>NZ_CP170483.1:0-4800000 GCF_042691725.1 Kitasatospora purpeofusca | reverse complement strand
CCGGCCTGGCCGGCGTCCCGGCCTGGCCGACCGGCACCACGCCGTGCTTCTCGTCCGCACCCGGCCCGACCGACATGCAGCCGGTCAGCCCCAGTCCGGCCACCGCCAGGACCGCCGCGCCGCGCACCACGGCGCTCCGGACCACCGCCGATTCCCGCTCCGTCACCGCACGCACCACCCGCACCGCACGCATCGCCGCCACCGAGTCCCTCTCCTGCACCCGCCCCGCCCGGGCCGCCCACCCAACCGCGCACGGCCACCCTTGCGGTGTCCAACGCCCGCCCCGGGCGCCCGGACACGGGTGGGACCACCCGAAGCACTCGGACGAGCCCCGGACCGCCGCGCCCGGCCCCGGCCCCGGGACCCGGCGCTCGGGCCCGCGCTCAGCCCCAGAGCGCCGCGGCCAGCTCCGCCCCCGCGTACACCGCCGCCAGGCCCGCCGCGATGCTGCCCGCCACGTTCGCCACCGCGTACCGCCCCGCCCCGCTCCCGGCCAGCCGCAGCGTCTCGTACGAGAACGTCGAGTACGTGGTCAGCGCCCCGCACAGCCCGGTCCCGAGCAGCAGCTGGAGGTGCGAGGACGCCGCCCCGGCCGCCACCGCCCCGGTCACCAGCCCGAGGACCAGGCAGCCGCCCACGTTCACCACGAAGGTCCCCCACGGGAACACCGAGTCGTGCCGGGACTGCACCGCCCGGTCGGTCAGGTACCGCAACGGCGCGCCGACCACCGCGCCGGCCACCACCAGCAGCCAGTTCACGCCCGGCCCTCCCCCGCCGCCGTCCCGCCGGCCCGCCCGGCGTACCGGACCACCTCGCACCGCTCCAGGGTCACCAGCCCCTCCACCGCCAGCCCCGCCAGCTCGGGCAGGAACGCCCGCACCCGCTCCTCGGTGTCCACGATCACCACCGCCACCGGCAGGTCCTCGCTCAGCGACAGCAGCCGCGCCGTGTGCACCATCGAGGACGCGCCGAACCCCTCGACCCCCCGGAAGACGCTCGCCCCGGCCAGCCCGGCCGCCCGCGCCCGGTGCACGATCTCGCTGAACAGCGGGCGGTGGCGGTGGCGGTCGTTCTCGCCGACCAGCACGGTCAGCCGCAGCGCCGGACCGCCCAGCCGGGGCTCCGCCGCGCCCGTCACCGCGCCCTCCCGGCCCCGCGCAGCAGCAGACGGCGCGTCACCGCGGCCGCCGCCCAGACCGCCGCCATCGCCGCCACCAGGGTCAGGCCCAGGTACGCCACGGCCGGCCCGGGCCGGCCCTCCTCCAGCAGCCGGCGGATGTCCACCGCGTACGTCGAGAAGGTCGTGAACCCGCCGAGCACGCCCGTCCCGAAGAACGGCCGCAGCAGCGGGTGGGCCGGCCGGCCCTCGGTGACCACCACCAGGAAGACCCCGATCACCGCGCACCCGACCACGTTCACCAGCAGCGTCGTCCACGGGAACGCCGAGGGTCCGGTCGTCCACAGCAGCCCCGCGCCGTACCGGGCCGTCGCCCCCAGCGCCCCGCCGGCGGCCACCACCGCCACCGCCGGGCCCTGCCCGCGCAGCACCGGCGGCCGCCGCCGCGCCGCGCTCACCGCCGCACCGTCCGCCGCCAGGTCCTCCGAGGTCGCCACAGACCCATGTAACACCGGCCCCGATCGCCTGGCACCCCGTCACCGCAGACCCGACAATGGACCGGTGGAGATGACCCGGGAAGAGTTCGAGGTACTGGTCGCCGACGCGCTGGACCGGATCCCGCCGCAACTCGCCGCGATGATGGACAACGTCGCCGTCTTCGTCGAGGACGAGCCCGACCCCGCCGACCCGGAGCTGCTCGGCCTCTACGAGGGCACCCCGCTCACCGAGCGCGGCGAGTGGTACGCGGGCGTCCTGCCGGACCGCATCATCGTCTACCGCGGCCCGACCCTGCGCCTGTGCGAGGAGCGCGAGCAGGTCGTCGAGGAGGTCCGCACCACGGTCATCCACGAGGTCGCCCACCACTTCGGCTTCGACGACCACGAGCTCGACGAGCTCGGGTGGTCCTGACCCCGCCGCCACCCCTCCGCCCGCCCGGCCGAAACCCGTTTTGGCGTTCGGCCCGACATCCCATATGCTTCTCGACGTCCCCGAACGCTGGAAACAGCCGGACAGGCCGCAAGCCCTCATCGTCTAGTGGCCCAGGACGCCGCCCTTTCAAGGCGGTAGCACGGGTTCGAATCCCGTTGGGGGCACGCAGTACCGTAGTAAAGTGTTGTGCCGCAAGACCTGGGTGGTTCGCCACTCCAAGGTCCCGTGGAGCAGTTGGTTAGCTCGCCACCCTGTCAAGGTGGAGGTCGCGGGTTCAAGTCCCGTCGGGATCGCTCGTCTCGCAAGAGGCGGTGCAGTACGGCCAGGTAGCTCAGTTGGTACGAGCGTCCGCCTGAAAAGCGGAAGGTCGCCGGTTCGACCCCGGCCCTGGCCACAGGAGCCTGAAAAGGCACGAAGGCCCCGGAGAGTTCGCTCTCCGGGGCCTTCGTCGTGCCCGGGGCAGGGGGGCCGCCCCGGGCGGGTGGGGGTGGCGGAGGGGTTACTCGGTGAGGCCGAAGCGGGAGTGGAGGCGGCGGAGGGGGCGGGGGCCCACCAGTTGGCGGGGCCGGCGAGGCGCATCACGGCGGGGAGCAGGATCGCCCGGACGAGGACGGCGTCGACCAGGACGGCGAGGGCGAGGCCGACGCCGAGCTCCTTGAGGAAGACGACCGAGCCGGTGGCGTAGACCGCGAAGGTCAGGGCCAGGATGCCGGCGGCGGCGGTGATCAGCGGGGCGCTGCGCTGGATGCCGGTGGCGACGGCGGTGGCGGTGTCCGCGCCGCGGTCGTGCTCCTCCTTGATCCTGGAGACGATGAAGACCTCGTAGTCCATCGACAGCCCGTAGGCGATGCAGAACATCAGGATCGGGATGCTGGGCTCCATCGAGCCGGCCGAGGTGAAGTCGAGCAGGCCGGCCAGGTGGCCGTCCTGGAAGCCCCAGACCAGGGCGCCGAACATCACGGTGAGGCTGAGCAGGTTGGAGACGGTGGCCTTGGCCGGGATCAGCAGGCTGCCGGTCATCAGGAAGAGCAGGACGAAGGTCGGCACCAGGATCAGCCCCGCCACCAGGGGCAGCGCGCAGAGCAGCCGGGAGCGGAAGTCGGTCAGGTCGGCCGGGAAGCCGCCGACCTGCACCCGGTAGGGCGCGGCCTCGTCCCTGACCTTGCCGACCAGCCCGGGCATGTCCCCGGCCAGCGCGGCCTCCTCGGGGATCACGGTGAGCCAGACTCCGGAACCGGTGGCGAAGCGCGCGGAGTCGGCGGTCGGGGGCGTGCGCAGCTCTCCGCCGGCGTAGGAGCCGGTGAAGGTGTCCACCTGGAAGACGCCGGGCAGGGCGGAGAGCTTCGCCGCGTAGGCGTCGGTCGGCCCGGTGCTGCCCTTCGGGTCGGCGACACCGGTGGCGACGACCTGGAGGGCGTCGGTCTCGCGGGCCGGGAAGCCGTCGCGGACCTGCTGCTGGACGACCCGGCTGGTGGCGTCGGCCGGCAGCACCCGCTCGTCGGGCAGGCCGAACCTCACGCCGAGGAACGGCGCCCCGACGAGCAGCAGCAGGGCGACCACGGCGGTGCCCCAGACCAGCGGGCGGGCCATCACCCGGTGGGTGAGCCGGTACCAGCGGCCGTCCTCGACCGGGCGGGCCGCGGCGGCGGCGCCCGGCCGCAGCACCCGGTGCCCGACGGCGGCGAGCGCGGCGGGCAGCAGGACGACGGCGCCGACGATCGCGGTGAGCACGACGAAGACGCCCGCGTACGCGAAGGAGCGCAGGAAGGGGAACGGGAAGGCGAACAGGGCGAGCAGCGAGATGGCCACGGTGATCCCGCTGAAGACCACCGTCCGGCCGGCCCGCTCGACGGCGCGGACCACGGCGGTGTGCTTGTCGTGGCCGGCCGCGGACTCCTCGCGGAACCGGGAGATCACGAACAGGCTGTAGTCGATGCCCAGGCCCAGGCCCATCACCAGGGCCAGGTTGGCGGCGAAGGTGGAGACCTCGGTGAAGGCGGTGACCCCGCGCAGCAGCGTCATCGTGCCGAGCACCGAGAAGAGGCCGACGCCGATGGTCAGCCCGGCGGCCGACCAGCGCCGGTGGACGACGAGCAGGAGCAGCAGGACGATCGGCAGCACGATCGCCTCGGCGCCGAGGAAGTCCTTCCGGGCCTGGGCGCCCACCTGGCGGAAGACCTCGTCCTGGCCGCCGACCTCGACCTTGAGGTCGGCGGTCTCGCGGGTGAACCTCGGCGAGAGGTCGGCGAGCCGTTCCCGGGACTCGGTGGCGGTGCCGTCCAGCCAGGCGGTGACCAGGGCCTTGCTCCGGTCGGTGGCGGTCAGCGCGGGGCTGTTGCCCTGCGCCCAGTAGGAGCCGGTGGTCCGGACGCCGGCCGAGGCGCCCAGTTCGTCGGCCAGCGCCCGGCCGGCGGCGGCGACGGCGGGGTCGTCCACGGTGCCGTGCTTGGCGGTGACCAGTAGGACCATGTTGGGGCTGCCGTGGCCGAATTCGCGGTGCAGCACCTGCTCCGCCCGGTCGGACTGCGAGCCGGGCGCCTCGAAGCGCGACAGCGAGAGCGACTTCTGCGCGCCGGCGCCGAGCGCGGCGGCGACGGCCAGCACGACGGCGCCGGCGATCAGCACCGCCCGCCGCCGGTCGACCAGCAGCCGACCCAGCCTCCGCAGCAACGGCACCCGCCGGCCGACCCCGGGTTCGAGGGTGAGCGTCATGACAACTGGTCTCCAGACGTGAGGCGGGGGACGGCGGGGCGTCCCCGGACGGCGGCGAACACCGAGATCTCCAGGACGAGGTTGGGCGAGCCGGCCGGGAAGGAGTGCTCCAGCAGCACGGCGGCGCGCGCCGATTCGGAGCCCGGGTCGGAGGTGCCGCCGTTGTGCAGGCGGTCGGTGACGCCGGCGCCCACGACCAGGGCGTCGACCAGGAAGACCACCACGAAGAGGAGGGCGGACCAGGGCCGGGCGGTGACCGCCCGGCCGAGTCGCTCGAGCATCGGGAACCTCACGGAGCGGGGGTGGCGGAGCGCTGCCCGGTCGGCAGCGCGGAGAGCAGCTCGCCCACCCGGCCGGGCCGGTCCAGGGCCACGACCCGGGCCACCACCCCGTCCGGACGGAGGTGGCAGGCCACGGCCGCCGCCCCGGCCTGCCACCCCGGCAGCCGGCCGGCCGCGAGGTCGTGGCCGGGCGGCCCCGCCGGGGCGGGCACGGGCCCGTCCGGCGGAAGCAGCAGCAGGACGTCGGCGAGATCGCGCACGCCGCGCCGGGTCCTCGCGGGTCCCGGCCTGCGGCTCACTGTCCGGCCGCGCGCTGACCGTCCGCTGAAGGCGCCGGGAAGGGGTTCGGGAAGCGGCGGGAAGGGCCGATCCGGAGGGCTCCCGACGGCCGGTGGTAACGTCCGCGTGGGGGCGATACGTCACAACTGCTTTGGGGGGAGCGTTGGCTGACGACGCGTGGTTCGAGGTGCTCGGACCAGTACGGGTCGGACGGGGACAGCTCGCGGCGGACCTCGGCCCGCCCCGGCAACGGGCGGTGCTGGCGGTCCTGCTGCTCAACAGCGGGCGCCCGGTGCGCACCGAACGGATCGTCCAGCTGGTCTGGGGCGCCGACGCCCCCGGGCGCAGCGTCAACCTGGTGCAGAAGTACGTCTCCGGCCTGCGCCGGGCGCTCGCCGGACTGGCCACCCTGTCCTGGACGGACGCCGGGTACGTCCTCGCCGCGTCCGGCACGGTGGACGTCGAGCGGTTCGAGGAACTGCTCGCCGACGGGCGGGCGCGGCGGGCCACCGGCGACGCGGCCGGCGGCGCGGAGGCGTTCACCGAGGCGGTGGCGCTCTGGCGCGGGCCGCTCGCCCAGGGCGTGGACGGGCCGGGGATCGAGCCGCTGCGGCTGCGGCTGACCGAGGCCAGGCTGGGCGCGCTGGAGGACCTCTTCGACCTGGAGCTGGAGCTGGGCCGGCTGGCCGGCCGGATCCCGGAGCTGCGCCGACTGGCGGGCGAACACCCGCTGCGCGAACGGTTCCAGGCCCAACTCGTCCTGGCGCTGGCCCAGTCCGGGCGGCAGGCGGAGTCGCTGGAGGTGTACGAGCGGGTCCGCCGGCTGCTCGCCGACGAGCACGGCCTGGACCCGGGGCCGCACCTGCGCGCCGCCCAGGAGCGGGTCCTGCGCCTGGCCCCGGCGCAGCCGCCCGGGCCCGCCGCGGGCCGCGGCGGGCCGCCGGCTGCGGAGGCAGCAGCGGCCGGCCCGGTGCCGGCGCCCGCCCCGCCGCAGCCCCGGACGATCGCGCCGGACGTGCCCAGGCCTGCCCAACTTCCTTCCGGCCCCAGGGGTTTCACCGGACGCCGGGAGCACCTCGACCGGCTCGCCGAGCTGCTGCGCCCCACCGACGACACGCTGCCGCTGGTCTGCCTGGAGGGCACCGCCGGGGTCGGCAAGACCGCGCTCGCCCTCTACGTCGCCCACCGGGCCTCGCCGCTGTTCCCCGACGGCCAGCTCTTCGTCGACCTGCGCGGCCACGGGCGGGCCGCGCCGGTCGGCCCCGCCGAGGTCCTCGGCGACTTCCTGCGGGCCCTCGGGGTGCCCGCCGAGCGGGTGCCGCAGGGCGTCAACGAGCGGATCGGCCTCTACCGCTCCCTGCTGGCCGGCCGCAGCGTGCTGGTGGTGCTGGACAACGCCCGGGACGCCGACCAGGTCCGGCCGCTGCTGCCCGGGGGCGGCGGCAGCGCGGTGCTGGTCACCAGCCGCCGCCGGCTGGTCAGCCTGACCGTCCGGGAGGGCGCGCACCGGCTCGTCGTCCCGGTGCTGCCCGCCGCCGAGGCGCACCGTCTGGTGGGCGCGCTGCTGCAGCCCGGGCAGAGCGACGACACGGCCGCCGTGGACGAGATCGTCCGGCTCTGCGCCGGACTGCCGCTGGCCCTGCGGATCGTCGCCGCCAACGCGGCCTACCGCTCCGACGTGCCGCTCGGCCGGATCGCCCGGGAACTCGCCGTCGACCGGGTGGCCGCACTCTCCGCGCCGGACGAGGCGCAGACCGCGCTGGCCGGCTCGCTCGGCCTCTCCTACGACCTGCTGCGCACCAAGGTGCGCACCTTCTTCTGCCTGCTCGGGCTCGTCCCCGGGCCGGACTTCACCGTGGACGCCGCGGCCACGATGGCCGGTTCGCCGCCGGCCGCGGCCGAGCGGCAGCTGCGCGAGCTGGAGGTCGCCAACCTGCTGGAGCGGGTGGACGACCGCTACCGGTTCCCGCACGAGCTGCTGCAGCTCTTCGCCCACGAGCGCGCCCACCAGCGGCTGACGGCCGATGAGCGGACCACCGCGCTGGGCCGGTTGTTCGGCTGGTACGTGGCGACCGCCGCCGCGGCGGGCGGCGGCCCGGCCCCGCGCCGCAGCGTCGACCAGGCAGGCGTCGTCTCCCCCGAGCCGGGGTCCGCCCCCCGGGCGGGGGGCCGGGACCTGCACGCGGAGTTCGCCAACCTGACCGCCGCCGTCCGGTACGCCGCCGAGCACGGGCCGCTCCCGGTCGCCTGGCTGCTCGCCGAGGCGCTGCGGCCGTTCTGCAAGCAGCACGCCCGGCTCACCCAGTGGTGCCGGCTGGCCGAGTCCGGCCTGGCCGCCGCCCGGCAGGCCGGGGACCGCGGCGCCGAGGCGGTCATGCTGCTCAACCTCAGCGACGCCAAGCACAACTCCGGCCTGATCACGGCCGGCGAGGACTACGCCCGGCTGGCCCTGGCGCTCGGCCACGAACTGGACCGGCCGCAGATCGAGGCGGCGGCGCTCGACCAGCTGGGCCGCGCCGCCTGGATCCGCGGCACCCTGGGCGAGGCCCGGTCGCTGCTCACCACGGCCGTCGAACTGCACACCCGCAACGGCGACCCGCTCGGCCTCGCCGTCTCGCTCGCCGCGCTCGCCCGGACCGAGTTCGACTCGGGCGACCGGCCCGAGGCCTACCGCCACTACACCCGCTGCCTGCGGCTGGCCCGCACCACCGGCTCGGGCGCCCTGGAGACCATGGCGCTGGTCGAACTCGGCATGGCGCACGCCGCGCTGGGCCGGCCCGGGAACGCCCTCCAGTCGCTGCGGGCGGCGCTCTCGCTCGGCCGCACCGGCAACCACCGGCGGGCCGAGGCGCTGGCGCTGGCGATCCTCAGCCAGTTGCACGGCGAGGCCGGGCGCACCGACGAGGCCCGTACGGCGGCCCGCGAGGCCCTGCACGCGGCCGAGTCGCACGGCGACCGCTGGACGGAGGCCGAGTGCCTCAACGCCACCGGCGCCGCCGCGCTGGCCACGGACTGCCCGGACACCGCCGCCGCCCGGTACGGCGCCGCGCTCAGCCTGGCCGGCCGGCTCGGCTACCGGCGGGCCGAACTGCACGCGCTGGTCGGGCTCGCCGAGGCCTCGCTCCAGCAGGGCGGGTTCGGACGGGCCGCCGACTACGCCGACCGGGCCCACGCCTCGGCCTCGGCGCTCGGCTACCGGCCGCTCGCGCTCGCCGCCCAGCGCATCCGGCGCCGGCTGCCGGCCGTGCCGGACCGCACCGCCCGGCCGAGCGGGCTCGGCGTGCACTGACCGGGCCGCCGCGGGCCGCCGGGACCGCGGCCGCGGCGTCCCGTCAGCTGTCCAGCCACTTCCTGTCGGCGGCGATCAGCGAGCCGTCGGCCGCGTAGAGGCGCAGTTCGGCCGGGATGCCGCGCTTGGCGACGGCGATCCAGCGGGCCTCGGAGTCGCCGAGGGCGAGGATGGCCGGCTCGGCGGTGACGCCGTCGGTCCAGCGGATCTCGGCGCGGGCGACGTCCGGGCGGATCAGCCCGGCCTGGGCCTTCGGGACGTGGAACAGCGGGTCCGCCTCGCCGTTCTTGGCCTGGCGGCCCAGCCAGACCTTGGCGAACCGGTCGTCGGGCGCGTTGAAGGCCAGGCCCACCGGGGCGCCCGGCGGTGCGACGAGGGCCTCCGCGGGAGTCGCCAGGCGCTTGCCGTCCAGGACGTAGTAGAAGACCACGTGGTCCGCGTCCGGGGTGCCGTACCGGTTGACGTAGTCCTCGGTCGGCGCGGGCCAGGGGTAGCCGGCGGCGGCGTCCTCCTCCCAGATCCTCCGGGCCTGCTCGTGGATCCGCTCCTTGCCCGGGGCCGGCCACAGGGCCGCCCGGACGCTCCAGGGCTTGCCGTCCACGGTGCCCGCGAGCACCTGGATCCGGGTCGGGACGAGCGGGTCGCGGGGGCCCTGCGCGGCCGGGGCGGCGCCCGGGACCAGGAGGGCCGGGAGGTCGGCGGTGGAGACCGCGACCGCCGCGCTGCCGGCCGGTCCGCCCGGCCCGCCGTTCACCGCCGCGACGCCGCCGACCGCGGCGACCAGGGCCAGCGCCAGCGCGCCGCCCAGGGACGCCCGCCGCCGGACCACCCGCCGCCGGCCGCCGGCCAGCACCGCCGGGTACGGCGCCGGGCCGGGTTCCATCGTCCGGGCCAGCCCGGACAGCGCCCGGGCCACCTCCTCCCCGCCCTCGACCGCCGTGTCCACGGGCGTCCCGTCGCGGTTCATGCCGCACCTCCGATGCTCGTCCTGGTGGTGAGTGAGGAGAGCTCGCGGAGCCTGGCGATGCCCTTCGACGCCTGGCTCTTGACCGTGCCCACCGAGCAGCCCATGGCGGCGGCGGCCTGGGACTCGCTCAGGTCCTCCCAGTACCGCAGCACCACCGCCTGGCGCTGCCCGGACGGCAGCGTGCCGAGCGCCTCCAGCAGGGCGGCCCGGTCGTCCAGCCGCTCGAAGCCGTCCGGGCCGGACCGCTCCGGCACGGCGGTGACCAGCTGCTCCGGCACCCGGCGCCGGAAGCGGCGGGCGTGCTCGTTGACCACGATCCGGCGCACGTAGGCGTACGGCTCGTCGGCCCGGACGACCCTCCCCCAGGCGGCGTAGGTCCGTTCCAGTGCGGTCTGCACCACGTCCTCCGCCAGGTAGCGGTCCCCGGTCAGCAGGAACGCCGTGCGGATCAGCCGTGGCCAGGCGCCGGTCACGAACGCGTTGAACTCCGCGTCCCGCTCGGCCTTCTTGGCTCCCATGAGTGCCTCCTCGCCCCACCAGAGCCCGAACCGGCCCCGAACCGTTGCCGGGAACGCCGACGGCCGGCCCGCAAGGACCGGCCGAACGGGCAGAGCCGCAGGTCAGGGCGCCGGGGACGCAGGAGGCGGGGTCGGCTCCGGTCAGCGGCTGTCGCCGGAGGCCCGGGTCATGATCTCCAGGTTGTGGCCGCTCGGGTCCTCGAAGTAGGCGCCGCGGCCGCCGAACCAGTCGTTGACCCGACCGGCGTGGCGGTGGAACGGGTCGGCCCAGTAGGTGAGTCCGCGCTCCCGGATCCGGCCGAGGATGGCGTCGAACTCCTCGTCGTCGACGAGGAAGGCGTAGTGCCCGGTGGGAACCGGTCCGCCGATCCGCATCACGTCCAGGGCGACGTCGTTGGAGAGCCGGACGACCAGGAAGGGCTCGCTGCGCACCGGGGCGGCGAGGCCCAGGATCTCGGTGAGGAAGCGGGCGGTCTCCTCGTCGTCCCGCGCCGGAACGATCGTGTGGTTCAGCTGAACGGCCATGGAACGCTTCCCTCCTGGGGCCTCCGGACGTCCTTCGAGCCTAGGACTTCAAGTCCGCTTCACATCAAGTGTGACGTAAACTACACGATGTAGTGCACCGCAAGGAGGGTTCCCCGTGACCGACCGGACCACCCCGCAGGCCGCGGCCGACCCGGCGACCCCGACCGACCCGCCGACCCCGGCCGACCCGCCGACCCCGGCCACCGGCCCGGGCGGCGACCGGCGCGGCATGCCGGAGAAGCGGGTGGCGATCACCCGCGCCGCGCGCACGGTGTTCGGCCGCGAGGGCTTCACCCGCACCAGCGTGGACGTCATCGCCGCCGAGGCCGGCGTCTCCAAGCGGACCATCTACAACCACTTCGCCGACAAGGAGCAGCTGTTCCAGTCGGTGGTCCTGGAGGGCGCCACCGCGGTGGCCGCCACCCAGGCCAGGATCGCCGACCGCCACCTGCGCAAGATCGTCGACCTGCGCACCGACCTCGTCGACTTCGGCCTGGAGCGGGTCGACTCGCTCACCACCTTCGCCGAGCACTGGGCGCTGGTGCGCACCATCGAGGCCGAGGCGCTGCACATCCGCCCGGCGCTCCTGGAGGCCTGGCAGGAGGCCGGCCCGCGGGAGACCCACCGGGTGCTGACGCACTGGATGGCCGACGTCGCCGAGCGCGGGCTGCTGGTGGTGCCGGACCCGGCGGAGGCCGCCCGGATGCTCAACCTGCTGACCTTCCTCGCCGTCGCCCAGCCCACCTTCTACGGCGCCCTCCCGATGCCGGGCGAGCGGATCGCCGACATCGTGGGCAACGGCGTCACGGCGTTCCTCGCGGTGTACGGCGCCGGGCAGTAGCCTCCCGGGGAGTGCCCGGACACCCGGGCGGCCACGACCCGCGGGGGGAACGGGACATGGAACTGACCGTCGTCGACATCGGACCGGACTCACCCGCGCTGCACCGGGACGTCGCCCCGCTGATCCGGGCGCTGCGCCCGACGCTCGGGGCGGACGGCTTCGCCGCCTTCGCCGCCGAGGCGCACGCCCAGGGGCTGGTCTTCACGGCCGCGTACGACGACCGCGGGCGCTGCCTGGCGGTGGCCACCCACCGGGTGCTGGCCACCAGCCGGGGGCGGCTGTCCTTCGTCGAGGACCTGGTGACCGCGCCGGCGGCCCGCTCGGCGGGGGTCGGCGGGCGGCTCTTCGCGGTGCTCCGGGAGCGCGCCCGGGCGGCCGGCTGCGTACGGATCGAGCTGGACTCGGGGACGGCCAACCACGGCGCGCACCGCTTCTACCACGCGCACCGGATGGCGGTCACCGCCCTGCACTTCGGCCTGGAGCTGAAGTAGCCGGCCGCTGATCCGTCAGGTCCGCGGGCCCTTTGAGGAGGAGCCGCACGAGCGGGTTGCCGGGATGCACGGGGTCAAGAGCTTTTCATCATCAGATCATCACAACTACGATAACCATCCGTGGGCATGATCGATCGTCATCTCCAGATCTGTGTCATCGGCGCAGGTCCGCGCGGCCTCTCGGTACTGGAACGGCTCTGCGCCAACGAACGAACCGGGCCCGCCGGGGCCTCCGTCACCGTGCACGTGGTGGACCCGGCGCCCCCCGGCGCGGGCCGGGTCTGGCGCACCGACCAGTCCCGCCACCTCCTGATGAACACGGTGGCCTCGCAGATCACCGTGTACACCGACGACAGCGTACGGATCGAGGGGCCGGTCGAACCCGGCCCCAGCCTGTACGAATGGGCCACGTCCCTTGCCCGCGAGGGCAGTTCTCCCGACCATCCGGCCCGCCACGACGACCAGACGCTGGCCGAGGCCGCCGACCTCGGCCCGAACACCTACCCGACCCGCGCCTTCTACGGGCAGTACCTGCGGGACGCCTTCCGGGCCGTGGTCGCCGCCGCCCCGCCCACCGTGACCGTCCGGGTGCACCGCTCCCGCGCGGTCGCGATGGCCGACGCGCACGGCTTCCCGGGCGGCCCGCAGGGCGTCCGGCTGGAGGACGGCACCCGACTGAACCGGCTGGACGCCATCGTCCTCGCCCAGGGCCACGTCCCCACCCGGCTCACCCCGCGCGAGGCGCGCACCGCCAGCCTGGCCCGGATCCACCACCTCGACTACGTCAGCCCGGCCAACCCCGCCGACGTCCACGTCACCACCAGACCCGGCCAGAGCGTCCTGCTGCGCGGCCTGGGCCTCAACTTCTTCGACCACATGGCGCTGTTCACGCTCGGCCGCGGCGGCCACTTCGCGCGGGTGGACGGCGCCCTGGTCTACCGCCCCTCCGGCACCGAGCCCAAGCTCTACGCCACCTCCCGGCGCGGCATCCCGTACCACGCGCGCGGCGAGAACGAGAAGGGCGCCTACGGGCGCCACCTGCCGCGACTGCTCACCACCGAGGTGGTCGCCGCGCTGCGCGAGCGCGTCCGCCGGGGCGAGCCGGTGCGCTTCGCCACCGACCTCTGGCCGCTGGTCTCCCGCGAGGTGGAGGCCGTCTACTACGGCGCGCTGCTCACCGCCAAGGCCCGCGGCGCCGAGCGCGCGGACTTCACCGACCGCTTCCTGACCGCCGGCGACCCGGCCGCGGTGCTCGACGCGTACGACCTCCCGCCGGCCGAGCGGTGGAGCTGGGACCGGCTCTCCCGCCCGTACGCCGGACGGGGGTTCACCGACCGCGCGGACTTCCGCGGCTGGCTGCTCGACCACCTGCGCCAGGACGTCGCCGACGCCCGGGCCGGCAACCTCAGCGGCCCGCTGAAGGCCGCCCTGGACGTGCTGCGCGACCTGCGCAACGAGATCCGGCTGGCGGTCGACCACGGCGGCATCGAGGGCGCCTCCTACCGGGACGACCTGGACGGCTGGTACACCCCGCTGAACGCGTTCCTGTCCATCGGCCCGCCGACCGAGCGGATCGAGCAGCTGATCGCCCTGATCGAGGCCGGGGTGCTGGAACTCCTCGGCCCCGGCACCGAGATCCGGATCGACCCGGTCGACCCGGCGTTCACCGCACACTCCAGCGCCGTCCCCGGCCCGCCGGTCCGGGCCTCGGTGCTGGTCGAGGCCCGGCTGCCCGAGCCCGACCTGCGCCGCACCGACGACCCGCTGCTGCGCCACCTGCTGGACACCGAGCAGTGCGCCGCCTACCGGATCCCCGGCGAGCACGGCGGCTACCAGACCGGCGGCCTCGCCGTCACCGAGCGGCCCTACCGGCTGCTGGACGCGCGCGGCCGGGCCCACCCGCGCCGCTTCGCGTACGGGATCCCCACCGAGTGGGTGCACTGGGTGACCGCGGCCGGGATCCGCCCCGGCGTCGACTCGGTGACGCTGGGCGACTCCGACGCCATCGCCCGCGCGGTGCTGGCGCTCTCCCCGGCTCCCGAGTGGCCCGCCGCACCCGTCCCGCCGCGCACCGGCGCCGACGGACCCGACCGCACCGACGGCACCGACGGCACCGACGCAGCCGCCGGGACGTTCACCCCGCGCGAGACCGACGAGACCGACGAGACCGACGAGACCGAACCGAGAGGCGTCGTCGTATGACCGACCAGCAGCAGGCCCCGGCCGGGGCGGACACCGACTCCGGGCTGCTCTCCCCGGTGCGGGCCGGCACCCCGGTCGAGGCGGCCGTGGCCGACCGCGCCTGGCTCCAGGCCATGCTGGACGCCGAGGCCGCGCTGGCCCGTGCCCAGGCCGGGCTCGGCACGGTGCCCCCCGCCGCGGCCGCCGCGATCACCCGGGCCGCCCGCGCCGAGCACTTCGACGCCCGCGCCCTCGCGCTGGCCTCCCGGGAGACCGCCAACCCGGTCGTCGGCCTGGTCCAGGCGCTGGCCCGGGTGGTGGCCGCCGAGGACCCGGCCGCCGCCGAGTACGTGCACCGCGGCTCGACCAGCCAGGACATCCTGGACACCGGCGCGATGCTGGTCGCCGCCCGGGCCCTGCGGCTGATCCGCGCCGACCTGGAACGCACCGCCCGCGCGCTCGCCGCCCTGGCCGCCGAGCACCGGGACACCGTGCTGGCCGGCCGCACCCTGGCCCTCCAGGCGGTGCCCACCACCTTCGGCCTCAAGGCGGCCGGCTGGCGGCAGCTGGTGCTGGACGCCGACCGCCGGCTCGCCGCCGTCCTGGCCGACGGGCTGCCGGTCGCCCTCGGCGGCGCCGCCGGCACCCTGGCCGGCTACCTGGAGTACGCCCGGCTGGACGGCCCGGATCCGGACGCCGACGCCGGCGGCTATCTGGACCGGCTGGTGGACGCCTTCGCGGCGGAGACCGGCCTGGCCCGCCCGGCGCTGCCCTGGCACGCGCTGCGCACCCCGATGGCCGACCTGGCCGCCGCGCTGGCCTTCACCGCCGGGGCGCTCGGCAAGATCGCGGTGGACGTGCAGTCGCTGACCCGCACCGAGGTCGGCGAGCTGGTCGAACCGGCCGTCGCCGGGCGCGGCGCCTCCTCGGCGATGCCGCACAAGCGCAACCCGGTGCTCTCCACCCTGCTGCGCAGCGCCGCGCTCCAGGTGCCGGTGCTCGCCGCCGGGCTGACCCAGTGCCTGGTCACCGAGGACGAGCGCTCCGGCGGCGCCTGGCACGCCGAGTGGCTGCTGCTGCGCGAGTGCCTGCGGCTGGCCGGCGGCGCCGCGCACACCTCGGTGGAGCTGGCCGAGGGCCTGCTGGTCCGCCCGGAGCGGATGCGGGCCAACCTGGAACTCACCGGCGGGCAGCTGGTCTCCGAGCGGATCGCCGCCCGGCTGGCGCCCAAGCTCGGCAAGGCGGTGGCCAAGCAGCTCCTCACCGACGTCTCGCTGACCGCCGAGCGGGAGGGCCGGACGCTGGCCGAGGTGCTCGGCGAACAGGCCGAGCTGGCCGGGCACTTCACCCCCGAGGAGCTCACCGCGCTGTGCGCCCCGGCCGGGTACACCGGCGCGGCCGGCGCCCTGGTGGACCGGGCGCTGCGGGCCTGAGAGCGGGATCCCGGGGCGCGCGGCCCCCGGGATCCCGGCCCGGCACCGCCCTCCCGACGGCCGTTCTCCACACGTGGCAGCGGGGTGGGCCGCCGCTCCCTCACGCACCGCGACGGCGCCGTTCCGGTCGGTGCCGACGTCGCCCCGGGCCGCCGTTGGCAGCGGACGGGCGTCCCCTGTGACACTGGAGACGCTCGAAAACCGAGGTGCGCTCCACCGCATCTCCTTGCGAACCTAGAGGGATGCCCGCCGTGAGTTCTCCCGCAGTCCCGTCCGCCGCCGAGTCCGCCCGGAGCGACGGGCCCGGCATCGGCGAGCTGGCCGCGCGCCTGCCCGAGCTGACCCTGCGCGACCAGGTGCGGATCGGCCGCCGGCTGGACGGCGCGCGCCGGGTCCGCAAGCCCGAGGCCCGCGCGAAGGTCGCCGCCGAGATCGCCGCCGACGTCGCCGCGGCCGAGCTGCTGGTCGAGCGCCGCCGCGCCGCCGTGCCCGCCATCGGCTACCCCGCCGAGCTGCCGGTCAGCCAGAAGAAGGACGAGATCCTCGAAGCCGTCCGCGACCACCAGGTGGTGATCGTGGCGGGCGAGACCGGCTCCGGCAAGACCACCCAGATCCCGAAGATCTGCCTGGAGCTGGGCCGCGGCGTGCGCGGCCTGGTCGGCCACACCCAGCCCCGCCGGATCGCCGCCCGCACGGTGGCCGAGCGGGTCGCCGAGGAACTGCGCAGCCCGCTCGGCGAGGCGGTCGGCTGGAAGGTCCGGTTCACCGACCAGGTCGGCCCGGACACCCTGATCAAGCTGATGACCGACGGCATCCTGCTCGCGGAGATCCAGACCGACCGCGAGCTGCGCCAGTACGACACCCTGATCATCGACGAGGCGCACGAGCGCAGCCTCAACATCGACTTCCTGCTCGGCTACCTCAAGCAGCTGCTGCCCCGCCGCCCCGACCTCAAGGTGATCATCACCTCGGCGACCATCGACCCGGAGCGGTTCTCCCGGCACTTCGAGGACGCCCCGATCGTCGAGGTCTCCGGCCGCACCTACCCGGTCGAGGTCCGCTACCGCCCGATCGTCGACGAGAACGACGAGGACGGCGACGCCGACGAGGCGGACCGCGACCGCGACCAGATCCAGGCGATCTGCGAGGCCGCCGAGGAGCTCCAGGCCGAGGGCCCGGGCGACATCCTGGTCTTCCTCTCCGGCGAGCGCGAGATCCGGGACACCGCCGACGCGCTCACCAAGCTGAAGCTCAGGAGCACCGAGGTCCTGCCGCTCTACGCCCGGCTGAGCTCCGCCGAGCAGCACAAGGTCTTCCAGCGCTCGAACTCCCGCCGGATCGTGCTGGCCACCAACGTCGCCGAGACCAGCCTCACCGTCCCCGGCATCAAGTACGTGATCGACCCCGGCACCGCCCGGATCTCCCGCTACAGCCACCGCACCAAGGTCCAGCGGCTGCCGATCGAGGCGATCAGCCAGGCCAGCGCCAACCAGCGCAAGGGCCGCTGCGGCCGCACCTCGGACGGCATCTGCGTCCGGCTCTACTCGGAGGAGGACTTCCTCTCCCGCCCCGAGTTCACCGACGCCGAGATCCTGCGCACCAACCTGGCCTCGGTCATCCTCCAGATGACCGCCGCCGGCCTCGGCGACATCGCCGCCTTCCCGTTCCTGGACCCGCCGGACTCCCGGAACATCAAGGACGGCGTCAGCCTCCTGCACGAGCTGGGCGCGCTGGACCCGGAGGAGAAGGACGTCCGCAAGCGGCTCACCCCGCTCGGCCGCAAGCTGGCCCAGCTCCCGGTGGACCCGCGGATGGCCCGGATGGTCCTGGAGGCGGACAAGAACGGCTGCGTGCGCGACGTCATGGTGATCGCCGCCGCGCTCTCCATCCAGGACCCGCGCGAGCGCCCCGCCGAGAAGCGCCAGGCCGCCGACGAGCGGCACCGCCGGTTCACCTCGGAGACCTCCGACTTCCTCTCCTTCCTGTCGATGTGGCGCTACGTGCGGGAGCAGCAGCGCGAGCTCTCCTCCTCCGCGTTCCGCCGGATGTGCAAGGCCGAGTTCCTCAACTACCTGCGGATACGGGAGTGGCAGGACATCTACTCCCAGCTGCGCACGGTCGCCAAGCAGCTCGGCGTCACCATCGAGGAGGCGCACGACGACGCCGAGCCGGACGCCGACCGGATCCACCAGTCGCTGCTGGCCGGCCTGCTCTCCCACCTCGGCCTGTACGACGTGGAGAAGCGCGAGTACGGCGGCGCGCGCGGCGCCCGGTTCGCGGTCTTCCCCGGCTCGGGCCTGTTCAAGAAGCCGCCGCGCTGGGTGATGTCCGCCGAACTGGTGGAGACCTCCCGGCTCTGGGCCCGGATCAACGCGAAGATCGAGCCCGAGTGGGTCGAGCCGCTGGCCGGCCACCTGGTGAAGCGCAGCTACAGCGAGCCGCACTGGGAGAAGAAGGCCGGGGCCGTCCTGGCGTACGAGAAGGTCACCCTCTACGGGGTGCCGGTGGTCGCCCAGCGGAAGGTCAACTACGGCCGGATCGACCAGGAGCTCTGCCGCGAGCTGTTCATCCGCAACGCCCTGGTCGAGGGCGACTGGGAGACCCACCACCGCTTCTTCGCCGAGAACCGCAAGCTGCTCAGCGAGGTCGAGGAGCTGGAGAACCGGGCCCGCCGCCGGGACATCCTGGTCGACGACCAGACCCTGTTCGAGTTCTACGACGGCCGGCTGCCCGACGACATCGTCTCGACCCGGCACTTCGACTCCTGGTGGAAGCAGGCCCGCCGGGACCAGCCCGACCTGCTCAACTTCGAGAAGTCGATGCTGATCAACGACGCCGCCGACGGCGTCACCGAGGCCGACTACCCCGACCACTGGCAGCAGGGCGCGCTCCGCTTCCAGCTCACCTACCAGTTCGAGCCGGGCAGCGACGCGGACGGCGTGACCGTGCACATCCCGCTGCCGGTGCTCAACCAGGTCACCGCGGAGGGCTTCGACTGGCAGATCCCGGGCCTGCGCGAGGAGCTGGTCACCGCCTGGATCAAGGCGCTGCCGAAGGCGGTGCGGCGCAACTTCGTGCCCGCCCCGGACTTCGCCCGTGCCGCGCTGCGCGGGCTGAGGGACCACCAGGAGCGCCAGGAGCCGCTGCTCCCGGCCCTGGAGCACGCCCTGAAGCGGCTGACGGCGGTCACCGTGCCTCCGGAGGCCTGGGACGAGGAACGGGTCCCGGAGCACCTCAAGGTGACCTTCCGGGTCGTGGACGGCCGCAAGAAGCTCGCCGAGTCCAAGGACCTGGAGGAGCTGCGGCAGCGGCTCAACCCGAAGCTGAAGGAGACGCTCTCCTCGGCCGCCTCCGGCCGGGGCATCGAGCGCTCCGGGCTGACCGCCTGGCCGGAGGACCTGCCGGTGCTCCAGCGCACCTTCGAGCAGCGCTCCCGCGGCCACGCGCTGCGCGCCTACCCGGCGCTGGTGGACGAGGGGGAGACGGTCGGCATCCGGCTGTTCGACACCCCGCAGGCGCAGGAGAGGGCGATGTGGGAGGGCACCCGGCGGCTGCTGATGCTCTCCACCACCTCGCCCGCCAAGTCGATCCAGGGCCGGCTGGGCAACCAGGCCAAGCTCGCGCTGTCCTACAACCCGCACGGCTCGATCCCGGCCCTGTTCGAGGACGTGGTGGCCTGCGCCGCGGACCGGCTGATGACGCTGGCCGGCGGTCCGGCCTGGGACGAGCCCGCCTTCGCCGCGCTGCGCGACAAGGTCCGGGCCGATCTGTACGACCTCTCGGCGGACACCACGCTGAAGACGGCCACCGCGCTGATCGCCTTCCACAAGGCGTCGACCCGGCTGAAGTCGGTGAGCAGCCCGGTGCTGCTGAGCGCGGTGAACGACATCCGGCTGCACCTGGCCTCGCTGGTGCACCCGGGCTTCGTCACCGCGACCGGCTGGCAGCGGCTGCCGGACCTCAAGCGCTACCTGCTGGCGGTGGACCGCCGGCTGGAGGCGCTGCCCAACCACCCGCAGCGGGACGCCCAGCAGCTGCTGAAGGTGCAGCAGGTCCAGCGGGCCTACGGGGAGCTGCTGGCGGCCGTGCCGGCCGGACGGCAGCCCTCCCCGGAGGTGCGGGCGGTCCGCTGGATGATCGAGGAGCTGCGGGTCAGCTTCTTCGCCCAGTCGCTGGGCACGCCGTCACCGGTCTCGGAGAAGCGGATCGCCAAGGCGATGGAGGCGGCCAGGGCCACGCTCTGAGCTGCGCCGGGGGCCCTCAGGAGCCGGTTCGACCTGGGGGCCCCACATGGGCTACGATCTGTCTTGTTCGCAGCGCGGCAGGAAACGGCAAGCGGAGCGGACGGATCAGGAACACTCTGGTCCCGTGGAGCAGTTGGTTAGCTCGCCACCCTGTCAAGGTGGAGGTCGCGGGTTCAAGTCCCGTCGGGATCGCCGTAGTCGAGAGGCCCGGAACCGTTTGGTTCCGGGCCTCTCGCGTTTGCCGGGTCGGCTCTTTTACCCGGACTAGGTCTAGACCACAAGTGACTATGCGTGTGATAGTCGTCACCCGCGTTTCCCGGGAACCGGCCGTTCGAGCGCCCTTCCCGGAAGGGCTTAATTTAATATGTAAAATTGTACTGCTATTCACAGCAAATCCCCCCCGCCCCTCCCCCCTCAAATCGTTATCCGGAGTTCAACATTCCGGGTGGATCGCACGAGTTCGACAAGCCTGTAGACGAACTCCTCGGGGCGGCCCGGGACAAGCTCCGGAACAAGGTCCGGGACAAACCAAAGGGGCTGCTTACCGGACCCGGCGGAGTCCGGTAAGCAGCCCCTTCGAAAGAGCCTTGAACGTTCGGCCTGTCAGGCCTCGGTTCGCTGGGCCGGAATACCGGCCAGCAGGGCGCGCACCTCCGCCTCACGGTAACGGCGGTGGCCGCCCAGCGTGCGGATCGACGTGAGCTTGCCGGCCTTAGCCCAGCGGGTCACGGTCTTGGGATCCACACGGAACATGGTGGCGACCTCTGCCGGAGTCAGCAGGGGCTCGGCATCGGGGGTACGAGCGGTCATGAGCGGCCTCCTCGGGAGAACCGAACCAGGGCGGTTCTATCCTTCAAATTCTGCACCTTGGCCCGCGATGCCCGAAATGGCATAGACGGGCCGAGTCGGTTATAGGACGAACGGCTTGTCCTGGTGTCTACAACTACACCATCCGTCCAGCCCTATCGACCAAACCGCCAAAATTGACCCCTCACGGGTTCAAGCCCGACGGATGGCGATGGACCACCCCATAACGGGCGGTCACCCTATAGTGACATTAGGTTACGAGGGGACCAGACCCGCCGTTTTCCCGCAAAGCACGCATCGACTCCAGAACCACCCAAAAGTGGGCACGCTCACGTGAAGTTGGGCTGGTTGTCCCATTTTTGCACATAGGGGTGAGTTCGCGTCAACAGTGAGTAGTGTCACGTTCGACAGCTATTGACCCGAACCGGGACCTTGGTCATATGGCTCGGGCCATACGACTCTTACAGTCTTACAAGTACCACCGACACCTGCCCGGGCCAGCGGTGACGCCTCCTCAGCCCGGTCCGCGGCCGCCGCACCCGGCCCGCCCGGCTCAGTTCGCGTGGCGCAGTGCCAGCACCCGCCGCCAGCGCACCAACAGCGCCTCGTACGCGCGCACCGCCTCCGCCTTGTCCCCCGCCCGCATCGCGCGCAGCCCGTCCTCCAGCTCCCCGGCCGAATGGTCCGCCGACAGCCGCTCCGGCCCCAGCAGATGCACCAGCCCCCCGTAGTCCAGCTCCACCAGCGACCGCGGATGGAACTCCTCCAGCCACCGCCCGACCTGCTCCGCCCCCCGCACCAGCTCCCCTTCCGGCACCGCCTCGCGCAACGCCCGGTACGCCCGGGCCACCCGGCGGCGCGCCTGCGCCATCGGCGTCAGATAGAACAACGACGCCCGGTCCCCCCGGACCCCTTCCCCCCCTTTCTCCCCCGCCCCTGCGGGAACGAAGCATCGATCCTCGTCCCCGAACGGAAGGAACCACCGGACCGGCACCTCCCACCGGCTGGTGAGGATCCACGGCCGGGCGTCCGGGTGCTCCACCCGCCAGCGCTCCCGGTCCGCCTCCGCCTCCGCCCGGGTGGCCGGCGGCAGCGCGGTGTCCACCAGCGCCACCGGCGCCCCGGCCCGCAGCTCCTCCAGCGCCTGCCAGTTGCGCAGCCTGGTCGCCCACGGGCAGATGTACAGCACCCCGTCCACGAGCCGGACGAAGGCCCGCTCGCTCTCCCGCTCCGGCAGCGCCCGAGGGGTGCGGCCGACCAGCTCGGCCAGCGCCGTGCGCTGCTCCGCCAGCGCCGCCGCGGCCACCGAGCGGCCCGCCTCCGGCGCGTCCGGGCCGTGCTCCGCCGCGTAGGCCTGCCAGTGCGCCCGCTCGGGCTCCGGGTAGGCGGCCAGCGGCTCGTAGACCCGCAGGTGCGCGGCGTAGGGCGGCAGCACGGAGGTACGCACGACGGTCACGTCCTGCATCGTCGCACGCACCCCCCGTCGCCCGGGAGTGTCCTGCGGCCGCCACCCGGTGGGCACCGGGCCGCGGCCCCGTTCGCGGACGCACCCCCGGGACACGAACGGGCTGCTGGCACCCACCCCCGTCTCAGCCCTCGGACATGCGGCCCGAGCTTCGCCAAGGGGGCGGACCGGCGCGGTGCTCGGAGCTACGCTTCGCCCTAGGCGCCCGCACCACAGCAAGCGGGCCTCGAATTACTGGAGTCACCACAGTGACCGACGTACAGACCGCCGCCCCCACGCACTCCGCACCCGGCGTGCTCGGCAGGATCTTCGGCAACCCCCAGGACGGCGCCACCGGCGACGGCCACGAGCAGGTCGTCCTCTGCCACGACCGCTCCTCCGGGCTGAAGGCGATCATCGCCATCCACTCCACCGCGCTGGGCCCGGCCCTCGGCGGCACCCGCTTCTTCCCGTACGCCTCCGAGGAGGCGGCGCTGGAGGACGCGCTCAACCTCTCCCGCGGCATGTCCTACAAGAACGCGCTGGCCGGCCTCGACCTCGGCGGCGGCAAGGCCGTCATCATCGGCGACCCGAACAAGGACAAGAACGAGGCGATGCTGCGGGCCTACGGCCGCTTCGTCGAGTCGCTGCGCGGCCGCTACATCACCGCCTGCGACGTGGGCACCTACGTCCAGGACATGGACGTCATCGCGCGCGAGAGCGAGTTCGTCACCGGCCGCTCGCCCGAGCACGGCGGCGCCGGCGACTCGTCCATCCTGACGGCCTTCGGCGTCTTCCAGGGCATGCGCGCCTCCGCCCAGGCCCGTTGGGGCCAGCCCACCCTGCGCGGCAAGCGGGTCGGCGTGGCCGGCGTCGGCAAGGTCGGCCACTACCTGGTCGGCCACCTGGTCGCGGACGGCGCCACCGTCGTCGTCACCGACGTCTCCGAGGCCGCCGTCAACCGCGTGCGGGCCGCCCACCCGGAGGTGGAGGTGGTCGCCGACACCGCCGCGCTGCTCCGGGCCGAGCTGGACGTCTACGCCCCATGCGCGCTCGGCGGTGCGCTCACCGACGACACGGTGGCCGCGCTGGGCGAGTCCGGCACCACCGTCGTCTGCGGCGCCGCCAACAACCAGCTGGCCCACCCGGGCGTCGAGAAGGACCTCGCCGACCGCGGTCTGCTCTACGCCCCGGACTACCTGGTGAACTCCGGCGGCGTCATCCAGGTCGCCGACGAGATCGACGGCTTCAACTTCGAGCGCGCCAAGAACAAGGCGACGAAGATCTTCGACACCACCCTGGAGATCTTCACCCGGGCCGCCTCCGACGGCGTGCCGCCGGCCGTCGCCGCCGACCGCCTCGCGGAGAAGCGGATGCGTGAGATCAGCGCGCTGCGCTCGGTCCTGCTGCCGGGCGCCCGCCGGGGCTGATCCCGGTCCGGCCGGGCCGGGTCCGACCGATGATGCGCGGGGGGCGTCCAACATCCGCCCCCCGCGCATCACAATGTGGAACCGGATTCTCACTTCTGCACCCGATCGGGTGATCCAACGTCCCCCTTGGGGGGATAATCGATGAGGAAACAACGGACCTGAGACACCTCCGGACAGCGTGCAGAAAGCCGCAAAACCTCCCCTGACCTGGGACGACCTGGTCGCGGGTGCGGCCGGTGCGCGCCACGTCACACTGACGACGTACCGTCCAGCGGCAGAAACAGGTACCGTTGATGCTCCAAGGGACGGTTCTCCCCATTCGGGCAGGCCGCTCCTGATCATGAACACGTGTCAGACTCGGGGCCGTGAGCCCCATCGTTGAGGGGGTCGACCCATGGGGCGCGGCCGGGCCAAGGCCAAGCAGACGAAGGTCGCCCGCGAGCTGAAGTACAACAGCGGCGGGTTCGACGCCAATCGTCTCTCCAGCGAGCTGGGCGTATCGCCCTCCACCTCCCCGATCGAGCCGGAGCCGATCGAAGAGGAAGAGGACGACGACCCGTACGCGGAGTACGCGGCTCGTTACGCCGATGACGGCGAGGACGACGACACCGAGTCGGGTACCGGGCCCTCCCAGGCCCGCCGTCGCGCGTAGTCTCTCCAGTCTGACCTGACCGGCCTCGGTGCCCAGTGCACCAGGCCGGTCTTCGGCGTTCCCGCACCCGTCGGCCCGCCGCCGGGCAGGACGCGCAAGGCCCCTCCGGCAGTGCCGGAGGGGCCTTGCGCGCGCATCGGACGGGCGCTCAGCCCGTGAAGCCCTCGTAGGCGTTGTAGAGGGCCGCGCCGCCCTCGTGCTCACCGGTGCGGTCGACGATGTCGCCCAGCACCCAGGACTCCACGCCGCGGTCCTCCAGGACCGCCAGCACGGCGTCCACCGAGTGCGGCGGGACGACCGCGACCATGCCGACGCCCATGTTGAGCGTCTTCTCGATCTCCAGGGTGGCCACCTTGCCGACCTCGGCGACGGTCCGGAAGACCGGCAGCGGGGTCCAGGTGCCGCGGTCCAGGCGGGCGTGCAGGCCGTTCGGGATCACCCGGGCCAGGTTGGCCGCCAGGCCGCCTCCGGTGACGTGCGAGAAGGCGTGCACCTCGGTGGCCCGGATCAGCGCCAGGCAGTCCAGCGAGTAGATCCGGGTCGGCTCCAACAGCTCCTCGCCGAGGGTGCGGCCGAACTCCTCGACCTTGCGGTCCAGCTTCCAGCCGGCCTGGTTCAGCAGCACGTGCCGGACCAGCGAGTAGCCGTTGGAGTGCAGGCCGGAGGCGGCCATCGCGATCACCACGTCACCGGCCCGGACGCGCTCGGCGCCCAGCAGCGCGTCCGCCTCGACCACGCCGGTGCCGGCGCCCGCGACGTCGTACTCGTCCGGCCCGAGCAGGCCCGGGTGCTCGGCGGTCTCGCCGCCGACCAGGGCGCAGCCGGCCAGCGCGCAGCCCTCGGCGATGCCCTTGACGATCGCGGCGACCCGCTCCGGGACGACCTTGCCGACGCAGATGTAGTCGGTCATGAACAGCGGCTCGGCGCCGCACACCACGATGTCGTCGACGACCATGCCGACCAGGTCGTGGCCGATGGTGTCGTGCTTGTCCATGGCGGCCGCGATGGCCACCTTGGTCCCCACGCCGTCGGTGGCCGAGGCCAGCAGCGGCCGCTCGTAGTTCTTGAAGGCGGAGACGTCGAAGAGGCCGGCGAAGCCGCCGAGACCGCCGACCACCTCGGGGCGGTTGGCCTTCTTCACCCACTGCTTCATGAGCTCGACGGCGCGGTCGCCCGCCTCGATGTCGACGCCGGCGGCCGCGTAGGTGGCGCCGTTCTGGTCGGTAGTCACTGCTGTGCGGCCCTTTCGGGTCTGTGGTGGGGGGTGGAACGGCGGTGGGGCCCCGGGTGCGGGACCCCACCGGGGTACGTCGTTACGGGCGGCGCAGCGCGTCGGCCGCGCCCGCCCCGCCGAGCAGCGACTGGACGCCGTCCAGGTCGCTGCCGCTGGTGGGCTTGCCGCGGACCGCGGGGGGCTGCTGGCCGCCCTTGATCTCGGCCTCCAGCAGGAGCTTGCCGAGCAGCGCGGGGTCCGGCAGCTCCATCGGGTACTCACCGTCGAAGCAGGCCCGGCAGAGCCGGTCCTTCGGCTGCTTGGTGGCCTCGATCATGCCGTCGATCGAGATGTAGGAGAGCGAGTCCGCACCGAGCGTGCGGCCGATCTCCTCGATGGTCATGCCGTTGGCGATCAGCTCCGCGCGGGTGGCGAAGTCGATGCCGAAGAAGCACGGCCACTTCACCGGCGGCGAGGAGATCCGGATGTGGACCTCGGCGGCGCCGGCCTCGCGGAGCATCTTCACCAGGGCGCGCTGGGTGTTGCCGCGGACGATCGAGTCGTCGACCACGACCAGGCGCTTGCCCCGGATGACCTCGCGCAGCGGGTTGAGCTTGAGCCGGATGCCGAGCTGGCGGATGGTCTGGCTGGGCTGGATGAAGGTGCGGCCCACGTAGGCGTTCTTCACCAGGCCGGAGCCGTACGGGATCCCGCTGGCCTCGGCGTAGCCGATGGCGGCCGGGGTGCCGGACTCGGGCGTCGCTATCACCAGGTCGGCCTCGGCCGGGGCCTCCTTCGCCAGCCGGCGGCCCATCTCCACGCGGGAGAGGTGGACGTTGCGGCCGGCGATGGTGGTGTCCGGGCGGGCCAGGTAGACGTACTCGAAGACGCAGCCCTTGGGCCTGGCCTCGGCGAACCGCGAGGTGCGCATGCCGTTCTCGTCGATGGCGATCAGCTCGCCGGGCTCGACCTCGCGGATGAAGGAGGCGCCGCAGATGTCCAGCGCCGCCGTCTCGGAGGCGACCACCCAGCCGCGCTCCAGCCGGCCCAGCACCAGCGGGCGGATGCCCTGCGGGTCGCGGGCGGCGTAGAGCGTGTTCTCGTCCATGAAGACGAGTGAGAAGGCGCCCTTGACCTTGGGCAGGACGAGCTTGGCCGTCTCCTCGATGGAGAGGTCCGGGTGGCCGGCGAGCAGCGCCGTCACCAGGTCGGTGTCATTGGTCGCGGCCGTCCGCCCGGAGCGGGAGACGTGCTCCTCGCCGGGGAGTTCGGCGACCATGGCCGCCAGTTCGGCGGTGTTCACCAGGTTTCCGTTGTGACCGAGGGCCAGCGAGCCGTGCACGGTCGCCCGGAAGGTCGGCTGGGCGTTCTCCCAGACCGAGGAACCGGTGGTCGAGTAGCGGGCGTGTCCGACGGCGATATGCCCGTGCAACGACCCCAGCGAGGCCTCGTCGAAGACCTGGGAGACGAGTCCCATGTCCTTGAAGACGAGAATCTGGGAGCCGTTGCTCACTGCGATGCCCGCGGATTCCTGACCGCGGTGCTGCAGGGCGTAAAGGCCGAAGAACGTGAGCTTGGCGACCTCCTCGCCGGGAGCCCAGACACCGAAGACGCCGCAAGCGTCCTGGGGGCCTTTCTCACCGGGAAGAAGATCGTGGTTGAGTCTTCCGTCACCACGTGGCACGCCTTCGAGTCTAGGCCAGCCGATCCGGCCCTCGGGCACCCGGGCGGCCGGAGGTGACCGGACGTGGGCCGGTAACGCGCGTAGACAAAACCCCTTACCCGAGGCGGATTTCGGCTTCCCGGAACCACCGGCGAACCCGCCGGGCCTTACGGCTCGCGCCCGTTGGCGCGCTCCGGGCGCGCACGGCGCTTCGCCCGGCGTTCGTCCGCCGTTCGTCCAACGTGAGCCTGCTCACCCGGGGACGCCGCCGGCGCGGGGCGGCCCGGCGGCGGGCAGCAGCAGGCCCCAGCACCCCGGGTGGACGGTCCAGGTGCGGGCCCGGACCGGGCCGACCGGGTGGCCGTCCGCCTCGTACCCGAAGCCGCGGCCGGCCACCGAGACGCTGGCCGCCCGGGCCCGGAGCAGGGCGCCGGGGGCGCGGACCACGATCTCCATCACGCCCTCGCCGGCCGCGTCGCCGGAGGGCAGGGTCACCTGGACCACCCGGACCGGCCGGTGCACATCGGCGAGCAGCCGGCCGTCCGCCTCGACCCGCAGCCGCGAGCTCTGCCCCTCCAGGCCCGGCTCCCCCCGGGCGGGCCGGACCGGACCGGTGCGCTCCGGGGTGAGTACGGTCCCCTGCTCGGCCGCAGCCAGTTTCGCCCATAGCGAACGCCAACCACCTGGACGGCCGACCGGCCGCCGCACCCCGCTCCCCGAGATCCGCACCCCGCCGAGCGCCACCCCGCCGCCGTCGTCCACCAGCAGGTCGAGCTTGCGCGCCGCCCCCGCCAGCACCGCCCGCGCGGCCGCCACCGGGGCCGCCGGCACACCCAGCCCGCGGGCCGCCGCCACCTCCTCCGGACGGCCGACCGGCACCAGGCCCACCGGGTCAGTCCCCAGCTCACGTTGGCGGTACAGAGCCTGGAGCACCCGCTGGAGCGCGAGATCGGAACCGATCACCACCGGTCGCCTCCGACCTCGGTGCGAAAGCACCCGGTCCAGCTCGGAAGGCGTCTGCGGATAGGCCACCTTGACGTCCGTCCCACCGGCGAGAACGTCCTTCGCGATCCGCACCGACTCGCCGTCCGACTGCCGGGCCGCCGGGTCGAGGAGCAGGAGAAGCGGCTCCGGGCCGCCGGTTGCAGGCGTGGACAGGGACGACACAACCGGTCCTTCCTCAGGTAATCTCTCGGTGCAAGAGCCCCTTGCGCTATTGCGCCAGGGGCTTCGTCTATCTCGGGGCAGACTGCGGCCTACGCAGGATGCCCCAACCGGAAGGGGTGTACGCCTGTGCCGGCACTCGTGCTCGTTGGCGCTCAGTGGGGAGACGAGGGCAAGGGGAAGGCGACCGACCTCCTCGGCGGCTCCGTCGACTACGTCGTCCGCTACCAGGGCGGCAACAACGCCGGTCACACGGTGGTCATCGGCGACCAGAAGTACGCGCTGCACCTGCTGCCTTCCGGCATCCTCAGCCCGAATGTGACGCCGGTGATCGGCAACGGCGTCGTCATCGACCCGGGCGTGCTGCTCTCCGAGCTCAAGGGCCTGAACGAGCGCGGCATCGACACCTCCAAGCTCCTGGTCTCGGGCAACGCCCACCTGATCACGCCGTACCACCGCACCCTGGACAAGGTCACCGAGCGCTTCCTCGGCAAGCGCCGGATCGGCACCACCGGCCGCGGCATCGGCCCGACCTACGCGGACAAGATCAACCGCGTCGGCATCCGGGTCCAGGACCTCTTCGACGAGTCGATCCTGCGCCAGAAGATCGAGGCGGCGCTGCACGACAAGAACCAGCTGCTGGTCAAGCTGTACAACCGCCGTGCCATCCCCGCCGACCTGGTGCTGGAGGAGTACCTGGGCTACGCGGACAAGATCAAGCCGTTCCTGGCCGACACCACCCTGGTGCTGGACGAGGCGCTGAAGGCCGGCAAGGTCGTCCTGCTGGAGGGCGGCCAGGGCACCCTGCTCGACGTCGACCACGGCACCTACCCGTTCGTCACCTCCAGCAACCCGACCTCGGGCGGCGCCTGCACCGGCTCCGGCATCGGCCCCACCAAGATCGACCGTGTCATCGGCATCCTGAAGGCCTACACCACCCGCGTCGGCTCCGGCCCGTTCCCGACCGAGCTGCTCGACGAGGACGGCGAGGCGCTGCGCCGCATCGGCGGCGAGCGCGGCGTCACCACCGGCCGCGACCGCCGCTGCGGCTGGTTCGACGCGGTGATCGCGCGCTACGCGACCCGGGTCAACGGCCTCACCGACTTCTTCCTCACCAAGCTCGACGTGCTCACCGGCTGGGAGCAGATCCCGGTCTGCGTGGCGTACGAGATCGACGGGCAGCGGGTCGAGGAGCTGCCGTACAACCAGTCCGACTTCCACCACGCCAAGCCGGTCTACGAGATGCTGCCGGGCTGGAGCGAGGACATCAGCAAGGCGAAGACCTTCGCCGATCTGCCGAAGAACGCCCAGGCGTACGTGAAGGCGCTGGAGGAGATGTCGGGCGCCCCGATCTCCGCCATCGGCGTCGGCCCGGGCCGGGACGAGACGATCCAGATCAACTCGTTCCTGTAGGCCGGCCGGCCCCCGCCGAACCGAAGGCCCCGCGGGTTCGCCCGCGGGGCCTTCGTCCGCCCTCCGACCATTGCACTAGCGCAAAAGTCCATTGCCTCTAGTGCATTCACGGACTACCGTCTCCGATCATGACCGCGAAGCCGCCCGTCCCCGTCACCCTCACCGGCCGCCACATCCGCCTGGAGCCGCTGGAGCGCCGCCACCTGTCCGACCTGTGGGCCACCGTCGGCCCCGACCCCGAGGTGTGGCGGTGGATCCCGTTCGCCGCGCCGGCGTCGGAGGAGGAACTGGGGGCGATCCTCGACTTCCGGCTCGCCGAGACGGCGGCCGGGAGGGCCGTGAAGTTCGCCGTGATCGACCTCGCGTCCGGCCGGGCCGTCGGCATCACCGGGTTCTACGCGTTCGACGCGCAGGACGAGCTCGTCGAGATCGGCGGCACCTGGTACGCCCGGTCGGTGTGGCGCAGTGCCGTCAACACGGAGGCGAAGCTGCTGCTGCTCGTCCACGCGTTCGAGGAGTTGGGCATGGGTCGGGTGTTCTGGAAGACCGACGCGCTCAACGAGCGCTCGCGCAACGCGATCCTGCGGCTGGGCGCGCAGTACGAGGGCGTCCACCGCCGGGAGAAGCGGCGGGCCAACGGCGTCTGGCGGGACACGGCGTACTTCTCGATGCTGCGCGACGAGTGGCCGGCCGCGCGCGCCCGCCTGGAGCGGCGGCTGGCCGCCGGCTGAGCGCTACTTTTCGTTGCGCGGCGCCAAGTCCCGTTTGCCCGTGCGCCGTTCCCGCGGTTGACGGGTCGCGATGATCTGCGCCACCACTCCGACGAAGACCACCGACACCAGCAGGCCCGTCAGCAACACCACGGCCATCAGCGATCGACCGCCGCCACGGCCCGGACCGCCTTGCCGCACACCCCGATGAGTTCCACACCCCAGTCATCGGCCAAAGCGGCGACGAGGTCAAGCCCCCGCCCGCATGTTCGAGCCGTCGCCGGCGGGAGGGGGCCGGGCCGCGGCCCTCCGACCGGATCGCTGCCGAGCGGACGCAGGAGGGCAAGCACCATCGACTGTCTCCAGTCCAGTTGAGGGGTGAAGTCGGCTACCCGCAGCAGGCCGGCCCTGCAGCGACGACGCTAGGGTTCCAGGGGCAACAGTTGCTACTACTCCTGGTGCACTTCACCCCATCGGGCTACTCGGTGGACCCGGTGTCCACGGGGCGGCAAACTGCACCGAAGGCACCGACCGAGGAGAGACGCGCATGCCACCACGCCTGTCGCCCAGCGTGCGCCAGCAACGACTCGGCTCGGAACTGCGCAGGCTGCGCGAGCACGCGGGCATGACCCCCAAGGCCATGGCGGCCGCACTGGGCACGGACGTCCCCAAGATCTCCCAGATGGAGAACGGGAAGTCGGGCGTCAGCGCCGACCGCCTCCGGTCCTGGGCCTCGGCCTGCCGGTGCGCGAACCTCCCGCTCATCGAAGCCCTGACCCTGATGACCCAGGACCGCGGCAAGCACTGGTGGCACCACTTCCGCGGCCGGGTTCCCAGCGGGATGCTCGACATCGCCGAACTCGAACACCACGCGGAGTCGCTGCTCGTCCTGAACACGACCTCGATCCCGGGCCTGCTCCAGACCAGTCGGTACGCCGCCGCGATGTTCGCCCGGCTGCGCCCGCCGCTGCCGCGCCACGACGCCGACGTACGCGCCGCCTTCCGCACGGAACGTCAGCAAGTCCTGTCCGCCGGAAGGCCGTTCACCGCGTTCATACACGAGGCGGCGCTCCGGATGCAGTTCGGTGGTCCCACCGTCCTCCGGGAACAGCTCGCGAGCCTGCTCGACGATGCCGAGCGCCCCGGGGTCACCGTCCGCGCGATCCCCTTCAGCGTCGACACCTATCCGGGCTCGGGCGAGGACCTCTTCCTCGCCCACGGACCGGTCCCCGAACTCGACACCGTGCAGATCGACCTGACCCAGGGCCCGCAGTTCATCGACTCGGAAGCGGACCTGGCGTCCTACCGCGCCATCGTCGCCGAATCCGACTCCCTCGCCCTGAGCCCCGAGGAGTCCCGCGGCTTCATCCGGCGCATCATGACGGACCTGAAAGGCAGGCCACCCCGATGACCGACTGGCAGAAGTCCTCCATAAGCGGCAACAGCAACCAGTGCGTCGAGGTCCGTACCGCCGGCGGCCGCATCGAGATCCGCGAGTCCGACGCCCCCGACGCGGTCATCACCACCACCCCCGAGACGTTCGCGCTCTGCCTCGCAGGCGTCAAGCGCGGCGAGTTCGACCGCTTCACCCACGCCTGACCGCACCGACCCCGAACCCCGAACCTCGAAGGAGCCGACCCCTCCATGGACAGCTGGCAGAAGGCCGCCCCCGGCGGCGAGGGCGACGACGCCCTCGAGATCCGCACCGTCAACGGCATGGTCGAGATCCGCGACCCCAGGAACGACGCCGTCATCGTCCGCACCACCCCCCGCAAGTGGGCCGCCTTCGTGCTCGGTGTGAAGGCCGGCGAGTTCGACCACTTCGTCGCCCCGTAGCCGACCCCCCTGCGCCGCCCGCCCGCTCCCCGCCGGGGGCGGCGGGAGCGGCGAAGGGGCCGGGGAAATGGGCGCGAGGGGGAGGGTGGGCTTCGATAGGATTGGGAGGCCCACAGTGGAACGTCGCTCTGGCCGGCAGCCCGGGAGGCGGCGCCTGTACCCGGCCCCCCTCGCCGCCCAGACCCTGCGCCCGTCACGGCACTCCGGGACAGGGGTGCGTGCGGGAGAAATCGGAGCATCCGAGGATGGCTCGGCACCTGATCACCAGCGCCCTCCCCTATATCAACGGGATCAAGCACCTGGGCAACATGGTCGGGTCCATGCTGCCGGCGGACGTCTACTCGCGGTACCTGCGCCGGCGCGGGCACGAGGTGCTGTACATCTGCGCGACCGACGAGCACGGGACGCCGGCCGAGCTGGCCGCGCAGGAGGCCGGGCTGCCGGTCGCGGAGTTCTGCGCCCGGGCGCACGAGCAGCAGAAGGCCGTGTACGACGGCTTCCGGCTGTCGTTCGACTACTTCGGCCGCAGCTCCTCGCCGCAGAACCGGGAGATCACCCAGGAGATCGCCCGCGAGCTGCACGCCAACGGGTTCATCGAGGAGCGGGCGATCCGCCAGGTGTACTCGAACACCGACGGCCGCTTCCTGCCGGACCGGTACATCGTCGGCACCTGCCCGCACTGCGGCTACGACAAGGCGCGCGGCGACCAGTGCGAGAACTGCACCCGGGTGCTGGACCCGACGGACCTGCTGGAGCCGCGCTCGGCAATCAGCGGCAGCGCGGACCTGGAGGTGCGGGAGACCACGCACCTGTTCCTGCTCCAGTCCAAGCTGACCGGACAGGTCGAGGACTGGGTCGCCGCGCACGCCGACGAGTGGCCGGTGCTGGCCTCCTCGATCGCCCGCAAGTGGCTGACCGAAGGCCTCCAGGACCGCGCGATCACCCGTGACCTGGAGTGGGGCGTGCCGGTGCCGGCCGACGTCTGGCCGGAGCTGGCGGCCACCGGCAAGGTCTTCTACGTCTGGTTCGACGCGCCGATCGAGTACATCGGGGCGACCAAGGAGTGGGCGGACGCGGCGCCGGCCGGCGAGCTGCGGGACTGGAAGTCCTGGTGGTACGAGGCGGACGAGACCGTCCGCTACACCGAGTTCATGGCCAAGGACAACGTCCCGTTCCACACGGTGATGTTCCCGGCGACCATCCTCGGCTCGCGCAAGCCGTGGAAGAAGGTCGACTACGTCAAGGCCTTCAACTGGCTGACGTACTACGGCGGGAAGTTCTCCACCAGCCAGAAGCGCGGCATCTTCACCGACGTCGCCCTGGAGCTGCTGCCGGCCGACTACTGGCGCTACTTCCTGATGGCGCACGCCCCCGAGTCCGACGACTCCAGCTTCACCTGGGACCTCTTCGCCTCGGTGGTCAACAAGGACCTGGCCGACACCCTCGGCAACTTCGTCAACCGGGTGCTGTCGTTCAGCCGCAAGCGGTTCGGCGACGACGTGCCGGCCGGGCACCCGGCGGGCGAGGCCGAGGAGCGGCTGGGCGCGCAGATCGCCGAACTGCTGGCCGACTACGAGGCCCAGCTGGAGGCGCTCAACTTCCGCAAGGCGGCGCAGAGCCTGCGCACCCTGTGGAGCGCGGGCAACGCCTACCTGGACGAGAAGGCGCCCTGGCTGCAGGTGAAGACCGACCCGCAGGCGGCGGCGCTGACGCTGCGCACCGCGATGAACCTCATCCACCTGTACGCGGTGGTCTCCGAGCCGTTCATCCCGGCGGCGGCGCAGGCGATGCGCGAGGCCTTCGCGCTGCCGGCCGACGCCCCGGCGCGCACCGCCTCCTGGGTGGACGCGGACGCGGCGCGGGCGCTGGACGCGGTGCCGGCCGGGACGCCGTTCACGGTGCCGCCGGTGCTGTTCGCGAAGATCACGGACGAGGACCTGGCCGCCTGGAGCGAGCGCTTCGGCGGCGGCGAGTAGGCAGGTGGGCGGGTAGCAGCCGGTGGGCGGCCGCCCTCCCCTCGCGGGGGAGGCGGCCGTCCATCGGTTTTTCACCCGATCGTGGAATCGCCCGGCCCACGGCGGATCGGCAAGACTGGCCGTCCCCGACCGACACCCGAGGGAGGCCCCGACGATGGCCGCCGAGGACGATCCGTTCGCCGAAGAGCCCCCGGCCGACGAGCCGTTGGCCGACTGGTACGCCAAGCGGGCGCGCCGCCGACGGGCCCCGGGGACGCGGGACGCGATCACCCTCGCCCCCGGCCCCCGACGCGCGGCGCACCTCTTCCAGGACGTGCCCCGGCTGGTGGTCGAGTGGGACGGCCACGCCTGGCAGCCCGTCGCGGTGGCCGAGAACTACGCCGAGGCCTACCCGCTGATCGTCCGCCCGGCCCACGCCCCCGGCCCCCCGGCGGTCTTCCCCCAGGCCGACACCCCCGTCCCGCTGCTGCGCCGCGGTACCGGCCGCCACCGCAAGCCCGACCTCTGACCACCGGACCGTCCCGACCGCCCCCTCGCCCTCCCCGGCTGCGGCCGCTCCCCGTGGCCGGCCGGGCCCGGGGCCTTCGTCGCGGCCGTCGCCGCCTTTCTGGACCGGTGGGTCCGGGACGACGGCCCGGCTAGCGCCCGTCGGTCGCGCGGGCGGTGTGGACGGTGAGGGCGGTGAGATAGAAGGCGTCCGGGCGGGACAGGATGCCGGTGGGGGCGTCGCGGTCCAGCAGGGCATCCAGGGCGGCGCGGTCGGCGCCGTCCAGCCGCTCGGCCAACTGGTCGCGGCGGCGCGAGAGTTGGACGTGCAGGAACGCGCGGGCCGGGGCGTCCAGCGGGGCCGGGCGGTCGACCAGGAAGGTCCGGGTGCCGGAGGGGACCAGGCCGGCGACGGCCAGCATGGCGGGCCAGTCCTCGACCACCGCCACGGTGTCCGGGACGGACTCGCGCATCGCCGTGAAGGAGTCCTCGTGCGCCGCGTCCAGGCGGGCCTGGAGGCCGGGGCGGCCGAGGCCGAGGTCGCGCGGGAGGTAGCGGGCCGGCAGGCCGCGTTCGGCGACGGCCAGCAGGCCGCCCGGGCGCAGGGTGGCGGCCAGCGCGGTCAACGCGGCCTGCTGGTCGCCGAGATGGTGGATCGCGTTGCCGGACCAGACCAGGTCGGCGCGGCCGAGCGTGCCGAAGTCCCCGGGCAGGTCGGCGCGGTGGGTGCCGACGCGGCCGGCCGAGCGGGTGCGGGCGCGCTCCAGCAGGGCGGCCGACCGGTCGACGGCGACGACCTCGGCGGCCGGGAAGGCGTCCGCGAGCAGCCCGGCGATCACCCCGGGGCCGCTGCCCACGTCGAGCACCCGGCGGACGGGCGCGCCGTCCAGCAGGCCGCCCAGCCAGCGGGCGGCCCCGGTGACGGCCGGGGCCTGGAGTTCGGCCTCGCGCTCCAGGTGGCCGGCGAGGGCGTCCCAGTCGAACTCGGCGTCCTGGCCGTGGTGGTGGGCGTGGGCGTGGTGGTGCTCAGGGGGGTGGTGGTGCCCGGTCATCGGGAGGTCCTTCCTCTCGGGGTGGCTTCGGGGTGGCTCAGGCGGCGACGAGGGCGCGTTCGACGTCCTCGTCCACCAGATCGTGGTTGAGCGCGAACGCCGCCGCGGCGCCCGCTCCGGCGGCGGTGACCACCTGGGCGCGCGGGTCGGCGACGTTGCCCACCGCCCACACCCCGGGCACGCTGGTGCGGCCGGTGCGGTCGGTGGTCACCCAGCCCTGCGCGTCCCGCTCGCAGTCCAGGCCGAACAGCAGGGCGTCCCGGGGCACCATGCGCGGGAAGAGGAACAGCGCCTCGCGCGGCACGGCCGTGCCGTCCGCCAGTTCGACGCCGCGCAGCCGGTCGTCGGTGACGACCGCCCGCTTGACCGCGCCCTCGACGACCCGCACGCCCCGGGCGGCGAGCCTGGCGCGGTCGTCCGCCGACAGCTCCAGGGTGTGGGCGAGGAGCACCACGTCCGCCGACCACTGGCGCAGCAGCAGCGCCTGGTGCACCGCGCCCGGGTGGCTGCCGAGCACACCGAGCGGGCGGTCGCGGACCTCGTAGCCGTGGCAGTACGGGCAGTGCAGCACGTCGCGGCCCCACCGTTCGGCCAGGCCGGGCAGCTCCGGCAGGCCGTCGCGCAGCCCGGTGGCGACGACCACCCGGCGCGCTCGCAGCGCCGGGCCGCCGGCCAGGTGCACGTCGAACGCGGGGGCGCCTGCGGCCGGCACCGGTTCGATGTGGTCCACCCGGGCGTCGAGCAGGTCGACCCCGTAGCCCGCCAGTTCGGCGCGGCCGGTCTCCAGCAGCGCGGCCGGGGCGATGCCGTCCCGGGAGAGGAAGCCCCCCATCCGCGCGGCCGGGGCGTTGCGCGGCTGCCCGGCGTCCACCACGGCCACCCGGCGGCAGGCCCGGGCCAGCACCAGGGCCGCGTTCAGTCCGGCCGCGCCGCCGCCGACCACCACGACCTCGTAGCCGTCGGCAGCGCCGGGGGTCTCGGGAACGGTCCCGTTTCGCGTGTCGCTCACGGCGATCACCTCCACCGCCAGGCTGCGCCGACCGCCGGGCGGGAGGCAACTTTCGTTGCTGTTTCGGCAACACCGTCCGACACCGGTCGGCACCGGCCCGGGTCAGCCGGCGGTGCGCCGCCAGTACGAGCGCGCCGCCACCGCCAGCGCCACCCCGTACACCGCGAACGCGCCCAGTCCGATCCAGGCGACCAGCAGGGTGTCCGCGGCCGACGGGAAGTCCCCGCGCGGCACCTCCACCGCCCCCGCCGTGGCCAGCGCCGCCCAGCCGACGCCCACCACCCCGTACGGCGCGAGCGTGGCCGCGCCCAGCAGGGCGGGTACCAGCGGCAGCCAGCGCGGGACGCGGCGGCCGGCCAGCAGGAGGGTCCAGCGCGGGAACACCTGTCCCCAGGGGCGGACCAGCCCCCAGAGCAGGAACACCCCGAGCGCCGCCAGCAGCGCCGTCCCGTCCAGCCCCCAGGACTCCAGGGTGAGCCAGATCCCGGAGGCGCCGTTGCGCACGGAGGCGGCGTGCATGTCGCTCCCGCTCACCCCGGCGAAGGTGCCGCCGGACGCCCAGAGCAGCTTCATCGCGGCGTACGGGACGAACGCCGCGCTCCCCGCCAGCGCCGCGAGGTGGACCGCCCCCGAGGCCGCCGACCGGACGGGGGCCGGGGCGGGGGCCGGGGCGGCGGCGGGGGCGCCGGAGCGCGCCGCGCCCGCGAGCAGCACCGCGCCGAGGGCCGCCAGCGCGTGCTGCGCCGCCCCCGGACCGCTGTCCACGCCCTGGCCGAACAGCAGCGTGATCACGTCCATCAGCAGGCTGAAGGCACCCGCCCCGGCGAGCCCGCAGAGCGCCCACAGCACCCCCTCAGCGCCGGGCGCGGTCCGACGGCGGCCAGCGCCGCCCCGGCCACGGCGGCGGCGAGGCCCACCGCCGCCACCGCCCAGCCCGCGGCGGCGGCGCCGAACAGCGGCGTCCCGCCCAGCGCGCAGCCCGCGCCGAGCACCGCGTACCCGGCGCCCCAGCCGGCCACCACCCGCCCGTCCGCCCACCACTGCCGCCGCCATCGGCCGCCCGTCGTCGTCATACCGCCACGCTCGCAGTGGCCGGACGGACCGCACCTCGCCCGCCGGGACGAGCCGGCTCCCCCGGCAGAGGGAAGCGCCTTGCGCTGGAGTCCACTCCAACTCCTAGGGTCGGCAACCGAATCACCGACCCGCATCCCCAGGGGGACACCACCATGCGCTACCGCACCCTCGGCGGCACCGGCATCGAGGTCAGCACCTACTGCCTCGGCACGATGATGTTCGGCGCCATCGGCAACCCCGACCACGACGACTGCACCCGGATCATCCACGCCGCCCTCGACGCGGGCATCAACTTCGTCGACACCGCCGACATGTACTCGGCCGGCGAGTCCGAGGAGATCGTCGGCAAGGCCCTGCAGGCCCGCGGCGACCGCGACGACGTCGTGCTCGCCACCAAGGTGCACTTCCCGATGGGCGAGGGCCGCGGCCGCGGCGGCAACTCCCGCCGCTGGATCGTCCGCGAGGTCGAGGAGAGCCTGCGCCGACTGCGCACCGACCGCATCGACCTCTACCAGGTGCACCGACCCGACCCCGCCACCGACCTCGAGGAGACCCTCGCCGTCCTCGGCGACCTGGTGCGGGCCGGCAAGATCCTCGCCTTCGGCTGCTCCACCTTCCCGGCGCACGAACTCGTCGAGGCCCACCACCTCGCCGAACGGCGCGGCCTGCCCCGGTTCCGCACCGAACAGCCGCCGTACTCGCTGCTCGCCCGCGGCATCGAGCGGGACGTCCTGCCGACCGTACGGCGGCTCGGCATGGGGGCGCTGACCTGGTCCCCGCTCGCCTCCGGCTTCCTCACCGGCCGCTACCGCAAGGACCGGCCGGTCGACCTGAGCAGCGGGCGGGCCGCCCTGATGCCGGCCCGGTTCGACCCGGCGCTGGCGGTCAACCGGGCCAAGCTGGACGCCGTCGAGGAGCTGACCGCCGTCGCCGAGGACCTCGGCCGCACCCTGCCCGAACTGGCCCTCGCCTTCCCGCTCGCGCACCCGGCGGTCACCTCGGTGATCATCGGTCCGCGCACGCTGGGCCAGCTGGAGGCCGCGCTCCAGGGCGCCGACCTCGTCCTCGACGACGCCGCCCTGGACCGCATCGACGCGATCGTCGCGCCCGGCACCGACGTCTACCCCCCGGACGGCGTCTGGCGGCCCCGCACCCTGACCGACCCCGCCCTGCGCCGCCGCCTCACCGCCGACCGCCCGGCGGCCGGCTGACCGGCCGACCGGGAGGGCCCGGGCCCTACCCGCGCAGGAGGTCGACCACGCCGGTGAGGTCCTCCGCGCCGTGCCGGGCCGGGTCGGCGGCGAGGCGGCGCCGCATCAGGTCGAAGTAGGGCGTGAGCAGTTCCGCGCTCACGCCCTGCTCCTCGGCGGTGCGCAGGAAGGTCGGCACGCCGGCGACCTGCATCGCCAGGCTGGAGGCGACGCCCCCGGTGTAGTCGCCGGCCGCCAGGTGCTCGGCGGTGGCCGCGACCGAGCCGGCCATCGCGGTGAGCCAGGAGGAGAGCAGCGGGGCCAGCTCGCGCGGGTCGACGGACTCGCCGCGGACCAGGGCGAAGGCGTGCGCGACGCCGCCGAACATGCCGTACATCGCGCTCAGCAGCGCCACGTCGTGCAGCGCGGCGAAGCCGGCGTCCGCGCCGACGTACCGGGCGTCGGCCGGGGCGGCGAGGGTCGCGCGGTGCTCCTCGAACAGGTCCCGCGAGCCGCTGTAGAAGACGTACGGGCCGGCCTGCGGGATGCCGATCATCGGCGGGACGGCCATGATGCCGCCGTCCAGGTAGCGGGCGCCGCGCGCGGTGGCCCAGGCGGCCCGGGCGCGGGCCGTGCCGGGGGTGCCGGTGATCAGGTTGACGACGTCCTTGCCGGTGAGGTCGGCGCCGGCCAGCGCCTCCTCGATCGAGGCGTCGTCGAGCAGGCAGACCACCACCAGCCGGTTGGCGGCGACCGCTTCGGCCGCGCCGGCGGCGACGGCGGCGCCCCGGGCGGCGAGCGGTCCGGCCTTGGCGGCGGTCCGGTTCCAGACGGTGAGCGGATGCCCGGCGGCGAGCCAGGCCCCGGCCAGCGCGGTGCCCATCGCACCGAGGCCGAGCAGGGTGAGCGGGGTCTTCGAAACGGTGTCAGCGGCGTTCTGTGTCATGCCGATCAGCCTCGTTCCGGCCTCCGGGAACGATCAAGTACGCACTTGGGAGTGGGTGGTTACCCTGGGGTGAGCGAGCAGGCCGGCGAGGGGTGGGGCAGGACATGGCGGCAACCGTGCCGAGGCCCGGCGCGCACGTGTGCGGGATCGACGCCGCGATGGACGTGATCGGCGGCAAGTGGAAGGTGCTGATCCTCTGGGCGCTGGGCGAGCGGCCGGGCCTGCGCTTCGGCGAGCTGCGCCGGCAGGTGCCGGGGATCACCGAGAAGGTGCTCGCCGCCCACCTGCGGGAGCTGGAGGCGGACGGCATCGTGCACCGAGAGTCGTACGACGAGGTGCCGCCGCGGGTCGAGTACTCGCTGACGGCGGCCGGGCGGCGGCTCAACGAGGCGCTGGCGCCGCTGGGCGCCTGGGGGCGCGAGCACGTGCTGAACGGCGCCCGGCACCCCTGAACGGGTCAGGCGATCGAGGCGGACACGATCGCCGCCACCGCGAGGTTGCAGCTGGCGGTCACCCAGACCGCCGGGTGCGGCTCCGGGTCGACGAGGATCGCGCCCAGCTTGCCCGGCGTCAGCACGTCCACCACCCAGAACGCGACGGCCATCAGCACCAGGCCCAGCACGCCGAAGCTGGCGGTGGAGACCAGGCCCTTCCCGAAGTCCTCGTAGGTGTAGAGGATCGCGGTGAAGACGATGCCGCCGATGCCGAGCAGCGCCGAGCTGAGCAGCACGGCGGCGTTGCGGTTGCGCTCCACCCAGATCTGGCGGCCGAGCCGGCCGGGCGTCAGGACGTCCACCAGGACGATGCCGAGCAGCAGCAGGACCACCCCGACGCCGCCGAAGGCGGCCGCCGCGCCGAGACCGTGCAGGATGTCGTTCATGGGTGTCTGGCCCCCGGGGTCCGTGTCGCAGGTCGCACGCCGTGGTGCGGGCGGCCCGCGCGCAGGCCCCCTCCCACGGTCAAGGATCGGCAAAAGATAACCCATCGCGGCCGGATTCCGAGGGGGAACGGACCCTCCCGCCCCATCAGTGGCACGCGTACCATCAGGCGCCATGACCCAGCCGCCGCCCGTCGCTCCCGCCCGAATACCGGACGTCCCCCACCCGGACGTCCGCCACCCGGACGCCGCGACACCGGACGCCCCCGCCCGCCGCCGCTCCGGCTTCGTCGCGCTGGGCATGGTCGGCACCCTCGCGCTCGCCCTCTGCGGCTGCTCGTCCTCCTCCGGGAAGAACCCGCCGAGCCGCTGCGTCGACCCGGCCACCCTCAAGGTCCTCGACAGCCACTCCTGCACCACCAAGGGCACCACCACCACCGCCGGCCGCTGGTACTACTGCGGCTCCGGCGCCACCACCGCCACCGGCGGCACCTTCGACAAGGCCGCCACCAAGCGCGGCGGCTTCGGCTGCCCGTCCGGCTCCAGCGGCTCGGGCGGGGGCTGATCCGCCGTGCGCCGCCGCACCCTCGAACCCCGCCCCGACTGGCTGGCCACCGTCGAGGGCCAGGGCCTCATCTACGCGATGTGCTCGGACCCGTGCAACCAGGGCGGCCCGCACGCCTACTGGGACGAGTCCGCCTACTACGAGTTCTCGCTGCCCGAGGTGGAGGCGCTGGAGGAGGTGGTCGAGGAGCTGCACGAGCTGTCGCTGGCCGCCGCCGACCACGTGGTGCGCACCGGCCGGTTCGCCGACTACGGCATCACCGACCCGGGGCTCGCCGCCGCCGTCGCCGAGTCCTGGCGCCGCCGCGACGAACAGCCCACCCTCTACGGACGGTTCGACCTCGCCTACGACGGCACCGGCCCGGCCAAGCTGTTCGAGTACAACGCCGACACCCCGACCTCGCTGATCGAGGCGGCCGGCCCGCAGTGGTTCTGGATGGAGGAGCGGTTCCCGCACGCCGACCAGTGGAACTCGCTGCACGAGCGGCTGGTCGCCGCCTGGGCCCGGCAGAAGCACCTGCTGCCGCCCGGCCCGGTGCACTTCGCGCACTCCCGCGGCGACACCGAGGGCGAGGACTGGATGACCACCCTCTACCTCCAGGAGTGCGCCGAGCAGGCGGGCATCGAGACGGTCGGCATCGCCATGGAGGACATCGGCTGGGACGGCCTGTCCGGCCGCTTCGTCGACCTTGAGCACCGCTTCGTCCGCGCCGCGTTCAAGCTCTACCCGTGGGAGTGGCTGGCCTCCGACGAGTTCGGCGAGCAGCTGCTGGACGTCGTCGACCACGGCGGCTCCACCGGCTCCACGATGTGGATCGAGCCGGCCTGGAAGATGCTGCTCTCCAACAAGGCCCTGCTGGCCGTCCTGTGGGAGCTGAACCCGGGCCACCCCAACCTGCTGCCCGCCTACCTGGACGGCCCCCGCGAGCTCGCCGCCCCGGACGGCCCGGGCTACGCCGCCAAGCCGCTGCTCGGCCGCGAGGGCGCGGGCGTGCGCATCGTCGAGCCGGGCGGCCGCGAGACCCGGCTCGCCGACTGGGCCGGCGACCCGGACCGCTACGGCGCCGAGGGCCACTGCTACCAACAGCTCCACCCGCTGCCCGACTTCGACGGCAACCGCCCCGTCCTCGGCACCTGGGTGGTGGACGGCGAGGCCGCGGGCCTCGGCATCCGCGAGACCGACGACAGCCCCATCACCCACCAGGGCGCCCGCTTCCTGCCCCACCTCATCACCCCAGCCGAGGCCGGTGCCGGGGCCGGCGGGGCCGTTTGACCGGGTCTGACACCGTACGTCGGACGACTGGCAACCGGCCACCACGATCCGCGATAATGCTGGCCGCCTCGCGCCCCGTCGGTATCCGTACGATCCGGGCGCCGTCTTCCTGGACCCCCGGAGATCCTGCCCATGCGCATGCGCACCATGACCCATGCCGACTTCCTGGCGCTGCGACGGTTCGACGCCCTGGACGGCCTACGCGCGATAGCCGCCGTCATCGTGGTCTTCTTCCACTACGCGCGGCCCTGGGCCACCGGGCTGTCCGGGTGGATCGGCGTACACATCTTCTTCGTGGTCTCGGGCTTCCTGATCACCACTCTGATGCTGCGCGAGCACGACCGCACGGGACGGATCTCGCTCCGCGAGTTCTACATCCGCCGGATCTTCCGGATCTGGCCGCTCTACTACGTGGCGCTCGCGGTCACCGCCGTCGGCGTGTACCGCAGCGGGGGCGGCTGGGACGCGCTCATGAACCACCTCCCGCACTACCTGTTCTTCATGAACGAGTACCACCTCCAGGGCTACGAACCGTTCCTGCACACCTGGACCATCGGCATCGAGTGGAAGTTCTACCTGGTCTGGCCGCTGGTGCTGATCCTCGCCAGCAGGATCTCCACCCGGCTGCGCATCCCGGTCGCCATCGCCGCCATCGCCGCCGCGCTCGTCGACTGGTCGGACACCTGGCACAAGATGGGCATCCACTACTCGGTCCTGCTGATCGGCGCGCTGCTGGCGCTCGTGCTCCACTCCCCGCGCGGCTACGCCCTGTTCCGGCCGATCACCCACCCGGTCGCCGGCGTGGCGGCGGCCGTCGCGTTCGTCGTCCTGCACATGCACATCCCCGACCTCACCAAGCACTTCGGTGCCGAGGAGCCGGCGATCTTCATCTACTCGCTCGCCCTGGCCCTCGTCCTGCCCTCGCTGCTGAGCCCGGGCCCCGGGCGGTGGCTGCTCTCGCTGCGGCCCATGGTGTTCGTGGGCGAGCGCTCCTACGGCCTCTACCTGTTCCAGGGCATCGCGGTGGGCATGGCCGGGACACTGGCCCCCTGGCTGCCCGGAGGCACCCTGCTCCGGGGGACGGTCGTCGCCCTGGTCAGCCTGTTCGTGGCCGACGCCCTGTACTACCGGCTGGAGCAGCCCCTGATCAACACCGGCCGGACGCTGATCAAGCGGTTCGTCCGCAAGCCCGCCGCCGCCGTCCCGGCCCCCGCGGGACCCCCCTCGGACCGGCCCACAACGCCCGCCGAGCCGCTCCCCGAGGCACTCCCGCAGCCGGTCCCCGCGTCCCGCGAAGCCTGACCGCCGCGCCCCCACCGGCTTCCCCCGGAATGAGGGACACCGGCGTGGGGTTTGATTAGCCCATGGCATCTCGTGCACGTGTACGCGCCCCCGAGCTGGTCGGGGCAGGCGGTTGGCTGAACACCGGGGGCAGGGAGCTGACGCTCGCCGACTTCCGGGGCAAGATCACCATCCTGGACTTCTGGACGTTCTGCTGCGTCAACTGCCTGCACGTCCTCGACGAGCTGCGGGAGCTGGAGGAGAAGCACCGGGACACCGTGGTGATCGTCGGTGTGCACTCGCCCAAGTTCGTGCACGAGGCCGACCACCGGGCCGTGGTGGACGCGGTGGACCGGTACGAGGTGCACCACCCGGTGCTGGACGACCCGGCGCTCGCGACGTGGAAGCAGTACGCGGTGCGGGCCTGGCCGACGCTGGTGGTGATCGACCCCGAGGGCTACGTGGTCGCCCAGCACGCCGGCGAGGGGCACGCGCACGCGATCGCCCGGCTGGTCGAGGAGCTGGAGGCGGAGCACGCGGCGAAGGGCACCCTGCGGCGCGGCGACGGCCCGTACGTGGCGCCCGAGCCGGCCGCGGGGGACCTCAAGTTCCCGGGCAAGGCCGTCAGGCTGCCCAACGGCCACTTCCTGGTGGCGGACTCCGGCCACCACAGCCTCGTCGAGCTGGAGGCCGACGGCGAGACGGTGGTGCGCCGGATCGGGGACGGGGTGCGCGGCCTGGTGGACGGCACCAGCCCCCGGTTCAGCGAGCCGCAGGGCCTGGCGCTGCTGCCGGAGGGCACCGCCGGGTACGACGTGATCGTCGCCGACACCGTCAACCACGCGCTGCGCGGCGTCCGGCTCGCCGACGGCGGCGTGACCACCCTGGCCGGCACCGGCCGGCAGTGGTGGCAGGGCTCGGCGACCGAGGGGCCGGCCCGCGAGGTGGACCTCTCCTCGCCGTGGGACGTCGCCTGGTTCGACGGCCGGGTGTGGATCGCGATGGCCGGCGTCCACCAGCTGTGGGCGTACGACCCGGCCGCGGGCACGGTCGGCGTCGCGGCCGGCACCACCAACGAGGGCCTGGTCGACGGCCCCGCCGCCGAGGCCTGGTTCGCCCAGCCCTCCGGCCTGGCCGTCTCGGCGGACGGCGAGCGGCTCTGGGTCGCCGACTCCGAGACCTCGGCGCTGCGCTGGGTTTCACGTGAAACCAAGGCCGTGCACAGCGCCGTCGGCACCGGCCTGTTCGACTTCGGCCACCGGGACGGCGCGGCCGGGCAGGCGCTGTTCCAGCACCCGCTGGGCGTCACCGTGCTGCCGGACGGCTCGGTGGCCGTCAGCGACACCTACAACCACGCGCTGCGCCGCTACGACCCGGCCAGCGGCGAGGTCAGCACGCTGGCCACCGACCTGCGCGAGCCGTCCGGCGCGGTGCCGGCCGACGGCGACATCGTGGTCGTCGAGTCCGCCCGCCACCGGCTGACCCGGCTGCGGCTGCCCGAGGAGGCCGTCCGGGTGGACGCGGTGGCGCACCGCACCCAGCGGGCCGCCACCGAGGTCGCGCCGGGCGCCCTGCGGCTGGACGTGGTCTTCCGGGCGCCCACCGGCCAGAAGCTGGACGAGCGCTACGGCCCGTCCACCCGGCTGCTGGTCAGCGCCACCCCGCCCGAGCTGCTGGTCTCCGGTGCGGGCGCGGACTCCGCGCTCTCCCGCGAGCTGGTGCTCTCGGACACGGTGACCGAGGGCGTGCTGCACGTCTCCGCGATGGCGGCGTCCTGCGACGACGACCCGGAGATCGAGTACCCGGCCTGCCACGTCCACCAGCAGGACTGGGGCGTGCCGGTGAAGCTCACCGCCGACGGCGCCCGCCGGCTGCCGCTGGTGCTGGCGGGCCTGGAGTAGCCGGCCCGCGGCACGGACGAAGGGGCCCGGCGAGTGCGTGCTCGCCGGGCCCCTTCCGCGTCCTCGGGCGGGCTCAGCCCTCCAGGAACGCCTTGATCGCGCTCGCCAGCAGGTACGGGTCCTCGGCGCCGCACAGCTCGCGCGCCGAGTGCATGGAGAGCGCCGCGATGCCGCAGTCGACGGTCTGGATGCCGAGGCGGGCCGCGGTGATCGGGCCGATCGTCGTCCCGCAGGGCATGGCGTTGTTGGAGACGAAGGTCTGCCACGGCACGCCGGCCTTCTCGCAGGCCGCCGCGAACACCGCCCGGCCGACGCCGTCGGTGGCGTACCGGTTGTTGACGTTGACCTTGAGGATCGGCCCGCCGTTGGGCAGCGGCTGGTGGCCCGGCTCGTGCCGCTCGCTGTAGTTCGGGTGGACGGCGTGGCCCATGTCGGAGGAGAGGCAGACGGTGCCGGCCAGCGCCCGGGCCCGGTCCTCCAGGGCGCCGCCGCGCGCGTACACGCTGCGCTCCAGGACGTTGCCGAGCAGCGGGCTCTGCGCGCCGGTGTCCGACTCGCTGCCGGTCTCCTCGTGGTCGAAGGCGGCCAGCACCGGGATGTACGGCAGCGCCGCGCCGTCCGTCTCGGCGGCGGTGGCCACCGCGGCCAGCGCGGCGGTGGCCGCGTGCACCGAGAGCAGGTTGTCCAGCCGCGGGCCGGCCAGCAGCTCGCGGTCCCGGCCCAGGTAGGAGGCGGGCTGGACGTCGTGGGTCATGAGGTCCCAGCCGGTCACCTCGGCCGCGTCGACCCCGGCCCGCTGGGCGACGTAGGCGATCAGCGCGCCCTCGTCGACCGGGCCGAGGCCCCAGATCGGCGTGAGGTGGCGCTGCTTGTCCAGCTTCATGCCGTCGTTGACCTGGCGGTCCAGGTGGATCGCCAGCTGCGGCACGCGCAGCAGCGGCTCGTCCAGCTGGACCAGCCGCCGGCTGCCGTCCCGCAGGGTGAGCCGGCCGGAGAGGCCGAGGTCCCGGTCGAGCCAGGTGTTCAGCGGCACCCCGCCGTAGATCTCCACCGCCACCTGCCGCCAGCCCGCGGACCCGGTGTCGGGGATCGGCTTGACCCGCAGGTTGGGCGAGTCGGTATGGGTGCCGACCACGCGGAACGGCGTCTCCGGGCCCGCGCCGGCCGGCACGTACCAGGCGATCAGCGCGCCGCCGCGGACGACGTACCGGCCGCCGGCCACTCCGTCCCAGGCGTCCGTTTCCAGCACCTGCCGGAAGCCGGCTTTCTCCAGACGCTCGGCCGCGCTCGCGACCGCGTGATAGGGCGACGGCGAGGTGCCGAGGAAGGCGATCAGGTCATCGGTGTGCGTCCGGTCGAAGAAGGCCTGGCGGGCGGCGGTCGACATGCTGCTCCTGGGTCGAGGGAGGGCCGAGGCCGAAATGGGGGATCGGCTTCGCACCTTGAGCATATGCCCGTACACGGACATGACACTCGGAGCAGCCCAACGGATGCAGAACGCAGACAGAAACGTGAACTGCCGCCGCCCGCCCGCCCGTCACCGAGTGCGTCCGCCCGGGCACACCCGCTGCTGACCGATCGTCAGCGCGTGCGTAGGCGCCGGGGCGACCGGGGCCGTACCGCCCGTGGGCACGCCGAAGGGCCCGGTCAAGGGACCGGGCCCTTCGGCGTGAGGGTGGGGTCAGGCGGTCAGGAAGGTGTCACGCGCGGCGTGCCCGGTGAAGGGCGGCGGCGGGAGACGGGTGGGCGTCAGAACGCCTCCTCCGCCAGCTCCATGATCTCGTTGTCGATGCCCTCGGCGATCAGGCGCTGCGGGGTGACGGTCGGCAGCACGTTCCGGGCGAAGAAGCGGGCGGCCGCGACCTTGCCCCGGTAGAACGGCACGTCCTTCTCGGAGGCGCCGGCCTCCAGCTTGGCCAGGGCCACCGCGGCCTGGCGCAGCAGCAGCCAGCCGACCACGACGTCGCCGGAGACCATCAGCAGGCGGGTGGTGTTCAGGCCCACCTTGTACATGTTCTTGACGTCCTGCTCGACCGAGGAGAGGTCGGCGAGCAGCTTGCCGACGATGGCCTCGAGGTCGCCCGCGGCCTTGGCGAGCAGCGCGCGCTCGGCGGCCAGGGCGTCGCCGCCCGCGGCGGAGCCGAGGAACTTCTGGATCTGCTCGGACAGCGCGGTGAGCGCCTGGCCGCCGTCCTTGACGATCTTGCGGAAGAAGAAGTCCTGGCCCTGGATGGCCGTGGTGCCCTCGTAGAGGGTGTCGATCTTGGCGTCCCGGATGTACTGCTCGATCGGGTACTCCTGCAGGTAGCCGGAGCCGCCGAAGGTCTGCAGGGACTGGGCGAGCTGCTCGTAGGACTTCTCCGAGCCGTAGCCCTTGACGATCGGCAGGAGCAGGTCGTTGAGGCGCTCGGCGGCCTCGTCGCGCTCGCCGCGCAGCTTGGCGGCCGCCATGTCGTCCTGGGTGGACGCGGTGAACAGCACCAGGGCGCGCATGCCCTCGGCGTACGCCTTCTGGGTCAGCAGCGAGCGGCGCACATCCGGGTGGTGGGTGATGGTGACGCGCGGGGCGGTCTTGTCCAGGAACTGCGAGATGTCGGCGCCCTGCACGCGCTCCTTGGCGTACTCCAGCGCGTTCAGGTAGCCGGTGGAGAGGGTGGCGATGGCCTTCGTGCCGACCATCATCCGGGCGAACTCGATGATCTTGAACATCTGGCGGATGCCGTCGACCTTCTCGCCGAGCAGCCAGCCCTTGGCCGGGTGCTTGGCGCCGAAGGTCATCTCGCAGGTGTTCGAGGCCTTCAGGCCCATCTTGTGCTCGACGTTGGTGGCGTAGACGCCGTTGCGCTCGCCCAGCTCGCCGGTCTCCCAGTCGAAGTCGTACTTGGGGACGATGAACAGGCCCAGGCCCTTGGTGCCCGGCTTGCCGCCCTCGGGGCGGGCCAGCACCAGGTGGACGATGTTCTCGGACATGTCGTGCTCGCCCGAGGTGATGAAGCGCTTGACGCCCTCGATGTGCCAGGAGCCGTCCTCCTGCTGGATCGCCTTGGTGCGGCCGGCGCCCACGTCCGAACCGGCGTCCGGCTCGGTGAGGACCATGGTGGAGCCCCACAGGCGGTCGGTCATCCGCCTGGCGATCTCCAGCTGGGCCTCGGTGCCCTCCTCGGCGATGACGCCGGCGAAGGCCGGGCCGGAGGAGTACATCCAGATGGCGGGGTTGGAGCCGAGGATCTGCTCGGCGAAGGCCCAGATCAGCGAGTTCGGGGTGACCTGGCCGCCGATCGACTCCGGGATGCCCAGGCGCCACCACTCGGCGTCCATGAAGGCCTGGTAGCTCTTCTTGAACGCCTCCGGGACCGGCGCGGTGCTGGTCTCCGGGTCGAAGACCGGCGGGTTGCGATCGGTGTCGGCGAAGGACGCGGCGAGGTCGTTCTCGGCGAGGCGCGCGATCTCGCTCAGGATGCTCTTCGCGGTCTCGACGTCCATCTCCGCGAACGGTCCGGTGCCGTACACCTGCTCGCGGCCGAACACCTCGAAGAGGTTGAACTCCACGTCCCGCAGGTTGGACTTGTAGTGACCCATGGCCGTTATCTCCGGTTCGTCGCTTCCGGGACATCTCCGCGTTCGGGCGCCCGTACCCACCAGTAGGCCTCATGATGCTACCCAGCGGTAACTTGTTTCAAGCCCCCGTCGATGAATCCTCCGCGGATTACCGTATGAACGTGGTCACGTCCCACAAGTCGGGACGACCCGCTCTTGTCAGGATCGACGCCCGCGCGGGGAGCCGCGCTCCCGATAGCCTGTCCGTGTGTACGGCTATGAGCAGAACGCGTACCCGGGCGACCCCTACCAGCAGGCGGGGCCGCAGCCGGGCATGAACGGCATGCCCGGCCCCGGCGCGTACGGCGAGCAGCCGCCGAGCGCACAGCAGTCCCTCTACCCGGAACCCTCGCCGCCGTCCCTGGCGGACGCCGTCCGGGCCTTCACCACCGGCTCGATGGCGGTGGAGGACTTCCAGGCCATCTTCATCACCTCCAAGGTGCACTGCCCGCGCGGCGACCGGCCCGGCTTCCTGGCCCTGCACAACACCCCGACGCCGGTCATCCCGATGTTCAGCTCGCTGAAGGAGCTGCGCCGGTACGCCGGCAAGGACTCCAAGCACTTCACCGTCACCGGCGCCGAGGTCCTCGACCTGCTGCCGACCGGCTACGGCTTCGCGCTGGACATGGAGGGCGAGCACCGGATGGTGTTCGACGCCAAGGCGGTCGAGCAGATGGTCGACTTCACCATGCGCCGGATGTACGGCTGACGGACGATGGACGGGGGCCCCGCCGCCCCCTGGCTCCGGCCGCGCCGCGCAGATTTGGTTCAAGTTTCAACTTGCTTCTTGTTGAGGATTGAACTAATCTCGTGGACACAGGCCAGAGGAGCCATCCACCGAAGGAGGCCGACATGCCCGCCGTGACCGTCGACAACCCGCTGACCCTCCCGCGCGTCACCACCCCCGACCCCGCCGTCACGAGCGCCCGGCCGGTCCTGACGGTGGCCACCGCCCCCGAGGGCTTCGAGGGCGAGGGCTTCCCCGTCCGCCGCGCCTTCGCCAAGATCAACCAGAAGTACCTCGACCCGTTCATCATGATGGACCAGATGGGCGAGGTGGACTACGCGGCCGGCGAGCCCAAGGGCACCCCCTGGCACCCGCACCGCGGCTTCGAGACCGTCACCTACATCATCGACGGGACCTTCATCCACCGGGACTCGCACGGCGGCGGCGGCACCATCACCGACGGCGACACCCAGTGGATGACCGCCGGCTCGGGCCTGCTGCACATCGAGACCCCGCCGGAGTCGCTGGTGCGGTCGGGCGGCCTCTTCCACGGCCTCCAGCTGTGGGTGAACCTGCCCGCCTCGGACAAGATGATCACCCCGAAGTACCAGGACATCCGCGGCGGCAGCGTCAAGCTGCTCAGCACCGAGGACGGCGGCACGCTGCTGCGCGTCATCGCCGGTGAGCTGGACGGCCACCAGGGCCCGGGCACCACCTTCACCCCGATCACCATGATCCACGCGTCGATCAGCCCCGGCGCCCAGATCACCCTGCCCTGGCGCTCCGACTTCAACGCCCTCGCCTACGGCCTGGCCGGCAACGGCTCGGCCGGCACCGAGCACCGCCCCTTCCACCGCGGCCAGGCCGTGGTCTTCGGCGACGGCGGCTCGATCACCCTGCGCGCCGACGAGAAGCAGGACTCCCGCGACAACAACTTCGAGGTCGTCCTCCTCGGCGGCCTGCCGATCCGCGAGCCCGTCGCCCACTACGGCCCGTTCGTCATGAACAGCCACCGCGAGCTCCAGCAGGCCATGGAGGACTTCCAGGCCGGCCGCCTCGGCACCATCCCCGCCGACGGTCACTAGTCACACCCGAGGCGCCCTCGACACGGAACACGCCGGTCGGAGGACCGGCGGCTCGGACAGGTCCCGCGGAGCGAGCGGCAGTTCGCTCCGCGGGGCCTGTGGCGTTCCCGGGGCGGGAACGGGGGCCGGCGCGGCCGAGTGGACGAACACCCACCGCTTCAGGGCCCAGTAGCGGAACGCCGTCGCGAGCAGCGTCCCGAGGACCATCCCGCTCAGGAAGTCGGCCGTCTCCTGGGTGAAACCGCTGACGTACGGCTCCCGCAGGTCGAGCACATAGCGCGAGAGCAGCATCGGCAGGTCGTTGACCCCCAGCGCCAGGGCGCTGACCACGACGAAGGGCACCGCCTCGCCGTGGCCGCCCCGGGATTCGAACGACCAACGGCGGTTGAGCAGGTACGAGGCCACCGTCGCCACCGCGATGCCGACGGTCTGCGCCGCGACCGGGTGGGTCCGGAGCACCGTCAGCTTGAGGACGTAGTTGATCGCCAGCGTCAGCAGGAAGCAGCTCCCGCCCACCGCCAGGAACCTGGCCAGGCTGCGGTGACGGATCACCGCGGACCGCAGGCGGGGCGGGGTGCGGGCGAGCAGGCGCTGAGCGGGCGAGGACATCCGTGGGCTCCGGGTGGGCGGCGTGGAGGGCACGCGGGCGGGCGGGTCAGACGTCCCGGCGGCCGATCACGAACGCCGCGAGCGCGAGGGTGACGGCGGGGTAGAGGAGCAGACTCGCCCACGCGCTGCCGGCGGACGGGCCGAGCACATCGTGGTGGTGGGTCGTCAGCCGCCGTACGGCGCTCTCCATCAGGGCCCGGTGCACCGTCAGCATCCAGCCCTCGGAGCCGCGCAGGAAGGCCGGGGCGATGAACAGCACGGCGAAGCCGGAGACCACGCCCCCCGCGGTGCTCCGCAGCAGGGCCGTCAGCGCCAGGCCGACCACCGCCACCGCCCCGAGCCGGACCGCGGTCGCCGCGATCCCCGTCAGCAACTCCGAGGAGAGCAGCGGCAGTCCGACCCCGTGCTCCGCGAACAGCGCCTGGGCGACGGCCGCCGAGAACAGCGCGGCCGCCCCGCCGACCACCAGCCCGCCCCCGCCGACCACGGCCGCCTTCGCCAGCAGCACCCGGCGGCGGTCCGGGACCGCGGTCAGGGTGGTGCGGATCAGACCGCTGGAGTACTCGCCGCCGATCGACAGCGCACCGATCACCAGCACCGCCAGCTGCAGCAGCAGGAAGCCACCGAAGGACCCGCCGAGCGGGTCGAACGAGGCCTGGGACTCCGGCGACATCCGGTCCCACTGGCGCATCGCGGAGTCGGCGAACATCAGGGTGACACCGATCGCCCCGGCGACGCCGAGCACACCGGTCAGCACGGTCGAACGGACGGAGGACAGCTTGATCCACTCGGCGCCGAGCAGGTCGCCGACCCGGACGAACGCACCGGGCGGCGCCGGGGAGGTGACGACAGCCATGATCAGCTCCTCTTCCCCGGCAGGGCGCCGCCGGCGGCGCGGTGGTCCCCGGCCTCGGCCGTGAGTTCCATGAAGACGTCCTCCAGAGTGGCCGACCGGTCGGTCAGCTCGTGCAGGGCGATGCCCTCCGCCAGGGCGATGTCGGCGATCCGGGGCGCGCCGAGACCGGAGACGTCCAGGACCTCGCCGTCCTCCGCTCCGACGGCGGCACCGGCCGCCAGCAGCGCCCGCCGCAGGGCGGCGGCGTCCGGCGTCCGGACCCGCACCACGCCCTCGCCGCCGCGGGCGACGAACTCCGCCATGCCGCAGTCCGCGAGCAGGCGCCCCCGGCCGATCACGATCAGGTGGTCGGCCGTGTGCTCCATCTCGCTCATCAGGTGACTGGACACCAGGACCGTGCGGCCCTCCGCGGCCAGCCGCCGCAGCAGCAGCCTGATCCACCGCACGCCCTCCGGATCGAGGCCGTTCACCGGCTCGTCGAAGATCAGCACGGACGGGTCCCCGAGCAGGGCGGCGGCGATCCCGAGCCGCTGCTTCATCCCCAGCGAGTAGGCGCCCGCGCGCTTCCCCGCGGCATCGGCCAGTCCGACCTCGGCGAGCACCTCGGTCACCCGGGCCCGGCCGATGCCGTTGCTGCGCGCCAGCGCCGCCAGGTGCCGGCGACCGCTGCGGCCGCCGTGGACGGCCGTCGCGTCCAACAACGCGCCGACCCGGTGCAGCGGACGCCCCAGCGTCGTGTAGGGCGCGCCGTCGACCAGGGCGGAGCCGCCGGTCGGCGCGTCCAGTCCGAGGATCATGCGCAGGGTGGTGGACTTGCCGGCGCCGTTGGGCCCCAGGAACCCCGTCACCAGGCCCGGTCTCACCTCGAAGCTCAGGCCGTCGACCGCGGTGGTCGGGCCGTAGCGTTTGGTGAGTCCGGTAACGGTGATCATCTGTGGCCTTCGTGTCCAGCCGGCCTTGCGCCGAGCCCGCACCCGGCCCGCGCGGCCCGACGGCACCGGCCCGGTCGTCGGCGCCGGTCGGCGCTCGGTAGGAAGGGATGCCCGTCCGGCGGCGGATGCCGGCGTTCCGGTGCCCAGTGTGGACAACCGAACCCCGCCCGCGCATCTGTCTGGAGACAGATGCGCGGGCCATCTCCTCCGTCTACGATCGCGCCGTGGATCAGCCGCTGCAGCCCCCGCTCACCAGACGCCTGGGGCGCTCCCAGCTCGTGGGAGCGGACTGCGTGCTGGCGGTGCTGCTGGCCCTGCCGTTCCTGCCCGTCCTCGCGCGCGACGGCCGGCCGGTCGACGGGGTGCTCCTGGCGCTCGCGGTCGCCGGTACGGCGGTGCGGCGTCTGCTGCCGCTGCCGGCACTGGCGTTGACCGCGGCCGCCGCCTCGGTGGGCGTGTTCGACCGTGCGGCGAGCTTCTCGATCCTGGCGATGGTGCTGGCCGGGTACGTCGTGGCGGTGGAGCGGCCGACCCGGGTGTCGGCCGGAGCGCTGGCCGTCACGGTGACCCTGCTGAGCCTGGTCGGGCTCTTCGGCCACCATCGGCAGGTCCACTATCAACTCGGGCCCGGCTACCTGGTGGAGGCCGTCGTCGCGACCGGCACCGCCTGGGTGCTGGGCTGGTCGGTCCGGCGCGGCCGGGCGTACAGCGAGGGGCTGCGGCGGCAGGCGGAGTACCGGGCCGAGACCGAGGCCGACCTGGCCCGCCGCACCCTGGTCGAGGAACGGCTGCGGATCGCCCGGGAGTTGCACGACGTCGTCGCGCACAGCATGAGCGTGATCGCGGTGCAGGCCGGCGTCGGCCACCATGTGTCCGCGACCCGGCCCGCGGAGGCCGCGAAGGCGCTGGCCGTCATCGAGACCACCAGCCGGGCGGCACTGGGCGAGATGCGCCTGCTCCTCGGGGTGCTCCGCGACGGCGACCCCGCCGAACTGCTGCCCGGAGGACTGGCCGATCTGCCCGAGCTGCTCGCGCAGATCGAGCGGACCGGGGTGCGGGTGCGGCTCTCGGTGACCGGGACGGTGCGCAGACTGCCCCCGGGCGTCGACCGGGCCGCCTACCGGATCCTCCAGGAGGCGCTGACCAATGTGGTCCGGCACGCCCGGACGGACCGCGCCGAGGCCGCGATCGGGTACCGGGAGGGCGGGATCACCCTCACCGTCACCGACGCCGGGGCGGGCGCCCCCGGGGAACCGCCGGCGCCGGGCAACGGCCTGATCGGCATCGCCGAGCGGGCCGCGCTGTACGGCGGCGAGGCGGTCAGCGGGCCGGTGCGACCGCACGGCTTCCGGGTGGCCGTCACACTCAGGGACGCTGCCGCCCCGGGCGGCGCGCCCGCCACCGGGGCCGCGGACGTGCCGGAGGCGGCCCGATGACGATCCGGGTGGTGCTCGCGGACGACGAGGTGCTGGTGCGCGACGCCTTCCGCGCGCTGATCGACGGCGATCCCGGCCTCCAGGTGGTCGGCGAGGCCGGATCCGGCGACCAGGCCGTCCGGCTGGTCCGCGAACTCCGGCCCGACGTCGTCCTGATGGACATCCGGATGCCGGTGCTGGACGGGATCTCGGCCACCCGGCAGATCCTCGCCCAGGACGACGCCGGGCCGGTCCGGGTGATGCTGCTGACCACCTTCGACCTGGACGAGTACGCCTTCGACGGGCTGCGGGCCGGTGCGGCCGGCTTCCTGCTCAAGGACACCCCGCCCCGCGAACTCCTCTCCGCCGTCCGGGTGCTGGCCTCGGGCGAGGCGCTGCTGTCGCCCCGGGTCACCCGCCGGCTGATCGAGGAGTACCTGACCGGCCCAGCCGTCCCGGGCAGCGCGGAGGAGCGCCTGGAGAGCGTGACCGTGCGCGAGCGCGAAGTCCTGCACCTGATCGCCCGGGGGCTGTCCAATCTGGAGATCGCCGGACTGCTGAACCTCACCACGGGCACGGTGAAGACCCATGTCAGCCGGCTGCTGATGAAACTGGACGCGCGCGACCGCACCCAACTGGTGATCGCCGCCTACGAGACCGGCCTGGCCGGTGCGCACCGGCGAGGCGGCTGACACCTCCCCGGGCCGAACTGCCGCCCGGCCCTGAAATCAATTATTCATCGACCACAAAACGGATCGGCCGCCCGTCAAATGACGGGCGGCCGATCCGTTTCTCCATGCCCGCGAAACAACTTTCCGACCCCTAATCAGCCAGTTGTCCGAAATTACCTCAATAACCGACCGGAGAGGGGGGAGAAAACAATTCGGTGTGACCAATCTCACTCCAAAATGGGCCTATACCGAAGCAAATCAACCACCTGACCGGCGATTTGCCCGGCCTGCACGAAATGGTCGCCGCGAAATCACTCTTGACCGCCGGCGACCCCCCCTGATTACTCTTGGATCGTGTCCGAATTCGTCGGAGGAGAAATAGGCGAATTCACCGGACCACCTGGCCGTGCACCTTGCCAGGAACCTGTAAGGCATGTCCCACCCACGGAACGAGAGAGGATCATCATGTCCACGTCCCTCAATCCCGAGGACATCACGGTCGTGCAGTCGGCCGGCCCGGTGTCGTCGGCGCACGACAACAGCAAGGGCTGGTACGACGACAGCGACTCCAACAACAGTGGCGGAGCGGACTTCTGGGCCAAGGCCACCGGTGGCTACTGGGGTCCGATCGACGACCACGACTGACAGGTCCGTTTCGGTGCCCCGCCCCCTCCGGGCGGGGCACCCGCGGTCCACAAGGGCACGGTCACGGCGCCGCACTTCCTCCGCACGCAAAAAGGACTCACCGCATGACATCTCCTCACCACGGGACCGATCACCGCCGCGGCCCGGACGACTACTTCGGGCTCGCCCGGCTCCTCCACCCGTTGAACATCGCGACCTTCCGGGAGGAGAACTACGAGAAGAAGCCGGTGCTCGTCCGGCGCGACGACCCCTCGTACTTCGCGGAGCTGCTGACCCTCGCGGACGTGGACCGGGCCCTGCACACCTCGGGCAACGACCTCAGCGACTTCCGGGTCGTGGTCGACGGCAAGGAGACACCGGTCGCCGAACTCGGCGCCGGCAGCACACTGACGGCGGTCGAACGGATCTACGACCGGTACCGCTCCGGCTCGTCGCTGGTGCTCAACGGCATCCAGGACCGGTTCCCGGCGCTGAACCAGCTGATGCGCGCGCTCGGTGCGGAGATCTCCGCGCGGATCAACATCAACAGCTACCTCACGCCGGCCGGCGCCCGCGGCTTCAAGCCGCACTACGACATGCACGACGTGTTCATCGCGCAGGTCCACGGCACCAAGCGCTGGCAGCTCTTCGGGGCGCCGCTGCCGCTGCCGCTGCGCACCCAGCCGTACGACCGGACCGCGCCCGAACCCACCGAGCCGGTCTCCGAGTTCGAGCTGCACGCCGGTGACGTGCTCTACCTGCCGCGCGGCACCGTGCACGCCGGCACCTCCACCGACGAGGCCTCGCTGCACCTGACCATCGGCATCCACCCCGTCCTGTGGAGCAACGTCGTCGCGGAGGCCCTGCAGTCCCTGTTCGAACGGGACGTCGCCTACCGCGAGGCGCTGCCCTTCGGCTTCCTCGGCAACCCCGATCTGGAACGGCAGGTCGAGGAGCGGATCGCGGAGCTGCTCGCCGACCTGCCGCGGAAGGTCTCCGCCGAGGAGGAGCTGCGCCGCACGGTCAAGGCCGGCATCGCGCTCAACCCGCCCTCCCTGGAAGGGCATCTGGACGACCTGGAGCGGCTGGACCGGATCGACAAGGACACCGAGGTGCGCCGCCGGATCTCCTTGCAGTGGAGCATCGAGACCGGCGCGGAGGCCGTACAGCTCCACTTCCACGGCAAGACGGTGCGGCTGCCCGCGCACGTCGTCGACGAGGTCCGGTTCACGGCCGAGCGGCACAGCGGCGTCTTCAGCGCCGCCAGCATCCCCGGCGAGCTGGACGAGCCGGGCCGGGTGGTGCTCGTCCGGACGCTGGTCAAGGAGGGTTTCCTCACCGTCTGCTGACCCGCGATCAGACGGCTTCGCCGCAGGCCGGCCCCGTCTCGGGGCCGGCCCGGGGCGCTCCGGGCAGGCCAGGCCACCGACCAGGGACGGGAGAGGGCACGAGTGAAGAAGCAACCGGCGCGACCGGCCGCGATCCGTCCACGCATCGTGCGGCTGTTCGCCCCGCACCGCGCGCGGCTCGCCGTGATCGCCCTGCTGGTGCTGGTCTCCGCCGCGGTCGCCACCGTGCCCCCGCTGCTGATCCGGCTGATCCTCGACGACGCGCTCCCGCACGGCCGCACCGGGCTGCTCACGCTGCTCGCCCTGGTGATGATCGCGTTGACCGCGGCGAGCACCGCCCTCGGTGTGTTCCAGGCCCACCAGTCGATGATCGTCGGCCAGCGGATCATGAGCGGTCTGCGGACCGAGGTCTACGCGCACCTCCAGCGGATGTCGCTCGGTTTCTTCACCCGCACCCACACGGGCGAGGTGCAGTCCCGGATCTCCAACGACATCGGCGGCATGGACACCGTGGTGACGACCGCGGTCACCACGGTGCTCGGCAGCGGCGCGACGGTCCTGGCCGCCCTGACCGCGATGACGCTCCTGGACTGGCGCCTCGCGCTGGTCTCGCTCGCGCTGCTGCCCCTGTTCGTGTGGGTGAACAACCGGGTCGGCCGCGAACGCCGCGAGATCGTCCGCGAGCGGTACGAGAAGGTGGCCGCGCTGACCACCCTGATCGAGGAGTCGCTGTCGGTCTCGGGCTTCCTGCTGGGCCGTCTGCTGGGCCGCTCCCGGGCGGTGACCGAGGAGTTCGCGCGGCAGTCGACGGCGCTGGGCGAGATCAGCGTCCGCACCACGATGGCGGGGCGCTGGCGCCAGGCGGGCCTCCAGGTGGTGGTCGCCGCCATGCCGGTGCTGATCTACTGGGCGGCCGGCCTGCGCGGATCGCCGGTCACGGTCGGAACGCTGGTCGCCTTCGCCGCGCTCCAGCAGTCCCTGCTGGGTCCCGCCGTCCAGCTCACCCAGGTCGGCGCGGTGGTCCAGAGCTCGCTGTCGCTGTTCGAGCGGGTCTTCGAGTACCTGGACCTGCCGGTGGACGTCCCGGAGCCGTCCTCCCCCACGCCGCTCACCGCCGCACGGGGGCACGTCCGCTTCGAGCGGGTGCACTTCGGCTACGGCGACGAACCGGTGCTGCGGGACATCAGCCTCGACGTCCGGCCCGGCACCCGGCTCGCCGTGGTCGGGCCGACCGGCGCCGGGAAGACCTCCCTGGGCTATCTGCTGCTGCGGCTCCACGACGTCACCGCCGGCCGGATCACCATCGACGGCGTCGACGTCCGCGACCTCGACTTCGAGACGCTCGCCCGGACCGTCGGGGCGGTCTCCCAGGACTCCCACCTGCTGCACGCGACGGTCGCCGAGAACCTTCGGCTCGGCAAACCCGGGGCCACCGACGAGGAGCTCGTCGAGGCCGCCCGGATGGCACACATCCACGACCTGGTCGCGAGCCTGCCCGACGGGTACGCGACGGTGGTCGGCGAGCGGGGCTACCGCTTCTCCGGGGGCGAGAAGCAGCGACTGGCCATCGCCCGGACGATCCTGCGCGACCCGCCGGTCCTCCTGCTGGACGAGGCCACCAGCGCGCTGGACACCCGGACCGAGCGGGCCGTGCAGGAGGCGCTGGCGCAGCTGTCCCAAAACCGGACGACGATCACGATCGCGCACCGCCTCTCGACCGTCCGGGACGCCGACCAGATCATCGTGCTCAACGGCGGCCGGATCGCCGAGCGCGGCAGCCACGCCGAACTCGCCGAGTCGGGCGGGGAGTACAGCTCGATGCTGGCGGGGACGGCACCGGTCCGGGCCGAGGAGTGGCGATGAGGCGGGCGGGGACGACGGCGCCGGCGGCGGGGGCCGCGGGGGAACGGCCCGGGTTCCCCTGGCCGGTGGCCGAGCACCGGCTCGCCAACGGCCTGCGGGTGGTGGTCTCCCCCGACCACCTGGTCCCGGTCGCCGCCGTGAACCTCTGGTACCGGGTCGGCTCCCGCCACGACCCGGCCGAACTGCCCGGACTCGCCCACCTCTTCGAACACCTCATGTTCGAGGGGTCGGAGCAGGTCGGCCGCGGGGAGCACACCGCGCTGCTCCACGCGATCGGCGCGGACGGCGTCAACGCGAGCACCACCATGGACCGCACCGAGTACCACCAGACCGTACCGGCCGACGCCCTCGACCTCGCCCTGTGGCTGGAAGCGGACCGGATGGCCGGGCTCCGGTGGTCCGAGGACGTCCTGCGGAACCAGTTGGCCGTCGTCCGCAGGGAGCACCAGCAGCAGCACCTGGGCACGCCGTACGGACGCTGGCAGGAGTTCGCGCTGGCCTCGGTGTATCCCGACGGTCATCCCTACGGTCATCCGCCGATCGGCTCGGTCGAACGCCTGGCCGAGGTCGACCCGGGCACGCTGGCGGCGTTCCACGGGCGCCACTACGCGCCGGACAACGCGGTGCTCACCGTCGTCGGCGCGGTCCGGCCCGACGAGGTCTTCGCCAAGGCGGAGCGGTACTTCGGGGGCGTCCCGGCCGGTCCCGCGGGGCCTGCGGACGCAGCCCGGGGCCGAACAGCGCGACCGCCACAGCCGCTGTCCGGCCCGGTGCTGCGGCTGGAGGCCGAGGAGCGGGCCGATGCCGACCGGGTCTACCTCGTGCACCGGGTACCGGCGGCGCCGGGTGCCGACCACGACGCCCTGACCGTGCTCGCCGCGCTCCTCGGCCGGGGCCGCGGAGCCCGCCTCCACCGGCGGCTGGTGGTCGAGCGGCCACTCGCCCGGGCCGAGGAGCGGGCCGCCTTCGCCTGGGGGCTGACCCACGGCTCGTCGCTCTTCACCGTCGGCCTGACCGCCCGGCCCGGTATCGGCGGCGACCGGCTGATCGCCGGCGTGGAGTCGGTGCTCGACGAGATCGCGGCCGGCCGGATCGACCCGGCCGAACTGGAGCGGGCCCGGGCCGTCCTGCACGCGGGGTGGCTGCGCTCGCTGACCGCCTTCGGTTCCCGGGCCGACGAACTGGCCCGGCACGCGGCCCTGCACGAACGGGCCGCCGGCATCGGCGACCTGCCGGCCCGGTCGGCCGCGGTCACCGTGGCCGACCTGGCGCGCGTCGCCCGGGCGCACCTCGGCCGGGAGAACCGCTTCGCCCTGGTCCTCACCGGCGCCGCGAAGGAGGAGCGCGCATGAGTTCGGTCCTCGTCCCCGGCCCGCCGCCCGTCCTGGTCCGCGCGCCCTATCGATTCCCCCCGGTGACCCGGCTGGACGCCGTGCTGGCCGCCGATCTGCCCGGATGCCCCACCGCCTTCACGGCGGTCCAGTTCGACGCGGGCATCCGAAGCGAACCGACCTCCCTGGCCGGCCTCAGCCATCTGCTCGCCGCGGTCCTGCGGGAGGGCGCCGGAACACTCCCCGCCGAGGAGTTCGCGCCCGTCCTGGAGGGACTCGGCGCCACGTGGTCCACGACCATCGGCGACGACAGCCTGATCGTGTCCGCCACCGCTCCGGCCGACACCGTCCTGCGGGTCCTGGACCATGTCTCGCGGGCCGCCCGGTTCCCCTCCTTCGAGGGCGGGCGGGTCGCCCGCCTGCGCGACGCCCAGTCGGCCCAGGTCGAGGCGAGGTGGGCCAGGCCCGGCACCGCGGCCGCCGAGGCGCTGGGCCGTGTCCTCTACCGGACGGGCCGTCCGACCGTTGCGCCGCACGGAACCACGCGCACGCTCCGCGGCCTCTCCGAGCAGGTGTTGCGCGATCACCACGGCGCACTGCTGGCCTCCGGGCCGCGCGTGGTCCTGGTCGGAGACCTTCGCCGCATCGCCCTCGACCGGGTGGCGCAGGCGGCGGCGCAGTTGGTCCCCCGGCAGCCGGTTCACCCGGCCGCGGGACCGGTCGGGGCCCTTCCGTACACACCTCCCGAGGCGCGGACGCCGGCCGGACGCGACATCGTCGTGGTCGACCGCCCCGGAGCGGCGCAGGCCGTGATCAGGGTGGCCCACCACGTCCCGCTGGTGGCGCGGTCCCAGCACAGCGCCCTGGCGATCGCCGTCCACGTCCTGGGCGGCACCGTCCATTCCCGGCTGACCCGCGACCTGCGGGACGACCGCGGTCTCGTCTACGCGGTGCACGCGGCCCTGCAGCTCACCCAGGACACCGGTGTCTTCGGCGTGGCCACTCAGACCACGCCCCGGCACGCGGGCACCGTCGTCGCGCGGGTGCTCGACCGCATCGCCGAGCTACGCGAACACGGCGTGAGCGAAGGGGAGTTGAAAAGCAGCGTCAACCTGCTCATCGGCCGGCTGCCGATCGGCTTCCACACTCCCGGTGCGGTCGGCCTCGCGCTCTGCGCCCTGGCCTCCGCCGGCGCCACGGACGAGTTCCACACGCGGCGCTACGCCGATCTCGCCGGCCTCGTCCCCGGCGAGGTCGGGGACGCCGCACGGGAGTTCCTCAGTACCGATCGGCCGGCGGTGGTGATCGAGGGCGATGCCTCGCTGGTCGTCCCCTCGCTCGAAGCCGCCGGCCTGGGCCCGGTCCGCATCGATGCCCTCGGGCACGCCTAGGAGGCCGCCCCCGGTGGCAGGGTGGGGGATCCGGTCATACCGTCGGAGCAGGAGTGGATCTGTCGGCCGAGGGTGAGGAGCGGCGGATGTTCTGGCAGTTCATCGTGCTGGTGGTCGCCTCGTTCGGCTTCCCGACCGCCGCGCTGCTGTTCTTCATCGGTGGGCCCCGCTTCCCCGACGAGCGGCGCGACGACCGGTAGCGGTCGCGCGGTTCAGCGCGCCGGGAGGGCCCAGGCCGGGTCGCGGCCCAGCAGGGCCAGCGCGCGGCCGAACGGTCCGGCCGCCGCGTCGGCCGCCCGGACGGCGGCGAAGGCCCGCCCCGGCGCCCGGTCCGCCGGACCGGCCGGTACGGCCCCGGCCACCGCGAGCAGGGTCCCGGCCAGCGCCGGATCCTCCTCGACGGCGGCCACCAGCCGGGCCGGCGAGCCCAGCGCGACCGCCACGTCCCAGGCGTGCACCAGGGTGTCCAGCAGGTGGAAGCCGACCGCCCGGTCGAAGGGGAACGGCCCGCCGTCGCGGATCTCCGGCAGCCAGAGCGGCGCGGACCGCGGCGCGGCGACGGCGAAGGCGGCGGTCAGCCGCGCGGCCGAGTGCCGGAACGCGCCGGCCGGATCGCCGTGCACGGGGACGTCGTGCCAGAGCGCGAGGTCCGGCCCGGCGCCGCCGGCCGCGGCGGCGAAGCCCCGGTGCTGCCCGACCGTGTGCTCCAGCAGCCGGCGCAGCGACCAGTCCCCGCAGGGCGTCGGCAGCACCAGTTGCTCCGGCTGCACGGCGTCCACCACGGTGGCGGCCAACTCCAGGGAGCGGGTGTGCAGTTCGAGCAGGCTCATGCCGCACCCGCCGGCTTCGCCACCGGCCTCGTCACCGGCTTGGACCCCGGCTCGGACACCGGCACCGGGGCGGCCGACAGGAAGCCGATCACGTTGTCGATCACGGTCGGCTCGGTGAGGATCCGCCGGTGGCCCAGCCCCCGGGTGGCCAGCAGCTCCAGCCGGTCCCCGTACGCGGCCCGCAGCCGGCGGGCCTCGGCGAACGGGACGACGTCGTCGTCCTCGTCGTGCACCACCAGGATCGGCAGGGCGATCTCCTCGGGGCGGCGGGCGGCGTCGAAGTGCGCCCGGACGTCGGTGACCCCGGGGAACATCGCGCCGCTCTCCGCCCGGCGCCGCAACTCCCGCTCCACGGTGGCGTTCAGACCGAGCCTGGCGCAGAACCCGGCGGGCAGCCAGGAGACCTCGCCGACGCCGGCCAGGGCGGCCAGCCGCCCGGCCTCCAGCCCCTCGCGCAGCGCCAGAAAGGCCGCGTTGACGCCCAGCGAGTGGGCGATCACCGCCTCGAAGGCGCCGTACTCCTTCTGAAGCCGCAGGGCGATGGCGCGGTGGTCCAGCACGGTGGCGGTCCGGCCGCCGGAGTCGCCGTGCCCGGGGGCGTCGTAGCCGACGGCGGTGAGGCCGAGCGCGCGCAGCCGGGGCACGAAGTCCGCGAAGCGGGAGGCCCGGGACTGCCAGCCGTGCATCAGCAGGACCGGCCGGGTGCCGTCGCCCCAGCGGTGGACGACCACCGGCTCGCCGCGGTGGCGCAGCGTCCGGGTGGCGGCCCGGTCGTGCACCTCGCGCTCGCGGGTGCGGACGCGGCCGCGCCGCAGGGGGTGGCGGTAGAGCTCGAACGCGGCCCGGCCGGCGAGGCCGGGGGCGGCCAGCGAGGCGGCGTTCAGGGTGGTGCGGATCAGTGCGACGGCCGGGTCCATGCGGAACTCCCTGGTGATGCCGAGGGGCAAGAGCCGAACTGGGCGAGATATTAGCACGACCGTTCGTGCTTTTTCTGGACCGGCCGGCCGCCCGCCGCCCCGCTACCCTGGCGACACGGACCGATGCCGGAGAACTGGGGTGAGAGCGGTGGCCGGAGCGACCACGTCCCGCACCGACGGGCGGGTGCTGCGCGGCGAGGAGACCCGCCGGACGGTGCTGCGCCGGGCCGTCGAGATCGCCTCCGTCGAGGGCCTGGACGCCCTGTCGATCGGCCGGCTCGCCACCGACCTCGGGCTCAGCAAGAGCGGGGTCTTCGCCGGCTTCGGCTCCAAGGAGGAGCTCCAGCTCGCCACCGTCCGGGCGGCCCGGCGGATCTTCTCCGACGCGGTGCTCGACCCGATCGCCCCGGAGCCCCCCGGCCTGCGCAAGCTCCGCCTGCTCTGCGAGTCCTGGCTGGCCTACTCGCGCGCCCGGGTCTTCCCCGGCGGCTGCTTCTTCTACGAGGTCAACGCCGAGTACGACGCCCGCCCCGGCCCGCTGCGCGACGCCCTCGCGGCCAACTGGCGGGAGTGGCACGCCACCGTCCTCGGCCTGGTGAACGGGGCGATCGACGCCGGTGAACTGCGCGCCGACGCCGACCCGGAGGACATCGCCTTCACCCTGATCGCCCTGCTGGAGAACGCCAACCCGCAGGCCCTGCTGTTCGACGAGGACACCCCGTACGAGCGCGCCCACCGCGCCGCGCTGCGCCGGCTGCGCTCGGACGCCGTCGACCCGGACACCCCCGCACTGCGGGGGGACTGAGCCCGCCGTTCAGGCCGCGTCCAGCACCCGCTCCAGGACCACCGCCTGGGCGAGCAGCCGCTCGTCCGCCCCGGCCTCGCCGACCACCTGGAGGCCCAGCGGCAGGCCCTGGTCCGTCACCCCGGCGGGCAGGCTCAGCGCGGGCAGCCCGGCGCAGCTCCACGGCAGCGACATCACGGCGCTGCCGGTGCTGTCCAGCCCGAACGGGGCCGGGCCGGTCGCCGAGGGGGCCACCAGCAGGTCCACCCCGGCCCGCCGGCGCCGCTCGGCGAGCAGCGCGCGGAAGTCCGCGCGGGCGTCCAGCGCCGCCCGGTAGGCGGCCGGGCCGACGCTCCGGCCGCGCCGGATGCCCGCCACCGTCTCCGGCCGGTAGAGGCCGCCGAAGCGGTCGAACCACTCGGCGTGGGAGGCCGCCATCTCGAACCGGTTGATCGTCTGCAGCTGCCGCTCCAGCTCGGCGAAGTCCGGCAGCGGATCGATCTGACGCACCATCAGGCCCCGGGTGGCCAGCAGCTCCAGCTGCCGCCGGAAGGCCCGCAGCGCCTCCGGGCGGGCCCGCTCCAGGTACGGGCCGACCGGGACCCCGAGCACCGGCACGTCCTCGTCCCCGGTGTGCCGGTACCCGGTGTCCCAGTCGTCGCACAGCAGCGGGGCGGCCAGCGCGGCGCCCGCCAGGTCCGCGGTGAACAGGCCCAGGGTGTCGAGGCTCGGCGCGTTCGGGATCACGCCCGTCACCGGGATCCGCCCGTGCGTCGGCCGGAAGCCCACCACGCCGCAGTAGGCGGCCGGGCGGACCACCGAGCCGACCGTCTGGGTGCCGATCGCCAACGGCACCAGCCCGGCCGCGACCGCCGCCGCCGAGCCGCTGCTGGAGCCGCCCGGGGTGTGGGCCGGGTGGTGCGGATTGCGGGTCGGGCCCGGGGCTGCGCCCGCGAACTCCGCGGTCACCGTCTTGCCCGCGACCAGCGCGCCGGCCGCCCGCAGCCGGTCCACCACGGCGGCCTGCGGCCCGGCCAGGACGCCCGGCGGCAGCACCGAGCCGGCGTGCGTGGGCAGGCCGTCCACGTGCACGATGTCCTTGACCCCGACGGCCACCCCGTACAGCGGCGGCGCCTGCGCCGGATCGGGGTGGCGGGCGGCGAGCGCCCGGGCCTCGGCGTGCAGCCGGTCGGCGCGGCCGGGCTCGGGCACGAAGGCGTGGATCAGCGGGTCCACCTGCTCGATCCGGGCGCAGAGCCGGTCGACGTGGACGGCCAGGGCGGGTACGCCCGCGCGCAGCGCGGCGGCCTCGCGGGTCAACGACCGCGGCCGGACCGGGGATTCCTCCATGGCGACCACGGTAGCCCCGGCCCCGGGGCGGCCGTCCACCGCACCACCGGTGGGGCGTTCAGCCCGACGGCCAGGCCGTCTCCGGTTGTTCGCCGGGCGGGCCCGGCCGGTGCTCGTCGGCCAGCCAGGGCGCCTCGCGCAGCAGGTAGGCCCCGCAGGTGTGGCAGCAGAGTTCGGGGGTGCGCCCCCAGTCCACCGCCTCCCGGGCGGGCGCCCGGGCGTCCAGCTCCCGGCCGCACATCGCGACGCTCCCGCCGCCGCGGACCATGTGCCACAGCCGCACCGCGGCAGAGGCGCCGCCGTCGGCGTACTCGGCGCGCATCCGGTGCATCATTCCCCCATCGTCCGGCGGCCCGCCCGGCCCGGCAAGCGGAGCCGGGCCGGGCGCGGTGCCCTCAGACCAGCCCGCCCCACAGCCGCAGCCGGGCGATCCCGCCGTCCGGGAAGACGTCCAGCCGGACGTGGGTGGCCGGGCGCGGCGCGTCGATCACCAGGCGGTGCACGGCGTCCGGCTGCAGCCGGGTGCGCGGCACCAGCTCGAACCACTCCCCGGGGTCCGTACCGTGCTCGTCCCGGCCGGACAGCGCCGCCCAGCCGGCCGCGTTGCCGACGTAGTAGCCGGTGTCGATCTCCACCGCGCGGACCGCGCCCCGCCCGGCCAGCCGCAGCCGGACCCAGTCGTGGCCCGCGTCGCGGCGCCGGCGGTTCTCCCAACCGTCGCCCATCGCCCGGGACCTGCCGGGCAGGACGAGGCCGACCGGGGCGGAGTAGAAGCGGTCCGAGGCGTCCTCGACGGCGCCGCCGTTCTCGACCGCGGCCAGGTCGAAGGTGCCGAGCGCGGCCAGCCAGGCGGTGTCCGGCCGGGCCTCGCCGTGCACCCGGAAGCGCGCGATGCCGCCGTCGGGGTACTGGCTGAGGCGCAGGTGGGTGAAGCGGCGGCGGTCGGCGACGGCGAAGCCGTTGGCGGCGTGGCCGCGCACCGGGGAGCGGGGGACCAGCGGGTGCCAGGCCGTCCCCGGGGCCAGCAGCTCCTCCGGGCCCGGGGTGCCGGGGAGTTCGGCGCCCTCGACGGCGATCTGTCGCGGGTGGTTGCCCCGGAAGTGGGCGGTGTCGACGACCACGCCGTGCACGACGCCCGGCACGCCCAGCCGGACCAGCGCCCAGTCGTGGTCGTCGTCGGCCGGGTGCGGGTGGCCGGCGCCCACGCCGCGGCGCCGGCGGGTCTCCCACCCGTCCATGATCTGGCCCTTGTTGCCGAAGGTGTGCGGGCGGAACTCGGCCGGCCGGGGCAGCAGCAGGTTCTCCCGCTCGGCGAACAGCTCGTCGTTGGCGGCGAGGACGGCGCCGCCCAGCCGGCGGTCGGCGAGGTCGACCAGCGCGGTGAACGGGAACTCGGCGGCGCGGTAGTCGGCGTACGGGTCGCCGCCCCCGTACGGCGGGGCGGCGGCGTCGGACGACTGGACGGGATTCGGGTGGGAGTTCGCGTCGGCGGTCATGCCTCCACCCTCGCGCCCGGCAGCCGGTCGGGTCCATCACCGAGGACCGGGGAAACCGTTCAGCCGCCCCGTCCGCGTCGGACCGCCGGAAGGCTCCCTAGGAGGCCCGGCGCAGCAGGGCGTCGTCCTGCCACTTGAGGATCTTGTCGAAGCTGACGATCGCCCCGCGCAGCGGGTGGTTGCGGAGCTGGACGTGGTCGGTGAGGGCGTGGATGAGGAAGAGGCCGCGGCCGGACTCGGCGGTGAGGTCGGGGAGGGCGTCGAGGTCCAGCGGCCGCAGGAAGGGCAGCGGCACCGGGTCGGTGGCCGGGGGCAGGACGTGGGTGTCGTACGGGCGGCCGTCGCGGTGCGGGCGGTGCGCGGTGAGCAGCGGCCCGGGGACGCTGGCCCGGCCGCGCCGGGAGCGGTGCCGGGGCTGCGGCCGCCCGGCCGGACGGGCGGGCGGGGACGCCGGGGCGGGGACCGGACGGCGCGCCGCCGGGGCGGCGGGGCCGGGCAGGCCGGGGCCCGAGTCGGTCACCTCGATCCGCAGCAGGTCGCCGCTGATCGACGCGGTGACCTGGTAGCCGTCGTCGGGGCGGCCGCCCGCGCCGTGCTCGACGGCGTTGGCGCAGGCCTCGCTGAGGGCGACGCCGAGGTCCTGGGCGATCTGCGGATCGACGCCCGCGGTCGCCATCGCGCCCAGCAGTATGCGGCGGGCCAGCGGCACGCTGGCCGGGTCGCGCTTGAGGTGCAGAGTCCACCAGATGTCCACGGGAGGTCCCTCCTGGCTGCGGCTCCACATATAACGAGGTATCTCCGGACGGTGCGCAGGTGAACCGTGCCGGGGGTCCGCTACCGCCCGTTCGGCGGATGGACGGGGGGACGGGCATGTGCCGGGCGGCGCACGTCCGGGGGGTGCGCGGGGCGGCGCGCGGGGCCGATCGGGGCATTCGTAGGGATTTCCCACCCTGCCGGTCCGGCCGGTGTGCGCGATGAGATGATGGCCCGGCCATGACTGCCCCAGCCGCCGCCCCGCACCCGGGCGCCCCCGCACCGGACGCGCCGGTGGGGGCCGCCGCCTGGGACCTGCGGCTTGCCCGGGCGGTCCCGTTCGCCCTGGTGTGCACGCTGATCGCGGCGGCCGGGCACGCGCTGGCGGGCGGCGGGGACGTCGCCCTTCCGGCGCTCGCGGCCGGTTTCGCCGCCTCCCTGGTGCTCGCCGCCGCCCTCGGCGGGCGGGAGCGCTCGCTCGGCGCGATCGCCGGGGCGCTGGCGGCGGTCCAGTTCGGGCTGCACTGCCTCTTCCATTCCTTCGGCGGCCACGCGGCCGCCGGCGCGGTCGGCGCGCACCACGGCGGTCCGCCGGGCTCCGGCCCGCTGACCCTGCCGCAGGTGGCCGGCCGGCTGATCTGCAACGAGGCCCGGCCCGGCACCCTGGCCGGCCTGCCCGGCGGCCCGACCGCCGAACAGCTGGTCGCCGGCGCGGGGCTGGACCCGCAGGCGTACGCGACCGCGCCGTGGTGGCAGGGCGGGGTGCTCGGGATGACGCCGACGATGCTGGCGGCCCACCTGGCCGCGGCCCTGGTGGCCGGCTGGTGGCTGCGGCGCGGCGAGGCGGCGCTCTGGCGGCTGGTGCGGATCGCCGCGTCGGCCGCGCGCGCCCGCGGGGCGGAGCCGCTGCGCACCGCGTGCGCCCTGGCCGCGGTCCTGCTGCGCGGCCTGTTCGGCCTGCCGGCCGGCCCGGTCCGCCGGCCCGGCGGCCGCGGCGGGGACGACCCGCTGCCGGCCGGTGCCGTGCTGCGGCACAGCGTGGTGCGGCGCGGCCCGCCGCTCGGGGCCCTCGCGTACTGACCCGCGCCCCGGTGTCCCCCGGTCCCCCACCGGCTGTGGCCCGACGGCGGACGGGTGTACGCGCAAGCCGAGCCGTCCCCGCCCACGCGTGCGGTCCTGCGGCCTCCCCCACCTCGTCCCCACGCCGCGCGGCCCCGCCGCGGCACGGATCCTCCCGTGCCCGGGAGCGGGCCTGCCCGCCGAGCCTCCGAACGGAGACACGAACCCCATGCGTTCGCTTTCCCCCCGCCGTACCGCCGCCGTCGCCCTCGCCGCAGCCGCCTCGGTGGTGGTCCTGGCCGGACCCGCCTGCGCGCACGTCACCGTGAACCCGGGCAGCGCCGAGCAGGGCGGCTACACCGCCGTCGACTTCCGGGTCCCGAACGAGAACGACGCCGCCGGCACCGTGAAGCTGGAGGTCAACCTCCCGCTGGACCACCCGCTGGCCTCCGTCCGGACCCAGCCGCTGCCGGGCTGGACCGCGGTCGTCGAGAAGTCCAAGCTGGACAAGCCGATCAAGGTGCACGGCAACGACGTCAACGAGGCCGTCTCCAAGATCACCTGGACCGCCGACGCCGGCGTGAAGATCGCCCCCGGCCAGTTCCAGGAGTTCCGCGTCTCGCTCGGCCCGCTGCCGACCGACGCCGACTCGCTGGTCTTCAAGGCGCTGCAGAGCTACGAGAACGGCGACGTCGTCCGCTGGATCGACGAGGCCAAGGACGGCCAGCCGGAGCCGGCCAAGCCCGCCCCGGTGCTGAAGCTGACCAAGGCCGCCGCCGGCGACGGCCACGGCGTGACCGCCTCCGCCTCCCCGTCGGCCGCCGCCGACAACCACGCGCACGGCGACGCGGCCACCGACGGGACCGCCGCGTCCGACGACAAGGCCAGTGACTCCACCGCCCGGGTGCTCGGCGTCGTCGGCATCGTGGTCGGCGTGATCGGCACCGCCGTCGGTGTCCTCGGCCTGCGCCGCAGGAGCGGCGGCTCGGCCTCCTGACCCCCGCACCGGCGGGGCCGCGCCCGGCACCCTCGGCGGGTCACGCCCGCCTCCGGGCGCGGCCCCGCCGGTGATCCACCGCACACGATCGGACCTCTCCCATGCCCCGCTCCGCCCGCACCCCCCGCACCGCCCGGCTGGCCGGCGCCGCCGCCGTCGCCCTGGCCGCCGCGCTCACCCTGACCGCCTGCGGCTCCGACGGGGGCGGTTCCTCCTCCCCCGCCAAGGTCGTCCAGCAGAAGCCCGACTCGCCCTACGAGGGCACCGTCCTCGGCAAGAACTTCGAGAAGCCGGACCTCCAGCTGACCGACACCTCCGGCCAGCCGTACGACCTGCGCCAGAAGACCAACGGCAAGACCACGCTGCTCTTCTTCGGCTACACCAGCTGCCCGGACGTCTGCCCGACCACCATGGGCGACATCGGCGTGGCGATGAAGAAGCTCTCCGCGGAGGAGCGGCAGAAGGTCAACGTCGTGTTCGTCTCCACCGACCCGCAGCGCGACACCCCGCAGGTGCTGCGCGCCTGGCTGGACTCGATGGGCAGCGACTTCATAGGCCTGACCGGCGACCTGGAGAAGGTGAAGGCGGCCGCCAAGACGCTCGGCATCCTGATCGAGGACCCGGTGACCAACGCGGACGGCACCGTCACCTCCACCCACGGCGCCCAGGTGCTGGGCTTCCTGCCCTCCGACGACAAGGCCCACCTGCTCTACCTGAGCGGCACCGAGGTGAAGACCTACGAGCACGACCTGCCGCTGCTCGCCAAGGGAGTCGCCGCGTGAAGGGCGCCCTCGGCTTCCGCCGGACGGCACTCGCCGGGGCGGCGCTGGCGACGGCACTGGGCTCCGGAGCGTTCCTGGTCGCCTGCGGATCGGGCGGCGGTGACGGCGCCGGCGACGCCCCCTCCGGCACCGCGGCGGCCCGGCTGAGCGTCGCCGACTCCTACATCCCGCTGCCGCCGGCCGGCGGGATGGCGGCCGGCTACCTGACCGTGCGCAACGACGGCGGCCAGGGCGACGAGCTGGTCAAGGTCTCCAGCCCCGGCGCCTCCTCGGTCACCATGCACCGCTCCACCGCCAGCACCATGGAGCAGGTCGACAAGCTGGACGTCCCCGCGCACGGCGCGTTGCAGCTCGCCCGCGGCGGCACCCATCTGATGATCATGGGATGGCAGAAGGCCCCCGCCGTCGGCGACGAGCTCGAACTCGACCTGACCTTCACCCGGACCGGCACCATCTCGGTGAAGGTGCCGGTCAAGGAGCTCACCTTCCGCCCCGGCCAGCAGTAAGGGACCGCACGATGCTCATCGCACCGGGACTGCGGGGACGGCGGACCGCCGGGCTGATCGGCGTGCTCGGCGCCGTCCTCGCGCTGCTGCTCGGCGGCGCCGGACCGGCCGCCGCGCACGCCACCCTGCAGTCCACCGACCCCGGGCAGAACGCCGTCCTGCCCACCGCGCCGCAGTCCGTCACCCTGACCTTCAGCGAGGCCGTCTCGCTCTCCTCGGACTCGGTGCGGGTGCTCGACCCGTCCGGCAAGGCCGTGGACGCGGGCAACCCGGCGCACGCCGACGGCAAGGGCAACACCGCCCGGGTCGGGCTCGGCGCCGGGCTCGCCAACGGCACCTACACCGTCGCCTGGCGGGCCGTGTCGGACGACTCGCACCCGATCGGCGGGGCGTTCACCTTCTCCATCGGCGCGCCCTCGGCCACCACCGTCTCCACCACCGCGCTGCAGAGCGCCGAGGCGGACGGCGTGGTCGCCGCGCTCTACGGCACCGGCCGGGCGGTCGCGTACGGGGCGTTCGCGCTGCTCGCCGGCGCGGCCGCCTTCGTGCTGCTCTGCTGGCCGGCCGGGGCGGCCCGGCGCCCGGTGCAGCGGCTGCTGATGAGCGGCTGGGTGGCGCTGCTGGTGTCCACCGTCGCGGTGCTGATGCTGCGCGGCCCGTACGAGCGCGGCTCCGGGATCGGCAAGGCGTTCGACCTGTCGCTGGTCCGCGCCACCCTGGACGAGCGGATCGGCACCGCGCTGGCCGCCCGGCTGCTGCTGCTCGCCGCGAGCGGGGTGTTCCTGTCGCTGCTGGTCGGCCAGCTCGGACAACCCGCCGGACGGGCCGCCGGACAACCCGCCCGACAGGCCGTCGGGTCCGGGCCGGCGCAGGACGGCGACGCTGAGGAGGCCGAGCTGCGGGAGCTGGAGCGGCGCGCCGCCGAGCGCCCGCAGCGCGACGCCCGGCTGGGCCTCGGGGTGGCCGGACTGGTGCTGGCCGTCGCGCTCTCGGCGACCTGGGCCGGCGCCGACCACGCCTCGGTGGGCATCCAGGTCTGGCTCGCGCTGCCGCTCGGCATGCTCCACCTGGTCGCGATGGCGCTCTGGCTGGGCGGCCTCGCGGCCCTGCTGGTCGGACTGCGCGAGGGGATCGGCGCGGACGTCGCCGACCGCTTCTCGAAGATCGCGTTCGGCGCCGTCCTGGTGCTGGCCGGCACCGGCGTCTACCAGTCCTGGCGCGGCCTCGGCAGCTGGGGCGCGCTGACCGGCACCGACTACGGTCGGCTGCTGCTGGTGAAGACCGGCTGCGTGATCGCCATGCTCGGCGCCGCCTGGATGTCCCGCGGCTGGCTGGCCCGGCTGCGGGCCACCCCGGAGGCGGCCGAGGTCGTCCCGGCGGCGGTCGCCGTGGCGGCCGGCGGCTGCGCCACCGCGGACCACGGCACGGACGGCGCCGAGGACGGCGCGGAGTCCGACGACCCGGTCCGGCGGGCCCAGCTGGCCCGGCAGCGGGCCGCCCGGGCGAACGCCGACCGGGCCCGCGGGCTCACCCCGACCCGCGCCGGGCTGCGCCGCTCGGTGCTGGTCGAGGCGGCCGTCGCGGTGGCCGTGCTGGTCGCCACCACCCTGCTCACCAACGCCCCGCCCGGGCGGGTGGCGGGCGAGGTCAAGGCCGGGGCCGCCAACGGCACGGCCCCGGCGGCCGGCGGCACCGGCGGCGGCGCGTCCGCCCCGCAGACGGTGCCGGGCCGGACGGTGGAGCTCGCGCTCCCGTACGACACCAAGGGCCGCACGCCGAACGCCAAGGGCACCGCGACGGTCACCCTCAACCCGGCGGGCACCGGGTCCAACGAGGTGCACCTGAAGCTGGACGGCACGGACGGGCAGCCGGTCGAGGTACCGGAGGTGGAGCTCGCCTTCACCCTGCCGGACCGCGACCTCGGCCCGCTCGCCGTCCCGCTGACCGCCGAGGGCACCGGGCGCTGGACCGGGACGGCGCAGCTGCCGCTCGCCGGGAACTGGGTGGTGTCGGTGGTCATCAGATCCTCCGACATCGACCAGACCACGGAGATCAAGCAGCTGAAGATCGGATAGGGCGGACCACCCTCATGGAGACCAGCACCGACCGCACCGTCGAGCAGGACGGCACCACCCGGGGCACCGCCCCCGGCTTCACCCGGCGGGCCCTGCTGGGCACCGCCGGGGCCGCACTGGTGGCCGGCGCGGGCGCCGGCGCCGCCGCGGCCCTGACCGCGGACCGGCACGGCCCGAACCACCCGCCGGTCCCGGCCGGCGACGGCCTCGGGCCCGCCCGGGTGGGGTTCCACGGCGAGCACCAGGGCGGGATCCTCGAACCCCAGCAGGCCCGGGTCCAGCTGGCCGCCTTCGACCTGGCCGGCGGGGTCGGCCGGGACGGCCTGCGCGCGCTGCTGCGGCGCTGGTCGCGGACGGCCGCCCGGATGGCCGTGGGCGAGCCGGCCGACGAGTTCGACAACCAGGTCGCCCTGGACGCCGGCCCCTGCTCGCTCACCGTCACCTTCGGCTTCGGCGCGGGCCTGTTCGACAAGGCCGGCCTGGCCGACCGCCGCCCGGCCGGGCTGGAGCCGCTGCCCGCCTTCCCGGCCGACGCGCTGGACCCGGCGCGCGGGGACGGCGACCTGTTCGTGCAGATCGGCGCCGACGACGCGCTGGTGGCCGTGCACGCCCTGCGGGTGCTGCAGCGGCAGGCGGCCGGCACCGCGGCGCTGCGCTGGCAGATGTCCGGCTTCGCCCGGACGCCCGGCGCCACCGCCCGCCCGATGACCGGGCGCAACCTGATGGGCCAGATCGACGGCACCAACAACCCGCAGCCCGCCGAGGAGGGCTTCGCGGCCAAGGTGTTCGTCGCCGCCGGGGGAGAGCAGCCGGCCTGGCTGGCCGGCGGCTCGTTCCTGGTGTTCCGGCGGATCCGGATGCTGCTGGACAACTGGGAGGCCCTGCCGGTGGACCGCCAGGAGCGGGTGATCGGGCGGCGCAAGTCGGACGGCGCCCCGCTCGGCGCGCCCGCCGACGCGGGCGAGCGGACGCCGGTGGACCTCGCCGCCCAGGGGCCGGACGGGGCGCTGGCCGTTGCGGCGGACGCGCACATCCGGGTCGCGGCGCCGGCCGCCAACGGCGGGGCGGCGATGCTGCGGCGCGGGTTCTCGTACCACGACGGGCTGCTCGCCGACGGCTCGCCGGACGCCGGGCTGCTCTTCCTCGCCTTCCAGGCCGACCCGCGCAAGGGGTTCACCCCCGTGCAGCGCAAGCTGGCCCGGGGCGACGGCCTCTCCCGCTTCCTGCGGCACGAGGCGAGCGGTGTGTACGCCGTCCCGCCGGGCGCGCCGCAGGGCGGGTACGTCGGGCAGACCCTGCTCGACTGACCCGGCCCGGCCGGCCGGTTGTCCACCGGTTGTCCGTCCTCCTCCCACAGAGCGGACCGCGATCACGGAAGGAGGACGGAGTGGCTAAGGTGACTCCTCCCGGCGATCCGCCGTTCTTTCCCACAGGTCCCGTTCCCCTTGGAGGCGTCATGTCGGCAACCCGCTACACGTACCTCGGGCCGGCGGGCACCTTTACCGAGGCGGCCCTGCGCACCCTGCCGGAGGCGGCCACCCGGGAGCTGGTGCCGATGTCCTCGGTGCAGCTGGTGCTGGACGCGGTGCGCGGCGGCGAGGCCTCCGGCGCGTTCGTGCCGATCGAGAACTCGGTCGAGGGCGCCGTCACGGCGACCAACGACGAGCTGGCCTCCGGCGCGCCGCTGATGATCTACCGCGAGGTGCTGCTGCCGATCACCTTCGCGCTGCTGGTCCGGCCGGGCACCGAGCTGTCCGACGTGAAGACCGTCACCAGCCACCCGGTGGCCCAGGCGCAGGTCCGCAAGTGGCTGGCCGCCCACCTGCCGGACGCGCACTGGGAGTCCGCCGCCTCGAACGCGGACGGCGCCCGGCTGGTGGCCGAGGGCCGGTACGACGGGGCGTTCGCGGGCGAGTTCGCGGCGCCGATCTACGGTCTCGACCCGCTGGTCAAGGACATCGTGGACGCGCAGAGCGCGACCACCCGGTTCGTGCTGGTGGGGCGGCCCGGCCGGGTCTCCTCGCCGACCGGGGCGGACAAGACCTCGATGGTGGCCTGGCTGCCGGACGACCACCCGGGTGCGCTGCTGGAGCTGCTCCAGGAGTTCGCGGTGCGCGGGGTCAACCTGATGCGGATCGAGTCCCGGCCGACCGGGGAGGGGCTGGGCAACTACTGCTTCCTCATCGACTGCGAGGGGCACCTCAGCGACCGCCGGGTGGGCGAGGCGATGATGGGCCTCAAGCGGATCTGTCCGCAGGTGCGGTTCCTCGGTTCCTATCCGCGCGCCGACCGGCAGGCGGCGGGACACGGGCGGCCCGGCACCACGGACGCGGATTTCGCCGCGGCCTCGGACTGGCTCTCGCGCTGCCTCGACGGCCGCGGGGACATCTGAAGTCCGCCCCGGGCCGTCCTGGGCCGCCCGGGCCCCCGAGGACCGCCTGAGACCGCCGGACGCCGCCGGACACCGCCTGCGTCCGCCGGACATCCGGGCGCCATTCGGCGGCCATGTGTCCTTTTCGAACCGTTTTCCACCCCGCCGGGCGGCCGTCCACAGGGCGGCCGCCCCGCCGCGGGGCTTGTCCACAGGGGTGGGCACTGTCCACAGGCCCGGGTTATCCACAGGCCTGGGGATGAGTCGACAAACCGGTATAGCCACTGCACGTTTCGGTCGGATCATCGGTTTGCGTCGCAGAGATGACTAATCGGACCAGAGTCACCCGGGTGTCAGCAAATCACCCGTCCGAGTGCTTCAATTCGCTCACCCGAGAAGGTCAATTCAGGTTTGAAACTTGAATTCCCCGGTTGGATTCCCGGCCCATCGACGCCTCCCCACGATCCACAGCCCACGCCCCGAACCTGTGGATAACCGGCCTCCGGACGGTTTCCCACCGCGGTTATCCACAGGCCGGCGGGAGTTATCCCCAGGGGAAAACCGGTACCGGTGGACAGGTCACCGCCCGGTAGGCTTGGCCCCGTGATTGACCTTCGCCTGCTCCGTGAGGACCCTGACCGAGTGCGCGCCTCGCAGCGCGTCCGTGGCGAGGACGTCGACCTGGTCGACGCCCTCCTCTCCGCCGACGAGCGCCGCCGGTCCTCGGGCACGCGCTTCGACGAACTGCGCAACGAGCAGAAGGGCCTCGGCAAGCTCGTCGCCAGGGCCCAGGGCGAGGAGAAGGCCGCCCTGCTCCAGCGCACCAAGGAGCTGGCCGCCGAGGTCAAGGCCGCCGACGCCGAGCAGAGCGCGGCCAAGGAGGAGGCGGAGCGCCTGCTCCGCTCGCTGGCGAACCTCATCGACCCGGCCGCCCCGGTCGGCGGCGAGGAGGACTTCGTCACCCTGGAGGAGATCGGCACCCCGCGCGACTTCGCCGCCGAGGGCTTCGAGCCCCGCGACCACGTCGAGCTGGGCCAGCTGCTGGGCGCGATCGACACCGAGCGCGGCGCCAAGGTCGCCGGTGCCCGGTCGTACTACCTGACCGGCGTCGGCGCGCTGCTGGAGCTCGCCCTGGTCAACATGGCGATCGCCCAGGCCACCGCCGCCGGCTTCACTCCGATGATCACCCCGGCCCTGGTCCGCCCGGCCGCCATGGACGGCACCGGCTTCCTCGGCCAGGCCGCCGAGAACGTGTACTTCCTGGAGGGCGACGACCGCTACCTGGTCGGCACCAGCGAGGTCCCGCTCGCGGCCTACCACATGGACGAGATCCTCGACGCCGACAAGCTGCCGCTGCGCTACGCCGGCTACTCGTCCTGCTTCCGCCGCGAGGCCGGCACCTACGGCAAGGACACCCGCGGCATCATCCGCGTCCACCAGTTCGAGAAGGTGGAGATGTTCGTCTTCACCACGCCCGAGGACGCCGAGAACGAGCACCGCCGCCTGCTCCAGTGGGAGAAGGACTTCCTCAACGCCCTCGAACTGCCCTACCGGGTGATCGACGTCGCCTCCGGCGACCTCGGCGCCTCGGCCGCGCGCAAGTTCGACATCGAGGCCTGGATCCCCACCCAGGGCAAGTACCGCGAGGTCACCTCGACCTCGAACACCACCGAGTACCAGTCCCGCCGCCTCGCCATCCGGATGCGCGAGGAGGGCAAGGTCCGCCCGCTGGCCACGCTGAACGGCACCCTGGTCGCCGTCCCGCGCACCATCGTGGCGATCCTGGAGAACCACCAGCAGGCCGACGGCTCGGTCGTCGTCCCCGAGGCGCTGCGTCCCTACCTCGGCGGCCGCAGCGTCCTGGAGACCGCCCAGTAGGACCACCGGCACCGGCCGGAACCGCGGCGACGCGGACAGCAGCAACGAAGCAACTCCCGGGAGACCACGGCCCATGAGCATCACCAGCCCCAGCCCCGTCTCCCCCGCGGACGGTGGCGGCCTGCCCTTCAGGCTGGTCGCCACCGACCTCGACGGCACCCTGCTGAACAGCACCGAGGGCGTCTCCGCGCGGACCCGCGCCGCGCTGGCCGGTGCCACCGCGGCCGGGGCGCTGCACATCATCGTCACCGGCCGGGGCGCCGCCTGGGCCCGCCCGGTCTTCGACGAGATCGGCTACCGGGGCATAGCCGTCTGCGGCCAGGGCGCCCAGGTCTACGACGCGGGCGCGCACAGGCTGCTCACCTCGCTCACCCTGGACCGCAAGGTGGCCGCGCTCGCGATCGAGCGGATCGAGGACGAGACCGGCCCGCTGGCGGTCGCCGCCAGCCAGGACGGCCTGGACGGCGACGTGCTGGCCGGCCCCGGCTACGAGCTGCAGATCGCCTCCCACCTGCCGGTCGTCCGGGCCGCGCGGGACGAACTGCTCGCCGCCCCGGTCAGCAAGCTGTACATCCAGCACCACGCCCTGACCGACGACGCCCTCGCCGAGGCCGCCCGCCGCGCGGCCGGCGACCTGGTCGGCGTGGTGATGGCCGGCGCCGGCATCGTCGAACTGCTGCCGCTCGGCCTCTCCAAGGCCACCGGGCTGGCCGTCGCCGCCCACCGGCTCGGGGTGAGGGCCACCGACACCATCGCTTTCGGCGACATGCCCAACGACGTGCCGATGTTCGGCTGGGCCCGGCACGGCGTCGCGATGGCCAACTCGCACCAGGAGCTGCTCTCGGTCGCCGACGAGGTCACCCTGAGCAATGACGAGGACGGCGTCGCGGCCGTGCTGGAGCGGCTGTACCCGGCCTGACGGCCCCTTGGTCCGACACCCCTCCGCGGCCGGGTGAACCCCGTTCCGGCCGCCGCCGGTTCAGCCGTTGGAGTGACCCTGCGGTGAGCCGGTACGGCGAAGCCGCGGGTCGGCGGGGGTGCGGCCGTCTCGGGCCGCCGGGCGGCACCCGCGGAGTTTGTATGCTCCCAGGGTTGCCCGCTTCCGCCCCTGAGAGGTGCGCGCCATGTCAGTCCAGTGGGACCAGAGCCCGCCGGATCCGGCTGGGCGGCGGCGTGCCGACGGCGGCGTCCGGACCGAACCCCCCGAGGACGCCCCCGGCCGGTTCCCGGCGCCGCGCACCGGCGGCCGGGCCGAGGCCCGCCACGCCGCGCAGACCCGTACCGCACAAGCCCGTACCGACCAGAGCCGTGCCGACCGGAGCCGTACGGACCAGAAGCGCGCCGCCCAGGGCCGGATCACCCAGGCCCGCCGGCGGGCCGCCCCGCAGGGCCGCCCGCGCGGCGCCCGGGGCGGCGCCCGGCGGCTGATCGCCTGGTCGGTGGCCGGGGTGCTGGTGGCCCTGGCCGGCGCCGGCGGGGCGGTGTACTACCGGCTGAACGGCAACCTCCGGTCCTTCGACCCCGACGCCATCGCCCCCGACCGCCCGCCCGAACCGTCCGCCGACGCGCAGGGCCACCGGCCGGTCAACCTGCTGCTGATCGGCTCCGACTCGCGCGCCGGGAGGAACGGCGACCTCGGCGGCGGCGACGAGGGCGGCGCCCGCTCCGACACCACGATCCTGCTGCACGTCCACGCCGACCACCGGCACGCGGTCGGCGTCTCGATCCCACGCGACGCCCTGGTGACCATCCCCCGGTGCAAGCTCCCGAACGGCACCTGGACCCGGGAGCAGCCCGGACAGATGTTCAACTCCGCCTTCTCGGTGGGCAATTCCGAGGCAGGAAACCCGGCCTGCACGCAGAACACGGTGGAGAAGCTCACCGGCATCCGGATCGACCACACCATCGAGGTCAACTTCGCGGGCTTCGCCGCGATGACCGGCGCCGTCGGCGGTGTCGACGTCTGCCTGCCGAACGCCGTCCACGAGGGGAACATCAACCCCAACCTGGGCCGGAAGGGCAAGGTGGTGCTCGCCAAGGGCCGCCAACGGGTCTCCGGGCAGCAGGCGCTGGACTACGTCCGGCTGCGGCACGGCATCGGCGACGACTCGGACGTCGGGCGGATGAAGCGCCAGCAGGCCTTCCTGGCCTCGCTGCTGGCCCGGATCAAGACCAAGGGGCTCAACCCCGGCACGCTGCTGCCGCTGGCCGACGCCGCCACCCGGTCGATGACCGTCGACCCGGGCCTCGACTCGGCCGCCAAGCTGATGGACTTCGCGCTGACGCTCAAGGACATCGATCTGCACGAGGTCAAGTTCCTGACCACGCCGTGGCGTTACAGCGGCGCGCGGATCGACCTGGTGCACCCGGCGGTCGACACCCTGTGGCGGACCCTGCAGGCCGACCGGACCATCGACGGCCAGGACGCCACCGGCCGCCAGCCGGACGCCACCGCCGCACCGTCCCCGCCGGCGCCCGCGCCGTCACCGCCGTCCTTGCCGACGCCGACGTCCCCGCCGACGCCGACGCTCGGAGCCGACGGCGCGCCGATCAGGGTCACCGTCCACAACGGCACCGGCACCCCCGGCCTGGCCGCCCGGGCCGCCGAGACGCTCCGGGCGGCCCGGGTCACCGTCGCCGCGACGGCCACCGCGCGCGGCACCGCCCGGGCGGCGACCACCACCGTCGAGTACGGGGCCGGACAGCGGACCAACGCGCAGCGGGTCGCCGCGCTGTTCCCGGGCGCCGCGGTGGCGCCCGGCCGGGGGGCCGGGATCAGCGTGCGGCTCGGCCTGGACTACGCCGCCGTGGCCGCTCCGGCCGCCGCCGCGCCGACCGGGGCCGCGGGTGCGCCGACCGGCGCGGCGGCGGCGCTGCCCGCCGAGGTGGTCAGCGGGGCGAGGTCCGCCGACGACGACATCTGCAGCAACGTCTCCTACGGCTGACGGCTGACGGCCGGGCCGGCGCGGCGGGGACCTCAGAGCGCGGCGCGGATCCAGCCGTCGACCAGCCCGGTGAGGTCCTCGTCGGCCTGCCCGTGGTCGACCACATGGGTGCGGATCACGTCCCCGCCGCCGCCGAACAGGCCGCCGCGGCGGTCCGCCTCCAGCACCACCTCGACCTTGCCCGGGGTGGTCACGAAGCTGACCTCCAGCGAGTTGCAGGCGTGCGCGTACTGCGGCGCCGAGGAGTACTCGATCTCCTGGTAGAACGGCAGCGTCTGCCCGGTGCCGCGGATGTGCCCGGCCTCCAGGTCCGCCGAGCGGAACCGGAAGCCCAGCTGGAGCAGCGTCTCCAGGATCCGGCGCTGCACCGGCAGCGGCTCGACCTCCAGCGGGTCGCAGTCGCCCTTGTCCAGCGCGCCCGCGATGTCGACCTCGGTGCGCACCCCGAGCTGCATGCCGTGCAGGCGCTGCCCGGCGATGGTGGTGACCGGCGCCTCCCACGGCACCTGGACGGCGAACGGGATCGAGCGGTTCTCACCCGGCGCCAGCTTCAGCGGCGCGGTCACCGAGAAGCGCGCGAACGGGTACAGGCCGGTGCTCTCGCCGTCCTCGTGCTCGATCTCCACCCGGGCGACCAGGGTCAGCGTGATCCCCCGGATGTCCGCCTCCACCGTCCCCCCGGTCAGCTCGACCGTGCCGGCCATCGTCGCGCCGGGCTGCACGACCGGCGTGCTCAGGACGGTGTCGACACCGGGACCGCCGACGCCCAGGGCACCGAGCAGCTTCTTGAACACCATGCGGACGCTCTCCTCGTATCAAGGGGTGTGGGCCGGGCTCCGTCCTCGCCGGATCGCCGGTCGTCCGAAGGAACGCCAGGCCGCCGTGGACGGTTCCCGCGCTGTTCGCCCGCCAGTTGTAGGATGACCGGGCAAGCAGTTGTAGGATGACCGACGACCGAGCCCGTCCACGGCCCGGACACCGCCCGAAGACGCCCGTACCCGGGGAGGAGAGCCCGCCATGAGCAGCGCGCACAGCGGCCACGACACGCTGCAGACCGCCGGGCGGCGCTCCCTCGTCGACACCGCGATCGAGCAGCTGCGGGAGCAGCTGAGCACCGGCGTCTGGCCGGTCGGCTCGCGGATCCCGACCGAGCACGAGCTCGCCGAGCGCCTCGGCATCGGACGCAACACCGTCCGCGAGGCGATCCGGGTGCTGGTGCACGCGGGCATGCTGGTCTCCCGGCAGGGCGAGGGCACCTTCGTGCGCTCCACCAGCGACCCGGCCGCCGTGCTGCGCGGCGTGCAGCGCTCCGGGGTGCGGGACGTCCTGGAGGTCCGCGCCGCGCTGGAGACCGAGGCCGCCCGGCTGGCGGCGCTGCGGCACACCCCCGAGGACATCCGGCGGATGCGGGCCGCGCTGGCCCGTGAGGCCGAGGTGATCGCGGCGCACCCCGAGCGGGCCGGCCGCGAGGCGACCGTCGAGCACGACCTGGAGTTCCACACCGCCGTCGTCGAGGCCGCGCACAACCCGGCGCTGACCGAGGTGTACCGCTACTTCGGCGCCTCGGTGCGCGAATCGATGCGGACGGCGTTCGGCGACCACGAGATGCCCGAGGTGGTCGTGGCGACCCATCAGGCCCTGGTCGACGCGATCGAGAGCGGCGACCCGGAGCGGGCCGAGCGGGCGTGTCGCGCGCTGCTCGCCGAGCCGACCGCCGCCGTCGAGCAGCTCCTCGCCGCCATCGCCGCCCGGAAGTGAACGGGCCCGAGGCCCCCTTCCGCCCTCCGTGCACCTGAACTCCACGAAAGCAGCACCACCCATGGCCGTCACCCGTGCCCAGCAGCCGGTTGTCACCACCACCGGCACCGCCCCGCTCCCCGTCCGCAGCCGGCTGGCCCACCCCGCACTGCTGCTGACCGGCATCGTGCTGGTCGCCCTGAACATGCGCGCCTGCCTGGCGGCGGTGTCGCCGATGGTGGCCGAGATCCAGCACACCTTCGGGCTCTCCGCCACCGCGAGCGGGCTGATCACCACCGTGCCGGTGCTCTTCCAGGGCGTCGGCGCCCCGCTCACCCCGCGGCTGACCCGCCGGTTCGGCACCGAGCGGGTGGTGCTGGGCGCGGTGCTGGTGCTCGGCGCGGGCGTGCTGCTGCGGGTGCTGCCCTCGGTGGCGGCGCTGTACGCCGGGTGCGTGGTGATCGGCGTCGCGATCGCCGTGCTGAACGTCTCCATGCCGGGCCTGGTCAAGCGCGAGTTCCCCGGCCGGGCGGCCGCCATGACCGGCGTCTACTCGACCACCATGCTGGTCGGCGCGACGATGGCGGCCGGTCTCTCGGTGCCGCTGGAGCACGCGCTCGGCGGCGGCTGGCAGGCCTCGCTCGGCTCCTGGTCGGTGCTGGCGCTGGTCGCGACGGTGGCCTGGCTGCCCCAGGTGCTGCGGGCGAGGGCCGGCGCCACGGCCGGCACCGCCGCGGGCCCGGCCGCGTCGGCCGCCTCCTCCCGGCCGATCGAGGGCATCTGGCGCTCACCGCTGGCCTGGCAGATCAGCCTGTTCATGGGCATCTCGTCGCTGCTGGTCTACACCCTGGTCGCCTGGATGCCGACCATCCTGGCCGACCACGGCATGGACCGCGGCGAGGCCGGCCTGGTCTTCGCCTTCTCCAACCTGGTGCAGGTGGCCGGCGCCTTCCTGGTGCCGCTGTTCGCCGGCCGGATGACCCGCCAGCGGGCGCTGGCCGTCTCGATGGCCGTGCTCAACGGGCTCGGCATCGCCGTCCTGCTGATCGCCCCGGTGCCCGGCGCCTGGGTGTCGGCCACCATCCTCGGTGTCGCCCAGGGCGGCTCGCTCGGGCTCGGACTCGCCTTCATCGTGCTGCGCACCGACAGCGCCGCCGGCGCCGCCCAGCTGGGCGGCATGTCGCAGGCGGTCGGCTATCTGGTCGCGGCGGCCGGCCCGGTCGGGGCCGGCGCGCTGCACCAGCTGACCGGCGACTGGACCACGCCGCTGGCGCTGATGCTGGCGCTGGCCGCCGTCGTCGCCGCCGCGGGCTGGGGCGCCGGTCGCAACCGGACGCTCTGACCCCGCGGCCGGCGCCCGCCGGGCGCGCCCGGTTCGCTACTCGTCCGAGGCCAGGGTGAGCCCGGCCAGCCGCACCGAGGCCAGCGCGGTTGCCGCCACGGCGACCACCAGCAGCAGCGGCACGGCCGCCCCGAGCGAGACCGCCGAGGTGAGCGAGCCCTCGGCGGCCACCGACTCGGCCACCGCCAGCCCCCACTGCTGGACGCTGAGCGTGCGGGCGCCCGCGACGAAGTTGCCGACCAGCGACTCCCACACCAGCGCGTACGCCAGCCCGGCCACCACCGCGTGCCGGGTCACCACGCCGAGCAGCAGGAACAGCGCGCTGTACGCCGCCCCGGAGACCAGCGCGGCCACCGCGTAGGCGAGCGCCAGGCCCTCCTTCGTCCCGTACAGCAGCAGCCCCGCGAGCAGCATCGGCAGGGCCGCGAAGGCCCAGGTGGTGCCGATCGCGACCGCCAGCTTGGTGGTGATGATCTTCCAGCGCGGCAGCGGCTTGGCCAGCAGGTAGACGATCGAGCCGTCGTCGATCTCGGTGGCGATGGCGCCGGTGCCGACGACCAGGCCGAGGATCGGCAGCAGGGTGCCGAGGCCGAGCTTGCCGAGCACGTTCACGACGAGGTCGTGCTTGTCGCCGCTCGACCCGGCGGCGAACGCCGAGACGGCCAGCAGCAGGGCGGGGACCACCAGCAGCAGCAAGCCGCGGCGGCGCCCGAGCAGGCCGCGCAGCGTCAGCCTGGCGACGGTCGGGTTCATGGTGGGTCGGCCTTCCTGAGGTCCTGGTGGTGGGTGCCGGTCGGTGGACGGTGCGGTCGCTACGCGGAGACGAGGTAGGAGAACACGCTCTCCAGCGACTCGTCCGCCGGGGCCACGGTGTACAGCCGGATGCCGGCCCGCTGGGCGACCTTCGGCAGCAGGGTGGTGAACCCCTGGAAGTTCACCGCCTGGACGCGCAGGGCCCGCTCCTGCTCGTCCAGCTCGATGCCGGACGTCGACCCGTCGGCGATCAGCGCCGCCGCGAGCCGACGGTCGTCGCTGGAGCGGACCAGGTAGCGGTGCGGACGGTCGGTCATCAGCCGGCGGATCTTGCGGAAGTCGCCGGAGGCGGCGTGCCGGCCGGCCACCACGACCTCGATGTGCCGGGCCAGCTGCTCGACCTCCTCCAGGATGTGCGAGGAGAACAGCACCGTCCGGCCGTCCGAGCCGAACTGCCGCAGCAGTTCCATCAGCTGGAGCCGCTGGCGGGGGTCCATGCCGTTGAACGGCTCGTCGAGCAGCAGCACGGCCGGGTCGTGGACCAGCGCCGAGGCCATCTTGACCCGCTGCTTCATGCCCTTGGAGTAGGTGCCGGTCCGCCGCTCCTGGGCGTACTCCATCTCGACCAGGGCGAGCGCCCTGCGGGCGGCGGCGCCGGGGTCGGCCAGGCCGTGCAGTTCGGCGTTGGCGAGGACGAACTCCCAGCCGGTCAGGTAGTCGTACATGGACTCCCGCTCGGGGACCAGCCCGATCTGCCGGTACACCTCCTGGTTGCGCCAGATCGGCGCGCCGTCCAGGGTCACCGCCCCGGTGGACGGCGCCAGGAAGCCGCTCATCATGTGGATGAGGGTCGACTTCCCCGCCCCGTTCGGCCCCAGCAGACCGGTGATGCCGGGGCCGATCGCCATGCTGACGTCGTTGACGGCGACCACGTTCCCGAACCAGCGGGAGACCTTGTCGATGGTGATGGTGGCCATGACGCCCTCTCAAACGTTGCGGTAGCGGCGCAGCAGCAGCCGGTACGAACCGGCCACCATCGCGGCGGCGACGGCGGTGAACACCAGCAGGCCGAGTCCGCCCGGCGCGTGCATCCGCTCGAGGCCGGTACCGAGGTCGAACAGCTCGTTGGTCAGGCTCTCCACCAGCCCGCCCGGCGACAGCAGCACCGCCCACTGCACGGAGTCCGGGAGGTTCTCGCCGGCGGTGAGCGTGGCCGTGCTCGTCTCGAGCCCGACCGCGACCACCGTGGTGCTGACCGCGAGGTAGCCCATGATCGCGGCCACCCCGAAGCCGCGCCGCGGCGTGGTGGCGGCGATCACCACCGCGACCGAGGTCGGCACCAGCGCGTAGAGCACCGCGGCCACCAGGCCGTAGAAGAAGTGCGCGGTCTGGTCGCCGAAGTCCAGCTTGATCAGCAGCGAGCCGGCGTACAGCACCACCAGCGGCGCGATCATCAGCAGCAGCTGGGCGCAGGCCATCGCCCCGAACTTGGCCCGCACGTAGTCGGCGCGGGTGATCGGGCGGGAGAAGTACAGCGGCACGGTGTGGTGGCGCAGGTCCCGGGAGAACAGCACCGGCGCCTGCGAGGCGAGGAAGATCGAGACCACCAGCCCGATCGCGCTCAGGTACTGCGCGTAGTCGACCGGGAGCTTCTCGGACGCGGTCATCACCGCGACCGCCACGATGATCAGGGCCGGCACGGTGGCCGCGCCCAGCACGATCATCGGCAGCACCTTGGACTTGCCGGACCGCCCCAGGCCGTACGCGGCGCGCAGGCTCTGGGTGAACAGCGAGCGCGTGGCGTACGCCCGGCCGAGCCGGGGGCCGGTGTAGCCGCGGTAGCCGATGTCGTGGATGACGCCGGTGTCGGCCGGCCGGAACTCAGAGGGCAGCGACATCTGCGGTACCCCCCTCGTTCTCCGTCGTTCCCGTCGTCCCCGTCGACTCCGCGCCCTGGGTGAACAGTTCGGCGACCCGGTGCCGCCGCTGCTCCAGCCGCACCAGCCCGAGCCCGAGGTCCGCGACCGCGTCCCGGATCGCGTCGTACGTGTCGTCACCCGTCAGCTCGACCAGCAGGATCCGCGCGCCCTCCGCCTCCACCGAGAGCCCCGCCCCCGCCAGCCGCTCGCGCACCGCGGCGCTCGCGTCCAGGGTGTGGTCCTCCGGGTGGTCCGTCACCTCGACGGCCAGCGTGGCCGTGGTGCCGGTGAAGGACGCGGTGGACGAGGAGCGCAGCAGCTTGCCGCCGTCGATGACCACCAGGTGGTCGCAGGTGCGCTCCAGCTCGCCCAGCAGGTGGGTGGTGACCAGCACCGAGATGCCGAAGTCGGTGTACACCCGGCGGATCAGCGCCAGCATGTCGTCCCGGCCCACCGGGTCCAGCCCGTTGGTCGGCTCGTCCAGCAGCACCAGCTTCGGGTCGTGCACCAGCGCCTGCGCCAGCTTCACCCGCTGCTTCATGCCCGTCGAGTAGCCGCCCATCGGACGGTAGCGCTCCTCGTACAGCCCGACGTGCCGCAGCGTGTCGGCCGTCCGCTCGCGCGCCGCGGCGGCCGGCAGCCCGGCCATCCGCGCCATGTGCACCACGAACTCGGTGGCCGAGACGTCCGGCGGCAGGCAGTCGTGCTCCGGCATGTAGCCGACCCGCTCGCGGATCTCCGACCCCTGGGTGGCGATGTCCAGCCCGAGCACCCGCCCGGTCCCGGAGGTCGCCGGGGCCAGCCCCAGCAGGATCTTGATGAGTGTGGACTTGCCCGCCCCGTTCGCCCCCACCAGACCGACCACCCCGGGCTCGACCTCAACGGTCAGCTGATCGAGGGCGGTCACCCGGGGGAACCTCTTGGAGAGGCCGTCCGTCTTGATGACAGTGGACACATGCCTCAACGTAGTGCCCGCCCCCGCACCCGGTCATGGGCTGCGATGACGACCCCGTCTGCTGCTCCGGTATGACGGCGCCACCCCCTTCCCCTAGGGGATCACCGCGCCCGTCCCCGGGGGCGGCGGCCGCGACGCGCCGCCCCCGGGCCGCCGTCAACCCAGCTGGGCCAGGCCCTCGGTGGCGATCCGTTCGAAGACCGCGAGGTCGTTGGCGAAGACCGAGTCCGGCACCGGCCAGTGGACCACCAGCTCGGTGATGCCGAGCTCCCGGTAGGTGCCGGCCCAGTCCACGAAGGCGTCCAGCGAGGCCAGCGGACGCTCCGCCGTCGAGCCCTGGAGCAGCATCTTCTCCAGGGTCGCGACGTCGCGGCCCCGCTCCTCGCAGGCGGCCGTCAGCTTCTCGATCTGCCGGGCGATCACCCCGGGCGCCTGCTCGACCGGCACGTCCGCCGGGCCCTTCGGGTCGCCGTAGGTCACCCAGCCCTGCCCGTACTGCGCCGCCAGCCGCAGGCCGCGCGGTCCGGTCGCGGCCACGTAGAAGGGCACCCGGGGCGTCTGCACGCAGCCGGGGATGTTCCGGGCCCCGACCGCCGCGTAGTAGGTGCCCTCGCGGGTCGTGGCGTCGTGCGTCAGCAGCTCGTCCAGCAGCGGCAGGAACTCCTCGAAGCGGTCCGCCCGCTCCTTCGGCGACCACGCCTCCTGGCCCAGCACCGTCGCGTCGAAGCCGGTACCGCCGACCCCGATGCCCACCGTCAGCCGCCCGCCCGACACGTCGTCGATCGTGAGCAGGTCCTTCGCCAGGGTCACCGGGTGCCGGAAGTTCGGCGAGGTCACCAGCGTGCCCAGGCGCAGCCGCTCGGTGGCCGCGGCGGCGGCCGTCAGGGTCGGGACGGCGCCGAACCACGGCTCGTCGCGGAAGCTCTGCCACGAGAGGTGGTCGTAGGTGTACGCGGCGTGGAAGCCGAGCTCCTCGGCCCGCCGCCAGATCTTCTGCCCCTCGCCCCACCTGTGGATGGGGAGGATCACGGTGCTCAGTCGCATGGCCCCGACCCTACGCGGGTCCCGGGGGGCGGTGCGGTGGACGACGCGCGGGGGGCGGTCAGGGGTGGGGGCGCTGGGCGGGGAGGCGCAGGGGGTGCGCGGGGGTGGTGCGCCGGGCCAGTTCGGCGAGGGTCTCGAAGAGGATGTCGCCGATCAGGACCGGCTCGCGGGACGACGGTGGGGCCTCCTCCTCGGGGAGGGGCGCGGGCTCGATCTCGATCTCGTCTGGGACCTGGCGAGTTCGCATGGCTCTTCCTGCCGACGGGGTGGCCGAGGCAGTCCTGCCCGGTGGGAGGCGGTGGGACACCCCGCAGGCGGGCGGTTCGGCCGGAACTGGCGCAGCGGGGGCCGAAAGGCGCCGCAGTGATCGCTTCGGGGCTGCCGACGGGGTGTGGGGGAGATCCGCGCCGGTGGGCGAAGATGGAGCGGTGACCACACCCCGCACCGCTCCCCCGACCCGGCTGATCGCCACCGATCTGGACGGCACGCTGCTCTGCTCCGGCGGCACCGTCACCGAGCGCACCGCCGCCGCCCTGGCCGCCGCCGAGGCGGCCGGGATCCAGGTGGTGTTCGTGACCGGCCGCCCGCCGCGCTGGATGCAGCAGGTGAGCGCGCACATCGGCGGCCACGGGGTGGCGATCTGCTCGAACGGCGGGGCCGTGGTGGACGTGCGGCGCGGCGCGCTGCTGGAGTCGTTCCCGCTGGCGTCCGAGGACGCGCTCGCGGTGGTGGCGCGGCTGCGGGCCAAGCTGCCGGGCACCGCGTTCGCCTTCGAGTACCCGGCCGGGTTCGCCCGTGAGCCCGGCTACGAGGTGCGGATGTGGGGGCAGGACGAGAACCACCCGGTCGGCCCGGCCGAGCAGCTGCTCGGCCCGGGCGGCCCGGTGAGCGGCCTGTTCAAGCTGCTCGCCAAGCACCCGGACCTGGACCCGGACAAGCTGCTCGCGCAGGCCCGGGAGGCCGCCGGGGAGCTGGCCGAGATCACCCGCTCGGCGCCGATACCGTTGCTGGAGATCAGTGCGCCCGGCGTCACCAAGGCCAGCACGCTGGCCCGTTGGTGCGCCGGGCACGGGATCGACCGGAGCGAGGTGGTGGCCTTCGGCGACATGCCGAACGACCTGGAGATGCTGGCCTGGGCCGGCACCGCCTACGCCGTCGCGAACGCGCATCCGCAGGTGCTGGCGGCGGTGCCGCTGCACACCGTGAGCAACGAGCAGGACGGCGTCGCCGCGGTGCTGGAGGAGATCCTCCGGCACCGCGGCGAGTGAGGGGCGGGACGGGAGCGGTCAGCCGAAGCGGCCGTTGACGTAGTCCGCGGTCCGCTGGTCGTACGGGTTCTGGAACACCTGCTCGGTCGGCCCGGCCTCGACGATCCGGCCGGGGGTGTCGTGGGTGGCCAGGAAGAACGCGCAGCTCTGCGACACGCGCTGGGCCTGCTGCATGTTGTGGGTCACGATCACGATGGTGAGCCGGCCGCGCAGCTCGGCGATGGTCTCCTCGACCCGGCGGGTCGAGGTCGGGTCGAGCGCCGAGCAGGGCTCGTCCATCAGCAGGATGTCCGGCGAGACGGCGAGCGAGCGCGCGATGCACAGACGCTGCTGCTGGCCGCCGGAGAGCGAGCCGCCGGGCGTGTGGAGCCGGCTGGCGACCTCGTCCCAGAGGCCGGCGCGGCGCAGGCTGGTCTCCACCAGGTGCTCGCGCTCGTCCTTGGAGACCTTGATCCCGGCCAGCTTCAGGCCGCTGGAGACGTTGTCCTGGATGGACATCGCCGGGAACGGGTTGGGCCGCTGGAACACCATGCCGATCCGGCGGCGCACGTCGGCGGGACGCCGGCCCGGCCGGTAGACGTCGTCGCCGTCCAGCAGCACCTCGCCGGAGAGCGCGGCGCCGCGGATCATCTCGTGCATCCGGTTGAGGATCCGCAGGTAGGTGGACTTGCCGCAGCCGGACGGGCCGATCAGGGCGGTCACCTCCCCGGCGGGCATGGCGAGCGAGACCCGCTCCAGCACCTTGCGGGAGCCGAACCAGGCGGAGACGTCGCGGGTCTCCAGCCCGGCCAGGACCGCCTCCTGGTCGTAGTCCTCGTAGTGCGCGTCCTGCGGGTACAGCAGGTGCTCCCCGCCGTGCTCGGCGTGGTCGGCGTGGCCGACGTGCCCGTCGTGGTCGACGGCCGGCAGGGTCATCGTGGTCTCGTCGGCCCCCGGGGCCTGGTCGGGCGGCAGGTCGGTCATCGGTGCATCCGTCATCGGTACGGTCCTCCGGGCGCGCTTCAGTAGAGGTTGGGCAGCAGGGCGGCGGCGTTCTCGTAGACCGCCCAGAGCAGCGCGCCGATCACCGGCGCGAGGCTGAGGTAGGCGGCCGAGCGGTGCCAGTACCGGGCCAGCACGACGGCGGCGGCCACCGCGCCGAGCAGGCCCAGCGACCACAGCTGCAGCGTGGCCAGCGCGCCCTTGTCGGCGGCCAGCGCCTTGTCGTACGGCACGGTGGCGGGGCGGCCGCCCGGGTTGACCGCCGGGTCGTCGTCCAGCCGGGCGCCGATCAGCACCGTCGAGCTCGGGATCCAGTTGGAGTCGCTGGTCACCAGCACCAGCCGGTTGCGGACCGGGTCGACGATCGGGTGGTCCTCGTCGCCGTACACGTTGACGGTGTAGGTGAACTTGCCCTGCCCGGTGGTGGCCTCGATCTTGTCGCCGACCCGCAGCTTGCTGAGTTCGCCGAACGGCGCCCCGAAGGTCGCCCCGCGGCCGAACAGCACCGTCACGCCGGCCTGCCCGGGCAGCGCGGTGTCCCGGCGGTGGCCGGGACCGCGCATGAGGTCCCGGCCGGTGGTGCCCTCCACCACGACCGCCTGGTGCAGCCCGATCGCCGGGATGTCCAGCAGGGCGACGGGCGCGCCGTCCGGCGCCTTGCCGGTCGGCGCGGTCGCCTTGCCGAGCTGGTCGCGGAAGGACTTGTAGGCGGTGGACTGGAAGTGCTTCTGCTGCACGTGCGAGAGGGTGAACAGGTAGCCGACGAAGCCCAGGGTGAGCGCCGCCAGCAGGCTCGCCGCCCAGGCCCCCTGCAGGAACCGGACCCGCTTGGCCGTCCGGCCGGAGCCGCCGGCGCCGGACCCGGCCGCAGCGGCCTGCGGCGCGGGCGCGGGCGGGGTCGCGTCCGCCGGGGCCGGCGCGGGCTGCGCCGGACCGACGGGCTTCTCCAGGGCGGGGGCCGTCATGACCGGCCGCCCGTCTGCGAACGGCGGCGCAGCAGACGGCGGCCGAGCAGCGGCGGGACGAGGACGACGGCGAGCAGCTCGACGGCGGTGAGGACGCTCAGCGTCCAGTCCTCGGGCCGGCCACCGACGTTCACCACGTCGGCGGCGACCTCGGTGGCGCCGCCGGAGCCGCGGCCGCGGGCGACCACCTGGCCGGTCTGCGGGTCGACGACCTCCTCGGCCGCACCGTCCGCGCCCGTGCCGTCGGCGGCGACCGCGTTGGGGTCGGCGGCGGGCGCGTTCGGGTCGGCGGCGCCGGCACCGCCGGTGCCACCCGCACCGCCCGTTCCGCTGCCGCCGGTGCCCCCGGTGCCGCCCGCACCGGGCGTCTGGCCGGTCTTGCCGCTACCGGCCTTGCTGCCGGTGGCACCGCCCGAGCCGGAAGCCGCGCCGCCGGAGCCGCCCGTACCGCCGCCGGTGGCACCACCGGTGGTGCCCGCACCGCCGGTGGCACCGCCGGAGGTGCCCGCACCGCCGCCGGAGGCGCTGCCGGAGCTCACGGGCTTGCCGCTGCCGTCGATCTTGCAGTCCAGCGGCTGGCCCTTGGCGTCACAGGCACTGGGCTGCGGGGCGTTCTTGAGGAGGGTCAGCTCACCGGCGGAGTTGAAGGTCGGGTTGCCGCAGTTGGCGAGGGTGTTGGGGTCGACCGGGCTGGCGTTGCCGGGGATGTGCTGGGCCTGGAGCAGACCGCCGCGGACGAGGTTGCGCGGGATCGGCGAGTAGCCCAGCTCGTCCGCCTCGCCCTGCCCCTGGCAGAGCACGTAGGAGAGGAACTTGCTCAGCGCGGCGCCCTTGTCGTTGCTGAACCGGGGGAGCGCCTTGAGCGAGTTGGCGCGCGGCACGATCAGGTAGCTGTAGCTGGAGAGCGGGTACGAGCGCGGGTCCGCGTTGCTGTAGACGCCGTCCAGGTTCTGCTGGAGGTAGTTCGGGTCGTCCTGCGGGGTGTTGTCGTCGACGCCGCGGATCTGGGCGGCGGTGAGCGCGACGGCCACGTTGGACGCGGTCGGCAGGGTGTAGTACCCGGCCGGGTTGAGGACCTTCACGACCGGGATGTCACTGCGCTTGGCGAAGGCGTACTCGTCGTAGCCGATGGTGCCCTCGCCGGAGCTGGCCTTGATGTAGCCGGCGACGACGTCGGAGCCGCTCTGCGCCGTCATGCGGCCGGACTTCGGGTAGAACTCGGTGTACTCGCCGCAGGGGACGCCGTTGACGGACTTGCAGTACGCGTCCCACTGGTCGGGGAAGGAGCGGCCCATCCAGCGGGTGAACTGGGCGGTGGCGCCGGAGCCGTCGGAGCGGACCACCGGGGTGATCGGCAGGCTCGGCAGCGTCTTGCCGTAGTCGGCGGTGATCTTCGGGTCGCTCCAGTTGGTGATCTTGTTGGTGAAGATGTCCATGAGGGTCTGCGAGGAGAGCCGCAGGTCGCGGACCTGCTTGCCGCCGACCGTCAGGTGGTACATCAGCGCGGTGCCGCCGGCGGTGATCGGCACGTAGGAGTAGCCGTACATCGCGTTCTCGATGCCGCCGTCGCCCTTCTGGCGGACATCGGCGCTGGCACCGGTGTCCTCCTTGCTGCGGAACGGCACGTCGGAGGCGCTGAAGTCGTTGCGGCCGACGGTCCACTCGGTACGGCCGCGGGCGGAGCCCACCGCGTTGAAGTCGATCTGGATGCCCTGCGGACCGACGTCCTGGCGCCACTGGTCGATCGCCGGGAAGGCCCAGCTGGAGCCGCTCGCGGTGAGCGCGACGGCGGCGTGCGCCGGGACGGCCTGCCCCAGGAGCAGCGAACCGGCCGCGAGCAGGGTGGACATCAGCACGCCCAACGGACGTGCCAGGGGGCGGCGTTCGGCCTCCCGCGACATGGGAACTCCTCTGGTGCGGAGGGTGGTGGGTCGGAACATCAGTGCTCCCCGGTGGCGACGGCCGGGTGGCCGGTCGGTGCCTCGGGCGCCGCCGCCGCGCGGGCCGCGGCGCGCGCGGCGCGCTCCAGCTTGCGCTTCTGGCGCCGGCTCATCTCCCCGGCGGCGCGGCCGCCGAGGACGCGAGCGGTGACGAACAGGATGAGCACCACCGCCATCAGGGTCAGGGCGGCGGCGAAGGCGCGGGCGATCATCGCGTCGTACGGGAGCTTGACGTAGCTCCAGATGTACAGCGGCAGCGAGATCTGCTGGCCCTCGAAGGGGTTGCCGTTGAGCCGGGAGGTGAAGCCGGCGGTCAGCAGGACGGGCGAGGTCTCGCCGACGGCGCGCGCCATGCCGAGCACCACCGCCGTCATCAGACCGCGGCGGGCGGTCGGCAGGACGACGTTCCACACCGTCCGCCACTGGCTGCCACCGAGCGCGTACGAGGCCTCCCGCAGGGTGCCCGGGACGAGGCGGATGACCACCTCGGCGGCCCGGGTGACGATCGGCATCATCATCACGGTCAGCGCCAGCGAGGCGGCGAAGCCGCTCTTGTCGAAGCCGAGGGTGAGGATGACGACGCCGAAGACGAACAGGCCGGCGACGATCGACGGCAGCGCCGTCATCGCCTCGACCAGGGTGCGCACCGGGCGGGCCATCCGGCCGCCGATCTCGGACATGAAGACGGCGGCCGCGATGCCCAGCGGCACGGCGAACAGCGTGGCCAGGCCCAGCTGTTCGAGCGAGCCGATGATGGCGTGGAACGCGCCGCCGGAGGTGATCGGCGACAGCGAGGCGGTCCTCTCCATCGACTCGGTGAAGAAGTTGGAGTGCTGGGCCGCGTCGTAGCCACGCGAGGCGACGTAGCCGATCTGGTCGGCGATCAGGCCGACCACCAGCAGGCCGGAGGTCCAGGCGACCACGGACACCAGGCGCTCGCGGACCATCGGCCCGCCCCACTGGAGCCGGCCGAGCAGGTAGTAGCCGGTCAGAAAGAGCGCGTACCAGCAGATCATGAAGCCCAGCGCGCCGCTGAACGGCAGCACGCGCTCGAACAGGACCCAGACCAGGCCGAGCGATCCGGCGAAGGTGCCGACGATGGTGAAGACGTCCTCGCGGGTCACCCCGCCGATCTTCAACTTCCGCTCCGGGCCCTGGGATTCCGGCGGCGGCACGGTCGCTCGCGCCGGGGCCGACCCGGGCGCGAGCGCCTCGGCCGGCGGCTTGTCGAGGGTGGTCATCGGGGCGTCCCTTCGCAGCGGATCGTGAGCGGTCGGCGGGCCGGGCGGGCGGTGACCCGGGCGGCCGGGCGGCGGGTTCGCAAAGCGGCCACGGCTCAGTCCGCCGTCGCCGCGCCGGAACGGGAGCGGCTGATCACGAAGCTCGCGGCCACGTTGACCAGCAGCGTGATCCCGAAGAGCACCAGGCCGGCCGCCATCAGCGCGGACAGCGACAGCGCGTCCGACTCGCCGAACCGCAGCGCGATCAGCGCCGAGATCGAGTTGGCGCCGTTCTCCAGCACGTGGCTCATGACGTCGAAGCTCGGCGAGATGATCAGCGCGACGGCGATGGTCTCGCCCATCGCACGACCGAAGCCGAGCATGACCGCGCCGATCACGCCGCCCTTGCCGAAGGGCAGGACGACCGTGCGCACCATCCCCCACCGGGTCGAGCCCAGCGCGTACGCGCCCTCGCGCTCGCCCTGCGGCGCCTGGGAGAAGACCTCGCGGCTCAGCGAGATGATGATCGGAATGATCATCAGCGAGACGACCACGCCGGCGATGAAGGTCGACGAGGTGTACGAGGTGCCGATGTCACCGGTGCGCACCTTCAGGAAGGGGATCGCGTCGCCCAGGTGGTTCGACATCCAGCGGACGGTGCCGATGATCCGGGGCTGGAGGAAGAACAGGCCCCAGAGGCCGTAGACGATGCTGGGGATCGCCGCCATCAGGTCGACCAGCGAGATCAGCGTCGCGCGCAGCCTCACCGGCGCGTACTCGGAGATGAAAATCGCCGCGGTGATCGCCACCGGGACGGCGATGACCAGCGCGATCACCGCGATCAGGATGCCGTTCGGCAGCACCGAGGCGATGCCGAAGTTGTGCGCCTGGGTCTGCCACTTCTTCTCGGTGAAGAAGTCGAAGCCGACCGCGCGCAGCGCCTGGGCGCCGCGCAGGATCAGGAAGAACGCGATGAGCCCCATGATCGCGAAGACCGAGAGGCCGGCCGCCCGCAGCAGGCCGCGGAACACCCGGTCACCGGGGGTGGCAGGGGCGGTGATGGTGCGGGGTACGTCGGGATCGGGCTGGCGTGGAGCCTCGGCATAGGGTGCCGCGGGCTCGGCGGCGGCTGTCATGGTCTGCTCTCCGGCGCGCTCGGTGAAAAGTGTTCGGTACAGGGATCGGTGGACGAACACCGCCGCCCCGGCGCGAGACGCCGGAACAGGGGTACCCGCCCCCGGGAAGGGGACTCGGCGGGGCCGGAACGGCGGCCCCGCCGAGTCACTGGCGGTCGGGCGTGGTCAGGGGCGGCGGCGGATCCGCGCCCACAGGGACCGGGTGGCGGCGGTCGCCCGCGCACCGGCCGGGGTCCCGCCCAGGACGAGCGCGGCCGGGCCGCCGACCAGCAGCAGCAGACCGGCGATCAGCGCGATCGGCAGCAGCAGCCGCGCCCCGCCGGAGCGGTCGGCCAGCGGCGAGCCCGCGGCCACCGGGGCAGCCGCGAGCGGGCCGGCACTCTGACCGGGGGTCGCGCCCGGCTTGGCGGCGGGCTGCGTCGCCCCGCCGGCCGCCGGGGCGGTGCCGCCGGCGCCGCCCGTGGTGGCGCTGTCGGAACCGAGGCCGGACGAGCCGCTCCCGCCGGAGGAACCGGTGCCGCCGGACGAGCCGGTGCCACCGTCGCTCCCGGACGTGGAGTCGCCCCCGGTGGAACCGGTGGTGCCGGAACCCGACGTACCGCCGGTCGTGCCGGTGCCGCCCCCGGTCGTACCCGAGTCGCCCCCGGAGCCGCCGGTGGTGCCGGAGCCGTTCTCGCCCTCGGTCGGCGTCCCGGGCTCGGTGGGCTTGGGGGCCGGCTGCTGGTTGCCGGGCAGCTTGCCGTCCTGCGCCTGCAGATGGGCCAGGGCCTCCTGGGCCTGCGCCTTCTGCTCCTTGGTGAGCGCGAGGAAGCCCTCGGGCAGCCGGCCGGGCTCGATGCCGTACAGCTGACCGGTGCCGGTGACCGTGCTCAGGAAACGGCTCACGTCGGCGGTCTTCGTCTCCGACAGGTTGGCGGTCGGCACCATCGCGTACTGCACGACGGTGAGCGGGTACGGCCGCTGGTCGAGGGAGTAGAGGGTGTTCGGCTGTCCGTAGGGCAGCAGCTGGGTACCGGTCACCGGGTCGACCGGCATGTCCCCCACCGCGGCCTGGAAGGTGTTGAGCGCGGGCGGCACGAAGGCTCCGGCCGCGTTCTGCAGCGAGGCCTCGGGCAGCTGGTAGGCCTTGGCCTGGCCGCTGTCGAGGATCGCGAAGCTGAAGCGGGTACCGGGCGCCCGCGAGGCCATCCTCGGATAGGTGCCGTTCACGTCGGTCCGGCTCCGCGCGGTCGACTGGCCCTCCTGGATGTACCGGAGCACCTCATTGAGGCCGGTCTGCAGCGGGTTCCACTCGAACCGCTTCCAGAACTTGACGTCCTCGGGCTGCGGGTTCGTGTCCCCCGGGGGCCGGATCAGGCCGCTCTCGTCCTCGCGGATGAGCTGGTCGGTCGGGTAGAGCCCCGGCCGCAGGTAGCCGAGGCTGATCCGGGTGCCCCACGGGTCGCGCTCGCCCTCCAGGAAGCGCGCCGCGTCGGGATCGCCGGCGATCCACGAGGTCAACTGGTAGGTGAGGTCGGTCGAGGTGCCCAGCACCACCGGGCTGGGACCGTCCGGACCGGTGTCACAGCTCGGCCAGCTCAGCCCGCTGCTCTCCGGCAGCGTGTTGAGCTGCAGGAACTCCCTGTCCTCGAAGATGCAGGCGGGGTTCCCCTCGACCGTCGGCGTCCTCGCGCCCCAGGCCTGGTACGTCTGGGTCAGCATCTTGGCGACAAGCCGCGGGTTCAGCCGCATGTCCCGGATCTGCCGGCCGGTCACCGGGTCGTCCACCCAGAAGGCGATCGAGATCCCGGTCGTGGCGAGCGGCGCGTACACGTACGGCCGGGTGGGGGTCGCCCGGTCCGGCAGAGCCGTGAGGCCGACATCGATGCGGGAGCCACCGAGGAACGACTTGCGGGCCGCCGGCTCGCCGCCGGCCGAGGTGTACTGCACCGTCAGCGGCGTCTTGTCCCCGCAGAGTCCGACGATCCACTGCTGCATGGCCCGGTTGAGCATCTCCAGGCCCGTGGCGATCACGTTCGGGTTCGCGCTCCCGCACTCCTTGGGCGTGGCGGCGAAGGTGATCGGGACGACGGTCCGGTTCTCCCAGGCGCACATCTCACCGGACCGGGTACCCTTCCGCCGGTTGACGTGACCGTTCGGCCAGGAGTCCGTCGCCGAGAGATTGATGTCGAAGTCGTCGAAGTCGTACAGGTGCCTCGAACAGTCGGGCTTCCCGCCGTACTTGTTGAACGGGTCGTCCGTGTCACCGCCGTAGTTCGGCTCGACCACGATGGAGCAGGGGTTCGTAGCGTCGCAGCCCAGGTGCGGGCTCAAGCGGCTCGACCAGACCTCCAGGCTGACGCGGCCCGAGCCGTCCGCCCCGGTCACGCCGAGCCGCATGTTCGACGGGAAGTCCGGCACGGTCGTCCCCGGCTCAGGCGGGGGATTCTCGAAGCCCTTGGCCGGATCCGCCTCGAACAGGCTGCTTCCGTAGCAGTCCGTGACCTTCGGGTCCTTACCGCGGCACTGGTAGACCCGCACGGGGTAGAGCACGTCGCTGCCGCCCTGCGTCGCGGAGGTCGCGGGGGCGCTGTGGTCGTACTTGTTCACGCTCGGAGTGAACCCGGTCCAGGAGACCTCGATCACCTGGTCCTGCAGGTTGTCGGCCTGCGAGACGGTGACGGTTCCCTCGGGCCCGTAGGTCCCTCCGCCCTGGAAGTCCGGAATCCAGACCGGCCTCGCCGTCACCGACTTCGCCGAGGCCGCGTGCGCCTCGGTCACGGTGCCGAGCCCGACCGGCACCGTCACCACCGCGCCCACCACAGCCAGGACGAGGGCCAGCGGAGGTAGTCGCCGGCGCCACCGCTCTCGTTCTCTCGGATCGGGTACGCGGAATCTCATGGCGGGCACCTCCGGGATGTGCGAGCCGCCGGGGGCGGCACGAGGGAATGGTCGCGCTCAGGCTGACGGCTCCGGTTGCCTACTATTCGGCCAGCCCGACATGGCCGAATCCGGTCGCCAGGGTGTACGAGAACACAACGCGACGACTCCGTAGCGGAGTTGGGAACTCCGCATGCGAGCGGACCCGCGCCGTGGCGCGGGTCCGTCGTGATACCCGAAGTGCTATCTGACCAATAATCAGCTGCCCTGGTTGAACTTCAGGGAGAACGAGCCGACCGACTGGCCGCCCTTGAAGAAGTCGGTCTTCAGCTTGGTGTCCAGGTAGGTCGCGGCGGCCGCGTCCAGCTGGAGGTCCGAGGAGGCGAGGGTCGAGTTGGCGCTGGTGCCGCCGAGCTGGAGACGGCCCTTCGGGTCCAGCAGCTTCACCGCGTCGGTGGAGCCCACCGGAACGCCCGTCAGCGACCACAGGTTGACGTTGAAGTGGAGCTGGTTGAAGGTGACGCTCTTGCCCGTGAAGATGTTGACGAAGAGCAGGCCACCGCCGAGCTCGATGTCACCGTAGAAGTTGAGCAGGTCGGCGCTGCCACCGGTCACCTGGAAGGTGGTGTTGATGCCGGTGGTGCTGTCGTACGAGGGGGTGGCGGACGGCAGCGGGATGACGATGATGCCGTTGAGCGCCTGGTCCTTCAGGAAGGTGGTGCTGGAGTTGACCACCGCGCTGCCGGTGGACGGCGTGCTCGCCGGGTCCGTGTCGGCGACGGCCACACCGCTCATACCGGTGGCGGCGAGGACGACGGCGGTACCAGTGGCGGCGAGGCGGGCGCGGGTACGGGACATGCTGTGCTCCTTGGGAGAGGTGTGTGCTGGGTGGTGCAGGCGACCCGAGAAGGCCGCCCCTACGGCCGTCCGCCCCGCACTGCCCGGCGGGTGACGGCGGCCGAAGCTTTCGGTCGGGATCAGCCGACGGGGTTGATGGCGCTCCCGCAGCCCGGCGTCGGCGTGAAACCGTGGCTCTTGACCGTCGCCCTGGCAACCGGGTCCGTGCAGAGCCATCCATCCATGGCGAAGACGGCTCGCAGCGCGGCGCCCCGAGCGTCGGCGGCCCGCCACTGTTCGTCGCGCACGACGTTGGAAACGCGGAACTCGTAGGGCGAGTTCAGGAAGCCCGCACCAATGGCCTTCTCGACCACGTCCACCGGCTGCTTCCCACCGATGCTCCGGACGGTCAGCGGCCCCGGGGCGTCAGCGCCCGACGTGTGGCCGAAGTACGTCTGGGAGATGTAGCGGCTCAAGGCGTACGGGACGACGGCGTCGTCGTTGTTCAGGAGCGGATCGGTGCCCGCGTTCTCCGTGTCGACGGTGCCGACGCAGGCACCGGGGGGGATTGCGACCGCGCCGCCGATGGCCTTCAGGAAGCGTTCGCCGGTGTCGGACAGGTGATTGCCCCACCGAGGCAGGAACGGCTTGATCGTCGCGTCCGGCAGCGTCGGGTCGATCTGCCGCCAGTTCGTCTTGTAACAGGTGTAGATGTCCTTCAGCTGCGCCGTGGTCAGGTCCGCCGGCGCGTGGCCCCCCGCCTTCGCCGCCCAGGAGACCGCGTCCTTCGCGAAGGTGACGAAGGTGTCGGTGTTCCGGTCCGAGCCGTTGGCCGCAGGCCGCGCGGAGCGGGCGAAGTCCAACTCGGTGGTGGTGTTCTCCAGAGCGAGGATGCCGGCGTTCGAACCGATCGACCGGGGGAGAGCACCGGCTCCGGCCTTCGGCACGATCGACGGACCGCCCTTCGTGTCCCAGCTGTAGAGGCGGGGCGAGGTGCTGTCCCCGGAGGCCGCCAGGAAGGCGTTGTAGTCCGTGGACAACCGGTTGAACAGCGGTGCCGTGATATCGGCCCCCAACCCGACGATGTCCTCGGCCCTCGGGGGCACGACCGGGTCGGCAGCGGCCAGGCCTCCCACCATGACGAAGGAGGTGGCGAGGGCGGTGCTCGCCGTGAGCCGGGCAAAAGCCTTGCGCATGCTGGGGGGTCCTTCAGTGTCGGTGAGGGTCTCGGCCGTCGGCTCAGCTGGTGCTGCCGCAGGCACCGACCGGAAGCGGCAGGAAGCCGTGGCTCTTGAGGTCGGCGCGGGCCGTCGCGCTGGTGCAGATGAAGCCGGAGGTGCCGAAGATGTTCCGCAGCGCCGTCCCGTGCACGTCCGTCGCCGTCCAGTCGGCGCCCCGGACCAGGTCGTGGAGCACCCGGCCGTAGGCGCTCGCGGCGAACGGGGCGTTGATGCTCTGGGTCGCGGCGTTCACCGCCGCGACGCCGTTGATGCTGCGGACGGTCAGCGTCCCGGGCGCGTCGGAGCCGGTGCTGCGGCCGAAGAAGGCCTGGCCGACGTAGTGGCCCACCGAGTACGGGACCAGTGCGTCGGCGTCGTTCAGGACCGGGTCGGTGCCCTGGTTGTCCTCGACGCCGCTGGTCACGCACGCACCCGGGATGATCGGCGTACCGCCTCCGAGGGCCTTCAGGAAGAAGTCACGCAGGCCGGAGCCGGGCTGCGGGAGGAACGGCTTGATCGTCGCGTTCGGCAGCGTCGGGTCGAGCTGCTGCCAGTTCGTCCTGACGCAGGTGTAGACGTCCTTCAGCTGCGCCGTGGACAGGTTCGCCGGCGCGTGGCCCCCGAGCTTCGCGGCCCAGGAGACCGCGTCCTTGGCGAGCGCCACGAAGGTGTCGGACGCGGGGTCGGTGGGCAGCCGGCCCCGGTCCATGCGGACGAAGTCCACCTGGCTCGGGACGGCGTGCAGGGCGACCAGGCCGGTACCGCTCCCGGTCGGCCGGGCGGCGGGGCCGCTCCCGGCCTTCAGCACGATCGGCGAGGGGCCGATCGCGTCGAAGCTGTACAGCCGCGGCGAGGTCGTGTCACCCGCCGCGGTCAGGGCGGCGTCGTAGTCCGTGGACAACTGGTTGAACAGCGGCGCGGTGGTCTGTGAGCCGACGCCGACGATGTCGCCGGGGTTCGGCACGACGGGCGGGTCGGCGAGTGCGGCACCACCGGTCAGACCGACCAGCGAGGCGGCGAACGCGGCGACGGCGAGCGGCTTGCCCATGGTCTTTCGCATCGTTTCTCCTGGTCCCTGTGCGGCGGTGACGGTGTGTCGGCGAGGGCTCCCGGTGGATCACCGGGCCGGCGGCCACGGGCACGAGGCCCGCGGCCGCCGGTTGTCACGGGTGGAGCAGATGGGGCGGGGTGGATCAGACCGGCGAGATCTCGGTGCCGCAGGCGCTGCCCAGGGAGCCGAAGCCGTAGTTCGTCAGGATGGCCGCACCCGCGGTGCCGCAGATGTAGCCGCCGGTGCCGTCGGGGTTGGCGGTGCCGAAGATCTTCCGCAGGGCGACACCGTGGGCGTCGGTGGCGGTCCACTCCGAGCTGCGGACCACGTTGTAGACGTTGCGGCCGTACGGGGTGGACGAGAAGCTGGGGTTGATGACGGCCGGCGGGCCGACGTTGACCGGGGCGATGCCGTTGACGTTGCGGATGGTGACCGGGCCCGCAGCGTCGTTGGTGCTGGTGTGGCCGTAGTAGACCTGGCCGATGTAGTGGGCGACGGAGTAGGGGACGACCGCGTTGTTGTCGTTCAGGGCCGCCTCGGTGCCCGTGTTCTCCTGGAGACCGGAGACGACGCAGGCGCCCGGGGTGACGGCGGTGGCGCCGCCGATGGCCTTCAGGAAGAAGGCACGGGTGCCGGAGGCGGTCTGCGGCAGGTACGGCTTGATGGTGGCGTTCGGCAGGGCCGGGTTGATCTGCTGCCAGTTGGTCTTGGCGCAGGTGTAGATGTCCTTGAGGTTCGCGGTGGTCAGGTTGGCCGGGGCGTTGCCGCCCGCCTTGGCCGCCCAGGAGACCGCGTCCCGCGCGAAGGCGATGAAGACGTCGCTGGTGAGGTCGGTGCCGTTGGCCGGGCCACGCGAGGAGCGGGCGAAGTCGACCTGGGTGCTGGTGCGGGTCTCCAGGGACTTGATGCCGGCGCCGGAGCCGTTCGGACGGTCGAACGGGCTGGTGCCGGCCTTGCTGGTGATCTGGGCCGAGCCGGTGGCGTCGAAGCTGTACAGACGCGGCGAGGTGGTGTCGCCCGCGGCGGCCAGGGCGGCGTTGTAGCCACCCGACAGGCCGTTCAGGACCTCCTGGGTGGTGTCGGAGCCGACACCCACGATGTCCTGGGCGATCGGGGTGACACCGGCGGCCGGGTCGGCGACGGCGGTGCCGGCGGCGACGGTGGCGACCGAGGTCGCGATCGCGGCGGCGGCGAGCAGCTTGGCAGCGGTCTTGCGCATGTTCCTCTTCCTCCGGTGGGAGAGATGTACATCGCTTGTCCCGGGTACTGCTGGTCAGTCCCGGGGCCGGCGGCCACGTCCGCGGTGGCCGTTTCGGCAGTGCCGATCCTGTCGGTCGGCGCGGTTCCGTCGGAAGGGCGGACCATCGCCGCGGGCGATTGTCGATTTCTCGGTTCGGAGAGGTTTAGCAACAGGTCAGCCCGGCCGCAGAGGGGTGGAAATCCGCAGGTCAGAGGCCGGTGACGTTCTTCTCCAGGTGGCGGCTCGGGGGGTTGCCGGATACCTGTGCTTCACCGGAAGAGGGGGAAACGGGGGCGCCGCACCGAGGGGCCAACGCGAGAAGCCGCCCGAAGGCGGCTGGGAGCGGGGCAAAGGGACCGTCAGAACGGCCAGGCGTCGTCCCGGCCGGGACGGCGCAACTCCTGGCCCAGACGCTGGAGTCCGGCGAGGAAGCCGGTCACGCCGGCCTGGCACTGGTCGCGTCTCAGGTAGCCGCGGGCGCTGCGGGCCACCGGCCCGGCGGCGTCGGCGGCGCCCGGGCGGGTGCTGCGCACCGGCAGGTACGCCGTCCACACCCACAGCCGGGCCTCGGACTGGCCGACGGTACATCGCAGCGCGGCCCGCTCGATGATCAACTCGCGGACCGCCTCGGCGAGTTCCGCCTCACCGCGGTAGGTGCGCACGCCCACGCCGAGCTGCCGCCCGTTCGCCGCGCGCAGCGCCCAGGACAGCGAGCGGTCGCCGACCGGGACGGTCAGCAGGCGCGGCCCGCGCCGGTCAGCGGACATCGGACGTTCTCAACGACGGCCCCCGTTCGGAGAGTTCGGGCAGTTCCAGGGCCGGTTGCTTGGCCAGCAGCACGACAAAGCGTCGAAAGGCGTTCTGGCAGGTGGCGTACCGCTCGTAGGCGCGGCTGGACCGCACCTCCGGCAGGGTGCGGGAGCCGGGGATCACCCAGATCCAGCCGATGCCGTCCCGGACGTGCGTGATCCGGGCGGTGAGCCCGTCCGCGACGGCCCGTAAGCCGTCGAAGCCGCGCTCCGCCTCCCCGGCCGTTTCGTACGCGGCCGGGGTGACCGCGACGACGCGTCCGTTCGGTGCTTTCAACTGCCAGCGGTACCGCCCGTCCGGTGCCCGTTCGGCCCGGAACCCCCCTCGACTTGCCCCTGCTGCGGTGTGACCGCGGCTCAACGCGTCCACTGCTCCCCCACAGTCCGGTTTGCTCTCCGAGACGGGAGTAAAGCTATGTGTGCACACGAGAGCGCCGGAAGGCCGCGAAATGCACAACTTGCTCCGTTGGCCGGGAAGTTCTCTCTCGTTAAACTTTCACGGAGTACACACGGACTGCGCGCCAACCAACCCCGCGACGGATTCCCGTCGTTTACAAACCGTTCGAAGCCGTCCGAGGAAGGCCCCCTCGGTCGGACGGATGTTCACAACCGGGCCGTCCACCGCACCCGGGTGCCCCGGCCGTACGGGCCGGGCTCGTGCCAGGCGTCGCCGCCGAGCGCCTCGGCGCGCCGGGCCAGGTTCCGCAGGCCGCTGCGCCGCCCGCCCGCGGGGATGCCGACGCCGTCGTCGGTGACGGTCAGCAGGACGCCGGGCCGCCCGGCCCGGTCCAGCGACTCCGGGTCACCGCCGACCGGGCGGCCGCCGTTGTCCAGGTGCACGATCGCGTCGACCTCGACGCCGACCCGGGAGGCCCGCGCGTGCCGGGCCGTGTTGGAGAGCATCTCCCGGAGCGCGGCGAGCAGTTGACGGCCGGTCTTCTCGCCGACCAGGCTCTCCACCGGGCCGACGAAGGAGACCGAGGGCTTGAAGCCGAGCGCCGCCGCCGCCTGGCTGCACTCGCGCAGCAGCCGGGTCCGCAGGGTGTCCGGCGCGTCGCCCTGGTCGTCGTGCTGGAGCGCGTAGATGGTGGTGCGGACCTCCTGGATGGTGGCGTCCAGCTCGTCCACCGCCTCGCCGACGCGGACCTTCACCTCCGGGACGATGGCGCGCCGGGCCGCGCTCTCCAGCATCATGCCGGTGGCGAAGAGCCGCTGGATGACCAGGTCGTGGAGGTCGCGGGCGATCCGGTCGCGGTCCTGGAAGACGGCGAGCCGCTGCTGGTCGCGCTGGCCCTCGGCGAGCCGCAGCGCGAGCGCGGCCTGCGAGGCGAAGGTCTCGGCGAGCTGCTTCTCGGCCTCGGAGAACGGCACGGCGCCGCGCGAGCGCCAGACGCAGAGCCCGCCGAGCACCCGGCCGGCGGCCACCATCGGCACGGCCAGCGAGGGGCCGAAGCTGCGGGCCAGCCGGATCACCACGGTCGGATCCGTGGACATGTCGTCGAGGTGGACGCTCTCCCCCTTGAAGAGCTTGCCCGCGACGCTGTCGGACGGCATCAGCTCGCCCTGCAGGAACTCGGCGGCCTCCCCGGACGCGTGGGCGACCCGCATCTGGCCGTCGACGGTCGGCAGCAGGATCATGCCCAGCGCGGCGTCCGCCAGCTCCCGGACCTGCTCGGCGGCCACCGTGAGCGCCACCTCGGCCTCGTCGGTGGAGAGCAGCGCGGTGGTGACGGCGGCCGCCCCGGCGATCCACCGTTCGCGGCGCCGGCCCTCCTCGTAGAGCCGGGAGTTCTCGATCGCGACGCCGGCCGCGGCGGCCAGCGCGTGCACCACCTGCTCGTCCTCCGGGGTGAAGGCGCCGCCGCTGCGCTTCTCGGTGAGGTAGAGGTTGCCGAACACCTCGTCGCGGATCCGGATCGGTTCGCCGAGGAAGGTCTTCATCGCCGGGTGGTGCGGCGGGAAGCCGTACGAGCGCGGATCGGCGGTGAGGTCGGTCAGCCGCAGCGGCTCGGGCCGGTCGATCAGAGCGCCGAGGATGCCCCGGCCGACCGGCAGCTCGCCGATCTCCCGGACGGTCTCGTCCTCGACGCCGACGTGGATGAAGTCCTGCAGCCCCTGTCCCCCGGGCGCGACCACCCCGAGCGCGGCGTACCGGGCGTCCACCAGCTCGGCGGCGCCGGCGGCGATCCGGTGCAGGGTGGCGTGCAGGTCCAGCCCGGCGCCGACCGAGACCACCGCCTCCAGCAGCCGCTGCATTCGGTCGGTGACGGCGGCGGCGGACTGCAGCCGCTCCGACACCTCGGTGACCAGCGTGTCCAGCCCGAGCGAGGAGATCTCGGGCACCCGGTGCGGCGCCGGGTCGCTCTCCGGCTCCGGCGGGGTGAAGTCCGGCAGGTCTGGCGTGGGGTCCATGGTGAAGAGCGTAGTTTGTACGGTTTTCGACAGAAGGAGCGACGCGACGGGCGGCGGCCCCGCCCCGGCTAGCGGCCGACCGCGAGCGGCAGCCCGTCGGTCTCCCGCTCGCGGTCCCGCATCCCCCGCAGCAGCCCGCCGGGGCGGGCGAGGAGCTCGGACCAGCGGCCGCGCTCGACGACACGGCCGGCGTCCAGGACGAGCACCTCGTCGACGGTGGTGTCGTCCAGGCCGGCCAGCCGGTGGGTGATCAGGACGGTGGTGCGGCCGGCGGTGGCGGTGAGCAGGTCGGCGGTGAGGGCGTCGGCGGTGGGCAGGTCGAGGTGCTCGGCGGGCTCGTCCAGGACGAGCACCGGGAAGTCGGCGAGCAGTGCCCGGGCGAGCGCGAGCCGCTGGCGCTGGCCGCCGGAGAGGCGGGCGCCGTGCTCGCCGACCATGGTGTCCAGGCCGTCCGGCAGGGTCTCGGTGAAGTCCAGCAGCCGGGCGGCGGCGAGGGCGGCGCGCAGCTCGTCCTCGGCGGCGTCCGGCCGGGCGAGGCGGAGGTTCTCGCGCAGCGAGCTGTCGAAGACGTGCGCGTCCTGGGCGCAGAGCCCGATCACCCGGCGGACGTCCTCACCGGCGAGCTCCCGGCTGTCCACGGCCTCGGGGCGGCCGGCGGCGAGCAGCACGCTCCCGGCGTCCTGGTCGAGGAAGCGCAGCAGCGCCTGGGCGAGGGTGGTCTTGCCGGAGCCGGACGGGCCGACCACGGCGATCCGCCGGCCGGCGGCGAGGTCGAGGTCGACGCCGGACAGCGCGTCGCTCTCCTGGCCGGGGTGACGGGCGGTCAGCCCGCGGACGGCGATCGGCAGCGGCTGCTCGGGCAGGGCCTTCGGCGCGGCGGGTTCGGCGACGGCGGCGGGCGCGTCCAGCACCTCCGCGAGCCGCGCCGAGGCGGCCAGGCTGCGCCGGCGGGCCTGGACGGCGAGCGGCATGCCGGTGACGGCCTCGAAGGCGGCCAGCGGGGTGAGCACGACCACGGCCAGGCAGACCGGGGCGAGCGCCCCGGACTCGACGCCGCGCAGGCCGACGGCCGCGGCGGCGGCCACGGTGAGGCCGGTCAGCAGGGTGATCAGCCCGGTGCCGAGCGCGGCGGTGGCCGCCGAGCGGGCGGCCAGCCCGGTCAGCGCGCTGTCGGCGGCGCGGACGGCGGCGAGCCGGCCGGGCAGCGCGCCGGCCACGGTGAGCTCGGCCGTCCCGCTGAACGCGTCCAGCACGGTGGTGGCGAGCCGGCCGCGGGCCGGGGCCTGGCGGCGCTCGGCGGCGGCCGACCAGCGGGCGGCCAGCGCGGGCACCACCAGGCCCGCGAGCAGCAGGCCGGTGCCGAGGACCAGCCCGGCGGCGGGCAGGAAGGCGCCCATGGCGAGGGCGGCGGCCAGCGAGACCACGGCGGCCACGGCGGCCGGCAGGCGCCAGCGCAGGTAGTGGTCCTGGACGGCGTCGACGTCGGCGACCAGCCGGGAGAGCAGGTCGCCGCGCCGGAACGCGGGCAGCGCGGCCGGGGCGAGCGCGGTGAGCCTGCGGTACACGGCGGCGCGCAGGGTGCCGAGGGTGCGCAGCACGGCGTCGTGCGAGACCAGCCGCTCGGCGTAGCGGAAGACGCTGCGGCCGATGCCGAAGGCGCGCACCGAGGTGACGGCCATCATCAGGTAGAGGACCGGCGGCATCTCGGAGGCATAGGAGATGAGGTAGCCGGAGGTGGCCATCAGCGCGACGGCGCAGCCGAGCGCGAGGGCGCCGAGGAGGACGGAGAGGGCGAGGCGGGGCTTGACCGCGTCCGGGCCGGGCGACCGCTCGTCCTGCGGCGCCGGCGGGGTCGGGAGGCCGCGGTGCGCGAGCACCGGGACGGCCGCCGGGCAGGCCGGGGGAGCGGCCGGGCCGGCCAGCCGGACCTGCCGGTCGGCGGCGGCCAGCAGCGCGGGCCGGTGCGCGACCAGCAGCACGGTGCGCGCCGGGTCGGCGGCCAGCGCCCGGACGGTGTCCACCACGGCCGCCTCCGAGGCGCCGTCCAGGTTGGCGGTGGGCTCGTCGAGCAGGACGAGCGGACGGTCGTCGGCGAGCAGGACCCGGGCGAGCGCGAGCCGCTGGCGCTGCCCGGCGGAGAGCCCGGCGCCGTCCTCGCCGAGGAGGGTGTCCAGCCGGGTGACGAAGTCGAGGGCGTGGGCGGAGCGCAGGGCCGTCCACAGCTGGTCGTCGGTGGCCCCGGGCCGGTAGAGCCGCAGGTTGTCGGCGACGGTGCCGGCGAACAGGTGCGGGTGCTGCGGCACCCAGGCGATCTGCCGCCGCCAGCTCTCCGGCTCCAGGTCGGCCAGGTCGTACGTCCGCCCGTCGGCGGCGGTGATCCGGACGGTGCCGGCGTACGGGGCGGTGAGGCCGAGCAGGACGCCGAGCAGGGTGGACTTCCCGGCGCCGGACGGGCCGGTGAGCGCGACGGTCGCGCCCGGGTGCAGCGTCAGCGCGGCGTCGTCGAGGGCGGGCGCGGTGCGGTCGGGGAAGCGCACGGTGAGGCCGTCGGCCTCGACGGTGGCCCCGGCGAGGTCCGGCGCGGGGACGGTGCCGGCGGCCGGGAGCGGGGTCTCCAGCACCTCGAAGATCCGGTCGGCGGCGGTCAGGCCCTCGACGCTGGAGTGGTAGAGCGCGCCGACCTGGCGGATCGGGAAGTAGACCTCGGGGGCGAGGATCAGGATCAGCAGCCCGGTCTCCAGGTCGAGGCTGCCGTTCACCAGCCGGAAGCCGATCGAGACGGCGACCAGCGCCACCGAGAGGGTGGAGAGCAGTTCCAGGGCGAAGGAGGAGATGAAGGCGATCCGCAGCGTGCGCAGGGTGGCCCTGCGGTAGTCGGCGGTGATCCGGGCGATGGTGGCGGCCTGGGCGCGGGCCCGGTTGAAGACCTTGAGCGTCGGCAGCCCGGCGACCACGTCCAGGAAGTGGTGGGAGAGCCGGGCCAGGGTGGTCCACTGGCGGTCCATCCGGGCCTGGGTGGCCATCCCGATCAGCACCATGAACAGCGGGATCAGCGGCAGGGTACCGGCGATGATCGCCGCCGAGGTGGCGTCGGCGCCGACGATCCGCAGCAGCACGGTGGCCGGGACGATCACGGCGAGCGCCAGCTGCGGCAGGTAGCGGGCGAAGTAGTCGTCGAGCGCGTCGACGCCCCGGGTGGCGAGGGCGGTGAGTTCGCCGGTGCGCCGACCCGCCGGGTGGGCCGGGCCGAGCGCGGTGGCGTGGTCGAGCAGCCGGCGCCGCAGGGTGGACTTCACCCGGGCGACGGACCGGTGCGCGGTCAGTTCGGTGAGCCAGCCGACCAGCCCGCGCCCGATCGCGGTGAGCACCAGCAGCGCCAGCGGCGCGGTGAGCTCGTCGAGCCCGGCCCGCTGCTGGAAGCCGCGGACCACGAGCTCGGCGATCAGGCCCGCCTGGGCGACCACCAGGGCCGCGTTCGCCGCGCCCAGCAGGACGGTCCCGGCGAGGAAGGCCCGGGTGGTGCGGGCGTACCCGAGGAGTCGGGGGTCGACCGGCTTCACGGCGTCAGGCCTTGTCGAGGGCGGCGGCCGGGTCGTGCCCGGGGATGTGCTGGACACCGATCCGCTTGCGGAACACCCAGTACGTCCAGCCCTGGTAGAGCAGCACGAGCGGGGTGAAGACCGCCGCCACGATGGTCATCAGCTTGAGCGTGTAGGCCGAGGAGGCCGCGTTGCTCACGGTCAGGCTCCAGTCCGGGTTGAGCGTGGAGGGCATGACGTCGGGGAAGAGCGAGAGGAAGAGCATGGCCACGGCGGCCACGATCGTCACGCCCGACAGGGCGAACGCCCAGCCCTCGCGGGCCACCTGGTTGGCGGCGAGCGCGCCGACCAGCGCCAGCACCGCGATCACCAGGGCGGCGAGGCTCCAGCCGTTGCCGTGGTCGGCCTGGGTCCAGATCAGGAAGACCGCGGCCAGCGCCGCCGTCGCCAGGCCGGTGCGCAGGGCGCTGGCCCGGGCCCGGTCGCGGATGTCGCCGACCGTCTTGAGCGCGGCGAACACCGAGCCGTGGAAGACGAACAGGACGAGCGTCACCAGGCCGCCGAGCAGCGCGTACGGGTTGAGCAGGTCCCAGAAGCCGCCGACGAAGTTCTTCTGCGCGTCGATGTCGACGCCGCGCACGATGTTGGCGAAGGCGACGCCCCACAGGAAGGCCGGGATCAGCGAGGTCCAGAAGATCGCCTCCTCCCAGTTGCGCTGCCAGCGCGGCTCGGGCCGCTTGGCCCGGTACTCGAAGGCGACTCCGCGCACGATCAGGCAGACCAGGATGACCAGCAACGGGATGTAGAAGCCGCTGAACAGGGTGGCGTACCAGTCCGGGAAGGCCGCGAAGGTGGCGCCGCCGGCGGTCAGCAGCCAGACCTCGTTGCCGTCCCACACCGGGCCGATGGTGTTGATCAGCACCCGCCGCTCGGCGGTGTTCCTGGCCAGCGTCTTGGTCAGGACGCCGATGCCGAAGTCGAAGCCCTCCAGGAAGAAGTAGCCGATCCAGAGGACGGCGATCAGGACGAACCAGACGTCGTGAAGTTCCATGGTGTGTCGGTCCTATCGATCCTCAGTGGCCTCAGTAGGCGAAGGCGAGCGGCTTGTCGGCGTCGTCGTCGGAGGCCGGGCCGCGCAGGGACGGGTCCTTGGCGGGCGGCTGCTCGTCGGTGGCCGGGCCGGCCTTGGCGTACTTGACCAGCAGCTTGACCTCGATGACGGCGAGGATCGCGTACAGCGCGGTGAAGGTGCACAGCGCGCCGATCTGGGTGCCGACGCTCACGTTGGGCGAGACGGCGCTGGCGGTGGTCATCAGTCCGAAGACCGCCCAGGGCTGGCGGCCCATCTCGGTGAAGATCCAGCCGAAGCTGTTGGCGATCAGCGGGAAGCCCATGGTGAGGATGCCGATCCGCCAGCTCCACTTGGTGAGGAACGGGCCGAGCTCCCGCTTCGGGGTGAGCATCAGCCGCGGCACCTCCTCGTCGCCGGTGCGGAACTCCGGTGCCAGGAAGCGCTTCTTCCGGGTGGTCCAGAGTCCGATCAGGCCGGCCACGAAGGAGGTCATCCCGAAGCCGATCATGAGGCGGAAGCCCCAGTAGGTGACGAAGATGCTCGGGATGTAGTCCTTGGGGTCGCCGCCGTACTTGGCGGCCTCGGCGGCGGCGGTGTCGTTGATGCCGGGGACGGCGGAGCTGAAGTCGCTGTTGGCGAGGAAGGACAGGGCGGCGGGGATCTCCAGCTCGACCGAGTTGTGGCCCTTGCTGACGTCACCGACCGCGAAGATCGAGAACGGCGCGGGGGCCTTGGTGTCCCAGAGCGCCTCGGCGGCGGCCATCTTCATCGGCTGCTGGCGGAACATGACCTTGGCGAGCTGGTCGCCGCTGAGCGCGGTGCCGAGGCCCGCGATGACGGCGAGGACGAGGCCGAGGCGCAGCGAGGTGCGCATCGCGGCGACCCGCTTGGGGTTCGCGGTGGCCGGCTTGCGCTTGGCCTTCCAGAGGTGGAAGGAGGCGATGCCGACCACGAACGCCGCGCCGGTGAGGAAGGCCGCGGTCAGGGTGTGCAGGACGACGGTGATGGTGGTGTCCTGGAACAGCACCCGCGCGATGTCGTTGAGCTGCGCCTTCCCGGTGGCCGGGTCGATCGCGTAGCCGACCGGGTGCTGCATCCAGGAGTTGGCCGCCAGGATGAAGTAGGCGGAGAGCACGGTGCCGAGCGCGACCATCCAGATGCAGGCGCAGTGCAGCTTCCTGGGCAGCTTGTCCCAGCCGAAGATCCACAGGCCGATGAAGGTCGACTCGAAGAAGAAGGCGATCAGCGCCTCCATCGCGAGCGGGGCCCCGAAGACGTCGCCGACGAAGCGGGAGTAGTCGGACCAGTTCATGCCGAACTGGAACTCCTGGACGATGCCGGTGACCACGCCCATCGCGATGTTGATCAGGAAGAGCTTGCCCCAGAACTTGGTGGCGTGGAAGTACTTCTCCTTGTCCGTCCGCACCCACGCGGTCTCCAGGCCGGCGACGATCGCGGCGAGGCTGATGGTGAGCGGGACGAAGAGGAAGTGGTAGACGGTGGTGATGCCGAATTGCCATCGCGCGATGGTCTCGTGAGCGATTGCCAGTTCCACGTCGCCCTCTCTCCAACCGACCCTGTCGAGGTCACATTTCAGGACAAACTTCATCTATAGCGGGAGACCGCTGCCCAAGCGCGCAAGCTTGTCCGCTTGTGAACGTGAACACGTTCACAAGCATCAGTATCCACCACTCTTACAGGTGATTTGCAGGCGGGGTGGGTTTGACCGGCAGCGATGCCGTGCGCACAGTCTGCGAAGGGGGCTCCGGAACCACAACGAGCGAGGGGGCGGGTGGCGCGGAGAATGTGGACGATCCGTAGCATTGACAGCCGCTGGATCATCCAGGACGGCCTGTTCGAGGCGTCCGCCCCCGGCGACGGGCCGGCCGAGCGCGGCCGGGGCGTGTCTAGGGCCGGCCGAGGAGCTGGGTGCCGGGGGCGGAGGCGGCGCGGGCGGTGAAGAAGTCGATGAAGCCGCGCACGAACTCGGCCACGGTGATGACGCCGTCCCCGTCGGTGTCCAGCCGGCGGAAGCCGTGCGAGAGCTCGGCCGGGTGCACCCGCCGGCCGCCGAACAGCACCCGGTACTCGGCGAAGTCCAGCAGGCCGTCCCCGTCCGCGTCGGCCGCCGCGAACACCGCCCGCAGCGCGGGCAGCAGGCCGCCCTCCAGGTAGGCCGGGTCGCGGTCGCAGCCGGCCAGCGTCGCGGCGACGTACTCGTCCCGGCTGATCCGGCCGTCGCCGTCGGTGTCCATGGTCGCCCGCAGCTGCTCCCACCACGCCTCGAACGCGGCGTACACCCGGGCCTCGCCCTCCTCGGAGAGCTCCAGCTGCCAGCAGACGTTGTGCGCCATCGCCTGGAGGTCGCGGGCCGTCAGCAGGCCGTCGCCGGTCTGGTCGAGGACCTCCCGGAAGAACCGGTCCAGCCGGGGCGGCCGGGTGTCCTGGCGCGGCATCCGCCGGGGCCGGGACGGCGGACGGACACCGGGGGCGCGGTAGCGGAAACGGTCCGGCAGCCTGCTCAGCACCGCCCGGCCGCCGCGGTGCAGCACCCGGGAGAGCAGCGCGCCGCGGCGGGTGCGGACCAGGCCGAACCGCTCGCGGTACACCGCCGGGAGGTCCGCGACGGTCAGCTCGGTGAGCACCCGGGCGACCACCGACCGCAGCACCCGCCAGCCGGCCGGCCCGAGGAAGCGCAGCCGGCGCGGGCAGGGCGCCTCGTGCAGCATGTCGTACAGCAGGTGGCGCGCCGCCCCGGTGAACTCCAGCCGCTCGGCGGTCGTCCGCCGCAGGTAGCCGGGCAGCTCGGCGGCGGTCGCGGGCAACTCCCCCGCCGGCAGCCCGAACACCGCCGTGATCTCGGCGAACTCCTTGTAGAGGGAGTCGAGTTCGTCCGCCGTGTACGGCTCGCCGCTCAACTCCCGCATGGCGGCCACCGCTTCGAAGAGGGTGAGCAGCACCCAGGCCCGGGTGGCCGGGTCGTGGGCGTCGTACGCCCGGCCGTCCTCGGTGGTGCCGCGGATCCGGCGGTGCGCCCGGTCGAGCCGCTGGACCTCGCGCCAGAGCTGCTCCTGGTCGGCCTGGAAGAGCCGCCGCCCGCTGTCGAGGGTGTGCTCGATCCGGCGCCAGGGGTGGCTGCGGTAGGTGGAGTGCTCGCCCATCCCGGCCGCGACCACCGGATGGGAGGCCTGGAGCACCAGCAGCCGCCAGGCGACGAGCACGATCCGCCACTCCGAGAGGTCCCGGCGGAAGGAGACCTCGGGACGTGCTGCTGACGCTGCTGACGCTGCCATCCGGGAATCTCCTGGGAGTTGCGGGACCTTCGCGTACGGGCGGGGCCCTTCCCGGCCGTCCGGCGGGGAAACCAGACGCCGGATTGATCAGACAGTCCTACTTGGCAGGCACCGCCAGTTCTGCGAGGTCCGCCGCGTCCGGACGCGGCGGCGACGACGTTCTCCTCGGCTACGAGCGCTGGTGGGGGAGTTCCAGGCGGAAGGTGGCGCCGGTGCCGGGGGTGGTGTGGAGGGTGAGGGCGCCGCCGTGGGCATGGGTGAGGGCGGTGGCGATGGCGAGGCCGAGGCCGGCCCCGCCGCGGCGGTCGTGGCGGCTGCGGGAGGCGTCGACGCGGTAGAAGCGGTGGAAGACCAGGGCGGCCTGGTCGGCGGTGAGGCCGGGGCCCGAGTCGGTGACCTCCAGCAGGCAGAGGCCGCCCTCGGTGCCCACGCCGATCCGCACCGGGGTGCCGGGCGGGGTGTGCTTGACGGCGTTGCCGACCAGGTTGGTGACCACCTGGCGCAGCCGGGCCTCGTCGCCGAGGACCGGCGCGGGTCCGGGCGGGCCGCTGCCGGCCGGGCCGGTGAGCGCGACCGGGCGGCTCGGGTCGAGCGCGGTGAGGTCGTGCAGGGCGTCGGCGGCGAGGGTGCGCAGGTCCATCGGGGCGAGGTCGAGCGGGCGTTCCTCGTCGAGCCGGGCGAGCACCAGCAGGTCCTCGACCAGGGCGCCCATCCGCACCGCCTCGTTCTCGATCCGCCCCATGGTGCGCCGTACGTCGGCCTCGGTCGGCAGGGCACCCATCCGGTACAGCTCGGCGAAGCCGCGGATGCCGGCCAGCGGGGTGCGCAGCTCGTGCGAGGCGTCCGCGACGAAGCGCCGCATCCGGGCCTCGGACTCCGCGCGGGCGGCGAACGCGGACTCGATCTGCGCCAGCATGCCGTTCAGCGCGATGGACAGCCGGCCGACCTCGGTGTGCGGCGGGAGGACGGGCATCCGGTGGGAGAGCTCGCCGGCGGCGATCCGCTGGGCGCCCTCCTCGATCCGGCGCAGCGGCCGCAGCCCGGCCCGGACGGCGAAGAAGCCGAGCGCGGCGATCAGCACCAGGACGGCGGCGCCGATGCCGAGGAAGGCGGTGCGCAGCCGGGCGACCGTGCCGTCGACGTCCTCCCGGGAGATGGCCACCATCACGTACGCCGCCGAGGGCGTGGGCGCGGCGAAGGCGCCGGCCACCGGGGCGCTCTGCCGCTGGACCGGCACCACCAGCGCCCGCCAGCGGTCCCGGCCGCCGCGCTGGTCGGCCAGGTCGAAGGGGGTGTCGGGCTCGACCCGGGCCGGGTCGAAGCGGGCCGGCTGCGGCGCCGGGTCGTTCTCGGAGACCGGCTGGCGCGCCACGAACAGCACGGTGCCGTCGGCGGACAGGTACTGGACCAGGTACTGGCTGGGCAGGGTGGCCAGGAACTGCGGGGAACTGCGCTTGCCGGCGGCCGAGGGCAGCTGCTGCTTGCTCTCCGGCCAGCTGAGCCGGGACGGGGTGCGGTGGGCGAGTGGCTCGCCGTAGCGCTCCAGCTGTTCGTCGAGCCGCTGCACCAGCTGGTGCCGGACGGTCCCGAGCACCACGGTGTCGCTGACCACCAGCCCGGTGGTGACCAGCGCGAGGGCGAGCACCAGCAGCCGGGCGCGCAGCGACAGCCGGCCGCGGCGGCGCGGCGGCGCGGCCGGGCCCGGCTCCGCGCTGGTCGGCTCCGCGGGGGTCATCTCCGTGCTGCTCAGCTCTGCGGCGGGCGGCGCAGGGCGTAGCCGATGCCGCGCACGGTGTGGATCAGCTTGGGCCCGTGCGCCGGACCGGAGTCGAGCTTGCGGCGCAGGTAGGAGATGTAGGACTCGACGATGGAGAGGTCGCCGCCGAAGTCGTAGGCCCAGACGTGGTCGAGGATCTGGGCCTTGGAGACCACCCGGCCGACGTTGGCCATCAGGTAGTGCAGCAGCTTGAACTCGGTCGGGGAGAGCGCGACCACGCTGCCGCCGCGGGTGACCTCGTGGGCCACCGGGTCGAGGAGGAGGTCGGCGACGATCAGCCGGCCGTCCTCGGCCGGTCCGCCGGAGCGGCGCAGGATGGCGCGGATCCGGGCGATCAGCTCCTCCAGGCTGAACGGCTTGGTCACGTAGTCGTCGGCGCCGGCGGCGAGTCCCTGGACCTTGTCGCCGACACCGTCCTTGGCGGTGAGGAAGAGCACCGGCAGGTGGTCGCCGGGGTGGCCGTGGGCGGGGCCGGCGATCAGGCCGCGGCTGGTCTGCTCGCGCAGCCGCTCGACGAGGGTGAAGCCGTCGAGGTCGGGCAGCATCACGTCGAGGACGACCAGGTCCGGGCGGTCGGCGGCGATCAGCCGGAGCGCCTCGGCGCCGGTCGCGGCGGAGGCCACCCGGAAGCCGGAGAAACGCAGTGAGGCGGACAGCAGTTCGCGGATGTTCGGTTCGTCGTCGACGACGAGGAGGAAGGCCTCCCCCTGCCCGCCGCTGTTCACCGCCGAGGTTCCTGGTGTCGACACAGTGCCTTGCACGGGGGTTCCGCCTCCCGGTCGGACGATGGCGTTCAGCTCGAGGCTAGCCCGGGGAGGCTATGGGCCATCGATGAATGTTGGATTAACACCTTATCCGGCGGTTTTGTCCGGGCTGCCCCGCGGGGCGGCCCTGGGTGGTGTGCGCACGGCTCCGGCGGCGGGCCGCGCGGCGGCGAGGGGGTGCGCGGCCCGGCCCCCCGGAGGAGGTGGGGCCGGGCCGCGCGGGCGTCCGGGGCGGCCGGGTCAGCCGCCGGACGCGGACCGGGAGGGGGCGGCGCCGGGCCCGCCGGCTCCGCCCGCCCCGAAGCCGGCCGTGCCCTCGACCAGCTGGGTCGCGGCGTAGCCGCCGTCGCCGGAGGGGGTGCCCATCACCGTGACGCTCTGGCCGGGCTGCAGGTCGCCGACCTTGCCCTCCTTGTTGAGCTGCACCTTGGTGCTGTCGGCGGTGGTCACCTTGATCGTGTTGCCGTTGGCGTCGGTGAGGTAGACCGTGGTGCCGTCCACGGCCTTGACCGTGCCCCGGGTGAAACCGCCCTGACCGCCCTGACCGCCCTGACCTCCCTGGCCGTTGCGGCGGTTGCCGGTGCCGTTGCCGGTGCCGGTGCCGTTGCCGGGGAAACCGGTCGCTCCGGCCCCCCGCGGCTGCTGGGCCCCGGCGGCCGTCGTCCGGCCGGATCCGCCGGCGCGGTCGGGGCCCCGGTCCTTCTGGTACCAGACGCCGCCGGCGAACGCCGCCGTGGCGATCACCGCCCCGGACAGCGCGAGCGGGACCCAGGGCAGCCGGCGGCGCGGCGGCGCGGCCAGCTCACCGCTGACGTCCCGGGCGTCCGGCGCGGTGGAGAGCAGGGCGACCTGCTCGGCGGGGGTGCGCGGCTCGATCTCGTCGCTCATGGTCTGCGGTCCTTGGTCACTCGTGCCGGAGGGCGTCGATCGGGCGCAGCGAGGCGGCCCGGTTGGCGGGGTAGCTGCCGAAGAACAGGCCGATGGCGACGGCGATGCCGAACGCTCCGAGCACCGACTCGGGGATCACCACCGGCTCGATGCCGACGATCTTGAAGCGGGCACCGGCGATCCCGGCCAGCACGCCCAGCCCGGCGCCGACCACCGACAGCAGGGTGGCCTCGGTGAGGAACTGCCCGAGGATCACCCCGCGCGGGGCGCCGAGCGCCTTGCGGATGCCGATCTCCCTGGTCCGCTCGGTGACGGTGACCAGCATGATGTTGGTGATGCCGATCCCGCCGACCAGCAGCGAGATCGCGGCCACCGCGCCGAGCAGCACCGTGAAGGTCCTGGTCGTCGACTCGCGGGCGCTGAGCAGCGAGGCCTGGCTGCTGATCCGGAAGTCCGCCTTGCCCGGGTCGGCGATCGCGTGCGTGCCGAGCAGGACGCGGGTGATCTCGGACTGGGCCTGCGCCGTGCTGTCCGCCGAACCCGCCTGGACCAGGATCTGGTTGACCGAGCCGAAGCCGGTGAACGCGTTCTGCACCGTCGGCAGCGGGGCGATCAGCACGTCGTCGGGGTCGGTGAAGCCGGTGCCGCCCTTGGCCTGCAGCACGCCGACCACGGTGAACGGGGTCCCGCCGACGGTCACCGTCCTGCCGACCGGGTCGGCGGCGGCGAACAGCTGCCTGGCGGTGGTCGCCCCGAGCACCGCCACCTTGCGGGAGTTCAGGACGTCGTCCTCGGTGAAGTACTCGCCGTGCTCGACCTTCTGGTTGGCGGTCTCGAAGTACGCCGGGTAGGTGCCGACGATCGAGCCGGGGTTGTAGGAGATGTCCCCGTACAACGCGGTGCCGCTCGCCGTCACCACCGGCGCCACCGACCGGACGGCCCCGGCGTCCGCCTCGGTGGCCAGCGCCCTGGCATCGGCCACGGTCAGCTTCCTGGCGGCGCCGGCCGAGCGCGCGCCGCCGGTGGCGGAGCCGGACGTCACGGTGAGCGCGTTGGTGCCGAGCGAGGTGATCGACTCCTTGACCGCGACCGAGGAGCCGTTGCCGACGGCCAGCAGCAGGATCACCGAGGCGACGCCGATCAGCACCCCCAGCATGGTGAGCGCGGAGCGCACCTTGTTGGCGGCCAGGCCGCCGGCGGCGAAGCGGAGCGTCTGCCAGAGGATCACGCCGGCACCCCCGCCCGGAGCAGCGCCGGCGGCGGCCCGTCCACCGGGGCCTGCCGGACGTCGGCGACGATCGCGCCGTCGACCAGCCGCAGCACCCGCTTGGCGTGCCGGGCGACCTCGTCCTCGTGGGTGATCAGCACGACCGTGCGGCCGGTGGCGTTGAGGCCGTCGACGAGGGCGAGCACCTCCTCGGTGGAGCGGCTGTCCAGGTTGCCGGTGGGTTCGTCGGCGAGCAGCATCGCGGGCGCGGTGACCAGCGCCCGGGCCACCGCGACGCGCTGCTGCTGGCCGCCGGAGAGCTCGTTCGGCCGGTGCCCGGAGCGCTCGGCCAGGCCGACCAGGCAGAGCGCGGCGAGCGCCCGGCGGCGGCGCTCGGCGGACCGCACGCCCGCGTAGGCGAGCGGCAGTTCGACCTGGGCGAGCGCGGTGGTGCGCGGGACGAGGTTGAAGGACTGGAAGACGAAACCGATCTTGCGGTTGCGGACCAGCGCGAGCTGCTGCTCGTCCAGGTGGCCGACGTCGATGCCGTCCAGCAGGTAGCGGCCGGAGGTCGGCACGTCGAGGCAGCCGAGGATGTTCATCAGGGTCGACTTGCCGGAGCCGGAGCTGCCCATCACGGCGACGTAGTCGCCCTGCTCGATGTCCAGGTCGACGCCCAGCGGGGCGCCGGTGGCCGGATCGTCGGGGCCGCGCAGCGCGTGCACGGTGGCGTCGCCGTGGCCGTAGGACTTGGTGAGGCGGCGGATCCGGATCACCGGGGCCGGTGCCTCGGGGCCGGCGGGGAGGGCGGGGAGGCGGTGCGGCATCAGCGGCCACCGCCCCGGCCGGCGCCCGCGCCGCCCGCAGCGCCGCCGATCCCGGCCACACCCGCACCGCCCGCGCCCGCACCGCCCGCGCCGGCGCCGCCCCGGTTGCCGCCGGCCCCCGGGAAGGAGCCGTTGGGGAAGCCGTTCGAGCCGCTGGTGGAGGCCAGTTCGACCTTGTCGCCCTCGGCCAGCCCGGAGACCACCTGCACCGTGGTGTCGCCCTCGACACCCACCTCGACGGTGACCCGCTCGGTGCCGCCGTCCGGGTGCACCACGGTGGCCGTCCGGCTCGCCCCGGTGCCGGACAGGGCGGCGGTGGGCAGCGAGAGGGCGTCGTCCGCCTCGCCGGTGACCACCGAGACGGTCGCGCTCAGACCGGTGCGCAGCCTGCTGACGTCCCCGGAGATCTGGAGCGTCGCCGCGTACTGGACGGCGGACGACCCTCCGCCGGAGCCGCTCACCGGCAGCGGGCTGACCGACAGCACGGAGGCGTTGAACCTGCTGTCGGACTGCGCGTTCAGCGTGACGGTGGCGGCCTCGCCCTTCTTCAGCTTGAGCGAGTCCAGCTCGGAGAAGTTGGCGGTGACCTGCATCCCGGTCGGGTTGGTCAGCACGATGAAGCCGCTGGGGGCGGTGGAGGAGCCGGACGACGACTTGGTGCCGGACGAGGCGGAGGAGGAACCGCCGCCGGTCGAGCCGACCGTGTCGCCGGCCTTGCCCGCCACCGAGGCGACCGTGCCGTCCACCGACGCGGTGAGCGTCGTCCCGGCCAGCGCCGCCTGGGCGTTGGCGAGGCTGGTCTGCGCGGTGGCGAGCTGCTGCTCGGCCTGGGCGACCGCCGCGTCGTCGACCTTGGTGGTGCTGATGGTGGTGGTCTGCGGCTCGGGCACGGTGTTCTGCGCCGCCGGGACGGTGGCCTGCGCGGACGGGCCGGTCTGCGCGGAGGGGTCGGACTGCGGGGCGGGCGTACTGCTCCCGCCCGCCCCGCGTCCGCCCGACCCGCCCGACCCGCCCGACCCGGAGGACCCGGACGAGCCGTTGGACCTGGCCGGCAGCTGCTGGACGGTGGTTGTGGTGACCCCCGCCCGGGCCTTGGCCAGGTTGACCGTGGCGGTGTTCAGCGCGGACTGCGCGGCGTCCACCTGCTGCTGGGCCGAGGTGGTGTCGACGGTGGCGAGCACCTGCCCCTTGGTCACCGTGTCACCGACGGCGACCTTGACGGCCGTGAGCCGCCCTCCGGTGGTGAAGTCCTGGGCGGCGTCGGTGGGCGAGGCCAGGGTGCCGGTTCCGGACACCGTGGCCAGGACCGTGCCCTTGGTGACGGTCGCCGTCCGGACCGGGGTCTTGGCCGCCGCCGTACCGGTGCCGTCGTCCAGCACCGTGTACGCCAGGGCGGCGGCACCGACCAGGGCCACGCCGAGCGCGGAGTTGACGAGGACGGCACCTCGCCGTCGCGGGAACACCTTCATGGCGGACAGCATCCCGGGGCGCTCTTGCGCCGTCCTGGACGCCGCCTGGGAGATGGCTGACCGCCCGAACCGGGCATATGTCCACGGTTCGCCCGCCGCCGGGTGGCGCCTTGGCGGCCGCCGGGCGAACCGTTGACCGACCTTCCAGCCGCCTCCCAGGAACCCCCAGGCACTCCTGATCCGCCGGGCCCCCGCCGGGCCCCGGCCGGCCCCGGAAACGCCGCGGCGGAGCGGGCGGCCCCACCGGGCCTCCCGCTCCGCCGCGCACCGCGCGAGGGCCTACAGCTCCTTGCGGAACGCCTCCGCCACCGCGAGGAAGATCGAGTTGCCCTCGACCTCGCCGATCGAGATCCGCACGCCCTCCGGGAAGGGGCGGACGATCACGCCGGCCGCGGCGCAGGCCGCCGCGAAGTCCTGCGAGCGCTCGCCCAGTTCCAGCCAGACGAAGTTGGCCTGCGAGTCCGGGATCTCCCAGCCCTGGGCGCGCAGCGAGGCCACCACCCGGCCGCGCTCCTCGACCAGCGCGTCCACCCGGACCATCAGGGCGTCCTCGGCGCGCAGCGAGGCCACGGCGGCGTCCTGGGCGAGCTGGGTGACGCCGAACGGCACCGCGGTCTTGCGCAGGGCGTTCGCCACCGGCTCGTGCGCGATCGCGAAGCCGACCCGCATCCCGGCCAGGCCGTAGGCCTTGGAGAAGGTCCGCAGCACGCAGACGTTCGGGCGGTCCCGGTAGAGGTCGATGCCGTTGGGCACCTCGGGGTCGCGGATGAACTCGATGTACGCCTCGTCGACGACGATCAGCACCTCGGACGGGACGGCGTCCAGGAAGCGCTCCAGCTCGGCGCGGTGGATCACGTTGCCGGTGGGGTTGTTGGGGTTGCAGACGAAGATCAGCCTGGTCCGCCCGGTGACCGCGGCGAGCATCGCGTCCAGGTCGTGGTCCCCGCCGGCGGTGAGCGGCACCGGGACCGGGGTCGCGCCGGCGATCTGGGTGATGATCGGGTAGGCCTCGAAGGAGCGCCAGGCGAAGATCACCTCGTCGCCGGGGCCGGCGGTGGCCAGGATCAGCGACTGGGCGACGCCGACCGAGCCGGTGCCGGTGGCGATGTGCTCGGCTGGCACGCCGAAGTGCTCGGCCAGCACGGCGGTCAGCTCGGTGGCGGCCATGTCGGGGTAGCGGTTGAGCCGGCCGGCCGCGGCGACCGCCGTCTCCAGCACGCCGGGGAGCGGCTCGTAGGGGTTCTCGTTGGACGACAGCTTGTACGCGTCGGCGCCGGCGGGCTTGCCGGGCTTGTAGCTGGGGATGCCGTCCAGGGTCGGCCTGAGGCGGGGGCCCTGTGCTGCGGTCACGGTCGCTCTCCTTCTGTCTTTCCCGCTGCGTTCGCCCGCCACGGTCGGGATCGCCGCCGTGCCCGGGATCTGGGAACGCACCCGGTCCACCCCGGTCGGGTGCCCTGAACGATACCGATCGCACTCACCCGTAGGAGTGAGATGCCCGGTCGGGTTACAGGTGCAGATCAGCCATTCTGCCGGGTTCCTTTGGCACATGTCAGAGGTAAACCGGCTGGTTCCGTCCGGGGATCGAAGGGGCGCGCGCGGGCTCACTCATGGAGAAACGTATCTCCACAGGCTCCCAATGCGCCGGTCACAGACCCTTGTCAGGAGCCATACGATCGGTCCGCCATGACAGCAGCAGCCAACCAGAGCGGTCGGCGACCCACCACCTCACGGCGTCTGGAGCGGGCCGGCATCCGGGATGTGGCAGCAGCCGCCGGAGTGTCGATCACCACCGTCTCCGACGCGCTGAACGGGAAGGGCCGCCTGCCCGACGAGACCAGAAGCCGGGTGCGCGAAGTCGCCGAGCGCCTCGGTTACCGCCCCTCGGCGGCCGCCCGAACCCTGCGCACCGGACGGTCCGGCCTGATCGGTCTGACCGTCACCACCTACGGCGAAGAGCCGTTCACCTTCACCGAGTTCGCCTACTTCGCCGAGATGGCCCGGGCCGCCACCAGCGCCGCCCTGGGCCGCGGCTACGCGCTGGTGGTGCTGCCCGCCTCCTCCCGCCACGACGTCTGGGGCAACATCGCCCTGGACGGCACCGTGGTGATCGACCCGCCCGACCAGGACCCGCTGGTCAGCGAGCTGTACCGGTCCGGCGTCCCGGTGGTCAGCGACGGCAAGCCGGGCAACTGCCCGGTCACCGCCTGGGTCGACAACGACCACGAGGCCGCCGTGCTCGGCATCCTCGACCACCTCTCCGAGGCCGGCGCCCGCCGGATCGGCCTGCTCACCGGCACCAGCACCGACACCTACACCCGGCTCTCCACCGAGGCCTACCTCGGCTGGTGCGCCAAGGTCGGCCAGGAGCCGGTCTACGAGACCTACCCCGCGCACGACCCGGCCGCCGGCGCCGTCGCCGCCGACCGGCTGCTCGCCCGCCCCGACCGGCCGGACGCCGTCTACGGCCTCTTCGACCCCAACGGCACCGACCTGCTCGCCGCCGCCCGCCGCTACGGCCTGCGGGTGCCCGACGACCTGCTGCTGGTCTGCTGCAGCGAGAGCGACGTGTACGCGACCACCGAGCCGCCGATCACGACCCTGTCGCTCAAGCCCCGGCGGATCGGCACCACCGTGGTGAACCTGCTGATCGACGCCATCGAGGGGGTGGACTCCGGCACCGGCGTCGACATCGCCCGGCTCTTCCCACCGCGTTTCCGCACCGCCGGCACCGGCCCGCCGCCCGGCACCCTGATGCCCACCGAGCTCATCGTCCGCGCCTCCTCCCAACGCCGGAGCCCGCGCACCACGGTCAGCCCGCCCCGCCCGCCGGGCGAGGTGTGACCCCGGGCCGCACCCCCGGGCGTGCGGCCCACCCCCTGCCGAGTCGGGACAAAACGGACCTGACGGACCGACCGGCTGACGCTCCGGAGGATTGGATACCCACCAGGTGACGACGCCGGGAGAGTGGTCTTCCTATGATGGGCGAATGACACCCGAGGACCGCTTCCCCGGGCCTGAACACCCGGACTCAGGCCCACGCCACCAGCCGGACCTCGACGTGCTGCCGTACGGCACCTATTACGAACCGGAACCCGTCGCCGACTACTCCGGGGGCGGCTACGAGGCCGAGACCTACAGCGGCTACGGCGGCGCCCGCTACCTCGAACAGCACTGGCCGGCCGCCGGCCCCGAGCACGGCCACACCGTGCACGCCCAGAGCGGCGGCGACGACCCGCCGACCATCGAGCTCGGCCCCCCGCTCACCGAACCCGGCCTGCCCTACCACCCGTACCCGGCCCCCGGCCCCGGCGAGCCGCCCGGCCCGCTCTACGTGGTCGGCGACGTGCACGGCTACCTCGACGAGCTCCGCGCCGAGCTGCGCCACCAGGGCCTGATCGACGCCGACGGCCACTGGTCGGCCGGCCGCTCCCGGATCTGGTTCCTCGGCGACTTCACCGACCGCGGCCCCGACGGCATCGGCGTCATCGACCTGGTCATGCAGCTCGCCGCCGAGGCGGCCGCGGCCGGCGGCTACTGCCGTGCCCTGATGGGCAATCACGAACTGCTCTTCCTGGGCGCCGCCAGGTACGGCGACGAGCCGGTCCAGTCCACCGCCGGCACCGCCTCCTTCCTCGCCGCCTGGCGGCTCAACGGCGGCCAGCAGAACGACCTGGACCGCCTGGAGGCGCACCACATCAGCTGGCTCTCCCGGCTCCCGGCGATCGCCCTGGAGGACGGCCACCTGCTGCTGCACTCCGACACCACCGCGTACCTGGAGTACGGCGAGTCCATCGCCGAGGTCAACGACGCCGTCCACGACCTGCTCGCGGACGAGGGCGTCGACGAGTGGTGGGACTGCTTCCGCCGGTTCACCAAGCGGTTCGCCTTCCGCGGCGAGCCCGGCCCGACGGCCGTCCGCGAGCTGCTGGACACCTACGGCGGCGCGCGCGTCGTGCACGGGCACAGCCCGATCCCGTACCTCACCGGCGCGGTGCACGCCGACGACGGCATGCCGCCGCACGTCCCGGGACCGTACGTCTACGCGGACGAGCTGGCCGTCGCCATGGACGGCGGCGTGACGATGGAGGGCCGGCTGCTGGTCTCCCGCCTACCGGTCTGACCCGCGGGGGCCGGCCCGCTCCGGGAGCGTCACCGGCACCCGGTCCGCCGCCACGGAGGCCGCCCGCGCCACGGAGTCCGCCGCCGCCCGGACGAACGCGCGGATCCGCTCCGTGGTGCTCCCCTCCAGCCGGACCGGCCCGCGCTCGATCGGCGGGGCGTCGCGGATCGGCACGACCAGGGTCAGCATCTCCGCGAACGTGCCCCCGACCGGGCCCTTCGGCACCGGGCGGCGCCCCGACGGGGTGCGGTCGGGGGTGCGGTCCCGCTTGAAAGCCGCCGAGGTCACCTCGGGGTACTGCACCACCGGGTGGTCGCCCAGGACCTCCAGCGACACCGAGGCGGCGCCCGCCGGCGGATGCCCGGCCGCCACGGCGAGCACCCGGCGCGCCCCTCCCGTTGTTCAGCCCGTCTCAATGATCGTTCACCGATGCCGCCTTGATGGCACCGGCCGGCCGGTGGATCGTGGAGGAACAGCACCCGGCCGCGTCCGCCGCGACGCCCCTCCCCGACTGGAGCCACCATGCCCGCCCTGCGCGTGAAGGCCTTCGACCACCTCGTGCTCAACGTCCGCGACGTCGAGCGCTCGCTGGAGTTCTACAGCGGCCTGCTCGGGCTGGAGCCGGTCCGGGTCGAGGAGTGGCGGGCCGGGAAGGTCTCCTTCCCGTCCGTCCGGGTCACCCCCGAGACGATCATCGACCTGACGGCCCGCCCGCGCGGCGAGTCCAACGTCGACCACATCTGCCTCACCGTGGACCCGCTCGACTGGCAGGAGGTCATCGACGCCGGCACCTTCACCGTCCTGGAGGGCCCCGTCCAGCGCTACGGCGCCCGCGGCAACGCCACCTCCGTCTACGTCCAGGACCCGGACGGCAACACCGTCGAACTCCGCTGGTACCCCGAGGACGCCGCCTGACCGACGGACCCGGCTGACCGACGGACCCGGCTGCCGTGGGCGGCGAACTCCGCGGACCTCTCGGCCGGGCTCAGCTCGCGGCCGGCACTCGCCCTGTCTCGCGTAGGGCGAGGGTGATCAGGACGGCGAACGCCGCCACCGCGGTCAAGGTGCGGGCATCGTTGAACAGTTCCCATCGGCGCAGGATCTCCGCGTGGTCGGCGGGCGGCGCGGTGGCGGCCCACTGCTTGATGCGGCCGTTGATCGGGATGTTCCCGAACCGGGTGATCAGGAAGGACGTGACGATCAGGGCCCCTGCCGTGCCGGCGAGGATCCGGGCGCGGCCGCGTGCCAAGGCGGCCAGGGCGAGGGAGCTGAGGGCCGAGACCGCCATCGCCCCCTGCATCGTGATGCCGTTCATCTTCATCAGCTCGGTGTGGAAGTGGAGTCTCATGTCGATCGGCACGGCGTTGAAGGTCGGGACGAGGTTGGCGGCGCCGTAGCCGAAGGCTCCGGCGAGCAGGCCGGCGGACAACAGGGACGCCCCCTGGAGGAGCCGGATGCGCGTGGTCACCGCGCCGGCCCGGGCCTTCGATTCCGTACGTGCACTCGCGTTCGCCATGTGATCAAGCCTGCGGCCGGGCAAGCGATATCTCCAGTAGACAATTCTGCTGCGATCTAGAATCACCGGTTATGGAACTCCGCCAGCTGCGCTACTTCGTCTCCGTCGTCGAGGACGGTGGCTTCACCCGCGCCGCTGCCCGACTGCATCTGGCGCAGCCCGGCCTCAGCTCCCAGATCCGGCAACTGGAGAAGGAGTTGGGGCAACCCCTGCTCGACCGTTCCGGCCGGTCCGTGACGCCGACCGAGGTGGGCCGGGCGGTCCTGCCGTACGCCCGCGCCGCCCTGGCCGCGGCGGACGCGGTGCGTCAGACGGTGGATGCGTACACCGGGCTGCTGCGCGGACGGGTCACGCTCGGGCTGGTCTCCAGCGCCACGGGCCACGCCTTCGACATCGCCGCCTTCCTCGCGGACTTCCACGACACCCACCCCGCGGTGGAGGTGGCACTCACCGAGGACACCACGGAGCGGATGCAGGCCGCGCTCCTGGCCGGCGAGCTCGATATCGCCGTCCTCGGGCTCACCGCGGAGGAACCCCCGCCCGGGATGGCCTTCCAGACGGTGATCGATGTTCCGCTGGTCGCCGCCGTCGCACCCGGCGATCCGCTTCTCGACCGCGTGGACCGCACGAGCGTCCCGCTGGCCGATCTGAGCGATCGGCCGCTGATCTGCCTGTCGCGCGGCACCGGGGTGCGCGCGGCGTTCGAACGCGGCTGCGCGCAGGCAGGGTTCCGGCCCCGGGTCGCTTTCGAGGCGGCAGCCCCGCATGTGCTCGCGAAGCTCGCCGCCCGGGGCCTGGGTGTTGCCGTGCTACCGGGTGGCGAGGACGAGCCCGGCGTCGAGGGACAGCTCCGGACCCTGCGGATCGTCGAGCCCGAGATCCGTGCCCGCATCGCTCTCGCCTGGCGGGCCACCGGACCCGTGAGCCCCGCGGCCCGGGTGCTGGTCGACCGCCTGCGCGAAGCCCTGCCGAAGCAACCGGAACGCTAGCGAAAGCCTCGCGGGACGCGAACCGGGGCAAGCAGCCGGCGCAGCACCGTGGGTGTGTGCCCCACGTGCTCGCGGACGATGCGAGTCAGGTGCGCCTGGTCGGCGAAGCCGAGCTGTGCTGCCAGGTGGGCGAGGCTGGGTTCGCCCTCGGCGATCCGGTCCATGGCCCGGGCGACGCGTACACGGTTGCGGTAGCGGGTCAGCGAGACGCCCGTCTCCCTGGAGAACACCCGGCTCAGCCGGTAGGGCGACACCTCCAGCAGCGCGGCCAGGGCGAAGAGCCTTTCGGCCTCCGGGGCCCCTTCGATGATCGCCTCGCGCGCCGCCGCGGCCAGCGCCCGGTCGGCCGGCCGGGAGCGGACGGCCGGCTCACCGGCCGCGGCCGCGACGAGGCGGAGCAGTTCCTCCGTCAGCGCGTAGTCGATGTCACCGGTGCCCGCGGCGGCGACCAGACGGCGGTGGGCGAGATCGACGCGCGCGTCGACATGCACCGTCGTCGCGGCGGGCGGGCGCCCGAGGAGGGAGGGCTCGAAGCTGACCGACGTGCAGACGTCGCCGCCGGCCGGGTGTGCGAAGCGCTCCTGTTCGCCGGGCGCGCCCCAGTAGGCCATGGTCGGGTCCAGATCGGCGTCGGTGCCGTCGGCCGATCGCCGAAACCTGCCGCGCCGCACCAGCACCAGGCGGTGATCGTCGCGGGTCTCCGGCTGCGACCACCGGGCGTGGTCGGAGCGGCACCCCACCACGGCCACGGTGAACTCCGGCCGGGCCGCGAGGGTCGATGCGGACAGCATGCCGCGAACGGTACCCGCCGGGTACGACAGAACGGCCCGCAAGGATCTTCAAGACCTTCGGCGCCCTTGCCCCGGATGCTGGGGCTCACGTGATGACACGAAGGGAGCCATCCATGGCCGTCCACGCGGAGCTCACCGCGATCACCATCGACTGCGCCGATCCCCGGGCCCTCGCCGAGTTCTACCGCAAGGTCACCGGCTGGGAGATCGGGCAGGCGGACGACGACTTCGTCCAACTCGGCAGGGGGCCGGTCGGGTTGACCTTCCAGCGGGTCGCCGGCTACCGGGGGCCCGGCTGGCCCGACGCCGCGAAGCACGCCCATCTCGACTTCACGGTCGCCGATCCCGAGGTCGCGGTGAAGGAACTGCTCTCGGCGGGGGCGACCAAGCCGCAGTTCCAGCCCGGCGAAGGCGAGTGGACCGTTCTCGCCGACCCCGAGGGCCATCTGTTCTGCATCGCTTCGGCCTGACGAGGAGTCGATCACCCATGGCCTCGATCCACAAGGAACTCGTCATCGACGCCCGCCCCGAAGCGGTGTGGTCGGTGCTCAGCGACTACGGCGCGGTGCACGAGCGGCTGGCGCCCGGGTTCGTCACCGGCACCCGGCTGAGCTCGGACACCCGCACCGTCACCTTCGCCGATGGCACGGTCGTGCTCGAACGGCTCGTCGACCTCGACCACGAGGCGATGCGGGTCGCCTACACGGTCATCGGCGGCAGCCTCCACCCGTCCCACCACCACGCGTCCATGCAGGCCCTTCCGGAGGCCGGCGGCCGGACGAGATTCGTGTGGCACACCGATGTCCTGCCCGACGCCCTGGCCGCACCGATCGCCGAGTCCGTCGAGCGGGGTTCGGCGGTGATCCGCCGCACGCTGGAGGCTGCTTCATCGGCCCCGCCCGGACCGGCGCCCGCCTCGGCCCGCGGCTCGATGAGCAGCCACGACATCGTCCAGGCCGCCTGGAAGGCGTTCGCCGGCCACGACGCCGATCAGATCTCCGCGGTCTTCACCGAGGACGCCGAGTGGCTGGCACCTCCGGGAAACGCGACGGCCACCGCGCTGGACCGCCCCAGCCACATGGTCGGCAGGGAGGTGATCACGCGCTTCCTCGCCGAGGACTTCTCCCGCCTGTTCGCCAGTGACGTCCACGTCACCTTCCACGGCTTCCATGCCGACGGCGAGCGCGTGATCGTGGAGGAGACCATGACCGCCACGCTCGCCAACGGCCGTCACTACGCCAATGACTACTGTCTGGTCTTCGAACTCCGTGACGGGCTGATCCACCGCGTTCGTGAGTACATGGACACCGCGCGCGGACACCGCATGGTCTTCGGCGGCGCCGAGAAGTAGCCGAGGACGGCGAAGCGCCGCCCCGAGGTGATCGGGGCGGCGCTCAGGTGTCCCGGGTCGGCCGACCAGCGGGAGGTGGCGTCGCGGATCTTCTGACTGATCTTCATGGCGGAGAGTTTCAGCCGGAAGGCAGCACAGCCGCCTCGTCGCGCCGGGCCTCCGAAGCGGCCACCAGGACTTCCGCCGCCGCTGTGCGGACGTACAGCACGTACCGGCCGCTGCGGTGTGCGTCGACCAGGCCGGCGGTGCGCAGAGCGGTCAAATGCTGGGAGACTCCTCCGGCGGTGATCCCGGTGCGGTGGGCCAGGTCGGTCGTCGAGGCGGGGGTGTCGAGTTCGACCAGCAGGCGGGCCCTGGAGCGGCCGATGACCGCTGCCAGTGCCTGCGGGACGGCGGATCGCCGTTCCCAGAGCGTGGCTACGCCGCGCGGCGGATAACGCAGGGTGGGTTGCCAGTTCGGGCTGATGACGGAGAAGACCCGGGGCCAGACGAACACCGACGGAACAAGGAGGAGCCCGCGCCCGCCGAGCTGCCGGCTGCCGCGGACATAGTGGTGCCCGACGTACAGGGTGTCCTCGTCCCAGGCCACGTTGGACGCCAGGTCGCCCAGCAGCTGATCCGCTCCGTGCTCGGCGAACAGTCTGGCCCGGTGCAGCACGTCGCCCTCCAGGAGAGAGCGCATCCGGGGCCAGTGCGGCGCGAGTGCGATCTCCCAGTAGCTCTCCACCAGTTCGGCGAGTTCGCCGAGACCGCGGTGCGGATCGCCGCGCAGCTGATCGATCCGCTCGGAGCGCGGCGCCCGTCGGCCGCTGAGGCCGGACCGGACCTTCTCGGGTGGCGTCGCGCGCAGAACGGCAAGCTCAAGTCCCAGATCAGCGACCGAGGTCGTCGGTGGTGGCGCAATGAAGACCGGGATCGACCGGGGCGGGTCCGGGACCAGATCGGCGAGCAGGCGCCAGTCCAGCCCCGAGGCGGCCAACCGGCGACGGACCTGATCGATCCACGGGCGGTGCAGCGGGTGCTCGGCCGGATGCTTCAGCACCCTGACACTGGCCACCACCTCCCACAGCGGCGACAGAGCGAACCGGGTGCGGGCCAGGTCACGAACGGAGAATGCCAGGTCCAGCACGGTGCAGCCCCCTCTGCGGCGCAAGACCCGGCGGCCGGCGGGTCAGGATTCAGGCCAGCCTAAATTCCTCGCCCGCCGGGCGGCGCGGCAGGAACCTCACTCCATGACCAGCAATGAGATCGCCCACGGGCCGGACACGGCCGCTCGCACGCCCGATCCGCATCCTTCGGTCCTCCGGAACCCGGACTTTCGCCTGCTCATCGGCGCCGCCGCGGTGAGCAAGCTCGGCACCGCGGTGAGCTCCTTGGCGATCCCGCTGACCGCCGTCCTGGCCCTGCACAGCTCGGCCGGACAGGTCGGTCTGCTGGCAACGCTGAGCACCCTCGCCTTCCTTCTGATCGGTCTGCCGGCCGGAGCCTGGGTGGACCGGATCCGCAAGCGACCCGTGATGATCGCCGCCGACCTCGCCAGGGTCGCGCTCCTCGGGTCGGTGCCGGCCGCCTGGCTGCTCGACTGCCTGACGATCCAACAGCTCTACCTGGTGGTCCTGCTGGCGGGCGTGGCCACGGTCTTCTCCGACGTGGCCACGCTGAGCCAACTGCCCGACCTGGTCGGGCGGGACCAGCTCACCCCGGCCAACGCCCACCTGGTGACAGTGGACGCCCTCACCCAGATCGGCGGGCGGAGCGCGGGCGGCTTCCTGGTGGCGCTGCTGTCCGCCCCGACAGCGGTCGTGGTCGACGCAGCCAGTTACCTGTGGTCGGCGATCCTTCTGCTGCGCATCCGCCGGGCGGAGCCGCAACCGCAGCACCGGCGCGACGCCCGCCTCAGCGGCGAGATCCGGGAGGGCCTGCGCTTCGTCTTCGGCCACCCGACCCTCCGGGCCATCGCGCTCGCCGGAGCCTGCACCAACCTGTCCATCCAGCTCTGCCAGACCATGCTGCCGGTGCTGTTCACCCGTGAACTCGGCCTCTCCGACGGTGTCATCGGCCTGTACTTCGCGGCCGGTGGCCTCGGCGTGTTCATCGGTTCGCAGTCGGCCCGGCGGCTGGCCCGCCGACTCGGCGCGGGTCGGGTGCTGTGGCTGATGGGCCTGGCCGTCGCGCCGTTCGGCGTCCTGCTGGCGCTGGCCGATCGCGGCCCGGCCCTCTGGCTTGCCGCGGGGGCCTGGCTGATCACCACGTGCAAGGTCGGCATCGACAACGTGATCAACGTCAGCTTCCGCCAGAGCGTGACACCGGACCACTTGCTCGGCCGGATGAACGCCACCATGCGGGTCGTCCTGACCGGCTCACTCGCCGTCGGCGCCGCCCTGGCCGGTCTGCTGGGCGAACTCGCCTCGGTCCGCACCGCCCTGTGGGTCGGCGCGGCCGGGCTGGCCACGGTCTGGGTACCGATCTTCTTCTCACCGCTGCGCACCCGGCGCGAGCTGCCCGGTCCCGGTGACACCACCTCGGGCCGAAGTGGAGCGCCACGAGCGTAGGACGCGACACCTTCCACCGGCCACCGGGGCCCGAGCGCCGTCCCGCGTCGGTCGGGACGGCGCTCGGGTGCGGTGTGTCAGTCCGCGAGGGGCAGGTAGACCTTGTTGCCCTGGGCCTTGAACTCCTCGGACATGGCCTTCATGCCCTCGACGGCCTGCGCGTCGTACTCCGGCGAGGCCGCGCCGTTGCCGAACTTCTCGTTGATGGATTTGCTGATCTTCATCGAGCAGAACTTCGGGCCGCACATCGAGCAGAAGTGGGCGGTCTTGGCGGGCTCGGCGGGCAGCGTCTCGTCGTGGAAGTCGCGGGCCGTCTCCGGGTCGAGGGCCAGGTTGAACTGGTCCTCCCAGCGGAACTCGAAGCGGGCGTCGGAGAGGGCGTCGTCCCAGGCCTGGGCGCCGGGGTGGCCCTTGGCGAGGTCGGCGGCGTGGGCGGCGATCTTGTAGGTGATGACGCCGGTCTTCACGTCGTCGCGGTTGGGCAGGCCCAGGTGCTCCTTGGGGGTGACGTAGCAGAGCATCGCCGTGCCCCACCAGGCGATCATCGCGGCGCCGATGCCCGAGGTGATGTGGTCGTAGCCCGGCGCGACGTCGGTGGTGAGCGGGCCCAGGGTGTAGAAGGGCGCCTCGTCGCAGATCTCCTTCTGGAGATCCATGTTCTCCTTGATCTTGTGCATCGGGACGTGGCCCGGCCCCTCGATCATCACCTGGACGTCCCTGGCGCGGGCGATCCGGCCCAGCTCGCCCAGCGTCCGCAGCTCGGCGAACTGCGCCTCGTCGTTGGCGTCGGCGATCGAGCCGGGGCGCAGGCCGTCACCGAGGGAGAAGGTGACGTCGTAGCGCGCCAGGATGTCGCAGAGCTCCTCGAAGTTGGTGTAGAGGAAGTTCTCCCGGTGGTGCGCCAGACACCAGGCGGCCATGATCGAGCCGCCGCGCGAGACGATGCCGGTCTTGCGGCGGGCGGTCAGCGGCACGTACCGCAGCAGCACCCCGGCGTGCACGGTCATGTAGTCGACGCCCTGCTCGCACTGCTCGACGACGGTGTCCCGGTAGACCTCCCAGCTCAGCTCCTCGGCCCTGCCGTCGACCTTCTCCAGCGCCTGGTAGAGCGGCACGGTGCCGATCGGCACGGGGGAGTTGCGCAGGATCCACTCGCGGGTGGTGTGGATGTTGCGGCCGGTGGAGAGGTCCATGACGGTGTCGGCGCCCCAGCGGGTGGCCCAGGTCATCTTCTCCACCTCCTCCTCGATCGAGGAGGTGACGGCGGAGTTGCCGATGTTGGCGTTGATCTTCACCAGGAAGTTGGTGCCGATGATCGCCGGCTCGACCTCGGGGTGGTTCACGTTGACCGGGATGACGGCGCGGCCGCGGGCGACCTCGTCGCGGACGTACTCGGGCGCCAGGCCCTCGCGCAGGGCGGTGAACTCCATCTCGGGCGTGATGATGCCGCGCTTGGCGTACCCGAGCTGGGTGACCGCGGCGCCGTCGCGGCCGCGCAGCGGGCGGCGCGGGCGGCCGGGGAAGACCGCGTCGAGGTTGCGCAGGTCGCCGCCGCGCGGCGAGGTGTGCCGGATGCCGTCGTCCTCGGGCCGCGCCTCGCGGCCTTCGTACTCCTCGACGTCGCCGCGCCCGCGGATCCAGGCGTCGCGCAGGGCGGGCAGGCCGCGCCGCACGTCGGGCTCGTGGTCCGGGTCGGTGTACGGCCCGGAGGTGTCGTACAGCGGGACGGTCCTCCCGTTGGTGAGCACGACCTCGCGGTACGGCACGCGCAGGTCGGGGCGGGACCCCTCGCGGTGGGCCTTGCGCCAGGCCGGGGTGGGGTAGCCGGTGCCCGCGCTGGTGACGGCGCCCTGCGGGCCGGACCGGGCCGGGGCAGGCTGCGGCTGTGCATCGAAGGTGGTCATCGGACCTCAAACTCCCTACGCCGGCATTACCCGGTCAGGTTCCTGCGGTCGGCGCAGCCGCCGGTCCGTCCGTCGACGTCCCGTTCAGCGCCCTCTCAGCCCGGTGCTCCGAGCTCCCGCGTCCGCAGGCGGTGTTGCCCGCGCATGACGTCCAACACCGTAGCGAGCCGATCGCCCGAGGTCCAGAGGGGTCCGGGAGGGGGAACGTCGAGGTCCGGACGGTGAACGGGGGACGCGGAGCCGCCGCTGCGGGCAGACTGGCCCCTGAGCGGACGAGGCGAGGAGGCCGGCGTGGTCGGGAGCACGGGGCGGGTCTCCGGGGCGGTTGGCGCGGGGCTGGTCGGCGAGGTGATGGTGCACGTGCCGGAGCGTCAGGGCACCGAGGCGTTCCTCGCCTACCTGGCCGTGCCCGGCGAGCGGCTGACGATCGGGACGCCGGTGGTGGTGATCGAGTACCAGCCGCCGAGGACGGTGTACGTGGCGCCGATCGGCCCGTGACACTCCGATGACCGTCCGGTGACGACCTTGTGACGGGCAGTCAGGTCACTTCCCTTTCCCTCGGGACGACCCGGGCGGACAATCCGAATCGGCGCATCTCCTGCGCCTGAAGGGGGAGTTGAACCATGGGATTCGTCATCGCCGGGGCCGCCGTCGGGGCACTGGTCATCGGGATCACGCTCTTCAAACTCATGTGGCGGGTGGCCGAGCCGAACGAGGCACTGATCATCTCCGGCTCGCGGCACCGCACCGAGGGGGTCGGCGACGGCCTGGGCTTCCGGATCGTCACCGGGCGCGGCACCCTCGTCACCCCCGGCCTGCAGGGGGTCCGCCGGCTCTCGCTGGACCTCAACGAGGCGGAGCTGAACGTCGAGTGCGTCACCACCCAGGGCATCCCGGTCCGGGTGAAGGGCGTGGTGATCTTCAAGGTCGGCGACGACGACGTCTCGATCGCCAACGCCGCCCGCCGCTTCCTGGACCAGCAGAAGCTGATCAGCCAGCGCGTCCACAACGTCTTCGCCGGCCACCTGCGCTCGATCGTCGGCGGGCTCACCGTCGAGGACATGATCCGCGACCGCGAGCGGCTCACCGGCGAGACCAGGGCCGCCTCCGGGCTGGAGATGGAGAAGCTCGGGCTGATCATCGACACCCTGCAGATCCAGGAGATCATCGACCCGACCGGCTACATCAAGAACCTCGCCATCCCGCACGCCGCCGCCGTCCAGCGGGACGCCCGGATCGCCCAGGCCGAGGCCGACCGGCTGGCCACCGAGGCCGAGCAGGAGGCCGCCGCCCGCAAGGCCGAGGCGACCCGCAACAGCGAGATCCAGCAGTCCTCGTACCAGGCCGAGATGGACACCGCCAACGCCCGCACCCGGCAGGCCGGTCCGCTCGCCGACGCCGCCGCCCGGCAGGAGGTGGTGGTCCAGGAGACCCGGGTCGCCGAGCTGGAGGCGCGGCGCAAGGAGCAGCAGCTCCAGATCGACGTGCGCAAGCCCGCCGACGCCCGCGCGTACGACACCCGCACCACCGCCGAGGCGGCCCGCGACGCGCGGATCTCGGCCGCGCAGGCGCAGGCCCGGGAGACCGAACTGGAGGCGGCCGCCGAGGCCAGCCGGGTGCGGGTCGCGGCCGAGGCGGACGCCGAGGCCACCCGGGTGCGCGGGCTGGCGCAGGCCGAGGCGACCACGGCGACCGGGCAGGCGGAGGCGTCCGCGGCCGAGGCGCGCGGTCTGGCCGACGCGACGGCGGCGCGGGCGATCGGGCTGGCCCGGGCCGAGGGCATCAAGGCGCGCGCCAACGCCCTGGCCGAGAACCAGGACGCCGTGGTGGCCCAGGAGTTGGCGGAGCAGTGGCCGCAGATCGTCCGGGCCGCCGCGGATTCCTTCGGCAACGTCGAGCACATGGTGCTGCTCAACGGGGCCGACGGGATGGGCGAGCTGTTCGCCAAGGCGCTCGCGATGGGCGGCACCGGGCTCGGGGTGGCCCGGCAGCTGCTGTCCACCGTCGGCCCGGACGGCGCCGCCCCGGCGGCGGCGCAGGCGGCACAGGCGGCGGCCGTCCCGGTACCGGTGGACGCGGCGCCGGTGGACGCCGTGCCCACGGGCTTCGCCGAGCGGGCCCGCACGGAGGACTGACCCCGTTTGGGTAGCCCGGTTACGGCCGCCTGAGTACCCGTACTCAGGCGGCCGCGACCGGGCCCACCGCACGATGAGGGCATGCACCCAGCAGCCACCGCGCGGATCGGCATCACCGCCGTCGGAGCCCAGCTCCCCGCCCGCCGACTGACCTCCCGGCAGCTCCAGGACGAGATCACCGCCGGCGGCCGGCTGCGCCTGCCGGCGCGGACCTTCGAGAAGGCCACCGGCATCGTCACCCGGCACTTCGCCGCCGACGACGAGTACGCCTCCACGCTGGCCGTCGGGGCCGCCCGGCGCGCCCTGGACTCCCGCGGACTGCACCCGCTCGACCTCGACCTGCTGCTCTTCGCCTCCGCCACCCGGGATGTCGCCGAGCCCGCGACCGCCCACCTCGTCCAGGCCGAACTCGGCTCCCGCGCCCACGCGTTCGACGTCAGCAACGCCTGCAACAGCTTCCTCAACGGGATCGACCTGGCCCGCGCGATGATCCTGGCCGGCCGGGCCCGGCGGGCCCTGGTGGTCACCGGCGAGACGCCCAGCCGGGCGATGCGCCGCGACCCGAGCGGCGCGGAGCAGTTCCGCGAGGGATTCGCCGGCTACACCTTCGGCGACGCGGGCGCCGCCGTGGTCGTCGAGGCCGTGGAGCGCGGCGGCATCCTCGACGTGGAGACCGAGACCGCCTCCGAGCACTGGGAGATCGGCGGCATACCGGGCGGCGGCTCGCGCCACCCGCGCGGCGACGAGTACAGCTACTTCCGGGGCGGCGGCACGGAGTTGCGCGCCGTCTTCGAGAAGATCGGCCTGGACATCCTGACCCGGGTGGCCGCCCGCACCGGCTTCGGCTGGGACGACTACGCCCGGGTGCTGGTGCACCAGGTGACCGTCCCCTACCTGGAGCGGTTCATGGCGGCCACCGGGGTCCCGGAGGAGAAGCTGGTGGTCACCGTACCCGATCTCGGCAATGTCGCCAGCGCCACGATAGGCATGCAACTCGACCGAATACACGGCGAGTTGGCGCCTGGCGACAAGGTGCTGATGCTCGGGCTCGGCGGCGGCGTCAGCCTGATGACGATGGTCTGGGAGGCTTCGTGACCACGCTGTGGGTGATCGTCCCCGCCTACCAGGAGGAGGCCCGGATCGCCGGCACCCTGGACGCCCTCGCCGCCCAGCGGGACCGGGACTTCACCCTGCTGGTCGCCGACAACGGCTCCACCGACGGCACCGTGGAGGCCGTCCGCGCCTTCGCCGCCCGGGCGCCGTTCCCGGTCGAGGTGCTGGTCGAGCCCGAGAAGGGCGTCGGCTGCGCCGTCGACACCGCGTTCCGGCACGCCGTCGCGCGGGGCGCCACCCTGCTCGCCCGCACCGACGCCGACTGCCTGCCCGAACCCGGCTGGACGGCCGCCGCCAGGGCCGCGCTGCACGACAGCGGCGGCCTGGTCTGCGGCCGGGTCACCGCCCGCCGGGACGAGCACGGGCCCGCCGGGCGCGCGGTCTTCCTGGCCCTGGTCGCGCTCGGCGCCCTGTTCGGCCGGATCCGGCCCGCGCACCGGCGCCGGCACGGCTACCTCACCCGGTACCGGATGCACGCGGGCAACAACATGGCGATCACCGCCGCGCTGTACGAGGCGGTCGGCGGCATGCCGCGCCGCCCCTCGCCGACCGACCGGCTGTTCGTCAACCGGGTCCGCCGGCACACCACCGCGATCGTCCACCGCCGCGACATGGTGGTGCAGAACTCCACCCGGCGGATCCGCGCCTACGGGGTGGTCGGCACCGCCCGCTGGTACCTGGACCGCGGCGCCGGCGCCCGCGCCGTCGACGTCCGCTGACCCCCGCCCGTACCGGCCCGCCCGCCCCGCCGAAACCCGAGGACACGCCGTGCTCGACCGGCTCGCCCACGCCCTGCGCACCGTCCACCCCGACCGCCCCGCCGTGCTGCGGCACACCCGGCTCGGCACCACCCGGGTGCGGATCCGCCGCGGCGAACTCGCCGACCTCGCCGACAACCACGCCGTCGCCCTGCACGCCCGCGGCCTGCGCGACGGCGACACCCTCGGCGTCGCCGTCCGCCCCGGCCCGCGCGCCCTCGCCGTCCTGATCGCCGCGCACCGGCTCGGCCTGCGCACCGCCGTCCTCGACCCGACCGCGGGCCCCGACGTGCTGGCCGCCCGGCTCGCCCTGGCCCGGCCCGACCTGGTGCTCGCCGACGCCGCCGCCCAGGCGGTGGCCGGCTGGGCCGGGCCGCTCGCCCGCCGCGCCGACCTCGCGCTGCCCCCGCTCGACACCCTCGGCCCGGTCGCCACGCTGGGGCACCGGCTGCCCGGCTGCGCACCCCGGCTGCGGACCAACCCCTTCGGCGCGTCGGTGCCGAGCATCCCCGCACGCGCCGTGCCCGAACGCGACGGCGACGCCGTGATCGTCTTCACCTCCGGCACCACCGCCGACCCGCGCGCCGTCGTGCACTCCCGCGGCGGCCTGGCCGCCGGGCTGCGCACCGTCACCGAGCTGGTCGACCCCCGGCCGGGCACGGTGGTGCTGGGGGGCACCTTCTTCGTACTGGTCCCCGCGCTCACCGCCGGCGCCGCCGTCGCCCTGCCGGCCCGCGAGCCCGCCGCACTGGCCCGCCAGTTCGCCCGGCTCGCCCCGGCCCACAGCTACCTCACCCCGCCGCAGCTGCGCGCCGCGCTCGCCGCCGGGGCCCGGTTCACCGGCCGGGTCTGGACCGGTTCGGCGCCCGCCGACGCGGCCCTGCTCCGCCGGGTCAAGCAGGCCGGCGCCGAGCAGGCCTGGGGCGTCTACGCGCTCACCGAGCTGTTCCCGGCGGCGGCCGTCGAGGAGGCCGAGAAGAGCGCCTTCACCGGCCCCGGCGACCTGGTCGGCGCCCCGCTGCCGGGCGTGCGCACCGGCCTCGGCCCGGACGGCGAACTGCTGCTCGCCGGCACCGGCGCCCGGCACCGCTACCTGGGCGAGGAACCCGAGCCCTGGGTGCGCACCGGCGACCGCGCCACGCCCGACCCGGACGGCCGGATCGTGCTGGCCGGCCGGCTCAAGGACATGGTGCTGCGCCGCGCCGAGAACATCTACCCGGGCCTGTACGAGCCGGCCCTGCACCTGCCGGGCGTCGAACTCGCGGTGCTGGTCGGCGTCCCGGACGGGCAGGGCGACGAGCGGCTGGTCGCCCTCGTCCAGCCCTCGCCCGGCACCGACCCGCGGCGGCTGCGCGGCGCGCTGACCGGCCCGCTGGACCGGATGGGCTCGGCCCGCCCGGACGCCCTGCTGTTCGGCGAGGTGCCGCTGGCCGGCCGCTCCCGCAAGCCCGACCGAGCGGCCGCCGCGGCCTACTGCGCCCGGCAGTTGGCGATATGACCGGCGGGACGGGACCGGAGCCCGCCCGGCACCCGGGCGCCCGCCGCCGGGACCGCCGGGTCTATCTGCGCAGCCATCCGCTGCTGTTCGCGCTGCTCGCCGCCACCCGCCGCCGTCCGGTGGCCCGGCTCGGCCGCACCGTGCTGGTGCACGGCGCCGAGGCCTACCGCGAGGCGCTCACCCGGATCCCGCTGGACCGCACCGCGCCCGGCACCACCGGCGGAGCCGCCGCCGAACTCACCTACGGCGGCGCGCTGTTCGACCAGGAGGGGGCCGAGCACCGCACCGCCCGCCGGGAGTTGGCGGCCGCCCTGGACTCGGCGGCGGTGGACCGGCTCCGCCCGCGCTGGCAGGCGGTGCTCGCCGACCGGGTCCCGGCGCTCGCCACCGGCGAGCTCGAACTCGTGGCGCTGTCCCGCGCGTTGGCCGGATTGACGGCCGCCGCGCTGACCGGCGCGACGGGCTGCCCGCACGCCCTGGCCGGCGCCGCCGCCGAGGCCGCCGCGGCCGCCGCCCGCGACCACCTGCCCGGCCCGCGCCCGCGCGACGCCGCGCGGAGGGCCGCCGCGCGGGCCGCCGACCTGGCCGACCTGCTGCCCGACCCCGGGACGCGATGGTCGCGGTGGCCACCGTCAACACCACCGTCGCCGCCCTCCCCCGGGCCGCCGCCTGGTGCGCGGACGCCGGGCTCTGGCCCTCGGTCGACGCCGCCGGCGCGCCCGCGCTGGCCGCCGAGCTGCTCCGGCTCACCGCCCCTCGCCGCTGCTCCCCGGGTGGCCGCGGCCGACGCCGAACTGGCCGGCCGGGCCGTCCGCAAGGGCGACCGGCTGGTCCTGGTCGCCCGGCACGCCGCCGGGGCGCACCGGCCGGCGCCGTCCCCCGGACCCGCCGCCGCCCAGGCGGTCTTCGGCGCCGGCCCGCACGCCTGCCCCGGCGCCGGAGCGGCCCGCGCCCTGCTCGCCGACCTGCTGCTCGCGCTCGCGCCGTACGCCCCGGTGGTCACGGGCGCCCGTGTCGACCGCCGGTCCGCCCTGCCCGGCTGGGCCGCACTCACCCTGCGCGCCACCCGCGCGCCCGCCTGATCCCCGCCTGTTCCCCACCTGCCCCCCGCCCCGGAACACCACCGCCCGAACCCCCGAGGAGACCCGATGCGGATCGCCGTCACCGGCGCGAGCGGCTTCTGCGGCTCGCACGTCGTCCGGGCCGCCGTCGCCGCCGGCCACGACGTGCTCTGCTACGGCCGCCGCCCCGGCCCGGCCGGTCAGCACATCCGCTGGGACGCCACCGCCGGGGAGCCCGACTTCACCGGCGTCGACGCGGTGGTGCACTGCGCCGCCGCGGTCGCCGACCTGCCCCCGGGGGCCGAGGCCGAGGCCGCCCAGCACGCCGTCAACGTCACCGGCACCGAGCACCTGCTGCGCGCCGCCGGGGACCGGCCGCTCGCCTGGGTCTCCAGCGCCAGCGTCTACGACCCCCGGCCCGGCCGCGAGTCCGTCCGGGAGCACCACCCCACCGAGGCCGGCCACCTCAACGCGTACGGCCGCACCAAGGCCGCCGGGGAACGGCTCGCGCTCGCGGCGGGCGCCGTGGTGCTGCGCCCGCGCGCCGTCTACGGCCCGGGCGACCCTCATCTGGTGCCCCGGCTGCTGGAGCGGGTGCGGCACGGCCGGCTGCTGCTGCCCGGCGGCGACGTCCGGCTCAGCCTCACCGCCGTGCAGAACCTCGCCGACGCCTGCCTGTCCGCGGTCGGCGCGGGCCGCACCGGCGACCGCCCGTGGACGCCGGTCGCCTACAACATCGCCGACGCCCGCCCCTACCGGCGCGACGCGGTGGTCCGCGCGGTGCTGGCCGCGCACGGGGTGAGCGCCCGGATCCACCACGTCCCGGCCCCGCTGGCCCGGCTGGCCGCCCGCACCGGACGGCTTCCCGGCCTGACCCCGTACGCGGTGGACCAGCTCTCCCGCGGCGTGGTGCTGGACCTCGCCCGGGCCCGTTCCCAGGGCTGGCGGCCGCACCGGGACCTCGACGCCTTCCTGCGCGAGGCCGCCTGAGCACTCCCGGAAACGCCCGACGCCCGCGTCCCCCCAAGGGGCGCGGGCGTCGGGCTCTTCCGGGGTCCTGGCTAGTGCTTGGCCGCCTTCTTCACCAGCACCACCACGGCGGCGGCGATGCCGACCACCACCAGCGCCTTGACGGCGAAGGCCAGCAGCGCGCCGACCACGCCGAAGACGAACATCAGCAGGTTCCACACCAGCACCAGTACCAGCACCGGCACGACGATGTTCCGCACCCACGAGGGCAGCGACTTCCAGAGCTCAGCCATGTCCGTTCCTTCTCTCCCCAAGGGGTCGGCTGCCGTCCGGTGCCGCATCCCGTTCGCTTTCGGTACTTCGATCGTACGGTGACGCGCGGGGCGGAACGAGGCCCAACGGCCCCGAGAGAACCCGGAGATCCCCCCGACCCCGGCCCCCGGGTGAACCCCCGCCCCGACCTCGGGGAACACCCCCGGCACCGCCCCGGAGCAGTCCCGCGGCGGGGCTCAGACCGGCCAGGCCTCCCCGCGCCAGGCGGCGTCCCAGAACATCCACTCGTAGCGCGAGGTGGTGACGAAGTGCTCGGTCACCCGGCGCCGTTCGGCGGGGGACATCTCCTCGCCGAGCCGGTCGGTCAGCGCCAGCACCCGGCGCACCACCGACTGGAACGCCTCGTCGCCGTAGGTGGCGATCCACTTCGCGTACAGCGGGTCCGGGGAGCCCTCGGCGAGCAGCCGCTCGCCGACCCGGGCGTAGATCCAGTAGCAGGGCAGCACCGCGCCGACCGCCTCCGCGAAGGAGCCGCCGTAGACGGTGGCGAGCAGGTAGCTGGTGTACGCGCGGGTGGTCGGCAGCACCGGCTCGGCGGCGGCGCCCTCGGCGGTGTCGCCGAAGGCGTCCAGGAACTCGGCGTGCATCCCCTGCTCGGCGGCCAGCGCGCCGATCGCGTCGTCGGCGAAGGCCCGCACCTCCTCCTCGCCGGGCGCCTTGGCCGCGCAGACGGCCAGCGCGCGGGCGTAGTCGCGCAGGTAGTGCGAGTCCTGGACGACGAAGTGGCGGAACGCCTCCCGCGGCAGGGTGCCGTCGGTCAGGCCGGCGATGAAGGGGTGGTCGAGGATCTCGGCGTAGACCGGCTCGATCGCCGCCCAGAGTTCTTCGGTCAGGCTCAGGCTGCTCATGCCCCGACCCTAACCGGCCCTGCTCAGCGCCCTCGGACACGCCTCGGTCCTCCGGCGGCGGGAACACCACCGGCATTCCACACCACCCGCCGGCCGGGACACCGCTCCGCTTGACCGACCTGGGACGCTGGCCCCATGAAGGGTTTCGTCATCAAGACACTGATCAACGCGGCGGCCATCTGGGTCGCCGCCTGGATCGTCGCCGGGATCACGCTCACCGGGGACGACTGGCAGCACAAGACGCTCACGGTGCTCGCCGTGGCGCTGGTGTTCGGCGTGGTCAACTGGCTCATCAAGCCGGTCGTGCAGCTGTTCTCGCTCCCCCTGTTCATCCTCACCCTGGGCCTGTTCACCTTCGTGGTGAACGCGCTGATGCTCTGGCTGACCTCCTGGGCCTCGGACAAGCTCGACCTGGACTTCCACGTCGACGGCTTCTGGTCGGCGCTGTTCGGCGCGCTGATCGTCAGCCTGGTGTCCTGGGGCCTCAACCTCGCCCTCGACGAGGACTGAGCGCGTCCCGTGCCGGCCCGCACGGAGGGGGCCCGTACCCGGTGAAACACCCGGGTACGGGCCCCTTTCGATGCGCGTCCTGTGCCCGCCGGCGGATCACCCGGCGTTCTCGTGGCCGTGCAGGATGAGTTCGAGCTGGGCGTCGAGGTCGCCGGCGGCGGCCTCCTCGCCCATCGGCACCAGCCGGTCGGTGCGCGCCAGGAAGGCGATCAGCGGCGGCGCGGAGCCGTGCAGCACGGCGTCGCCGTCGGGGGAGCGCAGCACCAGGCAGACCTCGCCCAGTTCCCCGCCGACCGGGTGGATGTGGACGTCGCCCTCACCGGACGGCCGGGCCAGCCCGTCGAGCAGCAGCTCGCGGGCGAAGACCCAGGTGACCGGCTCGTCGCCGGGCAGGTGGAAGGTGAAGCGGACCGCGTAGGGGTCGGCGGGGTCGTAGTCGAGGTCGACCACGATGCGGAAGGTGAGCTCCTGCGAGACCACCAGGTTCATGGTCAGGTGGCCCTGGACTGTGCTGTGCTGCATGGCACCGACACCTCTCGTTCTGCCCGGCCGCGCGTGGGTGAGGGTTCGCGGGTACCCGGACAAGGCTGTTGGCTGACAGGGGGAGGGATTGCGTGCGCTACGTCCAGCCTCATCGTCCCCGTCCGGGGACGTCGTGGACAAGATGTGCTTTTTCAAATGGTGAAAGAGCGGGATCGCCCGGTCCGCGCACGGACCGGCCGGGTGCGGCGGGTCGGTCAGAGTACGAACGACGGCGTCATCGCACCGACGCCGCGCCGCAGTTGGCCCGCGACCGTGGCGAGCCGGTCGGCCTGCTCGACCGGCAGCGAGACCGCCATGGTGGCGACCACCGAGCCCACGGTGATCGGCACGGCCGCGCAGACGGTGCCGATCGCGTACTCCTGGCGCTCGACCACCGGCATGGTGTGCCGCACTCCGGCGATCCGGCGCAGGACGGCCGACTCGTCGACGAGCGTGGCCGGGGTGAGCCCCACCGGGGGGTGGCGCGCGAGGTGGTCGCGCCGGGCCTCCTCGGGGAGCTGGCTCAGCAGGCACTGGCCGATCGCGTGGGCGTGGGCGGTGGCCCGGAAGTCGGCCCACGGTTCGACGGCCGGCTGGTGGGCGCCGTCGACGGTGTCCACCACGGTGACCTCGCCGTCCTGGTAGAGGGCGAAGTAGACGGCCGCGCCGAGTTCGTCGCTTAACCTCTCCATCCGCACCCGCAGCCCGTGCCGTTCGGTCTGCCGGTCGTCGGCCCGGACGATGCCGTCGACCGAGTCGCCGTAGAAGAAGCGGCCGTCGGCCCGCCGCAGGTAACCCTCGTGGGCCAGGGTCCGCAGCAGGTGGTACGCGGTGCCGAGCGGGAGGCCGGCGGCGCGGGCGAGCTGCTTGGCGGTGGCCCCGTGGCGGAAGCCGCCGACGGCCTCCAGCAGGCGCAGCGCCCGCTGGACGGAGGAGATCAGGGTGGGCTGCCGTTCCTTGCGCGAAGTGCGCGCCGGCCGCGTCGGCGGCGCGGTACGCTCTGCGATCCGATCCATGGCCACAGCCAGCCCCCAGCCCGAGTCATTGCAGAGAAGGACATCCGGAGTGAATCACTCCGATTTGCCCGATAGTCGCCCATTGCAGCACAGGCGCGGCGCGGCTGCAATGACTCTGACACGGTTCACTCGGTAAAATCCTTCGAATCAAAGGTCATTCAAGAGTAAAATCTGGCTTTCGAAGAGCTGTTCAACGTTCATCTTCGCTATCCAAGATCTATCGCCGCTACGAATCCGCCACGGCCGGACGCACCCGTCGGCGGGCCGCGTTTCGGGCACGCCGGGTCGCGGGAGACTCCCGCACAACGCTCCAGCCCCGGAGGTCGCCATGCGCACCCCGCCCCGCCCCGTCGTCAAGCGCACCGCCCGGGCGATCCTGCTGGAGGTCGACCCGAACGACCCGTACGGACCGGCCTCGCTCGTGCTGATCAAGCGCACCCGCCCCGGCTCCCCCCATCCGTACTGGATCACCCCCGGCGGCGGCGTCGAGCGCGGCGACCGCACGGTGGTGGACGCACTGCACCGCGAGGTGGACGAAGAACTCGGCGGCAAGGTGGTCGACGTGGTCCCCGCCTTCGTGGACACCATCAGCCACACCCACCACCCCGACGGCACCCTGCTCCACCCGCACGGGGTCAAGGTGCAGCACTTCTTCGTCTGCCGGCTCGCCTCGATGGACCTCGACCGCCGGCACGGCCCCGAGGTCGACGAGCCCAACGGCGGCTACGAGGTGGTCCGGGTGCCGTTCACCCGCGAGGGCGTCACCTCGGTCAACGTGGTGCCGCCGAGCCTGCGGGCGTACCTGGCCGCCAACGTCGAGGGCATCCGCGCGCTGCTCGCGCCCGACCTCGGCTGACGTCCGACCCGCCCCGGCGCCCGGGGCCCGCTCACCGCGCGGCCAGGTCGTGCCGGATCCGCTCCGCCGGCACACCGGCCCGCAGCAGGATCCCGCTGGTCCGCCGGACCATCGCGGGCGGCCCCGCGAGGTAGGCCGTCCGCCCGGTCCACGGCCCGGACCGGGCCACCGCCTCCGGGAGTCCGCCCGTCAGCAGGCCGGCCGCCGCCCCGGCCGGGCCGGCCCCGGGACCGGACAGCACCGGCCGGACGGACAGCCGGCCGCATCCCCGCGCCAACTCCCGCAACCCGGCCAGCTCGTAGAGCTCCTCGGCGCGCCGGGCGCCGTAGAACACCTCCACCGAGCGGCCCGCCGCGCCGTGCCCCAGCGCCTCCTCGACCAGCGCCCGCAGCGGCGCGATCCCGGTACCGCCGCCCACCAGCAGCAGGTCCGCGCCCTCGGCGTGGTCCAGGGTCATCCCGCCGGCCGCCGGACCGAGCCGCAGCACGTCCCCGGGCGCGGCCCGGTGCACCAGCGCGTTGCTCACCCAGCCCGCCTGCACCGCCTTGACGTGGAAGGTCAGCAGACCGTCCGGCCGGGGCGCCGAGGCGAACGAGAAGTGCCGCCAGACCCGCGGCCACCAGGGCGTCTCCAGGCTCGTGTACTGCCCGGCCCGGTACGGGTAGGCCTGATCGGGGCGGACGGTGAGCACCGCGACGTCCGGGGTTCGGCGCTCGTGCGCGACCACCTCGCCCTGCCACCAGGGCGGCGAGGTGCGGGCGTCCTCCTCGGCGGCCTCGATCATGATCGTGGAGATCAGCCGGTAGACCCGGCGCCAGGCAAGCTCCGTCTCGGCGGTCCACCGGCTGCCCGCGTACCTGGCCAGCGCCGCCACCAGGCACTCGCCGACCGGACCGTAGTGGCCGGTCAGGGTGCCGTACCGGCGGTGGACGCAGCCCAGCGCCCGCAGGTACGCGCGCAGGCCCTCCGGATCGCCGGCGCCGCGGGCGGCCATCAGCAGGGCACGGAAGAGGCGGTCACGCTGGACGTCCATGGCGGCCGGGAAGAGCGCCCGGATCTCGGGGTGGCCGAGGAAGATCAGCGCGTAGAAGTGCGCGGTGGCCCGGTCGGCGACCGGCTCGACCACGGCCAGGCTGGCCCGGATCAGTTCGAGGTCCCGGGCGGTGGGCGGCAGTTCGGCCGCCGCGCGCGGGTCCGGCGCGGGCGGCGCCGGGGCGAGGGCCGGAACGGCCCAGTTGAGGCCGGGGGCGCTGGTGAACAGCGGCTCGGGCACGGGCCCCGGCGCGGCGGCCTCCGGGCGGCTCGGCGCCGGGACCGCGGGCGGGTCGACCGGCCGCGGCGGCACGGCCGGCGGCAGGTCCGGCGGGTCCAACGGCACCGGCGGCACCGGCCGGACGGCCTGCGCGGTGTCCGGAGCGGCGGCCGGCAGACCGGGGACGGCCGAGGCCGCCGCCGAGCCGTGACCGGTCCGGACCAGGAGTGTTCTGCGGGACTTCACCGCAACGTTTCGAGTACCCAAGAGAATCGTTTCGCCTCCGGCCGGCCTTCGCCACCACCTGGCTTGTCTCTGCTGACGCCCAGGAAGCGTGACACGCCCGGACTGCTCATCCGACGAATCGCGCGAAGCCCGGACACCCGCCCCCGGGACGCGCTACTCTCACCCGTTCCGCGTCGCCCTGGGTGGCGGCTCCACCACCCAGGGCGACCCTGCTCCGGCGCGCCCTAGAGCCGCCGCAGCAGCATGCCCGGCTGCTCGACACAGTCCGCCACGAACCGCAGGAACCCGCCCGCGGTGCCGCCGTCGCAGACCCGGTGGTCGAAGGTGAACGACAGCTGGGTGACCTCGCGCACCGCCAACTCCCCCTGGTGGACCCAGGGTTTGGCGACGATCCGGCCGACGCCGAGCATCGCCGCCTCCGGGTGGTTGAGGATCGGGGTGGAGCCGTCCACCCCGAACACCCCGTAGTTGTTCAGGGTGAACGTGCCGCCGGTCAGCTCGGCCGGGGCGATCGACCCGGTCCGCGCCGCCTCGGTCAACCGGCCCAGCTCGACGCCGAGTTGCTCGGTGGTCAGGCGCTGAGCGTCCCGCACCACCGGGACGACGAGCCCGCGCTCGCCCTGCGCCGCGAAGCCCAGGTGCACCGCCGGGTGCCGCAGGATGCCCGAACCGTCCTCGGTCACACTGGAGTTGAGTTCGGGGAAGCGCTCCAGTGCGACGGTGCAGATCCGGGCGAGCAGTGCGAGCACGCTCACCTTCGGCCCCGGTGCGGCGTTCAACTGCCGCCGCAGCGCCATCAGTTCGGTGGCATCGGCGTCCACCCAGCAGGTCGCGGCGGGGATCTCCCGGTGGCTGCGGCCGAGCTTCTCGGCCACCGCCTTGCGCAGCCCGCGTAGCGGGACGACCTCCCCGACGACGGCCGGCGCCGAGGGCACCGACGGCACCGGCGCGCCGGCCGACGCGCCGACCGGGCCGGAGACCTTCGCCGCGACCGCCCGTTCGACGTCCGCCCGCATGATCAGGCCCTCCCGCCCGCTGCCGGTGACCGCCGCCAGGTCGACCCCCTGCTCCCGGGCCAGCCGGCGCACCAGCGGCGAGATCACCGCCGGCACGCCCTGCGCCCGCACGGCCACCGCAACCCGCACGGCCGCCGCGGCGACGGGAGCGGCCGCGCCCCCGACCCGGCGCCGCCGCCCGCTGCGCCCCGGCTCGGCGACCCCGTACCCGACCAGCGGCCGCTCCACCTCCGCCGCGGGCTGCGCCGACCTCGCGGCCACCGCCGCCGCCGCGAGCGGCTTCCCGCCCTCGCCCGGCGACACCGCGACCGTCACCAGCGGCGCGCCGACCGCGACCTCCTGGCCCACCTCGCCGAACAGCGCGGTCACCACCCCGCCGTACGGGCAGGGCACCTCGACCACGGCCTTGGCGGTCTCCACCTCCACCACCGGCTGGTCGACCGCGATCACCTCGCCGACCTCGACCAGCCAGCGCACCACCTCCGCCCCGGTGAGCCCCTCACCGAGGTCGGGCAGGGTGAACTCGCGCACGACGGGCATCATCCTCAGTCCTCCCACTGGAGCCGGGCGACCGCGTCCAGGATCCGGTCCACCCCGGGCAGGTGGTGGTGCTCCAGCATCGGCGGCGGGTACGGGATGTCGAAGCCGGTGACCCGCAGCACGGGCGCGGCCAGGTGGTGGAAGCAGCGCTCGGTGACCCGGGCGGCGATCTCCGCGCCGGTGCCGCCGAAGCCGCCGGCCTCGTGCACCACCACGGCCCGGCCGAGCGAGCGCACCACCCGGCAGACCGTCTCGTCGTCGAACGGCACCAGGGTGCGCAGGTCCAGCACCGCGAGGTCCCACCCCTCGGCCTTCGCCACCTCGGCCGCCTCCAGGCAGACCGGCAGCGAGGGGCCGTAGGTGATCAGCACCGCCGAGGTGCCGGTGCGCCGCAGCACGGCCCGCCCGACCGGCTCCACCGGGGCGGCCGGATCGAACTCCGCCTTGCCCCAGTACATCCGCTTGGGCTCCAGGAAGACCACCGGGTCCTCGGAGGCGATCGAGGCCCGCAGCAGCCCGTACGCGTCGGCCACCGTCGCGGGGGTGACCACGTGCAGACCCGGGGTCGAGGCGTAGTACGCCTCGGAGGCGTCGCTGTGGTGCTCGACGCCGCCGATGCCGCCGCCGTACGGGATCCGGACGGTGATCGGCAGCGGCAGCCGGCCGGCCGTGCGGTTGCGCATCTTGGCGACGTGCGAGAACAACTGCTCCAGCGCCGGGTAGGCGAAGGCGTCGAACTGCATCTCCACCACCGGCCGCAGCCCGTACATCGCCATGCCGACGGCGGTGCCGAGGATGCCCGCCTCGGCCAGCGGGGTGTCCAGGCAGCGGTCCGGGCCGAACTCGGCGGTCAGCCCGTCGGTGATCCGGAAGACGCCGCCGAGCGCGCCGACGTCCTCGCCGAGCACGTGCACCGTCGGGTCCTCGCGCATGGCGTCGCGCAGCGCCGAGTTGAGCGCCTGCGCCATGCTCGCGGTGCGCGCGCCGGCGGCGGTGGGGGAAGAGGCCGTCGTCATCAGTGCTGCACCTCGGCCTCGGCGGCCAGCTCCTCGGCCAGCCGCGCCGCCTGCTCGCGCAGCTGCGGGGTCGGCTCGGCGTACACATGGGCGAACAGGGACATCGGGTCGAGCTCCGGGTCGGCGTGGAACTCGGCGCGCATCCGGGCGGCGAGCGCCTCCGCCTCGTCGGCCGCCTCCTGCACCAGGGCGTCGTCCAGCACCCCGAGCCCGCGCAGCGCGCGCTCCATCAGCAGGATCGGGTCGTGCTCGCGCCAGGCCGCCACCTCGGCCTCGGTCCGGTAACGGGTGGCGTCGTCGGCGTTGGTGTGCGCCTCGGCCCGGTAGGTCAGCGCCTCCACCAGGGTCGGGCCGCCGCCGGTCCGGGCCCGCTCGACGGCCTCGGCCAGCACGCCGTGCACGGCGGGCGCGTCGTTGCCGTCCACCAGCCGGCCGGGCATCCCGTAGCCGACGGCCTTGTGGGCCAGCGTCGGGGCGGCGGACTGCGCGCTGAGCGGGACGGAGATGGCGTAGCCGTTGTTCTGGACCAGGAAGACCACCGGGGCCCGCAGCACGGCGGCGAAGTTCAGCGCCTCGTGGAAGTCGCCCTCGCTGGTGCCGCCGTCGCCGAGCATCGCCAGCGCGACCACCGCCTCGCCGCTCAGCCGGGCGGCGTGCGCCAGCCCGACGGCGTGCGGGCCCTGGGTGGCCAGCGGGGTGCAGAGCGGGGCGGTCCGGCTGGCCCGCGGGTCGTAGCCGGTGTGGGCGTTGCCGCGCAGCAGGGTGAGCGCCTCCAGCGGGTCCACCCCGCGCGAGACGACGGCCAGGGTGTCGCGGTAGCTGGGGAACAGCCAGTCGCGCTCGCCGAGCACCAGCGCGGCGGCGACCTGGCAGGCCTCCTGCCCGGTCGAGGCCGGGTAGACGGCGAGCCGGCCCTGCTTGGTGAGGGTGGTGGCCTGCTGGTTGTACCGGCGGCCGACGACCAGGCGGCGGTACAGCTCGCGCAGCAGGTCGGGGTCGTACTTCTCCAGCGCGGGAGTACCGAGGACGCGGACCGGAGCGGGGTCCGGGAGCAGCGGTGCCGGGTCGGTGCGGGGGGCGGTGGCCCCGGGCAGCCAACCGGGTACCGCCGTGTGGTGTCTGTGGTCGAGAACGGTCATCTCGGGCACCTCCAGGGGTGGCGGGGGCTCCCTACCGATTGTTCGGTCGTCTGTTCATCTTGACCAGAAGCGTGCGAAGGTGGTGGACAATCGGCCCGGGTGGCGGTCGACTGGTGGCAGTGCGTCCAATCCGTGGGGGTGGGGGGACATGTCGGCTGAACAGACGTCCAGACTCGACCGGGTCGACCGGGCGATCCTGCGGCTGCTGCAGCAGGACGGTCGCGCCTCGATCCGCTCGGTGGCCGAGCGGGTGCACGTGTCCCGGGCGAACGCGTACGCCCGGATATCCAGGATGGTCGAGGACGGCGTCATTCGCGGCTTCACCGCCCGGGTGGATCACGAACGGGCAGGTCAGGGGGCTTCCGCCTACATCACCCTGAAGATCGTGCAGAACTCCTGGCGCACCGTGCGCGAGCAGCTGCTGGCCCTGCCCGGGGTCGCGCACATCGCCCTCGTCGGCGGCGACTTCGACGTCCTGCTGCTGGTGCACACCGCCGACAACCGCGCCCTGCGGGAGCTGGTGCTGGGCAGCATCCAGTCCATCCCCCAGGTCCTCGGCACCCGCACCATGCTGGTCTTCGAGGAGACCGACCAGGTACCCCCCGACTAGCGGGCCCGCAGGCCGTCGAAGGCCAGGTGGACCACCGCGTCGGCGACCCCGTCGGCGGCCTTGAGGCCCGGCCGGTACCACTCCACGATCGAGTTGATCATGCCGAAGAGCAGCCGGGTGGCCAGCCGCGGTTCGACGTCCGCCCGCAGCGCGCCGTCCGCCACCGCGGCCCGCAGCAGCTCGGCCACCTGGTGGTCGAACTCCCGGCGGCGCTCCAGCGCCCACTGCTCGGTGGCCGTGTTGCCGCGCACCCGCAGCAGCAGGGTGACGTAGGGCAGCTCCGCCAGCAGCACCTCGGCGGTCCGCCGCACGACGTGCTCCAGCCGCTCCACCGCCGAGCCGTCCAGCGCGTCCGGCTCCGCCAGGATCGCGAACAGCCCGTCCAGCGCCCGCCCGACGGCGAGCCGCAGCAGCTCCTCCTTGCCGCGCACATGGTGGTAGATCGACGACTTGGAGATCCCGGCCGCACGCGACAGGTCCTCCATCGAGGTGCCGTCGTAGCCGCGCTCGTTGAAGACGTCGACGGTCACCGCGAGCAGGGACTCCACGGTGTAGGCGGTACGCGTGGTGTGATCGGCCATCCTCCGAGTATCCCCGCCCTCCCCGGTACGGCGGCGCCCGGGTGCCCTGGTCCACACCAAAGCCCGGCGGCAGACCCTAGACTCGGCGGACGATCCGTCCATGAGCGAGCAGGTGGGGAAGTCGCATGAGCGCAATACCGGCAGTCGAATCCGATCTGCCCGAACAGCGCCACGGCGAATCGGCGGCCGAGGCCGCGGCCGACTGGCGCGAACGCGCTCGTGAGCTGGTCCTGCGCTTCGGTCCGGCCGTGTGGTGCTACGCCGTCCTGAAGCTGGTCGGCTTCACCGTCTTCATGAAACTGCTCTCCTTCTCCGGGGACTACCTCGAGAAGCACCCCCGGTTCGGCGGCGGTGCCAACCCCTGGGACGTGCCCGCCAGCTGGGACGGCTGGTGGTACCAGCAGGTCGCCCAGTTCGGCTACCACCCGGCGCTGGTGCCGGTGCCGGGCGGCACCCCCGGATTCACCATCGAGCAGAACTCGGCGGCCTTCTTCCCGCTCTACCCGGGCCTGATGCGGCTGGTCTCGGAGATCAGCCCGTTCGGCCTGTACGGCGCCGGGATGCTGATCTCGGTGGTCGCCTCGCTGTTCGCCGCGGCCGGCATCTACGCGGTGGTGGACAGGATGGCCGGTCCGCGCGCGGGCGTGATCGCGGCCGGACTGTGGGCGATCGCCCCCGGCTCGGGCGCCGAGTGGGCGCTCTACTCGGACTCGCTGTTCATCGCGCTGGCCGCCTGGGCCTGCTACTTCGTGATGGCCAAGCAGTGGGTGGCGGCCGGGGTGATCACCCTGATCGCCGGCCTCAACCGGCCCACCTCGGCGGCGCTGATCGGCGCGGTCGGCCTGGCCGCGCTGGTGGAGCTGTACCGGCGGGAGAGCGGAGTGCTGCGCCCGCTGGCCGCGATGCTGCTGGCCCCCGTCGGGCTGCTCGGCTACGTCGGCTGGGTGGGCTGGCGGATGGGCGACTGGGGCGGCTACTTCACCCTCCAGCGGGACGCCTGGCTGCACTACTTCGACTGGGGCCAGGGCACCTGGTACGCGATCCGCGGCGTGCTGCTGGGCCGCAACGACTACCCGTTCGCCTACCACACCGCCGACATGCTGGCGACGCTGCTGGTGCTGAGCCTGCCGGTGCTGATCATCCTGCTGATCCGGCTGCGCCCGCCGCTGGTGCTGACCGCCTACACCCTGGCGACCATCGTCTCGGTGCTCGGCAGCCTGGGCATCTTCGGCAACACCTCGCGCTACCTGCTGCCGGCCTTCCCGCTGCTGATCGCGCTCGCGGTGGCGATGCGCAAACTCAGCTGGCCGGTGCTGGCCGGGGTGCTCGGCACGGGGGCGGTCGCCTCCGGCTGGTACGGCGGGTACGTCATCTTCGAGCTGGGCATCCCGTAGACCCCCGGTTGCCACACACCCCCGAGGGCGCGTCCGATCCGGACGCGCCCTCGTTGTCGTTCCCTGTCCGCCGCCGTTCACCGTTCGCCCTCTTGAGCCGACCGATCGTTCGGTTACTCTGTGACGTGTCCCGTCCTCCCCTCTGAGGAGCGCACACCATGTCCGCAGCGGTCACCCACCCCCACGTCGCCGAGCTCGTCGAACGCCACCGGGCCACCCTGGAGGCCGCCGTCGACGCCGCCGCCAAGCGCGACTACTGGTCGCCCTACCCCGAGTTCCCCAAGGCCTACGGCGAGAGCGCCGCCGCGGACGGCAAGGCCGCCTTCGAGTCCCTGCTGAACCGGCCGTTCGAGCTGCCCGGCCACCCCGCCGACGGCGACCTGGTCGGCGGCGAGGCCTCCCCGTACGGCCTGGAGCTGGGCATCGGCTACCCGCACGCCGGCCCGGAGGCCCTGATCGCCGCGCTGACCGCCGCCCGCCCGGCCTGGGCCGCCGCCGGACCGCTCGCCCGCGCCGCCGTCTGCCTGGAGATCCTGGCCCGGATCAACGCCCGCTCGCACGAGTACGCCAACGCCGTCATGCACACCACCGGCCAGGCCTACCCGATGGCCTTCCAGGCCGGCGGCCCGCACGCCCAGGACCGCGGCCTGGAGGCCGTCGCCTACGCGTACACCGAGCAGACCCGGCTGCCCGAGAGCGCCGGCTGGACCAAGCCGCAGGGCAAGCGCGACCCGCTGGTGATGACCAAGGACTTCACCGTCGTCCCGCGCGGCCTGGCGCTGCTGATCGGCTGCAACACCTTCCCCACCTGGAACGGCTTCCCCGGCCTGTTCGCCTCGCTGGCCACCGGCAACCCGGTGCTGGTCAAGCCGCACCCGCGGGCCGTCCTCCCGCTGGCGCTCACCGCGCGGATCGCCCGCGAGGTGCTCGCCGAGGCCGGCTTCGACCCCAACGTGGTCTGCCTGGCCGCCGAGCACGAGGGCGGCACCGTGGCCGCCACCCTGGCCGTGCGCCCGGAGATCAGGCTGATCGACTACACCGGCTCCACCGCCTTCGGCGACTGGCTGGAGGAGCACGCCCGGCAGGCCGAGGTCTACACCGAGAAGGCCGGCGTCAACACCGTGGTCGTCGACTCCACCGGCGACTACCGGGGGATGCTGAACAACCTGGCCTTCTCGCTCTCGCTGTACAGCGGCCAGATGTGCACCACCCCGCAGAACCTGCTGATCCCGCGCGGCGGCATCGACACCGACCAGGGCGCCAAGTCCTACGACGAGGTGGTCCGCGACCTCGCCGCCGCCATCGAGGGGCTGCTCTCCGACGACGCCCGCGCCACCGCCGTCCTCGGCGCCGTGGTCAACCCGGGCGTGCTGCAGCGCTCGGCCGCCGCGGCCGGCGGCGAGTACGGCGAACTCGCCCTCGCCCCGCGGGCGGTGGAGCACCCGGAGTTCCCCGGCGCGACGGTCCGCACCCCCGCGCTGGTCAAGCTGGACGCCGACAAGCCGGACGACCGGGCGGTCTACCGCAGCGAGTGCTTCGGCCCGGTCTCCTTCGCCGTCGCGGTCGAGAGCACCGCCGCCGCCGTCGAGTTGCTGCGCGACACCGTCCGCACCCGGGGCGCGATGACCGCCTCCGGCTACACCACCTCGCCCGAGGTCGAGGCCGCCCTGGTCGAGGCCGCCCTCGACGCCGGCGTCTCGCTGTCGCTCAACCTCACCGGCGGGGTGTACGCCAACCAGACCGCCGCCTTCTCCGACCTGCACGGCACCGGCGCCAACCCGGCCGCCAACTCCGCGTACTGCGACGGCGCCTTCGTCGCCAACCGGTTCCGCACCGTGGAGATCCGCCGCCACAGCTAGGGGGTGCCCGACCATTCGCGTCGCACGCCCGGCGGGACTGGTCAAAGCCGCCCTGCGGACGTGTCACCCGGTCGCCTCCGGTCCCCGGCCACTCGCCGGGGGCCGGAGATTCACAACGTCGCTCCCGGGCAGCGATGATGGAGGCGGGGAAACGCCACCACCGGCGTCCAGCCGCTGTTCGAGCACCGGGAGCTGACACATGACCGAGAAGCAGACCGTCACCGACGTCATCGTGGTCGGCGCCGGACCGACCGGCCTGCTGCTGGCCGGCGACCTCGCCGCCGCCGGAGCGGGCGTCACCCTGCTGGAGCGGCGCACCGCCGAGTCCAACCTCACCCGGGCCTTCGGCGTGCACGCCCGCAGCCTGGAGCTCCTGGACGCCCGCGGCCTCGCCGACGAGCTCATCGCCACCGGCAGCCCGCTCGGCCACCTGCGGCTCTTCAACAAGCTCCGGGTCGACCTCACCGATCTCCCCACCCGCTTCCCCTTCGTCCTGATCACCCCGCAGTACCGCACCGAGCAGCTGCTCCACGACCGGGCGGTGAAGGCCGGCGTGACGATCCTGCGCGGCGCCGAGGTGACCGGCCTGCGCCAGGACGCCGACGGCGTCACCGTCGAGACCGTCGAGGACGGCGCCGCCGCCACCCACCGGGCCCGCTACGCGGTCGGCGCCGACGGCGTCCACTCCACCGTCCGCGAGCTGCTCGGGCTGCCCTTCCCCGGCGAGTCGGTGGTCGACTCCGTGCTGCTGGCGGACGTCCGGCTGGAGCGCGAGCCCGACGAGGCGGTCACCGTCGGCGCCAACGAGCACGGCTTCTCCTTCCTGGTGCCGTTCGGCGACGGCTGGTACCGGATCATCGCCTGGGACCGCGCCGAGCGGTTCGCCGACGGCACCCCGCCCCCGCTCGAGGTGATCGCCGACATCGCCCGCGACACCCTCGGCGAGGACTACGGCCTGCACGACGTCCGCTGGAGCTCCACCTTCCACAGCGACGAGCGGCAGGTCCCCAACTACCGCTCCGGGCGGGTCTTCCTGGCCGGAGACGCGGCCCACTGCCACTCCCCGGCGGGCGGCCTGGGCATGAACACCGGCCTCCAGGACGCCGCCAACCTCTCCTGGAAGCTCGCCGCCGCCGTCCGCGGCCGGGCCACCGACGCCCTGCTCGACACCTACCAGACCGAGCGGCACCCGGTCGGCAAGGCGGTGCTGCGCACCTCCGGCGCGCTGATCCGGCTCGCCCTCGCCCAGTCGGCGGCCACCCGGGCCCTGCGCGGCGCGCTCGCCTCGATCGCCGAGCACGTCGACCTGGTCGTGGAGCGCGGCGCCCGCACCATCTCCGGCATCGGCATCGCCTACCCGGCGCCCAAGGACGCCCACCCGCTGGTCGGCAAGCGCGTCCCGGACCTGCGGCTGACCGGCCTGGAGCCGCCCCGCGAGGGCGGGCCGGCCGCGCCGCAGCGGCTCTACGAGGCCCTGCGGGCCGGGAAGTTCGTCCTGGTCAGCAATGACGAGGTGGCCGCCGCCGACCCGTGGGCGGACCGCCTGGTCACCGCCGCCCCGGCCGACCCGCACGGCAAGCTGCGCGACACCGTGCTGCTGATCCGCCCCGACGGCTACGCCGCCTGGGCCGCCGTCGACCCGGGCGCCGGCGAGCTGCGCGCCGCGCTCACCGAGTGGCTCGGCGAGGTCTGACCACCGGGCCGGCCCCGGGGCGGTGGGACCGCTCCGGGGTCAGCCCTTCGCCTTCTCGTAGTGCCGGGCCGCCTTCGCCCGGTTGCCGCACACCGCCATCCGGCACCAGCGGCGGCGGCCGTTCTGCGAGGTGTCGAAGAAGTGCAGGATGCAGGCCTCGTGCGCGCACTTCCTGATCCGCTGCGGCCCCTGGGCCAGCAGCCCCAGGAAGTCGTCCACCACCAGCCAGGCGGCCAGCCGGTGCGGCTCGTCCACCTCGACCCGGTCCACCGGCCCGGCCGCCGAGGCCTCCCGCCGGACCCGTCCGTGCCGCAGCACGGCGTCCAGCCCGGCCAGCTCGCCGGCCCCGGGCAGCCGGCCCGCGTCCAGTTCGCGGACCGCCGCCGCCAGGGCCTCGCGCGCCTCCCGCAGGGCGGCCAGCCCGGCCTCGTCCGCCGCGCACCGCCCGGCCAGCCCGGCCGAGGAGAGCCAGATCGCATGGCCGTCCGGCGCGGCGAGCAGGTCGTTGACCGGCGTCCCGGCCCACCGCGTGTTCAGCAGGTCGAGCGCCGGCGGCTCTCCGAGCAGCGGGCGCGGGTCCCGCGGGTCTGCTGTCCGCTCCGTCATCGGCACTCCCTCGCTCTCGAACGGTCCCCGAGTCTACGTCCGGCCCCGCCCGGGCGGTTCCTGGCCGGAACAGGACAGTCGAGCGGCCGGATCACGCCGCCCGCCCGGGAGAAGGGCGGTCTGTTTCCGTACTGTTTCAAGATCGCTCACCGGGAGGTCCACCCCCCGTGACCACTGTCATACGCACGACTGATGACGTAGCCTCTCGACCGTGCATAGGGTTCCCCACAGCTCGGCGAGGCCATTGACGGCGCGTTCCGGTGCCGCACCGGGTCTGCCGAACCCGCTCGGTGGGGAAGGTAACCACATGGCCTCACAGCACCCCCAGGACGCACGACTCAGACTGGTCGGGCCGCGCCAGGACGCCTCGGCGTCCGCCCCCCGGCCACCCGCTCCGCCGCTGTCGCCCGCCCCGACGCCCGGACGCCCCAGCCCCACCGGCGGCTTCGCCGACACCCTGCACGTGGCGATCGAGGCCAGCGGCCTCAGCCTGGACCGGATCCGCGCCGCACTCGCCCAACGGGGCGTCAGGGTCAGTGTCACGACCCTGAGTTACTGGCGGCGCGGACGCAGCCAGCCCGAGCGGGCCAGCTCGCTGCGCGCCGTCCACCTGCTCGAGGAACTGCTCGGCCTGCCGCACTCCACGCTGTCCGCGCTGCTCGGCCCGCCGCGCCCGCGCGGCCGCTGGGCGGCCAGCGCGAGCACCAGCCATCTGCGGCTGGAGGACGTCTGGCCGGGCGAGCCGGACATCTCCGACGTGTTCGCCGAGCTGGACGCGCCGCCGGCCGGCGAGCTGGAGCGGCTCTCGGTCCACGACTCCTACTACGTGGACGCCGACCGGCGCGGCAACCTGCTGCGGATGCGCCAGGTGGTCCGCGCCACGGTGGCCGGGGTGACCCGCTGCCTGGTGGTGCACAAGGCCGACGAGGAGGCGACCGGCTGTCCGGAGATCACCGGCGTGCGGCACGGCCGGCTCGGCCGGGTGCGCCGCCGCCCGGAGGCCGGGCTGATCGTCGGCGAGGTGATGCTGGACCGCCCGCTGGGCCTCGGTGACAGCACCGTCTTCGAGTACGAGGTGGAGATCCCGTCCGGCGGCGCCCGGACGACCGAGTACAGCCGCCGCTTCGCCACGCCGGTGCGCGAGTACGTGCTCCAGGTCCACTTCGACCCGGCGACCGTGCCGGTGCACTGCGAGCGGTACGACCGCGACCCGGGGGCGGACGTCGACCGCCGCCGCGAGCAGCTCTGGATCGGCGCCTCGGCCAGCGCCCACGTCCTCGCCCCGGACCAGCAGCCGGGCCACATCGGCATCCGCTGGGAGTGGGAGTAGCCGCACCGCGGCCCGGCGCCCGCGCGCCGCCTCCCTCGCACGCCCCCGCCACATCCTTGTCATGGCATAGCCATACTCGAAGAACCTAACCATTGAAACCGACAGTACCGGTTGACCCGCTCCCGATCTAACCACTACCGTCGATCACAACGGTTAAGCACGGCGCCCCGGGGCGCCCTGGCCACGGGAGTGATCAGGCATGTCCGGCACCATCAGCAGCACCCTGCAGACCGGCCACGTGGGACTGAACGTCACCGACCTGGCCCGCTCGACCGCGTTCTACCGGCGCGCCCTCGGCCTGGAGCTGGTCAAGGAGGGCACCGACCCGGAGCAGCCCTTCGCCTTCCTCGGCCGCGACGGCCGCCCGGTGCTGACCCTCTGGCAGCAGAGCGAGGGCTCCTTCCCCGCCGGCGCCCCCGGCCTGCACCACCTCTCCTTCCAGGTCGACTCGCTCGACGAGGTCCTCGCCGCCGAGACGCTGCTGCGCGAGCTGGGCGCCTCCTTCACCCACGACGGCGTCGTCCCGCACGGCGAGGGGGCCGACTCCGGCGGGATCTTCTTCACCGACCCGGACGGCATCCGGCTGGAGATCTACACCCCGACGGGCGTCCGCGGCGCCGGCGCCGAGGCCCCCAGCCCCTCCGCCCCGACCTGCGGGTTCTTCTAGGACCGGCACCCCGAGGGAGGCACCCGCGATGACCGCCGCCACCACGCCCCGGCAGCCCGGGCCCTACCACCCCGGCGAACGGGCCGTGCAGGACCGGGCCGGCCGGACCGACCGCGCCGACCACTCCGGACGCGCCGTCGGCGGCACCATCCCGGCGGTGGCCGCCCGCTTCCTCACCGAGCGCCGGGTGCTGGTGGCCGGCGCGGCGGACGCCGACGGCCGGCTCTGGGCCACCCAGCTCAGCGGCCCGGCCGGCTTCCTGCGGGCCGCCGACGAACGGACCGTGGCAGTGGCCGCCCGCCCGGCCGAGGAGGACCCGCTGGCGGCCGCCCTGGCCGGCCCCGCCGAGGTGGGCACCATCGCGCTGGACCCGGCCGGACGGCGCCGGATGCGGGTCAACGGCCGCTCCGTCCCGGACGGCCGGGGCGGCCTGGTGATCACCGCCGACCAGGTCTACGCCAACTGCCCGAAGTACATCCACCGCCGCCACCCGGCCGACCGCCCGGGGGCCGGCGGCCCGCGCCGGGTGGCGGCCGGCTCCGCGCTCAGCACCGCCCAGCAGCTGCTGGCGGCCACCGCCGACACCTTCTTCATCGCCACCGCCGGGCCGGACGGCCGGATGGACGCCTCGCACCGCGGCGGCCACCCGGGCTTCCTGCACGTACTCGGACCGGACCGGCTGCGCTGGCCCGACTACCCGGGCAACAGCATGTTCATGACGCTGGGAAACCTGGAGCTCGACCCCCGGGCCGGGCTGCTCGTCCCGGACTGGGAGACCGGCGGCGCGCTGCTGATCACCGGCGAGGCCAGGACCGACTGGACCGGGCCGGCCGCCGCCGAACTGCCGGGCGCCGAGCGGGTGGTCGACCTGACCGTCACCGGCGTGGTCGAACTGGCCGACGCCACCCCGCTGACCTGGACCGCGCCCGCGCACTCGCCCGCCGACCCGCCGGCCACCCGACACCCCGTCGCCTGACGTCCGGCCATCAGCCCGGCGGGAGGCCCATCTAGCGCCTCTCTGAGCCCGGGCGCCATGCCCGGGCGCCGAACGGCCGTCACCCGTTCGGAGTAATCCGCCGTGCCGAACAGGCGTCCGCTTTGGGACTTTGGTCCCGATAACACGCGGTGTGCCCCTGGGAAGGAGCGTGCTGTCACGCCGTCAGCGGCCTGATCGGCAGCGCCCCCACCAGAAGAGACAAGAGGCGGAGAATGACCCGAACCGACCAGCTGACCCCCCTGCTGGAATTCGACGAGGTGGAACCGGACGACGACTGCATATGCGGGGGCTGCTGCGCCCGCCGCCGGGCCCGGCTGCGCGCCGCGCCGGTGCACGAGGGCGGACACGCGGCAGCCCGCAGCGTCCGCCGCCGGGCCGCCGTGCTGATGGCCGCCGTCGGCACCGCCCTCGGCGGCGGTGCGGCCGGCGCCGTCGCGGCCCCCGCGCCGACCCCGGGCCCGGGCGGCCCGGCCGTCCCCCGCACCGAGACGCCGCAGGGCGAGGTCAGCGGCCTCTACGGCGAGTCCCCCTCCCCCCGCTCGCTCGCCGCCCCGCGCGCCGCGGCGGCGCCGGTCACCCGGGCGCAGATCATCGAACGGGCCCAGCGCTGGGTCGACCAGAAGGTCCCGTACAGCATGAGCCGGTACTGGTCGGACGGCTACCGCCAGGACTGCTCCGGCTTCGTCTCGATGGCCTGGGGGCTGGGCAGCAGCCAGACCACCTGGACCCTGCCGAACTTCGCCGAGCGGATCACCAAGGCCGACCTCCAGCCCGGCGACATCCTGGTCTACAACAACGCGGCCAGCCCGCAGTCCGGTTCGCACGTGACGATCTTCGGCGGCTGGACGGACTCCACCCGCACCCGCTACGTGGCCTACGAGCAGACCTCCCCCAGCACCCTCAAGCGCTCCACCCCGTACGCCTACTGGAACAACTCGGCCTCCTACGTCCCGTACCGCTACAAGGGGCTCTCCAGCGGCGGGAACGGCAACGACGGCAGCACGTCGACCTCCTTCCCGGGCGCCGGCGCGTTCGGCCCGGGCGCCGACAACGCCTCCGTCACCCAGCTCGGCCGGCTGCTGGTGCAGCGCGGCGGCGGCCGGTTCTACAGCGAGGGCCCCGGCCCGCGCTGGGGCGAGGCTGACCGCAAGGCCACCGAGGCCTTCCAGCTCGCCCAGGGCTGGCGCGGCAGCGAGGCGGACGGCATCCCGGGCAAGGCCACCTGGGACTACCTGGTCAACGGCAAGGGCCGCGACATCGACGGCGGCACCCCGCAGCCGCCCCCGCCGGTGAACCCCGGCACCGGTGTGCCGGCCTTCCCGGGCGCCGACAAGTTCGGCCCGGGCGCCGACAACGACTTCGTGCGCCGGCTCGGCGAGCAGCTGGTCCGCAAGGGCTACGGCCGCTTCTACACCCAGGGCCCGGGCCCGCGCTGGTCGGACGCCGACCGGCGCAACGTGCAGGCCTTCCAGGAGGCCCAGGGCTGGCGCGGCGCCGAGGCCGACGGCTACCCCGGCCCGGACACCTGGAAGCGGCTGTTCTCCTGACGGACCGCCACCAGGACCCGCCCCGGCCGCCGGTTCACGCCGGCGCGCCGGGCGGGCGTCCGGACATCCAGTGGAACAGGCCCATCGCCACGCTGGTCGCCAGGTTGAAGCTGGAGACCCCCGGCCGCATCGGCACCGCGACCAGCTCGTCGGCCCGGGCCTTCAGCTCCGGCGTCACGCCGTGCCGCTCGGTGCCGAAGGCGAGCACCGCGTCGTCCGGGAAGGCCGTCGCCCGGATGTCCGCGCCCTTAGGGTCCAGCACGTAGAGCGGGCCGGCCGGCAGCTCCGGCAGGGTCAGCCGCTCGACGGCGGTGGCGAAGTGCAGGCCCGCGCTGCCGCGGAGCACCGCCGGGTGCCAGGGGTCCAGCTCGCCGGTGGTGACCACGCCGGCCGCGCCGAAGCCGGCCGCCAGCCGGATCACCGCGCCGACGTTGCCCAGGTTGCGCGGGTTCTCCAGCAGCACGACCGGCGCCGGCCGGGGCCGGACGGCCAGCGCGGCGCGGTTGGCCGCGGCGGTGGGCCGCACCGCCAGCGCGATCACCCCGGTGGGGTGCGGCCGGGGGGCGAGCGTGCGCAGCGCGGCCTGGGGCAGTTCGACGGCCAGCGCGTCCAGCGCGGGGGCGACGTCCGGGGCGAGTTCGGCGGCGAGCGCCAGCAGCGCGGCCCGGTCGGCGGTCAGCACCTGGCGGACGGCGCCGTCGAACCGCAGCGCGTGCTTCAGCGGGTGGAACCCGTCCAGCAGAACCGTCCCCGGCTCCTCGGCACCGGCCCGCCAGACCCGCAGCAGTTCCTCGTTCATCCCGCTCACTCTGCCATCCCCGTCGCGCCGGGCTCACCGGGCCGCCCGGCGGCCTCGATCACCTGTTCGAACGACAGCGGCGCCGCGCCGCCCTCGCCGGCCCCGTCGCCGCCCCCGCCGCCCGGCCGCAGGCCCGCCAGCGCGAGGTCCAGGTGCCGGTGGACGAGCGTGCCGTCGGCGTCCAGTGCCGCCAGGCCGCCCGGCAGCGGCCGGGAGACCCGCACGCAGAGCAGCACCAGGTCCCCCATGCCGACGTCCCTCCGCAGCTGCCCGGCGTCCTGGGCGGCCCGCAGCAGGGCCTCGACCTCGGCGACCGCGCGGGCGCGGGCGGCGACCAGGTCCGCGTCGACGACCAGCCGTTCCAGCAGCACCACGATCGCCGCGCCCATCCGCAGGTCGGCGGCGGCGTGCGCGAAGCGGCGCAGCGCCCGGTAGGGGTCGGGCTCGGCGGTCCGCGCCCGTCCGGCGGCCTCGGCGAGCCGGCCGAGCAGATCGGTGACCAGCGCCCGGACCAGCGCCGTCCGGTCGGGGAAGCGCCGGTAGAGGGTGCCCGGACCGACCCCGGCCCGGCGGACCACCGCGTCCAGCGGGGCGTCCGGGCCGCGCTCCAGGAAGACCTCGCAGGCGGCGTCCAGGATCCTGCGCCGGCTGCGTTCCGCGTCCGCCCTCATCACCAAACCCCTTAACCGGAGAGATTCTCTCCTCCTATGCTAGCGTCACCAGAGGCGGAGAAAATCTCTCCGCTTAAGTCGGGCACCCTCCGAGGAGCAACGCCATGACGACCACCACCCCCCTGCGCATCCGCACCGACATCGACGGCGTCCGGCACGACCGCGCCGCCGTCCTCGGCTGGGAGCTGGAGCGCGGCCGGGCCGCCCTGCGCCTGCTGAAGCAGCGCCTCGGCGACGACCGCACCCGCGACCTGCTCGCCCCCGACACCGCCGCCGCCGACACCGCCATGGCCGGCTGGCTGCGCGCCTCCGACGGCCGGTGGCGCGCCGCCGTCACCGAGCTGACCGCCACCGGCATCGACGCCGCGGCCTTCCTCGCCTGGTGGCAGGGCCGGCTGCACGCCCCCGACCGGGCCGCCCTGCTCGCCGCCAACCCCGAGCACTACCTGGCCGACTCCGCCGGCGACACCGTGGAGATCGTCGAGACGGTCGGCGGCGGCCCGCTGCGCTTCTTCCTGCGCTTCCACCCGACCCCCGCCACCGCCGCGTACCCGGTCCGGATCGGCGGCACCGGCCACCTGGCGGACGGCTCCGAGGTGCTGCGGGTGATGCACGAGTTCGCCGACTCCCCCGAGGGGCTGCGGATCCGGCTCACCGTCGAGTTCCCGGCCGCCGCGCCGGACGAGCTCTCCACCGGTCACCAGTGGCACTTCGCCTGCGAGTTCGCCAACTGGCTGGAGGCCGCGGCCACCGCCGTCGGGGAATCCCGCTAACGCGCGGTGGGCTCCGGCTCGCGCCGCTCGGCGGCGGCCGCCGTGCCGCCGCCGCGCAGCGCCCGTTCGAGGTCCTTCAGCGCCTGGAGCAGCAGCCGGGTACCGGAGCGCACGACGTCCCCCTGCACCCCGGCCGGCTGCTCGGCGAGCCGGCGCTCCAGCTGCGCCTGCGCCTCCCGCACGGCGTCGAACTCCACCGGCTGCCCGGTCAGCAGCGCCCCCGCCGCCAGCGCCGTGGCCAGCCGCAGCTCCTCGGCGAACTCGGCCGCCCCCGGCACCGGTTCGGCGTCCGCGCCGGGCAGGTGGGCCTCCAGCAGGACGGCGACCCGCCCGAGGTGGCCGACCGCCGCGCGCGCCCGGTCCAACTGGCGCCGGCTCACCCCCGGAAGCCCGGAGGCGTGCCGGCCGGGCTCGGCGTCGGCCCGCTGCATCGCCTGGAGCAGCTCCGAGCGCGCCTCCCGGGAGTCCAGCAGCGCCGAGCGGACCTCCCGTCCGCGCGGCGCGGCCGGCCGCTCGTAGACGGCGACCACCTCGGCCGCGTACCGCCCGGCGGCGGCCAGCCACTCGGCCAGCCGCTCACCGAGCCGGGCGGTCTGCCAGGTCGGGAAGAGCGCGTAGACCAGCAGCGCGACCGAGCCGCCGAGCAGCGTGAGCCCGACCCGCTCCACCGCCGTGACCAGCGGGTTCCCCTCCTGGAGTCCGAGCAGGAAGACCACGTAGGAGGAGATGCAGGTGGTGATCACCGCGTAGCCGGTGCGGAAGGTCAGATAGGCGCCGCCGATCGAGACCACCGCGAGCGCGGCCAGCACCCACTCGCCGGGCCGGGCCAGTTGCACCACCAGGGTGGAGGCGGCCACGCCGACGACCGTCCCGGCCAGCCGGGCCACGCCCCGGCTGTAGGTCTGCGCGAAGTCCGGCCGCATCACCATCGCGGCCGTCATCGGCGCCCAGTAGCCGTGCTGGAAGCCGACCAGCCGGGCCAGCAGATAGGCGACGGTGACCACCCCGGCCAGCCGCACGGCATGCTGGAACACCGCCGAGCGCGGATGGAACTGCCGCCGCACCGCGCGCAGCGCCGTCGGCAGCATCCGGACCAGCGGCGGCTTGCGCAGCGCCCCGCCGGGCTGGAGGACGGGGGAGTCGATGGTGTCCTCGGAGCTCCGGTCGAGCGTGTCGGAGGCCTTGCGGAGCAGCCCGGCCAGCCGGCGCGCGGCCCGGCGGGCGGCGCCCCGCAGCTCCGGCCCCTCGGTCCGGGCGACCAGGGTGAGCGCCGGCGCGGAGCGTGGCAGCTGGAGCGGGGCGCCGGTGCGGATCGCCCGGGCCAGCGCGTCCATCGCCTCGGCGGAGGCGGCCAGCACCTCCCGGGCCCGGTCGCGCTCCGGCCCCTCCTCGGGGGCTCCGACCTTGGGGTCGGCGATCGCCGCCAGGGTGGGCCGGATCCGCTCGGCGAGGCCGCGCAGGCCGCGCAGTTCGGGCGGCCGGTGCCGGTCCTGCCAGGGCGTCAGCGCGGCGGCGTGCCGGGCCTCCATGAACGGCTCCGGGTCCACGTGCGCGGTCGGGTCCTGGCGCAGTCGGCGCGCGTAGTCGGCGAGTTCGGCGTAGGTGTCGGCGAGCGCCTCGCGCTGGGCGGTCCAGCTGCCGATCGGCCAGACGGTGATGACCAGCGCCTGGACGGCGCCGCCGAGCGCGCAGACCAGCCCGTGGCCGAGCGCGGTCAGCGGGCTGACCGGCAGCTGGACGACGATCAGCATCACCGAGAGGGTGTTGGCGGCGACCACCCCGGCGGTCGGCCCGATCGCCCAGGTGAGCCCGGCGCCGAAGGCCCAGACCGCCAGCAGCACCGGGAACAGCCCGGTCACCCCGGCCGCCAGGTAGCCGAGGAAGGTGCTGACGCCGAGTCCGATCCCGGCGGCGACGGCCAGCGTGGCCCGCGGCCGGAAGCTGCGCTGGAAGGTCGCCGTCCCGGCGATGAACGCGCCCATCGCGGCCGAGGTGGCGAGGCGGGCGTCGCCGAGCGCGAGGGTCGGGAAGAGCACCAGGGCGACGGCGACCGCCCCGCGCACCGCGCGCTTGGGGTCGGTGAGCGTCCGGTCGATGGTCAGTCCGGTCCGCGCGGTGTCTCGAAGAGCAGCGAACCAGGACATACCGGTCAGCTTAGTGGTGGCCCCTCGGCCGGATCCGCGCGACCCGCTCCCCGGCCCACAGCAGCGCCGCCGTGGGCAGGAACACCGCGTCCGCCGCGATCATCGCCAGCGAGAACACCGGCAGCCCGAGCAGCACCGCGATCCCCACGTGCTCGGCCATCATCACCACCAGCAGCGCGTTCTTGATCCGCCGGTTCACCAAGGTGAACGGGAAGGCCACCTGGAGCAGCACCGTCCCGTAGGTGATCAGGAACACCGGCAGCAGCGCCCCGCCGACCAGCCCGGACAGCCCCGGCCAGGGCGTGAAGTAGTCCAGGTGCAACGGGTAGTACAGCGCGGTGCCGTCCTGCCAGCGCGAGCCCTGCACCTTGTACCAGCCGGCCGTGGCATAAATCAGCACCACCTCGACGGCGATCACCAGCATCGCGCAGTTGTGCACCATGGTCGCCAGCGCGTCCAGCACCGCCCGCATCTCGCCCCGCGGCGCGAGCCGGTCCACCAGCCACCAGAGCCCGGCCACCGCCCAGAGCAGCCAGAACAGCGGCCCCCAGCCGACGTACGGGAACGCCGGGACCGTCCAGTCCAGGCTCGTCCCGGCGAAGCCCCCCAGCTGACAGACCAGCAGCACCGCCCCGAGCACCGCCCACAGCAGCACCCCGGCCGCCCCGCCCCGCCCGGACCGGCGCCGCCGGGCGTCCAGCGACCACACCTCGGCGCACCGGGTGAAGACCAGGTAGACCGCCATCAGGTGGACGATGTTGTCGCCGCCGTCGCCGAGGAAGACGTTGCGGTTCTGCAGCGACAGCACGGTGACCAGGAACAGCACCGTGGCCGCCCTGGTCCGCCAACCCAGCAGCACCGCCAGCGCGGCCAGCACCGCCAGGTGGTAGACCAGCTCGAACCAGGGCCGCCCGCCGAACCAGGGCAGCACGGTGAACGCCCCGTTCTCCGCCAGCAGCCGGTCCGCCAGCTCCGCCGACCACGGCGAGGTGTCGCCGTACAGCAGCCGCCGGTTGGGCCACTCGCGCAGCAGGTACGCCAGCCAGACCAGCCCGAAGCCGATCCGCACCGTCGCCGCCTGGTGGCGCCCGAGCACCCGGCCGGCGAACACCGCGAACGCCCGGGCCGCGAGCCCGGCCAGCCCCGGCCGGTGCGGACCGGGCGGCCCGTCGTCACCGGCCGCCGGCCCGGGCTGACGGGGGATCCCGTCGAGCAGCCGCTCCTGCGCCCCGGCCGGCGTCGTGCCGCTCACCACAGCCCCCGCAGGTCCTCGTCCCGTACCGGCCACCAGGGCAGCTCGCGCACCTTCGGCCCGGGCGGCGCCGCCTCCCCGCTCCACTCCGGCGGGGCGACGGTCGCCGTGGTCACCCGCAGCTCGACCGCCACCACCGGCCGCCCCTCCACACCGCGGCCGATCCGCTGCACCGCGATCCGCTTCAGGTACTCCTCGGCCAGCCGCCCGCGTTCGGTGGTCAACGACTCGTCCTGCGCGCTGTGCGAACCGTCGTAGAAGTCCCAGGCCCGGCGCAGCAGGTTCTGGTCGGCGTGGCTGGGCGCCGGATTGCCCCGGATCGCCGCGACGTCCTGCGCGGTCAGCCCCACCCAGTCGTGGACCACGGGGTCCCCGTCCGCCGACACCGTGCGCACCCGGGCGTCCACCGCGACGTTCTGCTGCAGCGGATTGGGCGCGAACAGCTTCCAGTTCTGCTCGAACTCCGGGTAGATCAGGCCGTCCAGCTGCTCCCGGTACTCCCGGGAGAGCGGGTTGGCGGGCGCCACGTGCAGGAAGACCGCGCCGAGGAACAGCCCGGTGGCCGTCACCAGCAGGACGGCGGCGCCGCCCAGGACGACCCGGGCCGGCGTCGACCAGGTCCGGCGGACGGGCGGCGGGTCCGTGCTCTCGGCGTTCTCGGCGTTCTCGGCGGCCTCGGCACTCTCGGCCATGAACTCCCCCGGGGACGGGTGGGGCCGGCACCGCGCCGGCCCGGTAGCGCGCCCATCCTGCCCTACTCGCGCCGCCCTGCGGAGCCCCCGGTCCCGGCCGGTCCGCTCCGGCGACGCCGCCACAGCAGCACGCCCACGACGGGCAGCAGGACCGCCGCACCGGTCGCGACCACCGCGATCGCGGCCATCGGGTGTCCGGCCGCCGTCAGCACCTGGCCGACCACCATGAGCAGCACCCCCGGCAGCACCGACCACGGATACCGCAGCGCCCGCGGCACCTCCCCGGACCGCTCCGGCCGTCCGTCCGGCTCGCCGTGCACGTTCCCCCCTCGGTCGCGCGCTACAGGACGAAGGCGTCCTGCCCGTTGCCGCTCACCATCGGACGGCCCGCGCCGTCCCAGGCGTACATCCCGCCGTCCACGTTGACCGCGTCCCGGCCGTTCTGCACCAGGTACTGGACGACCTGCGCGGAGCGCCCGCCGACCCGGCAGAGCACGAACAGCTTCTCGTCCGGCAGCTCGCCGATCCGCGCGACCACCTCGCCGATCGGGATGTGCAGCGCGCCCTCCACGTGCCCGGCGTCCCACTCGTCCTGCTCCCGGACGTCCAGCAGGGCGGCGTCGGCCGGCACGGCGGCGGCGGCGATGGTGGGGATCTGCGCGAACATCGTCTGGTCCTCCTGAGGGTCGGGATCGGCCCCGCCATTGTCCCCCACCAACCGTTCCAGCTCGGCCTGCTGGGCGGCGGCCTTGGCCAGCAGCTGCTCGGCCAGCTCGGTCAGCAGCCCGTCCGGGTCCTGCGGGGCCAGGGCCAGCAGCTCGCCCATCGCGCTGCGCTCCAGCCGGACCTGCTCGGCGGCGAGCTCACCGATCCGGCCGGTCAGCCACTCCAGCCGGCGGCGCAGCCAGCCGAGCCGGTCGGGGGAGTCGGCGGCGGGCGCCGCCTCGGGCGCGGTGGACCACTCGGAGGCCAGCGCCTCCAGCGCGCCGGTGTCGCCGTACGCGTAGGCCTCGTTGACCCGGGCCAGGAACGCCGCCCGGCGCCGCTGCTCCTCCGGGTCGGTGGACAGGTCCGGGTGGGCGCGGCGGACCAGCTCGCGGTAGATCCGCTGGGCGTCCCGGCCGGGCCGCACCCGGGCGGGCGCGGCGGGCGGCGGCGGGGCCTGCTCCTGCTCGCTCTGCTCCCGGACGCTGTCGAACAGCGCGTCCAGGTCCGGCAGGTCCTCGACCCGCTGCCGCGCCTCACGGGCCCGCCGGAGGTCCTCCGGGTCCCCGGAGCGGACGGCCGCCGCCTCGGCGAGCAGCGCGTCCAGCTCGTCGAGCCGGGCGTACAGCGGCCCGAGCAGCTGGTGGTGGATCAGCGCGAAGTTGTCGATCTCGACCCGCAGCGTCCGCACGTCGACGTCCATGGTGAGCCAGGCGAGTTCGGCGGCCTCGACCCGCTCCTCCAGCTCCTGCTGCTCCGGATCGGTCCAGCGGACCGGGATCTGCGCGGTCATCTCTCGCCTCCTCCTGCGTGCCGTCCTGCGACCCTACCGCCCGCCCGCGCGGGGCCGCCGCGCAGCGGACGGGGAGTGCGTACCGGCGCACGGCACGTGACACGCAACTGATACCGAGGAATCTCCCCGTTTCGCTATCGACTCCCGGCCCGTCCGTGCTTCGCTGGTATCCGCACAGCATGCCTTCCCCCGGAGAAACGGCCGTCTCCCGACAGGGCGGCCAGGCGGGAGCAGACCGAATCCATGGTGGACGATCCCAACTCCACACCGCGTCCGGCGGGCACCGACCCGGGGCCCGGCACCGCACCGGGCGACCAGCCGTCAGGGGTGGTCGCCCTGGTGCGGCTCGCCCTCGTGCTGGTCGACCGCGACGGGCGGATCGCCCAGTGGAGCCGGGCCGCCGAGGAGCTGTTCGGACACCGCGCGGAGGCCGTCCACGACCGCCCGGCCGCCGGCCTGCTGCCCGCCGCCGAGCCGCGCAGCGTGCCCGGCCCGGCCGCGCTCCCGGCCGCGGGGCGCCGCCGGGACACCTTCGCCACCCTCGCCGAACTGACCGCCGCCGGCGCCCCCTGGGCGGGGCAGCTGCCCGTGGTCGACCGCGAGGAGCACCTGCGGGACGTGCTCTGGTGGGCCTACCCGGTGGACGGCCCGGCCGGCGCACTGCTGGCGCTGGCCGCCGACGCCCGCCCGCTGCGCTCCTCCGGCCCCCGGCTGGCCGTCGGCGAGCGGCTGCTGCCGTTCGCCGCCGCCCCCGGCGCGCTGGGCGGCTTCCACCGGCTCTCCGCCGCGCTGACCGCCCCCGGCCGGCCGGTCCCCGGACCGCTCGCCGCGCTGCTGCCCGGCTCCGCCGAGCGCCGCGGACCGCTGCTCGCCGCCCTGGACCGGGCCGGCCTGCCCGCCCTGCGGCTGGACCCGGCCACCGTGCTGCCGCTGCGCCCGGCCGACCCGGCGGCCGGCACCGCGCACGCCGCGGCCGGGATCGGCCGCCGCTACCCGACCGCGCAGCAGCGCACCGCCCGGCTCGGCCCGCCGCCGCAGCCGGAGCAGTCCGCGCCCGGCCGCCGCCCGGCCGGACCGCTGCCCGCCCAGCGCGAGGCCGCCGCCGCGCAGGCCGCCGCCCCGACCTCGGCCGGCCTCGGCACGCCGACCGCCGGCCCGGTCGTCCCGGCCCCGCCGAGAGCAGGCACCGCCATCGAGCAGACCACCGTCGAACCCCCCGCCCACGGCCATCGGCTCCTCCCCGGCGAGCCGGCCACGCCACCCGCCCCCGCGCCGTCGGCGGGCCGGTTCGGCCCGTTCCTCACCAACGGCCACGCCGGCGAGCAGTTGGCCCTGCTCAACGAGGTCGGCGGCAAGGTCGGCACCACCCTCGACCTCGGCTTCACCGCCCACGAGCTGTGCCGGGTGCTCGTCCCCCGGGTCGCCGACTTCGCCTGCGTCGACCTCGTCGACGGCCTGATCTCCGACTCCGAGCTGCCCGAGGCCCGCCCGGACGACGACACGATGCTCCGCCGGGTCGCGCTCGCCTGCAACGAGTCCAGCGGCCAGTGGGACCACGTGCTCGCCGAGGGCTCGCTGGTCGCGATGCCCCGCCGCACCCCGCCCGGGATGGCCCTCCAGCTCAACCAGCCGGTGCTGGTCCCGGTGGTCACCCGGGACGTCGCCGTCGACTACGCCGCCGCGCTCGGCGGCCCGGAACTCGTCCCGGTGGTCTCCGGCCGCTCGATGCTGGTGGTGCCGCTCTCCGCCCGCGGCACCGTGCTCGGCATCCTCAAGCTGCTCCGGCTCCCCGACCGCGGCTCCTTCGACGAGAGCGACGCCGCCACCCTCAAGGAGCTGGCCGCCCGGGCCGCGCTCTCGCTCGACAACGCCCGGCTGCACCGGGCCGAGGCCCGGGTCGCCACCACCCTCCAACGGTCGATGATCCCGACCCGCCCACCGCAGATCCCCGGCGTCCAGATCGCCCACCGCTACCTGCCCGGCGACTCCCGGGCCGAGGTCGGCGGCGACTGGTTCGACGCGATCCAACTGCCCGGCAGCCGGGTCGCCCTGGTGGTCGGCGACGTCATGGGCCACGGCCTGCACTCGGCCGCCGCGATGGGCCGCTTCCGCACCGCGATGCAGACCCTCGCCGCCCTCGACCTGCCGCCCGGCCAACTGCTGCGCCACCTGGACAACCTGGCCCACAAGCTCGGCGACGACCACCTCGCCACCTGCCTGTACGCGGTCTACGACCCGATCAACCGGACCTGCGAGCTGGCCAGCGCCGGCCACGTCCCGCCGGTCCTGGTCCACCCGGACGGGACCGGCGAGCTGCTGGAGATCCCGGCCGGCGCCCCGATCGGCGTGGGCGGGGTCCCGTTCGTCGCCAAGACCATCGACGTCTCGGACGGCTCGATGCTGGTGCTGTGCACCGACGGTCTGGTCGAGGTGCGGGGCGGCGACATAGGGGCCGGGCTGGCCGCGCTCTGCGGCAACCTCATCGACCCCACGCAGAGCCCCGAGCAGGCCTGCGACGTGGTCCTGGAGCGACTGCACTCGGACGACCGCAAGGACGACGTCGCGCTGCTGGTGGCCCGCTTCGACGGGGTCGCGCCGAGCGAGGTCGCCACCTGGGACCTCACCGTCGACCAGCGCGAGGTGGGCCGGGCCCGCGCCCTGGTCCGCGAGCAGCTGGCCGCCTGGCACCTGGAGTCGCTCAGCGACACCACCGTGCTGCTGGTCAGCGAACTGGTCACGAACGCCGTCCGGGTCGCCCGCGACCGGGTCCAGCTCCAGCTGATCCGGGTCGACAAGCTGCTGGTCGAGGTCAGCGACGACAGCCACAACCTGCCGTCCCTGGAACCCGCCGAACAACTCGGCGAGACCGGCCGCGGCCTGACCCTGGTCACCAAACTCGCCGACCGCTGGGGCACCGCCCGCAAGGCGGTCGGCAAGGTGGTCTGGTTCGAACTGCCCCTTTGATTGGAGCCCACTCGCCTCCGGGCCGCTTCGGTCCGGCGCCGACGGTCGTCGCTCCAACGCCGCTCCTTCGTCACGGCGTCCTCGCTTCTCCCTTTCGGCACCGGCGCGGCCCTTCGGCTCGTGGGCTGCGTGCTCGGGTGGGCGTGCTCGGGTGGCCCTGTGCTCGTGGGCTGCGTGCCGGGATGGGCGTGCTCGCTCAGGCGCCGGCCGGGGCGCGGCGGCGGGCCTCGGCGGCCGCCTCCAGCGAGGCGGTGGCCGTCGCCACCACGGCGGCCGCCCCGACCCCGGCCAGCACCCGCGGCCAGAAGTCCCCGAAGACCTCCACCGAGACCGCGATCAGCAGCGCCGCGATCACCGCGACCACGTGCTCCATGCCCGCCAGGTTCGGCAGCACGACCGCCTCACCGACCATCAGCGCCACCACCAGCCCGGCGGTGAACCAGGCCCGGCAGCGGAACGCGATGCAGATCGCCAGCGCCACCACCGCGGCCGACGGCCCGGTGTCCCGCACGTACGCGACCCACTTCGGGAACCCGAACAGGTGGTCCGGCCCGATCGCCACCCCGACCCGGGCGAACAGCGTCCCGGCCACCGTGCAGGTGTAGGCCACCACCAGGGTCAGCCGCCGGCCGAGCACGATCTCGGCGATCCCGAAGACCACGAAGACCTGCGCCAGCGCGCCCCACACCGGCAGGTCCAGGGCCGGCACGTACAGCGACAGCGGCGTCCGCAGCAGCGAGACCTCCAGCGGCAGGGCCGCCTTCACCACACCGATCTGGGTGACGAAGCGCTCCCCGCCCGGCAGGTGCTGGACGATGCTGAACAGCAGGATCAGGCAGGTCGCCGCCGTGGCCAGCGGGACGGCCGCGAACTTCTTGCGCGCCACCTGCTCCCGCACCGTGCCGAACAGCGTTCCCCACTCGGCGACAGCGGCCTCTTTGGCAATAGCCACCGGCCCCTTTCGCACGCCCCCCGCGTGGGTCCTCCGCATCACAACCCGTTCTCCAAATCCCCGTCGGCGCAAGCGCCTTCCCGACTACTCCCACATTAGAAGCCGCTTTACGAATCCACATCGGCATTTGTGCGGATCCCCGTCATCCTCAGGGGGGAGGCTCCACCCCGAAATCCCCCCATCCGGACGACCGGTCCCCTCCGCCCCCCGGCGGAGGGGTCTACCCCTTCCCGTTCCGTGCCGCCACCGGCACGCGGGGCGCCTCGCCGGCGGGCGGCCCCTGGTGCCGGCGACGGAACAGCGCGGGCAGGCTCGGTGCGGTGATGAAGCCCTCGGCCCGGGCGCTGGCGATGCCGATCCGCGGAATCTCGCTGCTCTTCTCGAAGAGCAGATAACGCGGCTCCCAGATCGGCCGGTACTTGGCGTTGGCCCGGTAGAGCGATTCGATCTGCCACCAGCGCGAGAAGAAGCCCAGAACGGAACGCCAGAGCCGCAGCACCGGCCCGGCGCCGAGCTTCGACCCGCGCTCGAAAACGGAACGGAACATGGCGAAGTTCAACGAGACCCTGGCCAGGTTCACCTCACGGGCACGCTGCAGGAGTTCGATCACCATGAACTCCATCAGGCCGTTCTCGGTGTCCCGGGCCCGGCGCATGAGGTCCAGCGAGAGCCCGTCCGCACCCCACGGCACGAAGCTGAGCAGGGCCTTCAGCTCGCCGTCGGCGTCGTGGCACTCCAGCATCACGCAGCGCCCGTCGCCCGGGTCGCCGAGCCGGCCCAGCGCCATCGAGAAGCCGCGCTCGGTCGCGCCGTCGCGCCACTGGTCGGCCTTGGCGACCAGGTCGGCCATCTCGCTCTCGGGGATCTCCTCGTGGCGGCGGATCCGCACGGTGTACCCGGCCCGCTTGACCCGGTTGTAGGCCTGGCGCACCACCCGCATCGCCCGGCCGTCCAGCGAGAACTCGTCCAGCTCGACGATCGCCTCGTCGCCCAGCTCCAGCGCGTCCAGGCCGTGCCGGGCGTAGATCACGCCGGCTTCCTCGGAGGCGCCCATCACGGCCGGCGCCCAGGCGTGCTCGCGGGCCTCGGCCAGCCAGGCGTCGATCGCGCCCGGCCAGGCCTCCGGGTCGCCGATCGGGTCGCCGGAGGCCAGCGAGACGCCGCCGACCACCCGGTAGGCGATCGCCGCCTTGCCGCTCGGAGAGAAGATCACCGCCTTGTCCCGGCGCAGCGCGAAGTAGCCGAGCGAGTCCCGCTCGCCCTGCTTGTCCAGCAGCACCCGGAGCCGCTGCTCGTCCTCGGCGCTGAGCAGCTCGGTGCCGCGCGGGCTGCGGAATGCCACGTAGAGGACGAGCAGGAAGAGCAGCGCGCCCATCGCGTTGATGACCGCGTTCACCCAGGTCGGCGCGTCGATCACGGAGCGCAGGTGCTCGGACGGGGTGATGGTGATCATCCGGCCGACCGAGTAGCGGAACATGTCCCAGAAGTCCGCGGTCGGCAGGTTGTTGGTCAGCGCGACCAGCGCGGCGCCGACCACACCGCCGAAGCCCAGGCCCGCCACGAAGGTCGCGGCGGCGGTCTTCGGGTTGGAGCGGTCGCCCTTGGAGGTGAACTCCTTCCGGCCGACCAGCAGCGCCAGCACGAAACCGCAGGTCAGCACGGTTGAGACATAGTTCAGCGGGTGCCGGTCGAAGCCTTCGCCGGGCAGCGCCATGGCCGCCAGGTAGAGCAGCGCGAACAGGCCGGCCAGGGCGAGGTTGAAGATCCAGGCGGCCCGCTTGCGGCGCCGCATGGCGATCGCCAGGAAGACCGAGAGCACCGCGCTGCTCAGGCCCGCGGTCATCAGGTAGGGGGTGAAGTACTCACCCTCGTTGTGCGTCTCGACCTGGTCCCGGAACGGCTCCAGCAGCACGGTGACGAGGTTCAGCAGGGCAATCAGCCGCAGGTACCACACGGTCGCCACGGCGGCCCGCGGGCGCCAGCGCGCCATGACGGCGCCGGGCTCGGACCCGGACCCGGTGGGGGAGGTGGACGGCTCCGGCTTCACAGTGGACGACACAGCTCAATTCCAAACGATCAGGTGGTGGGTCGCATCCGCACGCGACCCGGCCGGACGCCCACCCCGGCCGCAGGCCGACTGAGCGGCAGCCAATTCCATGGTTCCCCACTCACGGTGAGAATGGCGTGAACCAGGTAGCGGATTCACACCCCCGCCGTTCGGCGGGGGTGCCCCCGGCAGGTCCCGGGGTCCCGCGAAGCCGCCGGTCAGGCCCTACCCTCGATTCCAGTCATGCGGACCGGCCCGGCCCGGCCGCCGAACCGAGGAGGGACCCATCACCACCACCCGCGTGCTGATCGTCGACGACGAGATCCTGGTCCGGTCCGGACTCGGCCTCATCGTCGGTTCCGCCCCCGACCTGGAGGTGGTCGGCGACTGCTCCGGCGCGCAGACCGAGGAGTGCGTCCGGCTGCTGCGCCCGCACGTGGTGCTGCTCGACATCCGGATGCCCGACCTGGACGGCATCTCGGTGCTCCGCCGGCTCCGGGCGCTGCCCGACCCGCCGGCTGTGGCGATGCTCACCACCTTCGACACCGAGGAGTACATCGGCACCGCGCTGCGGGCCGGCGCGTCCGGCTTCCTGCTCAAGGACACCGCCCCGGAGCAGCTGGTGCACGCGGTCCGGGTGCTCGCGGCCGGCGGCAACATCCTCTCCCCGACGGTGACCCGCACCGTGATCGGCGGCTACGTGGACGGCGGCGGCCCGGACGCCGAGGCGGCCACCCTGGCCCGCACGCTGACCGGCCGGGAGCTGGACGTGCTGGCGCTGCTCGGCGAGGGCCTGTCCAACGCCGAGATCGCCGACCGGCTGTTCCTGGGCACCGGCACCGTGAAGGACCACATCAGCGCGATCCTCGGCAAGCTCGGCGCCGCCAACCGGGTCCAGGCGGCCGTGATCGCCCACCGGGCCGGGCTGGTCCGCCCGAAGCCGAGCGACGGGGCATGAGCGGCGGAGACCTTCCCGTACGACGCCTCCCGGCCGGGCTGACCGCGCCCTGGCTGATGCTCCTGCTGCCCGCCCTCTACTCGCTGGCGGACGCCGCCCTGGTGGCCCGGGGCGCCCCGCTCTGGCAGAGCCTGCTGTCGGTGCTGGCCGCCGTCGCGCTGCCGTGGCGGCGGCGCTTCCCCGTCGCCGTGCTGCTGCTGACCATGCCCGGCAGCTACATCGACGACATCTGGCTCGCCCCGATCACCGCCGTCTACACGGTGGCCGCCGAACGCCCCCGCCCCCGGGTGGTGGTGCCCTGCGCCACCCTGTTCGCCCTCGTCGAGTTCTTCCACTGGCCGGTCTCCGAGCAGTCCTTCACGATCAGCCGGGACACCGCCCTGTACGCCATCCAGTCCGTGATGCTCGCGGCCGGCCCGGCCGCCACCGGTCTGCTCTCCCGCACCCGGCGGGAGCTGGCCTCCCGGCTGGACGAGCTGACCCGCGGGCAGGAGCGGGAGAGCCGGCTGCTCGCCGAGCGGGTGCTCAGCGCGGAGCGCGGCCGGCTCGCCCGGGAGATGCACGACGTGGTCTCGCACCAGGTCAGCCTGATCAGCATCCAGGCCGGCGCGCTCCAGGTGTCCTCCCCCGACCCGGCGGCCGCGGGCGTCGCCCGGACCATCCGCGAACTCTCCGTGCGCACCCTGGAGGAGCTGCGCCAGATGGTCGGGGTGCTGCGGGCCGGCGGTCCGCGGATGGACACCCCGCTGGCCCCGCAGCCCAGGCTGGCCGACCTGCCCCGGCTGATCGAGGAGAGCGGGCTGGCCGCCGACACCGAGCTCCTCCCGGGCGACCACCCCTGGCCGGAGGCGGTCGAGCGGGCCGCCTACCGCACCGTGCAGGAGGCGCTCACCAACATCACCAAGTACGCGCCCGAGTCTGCGGTGCACGTCCGGGTCCGGGCCCGCGGCCGGCGGCTGCGGGTCGAGGTGCGCAACGACGCGCCGCCGGTCCGCCCCGCGCAGACCCTGCCGGGCGGCGGCCACGGCCTGGTCGGACTGCGCGAGCGCGCCCAGTTGCTCGGCGGTTCGCTCACCGCCGGTCCGACCCCGGACGGCGGCTTCGAGGTCCGCGCCGACCTGCCGGCCCCGTCCTCCTGAGCCACCCCGCCCGGGTCACCCCGCGGCACCCCGGGAAATCCGCCCTGGAAAGGGAAACAAAAAAGCCCCGCAGATCCGAAGATCTGCGGGGCTTCGCTGTGCGCGAGGGGGGAGTTGAACCCCCACGCCCTTTCGGGCACTGGAACCTGAATCCAGCGCGTCTGCCTATTCCGCCACCCGCGCATGGGTGTTTTCACCGCTTGCCGGTCGATCAGCCGTCCCGCTCGGTACCATGTGGCCTTCGCGGTTCTTCGATCGGGCCACCCGGTGGGCGCCCCTTCCGACGTGGAAAACAGTAGCACGACCTGCGGGTCACCTCCGAATCCGTTCCCCGGGGCACCCGGGCGCATCCGAACGGATGCCCGGCGAACAGGCGAGCGAAGGACGGCGGCCCCGCCGGGCGGGTGGCCCTGGCATGTTGCCGCCCGCATGCGTCACCCTGTGTGTCCGAGCCCACCCCCGGGCACCACGTGTTCCGGGAACCGTACGGATGGCCCCGGCGTGGATACGATCAGTACGGAAGTACCGCAAGTAGGCGTGATCGGTTCTCCGGAAACCGGTCGGCAGGCAGGCGAACGAACCCTGGAAGGGGGTGCCCCATGGGAGTGCTGAAGAAGTTCGAGCAGCGACTCGAGGGTCTCGTCAACGGCACCTTCGCCAAGGTGTTCAAGTCCGAGGTCCAGCCCGTGGAGATCGCCGGTGCGCTGCAGCGCGAGTGCGACAACAACGCCAGCATCTGGAACCGCGACCGCACCGTCGTGCCCAACGACTTCATCGTCGAGCTCAGCCCGCACGACCACGAGCGGCTGAGCCCCTACTCCGGGCAGTTGGGCAACGAGCTCGCCGGCATGGTCCGCGAGTACGCGGAGGCCCAGCGCTACAGCTTCATGGGCCCGCTCCAGGTGAACCTGGAGAAGGCCGAGGACCTCGACACCGGCCTGTACCGGGTGCGCAGCCGCACCCTCGCCGCGGAGGAGCCGCAGCAGCAGGCCCCCGCGCAGCCGACCCAGCCCGGCTACGGCCGCCCGCCGGCCGCCCCGGCCCCCGGCGCACCGTGGCAGCAGCCCGGCGCCGCCCCGTACGGTGCGCCCCCGCCGCCCGCCGCGCCTCCCGCGATGCCCCCCGGCCCGCCCGCACCGGCCGGCGGCAACGTGCGCCCGTTCCCGGGCGCCGGCCACGGCACCTCGGTCCGCCGCTGGATCGAGGTCAACGGCGCCCGCCACCAGATCTCCGGAAACGCCTGCGTGCTCGGCCGCTCCACCGAGGCGGACGTCCGCATCGACGACCCCGGGGTCTCCCGCAAGCACGCCGAGATCCGCCCCGGCACCCCCTCGATGGTGCTGGACCTGGGGTCCACCAACGGCATCGTGGTGGACGGGCAGCACACCCAGCGCGCTACGCTCCGCGACGGCTCTCGAATCGTCGTGGGCTCCACCACCATCGTCTACCGACAGGTCGAAGGGTAGAGCGGGCGCGGTTATGTCAGAACTGACCCTCACGGTCATGCGGCTGGGTTTCCTGGCCGTGCTGTGGCTGTTCGTGATCGTCGCGGTGCAGGTGATCCGCAGCGATCTGTTCGGGACCCGGGTGAACCCGCGGGCCTCCCGCCGGGGCGGCGGTTCCGCCGCACCAGCCCCCCCTGCCGCCGCCGGAGCGGCCGGAGCCGCCGGGCGCGCCCCGCAGGGCCAGCCGGCCCCGGGCGGGCCGCCGACCCAGGGCGGCGGGCGCCGCCGCGGCGCCCCGACCCAGCTCGTCGTGGTGCAGGGCTCGCTGGCCGGGACCACCGTGGCGCTGCAGGGCCAGACCATCACGCTCGGCCGGGCCCACGACTCCACCATCGTGCTGGACGACGACTACGCGTCCTCCCGGCATGCCAGGATCTATCCCGACCAGACTGGGCAGTGGACGGTGGAGGATCTAGGCTCCACCAACGGCACCTATCTGGACCGTCAGCGCCTGACCGCGCCGACCCCGCTCCAGCCGGGCATGCCGATCCGTATCGGCAGGACCGTCATCGAACTGCGGAAGTAGTAGCGCATGAGGGACAGCATCCCGTCCATGACCCAGAGGGGGGCACAGGTCGCATGACCCTGGTGCTGCGCTTCGCCGCCGGCTCCCACAAGGGACTGATCCGGGAGGGGAACGAGGACTCCGGCTATGCCGGCCCGCGGCTGCTGGCCGTGGCCGACGGCATGGGCGGCGCGGCGGCCGGTGAGGTCGCGTCCTCCGAGGTGCTCGGCTCGATCGTCCGGCTGGACGAGGACGTGCCGGGCGCCGACCTGCTGACCCTGCTCGGCGACGCGGTCCAGGGCGCCAACGACCGGCTCCGCCAGATGGTCGAGGAGGATCCGCAGCTCGAAGGCATGGGCTGCACCCTCACCGCGATGCTCTGGACCGGCCAGCGGATGGGCCTGGTGCACGTCGGCGACTCGCGCGCCTACCTGCTGCGGGACGGCGCGCTGGTGCAGATCACCCAGGACCACACCTGGGTGCAGCGGCTGGTCGACGAGGGGCGGATCACGCCCGAGGAGGCCGAGACCCACCCGCAGCGCTCGCTGCTGATGCGCGCCCTGGACGGCCGCGGCCAGGTCGAGCCCGACCTGTCGATCCGCGAGGTCCGGGCCGGCGACCGCTACCTGATCTGCTCCGACGGCCTCTCCGGCCCGGTCAGCCACCAGACCCTCCAGGACACCCTGGGCAGCTTCTACGCGCCCGAGCAGACCGTGCAGGAGCTGATCCAGCTCGCCCTGCGCGGCGGCGGCCCGGACAACATCACCTGCATCGTGGCGGACGTCCTCGACGTCGGCGCCACGGACACCCTGAGCGGCCAGTTCAACGACGTGCCGGTGGTGGTCGGCGCGGTCGCCGAGACCCCGCCGTCCTCGTCCGCCGCCGACCGCTCGATCGCGGACACCCCGGCCGGCCGCGCCGCCGGACTGGGCCGAGGCCCGCAGGGCGCCTTCGGCCCCGCCGAGGGCTACGGCGCCGGCCGCCCCGACGGCCGGGGCGGCTTCGGACCGGCCGAGGGCTTCCCGGACGGCCGCGGCGGCGAACCCCCGGTCTACGGGAGCGAGGACTTCGACGACGAGGCGCCCCGCAAGAAGCGCCGGAGCCGGGCGCTGACGTTCTCGCTGGTGGGCCTGGTCACGGTGGGCCTGCTCGGCGCGGGCGGCTTCTTCGGCTACCAGTGGACCCAGAGCCAGTACTACGTCGGCGCCGAGGACGACCACGTCGCCGTCTACCAGGGCGTCAACCAGAGCCTGGCGGGACTGAACCTGTCCTCGGTGCACACGCCGTACAAGGACATCGAACTCAAGTACCTGCCGCAGGACCAGCGCACCCACGTCACCAACACCATCTCGGCGACCAGCCTCGACGACGCCGACGACAAGGTGAAGAAGCTGGGCGAGCAGGCCGCGCTCTGCAAGAAGGTCGCCGACGTCCGGGCCGCGGCCGCCAACCCGGCCGCCCAGCAGGCCGCCGGGACGGTGGCGACGCACGCCGGGTTCGTGACGGCCACCACGCCGCCCAGCCCGTCCACCACCGGCCGCGCCCCGGCGGCCGGCGTCCCCACGACCGCGCCGGTCCCGGCCCCGAGCGCCACCGCCCCGGCCGCCACGCCCGGCCAGGGCACCGCGGCCCCCGCGGCCCCGCAGGGCGACCTGCCCGGCCTGACCGACGAGGAGCGGCAGCGCGCCGACTCCTGCCCGAAGCCGTGATGGACGCGACCCGACATACGCCCGCCCGGCGCGGACCCGCCGGCCGTCAGGGAGCGGCTACGACGTGAGTACCTTCGATGTGAGCAGCGACGCCAACCACCGGGATGCCGGTGTGCCGGCCGACCGCGCGTCCTCGCGGCGCCGCCGCAACACCACCATCTCGCCGCAGGCCACGCCCAACCGGCGCAACACCGAACTGGCGATGCTCGCCTTCGCGGTGGTGCTGCCCGTCCTGGCGTACGCCAACGTGGGCCTGGCGATGGACGGCAAACTGCCGACCGGCATGCTCGGCTACGGCCTGGGCATGGGCGCCCTCGCGCTGATCGCGCACCTGCTGATGCGCAAGTTCGCGCCCTACGCGGACCCGCTGATGCTGCCCATCGCCACCCTGCTGAACGGGCTCGGCCTGGTGATGATCTGGCGGCTCGACAAGGCCGGGCCGCTGATACACAACAACTTCCCGGCCGCCGCCAACCAGCTGATGTGGTCGGGCCTGGGCATCGCGTTCTTCATCGTGGTGATGGTCTTCCTGAAGGACCACCGCGTCCTCCAGCGCTACACCTACATCTCGATGGCGGTGGCCCTGGTGCTGCTCGCCGCGCCGGCGTTCTTCCCGGAGCGCAGGGAGGACTTCGGCGCCAAGATCTGGATCCGGATGGGCTCCTTCTCCATCCAGCCCGGTGAGTTCGCCAAGATCATCCTGACCGTGTTCTTCGCCGGCTACCTGATGGTCAAGCGGGACGCCCTGGCACTGGCCAGCCGCCGCTTCATGGGCCTGTACCTGCCGCGCGGCCGCGACCTCGGCCCGATCATCGTGATCTGGCTGCTCAGCCTGCTCATCCTGATCTTCGAGAACGACCTCGGCTCGTCCTTCCTGTACTTCGGCCTCTTCGTGGTGATGCTCTACGTCGCCACCGAGCGGACCAGCTGGATCGTCTTCGGCCTGCTGATGTCGGTCGGCGGCGCGGTCGCGGTGGCCTCCACCACCAGCCACGTGAAGACCCGCATCGACGCCTGGCTGGACCCGATGGCCGCCTTCGGGCCCAACCACCCGGACAACGCCACCGAGCAGATCGGCCAGGCGCTGATGTCCTTCGGCTCCGGCGGGGTGACCGGCTCCGGCCTCGGCCAGGGCCGCTCCTGGCTGATCGACTTCGCCGCCAAGAGCGACTTCATCCTCGGCTCCTTCGGCGAGGAGCTGGGCCTCACCGGCATGATGGCGATCTTCATGCTGTACGCCCTGCTGATCCAGCGCGGCCTGCGCACCGCGGTCGCCGCCCGCGACCCGTTCGGCAAGCTCTTCGCCGTCGGCCTCTCCTCGGCGATGGCCCTGCAGGTCTTCGTGGTCGCCGGCGGTGTCACCGGCCTGATCCCGCTGACCGGTATGACCATGCCGTTCCTCGCCCAGGGCGGCTCCTCGGTGGTCGCCAACTGGGCGCTGGTCGCCATCCTGCTGAAGATCAGCGACAACGCCCGCCGCCCCGGGGTGGAACCCACCCCCACACCCGAGATCCAGGGGGGTACCGCCTCGTGAACAAGCCGATCCGCCGGGTCTCGATCTTCTGCCTCGTCCTGATCCTGGCCCTCATGGTGCGCACCAACTGGATCCAGGGCGTGCAGGCCGACGCCTGGGCCAGCAACAAGTACAACAAGCGCCAGGTCTACGACCGCTACGCCTACCCGCGCGGCAACATCATCGTCGACGGCCAGCCGATCACCCAGTCCACCTTCGTGAACGGCCTGCGCTACAAGTACAAGCGGTCCTGGACCGACCCCCTGATGTACGCCCCGGTGACCGGCTACTCCTCGCAGGCCTTCGGCTCCAGCCAGCTGGAGCAGTTGGAGGACGGCATCCTCTCCGGCAGCGACGACCGGCTGTTCTTCCGCAACACCCTGGACATGCTGACCGGCGAGCAGAAGCGCGGCGGCGACGTCGTCACCACGATCAACTCCAAGGCCCAGAAGGCCGCCTTCGACGGGCTCGGCAACAAGAAGGGCGCCGCCGTCGCGATCGACCCGAAGACCGGCGCGATCCTCGCCCTGGTCTCCACGCCGTCCTACGACCCGGCCAGCTTCGCCGGCAACGAGAAGTCGGACGAAAAGGCCTGGACCGACCTCAACGCCGACCCGAACAAGCCGATGCTCAACCGCGCGCTGCGCGAGACGTACCCGCCCGGCTCGACCTTCAAGCTGGTCACCGCGGCGGCGGCGTTCGAGAACGGCCTGTACCAGAACATCGACGACCAGACCCAGACCCCGGACCCGTACACCCTGCCGGGCACCAGCTTCGTGCTGAAGAACGAGTCCGACCGGGAGCTGTGCGGCAACGCCACGATCAAGTCCGGCATGGACCAGTCCTGCAACACCGTCTTCGCCAAGATGGGCGCCGACCTGGGCAAGGACAAGATGCGGGTGCAGGCCGAGAAGTTCGGCTTCAACAGCACCGTGGACACCCCGATCCGCTCCGAGAAGAGCGTCTACCCGTCCAACTCCACCCCGGACGGCACCGCCCAGGACTCGATCGGCCAGCACGACACCCAGGCCACCCCGCTGCAGATGGCGATGGTCTCCGCGGCGATCGCCAACAACGGCACGCTGATGCAGCCCTACCTGGTCGAAGAGGAGCGCTCCGCCTCGCTGACCACCATCTCCAAGCACACCGACAAGCAGTTCTCCCAGCCGGTCAGCCCGGCCACCGCGCAGAAGCTCCAGGACCTCATGGTCTCGGTCGTCGAGAACGGCACCGGCAAGAACGCCAAGATCCCCGGCCTGACGGTCGGCGGCAAGACCGGCACCGCCCAGCACGGCGAGGGCAACGCGGGCCTGCCGTTCGCCTGGTTCACCTCCTACGCCAAGGCCTCCGACGGCCGCTCGGTCGCGGTCGCGGTGGTCGTCGAGGACGGCTCCAACAACCGCGACGGCATCAGCGGCGGCCGGCTCGCCGCGCCGATCGCCAAGTCGGTGATGCAGGCCGTCCTGGGCAAGTGACGGCATGCGTCCACGGGTGAGGGAAATGTCACGATCGGCACCCCTGTCCGGATACCGGTCTGATATCGGCCTGCGGCCGACTCGGGTCCGACCCGGTCCGACCGGTAGCGTATCCGCAGCAACGGGTGTACCCGTTGCCGTCCGCGCGGTGCCGGACGGTCCTGATCGCAGAACCACCCGGGGCCCGGACGGCGTCACACGGAGCATGTGGGGACACCTACGTCATAACCTCACCGGCGGGTGAGGGAGAGGGTCGGAACTATGGAAGAGCCTCGTCGCCTCGGCGGCAGGTACGAGCTCGGCGGCGTCCTCGGACGCGGCGGCATGGCCGAGGTGTACCTCGCCCATGACACCCGGCTCGGCCGTTCCGTCGCCGTGAAGACGCTCCGGGCCGACATGGCCCGTGATCCGTCGTTCCAGGCCCGCTTCCGCCGCGAGGCGCAGTCCGCGGCGTCACTGAACCACCCCGCGATCGTCGCCGTGTACGACACCGGCGAGGACTACATCGACGGCATCTCCATCCCGTACATCGTGATGGAGTACGTCGAGGGCTCCACCCTGCGCGAGCTGCTGCACTCCGGCCGCCGGCTGCTGCCGGAGCGGGCGCTGGAGATGACCATCGGCATCCTCCAGGCCCTGGAGTACTCGCACCGGGCCGGCATCGTGCACCGCGACATCAAGCCCGCCAACGTCATGCTGACCCGGCAGGGCAACGTCAAGGTGATGGACTTCGGCATCGCCCGCGCGATGGGCGACGCCGGCATGACGATGACGCAGACCTCCGCCGTCATCGGCACCGCCCAGTACCTCTCCCCGGAGCAGGCCAAGGGCGAGCAGGTGGACGCCCGCTCCGACCTCTACTCCACCGGCTGCCTGCTCTACGAGCTGCTCACCGTCCGCCCCCCGTTCGTCGGCGACTCCCCCGTGGCGGTCGCCTACCAGCACGTCCGGGAGGAGGCGCAGCCGCCGTCCGTCTTCGACCCCGAGGTCCGCCCCGAGGTCGACGCGATCGTGCTCAAGGCGCTCGCCAAGGACCGCGACTACCGCTACCAGAGCGCCGACGAGATGCGCGACGACATCGAGCGCTTCCTCGACGGCCTGCCGGTGGCCGCCGCCCAGCAGGCCGCCGCGTACGGCATGGGCGCGGGGTACGGCTACGACCAGAACGGCTACCCGCAGCAGCACGACCCGTACGGCCAGACCAACGTGCTGCCGCAGCAGGCCCCCGGCGGTCCGACCACCGTCCTGCCGCAGGCCGCCCCGGCCGGCTACCCCGCCCAGCCGCAGGCCGGCGGCTACGACGACGGCTACGGCCAGACCTACGCCGGCGCCCCGGGCGGCGGCAACGACGGCTACGACGACGGCTACGGCCGCGGCGGCCGGCGCGGCGAGGAGCCGCCGAAGAAGAGCAACACCTCCTGGATCGTGCTGGCGGTCGCCGCCGTGCTGGTCCTGGTCGGCACCTTCTTCGTGGCCCAGGCGATGTTCGGCAACAAGGGCGGCGACAAGAAGGAGGCACCGCAGATCGCGGTGCCCAACCTGGTCGGCAAGACCCTGGCGGACGCCAGGACGGCCGCCACGCAGGCCGGTCCCAAGCTGGTGGTCACCGAGGGCGAGAAGATCGCCTGCCCGGACGCCAACGTCAAGAAGGACCAGGTCTGCACGCAGAACCCGGCGGTCGGCGGCCAGGTGGCCGAGACCGCCACGATCACCGTGCAGCTGTCCTCCGGCCCGGCCAAGGCCACCGTGCCGGGCGTGGTCGGCAAGACCAAGGACCAGGCCCTCAAGGCGCTCACCGACGCCGGCTTCACCAACGTCACGAGCGAGTACAAGGACGACGACAACGCCCCGCTGGACCAGGTCGTGGCCCAGGACCCGGCCAGCGGCGGCGCCGACCCGACCGCCCCGGTCAAGCTGACCGTCTCGCAGGGCAAGGCCAAGATCAACGTGCCGAGCGTGGTCGGCCAGCAGAAGGAGGCCGCGCAGGCCGCGCTGGAGGGCGCGGGCTTCCAGGTGGACGCCTCGAAGACGGCGCAGACCACCGACCCGACCAAGGTCAACACGGTGGCCTCGCAGAACCCGGCGGGCGGCAAGCAGCCGGCCAACACCAAGATCACCCTGACCATCTTCAAGGCGCCGGACAAGGTCACCGTCCCGCCGCTGCAGAACGTCACGCTGAAGGAAGCCATCGCGAAGCTGGAGAGCCTGGGCCTGAAGTACACCGTCACCAGTGGCCCGCAGGACCCGAACGCGATCGTCCTCGCCTCGACCCCGGCCGCCGGGACGCAGGTGGACCCGAGCACCGCGGTCGGGCTGATGACCAAGGCGGTCGACCCGCCCAAAGGGAACGACACACCCACCCTCCCCGGGATCCCCGGTTTCCCCAACCCCACGAACACCAAAGGGGGACCCAACAACAACTAGGCCCTGGTTCCCCTGGTCCTGAGTCCCTCAGCACCGGGCCGGCCGGCCGGGTTGTCCCCCGGAAACGCCCGAGGGCCCGTCGACACCGCGTCGACGGGCCCTCGGGCGTTTCCGGTGCGCCCCCGCGTTCCCCGGCCCTCTCGGGGGCCTCAGCCGCGCCGCAGCTCGGCGGGCGGGGTGCGCTTGGCGTCCATGTCGTCCACCCGCACCAGGCTCCCCCAGACCGCCATCCGGTAGCGCGAGGTGTAGACCGGGGTGCAGGTGGTCAGCGTGATGTACCGGCCGGGCTCGGTGTAGCCCGAGCCCTTCGGCACCGGGGCGACGATGCCGGTGTCGAACTTGGTGGTCTCCGGCAGGGTGCTGTCGACCCGGTAGACGTACCACTTGTCCCGGGTCTCGACGACGATCGGGTCACCCTTGTGCAGGGCGTCGAGGTCGTGGAACTTCGCCCCGTGCCCGTCCCGGTGGGCGGCCAGCGCGAAGTTGCCGGACGCGTCCCAGGGCATCGCCGCACGGTAGGGCTGCTCGTAGACCCCGGCGACGCCCTCGGCCAGGGTGTCGGCGTCGGTGCCCATCCGGATCAGCACCTGGTAGTTCCGGCCCATCGCGGGGACGTGCAGGAAGCCGACGCCCGTGCCCGCCGCGAGGGCCGTGCCGGTGCCGCCCGCGCCGGACGTCGGACCGCCGCCGGGCACCGGGGCGCCCGGGGCGTTTGGGGCGTTCGGGTCGCCCTGGGCGGCCGGACCGGACGGGGAGCCGGACGGGAGGGCGGCCGGTCCGCCGGCCGCCCAGGAGTCGCGCAGCTGGTCGGAGGCCGCCGCGGCGGAGCGGTCCGCCAGCACGTCGGTCCACCAGAGCGAGTAGGTGACGAACAGGCCGAGCACCAGGCCGAGGGTGATCAGCAGCTCGCCGAGGAGCCCCAGTACGGCCAGCGCCCGCCCGCGCCGCGGCGGCCGGCCGGTCCGGGCCTGCGGCCCGGGCTGCGGGAAGGCCTCCTCGGCCACCGCTTCGGTCTCCTGCGTCACGTCTCTCCCCTTGCTACTCGCCCGCTCGCGGTCAGCCTCCCGTGAGGGCGGCCGGCTTGCCCTGGCTGCGCGGCCGTTCCTCGATCATCTTGCCAAAGACGATCAGCCGGTACTTCGAACTGAACTCCGGCGTGCACGTGGTCAGCGTGATGTAGCGGCCCGCGCCGCCGTACCCGGCGCCGTTCGGCACCGGCTTGATCACGCTCACGTTGGACGGCGGGGTCTCCGGGATGCCACCGGTGACCTCGTAGGTGTAGTACGCGGTCGCGGTCTCCACCACGATCCGGTCGCCCTTGCCGAGCTGGTTGATCCGCCGGAACGGCTCGCCGTGGGTGTTGCGGTGCGCGGCCAGCGCGAAGTTGCCCGCCTTGTCGGCCGGCATGCCGGTCCCCGTGTAGTGCCCCACCAGGCCCTTGTCGAGCACCGCGCCCTTGGCGGTGCCCTCGGCGATCGGGAACTTCTGGCCGAGCTTCGGCAGGTGGATGATCGCGAAGCCCTTGCCGGGCTCGAACGTCTCGGGTTTGGCCGGATCCGGGGCCGGCTGTCCCGCCGCCGGGGCCGGGGCGGCCGCGTCGAACTGCTCCTCCAGCTGGCTGCGGGCCCCGTCGGCGGCCGCGTCGGCCTGCACATTGGTCCACCAGAGCTGGTACGAGACGAAGAGCAGCATGACCAGGCCGAGGGTGATGCACAGCTCGCCGAGGAACCGGGCGAGGACCACCGCCACCGACTCCTTCGGGCGGGGCCGGTCCGCGGCGGCGGTCCGGGCGCCCCCGCGGCGCCGTCCGCGCCCCTGCGCGGCCCGGCGGCGCTCGGCCCGCCCGCCGGGGGCGGGCGGCGCCGCGGGGGCGCCCGCCACCGCGTCCATGGTGACCGTCTCGGCGGCGGCGAACACCGCCTGCTCCGTCCCGGGCGCGTCCGGGCTCTCCAGGTGCAGGCGGAGCGTCTCCTCCGCCCGCTCGGGCGCCACGGGGGACGCGGCCTGCTCGTAGACGCCCCAGCCGTCCTCGGCTCCGTACTGGCCCGCCCAGCCCTGGCTCTGGACCTGGCTCTGGCCCTGGGCCGGTTGGGCGGGGATGTAGCCGCCCTGCCGGAGCTGCTGCTCCTGGTACGGGTCGTACCCCTGGTACTGGCCCTGCTGGTACGGCCCCGGCGGGTACGGCGCCCCTTCGTGCGGACCGTACTGGCCGTACTGGCCCTGCTCGCCGTACTGCTCCTGCCGGTACGGGTGGTCCGCGGCCGGAGGGTGCTGCTGTCCGTACGCGCCGCCGCCCTGCGGGTCCGCCTCCGGACGCACCGCGGTCACGCCGCTCAGCCCCGGCCGATCACCGGGGCGAGCCCGGCCGACCGGTCGACGGCCTGCGGGTCGCCGCACTCGGCCAGCCAGTTGGCGAGCATCCGGTGACCGCCCTCGGTGAGCACCGACTCCGGGTGGAACTGCACGCCCTCCACCGCGAGGTCGCGGTGGCGCAGCCCCATGATCACGCCGCTTGCGGTGCGCGCGGTGACCACCAGCTCGTCCGGCACGGTGGCGGGTTCGACCGCCAGCGAGTGGTACCGGGTCGCGACGAGCGGCGAGGGCAGGCCGGCGAACACCCCGCCGTCCTCGTGCTCGACCGGCGAGGTCTTGCCGTGCAGCAGCTCGGGCGCCCGGCCGACCACGGCCCCGTAGGCCACCGCGATCGACTGCAGGCCCAGGCAGACGCCGAACACCGGCAGTCCGATCCGCGCGCAGTGGTGCACCATCTCGATGCAGACGCCGGCCTCCTCGGGGGCGCCCGGGCCGGGGGAGAGCAGCACCCCGTCGAAGCCGCCGTCGCCGTCGCGGCGCACCGCGTGCTCGACGGTCACCTCGTCGTTGCGGACCACCTCGCAGGTGGCGCCGAGCTGGTAGAGGTACTGGACCAGGTTGAAGACGAAGCTGTCGTAGTTGTCGACGACCAGGATGCGGGGCGGGATCGGCCGGGAGGTCATGGGCGCGCGTTCTCCGGTGGGTGCGGGGACTGGAGCGGGTGGCGGGGCCGCCGGGTCAGCCGACGGCGCCGTCGCCGTCTCCGTCCACTGTGACGTCGCCGAAGGGGAGGAGCGGTTCCGCCCACGGGAAGACGTAGGTGAAGAGGAGGTAGACGATCCCCAGCACGAGGAGCACCGAGACGACGGCCTTGACCAGGGTGTTCCCCGGCAGGTGACGCCAGATCCAGCCGTACATGGTGCTCCCTCGACGTAGCGGACTGGGGTCAAGACTAGACCCCGGCCCGTCACCGTCAGGTCCTTCCCGCCGGTCTACCGCCGGCCGGTCTACTGCTGGCCGGTGGCCGCGCGCAGGTCCGCCGTTCCCGAGTAGCCGGGCAGCGAGAGGTCGCCGCCCTCCTGCACCTTCCAGCCCAGTCCGTACGCCTGGACGTACTGCAGGTAGTTGCGGACCGTCGGGTCCGCCTCCACCGCGGCGCGCAGCGCGTCGGTCTTCCCGACCGCCTTGACCACGTACGGCGGCGAGTAGACCCGGCCCTGGAGCAGCAGGGTGTTGCCGACGCAGCGGACGGCGCTGGTGGAGATCAGCCGCTGGTCCATCACCTGGACGCCCTCGGCGCCGCCGCGCCACAGCGCGTTGACCACGGCCTGGATGTCCTGCTGGTGGATGACCAGGTCGTTGACGTCCGGCTCGCGCACCCCGGGGACGCGCGCGGTCGCGTTCGGCGGGGCGTCATTGAGGGTGACGGTGAGGCCGGGGCCCTGCAGCGGGTCCAGGGCGGCGGCCTGTTCCAGGGCGGTGAGCTGCGCGGCGTCGGCCGGGCTCCCCTGCCGGCCGGTGAGCCGCTGGGCCCGCTCCTGGAGCTCGGCGAGCTGGGCCTGGGACTGCTGGTTCTGGGCGCTGCGCTGCCTTATCACGTCGGAGAGGCTGAGCAGCGAGTTGTCGGTGCGCAGGTCGGTGCCGCGCGCCGTCTGCGCGCTGATGTAGAAGAGCAGTCCGGCGAGCGCGAAGACGGCGCAGGTCAGGGCACGTCCGACAATTCGGGTGCCGGAGCCGCGGGTAGGGGCCGGCCGAGGGGGAATCGACAAATTAGGCACCGTACCCTTATCTCCTTCGGACCCGCCGAACCACTACGCTAACGGACGCCGCCACACCACCGTGAACCCCTGCGCGGTCACAGCGCATCGACAGGAGAGCTCCTCGTGCCGAAGTCTCGACTCCGCAAGAAGTCCGACTACACCCCGCCGACCACGGCAACGGTGAAGATCAGCTCGGGCCGCAGCTGGGTTGCCCCGCTGATGCTGGCGATGTTCCTGATCGGCCTGGTCTGGATCGTCACCTACTACGTGACCAGCGGCAGCTGGCCGGTGGAGAGCTGGCGGAACTGGAACATCCTGGTGGGCTTCGGCTTCATCGCGGCGGGTTTCGGCGTCTCCACCCAGTGGAAGTGACGCCGGGGCTGCTGCCCTGAGCTCCTTCACCGCCGCCCCGGGCGGATCCGTCCGGGGCGGCTTCGTGGTGCGCCCGGACGGCGGACAGGCTCCGCGATGGCGCTCGCGATCATCTGCTCATCATGCTTATCCACATAGTTATCCACACTGGGGAAAAGTCGCACCGGCCTGTGGATAACTCACGCCGGGGGCGCTTTCCACCTCGCCGCGCGCCCTCGCTTCGCCCAGGGGATCCGCACAGCAGGACACGCGTAGAACAGGTGTCCGCCCCGGATTGTTCGCACGGCCTGTGCACAACCCCGCACATGCTGTGGACAACCGTGCGGGCACCGCACGCCCGTCCGTGCGGTCCGCCGCCGGCGGATCACCCGCCGTAGGCAGCCGTCCCGGCGAGCACCATCGCCAGCACCAGGCCGGCCACGCCCGCCAGCGTCAGCCCCTGCACCGCCGCCCGGTGGGCCCGCGGGGCGTACATCAGGCCGGCCGCGGTCAGCATCCCGGCGATCAGGCCGCCGAGGTGCGCGCGCCAGTCGATCCCCTGCACCGAGAAGGTGACGATCAGGTTGAACACCAGCAGCGCGATGATCGGCCCGAGCGGCGCCCGGACCCGGCGGTAGAGCACCACGGTCGCGCCCAGCAGGCCGAAGACCGCCCCAGAGGCGCCGAGCGAGCGCATCCCGTCCCCGGCCAGCAGGAAGGCGAAGGCACTGCCGGCCAGGCCGGAGAGCAGGTAGAGCGCGAGGAAACGGACCCGTCCAAGGGCCGCCTCCAGCTGCGGGCCGAGCACCCAGAGCACCAGCATGTTGGTGGCGATGTGCCAGGGCGCGGTGTGCAGGAACACGGCGGTCAGCAGCCGGTACCACTGGCCCGGGCCCTCGGCGACGCCGTTGGCGAACGGGTAGAACCGGTCGGGGGAGAAGCTGCGCAGTTCGAGGTCGAAGGCCAGCCAGGGCGTGAGCACGTAGGCGGCCAGCACGAAGACCACCAGGTTGACGCCGATCAGCGCCTTGGTGACCAGCGCGGCGTCCGTGGCCGGGCGCCCGCCGAAGCGGGTGGTCGCCCGCCGCACCTGGCGGCCGCCCTCGCTGACGCACTCCGGGCAGTGGAAGCCCACCGAGGCGTTCACCATGCACTGCGGGCAGATCGGCCGGCCGCAGCGCGAGCAGCCGATGCCGGTCTCCTGCTCGGGGTGCCGGTAGCAGCGCGACAGCCCGCTCCCGCCACCCGTCCCGGGGGTCGGGTCGATCGGCGGCCTCGGCTCGTCCGGGAGCATCGGCTATCCCCTTCTGCCACGACTTGCTGCGACGACACGTACGCGCTCCCGACGGGCACCCCCGCCGGAACCGCCAGCCTACTGCGGCCGCACACCCGACCGAGCGGCCCGTCCGGCCCCGGACCGCCCTCCGACGGCCTCCCACCGGCCCAGCCCGCCCCGCGTACGGCCCACTCCGGCATGCCATCGGACAAACCAGGATGCATGATCAGCATTCAGGTGGATATGTGCATAAAGGACGCCACCAGGAGGAGAGACTCGTGACCCGTTTGGACTCGGCCCGAGCGACGGCCGGCAGCTTCGCGGACAGCGCCCGGCAGCAGGCCTCGCAGGCCGCCCACACCGTCCGCGTCCAGTACGACCGGCACATCGCCCCCCAGGTCGGTCACGCCTTCGCCAGCCTGCCGCCGGAGGCCCAGCAGAACGCCCTGAAAGCCCTGCACCGCACCCAGGAGGCCGCCCTGGCCGCCCGACATTCGGCGGCCAGGGCCGCCGACCAGGCGCGGTGCACCGTCGCCCCCAAGGTCGCGCACGCCGTCGAGGAGGCCCGCGCCGCCGTCGTCCCGGTCGCCCAGGAGGCCCAGACCCGCGGCGCCGCCGCGCTGACCGCCATGCGCGGCAACGTCACCTCGGCCGAGATCAGCGACCTCGCGGCCCGCAACGCCCGCAGGTCGTGCCGGGCCGGCTGGGCGACCGGACTGGCCGTGGCCGGCCTGATCGCGATCGGCAGCGGCATCGCCACCTGGCAGTGGTGGCGGCACCGCAGCAACCCGGAATGGCTGGTGGAGCCCCCGTCGGCGACCCGACCGGCCGACGCGCCCGCCTCGGGCACCGGCCCGGACGCCTCGGTGAACGGCTCGCCGGACGCCGCCGGCCCCGCGTCGGCCGCGGCGCCCGCGGAGGACCGCTCCGAGCCGCAGGACCCGCGCGACCCGCAGTGAGAACGCGAATCGGCCGCTGACCGGGAATCAGGTCAGCGGCCGATCGCCGTCCACGCGCGGTGGAGAGAACTGTGGAGCTTAGGAGACTCGAACTCCTGACATCTGCCTTGCAAAGGCAGCGCTCTACCAACTGAGCTAAAGCCCCGGGGCGGCACCGGGCGCACCGCCGGACACCAGCGTACCCGGTTCCGGTGCGGATCCGGTGCCCCGTCCCGGCACTCCTGCCGTGCGGGACCGGAAACTCCGGCCGACCCGGTCACCCGACCGGGCCGACCGGCCCTGGAGGCGCCGTCCGGCGCCTGGGAAGACTGTCGATCGTCAGATCGCCGGGGGCCTCAGCGACCGGCCGGGACCGGGTCGGTGGCCTCGGTCCACAGGTCCTGCTCGGCGCGGTCCGCCTGGACCTGACGGTAGACAAAGAAGCCGCCGAGGGCGACCAGGGCGACCAGGAGAAGCTTCTTCACCGCGGGACCTCGTCCTTCTTGCGTTGACGGACTCGGCAGCCGGGCGCCGATCGTTCCGATCGGGCCGAGGAGTCCGTGGTTGTGTTACGAGCACGAACGGGCGGTCGGGATGCCGGACTGCCCTTGCGGCCGATGATACACACCGGTGTCCCAATCGTGACCAGCCACCGCTGCCTCCAACCGACCGGTCCGGCCGGAGGATTGACGCCACACCTCCTGTCGTACGGTCGGCCCGGCCCCAAGCCGTCACCGTTCCCGCCCGACGGAGCCGGAACCGGGCTGCGCACCGGGCCCGGAACCGGCCCGGGAACCGGACGGCGGCACCACCACCGCCACCCCCGAGGCCAGGTCCACCCGGGTGCGCGGCGGGGCCCCGTCGTCCTCCTCGTCGCGCAGCATCAGGGTGCTCTGCCGCTCGTCGAGCTCGTGCTGCTTGCCGGCCGCGAACTGCGCGTGCAGCTGCTCGAAACCGGTCGCCGAGATCTGCCCCTCCCGGCCGGTCCCCCGCCACGGCACCAGGCGCGACCGGCGCGCCCGTAACGCCAGCTGGTCGACGAAGGCCAGCGCCACCAGCAGACAGACCAGGCCGGGGATGGTCATCGCGAAGACCAGACCCATTGCGTCACCGCCTCCACCGTCGGACACCGCCGGGGCGAGCCCCGGCCTCCACCGGTAGAACACCCGGACGGCGCCCGTGGTTCCGGGAACGCGGACACAACGCCGAAGGGCCCGGAGCATCGCTCCGGGCCCTTCGCGGTGGTGGGGCTAACAGGACTTGAACCTGTGGCCTCTTCCTTATCAGGGAAGCGCTCTAACCGTCTGAGCTATAGCCCCTTGCCGCACTGAAAGATTAGCGGACCGATCCCCGATCCCCCAAATCCGTTTGGGCCGGGCCCGCCCCGGGCCCCTCCGGGACCGGCAGGTCGGAGGCGGTGCCGGGGACAGTACCGGGGACGGTTCCGGGGGCGGCCAGCCACTCCGCGCGGGTCGCCGGCAGGTGCGCGGCGCCCTCGGCGGTGCTGCGCACCGCGAGGATCTGGTTGACCCCGATCCGGTTCTCCTCGAAGGCCAGCGCCGAGGCCGCCATGTAGAGCCGCCAGACCCGCGCCCGGCCGCGCCCCACCAGCCCGACCGCCTCCGTCCAGCGCGCCTCCAGATTGGCCACCCACTCACGCAGGGTCAGCCCGTAGTGCTCGCGGAGCGACTCGACGTCCCGCACCTCGAAGCCCGCCTCCTCCAGCCGGGAGACGGTGGAACCGACCGGGGACAGCTCGCCGTCCGGGAAGACGTAGCGGTTGATGAACGGGCTGGGACGGTACGGCTCACCGGGGTGATCGGGGCGGCGGGCGATCTGGTGGTTGAGCAGCCGGCCGCCGGGCGCCAGCAGCCGGTACAGGCCCTCGGCGTACACCCGGTACTGGGCCTCGCCGACGTGCTCGGCCATGCCCACGCTGGAGATCGCGTCGAACGGGCCGTCCGGGATCTCCCGGTAGTCCTGGAGCCGGATCTCCACCCGGTCCGCCAGCCCGGCCTCCTCGACCCGCCGGCGGGCCAGCGCCACCTGCTCCTCGGAGATCGAGACGCCGACCGCCCTCACTCCGTAGTGCCGGGCCGCGTGCAGCACCAGTGAGCCCCAGCCGGAGCCGACGTCCAGCAGCCGCATCCCCGGCCGCAGGCCGAGCTTGCGGCAGATGAGGTCCAGCTTGGCCTCCTGCGCCGCCTCCAGGCTCTTCGCGGCGGGCTCCCAGTAGGCGCACGAGTAGACCATCGAGGGACCCAGCACCAGGCCGTAGAAGTCGTTGCCGACGTCGTAGTGGTGGTGGATCGCGGCGCGGTCCCGGCCGCGGCTGTGCAGCCGCCCGCGGCCCGTCGGGGCCTCCTCCGGCGGCGGCACCGGCTCGGGGCCGAGCGCACCGGCCCGCAGCAGCGCGCCCACCACCCGGCGGCCCCTGGCGCCCAGCACGTCGCCGGGGCCCAGCCGCAGCCGGCGGATCTCCGGACGCTCGGCGAAGCGCGCCACGGCCCGCAGCACGTCGTACAGGTCGGTGCCCGGGGCGACCTCCAGGTCCCCCGAGACGTAGGCGCGGGCCAGGCCCAGCTCGCCCGGGTGCCAGAGCAGCCGGCGCAGCGCCCGGCGGTTGCGCAGCACCACGGTGGGCGCCCCCGGCGGCCCGGCGACACTGCCGTCCCAGGCCTGCACCCGCAGCGGCACCGGGATCCCCAGCAGCCCGTCCAGGGCCTCGACCAGCCGCCTTGCGAGCTCCGCCATCGCGCGTCTCCGTCCTGCCGTGCCTGAGCAGCCGTCCCGGACCCGTCCGGTGGGGACCGGGGAGGCCTGCGGCGGCCGGGTGACGCGGAACGAGCGGACTCATCCAAGCCCACCGCGACCCCGGCCCGTCCGGGAGGCGCGCCGCGCTGCGCGGCTGTCACCCGAATGCCGACGGGCCCCACCGGCTGCAACAGCCGGTGGGGCCCGCTGATTCCGCCCGCGGACGGAAAGTCCCCGCCCATGGCGGAAACTGATCCCGGATCACATCCTGGGGATCAGTCCTCCTCGGCCAGGGTGAGCTCGATGCCGCCGGTGAAGCCGGCCGCCGCGTTGTAGATGAACGCCGAGAGGGTGGAGAGCGCGGTCAGCAGCACCACGTCCACCACGGCGATCAGCGAGGTGAAGGTCATCACCTTGCCGAAGCCCACGTAGTCCATGATGTTCAGGCCGCCGCCGTTGGTGTCCGAGCCGGTGACGTCCTTCAGGGTCTTGCCGAGCGAGTCGAAGACGCCGAGCGAGTCCAGCGTCATCCACAGCACCGCGGCCGCCACGATGATGATGATCCCGACCGCCAGCGACAGCAGGAAGCTGACCTTCATGACCGACCACGGGTCGGCCTTGGTCACCCGCAGCCGGGCCTTCCTGGTCCGGCCCAGCGCGCCGCCGCCCGAGGCCGGCGGCGCGGCCGGACGGCGCGCGCCCGCGGCCGGCGTCCCGCCGGGCGGGGTGTTGCCGCCGCCGACCCGGGTGCCCCGGGGCGGGGTCGGCTGCCCCTTGGCGTAGGTGGTCGGCTGGGAGAAGCCGTTGCCCGCCGCCGGGGCGCCCGGCGGCGGAGGCGTCGGCTGGCCGCCGTACGTCCCGCCCTGACCCGCCCCGCCGACCGGCGGCATCAGCGAGGTGGACGCGGCCGGGTGCTCGGCCGGCGGCTGCGGAACGCCGTACGCCCCACCGCCCTGTGCTGCGCCCGGACGGCCGCCGGCGGCGCCTCCCCCAGCACCCGTGGCTCCACTCACTGGTCCTCCCGCACTTCCCACCAGGGACGGCGCACCGCCCTGCTTCGTCACTCGTCATCCAGCGCCCGGCGGGATTGCCCGGTACTGGTCGGCGGCCGGTACCGCCACGTCGTGTACGGACGTGACGGTACCGGCCGACGCGGTACGAGGTCAGGCCTGGGCGGTCCCGCCGCCCGGCGCCGTCTCCGTACCCTCGGCCACCTCGGTGGACTCGGTGCCCGTCACCTCGTCCTCCGCCGACTCCTCGTCCTCGGCCTCCGCGTTGCGGGCCATTCCCACGACCGCATCGCGCTTACCCAGGTTGATCAGTTGGACGCCCATGGTGTCACGTCCGGTTTCACGAACCTCGGAAACCCTCGTGCGGATCACTCCACCGGACAGGGTGATCGCCATGATCTCGTCGCTCTCGTCGACGACGAGCGCGCCGACCAGCGAGCCCCGGCCCTCGACGATCTTCGCCGCCTTGGTGCCGTAGCCGCCGCGTCCCTGGACACGGTACTCGTCCACCCCGGTGCGCTTGGCGTAACCGCCGTCGGTCGCGGTGAAGACGTAGGTGCCCGGACGGACCACGTTCATCGAGAGCAGTTCGTCGTCCGCGCGGAACGACATGCCCTTGACGCCGGAGGTGGCGCGGCCGGTGGAGCGCAGCGCGTCGTCGGTGGCGGTGAAGCGGATCGACTGCGCCTTGCGGGAGACCAGCAGCAGGTCGTCCTCGGCGGAGACCAGCTCGGCGCCGATCAGCTCGTCGTCCCGGCCCTCCTCGTCCTGGCGCAGGTTGATCGCGATCAGGCCGCCGGAGCGCGGGGAGTCGTAGTCCTTCAGCGGGGACTTCTTCACCAGGCCGGCCCGGGTGGCGAGGACCAGGTAGGGCTTGTCCTCGTAGGTGCGGACGGCCATCACCTGGGCGATGTGCTCGTCCGGCTGGAAGGCCAGCAGGTTGGCCACGTGCTGGCCGCGGGCGTCGCGCCCGGCGTCCGGCAGCTCGTAGCCCTTGGCGCGGTAGACCCGGCCCTTGTTGGTGAAGAACAGGATCCAGTTGTGGGTCGTCGTCACGAAGAAGTGGTCGACGATGTCGTCCTGCTTGAGCTGGGCGCCGCGCACGCCCTTGCCGCCGCGCTTCTGCGAGCGGTAGAGGTCGGAGCGGGTCCGCTTGACGTAGCCGCCGCGGGTGATCGTGACGACGATGTCCTCCTCGGCGATGAGGTCCTCGATGGAGAGGTCGCCGTCGGAGGGGATGAGGGTCGAGCGCCGCTCGTCGCCGTACTTCTCGACGATCGCGGTGAGCTCCTCGGAGATGATCCCGCGCTGGCGGGTCGGCGAGGCCAGGATCGCGTTGTACTCGTCGATCTTGCGCTGCAGCTCGTCGTGCTCGTCGGTGATGCGCTGGCGCTCCAGGGCGGCCAGGCGGCGCAGCTGCATCTCCAGGATGGCGTTGGCCTGGAGCTCGTCGATCACGAGCAGCTCCATCAGGCCGGTGCGGGCGGCGTCGGCGCTCGCCGAGGCCCGGATCAGCGCGATGACCTCGTCGATCATGTCCAGGGCGCGCAGCAGCGCGCGCAGGATGTGGGCGCGCTCCTCGGCCTTGCGCAGCCGGAAGGTGGTGCGCCGGACGATGACCTCGACCTGGTGGTTGACCCAGTGCCGGATGAAGGCGTCCAGCGACAGGGTGCGCGGCACGCCGTCGACCAGGGCCAGCATGTTGGCGCCGAAGTTGGTCTGCAGGTCGGTGTGCTTGTAGAGGTTGTTCAGCACGACCTTGGCGACCGCGTCGCGCTTGAGCACGATCACCAGTCGCTGGCCGGTGCGCGAGGAGGACTCGTCGCGGACGTCGGCGATGCCGGCGACCCTGCCGTCCTTGACCAGGTCGGCGATCTTCAGCGCGAGGTTGTCCGGGTTGACCTGGAACGGCAGCTCGGTGATCACCAGGCACTGCCGGCCCTGGATCTCCTCGACCTCGACGACGGCCCGCATGGTGACCGAGCCGCGGCCGGTGCGGTAGTAGTCGTCGATGCCGCGGCGGCCGACGATCAGCGCGCCGGTGGGGAAGTCCGGGCCCTTGATCCGCTCGATCAGGGCGTCCAGCAGTTCCTCGTTGGAGGCCTGCGGGTTCTCCAGGTACCAGAGCGCGCCGGAGGCGACCTCGCGGAGGTTGTGCGGCGGGATGTTGGTGGCCATGCCGACCGCGATGCCGGTGGCACCGTTGACCAGCAGGTTGGGGAAGCGGGCGGGCAGGACGGTGGGCTCCTGCGAGCGGCCGTCGTAGTTCGGCGCGAAGTCGACGGTCTCCTCGTCGATGTCGCGCATCATCTCCATCGCCAGCGGCGCCATCTTGCACTCGGTGTAGCGCATGGCCGCGGCCGGGTCGTTGCCCGGGGAGCCGAAGTTGCCGTTGCCGTCCACCAGCGGCATCCGCATCGACCACGGCTGGGCCAGGCGGACCACGGTGTCGTAGATCGAGGTGTCGCCGTGCGGGTGGTAGTTGCCCATGACGTCGCCGACGACGCGGGCGCACTTGTAGTAGCCCTTCTCGGGGCGGTAGCCGCCGTCGTACATCGCGTACAGCACGCGGCGGTGCACCGGCTTCAGGCCGTCGCGCACCTCGGGCAGCGCCCGGCTGACGATGACGCTCATCGCGTAGTCGAGGTACGAGCGCTGCATCTCGGTCTCGAGTTCGACCGGCTCGATGCGCATGGTGGCCGTGGCGGCCTCGGGAGTCTCGGGCTGCTCGCCTTCGGGACGGTTGTCGTCGACCACTGGTGGTCAGTTTCCTTTCACGCGGACTGGTACGTGCGGGGCCTGCGGGCAGGCGTCACACGTCCAGGAAGCGGACGTCCTTGGCGTTGCGCTGGATGAAGGAGCGGCGGGCCTCGACGTCCTCGCCCATGAGGATCGAGAACAGTTCGTCGGCACGGGCGGCGTCCTCCAGGGTGACCTGGAGCAGCAGGCGGTGGGCCTGGTCCATGGTGGTGACCCGGAGCTCCTCGGCGTTCATCTCGCCGAGACCCTTGAACCGCTGGATCGCGTCGTCCTTCGGCAGCCTGCGCCCGGCGGCCACACCCGCCGCGATCACGGCGTCGCGCTCGCGGTCGGAGTAGACGTACTCGAAGTCGTCCTTGCCCCACTTGATCTTGTACAGCGGCGGCATCGCCAGGTAGACGTAGCCGGACTCGACCAGCGGCCGCATGAAGCGGAACAGCAGGGTCAGCAGCAGGGTGCGGATGTGCTGTCCGTCGACGTCGGCGTCGGCCATCAGGACGATCTTGTGGTACCGCAGCTTGGACTCGTCGTAGTCCTCCTGGATGCCGCAGCCGAAGGCCGAGATCAGCGCCTGGACCTCGGTGTTCTGCAGCACCTTGTCGATCCGGGCCTTCTCGACGTTCAGGATCTTGCCGCGGATCGGGAGGATCGCCTGGATGCGCGGGTCGCGGCCCTGCTTGGCCGAGCCGCCGGCGGAGTCACCCTCGACGATGAAGATCTCGCACTCGGCCGGGTCCTTGGACTGGCAGTCGCTGAGCTTGCCGGGCAGCGAGGCGGACTCCAGCAGGCCCTTGCGGCGGGTGAGGTCGCGGGCCTTGCGGGCGGCGACGCGCGCGGTGGCGGCCTGGATGGACTTGCGGATGATGTCCGCGGCCTCGTTGGGGTTGCGGTCCAGCCAGTCGTTCAGGTGCTCGTGGACGACCTTCTGGACGAAGGTCTTCGCCTCGGTGTTGCCCAGCTTGTCCTTGGTCTGGCCCTCGAACTGCGGCTCGCCGAGCTTGACCGAGATGATCGCGGTCAGACCCTCGCGGATGTCCTCGCCGGAGAGGTTGTCATCCTTCTCGCGGAGCAGCTTCTTGTCCCGCGCGTAGCGGTTGACCAGGCCGGTCAGCGCGGCGCGGAAGCCCTCCTCGTGGGTACCGCCGCCGTGGGTGTGGATGGTGTTGGCGAAGGAGTAGACCCCCTCGGTGTACGAGGAGTTCCACTGCATGGCGATCTCCACCGAGATCGCCTTGTCCTTGTCCTCCGCCTCGAAGTCGATCACCGAGGGGTGGACGACGTCGCCCTTGCGGGAGTTCAGGTGGGCGACGAAGTCGGCGATGCCGCCGTCGTACTTGTACGTGACGGAGAGCGGCTTGCCCTCCTCGTCGACGTGCTCGGGGCGCTCGTCGGTCAGCGCGATGGTCAGGCCCTTGTTGAGGAACGCCATCTCCTGGAACCGGCGGGAGAGCGTCTCGAAGGAGTAGACCGTGGTCTCGAAGATGTCCGGGTCGGCCCAGAAGGTGACGCTGGTGCCGGTGCGCTCGGCGGCCTCGTGCTGGGCCAGCGGAGCGGTCGGGGTGCCCGCCTTGTACTCCTGCGTCCAGCGGTGGCCGTCGGTGTGGATCTCCACCGCGAGGCGGACGGACAGCGCGTTCACCACGGAGACGCCGACGCCGTGCAGACCGCCGGAGACCGCGTAGCCGCCGTTGCCGAACTTGCCGCCCGCGTGCAGAACCGTCAGCACGACCTCGACGGCCGGCTTGCCCTGGCCCGGCATGATGCCGACCGGGATGCCGCGGCCGTTGTCGACCACGCGCACGCCGCCGTCGGCCAGGAGCGTCACGTCGATGGTGTCCGCGTGCCCGGCCATCGCCTCGTCGACGGAGTTGTCCACGATCTCCTGCACCAGGTGGTGCAGGCCGCGCTCACCGGTCGAGCCGATGTACATGCCGGGGCGCTTGCGGACGGCGTCGAGGCCTTCCAGCACCTGGATGGCGCTCGCGTCGTACGACCTGTCGGACTGGTCGGTCTGGTCTGGGATCTGGCTGGGGTTGCCGGAATCGGCCACGAAGCGCCCTCTCTGGCACAGCGCGGGCCGCATCCCCGGCCCCCTACGGGCGGGCGTGCGACCACGGCGTTTCGACTCGGTTGCCACTAGCAACAGTGTTTGGCCCCCAGTCTACCGGTACGACTGACATCGATGGGCGTTTGGCAGCCTCTGAGGGCAGAAATGGCGCCCTGAATCCCCTCGGGACATGTCCCGATACTCGCCCGGGGGGCTCAGACCGCCTGGCAGGGCCGTCAGGGGTTCCGGAGGATCACGGTCCGCTCCGCTCGCGGCCGGCCGCCCCGAGCCGAAGGGCCGCGCCGGGGGCGAGCGGGCGAGTGGCGGCTAGCCCCAGGTGTCGCCGGGGCCCTTGCTGCCGGGGGCGCGCAGCCGGCCGTAGCCGCGCACCGGGGCGGCGGGGCCGAGCACCTTGATGGTGCGGACCGTGCCGTGGCCCAGCTCGTGGTTCAGACGGGCCACCAACTGCCGTGCCAGCCATCGCAGTTGGGTGGCCCAGGCAGTGGAGTCGCACTGCACCGTGAGCACCGCGGCCTCGTCGTCGTAGGAGGTGGGCGTGCAGTGCGCGGCGATGTCGGGGCCGACGATCTGCGGCCAACGGCCCATCACCCCGCCGACCGCGGCCGAGGACTCCCAGCCCCGCTCGGTCAGCAGCCGGGTCAGCGCCGCCCCCAGCGGCACCGGGTCGCGGCCGTCCGAGCGGGCCCCGCTGCGCAGGCCGTGCCGCTTCGCCTCGCGCTTCTCGCGCACCTGCTCACCGCGCTGGCGGGCCTGCGCCCGGGCCGCCCGCAGCGCCGAACGCGCCAGGTCCGCACCGGTCGGCTCGGGGTGCTCCGCCGAATCGCTCACGGCGATCTCCTTATCCCCACCCTGTGGACAACGGTGAGCCGTCCAGCGTACGGGAGGCGGGACGGCACGCGGCGGCGCGGGTGGGCGTTCCCGGGGGTACGGACGCGGGGTGTGCGACCACCGGCGGCGGTGGGTCGGGGGTGGTCGGGCGCGGCGCGGCTCGGCGCGATTCCGGCGCGGCTCGGGCGCGGCTCGGGCGCGGTCAGCCGGTGACGCGCTGGACGGCGCCGTCGGCAACCGTGTACCGGGCGCCGGCCAGCGCCTTCGGGACGTCCTCGGCCACCGCCGCGGTCACCAGGACCTGCTCGCCGCCGGCCACCAGCTCGGCCAGCCGGTCGCGGCGGGCGGCGTCCAGTTCGGCGAAGACGTCGTCCAGGATCAGCACCGGCTCTCCCCCGTCGGCGCGCAGCAGCTCGTACGACGCCAGCCGCAGCGCCAGCGCGAACGACCAGGACTCGCCGTGGCTGGCGTAGCCCTTGGCGGGCAGCGGGCCGAGCTTGAGCACCAGTTCGTCGCGGTGCGGGCCGACCAGGGTGACCCCGCGCTCGACCTCCTGCTTGCGGGCCGTCCGCAGCGCCTCCAGCAGCTGCTCCTCGGCCTGCTCGCGGCTGGTCGGCAGCTCGCCCTCGAAGGAGCTGCGGTACTCCAGCGCGGTGTCGCCGCCGCCCGGCGCGAGCTGCCCGTAGGCGGCCGTGACCAGCGGCTGGAGGGAGGCCACCAGCTGGAGGCGGAAGGCGGTGAGCTCGGCGCCGGCCCGGGCCAGGTGGCCGTCCCAGACCTCCAGGGTGGACAGGTCGGCGCCCTTGCCGCCGCCGGCCCGGCGGGCCATCGCGGCGGTCTTCAGCAGGGCGTTGCGCTGCTTGAGCACCCGCTCGTAGTCCTGCCGGACCCCGGCCAGCCGGGGCGCGCGGGCGGTCAGCAGCTCGTCCAGGAAACGCCGGCGCTCCCCCGGGTCGCCCTTGACCAGGGCGAGGTCCTCCGGGGCGAACAGCACGGTGCGCAGCAGGCCCAGCACATCGCGCGGGCGGACGTTGTCGGAGCGGTTGATCCGGGCCCGGTTGGCCTTGCCGGGGGTGATCTCCAGCTCGACCAGGGTGGAGCGGCCGCGGTCCACGACCGAGGTGCGGATCACCGCGCGCTCGGCGCCCAGCCGGATCAGCGGGGCGTCGGTGGCGACCCGGTGGCTGCCCAGGGTGGCGACGTAGCCGACCGCCTCGACCAGGTTGGTCTTGCCCTGGCCGTTGGGGCCGACGAACGCCGTGACGCCCGGGTCGAGGGGGACCTCGGCCCGGGCGTAGGAGCGGAAGTCGGCGAGCGACAGGTGCGCGACGTGCATGACGGTGGACTGCGCTCGCCTTCTGGGGAGGGACCTGCGGGGACTACTTCGACTCGACCGCGTGGCCGCCGAACTGGTTGCGCAGCGCGGCAATCATCTTCATCTGCGGCGAGTCGTCCTGGCGGGAGGCGAAGCGGGCGAACAGCGAGGCGGTGATCGCCGGCAGCGGCACGGCGTGGTCGATCGCGGCCTCGACGGTCCAGCGGCCCTCGCCGGAGTCGGCGGCCCAGCCCTTGAGCTTGCCCAGGTGCTCGTCCTCGTCCAGGGCGCGCACGGCCAGGTCGAGCAGCCAGGAGCGGATCACGGTGCCCTCCTGCCAGCTGCGGAAGACCTCGCGGACGTCGGTGACCTCGGGGGCGGCCTCCAGCAGCTCCCAGCCCTCGGCGAAGGCCTGCATCATCGCGTACTCGATGCCGTTGTGGACCATCTTGGCGAAGTGGCCGGCGCCGACCGCGCCCGCGTGCACCGAGCCGAACTCGCTCTCGGGCTTGAGCGCGTCGAAGACCGGCTGGGCCTTGGCGACGTGCTCGGCGTCGCCGCCGTACATCAGCGCGTAGCCGTTCTCCAGGCCCCAGACGCCGCCGGAGACGCCGCAGTCGACGAAGCCGATGCCCTTGGCGGCGAGCGCCTCGGCGTGCTTGATGTCGTCGGTCCAGCGGGAGTTGCCGCCGTCGACGACCACGTCGCCGGGGGAGAGCAGCTCGGCCAGCTCGTCCACGGTGGCCTGGGTGGCGGCGCCTGCCGGGACCATGACCCAGACGACGCGCGGGCCCTGCAGCTTGGTGACCAGCTCCTGGAGGCTCTCGACGTCGGAGATGTCGGGGTTGCGGTCGTAGCCGATGACGGTGTGGCCGGCGCGGCGGATCCGCTCGCGCATGTTGCCGCCCATCTTGCCGAGACCGATGAGGCCGAGCTCCATAGCCAAATCCTTACCTGTGGTGACGTCCCTGCGGGCGGCGCCGTTGCCGCGCCTCCTTGAGCCTACGTGCTGGAGCGAAAGGGCCTCCGCGCGGTCGGGCCGACCGGGGGAGGGCTCCACAGGTTTGTTCACAGGGCTGTGGACGGAGCCGTGGACTCGACGCTTCCGGGCCGGGCCGGTGGCGGCCGGCCGGCCCGGAAGCGCGGTCGGCTCAGCCGGAGAGGCGGACCGGCATGATCAGGTACTGGTAGGCCTCGTCCGCCTCGGCGTCCACCGCGGCCTTGCCGCTGAGCAGCGCGGGCTTGGTCGGGGTGGTGAAGCTCAGCTGGGCGTAGGCGGAGTCGATGGCCTTGAGGCCCTCCTCCAGGTAGCCCGGGTTGAACGCGATCGAGATGGCGTCGCCCTCCAGGGAGGCGTCGATCCGCTCGGTGGCCTGGGCGTCGTCACCGGAGCCGGCCTCCAGGGTGAGCACGCCCTCCTCGAAGTTCAGCCGGACCGGGGTGTTGCGCTCGGCGACCAGCGAGACGCGCTTGAGCGCCTCCAGGAAGGGCTGGGTCTGGATCGCCGCGATCGCGTTGAACTCGGTCGGGAAGAGGCTGCGGTACTTGGGGAACTCGCCCTCCAGCAGGCGGGTGGTGGTCCGCCGGCCGGCGCCCTCGAAGCCGATCAGGCCCTCGCCCGCGCCGCCCGAGGAGAGCGCGATGGAGACGCTGTCACCGCTGCCCAGGGACTTGGCGATGTCCTGCAGGGTCTTGGCCGGGACGAGCGCGACCGCCGAGATGTCGGCTTGCTCGGGCTTCCACAGCAGCTCGCGGACCGCGAAGCGGTAGCGGTCGGTGGCGGCCAGGGTGATCCGGTCGCCCTCGATCTCGACCCGGACGCCGGTGAGCACCGGCAGGGTGTCGTCGCGGCCGGCGGCCACGGCGGCCTGGCTGACCGCGGAGGCGAAGACGTCGCCGGGGACGGTGCCGGTCGCGGTCGGCATCTGGGGCAGGGCCGGGTACTCGTCCACCGGCAGGGTCGGCAGGGTGAACCGGGAGCTGCCGCAGACCACGCTGACCCGCTGGCCGTCGGTGGAGATCTCCACCGGCCGGTTGGGGAGGTTGCGCGAGATGTCGTTGAGCAGCCGGCCGGAGACCAGCACGGTGCCGGCCTCCTCGATGTCGGCCTCGAGCTCGACCCGGGCCGAGACCTCGTAGTCGAAGCCGGACAGCGCCAGGCTGCCGTCCTGCGCCGTCAGCAGCAGGCCGGCCAGCACCGGCACCGGCGGCCGTGCCGGGAGGCTGCGAGCAGCCCAGGCCACCGCCTCCGCGAGGACGTCACGCTCCACCCGGAACTTCACCGGTAACCGCCTCCTGGATCGAGCGCTCCCGCTCGCACGTCTGGTTCTTCTGATCTTGGTCTTCGGTGCGGCTGTCCCGCCGAGCTCCGCCGCTCCGCTTCCAGTCGCCGAGGACAGTCTGACGTACTCCACCGACAGACGGGGCAGACGGGCGGAAGCAAGTCGAACGGATGTCGGGGAGCGGTTGTCCACAGATTTCGAGCCCACCCGCTTTTGAACCAGGCGAACGGTCTATAGGTGTAGTGGTAGTAGTAGGGCCTGTGGAAACCGTGGATAACCCTGTTTGCGCAGGTCAGGTCCGGTTTTTTGTCCACAGGACATGTGGATGGCGGCTGTGGACGAACACGGCCCGCTGTGGACGGCGGAGCGTTACCCACAGGGCACGCTGGGTATCCACAGGTTATCCCCAGCACCATCCCCAGATCGGGACGTGGTTATCCACGGGCGCCGGTCAACTTTTCGTGACGGCTTTCACACCTGGGCGTGAACGACGGCAGAAGCTTGTCGAACTGTGGACACAGCTGTGGACAACCTGGGGATAACCTCGCCCGGCCTGGGGACAACCGGTGGACAACCCGGACGGCCCACTGACGGGCCGCCAATTGTCCACAGCCTGTGGATAACGGTTGTGCACAAGTCCACAGGCACCTGACCTGCGCGGAAGAGCGTAGCGGCGGCAGCCCTGTGGAGGAATTCTGGATAACTCACGGCGCCCGGGCCTGTGGATGACGGAGAACCGCCCCGGCCTGTGGATTTCCGCCTCGCGCACCGGTGGAGTTCGAATCACCGGTCAGATGTTCGGCGCGGGCTGTGGACTGGCGGAGCGTCCGTCACCGGCATCCCTGCCCCGCCGCCGCGCCGCGCACACCTGTGGATATGCCGAAAGGGCGCCAGGATCGCTCCTGACGCCCTTTTCCGGCCACCTGGGGGCCCGGCCCCGACGGGCCGGCCGGCTAGCTCTTGATGCGGTTGGTCAGCTCGGTGACCTGGTTGTAGATCGAGCGACGCTCGGCCATGAGTGACCGGATCTTGCGGTCGGCGTGCATCACGGTGGTGTGGTCGCGGCCGCCGAACTGCGCGCCGATCTTCGGCAGCGAGAGGTCGGTGAGCTCCCGGCAGAGGTACATGGCGATCTGTCGCGCCGTCACCAGCACGCGGCTGCGCGAGGATCCGCAGAGGTCGTCGACCCCCAGCCCGAAGTAGGCGGCGGTCTGCTGCATGATCACCTGGGCGGTGATCTCCGGTCCGGCGTCCTCGTCGCCGCCCGGGATGAGGTCCTTGAGGACGATCCCGGCCAGCTCCAGGTCCACCGGCGCCCGGTTGAGGTTGGCGAAGGCGGTGACCCGGATGAGGGCCCCCTCCAACTCCCGGATGTTCCGGGTGATCCGGGACGCGATGAACTCCAACACGTCGGCGGGAGCGTTGAGTTGCTCCTGGATCGCCTTCTTGCGCAGGATCGCGATCCGGGTCTCCAGCTCCGGCGGGGTGACGTCGGTGATCAGCCCCCACTCGAAGCGGTTGCGCAGCCGGTCCTCCAGCGTGGTCAGCAGCCTGGGCGGCCGGTCGGAGGAGAGGACGATCTGCTTGTTGGCGTTGTGCAGGGTGTTGAAGGTGTGGAAGAACTCCTCCTGCGTGGACTCCTTGCTCGCCAGGAACTGCACGTCGTCCACGAGCAGGATGTCCATGTCCCGGTAGCGCTTGCGGAAGGTGTCCGCCTTGCCGTCCCGGATGGAGTTGATGAACTCGTTGGTGAACTCCTCCGAGGACACGTACCGCACCCGGGTGCCCGGGAAGAGGCTGCGCGAGTAGTGACCGATGGCGTGCAGCAGGTGGGTCTTGCCCAGCCCGGACTCGCCGTAGATGAAGAGCGGGTTGTACGCCTTGGCCGGAGCCTCGGCGACCGCCACCGCCGCCGCGTGCGCGAAGCGGTTGCTCGCGCCGATGACGAAGGTGTCGAACAGGTACCTGGGGTTCAGCCGGGCGGCCGGCTCGTCCTTGCGGGAGCCGCCCGCCGGGGGCGCGCCGGGCGGGGCGGGCACGCCGGGCACCGCCGGCCGGTCGGTGCCGCGCTCGGCGGGGGCCCTGTCCCCGCCGCGTCCGGCGGCCGGGCGGCCGCCGGGGAGCGGCGTCCGGCCGCGGTCCGCGGGTGCTCGCCCGGGCCGGGGCCGTAGGCGCCGCCGAAGAGGTCGCCCTGGGTGGTCGAGGGCGGCGCGGGGAGCGGGCGCGGCGCGGGCCGGGGCGCGGGCTCCTCGGGTTCGCGATAGGCCGGCGGCTGCTCCTGGTAGCCGGGCCAGGCCTGGGGGCCGCCCGCCGGGGCGCCGTACGGCGCGGGGTGCTGCTCGTAGCCGCCGCTGTCGTAGGGGGGCCGCTCGTAGCTCTGCTCGTAGTCCTGCTCGTACCCCTGCGGGTAGCCCTGGTCGCCGTAGCCGCCGGCGTCCTGCTCGGACGGGCTCGGGTACGGCTCGACGGGGGGATGCGGGGCCGGGGTGGTCGGCACGGCGTTGGCGTCGACCATCACGGCGATCCGCACCGGGCGGGCCAGCTCGCGGGAGAGCGCCTCGGTCAGCTGCGGCAGCAGCCGGCCCTCCAGCACCTGCTTGGCCCGCTCGTTCGGGGCCGCCAGCAGGGCGGTGTCGTGCATCATCCACATGGGCTGGGTGCGCTGCACCCACTGCTTGTCCATCTCCCCGATGTCCGGGTCGCCGACCAGCCGCTCGACGACCCTCGCCCAGACCGGGACAAGGTCGCTGTTGACATCAGCCACTGGTGCACGCTTTCCGATGAACAAACCAGACAAGTCCTGCAACGGTAGTCAGCGAACAGGGCGGGATCAAGTCGTTGTCCACAGGCTGTGGGTAAACGGCCTCCGGGCGGCCGGTTTGACCCTCGTGCCCCGTCCCGCGTACCGTAACCAGGTCGAGTTGTCGATGGCCGCTGCCGCATGTCCGCGGGTCCACCCGCTCCATAAGGCGCGCAGCACGGGCGCCGTGGATTGCCTCAAACCCCAGCCGAACTGGGGTGATGGGCCGGATTTCCGAAACAGGGGAGATCACGCGGACGCACGGTGACGGCCAAGCGACACCCCGTCATCCTACGATTCACCTCAGGAGCCCCCGAGTGAGCAAGCGCACCTTCCAGCCGAACAACCGTCGTCGCGCCAAGACCCACGGCTTCCGGCTGCGGATGCGTACCCGCGCCGGCCGCGCCATCCTGGCTGCCCGCCGTGGCAAGGGCCGCGCCAGCCTGTCCGCCTGATCCGCACCAGAGTCTGCTGTGCTGCCCTCCGAGAATCGGCTGCGGCGGCGCCAGGACTTCGCGACCGCGGTGAAACGCGGTCGCCGGGCCGGTAGGCCCCTGCTGGTCGTCCATCTCGCCAGAGAGGACGCCCCCGGGGGCCGCACCGACCGGACCAGCGACACCCGCCCGCACGTCGCCGAGGGGACTCCTTCGGCGCGTGCGGGTTTCGTCGTGAGCAAGGCCGTCGGCCCGGCGGTCACCCGCAACCTGGTCAAGCGCCGGTTGCGCCACCTTGTGTGTGATCGTCTGTCCCGGCTGCCCGCCGGTAGCCTGATAGTGGTGCGTGCGCTGCCCCCGGCCGCGTCCGCCTCGTACCAGGAACTCGAACGCGACCTGGACGCGGCGCTCAAACGGCTGCTCAAGGTCGAGCACGCCGCCTCGGCGCCGACGGGAGCAGGGCGATGAAGTACCTGCTGATGGGTCTGATCAGGGTCTACCAGTGGACCATCAGCCCACTGCTCGGTCCGGTGTGCCGCTACTACCCGTCCTGCTCCCACTACGGCTTCGAGGCCGTGCGGACGCACGGGGCGGTGAAGGGCGGCGCACTGACCGTGTGGCGCATCCTGCGCTGCAATCCGTGGACTCCCGGCGGGGTCGATCATGTCCCGCCGCGCAAGCATCCGGTGTGGCACCGCCGGCTGCGGGACTGGCTGAAGGGCCGGTCCGCCGCCGACCAGCCGGTGATCATGCCCCCCGCCGGTCCGGACCCTGAGGGCCCGGCGACCATTGGCCCCATGGGGCCAATCCCAATGTCCAAGGAGCCTGACCGGTGACCTTCTCCTTCCTCAACCCCCTGTACACAGCGGTGTCCTGGATCATCGTCCAGTTCCACTCGCTGTACAGCCACGTCTTCAATCCGGATGGTGGCTGGGCCTGGGGTCTGGCCATCGCCTCGATGGTGGTCGTCATCCGGATCTGCCTGATCCCGCTCTTCGTGAAGCAGATCAAGGCGACCCGGGCCATGCAGGCGATCCAGCCGAAGATGAAGGCCATCCAGGAGCGGTACAAGAACGACCGCCAGCGCCAGTCCGAAGAGATGATGAAGCTGTACAAGGAGGCGGGTACCAACCCGTTCTCCAGCTGCCTTCCCATCCTCGTGCAGGCGCCGTTCTTCACCGCGCTCTACGGCGTGCTGGCCTCGGTCGCCAAGGGCCACGAGATCGGCGTGATCAACGGCGAGCTGCTGGTGAGCGCCGGCAAGGCGCACATCTTCGGCGCTCCGCTGTCGGCCACCTTCGTGGGCAGCAGCGACGTCAGCGTCAAGATCGTCGTCGCGGTGATGATCATCATGATGTCGCTGTCGCAGTTCATCACCCAGCGCCAGCTGATGACGAAGAACGTCGACCTCACCGTGAAGACGCCGTTCATGCAGCAGCAGAAGATGCTGATGTACGTCTTCCCGATCATGTTCGCCGTGATGGGCATCAACTTCCCGGTCGGTGTCCTGGTCTACTGGCTGACCACCAACGTCTGGTCGATGGGCCAGCAGCTGATCGTCATCCGCAACAACCCGACGCCGGGCAGCAAGGCCTGGGACGAGCGTCAGGCCCGCCTGAAGAAGACCGGCCGGCTGAACCCGGACGGCTCGGTCATCAAGGGCCCGCTGTTCGGTCTGCTCCCCGCGAAGAAGTCGGCCGTCAGCGCCGAGGCCGTGGTCGAGGAGTCGGTGCAGGTGCGCCGGCAGCAGCCGCGGAAGCAGAGCAAGTCGCAGCGCCAGCACGGCGGCGCCCAGCCGGCGAGCCTGACCAAGGACGCCCCGGCCGAGGAGCCCGCCGACGCCGCCCCGGCGGATTCCGCCGACACCGGCGCCGCCACCGGGACGTCCGGCACGTCCGCGGCGTCCGCCGGCACCGGTGCGGCCAAGCAGACCGCGGCACGTCCGGCGGGTGCCAAGCCGGGTGCGGCCCGGCAGCAGAGCGGCCGGCAGCAGCCCAAGCGCGGCAGCGGTCAGCGGCCCAAGAAGAAGTGACCGGTCCGCTCCGGACCGTTCCTGCGGCCCCCTGAACCTCGTTACCGGCCCACCACCCGGGCCCATCTCCGAAGGAGTCCATCAGTGACGGAAGGCATCACCTCCGCCGTCGAGGCCGAGGCCGAAGCCAGCGCCGACGAGAGCGTCGTCGCCCGCCTGGAGCAGGAGGGCGACATCGCGGCGGACTACCTGGAGGGTCTGCTCGACATCGCCGACCTCGACGGTGACATCGACATGGACGTCGAGGGCGACCGCGCCCTGGTCTCCATCGTCGGTGACGGCGACGACCGCACCCTGCAGCGGCTGGTCGGCCAGGACGGCGAGGTGCTGGAGGCGCTGCAGGAGCTGACCCGGTTGGCCGTCCACCGGGAGACCGGCGAGCGCAGCCGCCTCATGCTGGACATCGCCGGCTTCCGGGCGCGCAAGCGCTCGGAGCTCGCCGCCCTCGGCGCCCAGGCCGCCGAGCAGGTGAAGAGCTCGGGGGAGCAGGTCAAGTTGCGTCCGATGACCCCGTTCGAGCGCAAGGTCGTCCACGACGCGGTGGCCGCAGCCGGTCTGCGCAGCGAGTCGGAGGGCGAGGAGCCCCAGCGGTGCGTGGTCGTCCTGCCGGCCTGACGGCAGGGTGACCGCCGGCGGCTTCGGCGGTCGGCATGCGACACGAGGGCCCGACCCCGTCCGCCACGCGCGGGCGGGGTCGTCGTCCCTTCGCGGGCGGTGGCCCCGCGAGAGATGTTTCACGTGAAACGGTGCAGGAGCGGGTCGGTGGATCCGGGGAGCGGAGAGTTCGAGATGGACACGGAGAGCGCGCCTGCCGGCGGGTCGGAGACGGGCGCCGGCGGTCCGGGTACCGAGGGTGCGGCGGCCGGCGGGCGGCCGGCGGTCGAGCCGCCGCCCGCGCCGCCGGCCGTGGCCCGGGAGGTCTTCGGCGAGCGGTTCGACGCCGCGGTCCGCTACACCGAGCTGCTGGCCACCTCGGGAGTGACCCGGGGGCTGATCGGCCCGCGCGAGGTGCCCCGGCTCTGGGACAGGCACGTGCTGAACTGCGCCGTCCTCGCCGAGCTGCTGCCGGCCGGGACGACGCTCTGCGACGTGGGCTCCGGGGCCGGCCTGCCCGGCATCCCGGTGGCGCTGGCGCGGCCGGACGTCTCGGTGACCCTGCTGGAGCCGCTGCTGCGGCGCACCACCTTCCTGGAGGAGGTGGTCCGCGAGCTGGGGCTGGAGAACGTCACCGTGCTCCGCGGCCGTGCCGAGGAGATGGTCGGCAAGCTGGCGGTGGACGTGGTGACCGCGCGCGCGGTGGCGCCGATGGAGCGGCTGGCCGGCTGGGGGCTGCCGCTGCTGCGGCCGCACGGCCAGATGCTGGCGCTCAAGGGCGACAGCGCCGAGCAGGAGCTGGCCGATTCCCGGGCCGGGCTGGCGAAGCTCGGTGCGGTGGAGTGGTCGGTGATCGCGGTCGGCGAGGGCACCCTGGAGACCTCGACCCGGGTGGTCCAGGTCAAGGTGGGGGAGAGCCCCGGCGGTGTGAAGGCGGCGACCCGCCGGGCCAGGGCCGCGGCCAGGGCCGGCCGGGTCGGCGGCCCGGTGCGCGGCGGCGACCGCGGCCGGACCCCTCGGCGGCGCGGCCGTTGATCCGGACGTGATGCCCGGCACGGGCGGGGTGGTCCTCGGACCACCCCGCCCGTGTGCTTTTCGGCGGCCAGAGGCGTTCGGGTGACGGGCGGGCGGACGGCAGGACGACATCGGACCACCGGAGTGTCGCATCGTCAGAATTCCGACATTGCGGGCATGGTGTTTCACGTGAAACGTCGCTCACTCCTCTCGGGAATCCTCTCGCGCAGCCGGGCGGCGACTGTTGCCGCTCCGGTTTCACGTGAAACACTGAGCCCCATGCAGGACTCGGAGACCATCGACCAGATCGATGACACGCCCATCGCGCGTGCTGCCCAGGCTGCGGTCCAGGCCATCGGCCGAGCGGGCGAGGGACTGCCCCGCCCCGCAGCCACCCGGGTGATGGTGGTGGCCAACCAGAAGGGCGGGGTGGGCAAGACCACCACCACCGTCAATATCGCCGCCTCGCTGGCCATGCACGGCCTGCGCGTGCTGGTGATCGACCTCGACCCGCAAGGCAACGCCTCGACCGCGCTCGGTATCGACCACCACGCCGAGGTGCCCTCGATCTACGACGTCCTGGTGGAGGGCAAGCCGCTGGCCGACGTGGTGCAGCCGGTGGTCGAGGTCGAGGGGCTGTTCTGCGTCCCCGCCACGATCGACCTGGCCGGCGCCGAGATCGAGCTGGTGTCGCTGGTGGCCCGGGAGAGCCGGCTGCAGCGCGCCATCGCCGCCTACGAGCAGCCGCTGGACTACATCCTCATCGACTGTCCGCCCTCGCTGGGCCTGTTGACGGTCAACGCCCTGGTCGCCGGCCAGGAGGTGCTGATCCCGATCCAGTGCGAGTACTACGCGCTGGAGGGCCTCGGCCAGCTGCTGCGCAACGTCGAGCTGGTCCGGGCGCACCTCAACCAGGCGCTGCACGTCTCCACCATCCTGCTCACCATGTACGACGCCCGGACCAGGCTGGCCGCCCAGGTGGCGGAGGAGGTCCGGACGCACTTCCAGCAGGAGGTCCTGCAGACCGCGATCCCGCGCTCGGTCCGCATCTCCGAGGCGCCCAGCTACGGTCAGACGGTGCTCACCTACGACCCGGGCTCCACCGGCGCGCTCTCCTACCTGGAGGCCGCCCGGGAGCTGGCGCTGCGGGCGGTGTCCGCAGGGAGCGGCGGCTCGTTGGTGGGGCAGCAGCGGGACGGTTCGGGGCAGGGCGCCCCGGGGGCACAGCACGGTACGACGGAGGGCAATCGGTGAGTGGTCGTAGGGGTCTGGGACGAGGGCTGGAGGCGCTGATCGGCCCCGCCGTCCCGGCGGGTGGCGGAGCCGGGGCCGGCGCCGCGGCGCAGCCGGCGGCGGTCCCGGTGGCCTCGCCCGGGGCGGTCTCGCCGGCCGCGGTGCCGGTGCTGCCGTCCGGCCGGGGCACGTTGGCGGCCAAGGCGGCCGCGGAGAGCCTGCGGGAGCAGGCCGTCGAGGCGCAGCCCGTGCCGGTGGCCGGCGCCTACTTCGCCGAGCTGCCGCTGGACGCGATCACCCCGAACCCGCGCCAGCCGCGCGAGGTGTTCGACGAGGACAAGCTGGCCGAGCTGGTCACCTCGATCAAGGAGGTGGGCCTGCTCCAGCCGGTGGTGGTGCGCCAGACGGCGCCCGGGCGCTTCGAGCTCATCATGGGCGAACGGCGCTGGCGGGCCTCCCGGGAGGCCGGACTGGAGCAGATCCCGGCGATCGTCCGGGCCACCGAGGACGACAAGCTGCTCCTGGACGCCCTGCTGGAGAACCTGCACCGGGCCGAGCTGAACGCGCTGGAGGAGGCGGCCGCCTACGACCAGCTGCTGCGGGACTTCTCCTGCACCCATGAGGAGCTGGCCGACCGGATCGGCCGCTCGCGTTCGCATGTGTCCAACACCCTGCGGATGCTGAAGCTCTCGACGGGGGTGCAGCGACGGCTGGCCGCCGGGACGATCACGGCCGGGCACGGCCGGGCGCTGCTCGGGCTCGTGGAGGCCGAGCGGCAGGAGGAGCTCGCCGCCCGGGTGATCGCCGAGGCGCTCACGGTCCGGATGACCGAGGAGCTCGTCACGGTGATGAACGGTGAGGAGCCGAAGCCCAAGCGCTCGGCCGGGCCGAAGGCGGGCAAGATCCTCTCGCCGGCCTTCAACGACCTGGCGAGCCGGCTCTCCGACCGCTTCGACACCCGGGTGAAGGTCGAGGTCTCGCAGCGGGGCGGCAGGCTCGGCAAGGGCAAGGTCGTCCTGGAGTTCGGCTCGGTGGAGGACCTCAACCGGATCCTGGACAGCATGGCGCCCGGCGACGACGGGCTGCGGCTGTCGCAGGGCTGAGCCGGGGTCGGCATTGCCGTGGAGACGGGTGCATGTTCCGCGTGAGCGTTGTTTCACGTGAAACATGCACCCGTCGGCGTTCGGGGGGAATGCTCGACTGTGGAGTGGACGAGGAGGTGCGGGGCATGGGACGCCGGATCGTTCCGCTGACGCTGGACAACCTCGCGGATCTGCCGTCGACCTGCCGTTCCTGCGTGTTCTGGGAGCTGGACCCGGTCAGTGGCCGGGCGGCGGTCGAGTCCGGCAAGCCCGCGCTGGAGAAGGAGGGGTGGATCTCCGCCGTCCTGCTGGAGTGGGGCTCCTGCGGCCGGGTGGTCTACGTGGACGACCGGCCGGCCGGCTTCGTGCTCTACGCCCCGCCCGCCTATGTGCCGCGCTCGCAGTCCTTTCCCACCAGCCCGGTCTCCTCGGACGCCGTTCAGCTGATGGTCAGCCGGGTGCTGCCGGGCTTCCAGCGGCAGGGGATCGGGCGGGTGCTGGTGCAGACGGTGGCCAAGGACCTGCTGGGTCGGGGGTTCCGGGCGATCGAGGCGTTCGGGGCGGTCGGTCGGCAGCCGGTCAGCTGTGTGCTGCCGGCCGAGCACCTGTTGGCGGTGGGCTTCAAGACGGTCCGCCCGCACCACCGCTACCCGCGGCTGCGGCTGGAGGCGCGGACCACGCTCTCCTGGCGGGGGGACGTCGAGGGGGCGCTGGAGCGACTGCTGGGCGGCGGGCGGAAGGAGCCGGCGCTGCGGCCGTTCTGAGCGCGGCCACGCACGGGGGCGGCAAACGAACGAGGGCGGGACTCCCGGTGGGGAGTCCCGCCCTCGTGGCGTCCTGGGGGAGCGGCCTCAGATCAGGCCGTCCAGCTCGCGCAGCAGCGCGGCCTTCGGACGGGCACCGGTGATCTGCTTCACCGGCTCGCCGTTCTTGAAGAGGATCAGGGTCGGGATGGAGATGACGTTGTACGCCGCGGCGGTCTGCTGGTTGGCGTCGACGTCGAGCTTGGCGATGGTGAGCTTGTCGCTCTCGTCGGCCGCGATCTCCTCCAGGACCGGGGCCACCTGGCGGCACGGGCCGCACCATTCGGCCCAGAAGTCGACGAGGACGGGCTTGTCGCTCTTGATGACGTCGGCATCGAACGTCGCGTCGGTCACGATGGTGGTGGCGCCGGCCACGATCACTCCTAAGGGTCAAGCGGGAGGGGGGCTCTGCCAGGTCTACAACACCGCGCGGGGCGGTTCTGTTTCGGCCCGGCGGGGTGGGCGTGTTTCACGTGGAACACACCCACCCGGACGGTGGGGTCGGTGGGGGTCAGACCGCGACGGTGGCGGCCTGGGCCTCCAGGTCGGCCAGCGAGGCCAGGTAGCGCTCGGCGTCCAGGGCGGCGGAGCAGCCGGTGCCGGAGGCGGTGATGGCCTGGCGGTAGGTGTGGTCGACGACGTCGCCGGCGGCGAAGACACCCGGGATGTTGGTGCGGGTGGAGGGGGACTCGACCTTGAGGTAGCCCTCGGCGTCGAGGTCCAGCTGGCCCTTGAAGAGCTCGGTGCGCGGGTCGTGGCCGATGGCGATGAACAGGCCGGTGACCGGGAGCTCGCGGGTCTCGCCGGTGGTGGTGTCGCGCAGGGTGACACCGGTCAGCTTCGGGTCGCCGTGGATCGCCTCGACGGCGCTGTCCCACTCGAAGCTGATCTTCTCGTCGGCGAAGGCGCGCTCCTGCATCGCCTTGGAGGCGCGCAGGGTGTCCCGGCGGTGGATGACCTTGACGCTGCGGGCGAAACGGGAGAGGAAGGTCGCCTCCTCCAGGGCGGTGTCACCGCCGCCGACCACCGCGATGTCCTGGTCGCGGAAGAAGAAGCCGTCACAGGTGGCGCACCAGGAGACGCCGCGCCCGGACAGCTGGTCCTCGTTCGGCAGGCCCAGCTTGCGGTGCTGGGAGCCGGTGGTGACGATCACGGCGCGGGCCTTGTGGACGTTGCCCTCGGAGTCGGTGACGGTCTTGACGTCACCGGTGAGGTCGACCGCGACGATGTCGTCGGGGATCAGCTCGGCGCCGAAGCGCTCGGCCTGCGCCCGCATGTTGTCCATCAGCTCGGGGCCCATGATGCCGTCCCGGAAGCCGGGGAAGTTCTCGACCTCGGTGGTGTTCATCAGCGCGCCACCGGCGGTGACGGCACCCTCGAAGACCAGCGGATCGAGGGAGGCACGGGCGGTGTAGAGCGCTGCCGTGTAGCCGGCCGGGCCGGAACCGATGATGATCACGTTACGGACGTCGCTCACTGCATCTCCTGGTTCGCATCGCGACCCGCGTTTGCTGCGGGGAGGGCGGTCCTGCTCCGCCGCCCGGGACAACGACTGACCAGTGTCTCGCATTCCCAGGAGGATCAGTACCAGGTGCCCGCACTCTGGGAGTGTCGTGCGGCCGACGGCATGGATCGCACGGGAACCACCGGTCAGTCGGCCGGGAGGGTGCGGTGCAGCAGGAGTCCGCAGTCGGGGGAGCGGAGGTAGACGTCGAGCTGGTCGGGGCGGTCGGGCAGGGCGTAGACGAGCAGCTCGGCGGAGGTCCCGGCGTAGCTGCCGCGGTCGGTGGCCAGCAGGGCGGCGGTGCTGGGCGGCGGGCAGGCCGGGGTGGAGCGGCCGCCGCCGGTGAGGCCCTGGCCGCCCTCGGCGGGCGGTGCGGCGGTCGCCCCGGAGCCGTCCGCGGGGGCGGCGCCGGGGCCGGCGGACGGCTTGGCGGGCAGGACGGGGCGGCCGCCGGCGGTCCCGGCGAGCAGTGCCCGGACCTGCGCGGCGAGCTGCTCCTCCCGGTAGACGGTGCCGTCCGGGTGCCGGTCGGCCTTGGCGGCGGCCGTGCTGCCCGGGGCGGGCGCGTTGGCGGCGGTGGTGGAGTCCTGCTTCTGGGAGGAGCCGGGCAGGGCCAGGAAGGCCCCGCCGAGGCCGAGGACGAGCAGCGTGGCGGCCGAGCCCAGCAGCAGGGTCCGACGGCGCCGGGGGCGGGCGGTGCGGCCCGGTCCGGTGGCGGCGGCGGGCCGGGCGGTCGGTGCCCCGGGCGGAGCGGTCGGCGGGGTGGCCGGTGCCTTGGGAAGGGCGGTCGGCGCGGCCGGGAGGGGCGGCTTTGCGGTGCCGGAGGCCGCGGCCGCGAGGGCGGCGTCGATCCGGGCGGCGACGTCGGCCGGTATGGCCGGGGGCTCGGCCCCGCCGAGCAGCGTCCGCACCTCGGCGAGCGCGTCGACGGTCTCCCGGCACTCGGCGCAGCCGGTCAGGTGCCGGCGCAGCGCGTCGGCGTCGGCGGGCGGGAGCAGGTCCTCGGCGAGGTCGGCCAGCTCGTCGACCTCGGGGTGCGCGCCCGCGGCGGGGCCGGGGGAGGAGAGGGGCGCCGTCATCGCGTGCTCGCGTCTCCTTCCAGGATCGGTCGGGCTGGGTCCGGGACCGTCCCTGTGACGGTACGGGGCCCGGGTGGGTTCCCGGGCGGAGGGACGGCGCCGGGGGCGGGCGCTGTTTCACGTGAAACACCGGCCGCCGGCGCCCCGGCACCCGTCTCCGCGCGCTCCTCGCGCAGATGCCGGACCAGCGGCAGCAGCCGGGCCCGGCCGCGGGCGCAGCGGCTCTTCACCGTGCCGACCGGCACCCCCAGCAGTGCGGCGGCCTCGGCGACGGGGTAGCCCTGCATGTCGACCAGGACGAGTGCGGCGCGCTGCTCGGCGGGCAGCTCGGCGAGCGCGGCGGACAGCTCGCGGTGCACCTCGGCGCGGACCACCGGGGAGTCGGCGGGCTCGGCGGAGCCGACCAGGGCGTCCAGCCGCCGCGGGTCGTCGTCGAGCGGCCTGGTCCGGCGGGTGGCGGCGCGCCGGGCGCGGTCCAGGCAGGCGTTGACCACGATCCGGTGCAGCCAGGTGGTGACGGCCGAGCGGCCCTGGAAGGTGTGGGCGGAGCGGAAGGCGGAGACCAGGGCGTCCTGGAGGGCGTCGGCGGCCTCCTCGCGGTCGCCCAGGGTGCGCAGGGCGACCGCCCAGAGCCGGTCGCGGTGGCGGTTCACCAGGAGGCCGAAGGCCTCCCGGTCGCCCGCGACGTGCCGGGCGAGGAGCGCGGCGTCGTCGCCGCGCCCCGGTCCGTCCTGCGCCACGTCCACCCCTCGTCGCTCGCGTCCCGTCGCCGCGGTCCGCGGGTCAGCCGGAGACCTTCACGTCGGAGACGTGGCCCTGGTACTGACCGGCGGACGCCATGCCCTCCGGGTTCTTGGACAGGCTGGTCAGCCAGATCAAGAGATAGCGAGTGCTGACCGGGCTGTCCAGCTTGTAGGAGACGTTGGTCCCGGCTTCCTTGCCGACGACGCCGAAGTCCTTCGGCTTGGCGGACAGGGGGGCACTGACGTTCTTGCCGGGCACCCTCAGCTCGGCCGTGGTGGGGGTGCCGAACTTGACGCTCACGCTGGAGACGGTCTGCACCGAGCCGAGGTCGAGCAGCAGGCCGGTGCCCTCCTTGGCCCTGGGGAAGGGGTCGCTGTACCAGTTGGTGAGCCACTCGCTGTTCGGGTCGTCGTCGATGGCCTTGGCCAGGCTGGCCGTGCCCTCCGGGCCGTCGCCCAGGGGGTTGAAGGAGATCGCCTCCTTGACCGGGATCGGCACCGGGTCGTGTGTCGTCGTGTGGGCGCTGGGTGTGGCGGAGGAGGCGCTGGGCTGGGGGGCCGCGACGGCGGTGCCGTCCTGGCGCAGGTGGTCGACCAGCTGCCAGGAGGCCGCGCCGATGGCGCCGAGGGCGATCGTCCAGGCGGTCACCTTGACGACCCGGCGCAGCCGCCGGCCGGCGCGCCGCACCGGGGCCGCCACGGGGGTGGGGCCGGTGCCGGGGGCGGCGACCACCCGGGTCGGGTTGGGCGCGGTCGGCAGGGCGTGGGTGTTGTGCCGCGGCGGGTTGGTGAAGACCGGCAGCTCGGGCTCGGGCTGGCGGATGCGCGGCATCAGCGCGATCGCCCGGGCGAGCGCCTCGGGAGTGGTGATCGGCTCGGCGTGGTGCGGCGGGTGGTCGAACAGGGCGCGGGCGGCGAGGTCGGACAGGCCCTTGTGGACCCCGGCCCGGACCTGGTCCGGGGCCACCTCGCCGACGTTCCTGGGCAGGCCCTGGAGGTCGTAGCGGTCCTCGGGGAAGGGCCAGCGGTGGGTGAGCGCGGCGAACAGCAGGGCGCCGATGGCCCGGGTGTCGGTGCGCTCGGAGTCCTCGTCGGGCAGGCCGCGCAGGGCGGCGTCCACCGCGATGCCGTTGATCCGGTACTGGCCGCTGTCGGTGCGCAGCACGCAGCGCGGGGTGAGCCGCAGGTGGGCCTGGCCGCGCCGGTGGGCGGCGGCCACCGCGTCGGTGACCTGGCGGACCATCTGGTACGCCTCGTGCGGCTCCATCGGCCCGTCGGCGAGCAGCTTGGCGAGGTCGGAGGCGTGCGGCAGCCACTCGCGCACGACGTAGACCAGCTCGCCCTCCTGGACGGCGTCCAGGACCTGTACGAAGCGCGGGTCGCCGAGCAGGGCCGCCGACTTGGCGGCGGCCAGGACCTTGCGGGCGCGCTGGTGGCCGGCGGCCATCAGGTGGACGCCGACGGCGCGGCGCAGCTTCTCGTCGACCGCGCGCCAGCTGCTGAAGGTCTCGGTGGAGGAGATGCACTCGTCCAGCCGGTAGCGGTGGCCGATGAGGTCGCCGCTGTGCCGCAGCGGGGCGGGCAGGGTCCGCGGCAGGGTGGCGGTGTCCCGGGGGTCGTGGGTGGGCTGCGGGTCCCGGGGCGGGCGCTTGGCGGGGCGGTCGGCCTTCGCAGCGGCCTCGGCCCGGCGGGCGGCGTCGCCGGCGGCCAGTTCGGCGGCGATCTCGGTGGCCGACAGCGGGGCGGTGATCTCCGAGGTCTCCTCGCTCCGGGTCGGGGCGTCCTCGGCCGGGCCGTCGTCCTCGGCCGGGGCGTCGTCCTCGGCGGCGGGTCCGTCCTCGGTGTCCTCCTCGGCGGCCGGGCCCTTCCGGGTGGCGGAGCCGCCCGCAGCGGGGCGCTCGCCCGTCGGGGAACCGGCCGCGGTGGCCCGGGCCGTGCCGTCGGCGAGTTCGTCGATCGCCGCGGCCAGCGCGGCCTCGTCCGCCGCTCCGTCAGCTGCTGACGTGTCGACGACCGCCTTGGTGCCATCAGCCACCGTGGTCCAGCCTCCCCTTGTGTCGCCCCGGGCCTGAGAGAGAGTCGTTGGAGCGCCCGGGCCGGTGGCCCCGGTGCTCCAGGACAATTGTGCCCACTGTTCTCCACCGGGTACGACCGCTGAGAGGTCCGCGCGGTTGCCTGATGGCGGAGAGATGTGGCGCAGTCGGCATCGGGCCGCCGGCCCCGGCCCGGGACGGTCCGGGGAGCGCGGGCGGCCCGATGCCGGGTCAGCGGCCCAGTCGGCCGCGCACCATACCCAGCATGGCGTTCAGTTCCTCGATCCGCAGCTGCTTCGCGATGAGTACGAAGACGGCCAGCTGGAGTCCGCCGGCCACCACGACGGTCAGCACGGCCCCGGCCCAGCCGTCGACCACCCGGGTGACCGCCAGGCTCGCGCCCAGGCCCACCAGGGCGGCCGGGACGGAGGCCGTGGCGAGCCGGGAGTAGGTCTTGCCGATCCGCTTGGTGTCCAGGCCGCCGATCTTCTTCTTCAGCTTGGGTACCGCGACCGTCACCCCGACGGCGTACGCGAGACCGTAGCCGAGGGCCATGCCGATGACCGTCCACTCGGCCGGCAGCAGCACCCAGCAGAGCAGCGAGAAGCCGGCCTGGCAGGCGGCCACCCAGACGGTGTTGGAGAACGGCGTACGGGTGTCCTCGTAGGCGTAGAAGCCGCGGAGCATCACGTACTGCGCCGAGTAGGGGATGAGGCCCAGGGCGAAGGCGGAGAGCATCAGGCCCACGTTGCGGGCGTTGTCCAGGGCGGTGTCGCCGCCGCCCACCGCGTAGATGGCCTGGCCGATGGCCGGGCCGAGCGAGAGGAAGAGGAACGCCGCCGGGACGACCGCGACGGCCGTGGTGCGCAGCCCGTAGGAGAGGTCGTCGCGGACGGCGCCGGCGTCCTCGTCGGCGGCCGCGCGGGACAGCCGGGGCAGCACCGCGCTCATGATCGAGACGGTGATGACGGCCTGCGGGAGCTGCCAGATCAGCAGGGCGTTGGAGAAGGCCGCGAGGCCGACACCGCCGTGGCCGCCCGCCTCGGCGTTGCTGCCGGCGGCGGTGGCCAGCTGGGTGATGACCAGGTAGCCGGCCTGGTTGGCGAGGACGAAGAAGAAGGTCCACTTGGCCAGCCGGGCCGCCTTGCCCAGGCCGTGGCCGCGCCAGTCGAAGCGCGGGCGGAAGGAGAAGCCGGCCGCCCGCAGGTACGGGACCATCGCCAGCGACTGCACGGCGAGGCCCACCAGGGTGCCGATGCCGAGCAGCCGGACGCCCTCGGGGGTGATGGTCTCCGGGGTGACGTGGGTGCCGTCGAAGCCGCCGTACACCCAGATGTAGGCGCCGAAGGTGAAGACCACCACGATGTTGTTGAGGACCGGGGTCCACATCATCGCGCCGAACCGGCCGCGGGCGTTGAGGATCTGGCCCATCACCACATGGATGCCCATGAAGAAGATGCTCGGCAGGCAGTACCGGGCCAGCGCGACCGTGGTGTCCGCGCGGGCCGGGTTCTCCATCATCTTGTGGGCGATCAGCTGGACGAGCACCGGTGCCCCGAGCACGGCCAGGAAGACCACGCCGGCCAGGCCGACCATCACCAGGGTGAGCAGCCGGTTGGCGTAGGCGGTGCCGCCGTCCGCGTCGTTCTTCATGCTGCGGACCAGCTGCGGCACGAAGACGGCGTTCAGCGCGCCGCCGCCGATCAGGATGTAGAGCAGGGTCGGCAGGGTGTTGGCGGCGTTGTAGGAGTCACCCATCACGGCGATGCCGATCGCGCCGGCGATCACCATGGTGCGCAGGAAGCCGGTGCCCCGGGAGACCAGGGTGCCGGCCGCCATGATCGCACTGGAGTTCAGCAGCGAGGCGACCTTGCCGCCGCCGGACGTCCGGCCGGCGCTCTCCTGGGGGGCGGCGGGGGCGGACTGCTCCTCGGCCGCGAGGTCGGCGAGCGGCTCCACCGCGGGCGGCAGCTGCACGGCGGCCACCTGCAGGGTGGCCTCGTCCTCGGCGAGCGGCGGGTCGAACTCGATCGGCGGCACGAAGGGACGGTGCCCGTCCGGGGCGTGGCCGCCGGGGTGGATACCGGGGTGGACGCCCGGGCCGGGTCCGTACGGCGGCTGCGGCCCGTGCTGCCCCGGGTACGCGCCGGCCGGGGGGAACGGCGCGGGCGGGGCGGGCGGGACCGGCGCGCCGGGCGGCTGGGCGGCCGCCGGCTGCTGGACGGGGGACTGCTGGACGGGGGACTGCTGGGCCGGCGGGCGGGGTGCCTCGGCGGTCACCTGGTTCCCGCCGAACAGCGCGTCCACCCCGACGTACTCGGTGGACTCGGAGTCCCAGGCGGAGTGCGCCGGGCCGGGCTGCCACTGCGGCCCGACGCCCCAGCCCTCGGCGGGAGCGGCCGGACCCTGCGGAGCGGGCGGCCCGGCGGGGGCGGCGGCCTGCGGCGGCAGGTCCTCGCGCCAACCGGCCTGCGGCGGGGTGTCCCAGCCGGGCTGCACCGGCGGCACCGGCGGCGCGAACGGCGTCGGCGGCACCGGGGCCGGGTACTCGCCGCCCTGCGGCGGCAGCTGCGGCGGCACGTCGTACGCGGCCGCCGGCTGCTGCGGCGCGGCGGGCCGGGCGGCCCGCAGGCCGTACGGGTCCTGCTCGCCCGGACCGCCCTGGTACGCGTCGGCCGCGTACGGGTCCTGGGCGTAGGTGTCGGCCACGTACCAGTCGCCGGACGGCGACTCGGCGCCCGGACGGACCTCTCCGCGGCCCGGAGGCCGCTCCTCGCTGCGCCCGGTCATGTCACCTCTTCGCTGTCGTGGGGGAGGCCGCCCCGTGGTCGGGCGGTGTCGGCGGTGTCAAGGACCAACCTTCTCATCACTGGTGGCCCGATCCCGGCCATCCGCGCGGCTGTCGTGCGGTGTCCGCGCGGTTCCGCCGCCGCCGTCGGGTTCGGCCGGGCCGTCCGTCGCGCCTTCCGCAGGTCCGTCGGCCGCTCCGTCGGCCGGTTCGCCGCCCGGTTCGCCGTCCGGCCCGTCCGCCGGTTCGCCGGTCGGGGCGAGCGGCGCGTCGCCCTCGTCGTCGTGCGCCACCCGCCGCTTGCGCTGGCGGACGAACCGCAGGGCGGCGAGCAGGAGCAGCACCAGGCCGCCGCCGAAGACGTACAGCACGCCGTTGGTCACCGAGGTGACCTCCACGGTGAAGTGCACCGGTTTGCCGTACGGCTCCGGGTTGGGCCCGGTGGTGTACAGCTGGGCGGTCATGCCGACCGTCCCGTTGTTCTTCGCCTCGGCCGGGAAGCGCAGGGTGACGCTCTGCGAGGCGGGCAGCACCAGCTCCTCCGCCGGCATCTCGACCCGGAGCCGGTTGGGCTGGCTTGGACTCAGCACCAGCTTGAGGTTGGTGACCGTCTGGGTCAGGTCGTTGCGGACGCTGACCTGGAGCACGCCGGTGTCCCCGGCGAAGGTGATGACCCGTTTCGGTGGCACCTTCACCGCGTTGGTGAGCTCGTCGAGGTAGCTCTGCACGCCGTCGCGGTAGACGCTGCCGGCCGGGGCCTCGGTGCGCCACTCGGTGGACAGCGAGCGGACCATGGCCGCGCTGAACGGCCCGCGCACCCGCTGCGGCAGGGTCAGCACCCGCATCAGGGTGTCCAGGTCGGCCTGGATCCGGGTGGTGGCGGTCAGGTCGGCGGCGGGCAGTTCCGAGTCGCGGATCCGGGCCGGGTAGTCGGCGGGCGCCGGGACGGCCGTGTTGGCCTTCGAGTCGGGCGTCGACTGGGCGAGCGCGTCCAGCTTGGCCGGCTCCACCCACTTGCCGTCCTGGGCCGTCTGGAGGGCACTGGCGAGCACCTTGGCGGTGCCGGGGGTGAGATCGCGCGGCGGCATGATGAGCAGCCCGCGCTGGTTCTGCGGCTCCTGCCGGGAGATCACGAAGGTCTCGGCGAGGAACCGCTGGAGGGCCAGCGTCTGGTTCTGCGGGGTCGCCAGGTCCTCCTCGAACAGCGAGGAGACCATCTGGTCGGCGACCACGGCGCTCTGGCCGTTGCCGATCGGCCGGGTGGCCGAGGGGGTGTACTTCAGCGCGTCCGACTCGGGCATGCTCGCACCGTTCACCAGCACCAGGCCGGCGCCGGCGCGCTGGGCGACGGAGGCGATCCGCTGGTCCAGGTAGCCCTGGTAGGGCCAGGCGACGTCGGCGCGGGTGTCCACCGAGAGCCGGCCCTCGACGGTCAGCCGGCCGGCGGTGGCCGCCTTGCCGAGCGCGGTGTCGATGCCCTCCAGCTCGGGGGCGTTGTGCGCGATCGAGGCGAGGTCCGGGTCGGCGTAGGGCAGCGCCACCACCTGGCTGCCCGGCTTGGCGACGGCGGCCCGCAGCTTCTCCAGCCAGGCCGTGGCGGCGGCCGTGCCGGTGCCGCGGACGGTGTTCTCCTCCTTGGCCGCGTGGCCCGAGGTGCCGGGCTTCTGCACCCGGTAGTCCTTGGTCATCGCGAACGCGGTGTCCAGCAGGTCCGGGTCGACCACCCAGGTCAGCCCGGTCAGCGAGGCACCGGTGTCGACCAGCGCGTACAGCCGCCCACCGGGCGCGAACTCGGCGGCCAGGCTGTCGTCGCGCAGCACCGGGACGGTCTGGTCGCTGTCGGACAGGGTCTGCGCGACCAGGACCGGGGCGTGCACCAGCGGCCAGAGGGTGGTGACCTTGGACGGCAGTGCCTCGGGCTGGGTCGTCGGGGTGTACGGCAGGAAGGTCCGGGCGATGCCCAGCGGGCGGTCGCGCTGGTTGTCGGTGGTCGAGCCCCAGACGTCCACCGCCAGCTCGTAGACGCCCTCGGTGGAGAGCTGGAGGTCGGCGACGGCGACGCTCAGCGTGTACGGCTGGCTCTGGCCGGGGCCGAGCTCGTTCAGCGCGTACTGCGGGCTGTCCAGCGAGATGCCGTCCGACCCCTGCGGGCTGGTCCGGGCGACCACCCCGGCCAGCTCGCTGCGGGTGGTGAGCGGCTTGCCCGCCCAGGGCTTGCGGACCGTCGCGTGCGCGGACTTGAGGACGGACGTCCCGCCGTTGGTGACGTGCCCGGAGATGGTCACGATGCCGTTCGGGACGGCCACCGGCTTGTTCACCGACTCGATGGTCAGCGTCACCGGGTACTCGGCGCTGACCGCCGAATCGGCCGCCGGGCGTGATCCGCCGGCCGCCGCCGCCGGGAAGCCGGGCAGCGTCCCGGCGAGCACCAGCGCGGCGCCGAGCGCACCGGCCAGCCGCCGGGCGGCCCGTTGCAGGACCCGCCCACGGCGTTCGTTCGCCTGCTGTCCCGGGTACCGTGCCGGCTCACTCACGCGGTCCGCCCTCGCTCACGGGTTCGCCCTCGCCGTTCTCGATCGCTGCTGCTGGTGCCGTGCTGCTGCGGATGCTCCGCCGGCCGTGGGGGATGCCGTGAGGATCAGCCGTGAAGAACATGTGGCCGTCCGTCGCCCGCGTGGCCATGACGGCGCACGGCACCGCGGCCCGCCGCCGGTACCCCGGACTCGTTCCACCGGCATGGTAACGATGTGGTGAGGGGTGCGGTGTTGCGGGCCGGGGAGTGAGCGGGTGGAAACGCGCGGGCGACGGGGCCGCCGGGCCACGTACCCTTGTGAGCCGTGTCCACTGCCAATGAGCCCACCGCCCACCCGACCGGCGCCCATCATTCCAGTTCCGCCGCCCAGGTCGTCCCCGTCCTGAGCGAGGCCCAGACCCTGGGCCTGCAGGAACTGCTGCGGGTCTCCCCGGTCGCCGACGAGATCGCCCGCCGCTTCCAGGCGGCCGGTCACCGGCTCGCGCTGGTCGGCGGCTCGGTACGGGACGCCCTGCTGGGCCGGCTCGGCAACGACCTGGACTTCACCACCGACGCCCGCCCGGAGCAGGTGCTCAGGCTCGTGCGCGGCTGGGCCGACGCGGTCTGGGACGTCGGCATCGCCTTCGGCACGGTCGGCGCGCGCAAGGACACCCCGCAGGGCTCCTTCCTGATCGAGATCACCACCTACCGCTCCGAGGCGTACGACCGCACCTCCCGCAAGCCCGAGGTGACCTACGGCGACACCATCGAGGAGGACCTGGTCCGCCGCGACTTCACGGTCAACGCGATGGCCGTCGACCTGCCCGGCCGCGGCTTCGTCGACCCGCACCACGGCCTGGAGGACCTGGAGGCCCGGGTGCTGCGCACCCCCGCCACCCCCGAGGAGTCCTTCTCCGACGACCCGCTGCGGATGATGCGGGCCGCCCGGTTCGCCGCCCAGCTGGACTTCGAGCCGGCCCCCGAGGTGATCGCGGCGATGACCGCGATGGCCGACCGGATCGCGATCGTCTCCGCCGAGCGGGTCCAGGCCGAGCTGAACAAGCTGCTGCTGGCCGAGCACCCGGTCAAGGGCCTGCGGCTGCTGGTCGACACCGGGCTGGCCGACCACGTGCTGCCCGAGCTGCCCGCGCTGCGCCTGGAGCGTGACGAGCACCACCGGCACAAGGACGTCTACGAGCACTCGCTGACCGTCCTGGAGCAGGCCGTCGACCTGGAGCAGGACGGCCCGGACCTCACCCTGCGGCTGGCCGCGCTGCTGCACGACATCGGCAAGCCGCGCACCCGCCGCTTCGAGTCGGACGGCCGGGTCTCCTTCCACCACCACGAGGTGGTCGGCGCCAAGATGACCCGCAAGCGGATGCGCGAGCTGAAGTACTCGAAGGAGCTCACCGAGGACGTCTCGCGCCTGGTCGAGCTGCACCTGCGGTTCCACGGCTACGGCGGCGGCGAGTGGACCGACTCGGCGGTGCGCCGCTACATCACCGACGCCGGCCCGCTGCTGGAGCGGCTGCACAAGCTGACCCGCTCGGACTGCACCACCCGGAACAAGAAGAAGGCGGCCACGCTCTCCCGCACCTACGACGGCCTGGAGGAGCGGATCGGCGAGCTCAGGGCGCAGGAGGAGCTGGACGCCGTCCGCCCCGCGCTGGACGGCAACCAGATCATGGAGCTGCTCGACCTCGGGCCCGGCCCGATGGTCGGCAAGGCGTACCGGCACATGCTGGAGCTGCGGCTGGAGCACGGCCCGATGGAGCACGACGCGGCGGTGGCCGCGCTGCGCTCCTGGTGGGACGCCCAGCAGTAGGACGGGCAGTGGCGGGCGGGGGCGGTACCGGGGGAACCCGGGACCGCCCCCGCCCCGTTCGCGGGGCTCAGATCTTCTTCAGGCAGAGGACGAAGCTGAGCGCCTCGGTGCTGGACGACCGGGTGAAGGTGCTCTCGGTGCCGTCGACGTTGTCGCAGGCCTTCTCGTTGTCGCTGGTCGCGTAGACCTTCTTGATCACCTTGTACTGGGCCCGGGTGTCGGTGCAGGGGAGCATGGTGATCCGCGGACTGGCGTCGTGGGTGGCCGCCGTGCCGTTCTCGTTGCGCAGGCAGTCGCCGGCCTTGGCGAAGTCGATGTCGCTGGGCACCTTGGAGGTGGCGGACGGCGTCGGCAGGGTGATCGTCGGCGCCGGCGCCGGCGGCAGCGAGAAGCTCGGCGAGTGGGCCGGCGGGAAGGTCGGCGTGGGGAAGGTCACCGTGGTGGTGGGCGTGGGCAGCACCAGCGGCCGGTACGGGTCGTCGTCGTGCCGGGCACCGAGGAACGCCCCGGTCGCGATCAGGACGAGCGTCGAGCCGATCCCGAGCACCGGCAGCAGCAGCATGAAGATGTGCGGGCGCTTGGTGAGCGGCACGCCCGGGTCGAGCTGCGGGCCGTGGGTGCCGGGCACCGGCGGCGGCAGGTCCTTGATCCGGTTGTGGGCGGCGAGGTTCCGCAGCAGGGTGACCACGGTGAAGATCCCGGAGAGGTAGCCCCACCAGCCCTGGACCAGGGTGCGGGCCGACATGTCGCGGACCACCGCGGTGCCGCAGGTGCGGCAGAACGGTCCCGGCTGCTTCAGGAACCGCATGATGATGATGATGCCCTGGTGGCCCCGGACGGTGGTGTCGACGGCCGGGAAGCCGCCGCAGAACCGGCAGACCGGCCCGCCCTGGTGGGCGTAGCCGGCCGGAGCCGGGTAGCCCCCGGCCTGCGGCGGGTAGCCCCCGGCCTGTGGCGGGTAGCCCCCGGCCTGTGGCGGGTAGGCGTAGCCGCCGGGCGGGGCCTGGGCGGGCATGCCGTACCCGGGCGGGGCGGCCGGCGGCGGGGCGGCCGGGTAGCCGTAGCCGGCCGGCGCGGGGGCGGCCGGCGGCGGCGGGGCGGGCGCACCGGCGTACGGGTTGCCGGTGGCGTACGGGTTGGCGCCGTCGGCGGGCGGCGTCGAGCCGTACGGCAGCTGGGGTGGCGGAACGGACAAGGGGATCCCCCGGAAGGAAGGTCGGGCGGGTTCAGGACTTCTTGACCGGCGGGACGCCGGTGAGCGGGCCGAGGCAGAGCACGTACCGCTTCTTGTTCCAGCGGCGGCCGCTCTTGCCCGAGACGGTGCTGGTGGTGCCCGCGGTGCCGCGGCACCGGGTGGTGTCGGTGGTGGAGTCGTACGTCGCCAGCACCTTGTAGTTCGCCTTGCCGTCGGTGCACTTGACCACCGAGACGTCGCGCGGGCCGCCGGCCTTGACGCAGTCGCCGGCCTTGGCGCCGGTGACGCCCGGACCGCTGACGAAGTAACCGACGATCAGCGCGCCGGCGCTCAGGACCAGGCCGGCCGCCTTCAGCCGGGCCTTGCCGCGGCCCTTCGCGGCCGGTCCGCCGGGCGGGAGCGGGGCGACCGGCGGGTAGCCGTGCGGCGAGGGCTGGCCGTAGGGGGCCTGCGGGTAGGGCTGGGGCGGGTAGGGCTGGGGCGGGTACGGGGGCGCGGCCTGGGCGGCCGGGGGACCGTACGGCTGTGGCGGCCCGTACGCGCTAGGCGGTGTGCTCATCAGATTGTCCCCCGAGACAGGCTGCTGTCGCTCCGACAGATCTGACGTACCTTAGCGACTCGCGCCGACGGGTCCGGTGCGCCGGGGCCACCGCCGGTCCGGCGGCGGCGCTCAGGGGGCCGGGTCGCCGGGGAGCGGACCGGTGCGGCGGGCGGCGCGCAGATAGAGCACGGCCGAGGCGGCGTACACCAGGGCCACGCCCAGGACGACCGGCACCGAGCGTCCGGAGAGCGGCAGCACCAGCGCGGTCACCAGGGCGGCGGCCACGAAGGCGACGTTGAAGAGCACGTCGTAGATGGCGAAGATCCGGCCGCGGTACGCGTCCTCGACCGACTCCTGGACCACGGTGTCGGCGCAGATCTTGGTGCCCTGGGTGACCACGCCGAGCAGCAGCGCCGCGAACAGGCAGGGCACCAGGCGGAAGCTGAGCCCCAGCGCGGGCACGAAGAGCACCGGCGCGGCCAGGCAGAGCGTCATCCAGCCGGCCAGCCCGAGCCGCCGGCTGCACCAGGGGCTGATCACCGCGGCGATGAAGAACCCGGCGGCGGAGAGGCCGACCGCCTGCCCCAGGGTGGCCAGGCCGGCCGCGCTGTCGGCGGGGTCGTTGAAGGTGTACCGGGCGAGCATCACCACGACCACGATCAGCACGCCGTAGCAGAACCGGGCCGCGGTCACGGCGGCCAGCGCATGGGCCGCCGGACGGCGGTCGCGCACCAGGTGGGTGACGGCGGCCTTCAGCTCGCGGGCGGCCTGGGCCAGTGCCTGGCCGAGCGCCGGGCGGCCCGGGTGGTGCTCGGGGCCGAGCAGGTCCCGGTCCATCCGCAGCGCCGCCAGCGCGGCGCAGAGGTAGAGGAGCGCGGCGAGCGAGACCAGGGCGGCGTCGGCCCGCGGCCCGGGGGCCATCGTCTGGTGCAGCAGGAAGCCCAGCCCGCCGCCGACCGCGGCGGCGACGGTGCCCAGGGTGGGGGAGAGGGCGTTGGCGGTGACCAGTTGCTCGCCGCGCACCACCCGGGGCAGGGCCGCCGACAGGCCGGCCAGGATGAACCGGTTGAGCGCGGTGACCAGCAGCGCGGAGGCGAAGAAGAGCCAGGTCGGTGCCTGGACCAGGAGGAGCGCGCCGGTGACCAGGCCGAGCCCGAAGCGGGCCAGGTTGCCCAGGTAGAGCACCTGGCGGCGGCGCCAGCGGTCCAGCAGGACGCCGGCGAAGGGGCCGATCACCGAGAACGGCAGCAGCATCACGGCCAGCACCGAGGCGATGTCGGCGGGCGAGGACTGCTTCTCCGGGGAGAAGACGACGTAGGCGGCCAGCGAGACCTGGAAGACGCCGTCGGAGAGCTGGGACAGCACCCGGGCCGTCAGCAGCCGGCGGAAGTCGCGGGCGCGGAGCAGGTCGCGGAGCGTGGCGCGGTGCGCGGCACGGTGGGTACTGCCGTTCTCGGTGATCGCCACGTGCCCAGAGTGCCATGGAACCGGCCGCTGTTTCACGTGAAACATTCGCCGGGAGAAGATGAACGGGCCCACGGTCGTCGACCGTGGGCCCGTCCGGTGTCCGAGCGGGTCCGGGCTCAGTGCCCGGAGGTGCTCAGGTTCAGCGCTCGACCTCGCCGCGGATGAACTTCTCGACGTTCACGCGGGCCTCGTCGTCGAAGTACTGGACCGGCGGGGACTTCATGAAGTACGAGGAGGCGGAGAGGATCGGGCCGCCGATGCCGCGGTCCTTGGCGATCTTCGCGGCGCGCACGGCGTCGATGATGACACCGGCGGAGTTCGGGGAGTCCCAGACCTCGAGCTTGTACTCCAGGTTCAGCGGGACGTCGCCGAACGCGCGACCCTCCAGGCGGACGTAGGCCCACTTGCGGTCGTCCAGCCAGGCCACGTAGTCCGAGGGGCCGATGTGGACGTTGTTGGCGCCCAGCTCGCGGTCGCGGATCTGCGAGGTGACGGCCTGGGTCTTGGAGATCTTCTTGGACTCCAGGCGCTCGCGCTCGAGCATGTTCTTGAAGTCCATGTTGCCGCCGACGTTCAGCTGCATGGTGCGCTCGAGGATGACACCGCGGTCCTCGAACAGCTTGGCCATCACGCGGTGCGTGATGGTGGCGCCGACCTGGGACTTGATGTCGTCACCGACGATCGGCACGCCGGCCTCGGTGAACTTGTCCGCCCACTCCTTGGTGCCCGCGATGAACACCGGGAGGGCGTTCACGAAGGCGACCTTGGCGTCGATGGCGCACTGGGCGTAGAACTTGGCGGCCTGCTCGGAACCGACCGGCAGGTAGCAGACCAGGACGTCGACCTGGGCGTCCTTCAGGGCCTGGACGACGTCGACCGGGGCCTCGTCCGACTCCTCGATGGTCTCCCGGTAGTACTTGCCCAGACCGTCGAGGGTGTGGCCGCGCTGGACGGTGATGCCGGTCGGCGGCACGTCGCAGATCTTGATGGTGTTGTTCTCGGACGCCGTGATGGCGTGCGCGAGGTCCTGGCCGACCTTCTTGGCGTCGACGTCGAAGGCGGCGACGAACTCCACGTCACGGACGTGGTAGTCACCGAACTGGACGTGCATCAGCCCGGGGACCTTGCCGGCCGGGTCGGCGTCCTTGTAGTACTCGACACCCTGCACCAGCGACGTGGCGCAGTTGCCCACACCCACGATGGCTACGCGAACCGAACCCATTCCGGTTGCTCCCTGTGATCTCATGAGCGCCGCCGGGGGTCGGCGGGACTCGTCCTGCTTCTTCGATGACTGCTTGACGGGCGCGTGCGCGCCCACTCCTGCCGCGCGGCACAGGGCTGACGCGGTGTCAGCGCTCCTGGTCGGAGCGCCCCGGGCGGTCGTACGGTGGCCCGGGCGGGTCCACGGACCCGTCCTCCTCGCCTCGGCCGTCCGAAGTCTTGGGTACTGCGGAGCCGGTCGCGCCGGCCGCCGATCCGGTCCGGCCGGTGCGGTTGGCCCGTTCGGTCTCGATCAGCTCGTTGAGCCAGCGGACCTCGCGCTCCACCGACTCCAGTCCGTGCCGCTGCAGCTCGACGGTGTAGTCGTCGAACCGCTCGCGGGCGCGGGCGAGCGAGTTGCGCATCCGCTCCAGGCGCTCCTCCAGCCGGCTGCGGCGGCCCTCCAGCACGCGCATCCGCACGGCCCGGTCGGTCTGGCCGAAGAAGGCGAAGTGCACGCCGAAGTGCTCGTCCTCCCAGGCGTCCGGGCCGGAGTCGGCGAGCAGTTCCTCGAACCGCTGCTTGCCCTCGGCGGAGAGCCGGTAGACGATCTTGGACCGCTTTCCGTTGAGCGCGGTGGCCGGGACGTACTCGACGTCCGGGTTGTCCTCGACGAGGAAACCCTGTGCCACCAGGCTCTTCAGACAGGGATAGAGCGTCCCGTAGGAGAACGCGCGGAACGAGCCGAGCAGGACGTTGAGCCGCTTGCGCAGCTCGTACCCGTGCATCGGGGCGTCGTGGAGCAGTCCGAGAACGGCGAACTCCAGCACTCCTGAGCGCCTGCCCACTGCTGTCGTCCTCCCTTCCCCGGCCGGTCCGCGACCCGCCTCCCTCGGCGGTATGTCGCTCCGATGTATCGGCTCGATATATCGAGAACAGTAAACCTGGGTCTCCGAACGGGCAAGGGGGACGCGCGTGAATGTGATCACAAGCCGACGCGCGGGCGGGCTTGGCAACGGGCGTGTAATGATCTACCGCCGTTTTGTGGCTATTGGCGACTGATGCCCGATTAGGTCGGGTTCCGGGCTGCGTACGCTGTCGCGTGTGCACGAGGACCACCTCCGGGGTTAGGGCGGTTGCGGGCATCGGACGTGGACCCTGCCTTCAGGCTCGACCGGCCTGGCGAGGAGTAGCTGGAACATGAGCGAACGACGACGCAGGTCGCCAGGTGGCGACGGTCGTCCCCCGGGCGGAGACAACGGGCGCGCGGCGGGCACCGGGCCCGACGAGATCGGCTCGGAGGGCCTCGGCCGGCGCCGGCCCCAGGGCGGGCGGGACACCGCCCAGCAGCCCCGGATGACCCGCGCCGAGATGCGCAAGGCGGCCCAGAAGGGCGGTCGGCGCGGTGCGGCGACCGCCGCTGGCGCGGCGGCGGCCGGCTCGGGCGACGGCCCCGGCAAGAAGCGGTTCATCGACTATCCGCGCTTCGGCAAGCAGGGCTTCCGCCGCTGGCTGCCGTCCTGGCGGCAGTGGCTGAGCGCCGCGCTGCTCTTCGTCGCGGCCTGCGTGGGCTCGGTGTTCTTCGTCTACCAGACGACCGAGATCCCGAAGCTGAACGCCCTGGTCAACGACCAGAACAACATCTACTTCTGGGCCGACGGCACCGAGATGGTCCGCAAGGGCGAGACCAACCGGCAGATCGTCGAGCTCGCCGACATCTCGCCCAACCTGCAGAACGCGGTCATCTCGGCGGAGAACGCGACCTTCCGCACCGACAGCGGCATCGACCCCAAGGGCATGATGCGCGCGGTCGTCAACATGGCCAAGGGCGGCGAGACCCAGGGTGCCTCGACGATCACCCAGCAGTACGTGAAGAACGCCTACCTGACGCAGGAGCAGACGCTCTCGCGCAAGATGAAGGAGTTCTTCATCACCCTGAAGGTCAATCAGGAGTTCGAGAAGAACGACATCCTCAAGGGGTACCTGAACACCAGCTGGTTCGGCCGCGGCGCGACCGGCGCCCAGGCCGCCGCGCAGGCGTACTACGGCGTCAACGCCAAGGACCTCGACCTGTGCCAGAGCGCCATGCTGGCCGGCCTGCTCAAGGGCGCGTCGTTCTACGACCCGACGATCAAGGACAACCACGCCCGCGCCGAGGAGCGCTGGACGTGGATCCTCAACCGGATGGTGGAGACCAAGAACACCACCCCCGAGGAGCGGGCGAAGTGCACCGCCTTCCCCGAGCCGATCAAGCAGGTCCCGCCGGCCAACATGAACGGCCAGATCAGCTACCTGGTCGAGACCGCCAACAAGTTCGTCATGGCCAAGGACCCGTCGATCGACCAGCGGGCGATCGACAAGGGCGGCTTCAAGATCTACACGACCTTCCAGAAGGAAAAGGTCGAGGCCCTGAAGAAGGCCGTGGACGAGGTCAAGGGCGAGACCCTGAACCCGCAGAAGCGCCCGGACAACGACAACTTCGTCCAGTTCGGCGCGGCCAGCGTCGTCCCCAACGACGGAGCGATCGTCGCCATCTACGGCGGTGACGGCGTGGAGAACGGCCACCACGACAACAACGCCGACGCCCAGGGCGTCCAGGTCGGCTCGACCTTCAAGCCCTTCGTGCTGGCCACCGCCATGCAGACCGGCGTGCTGACCGCGACCGACGACAAGGGCAAGCCGAAGCGGATCAACGCCGACAGCCGCTACCTCTCCGACGACATGTCGGAGATCCGCAAGCCGGACGGCTCGCTGGTGATGGGGGACGACGGCAAGCCCTACCACCAGAAGAACGAGGAGAAGGGCAAGCGCGGCTACGTCTCGCTGCGGATGGCCATGCAGTACTCCTACAACGTCCCCTTCGTCCAGCTGAACCAGGACGTCGGCGGCGAGAACGTGATGCAGATCGCCGAGGCGATGGGCATCCGCAAGGAGAACATCGAGAAGGAGGCGAAGACCGCCACCTTCCCGCTCGGCGTCTCCACCATCAGCCCGATCCGGATGGCCGACGCCTACGCGACCTTCGCCGCCAGCGGCAAGCAGGCCGACCCGTACTCGGTCACCAAGGTCCTGCTGGACGGCAAGGAGCGGGCCGGCTTCGGCAAGCACGAGACCAAGCAGGCGCTGGAGCCGGCCGTCGCCGACAACGTCACCGACGTGCTGGTGAACGTGGCGAAGAACGGTACCGGCAAGAAGACCAACACCCTGGGCCGCCCGGTGGCCGGCAAGACCGGTACCACCGACGAGAACAAGTCGGCCTGGTGGGTCGGCTACACCCCGCAGCTGACCACCAGCGTGGCGATGTGGCGCGAGGACCCGACCCACCCCGGGCGGCTCTCGCTGAACGGCACCGGCGGCAAGGACTCGGTGCACGGTGGTGACGTCCCGGCGGACGTCTTCACCCGGTACATGAAGGTCGCGCTGGCCAACGAGAAGAAGCTGGACTTCCCGACCCCGCAGCCGGTCGGCTCGCAGGTCGACTCCTCGGGCGCGCCCAGCACGGCGAGCGCCATGCCGACCTCGACCGAGACCGCGCCCACCGCCCCGGCCGACCCGAACGCCGAGCAGCCGGTCCAGCCGCCGGCCACCCAGGGGCCGGCCTGCGTCCCCGGCGTCGACTGCCCGGGCACCGTGCCCACCGCGCCGGTGCCGACCAAGACCAACCCGAACCCCGGCGGCGGAAGCAACGGCGGCGGTACCGGTGGCGGCAACACCGGCGGCGGTACCGGCGGAAGCAACGGCGGCGGTACCGGCGGCGGCACCAACGGCGGCGGAACGGGTGGCACCAGCCCGTCGCCGACCTGCCTGCTCGGTCCGATCGGCTGCACCACGCCGACGCCGCCGGCGACCACCGATCCGGGCGGCGGAGCCGGCGGCGCGACCGGCGGTCCGACCACCAGGCCGCCCAGGCCCAGCGGATCGGCCACGGCGACCACGGGCGGCGGCAACGCGGCTCCGTAGGACGGTGACCCGACAACGGCGGTGGGAGGCTCTTCGGAGCCCCCCACCGCCGTTTCGCCGTATTCGGAGCGATTCGTGCCGGTACCCCGTCACCCGGCGGCCGGGCCGTCGCCGCCCGCCCGGGAAAAGGGACAGGGGCCTCCTCGTACGGACGGGCGGGGTGCGGCAGGATGTCCGCCATGACGTCCAGCGTTCGTGACGAAGAGGTCCCCGCCGCGCCGCCGGCCGGTCCGCAGGCCAACACCGTGGTGGTGCCGGCGGACGAGGATCCGGTCGCGGCGGCCGGCAGCGAGGTGATCGGCGGCCCGCCCGGACGGCGCGCGCTGCTCGGCGTCTCCTGGTGGATCCCGGCGCGCTTCCTGGCGCTGGTGGTGATCGTGGTCTCGGTGCTGGGCATGGCGCAGAAGCTGCCCTGCTACAACGCCGCCTGGTTCCAGCCCGGCTCGCCGCAGTACGTGCACGCCTGCTACAGCGACATCCCGCACCTGTTCTCCGGGCGGGGCTTCGCGGCCGGCCTGCACCCGTACGTGGACCGGATCCCGGGCACCACCGGCGACCTCCAGTTCCTCGAGTACCCGGTGCTGACCGGCCTGTTCATGCAGATCGCGGCCTGGCTGACGCCCGGCGGCGGCGCGCTGCAGGACCAGGAGCGGTGGTTCTGGACGATCAACGCCGGCCTGCTGATGGCCTGCGCGGTGGTCGCCGTGGTCGCGCTCTCCCGCACCCACCGGCGCCGTCCCTGGGACGCGCTGATGTTCGCCCTGGCACCGGTCCTGCTGCTCAACGCCACCGTCAACTGGGACCTGCTGGCCGTCGCGCTGGCCGCCGTCGCGCTGGCCTGGTGGTCCGGCTCGCGGCCGGTCTGGGCCGGGGTGTTCATCGGCCTGGCCACCGCGGCCAAGCTCTACCCGGTGCTGCTGCTCGGACCGCTGGTGGTGCTCTGCTGGCGGGCCGGCCGCACGCGCGACCTGCGGGCGCTGCTCGGCGGCGCCGTCGGGACCTGGCTGCTGGTCAACCTGCCGATCATGATGGCCAACTGGCAGGGCTGGTCGACCTTCTACGTCTTCAGCAAGCACCGCACCGAGGACTACGGCTCGCTGTGGCTGATCCTCATGCAGAACCGGGGCGTGGGGCTGGCGAACCTCGACACCTTCATCGCCGTCCTGATGGTGCTGAGCTGCGCGGGGATAGCGTGGCTCGGCCTCGCGGCGCCCCGCCGGCCGCGGGTGGTCCAGCTGGCCTTCCTGGTGGTGGCCGCCTTCGTGGTGTTCAACAAGGTGTACTCGCCGCAGTACGTGCTCTGGCTGCTGCCGCTCGCGGTGCTGGCCCGGCCGCGCTGGCGGGACTTCCTGATCTGGCAGGCCTGCGAGGTGCTCTACACCCTGGGCATCTGGTCCCACCTGGGCTTCGTCACCGGGCCCAAGCAGCACGGCATCGGCGAGTCCTGGTACCACTTCGCGATCCTGCTGCACCTGCTCGGCACGCTGTACCTGGTCGGCATGGTGATCCGGGACATCCTGCTGCCGGACCGCGACCCGGTGCGCTGGGACGGCAGCGACGACCCGTCCGGCGGGGTGCTCGACGGCGCCCCGGACGTCTTCGTGCTCGGCACCGCCCGCCGGCTGCGCGAGGAGGAGAGCTACGCCGGGTACGCGCCGGCCGGCCCCGAGGCGTGGCTCGAGGAGCCGCCCGCCGCGGAACCGGCCGCCAAGGACTGACCGGCGGGACTCAGCGGTCCACCACGCGGTCGAAGTGCGTGGTGGTGTGCCGCACCTGCAGGCCGAGCTCGTCGCCGACCGCCGGCGGCTTGGCCTCCCCGTCCAGGAAGAGCAGCGAGACCTGCATGTGCGGCGGCTCGGCGAACCAGAGCTGCTTGCCGGCCCAGTGGTACGGCGACTTCGTCTTGTTGACCGTCGCCAGCCCGGCCCGGGCGATGCCCTTGGCGCGCGAGGACATGCCCTGCACGTACTTGGGCGCCTCCAGGCCGATGCCGTGCGCGGTGCCGCCGGCCACCACCAGCAGGTGGCCGTCGGACGGCGCCGGGTGCTGGCGGTAGCCGTAGCGGTCGCCCTTCTGCACCGGGGTGACGTCCAGCACCGTCGCCCGGACCTCCAGCGCGCCGTGGTCGCCCAGCCAGAGCCGGGTGCCGATCCGGGCCCGGAAGACGGTGTCCGGGAAGCGCTCGCCCAGCTGCTCCATGCCCGCCGCGCCGAGGTGGCTGACGAACACGGTGTGCACCGGGATGCCGGCCGCCCGGGCGGTCTCCACCCAGTAGGCGACCTCGTCGACCGGGCTGGAGCCGTCCGGCCGGTCCATCGGCAGGTGCAGCGCGAGGCCCTCGAAGTGGATGCCGTCCAGCTCGGCGGCGACCGTGGTGAGGTCGGCCGCCGAGACGCCGTGCCGGCGCATGGTGGTCATGCACTCCACCACCACCCGGGCGCCGTGCAGCGCCCGCAGGCCCTCCACGCTCGCCACCGTCCGGATCACCCGGGCGTGCGGCAGCGGCAGCGCCTCCTCGCCCACCCGGTACGGGGTGAGCACCAGCAGCTCGCCGCCGTACCAGTCGGCCGCGTCGGCCGCCTCGTACGCGGTGCCGACCGCCAGCACGCCGGTGCCGAGGAGGGTCGCCTCCTCGGCCAGGCGGTGGTTGCCCAAGCCGTAGCCGTTGCCCTTCGCCACCGGCACCAGGCCGGGGAACTCGGCCAGTACGGAGCGCTGGTGGGTGCGCCAGCGTTCGGTGTCGAGATAGAGCGACAGCGTCATGGGGTCATCTCCCAGGGAGTGTTGGGCACGGCTGCTCGGTGGCTCGGTGAGGGCTGCTCAGCGGCGCGACATGTAGAGGTCGAGGGCCTTGTGCAGCAGCTTGTTGAGCGGGAAGTCCCACTCGCCGAGGTACTCGGCGGCCTGGCCGCCGGTGCCGACCTTGAACTGGATCAGGCCGAACAGGTGGTCGTTCTCGTCCAGGGTGTCGGAGATGCCGCGCAGGTCGTACACCCCGCCGCCCAGGGCGTAGGAGTCGCGCATCATCCGCCACTGGATCGCGTTCGACGGCTTGACCTCGCGCTTGTGGTTGGCCGAGGCGCCGTAGGAGTACCAGACGTGCTCGCCGACGACCAGCATCGTGGTCGCGGCCAGCGGCTCGCCCTCGTGGTAGGCGATGTACAGCCGCATGCGGTTCGGGTCCTCGGCGGTGAGGGCCTTCCACATGCGCTGGAAGTAGGCCAGCGGGCGCGGGGTGAACTTGTCGCGCTCGGCGGTCACCAGGTAGAGCTGGTGGAAGACCGGCAGCTCGTCGTAGCCGCCCTGGACCACCTCGACGCCGCTCTTCTCGGCCTTCTTGATGTTGCGGCGCCAGAGCTGGTTGAAGCCCTTCTGGATGTCGTCCAGCGAGCGGTTGGCCAGCGGCACCTGGAAGACGTAGCGCGGCTGGACGTCGCCGAAGCCGGCGCCGCCGTCCTCGCCCTGCAGCCAGCCGGCCTTGCGCAGCCGGTCGGCGACCTCGAAGGCGCGCGGCTCGTACCAGTCGGCCTCGATGTCGCGCAGGCGCTTGGCCTGCTTGGCGGCGATGGCCTCCTTGATGGTCGGGGCGTTCCAGCGGCGGATGACCACCGGCGGGCCCATCTTCACCGAGAAGGCGCCCTGGGACTTCAGGTGCGCCAGCATCGGCTGCAGCCAGCGGTCGAGGTCGCGGTCGAACCAGTCGATCACCGGGCCCTCGGGCAGGTAGGCCAGGTAGCGCTTGAGCTTGGGCAGCTGCCGGTAGAGCACCAGGCCGGCGCCGACGAGCTGGTTGGCCCCGTCGAACCAGCCGATCGACTCGGAGCGCCACTCGGCCTTCACGTCGCCCCAGGACGGCACCTGCATGTGGCTCGCCGAGGCGCGGCTCCTGATGAAGGCGAGGTGCTCCTCGCGGGTGATCGTCCTCAGGCGCAGGCTCATGCTCGGTGCTCCTCGTCGGTCGGGCTGCGGTGGGCCCCGTCTTCTCGGGGTGACCCTATCGTCCGGGGTCCCGTCGGCCGCGGGCACGGCGGCGCCCCCGCCGCGTACCCGTCCGCCTGAAGACAAGTACGCCACGGGGGCGCCGGGGGTTCCTCGGGGTGGTGGGGCTAACCCCACAGACCGCCGCGTGCGATGCCGAGGTAGAAGCCGATCGCCGAGGCGCCGAGCGTGATCATCAGGACGAAGCGCTCGGCCGTGGTGACGGAGACGTACATCCCCAGCAGACCGGTGACGATCCCGAACAGGCCGGTCCACGAGGTCAGCAGGTGCAGGTTGTGGAAGAACGACGTGATGAAGGAGATCGCGCCCAGCACGGCGGTGAGGCCGACCAGGGTGTTCTCCCGCGGGTGCGGGTGTCCGTCGGTGTTCAGGGTGAGGGCGGGCATGCGGTGGACGGTCTGGGCCATGAGTCCCACCTCCTGGCGTGGAGACGAACGGGCGGGAAACCCGTTCCGTCCAGATTGCGGCGGTTGGACGGGTCTCACAACCCCTATGCGTTTTGTTCGTCCGTCCGGGTGCGGGTAGGGTGTGTCGTCTGCACTGGTGTAGTTGTGCCCCCCTCTGCCCTCTTCCGGGTGAACGAGGACGGGCTGTCCGACCCGGCCGCTACGGTGGCTGGTGTCGTCACTGCTCCGGTGCCGACGCTGCACAACCCTCCTGCCACGGAGAGACCGTGGCCGCTGAGTCCAAAGGAGGTGGGTTACTCATGCGTCACTACGAGGTGATGGTGATCCTCGACCCCTCGGTCGAGGAGCGCGCCGTTTCCCCCCTGATCGAGAGCTTCATGGCTGTCGTCCGCAACGCGGGTGGCAAGGTCGAGAAGATCGACACCTGGGGTCGCCGCCGTCTGGCCTACGAGATCAACAAGCAGTCCGAGGGCATCTACTCGGTCATCGACCTCCAGGCCACGCCTGAGGTCGTCAAGGAGCTCGACCGCCAGCTCGGCCTGAGCGAGTCGGTTCTGCGGACCAAGGTCCTGCGCCCGGACACCCACTGAGCCACCTCTGAGGCCTTCGGGTCTCGGGTAGCTCGCGACCGCTGTTTCACGTGAAACAGCGGTGAACGGACATCTTCCCGAGAGGTCATCACCACCATGGCAGGCGAGACCGTCATCACCCTCGTCGGCAATCTCGTCGACGACCCCGAGCTGCGCTTCACCCCGTCGGGTGCGGCGGTCGCGAAGTTCCGCATCGCGTCCACCCCCCGCACCTTCGACCGTCAGACGAACGAGTGGAAGGACGGCGAGAGCCTCTTCCTCACGTGCAACGTCTGGCGGCAGCCGGCGGAGAACGTGGCCGAGTCGCTCCAGCGCGGCATGCGGGTCATCGTGCAGGGCCGGCTGCGCCAGCGGTCTTACGAGACCAAGGAAGGCGAGAAGCGGACGGTCTTCGAGGTCGAGGTCGACGAGGTCGGTCCGAGCCTGCGCTCGGCGACCGCGAAGGTCACCCGGGCCAACCGGTCCGGCGGTCCCCAGGGCGGCGGCTTCGGCGGCGGCCCGCAGGGCGGCGGCCAGGGCGGTAACTGGGGCGGCGGCGGCGGTGGCGGCCAGCAGGGCGGCGGCTGGGGTGGCAACTCCGGCGGCCAGTCCGGCCCCTCCGACGACCCCTGGGCGTCCAGCGCTCCCTCTGGTGGCAACCAGGGTGGCGGCAGCTGGGGTGCCCCGTCGGGTGGCGGCTTCTCGGAAGAGCCCCCGTTCTAGAGCTGACAGATTTCGTGCGGCCTGGCCGCGGGCGTCGCGAGACGCCCGCGCGGCCGTGAACCCCAATGGAGCACACAATGGCGAAGCCGCCTGCTCGCAAGCCGAAGAAGAAGGTTTGCGTCTTCTGCAAGGACAAGGTCAACTACGTTGACTACAAGGACACGAACCTGCTGCGGAAGTTCATCTCCGACCGCGGCAAGATCCGTGCCCGCCGGGTCACCGGCAACTGCACCCAGCACCAGCGCGACGTCGCCACGGCCGTGAAGAACAGCCGTGAGATGGCGCTGCTGCCCTACACCAGCACCGCGCGCTAAGAGAGGGTGACCGAACAATGAAGATCATCCTCACCCACGAGGTGCCGGGCCTGGGCTCGGCCGGCGAGGTCGTCGAGGTCAAGGACGGCTACGCCCGCAACTACCTGGTCCCGCGTGGCTACGCCATCCGCTGGACCAAGGGCGGCCAGAAGGACGTCGACGCCATCCGTCGCGCCCGCAAGATCCACCAGATCCAGACCCTCGAGGCCGCGAACGAGGTCAAGGGCAAGCTGGAGGGCGTCCAGGTCAAGCTGGCCGTCCGCTCGGGCGAGGCCGGCCGTCTGTTCGGCTCGGTGACCCAGGCCGACGTCGTCGAGGCCATCAAGGCCGCCGGCGGCCCGGCGGTCGACAAGCGCGCCGTCGCGATCGCCTCGCCGATCAAGACCGTGGGCACCCACAAGGTCTCGGTCAAGCTGCACTCGGACGTCCAGGCCAACCTGGACATCGCCGTCGTCGCCGCCTGAGCCACGACCACGCACCGGTAGCGTCAGCTCCGTAGCAGTGGCCCGAGGGCCGGTCCCCTTCCAGGGGGCCGGCCCTCGGTCGTTCGCCGGGCGGCGCAGCTCAGCTCCGCACGGCGCCGGTGACCAGCCACCTGCCGCCGCGGGCCCGCCAGGCCAGGAAGCCGCCGCGGACCAGCATGAAGAGGTTCATCGCCCACCAGAGCCCGGCGAGCCCGGTGCCGCTGGACGGGACGGCGAGCGCGGCCGGCGCGAAGACCGCCAGCGTGCCGAGCATCGCCCAGGCCAGGAACGGGCCGTCCCCGGCGCCCATCAGCACGCCGTCCAGCACGTAGACCAGGCCGGAGACCGGCTGGCAGAGCGCGAGCAGCAGCAGGACGGTGTTCAGCTGGTGCTGCACCGCCGGGTCCGGGGTGAACAGCGGGACGTACAGCGGCCGGGCGACCACCACCAGCAGGCCCAGCAGCACGCCGGAGCCGATGCCCCACTCGATCATCCGCCGGGTGGCGGCCCGGGTGCCCGGCACGTCCCCGGCGCCCAGGTGGCGGCCGACGATGGCCTGGCCGGCGATCGCGATGGCGTCCAGGGCGAAGGCGATGAACAGGAAGACCGTCATGGCGATCTGGTGCGCGGCGATCTCGTCGTCGCCGAGCCCGGCGGCCACCGCGGTGGCGATCATCAGGACGGCGCGCAGGCTCAGGGTGCGGACCATCAGCGGCCCGCCGGCCCTGGCGCTCGCCCGTATCCCGGCCGCGTCCGGCCGCAGCGAGGCCTGCTCCCGGCGGGCGCCGCGGACCACCACGCACACGTAGACGGCGGCCATGCCGGTCTGGGCGATCACCGTGCCCCAGGCCGAACCGGCCACCCCGAGCCCGGCGCCGTACACCAGTCCGGCGTTCAGCCCGAGGTTGGCGGCGAACCCGGCGACGGCCACGTAGAGCGGCGTCCGGGTGTCCTGGAGGCCGCGCAGCACACCGGTGGCGGCCATCACCATGAGGATCGCCGGGATGCCGAGCGCGCTGATCCGCAGGTACGTCACGGCGTACGGGGCGGCCGTCGGCGAGGCGCCGAGCACGTCGGCCACCTGAGGGGCGAGCAGCAGGGTCAGCGCGACCACTGCGGCGGAGAGCGCCAGGGCCAGCCAGATGCCGTCGATGCCCTGCTGGATCGCGGCCCGGCGGTCCCCGGCGCCGATCCGGCGGGCGACCGCGGCGGTGGTGGCGTAGGCGAGGAAGACGAAGACCCCGGTGGCGGTGGTGAGGGCCGCCGAGGCCACGCCGACGCCGGCCAGCTGGGCGGTGCCGAGGTGGCCCACGATCGCCGAGTCGGCCATCAGGAAGAGCGGCTCGGCGACCAGGGCGCCGAAGGCGGGGACGGCGAGGGCGAGGATCTCGCGGTCGTGCCGGCGGCGGTCGGTGGTGAGGGTCATGGGCTCCAGGCTACTCATCCACAGGTAAGTGACGCCAGGCCATCGTGCCGCTTACTCGTACGAGCGAGCGACCGTGTCGTCCGGGTGTGTGTCCACCGCCACCCGGCTCCGTGTGAAGAATTTCTCATACACAGGCCCGGGAAGGGGGAAGTGCAGGTCAGCGGGTTGACGGTGGATCGATGGTCTGGTTATCCACAGGGCTTTCCACAGGGGCGTCCACAGGTTTGCGGCACTTCTCCACAGTCGTGGGCCGCTCGTCCACACCCCCTGTGGATAACCGCCTTGGCTGAAGGCCGTCCGGCGCCTTAGCGTGGGCCCTCCGTCCGACACTCCCACCCGCCTCGGCGTCCGATTTGTCGGTGCGGTGGCGTAGAAAATGCGGTGGCGCGGAGTCGGGTTCCGCACCGTCCCAGCCACCGGCAAGGCCCGCTCCAACTCGCACCACTCGCTGATCGGGGAACACGCGTGACCGGCCCCCAGTACGACGACCACGACGCTCCGCCGCCGGAGGACGACTGGCAGGGCGCCGACGACCCCTTCCCGGTCGGCGCCTTCGCCGACCCGCCGTTCCCGGACGGCCCCGGCGACCGGCTGCCGGTCTCCCGCGGCCGCGGCGGCCAGGGCCAGGGCCAGGGCGGCCAGGGCCAGGGCGGCGGCTTCCAGAAGGGCGGCAAGGGCGGCTCCGGCGGCTTCCAGCGGGACGGCGGCAAGCGGCGCCAGGGCGGCGAGGAGGAACGCGGCGAGGGCGGCCTGGACGGCTTCGAGCGCGTCCCCCCGCAGGACCTCGCGGCCGAGCAGTCCGTCCTCGGCGGCATGCTGCTCTCCAAGGACGCCATCGCCGACGTGGTCGAGGTGCTCAAGCCGGCCGACTACTACCGGCCCGCGCACGAGCTGGTCCACGGCGCCATCCTCGACCTGTACGCGCGCGGCGAGCCGGCCGACCCGATCACCGTGGCCGGCGAGCTGACCAAGCGCGGCGAGCTCCAGCGGGTCGGCGGCCCCGGCTACCTGCACACCCTGGTCAACTCCGTCCCGACCGCCGCCAACGCCGAGTACTACGCGCAGATCGTGCACGAGCGCGCGGTGCTGCGCCGGCTGGTCGAGGCCGGCACCCGGATCGCCGGCATGGGCTACGCCGCCGAGGGCGACGTCGACGAGATCGTCAACGCGGCCCAGGCGGAGATCTACGCCGTCACCGAGCAGCGCACCAACGAGGACTACGCGCCGCTCGCCGACATCATGGAGGGCGCCCTCGACGAGATCGAGTCGATCGGCTCCCGCAACGGCCAGATGTCCGGCGTGCCGACCGGCTTCGCCGACTTCGACGCGCTCACCAACGGGCTCCACCCCGGCCAGATGATCGTCATCGCGGCCCGTCCCGCGATGGGCAAGTCCACCCTGGCGCTGGACTTCGCCCGGGCCTGCTCGATCCAGAACAAGCTGCCGAGCGTGATCTTCTCGCTCGAAATGGGCCGCAACGAGATCGCCATGCGCCTGCTCTCCGCCGAGGCCCGGGTGGCGCTGCACCACATGCGTTCCGGCTCCATGACGGACGACGACTGGACCAGGGTCGCCCGCCGGATGCCGGACGTCAGCGAGGCGCCGCTGTTCATCGACGACTCGCCGAACCTGTCGATGATGGAGATCCGCGCCAAGTGCCGCCGGCTCAAGCAGCGCAACGACATCAAGCTGGTCGTCATCGACTACCTCCAGCTGATGCAGTCCGGCGGCTCCCGCCGGGCCGAGAACCGCCAGCAGGAGGTCTCCGACATGTCGCGAAACCTGAAGCTGCTGGCCAAGGAGCTGGAGGTGCCGGTGATCGCGCTCTCCCAGCTGAACCGTGGTCCCGAACAGCGCACCGACAAGCGCCCGATGGTCTCCGACCTGCGTGAGTCCGGCTCGATCGAGCAGGACGCCGACATGGTCATCCTGCTGCACCGCGAGGACGCCTACGAGAAGGAGTCCCCGCGCGCGGGCGAGGCCGACCTCATCGTCGCCAAGCACCGTAACGGCCCCACCGCCACCATCACCGTGGCCTTCCAGGGCCACTACTCCCGCTTCGTCGACATGACCCGGGACTGAGGCGTGGCGGTGTAGGTTCTCAAATCCCGTGTCATTGATCTCGGTTGTCCCGCATGTCGAGCGTCCACGATCGGCAGGACCGACCGTCCGCCCCGGGGCAGGGCAGCGCGTTCGCCCGTGAGATGGTTTCTGTCATGACAGTTGACGCAACTCCGGGCAGCGAGGTTGTACTTGAGACGAGTCGTCTGCTCCTCAGGCCTTGGCGGGTAGCCGAGGCTGTCGTCCAGCGTGAGCTGTGGACCGAACGTGATCCACGAGTGCCGCCGCACCGCCGGATCGACGCGGACGGACACCCCACGGTCGCGGAGCTCGAGGATTCGATCCGCACCAACCAGGTGTGGTCGACCTGGTTGCTGGCGGTCGAGCGGAAGGCCTCTCGTGACGTCATCGGCTACTGCGGGCTGGTCGACAGTGGGCGAGGAGCGGCAGGGGAACCCGAACTGGCCTTCGAACTGCTGCGCCGGGTTTGGTGTCAGGGATACGCGACCGAGGCCTCGTTGGCGGTTCTGGAATGGGCGAGAGCATCCGGGTACGAACGTCTGTGGGCCACGGTCTGGGACTGGAACACCGCTTCTCGCCGCGTTCTGGCCAAGGTCGGGTTCACCGAGACCGAGCGGAAGGAAGTGGACGCGGTGCGCGGGACCACCCTGTTCACCACGATACGGCTCTGACGCACCCGATGTTCGGCCTTGCGGAACATCACGGCGGCCGCCGGATTCGTTCTTATGGGTCCCACTGAGTCCGGTGGTCGGATCGCGGTCGATCGAAGCGTCGGACCTGCCTCTGCTCGTCTCATCGTCGATGGACCCCCGCGGCGAGCCCGGCCGCGCCTCGGGGGCCGTCCGGCACCGCGGCCGTCAGAGCGTGACGGTCGCGCGGAAGACGGTGGCGGCGGCGCCGTCCAGACGGGTCGCGGCGCCGGTGGCGGGCAGGAAGGCGGACTCGCCGCGGGCCAGGTCCAGTACGACGCCGTCGGCGGCGGTCAGCCGGACGGCGCCGGCGGTGCAGAGCAGGATCTGCGAGGCGTCGCCGCCGACCGTCCGCTCCCGGCCGTCCAGGACGAACCGGGAGAGCCGGAACTCGTCGATCGGCACCGGGTACAGCTCCTCGCCGGGCGTCCGGTCGACCGCGACCGGGCGCAGCGGCTCCGGCGAGCAGGCGGCGAACTCGACCACCCGGAGCAGTTCCGGCACGTCGATGTGCTTGGGGGTGAGCCCGGCCCGCAGCACGTTGTCCGAGTTGGCCTGGAGCTCGACGCACACGCCGTGCAGGTACGCGTGCGGGACGCCGGCGCCCAGGTAGAGCGCCTCGCCGTCGCGCAGCCGGACGTGGTTGAGCAGCAGCCCGGCGATCAGCCCGACGTCCCCCGGGAAGTCCCGGGCGATCCGGGTGTAGGGCGCGTACGGGCCGGCCGGGTCCTCGGCGGCGGCCTTGCCGAGCGCCTCGGCGGTGTCCCGGACCGCCTCCGCCGCCGCGGGACCGGACAGGGTGAGGACGGCGGCCAGCGCGCGGCTGAGCGCCTCGGACTCGTCCTCGGCACCCAGCAGGGCGATCACCGGCTCCAGCGCGGGCACCCCCAGCCCGGCCAGCAGCGCGGCCGCCCCGGCGGGCCGGCGGAAGCCGCAGAGGCCGTCGAAGTCGCCGAGCGCGCAGATCAGTTCGGGCTTGTGGTTGGCGTCCCGGTAGTTCCGGTTCGGGGCGTCCAGCGGGATCCCCAGGGCGTTCTCGGCGGCGAACCCGGCGCGGGCCTGGTCGAGCGAGGGGTGGGCCTGGATGGAGATCGGGATGCCCGGGGCGAGGACCTTGAGCAGGAACGGCAGGGCGGGGCCGAACCGGGCCACCGAGGCGGCGCCCAGCTCGCCCTCCGGGTCGGCGGCGATCAACTCGTCCAGCCGGCGCGGCCCGTCGCCCCGGTCCGCCCGGGACGGGTCCCCCGGGTGGGCGCCCATCCACAGCTCGGCCTGCGGTTCGCCGGTCGGCTCCTGCCCGAGCAGTTCGGGGAGCGCGGTGACCGAACCCCAGGCGTACGGGCGGACGGTGTTGACGAGCTTGTCCATGGGCGCGGTCCTGCTCCTTGCTGCAGTGGCTGGTGGGCCTCGCCGCCGTCAGGCGGCCGCAGGCGGGGGCGGACGGGTGCGGGAATCCGGGCAAAGGCCGGGCATCGACCCTAGCCGACCTGCACCCCCGCCGGGGAAACGGCGGGCACCAGCCGGGAGTGCCCGGGCGGAGAGTCGGCCCTGGAACGCGGTAGTAGGATGCCTGGACCCAGTGTTTTCCACGGTGTCGTCCGGGTCGGCGGGGTGCCGGCCGGGACTGTGTCTTCCGATGAGTGCGGGCAATGGTGACCGGCACGTCCCGCCACCGGCCGAGAGGTTAGTACGTGACCGTCAACCAGCAGGGTTTCGCCGATCTGGGCCGGGTGCTGGTGATCATCCCCACCTACAACGAGGCGGAGAACGTCGAGCTCATCGTCGGCCGGGTGCGCGCCGCCGTGCCGGAGGTGCACGTCCTCGTCGCCGACGACAACAGCCCGGACGGCACCGGCGAGCTGGCCGACAAGCTGGCCGCCGAGGACCCCCAGGTGCACGTCATGCACCGCCGGGGCAAGGAGGGGCTGGGCGCCGCCTACCTGGCGGGCTTCCGCTGGGGCATCGACGAGGGCTACGACGTGCTCGTCGAGATGGACGCCGACGGCTCCCACCGCCCCGAGGAGCTGGGCCGGCTGCTCACCGCGCTGCGCGGGGCCGACCTGGTGCTGGGCTCGCGCTGGGTCCCCGGCGGCCGGGTGGTGAACTGGCCGAAGTCCCGGCTGCTGCTCTCGCGCGGCGGCTCGACCTACTCCCGGCTGATGCTGGGCGTGCCGATCCGGGACGTCACCGGCGGCTACCGGGCGTTCCGCAAGGAGACCCTGCTCGGCCTCGGCATGGACCAGGTCGCCTCGGCCGGCTACTGCTTCCAGGTCGACCTGGCCTGGCGGACGGTGAAGGCCGGCTTCAAGGTCGCCGAGGTGCCGATCACCTTCGTCGAGCGGGAGCTGGGCGCCTCCAAGATGAGCCGGAGCATCGTCGTCGAGGCGCTCTGGCGGGTCACCTCCTGGGGCGTCGCCGACCGCTTCGCCAAGCTGACCGGCCGCAAGGGCTGATCCCCGCGGCGGAGGGTCACCGCCCGGACACGTGAGCGGGAAGGCGCGCCCCACCGGGCGCGCCTTCCGCGTTTTCCGCGCGCCGTGCTCCCATGCTGTAGGGCGCGGGGTACGGCCCCGGCCGCGCGGCCACCGCCGCGCCGTACGCACCACCGACGCCGGACCGGGACCGGGACCGCCGACCAGAGGGAGCAGCCAGTGACGTCGTCCCCGTCCGAGGAGAACGCCGGCGCGGACCCGGTCGACGCGGCGCCCGCCGCCGGAGCGCCGGTGCGGCCGCTGGAGGTCGACGTCTTCACCGGCCCCGAGTCGGCCTTCTTCGCCACCTCCACGCTGATCCTCGGCGAGCACACGGCGATCCTGGTCGACGCCCAGCTCACCCGCAGCGCCGGGCGCCAACTGGCCGAGTGGGTGGCGGGCAAGGGCCGCCGGCTGCTCGCCATCGTGATCACCCATCAGCACCCCGACCACTACTTCGGCGCCGAGGAGGTGCTGCGGCTGTTCCCCGAGGCGCGGCTGCTGGCCGCGCCGACCGTCGTCGACGGCATCCTGCGCACCGCCGCCGCGAAGGTCGCCCAGTGGAAGCCGGTGTACGGCGACGACATCCCGGACCACCCGCTGGTCCCGGCCCCGCTGCTGCCCCAGCCGCTGATGATCGACCGGCAGGTGATCCCGGTGCTGCTGCTCGGGCAGGGCGACTGCGGCGGCTCCACGGTGGTGCACGTGCCGAGCATCCGCACCGTGGTGGCCGGCGACTTCGTGTACAACGGCACCCACGTCTGGACCGCCGACACCACGCCGGAGCAGCGCACCGCGTGGGTCCGTAACCTGGGACGGATCGCCGAGCTCGGCGCGCAGCGGGTGATCGCCGGGCACCGGGCGCCCGACCAGGGCGACGACGCGGGCCGGGTGCTGGCGTTCACCGGGGAGTACCTGCAGGACTTCGACCGGCTGCTGGCCGAGCACCCGGACGACGCGCAGGCGCTGGCCGCGGCGGTGAACGAGCGGTACGGGGAGCTGACCCTGCCGGCCGTGCTGGAGCTGAGCGCCGCCGCCAACACCGCGGCGGCCCGCACCGCCGCCACCGCCGCCGAGCCGGCCACCGCCGAGCCGTCCACCCCCGAGCCGGACGACACCGTGGAGACCGCAGCCGTCGCCGCCGAGCCGGACGACACCGTCGAGGCGGCCGTCGTGCGCGAGCCCGAGGACGACGGGGACACCGCCTGAGCCTCGGGCGGATACTGGCGGCATGACGCCGTACGACGTGATCGTCCCGGCCGGGGGCGCCGCCCGGCGGCTCGGCGGGGCCGACAAGCCCGGCCTGACCGTCGGTGAGACCACCCTGCTGGACCGGGTGCTCGCCGCCTGCGCGGGCGCCCGGACCACGGTGGTGGTCGGCCCGGCCCGCCCCACCGCCCGGCCCGGGATCCGGTGGACCCGCGAGCGCCCGCCCGGCGGCGGGCCGGTGGCCGCCGTCGCCGCCGGCCTTACCGAGGTGACCGCCGACCTGGTGCTGCTGTTCGCCGCCGACCTGCCGTTCCTCGACCGGCGGACCGTCCACCGGCTGGCCACCGCCCTCGACGGGGCCGGGCCGGACACCGCGGCGGCCGTCCTGGTCGACGCCGCCGGCCGCGACCAGCCGCTCGCCGCCGCCTACCGCACCGCCGCCCTGCGCGCCGCCCTGGCCGCCGCGGGCGACCCGGCCGGCCTCCCGCTGCGCCGGCTGACCGGCGCCCTGCCCACCCTCCGGCTGGCCGACACCGAGGACGTCGCCCACGACTGCGACACCTGGGAGGACCTGGAACGGGCCCGCGCGCGCGACGCCGCCCGGGACTGACCCCCGCCCGGACCGGGCCGCTCACCGGGCCCGCTCACCGGGCCGCTCACCGGCCCGGCGCCCGGACGTGAGCGAAACGACGCGCGTCGCTCACCGGGCAAACATCCCGGGTCAACCACCGATCGGGCAGCATGTGCGCATGGAGCGCACGCTGGATGACTGGATCGCCGAGGTCCGTGCCGAGCTGGACATCGACCTGGAGGTCGACGTCCGCGGCCTGCTCGACCTGGCCCGGGTGGTCGCGCACGGGGTGGACCGGCCCGCCGCCCCGCTGACCGCCTTTCTGATCGGCTACGCCGCCGCGCAGCGCGGCGGCGGCCCGGAGGCGGTCGCCGAGGCGTCCCGGCACACCGCCGCGCTCGCCGAGCGCTGGGCGGCGGCCCGCGCCGTCGACCCGGGGCAGCCGTGAGCGTGATGGCGCAACCCGCCGCGCCCGCCCCGGCCCGCCCGGCCCGCTGGGCGGCGGCCCGGAGGCCGCCCGCCGGGCCGGCCGCCGCGCGCTGCCGCCGCTGAGCCTGCCGCTGGACCGCGCGCTCGGCCGCACCCTCGCCGAGCCGCTCACCGCGCTCAGCGACCTGCCGGCCTTCGACACCTCGGCGATGGACGGCTGGGCGGTCGCCGGCCCCGGCCCCTGGCGGGTGACCGGCCGGCTGCTCGCCGGGCGCCCGGCCGGCGGCCCGCTGGCCGACGGCGCCGCCGTCGAGATCGCCACCGGCGCGCAGCTTCCGCCCGGCGCCACCGCCGTGCTCCGCCGTGAGCACGGCGAGCCGGGCGGGGCGCTGCTGTCCGAGCGCACCCCCGGTGCGCTGACCACCGGCCAGGACGTCCGGCCACGCGGCCAGGAGTGCCGGCGCGGCGAGGTGCTGCTGCCGGCCGGCACCGCGGTCGGCCCGGCGGTGCTCGGCCTGGCCGCCGCCTGCGGCCACGACCGGCTGGCCGTCCACCGCCCCCCGGTGGTGGAGCTGCTGGTGCTCGGTGACGAGCTGCTCGGCTCCGGTCTGCCCCGGCCCGGCCTGGTCCGGGACGCGCTCGGCCCGCTGCTGCCGCCGTGGCTGCGCGCGGCCGGCGCCGAGACCGGCGAACCCCGGGCCGTCCGCGACGACGTGGACCTGCTCCGGGACGCCCTGCGGCACTCCGCCGCCGATGTGGTGGTCACCACCGGCGGGACGGCGGCCGGTCCGGTGGACTTCCTGCACCGGGTGCTCGCCGAGTCCGGTGCCCGACTGCTGGTGGACGGGGTCGCCGTCCGCCCCGGCCACCCCATGCTGCTGGCCGAACTCCCCGGCGGGCGGCACCTGGTGGGCCTGCCCGGCAATCCGCTGGCCGCGGTCGCCGGCATGGTGACGCTCGCCCTGCCGCTGCTGCACGCGCTGGCCGGCCGGAGCACCGGCGAGCCGGTCCTGGCCACCGCCGTCGACCCGCTGCCCGGCCACCCGGCGGACACCCGGCTGCTGCCGGTCCGCCGGACCGCCCGCGGGGTGGTCCCCCTCCCGTACGACGGCCCGGCGATGCTCCGCGGCCTGGCCCGGGCCGAGGCGCTCGCGGTGGTGCCGCCGGGCGGCGCGGCGGCGGGCGAGACGATCGAACTGCTGGAGGCACCGTGAGTGTCCGACGTGTCCGCGAGCGGCTGGCCGGGCCGTCCGCTCCCGGTACCGAGCCCTGGGCCGACTCCGGGATCGTGCTGCCCGCCCGCCGCACCGCCCCGGCGCTGCGGCAGGTCGGCTTCCGGCTGCTGCTGGCGCTGGGCGTCCTGGTCGCCACCACGGTGATCGTCTGGCTGGACCGCGACGGCTACAACGACAACGCCGGCGGCGGGCTGAGCTTCCTGGACTCCGCGTACTACGCCACCGTGACGCTCTCCACCACCGGGTACGGCGACATCACCCCGTTCAGCGACAGCGCCCGGCTCACCAACATCTTCGTGGTCACTCCGCTGCGGGTGCTCTTCCTGATCATCCTGGTCGGCACCACCCTCGAAGTGCTCACCGAACGCACCCGCCAGCAGTGGCGGTTGAACCGCTGGAGGTCCACCGTGCGCGAGCACACCGTCGTGATCGGCTTCGGCACCAAGGGCCGCAGCGCCATCGACACCCTGCTCGGGCAGGGGGCGCGCAAGGACGAGATCGTGGTGGTGGACCCGCAGCGCAAGGCGATCGACCAGGCCGCCCAGCTGGGCCTGGTGGGCGTGGTCGGCGACGCCACCCGGACCGACACCCTGCTGCGCGCCGGACTGCCCACCGCCGCCCGGGTGGTGGTCGCGCCGGAGCGGGACGACACCGCCGCGCTGATCACCCTGACCGCCCGCCAGCTGACCCGCTCGGCGACCATCGTCGCGGCGGTGCGGGAGGACGAGAACGCCCCGCTGCTGCGGCAGAGCGGGGCCGACGTGGTGGTCACCAGCTCCAGTTCGGCGGGCCGGCTGCTCGGCATGTCGATGCTCAGCCCGCACACCGGCGCGGTGATGGAGGACCTGCTCACCTACGGCAACGGCCTGGACGTGGTCGAGCGCCCGGTCACCCGGGCCGAGGCCGGGCACAGCCCGCGCGAACTCGACGACCTGGTGGTGGCGGTGGTGCGCGGCCGGCGGGTGATCAACTACACCGAGCCGGAGGCGCGGACGCTCCAGCTCACCGACCGGGTGATCGTCATCAAGTCGGCGGAGGGGGCGTAGGGTCGGCTCCATGACCGGTCAACCGCAGCTCCCGTTCGGCACGTTCGACTTCTCCGCCCCCGCGCTGGAGGTGGCCGACCGGCTGGTCGCCCCGGTGGCCGACGCGCTGAAGAACTGGGACGACCGGGAGGCCGCCCGGTCCGTGCTGTACGTCGAGACGGACCCGGAGAAGGCCGACACCGCCGTCTTCTGCGAGACCTACGGCGTGCCGCCGGCCGCCTCGGCGAACTGCGTGGTGGTCGCCGCCAAGCGCGGCGGGGAGAGCGCCCTGGCCGCCTGCCTGGCGCTGGCGACCACCCGGGTCGACGTCAACCGGACGGTCCGCAAGCACCTGGAGGCCCGCAAGGCCTCGTTCGCGCCGATGGACACCGCCGTCGAGGCGACCGGCATGGAGTACGGCGGCATCACCCCGGTCGGGCTGCCGGCCGGCTGGCCGCTGCTGGTCGACGAGGCCGTCGCGCAGACCCCGTTCGTCCTGGTGGGCAGCGGGCGGCGGCGGGGCAAGCTGATCCTGCCGGGCCGGGTGGCGGCCGCGCTGCCCGGCGCCGTGCTGCTCCCCGGCCTGGCCGGCTGACGGGGCGGGTCGCCCGCCCGCCGGGCCGCCGCCGCGCAGTAGCGTCGGGCCATGCATGCGATGACGATTCCTGAACCCGGCGGGCCCGAGGCGCTGGTCTGGGCCGAGGTGCCGGATCCGGTGCCCGGGGAGGGCGAGGTCCTGGTCGAGGTGGCCGCCACCGCCGTCAACCGCGCCGACCTGCTCCAGCGGCAGGGCTTCTACGACCCGCCGCCCGGCAGCCCGCGGTACCCCGGCCTGGAGTGCGCGGGCCGGATCACCGCGCTGGGCCCCGGAGTGTCCGGCTGGGCGGTCGGCGACGAGGTCTGCGCGCTGCTGGTCGGCGGCGGCTACGCGCAGCGGGTCGCGGTGCCGGTCGGCCAACTGCTGCCGATGCCGCCGGGGCTGACCCCGGAGCAGGCGGCCGCGCTGCCGGAGGTGGTCTGCACGGTGTGGTCCAACGTCTTCCTCACCGCGCACCTGCGGCCGGGCGAGACGGTGCTGGTGCACGGCGGCGCCAGCGGCATCGGGACGATGGCGATCCAGCTGGCCAAGGCGGTCGGTGCCCGGGTGGCGGTGACGGCGGGCGGCCCGGAGAAGCTCGCCCGCTGCGCGGAGCTGGGCGCCGACGTGCTGATCGACTACCGCGCGCAGGACTTCGTCGAGGTGCTCCGGGAGGCCACCGGCGGCGCCGGGGCGGACGTCATCCTCGACATCATGGGCGCCAGGTACCTGCAGCGGAACGTGGACGCGCTGGCCGTCAACGGGCGGCTGGTGATCATCGGGCTGCAGGGCGGGGTGAACGGCGAGCTGAACCTCAACACCCTGCTGCGCAAGCGCGGCGCGGTGATCGCGACCAATCTGCGCGGGCGGCCGCTGTCCGAGAAGGCGGCGATCGTGGCGGCGGTGCGCGAGCACGTCTGGCCGCTGGTCGCCTCCGGGGTGGTGAAGCCGGTGGTCGACCGGGTGCTGCCGCTGGCGGAGGCCGCCGAGGCGCACCGGGTGCTGGAGGCCGGCGCGCAGGTCGGCAAGGTGGTGCTGCGGGCCTGAGCCCGCGCGCGGACGGCGGAGCGGCGGGTCCCCGGACCCGCCGCTCCGCCGTCCGGCCGGGCCGGACCGTCCGACATGCCCGGATTGTCGGTCTGTGTGACGCTGGACGGGAGCTGTCCCGCCGCCGACCCCGCCCCGCGCGGTCGGCCGTCGCGGAAGGACCTCGACCGTGCCCGCACCTTCGTCCGTGTTCCTCGGGCCGCTGCCCGCAGCACCGCCGCCGTCCTCCTCCCGCCGCCTCCCCGGGCGCGCCCGGGGCCGTGTGCGGCCCGGCACCCACCGTGCCGGGCGCCGTGCGCGGCGGCTGCTGGTGCTGGCGGTGCTCGGGCTCGCCGTGCCGCTGGCCGTCGGCCCGGTGGCGGTGGCCGTGCCGACCGGTTCCGCCGGTGCCGTTCCGGTCCCGGTGGCGTCCGCCCCGTCACCCGAGGCGTTCCCGTCCCCGGAGGCGGCCGACGACGCGGAGCCCGCCGCCGAGGGCCCGTCGTCCGAGGCCACGGCGTCCGACGACGCCGAGGCGCCCGTGACCGCCGGCGCGTCCGCGGTCGTGCCGGCCGGTGCGCCCGGGTGGCAGCGGGCCGGGCGCCTGCGCCCCGGCGTCCCCTGGGCCGAGTGGGAGCAGCGCCGGCAGCGGCACCGCCCGGCCTCGGCGCCCGAACGCTCCGAGCAGAGCCCGGAGCAGGCCGTCGAACAGGCCCCGGAACAGCCTCCCGAGCAGACCCCGGAGCAGCTCGCCGAGACCGGGACGGATCCCGCCGAGGACGCCCCGGCCGGGCCCGCCGACGGCTCCGGGAGCGGGACGCTGGCGCTCGGCGGCCCCGGGCCGCAGAGCGTGGCGGCCGCCCCCCTCGTGCTGCCCACCCGGTGGGACGACGTCTCCACCCGCCAGTTCCCGCTCGGCGCCGGCCTCGGCCTGATCGGCTGCGGGCTGGGCCTGATCGGCCTGCGGCTGCGGCGCGGCTGACCGCGCGCCCGCCGCGCCCCGGTACCCGGGCGGACTGAGTATCCGTACGGATACCCGGCCCCGGGTCCGGGGCGTAGCGTCGTGTCCGGGTGGCCGGGGGCCTCCACCCGGGCAATCCCAGTGAGGGAGAATGTGGTTCATGACGAATCCGATGAACGAGCGCTCGTCGCACGAGTTCCACCAGGCCATGGGCGGGCAGTCGCAGGACGGCCAGAAGGTGCTGATCGTCGGACCGGACGGGCTGCCGGTCGGCCAGGGGATGGTCGGCATGGCGGGGGACGACGAGGGGGACGGCCCGCGTGAGCTGCCGGTGACCGAGATGGTCGAGCAGCCCGCCAAGGTCATGCGGATCGGCAGCATGATCAAGCAGCTGCTGGAGGAGGTCCGGGCGGCTCCCCTCGACGAGGCCAGCCGGGCCCGGCTGAAGGACATCCACGCCAGCTCGATCAAGGAGCTGGAGCTCGGCCTGGCCCCCGAGCTGGTCGCTGAGCTGGAACGGCTGTCGCTGCCGTTCACCGAGGACTCGATCCCGACCGAGGCCGAGCTGCGGATCGCGCAGGCGCAGCTGGTGGGCTGGCTGGAGGGCCTGTTCCACGGCATCCAGACCGCGCTGTTCGCCCAGCAGATGGCGGCGCGGGCGCAGCTGGAGCAGATGCGGCGGGCGCTGCCGCCCGGCCTGCACGGCGGGGATCCGGAGGGCGAGGAGCCGGGCGAGGGCCGCGGCATCCGCTCCGGCCCCTACCTGTAGGCCGTACCCGTACCGCCACGGCCCCGTCGGGGCCGTGGGGCACCGGGCGCGACAGGGCGCCCCGGTGCCGGACGCACGAGCGGCCGGCGCCCGGTCGCGAGCCGGACACAGTGTCGGCCCTGGGCCGGTCGGCGTCGGCGCGAGCCGATACCCTGGGCCCCTGTCGCAGGCCGGGCGAGCACCGCGACAGGGGTCGGGCGGGCCAGCGGGCCGGGCCCGGACACAGCACGGACGAGACCGAATGTCACGGTCGCGGCGGCAGGGCCGCACCGAGGGGGAGCAGAGGACCATGAGCGAGCACGGCAACGCGGCGGTCGAAGGCTACTCCCTGGGCAACGGGCGGTACGTGCTGCAGCGGGTGCTGGGCGAGGGCGGCATGGCCTCGGTCCACCTCGCGTACGACAGCGTGCTGGACCGGTCGGTGGCGCTCAAGAGCATGCACGCCGAGCTGGGCCGGGACGACTCGTTCAAGGAGCGGTTCCGCCGCGAGGCGCAGGCGGTGGCCCGGCTGGAGCACCCCAACATCGTCACGGTGTACGACAGCGGCGAGGACATCGCCCCGGACGGCTCCAGCACCCCGTACATCGTCATGCAGCTGATCGACGGCAAGGGCCTGCGGGACGCCATCAACGAGGCGGTCGCCCAGCAGGGCGCGATCGCGCTCGAGGAGGCGCTGCGGGTCATCGTCGGCGTGCTGAACGCGCTGGAGGCCTCGCACGACATGGGCCTGGTGCACCGCGACATCAAGCCCGGCAACGTCATGTTCGACCGCAAGGGCAACGTCAAGGTCATGGACTTCGGCATCGCCCGCGCGCTGGAGAGCGGGGTCACCTCGATGACCCAGACCGGCATGGTGGTCGGCACGCCGCAATACCTCTCGCCCGAGCAGGCGCTGGGCAAGCCGGTGGACGCCCGCTCCGACCTCTACTCGGTCGGCGTGATGCTCTTCGAGATGCTCACCGGCCGGCTGGTCTTCGACGGTGACTCGGCCTTCTCGATCGCGTACAAGCACGTCCAGGAGGAGCCGCCGGCGCCGTCCACGCTCAACCCGCGGCTCAGCCCGGCGGTCGACGAGTTCGTGGCCAGGGCGCTGCGCAAGGACCCGGCGCACCGCTTCCCGAGCGCGGCGGCGATGCGCGACGAGGCGGAGCGGCTGATGGGCGCGGCCAAGGGCGGCGGCAGCCCGCTGGCGGCCAGCAACCCGTTGGTGATCACCGACGGGCCGCGCTCGGTGCACGCGGCGCCGCAGGCCCCGCAGACGCCGACGCCGTTCCCGCAGCCGCAGCCTCAGCCGTTCCAGACGCCGCCGCCGGCTTTCCAGCAGCCGCACACCCCGCAGCCTTTCCCGCAGCCGCAGCCGTTCCAGACGCCGCCGCCGGCCTTCCCGCAGCCGCACACCCCGCAGCCGTTCGCCGCGCCGCAGCCGATGCCGGCGCCGCCGTTCCAGCCGGCCCCGGCGTCGAACAGCGGCGGCTGCTCGACCGCGCTGGTGATCGTCGGCATCATCGTCGGCGTGATCGTGCTGGCGGTCATCATCATCGCGATCGTGGTCAACCGGGCCGAGCGGGACAACACGAAGTCGGGCTCCGGCTCCCGGGTCTCGGGCCAGACCGCCACGGTGCTGCGCCTGGACGGTCCGGCCGACCGCAATGGCCTGCTCTGACGCGTTCCGTCCGGATCGCGCGTGCTGCAGGGGGCGCCGGAGGCGGTAGCGTTCGGGGAATACGAGCGACAGGGCACCGCGATCCGAGCGAAGGCCCGGGGCGAGGAGCGATGGCACAGACGCAGCATCCGGACGACGACGACGGGGCCTGGGCGACCGGTCCGGCCGGCGGGGCGCCGAGGATGCCCGAGCCCGGTAGCGACGCCGCCACGACCGCGCTGCCGCCGTACGGGGGCCCGCAGACCCCCGGCCGGGGCACCGCGGCCCCGCTGGGCACGGTCGGCGACGGCCGCTACCGGCTGACCCACCGGCTCGGCCGGGGCGGCATGGCCGAGGTGCTGGCCGCCCAGGACGTCCGGCTCGGCCGGACCGTCGCGGTGAAGCTGCTCCGCGGCGAACTGGCGCAGGACGAGATCGCCCGGCTGCGCTTCACCAGGGAGGCGCACGCCGTCGCGGCGCTCAACCACCACGCGATCGTCTCGGTGTACGACACCGGCGAGGAGTACGTCGGCGAGGAGTCGACGCCCTACATCGTGATGGAGCTGGTCGAGGGCCGGACCGTCCGCGAGCTGCTGGTCGACGAGGCGGCGCCGCCGGTCGACCAGGCGCTGATCATCATCGCCGGGGTGCTGGAGGCGCTGGCCTACAGCCACCGGCACGGCATCGTGCACCGCGACATCAAGCCCGCCAACGTCATCATCACGACCAACGGCGCGGTCAAGGTGATGGACTTCGGCATCGCCCGGGCGCTCACCGGCACCGCTTCGACGATGACCCAGACCGGCATGGTCATGGGCACCCCGCAGTACCTCTCGCCGGAGCAGGCGCTGGGCAAGCCGGTCGACCACCGCTCCGACCTGTACGCGGCCGGCTGCATGCTGTACGAACTGCTGGCGCTGCGCCCGCCGTTCACCGGCGACACCCCGCTGTCGGTGGTCTACCAGCACGTGCAGGACCAGCCGCTGCCGCCCTCGCAGGCCAATCCGCGGGTGCCGGCCGGGCTGGACCCGCTGGTGCTGCGCTCGCTGGCCAAGAACCCGGACGACCGGTTCCAGGACGCCGACGAGTTCCGCGCGCACATCGAGCACGCGCTGCGCGAGCTGACCGGCGGCACCGGCGGCTGGGCCGTCGGCACCGCGGTCGGGCCGGTCCACGGCGGCGCGCTGCCGGCGGTCGGCGCGGACGAGACGGCGGTGCTCGGGGCCGGTGTCCCGGGCGACCCGACGACGATGCTGCCCTACCAGGTGCCGGGCGGCCCGCACACGCCGTCCTCGCCCTACCCGGCGGCCGACGGCTCGTACGGGGGGGACGACTCCGGGAACGGCCCCGGCGGCGGGCGCGGACGCGGACGCGGGCCGTGGCGCTGGGTGGCCGGCATCGTGGCGGTGGTGGTGGCGGCCAGCACCGGCATCGCCCTGGCGCTCAGCGGCAACGACGAGGGCACGAAGGGGACGCCGAGCGGCACCAGCCCGTCCGCCGGGGTGGTGTCGACGGCCCCGGAGGCCACCACGCCCAGCACCGGTTCGACCACGACCCCGGGACCGACCGGCCAGAACACCCGCCGCCCGCAGCAGCCGACCGACACCAACAACAACGGCGGCGGCAACCCGAACCAGCAGCCGAACCAGCCGACCGGCAAGCACAACACGCCGAGCCCGACGGCGACGCCGACCATGACCAGCAGCAAGCCGTCGACGCCGTCCGCGACGTCGACCGGGGGGGCCACCGCCCCGTCGACCGGTGCCCCGAGCACGGGGACCGGCGGCGGCGCGACGACGCCCCCGGCCACGGCTCCGGCGACCAACCCGCCGGGAGGCGGCGCCAACACGACGCCTCCGGCGGGCGGGAGCGGGGGCGGGGGCCCGTCGAAGCCGGCGCAGCCCACGGGCGGCGGCACTCCGGCGACCGGCTGAGCCGCGGGGCCCCTCGGGGTCAGTTGGCGAAGGCGTCCAGGACCTGCTCGTACTCCTGGCACCACCACGCCAACTGGCCCGCCGAGGCGGGGTAGAGCGGGTCGGCCCGGTGGTCGGCCCGCTGGTAGCGCCACTGGAGCATCCAGAAGTCGTTCAGCCGCTCCCACCAGACCCGGTGCGCCGCGGCGGCCAGGTGCTCGGCGGTGGCGGCGCCGGTGGCCCGGTAGGACTGCGACCAGTGCCGGACCCGGACGAGGTCCAGCACCCCGGTGACGCGGTCGTTGAAGAGCAGGGTGGCCGCCCGGACGGCCTCCTCGGCGCGCGGCTGCGGCCCGAGCTTGTCCCAGTCCAGGACCGCCGCGATCCGCTCGCCGCAGTGCAGCAGGTTGAGCCCGTGGAAGTCGCCGTGGGTCCAGCCGGTGGGCGGGGCGGCCTGCGGGAGGGGCCGGCGGTGGGCGTGCTCGGCGAGCAGCTCCAGCCGTTCGGTCAGCCGGCGCTCGACCAGGGCGTCCAGCTCGCCGTGCGGCTGGTGCTCGCGGGCCCGGCGGCGCAGCTCGCGGGCGAGCGCGGAGCTGTCCAGCGGGTCGGCGCTGCGGTAGCCGGAGGGGTGTGCGACGGGCGCGCAGACCTCGTCGAGCGCGCCGTGCAGCCGGCCGAGCAGCGCGCCCAGCGCGGCGCACTGCGACAGCGCCAGCTCGGTGCCGTGCCGGTGCCGGCCCTCCACCCAGGGGAAGAGGGCGAACAGCCGGCCGCCGAACGCGGCGATCGTGGCGGTCCGCCCGGCGAGGGCCAGCGGGGGCGTGACGGGCAGGCCCAGGGCGGCGAGCGCGCCCATCGCGCGGTGGTGGGCGGCGACGGCCTCGCGGCCGGCGGTCGCGGCGTCGACGTAGCACTTCAGGAAGTAGCCGCCGGCCTCCGTGGTGATCCGGTAGCCGCGGTTCAGCAGGCCTTCGGCGACGGGTTCGGCGGTGAGCAGGCGGCCCACCCGGTAGCGGCGCAGGACCTCGGCGAGCGCGGCGTGGGGGACGGGCGGGCTGAGGGTTCCTATCGGGGGAGCGGTGAGGTCGGGACGGGCTGGTGCAAGGGCAAGGGTCTGGCTGAAAGTCACAGCCAGAGGTTAAGACCTCTCGGCGGGGGTCCTTGACAGGTCGTCAGTTCTGTGCATCCGCCCTATCCGTGCTGGTGGTCCGCCTGGTGCCGGGCCACGAAAGCGGCCGCCTGCGTCCGGCGCTCCATCCCCATCTTCGCGAGCAGACTGGAGACGTAGTTCTTCACCGTCTTTTCGGCGAGGTGCAGCTCGTTGCCGATCTGACGATTGGTCATCCCTTCGCCGATCAGGTCCAGGATGCGGCGCTCCTGCTTGGTGAGCTGGGCGAGCCGCTCGTCCTCCTTCTCGCCGCCGTCCCGCAGCCGCGCCAGTACCCGGCTGGTGGCGACCGGGTCGAGCAGCGAGCGGCCGGCCGCGACGTCCCGGACGGCGGTGATCAGGTCGGTGCCGCGGATCGCCTTCAGCACGTAGCCGGAGGCACCGGCCATGATCGAGTCGAACAGCGCCTCGTCGTCCGAGAACGAGGTCAGCATCAGGCACTTGATCTCCGGCAGCCGGGAGCGGATCTCCCGGCAGACCTCGACCCCGTTGCCGTCGGGCAGCCGGACGTCCAGGACCGCGACGTCGGGGTGGACCGCCGGGATCCGGGTCAGCGCCTCGGCGGCGGTGCCGGCCTCGCCGACCACCTCGATGTCGTCCTCGACCGAGAGGAGTTCGTGAACGCCCCTGCGGACCACCTCGTGGTCGTCGAGAAGGAATACCCTGATTTGTCCCTTATCAGTCACGCGCAAAGCCTCCCATATCACCCTACGAAAGACCTCCCGCCCGCACCGGACCGGGGTCGCGATCCGGCCAGAGCGGTCGAAACCGATGCCGGTAACCCCCTTACGCAGGAGCCTTCGCCCGGATAGCGTGCGCAGGTGTCCTGAAGGCGACCGAATTGAGAGCTGCGCCACACGCGCGTTTGTAGACCCCGAACAAGTAGGACGTCCTAGCGCAGACGCGCCGAGGGCGGACGCTGGGTAACGTTCTCGTGAGGGACGCCGTCGGAACAGGATCACCACCTGCCCCGCAGATGGGAGCGCACACCCACGCGCGCCCCGCGAGGCGGTGACCGGACCGGTCACCGGCGACCCCGGGCGGCCGGACAGACCGAGGAGTGAACGTGACCGTCAAAAGCACGGCGAGGGCCCGCAAGAAGGCGGCTCCCGGCGTCCCCGACACCCTCCGCGCCACGGGTAAGGACGCCCAGCCGGAGCTCGTGCAGCTGCTCACCCCGGAAGGCGAGCGGGTCGAGCACCCGGACTTCCCGCTCACCGTGGAGCCGGACGAGCTTCGTGCCCTCTACCGTGACCTGGTGCTGGTGCGCCGGTTCGACGCGGAGGCCACCTCCCTGCAGCGCCAGGGCGAGCTGGGCCTGTGGGCCTCGCTGCTCGGCCAGGAGGCCGCCCAGGTCGGCTCCGGCCGCGCGCTGCGGCCCGGCGACTACGCCTTCCCCACCTACCGCGAGCACGGCGTCGCCTGGTGCCGCGACGTGGACCCGCTGAACCTGCTCGGCATGTTCCGCGGCGTGAACCACGGCGGCTGGGACCCGAACGAGAAGAACTTCCACCTCTACACCATCGTGATCGGCGCGCAGGCCCTGCACGCCACCGGCTACGCGATGGGCATCACCAAGGACGGCACCGACGACGCGGTGATCGCGTACTTCGGCGACGGCGCCTCCAGCCAGGGCGACGTCAACGAGGCCTTCACCTTCGCCTCGGTCTACAACGCCCCGGTGGTGTTCTTCTGCCAGAACAACCAGTGGGCGATCTCCGAGCCCACCACCACCCAGACCAGGATCCCGCTGTACCGCCGCGCCTCCGGCTTCGGCTTCCCGGGCGTGCGGGTCGACGGCAACGACGTGCTGGCCTGCCTCGCGGTGACCCGCTGGGCCCTGGAGCACGCCCGCAGCGGCAACGGCCCGGTGCTGGTCGAGGCGTTCACCTACCGGATGGGCGCGCACACCACCTCCGACGACCCGACCCGCTACCGGCTCACCGAGGAGACCGAGGCCTGGAAGGCCAAGGACCCGATCACCCGGCTCCGCGCCCACCTGGAGAAGCAGGGCCTGGCCGACGAGGCGTTCTTCGCCTCGGTCGAGGCCGAGAGCGAGCAGCTCGGGCTGCGGGTGCGCGAGGGCGTGCGCGGCATGCCGGACCCGGACCCCACCCTGATCTTCGACCACGTCTACGCCGAGCCGCACGCGCTGGTCGATGAGGAACGGGCCGGGTACGTCGAGTACGCGGCCTCCTTCGAGGCGGGGGAGAACCTCTGATGGCCGGTCAGCTCAGCATCGCCAAGGCGCTCAACGAGGCGCTGCGCAAGTCGCTGGAGAGCGACCCGAAGACTCTCCTGATGGGCGAGGACATCGGCAAGCTCGGTGGCGTCTTCCGGATCACCGACGGCCTGCAGAAGGACTTCGGCGAGGGCCGGGTGATCGACACCCCGCTCGCCGAGTCCGGCATCGTCGGCACCGCGATCGGCCTCGCGCTGCGCGGTTACCGCCCCGTCGTGGAGATCCAGTTCGACGGCTTCGTCTACCCGGCCTTCGACCAGATCGTCTCCCAGCTGGCCAAGATGCACGCCCGCGCGCTCGGCCACGTCAAGCTCCCGGTCACCGTCCGCATCCCGTACGCGGGCGGCATCGGCGCCGTCGAGCACCACAGCGAGTCGCACGAGGCGTACTTCGCGCACACCGCCGGTCTGCGGGTGGTCAGCCCGTCCAACGCGCACGACGCGCACTGGATGCTGCGCCAGGCCATCGAGTCGGACGACCCGGTGATCTTCCTGGAGCCCAAGCGGCGCTACTGGGACAAGGGCGAGGTCGGCGACGCCGCCGACCTGGGCCTGCACGACGCGCGGATCGTGCGCCCGGGCACCGACGCCACGCTGATCGCCTACGGGCCGATGGTCAAGGTCTGCCTGGAGGCCGCCGCGGCCGCCGAGGAGGACGGCCGCCGGCTGGAGGTCGTCGACCTGCGCTCGCTCAGCCCGGTCGACTTCGCGGCCCTGGAGGAGTCGCTGAAGCGGACCGGGCGCGGCATCGTCGTGCACGAGGCCCCGGTGTTCCTGGGCATGGGCGCCGAGCTGGCCGCCCGGCTCACCGAGCGCTGCTTCTACCACCTGGAGGCGCCGATCCTGCGGGTCGGCGGCTACTACGCGCCGTACCCGCCGTCCCGGGTCGAGGAGGCCTTCCTCCCCGACCTCGACCGCGTGCTCGACGCCGTCGACCGCGCCTTCGCGTACTGATCCAGGGGAGCGATGATGACCACCGAAGTTCGCTCGCTCCGCGAGTTCAAGATGCCGGACGTGGGGGAGGGCCTCACCGAGGCCGAGATCCTCAGCTGGTACGTCAAGCCCGGTGACACCGTCACCGACGGCCAGGTCGTCTGCGAGGTCGAGACCGCCAAGGCCGCCGTGGAGCTGCCGATCCCGTTCACCGGGACCGTCGAGCAGCTGTTCTTCCCCGAGGGCGCGACGGTCGACGTCGGCACCGTGATCATCTCGGTCGCGGTGGCCGGCGAGGCGGGGGCGCCCGCGGCTCCGGCCGCCGCCCCGGCACCCGCCGCCACGGCCGCCGTCGCGGAGGCCGCCGAGCCCGAGCGGCGCGAGGTGCTGGTCGGCTACGGCCCGCGGACCGGCGGCAGCCAGCGCCGGGCCCGCCGCACCACGGCCGCCGCGCCGGCTCCGGTCGCGGCGCCCGTCGCGGCTCCGGCCCCGGCGCCCGTTCCGGCTCCCGCTCCGGTCGCGGCCCCGGCCCCGGCCGTCGCGGTGACCGGCGAGCGGCCGCTGGCCAAGCCGCCGGTGCGCAAGCTGGCCAAGGACCTCGGGATCGACCTGCGGGCCGTCACCCCGACCGGTCCGGACGGCGTGATCACCCGCGAGGACCTGCACGCCCACGCGGCGGCCGCCGCCGCCCCGGCCCCGGCCGAGGCCCCGGTCGTCGAGCAGGCCGTCGAACCGGTCGCCGCCCCCGTGGCCGTCCCCGGCGCGGGCGACGTCCGGGTGCCGATCAAGGGCGTCCGCAAGGCGACCGCGCAGGCGATGGTGGCCTCGGCCTTCACCGCCCCGCACGTCACCGAGTTCGTCCAGGTCGACGTCACCCGGACGATGAAGTTCGTCCGCCGCCTCAAGGAGAGCGGCGAGCTGGGCCGGGACGTCCGGGTCAGCCCGCTGCTGCTGGTCGCCAAGGCGCTGCTCACCGCGATCAAGCGCAACCCGGAGATCAACGCCCAGTGGGACGAGGCGGCCCAGGAGATCGTCATCAAGGGCCAGGTGAACCTCGGCATCGCCGCGGCCACCCCGCGCGGCCTGATCGTCCCCAACGTCAAGGACGCGGGGGCGAAGACCCTGTCGGCCCTGGCGGTCTCGCTCGGCGAGCTGATCGACACCGCCCGCCAGGGGAAGACGGCGCCCGGCGACATGCAGGGCGGCACGGTCACGATCACCAACGTCGGCGTCTTCGGCGTCGACAGCGGCACCCCGATCCTCAACCCCGGCGAGGCGGCCATCCTCGCCTTCGGGGCGGTCCGGGAGCTGCCGTGGGTGCACAAGGGCAAGGTCGTCCCGCGCCAGGTCACCACGCTGGCCCTGTCCTTCGACCACCGGCTGGTCGACGGCGAGCTGGGCTCCAAGGTGCTGGCCGACATCGCGGGCATCCTGGAGCACCCGAAGCGGCTGATCACCTGGGGCTGAGCCGGCCCCGGCAACGATGAAGGGGCCCTGCCTCCCGCACCGCCGTGCGGAGGCAGGGCCCCTTCGTCCTGGGGGCCTTCGTCCCGGGCCCGGGCGGGGGTCAGGACCAGGCGGTGTCGTCGTCGGCGCGGGCGGTGGTGTTCTCCGGCATGCTGCGGCTCCAAGGTTCGTCCTCACGGGAAAAGACGTTCGAGTCCGGCCGGGGTTGCTCCCGCCGCGGAAAGTCGGGTGCTTCGGGAGTCGCGGGTGACCCCGGCCTCACGGACGGTGGTCGGTTAAGCACTTGATCAGACTCATAGGTATGACTGGTGAGATTCTTGTGATTCGTCCAGGTCGGTGACTTTTTCGGCATTCGGTGAGGACGACACACCGGGCCGGGTACGTCTTCGCGTCCACCACCCGGGCGACACCGGGTGACCGCAACGTCGAGGACGCACCCGTATGCCGCCTGGCAACCCTGGCCGGATCGTCCGGAGTCTGGCCGCGCTCGTGCTGGTGTCCACCGCCGTGCTCCCGGCCGCGCTCGAACTGGCCGGACCCCCGCCGTTCGGGGTGATCGGGCCCGGCGCCCCCGCCGACCGCGCGGTGCCGCCGCACACCGCCGTGCAGCGCGCCGACCTGCACACCGCCGGGGAGGCCCCGACCGTCGACATACGGCGGACCGGGGACCCGGCCAACCGGATCACCCTCGTCCTGCTCGGCGACGGCTACGGCGCCGGGGACCAGGACCTGTTCCGCGAGCAGGCGGACCGGGCCTGGCGCGCGCTGATGGACATCGAGCCGTTCCGCAGCTACCAGGGGTTCTTCAACATAAGGCGGGTCGAGGTGGTCTCCCCGGTCTCCGGCATCGCCGAGACCGAGAACCGCGGCCGGCGCCCCGCCACCCCGCTCGGCATGCACTTCTGGTGCGAGGGCACCGCCCGGCTGCTCTGCGCCGACGAGGACGCGACCGCCCGCTACGCCGGCCGCGGCGAGGGCCCGCAGTACCTCATCGCGCTCGCCAACTCCACCGAGTACGGCGGTGCGGGCGGCACCGGGGTGACCACCCTGGCCGGCGGCAGCCCGGACGCGGGGCGGATCATCCAGCACGAGATAGGGCACACCGTCGGGGACCTCGGCGACGAGTACGACAGCGCGCCGGACGACGCCGACTACCCCAACCTCGCCACCGACAACGCCGAGGAGATGCGCCGCAAGCAGACCAAGTGGTGGCGCTGGCTGGGCGCGGAGTCCCCGGACGGCGCCGGGACGGTCGGCGCCTACCGCAGTGCCAACGGCGTCTACCGGCCCACCGCGGACTCGGTGATGCGCACCCTCGGCGGGGCCTACAACCTGCCCTCGCGGGAGGCGATCATCGAGGAGATCTACCGGCGGGTCAGACCCACCGACGACCCGGCTCCGGCGCCCGGCGACGTCACCGGCCGGCCCCGGCTGGAGGTCCGGCCGCTCCCGCTGGCCGGCGCCCGGCAGCTGCGGGTGGACTGGACGGTGAACGGCGTCCCCGTCGAGCCGCAGGCGGCGGACCGCAGCTGGCTGGACACCGCGTGGCTGCCGCTGGAGCCCGGGCACGGCGCGACCGTCACGGCGACCGTCCGGGACACCACCGACTGGGTCCGCGACGAGGCCTTCCGGGACCGCTACATGACGCGCTCGGTGTCCTGGACGGTGGTCGGCTGAGCGGCGCGCGGAGCGGATGGTTCGTGTCCGGCCTCCCGACCCCGCCCTAGGCGTTCAATGATGGGATGACTAATCTGGGGCCACTATGACCGTGGAGCCCGCCAGTTCAGTCCGCCCCCTGTCCGTCCCCGCTCCCCGTGCCGGCACCGGCCCCGCCCCCGGTCCCACCGCCGCCCACCACCCCCCGGGTGGGCGGGCCGCCTGGCTCGCCTGGTCCATCGGCGTCAGCGTCTACGTCCTGGCCGTCATCCACCGCACCAGCCTCGGCGTCGCCGGCCTGGACGCCGCCGACCGCTTCGGCATCGGTGCCTCCGCGCTCTCCACCTTCTCGATCCTCCAGGTCCTCGTCTACGCGGCCATGCAGATCCCCGTCGGCCTGCTGGTCGACCGGTTCGGACCGCGCCGGGTGCTGCTGCTCGGCGTCGTGCTGCTCAGCGCGGGCCAGCTGGCCTTCGCCTTCTCCGGCTCCTTCGGCCCCGCGCTCGCCTCCCGGGCCGTGCTCGGCTGCGGCGACGCCATGACCTTCATCAGCGTGCTGCGGATCGCCGCCCGCTGGTTCCCCGCCGCCAAGAACCCGCTGGTCGCCCAGTTGACCGGCCTCGCCGGCATGAGCGGCAACCTGGTCACCACCGTCGTCCTCGCCCAGGCCCTGCACAGCGAGGGCTGGACGCCCACCTTCACCGCCATCGCCCTGCTCGGCATCGCCGTCTTCGCCCTCGTCGCGCTCTTCCTCCGGGAGGCGCCGGACGGCCCCGCCGAGGCGGTGGCGCCCGCCGCGCAGCCCCGGCCCGGCATCGCGCGCCAGGTGCGGGAGACCTGGCGGGAGCCGGGCACCCGGCTGGGGCTCTGGATCCACTTCACCACCCAGTTCCCGGGCAACGCCTTCGGCCTGCTCTGGGGCCTGCCCTACCTCGTCGAGGCCCAGGGCATGACCCGCGCGGCGGCCGGCGGCCTGCTCACCCTGCTGGTGCTCTCCAACATGAGCTTCGGCTTCCTCTTCGGCCGCGTCCTGTCCCGCACCGCCCGCGCCCGGATGCCCATCGTGCTCACCGTCATCGGCGCCACCGCGCTGCTGTGGGCGGTGGCGCTCGCCTGGCCCGGCGGCCACCCGCCGCTGTGGCTGCTGGTCGCGGTCGTCCTGGTGATGGGCAGCAACGGCCCCGCCTCGCTGGTCGGCCTCGACTACGCCCGCGCCCGCGTCCCCGTCGAACGCCTCGGCACCGCCTCCGGCATCGTCAACATGGGCGGCTTCATCGGCACGATGATCACCCTCTTCGGCATCGGCGTCCTCCTGGACACCCTCAGCCCGTCCGGCGCCGACAGCTACACGGCGAGCGCCTTCCGCTGGGCGTTCTGCTGGCAGTACGTGCCGCTGGCGGCGGGCACCCTGATGATCCTGCGGCTACAAAAGAAGCTCGCGGCGGTGTCGGCGTAGGGCTTCCGACCTGCGGAAACGTCGTATGCCTGACTTTTGGTCAGGCATACGAGCCGCATGTCCGCAGTCCGTGTTTCCCGGGAGGCCAGGGTCCTGCTCGCACGGCTCGCGCTCCCGCGCCCCGGCACCGTGCACCCGTCCGCCGTAACGAGGCCGAACGGACGGGGCTACTGGTCCCAATGTGACGCACGGGAGCGCGAGGCGCACTCGCCCGGCGTGCACGGTGCGTGTACGCCGGGCGGGTGATGGCCGGGGCTACGGGGTGACGGAGAAGTTGGCCAGGACGCGGTCGGCCAGCTCCTTGTCGCCCTCCACCTTCACCGGACCGGGGCGCCCGCGGCCGCAGGCGAGGCGGACGTAGGTCTCCCAGTCGAGGGTGAGCTGGACGTCGGGGGCGAGGCTGATGGACTCGTCGACGGTGCCGCGTCCGGCGGAGTCCACGCGCACGGTGCGCAGGAACTCGACGGGGCCGGTGACGTCGACGACCAGGGCGGTGCCGGCCGGGGCGCCGGCCCGGTGGGCGACGGCCTTCGGCAGGCCCTGCAGCAGGACGTCACGGGTGACCAGCGCCGCGGGGGAGTCGAGGTTGCCGGGGACGCCGAGGGCGCGGCGGAGGTCCTGCTCGTGCACCCAGACGTCGAACGCGCGCAGCCGCAGCAGCTCGTGGTACGGGATGTCGTGGCTCTGCGGGCCGCCCGGCCGGCGGACCGGCTCGTTGGGCATCTGCTTGGCGTTCCGCAGCGCGCGGGAGCGGCGGATGATCGTGTACTCCAGCTCGCTGGTCATCTCCAGCGCGGTGTGGCAGCGGCGCTTGTCGACGGGAAGTTCGAGGTAGCGGGCGGCCTCGGTGGTGACGTGGCGCAGGTCGCGGGGGAGGGAGTGGATCGGGCGGGGGTCGCCGAGGAGCTCGGACTCGACGGCGATCACGTGCGCGACGATGTCACGGACAGACCAGCCGGGGCACTCGGTGGCCCGGTTCCAGGAGCCCTCGGGAAGCGGGGCCACCAGTTCGGATATCGCCTCGATGGACTGGGTCCACGCCTCGGTGTAAGCCTGCACGGTCTGGTTGTCCGTCACGGGAATCTCCGGCCCTCCGTCAGCTGCCTTGCCACGCGTGCCCGCGGGTTCCTGGGTCGGCCGGGAAATCCGGCTTCCGGGCGCACACGCTAACCGCACGTTACGCTGCCGGGTGAGAGCAGGGCAGCGCTTTCGGGTGACGATCGTAGGACTCTTGCCGTGGACGGTGGTACTGTGCGCGCTTCATTGATCCAACTCGCGGTCTCCGACGCCGAGCCCCCGGCCGAGCGGAGGGCCCGCGCGGCCGCGCTGGTGCGGGCGCAGCGGGGATCGGACCTGGTGGTCCTGCCCGAGCTGTGGCCGCTCGGCGGTTTCGCCCACGACCTCTGGTCCGACGGCGCGGAGGCGCTGGACGGGCCGACCTCGGACGCGATGGCGGCGGCCGCCCGGGCGGCGGGGGTCTGGCTGCACGCCGGTTCGATCGTCGAGCGCGATCCCGACGGGCCGATCTACAACACCTCGCTGCTGTTCGCCCCGGACGGCGAGCTGGTGCACACCTATCGCAAGATCCACCGCTTCGGCTTCGACAGTGGGGAGGCGGTGGTGATGGGTGCCGGTCAGGAGATCGTCACCGCGGTCACCGACGTCGGCACGCTGGGCCTGGCGACCTGCTACGACCTGCGGTTCCCGGAGCTGTTCCGGGCGCTGCTGGACGCGGGCGCGCAGGTGCTGGTGGTGCCGGCGGCCTGGCCGGAGCGGCGGCGGGAGCACTGGACGCTGCTGAGCCGGGCGCGGGCGGTGGAGGAGCAGGCGTACGTGCTGGCCTGCAACACGGCGGGGACGCACGGCGGGGTCGAGCAGGCGGGCCACAGCATCGCGGTGGACCCGTGGGGCCGGGTGCTGGCCGAGGCGGGGGCCGGGGAGGAGGTGCTGACCGTGGAGTTCGATCCGGCGGAGGTGGCGAAGGCGCGCGCCGAGTTCCCGGTGCACCGGGACCGGCTGCTGGGAATCCCGGCGCCGGTGCAGCGCTGACGGGGCCGTTTTCGACGGCCGGGCGCGCGGGGGCGCGCCGGGGCGTATGGGGGGCTTGTACACGTCGGTGTCCTTTTTGAGAAGATGAGCCCTCGTCGTGTTACCAGCCCGTACGTCGCCGGTCTGTTCCCGTCAGACCGTCCAGCCCGCCCGAGGAGGTCGCGCGCATGTTCGACACCGACGCGGGCGACACCCGTCCCGTGATCCAGCGCAACAGCCTGCGCGAGCAGATCGCCGGCGCGCTGCGCGAGGAGATGATGGCCGGCCGGCTGGCGGCGGGGCGGAACTTCACCGTCAAGGAGATCGCCGAGCTGTACGGGGTCTCGGCGACCCCGGCCCGGGAGGCGCTGGTCGACCTCTCCGCGCAGGGGCTGCTCCGGGCCGAGCACCACCGCGGCTTCACCGTTCCCGAGTTCGGCTGGGACGACTTCCGGGAGATCTTCGAGACCCGGGTGCTGATCACCGACAGCTTCTACCGCCGGATGGCCACCGACCCCGGTCGGCCGGACGAGAGCCGGCTGGCCTCGCTGCGCCGCCGGGCGGACGCGGCGGCGCGGGCGGCCCGGGCCGGGAACCTGGACGTGATGGTGGGCTGCGACCGCCGGTTCTGGCAGGAGGTCGGCGGGCTGATGGGCAACCGCCGGATGGCCGACTACCTGGACTGGCTGCGGGTGCAGTCGTGGATGTTCGCGGCGCGGTACCTGCGGTCGATGCCCCGGCTGGGCGGGGTCTGCTGGGACGACCACCTGGAGCTGGTGGAGGCGATCGAGGCGCGCGACGTGGCGCGCTCGCACCGGATCGTCTGCGAGTACAACCTCTTCACCGTCGGACTGCTGGCCGAACTGGCCGGCCAGCCGGTGGAGACGGTGCGGGTGCTGTCGCTGCTGACCGGGCGCCCGCTCGCGGCGGGCGGCCAGGACGCCGCGCCGCCGCCCGACACCCCGGGGGACGCCGCGCCGGGGAAGACCGGGGCGGGCCCCGGGCCCGGCGCCACCGAGGCGCCCGGTCCGGAGCAGCCCGCCCGACCGGTGGAACCGGGCCGCGCGGCCGACGGCACCCGGGGCCGGGAACGCGAACTCGGCCGGGAGCTGGGCCGCGAACTCGGCCTGGGGCTCGGCCTGGTGCCGCAGCCGCGCTCGGTCCCGTACGGGCGGTTCGGCCGCCGGCTGCCCGATCCGCCGCCGGACCAGCTGCCCGGGGGGCGGTCCGGTCCGCATCGCTCGCCGGGCCGGTAGGGTGGGCGGTCGTCCGTCCCGGCCGCGCCGCGTACCGGCGCTCCGGGCACCGACCCGCCCATCCGCCGTCCGCCGCCGCGCGGCCGGTTCCCCGCGTCCGGAGAGGAAGAGCCGGCCATGGCCTGCGACCTCTGGCTCGTCCCGCTGGTGGACGTGCTGAGCCACAGCCCCGACAACCCCTTCCGGGACGACCTCGCGCTCTACAACCAGGTGCTGGCCTCGCGCGGTCTGCCCGAGATGCCGGTCTACCGGTTCGTGCCGGGGCTCAGCGGGGCGGTCGAGCCGATAGCCGCCTTCGACTACGACTCGCTGCACTTCCTGCGCCGGGCCTACCTGCTGGGCCTGACCGGTCTGGACATCACGCCGGTGGACGCGCTCGGCGGCGACTACGAGCAGCTGCTGGAGATGTTCGAGAGCAGCGCCGAGCAGTCGCACCTGGTCTGGCACTTCGACCACGCCGGCGCGTACGTGCCGATCGAGTTCGCCGCCCCGCTGGTGGAGGAGTCGCTGCTCGCCTCGGGCGGCCCGCTCGGCTCCAGCCACGGGCTGCTGCGCGAGCTGCGGGCCGTCGCCCCGGCGCTGGGCATCGACCCGCTCGACCCGCCGGCGCCGACCCGGCCGCTCGGCCCGACCGGCCTGGAGCAGCCGTTCGGCCCGCCGCTGGACGACCTGCACCCGTTCGCCCGGGAGCGGCACGCCTGGGCGGGCCTGTACGCGGCGGCGACCCGGAGCCTGCACCAGGGCTCGATGATCGTCTTCGCCTGAGCCGGCCCCGGCCCCACCCCCGACCCGACCCCCCGGGGCCCGGCGGCCGAGCCGGCCCCGGGCGCCCGGGCGGGCCCCCGGTCCGCCGCCGCCCGGCTACCGCAGCGGGCCCTCCGGCGGCCGCTGGCGCGGCATGGTGGGCCTGGTCCCCGGCGGCGGCAGCACCCGCACCTGGGCGCCGATGCCCGGCTCGGTGCGCCCGCCCCAGCTGCCGGCGACCTGGGTCGGCAGCTGGGTCATCCCGGCCCGGAACTCCAGCATCCACTCCGAGGTCTCGGTGCGGACCATGTCCGAGACGTCCTCGCAGAACCGCCGCAGCACCCCGAGGCACCGCTCGGCGGCCTCGCCCGCGGTGCCCTCGGTGGGGCCGAGCACCTCCCGGACGCACTCCGAGGCCCAGTCGAACTGGAAGGCCTCCAGACGGCGCTGCAGCGCCTGCGCGGTGGAGACGTCGCGCATCCAGCCGGAGGTCAGGCCGAACACCCGGTCCGCGCCGTAGCAGGCGGCGGCCAGCGCCAGCCCGACGTAGCCCCAGCTGGTGGCGTTGTCGACGGCCCCGGTGAGGTCGACCAGCGGGGCGGTGACCCCGCCGACCGCGAAGCCGGCCGAGCCGAAGCGCAGCAGCCGGGCCCAGCGGCGCTTCCAGATCCGGTCCCGGCGGTACCACTCGACGGCCTCGACCGCCCGCTCCTCGGACCAGCGGTACAGCTCCTCCAGCCGCTCGGCGGGCTCGCCCCAGTCCCCCAGGGGGAACTGGCGGGTGCTCAGATCGGACCGGCGGCGGGTCGAGGCGCGGCGCGCCACGGTCGCGGCGGGCGGGTCCTCCTCGCCGATCTCCTTGCCCCAGGCACTCTCCTCGGGCTGCATTTCCGGCTGGCTCACCTGTGGGGCTCCCTGTGGCGGGCGGACTGCTGGTCTGGCTGGTTCCGACTCTGCGCGGACTGACGTGTCATCGGCCTGACGGCTCGTGAAACGCCGGGCAACGCGGCGGCCACACCGCCGTTCCGGAGCGTGCTGGGTGCCCCGGGGCGGCGTCACCGGCGGCCGCCGGTGGTGGTCCAACAGCACTTCTTACCGCCAAATGGCTTACCGTGTGGGCGCTTCGCCAATGATCGTTACCGGATTCGGCCACCGGATCCCGAGGTGAGAGGGTTGTGGCGGTCGGCGGGATTTCACCCGTCCGAGCGAGGGCGCGGTGACCCACTGTCCTGACCCGGCCACCGCGCGGTGATCGCGGGGGTCCGGAGCCGGAGGATCCTCCGAGGCCGTGCGGGCACCCTCGCCCCGTGATTGTCTCTTCCTACGGGACCGGAGAGCGGCCGGAACCGGCCACCGGCTACCCTTGCGCAGCGTGAAGGTCCTCGTCATCGGCGGCGGCGCCCGCGAACACGCCCTGTGCCGCTCTCTGTCCCAAGATCCCGCCGTGACCGAGCTGCACTGTGCCCCGGGCAACGCCGGGATCGCGCAGGTGGCGACGGTCCACCCGGTCGACCAGCTGGACGGCGCGCAGGTCAGCGCGCTGGCCGGCGGGCTCGGCGTCGAACTGGTCGTGGTCGGCCCGGAGGCCCCGCTGGTCGCGGGCGTCGCCGACGCCGTGCGCGCGGCCGGCATCGCGGTGTTCGGCCCGTCCGCCGAAGCGGCCCTGCTGGAGGGCTCCAAGGCCTTCGCCAAGGACGTGATGGCCGCCGCCGGCGTGCCCACCGCCCGCTCCTACGTCTGCACCACCGCCGCCGAGGCCGCCGAGGCGCTGGACGCCTTCGGCGCCCCGTACGTGGTCAAGGACGACGGCCTGGCCGCCGGCAAGGGCGTCGTGGTCACCTCCGACCGCGACGAGGCGCTGGCCCACGCCGCCGCCTGCGAGCAGGTGGTGATCGAGGAGTACCTGGACGGCCCCGAGGTCTCGCTGTTCGCGATCACCGACGGCAGCACCGTCCTGCCGCTCCAGCCGGCCCAGGACTTCAAGCGCGCCCTGGACGGCGACCAGGGCCCGAACACCGGCGGCATGGGTGCCTACTCGCCGCTGCCCTGGGCGCCCGAGGGCCTGGTCGAGGAGGTCCTGGCGACCGTCCTGCAGCCGACCGTGGACGAGCTGCGCCGCCGCGGCACCCCGTTCTCCGGGCTGCTCTACGCCGGTCTGGCGCTGACCTCGCGCGGCACCCGGGTGATCGAGTTCAACGCCCGCTTCGGCGACCCGGAGACCCAGGTCGTGCTGGCCCGGCTGCGCACCCCGCTGGCCGAGGTCCTGCACGCCTCGGCGACCGGCACGCTGGACCGGCTGGAGCCGCTGCGCTGGGACGAGGGCGCCGCGGTCACCGTGGTGATCGCCGCCGAGGGCTACCCGGCGGCTCCGCGCACCGGCGACCCGATCGAGGGCCTGGCCGAGGCGGAGGCCGCCGACGGCACCGCGTACGTGCTGCACGCCGGGACGAAGGCGGCCGAGGACGGCCGGGTGCTGAGCGCCGGCGGCCGGGTGCTGTCGGTCACCGCGACCGGGGCCGGGCTCGCCGAGGCGCGCGAGCGGGCCTACCGGGCGGTGGAGCGGATCTCCCTCGCGGGCGGCCAGCACCGCGGCGACATCGCGCTGAAGGCCGCGCAGTAGCGGCCGCGCACCCCCTCCCCTTCCCCGGGCCCCCGGCGAGCGATCCGCGCGCCGGGGGCCCGGGCGTTCGCCGCCCCGCGTGCGACCCCCGCTGCGTCCCATGAGCCCCGTGAGCCCCGTGGACAACCCCCATGGACGCAGCGCCGTCCGGCGTTTCGGGCACCGGCGGGGCCGGAGCGGCTTCCGGGGCCGGCGCACCGTTCGGCGGCCGGAATCCAGCCCATCGAGTGACAGCGGCCGCATCCGGCTGACGTAACCGGGCGCCCGGCCTTATGGTGCGCTGGACCACGGCGTCACAGGTCGGGCCGCTTCCGCCCGCCGCCGGGTAGCCGCGGTCGCGCGGGGGGATGCTGGACGGCGTCCGGCCGGACCGGACACGCCCGGGCCGGCCGAGGCCGCCCCTGGACGGTCGTCCGGAATCCGGGCGGCGTCACCGGGACGAGTGGAACCGGGGCGATCCGGAACACCCACCCGGACACGGGCGTCGAAAATGTCAGAAGCGCCACGCAGCATGACGACCGGGGCTCGGCCGCCGCCGTTTCCCTGTCGGAACTGATCGTTTCGAATCGGCTCAGGGGCCCCTCGCCGGGCACCCGAGGGCTCCGAAGGGGGTGCCGCTCCGTATGGCCGCTGTCGACACCGCGCGCGCTCACGCCCAGGCGGTCCTGCGGATCCGAGGACTCGCCCTGGCCGCCGCCGCGCTGCCCGCCGCCGCCGCGGTGGTCCTGCTCGCCGGCCGGTTCACCGGCCGGATCGGCGCCCCCGGCTCCTTGGACGCCGCCGGCTGGGACCTCGCCCGCTGGACGGTCTGCGCGGTGGCCGCGCTCACCCTGCTGGTGGCCGCCGCGGCCGCCCGCGGGTACCGCCGGGCCGTCCCGCCGCAGACCCCGGCCGTGCCGCTCGGCCGCTCCCAGGCCCCCGAGCTGTACCGGCTGATCGACGAACTCGCCGACCGGCTGGAGGTCCCCGCGCCCTCCGCCGTCGCGCTCACCCCGGACTGCGACAGCTGGCTGGAGGACGTCCCCGCGCCCCGGCCCCGCCGCCGCGCCCGCACCGCCGACGGCGCACCGCCCGCGCCGGTCCTGGTGATCGGCTCGCCCTTCCTCTGGTGGATGCGGGCCGGCGAGCTGCGCGCCCTGCTCGCCCCGGTGGTGGCCGGCACCGCGGCCGCCGCCGACCCGGAGATCGCCGCCGCCCGCCGCTTCCTGCGCGCCCTCGACGCCAGCCTGGACGCCGGTTCCGCCGCCGGCCCGGCCGGCGCCCCCGGCCCGGGCGACCCGCGCCCGCCCCGGCGCCGCCCGGCGCTCGCCGACCGGATCACCGACCGGATCACCCGCCGGCTGCTCGGCGCCTGCCGCGAGCACGCCGCCGAGCTGGAGCGGTCCGTCGCCGGCTGGGCCTCCGAACAGGCCCGCGGCGTCGACTACGGCCTGCGGATCGCCGCCCAGGAGCAGGTCGGCCTCGCCTACGCGGGCTGGGACCGGCTGCTCACCCGGGTCGCCCTGCCCGCCTGGCGGCTCGGCCGGCACCCCGCGCACCTCAACGCGGGCGTGGTCGCCGCGCTCACCGAACTGTCCCGGCGCGACCGGCTGGCCGACGGCTACGGCAGCCGGCTCGGCGACCGCCCGGCCTGCGACCTGCTGGAGGAGCCCGGCGCGGTGGACGCCGCGGTCTCCCGGCTCGCCGCCGAGCTGTTCTTCGGCGCGCCCGCCTCCGGCGGCTGGCGCGAACTGGACTGGGCCGACTACCCGGCCGACGTGGTGGACGCCGGCTGGCGGGCCCGCGCCGCCGCCCTGCAGTCCGCCCTGGACCTGCTCGCCCCGCAGAACCGCCCCGGCGCCCCGACGCTGACCAGGCTGTTGGGCCGGCTCGCCGACGGCGACGGCGAGCGGCTGGCCGCCGCCCTCGCCGCCAGGCCGGCCGGCACCGCCGCCCCCGCGCCGCTGCTCGAACCGGTCCGCACCGGGCGGGACGTGCTGGTCGACCACGTCACCGCGATGGTCTGCTGCGCCGCCGTGGACACCGCGGGCGCCGTCCCCGGGCTGGACTGGCTGGACGGCCCGGTGCTGCTGCTCGGCGGGGTCCGCCGCACCGACCTCGCCGAACCGGTCGCCCAGGCCGTCGAACAGGGCCAGGACGGGCCGCTGCGGGCCTGGCTGGACGCCGCCGACGTCCGGCTGGAGAAGCCCGTCCGGCTCTGACCGGCACCCCCGAGAGGGGCGCGAACCCCACCCGTGAGCGCCCCCGGGCGAACCGGCCGCCCCGGGTCGTCGCAGGCCGGAGGCCCTCCCCGGGCACGGCCGGAAGATTCCCGCCACTAGTTGCTACCGTGGGGTGACGCAGCGCCAGCACGGTGTGGTGTATTAGTCCGCACGCACATCCGGGAGGCACATGCCACCCCGGCGGAGGTGCACCTGGGAGGGGCGCGCGTGGGGACCGAACTCAACCGCCGCTGGGAGTCCGGGACGCACGCGCACAGCGTCTCCGACCCCTTCGGCCAGGGCCCGCTGCCCTGGCTGCGCAGCTCCGACCACCCCGACCAGTACCTCGCCGACGCCGAGGGCGACGTCCCCTGGTACGTCTCGGTGGACGCCCCCGGGCAGCGCCCGCTGGCCGCCGCGGTGCGCGGCAAGCCCCCGGTCGGCACCCCGCTGAGCGCCAACGACGGGGAACAGCAGATCAAGGGCTTCGCCTCGGCCGGCGTGGTCCGACCCGGCGGCTCGGTGGACCTGCGGGTCACCGTCAACCCGCCCCGCGAGTTCACCGTCGACGTCTACCGGATCGGCCACTACTCGGGCGACGGCGCCCACCACATGACCTCCAGCCCGCTGATCGCCGGCATGGTCCAGCCGACTCCGCTGGTGGCCGGCCGGACCGTCTCCTGCCACCACTGGTGGCACACCTGGCGGCTGCAGATCCCGCAGCACTGGCGGCCCGGCGCGTACGTCGCGGTGCTCACCACCGCCGACATGCTGCACCGCAGCCACATCCCCTTCACCGTCCGCGACTTCGAGGACCGGACCAGCGCCGCCGAACTGCTGCTGGTCGTCCCCGACGTCACCTGGCAGGCGTACAACCTCTTCCCCGAGGACGGCCGCAGCGGCGCCAGCCTCTACCACGCCTGGGACGGCGGCCTGCTGGTCGGCGAGACCGAGGCGGCCGTCACCGTCTCCTTCGACCGCCCGCACGCCACCGCCGGGCTCCCGCTGCACGTCGGCCACGCCTACGACTTCATCCGCTGGGCCGAGCGCTACGGCTACGACCTCTCCTACGCCACCGCCACCGACCTGCACGCCGGACTGGTCGACGCCTCCCGGCACAAGGCGCTGGTCTTCCCCGGCCACGACGAGTACTGGTCCGCGCCGATGCGCCGCGCCGTCGAAGCGGCCCGGGACGGCGGCACCTCGCTGGTCTTCCTCTCCGCCAACACCATGTACTGGCGGGTCGAGCTGAGCCCCGGCCCCTCCGGCGAGCCCAACCGGATGCTCAACTGCCGCAAGCGCCAGAAGGTCGGCCCCGACAACCCGGCCGCCGGGGCGCCCGGCGCCGCCAGCGCGCTGTGGCGCGACGCCGGGGAGCCGGAACAGCACCTGCTCGGCGTCCAGTACTCCGGCCGGGTCGCCACCGCCGTCCCGCTCGTCGCCCGGCACACCGCGCACTGGTTCTGGGCCGGCACCGCCCTCCACGAGGGCGACGGGCTGCCCGGACTGGTGGCCGGCGAGGCGGACCGCTACTACCCCAAGGTCGCCCTGCCCGGTCACACCGAACGGGTGCTGCTCGCCCACTCCCCGTACCAGGACCCGGCCGGGCGCACCCGCTACCAGGAGACCTCGCTCTACCGGGCGCCCAGCGGCGCCTACGTGTTCGCCTCCGGCACCTTCGCCTGGTCGCCCGCACTGGACCGCCCGGGGCTCACCGACGAGCGGATCCAGCGTGCCACCGCCAACCTGCTGGACCGCCTCTGCAAGAACGACTGAACGACCGAACGGCCCTCGGACCGGCTCGCGCGGGCGGTCGTGACAGACTCGACCCCAGTGACCTCCCCTTTCGCGCCGCACCGCCCGCGAACGACCCCTGAGGACTGAGACGACCTTGAGCGGATTTGTCACCAAGCCCGAGCCGGTCCAGGTGCCCGGCCTGGTCCACCTGCACACCGGCAAGGTGCGCGACCTGTACCGCACCGAGTCGGGTGACCTCGTGATGGTCGCCAGCGACCGCACGTCCGCCTACGACTGGGTGCTGCCCAACGAGATCCCGGACAAGGGCCGCATCCTCACCCAGCTCTCGCTGTGGTGGTTCGAGCGGATCGCCGACATCGTGCCCAACCACGTGATCTCCACCGAGGTCCCGGCCGGCGCCCCGGCCGACTGGAAGGGCCGCACCCTGGTCTGCCGCAGCCTGGACATGGTCCCGGTCGAGTGCGTGGCCCGCGGCTACCTGGCCGGCTCCGGCCTGGAGGAGTACCGCGACTCCCGCACCGTCTGCGGCATCGCCCTGCCCGAGGGCCTGGAGGACGGCTCCGAGCTGCCCGCCCCGGTCTACACCCCCGCGCTCAAGGCCGAGGTCGGCGAGCACGACGAGAACGTCCCCTACGAGGAGACCGCCCGCCGGATCGGCGCCGAGCTGGCCGCCCAGCTGCGCCAGACCACCCTGGCCGTCTACTCCCGGGCCCGGGACATCGCCCGCGAGCGGGGCATCATCCTGGCCGACACCAAGTTCGAGTTCGGCCTGCTGGACGGCGAGCTGGTGATCGGCGACGAGGTGCTGACCCCGGACTCCTCGCGGTTCTGGCCGGCCGACCAGTGGGAGCCGGGCCACCCGCAGCCCTCCTTCGACAAGCAGATCATCCGCGACTGGCTGACCTCCCCGGCGTCCGGCTGGGACCGCAAGGGCGAGCAGCCGCCGCCGGAGCTGCCCGCCGAGGTGGTCGAGAAGGTCCGCGCCAAGTACGTCGAGGCCTACGAGCGGGTGACCGGCCTCAGCTGGGCCTGAGCCCCGCTCACGGCGCGAGCGCCCGCGGGCCCGGCGGTCAGATCCAGCCGTGCTCGCGGGCGATCCGCACCGCCGCGTGCCGGTTCTCCGCGCCCAGCTTGGCGGCGGCCGCGGAGAGGTAGTTGCGGACGGTGCCCTGGGAGAGCGAGGCCCGCTCGGCGATCCCGGCGATCGAGGTGCCGTCCGCGGCGAGCTCCAGCACGTCCGTCTCGCGCGGGGTCAGCGGGCTCTCCCCGGCGGCGATCGCGTCCGCCGCCAGCTCCGGGTCCACGTACCGGCCGCCGGCCCGGACGGTGCGGATGATCCCGGCGAGGTCGGCCGCCGAGACCGTCTTCGGCAGGAAGCCCCGGATGCCGACCTCCAGGGCCCGCTTCAGATAGCCCGGGCGCCCGTGGCCGGTGACGATCATGCAGCGGCAGTCCGGCAGCAGGGTGCGCAGGCTGGTGGCCACCTCGATGCCGTCCAGTCCGGGCATCTGCAGGTCGAGCACCGCGATGTCCGGCCGGTGCGCCTGGGCCATGGCCAGCGCCTCCGGTCCGGAGGCGGCCTCGGCGACCACCGTGATGTCGTCCTCCAGCGAGAGCAGCGCGGCCAGCGCGCCGCGGATCAGGTGCTCGTCGTCGGCGAGCAGGACGCGGACGGGCGCGGGGTCGGTCATCGGCGGGGCCTTCCGTGCTGGCCCTCGCGGGGCCGTGGAGTCTCAGGAGCCTTGCAGCGGGACGCTGGCGAGCAGGCGGAAGCTGCCCGGTCCGGCGTCCGGCAGGGCCAGCTCGCCGTGGTGGGCGGCGAGCCGCTCACGCAGTCCGCGCAGCCCCGTGCCGCTGCCCTGGGAAGGGAGCGGCACGGCCGGCACCCCGTCATTCTCCAGCTCCAGCACCGCCCGGTCGTCCTCGCGGCGGAGCCGGATCGAGCAGTTGCCGGCCTCGCTGTGCCGCAGGACGTTGGTGGTGGCCTCGCGGATCACCCAGCCGAGCACCGACTGGACCGGGGCGGGGAGCCGGTCGGCGTCCTCGCCGAGGTCGATCTCGCAGACCACGTCGGCGGAGCGGAGCACCGCGCGGGCGCCGATCGCCTCCGCGTGCAGGTCCGCCGTGCGGTAGCCGCGGACCACGTCGCGCACCTCGCGCTGGGACTCCTGGGCGATCCGCTGGACCTCGGCCATCTGGTCGGCGGCCTCCGGGCGGCCGCGCCGGGCCAGCTGGACGGCGAGTTCGCTCTTGAGCGCGATGGTGGTGAGGTTGCGGCCCATCACGTCGTGCAGGTCGCGGGAGAACCGCAGCCGTTCCTCGGCGACGGCCAGCCGGGCCTGGGCCTCGCGGGCGGTGTCCAGTTCCCAGACCACCGACTGCAGCCAGGCGAAGCTGCGGCAGCTGCACCCGATGAAGACCATCACCAGCGCGCTGCCGACCACCGCTCCGATCGAGGTTGCCACGCCGGCGCCGGTCAGCAGCATCGCGGGCAGCACGGCCAGCAGCCCGGCGGCCCCGGCGAGGGCCGCCCGGCGCGGGGGCAGCCCGACCGAGGCCGGGCCGAAGGCGGAGAAGAGGACGGTGCTGGCGAGCGGGAGGGTGAAGACCACCTGCTCCGCGCCCGGGGCCGAGCCGACCTTCGGACCGAGCAGCAGCACCGCCCAGGAGCCGGCCACCGCGAGGCCGCCGTTGAGGGCGAGCCAGCGCAGGTGGTCGGTGGGCCGCTTCAGGTAGTGGTCCAGCGAGGTGCGGTAGGCCCGCAGGGTGACCAGGGTCTGGGCGAGGCCGAGCACCAGGGCGACCCGGGCGGCCGGGTGGGTTCCGGCGTCCGGGTCGGCCGAGTTGATCAGCAGCGTGAGCGGCAGCGGGGCGAGCGCCATCAGGTAGAGCGACCAGCGGAGGTAGAGCTCGGAACGCTGGGGCTTGGAGTAGCCCTTCCACGCGCGCACCGGATTCGTGACGCCCATCTGCTCTGTTCCCCGTTCGATCATGATTCTGCTGCTGCCTTCCTATCAGAGGCGGAACGGGGAGCGGACCTTCGGTTCGAAAAGCGCCCGGGGGTCAGCGGCGCGGCTCCCAGCGGAAGTAGCGGACGGCGCCCCAGACCGTGAGGGCGAGCCAGATGCCGCCGGTGACCAGGTGCGGGGCGGCGGCGGCCCAGCTGCCGGCGAAGCCGGTCGGGGCGGCGGAGCCGTCGGTGCCGAACCAGCCGACCCGGACCAGCTGGAAGGCCGGGGTGGTGGGCAGCAGCCGGCAGATGTCGGCGAGCTGGTCCGGCATGACCTCCAGCGGGATGAACAGGCCGGAGCCGAACTGGGTGAGCAGCAGGACCGGCATGGTGGTGATGCCGGAGCTCTCCACGGTGCGGGTGAAGGCGCTGGAGAGGGCGGCCAGCGCCATCAGCGTCGTGACGACCAGGGCCAGGCCGACGGCCAGCAGGACCGGGTTGACCGGGGCGGTGAGGTCCAGGGCGGTGGCGCCGACGACACCGATCACGGTGCACATGACCAGGGCGAGGCCGACCGAGGGGACGGCGGTGCCGGCCAGGATCTCCAGGTCCCGGGCCTCGCCGGTGCGCAGCCGCTTGAGCACCAGCTCGCCGCGGCGGGCCACGTAGGCGGCGGTGAGGTTGTAGTAGACGACGAAGGCCATCACCATCCCGACCGCGCCGTTGACCAGCAGCGAGTCGACGTCCAGGCCGGGGTTGCTCTCGGCCTGCTTCTTGAGCATGCCCTGCAGCCCGAAGACCAGGAACAGCGGCAGCAGGACGGCGGTGAACAGGGCGGTCCGGTTGCGCAGCAGCAGGGTGCCCTCGGCGCGGCCCAGGGAGAGCAGCCGGCGGACGGAGGTGCTCTTCGGCCCGGTGGCGGTGGCGGTGACGGTGGCGGCGGTCATCGGGCGAGTCCGATCAGCTTGCGGCGGGCGGGGGGAGCGGCGGGGGAGTCGGCCGGGGGCTGGTGGGCGGCCTCGGAGGCGATGGCCAGGAAGGCCTCCTCCAGCGAGGCGCTGCGGGCGTCGAGGGCGCCGAGGGCGATGCCGTGGTGGCCGGCCCAGCCGAGCAGCTCGGTCAGGGTGGCCTGGAGGTGCGGCGTCTGGACGGTGACCTTGCGGCCGTCGGCGGTCAGCGCGGCGCCGGCCAGCGGCGGGATCGAGGTGCCGGTGAACTCGGGGAGTTCGAAGGAGATCCGCGACGGCCGCCCGGCGATCACCTCGGCCACCGTGCCGGCGGCGACGATCCGGCCGCCGTGCATGATCGCCAGCCGGTCGGCGAGCTCCTCGGCCTCCTCCAGGTAGTGCGTGGTGAGCAGCACCGTGGTGCCCTGGGCGCGCAGCTCGCGGACCAGCCGCCAGACGGCGGCACGGGCCTCCGGGTCGAGGCCGGTGCTCGGCTCGTCCAGGAACAGCACCTCGGGCCGGCCGAGCAGGGCCATCGCCAGGTCGAGGCGGCGGCGCTCGCCGCCGGAGAGCTGCTTGACCCGGACGTCGCGGCGGTGGCCGAGGTCGACCAGCTCCAGCGCCTCGTCCAGCGGGCGGGCGTGGCTGGTGGCGCCGGCCCAGGCGCGGCCGGTCTCGGCGACGGTGAGGTCGCCGGGGAAGCCGCCCTCCTGGAGCATGATGCCGATCCGGGGCCGGACGGCGGCGCGCTCGCGGTACGGGTCGTGGCCGAGCACCCGGACCCGGCCCTCGCCCGGGGCGGCCAGGCCCTCGATCAGTTCCATGGTGGAGGTCTTGCCGGCCCCGTTGGTGCCCAGCAGCGCGAAGAGCTCACCGCGGCCGACGGCCAGGTCGACGCCGCGGACGGCGTGGTAGCGGCTGCTGCCGGCGCCGTAGTGGCGGTGGAGGTCGGTGACCTCGATCACGTGGTCGCCGCGGTGGTGGGGCTGGCTCGTTTCCATGCCTCAAGCCTCCCGTCGGCCGGGGGCCGGGGGCAGTGCGCGCCCTCATGAGAACCCGGTGCGGATCCACGGGTCCGCGCTGACAAATGTCATGGGTGTCGGGAGGCGGAAACGCCGAAGGGCCCTCTCGACCGAGAGGACCCTTCGTACTGGAGCGGACGACGAGATTCGAACTCGCGACCCTCACCTTGGCAAGGTGATGCTCTACCAACTGAGCCACGTCCGCAGGATGGAACTATGTAATTGTGCTGTGCTCGCGCACTGCGAGCGGACGACGAGATTCGAACTCGCGACCCTCACCTTGGCAAGGTGATGCTCTACCAACTGAGCCACGTCCGCACGGTGCCTGGTGGGGCACCGGCCGCCTCTTCGGATCTCTCCGTTGCGGCGACGAGGAATACTCTACAGCATCCGAAGGGGTGGTCGTCCCGCCCGCCGGATGCGGGCGAGACGACCGGTGTCCGCGGGCTTCAGTTCGCCTCGGCGAACGCCTCGTACACGTGCTTGGGGATCCGGCCGCGGGCCGGCAGCTCCATGCCGCGGGACTGGGCCCAGGCGCGCACGGCGGCCGGGTCCGGGGTGAGGGCGGTACGGCGGAAGGACTTCCCGGTACGGCTCTGGCGGCGGCCGGCGGCGACGAACGGGGCGAGGGCCTCCCGCAGCTTTTCCGCGTTGTCCACGGACAAATCGATCTCGTACGACTTCCCGTCCACGCCGAAGTGGACGGTTTCCGCGGCGGAGCCGCCGTCCAGGTCGTCGGAGAGCGTGACAACTACACGCTGAGCCATGGGCGTCAATCCTCTCGGGCAATTCGGCCGACAAGGGTGCGGGTGCGCCCCCGGGCCTGATGTGCACCTATCGCGCACGTGCATACGGGCAGGCCGGATGGCCGTGCCGGATACGCAGCACTGCCGCGGCAGGTGGCCCTATTCTGCACCCGAAGCGGGGAGAAATCGAAGAGTCCGGCTTTCTTTTCCGGATATTCACGTGTCTTCGCCGGGGCGCCGGATACCCGGTGCACTCGGCTGGCCGATCTGTCCGGAGTGCCGGTATTCGGGTGCTCTTCGGCGGTTCCCGCGGCGACCGGGGAATCCGGCGAAAAGGGGCGTACGGCGGGGGGTCCCGGGGGGATGGAGGCCTTGCGGCGTAAGGGGCGTGGGTCTACGCGCGTCACCCCGCCCGGCCAGCAATCCCGCCCGAAACCCCCGGTAGTCTGGAGTTCCCCCGCCTCACGAAGACACCACCGGGAGTGCCAGTGGCACGCGTCGTAGTCGACGTCATGCTCAAGCCGGAGATCCTCGACCCCCAGGGACAGGCGGTGCAGCGTGCACTGCCCCGTCTCGGATTCACCGGGATCTCCGACGTCCGCCAGGGCAAGCGTTTCGAGCTGGAGCTGGAGGGCCCGGTCGACGACGCCGCGCTCGCCCGTATCCGCGAAGCCGCCGAGACCTTTCTCGCCAACACCGTGATCGAGGACTTCACGGTCCGCGTCGAGGAGGAGGGCAAGTGACCACCCGCGTCGGCGTCGTCACTTTCCCCGGCTCCCTCGACGACCGCGACGCCCGGCGCGCGGTCCGCCTCGCCGGCGCCGAGCCGGTCGCCCTCTGGCACCGTGACAAGGATCTCCACCAGGTCGACGCGGTCGTCCTGCCCGGCGGATTCAGTTACGGCGACTATCTGCGCTGCGGTGCGATCTCCCGCTTCTCGCCGGTGATGGACACCGTCATCGAGCAGGCCAGGGCGGGAATGCCGGTTCTCGGTATCTGCAACGGCTTCCAGGTGCTGTGCGAATCGCACCTGCTGCCCGGCGCGCTCACCCGCAACGACTCGCTGCACTTCATCTGCCGCGACCAGAAGCTGCGGATCGAGAACAACGGCACCGCCTGGACCCGCGATTACGCGGTCGGCCAGGAAATCGTCGTGCCGCTGAAGAACGGCGAGGGCCGCTTCGTCGCCGACGAGCGCGTCCTGGACGAGCTGGAGGCCGAGGGCCGGGTGGTCGCCCGTTACCTCGACGTCAACCCCAACGGTTCGTACCGCGACATCGCCGGCATCACCAACGCCGCCGGGAATGTCGTCGGTCTGATGCCGCACCCCGAGCACGCCGTGGAGCCGCTCACCGGTCCCACCACCGAGGGCCTGGGCTTCTTCACTTCCGTCCTGAAGCAGCTGGTGAACGCCTGATGAGCCTCGACACCGTCAAGAACGCCGAGCAGACCCCGGACGCCGCCCAGCCGTGGGCCGAACTCGGCCTCAAGCAGGACGAGTACGCGCGCATCCGGGAGATCCTCGGCCGCCGCCCGACCGGCGCGGAACTCGCGATGTACTCGGTCATGTGGTCCGAGCACTGTTCGTACAAGAGCTCCAAGGTCCACCTGAAGCAGTTCGGCGACAAGAAGCCCGAGACGGACGCGATGCTCGTCGGCATCGGCGAGAACGCCGGTGTGGTCGACGTCGGCCAGGGCTACGCGGTCACCTTCAAGGTCGAGTCGCACAACCACCCGTCGTACATCGAGCCCTACCAGGGCGCGGCCACCGGCATCGGCGGCATCGTGCGCGACATCCTGGCGATGGGCGCCCGCCCGGTCGCCGTGATGGACCCGCTGCGGTTCGGCGCGGCCGACCACCCGGACACCCGGCGCGTGCTGCCCGGCATCGTCGCGGGCATCGGCGGCTACGGCAACTGCCTGGGTCTGCCGAACATCGGCGGCGAGGTCGTCTTCGACGCCTGCTACCAGGGCAACCCGCTGGTCAACGCGCTGTGCGTGGGCGTCATGAAGCACGAGGACATCCACCTCGCGCAGGCCTCCGGCGCCGGCAACAAGGTGATCCTGTACGGCGCCCGCACCGGTGGCGACGGCATCGGCGGCGTCTCGGTGCTCGCCTCCGAGACCTTCGACGACAGCAAGCCGGCCAAGCGCCCGGCCGTGCAGGTCGGCGACCCGTTCCAGGAGAAGCTCCTCATCGAGTGCACCCTGGAGATCTTCCGCGAGAAGCTCGTCAAGGGCATCCAGGACCTCGGCGGCGCCGGGCTGTCCTGCGCCACCTCCGAGCTAGCCTCGGCCGGCTCCGGCGGCATGCGGATCGACCTCGACACCGTGCACCTGCGCGACCACACGCTCTCGCCGGAGGAGATCCTCATGAGCGAGTCGCAGGAGCGCATGTGCGCCATCGTCGAGCCCGGGAAGGTCGCCCGCTTCCTGGAGATCTGCGAGAAGTGGGACGTCATCGCCAACGTCATCGGTGAGGTCACCGACGGCGAGCGGCTGGAGATCTTCTGGCACGGCGAGCTCGTGGTGGACGTGCCGCCGCGCACCGTCGCCCACGAGGGCCCGACCTACCAGCGCCCGTTCGCCCGCCCGAGCTGGCAGGACGCGCTGCAGGCCGACGCCCCGACCGCCGAGCGGCTGGCCCGCCCGACCACCGGCGAGGGCCTCAAGGCCGACCTGCTGAAGGTCGCCTCGCACCCGAACCAGGCCTCCAAGTCCTGGATCACCGACCAGTACGACCGCTACGTGCTCGGCAACACCGTGCTCTCGCACGGCGAGGACTCGGGCATGATCCGGATCGACGACGAGACCAACCTCGGCGTCTCGGTCGCCACCGACGGCAACGGCCGCTACACCAAGCTGGACCCGTACACCGGCGCCCAGCTGGCCCTCGCCGAGGCGTACCGCAACGTCGCGGCCGGCGGTGCCAAGCCGCTCGCCGTCTCCGACTGCCTCAACTTCGGCTCCCCCGAGGACCCGGACGTGATGTGGCAGTTCGCCGAGGCCACCCGCGGTCTGGCCGACGCCTGCCTGACCCTGGGCACCCCGGTGACCGGCGGCAACGTCTCGCTGTACAACCAGACCGGCGAGGTCGCCATCCACCCGACCCCGGTGGTCGCGGTGCTCGGCGTCATCGACGACGTCACCCGCCGCACCCCGGTGGCCTTCGCCGAGGAGGGGCAGCTGCTCTACCTGCTCGGCGACACCGCGGACGAGCTGGGCGGCTCGGCCTGGTCGCAGGCGGTCCACGAGCACCTGGGCGGTCTGCCGCCCAAGGTCGACCTGGAGCGCGAGCGGCTGCTCGGCGAGATCCTGATCTCCGGTTCGCGCGACGGCATGATCGACGCCGCGCACGACCTGTCCGACGGCGGCCTGGGCCAGGCCCTGGTGGAGAGCTGCCTCAAGGGCGGCCGCGGCGCGCGGATCGTCGTGCCCGAGGGACTGGACCCGTTCGTGTTCCTGTTCTCCGAGTCGGCCGGCCGCGCCGTGGTGGCCGTGCCGCGCAGCGAGGAGCTCCGGTTCAACGACATGTGCACCGCGCGGGGCCTGCCGGCCACCCGGATCGGTGTGGTCGACGGTGACAGCCTGGACGTCCAGGACCGGTTCACCGTCTCGCTGGCGGAGCTGAAGGACGCCCACACCGGCGTCATCGAGGCCCTGCTCGGCTGAGGCCGAGGCGTCTCCCCGGGGGCGGACGGTTCCGATCGGAACCGTCCGCCCCCGGGCGTATGTTGGGGGCCATGCCTGCGAAGTCCCGTACCTACCAGCCCGCCAGGGTGCGCGCCGCGCTGGTCGCCCAGAGCGCGGCCCTGCGCGCGGCCGTCCACCGGCTGACGGCCGCCGACCTCGACCGGCCGACCCGGCTGGGGCAGTGGCGGGTGCGCGAGCTGGTGGCGCACCTCGCCGTCCAGCTCGCGTGGCTGCCCGCGCACCTCGACGATCCGCTGGAGGGCCGGCCGCCGCTGGACCTGTCGCAGTGGACGGCCCGGGTCGCCGCGATCGCCCCGCTGCTCGACGAGCAGGCCAGGGCGCGGACGGCGGACGAGTTCGCCGGTGACCCGGCCTCGGTGGCGGCCGCCTTCGACCGGGCCGTGGAGGCGCTGGCGGCGGCCCTGGAGCGGCCCGAGACGGCCGACCCGGCCCGGCGGTTCGAGATCCGGCTCGGCTCGATGCCGCTCACCGACTTCCTGGTGACCCGGCTGGTCGAGGCGGTGGTGCACGCCGACGACCTGGCCGACGCGCTCGGCCCGGAGCCGTTCCCGCACGACCGGCAGGCGGTGGCCGCCGTCACCCGGATGCTCGCCGACGCCTTCGCCCAGCGGGTGCCCGGCGGCGCGGTCGAGCTGCGGGTGCCGCCGTACGCGGTGGTGCAGGGCGTAGAGGGGCCGCGGCACACCCGGGGCACCCCGCCGAACGTGGTCGAGACCGACCCGCTGACCTGGATCCGGCTGGCCACCGGCCGCACCGGCTGGGCGGAGGCGGTCGACGCCGCCGCGGTGTCCGCCGGCGGCGAGCGCAGCGATCTGCGGGCGTACCTGCCGCTGCTCGGCTCAACTCCGTTTTGGCGCGGTCCGGTTCAGGGGACCGACGGCCCGCTCAGATAGCCGCCGTCGGCGCTGTACGGCCAGGCGTTGGGCTTGCAGCCCTTGAGCCCGTAGATCTGCTGCATCATCGCCGGCGCGGGCTTGCCGGGGCCGGGGCAGCCCTCGTGGCCGTGACCGATCCGGTGGCCGACCTCGTGGTTGATCACCAGTGCCCGGTACTCGTCGATCGGGCCGTCGAACTGCGGCGAGCCGGCGGTCCAGCGCTTGACGTTGACCAGCACCTGGCTGCCGACGTTGCAGTTCACCTCGCCGTGGGTGTCCAGCCCGGCGGCGCCGCAGATCCGGTCCACGGTGGCGGGGGAGGCGATCTTCACGGTGAAGTCGTAGCCGCCGCCGGCGACCAGCTGGAAGCCGTTCTTCCGGTCGCTGGTCCAGCCGCGCTTGTCGCCCAGGATGCCCTGGATCTGTGCGGCGGAGGCGGCCGCGTCGATGCCGATGCCGTCCTCGACCTCGACCCGGTAGCGGCGGATCCGGCCCCGGCCGACCGGTTCGGCGGTGCCCTGGGCGACGGTGAAGGTGCCGGTGCCCTTGGCGGGGGCGCTCTCCGGCCCGCTCGGCCGCGTGGTGGGGGCGGGGGACGGCGGGACGGGGGCCGCCGGGGTCTCGGCCGGCGCGGGGGCGGCGGCGGACGGCGGCGGCGTGCCGTCCTCGGACGGGGCGACCCGGGCCTGAGCGGTCCGGTCGGTGCCGGGCAGCGCATCGGGGCGGTTCAGGACGAGGAGCGTGCCGCCGAGGATCGCCACCGCGGTGACCAGGGCGGCGAGCATGCCCGGCCCGAGCCGGCGGCGCGGCGGGCGCCGGCGGCGGGAGGCCGGTCCGGTGCGCGCGCGGGTGCGGGGCCGGCCGGGGGCCCGGCGGCCCGCTGCGGCCGTCGCGCGGCGCGCGGGGCGGGGCCCGGGACGCGCCGCACTGCGGGAACGGCGGGCGGGGCTGGGTTCGGGCACGCTCGGGCTCTCTGTCGACCGGTGGGGTCGCGAACCCTCGAACTGACGTGCGCGCCCCCTCGCGGGCCCACCCTGGCATGGCGAAGCGGTGAATGTCCACGTACCCGGTATGCACGGAACGGGCAGAAACCGTCCCCGCTGCCCGTAGGGGCAGCGGGGACGGCGGACGGTCCGGTCACCGGGGTCCGGGTGTCAGCCCAGGGTGGCGGCGGCGGTCGGCGAGCTGTCCCGCAGGAACTGCGTGCAGCGCTCCGCCTCCTCCTTCTCCTCGATTGCGGCGGCGGCCCGGCCGAGCGCGTGCAGCGCCCGCAGGAAGCCGCGGTTCGGCTCGTGCTCCCACGGCACCGGGCCGTGGCCCTTCCAGCCGCTGCGCCGCAGCGCGTCCAGCCCGCGGTGGTAGCCGGTGCGCGCGTAGGCGTAGGACTCCACGACCCGGCCGGCCGTGTAGGCGTCGTCGGCGAGCTGGGCCCAGGCCAACGAGGAGGTCGGGAACTTCGCCGCGACCTCGGCCGGGGAGGCGCCGCCGGCCAGCAGCTCCAGCGGAGCGGGCTCGGGGGGCAGGTGCGTCGGGGGCGGACCCCCGAGGAGGTTCTCGTGAATGGTCATGCCCCCCAGTGAACCACCGGGGGGCACGGACGCAGGACCTCGCTCGGGGCGCGGGGCCTACTTCAGGCGGTTGCCGGCCGAGCGCAGCTGCTGGGCGGCCTCGAGCACACGGGCGGCCATGCCGGCCTCGGCCAGCTTGCCCCAGGTGCGCGGGTCGTAGGTGTTCTTCTTGCCGACCTCGCCGTCGACCTTCAGCACACCGTCGTAGTTGGCGAACATGTGGCCGGCGACCGGGCGGGTGAAGGCGTACTGGGTGTCGGTGTCCAGGTTCATCTTCACGACGCCGTTCTCCAGCGCGGTGGCGATCTCCTCGGTGGTGGAGCCGGAGCCGCCGTGGAAGACGAAGTCGAACGGGTCGGTCTTGCCGTACTGCTTGCCGATCGCGTCCTGCAGCTCGCGCAGCAGCTCCGGCTTCAGCACGACGTTGCCCGGCTTGTAGACGCCGTGCACGTTGCCGAAGGAGGCGGCCAGCAGGTAGCGGCCCTTCTCGCCCAGGCCCAGCGCCTCGGCGGTGCGGACGGCGTCGTTGACGGTGGTGTACAGCTCGTCGTTGATCTCGTGCGTGACGCCGTCCTCCTCGCCGCCGGTCGGGGTGATCTCGACCTCGAGGATGATCTTCGCGGCGGCGGCCTGGGCGAGCAGCTCCTGGGCGATGGCCAGGTTGTCGCTCAGGGTCTCGGCGGAGCCGTCCCACATGTGCGACTGGAAGAGCGGGTTCCGGCCCTGGGCCACGCGCTCGGCGGAGACCGCCAGCAGCGGGCGGACGTAGCCGTCCAGCTTGTCCTTGGGGCAGTGGTCGGTGTGCAGCGCGACGGTGATGTCGTACTTGGCGGCGACGATGTGCGCGAACTCGGCGAGCGCGACGGCGCCGGTCACCATGTCCTTGTTGTGCTGGCCGCCCAGGAACTCCGCGCCGCCGGTCGAGATCTGGATGATGCCGTCACTCTCGGCCTCGGCGAAGCCGCGGAGCGCGGCGTGCAGGGTCTGCGACGAGGTCACGTTGATCGCCGGGTAGGCGAACTTGCCCGCCTTGGCCCGGTCCAGCATCTCGTTGTAGACCTCGGGAGTTGCGATGGGCATGCGAATCCGCTCCTGTCGGGTTGCGGCGTACGGACGGTGCTGTCCGACGCTGTGTACGCCTTGTGACGACTCCGGGGTACCGGGGCCGGTGCGCGGCTCTGCGGTGCGGCGGACCGGTACCAAGGTTCGAGGCAGCGGCCGCGGTGCGGCGATGAGGGTGTTCGCCACTGCGGGCCGGACGCCGGTGCCATCTTCCCAGAATGCCGGTCGGCTCCACCATGCGGCCCGCCTGTCGGGACGGCCGGCGCGCGGCCTTCCCGGTGGGCGGAGGCGGGGTGCGACGAAAGGAGGATGACGCGCTCGACCCCGGGGGCGAAGCCCTGGTAAAGGCGGGACCGCTATCCTGCGCCGTGTGGACTACAACCAGCTGGCCGTCAATCTGCTCGACGCCAAATCACTGATCTCGTCCCTCGGTGCCATCGGGCTGATCGCGATCATCTTCGCGGAGACCGGCCTCCTGGTCGGGTTCTTCTTCCCGGGTGACTCGCTGCTCATCATCGCGGGTGTGGCCTCCTCCAGCGCCGCCTCGTCGGTGCTCGGCGACGGTGCGCGGCTGCCGCTCGCGACCCTGCTGATCGGGGCCCCGATCGCGGCGATCGCCGGCGCCCAGCTCGGGCACCAGATCGGCGTGAAGGTCGGACCGAGGATGTTCGACAAGCCCGAGTCGAAGATCTTCAAGCGCGAGTACGTGCAGAAGGCCGAGGAGTACTTCAACCGCTTCGGCCCCGGCAAGGCCGTCGTGCTCGCCCGCTTCATGCCGATCGTCCGGACCTTCCTGAACCCGGTCGCGGGCACCCTGGAGATGCCGGCCAGGACCTTCTTCCTCTGGAACGTGGTCGGCGGCGTCCTGTGGACCGAGTCGATGCTGCTGATCGGCTACTTCTTCGGCGACGCGCTCGCCCCGGTGATCGACAAGTACCTGATCCCGGCGGTGCTGCTGATCGTGCTGCTCTCGATCTCGCCGATGATCTTCGAGGTGCTGCGCGAGCGCAAGAAGAAGAAGGCCGGCGGCGAGCAGTCCGCCGAGACCGGCGAGGCCGTCCAGACCGGCGGTGGCCGCCACCGGCGCGACTGAGCCCGTCCCCGTTGCCGCACAACGGCCGGGGCCGGTGTGTTTCACGTGAAACACACCGGCCCCGGCCGTTCGCTTGTGCGGGGAGGAGGGCCCGGCTCAGAGGCCGAGGTCCTCCAGGGTGTACGCGGTGACGTACGGCAGGCCCTCGGCCTCGACCGCGGCGGCGCCGCCGCGCTCGACGATCACCGCGACGCCGACCACCTCGGCGCCGGCCTCGCGCAGCGCCTCGACGGCGGTCAGCACCGAGCCGCCGGTGGTGGAGGTGTCCTCGACGGCCAGCACCCGGCGGCCCTTGACCTCCGGGCCCTCGATCCGGCGCTGCAGGCCGTGCGCCTTGCCGGCCTTGCGGACCACGAACGCGTCCAGCTCACGGCCGCGCGCGGCGGCGGCGTGCAGCATCGAGGCGGCGACCGGGTCGGCGCCCAGCGTCAGCCCGCCGACGGCGTCGTACTCCAGGTGGGCGGTGGCGTCCAGCATCACCCGGCCGACCAGCGGAGCGGCCTGGCCGTCCAGCGTGATCCGGCGCAGGTCGACGTAGTAGTCGGCCTCCTTGCCGGAGGAGAGGGTGACCTTGCCGTGCACGACGGCCTTGTCCTTGATCTGCGCCAGCAGGGCGTCGCGGTCGTTGCTCATGAGCGTCCAGTCTAGGCCCTGAACCGGCCGCTAGCGTCGCCGCAGGGCCCTGACCAGCACCACCGCGCCGCCCAGCAGGGCCACCCCGCCGCCGGCGATCACCCACGGCACCGCGCTGCGGCCGCCGGTACCCGGCACCACGATGCCGCCGGCGTCCCCGCCCCAGCGGGTGGCCGCCCGGGCCCGGGCGCTGCGGGCCGGCAGGGCGGGCGCGTACGGGCCGCGCGGCGGGGCGTGGTCGACCTCCTCGGCGGAGCGGCCGACGATGCTGCGGCGCACCGGGCCGCCGAGCACCGGCTCCTGCTCGTAGCCGAACGGCAGCTCGGCGGGGAGCTCGGCGGACACCTCCTGCTCGGCCGCGGCGGCGGGCTCCTCGGCCTCGGCGGGCTCCTCGACGTCGTCGTCGTCCGCGTCGGCGTTCCCGAGCGGGAGGCCGAAGCGCTCGGCGTCGGCGTCGGAGAAGGCGATGAGGTCGGAGAGGTCGTCGTCGAGGTCGTCGCCGGGCTCGTCCTCGCGGTCCTCCTGGCGGCTCTCCAGGAACACCACGGTGGCCTCCTCGCCGGTGGCCTCCCCGGCCGCGCCGTCCCGGCCGCCCTCGGCGTCGGCGTCGTCCTCGCTCTCCCCGTCGCTCTCGACATCGGCCTCGGTCGCGTCGTCCGGGGAGGTCAGGGCGGCGGCGAAACGGTCCAGCAGCCGGCGGCCGGCCGCGGCGAGCGTCTCGTCGTCGAACTCGGTGAGCCGCCCGGTGGCGCTCAGGTCACCGGTGAAGCGGACCACCGCGGTCCCCTCCCCGGCGCCCTCGGCGACGCTGATCCGCACGGTCGCGGTGGCCTCGCCGGTGCCGCGTGCCTCCTGGCCCTCGGCGAACGCGGTCAGCACGCCCTCGCGGCCCTCGATCAGCGAGAGCACGCCCTTGTACGTGATGGTGGAGGTGCCGATCCGCAGCTTCAACCGCCCGCCGATCTCCTCCGCCCCGCCACCGCCGACGGCGGCCGGTTCGGTGCTCAGCCCCGGCACGGAACGCGCCAGCAGCGCGGGATCCTGCAGGGCCTGCCGGACCTGCCCGGCCGGCATCGGGACGACAACCTCATGCTCCATGCCACGGAGCCTACCGACCGAACCCCCTCCCGGCCCCGCCCTGTCCCCTACCTGCCGCCGCGCCCCACCCCCGCGGCTGCCCCGCGGCGGCCGTCCCCCGGTCAGTGCGGGCCGAGGAGGGTGAGGGCGGCGGGCGGGTGGAGGGGGCGGAGGGCGGTGAGGCGGGCGGCGGAGGCCCGCAGGGCGTCCGGGGTGAGGGCGCGGGGCGGCGGGGCGTCCGGGGCGAGGGTGAGCGGCGGCTGGGCGGCCGCGGCGAGCAGGAAGCTCTGGCTGCCCTCCGGCCCCGGGCGGCAGCTGGCCGTGGCACTGCCCGCGACCGCGTACGGAACGGTCCGCAGCCCGGCGGCCCGCAGCCCCGACTCCGCCTGCCACAGGCCCTTCTGCCCGTGCTGCTCGTCGCCGCCGCGGACGGCGAGCCGCCCGCCGGGGGCGAGCAGCCGCGTGGTGAGGCCGTAGAACTCCTGGGAGTGGAACGTCACCGGCCCGCCGTCGGCGGGCGCGGGCAGGTCGGCGAGGACGACGTCGAAGGACTCCCCGGGGCCGGGGCGGACGGTGCGCAGCCACTCCAGCGGGTCGGCCAGGGCGGTGCGCACCCGGGGGTCGTCCAGCGAGCGGCCGGAGAGCGCGGCGAGGCCGGGGTCGGTGCGGGCGAGCCGGGGGAGCGCCGGGTCGCGGTCGACCACCAGCACGGAGCGCACGCCGCGGTGCCGCAGCACCTCCCGCAGGGCCAGCCCGTCCCCGCCGCCGAGCAGCAGCACCCGGGCGTCCGGCCCGGCGGCCATCGCGGGGTGGACGAGGCCCTCGTTGCCCCGATACTCGTCGGGCCCGCAGACCGCGAGCCGGCCGTCCAGGTAGAGCCGCAGCGGTCCCTCGGCGGGGCCGGTGAGCACGATCTCCTGGTACCGGCTCTGGCTGACGGAGCGGACCTGCCCGCCGTACAGGGCCTGCCGGGCGGCGCGTTCGACCGCGCCGGACCAGGCGGCGGCCGCGGCGAGCAGGGCCAGGACGAGCCCGCAGCCGCCCCAGAGCAGCAGCCGCACCCGGGGCGCCGGTTCCTCGCGGAAGAGCCAGAGCACCACGGCGGCCCCGGCGACGGCGTTGACCGCGCCGGTGACCAGCGCACCGCTGCCGGGGCCCAGCACGGGCAGGATGAGGAACGGGAAGGCGAGCCCGCCGATCAGCGCGCCGACGTAGTCGGCGGCGAACAGGTCGGCGGCGGCGTGTCCGGCGTCCTCGCGGCGGATCCGCTGGATGAGGGTCATCAGCAGCGGGATCTCGGCACCGATGAGGACACCGATGAGGCAGGTCAGCCCGACCATCACGGCCTGGTGGTGGCCGATCCAGGCCCAGCAGGAGTAGACGGCCAGGACGGACAGGCCGCCGGTGAGCGCGAGGGCGCACTCCACCAGGGCGAAGGCGGTGGCCGGTCGTCGGGTGAACCGCTTGGCGAGCAGCGAGCCGAGGCCCATCGCGAACACCATGACGGAGAGCACGACCGAGGTTTGGGTGACCGAGTCCCCGAGCAGATAGTCGCCGAGGGCCACGAGTTCCAGCTCGTAGACGAGTCCGCAGGCCGCGCAGACGAACGCGGCCAGCAGGACGGTCAGCCGGGCGAGTTCGGGGCGGGCGCGCAGCCGGGAGCGGCGGCGGGCCGGCAGCGGGGTCAGGCTCCGGGCGGGCCGGGGCGGGCTGCCGTCGTCGAGGTCGAGGCTCGGCTGTGCGGGCGGCGGACCGGCCGGATGATTGATCACGAACAAACGCTAGGCGACGTGCGGGACGGACGGCTGCGCCCATTCGAAGGACAGCGCGGTATGGCAGGTTGACGAATCGTTCCTGCGTGCGAATGAAAGCCGATGTGTCGAGCTATGCGCGGCTCGTCGGTGTCGGTCATCGGGACACCACCAGCGAGGACCGGGTACAGACCAGCTGCCCCTCCTGTGGATAGGCGTGCCAGGTGCGCCAGAGCAGCCGGTCCGCGCCGCCCTGGGTGACCAGCGCGGTGAAGGCGCTGGGGTCGCCGGGGAAGACGCCGGCCAGCCCGCGTGGATGCCCCTCGACCAGGGCCAGCAACTCCTGCGCGCGGGCGGCGAAGTCGTGCGGCGGCAGCGCCTCGATCCGGGCGGCGAACTCGTACTCCCAGCCGTCCACCTGCTTGGCCACCCGGGCGGGCAGCGGCGTGCGGCGGCCGGGCAGGCAGGCGACGGTCTCCAGGCAGCGGCCCGGCCCGGCGGTGATCGCCACCTGGTGGGAGGCGCCCAGCAGGCGCAGCTGGAGGGTTCCGGACGGGCCGGGGTGGCCGGGGCCGTCGAGTCTCAGGTCGCGGACCGCGAGGGCGGGCAGCGGTTCGCCGCCCAGGCACCAGGCCAGGTCACCCGCGCGGGTGTCCGTGTAGGAGGTCTGCAAAGTGGTGAGCATGCTCGGCTCCGCGTTTCAGCTCCGTGCGCGCCCGCCGAGCAGCAGCGAGTAGGCCCAGGCCAAGGCGAGGCTGTTCGTGGCTGTGCGGTCCAGGGCGCGGCCGACCGTGGAAGGAAGGATTCCGGCTGGAGATTCAGCAGCAGAGAAGCACGAATACGCCGGGTCCGTCGGTGATTTACCCAACTTTGTCAAGCATTCACCGTTTCGAGCACATCTGCTTCCCTGCTCTGATCGACCCGGTGTACGACTATGCACAGCGCGCACCCCTCACCCCGGCCCACGCGCCGTCTGCGCCGTTCACGCGCTGCCCACACGTCCCGTGCGCCCCACCTTCCTCACGCCGCTCGTACCGCCCCACCACCCCGTCCACGCCCTGCCGAGCGGGCAGCACGAATCGCCCGACGGGCGGCAAAAGCCGTGCCGGCCGGGCAAGTTGATGAATAGTCAAGGCATGCGAGAGATCCGGGTGATGGGTCAGAGCCGGGACAGCCGGTCGACCGCCTCCTCCAGGACGGCCACCTGCTTGCAGAAGGTGAAGCGCACCAAGGCCGGCCGGCCTCGGCGTCGTCATAGAAGACGGCGTTGGGGATCGCCACCCTCCCGCAGCGCTGCGGGAGGGTGTGGCAGAACTCGACGCTGTCCTTCTCGTCCAGCGGGGTGATGTCGGTGGTGATGAAGTAGGTGCCTCGGGCAGGAAGACCCGGAAGCCGGCGGCGGTGAGGCCCTTCGCGAGCAGGTCGCGCTTGCGCCGCAGGTCGGTGCGCCGCCCCCACCAGCGGCCACACCGCCCGCCGCACCCGTTGGCACCCCGCCACACCGAACCCGCTGACCCCGTCCGGCCGACGACACACCGGGGCCCCGCCCCGGTGCCCCGGTGTGGCCGGGAAGCAGCCCCGCGACCGGCGAAGGCTGCGGGTAGATCAGAGTTCGCCGGCGAGGATGCCCGCCTTGGCGGCTTCCCACTCGCGGGCGGTGAAGCACAGAGGCGCGCGGTCGGGGTTCTTGGAGTCGCGGACGGCCCGGCCCCCACCGGGCAGGTCGGTGACCTCAAGGCACTCACCCTCTCCTCCACTCGCGGAGGACTTACGCCAGACAGCGCTGGTGAGGTCGTAGGCGTAGAGGTCGGCCTTTGGTGCGTTCACTTGCGGGTTCCTTCTTCCATGCGTGCGATCAGTGCCAGCGAATCCTCTGGCGGCAGGGCGGTCGCCTGGATCCGCTCGAAGGCCGCAGCGTGGAGCTTCACGCCGTCGGCGTCCTCAACGTAGGACGATCCGAGCAGGTTCTCCAGCTGCACGACGTCGGGCAGCGGCCCGGGGAACCCGATCAGGTTGAAACCGCCGATGGTGCCCGGGTGCAGCGTGGCCTCCAGGGGCATGACCTGGATCGTCACGTTGGGCAATTCGGCCGCGTCGAGAAGTCGCCGCAGTTGCTCGCGCATGATGGCTGGCCGCACCGCGAAGCGCTGGTGAAGGACCGCTTCGGGGATGATCGCCCACAGTTCCAGCGGCAGGCGGCCGGTGCGGCTGAGGACGGCCTGGCGGGCCTGCCTGACCTCGGCCAGGGCTGTGACTTCCTCGGGGGAGCGGGTCATCGCGATCGCCGCGATGGTCTCGCGAGCGTAGGCCGCGCTCTGCAAGAGCCCGGGAACCAGTCCTGGCGAGTAGATGCGGATACTCTCCGCATCCGTCTCCAGGGAGATGTAGTCCGCGTAGGCCGGTGACAGCACGCCGCCGTAGGTCTGCCACCAACCCCGCTTGCTGGCGTCCTTGGCAAGGCTGTCCAGAGCGGTGAACACCTCGGGGTCACTGACGCCGTAGACGGTCAACAGGCCGGTGAGCTCAGCGGGGCGGATTGACTGGGTGGCGTTCTCGATCTTCGAGAGCTTCGGCCCCCTCCATCCCATGGCCTCGGCCGCACCGTCGAGCGTTAGCCCGGCCGTGTTGCGCAGGCCCCTCAAGGCTTTGCCGAGCTGACGGCGCCGGACGGTGGGAACCAGCGGAGAGTTGGACATGTGCAGAGTGTCGCACTACCTGCGCGAGCAAGGCGAACACCTATCTCCTCGCGCTCGACCAACTTGGGTAGAAAACTTGCGCCCAAGCTGAGAAGGGTCCATTCTCTGAGGGTAGGCGCTAACTGATAGTCAATCGACGTCAGCCGAGCGTTACTTGTTCCGATGCTGCGCGGACGCTAGCCCGCAGATGGGAGGGGCCATGGTCTCGGCAATTGATGAGCTGTTGCAGAGCAAACCCGGGTTCTACGTCCAGGACGGCGACGCGGGTGTGACCGTCCATCTGGTCGCCGGCCAGGGGAACCTGGCGAGGATGCGGCGGCTGGCAGTGTTCAGGTTGGGCAAGGCCGGTATCGGCCTCGATCTGGCCCAGGACGCGGAGCTGCTGGTGAGCGAGCTGGTCGGGAATGCGGTCCGGGCATGCGGGGATGGGGTTCCGCTGGTTGTCGAGGTTGCCATGGGCTCGGATGGGGTGCAGGTGAGAGTCCATGACCCGGAGTCGGGTGAACTGCCCCGACGGCGCGGCACTGGGGTCGGTGACCGGCAGGCCGAAGGCGGTCGAGGGCTGTTGCTCGCTTCGGCGCTCGCGCCGGGCTGGGAGGTCGCCTTGACACCGGTCGGCAAACAGGTCAGGTGCCTGCTGCCCCACCGGCCGCCGCAGAGCCTGCCCCAAACCAGGAGCACGCCCGGCCGTGCGAACGCCAACTGCCCAACGCGCCAGGTGAACCGGTGACCATGCCCTACTGCGAGACGGGGTGTGAGCGAGCCAACCACTACATCTGCCGCGTTCGGATGCGCGCCCAACTCCACTCCCAGACGTTCGCTTAAGTCGAACGCCGAAGTCCGCCCCCACAGCAGCGCGTACCTGCCCGCGCGGCATGGAGCTCTCTGGCTAGCCTCCTGCCTGAGCGCCGGGCCGATCCGGGCTGCCGCAAGCGTCAACCTCCCGACAGAAACAGGTAATCGGATGACTGCCATCGACGACTCGCCGGTCCGCGACCCCGACGTGCTGCGGGCGGACATGGTCCGTGCGCTGCGTGACCAGGACGGGATCAGGAGCGAGCCGGTCGCCGCCGCCTTCGCCGCGGTGCCCCGCCACCTGTTCGCGCCGGACACGCCAGCGGAGATCGCCTACGACCTGCACCGCACCGTGCCGGTGAAGAAGGACGAGAACGGCCTGGAGCTCAGCGTCATGTCGGCGGCCCACCTGCAGGCCGTGATGCTGGAACAGGCTGGCATTGAACCCGGCATGAAGGCGCTGGAGGTCGGCTCCGGCGGAGTCAACGCTGCCTACCTGCAGGAACTTGTCGGTAAGCAGGGCGAGGTCACCACCGTGGACATCGACCGCGACGTGATCGACCAGGCCCGGCGGTGTCTGGACGACGCCGGATACCCGCAGGTGCGTACAGTCCTGGCTGATGGTGAGGGCGGTGTGCCGGACGGGGCCCCCTATGACCTGATCATGGTGACGGCGGCTGCGTGGGACGTCCCCCCGTCGTGGATCGACGGGCTGGCACCCGCCGGGCGCCTCGTCGTCCCGCTGACGGTCTGCGGCACGACCCGCTCGATCGCCTTCGACCGCGACGGCACCGGCCTGGTCAGCCGCTCGTACACCCTGGCCCGCTTCGTGCCCATGCAGGGCGAAGGCGCCGCCGAGGAACGCAAGGTGATGCTGCGCGAGGGAGTCGCCGTGCAGAGCGACGACATCCGGGTGCCGCTCGACGCCCGGGCGCTGGACCGCGCGCTGGACCTGCCCCGTCTGGAGCGCTGGTCCGGCGAGGCGTACGACCTGCCCGACGAGCTGGAGCTCTACCTCACCCTCAACCTGTCGAGCCCGGCCCGCCTGCACGCCGCCAACGACGTGGTCGAGCGCGGCATCGTGGAGGCGTCCGCACTGTTCGGGGTGCCCACCCTGGTGAGCGAGGACAGCTTCGCCTACCGCACCCGCCGCGAGAACGCGGACACCGGCGGCTTCGAGAGCGGCGTGGTCGCCCACGGTCCCGGCGCCGAAGCACTCGCCGACGAGTACGTCACGCTCCTTCGCCGCTGGGCCCGCGACCACCGCCGCCGCGGCGCCGCGATGTTCCGCTACCTGCCCGGCCCCGCGCCCACCCCCCTGCCCGGCAACGCCGTCCTGCGACGCCACGGCATCGTGACGGCGACCTGGCACTGAGACTCCCGGGCCCCGCCCGGGGCCCGGGTACACCATCAACCGATCTGCCAAGGAGGCATGCATGACCGTGCAGTTGGAGGGCCCCATCGCGCCCTCGCAGCCGGCCGACGAGCAGCACGACCTGAGCGGTTTCGACCTCGACATCACCATCGTCGAGGGCGGTCCCGCCGCGGACCAGCTCATCCGCCTGACGAACGACGGCTGCAACTCGACGTGCGCGACCGCGTGCGTCAGCTGCCCGTAACCGGCCAGTCCATCAAGGTGCCCGGCCGCGTGGGGAACGCGGCCGGGCACCGCACGGCGACAGGAGGGGGCTCATGTACCGCCACATCGATGCGGCCCTGGTCAGGGCGGCCGCCTGGCACCCAGACCAGCAGGTGCCCTGGCCCGACCTCGTCGGCTCGGACACGCAGTCGTGGCGATCCTGGCTGCAGCAGGTCTGGGAGATACCGGACTTCGCGGCCGCCGTCACGGCCGCCAGCGCGGACCTCGCGCACCGGGTGGAACGGATCCGCTCCGGCAGGCCGTTCCCGACCCCGGACACGCGGCGCACGGTCCTCACCGTCGTGCGCTATCTGCTGAGGGCCCGCACCCGCGCCACACCGTTCGGTCTCTTCGCCGGCGTCGCGCCCGCACACATCGCCGCCACAGCCGCGCTGCGGGCCGGTACTGGACACCACGCCACCGCGAGAGCCGACGCGGCGTTCAGCACGGCCCTGGTCGACCGCTTCGAGCCGCACCTCGTCCTGCGGCCCCACCTGATGCTGACCACCAGTTCCCTCGCCGTGGAACGCGACGGCCATGTGGTCATCGAACACCGCCCCAGCCGGACCGCAGGCGAGGGACCGCAGCACGTGCACGTACGCATCTCCGCGCCGGTACGCGAAGCCCTGGACGGTGCGCGGACCCCCATTCCGTGGTGCGACCTCGCCGCGAAGCTGTCCGCTGCGTTCCCCGGCGCGCTGGCGTCCTCGGTCGACAATCTCCTGACGGGCTTGGTCAAGCAGGGCGTTCTCCTCACCAGCCTCCGCCCCGCGATGACCGTCACGGATCCGCTCGCCGTCCTTCACCACCACCTGACCCGCCTCGATTCGGCCGAGGCCGCGCAGATCCGCCAGAGCCCGATGCCCGTGGTCGACCTGCAGGTGGACTGGGACCTGACCATCCCCGAGACAGTGGCCGCCGAGGCGGCAGCGGCCGCGCTGGCGCTCACCCGCCTCGCGCCCCGGGCGGCGCTGACCGGCTGGGCCGAATGGCACGGCCGCTTCCTGGAACGCTACGGACCCCGGGCAGCCGTCTCCGTCCTGGATGCCATCGACGCACTCGGCTACCCGCCCGGCTACCTCGGCGCCACCGCCGCCCCCAAGCCCGCCCCGTTGCCCGAGCGCGACGCCCGCCTCATCAAGCTCGCCCACACCGCCGGCATGCGGCACCGGCTCGAAGTCGAACTCGACGGCGCCGCACTGGAACACCTGGCCACCACCGACCCGGGCCATCCCGTGCAGCCCAGCACCGAACTGACCGTCCGGATCCACGCCGAGGACCTGACGGCCCTCCAGCAGGGCGAGTTCACCCTGCACGTCGTCGGGGTGGCGCGCTCGGCCGGCTCCACCACCGGCCGCTTCCTCGACCTGCTGGACGAGGCGGACCGCCGCCGCATGACGACGTCGTACGGCAACCTGCCCGGCGTGCACGAAGGCGCGGTCCTCACACAGATCAGCTCCCCACCGTTGTCCGCCCGCGCCCAGAACGTCGCCCGCGCCCCGCAGGCCGCCGACCTGGTGATCCCGCTCGGCGACTTCCACGACCTGGACACCGCGCTGATCCCGGTGACGGACCTGGCCGTCACCGCCGACGCCGGGCAACTGCACCTGGTCTCCATCTCCCGCAACCGCCCCGTCCATACCCTGCTGCTGAACGCCGTCGACCTGGGCCACCACTCCCATCCGCTGGCCCGCTTCCTGACAGAGGCCCCCGTCGCACTGGCCGTCCCCTGCACCGGCTTCCTATGGGGCGCCGCCGCCTCCAACCTGCCGTTCCTGCCCGCCCTGCGCTACCGGCGCACGGTCCTGTCCCCAGCCCGCTGGCTTCTCACTCAAGACGATCTGCCCGCCGCCGACACACCATGGACCACCTGGGACCAGGCCCTGACCCGATGGCGTCGCGACGTGCACCTGCCCGAGCAGGTGTACCTGAGCGAAGCAGACCAGCGTCTCGCCCTCGACCTCACCCAGCCCGCGCACCGGGCCCTGCTGCGAACCCACTTGGACCGCGACACCACCGTGACGCTCAACCCCGCCCCGGGGTCCCGCGACCTGGGCTGGACCGGCGGGCGGGCCCACGAAGTCGTCATCCCTCTGGCCACCGTGCAGAACGCCGCCCCGGTCAAGACGATGGGCCACGTCACCGGCCGGGAGCACGGTCACCTGCCCGGCTGCGACGACCGCATCCAGCTCCACTTGCACGGGCGCCGCGAGCGACAGGACCAGGTCCTGACCCGGCACCTGCCGGACCTGCTGGACGAACTGGGCTCCCCGCCATGGTGGTTCATCCGCTATCGCGATCCCGGTGACCACCTCCGCCTGCGCCTGTCGTGTGAGCCCGGGACACTCGGCCGCACCATGGAATGCATTGGCAAGTGGAGTCGGCGCCTGCGGCGCCACAGCCTCATCACCCACACCATCCTGGAGACCTACCACCCGGAGACCGCGCGGTTCGGCGGCCCGAACGCGATCGAGGCGGCCGAGCGGTACTTCGCGGCCGACTCCGCCGCCTCCCTCGCCCAACTCGCCGCCACCGGCGCGGTGGACACGGATGCAGTCACCGCCGCGAGCATGACGGACATCGCCACTGGCCTGCTCGGCGACACCGCCACGGCGATGCGCTGGCTCATCGACCACACCCGCACCAGCCCCACCTCCCCGGACCGCACCGTCTACCGCCAGGCCGTCGACCTCGTGACCACCGGCCCCGCGGTCCTGGGCGAACAGGTCACCGCCGCGTGGGCCGCCCGCCGCGACGCGCTGGCGACCTACCGCCGGACACTCCAGGACACCGGCACCAGCCCCGAGGACCTGCTGCCGGACCTGCTGCACCTCCACCAGGTTCGGATGCACGGCCCGGACCTGGACGAGGAACGCGCACACCTGCACCTGGCCCGGGCCGCCGCCCTGAGCCGGACCGCACGGAGGTAGCAATGACCACAGCCACCCCAACCACCGCACTGGCCGCAGCCGACCGGCTCGTCCAGACGCTCGCCGACCCGGAAACGGCGTGGCCGCTCGGGCAGCCCGAAGGCGGCCGGTCCTGGCCGCAGTCGCTCGCCGGAGGCGCCTCGGGCATCGCCCTGCTGCACATCGAACGTGCCCGCACCGGCCATGGTGACTGGGACACCGCCCACACCTGGCTGCTGGCCGCCCTGCACGGCGACATCAGCGCCGCCGCCAACGCCAATCTGTACTTCGGCGCCCCGGCACTCGCCTTCGTCACCTCCACCGCGGCCGCCACACAAGGCCGCTACCGGCGCGTCCTGGACCGCCTTGACGCGGCGACCATCACCGTCACCCGCACTCGCCTGGCCGCTGCCCATCGGCGCATCAACCGCGCCGAACGGCCCCCCATGGAGGAGTTCGACCTGGTCCAGGGCCTGTCCGGGCTGGGCGCCTACCACCTGAGCCGGCATCCCCACCACGAGATCACCCGCGACGTGCTCGCCTACCTCGTACGCCTGACCGAACCGCTGTCCGACACGGTCGGGCTGCCGCCCTGGTGGATGGACGTTGCACCGACCGGCGCACCCCACCCTGACTACCCCGACGGCCACGGCAACTTCGGCACCGCCCACGGCATCAGCGCCACCCTGTCCGTGCTGTCCCGGGCCCTGCTCCACGGCCCGGCCGTTCGCGGCACGGCGGAGGCCATCGAGCAGATCTGCTCCTGGACCGACCACTGGCGCCAGGACAGCCAGGACAGCCAGGAGGGCCCGTGGTGGCCGGGCCAGCTCACCGTCGAACAGACGGCTGACCACCGCCTTCACCCGGGCCTGCGGCCCAGGCCATCCTGGTGCTACGGGGTGAGCGGCACCGCCCGCGCCCAGCAGCTCGCCGGCCTGGCCCTCGGCGACCCCCAGCGCGTGCGCGACGCCGAGAACGCGATCCTCGCCGCCCTGCGCGACCCACTGCAGCTGGCCCTTCTTCCCGAGACCGGGCTGTGCCACGGCATGGCCGGCCTGCTGCACGCCGCATGGCGCATGGCCGCCGAAACCGGAAACCCCGCCATCACCGCCGAGGTGCCGCACCTGGCCGACCGCCTGATCACCGCACTCGACCAGGGCGGACACGACGCGGAACTCCTCGACGGTGCCGCCGGGACGGCCCTTGCCCTGCACACGATCGGCACCGGACATGCGCCCGGACCGCACTGGGACACCTTCCTCGCCCTGGCATGAACCCCGGAGACTCCCTCATGCACCCGACCCCCTGGCGCCAGGCCAACGTCAGCTTCCACGAATGGGACCGCGCCGAGGCCACCGCCCTGACCCACCTCGCCCCGCTCCTGCACGCCGCCGAGACCGAAGGCGCCCTCGCCGCCTGGTTCGTCATCCGCAAACACCCCTGCTGGCGCATGCGCTACCGGCCCGGGCCCGGCGGGCACGACCGTGTCACCCACAGGCTCGACGAACTGGTCGCCGCCGGCCACATCGACGGTTGGACACCGAGCATCTACGAACCCGAGGTCCACGCCTTCGGCGGCACCCAAGCCATGGACAGCGCCCACCGGCTCTTCCACCACGACAGCCGCAGCGTCCTGCGCACGGGTGAGCCCCGCACGCACCCCGTCGAGACCTCCCTTCTCCTGTGCAGCCTCCTGCTTCACGCCGCCGGGCTGGACTGGTACGAGCGGGGCGACGTCTGGGCCCGCGTCGCCGCCCACCGGGACCAACCCGCGACCGGCGACGACCGGCTGCACACCGCCGTCCGCCGCCTGCTCTCGGCGGACCCGCTGCACGCGCTGCGGCCGGGTGGCACGCTCGCCCACGCCGCCGGCCGGGCCCGCGCCCACCGCGACGCCGGAGCCGAACTTGCCGAACTCCACGCGGCCGGAAGACTCCACCGCGGCCTGCGCGACGTCCTGACCCACCACGTGATCTTCGCCTGGAACCGGACCGGTCTGCCCTACGCCACCCAGAGCGCGCTCGCCGCCACCGCCAGGACCGTCGTCTTCGGCCCTGACCCAACCACAGAGAGGAACGATGCCGGCCGTGTGGAAACTCCCTGACGCCGCAACCCAGTGCTTCCCCCTCGTCGCCCGGCCCCGTCCCGCCTGCTTGCCCCTGCCCCAGCGCGTGACGGCACTGACCGAACTCGCCCGCACCGCAGCCGAACGGGAGGACCCGAGTGCGGCCTCGACCGTCTACAACCAGGCTGCCCTGATCGCCTCCGACATCGGCGACCCCGCCACCGCCCGCGCGATGTGCCGCCGGCACGCCGCCGCCTATCTGCACGCCGTCCCGCTTCCGGCCCCGGCCGCGATCCGCGCCCTCGAACCCCTCGTCAACCTCGCCCGCCTACGACTCCGCGCTGGGCAAGCCGACCAGGGCCGTCAGCACCTCCTGGCGCTGTTCGATGCCGTCACCGACGCCAAACCCGCCGACATCGAGGGCATCACCGTTCCCGCGGACCTCGTCGCGGACCGCGCCGACCGCCACACCGTTCGCTCCTGGCTGTGGACCGTCCTGCTCGCCGATGGCACCCGCGCCCTGACCGCCGCCGGACGCTGGACGGAGGCACACGCTCACGTCCAGGCGCATCACGGCATCGGGCAACGCATGCTCGACGGCCGCCAAGTCGCTGTCCTCGCCGCCCTCACCAGCGGGGACATTTTCCAGACCAGCGAACTCCTGGCCGAGACCGTGCCCGAAGAGCCCTGGGAGGAAGCCGTCACCGAGTGCTTGGCCCTGCTGTGTCGCCGCGTGTCGGGCCAGCCCTGGCGTCGCGTCCTGCGGGACCTGGCGACCACCTATCTCGAACGCCCTGTCGAAGACGGGATGGCCGTCTTCGACACGAGAATGGGGCTCGTCCTCCTGGACATTGCCGCTTCGGGCGACGCCCCGGTCGCACGCCAGACCGTCACGGAACTGCACCGCCGGACGACGAAGACCACCGACGGCTACGCGGCTCGGGAGACCCTTGCCCACCCGCTGTTCACCGCCTTGGCCACTGCCCAGCAGGCTCAGGACTTCCAGGCCATTCTCCACGCCTGCTCTCTCGGGGTAGGGGCACTCCCCGCCGACCTCGACGACCACCTCATGGCCGCGCTCCACACCAGCGATCGCGTCATTCGCCACAGCATCGGCCAGTGGGTTTCTCGATCTCGAATGTGATCAAGGCCGCTGGCGTCAACGCGGCTTGTGTGCCTGGCCGTTGTGGTACGTTCCGTGGTCCAACCGAAAATAGGCGACCCCGGCGATGCGGCAAACATCCCGGGGTCAGGCAACAGGAGCCAACACTCCCGATGCGCGTCCATCGTAGCGCCCACGTGCGCAACTTCACCGTGCTGCCCAACGCCGTCCTGCAGTACCGACGGCTCTCCTACACCGCCCGGGGCCTGCTCGCGGACCTCCTCTCCCGCTCTGACGGCTGGCGCGAGGACGGCCGGCAGATGGCCGACAGCAGCCCCCAGGGACGCAGCGCGATCCGCAAGGCCCTGAAGGAGCTGTCCGACGCCGGCTTCTACCGGGTCGAGAAGGTCCGGATGCCGGACGGCACGATCATCACCGAGACCCACGTCTACGACACCCCGCAGACTGCGCTGCCGGGTGTCACCCGTCCGGTCTCCGGTGGAGCGACCACCGGCGGCGCTGACGCCCTTGTAAAGGACCTGGTGAAAGAACCCTCCCTCCCCACCGAGCAGGCGACCGAGCCGGTCCTCGCCGACGAGCCGCAAGCGAGGACGGGAGGGCGGGAGGAAGACCACGAGGACGAGGCGGACGAGCAGCCCGTGGCGGTCCCGGACGAGCAGATCCGCGAGGCGGTCGCCACGCTGCTCCGGGTGATCCGCCCGGAGCAGCGCCTGCGGGTTGGCCAAGCCGAAGCCGAGGAGCTCGCGCCCCTCGTCGCGCAGTGGCTGGAGCGCGGCTGTAGTCCGAGCGACCTGACCCAGGCCCTACTGCCGGGCCTGCCGACGCCCGTGCACTCGGCGGTAGCGGTGCTCCGCTACCGCCTGGAGCACAAGCTGCCACCCGCCCGTGCGCAGGAGCGGTCCACAAGGCCCCGGTACGCGGAGTGCGCCGAGTGTCACGATCCGGTGCCTCGGCCGGGGATCTGCCGGGCGTGTGCGGGCCTTGGCGGACGTCGGTCGGTAGCCGTTAACGGGGCAGCGATCGCCGCCGAGGGTGCTGCCCGCGCCCGGGCGGCGATGACCGCCGTGAGGTCCGCGCTGGGTGGCAGGCGCATCGTGCCCGCTGCTGGCATCTGAGCTCCCCTGAGATCTTTGCCCCGCGACGACCCTCATGTCGTTGAGCGAGCCGATCTCGTGCCCAGGGGCACCCGGGATAGAGGCAGGAATAGGTTGAATGCCCGTCATTCCAGGGCCATCAAAAGTGTTCTACGTTGTGGGCGAGTCCGCCCGAGTCCAAAAGGAAGTGTCCATGTCTGATGCGAGCGCCCTCACGAAGGCCGAGGTTCTGGAAGGGCTCGTCTCTAAGGGAGGCGTGGGCTCTGCGGTCCGGTTCCGTGCAGGCCAGACGATCATTCAGGAGGGTGATCTCTCGAACCACGTGCTGATGTTGCGCGCTGGAAGCGCCAAGGTGGTGACCCGGGATGCGGATAGCACTGAGATCGTCCTTGGCCTGCGAGAGGCGCCAGAGATCATCGGCGAGCAGGCCGCCCTCAACGGCACACCGAGGTCGGCATCGGTGATCGCGTTGACTGACGTGACGGCCCTCGCCATCTCTGCCGAGGATTTTCGAGCCTTGGTTGGGGAGCACCCGGAGGCTGCTGTCGCCGTGCTTGGGATCGTCACCGAGCGGCTCCGTGAAGCCGACCAGGGCCGATTGGAGTTGGTCACCCACACTGTTGCCCAACGGGTCGCCGCACGCCTGGTAGCTCTGGTGCCGCAGATCGGAGTGGTCGACGATGCGACGGGCGTTGTGCGGCTGCCCCTAACCCAGCAAGACCTGGCCGGATGGGCAGGCGCGTCCCGTGAGGCGATCGTGAGGACTCTGCGGCTGCTGCGGGACGAGGGTGTCGTGACCACGGAGCGGCGGAAGATCGTCATCCAGGATCTGGATGCGTTGCGTGCCAAGGCGGCTGAGTGACAGTCAGAGTGCTATTCTGACTCAGTCGGAATGCTGAGGAATGCCACTCTCGGGGGCGTGACCGCTTGATCAAGCATCTGCGCAAGATCTTCTTCGGCCTGGATATCGCCGGCTTCAACCAGACGGGCCGCACGGACACTGCCTGCCTCGCGATGAGGCAGGGCCTGTACGAGGCGCTTGGCCGCGCCTTGGCCGCAGGCGGTCTACAGGCGAAGGGTTATGACCTACTCGACCGGGGCGACGGCATCATGGCCGTGATCGACGAGTCCACGGGGCTTCACACCCTCGCTGGCACGGTGGTTCCAGCACTGGCCACCGCCGTCCACGAGTACAACAGCACTGCGCGCCCAGACGCCCAGATCCGGCTCCGAGCGGCATTGCACAGCGGTGAGGTATTCCGAGACGACCACGGCTACGTCGGTCGTCACGTGAGCCATGCGTTCCGCTTGCTCGACGGCCCCGAGCTGCGCAGTGCGCTAAACGCCAGCGCGTCGGTCCTGGTGCTGGCCATGTCCGAGAGTGTGTGGCATGAGCTGGAGCCTCTGAGTCACAGCGGGATTGGGTACGCTGAGATCCTGATCAGTACCAAGGAACATGCGGCCCGAGCTTGGGTCGCCGACTTCGGGGCCAGCCCCGTACTGGCCAGGTGACGGCATGGTCGAGGCATCCTCCTTCGCCCGTGCCTTAGCCCTGCCGCTGCGGGCCGTTCCAGCAGTGCTGCTCGTACTCTTCGCTGGCCTCATCGGGATCATCGCCCTCATGTGCTCCGTTGATCGCAGGGCCGACGGCATGGAGCTTGCCCGGATCTGGACGGCGGCTGCCTGCGCCATCGCGATCGGCCAGAAGCCGAGCTGGCCTCGTCGGGCTGGTCGAGCGCAGAGCACGGCAAAGCCGCCGAAGTAGTCCCCTTGTCCCGCGCGCAGTCGGTCAGAGCTGCTGGAGTCGCGTTACCGCCTCGCTCAGAACCTCGTCCTTCTTGCAGAAGGTGAACCGAACCAGGCTCTGCCCGGCTTCGGTGTTGTCGTAGAAGACGACGTTCGGGATGGCGACCACGCCGCAGCGCGCGGGCAGGGAACGGCAGAACTCCAGGCCGTCCTTCTCCCCGAGTGGGGTGATGTCGGTGGTGATGAAGTACGTGCCCTCGGGGTTGAACACGCGGAAGCCCGCCGACGAGAGACCCTCAACCAACAGGTCCCGCTTGCGGACCAAGTTGGCGCGGAAGGTGGCGAAGTAGCTCTCGGGGAGGCGCAGCGCCTCAGCAACTGCGTACTGGAATGGGCCTGCGCTGACGTACGTGAGGTACTGCTTGGCGGTGCGGACCGCTGAGACGAGCGCCGGACTCGCGGTTACCCAACCAACCTTCCATCCAGTGAAGGAGAAGGTCTTGCCGGCGGAGGAGATGGAGACGGTGCGCTCGCGCATGCCAGGCAGGGCGGAAATGGGGTGGTGGGTGGCTGTGCCGAAGACGAGGTGCTCGTAGACCTCATCCGTGATCACTAGGAGGTCGTGCTCGACAGCGAGTTCGGCGATGGTCGCGAGTTCGTCGGCGGTGAGGACGGTGCCGGTGGGGTTGTGAGGGGTGTTGATCAGCAGAAGCCGGGTACGCGGGGTAATCAGCGCGCGCAGTTCGTCCAGGTTCGGGCGGAACGATGGGGCTCGCAGGGTAAGTGGGACGCGGGTGGCGCCAGCCATGGCGATGCAGGCGGCGTACGAGTCGTAGAACGGCTCGAATGCGATCACCTCGTCGCCGGGCTCCAGAAGCGCGAGCAGGGCCGCCGCGATGGCCTCTGTGGCGCCGGCGGTGACCAGAACCTCGGTGTCCGGGTCGTAGGTCAGGCCGTAGAAGCGCTGCTGGTGTTCGGCGACGGCCTGGCGCAGTTCGGGGATGCCGGGGCCGGGCGGGTACTGGTTGCCGTTGCCCTTGCGCAGGGCCCGGACGGCAGCCTCGCGGACATCCTCGGGGCCGTCGGTGTCGGGGAAGCCCTGCCCGAGGTTGATCGAGCCGGTGGAGATGGCCAGGGCGGACATCTCGGCGAAGATCGTTGTGCCCAGCCCCGACAACCTGCGGTTCAGCAACGGCCTTGTGCCCATGTGTGTCCATCTCCTTGGCTCAAGATCGACGGTCCTGGATCTCGTCAGGTTCGGGCCGAAGCCTATTGCGGTTCGTCCTCCGAGGGGAGGACGAACGGGCGAGCTGGCGCCCTGCCCTTGTCCGCTCCCATCGATGCCTCCACCATGCCACTCGATCGGCGGAATCCTGGGGGAAGACAGTCTGCAGAGCGGTGAGCAATGCCCCGAGGCTGATGCACGGGAGAGTCACCCACCACGGAGAACCGGCCAACGAGCAGATGCCGAGACTGCCGCAGACAGCGCAGGGGGTTGCCAGCAGCTGGTGCGAGGCCGGCCGCCTGGAAACAGGCGGCCTCGGATCGTCTGGCGTCTCTGCATGACTCATCGTGAGATCCTTTCTGCGGTGGCCTACGAGTAGAGCTGATACGGCAACAGTCGCTCAGAGGGCGGGTGTTGCGGCAAGCCGCACACTGTTGCGGATGGCGAGCAACGGCCAGGAGATGCGTCTGTGTCAGGCAGCTACGGAGACGGTGGCGACGGCGGCGTGATCGAAGGAGAGCTGCTTCCCGATGCGGACCTCGGCATACGTTTGAGTGCGGAGATCGCCAGGGGTGGACCACAAGCGGCTGTCGCGATGCGACGGATGGACTTTCGGCCGATTCCCGATGGCGTCGGACCTGAGTGTCGTGAATTTGCTGAGATCCTGCGGTTCCTCGGCCAGCGAACGGGAAGATCGCTTCGAGGGTACGCAGTCCTCGCGTACCGCGATGCCGGAAGGCTGTCCAAGTACTTCAGCGGGCGGGAGGTTCCGCCCGCTGACTTTGTTGAGAGGTTGATCGCAGACGGGGACCAAGTCTCGGGGAACCAGCTCGCAGCAGAGGTCCGCGAACACGTCCGGCAGTTGCACCGGGCGGCCCTGCGCGCTGTCAGCCCGAAGTCTGCTTCAGTACAAGCCCTGCGCGACGAGATCGTCTCCGCCAACAAGGACCTGAGCAAGGCGAGCACCTTGGTGAAGACTCTGGCGGAGGGCTTGGATCAGGCTCGCCAGCGCGTACGGGAGCTTGAGGGGGAGAATCGTCAGCTTGAGCTCGAAGCGGCGACCGTAGCGGTTGCGTCGGCTGCCGAGAGTGAGCGCCTTGTAGGTGATCAAGAGCGGCTCCGGGCAGAGCGCGATCAGCTTCGTGAGCAAGTCGATCATCTCAGCGAGGCTCTGGAGCGAGCCGAGCAGCATGCGAGGTTGCTGCAGCAGAGGTGCTCCGATTTGGAGGATCGGCTCGAAGCCGCAGGGGAGACTGCTGCGGAAGAGACGGCCGACACCACCGAAGAGGCTCGAGAACAGGACGACCACGAGGCCGAGGCTCTGCGGCTCAGAGAAGAGCAACTACGTGTCGCGAGCGTTGCTGAGGCCGAAGCTCGGGAAGCACGACGGCGGTTGGACGCAACGATGTCAGAGCTTGCCAGCATTGAGAGACGGCGTGCTCAGGCGGAGGAGGCCGCAGACGAGATGCGTATGCGTGCGGCCCACACCCAACAGGAACTCCACGACCTGGAATCGCGGCTGGCCGCCCTCCAGGAAATTACGGACGGTACTCCGCTGGGCCGCCTAAGAAGACGACGATGAGCCACACTGTCGGTGGCTCGGCAGTGCCGCAGGTTCGTACTCAGCTCGCCAGCAAATAGGTAGGCGAACAGGGCTTGACCCAGGAGTGTGCGCACGGCACGCCACTGCCGAACAGACCGCCGCATCGAGAGCGGCGCTCGATGTACCCCTTGACGTTGCCAGCGCGGATCCCGCGGCCCCGTTTCCAGAGGTGTCCATCATGCCCCAGCGCCTCATCTGTTCAGTCTCGGTTGGATGGGTCGCCAAGATCCGCGGCACGGACGAGAGGTACGTGTACGCGCGTACGTTCCTCGGTCGGAGCGGCCAGCCCCACGGTTGGCCGCTCAGCGGTAACGGCCTCTACGAGTGCCGGGAGATCGGCCCGTTCGGGAAGTTCTCGTGCTTCTTCGTGGCCAAGGGCCTGTGTCGCCGCCGAGTGGAGCTGGTGTTGCCGGAGACCGCTGCGCGTCTCGCTTGCCGGCTTGGCCCGAAGGGTGCTGATTCCTGATGCTGCCCAGGAAGGCCATCAGCCCATAACAGGGCAGGCCCGATACAGCATGTATGCCCACGGGAGTACCTCCATGAGACTGGGGGATGGCCGAATCGGGTCGCCGAAGTCGAAACAAAATCCTTGATTGTCAGTCCACTTGAGTACCATCTCTGCATGCCTGCCAGGCGAACTGTTGTGCCGCGTGAGCTGCAGCACGCACTGCTGTTGGATCCGGGAATTACGGCGCCATTCGGAGCAGTAGCTGAGGGGGAGACGAAATGACCAAGGTACGCGCCACAAGGGTCACCGAAAGGGCCGGGGTAAACGAGTTTCGCTCGTTGATGGAGTCTGCGGGTCACATCGTTCAAGAAATCGATGGGGGGAATGACCAAGGGGAGGACTGTTACCTGAGCTTCACCAGGCTAGGGGAGCGGACAGGCGAGATCGTAGCTGTCCAGGTGAAGAGTGGCGGAGCTTATAGGCGACCCGTCGGATACGGAATCCCATGCCGTAATCATCTCAGAGATTGGACCCTGAGCCGGATTCCAGTGATCGGTGTTGTCTATGACCCGGAGCTGCGCAAGCTGTTCTGGGTTAATATGACCGAACACCTCCTGGAACGGATTGGTCGGGGTGAGACTCCGAAGAGCGTTCCGATTGGTGAGACTGAAATCCTTGACGCGACCACCGTGGCTCATTTCGTAGCCAGCGCGTCGCGCTTTATAGAGGCGCGTGACGGGGCAATGCCAGATGCCCCAAGGACATTTCCGCAGGTGATCGGACGTGCGGTGCGGCGGCTCGGCAGTCACAGGGCAGTTGCCGAGGTGCCGATCGGGGGGATTCCGTATGAGCTAGGAGTTGCCTCCGTTGACTTTCGCGAACGTCATCCCCGTTTCGATAGTCAAGCGGTCAAAGTATCTTTCTTCATTGTCTTAATCTGTGCATTTATCATGACGGGGCCGGGCTTGTATAAGGCCGCGGCTCGCGAGGATGACGGTTTGCTGTGGAATGGATGGATTTGGCTGATCGGGTTTTATGGGACTGTGACCTATCTGTACAGGGCGGGCAGCACGGATCCTGAGCGGAAAAGGGCCCGATTGATCTCCTGGTCGGCCCACCTTCTCCTGGCTTGCGGATGGTATGTGGGAGTGGGTGAAGAAATTGCCGCATGGCCGGTCAATTCAATGTTCAGCCGGGTATTCGTCTGGATGATGCCGGCTATCGCTCAGGCGCTGATCCTCTGTCTTGGCGCCTTCTACGCCGAGAAGGAAGCCGGTCGAAGGAGGAGGTTGCGCGCAGCGTACCCAAAGGGTCTTCCAGGGGATGTCGACTAGTTCTCGCGCAGGCGTCGGTATCCGTGTATTGGCGAATTGAGTTGCGATTCACCTTTCAGGTGTGCGCGCTTTCGCTGCGCGGCGTCTGTCCATGGCGGCGCGAATATAGCTGGCGAACAGCAACTTTAGGCCGAGTGATGGCACCAATGCTCCTGCAATAATCCATGTAGTTCCCCACCATGATTCGCTTTTTCCGTCATCAATCAATGGCAGCCAGAGAAAGTTGCTGACGATCAGCCCGAAGAACCTTCCGGTGTTGGCTGGCAGCCTCCCGGCGCGAAACTCAAAGAAGAGGGTTAGGGCCATGTAGAAGATGAAGCTATAGAGGCCCATGATCCATGGGGTTGGCGGCACGCCACTACCGTAATTATTTACGAAGCGCACCTGGTAGGGATACTCAAAGATCATGATCCCTACGAGGATCAGCAGGGGAATGATCCGTAGGTATTCGCGGGCGAAGCGTTTGATCTTGTCTTCGTGTCGTAGCGCAATCTCGGCCATCCCCTCATAGAGAGGGTTGGCGACGTCTGTCGACCTGGGCTCATATTTGCCGAGTCGGGCTTGGACGGCTCCTGCGAATGTCTCCTCTTTCGTGGCCCCGCGAATTCTCATCCCTTCACTGTCGATGTACATTTCAATTTCTGCGACGAATCCTCGGATGCTTTCCGTGGCCAGCTCGGAATCGGCGGGGATCTGGACCCACTTTGGGGCTTCTCCGGGAAGGTTAAGTCGGCGTGTAAGGTTCACCCAGAAGAGGCGGCCGGATTCCATGTCGTGTACCACCCCGAGGACCGGGATTCGACTTTCTTTCCAGTCGTGATAGTGATCCTCTACGGGAATGGCATACCCATTGGCCCGCTTGTACTTCTTGCCGCTCTTGACCTGGATCGCGACTACGTGTCCTGTCCTACGGCCGTTGCGAGTCAGGAGCACGTGCATGTCTTCGCCGTGATCGTTGCCACCGTCGATCTCCTGGACGATGTGCTCGTGGTCTTCAAGGAGGGTGCGTAGCGCGTTCACGCCTGCCCGCTCGACTCGCCGACTTGGTCGGACAGATGCCATGTGACCCCTCCCTGGTCACCGACACCTTACTTAGCGCCACTGACGAGCGGGATGAGTTTGTGGAGTACCGGCTCGCCAACCTGAGCTTGATGGCCATCAGGTGAGGAGACAGCGGGTCGTACTCAGCTCGCCAGCAAATAGGTAGGCGAACAGGGCTTGACCCAGCCGACCTTCCAGCCGGTGAAGGAGAAGGTCTTGCCGGCCGAGGAGATGGTGACCGTGCGTTCGCGCATCCCGGGGAGGGCGGCGAGGGGGTGGTGGGCGCCGGTGAAGACGAGGTGCTCGTAGACCTCGTCGGTGACCACCAACAGGTCGCGCTCGACGGCGAGTTCGGCGATGGCGGTGAGTTCGTCGGGGGTGAGGACCAGGCCGGTCGGGTTGTGCGGGGAGTTGAGCAGCAGCAGCCGGGTACGGGGAGTGACCAGGGCGCGCAGCTCGTCGAGGTCGGGGCGGAAGTCCGGGGCGCGGAGGGTGAGCGGGACGCGGACGGCGCCGGCCATGGCGATGCAGGCGGCGTAGGAGTCGTAGAAGGGTTCGAAGGCGATCACCTCGTCGCCGGGCTCCAGCAGCGCGAGCAGCGTCGCGGCGATGGCCTCGGTGGCGCCGGCGGTGACCAGCACCTCGGTGTCCGGGTCGTAGGTCAGGCCGTAGAAGCGCCGCTGGTGCGCGGCGATCGCGGTCCGCAGCTCGGGGACGCCGGGGCCGGGCGGGTACTGGTTGCCGCGCCCGTCGCGCAGGGCCCGGACAGCCGCCTCGCGGACCTCCTCGGGGCCGTCGGTGTCCGGGAATCCCTGGCCGAGGTTGATCGAACCGGTGGCGGTGGCCAGCGCGGACATCTCCGCGAAGATCGTCGTTCCCATGCCCGCCAGCCGGCGGTTCAACAGCGGCCTCGCACCCATCACGGCTCCTCACAGATTGCGGTCGGGCCCATCCTCCGACGGCCACGGGCCGCGGACAAGCTCCCGTGGTGCCGGGCCGTCCTCAGCGTCCCGGCGGGGCGGTCCGGTCCGCGATCCGGCTGAAATGCGGCCCCTATGGCGGAGTGCGGCGGATCGCGGCTTGCGGGAACCGATCACCGGCTTTTGCCTGACATCAAGTCACTCAGAATGCCCGCTGGCGGGCGTTGTCCCGGGAGTTGTCATGCGCTTACGAATCATCTCCGTCGCGGCCGCGGCCGCCGTCCTCGCCATGGTCCAGCCGGGTACCGCCGTCGCGGCGTTCGACCCCAGCACCACGGTCACGTTCGTCGTCACGTCCGGCGCGCTGACGATGTCGGTGCCGGTCAGCGCCGCCCTCGGCTCGGGAGCGCCCGGCACCCAGGTCAGCGCTCCGATCGGCCCGGTGAACGTCACCGACCTGCGCGCCCTTCTCTCGGCCTCCTGGACGGTGACCGCGTCGTCGACGGACTTCGCCAACGGTCCGTCGACGATTCCGGCGACCAGCGCGACCTACGTGCCAGGGACGGTGACGACGACCGGCACCATCACCGCCACCACGACCAGCGTGACGCTGAGCAACTCCCCGCAGGCGGTGGTCACCGGGAGCAGCGGTGTCGGGGACAACACCGCGACCTGGAACCCGACGGTCACCGTCTCCCTGCCCACCGGCGCGATCGGTGGGATCTACACCGGAACGCTGACCCACTCCGTTGCGTGACCGGATGAAGGGTGCGCGCCGGTACTGGGTCCTGCTGACGGTGCTGGCCGTCGTCCAGGCGGTCGGGGTGCTCCCGGCAGCGGCGGACGGGATGCCCTCGACGCCCGCGCCCCGCTCGACACCCTCGACGCCCTCGACGCCCTCGACGCCCGCCCCTTCGACACCCGCGCCCTCCTCGACACCCTCGACGCCCTCCGCACGGCCGAGCCCCGCGGAGCGGAGCATCGGCATCAAGCTGCTCGACGCTCCGCAGAACCGCCGTGACGATCCCCGGGCGCAGGCGTACATCGTCGACCACGTCGCACCGGGCTCGACCGTCGAGCGGCGGGTGGAGGTCTCCAACGCGTCGTCCACGCCGATGCGCGTCAGCGTCTACGCCGGGGCGGCCGGCATCGAGAAGGGGCAGTTCACCTTCGCACCGGAGCGCACCCCCAACGAGCTGACCGGCTGGACGTCGCTCGACACGACGGAGCTCGAGCTGGCGCCCTCGGCAACGGCACGGGTGCGCACCACCATCCGGATCCCCGGGGAAGCCGCCGCCGGGGAGCGGTACGGCGTCATCTGGGCCCAGACGGCCGCTCCCGCGGACCGCTCGCAGAACCTGACGATCCTGGGGCGGGTCGGGGTCCGCATGTACGTCGACGTCGGTCCCGGCGGTGAGCCGCCCGCGGACTTCGCGATCGAGCGGCTCTATCCGACCAAGGCCCGCGGCGGGCGGGGGGAGGTCCACGCCCGGGTCCGCAACACGGGGGGCCGTGCCCTGGACATCGGCGGGACGCTCGCCCTCCTCGACGGGCCGGGCGGGCTGCGCGCCGGGCCCTTCCCGGTGAAGACGGGCACCACGCTGGCTCCGGGGGACGCCGGGGAGGCGGTCGTCCCGCTGGACGCGGGGCTGCCGGACGGCCCGTGGACCGTGGAGCTCACGCTCCGGAGCGGCGTGGCCGAGCACACCACGCGCGCCACCGTCACCTTCCCGAGGGATCCCGGCGGCGCCGGAGCGGTCGAGGCGTCGGCGGCCGGGTCGGGGAACCTTCCGACCCCCGTGAGGGTCGGCTTCACGGTCCTCGTCCTCGGCGCCCTGAGTGTTCTGCTCCTCAGGTACCGCCGGCGCCGCCGCTGACCACTCCGGCCGCCCGGGGCACCCGGGGACGGCGACGGCCCGCCACCGGGTGCCGGTGGCGGGCCGTGCGGGGGAGCCCCCCGGGGGGTCAGCTCTCGTTGGTGTCGCCGGACGGCTTGCCCTCGCCGTCCTCGCCCTCGATGTCGTCCTGCAGGCCGAGGCGCTCGACGATCCACTGCTCGAAGCCCACGGCGGCCTGGGTCCAGTTGGCGGTGGTGGTGACGAAGTAGTCCAGGTTGACGCCGGTGCCGACGATCATCTGCGCCTCGCCGATCAGGCGGACCACGCCGTCCTCGTGGGTGTGGGTGTAGACCTTGGGCCAGAGGGTCTCGCGGTTCCACTCGTCGATCAGGTCGAGGATCTCGCCCTTCTTCTCCAGCGGGTACGGGCGGTCGTAGAACGCCCGGACCGCGAAGAGCTCCTTCTGCTCGCCGCGGAACATGTAGTAGACGCGGAAGCCCTCCCAGGGGGCGGTGAGGTCGCCCTCCTCGTCGACGCCGTGCTTGAGCTGCATCTGGTCGAGGAGCTGGCCCACCAGGTTCTGGTCCGGGACGATGATCGGCGGCGGTCCGGCCGGACGCCCGCCCTGGCCTCCGGGCTGGCCGCCCTGGGGGACGCCGAACGACGGGATGGACGACGGGTCGATGCTCATGGGGTCCTCTTCCTCAGTGCACATGGTGGTCGGCAATGAGAGGCCGCCCTTCCGAGTCCATCCTGCCTCATCCGGGGCTTGCCTCACAGGGGTGGCAACCGGCGGGAGGGGCATGGCCGGATCACGGCCCACGCCCGGTGAACCCCGGGAGTGGACCATGATCGTTCAGGTGTGACGGGCGGCTACTTCTCCAGCGGCCCGCGGGCACGGACGGTGAGCCGGTCGCCCTCCTCGTCCCGCTCGACCAGCACGGTGTCGCCGTCGTGCACCTGGCCCGCCAGGATCGCCCGGGCCAGTTGGTCGCCGATCGCGGACTGCACCAGCCGGCGCAGCGGCCGGGCGCCGTACGCCGGGTCGTAGCCGGTGAGCGCCAGCCAGTCCCGGGCGGCCGCGGAGACCTCCAGGGTGAGCCGGCGCTCGCGCAGCCGGTCGCCCAGTCGGGCCACCTGGAGGTCGACGATCCGGGTCAGCTCGGCGGTGCCCAGCGGGTCGAAGACCACGATGTCGTCGAGCCGGTTGAGGAACTCCGGCTTGAAGGCGGCCCGCACCGACTCCAGCACGAGGTCCTTCTTCCGCTCCTCCGGGGTGGTCGGGTCCACCAGGCTCGGTTCATTGAACGCGTGACTTCCCAGGTTGGAGGTGAGGATCAGGATCGCGTTGCGGAAGTCCACCGTGCGGCCCTGGCCGTCGGTGAGCCGGCCGTCGTCGAGCACCTGCAGCAGCACGTCGAAGACCTCGGGGTGGGCCTTCTCCACCTCGTCCAGCAGCACCACGCTGTACGGGCGGCGGCGGACCGCCTCGGTGAGCTGGCCGCCCTCCTCGTAGCCGACGTACCCGGGCGGGGCGCCGACCAGGCGGGACACCGAGTGCTTCTCGCCGTACTCGCTCATGTCGATGCGGACCATCGCCCGCGCGTCGTCGAAGAGGAAGTCGGCCAGGGCCTTGGCGAGTTCGGTCTTGCCGACGCCGGTCGGGCCGAGGAAGAGGAACGATCCGGTCGGGCGGTCCGGGTCGGCGATGCCCGAGCGGGTGCGCCGCACGGCGTCCGAGACGGCCTGCACGGCCTCCGCCTGGCCGATCAGGCGGCGGCCCAACTCCTCCTCCATGCGCAGGAGTTTGGCGCTCTCGCCCTCCATCAGCCGGCCGGCCGGGATGCCCGTCCAGGAGGCCACCACATCGGCCACGTCGTCCGGGCCGACCTCCTCCTTGACCATCGAGGCGGAGGCGTCCTCGCCGGCGGCGCGCTCCTGGGCGTCGGCGAGCTCCTTCTCGGCGGCCGGGATCTCGGCGTACATCAGCTTGGACGCACGCTCGAAGTCGCCGTCCCGCTGGGCGCGTTCGAGCGCGCCGTGCAGGTCGTCCAGCCGCTCCTTGAGCTCGCCGACCCGGTTCAGGCTCTTCTTCTCCTGCTCCCAGCGGGCCGTGAGCACGCTCAACTGCTCGTTCTTGTCGGCGAGGTCGCGGCGCAGCTTGGCCAGCCGGTCGACCGAGGCCGGGTCCGACTCCTTCTCCAGGGCCAGCTCCTCCATCCGCAACCGGTCGACGGAGCGCTGGAGTTCGTCGATCTCGACCGGGGAGGAGTCGATCTCCATCCGCAGCCGGGAGGCCGCCTCGTCGACCAGGTCGATCGCCTTGTCGGGCAGGAAGCGGGAGGTGATGTACCGGTTCGAGAGGGTGGCCGCGGCGACCAGCGCGGCGTCCGCGATCTGCACCTTGTGGTGCGCCTCGTACCGGCCCTTGAGGCCGCGCAGGATGGCGATGGAGTCCTCGACGCTGGGCTCGCCGACCAGCACCTGCTGGAAGCGGCGCTCCAGGGCCGGGTCCTTCTCGATCCGCTCGCGGTACTCGTCCAGGGTGGTGGCGCCGACCATCCGCAGCTCGCCGCGGGCCAGCATCGGCTTGAGCATGTTGCCGGCGTCCATCGCGGAGTCGCCGCCGGCGCCCGCGCCGACCATGGTGTGCAGTTCGTCGATGAAGGTGACGACCTGGCCGTCGCTCTGCTTGATGTCGTTGAGGACGGCCTTCAGCCGCTCCTCGAACTCGCCGCGGTACTTGGCGCCGGCCACCATCGCCCCGAGGTCCAGGGCGACCAGGCGCTTGCCGCGCAGCGACTCCGGCACGTCGCCGGCCACGATCCGCTGGGCGAGGCCCTCGACGACGGCGGTCTTGCCGACACCGGGCTCGCCGATCAGCACCGGGTTGTTCTTGGTGCGGCGGGAGAGCACCTGGACCACCCGGCGGATCTCCTGGTCCCGGCCGATCACCGGGTCGAGCTTGCCGTCCCGGGCGGCCTGGGTGAGGTCGGTGCCGTACTTCTCCAGCGCCTTGTAGGTGCCCTCCGGGTCCGGCGAGGTGACCCGGGCGCTGCCCCGGACGTCCTTGAACGCGGCGAGCAGCGCCTTCGCGGTGGCGCCCTGCCGCACCAGCAGGTCGGCGACCGACCCGCCCTCGGCGGCCAGGCCGACCAGCAGGTGCTCGGTGGAGACGTACTGGTCGTCGAGGTCGTCGGCGCGCTTGCCCGCCTCGGTCAGCACGGCCAGGGTGTCGCGGGCCAGCTGCGGCGCGGCGACGGTGGAGCCCGAAGCGCTGGGCAGCGCGCCGAGCCCGCGGCGGGCCTCGGCGTCGATCCGGGACACGTCCGCGCCGACCGCCTCCAGCAGCGGCCTGGCGATGCCCTCGGGCTGTTCCAGCAGGGCGATCAGGATGTGCACCGGCTTGACGTCCGGGTTGCCGACGGCGCCGGCCTGCCGGATCGCGGCGGACAGGGCGTCCTGCGTCTTGGTGGTGAACTTGCTGGCGTCCACTGCTGGGGGGTCCTCCCTCGTCGTGCGTGATGTCTGCTGGATACAGCATGCACTAAGTTGAGTCTATTCCGCTCAACTTTTGGATGAACGGTCGGGGCGGACCCGCAGGGCGGGGCCCTGCGGCGCCGCGGGGCCCTCGCGGGCCGTCTTCGGCGGGAGGGTCCGGGCCTGTGCCATCCGCGCCTGGTGGGTCCCGGCGGTCCGCCGGGTCAGTGCCAGCAGCTCCCGGGCCGGCCCGGTCGGCCGCTGCCCGGACGGCCAGACCGCCCGCAGCGGCCGCCGCAGGTCCAGCTCCGGGGCCAGCCGCACCGCCACCAGCCGCCGGGTGGCCAGCTCCTCCACCACCGCCAGCTCGCTCAGGCAGACCGGTCCGGCGCCGGTCATCGCCGCCGCCTTGAGCGCCGTCGACGAGGCCAGCTCCAGCCGCGGCGGCGCGGTGCCGCCGTACGGCGCCAGCGCCATCTCCAGCACCTCCCGCGTCCCCGACCCCGGCTCGCGCAGCACCAGCGGGGTCGCCGCCAGCTCCCGCCCGGACAGCGGCGAGCGGCGCCGCGCCCACGGATGGTCCGGCGCCACCACGACCACCAGCCGGTCGGCCGCGACCACCGCGCCCGCCAGTCCGGCCGGGGGCAGCGGTCCCTCGACGAAGCCGAGGTCGGCGTCCCCGGCCAGTACGTGGCCCGCCACGTCCGCCGAGTTGGCGGTGCGCAGCGTCACCGCCGTGCCCGGGATGACCGCGTGCAGCGCCAGCAGCCAGCCCGGCATCAGGTACTCGGCGACGGTCAGGCTGGCCACCACGGTCAGCCGGGCGTCCCGGCGCTCGCGCAGCGCGTCGATCCCGGCGTCCAGCGCCTGCGCCGCCTCCACCACCTGCCGCGCCCACTCGACCACCAGCCGGCCCGCCTCGGTGGGCCGGGAGCCGCGCGGGGAGCGCTCCAGCAGCGGGACGCCGACCTGCCGCTCCATGCCCTTGATCCGGGCGCTCGCGGTCGGCTGGCTCACCCCGAGTTCGGCGGCCGCCCGGCCGACGCTGCCGAGCCGGGCCACCGCGAGCAGCAGCTCCAGCGCACCGAGTTCGGGGACGCGCGGAGAGAGGGCCATAGGTTCAGGCTATGCCCTCATAGAGCGGGCGGCGCTACCGGTGGCGTCCGCCCCGGGCGACGGTGGGTGCCATGGCCACCCTGCTCAGCACCGCACCCCACCCACGTCCGTCCACCCGCGTCCGCCGCCTCGACCTCGCCCAGCTCGGCCCCAACTGGTACGCGGCGGTCATGGGCACCGCGATCATCGCCAACGGCGCGGCCGCCCTGCCGGTGCGGTGGCCGGGGCTGACCGGGTTCGCCGAGCTGATGTGGGCGCTCGCCCTGGCCGGCCTGCTGGTGCTCGGCTCCGCCCGGGCCGTCCACCTCACCCGGCACCGGGCGGCCGCCCGTGAGCAGCTGCTGGACAACCCGGCCACCGCCGTCTTCTACGGCTGCCCGCCGATGGCGCTGCTCTCGGTCGGCCTCGGCACCCTGACCGTCGGCTCCCGGGTCGTCGGCACCGGCCCGGCCGTCGCGCTCGACCTCGCGCTCTGGACGGCCGGCACGCTGTACGCGCTCGCCGTCGCCGCCGGGATCCCGTACCTGATGATCACCCGGCACGGCGTCTCCCCGCTCGCCGCCAACCCGACCTGGCTGCTGCCCGTGGTCGCCCCGCTGGTCGCCTCCGCCACCGGCCCGGCGCTGGTCCCGCACCTGCCGGCCGGAGCGGCCCGGGAGGCCCTGCTGTACGGCTGCGCGGCGCTGTTCGGGATCGGCCTGCTCGCCACCCTGGCGCTGCTGCCGGTGGTGCTCACCGGCCTGGTGCACAGCAAGCTGCCCGCCCTGGCGCTCACCCCGACGCTGTTCCTGGTGCTCGGCCCGCTCGGCCAGTCCACCACCGCCGTCCACCAGCTCGCCGACGCCGCCGGCCCGGTCCTGCCCGAGCTGGCGCCCGCGGCGCGCGCCCTCGCCGAGCTGTTCGGGGTGGGGGTGCTCGGCGCGGCGATGGTCTGGCTGCTGCTCGCCGTGGCCGCCAACCTGCGCGCCCGGCGGGCCGGGATGGGGTTCGCGATGACCTGGTGGGCGTTCACCTTCCCGGTCGGCACCTGCGTCACCGGGGCGGCCGCGCTCGCCCGGCACACCGGGTTCCCCGGCTTCACCGCGCTCGCCGCCGGACTGTTCGTCCTGCTGCTGGCCGGCTGGGCGCTCGCGGCGGGCGGCACGGCGGCCGCGCTGGCCGGCGGGCGGCTGCTGGCCCGTTGAGGCGCAGGCCCCGCCGAGCCGGACCTCCCCGCCGAGCCGGACCCGCCCCGGGAACCGCCCGGGTTCCGGAACACGCGACTCCGCGACCGACCGGTCGGACGGTCGGAAAAACCCCGCTCCACCCCGGTGACCTGCACGTTCGCAGGAAGCGGAAGCGGGCCGCAACGGGGCGCACCGGATCGCCGGTGCAGGTTCCTGCAATTGCGAGAACATGCAGCAGGGCGGCACTTGTTCACCGGCCGTCACGCTGTGAGGGTGGAGTCACGCCAGGTCGTCCGGGCAACCGCAGCCCGATGACGGCGACTTGCTCTTCATTACTGGATGCGACCGGCACGTCCGCACGTGCCTGCATATCGGGGGGAAGAGCGCCGGCCGGGACGCCATGTGTGGTGATGGCCCCCGGGACCGGAGCCGGCGAGGCGTTGCTGCTCCGCCTCGCCGGAAGCGCTGGGACCGCGGCGTACACCGGCGGCCCCTGGACCCGCGTGCGACGGCACCCGGGATCCGGGGGACCGCCGGTTCCCAGTACCGTGATCACCGCCGGCCACCGCGCGCGGCGCGCGGAGCACCAGAGACCCGAGAGCATCCGGCAGGGAGCGGTCGACGTGACGTTCGAGGCGACGGCGGACCCGACGGCCATCCCGGGCGGCACGGCCGGGGTCGACGGCTCGGTCGGGGTCGACGGCACGGCCGGCGCCGCGACCACCGGCGAACCCGACGAGGCCGCCCGCCGGCTCTACCTTGCGATCCTCGCCGACGGCGGCCGGATGCGCGTCGCCGACGTCCCCGAGGCCGACCAGGGGACCGTGCGCCGGCTCGTCTCCCTCGGCCTGTTGATGACCAACCCCATGGACGCCTGCTACACCGCCGTCAGCCCCCGCGCGGTCAGCGACCGGCTCGGCGCGGAGCTGCGCAGCGAGGCGACCCGGCTGCTGGTCCGCGCCGAGAGCCTCCCCGGCGCCCTGGACGCCCTCACCCGCGCCTACGACGCGATGCCCCGCCCGCCGGAGCGCTCCGGCGGCGCCGTCTACATCGAGGGCCACATCCACATCCGGCACCGGATCGCCCAACTGGTCGCCGACTGCCGCACCGAGGTGCTCACCGCCCAGCCCGGCGCCCGCCCGGCGGACGCGCTCAAGATCGCCATCCAGCAGGACGTCCAACTCCTCCAGCGCGGCTGCTCGCTGCGCACCATCTACCAGCCCGTCGCGTTCTCCGAGCCCCCCGCGCTCGCCTACGCCGAGGAGGTCACCCGGCGCGGCTCGCTGATCCGGGTCCTGGACGAGCCCTTCCAGCGGCTGATGGTCTTCGACCGCTCGGTCGCGGTCATCTCCGCCACCGACGACCACAGCACCGCCGCCTTCATCACCGACCCGGCCGCGATCGCCTTCATCGTCAACGCCTTCGAACGCGACTGGTCCCGCGCCGACGCCACCGACTGGTCGGCCGTCCTCAGCCAGGGCCCCGCCCACAGCGCCCCCGAACGGGTCGGCCGCCTGCTCGCCCGGGGCCTCACCCAGCGCGCCGTCGCCACCCGCCTCGGCCTGAGCGAACGCACCGTCGCCGCCCACATCTCCCGCCTGCGCGACCGCTACGGCGCCCAGACCCTCTTCCAGCTCGGCTGGCTGATGCGGGGCGGCCGTGACGACGGATGAGCCCGCGCCCGCCGAGCACGACCTCTACCTGACCGCCCTCGCCAACGGCGGCCGGCTCGCTTTGCCGCTCACCGCCGACCCGGCGGCGCTCGCGGGCCTGGTCGCCCGCGGTCTGCTGGTCCGCGCCGCGGGCGGGTACACCGCCGTCAGCCCGCGCACGGCCGGGGACCGCCGTGCCGCCGACCTGCGTACCGAGGCGACCCGGCTGCTGGTCCGCGCCGAGGGGTTGCCCGACACCCTCGCCCCGCTGAGCGCCGCCTTCGACGCCACCCGGCAACCGGCCCCGGAGCCGCCCTGCGTCGAGGGCCCGGAGGCCATTCGGCACCGGCTCTCCCTGCTGGTCGCCGAGTGCCGGGAGGAACTGCTGACGGCGCAGCCCGGGATCCGTCAGCGGGCCACCCTCACCCTGTCCCTCACCCAGGACCTGCCGCTGCTGATGACCGGGCGGCGGATCCGGACCATCTACCAGCCCGTGGTGCGCCGTCAGCCCGAAGTGGCCGAGTACGCGGGCGCGGTGGTCCCGCACGGTTCGCAGATCCGCCTGCTGGACGAGGCGTTCGACCGGATGATCATCGTCGACCGGGCCACGGCGGTCGTCTCCGCGCGGGCCGACCACAGCGCGGCCGCGTTCATCACCGACCGGGCCACCGTGGACGCGCTGGTCGCCGTCTTCGAGCGCGACTGGGGCCGTGCCACCGTCGTCGACTGGTCGGCCGGCGGTCCGCATCCGGTGGCCGACCGGATCGGCCGCCTCCTCTCCCGCGGCTTCACCCAGCGGGCCATCGCCGCCCGGATCGGCCTGAGCGAACGCTCGGTGGCCGGCCACATCGCCGGGATGCGTGAACGCCACGGCGCCCGGACGCTGTTCCAGCTCGGCTGGCTGATGCGGGGTCACCACGACGGGCCGCGGACGCACCGGTCCGCCCGGAGGGTGCGGGGGACCCGCGATGGCTGAGCCGCGGTCAGCCGGTCGCCGCGCCGGTGGGCCAGTAGCCGGACGGGCCGACGGCGGGGGGCTGCTGCCGGGGGACGGTGAACTGCTCGCCGGGGGCGGTCCAGAAGCCCTCGCGCAGCGAGAGCGCCATGCCGGCCCAGTCGAGGGCGGTCTCCACGGTGTGGTGGAGGGCCTCCTGGGACCAGGTGTCGTCGAAGACCAGCGGCAGGACGGGGGCGACCTGCTCGATGGTGGCGATCAGCGGGTTGTGGGTGATCGCCTCGTCGACGAGCAGGACGATCGGCTTGCGCAGCGCCGAGGCCCAGCCCAGCTCCAGGCTCACACCGGCGGAGAGCGGCGCGCCGACGTAGGCGAAGACCAGGTCCGCCGACTGCAGTGCGCGGAAGTCCGACGGCACGCGGGGCTCGGGGGCGCGCCCGGCGACGGTCCAGGCGTCACTGTGGTGGGCGCTGTACACGGCGGCGCCACTGCGCAGGAGGGTGGTGCGCAGGGTCGTCAGCCGCGTCCGGCTGGCGAGCGTCACCACACTGTCCGCCGGCCCGGTCAGCCGCATCAGCGGCGCGGCCAGGAACACGCGTGCACGCCGGCCCTCATGGGCCTGGCTGTCGTGGTGACGCAGGTAGGGCTCGGTCATGTCGACTCCGGGGATAGGTGCCAACTAGGCTGGTGCGCCCCGTTGGGTGGTGACCATCGGAATGCTGCTGCGCATTCGTTGCCGTCAAAACTAAGTTGTCGTGCCCATGTTTGCCTTTGTTGCCCCCGCGTTCTTCTCGGTCGACTCTCCGGGGAGTGCACTGATCGTCTCTGTCGACCGCGACCACCGTCCACAGACCTGCGGTGTCATCTCGATGACTGGCAGAGAGATGACGCACTGGGTGCCCCGGCCCTCTGGCCCTGCGGTGCGGCCGTGCGGCATTATGTGGCAGGTTGTTCGAAACAATGGGCTGGATACCCGCGAAAAGCCCTGAATTGGAGAGAGGACATCATGTCTCGTATACGTCGAGTGGTTCGGTTTGTCCTGGTTCCACTCGCCGTTGGGGCGGCGATTCTCATTGGCGGTGCCGGCTCGGCGGATGACACGATCTGGAACATTCGGGTGGGCCACGACGCGTCGTCGGAGAAGACCGTCGCGCTGGCGACGGACACGATCTGGAACTGAACCCGGAGCCGGGGGACCGGTCACCCGAACAGTTCGGGGTGCTCACCGATGCTGCTGTTGCGAGCCAGTGCGTAACCGAGCTGGAACAGTGACTCCGCGTTGTGCTCGTCCCGCATCTCGGCGAGGTGGCGGGCCAGGGTCCGTTCGCTGATGCCCAGTCGGCGGGCGATCACGCGGTGGTTCACGCCTTCCAGCATCAGGTCGATGATCGTCTGCCGCATCCCGGAGACGACCTGCTGCGGGACGCCACGCGCGCCGTCGAAGTCCAGCGCGTGGCTCCAGTTCCGTTCGAAGACCTCGCTGATCAGGTAACTGATGACGGCTTGGTCGTGAATGAACGCGGCGAGGTTGAGGTCCTCGGCGATGGGGATCACCGCGATGCGGCGGTCGATCACGATCAGGCGGGTGTACGGCTCGTCGAGCGTCCGGACTCTGCCGCCCGCCTGCGTGATCGCGGCCACGTAGTCCCGGGTGGGCGCGTGGTAGCGGGTGCTCGGATGGTAGATCGTTCTGAGGGTGATCCCCAGCCGGAGGGCTTCGAGGTCCCGTTCGAGGATGCCCGCGAGGGCGTCGGAGGGCCGGGGCCCGCCGGGCTGGGCCGCGAGTATCTCCTCGGCGGCGCCCGCGACGATCTGCTGGACCCGCTGATTGATCAGGACCTTGCCGCGGACGTACTCGATGGTGCCGCCGGCCTGTTCCGGCGAGTGGTACGCGGCCGTGAGGTCGTGCAGCTCGTTGCTGAGCGCGGACGCCCGGGTGAGCAGGTCCAGGGCCTGGCGCTGCCAGCTCGCGCTGAGGCTCTCGGAGAGCTGGCGGGGATCGACCGCGACCAGGACGTCGGGCTCGTCGGTGTCGGGGACGAGCAGGCCGAGGCCCACCAGCTCGCCCCGGGCCGCGTCGTCGCACAGGAGTTCCGAGTCCTTGGGGAGCCGCCCGTTCTCCCCGATGATGGCCAGGTACAGCGCACGCGCCCCTCGGGAGAGGACGCCCGTCCCACCCGTGGTGGCACCGAGCTGCTCTCGTCCACTCATCTGAGGCTCCTTGCCGTGGCCGTGCTTACCGGTACTGCCAGGTATCCAAGCAGGAAACGCCGTGCAGCATGCCGGATCGGGCCACGCCGGTGGGCAAGCCCGGCCCGCTCCTCAGCACCCTCTCACCAACGCCGCGCCGCCGGCACCCCCCGGCCAGGGGGAAACCGGCGGCGGCGGGACGGCCGTCAGCGCTTGGGGCGCCAGACCACCAGGGCGCTGGAGTGCGGGGTGGGGGGCTGGTAGGGGACGAGGTCGCGGCGGTAGGAGGCGTGGATGGTGGCCTCGCGCTGCTGGAGCGCGGTGGCGGCGCCCTCCAGGGAGTCGGCCAGCTCGGCGATCCGGGACTGGAGGGCGGTGACCTGGTTCTCCAGTTCGATGATCCGCTTGATGCCGGCCAGGTTGATGCCCTCGTCCTGGGAGAGCCGCTGGACCTCGCGGAGCTGCTGGATGTCGCGCGCGGAGTAGCGGCGCCCGCGCCCGGCGGTGCGGTCGGGGCAGACCAGGCCGAGCCGGTCGTACTGACGGAGGGTCTGCGGGTGCAGTCCGGAGAGCTCGGCCGCCACCGAGATCACGTAGACCGGGGTCTCCTCGGTGAGCACGTACTGGGGCTGCGGGCTGCTCCGGCGGGTGGTGCGGCGGGCGCCGCCGCCACCGGGCAGGCCCTCGCCGAGACCGGGGCCGATGGGGTCGTCGGGGATCATCTGGTCGTCACGCTCCCTTCGCCGCTCGGAACAGGGCGGCTCGTGGGTCGTCGGAGGCGGTCGCCTCGCGGTACTGCTCCAGAGCGGCCAGCGCGTCGCCGGTGACGTGCTGGGGTACCACGACCTCCACGGTGACCAGGAGGTCGCCGCGGGTGCCGTCCTTGCGGGTGGCGCCCTTGCCACGGGCCCGCAGGGTCAGGCCGTTGGCGCTGCCCGGGGGCAGCTTGAGCTTCACCGACGGGCCGTTCAGGGTCGGCACCTCGATGGTGCCGCCGAGAGCGGCCTCGGGGAAGGTGACCGGGACGCTCACCGTCAGGTTGTCGCCCTTGCGCCCGAAGACCGGGTGGGCGTCGACGTGGACGGTGACGTACAGGTCGCCGGACTGGCCGCCGCGCTCGCCCTGGGCGCCCTTGCCCTTGAGCCGGATCCGCTGGGCGTCCTGGACGCCGGCCGGGATCCGGACCTGCATGGTGCGGGCGGAGCTGGCGCGGCCGCTGCCGTGGCAGTCGGGGCACGGGTCGTCGACGATCATGCCGCGGCCGCGGCAGTCCCGGCAGGGCTCGGAGAGCGCGAAGGCGCCCTGGCCGCGGCTGACCGTGCCGGAGCCGACGCAGGTCGGACAGACCCGCGGGGTGGTGCCGGCCTTGGCGCCGGTGCCGTTGCAGAGCCGGCAGGGGGCCTGACTGGTCATCCGCAGCGGGACGGTGGCGCCGTCGACGGCCTCCTCGAAGGAGAGCGTCACCTCGGTCTCAACGTCGGCGCCGCGCCGCGGCTGGGCCTGCCGGCCGCCGCGGTTGAACAGGCCGCCGAAGACGTCGCCGAGCCCGCCCTGGCCGCCGCCCTGGCTGCCGCTGAAGAGGTCGCCGAAGTCGAAGCTGTAGCTGCCGGTGCCACCGGGGCCGCCGGGGCGGAAGCCGCCGTTGGCGAAGAGGCTGCGGGCCTCGTCGTACTCCTTGCGGCGCTTCTCGTCGGAGAGGACGTCGTACGCCTCGGAGATGTCCTTGAACCGCTCCTCGGCCTTGGTGTCGCCCTTGTTGGCGTCGGGGTGGAACTCGCGCGCCAGCTTGCGGTAGGTCTTCTTGATCTCCGTGGCGCTGGCGTCCTTGGGCACGCCGAGGACCTTGTAGTAGTCCTTCTCCACGTAGTCCTTGCCGCTCATGGCCGGCGCCACCTCCCGAGGTCCATCGTCACTGTGCTGTCAACGGGCCGGGCACGGCCGTCCGTGCCCGGGCACATCGACAACGCGCTGCGGAGCCGGCCGCCGTACTGGCCGGCGTACGACTCCGCAGCGCAGGGGTTGTCAGCTGTCACCGGTGGTCAGCTGTCCGAGCCACCGTCGGCCTGGTCCTTCTTCTCCCCGCCCTTGGCGGTGTCGGCGTCCGGGCCGGACGCGGTCTGGGTGCCCGGCTGGGGCTCCGCGACCGCGACCATCGCCGGGCGGATGATCCGCTCGCCGATCCGGTAGCCGGGCTGGAGGATCTGGACGCAGGTGTCCTCGGTGACCTCCGAGGAGTAGCTGTGCATCAGCGCCTCGTGCATGGTCGGGTCGAAGGGCTCGCCCTCCTTGCCGAACTGCTGAAGGCCCAGCTTGGCGACGACCGTCTCCAGCGACTCCGCGACGGACTTGAAGCCGCCCGTCACCTCGCCGTGGTCGCGGGCGCGGCCGATGTCGTCCAGCACCGGGATCAGCGACTCCAGGATGTTGGAGACGGCGATCTCGCGGACCGTCAGCCGGTCGCGCTCGACCCGCTTGCGGTAGTTCTGGTACTCGGCCTGGAGGCGCTGGAGGTCGGCGGTGCGCTCGGCCGCCTCGCGCTTGGCCGCGGCGACCTCATCGGTGCCGGAGGCGGCGGAGCCCTCGGCCCCGGCCGCGGCGGCCTCCTCGGCCGCCTTGATCACGGCCTCCTCGGCGGCGGAGTCGTCGCCGGGCTCGGCACCCTGCGGCTTCTCCGTCATGCCGCACCGCCCTTGGGCTTCTCGTCGTCCACGATCTCGGCGTCGACGACGTCGTCGTCCTTGGCACCGGCGTCACCGGCCGCACCCGCGCCCGCACCGGCCGCACCGGCGGCGTCGGCGTTGGCGTACAGCGCCTGGCCGAGCTTCTGGGCGGTGGTGGAGACCTTCTCCGAGGCTTCGCGGATCTTCGCGATGTCCTCGCCCTTCAGGGCCTCCTTGAGCTCGCCGATGGCGGTCTCGACCTCGGTCTTGACGTCGGCCGGCAGCTTGTCGGCGTTGTCGGCGATGAACTTCTCGGTGGAGTAGACGAGCTGCTCGGCCTGGTTGCGGGTCTCCACGGCCTCGCGGCGCTTGTGGTCCTCCTCCGCGTACTGCTCGGCCTCGCGCATCATGCGCTCGATGTCGTCCTTCGGCAGCGCGGAGCCGCCGGTGACGGTCATCTTCTGCTCCTTGCCGGTGCCGAGGTCCTTGGCGCCGACGTGCATGATGCCGTTGGCGTCGATGTCGAAGGTGACCTCGATCTGGGGCAGGCCGCGCGGGGCCGGCGGCAGGCCGGTCAGCTCGAACATGCCGAGCTTCTTGTTGTACGCGGCGATCTCGCGCTCGCCCTGGTAGACCTGGATCTGCACGGACGGCTGGTTGTCCTCGGCCGTGGTGAAGATCTCCGAGCGCTTGGTCGGGATCGTGGTGTTGCGCTCGATCAGCTTGGTCATGATGCCGCCCTTGGTCTCGATGCCGAGGGACAGCGGGGTGACGTCGAGCAGCAGGACGTCCTTGACCTCGCCCTTGAGGACACCGGCCTGGAGCGAGGCGCCGATGGCGACGACCTCGTCCGGGTTGACGCCCTTGTTGGCCTCCTTGCCGCCGGTCAGCTCGCGGACCAGGTCGGCGACGGCCGGCATGCGGGTGGAGCCGCCGACGAGGACGACGTGGTCGATCTCGGAGAGCGAGATGCCGGCGTCCTTGATCACGTTGTTGAACGGGATCTTGCAGCGCTCCAGCAGGTCGGAGCTCAGCTGCTGGAACTGGGCCCGGGTGAGCTTCTCGTCCAGGTGCAGCGGGCCCTCGGCGGAGGCCGTGATGTAGGGCAGGTTGATCGAGGTCTCGGAGGACGAGGACAGCTCGATCTTGGCCTTCTCGGCGGCCTCGCGCAGACGCTGCAGGGCCATCTTGTCCTTGGACAGGTCCACGCCGTGGCCCGCCTGGAAGACCTTGACCAGGTGGTCGACGATCTTCTGGTCCCAGTCGTCGCCGCCGAGGTGGTTGTCACCGTTGGTGGCCTTCACCTCGACGACCCCGTCGCCGATCTCCAGCAGGGAGACGTCGAAGGTGCCGCCGCCGAGGTCGAAGACCAGGATGGTCTGGTCGTCCTTGTCCAGGCCGTAGGCCAGGGCGGCCGCGGTGGGCTCGTTGACGATGCGCAGGACGTTGAGGCCCGCGATCTCACCGGCCTCCTTGGTGGCCTGGCGCTCCGAGTCGGAGAAGTACGCCGGGACGGTGATGACGGCGTCGGTGACGGTCTCGCCCAGGTAGGACTCGGCGTCCCGCTTCAGCTTCTGCAGGATGAAGGCGCTGATCTGCTGCGGGTTGAAGTCCTTGCCGTCCAGCCCGATCTTCCAGCTGGTGCCCATGTGGCGCTTGACCGAGCGAATGGTGCGGTCCACGTTCGTGACCGCCTGGCGCTTGGCCACCTCGCCGACGAGCACCTCGCCGTTCTTCGCGAAGGCGACGACGGACGGCGTGGTCCGCGCGCCCTCGGCGTTCGTGATGACGGTGGGCTCGCCACCCTCCAGAACGCTGACGACCGAGTTCGTCGTGCCGAGGTCGATGCCGACCGCGCGTGCCATCGTAGATACCTCCACGGAAGAGTTGAGCTTTACGGGCTCAAGGATGCATGACGAAGCGGAGGGCGTCAACAGCCATGAGTCCGGGTCGCTCAAGTTTGCTGAGCCGAAGGCCGGGTGGAGCCGGACGGGCCGCGTCGGCCGTGCGTGCGCGTGACTGCCGCCATACCTTGAGCATCTTCAGGAGAAGTGTTGGCGAACGGTAATGTCCGGCCCGTCGGCCCTGGAAGTTACCGACGAGTACACTCCCCTCGGAGACACTGCACACCCGTAACACGCAAGCCGCAGGAGACGGAGAGCCGATGCAGCTAGCAGCGATCGTCATCTCGCTGGTCACATTCGTGGTCGGCACCGCGCTCGCCGCTCGTGCGGCGCTGTACATCTACCGGGTGGTGCGGACCGGCCAGCCGGACCCCACCCGCTTCGGGCAGCCCGCGCAGCGGGTGAAGACCGTGGGCGTGGAGTTCGTCGGCCACACCCGGATGAACCGCTGGGGCATCGTCGGCATCGCCCACTGGTTCGTGGCGGTCGGCTTCTTCACCCTGGGCCTGACCCTGCTGACCGCGTTCTTCCAGCTGTTCGACGCCGAGTTCGTGCTGCCGGTGCTCGGCGGCTGGCTGCCGTACGAGCTGTTCACCGAACTGGTCGGCACCCTCACCACGCTGGGCATCGCGACGCTGATCGTGATCCGGCTGCTGAGCCTGCCCGGCCGGGCGGGCCGCAAGTCCCGCTTCGCCGGCTCGATCGCCTGGCAGGCCTTCTACGTCGAGTACACGATCCTCGGCATCGGCCTGTGCATCATGATCCTGCGCGGCCTGGAGGGCGCGCTGGAGAACGTCGGCTCCTACGAGGCCAAGTACCTGATCTCCTACCCGCTGGTGGTGGCCTTCCGCGGCCTGTCCCACGGGACCCTGGAGAACCTGGTCTACCTGTTCGCGATGCTGAAGATCAGCATCTCCTTCGCCTGGGCGATCACCATCGGCATCAACCCCTCCATGGGCGTCGCCTGGCACCGCTTCCTGGCCTTCTTCAACATCTACTTCAAGCGCGAGGAGGACGGCTCCACCGCGCTCGGCGAACTGCGCCCGATGACCAGCGGCGGCGAGCCGATCGACTTCGAGGACCCGGCCGACGACGCCGTCTTCGGCGTCTCCCAGGTCGAGCACTTCTCCTGGAAGGGCATCCTCGACTTCTCCACCTGCACCGAGTGCGGCCGCTGCCAGTCGCAGTGCCCGGCCTGGAACACCGGCAAGCCGCTCTCCCCGAAGCTGCTGATCATGGGCCTGCGCGAGCACGCCTTCGGCAAGGCCCCCTACCTGCTCGCCGGCGGCGGCAAGGACATGGAGGGCACCGAGAAGGCCACCGCCGAGCAGCTCGCGGACGTCCCCGCGGCCGCCCTGGCCGAGGCCGAGCGCCCGCTGATCGGCACCGCCGAGGAGAACGGCGTCATCGACCCGGACGTGCTGTGGTCCTGCACCACCTGCGGCGCCTGCGTCGAGCAGTGCCCGGTCGACATCGAGCACATCGACCACATCGTCGACATGCGCCGCTACCAGGTCATGATCGAGTCCTCGTTCCCCACCGAGGCCGGCACCATGCTCAAGAACCTGGAGAACAAGGGCAACCCCTGGGGCATGGCCACCAAGGCCCGGCTCGACTGGGTCAAGGAGCTCAAGAAGGAGACCGGCATCGAGGTGCCGGTGATCGGCGAGGACATCGACCCCGCCGAGGTCGAGTACCTGTACTGGGTGGGCTGCGCGGGTGCCCTGGAGGACCGCGCGAAGAAGACCACCAAGGCCTTCGCCGAGCTGCTGCACACCGCCGGTGTGCGGTTCGCGATCCTCGGCAAGGAGGAGTCCTGCACCGGTGACTCCGCCCGCCGCCTGGGCAACGAGTTCCTCTTCCAGATGCTCGGCGCGCAGAACGTCGAGACCCTGACCGCGGCGCTGGAGGACGCCCCGGTCAAGCGGATCGTGGCGACCTGCCCGCACTGCTTCAACACCATCGCCAACGAGTACCCGCAGCTGGGCGGCCACTTCGAGGTCATCCACCACACCCAGCTGCTGCAGCACCTCATCGACGAGGGCAGGCTCGTGCCGGTCAACCCGGTCGAGGGCCTCATCACCTACCACGACCCCTGCTACCTGGGCCGCCACAACAAGGTCTACAGCCCGCCGCGCGAGATCATGGACAAGGTCCCGGGGCTCCGCCAGCAGGAGATGCACCGCCACAAGGAGCGCGGCTTCTGCTGCGGCGCCGGCGGCGCGCGGATGTGGATGGAGGAGCGCATCGGCAAGCGGATCAACACCGAGCGCGTCGACGAGGCGCTGTCCCTCGATCCGGACATCGTCTCCACCGCCTGCCCGTTCTGCCTCGTCATGCTCTCCGACTCGGTCAACGGCAAGAAGAACGAGGGCGCGGCCAAGGAGCACCTGAAGGTCGTCGACGTCGCCCAGCTGCTGCTCGACTCGGTCAGGGCGGTCCCGCCGGCCGAGGCCGAGGAGCCGCGGACCGTCGACGCCTGAGGCGCGTTGTTCGACAGTTCTGCAACAACCGCCCGGCCCGGCGGGTGCCACCGGCGCCCGTCCGGGCCGGGCTTTTTCGGGCCCCGGGGTCGCCGCGCGGACACCCGCCCCGGCGCCGAACGCCGGGCCGCCCGGCGGCCCGGCGTGAGGAAGGAAATACAGTAGGCGCCGGACCGGCCGCGAGCCGGTCGATCCGTTCCGGCCCCCGGGACGGCGTACAGCAGACCGACGGAGGTATCGGCCCGCCGGGCCGGGCCGCAGAGACCACAAGGGGAACAGCGCAGACCATGACCGAGGCGATCATGCTGGTCGGTGGTAAGGGCACGCGACTGCGTCCGCTGACCACTCACACCCCCAAGCCCATGCTGCCGGTGGCAGGCGTTCCGTTCATCGCGCACCAGCTGGCCCGCGCGGCCGCGGCCGGGGTCACCCGCGTGGTGCTCGCCACCTCCTACCTCGCCGAGGTCTTCGAGGACCACTTCCAGGACGGCACGCCCTACGGCATCGAGCTGGTCTACCTGACCGAGCGCGAGCCGCTCGGCACCGGCGGTGCCATCCGCAACGCGGCCACCGGGCTCACCTGCGGCCCCGACGAGCCGGTCCTGGTGTTCAACGGCGACATCCTCTCCGGCGTCGACATCGCCGCCCTGCGCGACGGCCACGTGGCCGCCGGGGCCGACGTCACCCTGCACCTCACCCGGGTCGAGGACCCGCGCGCCTTCGGACTCGTCCCCACCGACGCCGACGGGCGGGTGCTGGAGTTCCTGGAGAAGCCGGAGACGCCCGAGCAGATCGTCACCGACCAGATCAACGCCGGCTGCTACGTCTTCACCCGCTCGGTCATCGACCGCATCCCGGCCGGCCGCGAGGTGTCCGTCGAGCGCGAGACCTTCCCCGAGCTGCTGGCCACCGGCGCGCTGCTGCGCGGCGTCGTCGACACCTCGTACTGGCTCGACCTCGGCACCCCGGCCGCCTTCGTGCGCGGCTCGGCCGACCTGGTGCTCGGCAAGGTCGACTCGCCCGCCGTCCCCGGCCCGACCGGCGACGCCCTGCCGCTGCCCGGCTCGACCGTGCGGCACGGCGCGGTGCTCAGCGGCGGCACCGTGGTCGCCGAGGGCGCGGTGGTCGAGGCCGGCGCGATCGTCGAGGGCAGCGTGATCCTGCCCGGTGCCGTCATCGGGGCGGACACCCTGGTCAAGGACTCGATCGTGGGCGCCTTCGCGACCATCGGCGACCGCACCGCGCTGGACGGCGCGGTGATCGGCGACGGCGCGATCGTCGAGTCCGACAACGAGCTGCCGAACGGCGTGCGGATCGCGTGCGGCACGCTGCTGCCGGTCGGCGCCGTGCGCACCTCGGCCGGCCCGGGCGGGTGCCCGGCCGGCACCAGCGCCGCGGCGGCGGTGCACGGGCCGAAGGTCGGCGCGCGGCAGTAGGCGGCCGTCGCGGTGCGGGGCCGGGAGGCCGTGCGGGGCCGGGAGGCCGTGCGGCGGTAACAGGCTCGCTGCAAACCGGACCCGGTCCGGTGCTCGCCCACCGCGGTGCCCGCCGGGCGGGTACCTTCGGAACGTGGCTGGCAATCGATACGACAGCGGTCAGGGCGCCGACCCCCGTGGCGGGTGGTCGGCGCCGCCGCAGCAGCAGGCGACGCCCGGGGGGCACGGGCCGACGGACGGACCGGAGTACTTCACCGGCCCGCAGCGGGGGCCGCACCAGGAGCCGTACGGACCGTACGACCCGTACGGTCCGCGTGCGCCGCACGCCCCGCACCAGGCCCCGCACCCGGACCCGTACGCGGCCGACAGCCCGGGCCACACCCGGGCCTTCCCGGTCGGCGCCGACCCGTACGCGGGCGAGCCGTCCTCCTACCACCCGGGGCAGCCGCCGTACCCGTACCCGGACGGCTACGGCCGGGACCAGCAGGGCTACGGCCGGGACCAGGGTTACGGCCAGGAGCAGGGTTACGGCCAGGAGCAGGGCCACGGCGAGGACAACGTCGCCGTCTACCGGGCCGGCGGCCAGTCCGCGCCGCAGGCCACCGGCCCCCGGCCGGCCTGGCGCGAGCTGCTGACCGGTCTGTTCCGCACCCCCACCGCGGTCTTCGACCGCACCCGGGACCACCAGGTCTGGCTCCCCGCCGTCACCGTCTCCCTGCTGTACGGCGCCCTCGCCGTGCTCGGCATCGGCCTGACCCGCGACGACGTGGTGAACTCGACCTTCACCGTGGCGCTCACCGCGATGCTCGCCGCCGCGATCGGCTTCACCCTGGCCGGCGCCATGCTCGGCGCCGTGACCTACGGCCTGGCCCGGCAGTTCGGCGGCGACGGCCCGTGGCAGTCCACGGTCGGCCTCGCCGTGCTGATCGGCTGGGTCACCGACGCGCCCCGACTGCTGCTGGCGCTCGTCCTGCCCGCCGACAACCTGCTCGTCCAGGCCGTCGGCTGGGCCACCTGGCTGCTCTGCGGCTACCTGCTGGCCCTCATGGTCCGCCGGGTGCACGACCTGCCCTGGGGCAAGGCGGCCGGCGCGGCCGCGCTGCAGCTGCTGGCCCTGCTGGTGCTGATCAAGCTGCCGACCCTGGGCTGACCCTCGGCGACAATGGACGACGGGCCTCGCCTCGCGGGGCCCGTCGCGTTGTCCTGCCCATCCACTCGTCCACCCTCACCCGCACGGAGCCAGGCATGACCCTCCCCACCACCCACGTCAGCTTCCCGGCCGGGGCGGTGACCGGCGAGTCGACGGTGCTCGCGGTGCACCCGCTGGACGACGGCCGCTACGCCGTGGTCACCGGGGCGACCCCGTTCCACCCGCTCGACCACACCTGGCCCGACCAGCCCGCCGACCTCGGCACCCTCACCGTGGACGGCGTCGAGCTGGCCGTCGTCGACTGCCTCACCGGCGCGGTGGGCCCGGACGGCGGCGCGCCGCTGGTCGGCGCCGACATCCCGGTCCGGCGCGGCGACGAGGAGTGGTCCTGGCTGGTCCTGCACGTCCTCGCGGCCGACCCGGGCGACCTCGTCGGCCGCGGCGCCGTCCTCGCCGTCGACGCCGGGCGCCGCGGCGCGCTCAGCGCCTCGCACAGCGGCTGCCACCTGCTCGCCCTCGCCCTCAACGAGGCGCTCGCGCCCCGCTGGCGCAAGGACCCGGGCCGCGCCGACGCCTTCGGCCACCCGGACTTCGACAGCCTCGCCATGGCGAGCTCGGTCATGGACACCGAGGCCAGCACCGACACCTACCGGCTCGGCAAGTCGCTGCGCAAGAAGGGCTTCACCGCCGAGGCCACCGAGGACCTCCCGGCCCTCGCGGACGCCCTCCCCGGGCTCACCGAGGCCGTCAACCGCCGGCTGGCCGCCTGGGTCGCCGCCGACGCCCCGGTGCGCATCGACGTCCCCGGCCCGGAGCTGACCGCCCGCCGCCAGTGGCACTGCGAGCTGCCCGAGGGCGCGGCGCGGATCTTCTGCGGCGGCACCCACCTGCACCACCTGGGCGAGCTGGCCGAGCTCCGCACCGAGCTGCGGCTCTCCGAGGACGGCAGCGAGCTGGTCGCCGTCACCCGCCCGAAGCGGGCCTGAGACGCCGGCGGGCGGCCACCCCTCCAGGGGTGACCGCCCGCACCGTGCGCTCTTCGTCCCGCTCAGACGTCCGTACGGTGGAAGTTCAGGTAGGACCGCGACGGCGTCGGGCCGCGCTGCCCCTGGTACCGCGAGCCGTACCGCTGCGAGCCGTACGGGTGCTCCGACGGCGAGGAGAGCCGGAACAGGCAGAGCTGCCCGATCTTCATCCCCGGGTAGAGCTTGATCGGCAGCGTCGCGACGTTCGACAGCTCCAGCGTGACGTGCCCGCTGAAGCCCGGGTCGATGAAGCCGGCCGTGGAGTGCGTCAGCAGCCCGAGCCGGCCCAGGCTGGACTTGCCCTCCAGCCGCGAGGCGACGTCGTCCGGCAGCGTGATGACCTCGTAGGTCGACGCCAGCACGAACTCGCCCGGGTGCAGGATGAACGCCTCGTCGCCCTCCGGCTCGACCAGCCGGGTCAGGTCCGGCTGCTCCTCGGAGGGGTCGATGTGCGGGTAGCGGTGGTTCTCGAAGACCCGGAAGAAGCGGTCCAGTCGCACGTCGATGCTCGACGGCTGGACCATCGCGGGGTCGAACGGGTCGATCACCACCCGGCCGTTGTCGATCTCGGCCCGGATGTCCTTGTCAGAGAGCAGCACGCTTCGAGGTTACGTGCACGACGCGGCCCCGGACGAATCGTCCGGGGCCGCACCTGTCACTTCTCTCCCGTGTCCGTCCTCGTCAGGCGAGGAACTCCGCGGCCTCCAGCCGCAGTGCCCGGGCCAGTTGCGGCTCGGACAGCTCCCGTACGTCGGCCAGCACCGAACTCCGCAGCCGTCCGCACTGCGGACACCTGATCAGCCGCCCGGGCCCCAGCCGGCCGGGCCCGAGATTCTGCATCGGGAACGTGGTGGTGCTGAACAGGTGCCCCTCGGCACAACGAACGACGGCGCGCTGCTCCATCGATCCCCTTCCCATCCTTACCCCAGTACTCACCCGTACTCGTCGCCCCGAACGGCGGAGCCCCCGGGACCAGCGTCACATTAGGGGATGTACCGGACATTCCACACCAAGGCTCGCCGCCCGCGCCCACCCGCCGGGGCACTCTCACGCGGCCCACACAGTACGCCCCCGCCCCCACCCCCCGCGCCCCGCCCGCGCCACCACCCACCTGTGCGGCCACCATCACGGATGGGGTACAGTGAGGGACAGATCGAGCGGTCTCTGACGGCTCATCAGGCGGGCGTAGTTTAATGGTAGAACATGAGCTTCCCAAGCTTATAGCGCGAGTTCGATTCTCGTCGCCCGCTCCACGGTAAAGCCGCAGGTCAGTGACCTGGGGCTTGCTGGTTGTCTAGACCAATGGGTCCCTTTTCTGTGCTCGTGCGCGACTACTGCGCGAGTAGCCACGGTCAACGGCGGCAAATGGCGGGCAACAGCGGTAAGCGGCGGTCAGTCGCGGTCGTTTTGTGAAATCTAAGCTCATGTCGCTAGACGTCGACGTGGTCGCGTGTGACTGGGGTTGGCCGTCTCTGCGGAATGGCAACCCACGATCGCGGAATGTTCTCGTTCCAACCGTCCTCATCCGTAATGGTGGCCGCTCGGCACCCGCGACTGCGATCGGAACCGTGGCCAACGCTCGCGGCCCCCGGAGTCGGTCTCAATGGGCTGGCCACACTTCCGGCACTCATCCCGAGCGGGTTCGCTTGCCACGATCGCCTCGCTCGTTCGCCCGTTCCTCGGCCTCCCCGGCCACGACTTCGAGCCTGACAAGCACGTCGCGTCCCGAGATCTCCGGGCTGAGCTCCGCCATGCCACGCATGGCATGCACCAGCTTGCCGGCCTCGACCTACCTCATGGTCTCCATCATCGCCAGAATGCACTCGTCCATCGCTCCCCACCCCTGTTCGCCCTCCAGGAGTACAGCAGCAAAGCACAGCAACCGGGCCATCCAGTAACGACCACCAATACCCCTGGCGCCGCCTCCGATCTGCATAGATGACCTCATCGACCGTTTAGCCCATAATTCGGGACGACGTTGAGCCCGAGGGGGCCGGGTTCGGCGTAGTGGTCCTTGTGCAGGCGACGTGCGTCGTCGAGGAAGGCCGGCAGCTGGACGGTGCGTGTTCCTCTGGATTTGGGGCGTCCGTTGGCGAGTCGTCCGTTGGCGAGTTCCGGCGAGGGGGAGTGGATCCTGAGCAGGCACCAGGCGAGATCGATGTCCTCGCGGCGCAGGGCGGCGAGTTCCTCGGGCCGCAGGGTGGTGAGCGCGGCGACCAGGACGAGGAGCTGCCATCGGTCGCCGACATGGCCGGCAAGTGCGAAGACCTGGGCGATGGTGGCGACGCCGCGTTCGGCGGGGTAGTCACTGTCGGCGCCGCGGATGCGGCAGGGGTTGCGGAGGATGGTCTCGTCGTCGGCGACGGCGGGTTCCATGATGGACTTCAGCAGCGGGTAGGCCTTGGCGGAGACCGAGGGTCCGGTCGTGTCGCGCTGTTCGGTGTTCCAGGCGCGGACCTTTGCATAGGTGATGCGGGGACGGGCACGTTTCCGAAGGCGGGCAGGAGGTGTGCGTGCAGCAGGCGCTGGTAGAGCGCATGGGTGGTAGGCATCAGGGGCGGTTGTCGATCCAGTCCTTGGCGTAGTCCTTGAACAGGACACTCTTGACCGGGAAGGCGCTTGTGCACGGCGGCGGTGGGTGAGGTTGGTCCGGACGAGCGTGAGCCAGGTCATGGCGTCGAATTCGGTATCGAAGGTCTCGGGGACCGCCGGGTTTGGCCGTGGCAGTCGGTGTAGGTCGCGCTCCAGCGGCCGGAACGGTACTGGCGGATGTTGCCGAATCTGCGCCGCGGCTTCTTCGGCTTGCGGGTCATGATGGTCCTCCTCTGCGGACGGCAACCGCAGGTCGAGCGCAGAGGCGGAGGATCGTCGCGTCGCCCGATCGGTAGCACGGCCGTCTCACGAGCCGTGCTGCGATCTTCAGGTCGTTGAGTCTGCGACTACGGATAGGTGCTTGTGCGACCAGTCTGGACCTCATGGGCACGGTGGAGATGCTTCCGCTCGGGGGCCTTCGAGCCCTGTGAGCTTGCTGTCGTGCCACCCGGGCGACGCATCGGCCGAGAGGCTCGGCGGCGGCCATGTCGGCTGCGAGTCGACGGGATGGCTGTACGGCAACAGATGGCCGCAGGGTTGTTGGGGATCCTTCGCGGCGGTGTGGCCCGCCGACCGCCTGCCGTGGTTGACCGCGATCACGGTGGCATCCGAGTCGACGAATCGAAGCGGACGTGAACGGACATGCGCGACTACTGCGCGGGTAGCAGCGGTAAACCACAGTCAACCGCGGTCAAAGATTTCATGATCCACAACATCCGTGTCCGGGGTCTGCATGGCCGGCGACCTGGGATTATGTTGATTCTCACATAAGAGATTCAAAGGGTAGGTGCCAGGTCCGACAACGCGCCGTTGTCCGGGGGATCCGATCGGAAACTGAGCCTCCGCACAGGGCCTGTCAGATGTGCGCTACCACCGCTCCAGCTCGTTGAGCATGTCCTTGATTGGGTCGTCGTTTGTCTGAGGCACCGACACGAGGGCATCCACGACGAGCGAGGTGACGATCGCGACCAGGTCCCGGCTGCCCCGGGAGTTGACCTCGCCCTGGAGGAAGTTCAGCCCGCCGTTGGCGTACTCCTCGAAGATCTGAAGGCGCTCGGCGAGCCGCTCGTCGGACAGGACCGTCGCATCGTCGGGGACCTCAGCTGCCGCAAGCAGGTCGATCAGCACATCGCCATAGGAGCGGTTCTCCACGAGCGCATAGCGGATCGGCTCGCTCGACTTCTCGAATGGTTCGCGACGCTCCTTGTGGCGACCGAGCGCCGCAGCGAATAGCAGCGCCTCGTAGTTCGCGCGGAACGGCCCATCCTTGCCCGTCAGCAGGGTCAGCAACTGCTCGTGCTCCGCCGGCCGGCGGAAACGGATCTCTACGGTCATCAGACGGTCACTTCTTCCAGAACAGTGTGGTCGAACTCGCCGTGCGAGACGTAGGGGACAGCGCGATCGCGGATCGTAATGGTCTGCTCCTGCGCGCTCGCGTTAGTCGTGTAGGAACGCAGCACGTACATTCGGGAGGCAGCCGCGCCGAGGTGCTCCAGGACCCGCCCCCGGGACTGGGACTGGGACAGCAGCGTGATGATCTGCGAGGTCAGCTTGGGCAGCGACTCGGCGATGTCGTTCTGGTAGGCGACATCGAGGTTTCCGAACGGGGCGTCCATGACGACGGGGTATACCCCGCCCCCGCCCAGGGACTCCTCAGCCGCCCCGAGCCTGCGGTCGTGTGTCTCCCTTGCCAGTTCGGAGACGGCGCCCACGAACGACAGGCCAAGGATCTGGTTCTCCCCCGTACTGCGGGCTGCGGCACCACCGAGGGAGTCGTTGACCAGTTCCAAGGCGAAGGACGGCGTCAGGTTCGGCGTAAAGGGCCTGATGCAGATCCGCGCGAAGACGCTCTTGACCTTCGTGTCCAACTGCCGCCGAACCTCCTCCGTTTTGACCGCGAGGATGCGCTCGAAGGCCGTCAGGACGTCGTCGACCAGGGCGACCTGGCGCTGAATCCGGCGAGACTCCTCGTCCTGTACCCGGGCGGAGTGATACTGACGCCTGATCTTCTCGATCTGCTCGTCGAGTTCGGCGAGCTTCGCCTTGGCTACGGTGTGCAGTTGCAGTGTGTCCAGCCGCTTCGAGTCGAGGTCCTTTCGGCGCTCCACCAGGCGCTGGACGTCGATGATATTGACGCCGTCCAGGTCGCGGGCGATATCGCTTTCCTCGGCATCGACCTTCCGGATGCCTGCTTCGATCTCCTGGATGTCCTGGATGCACCCCTGCAACTGGGCAAGGAGTTCCTGCCTGGCCTGCCCGAGGTCGGCGGTTTTGCCGGCCAGATACATCCAGCGGCTCTCGACATCGGCGAGGCCGGCGTTATAGCGGCGCTCCTCCAGGGCGTGGCGCGCTTCGGAACCCGCGGCCAGTTCGCGCCCGCACATGCAGTACCCGTCCTCCAGCAGGCCGTCGATGTAGTCCCGCTGAATCCCAGCTGGGAGCTCCCGGCGCTTGCGCATGCCATCGGCCAAGCCGAGGATCTTGTCGTCCAGTCCGCTGGTGAAGGCGAGGAAACTGCTCTTGGTGAGCAGGTCCTTCTTACGATCCTGACGCTCGATACGTTGCGCCAGCAGATCGCGCCGCCGGTCCTCGAGCTTGGAGTGTTGCCGCTGGAGCGGAGCGGCCTTCTCGTTGGCCAGCAGCGCGAGGTGTGTCTCCTCGAGTTCGCGCTCGTAGCCGGCGGCCTTCTCTGACAACTCCAGCAGCTTCTCGTGGACGTCGAGCTTCTGCTGCTCGAGCTGGGTCTGCCCGGCGGTCAGGCGCTGGAGCCGTCCGTCACCGCCGCGCTCGATCTGACGTGCCAGCTTCTTGGACGCCTTGGGGAGGTGGTTGGTGATGGCGCGCTCGATCTCCTCCAAGCCCATCAGCGTCTTGATGGCCTGCTGGACCTCGTCGGTGCGATCGCCGGTGAACATCCGCTCCATGCGCTCACCGTTGAAGAAGAAGAACTGGCGCAGACCCTCGGGGAGGATCTTCTGCAGCCGGTCCTGGCCGTTGTCCACCTTCTGGCTGACCCCGCCAGCTGTCTCGGTAACCGTCAACTCGAGGGGAAGAGCACTCTGCTCCTCGGCTGCCTTGGTCGTGTTCACCGCACGCAGCACGCTGAAGAGATGGCCTTCGTGCTCGAAGACCAGCCGAACTGAGGCTCCGACCTGCGCACCGAACGGGGTGAGTGCCCAGGTATGGTCATTAATGACACGTTCCTGGCGCTCGAAGTCGCCGGAGAAGCTGCCGTACAGCGCCCAGGTGAAAGCATTCAGCAGGGTTGTCTTCCCGGCTCCGTTCATTCCGAAGATGAGCACCGCCGGCTTGTGCTCCGTGACCTCCAGGTCGAGTTCCTGGATACCGTGGAAGACGCGGAAGTTCTCGATCGTGAGCTTGAGCAGTTTCACCGGGCCAGCTCCTTGGCAGCCTTGACGATCTCGTCGGTCAACAGAGTCGGGTTCTTGACGTGCAAGTTCTCGCGCTCCAGTTGCCACACCTTCATGACGAGCTTCCTCGCTTCCGGCGACAGACTGCTGATGATGTCTTCCAAGGTCTCGGGTGTACTCATGGTGCTCTCCGTGATCTTCAGGGGCCTGCTGGACAAGGTCAAGTGTCAAAGAGCCCGTAGCGCTGGCGTAGCGGACGCAGGATGTCAAGGGTCTCAGTCTCGTTGTCGGCGAGACGCGCGAACTCGGTGACCCTCGTCAGCTCCCGGGCCACCATATTGCGCTCGGTCGCATGCGCCAGAGCGCCGGTCCCCGTGGGCGGGACCACTATGAAGTCCACGATGTCTGCGCGCTTCTTGCCGGGCGACTTTCGCAGCACGCGGCCTCGGCGCTGGATGAACTGCCGTGGGTTCGAGGAGCTGGCGAGGAGGTAGGCGGTGCGGGCGGCCGGCACGTCCACCCCCTCGTCCAGGCACTTCATCGACAGCAGCACCTGTAGGTCCTGGCCCTGTGCGAAGCGCCGCAGCACCTTCTGCCGCTCGTCGCGCCTGGTCTCGGCGGTGTACGGGGCGGCCGGCATGCGTAGGTCCTGTCCCACCATCACCAGTGCCTGCTGGAGCTGGGTCGCCTCCTCGGCATCCCCGTACTCGTAGAGGAGAGGGTGGCGGCCCTCGGCGCAGTACAACAACTGGTACCAGTCGTTCCGCCGCTTGGTGATCTCCTGCCGCAGTGCGGGAAGCTTGGCGCGGGCATGGCCCAGGATGTTCGACCGCTTGCGCAGCAACTTGCCCAGCGGGCTGTCCCGGTCGGCGTCCTCGGAGAAGCCCTGCGATGCGATGATCCTGGCGATCTGGCTGGTGACCTCGGCGTAGAGCTCGGTCTCCTCCTCGTCGAGCTCGATCAGCACCGGGGTGTACGTGTACTGGCAGAGGGCACCCGCCTTGATGGCATCACCGATGCCCATCTCGTAGACGATCTCGCCGAAGTACTCCGTCAGCGCGTCCGTGCCCCGATCGTCGAACCAGCGCTCCGGCGTGGCGGACAACCCCAGCCGGTACTGCGCCGAGTCGGGTAGCTTCTCGCGCAGGTGCCTGGCGCCCAGATTGTGGCACTCGTCTGCAATGACCAGCAGGCGCCCCTCGTAGCGGTCGAGGATGCCCTGCATGGGCTTTCCGGCGAAGGTGACGTTGGTGGTCACGATGACGCCGCCCTGCGCGCAGCGCAGCGACAGACTGTCCAACAGCGAGGAGGCCTGCGCGTACCAACTGGCCGTGGACTCGTAGGCTCGTACGGGCTGCATTCCGAACCAGGCGATGTCCTTGGACCACTGGTCGACCAGGTGCTGGTACGGGACGATGACCAGGGTCAGCAGCGGCTCGCCGCTCTTGTGCAGTGCCTGGGCCAGCCGCGCGGCAGCTGACAGGGCGCTCAGCGTCTTGCCGGTGCCGGTGGCCATACGCAGGATGCCCCGGCAACCGTGGGCCGACCACTGCCTGATGGCCTGCTTCTGGTACTCGCGTACCGTCAGCTCCGCAGGGATGGTCAGCCGGCCTGCGGTGTTCGGAAGTGGCAGCGGCAGCGGGGCACCGTCCATGGGCGGCAGCGCAGGCTCACGCTGCTGAGCTGTGCGCTTCGCATACGCCTCGATGATGTCCCTCGCGGCATCGGTGAAGTCGATGACGCGCAGCAGCGGGGTGCGGTCGTGCCACAGATCCTCGAAGTCTTTGCCGATACGCACAGCGCGCGGGCCGTCGCCCGGCTCCCACGTGCGGAACACCTCAATGGACTCGAAGTTGCCGACCAGGCCAGGCATGGTCTCGTTCGCGCTGCCCTTGAACGCGACCAGGTCCCGCCCGTCACGGAAGATGCCGATCTTCTCGTGGTAGATGCCGACCCTGCCCTGGACCTCGACGTAGGCGAGCTTGATGTCCAGCCGGCCATCCGCGATGAGCGCAGCGAGCTGGCCCAAGCCGTGTGCCGCCCGCGGATCCTGGACAGCCAGCTCCAGATCCCGCAGCGCTGCCTGCTCCAGGACGATCCGCAGCGCATAGCCGGCCTTGATCTGCTCCACGTCCTCCTGGCTGAGCTGTGGGGAGGCGACGACGCGCATCGTCCCGCCGCGAGCAGCGAACTCGCCGATCCCAAGCCCGAGTACCGCCAGCACCGAAGCGCTGAAATACCCGACCGCGCGGTCGTAGGCAGTAGCCGCCGCCAAGGCCGGAGCATAGAAGTCGCGCACTATATCGCAGCGGTCGCTGCGATAGTCGCCGAGCAGGTCGCTGCGGCGCAGGACGACTGAAGGACTGTTCATGACAATCCCATCAGGTCGATCAGGTCATTGACCGACGGGCCGTCATCGACCGCAGGGATGCTGGTGTTGGCCTCCACCTGGGGCTCCCCGGAAGTGTCGTCAGCCCACCCCACGTAATCCAGCTGGCGAACAATCCCACCGCGAGCCGTGAACGGATGAGTGGAGGCGACCTGGCGCACACTCGACTCATTGATGGAGAACTCCCGCGTCAGGATCTCGACCAGTTCCTCGGTAGGGATCTCCCCGTCTGCACGGGCCACCTCCTGCCCGACCAACTCCTTGATCGTTGTGTAGGGGCGCAGATCCCACTCACGCAGTCCCCAGGAGTCGACATCACTGCGCATGAAGCGGGGATCGCTCTGAAGCTGAGCCTTCAGTGAACGCAGGTTGACGTTGGCACCCATACGGTCAGCCAGCAACTGGGAGGGCAGCGGATGGCTGAGCTCTTCGAGAACCTCCCGGGCACGATCTTTGAGTGTCCCCCGGACTCCCTTGGCTACCAGAGCAAACGACTCGGCAGGAGAAGCAGACATTGGTACGGCTGCCTCACGGAGAGAAGCAGGCACCTCGTCGGCGAGCGGCTCCAGGCCCGCCGGGACTTCCGCGCCGGGCTGTGGCCTGTCGATACTGGCGGGCGCCGTCGGGATCGACCCGAGGGCCGAGGCGTCGGAAGCCTCCGCAGGCAGCGTCCAGCCCTCCGGACCAGCGCTCGCAGCGAGGATGCGCGCCGTCAAGGTCCCTATCTCGTCATGGAACTGATCATCGCCACGGAGTAGATCCGCCAGCCGCACTCCGGGGTGGCTGTCTCTGACGTATTCGTGCAGTTGGTCGAGCGCTTCGGTGAACTGTTGACGTACCCCCACGGGTGCGTGCCGCTCATCGCCAACTGGAGGCTGCTGCGTACGGGAGTGGTGGGCAACGGGAGTCTCCGGCCCGTGGACCTGCTCGCCGCGCGTCTCTGGGTCCTGTGCCGGCGCGAGCGCGTAGTCGATGTCCCTACGTCGAGCGTGCAGTCCGCCCGAGTGATCCGCGGGCTTTGCCGGATCAAGCTGCACATGGTTGGATACGAGGCTCAAGCCGCAGAAGCGCAGCCATGCCTCGGTCGGCACCAACTGCCAACCGGTCTTGGCGAGCAGCTGCGTTGCAGCGGTCACGGACATGCGCTCGCCCAGCTCCAGGCTCAGAGCCTGCTGCGTCACGCGCCGCGCTTCATGAAGTGAGTCTGAGTACAGCCACCCCTGCTGCATCGAGCCGGACCAGCGCACCTCGATGAGCACCTGCAGCACCGTCACTTCAGTCCCGGGTACTACGACCCCGAGCCAGGGGTGCCGTGTGATGAGTTCGTGACCGGTCACGGGCGTGGAGGTTGCCTGGTTGAGGAGAATCAGGGCGTTGCGCATCGCGCCGTTCTGAGCTGCCGCGGAATCGAATTGCTGGGGGATCTCGTGGAGCAACTGCACCATCCGGGCGCGCGTAATGCGGTGCTGCGTTGCCAAGTCGTCGACGGTGTGCGGCACCTGGGCGCACAGGTGCAGAGTGATCAGGTCTTGCTGGCGATTGTCCAGACTGGCGAACCACGACTTGATGGCTTCTGCGCGAATTGCCGCTCCCGAGTGGAGAAAGTCGGTCTCGGCGTGACGTTGATGCGGCTCATTGGCTGCGCGCGCCCCAGGGGCTGCCGCGTCGGCTGGGCGCAACTCGGCCGCTCTGGTGGTCTCGGGACGTCGATGTGCAGCCTTGTAGGCGTCACGGACCGCTTCTGAGAGCCGACCTCGCTCGGCAATGGCGAAACCGTTGGCGATAGCCCAAGCGCGGATGTTTCGTGCCTCGGCTGGGCTGCCCGTCTCATATGTGACGGGTTGCGAGGAGTCATCGGAGGTCAGGCCATGCTTTTCGAGGTTCGCCGGCTGCTGTTCCCATTTGCTATGGGTCTCGGACATGTTCATTGTCTCCGGCAGAGTTGCGGCACGTACGAGTACGACCAGGCACTCCCGGCGATCACGGTAGCTTGTTGTGTGCATCGCAAGTATGTCGGCTGGCGTGACGCTTCGCAGCCCGCGGAGGGTCGCCCCACCAAGCAACTTCAGAGCTGTAAGGGTCCGAGAGTTGAGGTCGAGACTTGAGGTGCTCCTCTGTGGTGGCACAGTTGGCAGGAGCGTTCCCAGGGGTTCCTCGTCGAACGGTTTCGTTTCGAGGAAGGAACCCAGGGTGTCGAGGATGTCTTTGAGATAGTGGCGCCGCGACTCGGTCTCTGCCGGTCCCTCGTGCAGCCACCACTGCGCCGGCCCGCCCAAGCCCTGGAGCGTCAGCGCCTGCTCACCGGATACCCGGTCCAGCCACGACAGCAGGGAACGCCATGTCTGAGGTGGCGACGAGACGGGGGACGACATCGTGATGGCCTTGTCTGTGGCGGATGGGCTGACTGCTCAGATCTGCGGCGAGGACGGGTTGTGTCCTCGCCGCCAGATCCTGATCTACTCGCCGAGCAATTCGTCGATGCTGGTGGCGGGGGCGTCCTCGGCAACTTCGGCCTCGTTTGCGGCGTCCTCCGCTCTGTCGGAAGAGGCATCGTCTCCTCCGAATTCGACATGAGAGGCGGGCTTCTCTGCTTGCTTGAACTGCTCCAACCAGAGCCGGAACGGCTCGTCCGAGCCGTAGAACCATTCCTTGAGCGCGCGGCCGAGCGTCTTGTTGGCGGCCGCTGCCGCCTCCTCGCGGAGCTTCGCGTCACTGGTGCCAGGCTTGCTGGTCCGCAGTGCCTTGAACTGCTGGTCCGTGCACAGGCCTAGGTAGAGGCCGCGAGCGGTGCCGAGCATCGCGGAGAACGCCGAACGGTCCTTGAACCACGGTTCGACATTCGCCCACGCTTCGGGTGTGTCGAGTACCTGCAGCCAGAAGTACCGGAAGTACACGGCCTGCGGGGTGTCCATGTTGCCGATCTGGTTAAGCGGGTGGCTGATCTCGGACTTGTTGAAGGCGAGTCGGCGGTCCTTTGCCTTACCGGGCTCCAATGCGAAATAGGCGTTCCATGCCGCCGCGAGTGCGTCAGCAAACTTCGGTAGATCGTTTAGGTCCGCCTCGCCCGGCTCTGCTTTCCGAAGCTCCCACAATGAACCGAGGGTCATCATCATGCCCAACTGGCAGGCATGGGTGTTGAACACGGCGTACGCCGCCTTCGACTGCTTGAGCGCAGCGACACGCCCAGAGCCCATGTATTCCGTCGCACGGTAGGTCTCGAAGGTTTCCTCGCGGATCTTGAGCGCTTCCCACGCACGGATCACGTCGGACTTCGCTGGGCGCGTCCCGTTGTTCTTCTGATCCTCGTAGTGGGTGTAGCTGTCCTTGAGCGTCCAATACACGCCGACGCCGCCGAACATGGCGTCATGGGCGAGGGTGAGACCGGTATCGTCGATGTGCCAGTCTTCCTTCGACTGGGTCAACGCGCTGGCGTGTGCCGCGTAAGGGGAGACACGGGAGAGCAAGGACAGCATTGCCTTGCCCCATGTGCCCGCGAAGCGGTCGCTGATCGCGTCGAGCTTCCCGAGGGGGAAGTTCTCGTTGCCGAGGTCGCCCCGTTGGTAGGTGAAGCCGCCGTCCTCAAACTGATCGGGGAACAGGTTGGTGAGTTCCAACTGTGTCTGCATGCAAGCGTCCATGATGCTCTGGCTGAGTCGACCACCGAGCTTCTGCGAGACGTCGTTCAAGTATTTGGGAGGGCCGAAGACGCAGCGGTCGACAGCGAACTTGAGCAGGTGGATGTTGGTGAGAACTGACCAGCGGGCCGGCCGGGTGGAGTTCGTTTCGGGGTTGTCGTACTCGACTGCGTAGATGGGCAACAGGCTGTTGCTGGTATCGTTACGCAACTCGCTGAGCATCCGACGGGTGAGCACGTTGCTCAGTTCCGCGTCCGACAGCAGGATGATCCGCGAGTTGGACGGCGGTCGTGCCTCCTTGTTGACGTCGACGAAGAGCTTGCGTGCTGCCTCGTGGGGCTTGGCCTTCTCCCCAGTTTCCTCGGGGAACCAGCAGACCGTCACCGGGACCTCGACTTTGCTCAAATCCATGTCCCCGACGTTCGCCAGCGCCTGGATGACCTGGTTCTCATAGAAGGATCGGAAGCGGGCACCGCCGGAGTTCTGCCAGCTCTTCGTCATGGTTCGCTCGACGGCGAGCAATGCCATAGCACGGTGCTGGCCGTCGAGGACCACCAGCTGAGACTCGATCTTGTTCCACCACAGCTTGCCGACACTGGCCGGGTGCAGCCGGTCATCCGCGCCCAGCAGACGCTGGACCTGGAACGAGGTTCCGGCCTGCTCCTGCTGCCATCGGGCGCCGTCGTCCTCGATTACGGCCGACTCGCCCAGGGAGGGAAACAAGGAGGGCTTCTTGCTGCGGAAGGGCAGCAGCACCGCAACGATCGGCGGGAAGAACGCCGGCCCGGTGGCCTTGCGGTTCAGGAGGTAAGGGATCAGGTTCACCGCAACCCGATGGTCGTCCAGGTCACGCTGCAGGAGCTGGTTGAAGTCGAGGTCCCCGGCTTCCATGACCTCGCGCACCGGAGCGAGGCTCTTGGTGAGCTGGCGCTCCGGGTCGTCGGAGTCCTCACCGAGGCGGGCCTTAGTCATGATGTAGTCCACGCGGCCCGCGGGCGTGGTGAAGCTGCCCCACGTCCCCTGGACGCAGTCACGGAATGTGAGCTTGGTTCCTGTCCCGAACATGGTCTCTTTACTGCCTTCCGAGAATCGGCGCGTACATACGGTGGAGCAGCCATTCGGCCGACTCGGCGGTGTCCCGCAGGTGCTTGGTAGTCAGGTCGTCGCTGCCCGTCTCGCCGATATCGATGATCCAGGCTTCGAGGTTCGCCATGGCGATGTTGCGAGCAGCCGCCCGAGCGCCGAAGGACTTGGCCTTCGCACGGACCGTCTCGGTGTCTTCCGGGTGTTCGCGCAGCCATTCGTACGTCTTGGTGAAGTTTCTGCGGTGCGTACGCAACCGATCGCGCAAGTTGGTTGCGACACCGATGTAGAGCGGGGAAGAGAACACTGGGGACGCCATCTCCATGATGGTGGCCATGACCCGACGGCGTTCCTCGTTGTCAAGAGAGCCCATCAGTATCTCGAGGCGCTTGTCCTCTTCGACATCGACACCAGACGTTGCTGCTCCCGGTTCTCGCATGGGAGTGTCGAGTTCGAGTTCTCCTTCCCATGTGGCTCCATACGATCCGCTTCCGCGCAGGGCGATGGGCAGGGGCTCGTAGTAGCCGGCGTATTTTCTGAGCAGCCGCAGGAAGCCCTCGATCGCTTGGTCACCGTCCGGACTGGGCTGCATCTTCCAGTCGTGCGGACCGGCGCTGAAGTTCACGTACCAGGCGTACAACCCAGGAGACTCGGGCGCCTGGTCTACGTCGAGCATCGTGAAACGTGTATGCGCGAGACCGTTAGTCACAGCCGGACTTCCCCCAGTGTTGCGGTTGTTTTGGATTCCTCGACGGCAGCAGACCGCCGGGGTCCGGAGGTCCAGACCGTGAGTCGATCAGCGAAACTGCAGGTCAGAAGGCCATTAGAGCTGTCAAGGTGGGCTGTAGGCATCGCCCTGAGCCGACGGCTCGAACAATTGATCGAATCCGCGGAGCGTCCAGCGGAGTACTCTCCGTGACAATGTAAAAGATCTTGCAGCTCGCTTGTCATAGTGAGCGGCGCCTCTCCTCTGGGCACGGTCGGGCCTCCGAGGGCTCGCGCACGGTTCCTCGTGAGGACGAACACTAGAGGATGTTGCTGACACTTACCCACCCTCCGGAGGAAACCTGAAGTGCCGCAGGGGGGAGGCGGTGATGAGGCGACGGCCGGCAGAGTCACACCTCCGGCAGAGTGCCCGAGCGTGCACCTCAGGTCGATCGGATGACTGGAGAGCGCGAGTGCCATCTCCACGACGAGGCATCCCAGCTTGGCGAGGGGCCGTCTCATCAGCCACCCTGTAGGCCGCGCACGGCCTTCCCCGATTCCACAGGGCATTGATCGGTTGGCATCTTGGCTTGTCAGGAACGAGAGAGGAGGGCGTGGAGTCGATGCCGACCCCACGCCGCTCCGTGCCGATCTCGGCGGCCTCGCTACTCGCAGGCTGAACCGACGAGCTGGCGGATTGTTGCGATTTCCTTGTTGCCGGCAAGGTAGCCGATGCCGCGGTGCAGGTGAATCGTCAGCTCACGGCTGAGCGATTCATCCGTGAGCGGCAGGCCGTCAGTCGCGCAGCGCTGCCGCAGCAGGGCGAGGTACGCGTCGCCGTAAGTACCCGCAAAGGTCCTCCAGGACATCTCGACGTTCGAGTCGGTGACGATTTCCTTGATCAGGGGTGTGGAGGGCTCGCGCAGGGACAGGGTCAGGGCCCAGCGGCATAGCACGTTCCAGTTCTTGATTCCCGTCGTCCGCTTCAACCTGACGAGCTGGTCGCGGGCGGGCTGGGACAGGCGGATGGTCTCAAGCGACATGCGATGCTCCAGTGCCCCACCAGTAGCCCGGCTGGACCGAGGTGGTGAACGTGGTGTCGTCGTGTACGAGGGTGTACGTGTGGGCAAGGGAGGGCCTGAGCCGCATGAGTAGCCGCTCGTCGATCTCCTCGTCGGTGGACAGCAGCAGGACCTGATGGCTGGCCTGCGGGAAGTAACGGTCCACCAGGTGCTCACGGTGCCGACTGTCGAGACGTCCGAGCGGAGTGTCGATCACGCTGGGCAGCCAGTTGCCTGCGACCCGTGCGAGCCCCCAGACCAGGGAGACGGCTAGGAGCTGGCGCTCGCCGGCGCTGAGACGGCCGGGATCGAGGGGTTCGCCGTCGGCTCCGATTAGGGTGAGTTGGTAGCGGGATGTATCGATACGCAGGCCGCGGATAAGGCCGTGCTTGCGCATGAGCTTGGTGAAGCTGTCGAGGACCGCGACCTCCAGCCGGTTGATGTGCCGGGCCAGCAGGGCGGTGCCGAACTTGTCGAGGACGGCGCGCTGGCGGTCACAGTAGGAGATGATCCGGGCGACCTCCTCGGCCCGCACCAGGGTCTTGACCCGTGCCTCGTGGGCGCGTTCCAGCTCGGCGGTGAGTGCTTCGCGGCGGCCCTTGCTGGTTGCGTGTACAGCCAGGGCGCTCTCCAGGTCGGCTTCCAGGCGGTGTACTGCCCGCATTGACTGCTCACGCTCGGCGATGCGGGTGGCGATGACCTTCTCGTCCGGCACACCGGCCAGCTGTCGGTCGAGGGTCGCGAGGATGCTGGCCTGCTCGGCGGCCTGGGCAAGTAGTTCCTGGGCCCGCTGCACTTCGTGGGTGAGGACCTGGTCAAGGCCAGCGAGCCGTCCGTAGCCGTCGGGGGAGAGTGCGAGGATGCGCTCGGCCGAGCCGGCGAGCTCACGCTCCTTGCGGTCGCCGTCCAGGTGGGCGCGGAAGGCGTTCAGGTCTGCGGTGGACAGAAGCGCGTCGAGGCGGTCCAGGATGTCGCGGTCGCGGTTGGCAAGGACCCCGATGATCTGCGCGGACTCGTCGGCCTGTTGCTCGACAGTGGCCTGCTTGTAGACGGCGGTCAGCTGGTCGCCAACCAGCAGTAGCGGAAGCGGACCGGCAGCAAGGTTGGCCAGGGCCTCCTCGTCGGCAGCCAGAGCCTTGGCAGCGTCCTTGCGGTGGGCTTCCAGCTCGCGACGGCGCTCGTAGAGGGCGCCGCCGTCCTTCTGGAAGGAGTATTCGGCGTTGTCCAGGGTGACCTTGGCGGCGTCCAGCCGGGAGCGCAGCTCGGCGACCTTGGCGTGGGCGGCTTCGACCTCGTGCTGGATGGCGTCGTGCCGACTCTCCAGCTCGCGGATCTGGACGACGGTCTCCCGCTCCTCGCCGGTGAGCTTCTGCCGGCGCTGTAGGGCGAGGAGGTCGGTGCGCAGCTGCTGCACGGTGTTGACGCCGAGCAGGGAGTGCACGGCGGACTCGATCACGGCGGAGGCGCGTTCAGGGTCGGCGAGGGATTCGATCTTCTCGCCATCGAAGAAGAACAGCGAGCCGATCTCCAGCGGGAGGAGGTCCTCGACATGGTCGGCCCAGCCTTCGCTGATGGTCCGGTCCCAGGTGCCGTTGACGAGCACGTTGACGTACTCGTGCAGACTCTTGCCGCTGGCAGCCCACTTGCGGCAGACGCGGTAGACGCGCTCGTTGCCGTCGACGGTGATGGAGAACTCGAGCTCGATCTCCGCACCGGTGGATGGGTCGGCCTGGCGGTTGATGCACTCGCGCAGGTATGTCTCGTACGGGCGGTTGCCGCGTCCACTGCAGCGTGCCCTCGGCCCGTACAGGACCAGCTGGAGCGCGTCGAGCAAGGTGGTTTTGCCGCAGCCGTTCATGCCGCCGATCAGGACGATGGGCCGCCCGGGGCTGGTGGAGAGCTCCAGGGACTGGTTTCCCCGATAGGCCCCAAAATCGCGAAGGGTGATGTTACGCAGAAGCATCGGCGGTGTCTTCGTCCTCGGTCAGCGTCATCGGCAGGCGGTCGGCGATCTCTTCGCGCAACTTCTTCTTGTTCAGCGCGTGTGCGTGCGCATCATCCTTGCCATCGAAGAAGCCGCGCTTGACAGTCTTCTCCAGGGCCTCGAACAGGCCCGAGCGCCGGGTCATGGTGCGGAACTTGCGCTCCACCTCCAGCAGTTCGCGGGCGGTTGTGAACAGCAGGTCGTCACCGTCGCAGGCTTCGCGCAGCAGGTCGATCTCACCGGCACCGAGCGCGAGGTGCTCGTCCAGGGGCCGGCCGGGGAAGGACTCGTGGGTCTCCTCCTCGTAGATCCGGGGCAGGGAATCCTCGACCTCGTGCTTCTCGAAGACCCACATCCGGCGGATCTCGTGGAGCTCCTCCATCGTGATCAGCTCTATGTTGCGGACATGCTCAGGTGCCAGCTGGCGCACCACGCTCTGCGCGGCCAGCAGCTGGCGCAGCCAGTCCTCGCGGGCTGCCTGGGTGTAGGGGCCGTGGACGATGCGCTCGTCGAACAGCTGGATGCTGCCGTTCATCTTGCGGAAGTCCCGGAGCTTGTGCTCTTCCTCGCCGGTCACGTCCAGCTTGTTGCGCAGCGAGAGGAGCGGCTCCATCCACTCCATCTCGTTGTCGGCGTTGTTGACCATCGCCGCCATCGACTTGTCCTTCTCGACGAGCGTGCAAGTCCAGCAGCCGAAGCGGCTGTCACCGCAAGAGGGAGTGGAGCTGTCGACGACCAGCGGGCACTCCTGGTCCTCGGTCGCGCTCTGGTACATCGTCAGCAGGTCCTTGTTGCGGTGACCCCAGGGGTTGTCCTGCTGCATCAGGAAGGTCCATACCTCGTCGTTGGACCACGCTTCGATCGGGCTGTAGACCAGCGAGTTCGGCAGATTGCCGTTGGGGGAGAGACGCTCTTGTACGCGCCGCTTCTCGTGCTTGGCCATTGCGCGGGCACGGGACTGGCTCTCCTGCTTGCGGATACCCAGCACCATGATCGCCTCACCGTGGCGACGCACCACCCGGCGAATGAAAGAGTTCGACGGGCGGATCTTCATACGTTCGGTGCACCAGCGGAACTTCGGCCGGGGCGCGGGGTAGCCGCGCCCGATCAGGTTCACCCAGAAGGTGTCCTTGATCTCCGGGGTGAGCCGGTTCGGCTCGATGGGCAGCTCCTGCTTGACGGCTGCCTGCCGCATGGTTTCCAGGGACTGCGAGACCCACGCGGCCACGACCGGGTTCTCCACCAGTGTATCCGTGCTGATGACGTACACGGTCTTCTTGCGCTGCTCGACCGGCACCTCCTTCAGGGCCAGCCACACCAACTGCAGGGTGGCGGTGGAATCCTTGCCACCGCTGTAGCCGACGACCCAGGGCACCTCGTCCGCGAGGTACAGCTCGCGGATCTCGTCCGTGAGCTCGGCTACGACCTGCTTCAGGCCGCTGCCCTCGAACGGCACGACCCGTCGAACTGGGGTCGGGATCAGGGTGCTCATGCGTCTCCTCGTTTGTTGGCGTCTTCGGCACGCTGCTCTTCGGGGCTGAGCCGCAGCTTCAGCGCGCGGCGCAGGTAGTTGACAGTCAATGTGACCTGGGTATGGCTCTTGGAGACCCGGCCGCCAATGATCGCCCGGCCTTCCCAGTCGTGGTTGGTGCGGGACCAGTCAACTGAGGTGAGCCTCTTCAATCTCTGCTGCCACACCGCAGGATCGACTGATTCGCGTACCAGGGTGTTGCCGACGCGGCCCAGCGCGTGGAGCGCGATGCCGTGGCTGTGGATGTAATCGCGGCGCACGTCGGGAGCCGTCAGACGGCGGTCGCGCACCATTGCCCACTCGGGGATGAGGGTGTCGATGTGCTCCCAGAACTCCTGCACCAGGGTGTTGGCGTCCTCGCGCTTCAATTCCAGGCCCAGCAACAGGGCCTGGTTGCCCGAGTGCAGGGCGCTGAGAGTGAACAGTTTGCGCGAGCGTGCGGAGAGGGTGCTGCTCTCCATCTCGACGTGCTGCTTGAACACCGGGGACTTCAGCGCCAGCAGCCGGGTCAGGTTCGCGAGGTCGTCGCGCTGGTCGTAGAGGACGCCGATGGAACGGGAGGGTCGGACCGCGTGGCGGTTCAGGTCGGCGAACATCTGCTGCGAGCGCGCGAGGCCGGCGTCGTGGAAGAAGACGACGGCGATCGTCTCGTCCCCAAGATCCGGATTTTCCTTGAGGGCCAGCTCGATGGCAGCGCGGCGGTGCTGCCCATCGTTGATCAAGAACTTGGCTGCCATCGGTACCCGAATCTGGCCCGCGCGCATGCCGGTGCCCTCGCCTGCGATGCCCTCGAAGGCGATGTCCCCGTCGATGGACGCGGTCAGCGCACTGAACACGTAGTCGTCGGGGTTGTCGAGGATGTAGCGGGACAATGCGGGCAGCCGTCCCTTGTTGAGGACGCGCTGGGCGCGGACCTCGGGAGCGATCTCGTCGTCATCGAAGAGGAAGATCTTCGGGATGAGCCGCAAGGGACACATCGATACAAAGAACTCTCTGCCGGCCTGAACCCCCCGGATGGCAGGAAAAACGTACTGGAAGCCGACAGACGTCGTCTCGCCAGTCGTACGTGCCACTCTCTGATCCGTCACAGCTGTATCGTACCGTGACGTACGTTATCTGGATGACGTACACGGCGGGATTTGGAGACGAGAGTAGCGATGCTGGTAACGTACATGGACGCCGCTGCCACCACGCGAGTCGACTCGCGCGTAGCCGAGGTCGTCATGCACTGGATGACCGAAGACTTCGGCAACGCCGGCAGTCGCACCCATGACTACGGCGCTCGAGCCAAGAGGGCGGTGGGGCAGGCGCGCGGCCAGCTCGCTGCTCAACTCGCGGCCGAGTCGAATGAGTTGATCTTTACCAGTGGAGCGACAGAAAGCAACAACATTGCGTTGCTTGGACTCGCGCCTCATGGCGAACTGACTGGACGCCGTCACATCATCACCTCGGCGATCGAGCACAAGGCGGTCATCGAACCACTGGAGCACCTGCAGAGCCGCGGTTTCGAGGTCGACTTCCTCAAACCCGACCAGTGCGGCAGGGTCAGCGTCGAAGCGGTCCAGGAGCGCTTGCGTCCCGAGACCCTGCTCGTGTCGCTGATGCACGTCAACAATGAGACGGGCGTCATCCAGCCCGTCGCCGAACTGGCCCGCATCCTACGCGAGACCCCTACCTACTTCCACGTCGACGCAGCCCAGGGCTTCGCCAAGCTCCCCGAGGACCTCACCGCGCCGATTGACCTCGTCAGCATCAGCGGCCACAAGATTGGCGCCCCCAAGGGCGTCGGCGCGCTGCTTGTCCGTAAGCGCGGCTGGGACCGGGTGCCCCTGCAACCCCTCATGTTCGGCGGCGGCCAGGAGCGAAAACTCCGCCCGGGCACCCTTCCGGTCCCGTTGATCATGGGACTTGCCAAGGCGGAAGAGGTCTTCCGCAATGAGCACCAGCAATGGCTCGCCGGGGCGCAGAAGTTCCGCGAGCAGCTCCTGGGTGAACTCGCCGCCACTCGCTTCCATCTGAACGGTGACCCCGACCACGCCGTCCCGCACATCCTCAACATCTCCTTCGACGAGGTGGACGCCGAGGCTCTCATCGTCAGACTCAAGAACGTCGCAGCAGTCGCGACCGGGTCGGCTTGCACCAGCGCCTCCTACACCCCCAGCCATGTCCTGACCGCCATGGGCTTGCCAGAGAAGGTCTCCTCGAACGGGTTGCGCCTGTCGTGGTTCCCCTCCCAGGTTGAGGACTTCGATGCGGCCGAACTTGTTGCCGCTGTCAACCAGTTCCAGCAGTAGGTTTTGGGGAGCGTGCATCATCCCCAACGGCGCGCGGCTGCTGGATGCGCCGCACCAGCCGGTGCCCGCACAGCGAACGACCGCAGCGCTCCAGCTCCGCCTCCCAGCCCTGTTCCGTTCCGATCAGATGCGGGGACTCGTAGAGGCCAGCGCGGACCTCGGCGTCGGTGAGCCGCCGGTACTTGGGTACGTCTGGATCGTCTGGGGAGAGGAACTCGTGCTTGCGGTGCAGCAGCGGTCTGCTCGGTGAGTTCTCGTACGACAGGTACGTAGTCTCCAAGCCGACCATCTCGACAGAGTACGAGGAACGCAGCCGCGGGTGCGGGTCGGCGTCGAAGTCCGGATAGTCGAGCCAACTCACAGCGCGGCCTCGGTGCTTGAGCTTGATCAGCGTCCAGTCCGGAGGCCGGCCGGCAGCGATCGCCGCGCAATGCTCGTACAGCCGTAGGACAGTCGGCATCTGGTCGATTGCCCTGCGGTGCACGTAGAGCGCCGTCGGAGTCAGCTTGCCGACCGAGGAGGCCTGCATTGCGCCCCGCACGTACGAATCGTCACGTAGCTTCAGCAACAGCCGGTCGGCACGCTTGCATGCCTCCAAATAGGACGAGAAGTGCGTCCGAATGTCCAGCCGTACCTGCAGTGGCAAGCTCCCGAACGGACCCCGGCCGTTGAACAGCTCCACCGCCAGGAACAGCAGCGTGCCCAACGTGGTCCGTTTGCCCCCCTCAGTAACCTTCTCCGAATCGGCAGAACGCTGCACCAAGCGCCGGATCTCTGAACCCTGCAGGTGACCGAGCAACCTGGAGAGCGGAACCGGCATTTCCTCCAGCTGGGGCAGCCTCCCGCGCCGCTCAGTGAAGTCCACCACCGAGGCGATTGCCGAAGCGGTGTCCTCCGAGGCCAACCACCCTGCGTCCGGCACGATCCGTCGAGCCAGGAACGCGATTCTATCGACGTCGTTCCGGAACGCGTAGACGACCCCGGGGGCTGCTGAAACGCAGCGCACTCCGGTAACGTCCTGGACAAAGCTGCGCAACTCGCCCGCGCCGAAAAGATGCTGAAACGTGCCCCGACTCGTTAGGACGCCATCGGCGACCTGAGCGCCGTTGACCTTGTTCCGCTCCCATACCAATCGGGTCGATGCCACCAGCACCCCACGAGTCAACTCCCAGGCGCGCAAGAGCGTTTCGCGCCGCTCGGCGGGGTCCTCGATCACATTCAAGACGTAGGTGATCAGCACGACGTCCGCTGGCTCCTGCTGGCTGGTCGGGAAGTAGTGCGGATCCCAGCCAGTGACGTTCAAGTTCATATGGCGCAAGCTGCGCACATCGTCACCCCGGCCGCAGCCGTAGTCGAGAATGCTTGCCCCGGGCTGAAGCTGCTGATCGATAATCGCTTGCCGGACTGGCACCGAGAGAGTCGCACGACTGATCGCCGTCAGCCGCCGCTCGCTTATCCACGCCCCGTGCATCACACCTCACTACAGGTTGTAATGGCCCGTTGCGGGCATAGTTTGCAATTCTGGCTCCAGTCATCACTCTGCGTGTTTACTCGTGTCCGGTTCGCTCGTCCTCGCCGAACTGGGAATCGGCTGGATCCCGACCTCCGCGACCTTCAATGGCTCGAGGAATGATGCCAGATTGTAACCTTGGGTCGCCGACCGGGGTGGCTGGTGCGCCAGCCTCCCGAACCGACGCGATCGGCGCACCGGCGGTGCGCAGCCAGTAGCCGGGCGCGCACGGTCGGCTCGTCCAGCCCCATCACCGCGGCCACGGCGGCCGGCGCCAGACCGAGACGGTCGTGCAGCAGCGCGGCGTCGGCGGCCTGGTCGGGCATCACGCGGTGAAGGCCGCCCGGCGGCGGGGCCGGGGCGAGCGCGCGGGCCGCGGTGACGGCCTCACGCAGCACGCACCACGTGAACGCTGCGGGCCCGTCACGCAGCGCCCGGTCCCACTCGGTCCGGGTCCTGCGCAGAACGAGCGCGACGACCCGTTCGGCGAGACCGGCGTCGCCCAGGCGTACCCGCGCGTACATCTCGTAGTGGCCGTGGTGCAGTTCGGCGAAGGCGGCAAAACAAAGACCTGTGGCCACCAGTGCTCCGTTCGGCGGCGATGTCGGAAGGAGGACGCCCCTTGCGAGCAGGAGCCCGAAGGACGGCCGCAGGGGGCGCGAAAGCCTCATCCCCGGGGCGCGAAGATGTGCGCACGGGCGTGCGGAGCACCCTCGCGCGGCGGCCGGTCCGGCCGCGGGGCAGCCGGACCGACAACCGCGCAACGGAGTCAGCGCCATCGGAAGCGGACCTACTCGAAACCGGTATCCCGGCCGCCGATGCAGGAGTTCGTCCAGGCGAGCAAGGACCGCCCGACCGTCTTCCAGCTCCCCTCGTACGCACCGGACCTCCACCCACAAGAGGGCATCTGGTGGCTGGTCAAGCGCACCATCGGCAACCTCGCCGCCGCGAACCTCGACCAGCTGGCCTGAGCAGCCTGAAACAGATCCAGTATCGCCCCCACCTCGTTGACGGGTGTCTCGTCACCACAGGCCTGACCATGGACGGCTGACCAGCTTCACACCGACATCACTAATTCAACTTCAGTAACGACCTCGTGCATTACGAGCGCAGACCGCGGATCGGTGAGACGGTATCCCCAGCAGGGGCAGCTGCTGTGTGACTTCGTGGCGACTGCCGCCGTTCAGTGTGACGGCGAGCAGGGTGCCGTGCCCGGTCGACGATCAGCTCGCCCTCCTTCACCCGCAGCTGGACCATCAGCACGCGGCCGTCCGTATTCATATTCTGGGCGCTCTGCATGTACCGGCCCAACGAGATGACCTGGTTCCGTCCTCCTCGGGGCGATGCCCTCCAGGAGGGCGATAGCGGCGGACAAAGCGACCGTCCCGCCTTCTACTGCGAACGCGACCGCGTCGGGGTGATCGGTTCCGCCTGGTCGCGCTTGCAGGAGTAGCTCGGGCACCAGCGAACCAGGTGCTCAGACGAGGTCACCGACCTCCGGCAGGCCGGCGCGAGCCCGGCCTGCCGCGCCGGTGATCGTGCAGCTTCGGCTGGCGCCGACGACGGCGGCCCGCCGACGAATCGAAACGGCCAAAACGCGTCGTGCGCGACTAGCGCGCGGGTAGCAGCGGTAAACCACGGTCAACAGCGGTCAAGGATCTGAGCACTTCGAGGCTTCACCGTAGGCGCGCATCCGGCCTGCGACCTGCGGTTATGCCCGTTTGGCTGAAAGAGATTCCCAAGCTTATAGCGCGAGTTCGATTCTCGTCGCCCGCTCCACGGTAAAGCCGCAGGTCAGTGACCTGCGGCTTTTGTGTTGTCCGGGTGGGGCCGGGGGTGGGCGCGGGGGAGGGTGCGGATGGGGCGGGTGGTGAGGAGGGCGAGGGCGGTGAGGAGGGCTACGGCGGCGCCGAGGAGGAGGACGCGGTCGGTGCCGAAGGCGTGGGTGGCGGGGCCGGCCAGGGCGCTGCCGAGGGGGTACATGCCGACGGAGCCGGCGACCTCGTAGGCGTGGACGCGGTTGAGGACCTCACCGGGGACCTGGGTCTGGACGCTGGTGGCCCACATGACGCTCCAGACGCCGGTGCCGGCGCCGACCGCGATCTGGGCGGCGGCCAGCAGCCAGAGCGGCCAGTCGAGGACGATGCCGAGCGGGTAGAGGGGGTAGGCCAGTATCGCCACGGCTCCGGCGGCGAGCGGGCGGGCGGGCTTGTAGCGGATCGCCAGCAGGCCGCCGGCGACGGTGCCCGCGCCCAGGGCGCAGTTGAGCAGGCCGAAGGCGGTCGGGCCGTGCTCGGGGACGATGACGCCGGCGGCCACCGTCAGCTGCGGGCCCCAGGAGAGCACCGCGAAGACCATCCAGATGACGATCACGCCCCAGAGCCAGCTGCGGGAGCGGAACTCCCGCCAGCCGACGGCGAGGTCGTGCCGGAAGCTCTCGCCGGCCGGCGGGGCGGGCACCGGACCGAGCCGGAGCGCGAACAGGCAGGCGGCGCTGGTTCCGTAGGCGACGGCGGAGATCACCATCACCCAGGCGGTGTTCCCGAGCCCGACCAGGACGCCGGCCAGCGCCGGGCCGCCGAGTCCGGTGAGCGCCTCGGCGGTGCGGAGCACGCCGTTGGCGCCCTGGACGTCGCGCGCGACCAGCGGGACGGTCGAGGAGGCGCCCGGCTGGAACATCGCGTTGGCGGTGCCGCTCGCCGCCAGCAGGGCGTACAGCTGCCAGGGGTGGTCGATGCCGTGGAGGAAGAGGAGGGCGAGCAGGGCTTGGGTGGTGAGGTTGGCCAGGTCGGCGGCGATCATCATCCGGCGGGCGGTGAAGCGGTCGGCGAGCACCCCGCCGAACAGCACCAGGCCGGCGAACGGGCCGACCAGGAAGGCCATCGCGTACCCCGCGGTGTCCAGGCCGTACCCGCCGCTGAGCAGGCCGGCCGAGACCGCGACCGGCAGCATCGCCCAGCTGAGCAGGCCGGCGCTGCGGGCGGTGAAGTAGGAGCGGAAGTTGCGGGACCAGATCGCCGGTTCGGTGGTCGGCGGCGTCGCCGGGGAGAGCGGCGCGTCGGACGGCAGGTCGGTCAGGAGGTCTTTCACGGGCGTTCGGTTCCTCGGTCGTGCGCGGCGAGTTCCGCGCGCAGGGCGGCGTTCTCCCGCTCCAGCCGTGCGAGGCGGTCGGTGAGTTCGCGGTGGCTGAGGCGGGGGGTGATGTGGTTCGGGCAGTTCCAGGCGAAGGCCTCCACCCGGATGGTGACGACCTGTTCGACCGTGCCGTCGGTGCGCGGCGAGTCCAGCCGGGCGGTGAGCGCGGGGGCGTCGCCGACCGGGACGGCGGTGGCGCGGCCGTACAGCTTGAGGCGGGCCCGGCGGGCGTGGTCGAGGAAGAAGAGCGCGACCCGGCCGTCGCCGCGCAGGTTGCCGGTGGTGATGTACTGCCGGTTGCCCCGGACGTCCAGGTAGCCGAGGGTCCGCTCGTTCAGGACGTGGACGAAGCCCGGTGGGCCGCCCCGGAACTGGAGGTACGGCCAGCCGGTCGCGCCCACGGTGGCGAACAGGAAGCCGTCGAGGCCGCGGATGAAGTCGGCCTCGACGCCGGTGAGCGTTTGGGGCTCCTCACCGCCCGGCGTCCGCAGGCGGCGCTCGGCCGCCGCGGCGCTGCCGAGTTCCTGCTGGACGCGGCGCACCGCGGGGGTGAACGCGAGGTGGTCGTAGCGGCTCATCGGACGCTCCTGGGGGATCACGGCCTGGGGTGCGACCACCGTACGGAGCCGCGCTGGTCGGGCTCCCGTAGCCGGACCGGAGGGGAAAGGGCTCGGCCGCAGGCGGGTTCCGGGCGGGCACCTCCGTGCTGACCTGCGGTTCTGTCGCGTGCCCGGCGGCCGGGCCGGGGGGACCGGCAGAACCGGGGAAACTGCCGGACCGGTCCTTCTGCCGCCGCCCGGCGCTCAGCGGTGCTCAGCGGTGCTCAGCGGAGCCGGACGCCGCCCATCGCCCGGGAGAGCCGCCGTGCCTCGCGCCAGTGCTCGAACGCCGGGCCGCGCGCGCCGAGGGCCGACTGCGCGTGGCCGAGCGCCAGTTGGCTGCGCGCCTCGCCGGGCCGGTGCCCGGTCTCGCGGTGCACGGCGAGGGCGGCGCGTCCGCTCTCCAGGGCGGTCCGCGACTCGCCGAGGCGCAACCGGGTCCGGGCCAGCGCGTCGAGCGCGCAGCCTTCGAGCATCCGGAACCGGGCCTCGCGGGAGAGCGCGACGGCGCGCTCCGCGGTGCGCAGGGCGGCCCGCGGCTCCCGGCACGTCTGGACCGTCGCGAGCCCGACGAGCGCGGCGGCCTGCGGGAAGCGGTCGTGCACCGACTCGGCGAGGCGCAGCGCCTCGCGGTAGCTGTCGGCCGCGTCGGAGGGCCGGTGGGCGCGCTCCTGCGCCGCGCCCAGGGCCAGGAAGGCGTTGGCCTCCAGCGCCCGGTTGCGCAGGGTCCGCGCGCCGGCGAGCGCGGTGTGGGCCAGCAGCCGGCCGGTGGCGTGGTCGCCCAGGTCGGTGTGGGCGCCGGAGAGGGCGTTCAGGGCCACCGTCTCGCTGAACTTGTTGCCGCTGCGCAGATGCGCCGGGAGCGTCCCGCCGAGCACCCGGATCGCGTCCGCGGGGCGTCCCAGCGCCCGGTGGACGACTCCGAGGTTGGTGTACGAGATCGCCTCCGCGCGGCCCGCGTCGAGCTCGCGGAAGTGGCGGGCCACCTGGGTGAAGTGCGCGGCGGCCTCGTGCAGCCGGCCGAGCTGCCAGCAGACCAGGCCGAGGGTGGTGATGTCCTCGTCGGGATCCTCCCGGCGGCCGGGGCGGGTGCGTCGCAGCCGGGCGGCGGTCGCGACGTCGGAGCAGTCGCCGGTGTACATCCCGGTCGACAGGTAGCTGTGCAGGTGCCGGGCCAGCCGCCGGGCGACGGCGGTGAAGCCGGTGCCGGACGCCTCCTGGACGGCGCCGGCCAGGTTCTCGCGTTCGCGCTCCAGCCACTGCGCGGCCCGGCCGTGGTCGGGGAAGGCGGGCGCGGACGGCGCCGCTCCGGCGGCCGGGTCCGCGGCGGGCGCGGTGGGGAAGAGCAGTCGGGCCGCGGCGTCGGTGCGGTCCAGGTACCAGCCGAACAGCCGGTTCCGGGCGGCGTGCGCCTCGGCGCCGCCGACCAGCTCGCGGGCGTAGGAGCGCAGCAGGTCGTGCAGTCCGAACCGGCCGGCCGCCCGTTCCTGCACCAGGTGGGCGTCGGCCAGGGCCGCCAGCAGCGCGGCGGACGCGGCCGGGGCGGAGCCCGCCAGCGCGGCGGCGCCGTCCGCGGTGAGGTCCGGGCCGGGCATCAGGCCGAGGAGCCGGAACATCCGCCGGGCGGCGGGCGGGAGCGCGCGGTAGGAGAGGTCGAAGGCGGCCCGCACCGTCGAGTGCCGGTCCCCTTCGACGTGCAGCCGGCCGAGTACGTCGCCGCCCGCCAACTCGGCGCAGTGGTCGGCGATCCGGGTGCCGCGGGACACCAGGTTGGCGCCGGCGATGCGGATCGCCAGCGGCAGTCCGCCGCAGAGCCGTACGAGCTCGCGGGCCGCCTCCTCCTCGGCCGCGACCCGGCACGCGCCGACGGTGCTGCCCAGCAGGTGGCGGGCCTCGTCCGGGCCGAGCACGTCCAGACCGAGCCGGCGGGCGCCGTCGACGACCAGTCCGGCGAGCCTGCTGCGGCTGGTGATCAGGACGGCGCAGCCCGGGGCGCCCGGGATCAGCGGTCTGACCTGCTCGGCGTCGCGGGCGTTGTCCAGCACGATCAGCATGCGCCGGTCGGCGAGCAGTGTGCGGTACAGCGCCGCGGCCTCGTCCTGGTCCGCGGGCAGCCGGTCGGGCCGGACGCCCAGGGCGCGGAGGAACCGGGCCAGGACGTCGCCGGGGCGCAGCGCCGGGAGCCGGGAGTGGCCGTGCAGGTCGACGAACAGCTGCCCGTCCTCGAAGTGCTTGCGCCGCGCGTGTGCCCAGTGCGTGGCGAGGGCGGTCTTGCCGATCCCGGGCGCGCCGACCACCGCCACCACGTGCGGGCGTCGTGCCGGGTCGGGCGCCACGAGGGCGTCCAGCTCCTCCAGTTGCTGCCGCCGTCCGACGTAGCAGCCGGTCGCGGCGGGCAGTTGGGCCGGGCGCGCCGCGGCGGCGAGCGGGCCGGTCGAACGCGGGCCGGTCGGGGCGGCGCCGCCGACCGGGGCGAGCGGCACCTGTCGGCGCAGCACCCGCAGGTGGGCGTCGTGGACCTCCGGGCCCGGCGCGACGCCCAACTCCTCGTCGAGCCGGTCGCGCAGGCGGCCGAACACGGTGAGCGCGGCGGCCTGCTCCCCGCAGCCCGCGAGCGCGAGGATCAGCCGGGCGTGCAGGCCCTCGTGCAGCGGCTCGGCGGTCACCAGCTCCGACAGCACCGGGACGGCTTCCCCGGAGCGGCGCAGCAGCAGCGCCGTGTCGGCGTGCAACAGGGCGGCGCCGACCCGCCGTTCGTCGGCCGCGACCGCGGCCGGATGCCGGCGCAGCGCCGGGTCCGCGTCGGCGAGCACCGGGCCGCGCCAGCACCGCAGGGCCCGGGTCAGCGCCTCGTACGCGGCCTCGGGGTTTGGTGCGCGGTGCAACTGGTGCGCCCGCTCCAGCAGTTCGTCGAACCGGCCGAGGTCGATCTCGTTCCGGGCGGCCTCCAGCCGGTAGCCGGTGGGCGTGCGGACGACGGTCGGCGGGGCGGTCCTCAGGTCCTCGGGTGCCAGCAGCCGGCGGACCTGGCTGACGTAGCCGTGGACGAGGCTCTGGTGGGATCCGGGCGGCCCGGACGGCCAGAGGGTGTCGGTGATCTCCTGCGGGGTGGCGGGACCGGGGTGCTTGAGGGCCAGCAGCCCGAGCAGGCGGCGCAGCATCGGACCGGTGACCGGGACGGGGGTGCGGCCGTGCTGGAGGGCGAGCGGTCCGAGGATCAGCAGCCGGGGCGCGCCGGCGCCGCGGGCCGGCTCGGTGCGGCCGGCGGCCACCAGGTCCGCCAGTTCGGCGCCGGTCAGCTCCAGGGCCCCGGCCAGCCGTCGCAGGGTGTCCGTCCGGGGCCGCCGGACCCGGCCGTGTTCGAGGTCGCGCAGCGCCCTGGTGCTGATCCCGGCCCGCGTCGCGGCCGCCTCCTGGCCCAGTCCGGCCCGCCCGCGGAACGCCTGGAGCCGTGCACCGAACGCCGCCGGCCCGCCCGCCGTCCCCTCCGCCATGGCGTCCCCCTCGTTCCGGTGATCAGTGTGAACCGGGCCGGTCCACCGGGCAAGGGAGATGGGCCGACGGCCGGGTCAGGGGCGGGGGGAGGAGGCGGAGGAGGGTGAAGTGGGTGGTGGCGAGGTCGCGTTGGGAGGTGGAGGGGCCGGCGGTCGGAGCCGGGTTCGCTGTGCTCATCGGGCGGGTCCCTCCTCGGCGGATTGCACTACCCGGTGCAGTTTACCCGCCGGGCCGGTGGCGGCGCGGGGTCGTCGCGAGGTGATGAGGGTGGGGTGGAAAGCAGGGAGGCGCGGAGCGAGTCCCCCCGGACCCGCTCCGCGCCGCGTCGACGCGCGGCTTCGTGCCGCTCCCCCCGATCGCCCCGGACTCCCGCCGTCCCCCCTGGCACAGCTCTCCGGCGAGAGCGTTCCGCACAGGCCCGGCAAGCCCCCTTGAGGTGGGGCGTCGTTGATCGTTACGGTAACAAACCGCATGGTTGGTTTGTCAATGCTCAAATCCACGGAACATCCACAATCGGGGATGGAGGTCCGGATGGCAAGGGGTGCCGGGGAGGTGGGAGAAAGGGCTGATGGGGCCCGGTCGTTCGGATGCCGTCGGAGGCGGCGGGGCGGGACGAAGACGTTTGTTCGGAATCCGACATTCCGAACGGGATGTCGGTATCAGCGGAGCAGCCGGCGCTCCTTGGCGACGGCCACCGCGCCGGCCCGGGTGTCGACGCCCAACTTGTCGTAGATCCGGCCGAGGTGGGTCTTGACGGTCGCCTCGCTGATGAACAGCGCGCGGGCGATCTCCCGGTTGCCGAGCCCCTGGGCGAGCTGGGCGAGGATGTCCGTCTCGCGCTCGGTGAGCTGCGGCGACGGGGCCCGCATCTGCGCCATGACCCGGGAGGCCACCGGCGGCGAGAGCACCGTCCGCCCCCGCGCGGCCGAGTGCACCGCGGCGAACAGCTCCTCCGGCCGCTCGGCCTTCAGCAGGTACCCGGTCGCGCCCGCGCCGATCGCCCGGGTGATGTCGGCGTCGGTGTCGTAGGTGGTCAGGACCAGGACGTGCGGGGCGTCCGGGGCCGCGGTGATCCGGCGGGTGGCCTCCACGCCGTCGATGCCGTCGCCGAGCTGGAGGTCCATCAGCACCACCTGCGGGGCCAGCCGGGCCGCCAGGTCGACCGCCTCCTCGCCGCTGCTCGCCTCGCCGACCACCTCGATGTCGCCGGCACTGGCCAGCAGGGCGAGCAGACCGGCCCGGACCACGGCATGGTCGTCGCAGACCAGCAGCCGGACCGGGGACGGGGCGGGGACGGCGTTCATCGGGCGGCTCCAGGTCTAGCGGCGGTCGGGGGTGAGCGGGACGGCCGCGGAGACCACGGTGCCCTCGCCGGGGGCGCTCTCCACGGTCAGGGTGCCGCCGAGCTGGCGCAGCCGGGCGCGCATGGCCGGCAGGCCGTGGCCGCGGCCGGGGGAGGACGGTGAGGGGGAGGACGGTGAGGGCGAGGACGGCGAGGGCGAGGGGGACGTCGGTGTGGCGGGGGTGAAGCCGCGGCCGTCGTCGGCGATGTCCAGGACGGCCTGGTCGCCGAGGAAGGAGAGGGTCAGCGCGGCGGCCGAGGCCCCGGCGTGCTCGCGGACATTGGCCAGCGCCCCCTGGGCGATCCGCAGCAGCGCCGACTGCGCGGCCGCCGGCAGCGGCACCGGCGCGCCGTCCAGGTGGAAGCGGACCGGCAGTCCGCTCTCGGCGGCCTCCCGCTCGGCGAGCGCGCGCAGCGCCTGGTCCAGGCCGCGGCCGTCGGCGAGTTCGGCGGGCGCGAGGTCGTGGACGAAGCGGCGGGCCTCGGCGAGGTTCCGGGCGGCCACCTCGGCGGCGGTGCGGACGTGGCCGCGGGCGGTCGCCGGGTCGCCGTCCCAGGTGCGGTCGGCGGCCTGGAGCAGCATCTGCTGGCTGGACAGGCCCTGGGCGAGGGTGTCGTGGATCTCCATCGCCAGCCGTTCGCGCTCGGCCAGCGTCCCCTCCCGCCGTTCGGTGGCGGCGAGTTCGCGCCGGGTGCGGACCAGGTCGGCGATCAGCGCGCGCTGCCGTTCGGCCTGCCGCTCCATGTACAGGAAGACGCCGGTGGCCAGCGCGGCGACGGCGGGCGGCAGCAGGACGAGGTTGGCGTCCAGCGGGCCCGGCAGCCGGACCTCGCCGACGACCACCAGCAGGGTGAGCGCCGCGACCAGCGGGACCGCCGCCGGGGTGGGCAGCGTCCGCAGGGCGGTGTAGACCAGCGGGACGGCGCACCAGGCGAAGCTCGGCGCGACCAGCACCAGGACCACCCAGAGCACGGTCACCACGGCCAGGGGCCAGGGGCGGCGGCGCTGCCCGGGGGCGGGCGGACGGCGGTGGGCGAGCCAGGAGCCGACCGGCTGGACGACGGCCAGGGCGATGCTCAGGCCGAGCACCCAGGGGATGCGCGGGTTGCCGGGGTGGTGGGTGAGGAAGCGGCTGAGCGAGGTGGCGAGCAGAAGGAGGAAGGCGGAGTCGAGCAGTACGGCCAGCCGGCCGGCGTCCGGGTCGGGGGAGGCGGCGAGGGCGGGCGGGGCCGGGGACGCCGGGGACGCCGGGGACGCGGACCGGGGGCCGGGGTGGTGCACGGGGCCGCTCCTCGCTCTGTCCGCTCTGTCCGGTCGGTTCGCTCGGGCCGTTCGGGCTGCGGCGATCCTTCGATGGTGACCCGGCCGGCCCGGGGCCGCATCGACCGATCGGTTGACGGCTCCGTCGTCCATCATGCCCGGGCGCGGTGTCCGGACCGCCGATGTGGCGCCGGGGCCCCGGAACGGAGGATCGAACCCGTCCCCACCACCGCCCATCCGACGAGGAGCCGGACCATGAAGAAGACCTCCGTTCGCGCCAAGGTGCTGACCGGCACCGTCGCCGCCGCCGCGCTGGCCGCCGCCACCCTCGGCGCCGTCTCGGCCAGCGCCGAGGCCACCGACACCCCGGCCGTCGCCGCCGCCGCGGTCAGGACCGACGCCCAGAACAAGAACCTCGCCCAGAGCACCGGTCTGACCATCGAGGCCGCCACCAAGGCCGCCCAGGCCACCCTGGACGCGGCCGCCAAGGCCGGCCAGCGCGTCTCGGTGGCGGTCGTCGACCGCGACGGCGTCACCCGGGTGCTGCTCAAGGGCGACGGCGCCGGCCCGCAGTCGCCGGAGTCGGCGGTCCGGAAGGCGTTCACGGCGGTCTCCTGGAACGCGCCCACCTCCGAGCTGGCCAAGCGACTGGCGCAGGCCCCGAACCTCAAGGACATCCCGAACACCCTGTTCCTGGCCGGCGGCGCCCCGGTGCAGTCCAAGGGCGCGCCGGTGGCGGGCATCGGTGTCGCGGGCGCGCCGAGCGGCGACCTGGACGAGCAGTTCGCGCAGGCGGGCGTCGAGGCGCTCACCAAGTAGCCCGGCCGAGGAACCCCGGCCCGCGCCGAGGGCGTGCGGTCGGCCCGTGCGCCGGGGCGGACCCCGACCGCCCCGGCGCACTCCACCGCCCCGGCGGGCTCCCCGTACGGGTGAAGGTCGCGCGGGTCACCGCAGAACACGGGGTCGCCGGCCGAAAAGCCGCTGCCGCTGTCGGTGCCGCGTGGCAGGCTTCCCGCTATGACGGCGTGGACCCTCAACGACATCGAACGTGCGATCCGCTCCTCCTGGGGTGTCGACACCTGCGCGCCCGAGGACCAGGCCCACTGGCATCCCGACAATCCCGCCCACGGCCAGTGCCGGGCGACCGCCCTGGTGGTGCACGACCTGCTCGGCGGCGAGCTGATGATGGGCGAGGTGTACACCGGCGGGGTCCGGACGGACCTGCACTGGTGGAACCGCTCCGCGGCCGGCGCCGAGGTGGACATGACCCGCTCGCGCTTCGGCCCGGACGAGCGGGTCGGTCCCGGCCGGCCGGTCGCCCGCCCGCTGCGCCCGGGGCGGCTGCAGGCCCAGTACCAGCTGCTGCGCCACCGGGTCCGCGCGCACCTGGAGGCCGGTTCGGCGGACGGGCGGCACGCCGCGGCGGCCTGACCGCGGCGGCGGCTCCTCCGGAACGACGGCCCGACGCCCCGCCGGGCTGACGTACAGTCGGCTGATCGTGGCCGGACGACCGGTCCGGCCGCCGGGTGACAGCGGGAGTGTGCGATGAGCGGGATGACCGTCGGCTTCGTCGGACTGGGCGCGATGGGCCAGGGCATGGCCGCCAACCTGGTGAAGGCCGGGCACACCGTCCGGGTCTGGAACCGCTCGCCCGAACCGGTGGCCGCCATGGTCGCCCGGGGCGCCCTGGCCGCCGACGGACTGGCCGACGTCTTCGCCGCCGACGCGGTCGTCTCGATGCTCGCCAACGACACCGCCGTGGAGCGGCTGCTGCTCGACCCGGCCCTGCTGGAGGCCGCCACGGCCGGCACCCACGTCAACATGGCGACCGTCTCGGTCGCCCTGGCCGAGCGCGCCGAGGCCCTGCACGCCGAGTACGGCATCGGGTACGTCGCCGCGCCGGTGCTCGGCCGCCCGCCGGTGGCCGAGGCCGGGGAGCTCAACATCCTGGCCGCCGGGAGCGCGGAGTCGCTGGCCGCGGTCGAGCCGCTGTTCGCCGCGATGGGCCGGCGCGTCTGGCACTTCGGCGAGCGTCCGGGCCAGGCCAACACCGCCAAGATCAGCACCAACTTCCTGCTGGCCTGCGCGATCGAGTCGATGGCCGAGGCGTGCAGCCTGGCCGAGGCCAACGGCGTCCGCCCGACCGATCTGATCGAGATGCTCAGCGGCACCCTCTTCCCGGGGCCGGTCTACTCCGGATACGGCTCGATGGTGGCCGAACGCCGTTACGAGCCCGCCGGGTTCAAGCTTCCGCTCGGGCTCAAGGACGTCGACCTCGCGCTCTCCGCCGGCGCGGCGGCGCGCGTGCCGCTGCCCTTCGGCAGCGTGCTGCGGGACGCGTTCCTGGACGCGCTGGCGCACGGGGACGGCGAGAAGGACTGGGCCGCGGTCGCGGCCGTCGCGCGGCGGCGGGCCGGGCTGCCGGAGTAGCGGGGCGGACGGCAAGGGCGGCACGGGCGTCGCAGGTGCAAAAGCCCTTCCCCGGGGCAGAGTTGGGCCAATCGGACAGAAATCGTCCCACGCCCGAAGAAAACCGGCACCCGCCTCACGGTACGGCCGAAGACTTCGGTAGTCTCCGTCGGACTTTCAGCTTCGCGGGGGGATCGCGGCTCGGACAGCCGCCTGGTCCTCCCGCTCCCCCGGGCCGCGCCCGGACACTCTCGTGAGGTTTCCCTTGTCCATCTCCATACCTCGCAGTCTCGCCCTGGCCGGCGCCGCAGCGCTCGCCGCCTCGATGGCCCTGACCGGTGCCCAGAGCGCGGTGGCCGCCGCCACCACCGGACCCACCTCCGCCGCCGCCACGCCGCAGGCCGAGAAGGCCAGGGCCCGCTCGCTCGACCTGTCCCTGGACGGGGTGCCGCGGACCTTCGTCGCCGGCGGCGACAGCAAGCTGTTCAACTTCACCGTCGACAACAACACCAAGCAGGACTTCGTCTACTACCCGCTGCTCAAGTTCAAGAACCCCAAGGGCACGCTGCGCGGCGAGCACCTCAAGGTCGAGTACCAGCTGCCCGACGGGTTGGACAAGACGAAGACCTGGCTGCCGGCCAAGCCGGCGCCGGGCGGCGGCGACGGCGACGACGACGGCGTGCTGTTCCTGCTCGCCAAGCTCATCGACGGACGCCTGCCCGACGCCAAGAACTCGCTGCTCGCGGTCAACAAGGGCAGCAGCCTCACCATCACCGTGCGGGTCACGGTCGACAAGGCCGCGCCGCTCGGCACGGCCGGCGTCGTCCCGGTGGTCTTCGCCGGGAAGGCGGAGGGCAACGACCCGATCGGGCAGGGCGAGTTCCTCGGTGACGGTTCGTGCGGCGACCGCTTCAAGATCGTGGCCGGGGGCGGCGGAAAGCCGAGCCCCACCGCGAAGCCGAGCACCACCAAGCCGACCAGCCCGAGCGCCAGCCCGACGACGAAGCCGACCGGCAGCCCGTCGGCCACCACCTCGCCGTCGGCGACCACCTCGCCGTCCGCCACCGCGACGCCGACCGCCACGTCGAGCGCCACGGCTGCGCCGAGCACGAGCACCAGCCCGTCGGCCACCGCGCTGCCGTCGGAAGGCGGTTCGCCGTCCGCGACCACGACGCCGACCGCGACGTCGAGCACGACGCCGTCGGGCAGCGCGTCGCCGAGTGCGACCACGACGTCCGGCACGAGCGCCTCGCCGAGCGCCCCCGCCACCACTGCCCCGGCGACCCCGGCCCCCGAGGACACCGAGGGCGACGACGGGACCGGTGCCCGCCAGCCGATCGACTTCCCGGTGAAGGTCCCGGCCATCGCGCCGCTGCCGATCACCCCGGAGGCCGTCGCCCAGGCGCGCGCCAACGCGGACAAGGCCCTGGCCACCACCGGTGGCGGTGACGACACCACGGCCATCGCGGTCGCCGGTGGCGCCGTCCTCGCGGCCGGTGTCGGCACCCTGTTCGTGCTCCGCCGCCGTCGCGCCGCGCAGCACGGCTGACCCGCCGACCGCGCACCACGACGCACGCCGCCCGTGTTCCCGGCCCACCGGGGACACGGGCGGCGTGCGTCGGGCCGCCCGGCGGTGCCTAGGATGACCGTCCGAGGGGGCCGACACAGGGCAGGCGAGGTACGGGGTGCGGGTACGGGGCGCGGAGCGCTCGACGGGGCCGGTGCGGTCGAGGCGCGCGGCGCGGGCCGGTACGGACTACGAGGCCGCCGCCGGCCGGATCGTCGGTCTGCCGGTCCGCAGACACCACGTGCTGCTGCTCGCCTGGACCGTCCTGTGGTTCCTGCTGGTCGAGCCGAGCGGCGGCTTCTCCTGGCACTACCTGCGCCAGGGCGAGGAACTGCTCTTCAGCGACCGGCCGGACGGCGGCCTCGCGCTCTACGCCCACCACCCCGAGCTGCAGATCGGCCCGGTCAGCCTGGCGGTGGCGCGGCTCTTCGACCCCTTCCCGCCGCACACCGGCGAACTGCTGGCCGAGGCGGTGATGTCCGGACTGGGCCTGGCGATGCTGGTCCTGGTCGGCCGCACCGCCGCCCGCCACTACCTGGGCACCGGTACCAACCACCGCCGGCTCCAGCAGCGGCTGCTGATCGCCGGCCTGGCCTTCATCCCGATGTGGGTCGAGGTGTCCGTGCGCTTCGCGCACCTGGACGACGTGCTGGCGCTGTTCTTCACCACCCTCGCCGCGTACGAGGTCAGCCGCGGCCGGGCCGCCCTGGTCGGCGTGTACCTGGCGCTGGCGGTGGACTCCAAGCCGTGGGCGCTGGCCTTCGCGCCGCTGATCCTCGCGCTGCCCCGGGTCAGGTGGTTGCGGACGGTGCTCTGGTTCGTCGGACTGGTGGCCCTCGCCTGGCTGCCGTTCTACCTGGGCGACCTGGACACCATGGCGGCCGCGAAGTTCACCATCCCCAACCAGCCCGCCTCGGCGCTGCGCTGGTTCGGGGTGAGCGATCCGGCGACGCCGTGGTGGGACCGCCCGGCGCAGTTCGCCCTCGGCCTGTCCCTGGGCGCTCTGGCGGTCTGGCGCGGCCGCTGGCCGGCCGTCGTCCTGCTGGGGGCGGACGCCAGGATCCTGCTCGACCCGAGCGTCTACACGTACTACTCCGCGTCGATCCTGCTCGGCACGCTGCTCTGGGACACCGTCGGGCAGCGGCGGCTGGTGCCGTGGTGGAGCTGGATCGCGCTGGCCGCCCTGTACGGCGGCACGCTGTTCCTCCCGTCCGACCCGGCGCGCGGCTTCGTCCGGCTCGCTTTCGTGGTGGTCTCGGCGGGGTACGTCCTGCTCTGGCCCACCCGGCGGAGGCGCGGGCGCGGCGGCGGCTCCCGGCGGGTCGCCGGTCAGGACGGCGCGCGGCGGCGCACCGAACGCGAGCCGGCCGCCGTCTGACCCGCGCCGCCACCGGCTTGACCCTCACGCAACGGGAGGACGGAGGGTAGTGGTCAGCACGGAGGGAGAACCCGGATGAACACCGCAGACGGGTACGCGGTCGGCGCGGTGGCGAGGATCGCCAAGGTGACCGTCCGCACCCTGCACCACTACGACGAGATCGGCCTGCTGTCCCCCCGGGGCCGCACGCCGGCCGGCTACCGCCGGTACGACGAGGCCGACCTCGGCCGGTTGCAGCGGATCCTGTTCTACCGCGAACTCGGGTTCCCCCTCGAGGAGATCGCGGCCATTCTGGACGACGACTCGGTGAGCCCGAGCGAGCACCTGCGGCGCCAGCACCGGCTGCTGACCGACCGCATCGCCCATCTCCAGCAACTGGCCGCGGCCGTCGAACACGCCATGGAGGCAGAGAAGATGGGTATCCAGCTGACCCCGGAGGAGAAGTTCGAGCTCTTCGGCGAGCACTACCGAGAGGAGTGGGAGACCGAGGCCGAGCAGCGCTGGGGCGACACCGCGGCCTGGGCGGAGTCCCAGCGCCGCACCGGGGGCTACGACAAGGCCGACTGGGAGCGGATCAAGACCGAGACGGACGCGCTCAACGCCCGCCTGGTGGAGGCCTTCACCGCCGGCGAGCCCGCCGACGGCGGCCCGGCCACGGACCTCGCCGAAGAGCACCGGCGGCACATCCGCGACAACTTCTACGACTGCACCTTCGAGATCCACCGCGGCATCGCGGGGATGTACCTCGCCGACCCGCGCTTCACGCAGGTGTACGAGGACCTCGCCCCGGGTCTCGCGCGGTGGCTGCACGACGCCATGCTCGCCAACGCGGACCGGCGCATCGGCGGGCAGGCGTAGCGGAGGCCGGGCGTAGCGGAGGCCGGATGTAGTGGTGGTCGGGCGCGGTGGCCGGAGCGGCGCCGGGGCATTCCGCCGAGAACGTGTCGGAGGGATACCAATGAATGTATTGATTCCGGCCACTGCGAAATTTTCTTCGAACACCCCGCAACCCCTCGGGGACTCGGGCGTCTGAAAGGGTGAGGGCCGATCCGGCGCGGCTCCGACCGAGCCGGTGCCGGGCCTCGCCGCACAGGCAGAGTCCGACTACCACGGGGAACCCACCATGCGCCCGTCTACTGTTCGGCGTCTCGTCAGGACCGTTCCGCTGGCGGCCGTCGTCGCCGGTGTGGCCGGCTACGCGTTGCTTCCCGTCGAGGCCGACGAGGACGTCCGCCCGATCCGGGCGGCGGGGCCGGCGCCGGCGGGGGCGGCCTCGATGCGGTCGGCGCTGGCCGCGCCGGTCACCGGGGCGCCCGCACCGGCGCCCGCCGCGGTGCTCCCGGGCGGGTTCTCCGGCGGGCTCGCGGCGGCCGGGCCGGGCTCGGGGCAGGGCTCCGGGCCGGCCCTCCTCCGGGCGTCCGACCCCGACCCCGCCCCCGGTGAGGCGTACCGGCCCGCCCTCGCGGCCGGCGGCTCCGCGAGCTGGCCGGAGGAGATGCCCAACGCGGTCGCCGAGCAGATCGACGTCTCGGTCCGCTCGCTCACCGGCGTCTGGCAGACCCCGGCCGACGGCAGCTACCTCGACTTCGAGGTGACCTGGACCAACCGCATCGAGCGGCGCTACGACGAGGTCGTCCCGGTGGTGCGGGTGCTCCCGTACGACTACCCGGCCGCCGTCGCCCGCCCCGGCACGACGGCCAAGGGGATGCTGGACCGCAAGGACCTCGACCAGTGGCGCGAGGTCAAGATGAACCAGCCGGGCGTGGGCAGCGGCCCCCAGCAGGGCACGTTCTCGCTCGACCCAGGGGAGAGCCGGACGGTCCGCTACCGGCTGACCCTGGCCGCCGGCGGGATGTCGGGCCGGCTGCCGATCGCGGCCGAGGGCTGGATCGGCAGCGGCGCCAAGGCGGTCCGGGCCGGCGCCGCGGTGACCCGGGTGGACGTGACGGTGGCCCAGCCGGTCGGGATGTCGCTGGGCAGGCCCACCGACGGGACCATGGGCCTGGTCCCGTCCGAGCTGCGGGTGGAACTGGCCAACGCGGACGGCTTCGCCAGCCACACCGTCACCCCCGACCTGGCGGCGACCGACCCGGTCGGCCGGAACGCCCCGCACGGCCTGGTGCCGCAGGACCTGACCGCCGAGGTGCTGGTGGACGGCGAGTGGCGCCGCCTGCAGGGCACCCTCGACGCGGAGGGCCTGGTCCGGCTGGACACCTCGGGGCTCTCCCAGGTGCTCGCTCCGGGGGAGAGCACGGTCTACCGGTTCCGGGTCAACCTCCCGCAGGGGTGGCGGGCCGGGGCCGGTCTCGAACTGATGGTCGGCCACAGCGTCGACGGCCGGGCCCAGCCCTTCCGGAGGGCCCGCGTGCCGCTGTTCGCCGACTACTGACGACCGGTCGGCAGCCGGCGACGATCCGGCCGGGCCCGGCGGGCCCGGTCATCCGATGACGATGTCTCGACGCACCGGTGCGGAACCGGAACGCCGTCGGGGGGAAAGCGAAGACGGATGTCCATGGCCACCGGGCCGGCCGCGCGGGCGACCCAGGCGTGGGGGACGCCCCTGCGCGGGCTGGTGACGCTGCTGTTCGGCGCCCAGGAGGCGCAGGGCGCGGGCGAGGTGTTCGACCTGCCCGTCGCCGCGCAGTCGGCGACCCGGCGCCGCGCCGGGTTCCGCCTGCTGCCCGGTGGCGGCCGCACGCGGGAGGCCGGTCCGACGCTGACCGAGCTCTACCTCACCCACCGGCTCAGCCTGGTCCGCCTCGCGGTGCTGCTGGTCGACCACCAGGACCAGGCCGAGGACGTCGTGCAGGAGGCCTTCGCCAAGCTCTACCAGCGGTACGGCGAGCAGCTGGACGACCTGGACAACGCGCTGGCCTATCTGCGCACCGCCGTGGTCAACGGCTCCCGGTCGGTGCTGCGCCGCCGCCGCACGGCCCGCGAGTACGTGCCGCCGCACGAGGCCGACGCGCCGTCGGCGGAGGACCACGCGGTCCTCCACGACGAGCACCGCCGGGTCCTGGTGGCCATGCAGGAACTGACCGCGCGCCAGCGCGAGGTGCTGGTGCTGCGCTACTGGTCCGACCTGTCCGAGTCGGAGATCGCGGAGATCCTCGCGGTGTCCCGCGGCACCGTGAAGTCCACCGCCAGTCGGGCCCTGGACGCCCTGGAGAAGAAGCTGGAGGACGCCCGATGAGCGACGAGTGGCGCCCCGGGGCCGACGGGGATCGCAGCAGTGGCCGCGGCCTGGGTCCCGTCGGCGAGTCGCCCGTGGAGCGACTGCTCCGCGAAGCCATGGCGGCCCGTGCCGCCCGGATCACCTCCCAGGACCTGCGCCCGGCCGATCCGCCCGCGGGCCCCCGTTCGCGTCGCCGGCCCGCCTACCTGGTGGGCCTGCCGCTGATGGGGATGGCCGCGGCGACGATCGTCGGTCTGCTCACCGTCCCCAGCGACACCCTCGCGGACAGGAAGGACGGCGCGCCGGCGGCGACGATGAGCCACGGCCCCGATCCGGCCCGGGGTGTGGACCCGCTCTCCCCGAGCGCGCGGCCCACCGACCCGCTCGGCCGCCCGGTCGGGGCGCCGCCCGTGGGGTCGTCGCGGAGCCCGGCGGCCGCCTCCGCGACGGCCACCACCGGCAGCCCGGGGGACGGCGGCGCGGGGGACGGCAACGGGGGCATCCGGCCGGGTGGCGAAACGCTCTCCCCGCCCGGCGGAGCACCGTCCGGGACGGTGCCGTCCGCGACCGTCGGCGACGGGGGAGTCCGCCCGGCCCAGGGCATCGTGCCGAGCTTCGACGGTCTGGCGGGGGCGGAGGCGATCGTCGGCGGCAAGGAGGTGACCTTCTCGGTGACCTGGCGGAACATCGGTGACCAGCCCTACGAGACGGTGGCTCCGGTGGTGGCGGTCCGGGAGCTCGTCGACCCGGTCGGCCCCGGCAAGTCGGTGCAGGGCCAGCTGCAGCGCGAGGACGGGGACGGCGTCTGGACGACGGTGCCGCTGACCGAGGCGTCGGGCAACTACCTGGCCTCGGGCGACGCGGTGGCGTTCCCGCTGGCCCCGGGGGCCGCCCGGACGGTCCGCTACCGGCTGGTCCCCGCGATCGACAGCGCGGAGGGGAAGCTGCTGATCGAGGGCCTGGCGCTGCTGCCGTCGCTGCCGCAACGGACCGTGGCGGGGTCGAGGATGACGGCCCTGCGGCTGTCAAAGGCCCCCGCCGACGCGCAGAAGGCACCGGAGATCGGGACCGTGATCAGCACGACGGAGGCCGGCACGTTCACGATGACCGTCCGCAATCCGGGGGCGGCGCCGCTGGCCTCGGTGATCCCGACGATCATGCTGAGCAGGTCGGCGTCCTCGGCCGGCATCGTGGTCCGGGCCCGGTACGGCTCGGGCGCCGAGGGACTGCGCACGCTGCCGGTCGCACCGGACGCGAGCGGACAGCTGGTGGTCGACACCACGCTGCTGGAACGGCTGCTGCGGCCGTTCGACTCGACGTCCTTCACGTTCTCGCTGAGCGTCCCGGACGACTGGCGGCCCGACGTCGGCAGCTTCGCCGTGTTCGTGGGGGCCAAGGGGGACGGCCGGGACGCCGCACCGGACGTCATCTACCCGGGATACCACCTGGAAGGCCGGTGACCGCCCCGGCCGCCCGCCGAGAACACGCCGGCGGTCCGGCCCCCACTGCTCGGGGGCCGGACCGCCGGCGGCTCGGGCGCACCGGCCCGGTGGCTCAGGCGAGCGAGGCCATCCACGCCTCGACGTCCTCGGCCCGGCGCGGCAGGCCGGCCGAGAGGTTCTCGTTGCCGTCGGCGGTGACCAGGATGTCGTCCTCGATCCGCACGCCGATGCCGCGGTACTCCTCGGGGACGGTCAGGTCGTCCTGCTGGAAGTACAGGCCGGGCTCGACGGTGAGCACCATGCCCGGCACCAGCAGCGCGTCGACGTGCTCCTCGGTGCGCGAGTGGGCGCAGTCGTGGACGTCCAGGCCGAGCATGTGGCCGGTGCCGTGCAGGGTCCAGCGGCGCTGCAGGCCCAGCTCCAGGACCTTCTCGACGTCGTACGCCGAGGCGTCCAGCAGGCCCCAGGCGAGCAGCCGCTCGGCGAGCACCCGCTGCGAGGCGTCGTGGAAGTCGCGGAACCGGGCGCCCGGCTTCACGGCCGCGATGCCGGCCTCCTGCGCGTCGTGGACGGCGTCGTAGATCTTCCGCTGGAGCGCGTCGAAGCGGCCGTTGATCGGCAGGGTGCGGGTGACGTCGGCGGTGTAGAGGGTGCTGGTCTCCACGCCGGCGTCCAGCAGCAGCAGCTCGCCGGGGCGGACCTCGCCGTCGTTGCGCACCCAGTGCAGGGTGGTGGCGTGCGGGCCGGCGGCGCAGATCGAGCCGTAGCCGACGTCGTTGCCCTCGACCCGGGCACGGCGCCAGAAGGTGCCCTCGATCCAGCGCTCGGAGGTGGCGACGGCCTGGCCGAGCTCGCGCACGCAGTCGGTGAAGCCCTTGACGGTGGCGGTGCACGCGGCGCGCAGCTCGCCGATCTCCCACTCGTCCTTGACCAGCCGCAGGCCGCTCAGGAACTCCTTGAACCCGGCGTCCTTGTCGGCGTCCAGCACCGCGGCGAGCGCGGCCTCCAGGCCGGCGTCGTAGCCGCGCACGATCCGGGTCGGCACGCCGTCCCCGGCGCGCTCGGCCAGTTCGTCGGCGGCCTTGCGGACGTCGCGCACCGGCAGGCCGAGCAGCTGCTCCTGCTCGGTGAGGCTGTGCCGGCGGCCGACCCACAGCTCGCCGTAGCCGTCCAGCCAGAACTCGCCGTTCTCGCGGTCGGAGCGGGGCAGCAGGTAGAGGGCGAAGGTGTGGCCGGTGGCGCCGGCGGGCTCGGCGACCAGCACGGCGTCCTCGGTCTGGTCACCGGTGAGGTGCACGTACTCGCTGGCGGCGCGGAACGCGTAGTCGCAGTCGTTGGAGCGGACCTTGAGGGTGCCGGCCGGGACGACCAGGCGCTCGCCGGGGAAGGCGGCGGACAGCTCGGCCCGGCGCTCGGCGGCGTACGGGGCCTGCGGGACCGGGGCCAGACCGTGCAGCTCGGTGTCGGCCCAGCCGGACTTCATCGACGCGGCCAGTTCGTCGGAGACCTCGGAGTAGAGGCCGTTCTTGCGGCCCTTGGACTGCTGCGGTTCCTCGTCGCCGCCGACGGCCTCGGGGTTCTCGGCCACCGCGGGGGTGCGGTCCTCGGTCACGTACGTCGCCTCCTTGCGCGTGGTGCCGCCCGGGGCGCGTCGGATCGCGACACAGGTGGGCGGCCGTGCGTCCATGGTACGGACGCCCGGCCGCTCACCCGTTCGGGCCTTCGCCCGGTCCGTTCGAACCCGCGCGGGCGCCCCCGGCTACTCGAAGCGCGCGGCGAGCAGCATCAGGTCGTCGGTGGCCGGGCCGCCCGCGGCGCCGGCCGCGTCGTGCTCCGCCGCGGCCGCCACCAGGTGGGCGGCGAGCCGGTCGGGGTCGATCCGCACGTCGCGCGGGGCGTCGGCGGCGGCCCGGCGCAGGTTGGCCTGCCCGACGTGCAGGGTCGGGCCGAAGCGGCGGGCCAGCCCCTCGGTGTAGAGGAGCAGGGTGTCGCCGCGCTCGGCGGTGAACTCGACCCCGGGCGCCTCCCAGCAGGAGAGCACGCCGAGCGGCGCGGAGAGCGAGGTCTCCACGAACTCGGCGCCGTACCGGGTGACCAGCACCGGCGGGCAGTGGCCGGCCCCGGCCAGGGTGATTCGCCGGCCCTCCGGCTCCACCCAGGCGTAGACGGCGGTGGCGGTGCGGGCCGGCTCGGTGGTCTTGAGCAGCAGTTCGAGGTCGCCCAGGACGGACACCGGGTCCTCGCCCTCCAGCACCGCGTACGCTCGCAGCGCGGCCCGCACCCGGCCCATCGCGGCGGCCGCGCCGGGGGCGGAGCCCGGTCCGGCGCCCGGCCCGTCGCCGGAGACCGAGCCGACCGTGAGGCCGACCGTGCCGTCCGGCAGCGGGATGGCGTCGTACCAGTCGCTGCCGCAGGAGCGGTCCAGGCCGGCCGGGACGAGCCGGGCGGCCAGCCGCAGGCCGGCGGGCTGCAGGAGGCGGTCGGGCAGCAGGCCGCGGCGCAGCGCCTCGGTGGTGCGCCGGACCTTCTCCGCGTCGAGCTGCTTGGCCAGCAGCGGGGCGGCCACCTCGCAGTAGCGGCGGGCCAGCTCGCGCCGGCGCTCGGTCGGGTCGGCGGGCTCGTCGTAGAACCAGAGCGCGGCGGCCAGCGGGCCGTCCTCCTCGGTGGCGAGCGGCAGGCCGTAGCAGCCGCCGAGGCCGAGGTGGCCGGCCAGCTCGCGCAGCCGGGCGCCGATCGCGGGGTCGCGGGCGAGGTCGCGCGAGTGCAGCTCGGCGGGCCGGTCGTGGTCGCGCAGCAGCCGGGCGAGCAGGCTCTGGTCGGTCGGGACGGTCTCCAGCGAACCGAGGCTGGCGCGGTCCAGGCCGAGGCCGACCGGCTGGCTGGGGCCGCCGCCGGGCAGCAAGGTGACCAGCAGGGCGCGGCCGGCGCCGAGCAGCGCGGCGCCGGAGGCGAGCACGGCGTCCAGCGTGGCGGACAGGCCGCGGGCGCGGGCGAGCCGCTCGGTGTGCTCGTGCAGGCTGGTGAAATCGGACAGACGTCCGGCCAAACGGTCCTGCACCCCGGTGGCGGACGCGGTGGGGTCCGCTCCCTCGGGTGCGCCGGGGGCGCCCGCGGCGCGGCCCGCGCCCTCGCCGCAGCCCGGCAGCTCCCCGGGCGCTCGGCCGTCCGGCTGGCTCTCCGGCTGGCTCTCCGCCTGGCCCGCGGGCCGGCCCACGGGCGGGGCCGGATCGCGGAAGCCCGGCGGGTCGAGCACGGAGAGCCCGCTGGTACCGCCGGGCTCGGCCGGCTCGGAGGACGTCGACGGTGGGTGGGACTCGGTCATGCCGCCACTCCTGACGCGGTGGTGCGTGTCACGCGGATCATGCGGAACCCCCAGGTACGGCCGTTTGGAGCGAGCACGGCCAAAAGGGCGCGTTTCGCCTCGATTCGCTACTACTCGTCATTGATCGACAGCAATGCCACCACTTCTACACAGGCCATTCGGGGCATGTCCAGAGCCATGACAAGGCTGGTGGCCGGTCCGCGCCGTCGCGGACCCGGTCGGGGGGCGCGTTCCGTTCCGCGCGCGCCGGTCGGTTGCGCTGCAGTCCGGCGGGCCGCGGCGCAACCGTCGGTCGGGCATGGAGCAGCCGGTGAACGGGCAGAACCGGGGGGACGGCTCCGGCGGCCGTCCGGATCGTATGCCCCTGGCGCCGGCCGGCCGGGTCGGCCGGAAGCGACTCACTCGTACGGTGGAACCAACCGCGGCCGGGCGGCGTCCATCCGGTCGCATACGGGATTCTCGTTCCAAGGGCTGTTCTATTCCGCAGCCCTTTCACATCGTGCTCCACCGCGTGCTCCAGGCCCGCGCCGTTGTCGCACCGCCGTCCGTACCGCCGTCCGTCCCGCCCGCCGTCCGGCCCCGGTCCGTTCCGACCCGGATCCCGGTCGGCTCCCTCCCTCCGGTTCGCGGGCCGGTCCGGCCTCCCCGGACGCGCGGCGGCGGCCGGTCCGGCGACCGCGGGGCGGAGCCACCGAGCGGTCACGGAAAGGAACGGGTGCCAATGCGCGACAACCCACTGCGCGACGACCCGAAGCGCCGGTCGGCGGCCCGGGCGGACCGGCTGGCCGGGGCCCTGGCGACGGCCGCCGGGCACCGCTGGCCCGTCGTCCCCGGCGCCGTCCTGCTCGCCGGCGGACACTGCTCCTGCGGCGACCCGGACTGCCCGGTGCCGGGCGCCCACCCGCACGACCCGCCGCTGCTCGCGGCCACCACCGACGCCCGGATGGTGCGCTGGTGGTGGGAGCGGCGCTGCCCGGACGCCCCGGTGCTGGTCGCGACCGGCCGGACGGTCTGCGCGGTCAGCCTCCCGGCGGCGGCCGGTGCCCGCGCGCTCGCCTACCTGGCCGCCCTGCGGCTGCGGCTCGGCCCGGTGGTGGCGATGCCCGGCCGGTACGCGATGCTGGTCGCCCCCTACTCGCTCGACGCGCTCGGCGAGATGCTCGTCCAACTCCCCTGGGTGCCCGGATCCTTGCGCTACCACGGGGTCGGCGGCTTCCTGCCGCTGCCGCCCGGGGGCGGGGACGGCGACCGGGTGCGCTGGGTGCTGCCGCCGCGCCAGGGTGCCGACGGCGGGGTCTGGCTGCCGCAGGTCGAGCCGCTGCTGGGCGAGTTGGTGGCGGCGGCGGTCCAACTGGACAGCGGCCGCTCGGCGTACTGACGATCCGTCGTCGACGTACTGATCGGGCACGGCCGACCGGCCCCGGCGTGGGGCGTTCGGAAAACAAAAGATCCGGCCGCTGGCGACGGGGGATGCACCAGCGACCGGACTCTTTAGACAGTAACAAGGATCCGCGCCCGCGCCAATTTCCAAGACGCCCTCGTAGCCCGGAAATTGCGGGTTACGGGCGCCAATGTGACGCGTATCACGTCGATCCGCCGGGCATGGCCCCGGTGTTCCGTCCCGCCTTTAGTTCAGGGTGACCTGACGGTTCACCAGGTTCGCGCGGGCCCGCCGCTCGTCGGCGGTCAGCGGGGCCGGATCGGCGAGCGTCGCGGCGAGCCGCTCGGCGAACTCCGCGGCCGGCTTCTCGCAGTCGGTCGCGGTCATCCCGAGCGGCAGGTCCCAGACCGGCACGGTCAGGCCGTGCGCCCGGAACGAGCCGACCAGGCGGGTGTCCGGGCCGATCGCGGACCGCTCGGCGGCGGTCAGCCGGGCCAGCGCGTCCAGCAGCTGCTCCTCCGGCACCGTCATCACCCAGCGCAGGTGGTTCTTGTCCGGGGTGCCGCACCAGTAGGCGGAGTCGACGCCGGTGAGCTTCTCGGTGGGGATCGCCGAGGCGTTGGCGCGCTCCAGCGAGGCGGCCACCTCGCCGGTCGCGGTCTCGGCGTCCTCCAGCCAGAACTCGAAGCCGGTGTGCACAATCGGCTCGAAGGCGGCGGAGGCGTCCAGCAGGTCCTGCAGGCGGCGGCCGCTCGGCACGGTGCGGCGGGCCGGCACCGGGGTGCCGGGCTCGGTGGCCAGCGCCAGCTCCAGGGCGTCGGCGAGGTCGCGGCTCAGGTCGCCGGAGGACGACTGGGTCTGCAGGCCCAGCAGGATCGAGCCGTCCTGGCGGCGCAGCGCGGGCCAGGCCAGCGGCAGCACGGTGGCCAGGGTGACCGACGGCACCTCGCCGGCGGCCGTGCCGGCCACCCCGGCGGCCAGCGTCAGCGGGACGGTGGCGGCGGGCACCAGCTCGCGCAGCGCCACCCAGTCGGCCTCGCCCGGCAGGCCCTCGAACGGGCGGTGCACCAGCTCCTGGACGGCGTGCGAGGCCTCCCGGCCGTGACAGGCCTTGTAGCGGCGGCCCGAGCCGCAGGGGCAGTTCTCGCGGGCCCCGACCACGGGGATCTCGCCCGTGGCGGCGGGGGTGGACTGACTGCGCTGCGGCGCCTTCTTGGCGGCCTTCTTGCCCATGGTGCGGATCTCCCGGGAACGGTGGTGTTGTGCTCCCGGCAGCCTACTGACGTTCCCCGGGCGGGTGGGCGTGCGCCGGAGCGCGGGCGGGCCCGCGGTGCCCGCTGCCCGGGCGCTGCGCAGGCCCGGCCCGCCGTTCGGCCGTCGCGGTGGCCGGCCGTTCAGGCGCCGTGGTGGTGGCCGCCGGTGTGGTGCCCGCCGCCGTGGTGACCGCCGCCGGTCCGCCGGGCGTGCCGCGCCCGGGCCGGCAGGGCCGCCCAGACGGTCACCTCGCCGGGGGCGTCGCGCACGCCCCAGTCGCTGGCCAGCTGGTCCACGATGCTCAGCCCGCGGCCGCCGTGCGAGGTCAGCGAGGGGCTGGACGGCGACGGCCGGGTCTGCGCCCCGCCGTCGGTGACCTCCAGGGTGAGCACGCCGTCGGCGTGCATCTGCCAGCGGACCAGGACACCGCCGGTGTCCTCGCCGGCCTCGCCCGGCGCGGCGGCCGGTGTGCCGGGCCCGGTGGGCCCGCCGGTTCGCGACGACCCGCCGACCAGCAGGGGGCCGACGACCTCGGCGCGGGCGCCCCGGCCGAGCGCGGGCAGGGGCCCGAGCGGGCGGGCGTAACGACAAGCGTTGCTCAATAGTTCGGAAAGGATCAGAACGGCATCATCAATGACCGGTTCCGGTATCTCGCGGTCTCCCAGATCTCGACGCAGTCGGCGCCGCGCGACCCCGACACTCGCTGGGCCGTGCGGCACCGCCATGGTCGATGAAGTCGGCACTTCACGCGCCACCATCAACGCCACCCCCGGACCTCCTTCAGCGTATGCCGAGGGATGGATGCCCCTTGGCAATACGTCGGAAACGACCGTGCGGCGATCCCGCGCGGACATTTGACGGCGGTCCACCGTCGGTACGCGAGAGGTGATTCGATGCTCACCCTGTGTCGTGAAACTGTATGAATTGCGGCAGAAATCGTCGTCGAAAGGTTTGAGTCCCTACCAAGACGATCAACGGGCCATGGTGGTTGAACGGTTCACCGCAGCGGTACCGCGCGCCACGGGATCACCATCCGCCGCGGCCGGGACCGTGGCCGGGACCGCCGGCCGGGACCGCCCGCCGGCTCAGCGGCCGAGCTGGGCCAGGACCTCCGCCGGGCGGTTGGTGATGATCGCCGACACCCCGAGCTCCAGGCAGAGCTCGACGTCGGCCGGCTCGTCCACGGTCCACACGTGCACCTGGTGGCCCAGCTCGCGCAGCCTGGTCACCAGCCCCGGGCGGGCCCGCACCAGCTCGATGCCCGGACCGGCGATCCGCGCCCCGCCCGGGAGCGGCGCGCCCGGGCGCAGCCGTCCGCGCAGCACCAGGCCGCGCTCGAACAGGAAGACCCGCTGGTACTGCGGCGCGGCCGCCGCCACCCGGGCGAGCGCGAGGGAGGAGAAGCTCATGATCCGGGCGTTGACCCCGTGGTCCCGGACGTCCGCCCCGCCGCCGCCGCTGCCGCCGCTGCCGCCGCTGCCGCCGCTGCCGCCGCTGCCGCCGCTGCTGCCGCCGTCCGCCCCGCGGCCGCCCGCCCCGCCGCCGATCCCGAACCGGTCCAGCATCCGCAGCAGCTCGGACTCCACCCGGCCGCGGAACCGCACCGGGTGCTTGGTCTCGATCGCGAGGTCCACCGGGCGCCCGCAGTCGACCACCAGCTCCAGCAGGCTCTCCAGCCGCAGCACCCCGCGCAGCTCCGGGTCCTCGCTCGGCCGGCCGGTCTTCCAGGCGCCGAAGTCGTGCGCCTCCAGCTCCGCCAGCGTCATCGCGGACACCGTGCCCCGGCCGTCCGAGACCCGGCCGATCCGCCGGTCGTGCACGCAGACCAGCTGCCCGTCGGCGGTCACCCGCACATCGCACTCCAGGGCGTCCGCCCCCTCGGTGAGCGCCCTGCGGTAGGCGGCGAGGGTGTGCTCGGGCAGGGCGAACGAGGAACCGCGGTGGGCGATCACCTGGACGGGCGGTGCGGTGCGGGCGGTCGGGGGCGAGACATCAGGGCTGGTCACGCCCTACACGATAGGCCGGGCACGTGAAGCGGAGGCGAAGACCGCCCCAACCCCGGGGGCCGTCTCGCCTCCGCGTCCGCGGCGCCGGGGCGGGGTCAGCGCGCGGCGGCGCCCCGGCCCCGGGTGAGCGGGGTGAGCGCCCAGGTGGCCAGGGCCGGCACCAGGAAGCCGAACAGCGAGGCCGAGGTCCACTCCTGCGGGGTGAAGTGCAGCGCCTCCTGCGCGGAGGTCCAGAGGTCCGTCCACCAGCCGGCCACCGCGGTCGGCGCGATCAGCTGGTAGGTGGCGAAGCCCAGCGCCCACGGCAGCAGCATCAGCCAGCGGGACGGCGCGTCGGCGGAGAGGTCCCAGCCGCGCCGCCCGGCGCCGAGGAAGTAGTCGACCGCCAGCACCGCGAACATCGGCACGAAGACCGAGCCGATCAGCCCCAGGAAGGCGTAGTAGGAGTCGGTGAACTCGGTGATCTGCAGCGCGAGCACGGTGATCAGCACGCCGGTGCCGCCCGTCAGCACCCGGCGGTCGACCCTGGGCAGCAGGTTGTGGATCGACATCGCGGTCGAGTACACGTTCGCGAAGGACTGGTCGGTCTCGCGCAGCACCAGGACCAGCAGGAACAGCCAGCCGGCCCAGACGCCGAGGAAGGAGTCGAAGATCCGGGCGGGGTCGCCGTCCGCCTGCAGCAGCGCCATCAGCCCGAGCACGTAGCACCAGACCTGCGCCATCGTGTAGCCGGAGAAGCTGCCCCAGAACGCCGAGCGCGGGGTGCGCGAGTGCCGGGTGTAGTCGGCGGCGAGCGGGACGAAGGAGATCGACACCGCGATCATCGAGTCCGTCGCCCGCAGGAAGCCGTGCCAGTTGCCCGCGCCCGGGTCCGGGACGCCGTGCCGGCCGAGCTGGACGGTGAAGTACACCATCGCGACCGCCACCGCGGCCGCGACGAAGCGGCGCAGCACCGCGATCGCGCCGAGCGGCCAGATGGTCAGCGCGGTGGTCAGCGCGCCGGCCAGCACCACGAAGACCCAGCGGTAGCCCTCGGTGCCGACCACGGTCTGCGCGCCGAGCGCGATCGTCAGCAGCTCGTAGACGCCCCAGCCGATGCACTGGACGATGTTGAGCACCGTCGGCACGTAGGACAGCCGGGTGCCGAACAGGCCGCGCAGGTTCGCCATGGCGGGCGCGCCGGTGCGCGCGCCGATCAGCGCGGCCACAGCCAGCATCGCGGTGCCGACCGCGGTGCCGGCCACGATCGCGGTCACGGCGGCGGCCAGCGACAGCTCGCCGCCCTTGGCGCCGAGCACGGTCGCGGCGGTGGTGAAGCCGATCAGCGAGACGCCGAGGTTCATCCAGAGCGCGAAGTGGTCGCGCAAGCGCAGGGTGCGGGGCGGTTCGGTGTCCAGCACCAGCGGTGCCTCGGTCCGGGCCGGGGGCTCCAGCACGGCGGTGGCCGTGGGCGCGGTGCCGCCTGCGGGGGAACCGGGGGCGGTCCCCGCGGCGTCCTGCGCCGGGGGGACGGACGCGGGCGCGCCCGAGGACGAGGATGGCGAAGCAGACGGCATGGCCGATTTCTCCCTACGCCGGCATTACCCGGACAGGTTCCGGCGGTCTGCGCCCCCTCGACGGCCGTCCACGGGGTCCGTGGCGTACGGTCGACCGGCGCACTCTCAGCCTGGTGGGTCCAAGCTCCCGCGTGTCAGTTCGGAGCGACAGGTTAGTCGTCGTCGGGGGGAACGCCAAGGCGGACCGGGCGGGACGCAGCGCTGCGGCGGCTGTCGGGCCCGGCTAAGGATTCTTATGAGTTCTTCAGAAGGGTCCTTACGGCAATCGAATCGGGTGTGCGAAAAACTATGGTTGTAGGTCCTGTCAGCTATGGAGGTCGTCCGTGAGCACCGAGCGCGAGGTTGGGTCCACCGGGTCGCAGGGGGAGCAGCCCTCCGGCGGCCAGGGGGTGGTGGGTTCCGCTTCTGACGGTCCGGCGCAGCAGTCTGCGGCCGGCCCCGCCCCCGCCCCCGCAACGACGTCCGCAGTGGACCGGTCGTCCGGGCTTGCCCCGGCCGCCGAGGGGGGCTCCGGCGGGTTCACGCCCACGCTGGCGTTCGGCAAGGTCGGCGCGCCGGAGCCGGCCGCCGCCCCGGCCGCCGAGTCCGGGTACCTCGACGCCCCGCCGCCGGTCCTGCCGCCCGCCGTGCCCCCGGCTCCGGCTCCGGTCCCGGTCCCGGCCGCTCCCGCCGCGCCGCTCGCGCCGTTGGCCGCCCCGCAGGGCGGCAACCCGTACGCCACCCCGGCCCCGGGCACGCCGGTTCCCCCGGCGCTCGCGGCGCACGACCCGTTCGCCGCCCCGGGCGCCCCGCAGGGCCCGGGTGCGACCGGCCAGCACCAGCACCAGCACCCGTTCGGCGCCGGCCAGCCGCTCGGCGGCTGGGGCGCCCACGACATCACCCCCGGCGCGCCCGGGGCCCCCGGTGGCCCCGGCGGCCCGCTCGGCTACCCGGGCGAGTACCCCGGCGCGCCCGTCCCCGGCGGCCCGCGCAAGAAGCGCGGCGGCCTGATCGCCCTGGTCGCGGCCGTCGCCCTGGTGGCTGGCGTGGCCGGCGGCGCGGTCGGCGTGTCCGTCGCCGACCGCGACGGCAAATCGGTGAGCGCCAAGGCCGACCGCAGCTCCACCACGGTCCAGGCCAACAACACCCAGAAGAACGAGCCCGCCCCGGGCTCGGTCGCCGGCATCGCGCAGAAGGCGCTGCCCAGCGTCGTCACCATCAAGGCCCAGGGCAACGGCGAGTCCGGCACCGGCACCGGCTTCGTCTTCGACACCGAGGGCCACATCCTCACCAACAACCACGTGGTCGCGCCCGCCTCCAGCGGAGGCAAGCTGACCGTCAAGTTCGCCGACGGCTCCTCCTACAGCGCCTCCGTGCTGGGCCGCGCCGAGGGCTACGACGTCGCCGTCATCAAGCTCGACAACCCGCCCAAGGAGAAGCTGACGCCGCTTCCGCTGGCCGACTCCGACAAGGTCAACGTCGGCGACTCCACCATCGCCATCGGTGCCCCGTACGGCCTGGAGTCCACCGTCACCACCGGCATCGTCAGTGCCAAGGACCGCCCGGTCGCCTCCGGCGACGAGACCGGCGCGCAGGCCTCCTACATGAACGCCCTGCAGACCGACGCCTCCATCAACCCCGGCAACTCCGGCGGCCCGCTGCTCGACTCCGGCGGCGGGGTGATCGGCATCAACTCGGCGATCCAGTCCAACGCCTCCAGCAACGGCCGGGCCGGCTCCATCGGCCTCGGCTTCGCGATCCCGATCAACCAGGCCAAGTGGGTCGCCGACACCCTGATCAAGACCGGCAAGCCCGTCTACGCCAAGCTCGACGTGCTGCGCGACGACAGCTACAAGGGCGACGGCGCGCAGATCTCGACCCGCGACGTCCAGGGCCAGCCGCCCATCACCCCCGGCGGCGCCGCCGACCAGGCCGGCCTCAAGCCCGGCGACGTCATCACCAAGCTCGGCGGCAGCCCGATCGAGAACGGCCCCGCCCTGGTCAGCAAGATCTGGACGCACAAGCCCGGCGAGACCGTCGACGTCGAGTACACCCGCAACGGCCAGACCGCCACCACCAAGGTCACCCTTGGCACCCGCGTCGGTGACAAGTGACCCCCGACCCGCCCCGGGAAACCCGGTGCACCGAACCCCGCCGGACCCGTTAGGCTGACCTCCGCCTGGAGAGCTGCCCGAGCGGCCTAAGGGAACAGTCTTGAAAACTGTCGTGCGGTGACCCCGTACCGTGGGTTCGAATCCCACGCTCTCCGCCGGTAGGAGAAGAATTACCTGCTCGAGGCGGGTGCCGAGATCGTTCGGCACCCGCCTTCGTGCGTTTGCGGGGCGGGCTCGGGGCGGGCTCGGGGCGGTGGAGGGGTGGGGTGGTGGCGCGGTTTCACCTGAACGGGGGGTTTGGGGTGGACGCGTCGTCCTGTGAGGGGTCGGGGTCCGTCTTTCAGGGCGTAAGGGGCGAACTGCCCTGGGCCCGGCAAGGAGAGACGGATGGCCTGGTACCCCGGTGCGGAGAAGATGGAGCTCGAACCCGAGTCGGACGAGCAGCCGGCGATCACGCCGACGCAGGTGATCTTCCACAGTGTGGCGGCGCCGTGGACGCCGCGGCGGATGTACGAGTACTGGAGGGACTCCACCAACCTGGAGTCCCACTTCGGGGTCGGGTACGACGGCAGTGTGGGGCAGTTCGTCGGCACCGAGACCCGTGCCGACGCCAACATGCGCGCCAACCGCAGGGCCGACGGCACCGGCGCGGTGAGCGTGGAGTCGGCCAGTGACGACCAGAGCACCGACCCGTGGACGGACCCCCAGGTCGTGGCGCTCGTCGCGCTCGGGGTGTGGCTGCACCAGCGGCACGGGATCCCGCTGCGGATCTGCTCCGAGTGGGACCAGCCCGGCTTCGGCGTGCACCGGATGTTCCCCGAGTGGTCGGACGGCGGCACGGCCTGCCCGGGGGACGCCCGGGCCCGGCAGTTCCGCGAGGTCGTGATGCCCGGCATCGTCGCGGTGGCCGGCGGCGCGCCGCTGCCCCCGCCGAGCGGCGGGTCCGGGCCCGCCCGGTACCGGGTGACCATCAACGGGCTGGAGTACGGCTACGGCGCGCACGGGCCACAGGTCGAGGAGGTGGGCGAGGCGCTCGTCCGGCTGGGCTTCGGCCGGCACTACCAGTCCGGCCCGGACCAGGACTGGCGGGACGCCGACACCCTCAACTACCAGGACTACCAGCACAGTCTGGGGTACTCGGGATCGGACGCCGACGGCGTTCCGGGCGAGGGGTCGCTGCGCCGGCTGCTGGGCCGGCTGCCCTCGCCGCAGCGGGTATCGCTCGCCCACGTGGTCGCGGCGGCGCGCACCGACCCGGGGGCCGAGCAGGGCCACCAGACGTACGGCGGCGAGGTGCGGATCGTCGAACAGGCCCTGGCGGACGAGGGGTTCCTGGAGCAGCGCTGGGTGGACGGCTCGCTCGGCACGCGCACCGTGCAGGCGTACGCCGCGTTCCAGCGCAGCCTCGGCTACAGCGGCGACGACGCCAACGGCATCCCCGGCCAGCGCAGCCTCCAGGCACTGGGCCAGCGGAGGGGGTTCGACGTGACGGACTGAGCGGGCCGCCGGGAGCGGAGGGACGGGCGGCGAAGCCGGTGCTTGACCGTGACACCGTGTGAGGGTCTGCACTGGAGGGACTGTGTTGAACATCGGAGACTTCGCCAAGCACGGCCGGGTGTCGGTCCGCATGCTGCGCCACTACGACGCCATCGGACTGCTCCTGCCCGCCCGGGTGGACCCGGCCAGCGGCTACCGCTGCTACGAGGCGGCCCAACTGGCCCGGCTCAACCGGGTCATCGCCCTCAAGGACCTCGGCTTCACGCTGCAACAGGTGCGGGCCGTCCTGGACGAGGAGGTGGACACGGCCGAGCTGCGCGGGATGCTGCGGCTGCGGCGGGCCGAGCTCGCCGCGGCGATGGCGGCGGACGGCGAACGGCTGGCCCGGGTCGAGGCGAGGCTCCGGACGATCGAGAGCGAGGGGACCATGTCCACGCAGGACGTTGTGGTGAAGCGGGTGCCGGCGGTGCGGGTGGCCGAGCTGACGGGGCTCGCGGCGAGTTACGAGCCGCAGGACATCACGCCGGTGATCGGCCCGCTGTTCGACGAGCTCTGCGGACGGCTGGCGGCGGCCGGTATCGCGCACACCGGTCCGTCCGTCGCCCGGTACGAGGACACCGGGGACGGCGACGGCTCGGTGCGGATCCGGGTGGCCGTGCCGATCGCCACCTCGGTCGACCCGGCCGGGGAGCACGGCCTCTCGGTGGTCGACCTGCCGGCGGTCGAGGAGGCGGCGACCCTGGTGCACCGCGGCTCCATGGACGACTCCCTGGGATCGGTCCAGGCCCTGGCGCGGTTCATCGAGGAGAACGGCTACCGCTCGACCGGGTACGCCCGGGAGCTGTACCTGGAGTGCCCGGAGGAGGTGACGGACTGGGTGACGGAGCTGCAGGAGCCGGTGGTGCGGGCGTAGCCGGGCCCGCGGTCGGCCGGCGCTTGCCCTGAAGCAGGTCGAGGGTCCTAGCGTCGGCCGGCATGACGATCACCGGGGCCCGTGCGCCCGACGGCGAGGCCCACCCGGCGAGCCCGGCCCACCCGGCGCGGGCGGCGCTGCCCGCCTCCTACCTGCTCTGGCTCGCCGGGGCGCAGCTCGGGGCACTGGGCGATGCCGCTCTCGCCTTCGCCCTGGGCTGGGCCGCCGCCGCGCACGGCGGGGGCGCCGCCGGGCTGGTGCTCACCGCGATCACGGTGTCGCGGACGGCGCTGGTGCTGGTCGGCGGCGCGGTGGCGGACCGGCTGGGCGCCCGCCGGGTGATGCTCGCCGGGGACGCGGTGATGCTGGCCGCGACCCTCGCCCTGGCGGCGGCGGCCGTCGGCTGGGGCACCCCGCTGCGGCTGCTGGTCCTCGCGGCGGTGGTGATCGGGGTGGTGGACGCGTTCTACCTGCCTGCGAGCGGGTCGATGCCGCGGCTGCTGGTGGGCGCCGGGCAGCTGCCGCGGGCCCTGGCGCTGCGGCAGGCCGGCGGGCAGCTCGCCGCCCTGCTCGGGGCACCGCTCGGCGGGGCGCTGGCCGCGGCGGGCGGGCTGCCCGGGGTGGCGCTGGTGGACGCGGCGAGCTTCGCCGTCGTCCTGCTGGTGCTGCTGCGGGTGCCGGTCCCGGTCCCGGTGGCGCTCCCGGTCCTGCGGCAGCGCCGGGAGCGGCCCGGAGGGCAGCACCCGACCGGGCTGTTGGCGGAGGCGGCCGCCGGGGTCCGGCTGGCGGCGGGGGACCGGCTGCTGCGGGCGGCCCTGCTGCTGACCGGGGCGGCGGCCGGGGCCCTGCTGCCGGTGGTGTCGCTCCTCGCGCCGCTGCTGGCACGGGCCGACGGGTGGGGCGCGGGGTCGGCCGGTCTGGTGGCGGGCGGCCAGGGGGCGGGTGTGCTGGTGGTGGCGGGCCTGCTATCGCGGCGGGACGGCGGAGGGCGCGGGCACGGCGGCATGGGTGCCGCGCTCGGGCTCTGCGTGGCCGCGGTGGGTGTCGCGCTGCTGGCCGCGGCGCCGGGGCCGGGAGCGGCCGTGACCGGCGGGGTGGTGACGGGCGTGGGTTCCGGGCTGTTCGCCTGCCGGATCGGTCCGCTGGTGCTGGGGGCCGCGCCGGACGGACACCTCTCCCGGGTGCAGGCGCTGCTGACCCTGGTGCAGAGTGCGGCACTGGTGCTCTCGACCGGGCTGCTCGGCCTGCTCGCCGACGCGGTCGGCCCCCGGGTGCCCACGGCGCTCTGCGCGGCGGCCACCGGCGCCGCCGGGATCCTCGCGTCGGCCTCGCCCGTCCTGCGCCGGGGCGGCGTACTTGCCGGGCGGACGGGCGGCGGGCAGAGTGCGAGAGCCGGGCGCGGTCGGACGGATACGGACGGCGCCCCGCGGTGCGGCGGGACGGGCGGTGCGAGCGGAGGCGGCGATGAGTGATCTGACGGACCGGCTGGCGGAGGGCCTCCCGCCCGGCGCCCTGGCGGTGGACCCGGACGTCACGGCCGCCTACCGGCACGACATGGCGGACTTCTGCCCGGCCGGCACCCCCGCGGTGGTGGTCTTCCCGGAGACGGTCGAGCAGGTGCAGCACGTCCTGCGGACCGCCACCGCGCTGCGCGTGCCGGTGGTCCCGCAGGGCGCCCGGACCGGGCTGTCCGGCGCGGCCAACGCCGTCGACGGCTGCATCGTGCTGTCGATGGTGAAGATGAACCGGATCCTGGAGCTCGACCCGGTGAACCGGCTCGCGGTGGTCGAGCCGGGCGTGGTGAACGCCGAGCTGTCCCGGGCCGCCGCCGCCTCGGGGCTCGTCTACCCGCCCGACCCGTCGAGCTGGGAGTCCTGCACGATCGGCGGCAACATCGGCACCGGCGCGGGCGGCCTCTGCTGCGTCAAGTACGGCGTGACGAGCGAGTACGTGCTCGGCCTCGACGTGGTGCTGGCCGACGGCCGGCTGCTGTCCACCGGCCGCCGGACGGCCAAGGGGGTGGCCGGGTACGACCTGACCCGGCTGCTCGTGGGCTCCGAGGGCACGCTCGGCGTGGTGGTCCGCGCGGTGCTGGCGCTGCGGCCGGCCCCCGCGCCGCAGCTGGCGCTGGCGGCGGAGTTCCCGAGCGCGGCCGCGGCGGGTGCGGCGGTCTGCGAGGTGATGGCGCGCGGCTTCACCCCGTCGCTGATGGAGCTGATGGACGCGGTGAGTGTGCGCGCGGTCAACGACCTGGGGCGGATGGGGCTGCCAGAGTCCACCCAGGCGCTGCTGCTGGTCGCCTTCGACGGCCCGGACCGGGCCGCCGAGCTGGCCGCGGTCGGGGAGTTGTGCCGGGCGGCGGGGGCGAGCGAGGTGGTGCCCGCCGAGGACCAGGCCGAGTCCGAACTGCTGCTGGAGGCGCGCCGCCAGGCGCTGCCCGCGCTGGACCGGCTGGGCACCACGATGATCGACGACGTGGCGGTGCCGCGCTCGCGGCTGGCCGAGATGCTGGACGGCGTCGCGGCGATCGCCGAGCGGCACGGGCTGACCATCGGGGTGGTGAGCCACGCGGGCGACGGCAACACCCACCCGATCGTCATCTTCGACGCGGCGGACGCCGAGCAGTCGGCCCGGGCGCAGCGCTCCTTCGACGAGATCATGGCGCTCGGGCTGGAGCTGGGCGGCACGATCACCGGCGAGCACGGGGTGGGGCTGCTCAAGCGGGAGTGGCTGGCGCGAGAGCTCGGGCCGGTGGCGATGGACCTGCAGCGGCAGTTGAAGGCGGTCTTCGACCCGCTGGGCATTCTCAATCCCGGCAAGGCGATCTGATCCGGTATCGCCCGATTCCCTGCCCTGGTCCTCTGCCCCGCTTTGGCGCATTGTTCTGATGATTTTCGGACTGCTGCCGGGCGGTCTGAATTGTCGACTCGGTAACGCGACCGCACCGACCGGGGGCGTGTTTGCTTTCATCGCGCGCCTTGGTGGTGCGCCGGGGCGTCGGTGTGCTCTCCTCGCGCCGTCCCGGGCGCATTGGCCGTGGCTGGCCGATCCGACTGCGCCGCAGGTGGACGGTGGTGCGAAGGGCGCGTTTTCCGTGTCGCCGGCAGTTATGCGCCGGGGTGCCGAATATCACGCTAAAGGGCGAAAATTCGGCCGGGAGGTGGTGCTTTGTCGATTTGTTGCGGAAGTCTGTCTCCCGGCGCCGCAGCCCGTAGGTGTTCGCCTGGCCGGTGAACTCCCGCACACATGGCATGATTACCGTTTCTTGGAGGCTTTCATGGCTCGCATCCGAACCCGCAGGGCGGCGGGTCTTCTCCTGAGCAACCAGGCACCTGAACAACCGAGCACCTGAGCACCTGAGCGTCCGGGAACCGGCGCCGACCGGGTGCCGTCGACGGCGGGGGCGCCGTCGACGGACGACCGGAGCCGGCCAAACGGACCGTGGAACGGATCGGAAACCGAGCGATCGGAACGGATCGCACAAGGCGCGACCGGGCAGCGGAAAGGGTCACCGCGCCCCCGGTCCCGTGGGCGGCACCGCACGTCGGTGCCGCCCACGGGCGTGTTCGGGGCCCGGAACAGGTCCAGTCCAGGGCCCGCGCCCGGAGTCGTCACCGCACGGCGGTACGGTTGCGCTCCGACAGCGCACCCCGCGCCCGGCCCGCCCCGAGACCGGCTCGCCGCGGGCTGCGGCCGCGGCAACCGGAAGGAAGGGCTCGATGGCAGCGGAGGAGGAGGGCCTGAGCGGCCCCGGCGAGACCAGGCCCGCACCGGGCCCCGGGCCCGGCGGGGAGCCGGCCCCGGCCGCACCCCGGTCCGTGCCCGAGCTGATGCTCGGCCGTCCGCCGATGGCCCGCCCGTTGCCGACCTTCGACGCCGGGGCGGCCCCGGCCGAACCCGGCCCGCTCTTCGTGGACTGGCTCGCCACCGCCCTGTACGCCGGGGTGCTGGACCCGCAGGTGTTCACCCTCTCCACGGTCGACGCCGACGGCATGCCGGACGCCCGCGTCCTGGTGCTGCGCGACGTGGACGCCGCCGGCACCGGCTGGGTCTTCTCGACCGCCGCCGACAGCCCCAAGGGCCGCCAGCTCGCCGACCACCCGGCCGCCGCGCTCACCGTCTACTGGCCGCAGCTCGGCCGCCAGGTACGGGTGCGCGGCACCGTCGAGCGGGCCGCCGACCAGGTGGCGGGGGCCGAGTTCGCCACCCGCTCCCCGGCCGCCCGGATCGGCGCGCTGGTCGGTCGGCAGAGCGAGCCGATGGCCTCGTCGGCCGAGTACGAGGAGGCGGTGGCGGTCGCCCGCCGCCGACTGGAGGCCACCCCGGACGCGGTCGCCGCCGGGCACGCCGTCTACACGCTCTGGGCGAACGAGGTGGAGTTCTGGCAGGGCGACGCGGAGCGCCACCACGTCCGGCTCCGCTACACCCGGACCGGCCCGGTCCGCACGCCGGAGTGGTCGCGCACCCTGCTCTGGCCGTAGCGCCGTAGCGCCGCAGAGCCGCAGAGCAGCAGGGGCGCGCATCGATCCGATGCGCGCCCCCGGCTCACCGCAACGCCGCGCCTCAGCGCCGCCCGGTCAGCGTGGCCCCGACGCTCGCCGCCACCACGCAGCCGATGCCGGCCAGCTGCGCGGCGCCCAGCAGCTGACCCAGCACCACCAGGCCGACCAGCGCGCTGACCGCCGGCTCCAGGCTGACCAGCACGCTGAACACCCGCTGCGGCATCCGCCGCAGCGCCGTCATCTCCAGCGCGTACGGGATCACCGGCAGCAGCAGCGACACCCCGGCCACCGCGAGCAGCAGCATCAGCGGCGAGGCGCCGGGCGCGGTCAGCCCGTCCCAGGCCTGGCCGAGCCCGAACGGCGCCACCGTCAGCGCGCCGACCGTCATCGACACGGCCAGCCCCTGGAAGCCCTGGAACGCGGCGCCGACCTTGTCGGTGAACAGGATGTACGCGGCGTAGCAGGCGGCCGCCCCGAAGGCGTACAGCAGGCCGACCGGGTCGAGCCCGCCGCCCTCCCCGCCCTCGCCGAGCAGGGTGAGCAGCGCCACGCCGCCGGCCGCGAGCAGCGCCCAGAGCAGGTGACTGGCGCTGCGGGCGAAGACCAGGGCCACCGCGAGCGGGCCGAGGAACTCGATGGTGGCGGCGGTGCCCATCGGCAGCCGGTCGATCGCCCCGGCGAACAGCAGCGTCATCCCGGCCGAGGCCATGCCGAGCAGGGCGGCGGCGGCCAGGTCGCGCGGCCGGCGCCCGCGCAGCCGGGGCCGGGTGACGGCCAGCAGGATGACCGCCGCGAAGCTCAGCCGCAGGAAGGTGGTGCCGCTCACCCCGAGCGGTCCGAAGAGCGGCTTGGAGAACGCGATCCCGGTCTGCACCAGGAACATCGCCGCGACACAGAGAAGCGGCGCCGGGATCCTCCCCCAGCCTTCGGCCGGGGGGTCACCCATCGGGCGCCGCAGGAGGTTCTGGAACCGTCGGCCGGTCGCTCGGCCGGGTCGTGCGTCCGGTGGCAGTCCCCCGCCGGGCGCCCCGCCTCGTCGCCGGCTGCCCCGCTCGCCGGCGGGCTCGCCCTTGGGGGCGGGCGGCATGGCAAGCGCCTCGGCGACGGCGGCGGCCGGCGTCGGGGCGGAGGTTTCGCTGGGGTGGGACGTGGGCATGGTGGCGAGTCTGCCGTAAGGAGCCACTGGGCAGCAAGCTCGTTACTGGAATCGGGACGGATGTGGACGGGTGCGCCCGAAAGGGTGAGCTTCGACGGTGCACGCGGCGCGGCGGCCTCCGGTGTCCGACGGCCCGTCAGTATCAAGGCGGCGTGCGCCATCTTTGCCCCGCGGCCCTCGCCGCCGCCGCCTCCCTCGTCCTCCTGCTGGCCGCCGGCGGCCCGGGCGCGAGCGCCGACGCCGCCGCTCCGGCGGCCGCCGTCGTCCCCCGCATCCGCGCCGCGGTCCTGCCCGACCGGCTCGGACCGCCGCCCGCCCGGCCCCGCGACCTCTACGCCGGCGCGGCCTTCGACGCCTGCACCGCGCCCCCGCTGGAGACCCTGCGGGCCTGGCGCGACGCCTCGCCGTACGGGGCGCTCGGCATCTACACCAGCGGCGGTCAGCGCGGCTGCGCCCAGCCGAGGCTCACCGCCGACTGGGTGCGGCAGGCCCGGGCGATGGGGTGGCTGTTCCTGCCCGTCCACGTCGGCCTCCAGGCGCCGTGCAGCGACCTGAAGCGCAAGCCGAAGCGGATCGACCCCGCGCGGGCCGCCCAGCAGGGGCGCGAGGAGGCGGCCGAGGCGGTCGAGGGCCTGCGGGCGGTCGGGCTCGGCCAGGGCAGCCCGGTCTTCCTGGACATCGAGGCCTATCCGGTGCGCGACCCCTCCTGCGGCCAGGCCGTCGTCGACTTCACCGTCGGCTGGACCCAGGCGCTGCACGAGGCCGGCCACCGCTCCGGCTTCTACTCCAGCCTCGACTCCGGCATCGCCGACCTCGCGGCGGCCGCGCGGGCCGGCAGCTCGCCGCTGCCCGACACCCTCTGGTACGCCCGCTGGGACGACCGCGCCGACACCGCCGGGGGCGGGCCGCTCACCGAGGAGCTCTGGACCGAGCACCAGCGGATCCATCAGTACCGCGGCAACGTCGAGGAGACCTACGGCGGGGCGACGCTCACCGTCGACCGCAACCACGTCGACGCCCCGCTGGCCGGTTGACGGGCGGCCGCCTTCGCGCAGGCAACCCCACGCAGGCCACCCCGGCGCAGGTCGTCCCCGCGCCGTCACCCCCGCGCCGTCACTCCCGCAGCGCGAGCCCCAGCCAGCCCCGGCCCTGGCAGTAGCGGCAGGTCTCCGAGACGAACCCGGTGCCGGTGCGGCCCGCCCGCAGGCCCATCCGCGCCTGCGTCAGCACCCCGCCGGAGCAGCACGGGCACGGCAGCCGGAACCCGGCCGGCCCCCGCCCCATCCGCCGTTCGCCGTGTGCGTCGCCCATGGCCCCAGTATCCCGGCCGCCGGGGCGGGCGCCCGGGCCGCCCCGCCCGACCGGGGGGAACGTGGCCGGCCGTGGCCGGGCCGTGATCGGGGCAACGCCGCCGGAAGGCTGACATCCGGGACCGGGCGCGGCAGAATCGGGCCCTACGGCCCGTATTACCACCCAGTAGCCGGTGTTCGGCCGGGTTCGGGGCAGGGGCCGCCGCAGTGCCGCCCAGGTCGAGGAGGACCCGTGTTCAGCACGATGCAGGACGTACCGCTCACCGTCGCCCGGATCCTGGAGCACGGGTCCACGATCCACGGCCGCTCGACCGTCACTACCTGGGACGGCACCGGCCCGGTGGTCCGGACGTACGCGGAGACCGGGGCGCGGGCCGCCCGGCTGGCGTGGGCGCTGCGGGACGAGCTCGGGGTGACGGCGGACGACCGCGTCGCCACCCTGATGTGGAACAACGCCGAGCACCTGGAGGCCTACCTCGCGGTGCCGGCGATGGGCGCGGTGCTGCACACCCTCAACCTGCGGCTCCCGGCGAACCAGCTCTCGTTCATCGTCAACCACGCCGCCGACCGCGTGGTCATCGTCGACGGCACCGTCCTGCCGCTGCTGGCGGCGGTCCTCCCCGAGCTGGCCCCGACCCTCCGGCACATCGTGGTCAGCGGCCCCGGCGACCGGTCGGTGCTGGCCGGCTTCGCGGGCGGCGTGCACGACTACGAGGAGCTGATCGCGGACCGGCCGACCGCCTACCCCTGGCAGTCCGACATCGACGAGCGCCAGGCCGCCGTGCTCTGCTACACCTCCGGCACCACCGGCGACCCGAAGGGCGTGCTCTACAGCCACCGCTCGGTCTACCTGCACTGCCTCCAGGTCAACACCGGCGACAACTTCGCCTTCACCCCGCGCGACACCGCGCTGCCGGTCGTACCGATGTTCCACGTCAACGCCTGGGGCATCCCGCACGCCGCCTTCATGTCCGGCGCCAACCTGCTGATGCCGGACCGTTTCCTCCAGCCCAAGCCGATGGCCGAGATGATCGCCGCCGTGCGGCCCACCGTCAGCGCGGCCGTGCCGACGATCTGGAGCGGCCTGCTGGACGAGCTGGACGCCGGCGACTACGACACCTCCAGCCTGCGCATGGTGGTGATCGGCGGCTCGGCCTGCCCGCCGTCGCTGATGAAGGCCTACGAGGAGCGCCACGGCATCCCCGTCATCCACGCCTGGGGCATGACCGAGACCTCGCCGCTCGGCTCCTTCGCCCAGCCGCCGGGCGGGCTGACCCCGGAGGAGGCGTGGCCGTACCGGGTCACCCAGGGCGTCTTCCCGGCCTCCGTCGAGGCCCGGCTGATCGGCCCGGGCGGCGAGCGGATGCCGCACGACGGGGTGTCGGCGGGCGAGCTGGAGGTGCGCGGCCCGTGGATCGCGGGGGCGTACTACGGGGGCGCGGGCCAGGACCCGCAGCGCCCGGAAGACAAGTTCTCCGAGGACGGCTGGCTGCGCACCGGCGACGTCGGCACCATCACCGCGGACGGCTACCTGACCCTCACCGACCGGGCCAAGGACGTGATCAAGTCCGGCGGCGAGTGGATCTCCTCGGTGGACCTGGAGAACCACCTGATGGCCCACCCGGAGGTCGCCGAGGCCGCCGTGGTGGCCGTCCCGGACGAGAAGTGGGGCGAGCGGCCGCTGGCCACCGTCGTGCTGCGGCCGGGCGCCACCGCCGGGCTGCCCGAGCTGCGGGCGTTCCTGGCCGGGCGGATCGCCTCCTGGCAGCTGCCGGAGCGCTGGGCGATCGTCGAGGCGGTGCCGAAGACCTCGGTCGGCAAGTTCGACAAGAAGGTGATCCGGGCCGACTACGCGGCGCAGAAGCTGGACGTCACCCGCCTCGGCAAGGAGTAGGCGGGGAGCAGGCGAGGAGCAGGACGGCACGGCGAGGGCCGGCCACCCCGTGAGGCGGTGGCCGGCCCTCGGCGTTCACGGCCGTCAGCCCGCCGCGGCGACGCCCGCCTCGCCCATGGCGCCGATCCGCCCGAGCAGGTCGACGATCCGGGACTGCACGTCGTCGCTGGTCGAGCGCTCCACGAGGAAGAGCACCGTCTCGCCGGTGCGCAGCCGGGGCAGTTCGCGCGGGTCGAGGTCCACCGAGGTGTAGACGACGAGCGGGGTGCGGTGCAGCCGGTCGTTGGCACGCAGCCAGTCCAGCAGGCCGACCCGGCGGCGGCGGATCTGGAGCAGGTCCATCACCACCAGGTTGGGCTGCACGCTGCTGGCCCGGGCGACGGCGTCGTTCTCGTCCACCGCGTGCTCGACGTGCATGCCGCGCCGTTCCAGGCTGCCGATCATCGCGGCGGCGATGTCCGGGTCGCCCTCGACCAGCAGGACGCGCGGAGCGTGGTTCTCGCCGTCGCGCGGGGCGAGCGCGCGCAGCAGGACGGCCGGGTCGGCGCCGTACGCGGCGTCCCGGGTGGCCTGTCCGAGGCCGGCGGTGACCAGCACCGGGACCCGGCTGTTCAGCGCCGCCGTGCGCAGCGACTGCAGGGCGGTGCGGGTGATCGGGCCGGTCAGCGGGTCGACGAAGAGCGCGGCGGGGAAGCCGGCGACCTGAGCGTCCACCTCCTCGCGGGAGCGGACGATCACCGGGTGGTAGCCGCGGTCCTGGAGCGCCTGCCGGGTGGCGGGGTCGGGCTCGGGCCAGACCAGCAGCCGGCGCGGACCGCCGTCGGGGGCCGGGGCGGGCTGTGCGCTGTGCTCGCCGGTGTCGGTGCGGCCGCCCGGCAGCGCGATCGGCGCGTTGGCCTGCGGGGCACCGGGGGCCGCCGGGACGGGGGCGGCGGGCAGCTCCAGCGCGGCCCGCGGCCGGGCGTCGGCGGCGGGTGCCACCGGCGTCACCGGCATGACGGCACCGGCCGGTCCCACCGGGGCGGCCGGGCCGGGGGCGCCGGGTGCGCCGAAGGGGCGCGGCGGGGCCAGCTCGCCGAGGCCGGTGCCGACCGGGCGCGGGCCGCCCTCGGGCTGGTCGCCGGGAGAACCGGGAGACCCGGGAGACCCGGGGGACCCGGTGGCGCCGGGCAGTGCCGGGGCGGCCGACGGCAGCGCGGGCAGAGCGGGGAGCGCCGAGCCGCCCGCCGCGGCGCCGTCGGGCGCGGACGGGCCGCCGGCCTCGCCGCCCGGCCCGGGCGGGACGGCCAGCCGGCGCCGCCGACCGGTCGGCGTGGGCGCGGCGGGCTCGGGCGGAGCGGGCGCCGGACCGGCCGGCAGGGCGTGCTCCAGCCCCGGGTAGACGGGGGTGTCGGTGACGCCGGGCAGGGCGAACCCGCCGGAGGAGTCCTCACCGCCGGGCAGTGCGCGGCGGCGCCCGGACGGCCGGGGCTCGGCCTCGCCGCCACCGTCGCGGCCGGCCGGGGCGTCCGCGGCGGACTCGCCGCCGCCCGGACCGAGCGCGATCGCAGCGCGCGGGCCGCCCTCGCCGCCGGCGGCCCGGCGCTCGCCGGTACCGGCGGCCCCGGCGTTGCCGCCACCGGGGCGCTCGTCCGGACGTCCGCCGTCGACCGGGACGGCGTAGGCGGTGCCGGAGCGGCCGTCGTCCTTGCCCCAGGGGTCGTTCTGCGGGCCGCTCGGGCCGCCCAGGCCCTGGCGCCCGTACGCGGGGTCGTTGCCGGTGCCGTTCCACTGCTCGGGAACGGCCCGTTCGATCCGGGCGGGGGCGTTGGGCCACTGGTCGGCGGGGATGTCCGGGGCTATGGCGCCGACGGGGGCGGCGGGTGCGGCACCGTCGCGACCCGGCTGCTCCGGGGCGGCGGGCGGCAGCTCGACGGCCGGCCGGCCGCGGCGTCCGCGCCGCTGCTCGACGGCCGGCGGCTCGTCCGGGGCACTGCCCGCCGTCGCCGGGTCGGCCTGGGCCTCGGCTCTCCGGGCGTCGGCGGAACCGTCCGGCGCGCCCTCCCGGGAGCGCTCCGCCGGACCGGCCGACGGACCGTCCGCGGTGGCGCCCTCGGCGGCGGCCGGCTCCTCGGCCGGGGCCGCGCTCGGCAGCTGCGGGATGCCCGGCAGGTCGGGCAGGACGGCGCTGTCGCTCTCCTTCGGCCGGTCCGACCGGCCCTCGGCGGACGCGCGCTCGGCGGCGGCCTTGGCGGCGGCCGGGTCCAGCGGCAGCTCGACGACGTACGTGGTGCCGGCGCGTCCCGGCAGCTCGTGCGGCTGGAGCACCCCGCCGTGGCGCTCGACCACCGCGCGGGCTATCGGCAGGTGGACGGGGCTGCCGCCGCGCCCGGGGCCGCGGATCTCCACCCGGGCGACCTCGCCGCGCTGGGCGGCCGCGAGCACCACGGCCGGCGCGTCGCCACCGGCCGGGGGCAGGGCGGGCGTGCCGGGGGCGGCGAGTCCGGGGGAGGGGAGTTCGGGGGCCGCGTCGTCCAGCGCGAGGCCGACGCCGCTGACGTCGGCGACCAGGTGGGCCAGCGCCCGGGCGAGCCGCTGCTCGTCGGCGATCACCTCGACGGCGGCGGCGTGCACGGAGAACCGCACCCGGCCGGCGCCGACCAGCTCGCCCGCGTGCTCGACGGCCCGGCGGACCACCTTGTCCAGCGCGACGGGCACCCGCTCGGCGGCCTTCCGCCCGCTCGTGCCGTCCGCACCGGCGTTCTTGCCGTCCGCACCGCCGCCCTTGCCGTCGGAGCCGCCGCCGCCCTCGCCGGCCTCGGAGCGCTGGTGGTCGAGCACGCCCTCGATCAGCTTGCCGTAGCGGCGGCACTCGTCGGCCAGTCGGCGCAGGGTCCAGTTGGCCTCCGGCCAGAGCTGCCCGGCCGGGTCGGCGGCGAGGGCGTCGATCCGCCGGTGCAGCGCGGTCAGCGCACCGCCCAGCTCGCTCTCCAGGACGGCGGTGAGGTGCTCGTTGCGGGCGACCAGCGCCAGCTCGCGGCTGCGGTCGGTGAAGGTCATCACGGCGCCGACCAGCTGGTCGCCGTCCCGGACCGGGGCGGTGGTGAGGTCGACGGTGACCGGGCGGCCGTCCTTGCGCCACAGCACGGTGCCGCGCACCCGGTGCTTGCGTCCGGAGGTCAGGGTGTCCAGCAGCGCGGACTCCTCCAGCGCCAGCGGCGTGCCGTCGGCCCGGGAGTGCTGGATCAGCGGGTGCAGCTCGCGGCCGCCCAACTCGCTGGCCCGGTACTCCAGGATGTGCGCGGCGGCCGGGTTGACCAGCACGCAGCGGCCTTCGAGGTCGACGCCGAGCACGCCCTCGGCGGCGGCCCGCAGGATCATCTCGGTCTGCTTGTGCTGGCGGCGCAGCTCCGCCTCGACGCCGAGCCGGCCGGTCAGGTCGCGGACCAGCAGCAGGAGCAGGTCGGAGGAGCGGGAGCCCTCGCGGTACGGGTCGTAGGGCACCGGGGGCGCGTAGCCGGAGCCGGAGCCGGAACCGGATCCGTCGTCGTCGAAGTCGTTGCCGGAGACCTCGACCGGGAAGGTGGTGCCGTCGGTGCGCCGGGCGGTCATCCGCACCGGGCGGTCGAGCGCCTCGTCCTCGCGGGCGGCGGGCCGCATCGAGCCGGGGATCCGGCTGGGGTCGAACTCCGGGAGCAGGTCGAGCACGCCCATGCCGACCAGCGAGGTGCCCGGCGCCTGCAGCGCTTGGACGGCCGCGGTGTTGGCATCGACGACGGTGCCGTTGCTGTTGACCAGCAACAGCGCGTCGGGCAGGGCGTCGAGTATGGCGGCGAGGCGAGCAGCGCCTCGGATCGGCCTGCTGCTCACGTCGACAGGTCTCCTCGGCTCAGGGCAGCTCTCTCCGGAGACGGCAGTATCTCATTCTTCTTTGCGGCGGGGACGACCCGCCTAGTAACGTTGGCGGCGGTTGGTGCCGGGCCCCCGGGTTGTGGCATCATCACAGGCACAAGGAACGGGTCCGCGCACGCGGGCTTGCTCCATGTGGAGGAGGCTTCGCCTAGTCCGGTCTATGGCGCCGCACTGCTAATGCGGTTTCGGGGTTATTCCTGATCGAGGGTTCAAATCCCTCAGCCTCCGCCAGCCGGGAGCCCCGCCGACGATCTTGTCGGCGGGGCTCTTCGCATCTCTGGGGACGGGCCGGCGGGGGGTGCCCGGGGTGCCCGGATCAATCGATTTCGTCCCGCGCCGCAGGTCATGTAATGTTGTCCCCGCACCGCCCCGGAGGAACGTTCGCCAGGGCGAGCGCTCATAGCTCAACGGATAGAGCACTTGACTACGGATCAAGAGGTTGCAGGTTCGAATCCTGCTGAGCGCACCAAATCCCGCAAGACCGGGTCCGCCCGGAACTTGCGCTCATAGCTCAACGGATAGAGCACTTGACTACGGATCAAGAGGTTGCAGGTTCGAATCCTGCTGAGCGCACCATCGAGAGACCCCCGGCCGACGGCCGGGGGTCTCTGCGTTTGCCGGGCCGGGGCTCGGGGGTTCGGCCCGGTTGGCCGCCCTATGGGTGAAATGCGGTTCTTTCGGGTACATCCCGTCCTGCCGGTCGGAGGGCCGCCAATCGGGTGTTATGCGGCCAAGGGCGCAAGTGTCGCGGTATGACCGGCTCAGGATCATGATTCCGTTTTGTCTGATCTTGTGCCCAGCCTGCCCGGCCATCCAGGCCGCTCGGCAGTCGATGCGAAGGAGAGCCGGATGAACCGACAGTTCCCGGCTACGGCCGTCACCGTCCTGGCGGCCGGGCTGTTGATCGGCGGCAGCGCCCCGCTGAGCTACGGCAGCACCTCCCCCCTGCTCTCCGACCTCTCCCCGGGCGGTGACGACGCCACCCCGGGCGCCACCGCCGACGCCCGGCCCACCCGGCCGGTCCGGCAGCCCGGCACCGGGTCCACCCCGGCGCCGCGACTGCGGCCCGGCCGTGACGAGCACCAGGGCGCCGACCCGGCCGTCGGCTTCCCCGAGGAGGCGGCGATCGGCCACGGCTACCGGCTCACCCTGCCGGTCGCGGTCGGCGACGCGCCCGCCGTCCTGGCCGGCTGGGTCGACTTCGACCGCAACGGCCGGTTCGACCCGGTCGAGCGGGTGCAGACCGAGATCGCCCCCGGTGCACGCAGCGCCACCCTGGAGTGGACCGTCCCCGCCGGAGCCTCCTCCGGCGAGACCCGGGCCCGGCTGCGGATCGGCCGGGACGCCGCCCAGGTGGTGCCGGCCGACGGCGCCGCCGAGTCCGGGCAGGTCCTGGACCAGCGGATCCGACTGACCGTCGGGGCCGCCCGCCCGGAGATCTCCCAGCCGGCCGACGGCACCACCCTCGCCGAGACCCGCCCCCGGATCTCCGGTACGCGGGCGACGGCCGGCGCCACCGTCGAGGTCCGCGAGGGCGACACCGCGCTCTGCCACGGGCAGGTCGCCCGGGGCGGCGACTGGTCCTGCCGCCCGGACACGGCGCTGGCCGCGGGCCCGCACGCCCTCACCCCGGTACTGACCACCGGCGCCGGTGCGGTGCTGCGCGGCGAGCCGGTCCGGCTCACCGTGCGGACCGCGGCGCCGGGCACGGCGGTGCTCACGCTGCCCGGGTTCACCAACGACCCCGGCATCCGGCTGACCGGCACGGGGGAGCCGGGCGGCACCGTCGTCGTCACCGACCGGCCGTCCGACGGCCCGGAGGAGGACCTCTGCAGCACCGCCGTCCGGGCCGACGGCGGCTGGTCCTGCCTGCCGGTGGAGAACCTGGCCGAGGGGCGGCACCGGCTCACCCCGGCCGCCGCCGACCTCGCCGGGAACCGGACCGCCGGGCAGCCGGTCGAGCTGGTGGTGGACACCGTGCCGCCGGACCGCCCGGTGCTGACCGCGCCGGCCGCCGGGGAGACCGTCCGGGCCGCCCGGCCCCGGCTGGCCGGGAAGGCCGAACCCGGGGCGCGGGTGCTCGTCACCGCGGGGCCGCAGCGCGCCGCCGGGACGGCGCGGATCGTCGCCTGCGGCGCGACGGCGGCCGTCGACGGCAGCTGGACCTGCACGGCCAACCGGGATCTGACGGACGGGGAGCAGTGGCTGGTCGTCACGGCCACCGACCAGGCGGGGAACGGGACGGCGGCGGACGCGGTGGCGGTCCGGGTCGAGACGGCGGGGCAGACGGCGGCTCCGGCGCCGGTGCAGGCGCCGACGGGGGGTGCCGTGCCGACGCCCACCGCGTCCGCGTCCGCGCCCGCGCCCGCGTCCGTCGCCGCTACGCCGCCGCCGGTGGCCGCGCCCACGGCCCCGGTCGCGTCGACGCCTGCGACGCCTGCGACGGCCACGACCACGGCGGTGCCGACCACGGCGGTGCCGAGCGCGGTCGCCGGCCCGGCCACGGTCAGGCCCTCGGTGCCGTCCTCGGTGCCCACGCCTTCGGTACCCACGCCCTCGGTACCCACGCCCTCGGTGGCCGTCCCGTCCCCGGCGATCACCTCCCCGGTGGTGCCGAAGCCCTCGGCGAGCACCCCGGCCCGTCCGGCCCCGACCGTACCCGTGGCCGCGCCCGCCGTAGTGGCCGTGCCCGCCGTGGTGCCGGCGCCCCTCCCGCCCGGGCTGCCGCCGGTCGTCGTGCCGCCGGTCACCGGAGCGGCGTCCGGCCCGGCGACGGCGCGCCCGACCCCGATGCCGACCGCGACCGCGACCGCGACCCGGAGCGCGTCCCCGGCTCCCGCCTCCGCGGCCCCGTCCTCCTCGGCCCCGACGCCCCCGGGTCCGAGTTCCGGCCCGAGTTCCACTCCGACCCCGACCCCGACCGTCACTCCCTCCGCCACTCCCTCCGTCACCCCGGCGCCCACCGGGCCGGCCGCCGCCTCGGACCGGGAGCGGACCGACCGGGCGCCGGCCGCGCCGCCACCGGGCGGGTCGCGGCAGGCGGCCCGGACCACCGGCACCGCGACCGACTCCGCCGGCCCGGCCGACGAGGCGGAGCCGCCGTCGCCGACGGCCGCCGACCGGCACCGGTCGGACGGCTGGCGCGGAGCGCTCGCCGGGGTCCTGCTGGTGCTCACCGGCATCGGTCTGATCACCCGCCGGGTGATCGGCCGGGGATCCGGCCCCCGGCGGCGCTGAACCGCTCCCCCAATCCGCTCATGTGTCTGCGCGTCAGGCCCGGCTTCGGATGATTCGTCAAGAAATGTCGACACGCACTGGTTCAAATGTCGCATTTGATGACGTATGAACTTAGCCTGGCTCTGGCACTGCCCGTCAGATCCGGGCCGCCCGTTGCGCGACACACTGAACCTGAGGATCCGTGCATGGACGTCACCCGCGATTCTTCGCAGCGACCCGACCACCTGCCCAAGGCGTTCCCCCCGGCGCTGCCGGAACGTTCCGCCTCCGGCTCCAGCCCGCTGGCCAGGGCGGCGAGGCCGCCCAGGCCCGCCAAGTCGGCCGACAACGGCCCGGCCACCACCCCGCTCGCGGTGGTCCCCGGGCCGGCCGTCGGTACCCCCGTCGACCTGCGCGATCCGCTGGAGACGGCGGACCCGATGCCGCCGGTGACCACGAGGATCCCGGTGGCGGACGAGCCGGAGAGCGCGCCGGCCGCGGCGGCGACCGCCGTCACCTCGCGCCGCCCCCCGCGCGCCGACCAGGCGCTCCGCGAGCACACCGCGGCCGGCCTGCCCGGCTGGATCGCCCTGCTCGGACTGCTGCTCGGCACGGCCGCCGTCCTGCTGGTGCTGGCGCGCGACGGCGTCATCCCGTACTGGGACGCGCTGCCCGACCTGCGCTCGGGGGCCGCCAGGGCCAGTGGCCAGGCTGAGGTGACCGGCCGTTCGGTGGCCGCCGTGGCCGCCGCCGGACTGCTCGTCGTCCTCTCGCTCGCGGGCCTGCTGGCCAACGCGGGCGGCGAGACCCGGGTGCTCACCCGCTGGGGCCGCTACCGGGGCACCGTCCGCCGCACCGGCCTGGTCTGGGTCAACCCGCTGCTGCGCCGCCGCCGGGTGGACGTCCGGCTGCGGCACTGGCGCAGCGAGCCGGTCAAGGTGGTCGACCGCACCGGGACGCCGATCGTCGTGCGGCTGCTGATCGTCTGGCGGGTCAAGGACACCGCCCGCGCGACGCTGGCGATCGAGGACCACGAGAGCTATCTGCGGGAGCAGGTCCAGGCGGTGCTCACCCGGACCGCCTCCACCCTGCCGTGCGACAGCAACGCGGCGCCCGGGCCCGCGCTGCGCGACGGCCAGTGGTTCGCGGACGAGCTGACCCGGGCGCTGGCCGCCGAGGTCGCGCCGGCCGGCCTGGAGGTCTACTCGGCGCAGCCGCTGGCGCTGGACTACGCGCCGGAGGTGGCCGAGTCGATGCGCCGCCGCCGGCTGGCCGACCTGGACGCGGGCCTGCGCACGGTGCTGGTGGACGACGCGGTGGAGGCGGCGGCGCTGGCCGTGCGCCGACTGGAGCGGGCCACCGCGCACGAGCTGGACGAAGCCGCCCGGAGCGCGTTGATGGAGCAGTTGCTGGTCGCCTTCGTCGCCCCGGCCGGAGTGGCCGCCTCGGTACCGTCCCCGGCCACCCGGGCCGGGCGGAAGGAAGGACGACCGGCATGAGGATAGCCACCGGTACGGACGCCGGCCCGGCGTTCGCGGACGTGGACGCGGACGACGCGGCGCTGATCGGTTTCGAGGAGAGCCTCGGCAGCGTCCCTGCGATCACGGGCTGCGCCTGCCCGAACTGCGCTGCCCGGCCGCGCACCGCCCGCGCGGCGGAGCCGTACGGCGGGGGCCGAATACACCGGGCGGTGCGAAGTACCTGCCTGGCCACCACGGTGCTGGCCGGTGCCGGGGTGGTCGGACTGACCGCGGGCGCCGGGTCCGCGCACGCCGCGCCGGGCAAGCAGGGCTGGGACGGCTCGAAGTACTGGTTCAAGAACGGCAGCGGCGAGTGGCGCTACACCAGCCACTACACCGTGTACTCCAGCGCCGTGGGGGGCGGCGGTTCCGCCTCCTCCACCGCGCAGCAGGCCGTCTCCAACGGCTCGGCCGCCTCCGGCGGGATGCGGCAGGGCTGGGACGGTTCGAAGTACTGGTTCAAGAACGGCAGCGGTGAGTGGCGCTACACCAGCCACTACGACGTCTACCTGAGCCGCACCGGCCAGTCCGGCGGCGGCTCGGCGGCGTCGGCCGGCAGCACCGCGCCCGCCCCGGCCGAGACGCGCTCGGCCGGCCGCCTGGAGTCGGCGATCGAGTACGCGCTCGCGCAGCAGGGCAAGCCGTACGTGTGGGGCGGCAACGGTCCCTCCGGCTACGACTGCTCGGGGCTGGTGCAGCAGGCCTACCAGCGGGCGGGGATCAGCCTGCCGCGGGTGGCCGACGACCAGTACGCGGCGACCACGCCGATCACCGCGGGGCAGCTGCGCCGCGGCGACCTGCTGTTCTGGTCGGACAGCGGCCGGGCCTCGGGCATCCACCACGTGGGGATCTACCTCGGCGGCGGCAAGTTCGTCGAGGCGCCCCGGCCGGGCAAGACGGTCCGGGTGTCGGCGATCAGCAGCGGCTTCTACCCGACCCACTTCGGCCGGCCGTAGGGGTCCGGCACCGGGGAGTGCGAAGGGGCGCGCCGTCCACGAGCCGTGGACGGCGCGCCCTTGCGGGTGACGGCCTCAGGCGGAGGCGTCGTCCAGCAGGGTGGTCTGCGTCGGGGTGAGCTCCAGCGCGGCGGCGGCCAGCAGCGGCGGGAGCTGGCCGACGGTGCGGGCGCTGGCGATCGGGGCGGCGACCGTCGGCCGGGCGGTGAGCCAGGCCAGGGCGACGGTGGCGGGCTCGACGGCGTGCTCGGCGGCCACGGTGTCGAGTGCCTCCAGCACCTTGGGGCCGCGCGGGTCGTCCAGGTAGCGGCCGGCGCCCTCGGCGCGGGCGCTGGCCACCTCGGCGCCGCCCGGGCGGTACTTGCCGGTGAGGAAGCCGGAGGCCAGCGCGTAGTACGGCAGGGTGGCGAGGCCGTGTGCGGCGACCACGTCGGCCAGCGGGCCCTCGAAGGTGCCGCGGGAGACCAGGTTGTAGTGCGGCTGGACGGCGGTGTAGCCGGTCAGGCCCTCGCGCTCGGCGAAGGCGAGCGCCTCGGCGAGCCGGTCGGCGCCGATGTTGGAGGCGGCGACGGCGCGCACCTTGCCCTCGCGCACCAGCGCGTCCAGGGCGGTGACGAACTCCTCGACCGGGGTGTCGTCGTCCTGGTGGGTGTAGTAGAGGTCGATGTGGTCGACGCCGAGGCGGCGCAGTGAGCCCTCGGCGGAGGCCTTGATGTTGGCGGCGGCCAGCCCGGGGGCCTCGGGGTGCAGGCCGACCTTGGTGGCGATGACGACGGAGTCGCGGTTGCCGCGGCTGCGCAGCCACTTCCCGATGATGGCCTCGGACTCGCCGCCGGTGTTGCCCGGCACCCAGGAGGAGTAGGTGTCGGCGGTGTCGATGAAGTTGCCGCCGGCCGCGGCGTAGGCGTCGAGGACGGCGAAGGACTCGGCCTCGTCGGCGGTCCAGCCGAAGACGTTGCCGCCGAGGGAGAGGGGGAACACCGCGAGCTCGGAGTGGCCGAGCTGCACGTAACGGGGGGCGTCGCTGCGGGAATCGGTCATGGTCCGAGTCAACCCGATCGACCGGGTGGACATTCCGTGAACGAGGCGGACTTCACACGCCCGTCGCACGTTCGCAGCGCGGAGACCGGGTGTCGGGGTGGTCCGCGGATTCGTTAGAGTCCGTGCCATGGCTGACAACGAGCACGACCCCGCCGGCAGCACCCAGATGTTCCGGGCCTTCGTCGAGGAGACCCCGGCGCCCCAGGCGCCGGGGTCCGTCAACACCTACGGCGGCAACAACGGCAACCGTACCGGCAAGATCGCGGTGATCGCCGTGGTCGCCCTCGCGGTGCTGGGCGCCGTCATCTGGCTGGCCGTCAAGTAATCCTCGCGGTGGAAGGCCTGGCGGTCCGGCGGCCCCCGGGTGCCGGACCCCGCCTCCTCAGCAGGGCTTGCGCCAGGCGTCCAGCTCGAGCTTCTTCTGCATCGAGCTGAAGCCCAAAGCCTTGGTGCGGCCGCAGAACTTCTCGGTGCCCAGTTTGTACTCGACGTGGAAGACCGCCTTGCCCGCCTGGATGAAGGGGGAGAGGCGGGCGCACTCGTCGAACTGCGCGCACTCCTCGTTCACGGCGAAGTCGAAGTCGTTCAGCAGCGCCGGGACCTGCTCCAGGTCGTTCTTCAGGCCGATCGCCAGACCGCGCTCGTGGGCGAGCGCCGCGAGCATGCGGTTGTAGCGGAGCTGGTCGTCCGCGGTCAGCGGGAAGCCGCTGTTCTGGTTGTAGGCCTCGATGGTGTCGGGCTCGACGGCGTCGAAGCCCTTCTGCCGGCACATGTCGAAGCGGGCGGCCATGAGGGGCTTCAGCTGGTCGATCTTGCGGATGTCGAACCACTTCTCGCCCTTCCAGCCGTTGCCCGAGCCCTGGAGGGCCTGGGCGAAGGCGGCGGAGTCGGGGCGGAAGTCCTCCCAGGAACCGGCGTTGATGTAGCAGATCACCTTGCGGCCCTTGGCGTGCAGGGCGGCGACCACGGAGGCGTCGGTCTCGAAGCCGTCGATGTCGTAGACGGGGACGTCGACGGACTGGTCGACGCCGCCGCCGAGTTGCCACTGCCAGGCGAGGCCGGGTGCGGGCTGCCAGCGGGCGCCGGCGGCGCCGGGCGTGCCGGGGGTTCCCGGAGTGCCGGGAGCGGCGGGGGTGTTGGGGGTCCCCGGGGTCGCCGGGGTGCCTGGGGTCCCTGGGGTGCCGGGAGCGGCGGGGGTGCCCGGGGTGCCGGACGGGGCCGGCGGGTGGCCGGGGGCGGTCGGTGAGCCCGGGCCGTCGGGAGAGGTCGGGGTGCCCGGTGTTCCCGGGGTGCCCGGCGTGTCCGGAGTGGCCGGTGCGGTCGGAGTCCCCGGAACGGGGGCGGCGGTGGCCGCCGGGGGCGGGGCCGCGGTGGCGTCGGCCGAGGGGTCGTCCTCGTCGTCCGAGCCGGAGCTGCTGCACGAGGTCGCCAGCAGCGCGGTGGCGGTGGCGAGGGCGAGGGCGGCCCACACGGGCCGGGTACGGCGGGTCACGGTGCACGGACTCCGGATCGGGTCAGATGGGTTCGGGCAGTGGCCGGCCGGCGGTCAGCTGGTGCGGCAGGGTGCTCCAGGGGTTCTCCCCGGCGCCCGGCACCGCGCAGCCGACCCCCGCCCGCCGGGCGGCGATCAACGCGGCGGCCTCCCCGGCCCGTTCGGCGGGGACGCCGTAGACCAGGTGGCAGAACCGGGCGGCGGCGTGCCGGCCGGTCCACAGCGGCAGGGCCAGCGCCTGGTAGGCGGCCCAGTCGCCCTCGAAGGTGACCAGCAGGTCGGCCAGGCCGACCTCGGCGTACCCGGGGTCCGGGTGGTCGCCGTGGCCGAACACCACGGTGGCGCAGCCGGCGGCCCGGGCCGCGGTGGCCAGACGCCGGTAGTGCGGCAGCGCGCCGGGCACGGCGGACACCTGGTCGAGGTAGACGCCGGAGATGCCGTGGCGCTGACGGTAGGTCAGGATGTCGTTCACCACGGCGGCGTGCGGCCGCCGGCCGTAGTCGGTGTCGGCGTAGCCGAGCAGCGGCAGGCCGGCCTTGCGGAGCTTCTCGGCGGCCTCGGTGAAGACGTGGTCGGGCTCGCCCGGCCCGTCGGCGAGGTTGAGCACGACGGCGGCGACGCGTTTCGGGTCGGCGGCGGCGACCGCCTGCCAGGCCGCCGGGTCCACCGCGGGGTGGACGTAGAGCGGCACCAGCAGGCGGCCGTCGGGGTGGTGGCCCCCGGTCATGCGGTGACCAGCGGTTCGGTGGAGAGCCAGAGGTCGCGCAGCGTCTCGTCGAGTCCGCTCTCCGGGTGCCAGCCGAGCGCCCGGGCGGCGGCCGACACGTCGGCCTGCTGCCAGGAGACCGCCGCGGAGCGCTCCGAACCGGCGCCGCTCTCGTCGATCCGGCCGGCGAAGCCGGCCGCCGCGACCAGACCGTCGGCGATCGCCCGGACCGGCCGGGCCTGCCCGGAGGCCAGGTTGAGCACCCGGGGCAGCGGGCCCCGGGCGGTGACGGCGAGCGCGACCGCGCGGGCGACGTCCCGGGCGTCGACGAAGTCGCGGTGGGCCGAGAGGTCCCCGACCCGCACCACCCCGTCGGCGCCCTCGGACGCGGCCCGGCGCAGCTCGGCGGCGAGCCGGCCGGGCAGCGAGCCGGCCGGGGCACCGGGGCCGACCGGGTTGAACACCCGCAGCACCACGGCGTCCAGCGGCGAGTCGGCCACCGCGAGGGAGCCGGCCAGCTTGGTGGCGCCGTAGACGCCGACCGGGCGGGCGTCGGCGTCCTCGGCGAGCGAGCTGCCGGGGGCGCAGACGCCGTACTCGCCGGCCGAGCCGATGTGCACCAGCCGGGCCGTCGGGGCGCCCCGGCCGAGCGCCTCGGCGAGCACGGCCGGACCGCGGGCGTTCACCTCGGCGAGGGTGACGGCGCTGCCGGAGACGGCGCCGGCGACGTTCACCACCGCGTCCGGGGCGAGCGCGGCCAGCTCCTCGCCGACCGGGCCGGCCTGGGCGGTGGCCAGGTCGAGCCGCAGGTCGTGGTCGGGCCGCCGCCCGGCGGTCAGCACGGTGGCACCGGGCAGTGCCCGCAGGGCGGTGGCGGCGTGCCGGCCGAGGAAGCCGTCGGCGCCGAGCAGCAGGATCCTCACGCGGCCCGTCCGTCGTTCTCGGGGCCGGCCGGGACCGTGGCCGTCGGCTGCCCGTCAGCGGCCTCGGGGGCGGTTCTGGCGGCGGGGATCGGCAGCGCCTGGCCGTTCGGCACGGCGTACAGGCCCTCGCCGGCGGCGGGGGCGGCGGCCGGTTCGCCCGGGAGCAGCAGCGAGCGGTTGAGCGCGAACTCGGCGTTGGCGCGGTCGTAGTCGTCCGGGCGGCCGATGTCCAGCCAGTAGCCGTCGAACTCGTAGGCGGACGGCGGCGTCTGGGCGGCCAGCAGGTCCAGCACCAGCTCGTCGAAGCCCAGCGGCAGGCCCGGGGTGTAGCGGGCGAGCGCGGCGCGGGAGACGCCGTAGACGCCCATCGAGACCCGGTAGTCGATGCTCGGCTTCTCCTGGAAGCCGGTGATCGCCCCGCCCTCGGAGGTCAGCACGCCGAAGTCGATCTTCACCTGGCGGGCGTAGGTCGCGATGGTGAGCGGGGCCCCGGACGCCTCGTGGTGCTTGAGCACCCCGGCGAAGTCCAGGTCGGTGAGGACGTCGCCGTTCATCACCAGGAAGTTGTCCGGCAGCCGGTCCTGCAGGGTGAGCAGCGGGCCGAGGGTGCCGAGCGGGCTGTCCTCGACCGCGTACCCGACCCGCAGCCCCCACTGGGAGCCGTTGCCGACGTAGGCGCGGATGATGTGGCCGAGGTGGCCGATGGCCAGGGTGACGGTCTGGAAGCCCGCGGCGGCGAGCTGGCGCATCACGATCTCCAGGATCGCGTGCTGGTCGCCGATCGGGACGAGTGGCTTGGGAAGCGCGGTGGTGTACGGGCGGAGGCGTACGCCCTTACCGCCGGCCAGGATCACTGCGTGCATGTGGTTCCCCCACGGAAGTCGGTTCGACAAGGGGCCTTCGGTGCCGGGAGCGGACGGAAGGCGGAGCCGGGTCAGACGTTGTAGATGTCGGTCTTGTAGCGGGCCAGGTTCGCCGGGTCGCGGAAGAACTCGATGGTCTGCTCCAGACCCTCCTCCAGCGAGTACCGCGGGGCCCAGCCGGTGGCGGTGCGCAGCCGGGTGGCGTCCGCGACCAGGCGCATGACCTCGGAGTTGGCCGGGCGGATGCGCTGCTCGTCCTCCTTGACGGCGACGTCGACGCCCATCAGCTTGCCGACCAGCGAGACCAGGTCGCCGACCGAGATCTCGCCGCCGGTGCCGGCGTTGAAGGTCCGGCCGACCACGGTCTCCGCGGGGGCGGTGCCGACCGTGCGGAAGGCCAGCGCGGTGTCCTTGACGAACATGAAGTCGCGGGTCGGGCGCAGGTCGCCGAGGGTGATCTCGGTCTCGCCGGCGGCGAGCTGGGCGATCACGGTCGGGATGACGGCGCGCATCGACTGGCGCGGGCCGAAGGTGTTGAACGGGCGCAGGGTGACGACCGGGGTCTCGAAGCTGGCGTGGTAGCTGTCGGCCAGCCGGTCCCCGCCGGCCTTGGAGGCGGCGTACGGGGACTGGGTGTTGATCGGGTGGTCCTCGCTGATCGGCACGGTCTGCGCGGTGCCGTAGGTCTCGCTGGTCGAGGTGTGCACCAGGCGGGGGATCTCCAGGTGGCGCACGGCCTCCAGGACGTTCAGGGTGCCGGTGACGTTGGTGTCCACGTACGAGTGCGGGGCCCGGTAGGAGTACGGGATCGCGATCAGGGCGGCCAGGTGGTAGACCGCCTCGGTGCCCTTGACCAGGCCGTTGACCGAGCCGGGGTCGCGGACGTCGCCGAGGACGATCTCGACGGAGTCCAGCACCTCCTTCGGGAGGGTCTCCAGCCAGCCGAAGGACGAGAACGAGTTGTACTGGACCATCGCGCGGACCCGGTGGCCGTCGGCCACCAGGGTTTCGACGAGGTGGGAGCCGATGAATCCCTCGGCTCCGGTGACGGCGACGCTGCTCATGGTGAATCGCTTCCTGTGTCTTCAGGGGACGTGGTGTACGGGTCCGGCCGGGTGAGCGACGGTGTGGTGACCCGGCCGGGGCCCGGTACGGGTGGTGCTGTTCCGTCGTGCTGGTTCCGTGGTGCGCTGTTCAGCTGTTCCGCGGTGCCGGTTTCAGCGGTGCTTGGTGGTGCGGCCGAGCACGGGCCCGGCGGTGGCGGTGAGGACGGCCGCCGCGGCCCCGCAGCCGATCAGCTGCAGGACGGTCGGGTCCGCACCGGTCAGCAGTCCGGCGCACTCGGCGCCCGCGGCTGCCAGACAGATGAGGGCGGTGCTCCAGCTGAGCCCGAAGGCGTTCAGCAGCAGCGCCAGCCAGAGCGAGCCGCCGAGCAGCAGCAGCGCGCCGAGCTCCGGGACGCCCAGCGCGGGGGCGCCGGGCCAGAGCACGGTGGCGGCGGCGTCGAGGGCGGCCACGGTGGTGAGGTAGATGAACAGGCAGCCGAGCAGCACGCCGCCGGTGCGGCGGGCGAACTCGACCGGGGTGTGGCTGGTGCGCAGCGCGGCCACCGCCATCGCCCGGTAGCGGAAGAGCAGCCACTCGGCGAGGCCGAGGCTCAGCGTCAGGGCGATCATGGCCGGCCCGGTCGGGCTGGCCGAGGCGCCCTCGGCGCTGCCGGTGCTCACCGCCCGGTGGACGGTGACCCCGAGTCCGGCGATCAGGGTGAGGGTCCCGACCGCGAGTCCGAACAGCAGGTGCGGGATCTCCTTGTGCAGCGGCAGCCGCAGCGGGACGGGTTCCGCCTCGGCGCGCCGGCAGCGCAGCAGTTCCCGGGCGGCGAGCCCGACGGCCAGGCCGAGCGAGGCCAGCAGCACCGCGGTGCGGACGGCCTGCGGCACGTCGACGGCGAGCACCACGCCCGCGCCGAGCGCCGACGGCGCCAGCGCCAGCAGCAGGAACTTCTCCCGGCCGAGCACCAGCAGCGCGGTGGCCGCCGCCAGGTAGACGGACTGCCCGGCGGCGAAGCAGAGCGCGCCCAGCGGTCCGCCGACCACGTATCCGGCGGTGGCCGCGGTCAGCGCGCCGAGCGGGGCCCCGATCGCCAGGCAGGCCGCGGCCGACCGGCGCCGGCCGCGGCCGAGCCAGGCGTACGCGCGGTGCGCCAGTGCCTGGTTCCACGACCAGCTGACCAGGGTCGCCACGGACAGCGCGAGCATGCCCGAGGGCAGGCCGAAGCGCATCCGGTCGGCGGCGAACAGGTTGGCGCCGAGCAGGTAGCCGAGGCCGGGCAGGGCGAACACCAGGCCGCGTACGACGCACCGCCAGGGGTCGGCCCGCCAGGGGTTGGCGAACTCGGCGCTCGGCCCGGGGTAACGGCGTTCGACCCGTTCGAACAGCTCCTCGGCGACGGTGAACGCGTCGGGGCGGCCGTACAGCAGGCCCGCCTGTTCGTCGGAGAGGCCGTCGGACTCCAGGAAGGCCGCGATCTCGTACGGGTGGACGGCGTCGGCGCAGATGTCCTGCAGCCGCTCGGCGAGTTCGTCCAGCGGGTCGGGGGAGAGGTCGAGCTGGTCCGCCTGCGGCCCGGGGCGCTGCGCGGGCAGCGTCGGACGGCGCCGCTTCAGCGGCAGGACCCGCAGCTGGACGGTCTCGTCGGCCTCGTTCGGAACCAGACGCAAAGGCCCGCTCATGCGCCCACCTCGCTGCGCTCGGCGGCCGCTTCGCGGGACGCGCACCTGTCGATGACGAGCTCGCTGCGCTCGCTCATGCGCCCACCACCTCGCTGCGCTCCTGCTCGGCCGGCTGCTCCCAGTCCGGGTCCGGTGGCCCGTCGGTGACGGCGACCACGCCCTCGGGCAGCCAGCGGGAGGTGCCCAGCAGCTCGGTGTAGATGCTGCGGAAGCCGTCGATGTTCTGGCGGAGGGTGAACTGCTCGATCACCCGCAGCCGGGCCTGCTCGCCGAGCCGGGCCCGGCGCTCCGGGTCGCGCAGCAGCTCGATCGCCGCCGCGGCCATCGGTTCGGGCTCGCGCGGCGGGACGACCAGGCCGGTGTCGCCGACCGCCTCGCGCACGCCGCCGACGTCGGTCGAGACGGTGGCGCGGCCGCAGGACATCGCCTCGATCAGGGTGAACGGGAAGCCCTCGCTGATCGAGGAGAGCATCACCACGTTCCCGGCCGCGTAGGCGTCGGTGATGTCCGCGACCCGGCCCTCGAAGACCACCGAGTCGGCGGTGCCGAGTTCGGCGGCCAGCGCCTCGCACGCCTCGCGGTAGGCCTCGCCGCCCTTGGGGGTGCCGCCGAACAGCCGCAGCCGGGCGTCGGGTATCTCGCGCCGCACGATCGCGAACGCGCGGATCAGCGTCTCCAGGTCCTTGATCGGGTCGACCCGGCCGGCCCAGCTGAGCGTCGGGGTCCCGGGCTCCGGCCCGGCGGGCGGGAAGGCCGCCGGGTCGACGCCGTTGTAGACGGTGCGGATGTGCGTGGAGGGGGTGCCGCCGCGCTCCTCCCAGCGCCGGTTGTACCGGTTGCCGGGGGTGACCAGCGCGGCCCGCCGGTAGCTCTCCTCGGCGAGCATCCGGTAGAAGCCGAGCAGCAGCGCCTTGACCGGCCAGCGGTAGGGGCCGGTGCGGTAGCCGAGGTAGCGCTCGCGCAGATAGATGCCGTGCTCGGTGAGGAGAAACGGTACGCCGAACTGCTGAGCGGCTATCAGCCCCGGGAGCGTGGCCAGTCCGCCGCTCGCCGCATGCGCCACTCCGTCGCGCGGCGGCTCGACCGCGAGCGGACGCAGCGCGTGCTCCAGCAGGTCGGTGGCGTTCAGCGCGTCGTGCATGGTGGGCCGGGAGACGGCGGTCGAGAGGTAGTCGCGGGTCCAGACGTGCTGGAGGGTGCGCAGGGCGCGCTCGCTGCGCAGCGCCGGGCTGAGCAGCCCGCGCCGGGCGAGGTCGGCGAAGCCGTAGAGCTCGGTGCCGAAGTGGGTGGTGTAGACCGGGTCCAGGAGGGAGTGCAGGAACCGTTCGTAGGTGTTGAGGAAGCGGCGCATCTCCTTGCCGCGCGGGGCCTTCGCCTCCGAGGCCGGGCCCCACAGCGGGGCGGTGGTGACCGACCGCACGTTGGCGGGCAGCTCCCAGGCCAGTGGTTCGTGGCCGGTGCCGGTGACGGCGACGATGTCGAAGTCGACGTCCGGCATGCCTTGCACGAGCTGGTCGCACCAGACACTCACACCGCCGTGCTGGTGCGGGTACGTCCCCTCGGTGAGCAGGGTGACGCGCATCTGTGTCCCCCCTCCTGTTCTTGCCTCAAGCTCCCGGCCGAGCAGGCCGGTCGGGTGGTGCCGGTGACGGCCGCCGCACTGCGGCCGCCACCGGGTTCACCTGTCTAGCGGGTGCCGGGCGAGCCGGCGGTCTTCCTGGCGGGTTCGGCCTTCCCCCCGGAGGCCTTGCCGTGCTGCTGCGGGGCGCCGCCGTGGCCGGCCGCCTTCCCGCCGGTGCTGCTCGCCGTACCCGAAGTCGTACCAGGAACGACGTCCTTGCCCGCCACCGGGGCCCCACTCCCGGGGACCAGGGTCGGCGCGTCGGTGCGGTCGGTGTCGCCCGGACCGGCCGGGACGGCGTCCGCGGTGCCCTGCGGGACGACCTTGGTGTCGGCCGGCGCCGGGGCCGGGACGGACTTGGCCGCGACGCTCGGGCTGGTGCCGGCCGGGGCGGCCGGGGTGCCTGCGGCGGGCAGCGTCAGCTGGACGCCGCTCTGCAGCTGGCCGGGCTTGACCCAGCCGGAGAGCGAGCCCGCGTAGGCGGTGCCGAAGGCGGCGGTGCCGATGGCGAGCTGCTGGACGGTGCCGGTCGGCACGGTGGCCTGGATCTGGACACCGGCCGGGGCGTGCACGAAGACGGCGTCGCCGGTGCGGTAGGCGGTGACCTGGCCGGAGGCGATGGCGTTGTTCCAGGCCGCCCGCCGCTGGAACTCCTGGCCGATCTCCTTCTGCGGGAGGTTCACGACCGGGGCGTTGTCGGCGTGCAGCGACCGGTAGGTGGAGAGGATCTTCTCCAGCACCGGGTAGACGATCCGGTCCTCGGACAGGTTCGACTGGTGGATGAAGTGCGGCCGCGGGTCGTTGCTCAGCACGTGGCCGAGGTCGATCCGGGCCTCCAGCGGCACGATGTACGACTGGTAGCCGGTGTTGACGTCCAGCGGGGTCGGCAGGCAGGTGGAGTTGGCGTTCTGGCAGACGCCGCTGCCGCCGTTGGCGACGCTGGTGTAGATCCAGTTGTACTCGTCCGTCTCCTCCTTCGCCGTGGCGGCGTTGTAGAAGATGTTCATCGGGTAGCGCGGCACGGTGAGCGCGGCGCCGACGGCCCGCTGGGCGGGCTCGCGGGAGGCGTCACTGGCGGTCCACTTGACCCCGTTGGCGGCCAGCGAGGGGGCCAGGTACGGGTTGTCGCTGGTCTCCTGGGGCGCCGTCAGCAGGCCGGAGTGCTCGCCGGTGACCAGCTCGGTCTTGTCCAGCTGCAGGCTCCGGGCGGCCGCCCAGTCGAGGTTGTTCTTGATCTGGGAGGTGATGGTGGCCTGGTCGACCCAGACGGTGCTGCCGGAGGTGGTCTTGGTGCACTTCCACGGGACCACCGAGACGTCCTGGAGGCAGCCCAGGTACGGGTGGGTGTAGGTGTGGTTGATCCACCGGTAGCTGGTCTGGTCGGCGACCATCTGGTCCACCACCGGGTCGGTGGTGGTCTCGTGGTCGGTCTTCCAGTCCTCGCTGCCGCCGCCGTTGAACACCATGTCCATGGTGAAGTCGTGGTCGAGCTGCCACTGCTTGGCGTACTGCGCGTCGGCGACCGTCATCCGGATCGGGTTGGCCGTCTCCGGGGTGCCGGGCGGGCAGGTGACGTCGCCGGGGGTGCACTTGAGCACCGTGTCCCAGCGGTCGTCGGCGAGGAAGACGTCGTCGACGTGGGCCGCGAAGTAGTTGCGGTCGTAGCCCAGGTGGACGCCCTGGGTTATCCAGTCGACTATGCCGCGGGCCAGCAGGCGGTACTGCTGCTGGTACTGGTTGTAGACGAAGGTGACGACCAGTTCCTTGCGGCCGTCGTGCTGGTACTCGCCGACCAGCGAGCCCTTGGCGGTGCTGTTCGGGATCGGCACCTCGACCAGCGGGGTGAAGCTGGAGCCGGCCGGCAGGGTGGCCAGCGGGGTGGCCAGGTAGCCGTAGCTCTCCGGGACGGTCGGGTCGTTGTCCTCGAACGGGACGCTGCCCTTGAGGTAGTCGAACGGCCCGCTCAGGCCGGCCGTGGTGACCTGGCCCTGGAAACCGTCCAGGGTCCCCATGTAGCCGGGGTTGACCGCCCAGTTGAGGCCGACGTCGGGGCGGGCGTAGGTGTACGCGTCGACCTGGCGGACGCCGAACGCGGCCTCGTACGTGGCGATCGCGGCCATCTCGGCGGAGCCGGCCGCGAACGGGTTGTCGTTGGGCAGCACGATGCCCTGGTACTTGCCGCGCGGCTGGCCGTTCAGGGTGTCGCTGAGGAAGGCCGCGTCGATCACCGGCCGGCCGGTGTCGTTGAGGTCGACGAGCTTGTACGGCGTGCCCTGGCTCTTGAGCTCGGCGGCGATCGCGGCCGTGGCCGGCCCGCCGTCGCTGATCACCAGGACCGTGAGATCGATCCGGGGCGTGGTGGTGGTGGCGTGTGCGAGGGACGACTGCAGGCCTCCGGCCAGCAGAACGGCTGCCGCGCAGGCGGCGACTCTTCGGGTCGCTCGACCCATGTTGTCTTCCTCCCCTGGGCAGGGCGCTCCGCTGCCGGCGTCCACCTGCCCTGTAGCTGTTCGCGGGCAGCAGGCTGCCCGGCGCCCATCCTGGTGGAACATCCGTGGCAGGAGGGACCAAATGGGCAGGAGTGCAGCGAATCTGTTACCAACGTTCATGGTCAGGCCATGAGGGCGCTGATTGTGGCCGAAACCGCACCGGCTGCGCAAATAATGAATTAAGAATTAAAACCCGGAACCTAGCGTTACCGCTGCTCACCCATCGTGCGATCCGATGGATGAACCGGACCCTACACTGGCGGCGTTGCCCATGACACTGTTACACATCCTGCCGTTTCGGTGGGCAGGTTCATGCAATATCGCTCAGGGTTGTGCAACGTCACCGTCCGAATATCCAATGGAGGCCGTCGAGTGACCGAGCATCAGACCGAAACCGCCGCAATTCCGGCCGCCCGCAGCCTGGGCCTGTTCGGCGCCGTCAACGCCCGCGACCTCGGCGGCTACCGGACGGCCGAGGGGCTGGTGCTCCGGGCCGGCGTCGCCCTGCGCAGCGACGGCCTCAACCGGCTCACCGACGAGGACCTCGGGCGGCTGACCGGGCTGGGCCTGCGGCGGATCGTCGACCTGCGCAGCCCGGACGAGGTCCGCGAGGCCGGCGCGGACCGGATCGCCGACGGCGTGGCGCTCCATCAGCTCCCGGTGTTCGCGGCCGACTTCGACATCTTCGCGACGCTGCGCGAGGCGCTCGCCGACCGTGATCCGCACAAGCAGCGCGCCCTGCTCGGCGGCGGCCGCGCCGACGCCATGATGACCGGTCTCTACCGATGGTTCGTCACCGACCGGATCGCACGCGAACGGTTCGCCGGCGTGCTGCGCCTGCTGGCCGATCCGGACGGCGCGCCGCTGCTGTTCCACTGCTCGGCCGGAAAGGACCGCACCGGCTGGACGGCGGCCGTGCTGCTGACCGCGCTCGGCGTGGACCGGGAGACCGTGGTCACGGACTACCTGCTCACCAACGAGCGGTCGGCCGCCGTCGTCGAGGCGGTCCTGGAGGGTTTCCGGGCCCGTGGCCTGATGCACGAGCCCGAGCTGCTGCTGCCGGTGTTCCGGGCCGAACGCCGGTACCTGGAGGCGGCCTTCGCGGAGGTCGAGACCGGTTGGCCGGATTTCGGCGCGTTCTGGGCCGACGGCCTCGGGCTGGACGGGGCCGTCCTGGCGGGTCTGCGGGCCAACCTGCTGGCGCCCTGAGCCGACCCCGGGGCTCCCGGCCCGGCCGCCGTGCTCAGCCCTCGGCGGTCAGGCCCTCGCGCAGCTGGGTGAGGGTCTTGGTCAGCAGCCGCGAGACGTGCATCTGCGAGATGCCGATCTCCTCGCCGATCTGCGACTGGGTCAGGTTGCCGAAGAACCGCAGCATGATGATCCGGCGCTCGCGCGGCGGCAGCTTGGCCAGCAGCGGCTTGAGCGACTCCCGGTACTCCACGCCCTCCAGCGCGAGGTCCTCGTAGCCGAGCCGCTCGGCCAGCGGGCCCTCGCCGTCCTCCTCGCTCGGGCTGGAGTCCAGCGAGCTGGCGGTGTAGGCGTTGCCGACCGCCAGGCCCTCCACCACGTCCTCCTCGCTGACGCCGAGGCAGGTGGCCAGCTCGGCCACGGTGGGGGAGCGGTCGAGGCGCTGGGAGAGCTCGTCGCCGGCCTTGGTGAGCGCCAGCCGCAGCTCCTGGAGCCGCCGGGGCACCCGCACCGACCAGCTGGTGTCCCGGAAGAAGCGCTTGATCTCGCCGACCACCGTCGGCATCGCGAAGGTCGGGAACTCGACCCCGCGCTCCGGGTCGAACCGGTCGATCGCCTTGATCAGGCCGATCGTGCCGACCTGGACGATGTCCTCCATCGGCTCGTTGCGGCTGCGGAAGCGCGCCGAGGCGTAGCGGACCAGCGGCAGGTTGAGCTCGATCAGGGTGTCGCGGACGTAGGTGTGCTCGGCGCTTCCCGGGTCGAGGGCGGCCAGCCGCCCGAAGAGGGAGCGGGAGAGCGTCCGGGTGTCGAGCCCGGCGTCCGGCGCGGTCGCGGCGCGCTGGAGCGGGATCTCCGCGGCGCCGGCCGGTGCAGCGTGGATCTCCGCAGTGCCCACGTCTCCGGACATGCACCCACCCCCTTGTGACTGACGGTCCAACGGGTGCCGTCGTCGGAACGTTCCCGCGCTCGTGTCCGGCCCCCTCCCACCCTCCATACCGGCTCACGGTCCCCGGCAAACCCGAGCGTCGCAAGATGTCACACGGCGGTGACGCGCGGCTATCGCGCGGTAACGGTGCCGGGGCTCAGTCCTCCCAGGAGTTTCCGGTCCGCAGTCTGGTCAGGATCCGCGACAGCAGCCGTGAGACGTGCATCTGGGACATCCCCAGCTCGGTGCTGATCTGCGACTGGGTCAGATTGGCGAAGAACCGCAGCATGACGATCCGGCGCTCCCGCTCGGGCAGCTGCACCAGCAGGTGGCGGACCATGTCCCGGTGCTCGACCTCGGCCAGCGCGGAGTCCTCGTAGCCGAGCCGGTCGAGCAGCGCCAGCCCGCCCTCGTGCTCCTGGGCGGCCTCCAGCGAGGCCGCGTTGTACGCCCGCCCGGCGTCCAGGCAGGCCCGGACGTCCTCCTCGGGGATCCGCAGGCTGGCGGCGATCTCCGGCACCTTGGGGGCCCGGCCGTGCACCACGGTCAGCTCCTCCATCGCGCCGCTGACCTGCACCCAGAGCTCCTGGAGCCGGCGCGGGACGTGCATGGTGCGGACGTTGTCCCGGAAGTAGCGCTTGATCTCGCCGAGGATGGTCGGCAGCGCGTAGGTGGGGAACTGCACGCCGCGGCCCGGGTCGAACCGGTCGATGGCGTTGATCAGGCCGATGGTGCCGACCTGGACGACGTCCTCCATCGGCTCGCTGCGGCTGCGGAAGCGGGTGGCGGCGTACCGGACGAGGGGGATGTTGACCTCGATCAGCGCGGCCCGGACCCGCTCGCGCTCGGGGGTGCCCGGGGGCAGCTCGGCGAGCCGCTCGAAGAGCACCCGGGTGAGGGTGCGGACGTCGACGGCGGGGCGGCCGCCGGGGCCGCGCAGGCGGTCCGGGCGGAGCTCGCCGGCCGGGCTGATCACGGCGGCCAGCACTTCGTCGTCCGGCGCGCTCCCTGGTGTCCGCACGGACACGTCACCCCTCCCAAAGTCGACAACGGCGGGACCTGCGGACCGGGTGTCGCGTCTCGTTCACCGCCCTCGCCATGTCCGGCAAAACCGGTCATAGCATCACAAGGCGGGCACACGTCGGGCAAGTACCGCGTGGAGGTGTGTTGGTACGCCGTCCGGCTCCGTCCGGTCGTGGCGGCGGTGCGGGGGAGGGATCGCCTTGGGACAGAGCACGGCGCCCCGCCCGGATGTCGGGCGGGGCGCCGCAGGCCGTCCGGGGGACGCGCCGGGCCGGCCGGGCGTTCCGCGGGCGGGTCGCCGGGCTCAGACCTCGATGTCGGCGATCACCCAGGTGGCGAACTCGCGCCACTGCGCCGCCGCGGCCTGGTGGGCCGGGTGGGTGAGGTACGCCTGGAGGGCCTCGCGGTCCTCGACCAGGCTGTTGATGGCGTAGTCGTGGGCGATGTCGCGGTCGGTGGTGTTCCAGCCGCACTCCCACGCGCGCAGCTCGGGAACGACCGGGCCGAGCTCGGCGAAGGCCTTGGCGCCGGCGAGCGCGCGCTCGTCGTCCTTGCTGACGCCTTCGTTGAGCTTGAACAGGACCAGGTGGCGGATCACGGTGCCGCTCCTCGCGGACGGGGTCGGGTGTCGGGCCCACCGTAGCCGGTGGGGTCCGGGCTACTTCACCAGGCCGGTCATGAAGGTGCCGATCGCCTTGGCGGCGTTCGAGATGCCTTCGAACCCCAACTGGACCAGTTCGGCCGCGCGGGCGGGCGAAGTGATGATCGTGTAGAGCACGAAGACGAGCAGGAGGACCATTCCGATCTTCTTCGCCTGCGCCATCCGGTGACCTTCCTCCCTGCTGTGGGCCGTCGTCATTCGGTCCCCGAGCGGCCCGGTGCAACGGGCAGCTTATCCACCCGGACGGCCTATCAAGTGTGCGACGCGTTCAGCTGCCGGGACGAAGGTCCCCGTGACAGGGGCCTTTCTCCGGGTGCCCCGGCCGGCGACGGGCGGCAGGATGGTTGATGTACCGAGGATCTGGCAGGAATCCCCGGTACGTGGATCCGGAGCTCCCCGCTGTGGGACCGGGCGCCGCGACTTCCCCCCGACGCGGCCCCGGTTGTGGGACTCCGCCCGGGGGAGCGGGTCAGTCCCCCCGAACCGCTCCCCCTCTTCCAGGCTCCGTACTCGACAGGCGTTGGTGGTCATCGGCCGACGAGTACGGAGCCCTTTCCGCGTTCGAGGGTGCGCGGGAACGCCGAAGGCCCGTCCGGTGAACCGGACGGGCCTTCGGGCCTGCTGGCGGTAGCGGTGGGATTCGAACCCACGGTGGAGTTGCCCCCACACACGCTTTCGAGGCGTGCTCCTTTGGCCGCTCGGACACGCTACCGAGGGGAACTCTACCGGACGGGTGGCGCGGGAACGAAATCCGTATCACGCCGGGGATCCGGCGGGCGGTTCGGCGGCGGGTTCAGCGGTGGGTGTCGAAGAAGGCGCGCAGCTGCTCGCCGCACTCGTCGGCGAGGACGCCCCAGATCACCTCGGGCCGGTGGTTGAGCCGCCGGTCGCGCATCACGTCGAAGAGCGAGCCGGCCGCGCCGGCCTTCTCGTCGAGGGCGCCGTAGACCACGCGGTCGATCCGGGAGAGCACGATCGCGCCGGCGCACATCGTGCAGGGCTCCAGGGTGACGACCAGCGTGCAGCCGCTCAGCCGCCACGCGCCGAGCTTCGCGGCCGCCTCGCGGATGGCGACCACCTCGGCGTGGGCGGTCGGGTCGCCGACGGCCTCGCGCTCGTTGTGGCCGCGGCCGAGGACCTCGCCGTCCGGGCCGAGGACGAGCGCCCCGACCGGGACGTCCCCGGTGGCCGGCGCCAGGGCGGCCTCGGCGATGGCGAGGCGCATCGGCGCCGCCCAGCGGTCGCGGACCGGGTCGGGGCGGACGGGGGCGGGCAGCGGCGGGATCGGGCGGGCGGACTGCATGGCATCCAGTGTCGGGCATGGCGGGGGCCCGGCCGTCCGGAGGGCGAGCACGGTGCGTTACCGGACGGCCTCCAGGACCTCGCCACAGCCGAGCGCCTCGGCGATCTCCTCCAGGGCGTCGCCGGGCACCGCGCCCTCGCCGCTGAGGGCGAGCAGCTCCTCGGCGGCGAGGCCGAACTCGGTCAGCAGGTGGGCGTCGCCGAGCGGGCCGACCGGGACGCCGCCGCGGCCGTCGCCGTCCTCGTCGTCCTCCTGCGCCTCGGCCTCGGCGCCGTCCTCCAGCTCGGCGACCAGGTCGTCGAGGTCGCCGAACTCGCTCTCACCGGCCTGGTCCACCAGCTCGTCGGTGAGGACGGAGCCGTAGGAGCTGCGCGCGGCGGTGGCGCCGTCCGACACGAAGATCCGCGGGTCCTCCTCGCCGTCCACCCGGACGATGGCGAACCACGCGTCCTCCTGTTCGATGAAGACCAGGACGCTGTCATCGTCCTGGGCCGCTTCGCGGGCCAGGTCGGTCAGGTCGGCGAGGGTCTCGACGTCGTCGAGCTCCGTCTCGCTCACATCCCACCCGTCCTCGGAGCGAGCAAGCACTGCAGCGAAGTACGCCACCAGGGACACTCCCAAGATCTCGGTCTCGGCTGTCGGCGCTCGCGGGCGGCGCGGAACTGGCCGCCCCCGCGCCAGAGGCGGTCCGCTGTTCGGACCGTCCCATCGGAATCGTGACAGAAAGCAAGGCTCCGCGGGGGGTGTTCTGCAGCGCGTCTTTGCAGGTCGTGTCGGAAGGGTTGGCCGCCGGACGGTGAACGGCGACCGGGTGGCAGCGGGAGTGTGGAGAAGCCGTGGAGGGCCTGTCAGAAGCGGAAGGTTCGCATCCGCATCGCCTCGCGCATCCGGCGCTCCTTGGTCCGGCGGGGCTGCACCCGCTCGCGCAGTTCGCGGGCCTCGGTGAGCTCGCGCAGGAAGACGGCGCGGCGCCTGCGGCGCTCCGCCTCGGTCTCCGGCCGGTCCGGGGGCGGGTCCGAGCGGCCGCCCGACGGGGCCGTGGCCCCGTCCGCCGAGCCGTTCCCGGGGTTCGGGTTGCTCGTCATAGGACGTGACTTTCCCAGATCGGCCGGATTGATACCACAGGAGGCCGATCCGTCCGGACATTCTCCCGACGTCACGGCGCGTCACGGTGGAACCCGGCACCCGCCCGGGTCGGCCCGCGGCCCGGCCTGGCACGGCGTGTCGTACGGGCGTCCGGACCCGGGCTAACCTCGATGCATGCGGATCCACGTCGTCGACCACCCCCTGGTCGCCCACAAGCTCTCCACCCTGCGCGACGAGCGCACCGACTCGCCGACCTTCCGTCGCCTGACCGACGAGCTGGTGACCCTCCTCGCCTACGAGGCCACCCGGGACGTCCGCACCGACGAGGTGGAGATCACCACTCCGGTGGCCGTGACCACCGGCACCCGGCTGTCCTACCCGCGCCCGCTGGTGGTGCCGATCCTGCGGGCCGGCCTCGGCATGCTGGACGGCATGACCCGGCTGCTGCCGACCGCCGAGGTCGGCTTCCTGGGCATGGTGCGCAACGAGGAGACCCTGGAGGCCTCCACCTACGCCACCCGGATGCCGGACGACCTCTCCGGCCGCCAGGTGTACGTGCTCGACCCGATGCTGGCCACCGGCGGCACGCTGGTCGCGGCGATCCGGATGCTGATCGAGCGCGGCGCCACCGACGTCACCGCCGTGGTGCTGCTGGCCTCCCCCGAGGGCGTCGTGGTGATGGAGCGCGAGCTGGCCGGCCTGCCGGTCACCGTGGTCACCGCGGCCGTCGACGAGCGGCTGAACGAGAACGGCTACATCGTCCCGGGCCTCGGCGACGCGGGCGACCGGCTGTACGGCACGGCGGGCTGAGCCGCCCTTCCGGACGACGAGAAGCCCCCCGGCGCGCCGCCGGGGGGCTTCGTCCGTCCTCGGGGGGCAGGTCAGCAGCTGCCGGTGGTGCTCGGGGCCGGGACCGGCTTGGTGGCCAGGGCGAGCGCGGCGGCGGCCTGGGTCTCGTCCAGCAGCGCGTTGTAGCTGTCGCCGATGACGAAGTCCACGGTGCCGTCGGTGCGGGCGTCGGCCGTGCTGGTCGCGCCCGCGATCGTCGAGCCGACCAGGGTGGACGCCCCGGCGCCGGCCGGGCCGGCGATCACCTGGGCGGTGCCGGGCACCTTCTTGTCCAGCTCGGCCGGGGCGTTGCCGACCTTGCCGATGGTGAAGCCGCGCTTCTTCAGCTCCTCGGCGGTGCGGGCGGCCAGTCCGGCCTTGGCGGTGGCGTTGTAGACGTTCACGGTGACCGCGGCCGGCTGCGGCACGGCCGTCGGGTCGATCGGCGCGGCGGCCGAGCCCGGCACGGTCGGCGCCGCCTCCGGGGCCGGGGCGGCCAGCGGCTTGCCGGACGGGGTGGCGCAGGCCTGGGCGGAGGCGTTCTTGCCCTTGCCGCTGAAGATGTCCCAGAGCTGGACGCCGCCGAGTCCGATCAGGGCCAGTGCGAGCAGCGCGCCGATCAGCGCGAACACCTTGCGGCTCTTCTTCGGCGGGCGGCCCAGCCGTGGGTAGGAGTTGCCGGTGATCCGGTACTGCTTCCCCTTCAGGCCTTGGGGAGTCAACATGCTCACGGTTTGTCTCCCCCTCGTGCCGGGGCGGGGATCGGGTGACGGTGGGCCGGGCGCGGTGCCACGCGAACGCGGTGTCACGCGAACGCCCTCGCGGCCGTAGTCAGCAGATTAGTGCCGTACAGCGGTGAAGGTACTAAACGATCATCATCAGGAGTACGCCGGTACCCGAATGGCGGCACCGCGCCCGTACCCGGGTACGAACGGACCGCCCTGCCGGGCTGGCCGGAGGGCGGTTCGAACGCGTGCGGGGCCGGTCGGCCGGTCCCCGGGTCATTCCATTTCGAGGACGCGGGCGTGCAGCACCTGGCGCTGCTGGAGCGCGGCGCGGACCGCCCGGTGCAGTCCGTCCTCCAGGTACAGGTCACCGTGCCACTTCACGACGTGCGCGAAGAGGTCCCCGTAGAAGGTGGAGTCCTCCGCCAGGAGGGTTTCCAGATCCAGTTGTCCCTTGGTGGTCACCAACTGGTCGAGTCGCACCGGGCGCGGGGCGACGTCCGCCCACTGGCGGGTGCTGGTACGGCCGTGATCCGGGTACGGCCGCCCATTGCCGATGCGCTTGAAGATCACACGGAAAGCCTACCGTTTGGGCGGCGGATGGCGCAGCAGCCGCGACGCCGCCACGCGCACGGGTACGGGCTGCGGGCGGGGGATTGCGGCTGTTTCATGGGAAATGTCGTGTAGGTCCCGGGTGGCTGTTGCCCCTTCGCCCGGTCCGCCGTACCCCTTTGGAGGGTGTCCGATGTCACCTGCCGTTCCGTCCGCCGTCCAGGAGATCGCCGACGGGTACGCCTTCACGGGGCCCGCGCTGGACCTCGGCGCGGTGCTGCTGGACGGCACCGCGTACGCCGGGGCGCCGGTCCGGGTGCCGCTCGGGGTGCTCAATCGGCACGGGCTGGTGGCGGGCGCCACCGGCACCGGGAAGACCAAGACCCTCCAGCTGATCGCCGAACAGCTCTCCGCCCAGGGCGTGCCGGTGTTCCTCGCCGACATCAAGGGCGACGTCTCCGGGGTGGCCGCACCCGGCGAGCCCGGCGGGCGGACCGCGGCCCGGGCCGCCGAGGTCGGCCAGGACTGGCAGGCCCGCGGCTGCCCCGCCGAGTTCTACGCGCTCGGCGGCCAGGGCACCGGCATCCCGCTGCGGGCGACGGTGACCAGCTTCGGGCCGCTGCTGCTGTCCAAGGTGCTGGAGCTGAACGAGACCCAGGAGTCCTCGCTCGGCCTGGTCTTCCACTACGCCGACCGGCAGGGCCTGGAGCTGTACGACCTCAAGGACCTCACGGCGGTGATCACCTTCCTGGCCTCGCCCGAGGGCAAGGAGGAGCTGAAGGGGATCGGCGGGCTCTCCGCCGCCACCGCCGGGGTGATCCTGCGGTCGCTCACCCTGCTGGAGAGCGAGGGCGCCGGGGCGTTCTTCGGCGAGCCGGAGTTCGACACCGCCGAGCTGCTGCGGCGGGCCGACGACGGGCGGGGCGTGGTGTCGGTGCTGGAGCTGCCCGCGGTGCAGGACCGGCCGCGGCTCTTCTCGACCTTCCTGATGTGGCTGCTCGCCGACCTCTACCAGGAGCTGCCCGAGGTCGGGGACCTCGACCGGCCGAAGCTGGTCTTCTTCTTCGACGAGGCGCACCTGCTGTTCAAGGGCGCCTCCAAGGCCTTCCTGGAGGCGATCACCCAGACCGTGCGGCTGATCCGCTCGAAGGGGGTGGGGATCTTCTTCGTCACCCAGACGCCGAAGGACGTGCCCCGGGACGTGCTGGCGCAGCTGGGCAACCGGGTGCAGCACGCGCTGCGGGCGTTCACCCCGGACGACGCCAAGGCGCTCAGGGCGACCGTGTCGACCTTCCCGAAGTCGCCCGCGTACGACCTGGGGGAGGTGCTGACCTCGCTGGGGACGGGCGAGGCGGTGGTCACGGTGCTGTCGGAGAAGGGCGCGCCGACGCCGGTCGCGGCGACCCGGCTGCGTGCGCCGCAGTCGCTGATGGGGCCGCTGGATCCGGCGGCGCTGCGGGCGGCGGTGGACGGGTCGGCGCTGGTGGGGAAGTACCGGGACGCGATCGACCGGGAGTCGGCGTACGAGAAGCTGGCGGCGCGGGCGGCCCGGCCGGAGGCGGAGCCGGTGCCGGCGTCCTCGGGGGAGGCGGCGGCGCGGCGGGAGCCCGGGCCCCGGCGGGAACCGGAGCGCGGGCGGGAGAAGGAGGGGGCCGGGCTGCTCGGCTCGCTGCTGGGCAACCCGGCGCTGAAGTCCTTCGCCCGCTCCGCCGGGACGCAGCTCGGGAGGGAGATCTCCCGGAGCCTGTTCGGGACGTCCCGGCGGCGCCGGTGAAGCGCCGTCCGCCGGCCGGCCGCGGCGGGTGATCCGTGGTGGGGGCATGGAGTGCTCCCCCTCGTCGGACGATCACGACTGAGGGGGAGCTCAGGGAGGTATGTTGGCATGATCAGGACCATTTCGCGCAGCTGATCGACTGAATCCGGCCAATCGGCGAACGGCTCCGATCATGTGACTTCGCGGTGGTCAGCCGAGCGCGGCGCCGATCCGGTCGAGGGAGGAGAGGCGCATCAGGCCGTAGTGGTAGAACTCGACCTCCGGCACGCCCAGGGCGCGCAGCACGGCGATCTTCGCCGCGAGGTTCTCCGGGCCGTCGCAGTCCGACGCCATCGGACGCAGGATCACCGCCATGTCCTGCGGACGCACCCCGTGCAGGGCGAAGGCGGCGACCTTCTCGCGGACCTCCTCCGGGGTGCGGGCGTAGCCGAGCGTCTCGATCTGGTGGGCGGCCTTCGCCAGTCCCGGCAGGTCGATCCCGGACAGCCAGCCGGTGCCCGGCCCGCCGCCGTCCATGAAGCTCAGCCGCATGCCGTGCCGCGCGGCCTCCTCGGCCAGTTCGGCGGCCAGCGAGGTCACCGTCGCGGCCGAGGCGTCCACGTAGGCGGCGACGGCGCCGTCCGCCAGCTCGTCCAGCGCGGCGGGCTCGGCGGCGGCCGCGTCGTCGGCCAGTCGGCGGCGCAGCTCGGCGCGGACCGCCGCGGCCGCCTCGTCGGCCGGCACGCCCGCGCGGACGGCCTCCGCCCGGCAGTGCGCGCAGAAGCAGAGGCCGAGCAGCGCTTCGGCGGCCGGGCCCAGCTCCTCGAAGTAGCGCTCGTGGTGGTAGCCGTGGCGCAGGCCGTGGAAGTGCAGCGACTCCGCCCGGATCGCGTCCACGCCGTACCGGGCCAGCTCCGTCACCAGGGTGCGGGCGTACTCGCGGACCTCCGGGTGGGCCGGGCACAGCTCGGTGAGGTGGCGGTCGCCGAAGGCGTTGGCGGGCGCGCAGTCCGGGTGCTCGAAGCCGAGCCGGTCGTTGTGGCAGAACACCGTCCAGGCGTGCAGCTTCAGACCGCGCCGGCGGGCCTCCTCGGCGGCCTCGGCGAACGGGTCGCGCTCGCCGATCGCGGTGGACGGCGCGGGCCGCAGCCGCCGTCCGGACCAGCGGGCCGGGTCGGGGCGGAAGTAGGCGGCACCCGGCTCCAGGTAGCGGATCACCCGGCGGGGGTTGTGCGGGAAGACGTCGCGGGCCTCGTGGTAGACCGAGGCCAGGGTGACGCCGCCGACCTGGGCCCGGTCGGCGAGGTTGCCGAAGAAGGTGTCGCCACCCTCGTCGAGGAGGTCGGTGGCGAAGGCGAGGACGGACGACTCCACGGTGCGGCTCCGGAGCAGGGGGCAGGTGCCTGCTCACGCTAACCGCAGGGAAGGGAATGGTCTATACCTGGCCCGGGGCGGCGGCGTCCTCAGATGCCCAGGTCGTCGAGCTCCTTGAGCAGCGCGGAGCCCGGTCCGGCCGGGCTCGCGGCGGCCTTCGAGCCGGACTCGGGACCGGACCCGGGACCGGCCCCGCGGGTCCGGTCGCCGCGGTCGCGCAGCAGCCAGGCACCGGCCAGCCCGCCGACCAGCCCGCCCAGATGGCCCAGCCAGCTGACGCCCTGGGCGCTCGGGAGCACGCCCAGCAGCAGGTACGAGTACACGGCGGCGACGACCACGCCGATCACCGTGTCCACCAGGTTGCGGTCGAAGACCCCGCGCAGCACCACGTAGCCGAAGTACCCGTAGACCACTCCGCTGGCCCCCGCCGTGACGGTCTCGGGCCGCTCGAAGAACCAGACCGTCAGACCGCTGGACACCACGATCAGCACCGTCGCCAGCAGGAACCGCTTCATGCCCCGGTACGCGGCCAGGAAGCCGAACGCGAACAGCGGCCAGGAGTTGGCCTCGATGTGGTCCCAACCGAAGTGCAGCAGCGGCATGGTGAGCATGTCCGGCAGCTCGGTCAACTGCCCGGAGCTCATGCCGTACTCGTACGAGAGCCGGTAGTCGTCGAGCCAGTTGGCCACCTGGACCGCCCAGATGACGGCCAGGGCGCCGAGCATCGTGAACAGCGCGGCGCGGGAGTCACGGAGCAGCCGGGCGAATCGCGGGGACATGATCCGACTGTAGGGCCGGAGTGGGTGGTTGGTCACCCCACTAAGGTGAACCCTGTCCGACGGCCCGCGTCCGGGCCCGGACACCCCTTTCCCACCGTGCCGAGAGGTGACCCTCCATGAGTGTGCGTCCGCCGCTGCCGTACGAGTTCCTGCCGCAGGTGCCGTCCTTCCCGCTGACGAGCGAGGACATCACCGACGGCGGGACACTGGCCAAGGAGTTCATCTACGGCGGGGACAACCTCTCGCCGCAGCTGGCCTGGTCGGGCCTGCCGGAGGGCACCCGCTCGATCGTCGTCACCTGCTACGACCCGGACGCCCCGACCGGCTCCGGCTGGTGGCACTGGCTGGCCCTCAACCTGCCCGCCGACACCACCGGCCTGCCGCGCGGCGCCGGCGCCTCGGACGCCGACCTGCCGGGCGAGCGGTCCTTCCACGCTCGCAACGACTTCCCGAGCAACAAGTACGACGGCGCCGCCCCGCCGCCCGGCCCGGCGCACCGCTACGCCTTCGCCGTCCACGCCCTGGACGTGGACGCCCTGGACGTCGCCGCCGACACCCCGCCGGCCCAGGTCGGCTTCAACATCACCTTCCACACCCTGGCCCGCGCCGTCATCACCGCCGAGTACGGCGCCTGACCCGTATGTCGACCGGTCCGGCCGCCGTCCGGGCCACCGAGGTCCGGCGGCTGCCGGAGCAGGACGTCCGGGCCGGCCGTCGGGCGACGGCCTGGACGGTCGGCCCGGAAGGCGAGCCGTCCGTGCTGCTGATGGACGGGAGCGGCCGGTCCGTGCTGCCGCCGTTCGACGGTGAGTTGGTCACCGTGACCGCCCGGGGCGAGCGGCGCCGGTCGCTCGTGCGGGTGCCGGTTCGACCGGACCATCCGGCCCTGCTGCCCGGCCGCCGGGTCCTGGTCGCCGCACACCGCGCCGGCCGGGGCGGGAGTGACGCGGCGCCGAACGCGGTCGTCCTCGGCAGCGAGGGGCGGCCGGTCCGCGAGCTCGCGCTCGGCGACGACCTCCTGGTGCTCACCACGGACCGCGCGGGCCGGATCTGGATGGCCTTCGGGGACGAGGGCATCTACGGCGACCACCCCGTGGCCCACCCCGGACTGACCGCGGCGGACCCCGGCGGGCGGGTGGTCCGGCGGCCGCAGGAGGGTGAGCTGCCCGGTCGGCCGTTGGAGGGCCTGGCGGCGGCGACCGAGGGCATGGCGGCCTGGCCGGCCTGGTACCCGGACAGTTTGGTCAGCCTCCTCACCCGGGTCGACCCGGCCGACGGGACCTCGCGCAGCGTGCCGTCCCCGGTCCCGGAACCGCTGGGCTTCGCGATCACCGGCGACCGGGGTGTCTTCCTCACCCGCGCGGGCGGGTCGGCCAGGTACGGGCGGAGCGCCGACGGGGTGTGCTCCGGCTCCCGGGGGCGCTCGACCGCGAGCGCGCGTACGGCCGGGACGGGGTGCTGTGGTTCCGGGCGGGCGACGCCTGGTACCGGCTGGAGGCCTGACCCCGGCCCTCGTCAGCCGGTGTGATCGGCCGGGCCGGTGGCGTGGGTGGCGCGGGCGGCGAGGGTGCGGAGGCGGGTGCGCATCTCGGGCGGTGAGTGGACCTCGAAGTCGCAGCCGAGCAGGAGGAGCCGCACGGCCAGCCAGTCGAGGGCGTCGGTGTGCGAGCGGAGGCGGCAGGTGTGCTCGTCGATCGGTTCGATCTGGTCGGCTTCGCCGTAGCCGCCCAGGCGGTGGCGGGCCTCGTCGGCGGACAGGTGGAGGGTGGCCTCCAGGGTCGGGGTGGGCGACTGGCGGCGGAGCTTGCTCGCGACGTACGCGGCGGCGTCCTCGGCGGGGAGCGGGCGCGGGGTGAAGCGGGCGCCGGTGGCGAAGGGCTCGCTGATCCGGTCCACCCGGAACAGCCGCCAGTCGTCCCGGTCGAGGTCGAAGCCGACCAGGTACCAGCGGCGGCCGGCCGAGACCAGCCGGTCCGGCTCGACCCGGCGCCGGGTCTGGGCGCCGTCGCCGGCCCGGTAGCCGAAGCGCAGCCGCTCGCGGTTGGCGACGGCGCCCGCCAGCACGGTGAGGTCCTCCGGAGCGACGGTCGGGCCGTCCCCGCTCAGCAGCGGGAGGGTGGCCCGGTCGAGGGTGGCGACCCGGTGGCGGAGCCGGGCGGGCAGCACCTGGAGCAGCTTGCCGAGGGCGCGCACCGAGGCCTCCTCGATGCCGACCACGGCGTGCCCGGCCGCCGCCCGCAGGCCGACCGCGATGGCCACGGCCTCCTCGTCGTCGAGCAGCAGCGGCGGCATCGCGGTGCCCGCGACCAGCCGGTAGCCGCCGACCGGCCCCATGGCGGCCTCGACCGGGTAGCCGAGGTCGCGGAGCCGGTCGATGTCGCGGCGGATGGTGCGCGGGCTGACCTGGAGCCGTTCGGCGAGCTCGCTGCCGGGCCACTCGCGGGGGGTCTGGAGGAGGGAGAGCAGGCTGAGGAGTCGTGCCGGGGTGTCGGTCATGGGGTCCAGGGTGCCGGAAGTCGCGGTCAGGATCTGACCTAGATGCTCGTTAGTTTCGTCGACGTGCTGACGAGGAACGGCGACGAGGAGCGTGTGGTGGGCAAGGGCAGGGTTGCGGATCCGGTGGCGGGTCCGGTGGCGGACCGGGTGGCGGACCGGCGGCGGTGGATCGCGCTGGCGATCGTGATGACCGCCTCCTTCATGGACCTGGTGGACGTCACGATCGTGAACATCGCGATCCCGAGCATCCAGGAGTCCACGGGCGCGTCGTTCTCCGCCGTGCAGTGGGTGACCGGCGGGTATGCGCTGGCCTTCGCGATCGGGTTGATCACCGGTGGCCGGTTGGGCGACATCTACGGCCGGAAGCGGCTGTTCCTGATCGGAATAGCGGGTTTCACGATCGCTTCGGCGCTCTGCGGCTTCGCGAGCGGCTCCGAGATGCTGGTCGCGATGCGGATCCTTCAGGGCGGGACGGCGGCGCTGATGGTGCCGCAGGTGCTGTCGATCGTCCACGCGACCTTCCCGGCGGAGGAGCGCGGCAAGGTGTTCGGCCTGTTCGGCGCGGTGGTCGGGCTCGGCGCGGTCAGCGGCCCGCTGATCGGCGCGGTGCTGACGGAGTGGGACGTGCTCGGCCTCGGCTGGCGTCCGATCTTCCTGATCAACCTGCCGGTCGGGATCGCCGGCCTGCTGCTCGGCCGGGTCTTCATCGGCGAGTCGAAGGCCGAGCGCGCACTGAAGCTGGACCTGCCGGGCGTGCTGCTGGCCAGCGCCGGACTGCTGATGCTGATCTACCCGCTGACCCACGGCCGGGAGGCCGGCTGGCCGCTCTGGGGCCACCTGGTGATGGCCGGCAGCCTGCCCGTGTTCGCGCTGTTCGTCGCCTACGAGCGGATGAAGACGCGTCGGGACGGCTCGCCGCTGGTGGAGCTGTCGCTGTTCCGGGTGAAGTCCTTCGCGGCGGGCATCGGCGTCCAGCTGACCTTCGGCGTGGTCACCGGGATCTTCTTCCTGGTCTGGACCCTCTACATGCAGCTGGGCCTCGGCTGGAGCCCGCTGAAGGCCGGCACGACCGGCATCCCGTTCTCGATCGCCTGCTCGACTGCGGCCGGCGTCTCCGTGCAGCAGCTCGTCCCCCGGTTCGGGCGCAAGGTGCTCCAGACGGGCGCGCTGGTGATGGCGGCCGGTGTGCTCGTCTACATCGCGGAGGCGCACCGGTACGGCACCGGCATCGCGCCCTGGCAGATGGCGCTGCCGCTGGTGGTGATGGGCGCCGGGATGGGCCTGATCGTCGCGCCGATCACGGACGCGGTGCTGGCCGAGGTCCCGCGGGAGCACGCCGGGTCGGCGTCCGGGCTGATCAACACGGTGAACCAGGTGGGCCTGGCGCTCGGCCTGGGCCTGGTGTCGGTGGCGTTCTTCGGTGCGGTGCCGACCGGGACGGTGGCCGGCGAGCCGTTCGTCGGGGCGTTCCAGCACGCGATGTGGTGGGTGCTCGGGGTGCTGGCGGTGGTGTTCCTGCTGATGTTCGCGCTGCCCGGGCGGCGGAAGGCGGCGGTCGCCGCTCCGGCCGCCGCCGAGGAGGCCGAGCGGGAGCCGGTCCTGGTGTAGCCGCCCCCGGTGGCGGGCGTCGGGCCCCGGTCGCGCGGCATGCGCGGCCGGGGCCTTCGCGCGCACACTGGGAGGGCCATGAACCGTACGCCGGTGGACTCCTCGGCGCTGCGCTCGGTCGGCTACGACCGCGTGCGGCGCGTTCTGGAGCTGGAGTTCACGGCCGGGGGCGTGTACGCGTACCTGGCGGTGCCGCGGCGGGTGCACCGCGAACTGATGGCGGCCGAGAGCCGCGGGCGGTACTTCGTCCGGGAGATCCGCGACCGGTACGACTGGCGGCGGCTGCGCTGAGGGGCTGCGCCGAGGGGCTGCGTGAGGGTCGTTACGCCGCGGCGCGCCGGTAGCTGCTGCCGTCCTTGGCGCGGGTGAGGCGGTGCCCCTCGACGAGGTAGCGGCGCAGGGCGGGGAAGTCGTCGTGGACCGTCCGCAGCGCGTCGTTGACCTCGCGCTCGGTGTAGGAGCGGTCCGGCTCGAAGAGCGTCCGGGCGAGGTGGTCGAGCAGCTGCTCGCGGCGGGCGGCGCGGCGGGGGACGGCGATCAGGCGGCCGTCGGGGGCGAACAGCGCGGACACGGCGGACGCGGTGGGGGCGGTGGGGGCGGCGGGGGTGGTCATGCGCCGAGCGTCGCGTGCGGGCCGTGCGCCCGGCAACGGGTTTTCGGCGCCGTCGCGGCCGCGCTCGTCGAAGACGTCGACGGCCACCCCGAGCGGCGGCCCACCCGGGAGAGCTCCCGGGGGCCGGGGACGCCGGCCCGACGGTGGCGTGAGGACCGGGCTCAGACCCGGACCCTGCCCTTCGCCTGGGCCTCCTTCGCGGCCTTCTCCTCCTTGGCGGCGCGCTTCACCTCCTGCTTGGTGGCGCGCACCTGCTCCAGCGACTCCGGCCCGGTGATGTCCGCGACCGAGCGGAACGACCCCTCCTCGCCGTACAGCCCGGCCGCCTCGCGCCAGCCCTGCGGCCGCACGCCGTACTGCTTGCCGAGCAGCGCGAGGAAGATCTGCGACTTCTGCTTCCCGAACCCCGGAAGGGCGTTGAGCCGGCTGAGCAGCTCACGGCCGGTGGCGACGTCCTTCCAGAGCGCGCCGGCGTCCCCGTCGTACTGCGCCACCAGGAACTGGCAGAGCTGCTGCACCCGCTTCGCCATCGCCGCCGGATACCGGTGCACGGCCGGCTTCTCGCAGAGCAGCGCGACGAACTCGTCCGGGTTGTAGGTGGCGATCTCGTGCGCGTCGAGGTCCTGCTCCCCCAGCCGCTGCGCGATGGTGAGCGGCCCGGTGAACGCCCACTCCATGGGCACCTGCTGGTCCAGCAGCATCCCGACGAGCGCGGCGAGCGGGCTCCGCCCGAGCAGCGCGTCGGCCTCGGGTTGTTGTGCGAGCCGCACGGTGACGTTCATGGGATGACCTCCTCGGAGCGTGGACTCGGGGCGCGCCCAGTCTGCTGGACGGGCGGTGAGGGGGCCGCGTCAACACGCCATGACCGGGTGATTCCTTGGGGTCAAGGGGTGGTTCGTCGGCGGAACTGTTGGCCGGAAATCGGCTGCAGGGTCCCGGAATTCTCGATATCTACGAATATTTAATGTAAACCAGAGTTGATATCCGGAGGTGTGTGATGAGCCGGACGGTGATCGATCTGGACGACGAGCTGCCGGCGGACGTCCGGCGGAGCTGCGGGGGCTGACACTGCTGCACCGGGATCACGACTTCGAGCGCATCGCGAAGGTGGCCGGGCAGGCACTCCAGTGGTACGAGCCCGAGGAGGCCGGTAAGTGAGGCGTCGCGCCCACCGCGCGGCGCCTCACCCCAGGCCGAGGGTCAGGTGGGGGTAGCCGAGCCGGATCCGGTCGCCGAGCTCGATGGCGAGGGCGGCGATGAACGCCTCCAGGCGGGCGGTGGCCTGTTCGACGGTGTCGGCGTCGCCCTTGAACTCGAACTCGACGAAGTCGCCGAGGCCGGCCACGGTGTCGAAGGCGACCGCGATCCCGTCGACGTGCCACTCCTCGCGCGTCTTGTCGACGACGGTCAGCTCGGCGAAGTCGAGCGAACCGAGCAGCCGTCGGACCGCCTCGGGGTCGGTGACGGTGCTCTCGTACTCGTCGCAGTGCGTCTTGACCGGCGAGGCGATCGGGTGGAACCGCTTGAAGTTGAGCGAGGCCGCCCCGTCCTCGACCCGCACCCGCAGCCACTCGGAGACGATGTCGTTGTCGAGGAAGTCCCGGTGCGGGGCGTTGTAGTACGTGTCGACCTGCCGTGTCGGCCGACCCGGCGTGGCGCCGAGGGCGGTGAGCCGCTCCTTCAGCTCGGCGGAGGGGCCGAGGATCCGGAACTTCTGTTCGACCTCGATGTACTCCATGGTGCCCGGGCCCCTTGTCGGTTGTCGACGCCACCGCTGCGGACGGACCTTACCAACGGGTGGTCGGCTCCGCTGCGAACCCGGGTTGTCCGGCCGGTCGGAGCGTCGGGGCGTCGGAGTGTCGGAGCGTCCGGCCGAAGCGCCCGGCGGTCGAGGAGGGGAGGGTGACCCGGCGAACTCGGTTTGTCCGCAAGGCGAGTAGCCAATTTGTCGGCACACCGGAAAAGAGGAAACGGGAAACGCCCGCATTCTCGGCTCGGCCCGTCGAAGCGCGTGCCACCATTCTCGGCGGAGGCAGGGGAGAACCCGCTTCCGGTCCCAGGACGAAGCCAGGCGACCGGACGGTTCCCGACAGGGGGTTGGCATGCGCACATCCATTTCGCCCGGCGGTGCTGAGTTCGGCCCCGAGCTGCGCAGGCGGCGGCTCGCGGCCGGGCTGACGCTCACCCGGCTCGCCGAGCTGCTCAACTACAGCAAGGGCCACCTCAGCAAGATCGAACGCGGACAGAAGGTCCCGCCCCCCGACCTGGCCCGCCGCTGCGACGCCCGACTCGGCGCCGGCGGCGAGCTGGAGAGACTGGCGCCGCCCGAAGGGACCGCCGGGCGCGGAACGGGGGTGGGCGAGGCCGCGGCCGACGAGGAGTCCGTGCTCCTGCGGGTCGACCGCGACGGCGTCCGCTGGCCCGGCGGCGGCCTCGGGCGGCGCCAACTGCTAGCGGCAGGTGCAACGTCCGTGCTGGGGATGGGTGTTGCGGGCGCGGTCGGAGCGGGCAGGGCGGAAGCGGCGTCGGGGCCGGGGTCGGAAGGCGTCGCCCGGGTGGACGCCTCGCCGGTCGAGATCTTCCGCACCCAGTTCGACCACATGCGCCTGCTCGGCCAGAGCACCGACCCCGCCCTGCTGCTGCCGATGCTCACCGTGCAGACCCACACCCTGCGCGAACTCGCCCTCCAGGCCGACACGGTGGCCCGCGTCCGGCTGCTCGGCCTGGCCGCGCGGTACGCCGAGTTCGCCGGCTGGATGGCCCAGGAGGCGGGTGACGACCCGTCCGCGCTCTGGTGGACCGCCCGCGCCGTCGAGCTGGCCGAGGGCGGCGACGACCGGGACCTCGGCTCGTACACCCTCGTCCGCCGCGCCCTCGTCACGTTCTACGCGGGCGACGCCCCCGCCACCGTGGGCCTGGCCGGCCCCGTCGCCCGGGACGGCCGCCTGCCGCCGCGCATCCGCGGCCTCGCCGCCCAGCGGGAGGCCCAGGGGCACGCGCTGGCCGGCGACCACACCGCCAGCCTGCGCGGCCTCGACCGGGCGCGCGAGCTGTTCGCCCGGTCCGCCGCCGACGGGGGTGGCGGCGGACCGGTGATCGGCACCGGCAACCTCGCCGACCCGGCCGCGATGGTCACCGGCTGGTGCCTGTACGACCTCGGTCGCCCCGCCCGGGCCGCCGAAGTCCTCGACCGCGAGTGCGCCGCCATCCCCGCGCACGCCGTGCGCACCCGCGCCCGGTACGGCCTGCGGCGCGCCCTCGCCCACGCGGCGGCCGGCGAGGTCGAGCACGCGTGCGCGCTCGCCGCCGAACTGCTCCCGCTGGTCCCCGGCCTGCGGTCGGCGACGATCGCGACCGACGTCGCCCGGTTGGACCGCGAGCTGTCCAGGTTCCGGGCCAACCCCGCCGTGCGCGACCTCCAGCCCGCGCTCGCCGCCGCGCTCCACCCCAGGTCCTGAGGACCCCGCCGTCGCGCTTCCCCGGCGCCGACCCCGACCCGGCCGACCATCGGCACCCACCCACCGGAGAGGTGATTCCGCCATGCCCGACATCTTCGTGAACTACCGCAGCAGCGACGAGGACACCGGCGCCACCCTGATCGAACGCGAGCTCTCCCGGCGGTTCGGCAGCGAGCGGGTGTTCCGCGCCAGCAAGTCGATCAAGGTCGGCCGGCGCTTCCCGCAGGAGCTCCTCACCGCCGTACGCCGCAGCAGCGTGCTGGTCGCCGTCATCGGCGAGCGCTGGGCCGCCGCCCGCGCCGCCGACGGCTCGCGGGCGCTGGAGGACCCGGAGGACTGGACCCGGCGGGAGATCGTCGAGGCCTTCGAGAGCGGCGCCCTCGTCGTCCCGGTGTTGATCGGCCGGGCCACCCGGCTCAACCGGCACGACCTGCCGCCGGAGCTGGCCGAGTTGGCCGACTGCCAGTACCGCCGGCTGGACACCCGCGACGCGGACGGCGACCTCGCCCGCCTCGGTGACGACCTCGCCGAGGCGGTGCCCCGGCTCGCCGCGGCGGAGCGGGAGATCGCGCGCAGCGCGGCGGCGGCCGGCGACGCGGGCGACGGTGCGGGCGGGGACGGCGGTGACGTCGGCAACCGGGTCGGCCGGGTGGACGGCAGCGTCGTCCAGGCCCGGGACTACACGCACCACCAGAGCGGCGGCATCGGCAGCGTCGGAGGGGACGTGGGGACGTTCATCAACAACGCCGCCGGTCCGGTGAACACCGGCAGCGGCGCGCAGCACAACGACCTGCGCAGCGGCGGCGTGCAGTTCAACGGCGACGGCGGCGACTTCAGCGGCAACTACGTCGAGCGGGGGACGGCGCAGCAGTGGCTCGGCGGCCGCCGGGCCGACCGCGAGGACGAGGACCGGTGACGGACGGCGGTACCCGGATCGACGAGGCCCGCGGACCCACCAACACCGGGCCGGGCCCGCAGTACAACGTCTTCGGGGGAGACTTCCGGCCTCCCCGCCCCAAGGTGGCCCCTTCCCGGGTGGCCCTCGAGCACCGTCTCTGGCTGCAGGGGAGGTTCGTTCCGCCCCACGGATTCGGAGAGGCGCGGAACCGGCTCGCGAAGCCCGGTACCACCGTGCTGCTCGCCGGGCCGCCCGGTAGCGGACGGCGGACGGCGGCGGTGATGCTGCTGCACGATCAGGAGGACCCGACGACCTCGTTCGTGGAACTGTCCTTCTCCCCGGAGAACGAGGACAGTACGCCCCCGGAGGCGGGCGACCGGCTGCTGCTGGATCTCTCCGGCATCGCCGAGGAGGACTACGAGGCGGCTCAGCAGCAGCTGTACGGCTACTGGGGCAGGGTCGAACAGGCCGGCGCCCGGATGGTGGCCGTGCTCCCCGCCACCGACCAGGAGTTGCTGCTTCCCGCCCTCCGGCAGCTGGTGATCACGATCGGTCGGCCGAGGGAGCTGGCGGTGCTCCGCCGGCACCTGGAGGGCAAGCAGGTCCGGCTGGCGTCCGACGACCTGGGGGGCGAGGAACTCGCCGCCACGCTGCGCCGGTTCGCGATGCGGGACATGCAGCGCTTCGCCGATGTGGTGGCTCAGGCGAGGGCGGCCGACCCGGCCGGGCAGGCCTCCGAATGGATCCAACAGGCGCTGGGGGCGCTGAGCGACCGCTCCGGGGAGGTGGCCCTGAAGGTCGCAGGCCTCTCCTCGGGGCCGCAGCGCGCGCTGCTGCTGGCGGCGGCCATGCTGGCCGGGGCGCCCGCGGACGCGGTCTTCCACCACACGGACCGGCTGCTCGGCATGGTCGACCACACACCCGACGAGCGGCCGCTGTTGGAGCGGTCCGATCTGGCCGAACGGCTCAAGACCCTGCCCCTGGAGATGGACGCGCGCGGCCGGATCCGCTTCGCCTCCCTGGCGTACGACGGGGCTGTGCGCACGCACTTCTGGACCTACCTGCCCTGGCTGAGGCAGTGGCTGCGCAAGTGGGTGGCGGACCTCGTGGACGAGCCGCACCCCGCACTCGTGGCGCAGGACCGGCGGCGGCTGGTCGAGCGCTTCACGGAGCAGAGCTTGCGGGCGGCCGACTGGAAGGCGCTGCACGTTCTCGCGGGTGAGTGGGCCGCCGAGCCGCAGCGCTCGGAGGAGGCGCTGGCCGTGCTCCGGCTCGGTCTCGACCACGACCGGTACGGCGCCGGGTTCCGCTCCAAGATCTACGAGTGGGCGATCGGCCAGCCCTCGCCGGCGCTCGCCAGGGTGCTGGGCCGGGCCTGTGGCGAGGTCATGGCCCGTACTCATCCGGACCAGGCCCTCGTTCGGCTGCATCACCTCGCGCGCCGGACGGGTGCGAAGGGCCCGGCGGAGGTGCGCGAGACGCTCTACGAACTCGTGCGGCAGGACCGGCGGCTGTACCTGAAACTGCTGTCCCGCTTCTGGGACGGGCTGGCGGCCAGGGGGGAGGCCTCGGCGGACATCCGGCTCTTCCTGGAGCTGGTCGGCGAGCCGCCGCCCCGGCGCGCGGTTCCGGACGACGCGCTGGCCGCCACCTGGGCCAAGGTCCTGTCGGTGGCCCGGCGGGAGCAGTGGGCGGCGGCGGTCCACCGGTGGCTGTCGGTGGCCCGGGGGCAGCCCCAGATCGGGGACCGGCTGATGGACGTGCTGGTGACGGCGGCCACGGCGCGACCGGAACTGTTGACCGCGCTGTACCTCACCGGACGCGAGTGGGTCGGCGACGGCCCGCGCGAGGAGCGGACCGGTCGGACCGAGGTGGCAACGCGGCTCTGGCAGAAGATCGACAGCGCTCAGGGGATCGAACCGGCTCAGGCGCTGCGAACCGAAGAGAGGATGAGATGAGTTCCATGGAGAAGACCCGAACGGCGGCGCTGGCCGTCGCTGCCGGGGCGGTGCCCGTTGCCCTGGGGGTGGGGCTGAAGTGGCCGGTCTGGCTCTGGGCGGTGACTTCGGTCGCGGCGGTGGTGTTGGTGGTGCTGACCTCGACGACGCGGGTCCGGCCTGCTGCGGACCGGCGGCCTGCGCCCGAGCCGGGCGTCTACGGGGCCGCTTCCTTCGCCCCCGACCCGGCTCCCGCCCCTGTCTTCGCCCCCGCCCCTGACCCTGACCCTGCCCCGGCGCCGCAGCCGCCGGTCGAGCAGCCCTTCCAGACCACCTCGGTGACGGGGGTGGCCCTGCCGAGCGCGGTGCCGGACTACGACTTCGTCTTCTCCGCCACGGTGTGGTGGCGGCAGCTGCCCAATCCCGGCGGCGTCGTCCACATCGCGCCGGACACCCTGGCCACCGATGCGGTGCTGGCCCGCGCCAGGGCGATCACCGAACGCGAGCACCCCGGGCGGCCGGAGTTGGTCCGGCATCGGCTCGACGGACTGCTGGGCACCCTGAGTCCGGACAACTCCGGGATCGTGGTGGCGATGGCCGGGCAGGTCGGTCTGGCGCTGTCCGAGGCGGACCGTGCGCGGCTGGACAAGCTGGCGGAGGTCCGGAAGACGGAGGAGATCTGGGATCACGAGCGGAGGTACGAGCGGAGCAAGCGCAGCTACCTCGGCGAGGACGTGCTCAAGTCGCCTGGTAGCGCGGTGGTGTGGTGGCTGGCGCGGAACGACGAGGAGGTGCAGGGAGCGGTGGACATGATCGGGCCGTTGGCGCAGCTCGCGGCGGCCGCGAACGACGAGGCGGTGGATGTGTTGTACCGGCACTTGGTGGCAACGGGGGAGGCGGGGTCGGTGGATGACATGCCGTTCTTTGATGCCGTCGTGCCCGAGGCCGCCACGGGGAACGGGGGGAGCATGAGGGACGTGGGGGACGTGGGGGACGTGGGGGACGAGGGGGGCGTGGGGGGCGTGGGGCCTTTCGGGCCGGCAAGGCCGTGGGCGGAGCCGGCGAGGCCGGAACGGGGGCCGTCGGTGGTCGGTCCGTTGAACGAGCTGATGGACGACATCGAGCTCAGGGAGGACGGCGATCGGACCGTCTACGCCCATCGGGTGGCCAGGTTCACCGAGGCGGCGGGGCGGCCCGACGCCGCGGATCGGATCTGGCGGAGCCTCGGGGACGACGGAGACGACGGGGACGACGGAGCCTCCGGCGGGGGCGTCGGTCGCGGGATTCCCGGCGTCGGTGGAGGCGGCGGGAATCCGGCCGGGCCGCCTTCGCAGGAAGCGGCGCCGGCGGACGCCCCCGACGGCGTGCCGGGGCAGCGGGTGTTCGTGGTGGGTCCGGTGCAGCCCCGGGACGGGGGCGAGCCGGAGCCCGGGCCGGTGACGTCGGCGTGGGAGGTGCTGCGCGGTTCCGTCGACGGGGATCCGCGGGGGTCGGGGAGCGGGGATCCGCGGGGTACGGGGGACGGGACCGGGGAAGGGTGGGGTGGGGCCGACCAGTCGCACGAATGAGCTAGTCGAGGGTGGGAAGTTGGGCAGGTGTTCGAGTGGACTGGTCTATCTCATATGACTGTTCCGGTTCTCCGGCTGAGATCGTTGAACTCGGGTAAAGCTGATTCGGCCTTGTCGACGCGTCCAGAAAGGCTCGCCCGGTGTCCCAGCCGTTCGAACTGCCGTCCTTCTACGTGCCGCACCCGGCGCGGCTCAACCCGCATCTCGACGAGGCCCGGGCCCATTCCTCCGGATGGGCCCGGGAGATGGGCATGCTGGAAGGGTCGGGGATCTGGACGCAGGCGGATCTGGACGCCCACGACTACGGGTTGCTCTGCGCGTACACCCATCCGGACGCGTCCGCCGCGGCGTTGTCGCTGGTCACCGACTGGTACGTCTGGGTGTTCTTCTTCGACGACCACTTCCTGGAGATCTTCAAGCGGACCAACGACCGGGAGGGCGGCAAGGCGTACCTGGACCGGTTGCCGCTGTTCATGCCGGCCGACCCGGAGGCGGTCCTGCCCGAGCCGACCAACCCGGTCGAGGCCGGGCTGGCGGACCTGTGGCGGCGGACCGTGCCGGCGATGGGCGAGGACTGGCGGGTGCGGTTCGCGGAGAGCACCCGGAACCTGCTCAACGAGTCGCTCTGGGAGCTCGCCAACATCAACGCGGGCCGGGTCGCCAACCCCGTCGAGTACATCGAGATGCGCCGCAAGGTGGGCGGCGCGCCCTGGTCGGCCGGGCTGATCGAGTACGCGGCCGGGGCTGAGGTGCCGGCGGCGGTGTCGGGTGCGCGGCCGCTGCGGGTGCTGATGGACGCCTTCTCGGACGGCGTGCACCTGCGCAACGACCTGTTCTCGTACCAGCGGGAGGTCGAGGACGAGGGCGAACTCAGCAACGGCGTCCTGGTGTTGGAGAAGTTCCTGGAATGCACGACGCAGGAGGCGGCCGAGGCCGTCAACGGCCTGCTCACCTCGCGCCTCCAGCAGTTCGAGAACACCGTCGTCACCGAGCTGCCGCAGCTGTTCGCGGACACCGGGCTGGACCCGGACGGCTGTGCCAGGGTACTGGCCTACGTGAAGGGCCTGCAGGACTGGCAGGCCGGTGGGCACGAGTGGCACCTGCGGTCCAGTCGGTACATGAACGACGGTGGGGCGGCGGCGGGTTCGACCGGTTCGGCCGGTTCGGCGGGCGGGGCCTCCTGGTGGGATCCGTTCGCGATCGGCGGGGTCGGCACGTCGGCGCTGGACGTGCTGAAGTCGGGCGGCGCGCTGGGCGATCTGGCCGACGAGCTGGGCTCGTTGAGCCGGACCGGGCCGGTGACCAAGGCCTGGGCGCCGACCGTCGGGGAGTCGCCGGTGGCCGCGCTGACGGCCGCTCTCGGGGTGGGGGCGGCGGCCCCGGGCGCGTCGCTGGAGTCGCCCGGGACGGGCCTGGTCGGCGGTTCGCGCGGGGACGTCGATCCCGGGGTGCGGCGGGCGCGGTCGCACGCGCACGTGCCGTTCCAGGCCGTCGGCCCGTCCCGACTGCCCGAGTTCCGGCTGCCGTTCACCGTCGACCCGAGCCCCTACCTGGAGGCGTCCCGGCTGCACACCCTCGCCTGGGCGGGCCGGATGGGCCTGCTGGAGACCCGGCCGGGCGACCCGACCGCGGGCCTGTGGACCGTCGAGGGCATGGCCGACTACGACCTCGCGCTCTGCGCGGCCGGTATCCACCCGGACGCCTCCGCCGACCAACTCGACCTCACCACCGACTGGTTGGCCTGGGGCACGTACGCGGACGACTACGTCCCGGTGGCGTTCGGCCGGACCGGCGACCTGGCCGGCGCCAAGGCGATGCACGCGCGGTTCCAACTGCTCATGCCGGTCGACGGCGAGCCGGGCGCGGAGCCGCTCACCGCGCTGGAGCGCGGGCTGGCCGACCTCTGGGAGCGGACCGCCGGACCGATGACCACCGAGGCGCGGGGAGAGCTCCGCGAGACCGTCGTGGCGATGACGCTGAGCTGGATCTGGGAGCTCCACAACCAGGCGCAGAACCGGATCCCGGACCCGGTCGACTACCTGGAGATGCGCCGCGCCACCTTCGGCTCCGACCTCACCATGAGCCTCTCCCGGCTGGCGCACGGGAACGTCGTGCCGCCGGAGGTCTACGCGAGCGGGCCGATGCGCTCGCTGGAGAACGCGGCCGCCGACTACGCCTGCCTGATGAACGACCTGTTCTCGTACCAGAAGGAAGTCGAGTTCGAGGGCGAGGTGCACAACGCGGCCCTGGTGGTGCAGAACTTCTTCGACTGCGACTACCCGGCGGCGGTGCGGATCGTCGACGACCTCATGCACGCCCGGCTGGACCAGTTCCGGCACGTGGTGGCCGAGGAGTTCCCGGTGCTGTTCGAGGACTTCGGGCTGGACGGGCCGGCCCGGGCGGTGCTCGCCGGGTACGTCAAGGAGCTGGAGAACTGGCTCGCCGGGATCCTGGCCTGGCACGAGGGCTGCCGGCGGTACCGGGAGGAGGATCTGCTGCGCCACTTCGGGCGGGAGGCGGCCGGGGTGCCGGGCGCCGTCGCGGAGGAGGCCGTCGAGCCGGGCGGCGGGGTGCTGGGCGCCCTGCTGGTGCGGCCGACCGGGCTCGGGACGTCGGCGGCCTCGCCGGCGGGAGCCGTCGGCCGGGTGGCGGTCGGCTAGCGGTCGGGTCGGCGGTCGGGTAGCGGGCCCGCCGGCCGGACGGTGTGCGGCGGTCCGCCGGGGGTTCCGGCCCCGACGGGCCGCCGCCGCTCTGCGCGCGCGGACCGGTGGGGGACTGGCTAGGGTGGCGAATTGGGGCAAATCGTCACACGAGAGGGCTTCGTCATGGCTGTGCTACCCGAGGGAACGCCCTGCTGGGCCGACGCGATGTTCGCCGACCTGGAGGGCGCCAAGACGTTCTACGGCGAGGTGCTGGGCTGGACCTTCGGCGAGTCCTCCACCGAGTACGGCAACTACACCCAGGCCTACTCCGACGGCAAGGCGGTCGCCGCGATCGTCCCGCCGATGCCGAACCAGGAGGGCGAGGTGACCTCCGCCTGGTGCCTCTACCTCGCCTCGCCCGACGCCGCCGGCACCGCCGAGAAGATCCGCGGCAACGGCGGCGAGGTGCTGATGGGCCCGATGGCGGTCGGCGAGTTCGGCTCGATGGTGATCGCCAAGGACCCGGCGGGCGTCGTCTTCGGCGTCTGGCAGGCCGGCACCCACGAGGGCTTCGAGAAGCAGGGCGCGCCGGGCTCGTACACCTGGGCCGAGGTGATCACCCGCGACGGGGCCGCCGCGGACGGCTTCTTCCCCGCCGTCTTCCCGTACGCCGTGAAGCGGATGGACTCCGGGCAGATCGACTACAAGATCTACAGCGTCCGGGAGCAGCCGGTGCTCGGCCGGATGCAGGCGGGCCCGACCGACCTGCCGCCCGAGGCGCCGAACTACCTCAGCGTGTACTTCGCGGTGGACGACTGCGACGCGACGATCGCCCGGATCACCGAGCGGGGCGGGAAGCTGTACTTCGGCCCGATGGACAGCCCGTTCGGCCGGTTCGCGGCCGTCGGCGACCCGCAGGGGGCCGCGTTCGGCGTGATCGACCTCGGGAAGACGGCCGGGGACATGCCGGTCATGGAGGCGGAGTGACCTCGGGCGGCGCCGCGCTGCCGGACGGGGAGCGGGCGGACCTGCTGCAGACGCTGGACACGCACCGGGGCTTCCTGCGGTACACCGTCCGCGACCTCGGCGACGAGCAGGCCGCCCGGCGCACCACGGCCAGCGAACTGTGCCTGGGCGGGCTGATCAAGCACGTCAGTGCGGTGGAAGCGCGCTGGATGCGGTTCGCGGTCGGCGGCGCGGCCGCGATGGAGGCCGCCGAGCCGGGTGGCGGGGCGGGTGCCGCGGCGGACTGGGCGGCTCAGTTCCGGATGGCCGAGGGCGAGACCCTGGCCGGGCTGCTCGCCGCCTACGAGCGGGTGGCCGCTGAGACGGACGCGCTGGTGGCGAGCCTGCCGGACCTCGACCGGGCCCACGCGCTGCCGGCGGCGCCCTGGTTCGAGCCCGGGGCCACCTGGTCGGTGCGGCGGGTGCTGCTGCACGTCATCGCCGAGACGGCGCAGCACGCCGGGCACGCGGACATCATCCGGGAGTCGCTGGACGGGGCGAGGACGATGGGCTGAGCGTGGACGGGGCGAGGACGATGGGCTGAGCGTGGGCGGGGCGGGCGCGCCTAGAGGGCGAGACCGAGCAGGTCGCGCAGGGCGCGCTCGCCGTCCGGCGTCACCCGCAGGGCGCGGCCGGAGCCGATCCGCTCCACCCAGGACCGCTCCAGCGCCGTCCGGCAGAGCGCCGCGCCGAACGCGCCGCCCAGGTGGCTGCGCCGCTCGGTCCAGTCCAGGCAGGTGCGGACCACCGGGCGGCCGCCGGCGCGTCCGGTCTGGGGCGGCAGTTCCGCGCCCAATTCGGCCAGCCAGGACCGGCCGCGGTCGGTGAGAGCCGGGCCGTCCTCGTCCGTCACCAGGCCGCGGGCGAGGACGGCGTCGCGGACGGCCACGCCCAGGCGGCCGGCCAGGTGGTCGTAGCAGGTGCGGGCGCGGGCCTCGGCGCTCGTCCGGGTGGCTTCGCGCAGCGAACCGGGGGCGGGGGCGGACGGCCGGTCGTCGGGGGCGGCGGGGACCGGGAAGGCGGCCAGGTCCTCGATCAGGGTGGCGACGTCCGGCCCGGCCAGCCGGACGTACCGGTGGCGGCCCTGGCGCTCCTCGGCCAGCAGGCCGCCGGCGATCAGCCGGGAGAGGTGCTCGCTCGCCGTGGACGGTGCCACCCGCGCGTGCCGGGCCAGCTCGCCGGCGGTCCAGGCGCGGCCGTCGAGCAGGGCCATGCAGAACGCGGCGCGGGTCGGGTCGGCGAGCAGACCGGCGAGGTGGGCGAGTGACATGTGTCCATGGTGCCGCGGACACGGTTCGGCGGGCGCCGAAACGTTCCGGTCCTAGCGTGGGGCCATGGCCGATCCCACCCGTCCCACCGCTACCGATTCCACCGCCACCGATGCCACCGGCGCCGATGCCACTGGCGCCGCCGCTCCTGCGGTCTCCTTCGACCGGTACGAGGACGTCACCGCCGCGCTCGCGGATCCGGCGCTGGTGCCGCCGCCCGCCGGGGCCGGGCCGGTCGGCGGTATGGCCTGGCTGCGCGCCACGGTGGCCCGGTTCAGCGCGGGCGAGCGGCACGCCGCCCGGCGGGCGTCCGTCGAGGCGGACCTCGCCGGGCTCGATCCGGAGGCGCTGCGGCTCGCGGCGGCGGCCGGGTTCGAGGCGGATGTGCGGGTGCGGGCCGTGCGCGTCCTCGCGCAGGCGCTCGGGCTCGCGGAACCGGGGGCGGTGGCCCGGGCGGTCGGGGTGGTCGCGCGGGCGTACTTCGTGGAGCGGCCCGAGGACCCGGAGGCCGACGCGGCGGTGGCCTGGCTGCTGCCCCGGATGCTTCCCGGGATACCGGCCGGGGCGGGGGGCGTGGGGCGTGCGGGGGACACGGGGGACGTGGAACGGGCCGCCAACCGGATCGGCCTGCTCGTCCAGGCCTGCGACGCCACCGTCACCCTGGTGGAGCACGCGCGCCGGGTGGGCGGGGCGGATCCGGTGGCCGCCGCTCTGCGGCACGACCCGCCGGTGCGGGTGATGCGCCGCCGCGCCGTGCGGGCGACCGTGGTGGGCGGGGTGCCCGTCGTGGCCGGGACGGCCGTCCTGCTCGACGTCGCCGCCGCCCAGGCCGGCCGTCCCGATCTGCCGCCGCTGACCTTCGGGGCCGCGCCGAGGCTCTGCCCCGGGCGGACGCACGCGCTCGCCATCGCGGCCGGCGTCCTGCACGGAGCCTCGGGCGTCCTGCCGTCGGCGGAGGGCGCGTCGGCCGAGGATGCGTCGGCGGAGTCCGTCCCGACCGAGGACGCGCCGGCCACCGACGACCGGGATCCCGCCGGGCTCGTCCCCGCCATGGTCGAGCAGGTCCTCGCCCTCGCCGCGACCTGGACCGGGTGGGACGGCCATCCGGCCACCACCGACGGCCGTATGTACACCCCGCACAAGGCGGTTCGCCGGGTCACCGACCATCTCCTCGACCACCTTGCGGAGTTGGAGGCCCGGCTGGCCGGCGAACCGACCCAGCCCGACCACTGGCACGCCTCCGCCGCCACGACCCCCGCCGACCTCGCGCCGTTCACCCCGGCCGACCTGGACGAGGCCCGCAGCCGGCTCACCCGGCTGGCCCGGATCTGGTCCGTCCGCCTGGCCGTGCTCACCCCCGAGCAACTCGACCGCTCGCCCGGCACCGGCTGGTCGTTCCGTCAGCTCGCCTTCCACGTCGCCGAGTCCGCGTACTACGCGAACGCCGTCGGCGACCTCCGTCCGCACGAGAGGACCACCGCTCGATGAGCCGCACCCCGCTCGGCACGCCGCTCGGCACGTCGCTCGACACGCCGTTCGCTGCACTGCACCGCCGCTCCGGTGAGCCGCTGCTGCTCCCCAACGCCTGGGACCACGCCTCCGCCGCCGTCCTCGCCGAGCAGGGCTTCGCCGCCATCGGCACCACCAGCCTCGGTGTCGCGGCGGCGGCCGGGCTGCCCGACGGCGCCGCGGCGACCCGCGACGAGACGCTCCGGCTGGCCCGCCGCCTCGGTCGCTCCGGGCGCTGTCTGCTCTCCGTCGACGTGGAGAACGGCTTCAGCGACGACCCGGACGAAGTGGCCTCGTTCGCCGCCGAGTTGGCGACCGCCGGGGTCGTCGGCATCAATCTTGAGGACGGCCGTCCGGACGGCACGCTGACCCCGGCCGCCGTGCACTCCGCCAAGATCGGCGCGATCAAGGCCGCCGTCCCGGCCCTGTTCGTCAACGCCCGCACCGACACCTACTGGCTGGCCCTGCCCGACCCGGCCGAGGAGACCGACCGCCGTCTCGCCGCGTACCAACTGGCGGGCGCCGACGGCCTGTTCGTCCCCGGCCTCGCCGATCCGGCCGCCATCGCGCGGCTCTGCGGCGGCCTGGACCTCCCGCTGAACATCCTCTACACCCCGACCGGGCCCACCCTCCCCGAGCTAGCGGCCCTGGGCGTCGCCCGCGTCAGCCTCGGCTCCTACCTCTACCGCACCGCCCTCGCCGCCGCCGTCTCCACGGCCCTCGCCATCCGCGCCGGCGCCCCTGTGGCCGGCGCGGCTGCGGACACCCCCGCCTACGGCACCGTCCAGGCCCTGCACGCCGACGGGCGGTAGGGAGGGCGGGCTGCGGGGGAGGGGGGCGAGTGGCAGAAACTATGCAGACCGGTCTACTGAAATCAGTAGACCGGTCTGCATAATTCAGGCCTGAAATCTGTAGACCGGTCTACAGACCACCTCGCAGGACGCGCCCGGGCGCCGACACCTGGCCGACGGCCGACGGTCGACGGCCGACGTCAGCCGCCGGTCAGGTAACGGCGGCCCGGGATCTGCTCGAAGATCAGGTTGGTCCGGGTCTGCGCCACCGCGGGGTGGGTGGTGAGGTGGTCCACCACGAAGTCGCGCAGCTCCTCCGGGCCGGCCACGCCGACGTGCAGCAGGTAGTCGTCGGAACCGGCCATGTGGAACACGGCGAGGACACCCGGCAGATCGGGGGCGCTGCTCCGGAAGCTCTCGTTCTGCTCGCGGGTGTGCGCCCGGAGCCGGACCGAGATCATCGCCTGCAGCGGCAGCCCGATGGCGGCGGGGTCTATCTCGGTGCGGAAGGCGCGGATGATGCCGCGATCGCGCAGCGCCCGCACCCGGGCCAGACAGGTCGAGGGGGCGATGCCCACGGTCTCGGCGAGCGCGTTGTTCGGCGTGCGGGCGTTCTCGGCGAGGACGCGCAGGATCGCGCGGTCGGTGTCGTCGATGGGCGCCCGGTGGGCCTGCGGAAAATTCGGCACGCCGCTCAGAGTCCCCGACCATCCAGCAGATTCGCAAGGTGAAAACACTCCTCTCCGAATCTTCTGCGGAAGTCTTTCCATCACATGATGGAAAGTTCCATCCTGACGGGCGAAGCGGCCCTGGGCCGACCCATCCCAGCGAACCCGGAGCGCCGCCCCCTCATGAGCCCCACGACCGTCCACGCCGCCCCGGCTCACGCCGCCCCGGTCCACACCGCCCCGGCTCACGTCGATGCGGCGCCGGAGAGCGAGGACTTCGCGATACCCGCCGAGGGGCTCACCGACGGCGAGCGGCTGCGCGCCCTCGACCGGATGGACGGGTACCTGACGCGCAAGCGCCGCCACCTGGTCGGCTACCAGGCCACCCAGGAGCTCGCGGGCAGCGCCCTCGACCTCGCCCGCTTCATGCTGAGCAACATCAACAACCTCGGCGACCCGTTCCAGAGCGGCGGCTACAAGCCGAACACCAAGGTCGTCGAGCGCGCCGTGCTCGACTACTACGCGCGCCTCTGGCACGCCGGGCGCCCGTACGACCCGGCCGACCCCGAGTCCTACTGGGGCTACATGCTCTCCATGGGCTCGACCGAGGGCAACATGTACGCCCTCTGGAACGCCCGCGACTACCTGACCCGCCCCGGCGCGCCCCGCCCGGTGGCGTTCTACTCCGAGGACACCCACTACTCCTTCGCCAAGGCCGTCCGGGTGCTGGGCGTCGACACCTTCCACGCGGTGGGCACGGCGGACTACCCGGGCGAGTGCCCGCTCGGCGGCGACTGGCCCGCCGAGGTGCCCTCACTGCCCGGGCCGTCCGGCCACTCCTGGGACGGGCCCGGCGCGGTCGACGCGGACGCGCTGGCGGTCCTGGTGGAGTTCTTCGCGGCCAAGGGCCACCCGGTCTTCGTCAACTTCAACCTCGGGAGCACCTTCAAGGGCGCTCACGACGACGTCCGCGGCGCGTGCGAGCGGCTGCTGCCGGTCTTCGAACGCCACGGCCTGCTGCCGCGCGCCGGGACCGGCGAGCGCCGGGGCTTCTGGATCCACGTCGACGGCGCGCTCGGCGCCGGCTACGCGCCGTTCCTGCGGATGGCCGCCGACGACCCGGCGGCGTACGGCTGGGCGCCCCAACCCGGCGCTGGTTCCCCGGAGTTCGACTTCGGCCTCACCCTGCCCGGCGGGGCGTCCGGGGACGTCGACATGGTCGCGTCGATCGCCATGAGCGGCCACAAGTGGGCCGGGGTGCCGTGGCCGTGCGGCGTCTTCATGACGAAGGCCAAGTACCAGCTCGAACCGCCGACCCAGCCCGAGTACATCGGCGCACCGGACAGCACCTTCGCCGGATCCCGCAACGGCTTCTCGCCCCTGGTGCTCTGGGACCACCTGTCCCGGCACTCCTACCGCGACCAGGTCGACCGGATCCGCCGTTCCCAGGAGCTGGCCGGCTACCTGGACCGCCGCCTCCACGAGCTGGAGGAGGAGACCGGCGCCGCCCTCTGGCCGGCCCGCACCCCCGGCGCCATCACCGTCCGCTTCCGCAAGCCCAGCGCCGCGCTGGTCGCCAAGTGGTCGCTGTCCTGCGAGAACGTCCTGACCACCCCCGGCGACCCGACGAGCCTGCGCGGCTACGCGCACGTCTTCCTGATGCCCTCGGTCGACCGCGCCAAGCTGGACGCCCTCCTGACCGACCTCGCCCACGACCCGGCCATCCTCGCCACCCCCTCCTGACCGGCCGATCCCCGTCCGGGATCAGTCACTGGTCAGGATGTCGATCAGTGAGTCGCCGAGCTCGACCCAGCGGACCAGGTCGATGCGGTTCACCATGAGCACCTCCAGGTCCTCGGCGGTGGAGATCGCGCCCTGGGTGAAGTCGCCGTTGGTGACGATGACGGCGAAGTCGGCGTGGTGGATGCGGTTGGCGCCGGACTCGAACTCCATGACCACGCCGCGATCCACCTTGCGGCCACGGGTGGTGTGCTTCACCTGGACCACGAAGCGCTGGTTGATCGGCCAGAGGGCGATGACGTCGGCGGCGTGGTCGCCGCTGAAGCCGTTCGCCCGGAGGATGCTGAAGCCGTCCCGTTGCATCAGAGCGGAGACGAGCCGCTCGAAGGGCTTCGGTTCGAGCTTGTCGACCAGTGCGATCGGCACGGAGCTTGTCGGTTCGAACAGGGCCGGAGGCTGCTTCTTGAGAAGATCGACGATCTCTGTGGAGCTGTGGGTGATCTCGGCGGCTATCCGGTGGAGTGTCTTGGGCCGCTCGATCAGCGGTGCCTTGCGCAGCGGAGGCTGGTTCTCGGCCGCGTCCGGGCAATGCCTGAGGCGTGAGTCCCAGTAGTCCCACTCGAGTTCGGCGAGCCCGCGGCGGAGGCCGACGAGCCTTCGTTCCTCCTTGGCCAGGAAGTAGGTGAGCAGCGTTCGGCAGTCCGCGAGGGGGATCGCGCATGCGCTCATCACCGAAGTGGCGTCCTTGCGGACGAGGTCGATATGGCCCCTCGTGTCGTCGATGATCTGGAGGAGCATCTCTATCGACGCCGAAGCGGCGTGGATTCTCTCGCGGTACTGCCACGGCGAGTGAGCGCTCGGACCGCCCTCGGCGGCGCGGTGGAGAAAGGTCAGCACCAGCGGCAGGAATTCACCGTGTCTGGCGATCGTTGCGGCCTCCGCCGCATAGCGGTTGAGTACATCGTGGTCGTCGAGAGCCGCCAGACGGCTCACCAGGTCGATTGTCGGGTCACCCACGGTGGCAGAGGCTACCGGGCCACACCGACAGCGGGCGCCGGCGTCGGCCCGTCCCGGCTCCAGGGCGCGCACGTGTCCGGGGCGGAGAAAATCGCTGGTCCGGGCGCCGGCCGGGTTGTTACGCTCGCCGCTCCGTTCGCTTCCGTCCGTTCTGGGCCGCCGTGCCCTTCGAGAGGGTGTCTTGATGTCCCGGACCGCGCCGAGTGCGCCTCGCCACACTGCCTGACGGATCGTCGTCGAGGCCGCTCGGCCTGCTCTTGCTGTCATCGTTGACCTCCAGCAAGGAGCACCCCGGGTGTCCAGCACCACCAACAGCACCAGCAACACCCTGAAGACCGCCACCTTCCCCTGTGCGTGGTGCGGTCTGACCGTGTCCACGTTCGCCGGCGACGGCGCGCGGCGCAACCACTGCCCGTCGTGCCTGCACTCGCAGCACGTCGCCGACCATGTCGAGGGCGGCCCGAGCGAGTGCCGCGGGCGGATGACGCCGATCGCCATCGCCGTGCTGCGCACCGGCGACTGGATGGTCGTCCACCGCTGCGTGCGCTGTGACGAGTTGACGTCCAATCCGGTCTGTCCGGACGACAACCAGCTCATCCTGATGCGCATCGCCGTGCGGCCGCTGGCACAACCGCCGTTCCCGCTCGAAGCGTTCGGATCGCTCTGAACCGGCCGTGCGAGAAGGGGACGCGACCGTGTCACGACAGAAGAACCGCGACGGCCACCGGCGCCGGCAGCGGCCCAAGGACGTCCTGCACGCCCGGGGCGGGCACCGGGCGAACGACTTCCGGTGCGTCGGCTGCCGGCTGGACGTCCCGTTGGACGCCCCCGGGACCGCGCACCGCAACCACTGCCCGAACTGCCTGGCCAGCCTCCATGTGGACCGCCGCGTCCCCGGCGACCGCGCCGCCGACTGCCGTGGGCGGATGGAGGCCCTGGGCATGTCCGTCCGCGCGGACGGCGAGTGGATGATCGTCCACCAGTGCCTGTCCTGCGGCGAGTTGAGCACCAACCGGATCGCCGGTGACGACAATCCGCTGCCGCTGCTGCGGCTCGCTCTCAAGCCGCTGCAGGACGCGGGCTTCGCCCGTCGCACCCTGCGCGACCTGTAGCACCGAGGAGGCGGTGCGCCGCGCCCTAACCCCTCCCGCCGGCCTGGTCGCCGCCCACCGAACGGGCGGTGACCAGGCCGGACTCGTACGCCGCGATGACCGCCTGGGCGCGGTCGCGCACGTCGAGCTTGCCGAAGAGGCTGGTGATGTGGTTCTTCACCGTGGAGTGGCTGATGTCCATGGCCCGGGCGATCGCGGTGTTGTCGAGGCCGGTGGCCATCAGCCGCCAGACCTCCACCTCGCGGGGGGTGAGTTCCCCCGCCGTGACGTCGGGCGGCGGCGGGGCGCCGACCGGCGTCCGGACGTAGGCGGAGATCAGCCGGGTGAGCAGGCGCGGGGCGACCACCGCCTCCCCGGTGTGGACGGTGCGGATCGCGGCGGCGAGGTCCTCCGGCGAGACGTCCTTGGGCAGGAACCCGTACGCGCCGGCGCGCAGCGCGGCCACCACGTACTCGTCCATGTCGAAGGTGCTCAGCGCGAGGACCCGGCACCCGGGCAGCGTGCGGGCCAGCTCCTCGGTCGCGGCGACCCCGTCCAGGACGGGCATCCGGATGTCCATCACCACGACGTCGGGGCTCAGCCGGTGGGCGAGCGCGACGGCCTGCTCCCCGTCCCCGGCCTCGCCCACCACCTCGAAGGCGGGGTCCGGCGAGAGGATCAGCGACAGACCGCGCCGGACCAGCGGCTGGTCGTCCACGATGAGGACCCGGATCCCGGGTGTCACGGCCGTCACCGGTACACCGCCTCCCCGCGCAGCCCACCGGCGCGCTCGGCGGTCTCCCCGCGCTGGACGGCCGCCTCCGCCGCCTCATCCGCCGCCAGCGGCAGCTCGGCCACCACGGCGAAGCCGCCCTCCGGCCGCGGGCCGGCCGCCAGGGTGCCGCCGTGCAGGGCGACCCGCTCGCGCATGCCGATCAGGCCGTACCCGCCCCGGCCGGGCTCGTGCTCGGCGCCCTGGGACGGCGCGCCCCTGCCGTCGTCGCTCACCTCGACGGTGACCCCGTCCGGGCGGTAGGTCAGCAGGACGGAGGCGTTGGCCGGCCCCGCGTACTTGCGGGCGTTGGTCAGGCTCTCCTGGACGATCCGGAACACCGTCAGGCCGACGGTCGGCGGCAGCGGCCGGCGGGGCCCGTGCACGCTGAACGCGGTCGGCAGCCCGGCCCGGCGGGACTCGTCCACCAACCGGCCGAGGTCGTCCGCCCCGGGCTGGGGCGAGGCCGGGGAGACGTCCGGTTCGTCACCGGCCCGCAGGACGTCCAGCAGCTGGCGCATCTCGCGCAGGGCCAGCCGCCCGGAGGACTCCAGGGTGACCAGGGCCTCCCGGACCACCTCCGGGTTCGCGAGGTTGGCCCGGGCGCCGCCGGCCATCAGCTGCATGGTGGTGATGTGGTGGGCCACGATGTCGTGCAGCTCCCGGGCGATGCGGCGGCGCTCCTCGGCCACCGCGCGGTCGGCCAGCAGCCGGCGGTTGGCGTCCACCTCGCGCTGCCAGCGGGCGACCGCGAGGCCTGCGCCGGCCACCAGCGCGGTGGAGGCGACGGCCGCGATGCCCGCCTCCGCGGAGGGCACCGGGAAGTCGCTCTGGCTCAGCATCGTCACCAGCGCCGTCGCCGCGGCGGCGCCCGCGGCGACCTGCCAGGTGCGGTTCCGGGTGACCGAGTACACCGCCACCGTCAGGACGGCGCCGAAGTGGATGCCCATCGGGGTCGACAGGTCGATCGCGGATTGGAGCACCAGGACGGCGGCGAGCGCCTGCACCGGGTGGCGGCGCCGGGCGAGCAGCGGCACGCCGGACAGTACGAGCAGGACGAAGCCCGGCACGCCGACGCCCCGGGTGCCCGACACCTCGCTGACGAGCAGGTGGGCGAGCAGGTCCAGCGTGCCGACGCCGACGGCCACCAGCGCGTCGGCCTGGGTCCACGGCAGGCCGCCCATCCGGTTCGGCGGCGCCTCGTCCACCGCCGCGCCGGGGTGTTGACGCCCGTCCATCCTCGTCCTCCCGGCCGACCAGCGTTGACGCCCCATTCTGGCACCGGCCCGCCCGGCCCCGGATGCTCCCTCCGGCCGAGGACGGGCGGGCGGACCAGGAGCACGGTCCCGGTTCCGGACCGCCGGGGGGACCGGGGGCCCCGGCCCGGATCGTCCGCTGCCCGGACGCCCGGCACCGCCTTCGCCTGATGGTCTGGAAGCCTGCCGGGAACCCCCGGCGACAAGGCCGACGTTCGCGTCCATCAGCCGGAGGGCACCGTGATCCGCGCACTGACCGGATTCTCCACCAGACACGCGTGGAAGGTCATCGCCCTCTGGGCGGTGCTGGGACTGGCACTGGCCGGGCTGAGCCCGATGCTGCTCGGCCCGGTCACCCAGTCCCAGACCGGTGACTTCCTGCCGAAGAGCTACGACTCGGCCGCCGCCCTGCGGATCGCCGAGGAGGAGTTCGGGGTGAAGCCCGACGCCACCACGGTCACGGTGCTGGTCGCCCGGAGCGACGGCAAGGCGCTCACCGACGGCGACCGGCGGCGGGTCGAGGCCGAGGCGGCGGAGCTCGGCAAGCACCGGGTCGTCATGCCCAGGGAGAAGGACGAGCCGGCGTTCCTCCGGCCCGACCGCTCGCAGACGCCCCGGGTGGCCCCGGCGATGACGGCGCCCGACCGGACCTTCGAGCTGCTCTTTGTCGAACTGACCGGCAGCGCCGCGGACGAGGGCGTCCAGGAGGTCTACCGGACCTTCCGGGACTCCGCCCGCGCGCGGTTCGCCGACGCCGGGATGCGCACCGGGTTCACCGGCGGTCTGGCCGAGGCCGTCGACACCGCGGACGACAACCGGACCGCCGCGCTCGTCGGCAGCAGCCTGGTCGCCGTGCTGATCGTCCTGCTCAACGTGCTGGTGTTCCGCAGCGTGCTCGCGGCCGTGCTGCCGCTGCTCGCGGTCTCCCTGATCGGAGGCGTGGCCGCCGGAGCGGTGGCCGGCGCCGCGGCGCTCACCGGCCTCAAGCTGGACACCTCCACCCCGAGTCTGATCTCCGTGGTGCTGCTCGGCATCGGCGTCGACTACCTGCTGTTCCTGCTCTTCCGGTTCCGCGAGCACCTGCGCGCCCGGCCCGACCAGCCCGCCCGCGAGGCGGCCGCCGAGGTGTCCGGCCGGGTGGGCACCGCGATCACCTCGGCCGCGCTGACCATCGTGGCCGCCTTCGCCACCCTGGGCGTGGCGAGCTTCGGGCAGTTCCGCTCGCTCGGCCCGGCGATCGCCGTCGCCGTCCTGGTCATGCTGCTGGGCAGCCTCACCCTGATGCCGGCCCTGCTCGCCGCCTGCGGCCGCAAGATGTTCTGGCCCTCCCGCAGCCTGGACCGTGAGCCGCGCGCGGGCGCGGCCGCCCGCTACGGCGCCTTCGTCGCCCGGCGTCCGGGGGTCCTGCTGCTCGGCTCCGTCGCGCTGCTCGGCGCCCTCGCCGCCGGGATGACCGGGATCCGGATGGACTACGGCCAGGGCGGCGGCTCCGGGACGGCGGCCGCGGCCACCGCCGCGGAGATCTCCCGCGCCCTGCCGGCCGGCGTGTCCGACCCGACCACCGTCTACGTCACCGCCGACGACGGCGGCACCCTCGACCCCGCCCGGTTCGACGGCCTCTCCCGCGCCCTCGCCGAGGTCGAGGGCGTCGGCCAGGTGGGCGGCACCGTCCTGAACGAGAGTCGCCGCGCCGCCCGGATCGACCTCTTCCTCACCGCCGACCCGCAGAGCGCACGGGCCCGCGAGCTGGTGTCCGGCCCGGTGCGCGCCGCCGTCGCCGCCCACACGCCTGCCGGGACGAGCGCCCACGTCGGCGGCACGGCGGCGATCTTCGCCGACATCTCCGTCGCCGTCGACCACGACCTGAGGATCGTCTTCCCGGTCGCCGCCGTCCTCATCGCCCTGATCCTGTTGCTCCTGCTGCGCAGCGTGCTCGCCCCGGTGGTGCTGATGCTCGCCGTCGGGCTCGGCTTCGCCGCCACCCTCGGCGCCGCCGCCCTGCTGTTCCAGCACGTGCTGGACGAGCCCGGCGTCAACTTCACCCTCCCCCTGGTGCTGTTCCTGTTCGTCGTGGCGCTGGGCACCGACTACAACATCCTCATCACCGACCGGATCCGCGAGGAGATGCACCGCCCCGGCCCGGCCCGGGCCGCCGTGGCCCGCGCCGTCCGCCACACCACCCCCGCCGTCGCCACCGCCGGCCTGGTCCTGGCCGGCTCCTTCGCCACCCTCGCCACCACCCCCGGCAGCGCACAGATCGCCTTCGCGCTGACGCTCGGCATCCTCCTCTCCGCCGTCGTCCTCTCCCTCGCCCTGGTGCCCGCCCTGGCCACCCTCCTCGGCCGCGCCCTCTGGTGGCCCCTCCGCCCCACCCCGTCCCCGCCCGCGTCCCCTTCCCCGGACCCGACCGCCTCCCGCGTCCTCACCCCCTGACCACCCCACCCCCCCGACCGGGCGCCCGCCTGCCCCGGGCGCCCACGGAGGCCCGACCCCCACCCCGAGGGCCGGGCCTCCGGCCTGTGAGCTCAGCGTTCGCCGTGGAGCGCGGTGCTCAGGTCGTGCGCGTTCACGCGGTAGAGGCCGTCGATGATGTCGAGGCACTGGGCACGGGTCGCGGGTCCGCCTTGGCGGTACAGGCGCAGTACCGTCTTGATCAGGTACCGCTGGATCAGGGCGTATCCGCGTTGACCTGTCCTGCTGCCCTCCGCCGAGACGGCTGCCAGCGCCTGACACGCTTGGAGCGTCCAGGAAGGCAGACGCAGAGTCGATTGCGAGAGTGACACGGCCAAGGTCTCCGGGTGTTCGGAGAGAGCGGGGCTGGAGAGGAACGAATCGACCAGCTCCTCCGAGGCTTCCGGGGGCAACGAGGCGGCAGCCCGCATCGAGCGCGCTGCCGCCTCACGCACCGCCGCATCGCCGTCATGGAACATCTGTCGGAGCAGCGGTGCGCCATTGGCCGGATCACTGGCGGCCATCTCGGCGGCGCCCCGGCGGGCGGCAGGGGTCAGAGCGGCCGGCCCTTGGGGCAGGCGTGGGAGCAGACGGCCTTGCATCGCCAGCACAGACCAGGTGGCTCCGGCGTGACGGGCCGCTCCTTCAGGGCCTTCGAGTGCCCGGATCAGCTCCGGCGCGAAGCGCTCGGTGTCGTGGAGCAGGGCGCGGGTGAGGAGTTTCTGAGTGGTCAGAGCACCGTGGATATCCACCGGGGCTCCGGTGAAGAGACGTTCGGAGAACTCCAACGCCTCTGCTGGAGCGAGGCACAGGAGCGCGGTCACCGCATCCGCTGTGCATACTCGTACGGCCGTGATCGGGTCGCGGACGAGCTGGTCCAGTAGTGGTAGAAGAGCCTGTACCGGTGCGTCCGTCGTTCTGAGGAGCGCCCCGACGGCAAGGGCGGCTGCCCCTCGTGTGGAGTTCATCCCCGCTGTCAGGAGGTCTCCGCCGTAGTAGTACTTCCCGCGGTACGACTCGGTTCGGGCCGATTCAGCTGCGGGGTCGGGGTCATCGACGCAATCGGCCAGGAGGCTGATCGAGGCAGGATGGTTCGCTACGTCCGCCGCCCGGTTGAGGATCGCCCTGCAGATCGTCCGGCCCACGTACTCGCCGACGAGGAGGCGGGCATGCGTGCAGAGATCCATCAGGTGGCCGGGCTGCACCTTTCCGGCGACTCCGTCGATGACGGCGGCGAACGCGGGAGGCGGGATGCTCCCGTCGAACCGGCACCCCAGGCGGGCGAACCGTTGCGGCCGGTGGCGGGCTGCGGTCTCGAGCAGCGAAGCCAGCTCGGTGGCCCCGCCCCTTGGACGGTCGCTGCTCCAGTCGATGCCTTCCTGGACGTGTTTCCTCAGCGCGCGGAGCCACTGGGTATCCGTCATGTGGTTGCCGGCGGAGGAGTCGATCGGTGGCCCGACAAAGTCGGCCTCCACCGGGCGTGGCTCGCGCAGGGCATTCTGGGGGAATCTGCGCTTCAGTTCCTCGAGGCGTCTCGTTGCCTCAGGGGTCCGGCGTCTCCCGTCGACGGCTTCGAGGAGCACATACTGTGCGCGCCCGAAGAGGCCCCGGTGCTTGAGGGTGCGTTCGTGCTCCGGGTAATGACCGAGAAGGGTCCGGAGCAGTTGGACCAGCGTTTCGTCCCGGCAGCGCTGAGTTGCCGCGGCGATGAGTTCACGCGAAGCCCAGTAGGGACTGTCCAGCCACCCGAGACGGAGGCGTTCGGAGGCCGCCGTCAACCACATCAGGGCCTCGTCCGGCCGGTTCCACCTGGCATAGGTCCGGCAGGCGAGGAAGTTCAGGGCCCACCCCTCACCTGCCGCCAGGACTCCCATCACCTCCGCGACGGCGGAGGGTTCCTGTTCAGCCAGCGTCCGCAGGGCATCGTGCGCTGCCGCGTACAGGGCATCGCTGATGTCGGGTTCGAACGGGGAAGGCGGATGCGTCCATCGGGACTGCGGGATCTCTGCCTCCGGATCGGCGGCGTGGCTCGATTCCACAACGGAGATCACGAACGGCAGCACGTGGTCGAGCGTCGTTCTGGGAACAGCCGCAGCCGTCTCGGAGACAAGGGCGCCCACCCGGGATCCGCCGGGCGTGGGCAGGTGACCGGAATCGAACGGGTCGCTGTAGCCGGCAGCGGCGGTCCGACGGAGCGCCCGGGTGAGGAAGGACCCCAGGATCCGGACTGCGGAGGCCGCGTCCTGCTGGGCGAGTTGTTCGAAGAGGTCCCAGAACCGCACACCGGTGCCCGAACGCCAGTCGGTGTCGTCGTCGAAGTCGCCACGGTCGATGAGCCTGCGGACCAGGTCGACGGAACACGGTGAGGGCCACTTGCCGACCCAGTCGCGGATCCGCTGACGCCACGCATCGTCGGCATCCACATACGGTTCGAGGAGTTCCAGGACGCGCTCGGGTCGCCGCTCGGTGCACCATTCCAGCTGCCGGAAGACCAGCGGGACCGTCCGCGGGTCGGCGAGCCACCGTTCCCACCTCCCCGTATCGGCCGCGTCGAACCACGCGGGCCGGCCCAGCAGGCCCCGTAACCGCTCCGCGGTGACTCCTTCGCCCCACGCGAGCGGGTCGAGGACGGCCCAGTCCTCGCTCGTGGCGTCGAGGTCCTCGAGCACGGAGAGGGCGACGAAATGCAGATGCGGTCGGACCAGGCCCGAGGTCAGCAGGCGGACCACCGTGCGCCGGAACTCCGCGCGGTCGGTGTTCCGCAGGTGCTCCAGCACCTGCCGGGTCTGTGCCCGGCGGAACAGGGCCTGGCCGCTCGCCGCGAGGAAGTCGTGGAGGTCGTGACCGGACCCGACGAAGGAACGGGCGAAGAGGTAGTCGAAGTACGTCTCGTGGAAGAACCCGATGCGGTCGTTGTCCGCTCGGAACAGGACTCCGGCCGAGACGAGTACGGCCAGATCGCCCCTCGCGAACCGGTCCAGCAGCGGATAGGGGACGGTGAGGGTCTCGCGTCGGCTCATCTCGTCGACCAGCCGGCCAGTGATGTCCGACCAGACCTGGGCGGGAAGCGACCGTTCGACCTCGCGGCGCGTCTCCTCCGTGTACGTGGCGTAGAGCCCCTGGAGGCTCTGATAGGGCGCCGTTCGGGCGTTCTTCGAGAGTTTGCCGAAGACCGCGAGGTGCAGAGGGGTGCGGAGGAGCTCCAGCGTGTCCCCGCCGAGTGTCTGCGGTGATGTGCCGTCCGCTTCGAGGACGGTGTGCACGGCCTCGTCATCGAGGAGTCCCAGTCGGAAGCGCTCGGTCGTCTTCTCCTGCCTGACCAGGCTCGTCAGGCGCGGGTCGTTCTCGACGTCGACGGTCCGGGCCACCAGGACGATCTTGACGTTGGGTGCTTCGGCCAGTGTCTCCAGCATCTCGTCCACGGCCTCGAAGACATCGGGCATGCGACCGCTGTAGCTGCTCGCCGCGTCGAGTTGGTCCACGACGAGCAGCGCCGGAGCGCCGCTCGCCACCCGGGCGATCAGCGTGGCAGGTGAAGCGGGGAGGCCCAGGCGCCGTCCCACCGCCTCGGCCGTCCGGTCGTCCGCCTCTGTTTCGTCCATGCGGAAGGGCAGGACGGGCCAGCCCTGATCCTCCGCCAGCGCGACGACTTCGCCCACCACGGTCGACTTCCCCATGCCCGCGGAGCCCTCGCACACGATGGTCGTCGGCGCGTCTTGCGCGACCAGCCGCCCGAACAGGCCCTGCGCATGGGGGCTGGTGGCCAGTCCGAACGCCGGTCGTTCCCGGTCCGCGCGCCGCAGGAAGCGCCGTTTGACCCGGTGAACGGCCTGCCGGTCCCTGTCGGCGGTGTCCGGGTGGAACAGGTCCGGATGTCCCGGCCCGCCCGGCGGATCCGGGGCGGGAGGGACATGGACGGTGAGGTTGCCGGCGCCCACGGCGAACAGGTTGCCGTGGGCCTGCAGGTGGAGGTTCTGGCGCGTGGTGGCGGCGGGGCGGGCGGCCGCCCCGGTGCTCCCCACCGAGTGGTCGCGCACAAGACGCCGCAGACGCGATGCCGCCGCCTCGCGCTCGCCGGCATCGAGCTGCTCCAGCAGGTCGATGAACCGGTTTTGCCAGGCCACGATGCGACGCGTGGTGATGGCCCATGCCTCCGTGTCGTCCGCCGTCCGCAATTCGACGGCGGTCGCTGCCAGCCGGGCCCGCTCCGACCGTTCGTCCTGTCCGCCCTCCCGGGCGAGCCAGCAGGCCAGGTGGTGCAGAAACGACGGCCAGTGGGCGGTTCCAGCTGTTTTCACGACGGCGAAACCGGCCTCTGTCGCGATTGCGTGCAAGGTTTCCGAAAGCATGCTTTCCCTTTGGTCGGTCGTCGTCACGATAGCCGGTCGGGTCTGTCGGTGCAGGGAATTCGGCGAGACCGCCCTCCACTGCGGCCATCTCCTCAACGCGGCTTGCGGGAGGGGTGTTTGCCGTGGTCGCGGCCGTGGACCGGTGGACATCACCGGCTGCCGGGAAGAAGGAAACGGGAAACACGGAATTACCCTGCGGGTCGCTGCCCGGCGGTGCCAGAGTGTGCGACAGGGGCGGCCGGGGGAACGTCGGCAGCCCATAAGGACACTGCTGTGCGAGCAGGACGGAATTCTGCATGCCTTTGATCTTTGTGAATTACCGGACCAGTGACGAGGAGGCGACCGCCACACTCGTGGACCGGGAGTTGTCGCGGGTGTTCGGCACCGCGAACGTCTTCCGGGCGAGCAAGTCGATCGGAGCGGGGAGCCGCTTCCCCCGGGAACTGCTCACGGCCGTCCGGCGCAGCAGCGTGCTGCTCGCGGTGATCGGTCCTCGGTGGCTGGAGGCGGAGGACTCCGGTGGGCGGAGCCTGCTGGAGGACGCGGAGGACTGGACCCGGCGGGAGATCTCCGAGGCCCTCGAAACCGGTGCCGTCGTCGTTCCCCTGCTGGTCGGCGGAGCGAAGCGGCTTCGACGCGAGGACCTTCCCGCGGAGATCGCGGAGCTCGCCGACTGCCAGTACCGCAGGCTCGACCACCGGAACGCGGACGCGGACCTCGGCAAGCTGGCCGGTGACCTCGTGGAACTGCTGCCCGAACTCACCGCGGCCGCGCGGAGCAACGGGTACCGGCGGGCCCCGGCCCTGCCGCAGGAGGCCCGGCGTCAGGCCGAGGGCGTTCAGGTGATCCAGCACCTGCAGCACGGGGGAATCGGGAACGTCAACGGCGACTTCTCCGGGACCTTCGTCGGGGAGTCCCGGGGGCCGGTCCACACGGGCAGCGGCCACCTCTACGCGGCCGGTGAGGACGGAAGCGGTGACGAGCACCCATGACTGCTCGCGGCTGTTCCCAGGTGTCACCGACCTCCGACGTCCTCGCGGGTGTCCGCAGGCGCGTCGAGGCATATCGCGTCGACAAGGTGCTGCCGTGCGGGCCGACAACACCGTGCGAGGCCGGTGTGCCCGTTTCACCGGACGACCTCAAGGGCCGTGCCTGCGACGGCACGCCCGGTGACCCCGGCCGGATCGCCGCTTGGCGTCATGTCGGGTACCACGTCCGCGAGGAGTCGGAGGCCGACGGCGAACGGATCTGGACGCTGACCGCCGTGTGGCTGCTCGCGCCCCGGCTGCGCGGAGCGGCGTACGCGATCGTCCGTCGGACGGGGGCCGAACGTGCCGATGTGGGATCCGCGCTTCTGGTGGGGGTCCTGGAAGGCGCGCGGACCATCGGGGAGAGGTCGGAGGACATCGAGCAGGATCTGATGGACGCGGCGTTCGCCGCCGGATGGCGGACCGGGCGGCGAGGGTCCAAGGAGATTCCGGTGGGGGAGTGGGAAGCGGTGGGGGAAGCGGCGGAGCCCCTGTTCGCGGCCCGTACGGCCCACGATGTCGTGTCCGTCGGTGCGATGTCCGGGAGGCTGCTCCAACGGGCGCAGGGCGAACGCCTGGGCGCGCTGGCCCATCGCCTGGGCCTCCTGCCGCACGTGCGCGAGGTCCGTCGGTCCAGCCGGTCCCGCGCCGGGCAGCCGCACCGTGGAGCCGGTCGTGTGCTGGGCGAGCAGCCTGCCTTGTTCGAGATGCCGGAGACAGGAGGGTCCGCCCGTGAGGGGCTGTCGTGACGAGTCCGTGCCGTTCTCGGTGTTGTTCGGCCTCCCGTCGGAGGTCGGGCTGCGGATCGCCGCGGACGCACTGGGCCTGAGCGTGGCCACCGCGTACCGGCGGATCCGACGCGGTGACTTCCCCTGTGCTCTGCGCAAGGTCGGGCGGACGTACGTCATACGGACCGTGGACCTGATGCGTGCGCTCCGCATCCAGGACGTACGGGTGCATCACGACGACATCGAAGCGGGGGCACGATTCGCCGGCGGGATGATCGACGACTGACGAGGGACACGGCCAAGGCCCGGGCCGCCGCCTGCCGTGGTCACGCCGTTGGTCTCCAGGAACCCGCCGTTGCCGCCGTAGGTGTTCCGGCGGTGGACGGTGTCGCCCCCGCGGAGGTAGGTGTCCTGCGGGTCGGCGGGTCGGCGGGTCGGCGGGTCGGCGGGTCGGACGTTCAGGGCCCGAGCGGCGATCCGCGGGGTATCGGGGCGCACCGCAAACGATCGGGTGGCAGACCCGGCTGATTCCGGAATCGGAGCGGATTGGGGGATATGGAGAAAGGTTCGTCCATATCGTCCTGGCTGTGAGCTCACACCGTGACGCCGGGACCTCACAAACGAGCGGGCGCGGGAGACGGGCGACGCCGACCGCATGGCCGCCGCCGCGCTCGACCTGCCGTCGGGCCTGCGCTTCGGCGTCCACCCGGGCCGGATCCCGGCGGGCTCGGATCTGCAGTCGGCCGACTACTTGCGTCCGGGCGTCCACTTCATGCCGAGCCGGTACGCCCGGGAGATCACGTCCTGGATGCCCGGGCCGTCCTGCGGAGTGAACCACCTCACCTCGCGCCCGACGACGAGTTCGCCCTTCTGGCGCTTGATCAGAGCGATCGCACACGCGTGTGCCTGCGGCGGGCACTCGTCGAGGCGTACCTCGAACCGGTCGCCGCGGTCGGAGCTGAGGGTCACCACCGCGTCGAGGCCGCGGAAGTCCCCGGAGCCCTCGTAGATGTAGACGAAGAGCAGCAGCTTCGAGAACTCGGCCTGGTGATCCAGATTGATCACGAGGTTCTCGCCCGTGGCCCGCGCGCCGGTCCGGTCGTCCCCGTCCAGCGCGACGTAGGGGAAGTGTTCCACCGCGCCGAACGAGTTTCCCAGTGCCTGGACGACGGTCTTGCTGCCGTCAGTGAACCTGATCATGCAGCCGAGATCGAGGTCCACGTCCTTGGCCGTTCCCGCCCGCAGCGAGGCCCGCACCCTCCGGAACAGGCCTCGCGCCTCTGCGGCCTCCCGCTGTGCGGCGGCCTGTGCCGAGGTCCAGTTCAGGTTGACCCGGACGAGACCGGACGTCACGCCGTGCTTGTCCAGGGAGACGGTGGGGGACGCCTTCGTCAGGACTACTGCTCCGGAGGCCATGGGCGCGGCACCCTTCTGGGAGAACGGGTCGGCACGGGGCGGGCCGCCGGGCTCGCGGCCCGGGGCCCGGGCGGGGGTGGTGGACATCAAAGCCTCGGGCTGCGCCGACGAGAGGGACGTTCGCCGATTCGTGATGGCTCCGTCATCGGATTGCTCTCCATGACGGGGCGCGCCGGGTGGTTCGCGACTATCCGTTGCGCGACCGGGAGGAGGTGCCGCGCGAGCCGTCGGCGGTCTGCCGGACGCGGGCGGCGGGGGCGGGGCGGCTGTGACGGTTCCGGCCGGTCGGCCGGCTGTGGCGCGGCCGCTCGACGACGGGGTCGGGGATCACGACGGGCACGCCGGTGGGGACGCGAGCACCGGTGATCCGGGTGAGCTCCTCGTCGCCGGCCCGGACCTCGGTGGTGACGGGGGTGATGCCGGCCGTGGTCATCATCCGGTTCATCCCGCGGCGCTGGCTGGGAAGGACCAGGGTGACGACGGTGCCGGATTCGCCGGCCCGGGCGGTGCGTCCGCCGCGGTGCAGGTAGTCCTTGTGGTCGCCGGGCGGGTCCAGGTTGACGACCAGGTCGAGGCCGTCGACGTGGATGCCCCGGGCGGCGACGTCGGTCGCGACGAGCGCGGCCACCTGCCCGGTGCGGAACTGCTCCAGGGTGCGGGTGCGCTGCGGTTGGGACTTGCCGCCGTGCAGGGCCGCGGCCTTCACACCGCTCGCCAGCAGGTTCTCGACCAGGCGGTCCGCGCCGTGCTTGGTGTCGATGAACATGATCACCCTGCCGTCGCGGGCGGCGATGTGGGCGATCGTGGCGTTCTTGTCGGAGTTCCGCACGTGCAGCACGTGGTGCTCCATGGTGCTGACCGCTCCTGCGGACGGGTCCACCGAGTGGGTGACCGGGTCCTTCAGGAAGCGCCGCACCAGGCGGTCGACGTTGCGGTCCAGAGTGGCGGAGAACAACATCGTCTGGCCGTCCTCGGCAACCCGTTCGAGGAACTCGGTGACCTCCGGCAGGAAGCCCATGTCGGCCATCTGGTCGGCCTCGTCGAGGACGGTGACGCCGACCCCGTCCAGCCGGCAGAGCCCACGCTCGACCAGGTCCTTGAGCCGGCCGGGCGTGGCCACCACGATCTCCGCCCCGCGGTTCAGCACCTGCGCCTGGCGGCGGACCGGCATCCCGCCGACCAGGGCGGTCATCCGCAGGCGCAACGCGTGGGCGTAGGGGGTGAGGGCTTCGGTGACCTGCAGCGCGAGCTCGCGGGTGGGAACCAGGATCAGCGCCACCGGGCACCGGGGCTCGGCCTGCTGCCCGGCGGTGCGGGCCAGCACGGCGAGACCGAACGCGATGGTCTTGCCGGAGCCGGTGCGGCCCCGTCCGAGCACGTCGCGTCCGGCCAGTGAGTTCGGCAGCGTCGCGGCCTGGATCGGGAAGGGAGAGGTGACGCCCTTTCGGGTGAGTACCGACAGCAGTTCCTTCGGCATGTCCAGCTCGTCGAAGGACTCGACGGCCGGCAGCGCCGGCACGACGCTCACCGGCACCGCGAACTCCCGCCGGGAGGAGGACCCCGTGCTGCTGCCCGGCGCGGATCGGGAGCCGGCGTGGCGCGGCGAGCGACTGGAACGGTTCATGCGGGAGGCCTTCCTCGGGGCGGCGCGTCGCGGGGGAGGCGTCAGCGGCGCAGGGCACCGCAGAAGACCGCAGGGAACGGGCCGGAGATGTGACGGGTGCGGCGTGGACGGTCGGAACCGTGCGGCACGTCACGTGTGGTCGGCACTCACCGAAAGGACGGGAGCGGAAGACCTCGAACCATGGACTGCCGTGGCGAGGCGCGGATCCGGACGTGGCGCTGTGCGTCCCGTGCGGGAGGGCCCTCGGTGGCGGGGCCGCTGGGCCGGACGGCCTGGGGCCGGAACAACCGTGGAGGCATGGTGGCGCAATGCCGAGAGGCCCGCACCGGGCATCAGGTATCCGGTGCGGGCCTCTCGCTGCCAGGCGAGTGCCGTGGCAGTGGGAACTACAGCGGGCGAATGTTCTCGGCCTGCGGGCCCTTCTGGCCCTGCGTGACGTCGAACTCGACCTTCTGGCCCTCGAGCAGCTCGCGGAAGCCATTGGCGTTGATGTTCGAGTAGTGGGCGAACACGTCCGGACCGCCACCCTCCTGCTCGATGAAGCCGAAGCCCTTTTCCGCGTTGAACCACTTCACGGTGCCGTTAGCCATGTGAAAAATCTCCTTCAAGGACCTTCCGGCACCCGCACGATGCGGGCGCTGAGTCGCCGCGATGAGCGCCCGCCCGGAAATATGTCCGGAAAACAAAAATGCGCCCGCGACAAGCAGGCGCACACAAAGTTCATGGGAACCACTACTGCAACTACCTCGACTGTAGCAGCCCCGGGCCCGCTGTGGGCGGAAATTTCGTCCCAGTTTCGGAGGGGCCGTCCCCGGCGCCGTCGGACCTGGGCCGCCGGATCCGTCAACGGGTGGCGCTGGCTGGGCAGTTGATCTGGCTGCGGGCCGTCCCCCCGGTGCGGCGGTCGCCCGGCGGCCGTCTCCCGTGCGCGCGCCCCGAGGGGTGGCGTGCGACACACCCGGCATATCGGACTCCTCGGAATTCGAGTGTTGCGGAAGACCCAACCCCGGTCCCCGCGGCGCATACTGGCACGGATGAGAAAACCTGAAGCAGTCCGTCGGCACCTTCCCACCAGCCCCTTCAAAGCCAGGGCCGAAGCGCCACGCAAGCACTTCGCCGTCGGCGACCGCGTCACCCACGACGCCTACGGCCTCGGCCGGGTCATCGGCGTCGAAGGCGACGCCGCTGTACTGGTCGACTTCGGATCACGACAGGAGCGCATCACCCAGCCGTACACCGGGATGTTCAACCTCTGATCCGGCCGCCGCCGGGGCGGACCCGGCCGTCGGACCCGGGGGTTCTCCCGGGCGCCGGATCGGTTCCGGCTGCTCGCGAAGCCGGAGCCGGCCCGGTTGCCGAGTTGCTCACCGGGGCCAGGATCCCCCACAGCGGTTCGTCGTTCGGGGCCATGGCCAGTGGGTGTTCGGGCGCGGCGGTGGCAACCCCGGTGTCGGCGCCAGCTGGAACATCTACCCGTACACCGGGCGGCAGACGCAGGCCATCACCGGGGCTTCACCCGGCGACGGGGGTGGTGGCTGAAACGGTCCGGCGGCAGGCACGGAGAGAAGGGACCTCCTCCGGCCCGGTGTGCCGGGCACGCGCAGGGCGCCATCGGCGGGCGCTGCGCGAGGCCGGCGTCCGCGACGGCCGCCCATGACGCCCGCCCCCATGACGCCCGCCACACCGCCTCGCCCGCCCGCCTCCTGCTCGGCGCGGAGCTTCCTACGGCCCTGCGGCTTCCGGTCACTGCGGATCTAGAAGTCCATTGCATCCCTTCAGCCGGGGTGTTGCGACGACCAAGAGAACCCAAGAACCCGGTCGGGGCCTTCGGCTGCCTTGCCGGGCAGAGGCGGAGGATATGAGATTCGAACTCGTGAGGGGGTGAACCCAACGCGCTCTCCACATGTTCGTCCGGCTGTCCGGCTGTCCGGCTGTCCGGCATGGTCCGCATGTGTCCTGGCCTGCGGCGGAGCGTCCCGCCACCAAGGCTCTGAACGGCAATGGACGGAGGCGGACGCAACCAGAACCGCAACCGGAGCGGGGGCGCAATGCACTGCCGTCGGGCGTAATGGAAGGACCCGCCCCGGCGGGCTGCGCGGGGTGTCGGGGCCGATCGAGCCGGTGCCGAGTGCCGCGACCGGAGGAGGACGGCGGTGAGCGAGGATGAGCGGTGAGCGGTCGTCCGGCGCAGCGGGGCCGGACCGGTCGGAGGTGCGCGGCGAACGTCTGCTGGGTGCGCTGCTCGATCGGGCCCATGAGCTGCCGCCCCAACTGATCGCCCCGCTGGTCGCCGACGTGGTGCGCGGGCTCGGAGGCCATGACCCGGCGCTCCTGCTGCAGGACTACGGCCAGCTGGTGCTGGTGCCGCTGCTCGGGCGGGGTTTGGCGGCCGGGGAGCCGGTGCCGATCGACGGTTCCCCGGCGGGTGCGGCCTTCCTGAGGGGTGTCCCCGTCGAGGAACGGCGGGCCGACGGGGTGCGGGTGTACCTGCCGTTGCTGGACGGCGGTGACGAGGCGGGGGTACTGGCCCTCACGCTGGATGCCGTCGATGACGAGGACCGGCGGTTCTTGCGGCGCCTCGCCGCCCTGGTCGCCGATCTGCTGATCACCAAGAGCGGCTACACCGACCGGATCTTCCAGGCCCGGCGCCTCGAACCGATGAGCGTGGCCGCCGAGATCCAGTGGTCGCTGCTGCCGCCGCTGTCGATGACCGTCCACCGGGTTGCCGTGGCCGGCATCCTCGAACCCGCCTACCAGGTGGCCGGCGACAGCTTCGACTACGCGCTCAACGACGACCTCCTGCACGTGGCCACGATCGACGCCATGGGCCACGGGCTCGACGCCGCGACCATGGCGACCGTCGCCATCGGCGCGTACCGGCACGCCCGGCGCGCCGACATCGGGCTGGCCGAGATCTACGCGTTCATGGACCGGGCCATCGCCGAACAGTTCGGTCCGGACCACTTCGTCACCGCTCAGATGATGCGACTGGACACCCTGACCGGCCACCTGCAGTGGGTCAACGCCGGCCATCCCCAGCCGCTGCTGATCCGCGACCACGTCGTCGTCGAGCGGCTGGAGAGCGAGACCACCCTGCCGGTCGGCTTCGGCGGCGAAGAGCCGGTGATCAGCGAGCGGGTACTGCGGCACGGTGACCGGGTCCTGTGCTTCACCGACGGCCTGGTCGAGGAGCGCGAGCCCGGCGGGGAGCAGTTCGGGGAGGAACAGCTCATCGACTGGGTCAACCGCGTCGAGCGTTCGCAGGCCGGGGTGCGGGCGGTGGTGCGCGCGCTCTCCCACGTCCTGAAGGAGAAGCGGGGCGGTCGCACGAGCGATGACGCCACCCTTTTCCTGATCGAGTGGTGCTGACGCACCGGCCCCGACCACGGCTTTCGTCACCCGCCAGGTCGGCGCCGTAGGGCCGGAGTACGGTGGGGATGTCGGAGCGGCCCGATCCCGCCGCTCCCCGGAAGTCGGCCCTCGCTCGGCGGGCCCGGCCTGTGCCCGCGGACAGGGGGCTAGCCAGGTCGGACGAAACCGGTGCCGCTGACTTCGTCCGGTCGGGGCGTTGACCGAACACCTGGACCTCGTGGGCCGGGCTCCTCGGGCAGACAGGAAAGGCGGGGCGGAGAGATGTCCGTCTACGTGAAACTCTCGGCCGACGCCCGGGCGCCGGCGGAACCGTCGAAGGGGCCGCTGGACATGCAGTACGAGGACGGTGCGGACGGCGTCACCTTCGAGTACGACCTGCACCCGAGCGGTGCGCTGCGCGTCCTGCGGGTCTTCGAGGACACGCCGTACCGGATCGAGGTCTGCTTCGGCCCCGGGGCGTGGCTCCAGGTCGTGGGCAGCTACCTGCGAAGCGGCGCCGAGTACTGACGGCACCGACGGCGATCCGTTCCGGGCGAACCGCGGGCCCTCGGCGGCGGCTGCCCGGCTGCTCGGCGGTGGCCGGGGCGGAGTCCACCGGTCGCGGAGTCCACCGGTCGCGGTTGACCCGCCCCGCCCATACCGTCGTTGTCCGGGGGCGGGACCGTCGGCACGGGAGGTCAGGATGCGGCACTACCGGTGGGTTCTGGAGACGCAGGACGACGACGGCCGCTGGTCCCGGCAGGACGGCGCTCCCATGCGGAATCCGCTGGAGTACGACGGGACGCCCCAGCGGGCGGCCAACCACCTGCGGGACGTGTTCGTGCGCACGCTCTCCCGGCCCGCGCCCGGCCCCCGGGCGGTCAGGATCCGCCTCTGGGAGGGGGCCGATGCCGCCGGCCGACCCCAGGCCGAGACCGAATGGTCACGCGAGTGACGTCCGCCCGTTCGCCTGCCCTACCGGCCGGAACGGGCGGGGCGGCTGCTCAGACGCGCCCGTAGCGGACCGCCTGGTCGGCGAGTTCCCGGGCCATCTCCTCGGAAACGGTCGGACGCGTGCGGTGGATGGCGTCCAGATAGTCCTGGGTGCCGGGTCGGGTCCGCTTCCCCGTGTCGAGGGTGTGTTCGAAGGTGTTCTGGGCGACCGCCATGGCGACCTGCCTGATGTCGGCGGGGGTGAAGCCCTCACTGGCTTCGGCGAGGGCCGCCGTGTCGGCCGAGGTACCCGTTTTCGCCGTGTAGCCGGCCCACAGCGCGTCACGGGCGGTGGAGTCGGGTGGCCCGACCGGTAGGACGTAGTCGAACCGGCCGTGGCGCAGGAACGCCGGGTCCAGGGCGGCCACCGAGTTGGTGGCGCAGACGAGGAGCCGCCCGTCGCGGTCACGGAACCGCACGATCGACTTGAGGAGTTCGTTGACCACGCCGACCGACGAGGGGGCGGCGGGGTTGCGTGTGCCGGCGACCTCCTCGACCTCGTCGATGAAGAGCAGCACGTGGTCGAGTTGAGCCACTTCCTCGAAGCGGCGGCCGAGTTCGGTGGCCAGCCCGTCCTCGGAGGTGAGCCGGGAGGGGAAGAGCTCGATGAACGGCCAGCCGAGCCGACCGGCCACGGCCTTGGCGAAGGTGCTCTTGCCCGTGCCCGGCGGACCGAACAGCACGACCGCGCGGGGTGGTTCCACCCCGTGGGCGTCCGCGAGCTCGGGGTTCGCCAGCGGCAGCACCAACCGCCGTTCGATGAGCCGCTTCTCGTCCGCCATGCCCGTGAGCCGTTCCCAGAGGTGGGCTTCGGGCATGACCGCGCCCAGCATCGCCAGGACCGTCGGGATCTGGGGGCTGACGACCTCCGACTTCTCGAAGTACGTGAGCCCGCGGTGGGGGTGGAATCCGGAGTCGAGCAGTGCGGTGGCGCCGGTCTCCTCCTCGGGCAGCACCGCTGCGACGATCCTGGCACCGGCGTCCCGCAGACGGTGCTCCAGTGCGGACAGCAAGGCGGTGCCGACGCCCAGGTTCCGCCAGCCGGGGTGCAGGGCGATGCGCAGCACCCATGCCCGGTCCCCGTCCACCCGGCCCACCGCCGCGCCCACGAGACGCCCGTCGGCGACCACGACGACGCTCGGATCACGAGCCTGCAACGCGGCGACCACGTCGGAGAGGCGGAAGACGGCGGCGCGGTCCGTGGCGGCGCTCTCCGCGTCGAGCCGGACCACCGCTTCGAGGTCGTCCGGTGTGAAGTCCCGGACCTGCCATACAGCCATACGCCGCCCCGATCGAACGTCGCGCGCCCCCTGGACCCATCATCGGCCGACCCCGGTGCGGCCGCCTGCCCGGACGAGCGACGACGGCCGGTTCACACCGGAGGCCCGGCATGCGCGACGGACGTCTCCCCGCTGCGGCGCGCGCCGTGCCGACGCGCCCGGGGTCGTTCAGCCGACCAGGAGTTCCGCGGCCGAGGTGTGGTTTCCGGTCGCGGAGGCGCCGGCCATGGCGGAGGCGGCCGTTGCCGGGTCGGTGCCGGGCGGCACCACCAGCAGGAGGAAGTGGTCCTGGAGGCCCCGGGTGACGCTGATCGTCGCGTCGCTGCCGGTGAACCAGTTGATCCTGATCACCAGGCCGTTAGCGGCGACGGAGCGGGGCACGCCGTCCCAGGCCGAGGTGTCGAGGCCGACCCGCAGGATGCGCCCGTAGTGGGCGCCGAGCGCGGTGATCAGGTCCGGCAGTTCGGCGAGGACGTGATGCGTGCGGGGCCACCAGGCCCCGTCGAAGACGCCCTCCCGCGACATCGTCGGCTCCAGCTCCAGGCGCGGCAGCAGCGGGACACCGGGCACGGTCCACGACCCGGAGGAGAGAGGAACGGGGAGGGGGATCGGCATCATGCGAAGCCGCCCGTCCGGTCCACGAGGGACCCGTCATGACCCAGGGCGACGTCGACGCTGATGCCGGTGTGCGGAATGTCCTCGGCTGCCTCCCACGCTACTCCGCCGTAGCCTCCCCGGGCCGCCCACCACGGGAGCAGTTCTCGGAGACATCGGGGCATCCCGCATCCCGGTCCCCCGGCCCGCACGGCCCGGCCACGGCCCGGCCACGGCCTCACGGTCGCCGACGCCACGTGCCCTGCTGGGCAGAGGCGGAGGATACGAGATTCGAACTCGTGAGGGGGCTGCCCCCAACACGCTTGAGCGAACCTCCGAGTGGCAGCCGGACCCGGCCGGACGGGGGTGAATGAGACCGGAACCGAGACCGGGCGACCGGCTGTGGCAGCCCAGGGCGGCCGGGAGGCCTACTTCGGCCGTCGGCGTCTCACCTCCTACGCGTTGGCGTTCCCGAGTCCGTTCGCGAGCCGGTCGAGCCAGTGGCCGAACGGGGCGCGGACGGCCTCGGCGGCCTCGATCTGGGGGTTGTGGCCGGCGCCGTCGAGGACGGTGGCGGCCATCCGGGGGTAGTGGTCGAGCAGGGCCAGCTGGTCGCGCCAGCCGACCAGGGCGTCCTGCCGGGTAGTGACCAGCAGGTGGTGGCCGCGGTGCTGCGGGGCCCGGTGCTCGGGCCAGTGCGGCAGCAGGAAGTCGGTTTCGAGCTCGGCGGCGGCCGCCTGGTCGTGCGCCTGCCAGCCGGGCCGGACGTACCGCTCGAAGAGCTCCCAGCTCGGCTCGGTGTGGCGGGCCATGACGTACCGGAACAGCTCGCGGTCGGCGGCCGGGAGGCGGGCGAGGAGGTCGTCGTCACGCTCGACCACGGACTCCTCGGGCAGGGCCCGCTCGGCACCCCAGCGCACCACCGGCACCAGCAGTGCCGAGCCCAGCACCTGCTCGCCGAACCGCGCGGTCACCGCCCGGGCCGGCTGACCGCCGAAGGACTGCCCGACGACGGCGAAGGGCTGCCGGCCGACCTGATCCTCGATCCACCCACAGACGGCCTCCGTCAGGGCGGTCGCCGAGGTGGTGCCCGGCAGCCGGGGGCTGGCGCCGTGGCCGGGGAGGTCGAGGTAGAGGCGCCGCCAGCCGGGGCGGTCGGCGAAGGCGGCCTCCAGTGGGAGCAGGACGCGGTGGTCGACGGTGTAGCCGTGGATCAGGACGATCGGGGTGCCGTCGCCGAAGGCGGTGTGGTGGATCGCGGGGCCGGTCGTGCCGGTCGTGTCGGTCATGACGACAGCGTCCAACCATGACACCCGTGGCAAGGTCAAGCGGCGGAGTTCGAGCGGTGGATGCTCGGCGGAGCCTCGGCGGAATCGGAGAGGCCCTTGACCACCTCCAGGTATTCCCGGATGGCGTCCCGGTTGCGCGTCAGGCACAGGATCCGGCGGCTCATCCGGTCCGTCTCGGACTCCAGGGTGGCGAGCATCTCCGCTGTGGCTTCGGCGAAGTGGATCGTCCGCGGGGTGCCCAGGCAGGGCAGGACCTGCTTGATGATCCGGGTCGGCAGCCCCGCTTCCAGCAGTCCGCGGATCTGCAGCACCCGGTCCACGAGGTACTCGTCGTACGCGCGGTAGCCGTTCGCCTCGCGGCGCGGCGTGATCAGCCCCTGCTTCTCGTAGTAGCGCAGCAGGCGCGGAGTGGTCTCCGCCCGCCGGGTCCGGCCGGCCCGCCTACGCGGCCGCCGCACTCTGGGGCCTCCTCCTCGACCACGCCGGCCCGACCGCCCTGCCCTGGTCCGCCCTCGTCCTCCTCGCCGCTGCCCTGGCCACCGCCCTCACCGGCCGACGGCACGCCTTCCCGGGGGCGGGGCGGCGCTCGTTCGTGTGAGCGAAGCTGCCGCCGAAAGTGAGGAAAGCCACACCCCGACATGGTCCCCCACGTCCGTTAGGGTCGACTCAGATCCGCCCTGAACAGGGATTTTGCGTCGGCCACAGCGATGTGACCGCCGCGGGTCTGGCCTTTCCTGGAGAATTGCATGACCGATCTGGCATTTCGCTCCGCAGGTCAGCTCGCCGCCGCAGTCGCGGCGAAGGAGGTATCGAGCGTCGAGCTTCTCGACCACTACCTCGCCCGGGTGGAGCGGCTCGATCCGAAGGTGAACGCCGTCGTCGCCCGGGACGAGGAGGGTGCGAGGGCCGCGGCACTGGCGGCGGACCGCGCGGTCTCCCGCGGCGAGCCGCTCGGCCGCCTGCACGGCGTCCCCGTGACGATCAAGGACAGTCTCGAGGTTGCGGGCATGCGGACCACCGGGGGGTCGACCCGCTGGGGACACCATGTCTCGACGAGCGACGCCGAGTCGGTCGCGCGGCTCAGGAACGCGGGAGCGATCGTGTTCGGCAAGTCCAACATGCCGCCCGACGCCCGGGACTGGCAGACCTACAACGAGGTCTACGGGACCACGAACAATCCGTGGGACCCGACCCGCGGACCCGGCGGTTCGTCCGGTGGGTCCGCCGCGGCACTCGCCGCGGGGCTGACCGGCCTGGAGCTCGGCGGCGACTCGGCAGGCTCGATACGGGTGCCCGCCCACTTCTGCGGCGTCTACGGGCTGCGCCCGTCGTTCGGGATCGTGCCGAGGTACGGAAGCGTCTCGGGACATGCTCCTGGGACGCTGGCGGATTTCGACATGGCGGTACTCGGCCCGCTCGGCAGGCACGCCGATGACCTCGACCTGGGCCTCGACGTCCTCGCGGGAGCAGACCACGACCGCGCCCCGGCGTGGCGGCTGGAGCTGCCCCCCGCCAGGTCGAGCACTCTGCGGGAGTTCCGGGTCGCGGCATGGCTCGACGACCCGTTCTGCCCCGTCGACAGCGAGCTGGTCGCGATCATGAGGACGGTGCTGGAGGCGGTGCGGGCCGAGGGCGCTGTCGTGGTCGAGGGCGAGGGACCGGTCGGGCTCGAAGAGACGATGGCTCTCTACCAGCCGTTGCTGATGGCGCAGAGCGGGCTGGTCGAGCCGGACGAGTCGTATGCCGGGCTTGTGGAACGCGCCGCGGCGGAAGGGGCGGCGGGCGGGTTCGCGTCGGACCTGACGATCCGCTTCCGTGACTGGCACGCGCTCGACGAACGCCGGCAGCACTCCCGCCGCCGCTGGGCCGAGTTCTTCCGCGACGTCGACGTGCTCATCTGCCCGGTGAGCCCTACGGCCGCCTTCCCCCACGACCACCGACCCGACCCCGGCTGGTCGGTCCGAACTCTGCGGGTCAACGGCGCCGACCGGCCGTATCGCGAGATGCTCACGTGGATGGCGCCGTCGGCGGTCAACCATCTGCCCGCGGCGGTGGCGCCTGTCGGGGCGACCCGGGACGGGCTTCCTGTCGGCATCCAGGTGATCGCTCCCTACCTGCACGACCGCACCGCGGTCGAGTTCGTGCGGCGCCTCGCGGAGGTGATCGGCGGGTTCCGCCGGCCGCCGGGATTCTGAGAGCCGCGCCGGGCCGCCGGCCCGCGGCGTAGAGGCGGGCGGCCCGGCCGCCGCGTTCTCGTCGTGTGCGGAGCGCTTCCCTGCCGGCGGCCCCGGCGGGGGTGCCCCGCCCGGCCCGCCGGCAGGGAAGGTGCAGTCTGCGGTCCGTGACAGGGCAACCTGGGCTGCTGATGGCAAGGCCCGGAAGCCCGACCGGGACCGGAACGGAGAGCACGGTACGACGAAGGCCCCGACCGCTGGGCGGTCGGGGCCTTCGTGCTGCCATGGCTGGCAGAGGCGGAGGATACGAGATTCGAACTCGTGAGGGGTTGTCCCCAACACGCTTTCCAAATGTCCGTCCGGCCGTCCGGGGACGGTCGTAGGCATCCTGACCTGCGACGGAGCGAATCGCCAGCTGGGCTTTGAACGGTGCTGGACGGGGGTGAACGCAACCAGAACTGCAACCGCGGAAGGAGTTCAGGCGCGTCCCCCCTGGGAGTCCATCAGCCGGCTCTCCCAGGCCCAGGCGGCGATCTCGACGCGGTTGCGGACGCCGAGCTTGTTCTGGATGGTCGCCAGGTGGCTCTTGACCGTGCTGAGTGTGATGAAGAGAGCGGCGGCGATCTCCTGGTTGGTGCGGCCCCTGGCGATGGCCCTGATGACCTCCGTCTCCCGCGCGGAGAGCGGCTGGGCGGGCGAGGCGGCCGAGGCCGTTCGGGCGGGGGCGAGGTTCCGGAGCAGACGCAGGGTGACGGCCGGGGAGATCAGGGCGTCTCCGGCGTGCGCGGCTCGGACGGCTTCGATGAGCAGGGCGGGCGCGGCGCCCTTGAGGACGAAGCCGACCGCCCCCGCGTGGAGCGCCCCGTGCACGTACTCGTCCAGGTCGAAGGTGGTGACGATGACCACCCTGAGCGGGTCGGCGACGCCGGGCCCGGCGAGGGCGCGCGTGACAGCGATGCCGTCCAGGCCCGGCATCCGGATATCGACCAGGCACACGTCCGGCCGTAGTCGGCGGGCGAGTTCGACCGCCTCTGCGCCGTCGGCGGCCTCGCCGATCACGGTGATGTCGTCCTGGTCCTCCAGGATGAGGCGCAGGCCGCCGCGGATCATCGCCTGGTCGTCGGCGAGCAGGACGCGGATGCTCAACGGGTTTCCCTCTCCGGCACTGGCAGGGTGGCGTGGACCGACCAGCCGCCGTCCTCGCCGGGCCCGGCCGATAGCCGGCCGTCGATGGCCTCGACCCGTTCGCGCATGCCGATGAGGCCGTAGCCGCCATGGTGCTTGTGCCGGGTGCGCCCGGGCGCGGCGTCGTCGATGACCGTGACGGTGATGTCCGCCGTGCCGTGGGTGATGTCGACGGTGGCGGTGCGGGCGTGTGCGGCGTGACGGGCGATGTTGGTCAGCGCCTCCTGGACGATCCGGTGGACGGTGGTGGCGACCTCGGGCGGCCACTCGGTCGCTTCGGCGGGCAACCTCAGCTCCACCTCGGGGCCGTGCCCGTGGAACCGCCGTACCAGTTCGGCCAGTTGGTCCGGGCCGGGTGCCGTGGGGGTGGTGGTGGCGACATCGTCGGTGTCGCGGAGCAGACCGACCACCCGGCGCATCGCGGCCAGCGCTTCGCCGCCGGCCTCCTCAATGCCGGCGAGGGTGGAGTCCAGGCTCTCGGGCCGGCGCCTGGCCAAGATCCGGGCGGCCTGCGTCTGGACGACCACGCCGGTGATGTGATGGGCGACCACATCATGCAACTCCCGTGCCAGGGCAAGTCGTTCGTCCTGACGTACTGCCTCGGCGGCGGCCTGGCGGCGGTGGTCGAGGAAGCGCAGGCCGAGCCCGGCCCCGAGCGCGAGGATCCAGACCTCGATCCCGACCCGGAATGGGGTGCTCGGCGCCTCGACGGTCAGCAAGCCGGCTGCCATCAGGGCCAGTCCGGCCGCCGCGAGGGCTCCGGCCTGCCGCCAGGCGAGCACTCGTACGGCGGAGCCGGCTAGGACGAGTAGCCCGAGCACCGCGGCGGCCCCTGGCTCACCGGGTAGGTGGGCGAACCGGGCGATCACCGCCGCGATGCCTGCCACCAGCAGCCCGAGGGCCGCTGCCCAGCCCGGGTGCCGTTTGCGACCGAGCGCGAGCAGGCACACCATGATGCCGACCACCACGTCGAATGCCCAGATCCTGCCCTGGGCCGCGTACTGGGCGGCCATGATGACCAGCACTAAGGCGAACAGCAGCCCCAGTGCGGCGTTCACCATGGTCGCCGGCTGCAGGGCCGGCCGTTCCGTTCCACTCACCTGCACCACGCTAGGCGATCCCGTCCAGAGTCGAACCAGCCGAAAGTACGACTCGACGGGCCGCGGACCGTCCTTTCGGTCGCTGTGGCGGCCGTGGCCGATCCGCAGGCTGGGCGCATGGCTCATTTCACCTCCGCACCCACCGCGCCCATCGTGTTCGCTGCGGCAGCCCACGCCGAGAAGACCGAGCGGAGCCCGCTGCTGTACGCCTGGTGGGCGCTCAATCTGGCCGTCCTGATCGCGGTCGGCTACGGCGTGTACCGCCTCGTCCGGTCGCTGCGCGCGAAGCGCGCCACCCGGCGCGGCTGACCGGGGGAGCGACATGACACCGGTCCTCGAAGCCGTGAACCTGGGCAAGCGGTACGGCCGCCACCACGCCCTCACCGATGTCGACCTGAACGTCCCGCCCAGCCGCGTGATCGGGCTGGTCGGCCCGAACGGCGCCGGCAAGTCGACCCTGCTGCAACTGGCCTGCGGACTGATCACGCCCAGCTCGGGCACGATCCGCGTGCTGGGCGACACCCCCGCCGCCGGGCCGGCCCACCTGGCCAAGGTGGGCTTCGTCGCCCAGGACACCCCGGTCTACGCCGACCTGTCCGTCGCCGACCACCTGCGGATGGGCGCCCGGCTCAACCCCGGCTGGGACGCGGACCTCGCGCGCCGTCGACTCGCCCGGATCGACCTCGACCCCCGGCACAGGGCCGGCCGGCTCTCCGGCGGCCAGCGCGCTCAACTCGCCCTGACCATCGCCGCCGCGAAACGCCCCGAACTGCTGATCCTCGACGAACCCGCCGCCGCTCTGGATCCGCTGGCCCGGCACGCGTTCCTGGACAACCTGATGGAGTCCGTCACCGAGCTCGGCGCCGCCGCCATCCTCTCCTCACATGCCCTACCCGACGTGGAGCGGGTGTGCGACCACCTGATCGTGCTGGCCGGCTCGCGGGTCCAACTGGCCGGAGACGTCGCGGACCTGCTCGCCGACCACGTCCGGGTGACCGCCCGCCGTACCGACCTCGCGGCCCTGCCCGCCGGCGCCGAGACCATCCTGCGCACCGACCGGACCGAACACGAGAGCACCGCCGTCGTGCGCGTCGACCGCGCCCTGCCGGCCGGTGGCCCCTGGTCCGTCGCCGAGGTCGGCCTCGAAGAGCTGGTCCTCGCCTACCTCGGCCGGGTGGAACAGCCCGGCCCCCGACCCTCCCCGACCGTTGCAGAGGTTCACCGATGATCTGGATGACCTGGCGCCAGTTCCGCGCCCAGGCGCTCGTGGGCCTCGGGGCACTCGTGCTCCTGGCCGTCTACCTGGTCGTGCTCGGCGGGCAGATCCACGACGCGTACGACGACACCCTGGCCCACTGCGCCACCCGAGACGCCTGCGCGGGACCGCTCGGAGCCTTCGCCGACCGCTACAGCCTCCAGACCGACCTGCTCGGCTACCTGCTGCTCGCCGTCCCCGGCGCCATCGGCGTCTTCTGGGGCGCACCGCTGGTCGCCCGGGAGCTGGAAGCCGGCACCCACCGCCTGGCGTGGAACCAGAGCGTGACCCGCGGCCGCTGGCTCGCCGCCAAACTCGGACTGGTCGGTCTGCTGAGCGTGGCCACCGCTGGCCTGTACAGCCTGCTGCTGACCTGGGCGGCCGGCCCGGTCACCACCGTCCTCAACAATCGCTTCGAGCCGGTGCTCTTCGCCTCCCGCAACCTCGCCCCGCTCGCCTACGCGGCCTTCTCCTTCGTCCTGGGCGCCACTCTGGGCCTGGTCCTGCGTCGCGCCGTCCCGGCCATGGCCGCCACACTGGTGGTCTTCGCCGCCCTCCAGATCGCCGTCCCCGCCCTGGTCCGACCCCACTACCAGGCGCCGATCCGAACCTCGGTCCCGCTCACCGCCGAACTGATCGGCCGCCTCACCAAGATCGGCACCTACGGCGACATCGGCGGCCTGCGTATCCCCGGCGGACCCTGGGTCGTCGAGACCAGTGCCATCCTCGACTCCTCCGGCAAGGAGGTCGGCCACACCCCCTGGTTCCAGGACTGCATGGACCACAGCTCGCTCTCCGAACTGCCCACCTGCCTCGCCAAGGGCAACGTCCACGTCGAGATCGCCGAACAGCCGGCCGACAGATACTGGACCTTCCAGTATCTGGAGACCGCACTCTTCACCGCCCTCACGGCCATCCTGGCCGCCCTCGCCTTCTGGCGCATCCGCAGGCACCCGGTCTGACGGAACCCGCCGCGCCTCGTCCCTCGAACACGACGAAGGCCCGGACCGTACGAAACGGTCCGGGCCTTCGATCAAGGCGGAGGATACGAGATTCGAACTCGTGAGGGGTTGCCCCCAACACGCTTTCCAATTCTCCCGAACCCCGTCCGCCGGGGTTCGCGGGGGTTCTGACCTGCGACGGAGTAAGGCAATGGTCAGGAGCTGAACGCTGCTGTACGGGAGTGAATGAGACCAAAACTGAGACCAGGCAATCGGCTTCGGCGCCTCCTTGCGGCTGCGAGAGGGCTTCCCCTGCGGGCGGTCCTGGGGTGTCACGTGGCGTAGACGGCGTGGCCAGTCGCCAATGGCAGCCGCCACGAGGTGTTAGTAAAGGGTCGGTCATAGACCCAGCGCGGGAGGGAGAAAGCGCAGTACGGTCCGGGTGTGTCGCATCCGGCCAGATCGAGGGGGTTACCGTGATGCCAGGTGTGGAGGTTGCGGTCGGGTACGTGTTCGCCTGGCTGGTGCGCAAGGCCAAGCGCGTGGCGGGGCGAGCTGACGCGGAGGTCGATCGGGGCCTGGATGGGGGGATGGACCAGTTGCACGACCTGGTCTCCCGCAAGTTGGGGCACGACCCGGCGCTGGAACGGGCCCGGGAAGAGGCGGACGCCGGACTGAGGGAACCCTCGGAGCGTACGCGACGCCGGCTGGCAGACTCTCTGGAGGACGCGGTCGAGCAAGACACCCTCTTCGCCCAGGCGCTGGCAGCGGTAGTCAAGGAGTTGCAGACCGCACGGACAGCCGCCGGGGGTGATGGGCTGTTTGCTTCCGAGCACGGGCACGCTATCGGCGGCAACGTGAACATCCGTGCCGAGGGCGGATCTGCCGCCGCATTGACGATGGGTACGGTGACGATCGGAGGCACCGCAAACCCTCCCACGCCGGGTTCGGACCAGCGCTGACCGGACCCGGCTCTCCGGGCGTCCCCGCCCAACAGCCACGCACCGAAGGCACGGTGATCGTCGCCGCCCAGAGCGTCGGTGAGGTGCACCAGCATCAGTACGCCCCGCCCCGCACGCCCGTCAGGTGGCCGCACCAGGTCGGCCAGATCCCCCTACGCGCAGGCTTCTTTCAGGCCCGATCCGAGGCACAGCGCCTCGAAGCAGCGCTGTCCGAAGGTGGAGCCGCCGTTGTAGGTTCGGCCGGTGGGGTCCGCGCTGGCGGAGTGCTGAGTGGGATGGGCGGTGTCGGCAAGACTCAGCTGGCGGCCGACTATGCGCGAACCGCGTGGTTCGAGGGGCACGTTGATGTGCTGGTGTGGATCACTGCGGCCAGTGCTGCCGCGATCGCCGACGGGTTCGCGCGAGCGGGTGTCGAGGTTCTGGGCGCTGAGCTGGAGGTGGCGGCGCAGGCCTTCCTGGCCTGGCTGGAGCCCAAACCGCAAGAGCGTGTGTGTCGGTGGTTGGTGGTCCTAGACGATGTCGCCGATCCGGAGGACCTGCGCGGATGGTGGCCACCGGAGAGTCCCTATGGTCGGACGCTGGTGACGACCCGTCGCAAGGACGCCGCCTTGGCTGGCGTCAGCCGTCGCCTGATCGAGGTAGGTCTGTTCAACGAGGCCGAGGCCCTGGCCTACCTGACCGCCGCGCTGGCCGCTCACGGCCGCCGCGAGCCCGAACGAGAACTCGCCGCCCTCGCAAGGGACCTCGGGTACCTGCCGCTGGCACTGTCGCAGGCTGCCGCCTACCTCGTCGATGCTGGCACCGCCTGTGCCAGCTACCGTGAGCTGCTGGCAGATCGCACCCGCGCGCTCGCCGATGCCGTCCTTGTCCCGTTGCCCGACGGCCAGACGCACACGATGGCCGCTGCCTGGGCGCTGTCGATCGACCGGGCCGACACCCTGCACCCGGCGGGCTTGGCCCGTCCCATGCTCCAACTCGCCGCGTTCCTGGACCCCAACGGCATCCCGACCACGGTGCTCACCAGCGCCCCGGCCCTAGACCACCTCACCACTTCGCCGAGCCGACCAGGCTCGTCCGACCTTGCCGAGGTGACCTCCGAGCACGCGGTGCTCGCTCTGCGGGCCTTGCACCGGCTCAGCCTGATCGACCACGACCCTGCCACCCCCCACCAGGCGGTGCGCATCCACCAGCTCGTCCAGCGCGCCGTACGCGATGCCCCCGCTCCCGTCTGCAGCGACTGCCTCGCCCACACTGCCGCCGACGCTCTGCTGGACGCTTGGCCCGACATCGAGTCCGACACCGGCCTCGTTCAGGCTCTGCGGGCTAACACCGAAGTCCTCACCGGCCACGCCGAGGACGCGCTGTTCTGGCCCCAGGTGCACAAGGTGTTGGGCCGCGCGGGCGACAGCCTGGGCGATGCTGGACAGGTCGCGGCCGCACATGAGTACTTTCGAAACCTCGCCAGCGAGGCTACCCGCTCCCTGGGCGCAGACCACCCGGACACCCTAGCCATCCGAGGCAACCTAGCAGCTTGGCAGAACCGCGGTGGGGACCCAGCCGGTGCCGCGACTGCGTACGTCGAGTTGCTGGAGGACATGGGCCGGGTGCTTGGCTCAGACCACCCCCACACTCTCGCCACGCGGGGCAACCTGGCGGCTTCCCAGGGGGAGGCGGGGGATGCGGCCGGCGCCGCGACTGCGTACGTCGAGTTGCTGGAGGACATGGGCCGGGTGCTCGGCCCCGACCACCCCACTACCCTTATCGTGCGCTCCAACCTAGCCCGGTGGCGGGGGATGGCGGGGGATGCGGCTGGCGCCGCGACTGCCTATGCAGAACTGCTGAAGCGCATGGTCCGGATATTCGGGCCCGACCATCCCCACACTCTCATCCTCCGGAGCAATCTCGCCTACATGCAGGGGGAGGCGGGGGACGCGGCTGGTGCCGTGATCGCGTTCGCTGAATTGTTGGAGATCAGAGTTCGGGTGCTGGGCTCTGACCACCCCGACACCCTCACCACCCGCGGCAACCTGGCCCGTTGGCGCGGGTCGGCGGGGGATGCAGCTGGTGCCGTGATCGCGTTCGCTGAGCTGTTGGAGGCCAAGGTTCGGGTGTTGGGTCCCGACCACCCTGACACCCTCACCACCCAGCACAATCTCGCCTGGGCGCGCGGGGAAGCGAGGGATACGGCCGGTGCCGCGATTGCGTTCGCTGAGCTGTTGGAGACCAAAGGCCGGGTGCTGGGTCCCGACCACCCCGACACGCTCGCCACCCGGCACAACTTGGCACGGTTGCGAGGGGAGACGGGGGATGCGGTCGGTGCCGTGACTGCGTACGCAGAACTACTGGAACACACAGTCCAGGTGTTGGGCCCCGACCACCCTCAAACTCTCACCACCCGGCACAGCCTGGCGCGTTGGCGAGGGGAGGCGGGGGATGCGGTCGGTGCCGTGACTGCGTACGCAGAACTACTGGAACACACAGTCCGGGTGCTGGGCCCCGACCATCCCGACACCCTCACCACTCGGGACCACCTCGACCGGTGGCGTGGGAAGACGGGTACTGCTAGGTCACCCCTATCTAGTAACTGATTGTTTCAGAACGAGTCGGCTCAACGGACGCGACGGATGCGCTGAGAACCGAGTGTTGAGGTCATCTGTTCTGATTGTGGGTGGCATCGGGCGTACTGATGGGTCCTGCTGGACGGGGCGGCTGCCGCACCTTGCTGCTGTACCTGTGCAGCGCCGACGACGACATGGGGGTAGCCATCGGACGGAAGGTCATGGTGCTCCGAGGCGGCTCGGCCGGCGGCAACTCACCTTCTTGGGGGGCTGTGCCGGTTCTCGGCGAGCCTGAGCCGTAGAGACCGGATAGTTCGCCTTGTACTCCGCGACGCGTCTGTTCGGAGCACCGATGGGCCAGAAGCCGATGCGGAGCGGTGCTTCTGCGAAAGCGAGGAAGAGCGCGAGGAAGCCTTTATGGAGGGCCACCTTCCACTCGCGACCGCTGATCAGCAGTCCAGTGAGCGCACCTACAACAAAGTAGACGAGCACAGGCGCGACGTAGTTCACCTGGACGGCTACGGCGAGACCGAGTGCTGAAGTTGACGCCGCCCGACTCTCGCCTGGACCTTCTGCTGCCCTCCCAGACGCCATAGTGCCGATGAGGATCAGCCAGATGGCTGCGAACCCCAACAGCCTGCGACGCGTCTGCATCCAACGCTCGGAGACATCTGCCCACGTGGCAGGTGCACCCAGCCAGCCGGCCACGTCGTGTACCAACGCCAGAGGCGTCTGTCCCTGAGCATGAGCCACGAGAAGGCAGATCAAGGCTAGGCACCCGGCTACCGACGAGAGCAAGCGGTACGGAACATCGAAGGGGCTCAGGTCACGAAGATCCTTGAGCAAGGTGAGCATGGTTCTCCCGCTGTGGGGTCAATCGGACGAGGGCCAGAGTAGGCCGCGAGTCCTCACTCACCCGTTTGCAGCAGGCCTGGTCGACTACTGCTCGTAGGCCCATGCCTGCCCTGTCTGCCGGTATTTCTCGACAGGGATGGGGGTAATTCCGGGGCGCATGCGGGCGGCGTACAGGAGACCGTTGAGGTGGTCGATCTCGTGGTGAATCAGGCGGGCGAGTCCGCGTTCGAAGGTGGTGGCGGTCAGTTGGCCGTCCAGGGTGGTGGTCTCCACGGTGATTCGCAGTGGTCGGGGGACCAGACCGCGAACATCGAAGAAGGAGAGGCAGCCTTCGAACTGCTCGTCAGTCTCGATGGAGTGGTCGGTGATGCGGGGGTTTAGCAGGGCGATCGCCGGTGCTCCGGGCTCGGCCGGCTGGACGATGGCGGCGGCCCGGCCGATCCCGATCTGCGGTGCCGCGATACCCATGCCCTTGGCGAACGGGTGGACCTTGCCGATGCGCTCCATCGCGGTGAACAGCTTCTCAATGACCTGCTCGGCGGCCCTGCGCTCAGTGGGCAGGTCGAACGCTCGGGCGGGCTCGGCGAGTACGGGCTCGCCCTCCTGGACGACGCCGAGGTCACGCATCTGCTCGCTGGGCCGCACCTGGATCACCTGAACTCCCCTTGGTTGGTGTCGCGTTCGGGTCGGGCCCGGAACCGCCATTCCAGACGGTACCGGGCGTGGAGGGCCGGTGTGGTCGTGCTCCAGGAGAAGACGCGCATCCCGTCCTCATCGCGCCGGATCGGGGCGGTCCGCAGCGGCGCCGCCTCGGCCGTCATGGACGTCTCCATACCCCACACTGCTGGGTCGAGGTCGGCTGGGAAGGCGAGTTCGACTTCCAGGTGCTCGGTGGGCAGGCGGACCGCGCGCTGGAACCAGCGGCCCCACTTCTTCTCGCCGACCGAGTAGGCGTACTCGATCCAGACCTCCTCGCCCGGATACAGCGGGTAGCGGCCCTGCTCGTTCTCGAAGAGCAGCCACACCTCCTTGAACGCGTCGCGGTCGTGCTTGGCCTGCCAGTTCATCGCCTCGCCTCGGCAGGTCGCGGTCATCGCGAGCTCGTCCCAGGTAAGCGGGTGCTCGCGGTAGTGGGCGTTGGAGCGCTCCGGCTCGCCGGGGTAGCGGTCGACGCTGATACGGATCAGGTAGCGGGTGATCGGCTCGCTGCCGGTATTCCGCAGCAGCCGACGCATCGTCAGCCGGTACTCGGAGCCGTCGAAATCCAGGCGGGCGCCGTCGTGGGCCACGATGATCGCTGAGCCCGTCGCGTAAGGCTGCTCGGGGCGGCGCGGGGCCGGCAGAGCCGCAGCCGGGGCTGCTCGGTTCTTGGCGGCCTCGTAGTCCAGCCAGCGCTTCCAGACGGCCTTGCCCGCGTTGAGGGTCTCCTCCGAGCGACGCGCGAAGTCCTCGGTCGGCTTGTGCCGACCGGATTCCACGTGGCTCACGTACGACGGGTCGAAGCCCATCTTGAGGGCGAGTCCCCGCTTGGACAGGCCGCGCACCTCGCGCCAGTACGAGACCTCCGCTGCGAACGCCTCGGCGGCTTGCTCAACGGTCGGGCTGTCGTCGCGCTCGTCCATCAAGGCCCCCGCCCTGGCTGCTGGATGAGATGAATGAACCGTGAGTGATCTCGATTCATCATTCTGTCACGGCCATGGTCGCCGGTTTCCTTCTTTTGCCAGCCCGGGTCGACACCCGGGCCGAGAGAGGGAGGGCCCAAGCGATGCGCTTGCTGTACCTGCTCAACGTCTCCAACTCCAGCCAGCTGACTGCCGACTCCGGCTACACCTTCGCCGACATGCTCACCCCGGCCCTGGCCGACGCCGGGGTCGAGGTCACCGTGGCCGCTCCCGTCCCGGCCGGCGACGACCGCGTGCAGTTCGTGCGGACCACGTCGCCCTCGACCAAGTACCGGGCCCGCTTCAACCCGGGCGTCGGCGCCCTGGTGCGGCTGTTCCGCCGCCAGCAGCCCGAAGTGGTCGTGGCCAACCAGATCGAGGCCGCCCCCGCGATCCGCGCCGCGCTCCTGGAAGCCGGAGTGGACGCGCGGATCGCCGGCTACTGCCACTACCTGCCGTTCTCCTTCACCGACACCGGCCAGCTGGAGCTGGACCCCGCGATGGACGACGGCGGTCTGGGCCGCAGCGTGCTGCTGGCCTTCTCCGCCGGTCTCGCGGCCTGCGACCGCGTCCTGGTCCACTCCGGCACCGCCGCCTCGTGGACGGCCGCTGTCGCCGCCCGCACCGGCGTCGAGCTCACCGACAAGTTGCACGTGGTCCCCGCCCCCAGGGACGTGCGCCTGGTTCGCGACCCTGCCGAGATCACCCCGCCGCAGGGCCGGGCGGTCGGCATCTACAACCACCGCCTGTACGCCCACTACGGCACCGCCCGCTTCACCCAGCTCGCCCGCCACCTCGTCGCCGAGGCCCCGGTGCGGTTGACCGTGATGGACCTGTTCGGCGCCCGCAGCGCCGAGCGGATCCGCCTGGATCCCAGCCCCGAGCGGAACCTGGAGGAGCTGGCGGCCGTGGACGGCGTCGCCATCGCCTCCGACCGCGGCGACCGGGTCCGCTACCGCAACCTGCTGGCCGGCGCCCACTTCGGCATCGCGCCGTTCCGGCCTGGCTGCCCCTGGTCCATGTCGGTCATCGACTGCCAGGCGATGGGCCTGCCGGTGATCGGCCCTCGCATCGACTGGCTGGCCGAGCACCTTGACCCGGAGCTGGTGTTCGACACCGACGACCAGGCCGTCCGGATCGCCGAACGCCTCGCCACCGACCCCGAGTTCTACCTGGTGCACGCCCAGCGCGCGCTCGCCTCCACCACGGACCTGACGCCCGTTGCGGTGGCTGCACGCTACCTGGAGGCGATCAAGTGACCGGCTTCGATGCGGTCCTGCTCTCCTACGACGAGCCGCTGGCCGACTCCCTGCACACCCGCCTGGCCCGCGTGCTGGGCGGAACCGTCAAGCGTCTGCACGGGGTGCGCGGGATGCACCGTGCCTACCGGCTCACGGCCGAACTCGTCGACACCGACCAGTTCTTCCTCGCTGACGGCGACTTCGCCATCGACCCCGCCTTCCCCGCCGGCGCGGTGGATCCGCTGGCAGCGGGCGTGTCGATGCGGGTCTGGCGGGCCGTCAATCCGGTCAACGGGCTCACCTACGGCTACGGCGGCCTCAAGCTGATCCGCACCAGCGCACTGCGGGAGATGGGCCAGGCCGTCGACGTGCTGGCCGCGCTGCCCGGCCGGGTCGAGTTCAGCCCGCACACCGCCGGGACCACCCTGTTCAACCAGACCCCGTTCCACGCCTGGAAGGCGGGCTTCCGGGAGTGCGCGATGCTCGCGCGCGGCAGTGAGTACGGCATGACTGACGCCTCCGCCCAGGAACGCATCGACGCCTGGACGGCCAGCAAGGACGGCGACTTCGCCGACTACGCGGCAGCCGGGGCCCGCGACGGCCTGGAGTTCGCCCGCACTGCGGCCCGCGACCCCAAGCGCTTCGAGGCGCTCAACGACCCACCCTGGCTGCACCGGCACTTCATCACGCTGCACGGCGAGCAGGCGGTCGCCGGATGAGCACCCGCTACGGGCCGCTGGTCCTGATCGAGCCGCACGCGCACCTAGGCGGCGGGCACCACCAGCGCACACTGACGGCGCTCGCCGCCGCCCGCCCGGGTGCCGTGGCCATCACCCCGCAGGGGATCGCGGACGGACTCGGTCCGCTGCTGAGGGCCGGCTCCTGCTTCGCCGCCGGACCGGTGGGTCCGGCGGCGAAGGCCCTGTTGGCCGCAGCACGCGCGGCGGAACGCGTCTCAACCGCTGGCAAGCGGGCCTTCCGCTCACGGCGCTGGCCGCTGCCGCTCCGCCGGCTGCCGCACCAGGTCACCCTGATCGCCCGCTGCCTGACCGAAGCCGGATGCCTGCGTACCGCCCGCCGCCTCGCCCCTCAGCCGGCGGCCGTGGTGATCCTCAGCGCGAGCGAAGCCCTGCACGGCATGGCCGCCCTGCTTGGCGGCACCCCACACCTGCGGTTCATCCACGAGCTGGTCACCACCGAAGACTCGCCGGTCCGTCTGCTGGGTCGGCTCGCCCGGCGGAGCGAGAAGCACGTGGTCGCCCTCTATCCGACCACCGCCGTCCGCGACCGGCTCTCCCCGGTCTTCCCCCACCTCCCAGGCCGGGTTCGGGCGTTCGCGGTCGACGACGGTCGGCCCCTCACCGCCGCCGAGCGCGACGGTGCCCGCGCCGCCTTCACCATCCCCGCCTCGGCGACGGCGGTCTGCCTGGTCGGCGGCTGGTGGCCCTACAAGGACATCGCCACCATCGATGCCGCCCTGGCCCGCCTCACCAAGCCGCTACACGTCCTGGTCTGCGGCACTCCGCTGGACGACGCGGTACTCGCACGCTGGCACCGCATGCCTCGTGTCCGGGTCCACACCGTCCCCGGCCCGGTCGGCGAGGACGTCCTCCGGTTGGTCTATGCCGCCGCCGATGCCGCCGTGGTGGCCCGGCGTCCCGGCACCGGCAAGGAATCCGGCCTGGTCATGGACGCCGTCCGGCTCGATGTCCCGCTGATCGTCTCCGACCACGACCCGGACCTGACCGAGCGGCTGGTCGGGCAGCCCTGGGCCCAGGTGTTCCCGGCCGGCGACCCGGGTGCCCTGGCCGCCGCGCTGGACGCTCTGGCGGACGGGCCGCCGGAGCGGCCGGGGCCGAAGGCACCCACGGCGCTGGACATGCTGCCGGCAGCCGAGCAGGCCGCCTACCTCATCGACACCTACACCGACCTGATCAAGGAGTACCGATGACGCCCGCCGCCCCCACGCTGGTCGCCGTGATCGGCCCGGTCGAACCGGCCCTGCTGACCGCCTGGACCGCTCACTACCGCCGACTCGGCATCGATCGCTTCCACCTCGCCTTCCACTTCGCCGAGCACGTCCCCGACGCCTGGCGTCGCCAGTTGCTGGGCACTGCCCGGGAACTCGACCTGCCCACCGGCCAGGTCAGCACCGGGCCGTGGCACGAGCACACCAACACTGAACTGCGCGACGCTCTGCGCCGGCAGGCCGGCCCCGGCTGGCACCTGCTCGCCGACTCCGACGAGTTCCACACCTACCCGGCCACGCTCAGCGACGTGGCGGCGGAGGCCGAGGAGAACGGTCGGGCGGTCGTGGGCGGGCTGATGCTCGACCGCGTCAGCGCGGACGGCCGACTCGCCCTCTGGCGGCCCGAGAGCGGGCTTGACTGTGCTTTCCCGCTCGGTGGGCACCTCACCCACCGCCTCCTGCAGGGCGACCCTCGCAAGATCGTCCTCGCGCTCTCCGATGTCACGGTCGCCTCCGGCAACCACCGTGCCCCCGGCCGCAGGCCCGACTCGCACACGCTCGCGTGCGTCCACCACTTCAAGTGGCGCGCCGGCGTCTTGGACGACCTGCGCCGCCGTGTCGACCGCTTCACCTCCGGCGCCTGGACCGAGCACACCCCGGCCGTCCGGACCGAGGCCACCCGGCTGCTGCAGCACATCGACCGCCACCACGGCCGGATCGACGTCTCCGACCCCCGCCTGGCCTTCCGCCACGTCACCCTCGACCGCCTGCCCGACGACTGGGCCGCCGAAGCCGCCCAGATCCACGCCGCCTGGCGCCCGCCCCGTCAGAGCCAGCCCGGCTCCACGATCTCCTCGCCCTCGTCCTGAGGCGCCTCGAACCGCGCGAAGAAGTCGTCCAGAGCCTCAGGGGTCACGATCAGCGCGTTCGCGTCCCCCCGCTGGTTGCGCTCGGCCAGCCTGCGCAGCAGCTCGTCCCGATCGACGGGGAAGTACAGCAGCCGCCACCGACCGCCGGCCGACTCCACCAGCTGCTTCATCGCGTCACGGTCCTTCCGCTGCCACAGTCCGTGGTCCCACACCACGTCCCGGCCCTCGGAGACCAGCTCGACCAGCCGGGAGTGCAGCTCGGCGACGACCGGGGCCTCCTTCTCGAAGTAGGTGTTCTCCGGATAGTCGATCCCATACCGGCCGTGCTGCTCGTGGACGGCCTCGTCTACCGACAGCCGCACTGCATCCTGCGGCTCCAGCTCCCGCTGGGCGTAGGTCGTCTTCCCCGAACCGGTGAGCCCCACCAGCAGGAACACCACCGGACCACTCTCGGTCACCGACAACTCCCCTCACCGCCACCAGCGTTCACCGGCAAGTCTGCCACCACGGGCGGCTCCGGGAACCGCGTCCCGCACCCGCCGCCACTCGAAGGAGCACAGCGTGTCTGCCTCCGCCCTCGCCCGCCTGCTGCGGGCCTACGTTCGCCACGCACCCGGAACTGTCGGCAAGGCCCAGCTCGTCGACCGTTTCCTCGACGACCACCTGCGAACCCGTCCCCTCCACACCGCTGCCCGGTTGCGCTCGGGTGACCTGGTCACCGTCACCACCAGCGACGTCATCCAGCGCTACCAGTACCTCTTCGGCGAGTGGGAGCCGAACCTGAGCGCCTTCCTGCGCGACCGCCTGCGGCCTGGGGACACCTTCGTCGACGTCGGGGCCCACCGTGGTGCGTTCAGCCTCCTGGCCTCCCACGCAGTCGGACCGACCGGCAGAGTCGTCGCCATCGAGCCCACCCTGCAGTTCCATGACGACCTCACCACCGCGGCCACCGCCAACCACCGGACCAACGTCCGCACCGTCCGCGCCGCCGCCTCCGACCTCACCGGCACGCTGACCCTCTACCTGGAGGACCCGGCCAACCTCGGTCACACCACCGCCATCCGGCCCCGCCACGTCCACACCACCTTCCACGTGCCAGCCGCACCGCTCACCGAACTCCTCGGCCAGGCCGAACTCGACACCGCTCGAGTCATCAAGATCGACGTCGAGGGCGCCGAGGCGGCGGCGGTCAGGGGACTGCTGCCCGCGCTGCCGCACCTGCGCGAGGACGTCGAGCTGGTCGTGGAAGTCACCCCCAAGCTCCTGGCCAAGCAGGGCGAGAGTGCCGCCGGCATCATCGACGCCCTGCACGAGCACGGCTTCCACCCGTACACGCTCACCAACGACTACGACCCGGCCACCTACCCCCAGGCCATGCGCCGACCGCTGCCGCCCGTCCGGTGCACCGAGACCCCGGAGCACATGACCGACCTGGTCTTCTCGCGCACCGACGCCGACCGGCTCACGCTCGGGCGCTGAGCACCCACGCCGCCCTAGCTGCGGAGCCAGCCTCAGCCACCCGCCCGGACCACCGGACCTCCGGCACTTCAACAAGGAGTGGGCACCGTGACCACCACCAGCGTGATGAACAGCCGCAACGCGGTCAGCGTGATCGTCCACGACCAGGACACCGACACGATCGCCGCCGTGCTCTACGCCGCCCGCAACTGGTCCCCCCAGCCGGCCTGGACCGTCCCCGGTGGCAAGGTCGAGCCCGGTGAAGCCCTGGACGAGGCCGCCGCCCGCGAGCTCAAGGAGGAGACCGGCCTGCTCGTCGACCCGGCCGATCTCGTACTCGTCCATGTCATCCACGTCGAGCAGGGCTTTGACCAGGCCGGGCAGTTCGTCCTCTTCGTCTTCGCCACCGACAGGTGGACCGGCGAACTGACCAACACCGAGCCGGACAAGCATCTGGCCGCCCAGTGGGTCGAGGCGGATCGCTTCCCCGAGCCCGCGTTCCCGACCTCCGTGCAGGCACTGGCCGCCTACCGCGATGGAGGTCCCTCTTTCTTCCGGTACGGATGGTCGGTCGCCACGGTGTGAGGGGGCGATGTTGGTTGGGCATCCTCCCGCTCGGAAGCTGCCACCGGGTGGGAGGATGCGGGCTCCCGTATGGCGGCCGGCTGCGTTGCCTTCGCACCCCTGGGCGAGGGCAACTGCTCCTCCAAGGGGAGCGGGCGGGGTAAGGACTCCTTGCCCCACAACTTGCTCCGCCTTGGCGGTGCCGGGGTAAGCATCGCTTATCCCACAACTTGCTCCGGCTCCAGACGGCCTGACAGAGGCTTGGACGATGAGGCGTCCACGCCGGTGCGTACACGCGAGCCCCCTTCTAGAGGGGGGCTCGCGCGTGAACGCTGGGTCGGGTGGACGGCGTGTACGACTTCGTGATCGCTCTATCTGCGGTTTCTGTGCTCTGCGTGGACGATGTGAGCGGTTGTCGCCACGCTTGTTGCGAGATGGCTGCGTGGACGGCCCCGTGAACGGGACCACGTCCCGCCACTGCCGCCTGGGATGGTTGGTGATCCGCACGCTGACCGGCGGCAAAGGCTGCGACCGGTGCGGTCGCCTGAGCCGGTTGCCACGGTTCGCAGGGGCGCTGACCGATGCGGTCACTCCGGTCAGCGCGGTCAGTGGGAGTGAGCGACTGACCGACCCGCCGGTCACTGTCTCCGGTCAGAACGACGGACTGACCGGAGACAGTGGTCAGTGCACTGTCCCCGGTCACCTCGGTGACCGCCGCAAGGTCAGGAGGCGGCGGTGATGTGCCGCGCAGACGGGCGGTACCTGGCCTGCTGGCCGCCTCCGACACCACCCGCGGTGCCCTCGCTCTTGACCGCCAGTCCGCTCTTGACCAGGCGGTCCAGGTGGCGGCGGGCCTTCTCCACCGCCTGGTGGTTCAGCATGCAGGCACCGAGGACCGCCTGTTCGGCGTCGACGTTGTGAGGCGGCTCTCCGGAGGTGGGGCCGACGTGAGCGTTCGACTCGTCGCCCCGTCGCCCGTCGTTGGATGACGGCTTTGACGGCGGGGCCGTAGGCTTGTCCACAGCGGTGTCCTCACTCGGAGGCGCTGGGCGGCTACCCGGTTCCTCCGTTGTCGACTGTTCCAGGGATGGGCGGTTTCGAGGTTCTGCTTCGGCCCTCGGCGTTCGTAGCGCCGGGGGCCTTTGTGTTGTCGCGATGCCGGGTGGCTGGCCCGGCTCGTCGATGCGGTTCGGCTTAGTTGCGTTTCGCTTTGCATCACGTTAACGTCGTGCTCGGCGCATTGCAAATGGGCTTAACGACGATGCATGGAGGGTTGATCGTGGCTGGTGCGGATCCGAGACGGCGACTGGAAGGGGAGGAGAACGTCGCCAAACGCATCAAGATGGAGCGCGAGGCGCGCGGGTGGAGTACTGCCACGCTCGCGGAGCGTCTGACCGAGGCCGGCTACCCGCTCAACCAGTCGGCGGTGTGGCGCATCGAGAGCGGTGAACCGCGTCGCAGGGTGAACCTGGACGAGGCCATCGGCTTCGCCAAGGTCTTCGACATCTCCCTGGACAACCTGGTCGGGCCACCCGAGATCGCTGCCAACGCCCACGTGAAGCGGTTGCTGGCGGAGTTTGCCGAGAGCTGGCAGAAGTCCGTCACCGCTCGCAAGGAGATGAATCGCGCCCGTGACGCGCTCGATGCCTACGGCGCAGCCCACCCGAACCTTGCCGAACTCATCAGCGCGATGATCACCCAGGTCGTGGCTGACGAGGCTGGTGACGACCACCACTCGCCGAGCCTTCCGCCCGGCTCGCCCGACGCCTAGGGTCTCGCTGACCCAGGAGCCGCGACGTAGCCCGTCGCCCCCAACGGCGGCCTTGGCCACTTGAGGGTGCCTGCTGCACGTTGCCGAGTCCGCACGTCACTCCTGCCGCTGATCCGATGAGGACCAGATCATGCTGGACGTTCGGTGGTTTGGTGCGGCCGTAATCAACCGCTAACGTCCCCTCCCGCCGGTCCGACCACGGGCTTTGCCCGCCCGTGGAGCCTCGACCCGTCATGCCTTCCGCAACCCCTTGGTGCTACGAACTCCGGGGTTACAACGCGGGCCCATACAACCGATTCGCCCATCCCTGGAACACCGACAACGGCGGCGCATAGCCGAAAGCGCCGCCGGGATAGGACACCCATGCCCGAAACATCGTTGGAGCTTGCCCGGGTGGCCCGCGCTCTCGGCACTACCGAGCGCGTCCTCCTCCGCCTGATCGCAGATCAGGGCGGTGGTACAGCCGACCCGACGCTCGTCGCCCTCACCGTCGAGGAAGCCGCCCGCCGTCTCGGCGTCGGCCGGACGACCACGTACGCCCTGGTCGCCTCCGGCGAAGTCCCGTCCGTGACGATCGGCCGCCTCCGCCGAGTGCCCGCCGAGGCGCTCAAGGAGTACGTGGCCGCCCGCACGGCCGCCGCCGCTTCGAACGTCGCCCTTGCGGCCTGAGGGGGCGCAGATGGCGAAGACCCGCAAACCCAACGGCGACTCCTCGATCTACGAGAGTAGCGACGGCCGCTGGCACGGCCGCGTCACGGTCGGCGTCACGGTCGGCGTCAAGGACGACGGCACCCCCGACCGCCGCCACGTCAGTGCCAAGACCCGGCCCGAGGTCACGGCCAAGGTCCGCAAGCTGGAGAAGCTGCGCGACGACGGCACCGTGCCCAAGGCCGGCCAGAAGTGGACGGTCGGCAAGTGGCTGACCCACTGGATAACCGAGATCGTCCCCGGCACCGTCAGCGAGAACACGTACGCCGGATACGAGGTGGCCGTCCGCGTCCACCTCGTCCCGGGCCTGGGCGCGCACCGCCTGGAGAAGCTGGAACCCGAGCACCTGGAGCGCTTCTACAAGAAGATGCAGGCCGCTGGCAGCGCCGCCGGAACCGCGCACCAGGCCCACCGCACCATCCGTGTCGCCCTCGGCGAGGCCCAGCGGCGCGGTCATCTCACCCGCAACGTGGCCACGATCGCCAAGGCCCCGAAGCTCGAAGAGGAGGAGGTCGAGCCATTCGAGATCGAGGAGGTCCAGGCGCTCATTGACACGGCGCGTAAGAGCCGCAACTCCGCTCGCTGGATCTTCGCGCTCGCCCTCGGCCTGCGGCAGGGCGAGGTGCTCGGGCTCCAGTGGAAGGACGTTGATTTCAAGCGCGGTGTCGCCTGGGTCAAGCGCGGCCGGCTGCGGCCCAAGTACCGGCACGGTTGCGGCGACCGCTGCGGGCGCAAACCCGGCTTCTGCCCACAGAAGGAGCCGATCCGCCGCGAGACCAAGGACACCAAGTCCCGAGCCGGGCGACGCGCGGTGCCGCTGCCCGAGCAGCTCGTCGCGATCCTCCGGCAGCACAAGGAGGAACAGGGTCGCGAGCGGACCCTCGCTCGCGACCTCTGGACGGACAAGGGCTACGTCTTCACCTCAGAGACCGGGGCGCCGCTCAACCCCAGCACCGACTACCACCACTGGAAGCGGCTCCTGCGCGAGGCCGGCATCCGCGACGGCCGCCTCCACGACGCCCGCCACACCGCCTCGACCGTCCTCCTCCTGCTCGGTGTGCCGGAGCGGATCGTGATGGCGATCATGGGCTGGTCCTCGACCTCGATGGCCCAGCGCTACCAGCACGTCACCGAGCCGATGCTGAACGACGTCGGCAAGAAGATCGGCGCGGCGTTGTGGGGCGGCGGAGCAGGGTAACCAGTCACTGCTGGCAGGCCATAAGGCATGAATGACCGTGGCCGCCCTGCTCCAATTGCATATGCAACTGGAGCAGGGCGGCCACGCCCATCCTGATATGGCTCTCTCGCCAGCAGCGTCAGTTCGTCGACGAGTCCATCTCGGCCCAGATTCTGAGGATGGGGGCCAGTGTGTTCACCACTGCGTCGTCCATGTCATCTGGCTCTGCGCAGATTGCCCGCCCGGAGGCGTCACGCGTGACCAGCGAGATTTGCCCTGCCGTCTTGCCGTCGCGAGTGGCCGCGTACACCGTCAGCGCTTCCATGCGATCCAGCCGGTCCCGAGCCGGGAAGAATACGGTCCCCAGCTCTTCCTCCTTCTTGGTGGGACGCGCAAACCACGACTCCGCGATTACAAGTACTCCATCAGCGTTCATCGCCTTCACCTGACTGGCCAGCTTCTCGAAGGCTAGGATCTTCGAGTTCTGGTTGTAGAAGAGGAGCCCACCCATTTTGATCAGTGCGTCCCCTCGGTAAAGAAATACGAAGGTTCCGTGCTCTCCGTCCGTCTCCATGAGCTGTCGAGCATTCGCCATGAACCCCGGTACGGCGTCGATGGGTCCGCTGGTCGGAATCTCGGCCCGACTACCGTAACGCTCAACGGATTTTGCGATCAGCTCTTCGTCGCGCTCGATGACCAAGGAGGTGGACTCAATCTCGACACCTTCCACCAAGTCGAAGTGAGCCTCCAGGTCGTCCTTGGCATCCACCATGCAGTGCGGGCGCGTGCCTGATGCCCGAAGGCTTGACGTCACACACTCTCGGTCATGTGCCTCTAGGTCGCACATGGGCACGGCAGCCGCCGAGTGGCCTTCGGCGAGCAACTCTTCGAGTCGCGTATACGCCTCGCTCGTCGCATCCAGGAGTTCCCACGCGGGCAGCGCCTTGTCCACCCAGCGTCGCCTGACAGTCATGGTCCCGAAGGGCGGCCGGTAGCGTCGCATGACGTCGTTTGTGATCTCTCGGATCGACATCCTGGGCGGATACTTCGATGACGTGCCAATGGTGCGCTGAAGCCAGTCTTGATGCCATACGACCTGAAGCTCACTGAGAAGCTCCAGATCAGCCTCCTTCGTGATGCGGTTACGCGACTTCACGATCCACCGCATGATCTCATTGCTGCCGGAGCTCTGCTGGAACCGCAGGTACCACTCATCGAAGCCGACGAGTTGAGCCTTCTGCTTTTGCAGCAGCCATGTCACATTCCGCAGGTTCTGGACCAACGAGTTCATGGTCAACCTGAACTCGTGCGGGTCGAAGTACACCTCATGCAGCCGGTGCCACTGGGCGTGGCAATCCATCAGCCGCCGATGGGCGTTGGGCATCGGGCACGGCTGCGCGGCGTCATCTGAGGTCATGCACAGATGCTAGGCGGGTCCCCCCTTAACGCACCTAACAATTTTCCGGTCACATCGAACAGTCGCTACGGCCCTGATCGTGAAGCTGGTGGAGTTGGCCAGCGGTAGCGGCGGCGAGGGCGCGCCAGGGGGTGGATCTGCTGGACTCGCCGCGGCTACTCCGTCGTGGCGCCGGAGCCAGTCGGATGGATCCAGCTGGCGACTGAGACCAAAACTGAGACCACGAGACGACGAAGGCCCGGACCGCTGAGCGGTCCGGGCCGACGTTTGCCCTGGCGGGCGAAGGCGGAGGATACGAGATTCGAACTCGTGAGGGGTTGCCCCCAACACGCTTTCCAAGCGTGCGCCCTAGGCCTCTAGGCGAATCCTCCGAGGGAGAGCTTAGTACATGTTCAGGGGTGCTCGCGACCACGTATCTCGTAGGCGAGGGGTGGGGGTGGCCTGCGGATCCGGGGGTGGGGTGGTGGTGGAGGGGTGGGGCCGGGATCCGGTACTGTGGGGGTCAGCCCCTCGTGTGGCGTTATCTCTCTGAACCCCCCCAGGGCCGGAAGGCAGCAAGGGTAGGAGGGCTCTGGCGGGTGCACGGGGGGTCTTTTCGTTCCCGGGCCGGGACCGGGGGAGGCCGCGTTTGTCGGTCCGTCCCGATATCGTCGGGGGTGTGTCCCTAGCCCTGTACCGCCGCTACCGCCCCGAGACCTTCGCGGAGGTCATCGGGCAGGAGCACGTGACCGCTCCGCTCCAGCAGGCCCTGCGCAACAACAGGGTCAACCACGCCTACCTGTTCAGCGGCCCGCGCGGCTGCGGCAAGACGACGAGTGCGCGCATCCTGGCCCGCTGTCTGAACTGCGAGCAGGGGCCGACGCCGACGCCGTGCGGCGAGTGCCTGTCCTGCCGGGACCTCGCCACGGGCGGGCCCGGGTCGATCGACGTGATCGAGATCGACGCGGCCTCGCACGGTGGTGTGGACGACGCGCGCGAGCTGCGTGAGCGGGCGTTCTTCGCGCCGGTGCACAGCCGGTACAAGATCTTCATCCTGGACGAGGCGCACATGGTGACCTCGGCCGGCTTCAACGCGCTGCTGAAGGTGGTGGAGGAGCCGCCGGAGCACCTCAAGTTCATCTTCGCGACCACCGAGCCGGAGAAGGTGATCGGGACGATCCGGTCCCGGACGCACCACTACCCGTTCCGGCTGGTGCCGCCCGGCACGCTGCGCGACTACCTCGCGGAGGTGTGCGGCCGGGAGGGGATCCAGGTCGAGGACTCCGTGTTCCCGCTGGTGGTGCGGGCCGGTGCCGGGTCGGTGCGTGACTCGATGTCGGTGATGGACCAGCTGCTGGCCGGTGCGGGCGAGGGCGGGGTCACGTACCAGATGGCCACCGCGCTGCTCGGGTACACGGACTCGGCGCTGCTGGACGAGGTGGTGGACGCGTTCTCCGCGCACGACGGGGCGACGGTGTTCCAGGTGATCGACCGGGTGGTCGAGGGCGGGCACGATCCGCGGCGGTTCGTCACGGACCTGCTGGAGAGGCTGCGCGACCTGGTGATCCTCGCCACAGTGCCGGACGCGGGGGAGAAGGGGCTGATCGACGCCCCGGCGGACCGGGTCGCGGTGATGCAGGCGCAGGCGGACGCCTTCGGGGCGGCCGAGCTGAGCCGGGCGGCGGACATCGTCAATACCGGGTTGACGGAGATGCGCGGCAACGCGGCGCCCCGGCTGCAGCTGGAGCTGATCTGTGCCCGGGTGATGCTGCCGGGCGCGTACAGCGACGAGCTGTCGTTGCAGGCGCGGTTGGACAAGCTGGAGCGCAGGGCTGCGGCCGGTGGGATGGCCGGCGGCATGGTCGGGGGGATGGCCGGTGGCCCGGCGGCAGCGGCCGCTCAGGCAGCGGTCGCTCCGGCAGCGGCTCCGGCGGTGATGCCGCAGGTGCAGCAGTCGGCGCCGCAGGCGGCTCCCGTGCAGCCTGCCCCCGCCCCTGCCCCCGCGCCCGCGCAGCCGTCCGGGCCGGCGCCCGGGGCCTGGCCCATCAAGCGGAGCTTCCCGCCGGCCGGGCAGCCGGCCGAGGCCGCGCCCGCACCGGCGGCCCCCGCCCCCGTCGCGGCGCCCGCGCCCGTGCAGGCCCCCGCCCCCGCCCCCGTCGTCGCGACCGTTCCGGCCGCGGCGCCCGGCGGGCAGCCGTCGGCGGCGGCGCAGCAGGGTGCGGCGCAGGTGCGGCAGCTGTGGCCGCAGATCCTGGAGGCGGTGAAGAACCGGCGCCGGTTCACCTGGATCCTGCTCAGCCAGAACGGCCAGGTGGCCGGGTTCGACGGCAGTGTGCTCCAGGTCTCGTTCATCAACGCGGGCGCCCGCGACAGCTTCGTCAGCAGCAACAGCGACGACGTGCTGCGGTCCGCGCTGGCGGACGCGCTGGGTGTGGACTGGCGGGTCGAGTGCATCGTGGACCCGTCGGGCGGGTCGGGAGGCGGTGCCGGCGGTGGGAGCGGCGCCGGCGGGGGCGGCGCCGGCGGGGGCGGCTGGGGTGCTCCGCCGGCGCGTCCGGCGGCGTCCGCGCCCCCGGTGCAGCCCGCCGCTCCGGTGCCCGTCGCGGTGCCCGCACCGCAGCAGCAGCAGCAACAGCCGCCGCAGCCGCAGGCGGCGCCGGCCGCACCGGTGCCCCCGCCCGTCCAGGCTCCGCCCCCGGCGGCCCCGGCGCGCCCCGTGCGGGCGGTGGCCCCGGAGGACGACATCCCGGAGGAGGACGACCCCGATCTCAACGAGGAGGCGTTCTCCGGCCAGGAGCTGATCATCCGCGAGCTGGGCGCCACGGTGCTGGAGGAGATCCGGCACGGTGGGAACTGACCAGCACGTAGGCTCGTCGAGGACGTATCAGAAGACGCACCAGGCGCAGACCGAACGCAAGGAGTGAGCCGTGTTTCCCGGTGGTGGCCAGCCCAACATGCAGGCGCTGCTCAAGCAGGCGCAGAAGATGCAGCAGGACCTCGCCCAGGCGCAGCAGGAGCTGGCCGAGGCGAAGGTGACCGGTTCGGCGGGCGGTGGCCTCGTCGAGGCGACGGTGACCGGTGCCGGGGAGCTGGTGGCGCTGACCATCGCCCCGGCCGCCGTGGACCCGGAGGACACCGAGACGCTGGCGGACCTGGTGCTGGCGGCCGTCCGGGACGCCAACCAGACCGCGCAGAAGATGCAGGCCGAGCGGATGGGCCCGCTGACCCAGGGCCTGGGCGGCGGGATCCCCGGCCTGCCGTTCTGAGCGCGGTGGGACGGTTCGGGGGACGCCGGGCCGTGACGGTCCGGAGTTCAGGCAATGGACCTGTGTGATTTATGCGGGAGTCGGGCGTCGGGCGGTGTGCCCGGCGTCCGATTCGTTGGATGATGGCACCGGAGCACCCCGTGCGGGTGCCACCGGTCCAACCCGAGGGAAGGCGCGACGTTGTACGAGGGCGTGGTTCAGGACCTGATCGACGAACTGGGCAGGCTGCCCGGCGTCGGGCCCAAGAGCGCGCAGCGGATCGCCTTCCACGTCCTGCAGGCCGACCCCGTCGACGTCCGCCGGCTGGCGCACGCGCTGCTGGAGGTCAAGGACAAGGTCCGGTTCTGCGCCGTCTGCGGCAACGTCGCGGAGGCCGAGCGGTGCCGGGTCTGCCTCGACCCGCGCCGTGACCTCGGTGTCATCTGCGTGGTCGAGGAGCCCAAGGACGTCGTCGCCATCGAGCGCACCCGGGAGTTCCGCGGCCGCTACCACGTGCTGGGCGGCGCGATCAGCCCGATCGAGGGCGTGGGCCCGGACGACCTGCGGATCCGGGAGCTGCTGGCGCGGCTCGCGGACGGCACGGTCGCCGAGCTGATCCTGGCCACCGACCCCAATCTGGAGGGGGAGGCGACCGCCACCTACCTGGCCCGGCTTTGCAAGCCGATGGGCCTGAAGGTGACCCGCCTGGCGAGCGGTCTGCCCGTCGGCGGGGATCTGGAGTACGCGGACGAGGTCACGCTCGGCCGTGCCTTCGAAGGGAGACGACTGCTCGATGTCTGACCGGACGATCAACCAGCAGCCCCACACGCCCCACCAGGCCGGACCGGAGCAGGACCGGCGCACCGCCCAGGACGACGCCCCGCACGTCCCACCGGCGCCGCAGGCCCCGCACACGCACGGGCACGGCTCGGAGCCGGACGACTTCGCGGTGCAGATCGCGGACTCGGTGGAGAGTTTCGTGCTCTCGGTGACCGAGGTCGCCAAGGGCGACGAGCCCGGCAGCGCCGTCTCGCTCCTCCTGCTGGAGGTGTCGCAGCTGCTGCTGGCCGGGGGCCGGCTGGGCGCCATCGAGGACGTCGTCCCCGAGGACCGCTTCGAGCCCGACGCCGGGCCGGAGCCGGACGGCGAGCAGCTGCGCGAGCGGCTGGCCGAGCTGCTCGCGCCGATCGACGTCTACCACGAGGTCTTCGACCCGTACGGGCCGCCGGAGAAGCCGAACGCCTTCCGGATCTCGGACGACCTGGCCGGGGTGGTGGGCGAGCTGCAGCACGGGCTCACGCACTACCGCGAGGGCCGGGTCAGCGAGGCGCTCTGGTGGTGGCAGTTCTCGTACCTGTCCAACTGGGGCACCACCTGCACGGCCGTCCTGCGGGCGCTGCAGTCGCTGATCGCCCACGTCCGGCTGGACAGCCCGATCGGGGCGGCGCCGGACGGCGCGGACACCGACAACGACGGGCTCACCGACGAGCAGCTGGAGCAGCAGGCCGGTGACCTGATGGCGGCGGAGCTGGGCCTCGGGCGGTAGGACCCGGAGGCGGTGGGCCGGCGAGTGCGCCGCGAAGTGTGACGGAGGCCTCACTCTCCCGCACGGGGAGGAAAACCCCGGGGCGTCCGTCGGTTCGTCCGCCGATTCTCCGGAACGGCGGGGGCCCGCCAGCAGGACCTGCCGGTGGCGCCGCCCGCACCCCCTCTCACCTGCCGAAACGTGTGTCTCATCATATGGAAAGCGGAGGTCGCAGAGCCCTCGCTCGGTAAACTGGCGCCGACCGCACTGCCCCCGCGACCCGGGGGTGCGGGGGCCGATCGCCCCCGAAGACGACACAAGTCGAGGAGCGCACGTGGGCCTTGTCGTGCAGAAGTACGGCGGCTCATCCGTTGCGGATGCCGAGGGCATCAAGCGCGTGGCCCGTCGAATCGTTGATGCCAAGAAGGCCGGCCATGAGGTCGTCGTCGTGGTGTCCGCGATGGGCGACACGACGGACGAGCTCATCGAACTCGCGGAGAAGGTGTCACCTCTCCCCGCCGGCCGCGAGTTCGACATGCTGCTGACCGCTGGAGAGCGCATCTCCATGGCGCTGCTGGCCATGGCGATCAAATCCCTGGGCCACGAGGCGCAGTCGTTCACAGGCAGCCAGGCCGGTGTCATCACCGACTCCGTCCACAACAAGGCGCGCATCATCGACGTGACGCCGGGCCGCATCCGCACCGCCCTGGACGAGGGCAACATCGCGATCGTGGCCGGCTTCCAGGGCGTCTCGCAGACGAGCAAGGACATCACCACGCTCGGCCGGGGCGGCTCGGACACCACCGCCGTCGCCCTCGCCGCCGCCCTCAAGGCGGAGGTCTGCGAGATCTACACCGACGTGGACGGCGTGTTCACCGCCGACCCGCGCGTGGTGAAGAAGGCCCGCAAGATCGACTGGATCGCGTACGAGGACATGCTGGAGCTGGCCTCGTCCGGATCCAAGGTGCTGCTCGACCGCTGTGTGGAGTACGCGCGCCGCTACAACATCCCGATTCACGTACGCTCGTCCTTCTCGGGCCTCCCCGGGACGATCGTCAGCAACGACAACCCGAACCAGCCCGAAGGGGGCGAGATGGAGCAGGCCATCATCTCCGGAGTCGCCCATGACACGTCCGAGGCGAAGGTCACGGTCGTCGGCGTCCCAGACAAGCCGGGCGAGGCGGCGCGCATCTTCCGTGCCATTGCCGACGCCGAGATCAACATCGACATGGTCGTGCAGAACGTCTCGGCGGCGTCGACCGGCCTGACGGACATCTCCTTCACCCTGCCGAAGACCGAGGGCCAGAAGGCCATCGACGCGCTCGACCGGGTCAGGGAGGGCATCGGCTACGAGTCGCTCCGCTACGACGACGCGATCGGCAAGATCTCGCTGGTCGGCGCGGGCATGCGCTCCAACCCGGGCGTCACCGCGACCTTCTTCGAGGCGCTGTCCGCGGCCGGCGTCAACATCGAGCTGATCTCCACCTCGGAGATCCGCATCTCGGTGGTCACCCGCGCCGAGGACGTCAACGCGGCCGTCCAGGCCGTCCACAGCGCCTTCGGGCTGGACAGTGAGACGGACGAGGCCGTCGTCTACGGAGGCACCGGGCGATGACCCGGCGGCCGAACCTCGTCGTCGTCGGCGCCACCGGCGCGGTCGGCGAGGTGCTCCTCGGCCTGCTCTCCCTCCGCCAGGACGTCTGGGGCGAGATCCGACTCGTCGCCTCCCCGCGCTCGGCCGGCCGCAAGGCGGTCGTGCGCGGGGAGTCCGTCGAGGTGCTCCCGCTCGGCGAGGAGGTCTTCGAGGGGATCGACGTCGCGCTGTTCGACGTCCCCGAGGAGGTCGCCGCCCGCTGGGCGCCGATCGCGGCCGCCAAGGGCGTCGTGGTGGTCGACAACTCCGGCGCGTTCCGGCTGGACGACGCCGTTCCGCTGGTGGTGCCCGAGGTCAACGCGGCAGCCGCCCGGATGCGCTCGCGCGGCATCGTGGCGAGCCCCGACTCCACCACCCTGACCATGATCGCGGCGATCGGCGCGCTGCACGCCGAGTACGGGCTGGAGTCGCTGGTCGTCGCCTCCTACCAGGCCGCCTCCGGGCTCGGCCGGGCCGGTGCGGACGCGCTGCGCACCCAGCTCGCCCAGGTGGCCGGCACCGACGTCGGCGAGCAGACCGGCGACCTGCGCGCGGTGATCGCCGACCACGGGCCGTTCGCGGCCCCGCTCGCGCTCAACGCGGTGCCGTGGACCGGCGTGCTGACGGACGGCGGCTGGTCGTCCGAGGAGCGCACGGTGCGCGACGAGTCCCGCAAGATCCTCGGCCTGCCCCGGCTGAAGGTCTCCGCCACCTGTGTGCGGATCCCGGTGGTGCGCACCCACGCGCTCGCCGTGCACGCGGTGTTCGAGCGCGAGGTCACCCAGGAGCACGCCCGGGAACTCCTGGCGGAGGCCCCCGGGGTGGTGTTGTACGACGACCCGGCGGCGGGGGAGTTCCCCACGCCGAACGACGCGGTCGGGACGGACCCGGTGTGGGCGGGGCGGCTGCGGCGGGCGCTGGACGATCCGAACGCGCTGGACCTCTTCCTCTGCGGGGACAACCTGCGTCGGGGTGCGGCGTTGAACGCGCTTCAGATCGCGGAGCTGGTGGCCGCGGAGTTGGTGGCCGAGTCGGTCGCTGCGGAGTCGGTCGCTGCGGAGCCGGTGGCCGACGATCCGGCGGCCGACGACGACGAGGCGTAGGGCTGCCGCACGCCCCGGGTGGCCCGTTCCGGACGGGGTGTGGGGGCGGTGCCCCGGCCTCTGCGCGGGATGTTCGCCGACTGTGCGAGGAATCCTCGCCGGATCCTCTGGAGGGCCCTTCCGTCCATGCGGAAGAATGTCCGCCGGGCTGGGCAACCATGACAGGGGATCGAGTGTCCAACGGGCGTGGCGAACGTGATGGTGGGGGCAGGGACGGGCATCTCGGCGGTAGCCGCGGTGACGTTTCCGTCGCGTGTCCAGTGGCCTGCGGATAGGCCGGAAGATAACCAGATGACGGCAGTCGCACCCGGCGCCGCGGACTCCGGCGCCGGTAACGCCGGCACCGCCGCCGGGACCAGCGAGGACCTGCTCACCGAGACCTATCAGGCGCACTACCGATCTCTGCTGAGACTGGCCGCGCTGCTCCTCGACGACCTGTCGAGCTGCGAGGACGTCGTCCAGGAGGCCTTCATCCGGGTGCACGCGGCCCGGCGGCGGGTGCGTGAACCCGAGAAGACGCTGGCCTACCTGCGGCAGACCGTGGTCAACCTGTCCCGCTCGACGCTGCGGCGCAGGATCCTCGGGCTGCGGTTGCTGCAGAAGCCGATGCCTGACATGGCCAGTGCAGAGGAAGGCGCCTACGATGCGCTGGAGCGTGACCAGTTGAAAGTCGCGCTGCGGGGTCTGCAACGCCGTCAGCGGGAGGTTCTCGTGCTGCGCTACTTCCTGGACATGACGGAGGCCCAGGTGGCGGAGACCCTGGGCATCTCGCTCGGTTCGGTGAAGGCGTACGGCTCACGAGGGCTCGCCGCACTGCGGGTCCAGATGGAGGCCGGGCATGGCTGAGAACGATCGTGCGGGTGCGGGTGCGGGTGCGGGTGCGGGTGCGGGTGCGGGCGGGGGAGCTCCGTTCGAGTCGGCGGCCCCGCTCGGCGGGGAGGAGTCCGGTGAGCGCGAGGAGCGGCTGGTCCGGGAGCTGATGCAGCGGGCCGTGGCCGAGGTGCAGCCCGTACCCGGCAGCCTGCAGTACATCCGGCGGGCGGTGCCGCGCAGACGGGCCGTTCGGCGCGGGGCCTGGACGGGCGTCGCCGCGGTGGCCGCGGCCGCCTCGTTCCTGCTGCCGGCCCTGCACACCGCGGACCACCTCGGCCTGTCCGGCGGCCCCGGCTCGGCCGGTGCCGCGAGCGGCAACGCCTCCGCGACCGTCGCGGGCACCGCCTCCGGCACCACCGGTGCGCCCGACCTGCCGCCGGCCTCCGGCACCGGGGCGCCGGCCGTCCCCGGCAGTCCGTCCGGCACCGCCGACGGCTCGCCGAGCGGCGTCGGCCCGAGCACCAGCCGGCCCGCGCAGGGCACCTCCGCCCCGACCGCCACCACCACCGGAGGGAACAGCGTCCCGGCGGTGGCGCTGTGCACGCGCTCCGACCTCGGGCAGGGCGCCGCACGCCTCGGCGCCGCGGACGCCGACGGGCGGATCTACGGCTACTTCACGGTGACCAACGTCTCCGGGCGCAGCTGCCAGCTGGGCGGTCCCGGGTCGGTCACCGTCACCGGTGCCGCGGCGGCGGACACCGGCCGCATCCGGATCGCCTTTCATACCGCCGGTGACCCGGCGACCGACCTGCCCGCACCCGGGGCCTCGTCCGGGCCCGCGGCCGGCAAGGACGCGGGGAGCGACGGTCTCGTCCTCCAGCCCCGGGCCGGGTACCGGGTGGACTTCGCCTGGGTCCCGGACCAGGGCGGCTGCTCCGTCCCCGGCGGCACGGCCTCGCCGAGCGCGTCCGCCGGCAGCGGGCAGCCGGGTACGTCCGGCGGCGGTGGTACGACGGGGGGCAGCGCGGCCGGTCCCGGTACTGCGAGCGGCGGACCGGGGACGGGCTCGGGCTCACTGCCGGGTGCGGGCGGCGGTGGCGGGTCGGGGTCCGTTTCCGGCTCCGGAGCCGGGTCCGGAGCCGTTTCCGGCTCCGGTGGGAGCGCGGGTGGTGCGGGGACGGGTGGGGGCTCGGTGGGTTCGGCGGGCGTGGACGGCGGTTCGGCGGGCGGGACCCAGCCGGGCGGAGCCGGGACGGCGGCGGGCGGCACCGGCGGGGTGCCGGGGGCGGCTCCGGCGGCCGAGCCCACCGGGGAGCCGACCGCACAGCCGCGGCCGACCACGACGACGGGCGCGCCCACTGGGGCGCCGAGCCCGTCGGCCACCTCGGCACCCGGCCCGAGCAAGCCCTCGGCGAGCGTCACCCTGGCGTACACCCCGGCCCCGGGCAACCCGGCCGCCGCGAGCACCGTGCTGCCCGGCGCCTGCGCGGGCACGGTCTACCGGACGGTGCCGCAGCTCCTCGCGGCCGACACCCCGGCCCCCGCCCCCAGCACCTCGCCGTCGGCGGGGTGACCTGCGGGCGGGGCCGGGGTGTCGGCGCGGGCGCTGCCGCGCCGGGGTGCGGGGTGCTGGGTGCTGCCGTGCCGGCGCGCGCGGTGCTCTCGCCGGCGCGCGGTGTGCCCGCGTCGGGGTGCCTGCCGTCAGGGCGGCTTGTTGGTGTGCGCCGCGTATGTGCGCAGGAAGTCGGCCGGTCCGACTTCCTGCTCCGGGTGGGGCGGGCGGGCAGAGTATGTAGACCGGTCGGCATATTTTGGTGCTCGGGCGGGGCCGGGGAGCGAGCCGGGGAGCGGGCGTTGGGCTGGCGGGAGTGGAAAGTCGGCGGGGTCGACTTCCTGCTCCAAAGGTGCGCGGTGCGCGGTGTGTGCGCGGGGCGGGGCAGATTATGTAGACCGGTCTACTGATGCCAGCCGGAGTATGTAGACCGGTCGGCATATTCAAGGATCCGCGTGAGGCGTGGGCCAGCTCGGCGGGAGTGGGAAGTCGGCGGGTCCGACTTCCCACTCCGGAGACGTCGGCGAGGTCGGCAAACTAGGTAGACCGGTCTGCATATTCCCCGAGGGCAGGAGGCAGGCGTGGAGGGCGCGCGGGGGCCCTGGGGGCGGGCGGGGTGTGAGGAGTGGTTACCGTGGGGGGTGTGTACCGGTTCCTCCTCACTCCGCGCTGGCTGAGCGGCACCGCGTTGGCCGTGGCGGCCGTCGCGGTGTGCGTCTGGCTCGGCTCCTGGCAGCTCGGCCGCTTCGAGGACCGGGTCTCCTCGCACAAGGAGATCAGCCGGGCGGTGGCCGACGGCGGCGCCCCCCGGCCGCTCGGCGAACTGCTCGCCGCCGACCGCCCGCAGGTCACCACCGACACCGTCGGCCGCACCGTGACGGTCACCGGCACCTTCGACCAGGAACACCAGCTGCTCGTCCCCAACCGCGTGCTGGACGGCAAGCAGGGCTACTACGTGCTCACCCCGCTGCGCACCGCCGACGGCCGGACCGCCGCGGTCGTCCGCGGTTGGGCCGCCGGCGCACCCCCGGTCGGCGCGGCCGTCGCCGACAGCCCGGCGGCGGCCGCACCGGCCGGCGAGGTGACCGTGACCGGCCGCCTCCAGGCCGGCGAGACCAGCGGCAGCGGCGGCGCCGTGGCCGGCGGCCTCCCGGACGGGCAGCTCGGCACGATCAACCGGGCCGCGCTCGTCAACAAGCTCGCGCTGGACGGCTGGTACGACGGCTGGGTGTCCGCCGACACCGCGCCGGACGGCCTCACGCCCGTCCCCACCGTGCAGCCGCAGGGCGGCGACGGCCTCTCCCTGCGCGCGTTCCAGAACCTCGGCTACACGCTGGAGTGGTTCGTCTTCGGCGGCTTCGTGGTCTTCATGTGGTTCCGCCTGATGCGCCGCGAGGCGGAGGCGGAGCAGGACCGGGCCCTCGGACTGGACCCGGTCCTGGACTGACGCCGGACTGCCGTCCCGCTGATCAGCGGGACGGCTTCACCGGTGGCACCGGTGGCACGGCCGGCTTGGCCGGTACGGAGGGAACGGCCGGTGCCGGCACCACGGGCGACGGCGCACCGGCCGATGGCGTACCGGCCGACGGCGAGGCGGTCGGCGGAGGGTTGTCGCACTTGCGGCCACTGTTGTTGCTGCCGCCGTTGCTGTTGTACGTGTCGGTGTGGTGCCGGGTCGTGCGGCCGCTCTTGGAGCCCTTGGACCCTTTCGAGCCCGATGACGACGACCCCTTCGAGCCCGAAGACTTGGCGAGCACCACCACACCGTCGTCCTCCCCGCCCGCCACCGGCGCGGTGCGGAACGCCGCCTTCACCACCGTGGAAGTGGCCGTGGGCAACGATGGCGGCGGCGACGACGAGGACGACGGCGAGGACGACGGCGAGGAAGCCGGCGGACAAGCCGCGCTCCCACCGCCACCGCCGCCACCGTCGGAACCCGAGCAGCCGGTGAGCACCAGCACCCCGGCCACCCCCACCCCCGCGATCGTCAACAGGCGTCTCACCCGTACCCCCCCGTTTCCCTGCGTCCCCTACTTCTCCGTGCCCGCCCGATTCTCGCCCACCGCCGCGCCGCCGAGGTGCCGCCGGACGAATTCGATCTCCAGCCGCAGTTGCTTGATCCGCTCGTCCACGACCAGCGACCCGTGCCCGGCGTCGTACCGGTACACCTCGTGCGGCTTGCCGAGCTGCTCCAGCCGCTCGACGTAGTTGTCGATCTGCTGGATCGGGCAGCGCGGATCGTTCACCCCGGCACTGATGTACACCGGCACCCGCACCTGCTCGACGTACGTCAGCGGCGAGGACGCCGTCCAGCGCTCGGGCACCTCCTCCGGCGTGCCGCCGAAGAGCGTGCGGTCGATCGCCTTCAGCGCCTCCATCTCGTCGCCGTACGCCGTCAGGTAGTCCGCGACGGGCACGGCGGCGATGCCGAGGCTCCACAGCTCCGGCTGCGTCCCGAGCCCGAGCAGCGTGAGGTAGCCGCCCCAGGAGCCGCCGGACAGCACCAGCCGCGCCGGGTCGGCCAGCCCGCTCGCCACCGCCCACTCGCGCACGGCGGCGATGTCCTCCAGCTCGATCAGCCCGACCCGCTCGCGCAGCGCGTCCGTCCAGGCCTGGCCGTAGCCGGTGGAGCCGCGGTAGTTGACCCGGACCACCGCGAAGCCGTGGTCCAGCCAGGCGGCCGGGCCGGCGGCGAAGGAGTCGCTGTCGTGGTGGGTCGGGCCGCCGTGGACCTCGAACACGGTCGGGAACGGCCCGTCGCCCGCCCCGGCCGGCCGCTGGACCAGCGCGTGCACCCGCCCGCCGGGCCCGTCCACCCACACGTCCTCGACCGGCACCGAGCCGGGCGGGACGGCGCCGGGCGCGCGCAGCACCACGGTGCCGGCGGTGGAGCGCACGGCGGACGGCTCGGCGGCGGAGGACCAGAGGAACTCCACGGTGCCGTCCGGCCGCGGGGTGGCGCCGCCGACGGTGCCGCGCGGGGTCTCCAGGCGGGTGAGCACACCCTCGCCCAGCGCGTACGAGAACAGCTCGCTGCGCGCCTCGTACTCGTGCTCGATCAGCAGCGACCGGGCGTCGGGCCGCCACTGGGCGGAGAGATCGCCCGGCAGCTCGCGGCCCTGCTCGTCGCGGAGCACCAGCGCCGTCTCCACGCCGGTCGCGACGTCCCAGATCATCGGCTCCCAGCGGCCGGTGCGCTGGTGGGCGACCAGCAGCCGGGTGTCGCCGTCGAGCGGCGCGAAGCCCAGGCAGGCCACCCCGCGCGGCTCGTCGCAGCCGGTCACCTCGTCCAGTTCGGCCACGGTGGAGACAGCGTCGCCGTCGACGGGCAGCCGCACGACGCGGATCGCCCCGTGCATGGCGTCGCCGTGCTCGGTGTGGTCGATGGCCAGCAGGGTGCTGTCGTGGCTCAGGTCGCCGACGCCGCCGTACTCGGCGTGCCGGTAGATCTCGACGGCCCGGTCCGCGCCGGGGCGGCGCAGGTGCAGGGTGGTGCCGCCCTCGTCGGTGGAGCGGCCGACCACCACGGTGCCGTCCCGGCCCAGGGCGAGACCCGCTTCGTAGGACGGGGCGAGGCCGGGGACGGCCTCCTCGTCGGGTCCGGTCGGGCCGTCGGCGCCCTCGGGGCGGGCCGCGAACGGCCGGCGGCGCCAGATGCCGAACTCGTCGCCGTCGTTGTCGTCGAACCACCAGATCCACTCGCCGTCGGGGGACAGCTCGGCGTCGGTGGTGCCGTTGGGGCGGTCGGTGACCCGCCGGTGGGTGTCGGTGACGCGGTCCCAGGCGTAGACCTCGTAGGTGCCGCTGGCGTTGGACACGTACAGCGCCCGCTCGGGGGCGTCCTCCGCCCAGTCCGGCAGGGAGACCCGGGCCGCCCTGAACCGCTGCTCCCACGCCGGCACGGCGCTCTTCTCCTCGCTCATCCACCCATCCAACCCGATCGGGGGGAGGAAACGGAACGGGCGGGCGAAACGGAACGGGTGGGCGGGCGAAACGGAACGGGCGGACGGAACAGAAGCGGGAGGACCGCGCCCCGGCCCTCCCCCCTTCCCCCGGCCCGGCGGCCGGCTCACCGTGTGCGGCGCGGCAGCAGCTGGACCAGGCCCGCCAGCAGCAGCTCCAGCACCGCCAGCGCCGCGAGGCTGCGCCCGAACGCGGAGGCCGGGTCATCGGCGCCGTAGGAGAGGATGCCGATCAGCGCGACCCCGAGCGCCCCCGCCACCTGCTGGACGGTGGCCACCAGGCCCGCCGCCGAGCCGGCCAGCCGCGGTTCGACCCCCGCCAGCACCAGGGACGTCACCGGGGCGATCACCAGGCCCATGCCGAGCCCGTCCACGAACAGGCCGGGCGCCAGCCACCAGACGCTGTCGGTGGGGCCGGCGGCGTGCACCGCGAGGCCCAGCAGGCCCAGCCCCGCGGCCATCAGCAGCCCGCCGAGCGCGATCGTCTGCCGGTCCAGCCGGGCGGCGACCCGGTGCGCGACGGTGGAGGTCACCAGGTAGCCGAGGCCGATCGCGGTGAAGACCAGGCCCGCGCCGAGCGCGTCCAGCCCGCGGCCGGGCTGCAGGTACAGGGCCAGCACCAGGAAGAACGACGCCTGGCCGAGCGAGAAGGCCAGCTGCGCGAGCAGGCCGGTGGTGAACGCGCGGTCGGCGAACAGCCGGGTGTCGACCAGCGGCGCGCCGCCCGCCCGGCCGCTGCGGTGCTGCTGGACGGCGAAGACCGTGAGCAGCACGGCCGAGGTGCCCAGGCAGAGCCAGGTCCACAGCGGCCAGCCGGCCCCGGGGCCCTGGATCAGCGGCAGCACCAGCCCGGTCAGCGCGACGGTGACCAGCGCGACGCCCACCGGGTCCAGGCCCGGGCGGTGCGGGGCCCGCGACTCGGGCAGGCAGCGCCGCACCAGCGCCAGGGCGGCCAGGCCGACCGGCAGGTTGAGCAGGAAGCAGCTGCGCCAGCCCAGGCCGAACAGGTCGGCGTGGATCAGCACCCCGCCGATCAGCTGTCCGAAGACGGCGCCGAGCCCCATGGTCAGCCCGTACATCGCGAACGCCCGGGCCTGCGCCGCGCCGCTGTACGCCGTTCTCAGGATCGCCAGCACCTGCGGGCTCGTCAGCGCTGCGGCCAGTCCCTGGGCGGCCCGGGCGGCGACCAGCGCGCCCGCCGTCGGGGCCAGGCCGCAGGCCGCCGAGGCCAGGGTGAACAGGGCCAGGCCGAGCCCGAACATCCGGCGCCGGCCGTAGCGGTCGCCGAGCCGGCCGGCGGTGATCAGTCCGGCGGCGAGGGCGAGGCCGAAGCCGGCGACCACCCACTGGACGGCGGCCGGTCCGGCGCTCAGATCGGTCTGGAGGGAGGGTATGGCGACGTTGACGACGAAGACGTCGAGAGCGGTCATGAAGGTCGCGGTCAGGAGGACCGGCAGCAGGCCGCGCGGGACGGGCGCGCCGGCGGTGCCGGAGGCGCTCGGGCGGGCGGTGAGCGTGCTGGACAACTCGGCGTCTCCTCAGGGGCGGTGGAGCGGGGCGGGCGCCGGCGTCGCCCGCCCCGGCGGTCGGTCGGGGTGGTGCCGGCTCAGGCGCCCGGGACGCGGTCGAGGAAGCCGTGCACCGAGGCGATCCGGCCCTCCGCGTCGGCGACCAGCACGTCGAAGCCGATGACCAGCGGCTCCTCGCCGGCCGGGCCGAGGTTCCACGTGAAACGGGCGATGTCGTGGTGGGCGTCGACCGGGCCGAGGGTGAACACCAGGCCGGGGAACTGCGCCTGGGCGGCGCCGATCAGCGCGTCGACGCCCTCGCGGCCGGTGACGGCGGCCAGCGGGTCGGTGTAGCGGCCGTCCTCGGCCCAGGCGTCGTCGATCAGCTTCCGGCGGGCGACCGGGTCGGTCTCGTTCCAGGCGGCGAGGTAGCGGGCGGCGAGCTGCTGGAGCTCGGTCGGCCGGAGTTCGTTCGACTGGAGTTCGTTCGGCTGGGTGGCGTTCATCGTCTTCTCCCTTGTCCGGTACGGCGGTTGGCGGGCCGTTCCCGCTGGTCGAAAAGGTACGGACGGCGGGCGGCGGGCGAATCCGTCACGGATAGGTAGGGCGTACCTACGTCGCCGCCAGTAGGGTCGGGGCATCGGGAGGGGGACCGGGGTGCTGTACGGGCGGGAGCGGGAGCAGGCCGCCGTCGGGGCGCTGCTCGACGGGGCGCGGGGCGGCCGCAGCGGGGTGCTGGTGCTGCGCGGCGAGCCGGGGATCGGCAAGACGGCGCTGCTGGAGTACGCGGTGGCGGCGGCCGGTGGCGGCGTCCGGGTGGTCAGGGCGGCCGGGGTCGAGTACGAGGCCGAACTCCCCTTCGCGGGGCTGAGTCTGCTGCTGGCGCCCGGACTGGACCGGCTGGACGCGCTGCCCGGGCCGCAACGGCGGTCGCTGGAGGGCGCGTTCGGACTCGGAGAGGCGGCCTCCGGTGGCGCGGACCGGCTGCTCGCCGGGCTGGCCACACTCGGCCTGCTGGCGGAACTCGCCTCCGAGCAGCCCCTGTTGTGCGTCGTCGATGATGTGCAGTGGCTGGACCGGGCCTCGTTGGACGCGCTGCTGATCGCGGCCCGCCGGCTCCAGGCGGAGGGCATCGCGCTGCTGCTCGCCGCCCGGGACGCGGGGGCCGGGGCGGACGTGCTGCCGCTCGCCGGGCTGCCGGAGCTGCGGCTGACCGGGCTCGCCGAGGCGGACGCCGTCCGGCTGCTCGCCGACCGCGCGGGCGGGGCGCTCGCCGAACCGGTCCGTCGGCGCCTGCTCGCCGAGGCGGCCGGAAACCCCCTGGCGCTCGTCGAACTCCCGCCGGTGGAGGCGGACTGCGCGGCCGGAGGGCTGGCGCTCACCAGCCGTCTGCAGATCGCCTTCCACGGCCAGGTCACCGGCCTGCCGCCCGCCACCCAGACGCTGCTCCTGGTCGCGGCGGCCGAGGAGAACGGGGAGTTGGACGTCGTGCTGGCCGCGGCCGCCGTGCTCGGTGTGGACGCCGGGGCGCTCGCTCCCGCCGAGCGGGGCCGGCTGATCACCGTCGATGCCGGGCGCCGGCTCGTCTTCCGGCATCCGCTGCTGCGTACCGCCGTTCTGCAACGAACGCCCCTGCAACAGCAGTTGGCCGTCCACCGGGCGATCGGCGAAGTCCTGGAGGACGGCGACCGGCGCACCTGGCACCTCGCGCTGGCCGCCACCGCGCCCGACGCCGACCTCGCCGACGCCCTGGAGCGCACCGCCCAACGGGCCGAGGCGCGCGGCGCCCACGGCGGCGCGGCGGCCGCGTACGAGCGCGCCGCCGGGCTCACCCCGGACCGCGACGGCGCCACCCGCCGCCTGGTGCTCGCCGCCGAAGCAGCCACCGAGGAAGGCAAGTTGGCGCAGGCGGAGGCGCTCGCCGACCGGGCCGGGGCGCGCACCGACAGCGTGTTCGCGCACGCCCTGCTCGACCAGGTCCGGGCGGTCGCGCACTTCTGGCGCGGCGCCTACCCGGCCGCGTACCGGCTGCTGCTGGACGCCGCCGCCGCCGACATCGAGCCCGCGCACGCGGTACGGATGCTGCTCCAGGCCTTCCACGCCGCCTGGTACGTCGGCGAGGAGCCGGTGGCCACCGTGCTCGACCGGCTGGCCGCCCTCCCGCTCGGCCCCGGTGAACCGCTCGCCCCGCTGGCCCGGCACCTGCCGGCCGCCGTACTGCCGGCCCTGGGGCGTCCCGTCGAGCCCGTGCCCGACATCCGGGCCACGGCGGACGAGGCGCGGAAGGCGGGGGCGGAGAGCCCGGTCGACCTGGTGCAGCTGTGCGGCGCGGCGCTCGTCCTCGGGCGCGACCACGAGACGCTGGAGCTGGCCGCCGAACTCGCTGCCGAGGCGCGGGCCAAGGGGACGGTCGGGGTGCTGCCCACGCTCCAGTTCTTCCTCGCCGAGGCCGAGTTGTTCCACGGCCGGCACCGCGACGCCGAGGTCACGGCGGCGGAGGGGCACGCGCTCGCCCGGGACGCCGGCCAGCACCAGTGGACCAGCCAACTCGCGGCCATACTGGCCTGCTTGGCGGCACTCGGCGGGGCCGACGAGCGGTGCGTCGAGTTGGCCGCCGAGGCGCTCGCCTCCGGTTCCTCCGCGCCTGCGGCCGGTGAACCCTGGGCGCAGTGGGCGCTCGCGCTGCTGGACCTCGGCCGGGGACGCGTCGCCGCCGCCGCGGACCGGCTGCACACGCTCACCACCGGGCCGTACCGGCACCACGTCGGCGCGACCCGGGCCGTGCCGGACCTCGTCGAGGCGGCCGTCCGGCTGGGCGAGCCGGACCGGGCGGCCGGGCCGTACGAGCGCTTCGCGCGCTGGGCGGGCGCGGCGGGGACACCCTGGGCGGAGGCGCTGCGGCTGCGCTGCCAGGCGCTGTTGGGGCCGGACGAGTTGGCCGAGTCCGCCTACCGGGCGGCCCTCGACCTGCACGAGGGCACCCACCGCCCGTTCGAGCGGGCGCGGACGGCGTTGCTGTACGGCGAGTGGCTACGGCGCGAGCGGCGGCGGACGGACGCCCGGCCGCACCTGAGTGCGGCGCTGGAGACCTTCGAGCGGCTGGGCGCCGCGCCGTGGGCGGACCGCGCGCGCACCGAACTGACGGCCACCGGCACCGTCGCGGCCCCGGCTGCTCCCGCAGGGGCGCTCACGGTGCTCACCCCGCAGGAGTTGCAGATCGCGCGACTGGCGGCGCAGGGGCTGACCAACCGGGACATCGCGGCGCAGCTGTTCCTCAGCCCGAGGACGGTGGGGCACCACCTGTACAAGGCGTACCCGAAGCTGGGGATCGCCTCGCGGGCGGAGCTGGTGGCGCTGTTCTGAGCGGACGAGGACGGGAAGGTCCCCGCCGCCCCGGGGTGAGGAGGGCGGCAGGGCCGGCTCTTGTCCCTACTGGGGGTGTGTACCAGCTGGTTGTGAGCTTCGGTCGAGCCGCACGTCGGTTGCCGCTGCACCGGCGCGAAGGGCTGTCGAGATGGAGCCACCCGATCGAGTGATCCGGGCTGTTCGGCGGGGGTGCCGCGGAGGAGGAGGGGGAGGTGGGCGCCGCGGTTGAGGGCTTCGAGGACGGTGGTGATGGTATGGGGCGGGCGGTGGCGGGCGACGATGCTCTCCTGGGCGGTGGTGAGGCGGCCGCCCCAGTAGACGAAGTTGACGCCGTTCTTTCGTCACTGCCCTGCAAGCCGGCGAGTTCGGCGAGGTCTGATCGTTTCCGGCACTGCGATCACGGAGTGGGAAGTCGACTGGGCCGACTTCCCACTCCGGCGATCAGATCACGTCGCCCGTTCGGCGTTCCTGGCGGCCAGGTGCTGCTGGCACTGCTCCAGCAACTCCCGCATGGACTCGCTGATCAGGACGAAGAGTTCGGCGGACGAGGCGAACCGGGCACCCGCCGGGGTCTCCTCCCCGAGAACGTCGGCCCCCTGGCGGGCCATGCCGGCCAGGGTCTCGTTCATCTCGGCGGCACCGAGGATGGACCGGAGCCAGACCTCGTCGTCGACGACGTACCGCTCGCGGCGTTCGCCGGGAACGCGTTCCCGCCTGAGCAGCCCCTGCTGTTCGAGGAAGCCCACGGCATGTGACACGGACGCGGCGCTGACGCGCAGCCGCTGGACCAGGTCGGCGGCGGTGAGGGTGCCGGCGTCGGTGGTGAAGACGGCGGCCAGCACCCTGGCCTCCATCCTGGGGAGCCCGGACTGCGCGAGCAGGGCGGTGAAGGCCTCCGTGAAGTCCTGGACCGCCCCCGGATCCCGCCCGTACCGGCTCTCGGCGACCGCCGGTGCCTCGGGCTGGGCCTTCCTGGCCCGCCGCGCCCGTGTCTGGGTGGCCTCGGCGGCCCGGTCCGCCCCGTAGCCCTCCGGTCCGCCGTTGCGCGTCACCTCGCGCATGATCGTCGAGGCGGGTCGTTCGAGACGCCGCCCGATCTCGGCGTACCCCAGCCCCTCGGCCAGCCCTGTGGCGATGAGCTGACGGTCCTCACTGGTGAGCCTGCCTCCGGGCATGGGTCCTCGTCTCCCGTCCGTCGATGCGTGCGATCTCCGTGCGAGTATGCATTCACGCCCATCTCATTGCAATGTGAGCTTGCCTCCGGCCATTGCATTCAGCTTCATATTCATTGCAATGAATGCCGAAGACCCTTGATGATGGCGGCCTCAGTGCGCCTCATTGCGCGTTGACCAATCTCTGAACGCAATGTAGCGTCATGAGCGTTCAGAAGTTCTCGAACAGAAGTGAGCGGGGAGACTCATCATGGGCACGCACAAGAACGGCTTCTCCGAAGCAGGCCTGCGCAAGGTCCGGGACGTACTGACCCGGCACGTCGAGTCCGGGGCGATCCCCGGCGTCGTCGCCCTCCTCGGCCGGGGCCACGAGACCCACGTCGAGGCGATCGGCACCATGCGCCACGAGGGCGGCGCCCCGATGGCGCGGGACACTATCTTCCGGATGGCCTCGACGTCCAAGCCGGTCACCGTCGCCGCCGCCATGGTCCTGCTCGACGAGTGCAGGCTGCGGCTGGACGACCTCGTCGAGACCTGGCTGCCGGAGCTCGCGAACCGCCAGGTGCTCAAGCGGATCGACAGCCCGCTGGACGACACCGTCCCCGCCCGCCGGCCGATCACCGTCCGGGACGTGCTGACCTCCACCTTCGGCCTCGGTATGGACATCACGGCACTCGGCACCCCGATCATGACCGCGATCATCGAGAACGGCCTCACGCCCGACCTCCCCCAGCCCATGCCCGAGCCCGACGAGTGGCTGCGCCGCCTCGGCACGCTCCCGCTGATGAACCAGCCCGGCGAGCGCTGGCAGTACCAGATCGCCAGCGACGTGCTCGGCGTGCTCGTCGCCCGGGTCACGGGGCAGCCGTTCGAGACCTTCCTGCGTGAGCGCGTCTTCGGCCCGCTGGGCATGGAGGACACCGGCTTCCACGTCCCCGCCGGCAAGATCGACCGGCTGCCGCCCCTCTACGCCCCCGACCCGCAGACCGGGGAGTTCCACGTGTGGGACGAGCCGGCGGACGGGCGCTGGAGCAAGCCCCCGGCGTTCCCGGGCGGTGGCGGCGGACTGGCCTCCACCGTCGACGACTTCCACGCCTACTTCCGGATGCTCCTGAACCACGGGACGCACGACGGCGAGCGCATCCTCTCCCGCCCCGCGGTCCAGCTGATGACCACCAACCGCCTCACGGCCGAGCAGACCGCCGCCCGCGAGGCCCTGGCCCGCGACAACGTCCACCTGTCGCACGGCCAGGGGCAGCACGGGGGTTGGGGCTTCGGGATGGCGGTGCGCACCTACCGCGGGGACTACGCGCCCGTCGGCCAGTTCGGCTGGGACGGCGGCAGCGGCACCTCGACCTACGCCGACCCGGTGAACGGGATCACCGGTCTCCTGCTCACCCAGGTTGGGATGACCGTCCCGAGCTCGGCCCGGCTGATCCACGACTTCTGGACCACCGTCTACCAGGCCCTCGACGCCTGACGCCCGAAACCCGACACCCGCAAGCCCCGACACTCACGACACCCAGACAACCGAAGGAACCCACCACCATGTCCCTCACCCTGACCGACCAGGACAAGACCACCCTGCGCACCGCCGCCTACGGCGCCGTCTCCCTGCTGGCCGCCGCCGACGCCGCCGGCTCGCCCCACCGGATCGCTACCAACGGCTCCATCGCCCTGGCCACCGGGACCGGCCCGGTCGGGCACGTGCTCGCCGAGAACTCCAAGGTGAAGGGCTTGGTCGGCAAGTCCGTCGCCGAACTCGCCGACCACGTCCTCCCGGCCCTGACGGCGGCCGCGACCCTGCTCGGCGACCAGGACCCGGCCGAGGCCGACAACTTCCGCAGCATCGTCAACGTCGCCCTCGCCACCGCCACCCAGTCCCGCAAGGGCGAGCCCACCCCCGCCATGGCCGAGATGACCCGCAAGATCAACGAGGCCCTCGCCGTCGCCTGACGGGCAGCACGGCCCAGGCCGGTTCCAGCGGCAGCAGATGACCGGTCAGCGCGCGCAGGTCGTCCCCGGTCGCCGCATGCTCGCGCAGGGCCGGCAGCCGCTCGGCGGCGTAGCGCCGGTGGGCGGCGGGCCCGGACCACAGGGTGGTGACCAGGTAGCGGTGCGGGTCGAGCCGCGTGACGACGCCGCCGAGCATGCCCCCGGCCGCCGCCATGCCGGGCGCCCACACCCGGCGCTGCACATCGAGGAAGTGCGCCGCCCGGCCCGGCCGCAGTCGGCAGTCGGCGACGCGCAGCAGGGTGGCGGCTTCGAGCGCACGGGGCAGCTCGGCCGCGTCACCGGCCATCTCCAGGACGACGGCCCCGGTGGCGGTCGCGATCGCGGCGTACGTCCCGCCCTGGCCGCTCGCGCCGATGACGGCGTCGTGCCGCTCGCGCATGAACCGCCCGTACGCCTCCTCGTCGGCCCACAGGCCCAGGACCCTGGCACACCCGCGATCCCACCCGCCCACCTGCCCGACCAGCCCTGGCTGGTCCCCGATCGCCGCCCACCCCCGCTGGGCGGCGGAGAACCGCTCCCGGCCGCTCTCCGGCACCTCGCACCCGATCCACTTGCCCCACATGCGCAGTGATTCCTCCGACCTCTTCCCGGCGCCGGCGTTCACCACCCCGGACTGCGTCCTGCTCCATCCTGGCACCGAGGTGTACGGCTCTGCCGGGCTTCGGGAGGCGTCTCGAAGCCCGGCAGGCCAAGGCGTGTCTCTCGGCCGGAGTCGAGCAGTTGTCCGGCCCCGGTCGTCCGGTCACCGGGCGGAGCCGGTCTACTCCATGCCCGGGCGCCACCGCGCGGCCATTCGTCGGGCGGTCCAACTGCCGCCCGTCCACGTGGCCAGGGCCAGGGCGACGGTGAGGGCGAACAGCAGGCCCATGGCCGACCAGGAGACCTGGGCGCCGATGAGCGGTGAGGTCAGCGGCGTGGCCAGCCAGAGATGGACGAGCATGCCGACCACCGCCGCCAGGACGAGGGGAACGAGTAGCGTCCAGGCCGCGACACTGAGGAAGAGCCGGTTGCGGCCGGTCAGTATCCCCACGGGGGCGATCGACCGGCTGAACCGGCTGAACTCCGCCACACTGTTGAGACCGATGGCCAGGCCGGTGAACACCAGGGCGCAGCACCCGAAGAACGTCACCCACGGCAGGCGCGAACCCCGTGAAGTGGCGGCCGACAGCCATTCCCCACCCGGTGGTTGGACGGCCGGGCTGAGCGAGAGGTGCTGCCGGGCCGTCCTGGTGAGGGCCGAAACGTCCGCGCTGCCTCCCGGCGGAACGATCACCAGCACGCTTGAGCCAGGACTCGTGGGCGCCGCGGCGGCATCCGTGGACACCTTCTCGACCGGTCCCTGTCGGAGCTCCATCGCAGAACCCAGCCCGTACCACGCGACCAGCTCTCTGATCCGCGGATCCGGGTCGGTCGTCCCCAATACGCTTCCGGAGCACGGTCGGCGGAAGACGTTCTCGATCTGGTTGCAGGGGCCCTGAAGCACGGTCCGTACCGCCGTATCCTCGTGCGACTGAGTCAGCCGGAAGGTCCGGATGTCCGCGGGCAGGGCCTGGAGGAAGGCCGTGACGCGCGTCTCGTCCGCGGGGGCGGCGACGGTCAGCACACTCGTACCGATTCGTGCGGCGGTGGCCTGCGCGGCGGCCACCGGTTCGCTGATCCGGCTGGTGTGCAACTGCACCTGGCCCAGCAGGCCGATGGCCACGACGGTTCCGGCGGTCAGCCGGGCCGTGACACCGGGACGCGCGGTCAGCCAACGGCCGGCCACGAGTGCTCCGGTTCCACCGCTGCGGCGGGCCGCACGAGTGAGCGCCCGTCCGGCGGCGGAAGTCAGCGCGGCGAGCGCCGACGGCAGGGTCGCCAGGGTGAGCACCACGCCGGCCAGGTACACCACGATGTAGAGGAACGGGTTGTGCGCCGCGAACAGGTCGGGTCCCCTGGTGGCCAGAAGAACACCGGCAGCCAGGCCCACGGACCACCAGCGCTGCGTGCGGCGAGGTGTTGACAGGGCACCCGCCGATGCGTCGCGGCGCCAGCGCCGGCCGGCCCGGTGGAGCACGGTGACACAGATGACCGCGGCGGCGGCCGAGGCCATGGCGCACGCGGCGATCAATTCGAAGTCAGCCATGATGTCGGCTGCGGGCAGTGGGGTGCCGACGAAGGGAATCGCCGCCCCCGAGGCTGTCCAGAGCGCGATCAGGCCCGCGCCCGCGACCGCGCCGATGAGGACCGGCCGGGCGCACTCGCCGAGGTTGACCAGGAAGCGCGCACTTCTCGTCGCTCCCAGCGCACCGAGCAGCACTGTCCGGCGGTCGCGGTCCTCACCGCCCATCCGTGCTGCGACGAACAGCAGAACGCCCGCCGGAAAGACCATCAGCACCGTGATGGCGAAGAGGAACTGGCTGAGCGGTTCGATGGAGAGATCGTCCCCGAAGAACGTACCGGATGCCCCGTATCCGGTGATCGGGATCATGCGGTTCCGGTCGACGAGCTTATCCGGAGGCCGGACATACGCGAGGTACTCGGTCGGTGCGCTCAGCCCGGAGTCACCGATGCGCCCGGCATCGCGCCCCAATCTGGTCGTGATTCCCTCGTCCGCACCTGCTGAGACCAGAGCCGGTGACAGAATCGCCTCGCCCGGTCCGGGCCAGCGCGGCAGGCCTGGCGGCAGTGGAGCGTCGGGGTGCAGCGGAACGACGGAGACGACCGAGTACTGGTAGCCCTGTACGACGTCGAAGCCGGCGGACCACAGTGCGATGGGCTGCTCGGCCGGATGCGCCATGGCCATCTGCGGGTTGCGCGCCTCGCTGCGCAACCCGCGCCCCTCGTAAGCGGACCAGGCGCAAACCAGGGAACCGGTGGCGAGGGTGAGTGCGGCGACTGCGCACAGGAGCGCGGTGAACCGTAGGGCGCCGAAGCGGGAGGACCGGCCGGAGGTGGCACCGATCCGGAGCAATTGGAGCGCGAGGTGCCGACTGCTCACGCTCCGCCTCCGGTTCGGTCCGGATGGGTCAACGTCCCGGTCTCCAGGACGAGTTGACGGTCCGAGTGCGCGGCGACCGCTTTGTCGTGCGTGACGACCACAAGCGCGCATCCGCGGCTCTTGGGCAGGGAGAAGATCAGGTCGCAGACGCTGTCGCGATTGTCGGGGTCGAGCGCGGCCGTCGGCTCGTCCGCGACCAGCAGAGCCGGTTCGTTCACCAGGGCCCGCGCTACCGCGATGCGCTGGCGTTCCCCACCGGAGAGCGCTGCGGTGCGGGTGTCGTTATTGGGAACTCCCAGCTCTTCCAACAGGTTTGCGGCCCGGCGGTACGCTTCCTCACGTCGCCTTCCGCCCAGCAGGGCCGCCAGGGCGACGTTCTCCAGCGGGGACAGCTCAGGTAGCAGCTCGCCGGTCTGGAACACCATCCCGATGTGGTGGCTGCGGTACCTGGCCAGTGCGCGGCCGCGCAGCCGCGCGAGGTCGGCCCCTTCCACCTTGACCGCCCCGGCGTCGGGCCGGATCAGGCCGAGCACGCACATCAACAGCGTACTCTTCCCGCTGCCGCTGGCCCCCGACACCGCCACAGACTCGTTGCGTGTGACCTCGAGCTCGACTCCGTTGAACAGGCTCCGCCCGCCCACGGCATGGTGCAGGCCGTAGACCCCCAGTACCGGTGCGTCAGATGCCGTCCTCGGAGTCGGCCCGGCGGGCTGGACCGCTCGAGAGATCATGTGTCCCCCACTTGTCGCGAAAGGTGCCGGGTCGGACACGCGTCGCGTCCGACCCGGCGCTGAGACCAATCCTTGTTCGTTCTATGGCGGCGGTATCAGCCGATCTGGATGACCCAACTGCTGCAGCTGTCCGACGCGAACTGCTCCTGCCGGCAAGCGCGGATCTGCCAGATCGGGCTGTCGGTGGTGGTCGAGACCGTGGTGTCGGAGCCGCTCTTGTTCCAGAGCGTGCGGACCTCGCCCACGTTGGCGATGCGAGTGTACTGACCATACGCCGAGCGGCTGTCCGCCTTCGTGTCCTTGACGTAGAACGTGTACCCGTCGTTCGACCAGGCGGTCGACCCCGTCGTCGAGGCGGTCACGGCGAACGCCGGTGCGCTGCCTATGACGATGCCCACCCCCGCGATCGCGAGAGCGACCCTCGCAGCCGTCTTCTTCATAGCTTCCTCCCCTGTCTTGCCAATAGAAGCCACCCCTTCGGGTGATTGGGTTGTAAGCAAACAGCATCATCAACCTGATGGAGCGTCAACTTCGTCGGCTGGCCGGATACTTGCCTGGAACGGCTGATATTCGAACGGACCTTATGGGCGCCGGGGAAGAAGTCGGCTCGGCAGTCCTCAAAAGTGCCCCAAGGGTTATTTGAGTGCCGTTCGATCGAAATCGACAATATTTGGCAACTTTGTTGGATCTGTACCTTTGTCAAGAGCTTTCCCGAAGTTGATCTGATCTTTATGCTCCTCCTGCATCCTGGTAGAAGTGATGGATCGTCAAGGTCGTGGTTCTTGAGACGTAGCCTGGCGGTTCGACCCTTGGGCGGGTGCGGAGGGCTGGGGGCCTCATCGGGCGGCCAGGGCGGACTGGATCTCGTCCAGGGAGCGGTTCTTGGTCTCGGGGACGCGGCGGGCGACGAAGAGGGCGGCGGCGAGGGAGACCGCCGCGAAGAACCAGAAGACCCAGCGCTCGCCGATGGCGTCGGCGGTCGGGAGAAGGCCTGGCCGACGACGAAGTTGGCGGCCCAGTCGACCAGGGCGCAGAGGTCGGTGCCGCGGGCCCGGGACTCGGGCGGGAAGATCTCGGTGGCGAGGATCCAGAAGACCGGGCCGAGGCCGATGGCGAAGGCGCCGGCGTAGGAGGGCATCGCGACCAGGGCGACGGCGTTGCCGATCGAGTCGGTGGCGGGCAGGCCGGCGCGGGCGCCGGGCGCGCAGCTCGGCCAGGACGTCGGAGCCGATGAAGCCCCCGCCCCGGTCAGCAGGACGGTGGGCCCGTCCGCGCCCGGCCGCGGTCCGCCTGTTCCCCGCCGTTCCCCCGTGCCGCGGTCACGCCGGCTGCTTCCCGTACTCCCGGACGTACGCGCGCAGTTCGGCGGCCACCGGCGCGGGCGCGATGCCGGGCAGCAGGAACCACCACAGCCGGCCGATCCGCCCGGGCAGGTCGGCGCGCCCGGTGCGCAGGTGGGACATGATCTGCGAGCCGGTGTAGGCCGCGACCAGCACCTGGGCGAACTCCTCGACCACGACGTCGTCGAGCAGCTCGCCGGCCCGCCGGGCGGCCTCCAGCTCGGCGCGGAACTGCCCGGCCCACATCTCGTACGGGCCGAAGTCGCGCAGTCCGAGCTGCCCCTGCTCGACGGCGAGGGTCACCCCGGCGCGCAGCAGCACGTTCTCCCGCAACTCGTCGGCCAGGTAGAGGGTGGTCCGGACGAGCTGGTGCAGTCCCGCCGGCTGCTCCGGCAGGTCCAGGTCGGAGGCCTGCTCGTCGATGACCGCCTTGGCGAGGTCCTCCTTCGACTTGAAGTGGAAGTACATCGCCCCCTGGGTGGTCCCGGCCAGCTTGATGATCTTGCTGACGCTGGAGCCGCTGAAGCCGTACTCGTCGAAGATCTGCGCGGCGGCCCGCAGGATGGTCGCGCGGGTGCGGACGGCACGTTCCTGCGGGGCTCTTGCCACGGGTAGCTCCAAACGCCTCGGCAAACAAAAAGAACGACCTCTATGTTATTGGCCCGGGCAGCCCGCCCCGGACACCGGAGCGCCCAAAGCGCCCCGAGCGCGCACCTCTCACCTCGCCCCGGGCCGCCGGGCGAGCGGCAGCCCCGCCGCCGCGCACGCGACTGCTGGCAGCAGCAGCGCCGCCCCCTCCGGTGCCGCCGGCACCAGCGCCGGCACCAGCGCCGGCAGCGCGAACGACACCCCGAACCCCGCGCCCAGCAGTCCCACCGCCAGCAGCGGGTACGGCGCCCCGGCCGCCACCGAAGCCGCGCTCACCAGGCACCCGCCCGCGAGCAGCGCCACCCCGCCCACGGCGGGCCGCCACCGCCCGACCCGAACGCCCGGGGGCCGAGCGCCCCCGCGCGCTGCCGCCGTACCCTGGTCCCCGCCGGACATCAGGGGGACGGACCGCGCATGGAACTCAGACAGCTCCGCACCTTCGAGGCGGTCGTCGTCCACCGCACCGTCACCGACGCCGCCGTGGCCCTCGGCCTCGAGCCGTCCTCCGTCTCCGAGCAGCTCCGCACGCTGGAACGCTCGCTCGGCACCGCCCTGTTCGAACGCTCGCCGCGCGGCATGACGCCGACCCCGGCCGGGCAGCGGCTGCTGCCCTGGGCCCGCCGGCTGCTGGACCAGGCCGATCAGGCCCGCCGCGAGGTCACCGGCGTCCGCCTGGTCCTGCGGCTCGGCGCCCTGGAGACCGTCGCCGCCACCCACGCTCCCCGGGTGCTCGCCCGGCTGGCCGAACACCACCCGGAACTGGACGTCGCCCTGCACACCGACGCGGTCCGGGACGGCCTGCTGCACGGTGTCGCCGCCGGGAGCCTGGACGCCGCGCTGGTCCTGGACACCGCCGGGCCGCTCGGCGGACTCGGCTTCGCCCTCCCGCCGGTCCCGCTGGCCCACCTCGACCTGGAGGACGTCCCGCTCGCCCTGGTCGCCGCGCCCGCGTCCCCGGACTCGGGTCAGCGCCTGCTGGTGAACGCGCCGGCCTGCTCGTTCCGGCTCGCCGGCGACCGCCTCTTCGGTCCCGAGGTGGAACGCGTCCACACCGGCGGCCTCGCCGTCACCCGCGCCTGCGCCGAGCGCGGCCTCGGCATGGCGCTGCTCCCCGAGTTCGCCGTCCACGACCACCTCGCCGCCGGCACCCTGCGCCGCCTCGCCCCCGCCACCCCCGTCCCCCCGCTCCGCCTCCGCCTGGTCTGGCGCGCCGACCGCGAGGCCATCCCCGCCGTCCGCGACGTCCTCTACGCCGCCGCCACCCCGCGCTGACCGCCGTTCAGGCCGCCCAGAGCCGCTCCAGGTGCGCGTGCAGCACCTCGGCGGCCTGGCCCTCCGTCAGCCGTCCGACCAGGACGTGCGCGGTCAGCCCGTCCACCAGGGCCAGCAGCGTCCGCACCTCGACCGCCCGCGCCCCCTCGTCGGCCGCCTCGTCGTCCCCTTCGCCGGTACCCGCCTCGGCCAGCAGCCTGAGGAACAACTCCTCCGACACCGCGTACGCCGCCCGCAGCGGCCCGGCCAAGGCCTCGCTCACCGCCGCCTGCGCCAGGAACGCCAGCCAGACCCGCGCCTCGGAGCGGTGCTCCGCCCGCAGCAGCGCCAGCTCCTCCGCCGCGTAGCCGACCGCACTGGCCGGGGACTGCGCCGGGCTGCCGCCCAGCCGTTCCCGCATCCGCCGCTCGATCCGCCCGCCGACGTACCGGAGCGCGAAGACCAGCATCTCCTCCTTGGTGGGGAAGCACCGCTGGACGGCCCCCATCGAGAGCCCCGCCCGCTCGGCGACGTCCCGCACCGTGACGCCTTCCAGTCCGCTCTCGTCGGCGAGCCGGCAGACCGCCCCGGCGATCACGCGCCGCCGCTCCTCCAGATCCACCTGTCTGGGCACGCCGTGCTCCCCACTTAATCCGATGCGGTCGTATCGCTTCACACACTACGCTTCCGATACGACCGCATCACTACGTCTCTCCCCCTGGAGCCCACCCGTGTCCCTCCCCTCCGACCTGCCCTGGTCCCTCACCGCCACCGCCCAGGCCCACGCCGTCCGCACCGGAGCGATCTCCGCCACCGAGCTGATCGACGCCCACCTCGCCCGCATCGCCGAGGTGAACCCGCAGGTCAACGCGATCACCCAGCTCCTCGCCGACCGCGCCCGCGCCCAGGCGGCCGACACCGACCGCCGCCGCGCCGCCGGGGAACCGCTCGGCCCGCTGGCCGGCGTGCCGTTCACGGTGAAGGAGACCACCGCGATCGAGGGCGTCCCGACCACCTTCGGCGTCCCGCGCTTCCGCGACCTGGTCGCCCCCGCCGACGCACCCCCGGTCGCCCGCCTCCGCGCCGCCGGCGCGATCCCGATCGGCCACAGCAACCTCCCCACCCTGGTCCTGTCCGGGATGCACACCCGCAGCGAGCTCTTCGGCGACACCGTCAACCCCTGGGACCCGTCCGTCACCCCGGGCGGCACCAGCGGGGGCGACGCGGTCGCCGTCGCCACCGGGATGGCCGCCCTCGGCCTCGGCAACGACTCGGGCGGCTCCATCCGCCTCCCGGCCGCCTTCTGCGGCGTGGCCGGCCTCAAGCCGAGCTACGGCCGCTTCCCCGCCGACCACCGGATCCTCGGCCCCGCCGACCCCGGCCCCGCCTCCCAGTTCCTGGTCACCGACGGCCCGCTGGCCCGCAGCGTGGCCGACCTCCGGCTCGCCTTCGAACTCCTCGCCGGCACCGACCCGCGCGACCCGCGCGCCGTCCCCGCACCCCTGGACGGCGAACCGCTGCCCGCCCCCGTCAAGGTCGCGGTGGTCGCCGACCCCGGCGGCCGCGGCGTCCACCCCGCCGTCCGCGCCGCCGTCGCCACCGCCGCCTCCGTCCTCGCCGACGCCGGCTACGACGTCCAGGAGGTCCCCGACGTCCCGCGCCTCGACGAGACCCTCGCCGCCTACGACCTGCTCACCGTCACCGAGTTCGCCCCCACCTGGCCATCCGTCCGCCCCCTCCTCGGCCCCGGCGGCGACCGCTACCTCGCACCCGTCATGGACCGCACCTCACCGGCCACCTCCGCCGAGTTCATGACCCTGATGGGCACCTGGCTCACCATCCGCCGCGCCTGGGCCGAATTCCTCGCCGACTTCCCCCTCCTCCTCGCCCCCGTCTACACCGACCCCATCCCCGCCCCCGGCCTGGAATCCCGCGACCCCGCCTCCCGCGACCGCGTCGCCACCGCCATGGGCCTGTGCACCGCCACCAGCTTCGCCGGCCTCCCCGCCGTCTCCGTCCCCACCGGCCTCACCCCCACGGCCCCCCACCACCCCACCGCCGTCCAACTCATCACCCGCCCCTACCGCGAGGACCTCGCCCTCCACGCCGCCCACACCCTCGAATCCCACCTCCCCCCACTCACCCCCATCACCCCACGCGGCTGAGGGGCTACCGGGCCTCCTCGCTGTCGAGGGGGCCGTGCCAGTCCAATCCCACGTGGTGCTCCCGGTGGTACGCGAGATGTGACCGATCGATCTGATGGTCAGATGCTTCTCGTAGGCGTCCGAGAACTGTTCCCGAAGAGCGGTCAGTAACGGTCAGGTCGTCGTCGATGAGCAGCATGCCGAAGTCGAACAGGGTGTGGTGGTTGGGGCAGAGGCAGAGCACATTGGACGCGAGATCCGGGCCGAAGTGCGGGCTGCCGAGCCCCCGTATGTGAGCCGCTTCGGCATACGGGCGGGTGGGAGCGGTGAGGCGGAGCCCACAGACCTGACAGTGGAAGTCGTGCATCCTCTTGACGTAGTTCGCCACCGCCGTGCTCCGGACGATCCGCTGGGCGACGGCCTCCACTCGTGAGGGCGTTTCGTTGCCCGCCGGCACCCGCGGTCGCGGTATCGGCGCCAGCAGTGGTCGCTCCTCCTCGGTGAGTTGGACGAGGCGGAATCGCCAAACGAGATGCTCGGAGTGCCCGGGCTCGGACCAGTAGTCCTCCACACGGAAGAGACCGTCGTAGCGGTAGTCGATCGACGAACCAGGTCCGGTCCGGCGCACTCCTCGGACAACGCGCACAGGAATGCCGGTGGTGAGACTGGTCACCAGGGCCGCGTTCCCCCGGGTGAGCTCTTGGTCCTCGACCTGCTGACCAGAGTTGCTGTCCCGACCCCCCTGGCCCGTGTAAAGGATGACGTTGCCCATGTCCTTGTCGTCCTCGTAGCCGCCGGACGCGACGATGGACTCCGCCCCGCGGTCCTGGGTGCCGCAGATCCCTGCCTGGAGCTGTCGGTGCACGTTTGCGTCGAAGAGCTCCCTCCGGCTGGAGAAGACCTGCCCGATCGCAACTCCAGGTACCGGCCCGAAACCGTCGAAGACAAGGTTGGCGAGGCTGATGGTCATCAACTCGTCAGTTTCTGCATCATCGAAGAATCGATTCAGCAGTCGGTTGACCACCTGCCGCCGCGCCTCGGGGTCAGTGGCCATGAGCTTGTAGACCTGCGGGCTGAGACCACCACGCGGCTTGTGCTCCTGCACCCAGCGCTTCACTGCCAAATCGTCAGCGGCCGGGATGCCACCGGTGAAGCCGGTCAGCTCCCACAATCCCGATCGGCTCAACGCGACGAACGAGTACTCGGGCGAAGGGTCGGAACCAGGCTGCCCGTGTAGTTCGAGCAGCGGACCAACCGCTTGGCGGATCTTCTCCCAGTCGGCGAGTCGGGCCTTGCCGGACGCGGCACAGCCGATCGCCCAGAGCAGCATGATCGGCTGGTGGGGACCAGACTGCCCGGAGGAACGGCCGCCATGCAGCGCATCAATGGCAGCGCAGACCTCATCAGTGCGACTTGCCCGGACCATCGGAGTCTCCGCTCGGTAGGCGATCTTCGCGTGATGAAACGCCTGCGATCAGATCTCGGTTCCGTGCAGGCCGAAGGCCCTACGCCAGGCAGCACTCCAAGAGGTCGGCGGCCCCACCCAACTTCGAATGCTCGACCACCACATGGAGCTACCGCTCAGTCCGTGGCGACCCACCGGCCCCGATGGTGTCGAACGTAGCGGCTGTCGATCTTGTGCTGGCGATGAGTCCGCAGCTTGCCGATCTCTTCATGCGTGACCCCGTCGACGATGTGGAGATCGTCGGTCAGGTAGCGGGCCCCGTAGTCGAAGAGGACGTGGCAGTTCGGGCACAGGCACAGGACGTTCTCCAGCACGTCCGGGCCGTTGTACGGCTGCCCGATGGCCTGGATGTGCGCCCCCTCGCTGTAGTGGGAGTCGCCTGGAACCAGGAGTACCTGATCACACATCTGGCATCGCCCGTTGTGGAGCTGCTTCACCAGCTGGGTGACTGCGCTCTTGCGAATGACCCGCTGGATGGTGACAGGGTGCCTTGGTGCAGGCTCATGCGTCGTGTCGCCGTGGAACGGCGTGACACCGTCCTCGTCTGACACGTCAGCCGCGACCAATCGGAACTGCCAGATTCGGTACCCGCCCACGCCGGTCTTGCTGCGGTGCGATTCGACCCGGTAGAGACCGTCGTACCGGAATCCTGAGGCCGGTGAATGCTTTGGGTCACCGCTGGCACCACGGATCACTCGAATCAGGTTGCCTTCGAGTGCGCTCTGCACCAAGCCTGCGTTGCCGGGATCCTTGATGTCCTGGTCGGAGACCTGCCGCTTATTCTCCTGTCCACCATGACCGGTATAGATGATCACATCGCCGTGGTCCTCATCGTCCGGGTATCCGCCGGAGACGACGATCGAGTCAGCTCCCTCCCGCGAGTTGCCGTGGATACCGCCCCTCAGCGGCGCATGCACCCCGGCTTCGCTGAGCTCCTTGCGTCGCTGGTACCGAGACCCGACCGGGTGACCTTCGATGTGCCCAAAGACCTTCGCCATGCCCCCAGTCTCGCAAGCGGGTATGACAAACCCTGAGCCTCGCAGCGAAGATCCTTTCTCGCCCTCGCCGCGCCAGCCTCACCGGTGCTGCTCCCCAAGCCCGAGGCACGAGCCGCCCGGCTGAAGTGGAGTCACCCGGCCGGGCAAACACAACGACAGAGGCCCTGCCGGATCTCTCCGGCAGGGCCTCTGCAGTGGGTCGGGGTGGCGGGATTTGAACCCACGGCCTCTTCGTCCCGAACGAAGCGCGCTACCAAGCTGCGCCACACCCCGGTCTTTCTGTTTGTCGCTCCGTCTCCTTCGCGACGAGTAGAACTCTACCGGACGCTCGCCGAGAGACGAAATCCGGTATCTCGGCGAGCGGGGTGGGAGGGTCAGCGGGGAGCCGGGGTGAGGGTGAGGAGGGTGGCTTCGGGGGGGCAGGCGAAGCGGACGGGGGTGTAGCGGTTGGTGCCGCAGCCCGCCGAGACGTGGAGGTAGGAGCGGCTGCCGCCGGCCTGGTGGGTGGAGAGGCCCTTGACCCGCTTGGCGTCGAGGTCGCAGTTGGTGACCAGGGCGCCGTAGAAGGGGACGCAGAGCTGGCCGCCGTGGGTGTGGCCGGCGAGGATCAGCGGGTAGCGGTCGGCGGTGAAGGCGTCGAGGACGCGCAGGTAGGGGGCGTGCACGACGGCGAGGGAGAGGTCGGCGTCGGCGGAGGGACCGCCGGTGACCTCGCTGTAGCGGTCGCGCCGGATGTGCGGGTCGTCCAGGCCGGTGAACTCGAGGTCGAGGCCGGCGACGGTGAGGCGGCCCCGGGTGTTGGTGAGGTCGAGCCAGCCGGCCGCGTCGAAGCCGTCGCGCAGCTTCTCCCACGGGTTGTGCACGGCGCCGCTGATGCCGCGCGCGGCGGTGCCGTCGGGGTTGTTCATGCCGTGGACGCCGCTGCGCATGGCCTGGAGGTAGCGGGCCGGGTTCTTGCGGGCGGGGCCGTAGTAGTCGTTGGACCCGAAGACGTAGACGCCGGGGAACTCCATCAGCGGGCCGAGCGCGTCCAGGACGGCCGGGACGCCGAGCGGGTCGGAGAGGTTGTCGCCGGTGTTGACGACCAGGTCGGGGCGCAGGCCGGCGAGGCTCTGCAGCCAGCGCTGCTTCTTGCCCTGGTCGGCCACCATGTGGATGTCGGAGACCTGCAGTACCCGGATGGGTCGGGCGCCTCGGGGGAGGACCGGGATCTCGACCCGGCGGAGGCGGAAGGAACGGACCTCGTACCCAACGGAGTAGGCGAGGCAGGCGGCGCCGGTGGCGGCGATTCCGAGGGGAACGGAGTACAGCGGTCGCATCGTTCCATGCTCTCAGACGGCGGATCAGCAGGTGAACTGCCGGTGCTCGCAGGGGGAAGCCGGAGGGGTCACTCCTCGTGCTGTTCGCGCCGGGCACGCAGGGCCCGGACCTTGTGGCGGTTGCCACACCGCTCCATCGAGCACCAGCGCCGCCGTCCGGGCCGCGAGGTGTCGACGAACAGCAGCCGGCAGTTGTCGGCTCCGCACTCGCGGACCCGGTCGGCCCAGGGGCCGGTGAACAGGGCGATGGCGTCGCGGGCGACGGTGGAGGCGAGCTGGTCGCCGTCGCCGGGCAGCGGGGGCGCCGCGGTGCCGTCCGGGGCGATCTGCGGGGCGAGCGGGGGCCGGGCGGCGGCCCGGTTGAGCACGGCGTAGTCGGCGGGGTCCCCGGCGTCCCCGGTGGCCGCGCCGTGGGCGGCCCGGGCCGCGGCGAGCCGCCAGAGGGCGTCCCGCAGGGTGCGGACGGCGGTGAGCTGGCCGGCGGTGATCCGGACGGCGCCGGGCGGCAGGCCGAGGCGGGACTCCCCGGCCCAGCCGGCCAGGTCGGCGGGCCGGTGCAGCACCTCGTACCGGGCGTAGGGGCCGGGGCCGCCGGTGGGCAGCAGTTCCAGGCAGAGCGCGCCGGGGTCGAAGTGGAACCGCGTCCCGCCGGGGGAGTGCAGGACCAGGCCGGGGGCTCGCTCGTCGGTCATGTAACCACTTTAAAGAGGGGCAGGGATGGCGGGAGCGGCGACGGGTTAATGGCGGGCGGCGGAACGCCGCAGGTGGGAGACTCGGGGCCATGACGACGCTCAAGGCGCAGCTGCAGGAGGACCTCACGGCTGCCATCAGGAACCGGGACGAGCTGCGCTCGTCCACCATTCGGCTCACGCTGACCGCCGTCACCAGCGAGGAGGTGGCGGGGGACGAGAAGCGCGAACTCTCCGACGACGAGGTGCTGAAGGTCCTCGGCCGGGAGGCGAAGAAGCGCAGGGAGGCCGCCACGGCCTTCGACAACGCCGGCCGTGCCGAGCAGGCCGCCCGGGAGCGGGCCGAGGGCGAGGTGCTGGCCGAGTACCTGCCCAAGCAGCTGTCCGACGAGGAGCTGACCGCGATCGTGGCCGCCGCCGTCGCGGAGAGCGGCGCGAGCGGGCCGCAGGGCATGGGCGCGGTGATGAAGCTGGTGCGGCCGAAGGTCGAGGGCCTGGCCGAGGGCGGCCGGGTGGCCGCCGCGGTGAGGTCCGCCCTCGCGGGCTGAGCCGCGGGCGAGGACGGAAGAGCGGGCGAGTACGGAGAAGGGGCGCCCCGAGCCGATCGGCTCGGGGCGCCCTCGTCGTCCACCGGGTGGGCGGGCCTCCGCTCAGCGGTGGCCGTTGCCGTTCCCGTTGCCGTTCCCGTTCCCGCCGCCGTTGCCGCCGATGACGCCCGGCGGGAAGGTGAAGCCGCCGCCGATCACACCGCCTGCGTTGGTCCCGGGGGCACCGGGGTTCGGGGCCGGCGGCGGGTTGCCGCCCGCGTTCGGGTCGGCCGGCGCGGTGGCCGGGGCGGTGGCGTTCGGGTCCGGCTTGGGGGCCGGGTCCGGGATGTCGATCGTCGGCAGCGTCTCCTTGGGGGAGCCCTTCAGCGCGCCGTCCATGGCCATCTTCCAGATCGGGCCGGGTCCGGTGGCGCCGAAGACGCCGTCGGCGCCGTAGTAGGTGTCGCCGATCTTCATGTTCTTCATCTCGACGCCGCCGGTCGGGCCGCCGATCCAGACCGCGGTCGCGAGCTGCGGGGTGTAGCCGCTGAACCAGGCGGCCTTCTTCTTGTCCGTGGTACCGGTCTTGCCGGCGATCTGGCGGCCGTCCTCCAGGCCGAGGGAGGCGCCGGTGCCCTTCTCGGTCACGTTGAGCAGGACGGTGTTCATCGCGTCGGCGGTCTGCTCGGAGAAGGCCTGGCTGCAGCTGCTCTCCGGGACCTTGACGTCCTTGCCGTCGACGGTGGTGATCTTGTTGATCGCGAGCGGCGTGCAGTGCTTGCCGCGGGCGGCGAAGGTCGCGTAGACGTTCGCCATGGTCAGCGGGGACATCTCCTTGGTGCCCAGGGTGATCGAGGGGACGACCTCGATCTTGGCGCCGGAGGCGGTGGTGGTGATACCCAGCTTGTCGAGCGTCTGCTTGACGGGGCAGAGGCCCATCTCCTGCTCCATCTGGACGAAGTAGGTGTTGACCGACAGGGCCATCGCCTGCTTCAGCTCATAGGGGCCGACCTCGCTCTTGCTCTCGTTCGGGACGAAGCGCTTCTCGCCCCGCTCGGTGTTCTTCCAGGTGCCTTCGCAGGTCTTCATCGTCGGCCACTCGATGCGGTTCTCGGACGGGAACGCCTTGGTGGGCGACATGCCGTTCTCGAGGGCGGCCGCGGCGATGATCGGCTTGAACGTCGAACCGGGCTGGAAGCCGTTGCCGCCGCCCATCGCCGCGTCGACGTTGAGGTTGACGACGGTCTGGTTCTTGGAGGGCTCCAGGCCGTACGGGCGGGTCTGGGCCATCGCCAGGATCTTGCCGGTGCCCGGCTCGATCATGGTCGTGGCGGCCGAGACCGGGTCGGTGACCTTGACCTTGGTGGTGACCGCGGCCTGGGCGGCGGCCTGCTTGTCCGGGTCGAGGGTGGTGTAGATGTTCAGGCCGCCCTGGTCCCAGAACTTCTTGCGCTCGGCGGCGTTCTTGCCGAACGCCGGGTCCTGCTTGACCACGTGCCGGACGTAGTCGCAGAAGAAGCCCATGCCCGCCTGGGCGGTGATGCAGCCGTTCTGCGGGTCCTTGTACTTCAGGCCCAGCGGGGCGGCCTTGGCCTCCTTGGCCTGGTCCGCCGTGACGTGCTTGTTCTCGACCATCTTGTCGATCACGACGTTGCGCCGCTTCACCGCGTTGTCCGGGAAGCGCACCGGGTCGTACTGCGAGGGGTTCTGGACCAGGCCGGCCAGGGTGGCGGCCTCGGCGATGGTGAGGTCCTTGTTGCTCTTGCTGAAGTAGCGCTGGGACGCGGCCTCGATGCCGTACGCCTGGTGGCCGTAGAAGGTGATGTTGAGGTAGTTGGTGAGGATCTGGTCCTTCGTCAGATCCTCCTCCAGCTTGATCGCGACCTTCAGCTCCTGGATCTTGCGGCCCAGGGTCTTGCGCTGGGCCTCCAGGACGGCGGCCTGGTCGTCGCCGGCCTTCTCGACGTTGACGTTCTTCACGTACTGCTGGGTCAGCGTCGAGGCGCCCTGGGAGGCGGTGCCGCTCTCCGCGTTCTTGCTGATCGCGCGCAGCACGCCCTTGAGGTCGACGGCGCCGTGCTCGTAGAAGCGGGCGTCCTCGATGTCGACCTGGGCCTGTCGCATGTACGGCGACATCTGGTCGGCGGCGAGGACGGTGCGGTCGCGCTCGTAGACCTTGGCGATCAGCCCGCCCTTGGCGTCGAAGATCTGGGTGGCCTGGGTGAGCGGCGGGGTCTTGAAGTCGTCCGGGATGTTGGAGAAGCCCTCCGCCGTGTTCTTGGCGGTCAGCCCGAGCGCGCCGACGGCGGGCAGGGCCATGCCGGCGAGCAGGACGCCGGAGAGCACGCTGACCCCCAGGAACTTCACTCCGTGGCCCGCGTAGTCCAGCGGTGACCCGCGGCGCTTGCCGCGCGGAGCTCCGGTGTTTCCGGGGGGCGGGGATGCCTGGGGGCGCTTTGGTGCCATGAGGAGAACCCTACGTTGCCGAATGCCACACACCGGGGCAGGTGTTCGCCTACGCTTGTCACAAGCTTGCGACAGCTTCGCTGCGTCAGCATCGATCACTCTTGTGAGTGATGAGAATTGCCCGAATTGCCCGCTCCTGGCGTGCTTTTGAGGCAGCTGTTGCCCGCTGCACCCCTCTGTCCGGTAGCACTGTGTGACGACCCGCGTGGCGAGAGTGGTGCCCGCGGACCTGGCAAGGCTTGCGACCTGCGATCACTCCAACGAGTGAGCTGATCGGCACCCATAGTCCAATTGGGTCATTCGAGATTGAGCCCGAAGGGGCTGTTGCAAGCTGTCGTTCTTCCGTAACGTCCTCAACTGGCAACGGTGAATATGCCGTTGCCGCCGTGGGGGAGCCTCGATTCGGGAGAGGACGGCGCCGGCATGGGCTGGGTAGACGACTGGAGTGCGCAGGCCGCCTGCCGCACGAGCGATCCGGACGAACTGTTCGTCCAGGGGGCGGCGCAGAACCGCGCCAAGGCGGTGTGCAGCGGGTGCCCCGTGCGCACGGAGTGCCTGGCGGACGCGCTGGACAACCGGGTGGAGTTCGGGGTCTGGGGCGGGATGACCGAGCGCGAGCGCCGGGCGCTGCTGCGCCGCCGGCCGACCGTGATCTCGTGGCGCCGGCTGCTGGAGACGGCGCGTACGGAGTACGAGGCCTCGCTGGCCACCGGCGTGATACTGACGGACTACGCCCAGGCGGGCTGAGCCCCGAGACGGGCCGAGCCTTCGGGCCGGGCCCGCGAGCAGGACGGTCGGTCAGCCCGGGCTGGGGGGTCCGGGCCGGACCGGTGTGCGGGGTCAGTCGGCGGAGCCGCTGAGCCGTTCGCCGATCGCCCGCAGTCCGTCCAGGTCGTGGACGTCCCCGGGCAGCGCGGCCACCTCGACGATCGGCACGTCCGGGTAGACCGAGACGAAGCGGTCGCGGGTCCGGCGCTCGCGCACCATCACCTGCATCCGTTCGGCGTGCAGCCGCAGCAGCCCGGCCGCGAGCACTTCGGCCTCGGGCGAGGCGTGCTCGGAGCCGTTCTCCTCCAGCGCCTCCGCCGCGGCCAGCGCCCGTTCGGCGGTGAGCTGCGGCGCACCCGTCCCGTGCACGCGGTTGAGCACCAGTCCGGCCAGCGGCATCCGGTCGGCGGCCAGCCGGTCCACGAAGTACGCCGCCTCGCGCAGCGCGTCCCGCTCCGGCGCGGCCACCACCAGGAACGCCGTGCCCGGTGCCTGGAGCAGCTGGTACGTACGGTCCGCGCGCTCGCGGAAGCCGCCGAACATCGAGTCCGTCGCGCTGACGAAGGTCTGCACGTCGGTCAGCAGCTGGGCGCCGAAGATCTTGCCTAGGGTGCCGGTGAACAGGCCCATCCCGGCGTTCAGGAACTTCATCGCGGACCGGCCGCCGACCTTGGCGGGCGCGGTCAGGATCCGGATCACCTTGCCGTCGAGGAACGACCCGAGCCGGTTCGGCGCGTCCAGGAAGTCCAGCGCCGAGCGCGACGGCGGGGTGTCGACGACGATGAGGTCCCACTCCTCGGCCGCCCGCAGCTGGCCGAGCTTCTCCATCGCCATGTACTCCTGCGTGCCCGCGAAGCCGGCCGACAGGGACTGGTAGAAGGGGTTCTCCATGATCGCTCGGGCCCGCTCGGGTTCGGCGTGGGCCAGCACGACCTCGTCGAAGGTCCGCTTCATGTCGAGCATCATGGCCTGCAGCTCGCCGTCGCCGCTCACGCCCTTGACGATCCGCGGGGTGTTGTCGAGCTCGGTCAGGCCCATCGACTGCGCCAGCCGGCGGGCCGGGTCGATGGTCAGCACGACGACCTTGCGGCCGCGCTCGGCGGCCCGCAGGCCGATCGCCGCCGCGGTGGTGGTCTTGCCGACGCCGCCGGAGCCGCAGCAGACGATGATCCTGGTCTTCGGGTCGTCGATCAGTCCGTCCACGGCGAGCCGGCTGCCGTCGCCCTCGCCCGTGCCGCCGCCGCTCGCGCTGTTCCGCCCGCTCACGCTGCCCCCTGCCGCTTCAGTTCGCCCGCCAGCCGGTAGAGCCCGCCGAGGTCCACACCCTCGCCCAGCAGCGGAAGTTCGTAGGTCGGGAGCTTCAGCTGCTGCAGGTCGGCGCGCCGCGCGCGCTCCAGCTCCACCCGCTCGGCGTGCTCCCTGGCCTGCTCCAGCAGCGGGTCCAGCAGCGGCTCGACCGCCGCCCGGACGGTCTCCGGCTTGCGCGAGCGGCCGCCGAGGCCCGCCTCGCCGAGGGCCAGCGCGACCTCCTCGCGGTGGTCGCCGTGCACCGCGGCCACCGCCGCCGCGTCCAGCACCGGCGGCCGGACCATGTTGACCAGCACCCCGCCCACCGGCAGCCCGGCCTCGTGCAGCTCGGCGAAGCCGTCGACGGTCTCCTGGACCGGCATCTCCTCCAGCAGGGTGACCAGGTGCACGGCGGTCTCCGGCGACTTCAGCACCCGCATCACGGCCTGCGCCTGGCTGTGGATCGGGCCGATCCGGGCCAGGCCGGCCACCTCGGAGTTGACGTTCAGGAACCGGGTGATCCGCCCGGTCGGCGGTGCGTCCATCACCACCGCGTCGTACCGCCGCCGCCCGTCCGGGCCCTTGCGGCGGGCGGCCTCGCAGGCCTTGCCGGTCAGCAGGACGTCCCGGACGCCGGGGGCGATGGTGGTGGCGAAGTCGACGAAGCCGACCTTCTGCAGGGCCTTCCCGGCCCGGCCGAGCTTGTAGAACATGTCGAGGTACTCGAGCAGCGCCTGCTCGGTGTCGATCGCGAGCGCGTGCACCTCGCCACCCGTGCTCGCGGCACCGTCGCGGGCCGACGGCAGGCCCAGCTGGGCCGGGGTGACCGAGGCGATCCTGCGCTCCTCGTACGGCAGGGCCGCTATGCCGAACAGCTCGGCGATGCCCTGCCGGCCCTCCACCTCGATCAGCAGCGTCCGGTGGCCCTCCGCGGCGAGCGCCAGCGCGAGCGCCGCGGCCACCGTCGTCTTGCCGGTCCCGCCCTTGCCGCTGACCACGTGCAACCGCACGCCCTCCCAGTCGGGATCGCGCCGGGCCGCCTGGCCGGGGGTGCGTGCCACGCTCCGTCTCCGTCCGTCTCCGAGGGCCGGCACCACACGGGTGCCCTTCCGCGAGGGTAACCAGGGACCGCGCCGGATGCCGGGACTACCCCGGGGGCCGGGCCTGAATCATGCCCGCTTTGTGGGCCACCTCACACGCCGGAGCGCACCCGGGCGCGGACCGTGCCGGTCCGCCGGGACCGAGCGTCTAGAGTCTGGCCATGACCAAGTGGGAATACATGACGGCACCCCTGCTCGTGCACGCCACGAAGCAGATCCTGGACAACTTCGGCGAGGACGGCTGGGAGCTCGTCCAGGTCGTACCGGGCCCGAACCCGGAGCAGCTGGTGGCCTACTTCAAGCGCGAGAAGCAGGTGAAGCACGCATGAGCAAGGTCGAGGAGAAGCTCGCCGAGCTGGGTCTGACCCTGCCGCCGGTGGCCGCCCCGGTCGCCGCCTACGTGCCCGCGCTGCGCACCGGTGAGTTCGTCTTCACCTCCGGCCAGCTGCCGATGGTGGCCGGCAAGCTGCCGAACACCGGCAAGGTCGGCGCCGAGGTCACCCCGGAGGAGGCCAAGGAGCTCGCGCAGATCTGCGCGCTGAACGCGCTGGCCGCCGTGAAGTCCGTGATCGGCGACCTCGACCTGGTCGAGCAGATCGTCAAGGTGGTCGGCTTCGTCGCCTCCGCCCCCGACTTCACCGGTCAGCCCGGTGTGATCAACGGCACCAGCGAGCTGCTCGGCCAGGTGTTCGGCGAGGCCGGCGTGCACGCCCGCAGCGCGGTCGGCGTCACCGTGCTGCCGCTGGACGCCCCGGTCGAGGTCGAGCTGCAGGTCCGCGTCCGCGCCGGAGCCTGAACCGCGAGCGCCCGACCCGGACGCGCGCGTGCCGACCGGGGGCGGGGCCGGACAACGGATCACCCCTGTCCAACCCCGCCCCCGGGCGCTTAGCATCCGGGCATGGACCAGCGAGCAACGACGCTCCCGATGCCGCCCGGCTGGCCCGCCCGGATCAGGGCGGCCGACGCCGGTGAGCTGACCCCGCCCGTGCCGAAGCCGTCCGCCACCGTGGTGCTGCTCAGGGACACCGACGCGGGCGCCGGCCCCGAGGCGTACCTGCTGCGCCGCCGCACCTCGATGGCGTTCGCCGCCGGCATGTACGCCTACCCGGGCGGCGGGGTGGACCGGCGGGACGCCGAGGCCGAGCTCGGCTGGGCCGGCCCCGGTCCGCGCGCCTGGGCCGAGCGGCTCGGGGTGGACGCCGCGACCGCGCAGGCGGTGGTCTGCGCCGCGGTCCGCGAGACCTTCGAGGAGGCCGGGGTCCTGCTGGCCGGCCCGGACGCCGACAGCGTCGCCGCGCCCCGCGACTGGAGCGCCGAGCGCGCCGCCCTGGAAGCCCACGAGCTCTCCTTCGCCGACTTCCTGCGCGAGCACGGGCTGCTGCTGCGCAGCGACCTGCTGGCCGGCTGGGCGCGCTGGATCACCCCGGCGTTCGAGGAGCGCCGCTACGACACCTGGTTCTTCGTCGCCGCCCTGCCGCCCGGGCAGGACGCCGCCCGCGAGGTCGGCGAGGCCGACCGGGTCGCCTGGCTGACCCCGGCCGAGGCCGTCCAGGGCTACGCGCAGGGCCGGTTCGGCATGCTGCCGCCGACCGTCACCGTGCTGCGCGAACTGCTGCCGGTGCGCAGTGCCGCCGAGGCGCTGGGCGCGGCGGCCGGCCGCTCGCTGGAGCCGGTGCTGGGCCGTGCCGAGGTGCGCGGAGAGCGGCTGACCGTCCGCTGGCCGGGGTACGACGAACTGACCATCGACGGCACCTTCCCCGAGGAGCGCGTCGGCTGAGGCCGCGCCGCCCCTCGCCCCTGTCCCCTTTCTCCCGAGTCCCCCGAACCTCTCCCGAGTCCCCCGAAGCAAGTGAAAGGACCGACGCCCGATGACCCACAACGCCGTGGCTCGCCGGACGGCACCCGAGATGCCCGCCCGCAGCCTGACCCCGCGCACCTTGGCCTGTGACAGCGGCCCGGCCCGCTTCACCGAGGTGGCCCAGCGCGCCCTCGTCCGCGCGCTGCCCCTGCGGCTGCTGCACCGCGACGGCGAGGGCGGCCGGTGAGCGGACTCCTGCCCGGTGACCCCGCCGCCGCGATCGGCGGCGCGGCCACCGCCCGGTCGCTCTGCGTGCTGGCGCCGAACCCGTCCCCGATGACGCTGGACGGCACCAACACCTGGCTGCTCGCCGAGCCCGGCTCGGACCTCGCGGTGGTGATCGACCCGGGCCCGCTGCACGAGGGCCACCTGCGCCGGGTGATCGAGACCGCCGAGCAGCGGGGCCAACGGGTGGCGCTCACCCTGCTCACCCACGGGCACGCCGACCACTCCGAGGGCGCGGCCCGGTTCGCCGAGCTGACCGGCACCGAGGTCCGCGCGTTGGACCCGGCGCACCGGCTGGGCTCCGAGGGCCTCACGAACGGCCAGCGCCTGGACGTCGGCGGCCTCGACCTGCGGGTGGTCGCCACCCCCGGCCACACCTCGGACTCGCTGACCTTCCACCTGCCCGCCGACGGCGCGATCCTCACCGGTGACACCGTGCTCGGCCGTGGCACCACGATGGTCGCCCATCCGGACGGCCGGCTCGGGGACTACCTGGACTCGCTGCGCCACCTGCACACCATGGCCGCCGAGCACGGCGTGCGGACGGTGCTGCCCGGCCACGGGCCGGTGCTCGCGGACGCGCTTGGCGCGGTGGACTACTACCTGGCGCACCGGGCGGGCCGGCTGGCCCAGGTGGAGACGGCGGCCGAGGCCGGCTGCCGGACGGCCGCCGAGGTGGTGGCCCGGGTCTACGCGGACGTGGACCGCTCGCTGTGGCCGGCCGCCGAGCTGTCGGTCCGCGCCCAGCTCCAGTACCTCCGGGAGCACGGGCTCATCCCGGACTGACGGCCGCGCGGACAGCGCGAAGGGCCCGTACGCCGGAGCGTACGGGCCCTTTCCGCAAGCGGTGCGCGGCCACCGGGGACGGCGGCGGCTACCGGGACCGGCGGGAGAGCCGCTCGACGTCCAGCAGGACGACCGCGCGGGCCTCCAGCTTCAGCCAGCCGCGGCCGGCGAAGTCGGCGAGCGCCTTGTTGACCGTCTCGCGGGAGGCGCCGACCAGCTGGGCCAGCTCCTCCTGGGTGAGGTCGTGGGCGACGTGGATGCCCTCCTCGGACTGCACGCCGAAGCGGCGGGAGAGGTCCAGCAGGGCCTTGGCGACGCGCCCGGGCACGTCGGAGAAGACCAGGTCGGACATCACGTCGTTGGTCCGGCGCAGACGGCGGGCGATCGCGCGCAGCAGCGCGATCGAGACCTCGGGGCGGGCGTGCAGCCAGGGCTGGAGGTCGCCGTGGCCGAGGCCGAGCAGCTTGACCTCGGTCAGCGCGCTCGCGGTGGCGGTGCGCGGGCCCGGGTCGAACAGCGAGAGTTCGCCGATCATCTCGCTGGGGCCGAGGACGGCGAGCATGTTCTCGCGGCCGTCCGGCGAGGCGCGGTGCAGCTTGACCTTGCCCTCGGCGACGACGTACAGCCGGTCGCCCGGGTCGCCCTCGTGGAACAGCGACTCGCCGCGGGCGAGCGTCACCTCGGTCATGGAAGCGCGCAGCTCGCCGGCCTGTTCGTCGTCGAGTGCCGCGAAGAGTGCGGCGCGCCGCAGAACGTCGTCCACGTGCTTCCTCCTTCTCGGCCGGCCGGCCGTCAAGCCCTCCGGCACAAGTTCGTACAGTGCTCTGCATCACCAAGCATGGCGCATGTCGCTCCGATCATATGAGGAGGGGGTGTGCGGAGGTGTGCTGCGCGGGGCCATTCGTACCGCCGGAGTTGTCCCGGAAGCCGCCCGAACCGGCAGGTCAGCCGGTCAACGGGGCCGGGCGGTGCGGTCGGTACCGGTCGGCAATGGTCGGGATCGAGTCGGGCTCCGGTCGGGATCGGTCAGTTGGTCGGGCGCCCCGGCGCGAGCGCCGGGGCGCCCGCGCGGGCGGGCGTCAGGACTGCGGCGGCGCGGGCAGTTCGGCGAGCGCCGTCGGCTGTCCGGCGCCCGGGACCGGAAGTCCGAGCAGCCGCCGCATCGCCCGCCGGGCGCGGTCGGCGGCGCTCCGGTCGCCGTACAGCCGGCGGGCGTGGTTGAGCGCGAGCACCTGGCCGGTCAGCTCGAAGACGGTCTGCTCGGGCTCCGTCCCGGCGGGCAGTTGCCCGCCGGCGACCGCCAGCTCGACCTGGCGCCGCACCTTCCGCTGCCAGAGCGCGTTGCGGGCCGCGACCGCCGAGCGGACCGGCCCGTGCTCCCGGTCGTCGAACTCGACGGTCACGGTGGTGAAGAAGCAGCCGCCGGGCAGCAGGTCGCGCTCCAGGTAGGAGACCCAGGCCTCGCACTGGGCGAGCAGCAGCGGCAGGCCCGGCGCGGCCCCGGCGGCCTCCGAGCGGTGCACCACCTCGCGGAGGAAGAGCGCGACCGCCTCGTCGACGACGGCCAGCTGCAGGCTCTCCTTGGTGCCGAAGTGGCCGAGGACGCCGGACTTGCTCATCGACAGGTCGGCGGCGAGCCGGCCGATGGTCAGGCCCTCCAACCCTTCGACGGAGGCGAGGTCCAGGCTGCGGGCCAGGATCGAGGCGCGGGTCCGGCGGGTGTCGGCGGCTGATCTTCTCGGGCTCACCGCGCCAGTGTAGCGAGCCTCGGGGATTTAGCGTCCGAACGGTCGGACGCTATAGTCCGGCGTGATGACGCCCCATCACCACCCCGTTCCCGAGGAGCAGCCATGCCGGGTTCCCGCATCGTCGCGCTGGGCCACCACCAGCCCGCGAAGGTCCTGACCAACCACGACCTCGCGGGGATGGTCGACACCAGCGACGAGTGGATCCGGCAGCGCACCGGCATCGTGACCCGCCGGATCGCCGAGGACGAGACCGTCACCGACCTCGCCGCCTCCGCCGCCGCCAAGGCGCTGGCCGCCGCCGCACTGGCCCCCGAGGAGATCGACCTGGTGGTGGTCGCGACCTGCACCGCGATGGACCGCTGTCCGAGCATCGGCACCCAGGTCGCCGGGCGGCTGGGCATCCCGGCGGCCGTCGGCTTCGACGTCAACAACGGCTGCGCCGGCTTCTGCACCGCGCTGGCCACCGCCGACCACGCCGTGCGGGCCGGCGCCGCCCGGTACGCGCTGGTCGTCGGCGCGGAGCGGATGAGCGACGTCACCGACTGGACGGACCGCTCCACCTGCGTCCTGCTCGGCGACGGCGCGGGCGCCGCCGTGCTCGGCCCGGACACCGCGACCGCCGACCGCCCGGGCGTCGGGCCGGTGGTCTGGGGCTCCGACCCGACCAGGGGCCACGCCGTCCGGCTGGACGACGGCTGGCGGCCGCGCTTCCGCCAGGAGGGCCAGACCGTCTACCGCTGGGCGACCACCACCATGGTCCCGATCGCCGAGGAGGCCTGCCGGCGGGCCGGCCTCACCCCCGCCGACCTGGGCGCGGTGGTCACCCACCAGGCCAATCTGCGGATCATCGAGGCCCTGGCCGACCGCCTCGGCGCGACCGGCGCCGTGGTGGCCCGCGACGTCGTCGAGTCCGGCAACACCTCGGCCGCCTCCGTCCCGCTCGCCCTCGCCAAGCTGGTCGAACGCGGCGAGGTGCCCGGCGGCGCCCCCGCCCTGCTGCTCGGCTTCGGCGGCGGCCTCTCCTGGGCCGGCCAGGTCGTCACCTGCCCCTGACATCCGACCTGCCCCTGACGCCTGGCCCGTCCCTGACGCCTGACCTGCCCCTGACGCCTGGCCCGTCCCTGGCACGTGCCGGCCCGGCGCGCGACCACCGGTGGGGGCGCGGGCCCGGAGGATCCGCCGCAGGAGCGCGGCCGTCCGGCGTAGCCTTCACGCATGGCAGAGAGCAAGGTCCGGAAGACCGCGTCTGCGGGCAAGCCGGTGGGGAAGACGGTCGGGGTGCGCAAGCCGGAGTCCCGGTTGGCGATGGTGCGGCGGGCGCGGAGGATCAACCGGGAGCTGGCGGAGCTGTACCCGTACGCGCACCCGGAGTTGGACTTCGACAACCCGTTCCAGCTGCTGGTGGCCACCGTGCTGTCGGCGCAGACCACCGACCTGCGGGTGAACCAGACGACACCGGCGCTGTTCGCGAAGTACCCGGCGCCGGAGGACATGGCGGCGGCGAATCCGGCCGAGCTGGAGGAGATCATCCGGCCGACCGGCTTCTTCCGGAACAAGGCGAAGTCGCTGATCGGTCTGTCGATCGCGCTGCGCGACGACTTCGGCGGGGAGGTGCCCGGCCGGTTGGAGGACCTGGTGACCCTGCCCGGCGTCGGCCGCAAGACCGCCAACGTCGTCCTCGGCAACGCCTTCGGCGTCCCCGGGATCACCGTGGACACCCACTTCGGACGGCTGGCCCGCCGGTTCGGGTGGACCGCCGAGGAGGATCCGGTGAAGGTCGAGGCGCTGGTCGCGGAGATCTTCCCGAAGTCCGAGTGGACGATGCTCTCGCACCGGGTGGTCTTCCACGGCCGGCGCATCTGCCACTCCCGGAAGCCGGCCTGCGGGGCCTGCCCGATCGCACCGCTCTGCCCCTCCTACGGGGAGGGCGAGACCGACCCGGAGAAGGCGCAGAAGTTGCTGAAGTACGAGCTGGGCGGCCACCCGGGCCAGCGGCTGCGTCCGCCGGCCGACTTCCCGGGCGAGGCCGGCGCCCGCGCCGACGCCGCCGCGCACCACGGCGAGGTCGCCGACCTGGCGGTGGCCGAGTGAGCGGGCCGGGGGCGCCGCGGGTCGAGCGGGCCGGGCTGCCGGGCTGGCTCGAGCCGGTCCGGGAGGCCGCGGAGCGGGTGCTGCCCGAGCAGCTGAGCCGCTTCCTGCCGCCGCCCGAGGGCGGCCGGGCCGCCGCAGTGCTGATGCTGTTCGGCGAGAGCGCGTCCGGTCCGGACCTGCTGCTCATCGAACGGGCCCGCTCGCTGCGCTCGCACGCCGGGCAGCCGTCCTTCCCCGGCGGCGCGCTGGACCCGGAGGACGGCGACCCGGCGGGGCCCGGGCCGGTCGCGGCGGCGCTGCGCGAGGCCTGGGAGGAGACCGGCCTGGAGCCGGACGGCGTGCAGGTCTTCGCGACCCTGCCCGCCCTGTACATCCCGGTCAGCCGGTTCGTGGTGACGCCGGTGCTCGGCTGGTGGCGCGAGGAGTCGCCGGTCCGCCCGGTGGACCTGGGGGAGACCGGCGCGGTGTTCCGGGTGCCGATCACGGAGCTGACCGACCCGGCCAACCGGGCCCGGCTGCGGCACCCCTCCGGCCACCTGGGCCCGGCCTTCGCGGTCGGCGGGCGGCTGGTCTGGGGCTTCACCGCCGGGGTGATCGACCGGGTGCTGCACCACAGCGGCCTGGAGCTGCCGTGGGACGCCGGCCGGATCGTCGACCTCTCGGACGAGGCGCTGGAACTGGTGCAGGGCGACCTGGAGCGCTCCCGCGCGGTGCTCGGCCGCGACGCCGGGGCGCTGTGAACCGCTGGGCGGCAGGCGGGTCCCGCCCCCGCGGGAACCGCGGGGCGGAGGACGGAGCGGGCCCCCGCGGGGTCCCGGCCGGATTCGGCGTTAGCCCGCCCGGGCGGACGGTCCGTCGTGGGAGGGTGTCCGGGTGAACGTCCTGGATGTGCTGTTGATCGCCGCCGCCCTCGGATTCGCCGTCTCGGGCTACCGGCAGGGCTTCGTGGTCGGGGTGCTGTCGGTCCTCGGCTTCCTGGGCGGCGGCCTGCTCGCCGTCCAACTGCTGCCGCTGCTGCTCGACCACCTCAGCCCCGGGACGACCGCCTCGGTGATCGCCGTGGTGGTGGTGATCGTGCTGGCGGCGACCGGCCAGGCGATCACCACGCACTTCGGCTGGAAGCTGCGCGGCCACATCGACCGCCGCCCGGCCCGGGCCCTGGACGCCGCGGGCGGCGCCGTGGTCAACGTGATCTCGATGCTGCTGGTGGCCTGGCTGATCGGCTCGGCGCTCGCCGGGACGTCCCTGCCGACCGTCTCCAAGCAGGTCCGCACCTCGTCCGTGCTGGGCGGCGTCCAGGACGCGCTGCCGGGTGACGCGCCCAACTGGTTCTCGGACTTCTCCAAGGTGCTCGCCCGCAACGGCTTCCCGCAGGTGTTCAACCCCTTCGAGCACGAGCCGATCACCCAGGTCGACCTCCCCGACCCGGCGCTGGCCGGCAGCCCGGCGGTGGCGAAGGCACGGCAGAGCCTGGTCAAGGTGGTCGGCACCGCCACCGCCTGCGGCAAGACGCTGGAGGGCAGCGGCTTCGTCTACGCCCCGCACCGGGTGATGACCAACGCCCACGTGGTCGGCGGTGTCGACGAGCCGACCGTGCAGATCGGCGGCGTCGGCCCGCTGTACGACGCGACGGTGGTCAGCTACGACTGGCAGCGCGACATCGCCGTCCTGGACGTGCCCAAGCTGAACGCGCCGCCGCTCGCCTTCGCCGGCGAGGCGAAGACCAACGACAGCGCCATCGTCGCGGGCTTCCCCGAGAACGGCGCCTTCAACGTCCAGCCGGCCCGCATCCGCGGCCGGATCCAGGCCAACGGCCCGGACATCTACCACCGCGGCCAGGTCGTCCGGGACGTCTACTCGGTGCGCTCGCTGGTCCGCCAGGGCAACAGCGGCGGCCCGCTGCTCACGCCGGACGGCCAGGTGTACGGGATGGTGTTCGCCAAGTCGCTGGACAGCGCGGACACCGGGTACGTGCTGACCGCCGCCGAGGTGCGGCAGGACGCCGAGCAGGGCAGCGCCGCGACGGGGCGGGTGGACACCCAGGGCTGCGCGCTCTGATCGCTGTGGTGTGATTGCCGCGCCGTGATTCCCGTGCCGTGATTCCCGCGCCGTGACCGGCCGGGGCCCGTCCGGTGGTCGGGCCTGCGGCCGGAGCGGTGGTCGGAGCGGTGGTCGGGCGAGTGTGCGGCCGGGCCGGGCCGGTGGTGGGTGGAGGGCCGGTCAGGTGTCGCGGCGGAGCCGGGCACCCACCCAGCGGGCGCGGCGGCCGAGGATGTGCGGGATGCCGAGCTGCCGCTGCGCCGCGCGCGGGTGGCCGCCGGCACCGTCGAAACCTCCGTCGATACCGCCGTCGTAGCGGCCGTCGTAGCCGGTGTCGTAGCCGCCGTCGTGGCCGTGGCCGGGGCCGGGGCCGTGGTCCTCCGCCCACTCGGGGCGGTGGGCGGAACGCTGCGTGCTCTTGCCGTTGCTGTGCTGTCGGCCGCGCGGGGCGCCGCCGCGATCGGGCATCCAGGTCATACCGCAATGGATGCCCCTGGGCCGACGGGGGTAACCGCCCCGAGAGGCATCAACGCGGCCTATGCGCTTGTCATATGAACGTCACATCAAGGGAGTTGGGACCTTCGGCCCCGTTCGCCCATCCGGGCACCGGGACCCTGGACCCGTGCCCTTTCCCGGCCGAGGTCGTTGGCCCTTCAGTCCTTGTGCCGGCCGATCCAGTCCAGCAGTTCGGCGGTGAACTGCTCCGGCGCCTCCTCGTGCGGGAAGTGCCCGACTCCCGGCAGCAGGCGCCAGCGGTACGGCGCGGCCACGTACTCGCCGCCGCCCAGCGCGGTGTGCGACAGCAGCACCGGGTCCGCCGCGCCCTGGACGTGCAGGGTGGGTGCGGTGATCGGCTTCTTCATCCGGCGGGCGAACTGGATGCCGTCCGGCCGGGCCATCGAGCGCAGCAGCCACCGGTAGGGCTCGATCGAGCAGTGCGCGGTGCTCGGGATCCGGATCGCCTGCCGGTACGCGGCCACCGCCGCGCGGTCCAGCTGGTTGCGGCCGGTCCAGGCGTCCAGGTAGCGGCCGACCAGCGCGGCGTCGTCGGCCACCAGGCGGCGCTCCGGTATCCACGGCCGCTGGAAGCCCAGCACGTGCTCGAAGGCGGCCAGCTGCTTGCGGTCGGTGAGCAGGGCCCGGCGGAGGTCGCGGGGGTGCGCGGCCGAGACGACGGTGAGGCTCTGGATCACCGAGGGCCGCATCACGGCCGCCACCCAGGCCAGTGTGCCGCCGGAGGCGTGGCCGACCAGGTGCGCGCGGTCCTCGCCGAGGGAGCGGATCACCCCGGTGATGTCCAGCGCGAGGTTGCCGGGGTCGTAGCCGCGCGGGGTGCGGTCGCTGCCGCCGATGCCGCGCAGGTCCACGGCGACGGCGCGGTAGCCGGCCGCGGCCAGCGCGGTCAGCTGGTGGCGCCAGGCCCACCAGTACTCGGGCCAGCCGTGCACCAGCAGGACCAGCGGGCCCTCGCCGAGTTCGGCGATGTGGAACCGCGCGCCGTTGGCGGCGAGGTCGCGGTGGATCCACGGCCCGGCCTGCCGGACGTCCCAGGCGGCCGGGGGCGCGTCCTGGGCGTCGCCGGGAGTGGTGAGGCCGGAGCTGTCGGACGGCTGCGCGGGCACGTGCTTCTGGTCGAGCGACATACCGAGAGCGTGTCATATCCGCGCGCCGGACACGCGCCCGGCACTCGCACTGGGGCCGTTCCGGCCGGTAGTGTGCCGGGCGCGCATCCCTGGCGCGTTCCTGGCGCGATCCCCGCGCGTGCCTGGCGAAATCCCCGGCGCACCGGGCGGGCCTACGGGATGCGGCCCAGGGCGCGGTCGATCTCCTCCTTGGTGGCGGGACGCGGACGCGCGTTCTTCAGCACGTCGGCGGTCTTCTGCGCACCCTCGATGGTCCGGACCGGCTTCTCGATCTTCTTGAACGAGCGCAGCGCCAGCAGGCCCAGCAGCACGGCCAGCAGCAGGTACGCGCCGGCCACGATCAGGAACGACCAGCCGAGCGACAGGCCCAGCGCGTGGATGCCGAACGCGGCGGCCGCGCTCAGCATCGGGACGGCGGCCAGCGCCACCACGCCGGCCACGCCGAGCGAGACGCCGCCGGAGACGCCGCGCTTGACGTCGGCGCGGATCTCGGCCTTGGCCAGCGCGATCTCGTCGTGGACCAGGGCGGACAGGTCGGCGGTGGCCGCGGCGAACAGCTGCCCCACCGAACGCTCGCCCTCGTAGGGCGCCCGGCCGTTGCTGGACGGGTCTGCGGCTCCTGCGGGCATCAGCGGTGCTCCTCTTCGGTGGACTGTCGACAGTTCAGAATCATGCCCCTACCGGAGGAGCGGACACCACTCCGGGGCCCCGCCGGGGGGACGTGTTCCGGTGGGCCGCCGCTCAGCGCGCTCCGTCGCGGCCTTCGTCCGCCGGGCGTGTCGGCGCCGTGCCGGTCGGGCCGGCCTCCGGCTGCCCGGCCTCCGCCTGCCCGGCCTCCGCCTGGCGGGCCTCTGTCTGGCGGGCCCGTTCGGCCATGCGGTGCTGCCAGGCAGGGTCGTCCAGCTGGTAGACGTCGGGGATGCCGTCGCCGTCGAGGTCGCGGTCCTCCTCCTCGCACAGCGCGCGGTAGTGCCGGTTGCGCAGCTTGAGCAGCACGGTGGCGGTCAGCGCGCAGATCAGCGAGCCCACCAGGACGGCCGCCTTGGCCCGGTCGGCGAGCGCCGGGTCGTCCGGGAAGGCCAGCTCGCCGATCAGCAGCGAGACGGTGAAGCCGATGCCGGCCAGCACCGAGAGGGCGAACATGTCGGCCCACTTGAGCTGCGGGTTCAGCTCGGCACGGGTGAAGCGGGCGGCCAGCCAGGTGCCGCCGAAGACGCCCACGGACTTGCCGACCACCAGGCCGAGCACGATGCCGAAGGGGGCGGACTGGGTGAACACCTCGCGCAGGGCCGAACCGGAGATCCCCACCCCGGCCGCGAACAGCGCGAACACCGGCACGGCCACCCCGGCCGAGAGCGGACGGACCAGGTGCTCGATGTGCTCGCCGGGGGAGTGCTCCTCGTCGCCCTCCCGGTGGCAGCGGAGCATCAGGCCCATCGCGACGCCCGCCACCGTGGCGTGCACGCCGCTCTCGTGCATCAGCGCCCAGATCACGAAGGCGAGCGGTACGAACAGGTACCAGCCGTGCACCCCGCGCCGGTGCAGGAACCAGAACAGTACGAGTCCGGCGAAGGCCAGCCCGAGCGCCCAGAACTTGATGCCGGAGCTGTAGAAGACCGCGATGATCAGGATCGCGATCAGGTCGTCCACCACCGCGAGGGTGAGCAGGAAGGCGCGCAGCGGGGAGGGCAGGTGGCTGCCGACCACGGCGAGCACACCGAGCGCGAAGGCGATGTCGGTGGCGGTCGGGACGGCCCAGCCGCTGGGGTGCCCGCCCGCGCCCGCGTTGACGACGGCGTACAGGACGGCGGGCAGCACGACACCGCAGACGGCGGCTATGACGGGCAGCATCGCCGCGCGGGGGCTGCGCAGCTCGCCCGCCACGAACTCGCGCTTGAGCTCGATGCCGGCCACGAAGAAGAAGATCGTCAGCAGCCCGTCCTTGGCCCAGGTGCCCAGGGTGAGGTCGAGGTGGAGCGGGGCGGAGGGGCCGACGGTGTAGTTCAGGACGGACTGGTAGGCGTCCGGCCAGACGTTGGCCCAGATCAGTGCGACGACTGCGGCGGCGAGCAGCAGGACGCCGCCGACCGTCTCGGTGCGCAGGGCGTCCAGGACGTAGGTGCGCTCGGGGAGGGGCAGCCTGCCGAGGAACTGGCGGCGTCGGGGCGTCGGCTCTTGGACGGGCGGCTGGCTGGCCACGCGCGGCCTCCTGGGGGCGAGGGGACGGTGTGTGGATGCACCGGTGGTGCATCGCCGACCAGACTTCCCGGCTCGCCCTGTGACGCGGATCTTGATGCGCCTTTGACATTGTAGCGTGGCGGCAGAGCGACATCCGGATTGTCCTATTCAAGGACTTAAGCCCTCGCGGCCCGTTGCGCACGGCGGCGCGGGTACGACGGGGTCCGGACACGGCGGTGCCCCGGGCGGTCACGACCGTCCGGGGCACCGTCACGTGCGCCTCTTGTGCGCCTCACGCATGTCTCACGACGTGCGCCTCACGACGTGGGTCAGCTCTCGCTGCCCACCGGCGGCAGCTGGGCCTGGATGAGGTTCATCACCGTGGAGTCGGCCAGCGTGGTGGTGTCGCCGACCTCGCGGCCCTCGGCGATGTCGCGCAGCAGACGGCGCATGATCTTGCCGGAGCGGGTCTTCGGCAGCTCGCCGACCACCTTGATCTGCTTCGGCTTGGCGATCGGGCCGAGCGTACGGCCGACGTGCGCCCGCAGCTCCTCGACCAGCTCGGGGCTGTCGGTGGCGCTGCCGCGCAGGATCACGAAGGCGACGATCGCCTGGCCGGTGGTGGCGTCGGTGGCGCCGACCACGGCGGACTCGGCCACCGACGGGTGCCCGACCAGCGCCGACTCGACCTCGGTGGTCGAGATGTTGTGGCCGGAGACCAGCATGACGTCGTCGACCCGGCCGAGCAGCCAGATGTCGCCGTCCTCGTCCTTCTTGGCGCCGTCACCGGCGAAGTAGCGGCCCTCGAAGCGCGACCAGTAGGTGTCGATGTAGCGCTGGTCGTCGCCCCAGATGGTGCGCAGCATGGAGGGCCACGGCTCGGTGAGCACCAGGTAGCCGCCGGAGCCGTTCGGGACCTCGGCGGCGTTGTCGTCGACCACGGTGGCCGCGATGCCCGGCAGCGCGCGCTGGGCCGAGCCCGGCTTGGTCTCCGTGACGCCCGGCAGCGGGCTGATCATGATCGCGCCGGTCTCGGTCTGCCACCAGGTGTCCACGATCGGGGTCTTGCCGGCGCCGATGTGCTCGCGGTACCAGACCCACGCCTCGGGGTTGATCGGCTCGCCGACGCTGCCCAGCACCCGCAGCGAGGACAGGTCGAACTTCGCGGGGATGTCGTCGCCCCACTTCATGAAGGTGCGGATCGCGGTCGGCGCGGTGTAGAGGATGGTCACGCCGTACTTCTGGACGATCTCCCAGAAGCGGCCCTGGTGCGGGGTGTCCGGGGTGCCCTCGTAGATGACCTGGGTGGCGCCGTTGGAGAGCGGGCCGTAGACGATGTACGAGTGGCCGGTGACCCAGCCGATGTCGGCGGTGCACCAGTAGACGTCGGTCTCCGGCTTGAGGTCGAAGACGGCGTGGTGGGTGTAGCTGGCCTGGGTGAGGTAGCCGCCCGAGGTGTGCAGGATGCCCTTGGGCTTCCCGGTGGTGCCCGAGGTGTAGAGGATGAAGAGCGGGTGCTCGGCGTCGTGCGCCTCGGGGGTGTGCTCGGTGGACTGGCGCCCGGTGGCCTCGTGCCACCAGACGTCGCGGCCCTCGGTCCAGGCGATCTCCTGGCCGGTGCGGCGTACGACCAGGACGTGCTCGACGCCGTCGACCTTGGTCAGCGCCTCGTCGATGGCCGGCTTGAGGGCGGACGGCTTGCCGCGCCGGTAGCCGCCGTCGGCGGTGATGACCAGCTTGGCCTGGGCGTCCTGGATGCGGGAGGCGACGGCGTCGGCGGAGAAGCCGCCGAAGACCACCGAGTGGGTGGCGCCGATCCGGGCGCAGGCGAGCATCGCGACGACCGCCTCGGCGATCATCGGCAGGTAGATCGCGACCCGGTCGCCCTTGGCGACGCCGAGCTCCAGCAGCGCGTTGGCGGCCTGCGAGACCTCGTCCTTGAGCTGGGCGTAGGTGATCGAGCGGCCGTCGCCGGGCTCGCCCTCGAAGTGGATGGCGACGCGGTCGCCGTTGCCGGCCTCGACGTGCCGGTCGACGCAGTTGTAGGCCACGTTGAGCGTGCCGTCGGCGAACCACTTGGCGAACGGCGGGTTGGACCAGTCGAGGGTCTGGGTGGGCTCGACGGCCCAGCTGAGGCGGCGGGCCTGCTCGGCCCAGAAACCGAGGCGGTCCTCGGAGGCCTGAGCGTACGCGGCCGCGGTGACGTTGGCGGCTGCGGCGAGCTCTGCCGGCGGGGCGAAGCGCCGCTCCTCCTTGAGCAGGTTGGCCAGGCTCTCGTTGCTCAACGCGCACTCCTCATGAGTCATGATCGGGGTCGTTTCCCGTGCGTGGGGATTGTCCCGTGTGTCCCAGCGCACAGCTCACCAGGCGAAGAGGTCTGTTGACAAGAGGCTCCGGACAATTGGTGTAGACCTTTGACCGGGCATCGAACGGTTGCCCGAGGTCGGCGGCGCCCCGGGGCGGGGCGGGGAGGTGGGCCCGCGTGCTTGGCCCGCCCGGCGGGACGCGGGCCCGGTTCTCAGGCGGCCAGGCCGGGACCTCCTCCACCCCGGACCGGATCGGCGGCGGCGGTACCCGTGTCCGGGACCTGTTCGAATTCATTCGCACGCCCGGGCGTGTCGGGCTTCTGCCGCGGGGCGGACGTCCGCTGGGCCGACGTCCGCTGGGCCCGCGCCGGTGTCCCCGCAGCTGCCGGTGGCGGTGCCGGTGCGACGGTCGGTGCCGCGGCCTCGATCGGACCGAACCGGCCGCTCTCCCGGTCGAGCACATAGGCCTGTGCGGTGGCGAAGTCGAAGTACATGCCGACCAGCCTCAGGGTCCCCTCGGTCACCCGTCGCTCCACCGCCGGGTTGGCCAGCAGCTGGTCCAGCTGCTGGACCACGTTGGTGATGCAGAGCTGCTCGGCCAGGTCGACCGCCGGGCGGTCGGCGAACTCCGCCGGGACCCTGCGCAGCCGGTCCAGCGAGCCGCGGCCGTTGCGCAGCCAGCGGGCCAGCGGCGTGGGCCGGCCGGGCTGCTCGTGCACACCGTCCAGCAGGGCCTTCATCGCCCCGCAGCCCGAGTGCCCGCAGATGGTGATCGACCGTACCTCCAGCACCTCGACCGCGTACTGCACCGCCGCCGCCACCGAGTCGTCGGCCGCACCCGGCTCGTGCGGCGCCGGCACCAGGTTGCCGACGTTGCGCACGGTGAAGAGGTCGCCCGGGCCGCTGTTGGTGATCATGCTGGTGACCAGCCGGGAGTCGGCGCAGGTCAGGAAGAGCTGCGAGGGCGTCTGTCCCTCCCGGGCGAGCCGGGCGAGTTCGGGCCGCACCAGCGGGGCGGTGTGCAGCTGGAACACCCGTACCCCGTCCAGCAGCCGGCCGTGCGGGTCCGCCCGCTGCTCGATGCAGTGGTGGCCGACCCAGGGCGTCCAGGCGCGGCAGCGGTGCGGGCCGGGGGAGCTGCCGGCACGGACGGTGCCGTCCGGGTCGAGCACCTCGTCGTCCTGGCGGCGCGTCACCATCGACACCCGCCCGCCGCCCGCCTGATGGCCGGTGCGCCAGCTGTGCACGGTCTCGAAGGCGGCGTGGTCCAGGAAGGAGCCGTCGTGGACGACGGCGACCTCGGCGCCGGCCGGGATGCCCGCCAGTGCCCGGCTGAGCCGGGGCACCGCGGCGAAGGTGAGCGGACCGTGCGTCTCCACGGTGAACGAGCCGTCGGGGCCGGCCACGACGTCCACATGGGCGCGGGTCAGCCGGTAGAGCGCGAGCAGTGCGGCCGTCCCCGCGCCCAGCGCCACCCCCGGCAGGACGCCGAGCAGCACCACGGCGGCCACGGTGGTCAGGTAGACGGGGAACTCGCGGTGCCGGTGCACCTTGCGGATGTGCGCGAAGCTCACCATCTGCAGGCCGACGACCAGCACCAGCGCGGCGAGGGCGGCGAGCGGGATCCTGCGCAGCCCGCCGGCCAGGGCCAGCGCGGCCGCCAGCACCCACACGCCGTGCAGCACCGAGGACCGGCGGCTGTGCGCCCCGGCCCGGACGTTGGCCGTGCTGCGCACCGCGCCGCCGGCGATCGGCAGTCCGCCGACCAGTCCGCTGACCAGGTTGGCGAGGCCCTGGCCGCGCAGCTCGCGGTCGAGGTCCCCGGTGCGGCGCGACATCCGGTCGACCGCGACGGCGGAGAGCAGCGACTCGACGCTCGCCACGGCGGTGACGGTCAGCACGGCGCCCAGGACGGCGAGCGGCGGGCCGTGCGGCAGGTCGGGGGCGAGGCCGTGCGGCTGCCAGGCGGGCAGTTCGACCCGGGCGAGCCGCAGGTCCAGCGCGACGGCGAGCAGGGTGGCGGCGGCGACGGCGGCCAGCGGGCCGGGGACCCTGGCCAGCCGGGTGCCGAACTCCCCGTACCGGCCGGGGAGTCGCTCCAGCCGGGGCCAGCCGAGCAGTACGGCGACGGTGACCGCGCCGACGGCCAGGGCCGAGGGATGAGGGGTCGCCAACTGTCCGGGCAGGGCGAGCAGGTTGGCCAGTGCCGAGCTCTGCGGCGAACCGCCGAGGACGACGTGCAGCTGGGCGATGGCGATGGCGAGGCCGACCCCGGCGAGCATGCCGTGCACGATGGCGGGCGAGACGGCCAGCGCGGTGCGGGCCACCCGGCGCACCCCGAGCAGGAGTTGGAGCAGGCCGGCGGCGAGGGTGATGGCGCAGGTGGCCTGCCAGCCGTACTGGGCGATCAGCCCGGCGGTGATCACGGTGAGCGCGGCGGAGGGGCCGCTGACCTGCAGCGGGGTGCCGCCGAACAGGCCGACCACGATGCCGCCGACGGCCGCCGCGGCCAGTCCGGCGGTGAGCGGGGCGCCGGTGGCCAGGGCGATGCCGAGGGAGAACGGCACGGCGATCAGGAACACCACCAGGGAGGCCGAGAGGTCCCGGGCCCAGGCGGCGCGGGGACGTCGGCCCGGTGGTGCGTGGTCGGTGGTGTCGGAGGCGATGGGGGCGCTGGAGATGTCGAGGGTCATGGGTCTTCCCGTCTGTCCGGGGAAACGAACGCAGTCAGGTCCGGCGGTGAGTCCGGGCGTGGGCTCGGTGAAGCGGATCGGCTGTCGTGGGTCGCGACGGTGTGGCGGGATGGCGCGGTCGGGCCGGGAGTGCGGGGTGTCACCGGCCGGGCCTTGGACCATCGGGCCGCCCGGCGGTCGCTCGGCGGGGCACTGGGAGGAGCCAGGCCACGGCGAGGGGCACCGGGACGGAAGAGGAACATCAAGACTCGGTAAACCGAGGGTAATGAGAGCTTTGCACAGCGTCATTCGAAGCGACAGTGAATAACGGCCTGATTCACCCCATTGGGTGGTGGCCGAACGGACGGGAATCTGCTGGTCGCGGGCCTGCCGGGAGCGAGTCGGCCGGGACGCGCTCGGGCCGCGGCCCCCGTGCGGGGGACCGCGGCCCGTGGGTGGTGCGGCGGGGCTCCGGCTCAGACGACCGCGCCGGCGGTGGTGGGCTCGCCGGCCGGCGCGGGCTCGCCGCCGAGCACGAAGTCCGGGTCGACCTGGGCGGCGAGGTCCGTGCCGACCTTGGCGTTGGCCCAGCTCTCGGCGTTGCGCAGGTGGAAGTGGACGGCCTGTTCGGTGTACCGGCGCGGGTCGCGCAGCGCGTACGCGGCGTCGGCCGCCGTGCGCAGCTCGTCCAGCGCGGCGCGGTTGGCGGGTTCGAGGGCGCGCAACGGCGGCTGCGCGCCCTGCTCCAGGCGGCGGACCCAGTCGGAATGGCCGAAGGCCGTCAGCAGGTCCTCGCCGACCTCCCGGCGGAGGAAGTCCAGGTCGTCGGGGCCCTGCACCTTGTTGCCGACGACCCGCAGGCGCACGCCGAAGTCGCGCGCGTAGTCCCGGTACTGGCGGTACACCGAGACGCCCTTGCGGGTGGGCTCGGCGACCAGGAAGGTGAGGTCGAAACGGGTGAACAGGCCCGAGGCGAAGGAGTCGGAGCCGGCGGTCATGTCGGTCACCACGTACTCCCCCCGGCCGTCGACCAGGTGGTTGAGCAGCAGCTCGACCGCGCCGACCTTGGAGTGGTAGCAGGCGACGCCGAGGTCCTCCTCGGTGAACGCGCCGGTCGCCAGCAGCCGCACCGACCCCTCGTCGAGCGCGACCGGGCGGGCGCAGGCCGTGTAGACCGGGTTCTCCTCGACGATCCGCAGCAGCCGCGAGCCCCGGCCCGGCGGGGTGGTCTTGATCATCTCCTCGGCGGAGCGGATCAGCGGGTTGCTGCCGCGCAGGTACTCCTTGATCTCGGGCAGGCGGGCCCCGAGCGCGGGCAGTGCGGCGGCCTGGTCGTCCGTCAGGCCGAGTGCGGGTCCGAGGTGCTGGTTGATGTCGGCGTCGACGGCGAGGACCGGCCGGACCGCGGCGGCCAGGTGGCGGATGAACAGCGCGGACAGCGTCGTCTTGCCGCTGCCGCCCTTGCCGACGAAGGCGATCTTCATCTTGGGACTCCGGCTCTCGCTCCTGGGCCCGCCGCGATCGCGGCTGCGCGCCGCGGCGAGGTCGACGATTCCCCCGAGTTGGAAATCGTTATCGTCTTCGACAGTCGTCATGCTATCGGGGTTTCGGGTCGCCGACCGGCGGGAAGTGAGGATTGCCTCTAACGGGTGATGCGAGGTTGCTGTTCCGGCCGGGGCGCCCGGGTCATTACTCTCGGGTAGGTGAGCACTGGAACAGATCCCCTCGCCCCGTTGGCCCAGCTCCCCGGAGTGCCGGACGCGGTGGCCGAGGTGCGCAAGGCCGTCGACCGCCTCTACGGCCACCGGGTGATGCGCCGCCGCGCGGCCGAGGTCACCTCCGAGTCCGCCCTGCGCGGCGCCCGCGCCTCGGCGGCGCTGGCCGGGGCCGACTGGCCGTTGGAGGAGGTCCGGCGGCGCAGCGACTTCGGCGCGGAACCCGAGGCCCGCACGGTGGGCGCCGCGCTGCGGATCGCGGCCGAGGCGGGCCAGCTGCTGAGCATCTGGCGGCACTCGCCGCTCCAGGTGCTGGCCAGGCTGCACCTGCTGGCGGTCGGTGACGCCGACCCCGCGGCGGGCCGCCCGCGGCAGGGCGGCGAGGGGGCCGACGAGCTGTTCCCGCTGGAGCTGAAGCCGGCGGAGGGCGTCGCGGCGGACCACGGCCCGGTGGCGGACGGGCCGGTGCCGGCGCTGCCGGCGGCGCCCGGTCCGGAGGAGGTCGCCGCCCGGCTCGACCAGCTCTCCCGGCTGCTGGTGGCCCGCGCGGAGGGCCAGGGCGTCGGGACGCCGGCCCTGGTGGTGGCCTCGGTGGTGCACGGCGAGCTGCTGGCGCTGCGGCCGTTCGGCGCGTACAACGGCCTGATCGCCCGGGCCGCCCAGCGGATCGTGCTGATCGCCGAGGGGCTCGACCCGAAGTCGATCTGCCCGGCCGAGGTCGGACTCGTGGAGCTCGGGACGGACGCCTACCGGCGGGCGCTGGCCGGCTATCTGGCGGGGACGCCGGAGGGCCTGGCGGCCTGGATCGGCCACTGCGGCCGGGCGCTGCGGCTCGGGGTGCGGGAGAGCACGGCGGTCTGCGAGGCGATGCAGCGCGGCATGGTCTGAGCGCTCGGACCGACCGGTCCGGACAGCGAGATGCGGCGGCACCTGATCCTGCCAGGTGCCGCCACTGGCACAGATGCCGGGTGACCATGCATGCACCGGAAGTGCCGATCAGACGGGGATCCTGCCCGTTCGTCTGGTCCGGCGGCCCGACAGCGGGTCGGCTGCATGTGGGTGCTCGGTCATCTGTACGGCGGTCCGTGGGGCCTGAACTGCGTTGTCGGTTTGACCTCTTCGGTCCTGACCGGGTCTCGCGGGCCGTGCTTCATTTGTATCGCGTTTCGGGCAAAAGGGGAACCCGAAAAGTCGCGTCTTCGGCTTTTGACCGTTTTGTCCAATGCTTCGCGGTCAGGCCGCCGGGCGGCGACGCCGGGCCGCGTACCAGATGACCCCGGCCGTCAGCGCGGCCGTGCCGACCGCCACCGCCGTCAGCACCGAGCGGCTCGGCGCCGAGAATTCCGGGAGCCGGCGCCGGAGTTCCACCGGCTTGTCGAAGACCAGCACCGGCCACTCGCGGGCCACCGCCTCCTTGCGCAGCGCCCGGTCCGGGTTGACCGCCGAGGGGTGGCCGACCGCCTCCAGCAGCGGCAGGTCCGTCGACGAGTCGCTGTAGGCGTAGCACTCGGCCAGGTCGTAGCCCTCGACCTCGGCCAACTCCCGGATCGCCGCGGCCTTGTTCTCGGCGTAGGCGTAGTACTCGATCTCGCCGGTGTAGCAGCCGTCCTCGATCTTCAGCCTGGTCGCGATCACGTGGTCCGCGCCGAGCAGCGCGCCGATCGGCTCGACCACCTCGGAGCCGGAGCTGCTGACGATGACCACGTCGCGGCCGGCCGCGTGGTGCTGCTCGATGAGCGAGGCGGCCTCGTCGTAGATGATCGGGTCGATCAGGTTGTGCAGGGTCTCGGCGACGATCTCGCGGACCTGCTGCACGTTCCAGCCCCGGGTCAGGGCGGAGAGGTACTCCCGCATCTTCTCCATCTGGTCGTGGTCCGCGCCGCCCACCAGGAAGACGAACTGGGCGTACGCACTTCGCAGGACGGCCCGACGGTTGATTAGGCCACCCTGGTAGAAGGGGCGGCTGAACGCGAGGGCGCTCGACTTGGCGATGATCGTCTTGTCGAGGTCGAAGAAGGCGGCGGTGCGCGGTCCGGCCGGGCGCGGCCGCACGGTCGGCGGGCGGGCTCCGGACGGGCCGGATCCGGCCGCTCCGGGGCGCGCGCCGGTCACGGCCGTCCCGTCGGGCCCGGGTGTCCCGTCGGCCCCGGCGGCTGCGGCGGTGGAGTCCGGGGACTCGTCGGCGTGTTCGTCGGCGTTCTCGGTGGTGTCCACGGGAACCGAGGATAGAGGGCGCCGCAAAACAGCCCGCCATTCGGCGTACTCGCGGGCGTGCGGGTTTGTGTTTCTGGCCGCTCGGGTACACCATGGAAGTCACGGATCGTTCGCGACCGTGCTAACCCGGTCCGGCTCCTCCCCCCCGAGTCGGGCCGTGGATAGACGACCCCCGCTCTCCCCCCCGGCGGGGGTCGTCGCACGTCCAGGGCCATTTTCAGGGCTTGAACGGCCCACCGTGAGGATCTGCCGGTGGGCTCGGGACGTCTACAGGGGGTGTCGGCGACCGGGGGTGGTTCCCCGTTTTCGTCACTCTCCGTAGAGAGTCCGTAGGGCATCGCCCATGGCCGGCCGCTGCCCCCGCGGCTTCGGGAATGAGCCCGGACCTGCCCCGGTGAGCGCGCGGTCCGCGCCGCGCTATCCGGCCGCGCCGCTATGCCGGTTCATCTCCGTGAGCCCGTTTCGTCAATTCTTTGTCCAATAGCCCCCCGTGTGGGTGAACGTTTTCGTCCACAGCCCACGAGTTGTCCACAGGCATTCGGAAGCAGTCGGCCGGAATCCGGATCACCGTCCACCGTGATGTCCGGCGGCGGTCGCCGGACCCGTGCTGCGGGTCCCGGCGACCGGCCGCCGGACCGACCGGACACCAGGACGACAGGGGAGCCGCCATGACGAAGCCCGTCACCGACCACGCCACCACCGGAGGGCCCGAGCCCGCGGGGCCGCTCGTCCTCACCGGGGACGACGGCCTGGCCGAGCAGCTGCTGCGGATCTGCGCGGCGGCCGGGACCGAGCCGCGGTTGATCCGGGGCGCTCCGCCGCCGCGCGAGCTCTGGGAGGGCGCGTCGCTGGTCCTGGTCGGAGACGACCGGTCCGGGCAGTGTGCCGGGCTGCCCCGCAGACCCGGGGTGCTGTTGCTCGGGACGGACCTCGACGACGCGGGCGTCTGGGTCAGGGCCGTCCAACTCGGCGCGGAGCACGTGCTGTTCCTGCCCGATGCCGAGGCCTGGCTGCTCGACCGCGTCGCCGACGCCGCCGAGGGGGTCGGCGCCCCGGCGCGTACCGTCGCCGTGCTCGGCGGGCGGGGCGGCGCGGGCGCCTCCACCCTGGCCTGCGCGCTCGCGGTCACCGCCGCGCGCCGGGGCCTGCGCACCGTGCTCGTCGACGGCGACCCGCTCGGCGGCGGGCTCGACATCCTGCTCGGCGGCGAGACGGCCGCGGGCCTGCGCTGGCCGGACCTCGCCGGATCCCGGGGCCGGGTGAACGGCGCGGAGCTGGCCCGGGCGCTGCCCGCGCTCAAGCGGCTCGGCACCCTGTCCTGCCTGTCCTGGGACCGCGGCGACACCCTCGCCGTGCCGCCCGAGGCCATGCGAAGCGTCCTGGCCGCCGCCCGCCGCCGGGGCGGCCTCGTGGTGGTCGACGTGCCCCGGCGACTGGATCCGGCGGCCGGGCAGGCGCTGGAGCAGTCCGACACGGCGCTGCTGGTGGTGCCGGCCGAACTGCGCGCGGTGGCCGCCGCCGACCGGGTGGCCGCGTCCGTCCGGATGCGGCTCGACGACGTGCGGGCGGTGGTGCGGTCGCCGGGGCCCCTCGGGCTCCCCGCGCACCGGGTCGCCCGTGGGCTGCGGATGCAGCTCGCAGGGGTGCTGGAGCCGGAGCCCGGCCTGGCCGTCGACCTCGAACAGGGCGTCCCGCCCGGGATCCGGGAGGGCGGGCCGCTCGCCCGCTTCTGCGGGGCGTTCCTGGACGAGGTGCTGCCGCCGGTGCCGGCGGTCGAGGGAGGTGTCTTCTGATGGTGCGTCTGCGCAGGATCGGCGACGGCCCGGGGGTCGACCGGGGCCGTGACGGGCCGAGCGGGCGGCGGGCGCTGCGGAGCGTCCCGGGCCCCGCGACCGCCCCGGCGGCCGTGGCCCGGGCCGGACCGAACCCCTACGGCAGGACGGCGCGGGAGGAGCGCGCCGCCGCGCTGGTGGACGCCGTCCGGCTGCGGCTGGCCGAGTCCGGGGTGCCGCCGACCGCCGGCTCGGTGGCGACCGCGCTGCGCGCCGCCAGGCCGCCGCTCGGCGGCGACGACGCCCTCGACACCGTGCGCTCGCTCTGCGCCGAACTGGTGGGTGCGGGCCCGCTGGACCGGCTGCTGGCGGCGCCCGACGTCACGGACGTCCTGGTCAACGGACCGGAGGAGATCTGGTTCGACCGGGGCGGCGGTCTGCACCGGGCCACCGGCGTCCGCTTCGCCGGCCCGGAGGCGGTGCGCCGGCTGGCCCACCGCCTCGCCACGGCGGCCGGGCGGCGGCTCGACGACGCGCGGCCCTGGGTGGACGCCCGGCTGCCGGACGGCACCCGGCTGCACGCCGTCCTGCCGCCGATCGCGGCCGGCTGCACCCACATCTCGCTGCGGGTGTGCCGCCCCCGGCCGTTCAGCCTCGACGAGCTGGTGGCCGGTGGTGCGCTCCCGTCGCGCGGCGGCGAGCTGCTGGCCGCCGTGGTGCGGGCCAGGCTCTCGCTGCTGGTCAGCGGGGGCACCGGCACGGGGAAGACCACGCTGCTCGCGGCGTTGCTCGGCCTGGTCGGTCCGGAGGAGCGGATCGTCGTCGCCGAGGACTCCGCCGAACTGCGGCCCGACCACCCGCACGTGGTGCGGCTCCAGGGCCGCCCGCCCAACCAGGAGGGGCTGGGCGAACTCACCCTTCGGGACCTGGTCCGCCAGGCGCTGCGGATGCGGCCCGACCGGCTGGTGATCGGGGAGGTGCGCGGTCCGGAGGTGGCCGATCTGCTCGCCGCCCTCAACACCGGCCACGAGGGCGGCACCGGGACGGTCCACGCCAACACGGCGGCGGACGTGCCGGTCCGGCTGGAGGCGCTCGGCTCGCTGGCCGGGCTGGACCGCCCGGCCCTGCACAGCCAACTCCGCGCCGCCCTCGACCTGGTGGTGCACCTGGTGCGCGAACCGGGCACCGGGCGTCGGCGCGTCGCCGAGATCCACACCCTGGACGGCGACCGGCGCGGACTCGCCGTCACCACCCCGGCGGTGACCTTCACGGCGGACGGCGCCACCGTCCCGGGCCCCGGCTGGGGGCGGCTGACCGGCCTGCTCGCCGCCCGGGGAGCCGGCGTCGAGGAGGACCCGCCGTGACGGCCGGGTGGGCGGAGGTGGCGTTCGCGCTGCTGATGGGCGGCTGTGCGGCGGGCGCCCTGCTGCTCCTCGGGCCGGGCGGTGGACCGCGGAGGCGAAGGGAGCGGGGCGGTGGCGGCCGGGGTGGTTGAGCGGGTGACGGCGGTGGCCCGGCCGGGTGGCCGGCGGGCCAGGTGGCATCGGTGGCGGCGATGAGGGAGGTGGTGTCCGTGGTGGTGGACGAGGTGGCGGTGTGGTGGGTGGTGGTGCTGTGCGGGGCCGCGGTGGCGGCGTGGTGCGGGCTGCAGCGGCAGGTGGCGGGCGTTCGTCGGGCCGGTGCGGTGCTGGCGGGCGACGCCGACGCCCGCGCCGGCGGTGGCGGCGATGTCGGCGGCGGGGTGGGCGGTGCGGCCTCGGCGGTCGCGCGGTGGTCCGGCGGGCTCTGGCGGCCCGTCCGGGGAGCTCCCGAACTGCTGCTCCTGCCCGGCGGGTTGGCGGCCGGGTGGGCGACGGGATCGCCCGTCCCGCTGCTGGCGGCCGTCCCGGCGGTCCTGCCCGTCCGGCGGTGGCGGCTGCGGCGCGCGACGGCTGCCGAGGCGCGGCTCCGGGCGGCCGCCGTGGTGGAGCTCTGCGCCGGACTGGCGGGCGAGTTGCGCGGCGGAGCGGTGCCCGAGCAGGCGCTGCACCTGGTGACCACACGGATCGCCGCCGATCCCGTGACACTGCGCCGGCTGGGGGCCGAGCCGGTCGCGCGGCTCGCCGCCGGCCGCTACGGCGCGGACGTGCCGGCCGCGTTCCGGCTGCTCGCCGAACTGCCGGGCGGAAGCGGGGCGGCGGCGGTCGCCGCCTGCTGGGAGGTCGCCTCCACCGGTGGGTCGGGTCTGGCGGCCGGGTTGGACGGGGTGGCCGAGGCCCTGCGGGTCGAGCGCGCCTTCGCGGAGGAGATCGCCGCCGAGCTGGCCGCGCCGCGCACCACGATCGCGGTCCTGGCGGCCCTGCCGCTCGCGGGGCTGCTGCTGGGCGCGGCCCTCGGGGCCAGGCCGCTGGAGGTGCTGCTCCACACGCCCGCCGGGCTGGCCTGCCTGGTGGCGGGCGCGGCCCTGGAGGCGCTGGGCCTGGCCTGGACCGCCCGGATCGTCCGGGCGGCCGCCGAGGGAGCCCTGGGCTCCGCCCCGGTGCGGGAGACCGAGCCGCCCCCGGAGGCGTGGAGGTGCGGGATCACCAGGACCCGTGCCCGGCCCGGTCGGCCGAGCGGGGCGTTCCGCCGGGAGGTGGGGTGCGGATGACCTGGCCGGCGGAGCGGGCCGTCGTGGCGGCCGGTGCGGGGGCGCTGCTGGTCGCGGTGGCCGGCGGTCCGGTCCTGAGCGGGTGGCGGGTACGGCGGCGGGCCGACGCCCTGCTGGACGCCGGGGATCCGCCCCGGACGGGGCGGGCCGATCGGTGGCCGGCGACGCGGGGGAGCCCCGTCCTCCCGGGGTGGCTGCGGCGGTCGGCGACGGCGGTGGCGGCGGGGCTCGGGGCGGCGGCCTTCCTCGGCGGACCGGGAGGCCTGGTGGCGGGCGGACTGCTGGCGGTCGGGCTGCACCGGTGGATGCCTCGGGCGAGGTCCCCGGCGGAGCGTCGGGCCGCGCTGGAGGAGGAGCGGCTGGTGCGGCAGCTGCCGCTGACCGCCGAGCTGTTGGCGGCCTGCCTCGGATCGGCGGCCTCACCGGCGGCGGCCGTGGCGGCGGTCGGCGCGAGCGTGGACGCCCCCATGGGTCCGCGGCTGCTGACGACCGCGGCGGAGCTGGCCCTGGGGTCGCCGCCGGAGGTCTGCTGGCACCGGCTCGGCGAGGCGTATCCGCCGTTGGCGCCGCTGGCCCGGTGCCTGGTGCGGACGAGCCTGAGCGGCGCCCCGGCGGCGGCGGCGCTCACCGGGCTCGCCGGCGGCCGGCGGGCCGAGGCCGTCCGGACGGCGCACGCCCGGGTCCGCCGCGCCGGGGTGCTCGCGACGGCGCCGCTCGGGCTGTGCTTTCTCCCGGCGTTCGTCCTGGTCGGGGTCGCCCCGGTGGTCATGGGGCTCACCAGCCGTTTCTCGCACGCGATGTGACACAACACCGAACCGACTCGATGCAAGGAGGCAAACCATGAACGTGGCGATCAAGCCCGTGGCCGTCGTCGCTCCCCGGGGGACGCGGCGGATCCGGCCCGTGATCCGGCGGCGGATCCGGGGCCGGGGCGGCTCGGACGCGGGGATGACGACCGCGGAGTACGCGGTCGGCACGCTCGGGGCGTGCGCGCTGGCGGCCGGGCTGTACAAGGTGGCGACCAGCGCGGCCGTGCTCGAAGCGCTCGCCGGAGCCCTGGACCGGGCGCTCCGTGTGGCCTGACCGACCGCTGCTGCGGCGACGGCTGGGGCGACGGCAGCGGGGACGGCGCGGGGACGGCGGGTTCGTCACCGCCGAGACCGCCGTCGCACTGCCGGCGCTGGTGCTGCTGGGGGTGCTGCTGGTCTGGGCCGTGCTCGCGGCCGCCGCCCAGCTGCGCTGTGTCGACGCGGCCCGGGTGGGAGCCAGGGCGGCCGCGCGCGGGGAGGCGGACGCCGCCGGGGTGGCGCGGGCGGCCGCGCCGGCCGGGGCGGCTGTCCTGGTCGCCCTGGAGCCGGACACCGTCCGGGTCACCGTGGACGCGCCCTACGGGGCGCCGGGGCGGTTCGCGGAGGTGCTCGCGGTCCGGCTGAGCGCCACCGCCGTCGCGGCCCGGGAGGACACCCTGCCGGGAGCGGAGGGAGGTGCGGGTTCGTGGCCGGGCTGAGGGGGCGTCGGGAGGACACGGGGTCGGCGACGGTGTGGTTGCTGGTCTGCGCGCTGCTCGGCTGCCTGGCGTGCACCGCCGCCCTCTCGGTGGGCGCGGTGGCCGGCGCCCGCCACCGGGCGGAGTCCGCCGCGGACCTGGCGGCGCTCGCGGCGGCGGACCGGCTGCTGCTGGACGCGGACGGCGGCTGCGGTCGAGCCGACGCCGTGGCGGCCGCGCAGGAGGCCACCGTGGTCTCCTGCGCGGTGGACCGGGCGGCGGACGCCGTCGAGGTGGTGGCGCAGGTGCCCGTCGCCGGGCTGAGCCCGCGGCTGCCGGTCGGTCCGGCCCGGGCGCGGGCCCGGGCCGGACCGATCAGGGCGCCGGTGGCGCCGGCGGACGAGGACGCACGGGCCGCGCTGGGCGGGGCCGGCCAGATCGGAGGCGGCTCATGAAGCTCCTGGTGAGCCCTCGCCGGTGGGCCCGCCCTCTTCCCGCTGCCCTTCCCGCTGCCCCTCCCGTTCGACCGCCCGGGCCGCCGCCTCGGCGCCCTCGGCCGCCTCGGCCGCCGCCCGGGCCGCCTCCGCCGGGTCCGCCGGGTCCGCCACGTGCGTCGGCGCGGCCTCTCCGGCTTCTCCGGCCCCTTCAGCCGGTCCGGCCGGTCCGGCTTCTCCGCCCCGGCCGGTCGGTCCGACGGGTGCGGGAGCGCCGGCGAGCAGCACGTCCAGCAGCCGGACGGCGGCCGCCTTGTCCAGCGGGTCGTTGCCGTTGCCGCACTTGGGCGACTGCACGCAGGACGGGCAGCCGCGCTCGCACTCGCAGGCGGCGATCGCCTCCCGGGTCGCGGTCAGCCACTGCTCGGCCCGCCGGAAGCCGCGTTCGGCGAAGCCCGCCCCGCCGGGGTGGCCGTCGTAGACGAACACGGTGGGCAGCCCGGTGTCGGGGTGCAGCGGCACCGAGACGCCGCCGATGTCCCAGCGGTCGCAGGTGGCGAAGAGCGGGAGCAGGCCGATCGAGGCGTGCTCGGCGGCGTGGGCGGCGCCGGGCAGCTGGTCGGGCGGGATGTCCGCGTCGAGCAGCTGGTCCTCGGTGACCGACCACCACACGGCCCGGGTGCGCAGGGTCCGGGGCGGCAGGTCGAGCTTGCTCTCGCCCATGATCTCGCCGGTGGAGATCCGCTTGCGGAGGTAGCCGACCACCTGGTTGACCACCTCCACCGAACCGAAACTGAGCCGGCCCTCGCCCCAGTCGACGGTGGTGTCGGTCGAGAGCACGGAAACGGAGGTGATGTCCCGCGCGGACGTCGTGTAGGGCGGGTCGGCGCGCTCGACCAGGGCGACCGAGTTGTCCAGGTCGAAGTCCTTGACGAGGTAGGTGCGGCCCTGGTGGAGGTGGACGGCGCCGGTGTGCACGGTGGTGTGGGCGGCGGAGGCGTCCACGGTGCCGAGGAGCCGGCCGGTCGGCGCCTCGACGATCTGCACCGGGCTGCCGCCGCTGCCCCGCAGGTCGACGGCGTCGGCGGCCCGCTCGCGGCGGGTCCAGTACCAGGCGTCGCCGCGCCGGCGGAGCAGCCCGCGCCGCTCCAGCACCGGCAGCAGCGGCGCGGCCGAGGGGCCGAACAGCTCCAGGTCGGAGTCGGTGAGCGGCAGCTCGGCGGCCGCCGCGCACAGGTGCGGGGCGAGGACGTGCGGGTTGTCCGGGTCGAGCACGGTGGCTTCGACCGGGGTGGCGAACAGCGCCTCCGGGTGGTGCACCAGGTAGGTGTCCAGCGGGTCGTCGCGGGCGATCAGGACGGCCAGCGCGCCCTGGGCCTCGCGGCCGGCCCGGCCGGCCTGCTGCCAGAGCGAGGCCCGGGTGCCCGGGTAGCCGGCCATCAGGACGGCGTCCAGGCCGGAGATGTCGACGCCGAGTTCGAGGGCGGAGGTGGAGGCGAGGCCGAGCAAGCGGCCGGAGTGCAGTTCGCGTTCCAGCGCACGGCGCTCGTCGGCGAGGTAGCCGCCGCGGTAGGCGGCGACCCGGTCGGCGAGCGGTCGGCCGAGCTGGTCCTGGGTCTGCAGGGCGACGAGTTCGGCGGCGCGCCGGGAGCGCACGAAGACGACGGTGCGCGTCTCCCGCTCGACCAGGTCGGTCAGCAGGTGGGCGGCCTCGGCGGTGGCGGTGCGGCGGACCGGCGCGCCGTGCTCGCCGACGTTCTCGGTGAGCGGCGGCTCCCAGAGCCCGAAGACCATCGGGCCGCGCGGGGAGCCGTCCTCGGTGACCGCCTCGGCGGGCAGGCCGGTGAGGCGGCGGGCGGTCACGGCCGGGTCGGCGGTGGTGGCGGAGGCGAGCAGGAAGACGGGCGAGGAGCCGTAGCGGGCGCAGATCCGCCGCAGCCGGCGCAGCACCTGGGCCACGTGCGAGCCGAAGACGCCGCGGTAGCCGTGGCACTCGTCGACCACGACGTAGCGCAGGGCCTTGAGGAAGGAGGACCAGCGGGCGTGCGCGGGCAGGATGCCGCGGTGCAGCATGTCCGGATTGGTGAGGACGTAGGAGGCGTACTGGCGGACCCACTCGCGCTCCTCGGGCGGGGTGTCGCCGTCGTAGAGGGCGGCCCGGACCCGGGGCGGGGCGAGTTGCGCGGCCCGGCGGCGCTGGTCGGCGGCGAGCGCCTTGGTCGGGGCGAGGTAGAGCGCGGTGGCGCCGCGGCCGTTGCGCGCCTCGGTGCCGTCCAGCAGGTCGGAGAGCACCGGGGCCAGGTAGCCGAGGGACTTGCCCGAGGCGGTCCCTGTGGCGATCACCACAGATTGACCGGATTTGGCCAGGTCCATAGCTTCCGCCTGATGGGCCCAGGGCTGCCGGACACCCGTGGCCCGGGCGGACTCCGCGATCTCGGGCCGGATCCAGTCGGGCCACGGCGCATAACGGGCGGGCCGGGCGGGAAGGTGCTCCGTATGGGTGAGCCGGTCCGACCGCCCTCGGGTGGTGGACAGGGTCGTGAGCAGTGCCTCGGGCAGGCTGTGACGCGGCGGCATGAGGACCCAGTGTGTCACCGGCGTGACGGAGAATCGTCCTAAGCCATCGTGCGGGCATGGCCGCAGGTGGTTGAATGTGGCCGTGACGGCCGTACGGCCGGGGGTCGCAGCGCTGAGGCTTGCCACGCACTGGCTGGGTGTGCCCGAAGCTCGCGACCATGCGATGGCGGCCGTCCGGCCGAGGATCGCAATGACGTAGCAAGGCAAGGTGCTGGAGGTTCCGTGGACCTGTCCCTGTCGACCCGTACAGTCGGCGACCGCACGGTCGTCGAGGTTGGCGGCGAGATCGATGTGTACACCGCCCCCAAGCTGCGCGAGCAGCTGGTCGAGCTCGTCAACGACGGCAGCTACCACCTCGTCGTCGACATGGAGGGCGTGGACTTCCTGGACTCCACCGGCCTCGGCGTGCTGGTGGGCGGTCTGAAGCGGGTGCGTGCCCACGAGGGCTCGCTGCGCCTGGTGTGCAACCAGGAGCGCATTCTGAAGATCTTCCGGATCACCGGCCTGACCAAGGTCTTCCCGATCCACAACTCGGTGGAGGACGCGGTCCAGGCGACCGACTGATCCGCAGGACCGACTGACCCGGCCGGGTCGGCCCTCGCCGGCCGACCCGCCCGATCCCTATGCGTCCGGGAGCCGGGGCCGCGCGCCCCGGCCCGTCCGGTCGCCCCGGGGCCGGTCGACACCGGCCCGCAGGGGCCGTGAGCCCGGCCCCGGTCGGAGCACCCCGAGGGGGAAGAGATGGCAACCGTCGAACTTCGATTCAGCGCGCTTCCCGAGCACGTGCGGACGGCCCGGCTGGTGGCCGCGGCAGTCGCCAGACGAGCGGGGGTCGACGAGTCGGTGCTCGACGAGGTGCGCCTCGCCGTCGGCGAGGCGTGCTCGCGCGCGGTCGGTCTGCACCGGCGCGGAGACGTCAAGGGCGCGGTGCGCGTCGCACTGATCGACCAGAAGAAGCGTTTCCTCATTGAGGTCGAGGACGAGGCCGGTCTCGACACCGTCCCGACCGCCGGCGCGGCGGACGGCGGCGAGCCGGACGAGGACGCCCTCGGTCTCGCGGTGCTCACCGGCCTGGTCGAGGACCTGGAGGTCACCGCCGGCGCCGGCGGCGGGCTGATCCGGATGAGCTGGCCGGCCTCGGTGGACGCCCTCACGCACTGAGCGTCGCGCGACGCCGCGCGGTGCGGCGGCAGGGCGGGAGGAGGCCCGGGCGGGAACCGGGAGTCGAACGGCGGACGTGTAGGTTCGCAGTTCGACGACCGAAACCGAAAGGGCTTCTCCCGGTGAACAAGCGACTGCTGGCCGTACCCGCGCTCGGGGCGCTGCTCGCGTTCGGCGCCGTCGGCTGCGGCGACGACAACAGCAAGCAGCTGGAGTCGTGGGCGACGAAGGTGTGCGGCGCGGCCAAGGACCCGATCGCCCAGGCGCAGACCGCGCTGGCGGACACCGGGCAGGTGAAGACCGGCGAGGTCCCGGCCGACCTCCAGAAGCGGCTCTCGGCGGACATCGGCCAGCTGGCCAAGACCAACCAGGACATCGCCGCGGCCATCGACGGGGCCGGCGCCCCCAAGGTGGACGACGGCGGGACCCTGCAGAAGGACACCGTCGCCGAGCTCAACAAGGCGGCCGACGGCTACCTCGACGTCCAGAAGAAGCTGTCCGAGCTCACCGTGGACGACCAGTCGAAGTTCGCCGACGGGCTGCGCAGCGTGGGCGACCAGATCCGGCAGCTGTCCGCGCTCTCCACGCAGGCGCAGGGCAAGCTGCAGCGCGGCGAGCTGGGCGCGGCGATGGCCAAGCAGGAGGGCTGCAAGCCGGGTTCGGCGGCCGCCGCTCCGACTGGCGGCTCGACGGACAGCCCGCCCGCCACGCCCACGGGAACGCCCACGGGCACGCCCGCCGCGGGCGCCACGGACGGCGCGAGCCCGGCGGCGAGCGACCCCGCCGCCGCCCCGGCACCGACGACCCCGGCCGCCGCCCCTTCGGCGAGCTGACCGACCGCACCCGCACTCGCACTCGCGCCACACCCGGACTCGCGCCGCGCCCGCACCCCCTCGGCCCCCGCCGAGGGGGTCGTCGGCGTCGGGAGGAACGGGCGGAGAGGGCGGGCGCGGGCGATCGCGCGGGGGACAATGGCGGGGTGACCAGTAGCCCCGTTCTCGACCCGACCCGCCTCGCCAAGCTGCGCGAGGCGCTGCTCGCCGCCTCGTACACCGCCGACGGCTGCCTGGACCTGCTCGGGCCCACCGGGTACGCGGCGCTGGCCCGCAGCGAGGCGGTCCCCGCGCTGCGCGCGACCCGCGGCGGCAGCCCGCTGGAGACGCTGGTGCGGCTCTTCCTGCTGCAGCAGCCCGTGCCGTACAAGGCGGCCGCCGCCGCGCTGCCGGTGGAGGACTGCCTGACCGACGGCTGGCTGCGCCCGGACGGCGAGCTGGTGCGCGCCACCGTGGACATCCGCCCGTACGCCGACGAGGTCGCCGGACTGCCGGGTGCGGACGCCTGGGTGGTCTCCGACCTGGGCTGCGCGGTCGGCGGCGCGGGCGGGATCGGCTCCGGCGAGACCGCGCACGGCGTGGCCCGCAAGGACCTGGTGCTCGGGGTGGGCGGCGCGTCCACCACGCTGGCCAACATCACGGTGCGCCGGCCGGTCCGCTCGGCGCTGGACCTCGGTTCCGGCTCGGGCGTGCAGGCGCTGCACGCCGCCCGACACGCCCGGCGGGTGACCGCCACCGACCTCAACGCGCGCGCGCTGCGCTTCACCGAGCTGACCCTGGCGCTGTCCGGCTTCGACAACACGGAGACCGCCGCCGGCAGCCTCTTCGAGCCGGTGGGGGAGCGGCGGTTCGACCTGATCGTCTCCAACCCGCCGTTCGTGATCTCGCCGGCCGGCCGGTTCACCTACCGGGACGGCGGGATGGCGGGGGACGACCTCTGCCGCAGCCTGGTCCGCTCGGCCGCCGCCCACCTGGAACCGGGCGGTTACTGCCAGCTGCTGGCGAACTGGCAGCACGTCAGGGGCGAGGACTGGCACGACCGGGTGGCCGGCTGGGTGGCCGGCACCGGGCTGGACGCCTGGGTCGTCCAGCGCGAGGTGCAGGACGCGGCCCAGTACGCGGAGCTCTGGCTGCGCGACGGCGGCGACCACCGCGGCCCCGGAGGCGACTACCAGGCCCGGTACGGGGAGTGGCTGGACGCCTTCGAAGCCGGCCGGGTCGAGGGCATCGGCTTCGGCTGGATCACCCTGCGGGCGAGCGGCGCCGCGCAGCCGACCGTCCGGGTGGAGGAGTGGCCGCACCCGGTGGAGCAGCCGCTCGGCCCGCACATCGAGGAGTGGTTCGACCGGCAGGACTTCCTGCGCACCCACGACGACGCGGGCCTGCTGGCGGCGCGGTACGTGCTGGCCGACGAGGTCGTCCAGGAGCAGGTGGGCGCGCCGGGGGCGGAGGACCCCGAGCATGTGATCCTGCGTCACAACCGGGGGATGCGCCGGGCCACCAAGGTGGACACGGTGGGCGCCGGCCTCGTCGGGGTCTGCGACGGGACGCTGTCGGCGGGCGAGATCGTCGACGCGATCGCGCAGCTGCTCGGCGAGGACCGGGTGGTGCTGCGGGACCGGGTGCCGGAGTCGCTGCGGCTGCTGACCGAGCAGGGGTTCATCCGGCCCGTGGGCTGAGTATCGGCGGGCTGGGCAGCGGTGGGCCGAGCGACGCCGGTTCACTGCCCGGCTCCCCCCGGTTCGTCGGTTGTTCGCCGAACATCTGCCCCTCGTTGGCCGTGGGCTGTGAGGCTCTGTCCACAGGCTGTGGACAGAGCTGGGGGCGGCTGGGTGGAAACGACGACGACGGCGGTGGGGGGCGCGGTATTCGCCCTCTTCGGCGGCGCACTCCTGCTCTGGTGCGCCGCCGAAGCGCGCGTGCGCCACCGGGTGCGCCGCCGAGGGCGGCCGGTCGTCGCGACGGTGGTCGCCGAGTCCGACGCGCACGGCGAGCTCGACAGCGCGCCCCTGCTCTCCTTCGCCACCGAGCCCGCAGCCCTCGGGCCCACAGCCCTCGGGCCCGCAGGAACGTACGGCGCCGGAGCGCGCGGGGTCCTGTCCGTCGACGCCTGCGAGCTGGTGCTGACCCGCCCGCGCGGTCACACCCCGCTGCGGCGCCCGCCCCGGCTCGTCCCGGGCACCTCCGTGCGGATCGCCTACGATCCCCGCCGCCCCGGCCTCGCCGTGCTCGCGCCGGAGGAGACCGGTCCGCGGGCCGTCGTCGCCGACCTGCTGTGGACGGCGCTGGGTCTCGGCTGCCTGGCCGCGGGGGCACTCCTGCTGCTCGTCGCCGGGTAGCCGCCCCGGCCAGGGGCCCGCGGTGGCCCCAGGCGGCCAGGAGCGGCCCAGGCAGCCCCAGACGTCTCCAGACGTCCCCAGGCGGCCCGGGGTGGCCCCGCGCCGACGGGATCCGGGGGTGGAAATTCCGTTGACAGATTTTGAAATCCGTCATTCCATCCTTCGAAACCCGCCGAAGCCCCCCTCCGCAGGGCGCGATGCGCCGCGCTCGGGTTACCGTTCGAGTGGCGTCGGTCGGCCTTGCCGGTGAAATTGCGGGATCCGTCCGTTTGACAAGGGTGGCCGGGGTACGGTCACACTCCGCTGGTGGGGTCGTCGTACAGCGGCAGCCCCGGGACGGTGGAGGGGTCGGGCGGAGCGCAGCCCGTGCTGCCAGCGCCGACCAGCTCACGTAACGACCGGGAGAGAAGAGCGAAGGTGTCCCCGAGCAGCGAGACCGCGCACGGACAGCGACTCGTCATTGTCGAGTCGCCGGCCAAGGCGAAGACGATCAAGGGCTACCTGGGCCCCGGCTACATCGTCGAGGCGAGCGTCGGGCACATTCGCGACCTCCCGAGCACGGCCGCCGAGGTCCCGGACAAGTACACCGGTGAGGTGCGGCGTCTCGGGGTGGACGTGGACCACGACTTCGCCCCGATCTACGTGGTCAACGCGGACAAGAAGTCCCAGGTCAGCAAGTTGAAGTCGCTGCTCGCGGAGTCCGACGAGCTCTTCCTCGCCACCGATGAGGACCGCGAGGGCGAGGCCATCGCGTGGCACCTCCAGCAGGTGCTCAAGCCCAAGGTGCCGGTGCACCGCATGGTGTTCCACGAGATCACCAAGACCGCGATCCAGGAGGCGGTGGCCAACCCGCGCGAGCTGAACCAGCGCCTGGTCGACGCCCAGGAGACCCGCCGCATCCTCGACCGCCTGTACGGCTTCGAGGTCTCGCCGGTGCTCTGGAAGAAGGTCATGCCCAAGCTGTCGGCCGGCCGCGTGCAGTCGGTCGCGACCCGGCTGGTCGTCGAGCGCGAGCGGGAGCGGATGGCGTTCCGCTCGGCCTCGTACTGGGACCTGGTCGGCACCTTCGGCACCGGCCGCGCCTCGGCCGACGCGGCCAACCCGGAGAGCTTCGGCGCCCGGCTGAGCACCGTCGACGGCAAGCGGATCGCCAGCGGCCGCGACTTCGGCCAGGACGGTCGGCTGAAGGCGGGCAGCGCCAACACCCTGCACCTCGACGAGCAGGCCGCCCGCGCGCTGGCCGCCGCCCTGGAGCAGACCGCCTTCGCGGTGCGCGGCGTCGAGTCCAAGCCCTACCGCCGCTCGCCGTACGCGCCGTTCCGCACCACCACGCTCCAGCAGGAGGCCAGCCGCAAGCTGGGCTTCGGCGCCAAGCGGACCATGCAGGTGGCCCAGAAGCTGTACGAGAACGGCTTCATCACCTATATGCGCACCGACTCCACCACGCTGTCGGAAACCGCCGTCTCCGCCGCCCGCGCCCAGGTCACCCAGTTGTACGGCGCCGACTACCTGCCGGACGCGCCGCGCACCTACGCCTCCAAGGTGAAGAACGCGCAGGAGGCGCACGAGGCGGTCCGCCCGTCCGGCGACCGCTTCCGCACCCCCGCCGAGACCGGCCTGAGCGGCGACGACTTCAGGCTCTACGAGCTGATCTGGATGCGCACCGTCGCCTCCCAGATGAAGGACGCGGTCGGCCAGTCGGTCACCGTCAAGGTGGGCGGCCGGTCCGCCGACGGCCGGGACGTCGAGTTCTCCGCCTCCGGCAAGATCATCACCTTCCACGGCTTCCTCAAGGCCTACGTCGAGGGCGCCGACGACCCGAACGCCGAGCTGGACGACCGTGAGCGCCGGCTGCCGCAGGTCGCCGAGGGCGACCCGCTGGCGGCCGAGCAGCTCACCCCCGAGGGCCACGCCACCAAGCCGCCGGCCCGCTACACCGAGGCCTCGCTGGTCAAGGAGCTGGAGGACCGGGAGATCGGCCGCCCCTCCACCTACGCCTCGATCATCGACACCATCATCGGCCGCCGGTACGTCTTCAAGAAGGGGACGGCGCTGGTGCCGTCGTTCCTCTCCTTCGCCGTGGTCAACCTGCTGGAGAAGCACTTCGGCCGGCTGGTCGACTACGACTTCACCGCGAAGATGGAGGACGACCTCGACCGGATCGCGGCCGGCGAGGCGCAGTCCGTGCCGTGGCTCAAGCGCTTCTACTTCGGCGAGGACGCCGGCGAGGGCGCGGCCGCGGGCGGCGCCGCCGAGGCCGGCAACGGCGACGGCGACCACCTGGGCGGCCTGAAGGAACTGGTCACCGACCTCGGCGCGATCGACGCCCGGGAGATCAGCTCCTTCCGGGTCAGCGACGACATCACCCTGCGGGTCGGCCGCTACGGCCCGTACGTGGAGCGCGCCTCCGAGGTCGAGGGCGAGCCCGGCCAGCGCGCCGACATCCCGGACGAGCTGCCGCCGGACGAGCTGACCGTCGAGCTGGCCGAGGAGCTGCTGGCCCGCCCCAGCGGCGACTACGAGCTCGGCCCGGACCCGGTCAGCGGCAACATGCTGGTCGCCAAGGACGGCCGCTACGGCCCGTACGTCACCGAGATCCTGCCCGAGGGCACGCCCAAGACCGGCAAGAACGCCGTCAAGCCGCGCACCGCCTCGCTGTTCAAGACGATGTCGCCGGACACCGTCACGCTGGACGAAGCGCTGAAGCTGCTCTCGCTGCCGCGCGTGGTCGGGGTCGACCCGGAGGGCGTGGAGATCACCGCGCAGAACGGCCGCTACGGCCCGTACCTGAAGCGCGGCACCGACTCCCGCTCGCTCACCGATGAGGACCAGCTCTTCACGGTCACGCTGGAGGAGGCGCTGGCGATCTACGCCCAGCCCAAGCAGCGCGGCCGGGCCGCGGCCGCGCCGCCGCTCAAGGAGCTGGGCACCGACCCGGTCAGCGAGCGCCCGGTGGTGGTCAAGGACGGCCGGTTCGGGCCGTACGTGACCGACGGCGAGACCAACGCCACGCTCCGCAAGGACGACGAGGTCGAGACCATCACCCCCGAGCGCGGCTACGAGCTGCTCGCCGAGAAGCGGGCGCGCGGGCCGGTGAAGAAGACGGCGAAGAAGGCCCCGGCGAAGAAGGCCGCGGCCAAGAAGACCGCGACCAAGACCGCCGCCAAGAAGACCACCACGGCGGCCAAGACGGCGGCGAAGAAGACCACCACCGCGAAGAAGGCCGCCACCAAGACGGCGGCGGCCAAGAAGACCGCGGCGAGCAAGACCGCCGCCACCGACGAGGGCTGACCCCCGGTCGGTCGCATCCGGGCCCGCGTCCGCCCTGGGCGGACGCGGGCCCGGACCGTTCGCCGGTCCGCCCCGGCGGGCCCGGGACCGGGCGTGACAGGGCCGTACGCGGATCGTCACAACCCGGCGGCGGTGCCCTTCCGGAGCTGCGCTCCCCTCTTTTGTGCCATGCCCCGACCGCTACGCTGACCGTATGACGAGCGAGGAGCAGCCCACCCCCAGCGCCGCGGCGGCCGCCGGCACCGGCACGCCCGACCGGCCGGAGACCGCGCCCGCCGGAACCGCGGGCGAGCGGATCCGGGCGCTGCTGCGGCTGCGCCCCTACCGGCGGCTGTGGACCACCCAGCTGATCGGCGGCACCGCCGACCGGCTCGGCCTGCTGGTGCTGCTGGCGCTCACCGTGATCGCCGCCGTGCTCAGCGGGCCGTTCGGCGACCCGCCGCGCAGCCTCGCCTTCGCCGTCGCCGCGGTCCTGGCCACCCGGTTGGCCGCCACCGGACTGGTCGGCGCCGCCCTGCTCGGCCCGGTGCACGGGCTGCTCAGCGGGAAGCTCGACCGGCGCTGGACGCTGTTCGGCGCCGACGCGCTGCGCGCCGTGCTGATCGGTCTCGCCCCCTGGTGGATCGTCTGGCTGGGCTCCGGCCCGAAGCCCTCCGGCGCCGCGACCTGGGTGCTGCTGGCCACCGTCTTCCTGACCGGCGCCGCCGAACGCGTCTGGGCGATCGCCAAGGCCGCCGCCGTTCCCGCGCTGCTGCCGCCCGCCGACGTGTACGCCCCGGCGGCCGAGCAGCGCCCGTCCGCCGCCGACCTGGCCACCGTCCGGACCCTGGACCACCGCACCGGCTGGGCCACCGTGCCGCTCGGCGCCGCCGCGCTGGTCGCGCTCACGCTGCTCAACAACGTCTTCGCCGCGCTCGGCTCGGACTGGCTGCGCGCCCACCAGACCACCTTCGCCGCGCTCGGGGCGGCCGCCCTGTTCGCGGTCTCGGCCGCCCGGGTCCACCTCCAGGAGCTGCCCGGCGGCCCCGTCCGGGTGCCGCCGGTCTCACCGCTGCGGGGCCTGCGCGCCCCGACCGACGCGACCCCCGGCCCGGCCCTGGCCAAGGGCCGCACCGGCTCCGCCCCCTACTTCACCTTCGCCGTCTCCGCCGGGTACGCCGCGATGGCCGGCGTCGCCGCGCTGGCCCTGCTGACCGCCGCCGAGCACAGCGCCGGGCCGATCGGCTACGGCCTGCTGGTGCTGGCCGCCGCCGGCGTCCCCGCGCTCGGCGTGCGGCTCACCCGGGCCGTCCTGCCCTCGCTCTCCCGCCGCCGGCTGCTCGCGCTCGCCCTGCTCACCGAGGGCGTCGCGCTGATCCTGGCCGGCCTGGTGCTGGACTTCGTGCTCGTCCTGCTGCTCACCGTGCTGGCCGCGCTGGCCGCCGGGGTGGTGATCTCCACCGGCCGCACCCTGCTCGCCCAGGAGGTCGAGGAGGTCCGGCTGCCCCAGGTCATCGAGCACCTGAACGCGGTGCTGCGGGCCGTGGTCGGCGCCGCGCTGGTCGGCGTCCCGCTGATCGCCGCGGCCTACGGGGACGTCGAGTACGGCACGGTCGAGCCCGGCTCGTTCACCTTCATCCACGGCGGCGCGGCCCTCGCGGTCGCCACCGCCGGACTGCTCACCCTGGTGCTCGCCGCCGTCGTGCTGCTGCGCACCGACGACCGGCGCGGCACCGTGCCGTTCGGCCGGGACCTGGTCGACGCGGTGCGCGGCGCCACCGGCCCGGCCCCGCACCGGGCGGGCACCGGCTTCTTCATCGCCCTGGAGGGCGGCGACGGCGCCGGCAAGTCCACCCAGGCCCAGGCGCTCGCCGAGTGGATCCGCGGCAAGGGCCACGAGGTCGTGCTCACCCGCGAGCCCGGCGGCAGCCCGGTCGGCCAGCGGCTGCGCGGGCTCGTCCTGGACGTCGGCAACACCGGCCTCTCGCACCGCGCCGAGGCCCTGATCTACGCGGCCGACCGGGCCGAGCACGTCGAGAACGTGATCCGCCCGGCGCTGGCCCGCGGCGCGGTGGTCATCACCGACCGGTACATGGACTCCTCCATCGCCTACCAGGGTGCGGGCCGCGACCTGGCCGCCACCGAGGTCGCCCGGATCTCGCGCTGGGCGACCGGCGGGCTGATGCCCGACCTGACCGTCGTCCTGGACGTCGACCCGACCCGGGCCCGGGAGCGGTTCACCGAGGCGCTGGACCGGCTGGAGTCCGAGCCGACCGAGTTCCACCAGCGGGTCCGCTCCGGCTTCCTGGCGCTCGCCGCCGCCGACGCGGCGCGCTACCTCGTCGTCGACGGCAGCCAGGCCCCCGGCGTCGTCACGACCGCGATCCGCCACCGGCTCGACCGCGAGCTGCCGCTCTCCGAGCAGGAGAAGGCCGCCCGCGCCGAGCAGGAGCGGAAGGCGGCCGAGGAGGCGCGGCGCCGGGCCGAGGAGGAGGCTCGCAAGCGCGCCGAGGAGGAGGCCGCCGAGCGCAAGCGCCAGGAGGTGCTGGCGCAGCTGCGGGCCGAGCAGGCCGAGAAGGAGCGGCTGGCCAAGGAGGAGGCCGAGCGGGCCGCCGCCGAGGCCGCGCGCAAGGCCGCCGAGGAGGCCCGGAAGAAGGCCGAGGAGGAGGCCCGCCGCCGGGCGGAGGAGGAAGCGAAGCGGCGCGCCGAGGAAGAGGCGCGCCGGGCCGTCGAGGAGGCCGAGCGCAAGCGGCTCGCCGAGGAGGCGGCCGCCCGGGCGGAGCTCCAGCGGCAGCGCGAGCTGGCGCGCGAGGAGCAGCGGCGCCGGGCGGAGGAGGCGCTGCAGCGGGCCGAGGAGGCCCGGCTGGCGCAGGCCGCCGCGCTGGCGGCGGCTGCGGCGGCGGCCGCCGAGGCGGCGGAGCGCGCGGGTGCCGGGGGAGCGGGCGCGCCGGACGACGCGGCGACCACCGAGCTGCGGGCCGTGCGGGACAGCGGCCCGACGGACCCGCGGACCGGGCCCGGGAACGACGCGACGCAGGAGCTCTCGCTGCGCGGCCGGGGCGCCGGTGCGGCGGACCTCACGGCGACGGCGAAGCTGCCGGTGGTGCCGTCCTCACCGGCCGGGCCGTCGGCCGACGAGACGGCCGTGCTGCCGCGGATCCCGGCGGAGGAGTCCGACCGGACGGCGGTGCTGCCCCGGATCGAGCCGGGTGCCCCGGCCGACCAGGGGGCCCCGGCCCTCCGGCGGGGCGTGCGGCCGGTCGCGGAGGAGCGCCCGGTGGAGCGCACCCGCGAGCTTCCGGTGATCGACCCGCGGCAGGGCGCGCCCGCCGACGACCCGCGGCCGCGCCCGGACTGGGCGGAGGAGACCCCGCTGGACGACCTGCCGAGCCTGACCGACACCCTGCTCGGCTCGCGCGAGGAGTGGGCCCGCTGGGACCAGGACGACCGCCCCCGTCGGGGTGGCGCCGGCGGCCAGGGCCGCCAGGACGGCCGGTCCGGCGAAGGCGGCCAGGGGGATCAGGGCGGCCAGGGCGGCCTGGGAGGTCAGGAGGGCCGGGGCGGGCGGCCCGGCCCGGGTGGCAAGGACGGCGGCAAGGACGGCGGCCAGGGCAAGGGCCGTCGCTGGGGCCGCCGGGGCTGACCGCACCGCGGCCGGAACCTGCCTGGTCCCCGTCCCGGTCCCGGCCCGGGCCCCGGTCGGCCGGGTTCCCGCAGGGCCCGGGCCCGTCGTAGCGGCCACGTATGCTCGACGGCGGGAGCGGGAGAGGCGGCCGTGGCGGCGTGCCCGGCCGGTTCCGGTTCCCGCCGCCGCCGGTACGGGCGGGGCGGCAGGTCCGTAGCGAGCTTGGGAGCAGCAGTGGCCGTCTGGGACGACCTGGTGGGCCAGGAACGGGTGGTCGAGCAGCTGACCGCCGCCGCCCGGGCGGCCGGGGCGATCGTCGGTGCCGGCCGCGGCGCCGAGCCGCAGGCCGGCGGCAACGCCTCGCTGATGACGCACGCCTGGCTGTTCACCGGGCCGCCGGGGGCCGGCCAGACCACCGCCGCCCGTGCCTTCGCCGCCGCGCTCCAGTGCACCAGCCCCGACCTCGCGCTCGGCGGCACGCCCGGCTGCGGCTTCTGCGACGGCTGCCACACCGTCCTCGCGGGCAGCCACGCCGACGTGAAGTACGTCCGCAGCGACGGCCTGTCCATCGGCGTCGGCGACATGCGCGACCTCGTGCTGCGCGCCTCCAGCTACCCGACCGGCGGCCGCTGGTCGGTGATCCTGGTCGACGCCGCCCACCGGCTCACCGAGGCCGCCGCCAACGCGCTGCTCAAGGGCGTGGAGGAGCCGTCCCCGCGCACCGTCTGGCTGCTCTGCGCCCCCTCGGTGCAGGACGTGCTGCCGACCATCCGCTCCCGCTGCCGCCTGCTGGTGCTGCGCACCCCGGCCGCCGAGGCGGTCGCCGACATGCTGGTGCGGCGCGACGGCGTCGAGCCGCACACCGCCCGGCTCGCCGCGCTGGCCGGCCAGGGCGACGTCGAGCGCGCGCGCCGGCTGGCCGTCGACGAGCAGGTCCGGACCCGCCGCACCGACGTGCTGCGGATCCCGCTGGAAGTCGGCGACATCGGCGGCTGCCTGGCCGCCGCCCAGCGCCTGGTCGACACCGCCAAGGCCGACGCCGAGGCGCTCGCCGAGACCCAGGACGCCAAGGAGACCGACGATCTCAAGGCCGCGTACGGCGCGGCCGAGGGCAGCAAGGCGCCGCGCGGCATGGCCGGAGCGGTCAAGGAACTGGAGAAGCGGCAGAAGAGCCGGGCCACCCGGACCCGCCGCGAGACCCTCGGCGTCGCCCTGCTCGACCTGCTCGGCTTCTACCGGGACGTCCTCGCGCTCCAGCTCGGCTCGACCGGCGCGCTGGCCAACGAGGACCAGCGGCAGGCGCTGGACCGGATCGCCCAGGCCGGTCCGCCGGAGTCCACGCTGCGCCGGATCGAGGCGGTGCTCGCCTGCCGGCAGGCGCTGGACCGCAACGTCGACCCGCTGCTCGCCGTCGAGGCGATGACCGTGGCGCTGCGCGCGGGCTGAGCCGCCGGTGCGGTGCGGGCGGGGCGCCGGTTCGGCCCGCCGCCCCGTGCGGCGTCCCACCTTCGAGTGAACGTGCGTTACGCGCCGGGCACACGCGTGTGCGAAGCCCGGATCGTCTTGCACGCTGGGGGCCGACTGCGCCCCACCGCCGGGGCCGTCGCGTCCCCGTAACGGTGCCGGGCCCGACCGGTCGGCCGGCCCTCCTTCGAGGTGGTGCGTCCCATGGTCCGTTCGCTTCTGCTCGTTCCTCTGCTGGCCGCCGCCGGAGGCGGGGTCTGGTTGGCCCGCGGCGCGCTGCTGCGCTGGCGCGACCTGCGGGCCGCGGAGACGTACGAACTGGCCGGGGAGCAGCGGCCGATGCTGCTGCGGGCGGCCGGGGCGATGGTCTGCGGGGTCTGCGTCACCGTGCTGACGCTGTTGACGGTGCTGGGCACGTTCGGCGTGCTGGGCGGCGGTGGCGGGGCCGACGGTTCGGCCGGTTCGTTCGCCGACCGGTTCGACGGCATGGAAGCCGGGGCCGCCGGTCTCGGCGGCAACTGGCAGGCCGCTCCGCCGGTCGGGCCCGCGGACGCCGTCGCGGCGTCCGCCCCGGCCGAGGCCGCCGCGGCCGTGCCGGCGCCGTCCCCGGCGCCGGTCGTCAGCCGGTTCGACAGCGTCGGCCACCCGGGTGGCGGCGAGCTGCTGCAGTCCGCCGTCCCCGGCCCGGACGGCCGCCCGCGCAACGTCCGGGTCTGGCTGCCCGCCCAGTACGCCAAGGACCCGAACGCCCGCTTCCCGGTCGTCGTGATGCACGCCGCCACCCCCCGGAAGACCGCCGACGCCGAGGTCCCGGACGTCTTCGAGGGCCTCGCCTCCGCCGTGCAGAGCGCCCGGTCCAAGCCGTTCATCCTGGTCGCCCCCGAAGCGCCGAACGGCACCGCGCACCCCTGTGAGCTGGTCGCCGCCGCCCCGATGGCCGTCGCCGACGATGCCGCGCTGCGCACCACCATCGCGGCCACCTTCCGCACCCTGCCGCCCGGTCCGGCGGCCTGGGGCACGCTCGGGGTCGAGGACGGCGCGCCCTGCGCCGCGGCCGCCGGCCTCGCCCGCCCGGACCTCTACGGCGCGGCGGCGGCGGTCTCCGGGCGGTACGACGCGGCCGCGCTCGTCCGCACCGGCGCCGAGGCGCCCGCCACCGGGACCCCGCGGCTGCTGCTCGCCGCAGGGAAGGCCGACACCGCCGGGCTGGACGCCGCCCGCAAGCTCCAGTCGGCGCTGCGCGGCGGCACCGGCGCCGCCGCTCGCGCCGAGGTGCGGATCTCGGACAACGCGACGGACTACTCGGCGGACCGGATCCGGCTGCGGCTGGTCCGGCAGGCGGCGCAGTACCTCGGCGACGCGCTCGGCAAGGCGTCCTGAGCCCGCCGGTGCGCGGCACTACGCTTCCGGTACCCCGGGTGGCAGTGGAGCCACCGGGCGTGAACGGCTGAGGGGATCCCAGATGCGGGCCGACAGGCGGCAGGAGGCCCCGGCGCGGGTGCGCGGGCAAGGGGTGCTGGCGGCCGCGCTGCTGGCGGCCGCCGGGCTGCTCGCGAGCGGCTGCTCGGCGGGCGGGGCGGGGACGCCGGGGGCCGCCGCCCCGGAGACCGCCGCCCCGTCCGGCGGCGGGACGCCGGGCTTCGCCGCGCCGTCCGGGGCCGCGTCCGCAGCGCCGGTCGCCCCGCTGGAGTCGCTGCCCGCCGCCGTGCCGTCCGCGCTCGCCCCCTACTACGGGCAGCGGCTCGCCTGGCAGTCCTGCGACGACGGCTACGAGTGCACCACCTTCCGGGTGCCGCTGGACTACGACCACCCGGCGGACGGCGACCTCACCCTGGCCGCCGTCCGCGCCCCGGCCGTCCCCTCCGACTCCTCCGGGTCCACCGACTCCTCAGGGCCCGGCGGCCGGCTCGGCTCGCTGCTGCTCAACCCCGGCGGCCCCGGCGGCTCGGCCGTCGAGTACGTCGAGGGCGCGGCCCGCACGTACGACCCCGCGGTGCGCGCCCGGTACGACCTGGTCGGCCTGGACCCGCGCGGGGTCGGCCGCAGCTCCCCGGTCACCTGTCTGAGCGGCGAGCGGATGGACGCGTACACCGCCGTCGACATCACCCCCGACGACCCGGCCGAGGTCGACGCCCTGGTGGCCGCCGCCAAGGAGTTCGCCGAGGGCTGCCGTCAGCGGTCCGGCGCCCGGCTCGGCCACCTGAGCACCGTCGAGGCGGCGCGCGACCTGGACGTGCTGCGCGCCCTGCTCGGCGACGAGCGGCTCAACTACGTCGGCAAGTCCTACGGCACCTTCCTCGGCGCGACCTACGCGGGCCTGTTCCCGGGCCGCACCGGCCGGATGGTGCTCGACGGCGCGATGGACCCCTCGCTCGACTCGCTGGCCGGCAACCGCACCCAGGCGGGCGGCTTCGAGACCGCCTGGACCGCCTTCGCCCGGGACTGCGCCGCCCGCGAGGACTGCCCGCTCGGCCGCACCGAGCAGCAGGCCGGCGAGCAGCTCACCGCCCTGTTCGCGACGATCGACGCCCACCCGCTGACGACCGCCGACGGCGCCCGCCGGCTCAGCGAGGCGCAGGCGACCACCGGCGTCATCCAGGCCATGTACGCGGACTTCCTCTGGCCCCGGCTGCGCACCGCGCTCGCCGACGCCCGGGGCGGGGACGGCACCGGCCTGCTCAAGCTGTCCGACACGTACTACGGACGGGAGGCGGACGGCACCTACCCCAACCTGATGTTCGCCAACATGGCGGTGAACTGCCTCGACCTGCCCGCCCCGTTCGCCGGCCCCGAGGACGCCGCGCGGGCGGTGCCGGAGTTCGAGCGGACCTCGCCGCGGTTCGGCCGGGACATGGCCTGGATGGCGCTGACCTGCACCTACTGGCCGGTCCGGGCCACCGGCACGCCGCACACCGTCCGGGCCGCCGGCGCCACGCCGATCGTGGTCGTCGGCACCACCCGGGACCCGGCCACCCCGTACACGTGGGCGCAGTCGCTGGCCGGACAGCTGGAGTCCGGGCGGCTGCTGACCTACGACGGGGACGGCCACACCGCGTACGGCCGCCACGACACCTGCCTCGACGGCGCGGTCAACCACTACCTGCTGGCCGGCGAGGCACCGGAGAACGGGAAACGCTGCGGGCACTGAGGAAGCGTCCGGTACGACGTTAGGATGAGCGCCCCCTCACCGCTCTCCCACCCCACCGGAGCCCACCGTGCTCGGAGTCAACGACCTGGCGACCTACGTCCTCGGCGCCCTCGTCATCGTCCTCCTCCCCGGCCCCAACTCCCTCTACGTGCTGTCCGTCGCCGCCCGCAAGGGCGTGCGCACCGGCTACCGCGCCGCCGCCGGCGTCTTCGTCGGCGACTTCACCCTCATCAGCCTGACCGCGCTCGGTGCCGCCTCCCTCCTGGAGGCCAACCCGGCCGTCTTCGCCGTGGTGAAGTTCGGCGGCGCCGCCTACCTGCTCTGGATAGGCATCGGCATGCTGCGCGCGGCCCGCCAGCTCTGGCGCGAACACCGGCTCGCCCCCGAGACCACCGGCGCCGCGGCGGCCGCCGACCCCGCCGAGTCCACCGAGCACCCGTTCCGCCGCGCCCTGGTGATCAGCCTGCTGAACCCCAAGGCGATCCTCTTCCTGCTCTCCTTCTTCACCCAGTTCGTCGACCCCTCCTACGGCCGCCCGGTGCTCTCCTTCACCCTCCTCGGCGGCATCCTGCAGACCTTCAGCTTCCTCTACCTCTCCCTGCTGATCTTCGCGGGAACCTCCCTCGCCTCCGCCTTCCGCCGCCGCAAGCGCCTCTCCGCCGGCCTCACCAGCGGCGTCGCCGCCCTCTTCGCCGGCTTCGCCGCCAAGCTCGCCGTCACCTCCGCCTGACCCCACTGGGGTATCGCGTTACGGATCACCGGCCAACCTGTGTAGACTGGCCCGCGTTGCCAGGACTTCCGGCAACGGCGCCGCCTTAGCTCAGTTGGCCAGAGCAACGCACTCGTAATGCGTAGGTCGCGGGTTCGAATCCCGCAGGCGGCTCCATGATGAACCCCAGGTCGGTTATCCGGCCTGGGGTTCTTTGTTGTTGGGCGCGGCCCGGGTGTGTGTGGGGGGTCGGGGGGCGGGGGCGGGGTGGTGTGCGCGGGGTGGCGTGAGCGGTGGCCGCCCCTGTGCGCCCTTTCGGGGGTGGGGTGCGGGTGGCGGGAAACGGGGCTGCCAAGGCGGGGAAACGTTTCTGTTTTATCGGTTCATGATTTGTCATGGACTCGTTTGGGGGAGGGTTTCGGGGTGGGTGGGAAATATTACCGGCAGGTCGTCCAAGAAAGTGCTTGACTTGTCATCAGGCGGATTCCTAGGGTGAAAGTGTATGGGCCGCCGCGCTTCGGCGCGCAGCGATACGGGGGCGATGAACATTGATGTGGCGGTGACTGACAATTGCAGAACCGGGATCGGTCATTCCACTTGTTCGGCCGATGGGTACTGATGGGGGTGGCGACGGCCGCTTGGCATCGTGCGGTGTCGACGGATTCCAACGACGTTCGGCTGCTGGCTAGTTGCCTGGTCGTTGGGGGTGCTGCCGGGGTGTGCCGGCCGGGTGGGGTCTCCTGATGCATTTCCGGGTTCCGGTGTCTTTGATGCGGTTCCCGAAGGCATCGAATTTGGCGGTGATCTCGCGCTTGGGTTGACCGAGGATTAACCGGAATCGCCTCTCCCGGGTGGTGGGGAATGAATACGGTATCTGCCGGTCGAGGAATTGCGGCGCGTATCGCCGATGCAGCTGATCATGTAAATGAGTCTGGGGGAAGTGTGCATCATGCCTGAAACGTCGATTGCCGTCCTCTTTCCTGGGCAGGGCGCGTTCTACGGCCGTGCCCTCGCGGACCTGTGGGACGAGTTCCCCGAGGTCGGACCGCTCCTCACCGAGATCGGTGACGCCGCCCGTCCGCTGCTCGGCGACAGCGCGGTGGAGCAGCTCCTCGCGGTGCGGACGCCGGACACCGAGCAGTTGCTCCGGGAGGCCCCGGAGGCGCTCCAGCTCGCCATCTACGCGGCTTCCACCGCCGCCCACGGCGTTCTGCGTGCCCGCGGTCTGCGTCCGAACGTGCTGGTCGGGCACAGCCTCGGGGAGATCTCCGCGCTGGTCGCCGCCGGTGCGTTCAGCCCCGCCGAGGGCGCCGAGATCGTCTGCCACCGCAGCATCGCGCTGCGCGAGGCCGGGCTGGGCGACGCCTACATGGCCGCCATCGGCACCGACGCCGACCGGGCGCAGAAGCTGGTCGACCTGGTCGGGGACCCGCTGAGCGGCATCGCGGTCGAGAACCACGACGGGCAGACCGTGCTGTCCGGGCGCGCCGAGACGCTGGATGCCATCGGCCGGCTCGCCGCCGTGCTGAAGACCGACTTCGCCCGGCTCAAGTCGCCCTACGCCTTCCACAGCCCGTTGCTCGGGCCGGCGGCGGAGAAGTTCGCCGAGCGGATCGCGGACATCCGCCAGCGGCCGCTGGAAGCCACCGTTCATTCGCCGATCCTCGGCCGCGCCTACGAGGACGGGGACCGGCTGACCGAGCTGCTGGCCGGGCACTTCACCACCCGGGTGCGGTTCGCCGACACCGTGCGCGAGCTGGCGGGGAGCGGGGTCTCGGTGTTCGTCGAGTGCGGGGCGCTGGACGCGCTGAGCCGGATCACCGGCCGCATCGTCGCGGCCCCGGTCACCACCGTGCCCACCCTGCTGCCCGAGGCGGGCGGCGCCGCGGTGCTGCGGCAGGCGCTCGACCGGCTCGCCCTGCTGGGCGCCGTCTCCGCGGGTGGGGGCGGCCTCTCGACGGCCGACCAGCTGCGCGCCGCGCTGCTGTCGGACGTGCCTGCGGAGGACTTCGAGGCGTTCTGGGACGGGCGCGGCGGGGATGTGCGGGCGTTCGCCCGGGAGGCGTACCTGACGTACCTGGGCGCGAGGGGGGACGTCGGGGAGGAGGCGCGGACCGGCGTTGCCGCGCCGCAGACGGCTCCGGCGGCGAGGCCGGCGGGCGTGGCGGGGGTGGACCGCGGCACCCTGGTCCGCCAGCTCGCCGACATCTACGCCGAGGCGCTGGAGTACCCGGCCGAGGTCTTCGAGGAGGACACCGACCTGGAGGCCGAGCTGGGTGTCGACTCGGTGAAGCAGACCGAGCTGCTGGTGCGCGTCGGCAACCGCTACGAGCTGCCGCCCCGGCCCTCCGACGTGCGGCCGGCCGCGTACAACACCCTGGGCAAGATCGCTGACCTGATCATCGCCTCGGGCGGATCGGCGTGATCCCGGTGTCCCAGGAACTTCAGGGAAAGATCGCCCTGGTCACCGGAGGGGCGCGCAACGTCGGCAAGGTGATCGCCCAGCGGCTCGCCGCCGACGGCGCGCTGGTCGTCATCAACCACCTGCACTCTCCCGGTCCCGCCCGGGAGACCGCCGCCGAGATCGAGCGGGCCGGCGGCCGGGTGCACGTCATCCGCGCGTCGGTCGCCGTCCGCGGCCAGGTCGAGCGGATGTTCGACGAGATCGAGGAGCGCTTCGGCGGGCTCGACATCCTGGTCAACAACGCCGCCAGTGGCGCGCTGGTGCCGGGCGAGGAGGTCACCGACCAACTGCTCGACCGGGCGCTGAACACCAGTCTCAAGGGCGGGCTGGCGTGCGCCCGGCGGGCCGCCGCGTTGATGGCGCGCCGGGGCGGGGGCAGCATCGTCAACATCTCCACGCTGGGCGGCGGCCAGTTCGTGATGGCCAACTACCTGGCCTGCGGGCCGGCGAAGGCCGCCGTGGAGGCGATGACCCGCTACCTCGCCGTCGACTACGCCCGCGACGGGATCCGGGTCAACACAGCCGCGGCCGGGATGCTGTACAGCGAGGTCGTGGGGCTGTTTCCGGACGCCGAGCGGATGCAGCGCGCCACCATCGAGGCCACCCCGATGGGGCGGCTCGGCCACCCGGAGGAGCTGGCCGAGGTGGTGGCCTTCCTGGCCTCGCCTCGGTCGAGCTGGATCACCGGCCAGGTGATCCTGGCGGACGGCGGCCTGTCCACGGGGCAGGCCCTGCTGTCGCCGCCGCGCGCGCTGGTGGAGCCGGTTCCGCCGACGGTCCCGGTGGCGGAGGAGGAGGCGGAGAAGGAACAGGAGCAGGAGGGGAGGCCGGTCACGGCGGCGGTGACCCCGCGTCAGGAGCCGGTGCCGGCCGTCGCGGCGCCCGGCAAGGACGGCGAGGACGGCGACGAGATCGCCATCGTCGGCATGGGCATCGTGGTGCCCGGCGCCAACGACCTCGACGAGTACTGGCACGAGCTGATGCACGGCGCCGAGCGGTTCGTCGAGATCCCGGCCGACCGGTGGGACAACGACAAGTTCCACTCGGCCGACAAGCGTGACGAGGACAAGACCTACTCCAAGCGCTCCGCCTTCATCACCGACTTCGCGCCCCACCCGCAGCTGGCCCGCGAGCTGGCCGAGGCGGGGACCGACCCGGCCGCGGTCGAGTCGACCACGCTGTGGCTGCGGCACTCGCTGCTGCAGGCGATGGAGGGCGTCCGGCACCGCCCCGAGGACCGCTGCTCGTTCCTGGTCGGCTACACCGCCGACGGCAGCCAGCACCTGGAGGAGGCGACCGTCCGGGCCGGCGTGCTCGGCCGGATCGCGCCGATCCTGGACGGGCTGGGCCTGTCGGAGGCGGACCGTGCCGCCGCGCTCGCCGCCGTCGAGCGCCGGCTGGCCGGGCACTACCCGCGCAGCGGCCCCGAGCCGCTGCAGTTCTTCCCGCACCGGGTCGGGCTCAACGCGATGCGGGACGTGCTGCCGCCGTCCGCCGAGCTGCTGCTCGTGGACACCGCCTGCTCGTCCTCGCTCTACGCGGTGGACCTCGGCCTCAAGGGCCTGCTGGAGGGCCGGCACGACATCGCGGTCTGCAGCGGCTCGTTCGCCGTGGGACCGCGCGGCTCGATCCTGTTCGCCAAGCTCAACGGCCTGTCGGTGAGCGGCGAGGTCCGCTCGCTCGACCGGGACAGCGACGGCGTGCTGTTCTCCGACGGCGCCGCGACCGTCGTGCTCAAGCGGCTGAGCCGGGCACGCCGGGACGGCGACCGGGTGCTGGCCACCCTGCGCAGCTTCGGCTCGTCCTCGGACGGCAAGGGCAAGGCCGTCTACGCCCCGAGCGCGGCCGGCCAGAAGCTGGCGATCCGGCGCGCGCTGGACCGGCCGGGCATGGACGACGTGCGGCCGGACTGGATCGTCGCGCACGCCACCGGCACCCCGGCCGGGGACCTGGCGGAGTTCACCACGCTGCGCGAGGCGCTGGGCGGTCACCGGCCGGGGCGCGCGCCGGTGGTCGTCACCTCGAACAAGTCGGTGATCGGGCACACCGGTTGGGCCGCCGGCGTGGCGTCGCTGATCGAGGTCGTGCTGGGCTTCCGGCACGACGTGATCCCGCCGCAGCACCGGTTCACCGAGACCCCGGCGGACTTCGCGATCGGCGGCTCCAACCTGGTGGTGCCGACCGAGCCGGTGCCGTGGCCGCGCGGCGGGCGGCGCCGGACCGCCGCCGTCTCCGGCTTCGGCTTCGGCGGCACCAACGCGCACCTGGTGGTGCAGGAGCCGCCGGCCGCGGGAGCGGCGGCGCGGGCCCGGCGACCGGAGCCGCAGCAGCCGCCGCAGCGGATCGCGATCGTGGCGCGGACGGCGCACGTGCCGGGCACCGGGACCGCCGACGAGCCGGCCGGCTGGCTGGGCAAGGCGGGGCCGCAGGACGTCTCCTTCGGCGACACCTACCCGCTGCCGTCCTTCCAGCAGGTCCGGATGCCCCCCGGCATGATGCGGGGCATCGACCGCTGCCAGCTGATGATCCTCAAGTGCGCCCACCGGCTGCGCGACAGCCTGGGCGCGTTCTGGGAGGACAACAGCGAGACCACGGGCGTGGTGCTCGGCCACCTCGGGGCGACCCGCAACGCGACGCTCTACGCGATGCGCTGCTACCTGGACGACCTCACCCTCGCGCTGAAGGCCGATCCCTCGCTGGCCCCGGCGCCGTGGCTGCCGCAGGCGCTGGAGGAGCTCAGGTCCGAGGTGCGGCGGCTGGTCCCGCCGTCCAACGAGGACTCGTTCCCCGGCATGATGCCGAACGTGATCCCGGCCCGGGTCGCCAACTACTTCGACCTCAAGGGCCTCAACATGACGGTCGACACGGGGTTCACCTCGACCCTGAGCGCGATCGACGTGGCCATCCGCTACCTGCGGCAGGGCGAGCTGACGATGGCGCTGGTCGGCGGCATCAACGGCAACAGCACCGACGAGGTGCGCCGGCTGCTGGACGAGGCCCTCGACGGGCGCAGCGTGCTGGCCGAGGGCGCCTTCCTGTTCGCCCTGGTGACCGAGGAGACCGCCGCGGCGGCCGGGCTGGAGGTGCTCGGCTACCTGGACACCCCGGTGGCGCAGGAGCCCGCGGCGCCGTCCGTGCCGACCATCGAGTGCGGTGCGGTGCGAAGCGAGCGCGCAGCCTGCTACCTGGGCGCCGAGGGGGCCATCGGCATCCTGCAGGCGCTGGCGAAGGAACCGGCCGAGCGGGACGCGCTGGTGGTCTGCCGGGGCGAGGACGGCGCGCCCGACCTCACCGTCCGGGTCTCCGCCCCCGTGGCGGCCGGCGCCCGGCCGGCCGAGGCGGGCACCCAGGTGCCGTCCGCCTGCTACGACGAGCGGCACTACGACGACCGGCACCCGCTGCTGGTCACCCGGCACGTGCCCGAGCTGACCGGGACGCCGGGCGAGCCGGTCCGCGCCGAGCTGCCGTTCTGGCCCGCCGAGCCGACCGTGGTGCTGACCGACCGGCCGCGGGCCGTGACGGCGGCCGGGGCTCCGGCCGGCACCCTGGTGCTGTCCACGGTGCCCGGCGGTCCCGGGGTCCGATACGTGTCGGACGCCGAGGCCCTCCCGGGGCTGCTGGACGAGGCGGACCCGCAGCGGCGGATCCGGCACATCCGGGTGATCACCGAGCTGTCCGGCGCGCAGGCGGCCGGCCCGGCGGAGGCGCAGGCGCTCGGCGCCCTGCACGAGCTGGTGTTCCTGACGGTGCGGCAGCGGCACGAGGCGCTGGCCGCCGAGGCCGGCGGCGCGAGCTGCGTCGGGCTGTTCCTCGGGGCGATGACCGACCGGACCCCGCACCCGTTCACGGGCATGTTCACGGGTCTGTTCAAGGTGATCCACCTGGAGTACGCGCCGCGCTGCCTGACGTTCGCGCTGGTCACCGGCGCGCGGGAGGCGGCCGTCGGGGTCGCGGAGGCGGGCCGGGAGTCCGCGTTCCGGCGCGGCGCGCCCTCGGCCTTCTACGACGGCGGGCGGAGGCTGACCGTCACCCTCGCCGAGGAGCCCGGCGAGCTGGTGCCGCCGGGGGAGGCGGTGCTCGGGCCGGAGAGCGTCGTGGTCGCGGTGGGCGGCGGGCGCGGCATCACCGCCGAGCTGCTGGCCGAGGTCGCCCGGCACTTCCGCCCCACGGTGTACGTGCTCGGCAGCAACCCGGTGGACTCCCACCCGGCCGAGTACCTGGAGCTCGACGACGAGGCCTTCGCCAAGGGCCGCGCCGACTACATCCGGCGGCAGCTCGCGCTGGGGACCGGCCGCAACCCCGCGCAGCTCAGCCGCGCGTACGAGCGGATCGGCCAGGCGCGGGTGATCCGGGCCAACCTGCGCCGGATCGCCGAGCACAGCGGCGCGGACGCGGTGCACTACGTGCCCTGCGACGTGACCGACAGCGCCCAGGTGACGGCCGCGATGGACCGGATCCACGCCGAGTCCGGGCGGATCGACCTGCTCGTCAACGCGGCGGGGCTGAACCGTTCGGCGCCGATCGCGACCAAGAGCCCGGCGGAGTTCCGGCAGGTGCGCGACCTGAAGGTGCGGGGCTACGTCAACCTGAAGCACGCCCTGCGCGGCCGGCCGCCGCGCGCCTGGTGCAACTTCGGCTCGCTGCTGGGCATGACCGGCCAGGTGGGCGAGGCCGACTACGCCTCGGGCAACGACTTCCTCGGCGCCGCGGCGACCTACCACCACCAGGTGCTGGGCGCCCACGAGTTCACCGTCGGCTGGACGCTCTGGGGCGAAGTCGGGCTCGGTGCCGACGCGTTGACCAAGGCCTACTTCGAGAAGAGCGGGCTGTACTCCGCGATGAGCACCGCGGAGGGCGTGCACCACTTCATCCGCGAGCTGAACCTGGTCAAGCCCTCGCCGTACACCGTGCACCTCGGCGACGCGGAGCGCGGGGCGGTCGAGCGGCTGCTGCCGGGCTTCCTCGACCCGGGGGCGCCGCGTGGTGGTTCGCTGGCGGTCGCGCCGGAACCGGCGCCCGTGGGGGCGCCGGCGCCGCCGTTCTACCTCGGCGAGGTCGTGGAGCGGACGGCGGACTCGGTCCTCTTCGAGCGGGTCTTCGACCTGGAGCAGGACGACTACCTGCGCCATCACCGGGTCGGCGACACGCCCACCCTGCCGGGCACGTTCGTCACCGAGATCGCCTTCGAGGCGGCCTCCTGGCTGGTGCCGGACCTCAAGGTGTACGCCTTCGAGGACCTGCGCTTCCACCACTTCCTCAAGGTCCGCGAGACGGACCGGGCCGGGCTGCGCAAGAAGATCCGCGCCGAGGTCGTGGAGCGCCGGGCCGACCTCGGCCAGGCCGTGGTGGCGGTGCGGATCACCCACGACGTGGTGGCGCCCAACGGCACCGTGCTGGTGAAGGACCGGCTGCACTTCGAGGTGCGGGTGCTGCTGGCCGGAGACCTGCCGGACGCGCCGCACTGGCAGGCGTGGCACCCGGCCGCGGAGACGCCGGTCCCCGATCCGTACCACCTCCCGGGCTCGCCGGTGCTGCTGACCGACCTGTTCGTGTCGACCACCGACACCCGGCTGCACCCTTCCGGCAAGCGGGCCACGTACAACCTCGAACTGCCCGCCGACCACCGGGTGTTCGGGAGCTTCGGGATCCCGGTCGTGCTCCTCGACGGGCTCGCCCGCACCGGGGTGCTCGCCCTGGTCGACGGCGACCTGATCCCGCTGGCCGCCCCGCTGGGCATCGGCCGGATCGACGTCTACGAGCACGGCGGCGACGGCCGGGTCGCGCAGCGCTACGGGCGGCTCGACCTGTACGCGGTGCTGCCCGACGCGCGGGCCGACGGACGGGACGCGGGGAGCGGCAACCGCTTCGTCGCGGTCCGGCCGGACGGGCGGATCCTGCTCCAGATGAAGGACCTGGACTGGACGTTGATGGGCTATCTGGACCGGGGGAGCGGGACGTTCCTGACCCCGGCGGAGGCGGCCGAGCGGGCCGGGGCGGCCTCCGCGGCCCCGACGGACCCGGTGACCTCCGCGACCGAGCGCAGTGAGGTGGTGGCTTCGATGGGAAAAGCTGAGACCGGCGCGGCTGGTGGGCCGACGCCGGTGACCACGGGCCCCCGGCACCCGGCGGGCCCCGCGCCCGCCGCGCCGCGGCTCGCCCGCCCCGCCCCGGGCCCGCGCGGCCTGCGGACCGTCCCGGGCAACCTGCGGAAGTTCCAGCGCAACGCGCCCGCCCTGTTCACCGAGCTGAACCGGGCCTACGGCGACATGGTCAAGCTGCCGCTGGGCTACTTCACCGTCCATCTCAACTACCACCCGGACAACATCCGGTACGTCCTCCAGGACAACAACCAGAACTACGTCCGCGGCAAGGGCTACGACGCCTTCAAGATCTTCATGGGCATGGGCCTGCTCACCCTCGACGGCGAGGAGTGGAAGCAGCACCGCCGTGTGGTGAACCCGCTGTTCCACCGGACCGCCATCGACGCCATGGCGACCACCATGACCGACTCCACCGCCCTGGTCCTCGACCGGTGGGAGAAGGAGGCGCCGGACGCCGCCGGCATCGACGTGGTGCCCGAGATGATGGACCTCACCCTCGGCGCGCTCGGCAAGGTCATGTTCGACACCGACCTCCACCCGCTCAGCGACCGGGTGGGGCCGGCGATGGTCACCTCCATCGAGGCCATGGTCTTCCGCGGCACCCTCAACCAGCTGACCCCGGAGTTCGTGCCGATCCCGTACAACCGGCGGATCCGCCGGGCCCGCCGGGTGATGTACGAGGTCGTGGACGGCATCGTCGAGGCCCACCGGGCGGGACGGCACGAGGGGCTGACCGACCTGGTCAGCCTGCTCCTGCAGGCGCGTGACGAGAGCGGCGGCGAGTGGACCGGGCAGCAGGTCCGGGACGAGATCATGACCGTCTTCATGGCGGGCCACGAGACCACCGGCACCGGCCTGGCCTGGGCGCTGTACGAGCTGGCCAAGGACCCGCAGGTGCAGGAGGGGCTGCACGAGGAGGTCGAGCGGGTGCTCGGCGGGCGCACGCCCGGCATCGAGGACCTCGCGAGGCTCCCGTACACCCGGATGGTCGCCGACGAGACGCTGCGGCTGCACCCGCCGATCTGGGTGTACCCGCGCGACGCCGTCGGGGAGGACGACGTCAACGGCTGGCACGTCCCGGCCGGCGGCAGCGTCTTCATGGTCCCGTACGTCACCCACCGGCACCCGGACTACTGGGTCGACCCGGAGCGCTTCGACCCGGAGCGCTTCACCGAGAGGAACCGCGCCCAGCAGCCGCGGTACGCCTACTTCCCGTTCGGCGGCGGGCGGCGCAAGTGCGTCGGCAACCAGATGGCGCTGGTGCAGACGCACCTGACGCTCGCGATGGTGGCCCAGCGCTTCCGGCTGCGGCTGGTCCCCGACCACCCGCTCACGCTGGGCACGCTGGTCTCCTTCCGCCCGGTCGACGGCATCCGCCTCGTCGTGGAGCCCAGGAAGCGATGACACGCTGATGACACTCATGGAACCGGCCACCCCCGCGCGGGCCCTGGCCCCGCCGGTGGTGGCGTACCCGCAGGACGGATCGGTGCGCCCCGTGCGGCGCCACGTGTGGGAGCCGGTGGAGACCGCCGCGCTCCCGCCGGGCGCCGCCCCCGGGCTGCGCGGACGCTCGATCGCGGTGGTCGGCGGCCGGGAGGCCACCGCCGCCGCGGTCGGCGCGGCGCTGACCGCCGCCGGGGCGGGCGCACACCGGCTCGCCCCGCCCGCCGCGGGGCAGCGCGGCGGCTTCGCCGAGGCCGCCGCGGCCCTGCACGCCGCGGCCGGGCGGATCGACGGCATCGTCGACCTGGCCCTGGAGGAGCCCTTCGACCACGGCGCGCCGGACGCCTGGGAGGGCCCGTTGCGGCAGACCGTCGCGATGCTCCGGGCCTGCTTCGCCCACTGGGCGGCCGAGACCGACGCGGGGCGGCTGTTCTACCTGCCGGTCACCCGGCTGGGCGGCCGGATGGGTTTCGGCCCGGACCGGGTCGAGCAGCCGCTCGGCGGGCTGTGGGCGGGGCTGGCCAAGGGCCTGCCCCGGGAGGTGCCCAACTGCAACATCCGGATCCTCGACCTCACCGCCGAGCACACGGCGGAGCAGACCGCCGACCTGGTGAGCCGGGAGCTCTACCGCTGGGGCGCCTTCGAGATCGGCCACCGGGCCGGGCGCCGCTACAGCCTGCGGGCCCGCCACGCGCAGCCCGGCCCGCCGGTCCGCACGCTGCGCCCCGGCGACACCGTGGTGATGTCCGGCGGCGGGCGCGGCATCGGCTACGCCCTGGCCCGCTCGCTCGCCGAGGACTTCGGCGCCCGGGTCGTGGTGAGCGGCCGCGGGGCGGCGCCCGACGCCGGGGCCGTCCCGGCGCTGGCGCTGGACGAGCGGGAGTTCCGGCGGTACCGGGACGAGCGGCTGCGCGAGGCGGTGGCCGGGCGGCGGGTGCCGCAGGTCCGCGCCGGGCTGGAGAAGCTGGCCCAGGAGCGCGAGCTGTGGGCGAACCTCGCCTCGGCCCGTGCGGACGGCCTGCGGATCGACTACGTGCAGTGCGACATCACCGACCCGGAGCAGGTCGCCCGGCTGGTCGACGAGGCCGGCGACCGGCTGGCGGGGGTCGTGCACAACGCGGGCGTGGACGTCCCGGTGCGGCTGCCGGGCAAGACCGAGCAGATCGTCTCGCTGGTCGTCCGGGTCAAGGTCGGGGGCTTCCTCAACCTGCTGCGGGCGGTCGCCGACCGGCCGCGGCCGGTGTTCTTCTGCAGCGTCGGCTCGCTGACCGGCCGCTGGGGCGGCATGGTCGGCCAGCTCGACTACGGCGCCGCCAACGAGGCGCTCAGCCGGCTCGGGCTGTGGGCCTCGCAGCCCGGCGAACAGCCCGGCCGGTCGCGCCGCACACCGGTGTCCACGGTCTGCTGGCCGACCTGGGAACGCCTCGGCATGATCACCAACTACGAGGCCACGCTGCGCTACATGTCGGCGGTGGACGTGCGCGAGGGCCTGTACCACTGGAAGCGCGAGCTGTTCTCCGGCGGCAGCGGCGAGTCGACGTTCATCGGCGACGTCGGCCCGGCGATGCTGCCGTCGGTGCTGCGCGGCTATCAGCAGGACACCGGGCTGCCGGGCATCGAACGGCTCGCCTCCGCCCGCCACTTCCTGGGCGAGCCGCTGCGCTTCCGGCCGTACGGGGCGATCACCACGGCGCACGTGCTGCGGGCCGGGGAGCTGCCCTGCTGCGACGACTTCCGGGTGGCCGGTGAGCCCGCACTGCCGGTCTCGCTCTGCCTGGAGTACCTGCGGGCGGCCGGCGACTGGGTGCCGCCGGAGCACGGCGAGCGGCTGCGCTTCGCCGAACTGCGCGACCTCGACGTGGAGTTGCCGCTGCTCCGGGTCGGCCCGGGCCGGCGGACGGCCGAGCTGGTCCGGCACGCCGAGGGCCGCCGGGCCGAGGACGGCGGTTGGCGGGTCGCGGTGACGCTGGAGCGGGACGGGCGGCGGCTCGCGTCCGCCGAACTCGTCTACCGGGCCGGCGGGCCGGCGGCCGACCCGCAGGTGCCGTCGGCGCCCGCCGCGACGGGCGCCGACGAGGTGCTCCCGTTTCCGCCCGGCGGTGCGCTCGGCTGGACCGGGCACGCCTTCCGGCTGGCCGCCTGGCGGCGGGACGGCGCCACCGGCCGGCTGTACGGCCGGGCGGACCCGGGCCGGACGGCCGACCTGCTGCTCGCCTCGCCGGTCCCGCGGCCGGCGCTCCCGCTCAACCAGCTGGAGAACCTGCTGCGGGCCGGCTGGCTCGTGCAGGGCGGGACCGCTGCGGGCGCCGCGGACGCGCGGCGGCTCACGGTGGAGCGGCTGTGCGCCGAGCCGCCGGCGGCGGGCGGCGCCGCGCTGCTGGTCGGCAGCCCGGACGGCCGCGACTGGACCGGACGGGCCCTTGCCGAGGGCCTCGGGGCCCGCCCGCCCGTGCTCCGGGTGAGGGGCCTGCGCTACCGCTGACGCCGCCCGTCCGTACGCCCGTACGCCCGTACGCCCGCACGCTGCCGACCATCCACCGTGCCCCGGGGCACGGCAGACATCACCAGGGGGAACCGTTGACCACGATCGTCGACCGGTCGAGCGCCTACTGCGTCGTGGGCGCCGGGGCGGGCGGACTGGCCGCCGGCAAGAACCTGCGGGAGTTCGGGTTCGAGTGCGACGTGATCGAGCGCGCGGACGACGTCGGCGGAAACTGGTACGGCGGCAACACCCACAGCGCCGCCTACGACTCGGTCCACCTCATCACGTCCAAGCCCTACATCCAGTACGACGACTTCCCGATCCCGGCGCACTACCCGACCTACCTCGGCCGCGAGCACGCGCACGCCTATCTGCGGTCCTACGCCGAGCACTTCGGCGTCCACGAGCACGTCCAGTTCGGCCGGACGGTGGAGCGGATCGAGCGCCGGGACGGCTCGCCCGACTGGTTCGTCACCCTCGACGGCGGTGAACTGCGCCGGTACGCCGGGGTGGTGATCGCCAACGGCCACAACTGGAGCCCCCGGTACCCGGAGTACCCGGGGAAGTTCGACGGCGAGACCCTGCACTCCTGCGAGTACCGCGACCCGGAGCCGTTGCGCGGCAAGCGGGTGCTGGTGGTCGGCGGCGGGACGTCGGGCTGCGACATCGCCGTGGAGTCCTCGCAGAACGCCGCGTCGACCTCGCTGAGCATCCGCCGCGGCTGCTACTACTGGCCGAAATACCTGTTCGGTATGCCGACGGACGTGCTGTACGAGACCGTCCTGAAGTGGCGTATGCCGCGGCCCGTGGTGCGCTTCTTCGGTAGTCTCTTCCTGCGGCTCAACAGTGCCGGACGGCCGGAGCAGTACGGGCTGCCCAAGCCGTCACACAAATTGCTCGAGGAGCATTTCGTCATCAACTCGACGCTGCTCTACCACCTGGGCCACGGTGACATCGGCGCCAAGCCCGACATCGCCGAACTCTGCGGCGACCGGGTGAAGTTCACCGACGGCAGCGAGGAGGCGTACGACGTCATCGTCTACGCCACCGGATACCGGATGACCGAATTCCCCTTCATCGACCGCACGTACCTGAACTGGGGCGGGCGCACTCCGCAGTTGCACCTCAATGCCTTTCACCCGGAATACGACAATCTTTTCGTCATCGGATATTTCCAGACTTCCACCGGCAATTGGCCGATCATGGACTACCAGTCGCAGCTCATGGCCCGCTATCTGCACCTGCTGCGGACCGACCCGCAGCGCGCCGTCTGGTTCAAGCGGGCCAAGGCCACGCCGATGGCGGCGGCCCAACTGAACGGCGGCATCCGGTACTACGACTCCGAGCGGCACTGGCTCCAGGTTGAGCACTTCTCCTACCGGGCGCTGCTGCGCAAGCTCGTCCGCCGGATGAACGTCGAACCGCCGGCCGCCGCGCGCGGCGGGGTTCTTGCGGAGGAGGCCGACGCAACGGCGGCGACCCGGCCGAGGAGCCACGCATGATGGACCTGATCGCACGGTCGGCGGACCGGCACGCCCGGGTGATGGTGCTGTGCGCCGTCGCGGTGGCCGCGGTGGCGGCCTTTCTCGGCGCCCCCGTCATCACCTCGCTGACCGGCGGCAACCCGGACTTCGTCACCCCGGGATCGGGCAGCGTACGGGCCGACGACCGGATCGGCGCGGCCACCGGCATCCAGAGCGACGGCGGCATCATCGCCCTCGTCGACACCGGCGCCCCGGTGGACGACCGGCGCACCCGCGACGAGGTCGGCAAGGTCGCCGGGCTGATGTCCGGCGACCCCGTCTTCGCGGACGTCCTGACGTACTACCAGGCCCAGGACCCGGGCCTGGTCTCCCGTGACGGCACCCGGACGATCGTGGTCGGCCGGCTCAAGGACGGTGCCGGGGACCACTACCAGGACGCCGTCGACCGGCTGTCCGAAGCCCTCGACGGCGACCGGAGCGTGCGGCTCGGCGGCAGCGAGGTGGTCGGCAACCAGGTCGTCAGCACCGTCCAGCACGACCTGGAGCGGGCCGAACTCCTCGCCTTCCCGGTGCTGTTCGTGCTCTCGCTGTGGATCTTCCGCAGCTTGGTGGCCTCCGCGCTGCCGCTGGTCATCGGCGGGCTGAACGTCGTCCTCACGCTGCTGGGCCTGCGGCTGGTCGACCGGCTGATCACCCCGATGTCGATCTTCTCGCTCAACCTGGTCACCGCGCTCGGCCTCGGCCTCGCCATCGACTACAGCCTGCTGATCGTCTCCCGGTTCCGCGACGAGCTGGCGGTCGACCCGGACGTCGGCCGGGCGATCGGCGCCACCCTGCACACCGCGGGCCGCACCATCCTGTTCAGCTCGCTGACCGTGAGCGCCGCGATGGCCTCGCTGTTCGTCTTCCGCCAGCGCTTCCTCTACTCGATGGCGGTCGGCGGCCTGCTGGTGTCCGCGTCGGCGCTGCTGGTCGCGCTGCTGGTGCTGCCCGCGGTGCTGCGGCTGCTCGGCCGGCACATCGACTTCCTCGCCCCGGCCCGCCGGCGCCGCTCGCTGGAGGCGCCGGAGAGCACCGACGGCGGCTGGTTCGCGCTGGCCCGCGGGGTGATGCGGCGCGCCCCGCTGGTCGCGATCGGCGCGAGCGCGCTGCTGGTGGTGCTCGGCCTGCCGTTCCTGAAGGTCGCCTTCACCACCGTCGGCCCCGCCTCGCTGCCCACCGGCGCCGGCAGCCGGGCGGTGGACGACACCCTGCGCGCCGACTTCCCCGCCGACCCGCTGGAGTCGTTGCAGGTCGTGGTGGTCACCTCCGGCGACGGGGTCCGGGCCGGTGCCCGGGAGCGGGTGGACGGGCTGCGCGCCGACATCGCCGCCCTGCCGGGCGCCGCCTCGGTCGGCCCGGAGGCGCAACTGGACGGCGACACCTGGCTGGTCCGGGTCACCCCGAAGGAGCCCGGCCTCAGCGAGGCGAGCCGGCGCCTGGTCAGGGACGTGCGGGCGCTCTCCGGGCCGGACGAGGTGCTGGTCGGCGGGCAGAGCGCCACCTTCGTCGACCTCGAGGACAGCCTCGCCGGGCGGCTCCCGGCCGCCGCGCTGATCGTCTTCCTCACCAGCATGCTGGTGCTGCTGCTGATGACCGGCTCGCTGGTGCTGCCGCTCAAGGCCGTGCTGATGAACCTGCTCACCCTCGCCGCGACCTTCGGCATCCTGGTCTTCGTCTTCCAATGGGGCCACGGCGCCGGGCTGTTCGGCGCCGACGCGCAGGGCGCGCTGGACGCCACCCAGCCGGTGCTGCTGTTCGCGATGGTCTTCGGGCTCTCCACCGACTACGGCGTCTTCCTGCTGGCCCGGATCAAGGAGGCGCGCGACGCCGGGGCCGGCGAGGTCGAGTCGGTCGCCCAGGGACTCGGCCGCACCGGGCGGGTGGTCACGGCCGCCGCGGTGCTGTTCTGCGTGGCGCTCGGCGCGCTGGCCACCTCCGAGATCGTGTTCATCAAGGAGCTGGGCCTCGGCACCGCGCTGGGCGTGCTGCTGGACGCCACCATCGTGCGGGCGCTGCTGGTGCCTTCGCTGATGCGTCTGCTCGGCCGCTGGAACTGGTGGGCGCCGTCCCCGCTGCGGTGGCTGTACGCGCGCTTCGGACTGCGCGAGGGCGGGGCGCCGCCGCTGGCCGTCGAGAAGTCGTCGTAAGGTTCTGACGCACCGTCACCACTCACGACCGTCATCACCACGACCAGAGGTGGAAACGTGTACCACGCCATCGTCCGGCGCAACCTCCGCGCCTCCTTCGCCGAGGTCAACCGCGGCAACTACGCCGCCATCGTGCGGCAGTTCACCCCCGAAGCGGAGCACTGGTTCTCCGGCGGGCACGCGCTGTCCGGCGGGCGCCACAGCCCCGAGCAGATCCAACGGTGGTACGACCGGCTGGCGGAGGTCATGCCCGACCTGCGCTTCGAGCTGAAGAAGGTCGTCGCCAAGGGCTGGCCCTGGGACACCGTGGCCTTCGTCGAATGGGTCGACCACCTCACCGACCGCGAGGGCAACCACTACTCCAACCAGGGCGTGCACGTGGTCCGGATCGCGTGGGGAAAGATCACCGAGCTGCACATCTACTGCGACACCGAGCTGCTGGAGTCGGTCCTGGAGAAGCTCGGCGGGCAGGGCGTCGGCGAGGCCGTCGCCGAGCCGGTGGGCGACCCCGGCCCGTTCCGCGAGGCCCGCGTCGGCAGGTGACGGGCGCTCGGGTGCGCGAAGGCGGGCGGTCCGGCGGCGCCCCGGACCGCCCGCACGGACTTCCGGGCGGCGGGCGGGAGGGCGCGATGGACCCGACGGTCGAGCTGTGGCTGCTCGACGCCGCCGCCGTGCCGGTGGACCGGGCCGCGCTGGGCCGGCTCGACGAGGAGGAGCACCGGCGGGCCGCCCGGTTCGTCCGGGAGGCGGACCGGACCACCTACCTGGCCGCGCACGTGGCCCTGCGCGGCGTCCTCGGCCGGCGCCTGGGGGCCGCGCCGGAGTCGCTGGTCTTCGTCCGGGAGCCGTGCCCCGACTGCTCCGGGCCGCACGGCCGGCCCCGGCTGGCCGACGGGGGCCCCGGTGCCCCGCACTTCTCGCTCTCGCACGGCGGCGGCCGGGTGCTCATCGGCGTCGCCGCGGTTCCGGTGGGCGTCGACGTCGAGCCGCTGCCGGGGGCGGAGAGCGTCGAGGTGCTGTCCCCGGCGCTCCACCCCGCCGAGCGGGCCGAGCTGGCGGACGTCGGCCCGGCGGACCGGCCCCGGGCGTTCGCCCGGCTGTGGACCCGCAAGGAGGCCTACCTCAAGGGCCTCGGCATCGGTCTCGGCCGTCCGCCCGCCGCCGACTACCTGGGCACCGCCGAGCCCGGCCGCCGGCCGCCCGGCTGGGCCGTCGCCGACCTCCCGGCCGGTCACCGGCACGCCGCCGCCGTGGCCCTCCCGGGCGCGTCGACGACGGTCCCGTACCGCCTGCGGCACACCCTGGGCTGACGCCGGGTCGGCGGCGCCGACGGGTCGGGCGGCAGTGCTATCAGAGGCCGGGGGACCGTGGAGTCCGGAGGCGGCGCCCGCAGGGTGGTGCGGTGGCCGTGGCCCGCGCGAAAGTGTGGCACGCACCGGAATGATGATGTGCCGAATTACCTTGCTCAATCGGCCATGAAAGTGCGTCGATGGCTGAATTTTCACGTATTCTAGTGAATTGCTGGTCTGTAGATCATCAGACAAATCGAGAATTCCATGATTCCCCTCGAAAATGCCTCGCCATGCGTTCCGGGCGCCCTTAGTATCTGAACGAACACTTTCGGTGATCGTTCGACGGTGGACCGTGAAGGGGGTCGTCATGGGTGAGCAGTTTCGCGCCGCACTGCGCCATGTCGCCTACCCGTCCCTGCTGGTGGCCCTGGTCGTGATATCGGCCGCGACCCTGCGGATGCGCTGGGACCTCGGCCGGGCGAACCAGCTCTTCCTGCTCGGGACGATCGGATACATGGCGCTGCTCGAACGGTTGATTCCGTACGAACCGGAATGGGTGCCGAACGCGCGGGAGTGGGGCTGGTACGGCGTTTACTTCATGCTGACGATGATCGGCGGGGCCCTGTCCCAGGTGCCGGTGTCCGCACTCGTCGGCTGGGCGGCCCCGCCCCACGGGGCGCTGCCGCTCTGGGCGGAGATCCCGGCCGCGCTGCTGCTCGGCTCGCTGGCCAACTACCTGGTCCACCGCTGGTGCCACACCCATCCGAGACTCTGGCGGCTGCACGGGGTGCACCACGTGCCCGACAAGGTGAACGTCGGCAACAACGGGGTCAACCACCTGCTGGACGTCCTGCTCACCCAGGGCTGCGTCCAGTTCTCGCTGGCGCTGGCCGGGTTCTCGGAACCGGCGGTGTTCGTGGTGGGCCTGTTCGTCGTCGCCCAGGGCTACTTCGTGCACGCCAACATCGACGTCCGGCTCGGCCCGCTCAACCACGTGCTCGCCGGGCCCGAGCAGCACCGGCTGCACCACAGCACCGACCTGGCGGAGGCCGGCCACTACGGCTCCGACCTCTCGGTGTGGGACCACGCCTTCGGCAGCTTCACCTGGCGGCCGGGACGCCGCCCGGTCGCGGTGGGGCTGGCCGATCCGGGCGGCTTCCCCGCCACCGACCGGGTGGTCGCCAGCCACCTCCAGGCCTGGCGCCGCCCCGCCCGGGCCGCCGGCTCGCCGACCGGCTCGACCTGACCCGCCCGCACCCGACCCGCCCGCACTCGACGCTCCCACGCCCGACGCTCCCACGCCGACCGACCCCTCCCGATCGCCCCCTCCCGACCGGCTCGTCCCTTCGGCCGACCCGGCGTCCGGCCTGCCCGGAACCGGCGCACGGCCGCCGTCCCCCGGCGCGCGCGGCGCTCCCGCACCGTCCGCACGCGCGATCGCAGCGACTCAAGGACTCGACTCGCATGACGGATTCCCGCTTCGTCACCCCACCGGAACTCTCCGAACGCCCCGCACCCGCCGGCCCGTCCGCCGCCGGGCCGGAGAAGATCGCGATCATCGGGATCGGCCTCCGCCTGCCCGGCGGGGCCTGCGACCACCGGTCGTTCTGGCAGAACCTGCTCGACGGCAAGGACTGCATCACCGCCACCCCGCGCAGCCGCTACGACGTCGCCACCCTCGGCAGCCGCGACAAGGCCAAGCCCGGCCGGCTGGTCGGCGGCCGCGGCGGCTACATCGACGGCTTCGACGAGTTCGACCCGGCGTTCTTCGGCATCAGCGGTCGCGAGGCCGACCACATGGACCCGCAGCAGCGGAAGCTGCTGGAGGTGGCCTGGGAGGCGCTGGAGGACGGCGGGCAGAAGCCGGCCGAGCTGGCCGGCCGTGAGGTCGGCGTCTACGTCGGCGCGTTCACCCTGGACTACAAGATCGTCCAGTTCTCCGACCTCTCCTTCGAGACGATCGCCGCGCACACCGCCACCGGCACGATGATGACGATGGTGTCGAACCGCATCTCGCACTGCTTCGACTTCCGCGGCCCCAGCGTCTCGCTCGACACCGCCTGCTCCTCCTCGCTGGTCGCCGTCCACCTCGCCGCGCAGAGCCTGCAACGCGGCGAGACCGACCTGGCACTGGCCGGCGGAACCCTGCTGCACATCGCCCCGCAGTACACCATCGCCGAGACCAAGGGCGGCTTCCTCTCCCCGCAGGGCCGCTCGCGCACCTTCGACGCCGCCGCCGACGGCTACGTCCGGGCCGAGGGCGTCGCCGTGGTCGCGCTCAAGCGGCTCTCCGACGCCCTGCGCGACGGCGACCCGGTGCACGCCGTGGTCATCGGCAGCGGCGTCAACCAGGACGGCCGGACCAACGGCATCACCGTGCCCAACCCGGACGCCCAGGTCGCGCTGATCCAGCGGGTCTGCGCCGAGGCAGGGATCACCCCCGGCAGCCTCCAGTACGTCGAGGCGCACGGCACCTCCACCCCGGTCGGCGACCCGATCGAGGCGAACGCGCTGGCCCGGGCGCTCGCCGTCGGCCGCCGCCCCGGCGACACCTGCTACGTCGGCTCGGTCAAGACCAACATCGGGCACACCGAGTCCGCCTCCGGCCTGGCCGGACTGATCAAGTCCGCACTTGCCCTGAAGCACCGGACCATCCCGCCGCACATCAACCTGGAACGGCTCAACCCGGCGATCGACGCGGCCGCCCTGCCGTACGAGATCCCCACCGAGGCGACCCCCTGGCCGGCCCACGAGGGACCGGCCCGCGCCGGGGTCAACTCCTTCGGCTTCGGCGGCACCAACGCGCACGTCCTGCTGGAGGCCGCGCCGGAGCCCGAGGCCCCTGCCGACCCCGACCCCGACCCTGACGCCGCTCCCGATGCCGCTCCCGCCGCCGACCTGCCCGCCTGGACGGTGCTGCCGCTCACCGCCCGGGACGCCGCCGCGCTGCCCGAACTGGCCGCCGGCGTCCGGGCCGAACTGGCCGGCGTCCGCGGCGGCAGCCCGGCCCGTCCGGCCGACCTCGGCCACACCCTCGCCCACCGCCGCCAGCACCACGACGCCCGGCTCTCGGTCGTCTACGACGCCCGTGAACACGCCGCCCGCGGCTCCCTCGACGAGGCGCTCACCGCCCACCTGCGCGGCGAGCCGCACCCCCGGGTCCTGGCCGACCAGCGTCGGGAGGCCCGGCACCGCCGGCTGGCCTGGGTCTTCACCGGGATGGGCCCGCAGTGGTGGGCGATGGGCCGTCAGCTGTTCGCCACCGAGCCCGTCTACCGGGAGGCCGTCGAGCAGTGCGCCGAGCACCTCGCCGAACTCACCGGCTGGTCGCTGATCGACGAACTCGCCGCCGAGGAGGCGGCGTCCCGGATGGCCGAGACCTGGCTCGCCCAGCCGGCCAACTTCGCCGTCCAGATCGGCCTGGCCGCGCTCTGGCGCAGCCGGGGCGTGCGGCCGGACGCGATCGTCGGGCACTCCACCGGCGAGGTCGCCGCCTTCCACGAGGCCGGCGTCTACGACCTGGCCGACGCGGTCAAGGTGGTGGTCCACCGCAGCCGCCTCCAGCAGAGGCTCGCCGGAACCGGCGGCATGCTCGCCGTCGCGCTCACCGAGGCCGAGGCGCTGCGCAGGATCCGCCCCTACGGGGACGCCGTCTCGGTCGCCGCCGTCAACAGCCCCGGCTCGCTCACCCTCGCGGGGGACGAGAAGGTGCTGGCCGAGCTCGCCGCCGCGCTCACCGCCGAGCAGGTCTTCGCCCGGCCGCTGACCGTCGAAGTCCCGTACCACAGCGCCCGGATGGAGCTGATCAAGGACGAGCTGCTGGAGTCCCTGGCCGACCTCAAGGCCCGCCCGGCGCAGGTCCCGCTCTACCTCACCGGCCGCGAGGGCACCGCGCACGGCACCGAGCTCGACGCCGGGTACTGGTGGCACAACGTGCGGGACAGCGTGCGCTTCCGGCAGGCCGTGGAGCGGCTGGCCGACGACGGCTACGGGCTGTTCCTGGAGATCGGCCCGCACCCGGTGCTCGGCCGCTCGATCCAGGAGACCGTCGAGGCCCACCCGGGCACGGCGGACCGGCCCGAGGTGCGGACCCTGCCCTCGATCCGCCGCCAGGAGGACGAACGGGCCGTCCTCACCGCCTCGCTGGCCGCCCTGCACAACCTCGGTGTCGCGGTCGACTGGTCGGCGCTCCAGCCCACTGGGCGGATCGTCCCGCTGCCGCGCTACCCGTTCCGGCGCGACCGGCACTGGGTGGAGCCGCGCCCGGTCGAGCAGGTCCGCCGCGGGCGGCTCGACCACCCGCTGCTCGGCCGCCGGCTGCCCGGGGCCGAACCGGCCTGGGAGGCCCGGCTGGACGCCGAGGCCCTGCCCTACCTGGAGGACCACCGGATCCAGGGCGACGTGCTCTTCCCGGCCGCCGGGTACCTGGAGATGGCCGTCCAGGCGGTCCGCGCGCTCACCGGCGGCACGGACGCCGCGCTGGCCGACATCGAGCTGCGCAAGGCGCTGTTCCTGCCGGACGAGGAGAGCCGCGCCGTGCGGCTCACCCTCTGCGCCGAGCACGGCTCGTTCACCGTCGCCACCGGCGAGGGCGCCGAGCGCACCGTGCACACGGTCGGCACCGTCCGCCCCGCCCAGCGCCGCCGGCCCGGCCGGCCGCTGGACGTCGAGGCGGTGCGCGGACGGGCCCTGCGCCGGCTCGACGGGCCGGACTGCTACGCCGGACTCGCGGCGCTGGGCTACCACTACGGACCCGCCTTCCAGGGCATCGAGGAGGTCTGGATCGGGCCCGGCGAGGCGCTGGCCCGGATCCGCCCGACGGCGCCGGTCGCCGGGCAGGGGGAGCACCACCAGGTGCACCCGGTGGTGATGGACGCGTTCTTCCAGACCCTGCTGACGCCCCAGCTGCTGGACGGCCGCCCCGTATCCGGGGGCATCCGGCTGCCGGTGGCGATCGCGGAGGTCCGGCTGGACGCGGTCGGCGAGCGCCCGCTGTGGGTGCACGCCACCGTCACCCGGGACGCCGGCAGCGAACTCGTCGGCGACCTCGCGGTGTACGACGAGTCCGGTGCGCCGCTCGGCGGGATCACCGGCTTCCGGGCCGCCGACGTCGAGCAGGCCGCCACCGCCGTCGGCCTCGGCACCATCGACGGCTGGCTCGCCGAGCCCGCCTGGGCGGAGCTGCCCGCCGCCGCCGATGCCCCCGACCTGCTGGCCGAACACCCCGACCACTGGCTGCTGTTCGCCGACCGGGACGGTGTCGCCGACGCCCTGGCCGCGCGGATCACCGCACGCGGCGGCAGCTGCCTGCTGGTCCGTCCCGGCCCCGGCTACCGGCCCGCCGACGGCGACCGCCCGGCCACCGTCGACCCGGGTTCGGCCGAGGACCTCGCCCGGCTGCTCGCCGACCGCCGGGCGGCCGGCTCCCCCGACCCGGCCGCGGTGGTCCACCTGTGGAACCTCGACCGGCCCGGGCTGGCCGGGGCCGACCACGCCTCCGTCGCCGGCCACACGGCCGCGGGCGCCTACAGCCTGGTCGCCCTCGCCGCCCTGCTGGCCGCCGAACTCCCCGACTGCCGCCTCCATGTGGTGACCCGCTCCGCCCAGTCCGTCGCCCCCGGCGAGCTCGTCGAACCCCTGGCCGCCCCCGCCTGGGGCATCACCCGGGTGCTGCGCCACCAGGAGCTCCCCTCCCACCAGGGGAAGCTGATCGACCTCGGCCCGTCCGCCGAGGCCGGAGCCGGAGCCGGAGCCGGAGGCGGAACCGAGGCCGAGGCCGAGGCCCTGCTGCGGGAGTTCGCGCTCGCCGACGAGGACGAGATCGCGCTGCGCGACGGGCGGCGGCTGACCAGCCGGCTGCGGACGGCCGAGGGGCTGAGCCGGCCGCTCGCGCCGCGGCTGCGGGCGGACGCGGCCTACCTGGTGACCGGGGCGTTCGGGGCGCTCGGGCGGCTGCTCTGCCGCACCCTGGTGAAGCGCGGGGCCCGCCGGCTGATCCTGGTCGGCCGCAGCCCGCTGCCGCCGCGCGAACAGTGGCGCGACCTCGACCCGGCGAGCGCGGCCGGGCAGCGGGCCGCCTTCCTGCGCGAGTTGGAGGCGCTCGGCGCCGAGCCGGTCCCGGCGCCGCTGGACGTCACCGACGAGGCCGCGCTGGCCGCCTGGCTGGCCGAGTACCGGCGGCTGGACCGGCCGCCGATCCGGGGCGTCTTCCACCTCGCCGGGCAGGTCAGGGACACGCTGGTCGGCGAACTGGACCGGGCGACCTTCGAGACCGTCTACGGCCCCAAGGTGCTCGGTGCCTTCGCCCTGCACCGGCAGCTGGCCGGCGAACCGCTCGACCACTTCGTGCTGTTCGCCTCGATCGCCTCGCTGCTGACCACCGCCGGACAGACCAACTACGCCGCCGGCAACGCCTTCCTGGACGCCCTGGCCCACCACCGCCGGGCCCTCGGCCTGCCCGCGCTCAGCCTGGACTGGGGCCCGTGGGCCACCGGCATGATCGAGGAACTCGGCCTCATCGACCACTACCGGCACAGCCGGGGCATGAGCTCGCTCGCCCCGGAGACCGGGATGGCCGTGCTGGAGCGGGTGCTCGGCCAGGACCGCGCCCAGCTGCTGGTCGCCACCGTCGTCGACTGGCCGGTGTTCCTCTCCTGGTACCCGGCGCCGCCCCCGCTCGTCGCCGAACTCGCCGCGGCCGCCCGGGAGGCCGCCCCGGCGGCCGGGCAGACCGGCCTGCTGGACGCCCTGCGGTCGGCCGGCGAGGAGGAGCGGCGGGTCCTGCTCACCGAGCGGTTCGCGACGCTGGCCGCCACCGTGCTGCGGGTGCCGGCCGAGCAGGTCGACCCCGCCGCCGGCCTCGGCGGCCTCGGCCTGGACTCGCTGCTCGCGATGGAGCTGCGGGCCCGGCTGAGCAGCGAACTCGGTGTCACCCTCCCGGTGGTGGCGCTGCTCGGCAACACCCCGGTGGCCGAGCTGGTCGCCCGGCTCCAGGAGTCGCTGGCCGAGCTGCTGGACGAGGACCCGGACGGCCCGGGCGCGGCCGAGGTCGAGCGGTACGAGGACGAGTCGGCCCACCCGCTGACCCAGAACCAGAAGGCGCTCTGGTTCCTCAAGCAGCTCAACCCGGACGGCTTCGCCTACAACATCGGCGGCGCCGTCGAGGTCCGGGTGGAGCTGGAGCCCGAGCTGATGGCGCTGGCCTTCCGGACCATGGTCGAGCGCCACCCGAGCCTGCGGGCCAACTTCGTGCTGGACGGCGGCCGTGCCGTGCAGCGGATCTCCGCCGCGGTGGAGCCGGACTTCGGGGTCTTCGACGTCGAGGGCCTCGCCTGGGACGACATCCACGCGATGATCGTCCGCGAGTACCGCAAGCCGTACGACCTGGAGCGGGACCCGCTGGTGCGGTTCCGGCTGTTCCGGCGCGGACCGGCCCGCTGGGTGATCATGAAGGCCGTCCACCACATCATCTCGGACGCGATCTCCACCTTCACCTTCATCGAGGAGCTGCTCGCCGTCTACGAGGGGCTGCGCCGCGGCCGGGTGCCCGAGCTGCCCCCGGTGGCCGCCCGCTACCTGGACTTCCTCAACCGGCAGAACGCCTTCCTGGCCGGCCGCGAGGCGCCGAGGATGCTGGAGTACTGGCGCACCCACCTGCCCGCCGAGGTGCCGATCCTCAGCCTGCCCACCGACAAGCCGCGCCCGGCGGTGCAGACCCACAACGGCGCCTCCGAGTTCTTCGTGCTGGACGAGGAGCTCAGTGCCCGGGTGCACGCGCTCGCCCGCGAGCACAACGTCACCGTCTTCATGGTGCTGCTCAGCGCCTACTACCTGCTGCTGCACGCCTACGCGGGGCAGGACGACATCATCGTCGGCAGCCCGGTGACCGGCCGCACCGACGAGGAGTTCGCCGGCGTCTACGGCTACTTCGTCAACCCGCTGCCGCTGCACGTCTCGCTGGCCGGCGGGCCCACCGTCGCCGAGCTGCTGGACCGGGTGCGGAGCACGGTGCTCGGCGGGCTCGACCACCAGGAGTACCCGTTCGTGCTGCTGGTGGAGAAGCTCGGGCTGCAGCACGACCCGAGCCGCTCGGCGGTCTTCCAGGCGATGTTCATCCTGCTCCACCACAAGGTGGCCACCGAGAAGTACGGCTACCACCTGGAGTACATCGAACTCCCGGAGGAGGAGGGGCAGTTCGACATCACGCTGTCCGCCTACGAGGACGAGGCCGAGCACCGCTTCCACTGCGTCTTCAAGTACAACACCGACCTCTTCCTGCCCGCCACGATGGCCCGGATGGCCGGCCACTACGTCCACCTGCTCGACGCGCTGACCGCGGCCGGCCCGGAGCGGGCCGCCACCGGTCTCGAACTGCTCGGCGGCGAGGAGCGCGCGGTGGTCCTGCGGCAGTGGAGCGGCGCCGACCGGCAGGTGCCGTTCCCGGAGCCGGTCCACGAACTGGTGCTGCGGGCGGCGGCGGCCGACCCGGCGGCGCCCGCGGTGGCCGCGCCGGCCGAGTCCGGCCCGACCGCCCGACTGTCCTACGGCGAGCTGGCCGAGCGCTCCCGGCGGGCCGCCGCCCGGCTGCGCGCGCTGGGCGCCGGGCCGGGCACCGTGGTGGCGCTCTGCCTGCCGAAGTCGCCGGAGCTGATCACCGCCCTGCTCGCGGTGCTCCGCACCGGCGCCGCCTACCTGCCGCTGGACCCGGGCCACCCGGTGGACCGGCTGGCGTACATGGTCGGGCACGCGGGCGCCGCCCTGCTGGTCGGCGACGACGCCGAGCGGCTCGGCGCGCTGCCCGCCCGGCTGGTCACCACCGCCGAACTCGACGAGGGCGAGGACGGGTTCACCGACGCGGTGGTGTCCCACGACGACCCCGCGTACGTCATCTACACCTCCGGATCCACCGGCCGGCCCAAGGCGGTGCGGGTCTCCCACGGCAACCTCGCCTCCGCGTACCGGGCCTGGCAGGCCGAGTACCGGCTGGACACCGACGCCCGGGTCCACCTCCAGATGGCCAGCACGTCCTTCGACGTCTTCACCGGGGACGTGGTCCGCGCGCTCTGCTCGGGCGGCGCCCTGGTGCTGATCGGTCGGGAGCTGCTGTTCAACACCGCCCGGCTCTACCAGGTGATGCGCACCGAGCGGGTGGACGCCGCCGAGTTCGTCCCGGCGGTGGTCCGCACCGTCCTGGACCACTGCGAGCGCACCGGGCAGGACCTGGCGTTCATGCGGCTGCTGGTGGTCGGCTCGGACGTCTGGAAGGTCGAGGAGTACCAGCGGCTGGGCGCCCTGTGCGGGCCCCGCACGCGGCTGGTCAACTCCTACGGCCTGACCGAGACCACCATCGACAGCGCGTACTTCGAGGGCCCGGCGGACGGTCTGGAGCCGAGTCGGATGGTCCCGATCGGGCGGCCGTTCCCCAACAGCGCCTTCTACCTGCTCGACGCGCAGGGCCGCCCCGTGCCGCCGGGCGTCACCGGGGAGCTGTGGATCGGCGGCTCCGGCGTCTCGCTCGGCTACCTCGGCGACGAGGAGCAGACCGCCGACCGGTTCGCCACCCTGCCGCTCGGCGGCGCCCACGGCACCGGGCCCGTCCGGCTCTACCGCACCGGGGACCTCGCCCGCTGGGACACCGAGGGCGGGGTGCACCTGCTCGGCCGGGCCGACTCGCAGATCAAGGTCCGCGGCCACCGGATCGAGCTGGGCGAGATCGAGACCCAGCTCGCCGACTGGCCCGAGCTGGAGCGGGCGGTGGTCACCGTCCGGCCGGACCGCGACGGCGAGCACGTGCTCTGCGCTTACTGCGTCCCGGCCCCCGGGCGGAGCTTCGACCACCGCGAGCTGCGCCGCCACCTGGCCGGCTACCTGCCGACCTTCATGATCCCGACGCACTTCGTCGAGCTGCCCGCGCTGCCGCTCACCGCCAACGGCAAGGTGGACACGGCCGCGCTGCCCGAGCCCCGTTCGGACGCCGCGGAGGCCGCGGAGCCGCCGGTCACCCTCTACGAGGTCCGGATGGCCGAGCACTGGCGGGCGCTGCTCGGCATCGAGGAGCCCGGCCTCCAGCACGACTTCTTCGAGTCGGGCGGCTCCTCGATCAAGCTGATCGAGCTGATCCACGGGCTGCAGGCCGAGCTCAACATCAGCATCCCGGTCAGCCAGCTCTTCAAGGTCACCACCCTGCACGGGATGGCGAAGACCGTCGAGCACATCATCACCGGCCGGATCGAGGGCGCCCAGCCGTACCTCTGGTTCAACCAGGAGCAGCAGCAGACGCTCTTCTGCTTCCCGCCGGCCGGCGGCCACGGGCTGGTGTACCGGCAGTTCGCGGCGCACCTCCCGGAGTACCGGATGGTCGCCTTCAACTACGTGACCGGGGACGACAAGGTCGACCGGTACGCGGATCTCGTCGAGGGGCTCCAGCCGGAGGGGCCGTGCGCCCTGCTCGGCTACTCGCTCGGCGGCAACCTCGCCTTCGAGGTGGCCAAGGAGCTGGAGCGGCGCGGCCGGGCGGTGCCCAATGTGGTGATCATGGACTCGCACCGCATCCCGGAGTCCTTCGACCTCGCCGACGAGCACCTCCAGGCCTTCGAGCGGGAGCTGGCCGAGCACCTCCAGCGGCACACCGGCTCGGCCGCGGTCGCCCAGGAGACCCGCGAACAGGCCCGGGACTACCTGAGCTTCTGCAGCCGCACGCCCAACCTCGGGGTGGTCACCGCCGCGCTCAGCGTGATCTCCGACGACGAGAAGGTGGCGCTGTACGAGGCCGGGCAGCACGGCGCCTGGCACGGCAGCTCGGCCACCCGGACGGCGGTCTTCAAGGGCTTCGGCACCCACGCCGAGATGCTCGACCGCGAGTTCATCGCCCACAACGCCGGGCTCGCCCGGTCGATCCTGACCGGAGCCGCCCCCCATGCGTCCTGAGACGGCCCAGGGCCGAGCCCCGAGCCTGCCCGCCCCCGCACGAGAGACGGATCCGCCGATGCTCCGCCAGCACCCGCCGCTGACCTACCCCTTCGAGCCGAACGGCCTCGAACTCGACCCCCGCTACGCCGAGTTGCGCGAGCAGCCGCTGGTCAGGATCCGGATGCCGTACGGCGACGGCGCCTGGCTGGTCACCCGCTACGAGGACGTCCGGACGGTGCTCGGCGAGCCGCGGTTCAGCCTGGCCGCCGCGATGGGCGAGGACCAGCCGCGGATGCGCCCGGTGGCCCGCACCGGCGCCGGCCTGTTCTCCACCGAGCCGCCCGAGCACACCCGGCTGCGCTCGCTGGTGGCCAAGGAGTTCAGCGCCCGCCGGGTCGAGCGGCTGCGGGTGCGGGCCCGGGAGCTGGCCGACGAGCTGCTCGACGGCATCCTCGCCAAGGGGCAGCCCGCCGAGCTGGTCGAGGACTTCGCGATCCCGATGCCGACCACCATCATCTGCGAGGTGCTCGGCATCCCGGCCGAGGACCACCGGATGCTCTGGCGCTGGGCGGAGACGGTGCTCTCCGCCGTCACCCCCGGCGAGGTGCTGGCCGTCGACGGGCAGGCGTTCATCGATCACATGGCCGGGGTGCTGGAGCTGCGCGGCCGTGAGCCCGGCGACGACCTGCTGACCACGCTGGTCCGGGCCTGCCGGGAGCAGCGGCTGATCAGCGAGGAGGAGCTGCTCTCCATCGCCTGCGACCTGCTGATCGCCGGCTTCGTCTCCACCACCAACCAGATCGGCAACTTCTTCCACCAACTGCTGGTGAACCCCGGGGAGTTGGCGAAACTGCGGGAGCAGCCCGAGCTGATCCCGAAGGCCGTCGAGGAGCTGATGCGCTACGTGCCGCTGCTCACCGGCTTCAGCCTGCCCCGGTACGCCACCGAGGACGTCGAGCTGGGCGGGGTGGTGATCCGGGCCGGCGAGGCGGTGATGATCGCCACCGCCGCCGCCAACCGGGATCCGGAGGTGTTCGAGGAGCCGGAGCGGCTGGTGCTGGACCGGCCGGCCAACCCGCACATCGGCTTCGGTCACGGCGTGCACTACTGCATCGGCGCGCACCTCGCCCGGCTGGAGCTCCAGGTGGCGATCGAGCAGGTGCTGACCCGGCTGCCGGGCCTGCGGCTGGCCGTTCCCGAGCGCGAGCTGCGCTGGAAGGAGGACGCCATGGTGAACGGCCTGCAGGCGCTCCCGGTCACGTGGTGACGCACCGCCACCCCCACTGATGCCACGGCAGGACACGGCCAGGCACGGCTAGGCACGGCTTGGCGACGCACGGCTAGGCAAGGACGACGAGGAAGGCCAGGAATGGCACGGCAGACGGACACCGCACCCCGGCGGGAGTCGATGATCATCGTCGGAGGCGGTCTCGGCGGCCTGTCCACCGGGTGCTACGCCCGGATGAACGGCTACCGCACCAGGATCTTCGAGATGCACGAGATCCCCGGCGGCTCCTGCACCGGTTGGGACCGCAGCGACTTCACCTTCGACTGGTGCATCAGCTGGCTGCTCGGCAACGGGCCGGGCAACGAGATGTACCAGATCTGGCTCGAACTGGGCGCGCTCCAGGGCAAGGAGATGCGGCACTTCGACGTGTTCAACATCGTCCGGGGCCGGGACGGCCGGGCGGTCTACTTCTACTCCGACCCGGACCGGCTGGAGGCGCACCTGCTCGGCCTCTCGCCGGCCGACGCGGCGCCGATCCGGGAGTTCTGCGCGGGGATCCGGACCTTCCGCAAGGCGCTCGCGGCCTACCCGTTCCTCAAGCCGGTCGGGCTGATGGGCCGGCTGGAGCGCTGGCGGATGCTGGCCTCCTTCACGCCGTACTTCAACACCGTCCGCAAGTCGATCGCGGTGCTGATGACGGACTTCTCGCAGCGGTTCCGCGACCCGCTGCTGCGCGAGGCCTTCAACTTCATCCTCTACGAGAAGCACCCGGCCTTCCCGGTGCTGCCGTTCTACTTCCAGCTCGCCTCGCACGCCAACCACGCCGCCGGGGTGCCGGAGGGCGGTTCGCTGGCGCTGGCCCGCTCGATCGAGGACCGCTACCGCGGGCTCGGCGGGGAGATCACCTACAACGCCAAGGTCGAGGAGATCCTGGTCGAGCGGGACCGTGCGGTGGGCGTGCGGCTGAGTGACGGCCGGGAGTACCGCGCCGACATCGTGGTGTCCGCCGCAGACGGCCACACCACGGTGATGAAGCTGCTCAAGGGCCAGTACCTCAACGACACCTACCGCCGGCTCTACACCTCGCTGATCGACGAGCCGGGCCAGCTGTCGCCCGGGTACGTGGCGCTCTTCCTGGGCCTGCGCAAGCCCTTCCCGGCGGGCGACCCGTGCACCACCTACCTGCTGGGCGAGCGGGAGGCGGCCCAGCTGACCGGGATCCGCTGCCCGTCGATGAACGTCCAGTTCCGCACCCGGCACTACCCGGAGCTGGCGCCGTCCGACTCCACGGTGGTGTTCGCGACGTACTTCTCCGACATCGCCCCGTGGCGGGCGCTGCACGAGGGCCCGGAGCAGTCCTCCCGGATCCGGCGCGGCGAGGAACTGCACACCCTGCCGGTCAAGCACGGCCGGGAGTACATGGCGGCCAAGCGGAAGGTCCGCAACGGCATCGTCGGCTTCCTGGACGAGCGCTTCCCCGGCTTCAAGGACGCGGTGGCGATCGCCGACGTGTGCACCCCGCTCACCCAGGTCCGCTACACCGGCGTCTACGACGGGACCTTCCCCGGCTGGAACCCCTTCGTGGAGGGGGCCGAGACGGTGGAGGAAGAGATCAAGCGGAGCGGCCCGGTGCTGCCCGGGCTGTCGAACTTCTACCTCTCCGGGGTCTGGGCGACCATCGGCGGGCTGATCCGGGCGGCCGCCGCCGGACGGCACGTCATGCAGTTCGTCTGCCGGGACGACGGGCTGGAGTTCACCGCCGAGATCGACCGGAGCGCGCCGATGCCGACGCACCTGGTCATCCCGGTGGGCCGGGCCGCCGAGCCGGCCCGGCGGGGGGAGCCGGCGGACGTCGGCACGGCGGCGCGGACCGAGGACAGCGAGAACGTGGAGACGGGAGCCCTGGCATGAGGATCGAGAAGTGGGTGGTCCGGGAGCACCTGGACGGTGTGCCCGACGTCAACCGGATCTACGAGAAGGCCGTGGAGGACGTCGAGATCGACCTGCGGCCGGACGAGATGCTCTTCCGGACCAGGTACGTCTCGGTGGACCCGTACCAGAACGGCCTGGCGCTGGAGACGCCGATCGGCCACCACATGGGCGCCGACTCGATCATGGAGGTGGTCGAGGCCGGACCGGAGGCGGCGTTCGCGGTCGGCGACCTGGTGCAGGGCTTCGGCGGCTGGCGCACCCACGTCGTCCACAACGGCGCCGAGGAGCTGTGGACCACCGGCACCTTTCCGATGGTCTTCCCGGCCTACCGCCGGCTCGACCCGTCCTGGTACGACGAGCGGCTGCCGCTGTCCACCGCGCTCGGCGTCATGGGCGCGCCCGGGATGACCGCCTGGGGCACGCTCACCCGCTTCCTGGAGGTCCGTCCCGGCGACACCGTGGTGATCAGCGGCGCGTCCGGCTCGATCGGCACCCTGGTGGGCCAGTTGGCGAAGCGGGCCGGTGCCGGCCGGGTGGTCGGCACCACCGGCTCGCCGGGCAAGGCGGAGTACCTGCGCGAGCTGGGCTTCGACGAGGTGGTGCTCTACGCGCAGAGCGACGACGCGGAGAAGACCCGGCAGGCGCTGCTGCTCGCGGCGCCGGACGGCGTCGACCGGTACTTCGACAACCTGGGCGGGACCGTCACGGACGCGGTGTTCACCATGCTGAACGTGGACAGCCGGGTGGCGGTCTGCTGGCAGTGGGCGACCACCGTGAACGGCGAGCTGACCGGGCCGCGGCTGCTGCCGTACATCATGTTCCCGCGCACCACGATCCGCGGGATCTTCGCCCAGGAGTGGTTCACCGAGCCGCTGTTGGCGCAGATGCACCGGGAGCTGGGCGGGCTGGTCGGCAGCGGGGAGATCCGCTACCACCAGACCGTGCACAAGGGCTTCGACGCGATCCCGCAGGCCTACCGGAGCCTCTACCTGGACCGGGAGACCAACCGGGGCAAGGTGCTGGTCGAGGTGTGAGCCGGTTCCGGGCGGGCGGACGGCCGGGTCCGCCCGCCCGGGACGCGGTTGTCAGTCCTCGTCAGGCCTCGTCAGTCCTCGTCGGGGCCGCCGGCGTCGGAGCCGTCCGGGGTGCCGGTGAGCGCGTACCCCTGGCGGCGCGCCTCGTAACAGGCCACCGTGGCGGCGGCGGAGACGTTCAGCGAGCCGACCCGGCCCAGCTGCGGCACGAAGACCACCTGGTCGCAGAGGCCGAGCGCCTCCGGCGTCACGCCGCGGTCCTCGTGGCCGAGCACGAAGGCGACCGCCGGGGTCAGCTCGGCGGCGAACAACGGCACCGCCTCGTCCGCGAGCTCCAGGCCGACCACCTTGAAGCCGTCGGCCTTCGCGGCCGCGATCGCCTCGGCGACGGTCGGGAAGTGCTCCACCTTCAGGTACTTGTCGGTGCCCATCGCGGCCTTCTGCGCGCCGGACGAGCGCACCGACGGGGTGTCACCGGTGAGGTAGAGCTTCTCCGCGCCCATCGCGGCGCCGGTCCGGACGACCGAGCCGACGTTGAACGGCGACTGGAGGTTCTCCACGATCATCGCGAGCCGGAACTCGTTGCCACGCCGCCAGGAGCGGTGCAGCCGCTTCAGTTCGGTCCCGCGGAGTTGCTTCACGACGTCGTCCCTCGTCCACTCTCGGGGCCCTCGCCCGCCGTCGGGCGGGGCCGCGCTTCCAGAATCCGGAACCCGTTGACCGAGGTCAGCCGGGTGGTCGGCCAGCCCTGCTCGTTCAGCCACTTCTGCAGCGAGTCCGAGCCGAGGTGCTTCTGCACCACCAGGAAGGCGGAGCCGTCCGGGGCCAGCCGGCCGAGCCACTGCTCCAGCAGCCGGCGCAGCGCCGTCTTGCCGATCCGGATCGGCGGGTTGGAGTAGATCGCCGCGAACCGCAGGTCGGCGGGGACCTCCTCGGGCAGCGCGGCCTGCACGTTGCCGAGCCCCAGGGACTCGGCGTTGTGCCGGACCAGTTCCAGGGCGCGGCCGTTGACGTCCACCGCCCAGACCGGGAGCCGCTTGCGGCGGGTCGCCCAGGTCAGCGCGATCGGGCCGTAGCCGCAGCCGACGTCCAGGATCGGGCCGCGCACCCGGGGCTGCGGCGCGTGCTCCAGCAGGATCCGGGTCCCTGGGTCCAGCCGGGTGCGGGAGAAGACGCCCGCGTCGGTGGTGAGCTCCAGGGTGAGGTCCGGCAGGGTGACCGTGATCGGTCGGCGCTCGCTGGCGACCTCGGGTGCACCGGTGAAGTAGTGCGAGCCGGACATGCTTTCCCCGTCGTTCGTAAGGGCCTCGGGGCCACCGGGAGGTGTGGGTAAGCCCTGCTGGTACGGCTCCGATCGTACCCCGGTGGCCGGGAGGCCTGTTCTGCCCCGCGCGTGCGGCCCGGCGGGGTCAGTGGGCGCCGGGGGTCTTGCGGGTGGCGACGTTGATCCGGTTCCAGGCGTTGATCGTGTAGCAGAGCGAGATCAGCTGGGCCAGCTCCTGCTCCGGGAACAGCTCGGCGGCCCGCCCGTACACCTCGTCGCAGACGCCGCCGCCGATGTGGGTGATCTGCTCGGCCAGCGCGAGGGCGGCGCGGTCGCGCTCGCTGTAGACGCCCTCGGGAGCCTCCCGCCAGGCCGGCAGCAGGTAGATCCGCTCGTCGCTCTCGCCGGCCTTGCGGGCGTCCTTGACGTGCATGTCCAGGCAGTATGCGCAGCCGTTGAGCTGGGAGGAGCGGATCTGCACCAGCTCGACGAGGTCCGGGTCGAGGCCCTCGCGGGCGGCGGCGTCCAGCGCGATCATGGCGCGGAAGGCCTTGGGGGCGGTGCGGGCGTAGTCGAGGCGGGCGGTGTGCCGCGGGGCGTTCGCGTTCGTCGTCATGGCGACGACCCTAGGGAGCGGGTGCACCCCGGGTGTGGTGCAGTTCCGACCGGTTTCGGCGGGTCAATCCGGGTAGCGGCCAACACGCCGACGGGCCGGTGGCACTTCGCGCCCGGGCGGCGGGCGACGGATACTGCCAGTACCCCACCGGGCAGTCGCCAGCGGGTCGGAAGAAGCCTCCGAGGAACCTTCGAGGAACGAGGACGGACGCCATGCCGCAGAACCACGAGGACTACCTGGACGAGGTCGACGAGGCCGCGGAGCCGGACGAGGAGACGGCGGAGGACGAGTACGACGAGCTGGCCGAGCGCCGCGCGCTGGGCGCGGACCAGGCCACCGACGTCGCGGACGTCGCCGAGCAGAGCCGGGTCGTCCAGCTCGACGAGGACGAGTACCGGGAGTAGCCCCGGCAGGGGTCAGAGCGCCCCGCGGCGCTGGAGCCAGCTGAACGCCGCCCAGCCCGGGAGCACCGGCAGGACGAGGGTGAGCAGCCGGAAGAGCGTGACCGTGGCCACCGCCCCGCCGTACTCCATCGAGGTGGCCGCCAGCCCGGTCACCAGCGCGGTGTCCACGAAACCGGCCCCACCCGGGGTGGGCGCGGCGTTCCCGGCCGCGTTGCCGACCAGGAACACCAAGCCGACCGCGGCGAAGGCCGGATGCTGTCCGACCGCCAGGGCGCAGCAGTACAGGCAGGCGATCAGCGCGATCGACACCATCAGCTGCCCGGCGAAGCCGACCGCCAGCCGCCCCGGGTTGCGCAGCAGCTCCACCAGCCGGGGCAGCACCTCGGCGGTCAGCGGGCGCAGCCGGGCCGCCAGCCAGCGCCGGGCCGGCGCGATCGCGGACACCGCCGCCAGCAGGGCGCCCGCCACGGCGAGGCCGCCGACCACGAACGGCAGGGCGTCCCGCTCGGAATCGCCGGTCTCCGCGCCGGTCAGGTAGATGAAGGCGCCGACCTGGAGGAGGTGCAGCACCAGTCCGAGCAGCTGGCCGACCCCGATGCTGGACAGCGCCTGCGCGGTCGGGATGCCGGCCCGCTGGAGGAAGCGGGTGTTCAGGGCGACACCGCCGACCCCGCCGGGGGAGACCAGCTTCACGAAGGAGCCGGCCACCTGGGCCAGCACGGCGTTGCGGAAGTTCAGCCGCTCGGGGACGAAGCCGACGAAGCCCATCGCCCCCATGACGTGGCTGGCGGCCGCGGTGAGCAGGGCGAGGGAGAGCCAGAACGGGTCGGCGTCGGCGACGGCGGCGATCGGGTTGCGGTCGGCGGCGAAGAACTGCGACAGCAGCAGCCAGCCGGCCACCGCGCCGCCCCCGACGGCGAGCAGGGTGCGGGGGCGCAGCCGCTCCAGCCGGACCGGCCGGACGGGGGCCTGCGGGCGGCTGCGGAGGACCTCGGCGCGGATCTGTTCCAGCAGGTCGGGCGCGGGCGGTGCGGCGGCCGTGGCCTGGGCGGCCTGCGCGTCCCGTGCGGCCCGTTTGAGGGCGTGCCGGGTGCCGGGGGTCAGCGCGATCGGCTGGAGCAGCGGCAGCGCGGCGGCGACCGCGTCCGGGCCGAGCACCGCCACGGCGGCGCGCACCGACCGCTCCGCCCCGGTGCGCAGCGCCAGCGTGGTGAGCAGTTGGGCGACGTCGCTGCGCAGCACCAGCTCGCCCGCCGCGATGTCGCCGTCCGCGAGGTTCACGAGGTGCACCGCCCCCGCCCCGTCGACCAGCAGCGCGGAGGGCGCCAGTGCGCGGTGCGCGATCGCCCGCCGCTGGAGCAGGGCCAGCTGGCCCCAGGCGTCGGCGAGCAGTGCGTCGGTGAGCTCCTCGTCGGCCAGCTCGTCCAGGGTGCGGCCGGGCAGCCGCTCGTAGGCGACCAGCGCGGTGTCCGGGCAGGGTTCGGCGGTGGCGGCGATGCGGCGGGTGCGGACCCCGGCGGCGACGGCCGCGTAGGAGACCAGGGCCTCGTGCTCCAGCCCGTTGCGCAGCGAGCACAGGGCGCGCGGGTGCGGGGCGGTGCGCAGCCGCAGCCGCCGCCAGGCCCGCTGCACCAGGGCGGCGGTGACCGCCTGCCGGTCGAGCAGCCGGACGTCCAGCTCGGGGCGGCCGTCCTGCTGGCGGACCAGGTAGCGGTCCGGGCCGGCCGGGACGGCGGAGACCGGGCGCAGGCCGGCCTCGCGCAGGCTGTGCAGCAGCAGGGTCGGCCGGGGCCGGGGGTCCGGGGTGCCGACGGCCCAGCGGGTGCCGTGGGCGGCCGTCCAGCCGATCAGCACCCCCAGCAGCAGGGCGGTCGGGGTGGCGGCCCCGGCGGCGAGGCCGGCCAGCGCGGAGAGGGTGAGGACGGTCCACGGCACCCGCCGTTCGCGGGCCGCGGAGGCGGTGAGGAAGGCGAGGACCGGGGCGAGGTAGCCGTACACCGGCTCGGTGCGGGCGAGCGGGTCACCGGGCAGCGGCTGGGTGAGCGCGGAGACCAGGGAGAACGGCGCGTGCCCGTCGATCCACAGGTCGACGGCGAGCGAGACGCCGTAGGCCAGGACGGCGGCCAGCACGCCGTCGGCGAGCTGCTGGAGGACGTGCCGCCGGTCGGCCGGGGCGCGAAGCAGGCGGTGGGCGGCCGAGAAGCCGGGCAGGAGCAGCAGCGCGGCGGTGGTGAGGCCGGTGGCGACGCCGCCCAGCGGGTGCGGCACCAGCGCGGCGGCGGCGGCGACGTCCTCGGCGAGGCCGTTGGTGGTGGCGCGGGCGTAGTCGGCGGACAGCAGGGCCAGGGCGGTCGCGGCGAGGCCGGCGAGCAGCCGGATCAGCGCCGCGGGCTGCCGGATCCGGCCGGTGCCGGATATGCCCGGGGGCGCGGGGTCCCCCGTGTCGCCGGTCGTGCTGATCGCCGCGCTTCCCGTCACATCCGCCACTGGGGCATGGTCCCACGAGCCCTCCGGGGCGTGTCCCGGGGAGCGGGGCGGGCCCGGCGTCACTACTGTGCGTTCCATGAGCGCCTGCGAAGACCTCGTCGCCGCACCCCGGGACATCGCGCCGCTGCCGCCCGAGGACGGCTGCGCCGACTGCCTGGCCCAGGGGCGCCGGGACTGGGTGCACCTGCGGCTGTGCCTGGACTGCGGCCACATCGGCTGCTGCGACTTCTCGCCGCAGCGGCACGCCACCGCGCACTTCCACAACACCTCCCATCCGGTGATCCGGTCCTACGAGCCGGGGGAGGACTGGCGGTGGTGCTTCGTCCACGAGCTCATGGGGTGACCGGGCCGGCCGGCCCGGCCGGGTTGACGTTCCGGTGGTCATGGGTTGAGGTGTAATCCCCGATCAATCGGGACATAACGCCCGTGCGGCCCCCGGTCGGACTCTCCGGCCGGCGGCCACCGAAGGGAGGCCGACGATGACCAGGCGAACAGCGGGAAGCTCTCCCACCCTCCGCCGCGGCGCCCAGGAACTGCTGGAACGCCGGTGCATGGCGACGACGCCGGACACGCTCCCGCGCCGGCCGCGCACCGGAACCCCGTGGTCCGCCGCCGGTGACGGGACGGCGGGCGCCGCCTCCTTCCGGCACGGCGGCCGGGACGCGCTGGCCGCCGTCCCGCACTCCGCGCCCGCGCAGCACGCCGAACTCCGGGGACACCGGCACCGCGGTGCCGAGAAGCACAGCGCGCACTGAGCGCTCCCGCCCCGGTCGCCGTCCTGACCCGTGTTCAGGACGGCGGCCGGGGGCGTGCGGTGGCGTTGTCAGTGGTCTGCGGTACCGTTCCCGGCGATCGACAACAGCAGGTGAGCGGGGGCGCGGGCGATGGCCGATCTGATGACGCAGGAGCCGGTCGAGCTCCAGCTGGAGCGGTACCGGACGGAGCTGACCGGGTACTGCTACCGCATGCTCGGCTCGGTCTTCGAGGCCGAGGACGCGGTGCAGGACACCATGGTCCGCGCCTGGCGCGGGTACAAGGGCTTCGAGGGCCGCGCGGCGCTGCGCTCCTGGCTCTACCGGATCGCCACCAACGTCTGCCTGGACGCGCTGAACGGCCGCAACGCCCGGGCCCGGCCGATGGACCTGGCCGGCCCGTCCACCGTGGCCACCGCGAGCGACGCCCAGCTGCCCGAGGTCACCTGGATCGGCCCGGCGCCGGACGGGCGGGTGCTGCCCGGGAGCGGCGATCCGGCCGAGGTGGCCGCGCAGCGCGAGTCGGTGCGGCTGGCCTTCGTCGCGGCGCTCCAGCGGCTGGCGCCCCGGCAACGGGCGGTACTGATCCTGCGCGAGGTGCTCGGCTGGCGGGCCAATGAGGTCGCCGAACTGCTCGGCGTCACCGTCGCCTCGGTGAACAGCGCGCTCCAGCGGGCCCGGGCCGCGCTCGCCGCCGACCCGGGAGCGTCCCGGCCGGCCCCCGCGCTGGACGAGGACCACCGGGCGCTGCTGGCCCGGTACGTCACCGCCTTCGAGGCGTACGACATGGACGGCCTGGCGGCGCTGCTGCACGAGGACGTCACGCTCAACATGCCGCCGTTCGCGCTCTGGCTGACCGGGCACGCGGACCTCCGGGAGTGGATGCTCGGGCCCGGCCACGGCTGCCGGGGCTCGCGGCTGGTGCCGGCGGAGGCCAACGGCAGCCCGGCGTTCGGGCAGTACCGGCCGAGTCCGGGGGGCGGGTACGAGCCGTGGGCGCTGATCGTGCTGGAAGTGTCAGCGGGCCGGATCACCGGGCTCACCAACTTCCTCGACACCGATGTGCTGTTCCCGCTCTTCGGCCTGCCGCCGCGGCCGGCCGCCGGGGAGTGACGCGGCCTCCCTGGTGGGGAGGACCGCGGCCAGTCCGCTGAACGCGAGCAGTTCGCGCAGCGGGCCGCTCGCGTTGCGCAGGACGAGCCGTACGCCGTGCCGGGCGGCGGCGAGCCGCAGCCGGGCCAGGGCGTCGACGACGGCCAGGTCGGGGGCGGTCAGGGCGCCCAGGTCGCAGCTGAGCGGGCGGTCGGGGGGTGCTTGCGGTTCGGTCTTCACGCAGAAGGAGACCGGTGCGGAGGGCGGGCCTCATCGGCCCGGCGGAAGGAATCCCGAAAAAACTTCACCGGGGAGCGATGAGTTTTCGCGGCGCCCCCGGTCTACCCCTGTGAAAGCGCGGCACCGAGCGGCGCGTCCATCGAGCAGAAGGAACCGCACCATGACCGAGAACCTCGGCACCCTGTCCCTCGTCCGCGAGCTGCAGGCCTCGCCGGCCGACGTCTTCCGGGCGTACGTCGAGCCCGAGCAGTTCGTCCGCTTCTGGGGCCCGGTCGGCACCCACGTGCCGCTGGACACCGTGACCATCGAGCCGGAGGTGGGCGGGCGCTTCGACAGCACGATGGTGATCGAGGCGACCGGCGACCGCTACCCGCTGCGCGCCCGGTTCACCGCGATCCGCGAGGGCGAGCTGCTGGAGTTCTTCGAGGAGGGCGTCGGCCTCACCGGCCGGATCACCCTGGTCGACCTCGGCGACGGCCGCACCCGGGTGCTCATGGAGCAGGAGGACGTCCCGGCGATGTTCCTGGGCCCGGAGGCGGAGGCCGGCCACAACTCCAGCTTCGACCGCCTGGTCGAGCACCTGGCCGCCCGGAGCTGACCGCCGCGGCGGCCGGCCGGTGGAGCGGCCGGCCGGGCGCGGCGGTCGGCGGAGCGGGGCGGCTGGCAGAGTGGGTCGCACCTTGTCCCCGTGCCCCAGGAGGCCCCGTCGTGTCGGTCGAGCCGTTGAAGTCCCGTGAAGAGTGGCTGGCCTCGCTGCCGCGGATCTACGCGGCGGCGGGGTGCGTCCTGCGGGACGCCTCCGGACGGATCCTGCTGGTCAAGGCGGGTTACCGGGAGTACTGGCAGTTCCCCGGCGGGACGATCGACCTGGGGGAGGGGCCCGCCGCGTGCGCGGCCCGGGAACTGCTGGAGGAGACCGGCATCGTACGGGAGGCCGGGGACCTGCTGGCCATCTCCTGGACCCATCCCTCGGACGAACTCGACCATCCGGCCGAGCACTTCCTCTTCGACTTCGGCACCGTCCCGGACGGCACCCCCGTGACCGTCCCGGCCGGCGAACTGGACGACCACCGCTGGGTCGGCGACCAGGAGGCGCTGGAGCTGCTGGGCCCGGCGCGGTCGCTGCGGCTGCGGGCGGCCCTGGAGGCGAAGGAGGACGGGCGGGTGCGGATCGTCACCACCCAGGTGTCGGGCTTCTGAGCGGTCGACGGTGTTCCGGGGCCGTGCCCGTCCCGCGCGGCCCCGGAACGGTCCGGTCAGTCCTCCCGGTTCTCGGTGCCCGACGCGATGAAGGCGGCGAGGATCTCGCTGACGAACCGCTCGATCTCGGCCTTCTCCACCCCGAGGTCGTTCAGCACCCCGGCACCGTTCTCCAGCTCCAGCAGGGCGAGCAGGATGTGCTCGGTGCCGACGTAGTTGTGGCCGAGCTTCAGCGCCTCCCGGAAGGTCAGCTCCAGCGCCTTCTTGCCCTGCGCGTCGTACGGGATCAGCGCCGGCACCTCGGCGTCGGGCGCGGGCAGCGTCGCCGTCGCGGCCGCGCGGAGCGCCTCCGGGGTGATGCCCTGGGCGGCGAGCGCCCGCACGGCCAGGCCGTCCGGCTCGACGAGCAGGCCGAGCAGCAGGTGCTCGGCGCCGATCTCGGCGTTGCCGGCCTGGCGGGCCTCCTCCTGCGAGGCCATCACGACGTGCCGGGCCCGGTCGGTGAACCGGCCGAAGCCCTGGCTCGGGTCGAGGTCGTTGGGGGTGCCCGGGTCCTTGGGGACGAAGCGCTTCTGGGCGGCCTGCTTGCTGACGCCCATGCTGCGGCCGATGTCGGTCCAGGAGGCGCCGGAGCGGCGGGCCTGGTCGACGAAGTGGCCGATGAGGTGGTCGGCGAGCTCGTCGAGGTGGTCGGCGGCGATGACGGCGTCGGAGAGCTGGTCGAGCGCGTCGGTGTGGAGCTTCTTGATCGCGTCGATCAGGTCGTCGAGGCGCAGCGGAGTGGTCTTGGGAACGATCGGATTCGCCATAGCGTCAACCGTAGGTTGTCGACCCCCGAGTCGTCAACCATCGGTTGACGCTGGGGCGAGTTGGCGTCCTACCGCTTCTCCCACACGTACGCCGCCGAGACCGGGTGGCTGCGGTACTTCTCCCACTTCGGCTTGCGAGCGATCCATCCCTCGTCCACCACCGCCTCCCGCATCTCGACCAGCGTCCAGCCCGCCGCCAGGCCGGCCGTGAGGTGGTCGGAGACCAGGTGGACGTGGGTGGTGATGGCGACGTCCGCGCCGTCCGCGCCGGTGAAGTGGGTCGGCATGCCGGCCGCCATGATGAAGTACGGGTGCAGGCCGACCAGGACGCAGCGCCCACCCGGGCGGGCCAGCCGGAAGGCCTCGCGGTAGTACGGGCCGAGGTCGGCCAGGTGCTCGTCGATCAGCGAGGAGATCACCAGGTCGTACGCGCCGGGGGTGAGCCCGGTGGCGGCGACGTCCCCCTCGGTGAGGCTGTCGTGGGCGCCGCGCTCCTTTGCGCGCGCCAGCATCTCGGGCGTGAGGTCCACGCCGTCCAGCACCAGGCCCCCGGCGGCGCGGTCGCGCAGCCAGGCGCCCGTCCGGCCGGTGCCGCAGCCGAGGTCGGCGGCGCGGCGGACCTCCGGCCAGGCGGGGAGGGCGAGCTGTGCGAGGACGGCGAGGTCCATCGCGTCCTCGACGGTCTGCTCATAGGTGTCGACCCAGCCGGCGTAGCCGGTCCGGACGTCCACGGTGGGGTAGTTGCGGGTGTCGAAGTCGGAGAAGTCCACCATGCCCGGCAGTATTGGGGGCCGGCCCGGCCGACCGCGAACGATTATCGGAGGGCCAGCTTGAACCCGTCGTGGCTGCGGTCGAAGCCGAGCGAGGCGTAGAACCGGTGCGCCCCGGTCCGCCGCTTGTGGCTGGTCAGCTGGACGAGCGTGCACCCGCGCTCCCGGGCCCGCTCGATCGCCCGCCGCATCAACTCCCGCCCCAGCCCCGAGCCTCGCCGATCCGCCCGCACCCGGACGCCCTCGATCAGCGCCCGCTCCGCCCCGCCCCGCCCGAGCCCCGGGATGTAGGTCACCTGGAGGTACCCGACCACCGTCCCGTCCCCCTCGTCGAGCACCAGCATCTCGTTGCGCGGATCGGCGTCGAGGTCGGCGAAGGCCCGGGCGTACGCCTCGCCGACCTCGACCGAGCCGGGGTCGGTCACCCCCTCCTCGTCGGTGAGCAGTGCGACGACGGCCGGCAGGTCCTGGCGGGTGGCGGTGCGGAGGATCACGCCCGGAGTCTGCCAGAGCGCGGGTCAGGCGTCGGAGTGGGACGTCGGATCGGCCGACTTCCCACTCCGGCGGGATCGTTCAGGAGGGCAGCAGGCGGCCGCGGACGGCGGCGAGGTCGGCGGGGGTGACGCCGGCGGCCAGGAGGTAGGGGGTGGGGGCGAAGCCGGCGAGGGTGGTGGTGACGGCGGCTTCGGCGGTGGTGCTGGCTTCGGCGAGGGCGGCGTCGATGCGGCGGTACGGGTCGGGGAGGCCGAGCATGCCGTAGAGGGGGCGGACGTTGGGGGCGCTCAGGAGGTAGTCGGCGACGATCTCGGCGGGGGTGACGTCGGCGAGGGCGAGCAGCAGGAGGGCGGCGAGGCCGGTGCGGTCGCGGCCGGCGCCGCAGTGGACGACCAGCCCGCCGGGGCGGGCGCCGGCGATGGTGGTGATCAGCTCGGCGGCGGCGTGCGGGCAGTGGTCGAGGTAGGGGCGCAGGGCCAGCGGGGTGCCGTCGAGGTGGCCGTAGGTCTGCCACCAGGCGGGGCCGGCGAGTTCGTCCAGCGGGACGCGGATCAGGTCGACGCCCTCGGGGAGCGGGAGGAGGGGCTTGTACTCCTCGATGTCGCGCAGGTCGACGACGGTGCGCACGCCGTGGTCGAGGAGGGTGTCCCAGCCTTCGGCGGTGAGGCGGTCCAGGTTGTCGGCGCGGGTGATCGCGCCGCGGATGGTGCGGGTGCCGGTGGTGGTGCGCAGCCCGCCCAGGTCGCGGACGTTGAGGCAGCCGTCCCAGACCAGGGTGCGGTCCTCGGTGGTGGTGGCTTGCGCGTCGGCCCGGCTCATCGGTTCCCCGTTTCCTCGACGAGGGGGTCCCGTTACCCCCTCGTTATGTGGACTTCCGATGTGGCGAGATGGTTCCTCGGATGTTCGGACGATCGGTTTGTCAGGGCGGTCAGGCGGAGGCCGCGTGAGGGTGTCGCTGGGCTGGGGAAAGGCCGAGAGGTGTCAGGGGCGGCCGAAGTCCCAGAGCGGCCGGCCGAGGGTGTCCGCGCAGCGCACGACGGCGAAGAGCCCGTCCTCGGCCGAGAGGAACCCGTGGGCGACGCTGCGCAGCACCGTACGGGCGGCCGCGTCCGACCGCGTCCAGGCGCCGGTGAGGACGAGCGCGCCGTCGACCAGCTCGGCGCGCTGGATCCGGGCCACCGGGACGGCCAGCAGGGCGGCGTTGACCTGTTCCAGCTCGGCGCGGGAGAGATAGGTCTCGCCGGCCGCCCCGCCGCGCTCCCGTTCGGCCCGGCGGCGCAGCTCGGGCAGCCCGTAGTGGCGCACGGCGGCCACCGAGTCGTCCAGCGCGACCCGCCAGCGCGGGCCGGGCAGCACCTCCCACCAGACGTCCTCGCAGACCGGCAGCAGTTCGCCGATCCGGGCCCGCCAGGACTCGATGCCGTAGACGGCGCGCGGGTCCGGGCGCGGGTCGGGCAGGCCCGCGGCGGTCCAGTCGGTGCGACGGACCAGGCTGAGGTCGAAGGTGTAGCGGAGCCGGCCGTCGGCGCGGTGCTCGACCAGGCCGAGCAGGGCCCAGTGGGTCGGGTCGGGGAGGCTGAAGGTCCGCCGCCGGCCGGTGAGGCCCAGGAGGCGGAGGGCGGGTGCGAGGTGGTCGCGCAGGCCGCGCTCGAAGAGCTCGTGGGCGGCGGGGGTCATGGCGTTCCTGGGGGTGGGGGAGCAGTCGGCGGCGCCCGGGGCGCGCGGAAGGGGGCGGGGGCGCGCGGGCGGCGGCCGGAGAATCGGTCATTCACCTACAACGTAGGCGATAAGTCGATTTAAATACCGCAGACGAAGGCTAGGAGGCTTCGGGACCTTCGACCTGAAGGCGTTCTGCCGTAGGGCCTGTGTTCGGACCTCCGAGGGCCGGACGGCGGACGGGGGCGGGGCGGCGGTCCGGTCCCGCCGGAACGGGCCGTTCGCCCGGATGGCGGATGATGTGGCGGGTGCAGAGTGCAGAACGCCCCGGAGCGGGCACCGACAGCGCCGTCGGCCGGTCCGGGCCGGTCCCGACGTCAGGTCCGCCACCCGGCCCGCCCGCGGCCGCGGCCGCCACCCCCGTCGATCTGACCGAGGCCGTCCGGGCCGCGCAGGGCGGGGACGAGGAGGCCTTCCGGCTGCTGTTCCGAACCGTCCAGCCGGGTCTGCTCCGCTACCTGCGGGTGCTGGTCGGCGGCCGGCCCGAGGACACCCAGGACGCCGAGGACATCGCGTCCGAGGCGTGGCTGCAGATCGCCCGGGACCTGGGCTCCTTCACCGGGGACGGCGACGGCTTCCGCGGCTGGGCGGCGACGGTCGCGCGCAACCGGGCGCTGGACCACCTGCGGGCCCGCCGCCGTCGGCCGGTCGCCGACCTGCCCGTCGAGTACCTGGCCGGGCTGGCCGGCGGGGACGACACCGCCGGGGCGGCGCTCGCCTCCGTCGGCACCTCGGACGCGCTGGCGCTGATCTCCCGGCTGCCCCCGGACCAGGCCGAGGCGGTGCTGCTGCGGGTGGTGATGGGACTGGACGCGGAGAGCGCCGCCCAGGTGCTCGGCAAACGCTCGGGCACCGTCCGGATGGCCGCGCACCGCGGGCTGAAGCGGCTCGCCAAGCTGCTGGAGCAGTCCTTCCCGGCGGGCGCGGGCGGACCGGGGATCCCGGCCGCGCGCTCGGGCCGGGACGGTGGTCCGACGGGTGGTTCGACAGGTGGTTCGACCGGCGGTCGGGCCGGGGGGCCGACCGCCGGCGGGGCGGTCCGGAAGGGGCTCGGACGAGCCGGGAAGAAAAATTCTCCGCAGGGTGTGACAGAACGCCGGGCCGCGACGCTGAAGGACATGAGATGAGCACCAACCGACCCCGTCGGATCGACCGTGACACCGCCGAGCAACTGCTCTCCGGTGCCGTGGACGGCCCGTCGGCCGGGCGGGACGCCTCGCTCACCGGCCCGGACGGCAGCACCGGGCACACGGGACCCCTCCCGCCCGACGGCGGGCCGCAAGGGCGGGTCGCCCGGGTGCTCGCCGCCGCCGCGGCGCCGGCGGCGCGGGGCGAACTGGCCGGGGAGGAGGCGGCCCTGGCCGCGTTCCGGGAGGCCCGTCTCGCACCTGCTCCTGCCGTACCCGCCGCACCCGCACCCGTCCGGAGACGTTCGATGGCAACCGCCGCGCTGACGAGGGCCTTCAGTACGAAGGCCGCCGTCGTCGTGCTCGGCGCCACCGCGCTCGGCGGGGTCGCGGTCGCGGCCGGGACGGGCAACCTTCCCTCGGCGCTGGGCGGCAGTTCGGACGAGCCGAAGCGGCGCGTGGTCGCTCCTGTGACGTCCGCTCCGCCGAGCACCGCGGAGAACCGCTCCGGAACACCGTCGGCCGGCGGGTCGTCGGCCCAGCCGTTCACCGCCGGTCCGACCGGTGGAACCTCCGGCGGTCCGTCGGGCGCCCCCTCGGGCGGCCCGGCCACGCCCGGTCCGTCCGCCTCGGCGAGCCGGCCGACGGCGCCGCAGACGACCGCCGCCACACCGGCGGACGGACGCGGTCCGTCGAACCCGGCGGCCCACGCGGCGCTCTGCAAGGCGTTCTCCGACCGGGCGGGAAAGGGCGAACGCCCGCGCACGCTGGTCACCGATCCGCAGTTCGGCGGGCTGGTCGCCGCAGCCGGCGGGACGGACAAGGTGGAGGACTACTGCGCCCGGTTGCTCCGCGAGGCGGGTGGCGACGGCCAGGAGGGCGGTCCGGCACCGTCCCGGTCCGGCGGCAACGGCCAAGGGAGCAACGGCCAAGGGGGCAACGGCCAGGGTTCGAACGGCCAGGGTTCGAACGGCCAGGGCGGCAATGGCCAGGGCGGAAACGACCGGGGCTCGAACGGTCAGGGCGGCAACGGCCAGGCATCGAACGGCCAGGGCGCCAACGGCGGCAGCGCCGGCCGGACGTCGAAGCCCGCCGCCACCGCACTGCCCGCACCGCCCACGGCGGCCGCGTCGGACCTCCCCGGGCAGGCGAGGACCGACCGCGTCGACAAGTCCGACGACACCTCGGACACCACGAGGTGACCCACGATCTCCGGATGGGCGGCGAGCGAATCCCCCCGGGCCCGTCGCCCATCCGGACCGCTCCACCCGCACCACCGCAGTGACCGCACCACCGCAGTAACCGCAGTAACCGCAGGACCCCGAGTGGTCGGCCGGCTTCCCGTGCCGGCCGTCCACCCGGCCGGCCCCGGCCGGACCGGCAGGCGCACCCCGGAAACGCGCCGGCCGGTCCGGACGGACCGGAACCCGCCGGCCCGCCCGCCCGCAGTCAGGGCGGGCCGGCACCCCGCTCGACCAGTCCGAACCGGACCGATCGTGAACCGTCGTCAGGGACGACCCACGAGCCGGCGGTCGGGGATCCGCTGCCCGGTTCCCCGGCCGCCCACCCTCTCCGGCAAGCCGCCGGCGCCCGGCCGCCGGTCGTCGGCGGGGGCTATCGTGCACAGGTGCACGAGGCGGTCCGGGACCCCGGGCAGGGCTTCTGAGGGGAGCGGTTCCAGGTGATCGGACGCGCGCTGAACGGGCGCTACGAACTCGTCGAGATACTCGGTGTCGGCGGCATGGCCACGGTCTGGCGCGGGGTGGACCACGTGCTGGGACGCCAGGTGGCCGTGAAGGTCCTCAACGGGGGCCTCGCCGACGACCCGCGGTTCGCCGAGCGCTTCGGCCGCGAGGCGCAGCACGCCGCGATGCTGGTCCACCCGAGGATCGTCATGGTCTTCGACTCCGGGGTGGACCAGGGCTCGCCGTACATCGTGATGGAGCTGGTGCAGGGCCGCTCGCTGGCCGCGCTGCTGGTCCAGCGGCCGGGCCTGCCGGTCGAGCAGGCGGTCGGGATCGCGGCCGCGGTCTGCGAGGGGCTGGCGCACGCGCACGCGGCGGGCCTGGTGCACCGGGACATCAAACCCGGCAACATCATGATCACCGACGACGGCGGGGTGAAGGTCGTCGACTTCGGTATCGCCCGGGCAGGCTCCTCGCACAACCTCACCCAGACCGCCTCGGTGCTCGGCACCGCCGCGTACCTGTCGCCCGAGCAGGCCACCGCGAGCCCGCTGGACGGCCGTACCGACCTGTACGCGGTCGGCTGCGTGCTGACCGAAATGCTCACCGGTGCGCCGCCGTTCACCGCCGAGACACCGGTGGCGATCGCCTACAAGCACGTCGGCGAGCTGCCGCTGCCGCCCTCCGCCCGGCGTCCCGGCCTGCCGCCCGCGCTCGACGCGGCGGTGCTGCGCCTGCTCGCCAAGCACCCGGCCGACCGCCCGGCGGACGCCGTCGCGGCGCGGGCCGAACTGCTGGCCTGCGTACCGGGGCTGGTGCCCGCCGACCCGACCGGTGAACTGCTCGCCGCCGCCCCGCTGCCGCCCGCCTACCCCACCGCCGGCCTGCCGGACCAGCAGCACACCACCCTCCTGCCGCCCCAGGCGGCGCCGCCCCCCGCCCCCACGTCGGTGATGGCGCCGATCCCGGCGGCCCCGCTGCCGATGCCGGAGCCCGAGCGCGAGAGCCGTCGCAAGCCGATCGTGCTCGGCGCCCTCGGCCTGGCCGGTGTGGCCGGCGCCGCGGTGCTCGCGCTCACCGCCTTCGACGACCCGGCCACCCCCGCCGCCGCGCCGTCCGTCCGCCCCACCGCGACCGCTCCCGCCGCCCCGGCGTCCACGCCCGCCCCGACCCCGACGCCCACCCCGAGCGCCACCACCCAGTCCGCCCGCCCGACACCGACGGCCCCCGCCACCACCCCGGCCCCGCACAACCCGGCCCCGCTGGTCCAGATCAACGCCCTGCGGCAGAGCATCGCGCAGACCCAGGTGGAGAAGGACCGCGGCCGCCAGATCGACCTGCTGCGCACCCTGGACGAGGCCACCGCCCGCCTCAACGAGGGCCGGCCCGACGACGCCGCCGCCACCTTGAAGAGCGCCCAGCGGACGGTGCGCGACCTCGCCAAGAAGCACGCCGTCGACGGCCCGACGTACCAGAACTGGAACTCCCGCCTCTCCTCCCTGATCACCTCCCTCAACGCCGTCGCCGACGAGGAGGACTGAGGAGTACGGAGGAGTGCGGAGGAGTACGGAGGGTCAGGCGCCGAGGAAGCGCTGGAGCTGCTGGAGGACGTAGTTGGCGCCGGTGTAGCCGATGCCCTGGAACCACAGCTGGTCGTCGACCGGGAAGGCGCGGTGCGCCTTGACGGCCTCCAGGGACTGCCAGGCGGGGCTCGCCAGGGTGGCGGTGAGGCCGTTGCGGCCCGGGTCGCCGTAGCCGGCGTAGAGGAGCAGGTCGCCGTCGGCCTTCGCGAGCTGGTCGGGTGGGAGCTCCTGGTCGGCCTGGTCGGTGTTCTGGGCGTCCGGCCGGCCGAGGCCGGCGTCGGTGAGCACGGAGCCCGGGAAGGTCTGCCGGCCGTACTGCCGGATGCCGCCGCCCTCGACGAAGCGGAGCAGGCTCACCTTCCGCCCGCCCGCCCTGGCGTTCGCCAGCGCGGTCACCACCTGGCTGACGTGCCGCTGGTAGGAGGCCGCGAACGCCGCCGCCGCGTCCTGGCGGCTCAGTGCCTGGGCGTGGGTCTGGACGTTGGCCTTCCAGGGCGCGCCGGTGGTCTGGGTGAGGACGGTCGGGGCGATCGCCCGCAGCTCGTCGTAGCGGTCGCCGTCGCGGCTCTGGTTGGACAGGATGAGGTCGGGCCGCAGGGCGCGGACCGCGGCGAGGTCCGGGTCGCCGACGGGGCCGACGTAGGCGGTCCGGTCGAGCCGGGAGGCGGGCCAGTAGTCGGGGAAGGAGCGGTCCGCCGCGGGCCGGGCCGCGCCGACCGGGGTGATGCCGAGGGTGAGCGCGGAGTCCAGTTCGGCGGTGTCCAGGGCGACCACCCGCATCGGCGCGCCGGGCACGGTGACCGGGCCGGTGGCGGTGGCCACGGTGACCTCCGGCAGCGGGGTGGGGGAGGGCGTCCCCGCGGCCGTGGGGCCGGCCGGCGAGGACGCGGCGCGACGGGTGGTGCAGCCGGTGAGCGCGGCGCCGCCGAGCCCGCCGAACGCGGTCAGCAGGGAGCGGCGGGTGAGCGGGGGCATCGGCACCTCGGACGGCGGGGGAACGTGAGCGCAGTCCGTCGATTATGTCCGAATTGGTGTGTAATCGGCGCATAAAACGTCGCTATGCGTCCGTCGTGGCCGCCCACGGCGCGCCCGGCACCACCAGCGGCGTCCCGGTCACCGGATCCGGCACCACCACCGACTCCAGCCCGAACACCTCCCGCACCAGCTCCGCCGTCACCACCTCGGCCGGCGGGCCCTGCGCGACGATCCGCCCCTCCCGCATCGCCACCAGGTGGTCCGCGTACCGGGCCGCCTGGTTGAGGTCGTGCAGCACCGCGACGACGGTCCGCCCGCGCTCCACGTTCAGCCGGCGCACCAGGTCCAGCACCTCCACCTGGTGCGCGATGTCCAGGAAGGTGGTCGGCTCGTCGAGCAGCAGGATGTCGGTGCCCTGGGCGAGCGCCATCGCGATCCAGACCCGCTGCCGCTGACCGCCGGACAGCTCGTCCACACCGCGCTCGGCCAGCTCGGCCGTCGAGGTGCGCTCCAGCGCCTCCGCGACCGCCGTCTCGTCCTCCGCCGACCACTGCTGCCACCAGCTCTGGTGCGGTTGGCGGCCGCGCGCCACCAGGTCGGCCACCGCGATGCCCTCGGGGGCGCTCGGCGACTGCGGCAGCAGCCCGATCCGCCGGGCGATCTGCTTGGTGGGGACGCGCGCCAGCTCCTCGCCGTCCAGCAGCACCGCGCCGCGGACCGGCTTCAGCAGCCGGCCCAGCGCGCGCAGCAGGGTGGACTTGCCGCAGGCGTTCGGCCCGACGATCACCGTGACCCTGCCGTCCGGGATCCGCAGCGAGAGCTTCTCGGCGACGGTGCGGGCCTCGTAGGCGAGGGTCAGGTCCCGAGCCTCCAGCCGGTGGGCGGAGACCCGGTCGGCGGTGTCGAGGGACCCGGCGTCGAGGGACCCGGCATCGACGGGCTCGGTGTCGACGGACTCGGCGTCGGCGGGCATCGGGACCTCCACGACTCAGGCACCTCCACGGCGGGAGCGGATCAGCAGCCACATCAGGTACGGCGCGCCGACCAGCCCGGTCACCACACCGACCGGCAGCTCGGTGGGCGCCAGCAGCCGGCGGGCCAGCAGGTCGGCCAGCACGACGACCAGCGCGCCGGTGAGCGCCGAGCCCAGCAGCGGGATCTGCGCCGAGCGGGCCAGCCGTACGGCGATCTGCGGGGCCATCAGCGCGACGAAGTCCACCGGCCCGGCCGCGCCCGCCGCGCAGGAGGCGAGCACGACGCCGAGCAGCGCCATGCCCAGCCGGATCCGGTTCAGCCGCAGCCCGAGACCGACGGCGGTGGCGTCGTCGAAGGAGATCGAGCGCTGCGCCCGGGCCGCCCACAGCGCGCACGGCACGGCGGCCAGCAGCACCCAGGCGAGCCAGCCGGCCTGGTCGTAGCCGGAGCCGTTCAGGCTGCCGGTCATCCACACCTTGGCGGCCTGCGCCTGGAAGCCGTCGCCCTTGGTGAGGAACACCGAGGTGAGCGAGGAGAGCGCGACCGAGATGCCGATGCCGATCAGCACGAAGCGCTGGGCGTGCAGCCCGCGCCGCCAGGCCAGCAGATAGACCAGCAGGCCCGCCGCCAGCCCTCCCGCGACGGCCGCGAACGGCACCTGGCCGGTGGAGCCGACCACGCCGTAGGCCAGCAGGCCGACCACGGTGGCGGTGGCGCCCCAGGAGACGCCGACCACGTCCGGGCTGGCCAGCGGATTGCGGGCGACGGTCTGGATCAGTGCCCCGGCCAGTCCGAGCGCGGTGCCCACCAGCAGGCCGACCACCACCCGGGGCAGCCGGAACTCGCCGACCACCAGCTCGTGCGGGCTCGGCTGCCCGAACACCACCTTCAGCACCTCGCCGGGCGCCACGGTGGACTCGCCCAGGCAGAGCGAGGCGACGACGGTGGCGGCCAGCGCCACCAGCAGGCCGAGCGCCGCGTAGGCCGAGCGCCGGTGCAGCAGGAAGGAGGCGCCCCGGGCGCGCAGCACGGTGTAGCCGCGCAGCGGGACCGTCGGGGCCGTCGGGGTCGTCACGCCGCCACCACCTTCCGCCGCCGCACCAGGGCGACCAGCACCGGCACACCGACCAGTGCGGTCATCACCCCGGCCGGCACCTCGGAGGGCGGGAACAGCACCCGGCCGAGGGTGTCGGCGAGCAGCAGCAGCGCCGGGCCGAGCACGGCGGAGAGCGCGAGCACCCAGCGGTGGTCGGCGCCGGCCACCGCGCGGGCGGCGTGCGGCACGGCGAGGCCGACGAAGGCGACCGGTCCGGCCGCCGCGACCGCCGAGCCGGTCAGCACGGTGGCGCCGAGCGCGCCGACGGCCCGCACCAGCCCGGTCTTCGCGCCGAGCCCCTTGGCGGTGTCGTCGCCGAGCGCCAGCGCGTCCAGTCCGCGCGCCACCGCGAACACCAGCACCGTGCCGATGGCCAGGAACGGCAGCAGCTGCCAGGCGACGTCCGCGGTGCGGCCGGAGAGCGAGCCGACGTGCCAGAACCGGAACTGGTCCATGGCGGCCGCGTCGGTGGTGAGCACCAGGGTGTTGAGCGAGGCGATGAACGCGGACACCGCCGAGCCGGCCAGCGCCAGCTTAACCGGCGTCGCCCCGCCCCGGCCGCGTCCGGCCAGCCCGTACACCACCACGGTGGCGATCACGGCGCCGGCGAAGCCGAACCAGACGTACCCGGTGAGGGTGGAGATCCCGAACGCGGAGATCGCCAGCACCACGCCGGCCGCCGCGCCCTGGCTGACGCCGAGGATGCCGGGGTCGGCGATCGGGTTGCGGGTGATGCCCTGCATGACGGTGCCGGCCAGGCCGAGCGCCGCGCCGACCGCGAGACCGACGACCGTGCGGGGCACCCGCAGCTCGCGGATCACGACGGCGTTGGTGGAGTCCCCGCCGTGCAGCAGGGCGTCGACGGTGTCGCCGAACGGGATGTTCCGGCTGCCGACTGCCAGGCTCAGCAGTACCGCGGCGGCCAGCACGGCCAGCGCGGCGGCGAGCCACAGGATGCGGCGGCGCAGCAGGCGGGCTCTGCCGGGCGCGGTGGTGTCGGTCATGGCTCTCTCTCGCAGATAGCTCAGGCAAACCTAAGTTCCACGTCGAAGCCGGGGCAAATCGTTCCTTCGGGAAGGCCGAGAAGGCCGAGAAGGCCGGTGAATCGTTTCTTCGGGCCGGCCGGGCCCGTTGGATAGCCTGGCGGCATGCCTGCGACCTCGGACGCCCCGCTCACCGTCGGCTTCGACCTCGACATGACGCTGCTGGACACCCGGCCCGGCATCCGGGCCACCTACCTGGCGCTGTCGGCCGAGACCGGGACCGCCATCGACGCCGACCTGGTGGTGACCCGCCTCGGGCCGCCGCTCCTCGACGAGCTGCGCAACTGGTTCCCGGAGGAGCGGCTGGAGGCGGTCGTGCACCGCTACCGCACCCTGTACCGGGACCACGCCTTCGCGCCGACCCTTCCGCTGCCCGGCGCGCACGCCGCCCTGGACGCGGTCCGCGCGCACGGCGGCCGGGTCGCGGTGGTCACCGGCAAGTACGAGCCGAACGCCCGGCTCCACCTGGAGCACGCGGGCCTGCGGGCGGACGCGGTGGCCGGCGACCTCTGGGCGGAGACCAAGGGCGACGCGCTGCGCGAGTACGGCGCCACCGTCTACGTCGGCGACCACCTCGGCGACATCCGGGGCGCCCGGCGCGCGGACGCCGTCGCGGTGGCGGTGGCCACCGGCCCGTACGGCGCCGAGGAACTGCGGGCGGCGGGCGCGGACGTGGTGCTGCCCGACCTCACCGCCTTCCCGGCCTGGCTGGCCGGGCACCTCGCCGCGGGCGCCCAGGCGTTCGGCCAGGCGTTCGGCTAGGCGCCGGCGCGGGTCCGGCGGCGCTGGGCCCGGGCGGAGAGCAGCAGGCCGGTGAGGGCGAGCAGGAAGCCCAGCGGCATCAGCATGCTCAGCCAGTACGCCGCCGTGGGCAGCGGCGTCAGGTGCAGGAACAGCGGGACGAAGGTGACGAGCGTGGCGAGCGCGCCGAGCCCGAAGACGATCGCTCCGGCCTTGACGTAGACGTCGCCGCGGTCGGCGCTCTGGCTGCTCACGGGGCTTGCTCCTCTGTGGCCGGGACGGCGGGTTCGGCCGCCGTCCCAGTCTCGCAGAGGGCGCCGACGGCCGTGCCCGCGCGGTGCCGCGCGGGGGTGCCGGCGAGCGCTTCGCGGACGAGCGGCCCGGTCACGTTGCGCAGTTTTCCGGGCGCTGGGAGTTTTGATCCCTGCTGGGCAGGGGTATGCAGGCTGTGCCGAGGGGTGCGATCAGTGCGCCCCGTTTCTCTCCGACCGGGGGTGCGTGCCTGTGGACAGCGCCGAGCCGCGCCCCGGCCATGCCGGTCCCGGGTCGCCGTCGGCCGTCGGAGCTCCGTACGGATCTTGTGCGGAACGCGGATGAGACAGTGACGGACCGTTAGTCTGCTCCTTACAGCGTGCTGACCGTGCGCGCCCTGCGGGCGTGTCCCCCCGGGCCGGCCCGCTCTCCCACCACCCAGTGATCCCCGGCCAGGGCCGGGATCCCTCACACCCACATCGAGGACTGTTCGAGATGCCCACCGGCCAGGTCAAGTGGTTCAACGAGACGAAGGGCTTCGGCTTCCTGTCGCGCGACGACGGCGGCGACGTCTTCGTCCACACCAAGGCGCTGCCCGCCGGGATCACGTCGCTGAAGCCGGGCCAGCGGGTCGAGTTCGGCGTGGTCGCCGGACACCGCGGCGACCAGGCGATGCAGGTCCAGCTGCTGGAGGCGCTGCCGTCGGTGGCCGCCGCCCAGCGCAAGAGCCCGGACGACATGGCGGCGCTCGTCCAGGACCTCATCACCATGATGGACGCCGTGCTTCCGGGGCTGCAGCACGGCCGCTACCCGGCCAAGCCGGCCGGGCAGAAGCTCGCCGTGCTGCTGCGCGCGGTGGCCGAGCAGTTCGACGTGTAGGGGCCTTCGCGGCGGGGCTCAGAAGTCCAGCGCACCCGGGCCGAGCGGCGGCACCAGCCCCTCCGCGGCGGCCCGGGTGAGCAGCGCGCGCACGGCCGCGCGCCCCTCCTCGCCGAGGTCCGCGGTGAACTCGTTCACGTACAGGGCGATGTGCTGGTCCGCGACGTCCGGGTCCATCTCCTGGGCGTGCTCCAGCACGTACCGGCGACTGGCCTCTGGGTCGTCCCAGGCCTGCCGGACGGAGCCGCGGATCGCCTCGGTGAGCTCCCGCAGCCGCTCCGCGCCCAGGGAACGCCGGGCGATGATCGCGCCCAGCGGGATCGGCAGGCCGGTCTCCCGCTCCCAGGCCTCGCCCATGTCGGCGAGGCAGCGCAGGCCGTAGTTCCGGTAGGTGAACCGGGCCTCGTGGATGACCAGGCCGGCGTCCACCCGGCCGTCCCGGACGGCGGGCATGATCTCGTGGAACGGCAGCACCACGATCTCGCCCAGGCCGCCGGGCACCGCCCGCGCCGCCCAGAGCCGGAACAGCAGGTAGGCGGTGGACCGCTCGGAGGGGACGGCCACGGTCCTGCCGCTCAGGTCGTCGCCGTTCTCCGGGCGGGTCAGCACCAGCGGTCCGCAGCCGCGGCCGAGCGCGCCGCCGCAGGGCAGCAGGGTGTACGTGTCCAGCACCCACGGCAGGGCGGCGTAGCTGACCTTGAGGACGTCCAGCTCGCCGCGCTCCGCCAGGCCGTTGGTGACGTCGATGTCGGCGAAGGTGACCTCGGGGGCGTCCGCGCCCGGGACCAGGCCGTGCGACCAGGCGTGGAAGACGAAGGTGTCGTTCGGGCAGGGCGAGTACGCGATGCTCAGCCGTTCAGCCACGGCCGGCCTCCTTCACTAGCGCGGGGTGGGGCAGGAGGGCGAAGGCGCGCTCCAGCGCGGCCAGTGCCTCGCCGATCCGCCAGGCGGACCGGTCGCGCGGGCCCACGGCGTTGGAGACGGTCCGCAGTTCGAACGACGGCACGCCGTGCCGGGCGGCGGCCTCGGCGACCCCGAAGCCCTCCATCGCCTCGGCCGCCGCGTCGGGGTGGCGGGCGGTCAGGGCGGCGGCGCGAGCGGCGCTGCCGGTCACCGTCGAGACGGTGAGCACCGTTGCGGCGACCGCGCCCAGGGCCTCGGCGGCCAGGGCCACGGCGGTCGGCGCCGGGGTGTGCCGGACGGTTCCGAAGCCCAGCTCGGTGACGTCGGCGAAGCCCTCGGGGGTCTCGGCGCCCAGATCGGCGGCGACGATCCCGGTGGCGACCACGGTCGCGCCGATCGGCGCCCGGGGGGCGAAGCCGCCGGCGATCCCGGCCGAGAGCGCCAGGTCGTACCGGGCGGCGGTGAGCGCGGTGGCGGCGGCGGCCGCCGCGGCGCCCGGGCCGACCCCGCCGGCCAGCACGTCCACCGTCACGCCCGAGGGGTGCGCGACCCGGTCCAGCGCGCCCCCCGGCAGCGCCACCCGCCCCGGGGGCGTCCGCGGACCGGCGCCCAGGCCGCGCAGCACGGCATCGGCCTCGGCCGGCACCGCGACGACGACGAGCAGCCGGGCCCGCGCGGGGTCCGACTGCTCGTCGGGGAGTCGTACCGTCACCGGACGACCGTCAGCTGTCCTGGGTGTTCAGCTGGAAGTACCACACCGCGTAGATCGAGTCCGGCGCCTTCGGGTCGGTCTCGACCACGGTGACCAGGGTCTTGCCGGAGGCGTTGAGCGCCTTGCTGGCCGGAACCGAGCCGGAGAAGGTGGCGTTGCGCGCCGCCGAGGCCAGGATGAACCGGCCGCCCTGGCCCTGCTGGCCGCCGTTGGTGTTGGCCCACCAGCCGCGGTCCGCCACGTCCGGGCTGACGCCGACGCCGATCCGGTCGCCGACGGTCACGTCGGACGAGGGGAGGGTGCCGTCCTCCAGGGCCTTGCCGGCCTTGTCCTGGCACTCCTCCTGCTGCTGCTCGGTCAGCGGCTTGCCCTCGTTGAAGCAGAACGGGTCGTGGACCTGCGAGGAGTTGCCCACCACCAGGGTGGCCCGGTGGTCGCTGATCTCGTGCTGGTTCGACGCGTAGGCGATGGACCCGCCGACCGTGCCGGCGGCGATGACGACGACGGCGCCGAGGCCGGCGAGTGCGCGGGTGCTGAGGCTCATGCGTCAGAGGCTACCGGGCTTTCGCGATCACGCTACGCGGGGGTCGGCAACGTGTTGCCCGTTGCGGGCAGGACGCCCTAGGCGACCCGGGGCGCGGCCGCGCGGTGGCGCACCCCCACCCGCAGCAGGGAGTGGAGCGTCCAGAGCAGCACCGCGCCGAGCACGGCGGCGGCCACCGACAGGCCCAGCGTGCCGTTCAGCGGCAGCAGGATGCCGACCGCGCCGCCCGCCACCCAGGACAGCTGGAGCGCCGTCTCCGAGCGGGCGAAGGCGGAGGTGCGCACCGACTCGGGGACGTCCCGCTGGATCAGCGCGTCCAGCGACAGCTTGCCCAGCGAGGCCGCCAGCCCGGCCGTCCCGGCGACCGCCACCACCGTCACCGTGCCGTACCAGAGCGCGGCGGCGGCCGTCGCGCATCCGGCCAGCAGCAGCATCGCGGTGACCGTCAGCTCCGGGCCGCGCGGGCGCAGCCAGGAGCCGAGCACCGAGCCGAGCGCGTTGCCGGTCCCGGCGGCCAGCGCCACCAGGCCGAGCGCGAGGGTCGGCCGCAGGCCGCCGACCGGCTCGTCGCGGAGCAGGAACGCCAGGAACAGCACCAGGAAGCCGACCAGCCAGCGCATCGCCGCCATCGCGCGCAGCGCCAGGATCACCGACGGGCCGACGGTGCGCAGCGAGGCCCTGGGCCGCTGCCCGGCGGGCGCCGGCCCGGCGGACTCGGCGGCGCCGCGGCCGTGCAGCACACCGTGGTGGCCCGGCGGGTGCTCCTCGGCGTGCAGCACGGCGCGCTGCTCGCCCTTGGCGGAGTCCACCTCGTGCGGCAGGTGGAAGGCCATCAGGGTGCCCGCCACGAACACCAGGAAGGCGCCGCGCAGCGGCCAGCCCGGCCCGATGAGGTGGAGCAGTCCGCCGACGCCGGCCGCGACCATGGTGGCCAGCAGTCCGGCCAGGGTGACCCGGGAGTTCGCCTTCACCAGGGAGAGCCGGCTGGGCAGCAGCCGGGGCACCACGACGCTGCGGACCACCCCGTAGGCCTTGGAGGCGACCAGCACGCCGAGTGCCTCCGGGTAGAGCGCGAGCCCGCCGCCGGCCACCACGCCGGCCATCGTCCAGGCGAGCACCGCGCGGGCCAGCATCGAGACCGCCATCGCGGCCCGGCGGCCGTGCGGCAGGCGGTCCAGCAGCGGGCCGATCACCGGGGCCAGCAGGGCGAACGGCGCCATGGTGACCAGCAGGTAGAGCGACACCCGGCCGCGGGCCTCGCCGGTGGGCACCGAGAAGAAGATCGTGGAGGCCAGCGCCACGGTGATCAGCATGTCGCCGAAGGCGTTCAGCGCGTGCAGCTCGATGAGCTTGGCCAGGCCCGATTCGCCGGCGCCCTCGGCGGCGGTGGCCCGGCGGATCCGGCGGCCGGTGCCGTGCACCACCTTGCCGGTGCGGGAGCCGGCCGCGGAGGCGGTGCGGACCAGGAAGTGCCGGCGCGGCTCGTCCTCCTCCCCGTCGAGCCGTGCGGCGTCCTCGGGGTCCTCGGCGGTTTCATCGGTTTCGGCCGCGTCGATCGTTCCGAGCGTTTCCGGGGCCTCGCCGACGGGCAATGACGAGGGGCCCAGCGACCGCGGTTCGTCCGCGGCGTGGACCGGAGGCTGCTGTCGCGGCACGGCGTTCGCCTCGTCGGGGCTGCCGGTCTGCGAGGCGTGCAGTGCATGCTGCGACGGGTTCTCGTCCGCCACAAGCCCATCCTGCCCCAGAATCGGGACGACAACGCGGGATTCCGCTCCGCGCCGCGCGGCCGACGTCCGGCGTTCCCGTTCGGGACGTCCCGGAGCCACTCCGGACGCCCCGGACTGTGCCGGGTGGCCGACCGACGGGTAGCCTGCCCAGGGTCCGCCCGACGCCCCGCCCGACGCCGGCGGACCTGACGAGCGGCGCGGCCGGTATCCGCGGCGGCCCGTGGTCGCGCAGAATGGACGAGGGAACCCGAGCCGCGACGGAACAGGCAACTCGCCGTGGGCGACAGAAGAACTGGGAGAGAATCGACGCCGTGAGTGCTGCGATGCGAAGCCGTACCCCTGATCGGCTCTGTGCCGAGGCCGTCGAACTCGCCCGCCAGGCCGCCGAGGACGCTGTCGGCGCCGAGACAGTCGGAGCGCACCTGGGTGTCCAGGCCGAGGCCGACCGTGTGGTGACGCACACCTTCGAGTGCCTGGACGCGGCCTACCGCGGCTGGCACTGGGCCGTCACCGTGGCCCGCGCCCCGCGCGCGAAGAACGTGACGCTGGACGAGGTCGTGCTGCTGCCCGGCGCCGACGCGATCCTCGCCCCGCAGTGGGTGCCGTGGAGCGAGCGACTGCGCCCGGGCGACATGGGCCCCGGGGACCTGCTCCCCACCGACGCCGACGACGCGCGTCTGGAGCCGGGCTGGACCGGCGAGGACGAGCCCGCGCCGAACTCCGCGGTGGCCCAGGCCGCGCAGGAGGACGTGCTGGTCTCGGACCCGGACATCCAGCCGGCGCCGGTGCGCGCCCAGATCGGCGCCGTCGCCGACGAGCTGGGCCTGGGCCGCAGCCGGGTGCTCTCCCGGCTCGGCATGCACCTGGCCGCCGACCGCTGGGAGAAGGCGCACGGCCCGCAGACGCCGATGGCGCAGTCCGCCCCGGCCTCCTGCGTCAGCTGCGGCTTCCTGATTCCGATCGGCGGCACGCTCGGCCAGGCCTTCGGCATCTGCGGCAACGAGTTCGGCCCGGCCGACGGCCAGATCGTCTCCTTCGCGTACGGCTGCGGCGGGCACTCCGAGGCGGCCGTCATCCCGGCGCCGCCGGCGCCCGCCGAGCTGATCCTGGACGAGCTGGTGGTCGAGCCGCTGCCGCTGCACCCGGACCGGCTCTCCGGCTCGGTGGAGCCGGACGCGCCCACCGAGGAGCTTGGACACTCCTGAGCCCTGGCGTCGCCCGGCGGCCCGTCCCACCTGGTGGGGCGGGCCGCCGTCGTCCCCGTCCGCGTCCCCGCCCGCGTCCCCGTCCGCGTTTCCGCCCGCCCGGGGCGTGCCGCCGCCGGGGGCGTGTCCGGGGCAGTCCTTCCGGCAAGGAAGAATGCCCCTCGTAGGGCACAACAGGGCGGCGGAAGGCGGCAGGTCCAGTGGAACCTCGGATCATCGGCAGCGGCACGGACGAGCACCACGCGGACCCCTTCGGCAGCGCCGAACTGCGCCGTCGGGTGCTGGACGCCTGGGCCGCCTCCCCGGCCCGGTTCCGGGAGGACGCCAACGCCGAGGAGGAGCTCGCCCTCGGCGGCTACCGCGACCGGCTGGTGGTCGAGCTGGCGCAGAACGCCGCCGACGCCGCCGTGCGCGCCGGGCACGGCCCGGGCCGGCTGCGGCTCACCCTGGCGGACGGCGTGCTGGCCGCCGCGAACACCGGCGCGCCGCTGGACGCCGCCGCCGTGGAGTCGCTGTCCACCCTGCGCGCCTCCTCCAAGCGCGGCGAGCGCGACACCACGGTCGGCCGGTTCGGCGTCGGCTTCGCCGCCGTCCTCGCGGTCACCGACGAGCCCGCCGTGCTCGGCTCGGCCGGCGGGGTGCGCTGGTCGCTCGGGGAGGCCCGGGCCCTGGCCGAGGGCCAGTCCGGGCTCGCCGAGGAGCTGCGCCGCCGGGACGGCCACGTCCCGCTGCTGCGCCTGCCGTTCGCCGCCGAGGGCCCGGCGCCGGAGGGGTACGACACGGTGGTGGTGCTGCCGCTGCGCGACGCCGCCGCCGAGGACCTCACCCGCCGGCTGCTGGCCGGCATCGACGACGCGCTGCTGCTCACCCTGCCCGGCCTCGCCGAGGTGGTGGTGGAGACCGCCGACGGCACCCGCACGCTGACCCGCTCGGCCGCCGAGCCGCAGCTCGACGGGATCACCGAGGTGACGGTCACCGACGACGCGGGCGCAGGGCTGCGGCGCACCGTCTGGCAGACCGCCAGCGCGGCCGGCGCGCTCGCCGCCGACCTGCTCGCGGACCGGCCCACCGAGGAGCGCGCCCGCCCCCACTGGACGGTGACCTGGGCGGTGCCGGTCTCCGACGAGGGCGCCCCGCAGCGGCCCGCGATCGCCCCGGTGCTGCACGCGCCCACCCCCAGCGACGAGCCGCTCGGCCTGCCCGCGCTGCTGATCGCCTCCTACCCGCTGGACTCCACCCGCCGGCACGTCGCCCCCGGCCCGCTCGCCGACTTCCTGACCGAGCGCGCCGCCGACGCCTACGCCGACCTGCTGCGCGCCCGCGGCGGCGACCTCGGCTCGCTCGGCCTGGTGCCCGGCCCGCTCGGCCAGGGCGCGCTGGACAACGCGCTGCGCGCCGCCGTGCTCTCCCGGCTGCCCGGCACGCCGTTCCTGCCGCACCCGGCGCCGGTCGAGGAGGGCACGCCCGCGCTGCGGCCCCGGGACGCCACGCTGCTGGAGGGCGCGGACGGCTCGGTGGTCGAGGCGCTGGCGCCGATCTTCCCCGGCCTGCTGCCGGCCGGCCTGGAACGCCGCAGCGAGCTGCGGGTGCTGAACGTGCGCCGGGTCCCGCTCGCCGAGGTGGTCGACCAGCTGGGCGGCCTGGACCGGGAGCCGGCCTGGTGGCGCAACCTGTACGCGGCGCTCGGCGGCGCCGACCCGGAGGCGCTCGGCGCGCTGCCGGTGCCGCTCGCCGACGGGCGGACGGTGACCGGCCCGCGCCGCGTCCTGCTGCCCTCCGACGACGCCGACTGGGCCGCCTTCCCCGGCTACCCCGAGTCGCTGGCCGGCGCGCTCGCCGTGCTCGACCTGCGGCTCGCCCACCCGGAGGCCGCCCACCCGCTGCTGGCCAGGCTCGGCGCCGGCGCGGCCACCCCGGCCGGGGTGCTGGACACGCCCGAGGTGCGGGCCGCCGTCGCCCGCTCCTACGAGCTGGCCGAGGACGACCCGGACGCCGCCGCCGACCTCGCCGAGGCGGTGCTGGCGCTCGTCAAGGCGGCCGCCCCGGCGCCCGGGGAGCACCCCTGGCTGGCCCGGCTGGCCCTGCTCGACGACGAGGGCGAGCCCGCCCGCGCCGGTGAACTGCTGCTCCCGGACAGCCCGCTCGCCGCGCTGGCGCGCGAGGACGACGCCGCCTGGGTGGACGACGACCTGCTGGAGCGCTGGGGACCGGAGGTGCTTTCCGCCGCCGGCGTCCCGGCCGAGTTCGTGCTGGTCCGCGCCGAGGACGTCGTCCTGGACCCGGACGACCTGGACCGGCTCGACCCCACCGCGCCCGCCGACCGGGCGGCCGGCGGCCACCCCACCGGGCTGATCGACGAGGCGCCGGACGGCCTGGCGGACTGGGCCGAGGACGCCCTGGAGGCGCTGCACGCCGACGACGGGGACACCGTGGGCGTCCCGCCGGTCGCCGCCGAGCTGCTCGCGGTCCGCGACCTGGACCTGGTGGACGACGACGCCTGGCCGCAGGCGCTGGCCGCGCTGGCCCGCCCGCCGTACCGGGACGCGGTCGTCACCCCCGTCCGCACGCTGCTGCCCGACGGCACGTACGCCGACCTGCCGCCGTACACCGCCTGGTGGCTGCGCGACCACCCGGTGCTGGACGGCCGCGAGCCCGCCGGACTGCGCGCGGCCGGCGCCGACCCGCTGCTGCGCGGCCTGTACGACGAGGCCCGCACCACCCTGGACGAGCAGTTCCTGCACGCGCTGGGGGTGCGCACCACGCTGGCCGCGCTGCTCGCCGAGCCGCACGGGCCGGACGAGGTGCTGGACCGGCTCACCGACCCGGCCGCCGAGGTCGGGCACCGCCAGCTGCACGGCATCCACAGCGCGCTGGCGCGGGTCGGGGCGGAGCGGATCGAGCCGCTGGACGTGGTGCGGGCGGTGCCGCCGCTGGACCGCGCCACCGGCCGCCGCCCCGACCGCACCGTCGTGGTGGACGCCGCCGAGGCGGTCGTCGCGGACGCCCCCGACCTGGTGGAGCTGCTGCACGACCACCCGCTGCTGCCGGTCGCCCCGGCGCTGGCCGCCGACCTCGCCGAGCGGCTGCAGGTCTCGCTGGCCAGCGAGGTGGCCGGTGGGCGGGTGCTCTCCCAGGGCGCCCTGCACCGGGTGCCGGCCGTGGTGCGGGAGCTGCTGCCCGGCTGCCCGGTCGCGTACGAGGAGCACGAGGAGCTGCTGGTGGTCGGCCCGGACGGCGAGGAGGCCGCCGTGGACTGGCGCTGGGACGCCGAGGCCGGCACGCCGGAGGCGCCGTACGACCCGGAGTCGGCCGAGGAGGCGGACGAGGACGACGAGTTCGAGGTGCCGCCCGTGCCCGGGCTGCTGCACGCGGCCACGCCGGAGGGGCTGGCCGCCGGGCTGGCCTGGTCGGTCGGGCAGTGGCACCGCCGGTTCGAGGTGCTGGCCGCGCTCAGCGAGCCGGACCGCGCCTACGAGCTGTCCGCCGCCCGGGACTTCGAGGGCTGAGCGCCGGGACTCCGGCGGCCGACGTCCGCCCCCCGGCCGACCTCCGCCCCCGGCTTCCGTGCGTCACGAACGGGAGCCGGGGCGGCCGCGGGCGAGCAGCCGCAGGTAGATCGCCAGGGTGGTCACCACCCAGGTGGCGGTCAGCACGGCGGCCACCGCCTTGGTCAGCAGCGGTCCGGGGTGGATCCCGGCCAGCGCGCCGACCCCCGCCATCGCCAGGGCCAGCAGCCCGGCGGCCAGCACCCCGCCCAGGAAGGCCGTGAAGGCCTCCACCTCACCGTCCCTGCGCGCCATCGCGGCCACCCCCCGTCGCCCGGTCCCGGGGTCAATCATCGGTCCGGCGGCGCATGATCCGCCAGACCACCTCCAGCAGCACGCCGGCGGTCACCGCGATGCCGACGCCGACCCACGGGTCCCGGGTGCCGGTCAGCGAGAGCTGGAAGAAGTCGGAGAGCCAGGGGACGGTCAGCACCAGGGCGAACGCCCCGCCCATCGTCGCGATCAGCAGCAGCCGCCACCAGTTGTACGGGCGGGCCACGATCGCCAGCACCCAGAGCGCGACCAGGAAGAGCGTCAGGGTGGCCACGCTGGTGTCCGAGGTGAGGTCGGTCGCGTGGTTGGCCCGGGCCAGCGCGTACGCGGTGAAGGTGGCCGTCCCCGCGATGACGCCGCCCGGGATCGCCATCCGCAGCACCCGGCGCACGAAGCCGGTGCGGGCGCGCTCGTTGTTGGGCGCGAGCGCCAGGAAGAAGGCCGGCACGCCGATCGTCAGGGTGGACAGCACGGTGGAGTGCCGGGGCAGGAACGGGTACGGGGAGTGGGTGAAGATCACCAGCAGCGCCAGCAGCACCGAGTAGACCGTCTTGACCAGGAACAGCCCGGCCACCCGCTCGATGTTGCCGATCACCCGGCGGCCCTCGGCGACCACCGAGGGCATCACCGCGAAGGAGTTGTTCAGCAGCACGATCTGGGCGACCGCCTTGGTGGCGTCGCTGCCGCTGCCCATCGCCACGCCGATGTCCGCGTCCTTGAGCGCCAGGACGTCGTTGACGCCGTCGCCGGTCATCGCCACGGTGCGCCCGCGCGACTGCAGCGCGCCGACCAGCTGGCGCTTCTGCTGCGGGGTGACCCGGCCGAAGACGGTGGTCTGCTCGGCGGTGTCGGCGAAGGCCTGCGGCTCGGCGGGCAGGGTGCGGGCGTCCACGGGGTGGTCGGCGCCGGGCAGCCCGAGGTGGGCGGCGACCGCGCCGACCGAGACGGCCGCGTCGCCCGAGATCACCTTCGCCTCGACCCGCTGGCCCTCGAAGTAGCGCAGGGTCTCGGCGGCGTCCTCGCGCAGCCGCTGCTGGAGCACCACCAGGGCGAGCGGGCGCAGCCCGGCGGCCGGGTCCGGGGCGTCCAGCGGGACGGGCGTGCGGCCCAGCAGCAGCACCCGCAGGCCCTGGCCGCCCAGCTCGTCCACCTCGGCCAGCGCCGGGTGGCCGGCCGGCAGCAGCACGTCGGGGGCGCCGAGCAGCCAGCTCGCCTCGTCGCCGCGCGGCTCCAGCAGCTGCACGCCGCTCCACTTGCGGGCGGAGGAGAACGGCATCGCCTCGATCACCCGCCAGCCGTCGCGCCGCTCGCCGCTGCCGTCGCCGTAGGCGTCGATGACGGCCTGCATCGACGGGTTGGGGCGGGCGTCGGCGCCGGCCATCACGCCGAGCGCCTGCCGGACGGTCTCCTTGCGGTCGCCGTCGCCGTCGCCGTCGCCGTCGTCGGCGTCCGGCCCGCCGCCCTCGTCGGCGCCGATGATCCGCAGGTCGACGACGTCCATGCCGCCCTCGGTGAGGGTGCCGGTCTTGTCCAGGCAGACGGTGTCCACCCGGGCCAGCCCCTCGATCGCGGGCAGCTCCTGCACCAGGCACTGCTTGCGGCCCAGCCGGACCACGCCGATGGCGAAGGCCACCGAGGTCAGCAGCACCAGGCCCTCGGGCACCATCGGCACGATCCCGGCGATCATCCGGCGGACCGCCTCGCGCCAGTTCCGGCCCTCCACCGCCAGCTGGCTGATGATCAGACCGATCGCGGTCGGCACCAGCAGCCAGGTGATGAACCGCAGGATGCTGTCGATGCCGGTGCGCAGCTCCGACTTCACCAGGGTGAACCGGCTCGCCTCCTCGGCCAGTTGCGCCGCGTACGCCGCCCGGCCGACCTTGGTGGCGGTGAACGCGCCCGCGCCGGCCACCACGAAGCTGCCGGACATCACCGGGTCGCCGGGGTGCTTGAGCACCGGGTCCGGCTCGCCGGTGAGCAGCGACTCGTCGATCTCCAGGCCGTCCGCCTCGGTGACCTCGCCGTCGACGATCACCTTGTCGCCGATGCCGAGCAGCACGGTGTCGTCCAGCACGATCTCGCCGACGCCGACCTGCCGGGCGGCGCCGTCCCGGCGCACCTGGGGCCGGGCCTCGCCGATCAGCGCGAGGCTGTCCAGGGTCTTCTTGGCGCGCAGCTCCTGGATGATGCCGATCGCCGTGTTGGCGACGATGACCAGGCCGAACAGGCCGTCCTGGATCGGGCCGACGACCAGGATGATCGCGAACATCACGCCGATGATCGCGTTGAACCGGGTGAAGACGTTGGCCCGGACGATCTCCCGGGTGGAGCGGCTGGAGCGGACCGGGACGTCGTTGACCTCGCCGCGGGCGACCCGTTCGGCCACCTCGGCGGCGGTCAGTCCGCCGCGCCGCCCGGGCAGCAGGCCGAGCGGGTGGGCGCCGTCCGGCTGGTCACCGGTGGGCTGTTCCTCGGCTGGCTGCGCGGGCTGCGTCATGGCACCGACTCTACGGGCGCCTTATGTCCGATGCGTGCTACTAAAGGACTATTCAGTCCGACCGGGTGGCCGGATTCTGCGCGTCCGTTCCGGCGGCGGCCCGGCTGCGCGCGATGGCGTCCTGGCGGGCCCGGCAGTACCAGAGTCCGATCAGCCCGAGTCCGCCGCCGGCCAGGCAGATCCACGGCCAGCTGCCGTGGCCGTGGTCGGAGAGGGTGCCCCAGAACGGGAGCAGGGCCACGAACGCCACGAACCAGAGCACCGTGCCGCCGCCGACGATCGCGACGTCGTTGGCCTCCAGCGGCGGGGGCGAGGGGTGCAATGGCGTCTTGGGCATGGGCCCTAGGGTACGGTGCGGCCGCACGTCCGATCGATTCTGTGCGGGGACTGTCCGCGCCTTTCGCAGGTTTTACAGGGGTTATTCGTTCTACGCGCGAAGATAGCGTACGAGCGATCGAGGAACCCATACTTGTCTCTCCGGTCGGTCGCGGCATGCTCAGGACATCGTGCTTCGTGCCCGTCCCACCGGGTCGCCCGGCCACCGTCGTTCCCGGGCGGGTCCCCCTCTCCTCCGCCCCCCACAGAGGACGCAGCATGCCCGTGGCCCAGCCGACCACCGAGTCGCCCGAGCCCGCCCAGCCCGACGCGCCGAAGCCCCCGTTCGGCACGCTGGACCGCTACTTCCGGATCAGCGAGCGCGGCTCGACCCTGCCGCGCGAGATCCGCGGCGGCGTCGCCACCTTCTTCACCATGGCGTACATCCTGGTGCTGAACCCGATCATCCTGGCCAGCGCCACGGACATGACCGGCGCCCACCTGGACAGCGCCCAGCTGGTCACCGCGACCGCGCTCACCGCCGGCCTGACCACGCTGCTGATGGGTGTCATCGGCAACGTCCCGATCGGCCTGGCCGCCGGCCTCGGCGTCAACACCATCGTCGCCCTCCAGCTCGCACCCAAGATGACCTGGCCGGACGCCATGGGCATGGTCGTGCTGGCCGGCTTCGCGATCATGCTCCTGGTCGCCACCGGCCTGCGCGAGCGGGTCATGAGCGCCGTCCCGCTCGGCCTGCGCAAGGCCATCGCGATCGGCATCGGCCTGTTCATCACCCTGGTCGGCCTGGTCGACTCCGGCTTCGTCAGCCGCATCCCCGACGCCGCGCACACCACCGTCCCGCTCCAGCTCGGCACCGGCGGCCACCTGCTCGGCTGGCCCGTGCTGGTCTTCGTGCTCGGCGTGCTGCTGACCCTCGTCCTGCTGGTCCGCAAGGTCCCCGGCGCGATCCTGGTCTCCATCGCCGTGATGACCGCCCTCGCCGTGGTGATCGACAAGATCGCCGACATCCCCGCCCTCAACTGGGGCCTGACCGTCCCGACCTGGCCGGGCAACCCGGTCGCCGCCCCCGACTTCGGCCTGGTCGGCAAGGCCAGCCTGTTCGGCGGCTTCGAGAAGGTCGGCGTCCTCACCGGCGTGCTCTTCGTCTTCACCGTCCTGATGTCCTGCTTCTTCGACGCGATGGGCACCATCCTCGGCGTCGCCGACGAGGCCCACCTGCTCGACGAGAAGGGCGACCTGCCCGGGATCAACAAGGTCCTGATGATCGACGGCATCGCCACCGCGGCGGGCGGCGCCACCTCTTCCTCCGCCAACACCTGCTTCGTCGAGTCCACCGCCGGCGTCGGCGAGGGCGCCCGCACCGGCTTCGCCTCCATCGTCACCGGCGGCCTCTTCGTGGTGGCCCTCTTCCTCACCCCCCTCGCCACCATGGTCCCCGCCCAGGCCGCCACCCCGGCCCTGGTCACCGTCGGCTTCCTGATCCTCGCCAACTCCGTGCGGGACATCGACTGGGCCGACTACACCATCGCGATCCCGGCCTTCCTGACCATCGTGATGATGCCGTTCACCTACTCGATCACCAACGGCATCGGCTTCGGCTTCATCACCTTCTGCATCCTCCGCCTCGCCACCGGCCGCGGCCGCGAGGTCCCGATCCCGATGTACGCGGTCGCCGGCGTCTTCGCCTTCTACTACCTGATGCCGGCCCTCGGCCTGCTCTGACGGTCTTCGGCACACCTGCGGCCCCGCGCTCCGCCCGGAGCGCGGGGCCGTTTGGCGCGCCGTCAGTGGACGCAGAACTCGTTGCCCTCGGGGTCCTGCATGATCGTCCAGGAGCCGCCGGGTTCGGCGACCTCGCGGAGGGGGGTGGCGCCGAGGGCTTCGAGGCGGGTGACGGTGGTGGCGCGGGCGGCGGGGCCGGGGTGGAGGTCGAGGTGGAGGCGGTTCTTGCCCTGCTTCGGCTCGGGGACGCGCTGGAAGAGGACGCGGCGGCCGAGCCCGGTGCCGGAGGCGGGGTCGTACGGGTCCTCCGGGTGGCGGACGGCGGCGAGGGTCTGCCAGGCGTGGCGGCCGTCGACCTCGATCACCAGGTCCGGGGTGACCGCGCCGGCCGAGAGCAGGCCGGCGATCAGGGTGCTGTGGTCCTCGACGGTGTAGTCGAGGGCGGCGGCCCAGAAGGCGGCCTGGCGGTGCGGGTCGGCGGCGTCGATGACGAGCTTCCAGTGCATGGGCATGTAACCGGTTATAGGGGTTGCGGATGGGCGGGGGCAAGAGGAGATGTCAAGGGGGCGCCGGTGTAGGGGAGTTGACCGGGGGCATACTCCGGGCTGAGACGGGGGAGGGGAGCGGTTCGATGGTGAGACAGGATCCGCCCGCGGGGGTCGAGGCGCAGTTGCTGCCGGAGCTGTTCCGGACGGCCGACGAGGCGTCGCTGTCGGGGCAGCAGCAGACGCTGCGCTGGTACCGGGGGCTCATCTCGATGCTGGTGGTCGCGGCGGCGGTCGGTTCGCTGCCCGGGCCGGCCGACAAGGGGGACGCCGACATCACGCCGCTGTTCTCGGTGGTGGCGCTGCTGGTGGCCGGGTACTTCTGGTCGCGGCTGCGCCGCAGCAACCCGCAGGCGCGGTGGTACGAGGCGCGGGCGGCGGCCGAGTCGGTGAAGACGCTGGCCTGGAAGTACTCGGTGCGGGCCCGGCCGTTCGAGGGGGACGCGGAGTCGGCGGACGTCGACCGCGGCTACCTGTTGCAGGTGGAGGACGTGCTGCGGGCGTTCGAGGACCCGGCGATCGTGCCGCCGGGGTCGGTCGCCGAGATCACCCCGGAGATGCGCCGGGTGCGGGCGGAGTCGCTGACCTCGCGGCGGACGCTCTACCTGCGCACCCGGGTGGAGGGGCAGCGGACGTGGTACCGCTCGCGCGCCGAGTCCTGCGAGTCGCAGGCGGTCACCTGGGGGCTGGCGGTGGCGGCGCTGATCATCGTGGGCGCGGCGGCGGCCGTCGCGCAGGCGACCGGGGCGTTGCAGGTGCACGTGTTCGGGGCCACCTCGGCGGCGGCCGCGGCGGTGATCGCCTGGACGCAGCTGAAGCAGCTGCGCCCGCTGGCGGCCGCGTACCAGTTGGCGGCGCGGGAGTTGGAGAACGTCGGCAACCAGCTGTCGGACCTCGAGACGCGGACGCCGGACGCCGAGCAGCGCTGGGCCCGGCTGGCCGCCGAGGCGGAGGACGCGGTGTCGCGCGAGCACACCACCTGGCGGGCGCGGCGGGCCTTCCCGCGCTGACCCGCCCCGCCCCGACCCCCGACCCGCGCCGGCGGGCCCGCCGTTCAGGCGTCCAGGGGGGCTAGGCCGAACGGGTGGCCGGCCGGGTCGATCAGCACCTTGAGCGCGCGGCCGTGCTGGTGGGTGGGCTCGGTCGCCCCCAGGGCCAGGGCGCGGGCGGTCGCCTCCTCCAGGTCGTCGACGTAGAAGTCCAGGTGGAAGTGCTTGCCGCCGTCCGGCTCGGTCCACGGCTCCGGCCGGTATCCGCTGACCCGGCCGAAGCCGAGCGGGCTGCCGCCCTCCGGGTTGTCCAGGATCGCGAACCGCTCGTCCACGTGCCGGGTCTCCCATCCGAGCAGCGCGCCGTAGAAGGCGGCCAGTGCGACCGGGTCGGCGCAGTCGATGGTGACCATGGCGAGCCGGGCGAAGCCGGTGTCGTTCTGCTCGGCCGGGCCGACCGTGGTGGCCTGCTCGGCGGCGACGTCGGTCATGTCTGGTCGGCCCTTCTGCTGAGCGGTGGTGCGGCGCCAGGGCCCGCGTGGACCGGGTCCCACGACCAGCATCGCACCGGGAGTCACGGAGGGCACGGCCAGCCGGACGGGTGAGGTGGCACGATGGGCGCCGAGGACAGGGGCCCGGAGCGGCGGGCCGGGCGACCGGACGGGACGGACGACTGGTGCTGGTGGGGATTGACTGGCCCGTGCTGGTCGAACGGGCCGCGCCGGGCGACCTGCTGCGGCTGCGCCCCGACGCGGCGGCACGGATCTGGCCGGAGGGCGACGGTGCGCGCTTCGTGACCGAGGTCGGGATCCCGTACTCCAACGGGCTCTTCCGCATCCTGGAGGAGTTCGCGGACCGGGATCCGGCGAGCCCGGGGACGGCTTTCGAGACCTGGCCGGACACCGCACCGGTCGACACCCCGCACGGGCGCCTGCAGCCGCTGGGCGTGCTCTTCCAGGCGACCGTGTACGCGCACCTCGGCGACGGGACGATCTGGGTGTCCGACCCGGATTCCGAGATCGAGTACGAGCTGGTCCACGGCGACGTCTCCTCGCTGAGCTACCTCGTCTACAAGTTCGAGGTCGAGCGGCCCGGCCCGGACGAGCGGCCGGATCCCCGGGACTGGGCCGAGGTGGAGGAGATCGTCCGCGAGGGCATGGAGCGGTGGGACGCGCTGCCGTTCAGGAGCGGGTTCTGGGCGATGTTCCTCGACACCTGGGCCACCCTGTGAGCGGGGGCCGGCGGGCGCCGGTGCCGATCGGCCGCACCCGGCGCTGAACCCCCGGTGGAGCCGGGGCGCGGACGGTCGTAATCCAATTTTCTTTAGCCAGAGTAATGACGTAGGCTAAAGAACATGCCCGAGATGTCCGAGCAGGACCTCGCAGCCATCAGTCAGCTGCGATCGTCCGCCATGCGCCTCTCCCGTCGACTGCGCCACCAGCGGGTCGAGGAGTCGCTCAGCCCTACCGAGATCGGGGTGCTGGGCACCCTCGCACGGTGCGGGAAGGCCACGCCGGGCGAGCTCGCCCGGAAGGAGCACGTGCAGCCGCCCTCGATGACCAGGATCGTCGCGATGCTGGAGGAGAAGGGCCTGGTGCGGCGCGAACCGCACCCGGAGGACCGCCGGCAGGTGGTCGTCAGCAGTACCGAGCAGGCCGAGGCGATCCTGGCGGAGTCCCGCCGGCGCCGCAACGCCTGGCTCGCCGAGCTCGCCGAGGGGCTCGACGAGGAGGAGTGGGCGAAGCTCCGCGAGGCGGCGCCCGTGCTCTACAAGCTCGCACACCTCTAGGCACGGCGAATCCGGTAGCCGCCGGAGGACGAAGGAGGACCGCATCACCGCAGGACCGATGACAGACACCAGGAGCGCGACGGCCCCGCCACGGGCCGTCGCGCCGCGAGGGGAGACCACTGTGACACCGCCGGCCGCAGCCAGCGCCGCCGCCACCCGTACCCGGACCGACGAGCAGGCCACCGATCCCGCCGCGGCGAGCGCCGCGGCCGCCGACGCCCAGGCACCCGCCCCGACGGGGCTGCCCGGCAACGGCGACGACGACCCCGACGAACGCACCGCGGCGGACGATCCCGCCGCTCCCGGCCGCACCCGCGCGGCCCACCCGTCTCCCACCGGTGCCGACTTCACCCGGCCGGGAGGGATGTTCTCCTCACTGCGCGTTCGCAACTACCGCTACTACTTCGCCGGCCAGGTGGTGTCCAACACCGGTACCTGGATGCAGCGCATCGCCCAGGACTGGCTGGTCCTGAGCCTCACCGGCAGCCCGCTCGCGGTCGGCATCACCACCGCCATGCAGTTCCTGCCGATGCTGCTGTTCGGCCTGTTCGGCGGGGTGCTCGCCGACCGGATGCCCAAGCGCCGGCTGCTGATCGCCACCCAGGGGGCGATGGGCCTGCTCGCCGCCGGCCTCGCCCTGCTGACCGTCGGCGGCGTGGTGACCCCGTCCTACGTGTACGTGTTCGCGTTCCTGCTCGGCCTGGTCACGGTGGTCGACAACCCGACCCGGCAGGCCTTCGTCTCCGAGATGGTCGGCCCGAAGGACCTCGCCAACGCGGTCAGCCTGAACGCCGCCAACTTCCAGACCGCCCGGCTGGTCGGCCCCGCCGTCGCGGGCCTGCTGATCGCCGCGGTCGGCAGCGGCTGGGCGTTCGCGCTGAACGCGCTGTCGTTCGCCGCCGTGATCGGCGGGCTGCTCGCGATGCGGGAGGGCGAACTGCGCCCGACCGCGCCGATCGCCCGCGAGAAGGGGCAGTTGCGGGAGGGGCTGCGGTACGTCAGGGAGCGGCCCGAGCTGTTCTGGCCGCTGGTGCTGGCCGGCTTCATCGGCACCTTCGGCTTCAACTTCCCGACGCTGCTGGCAGGCTTCGCCTCCGACACCTTCCACGTCGGCGCCGGGCAGTACGGCCTGCTGAACACCGCGATGGCGGTCGGCTCGCTGACCGGCGCGCTGATCGCGGCCCGCCGGGGCGTGCCGCGACTGCGCGGACTCGTCGGCGCCGCCCTCGGGTTCGGCGCGCTGGAGGTGGTGGCGGCGTTCGCGCCCGGCTACTGGACCTTCGCGCTGCTGCTCACCCTCGTCGGGGTGTTCGGGCTGAGCTTCAACACCTCGGTCAACGCCTCGCTCCAGCTGGCCACCGAGCCCGCGATGCGCGGCCGGGTGATGGGCCTGCTGATGCTGGTCTTCACCGGCGGAACGCCGATCGGCGCGCCGATCGTGGGCTGGGTCACCGCCTCGTACGGGCCCCGGGTGGGGCTGCTGGCCTGCGGCCTGGTCTCGGCGGCGGCGGCCGGCGTGGTCGGCCTGGTGCTGGCCCGCAGTGCCGAGCTGCGGCTGCGGCTGGACCTGCACCCGGGCCGCGGCGGCCGGGTGGTGGCGCTGGTGCCGCGCCCGGCGGCGGGCGCCAAGCCGGAGCTGGCCACGGCCTGCTGACGTCCGGGCGGCCCAGGGAACGCCGTCGGGGCGCTCCCTGGGCCGCCGGCCGGTCAGAGCCGGATCGCCAGGATCTGGCCCGGCCAGGGGCCGGCCGGCTGCTCGACCTCGAAGGACTCGGTCTCGCCGAAGCCGAGCGCCCGGTACTGGCCGACCAGCTTGCGGTCGTCACCGCCGAAGCAGTCCACCCGCAGCAGGCCGATGCCGCGCCGGCGGGCCTCGTCGAGGGCGTCGGCGATCAGCGCCGCGCCGATCCCGGAGCCCTTGCGGCTGCGGTCGGTCACCAGGTTGCGGATGTAGAGCTCGGGCTCGTCCACCGGGGTGGCGTACTCGGGGCGCTCCTCGGACAGGACGCAGGAGCCGACGGTCCGCCCCTCGGCGTCGACCGCGAGCCGGATCAGGAACGGTTCGGCGCCGTACCTGCCGATGTGCTCGACGCGGGTGGCGGAGCCGCTGAACGAGTGCGCGCCCCACTGGCGGGTGCGGCCCTGGGCGGCCAGCCAGGCCACCGCGCCGTCGAGCAGGGACAGGATGTCGGGGATGTCCTCGGGGCCCCCGTTGCGGATCTTCATGGAAAACCGTTCTAGTCCAAACCGTCGCGCGCGGGAAGATGGCCTCATGAGGCTCTTCGTGGCGGTGCTGCCTCCGGTGGAGGCGTTGCAGGGCTTGGCCGACGCGGTGGCCCCGGTGCGCGGGCTGCCGGGGGCGGACCGGCTGCGCTGGACGGCGGTCGACGCCTGGCACCTGACCCTGGCCTTCCTCGGCGAGGTGCCGGCCGCACGGGTGCCGGAGCTGGAGGCCGCGCTGGCGGAGGTCGCCGAGGGGCACCCGGCGCACACCCTGCGGCTGGCCGGCGGCGGACGGTTCGGCGACCGGGTGCTCTGGGCCGGGGTGGCGGGGCAGGACTGGGCGCTGCGCCGGCTCGCCGAGGCGGTGTACGGGGCCACCGCGGAGGTGGCCGGCGAGACGGACGCCTTCAGCTTCCATCCGCACCTGACGCTGGCCCGGGCCGGCTCCTCGCGCGGCCGGCGGCGGGCGGAGCAGCGGACGGCGGCCGCCGCGCTGGACGCCCTGGTGCGGGAGCTGGAGGGCTACCGGGGTCCGCAGTGGGAGGCCGCCGAGCTGCACCTGATGCGCAGCGCGCGGGACGGCGGCTCCGTCCGCCACACCTCGCTGTGCTCCTGGCCGCTGGCCCGCTGGGAGGCCCGGCCGGAGTAGCGGGGCGGCCGGATCGCCAACCTCGGCGTCCGGGCGCGAACGGCCGGGGGTACGCTCGTTGACCGTGGATCCCAAGACTCGAATGCGAATCGTGACCGGAGCGCTGGTGCTGCTGCTGGTCGTCGTGCTGGTCAGCTCGCTGGTCAACCGGTAAGGGCCGGAGACGGAAGGAAGGGCCACCGCCCGGAGGCGGTGGCCCTTCCCGTGTGTCCGCGGGGTCCGGTCAGAGGTGCTCGACCACGTAGTCGACGCAGGCCGTGAGGGCCTCGACGTCGGCCGGGTCGATCGCCGGGAACATCGCGACGCGCAGCTGGTTGCGGCCCAGCTTGCGGTACGGCTCGGTGTCGACGATGCCGTTGGCGCGCAGCGCCTTGGCGACGGCGGCGGCGTCCACCGCGTCGTCGAAGTCGATCGTGCCGACGACCTGCGAGCGCTCGGCCGGGTTCGCCACGAACGGGTTGGCGAACGAGGACTTCTCGGCCCAGCCGTACAGCCGGGACGAGGAATCAGCCGTACGGGCGACGGCCCAGTCGAGTCCGCCGTTGCCGTTCAGCCACTCCAGCTGGTCGGCCAGCAGGAACAGGGTGGCGATCGACGGGGTGTTGTACGTCTGGTCCTTCGACGAGTTGTCGATGGCCGTCGGCAGGTCGAAGAACGGCGGGATGTACCGGCCGGAGCCGGCGATCTCGGCGGCGCGCTCCAGCGCGGCCGGGGAGAACGACGCCAGCCACAGGCCGCCCTCGGAGGCGAAGGACTTCTGCGGGGCGAAGTAGTAGACGTCGGTCTCGGCGATGTCCACCGGCAGGCCGCCGGCGCCCGAGGTGGCGTCCACCAGGACCAGCGAGCCCTCGTCGCCGCCGGCCGGGCGGGCGATCGGCATCGCGACGCCGGTGGAGGTCTCGTTGTGGGTGAGCGCGTAGACGTCGACGCCGGCCTCGGCGACCGGCAGCGGGTGGGTGCCCGGGGCGGTCTTGATCACGCTCGGCTCGGCCAGCCAGGGCGCGGCCTTGACGGAGGAGGCGAACTTGGAGGAGAACTCGCCGAAGTCGAGGTGCTGGGACTTCTCCCGTACCAGGCCGAAGGCCGCGATGTCCCAGAAGGCGGTGGACCCGCCGTTGCCGAGCACCACCTGGTACCCCTCGGGGAGGGAGAACAGGCTGCTCACGCCCTCGCGCACGCGCTTGACCAGGTTCTTCACCGGGGCCTGGCGGTGCGAGGTGCCGAGCAGGGAGGTCTCGGTCGCGGCGAGGGCACTCAGGGCCTCGGGGCGCACCTTGGACGGGCCGCAGCCGAAACGGCCGTCGGCGGGCTTGATGTCAGCGGGGATCTGGATCTGAGCCACGGGGCGCAGCCTACCCGCCGGGACGGCCGGCATCGACGGCGGTCCGCCCGCTGAGATGCCGCCGACCGGCCCGCGAGCTGCGGAAACAGCGGGTCCGGTTCACATGTCGGACCCGCTGCTCCCGCGGAGTGTGCGGTGACCTGCGGAGGTCGGGCGGGTCAGCGCGCGATGGCGTCGTAGCCCTCGATGTCGCGCGGGCTGCGCGGGCCGGGGCCGATGTAGCGCGCGGCGGGGCGCACGAGCCGGCCCGTGCGCTTCTGCTCCAGGATGTGCGCCGACCAGCCCGCCGTCCGGGCGCAGGTGAACATCGAGGTGAACATGTGCGCCGGGACCTCGGCGAAGTCCAGCATGATGGCGGCCCAGAACTCGACGTTGGTGGCGAGCACGCGGTCGGGGCGGCGGTTGTGCAGCTCCTCCAGCGCGGCCTTCTCCAGCGCCTCGGCGACCTCGAAGCGCGGCGCGCCGAGCTCCTTGGCGGTGCGGCGCAGCACCCGGGCGCGCGGGTCCTCGGCGCGGTAGACGCGGTGGCCGAAGCCCATCAGGCGCTCGCCCTTGTCCAGCGCGTTCTTGACCCAGGTGGTGGCGTCGCCGGTGCGCTCGATCTCCTCGATCATGCCGAGCACGCGGGACGGCGCGCCGCCGTGCAGCGGGCCGGACATCGCGCCGACCGCGCCGGAGAGGGCGGCCGCGACGTCGGCGCCGGTGGAGGCGATGACCCGGGCGGTGAACGTCGAGGCGTTCATGCCGTGCTCGGCGGCGGAGGTCCAGTAGGCGTCGATGGCCTTGACGTGCTTGGGGTCCGGCTCGCCGCGCCAGCGGATCATGAACCGCTCGACGACGGTCTCGGCCTTGTCGATCTCGCTCTGCGGGACCATCGGCAGGCCCTGGCCGCGGGCGGACTGGGCGACGTAGGAGAGTGCCATGACGGCGGCCCGGGCGAGGTCGTCGCGGGCCTGCTCGGCGTCGATGTCCAGCAGCGGCTTGAGGCCCCAGACCGGGGCGAGCATGGCGAGGGCCGACTGCACGTCGACCCGGATGTCGCCGGAGTGGACCGGGATCGGGAAGGGTTCGGCGGCGGGCAGGCCGGGGTTGAACTTGCCGTCGACCAGCAGGCCCCAGACGTGGCCGAAGGAGACATTGCCGACCAGGTCGTCGATGTCGACGCCCCGGTACCGCAGAGCGCCGCCTTCACGGTCGGGTTCGGCGATCTCGCTCTCGAACGCGACGACACCTTCGAGCCCGGGTACGAAGTCGGACATGCACGGCTCCTTCAGTTCTGCGATCGGCGCGCCGCCGTGGTGGGGAGGCTCGCCTCTGACCGAATGGTGGTTGGCACTCGGTGCCAGGGTGACAGGCACGGGGTGCATTGCGCCATACACCACGGTGGTGATGTTTTCCCGGCGCCCGCTTGACTTTTCGCTCGACGACCGGCCGTCCCCGGCGGATCTCCGGAACCAAGGGTGCGGTTGCGGACAAATCACCGTACGACGGACGGCCGTACGGTGGCGAGTCACCTTATCTCCCACCGGGGTTTGTCCGGAGGTAGCGGTGCCGGTTGCTTGTCGTACGGGATGATGTTGACGTGCAGACCCCGGACCGCGCCCAGTCGACGCCCCTGACCCCCGCCACCCGGATCCTGGCCGACGAGGCCCGCCCCGGACCGGACCTCACCGTGATGCGCAAGCACTACGCGCACGAGGGCCTGGCCGAGGGGCAGCTCGCCGCCGATCCGATCGGCCAGTTCACCCGGTGGTTCCACGAGGCGGACGAGGCGGGGGTGGTGGAGCCCAACGCGATGGTGCTCTCCACCGCCGACGCCGGGGGACGGCCGAGCGCGCGCACCGTGCTGCTCAAGGCGTTCGACGCCCGCGGCCTCGTCTTCTTCACCAACTACGGCTCCCGCAAGGGCACCGAGCTGGCCGCCAACCCGCACGCGGCGCTGCTCTTCCCGTGGATCGCGCTGGCCCGCCAGGTGATCGTCCAGGGCCGGGTGGAGAAGGTCGGCCGGGACGAGACCGCCGCCTACTTCCGCACCCGCCCGCACGGCTCCCAGCTGGGCGCCTGGGCCAGCGAGCAGTCCAGCCCGGTCGCCTCGCGCGAGGTGCTGGAGCAGCGCTACGCGGCGCTGGAGCGGCGCTACCCGGAGGGCGAGGGGGTGCCGGTGCCGCCGTTCTGGGGCGGGTACCGGGTGGTGCCGGAGAGTGTGGAGTTCTGGCAGGGGCGGGAGAACCGGCTGCACGACCGGCTGCGGTACGTCGCCGAGCCGGCCGCCCCGACGGGCTGGCGGGTGGAGCGGCTCTGCCCGTGAGGCGGGGGCGGCGCTGCCCGTGAGGCGGGCGGGGTTCTGCCCGCGGGGCCGGCGCCGTGCTGCCCGGGACCGCCCCGGGAAGGACGCGGCGCCGCCCCGGGCAGGACGCGGGGCCGCCCGCCGGGGCGCCCGGGGCACTGCCCGCGCTCCCCGCCCGCACGCCCCCGACCAGGGCTGTCGAGCCGCCGGGCCGCACTTGTGACGACGTCGCGACAACTTCCTCCGCTCGTCGGCTGACCCGCCGTCACCACGCCAGTAAGGTGAAGACGTTCACCGGGTCGGTGGGGGGTTGTTGGGTGCGGCCGTACTTCTTCTTCAGCTACGCGCGGCGGGACCATCTGGACGGCGGCGCCTTCGTCGACCAGTTCTTCACCGACCTGCGGGACGAACTCGCGCGGATCGAGCCCGAGGCCGGACCGGGCGAGCTGGCCTACCGCGACACCGAGCGGCTGCGGGTCGGCGACGACTGGGAGCGGCAGCTGTCCCTGATGGTCGGGGCCAGCCGCACCATGGTCGCGCTCTACTCGCCCGCCTACTTCGCCAGCGACTACTGCGGCAAGGAGTGGACCGCCTTCGACCTCCGGACGCGGCACCACGAGGAGCGGACCGGCGAGAGCGTCCCGGCCCTCATCCCCGTCCTGTGGGAGCCGCCGCCCGAGGACCTGCCCGTCGAGGTGCGGCGGATCCAGTACGTCCAGGACGACTTCGGCGCGGAGTACGCCACCGGCGGGCTGCGCCACCTGCTGCGCACCGACCCGCACGGCACGGCCTACCGGCTGGTGGTGCGGGTGATCGCCGAGCGGGTGCGGGAGGCCGCCGCCTGGCGGGTCGCCGAGCAGCGGGACCTCGACCTCGGGCGGGTGGACGGCTGCTTCCCGGTACCGGAGATCGCCGTCCCCGCCGGGCGCAGCAGCCTGGTCCGGCTCTTCGTGGCCGCCCGCTGGGCCGGGGACCGGGCGGCCGCCGCGGCCGCGGCGAACGGCGACCGCGTCCCGGCGCAGCGCTCCGGGACCCCGGCCGCGGGGACGGACGGCGCGGGTGGTTCCGACGAGCGGTACCGCGGCGGCTGGTACGGGCCGCACCCCCGGGACTGGGCGCCCTACCACCCGCCGCGGCTGCCCTCGCTGGCGGTCCAGGCCCAGCAGGTGATCACCCGGGCCGGGCACAGCACCAGTCTGGAGACGGTCGGCGCCGACCTCGCCGACGCGCTCGACCGGGCCCGGGAGAACAACGAGGTCAGCGTCCTGCTGGTGGACCCGTGGGCGGCCGGCCGGGAGCCCTACCGGCAGGCGCTGCGCGACTTCGACCGGCAGAACCACCCGGTCACCGCCGTCCTGCTGCCCGACGGCTCCGACGACCCGCCGCCCGGTCCGGCGCGCGCCCGGCTCTGGGAGGGGGTGCGCGAGGTGTTCGCGCGCACCTGGTTGCACCGGTCCGGGCCCGAGCCGCTCTTTCGCATCCACGTCCGGCGGGAACGCTTCGAGCGCGAGCTCATGTCGACGGTCACCGTGGCCCAGAACAGACTGCTGGACCAGATCGACGACGACCCGGTGACGGCCCGCGCCCAGTTCGGGCTCGGCCCCGACCCGCGGCCGATGCCCGGGCTCACCATCCCGGCCTGGCCGCCGCCCGCCGCGTCGCGCCCGCCGGAGCCGCCGGAGCCACCGGCCCAGGCGGGACCACCCCTGCCGCGCCCGGGGAACACCCCGGGCAACGGAGCCGCCCCGGGGGCACGGGCGGTCCTGCGCGAGGAGACCGTGCCCCCGGCCACCCGGGCGCCCAGAGAAGGAGAAGCGGACCGATGAGCCCCGAGCACGCCGCCCTCGCGGACCACGGGTCCGCCGCCCTGGCGCCCCCCGACACCGGCACCGTCGTCACCTTCTACTCGTTCAAGGGCGGCACCGGCCGCACCATGGCGCTCGCCAACCTGGGCTGGATCCTGGCCAGCCAGGGCCTGCGCGTCCTGGTGGTGGACTGGGACCTGGAGGCCCCGGGCCTGCACCGCTACTACCACCCGCTGCTGGTGGACCCCGAGCTCCACGCCACCGACGGCCTGATCGACATGCTCCGGGCCTACGTCGACGAGGCGCTGCCCGGCCCCGACCGCCCCGGCCCCGGCCCGGCCCCCCGGGACTGGCTGGCCGCCCCCGGCCGGCTGGAGCAGTACCTGTGCGGCCTGGCGCTCGACCTCCCGGAGGGCGGCCGGCTCGACCTGATGCCGGCCGGCCGGCAGAACGCCGCCTACTCGGCCGCCGTCACCAGCTTCAACTGGCGCAGCTTCTACACCCGCGCCGACATCCGCGGCGCGGAGTTCCTCTACGCGCTGCGCGAGCAGTGGACCAGCAGCTACGACTACGTGCTGATCGACAGCCGCACCGGCGTCAGTGACACCTCCGGCATCTGCACCGTGCTGATGCCCGACACCGTCGTGGACTGCTTCACCCTCGGCGCCCAGAGCATCCGCGGCGGCGTCGACGCGGCCCGCGCCATCGTCGACGCCGACGAGCGCGAGATCCGGGTGCTGCCCGTCCCGATGCGGGTCGAGGACGCCGAACGCGCCGGTCTGGCGGCCGGCCGGGACCTCGCCCACGACGCCTTCGACCCCTACCTGGGCCGCTGGCTCGGCCCCGAGCGCCGCGCGGCGTACTGGCGCGACGTCGAGGTGCCGTACAAGCCGTTCTACGCCTACGAGGAGGTGCCGGCCACCATCGTCGACCGGCCGCAGCAGGGCCGCACCCTGCTCGCCGCCTTCGAACGGCTGGCCGACTGGCTCACCGAGGGCCGGGTCCGCGAGCTGCGCGCCGTCCCCGACCAGGCCCGCCGCCAGTTGTACGCGGCCTACCTGCGCAAGGGCCGCACCCGCTCCCGCCAGGTGTACGTCAGCTACGCGCCCAGGGACCGGGTCTGGGCCGAGTGGATCGCCGGGACCCTGCGCGGCTTCGGCTACCTCGCCACCCTGCACAGCGCCGCCGTCCCGCTCGACCCCGGCCCGCCGCAGTCCGGCGCGCTGCCCGAGGCCGCCGGGCCGCTGGACGGCGACGGCCGGCTGCTCGCCCTGCTCACCGCCGACTACGCCGCGCTGCCGCGCGCCCGGGAGATCTGGCGCCGGCTGACCACCCAGGACCCGGTGGGCGACTCCGGCGGCCTGCTCGCGGTGCGGATCGGCGCGCCGGAGCAGCCGGAGCCGTCCCAGTTCGCCGGGCACCGGGCGCTGGACCTGTCGACCGGCTCCGCCGAGCAGGCCGAGGCGCAGCTGTTCGAGCTGATCGGCCCGCCGCCCGGCGCCGGGCGCTGGATGGACTCCGGCGAGTTCACCCTCGCGCGGCTGCCGCGCTTCCCCGACGGCCGCCCCACCGTCCAGGAACTGCCGCCCCGGCTGCCCACCTTCACCGGCCGGATGCGGCTGCTGGAGGCCGTCCGCGACGGTTTCACCGCGGGCGCCGACGGGGCGCCGGTCCAGGTGCTCTACGGCATCGGCGGGGTCGGCAAGTCGCAGGCCGCGATCGAGTACGCGCACCGTTTCGCGGCCGGCTACGACGTGCTCTGGTGGGTGCCTGCCCAGCAGCCCGCGGTGATCCCGCAGAAGCTCGCCGAACTCGCCCCCGGCCTCGGCCTGGAGACCGACGGCGACGTCACCCGCACCGCGCGCGCGGTGCTGGACGCGCTCGGCAGCGGCCGGCCCTACCGCCGCTGGCTGCTGCTCTTCGACAACGCCGAGGACCCGGAGCTGCTGGATCCCTGGCTGCCCGCCGCCGGGCCGGAGGGCCACGTCCTGGTCACCTCGCGCGACCGGCGCTGGGCCCGGCGGCCCGGCCGCACCGAGGTCGAGGTGTTCGACCGGGCGGAGAGCGTCGAACTCGTCCGGCACTTCAACACCGGTGTCGAGCGGGCCGACGCGGAACGGATCGCCGAACTCCTCGGCGACCTGCCGCTCGCCGTCGGCCAGGCCGCCGCGTGGCTGCAGGAGACGCCGATGCCGGCGGCCACCTACGCCGACCTGCTCGACGAGACGCTCACCGACATCCTCGACCGCTCGGTCCGTTCCGGCGACGGCTCGGGTTCCGGCTCGGGTTCCGGTTCCGGCGATGGCTCCGGCGACGGCTCCGGCCGCAGTCGGGCCGCCGAGGAGGGTCCCAACGCCACCGCCACGGCCGCCACCTGGCGGATCGCCGGCTCCGACCTGCGCCGGATCAACGCCCCGGCCGCCCGGTTGCTGGAGATCTGCGGCTTCCTCGGTCCGGACGCCATCCCGATCGGGCTGTTGTACAGCCCCCCGGTGATCGACGCGATCGGGCTGCCGTCGGGCACCTCCGACCACCGGCTCGCCATCGGCGACATCCTGCGGACCGTCAACCAGTTCAACCTCGCCCGCTACGACCAGGCCGCCGGGACCCTGGTGGTCCACCGGATCGTCCAGGCGCTGCTGCGCGAACAGGTCGGCGAGGCCGACCGGGAACGGGTCCGCGGCGTGGCCCACCGGGCCCTGGCCCTCGCCGACCCCGGTGACCCCGACGCCCCGCACGATTGGCCCAGGTACGCCGAACTGCTGCCCCACCTGCGTCCGTCCGGCGCGGACGAGTCCACCGACCCGGCGGTCCGGCAGTGGATCGTCAACTCGGTCCGCTACCTGTGGCAGCGCAGCCTGCACGACGCGGGCCGCGAGCTGGCCGAACGCGTCCTCGCCCGCTGGCGGGAGGCCGGATCGCTGGGCACCGCGCCCGACGTCAAGGTGCAGCTGCTGCGGGTCCAGCTCGGCAACATCCAGCGCACCCAGGGCCTGGTCCGGGAGGCGTACGCGACCGACCGGGACGCGTTCGAGCGGCTGACCGCGCTGCTGGGGCGGGATCACCAGGAGACCGTCCCGGCCGCGATGAGCCTCGGCGGGGACCTGCGCCACCTGGGCCGCTACCGCGAGGCCCGGGAGCTGGACGAGGGGACGCTGGCCGTCGCGCGCCGGGTGCTGGGACCGGACAGTCGGCGCAGTCTCATGGCGGAGAACAACCTGGCCGTCTCGATCATGCTGGCGGGAGACTTCGCCGGGTCGCTGGCAATCCACGAGGCGCTCTACCACCGGAAGTTGGAGGTGTTCGGCAAGCGCAGCCCGTACACGATCCTCGGGGGCGTCGTCTTCGGCCTGGCGCTGTGCGAGACGGGACGGCTGGAGGAAGCGCTGTCCCGGTTGGACAAGGCTGTGCGCCGCAGTCGGCAGGCGCTCGGCGAGGACCACGACGAGACCCTGCGCGCCCGTCGCTACCGCTGTGCCGTTCTGCGCCGGCTCGGCCGGCTGCCGGAAGCCCTGGGCGACATCGAGGACGTCCACCGGCGACTGACGGAGCGCTACGGTGCGGACCACCCGGGGACGGCCGCCGCCGCCGGGAGCCTGTCCGCCACGCTCAGCGCGCTCGGGGACACCGCCCAGGCGGTGGAACTCGCCGAGGAGTCGTACCTCTACTGTCGCGACCACCTCGGTGCCGGTCATCCCATGGAGCGCGTCGCGGCGGGCAACTTCGCCGTGGCGCTCCGTCGGGCCGGTCGGCTCGAGGAACCGCGGGCACTCTCCGGCAAGGTGCTGGACGACCTGACCGGGCTGCTGGGCGAGCACCATCCGTATGTCGGGATCGCTCGGCTCAACCGGGCCAACGACCTGGCGCGCGCCGGCCGGTCCGCCGAGGCCCTGTCGCTCGCGGAGGCGGCCGTCGAGCTGCTCACCGAGCGGTTCGACGCCGATCACCCGGACGTCCTGGCGGCGACCGCGAACCTCGCCCTGGCGCTCGTCGCGGCCGACGAGCCCGCGCGGGCGGCGGAGCTCCGGGTGCGGACGCTGATGCGGGCACGGATGCTCCCGCACCTGGGGGACGGACACCCGCTCACCGAGGCGATCCGGATGGGGGAGTGGTTGGACATCGAGACGGAGCCGCCCCTGGTGTGACGCAGTACGACGGACATCGGCCGGGAGGGAACGGACGACATGGAACCGGACATCGTGGTGGATCGGGACGAGCCGCGCGGCGCCGCCGAGCGGCCCGCTCTGGCGGACCTGGCGAAGGCCGACGCGGGTGAGCTGGCCAGGCGGCTCGAACTGGCCTTGCCGGGCGCGGGGGCCAGACCGGTCGCGTTTTTCAATTCTGGCATCTGACAATACGGTTGGCAGACGGCCCATCCTGGAAATGTGCCGTTATGACGCCTCCTTTGCCGCCGCTCACGCAGGTCGTCCTGAAGGTCCACAGCCGGTGCGACCTCGCCTGCGACCACTGCTACGTCTACGAGCACGCCGACACCGGCTGGCGCTCCCGGCCGCGGGTCATCGGGGACGCCGCGGTGGCCAGGGCCGCCGAGCGGATCGGGGAGCACGCCGCCGCGCACGGGCTGACCGCCGTGCGCGTCGTCCTGCACGGGGGTGAGCCGCTGATGGCCGGGCCGGCGGTGATCCGGCGGGTGGCGCGGGCGCTGCGGGCCGCGCTGCCCGAGGTCTGCGAACTCGACCTGCGGGTGCACACCAACGGGGTCCGACTGAGCCCGGCGTACTGCGAGCTGTTCGACGAACTCGGCATCCGGGTCGGCCTCTCGCTGGACGGCGGCCGGGCCGCCAACGACCGCCACCGCCGCTTCGCGGACGGCCGCTCCAGCCACCCGCAGGTGCTGCGCGCCGTCGGACTGCTGCGCGAGCCCCGGTTCCGGCACCTGTACGCGGGGCTGCTCTGCACCGTCGACGTGGCGAACGACCCGGTGGCCGTGTACCGGGCGCTCGCCGAACTGGAGCCGCCCGCCGTCGACTTCCTGCTCCCGCACGCCACCTGGGAGCGGCCGCCGCAGCGGCCCGCCGGGGCGGGCGCGACGCCGTACGCCCACTGGCTGCTGGCCGTCCACCGGCGGTGGGAGGCGGACGGCCGCCCGTTCGCCGTCCGCACCTTCGACTCGGTGCACCGCACCCTGTCGGGGCTGCCCGGCCTGGGCGAGGCGCTCGGGCTGGAACCGGTGGACCTGGTGGTGCTGGAGACGGACGGGACGTACGAGCAGGCCGACAGCCTGCGGACGGCGTACGACGGCGCCCCCGCCACCGGGATGGACGTCTTCCGGCACAGCCTCGACGACGTCGCCCGGCACCCGGGGACGGCCGCCCGCCAGACGGGCCTGGCCGGGCTGAACGCCACCTGCCGGGCCTGCCCGGTGGTGCGCTCCTGCGGCGGGGGCCTGTACGCGCACCGCTACCGGGACGGCTCGTTCGATCATCCGTCGGTGTACTGCGCGGACCTGCGGGCGCTGATCGACGGCCTGGCCGCCCGCGCCGGGGCCGTACGGCGCCCAGCTCCGCCGGTGGACGTCGCCGGGCCGGAGCTCAGCGATTCACAACTGGGCGAACTGGCAATGGGGTTGGGCGGGCCGCAGACGGTCCGTGCGCTGGCCCGCTCGCAACTCGCCCTCACCCGGGCGATGCTGGCCGCCGTGCACGGCTCCTCGGGGCTGACCGGCTCGGCCGCGTGGGATCTGCTCGCCGACCTCGATGCGGCCGAACCCGGCGCCTTGGACGCGGTGTTGGCCCATCCGTACGTCCGGTCCTGGGCCGCGCGGCGGCTGAGCGGCGACCCGGGCGCGGGGCTCGGCACGCTGGCCGAACTGGCCGCCGCGGCGGCCGTCCTGGCGGGGCGCGGGGACACGGTGGCGGTGCCGGTCCGCGAGGGCGTGCTGCACCTGCCGACCCTCGGCCGGCTGGTGCTCGGCGGGGGCGCGCGGGAGGCGCTGGTCACCGGCGGGCGGACCGGCTGGACGGCGCGCACCGACGACGGCGCGCTCACCGGACCGGGTGACCCGCGCTGGCAGCCGGTGCGGCGGATCGGACTGGCGGGAGGGCGCGTGCTCGCGCTGGAGGACGTGGACCCCCAGCGCGCCGCCCACCGCTGGCCGGTCGCGGACCGGCTGGGCGCCGCCGAGTACGCCCGCTGGGCACGGGACCTGGCGGAGGCCGCCGACCTGCTCGACCGCGACCTGCCCGAGTACGCGGCCGGCCTGTGGGCCGGCCTGACCACCGTCACCCCGCTGCGGCCGGGGCCCGACGGGAGGGACGTCAGCTCGGCGGCACGGCAGGCCTTCGGCGCCGTCGGCATCGCCCGGCCCCGCACCGCGCCGGGCCTCGCGCTGCTGCTGGCACACGAGTTCCAGCACGTGAAACTGGGCGCGGTGCTCGACCGCTGGGAGCTGTACGACCGCGGCGACACCCGGCTGTTCGAGGCGTTCGACCTCTCCCCGCGCCCGATCGGCTCCCTCTTCCAGGCGGTCTACGCCCACCTCGCGGTGACCGCCTTCTGGGGCACCCGCGCCCTTGCGGACGAGTCCGCGCAGGCCCGCTTCACCCACTGGCGCGCCCTGACCGACGAGGCCGTGGACCTGCTGGCCACCAGCGGCGCCCTGACCCCACTCGGCCACCGCTTCGCCACCGGGGCCCGCGACTCGGTCGACCCCTGGCTCAAGGCCACGGTGTGAGACTCCGGGCGCGGTGGTGGACCTGGTGACGGCGGGCAGCCGATGGCCAGGTGTTGAGGTGGTCGTCTGCGGGTGGGCGGACCACGAGGCGTTCGGCACCGGCGGAAGCGGCCGGTGTGCCACTCTGGCCGGACACCCGCACCGGCGGCCCGGTGGCGGGCGTCGGCGAGAGCATGAAGGTTCCTCGGAAGGTCGGGTGCGATGGGCGTCACGCTGGGCGTGGTTGTGCTGACGATGGGGAACCGGCCCGCGGAGCTGACGGCGCTGCTGGCATCGGTGCGGGCCCAGGAGGGCGGCGACAGCGGTGTTCGGACCGTCGTGCTCGGGCAGGGCGTGAAGTTGCCGGAGCTGCCGGAGTGGGTGGACGCGGTGGAGCTGCCGGAGAACCTCGGCATCCCCGGCGGCCGCAACGCCGGCGTCGAGCGGCTGCGCGAGCTGGGTGGCACGGACGTGCTGGTCGTCCTGGACGACGACGGGCTGCTGCCCCGCACCGACACCTTCCGGCTGATCCGGGAGGCCTTCGAGCAGGACTCCGAGCTGGGCATCGTCTCGTTCCGGATCGCGGATGAGACCGGGTTCACCCAGCGCCGCCACGTGCCCCGCTTCGGCGCGAGCGATCCGCTGCGGTCCGGTCCGGTCACGACGTTCCTGGGCGGCGGGCACGCGATCCGCATGGGCGTGATCGACCGGGTCGGCCTGTTCCCCGCCGAGTTCTTCTACGCGCACGAGGAGACCGACTTCGCCTGGCGTGCGCTGGATGCGGGCCGGCGGATCGACTACCGCGCCGACCTGGTGCTGCAGCACCCCCGCACCGACCCGGCCCGTCACGCCGCCTACTTCCGGATGACGGCCCGCAACCGGGTGTGGCTGGCGAAGCGCCACCTGCCCGCTCCCCTGGTGCCGGTCTACCTCACCTCCTGGGCGCTGTACACGCTGGCCCGCCGGCCGCCGCTCACCGGGCTCAAGGCGTGGTGGTCCGGGTTCTTCGAGGGCGTCCGGGTGCCATGCCCGCCGCGGCGGCCGATGCGGTGGTCCACGGTGTGGCGGATGACGCGGCTGGGCCGGCCGCCGGTGATCTGACAACGGCCCGTGCCGTCGCAGGCCCGGGCCAACAGATCCGGGGCGCGCGGGTCCCCGTCGTAGGTGCCATTGATGGCACCCGCCCCCTCGCTCGGCCCCGGCGAGGGGGCGGAGCGTAGATTCGGCCCATGAACGAGCTGCCCCCGGTCCTGGTCACCCGCCGTCTCGCGCCCGGTGTCGTCGAACGGCTCACCGCGAACCTCCCGGCCACCGTGCACGACTCCGACCTGCCGATGGCGCGCGCCGACCTGCTGGCCGCCGTTCGCGGGCGCCGGGCGCTGATCACCACCCTGGACGACCGGGTGGACGCGGAACTCCTCGACGCGGCCGGCCCCGGCCTCGACATCGTCGCCAACCACGCCGTGGGCCACCACAACATCGACCTGGCCGCCTGTGCCGAGCGCGGCATCCCGGTCACCAACACCCCCGGCGTGCTGACCGCCGCCACCGCCGACATGGCCTGGGCCCTGCTGCTGGCCGCCGCCCGACGCCTCGGCGAGGGCGAGCGGCTGCTCCGCTCCGGCGGGACCTGGGCCTGGGCGCCCAACTTCCTGCTCGGCCTGGAACTGACCGGCACCCCGCTCGGCGTGCTCGGCATGGGCCGGATCGGTCAGGCGGTGGCCCGCCGGGCACGCGGCTTCGACATGCCGGTCCGCTACCACAACCGCACCCCGCTCCCGCCCGAGCAGGCCGACGGCGCCGAGTGGCTGCCGCTGGAGCAGCTGCTCTCCACCTCCCCCGTGCTGGTCGTCACCTGCCCGCTGAGCGCGGCCACCCGCCACCTGCTGGACGCCCGCCGGCTCGCCCTGCTGCCGCCCGGCGCGGTGGTGGTCTCGATGACCGCCGGGGTCGTCGACGAGGAGGCGCTCGCCGCCGCCCTGGAATCCGGCGCGCTGTTCGCCGCGGCCGTGGACAACTTCGAGCACGAGCCCGCCGTCCCCTCCGCCCTGCTCGCGCAGGACCGCGCCGTCCTCGCCCCCCACCTGGGCAGCGCCACCGTCCGCACCCGCCAGGCGATGGGCGACCTCGCCGTCGACAACGTCCTCGCCGTCCTCGCGGGCAAGGACCCGGTCACCCCGGTGGGCCGCTGACACCTGCCGCCCGTGCGAAAGCAGGCCAGGGACGCCATTCCTCGCGGTAGTCCGGGTGTTCGGCGTAGGACTGTGCGAGGACGCGCAGAGCGTGGGCGAGCCCGGTGGAACGGGGGTCCGAGGGATCCATGGCCGCGTGGTCCCGCGCCAGCGTGTCGATCAGGTCGAGCATGGGCAGGTGGCTGTCGAGGAGCGCCTCGCCTCCGAAGACGTGAGCCACGTAGGCATAGGCGTGGTCGTCCTCCGCGTTGCGCGTGCGGAGGAAGCGCAGAAGGTCGTCCACGGGCTCATCCTCACCTGCCGTCGGCGGCCCGTACGAGGCATCCGCACGGAAGAGCCGGTTCAGGAGTCGCGGTCGGCGGGCCCGTTGACCTCGCGGCGGGCCTGCCAGGTGGTGTGCTCGCGGGAGACGGCGTCCTCGGCGTCGCGGGAGAAGCGGGCCCAGAGTTCCTCGGCGTCGGGGGAGCCGACGTCGAGGTGGGCCAGCTGGGCGCGTATCTGGGCCAGTTCGTCGGCGGCCAGGCCGTAGGCGGCGGCGAGCGGGCGGTACTGGCGCAGCTGGGCCCAGGCGGTGACCGAGGCGGCCACCGCGGAGACGGCGCCGAGCGCGTCGAAGGTGAACTCGCCCATCGCCCGCAGCACCGCGAGCACCAGGCCGAGCAGCGGCAGCCCGACGCCCGCCACCCCGGTCCAGAACCCGGCGCGGGCGCAGGAGCGGGCCTTGGAGCGGTACCAGTCGTGCTGCACCTGGATGCGTTCGCGCAGGTAGACGTCCCGGCGGACGGCCAACGGCTGGTCGCGCAGGCCGCGCATCGCGGCGGTGATCCGGCTCTCCGCGGGCCGGCCGGCCAGGCCGGGGCCGACCGCGCGGCTGCCCCGGAAGGCGTGCAACACCCGGCCCAGCTGGAGGCCGTACAGGCCCTCGGCGTCCGGCAGCGGACGCGGGGGCGGCTGGACGGCGTCGGCGCGGACGGCGAACTTCCAGGCGAGGGTCTTCACCGACTCGGCGGCGGCCCGGCCCTCGTACCAGAGGCCCTGCGGGTTCTGCCGGCTGGTCACGGCCGAGAGGCCGATCGCGCCGAGGTAGGCGACGGCGGCGAGCCAGGCCCACGGCGTGCCGTCGGCGGAGCCGGCCGTGGCGGCCGCGACCAGCAGCACCAGCTCGGTGGCGGAGAGCCGCACCGTCCGCCGCTGCCCCTGCTGGGAGGCCGAGTCGGCCGCCCAGAAGAGCTCCGGCAGCAGCTCGCGCTCCCGCACCCGGTCCATCCCGCCCGCACCCGACGTCATTCCGTTCCCCCCACTCGCAGCTCCACCGCCCCGGCGGTACTTGCCCGGCCCGGAGGCCCGGTACGCCTCGGGCCGCTCGGGTGGGGTGGTTCGGACGGGGCTGCGGGACGGGGCTGCGGGGCGGTGCCGCGGTGGCGCGGGGCGACGGAGGCGCGCGGGCCGGTGCCGGGGCGCGCCGTCCCGGGCGCACTCCAGCTCGCCGACGGCCGGCCGACAGGGCGGGCGTCCACGCCGGTCGGCCGGCCGGCGTAGGCCGCCTGGTGCCGACGGCCCCGCCCCCGTACGGCGAACTGCCCGGCGCGATCAGAAGGTGTAGAAGACCCGGTCCGCGTTGTCGGCCATCTGCTTGGCGTTCCACTCGGTGCCGCCGGGCACGTTGCCGGAGCGGAACAGCGGCGGGGTGGCGCCGGTGCCGGCGAGTGCGGCGTCCGCGAGCCGTTCCACCGCGGTGGCGACCACGGCCTGCATCAGCGCGCTGGTGACGATGGTGGAGACCGGGCCGAAGGTGGTCTCGGCGCCGGGGTGGGTCAGCTCGCCGTCACCGACCGCGATCTTGTTGTCCAGGACGACGTCGCAGTGGTCCTTGAGGTAGGTGCCGGAGGGGTGGCCGGAGGCGACCTCGCCGGGGTAGGCGAGCGAGGTCAGCCCGACCACCTTCATGCCCCGGCCGCGGGCGTGCTGGGCCAGCTCGACCGGCATCACCTGGCGGCCGGAGAGCGAGATGAGGAACAGCAGGTCACCGCTGGTGGCGGGGGTGAGGTCCAGGGTGGCGGTGGCCAGGCCGGAGACCCGCTCCAGGGCGCTGGACAGCGGCGCCGGCCTCACCGTGACCCCGGCCATGCCGGGGACTTCCAGCAGGTTGATCGGGACCAGCCCGCCGGCCCGGTAGACCACGTCCTGGGCGGCCAGCGAGGAGTGGCCGGCGCCGAAGGTGAAGATCCGGCGCCCCTCGGTGATCGCCTCGGCGAGCAGGGCGGCGGCCGCCTCGATGTTCTCGGCCTCCTCGGTGCGGACCCGCTGGAGGTGGGCGATCGCGGCGTCGAAGTACCGGCCGACCAGCTCGCTCATCTGCTGCCTTCGCTCTCTGCCGGTGGGGGCCGGCCGGGTGGGGGAAGCGGTCGCGGTGGTCCGGACCACTGGTGGTGAAAGCTATGGCGAGCACCGTGCTGCCTGATCGGCGCCGCTGTCAACAGGCACGAAATGCCGCCCCGCGCCCTGCGGCGGGCCCGGTAGTCGGTGCGGTAGGTCAGAATTGGCGATGAGGACACCGAGGAACGGAGCCAGCGGCGATGTCTGGGCTGATCGACACCACTGAGATGTACCTTCGCACCATCCTGGAGCTGGAGGAGGAGGGCATCACCCCGATGCGCGCCCGGATCGCCGAGCGCCTGGAGCAGAGCGGTCCCACGGTCAGCCAGACGGTCGGCCGGATGGAACGCGACGGACTGCTGCGGGTCGCGGGTGACCGGCACCTGGAACTGACCGAGGAGGGACGCCGGCTCGCGGTGCGGGTGATGCGCAAGCACCGCATCGCCGAGTGCCTGCTGGTCGACGTGATCGGCCTGGAGTGGGAGCAGGTGCACGAGGAGGCCTGCCGCTGGGAGCACGTGATGAGCGAGACGGTCGAGCGCAAGGTGCTCGCCATGCTCGGCCACCCCACCCAGTCCCCGTACGGCAACCCGATCCCGGGGCTGGACGAGCTGGGCGACGCCAAGGCGGAGGGCGAGGGCTTCGACGCCGGGCTCGTCCCGCTGGACTCGGTGACGCCGGGCGTGGACGGCTCCGACGTGGTGGTCCGCCGGATCGGCGAGCCGATCCAGACCGACGGCGACCTCATGCGCACGCTGCGCCGGGCCGGGGTCCGGCCGGGGTCGACGGTGCGGGTGAGCGCCGGGGTCGGCGGGGTGCTGGTGGGGACCGGCGACAACGCCGCAGAGCTGGGCAAGGAGATCGCCGCGCACGTCTTCGTCGCGCAGGCCTGAGCAACGCCGGACGTGGCCGGGCGCTCCCCGCGCACCCGGCCCCGTCCGGCCCTCCCCGTTCCCTCCCGCTTTCCGTGGCACCGGCCTCCCCGAACCCGGCCGGTACCACGGCCCCGCCCTGTCCCTCCCGTCCCCTCCGTTCCCCTCCGGCTCCCCTCCGTCCCTCCCGTCCGCCTCGCCCGGCTTCCCCGACCGAGCGCCCCGTCCGGCGGCCCCTCACGCTGGGAGTTCTCCCACTCGGACGATCAAGGCAATCCTTGAGCGCTGTCACTCGTACGAGGGGCTTTCGCCGTTGACCAGCGGGTACACCGAAGCCTTATCCGCACATGCGTATGACGGACCCCGTCTCCGGTGGGAGACAAGGCCCGTCACGGGTGCGCGGGGTGTCGCGCGGCGCACGCCCTCACCCGATCGGCGCAGGGCGGCAGTCGGGGGGAGCGGTCAGCGCACCGCCGCGGGGCGGGCCGACCGGGTGGCGGAGGACGGCGCGTCGCGTCCGCAGGCGTAGGCCAGTGGGCTGATCAGCTCGGCGGCGTCCGGCAGCCAGCGGTTGAGCGCGGTGGGCGAGCGGGCCCACTGGGCGAAGCCGCTCGGGCCGACCCGGGACGGCGGGGCCACCGTCCAGTCGCCCTCGCCGCGGGCCACCAGGTCCAGGCGCCCGGGCGGCGAGCCCAGCTTGCGGAGCATCCCCGGCACCCTGGCCGCCACGCCGGGCAGCACCAGGAAGTGCAGCCGCCGGCCGGACCGGCCCGGCGCGGTCGGGACCGCCGCCACCGGCCCGAGCTGCAGCCCCATCCGCTCCATCCGCGCCAGCGCCAGGCACCCGGCCACCTCCGGGACGTCCAGCACGTCGAAGGACCGGCCGGTCGGCAGCAGGATCGACGCCTCCGGGTGCTCCGTCCACCACCGCCGCACCGCGTCCGGACCCGCGCTCGCCCGGCGCGTCCAGTCGGTGTCGATCGGGTGGGCGCCGGGAAGAGCGCAGCGCGGCTCGCCGCAGGAGCAGCGCACGGGGCCGTCGCCGTCGACCAGCCAGGTACCCGGGGTGACCTCCCAGTGACGGGTCTCGGCATAGCCGACGGCCCCGGTGAGCAGCGGGGGCAGGCCGGCGCCGGGGCCCTGGCCGGGGGGATCGGGGATCTCTTCCACGGGGTGCTCAACTACCGTGCGTGAGACGGGTTACGGCCGCTTCCGGGCCGCTGCGCCGCGTGGCGCCGATTCACCCGAACCGGTGAGGCGGACCGTGCGGGAGCGCGCCGGGGGGAGGCAGGGTGGGCGCAGTGGGGGCGCACAGGAGCATATTCCCGGGCGCGTGGGGGGTCGGGATCGTCACCGTGGGTATCCCGCTGGCGTTGCTGATCGCTAACCTGGTGTCAGTTTCCTTGAACGGTCGGACAGTCGGCAACTCGGCAACAGAGATCAGCAGAAAGCGTCGCCCACCGGCCGGGACCGGAGGGTGTGGGGAGGCGAAGCCCAATGGCCGCGAGACCACTTGTCGCACGACAGCCCAACGAACGTCTCCAGCAGCTGATCCAGGAGGCCAGCTGCTCCAACGCCGGTCTGGCCCGGAGAGTCAACCTCTGCGGAGCCGAGCACGGTCTGGACCTGCGGTACGACAAGACCTCCGTCGCGCGTTGGCTCCGTGGCCAGCAGCCGCGCGGGCAGGCCCCGGCGGTGATCGCCGAGGCGCTCGGCCGCAAGCTGGGGCGCAGCGTGTCGGTCGAGGAGATCGGCATGGCCGACGGCAAGAACCTCAGCTCCGGCATCGGCCTGCAGTTCGCGCCGACGCTGGGCGCCGCGCTGGAACAGGTCTGCGAGCTGTGGCGCAGCGACGTCGGGCGCCGGGACTTCCTGACCGGGGCGACGGTGGCGGCCTCCGCCCTGGTCGAGCCCAGCCGGGACTGGCTGATCACCCCGCCCGACCCGGTGGTGGCCCGTACCGGCGGCACCCGGGTCGGCCCGACCGACGTCGCGGCCGTCAAGGCGACCACCGCGATGCTGGTCGACCTGGACCACCGGTTCGGCAGCGGGCACGTCCGCCCGGTGGTGGTGCACTACCTCAACAGCGTGGTCTCCGGACTGCTCGGCGGCTCCTACCGGGACGAGACCGGCCGTCAGCTCTTCGCCGCCGTCGCGCGGCTGACCGAGCTGGCGGGCTACATGGCGGTGGACACCGGCCAGCCGGGCCTGGCCCAGCGGTACTACATCCAGGCGCTGCGCCTCGCCCAGGCGGCCGACGACCGGGGCTACGGCGGGTACGTGCTGGCGGCCTCGATGAGCCACCTGGCGGCGACCCTGGGCAACCCGAGGGAGATCGCCCAGCTGGCCCGGGCCGCCCAGGAGGGCGCCCGGACGGTGGCCACCCCGACGGCGATGGCGATGTTCTACGCGGCCGAGGCGCGCGGGCACGCCCTGCTGGGCGACGCCAAGGCCTGCGAGGCGGTGGCCGCCAAGGCACTGGAGATGATGGAGAAGCGCCGCCCGGAGGACGACCCGGACTGGATCGTCCACTTCGACGACGCCTACCTCGCCGACGAGCTGGCCCACTGCCACCGGGACCTCGAACAGGCCGGCCCGGCCGAGCACTACGCCCGCCGGGCGCTCGACCTGCACCCGCCGACCCGGGTGCGGCGCCGCGCGGTGGACCTCGTGCTGCTGGCGACGGCGCAGCTCCAGCAGCGGGACGTCGAGCGGGCCTGCGAGACCGGGGCCCAGGCGGTCCGGCTGCTGAGCGGGCTGCGGTCCAACCGGGGCGTGGAGTACCTGGACGAGTTCCGGCGCCGGCTGGAGCCCTACCGGGAGCAGCGGGTGGTCCGCGAGTTCCAGGCCCGGGCCGAGGCGGAGGCCGCCTGAGCAGGGGGCCGTCGAGGAGGACGGCGGGGAGCGTGCAGGGTCGGTGAGGGATGGTCCGCCCACGTGGTCGGCCGGTTCGGTGAACCGGTAGCGTGGGCGCGACGTCCATGGAACTGTGATGCTCCCAAGAACCGACGAGATGTGGTCCGCCGTCAGCGCGCGGTCGTGCACAGGTGAGGAATCGCGTTGAGTCAGCGCCGCTCGTACCCCAACTCGGGTGATTTCAACCTGGACGACCTGTTCCGCCCGGAGCCCGGTCAGCAGCCGGGCCCGCCGCAGGCGCAGCAGCCGGGGCAGCACCCCGGTCCGCCGCCGCAGGGACAGCCGTACGGGCCGCCGCAGGGGCAGCCGGTCGGTCAGCCGCCCGCCGGTCAACCGCCGGTCGGTCAGCCGCCGGTCGGGCCGTACCCGGGGCAGCCGTCCGGGCAGCCGGAGTACCTCGGGGACAGCGCGCTGCCGACGCAGGCCATCCCGGCCCAGCCGGGCTGGGCCGGCGCCCCGCAGCCGGGCTACCCGGCCGACCCGGCCCAGGCGACCCAGTACCTGCCGCCGTACCCGGGCGCGGACCCGCAGGCGGCCGGCTACCCGCCCGCGCAGCCGGCGTACGCCGAGCGGCCCGCGCCCGGCTATCCGGGTGAGGCCCCGGCCGGGCGGGACGGCGACCGCGGTGGCCGTTCCTCGTCGTCCAAGCTGCTCATCGGCGGCGTGGTGGCGGGCTGCCTGGCGGCGGCCGTCCTGGTCGCGGTGCTGGTGAACGGCGGCGACGACACCTCCGGCACGAAGACGAAGGCCGTCCCCCCGGTCAGCGCCAGCGGCCCGGCCGCCGCGACCGCCCAGAGCGCCGGCCCGACGACCGCCTCCGTCAGCCCGGAGGTCAAGGCGCAGGCCCAGTCGCTCTCAGATCTGCTCGGCACCGCCAACGACAGCCGGCAGGCGGTGATCGGCGCGGTCGCCTCGGTGCAGAAGTGCGACAAGCTGCCGGAGTCGCAGCAGGCGCTGACCGCCGCGGCCGGGCAGCGCCGGGAGCTGCAGACCAAGCTGGCCGGGCTGAAGACCGACAAGCTGCCCGGCGGGCCGCAGTTGGTCGAGCAGCTGAACGCGGCGTGGACGGCCTCGGCGACCGCCGACGACGAGTACGCGGCCTGGGCCGGGGACGCGCAGGGCGGCTGCGACCCGAAGAAGAACGACAACCAGCACTACAAGAACGCCGTCGCGGCGAGTGGCACCGCCACCACCGCCAAGAAGCAGGCGGCCGGGCTCTGGAACACCGTCGCCGGCCAGACCGGTCTGCCGACCCGTACCGACGGCGACCTCTGACCGTCCGGCGGTCCGGTCCGGTCCGTCCGGCGGTGCGGTCCGGTCGGCCTGTGCGGCCCGGGGCGGCGGTGCCGGACACGGCGAAGGCCCGACCGGTGGACGGCCGGGCCTCCTGGGACCGGGGCGGAGCGGTGGATCAGGCCGGCGGCTTGCCCCCGGTGAGCACCCAGCGCACGTCCACGAAGCCGGGCCGCTGCAGGGTCAGCTGTCCGCCCTTGACCACCTGGTAGGTGACCCAGGTGTTCACCAGCCGGGGCGACTCGGTGCTCGGCAGCATGTTGGTGGTCGCCCAGTTCAGCGGCGGGGTGAGCCCGACGTCGATCTGCTCGCCGCCGTCCAGCAGGGCCGTGATCGTCTTGCTGGTGACCTGGCGCCCGGCCGCGGCCAGCCGGTCGGAGACCTGGCGGAACACCTCGAAGGCCACCCAGGTGGTCTGCACCCCGGGGTCGGCGGCGTCGATGGTCCGGCCGGCGGTGTCGGCGCGGATCACCGCGCGCAGGCCGTCCCAGATCTTGGCCGACTCCGGCGGGTACCAGCCGGTCACGAAGGCGCCGGCGAGCGGGCCGTTGTCGCCGCCGGTGGAGTCGACCACCGACTGCTGCACGCTGCCGATCACCGAGGCGATCCGGGTGTTCTTCGCGCCGGTCCGCCGGAAGGCGTCGAGCAGGTTGCCGGTCGGCTCGGCGCCCAGCGCGCTGGTGACGCAGTTGCCCGGCTGGTCGCCGCCGATCGCCTTGCGGACCTCCGGGGAGTAGTCGTTGGACTTCTCCGGCGCCTTGACGTCCAGCGGCTTGATCCCGGCCGGCTTGAGCGCGTTGCCCAGGGCGCCGAGCAGGTTGTCGCCGGACGGGGTGTCCGGGCGGATCACCGCGACCGACTTGCAGCCGGCCTCCACCAGCTGCCGGCCGCTGCCGGCGATCAGGGCGGGCATGCCGCCGCCCACCGGGTAGGACAGCGGGCTGCCGAACTCCGGCTGGGAGAGGCCGTAGCCGCCGATCAGCGGGATGCCGGCCCGCTCCAGGACGGGCATGAAGTCGTCGCCGTACTGGCTGTAGGAGCCGAGTACCGCGACCGCCTTGGCGTCCACCGCCTGCTGCGCGCAGGCCTTGGCGCCGTCGGAGGTGTTGTGCTCGTTGCAGGTGATCACCCGCAGCCGGCGGCCGTGCAGGCCGCCCTTGACGTTGATGTCCCGCCCGATGGCCTCGGCCAGGGAGGTCATCCCGGGGCGGTCGGCCGCTCCGGTGCCGGCCGGTGCCCAGGTCATCACGGTGAGGTCGCCGCTGCCGGTGGCGGCATCGGCCGGTCCGCCGCACGCGGAGGCCGAGAAGAGGGTTGGGAGCACCGCCGCGGCGGTCGCGACGGCAGCGATCGGGCGCCGGCGGCGCCGTCCCGCGATCGGGTGCATGGCCTGGGACGAGCCCCTGCGGCTGGTCATCGGTCTTTCCCTCCCTGGTGCGCTGTTGCTGCGCACTGGTTCCAGCCAATCCCTGGTGGCGCAAGCCGAGAGGGCCGTCCAGCCAACAGCCGGCAAACGGGGGTGGAACTCCGAGGGGGGACGCGTGTAGATCGGGAGTGGAGCACGAACGGTCGGGGAACGTACGATCGATTTCCATGTCCGCCAGCACAGAATCTTCGTATCGGTCTGCCCGAAACCCTTCTCGTCCGGGCCACCGCTCCAGCACGATGGGCGGCATGCCGCTCAACGACCTTCCCTGGTGGCGCTGGCGGGCCCGACTCCGCTCGGCGCTGCACATGCTCTCCGACCCCGGGTTCCAGCGGGAGGCCTGGCTGGCCGGCCGCGAGGGGTACGGCGACGTCACCGATGCCGTCTACCGCCTGGTGGAGGACACCTGGCTGGACCGCTGGTCGGCGGAGAAGTACGTCGGCACGATCTTCCGGGACTCCGCCGAGGCCACGCTGGTGGACGTCGCGGTGCTGCGCGCGGTGCGGATCCTGCACGAGGTCGGCGCGGACGCCCCGGCCGCCGCCTACCTGGAGCACCACGGCTGGCCGGAGGCGGTCCGGGCGGCCCGCGAGGCGCACGTCAGGCTGGCGGTCAACGACGGCGAGGACCCGGACGTCCCGCCGCGCTCGCTGGACGTGCTGCGGATCCTGACCCGGGTCTGAGGGGGCGCGGCCGAGGTCCGGGGGGACGGCGGCCCAGGTCGGGGGCGGCCCGTCCCGCAGTGCGGGCAGCCCGGCGGGGGTCCTTCCGGAGTGTGACACGCTGGAGCATTCACACCAGCACGAGCTCAGGACGGGACACCTCCACCGTGGAACAGCAGCCGGCCAGCGCCCAGTACGTCCTCACGCTGTCCTGCCCTGACAAGCAGGGCATCGTCCACGCGGTCTCCAGCTATCTCTTCATGACCGGGTGCAACATCATCGACAGCCAGCAGTTCGGTGACGGGGACAGCGGTCTGTTCTTCATGCGGGTGCACTTCTCCGCCGCCGAGCCGGTGACCGTCGACAAGCTGCGGGCGAGCTTCGCCGCGATCGGCGCCTCCTTCGGGATGGACTGGCAGATCCACCCGAGCGAGGAGAAGCTGCGGATCGTCCTGATGGTGAGCGGGTTCGGGCACTGCCTGAACGACCTGCTGTTCCGCACCCGGATCGGCGCGCTGCCGGTGGAGATCGCCGCGGTGGTCTCCAACCACACCGACTTCCGCGACCTCACCGAGGGCTACGGCATCCCGTTCCACCACATCCCGGTGACCCGGGAGACCAAGGCCGAGGCCGAGCAGCAGCTGCTGGACCTGGTCGCCAAGGAGAACGTCGAACTGGTCGTGCTGGCCCGCTACATGCAGGTGCTGTCGGACCGGCTGTGCAGCGCGCTCTCCGGCAAGGTGATCAACATCCACCACTCCTTCCTGCCGAGCTTCAAGGGCGCCAAGCCGTACCACCAGGCGCACGCCCGGGGCGTGAAGCTGATCGGCGCCACCGCGCACTACGTCACCGCCGACCTCGACGAGGGCCCGATCATCGAGCAGGAGGTGGCCCGGGTGACCCACGACATCACCCCGGACCAGCTGGTCGCGCTCGGCCGGGACGTCGAGTGCCAGGCGCTGGCCCGCGCGGTGAAGTGGCACAGCGAGCACCGGGTGCTGCTGAACGGCACCCGGACCGTCGTCTTCGCCTGAGCCCGACCGGCGTCGGAAGCGCCCTACGGCCGGGAGAGCAGCGGCGTCGCGCGCAGCACCTCGCGGATCGCGGCCCGGTCACCGTGCTCGCCGACCGGCAGCCGGTCCGGGTCGCGGTGCGCGGCGGCCAGCTGGCAGAACTCCAGCCCGTCCAGCACCATCACGGCCACCGGCTCGCCGACGGGCGCCGCCGCGTCCGGGCCGTCCAGCGGTATCAGCCACTCGCCGGACGCCGGGCCGTCGATCACCAGCCGGATCCGGCGGCCGCTCCGGCGCCCGTCCGCGCGCCCGGGTGCACCGTCGCGTGCGCCGTCGGGGGTGCCGACCGCCGCCCCGGTGAGCTCGGGGTACGCCGCGCGCCGCCCGGCGAGGGCCAGCGGCAGCATCCGGACCGCCAGGTCGATCATCCGCCGCAGGTGCTGCGGGGCCGGCGGGTCGTACGGGTAGGCGACCGCGCGGGCGACGTCCTCGCCGTGCATGTAGCACTCGAAGGCCCGGTCGACGAAGGCGTCCCGGAGCGGGACGGTCGCGAAGCCGAAGTCCACCGGGGTGTTGCCCTGCGGGGCGAGCGCGGCCGAGCGGACCAGCTGGTGGCAGTGCCGACGCCACCGGGCGCGGATCCGCTGCGGCGGCTGGCCGGCCTGCTCGGCGGTGAGCCGGGCGGTGCGCTCGGTGATCCGCTCCCAGCGCGGGCCGCCCTGCTGCGGTACCCGGGGGAGGGCCGGGAGGACGGCCTCCTGCGGCGGGACCCGGCGCCCGGCCGCCGGCCCGGTGCCGTTCGCGGCCGTCCCGGGGCCGGTGCCGCCCGGGACGGGGTCGGGCAGGCCGAGGGCGACGGCCAGGTAGCCGTCCACTGCGGCGAGGTGGCAGAGCACCTCGGCCGGGCGCAGGTACTCGGTGCCGCCGTGCCAGGGCAGTTCGGCGACCTCCTGCCACTCCTCCGGGCCGAGGTCGCGCAGCAGGGCGTCGAGCTTGGCGGTCTCGGCGGTGTACGGCAGGCCCCAGGCGGGGACCGGCAGGTCGGCCGGGCGGCGGGTCAGGCACCAGTCGAGCACCTGCTGGCGCAGTGCGGCGGGCTGGTCCAGCGGCTCCTCGACGGAGAGCCAGCCGGCCGCCTCGCGCAGCCGCTCGGCCTCCTCGGCGCACTCCGGGCAGTCGGCCAGATGGGATTCGAGCCCGGCGGCCTCGCGGGGCGGGACGGCGCCGAGCGCCCAGGCACCGAGCAGCGAGCGCAGGGCCTCGTGCTGCTCGTCGGTGGTCGTCACGTCCCTCCGCCCTCCTTCCGGCTCCCGCTCTCGCCCACCCGTTGCCCGTCGGACGGGTCCGGGTCCGCCCGTTTCGCGTCCGCCCGTTCCGCGTCCGCCGGGGCGGGGCCCCGGTGCCGGGCGCGCTCCTGCTCCAGTTCGCCGGCGAGCAGCTCCAGGCCGCGCCGCATCCGCTGCTTGGCGGCCTGTTCGCTGATCCCCAGCCGACGGGCCGTCTCCTGGTAGGTGCGGCCGTCGTAGTAGGACTCCGCGATGGTCTCACGCAGCGGTTGCGGCAGGGCGGCGACCACGTACTGGACCCGGGCGGCGGTGGCCACCGCGCGGATCTCGTCCTCCGCGTCGTCGGCGAAGCCCGCCTCGGCCGCGCGGCGGGCCCGCAGCCGTTCCACCGCGCGGCGGTGGGTCAGCGCGCCGAGCCAGGAGCGGAGCGAGCCGCGGGCCGGGTCGAAGGCCTCGGGATGCTCCCAGACGTGGGCGAATATCTCCCGGGTGAGTTGTGCCGCGGCGCTCTGGTCGGCCAGTATCCGGCCCGCCAATCCGTGCACCATCGGGGCGAGTTGGTCGTACAGCTCGCCGAGCGCGGTCTCCTCGCCGCGGGCCAGGCGCCGCTGCAGCTGCTCGTCCCGGTGCGGGGCGCCGTCGGTGGTGGCCACCGGTCACCACCCCTCTGCCGGACCGACCGCTGACGCGTTCCACGGTAACCCGCGCGGTTCGGGCGGTGGAGCGGATTCGGGGAAGAACGGACGCCGGGGCTTCGGATCGTCAGATCGTGGGATCTGCCGCCCATTCGGCGGTTGCGCTGTTCGAAGTGGGCTGGACATATGTCGCACGGGTGGTTCGCGAGTGGCGGGTGCGGCGCGGGGGACGGACGGCGGTAGGTTCGCCTCTGCGTCGTGGGCCGGTCGGCCCGGGCCGGGCGATCGCCGGTCCGAGGCTCGCCAGAGTGAACGGGACAGTATGCCCTGCCCCGTCCCCCGATCGCTGGAATATGCCCGAAGCGCTTGCTGCGGTCCGGCCGCCGAACCATCCTGAGGCGTATTCGTGTCGCGGCCGATGCGCGACGGACGAGGTGGCGCGGGTGAGCCGCGGCGGGTGCGACGTGCGGTCACCCGCTGGGCGGCGGCCCGACGGACGGCGGGCCCGGTGCGTGCCCGGGCCGGCCGGGCGACCAGGGCCCGGCCGAGACGGTGGCCGAACTGCGAGTGCGGGTGGTGGAGCGGTGCAGGTTCTACAGGTACAGCTTGCGGTGCAGGCGGACCCCGCCGAGGTCGGCCGGGCCCGTCGGTGGGCCCGCTCGCGGCTGCTCAACCACGGGGTGGACCCGGACGCGCCGATCGCCGAGACGGTGGTCCTGGTGGTCTCCGAACTGGTCACCAACGCCGTGGTGCACACCGGCTGTCCGGCCGTGCTGCGGCTCTGCTTCCCCCTGGGCGACCTCCCGGGCACCGTGGCGGACGCCTCCGCGGGCGGCGTCGGGCAGGGCGCGGTGCGGGAGGCGGCGACGGTCGGCCCGCTGCGGGTCGAGGTCGCCGACGCCAGCCAGGTCGCCCCCGCCCCCCGGCACGCCGGCGCGGACGTCGACGCCACCAACGGGCGCGGCCTGGAGCTGGTGGAACTGCTGTGCGACCGCTGGGGCTGGTACCCCGACGGCACGGGCAAGCGGGTCTGGTGCGAGATCAGCCCGGACGCCCGCCCCGCCGACCCGCTCGCCGCCGTCGACTGGGCGGCCCTGGCGCAGCCTTGAGGGCCTGACGGCCCGGGTGACCGGCGGGCCGAAAGCTGACGCAACCATTCCGAATTTCAGACAACCCATTGACGTGACGTATCCGACTGATCACGCTTGGGTGCAGCGCTCCGTCGCGAGGGGACGCCGAGGGAACACCCGAACGCCGCTGCGGTGCTGCTGTCCAGGGGGACCACGTCAGCAGGGGGGCCGTGGACCGGTCGTGCGCTGGCTCCTTGGCGAGTGCGGAGGGCGCGACACGGGTCAGGGCCCGTGTGTCGAGGTTGGATGGCGGCCGGCCGTGCCGTGCTCGGGGTGTGTGCGGCCCGCCGCCATCCGATCCGCCCGCCACGGGCGATCCTTTTCGGCCACCCGGCCCGCCCGCCGAACCGCGGACCTCCGGTCGGCCGGTTCCCGCCGCCGGTTGGCCCGATTCCGGCGGAAGTCGGCAGCCCCGCCCCTCGTCGCCCGCCCGCGCCGTCGGGAGACTCGGCGGGTGAACGAGACCGACGCCCCCACCGGACCTCCGGCCCCCGCCGCCGCGCTCCCCGCCGCCGCGCCCCCCGCACCCGCCCGCGCGCCCGGGGTGCACTACGCCTGGGTGGTGGCCGGCGTCTCCCTGCTGGTGCTGCTCGGCTCGGCCGGGTTCCGGTCCACGCCCAGTCTGATGATGGACGCGCTGCACACCGAGTTCGGCTGGTCGATGGGCACGATATCCGGCGCCACTTCGGTCAACCTCACCCTCTACGGCCTCACCGCGCCGTTCGCCGCCGCCCTGATGGACCGGTTCGGCGTGCGGCTGGTGGTGGTCTGCGCGCTGCTGACGATCTCGGTCGGCGCCGGCCTCACCATGCTGATGCGCGAGCCCTGGCAACTGGTGCTCTGCTGGGGCGTCCTGGTCGGCCTCGGCAGCGGCTCGATGGCCGGCGCGTTCGCCACCACCATCACCGGGCGCTGGTTCCGGGCCCGGCAGGGGCTGGTCACCGGCGTGCTGACGGCCGCCGGCGCGGCGGGCAACCTGGTCTTCCTGCCGGTCGGCGCCTGGCTGGTCGAGGAGCACGGCTGGCGCTCGGCGGTCGTGGTGGTCTCGCTGGCGGCCACCGCGGTGGCCGTCCCGGTGCTGCTGCTGATGCGCGAACGGCCCGCCGACCTGGGGCTGCTCCCGTACGGCGCGAGCGAGCCGCCGCCCGCCCCCGCCGGCGGCGGCCGGGCGCTGGCCCGCTCGCTGAAGGTGCTCCGGGAGGCCGCCCGCACCCGGGCGTTCTGGCTGCTGGCCGGCTCCTTCGCGATCTGCGGGGCGACCACCGCCGGGCTGGTCGGCACCCACTTCATCCCGGCCGCCCACGACCACGGCCTGCCGGTCACCACGGCGGCGGGCCTGCTCGCGCTGATCGGTGTGTTCGACGTGATCGGCACCGTGGCGAGCGGCTGGTTCACCGACCGCTTCGACGCCGGGTGGCTGCTGATCGTCTACTACGCGCTGCGCGGGCTGTCGCTGCTGGTGCTGCCGCAGCTGTTCGCGGGGTCGCTGGAGCCGCCGATCCTGGCGTTCGTCGTCTTCTACGGGCTGGACTGGGTGGCCACCGTGCCGCCGACCGTCGCGCTCTGCCGCCGGCACTTCGGGCAGGACGCGCCGATCGTCTTCGGCTGGGTGCTGGCCTGCCACCAGATCGGCGCCGCCGCGGTGGCCGGCCTGGCCGGGTTCGCCCGGGACGCGCTCGGCGACTACGACCTCGCCTGGTACGCGGCCGGCGGGCTCTGCGCGGTCGCGGTGCTGCTCTGCCTGGCGCTGCGGACGGGCGCCCCGGAGCGGACCGGGCCCGTCCTGTCGTAAGGGATGGCTAGGCTCCGGAGCCATGACGCTCAGGTTCACCCTCGACCCGGAACTCGACCCCGCGCTGCGCGCAGAGATCACCAGCCTGTGGACGGCCGCCAGCAACGCCGGCGGGGCCGTCGGCTTCGTCCACCGGGTGACCGAGGAGGAGGTCCGGGCCGCCGGGGAGCGGCAGTTCGCCGGGGTGGCGCCGGCGGGGCCGGACCGGCTGCTGATCGCCCGGGAGGCCGCGACGGACCGGCTGGCCGCGCTGCTGGTCTTCGAGTCGATGCGGTTCGGACCGATGGACCACTGGCGGCTGGTGGCGAAGGTCATGGTCCACCCCGAACTCCAGGGGCGCGGTCACGGCGCCGCGCTGATGGCCGAGGCCGAGCGGACCGCCCGCGGGTGGGGCCTGGAGGGGCTGAAGCTCCAGGTGCGGGGCGGGCTCGGCCTGGAGTCCTTCTACGCCCGCAGCGGCTACGTCGAGGTCGGCCGGGTGCCCGCCACCATCCGGGTCGCGCCCGGCGACGACCGCGACGACGTCATCATGTGGCTCGACCTGCGCTGATCGGGCGGGTGCCGGGGCGGTGCCCGGCGGGACCCGTTCCCCGCCGGGCGCGTCGGGCATGCTTCACTGGGAGACCGGCCCGGTCCCCAGCGCAGTGAAGGATGTGTCCCCCCGGTGAGCAGCAATGTGAGCAAGAAGTCGCACGCGACGCTCCGCTACACCTCGATGCGGGTCTCCGTCTTCCTCGGCTGCCTGCTGGTCGCGCTGCTCCTCGGCCACTTCCAGGTCATCCCGGTCTCCGGCGAGGCGGGCGTGGTCTTCCTCTTCCTGCTGGCCGCGGTCGCCTCGGCCCCGCTCAGCTACGTGCTGCTCAGCCGGCAGCGCGACGAGATGTCGGCCGAGATCTCCGGCCGGGTGGACGGCATCCGGACCAGGACCGCCTCCAAGATCGCCGCGCAGAACGCCGAGGAGGACGCCGCGGACGAGGCCGCCCGCGCCGCCGAGGCCGCGGCCCCCGGGCCCGCCGCCTCGGCCCCGCAGAACTGACCCGCGCCGCCGTGCCGGAGAACGCCGCACCGGGCAGCGCCGGTCCCGAGGGGGCGGAGCCGGCCGCCCCGCAGGAGCGGCCCGCCGCCGGGACCTGGCCGGCCCCGGTCCGCCGTCCCACCGGCCGGGACGTCGCCCGGCTCGCCGGGGTCTCGCAGGCCACCGTCTCGCTGGTGTTCTCCGGCTCCGAGGCCGGCCGCCGGGTCTCCGACGCCACCCGCGAGCGGGTCCGGGAGGCCGCCCGCAGTCTCGGCTACCGCCCGCAGGCGGCCGGCCGGCAGTTGCGGCTCGGGCGCAGCGGCATGATCCTGCTCGCCGTGCCGAACATCCTCGGCCCGTTCTTCGGCCGGGTCCTGGAGGGTGTCCACGAGGAGGCTGGCAAGCACGGCCTGGCCGTCGTGGTCAGCTCGGGCTGGGGGAGCGCCACGCTCGCCGAGGCCGCCACCACCAGCCGCTTCGACGGCCTGCTGATCTGCTCCCCGGACGACAGCCAGCTCGGCGAGCTGCCCGCCGACACCCCCGTCGTCTTCCTGGACGCCGACCCGGGCACCGACCGGGCCCGGCCGACCATCGAGCTGGACGTGGCCGGCGGCATGCGGGTCGCCGTCGACCACCTCGCCGCGCTCGGCCACCGCCGGATCGGCCGGCTGCGCTCCAGCCACGCCGCGTACACCTTCCGGGTCCGCCAGGCCGCCTTCGAGGAGACGGTCCGGGCGCTCGGCCTGGACGTGGTCGAGCTCGGCGTCAGCCTGAACGAGGGCCAGCCGGCCGCGCGCGAGGTCGCCCACCGGCTGCTCGCCCGTCCGGACCGGCCGAACGCGGTGATCTGCGACGACGACGTGGTCGCCTCCGGTGTCTACCAGGCCGCGGCCGAGCGCGGTCTGCGGGTGCCCGCCGACCTCTCGGTGATCGGCATCGACAACGTTCCGGTGGCCGCGCTGCTCGCTCCGCCGCTGACCACCGTCGACCTGCCCGGCGAGGAGCTGGGCCGGGCCGGGGTGGCGGCGCTCGCCGGGTTGCTCCGGGGAGAGGCGGTCGCACCGGTGCCGCCGCTCGCCACCTCGCTGGTGCGGCGCTCCTCCACGGCGCAGGCCTCCTGATCGTACGTCCGGGTGAGCCCGTTCCGCCGTTCGAGCTGCGCCGAACAGGTGAAAGATCGTCATACCGCCTCGCGGCGCGCTCGTCGGAGGATTAACGGACGATGAGATTCCGCCATGCGGACGTCAAGACCAAGACCCCCACGGCCCCCACGCCTCTCCCGGCCGTCCCGCCTGCCGCGCCTGGTGGCCGCGCTCGGCCTGATCGGCGGCACCCTGCTCACCGGCACCCTGGCCGCCCCGCCCGCCGAGGCCGCCGTCATCTTCACCAAGACGGTGGACAAGCCCACGGTGGGGCCCGGCCAGAACGTCACCTTCACCCTGCGGTACACCTGCTCGGTGACCGACTGCGTCAACGGGCAGATCACCGACGTGCTCCCGGCCGACATGGAGTTCATCGGCTGGACCCCGGACGCCTCCACGGTCGACGTCCCCAACTCCACCGTCCCGCCGGCCGGTTCCATGGGCGGTACCCTCACCGCCAAGCTGCTGACCCTCTCCCCGGGCACCACCGCCACCATCAACGTGGTGATGCGGTACCCCAACTTCTCCACCCCCAACGGCACCCAGAGCACCAACGCGGCCACCCTCACCTCCGACGGTGAGCCGCCGCAGACCGGCAGTGCCACCACCACCGCCGTGGTCCAGCCCAGCTACACCACCACCAAGGGCGTGCAGAACAGCAGCCTGGACGGCCGCTCGGTCACCTACCAGTTCAGCGCCTGTTCCACCGCCGATGTGCCCAACGTCGACCTGGACAGCAGCCGGCTGGTGGACACCCTGCCGCCCGGCGCCGTGGTCGACACCAGCCGCTCGCCCGGCTGGGTCAACGACCCGGCCGGCTCCACCACCTGGGTCTACGACATCGGCGCCTTCGTGGCCGGCAACGGCCAGGCCGGCTGCCGGATCCCCGGCGTCCTGGTGGTCGACTACCCCGACCCGGCCTTCCCGAGCGGCACCAGCGCCACCAACACCGTGATCCTCCAGGGCGACCCGCTCGGCCCCGAGCCGCAGCGCGACCTGTCCACCGACACCGTCCAGACCCCGACCTTCCAGCCGCCGGTCACCGGCGTGCAGATCGGCGCCTCCAAGGTGTGGCAGGAGGACACCGTCTCCGGTGACCTGACCACGTTGAGCCTGCGCGTCTCCAACAACGCCGACCCGGTCACCAGCCTGGTGATGACCGACCCGGGCGCCGACACCACCCCCAACCTGTACAACTGGCTGGTCCCGCAGTCCATCCAGCTGGAGGCGTGGAACCCCACCTCGATCACCCTCGCGCTGGAGTACCGGCTGGACGGTGACCCCACCTGGCGGGCCTTCACCCCCGGCCAGCCGCTGAACGGTTCGAGCACCCGCCGGATCACCTTCGCCGAGGGCGCCGGGGACCCGGCCAACGACGTGCTCGGCATCCCGGCCGGCCGCTACCTGGACGGCCTGCGGTTCAGCTGGACCGGCCCGATCCCCGGCGGCTGGAGCCCCGGCAACGCCGTTCAGCTGCTCGCCCAGGTGGTCACCCCCGGCCACGACGGGCGCACGGCGCCGGTACCGCTGCACAACTGCCTCGACGCGGTCGGCACCGCCGCCGCCGGCGACACCGCGGCCGCGAGCGCCTGCGCCGACAGCACCGTCACCGCCGCCACCAACCTGGGCGCGGCCAAGCAGACCGTCTCCGGCGCCGTGCTCTCCCCGGGCGGCACGGCCACCTTCCAGGTCACCCCGTACAACCGCACCGGCCGCACCCTCGACCGGCCGCTCGTCCTCTACGACCTGCTGCCGCCCGGCATGGTCTACGTCGACGGCAGCGCCCGCAAGGACCCGGCCTACGCCGAGGCGATGGCCCCGCAGTCGGTCACCGTGCTCCCCGGACCCGACGGCCGCCAGCTGCTCAGGATGACCTGGCCGGCCGGCTCCCCGGACATGATGTACCTGAACGACCACCTGGCCTACCGCACCCTGATCGACGTCCAGGTGGCCGGCAGCGCCCGGCCCGGCACGCTCACCAATGACGTGTTCGTCACCGCCGAGGGGGCCGGGCCCCCGGTCTCCTGCTTCTTCTTCGGCAGCGACAGCGGGGTGCCGGACGCCCAGGACCTCGACAAGGACGGCGACACCACCGAGACCATGTGCCACGCCTCCTCGCTGGTGGAGGTGCAGGTGCCGGCCGTGCTGCGGTCGTACAAGGAGGTCAAGGGCGACCTCGACCCCGACTACACCACCACCGGCACCACCCGCCCCGGCGGCGGGATCTCCTACCGGATGACGGTGCGCAACGACTCCGCCGACCCGGTCACCGAGTTCCTCGCGTACGACAAGCTGCCCACCCCGGGCGACTCCTACGTGCTGCGGCCGGACGTCCCCCGCAACTCGGCCTGGACGCCCTCGCTGGTTGAGCCGCTGACCTCCAGCGACCCGACCGTGGTGATCGAGTACACCACCTCGCCCGACCCCTGCCTGCCCGGCGAGTTCGCCGTGCCCGGCCCGTGCGACGCGGGCGCGCTGTGGAGCACCGCCTTCCCCGGCCCGGGCACCGCGACCTGGTTCCGGGTGCACCGCCCCGGCACGCTCGCCCCCGGCGAGTCGTTCACGCTCACCTGGCCGATGGTCGCCTCGTTCGACGCGGGCCCGGACGAGTTCGCCTGGAACAGCTTCAGCTACACCGCGACCGACGCCGCCGGCAACCGGCTGCTGCCCGCCGAGCCGGCCAAGGTCGGCGTGGGCATCGAGCAGAGCGTTCCGCCGGCCAACGTGCTCGGCGACTTCGTCTGGAACGACCTCAACAAGGACGGCATCCAGCAGCCCGGTGAGCCCGGGGTGCCCGGCGTCCGGGTCGAACTGCTGGACGGCGAGGGCCGGGTGGTCCGGGACAAGGACGGCAACCCGGTCGCGACGGTGACCGACGCGAGCGGGCACTACCGGTTCGAGCGGCTGCCGGACGGGGTGTACGCGGTGCGGTTCGACCTCACCACGCTGCCCGAGGGCGCCACCGTGACCGTGCGGGCGGCCGGGCCGGACCGGTCGCTGGACTCGGACGCCGATCCGGCGACCGGCGTGACGCAGACGGTCACGCTCGCCGGCGGGGTGGAGGACCTGGGGCTGGACCTGGGGCTGGTGCTGCCGACGGTGAGCCCGTCGCCGTCGCCGTCCCCCTCGCCGTCCCCGTCGCCCACGGCCTCGCCCTCGCCGACGGTGACGCCGACCCCCACCCCGTCGCCGACGGTGACCCCGACGCCTACTCCGACGGTGAGCCCGACCCCGACCCCGACGCCGAGTCACTCGCACCCGCCGACGCACCACCCCGAGCCGACCCACTCGCCGAGCCACGGCGGTGAACTGCCGGGGACCGGTGCCGGGCTGGGCACGCTGGTCGGGGTCATCGGCGCCGCGACGCTCGGAGCCGGCCTGCTGCTCGCCCTGGTCGCCTGGGGAGGCCGCGGCCGCCACAGCTGAGTGAAGGGATGAAGAAGTGACTGCGCCCGTCGGCCAGACCACCCGGTCCGACGGGCGCAGCCACGTCCAGGGGATGCGGCGGGCGTCAGCCCACCGGCACCGGTTCGGCGGGCAGCGGCTGCGCCCCGGCCGGTGCGGCGACCGGCCGGAACCAGCGGCGGGCGCCGAACAGCAGTACCCCGCCCAGGCCGATCCCGCCCACCGCGCACAGCGCCACCGGGCGCAGCGAGCCCTCCGCGAGGTGGCCCGAGACGGCGTAGCCGAGCGAGTTGCCGGTCGCGAACAGGGTGACCAGCCAGGCGAAGGCCTCGGTCACGGTGCCGGTCGGGGCCAGCTCGGCGACCAGGACGAACGCCGCCGCCAGCAGCGGGGCCAGCGCGATCCCGGACAGGAAGGCGAGCCCGGCCATCGCGGCCGGACCGGGGAGCAGCACCAGCGGCAGATAGCTGACGGCCATGGCGAGTGCCATCAGCCAGGTGCGGGTGGCGGTCGAGCTGCGCCACGGCACCGCGCCGTAGGCGAGCGCGCCGAGCAGTCCGCCGAGCGCCGCCAGCGCCAGCAGGGTGCCCGCGCCGCCGGGCAGGCCGTTCGCGGCGTCGGCCTCGGCGTAGGCGATGAACAGCACGTTCTGCGCGCCGACCGCCCAGCCGGCCCCGGCCAGACCGATCAGCAGCAGGACCAGGCCGGGGGAGCGGAGCGGGCCGAGCAGGCCGGACGAGTGCGCGCGCGGCGGAGCCTGCCAGGTCCGGGCCGGTGCGGCGGTGGCGACGACGAGCGCCCCGGCCAGGCCGAGCCCGGCCGCCACCCAGAGCGCGGCGACCGCGCTCACCGCGCCCGCGATGCCGGCCACCGCGAGCGGGCCGGCCACGTAGAGGATCTGCTGGGAGGCGGAGTCGAAGGCGTAGGCGGTGTCGAGCTGCTCCTCCTCGACGACGTCCGGCCAGAGCGAGCGCAGGCAGGGTTCGAGCGGGGGCATCGCCAGTCCGGCGATCGCGGCGCCGAGCGGGGCGGCGATCGCCGAGCCGGGGGCCAGGGCCAGCAGGGCGTACCCGCCGCCGGCGACCACCGCCGAGACCAGCAGCACGCGCGGCTGCCCGGTGCGGTCCACGATCCGGCCGAGCACCGGTCCGCCGACGGCCGCCGCGATCGCGTACGCGGCGGTGGCCAGCCCGATCCTGCTGAACGGGGCGTCGACCTCGCGCAGCGCCAGGGCGATCACCAGGGCGGTCATGCCGGCCGGGAGGCGGCCGAGCAGGGTGCCGAACAGGAGGCGGCCGACGTGCGGGGCGCGGAGCAGGGCGAGGTAGCCCATGGGCGGGGGTCTCCGGTCTGGGCAGGGCGACGGACGGGGGATGCGACTCAAGTTATACGTATAACTGTCGGTCGGTCAATCGGCACGCGTCCGGAACTCAAACAACTACTTTGAACATCTCAAAGCTTTACTGCTAATGTGTCGGCCGTGACCACCTCAGACGCACGTTCGCCGCTCGGCCCGGGCCCGCTGCCCGGCGCCGCCCGCGCGTGTCGTCTGGCCGGTGCTGTGGACAGCCCGCGCCGTTGTCGCGCCATGAGCTGTATTCGGGCGGCACGCCCCTGACCGGGGCCGGTCCCCTTCCCGTCCGGCCCGCGTGCCGTGCCGCCGTCCTCCTCCCCCCTGCCTCACCCCCAGCAACGCCTCCCCCGGAGCCGCACCGTCATGTCCACAGCGCCCGAGGCGACTTCGTCGCCGTCCGTGCTCGCCAGAATCCGTAAGACCCCCTTCTGGGTCCAGATCGTCGCCGGCCTCGTGCTCGGCGTCGGACTCGGCTACCTGGCCCGCGCGGCCGACATCTCCTGGCTGGCCACCACCCTGGAGACGATCGGCCGGATCTTCGTCCAGCTGCTGAAGCTCGCCGTCCCGCCGCTGGTGTTCACCGCGATCCTGGTGAGCGTGGCGAACCTGCGGAACGTCACCAACGCGGCCCGGCTGGCCGTCCGCACCCTGCTCTGGTTCGCGATCACCTCGCTGATCGCGGTGGCCATCGGCCTCGGCCTCGGCCTGCTGACCAACCCGGGCTCGGGCACCGACCTCAAGACCGAGGGCCTCAAGGCGCCGAAGTCCACCGGCAGCTGGATCGACTTCCTGACCGGGATCTTCCCGACCAACATCGTCACCGCGTTCACCGAGGTCGAGGTCCTGCAGATCGTCTTCCTGGCGATCGTGGCCGGCGCCGCCGTGATCAAGCTCGGCGCGAAGGCCGAGCCGATCCTCAAGCTCAGCGAGTCGGTCCTGGAACTGGTCCAGACCGCCCTCTGGTGGGTCATCCGGCTCTCGCCGCTCGGCACCCTCGGCCTCATCGGCAAGTCGGTCGCCAAGTACGGCTGGGACCTGCTGGAGCCGTTCGCGACGCTGACCGTCGACGTCTACGTCGGTTGCGCGCTGGTGATGTTCGTCGTCTACTCGCTGCTGCTGAAGTTCGCCGCCGGCCTCAACCCGGTCAACTTCTTCAAGGGCGCCTGGCCCGCCATCCAGCTGGCCTTCGTCTCGCGCTCCTCGGTCGGCACCCTGCCGGTCACCCGCCGGGTCACCGAGCGCCTCGGCGTCCCGGGCGAGTATGCCTCGTTCGCCGTTCCGTTCGGCGCCACCACCAAAATGGACGGCTGCGCCGCGATCTACCCGTCGCTGGCCGCGATCTTCGTGGCCCAGGTGTACGGCATCGACCTCGGCATCAAGGACTACCTGCTGATCGCCTTCGTCTCGGTGATCGGCTCGGCGGCCACCGCCGGTCTCACCGGTGCGATCGTCATGCTGACGCTGACCCTCTCCACCCTGGGTCTGCCGCTGGAGGGCGTCGGCCTGCTGCTGGCCATCGACCCGATCCTCGACATGATGCGCACCGCGACCAACGTCGCCGGCCAGGCCCTGGTGCCGATCGTGGTCGCGGCCCGGGAGAAGACCCTCGACCTGGTCGCCTACAACAACCCCACCGGTGACCTCTACGACGAGGCCCCGGCCGTGATCCCGGCCCAGGGCAAGGGCCCGAACCAGGCCCCCGCGACGGCCTGACGCCCCTTCGAACGGGTACCACGAAGGGCCCTGCTCCCCGGGACGGGAGGAGGGCCCTTCGGCGTTCTCGTTCTGCCGTGCGGAGCCGGTGCCCCGGGGCGCGGGGCACAAGGCAGGGGGCCCACCGAATGGCGGGCCCCCTTGGGTACTGCAGCTCTTGTGCTCACGGTGACGGCCGGAGGCCGTCGGCGGACCCGGCGGGGTCCCGAGCGATCAGATCATCTTTGAGGATGGTCAGATAAGGGTGACGTTCTCCGCCTGCGGGCCCTTCGGGCCCTGGGTGACGTCGAAGCTGACCGCCTGGTTCTCCTCCAGCGAGCGGAAACCGCTCGCGTTGATGGCGGAGTAGTGGACGAAGACGTCGGGGCCGCCGCCATCCTGGGCGATGAAGCCGAAGCCCTTCTCAGCGTTGAACCACTTGACGGTTCCCTGAGCCATGCCGTTCTCCTTGCGAGGGACGTATCGGGGCCACACCGTGTGGCACCCGGTCCGCTGCGCTGATCGCCCTGCCTCCGGACGGGCCCGGAGTTTTTCGATATTGCTGAAAAACTACAAAAAGCCCGCGGTTACATGCTCCGCAGGCTTCAAGTACTGCAAGGGGAATCAAACTGCAACTGAGGGCAACGCTAGCATGCGGTTGCTGTGACGACCAGGGGTGACTTGCGGGCTGGACGGCGCGTGTCGTAAGGCCGTTGTGACGCTCGGTGCGAGGCTCGGCGGGGTGTCCCGGAAGGGCGGTGCGGGGCTCGCGGGACGGCGGGCATACGCTGCGGGGAGGCGCACGAACAGCAAGGGAGCGGCGCAGTGGCAGTACCGGATGCGGAAACGCAGGAGCCCCAGGAGAACACCCCGGTCCGGCCCCGGGTCGGGCATATCCAGTTCCTCAACTGCGTCCCCCTCTACTGGGGGCTGGCCAGGACCGGCAACCTGCTCGATCTGGATCTCACCAAGGACACTCCGGAGAAGCTGAGCGACCAGTTGGTCGGCGGTTCCCTCGACATCGGTCCGATCACCTGTGTGGAGTACCTGCGGCACGCGGACGACCTGCTGGTGCTCCCGGACATCGCGGTGGGCAGCGACGGCCCGGTGATGTCCTGCGTGATCGTCAGCAAGCTGCCGCTGTCCGAGCTGGACGGCCGACGGGTCGCGCTCGGCTCCACCAGCCGCACCTCCGTCCGGCTCGCCCGGCTGCTGCTGGAGGAGCGCGAAGGGGTGCGGCCGGAGTACTTCAGCTGCCCGCCCGACCTGGACGCGATGCTCGCCGAGGCCGACGCGGCCGTGCTGATCGGCGACCCGGCGCTGCGCGCCTACCTCGGGCAGGCGGCCGACCAGGGCCTGGCCGTGCACGACCTGGGCGCGATGTGGAAGGAGTGGACCGGGCTGCCGTTCGTCTTCGCCGTCTGGGCCGCCCGCCGCGACTTCGCCGAGCGCAGCCCCGAGCTGACCGCGGCCGTCCACCGGGCCTTCCTGGAGTCCCGGGACCTCTCGCTGGTCGAGGCCCGCGAGGTGGCCGAGCAGGCGGCCCGCTGGGAGGCCTTCGACGCGGGCGTGCTGGAGCGGTACTTCAGCGAGGCGCTGGACTTCTCGCTCGGCGAGCGGCAGCTGGCCGGCGTCGCCGAGTTCGCCCGACGGGTCGCGCACGACAGCGGGTTCGCCCCCGACGTGGCCGTCCGGCTGCTGGAGCCGGCGCCGGAGCCGGTGGCCTGAGCGGTCCCGCCCGCCGGTGACACCGCGCGCTCCCGCCGCCCGATAGCGTCTGCACGCGAGACGGCCCCGGCGGCGGGGCCGGGCGGGTGACGGGAGGGTGCGCGGGATGCAGGCACTGGGAACGGACGACCCGCGCCAGGTGGGCGCCTACCGGCTGCTGCGGCGGCTCGGCGCGGGCGGCATGGGGCGGGTCTACCTCGGCCGGACGGCCGGCGGCCGCACGGTGGCGGTCAAGGTGGTGCGCGGCGAGCTCGCCGAGGACGCCGAGTTCCGCGCCCGGTTCCGGCAGGAGGTGGCCGCCGCCCGCCGGGTCGGCGGCGCCTGGACGCCGCCCGTCCTGGACGCCGACACCGAGGGCGAGCACCCCTGGGTGGCCACCGGCTACGTCGCCGGCCCCGCGCTGGGCGGCGCCGTCCGGCAGTACGGGCCGCTGCCCGGGCCGGCCGTGCGCACCCTCGGCGCGGGCCTGGCGCAGGCGCTGGAACACGTGCACGGGCTCGGGCTGGTGCACCGTGACGTCAAGCCGTCCAATGTGCTGCTCACCCTGGACGGGCCCCGGCTGATCGACTTCGGCATCGCCCGGGCCCTCGACGCGACCACCGGGCTCACCCGGTCGGGGTTCGTGGTGGGCTCGCCCGGCTTCATGTCGCCCGAACAGGCGAACGGCCGGCCGGCCGGGCCGCCCAGTGACGTCTTCTCGCTCGGCGCGGTGCTCGCGTACGCGGCCACCGGGGTGCACCCCTTCGGGGAGGGGGTGAGCGCGGCCGTCCTGCTGTACCGCGTGGTGCACGAGGAGCCGGACCTCACCGGGCTGGACGGCGGGCCGCTGCGCGCGATCGTGCTCGACTGCCTGGCCAAGGACCCGGCGGCCCGGCCGACGCCGCGGCAGCTGGGGCAGTGGCTGGACCCGGACGGCGCGGCCGTCGGGCGGCCGGGGCGGGGCGACTGGCTGCCGCCGGAGCTGGCGGCGGCCGTCGGGCGCAGCGCGGTGCAACTGCTGGACCTGGAGGCGGAGGCCGGGACCGGGGCGGTGTCCGGAGATCCGGCGGAGGGGGAGCGGACGCCGACCTACGTGCCGGGCGGGGGCGCGGTGGCGGGAACGGGCGGCTCCCGGCGGCGGGGCACGGCCGGGCTGGCCGCCGGGGCGGTGCTGCTGGCGCTCGCGGGCGGCGGGTACGGGGCGTACCGGGTGTGGGGGGAGGACGCGCCGGGGCCGGGGTCCACCGCCCCGGCGGCGGGGAGCCCTTCGCCGGCACCGCCACTGCCGTCGGGGTCGGGCACGGTGTCGCCGCCGCCGTCCCCGGTGCCCGCGGCGACCACGCCAGCGGGTGCGGCGGCGGGTGCGGCGACGGGGCCGAACGCCGTACCGGAGGCGTTCCTCGGCACCTGGAGCGGGGAGATGACCACGCAGAAGGGGGTGCCCGCCGGCACCACGACACTGGTCGTCGGCCGCGCGGCGATCGGGCAGGCCGCCACGGCCAGCCGCAACGAGCTGACCGGACTGCTCTCGATCACCTGCGAGGGCGCCTGGACACTCACCTCGGCCGAGCCGGAGAAGCTGGTCTTCACCTCCCGGCTGGTCCGCTCCTCGCTGCCCGGCGCGTGCACCGGCGGCTCCTACGCCGAGACGCTCGCGCTGCAGAAGGACGGCACGATCCGCTTCACCTCCGCCGACCCCAGCGCCGGGAACCCGTCCGGGACACTGCGCCGGGCGGGCTGACGCGGGGGCCGGAAAGCGCTGGCGTAGGCTGAACCGGATGCGCCCCGGTGCCCCGGCACGGCGTCGCACTCGTCGCACAAGTAGCACGTGAAGTACCGAGAGAGAGAAGGCCGCCAGGTGTCCGAGCTCGCAGCGACCACCCTCGATGCGCCCAGCACCGACCTGCAGGCCGTGCTCGACCGGGCGGCCGGCGGCGGCCGGATCAGCCCGGAGGAGGCGCTGGAGCTCTACCGCTCCGCCCCGCTGCACGCGCTCGGCTCGGCGGCCGACGCGGTGCGCCGCCGCCGCTACGCGGGTACCGAGCACATCGCGACGTACATCATCGAGCGCAACATCAACTACACCAACGTCTGTGTGACGGCGTGCAAGTTCTGCGCCTTCTACGTGCCTCCGAAGAGCGACAAGGGCTGGTCCCGCGAGCTCGACGAGATCCTGCGCCGCTGCGCCGAGACCGTCGAGCTGGGCGGCACCCAGATCATGTTCCAGGGCGGCCACCACCCGGACTACGGCGTCGAGTACTACGAGCGCGCCTTCTCGGCGATCAAGGCGGAGTTCCCGCAGCTGGTGATCCACTCGCTGGGCGCGTCCGAGGTCGATCACATGGCGCGGATCTCCGGCGTCCCGATCGAGGAGGCGATCACCCGGATCCACCGGGCGGGCCTGGACTCCTTCGCCGGCGCCGGCGCCGAACTGCTGCCGGAGCGCCCGCGCAAGGCGATCGCGCCGCTCAAGGAGTCCGGCGAGCGCTGGCTGGAGATCATGGAGGCCGCCCACTGCCTGGGCGTGGAGTCCACCTCCACCATGCTGATGGGCACCGGTGAGACCAACGCGGAGCGGATCGAGCACCTGCGGATGATCCGCGACGTGCAGGACCGCACCGGCGGCTTCCGCGCCTTCATCCCGTACACCTACCAGCCGCAGAACAACCACCTGAAGGGGTCGACCCAGGCGACCGTCTTCGAGTACCTGCGGATGATCGCCATCGCCCGCCTGTTCCTCGACAACGTCGCCCACATCCAGGGCTCCTGGCTGACCACCGGCAAGGAGGCCGGCCAGCTGTCGCTGCACTACGGCGCGGACGACCTCGGCTCGGTCATGCTGGAGGAGAACGTGGTCTCGGCGGCCGGCGCCAAGCACCGCTCCAACCTCACCGAGCTGATCCACCTGATCCGGGCCGCCGACCGCGTCCCCGCGCAGCGCTCGACCACGTACGAGCACCTGCGGGTGCTGGACGACCCGGCCAACGACCCGGTCGACCCGCGGGTCGCCTCGCACATCGCCTCCACCGCGATCGAGGGCGGCACCGCGCACCCCGAGCTGAAGATCCTCGACAACGACTGAGGTCCCGCCCCGCCGTGCTGACCCTGCACCGGGCCGCCCTCGTGCTGCCCGACCCGGCCGATCCCACCGCCCCGTCCCACGCCGACGGGGCGGTGCTCGTGCGCGGTGAGCTGGTCGGGGCGGTCGGCCCGTACGCCGGGCTGGCGGCGGCGCACCCGGCGGCCCGGGTCCGGGACTGGGGCGACGCGCTGCTCACGCCCGGGCTGCGCAACCCGTACGGGCACTGGCTGCTGGAGCGGGCGTACCATCCGGACCCGCGCGAAGGGGTCGGGGACGAGCCGGTGCCCGAGGGGCTGACGGGGGAGCGGGACGAGACGCGCTGCGGGGCGAGCGCCCGGCGCGGGCTGCAGCGGATGCTCGGCGCCGGTGTGACGGCGGTGGCCGGGCCGTTCGAGCGTGCCTCGGTGCGGACGGCGGTGGCCCGGTCGGGGCTGGTCGTGCTGCCGGGGGCCGGGGAGGACGCGGGGGCCGGGCCGCTGGACCCGCTGGCGGTGCTGCCGCTCGCCGAGGCCGGGTACGGCCGGGTGGCGGTCGGGGGCCGGGCGGACTTCGCGGTGTTCGCGCCCGGAGCGGCGGATGCGGGTGGTGCGGCCGGTGCGAGTGGTGCTGCCGGTGCCGGCGGGCCGGACGGGCCGCGGGCCGGGGGCTGCCGGGCCACGGTGCTGGCCGGCCGGCTGGTGTTCCGGCGGCGCTGAGCGCGGTCCCGGGTTGCCCGGTCGTACCCTACCCGCCGGTAGTCGGACGGTTCGGCCGTCATCGCCCGTACTCCCGTGTGATGAACGGGACTTGCTTCGTGCGCCACTGAACTGCGCCTTCGTCCGCGTGGCCTGATTGTCCTTTCGCCGTGACCTGAGGGCCCGCCAGCGGATAGCATCCGGCTCAGCTCAGTCCGTACCCTCACCACACACCCGCCCGTGCCCACGGGTGGCGGGGCCCCGTCCCAGGCCCTGAACGCAAGCCAGGACAGGAACCATGCGATCCGCGACCGTCCCCCCGCAGCGCTCCCCGCGGTTGGGCCGTGGCTGGTACCTCACCGCCGTGCTCAGCGCCGTGCTGGCCGTCGGGATGTGCCTGCTGGGGTGGCGTCAGGCCGAGCAGGCCGACCGGATCGGGGCCCACCCGGTGCGGGTGGACGGCGTGGTGACCCAGCTGCCGAAGGGCGGCGGCTCCTACAGCACCGTCAGCTACCAGGCGGCCGGCCAGCACCACACCGCCACCGCGCTGCCGCTGGCCGACGGCACCAGGCTCGGGGAGACCGTCTGCCTGGAGCACGCCGCCGACGAGCCGAAGGCGGTGCGGATCTGCGGCGACACCTACCCGCAGCCGGTGGGCGTCGGGCTGGCCCGGTTCAGCGTGCCGGTGGCGGTGCTGCTGTTCGCCGTCTGCGTGCTGCGGATCCGGCGGCACCGGAGGGCGGTGGCCGTCCGGAGCGGGCAGAACCGGTTCGCCAGCACCGTCGCCCTGGCGACCGAGGTGCTGGCCGACGGGATGCCGGCGATAACGCAGGGCAAGCGCTCGCGCCGCCGGCGCCGCGCGGGCGGGCGGCGCGGGCTGCACTGAGGCGGCCCCGGACGTCCCGGCGGCGGCCCGGATGCGCCCCGGTCGTGTTCCGGGGGTGCCCGGAAGGCGCCCCCTTGCCCGGATCGTCGGAGCCAGGGTGAACAATGGGGGGCGTGACCCGAGCCTCTCTGGACAAGCAGCCGCACGAAGTCGCCGCCATGTTCGACGACGTCGCGGCCCAGTACGACCGGACCAACGACGTACTCTCGCTCGGCCAGGCCCGCGCCTGGCGTCGCGCGGTGGCCGAGGCGGTGGACGCCGGGCCGGGGGACGTCGTGCTCGACCTCGGAGCCGGGACCGGCACCTCCTCGCTGCCCTTCGCGGAGGCCGGCGCGCGGGTCGTGCCGTGCGACTTCTCGGTCGGCATGCTCGCCGAGGGCAAGCGCCGCCACCCCGAGCTGGCGCTGACCGCCGGGGACGCCACCAGGCTGCCGTTCGCCGACGGCACCTTCGACTCGGTGACGATCTCCTTCGCGCTGCGCAACGTCCAGGACACCGGGGCGGCGCTGAGCGAGCTGCTGCGGGTCACCAAGCCCGGCGGCAAGCTGGTCATCTGCGAGTTCTCCACGCCGACCTGGACGCCGTTCCGGACGGTCTACACCGAGTACCTGATGCGCGCGCTGCCGCCGGTCGCCACCGCGGTCAGCAGCAACCCGGACGCGTACGTCTACCTCGCCGAGTCGATCCGCGACTGGCCGGACCAGCCCGCGCTGGCCGCCCGGCTGCAGGAGGTCGGCTGGTCGAAGGTGGCCTGGCGCAACCTGACCGGCGGGATCGTCGCCCTGCACCGGGCCTACAAGGTCTGACCGGCCGCCGCGGCCGGCCCGCGTGCCGGCCCCGCCGTAGGTCCGCCGTCGGTTCCGCCCGCCCGGGTCCGGCCGCGGCGCCGTCCGCAGCTCATAGACTCGTCCAAGCCCAGCCGCGCCGGCCCCCACCGGCCGGCCGACCCCCCAGCAGGAGTGTGCCCACCGTGTCCGAGACCGCCGTTGACCTGAGCGCAGGCGTTGTGGAGAGCACCGCGGACGTCATCGTGGTCGGCGCCGGCCCGGCCGGGTCCACCACCGCGTACCACCTCGCGCAGGCGGGTCTGGACGTGCTGCTGCTGGAGAAGACCAGCTTCCCCCGGGAGAAGGTCTGCGGCGACGGCCTCACCCCGCGGGCCACCAAGCAGCTGGTGGACATGGGCATCGACGTGTCCACCGAGAACGGCTGGCTGCACAACAAGGGCCTGCGGATCATCGGCGGCGGGGTCCGGCTGGAGCTGGACTGGCCCGAGCTGTCGGCCTTCCCGGACTTCGGCCTGGTCCGCAAGCGCGCCGACTTCGACGAACTGCTCGCCCGCCAGGCCGAGAAGGCCGGGGCCCGGCTCTACGAGCGCTGCAACGTCAGCGGCCCGGTGCTGGACGAGCGGACCGGCCGGATCGTCGGGGTCACCGCCAAGCTCGGCGACGAGAAGCGGCCGGTGACCTTCCGCGCCCCGCTGGTCGTGGCCGCCGACGGCAACTCCACCCGGCTCTCGCTCGCCATGGGCCTGCACCGCCGGGAGGACCGCCCGATGGGCGTCGCCTACCGCACCTACTTCACCTCCCCGCGCCACGACGACGACTACCTGGAGTCCTGGCTGGAGCTGTGGGACACCCGCGAAGGGGAGCGCAAGCTGCTGCCCGGCTACGGCTGGGTCTTCGGCATGGGCGACGGCACCTCCAACGTCGGCCTCGGCATCCTCAACTCCTCGCCGGCCTTCGGCGAGCTGGACTGGCGCGAGGTGCTCAAGGCCTGGTGCGCCGGCATGCCGGAGGAGTGGGGCTACACGCCCGAGAACATGACGGACCCGATCCGGGGGGCCGCGCTGCCGATGGCCTTCAACCGGCAGCCGCACTACACCCGCGGCCTGCTGCTGGTCGGCGACGCGGGCGGCATGGTCAACCCGTTCAACGGCGAGGGCATCGCCTACGCGATGGAATCCGGCCAGATCGCCGCGGGGGTGATCGTCCAGGCCCTCGCGCGGGTGACCGACGGCGGGCGGGAGCGCGCGCTCCAGGCCTACCCGCGCATCCTCAAGGACGTCTACGGCGGCTACTACACGCTCGGCCGGGCCTTCGTGAAGCTCATCGGCAACCCGAAGGTCATGCAGCTCGCCACCCAGCGCGGGCTGACCCACCCGGTCCTGATGAAGTTCGTCCTCAAGCTCCTCGCCAACCTCACCGACCCGCAGGGCGGCGACGCCATGGACCGCATCATCAACGGCCTGGCCAAGGCCGCGCCGAACGCCTGACCGGCGGGCCCCGTCAGCTGCCCTGGTCGCAGCCGGCCGCGGTGCGCTGCTCGACGTAGGCGAGGCGGTCGGCGAACACCCGGGCGGCGTCCGGGGTGAGCGTGCGCAGGGCGACCAGCGCGGAGAAGACCACGTCGCACAGCTCGTGCTGGACGTCCTCCCAGCTGTGGGTGACGCCCTTGCGCGGGTTCTGGCCGGTGACGCCGATCACGGCGGCGCTGACCTCGCCGACCTCCTCGGAGAGCTTGAGGATCCGGGCGAGCCGCTCCTCCGGCGGGGGGAGCGGGCTCTCCTCGTCGAGCCGGGCGACCAGGTGGTCGACGCTTTCCCAGATCCTGCTGTCCATGCGGCGCTGCTCCCGTGCGGTGTCGGCGGCCCGTGCCGGCCTGTGTGGTGCCCTGGTGACGGCGTGCTCCACCGTACGGGAGGGCGCCGGGTGGCTCAGCGGGCGGCGATCTTCACGTTGCGGATGTTCACCGGCAGGGTGGGGAAGCCGTCGCCGGGGTTGTTCTGGTCGTCCTCGCCTCCGGCGGCGATCTTCTGCAGCACGTCCAGGCCCTCGGTGATCCGGCCGAACGGGGTGTAGGCGGGGGAGAGCTTGGTGTCCTTCCAGACGAAGAAGAACTGGCTGCCGTTGGTGTGGGGCCCCGCGTTGGCCATGGCGACCGTGCCGGCCGGATAGGTGGCGCCCTCCAGGTTCTCGTCCGGGAAGGAGTAGCCCGGGCCGCCGCTCCCGGTCCCGGTCGGGTCGCCGCACTGCAGGACGTAGATCCGCTGGGTGGTGAGCCGGTGGCAGTGGCTGCGGTCGAAGTAGTCGTGCTCGGCGAGGAACCGGAAGGAGAAGGTCGTGCAGGGCGCCTTGTCGGTCAGCGCCTGGAAGGTGATCGCGCCCTGGGAGGTCTTCAGGGTCGCCCGGTACGGCTTGGCGGCCTTCCGGGCGTCGAAGACCGGGATGCCCTTGAAGTTGTCGGCCGGGACGGCCGGTGTGTAGGTGCAGGTGGTGCCGGCCGCGGCGGCGCCGGTCGACGGGGTGTCCGCGACGGCGACGCCGGTGCTCGCCACGAGCGGGAGGACGGTAGCGGCGGCGGTCAACGCCCAGTGCATGCGCCTCACGTGACGGGCCTTCCGGTGGGTGGGGGACGGCTGGGTTGGCATGGCGACATCATCCACGGCGGGCCGGGGATCCGGTAGGGGGCCGGAAACCGTTGATCGCGAGCGCTGCGGTGCGCGAGGATGGCGGGCCCCGCTCTGCCCCGGGATCCGTCCGACGACGTGCGTGACTCTCGTGTGCCGGTTCCGTTCGTTTCGAGCGCCCCGCGTCTCGAACCCCGGGAGAGGCTCCGCCCGTGCGCGCTCCGTCCTCCTTCCTGTTGCGTGATCTGCCGGTGCTGCTGGTGGCGGTGGTGTGGGGGTCGAGCTTCCTGGCGGTGCAGCGGGTGGCCGAACCGGGAACGGTGGTGGCGATGCTGGTGCTGCGGTTCGGCCTGGTGCTGCCCGTCCTGGGACTCGCGGCCTGGCGGTCGCTGCGGCGGCTGCGACGCGCCGAGTGGCTGGGCGGGGCCGGGCTGGGGCTGGTGCTCGGTGCGATCTTCCTCCTGGAGACGTTCGGCGCGGTGCACACCTCGGCGACCAACGCGGGCCTGATCATCAGCCTCACGATCGTGTTCACCCCGCTGGCGGAGAGCGCGCTGGCCCGGACGCCGCTGCCGCGCTCCTTCCTCGCGGCGGCCGGTCTGGCGGTGCTGGGCATCGCGCTGCTCACCGGGGACGGCGGACTGCGGGCCCCGGCCTCGGGGGACCTGCTGGTGCTCGGCGCCGCCGTCGTGCGGACGGTCAACGTGCTGGCCACCGCCCGGGCCCGGTCGATCCGGGAGAGCGACACACTGGCCGTCACCTGGGTCCAGCTCGCGGCCGCGACGCTGGTGTTCGCCGTCGTCGCGCCGTTCGCCGGTCCGCTGCCCTGGACGGTCGCGGCCGCCTACGGGCCGGCCCAGTGGGGCTGGCTGCTGCACCTGGCGCTGCTCTGCACGCTCTTCGCGTTCTTCGTGCAGATGTGGGCCGTCCGCACCACCTCGCCCTCGCGGGTCAGCCTGCTGCTGGGCACCGAGCCGCTCTGGGCCGCGGTGTTCGGCATCACCCTGGCGGGCAACCACCTCGGGCCGCTCGCCCTGCTGGGCGGTGCCCTCGTGCTGGTCGGCACCGAGTGGGGCCGGCGGACCGCCTCGGTGCCGCGGCCGGAGGACGTTCCGGCGGAGGTTGCGGCGGAGCGCGGGTCCGTGCCGGCGTGACGGCGGGACCGGGTCCGACCGGCGCCGCCCGGGCGGGGGAGAACCGCGTCCGAGCAGCGCTCGCGCGCTTGTGAACGAAGGGTCAAGCGGACGTTCGCGCAGCCGCCACCCCTGCGAGTGAGCCGCTATAACACGTCAACATGACGCCCGAAAATTTGCTCTCGACGAGGCATAGTTGATATAGGCGCGCGGCCCTGACCAGCCGCTTCGCAGATAAATGCGACAGCTTGTGACCATTTGACTTCTTTGCGTCGACAAATCTCGCCATGCTCACCTTCGCCACGATTCGCGAGGTGGCGGAGATCACAAAGATCGTCTTGAACTGCGTGTCGCAGATCACAAGCCGACGGGCATAAGATGCGCTCGTTCCAGGCTTTGTGAACTGCCTCACATGAGGTGGATCTCGGGAACTGGAGTGCCGGGTTCACCGCAGTGTGACCCGACGGTTCCGATCTGCAGTCAAGGACGACTGGACGGAGGGAGCGGGGGCTATGAATGCCTACGCGCCGATCCTCGTACTCGGTGCCATCGCGGCGGCGTTCGCGGTCGGCTCCGTCGTGATGGCCTCACTGACCGGCCCCAAGCGCTACAACCGGGCCAAGTTGGAGGCGTACGAGTGCGGCATCGAGCCGACCCCGCAGCCTGTGGGCGGCGGTCGGTTCCCGATCAAGTACTACCTGACGGCGATGCTCTTCATCGTCTTCGACATCGAGATCGTCTTCCTCTATCCGTGGGCCGTGAGCTTCGACGCCCTGGGGATCTTCGGGCTGGTCGAGATGCTCCTGTTCATCGCCACCGTCTTCGTCGCCTACGCCTACGTCTGGCGACGCGGCGGTCTGGAGTGGGACTGACCGCTGACTTTGTGAACGTGCGGACAAGCCAACGGACTTGAGGGCATTGAGAGGGATCTGATGGGAATCGAGGAGAAGCTGCCGAGCGGCTTTCTGCTCACGACCGTGGAGACGGCCGCCGGCTGGGTGCGCAAGGCGTCGCTCTTCCCGGCCACCTTCGGGCTGGCCTGCTGCGCGATCGAGATGATGACCACCGGTGCGGGCCGCTACGACCTGGCCCGGTTCGGCATGGAGGTGTTCCGGGGCTCACCCCGGCAGGCCGACCTGATGATCGTAGCGGGCCGGGTGAGCCAGAAGATGGCGCCCGTGTTGCGCCAGGTCTACGACCAGATGGCCAATCCGAAGTGGGTCATCTCGATGGGCGTCTGCGCCTCCTCGGGCGGGATGTTCAACAACTACGCGATCGTGCAGGGCGTCGACCACATCGTCCCGGTGGACATCTACCTGCCCGGCTGTCCGCCCCGCCCGGAGATGCTGATGGACGCGATCCTGAAGCTGCACGACAAGATCCAGCACGAGCCGCTCGGCGTGAACAAGCGCCGCGCCGAGGAGCTGGGCGAGGCGCTCGCGCTGCAGGCGACCCCGGTCAGCGAGATGCGGGGGCTGCTGCGATGAACGACCAGGTACCCGAGACCCGCCGCGAGCACCCGCACCGCGAGATCCCGGTCGAGGTGGTCGGCCGCCGGCAGGGCATGTTCGGCGCCCAGGGCAGCGGCGACACCTCCGGCTTCGGCGGGCTGGTCGCCCCGATCGCCCTGCCGCCGGCCGCCGAGCGCCCGTACGGCGGCTGGTTCGACGAGGTCGCCGACGAGCTGGAGGGCGCCCTGGAGGAACAGGGCCTCGACCCGGCCGAGGTGATCGAGAAGACCGTCGTCGACCGCGCCGAGCTCACCTTCCACATCGCCCGCGAGCACCTGCTGCGCACCGCCCGCACCCTGCGCGACGACCCGGCGCTGCGCTTCGAGCTCTGCCTCGGGGTGAGCGGCGTGCACTACCCGGGCGACCGGGGCCGCGAACTGCACGCGGTCTACCACCTGCGCTCGATCACCCACGGCCGGCTGATCCGGCTGGAGGTCACCGCGCCGGACAGCGACCCGCGCATCCCGTCCGTGGTCAGCGTCTACCCGACCAACGACTGGCACGAGCGCGAGGCCTACGACTTCTTCGGCCTGGTCTTCGAGGGGCACCCGGGGCTCACCCGGATCATGATGCCGGACGACTGGCTGGGCCACCCGCAGCGCAAGGACTACCCGCTCGGCGGCATCCCCGTCGAGTACAAGGGCGCCCAGATCCCGGCGCCCGACCAGCGGAGGTCGTACAGCTGATGAACACCCAGCACTACGAGGAGACGCACCAGGACGGCACCGCCGAGGCGGGCACCCGGGACACCACCGAGGGCCGGGTCTTCACGGTCACCGGCGGTGACTGGGGCGAGGTGGTCGAGGCCGTCGGCCGGGCCGACGACGAGCGCATCATCGTCAACATGGGCCCCCAGCACCCCTCCACCCACGGGGTGTTGCGGCTGATCCTGGAGATCGACGGCGAGACGGTGACGGAGGCCCGCTGCGGCATCGGCTACCTCCACACCGGCATCGAGAAGAACATGGAGTTCCGCAACTGGGTCCAGGGCACCACCTTCGTGACCCGCATGGACTACCTGACCCCGCTGTTCAACGAGACCGCCTACTGCCTGGCGGTCGAGAAGCTGCTCGGCATCACCGACGACGTCCCCGAGCGGGCCAACGTCATCCGGGTGCTGATGATGGAGCTCAACCGGATCGCCTCCCACCTGGTCTGCCTGGCCACCGGCGGCATGGAGATCGGCTCCACCACGCTGATGATCTACGGCTTCCGCGACCGCGAGCTGATCCTGGACGTCTTCGAACTGGTCACCGGCCTGCGGATGAACCACGCGTACGTCCGCCCCGGCGGCCTCGCCCAGGACTTCCCGCCCGGCGCGGTCGACCAGATCCGCGAGGCCGTGAAGACCTTCCGCTCCCGGATGCACGAGTACGACAAACTCGCCACCGGCAACCCGGTGTTCAAGGCCCGCCTGGTCGACGTCGGCTTCCTCGACCTGCCCGGCTGCCTCGCCCTCGGCGCCACCGGGCCGATCCTGCGCGCCACCGGCCTGCCGCACGACCTGCGCAAGACCGACCCGTACTGCGGCTACGAGAACTACGACTTCGAGGTCGCGATCGCCGACAGCGCCGACTCCTACGGCCGCTTCCTGATCCGCCTGGAGGAGATGAAGCAGTCGCTGCGGATCGTCGAGCAGTGCCTGGACCGGCTGCGTCCCGGCCCGGTCATGGTGGCCGACAAGAAGATCGCCTGGCCGGCCCAACTCGCCGTCGGCCCGGACGGGATGGGCAACTCCCTCGACCACATCCGGAAGATCATGGGCACCTCCATGGAGGCCCTGATCCACCACTTCAAGCTGGTCACCGAGGGCTTCCGGGTCCCGGCCGGCCAGGCCTACGCGGCGGTCGAGTCGCCCAAGGGCGAGCTGGGCGTGCACGTGGTCAGCGACGGCGGGACCCGCCCGTACCGGGTCCACTTCCGGGACCCGTCGTTCACCAATCTGCAGACGATGGCGGCGATGTGCGAGGGCGGCCAGGTGGCCGACGTCATCGTCGCGGTGGCCGGGATCGACCCGGTGATGGGAGGCGTGGACCGGTGACAGACGTCCAACTGGGGATGCCGGCGCTGCCGGCCAGGCCGTACCCCGAGGAGGTGCACGCCCGGCTGGCCGCCGACGCCGCGGAGCTGATCGGCCGCTACCCGGTGGCCCGGTCCGCCCTGCTGCCGCTGCTGCACCTGGTGCAGGCCGAGGAGGGCTTCGTCAGCCCGACCGGCATCCGGTTCTGCGCGGAGCAGCTGGAGCTCACCACCGCCGAGGTCACCGCCGTCGCCACCTTCTACACGATGTACCGGCGCCAGCCCGCCGGCGAGTACCACGTCGGGGTCTGCACCAACACCCTGTGCGCGGTGCTCGGCGGCGACCAGATCTTCGCCGAGCTCCAGGAGCACCTCGGGATCACGAACAACGAGACCACCGAGGACGGCCGGATCTCCATCGAGCACATCGAGTGCAACGCGGCCTGCGACTACGCGCCCGTGGTGATGGTCAACTGGGAGTTCTTCGACAACCAGACGCCGGAGAGCGCCAAGCGGCTGGTCGACGACCTGCGCGCGGGCCGCGAGGCCGCCCCCACCCGGGGCGCCCGGCTCTGCTCCTTCAAGGAGACCGCCCGGATCCTGGCCGGCTTCCCCGACGAGCGCCCCGGCGCCGTCGACGAGTCCGGCGCCGGCGGCGCCCCCTCGCTGGCCGGCCTGCGGCTGGCCCGCGGCGAGGCCCTGCCCGGCACCGGCGGCACCCGCGTCGTCTCCCCCCGCCACGCGGGCACCGGCCAGGAAGGGAGTGAAGCGTGATGACCTCCGCCGAGCCGGCCGAGAAGCTGCTCACCCCCGTCCTCTCCGCCTGCTGGGACGACACCCGCCCCTGGAGCCTGGCCACCTACCGCCGCCACGCCGGGTACGAGGGGCTCCGGGCCGCCCTCGCGATGCCCCCGGACGACGTGATCGCCCTGGTCAAGGACGCCGGCCTGCGCGGCCGCGGCGGCGCCGGCTTCCCCACCGGCATGAAGTGGCAGTTCATCCCGCAGAACGACGGCAAGCCGCACTACCTGGTGGTCAACGCGGACGAGTCCGAGCCGGGCACCTGCAAGGACATCCCGCTGATGTTCGCCAACCCGCACTCGCTGATCGAGGGCATGATCATCGCGGCCTACGCGATCCGCTGCGACCACGCCTTCATCTACCTGCGCGGCGAGGTCGTGCCGGTGCTGCGCCGGCTCCAGGCCGCCGTCGCCGAGGCCTACGAGGCCGGACTGCTCGGCCGGGACGTCCTCGGCTCCGGCCTCGACCTGGACATCACCGTCCACGCCGGCGCCGGCGCGTACATCTGCGGCGAGGAGACGGCCCTGCTCGACTCGCTGGAGGGGCGCCGCGGCCAGCCGAGGCTGCGCCCGCCGTTCCCGGCCATCGCCGGCCTCTACGCCTGCCCGACCGTGGTCAACAACGTCGAGTCGATCGCCTCGGTGCCGCCGATCCTGGCCCGGGGCAAGGACTGGTTCAAGGGCCTGGGCACCGAGAAGTCCCCCGGTTTCACGCTCTACTCGCTCTCCGGCCACGTCACCAACCCCGGCCAGTACGAGGCCCCGCTCGGCATCACCCTGCGCCAGCTGCTCGACATCAGCGGCGGCATCCGCCCCGGCCACCGGCTCAAGTTCTGGACCCCGGGCGGCTCCTCCACCCCGATGTTCACCGACGAGCACCTCGACGTCCCGCTCGACTACGAGGGCGTCGGCGCGGCCGGCTCGATGCTCGGCACCAAGGCCCTGCAGGTCTTCGACGAGACGACCTGCGTGGTCCGCGCGGTGACCCGCTGGACCGAGTTCTACGCCCACGAGTCCTGCGGCAAGTGCACCCCCTGCCGCGAGGGCACCTACTGGCTGGTCCAGCTGCTCAAGCGGATCGAGGCCGGCCAGGGCGCCGAGGGCGACCTCGAGAAGCTCCTCGACATCGCCGACAACATCAACGGCAAGTCCTTCTGCGCCCTGGGCGACGGCGCGGCCAGCCCGATCGTCTCCTCGCTCCAGCACTTCCGGGCCGAGTACGAGCAGCACCTCGTCGAGCGCCGCTGCCCGTTCGACCCGGCCGCCTCCACTGTCTGGGCCGACGGCCCCCGCCCCGGCCACCAGTCCGCCACCGAAAGGGAGGTGCACGCGTGACGATCACAGAACCCTCCACCTCCAAGGGCGGCCAGGCCGCGGTCGAGCTGGTCACGCTCACCATCGACGGCGTCGAAGTGCAGGTCCCCAAGGGGACGCTGGTGATCCGGGCCGCCGAGCAGATCGGCACCCAGATCCCGCGCTTCTGCGACCACCCGCTGCTCGACCCGGCCGGCGCCTGCCGGCAGTGCATCGTCGAGATCGAGGGCCAGCGCAAGCCGGTCGCCTCGTGCACCATCCCGGTCGCCGAGGGCATGGTGGTCCGCACCCAGCTCAGCTCGCCGGTCGCCGAGAAGGCCCAGCGCGGCGTGATGGAGCTGCTGCTGATCAACCACCCGCTGGACTGCCCGGTCTGCGACAAGGGCGGCGAGTGCCCGCTGCAGAACCAGGCGATGGCCACCGGGGACGCGGACTCCCGCTTCGAGGGGATGAAGCGCACCTACGAGAAGCCCCTGCCGATCAGCAGCCAGGTGCTGCTGGACCGGGAGCGCTGCGTGCTCTGCGCCCGCTGCACCCGGTTCTCCCAGCAGATCGCCGGCGACCCGTTCATCGACCTGGTCGAGCGCGGCGCCCTGCAGCAGGTCGGCACCGGCGAGGGCGACGACTTCGAGTCGTACTTCTCCGGCAACACCATCCAGATCTGCCCGGTCGGCGCCCTCACCTCGGCGGCCTACCGCTTCCGCTCCCGCCCGTTCGACCTGGTCTCCTCGCCGAGCGTCTGCGAGCACTGCTCGTCCGGCTGCGCCCAGCGCACCGACCACCGCCGCGGCAAGGTGCTGCGCCGGCTGGCCGGCGAGGACCCGGCGGTCAACGAGGAGTGGAACTGCGACAAGGGGCGGTTCGCCTTCCGCTACGCCCAGCAGCGCGACCGGATCACCGCCCCGCTGGTCCGGCGGGACGGCGAACTCGTCACCGCCTCCTGGCCGGAGGCGCTGGCCCGGGCGGCCGAGGGGCTGCGCGGGGTCCGCACCGGCGTGCTCACCGGCGGCCGGGTCACCGTCGAGGACGCCTACGCCTACGCCAAGTTCGCCCGGGTGGTGCTCGGCACCAACGACGTGGACTTCCGGGCCCGCCCGCACAGCGCCGAGGAGGCGGACTTCCTGGCCGCCGCGGTCGCCGGGCAGGGCGTGGACATCACCGGCGAGGGCGTGACCTACCAGGACCTGGAGGCCGCGCCGGTGGCGCTGCTGGTGGCCCTGGAGCCCGAGGAGGAGTCGCCGATCGTCTTCCTGCGGCTGCGCAAGGCCGACCGCGACCGAGGGCTCACGGTCTTCTCGATCGCCGCACACGCCTCCCGGGGCCTGGCCAAGCTGCACGGGGCGCTGCTGCCCGCCGCCCCCGGCACCGAGGCCGAGTGGCTGGCCGCGCTCGCCGCCGACGAGCCGCTCAACGACGACGCCGGGCGCGCCGCCGGACTGCTCCGCACCCCCGGCGCGGTGATCCTGGTCGGCGAGCGGGCCGCCGCCGCACCGGGCGCGCTCACCGCCGCGCTGCGGCTGGCACACGCCACCGGCGCCCGGCTCGCCTGGATCCCCCGGCGGGCCGGCGAGCGCGGCGCGGTCGAGGCGGGCGCGCTGCCCGGCCTGCTGCCGGGCGGCCGCCCGGTCACCGTCCCGGCCGCCCGGGCCGAGGCCGCCGCCGCCTGGGGCGTGCCGGGCCTGCCCGAGGGCCCCGGCCGGGACACCGGGGAGATCCTCGCGGCCGCCGCCCGCGGCGAACTCGACGCACTGCTGGTCGGCGGCCTCGATCCGGAGGACCTGGCCGACCCGGCGCGGGCCGAGGAGGCGCTGGCCGCCGTCCCGTTCGTGGTCTCGCTGGAGCTGCGCCCGTCCGCCGTCACCGCGCACGCCGACGTGGTGCTGCCGGTGGCCGCGGTCGCCGAGAAGGCCGGCACCTTCCTGGACTGGGAGGGCCGGGTGCGGATGTTCGAGGCCGCGCTCAAGCCGGACCAGCAGATGGGCCGTCACCTGCACCCGGACCTGCGGGTGCTGAACATGCTCGCCGACGCGCTGGGCCACCGGCTCGGCCTGCCCGACGTCCGCGCCGCCCGGCTGGAGCTGGACCGGTTCGCGCCCTGGGCCGGCGAGCGCCCGGCCGCCCCGGCCGCCCACCCCGGCCTGCTGCCCCGCCCGGCCACCGGCCAGGCGGTGCTGGCCGGCTGGCGCCTGCTGCTCGACCGCGGCTCGCTCCAGCAGGGCGACCCGCACCTGGCCGGCACCCGGCACCGCGCCCTCGCCCGGATCTCGCCGACCACCGCCGAGGAGATCGGCGCCACGGGCGCCCCCGCGCTGCGGCTGACCGGCCCGGCCGGCTCGGTCACCCTGCCGCTGGAGATCAGCAAGGAGATGCCCGACCGCACGGTCTGGATCCCGCTCAACTCCACCCCGGGCGGCGCCCACCGCACGCTCGGCACCACCATCGGCCACCTGGTCACCATCGCCCCGGCCCAGGGCGTCGAGCCCGACGAGGAGGAGAAGTGAACCCCACCTCGCACCCGCTCGCCGGGTACGACCTCGCCGCGTACGAGACGCTCGGCTTCTTCGGCCGCGACCCCTGGTGGCTGGTCCTGCTCAAGGCGGTGTTCTGCTTCGCCTTCCTGGTCGGCACGGTGCTCGTGGCGATCGTCTGGGAGCGCAAGGTGGTGGCCTGGATGCAGCTGCGCATCGGGCCCAACCGGCACGGCCCCTGGGGCCTGCTGCAGTCGCTGGCCGACGGCGTGAAGCTGGCGCTCAAGGAAGACCTGGTGGTCAAGGGCGCCGACAAGGCGGTCTACATCCTGGCCCCGATCGTCTGCGCGATCCCGGCGTTCATGGCCTTCGCGGTGATCCCGTTCGGCCCGGCCGGCAACGAGATCTCGATCTTCGGCACCCGGACGCCGATGCAGCTGACCGACTTCCCGGTGGCGCTGCTGTACATCCTGGCCACCGCCTCGGTCGGCATCTACGGCATCGTGCTGGCCGGCTGGTCCTCCGGCTCGACCTACCCGCTGCTCGGCGGCCTGCGCTCCTCGGCCCAGATGATCAGCTACGAGATCGCGATGGGCCTGTCCTTCGCGGCGGTGTTCATCTACTCCGGCTCGATGTCCACCTCGGAGATCGTCTCCTCGCAGCAGCCGACCTGGTTCGCGGTGCTGCTGCCGGTGTCGTTCATCGTCTACATCGTGGCGATGGTCGGCGAGACCAACCGCGCGCCCTTCGACCTCCCGGAGGCCGAGGGCGAACTGGTCGGCGGCTTCAACACCGAGTACTCCTCGCTGAAGTTCGCGATGTTCATGCTGGCCGAGTACGTCAACATGGTCACCGTCTCGGCCGTCGCCTCCACCCTGTTCCTGGGCGGCTGGCGGGCCCCCTGGCCGGTCTCCACCTTCTGGGAGGGCGCCAACCACGGCTGGTGGCCGATGCTCTGGATCGTCCTCAAGATCCAGCTGCTGCTGTTCTTCTTCATCTGGCTGCGCGGCACCCTGCCCCGGTTCCGCTACGACCAGTTCATGAAGCTCGGCTGGAAGGTGCTCATCCCGGTCTCGCTGGTCTGGCTGGTGATGGTGGCCTCGGTCCGGGCCCTGCGCAACGAGGGCTACGGCTTCGGCGAGGTGGTGCTGTACGTCGGCGCCCCGGTCGGCGCGCTGCTGCTGCTCGGCCTGCTGCGGGACGTCGTGAAGCGCCGGCCGGAGACCGAGGACGGCGCGCCGAGCGGCGAGTTCGACCCGACGGCCGGCGGCTACCCGGTGCCGCCGCTGCCCGGCCAGCAGCTCCCGCCGGTCCCGCGCCGGCCCAGCCGCGCCCCGAAGCAACTCCAGGACGCCCTCAACGGGGCCGACCATTCCGAAGGGAGCTGAACCGAGATGTCGTCCGACAACCCCCGGACCGACCGGCCCGAGCGGGCCGAGAAGCCGTCCATCCTCGGACCGGCCGCCGGCTTCGGCGTGACCTTCAAGGCCATGTTCAAGAAGCGGCTCACCGAGCAGTACCCGGAGCAGAAGAAGCCCACCGCCCCGCGCTTCCACGGCCGCCACCAGCTCAACCGGCACCCGGACGGCCTGGAGAAGTGCGTCGGCTGCGAGCTGTGCGCCTGGGCCTGCCCGGCCGACGCCATCTACGTCGAGGGCGCGGACAACCGGGAGGAGGAGCGCTACTCGCCCGGTGAGCGCTACGGCGCGGTGTACCAGATCAACTACGCCCGCTGCATCCTGTGCGGCCTGTGCATCGAGGCCTGCCCGACCCGGGCGCTCACCATGACCAACGAGTACGAGCTCGCGGACTCCTCCCGCAAGGACCTCATCTTCACCAAGGAGCAGCTGCTGGTCGGCCTCTCCGAGGGCATGGTCGACACCCCGCACGCGATCTTCCCGGGCGTCGACGAGGGCGCGTACTACCGGGGCGAGATCACCGCCGCGGCGCCGGGCACCGAGCGCCAGGAGCGCACCGACCGGGAGAAGGAGGCGCAGTCGTGACCGCCGCCCCCGCCACCCTCGCCGCCGTCACCGGCGCGACCTCCACCGGCGAGGCCGTCCAGTTCTGGGTGCTCGCGGTGATCGCCGTCGGCGGCGCCCTCGGCATGCTGCTGATGAAGAAGGCGGTGCACAGCGCGCTCTGCCTGGCCGCCACCATGCTCGCCCTGGCGGTCTGTTACATGGCCCAGGGCGCGGTGTTCCTGGGCGTGGTGCAGATCGTCGTCTACACCGGCGCGATCATGATGCTCTTCCTGTTCGTGGTGATGCTGGTCGGTGTGACCAGCGCGGACTCGCTGAAGGAGCAGCTGAAGGGCCAGCGGTTCGCCGCCGTGGTCTGCGGCCTCGGCTTCGGGGTGCTGCTGGTCGCCGGGATCGCCAACGCCAGGCTGGACACCTTCACGGGCCTCGGCGAGGCCAACGCCGAGGGCAACGTCCAGGGCCTGGCCCGGCTGATCTTCACCAAGTACGTCTGGGCCTTCGAGGTCACCGGTGCGCTGCTGATCACGGCCGCGATCGGCGCCATGGTGCTGACCCACCGCGAGCACGTGAAGGCCCCGAAGACCCAGCGCGAGCTGGCCGCCCAGCGGGTCGCGGACAACCTCCAGGTCCCGCCGATGCCCGCGCCCGGCGTCTACGCCCGGCACAACGCGGTGGACATCCCGGGCCTGCTGCCGGACGGCACGATCGCCGAGGACTCGGTCATGGCGACCCTGCGCGAGCGCGGCCAGATCCGCGACGTCAGCCAGGAGATGCTGGCCCGGATGGCCGAGCTGGAGTCCAGCACCGCCGACTGGCTGGGCCGCCCGCCGTCCGAGCGCCCGCCGGTGACCGGCCCGCGCCAGGCACTCGAGCCGGTGGCCGCCCGCCACAAGGCGCCGGCGAACCGCCCGGCGTCCGACCACGACGAGGAGGGGGCGGAGTGAATCCGGTCAACTACCTCTATCTCTCCGCCCTGTTGTTCACCATCGGCGCCTCCGGCGTCCTGATCCGGCGGAACGCGATCGTCCTGTTCATGTGTGTCGAACTGATGCTCAACGCCTCCAATCTGGCGCTGGTCACCTTCTCCCGGATGCACGGCAACCTGGACGGCCAGATCATCGCGTTCTTCACCATGGTGGTCGCGGCGGCCGAGGTCGTGGTCGGCCTCGCGATCATCGTCTCGATCTTCCGGACCAGGCACTCCGCCTCGGTCGACGACAGCAACCTGATGAAGCTGTAGGCGGAGGACCTCGGTGAACTCTCTCATTCCGCTGCTGGTCGCGGCCCCGCTGGCCGGCGCCGCCCTGCTGCTGCTCGGCGGCCGGGCCTTCGACCGGTTCGGCCACTGGCTGGCCACCGCGCTCGCCGCACTGTCCTTCGGCTTCGGCCTCGCGCTGTTCTCCTCCATGCTGGGGCGGGACGCCGAGGAACGCGCCGTCACCGAGCACCTGTTCAGCTGGATCCCGGTGAACGGCTTCCAGGCCGACATCTCGTTCCAGCTCGACCAGCTCTCGATGACCTTCGTCCTGCTGATCACCGGCGTGGGCACGCTCATCCACCTCTACTCGGTGGGCTACATGGCGCACGACGAGCGCCGGCGCCGCTTCTTCGCCTATCTGAACCTCTTCCTGGCGGCGATGCTGCTGCTGGTGGTCGCCGACAACTACCTGCTGCTGTACTTCGGCTGGGAGGGCGTGGGCCTCGCCTCGTACCTGCTGATCGGCTTCTGGCAGCACAAGCCGAGCGCCGCGACGGCCGCCAAGAAGGCGTTCATCGTCAACCGCGTCGGCGACCTGGGCCTGTCCATCGCGATCATGCTGATGTTCGTCGAGTTCGGCTCCTTCGCCTTCGAGCCGGTCTTCGCCAACGCCGGCGAGGCGAGCGAGGGCAAGCTGACCGCGATCGGCCTGATGCTGCTGCTCGCCGCCTGCGGCAAGTCCGCGCAGGTGCCGCTGCAGTCCTGGCTCGGGGACGCGATGGAGGGCCCGACCCCGGTCTCCGCGCTGATCCACGCGGCCACCATGGTCACCGCCGGCGTCTACCTGATCACCCGCTCCGGGGCGATCTTCAACCTGGCGCCGGACGCCCAGACCGCCGTCGTGGTGGTCGGCGCGGTCACCCTGCTGTTCGGTGCGATCGTCGGTTGCGCCAAGGACGACATCAAGAAGGCGCTGGCCGGCTCGACCATGTCGCAGATCGGCTACATGATCCTCGCGGCCGGCCTCGGCCCGATCGGCTACGCCTTCGCGATCATGCACCTGGTGACCCACGGCTTCTTCAAGGCCGGACTGTTCCTCGGCGCCGGGTCGGTCATGCACGGCATGAACGACGAGGTGAACATGCGTCACTACGGCGGCCTGTGGAAGCATATGCGGGTCACCTTCATCACCTTCGGCCTCGGCTACCTGGCCATCATCGGCTTCCCGGGCCTGTCCGGCTTCTTCTCCAAGGACAAGATCATCGAGGCGGCGTTCGCCAAGGGCGGCACCGAGGGCTGGATCCTCGGCCTGTGCACCCTGACCGGCGCCGCGGTCACCGCGTTCTACATGACCCGGGTGATGATCCTGACCTTCTTCGGCGAGAAGCGCTGGCAGCCGGACGCCCAGGGCAACGACCCGCACCCGCACGAGTCGCCGCGCACCATGACGGTTCCGATGATCGTGCTGGCGTTCGGCTCGGTGTTCGCGGGCGGGCTGTTCGCGTTCAACAGCTCCTTCCTCCACTGGCTGGAGCCGGTCACCGGCCACGAGGAGGGGAACTCCCCGCTCGCCCCGCTGGTGGTGACCCTGCTCACCAGCGCCTGCATGGTGGTCGGCGTCGCGCTCTCCTACCTGATGTACGGCCGTTCCGCCGTCCCGGTGGTGCCGCCCTACGGCTCCCCGCTCACCCGGGCCGCCCGCCGCGACCTCCTCCAGGACGACCTCAACCACGCCGTCCTGGTCCGCCCCGGCTCGGCGCTCACCGCCACCCTGGTGTACTTCGACAGCCGCGGCCTGGACGGCTTCGTCAACGGCCTGGCCGCCACCATCGGCGGCGTCTCCAGCCGGCTGCGACGGATCCAGAACGGCTACGTCCGCTCGTACGCGCTCTCCATGTTCGGCGGCACGCTGGTGCTGGTCGCCACGACTCTCCTGATGAGGTCCGTCTGATGATTCCCCATCACACACACCGTCAGGAGGCCGGGGCATGAGCGTCCTCCTCACCGCCACCTGCGCGGTTCCGGCGGCCGGGGCGGTGGTCACCGCCGCCCTGCCGGCCGGGACCACCGAGGGCCGGCGGCGGGCCGCGAAGACCGCGGCACTGGCCTTCTCCGCCGCCACCCTGGCCCTGGCGGCCGTGGTCGCCGTGCGGTTCGACCCGGACGGCGCGCGCTACCAGCTGACCGAGTCCTACAGCTGGATCCGCTCCTTCGGCATCACCTTCGCGCTCGGCGTGGACGGCATCGGCGCCGTCCTCGCCCTGCTCACCGCCGTGCTGGTGCCGGTGGTGCTGCTCGCCTCCTGGCACGACGCCGACCCGGTCGCCCCGGCGCCGCAGGGGACGTCCGACCCCAACACCTTTGAGGCGCGGCGCCGCACCCAGGGCTTCTTCGCCCTGGTCCTGGCGGTGGAGGCGATGGTGATCGTCTCCTTCTACGCCACCGACGTCTTCGTCTTCTACGTGTTCTTCGAAGCCATGCTGATCCCGATGTACTTCCTCATCGGCGGCTTCGGCGACCGGGCGGGCGGCCCCGAGTCGGCCCGTCAGCGCTCCTACGCGGCGGTCAAGTTCCTGCTGTACAACCTGCTCGGCGGCCTGGTCATGCTGGCCGCCGTGATCGGCCTGTACGTGATCGCGCAGGACCAGGGCCTGGCCACCTTCGACCTCCAGACGCTCACCGGCGCGGTCGCCGACGGCCGGCTGCGGTTCAGCGGCACCGCCGAGAAGGCGCTGTTCCTCGGCTTCTTCTTCGCCTTCGCGGTCAAGGCCCCGCTCTGGCCGCTGCACACCTGGCTGCCGAACGCGATGGGCGAGGCCACCGCCGGCACCGCCGTACTGATCACCGCCGTGGTCGACAAGGTCGGCACCTTCGCGATGCTCCGCTTCTGCCTCGGGCTGTTCCCGGACGCCTCGAAGACCTTCGCCCCGGCGATCCTGGTCCTCTCGGTGATCGGGATCATCTACGGCGCGCTGCTGGCCATCGGCCAGAAGGACATCAAGCGGCTGGTGGCCTACGCCTCGATCTCGCACTTCGGCTTCATCATCATGGGCATCTTCGCGCTGACCAGCCAGGGCCAGAGCGGAGCCACCCTCTACATGGTCAACCACGGCATCTCCACCGCCGCGTGGATGCTGGTGGCCGGCTTCTTGATCTCCCGCCGCGGCTCCCGGCTGATCGCCGACTACGGCGGCGTGCAGAAGGTCGCCCCGGTGCTCGCCGGCACCTTCCTCATCGGCGGCCTGGCCACCCTGTCGCTGCCCGGACTGGCGCCCTTCGTCAGCGAGTTCCTCGTCCTGGTCGGCACCTTCACCCGGTACCCCGCGATCGGCATCGTCGCCACCCTCGGCATCGTGCTCGCCGCGCTGTACGCCCTGCTGCTCTACCAGCGCACCATGACCGGCCCGGTCAAGGAGGGCGTCAGCGGCATCACGGACCTCAAGACCCGCGAACTCGTCGTGGTGGCCCCGCTGGTGGCGCTGACCGTGCTGCTCGGCGTCTACCCGAAGCCGCTCACCGACCTCGTCAACCCCTCGGTGGACGCGACCCTCTCGCAGATCCACCAGACCGACCCGGCACCGGCCCACCCGGTCGCCGCCGACCACGGGACCGACCAGGACGGGACCGCCCGCTCAGGAGGTGAGCACAAGTGAGCAGCAGCGGATGGTTCGCCGCCACCGGCGGCGGCACCCAGAGCATCCCCGTACCGCACATCGAGTACGGCCAACTCTCGCCGATGCTGGTGGTGTTCGGCGCCGCCGTGACCGGCGTCCTGCTGGAGGCCTTCCTGCCCCGGCGGCTTCGGCACTGGGCCCAGGTGGTGACCGCGCTGACCGGCCTGGCCGGCGCGTTCGTCGCCGTCCTGGTGCTCGCCGCCCAGGGCTACGGCACCACCAAGGTCGACGCGGTCGCGATGGGCTCGGTCGCCCTGGACGGTCCGACGCTCTTCCTCCAGGGCGTCATCCTGCTGGTCGCGGTGGTCGCGGTGCTGACCTACGCCGAGCGCCGGCTGGAGCCCAAGGCCGGGGGAGCGCCGGCCGACGCGTTCGCCGCCCAGGCCTCCGCCACCCCCGGCGGCGAGCAGGAGCGCGGCGCGATCCGGGCCGGCTTCACCACGAGCGAGGTCTTCCCGCTCACCATGTTCGCGGTCGGCGGGATGCTGCTGTTCCCGGCCGCCAACGACCTGCTGACCATGTTCGTGGCGCTGGAGGTCTTCTCCCTCCCGCTCTACCTGCTCTGCGCGCTGGCCCGGCGCCGCCGGCTGCTCTCCCAGGAGGCGGCGGTCAAGTACTTCCTGCTCGGCGCCTTCGCCTCGGCGTTCTTCCTGTTCGGCACCGCGCTGCTGTACGGCTTCGCGGGCAGCGTGCGGCTCGGCGAGATCGCCGACGTCATCTCCGGCAACGCGCTGCTCACCCCGGCGCTGGTCTCCTCGACCCAGAACGACGCCCTGCTGCTGGTGGGCCTGGCGATGCTGGCGGTCGGCCTGCTCTTCAAGGTCGGCGCGGTGCCGTTCCACGCCTGGACCCCGGACGTCTACCAGGGCGCGCCGACCCCGGTCACCGGCTTCATGGCGGCGGCGACCAAGGTGGCCGCGTTCGGCGCCGTGCTGCGGCTGTTCTACGTGGCCTTCCCGGCCCTGCGGCTGGACTGGCGGCCGGTGCTCTGGGGTGTGGCGATCCTCACCATGGTGGTCGGCGCGGTCCTCGCCGTCACCCAGCAGGACGTCAAGCGGCTGCTCGCCTACTCCTCGATCGCGCACGCCGGCTTCATCCTCACCGGCGTGATCGCCAGCAACCGGCAGGGCGTCGGCTCGGTGCTGTTCTACCTGCTGGCGTACTCCTTCGTGACGCTCGGCGCGTTCGCCGTGGTCACCCTGGTGCGCGACTCCAAGGGCGAGGCCACCCACCTGTCCAGCTGGGCGGGCCTGGGCCGGCGCTCCCCGCTGGTCGCGGCGGTCTTCGCGCTCTTCCTGCTGGCCTTCGCGGGCATCCCGCTGACCTCCGGGTTCACCGGGAAGTTCGCGGTGTTCCAGGCCGCGGCGGCCGGCGGGGCCACCCCGCTGGTGATCGTGGGCGTGCTCAGTTCGGCGGTCGCGGCGTTCTTCTACATCCGGGTCATCGTGCTGATGTTCTTCTCCGACCCGCAGCCGGGCGGCCCGACCGTGGCCATCCCGAGCGGCTTCACGGCGACCGCGATCGGCGTCGGCGTCGTGGTGACGGTGGGCCTCGGAGTGCTGCCGCAGTACTTCCTGGACCTCGCCTCGAAGGCCGTGTTCTTCGTCGGCTGACCGCCCGCCGACGGCCCGGCCGACCGCCCCGCGGCGGCCGGGACCACCGCTCCCCCGACCGTCCGGGTCGCGCCCGCCGGCGTGGCCCGGACGGTCGTCGGGGTATCCGCGCTGGCCAGCGGGGACGCCTCGGGCATGACGGAGCCGCACGCCCGTGCAGTGATCCACTCGCGACCGGATACCCTGCCTGTATGGCCAGCGGCGGCACTCAGGGACCGGGCCGCTAGATCGACCAGGGACAGAGGAGTGGTCTTCGTGACCGTCGTGGGACCCTTTGGGCTCAGCGTGCAGGACCGCGATCTGACCCGCGACGTCCAGGCCGGGATGGACGCGGTGGAAATCGCGCTCACCGACGCCGTGAAGAGTGACGTCCCGTTCATCACCGTCACCGCCAGCCATCTGATGGAGGCCGGCGGCAAGCGCTTCCGCCCGCTGCTGGTGCTGCTCGCCGCCCAGTTCGGCGACGCCAACGCGCCCGGGGTGGTCCCGGCCGCCGTCGTCGTGGAGCTCACCCACCTCGCCACGCTCTACCACGACGACGTCATGGACGAGGCCCCGGTGAGACGCGGCGCCCCCAGCGCCAACTCGCGCTGGGACAACTCGGTCGCCATCCTGACCGGCGACTTCCTGTTCTCCCGCGCCTCCCAGGTGCTCGCCGACCTCGGCCCGGAGGCCGTCCGGCTGCAGGCCGACGCGTTCGAGCGGCTGGTCACCGGCCAGATCCTGGAGACCGCCGGCCCCGGCCCCGAGGACGACCCGCTCGACCACTACCTGAACGTGCTGGCCGGCAAGACCGGCTCGCTGATCGCCGTCTCCTGCCGGATAGGAGCGCTGGCGGCCGGCGCCGAGCCGTGGGTGATCGACATCCTCAGCTCCTTCGGCGAGCGGATCGGCATCGCCTTCCAGCTGGCCGACGACGTCCTGGACATCGCCAGCGACGGCCACGAGTCCGGCAAGACCCCCGGCACCGACCTGCGCGAGGGCGTGGAGACGCTGCCGACCCTGCTGCTGCGCCAGACGCCCGCCGACCCGGCCGACCCGGCGGACGCCCGGCTGCGCGAGCTGCTCCGCAAGGACCTCTCCGACGACGAACTGCACGCCGAGGCGCTGCGGCTGCTGCGCCGCCACCCGGCGCTGGAGCACGCCCGCCGGGAGACCCTGCGGCACGCCGAGGAGGCCCGCGCGATGCTGGACCCGCTCCCGGACGGCCCGGCCAAGGAGGCGCTGCAGGCGCTCTGCGACTCGGTGGCCATCCGCACCATGTGACGGCGGGCGGCCCGCCCGGGGCGGGCGCGGCGAATTGCCGCCCGCGGCCCCGAGGGCTGCGCGGATGGGGGAGACTGACACCCGTCAGCACCGTGTCCGCACCGCCCACCCGGAAGGCCGCCATGCTTCGCGTCGTCATTGCCGAGGACTCCGTACTGCTGCGGGAGGGCCTGACCCGGCTGCTCACCGACCGCGGCCTGGAGGTCGTGGCCGGCGTCGGGGACGGTGAAGCGCTGATCAAGACGATCCACGACCTGGCCGCCGGCGGCACGCTGCCCGATGTGGTGGTCTCCGACGTGCGGATGCCCCCCTCCCACACCGACGAGGGCCTGCGCGCCTGCGTCACCCTGCGCGGCCTCTACCCGGGGCTCGGCGTGCTGGTGCTGTCGCAGTTCGTCGAGGAGCGCTACGCCTCCGAACTGCTGGCCGGTTCCACCCGTGGCGTCGGCTACCTGCTGAAGGACCGGGTGGCCGAGGTCCGCGAGTTCGTGGACGCGGTGGTCCGGGTCGCCGAGGGCGGCACCGCGCTGGACCCGGAGGTCGTCCAGCAGCTGCTGAGCCGCAGCCGCAAGGGCGATGTGCTGGCCAGGCTGACCCCGCGCGAGCGCGAGGTGCTGGGGCTGATGGCGGAGGGCCGGACCAACACCGCGGTGGCCAAGCAGCTGGTGGTCTCGGAGGGCGCGGTGGAGAAGCACGTCAGCAACATCTTCCTCAAGCTGGGCCTCTCGCAGAGCGCCGGGGACCACCGTCGGGTCCTTGCGGTGCTTACTTATCTGAATTCCTGACCGGCCCGCCGCCGGGCCGTTCGAAGAGCGCGTTCGTGTCCGAACCGAAGGGTCGCTCCAGGGTCCGAAACCGGTCGTCCACGGTGTTTTCCTCGGGTGCGGCGGTGATTTTCCGCCGCATCGGGGAGTTCCGTCCAAGGCAATCCTTACCCGCATAGGATGCGAGAGGTGCACCAGGCGGACGGGGCACACGGCTCACGCCCGCGGCTGGTGCCCACGAGGAGGTCCGCGGCAGTGACCAGTCAGGTCGATCAGTCGGAAGCGGTGGACGGCTCGGACGGCGACGAGGGCCGCTCCGGGCCCGGTGGGGGCCGCTCCGGCCCTGTCGTGCCGGTCGCTCCGCAGCACCGGGGCGCCAAGCCGATCCGCCGCCTGGACCGGGTGATCATCAGGTTCGCCGGTGACTCCGGCGACGGCATGCAGCTCACCGGTGACCGCTTCACCTCGGAGACGGCGTCCTTCGGCAACGACCTCTCCACCCTGCCCAACTTCCCGGCCGAGATCCGCGCCCCCGCCGGAACGCTGCCGGGCGTCTCGTCCTTCCAACTCCACTTCGCCGACCACGACATCCTGACCCCGGGGGACGCGCCCAACGTCCTGGTGGCGATGAACCCGGCCGCCCTCAAGGCCAACCTCCCCGACCTGCCGCGCGGCGCGGAGATCATCGTCAACACCGACGAGTTCACCAAGCGCGCGCTGGCCAAGGTCGGGTACGGCGCGGACCCGCTGGGGGACGGCTCGCTGCAGGGCTTCCACCTGCACAAGGTGCCGCTCACCACGCTGACCCTGGAGGCGCTCAAGGACAGCGGGCTCGCCCGCAAGGACGCCGAGCGGGCCAAGAACATGTTCGCGCTGGGCCTGCTGTCCTGGATGTACCACCGGCCGACCCACGGCACCGAGTCCTTCCTGCGCACCAAGTTCGCCAAGAAGCCGCAGATCGCCGAGGCCAACATCAGCGCCTTCCGGGCCGGTTGGAACTTCGGGGAGACCACCGAGACCTTCGCGGTGTCCTACGAGGTGCCGCCGGCCAAGCTGCCGCCGGGCCGCTACCGCAACATCTCCGGCAACCTGGCGCTGTCCTACGGCCTGATCGCCGCCTCCCGGCGCTCCGGGCTGCCGCTCTACCTGGGCTCCTACCCGATCACCCCGGCCTCGGACATCCTGCACGAGCTCAGCCGGCACAAGAACTTCGGCGTGCGCACCTTCCAGGCCGAGGACGAGATCGCCGGCATCGGCGCGGCGCTCGGCGCGGCCTTCGGCGGCGCGCTCGGCGTGACCACCACCTCCGGCCCCGGCGTGGCGCTCAAGAGCGAGACCATCGGCCTGGCCGTCTCGCTCGAACTCCCGCTGCTGGTCGTGGACATCCAGCGCGGCGGCCCGTCCACCGGCCTGCCCACCAAGACCGAGCAGGCCGACCTGCTGCAGGCGATGTTCGGCCGCAACGGCGAGGCCCCGGTGCCGATCGTGGCCCCGGCCACCCCGGCCGAGTGCTTCGACGCGGCGCTGGAGGCGGCCCGGATCGCGGTCACCTACCGCACCCCGGTCTTCCTGCTCTCGGACGGCTACCTGGCCAACGGCTCGGAGCCCTGGCGGATCCCGGCGGTCGACGAACTGCCCGCGATCGAACCGGACTTCGCGACCGCGCCGAACCGGGAGGACGGCGAGTTCTGGCCCTACCAGCGCGATCCCCGGACGCTCGCCCGCCCGTGGGCGCTGCCCGGCACGCCCGGCCTGGAGCACCGGATCGGCGGCATCGAGAAGCAGGACGGCACCGGCAACATCTCCTACGACCCGGCCAACCACGACCTCATGGTCCGCACCCGGCAGGCCAAGGTGGACGGCATCGCGGTGCCCGACACGGGGGTCGACGACCCCGACGGCGAGGCCCGGGTCCTGGTGCTCGGCTGGGGTTCGACGTACGGCCCGATCACCGCGGCGGTCCGCCGGGTGCGGGCGGACGGTGGCCGGATCGCCCAGGCGCACCTACGCCACCTCAATCCGTTCCCGGCCGATCTCGGGACGGTGCTGCGGAGTTACGACAAGGTCGTCGTGCCCGAGATGAACCTCGGCCAGCTGGCGCTGCTGCTGCGCGCCAGGTACCTGGTGGACGCGGAGTCCTACAACCAGGTGCGCGGCCTGCCGTTCAAGGCGGCGCAGTTGGCGGACGTGCTGTGGGCGGCGATCGGCGCCCTGGACGAGGAGGACAACCGATGAGCGAGCAGTTCCGCTCGTTGCAGCTGGTCCCGAAGGCCGAGGCGCCGCAGAGCGCCAAGGAGTTCAAGACCGACCAGGAGGTGCGCTGGTGTCCGGGCTGCGGTGACTACGCGATCCTGGCCGCGGTGCAGGCCTTCATGCCGGAACTGGGGATCAGACGGGAGAACACCGTCTTCGTCTCGGGCATCGGCTGCTCGTCCCGGTTCCCCTACTACATGAACACCTACGGGATGCACTCGATCCACGGCCGCGCCCCGGCGATCGCCACCGGGCTGGCGACCTCCCGGCGCGACCTCAGCGTCTGGGTGGTGACCGGGGACGGCGACGCGCTGTCGATCGGCGGCAACCATCTGATCCACGCGCTGCGCCGCAATGTGAATCTGAAGATCCTGCTGTTCAACAACCGTATCTACGGCCTGACCAAGGGCCAGTACTCGCCGACCAGCGAGGTCGGGAAGATCACCAAGTCCACGCCGATGGGCTCGCTGGACGCCCCGTTCAACCCGCTCTCGCTGGCCATCGGCGCGGAGGCCACCTTCGTCGCCCGGACCATCGACTCCGACCGCCGGCACCTCCAGACGGTGCTGCGGGCGGCGGCCGAGCACGAGGGGACGGCGCTGGTCGAGATCTACCAGAACTGCAACATCTTCAACGACGGCGCGTTCGAGGTGCTGAAGGACGCCGACACCCGGGACGAGGCGCTGATCCGGCTGGAGCACGGGCAGCCGGTCCGCTTCGGCGCGGACCGCGCCCAGGGCGTCTTCCGGGGCGCCGACGGCGAGCTGTTCGTCGACGCCGTCACGGCGGAGAACGAGTCGGCCGTACTGGTCCACGACGCCCACGCGGCCGGCCCGGCGACGGCGTTCGCGCTCTCCCGGATCGCCGACGCGGACACCCTGCACCACACCCCGATCGGCGTGCTGCGCGACGTCCGCCGCCCGGTGTACGACGAGCTGATGGCCGACCAGCTGGCCACCGCCGCCGCCGACCGCGGTGAGGGCGACCTGGGCGCGCTGCTCACCGGCGGTGACACCTGGACGGTCGACTGAGCCCGGCCACTTCGGCGGACACGGCGGCGCCCCCGGCCCTTCCCGGCCGGGGGCGCCGCCGTTGTGTCGCTACTGCTGCTGCCCGGCCCACTCCACCAGCTGGACCACGACCCCGTTCGGGTCGGTGACCTGGAAGAGCCTCTCGCCCCACGGCTCCTCGCGCAGCGGCATGGTGATCTCCACGCCGGCGGCCCGCAGCCGTGCCTCCTCGGCGGCCACGTCGGCGACCACGAAGGCCAGGATCAGCCCGGCGGCGACCTGGTCGCGGAAGCCCTCCGGGAGGACCTCGATCCCGCGCCGCAGGAGGACGACGTTCATCCCGGCGCTGTCGTGCCCGAGCGAGACGAACCCGTCCGCCGACATCTGCTCGGCGAACCCGAAGTGCTGCCGCAGGAACGACGCGGACGCCTCGATGTCCTCGACGGTGAGCGAAACGGCGGAGGAAGTGATCTGCATGCCCGATGACCCTTTCGTCGACGGTTATCCCGTACGCAGTACACTATACATAGTACGGAGAATCTGGGCACAGTGATCCCGGTCACACGGCGTGATCGGGTCAGTCGAGTCCGGGCAGGGGGTCCTGGTCGACCTCGTGGCGGGGCACCCGCTCGGACGGGTCGCGGCATTCGGGGCCGAGGCGCAGGATGCGCGACTCCGGGTCGTGCAGCGGGCGGTGGCAGCGGCGGCAGGTCACCCGGGGGCGGACGGCCTCGGGGGTGGCGGTGCCCGGCAGCGGGTCGGGGTCGGCGGCGGTCATGGCCCGACCGTACCGGCGGGCCGACGCGAGGGGGCCGACGTGAAAGGATCGGGTCCATGGCCAGTGACCGCAGCAGCGCCGGGGACCCGGCGCGCACGCTCGCGCTGCTCTGGGGCCTGTCGGCGCAGGAGAAGCCCGGCCGGCGCGGGCCCCGACAGGCGAAGTCCCCGGCGGAGATCGCCGCCGCCGCGATCGCGATCGCGGACGCCGAGGGGGTGGACGCCGTGACCATGCGGCGGGTCGCCCAGGAGCTCGGGGTGTCGCCGATGGCGCTCTACACCTATGTGCCCGGCAAGGCCGAACTGCTCGACCTGATGCTGGACACGGTCTACGCGGCGATGCCCCGCACCGCCCCGGACGGCGACGGCTGGCGGGCCCGGGCCGCCGCGGTTGCCGACGACAACCGCGCGCTGCACCGCGCCCACCCGTGGACGGTTTCGGTCGCCACCAGCCGCCCGCCGCTCGGGCCCGGCCTGATGGCGAAGTACGAGTACGAGCTGCGCGCCCTGGAGGGCGCCGGCCTGCCGGACGTCGAGCTGGACGCCGCGCTCACCCATCTGCTGGGCTTCGTGGAGACCTGTGCCCGGATGGCGGCGGACGAGCGCGCCGCGCGGCAGGAGAGCGCGCTGACCGACGCCCAGTGGTGGGCCGCCAACGCCGAGCTGCTCGCCCGGGTCTTCGACGCTGAGCGCCACCCCGTCGCGGCCCGGGTCGGCGCCGCCGCCGGCGAGGCGCACGGTGGCGCGTACGACCCGGACCACGCGTACGCCTTCGGCCTGGCCCGGGTGCTGGACGGCCTGGCGGCCCTCGTCGAGCGGCGCCGCGCCGAAGCCGGGGGGCGTTAGCGGCCCCGGGCGTCGTACTCGTCGCGCGCGGCCTGCACCGCGGCGACGCGCACCTCGGTCCAGTGCGCCAGCTCGGCGACCAGCCGGGCGGCCTCCCGGCCGAGCGGGGTCAGGCTGTAGTCGACCCGGGGCGGGATGACCGGGTGGGCCTCGCGCAGCACGAAGCCGTCGCGCTCCAGCGTCTGCAGCGTCTGGGCGAGCATCTTCTCGCTCACCCCGGTGATCCGGCGGCGCAGCTCGCTGAACCGGTAGCCGCGCTCGTGCAGCGCGCCCAGTACCAGCACGCCCCAGCGGCTGGTGACGTGCTCCAGGACGCCCCGGGACGGGCACATCCGGTCGAAGACGTCGGGCAGGGGCAGTGGGCGGGCCGGGGCGTCGGGGCCCGCCGCGGGCGCCGGGGACGCGGAGTTCATTACCTGCATGTCAGTACCCTACTTTGAAGTGCGTACTTACGAAAGGTTAGTGCCACCCCTAGGGTGAGTTCCGAAGCCGAAAGTTCAACGGACAACCACCCCAGGGAGCAGCACCATGTACGTCGTCACCGGAGCCACCGGACAGCTCGGCCGCCTCGTCGTGGACGGCCTGCTGGCCAAGGTCCCCGCGAGCGAGGTGGCGGTGGTCGTCCGCTCCGCCGGGAAGGCCGCCGACCTCGCCGAGCGCGGCGTGACCGTCCGGGTGGCCGACTACAGCCGCCCGGAGAGCCTGGCGGGCGCCTTCGCCGCCGGCGACAAGGTGCTGCTCATCTCGGGCAGCGAGATCGGCAGCCGGGTGCCGCAGCACACCGCCGTCGTCGAGGCGGCGCGCGCCGCCGGGGTCTCGCTGCTGGCGTACACGAGTGCGCCCGGCGTGGCCACCTTCAAGCTGGCCGACGAGCACAAGGCCACCGAGGCGGTCATCCGCGAGTCCGGGCTGCCCTTCGCCCTGCTCCGCAACGGCTGGTACACCGAGAACTACCTCGGCGACGCGGCCGGCACGGTCGAGCGCGGCGCGGTGGTCGGCAGCGCCGGCCAGGACGGCCGGATCGCCACCGCCCCGCGCCGGGACTACGCCGACGCCGCGGTGGCCGTGCTCACCGGTGAGGGCCACGAGAGCGCGGTGTACGAGCTGAGCGGCGACGCCGCCTGGAGCCTGCCGGAGCTGGCCGCCGAGCTGGCCCTGGCCTCGGGCAGGCCGGTCGCCTTCCACGAGGTGGCGCCGGAGGAGCACCTGCGGATCCTGGTCGGCGCCGGCCTGCCGGAGGGCTTCGCGGAGATCCTGGTCGACGTCGACGCCGGCATCGCGCGCGGCGAGCTGGCCGGCACCCCGGGCGACCTGGCCCGGCTGATCGGCCGCCCGACCGTCCCGCTGGCGCGGAGCGTGCGGGAGGCGCTGGGCGCCTGAGCCCCGGTCCGAGAGCGCTCCGGCGTCGTTCGCGGCACCCGCCGCGGGCGGCGCCGTTCGCGTCCATCCGGCAATGTCATGACCAAAAACCGAATACGGAGATGACAGGTGCGGCCGTGCCCGCTACCGTCGGCTCGACACTCGCGCGCGCGGAGGAGCGGACGGCCCATGCCAGAGACAACCCAGCAGGAGGCCGGGCGCGGCCTCTGGTACGGCTTCGCGGCCTACGGCATATGGGGCCTGTTCCCGCTCTTCTGGCCGCTGCTGGAGCCCGGCGCCGCGGACGACATCCTGGCCAACCGGATGGTCTGGTCGCTGGTCGCGGTGGTGCTGCTGCTGATCGTCCAGCGGCACTGGGGCTGGATCCGCCCGCTGCTGCGCCAGCCCCGCCGGCTCGCCATGCTGGGCGCCGCCGCCACCGTCATCTCAATCAACTGGGGCGTCTACATCTGGGGCGTCAACGCCGGGCACGTGGTGGAGACCAGCCTCGGCTACTTCATCAACCCGCTGGTCACCATCGCCTTCGGCGTGCTGGTGCTCAAGGAGCGGCTGCGCACCGCCCAGTGGGTGGCGGTGGGCATCGGCGCCCTCGCCGTGGCGGTGCTGACCGCCGGCTACGGGCGGCTGCCGTGGATCGCGCTGACCCTGGCCCTCTCCTTCGCCACCTACGGACTGCTGAAGAAGACGGTCGGCCTGAGCGGGCTGGAGAGCCTGGCCGCCGAGAGCGCCTTCATGTTCCCCTTCGCGCTCGGCTACCTGGTCTACCTGGAGGTCTCCGGCCGCGCCACCTTCGGGCACACCGTGGCCGGCGAGTACGGCTGGGGGCACACCGGGCTGCTGGTGCTCAGCGGCGTGATCACCGCCGTCCCGCTGCTGTTCTTCGGCGCGGCCGCCGTCCGGGTGCCGCTGAGCATGCTCGGCCTGCTCCAGTACCTGGCGCCGGTGTTCCAGTTCCTGATCGGCATCGCGATCTTCCACGAGTCGATGCCGCCCGCCCGCTGGGCCGGCTTCGCCCTGGTCTGGGCGGCGCTCGCGGTGCTCACCTGGGACGCGCTGCGACGGGTCCGGGCCGACCGGGCGGCCGTCCGGGCCCGGACGGCCGCCGCTGCGGGCGCCGACGCGGCCCCCGCCGACGCGGTGCCGGTCAGGCGGTGATGTCCCGCGCGGTGAACCGGGACCAGGCCGCCGAGCCGAACACGGCCACGTAGGCGGCCTGCAGCCCGAGGTTGTCCAGCACCCCGTCCCAGTACATCGGCTCCCGCAGCAGGTCGCCGAAGCTGAGCCAGTGGTGGGTGAAGAGGAACGGCTGGATCGCGTGCAGCTGCGGGAAGCTGTCCAGGATCTGCACCGTGATCACCAGGCCGACGGTGGCCGCCATCGCCGCGATGCCGCTGCCGGTGAGCGTCGAGACGAACAGCCCGATCGCGACCAGCCCGGCCAGCGAGGCGGCCACCACGGCGGCCACCAGCACCGCCCGCAGCAGGGCCGAGCCGAGGCCGATGGTCTCGCCGGAGATCAGCGTGACGTCGCCGACCGGGAACAGCGCCGTTCCGGCGATCACCGCCGCCAGCGCGACGGTCACCGTCGCCGCCAGGCAGAACGCCAGCCCGGCGGTGAACTTGGCGGCCAGCAGCCTGGTCCGCCCGGCCGGCGCCACCAGCAGGTAGCGCAGGGTGCCGGTGGCCGCCTCGCCCGCCACCGAGTCCCCGGCGACCACGCCGACCGTCATCGGCAGGAAGACCGGCAATGCCACCGCGAGCGCCGTGAACACCAGGAACAGGCCGTTCTGGGTGACCTGGGCGATGAACGCCGGGCCCTCGCCGCCGCGCGGCCCGTCCGTCTCGATCCGCACCACCACGCCGATCAGCACCGGCAGCACCGCCAGGATCCCCAGCAGCACGATCGTCCGCATCCGGCGGAAGGTCAGCAGCAGCTCGTTGCGGAACAGCGCCAGGAACCCGGCCGCCGTCTGCGGCCGCCGCCCGGGCGCCGCGGCCGCGACCGCCGGCACCGCCTCAGCCCGCGACATCGAAGCCCTCCCCGGTCAGCGCCACGAAGGCGTCCTCCAATGTGCCCCGCTCCACGCCGAAACCGTGGACCCGCACGTCGGCCGCGACGAGCGCCGCGCAGAGCCCGGGCACCGCGTCCTCGGCCAGGGCGCCGACGTCGCCGTCCACCCGGTCGTCGCCGATCCGGACCTCGGTGACCTTGTGGGCGAGCAGCACCTCGCCGGCCCGGTGGGTGTCGGGGGTCCGCACCACCAGCCGGCCCCGGGCCCGGGCGGCCAGCTCGGCGACGGTGCCCTGCACCACCAGCCGGCCGCGCGACATCACCGCGGCGTGGGTGCAGACCTGCTCGATCTCGTCCAGCAGGTGCGAGGACAGGAAGACCGTGGTCCCCTCGGCCGCGACCTCCCGGACCAGCGCCCGGATCTCCCGCATGCCCTGCGGGTCCAGGCCGTTGGTGGGCTCGTCCAGGACGAGCAGCTCGCGCGGCTGGAGCAGCGCCGAGGCCAGGCCGAGCCGCTGCTTCATGCCCAGCGAGTAGGCCCGGGCCTTCTTGCCGGCCGCGGCCGCCAGACCGACCCGGTCCAGAGCCTCGGCGACCCGGCGCTTGCGGGTGCGCGGATCGGACGTCGGGTCGGCGGCGTCGAACCGGGTCAGGTTGTCCCGGCCGGAGAGGAAGCCGTACAGCGCCGGCCCCTCGATCAGGGCGCCGACCCGGGGCAGCGCCGAGGCCACCGACTGGGGCATCGGCTCGCCCAGCACCGTCGCCACCCCGGCGCTGGGGGCGATCAGGCCCATCAGCATCCGGATGGTGGTGGTCTTGCCGGAGCCGTTGGGGCCGAGGAAGCCGAAGACCGAACCCCGGGGGACGCTCAGGTCCAGCCCGTCCACGGCGACCTGGCCGCCGCGGAACCGCTTGGTCAGACCCCTGGTCCTGATCACGTCGTCGGACGGGCGGGAGGGCGAAGCGGCACCGGGGGCCGGGCGCGCCACCGCGCCCGGCCCCCGGCCGGCTCCGTAACGTCCCCCGTTACGGGAGCCTGGGCCACTACTTCACCCCGGCCGCACTCTGCAGCACCGACGGGGTGACCGCGCCCGCGAAGACCCGGCCGTCGTCGGTGACCAGCACGTTCAGCACCTTGGTGCTGATCAGCGAGCCGCCGGCGACCGACTTGCCCAGCGACTTGGCCAGCGCCAGCGGGTTCTGCGCCGCGCCGGAGCCGGCGCCCGGACCGTGCCCGCCCTTGCCGCGCGGGCCCTTGCCCTCGGCCGGGACGACCACGTCGCCGGACGGCAGCTTGGCGGAGAGCACGGCCGTCCAGCCCTCGCCGATCACGTTCAGGCCCTCGGCGGCCGCCTCGGCCTCCTTCGGCGTCACCTCGCCGCGCGGCGTTCCGGACGCCTTCTGCTCCGTCACCCTGGCGCCCTTGGGCACGGTGAACTCGAAGGTCTTCGCGGCCGGTTGGGCGAACGATACCTGGGTGAAGTGGACGTCCAGCACCGTGCCGCCGTCCGTGCCCTTGACCACGACCGACAGCGGCACGCCGTTGTCGGCGGCCACCGCGATCCGCACCTCGCCGATCGTCGAGCCGGGCCGGGTGGGCTTCACGCTCAGCCGGTAGGCCTTCTGCCCGGCCACCGTCGCGGTGCCGTCCACCGTGACGGCGGTGGTGTCCGCGCCCGCGGCCAGGAACTGCCGGGCCGCCTCCTGCGGAGTGGTCGGCACACCCGTCAGCGGTGCCTTGTCCGGGTGGCCCCCGGCCGCCGCGTCCGGCCGGGCCCCGGTCAGGTGCACGGCCTCGTTGGTGGTGCTGTCCCAGGCCCAGGCCTGGTCGCCGTTGCGGATCAGCTCGTACCCGGACAGCTGCTCCAGCAGACCGATCCGCTGCCGGTCCGGCCCGTCCACCGCGACCCGCAGGGTGTGCTCGCCGCCGAGCAGGCCGGTGAGCTTCGCGGTGGGCGCGGCGCCCGAGGGCCGGTCGCCGCCGCGCTCCGCGCCGCCGCCCGCGAACCCGCCGGCCGCGGCGCCCAGCAGCTGGCTCGGCACGCCGAGGTCGGTCGAGAGCGACACCGTCCCGGAGAGCGTCTGGGCCTGTGATCCGAGCACCTTCGTCACCAGCTGCTCCGCCGTCAGCGCGGGCAGCTCCGGCGGCGAGGAGTCCGCCAGCGCCGGAACCAGCCCCACCCCGGCCGCGATCGCGGCCGTGATCGCCAGTGGCACGGCCACGCGCACCAGGATGCGCCGCCGCGACCGGTAGGGTGCCCCGCCCTCCTGGAACCCGTCCGCCGGGCCGCCGCCCGCGGTCGCCCTGTCGTCCGTCATCCGTCCAACCCCTCCGTCGGTCAACGACTGTCCCTGGGTATCCATTAGACGGTCCCGGGGCGCCTTCGTCATCGCCCTGCAGGGTTGGTTGCGGGTCGACCTCGCGTCGCAGGCAACCCTGACGCCTCCTCAGGGTCGGCTCCTCCGAACGCACGAGGAACGTACGTGAACTGGCGTAGGGTCGCGGCATGGACGCAACCAACATCCCGACCGCGAACGCGATGCGGCGCGCCCTGCGGCGGGCCCGGGACGGTGTCGCGCTGGACGCGACCGAGGCGGCGGTACTGCTCCGGGCCAGAGGCGAGGACCTGCGCGACCTCTGTGCGAGCGCCGCCCGGGTCCGCGACGCGGGCCTCGACGCGGCCGGCCGGCCCGGCGTCATCACCTACTCCAAGAGCGTGTTCATCCCGCTCACCCGGCTCTGCCGGGACAAGTGCCACTACTGCACCTTCGTGACCGTCCCCGGCAGACTGCGCCGGGAGGGCCGGGGGATGTTCATGTCCCCGGACGAGGTGCTGGAGGTCGCCCGCCGGGGCGCGGAGCTCGGCTGCAAGGAAGCGCTCATCACGCTCGGGGACAAGCCCGAGGACCGCTGGCCGGAGGCCCGCGCGTGGCTGGACGCGCACGGCTACGACGACACGATCGCGTACGTCCGCGCGATGTCGATCCGCATCCTGGAGGAGACCGGGCTGCTCCCGCACCTCAACCCCGGGGTGCTGAGCTGGACGGACTTCCAGCGGCTCAAGCCGGTCTCCGCCTCGATGGGCATGATGCTGGAGACCACCGCCACCCGGCTGTGGAGCGAGCCCGGCGGCCCGCACTTCGGCTCGCCCGACAAGGAGCCGGCCGTCCGGCTGCGGGTGCTGGAGGACGCCGGCCGCAGCTCGGTGCCGTTCACCAGCGGCCTGCTGATCGGCATCGGCGAGACGTACGAGGAGCGCGCCGATTCGCTGTTCGCGCTGCGCCGGGTCTCCCGGGCCTACCACGGCGTCCAGGAGCTGATCCTGCAGAACTTCCGCGCCAAGCCGGACACCGCGATGCGCGGTATGCCGGACGCGGAGCTGGACGAGCTGGTCGCCACCGTCGCGGTGGCCCGGCACATCATGGGCCCGTCCGCCTGCCTGCAGGCGCCGCCGAACCTGGTGGACGGCGAGTACGAGCGGCTGATCGCGGCCGGCATCGACGACTGGGGCGGCGTCTCCCCGCTGACCCCCGACCACGTCAACCCCGAACGCCCCTGGCCGCAGATCGAGAAGCTGGCCGAGCGCTCGGCCGCGGCCGGCTTCGAGCTGCGCGAGCGGCTCGCCGTCTACCCCGAGTACGTCCGCCACGGCGAGCCCTGGCTGGACCCGCGGGTGCTGCCGCACGTCCGGGCGCTGGCCGACCCGGAGACCGGCCTGGCCCGGCCCGACGCGGTGGTGACCGGGCACCCCTGGCAGGAGCCGGAGGACCTCCCGGACTCGTACGGCCGCACCGACCTGCACAGCACCATCGACACCGAGGGCCGGACCGGCGACCGGCGGGCCGACTTCGAGGACGTCTACGGCGACTGGGAGGTGCTGCGCGAGCAGGTGGCCTCGGCCGTCCCCGGCCCGGCCGGCGCGCCGGAGCGGCTGGACGCCGAGGTGCGGGCCGCTCTCGCGGTGGCCGCCGACGACCCGGTCCGGCTGACCGACGAGCAGGCGCTGGCGCTGTTCCAGGCGGACGGCCCGGCCCTGGACGCGCTCTGCCGGATCGCCGACGCGGTGCGCCGGGACGCGGTCGGCGACGAGGTCACCTACTGCGTCACCCGGAACATCAACTTCACCAACGTCTGCTACACCGGCTGCCGCTTCTGCGCCTTCGCCCAGCGCCGCACGGACGCGGACGCCTACAGCCTCTCGCTGGAGCAGGTCGCCGACCGGGCCGCGCAGGCCTGGGAGGTCGGCGCCACCGAGGTCTGCATGCAGGGCGGCATCCACCCCGACCTGCCCGGCACCGCCTACTTCGACATCGCGCGCGCGGTGAAGGAGCGGGTGCCCGGCATCCATGTGCACGCCTTCTCGCCGATGGAGGTGGTCAACGGCGCCACCCGGACCGGGCTGTCGATCCGGGACTGGCTGCAGCGCGCCCAGGAGTCCGGCCTGGACAGCATCCCGGGCACCGCCGCCGAGATCCTCGACGACGAGGTCCGCTGGGTGCTCACCAAGGGCAAGCTGCCGGCCGCGACCTGGGTGGAGGTCGTCAGCACCGCGCACGAGCTCGGCATCCGCTCCTCGTCCACGATGATGTACGGGCACGTGGACACCCCGAAGCACTGGGTGGGCCACCTGCGGCTGCTCGCGGAGATCCAGCAGCGCACCGGCGGCTTCACCGAGTTCGTGACGCTGCCGTTCATCCACACCAACGCCCCGGTCTACCTGGCCGGGATCGCCCGGCCGGGCCCGACCGCGCGGGACAACCGGGCGGTGGTCGCGATGGCCCGGCTGCTGCTCCACCCGCACATCCGCAACATCCAGACCAGCTGGGTGAAGCTGGGCGCCGAGGGAGCCGCCGAGATGCTCCGCTCGGGCGCCAACGACCTGGGCGGCACGCTGATGGAGGAGACCATCTCCCGGATGGCCGGGTCGGCGTACGGGAGCTACAAGTCGGTCCGGGACCTGCGCGCGATCGCCGAGGCGGCCGGGCGCCCGCACCGGCAGCGCACCACCACCTACGGCGAGGTGCCGGCCGAGCGGCTGGCTGCCGCGCTGGCCTCGGACGGCCACCTGCCGGAGCTGCTGCCGCTCGTCGAGTGAGCCGTCGCCACGCGCCGGGGCGGATCCGGTGGAGCGGGAACCCTGCCGTCCCGTTCGGGCATTCGAATACAGTGCGAGGGCGCGCGACCCGCCGTGCGTCGCGCGACCCCGCCCGAACCCGGACGAAAGGCGCCCGTCGTGATGCCACTGTGGTCACGCGCCCAGCAGCAGGACTTCCGCAGCCGGGTGCGGGGGTGCCTGCTGGGCGGGGCGATCGGGGACGCCCTCGGCGCGGGCATCGAGTTCGAGCCGCTGGAGAAGATCCGCGCCGCGCACGGCCCGCTCGGCGTCACCGGGTACGTCCCGGCGTACGGGCGGCTCGGCGCCGTCACCGACGACACGCAGATGGTGCTGTTCACCCTCGACGGGCTGATCCGCGCGCACATCCGCCGGGACACCGGCAGCTGGCACCCGCCCACCGACGTCCACCGCGCCTATCTGCGCTGGGCCGCCACCCAGCGGGACTGGGGCCCGGACGAGCGGCGGGCCGACCTCGGCTGGCTGGGCCGCGAGGAGTGGCTGTACGCGCAGCGCGCGCCGGGCCAGGCCTGCCTGTCCGGCCTCTCCGGCCCGGAAGCCGAGCGGCTGGGCACCCTGGAGGTGCCGAAGAACCCGCACTCCAAGGGCTGCGGCACGGTGATGCGGGCGGCGCCGTTCGGACTCCTGACCACCTGGGAGCCGGGCCTGGTGTTCCAGCTGGCGGTGGAGTGCTCGGTGCTGACCCACGGTCACCCCACCGGCTACCTCTCGGCCGGCGCGCTGGCGGTGATCGTCCAGACCGCGGCCCGCGGCGGCACCCTGGAGGAGGGGGTGCACCTGGCGCTGGCGCTGCTCTCCGAGCGGCCGGCGCACGAGGAGACCACGGCGGCGCTGCGGGCGGCGCTGGACGCGGTGCGGGCGGGGGAGCCGTCGGCCGAGCGGGTCGAGGCGCTGGGGGAGGGCTGGGTCGCCGAGGAGGCGCTGGCGATCGGGGTGTACTGCGCGCTGGTGGCGCACGACATCCGGTCCGGGCTGCTGCTGGCGGTGAACCACTCCGGGGACAGCGACTCCACCGGTGCGATCTGCGGCAACCTGCTCGGGGTGCTGCACGGTGACACCGCGCTGCCGCCCGGTCTGGTGGTGGGTCTCGAGGGGCGCGGGGCGCTGCTGGAACTGGCGGACGACTTCGTCCTGGAGCTGATGCACGGGCCCGAGCTGCACAGCACCGACACCCCGCAGGGCGCGGCCTGGGCGGCCCGCTACCCGGTGCTCGGCTGAGGCGCCGCCCGCCGTCGGCGGGGCTGTCTTGACGGGGTCATGCCCTTGGACGCGAAGATGCCCGTAGCGGTGTCCGCCGCCCGGGGAGGGCGGTGGACACCGCTACGGGCACCTGGCCGAGAAGCGGTACGAGGCGGATCAGAACCCGCCGAACACCCCGGCGCCCGCGTCGGCGGCGAACGTGTTCCAGGCCTCGGCGGAGAAGCGCAGTTGCGGACCCTGTGGGTCCTTGGAGTCGCGGACCGCCACCAGGTCGGCGGCCGGAACGCGGACCTCCACACAGGCGCCGTTGCCGCCGCTGTGACTGCTCTTGCGCCAGCTCGTCCCGTTCTCGAAGGTGGTGCTCATCCGTGGTATCCCTCTTCAATGTCGGCTATCAGTGTCCGGGTCTCGGCCACCCCGAGCGCCGCCGCCCGCAGGTGGTCGTAGAGACTGGTATAGCGGCGGACGTCGGCCTCCTTCTCGAGGTAGAGATCGCTCGTCACCCCTTCGAAGTAGACAACTGTGGAATCGGCTGACTCGGGGAACTCCAGCAGGGAGAATGTCCCGGTCATGCCGGGGTGGGCGCCGTGCGAGAACGGGATGACCTGGATGGTGATGTTGGGGCGCTGGCTCAGCTCCAGCATGTGCTTCAGCTGGTGGGCCATCACCTCCTTGCTGCCGACCTCCCGGCGGAGCACCGCCTCGTCTATCACGGTCCACAGGCTGCCCAGCTGGTTCTCGCCGTTGACCCGGTCCTGGCGCTTCATCCGGACCTGGACGCGGCGCTGGACGGAGAGCGCGTCGGTGTCCGGCTGGGTGCCCTCGACCACGGCCTGCGCGTACTGCTCGGTCTGCAGCAGCCCGGGCACGAAGGAGGACTCGTACGCGCGGATCGAGGAGGCCTCGGCCTCCAGGCCGATGTACACGCTGTAGGGCGTGGGCATGTCGTTGAAGTCGTGCCACCAGCCGCGCTGCCGGGACTCCCGGGCCATCTCCATCAGACTGGCGCGCATCGCCTCGTCGGCGACGTTGTAGACGTCGCAGAGGTCGCGGACGTCCCGCTGGCTGATGCTGCGGCGGCCGTTCTCCAGCCGGCTGATCTTGGACTGGGAGACCATCAGCCGGCCGGCCACCTCCTCGGCGGTCATCCCGGCCTGGTCCCGGAGCTTGCGCAGTTCCGCGCCGAGGCGCCGGCGGCGCACCGTGGGATTGATGTTCGTGGACACGTCGGCCTCCGGTCGGACCTCTGGTGATCGTTGGAACGGAAGTCCTCGGAACACGGTGGAAATCTGGATCAACCCCCTGATGGTGAGCAGCATGTCACCCCGGATCAGGTCGGCGCCGGGAAATGGCCGGAGCGCAGTAGAACAGATCATCGGAAAAGCGCTTCGGCGAGACAGCGGGCACCCCCGAGTGGTAGAGGCGCCGGCGACCGGTCCGGTGGTGCTGCGGCGGTGTGGCGGACGTGGTGCGGATGCGGCCCCTGGGCCGCGCAGGTGCTGGTGGCACATGCGGGGGCGGTATGCGGCCGGGGGTCCGGGTGGGGGCCGGACCGGCTGGGGGGACGGCGGAGGGGCGGTCGCCCGGCGACATCCGTCGCGGGCGACCGCCCCTTCTCGCTGCTGGGTGGTGCCGGTTGCTCGTCGCCGCTGTAGGGCGCGAACGGTGGGTGTGCGCCGCTGCGCGCGCCGGTCCGCGCCCGGCGTGCGGGGTTGGTCCGGCGCCGGCCTCGGCGCGGGCCCGGTGCGTTCTGCGGTGCGGTGGGCTGCGTGGTCCGGTCGGCTCCGTGGCCGCGGAGGCGTCAGCGGACTCCGACGCGGGACGCCACGACCCGGCCGCCGCCGCTGCCGCGTCCGGCCGCCGGGCGCTGGCCGGTCCGGCCGCCCGAGCCCGACGAGGCCGCTCCGGCCTGGGCGGAACGGTTCTGCTGGCTCGGAAGGCCGTTCTGCACGTCCATCACGGCGTGCGCGACCATCCCGCCCAGCGGGTCGTACCGGATCAGATCGCGCAGCCGGGAGCGCGAGGAACGGCCCTCGTTGCCCGGGTAGAGGTGCTTGCCCAGCCCGACCGAGTGCGCCAGCGCGGCGAGCGCCGCCGTCCGCGGGTCCGGCGGCACGCCGGTGCGGATCGCGGTGTCCAGCCGCTGCTTGATCGCGGCGTTGGTGCAGTCGTCCGACGCCTGGTAGCGGGTCGTCGGCAGCACCCCGCACACCTGGCCGGGCACGGCGGTGACCATGCCGCACCGCTCCAGGTGCGCCAGGTAGGTCTGCCGCAGCCCCAGCCGGGGCCCGCCGATCCAGTGCGCCGCGCGGACCGGGCTGCCCCGTCGGCGCAACAGCTCCAGCGCGTGGTCGAGTGTCGGGTCGCCGGTCGGCCGTGGCAGCACCACGGCGATCCGGTCGCCCTCCGGAACGATCCGTCCGGCCAGGGACAGCTCGACGAGCTGGGCCCCGGCGAGTCCGAGGTCGAGGGTCTGCGGCTGCGCCGTGGTGCCCGTGGCCGGGTCCAAAGCGAGCAGCAAGAGCTCCTCGGGAACAGTTCTGCGGCTCTTGCCCATCCAAGCCTCCCCGCGTGGATGGGAAACAGCGTGACGCCTCTCACACGGGCTTGTCGAGTACGCCTCCGAATCGTGACCTTGCGATCGAGCCGGGGAACCGGCCGTGGCGGGCCCGGCGTCTGACCGTTGAACAGGTCGCGGCGCGACCGTGCCGCGGCAATAACCGCCGGTCGGGCGGGGTGTGGGCGGCCTGATTCGGCCGCCGGTGGCGGAGACTGTACAGGTACACGGGGCGGGGTGCCGGCTTCCCGAAATACGGGCTTGCCGGTGCCCCGCCGGGCGTTGAGGAGGCTGGGTTACGTGGGCGAGTCCCCCGACAGGGTGCTGCGGGACGGCGAGCGGGCGCGGGAGCGGGCCGGCGAACGGGCCGGTGCCGACGCGGCGGTCGAGGAGGCGGCGGCGCCGTCGGCGGACCCGGTGGACCCGGCGGCGGGGAAGTCCGGGCAGGACCGGGTGCCCGCCGAGGCAGACCCCGCCGACGACGCCGACGACGCCGGTGCTCCGGACGTGGACCCGGCCGACGCCGACCCCGCCGACGCTTCCGTCGAGGGCTCCGCCGATGCCGATGCCGATGCCGACGGGGCGGCCCGGGCGGCCCGGCCAGGGTCCACGGTGCAGCTGCGCGTCCGGGATGCGGACAACCGGACGACCGCGCTGCGGCTGCCGGCCGACCAGGCGACCACCGCCCTGCGCCTGCCCGCCGACGACGCGACGACCGCCCTGCGTCTGCCCGAGGAGCTGCGCGAGCCCGCCGGTGCCACGGCGGTCGGCGCCGCCGAGGCGGAGGACACGGCCGCGACCGGCACGCCGGACCGCCCGGCCGGCACCGACCCCCGTCTCGCCATGCGGACAGGCCGGGCGGCCGATCGCGAGGACGGTCCGGCCGGCGCCGACGCCCCGGAGACGGTGGCCGAACCATCGGCGCGGGCCGAGAAGTTCGAGAAGCTCGAGGACGCCGAACGGACCCGTGTCCTGCGCGTCCCGGCCACCGCGGACGCTCCGGACGCCGCAGCCGCCGCAGCCGCCGCGGCCGTCCCCGACGCGGACACCGTCCCGGAGCCGCCCGCCCCGCACCCGCTGCCCGAACCGGCCCCCGTCCCGGAGCCGACCCCCGAGCCGCAGCCGGAGCCCGAGCCCCTGCCCGAGCCGGAGCCGGTCCCCGTCCCGGAGCCGCTGCCCGCGCCCGGGCCGGCCCCGAAGCCCGGCCCCGCCCCGGCACCGCGGCCGCTGCCCGTTCCCGACCCGGCGCCGGTGCCCGCGCCCGAGCCGTTCCCGGACTCCACCTCCGAGGCGATGGAGGTGCTGGCCGCGCTCAACGGCCGGCCGGTCTCGCCGCTGCGCCGCGCGCTCAAGCGGATCACCGTCTGGACGCTCTTCCTCGCCGTCGTCCTCGGCGGCGCGGTCACCGCCCAGCTGCTGCGCCCGCTGCCGGACACCAGGGTGGCGATGACCGCCGCCGGCGGCTTCGCCTTCCCCGGCGACCCGCTCGACCTGGCCTGGCCGGCCAAGGGGCAGTCGGCCGCCGAGGTGGTCGGCATCGGCAGCCTGGGCAGCTCCGGCCCGGAGACGCCGGCCTCGATCGCCAGCGTCACCAAGGTCATGAACGCCTACCTCGTCCTCCAGGCGCACCCGCTGAAGAAGGGGGAGGCCGGTCCGAAGATCACCGTCGACAAGCAGGCCGCCCAGGAGTCGGGCAACGTCGACGAGTCCCGGGTCACCCTGACCGAGGGCCAGCAGATCAGCCAGTACCAGGCGCTGGAGCTGCTGATGCTGCCCTCCGCCAACAACGTGGCCCGGCTGCTGGCCCGCTGGGACTCCGGGTCGGAGGAGGCGTTCGTCAAGAAGATGAACGACACCGCCGCCAAGCTCGGCATGGCCAACACCACCTACACCGACCCGGCGGGCTTCAACCCGGAGACCAAGAGCACCGCCAAGGACCAGCTGAAGCTGGCCGGCCAGGTGATGCAGGACGAGATCTTCCGGCAGATCGTCTCCACCCCGGACACCACCTTCAACAACCAGAAGATCTCCAACACCAACACCCTGATCTCCCCGAAGAACGGCATCATCGGCGTCAAGACCGGCTCCAGCACCCCGGCCGGCGGCTGCCTGATGTGGGCCGCCTACAAGGAGATCGCCGGCGTGCGGCGGCTGATCCTCGGCGTCACCCTGGGCCAGCCGGCGACCACCGCGGAGCCGAGCATCCTCAAGGTGGTGCAGACCGTCAGCGCCAAGCAGATCCTGGCCGCGCAGAACGGGCTCACCGGGCAGACCCTGGCCAAGCAGGGTGACGTGGTCGGCCGGGTCGAGGACGGCCTCGGCGGCTCGGTGCCGGTGGTCGCCGCGCAGGACCTCACGGTGGCCGGCTTCCCCGGCGTCACCGGCACCCTGGTGCTGGACCCGTCGAAGGTCGCCCACCAGGTGGCGGCCGGTACCAAGGTCGGCGTGCTGCGCGCGGGCGAGGGCGACAACCGGGTGGAGGTGCCGGTGGTGCTCGGCTCCGAGCTGGCCCCGCCGTCCATCGTCTCCCGGCTGACCCGCGCCCTGTGAGGCGCGCCGGCTGAAGCGCTCCGGGCGGCCCGCGGTCAGAACCGCGGGCCGCCCCACTGCCCCGGCTCGGTGGGCGAGCCCAGCAGCCGGGCGACGGCCTCCTCCTCGGACACCACCCGGCCCAGTGCCATCGCCAGGGTCAGTCCGGTGAACACCACGATCAGCCAGGACAGCCCGGTGAACACCACGCCGAACGGGCCGAACTGGCCGATGCTGCGGCTCATCGCGCCCGGCAGGTAGACCCGCGAGGCCACCCCGATGCCCGCCACCGTCACGCCGCAGAGCAGCGAGCCCGGCAGGAGGGGCAGCCAGCGCACCCGGGCGCCCAGCAGCAGGTGCTGGGTCCACCACCACAGCGCCGTCGCGAGCAGGAAGGTCAGCGGCAGGCCCAGCCAGGCGCCCAGGCCGAAGCCGTCCTTGACCGGGGTCTGGAACGCCAGGCAGACCAGCCAGACCAGCAGCCAGACCAGCCACCGCCAGGCCGCCACCCTGGTCCCCGCCTTGGGCAGCTCCCAGCAGCGCTCGCAGACCCGTTGCATCGCCCGGCTCAGCGCCGTCGCCGACAGCAGGGTGACCAGGGCGCCGGCCAGTCCGAAGCCGGGCTCCTCCTCGTGCCCGCTCCCGAGCATCTGCTGCACCGACTGCGCCGCCTGGCCCTGCAGGCCCAGCTCCTTGCGGAGCGAGTGCAGCACGCCCTCGCGGATCGCCGTGGGGGCGAAGACCGCCAGCACGAACAGCGCGGGCAGCGCGCTCAGGAACGCCTGCGCGGCCAGCCGGGTCGCCGAGTCCAGCAGGTTGACCCGGAACAGCTGGCGCAGCGCCCGGCCGACCATCGGGACCTGCTCGGGCAGTCCGCGGGCGGACCCGGCCAGGGCCGCCGACCGGTGCCGCCACCGCGCGGTCCGCCGGTCGTCGCGGTCACTCCGGTCGTCCGGAGCATCCTGGTCGTCCTGGTCACTCCGGTCGCCCCGGTCGTCCCGGTCGGCCGGCTGCCCGTTCGGCTGCTCGCTCACCCGCCGTCCTTCCGACCATGGTCGCCGTGCTCCATGGTCGCCCGGCCCCGGGCCCGGCGCACCCGGGCCGCTCGCGTGCCGGCCGGCCGTGCGCGGACGGTGCCCGGGGGCTCGGCGGACAGGGCCGGTGCCCGGGGCCCGGGGCTCAGCGTCCGGCGCGGGTCCCGTCCAGCAGCGAGAGCGTCATCCCGCCCAGCGGCGTCACCTGCCCCGGCGTCCCGAACCGGGCCTGGAGCGCGACCGCCTGGTCGGCGGGCAGCGCGGCCAGCGGGTCGGGGGTGTCGCCCAGGACGACCAGCCAGACGCGGCTCCCCCGGCCGGTGCACTCGGCGGGCTGCGGGCACGGCACCGGGAAGAGGTCCTCGGCCTGGACCGCCCCGGTCGCCTCGAACAGCGGGTACGGCCGCACGTCGTCCGGCAGGTAGTAGGAGACACCCGGGCCGACCATCGACCAGGCCTGGTCACCGAGCGGGACGGCCAGTCCGTCCCCCGGCCGGTAACCGGCCGCGATCAGCCGGGCGACGTCCCGGTACGGCTCCTTCGCGTGCGAGTTCGCGTAGCGGACCACGGACTGCTTGGGCAGGGCCGCCGCCCCGGTCACCGCCACCACGCCGACCGCGAGCAGCAGGCCCACGACCCGCACCTTCGGCGAGGTCCAGCGGCGCCGGGCCAGGGTGGTCACGGCGGCGCAGCCCGCCGCTGTCCCGCAGCCGGCCAGCGCGGCCCAGGCAGGCAGGGTGAACAGCAGGTACCGGTCGAGGAAGTACGAGGTCGGGCCGAACGAGAAGGCCCAGACCGCCAGCACCGGCAGCACCGCGAGCAGCAGCAGCCTCAGCGCCGGACCGCGCCGCCCGGGCAGCACCAGGGCCGGCAGCGCCAGCAGCAGGAAGATGTGGAACACCCGGGGCGAGCCGAACAGCGGTTCGCCGAAGTGCAGGAGCTGGTGCACGGTCGGCCGGGCGAGCCAGCCCAGCTGGCGCCCGGACTGCTCCCGGCCCAGCAGCGCCACCGGCAGCACCAGCGCCACCACGGCGGCGAGCACCAGCGCGAGCCGGCCGAGCAGCCGGCGCCGGGCCGGAGCGCCGACGCGCCACAGGTGCGGCGCGACCAGCGCCGCCTGGCCGGCCAGGGCGCTCAGCGAGACCAGGTGCGCCGCGCCCGCCATCGCCATCGCCAGGCCGTACGGCGCCCACCAGCGCAGTGTCGGCCGCTCCAGCGCGCGCAGCAGGAACCAGGTCGCGGCCGCGACGGCGCAGGTCACCAGCGCGTACGAGCGGGCCTCCTGGGCGTACCGGGAGACCAGCGGCACCGTCGCGAACAGCAGTCCCGCGCAGAGGCCCGCGACCCGGCCGCCGAACAGCCGCGCGGTGGTCAGCGCGGTGAACGCGGCCGCTCCCGCCATCGCCAGGACGGAGGGCAGCCGCAGCGCGATCTCCGAGTCGCCGAACAGGGCCGTCCAGCCGTGCAGCAGGACGTAGTAGGTGCCGTTGCTGGCGTCGACGTGCTGCAGCATCCGCAGCAGGTCGTCGAGCGGCCGGGTGGCCGAGGCCCAGCTCGCCACCTCGTCGCGCCACAGCGCGGGCGACGTCAGCCGGTACGCGCCGACCGTCAGCATGACCAGCGCGGGCGCGATCCACACCGCCGGCCCGGCCGCCTTCCGCACGAGGCGGACGGGGCCCCGGTCCCACCGGCCACCCGACGCCATCTGCCGCCCCCGCTCTCTCCCCCTGCCGGAGGGTCCCCGGCCCGTCGGTCCGAGGGTCCGTCCTCCCAGGCTATCGGCGGCCCGTCCGGCCACTCCGGTCGCCCCCGTCCGATCTGACCCACCGTCGGCCGGCCTGCCCACCGGGCCCGTCCGGCCCACCCGTCCGCCCCCGATCCGCTAGGCTGTCTGCGGTCGTCCCCGCCTCAGTAGCTCAGGGGATAGAGCACGGCTCTCCTAAAGCCGGTGTCGCAGGTTCGAATCCTGCCTGGGGCACAGCGCCGGTCACGGCGGATGACGTGAATGCGGGCCCCCTCGGTTGCGACCGAGGGGGCCCGCGGTGTTCTCCGGGGTGAGGGGACGTCAGCGCAGGAGGCCGTCGGGGTGATCGGCGGCGGGGTCCGGAGCCGGGTCCGGGGCGGGGCCGGCGGTGTCCCGGGGCGGGCGGGCGGGGGAGACCAGGACGCGTTGCACCCGGGGGCGGGTGCGCCAGTTCACCCGGCGGAGGTCGCGGGCGAGCGCGCCGGGGCGGGTGAGTTCGACGAGCACGGTGACGCTGCCGAGCACCATGCCGGCGGCGAGCCAGCCGGCCAGGACGTCGCTGGGCCAGTGGACGCCCAGGAAGACCCGGGAGGCGCCGATCCCCAGCACGGTCAGGGCGGCGGTCGTGCAGGCGGTGATCCGGCCGGCCCGTCCGACCAGGGGCCAGAGCAGGCCGACCAGGACGGCGCAGGCGATCGCGGAGGCCATCGCGTGGCCGGAGGGGAGGGCCGGGCCGCCGGCGTGCGAGACGGGGTCGGAGAAGGTCGGGCGGTGGCGGCCGAAGGAGAGCTTCAGCAGCCACTGGCCGCCCCAGCCGACCAGGGTCTGGGCCGCGACCCAGCCGCCCAGCGTCCGGGCGCCGATCAGCCAGAGCCAGAGGGCGGCCGCGCCGAGCAGGGAGCGCATGGTGATCGTCCCGCCGGTGTCGGAGAACATCTGCACCGAGGCGGTCCACACGGGGTGATCGGCCGCGAAGCGGTGCAGACCGTCGATCAGTCCGCGGTCGAGCCGGGAGAGCGGGCTCCAGCCGGTCTGCACCAGGGCTGCCAGGACGGCGAACAGCACGGCGCAGCAGACCGCGAGCGCCGCGTGCCGAAGCAGGTGGCGGTCACGCGGGGTGATGGAGGGCGAGCTGTTGGTCAGGTGCATGGCTGACACCTTCCCAGCCGCCCGTGCCGATCGTGCGGTGCGGTGATAGCGATTTGGCATCTTTTGTGCGGAGGACCTGCGTGCGCCGGGGTGTGGGCGCGCCCTGCGCGGGAACGCGCTCGGAGCCCGCGGGGTTGTGGGGAGGGAAGGGCGTGCGCGGGGGTGCGCCGAGTGGTCCCGGAGGGACACATCGGGTATCGATCCGGTCACCCTGCGTCCCGACCGGGGGCGGGATCGCGCAGGATACTGCATCGCCGGAAGAATCTGAGCGACTTGGGAATGTTGTCCGGATTCTGTTCGTTGGATCGTTACGTGTGAGGCCCGCGGGGCCCGCACTTCTTGCCCTCTCCGGGCAGGCAGCCAGACCGCGGCAACACCAGCAAAGGGAGCAAGCATGGCCACCCGTGCCGTCGTTCGCGACAGGGCCGACCGGACTCGCGCGGCCCGCCCGACCAACCTTGAGGCCGACCGTGACCTGGTCGGCATGTACCTCGACGAGATCGCCAGGACGCCCCTGCTCGATGCCGCCGAGGAGGTCGAGCTCTCGCTGCGGATCGAGGCCGGTGTGTACGCCCGGCACCTGCTGGACGAGGGCGGGCTTCCCCAGGGCGTGCGGCGCGAGGAGCTGGAGGCGATAGCCGAGGACGCCGAGCGCGCCAAGGACGTCTTCATCCGCTCGAACCTGCGCCTGGTGGTCGCCGTCGCCCGGCGCTACCCGCGCAGCGGCCTGCCGCTGCTCGACCTCGTCCAGGAGGGCAACGCGGGCCTGGTGCGGGCGGTGGAGAAGTTCGACTACGCCAAGGGCTTCAAGTTCTCCACCTACGCGACCTGGTGGATCCGCCAGGCGATCACCCGGTCGATCGCCGACCAGTCGCGCACCATCCGGCTGCCCGTCCACCTGGTGGAGGAGCTCGGGCGGATCCGCCGGGTGCAGCGGGAGAAGTCGAAGGAGCTGGGCCGGGAGGCCGAGCCCGCCGAGATCGCGGCCGAGCTGGACACCACCGAGGCCCGGATCAAGGACGTGCTGGACTGGGCGCGGGACCCGGTCAGCCTGAACATGTCGGTCGACGACGAGGGCGAGACCCAGTTCGGCGACCTGGTCGAGGACACCGGGGCGACCTCCCCGGAGGACGCCGTGATGGTGATGCTCCGCCGGGAGGAGCTGGACGGCCTGATCGGGCGGCTGGACGACCGGACGGCCTCGATCATCCGGTCGCGGTACGGCATGGAGGACGGCCGCGAGCGCACCCTGACCGAGGTGGGCAAGCAGCACGGGCTGACCCGTGAGCGGATCCGCCAGATCGAGAAGCACGCGCTGGCCGAGCTGAAGAAGATCGCCGACCACGCGGGCTTCGAGGCCGCGTGACACGGACCGGGGGAGCGACGGTGGCCGGCGGGCCCGGTGCGGAGCGGTCCGTACCGGGCCCGCCGTCGTACCGGGGGCCTTCTAGGCTGGTGACAGCGGGCGGGAACGGCGGCGGGGAAAGGTCGAGAGCGGTGGAGGCGAAGGTGTCGGAGGCGTCGGAGGAGAAGGCGGCCGAGGAGACGGCGGCCGAGCGGGCAGCGGCGGAGCGGTCGGCGGCGGACGGGTCGCGGAAGGCGGCGAAGGCCCGGCTGGTCTTCGGCGACCCGCTGGAGCGGCAGTCCCGGGACGACACCGACTCGGGCTGGGGCGACCGCCCCGGGGCGGGGGAGGGCAGCGCGCGGGGACTGGACTGGTACCTGAGCCAGCGCCCGCCGCACCACGGGGACTGACCGGCCGGCCCCGGCGCGGCCTCAGCCGGCCCGGGTGACCAGGGCGTCGCGGATCTCGGTGAGCAGCAGCACCTCCTTGGCCTCGGCCTCCGCCTGGACCTCGGCCAGGGTCTTGCGCCGGGCGGTGTAGCGGGTCATCGGCAGGATCAGGCAGAAGTAGACGACGGCCGCGGTGATCACGAACTGGAGGGCCGCGCTCAGCACGTTGCCCCAGAGGATGAGGATGCCGGCCGTGACCTCTCCGGTGGGGGACACCTCGCAGGGGCCCTTGAGGCAGGAGCTGTAGGACGCGAGGTCCTTGGCTCCGAAGGCGCCGACGATCGGGTTGATCACGCCCTTGACGAAGGCGTTGACGATGTTGGTGAAGGCCGCGCCGATGACCACGGCGACGGCCAGCTCGACGACGTTTCCGCGCAGCAGGAATTCCTTGAAGCCTTTCATGCCGCGTGAACGACGGAGTCGTTCACCGGTCACGGGTGACTTTCTCCCCCCTCCGGCGGACAACCCGTTCGGCCCACCGGCGGCGGTGCCCCGGGCACGGGCGGGCCCGCCCAGGCCGGGCCGAGGGTGAGCGCGGCCGCCGCCGCGATCAGCAGCACGGCCGGGACCGGGGCGCGGTAGCGCAGCGCCCGCCGGAGCCGGCAGCGCGGGCCCGCACGGCCGCCGATCGGCGCGAACAGCGGCACCGGCTGCCGGGGCGGCACGCTGGACGCGGGCAGCGGCGGGATCGGCAGCGGGCGGACGGACAGGACGGGCGAGCCGGTGCGCACGGGCACCTCCAGGGTCGGCGTTCGGAGTTCCGGTGACCGCCACTCTGGGCCGCCCGCGCCCCGGCCGGAAGCCGTGATTCCCAGCCTGTGGAAAACCCGGGGCTGTGGACGGAGAACGTCACCCCGACGAGTGAGTCGCCCCCCCCGGAGACGACGGAAGGCCCGCCGTTCCCGCGGGGAAGCGGGAACGACGGGCCTTCCGGAAAACCTGGTGCCGGTGCCCGGCCGAAGGTCAGCCGGCCGCCGGAGCGGGGCTCGCGGCGGGGGTCGAGGAACTCGACGAGGACGAGCCCGAGGAGCCCGACGAGGACGGCGCGGCCGACGTCGACGAGGACGAGCCCCCGCCCACCGAGCTGCTGGAGGAGGAGCGGCTGTCGGTCCGGTAGAAGCCGGAGCCCTTGAAGACCACGCCCACCGCGGAGAAGATCTTGCGGAGCCGCCCCTGGCAGTCGGGGCAGGTGGTCAGCGGCTCGTCGGTGAACTTCTGCACCGCCTCCAGGCCGTTGCCGCACTCGGTGCACTGGTACTGGTACGTGGGCACTTGTCTTCCTCCTGGCACTCTCGCCTGATGAGTGCTAACGATGGTCAATGATGCGGCATTCCGGTGGATCAGTCCAGCGACTCGAATGTGAGATGAGTCGGGCCCGGTTCCGAGCCGGCCACCGCGCTCAGCGCTCGGCCGCGCCGACCAGCCGGGCCGGCGCACCGCGCTCCGCGGAGCCGGCGACCACCGTGCCGCGCGCGCCGCGCGGGACCAGCAGCCCCCGCAGCGTCGCCAGCGCGATCAGGCCCAGCCCGGCCCCGGCCACCGGCACCAGGAACCCGACCGACGGCCCGTGCGCGTCGATCAGCCGCCCGGCGGCCGTCGCGCCGGTCGCCAGGCCCAGGCCGATGGCGCCGGTCAGCCAGGTGAAGGCCTCGGTCTTGGCGCCGTCCTCGACCAGCGTCTCGACCAGGGTGTAGCCGCTGATCAGGGTGGGCGCGATGGCCAGGCCGCAGACCAGTCCGGCGATCGAGAGCGAGACCAGGTCGGGCATCGCCCACAGGGTCGAGCAGCCCAGCACCAGCAGGCCGTAGCTGATGATCATCCGCTGCTGGACGGGGCGCCGCCAGGCGATCACGCCGTACAGCACGCCGGCCACCATCGAGCCGCCGGCGAAGATGCCGTACACGGTGCCGGCGGCGCCGTGCTGCCCGACCGAGTCGGCGAAGGCGTTCACCGAGACCTGCAGGGCGCCGAAGACGGCGCCCACGCCGAGGAAGGCGCCGGCCAGCAGCCGCACGCCGGGCGAGGCGAGCGCGGAGGCCTGCCGGACGCCGGGCTCGCGCACCACCCGGGCGGGCGCGCTGCGCCGCTGGGCGGCGAAGGCCAGGCCGCCGGCCACGGTCAGCGCGGCCTCGGCGACCAGCCCGGCCGAAGGACTGACCGAGGTGGCGACGGCGGCGGCCAGGATCGGGCCGATCACGAAGGTGAACTCGTCCGTCACCGACTCGAAGGCGAAGGCGGTGCTCACCTTGGCGGCGGAGGCCGGGGAGGCGCCCTCGGCGGTGAACGTGGCGATCCAGCGGGCCCGCACCATGGCGCCGATCTGCGGAACGCTCGCCCCGGCGGGGGCGGCGGCGAGGAACAGGCTCCAGGCCGGTGCGTGCCCGAGCGCGAGCGCGATCAGCGCGCCGACCGAGACCGCGTGCACCACGACGGTCGGGACGAGCACCGGGGCCTGGCCGTACCGGTCGGCGAGCCGCCCGGTCTGCGGGCCGATCAGCGCCTGGGCGACGGCGGCCACCGCCGCGACGGTGCTGGCGGTGCCGTAGGAGCCGTGGGTGTCCTTGACGAGCAGCAGGATCCCCATGCTGAGCATCGCGTAGGGCAGCCGCGCGACGAACGCGGGGGCCAGGAAGGTCCAGGCGCCGGGCGTGCGCAGCAGCGCCCCGTAGCCGACGCGGGGGGTCGCGGCGGCGGCCGCGGTGGTCTCCGCGGGGGCGGTGGTCCGGGTGTGGTGGGCGTCCTCGACGCTCTCGACCGTTCGGCGGGCCGTCACGGTCGGTCCTTCCTGCTGCCTGGTAGCGCGGCAGGGCATGGGGTGGCCCCGACGGCGCCGAGAGTCGTCCTCTCGCGCGTCGACCGGGGTAGATACCGGGCCGGTCCGGCGGTGGGCCGGGGCGGGCCGCGGCCGCCGAGCGGTCGCGCCAACTCTGCTTCAGGCAGATGCTGGTGGTTCGGTGTATCAACCAAAGCGAATTTACGCGCGTAGATGCGCGCTCACCCCGACCTTACCGGACGGATCCAAACTTGTCCCGTGACGTCGGGGTGAACACCCGGTGAGGCCTTCAGCCGCCGCGCCCGTTCAGCCAGTCGGCCAGCTTGCCGCCCTTGTCCACGGCCCGCAGCCGCCGCTCGGCCGCCTCGCCGACCTCGTCCGTGGTCACCACCAGCAGTTCGTCCCCGCCGCGCAGCACGGTGGTCTTGTCCGGCACGAAGCTGCTCCCCTCGCGCACCACCAGGGTCACCGCCGCGCCGGCCGGCAGCCGCAGCTCGCCGATCTCCACGCCGGACATCTTGGAGTCCGGCGCCAGCGCGACCGACAGCAGGTGCCCGTGCAGCTTCTCCAGCGGCGCGGACTCGATGTCGAGGTCCTGGCCCATCGAGCCCTCGCCGATCCGCAGGGCCTTGGCGACCCAGGGCAGGGTCGGGCCCTGGAGCAGGGTGAAGACCACGACCAGGATGAAGACGATGTTGAAGACGTCCTGTGCCAGCGGCGCGCCGGAGACCAGCGGGATGGTGGCCAGCACGATGGGCACCGCGCCGCGCAGCCCGGCCCAGCTGAGCAGGGCCTGCTCGCGGGCCGGCAGCCGGAACGGCGTGAGGGTCAGCACCACCGAGAGCGGCCGGGCGAGGAAGACCAGCACCCCGCCGATCACCAGCGCGGGCACCACGGCCGAGCCCATCGACTCGGGGGTGCAGAGCAGGCCGAGCAGGACGAACATGCCGATCTGCCCGATCCAGGCCAGGCCGTCGGCGAAGCCGCGCACGGCGGGGCCGTGCGGCAGCTTGGCGTTGCCGAGGACCACCGCGCTGACGTAGACGGCGAGGAAGCCGGAGCCGTGCAGCAGCGCGCCGCCGGCGTAGGCGAGCACGGTGAGCGCCATGACGGCGATCGGGTAGAGGCCGGAGGACGGCAGCGCGACGTGCTTGACGCCGTACGCGCCCAGCTTGCCGACCACGAGGCCGATGGCCAGGCCGACCGCCAGTTCGGCGGCGATCGTGGCGAGCAGGACGTACCAGGAGTCGTGCGCGCCGACGGTCGCGAAGGAGACGACCAGGATGACCACGGGCGCGTCGTTGAAGCCGGACTCGGCCTCCAGCAGGCCGGTCAGCCGGCGGGGCAGCGGCACCGTCCGCAGGACCGAGAAGACGGCAGCGGCGTCGGTGGAGGAGACGATCGCGCCGAGCAGCAGCGAGGTCCGCCAGTCCAGGCCGACCAGGTAGTGCGCGCCGGCCGCGGTGACCGCGACGCTGATCCCGACACCGACGGTGGCCAGCACCGTGGCCGCGGGCATCACGGGTCTGGCCTCGCGCCAGTTGGTCTTGAGGCCGCCCTCGGCGAGGATCACCACCAGCGCCGCGTACCCGAGGACCTGGGTGAGCTCGGCGTTGTTGAACGAGATGCCCAGGCCGTTCTGGCCGAGCGCCACGCCGATGCCGAGGTAGATCAGCAGACTGGGCAGGCCCGATTTCGTGGACACCCGCACGGCGACCACCGCGACCAGCAGGATCACGGAGAACTCGAGGAGCAGCTGGTTCAGGTGGTCGACATTCACGCAGGGGCACCTCGGGCGTGGCGGCGGGCGGCGGACGGGGTACCGGCAGGGGCGACGGCGGCACGCACCGATTACTCCCCTTGCGGATCGTTACTCAGTCTAACATTTTGCCATATCTTTAAGTTCGGTGATCACCGGCCCCCTCGCCTCGCAGCTCCGGCCCCTCCGACTCCACCGTGAGCGTCCCCCGTGCACGGCCGCCAGCCGGGGCGGCCTAATGTGGTGCACTGTCACGGCTCCGTGCTCTTGACATGTCCGCCCGCCCCCCAGTGAGGACCGCAAGGACCCAGATGCCCCGCTCCAAGAAGTTCCGGCGCGCCCGTCTGATCGTGATCGTGCTGGTCGTGCTGCTGGTGGCCGGCGCCGGCTACGGCGGTTACCGGGGGGTGGCCGCGGTCCGTGCGTCCTTCCCGGAGGTCGACGGCAGCGTCAAGCTGGCGGGCCTGAGCGCGCCGGTCGACGTCAAGCGCGACGCCAACGGCATCCCGCAGCTCTACGCCGACACCTCCGAGGACCTCTTCCGCGCCCAGGGCTACGTCCAGGCCCAGGACCGCTTCTGGGAGATGGACGTCCGGCGGCACATCACCGCGGGCCGACTCTCGGAGATGTTCGGCGACAGCCAGGTCGACACCGACTCCATGATCCGCACCATGGGCTGGCGCCAGGTCGCGCAGAAGGAGTTCGACACCGTCCTGAGCGCCGACACCAAGAAGAACCTCCAGGCGTACGCGGACGGCGTCAACGCCTGGCTCGCCGAGCACCCGGGCGGTTCCTCCGCCTCGCTGGAGTACGGCCTGCTGGGCGTCGTCAACGGCGACTACAAGCCCGAGCAGTGGAACCCGGTCGACTCGGTGTCCTGGCTCAAGGCGATGGCCTGGGACCTCTCGGGGAACCTCCAGGAGGAGATCGACCGCTCGCTGCTCGCGCAGGACTTCAGCCGGGAGAAGATCGACGAGCTGTACCCGGAGTACCCGTTCGCCCGCAACGGCACGATCGTGAAGACCGGCACCGTCAACGGCACCGCCTACAAGCCGGCCGACGGCTCCGCCCCGGCGGGCGGCGGCACCGGCACGGCCACCGGCGGCGGTACCGGCACCGCCCAGGGCACCGCCGCCACCAAGGCGCTGCTCAAGGACGTGACCGACCGGATCGACGCGCTGCCCGAGCTGCTCGGCCGCAACGGCCAGGGCATCGGCTCCAACTCCTGGGTGGTCGCCGGCAGCCACACCACCACCGGCAAGCCGCTGCTGGCCAACGACCCGCACCTCGGCCCCGGCCTGCCCTCGGTCTGGTACCAGATGGGCCTGCACTGCCGGACCGCCTCGCCGACCTGCCAGTACGACGTCTCCGGCTTCACCTTCGCCGGCATGCCCGGTGTGATCATCGGCCACAACAAGGACATCGCCTGGGGCCTCACCAACCTCGGCGCCGACGTCACCGACCTCTTCCTGGAGAAGGTGACCGGCCCCGAGACCTACCTGGTGGACGGCAAGGAGGAGAAGTTCGAGCTCCGCAAGGAGACCATCAAGGTCGCCGGGGGCGAGGACCGCACCATCACCGTGCGCACCACGAAGACCGGCGCCCCGCTGATCTCCGACCCGAGCACCGAGCAGCAGAACATCGGCAAGTACGCGCCCAACGGCGACTCCGCCCCGGACCGCGGCACCGGCGGCTACGGCGTCGCCCTGCAGTGGACCGCGCTGATCCCGGGCAAGACCATGGACGCGATCTTCTCGCTGGACCGCGCCAAGGGCTGGGAGGACTTCCAGAAGGCCGCCGCGGACTTCGCCGTCCCGGCCCAGAACCTCATCTACGCCGACGCCAAGAACATCGGCTACCAGGCCCCCGGGTACATCCCGGTGCGCGGCAAGGGCGACGGGCGCTACCCGGCGCCGGGCTGGGACTCCGCCTACCAGTGGAAGAAGGACCCGGTCCCGTTCAGCGCCCTGCCGTGGAGCCTCAACCCCGCCGTCGGCTACATCGTCACCGCCAACCAGGCCGTGGTCGACCCCTCGTACAAGTACGAGCTGACCGACGACTGGGAGTACGGCACCCGGGCCAAGGAGATCACCGACCAGATCGAGGCCCGGCTGAAGAACAACGGCAAGATCTCGCCGGACGACATGCAGGAGATGCAGCTCGACAACACCAGCATCCTGGCCAAGACGCTGGTCCCGATGCTGCTCAAGGTCCAGATCGACGACCCCTACGTGCGCGAGGCCCAGGACCTGCTGAAGGACTGGAACTACCACCAGGACGCCGACTCGGCCGCCGCCGCCTACTACAACGGCGTCTGGCGCCAGCTGCTCACCCTCGCCTTCGGCCAGAAGTTCCCGGCCGACCTGCGGGCCGAGGACAACTGCCTGCTGGTCCGCGAGCAGGCCGACCCGACCAAGCCGGACAGCAAGTCGCGGATCGTCACCGAGTGCGGCACCCGCGACCCGGGCCGGGCGCAGCCGGACGGCGGCGACCGCTGGAACGAGGTGGTCCGGCAGCAGCTGGAGAAGCCCGACAGCAGCTGGTGGACGTACATCGACTCGCAGCACAAGGAGCAGAAGGGCCTGGACAACCTGCTGCGCGAGGCGATGACCAACGCCCGCCAGGAGCTCACCTCGCTGCTCACCAAGGACATCACCACCTGGAGCTGGGGCCGGCTGCACAAGCTGGAGCTGCGCGAGCGCACCATCGGCTCGGACGACTCCTCGATCGCCTCGGGCGCCGTCCGCAAGCTGCTCAACCGCGGCCCGTACCGCCTCTCCGGCGGTTCGGCGGCGGTCGACGCGGCGGGCTGGAACGCGGCCGCCGGGTACCAGGTCGACTGGATCCCGTCGATGCGGATGGTGATCGACCTGAACGACCTCGACGCCTCCCGCTGGATCAACGTCGGCGGCGCCTCGGGCCACGCCTTCCACGAGAACTACAACGACCAGACCGACCTCTGGCTCAAGGGCAAGCTGCTGACCTGGTCCTACTCGCCGGACGCGGTCGAGAAGGCGACCAAGCACAAGCTGACGCTGACCAACGGCTGACGCCGCCCCGCCCCGACGGCCCCGCCCCCGGACCTCCGGGCGCGGGGCCGTCGGCGTCCGCCCCGGCCGCTCACCCCAGCCGGTGGGTGCCCGAGGGGGTCAGCGCGAGGTCCACCGGCCGGTCGTGCGGCTCCGCCGGCACCCGCTCCAGCAGCTCGTGCTCGTACAGCAGCACCGCCAGCACCGGCCGCGCCCCGGCCCGCTCCAGCCGGGCCAGCACCCGGTCGTAGGAGCCGCCGCCGCGCCCCAGCCGCAGGCCCCGGCGGTCCACCGCCAGCCCCGGCAGCAGCACCAGGCCCGCCTCGGTCACCGCCTGCGGCCCGAGCCGGTCGCCGACCGGCTCCAGCAGCCCGCGTCCGGCCGGGGCCAGCGCCCGCGGGCCCGCGTACGGGGCCCAGTCCAGGTCGTTGTCCGCCAGCAGCACCGGCAGCAGCACCCGCACCCCGCGCGCCCGCAGCGCGTCCAGCAGCGGACGGGTGCCCGGCTCGGAGCCCACCGAGACGTACGCCGCCACCGTGGCCGCCGCGGCCGCCAGCTCGCCGGCGTGCCCGGCCAGCGCCTCGGCGGCCCGCTCCCGGGCCTCGGCGGACAGTGCCCGCCGCTCGGACAGCAGCCGTGTCCTCAGCGCGCTCTTCTCGTTGTGCATGGGATCGCCCACTGTTCCTCCACCGCTCGACCTCGACCGCTCCGACCACGACCGCTCTGGACCCCCGACGCCCGTGCGACCGGGACGCCCAGAGCCTGACACGCGGAAGGCACCCCCCGATGTCCACCCCGCTGCTGGTCCAGGCCCTGGCCGTGCTGAGCGCCCCCGCGCTGGCCGGCGCCGCCGCCCTCGGCTGCCGACTGCGGCTCGGCTCGGCCCGTGCGGAGCGGCGCGAGGCCGCCCTGCGCGAGCGCCTCGCCGCGCTGGAGTCCCGCTGCGCCGAGCTGGAGCGCACCGCCTCCTGCGACCCGGTCACCGGCGTCTGGAACTACCGGCACCTCCAGCTCACCCTGGACCGGGAGATCGACCGGGCCCGCCGGGCCGAGCGGCACGAGCCGCAGGACGGGCCGCGCCCGCTGGCCGTCCTGCTGCTGGAGATCAGCGGGTTCGACGCGGTGGTCGCCGAGCACGGCCGGGCCCGGGCCGGGACGGTGCTGCGCGACCTCGCCCAGCGGCTCGGCATGGAGATCCGCCGCTCCGACACCCTCGGCCGGTACAGCGGGGAGGAGTTCCTGGCGGTGCTGCCGGACACCGGCGCCGAGGGCGCGGCCCAGGTCGCCGACCGGCTGGTCTGGTCGGTCCGCCGCCACCTGCTGCTGGACTGGTCCTCCGGCGACCGGGAGGGCCGGCGCCCGTACGGCAACGGGCTCACCGCCGCGGTCGGCCTGGCCGTGCTGCCCGAGGACGGCGCGCACGCCGCGGTGCTGCTGCGGGCCGCCGACCGGGCCCTCGCGGCGGCCCGCGCGGCCGGCGGCGACTGCTGGCGCCCGGCCGGCTCGCCGTCCCTTCCCGAAGACGCTCCGAAGGCCGCCCCCGCAGACGTTTCCGTGCGGTCGGCGGGCGGCTTCGCTGCCGACCGTGACCGTTCGGAAAAGGCGGGTAGTCTGTCGCCCTGTGTCGGAGGGGACCCCCTCGCCCCGCCCGCCACGTCCCCTATGCCTGCCATCTCGGCCGGGTCCGGCGACGTGCTGCCCAAGCATCGGTCAAGTGCGCCCGGTCAGGCGAAATACGTGCCTTAGTAAGGTAAACGCATGACGACGACGAACTCCCGTACCCCGGTCACCAAGGCAGTGGTCCCCGCGGCCGGTCTGGGTACCCGCTTCCTGCCGGCCACCAAGGCGACTCCGAAGGAGATGCTGCCCGTCGTCGACAAGCCGGCGATCCAGTACGTCGTCGAGGAGGCGGCCTCCGCGGGCCTGTCCGACATACTGATGGTCACCGGCCGCAACAAGCGGGCGCTGGAGGACCACTTCGACCGCGCCTACGAGCTGGAGGAGCTGCTCGCCCGCAAGGGCGACCAGGACCGCCTGCGCCGGGTCCGCGAGTCCGTCGAGCTCGCCAACATGCACTACGTCCGCCAGGGCGACCCGAAGGGCCTCGGCCACGCCGTCTCGGTCGCCGAGCAGCACGTCGCCGGCCAGCCCTTCGCCGTCCTCCTCGGCGACGACCTGATCGACCCGCGCGACCCGCTGCTGTCCCGCATGATCGAGGTCCAGCAGGAGCTCGGCGGCTCGGTCGTCGCGCTGATGGAGGTCGACCCCTCCCAGATCCACCTGTACGGCTGCGCCGCCGTCAAGCCGAACGGCTTCGGCGAGGACGTCTTCCAGGTGACCGATCTGGTCGAGAAGCCGGACACCGCGGAGGCCCCGTCGAACTACGCCGTCATCGGCCGCTACGTGCTCGACCCGTCGGTCTTCGACGTGCTGCGCGAGACCGAGCCGGGCCGCGGCGGCGAGATCCAGCTCACCGACGCCCTGCGCGAGCTGACCAACCGCCCCGCCGACACCGGCGGCCAGGTCCACGGCGTGCTGTTCAAGGGCCGCCGCTACGACACCGGCGACCGCGCGGACTACCTGCGCGCCATCGTCCGGCTGGCCTCCGAGCGCGAGGACCTCGGCCCGGACTTCCGCAGCTGGCTGCGCGAGTTCGTCGCCTCCGAGCTGCAGGACTGACACACCGACAGAGAGCGAGTGCGCCGATGACCGGGTCCACGGAGAGCGGTACCACCACCGCAGCCTGCTGCGACGACTCCGCGGACCCGGCCGCCGCCACCCGCTGCGGCGCCCGTCCGGACGGCCTGTGGAGCGTGGACGAGCACCTCGCCGACGTCCTGGCCGCCGTCGGCCCGCTGCCCGCGATCGAGCTCCAGCTGCTCGACGCGCGGGGCTGCCGGCTGGCCGAGGACGTCCTCGCCGAGGGGGACCTGCCGCCCTTCGACAACAGCTCGATGGACGGCTACGCGCTGCGCACCGCCGACACCGTCGGCGCCGGCACCGCCTACCCCTCGGTGCTCGCGGTGGTCGGCGACATCGCCGCCGGCGCCGCCGACCTCCCCCGGGTGGGCCCCGGCCAGGCCGCCCGGATCATGACCGGCGCGCCCGTCCCGCCCGGCGCCCAGGCCGTCGCCCCGGTCGAGTGGACCGACGGCGGCGCCGGCACCGGCCGCCCCGCCGACGCGATGACCGCCCCGGTCGAGGGCGAGGAGGTCCGGGTGCTGCGCCCGGTCGCGGAGGGCGCCCACATCCGCCGACGCGGCAGCGACGTCGCCGCCGGCACCCGGGTGCTGACCGCCGGCACCCGGCTCGGCCCCGCCCAGCTCGGCCTGCTCGCCGCGATCGGCCGGGCCACCGCCACCGTCCGCCCGCGCCCGCGGGTCGTGGTGCTCTCCACCGGCAGCGAGCTGGTCCAGCCCGGCGAGCCGGTCGGCCCCGGACAGATCGCCGACTCCAACAGCTTCACCCTCACCGCCGCCGCCCTGGACGCCGGCGCGATCGCCTACCGGGTCGGCGGCGTCCCCGACGACGCGGCCCGGCTGCGCGCCGTGCTGGAGGACCAGCTCGGCCGGGCCGACCTCATCGTCACCAGCGGTGGCGTCAGCGTCGGCGCGTACGACGTGGTCAAGGAGGTCTTCGCCGAGTACGGCGGGGTCGACTTCCGGCGGCTGCGGATGCAGCCCGGCAAGCCGCAGGGTTTCGGGCGGATCGGCCCCGGGGCGGGCGTGCCGCTGATGGCGCTGCCCGGCAACCCGGTCAGCGCGTACATCTCCTTCGAGCTGTTCGTCCGCCCGGTGATCCGCGCGATGCTCGGCGCCGAGGACGTCCACCGCCCGGTGGTCCGGGCGCACTGCCCGGTGGCGCTGCGCTCGCCGGCCGGGCGCCGGCAGTTCCTGCGCGGCCGGTACTTCGCGCCGGACGGCCTGGTCGAGCCGGTCGGCGGCGCGGGCTCGCACCTGGTCGGCGCGCTGGCCAGGGCGGACTGCCTGATCACCGTGCCCGAGGACGTCACCGAGCTGCCCGCCGGCAGCGAGGTCGACGTGGTGCTGCTCGGCGGCTGAGCACCGGCGGCCCGGACGAACACCCGCCCGGACGAACTCCCGCCCGGGGCGGGCCGTCCCACCGACGCGGCCCGTCCCACGCCCGGGCCGGACCGGGGGGTACGGTAGCGCGGTATTCGACCTGCGCGCCCCTGGAGCCACCCGTGACCACCTCACCCCCCGGCGACCGCCTCACCCACGTCGACGAGCAGGGCGCGGCCCGGATGGTCGACGTCTCCGAGAAGGCCGTGACGGCCCGGACCGCCGTCGCGGCCGGCCGGGTCAGGGTCGCCCCTCGGGTGGTCGAGCTGCTGCGCGGCGAGGGCCTGCCCAAGGGCGACGCGCTGGCCGTGGCCCGGATCGCCGGGATCATGGGCGCCAAGAGGACCCCCGAGCTGATCCCGCTCTGCCACCCGATCGCGCTCTCCGGCGTCAAGGTCGAGCTGACCGTCGCCGACGACGCGGTGGAGATCACCGCCACCGTGCGGACCACCGACCGGACCGGCGTCGAGATGGAGGCGCTGACCGCCGTCGCGGTGGCCGGGCTGACCGTGATCGACATGGTCAAGGCGGTCGACAAGGGCGCCGCCATCGAGTCCGTCCGGGTGCTCGCCAAGACCGGCGGCAGGAGCGGCGACTGGACCGCCCCGGCGGCGACCGCCCCCGAGGCCTCCGCATGAGGGCGCTCGCGGTCACCGTCTCCAACCGCGCCTCGGCCGGGGTCTACGCCGACCGGGGCGGCCCGCTGCTGGCCGAGGGCCTGCGCGCGCTGGGCTTCACGGTCGACGGCCCCCGGGTCGTCCCGGACGGCGAACCGGTCGAGGCGGTGCTGCGCGAGGCCGTGGCGGCCGGCTACGACGTGGTGCTGACCACGGGCGGCACCGGTGTCTCGCCGACCGACCTCACCCCCGAGATGACCGCCCGGGTCCTGGAGCGGGAGGTCCCCGGCATCCCCGAGGCGATCCGCGCGTACGGGCGGGAGAAGGTGCCGGCCGCCGCGCTCTCGCGCGGGCTGGCCGGTGTCGCCGGACGTACCCTGGTCGTCAACCTGCCGGGCTCGACCGGCGGTGTCAGGGACGGCCTGGCCGTGCTGGCCCCGCTGCTCGCCCACGCCGTCGACCAGCTCAAAGGCGGGGACCACCCCCGGCCCGACGCACCAGCTTCCGGGAGCGCGCACTGAACGCCGGCTGGCCGGTAGAGCTCCACGAGGGGGACGTCGTGCTGCGCCCGATCCGGGCCCGCGACCAGCGCGAGTGGCAGGAGGTCAGCCGCCGCAACCGGGACTGGCTGCGGCGCTGGGAGGCCACCGTGCCGCCCGGCCCGGCGGGCCTCGCGGCGGGCCCGCGCCCGACCTACCGGCAGATGGTGCGCTACCTGCGCGGCGAGGCCTCGGCCGGCCGGATGCTGCCCTTCGTGGTGCTGTACCGGGGCCGCCTGGTCGGGCAGTTGACCGTCGGTGGGATCACCTGGGGCTCGATGTGCTCGGCCAACGTCGGGTACTGGATCGACGAGGGGGTGGCCGGGCGGGGCATCATGCCGACCGCCGTGGCGCTCTCGGTGGACCACTGTTTCCGCACCCTGGGCCTGCACCGGATCGAGGTGTGCATCCGGCCGGAGAACGGCCCGAGCCGGCGGGTGGTGGAAAAGCTCGGCTTCCGCTCGGAGGGAATGCGGCCGCGCTATCTGCACATCGACGGCGACTGGCGGGACCACCTGGTGTTCGCGCTCACCGCCGAGGAGGTTCCCGAGGGGATGCTGGAACGCTGGCGTTCCCTCAGCTCGGGCCGCCGTCCGAGAAATTGAATACATGTTCGAATAAAATATCGATATGGCATCGGCGTGGCGACGGACGGGCACAAATACCGGCAAAATAGTCGGAGAATCAGCTTGATCACACGACACGCCGCACCAAATTGCTACCGGCCCTTCCTCCACGCCCGTACGGTGTGAATCGTGAGCAGTAGCGGCCTTATCTACGCCGTCATCGTAGGGGCCTGGGCCGCCTATCTGGTGCCGATGTGGCTCCGCAGGCAGGACGAGCTCAACGAGGCGCGCCCGACGGAACGCTTCAGCACCGCCATCCGCCTGCTGGCCGGGCGTTCGGCGCTGGAGCGGCGGGCGTCCCGGGCCCTGGGTGACGAACCGCGTGACGACGAGCAGACCAAGGACGGCCCTCCCGAGCGGGACGAGGCCGCCTCAGACGACCCTGCCTCCGGCGCCCCCGCCTCCGGTGACCCTGTCTCCGGCGCCCCCGGGGCGGCGCCGGGCGGTCCCGCGGACGGGCCGGCGGCCCCCCGCCCGGCCGTCCGGGCCGAGGTGCGCCCGGGGCCCGCGGGCGGCGGCTCCGAGCGCCGGGCGCGGCTGCTGGCCCGCCGGCGCCGGATGGTCACCGCCCTCTTCCTGGCCTTCGCGCTGGGCGCGGTGGTCGCGGCGGTGGCCGGACTGGCCTTCCTCTGGGTGCCCGCGCTCCCGGCCGTCCTGCTCACCCTCTACATCGGCCACCTGCGCCGGCTGGAGCGCCAGCGGTACGCGGTGAAGCTGGACCGGGTCCGCGCCGCCCAGGCCGCCGAGCGGCTGCGCAAGCGCGAGCAGCAGCGCGCCGAGGCCGCCCGGGAGAAGGCCGCCGCCGAGCCCGCCCCCGCCCCTGCCGAACCGGCGGCCGGGGCGCCCGCCGGCCGCGGCCGGCCGCACCTGCGGCTCGCCACCGAGGCCGACGCGGCCCGGGCGGCCTCCGAGGGCGCCGCCGCCGTCTCGGCCTCGGCCGTGGCGGAGGCCACCGAGCACGAGGAGTGGGTCGACGGCATGCGGGAGCGCGGCGCGGCCGGACCGGACTCCTGGGAGCCGGTGCCCGTCCCGCTGCCGACCTATGTGACGGCCCCGGTGGCCCCCCGGGTCAACCGCGGTCTCGACCTGTCGGCCCCCGGCACCTGGACCGCCGGGCGCCCGGCCGAATCACGGCGCACCCCGCTCTTCGACCAGTACGCCGAGCCCCCCGCTCCGGAGCCCCGGCCCCGCGCCGCCAACGAGTAGCCGGCCCCCGGACAAGCGAAGAGGCCCCCTCCCCGGGGGCCTCTTCGCCGTCCGGGGCCGCCCCCGGGGCCCCCACCAGGGGGTGGTCACGGACCCCCTCCGAAAGGTGCTAGAGTTTCTTCTCGTTGGGGCTGTGGCGCAGTCCGGTAGCGCACCTCGTTCGCATCGAGGGGGTCAGGGGTTCGAATCCCCTCAGCTCCACCCAACGGAAGTCCCGCCCGATCGGTTGATCGGGCGGGACTTCTGCGTTGTGGGGGTGCGCCGGCCGACGGGGGGTCAGCCGGGGTGGTGCGGGGGCGCATCGAGGGGCGTGAGGCGGATCACGTGCGGGAACGGCCGAGGGCCGGCCCGGAGGATCCTCCGGGCCGGCCCTCGGGGCCGAGCGGGTCAGGGCTGGCCGGAGCCCGCGTACGGGCCGGGCTGCGGGGCGCCGGACTGCGGCGGGACCGCGCCGTAGCGGGCCGGACGGCGGCCGCGCGGGTGCCGGGTGAGGGTGTAGCCCGCGACGCCCGCCAGGGCGGCCAGGACGCCGCCGGCCAGGGTCCAGAACCAGCGGCTGTTCCAGCCGGAGAACCAGCCGGTGTACCAGTGCTCCTCGGGCTCCTCCGGGGCCGCCGCCTTGGCGGTCGCGGCGCCGCCGCCGGCCGGCGGGACCAGCGGGGCCTTGAGCTCGCCGCCCTCCGGCTGGGCGTTGTCGGCGTCGCCCTTGGCGGCCACGCGCAGCTGCACCGAGGCGGCCAGGCCGAGGTCGGGCTGCGGGGCGTCGGAGACCGAGAGCCGGACGTAGTAGCTGCCCGGCAGCGGGTCGCCGGACCACGGCTCGGCCCAGGAGCGGATCTCGCGCAGGGTGCAGCTGAGCGCCAGCGTGCCGGTGGCCTGCTCGGCGGTCGCGTTCTGGGTGCCTTCGGTGCAGGCCTGCCGGCGGCGCAGGCCGTCGAACACCTCGACGCTCCAGGTCTGCGGGCCGTGCCGGTCGGCGGACGGGGCGAGGGTGACGGTCAGGTCCACCTTGGCGGTCTGGCCCTCGGCGGCGCCGAACGCCCAGTACAGGTAGTCGCCGGTGGAGGCGGCGACCGCGGCGTCCTGGCCGGGGGCCAGGTTGACGGCGGTCAGGAAGGAGGTGCCGGCCTTGTTGGCCGGGGCCGGGCTGCCGCTCGCGCTCGGCGAGGGCGAGGCGGCCGTGGCGGCCGGGGCCGTCAGGGTGAGCGCGGGGAACAGGGCCAGCGCGGCCGCGGCGGTGCGGAGGAAGGTCGTACGCATGGTCAGTTCTCCTGCCAGACAGCGATGCGCCAGCGCGCGATCCAGCCGAACAGCACGCCGGTCACCAGGCCGGCCAGGGTCAGCACGAGCAGCAGGATCCAGCCGCGGCCCAGGCCCATCGCCGGGCCGTCCGGGGCGGGGGAGGCGGCGGTCAGGTCGACCGTCAGCTCCAGCGGCAGGCCGGGGTCGGCCGCCACGCCGGCCTGCGGGGCCAGCGAGTTGGAGACCACCAGGCAGACGGTGGTCTCCGGCTTGCCGCTCGGCGAGGCGGAGGCGGTCGCGGTGGAGGTGGCGTAGCCCTTGGAGGCGTCGGCGGACCAGCGCAGGCCGGTGGAGACCACGTCGGTGCGGCCGCTGCCGGCGTCGGTGCCGCGGACCAGCTCCTGGCCGGCGGTGCTGGTGGCCTGCAGCAGGACGCCGTAGTCGCGGGCCACCGCGCGGTCCGGGGAGACGCTGACGGAGGCGCGCAGTTCCTGGCCGGCCTTGACCGCGACGCGGTAGGCGCGGTGCTCGGAGAACTTCTCGCGGTCGCTGTAGACGCCCGGGGTGAGGACCGGCGCGGACTCGCAGGTGTCGGTGCCGGCGGTCTTGACCGGGGTGACCGTGTAGGTGTCGTTGGAGCGGTCGACCAGCTGCTTCACCTTCTCGGTGAGCTGCTCCTGGGTGCGGACGTCGGTGTAGGTGCCGCCGGTGGCGTTGGCGATGCAGAGCAGCTGCTGGCGGGTCTTGTCGTCGTGCGCCAGGCCCAGGGTGTCGACCACCAGGTGGATGCCCTGGGAGGCGAGTTCGCGGGCGACGTCGCACGGGTCGGGCGGGGTGCAGGTGTCCTCGCCGTCGGTGATCAGCACCACCCGGCGGGTGGTCTCGCCCTTGCCGAGGTCCTGGGCGGCGCCGCGCAGCGCCAGGCCGATCGGGGTGAAGCCGGTCGGCCGCAGGGTCGCGACGGCGGTCTTGGCCTCGGTCTTGTTGGTCTTCCCGACCGGGAAGAGCTGCTTGGTGTCCAGGCAGCCCTGGGCCTTGTCGGCGCCCGGGTAGTTGGCGCCCAGGGTCCGGATGCCGAACTCGGTCTCGGCCGGGAGGGCGTCGATGACGTCGTTCAGGGACTGCTGGGCCACCGCGATGCGGGTCTTGCCCTGGATGTCGGCCTCGCGCATGGAGCCGCTGACATCCAGCACGAGGTCGACCCGGGGGGCCTCCTTGCCGGCCGCGCCGGCTGATGGTTCGTCGGCATGGGCGGGCAGGCCGCTGAGCAGCGCCCCGCCCGTTATCGCCAGGGCGGCCAGCAGGCTGCCGAGCCTGGCCTTCGGTCGTCGTAGTCCGGTAGTCACCCGCCGATCCTAGGGACCATCAGTTCGCCGTGGCCAACGTGCGACGGTGCGCGATCGGGCGGGCTCCGGCGTGAACTCGCGGACGCCGGCGGGGTGGTCGGGCCCCGGGTGCACGGGGGTGCGCCGGTCGCGCGGAGCGGTGGTGACGGAGCTTCGGGCAATACGGGACACACCGGGTGAAAAGTCGATTGATAGGGATTTACTCGTTAGGGTGACGAGCGGGGCGAGGACACCGTCGCAGCGGCACCCGCCCCGGTCGGCACGTCCATTCGAGGGAAGGACCCGTACGTGAGCAACCTCTTCGCGATCGCGTATCCGGATCTGGCCACCGCCAGGGCGGTGCGCGACGAAGCGGTCGGCCTGCAGAAGCAGCGGCTGATCGAGCTGGAGGACGCGGTCGTCGTCGAGCGCCGCGAGGACGGGAAGATCAAGCTGCACCAGCAGGTCAGCACCACCGGGGCCGGGGCCGCCTCGGGGGCCGTCTGGGGCGGGGTGATCGGCCTGCTGTTCTTCATGCCGTTCCTCGGGGCGGCGGTCGGCGGCGCGGCCGGGGCCGCGGTCGGCGCCACCACCGACATCGGTGTGGACGACGACTTCATGCGCCAGGTCGGGCAGCACCTCCGGCCGGGCACCGCCGCGGTGTTCCTGCTGGTCCGCACGGCCACCGCGGACAAGGTCGTCCCGGCGCTGGCCCGCCACGGCGGCCAGATCATCCAGACCTCGCTCTCCGCCGAGGCCGAGGCCGACCTGAAGGCGACCGTCGAGGCCTCCCGGGCGCACGCCGCCCCGGTCGTCTGATCCGGGCCTGCGTCTGACCCCGTCCTCCGCCTGACCCCCGGATCCCGCCGGAACGGCCGCTCACGCCGGGGCGGACGGGCCCGTCGCCCGTCCGCCCCGGCCGTCACCCCGGCGGTGCCCCGCAGCCCCGACTTCCTGGACGGTCCGTGGCGCCACCCCCCGCCGTGACGAGAGCCGCAGGCCGGCCGCGCCGGACCGTGCCGACCCGGCGCACCACCGAACTCGTGCTCGTCCTGGCCGCCGTGCTGATCGCCGTGCTCGGCTACGCCGCGGTGGGCCTGACCGTCGACGGCACGGTGCCCGCCGACGCGGGCGGGTACGGGGCCGCGCTCGGGGTGACGGCACTGCTGGCGCACGGCGCGGTCCGCTGGAAGGCGCCGTACGCCGACCCGCTGCTGCTGCCGATCGCCCTGCTGCTGAACGGCGTCGGACTGGTCGTCATCTACCGGCTGGACCGGGCCACCCCGGGCAACGCCGCGCCCGCCCAGCTGCTCTGGTCCACCCTCGGGGTGGGCCTGTTCGTGCTGGTGCTGCTCCTGCTGCGGGACCACAAACGGCTCCAGCGGTACGCCCACATCGGCGCGCTGGCGGCGCTCGTCCTGCTGGTGCTGCCGATCTTCTTCCCGCCGGTGTACGGCTCGCGGATCTGGATCACCGTCGGACCGCTCTCGCTCCAGCCGGGGGAGTTCGCCAAGGTCCTGCTGGCGGTGTTCTTCGCCGCCTACCTGGCCGTGCACCGGGACGCGCTGGCGCTCACCGGGCGGCGGGTGCGGCCCGGTCGCAGCGGACTCCGGCGGCTGCCGCCCGGGCGGGTGCTCGCGCCGGTCCTGGCGATCTGGGCGGCCTTCGTCGGGGTGCTGGTGCTGGAGACCGATCTCGGCACCTCGCTGCTGTTCTTCGGCCTCTTCGTGGTGATGCTGTACGTGGCCACCGCGCGGACCGGCTGGATCGCCGTCGGGCTGTTCCTGGCCGCGGTGGCGGCGGTGGGGGTGGGGTGGCTCTCGCCGCACGTGCACAGCCGGGTCAACGACTGGCTGGACCCGCTCGGCTCGATCGCCGAGGGGCGCGGGGCCAACCAGATCGCCCAGTCGCTGTTCGCCTTCGCCTGGGGCGGCGAACTGGGCGCCGGGCTGGGCAACGGGCACTCCGCGCTGATCGGCTTCGCCGCCAAGTCCGACTTCATCCTCGCCACCATCGGCGAGGAACTCGGGCTGACCGGGCTGTTCGCGGTGCTCCTGCTGTACGCGCTGCTGGTCTCGCGGGGGTTCCGGACCGGGATCGCGCTGCGCGACCCGTTCGGGCGGCTGCTGGCGATCGGACTGGCGGCGCTCGTCGGCCTCCAGGTGTTCGTGGTGGCGGGCGGGGTGCTGGACCTCATCCCGCTGACCGGGATGACCCTGCCGTTCGTCGCCCAGGGAGGCTCCTCGGTGGTGACCAACTGGATCATCGTCGCGCTGCTGGTGCGGATGAGTGATGCCGCCCGGCGCCCGGCCCCGGGGGAGGAGCGGTGAGCCGGCGGCGCGCGGGCGGGCGGCCGGGCGACGGGCCGCAGGGGCTGCCGGGGATCTCCGTCACCGGGCGCCGGGCCGGCACCTTCTGCCTGCTGCTGATCGTGGCGCTCTGCGCCCAGGCCACCCGGGTGCAGGTGTTCCGGGCCGACGAGCTCAACCACAACAGCGCCAACCAGCGGCTGGTCATCGAGCGGTACGCGCAGCCGCGCGGCGGCATCCGGGTGGGCGCCGACAGCGTCACCGGCTCCGAGGCCACCGGCGGGCGGTACGACTTCAAGCGCACCTACACCGACGGGCCGCTGTTCGCGGCGGTCACCGGCCACTCCTCGCAGACCTACGGCAACAGCCAGCTGGAGGGCACCGAGGACGCGCTGCTCTCCGGCACCGACCCCCGGCTGTCGGGCCGGGCGGTGTGGGACGCGGTCGCCCGGCGGCGGAACCCCGGCGGGGACGTCCGCACCACCATCGACCGGGCCGCCCAGGAGGCGGCGGTGCGCGGGCTCGGCGGCCAGAAGGGCGCGGTCGCCGCCATCGAGCCGGCCACCGGGCGGATCCTGGCGCTGGCCTCCACCCCCTCCTACGACCCCGGGAGCTTCGCCGGCACCTCCGCCGGCGATCGGGAGGCCTGGAACCGGCTGCAGGCCGACCCCGACCAGCCGATGCTCAACCGGGCGCTGCGCCAGACCTACCCGCCCGGCTCGACCTTCAAGGTGGTCACCGCGGCGGCGGCGCTGGAGAGCGGCGTGGTCACCGACATCGAGGCGCCGACCGACGCGCCGTTCCCGTACGTCCTGCCGGGCACCACCACGCCGCTGGTCAACGACACCCCGGCCTGCGACGAGCCCGGCCAGTCGCTGGACACCGCGATGACGCTCAGCTGCAACAGCGTGCTCGGGTACCTCGGGGTGCGGGTCGGCCTGGAGCGGATGGTCGCGACGGCGGAGGCGTTCGGCTTCAACGACCCCCGGCTGGACACCCCGGTGCGGGCGGCCCGCTCCGTCTTCGACACCCGGATGGACGAGGCGCAGCTGGCGCTCTCCTCGATCGGCCAGTTCGACACCGCGGCCACCCCGCTGGTGATGGCGATGGTCGCGGCGGGGGTGGCCAACCGCGGCACCGTGATGCGTCCACAGCTTGTGGACAGTCTGACCACGAGCGACGGCACGGCGGTGCAGCTGATGCGGCCCGCCGTGTACCGGCGGGCGATGAGCCCCGGCACCGCCGGGCAGGTGCGGCGGCTGATGGTCGACGTGGTGGAGAAGGGCACCGGGCGCGCCGCGCGGATCCCCGGCGCGGTGGTCGGCGGGAAGACCGGCACCGCCCAGCACGGGGTGGACAACAGCGGGACGCCGTACGCCTGGTTCATCGCCTGGGCCGGCCCGGCCGGCCCGGACGCGGTGCCGCCGGTGGCGGTCGCCGTGGTGATCGCGGACAGCGACGCGACCGAGGTGACGGGCGGCGGGCTCGCGGCCCCGGTCGCCCGTGCGGTGATGCAGGCGGTGCTGTCCGGATGAGTCCCTTACCGGCGGCTCCGACCTGCGGCTTTAGCCGGTCGGCGGCGGATCCGCCGTCTGCGAAGTGTCCGGTTTGTGCATGCCGGTGCGACGGTTCGTACAATGCGCGCGCCGCGACTGTTCGTTTGCGACACTGGTGTTTTCGCGGGGTACTGCCCATCTTTGTTCGGTTGGTCCCCGATGGCACCCTTCGGCGCGTCGAGTGACCAGCCGCTCCGACCCTCCCCGCCCAGAAAGACCCCCGTTTTGGCCAGCAACACGCTCGGCGCACGCCTTCTGAGGCGCAAGCCCGTCATCACCCTGATCGCCGAGAGCGAGGGCCGCGAGGGCCTGCCCGCCGGTGCGCCCGAGGAGGGCGGACGTTCCGGCATCCACCTGCGCCGCTCGATCGGACTCTGGCAGCTGTCCGCGATCGGCATCGGCGCCACCATCGGCACCGGCATCTTCTTCGTGCTGAACAGCGCCGTGCCGTCGGCCGGACCGGCCGTCATCCTGTCCTTCGTGATCGCCGCGGTCACCGCCGGCCTCACCGCGCTCTGCTACGCCGAGATGGCCTCGGCCATCCCGGTCTCCGGGTCCTCGTACTCCTACGCCTACGCCACCCTCGGCGAGGGCGTCGCCTTCGCCGTCGGCATCTGCCTGCTGATGGAGTACGGCGTCTCGGCCTCCGCGATCGCGGTCAGCTGGGCCGAGTACCTCAACAAGTTCTTCGACCTGGCCTTCGGCTTCAAGATCCCCGAGGCGATCTCCGGCGCGCCGGACAGCACCCACTGGTTCAACCTGCCGGCGCTGCTGCTGGTCACCATGGTCTGCTTCCTGCTGATCCGCGGCGTCAGCGAGTCGGTCAAGGTCAACACGGCCATGGTGGCCATCAAGCTGCTGATCCTGCTGCTCTTCATCTGCGTCGGCCTGACCGGCTTCCACTCCGGCAACCTGACCCCGTTCATGCCGCTGGGCATCGGCGGCGTGCAGGTCGCCGCCTCCACCATCTTCTTCTCCTTCATCGGGCTGGACGCCGTCTCCACGGCCGGTGAGGAGGTCAAGAACCCCCGGCGCACCCTGCCGATGGCGATCCTCATCTCGCTGGTGGTGGTCACCCTGCTGTACATCCTGGTGGCCCTGGCCGGCGTCGGCGCCCAGCCGTGGCAGAAGTTCGAGGGGCAGGAGGCCGGCCTCGCCCAGATCCTCCAGGACATCACCGGCCAGAGCTGGCCCGCCATGCTCTTCGCGATCGGCGCGATCGTCTCGATCTTCTCGATCACCCTGGTGGTCATCTACGGCCAGACCCGCATCCTCTACTCGATGGGCCGCGACGGCATGCTGCCCAAGCGCTTCGCGGAGCTCTCGCCGCGCACCGGCACCCCGGTCTGGAACACCATCGTGGTCGGGCTCGGCGTCGGCGCACTGGCCGCCTTCGTGCCGCTGCGAGTGCTGGCCGACATCACCAGCCTGGGCACCCTGATCGCCTTCTCGGTCGTGGCGATCGGCGTGATCGTGCTGCGCCGCACCCAGCCCGACCTGCCGCGCGGCTTCAAGGTGCCGGGCTATCCGGTCGTCCCGCTGGTCAGCGTCGGCTTCTGCGCCTACCTGATCAAGGGCCTGCACGCGGACACCTTCAAGGCGGGCGGGATCGCCCTGGCGCTCGCCGTGGCGGTCTACTTCGGCTACAGCATCAAGCACTCCAAGCTGGAGCGGGCGGACCGGCAGGCCGAGGCCGGGAGCAAGGTCGGCTGAGCCGGCGGTGCGCCGCCGACGGGGCCGGCCGGGGGAGGACCGAACCCCCCGTCGGCCCCGTCCGTACCGACGGACACTCCCGTTCCCGACATGGCGACAGCGCACCGCCCCCGGCCCTAACCTTCCACCATGGTGAGCACCCGCACGCCCGGCCATTCCCGCCCGCGCGGCCGCTTCACCGGCCGGGGCGCGACCCCGTCGACGCCCGCCCCGGCCGTCCCGTCGGCCGTTCCCCAGGCCGCCCCTGCGGCCGTCCCCTCCACCCGGCGCGGCCGCCTGCGCGGCGGCCCGACCCGCCGGGCGTTCCCCCACCAGCGTGGCGGGAGCGGCCCGCCGGACCTGCCCGATCGGCTGAACCGGCCCGGCCTCGCCGCGCACCGCGGCGTCCAGCTGCTCGGCTGTCTGACCGCCGCCGGGTGGGCGGCCGGCTTCCCGCTCGTCTCCGACCTGCCCAACCAGCGACTGTGGGGCACCCTCGCGGCCCCCGCCTACCTGCTCGCCGGGCTGCTCTGCCTGGTCCTGCCGCGCCGCCTCGCCGCCCGGGCCGGGGCGGCGGCCGCCCTGCTGGGCGCCGTGCTGGTGCCGCTCGTGGTCCTGGTGCTGCAGGGCCGCCACCAGTCCGAGGTGATGGTGGTCGAGCGCTCGGCGCACCTGCTGTTCACCACCGGCAGCCCGTACCTGGCGCACCCGGTGGTGGTCACCGACTACAACCCGTACCTGCCCGCGATGTCGCTGTTCGGGGTGCCGCACACCCTGCTCGGCGAGGGCAGCGCCCTCGCCCGGCTGGCCGGGGACGCCCGGATCTGGTTCGCGGTGGCCTTCGTGGCCTGCCTGCTGGCGAGCTGGCGGCTGCTGCGGCCCACCCGGGACCGCGGGCCGCTGCTGCCGCTGACCGTGCTCACCGCCTCGCCGCTGGTCGCGCTGGCGCTGGTCGGCGGCGGGGTGGACCTGCCGCTGATCGGGCTCTGCTGCCTGGCCATGGCGCTGGCCGAACGGGACCGGACCATCGCCGCCGGGCTGGTGCTGGCCCTGGCCGGGACCCTGAAGTGGACGGTCTGGCCGGCGCTGCCGGTGGCCGTCCTGCTGCTCTGGCGGCTCTACGGGCGGCGGCCGGCCGCCCGGGCCGGGCTGACCGCGCTCGGCGCGGCGTCCGCCGTCATGGTGCCGTACGCCCTGACGCGGGCCGACGAGCTGCGCGAGCAGGTGGTGCGCTTCCCGCTCGGGCTGACCGCGGTCCAGACGCCGGCTGGCAGCCCGCTGCCCGGCAAGGTGCTGGCCGGGTTCGGTCCCGGCGGGCACATCGCCTCGCTGGTGCTGCTGACCGTCGGCGGCCTCGGGGTGACGGTCTGGCTGCTGGCCCGGCCGCCGGTCTCCGCGATCGCCGCCGCCGACCTGCTGGCCGGCGGGCTGGCGATCGCCTTCATGCTGGCGCCGGCGGGGCGGTTCGGCTATCTGGCGCTGCCGGTCGTGCTGATGATCTGGCCCCGGCTGGCCGCCCGGCGGTGGAGCGCCCGCCCGCCCGTCCCCTCGGCCTGCCTGCTGGCGCAGGCCGAGCCCGCCCTGCCGGCGGTGCGGTAGGGCGGGCTCGGCGGGGGCGTCAGCGGGTGCCGGCGGCCTTGATGATCGAGGCGACGGCGGGACCGGCGGCGTCCACGCCGTGGCCGCCGCCCTCGACCTCGGCGGCGACCGCGAGGTTGCCCCGGTAGGCGGTGAACCAGCTGTTGGTGGTGGCGATGCCGGTGGCCTCGGCGGAACCGGTCTTGGCGCCCGCGTTGTCGGAGATCCCGGCCATCACCTCCTGGGCGGTGCCGCCGGTGGCGGTGGCGGCCATCATCTGGCGCAGCTTGCCGGCGACGTCGGGGGTCATGTCGCGGGCGGCCTTCTGCTGCGGCAGCTCGGCGACCAGGATCGGCTGCTTGAAGGTGCCGCTCTGCACGGTGGCCGTGATCGAGGCGATGGCCAGCGGGTTCATCTGGACCTTGCCCTGGCCGATCGACTGCATGGCCTGCTCGTCCTTGTTGGTGCCGGCGTCCGGCACCACGGCGTCGAAGCTGGGCAGGCCGGTCTGCCAGTTCAGGCCGATGCCGTAGACGTCCTTGGCCGTGGTGGTCAGCGCGCCCGGCTTGAGGCTGGTCAGGCCCTGGTCGATGAAGGCGGTGTTGCAGGAGATCATGAAGTCCTGCTGGAGCGTGTTGTTCGGGTGCGCGTCGGGGAACGAGTTCGGGATCTTCTTCGGGTTGCTGCTCAGGGTCGGGCAGGGCACCGGGGTGTCCGGGTTGATCCCGGCCTCCAGCAGGGCGGTGGAGGTGAGGATCTTCAGCGTGGAACCGGGGGCGAGCTGTCCCTGGAAGGCCCGGTTCAGACCGGTGACCGGCGCGTTGGCGAAGGCCAGGACCTGGCCGGTGCTCGGCTCGATGGCGACGATCGAGCCCTTCTTGCCGCCCAGGTCGGTCATCGCCTTCTCGGCGGCGGCCTGGAGGGTGGCGTCGATGGTCAGCTTGAACGGCTTCGGGGGCTTCGGGTCGACGATGGTGAACAGCCGGTCGGGCACGCTGTTCTGGTCGGCGGTGTTGGTGATCACCACGCCGGTGCCGTTGTCGCTCTGGTCCTTGTTCTGGTCCGCGAGCAGCTTGGCGACCTTGGCCTGCACGGTGGCGACCAGCGGGGTGATCGAGGGGCTGTTCAGCGCCTTGTTGTTGCGGTCCACCACGTTGCCCGCCAGCGGGGGCAGCGGCTGGACGGAGATCGTCTCGCCCGCCGCCAGGTGCGGGTGGATCACCGACGGGGCCCAGTGCACGGCCGGGGTGTTGTCGCTCATCTTCACGACGCTGAGGAAGCCGTTGTAGTCCCAGACCCGGTTGGTGCCCTCGAACTCGGCGCGGGCCTTGAAGCCCATCAGCACCCCGGCCGGGCCAGCGGACGGCGCGGCGGACGGCGCGGCGGAGGCGGAGTCGGTGGCGCCCGGGGTGGCCGCGGCGGCGGGGGTCGTGCTCTTGGCGGGGGAGGGGGTGCCGGTCGCCGAGGCGAAGGCCGCCGGGGTGGCCGGGCCGGACGGCGCCAGGGTGAGCCCGCTCGGCTTCACCTGGTCGCGGAACGCGCTCAGCGCGGTGGTCGCGGTCGCCGGGTCGTCGGTCAGCGAGGCCGCCTTGGCGAGGTCGCCGGCCGCCCAGGCGTCCAGGAAGTCCTTGGCCCCGGCGGTGGCCTGCTCGGCGGTCGGGGGCTCGGCGACCACCGTGCGCTGCTTCTTGGCGGACGGCTCGCCCTTGTCGTCCGAGCCTCCGACGAGGCTGTACGCCCCGTAGCCGCCGGCGGCGAGCATGGCGACGGCCACGCCGGTGATCAGGCCGGTCTTCGCGCCATTGCGCATGGTGATGTTCCCCCAAGGGTCAGGCGGTCGGCCGCAGCCGGAGGTGGCCGGATGCGCGTTCGGAGCCCAGCCTAGGCAGCCGGGCTCCGTGCACCGACGAAGGGAGCCCGTCTTGTGACGGTTCTGGTACGTGCTGCGCACCACTTCGGTACGCTCCGCCGCCCCCCGTTCGCCGTCAGATCCAGGTGTTGAACCACATCCGCCGGCGCCAGTCCTCCATCGGGATCGTCTCGCCGGTGTACAGGGGGTGGAAGAAGAGGAAGTTCCACATGATCAGCAGGACCACCAGGCCGGCCGCCGCGGCGCCGATGATCCGCCGGTCCCGGGAGGCCCCGGCCGGCCCGATCAGCGCGCCCACCAGCATCGTCACGGCGAGCACCAGGAACGGCACGAAGCAGACCGCGTAGAAGAGGAAGATCGTCCGCTGCTGGTAGGCGAACCAGGGCAGGTAGCCGGCGGCCAGGCCGCAGAGCACCGCGCCGGCCCGCCAGTCGCGCCGGGCCGCCCACCGCCACAGGCAGTAGACCAGGGCGATCACGCCGGTCCACCAGAGCAGCGGGGTGCCGATGCCCAGCACCTCGCGGGCGCACTCGTTCACCGTGCAGCCGGCCGTCCCCTGCTTCGGGGACTCGTAGAAGAAGGAGACGGGCCGGCCGAGCACCAGCCAGCTCCACGGGTTCGACTGGTAGGTGTGCGGGTCGCTCAGGTGGGTGTGGAAGTCGTAGACCGTCGAGTGGTAGTGCCAGAGCGCGCGCAGGCCCTCCGGGATCCACGGGTAGTCGGTGGAGCGGCCGACCGCCCAGTCGCGGCCGTAGCCGCCCTGGTTCGGCGTGGTGCTGCTGGCGAACCAGCCCCACCAGGAGGTGAGGTAGACGACCGCCGAGACCACCACGAGCGAGACGAAGGCGGGCACCGCGTCGCGGACCAGCGTCCACAGGTAGGGGCGGTCGGCGCCGGCCAGCCGGCGCGAGCCGGCGTCCCACAGCACCGTCAGCAGGCCGAAGGCGGCCGCCACGTACAGCCCGCTCCACTTGGTGGCGCAGGTCAGGCCGACGCAGACGCCGGCGGCGATCCGGTACGGGCGCCAGCCCAGGTTCATCCGGTGGGCGAGCGCCGGGTCCGGCCCGCCGCCGTGCGCCGCGAGGCGGGCGGCGATCCGGGCCCGGGTGTGGTCGCGGTCCAGCAGCAGGCAGCCGAAGGCGGCGAGGATCCAGAACATCACCACCAGGTCCAGCAGCGCGGACCGGCTCATCACGAAGTGCAGGCCGTCCACCGAGAGCAGCAGGCCCGCCACGCAGCCCAGCAGGGTCGAGCGGAACAGCCGGCGGGCGATCCGGGCCACCATCAGCACCGAGAGGGTGCCGAGCAGCGCCACCGCGAACCGCCAGCCGAAGGGGTTCATCCCGAACAGCTGGATGCCGGCGCCGATGATCCACTTGCCGACCGGCGGGTGCACCACGTAGGAGGGGTTCGACTGGTACGGGACCGGGTCGCCCGCCATGATCCGGTCGTTGGCGCCCTCCGGCCAGCTGATCTCGTAGCCGCCGTGCCAGAGCGCGTAGGCGTCCTTGGCGTAGTACGTCTCGTCGAAGATGATCGCGTTCGGCGAGCCGAGGTCGCTGAACCGCAGCGCGCCGGCGAACAGCGCCACCGCGAGCGGGCCGAGCCAGCCGGACCAGCGGATGAGCCAGGACCACAGCGGCGCCGGAAGGGACAGGCCCAGCCGGAGCAGCAGCGGCGAGGGCGGCACCCGCTTCGGGGTGACGCCCGGGCCGTCCGGCATCGGCGGGACCAGGCGCTCGGCCAGGGGGGCGGCCGGCGGCGGCGCGTAGCCGAAGCGGGCCAGGCCGCGCAGCCAGGCGGGGCGCGGCGGCGGGGGTATCGAGCCGCCGTCGTCGCCGTCGCCGTCGGGGTCGACGGGCTCGGCGCCGCCGTCCGGGTCGCGGGGCCCGGGCAGGGTGGGTGACGACTGGTCCGTCAGGACCGGCACGCCGACGTCACCCCGCGCGGTGTGGTCTGTACCAGTGGGCGTTTGCGCCGCCGTGTCGCCGTTCATCCGCCACATCGTAGGGGCGCATCGTGAGCCTGCGGAGGCTCCCTCCGAAGCTGCCCGAATCGTCACCAAAAGCGCCCGGCCGCCGGTTGCTGGAAGGATGGGGTCCGTGACAGGAGTACTCGTACTGGCAGGAACCCCCATCGGCGACGTCGCGGACGCCCCGCCCCGGCTGCTCACCGAGCTGGCCTCGGCGGACGTCATCGCGGCCGAGGACACCCGCCGGCTGCGCCGGCTCACCCAGGCGCTCGGGGTGACCCCGGCCGGGCGGGTGGTCTCCTACTTCGAGGGCAACGAGGTCGGGCGCACCCCCGAACTCGTCGAGGCGCTGCTCGGCGGCGCCCGGGTGCTGCTGGTGACCGACGCCGGGATGCCGTCCGTCTCCGACCCCGGCTACCGGCTGGTGGCCGCCGCGGTCGCCGCCGACGTCAAGGTGACCGCGGTGCCCGGGCCGTCCGCGGTGCTCACCGCGCTGGCGCTGTCCGGGCTGCCGGTCGACCGGTTCACCTTCGAGGGCTTCCTGCCGCGCAAGAGCGGCGACCGGGCCCGGCAGCTGGCCTCGATCGCGGCCGAGCCGCGCACCATGGTCTTCTTCGAGGCCCCGCACCGGATCGCCGAGGCGCTCGCCGCGATGGCGGAGGCGTTCGGCGCCGAGCGGCCGGCCGCGGTCTGCCGCGAGCTGACCAAGACCTACGAGGAGGTCCGGCGCGGGCCGATCGGCGAACTGGCGGCCTGGGCGGCGGAGGGCGTCAAGGGCGAGATCACCGTGGTCGTGGCGGGCGCCCCGCCGGCCGCGCCGCAGGAGCTGACCCCGGCCGAGCTGGCCCGGCTGGTGGCCGTCCGGGAGGAGGCCGGCGAGCGCCGCAAGGAGGCGATCGCGGCGGTCGCGTCCGAACTGTCGATGCCCAAGAGGGAGGTGTTCGACGCGGTCGTGGCGGCCAAGAACGCGGCCGCGCGCACCCTCGGCGGCGCGGCCGGGGAAGCCTCCTGAAGTGGTCGTGACAAGCCGCTGAGCTGCGGGTACGCACTGTTCGTCGGCGATGTGCCGCACGGCGCACGGGCGCGTACCGTGGAGGGAAGGCCCCCGGGTAAACGCCCGTCGAGCTGAAGCTTCGGTCGAGGTTCCCGGACAGGACCCACCCTTTCGTATAGGGATTCCCAACCTGCCTCCAAGTCTTCACAAGACGGGCATCCCCAGGGGCTTTCCGGGCATTTCCTGGGATGGAAAGACCCAGCCGGGCGAGCGCCCGGCGGGCGCTGGGAGACGGCTATGAGCGAGACGATCGGTAGCCCCCGCAGTGGCAACGCCCTGAGCGACCCCGGCCCGAGCGGCACCGGCCCGAGCGGCCGGACGCACACTCCCGTCGAGACCGTCCGGGAGGCCTACTCCTTCGCGTGCCTGAGCTGCGGGTACGGCTGGGAGCAGGCGTACGACATCGAGCACCACGTCGCCCGGGACGGGCACGTCGTCTTCGAGTACCACGCCAACGGAGTCCGGGTGCCGTCGCCGCTGCTCAAGCCGACCTGCCCGGGCTGCGGCGGCCACACCGTGCGGATCATGCGCGAGGGCCGGGTGGGCACCGCCGACCAGTCGCGGCAGCACGCCCCCGGGTTCGCGGCGCACGCCGAACCGGCCGGGGCGCCGGCGGTGGCCCGGCCGGTCGGGACCGCCCCGGCGGGCGGGCGCTGGGCGCGGTTCTGGGCGCGGCTGCGGGGCTGAGGGCCCCGGGGCGACAGCGGGCCGGCGCTCCGGGTGACCCCCGGGCCGCCGGCCCTCGCCGTCGGAGGGCGCGCGCGGGCCCGACTAAGCTTGCGGACCATGGCGGCCACTGCAGAGCACAGCACCACCGGGGTCACCACCCCCGCGTACTACGTCACCACCCCGATCTACTACGTCAACGATCGTCCCCACCTCGGCCACGCGTACACCACCGTGGCGGGCGACGTGCTGACCCGCTGGCACCGCCAGCGCGGCGAGAAGGTGTGGTACCTGACCGGCACGGACGAGCACGGTCAGAAGATCCTGCGCACCGCCGAGGCCAACGGCGTCACCCCGCAGGAGTGGTGCGACAAGCTGGTCGAGGAGGCCTGGAAGCCGCTCTGGCAGCACCTGGAGATCGCCAACGACGACTTCGTCCGCACCACCCAGGAGCGGCACACCGCCCGGGTGCAGGAGTTCGTCCAGGACCTGTACGACAAGGGCGAGATCTACAAGGGCGGCTACTCCGGCCCGTACTGCGTCGGCTGCGAGGAGTACAAGCTCCCCGCCGAACTGCTCGACGGCGCCACCGAGGGCGAGAAGCTCTGCCCGATCCACAAGAAGCCGGTCGAGTGGCTGGAGGAGGAGAACTACTTCTTCCGCCTCTCCGCGTACGGCCCGAAGCTGCTGGAGTTCTACGCCGAGAACCCCGGCTTCATCGCCCCCGAGTCGGCCCGCAACGAGGTGCTGCGCTTCGTCGAGCAGGGCCTGCAGGACCTCTCCATCTCCCGATCCACCTTCAACTGGGGCGTCCCGCTGCCCTGGGACGAGAAGCACGTCCTGTACGTGTGGGTCGACGCGCTGCAGAACTACATCACCGCGGCCGGCTACGGCGCCGACCCGGAGCGGTTCGCCGAGCTGTGGCCGGCGTCGGTGCACCTCGTCGGCAAGGACATCCTGCGCTTCCACGCGGTGATCTGGCCCGCGATGCTGATGGCGGCCGGCCTGCCGCTGCCGAAGCGGGTCGTCGCCAACGGCTGGCTGATGGTCGGCGGCGAGAAGATGTCCAAGTCCAACCTGACCGGCATCGCCCCCACCGACCTGACCTCGCACTTCGGCGTGGACGCCTACCGCTACTACTTCCTGCGGGCGATCCCGTTCGGTACCGACGGCTCGTTCTCCTGGGAGGACTTCACCGCCCGGTACACCTCCGAGCTGGCCAACGACTTCGGCAACCTCGCCTCCCGGGTGGCGGCCATGGTCGGCAAGTACTTCGACGGCGCGCTGCCGGCCGAGGCGGCGCCGGGCGAGGCCGAGCGGGCCGTCGCGGAGGGCCTCGTGGCGGCGGTCGCGGCCGCCGACCGGAAGATCGGCGAGGAGCTGGACTTCGCGGGCGGGCTCGCGGCGGTCTTCGACTTCGTCAAGCAGGTCAACGGCTACCTCAGCGAGCAGGAGCCGTGGAAGGTCGCCAAGGACGACTCGGCCGAGGGCCGGGCCCGGCTGGCCACCATCCTCTACACCGCCGCCGAGTCGCTGCGGGCCACCGCCGTGCTGCTCAACCCGGTGATGCCGACGACCGCCGAGAAGCTCTGGGCCTCGCTCGGCGCCGCCGAGGGCCTGGGCCCGCTCGCCGCGCAGACCGTCGCCGAGGCCGCGCAGTGGGGCCGGCTGCCCGCCGGTGCCACCGTCACCAAGGGCGACATCCTGTTCCCCCGTCTCGAGGAGAAGCCGGCCTCCTGAGGCCCGAGCGAAAACGACTCAGACCGGAGAGGAACGACTGATGCCGAAGAAGGACGACGAACGGTCCACCCCGCCGCCGCTGCCCGCCCCGCTGGCGGTGGCGGTCGCCGACTCGCACACCCATCTGGACATGCAGTCCGGCACCCCCGAGGAGGGCCTGGCCAAGGCTGCCTCGGTCGGGGTGACCACCGTCGTCCAGGTCGGCTGCGACGTGCCGGGCTCGCGCTGGGCCGCCGAACTGGCGGCCCGGTTCGAGCAGGTGCACGCCGCCGTCGCCCTGCACCCCAACGAGGCGCCGCGGATCTTCCTGGGCGACCCGGACGGCTGGTCCGGACAGCGCCGGGAGCCGGGCGGGCGGGCCGCGCTCGACGCGGCGCTGGCCGAGATCGACGCGCTCGCGGCGCTGCCGCAGGTCCGCGCGGTCGGCGAGACCGGCCTCGACTACTTCCGCACCGGGCCGGAGGGCGTGGAGATCCAGAAGGAGTCGTTCCGCCGCCACATCGCGATGGCCAAGCGGCACGGCAAGGCCCTGGTGATCCACGACCGGGACGCCCACGAGGACGTCATCGCCGTCCTGCTGGAGGAGGGCGCCCCCGAGCGGACCGTCTTCCACTGCTACTCCGGCGACGCCGAGATGGCCAAGGTCTGCGCCGAGCACGGCTGGTACCTCTCCTTCGCGGGCCCGGTCACCTTCAAGGCCAACCAGCCGCTGCGCGACGCCCTCACCGCCACCCCGCTCGACCGGATCCTGGTCGAGACCGACGCCCCCTTCCTCACCCCGCACCCCTACCGCGGCCGCCCCAACGCCCCGTACCTGATCCCGGTCACGGTCCGCTCGATGGCCGACACCCTGGGCCTGTCCGAGGAGGAGCTGGCCACGGCGATCGCGGACAACACGGCGCGGGCGTTCGGGTACTGATCCGTTCGAACGAATGTCTCGTTCAGGAGAAACGGCTCGGCACTCCTGGCGGCTTCCTGGGCTGGCTAGCATGAGTGCAGTGAGGGAGGTGGCCATGACCGCCATGCCGATCGACGAACCCGTTGACGATCACATCGACTGGTTCCATCCGCCGTCCCAGGGCTGGACGTACGAGCAGGCTCGGGATTTCGACCTGCCGTTCGAATGGGATCTGGTGGACGGAGTCATCGTGGTCCGGGGACAGACGAACCTCTGGCACGACAGGTGCGTTCAGGGCTGGAGCGAGGGCTGTTCGCCGCGCGTGTCGAGCACTGCGCGGTTCTGCCGGAGCGGTGCATGTAGATCCCCTACTACTGGCGGGTCGAGCGCGGCATCGACGACCTGCCGATCGTCCACGAGTTCCACCGGGACGAGGAGAAGGGCGTCTACCTCCCCGTCGCCCAGCACGAGGGCGTGCTGCGGACCTCGGTTCCGTACCCCGTGGAGATCGACCTCGCGGCGGTCGTCGAGCTGTGAGGGGGCGGCGCGCCCGTATCCTTGGCGGGTGAGCACCACCGATCCCACCTCTGACAGTCATCTGCTGGGCGCCGCGGACATCCGGGCGCTGGCGGAAGCGTTCGGCGTGAAGCCGACCAAGCAGCGCGGGCAGAACTTCGTCATCGACGGCAACACCGTGCGGCGGATCGTCCGGGCCGCGGAGGTGACCGGCGAGGACGCGGTGGTCGAGGTCGGGCCCGGGCTCGGGTCGCTGACGCTCGCGCTGCTGGAGGCCGCCCGGCACGTCACCGCCGTGGAGATCGACCCGGTGCTGGCGCGGCACCTGCCGGACACCGTCGCCGCCCGGATGCCCGGGAAGGCCGAGGCGTTCGACCTGGTGTTCAGCGACGCCATGCTGGTCACCGAGCTGCCCGGGCCGGCGCCGACCGCGCTGGTCGCCAACCTGCCGTACAACGTGGCCGTGCCGGTGCTGCTGCACATGCTCGCCACCTTCCCCAGCATCGAGCGCACCCTGGTCATGGTGCAGAGCGAGGTCGCCGACCGGCTCGCCGCCAAGCCCGGCAACAAGGTGTACGGCGTCCCGTCGGTGAAGGCCAACTGGTACGCCGAGGTGAAGCGGGCCGGGGCCATCGGCCGCAACGTCTTCTGGCCCGCCCCCAACGTCGACTCCGGGCTGGTCTCGCTGGTCCGCCGCGAGCCGCCGAGGACCACCGCGAGCCGCCGGGAGGTGTTCGCGGTCGTCGACGCCGCGTTCGCCCAGCGCCGCAAGACCCTGCGGGCCGCGCTGGCCGGCTGGGCCGGCTCCGCCGCCGGGGCCGAGCAGGCACTCGCCGCCGCCGGGATCGACCACAAGCTGCGCGGTGAGATGCTCACCGTCGAGCAGTTCGCCGCCATCGCCGAGAACAAGCCGGAGTAAGGGTCTTCCAGTGAGCGTCACGGTACGCGTGCCCGCCAAGGTCAACGTCCAGCTCGGGGTCGGCGGACTGCGTGCCGACGGCTTCCACGACCTGGCCAACGTCTTCTTCGCGGTCGCCCTCGGCGACGAGGTGACCGCGACGGCGGGCGAGCCCGGTACGGGCGTCACCCTCGGCTGCACCGGACCGGACGCGGATGCCGTCCCGCTGGACGACAGCAACCTCGCCGCCCGCGCCGCCCGGCTGCTCGCCGCCCGCCACGGCCTCGCCGAGCCCGACGTCCACCTGCACATCGCCAAGGCGATCCCGGTGGCCGGCGGCATGGCCGGCGGCAGCGCCGACGGTGCGGCGGCGCTGGTCGCCTGCGACGCCCTGTGGGGGCTCGGCACGCCGGCCGGGGTGCTGCTGGAGCTGGCCGCCGAACTCGGCTCGGACGTGCCGTTCGCCCTGGTCGGCGGTGTCGCGCTGGGCCGCGGCCGGGGCGAGATCCTGACACCGCTGCCCGTCACCGGCAGCTACCACTGGGTCTTCGCGGTCGCCGACGGCGGCCTGTCCACCCCCGCCGTCTTCCGCGAGTGCGACCGCCTGCGCGAGGAGGCCGGCACCGGCTCCGGCGACACCGAGGTGCCCACCCCCGACGCCGACCCCGCCCTGCTGGCCGCCCTCGCCGACGGCGACGCCGCCCTGCTGGCCGCGGCGCTGAGCAACGACCTCCAGCCGGCCGCCCTGTCGCTGCGCCCCGCGCTCGCCGACACCCTCCGGGCCGGCACCGCGGCCGGCGCGCTCGGGGCGCTGGTCTCCGGCTCCGGCCCGACCTGCGCCTTCCTGGCCAAGGACGCCGACGCCGCCGAGGCCGTCGCCGCCGCGCTGCGCGCCTCCGGCAGCTGCCGGGCCGCGCACGCCACCCACGGGCCGGTGCCCGGGGCGGCCGTGGTGCCCGGGGCTGCCGTGGTGACCGGGGCGTAGAGCGACCGGGGCGTGGCGGCCGGGCCGTAGCGGCCGGGAGGGCGAACGGCCGAGCGCGCGGGTACCCGGGGCGGGCCCACTAGGCTGGGAGGCTCCGGGCTCCGCCCGAGCCCGGACCGTCGAACCCTGGAGCGCAGCACACGTGGCCGTCAACCTCGCCACCATCGAGTCCGTCACGAAGGTCTACGGCACCCGGGCCCTTCTGGACGGGGTCAGCCTCGGCGTCAGCGAGGGCGACCGGATCGGTGTCGTCGGACGCAACGGCGACGGCAAGACCACCCTGATCCGGATGCTCGCCAAGCTGGAGGAGCCGGACGGCGGGCGGATCACCCACGCCGGCGGGGTGGAGATGGCCGTCCTCACCCAGCACGACTCGCTGGACCCGGCCGCCACCATCCGGCACGAGGTCATCGCCGACCGGGCCGACCACGAGTGGCTCGGCGACGCCCGTATCCGCGACATCATCGAGGGCCTCTTCGGCGGCCTCGACCTGCCCGGCTTCCCCGACGGCCTGGACACCGTGATCGGCCCGCTCTCCGGCGGCGAGCGCCGCCGGATCGCGCTCGCCAAGCTGCTGCTCGGCTCGCCGGACCTCATCGTCCTCGACGAGCCCACCAACCACCTCGACGTCGAGGGCATCGCCTGGCTCGCCCGGCACCTCCAGAACCGCCGCTCCGCGCTCGTCTGCGTCACCCACGACCGCTGGTTCCTCGACCAGGTCTGCACCCGGATGTGGGACGTCCAGCACGGCTCGGTGCACGAGTACGAGGGCGGCTACTCCGACTACGTCTTCGCGCGTGCCGAGCGCTCCCGGATCGAGGCCACCGAGGAGCAGAAGCGCCAGAACCTCGCCCGCAAGGAGCTCGCCTGGCTGCGCCGCGGCGCCCCGGCCCGCACCTCCAAGCCGCGCTACCGGATCGAGGCCGCCAACGCGCTCATCGCCGACGTCCCCGAGCCGCGCGACAAGAGCGAGCTGATGAAGTTCGCCAACGCGCGCCTGGGCCGGACCGTCTTCGAGCTCGAAGGCGTCACGGTGAAGGCCGGCCCGAAGCTCCTGCTGGAGAACGTCACCTGGCAGCTCGGCCCCGGCGACCGGATCGGCCTGCTCGGCGTCAACGGCGCGGGCAAGACCTCGCTGCTGCGCGCGCTGCGCGACGCGTACGCCTCGGAGGGCGACGTCCAGCCCACGTCCGGGGTCATCAAGGTCGGCAAGACGGTGCGGCTGGCGTACCTCTCCCAGGAGGTCGCCGAGCTGGACCCGGCCACCCGGGTGCTCCAGGCCGTCGAGCAGGTCCGCTCCCGGGTCGACCTCGGCAAGGGCCGGGAGATGAGTGCCGGCCAGCTCTGCGAGCAGTTCGGCTTCGGCAAGGACAAGCAGTGGACGCCGGTCGGCGACCTGTCCGGCGGCGAGCGGCGCCGGCTCCAGCTGCTCCGGCTGCTGATGGACGAGCCCAATGTGCTGTTCCTCGACGAGCCCACCAACGACCTCGACATCGAGACGCTCAACCAGCTGGAGGACGTGCTCGACGGCTGGCCGGGCTCGATGGTCGTCATCAGCCACGACCGCTTCTTCATCGAGCGGACCACCGACGTGACGTACGCGCTGCTCGGCGACCGGCGGATGCGGATGCTGCCGAACGGTGTCGACGAGTACCTGGAGCGGCGGACCGCGATGGCCGCCGCCGCGGCCGCCGCGGCTTCGGCCGCCGCCGCCGTCTCCGGTGCGGCGCCGGCGGCCGGCGGGGAGGCCGCGCTCTCGGGCGGGGACCTGCGGGCGGCCAAGAAGGAGATGCAGAAGCTGGAGCGGCAGATCGCCAAGCTGGACGAGAAGGAGTCCAAGCTGCACGGCCAGCTCGCCGAGCACGCCGCCGACTTCTCCAAGGTCGCCGAGCTGGACGGCCGGCTGCGGGCGGTGCGGGAGGAGAAGGAGGAGCTGGAGATGAGCTGGCTGGAGCTCGCCGAGCAGGTCTGAGCCGGAGCGGGGCCGGGGCTTCTCAGGTCCGCGCTCAGCGGCTCCCGCCCCGGGTGCCGGCGAGGAGCGTGTCCAGCTCGTCCGCCGCACGGCCCAGCGCGCTGCGCGTCGGGTCGTGCGGGCGGGTCGGCCGCGCCGCCGCCCGGGTCGGCGGACGGTGCGCGCGGGCCGCGGCCGTCAGCTCGTCCAGGGCCCGGCCGACCCGCTCCACCTCCAGCGGATCCGGCACCCGCCCGCCGTAGCGGCGCTGCGCCGCGAACGCCGCCACCGCACCGCTCAGCCGTTCCAGGGCGGCGGTCGCCGGCAGCCACTCGGCGGCCGCCCGGCCCGCCGGGGGCGGCTCGGCCAGCCCCCGCTCCACCTCCGCGCGGGCGTCGGCCAGCGCGCGGTAGGCGGTGCGGCGCAGCCACACCTCGGCGTGCGGCTCCGGTCCGGGGCGGGGGCCGCCGGATGGAGCGGCAGAGGATGCGGCGTCCCGGGACGGGGTGCCCGGGGGCGGGGCGTCCTGCCGTGCGACCGAGCCCAGGTAGGCCTTGAGCGCCGTCGTCGCGGTCACCAGGCGCGGCTCGATCCGGTGCCGCGGCCGCTCGGGCCAGAGCAGGTAGCCGAACAGCAGCACGATCGCGCTGGCCAGCGCGGTGTCCAGCACCCGCGGCCAGAACTCGGCCACCCCGTCCTGCCCGCCGAGTTGCAGCAGGACCAGTGCCATCGGCGTCATGACCACGGTGTTCAGCCCGTAGTGCGCCGCCGTCGCGTACGGCAGCAGCGCCACGCAGAGCGCGGCGATCGCCACCAGCGCCCACGGCCCGGCCGCCGGGGCCAGCACCGCCGCCGTCACCGCCACCCCCAGCACCGTCCCCACCGACCGGCTCACCGCGCGCAGGAACACCGAACCGAGGTCCGGCTTCAGCACGAAGGCGATCGTCATCGGCACCCAGTAGCTCTTGCTCAGCGGCAGCGCGGCCGTCACCGCCGCGCCGACCGCGATGCAGAGCGCGAGCCGTGCGCCGTACCGGGCCGCGCCGGGCGACACCAGCCGCACCCGTAGCCGCCACGGGTCCGGCGGCGGGACCGGCGCGGTGCCGAGCGCCGCCTCCCGGCCCGCCACCGTCCCGGCGGCCGCGCGCAGCGCCGCGTCCAGGGCCCGCCGGGACGGCGTGTCCGGCGTCCAGTCGGGCACCGCGACCTCGCCGCCGCCGCGCTCCACCGCCCGGGCCAGCCGGCCGGGGACGGCGGCGACCTCGGGCGGCACCGGCCGCCAGGCCCAGAGCAGGCCGGTGGCGGCCTCGGTCGCGGCCAGCGCGGCCCGGTACATCGCATGACCGCGGTGGGGGTGACGGGGCGGCGGGAGCACGTCCTGGAGCTGGTTCAGACGGGCGGTCAGCACCTGGCGGGAGGCCGCGCCCCGCGGCGTCCCCAGATCGGCGAGCATCCGGCCGAGCGCGTCGTACGCGGCGGCGAGCGCCCGGGTGACGGGGTCGGCCGCGGGCGCCCGGCGGCCGCGCAGCGGCAGGGGGCGGGACGGGCCGCGGCGGGGTGGGCGGAGGAACGGCAGACGGAGGAACGGAAGGCGGTGGAACGGAAGGCGGTGGAACGGAAGGCGGTGGAACGGAAGGCGGTGGAACGGAAGGCCGAGGAGCAGTACCAGCGCGGCGCCCGCCGGCATCATCGGCGCCGCCGCCCACCACGGGTGCGGCAGCGGCATGCCGCTGCCGAGCGCGGCCGAGACGAGCAGCAGCAGGCCCGCCGCCGAGCCGCGCGGCCCCGTCGCGCTCAACGCCCCGGAGACGAAGGCCGTCACGGTGAGCGCCGCACCCAGGGCGAGCGCGTCGGCCCGGACGTGCTGGAGGGCGGTACCCACCAGCATCCCCAGCGCCGAGGCGGACACCGCGGTGGCGATCCGCCGGGCCCGCAGCCGCACCGGTTCGACCCGGTCGTTCATGGTGGCGTGCATCGCGCCGAGCCCGGCGAACACCCCCAGGTCCACCCGGTGCGCCAGCACTCCGGAGGCCAGCGCCACCGCCATGCCGAGCGCGGCCCGCGCCATCGGCGCGACCGGCGGCGCCGGCCGGGTCGGGCGTGCGGCGCGGGCCCACCAGGGGGCGTCTGCGGCGGGAGTGTCCGTGGCGGGCTTGCGGCTCACGTGGGCGTCCGATCCGCGGCGGGCCGTCGGGCTCCGGGGCGGTGCTGGACCGGGCGGGGCAGGGGCGGCCAGGGTCGCTGCTGTGCGACGTTGCGCGGCAGATGAGGTCGTGTCCGGGACGACCGGACCCGGCCAGTCTAACGGCCGCCACCGGCCCGCACGTGTCAAGTTCGTACCGATCGCGTACAAGCGGGCCATGGGCCCTGCCGGTCCGTCGGAGGTGGTGGCTACGATGAACGAGGCGCCGTCCGTCCCGAGGGGTGGACGGTTTCGCCGGGCAGGACGGGACGGGGCCCACACCCCGTATCCGTCCGGCCGGTTCGACCATGCGGTAGGACCGAGTAGTTGACGGTGTGTCGCGGTGCGGCGACCTGCGGGGGCGCGCCGCGTACGGGGGAGAGGTGGATTGCTGTGCCAGGCGAGGCTGGACCGGGCGGAGCGGGCTGGGCCGAGGGTCCCAACGGCGAGGTGAAGCCCTGGTCGCTCGACAACAGTTGGTTCGGTCGTGCGGTCGGCCAGGTCCAGGTCGACGTCAGCGCCACCGCACTGGTGGCGGCGTTCGGCTCCAAGGACGTCAAGATCGAGCTCGACACGCTGACCACGTTCAAGAAGAAGGTCGACGCGCTCCTGGCCTCGCTGGAGGGCTCGGAGGCGGCGCAGCACAAGATCAAGGAGCAGAAGCTGACCGCGGGCAACCTCGGCACCGGCTTCCATGAGTCGACCGAGCTGATGGCCGCGTACGACCGGACCCACGCGGCGATCTCGCAGCTCTCGAAGGCCTTCGCGGAGCAGATCGACAAGATGAGCCAGGCGGTCGCGCAGACGGCGGGCAGCTACGGCAACAACGAGGAGCACCAGACGGCGGCGGTCAACGCGGTCGCGAAGAACGCGGACGGCGGACCCGGTGGGTCGTCGGCGGTGACGGGCAAATTCTGATGATCGTCGTGCGTGTTCGCTTCGTTGGAACGGGGAGCAACTGATGGCAGGTGGAACGAACTTCGAGGGGATCGCCCACCCTCAGCTCAAGGTGATGGTCGCCGGTAGCGATCCGGCCAAGGTGACCGGCCGAGGCAACCAGCTCAAGGACGCCGGGCGGGTACTGGACGACCTCAGCCGGGCACTGGCCGCCCACGTCGGGCAGATCCAGTGGGAGGGGCCGGCCGCCGAGAACTTCAAGACGTGGGCCGGCAATCTGAACAAGTCGGCGGCCATGATCAGCGAGTACTCCAAGGGGGCCGGCGACGCGATGGTCCAGGCCGGCGAGGCCCTGGGCGGCGCCAAGACCGGTGTGCCGGAGGTGCCGGCCAAGGACGTCGACATGGTGAAGCGGCATGCCGCGCAGCCGTGCCTGAAGCCGTCGCCGCTGAGCATCGCCGGTTTCGGCAACCCGACTGCGACGACCGACGCGATCATGAAGAAGGAGGACCCGACCTGGGTCTCCTACGCGGAGGCCGCGGCGGCGCAGAAGCGGGTGGACACCGCGCACCAGGAAGCCATCCACCAGATGGAGAAGCTGGGGCAGGCGTACGAGGCGGCGACCGCCAAGCTGAACGGGCTCAAGCTGCCCGAGCTGCCCGGGGCGGGCGGGGGCAAGGACGGCGTCGGCAGCAGCGAGGACGTCTGGGTTGGCGGTGGCGGTGGCGGCCAGACCGGATCCGGCGGCTCGGGACGGACCCCGAGCGTGGGTACCGGACGCAGCGGCGGGGGTTACAGCCCGAGTGTCGGTGGCGGTTACGGCGGCGGTGGGGGTTCCGTGACGCCGCGTCCGCCGGTGTCGGTGCCGGTGCCGGACGGGCCGCAGGCTCCGGGCCACGGCACGCCGTTCCCGCCGCACGGTGGTTCGGTGCCGCTGCCGGGTGATCCGAACACGCCTTCATCGGTGACTCCGCCGGTCACGTTCCCCGGGGACCGTCCCAGCACCGGGCTGGACAGCCTGCCGTCGGTGCCGACGCTGCCCGGGCAGACCGGGCCGGTGGCGCCGAACGGCGGTGGGCCCGTGTCGCCGTACCCCCAGGGTGGTGGCCCCGGGCACCCGGGCGCTCCGGGTGGGGGGCCCGGCCCGTTCCCCGGTGGCGGGCCGATCCCGTTGGGCGGCACCGGGCCGTTCACCGGTGGGACCGTGCCGCTGAAGGGCGGTGGCGGGGGGCCCGTTCCCCTGGCCCGCAGCAATCCCTTCGGGGGCGGGAACCCGTCGGCGAAGAGCGGCGGTGCGAGCCCGACCAACGGCGGGAACGTCTTCGGTGCGCGCGAGGCCGCCCAGGGCCGGGCCGGCGGGCCCGGTGGCGGTGGCGGCTTCGGCGGCCCGGGCGGCGGCATGCACCCGGGCGGTAGCGGCGGCCACGGTGGTGGCGCGGTCGGTGGCTCGCGCGGTCGGGGCTACAGCTCGACCGTCGGCGGTGTGGTCGGCGGGGCGCAGGGTCCGATGGCCGGCGGGGAGTTCACCCCGGGCGGCAGCGGCCTGCGCAACCGGGCGGCCGCGTCCGGGGCGGCGGCAGCGGAGGGCGCGGCCCGGCCGGGCCAGAACGGCATGATGGGCCCGGGCATGACGGGCGGCGCGGGGGAGCGGCGCGAGCGTGAGCGCCGCCGGCGGGCCGACTACCTGCACGAGGACGAGGAGACCTGGACCAGCGGTACTCCGAGGAGCAATCCGGGCGTGATTGAGTAGTGCGGAACGACTGCCCGGCCACTGGGCCCACACCCGGTGGCCGGGCAGTCCTGCGCCGGGCGCTGCCCGTGCCCGACGGGGAAAGTGACGAGGGAGCAGTGATGCGGCGGACGAACGTACGTGTGCGCGGGCGGGAGTTCGCCGCGATGTTGCTGGCGGCGGGGGTGGTCGCCGGACTCGCGGCGACACCGGCCGCAGCGGAGTCGATCCGCGAGAACCAGTGGCACCTCGATGCGATGAAGGCATCGGAGGTCTGGAAGATCAGCAAGGGGCAGGGCGTCACGGTTGCGGTGATCGACAGCGGCTTCAAGTTCGATCACGCCGATCTCGCAGGGCAGTTGCTGCCGGGAAAGGACTTCAGCGGGCTCCCCGGTGGCGTCGGGTCGTTCACCGAGAGCCATGGGACCGAGATGGCGGCGCTGATCGTCGGTTCCGGTAAGGGGATGGGGGGAGGAGGCGCCTACGGGCTGGCCCCCGGGGCCAAGGTGCTGCCGATCAAGATCCGGAACAACGACAATGCCACGGGCGTCACCGGCTCGGAGTTCCTGAAGCAGATCGGCCAGGGCATCGTCTACGCCGCCGACCAGGGGGCGAAGGTCATCAGCATCTCCCAGGCGAGGTCGGCCGCTTCGGTGACGGCGGAGGACGTGGCCGAACTGAAGGCGGCTGTCGATCATGCGGCCGCCAAGGGTGCGCTGGTCGTGGCAGGTGTCGGGAACTCGGCACAGAGCGGCAACCCGGTCGAGTATCCGGCGGCGTCGCCCGGTGTCATCGGAGTCGGGGCCGTGGACCGGAACGGTACGGTCACGGCGGAGTCGGAGCAGGGTCCACAGGTCGATCTAGCCGCTCCGGGAATCGAGATCTACAACGCCTGCACGGGGGCGTCCGGCTACTGCAAGGGGCACGGTACGTCGGATGCGACCGCGCTGGTCTCGGCCTCGGCGGCTTTGGTCTGGGCGGTGCACCCCGATTGGACCGCCAATCAGGTGGCACGGGTTCTGCTGAACACCGCGGGCAAGGCGGATGACGGGGCCCAGCGGAACGATGCCATCGGGTACGGCATCGTCCGGCCGAGGGTGGCGCTGACGGAGCCGGGGGATCCGGGGCCGGCGGATGTGTATCCGATCCAGGAGCAGCCGGTCGGGCAGCCCGCGCCGACGGCCTCGGCCGTACCCTCGGCGACTGCCTCCTCGCCGGCTTCGGCCTCCGCGTCCGCCGCGCCGGTACCTGGTGAGGTGGGTACGCCGGTGCCGCAGCAAGAGCCGGTCGGCGAGAAGGCTTCCGGGTCGGGGAGCGTCGTGCCCGTTGTGGTGGCGGTGGTCGCGGTGCTGGCTCTGGTCGTTGCGGTGGTCGTCGTGGTCGCGCGGCGGCGGGCCGCGAGGCCGCAGCAGGGGGTGGCGGGTGCGGTGCCGCCTCCGCCGGCGTACGGGCCGCCGACTCCGCCGAGCGACAACCCGTACGCCAAGTAGCCCTCCCGGTGGCCGGGGTGGCCGAGGCGGTGGTGTGGAGGCGCCCCCGGGGGGGTGGGCGGCGCTGGGGGGCGTGGGGGGTGGGGTGGGGCGCGGGTGTCACTCGGGTGGGCGCTGTCGGGGGTGTGGCGGGGTCGTCAGGGTTGGGGGTATGGGTGCGACGGGGCAGATGCGGCGGGCCGCTGCGGCGGCGTTGATCGGTACGGCGATCGAGTTCTACGACTTCTTCATCTACGGGACGGCGGCTGCGCTCGTCTTCGGTGAGGTGTTCTTTCCCGAACTGGGTACGGTGGGGGCGCTGTTGGCGGCGTTCTCGGTGTACGCGGTGGCGTTCCTGGCGCGGCCGTTGGGGGCGGTGCTGTTCGGGCACTTCGGGGACCGGCTGGGGCGCAAGGCGACGCTGGTGGTGTCGCTGCTGCTGATGGGGTTGTCGACGGCGGCGGTGGGGGTGCTGCCGGGGTTCGAGGCGTGGGGGTGGTGGGCGCCGGTGGCGCTGGTGGTGCTGCGGGTGTGCCAGGGGGTGGGGCTGGGCGGGGAGTGGGGCGGCGCGGCGCTGCTGGTGGCGGAGAACGCGCCGGCGGGGCAGCGGGGGCGGTACGGGGCGTATCTGCAACTGGGGCCGACGACCGGGTTCATGCTGGCCAACGGGGTGTTCCTGGCGCTGCAACTCACCCTGGACGATGGGGCGTTCCGGTCCTGGGGCTGGCGGGTGCCGTTCCTGGCGTCGTTGGCGCTGGTGGTGGTGGGGCTGTTCGTGCGGCTGCGGCTGGAGGAGACGCCGCTGTTCCGGGGCGAGGCGCGGACCGGGGCCGAGCGGGCGCCGGTGGTGGAGGTGCTGCGCGGGCACTGGCGGACGGTGCTGGCGGGCTGCGGGGCGATCACGGTGGGGTACGCGCTGTTCTACCTGACCACCACGTACGCGCTGGCGTACGCGACGACGGGGCTCGGGGTGCCGAGCACCGTCGTGCTGTCGATGCTGCTGGCCGGTGCGGCGGGGAAGGCGGTGACGGTGTGGCTGAGCGCGCGGCGCAGTGACGGGTGGGGGCGGCGGCGGACGCTGCAGGGGGCGACGGGGCTGGCGGTGGCGTGGGGGCTGGTGCTGTTCCCGCTGCTGGAGACGGAGCGGCGGGGGCTGATGTTCGTGGCGCTGGCGGGTGCGATGGTGGTGCTGGGGTGTCTGCTGGGACCGCTGGCGGCCTTCCTGCCGGAGCTGTTCCCGACCCGGGTGCGGTACACGGGGGCGGCGCTGACGTACAACCTGGGCGGGGTGGTGGGCGGGGCGACGACCCCGCTGATCGCGACCAGGCTGACCGAGGCGTACGGGACGGCGGAGCCGGTCGGCTGGTACCTGGCGGTGTGGGGAGTGGTGGCGCTGTTCTGCCTGCGACTGCTGCCGGAGACCAGCGGAACGGACCTCGCGGCGGCGGGCGCGCTGCGCGGCCGGGCCGCCGGGACCGATTTCCCAATCGGTCCCCCGGCCGTGTAATGTCTTCCTTGTTCGAGCGGTCAGGCTGAGCGAAAGCGGAGCCGGGGAGCGAGAACAGGGAACAGGCCCCTATAGCTCAGTCGGTAGAGCGTCTCCATGGTAAGGAGAAGGTCTGCGGTTCGATTCCGCATGGGGGCTCGGTCAGGACCTCCGCCTTCGGGCGGGGGTCCTTTTTGTTGTGCCCGCGTGCGCGCGCACCCGCGCGGCCGGGTGGTCGCGTGGTGAGACGGTCCGGTGAGACGGTCTGGCAGGTCGGGTACGGAATGCGCTGTGATGGTGCGTCATCGGCCGCCTTCCTCAGCCGGGCGGGGCTGCGGGCGGGACGCCGACCTGGAGGGGTCTCATGGGTGTTCGCCTCGTCGTGGTGGACGACCACCGGCTGTTGGCCGAGGCGCTGGCCACGGCGCTCCAACTGCGCGGTCACCGGGTGCTCGCGGTGGGTTCGCCGGCCTCGTCGGCGGCCGAGCTGGTGGTCGGCCGGCGGCCGGAGGTGTGTCTGCTGGGGGTGGCCGCGCCGGGTGATCCGGGGGCGTTCGACGGGTTGCGGCGGATCCGCCGGGAGCGGCCCGAGGTGGCCGTGATCGTGCTCGGTCCGGTCGGTGAACTACGGGGCGTGGCAGGGGCGTTCGCCTCGGGCGCGGCCGGGTACGTGCCGAGCGACGAGCGGATCGAGGTGGTCGAGCGGGCGATCGCGCGGGCCCGGGCGGGTGAGGCGGCGGTCGCGGTGGAGGTGCTGCGGGGCGCGTTCGACCAGCTGCTGAGGCCGGAGGTCGAGCCGGACGACGAGGCGCTGCGACTGCTGCGGCTGCTGACCCGGCGGGAGGTCCAGGTGCTGGCGCGGATCGCGGACGGCGAGGACACCGCGGCGATCGCGGCGGGGATGCGGATCGCGGCGAGCACGGCCCGCACGCACGTCCAGCGGGTGCTGATGAAGCTCGGCGCGCGGACCCGGCTGGAGGCGGCGGCGGTGGCGGCGCGCACCGGTCTGCTGGAGCGGATGGCGCGCGGCTGACGGGCGGGCGGCAGGTGGGCGGCAGGCGGGCGGCGGGCAGATGGACGCCGCCGGGCGCGGCCGGCGGGCGGGCGGGCCGGGAGCGGTCTCCCGGATGGTTCGGAGCACCCTCGGAGGCCAGGGAGAATAGGCCGCAGTCGTACGTACGTCCCCGATGGTCCGCCGACGGCGGACCATCGCCCGCTGGAGGTCGCATCATGAGTAAGTACCTGGTCACGGGTGGCGCCGGCTATGTCGGCAGTGTGGTCGCCGCCCACCTGCTGGAGGCGGGACACCAGGTGACCGTCCTGGACGACCTCTCGACCGGCTTCCGCGAGGGCGTGCCGGCCGGTGCCGAGTTCGTCGAGGGCCGGATCCAGGAGGCCGGCAAGGTCCTGGACGGGTCCTTCGACGGCGTGCTGCACTTCGCCGCCTCCTCGCAGGTCGGCGAGTCCGTCGCGGACCCGGAGAAGTACTGGCGCAACAACGTGGCCGGCTCGCTGGAGCTGATCAGCGCGATGCGCGCGGCGGGCGTGCGCACGCTGGTGTTCTCGTCGACCGCCGCCACCTACGGCGAGCCGGAGTCCGTGCCGATCGCCGAGACGGCCCGCACCGCGCCGACCAACACCTACGGCGCCACCAAGCTGGCCGTGGACCACCTGATCACCAGCGAGGCCGTCGCCCACGGCCTGGCCGCCGTCTCGCTGCGCTACTTCAACGTGGCCGGCGCGTACGGCGCGTACGGCGAGCGGCACGACCCCGAGTCGCACCTGATCCCGCTGGTGTTCCAGGCCGCCCTCGGCCGGCGCGAGCACATCGCGGTGTACGGCGACGACTACCCGACCCCGGACGGCACCTGCATCCGCGACTACATCCACGTCGCGGACCTGGCCGACGCGCACCTGCTGGCGCTGGACGCCGCCAAGCCCGGCGAGCACCTGATCTGCAACCTGGGCAACGGCAGCGGCTTCTCGGTCCACGAGGTGATCGAGTCGGTCAAGCGCGTGACCGGCCGGGAGATCCCGGTGGTGGTCTCCGGCCGCCGCGCCGGCGACCCGGCCGTGCTGGTGGCCTCCGCCGAGCGCGCCCACCGGGAGCTGGGCTGGGTCCCGCGCCGTCCGAACCTGGACGACATCGTCGCCGACGCCTGGAAGTTCACCCTGGAGAAGAACGGCCGGTAGGCCCGCCCGTTCCGGCACCCGCCGAGCGCCGCCCCGTCCGGACGGGGCGGCGCTCCGGCGTTTCCGCGGCCGCCGGGGAGTCGCCACGAGGCACCAAGTCACGCCAATTTCGCACCTCCTGACGAAACTTCACCAAACCCCCACCGAGCCAGCCCCCACCCCGTACGCTGATTCCGGTACCGGTGGGGGCCGGCACCTCGCGCTTTCCGGGTCTCCGGGAGGCGGTCGGCGCAGGAGCGCCCGGACGGCGACGGCGGGACGTGGGGCGCCGTCCCGGACGCGGTCCGGAGCTGAGCAGGGGGGAAGTGACGATGGGGCGGATCCGCGTCCTGGTGGTCGACGACCACCGGATCTTCGCCGAGGCACTGGCCGCGGCGCTCGCCGCCGAGCCCGATGTCGAGGTCGGCGCGGCGGGCAGCGCGGCGGCCGCGGACCGCGCGCTGGAGCGGGCCGCCACCGAGGGGCGGGCGTTCGACGTCGTCCTGGTGGACGCCGATCTCGGGGTGGCCGAGGGCGGGGCCGCGCGCAAGCCCCGCCAGCCGGGCGCCGACCCGCCCGACGCGCTGCGCCGCCGCCCGGCGACGACCGTGCCCTCGCCCCGCCGTCCGCCGCCGGTCCCGGCCGCCGGTCCGCCCGCGACCGCCGGCACCGTGAGCTCCCCCGGCGGGGCGGCCCGCAATCCGGTAGCCCCGCGCCCGGCCGGCCCGTACCCGGCGGAGCCGCACCCGGCGACGGCGACCCCGTCCGCCGCCCAGGCGCCCCCGGCGGCCGTGCCGTCCACCGCCCCGGTCCCCGACGGGATCACCCTGCTGGCCCGGATCCGCCGCCACCACCCCGGCCTGCGGGCGATCGTCCTGGCCACCGTCGACGACCCGCAGCGGGCCGCCCGCGCCCTGCACGCCGGCGCCACCGGCTGGGTGGCCAAGGAGAGTTCGCTGGCCCGCCTGCTGGCGGTGATCCGGGGCGTGCTGCGGGACGAGACCCATCTGCCGCCCGCACTGCTCACCGGTGTGATCCGCGAGCTCACCACGGCCCGCCGGGACCGCACCGAGAGCGAGCGCCTGGTCGACACGCTCACCCCGCGGGAGAAGCAGATCCTGCGCTGCATGGTCGCGGGCCTCGGCCGGCAGGCCGTCGCCGAGCGGCTCTACCTCTCCCCGCACACCGTCCGTACCCACATGCAGAACGTCCTCGGCAAGCTCGGGGTGCACTCCACCCTGGCCGCCGTCGCGGTGGCCCGCCGGGCGGGCGTCAGCCCGTCCGAACTCGCGGCTCCCACCGGCCCGCCGTCCGTCGCCACGTCCACCTCGCCCGGCGCCGGCTGATCCGCCCGTCCGTCACACCCAGGTACCGGCCCGGGGCCGTCCCCGGCCGGCTCAGGTCCGTCAGGTCAGGGAACTTCGGAGGACAGATGTCGCCGCACAGCACTTCCGCACGCCCGCACACGGCCCCGCAAGGCGCGAACGAGGGCGCTAACGACGCCGCGAGCGCCCCGGGCGCGCGGCCGGACGCACCGTCCGGCCCGTCCGATCCGGCCTCCGGCAGCCCCGCCGCGCCGCCGACGGGGCTGCGCACCCTGGTGGTCGGCGCCGGGGCGGCCGGCACCGCGCTGGTGCGCGACCTCGGCCGGGCCCCGGAGTTCGGGCTCGCCCCGATCGGCCTGCTCGACGACGACCCGGCCAAGGCCGGCCAGGCGGTGGACGCCGTCCCCGTGCTCGGCACCCTGGCCGAGCTGACCGCGCTGGCGGTCGAGCACCGTGCCCAGGTCGTCGCGCTGGCCATCCCCGGGCTCGCCCCGCAGCGGGTCCGCGCGCTGGCCACCGCCGCCGCCGCGGCCGGCGCCGCCGTTCGCTACCTGCCGTCCTTCCTCGCCGCGCTGCGCCGCGAGGTGGTCGGCTCCGACATGCGCAGCCTGGACGTCAACCGGCTGATCGGCCGGCACGAGGTGCACGTGGTCTCCGCCGACGTCCGGGACGTGATCGAGGGCCGGCGGGTGCTGGTGACCGGCGCCGGCGGCTCGATCGGCAGCGAACTCTGCCGCCAGGTGAACGCGTTCAACCCCAGCGCGCTCTACATGCTCGACCACGACGAGTCCAATCTGCACCGGCTGCAGCTGGAGATCTGGGGCGAGGCGCTGCTCACCGACGAGTCGCTGGTGATCGCCGACATCCGGGACCGGCCGCGGATCCAGCAGATCTTCCGCGACCTCGAGCCCGAGGTGGTCTTCCACGCCGCCGCCCACAAGCACCTGCCGCTGCTGGAGCGCCACCCCAGCGAGGCCGTGAAGTCCAATGTGCTGGGCACCGACCACCTGGTGGAGGCGGCGCTGGCCACCGGCGTCGAGCGGTTCGTGCTGATCTCCACCGACAAGGCGGCCGACCCGACCTCGGTGCTCGGCGCGAGCAAGCGGCTGGCCGAGCTGATCGTCCAGGCGAACGCCCGGGACGCCCGCAACCTGGGCACCGGGGTGTTCTCCGCGGTGCGGTTCGGCAATGTGCTGGGCTCGCGCGGCTCGCTGCTCTCGGTGCTGGCCGAGCAACTGCGCAGCGGCGGCCCGGTGACGATCACCCACCCCGATGTCACCCGGTTCTTCATGACCATCGAGGAGGCCGTCGGCCTGGTGCTGGAGTCGGGCCGGATGGCGCGCGGCGGCGAGGTGTTCGTGCTGGACATGGGCGACCCGGTGCGGATCGTCGACCTGGTGCACAACTTCGCCGAGCAGGTGCAGCTGGCCAGGGACGAGGTGGAGATCCGCTACACCGGGCTGCGGGCCGGGGAGAAGCTCAACGAGGCGCTGTTCTCGGAGGGCGAGGAGCGGCTGTCGACCGCGCACGCGCGGATCTACGCCACCGTGGCGGACGCCGCGGCCGGGCCGGAGGACCTGGCCGGCGGGCTGACCGGACTGTACGGGGCGGCGGCGGTGAACAGCGACGACGAGGTGCGCCGCCGGCTGGCCGAGCTGCTGCCGGGCTACCGGACGCCGGAGCCCGTGCCCGCCCCGGTGCCCGCGCTGAGCACGCCGTACCCGGACGGGTTCTGAGGCCGCGGCCGCGGGATGCCCGGCGCGGCCTGCCGGCCGCGGGGCGCCGGCTACGGGATGTTGTCGAAGGGCGCGACCAGCTGCCGCAGCAGCCCGGCGAGCTCGCCCTGCTGGGCGGAGGTCAGCTGGGCGAGCAGCTCGCGCTCGTGCGCGAGCAGCCCGGCGAGCGCCTGGTCGGCGCGGTCGCGCCCGTCGTCGGTGAGCCGGACGAGGACACCGCGCCGGTCGTCCGGGTCGGGCAGCCGCTTGACCAGGCCCTTGCCGGTGAGGCGGTCGATCCGGTTGGTCATGGTGCCGGAGGTGACCAGGGTCTGGGTGAGCAGCTGGCCGGGGGAGAGCTGGTACGGGGAGCCGGCCCGCCGCAGCGCGGTCAGCACGTCGAACTCCCAGGGCTCAAGACCGTGCTCGGCGAAGGCGGTCCGGCGGGCGCGGTCGAGGTGTCGGGCGAGCCGGCTGACCCGGCTGAGCACTTCGAGCGGTTCCACGTCGAGGTCGGGGCGCTCTCTGCGCCATGCTGCGACCAGCCGATCGACCTCGTCCTCCATGACGATCAGTGTATCGGGGGTTCTGTCGATGTGAAGTCTCTTGACATCGAGAAATCCAGCCCCGAAGCCGACATGGACATCTTGATGTCGAGATACCTGCGAGGCCGATCACGACCGCCCCCGTCCGGGACCCCGCGCAGTACCTGCGCTTCGCCGACGAGCGGACCCGTCGGCTGCGCGACCCGCTCGCCCTCAGGCCTTGCGCTCGCCGACCAGCTTGGGGTGCCGCTCCATGCCCTCCAGGCCGTGCCAGGCCAGGTTCACCAGGTGGGCGGCCACGTCGGCCTTCTCCGGCTTGCGCACCTCCAGCCACCACTGGCCGGTCAGCGCGACCATCCCCACCAGCATCTGCGAGTACATCGGGGCGAGGCGCGCGTCGAAGCCGCGCGCCTTGAACTCCAGGCCCAGGATGTCCTCCACCTGGGTCGCGATGTCGCTGATCAGCGAGGCGAAGGTGCCGGTCGACTGGGCCACCGGGGAGTCCCGGACCAGGATCCGGAAGCCGTCCGTCGAGGTGTCGATGTAGTCCATCAGCGCGAACGCCGCCTGCTCCAGCAGCTCGCGCGAGTGCCCTCCGGTCAGCGCCCCCGTGACCATGTCGAGCAGCAGCTGCATCTCGCGGTCGACGACCACCGCGTACAGCCCCTCCTTGCCGCCGAAGTGCTCGTACACCACCGGCTTGGACACCCCGGCCCGCTCGGCGATCTCCTCCACCGAGGTGCCGTCGTAGCCGCGCTCGGCGAACACCGTGCGGCCGATCTCCAGCAGCTGCTCCCGGCGCTGCTTGCCGGTCATCCGCACCCGGCCACCCCGCCGGCGCGGCGCCGGCGCAGCGTCGTCCGGCCCGGCGGCGGCACGCGGACGGGCCTGCGCCGGGTCCGTCCGCGTGCTCTGGCGGCCGCCTGTGCTGTCTGCGCTGCTCCCGTTCACCCCTACATCATGCTGCAGGTGCGCCCTCATGCGGCGCGGCGGGCAGCGATCCGTTGCGCGTCCGGCCAGCGGACGTCCCGGACCCAGCCCGCCAGCTCGAACCAGCGGATCAGCCGGGCCGAGGAGTCGATCTGGCCGCGCAGGACGCCGTGCCGGGCCGAGGTGGGGTCGGCGTGGTGCAGGTTGTGCCAGGACTCGCCACAGGAGAGCAGGGCCAGCCACCAGACGTTGCCCGAGCGGTCCCGGGAGCGGAACGGCCGGCGGCCGACCGCGTGGCAGATCGAGTTGATCGACCAGGTGACGTGGTGCAGCAGCGCCACCCGGACCAGCGAGCCCCAGAAGAAGGCGGACAGCGCGCCCTGCCAGGAGAGCGTGACCAGCCCGCCGACCAGCGGCGGCAGCAGCATCGACAGGGCGGTCCAGAGCCAGAACAGCCGGGAGATCCGCCGCATGGCCGGGTCGCGGACGAGGTCCGGCGCGTACTTGAGCTGCGGGGTCTGCTCCTCGTCGAAGAGCCAGCCCATGTGGGCCCACCACAGGCCCTTGAGGAGTGCGGGGACGGTCTCGCCGTAGCGCCAGGGCGAGTGCGGGTCGCCGTCCTTGTCGCTGAACCGGTGGTGCTTGCGGTGGTCGGCCACCCAGCGCACCAGCGGCCCCTCGATCGCCAGCGAGCCGGCCACCGCGAGGGCGAGCCGCAGCGGGCGGTTGGCCTTGAAGGCGCCGTGGGTGAAGTAGCGGTGGTAGCCGACGGTGATGCCGTGGCAGGTGAGGAAGTACATGACGGTGGCGATCGCGAGGTCGGTCCAGCCGAGCCCCCACCCCCAGGCCACCGGGACGGCGGCGACCAGGGCGGCGAAGGGCGCGGCGATGAACAGCGCGAGCGCGGTCCGCTCGGCGGCGCCCTGCCGCTCCCCGCCGCGGGTGGCGGAGAGCAGCCTCGGCTCCTCCCCGGTGTCCGGGGCGACGGCGACAGCGACGGCGGCGGTGGCGGTGGGGGAGGTCGGGTCGGAGGGATCGGATCCGGGGGCGGAGGAGTCGAAGGGGCGCGCGGAATCGGCGTGCGCCTCGCCGGCCTGGATGGTCATGGGGCGTCCCTTGAGGGGGAGAGGACGGAGGCTACGTTCGCGTAACCTACGGAATCGTAGGTTGCGCTCCGCCACCGAGGGAATACGCGACCGGGCGGCGCTTGAGTGAATTCACCCGACTGGATGGATGACGTCCGGATCCCGGCGGGGGCCCCGGTGGGCCGGGCCGAGGAGGTAGATGTGACGGCCCATACCCCGTAGTCTTGGCGGAGCGCGTCCCCGGGAACGGGAGCGGATGCGCCGGTCCCGGATCGTCTAAGGGCAGGACAGCTGGTTTTGGTCCAGCTTATGGGGGTTCGAATCCTCCTCCGGGAGCCATTCTTCGGGCCGGTCGGCCCGGGTCGGTCCGCGACGGCTGCGCGACGGTTCCCGGGGCCGGAGGAGCGCAATTGCTCCGCGCACTATCCTCGAAGCGGCCAGGGCGCCGACGTGCGGGTCCCGCCACCGGCCGCTCTGCCCTCCCCGTGTAACCGAATGAGGAGCCTCCCCCCGTGAGTGCCAATTCGCCTGCCGCCGTTGTCGTCCTCGCCGCCGGTGGCGGGACCAGGATGAAGTCGAACAGCCTCCCCAAGGTGCTGCACGAGGTGTGCGGGCGGTCGCTGGTCGGCCACGCGGTGGCGGCGGCCGAGGAGTTGACGCCGAGCCAGCTGGTCGTGGTGATCGGGCACATGCGGGAGAAGGTGGCCGAGCACCTGGCGGCGCATCACCCGGGCGCCCGCGCCGTGGTCCAGGAGGAGCAGAACGGCACCGGGCACGCGGTGCGCACCGCGCTGGAGGCGCTGGCGGCCGACGGGATCGAGCTGGACGGCACCGTGATCGTCACCACCGGCGACGCGCCGCTGCTGACCGGCGGGACGCTGAGCGCGCTGGCCGGGGCGCACGCCGAGCAGGGCAACGGCGTGACCGTGCTGACCGCGGTGGTGCCGGACCCGTTCGGCTACGGCCGGATCCTGCGCGACGAGGCGGACGGCGCGGTCGCGGCGATCGTCGAGGAGAAGGACGCCTCGGACGCCCAGCGGGCGATCGGCGAGATCAACTCCGGCGTCTTCGCCTTCGACGCCAAGCTGCTGGTGGACGCGCTCGCCGAGGTCACCACGGACAACGCGCAGGGCGAGGAGTACCTGACCGACACCCTGGAGATCCTGCGCCGGGCCGGGCACCGGGTGGGCGCCGTGGTCGCGGCCGACTACCGGGACATCCTCGGCATCAACGACCGGGTGCAGCTCGCGCACGCCCGCCGGCTGCTGAACGACCGGCTGCTGGAGCGGGCGATGCGGGCCGGCGTGACCGTGGTGGACCCGGCGACCACCTGGTTCGACGTCCAGGTCTCCTACGAGCCGGACGCGGTGGTGCTGCCGAACACCCAGCTGCAGGGCGCCACCCATCTCGGCGAGGGCTGCGAGGTCGGCCCGAACTCGACGATCAAGGACACCCGGATCGGCGCCGGGGCATGTGTGAGCAACACCACGGCGGACCGCGCCGAGGTCGGCGAGCTCGCCACCGCCGGCCCGTACGCGTACCTGCGGCCGGGCGCCAGGCTGGCCCGCAAGGCCAAGGTCGGCACCTACGTCGAGGTGAAGAACTCGGAGCTGGGCGAGGGCGCCAAGGTGCCGCACCTCTCCTACATCGGCGACGCCACGATCGGCGAGGGCAGCAACATCGGTGCCGCCTCGGTGACCGTGAACTACGACGGTGTCAACAAGCACCGCACGGTGATCGGTGCGCACTGCCGTACCGGATCCGACAACATGTTCATCGCGCCGGTCACGGTGGGCGACGGCGCCTACACCGCGGCCGGTTCGGTGATCACCAGCGACGTGCCGGCCGGCGCCCTCGGAGTCGGCCGGGCCCAGCAGCGGAACATCGCCGGCTGGGTCGGGCGCAAGCGCCCGGAAACCACGTCGGCGCAGGCCGCGGCGGCCGCGACGGAGCGCGACGAGCAGGCCGCGACCGAGGCCTGAGCGGGCGGGCGGAAGCCCGGTGGACGGTCCCGGGGCGGACGGTTCGCGCGCGGGCGCGTAACCTTGGGGTCATACGTGCGCCATGGGGCCTACCGCCCGTGTCCAGGCGTACCGACAATTCCCCGACCCCTCTCGCCGGCTGGCGGACGCCTGCCCGCGGTGCGGACGGGATCGGCGTCAGCAACGCGAGGAGACGGTGGCAGTGAGCGGGATCACGACGTCGGGCGAGAAGAAACTGAAGCTCTTCTCCGGCCGTGCCCACCCGGAGCTGGCGGATGAGGTGGCCGCGTCACTGGGAACCGAACTGGTTCCGACCAAGGCCCTGGACTTCGCCAACGGTGAGATCTACGTCCGCTTCCTGGAGTCGGCGCGCGGTGCCGACTGCTTCGTGATGCAGAGCCACACGGCTCCCATCAACCAGTGGATCATGGAGCAGTTGATCATGATCGATGCTCTGAAGCGGGCCTCCGCCCGGAGCATCACCGCGATCCTGCCGTTCTACGGGTACGCCCGTCAGGACAAGAAGCACCTGGGCCGCGAGCCCATCTCCGCCCGGCTGGTCGCCGACCTGCTGCGCCAGGCGGGCGCCGACCGGCTGATGGCCGTGGACCTGCACACCGCGCAGATCCAGGGCTTCTTCGACGGCCCGGTGGACCACCTGTTCGCGCTGCCGCTGCTGGCCGACTACGTGGGCGAGCGGGTCGACCGCGACAAGCTCACCGTCGTCTCCCCGGACGCCGGCCGGGTCAAGGTGGCCGACCAGTGGTGCGACCGGCTGGACGCGCCGCTGGCGATCATCCACAAGCGCCGCGACATCACCCAGGCCAACACCATCCTGTCGGCCGACGTCGTCGGTGACGTCAAGGACCGGGTCTGCGTCCTGGTCGACGACATGATCGACACCGCCGGCACGATCTGCGCGGCCGCCGACGCGCTGTTCGACAACGGCGCCGCGGACGTCCTGGTGGCCGCCACCCACGGTGTGCTCTCCGGCCCGGCCGCGGACCGCCTGAAGAACTCCCGGGTCAGCGAGTTCGTGTTCACCAACACCCTGCCGACCCCGGCCTCGCTGCAGTTGGACAAGATCACCACGCTGTCGATCGCCCCGTCCATCGCCGCCGCGATCCGCGAGGTGTTCGAGGAGGGCTCGGTCACCAGCCTCTTCGAGGGCGTGCACTGACCAAGCCCGGTGTGCGCGGCCCCGGTCCCGTAGGGACCGGGGCCGCCGCCGATTTCGCGAGAGGGCGCCACTGCGGTTAGACTCGTGAAACTGCTCGGCGAGGGATGCCGTGTGCCCGCTCCGCGGGTGCCCGCTCCGTGATCGACGCGCTGCCGGCTCCGGAATCCCCGGCTTCCGGCAGAGGTCGTTGCGCCGCCGAGTGACCCCCGAAGTTATGAGGGTGTGGTCCCGGCGGTTTTTCGCGTTGCCTGCACCCCCGCGCCAGCTTTCACGAGGAGTGCAGTCGTGTCCGAGATCCGCCTTGCCGCCGAGACCCGCACCGAGTTCGGCAAGGGTGCCGCCCGTCGCGCCCGCCGCGCCGGCTTCGTCCCCGGTGTCGTCTACGGCCACGGCCACGCGCCGGTTCACCTGAACCTGCCGAGCCACGACCTGATGATGGCCCTGAAGACCCCGAACGCCCTGCTGGTCGTGCCGATCGAGGGCCAGGACGAGTACGTCCTGCCGAAGGCCGTCCAGCGCGAGGCCATCAAGCGCACCATCGAGCACGTCGACCTGCTGCTGGTCAAGCGCGGCGAGAAGGTCACCGTCGAGATCCCGGTCCACACCGAGGGCGAGCTGGCCCCGGGCGGCAACCTGCTGGAGCACGTCCTGCAGGCCCTGCCGATCGAGGCCGAGGCCACCCACCTGCCCGAGGCCGTCACCGTCTCGGTCGAGGGCCTGGAGGCCGGCGCCTCGATCCACGCCAAGGACATCGTCCTGCCGAACGGTGTCTCGCTGGCCGTCGAGGCCGACGCCGTCGTGCTGCAGGTCATCGCCGCCCAGGCCGCTCCCGCCGAGGAGGAGGCCGAGGAGGCCGAGGCCGGCGCCGAGGCCTGAGCCTCGCACGCAGTCCGAGACCGCTGCCCCGGTCGCTCCCGCTGGAGCGGCCGGGGCAGCGGCGTGTCCGGGATGATGGCGGTGAACATGACCACGAGGAGCGGTGGGATGAACGACGAATCGTACGAAGGCCCCTGGCTGGTGGTGGGGCTGGGCAACCCCGGGGAGCAGTACGCCCGGAACCGGCACAACATCGGGTTCATGGTGGTGGACCTGCTGGCCCGGCGGATGGGCGCGAAGTTCAAGGCCCACAAGAGCCGGGCCCAGGTCGCCGAGGGGCGGCTGGCGGGCCGGCGCGTGGTGCTGGCCAAGCCGCAGTCGTTCATGAACCTCTCCGGCGGACCGGTCACCGCGCTGCGCGACTTCTACAAGGCGCCGCTCTCCGCGCTGGTGGCCGTCCACGACGAGCTGGACATCGACTACGCGGCCCTGCGGCTGAAGCTGGGCGGCGGCGACAACGGGCACAACGGGCTGAAGTCCGTCACCAAGTCGCTCGGCCCGGACTACCACCGGGTGCGGTGCGGGATCGGCCGTCCGCCCGGCCGGATGGAGGTCGCGGACTTCGTGCTGAAGGACTTCTCCGCCACCGAGCGCAAGGACCTGGAGTGGTTCGTGGACCGCTCGGCGGACGCGGTGGAGGCACTGCTCTCCGAGGGCCTGGAACGGGCCCAGTCGACGTACAACTCCTGACCCGCGGTCATGCCTCCGCCGCCGGGAGGGGTGGTGGTCCGAACGCGCAACGGTCGTACAACTCTTGGGCGGCAAACCTGAATACCTGTGAGAAATCTGTGCGGATCGGATAGCGTCGGGGCAGTACGCGAACGAGTTGGGGAGTTCTCGATGCGGAGTCTGCGGCCGGTCCGGCGCCTTCGGCGGATCCGGGTGGTGCGGCTGAGGAAGCTCGGACGGCGGGCGGGCACCGCGGGTGCGCTGGGGGCCGCGGGCGCGCTCGGCGCCGCCGGGATGCTGCTGGGCGCGGCCGGCGCGGCGCACGCGGACTCGGTCGCGGAGCCCGATCCGGGTGTGGTGTCCCCGGAGCCCGTCTCGGCGCAGCTCGGCCCGGTGCTCGGCGGCTCGGTCGGCGGTGACGCGGGCCTGCTGGCCGTCGGCGGCGGGCTGGTCGTGGCGGCCGGCGGCGCGGCCCTTTGGGTCAAGCGCCACCGCACGGGCGACGCCGGGGAGTGACACCGGAGGTGTGGCGCAGGGGCCGGGGACCGAGCTGATCGGATCCCGGCCCCTGCGGCTTTTCCCGCCGGGCGTGTCACCCGTTTCCGTGCTCCCGTGCGTCTGGTGGGCATGAAGCGCGAATCGATGCGGTCGGGGGACCCTGCCGAGGGCACCCGGCAGGACGACCTGTTCGACGAGTTCGTCTCGGCGCGGTACCAGGCCCTGCTCCGCGGCGCGTTCCTGATCACCGGGGACGTGCACGACGCCCGGGACCTGCTGCACGACGCCCTGTCCCGGGTGTACGTGCGACGCGGGGCGATCCGCGATCCGGGCGCGGTCGAGGCCTACGTCCGCCGGACGATGGTCCGCACCCATGTGTCGCGGTGGCGGCGGACCCGGCGGGAGGTGCTGACGCCGCTGCTGCCGGACTCCCCGGCGGCCGCGGTGGATCCCCGGGACGAGGAACTGGAGACGGCGCTGCGGTCGCTGCCGCCCCGTCAGCGGACGGCGGTGGTGCTCCGGTACTACGCCGACCTGTCGGTGGCCCAGGTGGCCGAGGAGCTCGGCTGCTCCCCGGCGACGGCCAAGACCCATCTGGCCCGTGCGATGAGGACGCTTCGGCAGGAGCTGGCACCCGTGAAGGAGATGGTGGGTCATGACGGCTGAGGAGAAGGGCGCGAAGCCGGGGGAAGCCGGCGCGGACGCGTTCGAGCGGGAGCTGGTCGTCCGGCTCGGCACCCGGGCCGGCGCGGTGAGCGGCCACCCGCCGCTGGCGGTGCTGCGGGAGGCCGGACGGCGCCGGGCCAGGCAGCGGTTCGCGGCGCAGTCGGCCGCGGTGGTCGCCGTGCTGGCGCTGGGCCTCGGGGTGGTGACGCAGCTCGGCGGGGGCGGCGGGGCCGGGGCGGTGGGCCCGGCGGGGCTGAGCCCGACCGGGCTGCGTTCGTCGGACCTGGGCGGGGTGCCGGTGCCGTCGTCGGGTGGCGGGCGGCCGTTCTCCGGGGCGCCGGCGGCCTCGCCCTCGTCCTCGGGGCCGGACTACCTGGGGCCGCTGTCGAGCTGTCCGCAGGGCCCGGCCTCGCTGCGGTTGCCGCGCTGGGCGGAGATGACCAGTCCGACGCCGTCGGACTGGTCGCCGCCACCGCCGCGCTCGCCCACCGGGTCGCCGGAGCCCTCGTCGAGCACCAGCGGGGGGCAGGTCAACCGCCATGTGGGCGAGGTGCAGGTCGAGGTCAGGCAGCTCGTCGCGACGGGGTATCCGGACCAGTACCTCGGGACCTGCGTCGACCTGCTGACCGCCGAGCTGTGGGTGCTGCGGGTGCCGGGGGGCGACATCGACCGGAAGGTGCTGGACACCGTCCCGCACTTCGGGGTGACGATCCGCTTCACGGACGTGGCGTCCTCGCGCAAGCACTTCGTGGAGCTGATGACCCGGATCGAGGAGACCGACCGGGACTACTGGGCCGCGAAGGGGGTGACCGTCCGGCGGGTCCGGCTGTCCGAGGACGGGGCCGGGGTGTCCGTGGTCACCGACCAGGCGGACGCCGCGCGGGCCGACATCCTGGCCCGCTACGGCGCCGAGGTCGTCGAGGTGCGTCCGAACTGACCCGACGGGGGTGGGGCGGTCCGGAACGGGGAGGGCCCCGCTGCGCGTGCACGCGCAGCGGGGCCCCGTGGTGTCCGGGGAGCGCCGGTCAGCCGGTGTTGCGCAGGCCGGCGGCGATGCCGTTGACGGTCAGCAGCAGCGCCCGGGCCCGCAGCGGGTCCTCGGGGCGGCCGGTGGCGACCTCCTCGCGCTGCCGGCGCAGCAGCGCGACCTGGAGGTAGGAGATCGGGTCGAGGTAGGCGTCGCGGACCGCGAAGGTCTGCTTGAGCACCGGGTTGTGCTCCAGCAGCTCGTTCTCCCCGGTGAGGCGGAGCACCTCGCGCAGGGTGAGGTCGTGCTCGGCCTGGATCTGCTCGAAGACGTGGTGCAGTCCGGCGGGGACCAGCTGCTCGACGTAGTGGCGGGCGATCCGCAGGTCGGTCTTGGCCAGCGTCATGGCGACGTTGGACAGGAAGTTGCGGAAGAAGTGCCACTGGCCGTACATCTCGTCGAGCACGTCGCCCAGGCCCGCCTCGCGGGCGGCGGCCAGGCCGGCGCCGACGCCGTACCAGCCGGGGACGATCTGGCGGGACTGGGTCCAGCCGAACACCCACGGGATGGCCCGCAGGCCGTCCAGGCCGGCGCCGGAGTCGGGGCGGCGGGACGGGCGGGAGCCCAGGTGCAGCGAGGCGAGCTGGTCGACCGGGGTGGCGGCGAAGAAGTACTTCGGCAGGTCGTCCTGCTCGACCAGGGCCCGGTAGGAGGTGTGCGCGGCCTCGGAGACCCGGTCCATGGCGGCGTCCCAGCGGGCCAGCTCCTCGGGGGCCTGGCGCGGGGCGGTGTGCAGCGCGGAGGCGGCCAGCGTGGCGGAGAGGGTCAGTTCGAGGTTCTCCCGGGCCAGCGAGGGCAGCAGGTACTTGTCGGAGATGACCTCGCCCTGCTCGGTGACCTTGATCTCGCCCTCCAGGGTGCCCCACGGCTGGGCCAGGATGGCCTCGTGCGAGGGGCCGCCGCCGCGGCCGACGGTGCCGCCGCGGCCGTGGAAGAGCCGCAGCCGGATGCCGTAGCGGTGGGCGACGTCGCGCAGCCGGCGCTGGGCGCGGTGGATCTCCCACTGGGAGGTGGTGATGCCGCCGAACTTGGAGGAGTCGGAGTAGCCGAGCATGACCTCCTGGACGTCGCCGCGCAGCGAGACGAGCAGCCGGTAGGAGGGGTCGGAGAGCATCTCGTCGAGGATCCGGTCGGCCTGCTGCAGCTCGTCGGTGGTCTCCAGCAGCGGCACGATGCCGATCTTGGCGATCCCGGCGTGCAGGTCGATCAGGCCGGCCTCGCGGGCCAGCACGGTGGCGGCGAAGACGTCGTCGGCGCCCTGGCACATCGAGATGATGTACGACTCGACGATCTCGTCGCCGAACCGCTCGAAGCCCTCGCGGATGGTGGTGAAGACGCCGAGGGTCTTGGCGCCGGCGGCGTCCAGCGGGGCCGGGGTGGGGGCGAGCGGGCGGCGCGAGCGCAGCTCCTTGGCGAGCAGCCGCTGGCGGTACTCGCGGGGCATGTCGGCGTAGCGCCAGGCCTCCTCGCCGAGCCGGTCGAAGAGCTGGCCGAGCGCGTGGTGGTGGGCCTCGGCGTGCTCGCGCACGTCCATGGTGGCGAGCTGCAGGCCGAACGCCTCGATGGTGCGGATGGCGCGGGCGAGCCGGCCGTCGGCGATCAGCTCGCCGCGGTGGGCGCGCAGCGAGTCCTGGATCATCCGCAGGTCGGCGACCAGCTCGCGGGTGCCGAGGTAGTCGCGGCCCTCGACGTGCGGGGTGCCGCCGGCCAGCCGCTCGCGGGTGTTCTCCAGCTTGAGCCGGATGCAGGTGGCCTTGAGGCGGTAGGGCTCCTCGGCGTTCATCCGCTTGTAGCGCGGGCTCAGCTCGGGGAGGAGGTGGAGGTCGGTGTTGAGCGAGGCGAGCAGCTCGACGGAGGCGCCGGCCAGCCGCTCCGAGGTGGAGAGGGTGCTGCGCAGGTCGTCGATGGCGGCGAGGGCGTCCTTGATGCCGTACTCGTGCTGGAGGTTGAGGACGTCCCAGGTGACCTGCGGGGTGACGTTGGGGTTGCCGTCGCGGTCACCGCCGATCCAGGTGCCGAAGGTGAGCGGGCGCACGCCGTCGGGCAGCTCCAGGCCGACCCGGGCGAGTTCCTCGTGCAGTTCCTCCAGGACCTGCGGGACGGCGTCGCGGTAGAGCTCGTCGAGGTAGTAGACGGCGTTGCGGGCCTCGTCGGTGGGCTCCGGGCGGGCGATGCGCAGCTCGTCGGTCTGCCAGAGCAGGTCGATGACCTCGGCGAGGCGGCGGTCGGCCTGGCGGCGGGCGGAGGAGGTCCGCGCGGGGGTGGCCTGGGAGAGGCCGGCGGCGATCTCCTCGCGGTGGATGCGGTCCAGCAGCTCGCCGATCCGGCGCAGCTTGTTGAGGACGCTGCGGCGGGCGGCCTCGGTCGGGTGCGCGGTGAAGACCGGGCGGACGGCGAGGTGGGCCAGGGTGGTCCCGAGGTGCTTGGGGTCGGCGTCGGCCAGCTGGTCGGCGGTCTGCGCCAGCAGCGAGCCCTCGCGGGCGCGGCGGGTGGCGAACTCGCGGCCGCGGTGCACCTGCTCGGTGACGTTGGCGAGGTGGAAGTAGGTGGAGAAGGCGCGCACCAGCTTGGCGGCGGTCTCCAGGTCGATGTCGGAGAGCAGTTCGGCGGTGGCCTCGCCGTCGGTGCGGCTGAGCAGCCGGACCTGTTCGACCAGGCCGAGCAGCTGGGGACCTTCCTGGCGGACCAGCGTCTCGCCGAGCAGGTCGCCGAGGCGACGGATGTCCGCGCGCAACGCGGCGTTGTCGGCGACCACGGGGGTCGGGTTGTCCGCCTGGCTGGGGACCGGAGCGGTCACGGCTGGCTCCCTCGGGGTGGTGGGGTGTTCGGCAACGGCTCATCGTCACAGGGCTGCCCCGCGTGTGGCGGGTGTGACGCGTGCGGACCGCGCTGTCCGACGCGACCAGCATAGGTGTCGGCCGGGGCGCTGTCCGCGAAGTGGCCGGATGGCGGACAGGGATGCCCCGGTACCGTATGTGGTCTGGACCACTTCGGGGTGCCGGCGGCCGCCCGCGCGAATTCCCGGCGCAACCCGGTGGGGGACGGCCGGGGGCGCGCCGTAGTCTGTGGGGCATGAGCAAGTCGCCTGGGGAGCGCGCGCGGGACCGGACGTCGTTCTTGTGGTGGCCGCGGCGGCGCAGCGCCCTCCTGGACGCCGGGCTCGCCGCGCTGGCGGCGCTGGAGTGTGCCGGCAGCTCGATCGCCTACATCGGCGGCCGGGTCCACCTGAGCGCGACGGGCCAGATCGTGGTCGGGACGTTCGCCGCGCTGGCCGGTGCCACCCTGGTGGTGCGGCGGCGCTGGCCGGTCGTCCCGGTGGTGGTCGCCCTGCTCGCCATGCCGGCCGTGCCCAGCATGGTGCTGCTGCTGGTGGCGCTGTACACGCTGGCCGAGACCTGGGAGTGGCCCTCGCGCCGCCGGCGGGTGGTGGCGCTCTCCGCGCTCGCCTACGCCGAGACGGCCGGGGTGATCCTGATGTCGATGCTCAACCCCGGCGAGCCGGTGGTCGACCAGCCGCCGTACTGGGGCCAGGTGGTGCTGTCGCTGCTGATGGCGGCCGGCGCGACCGCGGTGCCGGTGGTGACCGGCCTGTACGTCGGCGCCCGGCGGCGGCTGATCGACTCGCTCAAGGACCGCGCGCACGGCCTGGAGGCCGAGCTGGACCTGCTGGCCGAGCAGGCCCGGGAGCGCGCCCGCCGGGCCCGGCTGGAGGAGCGCACCCGGATCGCCCGGGAGATGCACGACGTGGTGGCGCACCGGGTCTCGCTGATGGTGGTGCACGCCGGGGCGCTGGAGCGGATCGTCGCCAAGGACCCGGAGAAGGCGACGCAGAGCGCCAAGCTGATGGGCGAGGTCGGCCGGCAGGCGCTCAACGAGCTGCGGGAGATCCTCGGCGTGCTGCGGATGTCCGAGGAGAGCGCCGCGGAGCCGGACTCGCTGACCGCGCTGCCGCGGCTGGTCGACCAGTCCCGGGCGGCCGGGATGGCCGTCACCCTGACCGTCAGCGGCAGCCGGCAGGAGTTCACCGGCGAGGCCGAGCAGACCGCGTACCGGGTGGTGCAGGAGGGGCTGACCAACGCGCACAAGCACGCCGGCGGCGCGCAGGTGTCGGTGCTGCTCGCCTACGCGCCGAACGGCGTGCGGGTGAGCGTGGTGAACGCCTGCCCCGGCGGCGAACGGGCCGCCGCCGCGCTGCCCAGCGGCGGCAACGGGCTGGTCGGGATGCGCGAGCGGGTGGTCGCGCTCGGCGGCACCTTCTCGGCGGGGCCGGAGCGGGACGGCGGGTTCCGGGTGGAGGCGGTGCTGCCGTCCCGGTTGGCGGTCCGCCAGGACCGACTGGTGTAGCGCGGCCGTCAGGCGTCGTCCGCGGTGCGCAGCCGTTCCGGGGCGGTGCCCAGGACCAGGGCGCTGATCGCCTGGTCGACGTCCTGGCCGAGGAACCACTCGCCGGTGTGGTCCAGGCTGTGGACCCGGCCCTCCTCGTCGATCGCCAGCAGCGCCTGCCCGTACGCCTCCTCGCCCAGCGGGGCGATCCGGACGTCCAGGGCGCGGCCCAGGTCGGCCAGGGTGCGCGGCTGGTGCAGGCCGCACAGCGGGTCGATCAGGAACGGTGTGCGGGCCAGCTGCCGGCCGGGCCCGGCCAGGTCGAAGGCGAGGCCGCCGAACTCGGCCCAGGCCTCCACCGCCGCCGGGAACACCGCGTGCTGGACGCCGGCCGGGCTGCCGTGCCCGACCAGGGCGTCGGCCCACTCCTCGGCCTGCCGGATCTGCCAGCGTCCGGGGTGCCAGCCGGCCGCCTTGAGCTCGGCGGCGACGTCGGCCGGGAAGCGCGGGCGGGTCCGCAGCGCGGGACCGCCGGGCGGGGCCGGGGGCGGGGAGGGGGCGGGCGGATTCAGGACGGGCTCCGGAGGCTCGGGGACGGGGGACGGGCGGTGCGCGGCGCGGCCGGCGCGGGGGCGGCCGGGCCGACCGCGACGCTCTGGACGGTGAAGTGCTCCAGCAGCGGCGCGCAGGAGCGGCACGGCGGTGCGTGGGTGCCGTGTGCGGGATCGTGCTCCTCGCGGATCCGCACGGTGGTCAGCCGGGCGCCCTTGAGCGCCTTGCGCGCCTCGTGCAGGCTCATCGGCTTGCGGGCGGCGCGCTTGGAGCGGCGGCCGTCGACGGTGGTCAGGTACCGGGAGAGCAGGACCGCCTCCGGGCAGCGGCCGGTGAAGCGCTCGCGGTGCTCCGGCGGCAGCGCGTCGAGGAAGTCGCCGACCAGCGGGTGCAGCACGGGCCGGCGGTCCGCCTTGTCGCCGGCCAGGGTGTGCACGTCGCCGCCCTTCAGCGAGAGCGCGGCGGCGACGGCGGGCAGCAGGCTGTCACGGAGGTGGCGCAGCACCGGCGGTCCGGCCGGTTCCCCGGTGGTCATGGCGTCGGCCTCCTCGTCGTCCCGCTCGTCGTCCGTCGTCCGTCGTCCGCCTCCTGCCCGGCCCCTCCCCCCGGCCCGGTGTGGCACGGCTGTCAGGGGCCAGCCTGTCAAACGACACTGACAACCGCACATCCGGGGTGCGGCGCGCCGCACCGACCGGCGGACGTGCACGCAACGTTGGCCGGATCCGCACGGCATCATCACGACTCGTTCGCCGGTTTCCCGAATCGGCCCCCGGGCGGCCGCGGTGGCCGGTAGCGTTCCAGCAGCGAGCCAAGGGGTCGGCCGGTCCGGTGGGGATTTCCGGGGGGAAGCGGCAACGCCCTTGCTTGCCATGGCCGTTGGGGCCGCCGGGGCCGGGGGCCCTGACGCCTAGCAAGGGGGGTCTTGCGATGACGGAGACGGAAACCGCCAACGAGGCACCGGGCGAGCACGTGCCCACACCGGGCACGCCGCCGCAGCCCGCGCCGGCACACCGGATCGGGATCGCGGTGGTCGGCGCCGGCTACTGGGGGCCGAACCTGGTCCGCAACGCGCAGCAGACGCCGGCGCTGCGCCTGCACTGGCTCTGCGACCTGGACGAGGAGAAGTCCCGCCGGGTGCTCGGCGAGTACAGCACCGTCCGCGCCACCACCTCGTTCGAGGAGGTGCTGGCCGACGAACGGGTCGCCGCGGTCGCGGTGGCCACTCCCGCCGCCGCGCACTACCGGCTGGTCCGGGCCGCGCTGGAGGCCGGCAAGCACGTCCTGGTGGAGAAGCCGATCACCACCTCCGCCGCGGAGGCCGCCGAGCTGGTGGCGCTCGCCGAGGCGCGCGGGCTGGTGCTGATGTGCGACCACACCTTCTGCTACACCCCGGTGGTGCGCCGGATCCGCGAGCTCGTGCACGGCGGGGAGATCGGCGACGTCCAGTTCTTCGACTCGGTGCGGATCAACCTCGGGCTGGTCCAGCCGGACGTCGACGTGCTCTGGGACCTCGCCCCGCACGACCTGTCCATCCTGGACTTCGTCCTGCCGCCGGGCGTCGAACCCGTCGGCGTCTCCGCCCAGGGCGCCGACCCGATCGGCGCCGGCCGGGCCTGCGTCGCGTACCTGACCGTCCGGCTGAGCAACGGCGCGCTGGCGCACTGCCACGTCAACTGGCTCTCGCCGACCAAGGTCCGCACCACGCTGATCGGCGGCTCGCGGCGCACCCTGGTCTGGGACGACCTCAACCCGCAGGCCCGGCTCGTGGTCCACGACCGCGGGGTGGACCTCACCCCGCCCGACGAGCTGACCGACGCCATCCGCCACCGGGCGCTCATCTCGTACCGGGTCGGCTCGATGGTCGCCCCCGCCCTGGTCGAGCAGGAGGCGCTGCGCAACGTGATGGCCGAGTTCGCCGCCGCCATCACCGAGGGCCGCGCCCCGCTCACCGACGGCCGGGCCGGCCTGCGGGTGCTCCAACTGCTGGAGGCGGCCTCGCTCAGCCTCGAACTCGGCGGTGCCACCGTCCCGGTGGGCATCGGCCTCGACTCCGCACTGTCCGAAGCTCAGGAAAGGGCCGCCACGCGGTGAACGCTGTACAGATCGAGGGCTCCCGCTGCCTGGTCACCGGAGGCGCCGGCACCATCGGCTCCACCGTGGTCGACCAGCTGATCGAGGCCGGCGCCCGCGAGGTGGTCGTGCTCGACAACTTCGTCCGCGGCCGGGCGGCCAACCTCGGGTACGCCGAGGAGATCGCCGCCCCGGGACAGCTGCGGGTGGTGGAGGGCGACATCCGCGACCGCGCCCTGCTGCGCCGGCTGCTCGACCCGGGCACCGACCTGCTCTTCCACCTGGCCGCGATCCGCATCACCCAGTGCGCCGGTGAGCCCAGGCTGGCCCTGGAGGTCATGGTGGACGGCACCTTCGACGTGGTCGAGGCCGCCGCCGAGGTGGGCGTCGGCAAGGTGGTCGCCTCGTCCACCGCCTCCGTCTACGGCCTCGCCGAGGTCTTCCCGACGCCCGAGACCCACCACCCGTACAACAACGACACCCTGTACGGGGCGGCGAAGGTCTTCAACGAGGGCCTGCTGCGCTCCTTCCACGCCATGGCCGGCCTCGACTACGTCGCGCTGCGCTACTTCAACGTGTACGGGCCGCGGATGGACGTGCACGGCCGGTACACCGAGGTGTTCATCCGCTGGATGGAGCGGATAGCCGCCGGGCAGCCGCCGCTGATCTTCGGCGACGGCGCCCAGACGATGGACTTCGTCTACACCGAGGACATCGCCCGGGCCAATCTGCTGGCCGCCGCCGCGCCCGTCACCGACCGGGTCTACAACATCGCCAGCGCGAGCGAGGTCTCGCTGCGCGGCCTGGCCGACGCGCTGCTCACCGCGATGGACCGCGGCGACCTGGGCGTCGAGCACGGACCGGCCCGGGGCACCGCGGGCGGGGTGGTCCGGCGGCTCGCGGACATCGGCGCCGCCGAGCGCGACCTCGGCTGGAAGCCCGAGCTGGGCCTCGACGAGGGCCTGCGCCGGCTGGTCGCCTGGTGGCGCGAGCAGTAGCGCCGGCCGTCCTCGACCCTCACCTTGACCGAGCCGTCCTTCGGAGCACACCTGTGTCCAGCACGCCCGTCCTGCCCAACATCCCGGTCATGGTGCCCTGGCTCGGCGAGGAGGAGGCCGAGGCCGCCGCCGAGGCGGTCCGCTCGGGCTGGGTCGCCCAGGGCCCCCGGGTCGCCGCGTTCGAGCGGGCCTTCGCCGAGTACCTCGGCGTCGAGCACGCGGTCGCCGTCTCCTCCTGCACCACCGCGCTGCACCTGGCGCTGATCGGCGCGGGCGTCGGGCCGGGCGACGAGGTGGTCGTCCCCTCGCTGTCCTTCATCGCCACCGCCAACGCCGTCACCTACGTCGGCGCGGTGCCGGTCTTCGCCGACGTCGACCCGGCCACCGGCAACCTCACCGCCGCCACCGTCGAGCCGCTGCTCACCGGGCGGACCAGGGCCGTGATCGCGGTCGACCAGGGCGGTGTGCCGGTCGACCTGGACGCCGTCCGGGCCGCGGTCGCACCGCGCGGCGTCACCGTCGTCGAGGACGCCGCCTGCGGGGCCGGCTCGGTGTACCGGGGCCGGCCGGTCGGCGCGGGCGCGGACCTCGCCGCGTACTCCTTCCACCCGCGCAAGCTGCTGACCACCGGCGAGGGCGGCATGGTCACCTGCCGGGACGGTGAACTCGCCGCCCGGCTGCGGCGGTTGCGCGAGCACGGGATGAGCGTCTCGGCGGCCGACCGGCATGCCTCGGCCGGTGGCGCGAACCTGCTGGAGACCTACGACGAGATCGGCTTCAACCACCGGATGACCGACATCCAGGCCGCCGTCGGCCTGGTGCAGCTGCGCAAGCTGCCCGCGATGGTCGCCCGGCGGCGCGAACTCGCCGACCGCTACCGGGAGCTGCTGGCCGGCACCGGCCTGCGGCTGGTCGCCGACCCGGAGCACGGCACCACCAACTACCAGTCCTGCTGGGTGCTGCCGCCGGACGGCGCCCCGGACCGGGCCGAGCTGCTGGCCCGGCTCGCCGGGGCCGGGGTCTCGGCCCGGCGCGGCATCATGGCCGCCCATCTGGAGGCGCCGTACAAGGGGAGCGCCCGGGTGCCGCTGCCCGCCACCGAACTGCTCACCCGGCGTTCGCTGATCCTGCCGCTGTTCCACGCGCTGACCGAGGAGCAGCAGGACCGGGTGGCGGCCGCGCTGCGGGCGGCGCTCGGCTGACACCCGCCGCCGGCCCGTCCGTCCACTCGTCATACCCACCGAACACCCACCGATCGGCCCAGGGGAGACCACAGGATGACCACCGACCAGCCCGTCCCGCTCGTCGACCTCGCGGCCGCGCACACCGAGATCGAGGCGGAGGTCCGGGCCGGCTTCGACCGGGTGCTCGCGAGCGGCGGCTACGTCAAGGGGCCGGAGGTGGCGGGCTTCGAGGAGGAGTACGCGGCCTTCTCCGGCGCCCGGCACTGCGTCGGCGCCGCCAACGGCACCGACGCCCTCGAACTGGCCCTGCGCGCCCTCGACCTGCCGCCCGGCGGCGGCGTGGTGCTGCCCGCCAACACCTTCGTGGCCACCGCCGAGGCCGTCCAGCGGGCCGGTCTGCGCCCCGTCCTGGTCGACGCCGATCCCGAGCACCTGCTGATCGACCCGGCCCGGGTCGCCGAGGTGCTCGCGGACGCCGTCGCGCTGCTGCCCGTCCACCTGGGCGGCCAGCTCGCCCCGATGGCGGCGCTGCTCGACCTGGCGGGCGAACGCCCGGTGGTGGAGGACGCCGCGCAGTCGCAGGGCGCCCGGCAGGACGGCCGGGCCCTGCACGGCCGGATCGCGGCCACCAGCTTCTACCCCGGCAAGAACCTCGGCGCCTACGGGGACGCGGGCGCCGTCGTCACCGACGACGACGGCCTGGCCGCCGCCGTGCGGCTGATCGGCGACCACGGCTCGGCGCGCAAGTACGCGCACGAGCGGTTCGGCTTCAACTCCCGGATGGACGCGCTGCAGGCCGTCGTGCTCCGCGCCAAGCTGCGCCGGCTGTCCGCCTGGAACGAGGCCCGGCGGGCCGCCGCCGCCCGCTACGACCGGCTGCTGGCCGGGCTCGACGGGGCCGGGCCGGACGGGGTGGCCGCGCCGCGCACCGCGCCCGGCAACGAGCACGTCTGGCACCTGTACGCCGTCCGGGTCGGTGCGGGCCGCGAGCGGCGGGACGCCCTGCTGGCCGCGCTGAACGCGGCCGGGATCGGCGCGGGCGTGCACTACCCGGTGCCGGTCCACCTGCAGCCGGCGTTCCGCCACCTCGGCCACGGCGAGGGGGCGTTCCCGGTCGCCGAGCGGGCCGCGGGGGAGCTGCTGACGCTGCCGCTGTACCCGCAGATCACCGCCGCGCAGCAGGAGCGGGTGGTGGAGGTCCTGGCCAAGGCGCTCACGGCCTGAGCCGCGCGCAACGCGCCGGCCGGGTGCCGCTCGCCCCGGGTCGCGCGCGGGCGTGCCGGGCGGGGAACCGGGTCGCGGGCGCACCCCCTACGCTGGTTGCCGACAAGCGCACGGAGAACACGCAGCAGCCAGTGGGGGCTCCCAGATGACGACAGGTCGGCCCGGCGTCGCCGCCGCACCGAACGCGGCGTACGCAGGTCAGGTGGTGCAGTTCCCGGACCCGGTCCGCGCGGAGCGGCACCCCGCCGGGGTCCGGGTGGACGAGTACGGCTACCCGGACTTCGGCCCGTACACCGCCGCGGCCGCCGAGGTCGCCGACCCGCCGGCCGGCTTCGGCGTCGACGAGCTGCGGCTGACCGACTACGTCTCGGCCAACGCCGCGCTGTTCACCCAGGGCCACCCGCTCTGGGCCGACCTGGGGACCGCCGTCGCCACCCCGCCGGGCTGGACCTGGCACCACGCGGTCGGCGGCGCCGCGCCCGGCTGGCGGCGGATGGAGCTGGTCCCGGTCGAGGTCAAGGCGCTGCTGCGGCACCACGGCGGCCTGGCCGTCTCCTCCGCCGACCACACGCGCCGCGGCACCCGGCCGTTGCAGGAGAAGCGGCCGGTGCACTTCTCGCTCGCCAAGGACGGCGGCGATCCGATCGGCGTCTCCGAGGACCTCGTGCAGCGGGCCGAGGAGCGGCTGGGCTACCGGCTGCCCGGCGCCTACCGCACCTTCCTCAAGCTCGGCGGGGGCCGCGCCCCGGTCGGGGTGGCGCTCGACCCGGAGCTCGGGCTGCTGCTCGACCAGCCGTTCCTGACGCTCACCGAGGAGTACGGCACCCAGGACGTCGTCTACGCCAACAAGTGCCTGCGCGACCACCTCACCAAGGACTACCTCGGCATCGCCTACGCCCAGGGCGGCATCGTGGCGCTGAAGGTGCGCGGCGAGCGGGCCGGGTCGGTCTGGTTCTGCCTCTACGACGACGCCCGCGACGCCGGGGCGCCCGAGGCGGCCGAGGACCGGGTCGGGCGGCTGCTGCTGCCCTGCGGGGAGGACTTCGACGCCTTCCTGCTGCGGCTGGCGGGGAGTCCGGCGGAGCTGGAGACGGTCGCCGGGCTGATGGTGGACGGCGGCTTCGCGCGCGCCGTACCGGTGGGCTGACGTGGGCCGCGCGGTGGCCCCGGCAGCGGTCCGGGTGGTCGGCCAGGGTGTGGAACGAGCGGGGACGATGGGGACAGGGGTGAAGCGGGCGTGGTGACGTACGCGCAGGCGCAGGAGCTCGCCGAGGAGTGGATCAACGGCGGGGTGTCGCAGGAGCGGCAGCGCGAGGTGCGGGTCCGGGAGTTCGACCTGGGCTTCGTCTGCTGGGCGGTGCAGCCCGGCGACGGCACGGTCGGCGCCGAGGGGGAGGCCCGGCTGGTGATCGCCCGGGACTCCGGCGCGAGCACGCTCTGGCCCGCGCTGCCCGTCAACGAGGTGGTCCGGCAGTACGAGGAGGCCTACGGGCGGCCGGTCGCGGCCAATCCGGCCGGGGCGGCGCGGCCCGCGCCGGGGCCGGTCGAGGCGACGTCCTTCCTGCTGAGCCCGCCGCAGTGGCTGCAGGAGGCGGGCGACGCGGCGCTCGCCGCGGAGGCGGAGCGGCTGGGGACGGCGGCGCCCGCCGCGGTGCCGCCCGCGCCGGCTGCCCCGGCCGCCCCGGTCGTTGCGCCGCCCGTCGTTGCGCCGCCCGTCGCAGTACCGCCCGTCGCTGTGCCGGTCGCGGCTCCGCCGGTCGCGGTGGAGCACGGGGACCTGCCCGCGCCCGCCGTCCTGACCACGCCGCCGGTCTCCGAGCGGCCCGCCGGGGACGCGCCGACCATGCTCGCCCCGCCGCCCGGCCACGACGAGCCGGTCGGTCCGCCCGCGCCGCGCGCCGGCGCCGAGGCGGCGACCGTGCTGCTGCCGGACGGACTGCGCACCAACGGCGCCGGGCTGCCCGGCGAGCCGCGGGCCGGGTCCGAGGCCGCCACCGTGCTGCTGCCCGAGGGCGGCCTGCCGCGGCCGGCGGGTTCGCCCGGTACGCCCGTGCCCGGCACGCCCGTCCCGCCGCCGGGTGCGGCGGCGGAGCCCGCGCCGACGCTGCTGGCGCCGCCGGACGGTCCGCCCGGCCTGGCGGGCCTGCCCGGCGCGCCCGGCGGTCCCGGTGCGCCCGCGCCCGGTACGCCCGTCCCGCCGCCCGCCGCGTCCGTCGAGCACGCCCCGACCATGCTGGCCTCGCCGGACGGTCCGCCCGGCCTCGCGGGCCTGCCCGGCGCGCCCGCGCCCGCGCCCGGCGCCCCGGTGCCGCCGCCGGCCGGTCCGCCGCCGCAGGTGGACGCGCCCGCCGGCGGGCACGGCCGCAATCCGGCCTCCGCCCCGCCGCCTCCTCCGCCCGCCGGTCTGCGCGGCGGCCCGTCCGCCCCCGGTGCGGGCGCCGCTCCCGCCGGGCACGGCCGCAACCCGGCCTCCGCCCCGCCGCCGCCCCCGCCCGCCGGCCTGCGCGGCGGCTCCGGTCCGGCCCCCGCCGCCGCCGGCGGCCGCAACGCCTCCAGCACCCCGCCGCCCCCGCCCCCGGCGGGTCTGCGGCCCGGCGACGCCCCGCCCGTGCCGCCCGCGCCGCCCGCTCCGGGCGGCGCGGCGTACGAGCGCACCCAGCTGGCGGGCGCGATCGACCCGGCGCTGCTCGGCGGAGCCCCCGCCGACCCGGGCACCCCGCCGTCCGGCGGCCCCGCCGTCCCGCCGCCGCCCGCCGCGGGCGCGCCCGTCGGTGCGCCGGGGGCCGGCTACGGCTACCCGGGCGGCCCCGCGCCCGCCGGAGCCCCGGCGCCCGCACCGGCCGCCGCCCCGGTGCCCACCCCGGCCGCCCCGCCGGCGCCCGTCCCCGGACCGCCGCCGGGTGCCCCGGTGCCGCCCGGCGTGCCCGCCGTCGGCCCGGGCTACTTCGCCGCGCTCAGCTACCGGGGCCCGGACGGCTCGGAGCAGAAGCTGCTGCACCGCAGCGAGCCCGGCACCCCGCACCCGGAGTGGAAGATCCTCCAGGACCTGCGGCGGCTGAACGTGCCGCCGGAGCAGGTCCTGGAGCTCTACACCGAGCTGGAGTCGTGCGACCTGCCCGGCGGCTACTGCAACCGGATGATCACCGCCTCCTGGCCGAACGTCCGGCTCACCCACACCGCCGACTACGGCCGCGAGCACCACTCCCGGCAGGCCGGCATGGCCCAGCTGCTCGACCACCTGGACGAGCTGCACCAGCTGGCCTCCGGTCCGCAGCGGGTCCGGCCGTTCCGGGTGCCGCTGCCCGCGCCGGGCACCGTCCAGCCGCTGCCGCCGCTCGCGCCGCAGCAGCTCGCCCAGGAGCTCGGCCAGGCCTTCGGGCCGAACGTGTTCCGCTTCGAGCAGCGCGCGGTGGCCCGCCAGGGCGTGCCCGAGCCGGTGGCGCAGACACTGATGTGGTCGGGCCTGCCGCGCGAGTTCGGGCCGTTCTTCTGGGCGCAGGCCCAGGAGGGCCGGCCGATCCCGACGCTCGCCGAGCTGGCCGCCGAGCGCGGCCTGCCGGGCGGCCCGGACTTCGGCGGCTACCTGGTGCTCGGCAACGACTACGGCCGCCAGCTCTGCGTGCAGTACGGCACGGCGCACGTGGTCGCGGTGGACCTGGAAGGAACCGGTGAGCCCCCCCGGTTCGTCAACACAGGTGTACCGGAGTTCGTCCGCACCCTGGCCCTGCTGGGCCGGATGTGGCGGCTGCGGTACGGGCTGACCCCGGACCAGGCCGGTCGCTGGACGACCGACTTCCAGGCCCAGCTGGCCGCGATCGACCCGGCTGCGCTGCAGTCTGCGGACACCTGGTGGGCCGTGCTGCTGGAGCAGTTCTGGGACGGCCTGCTCTGAGCAGGCCGTGCCGGATCCACGCAGGTGGCAGGGGGTCGTTCCGGTGCCCGGAACGGCCCCTTCGGCGTACCGCCGCGGCGGTGCCTCGTTGGGGTTTCGTCCACATCCGCGCAAAATAGGTCAAGAGGATGGTCGCAAGCGTCCATCCTCGACATGTTTCGATCCGCCCGACGTCCGAATCCAGACCGGGTTCCCCGACCCGGTTCCCGAGCGGACCGATCCGTCCGATCATGGGCTCCGCAGCCCGCGACACGAGGGGAAGAGCCCATGAGCGACGCCGTCCCCCAGTACGGCTTCACCGTTGCCCGGCGCGGTTACGCGCCGGAGCAGGTCGACCGATCCCTGACCGCGCTCACCGCGCAGCGCGACGAGGGGTGGGAGCGGCTGAGCGTGCTCGGCGCCGGACTCCGGGAGATGGAGCGCCGGCTGGCCGAGATCCAGCAGGTCGCCGCCGACGCCCCCGAGCCCGACTACCAGGTGCTCAGCGACGAGGCCGCCGGCCTGGCCCGGATGGCGGAGAACGAGGCCCGCGCCGTCCGCGACAAGGCCGAGCGGTTCGCCGAGGACCTCCGCGACGAGGTGTACGAGGCCGGCCAGGCGCTCGACCGCGCCGCCAAGGAGTACGCGGCCACCACCCGCACCGAGGCCGACGCCGCCGCCCGCCGCACCGACGAGCGCACCCGGGCCGAGGCGGAGACCATCCGGGCCGAGACCGACCGCGAGGTCCGGTCCGTCCGGGACGCCGCCACCGCGCACGCCGCCAAGGTCCGGGTCGCGGCGGCCGAGGCCTCCGAGCGGGCCGAGGCCAAGCTGGCCGAGCTGCGCCGCAAGGCCGACGAGATGTTCGCCGAGGCGCAGGCCGAGGCCGACGCCGAGGACTCGGCGGTCTCCGCCACCGCCGAGCGGCGGGTCAAGGAGGCCGAGCAGTTCCGCGAGACGGTGCTCGGCCAGATCAAGCAGAGCGACGCCGAGGCACAGGCCCGGGCGGACCAGCTGGTCGAGCAGGCCCGGCGCGAGGCCGAGCGGATCAACACGGCGAGCGAGCGCGAGCAGCGCGAGTACGCGACCAAGCTGGAGACGGTGCAGCAGCACCTCGACCACATCAAGGCGACGCTGGCCTCGCTGACGGGCGCGGCGGTCGGCGCGATCGAGCCCGCGGTGCTGGAGGCGGCGGCGTCGGCGGTGGCGTCCCTGCCGCCGGGGTCCGGCTCCGGGCCGGTGAGCGGTGCCCCGGTGAACGGCGCCCCGGCGGACAGCGCCCCGGCGGACGGCGTCCCGGTGGGCCGGGTTCCGGCCGACCGGGCCCCGGTGGACTCGGAGGCGGACACCGGGGAGATCCCGCTGCCCGTCCTCGCGGACCCGCGGGCCGACCTCCGCAAGGTGCCGGTCCCGGTGCCCGCCGAGGAGGCGGCCACCGCGGTGCTGCGGGTCACCCCGGGACGGGTGTCCCCGCCCGAGGCCGCGGCGGTCGCCACCGGACCGGTGCCGCCGAGGCCGGCCGCGCCGCCGTCGGTGGCGGCGGAGAAGGGCGCGGGCGCCGCGGCCGAGCGGCCGGCCGAGGAGGAGACCCGGATCATCCCGAAGATCGTGATCGTCGACGACGGCAGCGACTACGCCACCCCGAACACGGTCGGCTACCACCGCCGCTGATCCGCCCTGCGTCGGTTCTCCGTCAGGCCCCGAGCGCCCGTCCGGCGCCCGGGGCCTGACGCGTGTGACCGCCGTCCGCCGTCCGGGGGGGGCTCACGGGGTCGGCCCGGCGTCCCCTTCGGCGAGGAGCCGGGTGAGCTTGGCGTCCTGGGCGCGGACGGCCTCGCGGTGGTCGTTCAGGGCCTGGGCGTTGCGGTCGATCTGCTGGCGCTGGTAGCCGGCCAGGACGGTGAACCAGATCCCGGCGAGGTTGCTGCGGGTGGTGCAGTCGGCGTCGGCCCGGGCGGTGGCCAGTTCGGCCGGGGTGGTCTCGGCCACGGTGCGGAAGCGCTCCGGGAGGGTCGCCGGGTCGTCGGCCCGGAACCCCGCGGCGGCCATGCAGGCGGCCCACTGCGCGGTCGCCGCCACCACCCGTTCGTCCTTCCCGGTGGCGGCCATCGAGTCGGCGAAGAGCCGCCCGATCAGGTCGGCCCCGGGCCCCGGCGGCGCGCCGATCCGTTCGGCGGCCTGCCGGTCGCAGTCGACCCGGGCGGTGACGTAGGCCTCGCCGGCGCCGGCCGCCGGCGCGGCGCCCGTCCCGGGCGCGGCTCGCCGGTGCGCGTGGAAGCCCTGGGCGGCCGCCACCTCCGCCCCGAGGTACCCCCAGGCGCCGGCCGGCAGGGCGGTGGCGTTGTCCGGCGGCCGGGCCTCCTGCAGGCCGTCGCCGCTGAAACCGGCATAACCGGCCCGGCGCATGCACGAGACGACCAGGGAATTGCGTACCTTGATCTCTCTCAGGGCGGCCTGGTCGTCGGCCTGATAAGCGGAAAGCGGAAGTCCGGTCATTCCGGCCCGGCCGGATTCCGGGGCTTTGGGCGAGTCGATCGCCGGTGGCGTCGGAACGGAATCCGCGGAACCTCCTCCGGGGGACCCGGAGCAGCCTGCGAAAAAGGCCGATAAAACGACCGCTGTAGTGACGGCGGTGAATCGTCCGAAATGCGGCGGGCGGGCCAAGCGGAAGCTCCGATCCTCAGGAACGGCGGGACTGTCCGGACCCTAGCGCATGCCTGTGCGAGAAGGCCCGCGGGGCGCCGGGGCGGTGCGGCTTGGCCGGAAAAGAACTGTTCGGCCGTGCGGCGTCATGTCAGCCTCTGGAGTCGCAGCCGCTACCCCTTCGGAGGGTTCAGATGATTCGCCGCACAAATCTTCGGGAGCGCTCTCCCGGGTATCTTTCCGGAAATGTCCGGAGCCGCCGGATCGGCGTACTCGCCGTGCTCACCGCGGCGGCCGCCACGTTACTGCCGGCCACGAATTCCGGGGCCGTCAATCGAATCGACTGCGGAAACCGCAACGATTTCGCGAAGGTCTACAACTACGGCTACGGCGGCACGCTCTGTTTCGCGAACGACGGGTGGATGGCCGTGCGCGTCTACAACGTCGACCGGATCGACGCCGGGAACAACAAGGTCATCACGTACCTCGGCGACGGCATGGGCTCGTGGACCGTCTTCAACTGGGAGCAGTACGACTTCAACGCCCACGTGGGCCACGAGGTGATGATGTACGACATCAACCTCTCCCGCTGGTAGGCCCCGGGAGACGGGCCCCGCGGGGCCCCGCGGGCGAGGAGGCCCGCTGATCCGCGGTGCCGGGCGGGTGCGGATGCCCGGCACCGTTTCCGAAGGGTCAGAGCACCTCGACCGCGGCGCCCCGGGGCAGCCGGCGCCGGCAGTCCAGCACGTACCGGGCGTGGGCGGTGACCGCCTCGTAGTCGAAGTCGTCGTGGTCGGCGAGCAGCACCACCGCGTCCGCCGCCGCCAGCTCCTCCGGGCTCGCCTCGACCCGGCGGACCGCGCCGAACGGGTCCCCGTGCGGGTCGTGCTCGGCGGCCCGCTGGCCGGGGATCACCGGCTCGGGCACGTGCACCCCGACCACCACGTGCGGGTCGGCGGCCCGGACCTCGGCGCCCATCCGGACCAGCAGCTCGGCGACCCGGGCGGCCGGCGTCTCCCGGGCGTCGCCGGTGTTCTTCTTGTACGCCAGCCCGAGCAGCAGCACCCGCGAGCCCTTGACCGAGCGCTGCCGGTCGTTCAGCGCCTCGGCGAGCCGGCGGACCACGTAGTCGGGCATGTGGCTGTTGACGTCGTTGGCCAGCTCGACGAACCGGAACGACTGGCCGAGCGCCCGCTCGACCCGCCAGGACAGGTAGGACGGGTCGATCGGCAGGCAGTGCCCGCCCACCCCGGGGCCGGGGGTGAACCGCAGATAGCCGAAGGGCTTGGTGGAGGCCGCGTCGATGGCCTCCCAGACGTCGATGCCGAGGTCGTGCGCGAACATCGCCAGCTCGTTGACCAGCGCGATGTTCACGTGCCGGAAGGTGTTCTCCAGCAGCTTGGTCAGTTCGGCCTCCTTGCAGGAGGAGACCGGGACGGTCCGCTCGACCAGCCCGCCGTAGAAGCCCTCGACCGCCGCCAGCGAGGCCGGGTCGATCCCGGAGACCACCTTCGGGGTGTTCTCCAGCCGCCAGGTCGGGTTGCCCGGGTCGATCCGCTCGGGGCTGTAGCCGAGGTGGAAGTCCCGCCCGGCGGTCAGCCCGGACCCCGCCTCCAGCAGCGGCGCGAGCAGCTCCTCGGTGGTGCCGGGGTAGGTGGTCGACTCCAGGACGACGGTCGCCCCGGGCCGCAGGTGCTGGGCGAGCAGGGCCGCCGAGGCCTCGATGAACGACAGGTCGGGCACGCCCTCGCGCAGCGGCGTCGGCACGGTGATCACCGCGACGTCGAAGCCCGCCACGTCGGACGGCTCGGCGGACGGCAGGTAGCTCCCGTTCTCCAGCAGCGGCCGCAGCCGCTCGGCCGGGATGTCCTCGACGTACGACTCGCCGACGGCCAGCCGTTTGATCCGGCGCTCGTCCACGTCGTAGCCGACCACCCGGTGCCCGACCTCGGCCGCGCGGACCGCGAGCGGCAGCCCCACGTAGCCCTGGCCTGCGATGACAACGCGCATGACGAAGAACCCCCTCCATCGCGACGCCCCCTGGCCCCTCCGGGCGTCCCCCACACGGTCTTCACATCAGGGTAGGGAGCGGGGCCTGTCCGCGCGGGTTTTCCCGGGATTGCGCCGGAAGGGGCCGGAAGAGGAGTGCCGGGCCGGGGAAGGAGTGAGGCCGAGACCCGTGGCGTCCTCCAGGAAAGGACGCCACGGTTCCCGGCGCGTGGGCGGGCGCCCCCACCCAGGGTCGCCCGGCCTCGCACCCCCGACCCCCATCGGGTGTGCGACCGTGCCCCCGCAGCCATCCCCCACGGTTGGGTGCGGCGGGCACATTCACCATGGTGCGCGATCTCCATGGACGGGCAGTGACAGGAGTATGTCCAGTTCGTGGCAGATCGCGACAGCGGGGAAACGGTCCGGCAAAACGACCGGAGCGGCAGCGTCCGGCCGGTGGTTCGTCCGCGCCGGATCGCGCCCCGTCCCGCCCCCGGCCGTGTGCCGGGTGCGGGTCGGCCCCGCGGCGTAGGCTGGAGACCCCCGGCCGCTCGGCGTGCCGGGCCGTTCGCGTTGCCCGGACGGGCCCCGGCCCCCAGGGCAGCACCAGCCACGGGACGAAGAAGAGACTCCAGATGAGCCTGACCGGACTGCTCGATGTCGTCGCGCGGGACGCGGCCCTCGCCGAGGCGATCGAGGCCGCGACCGCCACCGGTGCCGCGGCCGGCGGCCGCCGGCACCTCGACCTGGTCGGGCCGCCCGCCGCCCGGCCGTTCGCGATCGCCGCGCTCGCCCGCGCGCTCGCCGGGCAGGCGGCCGGGGACCGGGGCCGGCCGGTGCTGGCCGTCACCGCCACCGGCCGGGAGGCCGAGGACCTCGCCGCCTCGCTGCGCTCGCTGCTGCCGCCGGACGCGGTCGCCGAGTTCCCGGCCTGGGAGACGCTGCCGCACGAGCGGCTCTCGCCGCGCTCCGACACCGTCGGCCGCCGGCTCGCCGTGCTGCGCCGGATCGTCCACCCGCGCGCCGAGGATCCGGCCGCCGGGCCGGTGCAGGTGGTCGTGGCGCCGGTCCGCTCGGTGCTCCAGCCGCAGGTGAAGGGGCTGGCCGAGCTGGAGCCGGTGGCCGTCCAGCGGGGCGAGTCGCACGACCTGGAGGAGATCGCCCGGCGGCTCGCCGCGGCCGCCTACTCCCGGGTCGAACTGGTCGAGAAGCGCGGCGAGTTCGCGGTGCGCGGCGGCATCCTGGACGTCTTCCCGCCGACCGAGGAGCACCCGCTGCGGGTGGAGTTCTGGGGCGACGACGTCGAGGAGATCCGGTACTTCAAGGTGGCCGACCAGCGGTCGCTGGAGATCGCCGAGCACGGCCTGTGGGCGCCGCCCTGTCGCGAGCTGCTGCTGACCGACGAGGTGCGGGCCCGGGCCGCCGAGCTGTCCGCCGAGCACCCGGGGCTGGCCGAGATCCTGGACAGGATCGCCGAGGGCATCGCGGTCGAGGGCATGGAGTCGCTGGCGCCCGTCCTGGTCGACGACATGGAGCTGCTGGTGGACGTGCTGCCGCTCGGCTCGGTCGCGGTGGTCTGCGACCCCGAGCGGGTCCGCACCCGGGCCGCCGACCTGGTGGCGACCAGCCAGGAGTTCCTGCACGCCTCCTGGGTGGCCGCCGCGGCCGGCGGCGACCGGCCGATCGACCTGGAGGCGATCGACGTCTCGGCCGCCTCGCTGCGCTCGCTCGCCGAGGTGCGCGAGCACGCCGCCGAGGTCGGCCTGCCGTGGTGGTCGGTCAGCCCGTTCGCGACCAGCGACGCCTCGGTCGACGGCCTGCTGGAGTTCGACGCCAACACGCTGACCCTCGGCATGCACGCGGTCGAGGCGTACCGGGGCGACACCGCGCGGGCGATCGCCGACGCCAAGGAGCGGCTGGCCGCCGACTGGCGGGTCGTCATGGTGACCGAGGGGCACGGCCCGGCCTCGCGGCTCGCCGAGGTGCTCGGCAACGAGGGCATCCCGGCGCGGCTGGTCGCCGACCTGTCCGAGGCGCCGACCCGGGACGTCGTGCACGTCTCCTGCGGCTCGATCGAGCACGGCTTCGTCGACGAGGCGCTCAAGCTGACCGTCATCACCGAGACCGACCTGTCCGGTCAGAAGTCCTCCACCAAGGACATGCGGCGGATGCCGTCCCGGCGCCGCAACGCGATCGACCCGCTGGCGCTGGTGGCCGGCGACTACGTGGTGCACGAGGCGCACGGCGTCGGCCGGTACGTGGAGATGGTGCAGCGCACCGTGCAGGGCGCCACCCGCGAGTACCTGGTGCTGGAGTACGCGCCGGCCAAGCGGGGCCACCCCGGCGACCGGCTGTTCGTGCCGACCGACCAGCTCGACCAGGTCACCAAGTACGTCGGCGGCGAGGCCCCGACGCTGCACCGGCTCGGCGGCGCGGACTGGGCGAAGACCAAGCAGCGGGCCAAGAAGGCGGTCAAGGAGATCGCCGCCGACCTCATCAAGCTGTACTCGGCCCGGATGGCCGCGCCCGGCCACACCTTCGGCCCGGACACCCCGTGGCAGCGGGAGCTGGAGGACGCCTTCCCGTACGCGGAGACGCCGGACCAGCTGACCACCATCGCCGAGGTCAAGTCGGACATGGAGAAGTCCGTCCCGATGGACCGGCTGATCTGCGGCGACGTCGGCTACGGCAAGACCGAGATCGCGGTGCGCGCCGCCTTCAAGGCGGTGCAGGACGGCAAGCAGGTGGCGGTGCTGGTGCCGACCACGCTGCTGGTGCAGCAGCACTTCTCGACCTTCGCCGAGCGGTACGCCAACTTCCCGGTCGCCGTGAAGGCGCTGTCCCGGTTCCAGACCGACAGCGAGGCCAAGGCCGTGCTGGAGGGGCTGTTCGAGGGCTCGGTGGACGTCGTCATCGGCACCCACCGGCTGTTCTCCTCGGAGACCCGCTTCAAGGACCTCGGGCTGGTCATCGTCGACGAGGAGCAGCGGTTCGGCGTCGAGCACAAGGAGCAGCTGAAGAAGCTGCGGGCCAATGTGGACGTGCTCACCATGTCCGCGACCCCGATCCCGCGCACCCTGGAGATGGCGGTCACCGGCATCCGCGAGATGTCCACCATCACCACCCCGCCGGAGGAGCGGCACCCGGTGCTGACCTTCGTCGGACCGTACGACGAGAAGCAGATCTCGGCGGCGATCCGGCGTGAACTCCTGCGCGAGGGCCAGGTGTTCTACATCCACAACCGGGTCGAGTCGATCGACCGGGCGGCCGCCCGGCTGAAGGACCTGGTGCCCGAGGCGCGGATCGCCACCGCGCACGGGCAGATGGGCGAGACCCAGCTGGAGAAGGTGGTCGTCGACTTCTGGGAGAAGGAGTTCGACGTCCTGGTGTCGACCACGATTGTGGAGTCCGGCATCGACATCTCCAACGCCAACACGCTCATCGTCGAGCGCGGCGACACCTTCGGCCTCTCCCAGCTGCACCAGCTGCGCGGCCGGGTGGGCCGCGGGCGGGAGCGCGGGTACGCGTACATGCTGTACCCGCCGGAGAAGCCGCTGACCGAGACCGCGCACGAGCGGCTGGCCACCATCGCCCAGCACACCGAGATGGGCGCGGGCATGTACGTGGCGATGAAGGACCTGGAGATCCGCGGCGCGGGCAATCTGCTCGGCGGTGAGCAGTCCGGGCACATCGCGGGCGTCGGCTTCGACCTCTACATGCGGATGGTCGGCGAGGCGGTGGCCGAGTTCCGGGAGTCGCTGACGGGCGGCGGCGAGCCGGAGGAGGAGCCGCTGGAGGTGAAGATCGAGCTGCCGGTCGACGCCCATGTGCCGCACGACTACGCGCCGGGGGAGCGGCTGCGGCTCCAGGCCTACCGCTCGATCGCGGCGGTCAACTCGGAGGAGGACATCCAGCAGGTCCGGGACGAGCTGGTCGACCGGTACGGCAAGCTGCCCGAGCCGGTGGAGAACCTGCTGCTGGTGGCGGCGCTGCGGCTCTACGCGCGGCGGTGCGGCATCGCGGACATCACCCTGCAGGGCTCCCATGTGCGGTTCGGGCCGGTCGAGCTGCGGGAGTCGCAGCAGCTGCGGCTGAACCGGCTCCACCCGCGCAGCCAGGTGAAGGCGGCGACCCAGCAGGTGCTGGTGCCGCGGCCGGCCACCGGGCGGATCGGCGGCAAGCCGCTGGTCGGGCGGGAGCTGCTGGCGTGGTCCCGGGAGTTCCTGTCGACGATGTTCGACGACCTGGCGGGGGCCAGGAAGTAGGCCGGGAAGCGGGCCGGGAAGCAAAGGCCCCCGACGAGGGGTACGGCAGCGGGACGGCGGGCCCGGGCGGTGGCGCCCGGGACCGCCGTCGTCGTCGGCGGGCCGGTGGCGGCGGGGCGCGCGCGGGCCCCGGAACCCGGGGGCGGGGGTGCGGACCGGACGGGTAGGTTCGGAGGGTGACGACGAATCCTCCGGGCCCGAAGCTGATCCTCCTCATCACCACCCACCGGGTGGCCCCCGGCCTGCTGTCCTGGCCCGCCTGGGAGGCGCTGCGGTCGGCCGGCCGGGTGCTCGCCGCCGACCCCGCCCACCCGCAGCTGCCCGCCGTGGCGCAGGCCGGTGTCGAGGTCCGGATCGTGCCGTCCGGCTCCGCCCCCGCGCTGGCCCGGCTGCTCACCGGGGCCCCGGAGGACCTGCCGGCCGGAGCCGGCCCGACGGTCTGGCTGGGCAGCCCGGACGGCGACCCCGGGCTGACCGACGCGCTGGCCCGCCTCGCGGTCGAGCACGCCGGCGAGGTGCCGGAGATCGAGGTGCTGCCCGGGTCGTACGACCTGCCGGGCGCGCGGCTGCTGGACCTGGTCTCGGTGATGGACCGGCTCCGCTCGCCGGGCGGCTGCCCGTGGGACGCCGAGCAGACCCACGCCAGCCTGGTGAAGTACCTGGTCGAGGAGGCCTACGAGCTGGTCGAGGCGATCGAGGAGGGGGACCGCGACATGCTCCGCGAGGAGCTCGGCGACGTCCTGCTCCAGGTCTTCTTCCACTCCCGGATCGCCGAGGAGCACCCCACCGGCGCCTTCTCGATCGACGACGTGGCGGGCGACATCGTCGACAAGCTGATGTACCGCCACCCGCATGTGTTCGGCGACGCCGAGGCGGACGGCGCGGCCGAGGTGGAGGCCAACTGGGAGGCGCTCAAGGCGGCCGAGAAGTCGGAGCGCGAGTCGGTGCTGGACGGCGTGCCGGCCGGGCTGCCCTCGCTCGCGTACGCGGCGAAGCTGGTGTCGCGGGTGCGCCGGGCCGGGTTCACGGGCGTGCCGGACGAGCCGTACGGGCTGCCCGCCGAGCTCACGGCGGAGTCGGCGGGCCGGCTGCTGCTCGCGGTGGCGCAGCGCGCGCACGACGCCGGCATCGACGTGGACGCCGCGCTGCGGGCCGCGGCGCGCGGCTACCGGGACGCGGTGCGCGCTGCCGAGGGTCTGAAGCCCGAGCGGTAGACACCCCGGACGGACGCCGCCTCAGACGGTGGCGACGTCCTGCACCGGGCGGCGCCGCGCCGGGACGACGACCTCGCCGATCGCCTCGCCGACCAGGGCGACGAGTTCGGCGAGCCGTTCCAGGTCGAGGTGGTCGGGCAGGTCGCAGAGGGAGACGATCCGCTCGCCGTCCGGCCCGGCCACGCAGAACAGGTCGATCGGGCCCAGGTGCTTCTCGGCGGTGTCGACCAGCGCGGCGACGTCGCTGGGGCGGCGGACGTCGCCGCCGACGCCGACGACCCGGCAGCCCGGCCGGTCGAGTTCGGTGGCGAGGTCCTCGGCGACCCCGGCCTGCTGGTCGGCGATCAGCACGCCGACGGCTCCCGCCGCGGTGAGCCGGCGGGCGAGGTCCGCCCCCGACCCGCCGTCGAGTACGGCGATCACGACGACCGAACCGATGACCCGCATGGCCTTGCTCCTCCCTGTGGGCGGCTCCGCACCGGCGCCCACGGACATCTTGCGGAGGATCGTAGGCAGGTCCCGATCCCCCGCAACAGGAATTACCCCTCAGGTGACCAGGCTCACGCCTGCCGCGCGCGACCGCTTCACCCGGCGCCGCGCACGCCGCCGTGCCCGCCGTGCGGTGGCCGGGACACGCCCGGGATACCGTCGATCCATGCCAGCGCAGCCCTCCTTTGCCCGTCCGCCCCTGTTCACCTGGGACTTCGCCGCCGATCCGTACCCCGCGTACGCCTGGCTGCGCGAGCACGAGCCGGTGCACCGGACCACCCTGCCGAGCGGGGTGGAGGCGTGGCTGGTCACGCGGTACGCGGACGCCCGGCAGGCGCTCGCGGACGCCCGGCTCTCCAAGAACCCGGTGCACCACAGCGAGCAGGCCCACCGCACCGGCCGGGTCGGCATTCCGGGCGAGCGCCAGGCCGACCTCATGACCCATCTGCTGAACATCGACCCGCCGGACCACACCCGGCTGCGCCGTCTGGTGTCGAAGGCGTTCACCCCGCGCCGGGTGGCGGCCTTCGAGCCGCGGGTGCAGCAGCTGACCGACCGGCTGATCGACGACTTCGCGGCGCGCGGGTCCGCGGACCTCATCCACGAGTTCGCGTTCCCGCTCCCCATCTACGCGATCTGCGACCTGCTCGGGGTGCCGGCCGAGGACCAGGACGACCTGCGGGACTGGGCGGGCGCGATGATCCGCCACCACGGCGGCCGGCGCGGCGGTGTGGGCCGCGCGGTGAAGAACATCCGCGCCTACCTGCTGGAGCTGATCCACCGCAAGCGGGCGGACCTCGGCGACGACCTGATCTCGGGCCTGATCCGGGCCGGCGACCACGGCGAGCACCTGACCGAGAACGAGGCCGCGGCGATGGCCTTCATCCTCCTGTTCGCCGGCTTCGAAACCACCATCAACCTGATCGGAAACGGGTGTTTCGCCCTGTTCCGGCACCCGGAGCAGCGCCACCTGCTCCAGGACTCGCTGCGCCGCGGCGAGAGCGCGCTGCTGGAGACCGGGATCGAGGAACTCCTGCGCTACGACGGGCCGGTGGAGCTGGCGACCTGGCGGTTCGCGACCAGTCCGCTGACCATCGGCGGGGTGGGGATCCCGGTCGGCGACCCGGTGCTGGTGGTGCTCGCGGCGGCGGACCGGGACCCGGCGCGGTTCGCCGCCGAGAACACCCTGGACCTGGCCCGGGCGGACAACCCGCACCTGGGCTTCGGGCACGGCATCCACTACTGCATCGGCGCGCCGCTGGCGCGGCTGGAGGGGCGGTCCGCGCTGGCCACCCTGCTGACCCGGCTGCCGGACCTCCGGCTCGCCGCGAGCCCGGAGGACCTGCGCTGGCGAGGTGGTCTGATCATGCGGGGACTCCGTGAACTTCCGGTGGAATTCACGCCGGAGAAAGTGCCTGGAACAACCGCTTCCGACACCCCGTCCGAGGGCTGACGGACCGGCGCAACACGCTGACGAACGCTCTCCGTTGCCCGCTTTCCAGGGGTCTGAACCACCCTCAATCCGGACATACCTCTTCGGTTGGTAGGCAATCCATCACATGACGTGATGTCCATGTGATCTCGGTGATATGAGCTTGTGATTGCTCTGAAGATCTGTCTAGTCTCCGTGGAGTTCGCAGCTGCGAGCCCCGTCCGCGGAACGCCGAGTCCTGCCCGCCGCGCCACGGGACACCGATCAGAACCCTGGGCAGGGGCGGGGGAACCAGGTTTCGTGCCGTCTCCCACGGCTAGGGGTGAAGCCGCCTTTGCGCGGCCGGGCCACCTCCCGGTCCGAACCCGACAGCTCACCTCGCAGGCGTGCGGAGAGGGACCTCTTCATGCTGTTCGTTGGAACCGGTCGTCACCGTCGCCGTACCCAGGCCGAGAAGGCCATCGCCGTCGCCGGTGTCGCCGGCGTCGGACTGGCGATGCCGATCCTCAGCGCCACCGGCGCCTCCGCCGCCCCGGTCTCCACCTGGGACGCGGTCGCCCAGTGCGAGAGCGGCGGCAACTGGAGCATCAACACCGGCAACGGCTTCTACGGCGGCCTCCAGTTCACCTCCAGCACCTGGAAGGGGTACGGCGGCACCGCCTACGCGCCGCAGGCCAACCAGGCCTCGAAGGCCCAGCAGATCTCGGTCGCCGAGAAGGTCCTCGCCTCGCAGGGCCCCGGCGCCTGGCCGGTCTGCTCCAAGAAGGCCGGCCTGAGCAAGGGCGGCGCCCCGGCCGCGGTCGACACCGCGACGGACGCCAAGCCGGCCGCCCCGAAGCCGCAGGCCCAGCCGCAGCAGCAGACCCCGAAGCCCGCTCCCGCGAAGCCGGCCGCCGCCGCGCCGCAGGCCCAGCCCCAGCAGCAGGCCGCCAAGCCGCAGGCCCGCCAGTACGCGCCGCAGAGCGCCCAGCAGGCTCCGCAGGCCCAGCAGCAGGCCCCGCAGTCGCCGGCCTTCTCCGGCAAGGCCGGCTGGGACGCCGACGCCAAGGTGTTCTGGTACCAGAGCAACGGCGCCTGGTACTGGACCAGCCACCAGAGCGTCTACCAGCAGTACGCCGGCCAGCCGGCCGCCCAGGCCGCCCCCGCCGCGCAGCAGCAGCAGTCGGCCGGCCACGGCTACACCGTCCGCTCCGGCGACACCCTCGCCGGGATCGCCACCGCCCAGGGCGTGTCCGGCGGCTGGCAGGCGCTGTACGACGGCAACCGCGGCACCGTCGGCGCCGACCCGAACCTGATCGTCCCGGGCCAGGTCCTGGCCCTCGGCTGACGGTCGGTCCGACCGGACGGGCGGAGGGGGCCGATCGGTCCCCTTCGTCCGTATCCGGACCCCTCCGGTCGGGCAACCAGGTGAACTACCGGTGGGTAGCACGGCCACACGCTGAGACGGAGCCGAGGTCGACGTGGCCCGGACAGCCCGTGCGGTTAGGCTCTGGTCGTAACGACTCCGCAATCGTCCGGCCGACCGCACCCCACCGTCGGCCGAACCTGCTTCCGCTAGGAGATGCCTCGTGCCGTCCATCGATGTCGTCGTCGCTCGTGAGATTCTCGACTCGCGCGGCAATCCCACGGTCGAGGTCGAGGTCGGCCTCGACGACGGCAGCACCGGCCGTGCCGCCGTTCCGTCGGGTGCCTCCACCGGTGCCTTCGAGGCTCTGGAGCTCCGCGACGGCGACAAGAACCGCTACTTCGGCAAGGGCGTGGAGAAGGCCGTCCTGGCCGTCATCGAGCAGATCGGCCCCGAGCTGGTCGGCTACGACGCCACCGAGCAGCGCCTGATCGACCAGGCCATGCTCGACCTGGACGCCACCCCGGACAAGTCCTCGCTCGGCGCCAACGCCATCCTGGGCGTCTCGCTCGCCGTCGCGCACGCCGCCTCCGAGGCCAGCGACCTCCCGCTGTTCCGCTACCTGGGCGGCCCGAACGCGCACGTCCTGCCGGTCCCGATGATGAACATCCTCAACGGCGGCTCGCACGCGGACTCCAACGTCGACATCCAGGAGTTCATGATCGCCCCGATCGGCGCGGAGTCCTTCTCCGAGGCCGTCCGCTGGGGCGTCGAGGTCTACCACACCCTCAAGGGCGTGCTGAAGGAGCGCGGTCTGTCGACCGGCCTGGGCGACGAGGGCGGCTTCGCCCCGAACCTGGACTCCAACCGCGAGGCCCTGGACCTCATCGTCGAGGCCATCCAGAAGGCCGGCTACGTGCCGGGCAAGGACGTCGCGCTGGCCCTGGACGTCGCCTCCTCCGAGTTCTACGAGGACGGCGCCTACCAGTTCGAGGGCAAGGCGCTCACCGCCGCCGAGCTCATCGAGTACTACGCCGGCCTGGTCGCCGCCTACCCGCTGGTCTCCATCGAGGACCCGCTGGACGAGTCGGACTGGGACGGCTGGAAGGCCATGACCGAGAAGCTGGGCGACAAGGTCCAGCTGGTCGGCGACGACCTGTTCGTCACCAACCCGGCCCGCCTGGCCCGCGGCATCGAGACCGGCACCGCCAACGCGCTGCTGGTGAAGGTCAACCAGATCGGCTCGCTGACCGAGACCCTGGACGCCGTCGAGCTGGCCCAGCGCAACGGCTACCGCTGCATGATGTCGCACCGCTCCGGCGAGACCGAGGACGTCACCATCGCCGACCTGGCCGTCGCCACCAACTGCGGCCAGATCAAGACCGGCGCCCCGGCCCGCTCCGAGCGCGTCGCCAAGTACAACCAGCTGCTGCGCATCGAGGAGATCCTCGACGACGCCGCCGAGTACGCCGGCCGCGGCGCCTTCCCGCGGTTCAAGCACGAGGGCTGAGCCCGACCGCCGGCGCCCGGCCGGTATCGCCGGGACGCCCGGTAGCGCACGCCTGACCGGTGCCCCGCCGTTCACCCCGTAGGGTGGACGGCGGGGCACCGTCGCGACCAGGAGGGGACACCGGAGATGGCAGGCTGGAGGATCCCGGGCTTGGCGGCCCGGCCTCGGTTCACGAGCCGGGCGACCGTCCTCGTGCTGGTGCTCTGCTCCCTGGTGGCGATCCTGGCCTATCCGACGCGGCAGTTCGTCTCGCAGCGCTCGGAGATCTCGGCCCAGCGCGCCCGGGCCGAGCACGCCCGGCAGCAGGTCGAGCAGCTGCGCCGGGAGAAGGCCCGCTGGCAGGACCCGGAGTACGTCAAGGCCCAGGCCCGCACTCGGCTGCACTACGCGATGCCGGGGGAGACCCCGTACATCGCGGTGGACCCGGCGGCCCAGGACGCGGCGAAGTCCGCGCTGGGCGCGCCGCCGCCCGCGGCGGGCCCGGCGGCCGGTCCGGCCGCGGCGGCCCGGCCGTGGTACGCCGGTGTCTGGGACTCCGTCGACGCCGCCGCCGCGCCGGTGGCCGCAGCCGCGCCCCCGACCCCCGCCACCCCGGGGCAGCCCGCCCCTCCCTCACCACCCGCCCCCGCCCCTGCTGGAGACAGCTCCTCCCATGACCACTGAGAACCACCCCACCGTCTCCGACGAGGACATCGCGGCGATCGCCGCGCAGCTCGGCCGGGTCCCGCGCGGCCTGCGCGGCGTGGCCCACCGCTGCCCGTGCGGCAACCCGGACGTCGTGGAGACGGCCCCCCGGCTGCCGGACGGCACGCCGTTCCCGACGCTCTACTACCTGACCTGCCCCAAGGCCGCCTCGCTGATCGGCACCCTGGAGGCGGACGGCGTGATGAAGGACCAGAGCGCCCGGCTCGCCGAGGACCCCGAGCTGGCCGCGGCGTACCAGAAGGCGCACGAGGACTACATCGCCCGCCGTGACGCCATCGAGGTGCTGGAGGGCTTCCCGAGCGCCGGCGGCATGCCGGACCGGGTGAAGTGCCTGCACGTGCTGGTCGGCCACTCGCTGGCGGCCGGCGAGGGCGTCAACCCGCTCGGCGACGAGGCGCTCGGCATGCTGGAGGACTGGTGGGCCAAGGGCCCGTGCGTCTCCGCCGCCGAGGTCGCGGCCGCCGGCGAGCGGGTGGCCCGCAACCGGGCCAAGGAGCAGGACCACGAGGCCGTGATCGCGGCCAAGGAGCAGAAGACCGCCGAGCGCGCCGCGAAGCGGGCCGCGCAGGAGGCGGACGAGGCGGGGGAGGCCGACGCATGAGCACCACCCGGGTGGCCGCGATCGACTGCGGGACCAACTCGATCCGGCTGCTGGTCGCCGACCTCGATCCGGAGACCGGGGCGATCACCGACCTGGACCGGCGGATGATCATCAACCGGCTGGGCCAGGGCGTGGACCGCACCGGCCGGCTGCACCCGGACGCGCTGGAGCGCACCTTCGCCGCCTGCCGGGAGTACGCCGAGGTGATCTCCGGCTTCGGGGTGGGCCCGGAGCGGATCCGCTTCGTCGCCACCAGCGCCTCCCGGGACGCCGAGAACAGCGCCGAGTACGTCGACGGCGTGCGGGCGGCCCTGGGCGTCGAGCCCGAGGTGGTCAGCGGCGAGGAGGAGGCGCACCTGTCGTTCGTCGGCGCCACCAAGGAGCTCACCGGCGGTCAGTTCCCGGCCCCGTACCTGGTCTTCGACCTGGGCGGCGGTTCGACCGAGTTCGTGCTCGGGGCCGAGGACGTGCAGGCGGCGCGCTCGGTGGACATCGGCTGCGTCCGGCTGACCGAGCGGCACTTCGACGGCGCCGAGCTGCCCTCGGACGAGCGGATCGCCGAGGCCCGGGCGCACGTGCGGGCGGAGCTGGACCGGGCCGAGGAGGCCGTCCCGCTGACCGGCGCGGCCACCCTGGTCGGCCTGGCCGGCACGGTCACCACCATCTCGGCGATCGCCCAGGACCTGCCCCGGTACGACTCGGAGGCGATCCACCACTCCCGGATCTCCCGCGAGCGGGTCGCCGAGATCGCCGACCGGCTGCTGCACGCCACCCACGCGGAGCGGGCGGCGATCCCGTCGATGCACCCGGGCCGGGTGGACGTGATCGCGGCCGGCGCGCTGGAGCTGCTGGAGATCATGGCGCGGACGGGCGCCGCCGAGGTGGTCGTCAGCGAGCACGACATCCTGGACGGCATCGCCTGGAGTATCGCCCGCTGACCAGGCGCGGGACTTACCGGACCGGCCCCGGACGCCCCCCCGGGGCGCTGGGGCCGGGGCGCGCCGGGGGTGGCGCGGGAATGTTCGTGAATTTCTTCACATGAGGATCCAGCCTTTCGCCGGGTCGGGCGGTCCAGTCCGTCCGATATGTGGGACCGAAGGCTCGCTGGGCGTAATGGCCATGGGATCGCAGGTTCTGGCCCGCCGGAGGTTTGAAAATCGAAATCCCGTGCGGGAACCGGGCCGGGTCATGGATCGTTGCTGCTCAGCGCGGCCGTCCGTACAGGTCTGCCCGTCGGCGGGCCGGACGGGTCGTGAGGGGTGGGGCGGGGGGTCAAAACGGGGGCGCGCAGTGTAGCAGAAGGGTCCCATAAGCTTGTGAGCGGGCTCACGAAGGCTGCTCCGACCGGTGCTGGATACTTTCGGATATGAGCACCACGGAGCGTCCTCGCATCCTCATTGTCGGCGGTGGTTACGTCGGCCTGTATGCCGCGATGCGCATCCTCAAGAAGATGCGCTACGGCGAAGCGACCGTCACGGTCGTGGACCCGCGGTCGTACATGACGTACCTGCCCTTCCTCCCCGAGGCGGCCGGCGGCAACGTCGCGCCCCGCAACCTCGTCGCGCCCCTGCGCACCGCGCTGAAGAACGCGGAGGTGCTCACCGGTGCGGTCACCGGTGTGGACCACGAGCGCAAGATCGCGACCATCCAGCCCTCGGCGGGCGACTCGTACGAGCTGCCCTTCGACTACCTGGTCGTCGCGACCGGTTCGGTCTCCCGGACCTTCCCGATCCCGGGTCTGGCCGAGCACGGCATCGGCATGAAGACCGTGGAGGAGGCCATCGCCCTCCGCAACCACGTCATGGCGCAGCTGGACAAGGCCGAGTCCACCACGGACGAGGCGGTCCGCCGCAGGGCGCTGACCTTCGTCATCATCGGCGGCGGCTTCGCCGGCGTCGAGACGATCGCCGAGATCGAGGACATGGCGCGCGACGCCGCCAAGATCTACAAGACCGTCAGCCGCGACGACATGCGCTTCGTCGTGGTCGAGGCCGCCAACCGGATCCTCCCGGAGATGGGCCCGGACCTCGGTCTGTGGACCAAGGAGAAGCTCGAAGAGCGCAACATCGAGGTCTACATCGAGACCTCGATGGACTCCTGCGTCGACGGCCACGTCGTGCTGAAGAACGGCATGGAGATGGACGCCTCCACCATCGTGTGGACGGCCGGCGTGAAGCCGAACCCGGTGCTGGCCCGGTTCGGCCTGCCGCTGGGCCCGCGCGGCCACGTCGACACCGCGCCGACCCTCCAGGTCCAGGGCTTCGACTACGTCTGGGCCGCCGGCGACAACGCCCAGGTGCCGGACCTCGCCGCCGGCGAGGGCGCCTGGTGCCCGCCGAACGCGCAGCACGCCGTGCGCCAGGCCGCCGTCCTCGGCGACAACGTGATCTCCGGCATGCGCGGCTTCCCGCAGCAGGAGTACAAGCACAAGAACCTGGGTGCGGTGGCCGGCCTCGGCCTGCACAAGGGTGTCGCGATCCTCTTCGGCAAGTACAAGCTGAAGGGCCGTCCGGCCTGGTGGTTCCACCGCCTGTACCACGGCGCCATGGTCCCCACCTTCAACCGGAAGGTCCGCGTCTTCACCGACTGGACCCTCGCCGTCTTCCTGAAGCGCGAGATGGTCGGCCTGTCGCAGATGGAGAACCCGTACCAGCCGATCCAGGAGGTCACGGCCCCCACCAAGCCCGCCGTCGAGGCCGCCAAGCCGGCCGCCGACAAGGAGCTCGCCAGCAAGTAAGCGACTGCGGACCCCGGTGTGGGAGCACCGGGGTATGAGTCGGAGGCCCTCCGCCCGGCAGTGCTGCCGGACCACGACCTCCGTGGTGCTCAGCCGGCTGTGCGAGTCGGGCGGAGTACAGAAGTGAACGAGAAGGCCCCTGCCGAACCCTCCGGCAGGGGCCTTCTCGCGCTGGTCGTCAGTCGGTCTTGATGCTGGCCAGGATGTCCAGCTTGGAGGCCCGGCGGGCGGGCCAGAAGGCGGCCACCAGGCCGACCAGGCCGGCCAGGGCCAGGAAGAGCAGCAGCTGGCCGTAGGGGACCACCGTGGCCAGACCCGGCAGGCTGGACTTCAGGGTGCCGTTGATCGCCCAGGCCATGAAGCCGCCGAGCAGGATCCCGATGCCGGCGCCGAACACCGAGATCACCACGGACTCCAGACGGACCATCCGCTTGATGCCGGAGCGGTCCAGGCCGATCGCCCGCAGCATGCCGATCTCGCGCTTGCGCTCGAAGACCGACATCGCCAGGGTGTTGATGACGCCGAGGATCGCGACGATCACGGACATCGCCAGCAGGCCGTACATGAGGTTCAGCGCGAAGGTGATGGTCTGGCTGAAGTCGTTCCGGACGTCCTGGCGCGACTTGACCTCGATCACCGGGTTGGCGCCGGTGGCGTCCTTCAGCGCCTTCTTGAGCGCGTCGGTCTCCCCGTTCGCGCCCTTGACCAGGACGTTCCTCAGGTACGGCTGCGGCTCGTGCTTGACGATCTCGCTGTTGGCCACCAGGGCCCCGCCGAGCAGGCCGCTCTTCTCGTAGACGCCCCCGACGGTCAGGGAACCCTTGGTCTCGTCGCCGAAGGTGACGTTGACGGTCGAGCCGGTGGTGACGCCCAGCTTCTTCGCGAGTTCGTCGTCCACCAGCAGCTGCCCCTGGCCGGCGGCGGTCGGCGAGCCGCTCTTCATGGTCACCGACAGCAGCTTGGCGAGGCTGTCCGCGTTGACGCCGGTGACCTCCTTGCTGGTGCCGTTGAGGTCCCAGAAGACGCTGGTCAGCGGCGAGGAGGCGGTCACCCCGGGGGCCTTGGCGATCTCGGCCGGGACCTGCTCGGACAGGCTCATCCCGTTGGCCGCGGCGACCAGGAAGTCGGCCTTCATCGAGCTGGTGACGGCCCGGTCGATGGTGTCGGCGACCGAGGCTCCGATCACCGTGAGACCGCTGACCAGGGTCAGACCGATGGTGAGCGCGGCGGCGGTGGCGGCGGTGCGGCGCGGGTTGCGCACCGCGTTCTGCCGGGCCAGCTTGCCGGGCATGCCGAACAGCTTGCCGATGGCCGGGCCGACCAGCGCGATCACCGGACGGGACAGCAGCGGCAGCAGGACGAAGACGCCCAGGACCGCGAGCAGCGCGCCGATCGCGACCGGCATCCGGCCGTCGGAGTTGCCCTTCGAGGCGCCGAACGCGACCAGGGCGATGCCGGCCGCGGCCAGCACCGAACCGATCGCGTTGCGGACCACCAGGGACTTCTGGCTGACCGGCTGGTCGCCGCTGCTCATCGCGGCGACCGGGGCGATCCGCGCGGCGCGGACGGCCGGCAGCAGCGCGGAGAGCACCGTCACCAGGACGCCGACGACCAGGGTGACCACCACGGTCAGCGGCTTGATCACGAGCGAGGCGGTCGGCATGCCGTCGTCCAGCGAGGCGACCACGGACTGCAGCCCGGCGCCGATGCCGACACCGGCGAGCAGACCGGCCGCGGCCGAGATGGCGCCGATGGCGAGGGCCTCGACCAGCACCGAGGCGGTGACCTGCTTGCGGCTCGCCCCGACCGCGCGGAGCAGGGCCAGCTCCTTGGTGCGCTGGGCGATCAGCATGGTGAAGGTGTTGGCGATGATGAAGATGCCGACGAAGAGCGAGATCCCGGCGAACGCGAGCAGCATGGTGCGCATGCTCTCGCTGCTCTTGGTGACCAGCCGCTCGTCCTCCGCCTTCAGGTCGGCGCCGGTGCGGACGTCGATCTGCTGCTCGGGCCTGAGCTTCTGGTTCACCTCGTCGCGCAGGGCCGTCTCGCTGGTGCCGGGCTTGGCGGCGAGCACGATGCTGCTGTAGCGGCCGGGCTCCAGCAGGAGCTGCTGGGCGGTCGCGCGGTCGAACAGGGTGAGCGTGCCGCCGCTGTTCGCCACCGGATCGTCGGTGGTGAAGATGCCGGTGAGCTTCGCCTCCAGGACCGGGCCGTTGGAGCCCACCCGGACGGTGTCGCCGACCTTGTAGCCGCCCTTGTCGGCGGTCTTGCGGTCGAGGGCGATCTCCTTGCCGGTCTTCGGCCCCTGGCCCTCGGCCATCGGGTAGCGGGCGTCCTTGCCGTCCGGACCGGGCGCGAAGTTGGCGCCCCTGGCCGTCCACGGCCGGCCGATCAGGGTGCCGCTCTTGTCGGCGACGCCGGTGAAGCCGCCGACCACGCCGCGGGCGCTCGCCGTGCCGGGCAGCGCGGCGAGCTGCTGCACGGTGGCGTCGGTCAGGGTGACCGGGCTCTTCTCGCTCTTCTCCTTGGCGCTCGCGGTGGCGCCGGCGGCCTTGTCGACGATCTGGACCGACACGTCGGAGTAGCTCGTGGAGTTGTTCTCCCGCATGGCCTTGCCGAAGGTGTCGGAGAAGACCATGGTGCCGGCCACGAAGGCGGTGCCCAACATGACGGCGAGCGCCGTCATCAGCAGTCGGCCCTTGTGGGCCAGCACATTGCGCAGTGCGGTGCGATACATGGGGTGTCCTGGGGTCCTGGGTCTGCGAAGGGGCGGGCGGCGGACGCGGGGCGTCAGCTGGTGCGGCCCTTGGCGTCGAAGCGGCGCATGCGGTCCAGGACGGCGTCGGCGGTCGGCTGGGCCAGTTCGTCGACGATGCGGCCGTCGGCGAGGAAGACGACGCGGTCGGCGTAGGAGGCGGCGACGGGGTCGTGGGTGACCATGACGACGGTCTGGCCGAGTTCGCGTACGGAGTTGCGCAGGAAGGAGAGGATTTCGGCGCCGGAGCGGGAGTCGAGATTGCCGGTCGGTTCGTCGGCGAAGATGATGTCGGGCTTGCTCGCGAGGGCGCGGGCGCAGGCGACGCGCTGCTGCTGGCCGCCGGAGAGCTGGCTGGGGCGGTGGGAGAGCCGGCCGGAGAGGCCGACGGTCTCGACCACCTTGTCGAGCCACTGCTTGTCGGCCTTGCGGCCGGCGATGTCCATCGGGAGGGTGATGTTCTCCAGGGCCGTCAGGGTGGGGAGCAGGTTGAAGGCCTGGAAGATGAAGCCGATGTGGTCGCGGCGCAGCTGGGTGAGCTGCTTGTCCTTGAGGCCGACGAGTTCGGTGTCGCCGATGGTGGAGGAGCCGGAGGAGACGGTGTCGAGGCCGGCCATGCAGTGCATGAGGGTGGACTTGCCGGAGCCGGAGGGCCCCATGATGGCGGTGAACTCGCCCTGCGGGAAGGTGACGCTGACGTTGTCGAGGGCGACGACGCGGGTCTCGCCCTCCCCGTAGACCTTGTTCAGGCCGGTGGCGCGGGCGGCCGCCCGGCCGGTGCGGACGGCGGTTGCGGTCGACGTGCTCACGGGGGTGCTCCTCGGGTCTCGGCAGAGAGGGGGCGCGCCGGGTGGTGCGGCGCGGGAGATCGGTGGGGCGGCCGGGCCCTTCCAGGGGCGTCCGGCCGTACCTCCATGCTCCGCCGGGTGATCATGGTTTCTCGTCGCTCCGCCGGACGGTTGGCCTGACCGCCGCTGGGTGTACGGCCAGGTGGCACCCTCCTCCTGCGGTATGACATCGACCCTGAACGGAAGGCCGGTGGCCGGATCGAGCGGGTCCGGTGGCCAAATCACGAACTGTTCGTCAGATGGCAAGGAAACATGACAACTTCCCCGCCTTGGAACATGCGAAAGGGGAGGCCGGGAGACTAGGCTCAGGGGTGGTCCGCACGGGCGGCGGAGCGATGCTCTCCGCTCCGTCGGCGGGGCCGGGTCCGCAGGACGCCCAGATGGTGGAACGCAGACACGGGCAGCTTAAAACTGCTTGGCCGAAAGGCCGTGCCGGTTCGAGTCCGGCTCTGGGCACACGTGCTTGCTCGCGGGGACGCCGACCGGCGTCCCCGTCGGGCATCGATGGTGCGAATCCTTCTCGCGGCGGATGCCGATTTCTTTGCCAAGCCATTACCCTTGTGCTTCGGGCGGTGCAGTGCCGCCCCGGAGGGAATGAGCAATGAGAAGCAGCAACCCGGTCTTCTCGCGGGAGGGGTCCTTCACCCGCGAGTCCGGCTACGCGGGTTTCGGGACCACCCAGACCCCGCCGGCCGGGGGCCAGACCGCCACCAACCCGTACGGCACCAGCCCGTACGGCAACAACCCGTACGCCAACAGCCCCTACGCCCAGCAGCCGCAGGGCCAGGCTCCGCTGACCGACGAGCAGCTCGTCGAGATGTACAACGCCCCGTCCGCCGGTCCGCTGGCGACGGGCCGGATGACGCTCGACGACGTGGTCGCGCGCACCGCGATGACGCTGCTCACCATGGTCGCCGCCGGCGGCCTGGCCTGGTTCGCCCTGCCGGAGCGGAACTTCGGCCTGGCCGGCGGCGCCTCGCTGATCGCCTTCGTGATCGGCATGGTGATCTCCTTCAAGCGGAGCGTCAGCCCGCCGCTGATCCTGCTCTACGCGGGTCTGCAGGGCTTCGCGCTCGGCGCGATCACCAAGGTGTTCAACACCATCTGGGAGGGCATCGCGATCCAGGCGGTGCTGGGCACCGCGGCGGTCTTCGCGGCGATGCTGATCGCCTACAAGACCGGCCGGATCCGGGTCACCCCGCGCTACACCCGGATCGGCATCGCGATCGCCATGGGCTTCGTGCTGCTGATGCTGGTCAACATGGTGGCCTCGCTGGTCTTCGGTGCCGACATGGGGCTGCGTTCCGGCCCGCTCGGCGTCGTGGTCGGCCTGGTCGGCATCGGCCTCGGCGCGTTCTTCCTCTCGCTGGACTTCGCGGCCGTCGAGGAGGCGATCGCGCACGGCGCGCCGCAGAAGGAGGCCTGGCGGGCCGCCTTCGGGCTCACCCTGTCGCTGGTCTGGATCTACGTCGAGATGCTGCGGCTGATCGCGATCCTGCGCGGCGACGACTGATCCTCCGTCGCACCACCACTGCCGCCGGGCCCCGGAGCCACCCGCTCCGGGGCCCGGCGGCTTTCCGTGCCGGTGCGCCGTATGCTCGCGGCATGTCCGAGACCTCCGACGAGAAGACCCTGGCCGAAGCCGTCGACGCGCTGGCGGACCGGTTCCGCGCGATGCCGCAGAGCCGGCTGCTGGGCGCCGTCCCGGGGCACCCCTCGCGGGCGGCGGCCGGGCTGGCGCTGGCCCGTCGGCTGGCGGCCGCGGCGCAGGCGGCCGAGGCGGCGCGGGTGGACGGCGGGGCGGGCGGCGCGGCGCCGCGCGAGCTGCCGGATGCCGGGGCGTTCGCCGTCGGCGACCAGCTCGCGGTGGTCGGGCACGATCTGGCGGCGGCGCTGGCCGCGCTGCCCGGGGACGCCGTGGTGGCGCTGCCGGACGGACCGGCGACGGCGCAGGCGGTGCGGGCGGACGCCCTGCGCAGGCTCGCGGAGACCGCCGCGGCCGTCTGAGCCCGGGAACCGGAAGGCCGGGGGCCGGCCGGATCGGTAACCCCGTGATCCGGCCGGCCCCCGGCCTTGTCGCAGGTCGGCTCAGATACTGGCCACCACCCGGTCGGCGAGCACGTAGACGGCGTCCTCGTCGGTGGAGAAGGTCAGCGAGTAGGAGCCGGAGAACCGGGAGCCGCCGAGCAGCCGGACGTCCTCGCCGGCCCGGACGGCGTCGATCAGCCGGTACGCGGCCTCGCGGTCGCCCGGGGCCACGCAGAGCGTGGTGCCGTCGGCGAAGGCGTAGACGTCCAGGGTGCCGAGCGGGCCGGGCCGGACGTCGACCAGGGCGGTGCCCTCCTCGGCGAGCGTGGTCAGCCGGGTGTCGGTCCACTCGCGCGACGGCGCCTGGCTGGGGACGAAGTCGGGGTGCGAGGGGTGGCGGCGCGGGTCGGGGGCGGCCACCGGGGCGTCCTCGACGGCCGGCTCGGTGTCCAGCAGCCCGGCCTCCAGGCCGGTGGCCAGCAGGTCGGCCTCGCGGCGGGCCCGGGCCTCCCCGGAGGTCTCGGCGGACGGGGCGCCGGCCGGGTGGCCGGGGCGCAGCGGGACGCCGCCCTCGGTGCCGCCGGGCTCGGCCGGGCGGACGCCGCCCTCGGTGATGAGGTCCTCCAGGGCGGAGCGCAGCGCCTCGCCGAACTCCGGGTCCATGGTGCCCGCGTTGTCGGCCGCCTCGCTCGGTCCGGTCGGGCGGGGGAAGAACAGCGGCCACTCGTCGGTGGTGCTGAAGACCCCGGCGAACGGGGAGTCGAACAGTGGCGCGTCCTCGGCCGCACGGGCCTCCTGCTCGGCCCAGAACGCCCGCGCCTCGGTGATCTCCCGCTCGCGGTCGGCGGCCAGCGCGTCGGCGACGGCCCGGCGTATCGCCGCCTCGTCGACGGCCGGGGCGGCGGCGGCCCGCGCGTCCAGCCGGCGGGAGAGTCCCCGGAGGTGGAGCAGCACGGCGGTCGACACGGCGATCAGGATCAGCAGCAGGATGGTGTAGACGGCGCTCACGGAACGTACTCCTAGCGAGGAGCGGAACGGGGTTACGTCTCCACACTGCCGCATCCGGCCCTGTTACCGCAGTGGCGAATGTCCACTTTGTCGGTGACTTTCGCTCTTGTCCCCAAATTGTTAGAGAGTCCCGCTCTACGCTGCGGAGTTGATCCGCTCCGCACTGTCGATTTCCGGTCCGGAACGGTAGGAAAAGAGGGCCGGATCGACCTCTCGGTGTGATCCGGCCCTCAATTACGCTGCGTCACTCCAAATGGGTGGTCTGGACCCTTCGGGGTTGACGGGGGAGGGGGTGGCGGTGGGTCAGCTGAGCCGCTCGACGACCATCGCCATGCCCTGGCCGCCGCCGACGCACATGGTCTCCAGGCCGAACTGCTTGTCGTGCCACTGCAGGGAGTTGATCAGGGTGGTGGTGATCCGGGCGCCGGTCATGCCGAAGGGGTGGCCGACCGCGATCGCGCCGCCGTTGACGTTCAGCCGGTCCAGGTCGACGCCGAGGTCGCGGTAGGACGGGATCACCTGGGCGGCGAAGGCCTCGTTGATCTCGACCAGGTCGATGTCGCCGATGGTCAGACCGGCCCGCTTCAGCGCCTGCCGGGAGGCCTCGACCGGGCCGTAGCCCATGATCTCGGGGGAGAGCGCGCTGACGCCGGTGGAGACCACCCGGGCGAGCGGGGTGATGCCCAGCTCGCGGGCCTTGGTGTCGGACATGACGACCAGCGCGGCGGCGCCGTCGTTCAGCGGGCAGCAGTTACCGGCGGTCACCGTGCCGTCCGGGCGGAACACCGGCTTCAGGCCGGAGACGCCCTCCAGCGTGACGCCCGCGCGCGGGCCGTCGTCCTTGCTGACCACGGTGCCGTCCGGCAGCGTGACCGGGGTGATCTCGCGCTCCCAGAAGCCGGCCTCGAGGGCGGCCTCGGCGAGGTTCTGCGAGCGCACGCCGAACGCGTCCTGCTCGGCGCGGGTGATGCCCTTGAGGGCGGCCAGGTTCTCGGCGGTCTGGCCCATCGCGATGTAGGCGTCCGGCAGCAGCCCGTCCTCCCGCGGGTCGTGCCACTCCCCGCCGCCTTCCGCCGCCCGCCGGGCGGTCCGCGCCTGCGCCTCGTCGAAGAGCGGGTTCATGGTGCCCGGCATGCCGTCCGAGGTGCCGTGGACGCTGCGCGAGACGGTCTCCACGCCGGCCGAGACGAAGACGTCGCCCTCGCCGGCCCTGATCGCGTGCAGCGCCATCCGCGTGGTCTGCAGCGAGGAGGAGCAGTAGCGGGTGATGGTGGCGCCGGGCAGGTAGTCCATGCCCATCCGCACGGCCACGATGCGGGCCAGGTTGTGGCCCTGCTCGCCGCCGGGCAGGCCGCAGCCGAGCATCAGGTCGTCGATCTCGCGCGGGTCGAGCTGCGGCACCTTGGCCAGGGCGGCCTGGATGATGTGCGCGGTGAGGTCGTCGGGGCGGACGTCCTTCAGCGAGCCCTTGAAGGCCCGGCCGATCGGCGAACGGGCGGCGCTGACGATGACGGCTTCGGGCATGGCGGGCTCCTCGCTGAGTGGCGGCGGACAGGCGTCCGGGAGGAAAGTTACCGCCTGGTAGGTCGGTCGTCATCCGCCCCGGGGTGTGAGCTGGCCGACGTGCTCCCGGGGCCCGGGGAACCCCCCGCGGGCGGTTCCCCGGCGGCTGCGGAGCCCGGCAGGCCGACCCGCAGCCGGTGGCGCAGCAGCGCCCAGCGCCCGGCCGCGCCGCCCTCGCCGCCGACCGCCGCCACCTCGGAGCCGGACCGCCCGGCCGCGGCCGCTGCGGCCACCGCCACCGGCAGCACGGCCTCGCCCGGGACCGTCCCGTCCGGCCGCTCCTCCTGCGGCCAGAGGTCCAGCGTGGCGCAGACCGAGGGCAGCACGGCCATCGCGGCCGTCGCGTAGCCCTGGGCGGAGGGGTGGTAGCGGTCGGCGGCGAACATCTCCGGGCGGGCCGCGAACTCCGGCCCGAGCAGCGAGCCGAGCGAGACCGTCCGGCCGCCCGCCTCCACCACCGCGATGGTCTGGGCGGCGGCCAGCTGGCGGCTCAGCCGGCGGGCCACCCAGCGCAGCGGCGGGCGGACCGGCTTGATCGTCCCGAGGTCCGGGCAGGTGCCGACCACCACCTGGCAGCCGGCGGCGCGCAGCGCGGCGACCGTCTCGCCGAGCTGGCGCACCGCGAGCTGGGCCGGGCTGTGCCGGGTCACGTCATTGGCGCCGACCATGATCACGGCGATGTCGGGGCGGTGTGCCAGGGCCTGGTCCAGCTGGCCGGCCAGGTCGGCGGAGCGGCCGCCGGTGAACGCCACGTTGACCAGCCGGACCGGGCGCTCGGCGACCGAGGCGAGCCCGGCGGCGAGCAGCGCGCCCGGCGTCTCGCGGGCCCGCAGCACCCCCAGGCCGGCCGCCGTGGAGTCGCCGAGGAAGGCCAGCACCAGCGGCGGCTGCGGGCCGGCGGAGGTGTCGGCGAAGGCCTCGCCGTAGACGCCGTCGGCCCTCGGCGGGGTGCCTTCCAGGATGCCGATGGCCTGGACGGCCAGCCTGCTCTCGGTCAGCAGCAGGCCCACCAGGCCGACGCCCAGCACGCCGAGCCCGCCCCCGCCGTACGCCGCCGCGGTGGCGATCCGGCGGGCCACCCGGGCCCGTGACCCCTGCGCCGTCGACATCCGGTGCCCCCTTCGCGTCCTCGTGCCACCCGGTGAAGGGCCGCTCCCGATGCGTGTACACCCCTAGTACCCGCGATCGACCCGGCCTACGACGGGGGTGGTCCGTTCGTGGGGCGTACGGGCCTCACGGGGCTCCTGGTACGGCCTAGGCTTTGCAGTACCGAAAGCGTCACTGCATGCCCACAGCCACTGCATGCCCACAGACCGGGAGGACCCCCCGTGCGGTACCACAACTCGATCATCGACCTGGTCGGCAACACGCCGCTGGTCAAGCTGAACAAGGTCACCGAGGGGATCAGCGCGACCGTGCTCGCCAAGGTCGAGTACTTCAACCCCGGTGGCTCGGTGAAGGACCGCATCGCGATGCGCATGATCGAGGCCGCCGAGGCCTCCGGCGCCCTCAAGCCCGGCGGCACCATCGTCGAGCCGACCTCCGGCAACACCGGTGTCGGCCTGGCGATCGTGGCCCAGCAGAAGGGCTACAAGTGCATCTTCGTCTGCCCCGACAAGGTCTCCACCGACAAGATCAACACGCTGCGCGCGTACGGCGCCGAGGTGGTCGTCTGTCCGACCGCCGTCGCCCCCGAGCACCCGGACTCGTACTACAACGTCTCCGACCGCCTGGTCCGTGAGACCCCGAACGCCTGGAAGCCGGACCAGTACTCCAACCCGGACAACCCGGCCTCGCACTTCCACTCCACCGGTCCGGAGCTGTGGGAGCAGACCGAGGGCCGGATCACCCACTTCGTGGCGGGCGTCGGCACCGGCGGCACCATCTCCGGCACCGGCAACTACCTGAAGGAGGTCTCCGGCGGCCAGGTCAAGGTGATCGGCGCCGACCCGGAGGGCTCGGTCTACTCGGGCGGCACCGGCCGGCCGTACCTGGTCGAGGGTGTCGGTGAGGACTTCTGGCCGACCGCCTACGACCGCTCCGTCGCGGACGGGATCGTCGCCGTCTCCGACAAGGACTCCTTCCAGATGACCCGCCGCCTGGCCAAGGAGGAGGGCCTGCTGGTCGGCGGCTCCTGCGGCATGGCGGTCGTCGCCGCGCTGGAGGTCGCCCGCGAGCTCGGCCCGGACGACGTCGTCGTGGTGCTGCTGCCGGACGGCGGCCGCGGCTACCTGTCGAAGATCTTCAACGACGACTGGATGGCCGACTACGGCTTCCTGCCGTCCGCCACCGACGAGGCGCACATCGGCGAGGTGCTGGCCCGCAAGGACGCCATCGAGCACGAGGGCATCCCGCAGTTCGTCCACATGCACCCCAACGAGACGGTCTCCGAGGCGGTCCGGGTGCTGCGCGAGTACGGCGTCTCGCAGATGCCGGTGGTCTCGCCGGGCGCCGGCCACCCGGACATCATGGCCGGCGAGGTGATCGGCTCGGTGGTGGAGAAGCTGCTGCTGGAGGGCGTCTTCGCGGGCGACATCCAGCTGGCCGACACCCTGGACAAGGTGATGTCCAAGCCGCTGCCGGTGGTCGGCTCGGGCGAGACCGTCACCAACCTGATGGCGGTGCTGGAGAAGGCCGACGCCGCGGTGGTGCTGGTGGAGGGCAAGCCGCAGGGCATCGTCACCCGCCAGGACCTGCTGGGCTTCCTGACCGGCAACCGCGCCGGGCACTGAGGCCGGGTCAGCCGCCGACCCCGACCCGGCGGCTGAGCACCCGCGGGACTGGGCACCCGCGGGGCCGAGGACCTGAGAGGCGGAGGACCTGAGGGGCGGAGGTTCCGTTTCCGGGCGAACTGGTACACCGGCGTCATCTCCGTGCAGCACGGGCTTAACACGGCTGCGTCATCGTTGTGCTCACGGCAAGACACCGAGCGAGGCGGTGGCGACCGACCGGGAGCGGCTCCCCGGCGGCGCGGACCGTCTCGGGCACGACGGTCGGTCCTGATCCGACCGGTGGTGTCCCTGCCCGCGGAGACGCCGTCGTCCCGCCCCTGCCCGGCTCCGGCCGGTCACCAGGGTGAGGCGGCTCCCCGGGCGACCGCGCCGCTTGGCGCGTCTCCGCGGCTCCCGGGTGGGGGAGCCCGGCGGAGGCGGCGGGGCCGGTCCCCTCTCCGGAGGGGACCGGCCCCGCCTACGTTCCATGCTCTTGACACGGCCGGCGTCCCGTAGTCTCACTGCCATGACCAGCACTGACACGACCGGCCAGGACAGCCCGCGCTACGTCCGGCTCAGCATCGAGCTCATCGCGGAGATCACCGACGAGGGCGCCCTCAAGGCGGCGGCCCTCCAGCAGGTGGCCGGCGACGAGTACCTCGACGACGACGAGCGCGCCCAGTCCGTCGAGGCCATCGAGGTGGACCCGTCCGGCTCGCTCGCCCACTTCATCGACCCGGTGGCGCTGCTCGGCGACGTCCCGGGGATCGAGCTGGCCTCGGCGACCTGGGAGTCGGCGAAGACCGACTTCGACCCGGAGAGTGACGAGTGGGACGAGTACGTGGTGGAGGAGTCCGCCGAGTAGGGCGCTCCCGTCACAGTCCGTGAAGGCCCGGTCTGCCGTCCGCAGACCGGGCATTTGTCCATATTTGGCGCCGAGTTTCGGATTCTCGTACGATCGCAAGCCGTTGGTGATGGAACCGTGAACGCACGGATTGCGTTTCTCCATCCGTAATGCCCGGATGATTCAGCAGGGAGTGGGCGACGTGGCGGCACCGGAAGGTCAGGGTCGAGCGGCCGGCAGCAACTGGAGCCGGCGCGGCGTGCTGGCGGGCCTGATCGGCGCCCCGGTCCTGCTGCTGGCGGCCTGCAACGACAGCAAGAGCGCCGACAACGCCGCCTCCACCGGCACCGGTGGCAGCGGCGGGTCGGGCGGCACGGGCGGCGGCACCGGCAGCACCGCGGGCGCCGCCGGCACCGGGGGCACCGCCGACACCGGCGGCGCCGGCGCTACGGCCACCGGCAGCGCCCAGCCGACGCCCAGCGCCACCAGCACTCCGACCCCGAAGACCTCGGCCGCCGTGATCACCGTCACCCCGGCCGACGGCGCCGCCGCCGCCAGCTTCAGCGAGCCGGTCCGGGTCGCCGTCGCGGGCGGCGCCCTCACCACCGTCAAGGTCACCGACTCCACCGGCAAGGCGCTGGCCGGCGCGCTGTCCTCCGACGGCACCGTCTGGACCTCCTCCGCGGCCCCGGCCAGCGGCACCAAGTACACGGTGTCCGCGGCCGCCCTCGACAAGGAGAAGCTGGAGGCCGACGCCAACGCCGTCTTCACCACGGCGACCCCGGCGAACACCTTCGTCGGCTACTTCACCCCCGAGGACGGCTCGGTCGTCGGCGTCGGCATGCCCGTCTCGATCAACTTCAGCAAGCCGGTCACCGACCGCAAGACCGTCCAGCAGGCGATCACCGTGATAGCCGAGCCGGGCGTCGAGATCGTCGGGCACTGGTTCTCCAGCACCCGCCTCGACTTCCGGCCGCAGCAGTACTGGGCCAAGGGCACCAAGGTGACCGTCAAGCTCCGGCTGAAGGACGTCCAGGGCGCCAAGGGCGTCTACGGCACCCAGTCCAAGGACGTCCGCTTCACCGTCGGCCGCGCGCAGACCAGCGTCGCCGACCTCGCCGCCAAGAAGCTCACCGTCACCACGGACGGCCAGGTCAGCGCCGTCTACGCGATCTCCGGCGGCTCGCCCGAGTTCCGCACCTGGGGCGGCAGGATGGTGATCACCGAGCAGTACCAGCAGACCCGGATGAACTCGCAGACCGTCGGCCTCGGCAGCGAGTACGACATCCCGGACGTGCCGCACGCCCAGCGGCTCAGCACCTCCGGCACCTTCATCCACGGCAACTACTGGTCCCTGGCGTCCACCTTCGGCAGCCAGAACACCAGCCACGGCTGCGTCGGCCTGCGCGACGTCAAGGGCGGCCAGGACGCGAGCGCGGACGGCTACAAGTTCTTCAAGAGCTCGATGGTCGGCGACGTCGTCGAGGTCGTGAACTCCGGCGACAAGACCATCGCGCCGTCCAACGGCCTCAACGGCTGGAACATGGGCTGGGCCGACTGGAAGGCCGGCAGCGCCATCTGACGCCCCCGGCGGGGGCCGAACGCGACGGCCGAAAGCCGCCGGATGCCGGGCCGGGGCCGGGGCAGGGTGGAGCCATGACGACGACCACCAGCGCCACCCCGTCCGTGCTCACCGTCCGGGCGATCGACCCGGCCGTCCACCGCGCCCTGCTGGAACGCGACGACGCCGGCCAGCCGCCCGTGCGCTCCGTCGACGAGACCGGCGGCGCCCCGCTGCGCTGCTGCCTGACCAGGGCGCGGGCCGGGGAGCGGATCGCCCTGGTCTCCTACGCGCCGCTGCGGCGCTGGGCCGCGGAGACCGGGGCCGAGCCCGGTCCGTACGACGAGTGCGGCCCGGTCTTCGTGCACGACGGGCCGTGCGCCGGTCCGGTCGGCCAGGACTGGCCGGCCGGCTTCCACGGCGGTCAGCGGGTGCTGCGCGCGTACGACCGGCGCGGGCGCATCCTCGGCGGCGAGCTGGTCGAGCCGGAGACCGCCGAGGCGGTCGCGGCGGAACTGCTGGCCGACCCGAAGGTGGCCGTGCTGCACGTCCGCGCGGTGGAGTTCGGGTGCTTCCAGCACGAGGTCCGGCGGGGCTGACCGCCGCCGGCCCGGGTGCTCACGAGCGCTTGGCGTAGTCGCCGAAGCCCTGCCAGTCCAGGACGACCGTCGGCTCGTCGCCGATCACCCAGGCGTCGTGGCCGGGCGGGCAGACCATGAAGTCGCCGGGGCCGAACTCGGCCTCCTGGCCGTCGTCCATGACGATCTTCATCCGTCCGGAGATGACGTAGCCGGCGTGGGCCGCCTGGCAGCTGTCCGTCTTCGCGATCGGCTTGACGTGCTGGGACCACTGCCAGCCGGGCTGGAACACCGCCCGTCCGACGCCCCCGCCGTCCAGGTGGACCAGGCGCACTTCGCCCTTGTCCGCCTCGAACGGACGGATCTCCTCGGGATCGGTGTCGAAGTTCTTGCGGATGAGACCGGCCATGAGGTGCTCCTCGGGACAGGGGCGGCCCCGCCACCAGGAGGGTGACGAGGCCGCCCTACCGGTCCTTCCAGTCTGCGCCCGCAGGGCCGGGTTCGGGAACCCTGCGTGAGGACGGGACCCTAGGCGTCCGTGCGGGCCACCCCGATCGGGCAGCTGGCGCCGGTGCCGCCGAGGCCGCAGTAGCCGTTCGGGTTCTTGGCCTCCGAGAGGTACTGCTGGTGGTACGGCTCGGCCGGGTAGAACGGGCCGGCCGGGGCGATCTCAGTGGTGACCGGGCCGAGGCCGAGGGCGGTGAGGGCCGGCTGGAAGGCGTCCCGGGTGGCGGTCGCGGCGGCGGCCTGGGCGGGGGAGTGGGTGTAGACCGCGGAGCGGTACTGAGTGCCCACGTCGTTGCCCTGCCGGTTGCCCTGGGTCGGGTCGTGCGCCTCCCAGAAGGTCTTCAGCAGCCGCTCGTAGGAGACCACCGCGGGGTCGTACACCACCCGGACCGCCTCGGTGTGCCCGGTCAGGCCGCTGCACACCTCCTCGTACGTCGGGTTCGGGGTGTGACCGCCCTGGTAGCCGACCAGCGTCGTCCAGACGCCGGGCAGCCGCCAGAAGGTGCGCTCGGCGCCCCAGAAGCAGCCCAGCCCGAAGTCCGCGACCTCGAGACCGTCGGGGTACGGGCCCGTCAGCGGGTGGCCGAGTACGGTGTGCGGCTCGCGCAGCGTGAACGCCGGCTCCTGGCGGCCGGGCAGCGCCTGGTCGGCGGGAACGAGCGAGGTCTTGTGGCGGTTGAACAGCACGGCCTGCTCCAACGGTTCGGAAAGGGTTGCGGACGTTCCAACACGGCCGGGCACCCGGGGATTCCGGGCGCGCGACGGTGTCCCGGCGGCGTCCCGGCGGCGTGCGCGCGGCAGTCGCCCGTACGCCGACTACGCTCGGACCATGACCGAGCACCAGCTTCCCCAGGGCTTCGAGACCCTCGCCATCCACGCGGGTCAGGAAGCAGACCCCCAGACCGGGGCCGTCGTCACGCCGATCTACCAGGTGTCCACCTACAAGCAGGACGGGGTGGGCGGCCTGCGGGGCGGCTACGAGTACAGCCGCAGCGCCAACCCGACCCGCACCGCGCTGGAGGAGTGCCTCGCCGCGCTGGAGGGCGGTGCCCGCGGCCTCGCCTTCGCCTCCGGCCTCGCCGCCGAGGACACCCTGCTGCGCACGATCCTCAAGCCGGGCGACCACATCGTGATCCCCAACGACGCCTACGGCGGCACCTTCCGGCTCTTCGCCAAGGTGCTGACCCGCTGGGGCGTCGAGTTCTCCGTGGCCAACACCCAGGACCTCGCCACCGTCCGCGAGGCGCTGCGCCCCAACACCCGCGCGGTGTGGGTGGAGACCCCGTCCAACCCGCTGCTGGGCATCACCGACCTGGCCGCGCTGGCCGGGATCGCGCACGACGCCGGCGCGCTGCTGGTGGTCGACAACACCTTCGCCAGCCCCTACCTGCAGCAGCCGATCGCGCTCGGCGCCGACGTGGTCGTGCACTCGACCACCAAGTACATGGGCGGCCACTCGGACGTGGTCGGCGGCGCCCTGGTGATCGCCGAGGCGGGCCTCGGCGAGGAGGTCGCCTACCACCAGAACGCGATGGGCGCGGTCTCCGGCCCGTTCGACGCCTGGCTGGTGCTGCGCGGCATCAAGACCCTCGGCGTGCGGATGGACCGGCACAGCGCGAACGCCGAGAAGGTCGCCGAGCTGCTGGCGGGCCACCCCAAGGTCAGCCAGGTGCTGTACCCGGGCCTGCCCGAGCACCCCGGCCACGACATCGCCGCCAAGCAGATGAAGGCCTTCGGCGGCATGGTGTCGTTCCGGGTGAACGGCGGCGAGGAGGCGGCGGTCGAGGTCTGCAACCGGGCGCGGCTGTTCACCCTCGGTGAGTCGCTGGGGGGCGTGGAGTCGCTGATCGAGCACCCGGGCCGGATGACCCACGCCTCGGTGGCCGGTTCGGCGCTGGAGGTGCCGTCCGACCTGGTGCGCGTCTCCGTCGGCATCGAGTCGATCGACGACCTGCTGGCCGACCTCAAGCAGGCGCTGGGCTGAGAGCAGGCGTCGGGCCGAGAGCAGGCGCCGGGCCGAGGCCCTACGCGCCGCCGGCGCCCTGCCGGCCCGCCGTGTACTCCTCCATGGAGTGGTTGAAGCGGGCCAGCAGGGCGCAGAACGCCTGCTGCTCCTCGCGCGGCCAGTCGGCGACCAGCCGGCGGGTCAACTCGGTTCTCCCGGCCCGGACTTCGGCCAGCCGGCCGGCGCCGAGCGGGGTCAGCGCGAGCCGGACGGCGCGCCGGTCGGCCGGGTCCTGCACCCGGCCGACCAGGCCGGCCGCGACCAGCGGGGCGACCTGCCGGGTGACGGTGGAGGAGTCGACACCCAGCGCGTCGGCCAGCGCCTTGACGTTGGCGGGGCCGAGGCGCTCCAGTCGTTCGAGCAGCAGGTAGGCGGCCCGGACCAGGGCGGCCACCCCGTCGGATCCGCGGACCTGTTCCATGCGGCGGGCGAACAGCGCCAGCTGGTACTGGAGTTGGGTGTGCACGGGGTCGGTGAGGTCGGTGGCCTGGGGCGAGGTCGTCGTCATCGCGGCTCACGATCGTCGTGCGGTGAGGAAGGCTCAGGAGCAGCAGAGTACGCGGGCCGGGCGGGCCCGGGAACAGGGCCGACGTCCCCGGACCGCGTGTCGCGACGGCCAGGGCGTCGCACGCCCGGCGGGAATCGTCAGACACGCCCTAGGCTGCTGTCATGCACAGCTGGCCGATCACCCTCGATGATGTCCGCGGCGCCCAGAAGATGCTCGCCGGGGTCGCCCGGGTGACGCCGATGGAGGGCAGCCGCCACCTCTCCGCGCTGGTCGGCGCGCCGGTCCACCTGAAGTGCGAGAACCTCCAGCGCACCGGCTCGTTCAAGCTGCGCGGGGCGTATGTGCGGATCGCGGGCCTCTCCCCGGTGCAGCGGGCCGGCGGGGTGGTCGCGGCGAGTGCCGGGAACCACGCCCAGGGGGTGGCGCTGGCGGCGGCGCTGCTCGGGGTGCGCTCGACGGTCTTCATGCCGGTGTCCGCGCCGCTGCCGAAGATCGCGGCGACCCGGGAGTACGGCGCCGAGGTGCGGCTGCACGGGGCGACCGTCGACGAGGCGCTGCAGGCGGCGCAGCGGTACGCGGAGGCGGGCGGCGCGGTGTTCATCCACCCGTTCGACCACCGGGACGTCGTGATCGGGCAGGCCACCGTCGGGCTGGAGATCCTGGAGCAGTGCCCCGAGGTGCGGACCGTGCTGGTCGGGGTGGGCGGCGGCGGCCTGCTGGCCGGGATCGCGGCGGCGGTCAAGCCGCTGCGGCCGGACGTGCGGGTGATCGGGGTGCAGGCGGCGGCCGCGGCCGCGTACCCGCCCTCGCTGGCGGCGGGGCACCCGGTCACGCTGGAGCGGTTCGCCACGATGGCGGACGGGATCATGGTCGGCCGGCCGGGGGACGTCCCGTTCGAGATCGTCAACACCCTGGCGGACGGTGTCCGGACGGTCTCCGAGGACTCGCTGTCCCGGGCCCTGCTGCTCGGCCTCGAACGGCTGAAGCTGGTGGTGGAGCCGGCCGGGGCGGCCCCGGTCGCGGCGCTGCTGGAGCAGCCGGACTCCTTCGAGGGGCCGGTGGTGGCGGTGCTGTCCGGCGGCAACATCGACCCGCAGCTGATGCAGCGGGTGCTGCGGCACGGCCTGGCGGCGGCCGGCCGGTACCTCTCGCTGCGGGTGCGGCTGGCCGACCGGCCGGGCGCGCTGGCGGGCCTGCTCGCGGTGCTGACCAGGGTGGACGCCAATGTCCTGGACGTGGCGCACGTACGGGTGGATCCGCAGCTGGGGCTGACCGAGGTGGAGGTGGACCTGCACCTGGAGACCAAGGGGCCGGAGCACTGCGCGGTGGTGCTCGGCGAGCTGCGGGGCGCGGGGTACGTGGTCAGCCGGTAGGGGGCCGGCGCCCGGGAGCGCAGCCGGGAGCGCGCCCGGTCCTTGACGCGATATATCGCGGATGCCAAACTCGCGATACATCGCGTTCTGTCGCCGCGGCGGCGGGAACGAGTCGCTTGCCTGCCCGCATTGGGGGCAAAGTAGGACAGACCGCGCAGTTCCGCCCGTTCCTCCGAGGAGATGAGGCAGGCCCATGGCGCCAGCCATCCAAGCCGAGAACCTGGTCAAGACCTTCGGTGACGTACGAGCCCTGGACGGCGTCAGCCTCGACGTCCCCGAGGGCGCGGTGCTCGGGCTGCTCGGCCCGAACGGCGCCGGCAAGACCACCACCGTGCGCGTCCTCACCACCCTGCTCCAGCCCGACTCCGGCCGCGCGACGGTGGCCGGCGTCGACGTCCTCAAGCACCCGAACCGGGTCCGCAGCCTGATCGGCCTCTCCGGCCAGTACGCCGCGGTCGACGAGTACCTCACCGGCTTCGAGAACCTCCAGATGGTCGGCGAGCTGTACCAGATGCCCGCCCGCGCGGCGAAGGCCCGGGCGCTCGAACTGCTGGAGTGGTTCAACCTCACCGAGGCCAAGGACCGTACCGCCAAGACCTACTCCGGCGGCATGCGCCGGCGCCTCGACCTCGCCGCCGCCCTGGTCGTCCGCCCGCCGGTGATGTTCCTGGACGAGCCCACCACCGGCCTCGACCCGCGCAACCGGCTCGCCCTGTGGGAGGTCATCGAGACCCTGGTCGAACAGGGCACCACGCTGCTGCTCACCACCCAGTACCTGGAGGAGGCGGACCGCCTCGCCCACGACATCGCCGTGGTCGACCACGGCAAGGTGATCGCGCGCGGCACCGCCGACCAGCTCAAGGCGCAGATCGGCGGCGAGCGGATCGAGGTCGTGGTGCAGCGGCCCGATCTGGTCGGCGAGGCGGTCGCGGCGCTCTCCTCCTACGCGATCGGCGAGCCGGCGGTGGAGCGCAACACCCGGCGGATCACCGTCCCGGTCAGCGGCGGCGCCCGGGTGCTCGCCGACGTGATCCGCGAGCTGGACTCCCGCTCGATCGGGATCGACGACATCGGCCTGCGCAGGCCGACCCTGGACGACGTCTTCCTCTCGCTCACCGGCCACCACACCGAGGCCGAGGGCGAGGAGGGCGCCGCCGGGGGCAAGGGGCGCGGGCGGGGCGGCGGCGCCGGCGCCGGCAAGCAGGCCGTTGCGGCCGGGAAGGAGCGCTGAGATGGCCACCGCGACCGAGCACGCCATCGGCGGGGCGGTACCCGTGCAGCGCCGGGGCGCCGACGCCGTCCTGCACGACTCCTGGGTGGTCGCCAGGCGCAACCTGCGCCGGACGACCCGCATACCCGAGATCGTGGTGTTCGGCCTCATGCAGCCGGTCATGTTCGTGCTGCTGTTCTCGTACGTCATGGGTGGCGCGATCAGGATCCCCGGCGCGCAGTCCAGCTCCTCGGCGTACATCCAGTACCTGATGGCGGGCATCTTCGCCCAGACCGTCACCTTCGCGGTGGCCGGCGCCTCGGCGGGCATCGCCGAGGACATGTCCAAGGGCCTGGTCGACCGGTTCCGCTCGCTGCCGATGGCCCGCTCGGCAGTGCTGGTCGGCCGCACCCTGGCCGACCTGTGCCAGACCGCGTTCACCCTGGTGGTGCTGGCCCTGGTGGCGCTGCTGGTCGGCTGGCGGATCCACGAGGGGCTGCTGTCCGCACTGGGCGCGTTCGGGCTGCTGCTCCTGCTCGGCTACGCCTTCTCCTGGATCGGCGCGCTGATCGGCCTCTCGGTGCGCAGCCCGGAGGCGGCCACCTCGGCCGGGCTGATCTGGCTCTTCCCGCTGACCTTCATCTCGAACGCCTTCGTACCGGTCAGCTCGATGCCGGGCTGGCTGCAGGCGATCGCCTACTGGAACCCGTTCAGCGCCACCGTGCAGGCCTGCCGCAACCTGTTCGGCAACCAGGTGGGCCCGGTGGACGACGTGTGGCCGATGCAGCACGCCGAGCTGGTGTCGGTGCTCTGGTCGGTGGTGATCACCGCGGTGTTCTCCTGGCTGTCGGTGCGCAAGTACCGCTCCTCCACCCGCTGAGCCGGCCCCGGGTGCGCGAAGGGCGGCCGTGGCGCGACGCCGCGGCCGCCCTTCGCGTGGGCGGGGGTGGGATCAGCCGGAGTAGGGCTTGACCTCGATGATCCTGACCATGGCCTGCTTGCCGTTCGGCAGCTCGTAGGTCGCCTCGTCGCCGATCGTCTTGGCGTCGATCGCGCGGCCGAGCGGCGACTGCGGCGAGTAGATGTCCAGGTCGTCGTCGCCGACCTCGCGCGAGCCCAGCAGGAACCTCATGGTGTCGTCCTCGTCGCCGTCGAAGGCGACCGTGACGACCATGCCCGGAGCCACCACGCCCGAGTCCGCCGGGGCCTCGCCGACCTTGGCCCGCTCCAGGATCTGGGTGAGCTGGCGGATCCGCAGCTCGTACTTGCCCTGCTCCTCCTTGGCGGCGTGGTAGCCGGCGTTCTCCTTGAGGTCACCCTCCTCCCGCGCGGCCTCGATCTTCTGCGCGATCTCGATCCGCCAGGGGCCGGTCAGGTGATCCAGCTCGGCCTTGAGCTGGTCGTAGCCGGACTGAGTGAGCCAGGTCACGTTCTCGCTGGTCTGGGTCACGGGTGCTCCTCGTAGGTGCTGGGGCTGTGCTGAGGGTGTGAGTCGTCAGCGTGTCGGGTGATGCCGATATCGGTCTTAACTACAAAGCAACGCCCGCTCCCGTACCAGCTGGTGCGGAAGGGGCGAAACCACGAGCCTAACAACTCCCGCCGACAAGCGGGAGGGTGGTTGGCGCGCCATTGACGACAGCGTTGCGCCAAGGTGTACAGGATCGGCGGGCTGGACTCCTCTACGGATGCCCGTTCTCCTGCGCGAATATGCCTGGCGTGCCGTTACCTGGGCGTACAGTCCAGCAGCTCGGCGGTGGTGCCGCGGGCGGTGGTCCGCAGGCTCACCACGGCGTCGTACTCGGAGCCCTCCGCCGGGACGGGGAAGTCGGCCACCCCGACCACCGCGCCGTCCTCGCCCTGCGAGCGGACGGTGCAGCTGCCGGCCGTGCCGTCGCTCTTGCGCACCGCCAGGTGCAGTTGGAGCTCGGTGTCGGAGAGCGCCTGGAAGGTCGGCACGGCGCCGTTGATCTTCGTCTCGCGGATCAGGTAGGAGCCGCCCAGCCAGACGATCAGGCCCAGCATCAGCACCCCGCAGCCCGCGCCGACGACCTTGAGGCGGCGGTCGCTCTCGCGGTCGCCGCGCCGCCCGTAGCGGTCCTCGGGCAGCTGCGGGGGCCGGATGCCAGCGCTCATGGGGCTCAGTCCTCTCGTGGGGAGGGGGCCGCGCGGGTGGTGCGGGGGAATGCGGTGCTCCTCCAGTCCGTCACTATAGGAGGGGCACGCCCGCGGCCGGTCCGGCGGGGGCGGGCTCGGCCGTGTCGGCGCCCCGCGCGGCGGCCGGCCCTGCGGTGACGCGGCCCCGAGAGCGGCTCGGACGGTGGGCAGACCGGCTTGCGCGGTACGCCCGGACATTTTGTGGAAGGAACGCACGCGTTGACTGAGCAGTTGCGACTGATGGCGGTGCACGCCCACCCGGACGACGAGTCCAGCAAGGGCGCGGCGACCATGGCCATGTACGTCGACCATGGGGTGGACGTGCTGGTGGCCACCTGCACCGGGGGGGAACGCGGTTCGGTCCTCAACCCGAAGCTGCAGGGCAAGCCGGAGATCGAGGAGAACATCCACGAGGTCCGGCGCAAGGAGATGGACGAGGCCCGCGCGATCCTCGGGATCAAGCAGGCCTGGCTGGGCTTCGTGGACTCGGGCCTGCCGGAGGGCGACCCGCTGCCCCCGCTTCCCGAGGGCTGCTTCGCCCTGCAGGACGTCAAGGAGGCGGCCGAACCGCTGGTCCGCCTGATCCGGGAGTTCAAGCCGCAGGTCATCACGACCTACGACGAGAACGGCGGCTACCCGCACCCCGACCACATCATGACCCACAAGATCACCATGCTGGCCTTCGACGCCGCCGGGGACCCCGACGCGTACCCGGAGGCCGGCGAGCCCTGGCAGCCGCTGAAGCTGTACTACAACCACGGCTTCCCGATGGGCCGGATCCGCGCCCTGCACAAGTACCTCTCCGAGAACGGCCACGAGTCCCCCTACGGCGAGTGGATCGCCGGCTGGGAGAAGAGCGGCCGCGCGGAGCGCGAGATCACCACCCGGGTCCGCTGCGACGACTGGTTCGAGACCCGGGACCGCGCGCTGATCGCGCACGCCACCCAGATCGACCCGGACGGCCCGTGGTTCCGCGTCCCGCTGGAGGTGCAGCGCGAGGTGTGGCCCACCGAGGACTACGAGCTCGCCCGTACCCTGGTCGACGTGGACCTGCCGGAGGACGACCTGTTCGCCGGCCTGCGTGCCCCCAGCCTGACGGCCGAGTCGGCCGACACGCGGGACTGAAGCACCCCCCGACGGCCCGGCTCCCCGTGAGCCGGGCCACCATAGAGATATGAGTGCCCCCGTGAACCTCACCCACCTGGCCGTCCAGCTCGCCGTCGACGACGCCAAGGTCACCCCCGGCCTGCTGGGCTTCCTCGTCTTCGCCGCCCTCGGCGTGGCCACCTGGTTCCTGGCCAAGTCGATGAACAAGCAGTTCAAGCGGGTGGACTTCGCCGAGGAGCCGGAGTCCCCGAAGGAGTGAGACCGCGCCCCCCGCAGCGCGCCGATGCGCAAGGATGGGGGCATGCCGAACCGTCTCGCGGACGCGACCTCGCCGTACCTGCAGCAGCACGCCGAGAACCCGGTCGACTGGTGGCCCTGGGGCCCCGAGGCCTTCGCAGAGGCAGCCCGGCGGGACGTACCCGTGCTGCTCTCGGTCGGGTACGCGGCGTGTCATTGGTGCCATGTGATGGCGCACGAGTCCTTCGAGGACGGGGGGACGGCGGAGTACCTCAACGAGCGGTTCGTCGCGGTCAAGGTCGACCGGGAGGAGCGGCCGGACGTCGACGCCGTGTACATGGAGGCCGTGCAGGCGGCGACGGGGCAGGGCGGCTGGCCGATGACCGTCTTCCTGACCCCCGGCAAGGAGCCGTTCTACTTCGGCACGTACTTCCCGTCCGAGCCCCGGCACGGCATGCCGTCGTTCCGGCAGGTGCTGGAGGGCGTCCACGCCGCCTGGCGGGACCGGCGCGAGGAGGTCGGTGAGGTCGCCGCCCGGATCCGGGCGGACCTGGCCGAGCGGGGCTCCGTCTACGCGGTCGGCAGCGGGGTGCACCAGCCGCCCGGGGAGGCCGATCTGCACCAGGCGCTGGTCACGCTCAGCCGTGACTTCGACCCGCGGCACGGGGGCTTCGGCGGGGCGCCCAAGTTCCCGCCCGCCATGGCGATCGAGTTCCTGCTGCGCCACCACGCCCGGACCGGCTCGCAGGCCGCGCTGGAGATGGCCGCCCGCACCGGCGAGGCGATGGCCCGCGGCGGCATCCACGACCAGCTCGGCGGCGGCTTCGCCCGGTACGCGGTGGACGCCGGCTGGGTGGTCCCGCACTTCGAGAAGATGCTCTACGACAACGCGCTGCTGCTGCGCGCGTACCTGCACCTGTGGCGGGCGACCGGCTCCCCGCTGGCCCGCCGGGTCGCGCTCGCCACCGCGGACTTCCTGCTGCGCGAACTGCGCACCCCCGAGGGCGGGTTCGCCTCCGCGCTGGACGCCGACAGCCTCGACGAGGAGACCGGGGCCACCGCCGAGGGCGCCTACTACGTCTGGGAGCCGGGCCAGTTGGTCGACCTGCTCGGCCCCGCCGACGCCGCCACCGCCGCCCGGCTGTTCTCCGTCACCGCCGACGGCACCTTCGAGCACGGCACCTCCGTCCTCCAGCTCCTCGCCGACCCCGAGGACGCCGCCGAGTACGAGGCGATCCGCGAGCGCATGCTGGCGGCCCGCGCGGCCCGTCCGGCGCCCGCCCGGGACGACAAGGTGGTCGCCGCCTGGAACGGCCTCGCCGTCGCCGCCCTCGCCGAGACCGGCGCCCTGCTGGAGCGCCCCGACCTCGTCCGGGCCGCCGAGCGCGCCGCCGACCTGCTGCTCGCCGTCCACCTCACCCCGGAGGGCCGGCTGCTGCGCACCTCCCGGGACGGCCGCCCCGGCGCCAACGCGGGTGTGCTGGAGGACTACGCCGACACCGCCGAGGGCTTCCTCGCGCTGTACGCCGTCACCGGCGAGGCCGAGTGGCTCCAGCTGGCCGGCGGTCTGCTCGACACCGTGCTCAAGCACTTCGCCGACGAGGAGAGCGGCGCGCTGTACGACACCGCCGACGACGCCGAGGAGCTGATCCGGCGCCCGCAGGACCCGACCGACAACGCGACCCCGTCCGGCTGGACCGCCGCCGCGGCCGCGCTGCTCACGTACGCCGCGTACACCGGCTCGGCCCGCCACCGGACCGCCGCCGAGCGTGCGCTCGGCATCGTCGGGGCGCTCGCCTCGCGCGCGCCGCGGTTCGTCGGCTGGGGCCTGGCCGCCGCCGAGGCGCTGGCCGACGGCCCCCGGGAGGTCGCGGTGATCGGCCCGGCCGGCGACCCCCGGACGGCCGCGCTGCACCGGACCGCGCTGCTGGGCACCGCGCCCGGCGCCGTGGTCGCCTTCGGCGAGCCGGGCGCCGGCAGCGACGAGGTCCCGCTGCTCGCCGGCCGGCCGCTGGTCGACGGCGCGCCCGCCGCGTACGTCTGCCGGCACTTCACCTGCGACGCCCCGACCACCGACCCGGCGGCCCTCGCCGAGCGGCTGGGGGCGTCCGCGGCCGGGTGAAAACCGGTGGGCGGCGGCGGTGCGGCGGGGGAGGATGGGGCATGCCCTGGACCCTCAGCACCTCCCTGGACGACTTCCGCACCCAGGCCGGCGGCTTCCTCGCCGCGAACCCGGCCGAGAACACCGTGCTGCTCACGATCACCGACCGGCTGGCGGTGCGCGGCCTGCGGTACTACGGCGACGGCGCGCCCCTGTTCGGCTGGTGGCGCCCCGAGCCGGACGCGCCGGTCGCGGGGGTGTTCCTGCAGACCCCGCCGTTCGCCCCGAGGCTGGGGCTGATGCCCGAGCGGGCGGCGGCCGAGCTGGCCGTCGAACTCGCAGGCGCCCGGGCCGGGTTCACCGCCCTCGCCGGGGTCGGCGGCGGGGTGGCGGCGGTGCGGGCGTTCGGTGAGGCGTGGGCCGGCGCCACCGGGACCACCGGGACCGTCAAGACCAATGAGCGCCTCTACCGGCTCGGCGAGCTGACCGACCCGCCGCGCCCGCCGGCCGGCCGCCCCCGGCTCGCCGGGGCGGGCGACCGCGAGCTGCTGATCCGCTGGTTCGACGCGTTCGCGGCCGAGGTGGACATCCGGATCCCCGACACCGCGATGGTGGTCGACGACCGGACCGCCGACGGCCGGCTGCACCTGTGGGAGGACGAGACCGGACGGCCGGTCGCGGTGGCCGGGGCCAGCGCGGTCGTCGCCGGGATGTCCCGCATCGGCCCGGTGTACACGCCGCGCGAGGCCCGCGGCCGCGGTTACGCCAGCGGCGTCACGGCCGCCGCCTCGGCCGCCGCCCTCGCCGACGGGGCCGAGGAGGTGCTGCTCCACACGGACCTCGCCAATCCGACCAGCAACTCGATCTACCAGCAGATCGGCTACCGGCCGGTGGGGGACTGCCTGGAGCTGGCCTTCGGCGACTGACGGCGGCGGGCGCCCGGGGCGCTACTCCCAGTCCCAGCCGATGCCCAGGATGCAGGGCCCGACGGCGGTGGCGACCAGATGGACGCAGTGGTGGCCGTCGAGGGTCAACTCCTCGCTCTCGTGGGGCTTCTCGGCGGGTGAGCGGCGCGCGAAGCGGTGGCAGCGGACGGGCAGTGCGGCCGGGTGGAAGGTGATCTGGAGGACGTACTGCCCGGCGCCCGCGTGGAAGCCGCGGAGGTACTCGCAGCTGGGCTCGGGCGCCGGGGCGTCGTCGAAGCCGTAGCCGAGCAGGTGGGTGTCGCCCGCGCGCAGCCGCCGGTCCAGCAGGAGTTCGGCGATCAGCAGGTCGTGGGCCTGGTCGCGGCGGACGCGGCCGGGCCGGCAGTTCTCCTCGGCGCGGACGCCGACCCGGGTGATGTCGCTGCCGGGGTCGCCCTGGTGGATGGCGAGGTAGCGGTCGATGCCGTCGCGGTGGGCGCGCAGGGCGTGCTGGGAGTCGCGGCGCCGGAGCCGGCGGTCGGCGCCGATCCGGATCCGCTCGATGTGGGTGATGGTGTGCAGCCCGCTGTCGCGCGGGCCGGCCAGCTCGGCGAGCAGGTCGTCGACCGCGGTGGGCGGGGTGATGAGGTCGCGGTAGGGGCGGACGGGTGGACCGGCGGGGGCGGCGGGGGCGGCGCGCCGGGGGCCGAGCAGCCGGGTGAGGGAGTGCGCGGGGAGCTCCAGGACCCGCTCCAACTCCCGGACGGCGCGCAGTGATTCGGGCCGTTCGGGGCGGCGGTGGCCCTGCTGCCAGTAGCTGAGGCTGGTGACCCCGATGTGGACGCCGCGCAGCGCGAGGTGGTCGCGGATGCGGTGCAGGGCGAGGCCGCGGGCGGCGATGGCGGTGCGCAGGGCGAGGTCGAAGGGGCCGGTGCGCAGCGCGGTGACGAGGTCGGGCTGGTCGGTCCGCTGCATGCGGCCTCCTCGGGGAGCGGGGCGGCGCGGCCCGGCGCGGACCGGTGCGGTGGGCCCGGTCGGTCGTGAATATTCACACGGGGAGGGGGGTTTGTCACCGGTCCCGACGTTTCCGGGCGGGGGTTTCGGGGCCGGCGTTCACAGCGGGTCGGGCCCGTTCACACCCGGACGGGCGGGGGCCGAGGGGCGTTGACCGGCCATGTCGACGGCGCGATGCTCGGTGGCGCGATCCGGACCGCACCCCCACGACTCCGACTCCTCTGCCTGTCGCAAGGAGGCCATCCCCCATGTCCGTTCCCCGGATACGTCTGCGCCGCGCCGTCTCGGTGCTCGCGCTCGGCGTCCTCGGCCCGGCGCTCAGCGTCGCGGCCGTCACCCCGGCCCAGGCCGCCCCCATGGCCCAGGCCGCCCCCATGGCCGCCGGCCCCCAGCAGGGGGCGCGGCCCGCCGGTGCCACGGCCGGCCTGGCCGGCACGTCCAGGACGCTCGACATCACCATGCAGCAGCAACAGCAGACCAACTGGTGCTGGGCGGCGAGCGGCAACACCATCGCCACCTGGTACGGCTACACCTACAGCCAGAACCAGTTCTGCAACGCCGCGTTCGGCCGTTCGAGCAGCTCCGGCTGCCCCAACAGCCAGGCCACGCTGGGCGATGTGCAGAACGGCCTGAGCCGGATCGGCATCAATCCGGGCTCCTACGTCACCGGCTATCTGCGCTACAGCACGGTGCAGACCGAGGTGAACGCCGACCGGCCGGTCGAGACCCGGATCCAGTGGAGCTCCGGCGGCGGCCACATGCACGTCCTGTACGGCTACGACACCGGCAGCAACTGGGTCTACTGGGGCGACCCGTGGCCGTCCAACTACCGCTACAACTGGGCGGACTACACCTACTACGTGTCCAACGGCACGTTCTCCTGGACCCACTCCCTGTACCGGATCGGCGCGTGAGGGGCGACATGAGCAGCAGCATGCGCAAGGCCGCGGTGGTCCGCGGCGCGGCGGGCGTCCTGCTCGCCGCCGGTCTGGGGCTGGCCCTCGCGCCGGCCGCGTCCGCCGCCGGTCCGTCCGGTGCGGCCGGTCCGTCCGGTTCCGCCGGGGTGCCCGAGCCGGTGCCCGCCGCCGAGCTGGCCCAGGCCCGCAGCGCGGTGCGGAGCCCGGCCGTGCTCGACCAGGTGGGCCGCTTCTTCGCCCGCGACGGCCTCCCGCCGACCGCCCGGCTCGCGCCGGGGGCGGCCGACGGCGCGGCGGCCGCCACCACGCCCCGGCTGGCCGGGGACACCGTGCCGGTGTACACGCTGGACGCCGCCTTCGTGTCCGGCACACCGGGCGCACCGGTGGCCCGGGCCGAGTTCGCCGCGAGCCGGGTGGTCGCGGCTGACGGCCGGGTCGCCTCGGTCTGGACGGTGAAGCAGGGCGACGGCTGGCGGGTCGTCAACATCGCCACCGGCGGCGACGAGGGCGACTACGCCGCGCGGGCGGCGGACGGCGGCGGCGGGACGGCGTTCCGCGAGCCGCAGATCAACGCCTGGTACGTGCTGCGGGACGGCCGGGTGCTGCCGCTGGACGAGGAGGCGCGCCGCTCGGTGGGCGAGGCCGGGGTGAGCCTGGCCGCGTACCAGGGCCTGGTCCGGCAGCGGTACGGCGACAAGCTGCCCGGCTCGGCGTACGACCGGGCGGGCCGGGGCGGTGGCTACGAGCCCGGCGCCCCGCAGGCGGCGGGCGGCGGCACGCTGCCCGCCGTGACGGCGGCCGCGGCCCTGGGCGCCACCGCGCTCGCGGGCGCGGGCGTGGCCCTGCGGCGGCGGGTGCGGGCGGGCGGATAGCGGGGGCGGGGGCCCGGTGCGGCGACCGGGCCCCCGCCGTCGTCCGGTCCCGCCGTGGTGCGCTCCCGCCGTGGTGCGGTCCCTACAGGCCGGCGAACCCGTCCTCCAGGATCGCGAAGGTGCGGTCGACCAGCTCGGCGATGTCCTCGGCGCCCTCGGACCCGGCCCACTGCAGCACGGCCTCGGTGGTGGCCCCGGCGAGCGCGGCGGCGGCGATCCGCATCGCGAAGGTCGGCTCCTGGACGCCGGCCCGCCGGGTCAGCACGGTGAGGTAGAGCTGCCGGGGGTCGTTGGCGCCGTCCAGCATCCGGGCGCGCAGCGACGGGACCTCCCTGACCAGCCGCATCCGGACGAGCAGTTCCTCGCGCTCGTGCTCCAGCAGGTACCGGATCATCCCTATGAGGGCCTCCCGGCAGGAGCGCAGAAACGGTTCGTCGGAGGGCCGGGCGAGCAGCGCGTCGATCATCGCCGGGTCGTACTCGTCGGTGAGGACGAGGTCCTCCTTGGTGGCGAAGTACCGGAAGAAGGTGGACGGGGAGACCTCGGCGGCGGCCGCGATCTGGTCCACCGTGGTGTTCTCGTACCCCTGTGCGGCGATCAGCCGGTACGCCTCGCGCCGGATGGTCTGGCGGGTCTTCAGCTTCTTCCGCTCGCGCAGCGACAGCGGCGCCTCCAGCATCGCCTGGATCGGATTGCCAGGTCCTGCCGGAGGTGCCGCTGCCGGCCGCGTTGCGTTCATGTCTTCGATTATCCGTGATCGGCCGCAGGCATCGCGGCGGCCCCGGCGGCCCCGGATGCCCCGGTGCTCCCGCTGGCAGGTCCGGCCGGACCGGCCGGCTCGGCGGCGGGCATCCGCAGCGCGACCAGCACCGCCGACAGCACCGCGATCGCCCCGGAGACCAGCAGCACCACCGTCATCCCGTGCACGTACGCGCTGTGCGCGGAGACGGCCAGCGCCGGATCGCCGGCCGCGGCGGCGACCGCGTCGGCGGCGACCACCGACCCCCCGGCCTGCTCGGCCGCGCCCGCCGCCAGCCCGCCGGTGTCCAGCGCGCCCCGGTAGGCGTTGGCGAGCAGGCTGCCGAAGACGGCCACCCCGACGGCCCCGCCGACCTGGCGGAAGGTCTGCAGCAGACCCGAGCCGACACCGGCCCGGGCGGGCGGCAGCGTGAGCAGCGCGGTGGCCTGCGCGGTGATGAGGGACAGGCCCATGCCGACGCCGAGCAGGGTGAGCCAGCCGGCGGCGAGGCCGTAGCCGTCCGAGACCTCCGTCCGGCTGCCGACGAGCAGGGCGGCGGCCAGCAGGGCCAGCCCGAGGGCGATCACCGTCCGGGGGCTGGTCCGGGCGACCAGCTTGTCGCTGAGCCGGGCGGCCACCATCAGGCCGAGCATCATCGGCATCAGCCGCAGACCGGTGCCGAAGGCGTCCGCGCCGAGGACGCTCTGGAAGTACAGCGGGAGCACGAAGAAGGCGCCGAACAGGACCAGGGACACCAGCGTCGCGGCCACCGTCGACCAGCGGAAGGCGGCGTCGGCGAGCAGTGACAGGTCGAGCATCGGGTCGCGCCGGCGCCGGCTGCGCAGGACCAGCAGGGTGAGCGCGACCAGCGCGCCGCCCACGGTGCCGAGCACCAGCGGGTCGGTCCAGCCGCGCTCGGGGCTCTCGATGATGCCGTAGGTGAGCGCGGCCAGCCCGCCGGCGCCGAGCAGGGTGGCGGGCACGTCGATCGGGGGCGCGGCGGGGTTGCGGGTCTCCGGCAGCAGGACGGCGCAGGCGGTGATGCCGATCGCCACCATCGGCAGGTTGATCGCGAAGATCGCGCCCCACCAGTAGTGCTGGAGGATGAAGCCGCCGATCAGCGGGCCGAGCGGGGTGCCGACGGCCAGCGCCGCGGCCAGGATCGCGGTGGCGCGCCGCTGCTCGCCGGGCGGGAAGAGGCCGGGGATCACCGCCATGGACATCGGCATCACCAGCGCGCCGGCCAGGCCCATCGCGGCGCGGGCGGCGGTCAGCGTGGCGGGGCTGTCGGCCAGCATGCCGACCGCCGAGGCGAGGCCGAACAGGGCGAGGCCCAGGGTGAGCGTGAAGCGGCGGCCGAAGCGGTCGCCGATCAGTCCGGCCGGGAGCATCACGGCGGCGAAGACCACGGTGTAGGAGTCGACGATCCACTGCTGCTGCCCGGTGGTGGCCCGGAGCTGTGAGGCCAGCGTGGGCAGGGCGACGTTCAGGACCGTCATGTCGAGGCTGATCACGAGGACGCTCAGCGCGACCGCGACGAGCGCGAGCCAGCGCCGTGGGTCCGGGCCGGGCGAGGCCGCCCCGTCCTCGGTGGGCGCAGTGGGCGGAGTGGGCACGGGGAACCTCCGGAGACCGTGAAGGTAGTCGGTGTCAAATGACAGTAACTCCCAAAAGATGGTCGCCGTCAATGTCAGAGGCCCGCCGGTGTCGTCACGCTCCGTGATGTGTCCTGGAAGTGCGCGTTCCGCACGGGGAATTGACGCAACGTTGATCTGTCGTTCGCCGCTTTCCGGCCACTGCGGGTGACTGTCGGTAGATACGATGTGGCCGTCGGTCAGTGCGGACCGGTGCGTGCCGAGAGCGGAGAAGGGGTGGGGCGGCAGGGGCCGACCACAAGCCCGGCGCAGGAAGGAGAAGCCGTCATGGCCGTTCGGGAGTCGGGTGCCCAGATCTGGGGTGCCGCAGTGGTGGTGGGCTCGGCGCTGGCCGTGGTCGCGGCCTATCTGATCCATGGCGCCGCGCTGGTGCTGGTGGTCGCCGGGGTCGAGGTGCTGCTGCTGATGGTCTACGTGGGCCGTCGCTGGCGGCTGCTCCATCAGGCGCCCGCGCCGCAGCGACGGCCGGCGCCGGGCGGGCACCGCACGGCCAACGGCACGGTGGACGCCGCGCACTGTGAGCGCTGCCGCCGGGCCCGGGAGGCGATCGACGCGCGCCAGGCCGGGCGGCCGGTCCGTGGCCAGCACACCCATGAGCGCTTCGACCGGTTGCGCGGCGAGCGCCGGTACGACGGTCCGCACGAGCGGGCGCCGCACGAGCGCGCACCGCACGACCGGGTTCACGAGCACCCGGTCCGGGAGTGGACGGCCGAACGGGCGGCCGTCCGGTCGCACGACCGGTCGACCGCCCGTCACGGGGCGCCGGGCTCAGCCGGCCGCGCTGTAGGCCACCAGTGAGACCCCGATGTACTGCGCGATGAAGGCCCCGAGGGTGAAGGCGTGGAACACCTCGTGGAAGCCGAACCAGTGCGGTGACGGGTTCGGCCGCTTGAGTCCGTACACCACGCCGCCGATGCTGTAGAGCACGCCGCCGACGATCATCAGGACCAGGACCGCGACGCCGCCGGCGCGCAGGAAGTCCGGCAGGAAGAACGCGGCGGCCCAGCCCAGCGCGAGGTAGATCGGCGTGTAGAGCCAGCGCGGCGCGCCGACCCAGAAGACCCGGAAGGCTATCCCCGCCAGTGCGCCGCCCCAGACCGCCCAGAGCAGCACCTTCCGGTCGGTGCCGTCCAGCAGCAGGACGGTGAACGGGGTGTAGGTCCCCGCGATGATCAGGAAGATGTTCGCGTGGTCCAGCCGGCGCAGGATCGCGTCGCCGCGCGGCCCCCAGTGGAAGCGGTGGTAGATCGCGCTGACTCCGAAGAGCAGCCAGGCGCTGACGGAGTAGATCGCGCACGCGATCCTCGCGGGCCCCGGTTCGGCCAGGAGGATCAGCGCGATCCCGGCGGCCACCGTGGCGGGGAACATTCCTGCGTGCAGCCAGCCGCGCCACTTCGGCTTGCTCTCGGCACGCTCCGTGCTCTCCAGGAGCTCAGCAGTCATGAGCCGCATGCTACCCGCTACCTACGGATCCGTAGGTTACTGATCCGTAGGAAGTGGCGCTCATCACGACTTGGACGTTTTGGAGTATTCGGAGGGGGGTCGGTGGGCCTCCGGTGGCGCCGAAGGTCCAGTCCTACTGGCTGGTAATCATCCGTACTGTAGTAAAAGATGCGTCAACTCTGCCGTTATGCCCCATGGGGGCCGGGAGTCCGGAGCTACGCTGCAAGCACCCTCAACCCCCGCTACGCCGTCTCCCCGCCGGGATGGCGTGAAACGGAGCGATCGTGTCGAACGAGAACTCGGCTGCTCTCAGCGCCGCGCCCACCCGCCACCAGCGTCTGCTGGCGTGGGTGGACGAGATCGCGGAGCTCACCCAGCCGGACCGCGTCGAATGGTGCGACGGTTCCGAGGAGGAGTACCAGCGCCTCGCGGACCTGCTCGTCGCCCAGGGCACTTTCAAGAAGCTCAACGAGGACAAGCGACCCAACTCCTACTACGCCGCCTCGGACCCCTCGGACGTGGCGCGCGTGGAGGACCGCACCTTCATCTGCTCCGAGCAGGAGAAGGACGCCGGCCCGACCAACCACTGGAAGGCTCCCGCCGAGATGCGCGAGATCTTCCAGGGCGAGCAGGGCCTGTTCCGCGGCGCCATGAAGGGCCGCACCATGTACGTCGTGCCGTTCTCGATGGGCCCGGTCGGCTCCCCGCTGGCCGCCTACGGCGTCGAGATCACCGACTCCGCCTACGTCGCCGTGTCGATGCGCGTGATGACCCGCATGGGCCGGGCCGTGCTCGACCAGCTCGGCGAGGACGGCGACTTCGTCAAGGCCGTGCACACCGTCGGCGCCCCGCTCGCCGAGGGTCAGGCGGACGTGCCGTGGCCGTGCAACACCACCAAGTACATCTCGCACTTCCCGGAGGGCCGGGAGATCTGGTCCTTCGGCTCCGGCTACGGCGGCAACGCCCTGCTCGGCAAGAAGTGCTACGCGCTGCGCATCGCCTCGACCATGGCCCGCGACGAGGGCTGGCTGGCCGAGCACATGCTCATCCTGAAGCTCACCCCGCCGGCGGGCCCGGCGGGCGAGGCGGAGCCCAAGTACGTCGCCGCCGCCTTCCCGTCCGCCTGCGGCAAGACCAACCTGGCGATGCTCCAGCCCACCATCCCGGGCTGGAAGGTCGAGACGATCGGCGACGACATCGCCTGGATGCGCTTCGGCGCCGACGGCCGCCTGTACGCCATCAACCCCGAGGCGGGCTTCTTCGGCGTCGCCCCCGGCACCGGCGTGGACACCAACGCCAACGCGATCGACACCCTCTGGGGCAACACCGTCTTCACCAACGTCGCGCTCACCGACGACGGTGACGTCTGGTGGGAGGGCCTCACCGACGAGAAGCCGGCCCACCTGACCGACTGGCGCGGCAACGACTGGACGCCGGAGTCCGCGACCCCGGCCGCCCACCCGAACGCCCGCTTCGCCGTCCCGGCCGCGCAGTGCCCGACCATCGCCCCCGAGTGGGAGGACCCGGCGGGTGTGCCGATCTCGGCCATCCTGTTCGGCGGCCGCCGGGCCACCGCCGTCCCGCTGGTGACGGAGTCCTTCGACTGGCAGCACGGCGTCTTCCTCGGCGCCAACATCGCCTCCGAGAAGACCGCCGCCGCCGAGGGCACCGTCGGCGAGCTGCGCCGCGACCCGTTCGCGATGCTGCCGTTCTGCGGCTACAACATGGGTGACTACTTCGCCCACTGGCTGAAGGTCGGCGCCGAGGCGGACGCCGAGAAGCTGCCGAAGATCTACTACGTGAACTGGTTCCGCAAGAACGCCGACGGCCAGTTCGTCTGGCCGGGCTACGGCGAGAACAGCCGCGTGCTGAAGTGGGTCGTCGAGCGCCTGGAGGGCACCGGCGAGGGCGTCGAGACCCCGATCGGCGTGCTGCCGACCGTCGAGGGCTTCGACCTGAACGGGCTGGAGCTGTCGAAGGAGGACCTCGACCTGCTCTTCACCGTCGACGCCGACATCTGGCGTCAGGAGGCCGCGCTCGTCCCGGCCCACCTGGAGATGTTCGGTGAGCACACGCCCACCGCGCTGTGGGACGAGTACCGAGACCTGGTCGCCCGCCTCGGCTGAGCCTGAGCCTCAGCAGGAGCGGTAGACAGGCCGGCGCGCTGCACGAACCGCGCACCGGCAAGCGACAGGACGGCCGGAGCCCCGACGGACGATCTTTCCCCGACCAAGGAGATCGCCCGACCGGGACTCCGGCCGTAGCGCTTCCCCCCGGCCCCTCAGGGCTGGGTGTAGCCGCTCAGGAACAGGCCGATCCGGGTGACCGCGTCGGTGATGTCCTCCGCGCGCGGCAGGGTGACCAGCCGGAAGTGGTCCGGCTCGGGCCAGTTGAAGCCGGTGCCCTGGACCAGCAGGATCCGCTCGGCCCGCAGCAGGTCGAGCACCATCCGGGCGTCGTCCTTGATCTTGAAGACCTTCGGGTCCAGCCGGGGGAAGGCGTACAGCGCGCCCTTGGGCTTCACGCAGCTGACCCCGGGGATCTCGTTGAGCAGCCGGTACGCCGCGTCCCGGGACTCCAGCAGCCGGCCCCCGGGCAGGACCAGGTCCTTGATCGACTGGCGTCCGCCGAGCGCCGCGGCCACCGCGTGCTGGGCCGGCATGTTGGCGCACAGCCGCATCGAGGCGAGCACGTTCAGGCCCTCGACGTAGCTGCGGGCCCGGGAGCGGTCGCCGGAGAGCACCATCCAGCCGGAGCGGAAGCCCGCCACCCGGTAGGACTTGGACAGGCCGTTGAAGGTGACGCAGAACAGGTCGGGCGCCAGGCTGGCCAGCGGGACGTGCTCGGCGTCGTCGTAGAGGATCTTGTCGTAGATCTCGTCCGCGTAGATCACCAGCCGGTGGCGCCGGGCGATCCCGGCCAGCCCCTCCAGCACCTCGCGCGGATAGACCGCGCCGGTCGGGTTGTTGGGGTTGATGACCACCAGCGCCCTGGTCCGGTCGGTGACCTTGGCCTCGATGTCGGCGAGGTCCGGGTACCACTCGGACTGCTCGTCGCAGCGGTAGTGGACGGCGGTGCCGCCGGCCAGCGAGACGGAGGCGGTCCACAGCGGGTAGTCCGGGGCCGGGACGAGCACCTCGTCGCCGTCGTCCAGCAGGGCGGTCATCGCCAGCTGGATCAGTTCGGAGACGCCGTTGCCGAGGAAGACGTCGTCGACCGTCAGGCTCTCCAGGCCGCGCTCCTCGTAGTGCATCACCACGGCGCGGCGCGCGGAGAGCAGGCCCTTGGAGTCGCCGTAGCCGTGCGCGGTGGAGAGGTTGCGCAGGATGTCCTGGAGGATCTCGGGCGGCGCGTCGAAGCCGAACAGCGCGGGATTGCCGGTGTTGAGCTTCAGGATGCGGTGGCCCTGTTCCTCCAGCCGCATCGCCTCGTCGAGCACCGGACCGCGGATGTCGTAGCAGACATTGGCGAGCTTGCTGGACTGGATGACCTGCATGCCTGCCTACTTTAGGGGTACGAACGGGCGGTCCGGCGCGTGTCGTGGGACACCCGTCGGACCGCCCGGACGCTACCGTTCCGCTCCGCCTTCGATCAGGAGGCGGATGCCTCAGCTCGCCTTCCAGATCAGCGGCTGGGTGTCCAGAACGCTGCCGAAGACGAGGAACTGCGGCGGGGTGCCGTCCGGAACGAGATAGACGGCACACTGCTGCTGGCTCTGGCCGTCGTTCAGGACGCCCGGGCTCTTGCCGGTGTCGCACTGCGGGATCGACTTCAGGACGGTCGGGGCGGGCAGGATGCCGCTGCCCTTGGCGTCGGCCTGCACCTTGAACCGCATCATGAAGTACTCGTCCTGCAGCGGAGTGCCGGTCCGGTTGGTGAAGTTGACCGTCACGTAATAAGGGGTCATGCCCGCGGTGTCGGCCGGCTTGAACTTGTACGGCGCGATCTCGGCGGCGGTGCCCTTGACCACCGAGACCGGGGTGACGTCGGCCTTGGTCCTGCCCAGGTAGCTGCCCGTCGCGGTGAACGGCAGCGGGGTGTCGAAGGTGACCTTGCTGTTGCCGCCGCTGGCCCCGCCGATCGGGTTGCCGCTGGTCGCCGCGGACGGGAGCGGGGCGGCGGTCGCGCCGCCGCCGCCGCTCGCTCCGCCGCCCGTACCGCCCGCCGGGGCGGAGGTCGGGGCGCCGGTCGGGGTGGCACCGGTCGGGGCCGTGGTCGGGGTGCCGGCGGAGGTGGGAGCCGTGGTCGGGGCGGCGACGACCGCCGGGTCGTCGTTCTCCGGTCCGCAGGCGGTCAGTGCCAGCGCCAGCGCGGCGACCGGGACCGCCGCGCGCAGAGTGCTCCGAAGCTTCGTCAAGGTGTCTCTCCCCCGTGGATGATGTGGTCGGTGCGGCACCCGGGTTCCGCGGTGCCGTCAGTGTCGGACGCCGACGGTGTCCGGCCGGTTCCGGAACGGAACCCGCCGGATCGCACCGTCGCGGGCGAGGAGGGGGCGAGCCGTGATCGCGAGCGCGCTGGGAGCGGTACTGGCGGGGGTGCTGGTGGCGCCGGCGCTGCGCGGCCTGGTGGTGCGCTACGCCGTGCCGGAGGGCGAACCGTGGTGCCTGGCCTGCCCGTCCTGCGGGCGGGAGCTGCGCGGCCTGCCGCCCACCGGGCGGTGTCCGGGCTGCCGGACCGGCCTCGGCCCCGGCCCCTGGCGGGTGGAGGCGGTCACCGCCGCCGCGGCCGCCGCCGCGCTCGTCGCCGCGCAGCCGGCGGACGCGCTGCTGCTGCTCTGGCTGGCCGGGCCCGGTGTGGTGCTCGGCTTCACCGACGCCCGGGTGCACCGGCTGCCCTACCCGCTCACCTGGACGCTGGCGGCGGGCCTCGCGGTGCTGCTGACCGCGGTGCAGCTGGCCGAGGGCGCCCCGGGGGTGCTGCCGCGCTGCCTGCTGGTGGCGCTGGCCGCCGGGGTGCTGTTCGAAGTCCCGGTCCAGCTGGGGCTGGTGGGCGCGGGGGACACCGTGCTGGCGCTCGGCCTCGGCGCGCTGCTCGGCCGGTACGGCTGGTCGGCCGCCTTCGCCGCGCTGGTGGCCTTCGTGCTGCTGGCCGGGCTCTGGTCGGTCGCTGTGCTGCTGGCCGCCCTGGTGCGCCGCCGTCCGGTGCGCGGCCGGGAGGTGCCGCTGGGCCCGTTCCTGCTGCTCGGCACCCTGCTGGCGGTGCTCGGGCGTGCCTGACACGCCCAGGCCACCCCTGAGCCCGCCGGATCCCGAAGGCGCCGGTCCCGGGACGCGAACGGGCCCGCCGTACCGGTCAGGTACGACGGGCCCGCCGCCGACGCGCAGGCCCCACCCTCAAGGAGCGGCGCGCCGGGGGGAGTTACGGCATCTGGTGGACGAACGGGCCGACCGTGTTGGCGAAGGCGTTCCCGTTGACGGAGTCCCAGTTGGTGGACCAGGTCATCGCGCCCCGGATGGTCGGCCACTTGGCCGGCGGGACGAAGCTGCCGCAGTTCTTGCCGGTGGCCAGGCAGTCCAGCGCGTTGTTGACGACGCTCGGCGCGACGTAGCCGCCGCCGGCCGCCTTGCTGGAGGCCGGGACGCCGATGCCGACCTGGTCGGGCCGCAGACCGCCCTGGATCTGGGTGCAGATCTGCGAGGTGATGAAGTCGATGGTGCCCTGGGTGTAGACCTTGCCGTCGCAGCCGTTCATGCCGCCCGAGTTGTAGAACTGGGTGTTGACGACGGTCAGGATGTCCTTGGTGTTCAGCGCCAGCTGGAAGTAGGCGCCGGCGGTGGAGTACATCCCGATGGTCTCCGGGGCCATCGTCAGGACGAAGCCGGAGCCGACCTTGGCCTGGAGGCTGTGCAGGGCGTTGGCCATGTAGGTCGGGTTGACACCGTTCTCCAGGTCGATGTCGATGCCGTCGAAGCCGTAGTCCTTGATGACACCGTAGGCGGTGTCCACGAAGGCCTGGGCCGCGGTGGCGTCGTTGACCGAGATGGCGCCGTTCTGGCCGCCGACGGAGAGGATGACCTTCTTGCCGGCCGCCTGCTTGGTCTTCACGTCGGCGCGGAACTGGGCGTCGGTGTAGCCGCCGAGGCCGGTCGAGAGCTCCGGGTCCAGCTTGAAGGTGATGGCGCCGGTGCGGTTGGCGACGGCGTCGGCGAAGGAGACCGCGATGATGTCGTACGCGCTCGGGACGTCGGCCAGCTTCTGGAGGTTGTTGCCCTTGTTGTCGAAGTTGTGCCAGTAACCGGTGATGGCGTGCTTCGGCACTCCGGTGTTCGGGTTGCCGGTGGGCGTCGCGGTGGGGGTCACCGTGGGGGTGGCGGTCGGGGTGGGGGTGACCGTCTGGGTGGGGGTCGGGGTGACGGTCTGGGTCGGGGTCGCCGTCGGCGTCACCGTGGGGGTGGCGGTCGGGGTGGGGGTGACCGTCGCGGTCGGGCTCGGGGTGACGGGGCCGCCCGGACCGCTCAGCACGACGTCGTCGGCGAGGTAGGCGCTCTGGCCGTACCAGCCGTGCAGGTAGACGGTGACGCTCTTGGCGCTCGCCCCGGTGGTGAAGGTGGTGGAGAGCTGGTTCCAGCTGTTCTGGTTGGACCAGACGCTCGGGTCGGTGCCGCCGGTGCCGCGCGCCCCGAGGTAGGCGTACGGGCCCTGGACCCAGGCGCTCAGGGTGTAGCTGGTGTTGGGCAGCACGCTGATGGTCTGGGTGCACTCGGCGGTGTCCGCCGCGCCCGGGGTGGCCTGCAGCGCGCCCGTGCCGGAGTGGACCGGCGTGGTGACGGCGCTCGCGGCGCCGGCGCAGACCCAGCCGCCGAGGGAGCCGTCGAAGCCGCCGTTGGCGACCAGGTTCCCGGCCGCCGCGTTGGCGCCGCCGGCGAAGAGGGCGAGGCCGGTGCCGGCCAGGGCGAGGGCGGTGGCGCCGGCGGCGAGGGCCGGGACGGGGCCGCGGCGCTTGTGCGACGCGGGCCGGTTCAGCGTACGGGCCATGGAGGTGCGCTCCTGTGGGGGGAGGAGCGGCCGCCGCGGTGGGGGGCGCGGCGGCCGCGTGTGGGGGAGGGCATAGCGTCCGAAGTACTGCCTTGACGAGGGCGGTCCGGTGTTCTGTTCCGCCCTGGGAACAAAAGCTGGACTAGACCATTGGGGGTCGTCAAGCATTGAACCGTCGGCTTACGGATTCCTTAAGGAATCGGAGACCGTTCCGTATCCGGCCCCCGGCCGTTCCCCGGAGCGTCCCCGGGGCGCCGTCCCGGTGCGTTCCGGCCACCTTCGGCGCGCCCGTCGCGACACACTTCGCACAGGACCGTGACCCTTCCGCGACCAGTGGCTTTCCCTGCCGCCACGGTGCGGGAGTAGGCTGCGCCGGGGGTTGTGAAGCACCCGGTGAAGTGAGTACGGAGGGGCCGAAAACCATGGGTCTGCGCGATGTCGTCGAACGCACGCCGGGTCTGCGCGTCCTGCTGGACGGGATGTACGGCCTCTACGGTCGCCGGGTCGAGGTGCACCTGGCCCGCACCCCGGACCACATCGGCGTGATCCTCGACGGCAACCGCCGCTGGGCCCGGGCGACCGGCGGCTCCACCGCGTACGGCCACCAGCGCGGCGCCGACAAGATCAGCGAGTTCCTCGGCTGGTGCGACGAGACCCACGTCAAGGTCGTCACCCTGTGGATGCTCTCCACCGACAACCTCGACCGTCCGGCCGACGAGCTGGTCCCGCTGCTCGGCATCATCGAGGACGCGGTCACCAATCTGGCCGCCGCCCGCCGCTGGCGGATCCACCCGGTGGGCGCGCTGGACCTGCTGCCGCAGCACACCGCCGACATCCTGAAGCGGGCCGCCGAGGAGACCGCGGGCATCGACGGCATCACCGTGAACGTGGCCGTCGGCTACGGCGGCCGGCACGAGATCGCCGACGCCGTCCGCTCGCTGCTCCAGGAGCACGCCGGCCGGGGCACCTCGATCGAGGAGCTGGCCGAGATCCTGGACGTCGAGCACATCGCCGAGCACCTGTACACCAAGGGCCAGCCCGACCCCGACCTGGTCATCCGCACCTCGGGCGAGCAGCGGCTCTCCGGCTTCCTGCTCTGGCAGAGCGCGCACAGCGAGTTCTACTTCTGCGAGGCGTACTGGCCGGCCTTCCGCAAGGTCGACTTCCTGCGGGCGCTGCGCGCCTTCGGGGACCGCAGCCGGCGGATGGGCCTCTGACGGGGGCCGCGTCGTCACCGGGGGGCCGGGCCCGGCGGTCCGGCGCGCCGGATCGACCGCCGTAGGGGCTGGCCTACCCGGTGGCCGGGCGAGGCCAAACGTTCACCGGCAATGATCCGTCAGTTCTCCGAGGGCGCGAATGCACCGCCCCCCGCCTGGGAATACTCCGATCAGACCGGCTCCGAGGCCACCGGGGCAGCGGGGCCGGCTTGCCGCGGATGACGCAGGGTCATCCGCCCTGGAGGCCTAGTGGTCAGTTCCAAGAGCCGCCGGACACCAGACCGGCGCACGTACGTTCTCGACACCAGTGTGCTCCTGGCGGACCCGCTCGCCATGACCCGTTTCGAGGAGCACGAGGTCGTCCTCCCGGTGGTCGTGGTGACGGAGCTGGAGGCCAAGCGGCACCACCCTGAGCTGGGATACTTCGCCCGCCAGGCGCTGCGACTGCTCGACGACTACCGGATCCGGTTCGGCCGCCTCGACGAGCCCATCCCGGTCGGCGAGCTCGGCGGCACCATCCGGGTGGAGCTCAACCACTCCGACACGTCGATACTGCCGGTCGGCTACCGGGCCGGCGGCGGCGAGGCCGACACCCGGATCCTGGCGGTGGCCCGGAACCTGCAGGCCGAGGGGTACGACGTCACCGTCGTCTCCAAGGACCTCCCGCTGCGGATCAAGGCGTCCTCGGTCGGCCTGCTCGCCGAGGAGTACCGGGCCGAGCTGGCGATCACCTCCGGCTGGACGGGCATGGCCGAGCTGCACGTGCCGGCCGACGACGTGGACGCGCTGTTCGCGGCCGGCCACGACGCCGGGGTGGACGTCGACGGCGCCGTCGAGCTGCCGGTGCACACCGGACTCGTGCTCACCTCCGAGCGCGGCAAGGCGCTCGGCCGGGTCACCGGGGACGGCCGGGTGCGGCTGGTGCGCGGCGAGCGCGAGGCGTTCGGCCTGCGCGGGCGCAGCGCCGAGCAGCGGGTGGCGCTGGACCTGCTGCTCGACCCGGAGGTCGGGATCGTCTCGCTGGGCGGCCGGGCCGGTACCGGCAAGTCCGCGCTGGCGCTGTGCGCCGGCCTGGAGGCGGTCCTGGAGCGGCAGCAGCACCGCAAGGTGATGGTCTTCCGGCCGCTGTACGCGGTCGGCGGGCAGGAGCTCGGCTACCTGCCGGGCAGCGAGACGGAGAAGATGAGCCCCTGGGCCCAGGCGGTCTTCGACACCCTCTCGGCGGTCACCACCCCGGACGTGATCGAGGAGGTCATCTCCCGGGGCATGCTGGAGGTCCTGCCGCTCACCCACATCCGCGGGCGTTCCCTGCACGACGCCTTCGTGATCGTGGACGAGGCGCAGTCGCTGGAGCGCAACGTCCTGCTGACGGTGCTGTCCCGGATCGGCCAGGGCTCGCGGGTGGTGCTCACCCACGACGTGGCGCAGCGGGACAACCTCCGGGTCGGCCGGTACGACGGCGTGGTGGCGGTGGTGGAGAAGCTGAAGGGGCATCCGCTCTTCGCGCACGTCACGCTGACCCGCTCGGAGCGCTCGCCGATCGCGGCGCTGGTGACGGAGATGCTGGAGGACGTCAACCCGTGATCCGGTGATGTCCGGCGATCCGGGCATTCACGGACAAAAGCGTCAACTCCTGACATGGGGCCCGTTCCTGGCGGAGCGGGCCCTGTCCCTTTCATCACATCGAGTGCTTTGTGTCCGGCGAACGCCGGTTCGGTGAATGTGACATCCGCCACGCAACAGGGAATTGCGTCGACAGGTCCCCGTGCGGCATGGTGAGGGTTCTGTCAGGCCCCGCGTACGGCATGGCAGGGCTTCCGGGAGACCGGGAGTCCGGCCCGGACGGTCCGCCAACTCCGGTCGGTGGGCGCACAATTGAAAACCGTGAGCCGTACGCCGCCCGAATGAAACGCCCGGTCGCCTCACCTCGGCCGGACGCCGGGTCAGTACCTCCCGTGACCAGCACCGTACGGAGGGCAGCGCCAAGGGGCAGGTTGCGCCCGTACGGTCACGCGTGGGCGATGCTGGAAGGAAATCATGTGACTCGGATCTCGGTCCGGGGAGTTGCTGTCGCCTCCGCCACCGCCGTCACCGCTGTCGGTGCCGTCGTGGGCATGGCGTCGGGCAGCGAGGGCAAGACGACGCAGACGGTCGACGTCGCCGGCGCGACCCTGCTTGCCGAAGTCCCCTCTGGCGCCCAGGCGCAGACCATCAGCGACAACATCGGCACGCAGGCATCCGCCCAGCAGGCCGCCGCCGACGCGGCCGCCAAGGCCGCCGCCGAGCAGAAGGCCGCCGAGGAGGCAGCCCGCCAGCAGGCCGCCGCCGAGGCCCAGGCCAAGGCGGACGCCGCGGCCAAGGAGGCCGCTGCCAAGGCCGAGGCGGAGAAGGCCGCGAAGGCCGCCGAGGAGAAGCGCAAGGCCGACGAGGCCGCCGCCAACCGTTCCAAGGCCCGTTCGGCGATGTCCGCCACCGACGGCGCCGCGTCCGCCCCGGCGACCTCGGTCAGCCCCGGTTCGGTGCAGGAGCTGGCCCAGCAGATCGTCGGCAACGACGCCCAGTTCCAGTGCTTCAGCCAGATCGTGAAGCGCGAGAGCGGCTGGAACTACACCGCCACCAACAAGAGCTCCGGCGCGTACGGCCTGGTCCAGGCGCTGCCCGGCTCCAAGATGGCCTCGGCCGGCGCCGACTGGCGCACCAACCCGGCCACCCAGATCAAGTGGGGCCTGAACTACATGAACAGCCGCTACGGCAGCCCCTGCGGCGCCTGGTCGTTCTGGCAGTCGCACCACTGGTACTAGGAACCGGTACCGGCAACGCCGCCGCGGCCCCCGGTCACCCACGCGGTGACCGGGGGCCGCGGCGTTCGCGGTTCACGGACGGGCCGCGCCGCCCGGGTCGCGCTGACCAGTGCGCCCGCGGGCGGTGCGGGCCCGGGTGCGGACGCGGGGACGGGGAGGGGTCCTGGTAACTCCCCGCACCGGCCGGTCCGCCGACAGTTGGCTCCGGGTTCCCGCCCGACTCCTCCCCGTTGCCGTGTGCCTGAAACCACCCGGGAGGTGCTGGTTTGCCCCGGAATCGGCTCCGAAGAACCCGGCCGGATCCCGCCCGCTGGGCGGACTCACCGGCCCCCGGCCGGGTAGCGTCTCCCTGACGGCCGTGGCGGGACCCACGGCGTGCCGCCGCACCGGGGCGGCTCCGGCGGGGAGAAGTGGTAGTGAGCATGGCGCGGGGCGGAAAGGCCTTCAAGGCCGTGGCCAAGGGGATGGCCGTGGCGGCGAGCGCCGCCGCCGTGATCGAACGGCGCCGGCGGGCCGCGATGGCGGCCGACTTCCACGAACCGCCGCTCGCCCCGCTGTCCCCGCCGCCGGCCGATCCGCCGACCGCCGATCCGCCGACCGCCGATCCGCCGACCGCCGACCCGCTGCCGGGTCCGCGGACCGAGGCCGTGGTGCCGCCCGCCGCCGTCCCCGTCGTTGCGGCGGCTTCTCCCGCGCCCGCGCCCCCGCCCGCTCCTGCCCCCGCCCCCTCCCTCTCCCCCTCCCACGGCCACTTCGGCCGGCCGGCCACCCCCGCCGAGGCGGTGCCGTGGAGCCTGCGGGTCGCCGCCGAGTCCACCTGGCGGCTGCTGCTGCTCGGCGCCGCGCTGTACGTGGTCTTCTACATCGTCGACATGCTGCGGCTGGTCGCCTTCGCGGTGCTGGCCTCGCTGCTGATCTCCGCCCTGCTGGAGCCCACCGTCTCCTGGCTGCGCCGCCACGGCGTGCCGCGCTCACTGGCCGCCGGCGGGGTGTTCATGAGCGGACTGGCCGGCATCGGGCTGGTCGGCTGGTTCGTGGTCTGGCAGGTGACCACCAACCTGGAGACCGTCACCAGCAAGGTCAAGGCCGGTGTCGACCAGCTGCGGGACTGGCTGATCACCGGGCCGCTGCACCTGACCGAGCAGCAGATCACCGACTTCGCCAACCAGATCACCAAGGCGATCAGCACCAACACCGAGCAGATCACCTCGGCCAGCATCACCGGCGCGCAGATCGCCGTGGAGGTGCTGACCACCGTCCTGCTCGCCTTCTTCACCACCTTCTTCCTGCTCTACGACGGCGAGCGGATCTGGAACTGGGCGCTGCGCGGGCTGCCCCGGCACTCCCGCTACGCGATGGCCGGCGCCGGCCCGAAGGCCTGGGCCACGCTCACCGCCTACGTCCGCGGCACGGTCTGCGTGGCCTTCATCGACGCGGTCTGCATCGGCGTCGGCATCCAGCTGCTCGGCGTGCCGATGGCGCTGCCGCTCGCCGTGATCATCTTCCTGGGCGCCTTCGTCCCGCTGGTCGGGGCGCTGGTCACCGGGACGGTCGCGGTGCTGATCGCGCTGGTCACCACCACGCCCTGGACGGCGCTGATGGTGCTGGCGGTGCTGATCGCCGTCCAGCAGATCGAGGGCCATGTGCTCCAGCCGCTGATCCTCGGCCGCGCCGTCCGCGTCCACCCGCTCGGCGTCGTCCTCGGCGTGGCCGCCGGCTCCATCATCGGCGGCATCGGCGGCGCCATCGTCGCCGTCCCCCTGATCGCCGTCACCAACACCGTGGTCACCCACCTCCGCCGCCGCAACGAGGCCGGCCAGGCCGTCTTCACCGCCCTCGAAGCCGCCCGCGAAGCCGCCACCCGCCCCCACACCCCGCCCTCCGGCAGCGTCTAGGTGCACTGAGTACGCGAACGGGCCCCTCGCCGGGACTCGGGGGGAGTCCGGGGGAGGGGCCCGTTCGGGGTGGTGCGGGTCAGGCGGTGACGGTCGCGAGGGCGGCCTCGGAGTCGAGGACGCCGGCGACGGCCTGGAGGACGGCGGCGATCTTCATCGAGGCCTGGACGACCTCGCGGTCGACGCCGGCCTTGCGCAGGACGGCCTCGTGGGAGTCGAGGCACTGGCCGCAGCCGTTGATCGCGGAGACCGCGAAGCACCAGAGCTCGAAGTCGACCTTCTCGACGCCCGGAGTGCCGATGATGTTCATCCGCAGACCGGCCCGCATGCTGCTGTACTCCTTGTCGGAGAGCAGGTGCAGCGTCCGGTAGTAGACGTTGTTCATCCCCATGATCGCGGCCGCGCCCTTGGCGGCGTCGTACGCCTCCGGGGAGAGGTTGGCCTTGGCCTCGGGCTCCAGCTCGCGCAGGACGGCGGGGCTGCGGGTGGCCATCGCGCAGGCGAGGACGGTGCCCCACAGCTGCTGGGCGGGGAGGTCGGAGTTGCCGATGACCGAGCCCAGGTTGAGCTTGAGGTCCTTGGCGTAGCCCGGGAGGGCGGACTTCAGGTCGTCGAGGGCCATGGGTCAGCCCGCCAGCAGGGCCTGGGCGTCGAGGGTGTCCTCGCCCTTGTTCCAGTTGCAGGGGCACAGCTCGTCGGTCTGCAGGGCGTCCAGCACCCGCAGGACCTCCTTGGGGTTACGGCCGACGGAGCCGGCGGTCACCATGGCGAACTGGATCTCGTTGTTCGGGTCCACGATGAAGACGGCGCGCTGGGCGGTGCCGTCCGCGTTCTCGACGCCGCAGGCGCTCATCAGGTCGTGCTTGATGTCGGCCAGCATCGGGAACGGCAGGTCGTTGAGGTCCTTGTGGTCCTTGCGCCAGGCGTGGTGCACGAACTCCGAGTCGCCGGAGACGCCGAAGATCTTGGCGTCGCGGTCGGCGAACTCCTCGTTCAGCTTGCCGAACGCGGCGATCTCGGTCGGACAGACGAAGGTGAAGTCCATGGGCCAGAAGAAGACGACCTTCCAGCCGTTCTGGTCCTCCGAGGTGTAGTCCTTGAACTCCAGCTTGTCAGCGGACGGCCCTTCCACGCCCTTGAGGTTGTAGGCCGGGAACTGGTCACCGATCGTCAGCACGTTCGCTTCTCCTGTGAGGGGTGGGGAGTTTGTCCGGTTTGCGGAACGGGTTCCACCATTCCACATCGTGGACTGATCAGGGAAATAGCTACACTCGATGTGTCTGATCGGAGAGAGTTATCAACGCCCCCACGCCCCCCTCCCGCCCCGCCCGTCGCAGGGCTCCCGCGCGCAAACCCGACGCGACTGTGGCGAACGCCACCTCGCGCAGCCCCCGGACACCCACGGTCGCCCAGCTCAAGGCCTTTGTGGCGGTGGCCGAGCACCGGCACTTCCGGGAGGCCGCGGCGGCCACCGGGACGAGCCAGCCAGCGCTCTCCGGGGCGGTCGCGGCACTGGAGGAATCGCTGGGCGCGCAGCTCGTCGAGCGTACGACGCGCCGGGTCATGATCACTCCGCTGGGGGAGCGCGTACTGGAGCATTCGCGCCGGGTGCTCGCCTCCCTGCAGGCGCTCACCGAGGAGGTGGAGGCCGCCCGCCGCCCGTTCACCGGGCCGCTGCACCTGGGCGTCATCCCGACCGTCGCGCCGTACCTGCTGCCGATCGTGCTGCGGCTGGTCCGCGACCGCTACCGGGAGCTGGAGCTGCACGTCCACGAGGAGCGGACGCCCTCGCTGCTGGAGGGACTGGCCGCCGGGCGGCTCGACGTGCTGCTGCTGGCGCTGCCGGCCGGCGGGAGCGCGCCGACCCGGGACATCCCGCTGTTCGACGAGGACTTCGTCCTGGTCGCCCCGCCCGACCACGAGCTGGCCGGCCGGATCGACGTACCGCGCGACGTGCTGCTCGACCTGGACGTGCTGCTGCTGGAGGAGGGGCACTGCCTGCGCGACCAGGCCCTCGACATCTGCCGGGAGGTCGGCGCCGACCCGGCCGGCTCCACCACCCGGGCGGCCGGCCTGTCCACCCTGGTGCAGCTGGTGGCGGGCGGCCTCGGGGTGACCCTGCTGCCCGCCACGGCGCTGGACGTCGAGGCGGGCCGCACCGACCGGCTGGCCGCCGTCCGCTTCGCCCCGCCCGCGCCGGGGCGCCGGATCGGCCTCGCCACCCGGCCGGGCTCGGCCCGCAGCGCCGAGTACGACCGCTTCGCCGCCACGCTGCGCGAGGTGCTGGCCGAACTGCCGGTCCGGATCGTCGAGGCGTAGGGCCGGCCGTCAGGCCCGGGCGGGTGCGCCGAGGCAGAGGCCGACCGTGGTGGCGACCAGCAGGTCGAGCGCCCGGCGGGACTCCTCCTCGGGGTCCTCGCCGGCGGCCTTGAGGACCAGGTAGCGGTCGGTCAGCCCGTTGAAGCCGGCCAGGAAGTACACCGCGATCTCCTGCGCGGACAGCGGCAACGGCTGCCCGTGGGCGGCGGCGAGCCCGGTGAGGAGCTCGGCGGCGGTGGACTCGATCTCGTGCTGGACCGCCCGCATGATCTCCTGGAGGTCCGGGTCGCGCAGCGCCATCGCGGAGAACTCGGTGATCAGCGCGCACCTGCCGCGCTCGCCGACGGCGCTGTCCCACAGCGCGTAGACCATCGTGCGGATCTGCTCGCCGAACGGGCCCTCGTCCGGCGCGGACGCCCGCACCTGGCCGATGAAGTCGGCGGTCAACTGCTCGACGACGGCCCGGTAGAGGTCCTTCTTGGTGCCGAAGGTGTAGTGCACCGTCGCCTGTGCCACGCCCAGCTCGGCCGCGATGGCGCGGGTGCTGCCGGCGGCCACGCCCTCGCGGGCCATCAGGTCGATGGCGGCCTGGATGAGTTGGGGGCGCCGTTCGGCGGCCGGGACATGAGCCATTGGGCCAGGGTATCGCCATGTTCACACAACCAGATCGGACGATCGCGTCACACGCTCTCGTCATTCGACTTTGTCAGATGAACAAGTCGCGCGTACGGTGGTGCGGACGACTGGGCGACCAGCCCGAACGACCCGACCGAAGGTGCACGCATGGCCACGTACCTGTACCGCCTGGGCCGACTCTGTTTCCGCCGCAGGCGCACCGTGCTCGCCGTCTGGCTGGCCCTGCTGATCGCCGTCGGCGGCGCGGCTGCGGCCTTCGGCGGCACGACCTCCGAGGAGTTCAAGGTCCCCGGCACCGAGGCCCAGGCCACCCTGGACCGGATCAAGGGCACCTTCCCCGAGCAGGACCACGGCTCCGCCCAGGTGGTCTTCGCCACCGAGGCGCCCGGCGGCATCGCCGCCCCCGAGAACGCCAGGGCGGTCGGCGAGGCGGTCGCCCGGATCGCCGCCGTCCCGGGCGTCGCCGCCGTTCCCGACCCGTACGCCACCGGCGCGCTCTCCCCGGACGGCAAGGTCGCGCTGGGCCTGGTCTCCTTCGACGGCAGGCTCGGCGACATCACCGACCAGCAGCGCGACGCCGTCCGGGCGGCGGCGGACCCGGCCCGCGCGGCCGGGGTCACGGTCGCCTTCGGCGGCGACGCCTACAACGAGATGGCCCAGGTCGACGGCGGCGAGGTGATCGGCCTGATCGTGGCCGGGGTGGTCCTGGTGGTCACCCTGGGCTCGCTGGTCGCGGCCGGACTCCCGCTGGTCACCGCCCTGATCGGGGTCGGCGTCGCGATGGCCGGGGTGTTCACGCTGGCGGGCTCGTTCGAGATCATCTCCACCGCGCCGGTGCTGGCGCTGATGGTGGGCCTCGCGGTCGGCATCGACTACGCCCTGTTCATCCTCTCCCGGCACCGCCGCCACCTCACCGAGGGGCTGGAGCCGGAGGAGGCCGCCGCCCGTGCCAACGCGACCGCCGGCAGCGCGGTGGTCTTCGCCGGCCTCACCGTCGTCGCCGCGCTGGCCGGCCTGGCCGTCGCCGGTGTGCCGTTCCTGACCGTGATGGGCCTGGCCGCCTCCGGCGCCGTCGTCGTCGCGGTGCTCGTCGCGATCACCCTGCTGCCCGCCCTGCTCGGCTTCGCCGGCCGCGGCATCGACCGGCTGCCGGTCTGGCGGCGCGCGCTGCGGACCACGGGGCGCACGACGCTCGGCGAACGCTGGGCGGGCTTCGTGGTCCGCCGCCCGCTCGCCGTCCTGCTGGCCGGCCTCACCGCGCTGGTCGCGCTCGCCGTGCCCGCCGCGAGCCTCACCCTCGGCCTGCCCGGCGGCGGCTCGCAGGCCGAGGGCACCGACGCCCGCACCGCGTACGACCTGGTGGACCGCAGCTTCGGCCCCGGCTTCAACGCCCCGCTGGTGGTCGTGGTCGACGCCGCCGGCACCGCGCAGCCGGAGCAGGCGGTGCAGGGCGTGGCGGGCCGGCTCGCCGCCCTGCCCGGCGTGCAGACCCTGCTCCCGCCGCAGCTCGACCCGAGTGGCACCGCGCTCGTCCCGGTCATCCCGAAGACCGGCCCGGACCACGCCGACACCCGGCAGCTGGTCACCGACATCCGCGACCAGCGCGAGGCGCTCCAGGGCGGGACCGGCGCGCGGATCGACGTCACCGGCACCACCGCCGCCAACATCGACGTCTCCGCCAAGCTCGCCGACGCGCTGCCGCCGTTCGTCGCGGTGATCGTGGGCATCGCGCTGGTGCTGCTGGCGCTGGCCTTCCGCTCGATCCTGGTGCCGCTGAAGGCGGTGGCGGGCTTCCTGCTCTCCATCACGGCCTCGCTCGGCGCCGTCGTCGCGGTCTACCAGTGGGGCTGGCTGGACGGCCTGATCGACGTGCCGAAGGTCGGCCCGGTGGTCAGCTTCGTGCCGATCCTGCTGATCGGCGTGCTGTTCGGGCTGGCGATGGACTACGAGCTGTTCCTGGTCTCCGGGATGAAGGAGCACCATGTGCACGGCATGGCGCCGCGCGAGGCGGTGGTGGCCGGGGTGCGGGGCGGCGCCCGGGTGGTCACCGCGGCCGCGCTGATCATGATCGCGGTCTTCGGCTCCTTCGTCTTCGGCCACGACCCGATCGTCCAGCCGATCGGCTTCGCGCTCGCGGTGGGCGTGTTCGTGGACGCCTTCGTGGTGCGGATGGCCCTGGTGCCGGCCGCGATGGCGCTGTTCGGCCGGGCCGCCTGGTGGTTCCCGAAGCGCCTGGACAAGGTGGTGCCGCGGGTGGACATGGAGGGCGAGCAGCTGATGGCCCGGCTGGAGCCCGCCGGGAGCGGCACGGCCCCCGGCACCCAGGTGCCCGAGCGGGTCTGACGGACCCGGGAGGTGACCGAGGGCCGCCCCGGCGCACCGCGCCCGGGGCGGCCCCCGCGCGTCACGGCAGTCGCTGCTCGAACCAGACCACCTTGCCGGTGCCCAGCCGGGTCGCGCCCCAGCGCTCGGCGCACCGGGCCACTATCTGCAGGCCCCGCCCGCGCTCGTCCTCCGGCCCGGTCCGGCGCGGCCGGGGCAGCAGCGGGCTGTCGTCGCCGACCTCGCAGCGCAGCCGGGTGGTGCGGACCAGGCTGAGCGTCACCGGGCGGGTGGCGTGCTGGACGGCGTTGGTGACCAGTTCGCTGACCATCAGCTCGGTGGCCTCGGTCAGCTCCTCGAGACCCCAGCGGCGCAGCGTGTGCGCGGCCAGCCGGCGCGCCCGGCCCGGCGTCTCGTTGCGCGGCTGGAGGTACCAGTGCGCGACGTCCCCGGCCGGGATGCCGTCGAAGCAGGCGGCCAGCAGCGCGATGTCGTCGCCCCGGTCGCCGGGCGGCAGGATCCGCAGCGCCTCCTGGCAGAGGTGCTCGGGCGCGTGCCGCTGGGCGCCGGCGAGCCGGGCGCGGAGCAGTTCGAGGCCGTCGCTGAGCGGCCGGTTGCGGGTCTCCACCAGGCCGTCGGTGAACAGCAGCAGGGCCGAGCCGGGCGGCGCGGGCAGTTCGACGGAGGAGAAGTCGACCCCGCCGACGCCGATCGGCGCGCCCGCCTCCAGGTCGAGCAGCTCGGCCGCGCCGTCCGGCCGGACGAGCACCGGCGGCACGTGCCCGGCGTTGGCGAGCACCACCCGGTTGGCGATCGGGTCGTAGACGGCGTAGACGCAGGTCGCCAGGTGCTGTTCGCGGCCGAGCCGCTGGGCCTGCTCGTCCAGGTGGTAGAGCACCTCGTGCGGCGGCAGGTCGAGCGCGGCCAGGGTCTGCGCGCTGGTGCGCAGCTGGCCCATGATGGCGGCCGAGGTGAGCGAGTGGCCCATCACGTCGCCGACGATCAGGGCCACCCGGTTGCCGGGCAGCGGGACGGCGTCGTACCAGTCGCCGCCGACCTGGGCGCCGCGCTCGCCGGGCAGGTAGCGCTGGGCGAGCCGGACGCCGTGCGGCTGGGGCAGGCGCAGCGGCAGCATGCTGCGCTGGAGCTCGTTGGCTATCTCCCATTCGCGGGCGTAGCGCAGCGCGGTGTCGACGGCCAGCCCGGCCTGGGTGGCGAGGTGGGCGGCGGTGGCGGTGTCGGTGGCGTCGAAGCCGGGGCGGCCGCTCTTCGCGGACGGGCGCCGGATCAGCACCAGCAGCCCCAGTACGGTCTTGCGCCCGCGCAGCGGCAGGGCGAGCACCGAGGTCCCCGGGCTGAGCCGGGCCAGGCCGCGGGCGCCGTACAGCTCGCGCAGCAGCTCGGTGGTGCGGGCGCGGCCGCCGTCCCCGTCGGCGCCGAGCACGACCGCTTCGGCGGGGCGGCGGCTGAGGAGGGTGTGGGCGAGCGCGCCGCCGCGGGTGACCGGGGTGGCCGGGCCGGGGTCGGCGGTGGAGCGGGCGCCGTAGCGGCTCCCGTAGCGCGCGCCGTAGCGGTCGCGGCGGTCGTCGCCGGCCGGGCGGCCGCGCCGGCCCAGCCGGGTGCCCTGGCTGTGGTGGATCCGCAGCTGCTCGGGGAAGCCGGGCTCGCGCTCGACGTTGGGCAGCGGGTCGCGCAGGTGGACGACGGCGGCGTCGGCGAGGGCGGGGACGAGCACCCGGCCGACGTTGCGCAGGGTGGCGGCCAGGTCGAGCGCGCTGTTGATCCGCCGGGTCGCGGAGTCGAGGTAGGCGAGGCGCTCGGGGACGTGCTCCGGGGGCGACGACGGGCGGCGCGGGGCCGGCAGGGCAGGCGGCTCTCCGGCCTCGGGATTGAGCTGGTCGCGCACGGGTGCCTGTCCTGGGATCGGTACGGTCTGTGGTCGGTCGGGGGTCTGCCTGGGTCTGACTGTGGTCTGCCGGGGTCCGGCCGGGGTCCGGCCGGGGTCTGCCTGAGGTCGGCGGCCCGGCCGGTCAGCCGGCCCGCCGACAACGGAGGAAGAGCTGCTCCTCCGGCGGCAGCGTGGTGCTGGCGGGCGCGTACGGACGCCCCTCCCGCTCCTCGACCGCGAACCCGGCGGCCAGCAGGACCCGTTCGAGATCCTCCCGCAGGTATCCGCTGATCCGCAGCTCCCGGCCGAGGAACGGCAGGGGAACGTGATCGAGATCCGCCTCGACCATACCGAGCGCCAGGAGCCCGCCGGGCCGCAGCAGGTCGCGCAGCCGCCCCAGCACGGTGGGGATCTCGTCCTGGGGGAGCAGGAACAGCGAGAAGAAGGCGGTGACCGCGTCGAAGGTGCCCCGCCCGGCGGGGCCGAGCCGCGGCGCGTTCCAGGCGGAGCGGGCACGCTCGGTGGCGAGGTCGTACATGTCGATGCGGTGCAGGACGGGCGGGTGCGGGCCCGGGTGGCGGGCCTGCCGGGCCAGGGTCAGCATGACGTCGGAGAGGTCCACAGCGGTGACCCGCATCCCGGCCGCGGCCAGCTGGCGGACGGTCGGGTCGCCGTTGCCGCAGCCGACGTCCAGCACCGCGGCGCCCGGCTCCAGCGCGCTCAGCAGCCGTCGCCCGCAGGCCAGCTGCCCGTCCTTCGAGGGGAACGCCTCCGCGTAGCCGGTGCCGATGGTGTCGAAGGCGACCGCCTGCAGGGCGCGTTCGGCGCGGCGGCGCAGGACGTCGGACCCGTCGTCGCCACCCGCGTCCTCGTCGACGGGGAACGGATCCGATATCTGTCCGGTCGTCACGATTGAGAGGCACCTTTCCGGCCGGGCCTCCGGTCGGCTGGACGAGGCACGAGGCCGGACCGCCGTCTCCTCCCGGCGCCCGCGCTGCCCCGCCGGCCCGCTGCCGGTGGCGGTACGTCACGCTCCCCGCGTCACAATGACTGCATTGCCACGCTGACTGCACGCTGACACTTTGCACAGACTCTTTGCACAGGGACACTCTGCACCGCGGGAGCGCCGCCGCGCTGCCTTTTCCGGATTGCTTCACCGGAGAAGTGCACTCGTGTGTGTACTGGCATCCGAGAATATGCGTGATCACTGCGCCATGGGGTCCGTTTCCGGCCAACTCGTGGCGGTTGGCCGACATCGCCCCTCCCCGGAAGCGCGGGGCGCGCGCCGGGGTGGTGCGGCCGGGCCCCGCGCGCCGTACGGTCGGCCGCCACAGCCGCGCCGACCTGCGGTTTCGTCGATCCGCGGGCCGACAAGCGGGCGTTTATTGAACGTCAATCCGGTCGGTGCACAGTGGAGTCCAGCGCCGGGGAAGCGTTGAAGGCGCTCCCGCAGCCGGGGGCTGCGGGAGCGCCGGACGCTCACGGGGGAAGGCCTCCAGGGGGGACACGGGGGAGCGGAGGCCTTACGGCGCGGGGGGAGAGAGGGGCTCGGTGTGCTGCTGGGAGATGAGGTCCGCCACGGGGGAGGCCTCGGGCACACCGAGCCGCGTGAAGATGGCGTGGGCTTCGCGCAGACACGCCAGGCCACGTGCGGGCTGGGCGAGGGCGAGCAACGCCTCGCCCAGCGCGGCGTCGGCCAGGCCCTGGCAGTAGGCGGAGTCCATCTCCAGGCCGATCGCCAGGGACTCCTCCGCCGCCTCGGCGGCCTCGGCCTGCTGGCCGGCGGCGAGCAGCGAGGAGGAGAGCCGGGCGAGGGTGTAGCCCTCGCGTAGCCGGTTCTGCTGCGACCGGTAGAGCCGGTGCGCCTCGCGCAGGTGCTCGGCGGCGGTCGCGGGAGAGTCGGCGGACGAGAGGACCACGCCGAGCTGGTACAGCGTGTCGGCCAGGCAGGGACCGTTCTTCGAGGCGCGCGCGGTGGCCACCGCCTCGGTGACGGAACGGACGGCGGTCTCGACCAGACCCAGGCCGAGCTGGGCCCGGGCCATGTTGCCGAGCAGCCGTGCCTCGCTGATCGGCGCGCCCACCACCCGGCTGATGGCGAGGGCCTGTTCGAAGAACGGCAGTGCCTCGGCGGAGCGGTTCGCCAGGCTGAGGATGATGCCCAGGTCGTTCGAGGCCGCCGAGCGCAGGACGGTCATCTCCCCGGGGGCCTGGAGGTCCAGGCTCCTGCGCAGCGACTGTTCGGCGCTCTGGAAGTCGTTGGTGATCGACTGCTGGGTGCCGAAGGCGAAATGCACCCGTGCGAGAGCCGCGGAGTCCCCGTACGACGTGGCGTTGCGGTCGGCGGTCTCCAGCATCTGGCGGACCCGAGGGCCGTGCGTCGGGTCCTCGACCAGGCTGTTCAGGACGATCAGCAGGTCGACGGCGGGGCGCAGCAGACCGGCCGGCCCCTGGACGGCGGCCTCGACCGAGCTGAGCAGCAGGCCGATCTCGGTGCGTAGCCACTCCTGCGCGTAGCCGCTGGTGGTGAGCAGGATGCCGGGCGAGCCCGGGGCGTTCAGCGGCTCGGGCAACTGGTCCTCGGGCTCGATGGCCTGCGCGGCGTTGCGGACCGTCGCGAGCAGCAGGTCGAGCACGCGCAGGACGGCGGCCTGCTGTTCCTCGACGTCCCCCACCCGCTCGTTCTGCCGCTGCGCGTAGAGCCGGAGCAGGTCGTGGTACCGGTAGCGGCCCGCCGAGAAGGTCTCCAGCATGTTGGCCTCGACGAGCGCCTCGGCGAGGTCCTCGGCCTCGGTCTCGTCCACCCCGAGCAGCGCCGACACCGCCGGCAGCGGCAGGTCGGGCGAGTCCACCACCGAGAGCAGGCGGAAGGCGCGGGCCTCGGCGGGGGAGAGCTGGCCGTAGCCGAGCCCGATGGTGGTCTCCACGGCGAGGTTGCCGAGTTGGAGCTCGTCCAGGCGCCGGCGCTGATCGGCTAAGCGGCGCGCGAGGTCCGAGACGCTCCACCGCGGACGGCTGGCGAGCCGGGCCGCGGCGATCCGCACGGCGAGCGGCAGGAAGCCGCAGGCCGTCACCACCGCCATGGCCGCCTCCGGTTCGGCGGCGACGCGCTGCTCGCCGACGATCGCGGAGAACAGCGCCAGCGCCTCCTCCGGCGTCAGCTCCTCGACGTCCACCAGGTGCGCTCCGGGGATGCCGGCCAGCCGGGAGCGGCTGGTGGCGAGCACCGCGCAGCTGGAGACCCCCGGGATCAGCGGCCGGATCTGCTCGGCGTCCTGGGCGTTGTCGAGCAGGATCAGCATCCGCCGGCTGGCGAGCAGCGAGCGGTAGTGGGCGGCGCGCTGCTCCAGCGAGTCCGGGCTCTCGGTGACGCCCAGGGAGTGCAGGAAGTCACCGAGCACCACCGCGGGGTCGGCGGGGGAGGCTCCGGCGCCGCGCAGGTCGACGTAGAGCTGCCCGTCCGGGAACTCCGCGCGCACCCGGTGGGCGACGTGCACGGCGAGCGTGGTCTTCCCGACGCCGCCGATGCCGGCCAGCGAGGTGACGACCACGGCCTGGCCGGTGGCGTTCATCAGCACGGCCGAGAGGTCGGCCACCATGTCGGAGCGGCCGCTGAAGTCCGACACGTCGGCCGGCAGTTGGGCCGGGGCCGGCGGGGCGGCGGGCCCCTCCTCGCGGGCGGCGGCCGGCGGCGCGGGCGCGGCGGGCAGGGCCAGCGCCGGGTCCGCGGCGAGGATCCGGGCGTGCATGGTGGAGAGCCCGGCGCCCGGTTCGACGCCCAGCTCGTCGATCAGCAGCTTGCGGGTGTCGGTGTAGACGCCGAGCGCCTCGGCCTGCCGGCCGCAGCGGTACAGCGCGAGCATCAGCAGTTCGCGCAGCCGCTCGCGCAGCGGGTGCTCGGCGGTGAGCGAGTTCAACTCGCCGACGACCTCGGCGTGCAGGCCGATGTCGAGGGCGAGCGCGCACCGCTCCTCGGCGGCCGAGACCTGCCGCTCGCCCAGCCGCAGCCGCTGGGCGTCCGCGTAGGGGCCGGGGACGCCGGTGAGCGGGCGGCCGGCGAACAGGGCGAGCGAGCGGACCAGCAACCGGTGGGCGTTGTCGAGGTCCCCGGCGTTGCGGGCGGTCGCCGCCTCGGCGGCGAGCTGCTCGAAGACCGTCATGTCGAGGGCATCGCCCGGGATGTGCAGCGCGTAGCCGTCGGCGACGGAGACGAGGAACTCGGCGGGCCGCCGCACCTCGCGACGGGGCTCGATCACCGTGCGCAGCCGGGAGACGTAGGTGCGCAGCGCCGCGACGGCCTGGGCGGGCGGGCGGTCGCCCCAGAGGCCGTCGACGAGGTCCTGGGTGGTGACCGGGCGTCCGGCGTGCAGCAGAAGCATCGTCAGGACGGCCTGCTGCTGCGGTGAACCGAGGGCGAGCTGCCTGCCGTCGAGCCAGGCCTGGACCGGACCGAGTACCTGGAAGCGCAGCGCCGGTGCAGGCGGCGTCTCCCGCAACTCCATGTGGTCCCCCGATGGCCTGGTGTCGATTTCCCGGTAGGGCGCTCGGCGGTTCCGCCCTTGTGGTGGTGGCCTCAGCTTAGGCGGGGGGCCGACTCTGCCGGACGGCACGGTCAGCCGCACGATGTTTATCGGACATTTAATCAACCCTACGATACTGAGCTCGCGCCCGCGCCAATCCGGTGGGGGCGGAAGACAGTTTGACGACCGAAAGGCGGCCGACGCATGGCCAACGACCAGAGTGAGTCCCCCGTGGCGACCGTGCCGGCCGACGAGGCCGTCGCCGCGCAGGCCGGCCAGGTTGTCGAGGGCGCGGTCGCCGCGACCTCGGAGCAGGCCGGGTACGCCGAGCCCTCCGCCGACCGCAAGGCCGACCTGGAGGACGACTTCTTCGGCGACGAGGCCCAGTACGTCGCGCAGACCGTGGCGGCGGGCGACGGCGGGGCGACCACCGAGCGCGAGCCGCAGGGCATCATCTCCAGCCACCCGTGAGCAACACCGCACCAGCAGTCCCAGGGGGGAACGCTTGAACACGCTCCGCCGTCTCGCGGTCGTCGCCGTCTCGACGATCGTGGTGACCACCGGCTACCTCGTGACCGCCACCGGCGCCTCCGCCGGCATCATCACCGGTCACCCGTAGCCCACACACATCCGAGTGCCCCGCACCCCCGCCGTCCCGGTGGTGCGGGGCACTCGCACGTCCGGCGCAGGGCCCGGTGGCCGGAATTCGCCGGTGGGGTTGCCCGGGGGCGCGGCCGTCAGGCGGCCTGTGCGGGTGCGGGTGCGGGTGCGGGTGCGGGGTCGGCGCGACCGGCCGGTCCGGTCCGCCCCGCCGGGTCGGCGGCGCCCTCGACGATGCCCCCGCCGCCGGCCGGGGCCGCGGGGGCGAGGTGCTCGGGGCGGGCGGTCCACTCGCAGCCGCCCTCGGGCGCCCGGAGGTAGTGCTCCCCACCGATGGTGTCCATGTAGATGCCGGTGCGTCCGGTCCTGGTGTCGAGGACGGATTCCCCCACGCGCGGCCGGTAGGCCGCGGCGGCGCGCTTTCGGATGCTCACCGCGCTGCTCCTTGCTGCTCCGGTGCGGGCGCGGCGACGGTGGTGGCCGGCCCTGGTCGCTGTCGTGGCTTGGCTTGGTTCGGCTCTGCTCGGCGACTACCCAGCATCTCTAGAGAAGCTAATATCTCTAGAGATGTCAACGGTCGAACCGGTCCTATCGGCTGACCGCAGACCGAAGGCGCGCCTACCATTTCTGGCGAAGGACGAGGGAGAAGGCGATGGTCGGCAGCAGCAGCGGCGAGAAGCAGCCCAAATACCAACGGATCGCCGACACGCTGAAGGCGGCCATCGACGCCGGCGAGTACCGCGCGGGCGACCGGCTCCCCGGCGAGAACGACCTGATGGACGCGTACGGCGTGGCCCGGATGACCGCCCGCCAGGCGCTCGGCGTCCTGCAGAGCGAGGGCATCGCCGAGGCCCGCCGCGGGGCGGGCGTCTTCGTCCGGGACTTCCGGCCGCTGCGCCGGCGCGGGATCCAGCGGCTCGCCCAGGGCCAGTGGGGGTCGGGCCGCTCGATATGGTCGGCCGACATCGACAGCCGCAGCCTCGTCGTCGACCAGGTCTCGGTCACCGAGCAGGGCGCGCCGGAGCACGTGGCCCGGGTGCTCGGCGTCGACCCGGGCGAGCCGATGTGCGTCCGGCACCGGCGCTTCGTGCTGGACGGCAAGCCGGTCCTGCTGTCGACCTCCTACCTGCCGGCCGGCCTGGTCGCGGGCACCGCGATCACCCGCGAGGACACCGGCCCGGGCGGCACCTACGCCCGGCTGGCCGAGATCGGCGCCAAGCCGGTGCACTTCCGCGAGGAGGTCCGCTCCCGGATGCCGGGCGCCGAGGAGGCGGCCCGCCTGGAGCTCTCCGCCGGCACCCCCGTGATCCTCATCTGCCGCACCGCCTTCGCCGACGAGGGCCAGGTCGTCGAGCTGAACGAGATGACCCTGGACGCGGCCTCCTACGTCCTCGAGTACGACTTCGACGCCTGACCGCCGCCACCCGCCGTCACCGGTAGTGGTAGCGGGCCTTGAGGATCTTCACTTCCTTCTCGTCGGCCCGGTAGACGAGGCGGTGCTCGTCGTCGATCCGGCGCGACCAGTAACCGGCGAGGTCGCCCTTCAAGGGTTCCGGTTTGCCGATCCCGCTGAACGGGTCGCGCTGGATCTCGCCGATCAGACGGGTGATCCGCTGAGCGGCCTTCCGGTTCGAGCCGAGCCAGAACAGGAAGTCCTCCCAGGCGTCCGGATCGAGGTGGACACTCCTCACGCCTCACCCGCCAGGGCTTCCAACTCCTCCACGGTCCGGGTGACGCCCGGGTCGCCGGCCCTGTCGCGGGCGACGGCCGCCATGAGGCGCTGGGCGTTCGCGGGGGAACGCAGCAGGTAGATCGTCTCCTGCCAGGAGTCGTAGTCCTCGGCGGACATCAGGACGGCATCACCGCCCCTGGAGGTGATCCTTATCGGGACGTGGTCGTCGTTGACCTTCTTGATCAGGGGAAAGAGCTGCGTGCGTGCGTCGCTGGCGCTGATCGTCATCGGCGTGCCCTCCGGTCAGACGGCTGATCCCGTACCGGAATGGTACGAGTTTCCGGTACGGGACGCGAGGTCGAATCGTCGGCCGGAGACGGCCCCGCCCCGGGCGCGGGTGCGGCCGGGGCGGGGCGGGGGTGCGGGGAGCGCTACTCCTTGGAGCGGACGCGGAGGTTGGTGATGAGCGGGCCCTCGGTGGTCTCGCGGAAGAAGTCGTTGCCCTTGTCGTCGACGACGACGAAGGCCGGGAAGTCCTCGACCTCGATGCGCCAGACGGCCTCCATGCCGAGCTCGGCGTACTCCAGGACCTCGACCTTCTTGATGCAGTCCTGGGCCAGCCGGGCGGCGGGGCCGCCGATGGAGCCGAGGTAGAAGCCGCCGTGCTGGGCGCAGGCGTCGGTGACCTGCTTGGAGCGGTTGCCCTTGGCGAGCATGACCATCGAGCCGCCGGCGGCCTGGAACTGGTCGACGTAGGAGTCCATCCGGCCGGCGGTGGTGGGGCCGAAGGAGCCGGAGGCGTAGCCCTCGGGGGTCTTGGCCGGACCGGCGTAGTAGACCGGGTGGTCCTGCAGGTACTTGGGCATGCCCTCGCCGGCGTCCAGGCGCTCCTTGATCTTGGCGTGCGCGATGTCGCGGGCGACGACCAGGGTGCCGGTGAGCGAGAGGCGGGTCTTCACCGGGTACTTGGAGAGCTCGGCGCGGATCGCGGGCATCGGCTGGTCGAGGTCGATGCGCACCACGTCGTCGTCGAGGTGCTCGTCGGTGGTGTCCGGCAGGTACTTCGCCGGGTCGGTCTCCAGCTGCTCCAGGAAGACGCCCTCGGCGGTGATCTTGCCGAGCGCCTGGCGGTCGGCCGAGCAGGAGACGGCCATCGCGACGGGCAGCGAGGCGCCGTGGCGCGGCAGGCGCACGACCCGCACGTCGTGGCAGAAGTACTTGCCGCCGAACTGCGCGCCGATGCCGATCTTCTGGGTCAGTTCGGTGACCTTGGCCTCCAGCTCCAGGTCGCGGAAGCCGTGGCCGGTCTTCGCGTCGCCGGAGGTCGGCAGGTTGTCCAGGTAGTGCGCGGAGGCGTACTTGGCGGTCTTCAGCGCGAACTCGGCGCTGGTGCCGCCGATCACGATCGCCAGGTGGTACGGCGGGCAGGCCGCGGTGCCCAGCGAGCGGATCTTCTGCTCCAGGAACGAGAGCATGCTGGCCTCGTTCAGGATCGCCTTGGTCTCCTGGTACAGGTACGACTTGTTGGCCGAGCCGCCGCCCTTGGCCATGAAGAGGAACTTGTAGGCGTCGCCGTCGGTCGCGTACAGCTCGATCTGCGCCGGCAGGTTGTTGCCGGTGTTCTTCTCGTCCCACATGGTGACCGGGGCCATCTGGGAGTAGCGCAGGTTCAGCTTGGTGTACGCGTCGTAGACGCCGCGCGCGACGGCGGCCTCGTCGCCGCCCGCGGTGAGCACGTTCTGGCCGCGCTTGCCCATGACGATGGCGGTGCCGGTGTCCTGGCACATCGGCAGGATGCCGCCGGCCGAGATGTTGACGTTCTTCAGCAGGTCCAGCGCGACGAAGCGGTCGTTCGGGCTGGCCTGCGGGTCGTCCAGGATGCGGCGCAGCTGGGCGAGGTGGGCCGGGCGCAGGTAGTGCGAGATGTCGTGCATCGCCTCGGCGGTGAGCAGCCGCAGGGCCTCCGGCTCGACCTGGAGGAAGGTGCGTCCGCCGGCCTCGAAGGTGGAGACGCCTTCGGAGGTGAGCTTGCGGTAGGGGGTCGGGTCAGCGCCCAGGGGGAGCAGGTCGCTGTACTCGAAGTCCGGCGTGGGAGCCATGGGGGCGGTCCTTAGGTGTCCAGTGTTGCCGGTGTTCCGGCTGCGTCGGCGAAGCACCCTGGAGGGGCGAAAGCACCCTCCAGGGTAGGACCCGCCGATATCCCGCACGCGGGAAGGTCCGCCTGCGTGACCAGGGTCACCCCGGGGGGTGGGTGCCGGCAGCCCCGTTGACTAGGCTTGCCCCCGTGGACAACTCGCCGTCGAAGGACCCGCAGGACCAGCAGATGGACGATCAGGGGCAGGGGCCCGTACCGATGACCAAGCCCGCGGCGGCACCGCCCGCGCGGCCCGCGCCCGCCCCGGTGGCGCAGGCCGAGATGCGGGCCTCGGACGCCGATCGCGAACGGGTGGCGGAGCTGCTGCGCGACGCCTACGCCGAGGGGCGGCTGGACGTCGACGAGCACGCCGAGCGGATCGAGGCGGCCTACGGGGCGAAGACCCTGGGTGACCTCGTGCCGCTGACCCGGGACCTCCCGGTGCACCGTGAGATCTCCTTCGAGAAGCCGCCGCTGGGCGCCCCGGAGCCGGCCGCCGGCCCGCGGGCGGAGGGCCCGGTGCGGCTGCCGGCCCGCAACGAGGCGCCGACCATGCTGGCGGTCTTCGGCGGCTCGTCCCGCAAGGGCCGGTGGCGGGTGGGGTCCCACCTGCGGGCCGTGGCGATCTTCGGCGGGGTCGAGATCGACCTCACCGACGCCGTGTTCGAGTCGCCCGAGGTGGTGATCGACGTGGTCGCGATCTTCGGCGGGGTGGAGATCAAGGTGCCGGAGAACGTCAGCCTGCACGGTGGCGGCGTCGGCATCTTCGGCGGCTTCGACGTCAAGGAGCAGACCGCGGCCGACCCGTACGCGCCGGTGGTGCGGGTGAAGGGCACCGCGGTGTTCGGCGGGTGCGAGGCCAAGCCGCGCCGGGGCAAGAAGCTCAAGGAGTGGGTGCGCAAGCAGCTCGGCGCCGACTGAGCCGCGCACCGAGGGCGGGCCCGGCGCCCGGTCGGGGGCGACTTCGGGCCGGGCGCTCGCCATGGCGTCGGGTGCGGGCTGTAGTCGGTTGCGTGCAGTGTGCATGAATCGCGCGGGCGTGGGGTAGTTCCTCTGGCACATCGCTTCTTGTACGGCTGCGTACCGGAGGCGGCCTGAGGCCGGCCCGGGGGTGTGAACGGGGGCCCGCAGCTGGGCAGGGGAGCGAGCTTCCCCGTGTCCGAGAGCCTCGTCAGGAGTACGGCCGTGCTGCATCCGATCGAGTCCCGCACCACCTCGTCCGCCGCCCCTGCGCCGGCCGCCCCGTCGCCGGCCGCGCGGCCGTCCGCCGCGGCCTCGCCGGTGGTCGCGGCCCAGCTGCTGGAGCGGCGCCCGGCCCCCCAGCCGGCGGGTGAGGACAGCCCGTGGCACACCGCCGCGGCCTGCCGGCGGGACGAGGTGGGCCTGTTCTTCGCGCCGTCCAAGGAGCCGACCGCGGCCCGGCTGTCGCGCGAGGAGCAGGCGAAGCAGGTGTGTGCCCGATGCCCGGTGCTGCTGGACTGCCGGGAGCACGCGCTGGCCCAGCCGGAGCCGTACGGGGTCTGGGGCGGGCTGACGGCGGCCGAGCGCCGGGTGGTGCTGGCGCGGCGCCGCCGCCGGGACGTCGAGCTGCGCGAGGCCCGGGTGCCGGGGGCGCGTGGCCGGATCGCCGGCTGATCCCCGGGGCGGGCGCCGGCGCCGGACCGGCAGCGACCGCAGGCGGGTGACGGCAGAGCACAGCCCGCGTCCCGGCGAAGGGGGATTTCGCCGGGACGCGGGCCGCTTCGTGCTGCCGGGGTCAGTTGGCGCGGTCGAAGTCGATCGCGCTGTAGGCCCGCAGCTTGGACAGCTTGTGGGTGGAGTCGATCTGCCGGATGGTGCCGCTCTTGGAGCGCATCACCAGCGAGCTGGTGGTGGCGGTCTCCTGGCGGTAGTGCACGCCGCGCAGCAGCTCGCCGTCGGTGATGCCGGTGGCGACGAAGAACACGTTCTCGCCGCTGACCAGGTCGTCGGTGGAGAGCACCCGGTCGAGGTCGTGCCCGGCGTCGAGGGCCTTCTGGCGCTCGGCGTCGTCCTTGGGCCAGAGCCGGCCCTGGATCACGCCGCCCATGCACTTCATCGCGCAGGCGGCGATGATGCCCTCGGGGGTGCCGCCGATGCCCATCAGCAGGTCGACGCCGGTGCCCTCGCGGGCGGCCATGATGGCGCCGGCGACGTCGCCGTCGGAGATGTACTTGATCCGGGCGCCGGCCTCGCGGATCTCCCGGACCAGGCCCTGGTGGCGCGGGCGGTCGAGGACGACCACGGTGACGTCCTCGACGGCGATGCCCTTGGCCTTGGCGACCCGGCGGATGTTGACGGCCGTCGGCGCGGTGATGTCGACGAAGTCGGCGGCCTCCGGACCGGCGACCAGCTTGTCCATGTAGAAGACCGCGCTCGGGTCGAACATGGTGCCGCGGTCGGCGACGGCCAGGACCGCGACCGCGTTGTTCATGCCCTTGGCGGTGAGGGTGGTGCCGTCGACCGGGTCCACCGCGACGTCGCACTCGGCGCCGGTGCCGTCGCCGACCCGCTCGCCGTTGTAGAGCATGGGCGCCTCGTCCTTCTCGCCCTCGCCGATGACGACGACGCCGTTCATCGAGACGGTGGAGACGAGGGTGCGCATGGCCCGGACGGCGGCGCCGTCGGCGCCGTTCTTGTCGCCACGGCCGACCCAGCGGCCGGCGGCGAGCGCCGCGGCCTCGGTGACCCGGACGAGTTCGAGCGCGAGGTTCCGATCGGGAGCCTCCGGCGCGACCTCCAGGGCGCTGGGCAAGTGGTGCGGGTACTGCGTGGTCATCGTCGTTACCTCTCTGTACGCGACGGCCAGTGAGCGCCCGACTACTGCCAGGTCGAACGCCGTGGTGAGGGTGTTGCGATCGTATCTGCCCCCGGAACGGGTGTCTGTGGCGCGGGTCCCCCACGGGGACGGGGACGGCGGGTTTCGCCCCTGTTCACCCGGACGTGGACACCCCGGGTGCGGGGGTGCGGGTCGGCATGAGTCACCATGTGGGGGTGGCTGGAGAGAGCAAGGGCATGAGGGGCCGGCAGACCGTACGGGACATGGTCCTGTCGATGCTGGCCGTCGGCGTCGTGGTCTGGGTCGGGTACCTGTTCCTGCCGCACGACGCGAACGGCCAGGGGCCCCGTACGGTCGAGTACTCGGTGGCCGCGGCCTCGGCGAAGCGGGCCGCGCCGTACCCGCTGCTCTCCCCGGAGGGCCTGCCCGCGCAGTGGCGGGCCACTTCGGTGACGTACAACCCGGCGTCGATGGGCCTCGGCAAGGGCAACGCCTGGCACCTGGGCTTCCTCACCCCCTCCGGCCAGTACGCGGCGCTGGAGCAGAGCGACGCCAAGCCCGAGGACGTGCTCAAGGCGGCGGTGGCCGACGGCAAGCCGGACGGCACCGTGGACGTCGCCGGGCAGACCTGGGAGAAGGTGCAGGGCCCCAAGGCGCGGGCGCTCACCGTGCAGGCCGGCGGCGCGACGACGATACTGACCGGCACCGCCTCCTACGAGGAGCTGGCCGAGCTGGCGCAGGCGCTGAAGTAGTCCGGTTGCCGTCCCCGGAGCGGAGATCTCCGCCCCCCCGGGGCCGGCCGGGTGAACGGCGGTGAACGGCGGAGAGCGAACGCGAAGGGCCCCGCACACGGCGTGTGTGCGGGGCCCTTCGCGGTGTCCGTCGGCCGTGGGGCTCAGACGGTGGTGACGACCTCGTCGTAGGCCAGGCGCGGGGAGCGCGGGTACCAGGCGTTCTCGCCCGGCTTGCCGATGTTCACCACGGCCAGCACCGAGTGCTCGCCGTCGCCGAAGAACTCCTTGTTGATGCCCTCGGCGTCGTAGCCGGTCATCGGGCCGGCGGCCAGGCCGGCGGCGCGGACGCCGATGATGAAGTAACCGGCCTGCAGGGCGCCGTTCATCGCGGCCGAGGTCTCGCGGACCGGGCGCTCGGTGAAGTAGTCCTTGGCGCCGGGGAAGTGCGGGAAGACGGTCGGCAGCTCCTCGTGGAACTCGTTGTCCACGGCCAGGATGGCGGTCAGCGGGGCGGCGGTGGTCTTGGCCTTGTTGCCCTCGCCGAGGTGCTGGACGAGGCGCTCGCGGGCCTCGGCCGAGCGGACCAGGACGACGCGCAGCGGCTGCTGGTTCATCGCCGTCGGGCCGAACTTGACCAGCTCGTAGATGGCCTGGACCTGCTCGTCGGAGACCTGCTCGTCGGTGAAGGTGTTGGCGGTACGGGCCTCGCGGAACAGCAGGTCCTGGGCGGCGGCGTCGAGAACCAGGGCGTCGGTGGTCATTTTTTGTACACCTCGGGGGAGGAAGAAACGGTGGGGTTCAGCTGTTGTCGATGACCGGCCGCAGCCGATCATTGAGTCCCAACATAAATGAAGATTCAACTGTTCCGACCCCGGCTGTGACCTGCGTCACCCCGCTCGACCCTCCGGGTCACCCCTGCGGCGGCGCCCCCTCCTCGGCCGCCAGCGCGGCGTCCAGCTGGGCCCGCGCGCCGTCCAGCCAGCGCTGGCAGACCTTCGCCAGCTGCTCGCCGCGCTCCCACAGCGCCAGCGACTCCTCCAGCGAGGTGCCGCCGTTCTCCAGCTGCCGGACCACCTCCAGCAGCGCGTCCCGCGCGTGCTCGTAGCCCAGCGCGTCGTCCGCGGTCGGGCTCTGCGCGGCGACCGCCGGGTCCTGCTCCTGATCTGCCATGGCAGCCAGCGTAGGGGCCCGCACCGACAGCGCGGACCGCCCCCGCCCGCCCGTCGCTCAGTCGGCCCGCCGCCCGCCGGCCACCGTGACGTCGAAGCCGCCGCCCGCCACCCGGGCGTGCAGTTCCTCGCCCGCCGCGGCCTGCGCCGGATCGGTCACCACCGTGCCGTCGCCCCGCTGCAGCACCGCGTAACCGCGCTCCAGGGTGGCCGCCGGGGAGAGCGCCACCACCCGGGCCAGGGTGTGCCCGAGGTCGCTCTGCGCGTGGTCCAGCCGGTGGCGCAGCGTGCGCCGGGCCCGCTCCAGCAGCCCGTCCACCTCCTGCCCGCGCCCGTCCAGCATCCGCTGCGGCGCGGCCAGCACCGGGCGGCTGCGCACACCGTCCAGCCCGTGCTGCTCGCGCTCCACCCGGGCCAGCACGTGCCGCCGGGCCCGGTCGCGCAGCTGGCGGACCTTGGCCAGCTCCTCGCCGACGTCCGGGACCACCCGTTTGGCGGCGTCGGTCGGCGTGGAGGCGCGCAGGTCGGCGACGAAGTCCAGCAGCGGCTGGTCCGGCTCGTGTCCGATCGCGCTCACCACCGGCGTCCGGGCGGCCGCGACCAGCCGCACCAGGCCCTCGTCCGAGAACGGCAGCAGGTCCTCGACGCTGCCGCCGCCCCGGGCCACGATGATCACGTCCACCTCGGGGTGCTCGTCCAGCTCCCGGACGGCCTCGCTCACCCGCTCCACCGCGCTGACGCCCTGCACCGGCACGTTGCGGACCTCGAAGCGGACGGCCGGCCAGCGCCGCCGGGCGTTCTCCAGGACGTCCCGCTCGGCCGCCGAACCCCGGCCGGTGACCAGCCCGACGCACTGCGGCAGGAACGGCAGCGGCCGCTTGCGGTCCGCGGCGAACAGGCCCTCGCCGGCCAGCCGCCGCTTCAGCTGCTCCAGCCGGGCCAGCAGCTCGCCCAGCCCGACCAGCCGGATCTCGGAGGCCCGCAGCGAGAGCTGGCCGCGCGCCGCGTACCACTCCGGCTTGGCGTGCACGATCACCCGTGAGCCCTCCTGCACCGCGTCCGCGACCTGGTCGAAGACGGAGCGGAAGCACGTCACGGTCAGCGAGACGTCGGCCTGCGGGTCGCGCAGCGTCAGGAACACCACGCCCGCCCCCGGCCGCCGGCTGAGCTGGGTGATCTGCCCCTCCACCCAGACCGCGCCGAGCCGGTCGATCCAGCCCCCGATCAGCGCGGAGACCTTGCCGACCGGGAGCGGCGCTTCGGGGGAGCTGGGGTTGGCCATGCCTATGAGGCTATCCGCGTCCGCCGACAGCGGAAGCCCGCCGGCCGAGCAGCACCAGCAGCCCGACGGCCAGCCAGACCAGCCCCACCACCTGCGCGGTGCCCGAGGCCTCGGCCACCACCGCGCCGATCACCGCCACGCCCAGCACCGGCACCACCACGTCCGCCGCCCGGTTCCGGGAGCGGTGCTTCACCGCGTACCAGCCCACCACCGAGGCGTGCAGCAGGGTGAACGCGGTGAGCGCGCCGATGTTCACCACCGAGGTCAGCCGGTCCAGCCCGTCGTCCCGGTTCGCCGCCCAGACCGCCGCCGCCATCGTGATCGCCGCCGACACCAGCAGCGCCCGGCGGGGCACCGCCGAGTCCGGGTCGACCGCGCCCAGGAAACGCGGCAGCCGCCCGTCCCGGCCCATCGCGAACAGCAGCCGCCCGGCCGCCGCCTGCCCGGCCAGCGCCGCGAACGCCGCACCGATCGCCTTGCCGGCCGCGACCAGCACGTGCAGCCAGTGCCCGACCGAGCCCTCGACCGTGTCGTAGAACGCCGACCCCTGCGCCGCCGGGTCCGCCGCCAGCTGCTGCGGGGCGAGCGGCTCCAGCAGCGCCGCCAGGTAGGTCTGCGCCACGAACAGCGCGCCGGACAGCGCCAGGCACCACAGCACCGCCCGCGCCACCGCCGCCGAGGCGCCGACCGCCTCCTCCACGAACGTCGCGATCGCGTCGAAGCCCAGGTAGGACAGCACCGCCACGGAGACCGCCGAGAGCACCGCCGCCGTCGAGAAGCCGCCGACGGCCGTGAACGGGCTCGCCCAGTCGCGCTGCGCGCCGTCCCGGGCCAGCACCACCGCCGCCGCGACCACGAACACCGCCAGCACCGCGAGCTCCATCGCCAGCACCGCGAGGCCCACCGCGGCCGCCGTCCGCACCCCGGCCAGGTTGAGCCCGGTGGTCAGCACCACCGCGAGCGCCGTCCACACCCAGCGCGAGACGTCCGGCACCAGCGAGTTGAGCGCGATGCCGCTGAACAGGTACGCGACCGCCGGGATCAGCAGGTAGTCGAGCATCGCCATCCAGCCGGCGACGAACCCGGCCGCGTCGCCCAGCCCGGCCCGCGCGTAGGCGTACACCGAACCGGTCTGCGGCACCGCCCGCACCATTCGGGCGTACGAGACGGCGGTGAACCCCATCGCCACGGTGGCCACCAGGTAGACCGTCGCGACCGCCCCGTGGCTCTTGGCGTCGAGCACCCCGAACACCCCCACCGGGGCCATCGGGGCGATGAACAACAGCCCGTACACCACCAGATCGCGCACGCCCAGGCTGCGCCGCAGCGCGCCCCGCTGCTCGGGGCCGTCCGGCTCGACTCGCTCGCTCATAGCTTCCACATTTGAGCACCTGTGACCGCCGATGACGGGAACGCGGCTCCCGTCGGCGCGGCCGCGTGCCGCCCGTACGATGGAGCCATGTCCTCCAACACCGCGCAGCGCCGTGTCCTGCTCGCCGCCCCCCGGGGCTACTGCGCGGGCGTCGACCGCGCCGTGATCGCCGTGGAGAAGGCCCTGGAGCAGTACGGGGCCCCCATCTACGTCCGCAAGCAGATCGTCCACAACAAGTACGTGGTGCAGACCCTGGAGAAGAAGGGCGCGATCTTCGTCGACGAGACGGAGGAGGTGCCCGAGGGCTCGATCGTGGTCTTCTCGGCCCACGGCGTGGCGCCCTCGGTGCACGACGAGGCCCGGGCCGGCAAGCTCGCCACCGTCGACGCCACCTGCCCGCTGGTGACCAAGGTGCACAAGGAGGCGGTGCGCTTCGCCGACGAGGGCTTCGACATCCTGCTGGTCGGCCACGAGGGCCACGAGGAGGTCGTCGGCACGATGGGCGAGGCCCCGGACCGGATCCACCTGGTGGACGGCGCCGAGGACGTCGCCAACGTGCGGGTCCGCGACGACTCCAAGGTGGTCTGGCTCTCCCAGACCACGCTCTCGGTGGACGAGACCATGGCCACCGTCGGCGAGCTGAAGAAGCGCTTCCCGCTGCTGGTCAGCCCGCCCAGCGACGACATCTGCTACGCCACCCAGAACCGCCAGGTCGCGGTCAAGCAGATGGCCCCGGAGACCGACCTGCTGATCGTGGTCGGCTCGAAGAACTCCTCCAACTCGGTGCGCCTGGTCGAGGTCGGCCTGGAGTACGGCGCCAAGGCCGCGCACCTGGTGGACTTCGCCGAGGAGATCCGGGAGGAGTGGCTGGAGGGTGTCGGCACGGTCGGCCTGACCAGCGGCGCCTCGGTGCCGGAGATCCTGGTCGAGGGCGTGCTGGAGTGGCTGGCCGCGCGCGGCTACGACGAGGTCTCCACCGTCAAGACCGCCGAGGAGCACCTCACCTTCTCGCTGCCCAAGGAGCTCCGCCGCGATCTGCGCGCCGAGGCCGCGGGCAAGCTGTAGGACGTTGCGCCGGACATTGCGCGAGATGTCCGGCGCAGGACCCGGTGGCCCGTTCGGGTGCCGGGTCCTTTGCTGTGCGGGGCCAGGCGGGTTCTCGTAGGTTTTGTGCAGGGGCAGGTTTCTGTGCACAGGCCTGTGGACAACTTCGGCGGAGGGCGGTCGTCATGACGGCGGTATTCGGTGTGGACATCGGCGGGTCGGGCATCAAGGGCGCCCCCGTCGACCTCGCCCGGGGCGTGCTCGCCCAGGAGCGGCACAAGGTCCTCACCCCGCAGCCGTCCACCCCGCAGGCCGTGGTCACCGCCGTCCGGGAGGTGGTCCGCAACTTCGGCCACCGGGGTCCGGTGGGCCTGACCTTCCCCGGCGTGGTCGTCGACGGCCGCACCGTGACCGCCGCCAACGTCGACAAGGGCTGGGTCGGCCTGGACGCCGCGGGCCTGTTCCGCGAGGCGCTCGACCTGCCGGCCGTTGTGCTCAACGACGCCGACGCGGCCGGCCTCGCCGAGACCGCCCACGGTGCCGGCCGCGGTCAGGCGGGCGTGGTCCTCGTCCTCACCTTCGGCACCGGCATCGGCAGTGCCCTGTTCGTGGACGGCGTGCTGGTGCCCAACACCGAGCTCGGCCACCTGGAGATGCGCGGCAAGGACGCCGAACGGCGGGCCTCCTCGGCGGCCAAGGAGCGGCACGGGCTGAGCTGGGCGCAGTGGGCCGGGCGGGTGGACGAGTACCTGGACCTGGTGGAGATGCTGTTCTCGCCGCAGCTGATCGTGATCGGCGGCGGGGTGAGCCGCAAGCACGAGAAGTTCCTGCCGCTGCTGCGCGACCGCGGGGCGCGGATCGTCCCGGCGGAGCTGCGCAACGACGCCGGCATCGTGGGCGCGGCCATGGCGGCGGCCCGCGCCACCGCCTGACCCCCCTGTCCGCCTGGCCCCCTGTCCGGCTGTCCGGCCGGTCCGCCCGCGGCCGCTCAGCGCGCGCGGTGGATCCGGCGCTGGGCGACGAACCGGGCCAGCGCGATCGCGGCGGCCAGCCCGGTGCCGGTGAACAGCCAGCCGGAGCGGGTGGCCAGGTTGGTCGCCAGCGCCACCACCTGCGCGGTCACCCCGGTGGAGGTGACCGGCCCGAACAGCAGCAGCGCCGCGGCGAAGGCGATCGGCCCGCTGATCGGCGCGGCCAGCAGGTCGGCGTACCGGACCCGGACCGCCAGCTGGAAGCAGACCAGCAGGTAGCCGAGGCCGAACAGCACCCCGAGCCCGCCGAAGGCCAGCCGGTCCAGGCCGGCCACCGCCACCGTCGCCACCAGTGCGACCACCCCGGTGCCGACCGCGGTCAGCCGGGCCGGCCGGCCGGTGCGCCGCCGCCCGTAGAGCCGCCCGGCGATCCGGGGCCGCTCCGGAGGCCCGGACACGGGGCGTAGCCGGGAACCGGGGCCGCCGCCCCGCCCCCCGGCCTTGCCCGGGGCCTTCCCGGTGGTCCTTCCCCGGGCCCTCCCGGGCGGGGCGGCCGGGTCCCCCGCGCTCTCGCGGGCCCGGCCCGGCCCGGGGACGGCGGCCCCGGCCGCGCCGTTCGGCGGTCGGCGTCTGGGCCCTGGCGGCTGGGTACGGATGCTCTGCTCCACCCACCCAACGTACGGTCCGATCATCGCCACACTGTGTAATGGGCCGTCGGGGCTTGTTCCGTGTCTCCGGACGGAGTATTGATGTGACCGTCGCTCAAGTGCGCGGGGGAAACGGATGACCGGCGGGTTCCCGTTCGAACGGCTGCACCACCTCCACGGCCGGACAGTCCGGCGGGCACCGTCGCTTCCGCTGCGGCGACCGGCTCGGCGGCCGACCGGAGTTCCTCACCCCGCTGCCGGGGCGGCGGACGCCTGACCCGCTGCCCGTAGACTGGGGGATCGGTCCGGTGGACGGGCCGGCCCAACTCCTCCAAGCCCACAGGACTGCGCTTCATGTCGCTCACGATCGGAATCGTCGGCCTGCCGAACGTCGGCAAGTCGACCCTGTTCAACGCCCTGACCAAGAACGACGTGCTGGCGGCCAACTACCCGTTCGCCACCATCGAGCCCAACGTCGGCGTCGTCGGCGTCCCGGACGAGCGGCTGAACAAGCTCGCCGAGATCTTCGGCTCGCAGCGCATCCTCCCGGCCACCGTCGACTTCGTCGACATCGCGGGCATCGTCCGCGGCGCCAGCGAGGGCGAGGGCCTGGGCAACAAGTTCCTCGCCAACATCCGCGAGTCGGACGCCATCTGCCAGGTCGTGCGCGCCTTCACCGACCCCGATGTGGTCCACGTGGACGGCAAGGTGTCCCCCAAGGACGACATCGAGACCATCCACACCGAGCTGATCCTGGCCGACCTGCAGACCATCGAGAAGGTCCTGCCCCGGCTCCAGAAGGAGGCGCGCCTCAAGAAGGACACCGCCCCCGTGCTGGCCGCCGCCGAGGCCGCCCAGGCGATCCTGGAGACCGGCAAGACCCTCTTCGAGGCGGGCTTCGACACCGCCCCGATCCGCGAGCTGCACCTGCTGACCGCCAAGCCCTTCCTCTACGTCTTCAACGTCGACGAGGACGAGCTGTCCGACGAGGCCTTCAAGCAGGCCCAGCGTGAGCTGGTCGCCCCCGCCGAGGCGATCTTCCTCAACGCCAAGATCGAGTCCGAGCTGATCGAGCTGGACGACGCCGAGGCCCTGGAGCTCCTCCAGTCCATGGGCCAGGACGAGCCCGGCCTCGCCACCCTCGCCCGCGTCGGCTTCGACACCCTCGGCCTGCAGACCTACCTCACCGCCGGTCCCAAGGAAGCCCGCGCCTGGACCATCAAGAAGGGCGCCACCGCCCCCGAGGCCGCCGGCGTGATCCACACCGACTTCCAGAAGGGCTTCATCAAGGCCGAGGTCATCTCCTTCACCGACCTCGTCGAGACCGGCTCCCTCCCCGAGGCCCGCGCCAAGGGCAAGGCCCGCATCGAGGGCAAGGACTACCTCATGCAGGACGGCGACGTCGTGGAGTTCCGCTTCAACGTCTGACCGGATCGTCGTTGCGCGCCCAGCGGGCCGGACTCCCCGGAGTCCGGCCCGCTCGGCGTTTCCGCGTGCCTGGTGAGTGGTACGTTATCCGGTACCACTCATCGAAGGGGGGGCCGCGTTGTCCATCACCGCGAGCGAGGCCCGCAGGGACCTCTTCCCGTTGATCAAGAAGGTCAACGAGGACCACGACGCCATCGAGATCGTGTCCAGGCACGGAAACGCCGTACTCGTCTCCGCCGAGGACTACGCCGCCCTGCGCGAGGGCTCCTACCTCCTGCGTTCGCCGGCGAACGCACGCCGTCTGCTCAAGGCGTACGAGAACGCCCTGAGCGGCGCGGGGCTCTCCGAGCGTGCGCTCATCGACCCCGACTCGGCCGATGCCGGGCGCGGCGCCGAGTGAGGCTCGTCTTCGAGGAACTGGGCTGGGAGGACTACACGTCCTGGCTCAGGAACGACCGCAAGACGCTCGCCAGGATCAACAAGCTCGTCGAGGACGTCCTGCGCGACCCGTTCACCGGGATCGGCAAGCCCGAGCCGCTGAAGGACCACCTGCCCGGCGCGTGGTCGCGGCGGATCGACGACGAGCACCGTCTCGTCTATCTGGTCACGGACCGGGAGATCGTCATCCTGGCGGCCCGCTACCACTACTGACCGCCGGTTGCGGTTCGCGCGACCGTGCTGGTCCTGTGCCGATTTCGTTCGCCGGTCGGGATGTTCCTGCGGCTCGCGGCCGCCCGGCCCGCGCGGAAGCGGGGCGGGCGGCCTTTCGGTGCTTTCGGTGCTTTCGGTGATTTGCGCGGGGATTTCAGCAGACGAAGCCCGTGGAATTGGACCAGAACGTCAGGAACGACCAGGTCTGGGCGCCGATGACGCCGTCCACCGTGATGTTGGCGCATTTCTGGAAACGTCGGGTCGCGGCGTCCGTCACGGGGCCGAAATCGCCGTCCACGAGGATGGCTTCCCCGGTCAGTGAGGAACCGAGGTAGCACTGTGCCTGCTTGACCGCTTCCCCCGACGAGCCCTGCTTGAGGGTGGGCCGGGCGTCGGTGAAGTTGCAGCGCTGGGTCGGCTGGTTGTCTGTCACCTTCGGAATTCCTTTGCGATCGCACCCGGATGGGCGACGGCCTTTCTGGCGTATTTCCAGAGAAGCACAGGTGGTCGCGGGGCGCAGCGCGCGGCGGCGGGCGGTCCCCCTGCTCGGGTCAGACGAGGGTGACGGTGAAGGTGGCGGCGGGGCCCGGGGTGATGGTGAGGGACTCGAGGGTGAGGGCGTGGGCGGTGGGGCGGTGGGCGGCGGCGCGGGGGCCGATGCCGACGACCGGGACGCCGGCGGCGTGGGCGGCGGCTATGCCGGCCTCGGAGTCCTCGAAGGCGAGGCAGTCGGCGGGGGCGAAGCCGAGGGCGGCGGCGCCCTTGAGGAAGCCCTCGGGGTCGGGCTTGCTGGCGCCGACGGACTCGGCGGTGACCAGGACCGGCGGCAGGGGGAGGCCGGCGGCGGCCATCCGGATGCGGGCGAGCGGGGCGTCGGCGGAGGTGACCAGGGCGTGCGGGAGGCCGGCCAGGGCGGCGAGGAAGGCGGGGGCGCCGGGGACCGGGACGACGCCCTCGGTGTCGGCCTTCTCCTCGGCGAGCATCCGGTCGTTCTCGGCGAGGTTGACCTCCATCGGGCGGTCGGGCAGCAGGGCGGCCATGGTGGCGTGGCCCTGGCGGCCGTGGGCGACGCGCAGCACCTCGGCCGGGTCGAGGCCGTGCTCCTCGGCCCAGCGGTGCCAGCAGCGTTCGACCACGGCGTCGGAGTTGACCAGGGTGCCGTCCATGTCGAGCAGGAGGGCGCGGGGGGTGAAGGTCGTCGCGGGCATCGGGCGGCTCCAGGGGGCGCGGGGAGGGCGGGCAAAGGAGATTGTTTAAGAAGGATACAAAAGATTGCCCCGCGCTTCGAGTGGCTTCAGCCCAACAGGTGCGCGTTGACCGCGCGGGCCTCCTCGGCCAGCTCGGGCAGCTCCACCAGCGCGACGCCGGCCGCCTCCAGCCGGGCGGCGCCCCGGGTCTCGGCGACGAAGGTGGACGGCTCGCGCCAGGCCACCACCACCCGGGGGACGCCGGCCGCGATCAGCAGCTCGGCGCACGGCACCGGGCGGGAGGCGCGCTGTCCGCAGGGCTCCAGCGAGCTGTAGACGGTCGCGCCGCGCAGCCGCGGGTCGCCGGCCGGGAGCTTGCCGAGCGCCGCCTCCTCGGCGTGGGCGTGGCCGTCCACCTCGCGGCTGAACCCCTCGGCCAGCACGGTGCCGTCGGCGGCGACGACCACCGCGCCGACCGAGAACGCGGTCTGCGAGGGCGGGCAGCGCCGGGAGAGCTCGACCGCCCGGCGGAGGAAGGCCAGGTCGGCGGGGCGCTGGTCGGCGGGGCGCGGGTCGGTCACGGGGCGGGCTCCTTCGGGGCGTACCTGAGCAGGACGACATCGCCCACCGTACGGGCCTCCAACAGTCGCATCCGCCGGGCCGGGCCGCCGGGGAAGTCCGCCGGGCCGACGAACCGCGGCGCCCGCGCCTGGCCGACCAGCAGCGGCGCCACCACCAGCTGGAGCTCGTCCGCGAGCCCCTGGGCCAGGAACTGGGTGTGCACCCCGCTGCCGCCCTCGACCATCAGCCGCCGCACCCCGCGCGCGCCGAGGTCGTCCAGCACCGCGCCCAGCTCCACCGCCGCGCCGAGCGCCACCACCTCGGCCAGCCCGTCCAGCGCCGGGCGCAGTACGGCGGCCCCGGCGTCCGTGGTGTAGGCGAGCCGTTCGCCGCCGGTGTGCCAGAACCGCAGCGAGCGGTCCAGCCGGCCGCTCGCGCTGAGCGTCACCTTCAGCGGGTACTCCGGGCGGCCCGCCGCGCGCCGGGCGGCCCGCCGTCCGGGGTCGTTGACCAGCAGCCGGGGGTTGTCCGCGCGCAGGGTGTTGCCGCCGACCAGGACGGCGTCGCTCGCGGCCCGTTCGGCGTCCACCCGGTCGAAGTCGGCCGGGCCGGAGAGCAGCAGCCGCTCCGGGGAGGCGTCGTCGAGGTGCCCGTCGAGCGACATCGCGGCGCTCAGCAGGACGAAGGGGCGCGGCGCGGGCATGGTGGGGACCGTTCTGTGAGGCGGCTGCCCGTCCACGGTACGGCGCCCGCGGAGGAGCGGGCCGGGCGAGGGCTGGTGTTCGCCGAACGGTCGGCTGCCGTCGGGGCGGTGTTCGCCGACGGGCCCCACCCTGGTGCGGACCTCGCACCGCCCCCACGTCGAAGGGCAGTCACCGTGTCCCGTCCCTCCCGCCGCCTGCTGCCGCTGGCCGTCGCCACCGCCGCCCTGCCGCTGCTCGCGCTGCCGGCCGGTCCCGCCGCCGCCGTGGCCTACGGCACCCCGACGATCACGCTCTCCGCCGCCTACCTGTCCGGCGCGGTCGGTGCCACCGGCGACCCGTCGGTCACCGTCACGGTCGCCCAGAGCGGCGCCCCGGTCTCCTCGCTCACCGTGGCCGCCACCGCCAGCACCCGCACGGCCGTGGCCCGGACCGGTGACGTCACCGTCACCGGCACCGGCTCCGCGCGCTCCCTCGCGGTCGCCGCGCAGGGCGTCGGCTACACCGACCTCACCGTCAAGGTCACCGGGCTGGGCGGCAAGACCGCGTCGAAGACGCTGCACTACGCGGCCTCGCCGGCGGTGGGCTTCTCGGCGGACAGCCGCTACCTGACCGGCTCCAGCGACGCCTCGGCGGCGGTGGACGCGGGCAACGGCTACATCGTGGTGGCCGACGACGAGTCCAACGTGCTGCGGCTGTACGACCGCAACGCCTCCGGGGCGCCCGTCCGCACCTGGGACTTCTCCTCCGCGCTCGGCGTCTCCAAGGAGATCGACATCGAGGGCGCCACCCGGGTCGGCAACACCGTCTACTGGACCGGCTCGCTGGGCAACAACAAGGACGGCGAGATCAAGACGGCCCGGCACACCGTGTTCGCCACCACCGTCACCGGCTCGGGCGCCACCACCCAGCTGTCGCTCGCCGGCTCCTCCTCCGTCCTGCGCGACGACCTGATCGCCTGGGACCGCGCGCACGGCAACCGTTACGGCTTCGCGGCGGGCGCGGCGTCCGGCCAGGCGCCCAAGCAGATCGACGGCTTCAACGTCGAGGGCCTGGAGTTCGCGCCGGGCAGCACCACCACCGCGTACGTGGGCTTCCGCGCGCCGCTCACCCCGGCGGTCACCGGCGGCCGGGCGCTGATCGTGCCGGTCACCAACTTCCCGTCGCTGTTCAGCGGTTCGCACGCCACCTTCGGCGAGCCGATCGAGCTGGACCTCGGCGGGCTCTCCGTGCGCGACCTGCGGCGCAACGCGCTCGGCCAGTACCTGATCGTGGCCGGCTCCTGGGCGGCGGACGACAACTCCGACCCGTACGCGCTCTACCGCTGGGACGGGCAGCCCGGCTCGCAGCCGGTCAAGGTGCTCGACCTGCCCACCTCCGACGCGGGCGGCTGGGAGGCCGTGGCGGACGTCCCGGACCTCACCGCTCCCGGCGCCCGGGTGCAGCTGATCACCGACGACGGCTCGGCCGTGCTCTACAACGACGGCATCGAGGCGAAGGACCTCGCCCAGCCGGAGTTCAAGAAGTCGCGGACCACCTGGTTCACGCTCAACTAGGCGGTACCGCAGGGCTTTCGGCCCCCGTCCGGACGGTCCGTCGTCCGGGCGGGGGCCGTTTCGTTCCCATCGCCGATGCGTTCGGAATATGAGACGAATCTTCTTGAAATGCGGGACGGGAGTAGCGTCGGAGCTGTCGAGGAGCCGGCCGATCCCGAGGGGGACGTCACCATGACCGCACCGAAGCCCGCCGTCTACACCCACGGCCACCAGGAGTCGGTGCTGCGTTCGCACCGCTCCCGGACGGTCGAGAACTCCGCCGCCTACCTGCGCGAGCGGCTGCGGCCCGGACAGGCCGTGCTGGACATCGGCTGCGGCCCCGGCACGATCACCGCGGACCTGGCCGAACTGGTCGGGCCGAAGGGCCGGGTGGTGGCCGCCGACGCCTCCGCCGAGGTGCTGGAGGCGGCCGCCGGGTACATCGCTGGGCGGGGCCTGTCGAACGTCGCGTTCGAGGTCGCCGACGTGCACCGGCTGCCGTATGCCGAGGGGGAGTTCGACGTGGTGCACGCCCATCAGGTGCTGCAGCACGTGGCCGACCCGGTCGGCGCGCTGCGCGAGCTGCGCCGGGTCACCGCCGAGGGCGGCGTGGTCGCCGTGCGGGACGTCGACTTCGCGGCCACGGCCTGGTACCCGGAGGTGCCCGAGCTGGACCACTGGCTGGAGCTGTACCGGCGGATCGCCCGGCACAACGGCGGCGAGCCGGACGCCGGACGGCGGCTGCTGTCCTGGGCGCGGGCGGCCGGCTTCACCGACGTCACCGCCACCTCGAGCACCTGGACGTACGCGACGCCCGAGCAGCGCGCGTGGTGGGGCGGGCTGTGGGCCGACCGGATCACGGACTCCGCCATCGCGCGGACGGCGGTGGCGCAGGGGTACGCGGACGAGGCCGGGCTGGCCCGGATCGCGGCCGGGTGGCGGGAGTGGGCGGCCGCCGGCGACGGGTGGTTCGCGATGCTGCACGGGGAGGTGCTGGCACGGCGCTGAGCCGGGGTACGGGCGTGCGGTGAGGGGATGGTTCGTGGGGCGGCGAAAAGGTGCGCGGGTGTTTCACAAGATCGGGTAAAGTCGCGCGCCTGTTCCCGTACCCGACGGCCCGACGGGGCGATCCGCCCAGGGGCTCCGCGGGTCGTCGTCCTGCCGAGCTGTCGCCCGCCACCCGCGGGCCGGGGGAGATCGCACGTGTCCAAGCCCGAGTCCGACGCCGCCGCCCCCGAGCCGGTCGGGCCGGCCGAGCGGGTCGAGCTGACCAAGCCGACGGCCGGGCCCGCGCCTGAGCCCGCGCCCGTGTCCGAGCCCGCGCCCGTGTCCGCGCCCGTGTCCGCGCCCGCGCCCGTCCCCGCGCCTGAGCCCGTGTCCGCCCCCGCGCCCGCCGCGGAGGCGGCCCCGGGCCCCGGCGGCCGCCGCCGACCCCTGGGCGCCCCCGCCCCCGGCTCCGCCCCCGCCGCGCCGCCCGCGGCCGACCCGTGGGCCACCCCCGTCGGCGGGCCGCCGCCCTTCGACCCGGACCGGCCGCGCGCCACCGGCTGGGCGGCCGTCACCCCCGCCGCCCACTCCGGCTTCCAGCCCGGCTTCGCCTATCCCGCCGCCCCGACGATCACCAACGGTTTCGCGGTCGCCGCGCTGGTCACCGGCCTGCTCTGCATGTGGCCGCTGGCGCTCGCCTTCGCGATCGTCGCGCTGGTCCAGATCCCCAAGCGGAACGAGAAGGGCCGCGGCATGGCGGTCACCGGTCTGGTCACCGGTGTCCTCGGGGTGATCGTCACCCTGATCGCGTTCATCGGCCTCGCCGCCGCCGGCTTCGAGGAGGAGCAGTACGCGGACACCCGGCACGGCCCGAAGGGGTCGGTGTCCATCGACGACCTGACGGCGGGCGACTGCTTCGACCAGCCGCCGCTCGGCTCCGGCCAGGACTCCGAGTCCGCGAGCGTCTACTGGGTGCGCGTGGTGCCCTGCTCCTCGCCGCACCACGGCGAGGTCGCCGGCTTCTCCCACCTCGCGGGCCGCGGTCCCGCCGAGTACCCGACCCTGACCGAGATCGAGAAGGCCGCCGCGCGGCTCTGCAACCCGGTGCGCGACGACTACGCCCTCGACTCCTGGCTCGTCCCCGACGGCATGGAGGAGTCCTACTACTACCCGAGCCGCGCCGGCTGGGCGTCCGGCGACCGCCGGGTGACCTGCACCTTCCAGGACGAGACGAGGATGCACACGGGCAGCGTCCGCACCGACCGGACCAAGCTCACCCAGGCCCAGCGCACCTACCTGGACGCCGTCCAGGCCTACAACGGCGCACTCGCCGTCGAGCCGGAGGGCGAGGTCGACGAGGAGCCGGCCGAGTACCGCACCTGGGCGAAGACGATGGCCGGCGCCTGCCGCAAGGAGGTCGCGGACCTGTCGGCCAACGGGATCGACTGGCCAGCCGGGGCCAGGGCCAAGCTGATCGAGCTGGGCGCCGTCGAGCTGGACGCGGCCAACGCCTGGGACGCCGCCGCCAAGTCCACGGACGACGAGACGCTCGTCCGCGAGGTCCGCAAGGCGCGGGCGCTGTCCGTCAAGAGCAACGGGCTCGCGGTGGACATCCGCAGCGCGCTGGGGCTGTCGACGGGCGAGCAGGCCTCCGACGCCCGGGTCTGACGGGCCCTAGCCTGGGCGGCATGGACACCTACCGGGTGATGCGGCAGGACGACAACGGCAACCGGTTCCTGGTCGTCGGGGGGATCGAGCGGGAGGCGGCCGAGCGGCTCGCGGCCGAGTTCGAGGCGCGCGGCCACCAGCAGCTGTACTGGGTCGAGGCCGAGCCCGCCGGGGCCTCGCAGGCGCGTGGCCCGCGCGACTGACGGGCAGGCCGTAGGGTCGGCGTCCATGGACAGGAGCATGGGCGGGCCGGAGCCCGACGGCGGCGCGGCGGAGAACCGGATCGTCGTCGGCGGCGCGCTGATCCACCGGGCGCGGGTGCTCGCCGCCCGGCGCAGCGCGCCCGCCGAGGTGGCGGGGCGCTGGGAGTTCCCGGGCGGCAAGGCCGAGCCGGGGGAGACCGAGACCGAGGCGCTGGAGCGCGAGCTCATGGAGGAGCTGGGCGTCCGGGCCCGGGCGCTCACCCGGCTGCCCGGCGCGTGGCTGGTGCGCCCGGGCCTGGAGCTGCGGCTCTGGGCGGCCGAACTGCTCGCCGGGGAGCCGCGGCCCCTGCAGGACCACGACGAGCTGCGCTGGCTCGGCCCGGCCGAGCTGGCCGACGTCGAGTGGCTGGAGCACGACCGGGAGGTCCTCCCCGAGGTCGCCCGCCTGCTGACCGCCCCCTGAGCCACGGTCCGCGGAGCGCCCCTCGGCGGCACCCCGGGCCGGTGCGGGCCGGATGGTACCGGCCCGCACCGGCGAACCGCCGTGCCGCGCCCGTGAACGACGCGTGGGGGCGACGGATCGGGCAAATCGGAAAAGCCGGTGCGACCGGCGGGATAGCCTTGGTCCTGCTGGGTATGTCACTTTTCGGCACTATTCGTCACCATCGGTGAGCCGCCCCCAGCCGGCGCCGCCGATCCGAGCAGAGCCGGAGGCCCCGTCGGTGTCGAGCAGCGGGTACGGCGGCGGGGGAGCGCGACGTGCGGGCGCCGGGGGAGGCGCCGCCGCCCGCGCCCGGCTGCGCCGCGGCGCGAACCGGACGGCCGGCGGCCTGTCCGGCCGGCGCCGGGGCGAGGGCATGCCCGAAGGCGCGTCGTCCGCCCAGCCGGTGCAGCCCGCCCCGTCGCTGACGGTGCCCGACGCGGCGCCGCCGACCGGCCTGCGCAGCCGCCCCGGCCGGCCGTTCCCGGGCGGCCCGCGCGCCGTCCCGGCGGTCCTCGGCGGCGGGAGCGGCGCGCGCGTGGGCGGCAGCCTCTTCGACGTGGTCAGGGTGGCCATCGCGATCCTGGACACCGCCGGCCGCGTGGTGCTCTGGAGCCCGGCCGCCGAGGACCTCCTCGGCTGGCCGAACGAGCTGCTGGTCGGCCGCCGGATCGACGAGCTGGTCCCCGACGAGGACCAGGTGGCCCGGATCCGGACCGCGATCCAGGACACCCTGCGGCACGGCCACTGGTCCGGTCCGGCCGAGCTGCGCGACCGCGAGGGCGGCCCGGTGCTGGTGGACGCCCGGATCTCGCTCCTGGTGGACGGCGACGGCACCCCGTTCCTCCAGGTCAACCTGGCCGAGGCGGCGGCCGTCCGGGCGGTGGAGCGGGACCTCGCGGTGCGCGACGCGCTGTTCGAGCAGTCCCCGCTGGGCATCGCGATCATGGACACCGAACTGCGCTACACCGCCGTCAACCGGACCCTCGCCGAGATGAACGGCGTCGCGTCGGAGGACCACGTCGGCCGCACCACCGGCGAGACCCTGCCCGAGCGGGCCGCCGACGAGATCACCGCGATCCAGCGCCAGGTGCTGGCCACCGGCGAGCCGGTCATCGACGTCACCCTCGCCTCGCCGATGACCGCCCGCTCCGGCTACCGCTCGGTCTCCTACAGCCGGATGACCGACCGCGCCGGGCGGGTCCTCGGCATCTCCGGCACCGTGATGGACGTCACCGAGCGTTACCGCGCGGTGGCCAAGGTCGAGCACGCCCGCCGCCGCCTCTCGCTGCTCAACGAGTTCGGCTCCCGGGTCGGTGACCTGCTGGACGCCTCACGGATCGCGCAGGAGCTGGCCGGCGCGGTGGTGCCCCGGCTGACCGACCACGCCGCCGTCGTCCTGCTGCAGGCCGTCGCGCACGGTGACGACCTGCCCCGGCACGGCCACGACCGCCGCACCTCGCTGCTCCAGCTCGGCACCGCCTCCGTCCAGGACGGCCCGGAGGTGGAGGTGATGCTGCGGCGCGGCGCCCGGATCACCTTCGCCGAGGACTCCGCCTGCGGCCGGGTGCTGCGCACCGGCGTGCCCGAGCTGCTCTCCGGCGCCGACCGGCTGAGCGACGTCACCTACGCCGGCGACCCGAAGATGCAGGCGGCCCACGACCTGGGCGTGCACTCGATGCTGGTGGTGCCGCTGCGGGCCCGGGGCATCGTGATCGGTCTGCTGCTGGTCAGCCGGGCGGGCTACCGCGAGGGCTTCGACCGGGACGACCTGGCGTTCACCGTCGAGCTGGCGGACCGGGCCGGCTCCTCGCTGGACAACGCCCGGCTGTACGCCCGCGAACGCACCGCCGCCCTCACCCTCCAGCGCACCCTGCTGCCGCAGCAGGTGCCGCAGCCCACCGGCGTCGAGGTCGCCTACCGGTACGTGCCGGGCAGCAGCGGCACCGAGGTCGGCGGCGACTGGTTCGACGTCATCCCGCTGCCCGGCGACCGGACCGCGCTGGTGGTCGGCGACGTGATGGGCCACGGCCTGCGGGCCGCCGCGACGATGGGCCGGCTGCGCACCGCGGTCCGCGTGCTGGCCGCCCTGGACCTGCCGCCGGACGTGCTGCTGCGGCACGTCCACGAACTGGCCGACGACCTCGCCCAGGGCCCGGACGAGGCGCTGCTCGCCACCTGCGTGTACGCGGTGTTCGACCCGGCCACCGCGACCCTGACCGCCGCCAAGGCCGGCCACATCCCGCCGGTGCTGGTGGTGCCGGGGGAGGAGGCGGACGGACCGACCCGCAACGGCGGCCCGCTGCCCGGCGGCGCCGGCCGGATCCTGGAGCTGCCCTCCGGCGCCCCGCTCGGGGTCGGCGGCGTCCCGTTCGAGTCCGTCGAGCTGAAGATCCCCGAGGGCAGCCTGCTGGCGCTGTGCACCGACGGCCTGGTGGAGTCCCGGGACAAGGACCTGGACGTCGGCCTCGACCGGCTGCTCACGGTGCTCCAGCAGCCCTACGCCTCGATCCAGGCGGCCTGCGAGGCGGTGCTGGACACCATGGAGCAGGGCCGCGAGCCGGACGACGTGGCGCTGCTGCTGGCCCGGCTCGGCCACGGGCAGGCCGGCACCCCGACGGCGGGCTGGACGCTGCCCGCCGAGCCGACCGCCGTCTCCCGGGCCCGCAGGCTGGTCCGCGCGACCCTGGCCGAGTGGCGCGTCGAGGAGCTGACCGACACCGCGGAGCTGCTGGTCAGCGAGCTGGTCACGAACGCCGTCCGGTACGCGAGCGCGCCGATCGGGGTGCGGCTGACGCTCGGCGAGACGCTGCTGGTGGAGATCTCCGACCCGCTGCCGGACCCGCCGCGCGAGCGGCACGCGGCCGAGGCGGACGAGGGCGGCCGCGGGCTGGAGCTGGTGGCCCTGCTGGCCCTGCACTGGGGGGCCAGGGCGGAGGGCATGGGCAAGGTGGTCTGGTTCGAGCAGGCGCTGCCGGGCACTCCCGAGGCGGAGGTGGCCGGCGGCTGAGCGGTGGCCGGACGGCGGCGGGACGGTGACCGGGCGGTGGCGGGGCGGTGGCCGCAGGGGCGGGCCGGCCGCCCGGGAGAACGCCGCTGCCCAGGCCCTCGGGGGCCCCCGGGGGAGCGCGCGCTCCGGCAGGGGGCGCGAGCGTGGCATTGTGGTTGCGCGGGCGGTAGGACAAAAACCTTCGCCCGATCTGATGTTGTGATGTTGAGGGCGTGTGAACGTACCCCTCGATGATGAATACTCGGTCTTCTCGACATCCGGACGGTCGCGGGTTTGGAGGGGTCGGTCCGTGAACAGCACCCCGGCGCGCAATGCGCCGAGCAGCAGCGGTCATGCCGCTGTACCCGGGCAGGCCGGCGCTCAACACGTGCCCGGTCCTGCCCACCACCTGCCCGCACCCGCCCGCGCCCCGCGGCCGGCGGCCGAGGAGCAGCGGTGGGGTGCCGGGGATCCGGGCTCGATCTACGACTACATCCGGGTCGCCACCTTCGCGATCGGCCCGGACGGCCGGATCAGCCAGTGGAGCGACCGCGCGGCCGAGTTCTTCGGCGTGCCCGCCGCCGAGGCGGTCGGCGCCGACCCGGTGACCACCTTCGTCCCGCGGGAACTCTGGCTGCGCGGCCGCGCCCGGCTGGAGCGCACCCTGGCGGGCGAGGAGTGGGTCGGCACCACGCCGTACCGGCACGCCGACGGCGGCGAGGGCCTCGCCGAGCTCTACCTCATGCCGGACAGCGAGCTGCCCGCTGCCGGGGCCACCTGTCTCGCGGTCGACCTGGGCCGGCTCCGCCGGATCGAGACCGATCTGGCCGCTTCGGAGGCGGTTTTCGGACAGACCCCGACCGGCTTCGTCCTCTTCGACGACCGGCTCCGGCTGCAGCGCGTCAACGACGCCTTCGCCTCCGGGATGGGCCTGGCCCCCACCGACCTGGAGGGCCTCACCCCGCACGACATCTTCCCCGGCTCCGAGGCCGACCGGCTCACCGCCGCCCTGCGCAAGGTCCTCGCCAGCGGCGAGCCCGTCTTCGACCTGCGCTTCCACGCCGCCGTCCCGACCCGCGAGGGCAACCGGCTCTGGGCCGTCTCGCTCTACCGCCTCAACGGCGCGGCCGGCCAGCCGATGGGCGTCGCCGGACAGGTCTCCGACGTCACCAGCCGGCACGTGGCCGAACGCGAGGCCGACGGCGTGCGCCGCAACCTCGCCCTGCTCAACGAGGCCAGCGCCCACATCGGCTCCACCCTCGACCTGGAGACCACCGCCAAGGAACTGCTGGACGTCGTCGTCCCGCCGTTCTGCGACCTCGCCACCGTCGACCTCTACACCGCGCTGCTCTCCGGCGAGACCGTGCCCAGCACCGGCCGGCTCGGCGACACCGTGCTCACCGACGGCAGCGGCGAACTGCGCCGGGTCGCCGTCTCCAGCGTGGTCGGCGGCGCCTCCTCGGTACTCGGCTCGGTCACCGGCCTGCCCATCGCCGAGGCCGGCGGCACCCTCTGCTACCCGCGCCGCTCCCCGCACGCCCGGGCGCTGCGCACCGGCCGCAGCGTCGTCCCCGAGCCCGGCCCCGACCCGCTGCTGCGCTCCACCCTGATCGTCCCGCTGGTCGCCCGCGACCAGGTGCTCGGCCTGGTCCAGCTCTCCCGGGCGATCGGCAGCGAGCCCTTCGACGCCCGCGACGTCGCCATCGCCGAGGAACTCGTCGCCCGCGCCGCCGTCTGCATCGACAACGCCCGCCTCTACCGGCGCGAGCACGAGCGCGCGCTGATCCTGCAGCGCAGCCTGCTGCCCCCGGGCAACCCGGTCGCCAGCGGCCTGGAGATCGCCTGCCGCTACCTGCCCAGCAACAACAACACCGAGGTCGGCGGCGACTGGTTCGACGTCATCCCGCTGCCAGGCAACCGCACCGCCCTGGTCATCGGCGACGTGATGGGCCGCGGCCTGCGCGCCGCCGTCGCGATGGGCCAGCTGCGCACCGCCGTGCGCACCCTGGCCATGCTCGACCTCGAACCCGGCGAGGTCCTCACCGCGCTCGACGAGATCGCCCGCGGCCTCGGCGACGACACCGCGCCGACCGGCCGGTCCAACCCGTACGGGCGGCTCACCTCCACCGCCGACGAGGAGGCCCGCGAGGTCTACCTCGCCACCTGCGTCTACGCCGTGTACGACGCGGTCACCCGGCGCTGCACCTTCGCCAACGCCGGCCACCTGCCGCCCGTCCTGCTCGGCCCCGGCGAGCCCGCCCGGATGCTGGACGTCCCGCCCGGCCTGCCGCTCGGCGTCGGCGGCGAGCCCTTCGAGGAGGTCGAGCTGACCCTCCCGGACGGCGCCGTGCTCGGCCTCTACACCGACGGCCTGGTGGAGAGCCGCAAGCACCAGCTGGACGAGGGCCTGCGGGCCTTCCGGCACGCGCTCTCCGACGGGGGCAAGGGCCTGGAGGACCTCTGCGACCACGTCCTCGGCGAGCTCAACCCGCACCACGGCGAGGACGACATCGCCCTGCTGATGGCCAAGGTGCACGCCTTCCCGGAGGACGCCGTCGGCCAGTGGTTCCTGCCGCCCGAGCCCACCTCGGTCGCCAAGGCCCGCGAGGCCGCGTGCAGCTGGCTGCTCGCCCGGGGCCTGGACGAGCTGGTCGACACCACTGAGCTGCTGGTCAGCGAGCTGGTCACCAACGCGCTGCGGCACGGCCGGGGCGAGATCCGGCTGCGGCTGCTGCGCGACCGGACCATGGTGTGCGAGGTCTGGGACGACGGCTACGCCCAGCCGAGGCAGCGGCGCGCCCACGAGACCGACGAGGGCGGGCGCGGGCTCCAGCTGGTCAGCCTGCTCGCCGAACGCTGGGGCAGCCGGCGCACGCCCAAGGGCAAGATCGTCTGGTTCGAGCTGGGGCTGTAGCCGCCCGGACGAGCTCCGCCCCGCGCCGAAGGCCCCCGCCCCGAGCCGAAGGGGCGCGCCGGTGCCGAAAGGAAGAGGCGAGGACGCCGTGACGAAGTCGCGGTGTTGGAGCGCCGACCGTCGGCGCCGGACAGGAGCGCCCCGGAGGCGAGCGGGCGACAATACCGCCGACCGGGTGCTGTCGCCCGGCGGGCCGCCGTGTCGGGGCCGCCCGGCGCGCCGGGGCGGCGTTCGATGGCCGCCATGCGCGCCCGCCTCCCCGTCGCAGCCGCCGCGCTGCTGCTCGCCCTCGGTGCCACGGCCGGCTGCCTCGGCGGCCCCGACCCGGCCCGCACCGGCCGGACGCCCGACCCCGCGCCGCCCGGCCCGGCCGTCGTCACCGGGGACGTCCGCCCCGTCGACCGGAGCGTCGTCCGCGACGGCGGCACCCTGCGCTGGGCCGTCGACGCCGTTCCGGCCACCGTGAACGTCTACCAGCCCGCCGCCACCGCGGGCTCCGCGCTGCTCGCGCACGCCCTCTACCCCGCGCTGTTCCGGCCGGACGCGCACGGCGAGTGGACCCCGGACCCGGACTACCTGGCCGCCGCCGAGTCCACCCCGCCCGGACAGCTGCCCCAGGTGGTCACCTACCGCCTCAACCCGCGCGCCGTCTGGAGCGACGGCACCCCGCTCTCCGCCGCCGACTTCATCGCCCAGCGGGCCGCGCTCTCCGGCCTCGACCCCGCCTACCCCGCCGCCCGGCCCGCCGGGTACGCGGCCGTCGACTCCATCGCCCAGGGCGCCGACCCGCACGAGGTCAAGGTCACCTTCCGCCATCCCTGCGCCGAGTGGCAGGCCCTGTTCGACCCGCTCTACCCCGCCGCCGAGACCGCCACCGCCGCCGCCTTCGGGCGCCCGCTGCCCGGCGGCACCGCCCACCCGACCGCCGGCCCGTTCCTGGTCGACGGGTACGACCCGGCGGGCGGGAAGGCCGTCCTGGTCCGCAACCCGTTCTGGTGGGGCGAGCCGGCCAAGGCGGACCGGATCGAGTTCCTCGCCGTCCCGGCCGAACGCCGGGCCGAGGAGCTGGCCCAGGGCCGGCTGGACCTCGCCCCGCTGACGGCGGCGGTCGAGCGCGCCGGGGCCGACACCGCCGAGGCGCTGCGCAGGGCCGCGGCGCCGACCGGCGTCACCCTGCACCGGTCCGCCGGGACCGGCCTCGCCCAGCTCACCCTGAACGCCGCCCGCGAACCGCTCACCGACCCGGTGCTGCGCCGCGCGCTGTCCCGGGCCGTCGACCGGCGGCACGCCGCCGAGGCCGCGCTGACGCCGTTCGGGCTGCCCGCCGCGCCGCTCGGCCACCACCTGCTGGCCGGCGACCAGCCCGGCTACCGGGACGACGCCGACGCGCTGGGCGGCGCCGATCCGGGGCGGATGCTGGACACCGCCGGCTGGAAGCGCCCCGCCGCCGGCGGCACCCGGGCCCGGGGCGGACACGAACTGGCGCTCACCCTGCTGGTCCCGGCGGGCTCCGCGACCCTCCGGCGGGCGGCCGACGCGGTGGCGGCGGACCTCGCGGCGGCCGGGGCGGCCGTCCAGGTGGTGGAGGCGCCCGCGGACACCTTCGTCGGCGACCACCTGGCCACCGGCGACTTCGACCTCGCCCTGTTCTCCTGGCCGGCCGGCCCCGGCCCGGCCGGCGAGCAGCGGCCCGTCTACGCCAAGCCCCGCCCCGGCCCGGACGGCGCCCCGACGGTCGGCCGCAACTACGCGCGGGCCGGGACGGAGGAGATCGACCGCCTCTTCGACCGCGCCGCCGCCGAACCCGACCCGCCCGCCCGCCGCGCCCTGCTCCAGGAGGCCGACGTGCGGATCTGGCAGCTGGGCCACTCGGTCCCGCTCTTCCAGCGCCCGGAGGCGGTGGCGGTCCGGGACGGCCTCGTCGGCGCCGGCGTCCGGGGCCTGGCCCGCCCCCGCCTCCAGGACCTGGGCTGGGCGGCCTAGCGGACGGGGACGGGCCGCTCCTGGCCGAGGTGGGCTCCCCGCTGTCACCGCGGCACACGCTCACCGTGGTGGCGGCGGCGTACGCCTGTCCGGCGGCGCGGCCGTGCGCCGGGGCGTGCGCGACCCCCGTTCGGCCTCGGGAGGCCGCGGTCGACCACGGCGAACCGTCCGAATACCGGGTGAAGGGTAAGCGGCCGAGCTGTGATCTTGGTCCCGCCCGCGATGCCCGTTTCGGCCGAGCTCGGCGGTTCCCCGTACCATAGGAGGAAGCCGTGGCATGTCCTGCCCGGCGGGTGGACCGGTAGTAGCAGGCGGAACGGGTGGTGGCGGCCGACAGGGGTCGCAAGTGCGCGTCACGCAGCCGGGCGCCGTAACCCACGATTCCAGGAGAATCCGCTAGGCATGCCCACGCGTAACGACATCCGTAACGTCGCCATCGTCGCCCACGTCGACCACGGCAAGACCACCCTGGTCGACGCCATGCTCAAGCAGGCCGGCGCCTTCGCCGCGCACCAGCAGCTGGACGACCGGATGATGGACTCCAACGACCTGGAGCGTGAGAAGGGCATCACCATTCTCGCGAAGAACACCGCGGTCAAGTACCACCCGAAGGATGGTGGCGCGCCGATCACCATCAACATCATCGACACCCCGGGCCACGCCGACTTCGGTGGCGAGGTCGAGCGCGGTCTGTCGATGGTGGACGCGGTCGTCCTCCTCGTGGACGCCTCCGAGGGCCCGCTGCCGCAGACCCGCTTCGTGCTCCGCAAGGCGCTCACCGCGCGGCTGCCCGTCATCCTCTGCATCAACAAGACCGACCGCCCGGACGCCCGGATCGACGAGGTCATCAACGAGACCTACGACCTCTTCCTGGACCTGGACGCGGACGAGGACCAGATCGAGTTCCCGATCGTCTACGCCTGCGCCCGTGACGGCGTCGCCTCGCTGACCAAGCCGGAGAACGGCACCGTTCCCGCCGACAGCGACAGCCTGGAGCCGTTCTTCTCCACCATCCTGGAGCACGTCCCGGCCCCGACCTTCGACGCGGACGCGCCGCTCCAGGCCCACGTCACCAACCTGGACGCCGACAACTTCCTCGGCCGCATCGCGCTGCTCCGCGTCGAGCAGGGCGAGCTGCGCAAGGGCCAGACGGTGGCCTGGATCAAGCGCGACGGCACCATCACGAACGTCCGCATCTCCGAGCTGCTGATGACCGAGGCGCTCACCCGCAAGCCGGCCGAGGTGGCGGGCCCGGGCGACATCTGCGCCGTCGCGGGCATCTCCGACATCATGATCGGCGAGACCCTGGCCGACCCGGAGAACCCGATCGCACTGCCGCTGATCACGGTGGACGAGCCGGCCATCTCGATGACCATCGGCACCAACACCTCGCCGCTGGTCGGCCGGGGCGGCAGCGGCAAGGGCGCGGACGCCAAGTCCGGCGGCCGGGTCGACCGCAAGGTCACCGCCCGCCAGGTGAAGGACCGCCTGGACCGCGAGCTGATCGGTAACGTCTCGCTGCGCGTGCTGGAGACCGAGCGCCCGGACGCCTGGGAGGTGCAGGGCCGCGGTGAGCTGGCGCTGGCCATCCTGATCGAGACCATGCGCCGCGAGGGCTTCGAGCTGACCGTCGGCAAGCCGCAGGTGGTCACCAAGCAGGTCAACGGCAAGACGCACGAGCCGGTCGAGCGCCTCACCGTGGACGTGCCCGAGGAGCACATGGGTGCCGTCACCCAGCTCATGGGCATCCGCAAGGGCCGGATGGACAACATGTCCAACCACGGCTCGGGCTGGGTCCGGATGGAGTTCGTCGTCCCGTCCCGCGGTCTGATCGGCTTCCGGACCGAGTTCCTCACCAACACCCGCGGCACCGGCATCGCCCACTCGATCCACGAGGGCCACGAGCCGTGGTTCGGCACCCTGACGACCCGCAACAACGGTTCGCTGGTCGCCGACCGGGCCGGTGTGGTCACCGCCTTCGCGATGACCAACCTGCAGGAGCGCGGCGTGCTCTTCTGCGACCCGGGCACCGAGGTGTACGAGGGCATGATCGTCGGCGAGAACTCGCGCGCCGACGACATGGACGTCAACATCACCAAGGAGAAGAAGCTCACCAACATGCGGTCGTCGAACGCCGACGTCGCCGAGTCGATCGTCCCGCCGCGCAAGCTCTCGCTGGAGCAGTCGCTGGAGTTCTGCCGCGAGGACGAGTGCATCGAGGTGACCCCGGAGACGGTTCGCATCCGTAAGGTCGTCCTGGACCAGAAGGACCGCGGCCGTACCGCGTCGCGCGCGAAGAAGGCGTGATCGCGGCGTTCTGAGCCGTTCCGGCGGTGCTTTGGCCGGAAACGTTCGCCCCCCTTTCCGATGGAGAGGGGGGCGAACCATTTCCACTACTCCACGCTGTCGACGCGCGTATAAACGGAATAGCGCTTACCACGCCAAGGTGTCCGCTGAGCGAACGTGACAGTCCGTCATTCATGACGACTGTCCGGTTGATGCCTGTCTGAGTATGTCTCATATGTCCGATTTTCGAAACTTACCGACCGTTCATGTGACCTAATTGAGATCGGCAGTGGTCACTTTCGTGTCCGTGCGTGACACATAGTGGGTGCAGTCAGGCTCGGGTCAAGGGTTAACGCGCAGGGGTGCGCGCCGAAACCACGAGCGCGGACGGCACGGCGGACCGGATCACTCGCCCGCGGTGCTCTCCTCGTTGGAAAGTCGAATTCAGGAGGCATCCCCCCATGCGTGGTGCAACCCAGACCAAGTGGATCGTCGCGGCGACCGCGATCGCCCTCGCGGCGACCGCCTGCAGCACCAGCTCGAAGAGCGACGACAAGGCCGCCTCCGGCGGCGGCTCGATCGCCGTTCAGCTCGGTGAGCCGCAGCACGGCCTGGTCCCGCAGAACACCGCGGAGTCCGAGGGTGCCGAGGTCCTGAACGCGCTGTTCGCCGGCCTGGTCGAGTACGACAACAAGACCAACGAGCCGAAGCTGCGCGTCGCCGAGTCGATCGAGTCGCCGGACAGCAAGGTCTGGACGATCAAGCTCAAGGACGGCTACACCTTCCACAACGGCGAGAAGGTCACCGCGCAGTCCTTCGTCGACGCCTGGAACTGGGGCGCCAACCAGGACAACGCGGCCGAGGGCCTGCCGTTCTTCGCCAAGATCGAGGGCTCCGCCGACCTCTCGCCGGGCAAGGACAAGAAGCCGACCACCGACAAGCTCAAGGGCCTGCAGGTCGTCGACGACAAGACCTTCACCGTCACCCTGACGGACCCGTTCTCCCAGTTCAAGACCATGCTGGGCTACAACGCGTTCTACCCGCTGCCGAAGGCCTTCTTCCAGGACCCGAAGTCCTTCGAGGACGCCCCCATCGGCAACGGCCCGTTCCAGATGGACGGCAAGTGGGAGCACAACAAGCAGATCAAGGTCAAGCGCTTCGACAGCTTCCCGGCCGCTGACGGCAAGGCGAAGCTGCAGGGCGTCACCTTCAAGATCTACGACAACCTGGACACCGCGTACAACGACCTGCGCGCCGACAACATCCAGGCCACCGACAAGCTCCCGATCTCGGCCATGGGCACCGTCAAGGGCGAGTTCGGCGACCGCTACATCTACAAGCCGGAGTCGGGCGTCGGTTACATCGGCTTCCCGATCTCGACCAACCCGGCCGCCTACGGCAAGCCGGAGATCCGCAAGGCGATCTCGATGGCGATCGACCGGGAGGCGATCACCAAGACGATCTTCTCGGGCACCCGCGTCCCGGCCGACGACTTCATCAACCCGCTGATCCCGGGTTACCGCAAGGGCGCCATGGGCGACGCGGCGAAGTACGACCCGGCCAAGGCCAAGCAGCTGTTCGACACCGCCGGCGGCGTCCCGGGCAACACCATCGAGCTGGGCTACAACGCCGACGGCGGCCACAAGGAGTGGATCGAGGCCGTCGCCAACCAGCTGAAGAAGAACCTCGGCGTCGAGGTCACCACCAAGCCGTTCGAGAAGTTCGGCAAGATCCTCGACGCGCTGGGCGCCAAGCAGTACTCCGGTGCCTTCCGCATGGCGTGGTCGATGGACTACCCGTCGATCGAGAACTACCTCCGGCCGATCTTCTCCAAGGTCGCGATCGACAACGGCTCGAACTACGGCGGTTACGTCAACGAGCAGTTCGAGTCGCTGCTGTCGCAGGCCGACCAGGCGAAGAGCCAGGACGAGGGCCTGAAGCTGTACCAGCAGGCCGACGACGTCCTGATCCAGGACCTGCCGTACATCCCGGTCTACACGTACATGTCCTCCGCCGCGTACTCGAAGAAGATCAAGAACTTCGACACCGACGCCCAGGGTCGCATGAACCTGGACGAGGTCGAGCTCGCCGGCTGATCTGAGACGCAGACGTTAGGGGGCGGGTGGAGACCGGACCACAGTCCGGCTCCCCCCGCCTCCCTTCCTTGTCCGAAAGTGTGGAGGTCTAATGGGCCGCTATGTGATCCGCCGACTGATACAGGCGATCCCTGTCCTTATCGGCGCGACGCTGCTGATCTACGCGTTGGTCCACTACCTGCCCGGTGACCCGGTGCAGGCGCTGGCCGGCGAGAAGCGAGCCGACCCGGTCGTCGCGGACATGATCCGCGAGAAGTACCACCTGAACGACCCGTTCATCGTTCAGTACTGGAACTACATCACCGGCGTCTTCCAGGGCGACCTGGGCGAGAGCCTGACCGGTCGCTCAGTGAGTGAGATGATCGGGGACGCCTTCCCGTACACCGTCAACCTGGCCCTGGTGGCGTTCGTCATCGAGGCGGTCGTGGGTGTCGCGGCCGGTGTCATGGCGGCCCTGCGCAAGGGGAAGTTCCTGGACCAGCTGGTCCTCATCAGCACGCTGCTGGTCATCTCGATCCCGGTCTTCGTCACCGGCTTCGTGCTGCAGCTCGTGCTCGGCGTCAAGCTGAAGAACGACTACGGCATCGAGATCTTCTCGGTGTCCTTCAACGAGGAGGACGGGCTCCGCGCGTACCTGCTGCCCGCCTTCGTCCTCGCTTCGATGTCGCTCGCGTACGTCGCCCGTCTGACCCGCACCAGCCTGATGGAGACCATGCGCGCGGACTACGTCCGTACCGCGGTCGCCAAGGGTCTGAAGCGGCGCCGGGTGATCGGCCGCCACGCGCTGCGCAACGCGCTGATCCCGATCGTCACCTTCCTGGGCGCCGACCTCGGCGGTCTCATGGGCGGTGCGGTCATCACCGAGCGGATCTTCAACATCCACGGCATCGGCGGTCTGCTCGCCCAGTCCGTGTACCAGAAGCAGGGCACGATCATCGTCGGCGTGGTCACACTGCTGGTCCTGATCTACCTGATCACCACCCTGCTCGTGGACCTGCTGTACGCCGTGCTCGACCCGAGGATCCGCTATGAGTGACACCATCACCAAGGGCCCCGAGGCCCCTTCCGGCGACAACAGCGAGAAGGGCGCGGCGAAGGCGCAGAAGCCCGAGCGCGTCGCGAGCCTGTGGTCGGACGCGCTGGGCGACCTGCGCCGCAACCCGGTCTTCATCATCGGCGCGGTGCTGGTGTTCTGCCTGCTGGTCATCTCCGCGGTGCCCCAGCTGTTCACCGACGGCAGCCCGTTCGAGGGCGGTGCCTGCGACCTGGCGAACTCGCTCCAGCGTCCGAGCGCCGATCACTGGTTCGGCTTCGACGTCCAGGGCTGCGACATCTACACCCGCACCGTCTGGGGCGCCCGCAACTCGGTCATCGTCGGCGTGCTGACCACCTTCACGGTCACCGTGGTGGGCTCCCTGCTCGGCCTGCTGGCCGGCTGGAAGGGCGGGATCGTCGACTCGATCCTGTCCCGCTTCACCGAGATCTTCTTCTCCATCCCGCTGCTGCTCGGCGGCATGCTGATCATGTCGATGTGGGGCAGCGGCAACGCCATCTCGGTCTCGGTCGTCATGGCCGTCCTCGGCTGGCCGCAGATCTTCCGCATCATGCGCGCCTCGGTGCTGGCCAACAAGAACAACGACTACGTGATGGCGGCCCGCGCGCTGGGCGCCGGCTCCGGCCGGATCACCTTCCGGCACATCCTGCCGAACGCCATCGCGCCGGTCATCGTCGTCGCCGCGATCTCCCTGGGCGTCTACATCGGTGCCGAGGCCGCGCTGTCCTACCTGGGCATCGGCGTCCAGCCGCCGCAGATCTCCTGGGGCCTGATGATCAGCGACGCCCAGCCCCGCTTCCTGAACGCCCCGCACGTCCTGCTCTTCCCGGCCGCCGTGCTGAGCATCACCGTGCTGGCGTTCATCATGCTCGGCGACGCGGTGCGCGACGCCCTCGACCCGAAGCTCCGCTGAGAGAAGAGGTGACGACCCGATGACCACCGTGATCGAGAAGAACCAGAAGAACGGCCGCCTGGAGGTTGGCACCCCGCTGCTGGAGGTCAAGGACCTCCACGTGGAGTTCCACACCCGGGACGGCGTCGCCAAGGCCGTGAACGGCGTCAACTACTCCGTGGCCGCCGGTGAGACCCTGGCGGTCCTCGGCGAGTCCGGCTCCGGCAAGTCGGTGACCGCCCAGACCATCATGGGCATCCTCGACATGCCGCCCGGCAAGATCAGCCAGGGCCAGATCCTCTTCCGCGGGCAGGACATGCTCGCGATGAAGGAGGAGGAGCGCCGGCAGATCCGCGGCCAGAAGATCGCGATGATCTTCCAGGACGCGCTGTCCTCGCTGAACCCCGTGATGACCGTCGGCGCCCAGCTCGGCGAGATGTTCCGGGTGCACCGCGGCGCTTCCAAGAAGGAGGCCCGGGAGAAGGCCATCGAGCTGATGGAGCGGGTGCGCATCCCCGCCGCCAAGCAGCGCGTGGGCGACTACCCGCACCAGTTCTCCGGCGGTATGCGCCAGCGCATCATGATCGCCATGGCGCTCTCCATGGAGCCCGACCTGATCATCGCCGACGAGCCCACCACCGCCCTGGACGTCACCGTCCAGGCCCAGGTGATGGACCTGCTCGCGGAGCTGCAGGACGAGTACAACATGGGCCTGATCCTGATCACCCACGACCTCGGCGTGGTCGCCGACGTCGCGGACAAGATCGCCGTGATGTACGCCGGCCGGATCGTCGAGACCGCTCCGGTGCACGAGCTCTACGCGCGCCCGGCCCACCCGTACACCAAGGGCCTGCTCCGCTCCATCCCGCGCCTGGACCAGAAGGGCCAGGAGCTGTACGCGATCAAGGGCCTGCCCCCGAACCTGCTGAAGGTCCCGGCCGGCTGCGCGTTCAACCCCCGCTGTGACGTCGCCACCGACCTGTGCCGCACGGAGATCCCGAAGCTGCACCAGGTGACCGACAAGGACGGCAAGGAGCTCACCGGCCGCCGCAGCGCGTGCCACCTCTGGAAGGAGACCCTCCATGGCTGAGCCCATCCTGGAGGTCAGGGACCTGGTCAAGCACTACCCGCTGACCCAGGGCATCCTCTTCAAGAAGCAGGTCGGCGCCGTCAAGGCCGTCGACGGCGTCTCCTTCGAGCTGGCGAAGGGCGAGACGCTCGGCATCGTCGGCGAGTCCGGCTGTGGCAAGTCGACGCTGGCCAAGGTGCTGATGCACCTGGAGACGGCCACTTCCGGCCAGGTGCTGTTCAAGGGTGAGGACATCACCAAGCTGTCCGGGGCCGGGCTGAAGGCGGTGCGGCGGAACATCCAGATGGTGTTCCAGGACCCGTACACCTCGCTGAACCCCCGGATGACGGTCGGCGACATCATCGGCGAGCCCTTCGAGATCCACCCCGAGGTGGCTCCCAAGGGCGACCGCCGCAAGGCCGTCCAGGACCTGCTGGACGTCGTCGGCCTCAACCCGGAGTACATCAACCGGTACCCGCACCAGTTCTCCGGCGGCCAGCGCCAGCGCATCGGCATCGCCCGCGGCCTGGCGCTCAAGCCGGAGGTCATCATCTGCGACGAGCCGGTCTCGGCCCTGGACGTCTCGGTGCAGGCCCAGGTGATCAACCTGCTGGAGCAGCTCCAGAACGACTTCGAGCTCTCCTACATGTTCATCGCGCACGACCTCTCCATCGTCCGGCACATCTCCGACCGCGTCGGCGTGATGTACCTCGGCAAGATGGTCGAGATCGGCACGGACGAGGAGATCTACGAGAACGCCACCCACCCGTACACCCAGGCGCTGCTCTCCGCGGTGCCGGTGCCGGACCCGGAGGCGCGCGCGAACCGCGACCGGATCATCCTGACCGGTGACATCCCCTCGCCGGCCAACCCGCCGTCCGGCTGCCGCTTCCGCACCCGCTGCTGGAAGGCGGAGGAGCGCTGCTCGACCGAGGTCCCGCTGCTGGCGGTGCCCGAGGTGCTGAGCGGCCCGGCCAAGCACCAGTCGGCGTGCCACTTCGCCGCCGTCCGGGAGACGGCCGCGGCCTGACCCGCCGCCCGTTCCCGCCCGGAGGGGCCCGCTGCCGTTCGCGCGGCGCGGGCCCCTTCGGCGTTCGCGCGCCCGGACCTGGCGGGGCGTCAACCGCCGTCCCGGCCGGTGCACCCGTCCGGGGGTACCGCACTCGCGCCGCCGGGCGGCCGCGCTTCTCATGGGGTGTGATGCGTCACACACCTTGAGGAGGGACCTCCATGCCCGTGGCCACCCGTGCTCGATGGGTCCTCGCCGCAGCGACGTCCGTGGCCCTGGTGGCCAGTGGATGCAGCAGCAGTAGCGACGGGGGCGGCAGCAGCGGCTCGTCGGACACCAGCAAGACCTTCAGCTACCAGAGCAGCGAGCCGCAGAACGCGCTGCAACCGGCCAACGCCAACGAGACCGGCGGCGGGCGCATCCTGCAGAACCTCTTCAAGGGCCTGGTCGACTACGACCCGGCGAACGCGAAGATCCGGATGCAGGTCGCGGACACCATCGACACCAGCGACTCGCAGACCTTCACCGTCACCCTGAAGAACGGCTGGAAGTTCCACGACGGCACCCCGGTGCTCGCCAAGAACTTCGTGGACGCCTGGAACTGGGGCGCCACCGCCACCAACAACCAGATCAACAGCTCCTGGTTCTCCGACATCGAGGGCTACCAGGACGTCCACCCGGCGAGCGGCCAGCCGACCACGGCCAAGATGTCCGGACTGACCGTCACGGACGACCAGCACTTCACCGTCAAGCTGAGCCACAAGGTCTCGTACTTCGAGTACAAGCTCGGCTACATCGCCTTCTCCCCGCTGCCGGACGCCTTCTTCAACGACCCGACCGGGTACGGGCAGAAGCCGGTCGGCAACGGCGCCTACCAGTTCGTCAGCTGGGACCACAACCAGCAGGTGGTCACCAAGGCCTTCCCGGACTACCAGGGCGTGGACAAGCCGAAGAACGGCGGCGTCGTCTTCAAGATGTACAGCACGGCCGAGGCCGCCTACGCCGACCTGCAGTCCAACAACCTGGACGTGATGGACCAGGTGCCGCCCTCGGCACTGGCCACCTACAAGAGCGACCTGGGCGACCGGGCGATCGACGCCCCGCAGGGCGCCATCCAGAACATCGGCTTCACGCTCTACCAGGCCGACTGGGCTCCCCCGGAGAAGGCGAAGGTCCGCCAGGGCCTGTCGATGGCGATCGACCGCGACACCATCACCAAGACGGTGCTCCAGGGCTCGCGCAAGCCGGCCACCGCCTGGGTCGCCGAGGGCGTCCAGGGCTACAAGGACGGCCAGTGCGGTGCCAACTGCACGTTCGACCCGGCCAAGGCCAAGCAGCTGATCTCCGAGGGCGGCGGTGTCCCCGGCAACAAGGTGACCGTCACCTACAACGCGGACGGCGGCCACAAGGAGTGGGTCGACGCGGTCTGCAACTCGATCCGGCAGAACACCGGCGTGGACTGCGTCGGCGACCCGAAGCCGGACTTCAAGACCGCCCGCGCGGCGATCACCGGCCACCAGATCAACGGCGCCTTCCGCACCGGCTGGGTCCAGGACTACCCGCTGAACGCCAACTTCCTCGCCGACGTGTACCGCACCGGCGCGGCGTCCAACGACTTCGGCTACAGCGACCCGCAGTTCGACCAGCTCGCCACCCAGGCCGACGAGGCCTCCAGCGTGAACGACACGGTCACCGGCTACCAGCAGGCCGAGGCCGTGCTGGCCCAGGGCATGCCGGCCATCCCGCTCTGGTACTACCGCACCAACTCGGGCTACTCCACCAAGGTCCAGAACGTGACGTTCGACTCCTTCGGCAACCCGGCCTGGACCCAGGTCGAGGTCAAGGGCTGACCGGGCGCCGCAAGCGCCCCCAGGTCCCCGCGCCGGCCCCGTCCTTCCCGCACGGAGGGCGGGGCCCGGGCACTCGATCACGTCTCCAGGAAGGAGGCTCGAATGGGCAGTTACGTGCTGCGGCGGGTGCTGCAGATGATCCCGGTGTTCTTCGGCACCACGCTGCTGATCTTCCTGATGGTCTACACGCTGCCGGGCGACCCGGTCTCGGCGCTGTTCGGGGAGAAGGCCGCGGACCCCGCGGTGGTGGCCAACCTCAAGCACAAGTACTACCTGGACCAGCCGATCTGGAAGCAGTACCTGCACTACATGGGGAACCTCTTCCAGGGCGACTTCGGCACCAGCTTCACCGGCCGGCCGGTCTCCGACATCATGGCGGACGCCTTCCCGGTCACCATCCGGCTGGCCCTGATGGCCTTCGCCTTCGAGATGATCTTCGGACTGCTGCTGGGCCTGGTCTCCGGACTGAAGCGCGGCAGCGCGCAGGACACCCTGGTGCTGATCCTCACCCTGCTGGTGATCTCCATCCCGGTCTTCGTCCTGGCGTACATCGCCCAGACCGTCTTCGCGACCAACCTGGGCTGGGTCACCCCGACCGTCCAGGACTCCAGGGACCTCTCGCAGCTCATCCTCCCGGCGATCGTGCTGGGCTCGCTGTCACTGGCGTTCGTCGCCCGGCTCACCCGCACCTCGATCGGTGAGAACCTGCGGGCCGACTACATGCGCACCGCGGTGGCCAAGGGCCTGCCCCGGCGCACCATCGTCTCCCGCCACCTGCTGCGCAACTCGCTGATCCCGGTGGTCACCTTCCTCGGCACCGACCTCGGCGCACTGATGGGCGGCGCGATCGTGACCGAGGGCATCTTCAACGTGCAGGGCGTCGGCAACGTCCTCTACCGGGCGATCAACCAGAAGGAGGGGCCGACCGTGGTCGGCATCGTCACCGTGCTGGTGATCGTCTACCTGGTGGCCTCCCTCGTCGTCGACCTGCTCTACGCGGTCCTGGACCCGAGGATCCGCTATGCCTGACGTCCACGACGAGAACTCCTTCGAGCCGCATCCCAAGCCGGGGGTGGACCACTTGGACTACGCCGGCGAACAGGGCATGGCGGTCGAGCAGGAGACCCTGATCGAGCCCGACCCGGAGAAGCGGGAAGAGGCCCGCAGTCTCTGGGGGGACGCCTGGCGGGACCTGCGGCGGCGGCCGATCTTCCTGATCTCGGGGGTGCTGATCGTGCTGCTGATCGTGATGGCGATCTTCCCCTGGGCGTTCACCGACGCCGATCCGCGCAAGGCCGACCTGGTCAACAACTTCCTCAGGCGGCCGGACTGGACGGACTTCTTCGGCGCGGGCTGGTTCGGCTACGACGGCCAGGGCCGCTCCATCTACGCCCGGGTGGTCTACGGCGCCCGGGCCTCGATCACCGTCGGCATCTTCGTGACCGCCACGGTCACCCTGCTCGGCGGGCTGACCGGCATGGTGGCCGGCTACTTCGGCGGCACCGTGGACGCGGTGCTCTCCCGGATCATCGACATCTTCTTCGGCATCCCGCTGCTGCTCGGCGCGCTGGTGCTGCTGAACGCCTTCTCCACCCGCACGGTGTGGACCGTGGTCATCGCGCTGGGGGTGCTGGGCTGGACCCAGATCGCCCGCGTGATGCGCGGCGCGGTGCTGACGGTCAAGCAGTCCGACTTCGTGGTGGCCGGGCGGGCACTCGGCGCCGGCACCGGCCGGCTGATGTTCCGGCACATCCTGCCGAACGCGGTCGCCCCGGTGATCGTGGTGGCGACCATCGCGCTGGGCGGCTACATCGCCACCGAGGCGACGCTGAGCTTCCTCGGCATCGGCCTGCAGGACCCGACCATCTCCTGGGGCATCGACATCTCCTCGGCCCAGAAGGTGATCCGGACCGCCCCGTTCGTCCTGTTCTTCCCGGCCGCCGCGCTCTCCATCACCGTGCTGGCCTTCATCATGCTGGGCGACGCGGTGCGCGACGCCCTCGACCCGAAGCTGCGCTGAGCGAGGGGACGCATCGTGACCACAGCAGTCGATAGCGGCCAGGCCCGGCGGGAGGCGCCCTACGAGGGGCCGCTGCTCGACGTCCGGGACCTGCACGTCGAGTTCGTCACCCGGGACGGGGTGGCGAAGGCGGTCAACGGGGTCGACTACAGCGTGCGGGCGGGGGAGACGCTGGCGGTGCTCGGCGAGTCCGGCTCCGGCAAGTCGGTGACCGCGCAGGCGATCATGGGCATCCTGGACATGCCGCCGGCCCGCATCCCCCGGGGCGAGATCCGCTTCCGCGGCCAGGACATGCTGAAGATGGACAAGGAGCAGCGGCGGAAGGTGCGCGGCCAGAAGATCGCGATGATCTTCCAGGACGCGCTCTCCTCGCTCAACCCGGTGCTCACGGTGGGCTTCCAGCTCGGCGAGATGTTCCGCGCCCACCACGGCAGCTCGCGCAGGGCGGCCAAGGAGAAGGCCGTCGAGCTGATGGAGCGGGTGCGCATCCCCGCCGCCCGGCAGCGGGTCAACGACTATCCGCACCAGTTCTCGGGCGGTATGCGCCAGCGCATCATGATCGCGATGGCGCTGGCGCTGGAGCCGGACCTGATCATCGCGGACGAGCCGACCACGGCGCTGGACGTCACGGTGCAGGCGCAGGTGATGGACCTGCTCGCGGAGTTGCAGGCCGAGTACCACATGGGGCTGATCCTCATCACGCACGACCTGGGGGTGGTCGCGGACGTGGCCGACAAGATCGCGGTGATGTACGCGGGCCGGATCGTGGAGACGGCCCCGGTGCACGAGCTGTACGCGCGCCCGGCCCACCCGTACACCCGCGGGCTGCTGGACTCGATCCCGCGCCTGGACCAGAAGGGCCAGGAGCTGTACGCGATCAAGGGCCTGCCGCCCAACCTGCTGCGGATCCCGCCGGGCTGCGCGTTCAACCCGCGCTGCCCGCGCGCCCAGGACATCTGCCGGCAGGAGGTGCCGGAGCTGTTCCCGGTCTCCGAGGACGACGGCACCGAGTCGGCCGGGCGGGGCAGCGCCTGCTTCTTCTGGAAGGAGACCCTCCATGACCGTTGACGGGGCCGGTCCGGTCGAGTCGCCGGCGGAGGCCGCCTTCGAGCAGGAGGTGGCGCGCGGCGAGCCGATCCTCGAAGTCCGCGACCTGGTCAAGCACTTCCCGCTGACCAGGGGCGTGCTGTTCAAGAAGCAGGTCGGCGCGGTGAAGGCGGTCGACGGTGTCTCCTTCGACCTCATGCAGGGGGAGACGCTGGGCGTGGTCGGCGAGTCCGGCTGCGGCAAGTCGACGCTGGCCAAGGTGCTGATGAACCTGGAGCCGGCCACCGGCGGGTCGGTGCGCTACAAGGGCGAGGAGATCTCGCGGCTCTCCGGCTCGGCGCTGAAGGCGGTGCGGCGGAACATCCAGATGGTGTTCCAGGACCCGTACACCTCGCTGAACCCCCGGATGACGGTCGGCGACATCATCGGCGAGCCCTTCGAGATCCATCCCGAGGTGGCACCGAAGGGCGACCGCCGCAAGGCCGTCCAGGACCTGCTGGACGTCGTCGGCCTCAATCCCGAGTACATCAACCGGTACCCGCACCAGTTCTCCGGCGGCCAGCGCCAGCGCATCGGCATCGCCCGCGGCCTGGCGCTCAAGCCGGAGGTCATCATCTGCGACGAGCCGGTCTCGGCCCTGGACGTGTCCGTCCAGGCGCAGGTGATCAACCTGCTGGAGCAGCTGCAGAGCGAGTTCAACCTCTCGTACATGTTCATCGCGCACGACCTCTCGATCGTCCGGCACATCTCCAACCGGGTCGGCGTGATGTACCTCGGCAAACTGGTGGAGATCGGCACCGACCGGGAGATCTACGACCACGCGACCCACCCGTACACCCAGGCGCTGCTGTCCGCCGTCCCGGTGCCCGACCCGACGGCGCGGGAGAACCGGGACCGGATCGTGCTGACCGGTGACGTGCCCTCGCCGGCCAACCCGCCGTCCGGCTGCCGCTTCCGCACCCGCTGCTGGAAGGCGCAGGAGAAGTGCGCGGTGGAGGTCCCGCTGCTGGCGGTGCCGGGGTGGCTGGGCGGAGCGGCCGCCCATGAGTCGGCCTGCCACTTCGCGGCCGAGCGCGACCAGGCCGCGGGCGGGCCGGAAAGCGGTTGACACCGGGGCCAGGCCCCGTCACGGAGCGCGTCCTCCTCGTGGGGGGCGCGCTCCGCTGTTGTCCACCCGTCGACCTGCGGTAATTCCGGCGGGGTGGACCGGCCTGCCGTTCGAATAGATCATTACGCTTCGTAAATATTCGAATACCGGTGTTATCGGTTCGCTATTCGGAAGGCGGAGTTGACGATTCCGGGCGCGAAATGGCGGAATTGCCGAGTATTGTCACGGGTTGATCCCGGCCCGTAATTGAAAAGAGATGTGACGGCGATTCCACCGAAGGGGTCGGTTGATCGATAGTTGCTCTGCGCGTATCAGTGGTCACCTCGCCAGCTGTGCGGATCGGCCCTGAGATGTCGACCCCCGCCGTGCCCGGCACACCGGGTGGCGGGGCGCCGTTCGTTCGTAAGCCCCTAAATCGAGGAGCAGTTGAATGAGGCTCACCAAGACGATGCGTTGGACCGCGCTGGCGGCGTGCACCGCGCTGGCGATCTCCGCCTGCAGCACCGGCAGCGACAAGAAGTCCTCGGACGGGGCGAACGGGTCGGGCAAGAAGGGCGGCTCGATCAGCATCCAGTCGGGTGAGCCGCAGCACGGGCTGGTCCCGCAGAACACCGCGGAGTCCGAGGGTGCCCAGGTGCTCTCGCAGCTCTTCGCCGGCCTGGTGGAGTACGACCGCAAGACGAACGACCCGAAGTTGCGCGCCGCGGAGTCGATCGAGTCGCCGGACAGCAAGGTCTGGACGATCAAGCTCAAGGACGGCTACACCTTCCACAACGGCGAGAAGGTCACCGCGCAGTCCTTCGTCGACGCCTGGAACTGGGGCGCCAACCAGGACAACGCGGCCGAGGGCCTGCCGTTCTTCGCCAAGATCGAGGGCTCCGAGGACCTCTCGCCGGGCAAGGACAAGAAGCCGACCACCGACAAGCTCAGGGGCCTCAAGGTCGTCGACGACAAGACCTTCACGGTCACCCTCAACGCACCGTTCTCGCAGTTCAAGGTCATGCTGGGCTACACCGCGTTCTACCCGCTGCCGAAGGCCTTCTTCCAGGACCCGAAGACCTTCGAGGACGCCCCGATCGGCAACGGCCCGTTCCAGATGGACGGCAAGTGGGAGCACAACCAGCAGATCAAGATCAAGCGGTACGACAACTTCCCGGAGTCGGACGGAAAAGCCAAGCTGGAATCCGTCACGTTCAAGATTTACGACAAGCTGGAAACGGCCTACAACGACCTCCGGGCCAACAACATCCAGATCACCAACAAGCTCCCGATCTCGGCGATGGCGACCGTCGCCCAGGAATTCGGCGACCGCTACATCTACAAGCCGGAGTCGGGCGTCGGCTTCATCGGCTTCCCGATCGCGACCAACCCGGCCGCCTACGGCAAGCCGGAGATCCGCAAGGCGATCTCGATGGCGATCGACCGTGAGTCGATCACCAAGACGATCTTCTCGGGCACCCGCATCCCGGCCGACGACTTCATCAGCCCGATCATTCCGGGCTACCGCAAGGGCGCGATGGGCGACGCGGCCAAGTTCGACCCGGCCAAGGCCAAGGAGCTCTTCACCACGGCCGGCGGCGTCCCGAACAACACCATCGAGCTGGGCTACAACGCCGACGGCGGCCACAAGGAGTGGATCGAGGCGGTCGGCAACCAGCTGAAGAAGAACCTCGGCGTCGAGGTCACCTTCAAGCCCTTCGAGAAGTTCGGCAAGATCCTCGACGAGCTGGGCGCCAAGCAGTTCTCCGGCGCCTTCCGGATGGCCTGGCAGATGGACTACCCGTCGATCGAGAACTACCTGCGGCCGATCTTCTCCAAGGTCGCGATCGAGAACGGCTCGAACTACGGCGGCTACGTCAACGAGCAGTTCGAGTCGCTGCTGTCGCAGGCCGACCAGGCGAAGACCCAGGAGGAGGGCCTGAAGCTGTACCAGCAGGCCGACGACGTCCTGATCCAGGACCTGCCGTACATCCCGGTCTACACGTACATGACCTCCGCCGCCTACACCAAGACCGTCAAGAACGTGGTCGTGGACGCCCAGAACCGCATCGACCTGGCCAACGTCGAGCTGGCCTGACCGTCCCCAGTCCGACCGGCACGCCCTGACGGGCGGCGCGGGCAACCCCCGCGCCGCCCGGCTGCGGCGTACCCCGATCACGAGGAGACCGCATGGGCCGCTATGTGGTCCGCCGGATCATCCAGGCCATACCTGTGATCCTCGGCGCGACATTCCTGATCTACGCACTGGTCTTCCTGCTGCCCGGCGACCCCATCACGGCACTGGCCGGTGAGAAGCGGCAGGACCCCGCCGTCGTCCAGGTCCTGCGGGACCGCTACCACCTGGACGACCCGTTCTTCATCCAGTACTGGGACTACCTCACCGGCCTGTTCAAGGGCGACTTCGGTGAGGACTACCGCGGCAACCAGGTCGTCGACGTGATGCAGCGGGCCTTCCCGTACACCATCAACCTGGCGTTCGTCGCGCTGGCCATCGAGATGGTGGTGGGCGTCACCGCCGGTGTGATCGCCGCCCTGCGGCGCGGCAGGTTCATCGACAACGTGGTGCTGATCTCGACCCTGATGGTGATCTCGATCCCGGTCTTCGTGATCGGCTTCGTGCTCCAACTGCTCCTCGGGGTGAAGCTCAACACCGACTACGGCATCGACTTCTTCCCGGTCTCCTTCAACGAGGACGCCGGCTTCCGGTCCTACCTGCTGCCCGGCTACGTCCTCGCCTCCACCTCCCTGGCGTACGTGGCCCGGCTCACCCGGACCAGCCTGATCGAGGTCATGCGGGCGGACTACGTCCGGACGGCGGTCGCCAAGGGGCTCAGCCCGCTGCGGGTGGTGGTGCGGCACGGGCTGCGCAACGCGCTGATCCCGATCGTGACCTTCCTGGGCATGGACCTCGGCGGGCTCATGGGCGGCGCGGTCATCACCGAGGGCATCTTCAACATCCCCGGCGTCGGACACCAGCTCTTCCAGTCCGTCTACCTGCGGGAACGGACCATCATCGTGGGCATCGTGAGCGCCCTGGTGATGGTCTACCTGTTCGCCAACCTGGTGGTGGACCTGCTGTACGCCGTCCTTGACCCGAGGATCCGCTATGAGTGAGCCGACGAAGGACGAGAACGCGAGCGGGGCGATCCCCCGGCAGTCCGGCAGCGGCGCGGCCGCGGGCGGGCCGGCCGCCGAGGCCGGCGTGCTCACCGCGAGCGGCCCGGGCACGGACGGCAAAGGCGGCGAGCGGGTCGCCAGCCTCTGGAGCGACGCCTGGGCGGACCTGCGGCGCAACCCGCTGTTCCTGATCGGCGGGTTCCTGGTGGTGTTCATGGTGCTGCTCGCGGTCGTCCCGCAGCTGTTCACCGACGCCGACCCGCGCGCCGGCGGCTTCTGCAACCTGGCCGACTCGCTGAAGCGGCCCAGCGGCAGCCACTGGTTCGGCTTCGACGTGCAGGGCTGCGACATCTACACCCGCGCCGTCTGGGGCGCCCGCAACTCGATCATCGTCGGCCTGGTGACCACCACCCTGGTGGTCCTGGTCGGCGGCACCCTGGGTCTGTGGGCCGGCTGGATCGGCGGCCTCGGGGACAGCGTGCTCTCCCGCGTGACCGAGATCTTCTTCGCCATCCCGCTGCTGCTCGGCGGCATGCTGATCATGTCCACCTGGGGCAAGGGCAACGCCTGGACGGTCTCCGCGGTGATGGCGGTGCTCGGCTGGCCGCAGATCTACCGGCTGATGCGCTCGGCGGTGCTGGCCAACAAGCACAACGACTACGTGGTGGCGGCCCGGGCGCTCGGCGCCGGCACCGGGCGGATCGTCGGCCGGCACATCCTGCCGAACGCCGTCGCCCCGGTGATCGTGGTCTCCACCATCAACCTGGGCGTCTACATCGGCGCCGAGGCCGCGCTGTCCTACCTGGGCATCGGCATCCAGTCCCCGGCGATCTCCTGGGGTCTGATGATCAGCGACGCCCAGTCCCGCTTCCTGAACGCCCCGCACGTGTTGCTCTTCCCGGCCGTCGTGCTGAGCATCACGGTGCTGGCGTTCATCATGCTCGGCGACGCGGTGCGCGACGCCCTCGACCCGAAGCTGCGCTGAGGAGGGCCGCGGACCATGACTGACATGACCCAACCGGCGAAGGACGGCTCCGGTGCGGGCCGGGACGCGGTGGAGGTGCTGGGCGCGCGCCGGGAGAGCCTGGCGCCCGGTACACCGCTGCTGGAGGTCGACGACCTGCACATCGAGTTCCACACCCGGGACGGCGTCGCCAAGGCCGTCAACGGGGTGAGCTACTCGGTGTCGGCGGGGGAGACGCTGGCGGTGCTCGGCGAGTCCGGCTCCGGCAAGTCGGTGACCGCGCAGGCGATCATGGGCATCCTGGACATGCCGCCGGGGCGGATCACCGCCGGATCGATCCGGTTCCGGGGCGAGGACCTGCTCACCATGAGCCCCAGGGCCCGGCGGGCGGTGCGCGGGCGGAAGATCGCGATGATCTTCCAGGACGCGCTCTCCTCGCTCAACCCGGTGCTCAGCGTCGGCTACCAGCTCGGCGAGATGTTCCGGGTGCACCAGGGCGCCGGCCGCAAGGAGGCCCGGGAGAAGGCCGTCGAGCTGATGGAGCGGGTGCGCATCCCCGCCGCCCGGCAGCGCGTGGGCGACTATCCGCACCAGTTCTCGGGCGGTATGCGCCAGCGCATCATGATCGCGATGGCGCTGGCGCTGGAGCCGGACCTGATCATCGCGGACGAGCCGACCACCGCCCTGGACGTCACGGTGCAGGCCCAGGTGATGGACCTGCTCGCGGAGTTGCAGGCCGAGTTCAACATGGGCCTGATCCTGATCACCCACGACCTCGGCGTGGTGGCGGACGTGGCCGACAAGATCGCGGTGATGTACGCGGGCCGGATCGTGGAGACGGCCCCGGTGCACGAGCTGTACGCGCGCCCGGCCCACCCGTACACCCGGGGCCTGCTCAACTCGATCCCCCGGCTGGACCAGAAGGGCCAGAACCTCTACGCCATCCAGGGCCTGCCGCCGAGCCTGCTGCGGATCCCGGCCGGCTGCGCGTTCAACCCGCGCTGCGACCGGGCCCAGGACGTCTGCCGCACCGAACTCCCGCGCCTGGTACCGGTGCTGGACGCCGAGGGGGCCGACCTGCCGGGCCGCCGCAGCGCCTGCCACTTCTGGAAGGAGACCCTCCATGGCTGAGCCCATCCTGGAGGTCAGGGACCTGGTCAAGCACTACCCGCTGACCCAGGGGATCGTCTTCAAGCGGCAGGTCGGCGCCGTACGGGCGGTGGACGGCGTCTCCTTCGAGCTGGCGAAGGGCGAGACGCTCGGCATCGTCGGCGAGTCCGGCTGTGGCAAGTCGACGCTGGCCAAGGTGCTGATGCACCTGGAGAGGGCCACTTCCGGCCAGGTGCTGTTCAAGGGTGAGGACATCACCAAGCTGTCCGGGGCCGGGCTGAAGGCGGTGCGGCGGAACATCCAGATGGTGTTCCAGGACCCGTACACCTCGCTGAACCCGCGGATGACGGTCGGCGACATCATCGGCGAGCCCTTCGAGATCCACCGCGAGGTGGCGCCGAAGGGCGACCGCCGCAGGGCCGTCCAGGACCTGCTGGACGTCGTCGGCCTCAACCCGGAGTACATCAACCGCTATCCGCACCAGTTCTCGGGCGGCCAGCGCCAGCGCATCGGCATCGCCCGCGGCCTGGCGCTCAAGCCGGAGGTCATCATCTGCGACGAGCCGGTCTCCGCCCTGGACGTCTCGGTGCAGGCGCAGGTGATCAACCTGCTGGAGCAGCTCCAGAACGACTTCCAGCTCTCCTACATGTTCATCGCCCACGACCTCTCCATCGTCCGGCACATCTCCGACCGGGTCGGCGTGATGTACCTCGGCACGATGGTCGAGATCGGGACGGAGGAGGAGATCTACTCCCACCCGACCCACCCGTACACCCAGGCGCTGCTGTCCGCCGTCCCGGTGCCCGACCCGACCGGGCGCGAGCAGCGCGAGCGGATCCTGCTCAGCGGTGACATCCCCTCGCCGGCCAACCCGCCGTCCGGCTGCCGCTTCCGCACCCGCTGCTGGAAGGCGGAGGAGCGCTGCTCGACCGAGGTCCCGCTGCTGGCCGTGCCGTCGGCGCTGAGCGGGCCGGCCGCGCACGAGTCGGCCTGCCACTTCGCGGAGGTGCGGGACGTGATCGGCGCGGGCTGAGCGCGCAGGCCCGAAGGGGCCCCGGAGCCGGTTCGGGCTCCGGGGCCCCTGCCGTCACTTCTGGTAGCCGACGTTCTCCCAGACGATGTCGGAGAGGCCCTGGGCGCCGATGTTGGCGAGGTCGGCGCGGGCGCCGAACAGCTGCGGGCGCTGGTAGAGCGGCAGCATCCCGGCCACCTTCCACAGCTCGCCGTCGGCCTGGTTGATGGCCTCGAAGGTGCCGGCCGCGTCGGTCGCCGCGGCCGCCCGGTCGAACGCGGCGTCCACCGCCGGGCTGCCGGTCTGGGAGTGGTTGGTGCCGCCGTTGGTGGCGAAGTTGGTCCGGTTGCCGCTGGCCGGGAAGGGCGTGCCGAGCAGCGAGTAGGCCGCGATGTCGAAGTCCCGCCGGTTGACGTACTTGTCGAAGTACTCGTTGGGGCTGGCGGTCACGGTGGTGACCTTGATCCCGACCTCCTTGAGCATGCCGGTGGCGACGGCGGCCTCGTTCTGGGCCTGGGTGACGCCGGCCGGGATGACCATCCGCAGGTTGAGCTCCTTGCCGTCCTTGCGGCGGACGTCGCCGTCGAGCTTCCAGCCCGCCGAGTCGAGCTTGCGGACGGCCTCGGCGGGGTCGTAGCGGCTGAGGCCCAGGGAGTTGTCCCGGTAGCCGTTCTGGTTGGCCACCAGCAGGTGGTTGTTGAGGGTGACGGTGGGCCAGTCGAGCCCGGCGAGGTCGGAGCGGGTGATGGCGTCCCGGTTGATCGCCTGGAAGAGCGCCTGGCGGACGGCCGGGTCGGTGAGCGCGGGGCTGCGGCTGTTCAGCGTGAACTGCCGGTAGTCCGGCCCGCCGGCCCGCCGGACGGCGGCGCCCGGGGTGGTGCGGATCAGCTGGTAGCCGGCCACGTCCGGGCCGTTGTTGAACAGGTCGAGTTCGCCCTTGTTGAAGGCGGCGGCCATCGTGTTGGGCACCATGGCGCGGAAGACGATCCGGTCCAGCAGCGGCTTGTCGCCCCACCAGGCCGGGTCGGCGACCAGGGTGACGGTCTGCGCGGCCCGGTCCATCCTCTCGACCTTGAACGGGCCCGCGGTGACCGGGATGGCGTCCAGGTAGGCGGTGTTGAACAGCTCGGGCGTGGCGATCCTGCTCGCCGGCAGCAGCGGGGCGTTGGCGGCGCCGTTGAACATCGACTGCCACTCGGAGTACGGCCGCTCGAAGGTCATCACCGCCTGGTGGTCGTCCTTGCCGCGCTCGACCGCCGAGACCTGCTCGAATCCGGTGCTGCTGGCCGCCCGGTACGCCGGGTCCTTGCCGTTCAGTGCCCGCCAGTTGGCCTCGATGTCGCGCCAGGTGATCGGCGTGCCGTCGGACCAGTGGGCCTTGGGGTTCAGCGTCCAGACCACGACCTGCCGGCCGTCCCGCTGCTCGGCGCGCGCGTCCAGCAGGTAGGCCGGGTTGGGGGTCTGGGTGCCGGCCGCGTCGGAGCGGAAGAAGGTCGGCAGCAGCGGCTTGCTGACGGCGATGGTGGAGGACTCGGCGCCGTCGGTCTGGATCGGCGACCACTGGGTGGAGTACTGGGGGATCGCCATCCGCAGGGTGCCGCCCTGGCGCAGCTCGGCGCGGTCGTGCGGGTTGATGTCGACGGCGGTGAGCTTGGGGCTCTCGACGGCGCTCGGCAGGGCGCGGGTGCCGCCGGAGCCGCTGCCGGGGGCGCAGGAACAGAGCGTCAGCGACAGCGAGACGGCGGTGAGGCCGGCGAGCAGGGCCGTGCGGCGGTACAGGGGGCGGCCCATGGTGGTTCTCCCGGGACGGATGCGGCGGATGACAGGCGACACATCTTGCTGACCGGGAGTGGGGTTGTCGAGGGGCGGGCCCGGAATCGGGCCCGCCCTCGACAGCGGTCGGGTCAGACCGGGAACTTGAAGGTGCGGTCCTTGTCGCCGGTCTTGTCGAGCAGCAGGGTGATCTGGTCCGCGGCGTCCTGCGGGGTGATCGGGACGAGCTGGCCGTTCTTCTTCGTCTTCACCTTGTCGAAGCCGCCGGCGACCAGCTGGCGGCCCAGCGCGTCGAGGTCCCACTTGGGCACGAACTTGCCGTTGGCGTCCGGGACCAGGGTGAGGGCCACGGCCGCGGTCTTCGGGCCGAAGTCGAACTTCTTGGTGCCGGCCTGGAGGTGGATCTGGCTGCTCACCACGGACTTGCCGAGGGTGTCCGCCGCGCCCTGGAGGGCCTGCGCGGAGGTCTTCGGCTGGGCGGCGGTCACGGCCAGCGCGACGGCCTGCTCGGGCTTGCCCGCGGCGCGGTCGCGGTAGGCCGCGTCGACCAGGTCGACGGCGGCGGCGGAGTCCACCGCCTGCCCGGCCTTGCCGGGGACGACGACGGCCTCGCCGCTCTCGGAGAACTTGACGTAGCCCTCCTGGAGGCCCTGGCCGGTGCCGCCGGCCAGCGCCTCCAGCGCGGACTTGAGCTTGGCCCGGTCGACCTTGACCTCCGGCGGCACCGCCTTCTCGTCGCCCTTGAGCGACTTGAGGACGTCCAGCGGGTTGTAGGAGTGCTGGGCGAGCTTGTCCACGGTGGCCGTGGTGTCGAAGGCGAGCCCGGCGGCGGTCGGGTCGAGGTCCATGCTCTGCTCGCCGACCTTCAGCTTGACCGGCTGCTGGCCGGCCTTGCCGACGCTCTCGTCGAGCTGGTGGATGGCCTGGTCGCGGCTGCTGCCGCCGATGTCCGTGCCGAGCACCACGGTGCCCTTGGGGACGTCGGACTGGTTCAGCATCAGCCCGGTGCCGTAGGCGGCGGCGCCGAGGAAGCCCACCCCGACGACGGCGTAGGTGGCGAGCTTGACCAGCTTCTTGGCGGCGCTCGGCCTGGGCTTGGGGGTCGGCGCGGGCTTGGCGGCGGCGGGGGCCGGCGTCGGAGCGGACGGGCCGTCCGACGCCGGGGAGGTGGCGGCGGCCGGGTCGGCGGGCGCGTTCTCGGGGTTCGGGACGGCGGTGTGGAAGGGGTCGGCGGCGGGCTCGCCCTGGCGGCCGGGGGCGCCGGGGAAGAGGCCGCCGGGGGCCGGGGCGCCGTTCGCGGCGGCGGCCGGCGGGCGCTGGGCGGCGAACGGGTCGGCACCGGCCGGGGCGCCGGGGAAGAGGCCGGGCTGCGGGGCGCCGCCGGGTGCGGCGGGCGCGCCGGATATGGGCGCGGCCGGGGCGTCGTCGCGGATCGGGGCGAAGCCGTCGACCGAGGTGTCCTCGGGGCTCGGCGCGCCGGGGGTGCCGGGGGCCGGGGCGAACGGATCGGCGGGGGCGAACGGGTCGGCGGGGGAGTCGGCGTAGACGCCGGCCTCGTCGGCGGGCAGTTCCGCGGCCGCGCCGTACGGGGCGGCCGGCGTGCCGTTCGAGTGCGGTGCGGGGGCCTGGGCCTGGGCGGGCACCGGGCGGCCGTTGGCCCGGGCCGCGCCGCGCTGCGGGGCGGGGGCCGGGGCGGCGGGCGTGGCACCCGCGGCCGGGGCGGTGGCCGGCACCGGGGCGACGCCCTCGGCGGCCGGGGCCTTCTTCTGGCGCGGGCGGAACCACGCGCCGGTCGACTCGGCCTCGGAGGTGGCCGGCGGGATCTGCCACTCCGGCGGCAGGTTCGGCGGGGTGCCGCGGCTGCCGCCGTCCATCACGCCGAGCACCGGGGAGGCGGGCGCGGCGGAGCGGTGCCGGGGGCCGGCCGGCTCGGCGGCGGGCGCCGGGGCCTCCTCGGCGCCGCCGTCCTCGTTCTTGACGGCGCTGCGGACCACCACCGGCGGGATCGGGCGCGAGCCCGGGATGTTGATCCGGACCCGGGTGGTGAGGGTGGTCTCGGTCTTCGGGCCCTCGCCCTCGCCCTCCGGAGCCGGGCCCTTGGCGGGGCCGGTGCCACCCGTGCGGTCGCCGCCGGCGAAGCCCGGTGTCCCGTAGGGCGGGGTGCCCGAGGGGTAGGCGTCCGGGCCCGTGCGCCGAGGCGTCGGGTGGGCGTTGTCAGATTCGCGGCTGCTCAATGCTGCTCTGCTCCGGGTTCGCGGGCCGGGCCGTGCGGCGCGACCGCGGTTCGTCTGCGCCGGGCCTGGCGGGCGGCGTCGGGTACGGCGTTCTGCGGCACCACCATACTGGGAAGAACCGACCGGTGAACCGGTTCGGAGAGATCCCGATACGTCCGGTTCCTCCGGTATGAGAGTAAGACCGGGCGGTGCTGACTGCCCGTCGTACCGGCCACCGTACGCGGGTGGCCGCCCGGGTCAGCGCGGCGGGCCCATCACCCCGGGGAACCAGCCGGCGCGGGTCGGCAGGGTGGCGCAGATCACGCCCAGGATCGAGCCGGCGAACAGCCAGGCGAGCGACGTGGCATTGGTCCAGAGCACGTTGTCCCCCTCCGGGCGGGGGACCATCACCAGCAGCAGCGCCAGGAACCAGCCGGCTGCCGGGACGGCCGCGCCGAGCCGGGTGCCGGTCAGCCGCAGGCCGCCGTAGAAGGTGGCGGCGGTGGCGGCGAGCGCCAGCAGGACTCCCACGGGCGGCCACAAGGCCTGCACAAACGCTCCGCACACCGACACCGCGAAGCCCAGCGGGAAGAGCAGGACATAGGCCGCGATCCGTGCGGCGCGCGGGGGCTGGGGCTCCTTCAGCCGCTCGTCCCGGGTGCCGAGGACGGCCGCCGGGACGGAACGGCGCGCGGGCCGTGCGGGGGCGGGCGGGGTCATCGGACGCGCTCCTCGGAGGTCGCGGCGGGGGCGTCCGCCGGGGCGGTGTCCGGGCCGGCGTCAAGGCCGGCGAACAGGTCGTCCTCGGGCAGCCGCGGCCCGGCCTGGCCGTGCACCAGCTGGTAGTACTCGGTGGCGAGCAGCGGCTGGCCCAGGTGGTTGGAGAGCGCGAAGAACGCGCCGGTGGGGTCCACGGTGATCTGGGTGGCGTGCGCGGCCATCGCGGCGGCCTTGCGGCCGGCGTGCGCGCCGCCGTCGAGCGCGGTGGTGACCAGCTCGTCGTCCACCACGCCCGGCACGTCCGCGGGCTCGGCCACGCCCGGGAACGGCGCCTTCTCGGCGGTCTCGGCCAGGGCCCGTTCGAGCACCGAGCGGGGCACCCGGTTCCAGTAGACCTTGGCGATCCGCCAGGCCGGGCCCAGCTCGGGCCGGTACGCCGGGTCGGCGGCCAGCTCGTGGGCGCGCGTCGCGACCCGGTGCGCCTGGATGTGGTCGGGGTGCCCGTAGCCGCCCTGCTCGTCGTAGGTGACCAGCACCTGCGGGCGCACCTCGCGGACCACCGCCACCAGCCGGCCGGCCGCCTCGTCCACGTCGGCCCGCCAGAAGCAGTCGGGCGCGTCGTTGTCGGGCACGCCCATCATCCCGGAGTCGCGGTAGCGGCCCGGACCGCCGAGGAAGCGGACGTCGGTGACCCCGAGCGCCGCCATCGCCTCGGTCAGCTCGCCGATCCGGTACGCGCCGAGGGTGCCGTCCCGATCCGCCGTCAGGTGGGCCAGCTCCGGCGGGATCACCTCGCCGCCCTCGCCGAGGGTGCAGGTCACCAGGGTGACGTGGGCGCCCTCGGCGGCGTACCGGGCCATCGTGGCGCCGTTGTTGATCGACTCGTCGTCGGGGTGCGCGTGCACCAGGAGGAGGCGGCGGCCGGTAGTCGCGGTCATGGGAGGAAGCCTAACGACCGGCGCGCCGCCCCGGTGACCGCACGCGGCGGGTCAGAGCCGCAGACCGTTGATCATCCCGGCGAGGTTGCTGGTGACCTGGCTGATCGAGGGGGCGATGGAGCTGGACGCCAGGTAGAAGCCGAGCAGCGCGCAGACGATCGCGTGCGCGAGCTTCAGGCCGGAGCGGCGGATCAGCACCACCACGATGACCAGCATCAGCATGGCGGCGGAGATGGACAGGGCCATGGCGGCTCACACTCCTCGGGGCCTGGCGAGCACTCGTGCACCAGTCATACCCGAAGAGTGATGGGATCATGACGCTGGGTGAGTCCGCATGCCCCGGGGCACGGTGGCACCGCTGGGGCGCATGGGCCGGTCGGAGGGGGTGCGGGACCCTTCCGGGCGTACTTGCGGCCGATGCTCCGAACGAGTGATCACGATCGGCCGACCCCGGGTCGTAGGGTCTGGTGCCATGACCACCCACACCTCAGCGGACACCTTCCCGAGGCAGTACGCGCGCACCCTGCGCTACACCGTCGGCGCCCCCCGGTCCTTCTCCGTCGCACCCGACGGCTCCCGGGTCGTCTTCCTGCGCTCGCCCTCCGGCGGCGACCGCGCCAACCTGCTCTGGACCCTCGACACCGCCACCGGCGAGGAGCGGATCGCCGCCGACCCGGCCGTGCTGCTCGGCGGCGGCGAGGAGGACCTCTCCCCGGCCGAGAAGGCCCGCCGCGAACGCAGCCGCGAGGGCTCGGCCGGCATCGTCGGCTACGCCCTGGACGGCGCCGGCCGGCTCGCCGCCTTCGCCCTGTCCGGCCGGCTGTTCGTCGCCGACCTGGCCGCCGGCACCGCCACCGAACTGCCCGCCGAGGGCCCGCTGCTCGACCCGCGCCCCTCCCCGGACGGCACCCACGTCGCGTACGCCACCACCTCCGGCGAGCTGCGGCTCACCCGCGTCGACGGCACCGGCGACCGCGCCCTCGCCCGGCCCGACGGGCCGAACGTGACGTGGGGCCAGGCCGAGTTCATCGCCCAGGAGGAGATGGACCGCGACCGCGGCCACTGGTGGTCCCCGGACAGCGACCGGCTGCTCGTCGAGCGGGCCGACGACACCCCGGTCGGCCGCTGGTGGATCGCCGACCCGGCCAACCCGGACCGCGAGCCCGCCGAGGTCGCCTACCCGGCCGCCGGCACCGCCGACGCCGAGGTCGGGCTCTGGCTGCTCGGCCTGGACGGCACCCGCACCGAGGTGGTCTGGGACCGCGCGGCCTTCCCCTACCTGGCCCGGGTGCACTGGTCGAAGGGCGGCGTGCCGCTGCTGCTCGTCCAGTCCCGCGACCAGCGCGCCCAGCTCACCCTCGGCCTGGACGTCGCCACCGGCGCCACCGAGGTGCTGCACGAGGAGCGCGACGACCTCTGGCTGGAACTGTTCCAGGGCGTCCCGGCCTGGACCCCGGACGGCAAGCTGGTGCGGATCTCCGACGAGTCCGGCGCGCGCTCGCTGGTGATCGGCGACCACACCGCCACCGGGCCCGACCTGCACCTGCGCTCGGTGCTCGCGGTCACCGCCGAGGAGGTCTTCTTCACGGCCTCCGGCGGCGCCGCCGAGACCGACCCCGAGCCCGGCTGGATCGCTGTCGGCCGGATCAGCCACGACGGCAAGCGGCTCGCCTGGGAGTCCGCCAACGGCCGCCCGTTCACCTCCGTCACCACCGCCGTGCACGCGGCCGGCGTCACCGTGCGGGCCACCGCCGAGCCCGACCTGCCCGGCACCCTGGTGCAGGTCGCCCGGGACCTGCCGGAGGGCGTGGTGGTGGACGACGTCGCCGTCATCGCCTCGCACGCCGAGACCCCGGTGATCACCGCCCGCCCGGTGTTCCGCTTCGCCGGCGAGCGGCGCATCCCCGCCGCGGTCTTCCTGCCCACCGGCTACGACCGCGAGCGGGACGGCCTGCTGCCCGTCCTGATGGACCCGTACGGCGGTCCGCACGGCCAGCGCGTCGTCCAGGCGCACAACCCGCACCTCAACGCGCAGTGGTTCGCCGACCAGGGCTTCGCGGTCGTCGTCGCGGACGGCCGCGGCACCCCCGGCCGCGGGCCGGCCTGGGAGAAGTCGATCCACCACGACTTCGCCGGGGCCACCCTGGACGACCAGGTCGACGCGCTGCGGGCGCTCGCCGGGGAGTTCCCGCTCGACCTCGACCGGGTGGCCATCCGCGGCTGGTCGTACGGCGGCTACCTCGCCGCGCTCGCCGTGCTGCGCCGCCCGGACGTCTTCCACGCGGCGGTCGCGGGCGCGCCGGTCACCGACTGGCGGCTGTACGACACCCACTACACCGAGCGCTACCTGGGCCACCCGGCCGAGCACCCCGAGGTGTACGACGGCAACTCGCTGACCGGCTACGCGGCCGGGCTGGAGCGACCGCTGATGATCATCCACGGGCTCGCCGACGACAACGTGGTGGCCGCGCACACCCTGCGGCTGTCCTCGGCGCTGCTCGCCGCCGGGCGCCCGCACACCGTGCTGCCGCTCTCCGGCGTCACCCACATGACGCCGCAGGAGGAGGTCGCGGAGAACCTGCTGCTGCTCCAGGTCGACTTCGTGAAGAAGTCGCTCGGGATCTGAGCCGCGGCGCGCCGAGGAGGGGGAGCGGGCCCGGATCAGGACCGTGACGCCGGTCCGTGCGTTCGGCATGACATCCGTCATGCCGAACGCACGACGGCGGCCACTGCCGCCGCACCCCGGCCCGGCGGGACTCTGGTGGTGCCGGAAACAGCACCGACAGGGAGGACCAGGGCCATGGGTGCGGGAGAAGTCGCCGCCTTCCGGGGCGTCAGCAAGAGTTACGGGCGGGTGCGGGCCGTGGACGGCCTCGACCTCGTCCTGCGGCCGGGCGAGACCGTCGCCCTGCTCGGCCCGAACGGCGCCGGCAAGTCCAGCAGCCTCGACCTGCTGCTCGGCCTGCGCGAGCCCGACCGCGGCAGCGTCACGCTGTTCGGCGGCGCCCCGCGCGCCGCGATCACGGCGGGCCGGGTCGGCGCGATGCTGCAGAGCGGCGGCCTGATGGCCGACGTCAAGGTCCGCGAACTGGTGCGGCTCGCCTGCGACGTGCACCCGCGCGGCCGGGCCGTCGCCGAGGTGCTCGACGACGCGGGGATCACCGAACTCGCCGAGCGCCGCGTCGACAGGCTCTCCGGCGGCCAGGAGCAGCGGGTCCGCTTCGCGCTCGCCGTCGCGGGCGCCAACGACCTCATCGTCCTGGACGAGCCCACCACCGGCATGGACGTCTCGGTCCGGCGGGCGTTCTGGGCGAGCATGCGGGCGCAGGCCGATGCCGGGCGCACCGTCCTGTTCGCCACCCACTACCTGGAGGAGGCGGACTCGATCGCCGACCGCGTCCTCGTCCTGCACCGCGGCCGGCTGATCGCCGACGGCAGCTCCGCCGAGATCAAGGCCCGGGCCGGCGCCCGCCGGGTCACCTTCGAGCTGCACGAGGCGGACGGCGCGTTCGACGAGGCCCCGCTGCGCCGGCTGCCCGGCGTCCAGGGCCTGGACATCGCGGCCCGCGTCCCCGGCGTGCGGACGGTGCGGATCCGCACCGCCGACGCGGACGCCGCCGTCGCCGCCCTCTACCGGACGGGCCTGTACCCGCGCGGCCTGGAGGTCACCGGCCTGGGCCTGGAGCAGGCCTTCCTGAGCATCACCGGCGAGCAGGACGCCGCCGCATCCGCCGAGCCCGCCGAGCCCGCCCTGGAGAGTGCGCGATGACCACCCTGATCCGGCTGGAGATCCTGCGGACCTTCCGCAACCGCCGCTACCTGCTCTTCACGATCGCCTACCCGGCGCTGATGTACGTCTTCTTCATCCACGCCTACGACAGCGCGAACTTCGCCGGCGGCCTGCCGGTGAAGACCTACTTCATGGTCTCGATGGCCACCTTCGGCGCGGTCGGCGCGGTGCTGACCGGCAGCGCGCAGCGGATCTCGCTGGAACGCAGGAGCGGCTGGGTGCGCCAGCTGCGGCTGACCGCGCTGCCCGGCCGGGCGTACACCCTCGGCAAGATCGCGGCGAGCGCGGTGACCACGCTGCCCGCGATCCTGGTGGTCTTCGCGGTCGGCGCCGGACAGGGCGTCTCGCTGGGCGCGGGGCAGTGGATCGGCCTGGTGCTCGCGCTGTGGCTGGGCAGCTTCGTCTTCGCCGCGCTCGGGGTGGCGCTCGGCTACGCGGCCGCGCCGGACTCGGTGCAGACCATCGTGATGATCACCTACATGGTGATGGCGCTGTTCGGCGGGACGTGGTTCCCGGTGAGCGGCTCGCTGGAGAGGTTCGCCCGGTTCAACCCGGTGTACCTCTACAACCGGCTGGCGACCTTCACCGAGCCCGGGCACGCCCTGGACACCGTCGCCGTCGCCGGGCTCGCGGCCTTCCTCGCCGTGTTCGTCGTCGCCGCGGCGACCCTGTACCGCCGCGACACCCGCCGGGCATGATGATCGACATGAGCGACCCGCGTCCCGCCCGCAGCACCGACGAACAGCCGGAGCCGGGTGGGGCCCGGCCGTCGTTCATGAACGTCCCCGGCGCTCCGGTGGAGACCGGGCGGCAGCTGCTGGTCAAGGTCTCCTGGATGCTGCTGTGGATGATCTACCTGGCCTACCCCGTGGGCGACCTGCTGGACGGCGGCCACGGCACGGGCGCCACGGTGCTCGGCTGGGTCTGTCTGGCGGCCTTCGTCGTCGGCTACATCCTGCTGGTGGTCCTCCGTTCGGCGCCCGGGACGCGGCCGCGGACCTGCCGGGTGATCGTCGCGGGGATGGTGCTGCTCGCCGTGACGTCCACCTTCGTTCTCGGCACCGCCTTCCTGTCCCTGTTCATCTACGCCTCGGTCTGCGTCGCGATCATCACACCGGCGCGGTACGTCCTGCGCGCGCTGCTCGGCATGGCGGCGACCACGGCCGGGATCGGCCTGCTGACCCACGCCGACATGGACAGCGTCTGGACCTTCACGCTCAGCGCCTTCCTCGCGGGCGCCGCGATGAGCGGTCTGCAGCGCCTGGTCGCCACCATGAAGGAACTGCGCGAGGCCCGGGCCGCCGTCGCCCACCTGGCGGCCTCGGAGGAGCGGCTGCGGCTGGCCCGGGACCTGCACGACCTGCTCGGGCACTCGCTGTCGCTGATCACCCTGAAGAGCGAACTGGCCGGGCGGTTCATGGACGCGGGCAAGGACGAGGCGGCGCGGGCGCAGGTCGCCGACATCGAGACGGTCGCCCGGCAGTCGCTGATCGACGTCCGGGAGGCGGTCACCGGCTTCCGCCGGCCCACCCTGCCGGTCGAGCTGGCCGCCGCCCGCACCGCGCTGGCGGCCGCCCAGGTCAGGCTGGAGGCCGCGCCGGACCTGCTCGACGCCTGGCCGGCGCTGGCCCCCGAGGAGGCGGCCGCGCTCGCCTGGGCGCTGCGCGAGGCGGTCACCAACGTCGTGCGGCACGGTGAGGGCGCCACGGTCTGCACCGTGCGGGCCGACGAGACCTGGGAGGGGAACGGCGAGCGGTACGCCGTCCTGGAGATCGCCGACGACGGCCCCGGCCCGGGCAAGTCCCACCCGGGCAACGGCCTCTGCGGCCTGGCGGAGCGGCTCGCCCTGGTCGGCGGCCGGCTGGAGACCGGGCCGGGGGAGCGGGGCAGGGGCTTTCGGCTGCGGGCCTCGGTGCCGCTGCGGACGGCCTCCGTCCCGGCCTCCTGAACGGCTGGTCCGGGCGGAGGAACTCGGCGGCCCCGCGCTCCGGCGCGCCGCCGCCGCTCCCGGGCGGCGGGCAGCATGACGGGCATGCCGAAGCCTGTCGCGGTGGTGCTCGTCGTCCTGCTCCTCGCGCTGATCCCGTGCGCCGCCCTCACCGAGGCCCGCGGCGCCGTCGTCGGGGCGGTGCCTACGGACGTTCGAACCGGGCCCGCCGGGCGCCCCGGGTGAGCCCCGGGCCCCGGCCCCCGGAACAGCGCCGCGGAGCAGTGCCGGGGAGTAGGAAGTCGGCCCGGCCGACTTCCTACTCCAGCGAGGCCCGCAGGGCGGTGGTGAACCAGGCGAAGACCTCGCGGAGGCTCTCCTGGACCGGCCAGCCGTTGATGGTGGCGAGGAGCTGCCAGTAGCGCTCGGCGCGGGGGTCGTCGGCGGTTTCGACGCGGTCGAGGATCCAGGCGCGCAGGGCGGCGTCGTCGGGGCGGGCGAAGGTGGCGGCGTAGGCGGCGCAGAGGGCGTCGAGGACCGGGGCGGCGGCGGGGGAGCCGGGGGCGACGCCGTCGGCGATGGCGGCGGTCACGGCGGTGCGGACGGTCTCGGAGAGGGCGACGTGCAGGCCGGTGTCGTCGCCGGCCGCCCGCTCGGCCGCCTGGTGGGCGGCCATCCGCCGGACGGCGGCGCGGAAGTCCTCATCCTGCACCAGTTCGCCCAACTCCACCCAGGCGTCGATCTGTTCGGCGGACGGCTCGTCCGGCAGCTCCGGCATGGCGGAGCGCATCATCGCGACGAACTCCGGATTGGCGTCCAGGCCGCCGAAGGCGGCGTCGATGAAGTCGTGGACCAGGCGCCGGCGTTCGGCGTCGGACAGCTTCGCGAGCTGGTGCATGCGTCTCATCTCCTCGGTCGTGGAACCGCGTTCGGCGATCGCCCGCAACACCGTCCGGCGCAGCCGGAGCGTGCGGATCTGCACGTCCAGCGCGTCGGCGTGCGCGGCGGCCACCTCGCGCAGCGGGGCGGAACGGTCCAGCACCCGCCGGACGGTGGCCAGGTCCAGCCCCAGTTCCCGCAGGGTGCGGACCAGGTCGAGCCGGGCCAGGGCGGGCACGTCGAAGCGGCGGTAGCCGGCCGGCGTGCGGGTGGTGGGCGGGACGAGCCCGGCGTCGGCGTAGAACCGGACGGCCTTCACCGTCAGCCCGGTGCGCCGGGCCAACTCGCCGATGGAGTACAGGGTGGTGCCGAGCTCGTCGTCCCGCATGGCCCCAGCTTGGCGTCTCCCCCCGGGGGAGACTCAAGGGGCCGCGGTGAGTAGGCTGCGGCGGCATGGGGGTGGACGAACGAGCCCGGCGCGCCGGGCTTTCAGGGATCCTGCTGGTGGTGGTGCTGTCGGGGGCGGCGGGCTGTGGCTGGTCGCGGCCGAAGGCCGGGCCACCGCCGACGGCCTCGGCCGCGGCGGGCGTCAGGACCACGCCCACGCCGTCGCCGACCCCGCACTGGGACGGGGAGCGGCTGCCGGGTCCGATCGCCGGGGAACTGGCGGGGCAACTGCGCACGCGGTGGGGCTTCGAGGTCCACTCGGCCGTGGTCACGCCGCCACCGTCGGCGCCCGGCGGCCCTCCGCGGCACGTCGAGTACGAGGGGCGGAAGGCGCGACCCGGCGGGTACGACCTGGTGTTCATGATCACGGCGGAGCCGGCCGGCCGTTCGCGCTTCGTGCAGTTCAACGTGGTCGGCGGCATGTCCGCGGCGGCGGCGAACGACCTCGCGGACGCCACGGACCTCGCCCTGGACGGGAAGCTGCCGGCGCCGCAGCGGGCGTCGATGATCGCGCGGTTCACGGAGGAGCCGAAGCAGGCCCCGGCCCGGTCGGCGGTGGTCGAGGGGACCGAGATCCGGCTGGACGTCACCGGCCCGCGGCCGGGGGTGTACCTGGTCCGGCCGCTGCCCGCCGGAACGCCGTAGGGTCGGGCGCCATGAGCGACATTCGGAACGACCGGCCCTGCGTGCGGGTGCTGCTGGCGGAGGACCAGGGGATGGTCCGGGAGGCGCTGGCCGCGCTGCTCGGGCTGGAGGGGGACATCGACGTCGTCGCCCAGGTGGGGCGCGGCGACGAGGTGGTGGACGCGGCGATCGCGCACGACGTGCAGGTGGCGGTGCTGGACATCGAGATGCCGGGGATGACCGGCATCGAGGCGGCGGCGCTGCTGCGCGCGCGGCGGCCGCAGACCAAGGTGGTGATCGCGACGACCTTCGGCCGCCCGGGCTATCTGCGGCGGGCGATGGAGTCGGGCGCGGACGCCTTCCTGGTGAAGGACGCGCCGGCCGCCGAGCTGGCCGAGGCGATCCGCCGGGTGCTGCGCGGCGAGCGGGTGATCGACCCGGTGCTGGCCGCCGCCGCGCTGGCCGAGGGGGCGAACCCGCTGACCGCCCGCGAGCGGGACGTGCTGGCGGCCGCGGCGGACGGCGCGGTGAACGCGGACATCGCCGAGCGGCTGCACCTGTCCGAGGGGACGGTGCGCAACTACCTCTCGATGGCGATCCAGAAGACCGAGGCCCGCAACCGCGCCGAGGCGGTCCGGATCGCCCTGGAGAAGGGCTGGCTCTGACCGGGTGGCTCAGTTCAGCCGGTGGCGGGCGGCCCGGGCCTCCTGGCGGACCTTGGCGGCGGCGTCCGGGTCGAAGGCGTCCAGGATCCCGGCGTACTCGTCCATCTCCGCCGCCCCGCCCAGGAAGTCGCCGGTGCGCACCAGCAGCTCGGCGCGTTCGAGGCGGAGCTGGGCGGGGTGGCGGGGGAGCAGCAGGGCGAGTTCGGTGGCCCACAGCTGGGTGCGGGCGTGCTCGGGGCGGTCGGCGGCCCAGGTCCTGATGTTGCCGAGCACCCGCAGCACGACGTCCAGCGGCTGGGCGGGCGTGAGCAGCTCCGGCGTGAACTCGTGCCCGGCGGCGCGCACCAGCCGGGCCACGTCGTCGAGGTCGAGCAGCCGGCCGCCGTGGAACGGGTCGGCCAGGACGTACTCCTCGCCGCCGACGGGCCCGCCGACCGCGACGATGAAGTGGCCGGGCAGGGCCACGCCGTGCACGGTGAGCCCGGCCCGCCGGGCGACGGCCGACCAGACCAGCGCGAGCATGATCGGCAGCCCGCGCCGGCGCCGCAGCACGTCGGGCAGCAGCGAGGACTCCAGCCGCCGGTAGTCGGACTGCCGCCCGTGGAACCGCTCGCGCCCGCCGAGGACGGCGGCCAGCAGCGCCGCGGTCTCCTCCGGCCCGGACGGGGCCCGCTCGGCGACGGCGTGCCGGACGGTGGCTGCGTGCCGGTCCAGGGCCGCCGCGCAGGCGGCGAGCAGGGCGTCGACGGAGGGCGGGCCCTGGAGGTCGTCCGGGTCGTCCGGGTCGGGGGCGGGGAGGTGCTCGGCGGCCGCGAGCAGGCAGAGCAGCACCGGATCGGGGTGCTCGGCCCGGGCCTCGGTCCGGAAGCGTGCTCTGCTCTGCTCGGTCACGGCGGTGGCGGCGGCTTTCGTAGGACGGGCGGACAGACAGGCGGTTCCAGGGCGTCGCCCTAGCCCTGGGGCAGGAGCGCGTAGTGGTAAGTGTGACTGGTCGTGAAGCCCAACCCGTCATAGAGCGCGATCGCCCCGGCGTTCTCCGCCTCCACCTGCAGGTAGGCGCCGCTCGCGCCCTCCTCGGCGGCCCGGGCGGCGAGCACCGCCATCACCGCCGTGGCCAGGCCGCGGCGGCGGGCCCGGGGCGCCACCTCGATGGCGCCGAAGCAGGCCCACGGTCCGTCGACGACACAGCGTCCGACGGCCAGCACGGGCGGGGCGCCGTCGCCCTCGGTCCCGCAGCCGTAGGTGTCGTGGACGGTCGCGAACCAGACCGAGGGGCCGCCGTGGATCACCGCGCGGGCGGCCTCCTCCACGGCAGGGTCGTCGGTCACTCGCCGGTAGAGCGACATCCAGTCGGCGGAGGCGGTCCGGGCCAGCCGCACCCGGTCCCGGCCGGCCCGGTCCCCGAGCCTGGTCAGCGGCGCCAGCTCGGCCACCCGGACCAGGGTGGGCGCGTATGCGGGGCCCAGCCGGTCCAGCTCGGCGCGCAGCGCCTCCGGCGAGCCGGGGGTGGTGACCTCCACCCAGGCCGGCAGCCCGCGCGCCGCGTACCACCCGCGCGCGGTGGTGAGCGCCTCGTCGAGCGGCACACCGGGGTCGCCGAGCGCCTGCACGGAGTTGGCGCGCCGGGTGAACCCGGCCGAGGCGCGCAGCGTCCACGCGCCCAGCGGCTCCTGTTCGACGGCCGGCCAGCCGCGGGCGGCGATCCGCTGGAGCTCGGCCGGACCGGTCGGCGGCAGCGGGGCGCGCCGGGCCGGGAAGAGCGGCACGGTCTTGCCGGCGACCAGCAGCTTCTCGTCGAAGGAGACCGGCTCGCCGCTCCTGGGCACCACGGTGAGCCCGGCGGCGTCCCAGGATGCGAGCACACCGATCACATCGCGGAATACTGGCCGGTTGTCGTCGGCGAACCCCGCGAGCCGCCGAACAGAGACCCTGCGGCCCACGTCAGAGCGATCTATCCGGACCTCCGGACGGTCCTGAACCGGCCCTTCGGCGGCCATCTGGGCACCTCCTGTGCATTTGCGGTCTCCGACCCGCGATACTAGGGGCGGGCATCGACGACGCCGCGCTCACCCGCGCACGCGAGAAAACAGAATGGGCCGCCGAGCCCTTCCGAGGAGGAACGACAGCGTGACCTACGTCATCGCGCAGCCTTGTGTCGACGTCAAGGACAAGGCATGCATCGAAGAGTGCCCGGTTGACTGCATCTACGAGGGCGAGCGATCGCTCTACATCCACCCGGATGAGTGTGTCGACTGTGGCGCTTGCGAGCCGGTCTGCCCGGTCGAGGCGATCTTCTACGAGGACGACACGCCGGAGGAGTGGAAGGACTACTACAAGGCCAACGTCGAGTTCTTCGACGACCTCGGCTCGCCCGGCGGCGCCTCGAAGCTCGGTCTGATCGAGCGCGACCACCCGTTCATCGCCGCTCTGCCGCCGCAGAACGCCGACCACTGACGACTGGTGGCAACTGAGCTGTGAGTACCAAGAACAGCACGCACGCGCCGTTCCCGGGCCACCCGGGGGCGGCGCGCCGCGTTTCTGACCTGCTGCCGGTGTTCCCCTGGGACAAGCTGGAGCCGTACAAGGCGACCGCGCTCGCCCACCCCGGCGGGCTCTGCGACTTCTCCGTCGGGACCCCGGTCGACCCGGTGCCCGAGGTGATCCAGAAGGCGCTCGCCGCAGCCACCGACACGCCCGGCTACCCGACCGTCTGGGGCCCGCCGGAGCTGCGCGAGGCGATCGCCGGCTGGCTGCACCGCCGGCTCGGCGCCGAGATCGGCCCGCAGGCCGTCCTGCCGACCGTCGGCTCCAAGGAGCTGGTCGCCTGGCTGCCGACCCAGCTGGGCCTCGGCCCCGGCGACCAGGTCGCCTACCCGCGGCTGGCCTACCCGACGTACGAGGTGGGCGCGCGGCTGTGCGGCGCCGAGCCGGTCGAGTACGACTCGGTGGACGAGCTGGACGGCTCCCGGGTGCGCCTGCTCTGGGTGAACTCCCCGTCCAACCCGACCGGGCGGGTGCTCGGCGCGCGGGAGCTGCGCCGCGCGGTGGAGTGGGCGCGCGAGCACCGGGTGCTGCTGGTCAGCGACGAGTGCTACCTGGAGCTCGGCTGGGAGGCCGAGCCGGTCTCCGTGCTGCACCCCGAGGTGTGCGGCGACGGTGGCCACGAGGGCCTGCTCGCGGTGCACTCGCTGTCCAAGCGCTCCAACCTGGCCGGCTACCGCGCGTCCTTCGTGGCGGGCGACCCGGTGGTGGTCAAGGAGCTGCTGGAGGTGCGCAAGCACGGCGGCATGATCGTGCCCGCCCCGGTGCAGGCGGCGACGGCCGCCGCGCTCGGGGACGACGCGCACGTGGCCGAGCAGCGGGAGCGGTACGCGGCCCGGCGCGCGGCGCTGCGGGCGGCGCTGGAGGCGTACGGCTTCCGGATCGAGCACTCGGAGGCCAGCCTCTACCTGTGGGCGACCCAGGACCGGCCGTGCTGGGAGACGGTGGCCGAACTCGCGGGGCTGGGCATCCTGGTGGCGCCCGGTGACTTCTACGGTCCGGCCGGCGACCGGTTCGTGCGGGTCGCGTTCACCGCGACCGACGAGCGGGTCGCGGCGGCGGTGGAGCGGCTGCGCGCGGCGGCCGCCGCGCGGTAGCCCGGGGCGCGAGCGAGGGGCCGGTGTCCGGGTTTCCGGACGCCGGCCCCTCGCCGCTGTGCGGGCGGGCTCAGCCGATCGGCAGGCCGCCGAGGCTGCCGCCGTTGACACCGCCCAGCAGGCTGCTGAGCGGGCCGAGCGCACTGGTGAGGCCGGACAGGCCGTTCAGCGGGCTGTTCGGGCCGAGGTCGGCGCCGCCGAGGCGGTTGGCCGACCCGTGCTCGGCGAGGCCCAGCACGTCGGCGCCGGGCAGGTCGGCGGGCAGCGCCCGGGTGACCGAGCCGATCGGCAGCGCGTCGGTGACGGCGGTGGTGCTGGGGACGGCCTGGGCGATCCCGCTGCCACCCGGCACGGTGCTGGTGAGGGTGCCGGCCGTCGGGGCGAGCCCGCCGACCGGGCTGAGGCCGGCGTGCGAGCTGCGCTGCGGGGTGGCGCTCTTGCCGGTGACGGCCTCGCCGAGCTTGCCGGCCAGGGCCCGGGCGACCTTCGGGGCGACGCCGGAGAGCTCGCCGGTGGTGGCGGCGGTCTGGTCGATCGGGGCGGTCAGCGAACCGGCCTTCTCGTTCGCCTCGGGGAGCTGCTGGGCGACGATGTTGCCGGTCGCGTCGGCGGCGGCGGGCACGCCCGCCGCCACGGTGGCGGCGCCGGTGTTCCCGGCGGCCTGGCCCAGCTGGTGGGTGGTGTGCTGCAGAGTGGACCCCGCGTCGGTGTTGGTGAGCTGGCCCAGCGGGGCGGCCAGGTCGCCCTTCGGCAGCAGGGCGTCGACGGCGGACGCGGAGCCGGCCGCGACCAGCGGGGTCGCGCCGGCCGCCACGAGCAGAGCGGCCTGGGCGATCCGGCGCGTGAGGGGGTGAGACATGGGGCTCCTCGGAGGGTCTGGGTCCGTCCCGTCCGCCGGGCGGACGACGTTGTTACCGCTTGAGAAGCCAGAAGGTTTCGGCCCGTGCAAGGAAAGCGCCGGGCCGACCATCGGATGGTAGGACCGCACGGAGGGGTGGTCCGGGCACCGGGCCGGGGGGACGCGGCCGGGACGGGCCAAGGGGAGTGACGGTTCTGCGCCCCGCCCGCCCCGGCCGGCCCGCCGTCGACCCGGGTTGACGCGAATCACCCGGGCGGCGGCAACCCGGACACCAGTGCGTCAACGGCCCTGGGCCGCCGGTCTCAGCCCTTCGCCGGGGCGGTCAGCGAGACCAGCACCAGCTTGGTCGACGTCCCGGTCGGCTGCGGCTTCCAACCGTCCTCGGACTTGGCCTTCCGCCAGATCTTCCCGTCGTACGCGACGGTCTCGATGCCCAGCCGCTGAGCCTGCGTCACCGCCCAGTGCGCCACCGCCCAGCCGTTCTGCCGCTCGGCGTCCGGGCCGGAGTCGGTGGACGCGGTCGGGTCCGGGGTCAGCGAGACGGCGTTCTCCGCGCCCTTGATCGTGGACGTGTAGCCGGTGGCCGGGGTGACCGTCCGGCCGAACTCCCGGCGCACCCGGTCGCTCAGCACCTGGGCCCGGTCCGGGCCGGCCGGCGCCGCGGCGCCGGTGGTGGGCGCCGCCCCGGCCGGGGCGGCCGACGGGGTGCTCTGCTCGTCGGTGTCCGGCTCGGCGAAGTCGTGCACCACGCAGGTCAGCGAGGCCGCCTCGCGGCCGGTCAGCGCGGAGGCCAGCAGGGTGGCCTTGGTCTCGTGCTTGGCGTAGGCCTGCGGGTAGCCGCTCTTCTGCACCTGCTGGGCCGCGTCGGTCAGCGGCAGCCGGGTGTAGCCGGGCACCTTGACCAGACCGTCCAGGAACTTGTTGGTCGCGTAGACCGGGTCCATGATCTGCTGCACGGTGCCCCAGCCCTGCGAGGGCCGCTGCTGGAAGAGGCCCACCGAGTCCCGGTCGCCGCCGGACAGGTTGCGGATCTTGGACTCCTGCATCGCGGTGGCCAGCGAGATCGTCACCGCCCGGTCCGGCAGGCCGCGGGCGTGCGCGACGGCGGCGATGGTCGCCGCGTTGGCCGCCTGCGGGACCTCCAGGCTGCCCTCGCCGGCCGGCGTCTTCACCGAGCAGCCCTCGGGGGTCAGCAGCTTCTGGTCGCGCAGCCAGAACAGCGTCACCGCGGCCACGGCCAGCACCAGCAGGCCGATCAGCACCACCCGCAGCGGCCTGCGGCGCCGCCGTGGCGCCGCGTCCCCGTCACCGCCGCCGCCCTCTCGCCTCGCCACCGCCGCCCCTCTCCGCCGAGCACTCCGAACCGACACCGTACCCACTCGGACGGATGTGCGGGGAAGCCCGGTTGCTGTTTGCACTGTCACAGCCGTGCCACATCCCCTGCCTCCGGCGGGACTAGGCTGGGCAACCATGAGCAGCCCGAAGACGCCCCTGGACCTCACCCTCGACGGCGGCGCGCTGACCGCCCAGCTGGTCGACTTCCCCTCCGTCAGCGGCGACGAGCAGGCGCTCGCCGACGCCATCGAGGCCGCCCTGCGGGCCCACCCGCACCTGACCGTCGACCGGTACGGCAACAACGTGGTCGCCCGCACGAACCTCGGCCGCGCCGAGCGGGTCGTGCTGGCCGGCCACATCGACACCGTGCCGATCGCCGACAACGTGCCCTCCTGGGTCGAGGGCGACCTGCTCCACGGCTGCGGCACCTCGGACATGAAGTCCGGCGTCGCCGTCCAGCTCCGGCTCGCCGCCACCCTGCCCGAGGCCAACCGGGACCTCACCTTCGTCTTCTACGACTGCGAGGAGGTGGAGGCCCACCGCAACGGCCTCGGCCACCTCGCCCAGGCCCACCCCGACTGGCTGGCCGCCGACTTCGCGGTGCTCATGGAGCCCAGCGGGGCGGTCGTCGAGGGCGGTTGCCAGGGCACCCTGCGCGCGCAGGTCCGGCTCGGCGGCGTCCGCGCCCACTCGGCCCGCAGCTGGCTCGGCGACAACGCCATCCACAAGGCCGGCGAGGTGCTGCGCCGGCTCTCCGAGTACCGGGCGCGGCTGGTCGAGATCGACGGGCTGGAGTACCACGAGGGCCTCAACGCGGTGCGCATCGACGGCGGCGTGGCCGGCAACGTCATCCCCGACGAGTGCGTGGTGACGGTCAACTTCCGCTTCGCGCCGGACCGCGACGAGGCCGACGCCGAGAAGCACGTGCGCGAGGTCTTCGACGGCTTCGAGGTCACCGTCACCGACTTCGCCCCGGGGGCGCTGCCCGGTCTGAACCAGCCCGCCGCGCAGGCGTTCCTCGCCGCGACCGGCGGCACCGCCCGCGCCAAGTTCGGCTGGACGGACGTGGCCCGGTTCAGCGCGCTCGGCGTCCCGGCGGTCAACTACGGACCCGGCGACCCGAACATGGCGCACAAGCGGGACGAGCACTGCTCACTGAGCGCCATCGCCGTGACCGAGGAGCGGCTGCGCGCCTGGCTGACCGCCTGAGCCGCCCCGCCGGCCCTCGACCGGAGGCCATCTTCCGGTTGCCCAACCGACCTTCCACCGTTGCCTGAAAAAGGGGAGGGGCGGGCGTAGGGTTTCGTCATGACAGGCACTGGAGACGAGAAGCACTACGGGCACGGCCCCGAGCAGGTGGGCGAGCCGCGCCCGAAGAAGGCGTGGCCCGAGAAGCAGAAGGGCCCGGTGCTGGTGCGCCGGGACCAGGTCGGCGAGAGCACCACGGACCAGCGCCTGCTGGACACCACCGGTCCCACCGACTGGCTGCACACCGATCCGTGGCGGGTGCTGCGGATCACCTCCGAGTTCGTCGAGGGCTTCGGCGCGCTCGCCGAACTCCCGCCCGCGGTCAGCGTCTTCGGCTCCGCCCGGACCCCGGTCGACTCGCCCGAGTACGCGGCGGGCGTGGCGATCGGCCGGGCGCTGGCCGAGGCCGGCTACGCGGTGATCACCGGCGGCGGTCCGGGCGCGATGGAGGCGGCCAACCGCGGCGCCTCGGACGCCGGCGGGCTCAGCGTCGGGCTCGGCATCGAGCTGCCCTTCGAGCAGGGGCTCAACGAGTTCGTCGACCTCGGGCTGAACTTCCGCTACTTCTTCGTCCGCAAGACGATGTTCGTGAAGTACGCGCAGGGCTTCGTCGTCCTGCCCGGCGGGCTCGGCACGCTGGACGAGCTGTTCGAGGCGCTCACCCTGGTGCAGACGAAGAAGGTCACCCGCTTCCCGGTGATCCTCTTCGGCAGCGCGTACTGGGGCGGGCTGGTCGACTGGCTGCGGAACACCCTGGTCGCGCAGGGCAAGGCGGCCCCGCACGACCTGGAGCTGTTCCACGTCACCGACGAGATCGACGAGGTCATGAAGATCCTCGCCGAGGCCCGCCGCCCGGCGACCGAGATCTAGGGCGTGTCAGACACGCCCTAGGGCCGCAGGCTCACGCCAACCCCCGGCGGGCGACCGCCGGGGGGCGGGTGCCGCGGATCGAGGCGACCATGTCCAGCACCTGCCGGGTCTCCGCCACCTGGTGCACCCGGTACACCCGGGCGCCCAGCCAGGCGGAGACCGCCGTGGTCGCCAGCGTGCCGAGCAGCCGCTCGTCGACCGGCTTGTCGAGCGTCTCGCCGACGAAGTCCTTGTTGGACAGCGACACCAGCACCGGGAACCCGGTCGCGGTCATCTCCGGCAGCCGCCGGGTCGCCTCCAGCGAGTGCCGGGTGTTCTTCCCGAAGTCGTGCCCCGGGTCGATGATCACCGCGTCCCGCCGCACGCCCAGCTCCACCGCCCGCTCGGCCAGCCCGACGGTCACCCGCAGGATGTCCGCCATCACGTCGTCGTAGCCGGTCCGGTGCGGCCGGGTGCGCGGCTCGGCGCCGCCCGCGTGGGTGCAGACCAGCCCGGCGTCGTACCGGGCGGCCACCTCGGCCAGCCGCGGGTCCACTCCGCCCCAGGCGTCGTTCAGCAGGTCGGCGCCCACCTCGCAGACCGCCTCGCCGACCTCGTGCCGCCAGGTGTCGACGCTGATCACGGCCTCCGGGTGGCGCTTGCGCAGCTCCGCCACGAACGGCACGGTGCGCCGCAACTCCTCCTCGACGGTCACCTCGTCGCCCGGCCCGGCCTTCACCCCGCCGATGTCCAGGATCGCGGCGCCCTCGGCCATCGCACGGTCGGCCGCGGCGAACGCGGCCTCGTCGGCGAAGGTCGCGCCCTTGTCGAAGAACGAGTCGGGCGTCCGGTTGACGATCGCCATGATCACCAGCTCGTCGTCGCCGAATTCCCGTGGTCCCAGGCGCAGTGCCACCGATGTCTCCTCCACAGCTGCTGCGGGTGCGATGATGGCCCCCGGCCCATCGGGACCATGATCCCACTCCAGTCGGGGCCGGCCGGAAAATCGGGAGGACCGCTCGTGTTCTGGGTGATCGTGGCGGCGATGGCCGTGGTGGTCGGCGGTGCCGCGCTGGTGGCGCTCGGCGGCGGCGGTTCGCTGCCGGAGGCCGTGCAGGACCGTATCTCCGCCCGGCTGCCGGAGGACCGCCCGCTGGACCGGGGCGACGTCGAGGCGCTGCGCCTGCCGATGGCCGTGCGCGGCTACCGGATGGACGAGGTGGACAACGTGCTCGACCGGCTGGGCGCCGAACTCGCGCACCGCGACGCCCGGATCGCCGAGCTGGAGGTGCTGGCGGTGGTGCGCGGCGCCGTCGAGGCCGGCGAGGGCCCGCAGCCCGGGGCCGAGCCGCTGCCCGGCCTGGAGGAGTTCGCCCGGGTCGTCGAGCCCGCCGTCGCGCTCACCAAGATCTCCGTGGCACCGGGTCCCGAGGACGCCGAGCCCGAGGAGCGCGCATGAGCACCGAGCCCGGCGGCGCCGTCCTCGGCGCGGACGGGCTGCGCCGCTGCGGCTGGGGCGACTCGACGGACGACTACCGGGTCTACCACGACACCGAGTGGGGCCGCCCGGTGCACGGCGACGACGCGCTGTTCGAACGGGTCTGCCTGGAGGCCTTCCAGTCGGGCCTGTCCTGGATCACCATCCTGCGCCGCCGCGAGGGCTTCCGGGCGGCCTTCGCCGGCTTCGGGATCGCCGAGGTGGCGGAGTTCGGCGAGGCCGACGTCGAGCGGCTGCTCGCCGACACCGGCATCATCCGCAACCGGGCCAAGATCGAGGCGGCGATCGCCAACGCCCGGGTCGCCCGCGACCTCGACGGCGGACTGGACGCGCTGATCTGGCAGTTCGCCGGTAACCCGGACCGGCCGGCGCCCCTCACACTGGGCGAGGTGCCGGCCGTCACGCCCGAGTCGACGGCGCTGGCCAAGGCCCTGAAGAAGGCCGGCTTCCGGTTCGTCGGCCCGACCACCGCGTACGCGCTGATGCAGGCCTGCGGACTGGTCGACGACCATCTCGCCGACTGCCACGTGCGGGCTGCTACTCGCCCGCTCGCCTCCGGGGCGCTCTGACCCGGCGCCGACGGTCGGCGCTCCCTCGCTCCTGCGTCGCTCCCTCGCTTCTCCCTTTCGGCACCGGCGCGCCCCTTCGGCTCGGGGCGGGGGCTCGCCCGCTCGCCTCCGGGGCGCTCTGACCCGGCGCCGACGGTCGTCGCTCCAACACCGCGACTTCGTCACGGCGTCCTCGCTTCTCCCTTTCGGCACCGGTGCGCCCCTTCGGCTCGGGGCGGGGCGGGTAGTCCTACCGCCCCAGGTACCTCGGCTTCTCCTTGGCGATGAAGGCGCGGACCGCGATCCGGTGGTCCTCGCTCTCGCCGGCCATCGTCTGCAGCTCGTCCTCCTTGTCGAGCAGTTCGCTCAGCGAGTGCGACGCACCGTAGGCCAGCGACTCCTTGATCGCGCCGTAGGCCACCGTCGGGCCCTCGGCCAGCTCCTTGGCGAACACCCGGGCGGTGGCGGCCAGTTCGGCGGCCGGCACGACCTTGGTGGCCAGGCCCAGCTCCATCGCCTCGGCCGCCTTCACGGTGCGCGGCAGCATCAGCAGCTCGGTCGCCCTGGCGTGCCCGACCAGCCGCGGCAGCGTCCAGGACGCCCCGGAGTCGGCGGTCAGCGCGATCCCGGCGAACGCGGTGTTGAAGCCGGCGGTGTCCGCGAGGATCCGGAAGTCGCAGGCGAAGGCCAGCGAGGCACCCGCCCCGGCCGCCACCCCGCCGACCGCCGCCACCGTCGGCTTGCGCATCCCGGCCAGCGCCCGCAGCAGCGGGTTGTAGTGCTCGGCGACGGTCTTCAGCGCGCCCTCGCCGGTCTCCTCGGCCCGCTTCAGCAGGCCCAGGTGCTCCTTGAGGTCCTGTCCGACGCAGAACGCCCGGTCGCCCGCGCCGGTCAGCAGCACCGCCCGCACCGCCGGGTCCTCGGCGGCGGCGGTCACGGTGTCGCGCAGCGCCACCTTGGTCGCCACGTCCAGCGCGTTCATCGCCTCGGGGCGGTTGACGGTGATGGCGGCCAGGCCGCCGTCCAGCTCGTACAGCACGGAATCGGACATGGGCGAGGGCTCCCTGCTCGTGATCGGCTCTGATCGTCGCTGCCAGGATGCCGGAGTCCCGGGTCGCCTGGGGAGTGTGAGGTATCGCACCTTTCGGCGGTGTCCGGACCGCCGCCGGGCCGGGGCTTATGCCGGAAAATGTGCGGGATTGCGGTGATCCGGACGAGGTTGCACCGAGAGTGATGTTGGTCATCAGGCCGTGGCATGCGGGATAATGGCTTCCGATCAATGCGTTCGATACCGGCGGTGGACGGACTGCCGGTGCGTAGCTGAGCGGTTGCAGGAAGGGGAACGAGCATGGCGGCCATGAAGCCGCGGACGGGTGACGGCCCGCTCGAAGTCACCAAAGAGGGGCGGGGCATCATCATGCGCGTTCCGCTCGAAGGCGGCGGACGCCTTGTGGTGGAGCTCACGCCTGACGAGGCCGACGCCCTCGGCGAGGCCCTGAAGAAGGCCTGCGGCTGACCGCAGCAGGTGCTCGCCATCTCCTGGAGATGTGCTGCCGGGCCCGGGTACGACCATCGCGTCGGCCCGGGCCCCGTACATTTCCGGGCGGGGCCGCCCGCTAGCGCTTCACGGCGCAGAGCAGCCCGTCCGAGACCGGCAGCAGCGCGGGCAGCAGCGCCTCGCTCTCCCGGACGGCCTGGACCAGGTCCCGCACCGACTGCGTCTGCGGGTCCCGCAGCTCCGGCTCGGCCAGCCGGCCCTCCTGGAACACGCCTTCGAAACAGACCATCCCGCCCGGCCGCAGCAGCCGCATCGACTCGGACAGGTACTCCCGGGACTCCGCCGGGTCGCCGTCGCAGAACACCAGGTCGTACTGGCCGTCCGCGAGCCGCGGCAGCACCTCCAGGGCCCGGCCCGGTATGAACCGCGACCGGTTGGCCGCGAACCCGGCCGCCTGGTAGGCCTCCTTCGCCAACTGCTGGCGTACCGGCTCGGAGTCGACGGTGGTGAGCACCCCGTCCGGCCGCATCCCGCGCAGCAGGTACACCCCGGAGACGCCCGTGCCGGTGCCGATCTCGGCCACCGCCTTGGCGTCCAGCGCGGCGGCCAGCAGCCGCAGGCAGGCGCCGCCGCTCGGCCCGATCGCCCGGATCCCGGTCCGCGCGGACTGTGCCCGGGCGTAGGTCAGCACCGCGTCCTCGCCGACGAAGGTGTCGGCGAGGGCCGCGCGCGCGGGCCCGAAGTCGCTGATGGCTGCCTCTTTCGGAGCCCCGGGTGACGGCCCGGCGCCGAGCGGATGTCGATATTTCCTGCCACAGATTACTGGCCGGACGGGAACCGCGTACGGCGGCGGGCCGTTGGTGGAGCAGGGACCGCGAGAACGGGACGTCCCGGACACCCTCCGGGCCCGTCATTCGGGTCGGCCGGTCCCGGACGCTTCTTATCCGGGCTTGACGGGCGAGGTGGATATGGTGGTGGCCCTGCTGGGCAGAAGAGCCGACCGAGGAGGTGTGGCCGAGGGCGACGTCCCTGTGCGGCGGCACTTCCGCGGCACCGCGTCGACCCGTACGCCGAAGCCCGTGATGAACCAGCCTGCGCACTCCACCCTGGACCAGCCGGCCCCCGCGCCCGAGGCGCCCGCCGCCGGCACTGCCGAGGCCCCCGCCCTCGCGACCTTCGCCGAGGGCCCCGACGCGCAGACCTGGACTCCCCCCAGCTGGGAGGAGATCGTCGAGGCCCACAGTGCCCGCGTCTACCGTCTGGCCTACCGCCTGACGGGCAACCAGCACGACGCCGAGGACCTCACCCAGGAGGTCTTCGTCCGGGTGTTCCGCTCGTTGTCCACGTACACCCCCGGCACGTTCGAGGGCTGGCTGCACCGGATCACCACCAACCTGTTCCTGGACATGGTCCGCCGCCGCCAGCGCATCCGCTTCGACGCGCTCGGCGAGGACGCGGCCGAGCGGCTCGCCTCCCGCGAGCCCAGCCCGGCCCAGCACTTCAGCGACACCCACTTCGACGCCGACGTCCAGCACGCGCTGGACACCCTGGCGCCCGAGTTCCGTGCCGCCGTCGTCCTCTGCGACATCGAGGGCCTCTCCTACGAGGAGATCGCGGCGACGCTCGGCGTCAAGCTCGGCACCGTCCGCAGCCGCATCCACCGCGGCCGCTCGCACCTGCGGGCCGCGCTCAAGCACCGCGCCCCCGGCTCGGCCCCCGGCCGTGAGCGCCGCGGCGGCGGCGAGGAGCAGCCGGTGCCGGTCGGCGCCGCCGCCGGCGGGGCCGCGGTCGCGCCGGGCGGGCGCGGACGGAGGCGATCGTGAGCGGAACCGGCCGATCGGGGCCGGGCCACCCGGAGACGCCCGGCCGCACCGCCACCCGCCGTGGCGGCTGGCCCGCACTGGGCCGCCGGGGCCAGGACGGCCCCGTGGCGGCCGACGCGCCGCACCCCGCGCCCCAGGCCGAGCCGGCGCTGCGCGCCGTCGCCGTGCGGGCCGTCGAGCCCGCCGCCGAGGAGCACCACCTCGGGGAGCGGCTGTCCGCCTTCGTGGACGGCGAACTCGGCCACGACTCGCGCGAGCGCGTCCAGGCCCATCTGGCGACCTGTCCGCAGTGCCTCGCCGAGGCCGACGAGGGCCGCGCCGTCAAGCACCTGCTGACCCGCACCGGCACGCCCGATCCCTCCTCCTCGCTGATGGCCCGGCTGATGGCCGTCGGCGCGCTCCCGGAGGACGAGCGGCAGCCGCGCGCCGACCGCCCGCGCCGGGACGACGACGACCTGCCCGGCGGCGGTGTCGCCGCCGCCGGCACGCTCGGCGGCAGCCGGCTGGACGGCGGCTCGTTCGGCCGCGGTGCCGGAGCCTCCTTCGGCGCGGGCGCGCTCGGCGCCGACGCACCGGTGCCGGGCGTCGACCCCCGGGCGTTCGGCCGCGGCTCGGTGCTGCGCCCGCTGATCGGACGGCGCTCGCCGCGCCCCGACGCCCCGGTCCAGCCGCTGGCGGCGGCCGCGGCCGCCCCGGTGGTCCGGCAGGCCCCGGCGCGCGGGCGGCGCTTCGTCTTCGCCGCGGCCGGCGCCTTCTCGGTCGCCGCGGTGACGCTCGGCGGCGTCGGCAACATCGCCGGCCCGGGCGACGACCAGCACGGCACCACGGTCAGCCCGCCCGGCGGCGGCCGGGGCGGGATGGCCCCGATGAACGCCCAGGTGCCGGCGGTGGACCTGTCGCTGCGCCCGGTGGCGGTCACCCGGGGCGCGACGCCGCCGCACGAGCTGCCGGAGCGCTCGCCGAGCTCCGGTGTCGCCGGTCTGCACCACGAGAACAGATAGGCCCCACCGGCCCCTCGCGGACCGGATCATCGGCGGCTCTTCACCACGGCTTCATCACACCGGGGGTCATGGACCCGCCGATGGCCATTACGCTGTGAGGGGCGTCTGTCCGATCCGATCCGATCGCGAGCTTAGGGAGCTTTGGTGTTCAGCGACGTGGGCACGATGGAGGTCCTGACCCTGGCCATCATGGCCATCGTGATCTTCGGTCCGGACAAGCTGCCGAAGCTGATCCAGGACACCATGGGCTTCATCCGGAAGATCCGGTCCTTCGCGGACACCGCGAAGGAGGACATCCGCAGTGAGCTGGGTCCGGAGTTCAAGGACTTCGAGTTCGAGGACCTCAACCCGAAGACCTTCGTGCGCAAGCAGCTGATGGGCGGCGAGGAGGACCCGCTGGGCCTCAAGGAGATGCGGGACACCCTCGACATCCGCTCGGTGCTGGACGACAAGCCGGCCGCCCCGGTGAACGGCACCGGCCGCGCGGGCAGCGTCTCCTTCGACAAGTCCGCCGCCGCCCCGGCCCCCGCGACCGCCGGCGCCCCGCTCGCCCCCGGTGAGCGCCCCCCGTTCGACCCCGACGCGACCTGAATCCCGAAGCTGACCGCCCCGCCGACCCCACGGTTGAGCGGGGCGGTGGTGTATGCGCCGCTATTGTGCTGATTGTTCCCGCTGTGCCATCGGTCACTTTCCGGTCCCGTCCGGGCCGAAGGCGGTCGGCGGGGACGCCGCGGTGCGCCACGATGGGAGCGCGCCACGGCAGGCAAACATCGTTTGAGGAGGCCCCGGGGATGGACGCGACGAGTCAGGCGGTCGGGACGGCCACGGCCGGCGGACCCGTGGTCGGCGGACAGGCCGGCCCGGCGGACCCGCTGGTGCCGTACCTGTCCGCGGACTTCCCGTGGTACGGCCTGGACGAGGGCTGGAGCGGCCGCCGGTTCCTGCTGCCGAGCGGCTTCGGCGGCCCGCGGGCCGGCACCCACGGCACCGTCGACTACGGCAGCCTCGGCCACGGCGAGGAGCCGGCCCGCCAGTACGAGCCGCGCGACGTGCGGAAGTTCGCCGTCGTCGTCACGGTCGCCCGGCGGGAGAGCCGGCGCAGCGCCGACAACACCGGCACGCTGGAGGCGACGTCCGCCTCCTCCGCCGCCTGGCTGGCGGGTTCCGGCCTGCTCGCCGCCACCTGGCCGGGCCAGCTGGACCGCGCGCGGCGCCAGGACTGGCTGGACCAGCAGTCCACGCTCGCCTGGGACCTCGCCGACGACCTGGAGGGCCCCGGCTGGTCCACCCTCAGCCTCCCGGTGAACGGGCTGCCGCAGCCGTTCCGCTACCGCGAGTCCGAGTACGGCTGGGTGCTCGCGGGCGAGGCCCCCGGCGTCCTGCTCGGCGCCTACGGCCGCGGCGTCAGCGCCTACGGCGCCGGCTTCGCCGCCGTCCCCGACCTGGTCGCCTACACCCGCCCGTAGCAGGACAACCGGAGGCCCGCAGGGGCCCGGACACCCGCAGGGGCCCGCCGGATCATCCGGCGGGCCCCTGCGGGCTTCTGTCGACAGCGCGTCAGAACTTGTTCTTCGGGGTGAGCCCGAGGGACAGGCCGGACAGGCCGCGCCGGCGGCCGCCGAGCTTGCCGGCCACGGCGAGCAGGGCGGCGCCGGCGGGGGAGTCGGGGGCGGCCAGGACGACCGGGCGGCCGTCGTCGCCGCCCTCGCGCAGGCGGACGTCGATCGGGATGGAGCCGAGGACCGGGACGGTGGCGCCGACGGTGCGGGTGAGCGCGTCGGCGACGGTCTGGCCGCCGCCGGTGCCGAAGACGTCGATCATCTCGTCGCAGTGCGGGCACGGCATGCCGGACATGTTCTCGATCACGCCGACGATCTTCTGGTGGGTCTGCACCGCGATGGTGCCGGCCCGCTCGGCGACCTCGGCGGCGGCCATCTGCGGGGTGGTGACGATGAGGATCTCCGCGTTGGGGACCAGCTGGGCCACCGAGATGGCGATGTCGCCGGTGCCGGGCGGCAGGTCCAGCAGCAGGACGTCCAGGTCGCCCCAGTACACGTCGGCCAGGAACTGCTGCAGGGCGCGGTGCAGCATCGGGCCGCGCCAGACCACCGGGGTGTTGCCCGGGGTGAACATGCCGATCGAGATGACCTTCACGCCGTTCGCCTGCGGCGGCATGATCATGTCCTGGACCTGGGTGGGCCGGCCCTCGACGCCCAGCATGCGCGGCACGCTGTGGCCGTAGATGTCGGCGTCCACCACGGCGACCTTCAGGCCGTCCGCGGCCATCGCCGCGGCCAGGTTGACGGTCACCGAGGACTTGCCGACGCCGCCCTTGCCGGAGGCGACCGCGTAGACGCGGGTCAGCGTGCCGGGCTTGGCGAACGGGATCTCCCGCTCGGGGGCGCCGCCGCGCAGCAGCTGGGAGAGCTCCTTGCGCTGCTCGTCGCTCATCACGTCCAGCTCGACCTCGACGCCGGTCACGCCGGGGACGCGGCCGACGGCCTCGCGGACCCGGGTGACGATGGTGTCGCGCATCGGGCAGCCCGAGACGGTCAGGTAGACCGCGACCCGCACGGCGCCGCCCTCGCCGATCTCGACCGATTTCACCATGCCGATCTCGGTGATCGGGCGGTTGATCTCCGGGTCGTTGACGGTCGCCAGCGCCTGGCGCACGGACTGCTCCGTGGCGCCGGCCGCGACCTCTGTCTCGTTGGCCATGCCTTGATGGTACGGCGCCGCGCGGGGTGCATAACCGGTCGGTACGGTGCCGCAGGTCACAGCACCTCGGGGGCCTCCCGGCGCTCGTCGATCTCCCTCAGCAGCGACTGGAGTTCGGAGCGGACGAAGTCGCGGGTGGCGACCTCGCCGAGGCCCTGGCGCAGCGCCGCGACCTCGCGGGTGAGGTACTCGGTGTCGGCGATGTTGCGGTCGCTGCGGGCCCGGTCCTGCTCCATGTTGACCCGGTCCCGGTTGTCCTGCCGGTTCTGCGCCAGCAGGATCAGCGGCGCCGCGTAGGAGGCCTGGAGCGAGAGCACCAGGGTCAGGAAGATGAAGGGGTAGTCGTCGAACCGGGCGGTGTCGGGCAGCAGGGTGTTCCAGGCGACCCAGAGGATGATCACCACCGTCATCCAGACGATGAACCGGCCGGTGCCCAGGAAGCGGGCGATCCGCTCGGAGAGCTTGCCGAAGGCCTCCGGGTCGTAGGACGGCAGGGTGATCAGCCCGGGGCGGGCGGTGCGCGGCTGGTCGAGCCGGGTGCGGGGGGACGGGCCGCCGGCGGCGGGCTCGCTGCGGCGGTCCCGGGCGCCGCCCTCGCGGGCGCGCAGCTCGCGCAGCTGGCGCAGTTGGCGCAGTTCGCCCTGGAGCCGCTGGCGCGGGGACTCGTCCCGCCGGCCCTTGCGGTCAGCGTCCACCGGTCACCTCTCTCTCGTCGGGGCTGTCGGTCCCGTCGCGGCCGTCGGCGCCGTCGTGGCCGCCGTGCAGCGCGGCCTCCCGCCAGTCCTCCGGCAGCAGGTGGTCGAGCACGTCGTCCACGGTGACCGCGCCGACCAGGTGGTCCGCGTCGTCGACGACCGGTGCGGCGACCATGTTGTACGTCGCCAGGTAGCTGGTGATCAGCGAGAGCGGGGTGTCCGGCGGCAGCGGGTCGAGGTCGTCGTCGACCAGCGAGCCGACCAGCGTGTACGGGGGCTCGCGCAGCAGCCGCTGGAAGTGCACGGTGCCCAGGTACTTGCCGGTCGGGGTCTCGTTCGGCGGGCGGCAGACGAAGACCTGCGCGGCCAGCGCCGGCTTGTGGTCGGAGACCCGCACCCGGGCCAGCGCCTCGGCCACGGAGGCGTCCGGCTCCAGCACGATCGGCTCGGTGGTCATCAGACCGCCGGCGGTGTTCTCCTCGTAGGTCAGCAGCCGGCGCACCGGCTCGGCCTCGTCCGGCTCCATCAGCTGGAGCAGCCGCTCGGCCTCGTCGTCGGGCAGCTCGGAGAGCAGGTCGGCGGCGTCGTCCGGGTCCATCGCCTCCAGGACGTCGGCGGCCCGTTCGTCCTTCAGCTTGCCGATGATCTCGACCTGGTCGTCCTCGGGCAGCTCCTCCAGGACGTCGGCGAGCCGTTCGTCGTCGAGCGCGGCGGCGACCTCGGCGCGGCGCTTGGCGGACAGGTGGTGCATGACGCTGGCGAGGTCGGCGGCGCGCAGCTGGTCGAAGGTGGCGAGCAGGTTGGCGGCGCCCTGGTTCTCCTCGGGCAGCGTGAAGCCGGTGACGTCCTGCCAGTCCAGGGTGAGCGTCTCGCCGCGCGCCTTGCGCAGCCGGCCGACCCGGCCGACCTGGACGAAGACCTTGCCGATCTCCCACTCGCGCAGCCGGGTCTGGGTCATCGCGACGTCCAGGACGGTGACGTCCTGGCCGGTCTTGGCCCAGGTGACGGTGCGGTCCAGGAGTTCGGCGAGGACGAGCGTCTCGGCGGGGCGCTGCTCGAAGCGGCGCATGTTGATCACCCCGGTGGTGATCACCTGGCCGGACTCCAGACTGGTCACCCTGGTCATCGGCAGGAAGATCCGGCGCCGGCCGACCACCTCCACCACCAGGCCGAGCACCCGGGGCGGGCGGCCGCCGACCCGCAGGGTCACCACGACGTCCCGGACCCGGCCGACCTGGTCGCCGTTCGGGTCGAAGACGGCGATGCCGGACAGGTGCGAGATGAAGACCCGGTTGCCTGGCCCTGCCATGGACTTCTGGACTCCCTCGCCTCGCTCGACGCCTGGTCGGGTGCGCGGGCACGCCCCGCGGCCCAGGCTACTCGGGCATCTCCGACCGGGCTCGGCGAAAGCCGGGCGAATCGGGCGGCGGGGGGCAGGGGGAAAGGGAGGGGAGGGGGCGGGACGGGGGGCCGGGGCGGTGTGGCGGGGTGTCAGCCCTTGCGACGCTTGAGCAGCAGCTTCGGCAGACCGGCCGGGATCGGGCGGCGGGTGGTGGCCGGGGTGGGCATCGGGGCCGCGACGTGCGAGTCCTCCGGCATCGCGCCGGGCCGCTCGGCGAGTTCGGCGCCCGCCGTGCCGGCCGGCTCCAGTCGCAGCACCCGGCACTCGCGGGCCCAGCGGTCGGCGATGGTGTCGGTGTCGGGCGCGTTCAGCCGCTTGCCCTTCAGCTCCTCGACGGCGCCCAGCCAGGCCTCGCCGCCCGGCGCCAGCTCGACCACCCGGGCCGGCCAGCCGGTCAGCCGGCCGCCCTTGTCCTTGCTGCGGACGGTCACCGTCGCGCCCGACCCGCCGGCCAGCCCGTGCAGCGGCTGCTCGGCGCCGTCGCCGACCACCACCACGGCGCCGTCGTGCCAGGCGTGCCAGAGCGCCCGCGCGTGCTCCTGGCCGTCCGCCCGGACCCAGAGCAGCCCGGACTTCTTCGCGGCCTCCTCCAACAGGGCCCGGTCGAGGAAGTCGTCGGCGGTCGCGGCTGCGGCGGGCGTACGGTCCATGGCGCACAGCGTACGGCCTGCGCCGCCCGGGTGACGGTCCACGGTTCGGGCGACAGTTCCGTGGACGGCGCACGGGCCTTACCGTAGGAGCCGCCCAGTCCGGCCCCGGCCCAGCCCGGTCCAGCCCGGACCCGCCGACCCGAGGAGCGCCGTGCCCGCCGCCCGGCCCGAGACCGCCGCCACCGCGGTCCCCGCCCCCGCACCCGCCGCCGCGCCCGCCGGCCCCGCGCGCCCGCTCCCCAGGGCGGACCTGCTGCTGCTCGCCGTCTCCGTCGCCGGCATCTCGCTCTCCGCCCCGCTGATCAGCGCCACCGCCGCACCCGCCCTGGCCATCGCCTTCTGGCGCAACCTCATGTCGATCGGTGTGCTCGGCCCCTACGCGCTGCTGCGCCACCGGGCCGAACTGCGCGCCGTCTCGCGCCGCGCGCTGCTGCTCGCCATGGCGGCCGGAGCCCTGCTCGCCGTCCACTTCGCGCTCTGGATGCCCAGCCTGCGGATGACCTCGGTGGCCTCGGCGACCGCCCTGGTCACCACCACCCCGCTGTGGACCATCGTGCTGATGCGGCTGCTCGGGGTGCGGGCGCCCCGGATGGTGTGGCTCGGCACGGGTGTCGCCTTCGCCGGGGTCCTGGTGCTCACCGGGGTCGACCTCTCGCTCTCGCCGCGCGCCCTGGCCGGCGACGCCCTCGCGCTCGGCGCCGGGCTCGCCGCCGCCGGGTACATGCTGCTCGGCGCCGAGGTCCGGCGCACCGTCAGCACCACCGCGTACACGCTCGTCTGCTACGCCACCACGGCGGTCGTGCTGCTGGCGGTCTGCCTGGTGGCCGGGACGCCGCTGTCCGGCTGGTCCGCCGGGGCCTGGTGGCAGATCGTGCTGCTGATGGTCACCGCCCAGCTGCTCGGCCACTCGCTCAGCAACCGGGTTCTGCGCACTCTCGGGCCCTCGGTCACCTCGACCGCGATCCTGCTGGAGACCCCGGGTGCCGCGCTGATCGCGGCGCTCTGGCTGGGCCAGTGGCCCCCGGTCGCCGCCTGTCCGGCGGTGGTGCTGATCCTGGCCGGCCTGGTCCTGGTCGCCCGCGCCGACCGGCGGTAGCCGGACACCTCGGACACCCCGGACAACCCGGACGCCCGCTACAGCCAGCCGTTGCGGCGAAAGCCCCGGTACATGCCGAGGCAGATCAGCACCACGCTGCCGAGCACCACCGGGTAGCCGTACTTGTACTGCAGCTCCGGCATGTACTCGAAGTTCATCCCGTACACGCCGGTGATCATGGTCGGCACGGCGAAGATCGCCGCCCAGGCGGTGATCTTGCGCATGTCCTCGTTCTGGGCCACCGACACCTGTGCCAGGTTGGCCTGGAGCAGCGAGTTGAGCAGCTCGTCGAAGCCGTGCACCTGCTCGGTGACCCGGGCCAGGTGGTCGGCGACGTCCCGGAAGTACTTCTGGATCTCCGGGTCGACCAGCCGCTGCAGCGGCTCCGACAGCTGCTGCATCGGCCGCAGCAGCGGCGCCACCGCGCGCTTGAACTCCAGCACCTCGCGCTTGAGCTGGTACACCCGCCCGACGTCCGCGCCCCGGCCGCCCCGGTTGGAGAAGACCTCGAACTCGATCTCGTCCACGTCGGTCTGCAACTGGTCCGCGACCAGCAGGTAGTTGTCCACCACGTGGTCGGCGATCGCGTGCAGCACCGCCGAGGGGCCCTTGGCGAGCAGCCCGGAGCCGTCCGCGTCGGCCTCCAGCCGGTGCCGCAGCTCGTTCAGCGAACTGTGCCCGCCGTGCCGCACGGTGATGACGAAGTCCCGCCCGGCGAACACCATCAGCTCGCCGGTCTCGACCACCTCGCTGGTCGGGGTGAGCTGGTCGTGCTCGAGGTACCGGATCGTCTTGAAGACGGCGAACAGCACGTCGTCGTACCGCTCGACCTTCGGCCGCTGGTGCGCGTGCACCGCGTCCTCGACCGCCAGCGGGTGCAGTCCGAACCGCTGCGCGATGCCCTCGAACTCCGCCTCGGTCGGCTCGTGCAGCCCGATCCAGCTGAACGATCCTTCGCCGTCCGGCAGTTGCTTCGAGGCCTTGACCAGCCGGGCCGCCTCGCGCGGGCTGCACGTCTCGCCGTGCCGCTTCCCGTGCTGGTAGACCGCGCAGTCCACCACCGCCGACGGACTCTGGCCCGGGTGGATGGAGTCGAACAGGGCCGCGGCGGACCGGCGGCGGTTGGTGCGGACGGCCGCACGCAGGCTGTTGATCATCGACATGGCAGGCTCCTTGGGCAGGAACCGCCGCACGACGGCGCGACGAGCGGCGGCCGCGGTGCGACGACGGAGGAACACCGATGGACTCCGGCGCCTGCGGCCGCCCCTGGGTGCCTTGCCGGGGCACGGGGGAACGGAACGGCCGGACGTCGGTGGGGTGCTCTCCCGGCCGGACCGGAGTTCCGCCGCGCGCGTCGGCACGGGGAGGCTGGGGTCCGCGGTGCTGGGGAGGAGGCCCGGCAACTGCCGAGGCTTCTCAGGCCCGCTGTTTCAGCCCGCGCGTCGAGGGGTACGGGGAAGGCGTCCGGGCCGGGTAGAGCTGCCGGTACTGCATGGTCGGCTGGTATCCACCGCAACCACCTCCTTCGCGCCGCTGCCCCGCGGGAGTGGGATCCCCGGTAGCCAGTCGCTCACACTAACATCCGGACCGCCTTTGCCGCGCCCGCGTTCGCGTAAAGGCCTTGCCAACAGCCCGCGGTGCGCGGGTTACGCTCACCGGTATGGCCCACGACTTCCCGCTCTTCGGCGATCCCTCCGGCGGCAGCCCGCACGGCCCCTCCCGCACGGCGGTGCTGGCCGCCGTCGAGGCCCGGCTGCTCACCGTCTTCGGCGAGCCGAGCGGCCGCGCCGCCGTCACCTTCCTCGGCGCCGACCGCGTCGAGGTGCTGCGCTTCGGTCCCGATGCCGAGGGCCTGGTCCGCTACGCGACCCTCGGGATGGCGGCGGCGCCGATGGCCGACCCGACCGCGGCGGTCGTCGACCAGGTTCGCGGCCCGCGCGCCGAACTGGTCCTGACGATCCGCGGCGGGCGCGACGGCGTGCTCCGTCCGCTGGCCACCTTCGCCGCGACGCCCCAGGTGGAGGGCCTGGTGGTGGCCCCCGGCGGCTCGCTGGACCTCGGCGCCCCGCTCTGGGAGGGCGCGCCGTTCACCTCCGTCCTGGCGGCCGAACCCGGCGGGCTGGTGGAGGACCTGGAGCTGGACGCGCCGGCCGACCCGGTCCGCTTCCTGCCGCTGCTGCCGATGACGCCCAACGAGGCGGGCTGGAAGCGGGTGCACGGCGCGGCGGCCCTGCAGGAGCGCTGGCTCCAGCACGGCACCGACCTGCGCGACCCGGAGCGCCTGGGCGTGCGGCTGGACTGACCCGGCGTCACAGGGCCCCGGGCGGAGCGCTCAGCCGCCGATCGGCTTGGCACCGGTGGCCTGGTCCACGAGCGCCTCGTAGACCGCCGGGCCGGTGGTGAACTCGCCGAGGCGGACGGTCTTGCGGGCGCCGTGGTAGTCGCTGGAGCCGGTGGTCAGCAGCCCCAACTCGGCGGCCAGGCCCCGCAGGTGCTCCCGGGTGGGCTCGTCGTGGTCGATGTGGTCGACCTCCAGCCCGGCCAGCCCGGCCGCCGCGAGGTCGGCGATGACCCGGTCGGAGACGGTCCGTCCGCGCTTGACCGCCCCGGGGTGGGCGAAGACCGGCACCCCGCCGGCCGCCCGGACCAGCCGGACCGCCGTCACCGGGTCGGTCTCGTGCTTGCGGACGTCCGCCCGCCCGCCGTTGGCCAGCCAGTTTGCCGTGAACGCGTCCGACACCGAGGCCACCACGCCCGCCTCCACCAGCGCGCTGGCGATGTGCGGACGGCCCACCGAACCTTCCCCGGCGATCCGTCGCACCTGCTCCCAGCTGATGTCCGCGCCCAGTTCGCGGCAGCGCTCGACGATCGCCCGCCCGCGCCGGAACCGGTCGGTGCGCACCAGTTCGCGCTCCGCCGCGAAGGCGGGCTCGGCCGGGTCGAAGAGGTAGGCGAGCAGGTGCATCGAGATGCCGTCCACCACGCAGGACAGCTCCGCGCCGGGGACGAGCGTCAGCCGGGTGCCGGCCGGCAGCGCGTGCACCGCGTCGGCCGCCTCGGTGTGGCCCGCCACCGTGTCGTGGTCGGTCAGCGCCACCACGTCCAGCCCGGCCCCGACGGCCGCCGCGACCAGTTCGGCCGGGCTGTCCGTGCCGTCGGAGGCGTTGCTGTGGGCGTGGAGGTCGATGCGCACGGTTGCTGCTCCTCGGGGGTCGGCGCGGGGCGGCGCCGGCGCCGGCACGGCCTGCCGGCGGGTGACGCCCAGGATAGTGCGGTGGGGTCGAGGGTCGCTCAGCCGAGCAGCCGGGGCGAGAGGGCCCCGCAGGGCAGCAGGTCCAGCTCCGCGCCGGCCTCCCGCAGGTCGGTCAGCACCAGCTCGTCGTACATCACCAGGGCCGACTGCTCCGGCCAGGCCACCGCCCAGAGCCACAGGCCGCGCGCCTCGCCGACGAACACCGCCCGGTCCGCCGGGGCCTGCGGTACGTGGAACATCGGCGTCGGCCGGCCGGCCGCCAGCAGTTTGGCGTCGGCGGGCTTGTAGAGCGTCACCGACTCGCCCGGGTCCGGGCCGGCCATCCCCGCGTACCGGGCGCCGAGCCCCACGCCCAACTCCTCGGCGACCAGCACCAGTTCGCCGAAACCGCCCAGCGGGGCCGGCCCGGAGCAGGCGACGGCGGTGGCCCGGGCCCCGGAGAGGTCGTCGCCGACGTGCGCGATCCCGGTGTACAGCCAGCCGACCGGCAGCGGCCAGGGCATCCAGACGGGGACCTGCGAGCGGGCGACGGCGACGCCGAGTGCCTCCACGCTCGGGGGCAGCACCGGTTGCATCGGGTGCACGGCGCCGTGCCGGTCGCACTGCCACGTGTCTGAGAACAGGCCGGGGGCGCGGACCCGACCGGCGCACCTCGGGCAGCTGGGCTCGCCCCTCATAGCCGTCAACGCTCCTCCCTCCGGACCGCCGCGTCAAGGACGATCACCCGTACGGGGGCGGCGCGGCGGCACCTGTCGGCAGCGGGCGCCCGCGAGGCGCGCGATGGGCGCGGTGCGGGCGGCTCCCGTTGGGAAATGTCCAGCGGCGGGCGGCGGCAAACGTCGGCGGCGTGCGCCGGGGTGCGCCGTCCCGGTGGCGTTCGACGCGCTGTTCGAGGCCGGCGTGGCGGGCACCGTTCGGGCCCGGACGCACTGACGCCCCGTGGTCGCTGCTGCGATGACGGGGCGTCAGTCGGGTATCGGGACGTCCGGGTCGGACGGGCCGGGTTCGTCGGCGGCGGGGGAGTGCTCGGGCTCCCGGGTGCCGCGCCCGGTCAGACGGTCGGGCACGGACGGATGAGCAGGCGTTCGCCGGTGCGGGCGGCGGCCTGGACGAGCTCGCGGACGGTCTCGGCGTCGGCGATCAGGCGGTCGGTGGCGGTGCCGTGGGCGTCGTCCAGTCGGAGGATCTCGAAGCGCATGGGCCTGTCCTTTCCTGGCCCCGCCGGGCGGGGCGGTCGTGGCTGAGTCGGAATCAGCCTTTTCGGGGTCCGTCGGGTCGGTTCGTCGACCGACCGCTGTCGCGGCAAAGAGGGCTCCCCCCTGCTCGCCCAAGGCGCGTGGTCCCTCGTGAACCACACTGCGGTGGCGCTGCTACCGGGTCGTTGCCCGTCCGTGAAGTCCTGGTTTCGGATGGATCGCGTCGACGGGACGCCGACGGCACTGTCGACGATGTTTCCAGGACCGAATCAAATATTACCGCAACTAACGAATTTTGTCGCCCCCCTTGTACCAGGGACCTCCGGAAACCGTCCAGGTGGGGCCCCGGTGTCGGCCCCGGGGGACCCGGGAGTCAGCCCCAGTGGGCCAGCAGGGCCTCGGCGGTGGCGGCCGGCTGCTCGGCGTTCGGGGAGTGCCCGGCGCCCTCCACCACCACCCGGCGGGCGCCCAGCCGCCGCGCCATCGCGGTCTGCTCCGGCACCGGCCACGCGTAGTCCCGCACGCCCGAGAGCACCAGGGCGGGCAGACCGGCGGCGACCACCGGGGCCAGCTCGGCCACCCGGTCCGGCGCGGCGACCAGGTGGCCGCCGGTGGTGATCAGCGACTGCGGCACGTTCGCCAGCCAGCGGCGGTGCAGGAACCCGGCCACCTCGGGGGACGGCCGGCGGGCGCGGTCCCCGCCGCCCTCCTCCAACTGCTGCATCACCTGCCAGATCTCCTCCAGGCCCATCGTCGGCAGGACGCCGATCAGCAGCCGGGTCCGCTCCGCCTCGGCCGGGTCGATCGCCCCGGGGCCGGTGGACATCAGCGCCAGCGAGGCCCACGGCAGCGGCGCGCCGTCCGCGGCCCCGGCCGCCTCCGCCAGGACGGCCTCGCGGACCACGTGGCCGCCGAAGGAGTGGCCCAGCAGGTGCAGCGGCCCGGTGCCGGCCTCGGCCAGGAGCACGGCGGTGAGCGCCCGTACGTCCGCGCCCAGCGCGGCCACCGTGTAGGCGGCCGGGTCGTCCGGCCCGCCCGTCTGGTACTGCCCGCGCTGGTCGACGGCGGTCACCCGGTAGCCGGCCGCGGCGAGCGGCTCCAGCAGCGCGATGAAGTCCTCCTTGCTGCCGGTGAACCCGGGCACCAGCAGCGCCGAGCCGCGCACCGCCCCGGCGGGCTCGGCCCGCAGCGCCGCGAACTCCCCGCGGGCCGTCACCACCCGCAGCGCACGCGCACCGGGCGGGAGGGTGAGGAAGGGCGGCGTGCTCATCGAACGGACCTCCGGCGACCGGCGCGAACTGGCGGGTGACGCCGAGCCTAGGGCGTGTCCGACCATGGAGGCTGCCCGGGAACGACGGAGGGGCGGCCCGGGGTGTCCGGGCCGCCCCTTCGGGGAACGCGGGTCAGCTCTCCGGGGTCGCCTCGGGGGCGGCCGCCGGGCGGCGGGTGCGGGTGCGGGTGCGCTTCGGCTTCTCGGCGGCCGGCGCCTCCGTGGCGGCCTCGGCCTCGGCGGGGGCGCTGGTCGCGGCCTCGGCCTCGGCCGGAGCCTCGGCCTTCGCCCGCGAGCGGGTCCGGGTGCGCTTGGGCTTCTCGGCGGCCGGGGCCTCGGCGGCGGCCGACTCGACGACGACGGCCTCCTCGACGGCGGTGGCGACGGCCTCGGCGGCCGTGCCCTCGCCCGGTGCCGCGGCGCGCGAGCGGCGACGGCGGCGGCGCGGCGCCTCGCCCTCGGCGCCCTCGACGGCGGGGGCGGCCGGAGCCTGCGGCGCGACGGGAGCGTCGGGCGCCCCGTCGACGACGTCCACGGCCCCGTCGACCGCCGAGCCCCGGCGGGTGCGCCGGCGCTCACGGGTCTTGCGGGACGGCTTCTCCTCGGCCGGGGCCGGCTCGGCGGCACCGGTGCGGCCGGGGCCGCTCCGCCCGCCGCGCCCGCGCACGGCGGAGCGCGAACCGCGCCCGCCGGTCTCGCCGAGGTCCTCGACCTCCTCCGCGCCGAGCCCGGCCCGGGTCCGCTCCGAGCGCGGCAGGATGCCCTTGGTCCCCGGCGCGATCTTCAGCAGCTCGTACAGGTGCGGCGAGGTGGAGTAGGTCTCCTCCGGCTCGTTGAACGGCAGGTCCAGCGCCTTGTTGATCAGCTGCCAGCGCGGGATGTCGTCCCAGTCGACCAGCGTGACGGCGGTGCCCGAGGCGCCGGCCCGGCCGGTGCGGCCGATCCGGTGCAGGTAGGTCTTCTCGTCGTCCGTGCACTGGTAGTTGATCACGTGCGTGACGCCCTCGACGTCGATGCCGCGGGCCGCGACGTCGGTGCAGACCAGCACGTCGACCTTGCCGTTGCGGAACGCCCGCAGCGCCTGCTCGCGGGCGCCCTGCCCGAGGTCGCCGTGCACCGCGCCGGCCGCGAAGCCGCGCTGGGTGAGCTGGTCGGCGACGTCGGCGGCGGTCCGCTTGGTGCGGCAGAAGATCATCGCCAGCCCGCGGCCGTCGGCCTGCAGGATGCGCGAGACCATCTCCACCTTGTCCAGCGAGTGCGCACGGAAGATGTGCTGCTCGATGTTGGCGACGGTGGTGCCGGTGTCGTCCGGGGCGGCGGCGCGGATGTGCGTCGGCTGGCTCATGTACCGGCGGGCGAGGCTGATGACCTGGCCCGGCATGGTCGCCGAGAACAGCAGGGTCTGCCGCTTGGCCGGCAGCATGGTGATGATCTTCTCGACGTCCGGCAGGAAGCCGAGGTCGAGCATCTCGTCGGCCTCGTCCAGGACCAGCGAGCGGACCTCGGAGAGGTTCAGCTTCTTCTGGCCGGCCAGGTCGAGCAGTCGGCCGGGGGTGCCGACGACGATGTCGACGCCCTTCTTCAGCGCCTCGACCTGCGGCTCGTAGGCGCGGCCGCCGTAGACGGCGAGCACGCGCACGTCGCGGACCTTGCCGGCGGTCTGCAGGTCGTTGGTGACCTGGGTGCACAGCTCGCGGGTCGGTACGACGATCAGCGCCTGCGGGCAGTCGGTGAGCTGTTCCTCCCGCGCGCGCCCGGCGTCGACGTCGGCCCGCACGACGACCCGCTCGATCAGCGGGAGGCCGAAGCCGAGGGTCTTGCCGGTGCCGGTCTTGGCCTGGCCGATGACGTCGTGGCCGGTCAGCGCGACCGGCAGGGTCATCTCCTGGATCGGGAAGGGGTGGACGATGCCGACGGCTTCGAGGGCCTCGGCGGTCTCCGGGAGGATTCCCAGGTCCCGGAAGGTGGTCTTCGTGGGTTCAGCGGTGGTGGACAGGGTGCTGCCTCTTCCGTGTGGAGGGGCCGAGAGCGAGCGGCGGGCGGGCAGCCGCGCGGCTGCGTACGGGCCCGGAGGGCCCCGAATACAGCTGCGCGGACGCACAACCGCGCCGGTCCCTGCGGCCGGCCGGTGCGCGCGGCCCGGTCAAGGGGGCGCGTCGCCGGCGGCGTCGGGGAGGATTCCCGTGAGGGACCTGCGCGGGACCTGCGCCGACTGGCGCGGTCTCGGCGGCCCTCGCTCGGCCACATGCGGTGCCAAGGCTTGAAGTCCAAACCCTGGTCGGAGCCGATCGGCTCTCCGACCGGGCATCCGCGTACGTTGAGTACCCGGCTTCCGGTACGGCGCGTCCGTGGGGGACGGAGCCGCTGCGGAGCGGGCTTGCCCGGCACACCGAGACGGCGGTGACACCGTGCGAGCACGACGGGCCTCCGTACCACCATACAGTCACCCGACGACTCGAACACGTGACGCGGACGACATCGCAGGTCGGAGCGGTGGAAGAGGTGACCCGGGACGGACCGGGACTAAGGTGGCGGGTCATGGAGAACCGTGGTGAGACGCAGGACGACGTGGCGGCCGGCTCGATCGGCGACTGGGCGGCCTGCTCGGCCGATCCGGGCTACCGGGCCGCCGTACTGGACCTGCTCGGCGCCCTCGCGTACGGCGAGCTGAGCGCCTTCGAGCGGCTCGCCGAGGACGCCAAGCTCGCGCCCGACCTGGCCGACAAGGCGGCGCTGGCCCGGATGGCCTGCGCCGAGTTCCAGCACTACCAGCGGCTGCACGACCGGCTCGCCGAGACCGGCGCCGACCCGCAGGAGGCGATGCGGCCGTTCGTCGAGCCGCTGGAGCTCTTCCACCGGATGACGGCGCCCTCGGACTGGCTGGAGGGCCTGGTCAAGGCCTATGTCGGTGACGCCATCGCGACCGACTTCTACCGCGAGGTGGCCGTCCGGCTCGACGACGACACCCGCGAGCTCGTCCTCGGCGTCATGTCCGACACCGGCCACGCGCAGTTCGCCGTCGACAAGGTCCGCCAGGCCATCGAGGCCGACCCGCGGGCCGGCGGCCGGCTCGCCCTGTGGGGCCGGCGGCTGATGGGCGAGGCGCTCAGCCAGGCGCAGCGGGTGGTCGCCGAGCGGGACGCGCTCTCCAACCTGCTGGTCGGCGGCGTCCAGGTGCAGGGCTTCGACCTGGTCGAGGTCGGCAAGATGTTCAACCGGATCACCGAGGCGCACACCCGTCGGATGGCGGCGCTCGGCCTGGCGTCCTGACCCCCTCGGCCCGCCCGGGCGGCTCAGGCGTGCCGGTGGCGCCGGTGCGCGCCCGCCCGGTGCGCACCTGCCCGGTGCGGGCGGTGACGGTGCGCCGGTGCCCGTCCGGCGGCCAGGTCGGGCCGGGCCAGCACCGAGGTGAGCAGGGCCGAGGCGACCGCCGAGACGGCGATGCTCACCGCCGGGTACCGGCCGTCCAGGGCGAAGTGCGCGACCACCCCGGCGAGCAGCGCCGAGCCGAGGGCGGTGCCCAGCGTCATGGACCGCCCGGCCGGGAAGTACGCGGGCCACGACAGCAGCGCGGCGGCGCCGACGACCACGCCGACGAGGGCGAAGGCGAACGTCTCGACCAACAAGGATGCCTCCCCGGGGACGGGCGTCCGGCGCGAGGCCGGGCGTACTGTCGCCGTACCCCGGCCACCGCGCCCGTACACCAGGCCCCGCCCGCACCGGGCGCCCGCCCCGGGAACGACAGTGCCCCGTTCCCTCGGCCGAGGGAACGGGGCACCGGGCGAGGCCCGTGGCTCAGAGCGTGCCGAAGCCGACCTTGCGCGCGGCCGGCTCGCCGATCTCCACGTACGCCAGGCGGTCGGCCGGGACGATGATGCGTCGGCCGTGCTCGTCGCTCAGGGAGAAGAGCTTCTCGGTGCCCTCCAGCGCCTTCGCGACCGCGCTCTGGACCTCATCGGCAGTCTGCGAGCTCTCGATCACGATCTCGCGAGGCGCGTTCTGCACGCCGATCTTGACCTCCACGGGCTTCCGTCCCTCCGGGTTTGCAGCCATCCACGCGCGGCGCCGCACCGCCTGGGACAAGCGGGCCCGGCGACCGCGCCGTACGGCTTCACCATAGAGCACCGGATCGGCGCCGAGGCGAAGGTCCGTGGATCACTGGTCCGCCGCGGAGCCCTCCGGGCCCTCGGTGTTCGGGTGCATCGGGAAGCCCTTCAGGCCGCGCCAGGCCAGGCTGGCGACCAGCCGGACCGCCTCGTCGCGGGGGATCTCCAGGCCCTGCGACAGCCAGTACCGGGCGGTGATCTGGGCCAGGCCGCAGACACCCGCGGCCAGCAGCTTGGACTCCGCCTCCGGCAGGTCGGTGTCCTCCTGGATCACCTTGCTGACCAGGGTCGCACTGGCCTCGGCGGCCCGCTCGACCCGCTCGCGCACGGCCGGCTCGTTGGTCAGGTCCGACTCGAAGACCAGCCGGAAGGCGCCCGACTCGCTGGAGACGTAGTTGAAGTACGCCTCCATCGTCGCGGCCACCCGCAGCTTGTTGTCGGTGGTCGTCTCCAGCGCCTGGCGGGTCGAGTCGACCAGGGCGTCGCAGTGCTTGTCCAGCAGCGCCAGGTAGAGCTCCAGCTTCCCGGGGAAGTGCTGGTACAGGACCGGCTTGCTCACCCCGGCGCGGTCGGCGATGTCGTCCATGGCGGCCGCGTGGTAACCCTGCGCGACGAACACCTCCTGGGCGGCACCGAGCAGTTGTTCACGGCGGGCGCTTCGCGGCAGGCGGGCACCGCGCGGGCGCTCCTGCGCCTCCTGGATGGCCGTCACGGCGCTCCTCACTTCACGGGTCGTACGGGGTCGGCAAGATGACCGATTCTACTTTCGGGTAACCGCGTTCGCGCTTGCCAGGCGCGAGAAAAGTGGCGATCCCCCTTGTCAGGAGCCCACAATACGGCGCCCACCACGGCCGTCGGCAGTGCCGAGCACGAGGCAATGGGGAACCCCGCGGCACCGGGCGGCCCGTGGGCCGCGGCGGCACCGGCTCACTACCATCGTCCCCCATGGACAGCGCTGATCAGCAGATACTCCCGGAACCGGCCGCCCTGGCTCCGCTGCGCACCGTCGAGGTGCCCGGCGCGGCCCTGGCCGTGCACCGGACCGCCGGGGACCCCGCCCCGGGCGGCGGACGGGAGCCGGCGCTGTTCGTGCACGGGCTCGGCGGCTGCGCCGCCAACTGGACCGAGCTGATGGCCCGGCTCGCCGGACAGCTCGACGGCGAGGCCGTCGACCTCCCCGGCTTCGGCGACTCCGCCCCGCCCGCCGACGGCAACCTCGGCCTCTCCGGGCACGTGCGCGCCGTCATCGGCTACCTGGAGGCCACCGGCCGCGGCCCCGTCCACCTCTTCGGCAACTCGCTCGGCGGCGCCGTCGCCGTGCGGCTCGCCGCCCTGCGCCCCGACCTCGTCCGCAGCCTCACCCTCGTCTCGCCCGCCCTGCCCGAACTGCCCCCGCAGCGCACCGCCTGGTCCACCGGGCTGCTCGCCGTCCCCGGCCTGCCCGCGCTGCTGCGCCGGCTGCCGGCCGGCCGGCGCGGACCCGAGCAGGCCACCGACGAACTGCTCCGGCTGGTCTACGGCGACCCGGACCGCCTCTCCGCGGCCTCCCGCGCCGAGGCCCTCGCCCAGTACCGGCGGCGCATCGAGCTGCCCTACGCGATGCGGGCGCTGGCCGGCTCGGCGCGCGGGATCGTCTCCGCCTACACCGAGCGCGGCGACCAGGCGCTCTGGCGGCAGGCCGCCCGGGTGAAGGCCCCGGTCCTGCTGGTGTACGGGCTGCGCGACAAGCTGGTCTCCTACCGCTCCGCCCGCCGGGCCTGCGCGGCCTTCGCGGACTCCCGGCTGCTGGTGCTGCCGGACTCCGGGCACGTCGCCATGATGGAGCACCCCGACGCCGTCGCCCGCGCGGTGCGCGAACTGCTCCGGCGGGCCTGACCGCCCGCGCCGCGCCACGGCGGGGTGCGGGCGGCGGGGTGCGACGGCGGGGTGCGACGGACACCCCGTGATCGGACGCCGTTAACGCGATGATCGGGACGAGGTCACTCCGGTTCACTCGTTCAGGTGGCAGCCAGGCATGTGACCGATGGATTGCCCCGGGCCGGACCTACCTTTCTGCTGTCGGACCGAACAGGTGTGGGGGAGTCGCGGCCGCCGGAGAACCCGGAGGGCGGCCGTACGGGGGGACGCCGGCGCCGGTGACGGCCGCCGGCCCGGTCGCGGTGCCTCACCGCGGACCGCCTTCCCCCCGCCCCGGGCCGCCCCGCGGAGCACGCGCCGGACGCGTCGCCCGCTCAGCCCGATCCGCCCGATCAGTCCGCTCAGCCCGCCAGGTCCGCCCCGCCATCCGCCGATCCGCTCTGCTCTGGAGGTCCCCCGTGCGCGTTGCACTGCTCACCGAGGGTGTGCGCCCGCACGCCCCGCGTGGCACCGGCGGCTGGTGCGACCGGCTGGTGGACGGCCTGCCCGAGCACGACTTCACCCGGTACGTCCTCACCGCGGCGGCCGGCCCGGCGACCGCCGAGCCCCGGCCCGGCGTCCGGGAACTCGCCCTCGGGGGCCGCCGCCCGGCCGGCCGCGCACCCGGCGCGCCGCGCCGCCGCCAGTACGCCGCCGCCTACGAGCAGCTCCTCCGCGCCCTGCTGCGCCCCGGCGAGCGCGCCGCCTTCGGCCCCGGCCTGTACCGGCTCGCCGACCTCGCCCGTACGGGCCGCGATCTGCCCGCCTTCCTGGTCTCGGTCCACGCCCGGCTCGTCCTGGAGCGGGTCTGGCGCTCGCCCGGCGCCGACACCTCCGCCGGACAGCCCCTGGTCCGCGACGTCCTGGCCGCCGCCGACCTCCTCGAACAGTGCCTGCGCCCGCTCTCCGCCCCCTGGTACGGCACCGCCCCGGGCGACCTGGGCGCCGCCGACCTCTGCCACGTGGTCGGCGGCGGTCCGGCCGCCCTGCCCGCGCTGGTCGCCAAGCGGCTGCACGGCGTCCCGTTCGTGGTCACCGAGCACACGCTGCACCTGCGCGAGCAGTACCTCGGCCACCGCGAGGGCCCGTACCGGTGGCCGGTGCGGGCCCTGCTGCTCGCCTTCTTCCGGGCGCTCACCGAGGAGACCTACTGGCAGGCCGCGATACTCACCCCGGGCAGCGCCCACGACCAGCGGTGGCAGCTGCGCTGCGGGGCCGATCCGGCGCGCACCCGGGTGGTGTACGAGGGCACCCCGGCGGTCGGCCGTCCCGCGGCCGGTCCCGAACCGGCCGCGCCCACCCTGGTCTGGGCCGGTTCGCTGGAGCCGGGCCGCGACCCCGGGCTCGCCCTGCACGCCTTCGCCCGGGTCCGCGCAGAGCTGCCCGACGCGCGGCTGCTCGTCCACGGCGAGGAGGCCGTCCCCGGCCAGCGGGCGCACTGCGCGGCCGTCGCCGAAGGGCTCGGGGTGGCCGGGGCGGTCGAGTTCGCCGCCCGGCCCCGCCCGGCCGCCGACGCCTGGGCGGACGGCACCGTCGTCGTCTTCTCCGCGCTCTCCCAGCACCGCCCCCGGCTGCTCGCCGAGGCGATGCTGAGCGGCCGCGCGGTGGTCGCCACCGACGTCGGGGTGGTCCGCGAGGTGGTCGGCCCGACCGGGCTGCTGGTGCCGCCCCGCGACCCGCAGGCCCTGGCCGGGGCCTGCCTCGCCCTGCTGCGCGACGAGGAGCGGCGGGCCCGCCTCGGACTGGCCGGCCGCCTGCGGGCGCAGGAACGCTTCGCCGTCGAGCCGGTGATCGGGGCCTTCCGGGAGATCTACCTGGAACTCGTCTCGCACTGGCCGGCCTTCCCGACCGCCGCCCCCGGCCCGCGCCCGCGCCCCTTCGCCCGCCCCGCCGAGTACTGGCTCACCGACCGCCGCCGCCCCGCTCCGTCCCCGCGGACGCCCGCCCCGGCGGGCGCCGGCTCCGGCCCGGCCGTGGGCCCGTCCGGCGCCCGGCTGCCGGTGGACGCCTGCCCGGCGGGTGCGGAGGGCGGCGGTCCGTGCGGCGGCGCAGGGCCGGTGGGCGCGGTGGGAGCGGGTGCGGGCGCGGGCGCGGTCGACGACCCGGGGCGAAGGGGGCCGGCGGGGTCCACCCGGGCGGCGGGCGCCGAGGTGGTGCCCGCCGGGGACCGGGCCGAGTGCGAGCCGCCGCCGGAGACGGCCGGGACGCCGCAGGCGGGCCGTGCCGGGGGCGGCTACGGTACGGGCGGGCGCTCCGGGGGCGAGGGGGCCTTGAACGGATCCGCCGACGGAGGTGTCGCGGCCGTGCGGGCCGGGGCGTTCGCGGAGGCGGTCTGATGGCGGGGGGCGGGGGTGCGGGGGTGGGGGACCCGGTCCGGGCGGTGATGGCCGAGCACCGGCTGCTCTGCGAGCGGGCCGTCGACCCCCTGGAGATCGCCGCCGGGCTGGAGGAGGCCGGGCTGGGCCCGGCGGCCGCGGCCCGCTGCCGGCACGCGGACCTGTTCTCGCTCGCCGAGGAGTTGTACGCCCGGGTGCCGCGCCGCCCGCCCGCCGTGGAGCCGGCCGGGCCGGCCGAGAGCTGGCAGCGGCGCTCCGGTGCGGCGCTGCGGGTGTCGGTGTCGGCCGTGCTGCCCTGCGCGGCGGCGGTCGCCCTTGGCGGGAGCCGCCCGGTCCTGGCGGCGGCGGCCGTCCCGCTCGCGCTGGTACCGGTGGCGGCCCGGTGGCGGCCGCGCCGGTGGGGTGCGGTGGCGGTGCGGGCGGGGACGGCCGCGCTGCTGCTGGCGCCGTCGGCCGCGGCGGCAGGGGGGCCGCAGGAGCGGCGGGTGACGGCGGCACTGGTGCTGGCGGCGGCGCTGTCCGCCGGGTCGGCGCAGTGGGCGGCCCGGTGGTTCCGGCAGGTCGGCCGGGGGCATCTTGCGGCGGCGGCGACGCCGGCGGAGTTCCGCTCCCGGATGCGGCCGGTGCTCCCGGTGGCGCTGGTGCTGCACCTGGCGGTGCTGGCCGTGCTGAGCTTCGCGGCGCTCGCCGTGCTGACCGCCCTCGCGCCGCGCCCGGGGCCGGGCCACGGCGGCGGCCTGCTGCACCTGGCGGCCGAGCGTGCCGGGCCCGCGCAGTGGGCGGCCCAGGGGGTGCTCGGGCTGCTGCTGGTGCTGTCCGCGCTGCTGGCGCGCTGCGGCCGGACGGGCGCGGCCGCACTGGGCGCGCTGGCGGGGGCGGCGGGCACGGCGGCGCCGGCACCGCTCACCGCACCGCTCGCGGGCGGCGCGGCGGCGCTGGCGCTGCTGGCGTACGCGTGGCCGGTGCTGAGCCGTCCCGAGGCGCACCGGTGACCCTCCGGGCGCACACCGGTGCGCCGACCGTTCGATCCCCCGCATTCGATCCGCTCGATTTCCCGTTGTTCACTCGGACCCGCCAGGCCGTGCCTCGGTCTGGCTTCGTGGAAGGACGCCCCCGATGAGGGTGCTGCTGCTGGGCGCCGACGGCTTCATCGGCCGTCGGGTCACCGACCGCCTGCTCGTGGATCCGGAGTTGCAGGTGACGGTGCTCGGCCGGCGTGACTCCGCCGACATCCGCTTCGACCTGACCACCGGGAGTCCGGGCGCGCTGGCCCGGTTCCTGGACGCGGTCGCGCCGCAGGTGGTGATCAACTGCGCGGGCGCCACCTACGGCAGCTCGCGCACGCTGATCCGGGCCAACACGCTCGCCGTGGCGACGGTCTGCGAGGGGATCCGGCGCAGCCGCGAGCCCGCCCGGCTGGTGCACGTCGGCTCGGCGGCCGAGTACGGGCCGGTGCCGGGCGGGGTCCCGGTGTCGGAGAGCGCCGAGCCGCGCCCGGTGGGCCCGTACGGGGTGTCGAAGCTGGCCGGCACGGAGCTGGTGCTGGCCTCGGGGCTGGACGCGGCGGTGCTGCGGGTGTTCGACGTGGTGGGGCCGGGGGCGCCGACCGCCTCGCTGTTCGGGCGGCTGGCGGAGGGCCTGCGGCGGGCGCTGGAGCGCGAGGAGTCCCAGGTGCGGATGCCGGACCTGTCCGGATACCGGGATTTCGTCGACGTGCGGGATGTCGCGCGGGCGATCCAGGCGGCGGCGGTGTCGGCCGCGACGGGCGTGATCAACGTCGGCAGCGGGCACGCCGTGCGGGCGCGCGACGCGGCCCAGCTGCTGGTCCGGGCGTCCGGCTTCGAGGGGACCATCCTGGAGGAGAACCGGCAGGTGGTGCTGCCCGCGCAGGCCGGCGGGCCGGTCGAGCACGTGCCGGGCCACGTGCCCGCGCACCACCTGCCGGGCCACCGTCCCGCGGAGCCGCGGCCGGGGGAGGGGCGGGTGGCCCCGGGCGAGCCGGTGCCGTGGCGGCAGGCGGACGTGCGCACCGCCCGGGACCGTCTCGGCTGGCGGACACAGGTGCCGCTGGAGGAGTCGCTGGGCGACGTCTGGCTGGAGACGGCCTGCCGGGTCTGAGTTCCCGGCCGCGGGTCCCGGCAGGGCCCCGAAGGCCCGTGCGCAGGCCTCGGACGCCCCTGCGGGGGCCCGTCCGGGGCCTGCTCCGTGGTCCCACCATCCGGCGCGGGCCGTCTCGCCCACCGGACGAGCTGTCTCGGAATACCGGAGCGGAGTGACACTGTTGGCGTAGCAGAGCCACCTCGGTGGCGGAACCACATGCCCCTAGAGGTTGGCCCTGGCCACCTGAACTGACGACCATCGGAGTCCCCGTGTCGCTGCCACCCCTGGTCGAGCCGGCCGACGAGCTCACCGTTGACGAGGTCCGCAGGTACTCCCGCCACCTGATCATCCCCGACGTGGGCATGGCCGGGCAGAAGCGGCTGAAGAACGCCAAGGTGCTGTGCGTCGGCGCCGGCGGCCTGGGCTCGCCCGCGCTGATGTACCTGGCGGCGGCCGGGGTGGGCACGCTCGGCATCGTCGAGTTCGATGTGGTCGACGAGTCGAACCTGCAGCGCCAGATCATCCACGGTCAGTCGGACATCGGCCGCTCGAAGGGCGAGTCGGCGCGGGACTCGGTCAAGGAGATCAACCCCTACGTCGACGTGATCCTGCACGAGGAGCGCCTCGACAACTCCAACGTCATGGAGATCTTCTCCGGCTACGACCTGATCGTGGACGGCACCGACAACTTCGCCACCCGCTACCTGGTGAACGACGCCGCGGTGCTGCTCGGCAAGCCGTACGTGTGGGGTTCGATCTACCGCTTCGACGGCCAGGCGAGCGTGTTCTGGGCCGAGCACGGCCCCTGCTACCGCTGCCTCTACCCGGAGGCGCCGCCGGCGGGCATGGTCCCGTCCTGCGCCGAGGGCGGCGTGCTGGGCGTGCTGTGCGCGTCGATCGGCTCGATCCAGGTCACCGAGGCGATCAAGCTGCTGGCCGGGGTCGGCGACCCGCTGGTCGGCCGGCTGATGATCTACGACGCCCTGGAGATGAACTACCGCCAGGTGAAGGTCCGCAAGGACCCGGACTGCGCGCTCTGCGGCGAGAACCCGACCGTCACCGAGCTGATCGACTACGAGGCCTTCTGCGGCGCGGTGTCGGAGGAGGCGCAGGCGGCGGCCGCCGGTTCGACGATCACCTCCAAGCAGCTCAAGCAGTGGCAGGACGACGAGGAGGACATCTTCCTCATCGACGTCCGCGAGCCCGGCGAGTACGAGATCGTCAGCATCCCCGGCGCGGTGCTGATCCCGAAGAACGAGTTCCTGATGGGCAACGCGCTGGAGCAGCTGCCGCAGGACAAGAAGATCGTGCTGCACTGCAAGTCGGGCGTCCGCTCGGCGGAGGTGCTGGCCGTGGTGAAGTCGGCCGGCTTCGCCAACGCCGTCCACCTGGGCGGCGGCGTGCTCGGCTGGGTCAACCAGATCGAGCCGCACAAGCCGGTGTACTGATCCCGGACGTCCGGAAGGGCCCGCTCCGGCGGGCCCTTCCGCATGTCCGGCGACCTACAGCGCGCCCTTGCGCTGGAGCACGTTGTAGGAGATCCAGCCGGGCAGCACCGGCAGCCAGAAGGTGAGCGCCCGGTAGAGGAAGACCGCCGGGGTGGCGACGGACGTCGGCACGTCGGCGAAGGTCAGCGCACTGATCAGCGCGACCTCGATCGGGCCGATGCCGCCGGGGGTGGGGATCGCGGAGCCGGCCGCGTTGGCGGTCAGGAAGACCACGGCGACCGCCGAGAAGGAGATCGAGCCGCCGAAGGCCCGCACCGAGGCGTCCAGGCAGGCGGTGAAGGAGAGCGTCAGCAGCAGGATGCCGCCGAAACCGGTGATCAGCTTGCTGGGCGTCTGCATCAGGTCGAGCATCCGGGGCACCACGCCGAAGAACAGCGAGCGCAGCCGGTTCAGCACGAACCGCCGCAGCGGGGCGACCGCCGCGACCACCAGGGCCAGCACGGCGGCGCTCAGCACACCGATGATCACCGCGCGGGAGGCGGAGAGGTCGCCGTTGGTCTGGCTGCCGGTGATCAGGCCGAAGCTGAACAGCAGCAGCAGGTGCCCGGCCAGGCCGGCCAGCTGGGAGGCGCCGACCGAGGCGACCGCCTGGCCGGAGCGGATGCCCGCCTTCTGCAGGTAGCGGGTGTTCAGCGCGATGCCGCCGATCGCCGCCGGGGCGACCAGCTTCACGAAGGACCCGGCGAGCTGCGCGGCCACGGTGCGGCGGAACGGCAGCTTCTCCGGGACGAAGCCGGTCAGGCTCATCGACGCGGCGACGTAGGAGAACGCGGCCGCGGCCAGCGCCGCCGCCGCCCACGCCCAGTCCATCTGGGAGAGCTTGAGCTGGGCCGGCTTGACGGTGGTCAGCGTCAGGTAGGCGGCGAAGGTGAGCGCGATCACCATGATCAGGCTCTTCGGCTTGAGCCGCTCCAGCTTGGCCGGCTCCATCGGCGCCTCGGGGGCGATCTGCAGGATCTGGGCGCGGATCCGGCTGAGCAGGTCCTCGCCGGCGGCCGCGATGTCCTCCTCGGCCTGCTGCTGGGTGCGCTCGCCCGCGGCGACCTGTTCCAGCGCCCGGGCCCGGGCGGCGGCCTTGCGCTCCTTGGTGACCTTCTTCAGGTCGACGCGGGTCGAGCGGCTCATGCCGACCGGCTGCAGCAGCGGCAGCGCCTGGGCGACCCGCTCGGCGCCGAGCACCGCGTTGGCGGTGGCGACGGTCCGCTCGGGGCCGATCCGCAGCGCGAAGGTGGTGAGCAGCTGGGCGACGTCGATGCGCAGGGTCAGGTCGGTGGCGGCGATGTCGCCGCCGGAGAGGTTGACCAGGCACGCCGCCTTCTCGTCGACGACCAGCAGCGACTCGCCGGTCAGCCGGCGGTGGGCGATCCGGCGCTCGTGCAGGGCGGCGACCGACTCCCACAGCGAGGCCATCACCTGGTCGGTGACCTCCTCGTCGGCGAGGTCGTCCAGGGTGCGGCCCTCGACGTTCTCGTAGACCAGGATCGCGGCGTCCGGGCCCAGCTCGGAGGTGGCGACCAGCTGCGGGGCGCGGGCCCCGGAGGCGGCGGCCGCGTAGGCGATCAGCGCCTCCTGCTCCAGCGCCTGGCGCAGCGACTGCGGGCTGCGCCGCACGGCCACCGAGCGCAGCCGCAGCCGCCGCCAGGCCCGGTAGAAGAAGCCGGAGGCCTGCTGCTCGCGGTCGACGATGTGGACGTCCAGCGGCGGGCCGCTCTGCTGGGCGACCAGGTAGCGGCGGGTGCCGCCGGGGGCGTCGGGGGCGCGGTGGGCGCTCGCCGGGGTGAAGCCGACCTTGCGCAGGCCGATCATCAGGTGCTGGCCGGTGGGCCGGATGTTCGGCGAGCCGATCGTGTAGAGGGTGCCGTAGGCGACGGACCAGCCGATCAGGACGGTGAGCAGCAGGGACAGCGGGGTGGTGTAGCCGCCGAGCAGCTCGGTGATGCCGCTGAACACGACCACCACCCACAGGGCGACCCGCCACCGGGGTCTGCTCGACATGCCGACCGCCGTCATGTAGGCGATCACCGGGGCGAGGTAGCCGTGCACCGGGTCGGTGAGGGTGCCGACGGAGTCCAGCGGGAAGCGGGTCAGGGCGTCCCGGATGTGCTCGGAGGCGCCCTCGGCGACCCACCAGTCGATGCCCAGCGAGACGCCGTAGGCCAGCACCGAGGCGAGCACGCCGTCGGCGACCCGCAGGCCGTCGCGCTTGATCAGCCGTTCGACCGCGAAGGCGAGCGGGACGGCCAGCACCGCGACGTTGGAGATCAGGCCGGTGATGGTGGAGAGCACCGGGGAGAAGCGGGGCGCGTTCTCGGCGATGTCGATCTCGATGCCGGTGGTGGTGGAGGTCGCCACCCCGGCCAGCACGAAGACCGCGACGATGCCGAAGACGCCGGCCAGGAAGCGGATGAGGTCGGAGGGCCGGTGCGCGCGGGCGGCGAGCAGCGGTTCGTCGACGTCCAGGTGCGGGGCGTCGTCCAGCGGGTCGTGGCCGGGACGCGGGCCGGGGTCGTCCGGCGGGACCGACGCGGACGGGGCGGGCGCGGACGGCACGGGCGCGGACGGCGCGGGCCCCGCCGCCTCGGGCGCGGTCGGCTGGTTCGGTACGACGGCGGGGGCCCCGGTCGCGGGGCGGGCCGGCTGCGGGCTCTTGATCGTCCGGTCCTTGATCAGGGAGACTTCCGGTGGCGCCTCGGCGGCGTCACCACCGCCACCTGCGGGCATGCTGTCGGAGGACTCGTCGGAGCCCTCGTCCACACCCACGTCAGCCGTCCCGGTCATCTGGTCTTGTCCTCGTATCACCACTCACCGCCCCGAAGATGGTGGCATGCCTCGGCGCCCCGCGCTGGACAGGGGCCGGATCGGGCGCGGCGGATAGCCGGCCCGGGGCCCGCGGGCCGGCCGGATGCGGAAGAATGCCGCAGGTGACGGACGCCCCCGACGAGACCGGCCCCGACGAGCTGCCGCCGTTCGCCGAACTGGTGCTCGACCTGACCGAGCGGATTCCACCCGGCCGGGTGATGACCTACGGGGACGTCGCCGAGTACCTCGGCCAGGGCGGCCCCCGGCAGGTCGGCCGGGTGATGGCCCTGTACGGCGGCGCCGTGCCCTGGTGGCGGGTGATCCGCGCCGACGGCCGGCTGCTGCCCGGCCACGAGCACCGCGCCCTCGCCCACTACGGCGAGGAGGGCACCCCGCTGCGCGAGCTCGCCGACCCGCCCCGGGTCGACCTGCGGCACGCCCGCTGGGACGGCCGGCCCGCCGGGGAGTGAGCCGGGCCGGGATCGGCGCAACCCCGTGCGCGGACGGGAATGACGGGGCAGGATCGTAGGCTCGATACGGCGGGCCCCTCGGCGCCCGCCCGCAGTTGCCCGAGTACGACCCCCAGGACGTCCGTGACCTCCCCCTACCGTCTGGTGCGCAGCCCCCTCGTACCGCCCGCCCCGCCCGAGCTCGACGCGTACCAGCGCGCCGTGGCCGAGCACGCGGGCGGCCCGCTGCTGGTGCTCGCCGGACCGGGGACCGGCAAGACCACCACCCTCGTCGAGGCGGTCGCCCGGCGGATCGAGGGCGGCGCCGACCCCGAGCGGATCCTCGTCCTCACCTTCAGCCGCAAGGCCGCGATGGAACTGCGCGACCGGATGGCCGGCCGGCTCTCCGCCACCGCCGCCGGCTCCCGCGCCGCCGCCCCGCAGGCCACCACCTTCCACTCCTTCTGCTACGCCCTGCTCCGCGCCCACCAGGACCCGGCCGACTACGCCGAGCCGCTGCGCCTGCTCTCCGGCCCCGAGCAGGACGTCATGGTCCGCGAACTGCTCGCCGGCGGCGCCGAGGACGCCCGGCGCGGCCGCTCCCGGATCGCCTGGCCGCTGGACCTGCGCGCCTGCCTCACCACCCGCGGCTTCGCCGACGAGGTCCGCGCCGTGCTCGCCCGCAGCCGGGAGCTCGGCCTCGGCGAGGCCGAGCTGGCCCGCTTCGCCGAGGGCGTCCAGCGGCCCGACTGGGCCGCCGCCGCCCACTTCCTCGCCGACTACCTCGACGTCCTGGACCTGCGCGGCGTCCTCGACTACGCGGAGCTGGTGCACCGCGCGGTGCTGCTCGCCGACCGCCCCGAGGTCGAGCGGAGCCTGCGCGAGCGCTACGACGCCGTCTTCGTCGACGAGTACCAGGACACCGATCCCGCCCAGGTCCGGCTGCTGCACCGGCTCGCCGGCGGCGGGCGCGAACTGGTCGCCGTCGGCGACCCCGACCAGTCCATCTACGCGTTCCGCGGCGCCGACATCAACGGCATCCTGGAGTTCCCGCAGACCTTCCGGCACACCGACGGCCGCCCCGCCGACGTCAAGGTGCTGCGGGTCTCCCGCCGCTCCGGCGCCGTGCTGCTCGCCGCCGCCCGCGAACTCGCCCGCCGGATGCCGATGGGCCGGCTGCCCGCCGACAAGCTCGCCCAGCACCGCACCCCGCTGCCCGCCCGGGAGGGCGGCCGGGTCGAGGTCTACACCTACCCGACGCCCGGCGCCGAGCTGGACTCGGTCGCCGACCTGCTGCGCCGCGCCCACCTGGAGGACGGCGTGCCGTGGGGTGAGATGGCCGTCCTGGTCCGGGCCGGCGCCCGGTCCATCCCCGGCGTGCGGCGGGCGCTCGGCGCGGCCGGCGTCCCGCTGGAGATCGACGGCGACGACCTGCCGCTGCGCGAGGAGCCGGCCGTCGCCCAGCTGCTGCTCGCCCTGCGGGTCTGCGCCGAGCAGGCCGTCCACGACCGGCGGGACGACCGGGACGACGGGGGCAGCAGGGATGACGGGGACGGCGGGGACGGCGGGGACGATCGGGACGGTGCGGACGCCGCGGGCCCGGGGGCGCCCGACCCGCTCACCACCGACCTCGCCCACGCCCTGCTCACCGGCCCGCTCGGCGGCCTCGACGGCGCCGACCTGCGCCGCCTCGGCCGCACCCTGCGCGAGGAGGAGCGCACCGCCCTGCGCGCCGAGGCCGCGAACGGCGGCGCCCCGGCCGCGGTGCCCCGCCCGGCCGGCGAACTCCTGCGCGAGGCCCTCGCCGAACCCGAGCGCCTCGTCGTCGTCGACGCCCCGTACGCCCGCCGCGCCCACGACCTCGCCACCCTGCTGCGCAAGGTCCGCGAGTCCCTGGCCGGCGGCTGCACCGCCGAGGACGCCCTCTGGCAGCTGTGGGACGGCTCCCGCCGCTGGCGCGAACGCCTGGAGCGGGCCGCCCTGCGCGGCGGCGCCGCCGGCCGCGACCTCGACGCGGTCTGCGCCCTGTTCGAGACCGCCGCCCGCGCCGAGGAGCAGGTCACCGGCCACCGCGGCGCCCTCGACCTGCTCGCCGAGCTGGAGGCCCAGGACATCGCCGCCGACACCCTCACCGTGCGCACCGTGCGCCCCGAGGCCGTCCGGCTGATGACCGCCCACCGCGCCAAGGGCCTGGAGTGGCGCCTGGTCGTCGTCGCCGGCGTCCAGGACGGCCTGTGGCCCGACCTGCGCCGCCGCGGCTCCCTGCTGGAGGCCGACCGGATCGGCCGCGACGGCCTCGCCGAACCGCTCACCCCCGCCGCCCTGCTCGCCGAGGAGCGCCGCCTCTTCTACGTCGCCGCCACCCGCGCCAAGGACCGGCTCGTCGTCACCGCCGTCAAGGCCCCCGCCGACGACGGCGACCAGCCGTCCCGCTTCCTGCGCGAGCTCTACCGCGAGGACGTCGACCCCAGGACCGGCCGCGTCCTGCGCCGCACCCCGCCGGTCACCGTCGAGGACGTCACCCACCGCCCGCGCCGCCCGCTCGCCGTGCCCGCACTGGTCGCCGAGCTGCGCGCGGTCACCGTCGACCCCGCCCGCTCGCCCGAACTGCGCCGCGCCGCCGCCGAACGGCTCGCCACCCTCGCCCTCGCCACCGACGACGAGGACCGCCCGCTGGTGCCCGCCGCTCGCCCCGAGACCTGGTGGGGCCTGGAGGACCCCACCGCCGCCCCCGACCCGCTGCGTTCCGCCGACCTGCCGGTGCGGCTGTCCGGCAGCGGCCTGGAACAGCTGGAGGACTGCTCGCTGCAGTGGTTCCTCGACAAGGAGGTCAAGGCCCGCGGCGCCTCCTCCGCCGCACAGGGCTTCGGCAACGTCGTGCACGCCCTCGCCGACGAGGTCGGCTCCGGCCGCACCCCCGCCGACCTCGCCGTCCTCATGGAACGCCTGGACACCGTCTGGGACGCGCTGGCCTTCGACGCGCCGTGGAAGTCCCAGCAGGAGAAGACCGAGGCCCGCGCCGCCCTGGAGCGCTTCCTCACCTGGCACGTGATGGCCCGCGGCCGCGACGTCGTCGCCACCGAGCACGGCTTCGACGTCACCCTCGACGCCGGCGGCGTCGAGGTGCGCATCCGCGGCTCGATGGACCGCGTCGAGAAGGACGAGGCCGGCCGCGCCTACGTCGTCGACTTCAAGACCGGCAAGCAGGCGCCCTCCGACAGGTCCCTGCCCGAGCACAAGCAGCTCGCCGTCTACCAGCTCGCCGTCCGCTCCGGCGCCCTCAACGGGCTGCCCGGCTTCGACGCCGCCGCCGCCGAGTCCGGCGGCGCCGAGCTCGTCCAGCTGCGCAAGCCCGACAGGGCCGTCGCCGACGCGCCCAAGGTGCAGCGCCAGGACCCGCCCGAGGGCGAGCCGTGGATCGAGAACCTGCTCGCCGACGCCGCGGGGCGGATCCTCGCCGAGCGGTTCGTCCCGCAGACCGGCGGCGGCTGCGACCGCTGCGCCTTCCGCCGCAGCTGCTCCGCCCAGCGCGACGGCGCCCAGCTCGTCGAGTAGCCGCCGGGAACGTACCCCCGGCCCGGTGTGGCGGACGCGGCACGTGGCCGTCGCCACAGCGGCTCCCGGCTGTCGGCGCCCCCGGCTACCGTTGCGTGGTGACCGCCGTGCTCAGCCATCCCGACCAGCTCAAGGAACTGCTGGGCATCCCCTTCAACCGGGAGCAGATGGCCGCCATCGGCGCCCCGCTGCGTCCGGCCGTCATCGTCGCCGGCGCAGGCTCCGGCAAGACCACCGTGATGGCCGCCCGGGTCGTCTGGCTGGTCGGCTCCGGCGCCGTCCGCCCCGAACAGGTCCTCGGCCTCACCTTCACCAACAAGGCCGCCGGTGAACTCGCCGAACGCGTCCGCGCCTCCCTGCACCGGCTGGGGGCACCCCGGGCCGACGGCTGGGGGGGTGCCGCCGACCCCGACGACGGCGAGGTGCTCGGCGAGCCCGAGATCTCCACCTACCACGCCTTCGCCGGCCGCCTGCTCAAGGAGCACGGCCTGCGCATCGGCATCGAACCCGACACCCGGCTGCTCGCCGACGCCACCCGCTTCCAGCTCGCCGCCAAGGTGCTGCGCACCGCCCGCGGCCCGTTCCCCGCCCTCACCGGCACCTTCACCAACCTGGTCGCCGACCTCACCGCCCTCGACGGCGAACTCGCCGAACACCTCGTCGACCCCGCCGTCCTGCGTGCCTTCGACGAGGACCTGCTCGACACCCTCGCCGGCGTGCGGCTCAGCAACGAGGACCTGCGGGCCGTGCCCGCCACCGCCCGCGCCCGGCTGGAACTGCTGCGCCTCGTCGAGGACTACCGGCGCCGCAAGAGGGCCGCCGGACTGATGGACTTCGGCGACCAGATCGCCGCCGCCGCCCGCCTCGCCCAGCAGCGCCCCGAGGTCGGCGCCCTGCTGCGCGACCAGTACCGGGTGGTGCTGCTCGACGAGTACCAGGACACCTCCGTCGCCCAGCGGCTGATGCTCGCCGGCCTGTTCGGCGCCGGCCCGGACGGCACCGCCCCCGGCCACCCGGTCACCGCCGTCGGCGACCCCTGCCAGGCCATCTACGGCTGGCGCGGCGCCTCCGTCGCCAACCTCGACGAGTTCCCCCGCCACTTCCCGAACGCCGACGGCGCCCCCGCCGACCGGTACGCGCTCAGCGAGAACCGCCGCAGCGGCGGGCGGCTGCTCGCCTTCGCCAACGAGCTCGCGGCCCCGCTGCGCGCGATGCACGAGGGCGTGGAGGCGCTGCGCCCCGCCCCCGGCGCCGAGTCCGACGGCCTGGTGCGGGCCGCGCTGCTGCCCACCCACGCCGAGGAGATCGACTGGCTCGCCGACGAGATCGACCACCTGGTGCGCACCGGCACCGCCCCCGGCCGGATCGCCGTGCTGTGCCGGGGCGGCGCGGCCTTCCCCGACGTGCACGCGGCGCTGGTCGCCCGGGACGTGCCGGTCGAGGTGGTCGGCCTCGGCGGGCTGCTCCACCTGCCCGAGGTCGCCGACCTGGTCGCGGTCTGCGAGGTGCTCCAGGACCCGACCGCCAACGCCGCCCTGGTCCGGCTGCTGATCGGCCCGCGCTGGCGGATCGGCCCGCGCGACCTCGCCCTGCTCGGCCGGCGCGCCGCCGAACTCGTCCGCACCGCGCGCCCCGAGGGCGTCGAGGCGCTGGCCGCCGCCGTCGCCGAGACCGACCCCACCGAGGTCGTCTCGCTCGCCGACGCCCTGGAGACCTTCCTGGACACGCAGGAGGCCGACGAGCTGCCCTTCTCCGCCGAGGCCCGGGTCCGCTTCGCCCGGCTCGCCCGCGAACTGCGCGAGCTGCGCCGCTCGCTCGCCGAACCGCTGATGGACGTGCTGCACCGGGTCCTCGCCGTCACCGGCCTGGAGGTCGAACTCGCCGCCTCCCCGCAGGCGCTGGCCGCCCGCCGCCGGGAGACCCTGCACGCCTTCCTCGACGTCGCCGCCTCCTTCGCCGACCTCGACGGCGACCCCGGCCTCGCCGCCTTCCTCGGCTTCCTGCGCGCCGCCCAGGAGCACGACCGCGGCCTGGACGCGGGCCTGCCTGGTGGCGAGGACACCGTCAAGGTCCTCACCGCGCACAAGTCCAAGGGCCTGGAGTGGGACGTCGTCGCCGTCCCCGGCCTGGTCAAGGGCGCCTTCCCGTCCTCCTCCCCGCGCGAGCGCTGGACCAGCACCAAGCGCGTCCTGCCGCACGCCCTGCGCGGCGACGCCGCCACCCTGCCCGATGTGCGCGGCGGCTGGAACGCCAAGGCGATGAAGGAGTTCAAGGCCGCCCTCGCCGAGCACTCCGCCACCGAGGAGCTGCGCCTGGGCTACGTCGCCTTCACCCGCCCGCGCGCCCTGCTGCTCGCCTCCGGCCACTGGTGGGGGCCCAGCCAGAAGTCCCCGCGCGGCCCGTCGGCCTTCCTGGAGCAGCTGCGCGGGCACGCCGAGCGGCCCGGCGACGGCGAGGTCGCCGCCTGGGCCGAGCCGCCCGCCGAGGGAGCGGAGAACCCGGCGCTCGCCGCGCCCGTCGAACGCCCCTGGCCGCTGCCGCTGGACCCGGCCGCCCAGCGGGCCCGCCGCCGGGTCGCCGAGGTCGTGCACCGCCGGCTGGCCGGGGCGCCCGCCCCCGAGCCCGAGCCGATGGCCCCCGAGGACCGCCGGCTCGTGGAGTCCTGGGACCGCGACCTGACCGCGCTGGTCGGCGAGTTGGAGCGCTCCCGCACCCGGGTGCGGCAGGTGCCGCTGCCCGCCTCGCTCTCCGCCACCCAGCTGATGCGCCTGGCGGCCGACCCGGACGGCTTCGCCCACGACCTCGCCCGCCCGATGCCCCGCCCGCCGCAGCCCGCCGCCCGGCGCGGCACCCGCTTCCACGCCTGGGTGCAGTCCCGGATCGAACCGCTGATGCTGATCGGGCCGGGCGCGCTGCCCGGCGCCGACGACGACGGCATCGAGGACGAGCAGGACCTCGAACGCCTCAAGGAGGCCTTCCTGCGCACCCCCTACGCGCACCGCGAGCCGCTGCGCGTCGAGGCGCCGTTCCAGCTGGTGCTGGCGGGGCGGGTGGTGCGCGGCCGGATCGACGCGGTCTATCGTGGGAGTGACGACGGGTCAGAAATGGGCGGCGCGTCACGCTACGAAGTGGTGGACTGGAAGACGCACCGCGAGGAGACCGCCGATCCGCTCCAACTCGCCGTCTACCGACTGGCCTGGGCCGAACAGGCGGGCGTTCCGCCGGAGCAGGTCACGGCCTCGTTCCTGTACGTCCGCAGCGGCCGGATCGAACAACCCGCAGGACTTCCCGGCCGAAAAGAGTTGGAACGGCTCCTGATCGGGAACAGTGAAGAATGAGTCACGGAGAGCATTCAAGTCATCACGGCATCGGGCGAAACCTGTGCGTAGTGCACGTTTCGCGCATATTGTGGGGTCGGTAACCGGTCAACCCCCGTGCTCCGGCCGCCAGCGAGGCCCGCATTCCCCAACCCTCAGTCATCACCGCAGGTGCCCCTGGGCATCGGCGTCTTCTGCTGGAGAACCGAAGTTGAGCGCGACCGGATGGATCAGAGAACGGTTCGCCGGGCCGACCCCGGGGGCCGCACCCGGCGAGACCGGCACCTGGCCGAGGACGGCACTGTCGCTGCCGTTCATCGGCATGGTGCTGGTCGTCGTCCTCGACTACTTCACCGACGCCGCGGTGACCGTCGAACCGGCGCTCACCGCCGTCCCCGCGCTGGCCGCCGTGGTCAGCCGACGCACCTGGTACCCCCTCGCCATCGGCGCCTGCACCGAGGCCGCCGCCTTCCTGATGGCCTTCCGCAACGACGTGCTCGGCGAGTCCGTGCACAGCGCCACCGTCTTCGCCATCGTCCTCGTCGCCGCGATCGGCTGGGTCAGCGCCACCCTGAGGCTGCGCCAGGAGCGGCTGCTCGCCGACGCCCAGCTCGTCGCCTCGATCGCCCGGCGCGTCCTGCTGCGCCCCGTACCCGACCGCGTCGGCACCGTCCGCGCCGCCGTCCACTACGCCGCCGCCGCCGCCCACGCCCGCATCGGCGGCGACCTCTACGAGGTCGTCAACACCCGGCACGGCGTGCGCGCCGTCGTCGGCGACGTGCGCGGCAAGGGCCTGGGCGCCGTCGAGACCGCCGCCGCCGTGCTCGGCGCCTTCCGCGAGGCCGCCCACCAGGAGGCCGCCCTCGACAAGGTCGCCGGCTGGCTCGCCGACAGCCTCGACCGCGCCCTGGACGAGAACGACCACCCCGGCGTCGAGGAGGAGTTCGTCACCCTCGTCCTCATCGGCGTGGGCCACGACGGCACCGCCGAGATCGTCAACTGCGGCCACCCCGCCCCGCTGCTGCTGCGCGGCACCGAGGCCGCCCGCCCGCTCGAACTCGCCGAGACGGTGCCCCCGCTCGGCGTCCTCGACCCCGCCGACGTCCGCCCCCCGGTCCACCGCGTCCCGCTGCACCCCGGCGACCGCGTCCTGCTCTTCACCGACGGCGTCATCGAGGCCCGCGACCGGGCCGGCGCCTTCTACCCGCTCGCCGAACGCCTTCCGCGCTGCGCCCACGGCGGCGGCCCCGTCGACGTGCTGCGCCGGCTGCACGAGGACGTGGTGCGCCACGTCGGGCGCCAACTCGGCGACGACGCCGCCATGCTGCTCCTCCAGTACGAGCCGCCCCCGGCCGCCGACCGCCCGCAGGCCGCCGCCGCGGCGGCCGCCCCCGCCGATCCTGCCCGCCCGCTCACCCCGCCCGCCCCGACCGCCCCGCACGTCCCCCAGCAGAACGGGCACCTGTCCCGGCAGTGACCGGCCCCTCCTACAGCGACACCCGCACCACCAGCGGCCGGTGGTCCGACACCCCCGCGCGCGGGGCGGACGCCGCCCCCACCGCGGAGCGCGGCACCCCCACCGCCAGCACGTGGTCGAACTGCACGGCCGGGCGGTGCGACGGGTAGGTCGGCGTGCGGACCAGGTCCGACCAGCCCTGCAGCCGCGCCCGCGGCTCCCGCACCCGCCGCCGGCGCGGCTCCACCAGCGCCGGCCGGGCCCGGCGGGCCGCCCGCAGCTCCCGCACCCGCGCCCGCGGCGCCGACCGCTCCAGCGCGCTCGCCCCGCCCAGCACCGTGCGCGGCACCGCGCCCACCAGGTTGAAGTCCCCCAGCACCAGGTACGGCTGCGGCAGGTCGGCGATCCACCGGCGGATCGCCGCCAGCTGTGCCATGTTCCAGCCCGGCACGAACGACAGGTGCGCGGCCACCACCGTGAACGGGCCGTGCTCGCCCTCCAGGACGGCCGCCAGCGCCGCCCGGGGCTCGTCCGGCACCGGCGTCAGCCCGCGCCGCCCGGCCACCCGCAGCGGCAGCCCGAACGGCGCCGCGGCGAACCGGCGGGCCCGCCAGTGCCGCACCGGCAGCCGCGTCAGCAGCGCCGTGCCGTACGCGGGCGGGGCGCCGTCGCCGACCTCGTCCGGCCCGTACACCCGGATCCCGGCGGGCGCCGAGGCCTCCGGCAGCCAGCCGGCCACCGGCGCGGGCCGGCCGTGCAGGGCGGCGGCGAACCGCCAGTCCTTCGCGCCCATCGCGGCGGCGGCGACGGCGGCCTGGTCGGTGCCGCCGGAGCGGGCCTGGCCGCGGTCCACCTCCTGGAGCGCGAGCACGTCGGCGTCCAGCTCGGCCACCGCCTGCGCGAGCGGTCCGCCGGGGTCGGCGGGGAAGGGCCGCGGGGCGCCGTCGGGCGCGAGCGGCTGACCGTGCAACAGATTGAAGGTGGCGATGCGCAACTGGCTCACGCCCCCCGACGTTACCCGCCGCCGGTGACGGCCGGACCTCCGGGCGGACCTCCGGGCGGACCTCCCGGCTTGACCCGTCGAGCATACCGGGTATACATACTCGGTATGTCCATCCGTCACGGCCTGCTCGCCCTGCTCGACCAGGGGCCGCGCTACGGCTACCAACTGAGAACCGAGTTCGAGGCGCGCACCGGCGCCACCTGGCCGCTCAACGTCGGCCAGGTCTACACCACCCTCGCCCGCCTGGAGCGCGACGGACTGGTCGTCCCCGCCGGGGAGGACGAGGAGGGGCACCAGTTCTACGCCGCCACCGACGCCGGCCGGGCCGAACTGCGCGCCTGGTTCGACACCCCGGTGCCGCGCACCAACCCGCCCCGGGACGAACTCGCCATCAAGCTCGCCATGGCCGTCACCGTCCCCGGCGTCGACGTGCCCGCGGTCGTCCAGGGCCAGCGCCGGCACAGCATCAGGGCGCTCCAGGACTACACCCGGCTGAAGGGCCGCGCCCTGGCCGGCGAGGCCCGCCCCGGCGGCGCCGCGGAGCCCGGCTCCGACCTGGCCTGGCTGCTCGTCCTCGAACAGCTGATCTTCCAGACCGAGGCCGAGATCCGCTGGCTCGACCACTGCGAGACCCGGCTCGCCCAGCACGCCGAGGTTGAACAGGCCCGGGCCGCCGAGGCCCGCGCCGACGACGGCCCGCCCGCGCCCAGCCGGTTCGGGCGCCGCCGCAGCAAGGCCTGAACCGCCCGGGGGCCCGGCTCCGTCCGAACCGCACGAACCGCATGAACCGCACGAACCGTGCCAACCGCACGAACCACCCGAACCACGCGAACCACCGGCCCGCGACGCGCCCTCGCGCGACGGGCCCCACCACAGCAGGGGGAAACGTGTCCCACACCGGTCCGAGCACGAACGGCGCCACCGCCGTTCTGCACCTGGACAACGTCACCCGGGTCCACGGACAGGGCGCCGCCGAGGTCCAGGCGCTGCGCGGCGTCGACCTCAAGGTCCACCCCGGCGAGTTCGTTGCCGTCATGGGCCCCTCCGGCTCCGGCAAATCCACCCTGCTGACCCTCGCCGGCGGCCTCGACACGCCCAGCACCGGCCAGGTCCTGGTGGAGGGCGTCTCCCTCGGCGGACTCAGCCGCAAGCGGCTCGCCGAGGTCCGCCGCCGCTCCGTCGGCTACGTCTTCCAGGACTACAACCTCATCCCGGCCCTCACCGCCGCCGAGAACATCTCGCTGCCGCGCGAACTCGACGGCCTGTCCACCCGCGCCGCCCGCCGCGAGGCCCTCGCGGCCCTGGAGGAACTCGGCATCCCCGAACTCGCCGACCGCTTCCCCGACGACATGTCCGGCGGCCAGCAGCAGCGCGTCGCCATCGCCCGCGCGCTCATCGGCGACCGCCGCCTCGTCCTCGCCGACGAACCCACCGGCGCCCTCGACTCCACCACCGGCGAGGCCGTCCTCGCCGTGCTGCGCGCCCGCTGCGACACCGGCGCCGCCGCCATGATGGTGACCCACGAGCCCCGGCACGCCGCCTGGGCCGACCGCGTCGTCTTCCTGCGCGACGGCCGGATGGTCGACGAGAGCGCCAGCCAGGACGCCGGCAGCCTGCTCGTCGCCGCCGCCGCCAACGCGAAGGGCCCGGTGGGGGAGTGAAGCTCGGTTCCTGGCGGGTCGCCCTGCGCATCGCCCGCCGCGACGCCCTGCGCGCCAAGGGCCGCAGCGCCCTCGTCGTCGCCATGGTCGCCCTGCCCGTCCTCGGCGTCACCGGCGCCGACGTGTTCTTCCGCAGCGCCGAACTCGACCCCGCCGAGAAGATCGAGCGCACCATGGGCCAGGCCGCCGCCTCCCTGGAGATCCTCGACCGCGGCGCCATCGTCCTGCAGACCCCCGACCCCGACGTGGACCGCAGGATCGCCACCGTCGACGAGACGAAGAAGGAGAACGGCAAGCCCGTCCTCACCCCCGAGCAGCAGCGCGGCCTCGACACCGCGCCCGCCGACCTCGCCGGGCAGCTGCTGCCCGGCGCCACCCTCGTGCCGCTGCGCGAAGGCCCCTACATCACCACCAGCACCGCCGAGGGCCTCGCCAACGTCCGGGTCACCGAACTCGACCTCGCCGACCCGGTCTGGCACGGCCGCTACGACGTGGTCAAGGGCCGGGCCCCCAGCGCCGACCACGAGGTCGCCGTCACCCAGGCCTTCCTCGACAGCTCCGGGCTGAGGATCGGCGACCGCACCTCCCCGCGCGGCCTCGAAGCCACCCCGTACACCATCACCGGCGTCGCCGAGCACCCCGGCGACCTGCGCGGCGCCGGGCTGTTCGCCCGCCCCGGCGCCCTGATCGACCCGCTCGCCAAGCTGCCCGGCGCCGACCCCGGCCCGCGCGGACGCACCTCCGTCAGCGAGGAGGTCAACCGCTGGCTCGTCAAGCTCCCGGCCGGGACCACCCTCGACTGGCCCAAGGTCGTGGAGCTCAACAAGTACGGCTTCCTCGTCGCCTCCCGCGCCGTGATCCTCGACCCGCCGCCCCGCTCCGAGGTGCCGTTCTACGTCGACCAGGACAGCCGGGGCAGTAGCAGCCCCACCCCGTTCCTCGACCGGACCTCCGTCGTCATCCTCGGCACCGTCATGGGCATGGCCCTGCTGGAGATCGTCCTGCTCGCCGGCCCGGCCTTCGCCGTCGGCGCCCGCCGCTCCCGCCGCCAGCTCGGCCTGCTCGCCGCCGGCGGCGGCGACCGCGCCCAGGTGCGCGCCGTCGTCCTCGGCGGCGGCGTCGTCCTCGGCCTCACCGGCGCCGCCGTCGGCCTCGCCCTCGGCATCGGCCTGGTCGCGCTGCTGCGCACCCGGGCCGAGGAGTTCTCCGGCGAACGCTTCGGCCACTTCGACCTCCAGCCGCTCGACCTGCTCGGCATCGCCCTGATCGGCCTCGTCACCGGCCTGCTGGCCGCCGTCGTGCCCGCCGTCCAGGCCTCCCGGCAGGACGTCGTCGCCGCCCTCACCGGCCGCGACACCCTCAAGCCGCCCAGCCGGCGGCTCGCCCTGCTCGGCCTGCTGATGCTCGGCGGCGGCTCCGCCCTCGCCCTGCTCGGCGCCACCGGCGACTTCGGCGGCCGCTCCCTCAGCGTCCTCGGCGGCTCGGCCATCGCCGAACTCGGCATGGTCGCCCTCGCCCCCTACCTGGTCGGCCTCTTCGGCCGGCTCGGCCGCTGGCTGCCGCTCGGCCCCCGCCTCGCGCTGCGCGACTCGGTGCGCCACCGCGGCCGCACCGCCCCCGCCGTCGCCGCCGTCATGGCCGCCGTCGCCGGGTCCGTGGCCGTCGGCGTCTACACCGTCAGCGCCGACGAGGAGCAGCGCCGCCAGTACATCGCCTCCGGCCCCGACCACTCCGTCATCCTCTCCGCCGGCTGGGGCGCCGGCTCCGACGGCTCGCTGCTCCCGCAGATGCGCGGCGCCGTGCAGAACACCGTCCCCGGGCTGGGCAGCCGCGCCGACGTCCAGCGCGTCAACTACCAGGGCGACTGCATGGTCAGCCGCAACGGCCTCTGCGGCTGGGCCACGCTCGTCATGCCCGAGGAGCGCCGCTGCCCCGCCTGGGGCCGCCACAGCATGGAGGTCGGCCAGGAGGAACGCGAGCGGCTCGCCCGTGAGGACCCGCGCTGCCGGGAGGACCGCATCTCCCGCGGCAGCCCCTTCGGGATGGTCCAGGCCGGCGACGGCGCCCTGCTGCGCAACCTCTACGACGTCACCGACCAGGCGGCCGTCCAGGCCCTCGCGGCCGGCAAGGCCGTCGTCTTCGACGAGCGCTACATCAAGGACGGCAAGGCCATCCTGGAGCTCACCGAGCCGAGGAACGAGAACACCCCGGAGGCCGAACCGGTCATCCACCCGGTCACCGTCGACGCCCATCTCGCCGTCTCCCCCCTGGGCGGCACCGCCCAGGTGGTGCTCAACCCCGACACCGCGCAGCGCCTCGGCCTCACCACCCGCGACGTCGGCTCGGTGTGGCGGCCCGACGGCCCGACCGCCGACGCCGCGGAGCAGAAGGCCCGCGCCGAGCTCGCCAAGCTCTCCGACGGCATCCAGTTCGACATCGAACGCGGCTACCAGTCCCCGGGCGATCTCATCACCCTGGGCCTGACCGTGTTCGCCGGGCTGGTCGCCCTCGGCGCCGCCGGCATCGCCACCGGCCTCGCCGCCGCCGACTCCCAGCGCGACCTGACCACCCTCGCGGCGGTCGGCGCCGCGCCCCGGATCCGGCGCACCCTGTCCGGCTTCCAATGCGGCGTCATCGCCGCCATGGGGGCCGTGCTCGGCACCGTCGCCGGAATCGTGCCCGCGATCGCGCTGCGCAAGGTGGAGGCAGCCGCCGAGGCCTACCCCGGGATGAGCCTCCAGGAACAGGCGGCCAAGGGCATCGTGGTGTTCCCCTGGCTCAACATCGGGGGCACCGTGATCCTGCTGCCGCTGCTCGCGGTGGCGCTGGCCGCGCTGCTCACCCGCTCGCGGATCTCGCTGCTGCGCCGTACCGGCTGAGCCGCTCGCGCCGTCCCGCCCCGGTCACCCCGGACGCCCGCGCGCGTCCGGGGTGACGGACGTAACAGGCCCTGCGGTGCCCACCCTTCGGGACCGGGGCCATGGGCGGGCGTCCGGGCGAACTACAGTCGTCCGTATGACGAGAACTCCGGACAGTGTCGTCCGCTCCTTCATCGACCAGCACCGGCCCGCCTTCCTCGCGGACCTCGCGGACTGGCTCCGCATCCCCTCGGTGTCCGCCGACCCCGGCCGCGCCGGGGACGTCCGGCGCTCCGCCGAGTGGCTGGCCGCCAAGCTGCGCGACACCGGCTTCCCGGTGGCCGAGGTCTGGGAGACGGACGGCCTGCCGGCGGTCTTCGCCGAGTGGCCCTCCGGGGACCCGGACGCGCCGACCGTTCTCGTCTACGGCCACCACGACGTGCAGCCGGCCGCCCGGGAGGACGGCTGGGCGACCGAGCCGTTCGAGCCGACCGTGGTCGGCAACCGGCTGTACGCCCGGGGCGCCGCCGACGACAAGGGCCAGGTGTTCTTCCACACCCTCGGCGTGCGCGCCCACCTGGCCGCCACCGGCCGCACCGCGCCGGCCGTCAACCTCAAGCTGCTGGTCGAGGGCGAGGAGGAGTCCGGCTCCCCGCACTTCGCCGACCTGGTCCGCCGCGAGGCCGGCCGGCTGGCCGCCGACGTCGTGATCATCTCGGACACCGGCATGTGGTCCGAGACCACGCCGACCGTCTGCACCGGCATGCGGGGCCTGGCCGACGCCCAGATCGACCTGTACGGGCCGGACACCGACATCCACTCCGGCTCCTTCGGCGGCGCCGTGCCCAACCCGGCCGCCGTCGCCGCCGAGCTGGCCGCGGGCCTGCACGACGCCGACCACAGGGTCGCCGTCCCCGGCTTCTACGACGGCGTGGTCGAACTGACCGACCGCGAGCGCGCGCTCTTCGCCGAGCTGCCCTTCGACGAGGCGTCCTGGCTGCGGACCGCCAAGTCGTACGGCACCCGCGGCGAGGCCGGCTACTCCACCCTGGAGCGGATCTGGGCCCGCCCGACCGCCGAGGTCAACGGCATCTGGGGCGGCTACACCGGCCCCGGCGGCAAGACCATCGTGCCCGCCTCGGCCCACCTGAAGCTGTCCTTCCGGCTGGTCGCCGGGCAGGAGGTGGAGAAGGTCCGCGAGGCCGTCCGCGCCTGGGTGGCCGACCGGGTGCCCGAGGGCATCCGGTACGAGCTGGTCTTCCCGGGCGCGACCCGCCCCTGCCTGACCCCGCTCGACCACCCGGCGCTGCAGTCCACCGTCCGGGCGATGGGCCGGGCCTTCGAGCAGAAGATCCTGTTCACCCGTGAGGGCGGTTCCGGCCCGGCCGCCGACCTGCAGGACGTGCTCGGCGCGCCGGTGCTGTTCCTCGGCATCTCGGTGCCCTCGGACGGCTGGCACTCGGTGGACGAGAAGGTCGAGCTGGACCTGCTGGCCAAGGGCGTCGAGACCGCCGCCTACCTGTGGGCCGACCTGGCCGAGAACTGGCGGCCGGGCGGCGAGCGCGCGTGAACCGCGGGCGGGCGCGGGCGGACCGGTGGCGGGCGCGCCCCGATCCGGCCGTCCGCGCCGACCCGAACGTGGGACCCGAACCGTCCGGAAGACTCATCACGTGGGGATGGAAGAGTTGAACACCGTGCCTGAGACCGAACACCCGCTGCACCTGGCGCTGGCCCGAGCCGGGGTGGACCGGGCGGCCCAGCACCGGTTCGACGAGCCCTGGCTGGCGGCCGCGTGGAGCCACCCGTCCACCAAGGTGCTGCCGATCGCCGGCGGCGAGGCGTTCGTGGTGGACACCGGGCAGGGGACCGAACTGGTCCTGCTGCCCTCCTTCGAGGCGCCGCAGACCGGTGACCGGTACTTCCTCGGCACCGACGAGGACGGCGTCTCCTACTTCGCGCTGGCCGGCGAGAGCCTGCCGGGCCGGCTGGACGGCGACGCCCGCCCGGCCGGGCTGCGCGAGGTCGGGGCGCTGCTCTCGGACCGGGACGCGGGGCTGCTGGTGCACGCCGTCGCGCTGGAGCACTGGCACCGGCTGCACAGCTTCTGCTCGCGCTGCGGCCACCCGACCGAGAAGGCCGGTGCCGGGCACGTGCGGCGCTGCACCTCCTGCGCGGCCGAGCACTACCCGCGCACCGACCCGGCGGTGATCATGCTGATCACCGACGAGCAGGACCGCTGCCTGCTCGGCCGCCAGGCGCTGTGGCCGGAGGGCCGCTGGTCGACGCTGGCCGGCTTCGTCGAGCCGGGGGAGTCGATCGAGCAGGCGGTGGTGCGCGAGGTGGGGGAGGAGGCCGGGGTGCGGGTCGCCGATGTCTCCTACGTGGCCAGCCAGCCGTGGCCCTTCCCGTCCAGCCTGATGCTGGGCTTCCTGGGCCGGGCGCACCCGGAGGGCACCACGATCACGGTGGACGGCGAGGAGCTGGCGGAGGCGCGCTGGTTCTCCCGGGAGGAGCTGCGGGCGGGCATGGCGGCGGGGGAGATCCTGCCGCCGTCCGGGATCTCGATCGCCCGGCACCTGGTCGAGGTCTGGTACGGCGAGCCGCTGCCGTCGGCGGCCCGCTGGTAATTCCCGGCGCTTCCCGGGGTGTTCCACGGATTGGGGGCGTGCGGAGTTGATCTGCGCGCCCCCAATTTCCTTTTCGAATCCGTCTCCCCAGGATGTTCGTAACCGGAGCGGCCATGTCCAGTACGGGGCCCGGGCCCCCGTCGAGCGGAGTCACCGATCCCGGTCGACTTTGCCGCAAACGCCTGAAAGCCCCTCACCCGTCTCGCTACATTCACTCGGGTGACAATCCCCCGGGGCACCGCCCAATCCCCCAAATACCAGCGCCTCGCCGCCGACCTGCGCCGCCGGATCGCCGAGGGCGAGTTCACCGCCGCGGCCGCCCTCCCGGTCGAGAGCGAACTGGAACGCCAGTACGGCGTCGCCCGCAACACCGTCCGCCTCGCCGTCGACGTCCTCGTCAACGAAGGCCGGCTGGTCCGCCTCCAGGGCAAGGGCACCTACCTGCGCGAGCACCCCGTGCTCGACCACCGCGCCTACGGGCCCGCCCCCCGCCTCGACCCGCAGGACGCCGCCCCCGACGACTGCCTGGCCGTACCCAGCGCCGTCTACCGCGGCGAGGCCGCCGAGAGCGGGCGCGAACTCACCGTCGACTTCGAGATGATGATCGTCCGGGCCCGCGTCGACATCGCCGAACGGCTCGGACTGCGCCCCGGCGAGGCCATCGTCGTCCGCCGCCAGCTGCGCATGCTCGACCGCGAGCCGTACTCCATCGAGGAGAGCCACTACCGGGCCGGCCTCGCCGCCGGCACCCCGCTGATGGAGCCCGACCAGATCGACGGCGGCGACGAGGCGGTGCTCGCCGCCCTCGGCCGCACCGAGGTCGGCGCCGTCGACCACCTGGTCGCCCGGATGCCCGGGCCTGAGGAGGCCCAGTGGTTCCAGGGCGGGCCCGGGGTGCCGCTGGTGGTCCAGACCCGGGTCACCTACGACCGGCGCGGGCCCGTCCGGGTCATCGAGACCCGCTACTCCGCCGACCGCAGCCGGCTGGTCTACGGCGTCGGCGACCTCGGGGTCCGGGCCTCGCTGCCCGCGCCCGCCGCGCCCGTCGACCCGGCCCGGGCCGACGCGCCGTAGCCGCGGTGGGCGGGCGCACCGGCCCGGCGCCGCGGGGGGCGCCGGGCGTCGATGTGCCGAACGTCCGGCGTCAGGCCGCCAGGGCCTTCTTCACCTGCAGCAGGCTCGGGTTGGTCATCACGACCTGCTCGCCGCCGCCGGCCGGCTTCACCAGCACGGTCGGAACGGTCTGGTTGCCGTTGTTCACCGACTCGACGAAGGCCGCCGACGCCGGGTCCTCCTCGATGTTGATCTCGGTGTAGCCGATGCCCTCGCGCTGCAGCTGGCTCTTGAGCCGGTTGCAGTAGCCGCACCAGGTCGTGCTGTACATCGTCACGCTGCCGGACATCGAGGGGACTCCTTCGGATCGGGGAGGGCCTGAAACTGGGGGCGCCGCGCGCGTCACGCGGCTCCGGGGGGAGAACGCGCACCGCCCGGCGGTCATTCCGCCTCCGGACCGGACTGTCGCGCCGGCGCGCGCCCATCCGCACCGGCGCGGAGCTCACCGCACGCGCCCCCGTGTGCCACAGTCCGCCGTCCGCACCGCGATCATCCGGCGATCACACCGCACCTGTGGACAACCCCGCCCGCATTGTCCGCTCGGACTGAGAGGATGGAACGCATGCAGGAAGACCTCTTGAGCGGCAGCCCGTTCGACGGACACCAGGACGCCCCCCGGCCCGGCCACCTCGCCGCCGGCGGCCCCGACGCCGTCCTCGCCGGACTCGACCCCGAACAGCGGGCCGTCGCCACCGCCCTGCACGGTGCCGTCTGCGTCCTCGCCGGCGCCGGCACCGGCAAGACCCGCGCCATCACCCACCGCATCGCCTACGGCGTGCGCAGCGGCGTCTACCAGCCCCAGCAGGTCCTCGCCGTCACCTTCACCGCCCGCGCCGCCGGCGAGATGCGCGGCCGCCTGCGCGAGCTCGGCGCCGAGGGCGTGCAGGCCCGCACCTTCCACGCCGCCGCCCTGCGCCAGCTGCAGTACTTCTGGCCCCGCGCCGTCGGAGGACCCGTCCCCCAGCTGCTCGAACGCAAGGTCCAGCTGGTCGCCGAAGCCGCCGGCCGCTGCGGCCTGCGCGTCCAGCGCACCGAACTGCGCGACCTCACCGCCGAGATCGAATGGGCCAAGGTCACCCAGACCGGCCCCGACGACTACCCCGCCGCCGTCGCCAAGTCCGGCCGCGAGGCCCCCCGCGACCCCGCCGAGACCGCCCAGGTCTACCGCGTCTACGAGGAGACCAAGAGCCGCCGCGGGAACATCGACTTCGAGGACGTCCTGCTGCTCACCGCCGCCATCCTCGAGGACCGCCCCGACATCGCCGACCAGGTCCGCGCCCAGTACCGGCACTTCACCGTCGACGAGTACCAGGACGTCTCCCCGCTCCAGCAGCGCCTCCTCGACCAGTGGACCGGCCCCGGCGGCGGTGCCAGCCTCTGCGTCGTCGGCGACGCCAGCCAGACCATCTACTCCTTCACCGGCGCCACCCCCGACTACCTGCTGGGCTTCCGCGGCCGCCACCCCGAGGCCACCGTCGTCAAGCTCGTCCGCGACTACCGCTCCACCCCCCAGGTCGTCCACCTCGCCAACGGACTCCTCGCCCAGGCCCGCGGCGAGGCCGCCCGCCACCGCCTCGAACTCGTCTCCCAGCGCGAGGCCGGCCCCGACCCCGTCTACACCGAGTACGAGGACGAACCCACCGAGGCCGAGAACACCGCCCGCCGGATCAAGGACCTCCTGGCGACCGGCGTGCGCGCCAGCGAGATCGCCGTCCTCTTCCGCACCAACGGCCAGTCCGAGGTCTACGAACAGGCCCTCGCCGACCTCGGCGTCCCCTACCAGCTCAAGGGCGCCGAGCGGTTCTTCGAACGCCCCGAGGTCCGCGACGCCGGCGTCCTGCTGCGCGGCGCCGCCCGCGCCGCCTCCGACCCCGTCACCGACGGCGCCCCCGACCTCGCCGGGCAGGTCCGCGCCGTCCTCGCCACCCGCGGCTTCACCGCCGAACCCCCCGCCGGCTCCGGCGCCGTCCGCGACCGCTGGGAGTCCCTCGCCGCCCTCGTCCGGCTCGCCGAGGAATTCGAACGCGGCCGCACCGCCGCCGGCCAGGGCACCGACCTCGCCGCCTACGTCGCCGAACTCGACGCCCGCGCCGCGGCCCAGCACGCCCCCGCCGTGGAAGGCGTCACCCTCGCCTCCCTGCACGCCGCCAAGGGCCTGGAATGGGACGCCGTCTACCTCGTCGGCCTCACCGAGGGCACCCTGCCGATCATCTACGCCAAGACCGACGAGCAGGTCGAGGAGGAACGCCGCCTCCTCTACGTCGGCGTCACCCGCGCCCGCAAGCACCTCACCCTCTCCTGGGCGCTCTCCCGCTCCCCGGGCGGCCGCGCCTCCCGCAAGCCCAGCCGCTTCATGGACGGGCTGCGCCCAGGCTCCAGCGCCCCCGGCACCCGCCCCGCCGGGCGCGGCGGGCGCGGCGGCGAGGCCGGCGAGCGCTCCGCCGGGCGCCGGGCCCGCGGGCCGGTCGTCTGCCGGGTCTGCGGGCGCGCCCTCACCGAGGCCGTCGAACGCAAGCTCCGCCGCTGCGAGAGCTGCCCCTCCACCATGGACGAGGCGCTCTACGAGCGGCTGCGCGAATGGCGCGCCGCCCAGGCCCGCGAGCAGGGCGCCCCCGCCTACGTCGTCTTCACCGACGCCACCCTGATGGCCATCGCCGAGGACGTCCCGGCCAACCGGCAGGAGCTCGCCGGCATCTCCGGGGTCGGCGCGATGAAGTTGGACAAATACGGGGCCGCCGTGCTCTCGTTGTGTGCGGGGGAGGAGCCCGTCAGGGATCCGGCGGACGTCACGGACGACCAGCCGGACGAACCGGCCTGAGCCCGGTCCGGGGCGATCACGGCCGGCGCCGAGGGGCGTCGCGGAGACCGTCGGGAAACTCGCCGGAAAAATAGTTTGCGCGCCGTACCGGGAGCGCAATAGCCTGCCGGAGCGGTCAAGGGGACGCGATCGCCCGGGGTGACGCCTGTCGCCGCTTCCCCTGCACCCACGAGCTTCACGGGGCCTCATCAAGCCCCACCGGCTCGACCAGCTTCACCGAGACAGACATCCGAACAGTTCGGAGCCGGGGAAACCAGGCTCCGCTAGGCGCCGAGAGGAGGCGAAGGCAGTGGAAACCATGATCACCAAAATGACTGGCCAGACCGTCGACGCTGCCTCCCTGCGTGCCGCCAGCCTGCGGCTCGCCGCCGAGCTGTGCGGAACCGGTCTGGGTCTCGACACCACCGGTGTCTCCGTCGTTCCCGCTTCCCCCGCCCCCGCTGTCAGTGGCCTCGGACACACTGGCCCCGGCAGCAATGGCATCCAGGGCGGCAGCCTCGACGGCACCCGTGTCGAGACTGGTCTGTCCCGCGACTGGGCGTCGGTCGACGCTTCGCGCTCCCTGCGTGATGAGCGACCGACCCAGGCACCGAAGACGGCTGTAGCGATCGCCCTGCATGGCGGCTATGCGCAGGTCATCGGTGCCGGAAACACCCAGAAGCAGAACGAGCAGCAGATTAAGCAGGCCATGGCCGTCTTTGCCGACGCCACGGCCATCCGGATGAGGGCCTTCCGCGGCCCCGAACCCTGGAGAGAACGAACCTGAGCCAGCCTCAGGTCGGCGCCTCCAGGGCCGCGGAACCCCTTACACCGGGATCCGCGGCCCTTCTGTTTTGTCCGGTACGCAAGACCACCCAGGCCCCCCGGGGCCTCCGGCCCAGCCCCACCAGTCAGCTGAGCCGGACCCACTGAAAAGACGAGGAAGACGCCCACAGTGTCCACGGTCATCACGCCGCCCACCCCGTCCGTACCGCCGACAAGCCAGATCAAGGCCGACCAGGCCGACCCCCCGGAGGTTCTCCCCATGCAGTTCACCTCGATCGACCAGGCCGAGGAGCTCGGTCTCCCCATCCCGTGCCGTGCCTTCGACCCCGAGGTCTTCTTCGCCGAGACGCCCGCCGACGTCGAGTACGCGAAGTCCCTCTGCGGCACCTGCCCGGTCAAGGACGCCTGTCTCACCGGCGCGCTCGAGCGCCGCGAGCCCTGGGGCGTCTGGGGCGGCGAGCTGTTCGTCCAGGGTGTCGTCGTGGCCCGCAAGCGGCCGCGTGGCCGCCCGCGCAAGACCGAGGTCGCGGCGTGAACCCCGCGTCCGGAGCCGGAACCGTCCGCCGGGGAGAGCAGCCCCCGCTGGACAACGCCCTCCGCCGCTCCGTACGCCTCGCAGCCGCCAAGGCCGACGCCGCCCGCATCCACCCCTTTCCGACGACGCACCACGAGCAGGACCACCACATGACCGCCGCCGCCATCGATCCGACCGTCCGCGCCGAGCAGACCACCGAACTTCAGATCCAGAACAGGACCCTCGAAATGCAACTCCTCCACGAATCCCTGGCCCGGGCGCATATGCAAGAGCGCCTCCAGGAGGCCGAGCACCAACGGCTCGGCGGCCGGCTCGCCCGGGCCCACCGGCTCAAGCGGAAGGCCGAACGCGCCTCGCTGCGCGCCCGCAAGGCCCTCGCCGTCGCCCTGATGTGACCTCCCTGAGGTGACCCGGACGCCGGCGCGTCGCCATGTCCGGCCCCGATGGACCCCCGTCGCGCCGCAGGCCGCCCCCCGACACCGGGAGGCGGCCTGCGGCCGTTGCGGCGGACGGCGGATCAGCCCTCCGCCGACGGGCTCCGACGCCTGGCGGGGGCCGCCTTCCCGGCCGACGTCTTCTTCGCCGCCGGGCTCTTCGCGGTCGCCGTTGTCGCCGTTTTCGCGGCCTTCGCCGTCGTTTTCGCGGCCTTGGGCGTCGGCTTCGCGGCCGTCGCCGCCCTCGCGGCCGGCCGCTTCCCCGGCGAACCCGCCTCGGCGAACTCCGGCAGCCACTCCAGCATCTCCGCCCGGAACGGCGCCTTCGCGCCCAGCTGACACAGCACCCCGATCGTGCTCAGTGTCACCCGGTGGATCAACAGGTACGACGGCGGCAGGTTCAACTGCTTGCCCAGGTTGTACGCGGGCGACCGCGGATCGGCGATCCGCGCCGCCTGCGCCCGCATCCACGCTCGGGTGAAGTGGAACGACTCCACCGCCGCCGGCTCGATGATCGGCAGCAGGTAGTCCAGCACCGCGTCCGCGTCGAGCTCGATCGAGGGCTTCACGAAGCCCTCCTCGCGCAGCATCGCCAGCACACCCGCCGCGTCCCCGGCCAGCGCCATCCGCAACGACGCCCCGATCGGCGCCGGCAGGCCGCCCGGCAACCGGTCCACCGTCCCGAAGTCCAGCACCCCCAGCCGCCAGCCCTCCACCGGGCCGTCGTCCTTCAGCAGCCGGAAGTTGCCCGGATGCGGATCCGCGTGCAACAGGCCCGTCCGCGACGGACCGGCGAACAGGAACCGCGCCAGCAGCCGGCCGGCGACATCCCGCTCCTCCTGCGAACCGGAGGCGATCACCTCCGCCAGCGGCGTGCCGTCCATCCACTCCGACACCAGCACCTGGTCCGCCTGCGCCACCACACCCGGCACCACGATCTCCGGATCGCCCGCGAACTCCTCCGCGTGACGGCGCTGGGCCTGCGCCTCCAGCTCGTAGTCCAGCTCCTCGGCGACCCGCTCCCGCAGCTCCGTGATCAGCGGCTTGATGTCCAGGCCCGGAATCAGCGGACCCAGCAGCCAGGCCACCCGGCTCAACTGCGACAGGTCCGCCAGCAGCGCGTCCCCCGCACCCGGGTACTGCACCTTCACCGCGACCGCGCGCCCGTCGTGCCACACCGCCCGGTGCACCTGGCCGATCGAGGCGGCCGCCGCCGGACGGTCGTCGAACTCCCGAAACAGGCTCCGCCAGTCCTCGCCGAGCCGCTGTGCCAGCGCCGCGTGCACCTTCGCGGCCGGCATCGGCGGCGCGGCGTCCTGCAGCTTGGTCAACGCCGCTCGGTAGGGACCGGCCACCTCCTCGGGCAGGGCGGCTTCGAAGACGGACAGCACCTGCCCGAACTTCATCGCCCCGCCCTTGAGCTCGCCCAGGACCTTGAACAGCTGGTCGGCGGTGGCCTGTTGCAGCTCGGCGGTCACCACCTCGGCCGACCGGCCGCCGATCCGCTTCCCGAGGCCGAGGGTGGCCCGGCCGGCTATCCCCAGCGGCAGGGCGGCGAGCCTTGCCGTGCGGGTCATTGCCTTGCGCGGAAGATCGCTCACCCGGGCCTCCAAGTCGACATGCCCAAGGCCCCCGGGGCGGGAGCCGACCGTCATACGCCATTGTGCCCGCTCGGCGGCGCGGCCCCGGCCGGATTCCGCTGCCCCCGGGGCCGCACCGCGCGTGTCAGCCCCGGGGATTGCGGGAAGGAGAACAGCCGGTACGGGTCGTAGCGGCGCTTCACCGCGACCAGCCGCGGACAGTTCTCCCCGTAGTAGGCGTGCTGCCAGTCCGGCAGGCCGGGGTCGACGAAGTTCTGTTACGTCTCGCCGGAGGTGTGCGGGTCGAGCAGCGCGAACCCGGCGTCCGCCCGGCGGCGGGCCGCCGTCGGCGCGGCCTCGCCCACCGGGCCGGTGGCGATCACCGCGCCGAAGCTCGCGTTGAACAGCGCGTCGCGGTGGACGTACGCGGTGGCCGTGCGGGCCGGGTCGTTGACGCCGCCGCCCAGCGCGCTCAGCTGCACCATGCGCGCTCCACGCGCCGCTGCGGCGGCCTTCTCCCCTTCGGGGGCCCTCCCCCTCCCCCCGCCCCTCCCTCCTCCCGCCCGCCCTCCTCCTCGGCGCCTCGGCAAAGGCCGAGGCGCCGAGGCAGCCCGAGCCGTTGCGGCCGCCGCCCGGACACGTCGGGCGTGACCCGGGGTGCCGCTGTCATGGCCCGGGGTGTGGTGGTCGTTTTCCCGGCACCGCTCCGGCAGCTGTCCGGAGCGGTGCCTCGGTCGTCGCCTCGGGCGTGGCCTGGGGTGTCGCTGTCGTGGCCCGGGGTGTGGTGGTCGTTTTCCCGGCACCGCTCCGGCAGTTGCCCGGAGCGGTGCCTCAGTCGTCGCCTCGGGGCTGCTCCGGTGGGGTGCCCGAGTGGTGCGGCAGTTGTTGTCTCGGTGTCTCGGTCGTCGCCTCGGGTGCGTCGGGCGTGGCCTGGGGTGTCGCTGTCGTGGCCCGGGGTGTGGTGGTCGTTTTCCCGGCACCGCTCCGGCAGCTGTCCGGAGCGGTGCCTCAGTTGTTGTTCCGGGGTCGCTCGGGCGGGCGTTCGAAGCGGTGCCTGTCGCCCCAGGGCACGGCGGCCTTCGCCCCGGCGCCCGGGGCGGCGCCTCAGTGCGGTGGTGTCGGCTGCCAGAGGCAGCCGCAGTCCGGGTGGCCCTTGAGTCGCAGGCGGCGGGGCATGCCGTCCACGGCGGACAGCTCGCACCAGCCGTCCACGCTGGGTGGCCGCCCGCCGTCCAGGAAGACCTGGACGTGCAGGGCCGCGAGCCCCGCGACCGCCGTCGCGAGCGCGGTGTCGCAGGCCGGCGTCGGCGCCCGCCCCGAGCCGCCTTCGGCGAGCTGGGCGAGGATCCGCGGCCAGGCGGCGTCCTCGTCCTCCCGGGCCAGGACCAGGCAGTGGCCGCAGGCCGAGACGCCCGGCAGGACCAGCGGCCCGACCACCCCGTACTCCTCCACCACCCCGACGTACAGGTGCGGGACCCCGGCCCGGAGCAGCTCGCGGGCCTGGGGCGTGCCGCCGGCGAACGCACCGCTGCCGTCCCGGGGCGCGAGCACCACCAGGTCGGGCAGCCCCGGTCTCGGCCGCCGGTCGCGCCGGCCCGGGCGCCGCGCGGTGGCCCGGTCGACGGCCTCGCGGGCGGCGGTGGCCCGGAGCCGGCCGACGTCGACCGCCGGCAGCCCGGCGGGGGAGCAGTCGGCGGGCGTGACCCGGCCGGAGTCCGCCACGGTGACCGTCCCGATGCCGCCCGCGGCGAGGACGGCGGCGACGGCCGCCCCGATCCGGCCCGCGCCGCGCACCTCGACCGCGTGCTCCGGCCGCCGGGCCAGCACGGCGGGGGCGGCGCCGGGCGGCGCGTGGATCAGCGACAGCGAGGCGAGGTCGGGGCCGAGCAGGTCGCGGTGCGGCTGGGGGAAGCGGGCCAGGGCCTGGTCCGCGGCCTCGGCGTCGTCGAGCACCCCGGCCTCCTCCAGCAGGTCGAGCAGCGAGTCGGCGGGGTCGCTGCCGAAGCCGATCCGCTCGCCCTCGGCGAGGAGCGCGGGCCGGTCGCGGGTCCCGTCGACGAGGCCGAGGAACTCGCGCAGGGCATCGGCGGCGGCGTTGCCGAGCACCCCCGCGTGCTGCGGGATGGTGCCGAACTGGAGGGTGTCCGAGTCCCGCCAGCTGCGGGAGAGGGCGGGCTTGAGGGCGAGGCGCACGGCGGTCTTCCTTCCGATCGTTTCCGGACGGCTGACGGCAGCATGCCCGATCGGGGCGGCGGGGTGCGGTGCGTTGTCCACAGGGACGGGCTCATGATCGGATAAGCCGTTCGCACGCCCTGTGGATAACTTGACGTCCGGCCGGATGTCGGATTCCGGACACCTTCCGTCGGCCTTTCGTTCCCGATCGCTCCACGAAACATTTCGGCCATGGCAGCGGACTTCTGTCAGGGGGAACGGGTAACGTCGTGTGCCATGGCAGCCGAACGGGACTCCCATCCCTCGGCGTCGCCTCGGCGTGCCCGTGCAGCGTCCGGGTCGCACATGGCGGCGCCGAGTACGCGCGGGCGTCCGGAGCAGCGTCCCGACCAACGGCCCGAGCAGCGCCCGGAACCGCAGCCGGAGGCCGCGCGCGAGCCGCTCGACCGGTCCCGGGTGGAGGTGCGGCGCAGCGCCCGCCGCAGCCGGACGGTGTCCGCCTACCGCGAGGGCGACCGCACGATCGTGCTGATCCCGGCCCGGATGTCGCATGCGGAGGAGCAGCGGTGGGTCGCCCAGATGCTGGAGAAGCTGGCCGCGCAGGAGAGCCGCCGGGTGCTCGGTGACGATGCGCTGGTGGCCCGGGCGCGCGAGCTTTCGGGGGCCTACCTGGGCGGTCGCGCCCGGCCCGCGCAGGTCCGCTGGGTGACCAATCAGAATTCGCGCTGGGGGTCGTGCACCCCGAGCGAGCGGACGATCCGGCTCTCGCACCGCCTGCAGGGGATGCCGGAGTACGTGGTCGACTACGTGCTGCTGCACGAGCTGGCGCACCTGCTGGTGCCGGACCACGGCCCGGACTTCTGGGCGCTGCTGGAGGCGTATCCGCGGACGGAGCGGGCGCGCGGCTATCTGGAGGGCGTGGTGTCGGCGGCCCGGCTGCCGCACATTCCGGGGGCCCGGCACGAGGCCCCGTCGGAGCCCGGCCCGGCGGAGTCCTGCGGCTGAGCGGTCACCCGGGGCACCGCGGCGGCCCGGGGACGTCGCGGAGCAGCGGACGGAACGGACGGCGGGAGGGGCGCGGGCCCATGTGGCCCGCGCCCCTCCCGCCGTCCGGGCGCTCCGGAGTGCTTCAGCCGGTGAGCTCGCGGGCGCGCGCGACGAGGTCGCGCACGGACTGGTCGGTGAGCTCGGGCAGGCGGTCGTAGTCGAACCAGCGCAGGTCGAGCGACTCCTCGCTGATCAGCGTCTGGGCGCCGGGCGGGGCCAGCGCGATGTACTGGACGTCGAGGTGGGTGTTCTCGGGCCGGTCCTTGCCGGTGCAGCGGACCTGGTGGCGGTCGAGCTTGACCGGGACGGGCGCGCCGTCGCGGGTGAGCAGGGTGAGGTCGGGGATGCCGGACTCCTCGGTGGCCTCCCGCAGCGCGGCCGAGGCGAGGTCGTGGTCCCCGGGTTCGCAGTGGCCGCCCATCTGCAGCCACCGGCCGACCTTGGGGTGCAGGGTCAGCAGGACGCGCCCGGCGGCGGGGTCGACGACGGCGGCGCTGGCGGTGATGTGAGCGGGCAGGCAGGCGCGGTACAGGCCCTCGGGCTGCTCCGCGAGGTGCCGCAGGTAGTCGAGCCGCAGCTGTTCCTGCGCGGCTTCCGCGGGCCGCCAGTCGCCCAGGGCGCGCACGGCGTCGGCGTGCAGGGCTCCGGCGCGGTCCGTCTCGGTGGCCGTCATGCGGTGGGCTCGCCCTTCCCGCGGTCGTCGCCGTCGTCCTTCGTCAGGTCGGGCTTCGTGTCGCCCGAGCCGGTGCCCGAGCCGGTGCCCGAGCCGGTGCCCGGGGCACCGCCGGCGGCGGCTTCGCCGAGCAGCTTGTCGAGGGCGTCGAAGTCGATGCCGCCCTCCAGGTCGTCGCCGCCGCCCCGGTGCACGAAGGCGTCGGGGTCGTCGAGGTCGGCGGCGGTGGGGAGCATGTCGGGGTGCTGCCAGAGGTCGTCGCGGCCCTCGGTGCCGCGGGCGTCGGCGAGCAGCGCCCAGAGGCGGGCGGCATCGCGCAGCCGGCGCGGGCGCAGTTCGAGGCCGACGAGGGTGGCGAAGGTCTGCTCGGCGGGCCCGCCGGCCGCGCGGCGGCGGCGGACGGTCTCGCGCAGGGCGCCGGCCTGCGGCAGGTGGGGCTCGGCGGCGGCGTGCACGACGGCGTCGACCCAGCCCTCGACGAGGGCGAGCGCGGTCTCCAGCCGGGCGAGCGCGGCCTTCTGCTCGGGGGTGTCCTCGGGCTGGAGCAGGCCGCCGGCGAGGGCTTCTTGGAGCGCCTCGGGGTTGCCCGGGTCGAGCTGGCCGACGAGTTCCTCCATGCGGGAGCTGTCGACCTTGATGCCGCGGGCGTAGGCCTCGACGGCGCCGAGGAGGTGGGCGCGCAGCCACGGCACGTGGGCGAAGAGCCGCTGGTGGGCGGCTTCGCGCAGGGCGAGGTAGAGGCGGACCTCCTCGGCGGGCACGCTCAGGCCCTCGCCGAACTCGGCGACGTTCTGGGGCAGCAGCGCGGCCTTGCCGGCGGGGGCGAGCGGCAGGCCGACGTCGGTGGAGCCGACGACCTCGGCGGCCAGGGCGCCGAGCGCCTGGCCGATCTGGGTGCCGAACATGGCGCCGCCCATGGAGCGCATCATGCCCAGCAGCGGGCCGGCCATGGCCTGCATCTCCTCGGGCAGGACGCCGCCCATGGCGTTGCCGACGCGCTCGGCGACCGGGTCGACGAGGTCCTTCCAGACCGGGAGGGTGGCCTCGATCCACTCGGCGCGGCTCCAGGCGACGGCGGTCCCGGCGCCGGAGGGGAAGGTGGTGACGCCGTCGAGCCACAGGTCGGCGAGGCGGACGGCCTCGGCGACGGCGGAGCGCTCGGAGGCGCTGACGGAGCGGTCCTTGCTCTTGCCCTCGGCGGGCTCGGCGACAACGGTCTGCCGGGCGATGTCCTTGGCGAGGTCCCAGTTGACCGGGCCGCCCTCGAAGGAGAGCATCTGGCCGAGCTGCTGGAAGGCGGCGCCGAGGTCGTTGGGGTTGAGGCCGCCGAACATCGCGGCGAACGGGTTGTCGCCGGCGCCGGGCCCGCCCGCACCGGGGGTGCCGGGCATACCGGGCAGGCCCATGCCGAACAGGGCGCCCAGCGGGTTGCCGCCGGCGAAGCCGAAGGGGTGCGGGCCGCCGGACTGGGCGCTGCCGCTCTCCTCCTTCTTCTTCTGGTCGTCGTCGGGCTTGGCCTTGCCGTCCTCGGGCTCCTCGGGCGGAACGCCGAATCCGAAGGGAAGGTCGCTCACGGGGTCCTCGATCCGGTCGGCCGTCATACGGGTGGTGGCGGTGAAGTCTGCGTGCCCGGGGCGGTCGGTGGAGTGGGGGGACTCCCGGCCGGTGGGCGGCTCCCGTGCGGCTGGCCCGCGCCGGGTGCACCGCCGGGCCTCCGCCTCGGGCAGGATGGACGTACGTGACACACGTACGTACGCACATAAGCTAACCGTGGAGGATGGCCGGTGAGTTCCCCGCCCTCGGACGTTCGCTCTGGGCTGACCGGAGGAGAGGACGCCCCGGACATCACGGCGTCGCCGCCTCCAGCCTATGCCGGAAGACCGCTGACCGTGGCGGTCACGGGTGCCGCCGGGGTGCTCGGCGAACGGGTCGCGGCCCGGCTGGTGGCCTCGCCGGGGGTGAAGCGGGTCCTGGCGGTGGACGACCGGCGCGGTGAGGTGCCGGGGGTGCAGTGGCGGGTCCTGGACGTCCGGGACCCGGCGGTCGCGGAGAGGCTGGCCGGGGTGGACGTGGTGGTCCACCTGGCGATGGACCTGGGCATGGAGTCGGACCCGCGGGCGCGCAGCGCCTACAACGTGCGGGGCGCGCAGACGGTGCTGACGGCGGCCGCGGCGGCCGGGGTGCCCCGGGTGGTGCTGTGCACCTCGGCGATGGTCTACGGCGCGCTGGCCGACAACGAGGTGCCGCTGGCGGAGGACTCGGAGCTGCGGGCGACCGAGGAGGCCTCGCTGGTCGGGGACCTGCTGGAGATCGAGCGGCTGGCCCGGCGGGCGCCGCGCGCGCACCCGGGGCTGCAGGTGACGGTGCTGCGCCCGGCGGTGGTGGTCGGCCCCGGGGTGGACACGGTGCTGACGCGGCACTTCGAGGCGCCGCGGCTGCTGGTGGTGGCGGGTTCGCGGCCGTGCTGGCAGTTCTGCCACGTGGACGATCTGGCGGCGGCGCTGGAGTACGCGGCGCTCGGCCTGGTCGAGGGCGAGGTGACGGTCGGCTGCGACGGCTGGCTGGAGCAGGAGGACGTGGAGCGGCTGTCGGGGATCCGGCGGATGGAGCTGCCGGCCTCGCTGGCGCTGGGCACGGCGGCGCGGCTGCACCGGCTGGGGCTGACGCCGGCGCCGGCCGGGGACCTGGCCTACACGATGTACCCGTGGGTGGTGTCGGGGAGTCGGCTGCACGAGGCGGGCTGGCGGCCGGTGCACACCAACGAGGAGGTGCTCGCGGAGCTGCTGGCGCAGGTGGCGGGCAAGCACGCGGTGGCGGGCCGGCGCCTCGGCGGCAAGGAGGCGGCGACGAGCCTGGGCGCGGCGGGGGCGACGGTGGCGCTGGTGGGCACAGCCGCGCTGGTGCGGCGGGCGCGCAAGCGGCGCCGGTTCTGAGCCGGTCACGGTGCTGAGCCGGTCACGGTTCTGAGCCGGTTCCGGTGCTGAGCGGATCCAGGCTCCGACGGTGCCCCGGGCGGTGGTCCGGGGCACCTCGTGGTTCTCGCGATGCGGAATTCCGCCGTCGTGATGCGGAAGGCGCTTGCCCCCGTCCGTCCCCGATGGGCCATCATGAGGGCATGTCCGAGAACCACGACCCGATCCGCCTGCTCGCGATCCGCGACACCCCGCTCTCGCTCGACGAGGTGTACGCGGCGGTGGGCGACGACGCGGCCGGCGGGACGACCGTCTTCGTCGGGACGGTCCGCGACCACGACGGCGGCCGGCCGGTCTCCGTGCTGGAGTACAGCTGCCACCCGTCGGCGGAGCAGGAGCTGCGCCGGGTCGCCGAGAAGGTCGTCGCCGACTTCCCGGTCCGGGCGCTGGCCGCGGTGCACCGGGTGGGCCGGCTGGGGATCACCGACAAGGCCGTGATCGTCGCCGTGTCCTGCGCGCACCGCGGCGAGGCGTTCGAGGCGGCCCGCCGGCTGATCGACGACCTCAAGCACGAGGTGCCGATCTGGAAGCACCAGGTGTTCGCGGACGGCGGCGAGGAGTGGGTCGGCGCCGGCGACTGCTGAGCAGCCGTCGGATCCCCGTGTCGTGCAGGCGCGCCGGTCGCTCACCCGAACGGGTGTGGGCCGGTGCGCCGGATACTCCCTGGCAGTGAGCCGATCGGCGGTGCCGTAACCCGGACGGCGCCCGTGGCGTTGTCCGCCGGGATGGTTAATCTGCTCATAGACACGACGAGCTGGGAGTACTGAGATGGCTGTGCTCGCCTGGTTGATCATTCCCTGCGTCGCCGCGGTGCTGGCCACCGTGTGGGCGGGCTGGGCCCAGCGGGCCCCGAGGGCGACGGGGGACCCGGCCTCACTGGCCGAGCACCAGCGGTTCATGGCCGCGATGGAACGCACCACGGCCGCCGACGCCCCGCGCGAGCGCCCGGAGCGGTAGCACCGGGGCCGGTGGCGCCCGGCCCGCCGGGCGTGCCGTCACCGGCGTCCCGTACTGTCGAGGCATGCCACGCCGCTCTGCGACGATGCTCGCCGCCACCCTGCTGCTCATAGCGCTGCTCTGCGCCTCGGTGCTGATGAAGGTGCCGTACACGGAGATGAGCCCGGGGCCGACGTACAACACGCTCGGGGTGCAGGAGAAGACGGGGACCCCGGTGATCACCATCACCGGCCACGAGTCGTTCCCGGCGAGCGGGAACCTCAACATGACGACCGTCCAGGTCACCGGCGCCAAGTACGAGCCGAGCCTGGTCAACGCGGTGGTCGGCTGGCTGCGCGACGACGTGCTGGTGGTGCCGCACGACAACGTCTACCCGAAGGGCCAGACCGACGCCGACGCGAAGCGGCAGAACGCCGAGGAGTTCGCGCTCTCCGAGGACCACGCCCGCACCGCGGCGCTGAGCCAGCTCGGCATCCCGATGGGCAGCGAGCTGATCGTCCAGAGCGTCACCGCCGGCGCCCCGGCCGAGGGCCGGCTGCACGCGGGGGACCAGATCGTCGCGGTGGACGGCACCCCGGTCGCCGACGCGGACGCGGTCGCCAAGGCGGTCACCCGGCACCAGCCCGGCGAGCCGGCGGTCTTCACCGTGGTGCCGCGGGTCAAGGAGGGCTCGGCCGAGCCCGGGGTGCGCACCGACATCAGCGTCCCGACCGTGAAGTCGCCGGACACCGGCGCCGCGATGGTCGGCATCCGCCCGGGCCTGCGGCACACCTACCCGTTCCGGATCGACATCGGCCTGCAGGACGTCGGCGGGCCCAGCGCGGGCCTGATGTTCTCGCTCGGCATCATCGACAAGCTGACCCCGGGCGACCTGACCGGCGGGCGGTTCGTGGCCGGCACGGGCACCATCACCGACGCGGGCGAGGTCGGCCCGATCGGCGGGATAGCGATGAAGCTGATCGCCGCCCGGGACGCGGGCGCCGAGTACTTCCTCGCCCCGGCGGCGAACTGCGCCGAGGCCACCAAGAACACCCCGTCCGGGCTGCGCCTGGTCAAGGTGGAGACGCTGGACGGCGCGCTGAAGGCGCTGGAGCAGATCAGCTCCGGGCAGACCTCCGCGCTGCCGTCCTGCGCCTCGTAGGGCCCGGCAGGCCCGGCGGGCCTCAGACGAAGGTCGCCAGCAGCGCCTCGGTCAGGCCCGGCACCAGGTCGGGGCCGGTCAGCACCTCGCGGGCGACGTCCTTGGAACGCAGCCGCAGCGCGATCTCCTTGCTGCCGTCGCGCAGCACGGCGGCGGTGATCCGCACCTCCTCGCGCTTGGGGTGGTTGGCCACCCAATCGGCGAGCTGGGCGTCGCTGGCGTTGCGCGGGCGGGACTGCTCGGCGCCCGGCGGCAGCATGAGGCGCTCGACGACCAGGGCGCAGCCGGCCACCGCGGCCGGCCAGGCGATGGTGCCGAGGAACTTGTCCAGCTCCATGCCGGCGGGCAGCTCGTCCTGCTCGACCGGGGTGAGGCCGGGCTCGCCGCCGTCGGGGAGGCCGAGCTGCTCGGCGATGCGGGGGTCGGCCTTGCGCAGGGCGGCGCTGTCCACCAGGGCGAAGAGGCGGGCCGGGAGGTCCCAGCCGAGGGTGGCGGCGTACTCGTCGATCTCCAGCGCGGCCCGGGTCAGCGGGCTGCCGGCCGGGAGGGTGGAGACGTCGTCGGGGAGGTTGGATCCATCGGACATGTCTCAATCCTCACACGCCGGGCGACCCGCGCGTGGCGTCCGCCCGCCGGGGACCCGCACGGGGTGCGGGCGGAGGCCGGGCGGAGGCCGGGGGAGCGTCCCGGTTCCCGGGTTGTCGTAACCGTCTGCTAACGGTGGGAACTCGGCCAAAGACTGGTTAAGTTGCACTGAGGACCGACCGACTCAAGACGACACAGCCGAGGTGCCACCGTGGTTTTCCAGATGCCGGAACGCTCAGGACCGGGGTTCCGGCGAAGAGTGGGACCACCTTCGCGGCGGGCGCGGGTGCTCCTGCTGACCCTGGGCGTGCTCGCGGTGCTGTTCCTGCTGTTCGTCATGTTCGCCGGGTTCTGGACGGACTGGCTCTGGTTCAGGTCGGTGCACTACTCGTCGGTCTTCACCACCCAACTGTGGACGAAGATCGGCCTGTTCGCGGTGTTCGGCCTGCTGATGGCGGTGATCGTCGGCTTCAACGTCTGGCTGGCGCACCGGCTGCGGCCGCCGCTGTCGGCGATGTCGGTGGAGCAGCAGAGCCTGGACCGCTACCGCTCGGGCCTGGCGCCGTTCAAGCGCTGGGCGCTGCTCGGGGTGTCGCTGGTGATCGGGCTGGTGGCGGGTGCCGCGGCCTCGGGCCAGTGGCGGACCTGGCTGCTGTGGACGAACGGGACGCCGTTCGGCACGAAGGACCCGCAGTTCGGCAAGGACGTCTCGTTCTACGCCTTCGACCTGCCGTTCTACGAGTTCCTGCTGGGCTTCGCGTTCAGCGCGGTGATCGTCTCGCTGCTGACCTCGGTGATGGTGCACTACCTGTACGGGGGGCTGCGGCTGCAGGGGCCGGGGCGGCGGGCGAGCGTCGGCGCGCAGGGGCACCTGGCGGTGCTGCTGGGCGTGTTCGTGCTGCTGAAGGCGGTGGCGTACTGGCTTGACCGGTACGCGCTGGCGGTGAAGACCGGTACGTACAAGGGCGTGTCCGGCTGGACGGGCCTGCGGTACGTGGACGCGAACGCGTTCCTGCCGGCGAAGACGATCCTGTTCTTCGTCGCGGTGATCTGCGCGCTGCTCTTCTTCCTGACCCCGGTGCGCCGCACCTGGGCGCCGGCCCTGATCGGGCTGGGGCTGATGGTGCTGTCGGCGGTGCTGATCGGCGGGGTGTACCCGGCGATCGTGCAGCAGTTCCAGGTCAAGCCGAACGAGCAGGCCAAGGAGACGCCGTACATCCAGAAGAACATCGACGCGACGCGTCAGGCGTACGGGATCGCGGACAGCCAGGTCGTCCAGTACGAGCCGGCCAACGGCACGAACGCGGACGCGCTGAAGCCGGACGCGCAGACCATCTCGGACATCCGCCTGCTGGACCCGAACGTGGTCGGCCCGACCTTCCAGCAGAACGAGGCGCTGCGCAAGTACTACGCGTTCCCCAAGTCGCTGGACGTGGACCGCTACGGCGACCAGGACACCGTGCTGGGCGTGCGCGAGCTGGACCTGAACGGCATCCAGCGGAACTGGATCAACGACCACTTCAACTACACCCACGGCTACGGCGTGATCGCGGCCAAGGGCAACCAGGTGGACGCCAACGGCAACCCGGTCTACACCGAGTCGGCGCTGCCGACCAAGGGCGCGTTCGGCGACTACCAGCAGCGGATCTACTACGGCGAGAAGACGTCGACGTACTCGATCGTCGGCGGCGGCTACCAGGACATCGACTACACCGCGGAGGACGGCACCCCGGTGCACTCCTCCTACGAAGGCGACAGCGGTGTCGCTCTGGGCAACCCGCTGACCCGGGCCGCGTACGCGGTGAAGTTCGCCGAGCCGCAGATCCTCTACTCCAGCGCGATCCGGGACGGCGCGAAGATCATCTACGACCGCACGCCGAAGGAGCGGGTCGAGAAGGTCGCGCCGTGGCTGTCGATCGACGCCGACCCGTACCCGGTGGTGGAGAACGGCCGCGTGGTGTGGGTGCTGGACGGCTACACCACCTCGGACGGCTACCCGTTCTCGTCGAAGACGACGCTGGGCGACGTCACCAAGGACTCGCTGACCAACCAGCGCGGTGAGCTGCTGACCGCCGCGAACCAGGTCAACTACATCCGCAACTCGGTCAAGGCCACCGTGGACGCGTACACCGGCGAGGTGACGCTCTACCAGTGGGACGAGACCGACCCGGTGCTGAAGACCTGGATGAAGGCGTTCCCGGGCACGGTGAAGGCCAAGGCCGACATCCCGTCGGAGCTGGCGCCCCACCTGCGCTACCCGCAGGACATGTTCAAGGTGCAGCGCGACCTGCTCGCCGAGTACCACATGACCGACGCCGGCGGTTTCTTCAACGGCACCGACATCTGGCAGGTGCCGACCGACCCGACGACCAACAGCAACGAGGTCCAGCCGCCGTACTACCTGACCGTCCGGATGCCGGACGCGAAGGAGGCGTCGTTCTCGCTCACCACGACCTTCGCCCCGCAGGGCCGGGACAACCTGGCCGCGTTCATGTCGGTCAGCGCCGACCCGGGCCCGGACTACGGGAAGATCCGGATCGCCAAGATCCCGACCGGTGCGGGGGCGCTGGGCCCCAAGCAGGTGCAGGCGAAGTTCAACTCGGACCCGCTGGTCGCCAACCAGTTGACCCTGCTGAAGACCGGCACCGACTCCGACATCGAGTACGGCAACCTGCTGACCCTGCCGGTCGGCGGCGGCCTGCTGAACGTCGAGCCGGTCTACCTCATCGGCCGCAGCGCCAAGGTGCCGGTGCTGAAGAAGGTGCTGGCGACGTACGGGAACGAGAACGCGGTCGTCGCGGTGGAGGACAACCTGGAGAAGGCGCTGGCGAAGGTGCTCGGCGGTGCGGTGACCGGTGCGCCGGTGACGCCCACGGCGCCCGGCACCGCGCCGACCGCTCCGACGACGCCCACCACGCCCACCACGCCCACGACTCCGACCGCGCCCGCACCGGGCGGCACGGTGACGCCGGAGCTGCAGAAGGCGATCGCGGACGCGGTGAAGGCCAACAACGACAGCCAGAGCGCGTTCAAGAACGGTGACTGGGTGGCCTGGGGCCAGGCCCAGAAGGCGCTCAACGACGCGCTCAAGGCGGTCGAGGCGGCCGAGCAGAAGGCCGGGATCACCCCGGCCCCGGCGCCGGCGGGCACGGCGCCGGCCACCCCGCCGGCCACCCCGCCGGCGACCGGTGCGGCCTCGCCCGCACCGAGCAGCGGTCCCTGAGCTGCGGTGATCCCGCGCTAGCCGATTTCGGCTCCACCCCGCGCCCGTGCTATGGTTCAACTACCGACGCGGGGTGGAGCAGCTCGGTAGCTCGCTGGGCTCATAACCCAGAGGTCGCAGGTTCAAATCCTGTCCCCGCTACTCAGTAGCACGAAGGCCCGGAGGATTCTTCCTCCGGGCCTTCGGCGTTTGCGCGCGCGGACGGGCGGGGCCGCTCCGGTACCATCGAGCGTCGCCAAGGACGACGGCAGCGGGGTTTGTGGGGGCCAAGTGTCGGGAAATCGACAAAGCGCCGAAGCAATTTCGTCGGCTTCGGGTCCGCCCCGCCGAAATCGGCCGGGGCAGGTGTACGCGGGTTGCGGGTGATGCGACGATGGGACACATGGGGGACGCTGCCCGGCTGCTGACCGGCCGTCGGGTCCGCGCGCTCCCCGTGGGGTCCCCCCGGCCCCGGGCCGGAGGAGGACGCCGCGACACTCGGGGGGAGTGGGAGTCGGCATGAGGCTGATCGGCAGGAACGGGACAGGGGCGAGGCCGGCGGCGACCACCGAGGCGGACACCGATGCCTGGGCGGAGAGCCCCGAACGGCAGCCCGGCGCCCTGCCCGCCCAGCGCACCAGCGGTCTGGCCGAGCGCCGCCCCGCGGGCGGCTGGGGTCCGGACTCCCTGGTGCACGTCCCGGCCGGCGGCCTCGCCGCCGCGCCCGGCGCCCGCGGCGCGCCGTCCGAGGGGCCCCCGGGGCCCGGCGTCGAGAGCGACGCCGGCTTCGACTCGGCGAGCTTCGAGACCGCGCTGGCCGCCCGTGAGCAGGCCGCCCTGGAGGCCCGGCACCGGCGCGCCGCCGACGGCGGGGACCCGGACGCCGCCGCCCGGCTGGGCACCCTGCTGCTGCGCCGCGGCGACCTGGAGGACGCCGAACGGTACCTGCGCGGCGCCGCGGCCGCCGGGCTGCGGGCCGCCGCCAACAACCTGGGCGTGCTGCTGCACCAGCGGGGCCACCGGGCCGAGGCCGCCCAGTGGTGGCGCCAGGCCGCGGTGGCCGGCAGCGCGCCCGCCGCCCACGCGCTCGGCCTGCAACTGCGCGACCAGGGCGAGGAGGAGGCCGCCGAGTACTGGCTGCACTTCGCCGCCGACCACGGCCACCCGCTGGGCGCCTACGCGCTGGGCGACCTCATGGAGCACCGCCGGGACGTGCGCGCCGAGCGCTGGTTCAAGGTGTCCGCGGACGCCGGGCACCGGGAGGCCGCCTACCGGCTGGCCCGGATGCGCGAGGCCGCCGGGGACAAGGAGACCGCCGAGGCCTGGTACCGGATCGCGGCCGCCCGCAGCCATGCCCGCGCCGCGCTGCGCCTGGGCGTGCTGCTGGAGGACCGGGCCGGCGGCGAGCAGGCGCTGCTGGACGAGGCGGCCCGCTGGTACCGGCAGTCGGCGCAGAACGGCGAGCCGCGGGCGGCGTGCGCGCTGGGCTACCTGCTGCGCGACGGCGGGGACCTCGCCTCGGCCGCCGAGTGGTGGCAGGAGGCGGCCGAGGCCGGTGACGGCAACGCGGCCAACGCGCTGGGCGCGCTGCACGCCTCGCGCGGCGAGGCCGCCGCGGCCGAGCGCTGGTACCGCAGCGCGCTGGAGGCCGGCGACCAGAACGGCGCGTTCAACCTGGGCCTGCTGTGCGCCGGTGCGGGCCGCGACCAGCAGGCCGAGCAGTGGTACCGCCGGGCCGCGTACGCCGGGCACCGGGAGGCGTGCAACGCGCTGGCCGTGGTGCTGCTGCAGCGCGGCGACGAGTCGGGCGCCGAGCCGTGGTTCTCCAAGGCCGCCGAGGCGGGCAGCGTGGACGGCGCGTTCAACCTGGGCGTGCTGCACGCCGGGCGCGGCGAGCACCGGCAGGCCCAGGAGTGGTACGCGCGCGCCGCCGCGGAGGGGCACGGCGAGGCGGCGCTGCAGCTGGCGGTGGCGCAGGAGCAGCGCGGCAACGCGGCGGGCGCGCTGGAGCGCTACCGGCAGGCGGCGGCGGGCGGGTCGGCGGAGGGCGCGTTCCGGCTGGCCTCGGTGCTGGACCGGCGCGGGGACGCGGACGCGGAGGCCGAGCACTGGTACGCGCTGGCGGCGGACGCCGGGCACCGCCGGGCGCAGGTGCGGATGGGGGTGCGGGCGGCCGAGCGGGGGGCGCTGGAGATCGCGGAGAGCTGGTACCGGCGGGCGGCGGAGGCGGGCAGCCGCAGCGCCGCGTTCAACCTGGGGCTGCTGCTGGCCCGGCAGGACCGCGAGGCCGAGGCGATGCTCTGGTACACCCGGGCGGCGGACGCCGGGCACGGGCGGGCGGCGCTGCGCCTGGCGCTGCTGGCGCTGCGCCGGGGGGAGCCGGTGCTGGCGGAGGGCTGGTGCCGGCGGGCCGCGGACTACGGTCCGGCGGAGGTGGCCGAGCGGGCGGGCCGGCTGCTGGGCGCGCTGCACGCGGAGCTGAGCGCGTAACCGGGCGTGCGGCCGCGCCCGGCGGCGGGCGCGTCGTGGCGCGCGCCGGGGCGGTTCAGGGCCTGGCGGCGGAGCAGTCCGGGCACAGGCCGCGGTAGGTGATCTCGGCGCCGGAGAGGGTGAAGCCGAACCGCTCGGCGACGGGCAGCGCGGCCAGCGGGTCGCCCTGGGGGTGGACGTCGCGGATGGCGCCGCAGCCGTAGCAGACCAGGTGCTGGTGCGCGTGGTGGGCGTTGGGGTCGTAGCGCTTGGCGCGGCCGTCCGTGGCGACCTCCAACACCTCGCCCAGGCCCACGAGTTCGCCGAGGGTGTTGTAGACGGTGGCGCGGCTGATCTCGGGCAGGCGCTCGACCGCGCGGGCGTGCACCTCGTCGGCGGTCAGGTGGACGTGCTCGCCGTCGAGGACCTCGGCCACGACCCGGCGCTGCGAGGTCAGCCGCCATCCACGTCCGCGAAGTCTCTCCAGCAGGTCACTCATGGGATCAGGGTAAGTGACACTCCGAGTCTGGTTCCAGTGTTGACTTAGACAAAGTCCAAGTTAGGATCGATTCGTCCAGACCGGATCACGCGGAGGCCCCCTCACATGACTACCCAGGACGAGCTGCGCCCCACCCTCACCACGGAGGCGGGTGCCCCTGTCGCCGACAACCAGAACACCGAGACCGCCGGCGTCGGCGGACCGGCGCTGATCCAGGACCAGCAGCTGTTCGAGAAGCTCGCGCACTTCAACCGCGAGCGCATCCCGGAGCGCGTGGTGCACGCCCGAGGCGCCGGTGCCTACGGCACCTTCACGGTGACCGCGGACGTCACCGCGTACACCCGGGCCGCCTTCCTCTCCGAGGTCGGCAAGCAGACCGAGACCTTCCTGCGCTTCTCGACCGTCGCCGGCAACCTCGGCGCGGCGGACGCGGTGCGCGACCCGCGCGGCTTCGCGCTGAAGTTCTACACCGAGGAGGGCAACTACGACCTCGTCGGCAACAACACCCCGGTGTTCTTCATCAAGGACGCCGGCAAGTTCCCGGACTTCATCCACACCCAGAAGCGCGACCCGTACACCGGCTCGCAGGAGGCGGACAACGTCTGGGACTTCTGGGGCCTGTCGCCCGAGTCGACCCACCAGGTGACCTGGCTGTTCGGCGACCGCGGCATACCGGCCTCGTACCGGCACATGAACGGCTACGGCTCGCACACCTACCAGTGGCAGAACGAGGCCGGCGAGTACTTCTGGGTGAAGTACCACTTCAAGACCGACCAGGGCGTCAGGAGCCTCACCCAGGCCGAGGCCAACCGGCTCGCCGGCGAGGACCCGGACAGCCACCAGCGCGACCTGCGCGAGGCCATCGAGCGCGGCGAGTTCCCGGCCTGGACGGTGCAGGTCCAGATCATGCCGGCGGCGGACGCGGCGGCCTACCGCTTCAACCCGTTCGACCTGACCAAGGTCTGGCCGCACGCGGACTACCCGCCGATCGAGATCGGCCGGCTGGAGCTCAACCGCAACCCCGACAACGTCTTCGCCGAGGTCGAGCAGTCGATCTTCTCCCCGGCGCACTTCGTGCCCGGCATCGGCCCGTCCCCGGACAAGATGCTCCAGGGCCGCCTGTTCGCCTACGCGGACGCGCACCGCTACCGCGTCGGCGTCAACGCCGACCACCTGCCGGTCAACCGCCCGCACGCCACCGAGGCGCTCACCAACCACCGGGACGGCCACCTGTACGACGGCCGCCACGGGCGCCGCAAGAACTACGAGCCGAACAGCTTCGGCGGCCCGGTGCAGACCGGCCGCCCGCTGTGGGCGCCGCTGCCGGTCGACGGTGCCACCGGTACCCACGAGGCGCCCTCGCACGCCGAGGACAACGACTTCGTGCAGGCCGGCGACCTCTACCGGCTGATGGGCGAGGACGAGAAGCAGCGGCTGGTCGACAACCTGTCCGGCTTCATCGCCAAGGTCTCCGCCGACCGCGAGGACATCGTCGAGCGTGCGGTGGGCAACTTCCGCAAGGCCGACGCCGACTTCGGCCAGCGGCTCGAGACGGCGGTGCGGGAGCTGCGCAAGCAGCGCTGACGCACCCCGGCGCGGGGCCCGGTGAGGGGCCCCGCCGAGCGGCGGGCCCCGGGAGCCGACGGAGAACCGGCACCCGGGGCCCGCATCGTGCGACGGGGGCGGCGGCTAGACGCTCAGGCGGCGCAGCGCCTCGTCGTGGAGCAGGCCGTTGGAGGCGACGGCGTCGGCGCCGCCCGCGCCCGGGACGCCGTCCAGGCCGGTGAAGCGGCCGCCGGCCTCCTCGACGATGATGCAGTTCGCCGCCATGTCCCACAGCGACAGCTCGGGCTCGGCGGCGATGTCCACCGCGCCCTCGGCGACCATCATGTACGACCAGAAGTCGCCGTAGGCGCGGGTGCGCCAGCAGGCCCGGGTGAGGTCCAGGAACGGGTCGAGGCGGCCGCGCTCCTCCCAGCCGGTGAGCGAGGAGTAGGAGAAGGAGGCGTCCTCGATCCGCGAGACGCCGGAGACCCGGATCCGGCCGGCCTTGGCGAGGCTGCGGCCGGCGAACGCGCCGAGGTCCTTGGCGGCCCACCAGCGGCGGTTCAGCGCGGGCGCGGAGACGATGCCGACGACGGGGCGCTCCACGCCGTCCGGGCCGTCCTCCAGCAGTGCGATCAGGGTGGCCCAGACCGGGACGCCGCGGATGTAGTTCTTGGTGCCGTCGATCGGGTCGATGACCCAGCGGCGCGGGCCCGAGCCCTGTAGGCCGAACTCCTCGCCGAGCACCGCGTCACGCGGGCGGGCCCGCTGCAGGATGCTGCGCACCAGTTCCTCGGTGGCCTTGTCGGCGTCGCTGACGGGGGTCAGGTCGGGCTTGGTCTCGATCCGCAGGTCGAGCGCGCGGAAGCGCTCCATGGTGACCGCGTCGGCCGAGTCGGCGAGGACATGGGCGAGTCGGAGGTCGTCGTGGTAGTCGGCCATGGTCGAAACCCTAGCGCCCCGCCCCGCTCAGTGGGTGGAGCTGAGCTGGAGGCCGATGACCCCGGCGATGACCAGGGAGATCGAGACGAGCTTGAGCACCGAGCTGGACTCGCCGAGGAAGAGCATGCCGTAGATGGCGGTGCCGGCGGCGCCGATGCCGGTCCACACCGCGTAGGCGGGGCCGACCGGGAGGGTCTTCAGGGAGAGGGTCAGCAGGCCGAAGCTGCCGAGGGCGAAGACGCAGAAGCTGATGGTGGGCCAGAGCTTGGTGAAGCCCTCGCTGAGCTTGAGGTTGATCGCGAAGCCGGTCTCCAGCAGGCCGGCCAGGATCACCAGGGCCCATGCCATCGCGTGCTCTCCCTGTCGGTCGGCGGGATCGGTCGGCGGGCCGGGCCGTGAACCGGCCCGACTTTCCTATGATCACCACGAGAGGGCGCTTCGACACCTCGAATGCCGAAACCGGTGCGGCGACGGCCGTCAGTCGCCCTCGCGCGCCTCCTTGCTGGCCAGCAGGCGGCGCAGCGAGTAGAGCCGCGCCGGGTCGGCGTGGCCGTCGGCCACCCAGGCGTCCAGCGCGCAGTCCGGCTCGTCGTGGCTGCACGCGCGCGGGCAGTCCTCGGTGCCGGACTCCAGGTCGGGGAAGGCCTGGATGACCCGGGACGGGTCGATGTGCGACAGGCCGAAGGAGCGGAAGCCGGGCGTGTCGATCACCCAGCCGGCGTTCAGCGCCTTCTTCGAGCCGGCCTTGGCGCCGGGCGGCGGCGGCAGCCGCAGCGCGAGCGCGGAGACGGTGGTGTGCCGGCCCCGGCCGGTGACGGCGTTGACGTGGCCGGTGGTCCGCTGCCGCTCCGGGACGAGGGCGTTGACCAGGGTGGTCTTGCCGACGCCGGAGTGGCCGATGAACACGGTGCGCAGACCGCGCAGGTGCTCGCGCACGGCCTCGGCGCCGGCGCTCTCCAGCTCGTCGCGGCGGGTGACGACGTACTGGATGCCGAGCGGCGCGTAGGACTCCAGCACCGACGCGGCCGGGGCCAGGTCGGCCTTGGTGAGCACGAGCAGCGGTTCCATGCCCGCGTCGTAGGCGGCGACCAGGCAGCGGTCGATCAGCCGGGGCCGCGGCTCCGGGTCGGCCAGCGCGGTGACGATGGCGAGCTGTTCGGCGTTGGCGACGACGATCCGCTCGTAGGGGTCGTCGTCGTCCGCGGTGCGCCGCAGCACCGAGGTGCGCTCCTCGACCCGGACGATCCGGGCCAGGGTGTCGGCGTCCCCGGAGAGGTCGCCGACCAGGGAGACCGTGTCGCCGACGACGACGCCCTTGCGGCCCAGCTCGCGGGCCTTCATGGCGACGACCTCGTGCTCCTGCTTGGTCCCCGGGTCGACCAGGCAGGTCAGCCGGCCGCGGTCGATGGTGAGCACCATCGCCTCGGCGGCGTCCTCGTGCTTGGGCCGGATCCGGGTCCGCGGCCGGGATCCCCGGCGTGCGGGGCGGTTGCGGATGTCGTCCTCGTCGGCGTCCTTGCCGTAGCGGCGCATGTGCCCAGTCTCCCGCTCAGCCGCCCGCCACCGGTCCGGCGAGCAACTCGTCCCACATGGCGGGGAAGTCCGGCAGGGTCTTCGCGGTGGTGGCCACGTTCTCCACCTGGACGCCGGGCACGGCGAGGCCGATCACCGCGGCGGCGGTGGCCAGCCGGTGGTCCTCGTAGGTGTGGAAGACGCCGCCGGTCAGCTTGCGCGGGCGGATCCGCAGGCCGTCCTCGGTCTCGCTGACGTCGCCGCCGAGGCCGTTGATCTCCTTGGCGAGGGCCGCCAGCCGGTCGGTCTCGTGCAGCCGCAGGTGGGCGATGCCGTAGAGGTGGGACTCGGAGTCGGCGAGGGCGGCGACCGCGGCGATCACCGGGGTGAGCTCGCCGACGTCGTGCAGGTCGGCCTCGATGCCGTGGATCCGGCCGGTGCCGGTGAAGCGCAGGCCCTCGTCGGTGAACGCGCAGTCGCCGCCCATCCGGGTGTAGAGGTCGCGCAGCTGGTCGCCGGGCTGGGTGGTGTGCTTCGGCCAGTCGCGCACGGTGACCTGGCCGCCGGTGACCAGGGCGGCGGCGAAGAACGGCGCGGCGTTGGAGAGGTCGGGCTCGACGACCAGGTCGCGGCCGAGCAGGGCGCCGGGGGTGACCCGCCAGACGTCCTTCTCGCCGCCGTCCTCGGGGGCGTCGACCTGGACGCCGGCCAGGCGCAGCATGTCGACGGTCATCCGGATGTGCGGCAGCGAGGGGACGGGCCCGCCGATGTGCCGGACCTCGACGCCGTTGTTGTAGCGGGCGCCGGAGAGCAGCAGGGCGGAGACGAACTGGGAGGAGGCGGAGGCGTCGAGTTCGACGGTGCCGCCGTCGAGGGCGCCGGTGCCGTGCACGGTGAGCGGGAAGGTGCCGCGCCCGCCGTCGTCGATCCGGGCGCCGAGCACGCGCAGCGCGTCGATGACGCCGTGCTGGGGGCGCTCGTGGCTGCGCGGGTCGCCGTCGAAGTGGACCGGGCCGTCGGCGAGGACGGCGAAGGGGGGCAGGAAGCGCATGACCGTGCCGGCGTTGCCGACGTCGACCGAGGCGGGGCCGCGCAGCACGGGGGCCGGGATGACCCGCCAGGCCTCGCCGCCGCCGGTGCCGCCGGTGTCGTTGTTGACCTGCTCCTCGATGGTGACGCCGAGTGCGCGCAGGCCGTCGGCCATCAGCTGGGAGTCGCGGCTGCGCAGCGGGCGGCGGACCCAGCCGGGGCCGTCGGCGAGCGCCGCCAGCACCAGGGCCCGGTTGGTGACCGACTTGGAGCCGGGGATGGTGACGGTGGCGTCCACGGGGGTGGTCGCGACGGGGGCGGGCCACAGGGTCTCGGTCATGGGGCCAAGTCTAGGGGCCGTGGTGCGGGGCGCCCGTTCGCCTCCGATGCGGTGGCCGGGCGGGGTGCGGCGGGGCGCGGGGGCGGTCAGAGGGGGTGCAGCAGCCAGCTCGCGCCGAGGGCGAGGGCGGCGAGGGCGGTGACCAGGAACAGGGTGGTCCAGGCGAGGCCGGGGATGCCGGTGAGGCGGGCGAGCTGGTCGGCGTCGGAGTCGCCGCCCTGGCCGTGCCGGCGCTGCTGCTGGAGTTCGAGGACCGGGCGGACGGCGCCGAGGAGCAGGAACCAGGTGCCGAGGTAGGCGAAGCCGGCCTGGACCTCGGGGGAGCCGAACCAGGAGACGAGGAAGAAGGCGCCGCCGGTGAGCAGCACGGTGAGGAAGCCGTAGGCGTTGCGGACCCGGACGAGCAGGGCGAGCAGCAGGGCGACGGCGAGCCACAGCAGCAGGGTGATCCGGTCGGCGGCGAGCAGGGCGGCGCAGCCGAGGCCGAGCAGGGCGGGGGTGGTGTAGCCGGCGGCGGCGGTGAGGACCATGCCGGGGCCGGTGGGCCGGCCGTAGGAGAGGGTGAGGCCGGAGGTGTCGGAGTGCAGCCGGATGCCGGCGAGCCTGCGGCGGGTGGCGAGGGCGGCGAGGCCGTGGCCGCCCTCGTGGGCGATGGTGACGGCGCCCCGGGCGACCAGCCACAGCGGCCGGGCGAGGACGGTGAGCAGCGCGGCGGCGCCGGTGGCGAGCACGAGCCAGCCGGGCGGGGCGGGCTGGGTGCCGGTGACGGCGGTCCACAGCTCGTCGAGGGTCCTGGCGTCCATGGTTCTCCTCCGTCTCGGTTCGGCCGTCTCTCCCGGGGTGGCAGCCTGCCATGGGGAGGACGGCGGGCCGGGGCCGGGTGGTTCTGTGCGGCGGGCGCGGATCCGGGGGCGGGCGGGGCCGTGGCAAGCTGACGGTATGTGTGGTCGCTTCGCCGCGAGTACCCGGCCCGAGGACATCGTCGAGCTGTTCGGCGTCCGGCAGTGGGATCCGGCCGAAACGCTGGACCCGAGCTGGAACGTCGCGCCGACGCAGAGCGCCTTCGTGGTGCTGGAGCGCCTGGCGAGGGGGGCGCCGGAGCCGGTGCGTCAGCTGCGGGTGCTGCGCTGGGGGCTGGTGCCGCAGTGGGCGAAGTCGCCGGAGACGGCGGTGAAGATGATCAACGCCCGGGCGGACACGGTGCACGAGAAGCCGGCGTACCGGCAGGCGTTCGCCTCGCGCCGGTGCGTGCTGCCGGTGGACGGCTACTACGAGTGGCAGACGGTGCCGGGGGAGCGGGGGAAGGCGCGGAAGAAGCCGTTCTTCGTGTCCCGGGCGGACGGCGCGCCGCTGGCGCTGGCGGGGCTGTACGAGTTCTGGCGCAACCGGGCGGTGCCCTCGGACCACCCGGAGGGCTGGCTGGTGACGTTCACGGTGGTGACGACGGAGGCGGAGGAGCTGCTGGCGCCGATCCACGAGCGGATGCCGCTGTTCCTGGACCCGGGCTCGTTCGACGCGTGGCTGGACCCGGGGCTGGACGACGGCGGGTCCGAGGAGCTGCGGCGGCTGCTGATACCGCCGCCGCCGGGCGCGCTGCGGGTGACGCCGGTGTCGCCGGAGGTCGGCAGCATCCGCAACAACCACGCCGGGCTGACCGAGCCCCACACCGAGGTCGAGTACGAGACCACCCTGTTCTGATCCGTCCTGCACCCGTCCTGACCCGTTCTGACCGTCGTCCGCCGTCGAGAGGACCGCAGCCGTGACCGACCGGAAGCCAGCCGCCGTGACCACGGAGCCGGTGCCCACACCCGCCGGGGACGCCCGGATCACCCTGCACCCGGCGGCCGCGCCGAGGGCGGTGCTGGCGCTGGGGCACGGCGCCGGCGGCGGGATCGAGGCGCGGGACCTGGCGGCGCTGGCCGCCGCCCTGCCGGCCCGCGGGGTGTCGGTGGCGCTGGTGGAGCAGCCCTGGCGGGTGGCGGGGAGGAAGGTGGCGCCCGCGCCGCGGACGCTGGACGCGGGGTGGGTGCCGGTGGCCGAGCGGCTGGCCGGGACGGGCCTGCCGCTGGTGGTGGGCGGGCGCAGCGCCGGGGCGCGGGTGGCCTGCCGGACCGGGGCGGCGAGCGGGGCGGCGGGGGTGGTGGCGCTGGCGTTCCCGCTGCACCCGCCGGGCAGGCCGGAGAAGAGCCGGGCCGGGGAACTGCTCGGCTCGGGGCTGCCGACGCTGGTGGTGCAGGGGCCGGCGGATCCGTTCGGCGGGCCGGCGGAGTTCCCGGAGCTGCCGGCCTCGCACGAGCTGGTGGCGCTGCCGGCCGGCAACCACGGGTTCGAGGTGCCGAAGCGGTCGGCGACGGGGCAGCAGGAACTGCTGGACCTCGTCGTCTCGGCGGTGGGGGACTGGGTGCTGCGGGTGGTGTGAGCCGGGCCACCGGGGGCCGGGAATGCGGGCGGGGCCGCCGTGGTTGACACGGTCGTCAGTCGGAGTCCCATGGAAGGCAGGGCAGATGGGTTCGATCGCGTGCCCCGAGCGGTCGGAGGAGCGAGAGGCCGCATCGGCGTTCGCCCCCTCCTGGTCGGACTGGGTTGTCGGGAGCGAGAAGCCCGTCGGCCCGATATCCTCGCTTTCGGGGCGGCCTGCCGTAGGCCGTGACCGTCATGCCGAGGAGGTGGGTCCGGTCGTCGGGACCGAGCACGAGACCGAACCGGGCCGGGGCCCGGAGGAGGGCCTGCCCGCGGGCGAGGCGCTCACCGGTGAGGAGCTGGCCGAGGCGATCGGTGAGGACACCTTCCGGGTGTCGGCGGAGGAGACCGAGGAGGCCCGGCGGGAGCGCTTCGAGCGCGACGCCCTGGGCTACCTGGACCCGATGTACTCGGCGGCGCTGCGGATGACCCGCAACCCGGCCGACGCGGAGGACCTCCTCCAGGAGGCGTTCGCGAAGGCGTACGCGTCGTTCCACCAGTTCCGCGAGGGCACCAACCTCAAGGCGTGGCTGTACCGCATCCTCACCAACACCTTCATCAACTCGTACCGCAAGAAGCAGCGGGAGCCGCAGCGCACCGCCGCCGAGGAGATCGAGGACTGGCAGCTGGCCCGGGCCGAGTCGCACATGTCGACGGGTCTGCGCTCGGCGGAGACCCAGGCCCTGGACCACCTGCCGGACAGCGATGTGAAGGACGCCCTCCAGGCCATCCCGGAGGAGTTCCGGATCGCGGTGTATCTGGCGGACGTAGAGGGCTTTGCGTACAAGGAGATCGCGGACATCATGGGTACTCCCATCGGTACGGTGATGTCCCGGCTGCACCGCGGCCGTCGTCAGTTGCGCGGCATGCTGGAGGATTACGCCCGTGAGCGCGGGCTGGTCCCGGCCGGCAGCGGGGCAGGGCAGGAAGCGAAGGGCTCGGGCTCATGAGCTGCGGCGATCCGCACGACACCGAGTGTGGCGAGGTCCTCGACCACCTCTACGAATTCCTCGACAACGAGATGGCCGAGGGCGACTGCGTCAAGCTCCGCGTGCACTTCGAGGAGTGCACGCCGTGCCTGCGGCAGTACGGGCTGGAGCAGGCGATCAAGGCGCTGATCAAGCGTTCCTGCGGCTGCGACGACACCCCGGCGGACCTGCGCGGCAAGGTGCTGGCCAGGATCGACTCGATCCGGGCCGGGCAGCGGCCGGGCGAGGCGCTGGTGGTCGCGGTCGAGACGACGGTCGAGGTGCACGCGGAGGCGGCCGGTGAGCCGGCCGGGCCGGGCCGCGCCGCGGAGGCGGCGGCCGGAACCTGAGCACGGGTGCGCCGGACGGCGCACAGCGGACGACGGACGCGGGCGGCCCCGGGAGCGGATGCTTCCGGGGCCGCCCGCTGTCCGCGTCCCCTCCGCCCGCACCGCGCCGTCACTCGTTCGAGTGAGTTGGCGGTGTGCCAGCAGCGGCATTGCGCGATCACGCGTCCCCGTGCCGGGGCGGCGTCCTATCCTCCTGACGGACGCTCACCACCGCCCGTCCGCCGCCGCTTCGGCGCGCACCCGGGCGGGCGGCGGGCCGGGACGACGGGCCAGGGCGGCGCGGGCCAGCACGCGGGGAGGTCGATATCGCTATCGCTACCGACAGTGGAGACACGGACCTGCCGCCGGGCGCCGCGCGCTACCTGGTGGCCGTGCCGGTGCTGGCGGCCTGCTGCCTGCTGCCCCTGCTGCCGTTGCCCGCCCCGCCGGCGGTGGCGCGCTGGCTGGGCGCGCCGGTGGACTGGCCGAAGGTCGGGCTGCTGTCCTTCCTGCACGCCTGCTGGGAGTCGCTCGCCCAGGGCCTGGCGACGCCCTGCCTGCGGTTGACGCTGCTGCTGCTGCGCCGCCCGCCGCTGCGCGCCCGCAGGCCGGTCCGGCCCGGCGTCAACGCCTTCTTCCCGGTGCTGTTCGCCGGGGTGCTGATGCTGCCGCCGGCCGCCGCCGGGCTGGTCGCCGTCCCGGCCGCGCTGCTCGGGGCCGCCGAGGCGGACGGCCGGCGGCGCCAGGTGTGGAACGGCGCGCAGCTCGCGCTGTCGGCCTTCGCGGCCTCCGCGGTGTTCCACCTGCTGGCCGGGCCGCAGCTGCTGCTCGGCTCCCGCTTCCCGGCCGCGCTGCTGCCCGCGTTCGCCGCGCTCGGCGCGTTCTGCCTGGTCAACGGCGTGCTGGTGGGCGGGATGCGGGTGCTGGCGGAGGGGCGGCGGCCGACCGTGCTGCTGCGCGGCGCCTCCGCCGCCCTGGGGGTGCCGGTGCTGGTGCACGCGGCGGGCGGGCTGATGCTCGCCGTGCTGTGGCAGGGGCCGTACGGCGCGTTCGCCGCGCTGCTGGCCCTGCTGCCGCTGACCATCTCGGCCTGGGTGTTCGCCCAGGGGCACCGGGAGCGCGACGCCCACCAGGCGACCGTCCAGGCGCTGGTCCAGGCGGTGGAGATCAAGGACGCCTACACCCGGGGCCACAGCGAACGGGTGGGCCGGGCGGCGGTGCTGATCGCCGATCAGCTGGGCATGGAGGCCGAGCGGCTGCGCACCCTGCGGTTCGCGGGCATCCTGCACGACGTCGGCAAGCTGGGCGTCGCCACCGAGCTGCTGCGCAGAAACGGTCCCCTCACCGAGGCGGAGCGCCGGGCCGTCGAGGTGCACCCGGTGCACGGGTACGAGCTGGTGCGCGGGATCGCCTTCCTCGGCGAGGCGCACGCCGCGATCCTGCACCACCACGAGCGGATGGACGGCCGCGGCTACCCGGCGGGGCTGGCCGGCGAGCAGATCCCCGAGTTCGCCCGGATCATCTCGGTCGCCGACGCCTTCGACTCGATGACCTCCACCCGCTCCTACCGGCGCGGCCGGCCGGTCACCGAGGCGGTCGCCGAGCTGGAGCGCTGCTCGGGCAGCCAGTTCGACCCGGTGATGGTGCGGGCGCTGGTGGACGCGCTGGCCGTGCACGACTGGCAGCCGGTGCTGCCGCCGTCCCCGGACTGCATCAAGGCGGTGCCGGACATCCCGCTCGGCGTCCCGGAGCCGGCGCCCAGGGCGGCCCCGCGCGGGGTGCCGGTCCAGGGCGGCGGCGGCGTGCCGACGGCCGGGTCCTCGTGAGCGCGCGGCGGGGTGCGCGGGCAGGCGCGACGAACTCACCGGGGGGCGTGCGGCGACTGTCGGGCGCCGGGCGCGTGGGTGCGCCGCGGGCTCGCGCCGGTGCGGTGCGCGCGGTGCACGGGGCGGCGCTCGCGCTGCTGGCGACGTCCTTCGGGGCGGTGGCGGTGCGCGGCCCGGTCCAGCCGGGGGTGGCGCTGGCGTTCACCGCGCTGATCGCGGTCGGCGAGTGCGTGCGGATCACTCTTCCGGGCGACCGTGAGCAGGCGCCGATCGGGGCGGCGGGGGCGCTGGCGTACGCGCTGCTCGGGCCGCTGCGCGGGCTGCCGGCCGGGCCGGGGGTGCTCCAGGTGGTGGCGGTGACCGGTGCGGGCCTGCTGCTGGCGCTGCTGCCCGCGGCGGTGCGGGCGGCGGCCGCTCGGGCACCGGGCCGGGCGGCGGGCGCAGGGCCGCCCGGGCCGGCCGGGCCGGCGCCGTGGCGCGAGCGGGCCCGGCGGGACGGCGCGGCGCGGCGGCTGCTCGGGGCGGGGTTCGCGGCCGCCGTGTTCCAGCCGCTCTACAACAGCGGAGTGGTGGACCGGTTCTCCGCCGACGGCCCGGCGTACGGCGTGTTCCTGACGGCGGTGGCCGCGCTGGCCGCGCTGTGCGACGCGGTGCTGGCGGCGCTGTTGCGGCGGGCCCGCAGCGGCCTGCGGTTCCCGGCGGCGCTGGAGGACGAGCTGCGCTCGCTGTTCGGGATCGGCTCGGCGATCGCCGCCACCGGCATGCTGGTCAGCCTGGCCGCCGGGGAGGTGGGGCTGTGGGCGCTGCCGCTGTTCTGCGCGCCGCTGCTGCTGGCGCAGGTGTCGTTCCGGCGGGCGGCGGCGGTGCGGGCCACCACCGGGCAGACCATCGCCAGCCTGGCCAAGGCCACCGAGGTGGCCGGGTACACGCCGCCGGGGCACGCCCGCCGGGTCGCCGACACGGCGTGCGCGGTCGGCCGCGAGCTGGGTCTCGGCACCCGCGAGCTGGCCCTGCTGGAGTACGCGGCGCTGATGCACGACGTCGGGCAGCTGTCGCTGGTGGAGCCGGTGCCGGGCGGGGCGACGGCGCTGCTGCCGGACGAGGAGCAGCAGCGGATCGCCCGGCTGGGCAGTGAGGTGATCCGGCGCACCGGGGTGCCGCGGCGGGTCGCCGAGCAGGTCGCCCGGCTGGCCGACCCGTTCCCCGGGCCGGACGGCGGCGGGCGGGCGGTGCCGCTGGCGGCGCGGATCATCCGGGTGGCGAACGCGCACGACGACCTGTTGACGGCGGCCCGCGGGCGCGGGGCGGGGGAGGCGGTGGGCCGGCTGGAGGTGCTGGAGGCGCTGCGGCTGGGGCGGGGGCGGGTGTACGACGCCCGGGTGGTGGACGCCCTGGTGCGGGTGCGCGGCTGACCGCGCCCGGGCGGCCGCGGGCGGGCCGCACCACCGGGTCCGGGCCCGTGCGGGGGGCGTCCGGGGTTGAGGCGGCGGGGCCGGGCGGGCAGGCTGGGGGAGGGGCCGGAAACGGGCCGGGACGGAACCGGGCAACCCCGGCGGTGGGGAGCGCGGGCGGCGGCCGTCGTGGTTGGATGCGGTCGTAGCGTGGAAAACCGACCCGGGACACCGGGCCCGTGACGCGGGAGCGGTCGCGGGACTCGAGCGGACGACGACGGCAGGGACGAACGTGAGGATCTTCCACCGGGCACGGCACCGGCCGTCCGCCACCTGGCGGCAGACGACCGACCGGGCTTTCACGTTGATCGGCGACGGCCGGTACGAGGACGCCGGCGCCCTGCTGGTGATGGCGGCCGACCTGGAGCCGTGGCTGTCGGACTCGTGGTTCAACCTGGCGCTGCTGCACAAGTTCCGCCGCGACTGGGAGCAGGCCCGGGCGGCCGGGCTGCGGGCGGTGGCGCTGCTGGACCGCGAGCAGGGCGCCCCGGACTGGTGGAACCTCGGCATCACCGCGACCGCGCTGCAGGACTGGCCGCTGGCCCGCCGGGCCTGGCAGGCGTACGGGCTGAAGCTGCCCGGCGGCCCCGGCTCGCGCGAGGACGGGCCGGTCAGCCTGGACCTCGGGACGACCCCGGTGCGGCTCTCCCCGGACGGCGAGTCCGAGGTGGTGTGGGGCCGCCGGCTGGACCCGGCCCGGATCGAGGTGCTGTCGATCCCGCTGCCGTCCTCCGGCAGACGCTGGGGCGAGGTGGTGCTGCACGACGGCGCCCCGCACGGCGAGCGGGTCACCGACGGGGTCGCCTACCCGGTGTTCGACGAGATCGAGCTGTGGGCGCCGTCCCCGGTGCCGACGTACGTGGTGCTGCTGCAGGCGGCGACCGAGCCGGACCGGGACGCGCTGGAGCGGCTGGTCGCGGACGCGGGCTACGCGGCGGAGGACTGGACGTCCTCGGTGCGGCTGCTGTGCCGGGCCTGCTCGGAGAGCCGGATGGCCTCGGACGACGGCCACACTGCCCACCACGACCCGCACGACGACGGGGACGCCGCGCACCCCGGCCACCTGAGCCACCTGAGCCCCGGCGCGGGCGGGATGTCCTGGCTGGCCGAGCGCGAGTGCGGGATCGCCGCCCCGGCGCACCTGGTGCGGGTGCTGCTGGACCGCTGGGCCGCGGCGTCGCCGGGAACCCGGGCGTACCGGGATCTCGAAGAGGTGTGCTGAGCCCGCTGAGTACCCTGGTGCGGTACGCGTAGGCCTATGGAAGCGGAAGACATGGCGGAGCAGGAGCAGCACGAGCACGACGAGACCCCGAAGGTGGTCGGCGAGCAGCCGGACCTCTCCAGGGGCACGGCGCGCCCGATCACCGTCTACGGCAACCCCGTGCTGCACCGCGAGGTGAAGGACGTGACGGCCTTCGACGGCGAGCTGTCCGCGCTGATCGACGACATGTTCCAGTCGATGTACGCGGCGGAGGGCGTGGGCCTGGCCGCCAACCAGATCGGCGTGGACCTGAAGGTCTTCGTCTACGACTGCCCGGACGACGACGGCGTGCGGCACGTCGGCCACGTGGTCAACCCGGTGCTGGAGGAGTTCCCGAAGGACCGCCGGCGGGTGCTGGACGACGGCAACGAGGGCTGCCTGTCGGTGCCGACCGCCTACGCCGAGCTGCCCCGCCCGGACTACGCGGCGGTGACCGGCCAGGACAAGGACGGCAACCCGATCCGGGTCGAGGGCACCGGTTTCTTCGCCCGCTGCCTGCAGCACGAGACCGACCACCTGTTCGGTTTCCTCTACATCGACAAGCTGTCGAAGCGGGACCGCAAGGACGCCCTGCGCCAGATGGCCGAGGGCACCGCGCGCTACGCGACCGCCCCGAACGACTGACGCCGCCCGGGAGCTGACGGAGGGCCGGTGGGCAGCAGCTCACCGGCCCTCCGGCGTGTCCGGGGTCAGCCGCGCGCGCGGGCGGTGGAGTCGCGGGCGACCAGGACGGGGGTGAACAGGTAGTCCCGGGCCCGGCCGCCGTGGCCCTCCAGCTGGCGCCAGAGCGCGTCGGCGACGGCGGCGCCCATCTCGTCGATCGGCTGGCGGACGGTGGTGAGCGGCGGGTTGCTGTGGGCGGCGAGGTAGCAGTCGTCGTAGCCGATCACCGAGAGGTCGCCGGGGACGCTGCGGCCGGCCTCGCGGGCGGCCTGGACCACGCCGAGGGCCATCAGGTCGCTGCCGGCGATCACCGCGGTGACGTCCGCGTCGAGCAGTTGGCGGGCGGCCGCCGCGCCGCCGGCGATCGAGTAGGCGGACTCGGCGTACCAGTCGGCGGGGGGTTCCCCGCCGAGCAGTTCGCGCATCGCGCGCCGGTAGCCGTCCAGGCGGTTGAGCGAGGGGCGCAGATAGCCCTGGCCGCCGGCCAGGCCGATCCGGCGGTGGCCGAGTTCGCGCAGGTGGGCGACGGCGATCCGGGCGCCGAGCGCCTCGTCGGTGGCGACGGTGGGGACGGCGAGGCCCTCCACCCGTCCGCTGACCAGCACCATCGGGATGCCGCGCTCGTGCAGCAGCCGGTAGAAGCCGTGGTCGGCGTCGGGGTTGGCGTGCCGGCCGGAGACCAGGACCAGGCCGGAGACGCCCTTGCGGAGCAGGACGTCGATGTAGCCGAGTTCGGCGGTGCCCTGGCGGGTGGAGGTGCCGACCACGGCGGTCAGGCCGTGCTTGGCGAGCTGCACCTCGATCGCGGAGGCGAGCAGCGGGAAGACCGGGTTGTCGAGTTCGGGGACGACGATGCCGATCAGCGCGCCCTGGTGCGGGTCGTAGCCCTGGTCGGGCTGCCAGCCGAGCTCCCGCATGGCCTCGGCGACCTTCACCTTGGTGTCGTCGGAGACGCCCGGCCGGTCGTTGATCACCCTGCTCACCGAGGCGGCGCTGACGCCCGCCCGGGCGGCGATGTCGCGCAGTGACGGGCCGCTCAATTGGTCCTCCGGTCTGGTCGGGCCTGCATCTTACAAAGCCCGGCCCGGCGGGCCGCGCAACAGGATGAAACGATCTTAGCAACGTATTGCGCAACAGTTTCATCGCCGTTACGGTTCCCTCGTCGGCCCCGATAAGCGGAATGTCGGCATCCGTTAACCTGTCCACCCGCCCCGAGGAGCCCCATGGACCCGGCCAGCAGCCACCGCCTCGCCGCCCGCCACCAGCCGCACCACGACGGGTCCGCGCGGTACGTCGGCGATCTCGCCCCGCGCCTCGGGCAGCACGTCGACCTGCTGGTCCGGGTGCCCGCCGGACAGGACGTCGAGCGGGTGTTCCTGCGCTCCGTCCCGGACGGCGAACCGCACTTCACGGCCGCCGCCGTCGACCGCGTGGAGGACACCGGGACCATCTGGTGGCGGGCCGCCCTGGAGATGGTCAACCCGGAGATGAACTACCGGTTCTGGCTGCACACCCCGGACGGCGGGCGCTGGCTCACCGCCGCCGGCCTGCACGACCACGACCTGCCCGACGCCACCGACTTCCGCCTCACCACCCACCCCGCCCCGCCCGCCTGGGCCGCCGACGCGGTGGTCTACCAGATCTTCCCGGACCGCTACCACCGCTCCGGCGACGCCCCGCTCGCCGCCTGGGCCCGCCCGGCCGACTGGGACACCCCGCTGCGCACCGGTGACGCCGAGGCCCTCCAGCAGATGTACGGCGGCGACCTCTGGGGCGTGGTGCGCAAGATCGACCACATCCAGCGGCTCGGCGCCACGGTCATCTACCTGACCCCGTTCTTCGAGGGCCGCTCCAACCACCGCTACGACGCCGTCTCCTTCGACCGGGTCGACCCGGCGCTCGGCGGCGACGAGGCGCTGATCGCCCTCACCGCCGAGGCGCACCGGCGCGGCATCAAGGTGATCGGCGACATCACCCTCAACCACTCCGGCGACCGGCACGACTGGTTCCGCACCGCGCAGGCCGACCCGGCGAGCCCCGAGGCCGGCTTCTACTTCTTCGGCGAGGGCGGACCGGAGGACTACGCGACCTTCCTCGGCGTGCGCACCCTGCCGACCTTCGACCACCGCTCGGCCGAACTGCGCCGCCGCCTCTACGAGGGCCCGGACTCGGTGATCGCCAAGTACCTCGGGGCGCCGTTCCACCTGGACGGCTGGCGGGTCGACGTGGCGCAGATGGCCGGTCGGCGCGGCGACGTCGAGCTCAACCACCTGGTCGCCACCACCACCGCGGCCACCGTCCGGGCCGCCAACCCCGACGCCGTCCTGCTCGCCGAGCACCAGCACGACGCCTCGCTCGCCCTCGCCGGCGACGGCTGGCAGGGCACCATGAGCTACGCGGGCTTCACCCGGCCGGTCTGGAGCTGGCTCGTCGAGAAGCACGACCAGAAGGACTTCTGGGCCGTCCCCGGGCCGATCCCCGACTACGACGCCGCCCGGGTGCGCGCCACCATGACGGCCTTCGGCGCCGCGCTGCCCTGGCGCAGCCGCGCCCACAACCTGACCCTGCTGGACTCGCACGACACCGCCCGGTTCCGGACCTTCGCCGGGCCGGATCGCCAACTGCTCGGCGCGGCCCTGCTGTTCACCCTGCCCGGCATCCCCATGGTGTTCTCCGGCGACGAGGTCGGCGTCCTGGGCGAGGGCCTGGAGGAGGGCCGCAAGCCGTTCCCCTGGGACGAGTCCGCCTGGGATCAGCACACCTGGCGCACCTACCGCGACCTGGTCCGGCTGCGCCGCGGCCACAGCGCGCTGACCGGCGGCGGGCTGCGCTGGCTGCTCGCCGAGGGCGACGTCCTGCTGTTCGAGCGGGAGGACGAGCGGGAGCGGATCCTGGTGCAGATCAGCCGGGCCGACCACCCGCCGGTGGCCGGCGAGTGGCACGCCACCCACCTGCTCGGCGGGCCGCAGCTGGTCCCCGGCCGTGACCTGCCCTGCGAGGGCCCGGCCGTGCACGTCTGGTCGGTGGCCCGATGAGCGCCGACACCGCCTGGTCCGCCCCGCACGGTGACACCGCCCCGCACGGCCGGTCCGCCGTGCGCCGGGGCCGGATCGAACGGATCCCCGCCTTCCGCTCCGAGCCGCTGGGCAACGAACGGGACCTGCTGGTCCACCTGCCGCCCGGCTACGACGACCGGCCGGACGCCGACTACCCGGTGCTCTACCTGCACGACGGCCAGCAGGTCTTCGACCAGGGGCAGCAGCCCACCTGGGCGGTGGACCGGACGCTGGAGGCGCTGTACGCCGAGGGGCTGATCCCCGAGCTGATCGCGGTCGCGGTGCCCAACGCCGGCGTCGACCGGGGCGTCGAGTACTCGCACGTCGCCGAGTACTGGCGCACCCCCGGCACCCCGCTGAAGGGCCACCGCTACGAGGCGTTCCTGACCGACGAGGTCAAGCCGTTCGTCGACGCCCGCTACCGGACCAGGACCGGCCCGGAGCACACCGCGCTGATGGGCTCCTCGATGGGCGGCCTGGTCACCTACCACATCGCCTTCCGCCGCCCCGAGGTCTTCGGCCTGGCCGCCGTCCTCTCCCCGTTCCTCACCCACGTCGACCCGGACGGCCTGGGCGAGCGGGTGGTGCACGAGCGCTACCGGCGGCGCGGGCCGCGCCGGATCTGGCTGGACATCGGCGGCCGGGAGGGGCTGATCATGGCCCGCCCCGCCCGCGAGTTGGCCGGCCGGCTGGTCGACGAGGCCGGCTACACCTCCGGCGCCGACCTCCTCTACTACGAGGACCCGGCCGCGCCGCACCACGAGAACGCCTGGCGCCCGCGCGCCCGGCACGCGCTGCTGCACCTGTTCGGCGCGCCCTCGCCGGTGCGCTCGCTCACCGTGGAGCCGGAGATCCTGCTCGCGCCCGGCGAGACCTGGAGCGCCGTCAACCCGGTCGCGGTCCGCGCCGACGGCGTGCGGTACACCGCGCTGGAGGCCGGCTACCGGGTCGAGCGCCCCGAGGTGGCGGCCGTCTCGCCGCACGGCGGACTGCGCCCGCTGGCCGCCGGACGCACGGCGGTCACCGTCCGGGCGCACGGGCTGGCCGCGCGCACCGAGGTCGCGGTCGTCCCGGAGCTGCCGGCCCACCCGGTCCTGGAGGTCACCGTGACCGTCCCGCCTGGCACCCCCGACGACGCCCCGGTGATGTTCGGCCCGCTGCCCTGCGCCCCGGCCGGGCCGGGCCGGTTCCGCGGCCGGATCGCCGTCCCGCGCGGCACCGGCTTCGACGGCGGCGTCTCGCGCGGCTGGGGCCTGGACGCCGTCGACGCCGACGGCCGGCGGGTGCTGCACCCGCTGCGGGTCGACCGCGACACCCGGCTCGACCTCACCGTCGAGCGCTGGCACCGGCCGGCGGACGGCATCTGACCCCCCACCCCCCGGCGATCCCCCCCTGCGGCCCACCCCCGCACCCCTCCCGGACGAAGGAGTCTCGGACCATGAGCCACCGGATCACCCGCCACCGCAGAACCGCCGCACTCGGCCTGCTCGCCCTGCTGGTCACGGCCTGCGGCGGCACCTCGCCCTCCGCCGGCCCCGCGCCGGCCGGCGCCGCCGCGGACGGGCCGACGACCGCCCCGCCGATCGGCGCCGCCGAGGGCGACCTGGTGATCTGGGCCCAGACCCAGCAGGCCGCCGCCCTGCAGCCGCTCGCCGACCGCTTCGGCCAGGAGCACGGCGTCAAGGTCACCGTCGCCCCGCAGTCCGTCAACACCCAGCAGGCGTACGTCACGGCCACCAACGCCGGCAAGGGCCCCGACCTGGTGGTCGGCGCCTCCGACTGGCTGGGCAACCTGGTGCAGAACGGCACGGTCGCCCCCGTCCCGCTGACCGCGCAGCAGAAGGCGCTGTTCCAGCCCGCCGCCCTGGAGGCCGTCGCCCAGGGCGGCCAGCAGTACGGCCTGCCGTACGCGACCGAGACCCTGGTGCTGTTCCGCAACACCGAACTGGCCCCGGCCGCGCCCGCCACCTTCGAGGACCTGGCCGGCACCGCCCAGGGCGCCGTCCGGGCCGGGAAGGCTGAGGTCCCGCTGGCGCTGCCGATCGGCCAGCAGGGCAACGCCTACGCCCTGCAGCCGCTGTTCACCTCGGCCGGCGGCTACCTGTTCGGCAGCAAGCCGGACGGCGGCTGGGACACCGCGGACCTCGGGGTCGGCGGCCCGGGCTCGATCGCGGCCGGCGAACTGTTCAAGCAGTACGGGGAGAAGGGCGCCGGACTGTTCAACCGCTCGGTGGACACCAACGCCATCTCGCTGTTCACCGGGCGCAAGTCGCCCTACCTGGTGGCCGGGCCGTGGGCGCTCGGGCAGGTCAAGCAGGCCGGCCTGCCGTACGCGATCTCCCCGGTGCCCGGCTGGGCCGGCAAGGAGCAGGCCCGCCCCTTCATCGGCGTGCAGGCGTTCTACCTCTCCGCCAAGGCGAAGAACCAGCCGCTGGCCCAGGAGTTCCTGCTGCGCGCGATCGGCTCGGAGGAGGGCCAGCTGGCGCTCTACCAGGCCTCGCCGGAGCCGCCCGCGCTGACCTCGGCCCTCGCCAAGGCCACCGCCGGCGACCCGGACATCGGCGCCTTCGCGGCGGCGGGCGCGGCCGGGCAGCCGTTGCCGACCATCCCCGCCATGAACGCGATCTGGGGCCCGCTCGGCCAGGCCGAGGCCAACATCGTGGCCGGCGCCGACCCGGCCGAGACCATGCGCCAGGCCGGCGAGGCGATCCGCGCCGCCCTGGCCGCCGGCCACTGACACCCCCGGCGCCCCGCGCCCCTCCCGGACGGACCAGGGACCATCCCCATGACCTCCCCCACCCTTCAGGACAGCAGGAGCCCGGCCCGCCCCTCTGCCGGCGCCCCCGAACCCCCGCCCCGCCGGGCCGGCGCCGTGACCGCGCAGCTGGTGAAGATCATCCTGTTGTCCGGCGTCACCGCGCTCGCCCTCTTCGCCGCGCCCAAGCTCTACCAGGCCGGCCACTGGGCCGCCCTCGGCGTCCTCGCCGCGGGGACCGGGGCGACCTTCTGGGTCTACCTCTCGCCGCGCCGGCTCGCCGCCAAGTACCTGCTGCCGGCCACCGTGCTCTTCCTGGCCTTCGTGGTCTACCCCGTGCTCCACATCGTCGCGGTCTCCTTCACCGACTACGGCGACGGGCACCTGCTCACCAAGGAGCAGGCCGTCCGCACCCTGGTCGACAACTCCGTGGAAGCCGTCCCCGACGGCGCCTCGTACACGCTCACCGTCGCCGCCGACCCGGCCGGCGGCCCGCTCGTCCTGCTGCTCACCGACCCGGCGACCGGCCGGACCGAGGCCGGCACCGCGCGCGGCCTGGCCCCCGCCCCGGCCGGCACGGTGACCGCCCCCGACGGCCGGGTGACCGCCGCGCCGGGCCTGCGGATCCTCACCCTGGGCCAGGTCAACGGGCGGGCCCAGGAGCTGAAGGAGCTGCGGGTCCCGGTGGACGGCGGCTTCGTGGTCGGCCAGGGACTCTCCTCGGCCACCACCGCCCGGCCCACCCTGGCGTACGACGCCCGGGCCGACACCCTCACCGACACCCGCACCGGCACCGTCTACCGCTCCGGGGGCGGCCGTTTCACCGCCACCGACGGCTCCGGGCGGACCCTGCCCACCGGCTGGCACCGCACCGTCGGCTTCACCAACTTCACCGCCGTGCTCACCAGCCCGGCCGTCCGCGGCCCCTTCCTCGGCGTGCTCGCCTGGACCTTCGGCTTCGCCGCGCTCTCCACCGGCGCCTCCTTCGCGCTCGGCCTCGGCCTCGCCTTCACCCTGCACCACCCGCGGCTGCGCGGGCAGCGGCTCTACCGCTCACTGCTGCTACTGCCGTACGCGATGCCCGCGTTCATCGGCATCCTGATCTGGCAGAGCATGTACAACCGGGACTTCGGGCTGCTCAACCAACTGCTGCACACCCGGATCGACTGGCTCGGCGACACCTGGAGCGCGCGCTTCGCGGTCGTCCTGACCAGCCTGTGGCTCGGCTTCCCCAACATGCTGCTGATCTGCACCGGGGTGCTCCAGTCGATGCCCGCCGAACTGAACGAGTCCGCGCGGATCGACGGCGCCGGGCCGTGGACGGCCTTCCGGGCGGTCACCTTCCCGCTGCTGCTGGTGGCCGCCTCGCCGGTGCTGATCTCCTCCTTCGCCTTCAACTTCAACAACTTCAACGCCGTCCAACTGCTCACCGGCGGAGGACCGTTCGACGGCGCCGGCGGTACGGCCGGCTCCACCGACATCCTGATCAGCTACACCTACCGGGTGGCCTTCGGCGGGCAGGGCGCCCAGTACGGCTTCGCCGCCGCCCTGTCGATCTTCATCTTCCTGCTGGTCGGCCTGATCACCCTGGTCGGCTTCCGCCGCACCCGGGCCCTCGAGGAGCTGAACGCATGACCACCACCGCCCGATGGCTGCGCCGGTTCGGCTGGCGGCACCTGGTCGCCGTCCTCGCCGTCTGCTTCGCGCTCCTCCCCCTGCTGTTCGTGTTCTCCGCCGCGCTCAACCCGCTCGGCACCCTGCAGTCCTCCACGCTGCTGCCCGAGCACGCCTCGTTCGCCAACTTCACCGCGCTGTTCACCGACGAGCAGTACCCGTTCGGGCGGTGGCTGGCCAACACGGCGCTGATCTGCGGCAGTTTCGCCGTCCTCAACGTGCTGCTCGGGGTCTGCTCGGCGTACGCGTTCTCCCGGTTCCGCTTCCGGGGCCGGCGGGTGGGGCTGCTCACCGTCCTGCTGGCGCAGATGTTCCCGCAGTTCCTCGCGGTCGTCTCGCTCTACCTGCTGTTCGCCGGGATCGGCGACGTGCTGCCGGCGATCGGCCTGGACACGCCCTGGGGGCTGCTCCTGGTCTACCTCGGCGGGGCGATGGGCGTGAACACCTGGCTGATGAAGGGGTACCTGGACACCATCCCGAAGGAGATCGACGAGGCCGCCAAGGTGGACGGGGCCGGGCACGCGCAGATCTTCTTCCGGATCATCCTGCCGCTCGCCGCACCGATGCTGGTGGTGGTCGCGATCCTCTCGCTGACCACCGCGCTCAACGACGTCATCCTGGCCGGCATCTTCCTGACCTCCAACGAGTCCAAGACGGTGGCGGTCGGCCTCTACGGGATCATCTCCGGCCAGCAGGACCAGAATTACGGCCTCTTCGCGGCCGGGGCGCTGGTGACCTCGCTGCCGGTGATCGTGGTCTATCAGTTCCTCCAGCGCTACCTCGCCCAGGGGCTCACCGCCGGCTCGGTCAAGGGCTGAGCCGACGGCGGCCCGCGGCTCAGGAGGTGACGAACAGCCACTCCGGGCCGTAGGTGAAACGGGGGTCGACGGGCAGCTTGATGCTGTTGATTTTCTGGGCGGTCCGGCGCAGGTCGCCCATCAGGCCGATCGCCGGAAAGATGTCCGCCCCGCCGGGCCCCCACGCGGCCTCCAGGGCGCGCAGCATGTCGCTGTACTGCTGGTTGAAGGTGCGCAGGTGGTCGGCGGTGGTCGCGTCGGGCTCGTTGCCGGGGGAGTCGGCCCAGCCGCCCCGGGGGACCCGGCCGACCGGGAAGGTGTCCGGCAGCGGCACGTCGGCGCCGATGAAGTCGAACTTCCCCGTCTGCTCGTCGCGGACGAACTTCTTGCCGACGGCGATCTCCTTGAACGCGTAGTAGTGGGCGAGTTCGCCCGGAGCACCGGGGAAGGGGTTCTCCGGGGAGGCGGTGGTGCCCTCGCCCTGGGCCTGGATGACGTGGATGGCGGCCAGGACGTCGCCGAGGGCGTTCATCGGGACGATGTCGTTGCCGGCCCCGTGGCTCGACCCGAGCGGGAAGCTCACCTGCTGCCGGCCGGTGAGCAGGTGGGCGAACTTGGGGAAGACGTCGGCGATCCGCTGGTAGAAGGCGCCGATGGTGTTGCCGTCCGCGGCGAAGCCGAGCGGGAACTCGGGCTTCTCGATGGCGGCGAACAGCGCGGCGGAGTCCCTGGTCAGCCCGCTGAGGAACACCTCAAGCCCGGGGTTGACGCCGCCGGGCAGCTCCCCGGGGTACTTGGGGACGGTGAGCGGGTCGGTGAGGACGACCGTGCCGCCGATGCTGGTGAGCATGTTGCAGACCAGCCCGAAGTGCGACATCTCGTCGAAGACGATCTCGCGGATGGTGTGCCGGACCGGCTTGCTGTTGTCCGGGTCGGTGATCGACCACAGCGCGGTGGCGTAGGGCGGGATGGTGGAGAGCTCCAGCATGATGGCCCGCTGGAGGGCGTCCTTGAGCTCCTGCTCGGTCCAGTCGTCCTCGGCGATGTTCATCAGCTGGACGATCGCGTCGCTCTCGTAGTCCAGAACCCCGGTGGCCATAACGCGTCCCCTTTCGATCGCTCGTGGCCGGACCGTAGTTCGGAACGGATCGCATGCGGTCACAGCCCGCCGGTGCACCCCCCGAGTTCATCCGGACAGCCCCCGCCCGGCGTGAACGCCGGGCGGGGGCTGGGGATAACAAGACCGGTGGATCGCGGGAGCTCTGAACTCTGGGCAGGGGACGGTGAGTCGTGATGAGAGAAGTCGGCTGGTGCAAGAGCACCTACAGCGCACAGGCCAACGAGTGTGTTGAGACGAGGCGGCCGGTGTCAGGCGGAATGGCGGTCCGTGACTCGAAGGACCCGGGTGGGCCGGTGCTGGCCTTCGGGGCCGATGCCTGGGCTTCGTTCCTGGCCGGGGTCAAGGGCGGGGAGTTTCCGAGCGGCTGAACCTCTTTGTGGTGCCCTGCACGGCTGTGGCCGTGCGGGGCAGGGAGGTCAGGGCCGGTGGGTGGTGATGGTGATCGGGTGGGCGGTCCAGCTGGTGAGTTCGCCGACGTAGAGGGTGACGCTCCAGAGGCCGCCCCGGGCGAGGCAGCGGGCGATGCCGTCGCCGCCGCCCGGGCCGATGCAGATGCGGATGAAGTCGCGGTGGGCCGCGCGGATCGGGAGCGGGCGGACGCGCTCCCAGAGGATGGGCAGCGCGTGGTCGAGGCTCGGGAAGACGGTGGGCAGCATGATGCCCGAAATCCCGGCCCGGACGACGCTCACGCGGCGGCCGGGTCGGGGGAGAGGTGGCACCAGACGAACTTGCCGACGCCGCCGATGCGCGGGCAGCAGCCCCACTGGGACGCCAACTCGCGGACGAGGAGCAGGCCCCGGCCGGCCTCCTCGGAGTCGGAGGCGGCGCGGAGGGCGGGCTTCTCGTTGTCCGCGTCGTGCACTTCGATCCGGAGGGTGAGGCCGGGGGAGAGGTGGAAGCGGACGTAGATCAGCCGGTCGCGCGGCGTGCGGGCGTGCTGGACGGCGTTGGTGACGAGCTCACTGACCAGCAGCTCGCCGCTGGGGAGGAGGAGTTCGCCGGAGGGGAGGGGGAGGAGGAAGGAGCGGAGCTCCTGGCGGGCGAGGCGGGGCGACTTGCGGTGCCGGGGCAGCCAGCAGGTCCGCTCGATGGGGGTGGGGGAGACGGTTTCAGGCATGGCGGAGCCACCTCTGGTCGGTCTGGGTGACGGCAGCTGAAGCAGGCATGGGGATGCCCGGTGGCGAGCCTGCCGAGATCACTCTCTGTGGCGCAGCTCACAACTGTAGGTAGCATGCACTCGTTCTGGTGCAACCTGCAAGCGGAACAGCTGCAATGATGCAGTTCTGGCTACGCTGGATTGACGAATCGTCACAAGGCAGACTGAGGCTCGCCAGGGAGAGGACTTGCGCATGGCTGATGAACCGAGGCCGACGGTCCGTGCCCGCCGACTTGGATCGGAGCTTCGCCGTTTACGCGAAGCCGTCGGCAAGGGAACCGACGATGCGGCGCAGGCCCTTGCCTGCTCCCGCGCCAAGATCAGCCGCATAGAGACCGGGGCATCCGGGGTTCGTCGGCTGGATCTCGGGATCTTGCTGGACCTGTACGGGGTGGCCGGGGGAGAGCGTGAAGCTCTTGAGAAGTTGTCCAGGGAGAGCAAGAAGCGCGGTTGGTGGCACGATTACGGCGATACGATCCCGCCAGCCTATGCGGACTTCTTGGGGCTCGAAGGGGACGCCCGGTACATTCGCACGTGGCAATCCATGGTGGTGCCGGGCCTGTTGCAGACCGAGCACTACGCCCGCGCAGTGCTGGAAGCCAATCCGGCTGCCGTCCGTCCAGAGCGCATCGATCAGCTTGTTGAGATTCGGATGGAGCGGAAGGAGGTTCTCTCCAGGGCAGACCCGGCCAGATTCTGGGCGATCATCTGGGAGCCGGCGCTCAGGTGCCCTGTCGGAGGCAGGGGTATCCAGCGAGCGCAGCTGGAGTATCTCGCCGAGGTCGCCCAGCTTCCGAACATCACCTTGCAGGTTGTTCCAATGGAGGTCGGAGCCACGGCTGGCGCTTGCGGAGCATTCGTGATGTTCGGGTTTACCGACTCCCCGAACCCTGGGGCGGTCTTCCTGGAGACGCTGACAAGCAGCCACTACATGGAGCAGCAAGCAGAGCTGGACGGCTATGGGCTGGTCTTCGAGTACCTCCGCTCATCAGCCCTGAACCCTGCGAACTCGCTGGATATGATCTCCGCAATCGCGACGGAGATGTGAGCACAAGACCAGACAGAGGTGTGAGCGCAATGACCGTACCGGAAGTCGCTGTTCGAAACTGGTGCAAGAGCAGCTACAGCGCTCAGGCGAACGATTGCGTGGAGACTGGCCGCCTCGCATCGGCTGGGATGGCTGTTCGTGACTCGAAGGATCCCGGTGGGCCCATGCTGCTGTTCGCGGCTGATGCCTGGTTGGCCTTCTTGGCCGGGGTCAAGGGCGGGGAGTTTCCGAGCGGCTGAAACGAGAGAGTGCCCCACGTGGCCACAGCCACGTGGGGCACCTCCACTTCTGGCCTCATTGGTAGAGGGTGTTGTCGAAGACGGGATCGCCCTGCCTCAGCGTGAACGCTGAGGCAGGGCGAAGAACCACGCTCATCAAGCGCATCGCGAAGGGAAAGCACAGCGATGATTGACGCTCTCCTGGGCCCGGCTGCGGCTGGCCTGGTCTGGCGAAAATCCTCATACTCAGGGGCTCAGAGCAACTGTGTTGAGGTGGCGTTCGGTGTGGCCGATGCTGTGCCGGTGCGGGACTCGAAGGACCCTGCCGGGCCAGTGGTGCTGTTCGATGCTGAGGCGTGGGCGTCCTTCGTGGCCGGGGTCAAGGGTGGGGAGTTTCCAGAGAACTGAGCCAACAGAGGTGCCCCGCGCGGGCGGGGCACCTCTGCAAGACGAGGAGCTAGGCGAAGTCTTCAAGTCGATCGCGCTTGTCGAGCGCATCGCGAGTGAGGAGGTCTCGATCGTGAGCGAGTTCTCGCCAGGTGAGTGGCGCAAGTCTTCGTATTCAGGTGCGCAGAGTGAGTGCGTCGAGGTGGCGCTCGGCGCGGCCGATGCTGTGCCGGTGCGGGACTCGAAGGATCCGGGTGGGCCGGCGTTGCTGTTCGCGGTTGATGCCTGGGTGTCCTTCGTGGCCGGGGTCAAGGGTGGGGAGTTTCCGACCGGCTGAAGAAACAGAGGTGCCCCGCGCGGCTGTGGCCGTGCGGGGCACCTCTTTGTCGTCTTCTGTTCCTAGAAGTCGTCGTCGAAGGAGACCGAGCCCTCGACGGCGACCTGGTAGGCCGACACCCGGCGCTCGAAGAAGTTGGTCAGCTCCTGGACGTTCTGCAGCTCCATGAAGCCGAACGGGTTCGTCGAGCCGTACCGGATCGGCAGGCCGAGGCGGGCGAGGCGCTGGTCGGCGACGGCCTGGAGGTACTCCCGCATCGACTCGGTGTTCATGCCGGGCAGGCCGTCACCGCACAGGTCCTGGGCGAACTGGAGCTCGGCCTCGACGGCCTCCTCCAGCATCTCCGTGACCTGCTTCGCCATCTCCTCATCAAAGAGGTCGGGCTCCTCCTCGCGGACGGTGTCCACCACCGAGAACGCGAAGTCCATGTGCATGGACTCGTCGCGGAACACCCAGTTGGTGCCGGTCGCCAGGCCGTGCAGCAGGCCCCGGCTCCGGAACCAGTACACGTAGGCGAACGCGCCGTAGAAGAACAGGCCCTCGACGCACGCCGCGAAGCAGATCAGGTTCAGCAGGAAGGCCCGCCGGTCTTCCTTGGTCTGCAGCGAGTCGATGTGGTCGACCGCGTTCATGTACTTGAAGCAGAACTGGGCCTTCTGGTGGATGGAGGGGATGTTCTCCACCGCGGCGAAGGCCGCGTTGCGGTCCTCGGGGTCGGGCAGGTAGGTGTCCAGCAGCGTCAGGTAGAACTGCACATGGACGGCCTCCTCGAACAGCTGACGCGACAGGTAGAGCCGCGCCTCCGGGGAGTTGATGTGCTTGTAGAGGCTCAACACCACGTTGTTCGCGACGATCGAGTCACCGGTCGCGAAGAACGCGACCAGCCGGCCGATCATGTGCCGCTCGCCCTCGCTCAGCTTCGCCAGGTCGGCGACGTCCGAGTGAAGGTCCACCTCCTCCACCGTCCAGGTGTTCTTGATGGCGTCGCGGTACCGGTCGTAGAACGACGGGTAGCGCATCGGGCGCAGCGTCAGCTCGAAGCCGGGGTCGAGCAGCATCTTCTCGCGGTCGTCGGACATTACTGGCAGGCCTCGCAGGACTCGGGGTTCTCCAGGGAGCAGGCCAGCGCGGCCTCTTCCTCCGGGGTGAGGGTCGGGGTGCCGACCGGGATCGTGTTGGCGGGCACCGGCGCGGCGGCGCGGGCGGTGCCGGACGCGGCCTGGGCGATCCGGGTGGCCGGGCGCGAGCGCAGGTAGTAGGTGGTCTTCAGACCGACCTTCCACGCGTAGGCGTACATCGAGCTGAGCTTGCCGATGGTCGGCGCGGCCATGAACAGGTTCAGCGACTGGCTCTGGTCGATGTACGGCATGCGGGCCGCGGCCAGGTCGATCAGCGCGCGCTGCGGCAGCTCCCAGGCGGTGCGGTACAGCGAGCGGATCTCGGCGGGCAGCCAGCCGAGCTCCTGCACGGAGCCGTTGGCGTCGCGCAGCGCGTCGCGGGTCTGCTGGTCCCAGACGCCCAGCTCCTTGAGGTCGCGCACCAGGTAGGGGTTGACCTGGAGGAACTCACCGCTCAGGGTCTCGCGCTTGAACAGGTTGGACACCTGCGGCTCGATGCACTCGTACACGCCGGCGATGGACGCGATGGTCGCGGTCGGGGCGATCGCGAGCAGCAGCGAGTTGCGCAGGCCGGTGGTGGCGATGCGGGTGCGCAGCGCGGCCCAGCGGTCGGCCCACTCCGGCGCGGCCGTCGGGAAGTGGTCGATGTGCAGCTCGCCGCGGGCGGCGCGGGTCTCGCCGTAGGCCTCGTGGCGGCCGAGCTGCTCGGCCAGGTCGGCGGAGCGCTCGTAGGCGGTGAGCATGATGCGCTCGGCGATCAGCGTGGACAGCCGCGCGGCCTCGGCGGAGTCGAAGTCGATCCGCAGCTTGAAGAAGACGTCCTGGAGGCCCATCACGCCGAGGCCCACCGGGCGCCAGCGGGAGTTGGAGGCGCCGGCCTCGGGGGTCGGGTAGAAGTTGATGTCCACCACGCGGTCGAGGAAGGTGACGGCGGTGCGGACGGTGGCGTCCAGGCGCTCCCAGTCCAGCGCGTTCAGCAGGTCGGCGGCGGTGGCGCCGTCGGCGACGTGGGCGCCGAGGTTGACCGAGCCGAGGTTGCAGACGGCGGTCTCGGAGTCGTCCGTGACCTCCAGGATCTCGGTGCAGAGGTTGGAGCTGTGCACCGTGCGGCCCGGCAGCGCGGTCTGGTTGGCGGCGCGGTTGGAGGCGTCCTTGAAGGTCATCCAGCCGTTGCCGGTCTGCGCCAGGGTGCGCATCATCCGGGCGTAGAGGGTCTGCGCGGGGATGGTGCGCACGGCCTTGCCGGCCAGCTCGGCCTTGCGGTAGGCCTCGTCGAACTCCTCGCCCCACAGGTCGACCAGCTCGGGGACGTCGGCGGGGGAGAACAGCGACCAGTCCGCGTTGGCGTTGACCCGGCGCATGAACTCGTCCGGGATCCAGTGCGCCAGGTTGAGGTTGTGGGTGCGGCGCGCCTCCTCACCGGTGTTGTCGCGCAGCTCCAGGAACTCCTCGATGTCCGCGTGCCAGGTCTCCAGGTAGACGCAGGCCGCGCCCTTGCGGCGGCCGCCCTGGTTGACGGCGGCGACCGAGGAGTCGAGGGTGCGCAGGAACGGCACGATGCCGTTGGACTTGCCGTTGGTGCCGCGGATCAGCGAGCCGCGCGAGCGGATCCGGGAGTAGGACAGGCCGATGCCGCCGGCGTGCTTGGACAGCCGGGCGATCTGCGCGTAGCGCGAGTAGATCGAGTCCAGGTTGTCCAGCGGGGAGTCCAGCAGGTAGCAGCTGGACATCTGGGGGTGCCGGGTGCCGGAGTTGAAGAGGGTCGGCGAGGAGGTCAGGTACTCCAGCCGGCTCATCAGGCGGTACAGCTCGGCGACCTCCGCGACGGACTGCTCGTTGTCGCCGACCGCCAGGCCACAGGCGACGCGGAGCAGGAAGTACTGCGGGGTCTCGACGACCTTGCGGGTGATCGGGTGGCGCAGCAGGTACCGGGACTGCACGGTGCGCAGGCCGAAGTACTCGAAGCGGTCGTCGCCGCTGGGGTCGACCAGGGCGTCCAGGGCGGCGGTGTGCTTGGCGACGAAGGCGGCGGTGGTGTCGCCGATGAGGCCTTCGTCGTGGCCGACCGCGATCGAGGTGGAGAACGAGACCACGCCCTGGCTCGCCGCCTCGTCCACGATCTCCAGCGCGAGCAGCCGGGCCGCGAGCTTGGAGTACTGGGGGTCCTCGGCAATCATCGACGCGGCGGCGTCGACGGCCAGCCCGCGCAGCTCGGCGAAGTCCGAGCCGGCGTGGCGGCCGCGGAGCGCGGCGGCGGCGACATGGCCGGGGTCGACCTGGGGGAGGTCGGCGCTGCGGTCGGTCAGGAGGCGCAGGAGCGAACCGCCGGGGTCGGAGACCGTCGGGTCGGCGGGGGCGGAGCTGGAACCCTGGGCGGGCAGGGTGGCTGAGGCAGCGGTGGTCAAGGCGCTCTCTCCTGGCGGCGGTCGACGGCGGTGGCTCGGGTGCCGGGCCGTTCGGGGCAGGGGAGAACGCCGCGCGGGCCCGGAGGCGTCGCGCGTGTGTCGTCCCCGGCCCGCCCGCGAGGCCCGGAAGGTTGTGCTGGTGCCATGGCCCCTGCGGGGAGGCTTCGGCACGCCGTCGGCAGGTCCTCGGACTCGCGGCACACCTGGGGAGGCGGCCGCACACCGCTGCGGGGCAGTCCCGGAATCGCACCGGGTTCCCCTGCGTCGACAGCAGGAGTGAGCATACATCTAGTGGCGTCCGTCAGACGAAGCCCCACATGTAGTGTCGCGAGGCTGCGTGTCGGGGGTCGGGTGCGATAAGCTGCCGGGGCCTCGGGCGCCCGTCAGACGGGCGCGTGCCACTCCTGCGCGGGGCGTGCGGCGCACAGCCGCATCCGCACCTGCGGGGAGTCCGTGCCGATGCCGGTGGGCCCCGTGGCGGGATTCTCCGCGCACTTCCCGGTGCCCTCGTTCCGCAGCTGCCCGGTGTCGGTGGCGCGCCAGCGCTGGTCGGGCCGGCGGGTGCAGCCGGTCAGGACCGGGAAGCCGATGTCCGGGTCCTCCAGGCAGCGTCCGGCCTGGCCGACGGAGCCGTCCTCGCCCATGGTCCAGGTCTGGGCCGGGGAGCCGTCGCAGGTGGCGGCGCCGACCGCGGCCGGATCGCCGGCGACCCGGCTGTCCAGGCAGTAGCCGGGCACCGCGGAGGTGATCGCGCCGCTGGGGCGGCCCGCGGCGACGTCGAAGGAGAACGCGTCGGTGGTGAGGCCCGCGCCGCCCTCCCAGATCTCGAAGCCGGCCTGGACGGCGCACAGGTAGGAGCCGGCCGGGACGTAGCCGCGCTGGACCGCGTCGCGGGTGAAGGCGCGCAGGTCGAGGTCGGTGACGACATTGGTGGCGGAGGCCGACTCGTAGGTGATCAGGGTGTGGCTGCTCTTCTTCGGCGCCTCGTACACCCGGTAGGACTGACCGCCGGTGCGCAGCTCGCCGGACTGCTTGCCGAACGGCGAGGTGCCGTTGCCGCGCAGCCAGACCATCACCTCGGCGCTCTCGGTGAAGGAGCAGCTGCCCCGGGTGGTGCTGTACCAGAGGTCGTAGGAGGCGTTCCAGATGCCGCCGTCGACCTGGGTGGTGCGCCAGCTGCTGGTGGCGTACCGCAGGTTGTCGACGGCGACGGGCAGCGGGCTGACGCCGTCGCCGCCGACCGGGGTGCTGATGTGCGGGTAGGCGCCGGGGCCGCGGGCCGGGTCGGTGAGGTTGCCGCGGGCGACCGCGCTGCGGGTGACGGTGAAGGCGGCGCTGTCGGCGCCGCCGCGGATGCACAGGCCGCCGGTGGCGTTCCACTCGTTGGGGTTGATGATGTACCGCCCCGAGTCCACCGGCTGCGAGGGGTAGCGGTTCTGCGCGGTGGAGCACAGTTCGCCGGGCTCGGCCGAGCTCAGGGGCGGCGGGGGCGGCGGGGCGACGGCCGCGGTCGACGGGGAGCCTTCGCGCGGGATCAGCACGGCGCACAGACAGAGCACCAGGAGGGCGGCGGGGGCGAGCCACCACCAGGCGCGCGGACGGGGGCGCCCGGGGCCGGGCAGGAACGGGCGGGCCATGGTCGTCGCCTCCCGACGGGTACCGGTGTTCGGTGTGCGGGCCGTCCGGGGCTTCCGGCGGCGTTCGGCGGGCCGGTGGGCCCGCGGTCGGTCGAGGCTATCCGGCGTCGGCCGGCGGAGTCGTCCGGGGTTTGGTGGAGGTCGGCTTCTTCCCCGGGCCGGCCGAGCCGGACGGCTTGGTGCCGGTGGATCCGGTGGTGGGCTTCGCGCTCGGCGAGGGCGACGGCGCGGGCGAGCCGGACGGCGCGGGCGGAGCGGACGGCGGGGCCGTCGGCGGGGCCGCCCGGAGCGGCTGCGTGTGGACGGTCCACTGCCCGGCGTACCGCGGCGCGGAGACCCCGGCGGCGTACGCCGCGCTGGCCGCGTCGGACGCGGTGACCCGCCAGTCGACCTCCTTGACGGCCTCGTACCAGATCAGGCCGATGATGTCGGGGTGCTGGGGGAGCTGGGTGAACATCTCGGTGATCCAGCGGGCCTTCTGGCCGGAGCTGTCGGTGGCGGCGGTCTCGGTGATGACCACCGGTTTCTGGCTGAAGGCCCGGAGCTTGCGCAGCGTCGGCTCGAAGATCTGGTCGAACGAGGCGTACTTCTCCAGGCCGACGGTGCCGTAGTAGCCGGACAGGCCGATCCAGTCGACGTAGTCGTCACCGGGGTAGAGCGAGTCCAGCGGGGTGGCGTTCTCGTAGTCGATGTTCGGGCTCCACACCCAGACCACCTTGTCGGCGCCGACCTGCCGGAAGAGGTCGTGGACGTGCTTCCAGGCCTGGACGTACTGGCCGCGGCGGTTGCCGTTGGCCTGCTCGGCCCACGGGTACCAGTAGCCGTTCATCTCGTGGGCGAAGCGCAGCGCGATCGGGTAGCCGAGGTTCTTGACCCCCTCCGCCCACTGCTTGATGTAGCCGTCGAACTCGCCGCCGACGATGCGGCTCAGCGCGTAGTCGGGCTGCTCGCCGCGGAGCTTGTCGACCTTGGACTCCTTGTGGAAGTCCCAGGGCTCCCAGGCGACCATCGGCATGATGCCGCGCTCGGCCACGGTGTCGAAGATCCGGCGGTCGAACTGCTTGTCCCACCATCCGACGGAGAACTCCAGCACGTTCGGGCGGTGCTGTACGGCGGTGGCGAACTCCTCGACCGGGTCGAGGTCGTAGGGGCCGGCCTTGGTCATGATGCCCATGAAGGCGCCGCCGGGCGCCGGGAACTGGGCCGGCGCCGGTTCGGCCGGGGCCGGGGTGGTGGCGGGCGCGCCGGAGGGGTCGGTCGCGGTGGCGGTCGGGGCCGGGGTGGTGCCGGTGGCGGTCGGGGCCTGCTCGGCCAGCGCGGCGACCAGCCAGTCCGGCATGGCGGTCGGCGCGGCGCCGGCGAAGGCGTACGGGGCGGGCGCGTTGCGGGCGTTGTACTTCGGCGCCAGCACGAAGGTGTAGCTGACCATCAGCGCGAGCGCGAGCAGGCCGACGATCCGGGGCACGGTGATCCGCAGCATCAGCGGCCGCCCTTCCGACCGCCGCCGGCCGGGGCCGGCTCCAGCAGTTCCGCCAGCTCCGGCCCGGGGGCCTCCCCGGTGCCGTCCGTTCCCGCGTCCGTGTCGTGCGTTCCCGCGGTGGCCGCGGCGGTGTCCGCGGCGGTGTCCGGGCGGCGCGGGGCGGGCAGTCGGGTCGCGGCCCGGTGCTCGGACTGGCGCTCGGCCCGTCGCTCGGCGCGGGCGATCCGGCGCGCGCTGACGAAGGAGATGACCGGTGGCGCGATGCCGGTGAACATGCTGAGACCGGCCCAGAACCGGAGCAGCCAGATGCCGTGGTGCAGGGTGAAGCTCGCGCCGAGCAGCCCGGCGGCGACGACGGCCCAGAGCAGGTGCAGCCGGAAGGTCGACAGCCGCTCGGCGCTGCGCAGGTCGCCCTTGGCGGTCACCGCGTAGGCGAGCGGGCGGCGCAGCAGCGCGGCGACGGCGGCGGCGACGTACACCGGCCCGGCGAACAGGGCCAGGCCCATGCCGGCCATGCCGATCTCGCGCCGTTCGTGGGCGGCCAGGTTGAAGCGCCGCAGCCACAGCCAGAGCAGGAACCAACTGCCCATGCTGGCGCCCCACAGCGAGGTCCAGAGCACGGTGTCGAGCTTGATCGAGGTGATCCCGCAGGCCAGGTAGACGGCGGTGGCGAGGCTGCCCAGCACGGTGGTCGCGGCCGCGCTCGGGTAGTAGAACTGCACCAGCCCGTACAGCACCCGCTGGCGCATCCGCAGCTGGATGCCCTTGCGCAGCCGGGTCTTGAGCAGGATCTCCCAGATCCCGAACGCCCAGCGCTTCTGCTGGTTGAAGTAGTCGGTCCAGGAGGTCGGGCCCTCGCCGATGGCGAGCACGTCCGGGGTGTAGACGCCCTTCCAGCGGCGGCCGGTGGCCGGGTTCTCGGTGGCCTGCACCCGCATGCTGGTGAGGTGGTCCTCGATGATCGAGTCCTGGTAGCCGCCGATCTGCTGCCAGGCGGCGGGCCGGTAGAGGTGGTTGGTGCCGATCAGCAGCGGGGCGTCCATGCCGTTGCCGCCGCGTTCGACCAGGCCGGAGAAGAGGTACTGCTGCACGGAGGCGCCGTGCGCGACCCAGTTGTCGTACATGTTGCCGTACACCTGGGGGGCGACGACGAAGGCGGTGTCGGGGTCGCGGAAGTAGCCGAGGGTGCGCTCCAGGAAGCACGGCAGGGGGACGTGGTCCGGGTCCATCTGGGCCACCACGTCGTACTTGTGCTCGTGCTCGGCCCGCCAGGAGTTGTGGTTGCCGGACTTGGTCCGGGCCCGGAACTCGCCCTCGGCCTGGTTGTACTCGGGGCGGCCCTTGCGGCTGAAGTGGTGCACGCCAAGCCGGGCGGCCATGGCCTTGACCCGGTCGTCGTCGCCCTCGTCGAGGATCCAGACGTCGACCTCGCCGTCGTACTCGATCTCCAGCATCGCCGCGAGGGTCTGCTCGACGATCTCGATCGGCTCCTTGGACGGCACGATCGTGGTGAGCACCGCGACCTTGAGGCCGGGCTGCGCGGTGACCGGGATCGGGTCCTTGGCGCGGAAGGCGAACACCCAGACCGCGAGGTTCTGGACCAGCCGCACCACCTCGACGGTCACCACGGCGCAGAAGCAGATCCGGGCGACGTTCACCCGCCAGTCGGGGGACCAGCCGACGCCCGGCCCGGGTATGTGCGAGGGCAGCAGCAGCCAGCCGACGAACACCAGGCCGGCCACCGCGTTGAGGGCGACCAGCAGCGTCAGCACGATCTTGACGCCGAGTGAGGAGGTGGGGCGGTAGCGGACCGTCTCGACGCCCTCGCCGTCCTCCAGCGGGCCGGTGGTGTCGGCGCAGGCCAGGTAGGCCCGCCGGGCCGAGGCGTTGCGGGACTGGCTGCGGGTGGCACGCCGCTCGTGCGGGGCCTCGGGCAGGAGCCTGCTGTGGCGTCCTCGTCCGCGCCGGCCGGCGGCGTGCGTCGTCCGTTCCTCGGTGGCGTCCACCAGCCGGTCCCCCGTTGTGGGCCGCCCCGTTGTCCCGGGCGGCTGTTGTCGTCCTCGTCCTGGCCTGTGCGTTTCCTGGTGCCCGCCGTGCGGGCGGCGGGCCCGGTGGCCGGTAGTGAGCATAAGGGAACCCCCCGGTGACGGGTCATCGGGGGGCGGGGGCAACAGCCGGACGCTGTTCGTCCGGTCGTCTCCGGATCAGGGGGTGATCTTCACCGAGTTGGCGATCTGGTCCATCAGCGCGAGCGGCGGGGCCTCGGTGGACTGGTCCAGGCAGATCTGCAGCACCGGCACGGTGGTGGCCCCGGCCGCCGGGGTCACCTCCAGGACGCCGCAGTAGGCGTCGGGGGTCGACGAGCCGTTGGTCATCGGCACGTGCCAGAGCGCCAGGTAGCCGTCCATGCCCTGGATCTTGACGGCGGACTGCTTCACCGGCTCGGGCGGCGTGGGCGCGTCGGAGCCGAAGCGGGTGTTGTACAGCAGCTGGCCCATGCCGAGGACCATGGACTTCGGGTCGGACCAACCGCCGTTGAACACCCGGAGGTTCTGCACGACCAGGCCGCGGGTGCAGGCGCCGCTGCCGTGGCCGACGCAGGCGTACGGGGAGACCGCGTAGCGCACGTCGGTGGGGTTCTTGGCGTCGGTCTGGACCTGCCAGTCGGCCGGCAGCATGAAGTTCATCTTCGAGTCCTGGCCGGTCACCGCCTTCGCGCCGGGGAACTGCTGACCGCCGGTCAGGGCGGTGCCCATGAAGCCGTTGGGGCTCTTCGGGTCGGCGGTCGGGCCCGCGGTGCCGCCGGCCGACGGGGTGGCTCCCGTCTTGTCGGCGGTGCGGTTGCCGACGACGTAGCCGCCGCCGGCCATGACCACGGACAGCAGCACGGCGCCGACGCCGAGCAGCACCCGGCGGCGGGTGGTGTTGGGCTCGACGGTCTCGAAGACGACGGAGGTCGGGGTGAACGGCTGCCGCGGCGCGGCCGGGGCGGTGGACGCGGCGGGCGCGGCGGGCGCGGTCACGGTGGGCGTCGCGGCGACCGAGGGGGCGGGGCCGAAGGCGCCCGGGGCGCCCTGGTTCGGGATGCTGCCGGCGGTCCCGGCCGGCGCGGTGGTGGCGTCGGCCGCGGTGGTCGGCCGGGTGCGGCCGCTCCATGCGGAACCGTCCCACCAGCGCTCCGTATGGAGCTGCCCGGAAGGATCGTCGTACCAGCCAGCCGGCGTACTCCCCGTCGTCATGCGGCGGATCCTAGCAGTCGGCTAAATGCGATCGTCATATCCGATGGCGGATCGCGACCTTGGGCCTCAGGCTGCCGTCCCGGAGGCCTGACCGTCGCTCAGAAGGCCATGCTGTAGACCATCAGGTCGATGCCCGGGACCGGCGACCAGTCCCGCTCCGGGGTGCGGCGGAAGCCGACCCGCTCGTAGATCCGGTGCGCGGTGGTCATCTCCGGCTGGGTGGAGAACGCCATGCCGGCCAGGCCGAGCTCGCGGCTGCGGGCGAGCGCGGCGCGCACCAGTGCCTCGCCGGCGCCCCGCCCGCGGGCGGCCGCGGCGGTGGCGAGCATCCGGATCTCGCCCTCCTCGGGGGTGGCGATGTCCGCCCACTCGGTGCCGCCGACGGCGAAGGTGACGCAGCCGAGGACCGTCCCGTGGGCCGCGTCCACCGCGACGAGGAGTTCGGCCTCGGCGGCCCGGGTGGCCGCGTCGCGCAGCCGCTGCACATAGGCGCTGTCGGGTGAGGTGAAGCCGTCGCCGACGAAGGCCTCGACGGTTATGCGGCCGGCTTCCTCGAGCTCCTCGGCGCGGGCCGGGCGGATGACGATGTCCATCCGGCCAGTTTGCCGGAATCCCGGAGGACGGCGCCGAGCGGGGGGCGGGCCTCCGCTTCGGCGGCGACGGTGGCGGCAGCGGTGGCGGTGGCCGCGACGGGGGTGGCGGCGGTGGCGGGGTCGGCGGCCGGGCGGAGCGAGGCGGCGGGCAGGGTGCCGTAGAGCCGGTCGGGCAGGGCGGGATCGTCGGGGTAGCCGCCCGGACGGTGCCAGTTGTCGCGTCCGGTGGCCTTCTGCCGCGCCACCTCGCGTCCGATCAGGGCGCCGAGCAGGCCGAACCCGCCGACGGCCCCGAGCAGGGCGAGTGCGCTGGCGAGCGTGTCGGAATCCATGGCTCCACCTTCGCCGCAGTGCCGGGCCGGGGCGAGTGGCAGGAACGCCCGTTTGCATCGAAAAACTGCCAGCGGGCGGGTTACCCTGGCGGCATGCTGAAGAACGTCGTGGCCGTGGTCATGGAGGACGTCCACCCCTTCGAACTCGGGGTCGCCTGCGAGGTGTTCGGGCTGGACCGCAGCGACGACGGGCTGCCCGCCTACGACTTCGCGATCGCCGGCGCCCGGCCGGGTCCGCACCGCACCCACGCCGGCTTCGCCGTCGACGTCCCGCACGGGCCCGAACGCCTCGCCGCCGCCGACCTGGTGGTGGTCACCGCCACCTCCCTGCGCGGCGAGTACCCGGCGCCGCTGCTGGACGCGCTGCGGGCGGCCGTCGAGGGCGGCGCCCGGGCGCTGTCCATCTGCAGCGGCGCCTTCGTGCTCGGCGCGGCCGGCCTGCTGGACGGCCGCCGGGCCACCACGCACTGGCGGTACACCGCCGAACTGGCCGCCCGCCATCCGAGGACCACCGTCGAGCCGGACGTCCTCTACGTGGACGACGACCCGGTGATCACCTCCGCCGGCACGGCGGCCGGCATCGACGCCTGCCTGCACCTGGTGCGCAAGGTGCAGGGCGCCGAGGTGGCCCGGGGGATCGCCCGCCGGATGGTGGTGGCGCCGCACCGGGAGGGCGGTCAGGCCCAGTTCGTGCACCGGCCGCTTCCGGAGGGCGACGGCGCGTCGCTGGCCCCGCTGCTCGACTGGATGCGCCACCACCTCGACCAGGAGTCGACCGTCGAGCAGCTGGCCGCCCGGGTCCACATGTCGCCGCGCACCTTCGCCCGGCGCTTCCACCAGGAGACCGGCACCACCCCGCACCGCTGGCTGACCGGGCAGCGGCTGCTGCTCGCCCAGCGGCTGCTGGAGTCCACCACCGAGCCGGTGGACGCCATCGCCGCCCGCTGCGGCTTCGGCAACGCGGCGACCCTGCGGCACCACTTCGGCCGCCGGCTCGGCACGACGCCGCTGGCCTACCGCCGCTGCTTCGCCGAGCCCGCCGCCGCCGTCGCCACCCGGTTCTAGACCCCTCCGGTCAGCCCGCGTCCTCCAGGTGCCCGGTCTGGTTCCAGCGGTCCGGACACAGCCGGCCGCCCTCGGCCCGCCAGACGCTCGCGGAACAGTTGCGCACCGGCTCCAGCGCGGTCAGCTGCTCCTCGGTGAGCCGGTCCAGCACGTACCGGAGCATGAGCACCGTGCAGTCGTGCGCGACCAGCAGGACCGGCCGCCCGGCCTCCTCCGCGCAGATGTCGCGCAGTACGCTGCGCACCCGCAGCGCCACGTCGGCCCAGGACTCGCCGCCGGGCGGGCGGTAGTACAGCTCGCCCATCTTCCGCCGCCGGGCCGCCTCCCCGGGGTGGTCGGTCTCGATGGCGGCCTTGGGCAGCATCTCCAGCACGCCGAGCTCGCGGTCGCGCAGCCGCTCGTCGTAGCGGACGGCGAGCGAGACCGGGACGGCGCCGAGGCCGGCGGCCTGGGCGAGCGCGATCCGGGCGGTCTCGGCGGTGCGGACGTAGGGCGAGCACCAGACGTTGCGCGGCCGGTCGGCGCTGGGCAGGCCGGCCCACCAGCGGCCGAGCGCGTGGGCCTGCTGCCGGCCGTGCAGGGAGAGCGGGATGTCCGCGTCCCGGCAGCTGATCGGCACGCTGAGCGCGCCGGCCGCCTCGGCGAGCTGGAACTCGACGTTGGCGGTGGACTCGCCGTGGCGGGTGGCGATCAGGACGGAGGGGACGGGGGGCAGCCCGGTGGCCGGGGTCGCCGCGGCGGCGCCGGCGGTCCGGTGCGGGGCGGCCGGCCGGTGCCGTCCGTCGGTGTGGTGCTGGCCGTTGAGGGTGGTGCCGAGTTCTGCCATTGCCGCCGCTCCCCGTGGGTCGATCAGTTGCCGGCCGGTTGCCGGTCCGGTCTGGTTGGTGCCCTGAGTGTGGTGCCCCATGCACCCGGCTGTTCATACATATGATCGCGCCGCCCCCTCCAGTGTTGACGGAGGAGACGGCGCGACCACAGGGCGCGCGGGGCGTATCAGTGCGCCGCCACGGGCTCCGGCGCGTTCTTTGGTTCCTCGTCGCCGCTCTCGGCGCTGTAGTCGCCCGGCCGGGTCTCGTCCGGCCCGTCCGGCGCCTTCACGGCGCGCAGGACCAGGGTGAGCGCCACCGCCACCAGCAGGTTGAGGACGAAGGCAGTGAGCCCGATGTAGCCGATCTCGCCGATGCCGGGGATCTCGGCGGCGTTCCCGCCGAAGTGCCTGGTCTTGGGGCTGGAGATGCCGTAGGCCTTCCAGGTGCCGTAGACCATGCCGGCCGCCCAGCCGGCGAGCAGCGCCCAGTGGTGGAACCAGCGGGTGAACAGGCCGCCGACGATCGAGACGAAGGTCTGCAGGATCCACAGGCCGCCGAGCAGCTGGAGGTTGATCGCCGCCTGCTTGTCCATGCCGAGCACGAAGACCAGCGCGCCGACCTTGACCAGCAGCGAGACCAGCTTGGCGACCCGGGTCTCGTCGGCCGGGGTGGCGGAGGGCTTCAGGTACTCCTTGTAGACGTTGCGGGTGAACAGGTTCGCCGCCGCGATGGACATGATCGCCGCCGGGACGAGCGCGCCGATGCCGATGGCCGCGAAGGCGACGCCGGTGAACCAGTCGGGGAACATGCTCTCGAACAGCTGCGGCACCGCGAGCTGGGTGTTGAAGTCCTTGTCGCCCCTGCCGATCCCGGCCGCGATCGCCATGAAGCCGAGCAGCGCCAGCAGCCCGAGCATCAGCGAGTACGCGGGCATGATCGCCATGTTCCGGCGCACCGTGTTGCGGGACCTGCTCGCCAGCACGCCGGTCACCGAGTGCGGGTACAGGAACAGCGCCATCGCCGAGCCGAGCGCCAGCGTCGCGTACGTCCACTGCTTGTTCTCCGGCAGGGTGAGCGAGCCGCCCGACCCGGGGGCGTCGAACCGCTCGCCGACCGCGTCGAAGATGTGGCCGTAGCCGCCGAGCCGGATCGGGATGTAGATCACCGCGACGATGATCACCACGTAGACGAGGGCGTCCTTGACGAAGGCGATCAGCGCCGGCGCGCGCAGCCCCGAGGAGTAGGTGTAGGCGGCGAGCACGCCGAAGGCGATGAACAGCGGCAGGTCCTGGACGAACCAGTTGGCGCTCTCGCCGCCGCCGACGCCCAGCACGTCCAGCACCGCCTGGATGCCGACCAGCTGGAGCGCGATGTACGGCATGGTGGCGAGGATGCCGGTCAGCGCGACCACCAGCGCCAGCGGCCGGGAGCCGTAGCGCCCGCGCACGAAGTCGGCCGGGGTGACGTAGCCGTGCACCCGGGAGACCGACCAGAGCCGGGGGAGGAAGAGGAAGACCAGCGGGTAGGCGATGATCGTGTAGGGGACGGCGAAGAAGCCCGCGGCGCCGGTCGCGTAGACGGCGGCGGGGACGGCGACGAAGGTGTACGCGGTGTAGAGGTCGCCGCCGAGCAGGAACCAGGTGATCCAGGTCCCGAAGCTGCGCCCGCCGAGGCCCCACTCGTCGAGGTGGAGGGCGTTGTCGGCGCGCCGCCACCGGGAGGCGAGGAAGCCCATCACGGTGACCAGCAGGAAGAAGAGGACGAAGACCGCCAGCGCGGGCACGTTGACCCCGTTCACCGGGCGCCACCCGCCTTCCGCGCCCGGGCGGCCCGGCGGGCCTTCTCGTCCCGGTCGACCAGCAGGTAGGCGGCGACCGTGAAGACGGCCGAGACCGGCACCCAGAGCAGCTGGTACCAGTAGAAGAAGGGGACGCCGCCCGCTTCGGGCTCGGGCTTGTCGTACGAGCCCACCCAGAGCATCGCGACGATCGGCACCAGCAGGGCGAGCGCGGCCAGCACCCGCTCGGGGGTGACCGTCGGGAGGCCGGGTTCCCCGGGTTCTTCTGGCTCGGGCATGACAGGTCGGTCGGTGAGGTCTGACGACATGGTTCGGCTCCGCTTCGGAGGGCTCACCTCGCCGGCGCCGCAACCCCCGGGGAGCCGCACGCCCCCCGTGGGTCCGCCGAGCGGCACCACTGGTGATCGGCAGTCGGTACGGATGCGGAATCTAGAGCATCAGGTGATCCGTGTCACCGGATTCAGGACAACTTCCCGCCGTCCGGACCTCCCGCGCGCCGCCTCGACGCAACGGGCCCCGGCGCGCGCTCCTCGCGCACGCCGGGGCCCGGAAAGTTCGCGGGCGCCGGGCCGGACTACTCCGGCCGCTTGAGGCGGGTGATGAACTTGTAGCGGTCGCCGCGGTAGATGGAGCGCACCCACTCGACCGGGTCCCCGTCCGGGTCGAAGGAGTGCCGGGCGAGCTGGAGCATCGGCAGGCCGAGGTCGGAGCCGAGCAGCCCGGCCTCGCGGGGGTTGGCGAGGGTGGTCTCGATGGTCTCCTCGGCCTCGGCCACGGTCACCCCGTAGACCTCGCGCAGCGCGGTGTACAGCGAGTTGTGCTTGGCCAGGTTGCGGCGCAGGGCGGGGAAGCGCTTGGCGGACAGGTGGGCCACCTCGATGGCCATCGGGTCGCCGTTGGCCAGCCGCAGGCGCTCGATCCGCAGCACCCGGCCGCCGGGCTTGATGTCCAGCAGCGGGGCCAGCCGGTCGTCGGCGGAGATGTAGCCGATCTCGATCAGCCGGGAGGTGGGCTCCAGGCCCTGGGCGCGCATGTCCTCGGTGTAGGAGGTGAGCTGGAGGGCCTGCGCCACCTTGGGCTTGGCGACGAAGGTGCCCTTGCCCTGGATGCGCTCCAGCCGGCCCTCGACGACGAGCTCCTGCAGGGCCTGCCGCACGGTGGTGCGGGAGGTGTCGAACTGCGCGGCCAGGGCCCGTTCGGGCGGAACCGGGGTGCCGGCGGGCTGGGTCTCGGTAAGCTGCAGCAGGTGGCGCTTGAGGCCGTAGTACTTCGGCACCCGGGCGGTCGGGTCCGCGCCGCCCTGGGCGGCGAGATTCTTCACCTGGGGGTCGTTGACCTGGGCCGTGCTGCCCCCGTCGCTGCTCATCGGACCTGTCTCCCGCTTCTCGCAGGGCTCCGGGGAGCCCCACCACATGATTAACGGCTCACATCGTTGCATGTATGGCTACGGAACGAATACCTCATCACGCGATGAACGATGTGCGGTGTCGGCTTGATAACGGGTGGTCCGGATCGGTCGAACAGCCGTTGACAGGCCCATTGGTCTAGGCCAAGCTCCTGGCATCTGGTCTACACCACTAGGCCGGTCACTATGAATCCCCCCACCCGTTCGCTGGAGTCCGCGGCCCATTCCTCCCACCTTGCGTGGGTATGCCGCTGCCACCCGACGGGGGTCACCAAGGCATCCCTCAGGAGGATGGCGTGAAGCGTCAGCTCATCGCGGCGGTCGGCGTCGCGGCCATGGTTGTTGGTCTCGCGGCCTGCGGCTCGGACGCCAAGAAGGACGACAGCGGCAACAACGGGTCGGGCAACACGTCCGCTGCCGGCAAGAAGGACTACAACGGCAAGACGCTCAAGGTGTGGCTGATGTCGGGCTCCGCCCCCAAGGGCTGGGACGACGCGGTCAAGACCGAGTTCGAGTCCACCTACCCGGGCTCCAAGGTCGAGTACCAGACCCAGGAGTGGACCGGCATCGGTCCGAAGATCACCGCCGCGCTGTCCGAGGGCTCCGTCGACGTCCTGGAGATCGGCAACACCCAGACGGCCGGCTACGCCGCCACCGGTGGTCTGCTGGACATCACCAAGGACAAGGCCGCCCTCGGGGGTGCCGACTGGGCCGCCAACCAGAGCGAGTCCGCGATCCTGGACGGCAAGCAGTACGCCGCCCCGTGGTTCGTCACCAACCGCGCGGTCACCTACAACAAGGACCTCTGGGCCGCCGCCGGGCTGAGCATCCCGAAGACCCTGGACGAGTTCTACACCGCCCTGGAGAAGCTGAAGACCACCGCGGGCGTCACCGACCCGCTCTACATGCCGGGCCAGGAGTGGTACGTCTACTTCGGTCTGCTCACCAGCGAGGGTGGCAAGCTGGCGAAGAAGGACGGCGACAAGTGGGTGGGCGGCCTGTCCACCCCCGAGGCGCAGAAGGCCTTCGACGTCTACAAGAAGCTCCAGAGCTACTCGACCACGGGTCTCAAGGACAAGGACGAGGCCAAGCCGCAGCAGAAGGACATCTTCGGCGCGGGCAACATCGGCACCATCATCGGCCTCGGCTGGGAGGTGCCGGACGAGAAGGCCCCGCTGACCAAGGACAAGATCGGCCACTTCGCGCTCCCGGGCAAGACCGCCGACAAGCCCTCCGGCGTGTTCCTCGGTGGCTCGAACATCGCCATCTCGGCGGCGAGCAAGAACACCGACATGGCGAAGGACTTCCTCAAGATCGCCCTGAACGACAAGAACGAGGGCGCCGTCGCCGCCTCGGGTCTCATCCCGAACAAGACCTCGCTCAACGACAAGGTCGTCGGCGACTTCGCCACCGCCGCGAAGGTGGCCTCGGGCGTCGGTGGCATCACCCCGACCACCCCGAACTGGTCGGCCGTGGAGAACGACCCGAACCCGATCAAGGAGTTCCTGACCGCGGCCCTGACCGGCGACTACAACGCCGCGGCGAAGAAGGCCGACGAGGAGATCGCGAAGCGCCTCAACGCCAAGCAGTAGCAGTCGAGCGGCGTCGCTCACCGGCTCCCGGCGGGGGGCCGGTGGGCGGCGCCTGTCCGTCGTGGTCGGGTTGTGAGGAAGAGAGAACGATGGCTGTGCATTCGGAGCGGGTGCAGACACAGTCCCCGGATTCAGGGAAGGCTGCTGTGGCCCCTATGAAGACGGACGCCGTGCGCGGTGGCGGCGGCACCCCGAAGAAGAGCGCCAGAGCGGCGGACGGACGGAGCCTCGGCTCCAAGTTCGCGCCGTACCTGCTGCTCCTGCCGGCCACTGTGGCCACCCTGGGCCTGCTGGGCTGGCCCTTGCTGAAGACCATTCTGGTCTCGTTCCAGAACCTGAACGCGCGCCAGCTCGTCCAGCACCTGACCGAGTGGAACGGCTTCGAGAACTACACCGAGCAGCTGTCCGACCCGGAGTTCTGGTCGGTCACCGGCCGCTCCGTGGCGTTCACCGCGCTGAACGTCTTCCTGATCATGGTGGGCGGCGCGCTGGTCGGTCTGCTGCTCAACCGGCTCGGCAAGAGGATGCGGCTGCTGCTGTCGGTCGGCCTGCTGTTCGCCTGGGCGATGCCGGTGGTCGCCTCGACCACCGTCTACACCTGGCTGTTCGACGCCCGCTTCGGCGTCGTCAACTGGATCCTGGACGCCCTGGGCTGGCACTCGATGGCCGCCTACAACTGGACCAGCACCCAGTACTCGACCTTCTTCGTGATCCTCCTGCTGCTGGTCTGGGGCTCGATCCCGTTCGTGGCGTTCAACATGTACGCGGCGCTGACCACCATCCCGAAGGAGCTCTACGAGGCGGCCCGGATGGACGGCGCCGGCCCGGTCAAGATCTTCACCGCGGTGATGTTCCCCAACCTGAAGCCGTTCTTCCTGGCCACGACCTTCCTCGAGGTCATCTGGATCTTCAAGGCCTTCACCCAGATCTACGCGATCAAGGCCGGCGGCCCCGACGGTCTCACCCGCACGCTGCCGATCCACGCCTTCCTGGAGGGCTCCGGCCGCCAGCACTACGGCACCGGTGCCGCGATCGCGGTGCTCACCATCCTGATCCTGGGCGTCCTGATGGCGTACTACTTCCGGATCATTCTGAAGCAGGAGGACGAGCTGTGAGGCGCTCGCTCATCGGACGCACCTGGCCGAACGTCATCGCGGTCGTCCTCTTCGTCTTCTTCGCGTTCCCCGTCTACTGGATGATCAGCACGGCCTTCAAGCCGACGAAGGACATCGCCAGCCAGACGCCGGTGTTCATCCCGTTCGACGCGACCCTGGAGCACTTCAAGACCGCGGTCAACGTCCCCAAGTTCTGGACGTACACCGCCAACAGCTTCATCGTCACCATCCTCGCCGTGGTGATCTCGCTGGTGATCGCCACCCTGGCGTCCTTCGCCATCGCCCGGATGAAGTTCCGCGGCCGCAAGACCTTCGTGCTGGTCATCATGGCCGCCCAGATGGCGCCCTGGGAGGTCATGACCATCGCGGTCTACCTGATCTCCCGCGACAACGGCATGCTGAACAGCCTCGTCCCGCTCACCGCCTTCTACATGATGATGGTGCTGCCCTTCACCATCTGGACGCTCCGCGGCTTCATCGCCGCGGTGCCGAAGGAGCTGGAGGAGTCCGCGATGGTCGACGGCTGCACCCGCACCCAGGCCTTCGTGAAGGTGATCTTCCCGCTGCTGGCGCCGGGCCTGATGTCCACCTCGCTGTTCGGCTTCATCACGGCCTGGAACGAGTTCCCGCTCGTCCTGATCGTCAACAAGACCGACGGCCAGACCCTGCCGCTGTGGCTGTCCTCCTTCCAGACCGCCTTCGGCAACGACTGGGGCGCCACGATGGCGGCGTCGACGCTGTTCGCCCTCCCGGTGCTGATCCTGTTCGTCTTCCTGCAGCGCAAGGCGGTCGGTGGCCTCACCGACGGCGCCGTGAAGGGCTGATCCCCGTGAGCATCCTCGTCCCCACCCTCCCGGCCTCCGACCAGCTGCACCGTGACGCGCTGACCGTCCTGCAGCCCGGCTTCGTCGGCACCGAGCCGCCGGAGTGGCTGCGCCGCCACCTGGCGGCGGGCCTCGGCTCGGTCGCGCTGTTCGACCGCAACGTGGCCGACCTCGGCCAGCTCGCCGCGCTCACCGCCGCGCTGCGGGCCGAGAACCCCGACCTGCTGATCGCCATCGACGAGGAGTCCGGCGACGTCACCCGGCTGGAGGCCGGCTCCGGCTCGTCCTGGCCGGGCAACCTCGCCCTCGGTGCCATCGACGACCCGGCGCTGACCCGCGACGTCGCCCGCGAGCTGGGCCGCGCGCTGGCCGCCGCCGGCGTCAACTACAACTGGGCGCCCACCGCGGACGTCAACTCCAACCCGCGCAACCCGGTCATCGGCGTGCGCTCCTTCGGCGCCGACCCGGAGCTGTGCGCCCGGCACACCGCCGCCTGGGTGGAGGGCCTGCAGTCGGCCGGTGTCGCGGCCTGCTCCAAGCACTTCCCGGGCCACGGCGACACCGCCGTCGACTCGCACCACGGCCTGCCGGTCATCGACGTCGACCTGGACGTGCTGCGCGCCCGCGACCTGATCCCGTTCCAGGCCGCGATCGCCGCCGACACCAAGGCCGTGATGACGGCCCACATCATGATCCCGGCGCTCGATCCCAAGCTGCCCGCCACGCTCAGCCCCGCCGTGCTGCGCGACCTGCTGCGCGCGGCCCCCGCGGACGGCGGCCTCGGCTACCAGGGCCTGATCGTCAGCGACGCGATCGAGATGGGTGCCATCGCCGACACCTTCGGCATGGGCGAGGGCACCGTGCTGGCCCTGGCGGCCGGCGCGGACGCGATCTGCGTGGGCGGCGGCCTGGCCGACGAGGACACCGTGCTGATGCTGCGCGACGCCATCGTGGCGGGCGTGCGCTCCGGCCGGATCCCGGAGGAGCGGCTCGCCGACGCGGCCGCCCGGGTGCGCGCGCTCGGCAGCTGGGCCCGGATCGCGGCCCAGGGCGAGCGGCCGGAGGCGGACCTCGCGGTCGGCCTGCGGGCGGCCCGCCGGGCGCTGCGGGTGGTCCGCGCGCCGGGCCGCGAGGCCCTGCCGGTGACCGAGCGCCCGTTCGTGGCCTCGTTCTCCGCCGAGCCGAACATCGCCGTCGGCGACGTCACCCCGTGGGGCGTGGCCGGCATGCTGGCCGACCGCTTCCCGGGCACCCGCACCCGCGAGGTCGGCCCGGAGATCGCCGAGGCCGCGGTGCTGGACGCGCTGGTGTCCGAGGTGCTGGCCGGCGCCGCCGACCGCCACCTGGTGCTGGTGGTCCGCGACGCCCACCGGCACGAGTGGATGACGGCCGCGCTGGCCCGCCTGCTGGCGGCCCGTCCGGACGCCGCGGTGGTCGAGATGGGCCTGCCGCAGTCCGAGCCCGTCGGCGCGCTGTACATCGCCACCCACGGCGCCGCCCGGGTCTGCGGGCTGGCCGCCGTCGAGGTGCTCACCGGCCAGTCGGTGGCCGTCGGCTGAGGCCACGTAGGACCGTTACGCCGGGTGTCGAAGGCATCCGCCCAGCGGGCCCGTCATGCGCATGTCGCATGGCGGGCCCGTTGCGTTTCCCGACTGTTCGGACGCCGTGTGACCTGCGGCTTCGTCATCTGACGGTGTTCCCTCAAATCGGCCTTAAGGCAGTCTTAAGTTCTACTTAGGGTGACCGTCGGGCGACTGATCGCCACGCGGTACAACAGGTCTGCAACGGCCTTGACCGCCAGGCCATTTGGCGTTGACACCAACAGTGGTCTAGGCCAGGCTCCAGTCCATCCGGTTCGAATTTCAATTTCGTCGGATGTGGTATTGGCCCACCCCGAAGCTCTTCGCCGCCCCTCCCTGGACACCCGTCCCGTCGGGCGCCGGCGCGCCGCCGGCGGGCACAAGCTCTAAACCCTCGGAGGATGGCGTGAGAAAGCGTCGGTTCATGGCGACGGTCGGAATCATGGCGCTGGCCGCCGGACTGACGGCGTGTTCATCGGGCGGCTCGGCGTCGGACGACGCCAAGACCGCCTCGGCGGACCCGCAGGCCGCGACCGGTACCGTCACGGTCTGGCTGATGGACGACGCCCAGAAGAACTGGCCCGACCTCGTCCAGCGGGTCAACGACGAGTTCGCCGCCAAGTACCCGAAGGCCACCCTCAAGCTGGCCTACCAGGGCTGGGCCGACAAGGTGGCCAAGCTCGACAAGGCGATCACCGACGGCAACGCCCCGGACGTGGTCGAGCTCGGCAACACCGAGACGATGAAGTACGTGCTCTCCGGCGCGCTGGCCCCGGTGGAGCGCACCACCTTCGACAACTCGGACACCTGGATCAAGGCGCTCGCCAACACCTGCACCTACCAGGACAAGCTCTGGTGCGTGCCCTACTACGCGGGCGCCCGGGTCGCCATCTACAACTCGACGGCCTTCCAGCAGGCCACCGGCAGCGCCGACTTCCCCAAGACCGAGGACGAGCTGCGTGCGGCGCTCGACAAGATCGCGGAGAAGAACAAGAACGACCGGACCTTCTCCTCGCTCTACCTGCCCGGCCCGTACTGGTACGCCGCGATGAGCTACGTCTCCGCGTACGGCGGCGCCATCGCCCGCTTCGACAGCGGCGGCAACTGGCACGGCACCCTGAGCGACCCCAAGTCCCAGCAGGGCATCAACCACTTCGTCGACCTGGTGCGCAAGTACAACAAGGGCGACCAGGCGGTCAACGAGCAGAACCAGTACGAGGCGATGGCCCGCGGCCACGCGGCGTCCTTCTACGGCAACGGCTACGAGGCGTCCAGCGTCGTCGCGCCGGTGACCGGCGACCCGAGCCTCAAGGACTCGGTCAAGGTCGCCACCATGCCCGGCCCGGGCGGCAAGCCGCTGCCGACCTTCATCGGCGGCTCGGCCCTCGCCGTCACCGCGAAGTCGCCCTCGGCGGCCCTGGCCACCGACTGGGTCCGGATGTTCACCAGCGCCAAGTCCGAGCAGGCGCTGGCCGACAAGGACATCCTGCCGAACAACCTCACCCAGCTGAACCCGCTGAAGAGCAAGCCGGCCACCGCCGCCGCGGCCAACGCGGTGCCGGACGCCTGGTTCACCCCGCTGGCCCCCGGCTGGGGCCTGGTGGAGAAGCAGAAGATCCTGCCCGACATGCTGACCGCCATCCTGCGGGGCAAGCCGGTGGACCAGGCCGCCAAGGAGGCGGACGCCGCCATCGACCAGCTGATCAACAAGGCCGGCTGAGCCGCCGTCCCCCGGACGCCGGAGCCCCTCCCCGCACCGCCGGGAGGGGCTCCGCGCACGCCGGGGCCCGCGGCATCCGCCGTGAGGGGCCTCCTCGGATGTGCCCCGGGCGGGCGGCCCCCGTAGGATTGCCGCAGTATTCACCGCAGCGAGTGTGCGGACTCGCCGCCGTAGAGGTCCCCGCCGGGCATTCCCGCCCGGCCGGGGTGGAACCATCTCATCGGAGGCCCCACACGATGTCCGACACGCAGACCGTCCCTGGCCGGATCATGGCGGCGGAGATGGCCGAGCAGCCGGCCGTCCTGCAGCGCATTCTCGACGAGGGCGCCCCCAGGATCTTCGAGATCGCGTCCCGGATCGCCGCCCGCAAGCCGCGGTTCGTCCTCCTGACCGCGCGGGGCACTTCGGACAATGCGGCGCTGTACGCCAAGTACCTGATCGAGATCCTGCTGGGCAAGCCGGCCGGCCTGACCTCGATGTCCACCACCACCGCCTACGGCGCCAAGCCGGACCTGACCGACGTGCTGGTGATCACCGTCAGCCAGTCGGGCGGCTCGCCGGACCTCGTCGCCTCCACCAAGGCGGCCCGCGAGGCCGGTGCGATCACCCTGGCGGTGACCAACAACGCCGGTTCGCCGCTGGCCGAGGTCTCCGAGTTCCACATCGACGTGCTGGCCGGGCCGGAGAAGGCGCTGCCCGCCACCAAGACCTACACCGCCGAGCTGCTCGCCCTCTACCTGCTGGTCGAGGGCCTGCGCGGCGGCGACGGCGCGGCCGCCAAGGGCCTGCCGGAGCTGGCCACGGGCATCCTGGCCCGCCAGGACGAGGTCAAGGCCCTGGCCGAGCGCTACCGCTTCGCCCAGCGCCTGGTCATCACCTCGCGCGGCTACGGCTACCCGACCGCCCGCGAGGCGGCGCTGAAGCTCATGGAGACCACCTACATCCCGGCCTCCCCGTTCTCCGGCGCCGACCTGCTGCACGGCCCGCTGGCCATGGTCGACAACGTCTCGCCGGTCATCGCGATCGTCCCGGACGGCAAGGGCGGCGAGGCCCTGCAGCCGGTCCTGGACCGCCTGCGCGGCCGCGGCGCCGACCTGGTCGTGGTCGGCCAGCAGGCGCAGGTCGAGGCCGCCTCGGCGGGCTTCGCGCTGCCGGCCGGCGTGCCCGAGGAGGTGCAGCCGATCCTGGAGATCCTGCCGCTGCAGCTGCTGGCCTACGAGGTCACCATCGCCCGCGGCCAGGACCCGGACGCCCCCCGCGCGCTCGCCAAGGTCACCGAGACCCACTGACGCGCCCCAGCAACGCACGAGCCCCCGTCCACAGCCTGTGGACGGGGGCTCGTGCGTTGCTGGGGCGCTCGCCTCCGGGGCGCTCTGGTCCGCTGCCGACGCTCCTCGCTCCGGCGCTCGTACCTCGCTGGTCGCTCGTCGCTTTCGGCAGCGGCGCGCCCCTTGGCTCGGGGCGCTGTTCGGACCCGGAACGGGGCCGGGAAACACTACGGGCCACGGTGCCGACACGGGACCCTCAACCCATGCGGCTCCGCGGCCCGGAGCTGTCGTCGGGCGCCGGTGACGATCGAGAACTGTGCGGGGTCCTCGTTCGGCGGCGTCCGACCGAGGAGCGGCATCGCGCGGTCAGGGCAGTTGCGCGGGTGCCTCTCCTTGGTGCCCTTTCATTGTGGACTAGACCAATCTGGGTTGTCCAGGCCTCCCCGAAAATTGGTCTGGACAACTCGGGGGACGGGTGCGCGGTGCACGTCGGCGGGGGTACGCGGGGGCCGTCCGCACCCCCCTGGGGCTACGCTCGCCCTGTGCCCTCGTTGAACGAACTCGTCCGCCGCCACACCACCCTGACCGGTGCCGATGTGGAGTGGCTGCACATGCTGGTCTCGGAGTGGCAGCTGCTCTCCGACCTGTCCTTCGCCGACCTGGTGCTCTGGATCCCCACCTGGGACGGCATCCGGTACGTCTCGGTCGCCCAGATGCGCCCCAACACCGGCCCCACCTCCTACCAGGACGACATGGTCGGCCACCTCGTCCCGCGCGGCCGCCGCCCGCTGCTGGACGCCGCCTACGACGAGGGGCGGATCGTGCGCGAGGGCGACCCGGAGTGGCGCGAGGAGGTGCCGGTCCGGGTCGAGTCCATCCCGGTGCGGCGCGAGGGCAAGGTGCTCGGCGTGATCGCCCGCAACACCAACCTGCTGACCGTGCGCACCCCCAGCCGGCTGGAGCTCACCTACCTGCAGAGCGCCTCCGACCTCGCCCAGATGATCGCCGCCGGCGCCTTCCCCTACCACGGCGTCGAGCAGGCCGACATGGACGCGGCGCCGCGGGTCGGCGACGGCCTCATCCGCCTCGACGCCGACGGCATCGTCACCTACGCCAGCCCCAACGCGCTCTCCGCCTACCACCGGCTCGGCCTCACCACCGACCTGGTCGGCAGCCACCTCGGCCGGAGCACCGCCGACCTCGCCCCGCCCTCCCGGGCCGCCGTGCACGAGGCGCTGGTGAAGCTGGCCAGCGGCTGGGCGCCCCGGCAGACCGAGATCGAGGCCCAGGGCGGTGTGGTCACCCTGCGGGCCATCCCGCTCAAGCCCAAGGGCACCCTGACCGGCTCCCTGGTGCTCTGCCGGGACGTCACCGAGCTGCGCCGGCGCGACCGCGAGCTGATGACCAAGGACGCCACCATCCGGGAGATCCACCACCGGGTGAAGAACAACCTGCAGACCGTCGCCGCGCTGCTGCGCCTGCAGTCCCGCCGGATGGATTCGGAATCCGGCCGGGCCGCGCTCGACGAGGCGGTGCGCCGGGTCGGCTCGATCGCGATCGTGCACGAGACCCTCTCCCAGGCGCTGGACGAGCAGGTGGCCTTCGACGAGATCGCCGACCGGGTGCTGGCCATGGTGATGGAGCTGTCCCAGGACGGCCGGGTGGCGACCCGCCGCAGCGGCAGCTTCGGCATCCTCTCCGCCGAGGTGGCCACCCCGCTGGCGATGGTGCTGACCGAGCTGCTGCAGAACGCCCTGGAACACGCCTTCGGCCCGAGCGCCTCCGGCAACCTGGAGGTCAGCGCGCTGCGCGGGCGGGCGCCGGCCACCGGCATGGGCTGGTCGGACAGCTGGAACGGCGGGGCCCGGCCGGAGGAGTACCTGCTGATCACGGTGCAGGACGACGGCAGGGGCATGCCGGAGGGCTTCGACCCGCAGCAGGCGGGCAACCTCGGGCTGCAGATCGTCCGGACCCTGGCCACCGGGGAGTTGGGCGGCACCTTCGACATGGTGGCCGGCCCGAACGGCGGCACCAAGGTGATCCTGGAGATCCCGGTGCGCTGACCGGTGCGCCGGCCGATGCGCTGAAGCGTGCAGGGGGCGTGCGTCCGATGTGAGCGCTGGTCGCACGCTCCTTCACCACTTCCGCCCGGCGGCAGAAACAGAAACGAGGCCCTGTCGACCGGGGGGGGTGGGTCGACAGGGCCTCTCAACCCGTTCCGGCCGTCGGGGGGAGTCGGCCGGAACGGGGGCTCTGGGTGGTGCGACACCAGCCGGTGCGTTGCACACGGTGAGCGCCACAGCTCCACAATATTGCTCTAAGTGAACAGTATCAAGTGGCTGGGCGGGCCGGTGTCGCGGGGCCTCGTCGAGCAAGGCCCTTTGTGCGGAAGGCTTCACCAGGAGGTGCAGGGGAAGCCTGTGATCATGTGTTGATCGATCGTGCGGTTACTGCTGGTACTACGGCGTGTGATCAGGCGGTGCGGGCGCGGTTGCGGGCGGCCCGGCGCTTCATGGCGCGGCGCTCGTCCTCGCTCATGCCGCCCCAGACGCCGGCGTCCTGGCCGGTCTCGAGGGCCCACTGGAGGCACTGCTCCATGACCGGACAGCGGCGGCACACGGCCTTGGCTTCCTCGATCTGCAGCAGAGCAGGACCGGTGTTCCCGATCGGGAAGAACAGCTCCGGGTCCTCTTCGCGGCAGACAGCGCGGTGGCGCCAGTCCATGGTCGTCCAACTCCTCCTGCCGGCGGGGGTTGCCCGGTCGGCACATCGATGGTCCTTGTGAATGTGAACGCTTTCACGAATCCCGCAACAGCAAAAGAGACCAAAGGCCCATCGGGCCCGGGAGGTCTGTGCTGGGGGGGATTCGGGCGATTCGAGGGACACCCCGCGGTCGGCCCCCCAGGTTTCGAGGGTTGCCGTCGCTGCGATGTGTCCCGATCGCCATGTAGAGGTTCGCAAACCTCGGGCCCGGATACAACCCCCTTCAGGGAGGAATTTTGGATTCTTCGGTGTCGCCTAGCTCACAGCCAGTACTTCTATGGAGTGAAGGGGGCTTGTGCGTTCGAGAAGAAGGGAGAAGGGCCCTTCTAGTCACACAATCACACGCAGTGCCCGCCGTACGCCTGTGAAACTGACGCGACTCCTGGATCCAAGGTGGTCCCCGTCGACCTGGAACGGGACCGGTTCCTCCGAAACCAAGGTGAAGTGCCGGACGTCGTGATAGGAGACGACATGCTTCCCGGAAGGGCCGGTCGGCACGGTGCCGTTGCTCGAAGGGCCGTGCGACCGCAGGATCTGACGGACCGTTCGAGCGATGCCGAACGCCGTCATCCGGGTGATGCCGAAGACATCGAGATCCGCGTCGAAGGAGGCGCGCGGCGAGGGGTAGACGGGGCGGTTGCCCAGGAACGTCCACGGCGAGGTGTTGCTGACTATCGCCAGCGCCAGGCCCGACACGGGCTCGCGGCCCGCCATCGTCAGCGAGACCGGGCCTGATCTGCGCTGCTCACGTTGGGTGACGAAGTGGCGGAGCGCCTGGGTGACGTAGAGCGCGTGGGTGGACTTGCGCCCGGCCCGGCGCTGCTCCTCGACCCGGCCGACCACCCCGGCGTCGAAGCCCAGGCCGGCGGTGAAGGTGAACCAGCGGTCCGGCAGCCCCTCGGTCATCGCCTTGCCGAGCCCGACCGGCCGCTCGCGCCGGTGCTCCAGGGCGTCCAGCAGGGCGCCGGTCGCCTCCACTGGGTCGTTCGGCAGGCCCAGCGCGCGGGCGAACACATTGGTCGACCCGCCGGGGACCACGGCCAGCCGCGGGAGCCGGTCGCCCGGGCCGTGCGAGAGCAGTCCGTTGACCACCTCGTTGACGGTGCCGTCCCCGCCCAGCGCCACCACCAGGTCGACCGCGCCGTCATCCGCCGCCTCACGGGCCAGGTCGCGCGCGTGGCCGCGGTACTCGGTCTGCGCCACCTCCAGCTTGAGGTCGCTCCGCAGGGCGTGGATCAGGACGTCCCTGGTGCGACCGCTGGTGGTGGTCGCTTTCGGGTTGACGACCAGGAGAGCGCGCATGGGCCCAGCCTACGGGGCGGTACGGACCAACCGGCGGCTACCCTGCTGGAGTGACCGCAGAATCCTCCGCACCCGTCCCCGCGCCCGGCGCCGACCGGCCGGCCGCCCTCACCCTGGGCGCCGCCATCACCGCCGTGGAGGGCGCCGCGCTGGCCGTCGTCGGCGTCTGGGACATGGTCGCCGCCCTGTCCGGCCAGTCCAAGCAGCTCGCCCTGAACGAGTTCGGCGGCCTGGTGATCGTGCTGCTCGGCGTGGCGCCGATCCTGGCCGCGCGGGCGCTGCTCAGGATCCGCCCCTGGGGCCGCAGCCCCGCCGTGCTGACCAACTCGATCTGCCTGCCGGTGGCGTACTACATGTGGCAGAGCGGCGGGGCGATGACCGCCGTCGGCGTGGGCGTCGGCCTGCTCGGCCTGCTCGGCATCGGCGCGCTGCTCAGCCCGAAGGCGACGGCGGCCCTCTACGCTCCGCACGAGGGCTGAGCGCGGAGGGCCGCCGCCTTCCACCACTTCTTCACGACCGGACGGCCGCCGCTGAGCGGCCGTCAGTCGTCTTCCCGCTCCTACTCCTCCACGAGGAGCTTCTCCCGCAGCTGGGCCAGCGTCCGGGCGAGCAGCCGGGACACGTGCATCTGCGAGATGCCCACCTCGGCGGCGATCTGCGACTGCGTCATGTTCCGGAAGAACCGCAGCACCAGGATCTTCTGCTCGCGGGGCGGCAGTTGGGCCAGCAGCGGTTTGAGCGACTCGCGGTACTCGACGCCCTCCAGCGCCTCGTCGGTGGCGCCCAGGGTGTCCGCGACGGCCGGCGACTCGTCGTCGCTGTCCGGCACGTCCAGCGACAGCGTGGAGTACGCGTTGGCGGACTCCAGCCCCTCCAGGACGTCCTCCTCGGAGATCCCCAGGTGCTCGGCCAGCTCGTGCACCGTGGGGGAGCGGCCGTGCCGCTGGGAGAGCTCGCTGGTCGCCGTGGTCAGCGACAGCCGCAGCTCCTGGAGCCGGCGCGGCACCCGGACCGCCCAGCCCTTGTCCCGGAAGTGCCGCTTGATCTCGCCGACGATGGTCGGCGTGGCGTAGGTGGAGAACTCGACCCCGCGCTCGTGGTCGAACCGGTCCACCGACTTGATCAGCCCGATGGTGGCGACCTGGGTCAGGTCGTCCAGCGGCTCGCCCCGGTTGCGGAACCGCCGGGCCAGGTGCTCGACCAGCGGGATGTGCATGCGCACCAGCTGGTTGCGCAGCTCGACGCGCTCCGGGGAGCCGTCGGGCAGCGCGGAGAGCCGTACGAACAGGGCCCGGGCCGCCTCGCGGTCCGGTGCGCCGGAGCGCTGCGGGGCCTGTGCGGGCACCGCGGCGCGCAGCGCCGCGGCCGCCTCGGCGGCGTCCTCGGCCTTCTCGGTGTCCGGGAGGTCCGCGGCCGACGGCACGGGCGGGGGCGACGGATCGGGCGACGACTGGGGCGTCGGCTCGGTCGGCTGGCTCATCCGGTGGGCGTCCTTCGGGTGCGCTTCGTCGTTGGCGGCGAGGCCGGGAACGCTCGCCTGGGTCGGTACGGCAGGGCCCGCCGTCGCGAGGCCGGTACGGTCCAGATCACTCACGGCCATTCCCCCGTTCCGTTCCGGGAGCACCGGGACGGTCGGTCCCGGTTCGTCTCATTGGTCGTACCGCCGGGTGGGGCGGTACCGGGAGCCGTCCGTCCGGCCCGGTGGTGCCCCGGGCGGACGGCCCTTGTTCGGTGCTGCTGCCGCGCTGCCGCGGCGGACCTAGTGGGTGGCTGGGCCGCCGCGCTTCTTGTGCAGGCTGATCGACACGGTCTTGTCCTCGGCGACCGCCGACTCGACCTCGCCCGCGAGCGCGGAGAGCACCGTCCAGGCGAAGGTGTCCCGTTCGGGCGCCCGGCCGTCGGTGGTGGGTGCCGAGACGATCACCTTCAGTGAGTCGCCGACCAGTCGGAACTCGCAGGAGAGGACCGAGCCGGGGACGGCCTGCTGAAGGAGGATGGCGCAGGCCTCGTCGACCGCGATGCGCAGGTCCTCGATCTCGTCCAGCGTGAAGTCCAGCCGGGCCGCGAGGCCTGCCGTGGCCGTCCGCAGGACCGAGAGGTAGGCCCCGGCCGCGGGCAGCCGGACCTCCACGAAGTCCTGCACTCCGGGCTCGCCGTCGATCTGGGACACCCTCACCTCCTGGGTGACGCGCTGTGCTTCCGGGCCGGTGGCCGCGGCACTGTCTGTTGCTTGGCTCAACTGCTTCGCCCCAACTGTCCAGAGGGGTGGTGCGGTACGTACCGGTCATACCCTTCAGGGGGTGGCCGGACGCCGCCGTCCGCCCGAGACGTTACCGCGTTCCTGCCCCGGTGCGGGAGTCACTCATGGTAAGGCATCGCGACGCAGGGTGGCAGTGGTCCGAACAAGCCCCCCTGCCCGCCTCCGGCGCGCGCCGTCCGCGCGCCGCTCTCAGCGGGTGCCGGCGGCGGTGAGCGCGTCCCCGGTGAGGCGGAAGACGGTCCACTCGTCCATCGGCACGGCGCCGAGCGACTTGTAGAAGTTGATCGAGGGGGTGTTCCAGTCCAGCACCGACCACTCGACCCGGGAGTAGCCGCGCTCGACGGCGATCCGGGCGAGCTCCAGCAGCAGGGCCTTGCCGTGGCCGCCGCCGCGCGAGGTGGGGCGGACGTAGAGGTCCTCCAGGTGGATGCCGTGGGTGCCGCGCCAGGTGGAGTAGTTGAGGAACCAGAGCGCGAAGCCGACCGGCTCGCCGGTGGTGTCGTCCTCGGCGATCAGGCCGAACAGCGCGGGGGCGGGGCCGAAGAGCGCGCCGTGCAGCTGCTCCTCGGTGGAGACCACCTCGTGGAGGGCCTTCTCGTAGTCCGCGAGTTCGCGGATCATGGCGTGGATGACGGGGACGTCGGCGGGGAGGGCGGTGCGGATCATGACTCCGAGCCTACTGGGCCGGTTCGTTCTCGTCCCAGGCCTGGACGGAGGTCTGGTCGACGATCCGCCCGTCGCGCAGCTCGGCGGTGGAGCTGACCAGCACCCGCACCCCGTCCGGATAGCGGCAGGACTCCAGGAAGGCGAGGCGGTCCGCCTGGACCACCACCTGTTCCAGGGTGTGGCTCGTCTCGCGGGCGTAGAGGTCGTCCAGCATCGCGCCGATCTCGTCCCGGCCGTGCATCACCAGGGGGTGGCTGGGCTGGGTCTTGCGGTCGACCACGCGCAGTTCGGCGTCGTCCGCGTAGAGCGCCAGCAGGGTCCGGGCGTCGGCGCGCTCGATGCCCTCGCGCAGGGCCCGGACGTCGAAGGCGGTCGGTGCGGCCATGGTGGTCATGTTCTCGCTCCTCCGGTCGGTTCCGACGGCTCGTACTGTTGAGCGTACGCCCGTCGGAACCGGCCGGAGGGCGGGCCGGACGGTCGCGGCTCAGCGGGCCGGGACGGTCCGCAGGTACTCCGCCAGGGCGGTGATCGCGGCCGGGTTGCGCGGGCTCTCGACCAGGTCGACGTAGTCGAGCACGAAGATCCGGTCGTTGCGGACGGCCGAGACGCCGGCCAGCGGCGGGAAGGACTTCAGGAACCTCCGCTTCGCCTCGGCGTCCGGGGTGCCGTAGTTGCTGATCACGATCACCTCGGGGTCGCGCTGGACCACGCTCTCCCAGCCCACGGTGGTCCAGGAGTCGGCGACGTCGCCCATCACGTTCCGGCCGCCGGCCTTGGCGATGATCTCCTCCGGGGCGGCGAAGCGGCCCGAGGTGTAGGGCTTGTCCTCGCCGCTGTCGTACAGGAAGACGCCCGGCCGGTACGCGGGCTCGGGGACGGCCGCGATCTGCGCCTTGAAGTCGGCGACCAGCCGGTCGGCCCGGTCCCGGACGTCGAAGATCTCGCCCAGGTTGGCGAGGTCGGTGTACAGCGCGTCCAGCGGGGACATCACCCCGCGCTCGGTGCCCTTGCCGCTGCGGCAGGACTCGGTGAGCACGTAGGAGCCGATGCCCAGGCCGGACAGCGCCTGGGGGGTGAAGCCCTTCCCCTCGTCGAAGCCGTAGTGCCAGCCGGCGAAGACCAGGTCGGCCTTGGCGTCCAGGGCGATCTCCTTGGTGATCTGGTCCTTGGAGAGCCACTTGGCCCGCTGGTAGCCGTCCTTCCAGGCGACCTGGTCGACCCGGCCCTTGTCGTCGGGCATCACGTAGCCGGCCATCCGGTCCTCCAGGCCGAGCGCGAACATCAGCTCGGTGATGCCGACGTCGTTGGTGACCGTGCGGGCCGGCTTCTCCTTGAAGGTGACCTCGGTGCCGCAGTTGTCGACGGTCACCGGGTAGTGGGCGGAGGAGGTGGCGGCGCCGTCGCCGCTCGGGGCGATCTCGGCGCCGCAGCCGGTGAGCGCGAGGGCGAGCAGGGCGGCGGCGGCAACGGCCTTGGTGCGCATGGGGATCCTCGGGGACGGGGCGTTCGGGGCGTTCGGAGTGTTCGGGGCAGGGGCGGGAGGGGGTGGCTACGGCAGGCGGTCGAGGAGCAGCTGGACGGCGCCGGTGACCGGGTGCCGCACGGGCGTCGCGCGGACCTGGAAGACCTCGGCCAGCAGGTCCGGCCGGAGCACCTCGGCGGGCGGTCCGGAGGCGACGATCCGGCCGTCCGCGACCACGTGGAGCAGGTCGCAGTGCCCGGCGGCCAGGTTGAGGTCGTGCAGCGCGGTGAGCACCGTCGGCCCGGCCTCCCGGACCAGCGCCAGCACCTCCAGCTGGTGGGCGATGTCCAGGTGGTTGGTGGGCTCGTCGAGGACCAGCACCTTGGGCTCCTGGACCAGCGCGCGGGCGATCAGCACCCGCTGCTTCTCGCCGCCGGACAGGGTCAGGAAGCCCCGGGCGGCCAGGTGCGCGGCGCCGACCCGGCGCAGGGCCCCGGCGCAGCGGTCCTCGTCCCCGGCGCTGGGCCCGGCCAGGGCGCCGCGCCGGTGCGGCAGCCGGCCCATGGCGACCACCTCGGCCACGGTGAAGTCGAACTCGGCGGAGTGCTCCTGCGGCAGCGCCGCCACCCGCCGGGCGGCCTCGCGCGGGGCGAGCGCGTGCAGGTCGTCGCCGCCCAGCAGGACGGCGCCGGCGGCGGGCCGCAGCGCCCGGTAGACGCAGCGCAGCAGGGTGGACTTGCCGCTGCCGTTCGGGCCGATGAGGCCGACCACCTGGCCGGCGGCGGCGGTCAGGGTGATGTCGTGGACCAGCCGGACGCCGGCCAGGTCGACCGAGACCCGGTCGACGGCGACGTCCAGGGCGGCGGGGCCGGCGGCGGGGGCGGTCACCGGCCACCGCCGAAGGCGTAGCCGCGGCGGCGCATCAGCAGCAGGAAGCAGGGCACCCCGACGGCCGCGGTGACCACGCCGACCGGCAGTTCGGCGGGTGCCAGCAGGGTGCGGGAGACGATGTCCACCCAGACCAGCAGCAGCGCCCCGGTGAGCGGGGCGACCAGCAGCACCCGGCGGTGGCCGGCGCCGACCAGCATCCGCACCAGGTGCGGGACCATCAGTCCGACGAAGCCGATCGCCCCGCTGACCGCGACCACGGTGCCGGTGACGGCCGCGGTGACCACGAACAGCTCGCGGCGCAGCCGGTCCGGGTCCACACCGAGCGAGGCGGCCGTCTCGTCGCCCATCGCCAGCGCGTCCAACCGCCCTGCGGCGCAGGCCAGGTAGGCCAGGCCGGCCAGCACGGTGACGGCGGCGATCGGCACCGAGCCCCAGGTGGCGCCGCCGAGGCTGCCGAGCAGCCACATCATGGCGGAGCGGGCGGCCTCGCCGCGGGCGGCGGCGAAGACCATCAGCGCCGTCAGCGCGGAGAAGCCGTAGGACATCGCGGTGCCGGTGAGCACCAGCCGCAGCGGGGTGAGCCCGTGGGCGGTACGGGCCGTCAGGTAGACCAGCACCATGGCGAGCAGGGCGGCGGCGAAGGCGGAGACGGAGATCGCCCAGACGCCGAGCGAGGCGAAGGCGCCCAGCATCAGCACGGCGTTGGCGCCGACCGAGGCGCCGGAGGAGATGCCGAGCACGAAGGGGTCGGCGAGCGCGTTGCGGACCATCGCCTGGACGGCGACCCCGGTGGCGGCGAGTCCGGCGCCGACCACGGCGGCCAGCACGGCGCGCGGCAGCCGGATCTCCCAGACGATCGCGTAGGCGGCGGCCTCGTCGGCCTCCAGCCGGCCGCCCGTCAGCCCGGCGCGCAGCAGCCGCAGGACCTGGCCCCAGCCGAGTCCGGAGGAGCCGACGCAGACGGCGCAGACCAGCGAGACGAGCAGCGCCGCCGCGAGGCAGGCGGCCAGCGGTACGGCGGGTGTTCGGCGCGGGCCGGGTGGGGCCGCGGCGGTGGCCGGTGCGGTCGCGGTGCTGCTCACTTGGCGCGCCTTGCCTCGGGCCGCGTACGGCGCGGGGCGGCGCGCCCGGGCACGGCCGTGCCGGGGCGCCATCCCCTCGCAGTCCGCGGCGAGTTGTCGGGAGGTCGGCGTCCTCGGGCGATCGGGCTCACGGGGCGCGGGGCACCGTTTACCGTTGCGGGTCAGCGCCGGATTCGCACCGGCTTCCCCCTCGGGACGCCCTGGCAGCATAACAAGCACTGAGGCCAGGCAGCCCTTACCGGCCCCGCCCCGGGCCGAAGGGGCGCGCCGGTGCCGAGAGGGCGAAAGCGCTGTGGTGACGGACACACGCGAGCGCCCCCCGTCCGGAGTGCGGACGGGGGGCGCTCGAGGGGAGTGCGCGGGGATCAGCCCTGCTTGGTCTCCCAGAAGATCTTGTCGACCTCGGCGATGAGGTCGAGCAGCGCCTGGCCGGTGGCCGGGTCGGTGGACGCCTTGGCGGCCGAGGCGGCCTTCAGGGTGTCGTTGACGAGCTGGTGCAGCTGCGGGTACTTCTCGAAGTGCGGGGCCTTGAAGTAGTCGCTCCACAGCACCGAGATGTGGTGCTTGACGGCCTCGGCGCGCTGCTCCTTGATGATGATGGCGCGGGCGCGGAAGTGGGCGTCCTCGTTGGCCTGGTACTTCTCCTGGGTGGCCTTGACGGACTCGGCCTCGAGGCGGGCCTGGGCCGGGTCGTACACGCCGCAGGGCAGGTCGCAGTGGGCGTGGGCGGTGGCGCGCGGTGCAAACAGGCGAGAGAACATGGGGAGTCCTTCCTTAGATCGTCTTCCCGCGCCCGAGGTTACCCCTCGGGCCCTGCGGTTTCTCGGCCGGGCGGCGGGCCTAGGGCAAAAGGCGGAGCCGGAACCGGGTGAATCCGGACATCGGCGGGTGACGGCCCGTGGGGCAGACTGGTGTGCGACCGCGGGACGCGGCGGGACACGGGCCGGGAGGAGCAGTCGTGGCACGGAGCGCGGAACCGGAGGAACCGGCGGACGGAGCCCCGGCGGGCGGCGCGCCGTTCGGGCTGATCGACGTCGCGGGGGACTCGATGGTGCCGACCCTGCGCGACGGCGACCAGCTGCTGGTGCGCTACGGCGCGCGGATCCGGCCCGGCGCGGTGGTGGTCTTCCGTCACCCGTTCCAGCAGAACCTGCTGGTGGTGAAGCGGGCCGACGGCCGGCGGCCCAAGGGCTGGTGGCTGCTCTCCGACAACCGGCCGGTGGACAGCGACAGCCGCAGCTACGGCGCGGTGCCGGACGAGCTGGTGCTCGGCCGGGTGCTGCTGCGGCTGCGCCCGCGCCCGGCCTGGCTGGCCCCCGGCCCCCGGCTGGAGCGGCTGCTGCTCTCCGGCCCGCTGGCCCGGGTCCCCGGGCTGGCCCGCCGCCTCGGCGTCTGGGTGCGCCCGGAGGAGCTGCGGAGCTCCTAGCCCTCCGCGGCCGCCGCGGCGGCCTCCAGGCGCTTGCGGGCGCGGTAGGCGGCGACGTTGGCGCGGGTCGCGCAGCGGTCGGAGCAGTACCGGCGGGAGCGGTTGGTGGAGGTGTCCAGGTAGGCGTTGCGGCAGGGCGCGGCCTGGCAGATGCCGAGCCGGTCGGCGCCCAGCTCGGTCAGGTGGACGGCCAGGCCCATGCAGGCGACGGCGCTGAAGTGCGCGGTGGCGGTGGGGGAGTTGTCGGCGAGGTGCAGGTGCCAGCGGGGCCGGCCGGCCTCGTCCAGGTAGTCGTGGCCGGAGACCAGCGGGCTGACCGGGAACTCCATCAGCAGGCTGTTCAGCAGGTCGACGCTGCGGATGTCCTCGCCCTCGGCGGCGGCCTCGAAGACCCCGCGCAGCCGGGTGCGGACGGCCCGCAGCCGGGGCAGGTCGGACTCGTCGGCGAGGTCGCGGGCCCGGGCGGCGTCCGAGAACAGGCCGCGCACCGCGTCCACCGAGGTCAGCGAGTCGGTGCCGCGCTCGGGCTCCTCGGTGTTCACCAGCCGGACGGCCAGATCGGCGTACGAGGCGAGCTCCACGGTGGTCCTTCCAGAGATCGGTAACAGGCTTATTGCTCCAAGCCTATTACCCGCAGGGCGAAAGCGGGAAGCGGCGGCGCCCGGCAGGACCGGCCTGCCGGGCGCCGCGGTGCGGTGCGCTCAGAGCACCTTGGAGAGGAAGGCGCGGGTGCGCTCGTGCCGGGGGTTGGTGAGGACCTCGCGGGGGTTGCCGGATTCGACGACCACGCCGCCGTCCATGAACACCAGCGCGTCGCCGACCTCGCGGGCGAAGCCCATCTCGTGGGTCACCACGATCATGGTCATGCCCTCCTCGGCGAGCCCGCGCATGACGTCGAGCACCTCGCCGACCAGCTCGGGGTCGAGCGCCGAGGTCGGCTCGTCGAACAGCATCAGCTTGGGCTTCATGGCCAGCGCCCGGGCGATGGCCACCCGCTGCTGCTGGCCGCCGGAGAGTTGGGAGGGGTAGCTGCCGGCCTTCTCGGCCAGGCCGACCCGCTCCAGCAGGGCCATGGCGTGTTCCTTCGCGGAGGCCTTGGACTCCCTCCTGACCTGGACCGGCGCCTCCATGACGTTCTCCACCGCGGTCATGTGCGGGAAGAGGTTGAAGCGCTGGAACACCATGCCGATGTCCCGCCGCTTGAGCGCGACCTCGCGGTCCTTGAGTTCGTAGAGCTTGTCGCCCCGCTGCTGGTAGCCGACCAGGTCGCCGTCGACCCAGAGGCGGCCGCCGTTGATCTTCTCCAGGTGGTTGATGCAGCGCAGGAAGGTCGACTTGCCGGAGCCGGACGGGCCGACGAGGCAGAAGACCTCGTTCTGCTTGACCTCCAGGTCGATGCCCTTGAGCACCTCGACCGGGCCGTACGACTTGTGGACGGCCTCGGCCTTCACCATGGGGCCGCCGGGGCGGGCGCCGGTGGGGGTCTTGATCAGGTCGGTCATACGTGGCCGCCTCCCTCGAGTCCGGGGACCACGTCGTTCTTGGCCTTCGGGGTGGGCCTGCCGCCGAACAGCAGCCGCAGCCGCTGGACCGGGGTGGGCGGCAGCGTCCGGTTCGCACCACGAGCGTAGTGCCGCTCGATGTAGTACTGCCCCACCGTGAGGATCGAGGTCATGAGCAGGTAGTAGATGCTGACCGCGACGAGGACCGGGATGGTCTGGAAGGTCCGCGAGTAGATGTCGTGGCCGGCGGTGAACAGCTCGGACAGCGAGATGACCTGGACCAGCGAGGTGGTCTTCAGCATCGAGATGGTCTCGTTGCCCGTCGGCGGGATGATGACCCGCATCGCCTGGGGGAGCACGATCCGGCGCAGCGCGGCCGCCCGGCTCATGCCCAGGGCGTGGGCGGCCTCGGTCTGCCCCTCGTCCACCGACTGGATGCCGCCGCGGACGATCTCCGCCATGTACGCGGCCTCGTTGAGGCCGAGGCCGAGCAGGGCGGCGGTGAAGGTGGGGATCAGGACGTTGGTCGACTCGGACCAGAACTCGGGCCCGAAGGGGATGCCGATCGACAGCTTCGGCCACAGGGCGCCCAGGAAGTTCCAGAACACCAGCTGCACCAGCACGGGGGTGCCGCGGAAGACCCAGATGTAGAACCAGGCCGTTCCCGACAGCAGCGGGTTCGGCGAGAGCCGCATGATCGCGAGGAGCACGCCGCCGCTCACGCCCATCAGCATGGACAGGACGGTCAGCTCCAGTGTCACGACGATGCCGCGCAGGATCTGCTCGTTCTGCAGCGTGTCCTTGACGACGTCCCACTGGAACGCGGGGTTGAAGATCAGGGCGTGGAGCAGCATCGCCGCGAGAACGACGATGACGGCGGCTCCGGCCCAGCGTCCGGGGTGGCGGACCGGGACGGCCTTGATGGTCTCGGGCCGTCGCGATTTCACCGCCCCCTGCTCGGAAGAATTCACCTTGGGGCCTCAGGGGTGTGGTGGAGCGGGGGGTCAGCTCTTGGCGGCGTTGATCTCGGACTTGTCGATCGCGCCGGCCTCGACGCCCCACTTCGCCAGGATCTGCTTGTAGGTGCCGTCGGCGATCAGCGACTGGACGGCGCCCTGGACGGCCTGGGCCAGCGGCGAGCCCTTGTCGACGATGACGCCGTAGGGCGCGCTGTCGTAGGTCTCGCCGAGCTTCTCCAGCTGGCCGTTGGTCTGCTTGATCGCGTAGTCGACGACCGGGGAGTCGGCCATCATCACCTGGTCGCGGCCGGAGACCAGGGCGGTGGTCACGTCGGTCTGCAGGGTGAACTTGTCGCCGTCGTTCGGGATGGCCGGCTTGCCGGCCTTGGCGCAGTCCGGGTTGCGGACGTCGGTGATCTCCTGGGCCTGGGTGGTGCCGGTCTGGACGGCGACCTTCTTGCCGCAGAGGTCCTTCGGGTCGATCTTGTCCGGGTTGCCCTTCTTCACCGCGACGGCGCTGCCGGCGGTGAAGTAGGAGACCATGTCGACGGTCTGCTCGCGCTCCTTGGTGTCGGTGAAGGAGCTCATGCCGAGCTGGTACTTCTTCGCCGTGATGCCCGGGATGATCGAGGTGAAGTCGGCGTTCTGCACGTCGGCGGTCAGGCCGAGCTTCTTGGCGATCGCGTCGGCGAGGTCGACGTCGAGGCCGACGATGTTGCCCTTGTCGTCCTTGAACTCGTTGGGCGCGTAGGAGGCGTCGGCGGCGACGATGAGCTTGCCCGAGCTCTTGACGTCGGCGGGGACCAGCGTGGCCAGCGCCGGGTCGGCGGTCACGGCCGCGACGCTGGCGCTCGGATTGGCGCCGGCGGCACCGCTGTTGGAGGAGGACTTGCTGCTGCCGCAGGCGGTCAGCACGAGCGACGCGGACGCGAGCACCGCCGCGGTGGCGAGGAGGCGGGTGCGCTGGGTACGGACGGTCATGGGGGATCTCCTCCTGAGGGAGAGGTCGGGCGGGCGCCGCGGGGGAGCGGCACGCAGGGGCAGCGAAGGCCGTACGGCGCTGTACGGGTGGGGCTGGGAGAACTGCGCAGGGGTGGTACCGGGTACAGGGGTGAATCCGGGTACTGCGTCTCCGCCACCGTCCGCCGAGGTGGGCGTCGACCGAACCGCCTCGACCAGTGGCCGGCTCGATCCGAGATGGGGGGAATCCTGCCATCTGCTGACGGTCGGGTGGCCCTGATTCAGATCAAAATCGGATAACGAGGGGCCGCGTCGTCCGCTATTCGGACGAATACCGTGTCCCTGTCACTCTGCGCATAAGTATGCAGATCACCCCGTCGTTCGGCGCGCGACGGGCCGGGCCCCGCCGGTGCCCGGCCCGGACCGGCTCAGAGGCCCCCGTTGACCACCGCGTTCTGGGCCGCGCCCGCGGTGGCGTTCCACTTGGCGAGGATCTTGTCGTACTCGCCGCTGCGGATCAGCTGGTCGATCGCCTTCGCCAGCACGTCGCGCAGCTCGGTGTCCTCCTTGCGCAGCGCGATCCCGTACGGGTTGGAGCGGGACTGCGGGCCGGTCACCTCGAAGCGGTTGCCGCCGTCGGTGTTCTTCACCGCGTAGGCGGCCACCGGGGAGTCGTTCAGGCCCACCTGCGCGGTGCCGGCGGCCACCTCGGCCAGCGCCTTGGTGTCGGTGTCGAACTTGTGCACGGTGAGCGGCTTGCCGGCCCGGGTGCAGGCGGTGACCTGCCGGGCGACGATCTCGTCCTGGGTGGTGCCGGACTGCACCGCGACGACCTTGCCGCAGAGGTCGTCCAGGGTGTGGATGCCCTTCGGGTTGCCCTTGGCGACCACCATCGAGGTGCCGGCGATGAAGTAGTCGACGAAGTCCACCGCCCGGCCGGTCGACTTGCCGGCCTCGTCCACGCCCTCCCGGCGCTGACGGATGTCGCTGAGCGCGGACATCACCACGTCGTACTGCTTGGTGTGGAGATCCGGTAGGAGCTTCTCGAAGGGAGTGTCGACGTACTCGATCCGCAGGTCCAGGATCCGGCCGAGCGCCGCGGCGATGTCCGGGTCCAGGCCCTCCGGCTTGCCGTCGGCGCCCCGGAACTCGACCGGCGGGTAGTTGACGTCCATGCCGATGCGCAGCACCTTGGCCGACTGCTGGGCCTTCGGGAGCTTCGCCCGGAGCTCCTGGACCGGGTCCTGGGCCGTCGCCCCGTCCCCGCCGCAGCCGCTCAGCAGCAGCGCTCCGGCGATGGCGAGGGCGAGCGCGGCGACGCCCGGCGGGCGGGACTGTGCACGGTGGTGCATCGGTTGCTCCTGTGGGAGGGAGGGAACGGCGCCGCGGCGTCGCGGAGGTGTACGCGAGATGGCGGAAGAACGGATCCTCCCATCCCGACCTGCCGGGCCCGTGCTCGGGTGTGTCAGAATTCGGTACCGGGTGATCCCCGACGCTCGAACCAGACCGCCGGGCCGCAATCAGGCTCGGGGTGCGCAGGAACGGAAGTCCAGGACGACGACTCCGTATCCGAGGCACCGGCCTCCCCTCCGTGTCTGCGTTCACTCCTGCGGGTGCGCGTGCGCGTGCGCCGTTGCCGTAGCCGGGGTCCGGTTCTCACGGCGCCCGGTCCTGCCGGGTGGCTGTGAGGCGTATGACAACCATGTGACTTGGACGAAAAGGCATGGGTGCGATGCCCTCGTCCGACCTACGCTCGGCCCGGAAGCACAGCGCGGACCAGACGCGGACAAATCCATAAACCCTCATCCCGAGGGCGCCCGTCCGACGGCGGCGCCCCGACCCAGCCCTCCCCGGGGACGCTTCGGCGTTCCCGGGTTCCGGTTACCGGCCGACGGTCGCCGGACACCGGTGGGCGGCCGGGTCGTCCGCTCCGTCGGCCGGGTGTCCTCGCTCGATCAATGACGAAGAGGTCATCGTGGCAGCGGAGATCATCCACAGCACTACCCAGGACACCGACGATCCGGTCGACGCCGTGTTCGCGCTCCACCGCGGCGGCAAGATGGAGGTCCGGGCGACCGTCCCGGTGCGCGACGCGGACGACCTGTCCCTCGCCTACACCCCCGGTGTCGCCCGCGTCTGCACGGCCATCGCCGAGCAGCCCGAGCTGGTGAACGACTACACCTGGAAGGCCAACACGGTGGCCGTGGTCACCGACGGCACCGCCGTGCTCGGCCTCGGTGACATCGGCCCGGAGGCCTCGCTGCCCGTCATGGAGGGCAAGGCGATCCTGTTCAAGCAGTTCGGCGGCGTGGACGCGGTGCCGATCGCGCTGGCCTGCACCGAGGTGGACGAGATCGTCGAGACGGTGGTCCGGCTGGCCCCCTCCTTCGGCGGCGTCAACCTGGAGGACATCTCCGCCCCGCGCTGCTTCGAGATCGAGCGCCGGCTCCAGGAGGCCCTGGACATCCCGGTCTTCCACGACGACCAGCACGGCACCGCCATCGTCACCACCGCCGCGCTCTGGAACGCGGCCAAGGTGACCGGCCGGGAGATCGGCACGCTGCGGGCCGTCATCTCCGGCGCCGGCGCGGCCGGCATCGCCATCGCCAAGATGCTGCTCGCCGCCGGCATCGGCGACGTGGCCGTCTGCGACCGCAAGGGCGTGGTGTACGAGGGCCGCGGCGACCTCACCGACGTCAAGGCGGAGATCGCCGGGCTGACCAACCGCACCGGCGTCAAGGGCAGCCTGGCCGACGCGCTGGCCGGTGCCGACGTCTTCATCGGGGTCTCCGGCGGCACCGTGCCGGAGGAGGTCGTCGCGACCATGGCCGAGGGCGCGTTCGTCTTCGCCATGGCCAACCCGAACCCGGAGATCCACCCCGAGGTCGCGCACAAGTACGCGGCCGTGGTGGCCACCGGGCGCAGCGACTTCCCGAACCAGATCAACAACGTGCTGGCCTTCCCGGGCATCTTCGCGGGCGCGCTGCAGGTCCGGGCCACCCGGATCACCGAGGGCATGAAGCTGGCCGCAGCCAAGGCGCTGGCCGGTGTGGTGGCCGACGAGCTGACGCCGCAGCGGGTCATCCCCTCGCCGTTCGACGAGCGGGTCGCCCCGGCCGTCAGCAAGGCCGTCGCCGAGGCCGCCCGCGCCGAGGGCGTCGCCCGCCGGTAGTCGGTAGCCAGTAGCCGGTAGTCGGCAGAACGGCCCGCCCGGGACACGCGTCACAGCTCCGCGTTGTTCCGGGCCCGGGCCGTTCTGGCTATCGTCCGGGGCATGTTTGCTGCCTACGCCGCACGAATCGACGCCGACGACCCGCTGAGCGGGCTGGAGCTGGGCGAACGCCCCGAACCGCTGGCCCGCCCCGGCTGGAGCGTGGTCACGGTCCGGGCCGCGAGCCTGAACCACCACGACCTCTGGTCGCTGCGCGGGGTCGGCCTGCCCGCCGGGAAGCTGCCGATGATCCTCGGCTGCGACGCCGCCGGCGTCGACGAGCACGGCAACGAGGTGGTCCTGCACTCCGTGATCGGCCAGAGCGGGCACGGGGTCGGCCCGGACGAGCCGCGCTCGATCCTGACCGAGCGTTACCAGGGCACCTTCGCCCAGCAGGTGGCCGTCCCCACCTGGAACCTGCTGCCCAAGCCCGCCGGACTCTCCTTCGAGGAGGCCGCCTGCCTGCCCACCGCGTGGCTGACGGCCTATCGGATGCTGTTCACCAACGCCGGGGTGAAGCCCGGTGACACCGTGCTGGTGCAGGGCGCCGGCGGCGGGGTGTCCACCGCGCTGGTGGTCCTCGGCAAGGCTGCGGGCCTGCGGGTCTGGGTGACCGGCCGGGACGAGGCCAAGCGCGCCCGGGTGGTGGAGCTGGGCGCCGACGCGGCCTTCCCGAGCGGGGCGCGGCTGCCCGAGCGGGTGGACGCGGTGATGGAGACGGTCGGCGCGGCCACCTGGTCGCACTCGGTGAAGTCGCTCCGCCCGGGCGGCACGATCGTCATCTCCGGTGCCACCTCCGGCCCCAACCCGCCGGCGGCGGAGCTGAACCGGATCTTCTTCCTGGAGCTGAAGGTGGTCGGCTCGACCATGGGCAGCAAGGACGAGCTGGCCGGGCTGCTCTCGTTCTGCGCCACCACGGGCGTCCGGCCGCTGATCGACTCGGTGCTGCCGCTGGCCGGGGCGCCGGAGGCGCTCGCCCGGCTGGCCGCGGGCGACGTCTTCGGCAAGCTGGTCCTCACCCCCTGACACACCGGCGCCCGGTCCCCCGCGCGGGGCACCGGGCGCCGGTGTTCCGGCTCAGCCGAGCAGGCGCTTCAGCCGCTCGCCGGCCGTGCCCAGCACACCGCGGGCCTCGGCGAGGCGCTCGGGCGTCACCCCGCCGTCCCGGGCCGCGTCGCGGACCTGGTCGCGGAACCGGTCGAGCAGCCGCTCCAGCTCCCGGGCCGGGTCGCCGGCCGGGTCGGTGGCGGCCCACGGCGGCAGGTCGGCCGCGGTGCCGGCCGGCTCGTCCTTGTCCAGGTCGATCCGGGTGACGGTGATCCGCTCGGCGGCGGGCGCACCGGCGGGCCCGGCCTGCTCGTCGGAGGGGTGGCCCCAGCGGGCCGCGTCGGCCAGCCCGGCCAGCCCCTTGGTCAGCTCGGAGAGCCCCTCGGCCAGCCCGGTCGGCCAGTCGCCGCGCGCCGCGTGGTCGCGCACCTGCTGCTCGACCCGGCGCTTGATCCGCAGCGCCTCCTGCTGGGCCGCCGTCCGCGCCGCCCTGGACTGCTCGCGCAGCCGGCGGGCCTCCTCCTCGGCCGCCTTGGCCTTGGCCTTGGCGGCCTTCTCCTGCTCCTTGGCCCGCTTGGCCTGCTCCTTGGCCTGCCGCTTGAACTGGGCGAACTCCTCCTTGGCGCGCTGCCAGGCGGCCTGGTCGCCCCACGGGCCGGCCCACGGGTTGCCGGTACCCCAGTTCCTGTCCCCGTACTCCGCCTCCGGCTGCGGGGCGTTCTTCCGGGCCTGCTCGGCCGCGCCCCAGAGCTGCTCGCGCAGGTCCTGGGCGCTGTCCCGGACGTCCTCGCGGATCGCCCCGGCGAGCTGGGCCACCGAGTCGTGGATCTCCAGCTCCAGCTCGTCGAGCTCGCCCTGCCGGGCGGCGAGTTCGGCGCGGCCCGCGTCGGTGAGCCGGTAGACCTTGCGGCCGCCCTCGGTGCTGTGCGCGACCAGTCCCTCCTGCTCCAGCTTGGCCAGCCGGGGGTAGACGGTGCCGGCGGACGGCGCGTACAGGCCCTGGAAGCGCTCCTCCAGCAGGCGGATGACCTCGTAGCCGTGGCGCGGGGCCTCGTCGAGCAGCTTGAGCAGGTAGAGCCGGAGCCGGCCGTGGCCGAAGACGGGGGTCATGTCAGGCCTCCTTGGTGAGGTCGGGACCGGTGGACGGGCCGTCCCCGGCGGGCAGCTCCCGGGCGACCGCCTGGGCGTCGTCCTCGGCGTCCGGCCGGTGCAGCACCGTGACCGCGCCGGAGACGGTGGTGACCGACAGGCTGCCCTTGCCGTCGCCGAGCTGGCCGGAGAGGCGCTTGGTGCCCCAGCTGCCGCCGACCTTGAGCTGCTCGAAGCTGGAGGAGAGGTCGCCGCTGGTGGTGCCGGCCTCGACCTTGGTGTCGGCCAGCGAGGGGAGCCGGACGCCGACCGCGCCGCTGACCGTGTTGACCTTGATCTCGGTCGGGGTGGCCGCGGCGAGGTCCAGGGTGACCGCGCCGGTGACGGCGTTGGCGGTCACCTTCTCGGCGGTGCCGGCGACCACGGTGAGCCGGCCGGAGACGGTGTTGAGCCGCAGCCGGCCGGCCACCGACTGGGCGTCCACGTCGCCGGTGACGGTCTTGGCGTCGGTCCGGCCGGCCAGGCCGACCAGGGTGATGTCGGCGTTGGCGGTCTGGGTCGAGACGTGCCCGGTGATGCCGGAGACCGTGGTCGCGGCGGAGACCGTGCCGACCTTGACCTCGGTGCCGGCCGGCACGGTCAGGGTGACCGCGGCGGTCCGCTTGCGCTTGAAGGAGGAGAAGAAGCCCTTCACCGATTCGACCGACTTGAGGACGTCGCCGAACTCGTTCCAGCTGCTGAGGTCCTTGTAGGTGACGGTGAGGACGCCGTCGACCAGGGTGACGTGCAGCGGCTCGCCCTTGAGGTCGGTGACCTCCAGGCGGGCCGGGCCCTCGGCGGCGACCACGTTGACCGTGCCGTCGATGGTCCGCACCTGCAGGGTCCGGACCGCCTCCTCGATGGTGATCCTGTCGGGTCCTTCGACCGTCCACTGGCTCATCTCTGCCGCCTCCCGTGTCGGACTCGCGATGTATCGCGTTCTCTTTTAAAGACGATATATCGCGTGACGGCGAAGTCAAGGGAGCCCTACCCCGAGGCCGACCCGGAGCGGACCCGGAGACCCGCCCCTACGGGGGGCATGCGCAAGGGCCCGGAGGCGGGTGCCTCCGGGCCCTTGCGACGGCCGTTCACCGGGTCATCCGGTCACTCGTCGTCCTCGTCGTCGAGCCGCGCCAGCCAGGTGGCCAGCCGCTCGACCGGGACCTCGAAGTCCGGGTTGAGGTCGACGAACTCGCGCAGACGCTCGGCCAGCCACTCGAAGGTGACCTCCTCGTCGCCGCGCCGGCTCGCCAGCTCCTCGATGCCTCGGTCGGTGAAGTACACGGTTCGCTCCGGTGCGATGGGGATTCGACCTGGTCAGGATAGACCCGGTCAGCTCGCCCGCCAGGTGGACAGGGTGACCTTGGCGGCGCCGGTGGTGGGGTCGGCGACCTCCACGGCGGCGATGGCGATGTTGCGGGTGGTCCGGTCGCGGATGCACAGCAGCCGGCCCGGGGTGACCCGGTTGAACGTCAGGTCGGTGTCCGGCCGGGAGTCGATCGCGACGGTGCACTGGTCGGGGGTGACGGCGGCCTCGGTGATCACCGCGAAGTCGGACTTGTTGTCGCCCACGCTCTCGAAGGAGTCGGCCCGGCTGCCGCTGGAGGTGGTCTCCCGGCTGAGGCCGAGCCCCCACTTCAGTTCGCCGCCGCGCGGCACCACGGTGCCGGCCGTGAGGTCGATCCGGTAGGTCTCGCTGGAGTACTCGGCGGCCGGGATGGAGAGCGACTTCTTCTCGATCACCGGCTGGTAGCCGGTCGGCCGGGCGGGCGCGGTGACCCCGCCGGCCGCGGTCGACCTGCTCGGCGCGGCGCTGACCGGCGTCGGGGTCGGGGTGTCGGCGGCGGACGGCGTGGTGGCGGCCGCCGGCGGGGTGGTGGCCGGCGGGGCGGCGGGCTGGGTGGCCACCGGGGTGCTCCCGGCGCTCTGCTTGGTGTCGTCCTTGCCCATCCTGGACAGCGCCGCCCCGCCGGCCGTGCCGCCGAGCGCCATCACCAGGGCGACGGTCAGCAGCACCTTCCAGGAGACACCGCCCCTGCGGGCCGGCTCCGGCGCGGGCGCCGGGGCGTCGGTGACCACCGGTCCGGGCGGCGGGGTGTCGTAGGACGGCGGCTCCGGGCGCAGCTGGACGGTCGGCGGGGTGCCGGGCAGCGGGCCGGTGGAGGCCTCGGCGGGCGCCTGGGCGGCGCCGTACGCGCCGAGCGGCGGCGGGCCGAAGCCGGGCGGCGCGGCGTCCGGCCAGGCGGGGCCGAAGCCGGGCGGCGGCGGGCCGAAGGAGGGCGCGCCGGCCGGGAGGGTCGGGGGCGCGGTCGGCGGCGGGGTGGCGGCGAACGGCGCGCCCGCCGGGGGAGCGGGCGGCGCGGCGGGCGCGGCCGGCAGCGGGGTGGGCGGCGTCTTCGGCAGGTCCGAGCGGCGGGTGATCTCGGTGTTGACCTGCTTGGGCAGCCAGTCGTCGGAGAACCGCAGCTGTCCGCCGACGCTCGGGTGGTTGCGGGCGATGTCGATGATCTCGGCGGGCCCGGGCCGGTCCTCGGGGGACTTCGCGAGGCAGCGCAGGACCAGCTCGCGCAGCCCGGCCGGGACGGCGTCCAGGTCGGGCTGCTCGTGCACCACCCGGTAGAGCACGGCGGTGTCCGGGCCGTCGCCGAACGGCGCGGCGCCGCCGGCCACGTACGCGGCCAGCGCGCCGAGTGCGAACACGTCGGTGGCCGGGGTGACCGGGCGGCCCTGGGCCTGCTCGGGCGACATGAAGGCGGGCGAGCCGATCCGGTAGCCGGTGCCGGTGAGCGCGGTGGCGTCGGCGGCCCGGGCGATGCCGAAGTCGATCACCCGGGGGCCGTCGCCGGCCACCAGCACATTGGCCGGCTTGAGGTCGCGGTGGACCACCTCGACGCTGTGGATCGCCTGCAGCGCCTCGGCGATGCCGCCCATCAGCAGCAGCACGGTGCGGACCGGCAGCGCGCCGTTCTCCCGCACCACCTGCTGCAGGGACGGGCCGGGGACGTACGCGGTGACCAGCCACGGGGCGTCGCCGTCCAGGCCGCCGGAGTCGATCACCTGGGCGGTGTAGAGGCCGTGGATCCGCTGGGCGTTGGACACCTCCTGGGCGAACCGGCGGCGGAACTCGCCGTCCTCGGCGAACTCCGGGCGGACCACCTTGAGCGCCACCGGCCGGCCGCCGGGGGTGTACGAGAGGTAGACCCGGCCCATGCCGCCGGCCCCGAGCCGGGCGAACAGCCGGTAGCCGCCGACCTCCCGCGGGTCGTCCGGTAGCAGCGGCTGGAAGACCGGCGGGAGCGGTGCGGCGGGTGGCGTGTCGGCGGTCATGCGGTTGATCCCCCTGGGAGAGCGGCGAGGTCCACCGACCGTCGTCGAGGGGCGCGGCGACGGGCGCCCGGCGGTCGGACAGGGCCCCAACCTATCGACCCGTCAGGAGGCCGCGCAGGTCGGTGCCGGTTTGGTTGCAGAGCTGGGACCTTCGCACACACCCGGTGGCCCGGCCCAGGAACGGCGGCGGCCCCCCGTTCCCCTGGAGTCCAGGGGAACGGGGGGCCGTACTGCCGGGGCCTCGCCGACGGCCGGTCGGGACCGGTCGTCAGAGCGAGAAGACCTCGTCGACGAGCGACTGCTGCTCGGCGCCGTGCCGCTTGGCCGAGCCGACCGCCGGGGCCGAGGAGGCCGGGCGGGCGACGCGGCGCAGCCGGGCGCCGTTGGCGCTGCGGCCGATGACGACCTGCAGGTGGTCGACCAGGTTCATGGCGATGAACGGCCAGGCACCCTGGTTGGCCGGCTCCTCCTGCGCCCAGATGAACTGGACGTCGTCGCCGTAGCGGGCCAGCTCCTCCTGGAGCTCGGCCACCGGCAGCGGGTAGAGCCGCTCGACCCGGACGATCGCCGTGTCGGTGACGCCGCGCTCGGTGCGCGCCGACTCCAGGTCGTAGTAGAACTTGCCGGCGGTGATGACCACCTTGCGGACCTGCGCCGGGTCGACGGTGCTGTCACCGATGACCGGGCGGAAGGAGCCGGACAGGAACTCCTCGGTGGCGCTCGCCGCGGCCTTCAGACGCAGCATCGACTTCGGGGTGAAGACGACCAGCGGCTTGTGGTGCGGGTTGTGCGCCTGCCAGCGGAGCAGGTGGAAGTAGTTCGACGGCAGGGTCGGCATGGCGACCGTCATGTTGTTCTGCGCGCACAGCTGGAGGAAGCGCTCCGGGCGGGCGGACGAGTGGTCCGGGCCCTGGCCCTCGTAGCCGTGCGGCAGCAGCAGGGTGACGCCCGAGTGCTGGCCCCACTTCTGCTCGGCGGAGGCGATGTACTCGTCCACCACGGTCTGCGCGCCGTTGACGAAGTCGCCGAACTGCGCCTCCCACATGACCAGCGCGTTCGGCCGGGTCAGCGAGTAGCCGTACTCGAAGCCCATCGCCGCGTACTCGGACAGCAGGCTGTCGTACACGGTGTAGCGGGCCTGGTCCTCGGTGAGGTACTGCAGCGGGGTGTAGTCCTCGCCGGTGGCCCGGTCGATCAGGACGGCGTGCCGCTGGCCGAAGGTGCCGCGGCGGCTGTCCTGGCCGGCCAGGCGGACCGGGTGGCCCTCCATGAGCAGCGAGCCGATGGCGAGGGTCTCGCCCATCGCCCAGTCGATGGTGTTGTCCTCGACCGAGCCGGCGCGGCGCTGCAGCTGCGGCAGCAGGCGCGGGTGGACGGTCAGCCAGTCCGGCAGGTTGACCTGGGAGGCGGCGATCCGCTTGACCATCTCCTGGGAGATGCCGGTCCGGATGGTCACCGGGAAGTCGGCGACCGGCTTGCCGGCGGTGGCGGCGGCCGGGGCCTGGGCGGCGTCGCGGACCTCGGCGAAGACCTTCTCCAGCTGGCCCTGGAAGTCCTGGAGCGCCTGCTCCGCCTCTTCCATGGTGATGTCGCCGCGACCGATCAGGCCCTCGGTGTACAGCTTGCGCACCGAGCGCTTGGCGTCGATCAGGTCGTACATCAGCGGCTGGGTGAACGACGGGTTGTCGGCCTCGTTGTGACCGCGGCGGCGGTAGCAGATGAGGTCGACCACCACGTCCTTGTGGAACTCCTGGCGGAACTCGAAGGCGAGCCGCGCGACGCGGACCACGGCCTCCGGGTCGTCGCCGTTCACGTGGAAGATCGGGGCCTCGATCATGCGGGCCACGTCGGTGCAGTACATCGAGGAGCGGCTGGAGGCCGGGGCGGCGGTGAAGCCGACCTGGTTGTTCACCACGATGTGCACGGTGCCGCCGGTGCGGTAGCCGCGCAGCTGCGACATGTTCAGGGTCTCTGCGACGACGCCCTGGCCGGCGAAGGCCGCGTCGCCGTGGATCTGGATCGGCAGCACCGGGAAGGTGGTGCCGCCCTGGTCCAGGATGTCCTGCTTGGCGCGGGCGATGCCCTCGACGACCGGGTCCACGGCCTCCAGGTGGGAGGGGTTGGCGGCCAGCGAGACCTTGATGGTCTCGCCGTCCAGGCCGGTGAAGGTGCCCTCGGAGCCCAGGTGGTACTTCACGTCGCCGGAGCCGTGCATCGACTTCGGGTCGAGGTTGCCCTCGAACTCGCCGAAGATCTTGCCGTACGGCTTGCCGACGATGTTGGCCAGCACGTTCAGGCGGCCGCGGTGGGCCATGCCGATGACGGCCTCGTCGAGGCGGTGCTCGGCGGCGGCGTCGATGGTGGCGTCGAGCAGCGGGATGAGCGACTCGCCGCCCTCCAGCGAGAAGCGCTTCTGGCCGACGTACTTGGTCTGCAGGAAGGTCTCGAAGGCCTCGGCGGAGTTCAGCCGGCGCAGGATGCGCAGCTGCTCCTCGCGCTCCGGCTTGGTGTACGGCTTCTCCAGGCGCTCCTGCAGCCACATGCGCTGCTTCGGGTCCTGGATGTGCATGTACTCGATGCCGACGGTGCGGCAGTAGGTGTTGCGCAGCAGGCCGAGGATGTCGCGGAGCTTCATCATCCGCTGGCCGCCGAAGCCGCCGACCGCGAACTCGCGCTCCAGGTCCCACAGGGTGAGGCCGTGGGTGGTGACGTCCAGGTCGGGGTGCTTGCGCTGCTTGTACTCCAGCGGGTCGGTGTCGGCCATGAGGTGGCCGCGGACCCGGTAGGAGTGGATCAGCTCCATGACGCGGGCGGTCTTGTTGACCTCGTCGTCGTGGGTGGTGGCGACGTCGGTGGCCCAGCGGACCGGCTCGTACGGGATCCGCAGCGACTCGAAGATCTCGTCGTAGAAGCCGTTCTGCCCGAGCAGCAGCTGGTGGATCGTGCGCAGGAACTCGCCGGACGCCGCACCCTGGATGACGCGGTGGTCGTAGGTCGAGGTCAGCGTCATGATCTTGGAGACGCCGAGGCGGGCCAGGGTCTCCGGGGCGGAGCCCTGGAACTCGGCCGGGTACTCCATGGCGCCGACGCCGACGATGGTGCCCTGGTTCTGCATGAGGCGCGGCACGGAGTGCACGGTGCCGATGCCGCCGGGGTTGGTCAGCGAGACCGTGACGCCGGTGAAGTCGTCCATGGTCAGCTTGTTGGCGCGGGCCCGGCGGACGATGTCCTCGTAGGCCTGCCAGAAGCCGAAGAAGTCGAGGGTCTCGGCCTTCTTGATGGCAGCGACGACGAGCTGGCGGTCGCCGTTCGGCTTGACCAGGTCGATGGCCAGGCCGAGGTTCACGTGCTCGGGCTTGACCAGGTAGGACTTGCCGTCCTCCACCTTGTAGCTGTGGTTCATGCCCGGCGAGGCCTTGACGGCCTGGACCAGGGCGTAGCCGATCAGGTGGGTGAAGGAGACCTTGCCGCCGCGGGCGCGCTGCAGGTGGTTGTTGATGACGATGCGGTTGTCGATCAACAGCTTGGCCGGGACGGCGCGCACCGAGGTCGCGGTCGGCACCTCCAGGGAGGCGTCCATGTTGGTCGCGACGGCCTTGGCCGGGCCGCGCAGCTGGACCAGCTCGGGGCCGGTGGGCGCAGCGGCGGGCGCGGGGGCCGGGGCGGCGGCCTTGGGGGCCGGCGGGGCGGCGGGAGCGGCGGCGAGCGGCGCGGGTGCCTGGGCGGCGGGAGCCACCGGAGCGGCCGCGGCGGCCGGGGCCGGCTGCACCGGCGCGGGGGCGGCCGGAGCGGCGGGGGCCTGGGCAGCCGGAGCGGCGGCTGGCGCGGGGGCGGCGGCGGGGGTCGGCGTAGCGCCGGCCTGGGTCGCGGCCTGGGTCACTGGGGTCACCTCGGTACCGGGCTTGTAGTCGGCGAAAAAGTCCCACCAGGCTCGGTCGACCGAGTTCGGGTCCTGGAGGTACTGCTGGTAGATCTCGTCGACGAGCCACTCATTGGGGCCGAAGCCAGTGGAGCTTGCCGAGCTGTTGGGGTGTTCAGGGGACTGTGGCGACACGGCGGCAACCGCCCTCTTCCGCTTCCTTTTGGGATGTTTGGACAGCGGGGATTAAGGCTACGCCTCCGACCAGTGATCGCGCAGTCCCCGGGGGGCAGGCGTCGCCCAGATCACAGTCCCGACCTGCGGTTTGGCTGAAAATGTGCGTTAGAAACGCGCATCGGAGGGGAACCGACCGGTTCTGATCATCACCTATATGCAGACAAAAGCGGACAAAGTAGGCCATGGGCCCCGGGGGTGGCTCTGTGTCGGATCTGTGACATTTGTCCTCTTCCCCCGGGGCCCGGCCCACTGCCGGCCCACTGTCCGTCCTCTGTCCGTCCCCCGCCCGGCCCGCGCGCGGTGCTTCAGCGCGGGCCGGGCAGCCGGACCTCGATCCGGCACCCGCGGGCGGCCTCGGCCACCTCGATCCGCCCGCCGTGCAGGTCCACCGCCCAGCGGGCGATGGCCAGGCCCAGCCCGGTCCCGCCGTCGGCGCCCGGGCCGGAGGCGGTCGCGGTGCCGCTGCGCCCGAACCGCTCGAAGACCCGGGTCCGGTCCGCCGCGGGGATGCCGGGACCCTCGTCCTCGACCTCCAGCAGCAGCGCGCCGGGCCCCTCGCCGGGCCGGGCGCGGACGGTCACGGTGCCGCCGGGCGGGGAGTGCTTGCAGGCGTTGTCGACCAGGTTGGCGACCACCTGGTGGAGCCGCTCCGGGTCGGCGACGCCGGTCAGGCCCGCCGGGCTCACCTCCAGCGCGAGCCGGACGTCGCCGCGCCGGGAGAACGCTCCGCCCGCCGTCGCGCCGTCCACGGTGACCCCGCGCAGCACGCCGTCCAGGAACTCGCGCACCTCGAACGAACGGGCGTCCAGGTCGACCACGCCGTCGTCGATCTTGGAGAGGTCGAGCAGGTGGGTGACCAGCCGGCCGAGCCGCTCGGTCTGCTCCAGCGCGGCACCCAGGGTCGCCGGGTTCGGCTGGACGACGCCGTCGACCACGTTCTCCAGCACGGCGTGCAGCGCGGCGATCGGCGTGCGCAGCTCGTGCGAGACGTTGGCCACCAGCTCGCGGCGGTGCCGGTCGGAGGCCCCCAGGTCGGCCGCCATCTGGTTGAAGGTGGCGGCCAGCTCGCCGATCTCGTCGCGCGAGTTCACCTCGACCCGGCGGCTGTAGTCGCCGGAGGCCATCGCGCGGGCGGCGGCGGTCATGTCGCGCAGCGGGGCGGTCAGCCCGTGCGCGAGGAACTGCATGAAGAGCAGCGAGGCGATCATCGAGAAGATCATGATGATCCGGATCTGGGTCTCGGACCGGATCGCCACGACCACCATGCCGGTGGCCAGGAAGACCGAGACGATCACCAGGAGGGCGAGTTTGCCCTTGATCGAGCGGACCGGGTCGAGCGGCCGGATGTCGGCCCAGACCCGTTTCGCGGCGCGGGCGGCCAGCGTGGGCGGCCGGCTGCCGTCGAGGTCCCCGTTGCGTTGCTGTGGAAAGGTCATTGGTCCCCTGTGATCCCCCGCGTGTACGCACGGCGGTCCGGGACACGGGCCCCCCGGCGGCCCGGTGTCCGAAGGTGCGCCGCTACGAGAGCGGGGCCTCCAGCGCGTATCCGACGCCGTGCACGGTGCGGATCCAGCTGGCGCCGATCTTCCGGCGCAGCGCCTTGACGTGACTGTCGACGGTGCGGGTGCCGGACGCGTCGGTCCAGTCCCACACCTCGGCCAGCAGCTGCTCGCGGGTGAGCACGGCGCGCGGCTGGGCGGCCAGGCAGGCGAGCAGGTCGAACTCGGTCGGCGTCAGGTGGACGTCGCCCGAGGCCAGCCGGACCCGGCGCTGCACGTGGTCGATCTCCAGCTCGCCGAAGCGCAGGCTGCCCAGCGCGGGCGTGCGGGCGGCCTGCTGGGCACGCTCGACGCGGCGCAGCAGCACGTTGACCCGGGCGGCCAGTTCGCGCATGGAGAAGGGCTTGGTCATGTAGTCGTCGGCGCCGACGCCGAGGCCGACCAGCAGGTCCGTCTCGTCGTCGCGCGCGGTGAGCATCAGGACCGGTACCGGGCGCTGGGCCTGGATCCGGCGGCACACCTCCAGGCCGTCGAAGCCGGGCAGCATGATGTCGAGGACGACGAGGTCGGGCTGCCAGGTGTGGAAGCCGTCGACGGCGCCCGGGCCGTCGTGGGCCACGGCGACCTTGAAGCCCTCCGCGCCCAGCCGGGCCGCGATGGACTCGGCGATCGTGGGCTCGTCCTCGACCACCAGCACTCTGCGCTGACTGCTCACCGTGCCGCCGGCGTTCTGGTTGTCCTGCTGAATTTCTGTCACGGTCACGCCACCGCCCCCAGGGCTGCGGGCCGGCCATCTGTGGGGATGGCGAAGGCTCCGCTCGTAGTCTTGTTCCGTCGTGGACTGTGCCGGGTCCGCCGTCCCGTCGCGTGTGCGGGGTCGGGCGAGCGGGCGTGCGCCGCTCACTTCTCCCGCACACCTCGCAGCGTACGGACAGCGGGTGATTCCCGGCAGGTGGACCGGACATTTCCGGCCCGCGGGCCGGCTTGCCGGGCCGGCTGTCGGGCCCACTCGCAAGTGGGCACGGGCCGATACCTTACCCGGCGTTTTTCCACTCCGTAACGGTACGTATGCACATCGCTCGGCGCCAAGCCGCCGGTCAGCAGGGGCGGGCGCACGCATGGGGGGAGAAGGTCTGGACCAATGCGAGCGCCCTGCGACCGCTCCGCGCCCAGCGTTCTCCCAGCCCGCTCCCAGGAGCCGGCCGTACCGTGGCCACGACAAATCACGGAGGGTGGGATTTCCGGTACGCGCCGGTGCGTTGGACACGCCGGAGGCGACGGCTGCGGGCGTTGGAGCGGAGGCGGCATGACGGAGCGACAGGCGCGCGCCGGGCGCGGCGGGCCGCCGTACGGGATGCTCCGGCACGGCCTGCGCGCCGGGGTCGTCGACTGGGTGCTCGCCCGGGTGCCGACCCCGCGGCGCAACCCCTTCGCGCTCGGCTACCTCGCCGTGGTCGGCGCCACCACCACCTTCGCCGGACTGGCCGACCCGGACCTCGTGCGCCGGCTCCAGGAGGCGTCCAGCTCCGACGGGCACAACCTGCTGCAGCACCCGCTGCGCGCCCTGCTGCTCAGCGGCTTCTGGGTGGCTGGCCCGGACTGGGTGCCCTACCTGTGGGCCTTCGCCCTCACCGTGGCCCCGCTGGAGCGCCGGGTCGGCCCCGCCTGGGCGGCGGCCGTCTTCGCCGCCGGACACATCGGCGCCACCCTGCTCTCCCAGGGCGTGGTGATCGTCGGGGTGGAGAGCGGGCGGCTGGAGCCGGCCGCGATGGACCACCTGGACATCGGCGTCAGCTACGGCGTGCTGGCCAGCCTCGGCGCGCTGGCCGGGCTGCTGCGGCCGGGCGGCCGGGTGGTCGCGCTCGGGCTGGCCGCGGCGTTGATCGCCGGGCAAATCGCCGAGGACCGGGACCTCGTCACCGGGGTCGGCCATCCGGCGGCGCTGCTGGCCGGGGTGGCGCTGTGGCGGTGGCTGCGCCGCCGGGACGGGCGCCGGCCGTCCCGCACCCGGCTCGGGCTGTCCGTCGCGCGCCCCCGAACCGCGTCCGCGCCGGCGCCCGCGCCGCGCCGGGCCGCCGTGCTGGACCGGCTCTGAGCCCGGTTCTGAGTCCGGTTCGGCCCCGGTTTTGACGGGCCGGCCGGGACTCCTGCACCGTTCGCTCACGGCGAACGGAACCGCGGGAACATCCGGCGGCGCAGAATCCTTAGTCAGGTCGACTCAAGTTCGCTGACCGGGGAGAGATCATGGCATCGACGTCCACACCGCTCACCCTGCCCGTGCTGCCGCTCGACGACGAGGTCGTCCTGCCGGGCATGGTCGTTCCGCTGGACCTGAAGGACACCGAGGTCCGCGCCGCCGTCGAGGCCGCGCGCGCCGCCACCACCGGCAGCACCGGCAAGCCCCAGGTCCTGCTGGTCCCGCGGGTGGACGGCTCGTACGCGGCGGTCGGCACCCTCGCCACCGTCGAGCAGGTCGGCCGGCTGGCCGACGGCGACCCGGCGGCGCTGGTCCGCGCGGTGCGCCGGGTGCGGATCGGGGCCGGTACCACCGGGCCCGGCGCCGCGCTCTGGGTGGAGACCACGCCGTTTCGGGAGTCCTCGGTCGGCACCCCGGTGGCCGGGCGCGCCGCCGAGCTGGTCAGGGAGTACAAGAGCCTGTCCACCCAGTGGCTGCGCAAGCGCGGGGCCTGGCAGATCGTCGACCGGGTGGCCGCCATCGAGGGCGTCGGCGAGCTCGCCGACAACATCGGCTACGCCTCCTTCGTCACCGCCGAGCAGAAGCTCAAGGTACTGCTGGAGGCCGACCAGGTCGCGCGACTGGAGTACGCGCTCGGCCTGCTCCGCGACCACCTCGCCGAGGAGGAGGTCAACGACACCATCCGCAAGGACGTCGAGGAGGGCGTGGCCAAGCAGCAGAAGGAGTTCCTGCTCCGCCGCCAGCTGGAGGCCGTCCGCAAGGAGCTGGCCGAGCTGAACGGCGACCCGGCCGACGAGGAGGACGACTACCGCGCCCGGGTCGAGGCCGCCGACCTGCCCGGGAAGGTCCGCGAGGCCGCGCTCAAGGAGGTCGACAAGCTGGAGCGCTCCAGCGACCAGTCGCCCGAGGGCTCGTGGATCCGCACCTGGCTGGACACCGTCCTGGAGCTGCCCTGGAACGAGCGCACCGAGGACTCCTACGACATCGCCGCCGCCCGCGCGGTGCTGGACGCCGACCACGCCGGCCTGGCCGACGTGAAGGAGCGCATCGTCGAGTACCTGGCGGTCCGCAAGCGCCGGGCCGACCAGGGGCTCGGGCTGGTCGGCGGCCGCCGGGGAGGCGCGGTGCTGGCCCTGGTCGGCCCGCCCGGCGTCGGCAAGACCTCGCTCGGCGAGTCGGTGGCCCGCGCCATGGGCCGCACGTTCGTCCGGGTCGCGCTCGGCGGCGTCCGGGACGAGGCGGAGATCCGCGGCCACCGGCGCACCTACGTCGGCGCGCTGCCCGGCCGGCTGGTCCGCGCGATCAAGGAGGCCGGCTCGATGAACCCGGTCGTCCTGCTCGACGAGATCGACAAGGTCGGCTCCGACTACCGGGGCGACCCGGCCGCCGCCCTGCTGGAGGTGCTCGACCCGGCGCAGAACCACACCTTCCGCGACCACTACCTGGAGGTCGAGCTGGACCTCTCCGACGTGGTCTTCCTCGCCACCGCCAACGTGCTGGAGGCCATCCCCGAGCCGCTGCTCGACCGGATGGAGCTGGTGCGCCTGGACGGCTACACCGAGGACGAGAAGGTCGTCATCGCCCGCGACCACCTGCTCCCGCGCCAGCTGGAGAAGGCCGGGCTCAAGGACGGGGAGGTCGCGGTCGACGAGTCGGCGCTGCGCAGGCTCGCCGGCGAGTACACCCGTGAGGCCGGCGTCCGGAACCTCGAACGGGCCGTCGCCCGGGTGCTGCGCAAGATCGCCGCGCAGAACGAGCTGGGCGAGCGCGAGCTGCCCGCCGCGATCGGCGCCGACGACCTGCGCGCCCTGATCGGCCGGCCGCACCACGTCCCGGAGGCGGCCCAGGAGCCCGCCGAGCGGCGCACCGCGGTGCCCGGGGTGGCCACCGGCCTGGCGGTCACCGGGGCCGGCGGAGACGTCCTCTACATCGAGGCCTCGCTCGCCGACGCCGAGACCGGCGGCACCGGACTGACCCTGACCGGCCAGCTGGGCGACGTCATGAAGGAGTCGGCGCACATCGCGCTCTCCTACCTGCGCTCGCGCGGCGCCGAGCTGGAGCTGCCGGTCACCTCGCTGCGCGACCGCGGCGTGCACCTGCACATCCCGGCCGGAGCCATCCCCAAGGACGGCCCGAGCGCCGGCATCACCATGACCACGGCGCTGGCCTCGTTGCTCTCCGGGCGCAAGGTGCGCACCGACGTGGCGATGACCGGTGAGGTGTCGCTGACCGGGCGGGTGCTGCCGATCGGCGGACTGAAGCAGAAGCTGCTCGCCGCCGACCGGGCCGGGATCACCACGGTGATCATCCCCCGGCGCAACGAGGCCGACCTGGACGACGTCCCCGCCGAGGTGCTGGAGCGGCTGGCCGTCCACCCGGTCGCGGACGTCCGGGAGGTGCTGGAGCTGGCCCTGGAGCCGGCCGGCGTGCTGGTGGCGGCGGCCTGACGGCGGCGCCCCGCGGCCCGTCCCGTCCGGCGCTCCATCGGACGGGACGGGCCGCGGGGTGCGTGCCAGACTGCGAAGGTGCCGTCCTTGACCCAGCGCGTCCTGGCCCGGGTGCCGCAGGGGGTGCGCCCCCTCCTGGTCCGGCACCGGCGGCTGGTGAAGTTCCTGCTGGTCGGCAGCGGCTGCTTCGCCCTGACGCTGCTGATCAACTACGCGCTGCGGCTCACCGTGCTGGAGCGCAAGCCGGTGGTGGCGCTCACCGCGGCGACGGCGGTCGGCACCGCCGTCTCCTACCTGCTCCACCGGCGGTGGAGCTTCCGCTCCTCCTGGCGGCGGCGCGAACCACTGCTGTTCCTGCTGGTGAGCTCCGCGGCCATCGCCGTCAACGTGCTGCCGCTGATCGCCTCGCGCTACCTGCTCGACCTGCGCGAGCCATGGGTCAGCCCGGTCGTCCAGGAACTCGCCGACTTCCTGAGCGGGATGGTGCTGGGCACCTTCGTGGCGATGCTGTTCCGCTTCTGGGCCATGCAGCGCTGGGTCTTCACCCGGGTGGAGCAGTCCGCCGGCACGGCCGGCGGGGCGGCTCCGCGGCCGGGCCCGCGGATGCGGTCGGCCGAAGCCGGAGCGGGTGAGGGCGATGCGTGAGCCGGACGGCCTCCGGGCGGGCGGGCCGGCGAACCAGCAGGGGATGCGCCGGAGCAATCTGGCCCTGGTGCTGCGGGTCATCGCCCGCACCCCGCGCTCGCGCGCCGAGGTGGCCACCGACACCGGGCTGACCAGGGCCGCCGTCTCCTCGCTCGCCGAGGAGCTGATCGCGGCCGGACTGGTGGTCGAGGAGGGCCCGGCCGCCCCCAGCGGCAAGGTCGGCCGGCCCGGCACCGCGCTCGGGCTCAACCGGGACGGCCCGGCCGGCCTCGGCGCCGAGATCGGGGTCGAGCACCTGGGCGCCTGCGTGGTCGACCTGCGCGGCGAGGTCCGCGCCTGGCGCCGCCAGGAGATCCGCAACCGGGGCCGGCGGCCCGCCGCCGTGATGGCCGACCTCGCCGAACTGCTGCGCCGGGCCGCCGCCGAGGCCGGCCTGCGCCCGGCCGGGCTGGCGCTGGCCGTGCCCGGACTGGTCGGCGCCGACGGCGCGCTGCTGCGGCGGGCCGCCAACCTGGGCTGGCGGGATGTCGGGACCGCCGCCGAACTGCGGCTCGCGCTGCGCGCCGCCGGTGCCGGGCACCTGGCCGAGCTCCCGGTGCGGGCCGACAACGAGGCCAACCTCGGCGGTCTCGCCGAGCTCTGGCTGGGCGGCGGGGCGGAGCACTTCCTGCACGTCTCCGCCGAGGCCGGGATCGGCTCGGCGATCGTCGTCGACGGCCGGCTGCTGCGCGGGGCGCGCGGCTACGCGGGCGAGCTGGGCCACGTCCCGGTGCATCCGGAGGGGCCGCGCTGCGCGTGCGGGGCGCACGGCTGCCTGGAGCAGTACGCGGGGGAGTCGGCGGTGCTGCGCGCGGCCGGGCTGGAGGGCGTGCGGGGTGACTGGGTGGCGCTGCTCGCCGAGCGGGCCGAGGCTGGCGACGAGGAGGTGCGGGCGGCGCTCTTCGGCGCCGGCGCCGCGCTGGGCATCGCCGTGGCCGGGGCGGTCAACCTGCTGGACCCGGCCGAGGTGGTGCTGGGCGGCGGCTACGCCCGGCTGGCGCCCTGGCTGCTGCCCGCGATGCGGGCCGAGCTGGCCGCCCGGGTGACCGTCGGCCCCTGGTCGGACGAGCGGCTGACGGTCTCCCGGCTGGGCCGCCGCGGCCCCCTGCTGGGGGCCGCGGTCGGCGTGGTCCGGTCGCTGCTCGCCGACCCGGGCCGGCTGGAGGAGCCTTAGGCCCCGTCCTCGGCCGTGACCAGCTCGCGGCTCAGGTGCGAGGGCCTACGGAGGACGGCGGCGAAGGTGATGCCGACGCCGACCAGCGCCCAGACCAGCAGGACCAGCAGCGGCTGGGTCAGGTTGGTGCTGTCGAAGTAGGCGATCGAGCGGGTCGCGTCGGTGCCGGCGCCGTTCGGGAACCAGGCGCCGATCGCGCGCCAGAACGGCGGCATCAACGGCGGCGGGAAGACTCCGCCCGCGCTCGGGTTGCCGAGCACCACGAAGATCAGCACCGCGATGCCGATGCCGATGATGTCGAACAGGCACTGCAGCGCCATGGTGAACGCGCCGACCGCGAACACCACCAGCGCGCCGACGGCGGACAGCGCCCAGAACGGGCCGGGCAGCGCGTCCAGGGCGGTCTGGACGATGATCGCACCGCCGATGCCGGCCGCGACCGAGTACAGCGCCAGGGTGCCGAGCCGGATCAGCGCCCGGTTGGCGTTGGCGGGCTTGGCGCCGGCGCTGACGCCGAGGATCGAGGCGACCAGGTAGCCGCCGACGCACCAGCCGATCACCAGGTAGAAGGAGGACAGCCCGTTGGCGTCGCCCGTGGCGAGCGGCACGACGTCCTGGACCACGACCGTGCGGCCCTGGCTCTTCTCCAGGCCGGTGACGACGGTCTCGGCGGCCCGGGCGGCGGACGGCCCGCGCGCGTTGGCGACCATCAGCACGTCCTCGGTGGACGTCGGGTTCACCACCAGCGCGGCGTAGATCTTCTGGTCCTTGATCTGCTGGGTGGCGCTCTCCGCGTCCGGCGCGGTGGAGGCCCTCACGGCCTCGTCCGGGACCGATTCCAGGCCCTGCACCAGCTTCGGGGCGACCTGCGGCGGGGCGACCACCGCGATCGACAGCTCGTGCGGCTTCGGCTGGTGCAGCGCGCCCACGTACGAGGTGACGAAGCCCAACTGGAGGAGCAGCACGCCGATCACCAGCAGCGCCGCACGCGGGGTGACCGCGCCCTTCAACTCGGCGGCGAAGCCCTTCTTCGGTGCCGGTTCGGGCGCGTGCTCCGGTGCCTCGGCGGACTCTTCTCCCTGCTGGCCTGGGGCGGTCATGCACATCTCCTTGCGAATCGGGGGAAACCGGGTACTTAATAGCATGAACGAGTTTCGCCGAGGTTTCTGCCGCGCCGGGGGCGGTCCGGGTGTGCTGCGGGATACTGGCGCGGTGAGTACGCCGAACGAGGGCCCGGGCGAGGGTCGGGACGAGGGCCAGGGTGAGGGCCAGGACGAGGACCCGCTCCTGGCGGTGGAGCGCGAGGTGGGGGTGCTGTTCCGGCGCGGCCGGGCGCGGATGTCCGAGCTGTCCCGACGGGTCCACCCGCAGCTGGAGGGCATGGCGTACAGCCTGCTGAGCTACATCGAGCAGGCCGGATCGGTGCGGGTGACCGACGTCGGCCTGCACTTCGCGGTCGGCAAGGCGACGATCAGCCGGCAGATCCGGGCGCTGGAGGAGCTGGGCCTGCTGGCCCGGGAGACGGACCCGCAGGACCGCCGCTCGGCGCGGGTCTCGCTCACCGAGGACGGCCGGCGGCGCTTCCTGGTCGCGCAGGCCGCCCGGATGGGCCGGGTGCGGGAGCTGATGGGCGGCTGGCCTCAGGAGGACGTGGTCCGCTTCGCCGAGCTGCTGCACCGCTTCAACGACGTGGTCGGCGAGGCGGCCGCACCCGCCGGCTGAGCGGTGCGCGCGGGGCCCGGGCCGGGTTCGGCCCGGGCTTTACTTGTTCTTGACGAATGTTGCCCAAGTCAACCATCCAGCCTTATGGTTGCCACAGGCAACTATTCCGAAGGACCTTGATGACCGTCACCGCCACGCCTGCCGCGACCGGAGCCGCCGACACGACCGACCAACCGATGACGCACCGGCAGGTGATGGAGGCGCTCTCCGGCCTCCTGCTCGGCCTCTTCGTCGCCGTGCTCTCGTCGACCGTCGTCTCCAATGCGCTGCCGCGGATCCTCACCGACCTGCACGGCGGCCAGTCCGCCTACACCTGGGTGATCACCGCGACCCTGCTCACCCTCACCGCCTCCACCCCGATCTGGGGCAAGCTCTCCGACCTCGCCAGCAAGAAGCTGCTGCTGCAGATCGCCCTGGTGATCTACATCGCGTCCTCCGCGCTGGCCGGCCTCTCCCAGAACACCGGCGAGCTGATCGCCTGCCGCGCCCTCCAGGGCATCGGCGCCGGCGGTGTCACCGCCCTCGCCCAGATCTGCCTGGCCGCGATGGTCCCGCCGCGCGAGCGCGGCCGGTACAGCGGCTACTTCGGCGCCGTCTTCGCGCTGGCCACCATCGGCGGCCCGCTGATCGGCGGCGTCATCGTCGACACCCCCTGGCTCGGCTGGCGCTGGTGCTTCTACGTCGGCATCCCGTTCGCGCTGGCCGCGATCCTGGTGCTGCAGCGCACCCTGAAGCTGCCCGTGGTCAAGCGCAAGGTGAAGATCGACTACCTGGGCGCACTGGTGATCACCGGCGCGGTCAGCCTGCTGATGATCTGGATCACCCTGGCCGGCAAGAACTACGCCTGGCTCTCCTGGCAGACCGCGGCCATGGTCGGCGGCGGCCTGCTGCTCGGCGCGATCGCCGTCGTCGTCGAGCGCCGCGCGGCCGAGCCGATCATCCCGCCGCACCTGTTCAAGCACCGGACGGTCACCCTCTCCGCGCTGGCCAGCGTCCTGGTCGGCATCGGGATGTACGGCGCGACCACCTTCCTCAGCCAGTACTTCCAGCTCGCCCGGGACAAGTCCCCGACCGTGGCCGGCCTGATGACCCTGCCGATGATCCTCGGCCTGGCCGTCTCCTCCACCGTCGCCGGCAAGATGATCACCAAGTACGGCAAGTGGAAGGCCTACCTGGTCAGCGGCACGCTGCTGCTGGCCATCGGGTTCGGCCTGCTCGGCACCGCCCGGGCCGACACCCACTACGGCCTGCTCTCCGTCTACATGGCGGTCACCGGCGTCGGCCTCGGCCTGACCATGCAGAACCTCGTCCTCGCCGTCCAGAACACCGTCCCGCGCCACGAGCTCGGCGCGGCCAGCTCGGTGGTCACCTTCTTCCGCACCATGGGCGGCGCGATGGGCGTCTCGGCGCTCGGCGCGCTGATGACCAACCGGGTCGGCCACTACCTCACCGAGAACCTGGCCGCCGCGCACATCCCGGCGGGCGGCGGTTCGCTCGGCGGCGGCATCCCGGACCTGCACAAGCTGCCGGCGCCGCTGGTGCCGCTGATCACCGACGCCTACGGGCACGGCGTCGGCGTGGTCTTCCTGGTCGCGGCGCCGTTCGCGCTGCTGGCCTTCGTCACCGTGCTGTTCATCCGCGAGACCGTGCTGCGCACCGGTCAGGACTGAGCGCGCCGCGGCGCGACGCCGGAGGGCCGGGAGTGGTGATCCGCTCCCGGCCCTCCGGCGTGCTGTCGCGCCGCCGTTCGCGCCGCCGGCCTTCGTCACGGCGCTGTTCGTTCGGGAGGCCGCGCGGCGTACCCCCACCGGGGGGCGGGCCACGCTCGTCGCGCGGCGATGCGGGAGGGCCGGGAGTGGTGCTTCCACTCCCGGCCCTCGGGCGTTCGGTCGCTGCTGCGTGCCGTCGGCTACTTGTTGGCGATCAGGCTCAGCCCGTAGAGGACGACCCCGCCGCAGACGGCGAAGCAGGCGTAGGCGCCGGCCAGGGCCAGCCGGCCGCCGGCCACCGGGGCGTTCGGGCCGGCCGCCTCGCGGTGCGCGGTGAGCGCGGCCTCGCGGCGGGACAGGGCCAGGATGCCGAGGGCGAAGACGGCGACCACGGCGACGGTGATGCCGAAGCTGACACCGGCGGTCTGGGCCAGGGCGTTCCACTTGATGTGCATGGTGTTTCGAGCTCCTCAGCCGGCGGCGGTCAGGCCGCGACCGTGGTCGAGGCGGGGTTCGGGGTGGCGGGCGTGCCGACCTCGGCCGGGGCGACCTCCACCGGGGTGACGTCGGAGGCGCCGTTGACGTTGTCCGCGCCGACCGGCTGGCGGCGGGAGATGACCCACATCGCACCCGAGCCGGCCACCAGGGCGGCGCCGACCAGGGCGACGCCCCAGTTGCCCCGCTCGGCCAGGTAGGCGGCGAGCCCGCCCACGGTGGCGGCGGCGGGCAGGGTCAGGCCCCAGGTGTAGACCATGCGGCGGACCATGCCCCAGCGCAGCTCGGCCTTCGGGCCGCCGAGGCCGGCGCCCATGATGCCGCCCGAGCAGACCTGGGTGGTGGAGAGGCCGAAGCCCATGCTGGAGGAGGTCAGGATGACCGTCGCGGCGGCGGACTCGGAGGCGAAGCCCTGACGGGGGGTGATGTCCGCCAGACCGCTGCCCATCGAGCGGATGATCCGCCAGCCGCCCATGTAGGTGCCGAGCGCGATCGCGGCACCGGCCGAGATGATGACCCAGGTGGGGGGCAGCGCGCCCTTCGGCAGGGCGCCGACCGAGACCAGGGTCAGGGTGATGATGCCCATCGTCTTCTGGGCGTCGTTGGTGCCGTGCGCCAGCGAGATCAGCGAGGAGGAGAAGATCTGGCCGGTGCGGAAGCCCTTGCCGACGGTCTTCTCGTCGCTCTTGCGGGTGATCGCGAAGGCCAGCTTGGTGGCGCCCCAGGAGGCCAGGCCGGCCACCAGCGGGGAGGCGATCGCCGGGATGAGGATCTTGCTGACCACGGTGTCGAAGTTGACGCCGTTGGCGCCGATGCCGACCACGGTGGCGCCGATCAGACCGCCGTAGAGCGCGTGCGAGGAGCTCGACGGCAGCCCGCGCAGCCAGGTCAGCAGGTTCCAGAGGATGGCACCGGCCAGTGCGGCGAAGATGATCTCCGGGTGGATGCCGGCCTTCTCGTTGACGATGCCGCCGGAGATGGTGGTGGCGACCTTCACGGAGAGGAACGCGCCTGCGAAGTTGAGCAGGGCCGCGATGGTGACCGCGACCTTCGGCCGGAGGGCTCCCGTCGCGATGGAGGTGGCCATCGCGTTGGCGGTGTCGTGGAACCCGTTGGTGAAGTCGAAGGCGAGCGCCGTGATGATCACAACGGCCACCAGGAACGAGATGTGTTCCATACCCAAACAATCGTCGTAGTTGTCGCACTGATGTTGGTGTCGTGCGCGACGGTAGGGACGCTTGGTGAACGGAAGGTGAACTGGCATCGGAATTGAGGTTCCGACGGTGTCGGAGAGGTTGCCGGAACCTTTCCGAAGGGTGGCGTCCGCCGTGCTGAGCTGGACATTAGTGGAGATCCGTCCGCTTCGCCCCTTTTGCTGAGAGTTGCCTCACAGGGGAGGTGAAATATTCATCGGGCCGTACGGGCGCGGTCTGTTTCCGGCGAGTAACCCGTGGCAGGATCAGCCGGAGGTCCGGGTAGCCCGGAACGTGGGCGGACGGGGAGGACGAGACCCATGGGCGGGGCTGGACGGCGCGCGGAGCTGACGGACGGACGACTGACGGGCGCACCCGGTGGGAGACGGCCGGCTTGGGTCCGGGCCGCGCTGCGCTGCGGCGCCGTCCTCGCGGCCGCCGCGCTGTCGCTGCCGCTGGCCACCGGTGCGGCCTGGGCCGACCCGGCTCCGGCGGCCCCCACCGCGCCCGTCGCCGACGCCGCGGGCGGCGACCCGCTCGCCGAGGCCAAGGCCACCCTGGGCCCGCTGCTCGACCAGCTGCACACGCTCTACCAGGGCGCCGAGGCCGCCACCGAGCAGTACAACGCGGCCGTCGACAAGGTCGCCGTGCAGCAGGCCTCGCTCGCCGAGCTCAAGTCCAAGCTGGAGCGCCAGCAGAAGCAGGTCGACGCCGGCACCGACATCGCCTCCCAGCTCGCCGCCGCGCAGTACCGCAACGGCGCCGCGTCCGCCTACGCCGAGCTGCTGCTCTCCAAGGACCCGTACGAGGCCGTCACCATCGCCGAGCTGCTCGCCGCCGCCAGCCGCTCGCAGAACGAGTTCCTCACCAAGCTGACCGCCGACCGCGACGCGCTGAGCGGGCTGCAGAAGCAGAACGAGGAGGCGCTCGCCACCTCGCAGACCCTGGTCACCCAGCAGGACGCGGCCAAGGCCAAGGTCGCCGCCGACCTCGCCGCCGTCGAGCAGCTGGTCTCCTCGCTCACCGGCGCCCAGCGCGCCGAGCTGGAGCAGGTGGAGAAGGCCAAGGCCGACGAGGCCCAGCTCGCCTTCCTCGCCACCGGCGTGCTCGGCAAGGACGAGCGCACCCCCTCGCTGGCCGGCCGCGCCGCCGTCGCCTGGGCGCTCGCCCAGCTGGGCAAGCCGTACGTGTGGGGCGGTGCCGGGCCGGACGTCTTCGACTGCTCCGGGCTCACCTCGCAGGCCTGGCTGCACGCCGGCAAGCCGATCCCGCGCACCAGCCAGGAGCAGTGGGCGCAGCTCCAGCACGTCCCGCTCAACCAGTTGCGGCCGGGCGACCTGATCATCTACTTCCAGGGCGCCACGCACGTCGCGATGTACATCGGCGGCGGGCTCGTGGTGCACGCGCCGCGGCCGGGTTCGTTCGTCAAGGTCGGGCCGATCGGGGCCAACCCGATCCTCGGCGCCGTCCGGCCCGACCCGGACGGCGCGGCCGACGAGGCGGGCGGCGCCTGGAAGGTCCCGGACCTGCCGGCCGGCTGGGACTCGGTCACCCCGATCGCGTCCAGCCCGCTGAACCAGCCCCCGGTTCCCCCGGGCACGCCGGTCCCGCCGCCCGTCACCCCTGCGGCCCCCGGCACCCCGGATCCCACCCCGGGCACTGGCCCGTCCACGCCCACCACCCCGGGCACCCCGGACCCGTCCGCCACCGGGACCCCGACGGGCACGCCCACGGGTACGCCGACCGGCACGCCCACCGGCACCCCGACGGGGACCCCGACCGGCACGCCCACGGGCACGCCCACCGGCACCCCGACGGGGACCCCGACCGGCACGCCCACGGGCACGCCCACCGAGACCCCGACGGGCACCCCCACCGCGACCGGCACCGGCACCGGCTCGCCCACCGCCACCGGCTCCAACGCCGCCAAGGCCTCCGGCACCGCCTCCGCCTCCGGCACCCTCACGCCCACCCAGAACTGACCCGCATCGGCCGGGCTTCGAGACCCCTCTCGAAGCCCGGCCGCGCCGTCCCCCCGCCTGGCCGCTGCCTGTCGGGCTTCGCCCGGGGCGGCTTCGGCTGCGCCTGGCCGCTGCCTGTTGTGGCTACGGAATGCCCGGTGCGGAGTGAGAAGTCGGCCGTTCCGACTTCTCACTCCACACCCGTGGACCTCGCCCCATCGATCACTACACCTGCTCCTTCCGCCCCTCGCTCGATCCGAGCGAGGGGCGGCGGCCACATGTTGCGCTCGTCGTGGGCGGATCGGCTGGGTCGGAGCAGGAAGTCGACGGGGCCGACTTCCTACGCCACCATCGCCACGCCAAGGACCTCGGCGGCGATCGCTCGACCCGAGCGATCGCCGCCGAAGGCCACCCCCTCCACCAGAGCGCGGGCGGAGTAGGAAGTCGACGGAGCCGACTTCCTACTCCGAGGGCTGCCGTGTGCCCGCCCCAGGCCCGCCGACGTTGACGGAACGTCTACCGGCGAGTGGTCCACTGCGAGCACGGACTCTCGTCGAGACCTTGGAGGAACATCGTGCTCAAGCGTGCAGCAGTCGCGGTAGCGGTAGTCGGGCTGTGTGCGCTCAGCAGTGGCGTGGCGCTCGCACATGCGGCAGAGGACAGCAGCGCCCGGCCGGTCAGGCCCTACCCGACGGCGCCTGCTTCCGCCCACCGGGACACGTACGTCCCGAATGCCCCGGACGCCTGGATCGGCCACGAGGCCCACCGCGTTCTGGAGGCATGCGCCGGGTCAGCCGCGTCCTGCTTCTAGGCACCTTCGCCCGCGCTGTGGGTGGGGTGGGGGAGTAGGAAGTGGGCAAGGCCGACTTCCTACTCCCGGGTCTCGCGGTGGGAGCCGCGAGAGCGCTTGGCGGGCGGCCCCCTTGTTCTTCGCAAGGGGGCCGCCCGAACGAGGACCCGCGCCACCGTGGTCGAGGGGCAGTGGAGTGGGAAGTCGGTCTCGTCGACTTCCCACTCCCGGGGTGCGGGGTGGAAGCTGTGCGGGTTTGTCGGGCGGACCCTTGTTCGGTGCAAGTGGCCGCCGGAACACGGCTCCCGTCCGTTGGGCGTGGAGTGGGAAGTCGACGGGACCGACTTCCTGCTCCGGGGTTGGTGTCATCGGGGTGCGCGGTGGCGGTTGTGGGGGTTGGTTTCGGGGCTGAAGTGGCCGGCCTGGCGGGCGATCCAGGTGTATTCGGGGGTGCCGTCGGGGAGGGTGCGGAGTTCCCAGCGGCCGTGGCGGGTGATGGGGGGTGGGGGTGGGCTGATCTTGAGGGTGGTGATGACGCCGGTGATGACGGTGGCGATGGCGAGGGCGGTGAGGACGGCGATGGCGCCGATGTAGAGGGTGTTCACCGTCGGCTCGTTTCGCGGAGGAGTTCGAGGAGGTTGAGGAGGGTGGCGAGGGAGGTGTCGCCGAAGGCGATGAGGAGGCGGCCGTCGATGGTGGCGCCGTTGACGTGGGCGGAGCCCCATTGGATGCCGAAGGGCTTGCCGCGTTCGTGGAGTTCGCGCAGGAGGGTGGTGACCTCGGGCTCGGTGTAGGTGCGCAGGTACGTGTCGTGGGGGCGGACAGGCCGGTTCACGCGGCGGCGTCCAGCTCGAACCAGGTGATCTTGCCGGTCTTGGTGGGGGTGGCGCCGAAGCGGTGGGTGAGGGCGCGGACGAGGTGGAGTCCGCGCCCGGAGACGGCGTAGAGGTCCTCGCCGAGACGGGACTCGGGCAGGTCGGGGCAGTCGTCGCAGACCGAGACGCGGAGCACGGCGGGCCGGAGGGAAACCAGGACCGCCGGGGACGGGGTGCCCGCGTGCTGCCAGGCGTTGATGTAGAGCTCGTGGAAGGCGAGTTCGGCATCGGCGATGGCCTCGGGGCGCCCCTACCGTGTAGTCCACTCGCAGTTGGACCAGCCTGCCGACCGCGCGGCAGACTGGTTCAGCCCCGTCAGAGAGGACGTCATGGCCCTTCGCTCCAACCCGACCCTCCGCCAACGGCGCCTCGGAAGCGAGCTGCGGCGGATGCGAGAGCAGGCGGGCCTCGGTGGCAGTGAGCTCGCCCGGAAGCTCGGGATCAGCCCGGCCCAGATGACGCAGATGGAGATGGCGAAGATCGGCGTCAGCCCCGAGCGACTGCGCATGGTCGCCTCGGCGTGCGGGTGCGCCAACGAACCGCTGATCGACGCGCTCGCGGCGATGGCTTCGGAGCGCGGAAAGGGATGGTGGGAGGACTACCGAGGCGCCCTCACGATCGACTTCCTCGAAGTTGCCGAGCTTGAGGCCCACGCCGAGAAGCTGACCTTCTGCACCACCGCATACATGCCTGGCCTGCTCCAGACCCGAGCCTATGCGGCCGCAGTCTTCGCCCGATTGTTTCCACCGCTATCGGCGAAGGAGGTGGAGGCTCGGACAGCCTTCCGGCTTCGGCGCCAGGAGATTGTCCGCTCCGGCTCCATGCCCTTGCGAACCTTCATCCACGAGGCCGCACTGCGGATGCAGTTCGGTGGTCCTGCGGTGCTCGTCGAGCAACTCGGGGCCCTGATCGACGACTCCGAGCATCCGGGAATCTCCGTGCGAGTGGTGCCGTTCGCCCTCGACACCTTTCCGGGCTCCGGCGAGAACCTGACCTTTGCTGAAGGGCCGGTCCCTGAACTCGACACCATCGAGATGGACGTGTCCCAAGGTGCTCTCTTCTTCGACTCGCAAGCCGACTTGGCCAAGCATCGAGTCATCTTCTCGCGTCTCGACTCGACTGCTCTCGAGGAAGCCGAATCGCGCGAGTTCATCCGATCCGTCATGAAGGAAGTGAAGTCCGGGAATGTCTAGCTCGGAGTGGCAGAAGTCCAGCTACAGCGCCTCGAACAACGAGTGCATCGAGGTCCGTGCAGGCATCGAGGCGGTTGAACTCCGCGAATCCGATGAGCCTGGCACGATCCTCAGTGCCGTTCCCGCCGCCTTCGCCGACCTCCTCCGTGCCATCAAGGATGGCGAACTCGACCACCACGCCTGACCCCGGCCGCCGTCCGGCGTGGAGCAGGAAGTCGGCGGGGCCGACTTCCTGGTTGCCCTGATCGCCTTTCGATCCTGCTGGGGAAGAGTGGGATTGCTTGTTCGAAGCGAGACGGTTTCCAGTATTAGAAACGGCAGCCTCTTGTCCGGAGCCTTGAGCGTTCGGGACCATGGTCGTGACGCCAAGCCACTGAGGAGACGGCCATGAAGCTGACGCGGCTTGTAGGTTCATGCGACGACGGTGACTGCCCGACGCTGTACCTGACGGATCGTGGCACTCTCGCGGTGCAGGGCAGCCGGATCGCCGAGCACAGTCTTCGGATTCCTACCCACGAGTCGTTGGTCGAGATCCCTGTCGAACTCATTCGAAAGGCCATCCGTGACAACCTCATCTAGGCGCCTCGGGGACTGGTTCTCGGCGTTCGACCGGGAGGCCTTTCGGCTGGAGACACTGGACGACTACAGCCAGTCCGGAGGGGTGGACGCCTACCATGCGTTCCTCGCCGGGGAAGAGCAGCCTGAGGGGTACCGGACCGCCGGCTGGGTCGGGACGGTGGCCGAGGCCACCCATTCGGGTAAGCGCATGTACCGGGTCCACGTCCTCTCGCGCCCGCTCACCGACTACCTCCGGTTCGAACTTGCCTGGGGCTATCACCGCAACATGGCGGTCGGCGAGGAGTTCTTCATCCTCGACACCACCGATCAGCAGAACCCGGTCCCGCAGGCACCGGACTTCTGGCTCTTCGACGGCGAGACCGTCGCCGCGATGAACTACGACAGCAACGGCAAGTACCTCGGCGCTGACTTCCCCGACGCCGCACGGCTGACCGAGTTCAAGGCGTACCGCGACACCGCGATGGCACATTCCGTGCCGTTCGCGGAATGGTGGGCTCAGTACGGCGAGTGAACAGAACACAACTCGGTACGGCTCTGCGGGCACTTCGGCAGGCTTCCGCCAAGGAGGCCAAGGCCGTCGCCCGTGGCGCCGTCATGTCTCCGAGCAAGCTGAGCAAGATCGAGACCGGCAAGGTGGCGCCCACCGTGGTGGACGTCGAACGCATCCTCACCGCCATAGGGGTATCGGACGAGGTCAAGGCCGAGTACATGGCTGCCGCCCGTGCGGAGGCCACGGAAGCGACGGCATGGCGGCTGGTCCGAGGCCTCGGTCACCATCGGAAGCAGCAGCAGATCAAAGCGCTGGACGACGCGACCAGGACGGTTCGCGTGTTCCAGCCCTCCATCGTCCCCGGACTGCTGCAGACACCCGAATACGTGCGGGCGGTGTTCGGGCGGAAGGGCCTCGGGGAGGACCAGCTGTCACGGGCGATCGCGGCGAGGCTGGCCAGGCAGTCGACCCTCTACGACGCCGCCAAGAACCTGCGATTCGTGATCACCGAGCCCGTCCTCAGATGGCGATTGGTTCCGGCGGCGATGATGGCCGGGCAGTTGGACCGCATCGTCTCCGCCTCCCGGATGTCGCACGTGGACATCCGGGTCGTGCCGCTCACCACACCGCAGTTCGACGCGCCGGCCCACTCCTTCGTCATTCGGGACGACCGCATGGTCACGGTCGAGACCGTCCATGCCGAGGTGACGGTCACCGATCCGCGGGACGTCGAGATCTATGTTCGGAAGTTCGACGGATTCGCGGCCGGAGCCCTCTTCGATGACGACATGCGTCGCCTGGTCGAAGGCATCCGGGACGACTTCTTGAGGGAACAGGAAAGCGCCTCGTAGCGAGTGCTCCCCGCCCCTACGGTGAGTTCCGCTCGACGGGAACCGCTGTGGCTCCCGTCGATCCACTGGAGGTGGAAGTGTCCGAGCACATCGACCTGTACGAGATCGAGGTTCCGGCCGGGGTGACCGCGTACCGGGCGTGCGGGGGCAACCCGCAGTCGGAGCACGAGACCTGCGCGACCCTGCGGGAGGTGCCCGGCGTCGTGGGCGGGCTGTGGGTGATGGGTGACACCAAGCGCCCGGGTGTCGAGCTGCGGTTCAGCACGGCCGAGTTGGCGGCGGCGGGTATCGACCCGGCGCGCTTCGGCATGGCGGTCTGACACACCCGGCACGAACCGGCCCCGTCCCCACGCCAATTGGGGGCGGGGCCGACCCATCCACCAAGGGTAGACGCGCATGGATCACTGGCACAGGCCCGCACTCCACTGGCACTGCTACGCCTGGGCAGGCAGCAAGCGGCCCGAAGACGGCGACCGACGACCGCCCGAGCTCCAGAACGGCAGGCGGCCGGTCTGGAGCAGCCCGGTTCCGCCCCTGGAGGTCATGCACTGGCTCGCCAAGCCGGCAGAACGGATCGGACTCACCACCGACGACCCGGCAAGCGCCTTGGACTGGCTCGGCAAGCGGCTCGCCGATGCCCCCGCCCTGGATACCGACCTCTCTCCGGCGCTCCGGCTCGACCACGCCCGGAACTCCCTCTCCACCTATCCCCACGACGTGGTGTGGACGTACTGGACCCCCGCCCGGCAACTCCGCTCCGTCGCCACCGTCTCCTGCCCCCGCACCCACAACCCCACCTCGGAGGCACCCCCGCCCTGCCCGCTTGGACGGCGGTGACGTGCCGGAGTAGGAAGTCGGCCGGGCCGACTTCCTACTCCGGGGCGGCGGCCTCCAGGTCCCCGACGGTGCCGGACATGATCGTGCGCACGTGTGCGGTGATGTGGTCGGTGGGCCAGTTCCACCAGGCGACGGTGAGGAGGCGGGCGACGTCGTCCTTGTCGTAGCGGTGGCGGATGATGCGGGCGGGGTTGCCGCCGGCGATGGCGTAGGGCGGGATGTCGGTGGTGACCACGGCGCCGGTGGCGATGATGGCGCCGTGGCCGATGCGGACGCCCGGCATGACCGTCACGCCGTTGCCGAACCAGACGTCGTGGCCGACCACCGTGTCGCCCCGGTTCGGCAGGTCGGTGAGGAGGTCGAAGTGGCCGGCCCAGGAGCCGCCCATGATGGGGAACGGGAAGGTCGACGGGCCGTCCACGCGGTGGTTGGCGCCGTTCATGATGAACCGCACGCCGGTGCCCAGGGCGCAGTACTTGCCGATGACCAGTCGCTCCGGCCCGTAGTGGTACAGCACGTTGCGGGTCTCGAACGCGGTGGCGTCGTCCGGGTCGTCGTAGTAGGTGAACTCCCCGACCTCGATGAGCGGGGACGTCACCAGCGGCCGGAGCAGCACCACGCGGGGCTGCTCCGGCATCGGGTGGAGGACCGTCGGGTCGGGTGTCGGGACAGCTGTCGGCTCAGGCATCGGCGCCGCTGTCGGGCTCGAAGCGGATGACGACGGCCTTGGAGGTGGGCGTGTTGCTGATGTCGGCCGTGGAGTCCAGCGGGACCAGGACGTTGGTCTCGGGGTAGTAGGCGGCGGCGCCGCCGCGGGCCACGGGGTAGTGGACGACGCGGAAGTGCGGGGCGCGGCGCTCGACGCCGTCCTTCCACTCGCTGACCAGGTCGACGTACTGGCCGTCGGCGAGGGAAAGGGAGGCGGCGTCCGCCGGGTTGACCAGGACGACGCGGCGCCCGCCCTGGATGCCCCGGTAGCGGTCGTCGAGGCCGTAGATGGTGGTGTTGTACTGGTCGTGGGAACGGAGGGTCTGGAGCAGGAGACGGCCCTGCGGCACCTCCGGCGCCGTGAGCGGGTTGACCGTGAAGTTGGCCTTGCCGGTGGTGGTGGGGAAGGTGCGGGTGTCGCGCGGGCCGTGCGGGAGGGTGAAGCCGCCGGGGCGGCGGACCTTGTCGTTGTAGTCCTCGAAGCCGGGGACGACCCGGGCGATCCGGTCGCGCAGGGTGTCGTAGTCGGCGGCGAAGTCCTCCCACGGCACGGTGTCCTGCGGCCCGAGGACGGCGCGGGCGAGGCGGCAGACGATGGCGGTCTCGGAGAGCAGGCCCGGGGCCGGCGGGCGCAGGCCGCCGCGCGAGGAGTGGACCTGGCCCATCGAGTCCTCGACGGTGACGAACTGGGCGCCGCGCGCGGTGACGTCCCGGTCGGTGCGGCCGAGGGTGGGGAGGATCAGGGCGCGGGAGCCGGTGATCACGTGCGAGCGGTTGAGCTTGGTGGAGACGTGCACGGTGAGCCGGCAGCGGCGCATCGCGGCCTCGGTGACGTCGGTGTCCGGGGTGGCGGCGACGAAGTTGCCGCCCATCGCGAAGAAGACGCCGATCCGGCCGTCGCGCATCGCGCGGATGGAGTCGACGGAGTCCAGGCCGTGCTCGCGCGGCGGTTCGAAGGAGAACTCGCGGCCGAGGGCGTCCAGGAAGGCGGTGGAGGGGCGTTCGAAGATGCCCATCGTCCGGTCGCCCTGGACGTTGCTGTGCCCGCGCACCGGGCAGACGCCCGCGCCCGGGCGGCCGACGTTGCCGCGCAGCAGCAGGAAGTTCACGACCTCGCGGATGGTCGGCACGGCGTGCTTGTGCTGGGTGAGGCCCATCGCCCAGCAGACGATGACCTTCTCGGAGGCGAGGACGAGCCGGGCCAGCTCCTCGATCTGGGACCACGGCAGCCCGGTGGCGGCGAGCACCTCCTCGCGGGAGGTCGACCCGGCCTCGGCGGCGAACTCCGCGAAGCCGTGGCAGTGCTCGTCGACGAAGGCGTGGTCGACGGCGTCCTTCTCCAGCAGCAGCTGGTTGACGGCACGGAACAGGGCGAGGTCGCCGCCGAGCCGGATCTGCAGGAAGAGGTCGGTCAGCTTGGTGCCGTGGCCGACCAGGCCGCGCGCCTGCTGCGGGTTCTTGAAGCGCTCCAGTCCGGCCTCGGGCAGCGGGTTGACGCTGACGATGGTCGCGCCGGCGCGCTTGGCCCGCTCCAGGGCGGAGAGCATCCGGGGGTGGTTGGTGCCCGGGTTCTGGCCCGCGACGATGATCAGATCGGCCTGGTAGAGGTCCTTGAGGCTGACGCTGCCCTTGCCGACGCCGAGCGTCTCGGTGAGCGCGGAGCCGGAGGACTCGTGGCACATGTTGGAGCAGTCCGGCAGGTTGTTGGTGCCGAGCCGGCGGGCGAACAGCTGGTAGGCGAACGCGGCCTCGTTGCTGGTCCGGCCCGAGGTGTAGAACGCGGCGCCGTCCGGGGTGTCCAGGGCGCGCAGCTCCTCGGCGATCAGCGCGAAGGCGTCGTCCCAGGAGACGGGGGTGTAGTGGGTGGCGCCCTCGTCGAGGAACATCGGCTGGGTGAGCCGGCCCTGCTGGCCGAGCCAGTAGCCGGAGCGCTCGGCCAGCTCGGCGACCGGGTGGGCGGCGAAGAACTCGGCGCGGATCCGGCGCTCGGTGGCCTCCTCGGCGACGGCCTTGGCGCCGTTCTCGCAGAACTCGGCGGTGTGCGTCTTCCCGGGCTCCGGCCAGGCGCAGCCGGGGCAGTCGAAGCCGTCGGGCTGGTTGACCTTGAGCAGGGTGCTCAGGGTGCGGCGGGCGCCCATCTGCTCGGTGGCCATCCGCAGGCTGTGGCCGACGGCGGGCAGCCCGGCGGCCGCGTGCTGGGGCGAGGAGACCCGGGGGGCGTCCTGCGCCGGGTCGCTCTGCGGGGCCTGCTTGGCCATGACTGCGCTCCTCGGCTGTGCGGGGGGCCGCCGCCTCGTCGCGGCGCCTGACCTCATCCTCGCATTCGGGGGGTCGGGGGCGGCAGGGGAGAAAAGGGGGAGGGCGGCCGGGGCGGGGGCGCGGATAGAGTTCAGATGCTTCGATGGGGCCGGGGGTGGGCGGGTGATGGTCGGCGACGTGCTCGACGGGCGGTACCAGCTGGTCGAGCGACTGGGCCAGGGCGGGTTCGGCGTGGTGTGGCGGGCCTTCGACACCCGGATGCGGCGGCCGGTGGCGGTCAAGGTCATCAACCACCATGGCGAGGACCAGCAGAAGGCGGCGCTGCGGTTCGTCCGGGAGGCCTGTGCGGCCGGGAACCTTTCCCACCCGCACATCGTCACCGTGCACGACCTCGGCGAGGGCGAGCTGGGCGGCCGGCAGGTGACGTACCTGGTGATGGAGTTGCTCACCGGCCGCACCCTGACCGCCGTGCTCCGGGACGGCCCGGCGGACCCGGAGCGGAGCCTGCGGTGGGGGCGGCAGATCTGCTCCGCGCTGGCCGCCGCGCACGACGCGGGGATGGTGCACCGGGACATCAAGCCCGAGAACATCATGGTCACCGAGGCCGGGGTGGCGAAGGTGCTGGACTTCGGCATCGCGCAGCTCGACATCGGGGCGGGCGGGCTGACCACCACCGGGACGGTCATCGGCAGCCCGGCGTACATGGCGCCGGAGCGCTGGACCGGGGGCCGGGTGGACGGCCGGGCGGACCTCTACGCGTTCGGCTGCGTGCTGGTCGAACTCTGCACCGGGGCGCGGCCGTTCGCCGGGGACTCGACGCCGGTGCTGATGTACCAGCATCTGAACGAGCCGCCGCCGGCGCTGGATCCGGCGCCGTTCGGGCTGCCGGCGGAGCTGGCGGGGCTGGTCGCGGAGCTGCTGGCGAAGGACCCGGACGGGCGCCCGGCGGACGCCCGGACGGTGGAGCGGCGGCTGGCGGAGCTGGAGGAGGGGCACAGGGCGGGGCGGACAGCGGGGCGGACGGCGGGGCCCGCCGTGCCGCCGATGCCGTCGGCGCCGCCGCCGACCACTGGGTCGTTCGGGCCGGTCGGGCCGGTCGGGCCCGTGCTGCCGCCGCTCACCACCCCGCCGGTGACGGCCCCGCCGCCCGCGCCGTCCCCGCCCGCGCCGTCCTCGCCGCAGGAGGCCGTCCGGGCCACCCTGCGCGAGCGCCGGGCCGCCGCCTTCCGGGCGGCGACGCCCGGCGAGTCCGCCATCCAGCTCCAGGCGGTGGCCCAGGAGGCCGTGGCCGCACTCGGCGCCACCGACCGCGAAACCCTCAACGCCTGGCGCGACTTCACCTGGTTCCTGAGCCGGGCCGGCGACCTCGACGGCGCGATCCGGCTGCTCTCCACCGTGTCCGAGGACATGCGGCTCGTCCTCGGCCGGACCGACCCGGACACCCTCGCCGCCCGGTACCACCTGGTGTGGTGCATCGGCGAGAGCGGCGAGACGGTCAGCGCGCTGCGCAGGCTCGTCCAGCTGCTGCCGGACCTGCACACCGCCTGGGGCGGCCACGACCCCCGGGTGCTCAAGGCGCGGCACGACCTGGCGGTGTACACGGCCAACCGGGGCGACCTGGCGGGCGCGGTGCTCCAGCTGCGCGCCCTGCTGCCGGACCTCGCCCGGGCGCTCGGGGAGCACCACCCGGCGACCGTCCAGGCCTGGCAGGACCTCGCCGGCTACCAGCACCGGCTGGCGGCGGCCCCGGCCGGGCGGGCGCGGTCCGGCCGGCGGCCGCGGATGCACCCGGGGGAGGCGCTGGCCCTGATCCGCCGCCTGCTGGCCTGGGACTTCGGCTCGGAGCAGGAGGCCAACGCCTGCCTGAGCGCGCTGGAGCGCGGCACCGGGATCAAGGAGGTCGGCACCTGGATCCTCTCCGCGCCGGACCACGTCACGGCCGAGGACCTGGTCGAGGAGATCTACGGGCCGTGACGCGGCGCGGCGGCAAGGATCCAGGAGCCGCGCCCTAGACGGGAACCGCGGAGGACGCGCGGGCGAGCGCGCACAGCAGGGCCCGGGCGGCGGCGTCGTTCTGGCGGAAGCCGGGCGAGTCGGTGCGCGGGCGGGAGAAGGCGGCGGCCGCGCGCAGGCTGGTGTGCGGGCCGAGCGCGGTTCGGCGCGGGTGCGCGCCGCCGTCGAGGGCGGGGTCGAGGGCCGGGTCGAGGACGCGGCTGTCCCCGGGGCGGATGGTGAGCAGGCCCGAGCGGTGGGTGTACTCGGAGTCGGTGACGACCTCCTCGGTGATCCGTCCGGCGCGGTGCAGCTCGGCCAGCAGCGGGTCGCGGGTGCGGGCCAGCGCGTGCTTGGGCAGGTACGCCTCGACCAGCGCGGTGGCGGTGACGGTGTGGCCGGGCACGGTGGCGCCGGAGGCCCGCCAGGTGCCGGTGGCCTCGTCCCGGTCGACCCGGACGCCCGCGCCGAGGAAGCGGACCACCCCGGCCTCGGAGAGCGCGAGCAGCTGGCGCAGCCTGAAGCCGGGCGGGCCGGAGGCGAGGTAGCTGAAGTAGCCGAAGAACCACTCGTCGACCTCCTCGCCCACCGAGCGGGCGGTGAGCCGGCCGGAGCCGAGCAGCCGGGGCAGCTGGCCGAAGAGCGAGAGCAGGGCGAGGAAGGCGCCGAGGTCGGCGCTGTGGGCGGGGTCGGCGCGGCGGTCGGCGTCCTCGGTGATGTAGCGGCGCAGGTGGTGCTGGAGCTCCTCGGCGGAGCCGAGTTCGAGGCCGGCGAGCGGGAAGTCGAGGCGTTCCAGATCGAGCCGGTCGGCCGGGTCGGGGACGGCCCGCGCGACCAGGGCGCGCAGCTCCGGGGACGCCCAGGGGTGGGCGTCGAGGCCGGCCAGGAACTCCGTCCAGGGCAGGGCGGTGCGCTCGGGGTGGGCGTGGAACAGTTCGTGGTAGTGGCCGAGGCCGATGTCCTTGGCCATCAGCGGCCAGGCGTCGCGCCGCAGTTCGAGCGGGCCGGGCCGGTCGAGCAGGGCGTCGACGGCGGCGGCGTCGAAGTACCGGGGGAGCGGTGCGCGCGGGCCCTGGAGGCGGTAGTCCGTCTTGGAGTGGTAGGGGACGCCGCGCCGGGAGCCGACGTGCAGGACGGGCTCGTGGCCGGAGGGGCGGTAGACCAGGCCGTGCGCGCCGTCCGGCTCGAAGCGCCCGCCGCGGCCCTCGGTGAGCAGGGAGACCAGGTCGACGAAGGCGAGTCCGAAGCCGCGCAGCACGGTGTGCTCGCCGGGGGCTATGCGGTCGAGTTCGGCGGCCGCGTCGGCGGAGTAGGCGGGCGGCAGGTGGAGGCGGCCGTGCCGGCCGGCGAAGGCGGTGTCGGCGGCGTACCGGGGGTCGGGGGCGGAGTCGAGGTGGCCGAGGGTGAGCACGACGTGGTCGGCGGTGAGCACCCGGTCGGTGAGGTGGACGCGCTGCGGGCCGTCCGGCGGGCCCTCGACGCGGTGCGCGGTGTCCCGGTGGACGGTGACCGTGACGTGCGGCGGCAGGTCGGCGACGGCGCGCCGGAACACCCAGTCCAGGTAGGCGCTCTGGGCCCGCCGGGTGGGGAAGTCGGTGGGCGCGAGGGTGCGCAGCTCGGCCCGGACGTCCGGGTCGGTGATCTCCCGGTAGGGGGCGAAGGCCCGGGGGTCCGCGGCCCATTCGGCGAGCGAGGGGCCGGGGCGGACCGGCCCGTCGATGGTCGAGCGCTCGTCGGTGAACATCGTGACGTCCTCGGCCATCGAGTTCATCCGCAGCAGCGGGGACTGCTCGTGGCGCCAGACCCGGCCCCCGCCCGGGGGGTGCGGGTCGACCAGGTGGATGTGCAGGGGCCGGTCGGCGGGCAGCAGTTCGGGCGCGTTGGCGGCGATCCGCTCCAGGACGCCGGTGCCGCGCGGCCCGGCGCCGACGATGACCAGGGCGGCGCTCATCGGCCGGCCTCCCCGGGCAGGCCGGCGGAATCGGAGGAGGCGGCGGCGCGCAGCCGCCGGTACCCGGCGCGGGCCTTCTGCAGCGGGGTGGGCGGCAGCCCTTCGCGGGTGGCGCCCTTCGCGTAGTGCCGCTCGACGTAGTACTGCCCGACGGACAGCACCGTGGTGATCACGATGTACCAGATGGTGGCGACCATCAGCATCGGGATGACCTGGTAGGACTGCAGGTAGACCAGCTGGACCGAGTAGAGCAGGTCGGAGACGGCCAGCACGCTGATGATGCTGGTCCCCTTGAGCGCGCTGATCAGCATGTTCCCGGCGGTCGGCACGATCGAGCGCATCGCCTGCGGGACGACGATCCGCCGCAGCACCCGCCACCGGCCGAGGCCGAGCGCGGAGGCGGCCTCCAGCTGGCCGCGGTCGACGGAGAGGATGCCGCCGCGCACCACCTCGGCGGCGTACGCGGCCTCCAGCAGGGTCAGGCCGACCACGGCGGTCAGGGTCGGGCCGAACAGGTTGACGGTGCGGACGGTGAGGAACTCCGGGCCGAACGGGATGCCGAGGCCGAGCGTCGGGTAGAGGGCGCCGATGTTGAAGAACAGCAGCAGCTGCACCAGCGCCGGGGTGGAGCGGAAGATCCAGATGTAGACCCAGCTGAGCGTGCGCAGCACCGGGTTGGCGGACAGCCGCATGGTGGCGAGGACGGTGCCGAGCAGGAAGCCGAGGGCGAGGGTGACGGCGGTCAGCCACAGGGTCAGGGTGAGGCCGTTCATGACGGAGGCGGCGGTGAACCAGTCGGCGACCACGTCCCACTGGAACGCCTTGTTGCGGGCCAGGGAGTTGACCACCATCGCGAACAGCAGCAGGGCGGCGGCGGCGGAGGCCCACTGGCCGGGGCGGCGGCGCGGGACGATCCGGGCGGTGGCGGCCGTGGGGTCGGGGGCGGTCGCCGGCGGCGGGGCGGCGGACCCGGGGAGGGGGCGGGCGGGGGCGGGCAGGACGTCCGGGGTGGCCATGCGAAGGCTCCAGGCGGGAGGGCGGAGATGCGCGCGGGCGCACGGGGCGGGGTACGGCGTCGTCACGTACGGCCGTTGCGGCCGGCCCGCGTCCCTCAACACGGCCCGGCGGTGCACTGCACTCCGGCCGTGATCGTACGCGTGAGCGATCGGCCGGTGTCAAGGGTGGGGCGGGTGCCGCGGGGCGGGGTCCGGAACGTGTCGCGGGGCGACAGGAGATCGCAACACGGCGGCAATGGAGGATGGTTGACGCCGTGCGCGGTTCGCTGCTCAACTTGAGGCCATGTACGCCGAGCAGCCCCTGGTCACCCGCGACCACATCGACTTCGGTCGGGTGTGGTCCGCGGCGTGTCGCGGCTGACCCGGCAGCGGGCCGTCCACCCGGCCCCGTCCTCCCTCGCGGGGACCTCCCTCGGCGCCCCGTTCCGGGCCGGGAGAGCCGTCGAGCTCTGACGGTTCGTCATCAGCGCGCTGCCGCCGCCCCCTTCCTCCTCCTCACCGCGTTGCGCTCCGGCTTTCCCCGTCCGTCCGCGGGCCGTCACGTGCCCGCCGTCGCCCTCGCCGCACAGGGCACTTTCCGGCCTGCCCACCCGCAGCCCACCGGACTGCGTACGACCCGAAAGGTTCCGCCACCATGCCCGTCGAATTCCTCGGCATCGCCGCCACCGCCGACGGTACCGAGACCACCGCGCGCACCACCGCCGCGTTCGACCGCGACTACACCCTGCGGCTGGCCCGCGCCCACGAGGAGCACGGCTGGGACCGCGTGCTGTTCGCCTACGGCTCCGGCGCCCCCGACCCGGCGCCCGCCGCCGCGTTCCTCGCCTCCCGCCTCGACACGCTGCAGATCCTGCTCGCCCACCGCCCGAACGTCTCGTACCCGACCTTCGCCGCCAAGACCTTCGCCACCCTGGACCGGATCAGCGAGGGCCGGCTCACCGTCCACTTCATCACCGGCGGCAGCGACCACGAGCAGCAGCGCGAGGGCGACTTCCTCACCAAGGACGAGCGGTACGCCCGGACCCGGGAGTACATCGGGATCGTCAAGAAGGCCTGGACCAGCCGGGAGCCCTTCGACCACGAGGGCGCGCACTACCGCTTCAACGACTTCGTCGCCGACGTCTTCCCCGTGCAGCAGCCGCGCCCGGGCGTCTCCTTCGGCGGCTCCTCGGCGGCGGCGTACGCGGTCGGCGGCGCCGAGGCGGACGTCTACGGCCTGTGGGGCGAGCCGCTGGCCCGCACCGCCGAGCAGATCGAGCGGGTGAAGGAGGCGGCGCGGGCCGCCGGGCGCAGCGACGTGCCGCGGATCCAGGTGGCGTTCCGGCCGATCATCGCCCCCACCGAGGAACTGGCCTGGGAGAAGGCGCACCGGACGGTGGACGCGATCCGGGCCCGCCGGGAGGGCGGCGAGCTGATCCGCCGGGGCCGTCCGGCCGGCGCCGCGCCGGAGAACGCCGGGTCGCAGCGCCTGCTGGAGATCGCCGAGGCGGGTGAGCGCTACGACCGGGCGCTGTGGACGCCGACCGCCGCCGCCACCGGCGGGTCGGGCAACTCCAACGCGCTGGTCGGCACCCCGGAGACGGTCGCCCAGGCGCTGCTCGACTACTACGACCTGGGCGTGGACATCCTCTCCGCGCGCGGCTACCACCTGGTGGACGACGCCATCGACTTCGGCCGGTACGTGATCCCGATCGTCCGGGAGGAGGTCGCCAAGCGGGACGCCGCCTCGGCGGCCGCCGAGGCCGCCCGCTCCGAGCAGGCCGAGCGCGACCGGCACCAGCTGATCGCGGCCCAGGCGTGACGGCCCCGCCCGGTGCGCCGGGCCTCGGCGTCGAGGTCCGCCGGGTGGGCATCGACGACCCGCTCGCCGAGCCGCTGGTGCGCGAGCTCACCGAGGAGTACGTCCGCCGCTACGGCCCCGAGGCGCACGAGGAGATGACCCGCTACCCGGCGGACAGCTGGGCCGAGCCGCACGGCGTCCTGCTGCTCCTGCTGGAGGACGGCGAGCCGGTGGCCGGCGGCGCGTACAAGCGCTACGACGCGGGGACGGCCGAGGTGAAGCGGATGTGGACGCACTCGGCGCACCGCCGCCGGGGCCTGGCCACCCGGGTGCTGGCCGAACTGGAGCGGGCCGCCGTCGCGGCCGGCTACCGCCGGATCTTCCTCACCACCGGCCCGCGCCAGCCCGAGGCCCGGGGGCTCTACCTGGCCAACGGCTACACCCCGCTGTTCGACGTCACCGCCGATCCGCTGACCATCGGCCCGCTGCCGTTCGAGAAGCACCTCCGCTGACCCACGCTGATCTGCCCCACCCCGAAAGGCACCCGTACCGTGAGAACCACCACCGTCCGCCGCCGCCTGCTCGCGGCCACCGCCCTGCTGCCGGTCCTGGCGCTGGCCGCGTGCGGCTCGGACCCGAAGCCGGCGGCCGCCAAGGGCCCCGGGCAGCAGGCCGCCTCCGCCGCCGCCGAGGACCTCGTCTCCGGCCTGAAGAAGTCGGACACCGCCGCCGCGCTGCTGCCCGCCGACATCCGGGCCGCCGGCACGGTCAGGTTCGGCTCCTCGATCGGCACCCCGCCCTCCTCGTTCTACGCCGACCAGGCCACCAAGAAGGCCGCCGGCCTGGACGTCGACTTCGCCGACGCGGTGGCCAAGGTGCTCGGCCTGACCGTGCAGCGCGAGGAGGCGGCGTTCGAGACCATCCTGCCCGCGCTCGGCAGCGGCAAGTACGACGTCGGCACCGGCAACTTCGGGGTCACCGAGGCCCGGCTGAAGACGATCGACTTCGTCACCTACATCGACGACGGCCAGGGCTTCGCGGTCAAGAAGGACAACACCGCGATCCAGCCGGTCACCGACCTGCTCCAGCTCTGCGGCCTGACCATCGGCACCGGCGCCGGCACCACCTTCGAGACCACGCTCAACGCGAAGAAGAACGTCTGCACCGACGCCGGCAAGAAGCCCTACGACGTCAAGGCGTTCAGCGACAACGGCGCCACGCTGACCAGCCTCCAGAACGGCCGGGTGGACATCCTCATGTCCACCATCAACGGCCTGCGCTACCAGGCCTCCCAGGAGGCGTCGAACACGCGGTTCCTCGGCGAGTTCCACCGTCTCGACGTCGGCTTCGCGTTCAAGAAGGGCTCCCCGCTCACCCCCGCGTTCCAGGCGGCCGTCAACGAGCTGATCAAGGACGGGACGTACGAGCGGATCCTCAAGAAGTGGGGGGTGACGGACTCGGCCGTCAAGGAATCCCTGATCAGCCCGCCCGAGCACACGTGACCCCCTGTCCAGGGCCCTTTGGGAGGAGTCCCCCATGAGCACCGCCACCACCGAACCCCTCGCGAAACCCGGCGACAGACCCGGAGCCGCCCCCGGTACGGCCGCCCCGCTCGACCTCGCCGAACTGACCGGGCTGCGCACCGTGCCCGCCCGGCACCCGTGGCGCTGGGCGGCCGGCCTCGCCACCGTCGTCGTGCTGGCCCAGTTCGCCCACGGCCTGGCCACCAACCCCGGCTGGGACTGGGCGACCTTCCGGCTGTTCTTCACCGCCGACGCCATCCTGCGGGCGGTCGGCCGGACCGTCGAACTCACCTTCTACGGCACCGTGCTGGGCTTCCTGATCGGGGCCGTGGTGGCCGCGATGCGGCTCTCCCGCAGCGCGATCCTGCAGACCGTCGCCTGGGCCTACGTCTGGGTGTTCCGCTCGATCCCGCTGATCGTCCAGCTGGTCTTCTGGTTCAACCTCTCCTACCTCTACAAGCGGTTCGGCTTCGGCATCCCGTTCGGCCCGACCTTCGGGGACGTCGAGACGGTCGGCGTGCTGGGCGCGCTCGGCGCGGCGGTGCTCGGCCTCGGGCTGCACCAGGCCGCGTTCGCCGCCGAGATCATCCGCGGCGGCGTGATCGCCGTCGACCCCGGCCAGCGCGAGGCCGCCGCCGCGCTCGGCGTGCCGCGCTGGCGGCAGGCCTGGCGGATCGTCCTGCCGCAGGCCATGCGGGGCATCCTGCCGGCCGCCGCCAACGAGGTGATCTCGCTGTTCAAGGGCACCTCGGTGGTCTACGTGATGGCCATCGGCGAGCTCTTCTACCAGGTGCAGGTGGTGTACGGCCGCACCGGCCGGGTGGTGCCGATGCTGATGGTCGCCACCGTCTGGTACGTGCTGCTCACCACCGTGCTGTCGATCGGCCAGTACTACGTCGAGCGCTACTTCGCCCGCGGCGCCGACCGCACCCCGCCGCCCACCCCGCTCCAGCGGGTCCGGGCGCTCGTCCGGGGCCTGCGCGCCCGCACCGCCACCGCCGCCACCACCGGAGGACGCTCGTGACCACCCTCGCCAAGGACCCCGCCGCCGAGGAGACCGGGCCGCCCCCGGCGCCGCCCATGGTGCAGGTGCGCGGCCTGTGGAAGAGCTTCGGTGCGAACGCGGTGCTGCGCGGCGTCGACCTCGACGTGCCGGCCGGCTCGGTGACGGTGGTGCTCGGGCCGTCCGGCTCCGGCAAGTCCACCCTGCTGCGCTCGATCAACCACCTGGAGAAGGTGGACCGCGGCTTCGTCGCGATCGACGGCGAGCTGATCGGCTACCGCCGGTCCGGGGACCGGCTGCACGAGCTCAAGGAGCGCGAGGTCCTGCGGCAGCGGACCGGCATCGGCTTCGTCTTCCAGAACTTCAACCTCTTCCCGCACCTGACCGTGCTGGAGAACCTCACCGAGGCGCCGATCAGCGCCCTGGGCCGGCCGAAGGCCGAGGCCCGGGCCCGCGCGCTGGAACTGCTCGAACGGGTGGGCCTGGCCGAGAAGGCGGACGCCTACCCCCGCCAGCTCTCCGGCGGCCAGCAGCAGCGGGTGGCGATCGCCCGGGCGCTGGCGCTGGACCCGAAGGTGCTGCTGTTCGACGAGCCGACCTCGGCGCTCGACCCGGAGCTGGTCGGCGAGGTGCTGGACGTCGTCAAGGACCTCGCCCGGAGCGGCACCACGATGATCGTGGTCACCCATGAGATCGGCTTCGCCCGCGAGGTCGCCGACACCGTGGTCTTCATGGACGGCGGCGTCGTGGTCGAGCAGGGCCCGCCGCAGGCCGTCCTCGACGATCCGCAGCACGAGCGGACCAAGGTCTTCCTGGCCAAGGTCCTCTGACCCACCGCACCACCACCGCACCACCGCACCGGCACGAACCCCCCTCTCCCACCGGCAGGAGCCCCGTCATGTCCCTACCCCGTCGCGCCCTCGTGACCGCCGCCGCCGCGCTCGCCGCCGCCCTGACGCTGGCCGCCTGCGGCAGCTCCACGGACGCCGCGGCGGACCTCGCCCCCGCCAAGGGGAGCACCGCGCCGAACGGCACCACGGTGAACCTGACGGCCCAGCAGAACCGGGTGACCACGCCCAAGGTGGACGCCCTCGCGGCGCTGGTGCCGGAGGAGATCAGAAAGCGCGGCAAACTGACCGTGGCCGACTCACTGGGCACCACGCCGCCGCTGGACTTCTACGCCGACGACGACAAGACGGTCATCGGCGTCGATCCGGACATCGCCTCGCTGATCGGCAATGTGCTCGGCCTCGACATCGAGTTCAACCCGGTCTCCTGGGAGAACATCTTCGTCGGCCTGGACAGCGGCAAGTACGACGTCGGCGTCTCCAACATCACCGTCACCGAGGCCCGCAAGGAGAAGTACGACTTCGCCACCTACCGCCTCGACATCCTCGGCTTCGAGGCGAAGAAGGGCAGCGGCTGGAAGATCACCGGCCCCAAGGACATCGCCGGGCGGACCCTCGCCGTCAGCTCCGGCACCAACCAGGAGAAGCTGCTCGTCGCCTGGAACGAGGAGAACGTGCGCAACGGCCTCAAGCCGGCCGACATCAAGTACTTCCAGAACTCGGCGGACTACTACCTGGCGCTCTCCTCGGGCCGGATCGACATCTACGTCGGCCCCAACCCGATGGCCGCCTTCCACGCCGTGCAGACCGGGGAGACCGAGGTGATCGGCACCTACTCGGGCGGTGGCGCCGACGTGCTCGGCAAGATCGGGGCGACCACCAAGAAGGACAACGGCCTGGTCAAGGCGCTGCACGGGGCGATCGACGAGGTGATCAAGAACGGTACGTACAGCCAGGTGCTGAAGCGCTGGGGCCTGGACGCCGAGGCCGTGCCGAACTCGGAGATCAACCCGGTCGGCCTGCCGAAGACGTAGGCTCCGGCCGGGGCCCGGGGCCGTTCACCCGAACACCCCTGCCCGCCGCTACCCTGACCCGGTCAGGATGAACGGTGGTCGGTTCCGGCGGACTTGTGGGGGAAGGCATGAAGGCGGGCGATGTCGTGGGCGGCCGCTACCGGCTGGACCGGGAGCTCGGCCAGGGCGGGTTCGGCGTGGTCTGGGCCGCCCACGACGAGACCATCGGGCGGGCGGTCGCGCTCAAGGTGCTCTCCGAGGAGAAGGCGGGGGACGAGGAGTCGGTCGGCCGGTTCATCCGCGAGGCCAAGACGGTCGGCGGCCTGTCCCATCCGCATATCGTCACCCTGTACGACTACGGGCGGGTGCAGGACGGCGCGCGCTCGACCCACTACCTGGTGATGGAGCTGGTCCGGGGCCGGCCGCTCTCCGCGCTGCTGGGCGACGGGGTCCGGCCGGAGCTGTCGGTCGCCCTGCGCTGGGCGCGGCAGGTCTGCAAGGCGCTGGACTCCGCGCACCGCAGCGGTGTGGTGCACCGGGACATCAAGCCCGAGAACATCATGATCGCCGACACCGGCGAGGCCAAGGTGCTGGACTTCGGCATCGCCCGCCTGCTCACCCAGCAGGGCGGCGGGCTCACCTCCACCGGCGTGGTCATCGGCACCCCGGCGTACCTGGCGCCCGAGTGCTGGTCCGGCGACCCGATCGACGGCCGGGCCGACCTGTACGCGCTCGGCGTGCTGCTCTACCAACTGTGCACCGGCCGCCGCCCGTTCAGCGCCCTCACGCCGGTCTCGATGATGTACAAGCACGTCAACGAGCAGCCGCCGGCCCCCGGCACGTCCGACCCGGCGCTGGACCGGCTGGTGCTCCAGATGCTCGCCAAGAAGCCGGAGGACCGGCCCGCCGACGCCGCCGAGGTCCGCCGCCGGCTGCGCGACGTCAAGGTCGGCACCGACCCGGACGCGCTGCGCCGCAAGGCCGACGACGCCTGGCGGCGCGGCGCGGCCGGCTCGCCCGAGCGGGCCGTCGAGCAACTGGTCGCGCTGATCCCGCAGTTCTCCCGGGCCTTCGGGCCGGCCGACCCGCGGACCCTGCGGACCTGCCACGACCTGGCGCTCTGGCTGGCCCGCTCGGGCCGGCCGCGGGCGGCCGTCGCGCTGCTGCGCGAGCTGCTGCCCGTCCTGGACGACCACCCCCGGGCCCGCGGGGACGTCGGGCGCGACCTGGAGCGCTGGGAGCGGGAGAGCGCCGACGCCGAGGCCGAGCCGGACCGGCCGCTAGTGCTCGCCGAGCTGCTCGACGGCTCGACGCAGGGCGGCTGAGCCGCCCTCGGCGATCGGCTCGCCGTGCCCGAACAGCACGGTGTCGGCCTCCAGCGCGGCCAGCCGGCGGAAGGACTCCAGGGCGAGCGCCGGATCGGTGTTGAAGACGCCCGGCATGGTCCGGTGGCCGACATTGGCCGCGAGGTCGCCGGTGAACAGCACGCCGGACTCCGGCAGGTGCAGGGCGATCGACCCGTCGGTGTGGCCGGGCACGTGCACCACCACGGCGCCGCCGCCGAAGTCGAGCACCTCGCCGTCCGCCACCTCGCGGTCCACCCGGCACGGCGGGGCGGGCGGCAGCGTCGGCAGGGCGTCCCACAGCTCCTGCTCGAAGGGGCTCAGCGCGAACGGCCGGGGCTCCTGCTCGCCGCGGACCACCGGGGCCTCCAGCCGGTGGGCGCTCACCCCGGCGCCCAGCCGCCGGGCGAGTTCGGCGGCCGAGCCGGCGTGGTCCTCGTGGTGGTGGGTGAGCACGATGCCGCGCAGCGCGGCCGGGTCGGCGCCGACGGCGCGGATCGCCTCCTCGATCGCGTCGGCCTGCCCGGCGATGCCGGTGTCGACGAGGGTGAGCGCGCCGTCCTCGTCGCGCCAGAGGTAGGCGGTGCCGAAGTCCAGGGTGATGACGGTCAGTTCGGGCCGTATGCGGGTGATCTCCATGCGTGGATCCTGTACCGCCGGGCGGCCGCCCACGCCCCTGTTCGCCCGGGGCGTGACGGCCCCGGGGGACTGCGCCGGTCGGGCCGGCCTGGCCCCCGCGGCGGGCCGTTGGTATACCTCGCAGGCAGCAGCCGGGCGCGGGCCCTCACCGCCCCGGCGATCGACGAATCAGGAGGTGGGGATCGGATGAAGCTTCTCCGTGTCGGCCCGCCGGGCGCCGAGCGCCCGGTCGCGCTGGCCCAGGACGGCACCGCGTACGACCTCTCCGGGGTGACCGCGGACATCGACGGCGGCTTCCTCGCCGGGCTGGACGGCTCCGGCCCGGCCGAGCTGGCCGGACGGGTGGCGGCCGGGCGGCTGCCGGTGGCCGACCTCGCCGGGCAGCGGGTCGGCCCGCCGGTGGCCCGGCCCGGCAAGGTGGTCGGCATCGGCCTCAACTACCGGGACCACGCGGCCGAGGCGGGCGCGGCGATCCCGGACGAGCCGGTGATCTTCCTCAAGCCGAGTTCGACGGTGGTCGGCCCGTACGACGAGGTGCTGGTGCCGCGCGGCGGCGAGAAGACCGACTACGAGGCCGAACTGGCCGTGGTGATCGGCCGCACCGCCCGCTACCTGGAGGACCACGCGGCGGCGGCCGGCGTGATCGCCGGCTACACCATCGCCAACGACGTCACCGAGCGCGCCTTCCAGTTCGAGCGCGGCGGCCAGTGGGACAAGGGCAAGTCGGCGGAGACCTTCACCCCGCTCGGGCCCTGGCTGGTCACCCCCGACGAGGTGGCGGACCCGCAGCGGCTGGCGCTGCGGCTGTGGGTGAACGGGGAGCAGCGCCAGGACGGCTCCACCGAGCGGATGGTCTTCCCGGTGCTGGAGCTGGTCCGCTACGCGAGCCACTTCATGGTGCTGGAGCCGGGCGACGTGATCATCACCGGCACCCCGGCCGGGGTCACCCTCGGCCGCCCGGGCACGCCCTACCTCGTGCCCGGCGACGTCGTCGAGATCGAGATCGACGGCCTCGGCCGGCAGCGCCAGGTCCTCGGCAAGGCGTAGGGCGGGCCGCGGTCCCGGCCCCCGGCGCGGGGGCCGGGGGCCGTGGCGACCGGACCCGCGCTACCCGCCGGACGCTCCCAGCACCGCCCGCAGCCGCGCCGTCCGCGGCGCGTTCGGACCCTCCAGCGCCAGCAGCGCGGCCAGCACCTCGGCGGTCTGCGGGTCGTGCAGCGCCGTCGCCGCGGCCATCGCCACGAACTGGTCCACCAGCCACTCGCGCAGCTCGTCCACCGGCAGCGCCCGGCCCTCGTCGAGCCAGCTCAGCGAGGCCCCCTCGACCACCGCGATCCACGAGCGCACCAGCAGCGTCAGCCGCGGACCGGCCTGGCGCACCCCGAGGTGGCGCAGCGTCCGCCGCAGCGCCGCCCGCCGGACGTCGTCCACGATCGCCGAGGTGCGGGCGGTCTCCACCACCGATCCGCCGCGCAGCAGCGCCGAGTAGCCGGCGTCGTGCTCGGCGACGAAGGAGAAGTAGCGCTCCAGCACGGCGGACAGCTGCTGGGTCGGGGTCCCGGCGGGCGGCACCGTGAAGCGGTCGGTGAGCTCCGTGGCCGCGCTGCGCAGCGCGGCCTCGTACAGCTGCTGCTTGCCGCCCGCGAAGTACCGGTAGACCAGTGGCCGGGACGCCCCGGCGGCCTGCGCGACGTCGTCCAGCCCGACCTCCTCGGGCGGCCGGCGGGCGAACAGCTCCAGCGCCACCGCGATCAGCTGCTCGCGCCGCTGCTGCACGGGCAGCCGCCGGTACCCGGCGCGCCGCGGCCGGGCCGCCGGGTCGGGGGAGGGCGGGACGGGCGCTGGGCTGGCTTCCATGGCGGTCAGCGTAACGGCCCCGGGCCGGAACGGAGCCGGGTCTGCACCGATCTTCCGAACGGGCGTTTGCGCCCGTCCGGGGCTCGTCCGGAGGCCGTGCGAGGCCGGTGCGAGGCCCGTGCGAGGCTGGTCCGGGGCCGGTGCGGGCCGCCCGGCCGGGCCCGCGCCACCCGGTCGGACGACCCGTTCCGGGAGGCGTCCCGCCGGGCCCCGCCCGAGGATGGGACGCACCACGCCGCCGCACCGAGGAGGCCCGCCGGATGGCGCAGACGCTGGACCGGCCGCCCCGGGCGCGCCGGCTGCGCGGGGCGCCGCGCGCGCTCCTGGCGTGGGTCCGCTCGGCGCCCGGCACGTACCTGTGGCTGCTCCTGCTGGCGGTCACCAGCTTCGTCGTGGCGCGGATGGACCAGCGCACCCTGGACTGGTTCCTGGCCGCCCGCTCGACCAATCTGGAGCACCTTCGCTCGCGCCCGGTGCACGCCCTGGTGGCCAGCGCGTTGTGGACCGAGACGTCGAGCTGGCCGCTGTACGCCGTGCTGTTCACCGTGTTCCACGCCAACGCCGAGCGCTGGCTGGGCACCGCGCGCTGGTTCGTCGTGGCCGCGACGGCGCACGTGCTGGCGACCCTGGTGAGCGAGGGCGTGGTGGCCTGGGGGATCGTCCGGGGCACCCTGCAGCGGAGCATGGCCGAAACGGTGGACGTCGGCGTCTCCTACGCGCTGGCCGGGGTGGTGGCGGTGCTCACCTACCGGTTCGCCGGCGGCTGGCGGTGGCTGTACGGCGGCGGGGTGGTGGTCTTCTACCTGGTGCCGCTGGTGGTCTCGCACACCTTCACGGACCTCGGGCACTTCAGCGCCGCGCTGATCGGGCTCGCCTTCTTCCCCTTCGCCCACGGACGGCCCCTCTGGGACCCGGGCCGGGCGCTGCGGCGCCGCCGGTCGGGCGGCCCGCGCGACCGGCCCCGGCGCCCCGGGCGAAAAATGGCCGGTCCATGCCATCGAGAGGGGGCTTGCAAACGGCGCGGGCCGCGCCATGATGGCCGAATGGTTGAACTGATCAGCTCCGACGGCACCACACCCCGACGTGTCGCCGACACCTATGTACGGGACCTTGCCGAGCTCGACCCGCTGACCGCGGTGTACCTGGGCCTGAACCCGGAGGACGACCGCCTCCCCGACCTCTCCCCGGCCGGCGCCGAGGCGATCGCGGAACTCGGCCGCGCCGCCCTGACCCGGCTCGACGAGGCCGAGGCGGCGCTCGACGCGGCCGAGGCGGCCGGCTCCCCCCGGGACGAGGCCGAACGCCGCTGCGCCCGCCTGCTGCGCGAGCGGCTCACCGCCGAACTCGCCGTCCACGACGCGGGGGAGCGGTACCGGGCGGTCCACAACCTGGGCTCCCCGGTGCACAACCTCCGTGATGTCTTCACCCTCATGCCCACCGACACCGAGGAGCAGTGGCGGATCCTCGGCCGCCGCCTCGCCCGGGTGCCGCAGGCGCTCACCGGATACCGCGCCACCCTCGCCGAGGGCATCGAGCGCGGACTGTTCTCCGGCCCCCGCCAGGTCACCACGGTGACCGGCCAGCTGGGCGAGTGGCTGGTCGGGGACGTCCCGGGCGGCTGGTTCGGCGAGCTGGTCCGGGAGGCCCCCGAGGCGCAGCGCGAGGAGCTGGCCGGGCACGCCGTGGCCGCCGCCGAGGCGCTCGCCGCCCTGCGCGACTGGCTGCGCGACGTCTACGGGCCGGCCGCCGCCGACGCCCCCGACACCGTCGGCCGGGAGCGCTACGGCCGCTGGGTGCGCTACTGGACCGGCGCCGACCTCGACCTCGACGAGGCCTACGGCTGGGCCTGGCGGGAGTTCCACGACCTGCTCGCCCAGATGCGCGCCGAGGCCGAGAAGGTGCGGCCCGGCGCCGAGCCGATGGAGGCGATGAAGTGGCTGGAGAGCGACGGCCCCGCGCGGGTCGGCGCCGAGGCCGCCCGTGAGTTCCTCCAGGGCCTGATGGACGGCGCGATCGCCGACCTCCAGGGCACCCACTTCGACCTGGCCGAGCCGATCACCCGGGTCGAGTCCCGGATCGCCCCGGCCGGCGGCGCCGCCGCGCCGTACTACACCGCCCCGTCGCTGGACTTCAGCCGCCCCGGCCGGACCTGGCTGCCGACCCTGGGCCGCGAGCGGTTCCCCGAGTGGGACCTCGTCTCGACCTGGTACCACGAGGGCGTCCCCGGCCACCACCTGCAGCTCGCGCAGTGGAACTACGTCGCCGACCGGCTCTCCACCTACCAGGTCAGCCTCGGCGGGGTGAGCGCCAACGTGGAGGGCTGGGCGCTGTACGCCGAGCGCCTGATGGACGAGCTCGGCTACCTCACCGACCCGGGCCACCGCCTCGGCTACCTCAACGCGCAGATGATGCGGGCGCTGCGGGTGATCGTCGACATCGGCATGCACGCCGGCCTGGACTTCCCGGCGGACTCGCCGTACCGCGCGGGGGAGCCGGTCTCGCCGGAGGCCGCGCGCGAGTTCTTCGGCCTGTACTGCGGGCTGTCCGCCGACTTCCTGGACAGCGAGCTGGTCCGCTACCTGGGCCTGCCCGGGCAGGCGATCGGCTACAAGCTGGGCGAGCGGGCCTGGCTGCGCGGGCGGGCGGCGGCCCGGGCGGCGCACGAGGCGCGCGGCGAGGTGTTCGACCTCAAGGCCTGGCACATGGCGGCGCTGTCGCAGGGCTCGCTGGGCCTGGACGACCTGGTCGCGGAGCTGTCGGCGCTGTAGCGGTCGGCGCTGCAGCGGCCGGCGGCCGCAGGCGGCGAGGCCCCCGGGACGGTCCCGGGGGCCTCGTGCAGTGGTCCTACGCCCCCTGGTTCTTTGGTCCTGATTCGACCGATTTGTTCAATATTTTCCTTGCCATTCACCGCCCGGCGCGTTTGGCTGGAAGGCGACTGCGTGACCTCTCCGCAACCCTCCGGAAAGGCTCCCCCAGTGTCTGCCCAAGCCCAAGCTGCCACCGGTCATGGAACGGCGGACTCCCGCCGCTGGTGGGCGTTGGCGGTCATCGCCATCGCCCAGCTGATGATCGTCCTCGACATCACGATCGTGAACATCGCCCTCCCGTCGGCCCAGAAGGACCTCGGCATCTCCGACGCCGACCGGCAATGGGTGATCACCGCCTACACGCTGGCCTTCGGCGGACTGCTGCTCCTCGGCGGCCGGCTCGGCGACCTCTTCGGCCGCAAACGCGTCTTCATCGTCGGCCTGCTCGGCTTCGCCCTCGCCTCCGCGATCGGCGGCGGCGCCAACGGCCCCACCATGCTCTTCGCCGCCCGCGCCCTGCAGGGCGCCTTCGGCGCGCTGCTCGCCCCCTCCGCGCTGGGGCTGCTCTCCACGACCTTCTCCGACCCCAGGGAGCGGAGCACCGCCTTCGGCATCTTCGGCGCGATCGCCGGCGGCGGCGCCGCGATCGGCCTGCTCCTCGGCGGCGTGCTCACCGAGTACCTGAACTGGCGCTGGTGCCTGTTCGTGAACACCCCGATCGCGGTGGTGACCGCCTTCGCGGCGTTCTCCGTGCTGACCCGCGACCACATCGGCAAGGGCACCCGGAACAGGCTCGACCTGCCCGGCGCGCTGCTCGGCTGCGGCGGCCTGCTCGCCATCGTGTTCGGCATGTCCGAGGCGGTCACCCGGGGCTGGGGCGACGGGCTGGTGCTGGGCTCGCTGCTGCTCGGCGTGCTGCTGCTGGTGGTGTTCGTCCTGGTCGAGAAGCGGACGCCGCACGCGCTGCTGCCGCTGCACATCGTCGCCGACCGGAACCGGGGCGGCGGTGCCCTCTCGATCGGCCTGGCGATGATCGGGATGTTCGGCCTGTTCCTGTTCCTGACCTACTACCTCCAGGTGATCAAGCACTTCTCGCCGGTGATGTCCGGCGTCTCCTTCCTGCCGATGACCGCCGCCATCGTCATCAGCTCGACCGGCTTCGCGGCCCGGCTGATGACCCGGGTGCCGTCCCGCAACCTCATCGGTCCCGGACTGCTGCTGGCCGCCGCCGGTATGGCCTGGCTGACCCAGATGCGGGTGGACAGCCCCTGGGCCGGCATGGTGCTGCCCGCCGAACTGCTGCTCGGCTTCGGCATGGGCCTGGTCTTCATGCCGTCGATGAGCCTGGCCACCCTCGGCGTCGCGCCGAACGAGGCGGGCGCCGCCTCGGCCACGATCAACTCGGCCCAGCAGGTCGGCGGTTCCTTCGGCACGGCCCTGCTGAACACCATCGCGGCCAGCGCCACCGCGACCTGGCTGGCCGCCCGCGCCGCCGACGCCGGGAACCCCGCGGTCCGGGCCGAGGGGGCCGTGCACGGCTACGTGGTGGCCACCTGGGTGGCGATGGGCATCCTGCTGCTGGCTGCGCTGATCGCGTTCGCGATGATCAACCACCGGCCGGCGCCGGGGGAGGCCACCGGCACCGCGGAGCCCGCCGAGGCCGCCGCCGGCACTTCAGAGCCCGCCGAGGCCGCCGCCGGCGCGGCGGAGGCCGAAGCCGGTGCCCGGGCGCCGCAGACCCAGGCGCAGACCCAGGCACAGACCCCGGCCCACCAGCGACAGCGCGCCCGATGACGTTTGCCGCAGCCCCTTGCCGTCGGCCCGCGGCGCCTGCTTGACTCCTCGCCACATCCCGGAGCAAGGAGGCGCGGCCGTGACCGAGTCCGAGTGGGACTTCGACCTGCTGGTGGTGGGCGGGGCCGGCGTCGACGCCGTCGTCCGGGTCGACCGGCTCGAAGTGCCCGCCGGCCTTCATCACCGCGGACGCGCCGGCCGGGGCCCGGTGAGCGGGCCGTCGACCGGCTGAATTCTCATCCCGTTCCCAGCGACGCATCACGGCGCTTCCAGCTCGGGGCGCCATAGTCGGTTCCCGTACCGCCGCCGACCAGGGCAGGAGCCGACCGGGCCATGGGCCAGCACCGCCGCCGCACCTCTCGACACCGTCTCCTGGCCCCGACCCTGGTCACCACGACCCTGTCCGCGCTCACCGTGGCGGCCGTGGTGGTCGGCACCCACAGCGTGACCCCCCGGGCCACCGCCGTGGCCTCCCCGGAGACCACGGCGGCAACGGCCCCGGCGGCCCCGGCGGTTCCGGCCGACCCCGTGGAGACCGGCACCCCGACCGCGTCCCCGACCGTGTCCCCGACCCCCGCTCCGTCCCCCACCGCCACGACGGCCGCCACCCCGACCGCGACCGCCGCCACCGCGACCGCGACCGCCACCGCGACCGCGACCGCGACCGCGACCCCGACCCCGAGCGACCCGCCGGGCACCACCGGCACCGCCCCGGCCACCCCGGAGGCCGCCACCGTCGGAGCCCTGTTCTCCGGCGCCGTCAGCGCCGGCAACCACTTCTGCACCGCCAGCGTGCTGCACAGCGCCACCGGCAACCTGCTGCTCACCGCCGCCCACTGCGTCGGCGACCCGAGCGGCGTCACCTTCGCCCCCGGCTACCGCGACGGCCGGGCCCCGTACGGCACCTGGCGGGTCACCGCCGTGCACACCACCACCGGCTGGTCCCACGACGGCGACCAGGACGAGGACTTCGCCGTCCTGGAGACCGCCGCCGACGCCTCCGGCCGCCGGATCGAGGACGTGGTCGGCGGCAACACGCTCGGCACCGACGAGCCGTTCGGCACCGACGTCCGCCTCTACGGCTACCCCGCCGCCGCCGAGCACCCCCTGCTGTGCACCGGCACCACCGGCCGCCAGAGCGCCTTCCAGCGCGTCGTCGACTGCCCCGGCTACCCGGGCGGCACCAGCGGCGGGCCCTGGATCTCCACCACCACCGGCGATGTCGTCGGCGCCATCGGCGGCTACCAGGAGGGCGGCGACACCGACGACACCTCCTACAGCGCCTACTTCGACCACACCGTCGCGGCCCTCTACGCCGAGGCCGTCGCCGCCGCCTCGGCCTGACCGCCGGGGGTCGCCCGGAATCCCATTTCGACGGGTGGACCCCGCTGTGGGAGGCTCTGCGCGCACCGACCATCCGTGTTGCCTTGGGGGGCTTCCACCGTGCGCCGAACCACCGTCCTCGCCGCCACCACGACCGCCGCCGTCCTCGCCCTGCTCACCGGCTGTCAGGGGGACGACGCGCCCGCCGGGGCCGGCGGCGCCTTCGACCCGGCGGAGGCCGTGGCGAAGCGGGGCAAGGAGCCGTACGCGGTCACCGTGGAGGCGACCCGCGCCCCCGACGGCGACGTCGAGCCCGCCGTCCTCACGGCGCGGCAGAACCTCGACACCCTGTTCACCGGCCGCTGGCAGGGCAAGGAGGGGGACGGAACCCTCCGGGAGGGCGTCACCACCGCGGACGCCGAGTACCTGCGGGGGCACGACGCCACCGGCACCTGGCTGAAGACCCCGCGGTCCACCGACGTCTCGGACTACGACTACGGCGACTACGCCAAGCTGCTGCTGGCCCAGGGCCCGTCCGCCCGCAAGGGCATGGAGACCAGGGACGGCGTGCCGACCTTCCACCTCGCCGGCCACCTCGACGTGGCGCAGTTCGCCGACGCCGCCCCATCGGTCCACCGCGCGCTGACCAGGACGGGCGTCACCTCCCTCGACCTCGACCAGTGGATCGACGCGCAGGGCCGCACCCGCCACGTCGACGAGACGGTGGTCGTCGACGGGGCGAAGGTCGCGATCACCCTGGCCTTCAGCGACTTCGGCCCCGCCGAGACCTTTGCCGCGCCCAGCCCCGTCGCCGACTGAGGCCCCGGGGCGGCGGAGCAACTCCGCCGCCCCGGGCCGGGGTTGGCGCGCCCGGAGGTGCCTGGAACATGACGAAGGCCCAGTCCGGTGGCAACTCGCCACTGGCCTGGGCCTCTTCAGCACTTCTCGCGAAGTGCCCCCGGTAGGATTCGAACCTACGCACCCGCCTCCGGAGGGCGGTGCTCTATCCCCTGAGCTACGGGGGCTTGCTCGATGTTGTCGTCGCGTTCGCTTCGACGTGGAGAACACTACCAGGCCCGGGGCGCGCTCCGTGCACGGGTTCTGCGCGGGGGCCGCCGGACGGGGCCGGTGGAAGTCCGCAAAGACCGGACGGGGCGGCGGGGCCGCCGATACCCTCGGTGAGGTGTCGGGAGTGTCCGGGCGGGTCCTCGTGGTGGACGACAGCGAGGTGATCCGCCAGCTGATCAGGGTCAACCTGGAGCTCGAGGGCTTCGAGGTGGTGACCGCCGCCGACGGTGCCGAGTGCCTGGAGGTGGTCCGCCGGGTGAAGCCCGACGCGGTGACGCTGGACGTGATGATGCCGCGGCTGGACGGCCTGCGGACGGCGGCCCGGCTGCGGGCGGCGCCGGGGACCCGACTGCTGCCGATCGCGATCGTGAGCGCCTGCACACCGGCCGACCTGGACCTGGGGGAGTCGGTCGGGGTGGACGGCTACCTGGGCAAGCCCTTCGACCCGGCGGACCTGGTGGCGCTGGTGCGGCGGCTGGTGGAGCTCGGCCACCGGGACGGGGCCTCCGGCGGGTTTCGCCCTCAGCGAACAGACGGGGGCGATCGGGGCTGAGCGCCGGGGGCCGGACGTCTCAACCGGTAAACCGGGTGGCGGGCGCCCTCCCCCTCTCGCCTACGCTTGGCGTCGTGACCCCCGCAGAGCTTTCCCAGGCAGTCCAGGCCGCAGTGAGCGCCGCCGTCGAGGCGGGCGAGCTGGCCGTCGCCGTGCCCGAGCACGTGACGGTCGAGCGGCCCAAGAACAGGGACCACGGCGACTACGCGACCAACGTGGCCCTCCAGCTCGCGAAGTCGGCCGGCCGGCCGCCGCGAGCCGTTGCCGAGGTGCTGGCCGACCGCCTGCGAGGGATCACCGGCGTCGCCAAGGTCGACATCGCCGGCCCGGGCTTCCTGAACATCACCCTGGACACCGCCACCGCCGGCGCGCTGGCGCGCACCATCGTCGAGGCGGGCGAGGCCTACGGCCGCAACCAGGACCTCGCCGGCCTGAACATCAACCTGGAGTTCGTCTCCGCCAACCCGACCGGCCCGATCCACATCGGCGGCGTGCGCTGGGCGGCCGTCGGCGACTCGCTGGCGCGCGTCCTGCGGGCCTGTGGCGCCGACGTCACCACCGAGTACTACCTCAACGACGCCGGCGTGCAGATCGGCAAGTTCGCCGCCTCGCTGCAGGCCGCCGCGAACGGCCGCGAGGTGCCGGAGGGCGGCTACGTCGGCGAGTACATCGTCGACATCGCCAAGACGATCACCGAGGCCGTCCCGGGCCTGCTGGAGAAGTCCGAGGACGAGCAGCTCCAGCTCTTCCGCGCCGAGGGCCTCGCGCTCATGGTCGCCGAGATCAAGCGCTCGATGGACGAGTTCGGCACCCACTTCGACGTCTGGTTCTCGGAGAAGTCGCTGCACGACTCCGGCGCCGTCGGCACGGCCATCGACCGGCTGCGCGAGCAGGGCCACGTCTTCGAGCAGGACGGCGCCGTCTGGCTGCGCACCACCGACTTCGGCGACGACAAGGACCGCGTCCTGGTCAAGGCCGACGGCGACACCACCTACTTCGCGGCCGACGCCGCGTACTACCTGTCCAAGCGGGACCGCGGCACCGAGGTCGCGCTCTACATGCTGGGCGCCGACCACCACGGCTACGTCAACCGCCTCAAGGCCATCGCGGCCTGCGCGGGCGACGACATGAACCACAACATCGAGGTGAGGATCGGCCAGTTCGTGAAGATGCTTCGCGACGGCGAAGAGGTCCGCATGTCCAAGCGGGCCGGCAACATCATCACGATCGACGACGTCGTCGAGTGGATCGGCGTGGACGCGGCCCGCTACACCCTGGCGCGCTCCTCCACCGACTCCACCATCACGCTCGACATCAACATCCTGACCAGCCAGACCAACGAGAACCGGGTGTACTACGTCCAGTACGCCCACTCCCGGATGTGCGCGGTCCAGCGCAACGCCGACGAGCAGGGCATCTCGCGCGGCGCGGCCGAGGACTTCAAACCGGAGCTGCTGGCCACCGAGTGGGAGTCCGACCTGCTCGGCCACCTCGGTGAGTTCCCGCGCGTGCTGGCCTCGGCCGGCGAACTGCGCGAGCCGCACCGCGTCGCGACGTACCTGGAGGACCTCGCGGCCAAGTACCACCGCTTCTACGACAACTGCCGCATCCTGCCGCGGGGCGACGAGGAGGTCACCGACCTCACACACGCCCGGCTCTGGCTCGCCGACGCGACACGCACGGTGATCGCGAACGGTCTGACGCTGCTGGGCGTCTCGGCGCCCGAGCGGATGTAGGCACCACCCCCATGTGCACAGCGGGGGCGGCGGACGGTCAACGGGGACCGTCGCCGCCCCTCGCCATAGGTCGAGGGAACAACGAACATGTCTCGCTCCGCACACCCCGCAGGCCCCCGGCACGGCGACGTCCTGCCCGAGGGCCACTACCAGGCGCCGCCGAGCGACCTGAACGCGCTCGACCCCAAGGTCTGGTCCCGGACCGTCGCCCGTGACGCCGAGGGCGTGGTCACGGTCGGCGGGGTCGACGTGAAGCGTCTGGCCGCCGAGTTCGGCACCCCGGCGTACGTCATGGACGAGGCCGACTTCCGGGCCCGGGCGCGCGCCTGGCGCGAGGCCTTCGGCACCGGCGCCGACGTCTTCTACGCGGGCAAGGCCTTCCTGTCCAAGGCGGTCGTGCGCTGGCTGCACGAGGAGGGCCTCGACCTCGACGTGTGCAGCCCGGGCGAGCTGGCCGTGGCGCTGGCCGCCGGGATGCCGCCGGAGCGGATCGCGCTGCACGGCAACAACAAGTCGGTGGACGAGCTGGAGCACGCGGTGAAGTCCGGGGTCGGACGCGTCGTGGTCGACTCCTACGAGGAGATCGAGCGGCTGGCGGCGATCGCCGGCCACCAGGGCGTGCGCCAGCCGGTGCTGATCCGGATCACCGTCGGCGTCGAGGCGCACACCCACGAGTTCATCGCCACCGCGCACGAGGACCAGAAGTTCGGCCTCTCGCTGACCGGGGGAGCGGCCGCCGAGGCGGTCCGCCGGGTGCTGGCGCACGGCGCGAGCCTGGAACTGCGCGGCATCCACTCGCACATCGGCTCGCAGATCTTCGACACCGCCGGCTTCGAGGTGGCCGCCCGCCGGGTGGTCGGCCTGCTGGCGTCGATCCGCGACGAGCACGGCGTCGAGCTGCCCGAGATCGACCTCGGCGGCGGCCTGGGCATCGCCTACACCAGCGACGACGACCCGCGCGAGCCGGCCGAGATCGCCGTCGCGCTGGCCGAGATCGTGCGCCGCGAGTGCGCCGCCGCGAACCTCGCCGCGCCCCGGCTGAGCGTGGAGCCGGGCCGGGCGATCGTCGGCCCGACCGCGTTCACCCTGTACGAGGTCGGCACGGTCAAGCCGCTGGAGGGCCTGCGCACCTACGTCAGCGTGGACGGCGGGATGTCCGACAACATCCGCACCGCGCTGTACGACGCCGAGTACTCGGTGGCCCTGGTGTCGCGCACCAGCGAGGCCGAGCCGATGCTGGTCCGGGTGGTCGGCAAGCACTGCGAGTCCGGCGACATCGTCGTGCGGGACGCCTTCCTGCCGGCCGACCTCGCCCCCGGCGACCTCATCGCGGTGCCCGCCACCGGCGCCTACTGCCGCTCCATGGCGAGCAACTACAACCACGCCCTCAAGCCCCCCGTGCTCGCCGTCCGGGACGGCGCGGCCCGGGTGATCGTCCGGCGCGAGACGGAGGAGGATCTCCTGCGTCTCGATATCGGATGACGAAATCCTTGTCTCAGATCATGGAACGACCGTAGATCCGTACGGAAAGTCCCGGAGACTGGTAGGAACCGAAAGTCCGGCGGGCCCCCGAAAATCCCGCCGGAACGACCGAAGCACGATGGATGAGCGGAGTCGGATGATGCGTACGCGGCCGCTGAAGGTGGCGTTGCTGGGCTGTGGTGTGGTGGGCTCCGAGGTGGCGCGCATCATGACGACAGACGCCGCCGACCTCGCCGCGCGCATCGGCGCGCCGGTCGAGCTCGCCGGCATCGCGGTGCGCCGGGCGGGCCGCCCCCGCCCGGGGGTGCCCGAGCACCTGCTCACCACCGATGCCGAGGCGCTGGTCAACCGGGGCGACATCGACGTGGTGATCGAGGTCGTGGGCGGCATCGAGCCGTCCAAACACCTCATCCTGTCGGCGTTCCGGGGCGGCGCCTCGGTGGTCAGCGCCAACAAGGCGCTGCTGGCCAAGGACGGCACCGAGCTGCACGCGGCCGCCGCCGCGGCCGGCGTGGACCTCTACTACGAGGCCGCGGTGGCCGGTGCGATCCCGCTGCTGCGCCCGCTGCGCGAGTCGCTGGCCGGCGACCGGGTCAACCGGGTGCTGGGCATCGTCAACGGCACCACCAACTTCATCCTCGACAAGATGGACAGCACCGGCGCCGGGTACTCGGAGGCGCTGGAGGAGGCCACCGCGCTCGGGTACGCCGAGGCCGACCCGACCGCCGACGTCGAGGGCTTCGACGCCGCCGCCAAGGCCGCGATCCTGGCCGGCATCGCCTTCCACACCAAGGTGACCGCGGCGGACGTCTACCGCGAGGGCCTCACCGAGGTCACCGCGGCCGACATCGCCTCCGCCAAGGCGATGGGCTGCGTGGTCAAGCTGCTGGCGATCTGCGAGCGGGCCGCCGACGGCGAGTCGGTCACCGCGCGCGTCCATCCGGCGATGATCCCGCTGTCGCACCCGCTGGCCTCGGTCCGCGAGGCGTACAACGCGGTGTTCGTGGAGGCCGAGGCGGCCGGCCGGCTGATGTTCTACGGCCCGGGCGCGGGCGGCGCGCCGACCGCCTCCGCGGTCCTCGGCGACCTCGTCGCGGTCTGCCGCAACAAGCTCGCCGGTGCCACCGGCCCCGGCGACTCGGTGTACACGCAGCTGCCGGCCAAGCCGATGGACGAGGTCGTCACCCGCTACCACGTCAGCCTGGACGTCGACGACCGCGCGGGCGTGCTCGCCCAGGTCGCCTCGGTCTTCGCCGAGCACGGCGTCTCCATCGACACCGTGCGCCAGCAGGGCCGCGACGGCGACGCCTCGCTCGTCGTGGTCACCCACCGCGCCACCGACGCCGCGCTGTCGGCGACGGTCGACAAGCTCCGCGCACTCGACAGCGTGCGCGACGTGGCCAGCATCATGCGGGTCGAAGGGGAATAGGAACAGATGATGAGCAGCGTTGCCGAGAACGCCGCCCGTGGCACCCACACCCGCCAGTGGCGGGGCCTGATCGAGGAGTACCGGGACCGCCTGCCGGTCAGCGCGGCGACCCCGGTGGTCACCCTGCTGGAGGGCGGCACCCCGCTGGTCCCCGCCCAGGTGCTCTCCGAGCGCACCGGCTGCGAGGTCTACCTCAAGGTCGAGGGCGCCAACCCGACCGGGTCCTTCAAGGACCGCGGCATGACGATGGCCATCTCCAAGGCGAAGGAGGACGGCGCCCAGGCCGTCATCTGCGCCTCCACCGGCAACACCTCGGCCTCCGCCGCCGCGTACGCGGTGCGGGCCCGGATGGTGTCGGCGGTGCTCGTCCCGCAGGGCAAGATCGCCCTGGGCAAGATGGGCCAGGCGCTGGTGCACGGCGCGAAGATCCTCCAGGTGGACGGGAACTTCGACGACTGCCTCACCCTTGCGCGTGAACTGTCCGAGAAGTACCCGGTGGCGCTGGTCAACTCGGTGAACCCGGTGCGGATCGAGGGGCAGAAGACCGCCGCCTTCGAGATCGTCGACATGCTCGGCGACGCGCCGGACATCCACGTGCTGCCGGTGGGCAACGCGGGCAACATCACCGCGTACTGGAAGGGCTACCGCGAGTACGCGGCGGACGGGCTGGCCACCCGCACGCCGCGGATGTGGGGCTTCCAGGCCTCCGGCTCGGCCCCGATCGTCGACGGCGCCCCGGTGCTCAAGCCGCAGACCATCGCCACCGCGATCCGGATCGGCAACCCGGCCTCCTGGGACTACGCGCTCGCCGCGCGGGACGAGTCGGGTGGCCTGATCGACAAGGTGACGGACCGTCAGATCCTCTCCGCCTACCGCCTGTTGGCCTCCCAGGAGGGCGTCTTCGTGGAGCCCGCCTCGGCCGCCTCGGTGGCCGGTCTGCTGGCCAAGGCGGAGGCCGGTCTGGTCGACCCGGGCCAGCGGATCGTCTGCACCGTGACCGGCAACGGCCTCAAGGACCCGGACTGGGCGGTGGCCGGCGCGCCGCAGCCGCAGATCGTCCCGGTCGACCCGGAGGCCGCCGCCCGGCGCCTGGGCCTGCTCGACTAGCCCCCCCGCCGTTCCGGGGGCTCCGCCCCCACCGGGCCGACCCTTTCGGGGGTCGGCCCGGTTTGCGTTCTCGACTGACACTTTTGTGTCAATTTACCGGCGCATTCCGATCCGATTCCCGCATGCATTCCGGCCAGAACCGGCAACACACCAGATCGAAGGCCCACGGGGTGTACCGCTGTGGAACCTCTCTTCGATACTCTGGGTCCGGCCGTGTGGCACATGCCCCGGGTCCGACCCCGTCGCGGGCCGCACCACCGACTGTGACCGTCCGCCCCGGCCGGGGCCCGCGGCCCGCTCCCCACCCTCGCACCGACGCGCTTCGCGCCGCCCGATTTCCCCAGGAGAGTCCACCGCATGGCCGGTCCTGCGTTCCGTGCCGCCGCCGTCCGGGTCCGGGTTCCCGCGACCAGCGCCAACCTCGGCCCGGGTTTCGACGCCTTCGGACTCGCGCTCGGTCTGTACGACGACGTGGTCGTCCGGGTCGCCGACTCCGGGCTCGGCGTCGACATCGCCGGCGAGGGTGCCGACACGCTCCCGCGTGACGAGCGTCATCTGCTGGTCCGCTCGATGCGGGCCGCCTTCGACCGCCTCGGCGGCCAGCCGCGCGGCCTCGAAGTGGTCTGCGCCAACCGGATACCGCACGGCCGGGGCCTCGGCTCCTCGTCCGCCGCGATCTGCGCCGGCATCGTCGCCGCCCGCGCGGTGACCATCGGCGGCCCGTCCGCCCTGGACGACGACGCCCTGCTGGCCCTCGCCTCCGAGCTGGAGGGTCACCCGGACAACGTGGCGGCCTGCCTGCGCGGCAACTTCACCGTGGCGTGGACCGAGGAGGACACCGCCCGGGCGATCGCCCTGGAGCCGTCCGCCGAGGTCGTCCCGGTGGTGTTCGTCCCGGGCACCGAGGTGCTCACCGAGACCGCCCGCGGCCTGCTGCCCAGGACCGTCCCGCTGGCCGACGCCGCCGCCAACGCCGGCCGGTCCGCGCTGCTGGTCGAGGCGCTGACCCGGCGGCCGGACCTGCTGCTGACCGCCACCGAGGACCGGATCCACCAGGACTACCGGGCCTCTGCGATGCCGGACAGCGCCGCGCTGGTGGCCGCGATGCGCGCCGAGGGCGTGCCCGCGGTGATCTCCGGCGCCGGCCCGACCGTGCTCGCGCTCACCGACGAGGCCGGGGTGGAGAAGGTCCTGGGCTTCGCCGGCGACCACGGCACCGGCGGCCCGGTGTTCACCGCGCACCGGCTCGAACTGGACCGGACCGGCGCCGCCGTGCTCCCGCTGGGCGTCTGAGCACGCCGTCCGGGCCGGACCGTCCGGACACGATTGGCAAGCGCAAGGCTGGGGAATGTCTGAGGGGGTCGGTAGTGTTAACCTCATTGCTGCACCAGGTGCCCTCCGGGGCTCGGTGCGCCGCGTCCCGATCCCAGCACTCCGCACCAGCGGAGTCCCGGCGATGTACGGGGCGACGATTCTCCGGGAGCCCACCGCAGCGCGTACGCAGCCTGCCTGCGCGACTTGCGGTCGCATCCCGAAGCCGTGACGGCACCTGACTCCCACCCGCGGCCTCCCACCTCGAGGCCAGGACGGGCGGAGCGCGGGCCACCGTCACGCGACGGGGGCCCGGGATTCGCAGGCATCGTGGGGGCACCTCCCGGCCGGCGGCCGGGGGGAGGGTCGTTGTACGGCCGTCCCGCCACGCCACTCAGCACCACCGTGCTTCAAGCACCGCACCTCGCAGCTCTCTCCCGACTGGCACCCAGCGCCATTCGGGGGATCACCGCCTCGGACCGACGCAGTCGAGCGTTGGTCAGGACAGCACAACCGGTCGCCGAGCCAGACAGGCCGACGTCCGCTCCAGGGAAGGACCCTTAGTGAGCGACACCACCGATCTGATGGGCGCGCGCCCGGACGCCGACGCGTCCGACGCAGCCGCCGCACCCGCGGCCCCGGCGCGGCGCCGTCGTACCGCCGCCGCGGGCCTGGACGGCATGGTCCTGGCCGAGCTGCAGAAGCTCGCCGCGGACCTGGGCATCACCGGTACCGGACGCATGCGCAAGAGCCAGCTGATCGAGACCATCAAGGAGAAGAGCGGCGGCGACCCGCTGCTCGCCGGCGCCGCCGCCGCTCCGGCCGCCAAGCGCGCCGCCAAGGCGGAGACCGCCGAGCCGGCCGAGAAGCCGGCCCGCCGGACCACCAAGGCCGCCGCCCGGGCCGAGGCCCCCGCCGCCGCCGAGGCGCAGGCCCAGATCGAGATCCCGGTCCAGGCCGCGGCCGAGACCGCCGCCGCGCCGGCCCGTACCGAGCGCACCCGCCGCCGGGCCACCTCGGCCGCCGGCGCCCCGGTCGCCGAGACCGCCGCCGAGGCGCCCGCCGCCGTGGTGACCGAGGCCAAGCCGGCCGAGGCCCGTACCGAGGGCGCCCGCGCCTTCGAGGGCCGCGAGGAGGGCCGCGAGACCCGCCGCGACCGCCGCGAGCGCCGCGACCGCCGCGAGGGCGGCGAGCGCGAGAGCCGCCAGGAGACCGCCGAGGCCCCGGTCGGCCAGGACGGCGACGGGCGCGAGTCGCGCCGCGACCGCCGCAACCGCCGTGACCGCACCGACCGCCAGGCCCCGCAGCAGGGCGAGACCCAGCAGGGCCGCCAGGGCGGCCAGCAGGCCCAGCCGCAGGCGCAGGCGCAGCCGCAGGGCGGCTTCGAGGACGACGAGTTCGGCGACGGCCGCCGCGGCCGCCGGGGCCGCTACCGCGACCGCCGGGGCCGGGGTCGCCGCGAGGGCTTCGAGGCCAGTCCCACCGAGCCGCAGATCGGCGAGGACGACGTCCTGATCCCGGTCGCGGGCATCCTCGACATCCTCGACAACTACGCGTTCGTGCGCACCTCCGGCTACCTGCCGGGCCAGAACGACGTCTACGTCTCGCTCGCCCAGGTCCGCAAGAACGGCCTGCGCAAGGGCGACGCCATCACCGGTGCGGTGCGCCAGCCGCGCGAGGGCGAGCGCCGCGAGAAGTTCAACGCCATGGTGCGGCTGGACTCGGTCAACGGCATGGACCCGGAGAGCGGCCGCGGCCGTCCCGAGTTCAACAAGCTGACCCCGCTCTACCCGCAGGAGCGGCTGCGCCTGGAGACCGACCCGGGCGTGCTGACCACCCGGATCATCGACCTGGTGTCGCCGATCGGCAAGGGCCAGCGCGGTCTGATCGTCGCGCCGCCGAAGACCGGCAAGACGATGGTGCTGCAGGCGGTCGCCAACGCGATCACCCACAACAACCCCGAGTGCCACCTGATGGTCGTCCTGGTCGACGAGCGTCCGGAAGAGGTCACCGACATGCAGCGGTCGGTGAAGGGCGAGGTCATCTCCTCGACCTTCGACCGCCCGGCGGAGGACCACACCACCGTCGCCGAGCTGGCCATCGAGCGCGCCAAGCGCCTGGTGGAGCTGGGCCACGACGTGGTGATCCTGCTGGACTCGATCACCCGCCTGGGCCGCGCCTACAACCTGGCGGCGCCGGCCTCCGGCCGCATCCTGTCCGGTGGTGTCGACTCGACCGCGCTGTACCCGCCGAAGAAGTTCTTCGGCGCCGCGCGCAACATCGAGAACGGCGGCTCGCTGACCATCCTGGCCACCGCGCTGGTCGAGACCGGCTCGCGGATGGACGAGGTGATCTTCGAGGAGTTCAAGGGCACCGGCAACATGGAGCTCAAGCTCGACCGGAAGCTCTCGGACAAGCGCATCTTCCCGGCCGTGGACGTGGACGCCTCCAGCACCCGCAAGGAGGAGATCCTGCTCGGCGGCGAGGAGCTCGCCATCGTCTGGAAGCTGCGCCGGGTGCTGCACGCGCTCGACTCGCAGCAGGCGATCGAGCTGCTGCTGGACAAGATGAAGCAGACCAAGAGCAACGCCGAGTTCCTGATGCAGATCGCCAAGACGACCCCCGGGTCGGGCGACTGACGCCGCAGGAGGCGTAGCAGCACCCGGGCCCCGGACCGCGCGAGCGGTCCGGGGCCCGCTGCCGTTTCCGGCCCGTTTGTTCCAGACTCGGGACAGATGGGGGACTTTTTGGCATCTTGTCCGATTTACTCTGGACCGTATGGCCGAACACAAGAGGGTCCCGAGCCGCCGTCGCAAGCTCCTGCGCGCGGTCGCGTGCGCCGTCGCCGCGCTCGTCGTCCTCGGGGCCGGGGCGGCCGGGTACGCGTACCTGCGGCTGGACGGCAACCTCAGGAGCGTCGACATCGACGCCCGGCTCGGCACCGCCCGCCCGCCGGCCGCCACCGACGGCTCCTTCAACCTGCTGGTGCTCGGCTCCGACTCGCGGTCCGGCGGCAACGCGGACCTCGCCGGCGGCGACACCGGCGGCACCGCCCGCTCGGACACCGCGATGGTGGTGCACGTCAGCCAGGACCACTCCCGCGCCGACGTGGTGTCCATCCCGCGCGACACCCTCGTCCCGCGCCCCGAGTGCACCGACGCGCAGGGCAAGGCCGTGCCGGCCGCCAAGCGCGCGATGTTCAACAGCGCCTACGAGGCCGGCGGCGCGGCCTGCGCGGTGAAGACCGCCGAACAGCTCAGCGGGCTGCGGATGGACCACTACGTCGAGGTGGACTTCGCCGGCTTCGCCCGGCTGGTGGACGCGATAGGCGGGGTCACCGTGACGACCACGGTGGCCATCCACGACAAGGACAGCGGCCTGGACCTCCCGGCCGGTGAGCACCACCTGGACGGGCAGCAGGCGCTCGCCTTCGTCCGCACCCGGCACGGCGTCGGCGACGGCAGCGACCTCGGCCGGATCGAGCTGCAGAAGCAGATGGTCCGCTCGCTGCTCCAGCAGGCCGGCGGCGTCGGACTGCTGACCAACCCGGCCAAGCTCTGGTCGGTCGGCGACACCCTGACCCGCTCGATCACCACCGACTCCGCGCTCGCCTCGGTGAACGCGCTGGTCGGGCTGGCCCAGGAGCTCAAGGGCATCGGGCCGGACCAGCTCGCCATGGTCACCCTGCCGGTGGTGGCCGCGCCGAGCGACCCGGACCGGGTGGTCCAGCAGCAGCCGCAGGCGGACCAGCTCTGGGCGGCCCTCGGGGCCGACCGGCCGGTGCCGCGGACGGTGGTCGACGCCCAGCCGCAGAACCCCGCCCAGGCCACCCCCACCGCGCCCGCCACGGCCCCGGCGAAGGCACCCGCCAAGCGCCCGTGAGGCGCGCGGGCGCGCGGGCGGGGAACGCCGGCGTGGGTCCGGAATATCCCGGGGCGCCCCCCGGTTTGGGAAGAAGCGGCCGGTCCTGGCAGACTGGACCGTCGGTCCCGGTTCACGAGCGGCATTCCAGCCGCCGACCCGGTGCCCTCCCGAACACTAGGAGAACCCCTTGAAGCCCAACGTTCACCCCGAGTACGTGGTCACCCGTGTGACCTGCACCTGCGGTGCCGAGTTCACCACCCGCTCGACCGAGACCAGTGGCGAGATCCGCGCCGAGGTCTGCTCGCAGTGCCACCCGTTCTACACCGGCAAGCAGAAGATCCTCGACACCGGTGGCCGCGTGGCCCGCTTCGAGGCCCGCTTCGGCAAGCGGCACAGCGCGAAGGCCTAGCGCTCCCTCGGCGCCGGTTTCCGGTGCCCCCGAACTCGTTCCGGGGGCGCTGGGGACCGGCGCCGTTCGCGTCCCCCCCCGCACCTCCGCGCACCCACCCCCCCCGCACGACGATCCCCGGGAAGAAGGCCACCCCATGTTCGAGGCAGTCGAAGAGCTCCTCGTCGAGCACGCCGACCTCGAGGCGAGGCTGGCCGACCCGTCCGTCCACGCCGACCAGGCCAACGCCCGCAAGCTGGCCAAGCGGTACGCCGAGCTGATCCCGATCACCCGCGTCTACCGGGCCTGGAAGCTGGCCGGCGACGACATCGAGGCCGCCCGCGAACTCGCCGCCGAGGACCCGGAGTTCCTCTCCGAGGTGAAGGACGGCGAGGCCCGCCGCGAGGAGCTGACCGAGGAACTGCGGCTGCTGCTCGTCCCGCGCGACCCGAGCGACGACAAGGACGTCATCCTGGAGATCAAGGCGGGCGAGGGCGGCGAGGAGTCCGCGCTGTTCGCCGGCGACCTGCTCCGGATGTACCTGCGGTACGCCGAGCGGATCGGCTGGAAGACCGAGATCATCGACTCCAACGAGTCCGACCTCGGCGGCTACAAGGACGTCTCGGTGGCCGTGAAGACCAAGGGCAACGCCGAGCCCGGCCAGGGCGTCTGGGCCCGGCTCAAGTACGAGGGCGGCGTGCACCGCGTGCAGCGCGTCCCCGCCACCGAGTCGCAGGGCCGCATCCACACCTCCGCGGCGGGCGTGCTGGTCACCCCCGAGGCCGAGGAGGTCGAGGTCGAGATCCTCGCCAACGACCTGCGGATCGACGTGTACCGCTCCTCCGGCCCCGGCGGCCAGTCGGTCAACACCACCGACTCCGCGGTCCGGATCACCCACCTGCCGACCGGTATCGTGGCGTCCTGCCAGAACGAGAAGAGCCAGCTGCAGAACAAGGAGCAGGCGATGCGCATCCTGCGTTCGCGGCTGCTGGCCGCCGCGCAGGAGGAGGCCGAGCGGGAGGCCTCGGACGCGCGCCGCAGCCAGGTCCGCACGGTGGACCGTTCCGAGCGGATCCGGACGTACAACTACCCGGAGAACCGCATCTCGGACCACCGCACGGGCTTCAAGTCGTACAACCTGGACCAGGTGCTGGACGGCGAGCTGACCCCGGTCATCCAGTCCTGCGTCGATGCGGACGCCGCGGCCAAGCTCGCCGCGGCCCAACAGAACTGACACCGGCCGCAACGAGACCGACGTCGATGCCGGAGAGCGGAAGCAAGAGGTCGTACGGATGAACCTGCTACTCGCGGAGGTGGCCCAGGCCACCCAGCGGTTGGCCGCGGCCGGCGTGCCGTCGCCGCGCTTCGACGCGGAGGAGCTCGCCGCCCACGTCCACAACGTCAAGCGCAGCCAGCTGCACACCGTCCAGGACGGCGACTTCGACGCCCGGTACTGGGAGGCCGTCGCCCGCCGCGAGGCGCGCGAGCCGCTCCAGCACATCACCGGCCGGGCCTTCTTCCGCTACCTCGAACTGGCGGTCGGCCCGGGCGTGTTCGTGCCCCGCCCGGAGACCGAGACGGTCGTCGAGTGGGCCATAGACGCGGTCCGCGAGATGGACGTCGCCGAGCCCCTGGTGGTCGACCTGTGCTCGGGCTCCGGCGCCATCGCGCTCGCCCTCGCCCAGGAGCTGCCGCGCTCCATCGTGCACGCCTTCGAGCTCGACGGGGGCGCGCTGCCGTACACCCGGCGCAACATCGAGGCCTCGCCCGACCGCGCCCGGGTCACCCTGCACGAGGGCGACGCCACCCGGGCCTTCGAGGACGACCGCGCCTGGGACGGCCGCTTCGACCTGGTCATCTCCAACCCGCCGTACATCCCGCTCACCGAGTGGGAGTACGTCGCGCCGGAAGCCCGCGACCACGACCCGCAGATGTCGCTGTTCTCCGGCGAGGACGGCCTCGACACCATCCGCGGCATCGAGCGGGTCGCCGCCCGCCTGCTGCGCCCGGGCGGCGCCGTGGTGATCGAGCACGCCGACACCCAGGGCGGACAGGTCCCGTGGATCTTCAACGAGGAAGGCGGCTGGACCGACGCCGCCGACCACCGCGACCTCAACAACCGCCCCCGCTTCACCACGGCGCGCAAGGCGTCGCTGTGAACCACGCCATGAGCCCGTCCGGAAGGGGACCGCGCCGATGAGCCGCCGCTACGACTGTGCCGACACCGGGGACCGCGCCACCGGCCTGCGCGAGGCCGCCTCGGCCATCCGCCGCGGCGAACTCGTCGTGCTGCCCACCGACACCCTGTACGGGGTCGGCGCGGACGCCTTCTCGCCGGAGGCCGTGGGCGCCCTGCTCGCCGCCAAGGGCCGCGGCCGCAACATGCCCTCGCCGGTCCTGGTCGGCTCGCCGACCACCCTGCACGGCCTGGTCACCGACTTCTCCGAGCAGGCCTGGGAGCTCGTCGACGCCTTCTGGCCGGGCGGCCTCACCCTGGTCGCCAAGCACCAGCCCTCGCTGCGCTGGGACCTCGGCGACACCCGGGGCACGGTCGCCGTCCGGATGCCGCTGCACCCGGTCGCGATCGAGCTGCTGAACGCCACCGGGCCGATGGCCGTCTCCAGCGCCAACCGGACCGGCGGCCCGTCCCCGGCCACCTGCGACGAGGCCCAGCAGCAGCTCGGCGACGCCATCTCGGTCTACCTGGACGGCGGCACCGCCGACCACGCCCAGGCCTCGTCGATCGTCGATGTCACGGGCAAGGTGCCGGTGCTGCTGCGGGCCGGCGCGATCTCCGTCGAGCAGCTGAGGGAGGTCGTCCCCGACCTGGAGGCCGGCAGTTGACGGCCGCCTCCCTCCATGCCGGGCCCGGCATATCGCCGTACCTGAGCGTGGGCCCCAGGCCGCTGGACCACTTCCGGATCCTGTACGTCTGCACCGGCAACATCTGCCGTTCGCCGATCGCCGAGCGGCTCACCCGGCGTGAGCTGGACACCCGGCTCAACCCCCGGGTGGCCGGCCGGATCCTGGTCGAGTCGGCCGGCACCTGGGGCCACGTGGGCGCGCCGATGGAGGAGCACGCCGCCACGGTGCTGGACGAGTACGGCGCCGACAGCGGCGGCTTCACCGGCCGCGAACTGCTGGACGAGTACGTGGTCGAGGCCGACCTGGTGCTCACCGCGACCCTGGACCACCGGGCCCAGGTCATCTCGATGGGCCACGAGGCGGGGCTGCGCACCTTCACGCTGAAGGAGTTCACCCGGCTGGTCCGCACCATCGACCCGGGCACCCTGCCGGACCCCCGCCGCGGCGCGGACGTCACCGAGCGCGCCCGCGCGCTGGTCCGCGCCGCCGCCGCGCTGCGCGGCTGGCTGCTGGCCGCCGACCCCGAGACGGACGAACTGCACGACCCCTACGGCGCGCCGATCGGGATGTTCCGCAACTGCGGCGAGGAGATATTCCACGCCGTCGACCCGGTGGTCACCGCCCTGACCGGGCTCCCCGCACTGCACTGACGGCGGCCCGCCGGGACGGTGACGTCCCCCTCCCGGCGCCCCTTCCCCCTCTCGCGCCCCACGGCGTCCTCGCGCCTCCCCTCGCGGCATCGGCGCGCCCACCCGGGGGGTCCCGGCACGCGCCGCCGTGCCGGGGCGCGGGGGCGGTCCTACGCTGGAGAAATCCGACCCGACGCGCCCGGGAGCCCCGCCATGACCGTCACCGATGCCGCGACCGGCCCCGTCGACACCGCCGAGGCGCGCTCCGCGGCGCTGTACCGGGCCGATCCGCAGCTGGCCGACCTACTGGCCGCCGAGGCCGAACGGCGGGCCGAGACGATCCAGCTGCTGGCGGGGGAGAACCTCACCGGCGCGGCCGTCCTGGCGGCCCTCACCGGCCCGCTGATCGACAAGTACGCCGAGGGCTACCCCGGCCGCCGCCACCACACCGGCTGCGCGCTCGCCGACGCCGCCGAACTGCTGGCGGTCGACCGGGCCCGCGCGCTGTTCGCCGCCCCGCACGCCAATGTCCAGCCCCGCTCCGGCACCTCGGCGATGCTGGCCGCCTACGCCGCGCTGCTGCGCCCCGGTGACGTGGTGCTCGCGATGTCGCTGGAGCACGGCGGCCACCTCAGCTGCGGCTCGCGGGCCAACTTCTCCGGCCGCTGGTTCGACTTCGTCGGCTACGGGGTGCGCCGCGAGGACGGGCTGATCGACCTCGACCAGGTGCGCGAGCTGGCCCTGCAGCACCGCCCGAAGGCGATCGTGGCCGGTTCGATCTCCTACCCGCGGCACCCGGACTGGGCCGCCTTCCGGGAGATCGCCGACGAGACGGACGCCTACCTGGTGGCGGCCGCCGCGCAGACCACCGGGCTGATCGCGGCCGGCCTGGCGCCGTCCCCGGTGCCGTACGCGGACGTCACCGTGGCGGCCACCCACAAGCTGCTCCGCGGCCCGCGCGGAGGCCTGCTGCTGTCCACCGCGGAGCTGGCGGAGCGGGTCGACCGGGCGGTCTTCCCGTTCAGCCAGGGCGGCGCCGCGATGAACGAGGTGGCCGGCAAGGCCGTCGCGCTGGCCGAGGCCGCGACGCCCGCCTACCGCGCCTACGCGCAGCGCACGGTGGCCGGCGCGCGGGTGCTCGCGGAGGGGCTCGCGCGGGCCGGGGCGCCCCCGCTGACCGGCGGGACCGACACCCATCTGGTGACCGCCGACGTCCGCCCGCTCGGGGTCAGCGGCGCCGAGGCGGAGCGCCGCTGCGCGGCCGCCGGGCTGCTGCTCGGCAAGTGCGCGCTGCCGTACGACGAGGCGCCGCCGTCCGAGGCCTCCGGGATCCGGCTCGGCACCGGTACGGTGACCTCGCAGGGGATGGGCGAGGCGGAGCTGGCGGAGATCGCCGCACTGATCGGACGGCTGCTCGCCGAGGGCACGGACGTCCGGGTGGCGGAGCGGGTCCGGGAGCTGGCGCGGGCCTTCGCCGGGCGCCGCTGAGCGGTTGTTCGAATCTCCTACCCGGTAGGGCGAACCGCGATGCGCGCCCCCGGCGTCGGACTCAATAAGGTGTGTGCCGTGGCGACGCACCTCGAACCCCGGACAGGCACGGGAGTACCTTCGGTACCCACCCGTCGGACAGCGCTGCAGGAGGCCAGTGGTGCGTGAGTATCTGCTGGTGCTGTTCTGCACCGCGGCCGTCACCTATCTGCTGACCGGCCCGGTCCGGAAGTTCGCCATCGCGGCGGGGGCGATGCCCCCGGTCCGCGCCCGCGACGTGCACCGCGAGCCCACGCCGCGGCTCGGCGGCATCGCGATGTTCGGCGGACTCTGCGCGGGCATCCTGGTCGCCTCCCAGCTGGACAACCTGAGCAAGGTGTTCTCCCAGGGCACCGACATCCGGGCGCTGCTCTCCGGCGCCGGCATCATGTGGCTGCTCGGCGTGCTGGACGACAAGTGGGGCGTGGACGCCCTGGTGAAGCTCGGCGGCCAGATGATCGCCGCCGGTGTGATGGTCTGGCAGGGCGTCACGGTGATCACCCTGCCGGTGCCGGGCTTCGGCCCGGTCGCGGTGAGCCCCACCCAGGGCATGGTCATCTCGGTGGTCATGGTCGTCGTCATGGTCAACGCGGTGAACTTCATCGACGGCCTGGACGGCCTGGCCGGCGGCATGGTCTGCATCGCCGCGATGGCCTTCTTCCTGTACTCCTACCGGCTCTGGTACGGCTACACGATCACCGACGCCGCCCCCGCCGTGCTGTTCAGCGTGCTGCTGATCGGCATGTGCCTGGGCTTCCTGGCGCACAACATGCACCCGGCCCGGATCTTCATGGGCGACTCCGGCTCGATGATGCTCGGGCTGATGCTGGCCGTCGCCGCGATCTCCATCACCGGCCGGGTCGACCCCGACCTCATCACCAGCGAGCTGGGGTCGCAGACCGCCACCGTGCACGCCCTGGTGCCGATCTACATCCCGCTGCTGCTGCCGCTGACGGTCATCGCGCTGCCGCTGGCGGACCTGCTGCTCGCGGTGGTCCGCCGCACCTGGGCGGGCCAGTCCCCGTTCGCCGCCGACAAGCGCCACCTGCACCACCGACTGCTCCAGGTCGGCCACTCGCACAGCCGCGCCGTACTGATCATGTACTTCTGGGCCGCGCTGATCGCGTTCGGGACCGTCGCCTTCTCGGTCACCAACACCGGCCGTACCGTCGTCCTCATGCTGGCCGGGCTCTGCCTGGTCGGCCTGGTGGTGCTGCTCACCCCGCAGTTCCGGCCGCGGGCCCCGCGCGCGGTGCAGGCCTTCGTGCCGCCGCGCTACCGCCGCCGCCGTCCGCGGGCCGGTGCCGAGGCCGTCGAGGCCCCGGTCACGGAGGGTGGGGAACTCACCGCCGACTCGGCCGGGCGTACGGCCTCCGAACCGATGGCGGAGCTGTCGGCCGAGGACAAGCGGCTGCTCGGCGGGGTGGCGAAGGGCTCGTCGGCGATCACCGGGCGTGGCCACGGCAACGGCCGGGGCCGCTAGCGGAGGTGATGATCCGTCAAGCGCCGTCACCCGTCCGGCGGCACTTCCGGGCCGCCGGTGTGACAGGTGCCACACATTCATGGTAAAGCTCTCATCAAATAGTTTGTGATACCGTTCACGAGTACCGAGAACACGCCGAAAGACCTGACAGGTGGATGACTTCCGTCCCTGGCGGGTCTCCCTCGACGGGCTCGCCGTCGAGCGGCCGGCCCGCGGCGGTCCCGGTCCGGTGTCACCCACCGCGTTTCTCTGCCCGTCCCCCCGCCACATCGACATGCCCGCCGGAGCTGCCGACATGCCGTCCAACGACGCCCGGATCCTCCGAGGCGCCGCGATCCCCACTGCGGCCGCCGGAGTCATCGCGATGGCGATCTCCTTCGCCGTCGCCGGGGGCAAGGGCCTGCTCGGCGCGCTCTTCGGCGCCCTTCTGGTGATGGCCTTCTTCACCTTCGGGCAGGTCGCCCTCGACCGACTGACCAGGTCGAACCCGCACATCCTGATGGCCGCCGCGCTGCTGGTGTACACCACGCAGATCCTGCTGGTCGGCATCGTGCTGGCGGTGTTCAAGGACACCGACCTCTTCAACCGGCAGGCGTTCGCCTTCACCCTGCTCGGCTGCGCGCTGATCTGGACCGGGTTCCAGGTCCGCGGCGCGCTGAAGGCCAAGACCTTCTACGTCGATCCCGACGCCTCCGGCCCCGACGCCTCCGAAACGAAGGCCGGGAAGCCGTCCGACAAGGGGCGTCAACAGTGACGACGCCCCACTGTCCCCCCAACGAGGGGGGCGGTGTTTATGCCGCGCTGACGGGCTGCTATCGTCCGTCGCAACAACGGAGTACGGGAAGAGGCCTGGTCTGTCCGCACGGCGGACCGATCGCCCCCCGGATCCGCGCAGTCTTCGATGATCCCGCTCCGGTGCAGCGCACTGGCGCGCGGGGTCGGCGAGAAACCCATCAAGTTCCAGTGCCGCTCCGTGGTCGCAGGCCACGCCGACACAGCGAGGTTGCCGTAACCATGCGTCACGACGAAGGAGTCCGTGGTGAGTGCTGAACTCACGTCCCTCGCCTCAGGCAGTTGCCACTTCGGGGACGCTGGCTGCGGCTTCCCGGCCCCGGGCCTGAACGAGTTCCAGTTCGAGCCGATCTTCTCGATCGGCAGCTTCGACTTCAACAAGCCGATGCTGCTCTCGATCATCGTTGCCTCGCTGGTCGTCGTGTTCTTCTGGGCCGCGTTCGCCAAGCCGAAGCTGGTCCCGGGCAAGCTGCAGCTGGTCGGTGAGATCGGCTACGACTTCGTCAAGCGCTCCATCGTGCTGGAGACGATCGGCAAAAAGGGCGAGAAGTACGTCCCGATGCTGGTCTCGATGTTCTTCTTCGTGTGGCTGCTGAACATCATGTCGGTCATCCCGTTCGCCCAGTTCCCGGTGACGGCGGCGATCGCGTTCCCGGCCGGTCTGGCCGCGGTCGTGTGGATCACCTACATGACGCTGACCTTCAAGAAGCACGGCTTCGTCGGCGGTCTCAAGAACCTCTGCTGGCCCTCGGGCATTCCCGGCTGGGTCATGTTCATCCTGGTGCCGATCGAGTTCTTCTCGAACATCTTCGTGCGCCCCTTCACGCTCGCGGTCCGAGCCTTCGCGAACATGTTCGCCGGCCACCTGCTGATCGTGATGTTCTCCATCGCCTCCTGGTACCTGCTCAGCCCGACCCTGGGCGCGCTGTACGGCTCGGCCTCGTTCATCGTCGCCGTCGGCCTGACCGCCTTCGAGCTGCTGGTCCAGTTCCTGCAGGCCTACATCTTCGTGATGCTGGCCAGCAGCTACATCGCCGGTGCCCTGGAAGAGGCGCACTGAGCCAGGGGCCGTTGCGGCCCTCTTGAACCACCCCCGGAACGCCCGGTGGCCAATCACCACCGGATCACCATCCCCGCAAAGGACACATTGCAATGAGCATGCTCGCTGAGGTCGGCGTCTACGGTTCCGTCGCTTCCATCGGCTACGGCCTCGCCGCGATCGGCCCCGGCATCGGTGTCGGTCTCATCTTCGGTAACGGTGTCCAGGCCATGGCCCGCCAGCCCGAGGCCGCCGGCCTGATCCGTTCCAACATGTTCATCGGCTTCGCGCTGACCGAGGCGCTCGCCCTCATCGGCATCGTCATGCCGTTCGTCTTCGGCCAGGGCCCCAAGTAATTCCCGCCGTAGACCCTTCGAGGAAGGTCCAGATATGAGCATCGCGGCTCACCTCGCGGAGGAGGGGGAGATCATGAACCCCCTTCTGCCCGCATGGCCCGAGATCATCATCGGCCTGCTCTGCTTCTTCATCGTCTTCGGGATCCTCGGCAAGAAGCTCCTCCCCAGCATCGAGAAGGTGCTGTCGGAGCGCCGGGACGCGATCGAGGGCGGCATGGAGCGCGCCGAGGCCGCTCAGGCCGAGGCCCAGGCCACGCTTGAGCAGTACCGCGCGGAGCTCGCCGAGGCGCGTCACGAGGCTGCCCGCATCATCGAGCAGGCTCGCGAGCAGGGCGCCGCCCAGCTCGCCGAGATGCGCGAGGAGGGCCAGCGCCAGCGCGAGGCCATCGTCGCCGCCGGCCACGCCCAGATCGAGGCCGACAAGAAGCAGGCGACCGCCGCCCTGCGCCAGGACGTGGGCTCGCTGGCCACCCAGCTGGCGTCCCGCATCGTGGGTGAGTCCCTCGAGGACCACGCGCGGCAGAGTGGCGTCGTCGACCGCTTCCTGGACGAGCTGGAGGCCAAGGCCGCCGTTGCTCAGGGTGCGGCCAAGTGATCGGCGCCAGCCGCGAGGCTCTGGCCGCCGGGCGGCAGAACCTGGAGAGCCTGACCGACTCCACCTCGGTGGACGCGGCCAAGCTCGCCGAGGAGCTCTCCGCCGTCACGACCCTGCTGGACCGTGAGGTGTCGCTCCGCCGTGTCCTGACCGACCCGTCCCGGTCGGGCCAGGACAAGGCGCAGCTGGTCTCCTCGCTGCTGACCGGCCAGGTCTCCGGCGAGACGGTCGACCTGGTGTCCGGTCTGGTCCGGTCCCGCTGGTCGGGCGGCCGCGACCTGGTCGACGCCACCGAGCAGCTGGCCGCGTACGCCGAGGTCATCGCCGCCGACAAGGCCGGTGCCCTGGACGACGTCGAGGACGAGCTGTTCCGGTTCGGCCGGGTGGTGAGCGGCTCGCACGAGCTGCGCGCCGCGCTGACCGAGCCCAAGGCCGGTGCCGTCGCCAAGGCGGCCCTGATCAAGAAGCTGCTCGGCGGCCGCGCTCGCGCGGGCACCGTGCGGCTGGTCACCAACCTGGTGAACAACCCGCGTGGCCGTAGCCTGGAGCAGGGACTGGAGTCCTACTCCAAGCTCGCCGCGGCGCGGCGCGACCGGGTGGTGGCCCAGGTCACCACCGCGGCTCCGCTGTCGGACGGCCAGAAGGAGCGCCTGTCGGGTGCTCTCGGCCGGCTGTACGGCCGCCAGGTCCACCTGAACATCGACATCGACCCCGAGGTCGTCGGCGGTGTCCGGGTGCAGATCGGTGACGAGATCATCGAGGGCACGGTGTCGAGCCGCCTCGAGGGCGCGCGCCAGTCGCTCGAAGGCTGAGCACCGAAGCAGCACATCCGACCCTCGGTCGGGAAACCGGCTCCACCGGAGTCGGGAAAACGTACGGCCGGTTCATACGACCCGGCCGAGAGTCGAGTACTTGCGGCCCTCAATGGCGGGCCGAGGATCGCAAACTAGGAGAGCAGGGAAGCCTGATGGCGGAGCTTACGATCCGTCCGGAGGAGATCCGGGACGCGCTGGCCGACTTTGTCCAGTCGTACCAGCCGGACGCCGCCTCTGTGGAAGAGGTCGGCACGGTCACTGACGCGGCGGACGGCATCGCCCATGTCGAGGGTCTGCCCTCGGTCATGGCGAACGAGCTGCTCAAGTTCGAGGACGGCACCCTCGGCCTCGCGCTGAACCTCGACACCCGCGAGATCGGTGTCGTCGTCCTCGGTGAGTTCGGCGGCATCGAGGAGGGCCAGACGGTGCGCCGCACCGGAGAGGTCCTCTCCGTTCCGGTCGGCGACGGCTACCTCGGCCGCGTCGTGGACCCGCTGGGCAACGCGATCGACGGCCTGGGCGACATCGCCTCGACCGGTCGTCGCGCCCTGGAGCTCCAGGCTCCGGGCGTCATGGCCCGCAAGTCGGTCAAGCAGCCGCTGCAGACCGGCATCAAGGCCATCGACGCGATGACCCCGATCGGCCGCGGCCAGCGCCAGCTGATCATCGGTGACCGCCAGACCGGCAAGACCGCGGTGGCCGTCGACACGATCATCAACCAGCGCGACAACTGGCGCTCGGGCGACCCGGAGAAGCAGGTCCGCTGCATCTACGTCGCCGTGGGCCAGAAGGGCTCCACCATCGCGTCCGTCCGTGGCGCCCTGGAGGAGGCCGGCGCGCTGGAGTACACCACCATCGTGGCCGCTCCCGCCTCCGACCCGGCCGGCTTCAAGTACCTCGCCCCGTACACCGGCTCGGCCATCGGCCAGGAGTGGATGTACGACGGCAAGCACGTCCTGATCATCTTCGACGACCTGTCGAAGCAGGCCGAGGCCTACCGTTCCGTTTCCCTGCTGCTGCGCCGCCCGCCGGGCCGCGAGGCCTACCCGGGTGACGTCTTCTACCTGCACTCCCGTCTGCTGGAGCGCTGCGCCAAGCTGAACGACGCCCTGGGCGGCGGCTCGATGACCGGTCTGCCGATCATCGAGACCAAGGCCAACGACGTCTCGGCGTACATCCCGACCAACGTCATCTCCATCACCGACGGCCAGTGCTTCCTGGAGTCCGACCTGTTCAACGCCGGCATCCGCCCGGCCGTGAACGTCGGTATCTCGGTCTCCCGCGTCGGTGGCTCCGCCCAGATCAAGGCCATGCGCTCGGTCGCCGGCCGACTGCGTCTGGACCTCGCCCAGTACCGCGAGCTGGAGGCGTTCGCCGCCTTCGGTTCCGACCTGGACGCGGCCTCCAAGGCCCAGCTGGAGCGCGGTGCGCGCATGGTCGAGCTGCTGAAGCAGGGCCAGTACCAGCCGTTCCCGGTCGAGGAGCAGGTCGTCTCCATCTGGGCCGGCACCAACGGCAAGCTGGACGACGTCCCGGTCGCCGAGATCCGCCGGTTCGAGCGCGAGTTCCTGGACTACGTCCGCCTCCAGCACAAGGACCTGCTGGCCGGCATCGTCGAGACCGGTCTGCTGGCCGACGGCACCGTCGACGCGCTGACGAAGGCCATCGAGTCCTTCAAGGCGGGTTACCAGACCGCTGACGGCAAGCTGCTCTCCGAGCAGGCCTGAGTCCGGTAGCGAGGGAAAGGACGTAACGACCCATGGGAGCACAGCTTCGGGTCTACAAGCGCCGGATCCGCTCTGTCACCGCGACGAAGAAGATCACCAAGGCGATGGAGATGATCTCCGCGTCGCGCATCGTCAAGGCGCAGCGCGCGGTGGCCGCCTCCACTCCGTACGCCGATGAGCTCACCCGGGCGGTGACGGCGGTGGCCACCCGGTCCAACGCCAAGCACCCGCTCACCACCGAGAACCCGAGCGCCTCGCGCGCCGCGGTCCTGCTGATCACGGCGGACCGCGGTCTGGCGGGCGGCTACTCGACCAACGCCATCAAGGCCGCGCTGACGCTCTCCGAGCGCCTGCGCGCCGAGGGCAAGGACGTGGTGACGTACATCGTCGGCCGCAAGGGCGTCTCGTACTACGGCTTCCGCAACCTCCGGGTCGCGGGTTCGTGGACGGGCTTCTCCGACAAGCCGACCTACGGCGACGCGAAGACGGTGGCCTCCGAGCTGATCGAGGCCTTCACCGCGGAGACCGGCGGTGTGGACGAGCTCCACCTGATCTCGACCGAGTTCGTGTCCATGCTGACGCAGAACGCGGTCGAGGCGCGGCTGCTGCCGCTGAAGCTGGACGAGGTCCAGCTCAGCGACCAGAGGCCGGCCAAGTCGGAGATCTTCCCGCTGTACGACTTCGAGCCGTCGGCGGAGGGCGTGCTGGACGCGCTGCTGCCGCGGTACGTCGAGAGCCGGATCTACAACGCGCTGCTGCAGTCGGCCGCTTCCGAGCACGCCGCCCGCCGCCGCGCCATGAAGAGCGCGACGGACAATGCCGGCGAGCTCATCAAGTCGCTCACGCGGCTTGCCAACTCGGCCCGTCAGGCCGAGATCACCCAGGAAATCAGCGAGATCGTCGGTGGCGCGAACGCCCTGGCCGACGCTAGCGCGGGGAGCGAATGAGTATGACCACCACTGTTGAGCCGACCACGGCGACGGGCCGCGTCGCGCGGGTCATCGGCCCGGTCGTCGACGTGGAGTTCCCCGTCGACGCGATTCCGGACATGTTCAACGCCCTGCACGTCGAGGTGGACAACCCCGACGGCACGGGCAAGAAGACCCTGACCCTCGAGGTCGCCCAGCACCTCGGCGACGGCGTGATCCGCGGCATCTCGATGCAGCCGACCGACGGCCTGGTCCGCGGTTCGCAGGTCTCCGACACCGGTGCCGCGATCTCGGTTCCGGTCGGCCAGATCACCAAGGGCAAGGTCTTCAACGCCCTCGGTGACGTGCTGAACGTCGACCAGGCGGAGTTCGACAAGCAGGTCGAGGTCCGCTGGCCGATCCACCGCAAGGCCCCGGCCTTCAAGGACCTCGAGTCCAAGACCGAGATGTTCGAGACCGGCATCAAGGTCATCGACCTCCTCACCCCGTACGTCCAGGGTGGCAAGATCGGTCTGTTCGGTGGCGCCGGTGTCGGCAAGACCGTTCTGATCCAGGAGATGATCTACCGCGTCGCCGAGAACTTCGGTGGTGTGTCGGTGTTCGCCGGCGTCGGCGAGCGCACCCGTGAGGGCAACGACCTCATCGACGAGATGGTCGACTCGGGCGTTCTGGACAAGACCGCGCTGGTCTTCGGCCAGATGGACGAGCCGCCGGGCACCCGTCTGCGCGTCGCGCTCTCCGCGCTGACCATGGCGGAGTACTTCCGCGACGTCGAGAAGCAGGACGTGCTCCTCTTCATCGACAACATCTTCCGGTTCACCCAGGCCGGTTCCGAGGTGTCGACCCTGCTCGGCCGCATGCCCTCCGCGGTGGGCTACCAGCCGAACCTGGCCGACGAGATGGGCCTCCTGCAGGAGCGCATCACCTCGACCCGCGGTCACTCGATCACCTCGATGCAGGCGATCTACGTCCCCGCGGACGACCTGACCGACCCGGCGCCGGCCACCACCTTCGCCCACCTGGACGCGACCACCGTTCTGTCGCGTCCGATCTCGGAGAAGGGCATCTACCCGGCCGTCGACCCGCTGGACTCCACGTCCCGCATCCTCGACCCGCGGTACATCGCTGCGACCCACTACGACACGGCTGTCCGTATCAAGGGGATCCTGCAGAAGTACAAGGACCTCCAGGACATCATCGCGATCCTCGGTATCGACGAGCTGTCCGAGGAGGACAAGGTCACGGTCCACCGTGCCCGCCGCATCGAGCGCTTCCTCTCGCAGAACACCTACGTGGCGAAGCAGTTCACCGGTGTCGAGGGCTCGACCGTCCCGCTGTCGGAGACCATCGAGGCCTTCAACTCGATCGCGGACGGCAAGTACGACGCCGTCCCGGAGCAGGCCTTCTTCATGTGCGGTGGCATCGAGGACCTCGAGAAGAACGCCGCCGAGCTGGCCAAGAAGTAGTCCGGCCGGTAGCAGCCGAGCGTGAACGCGAGGGGTGGGCCCCAACCCTGGGACCCGCCCCTCGCGCCGCACCGGCTGTGATTCCGGTCAAATCCGTGCCGCCGGTTTCATGCCGGGGGCGCGGGCCCGTTATTCTTACCGAAACTCCCGAGTAATCGGGCGTTGCATGAGCCTAGGAGCCCACGTTGGCTGAGCTGCACGTCGAGCTGGTCGCAGCCGACCGCAAGGTGTGGTCCGGTGCGGCCACCATCGTCGTCGCCCGTACGGCCTCCGGTGACACCGGCATCATGCCGGGTCACACCCCGGTGCTGAGCGTGCTGGAGACCGGTCCGGTCACCATCCGCACCACGGACGGCAACACCGTGATCGCCGCGGTGCACGGCGGCTTCATCTCCTTCGCCGACAACAAGCTTTCTCTGCTCGCGGAGATCGCCGAGCTGGCGGACGAGATCGACGTCGCGCGCGCCGAGCGCGCACTGGACAAGGCCAAGTCCGACCTGGACGAGCACGCCGAGCGGCGCGCCGAGGTCCGGCTGTTCGCGGCGCGCGGCCTCAAGGCCCACGCCTGAGTGTGCCGGACCCCGCCTGAGCGGGGTCGACCGACGGTCCCGGGGACGCGTGAGCGTGACCCCGGGACTGTCGTCTCAGTTGGTAGGACAACGCGGTCGCCTGGTACGACCGACACGGGGAACGCGGGTAGCGAGGAGGTAGGTGAGCATGGTCCTCGCCCTTGTGGTGTGTGCGGCGGTCGTGGCGCTCGGTGTGATCGGGTTGGTCGCGTTCGCGGTACGCCGCCGTGTGATCCAGCGGGTCGGCGGCACGTTCGACTGCAGCTACCGGCTCAAAATGCCGGCCGACGCCTCGACGCAGCCCGACCTCGACGAGAACGGCCAACCCACCCCGGCCCCGGTCCCGCAGACCGATGGCAAGGGGTGGGTTTTTGGTATCGGCCGGTACAGCGGGGACTCCATCGAGTGGTTCCGGGTCTTCTCGTACGCCCCGCGCCCGCGCAAGGTGCTGCCGCGCCGGGAGATCGAGGTGCTCGGCCGGCGCTACCCGGAGGGGCAGGAGGAGCTGGCCCTGCTCTCCGGCTCGGTGGTGCTGCGCTGCCTGCACAACGGCGCCCCGCTGGAGCTGGCGATGAGCGAGGACGCGCTCACCGGCTTCCTCGCCTGGCTCGAAGCGGCCCCGCCCGGGCAGAGGGTCAACGTCGCGTAGCGACGAGACCCTCGGGGTGGGGGTCCCCCCGGCCGGAGGCTGGGGGAGGTCAACGTCGCGTAGCGACGAGACCCTCGGGGCCGGGAGCGTTAACGTCGCCTAACCGGCCCGCTAGGCTGGCCGCATGGTCAATCTGACGCGCATCTACACCCGCACCGGCGACGACGGCACCACCGCGCTGGGCGACATGAGCCGCACGACCAAGACCGACCCGCGCCTGGTCGCGTACGCGGACACCAACGAGGCCAACGCCGCGATCGGCGTGGCGATCGCCGCCGGCGCGCTGCCCGAGGACGTGGCCACCGTGCTGACCCGGGTGCAGAACGACCTCTTCGACGTCGGCGCCGACCTGGCCACCCCCGTCGTCGACGACCCGAAGTACCCGCCGCTGCGGGTCGAGCAGTCCTACATCGACAAGCTCGAAGGGGACTGCGACCACTACCTGGCGGCGCTGGTGAAGCTCCGCAGCTTCATCCTGCCCGGCGGCACCCCGGGCGCCGCGTACCTGCACCTGGCCTGCACCGTGGTGCGCCGGGCCGAGCGGGCCACCTGGGCGGCGATCGACGCCCACGGGGACACCGTCAACCCGCTGACCGCCAAGTACCTCAACCGGCTGTCCGACCTGCTGTTCATCCTGGCCCGGTCGGCCAACAAGGAGCGCGGCGACGTGCTCTGGGTGCCGGGCGAGAACCGCTGAGTCCCGGCGGACCGGTGGCTCAGCGGTCCGACCGCTCGGGGACCCGGCCGTCCTCGTCGACGGCGTCGGCCGGGGGCTGCTTCGGCCAGATCGTGTAGCTGGCGGCGATCGCGGTGTTCACCACCGCGGCGATGCCCAGCTTCCAGTACCACTGGTCGAACACCCCGGTCCCGGGGGCGTCCGAGAGCAGCTTCAGCGCGGTGATCAGGGTGATCGTGATCGCCACCGAGACCAGCGTCCGGCGGCACACCTGCCACTCGTAGCGGCTGCGCTCCGCGCCGTACTTCGGCGCGGGCGGCGGCTTCGGCCCGCCGGCGAAGCGGTGCAGGAACCGGCCGTCGGCCCAGCGGACCACGGACGGGCCGTAGCCGACCGAGAAGCCCAGGTAGCTCGCGGCGAGCGGGTGCGTCCAGGAGGCGGTGGCGCCGCCGCGCAGGTCGAACAGGGTGAGCAGGAAGAGCGCCAGGTCGATCACGGGCAGGCCGACCAGCAGGACGGTGCTCACGGTGCGCCACCGCAGCAGGTAGCGGGTGGCCAGGCCCAGGGCGAGGACCACCCAGAAGGCGGCCTCGGCGGAGATGACGAGGGTGACGATCATGGTCTGCTCCGACGCTCGGTGATGCCTCCAGCGTCCCGGAGCGCCGTCACGCGCGCGTCGTCGCGGGGAACGGACCCGGGCTGCATCTTTCGATGTACGGCCGCTCCTCCCGGTACCGGAGCCGCCGCGACCGCGGGGATGATCTGATGGGGGCGTGCGCAGACCCACCCTCACCCCGCGGCAGGTCGACGGGGCGATCGCGCTCTGCGGGCTGCTCGGCGGGCTGCTGCTGATGGCCTTCCGGGTGTACGACCACGCGTCGACCGTCCAGCGCTGGCAGGTGCTGCCGGCGCTGCTGGCGATGTCGGGCCTGGAGCTGATGCGGCGGACCCGGCCGATCCTGGTCGTGTCGCTCGGCGGGCTCGTCTTCGCCGGGAGCATCTTCTCCGGCGCGCTGCTGGCGACCACCATCATGTACACCGACCTGCTGTACGCGGCGGTGGTGTACGGCCCCCGCCGGATGTCGCCGGTCCTGCACGTGAGCGGCACCGTCTCGGTGCTGGTGCTGACCAGCCTGACCTTCGTCTACGCCGATCCGGCGACGGCCGTCGCGGTGGTCGTGGTCACCGTGCTGATCTTCCTGGGCCCGCTGTGGACCGCGGACATCGTGCGCAAGCACCGGCAGGAGGCGGAGGCCCAGCGGCTGCGGGCGGAGCAGACCGCGCTGCTCTCGGAGATGGACCGGCGCGAGGCGGTGGTCGCGGAACGGGCCCGGATGGCACGCGAGTTGCACGACGTGGTGGCCAACCACCTGTCGGCGATCGCGATCCACGCGACCGGCGCCCAGTCGTTGGCGCGGCGTCAGCGCCGCGCGGCGGACGATCCGGTGGTGGAGGTGCTCGGGGTGATCCGGGAGAACAGCGTCCAGGGGTTGGCCGAAATGCGCCGCATCATCGGGCTGCTGCGTGACAGCGGCGGTGGCGAGGCCGACGAGTCGTACGCCGCGCCGGACCTCTCGGCGGTGGACGCGCTGCTCGCCAAGGCGCGGGCGGCCGGGCAGGACGTCGGGCTGGTCTTCGAGCTGGCCGAGCGGGGCGAGCGCGGCGGCCTGCCGGTGCCGGTGGAGCTGGCCGCGTACCGGATCGTGCAGGAGTCGCTGACCAACGCCCTCAAGCACGCCGGCCCGGGGGAGGTGCGGGTGCTGCTGGACTTCCGCCCCGAGGAGCTGTGGATCGCGGTGGACAGCCCGTTCCGCCAGGGGGCGGGGCAGGCGCTGCCGGGCGCCCGGGCGGGACTGGTCGGCATGGCGGAGCGGGCCTCGCTGCTGGGCGGCAGTTTCGAGGCCGGGCCGCGGGGTGACAGCTGGAGCGTGCGCGCGGTGCTGCCGCGGGCGCTGACGACGGAGGAAGGGACGGGGCGGGCATGACGATCCGGGTGCTGGTCGCGGAGGACCAGGCGGCGGTCCGGGCGGCGCTGGTGATGATCCTGCGGGCCGAGCCCGGCCTGGAGGTGGTCGGGCAGGCGGCGGACGGCGAGGAGGCCGTCCGGCTGGCGCTGGAGCTGCGGCCGGACGTCGTCCTGATGGACGTGCAGATGCCGCGGCTGGACGGCGTCTCGGCGACCCGTCAGGTGGTGGCGGCCGGGGCGGCGCAGGTCCTGGTGCTGACCACCTTCGACCTGGACGAGTACGTCTACGGCGCGCTGCGGGCCGGGGCGGCCGGCTTCCTGCTGAAGGACCTGGAGGCGGACACCCTGGTCGAGGGCATCCGCACGGTGGCCCGCGGGGACGGCATGCTGGCGCCCTCGGTGACCCGGCGGCTGATCGGCACCTTCGCCCGCCCGGACCGGGTGGTGGGGCCGGAGGTGCGGGCGGCGGTGGACGGGCTGACGCCGCGCGAGCGGGAGGTGCTGGCCTGCATCGGCGCCGGCCTGTCGAACGGTGAGATCGCCGGGCGGCTGGAGATGGCGGAGGCGACCACCAAGACGCACGTCAGCCGGATCCTGGCGAAGCTGCGGCTGCGCAGCCGGGTGCAGGCGGCGATCCTCGCCCAGGACCTCGGTCTGATGATCTGATCGGCTGATTTGCTCAGCTGACCAGGTCGGTCGCAGATCACACCCTCGGATGGCACCACGGGCCGCGTACGGGGACTAAAGTCCGGCCCATGAGCGATGCGGCTCGGTGGGCGACCCCTGCCTTGAGCCGCCTTCAGGGCCCGCCCATCCGGGCGGCGACGGCATCGGGAGACCAAGCCATGAGCAGTGCGTCCAGCAAGCAGATCGCCGTGATCGGTGCCGGCCTGATGGGCGCGGGCATCGCCCAGGTCTCCGCCCAGGCCGGGCACCCGGTGGTTCTGCGCGACGTGACCGAGGAGGCGCTGCGGCGCGGCCTCGACGGCATCCGCGCCTCGTACGACAAGTTCGTGTCCAAGGGCAGGCTCACCGCCGAGGACGCCGAGGCGGCGCTCGGCCGGATCACCACCACCACCGACCTGGGCGCGGTCGCCGAGGCCGACATCGTGGTCGAGGCCGTCTTCGAGCAGCTGGACGTCAAGGAAGGCGTCTTCAAGGAGCTGGACAAGCTCGCCAAGGACGGCGCGGTGCTCGCCTCCAACACCTCCGCCATCCCGATCACCCGGATCGCCGCCGCCACCTCGCGCCCCGAGTCGGTCGTCGGCGTGCACTTCTTCTCGCCGGTGCCGCTGATGAAGCTGGTCGAGCTGGTCCGCGGCTACAAGACCAGCGACGAGACGCTGGCCGCCGCCCGCGCCTTCGCCGAGGGCGTCGGCAAGGAGGTCGTGGTGGTCAACCGCGACGTGGCCGGCTTCGTCACCACCCGCCTGATCACCGCGCTGGTCGTCGAGGCCGCCAAGCTCTACGAGTCGGGCGTCGCCAGCGCCGAGGACATCGACACCGCCTGCCGCCTCGGCTTCGGCCACCCGATGGGCCCGCTGGAGACCGCCGACCTGACCGGCGTGGACATCCTGCTGCACGCCGCGCGGAACATCTACAACGAGACCCAGGACGAGAAGTTCGCCGCGCCGGAGATCATGGCGCGCATGGTCACCGCCGGTGACCTCGGCCGCAAGAGCGGGCGCGGCTTCTACCCGTACGCGGGCAAGTGACCCCGGGCCGGTGAGCCGGTGAACGGGCGGGCCGCGCGGTCGTGGAACCGTACGGCCCGTCCTTCCGGAGGCGGGTGAGTTTCCTCACGCCGGTGCCGCAGACGGGTGATTTGGGCGGTAATCGAGCGTAGGTGTGGAGAGTTCCTGCGTATATTCCCTCGGACGAGTGAAGTTGCTTCAGATCCGGCCGCAACCAGCAACCCAGGGGGCCGGCTCGCCGTCAGATGGATGACAGGGGAACCCGGCATTCCGGCCGGGGCCGGCGCGTGGGGCCCCGGGGCCCGCCCGGCGCCGGACCGCCACCACCCCCCTTCGGCCCGGGACCGCCGGCGACACCCGTACCCACCGACATCCCCCACCCACCGACACCCGCACACCCGCACCCAGGCCCGCCACGCGGAGGAGGAGAGCATGCGCATCACCGGCGACCACGCGGCGCTGGCCATCGAAGGCCGCCTCGACGTGCGCACCGCCGCCGACGCGCGGGCCCGGCTGCACCAGGCCGTCGACGGCGGCCTCGGCGACCTCGTCCTCGACCTCGCCCGCCTGGAGTTCTGGGACGCCACCGGCCTGGGCGTGATCATGGGCACCCACCGCAGGGCCGGCCGGATCGGCCGCCGCCTGGTGCTCCGCTCCGTCCCCGCCCAGCTCCAGCGCCTGCTGGTGGCCACCCGGCTGCACCGCATCCTCGCCGTCGAGGGCGTCACCGCCGATCCCCGCGGCGCCACCCTCCCGGCCCTCTGACCGCCCGCCGCCCGCCGACCGCCCCCGGACCCCGGGAACGGTCGCGGAACGGCGCTGCGCGGGCGGGGGCGGATGTGCGAGAGTCTGGCGTCAGGACACGGCCGCCCGGCCCGCCCTTGCCGGGCGCGGCGGCCGCTACGGGTTGACGGCGCGAGCGTGGGGCGGAGCAGAACGTGGCACAGCCAACCGGTGACTTCCGGCAGGAGTCCGTGCGCACCCGGAGCGGTGAACTGGTCTCCGGGGGACTGCTGGTGGCCGTCGGCGGCCCCGAGGGCTCCGAGGTGCGGCCCTGCCCCGAGGAGTGGCGCCCCCGGCCCCGCCGCACCGAACCCGGCGCGCCCGCCCGCGGCCCGGGCGGCGACGCCGGCCGCCGGGTCGGCCCGCTCGCCCTCGGCGCCGGGGCCGCCGACCTGCCGCTGCTCGACCGCGAGGCCGACATCGCCCAGCTGCTCGGCCTGCTCGCCGAGGGCCGCTCCATACGCCTGGTCGGCCAGGCCGGCTCCGGCCGCAGCGCCCTGCTGTCCGCCGTCGCCGAGGCGGCCGGCGGCCTCGCCCCCGGCGGCGTCGTCCAGCTCTGCGGCCACCGCCGCACCGCCGCCGACCTGCTCCAGGACCTCTTCGCGGCCACCCACCACGCCCCCGGCTACCGCCCCGATCCCGGGCAGCTCGTCGACCACCTCGCCCGGGTCGGCGCGATCGTCGTCATCGACGAGGTCGTGCCCGTCGGCGCCGAACTGGAGGCGCTGCTCGGCGCCGCCCCCGACTGCGCCTTCCTGATCGCCGGCGCCCCCGACGGCCCGCTGCTCGCGGCGGACTCCCGGCTCCAGGACCACCTGGTGGCCGGCCTGTCCCGGCCCGCCTGCCTGGCCCTCGCCGCCCGGCTGGCCGGGCGGCCCCTGGACGCCGCCGAGAAGGCGTGGGCGGTGGACCTCTGGTTCGAGTCCGAGGGCCTGCCGCTGCGCTTCGTCCAGGCCGCCGCGCTGCTGCGCCAGCGCGACGTCGCGGTGGACGCGCTGGTCGCCGCCGAGGAGGACCGGATGGACGTGTTCGGGGCGGTGGAGGAACCCGTCCTCGACCCCGACCCGGCGGTCCGCGAGGCCGCGCTGCGCGACACCGTGCCGCTGCCCTCGGTCGCCGAGTCCACGCTGCCCGCCGTGCGGCTCGCCGAAGGGCTGAGCGAGACCGCGCAGGCCGTGCTGCGGCTCGCCGTGGCGTTCGGCGGCGAGTGCCCGACCGCCCCGCACCTGCCCGCGCTGATCGACGTCGGCCAGGGCGAGAGCGCGCTCGCCGAACTCGCCGACGCCGGGCTCGCCGTCCCGATCGGCGGCCACCACCGGCTCACCGCCGGGGCGCTGGAGCTGCTCGCCCCGCACTGGCCGGCCCGCGGCAGCGCCGACGGCGCCGCCCAGCACTTCGCCTGGTGGGTCGGTCACTCCTCGGTCTCGCTGCCGCAGATCGCCGCCGAGGCCGAGGTGGTGATCGGCGTCCTGCTCGCCGACCGGACCGCCGGACGGCACGATGCGGTGCTGCGGCTGGCCCGGGCGGCGGCCCCCGCGCTGGCGCTGGCGCTGCGCTGGGGGGCCTGGGAGCGCGCCCTGCGGCTCGGCCTGGAGGCCGCCCGGCGGACCGGCGCCCGGGCCGACGAGGCCTGGTTCCACCACGAGCTGGGGGTGTACGCCGTCTGCGCCCATGAACCCGGGCGGGCAGCCGCCGAGTTGGAGGCCGCGCTGGCGCTGCGGGGCGCGATCGGCGAGCCGCGCGGGGTGGCCGGGGCGCGCCGGATGCTCGACCTGCTGCGTGCCGAGGGCCGGCAGCTGCCGCCCGCCGCGCCGGCCAAGGCGGCGCCGGTCCGCCGGACCGGGCTGCGGGCCGTCGCCCGGGTGCCGCTGCGGTTCGGGAACAAGCGCACGGCGATCGCCGCCTCGGCGGCGGTCCTGGCGCTGGGCGTGCTCGGCACGGCGGTCGGGATGACCGTGGCCGGCGCGGAGAAGGGCAACGACCCGCACAGCAGCAGCGACGACGGCTCCGTGCTGCCCGGCGCGGGCGCCTCGCCGCGCTCCACCGCGCCGCGGCCGTCGTCGTCCTCGCCGTCCGCCCCGTCCGCGTCGACCGCCGACGGGCCCTCGGAGGGGGCCGGCGCGGCGGCCCCGGAGGAGCCAAAGGACGAGTCCGCGCCGAGCGGCGGCGCCTCGCGGACGCCGTCCGGCTCGCCCTCGGCGTCGAAGCGGCCGAGCCGCTCGCCGAGCCCGGGGGAGAGCGCCACCACCGCCCCGCCGCAGCCCCCGGCCACGAACCCGCCGCAGCCCCCGGCGGGCGGCACCGGCGGCGGTACGGCGGGCGGGACGAGCGGCGGCGGAACGAGCGGCGCAGCGGGCGGGGGAACGACCGGCGCAGCGACCGGGGGAGGCGGGAGCACCGGCGGCGGGACCCAGCCGACCGGCGGGACCACCCCGCCGCCCGCCACGACGAGCCCGGCACCCACCGGGACCGCCTCGCAGACACCCACGGAGACGGCTACGCCGTCGGGCCCGGCGAGCCCGACGGCGTCCGCGTCGGCTCCGCCGACCGGTCCGTGACCGGTCGGATCAGAACAGCTTCAGCTTGTCGTCGTCGATGCCGCGCAGCTCGTCGTAGTCCAGGACCACGCAGCCGATGCCGCGGTCGGTGGCCAGCACGCGGGCCTGCGGCTTGATCTCCTGCGCGGCGAAGACGCCCTTCACCGGCGCCAGCAGCGGGTCCCGGTTGAGCAGTTCCAGGTACCGGGTGAGCTGCTCGACGCCGTCGATCTCACCGCGCCGCTTGATCTCGACGGCGATCGTCGTACCGTCCGCGTCGCGGCACAGGATGTCGACCGGGCCGATCGCGGTCGGGTACTCGCGGCGGATCAGCGACCAGCCGGAACCGAGCACCTCCATCCGGTCCGCGAGCAGCACCTGGAGGTGCGCCTCGACGCCGTCCTTGATGAGGCCGGGATCCACGCCCAGCTCGTGCGAGGAGTCGTGCAGCACCTCCTCCAGCGTGATGATGAGCTTCTCGCCGGCCTTGTTCACCACCGTCCAGACCCCGTCGGCCTCCTTGAGGGCGCACGGCGGGGACATCCAGTTGAGCGGCTTGTAGGCACGGTCGTCGGCGTGGATGCTGACGCTGCCGTCGGCCTTGACCAGGATGAGCCTGGTGGCGGAGGGCAGATGGGCGGAGAGCCGACCGGCATAGTCGACTGAGCAGCGGGCAATTACGAGACGCACGGTCGACCACGCTAGCCCACCGGGGCCAGTTGATGCGATTCCACGACGACCGGGTGAAGAATCCGCGAACCCCGCCACGATGGATGCCCTGCGATCCCGCGAATGCCCGTCGGCACCCTGGCGGCCACCACCATAGGCCGCTACGGTGTGTGACGGATTGCTTGCGGGAGTGCTGTCAACGGGGATGGAGACTTCAGATGAACGATCCGACAGGATCCGGCCAATGTGGTGCACCCGGGCGCATTACCGGAGCAATCCACCGGAACCACCGGCCTGGCTCGTCGTTGACTGCCACGCTGTTCTGAGCGGCCGACGCCCCCGACCTGCGTCCCTCGACAGGTCAGCGGCGCCCCCGCGTCGGCGCGGTGCCGGAAACACGGCCGTCCGGCGGCGTCACACCCGTCCGACGGTGTTCCGGACATTCACGCGCCCCACCCTCACCCTCAGCTTGGACTTGGACTACGCATCACCGCCCGGGCGCTGCGCGGGTGGTTCGCGAGAGGAGAACCCATGTCGCTCGACGTCTCACCGGCCCTGCTGGAGAAGGCCGAGCGGGACGAGGTCGACGAGCGGGAGTTCGTCGACTGCGTCCGCGTCTCCCTGCCCTACGCCTGGGACCTGATCAGCTCGCTGGTCGCCCAGACGGAGGTCGACGGCACCGACTTCGCCGACAACCAGGTACCGCCGCCCAGCGAGCAGGCCCGCGGCCAGCTCCTGCGGGCGCTCGCCAGCAACGCCATCCGGGGTGCCCTGGAGCGGCACTTCGGTGTCGAGCTGGCCTTCCAGAACTGTCACCGGGTGGCGGTGTTCCGGCCGTCCTCCGCCAACAAGAAGCGCTACGAGCGCTTCACCTCGGTCCGCGAACAGCTGCTCAACCAGTCCGAGGAACTCCGCGACTGTTAGTCGCCCGCTCGCCTCCGGGGGCTCGGAGGCTCAGCTCAGCTGCGGGAGCACCTCGGAGCCGAGCCGGGCGATGTTGTGCAGGGTCGCCTCCCGGTCGCCGCTGCCCTCGGCGAGCAGGGCGAAACGGCGGATGCCGGTCCGTTCGGCCGTGGCCAGGAGCCGGTCCGCGCACTGCCTCGGCGTGCCGACGGCGTGCAGGTCGCAGAGCAGTTCGGTGTACTGGCGCGGGTCGCGCATCCTGCGCTCCCGGCCGTCCACCGTGCGGTGCGCGCCGAGCCCGAACTCGAACCAGCCGGGCATCGCGCGCAGCAGTGTGGCCCGGGCCGCCGAGGTGCGGTCGTCGACCTGGGCCACCCCGGCCGCGACGTGCCGGCGGCTGATCCGGCGCAGCTGCTCCTCACCGCGTCCGGCCGCCAGCCAGGCGGAACGATACAGCTCCAGCATGTGCAGCTTGTCCTCGTCGCCGGAGTGCATGCCGAGCAGCATCGGCAGGCCGCGTTCGGCGGCGGTGCGGACCCCGCCGGGCGAGGTGCAGGCGACCACCACCGGGGGCCCGGCCGCCGGGCGGCCGGCGGTGGTGAGGTGCTCGTCGGCGGGGCCGTCGGCGTCCTGGCGCTGACGGGGGAAGCGCAGCACCCCGGTCCGCCGGTCGAGGCCCAGCCAGGCCCCGAGGTCCGGGCGCCGGGGCGGTTCGGTGGCCCGGGGCACCACGGCCACCTCGGGGAAGCTGAACTGCGGTCCGGCCGCGCCCACCCGGGAGCCGCGCAGCCAGCGCAGCAGCAGGTCGAGCCGCTCCGGGAAGCCCCCCTCGAAGGCGTCCACGCCGCTGCCGAAGACGTCCAGGTCGATCCACGGGCCGCCGCGCCCCACCCCGAGCGTGAAGCGTCCGCCGGAGGTGAGGTGGAGCAGCGCGGCCTGTTCGCCGAGGGCCACCGGGTGCGCGGTGGAGAGCACGCTGACCGCCGTGCCGACGCCGATCCGCCTGGTCCGGCCGAGCAGCAGCGCGGCCAGCGTCGCGGCGTTCGGGCAGACCCCGTACGGCACGAAGTGGTGCTCGGCCAGCCACACGCTGTCCAGTCCCGCCTGCTCGGCCGCGACGGCGGCGCGCACGGTGCGGTCCAGTGCCTCGCCGTGCGTCTGGCCGGGGAACTGTGCGGAGAGCAGGAAGGCGCCGACCCGGACCGGTCCGGTGCCCGCGGTGGCGGCGCCGGCGTCCTGCACCGTGGGGAGCGGGATTTCGGCGGTGGTGTCGGCAACGGCCGTGATGGTGCTGGTTCTGGTCATACTGAGGCCTCCTCGGGTGCGCGCAGGGTCTGCGGGCCCCGCCTGTCCCCTCGTGAGTAGCCGATGTCATGTGCCAATGGCACGCCGGAGCACCAATTTCCCGGAGAAACGGGTGGATCTCCGCAGAAACACCCGATCATCGTCCGATGCCGTGATAGTGACCCGGGTGGGCAGCGGCCGGCCGTAGGCTGGAACGGTTCCCGCACCCCGTAGAGAGGTAGCCGCCGTGTCGCCCCGACGCAACCGGATCAAGAGCGCCGCCGACCGCGACCAGGCGGAGTCGGCCGCACCGCTGGGTGGCTCGATGCGCCGGACCGAGAACTACCAGGGCGACGAGTGGGTGGTGCAGACGGTCGCCGGGACCGCCGGCCGGCACTACCGCTGCCCGGGCTGCGACCAGGAGATCCCGCCCGGGACGGGCCATGTGGTGGCCTGGCCGATGCACGGCGCGGGCGTGGACGACCGGCGGCACTGGCACCGGGCCTGCTGGGGTGCGCGGGAGCGCCGGGCCTCGAACCTGCTCCGCGGCCGCGGCGCTCCCAGGTACTGACCCGCCCGGGCTCAGGCGTCGCGCTTCTTCAGCACCAGCGCCCCGCCGAGCAGCGCGGCGAGCGTCCAGGCCAGGCAGATGACGAAGCCCGCCCACGGCCCGTACGGCTGGCCGTGCTGCTCGTAGACCAGCAGCATCCGCGAGCCGGCGTAGTCGGGGAAGTAGTGGGCGACGGTCTTGGCGCCCGGCACCGCCGAGAGGATCGGCGAGAGCAGGAAGAAGAACGGCACCAGGACGCCCAGCGCCAGGGTCTGGTTGTGCAGCATCGCGGTGACGCCGGCCGAGAAGAGGCAGAGCATCGTGAGGTAGAGCGCGGCGCCGAACACCGCGCGCAGCACGTTCGGCTCGCCCAGTGAGGTGGAGTGCTCGCCGAGCAGCGCCTGGCCGGTGAAGAAGGTGAGGAAGGCCGTCACCAGCGAGACGGCCAGGGCGAGGGCGCCGAGCACCACGGCCTTGCCGGTGAGCAGGGTGCCGCGCTGCGGGACGGCGGCCAGGGTGACCCGGATCATCCCGGTGCTGTACTCGTTGCCGACCGCCAGCACGCCGAAGACGATGATGGCCAGTTCGCCGAGCATGATGCCGGCGAAGGACGTTCCGGTCGCGTCGAACGGGGAGTTGTCGCTGCGGAACTCCTCGAAGTTGTTGTTGGTGAGCAGCGACAGCAGGGCGCCGAGGCCGAGGGTGACCACGAAGGTCAGCGCGAGGGTCCAGACCGTCGAGCGGACGCTGCGGATCTTGGTCCACTCGGAGCGCAGGACCGCGGGGAAGGACGCCATCTCAGTTCTCCTCCGTGCTGCGGGAAGTGGGCTGCCGGGTCGGGCCGCCCTTCCAGTCGGCGCCCCAGGTGCCGGGTGCGCCGGCCGCGTCGCGTCCCGGCCCGTCGCCGGCGTGGTACTCGACCGCGTCGGCCGTCATCTGCATGAACGCCTCCTCCAGCGAGGCCTGCTGCGGGCTGAGCTCGTGCAGCACCAGGCCGTTCGCGGCGGCCAGTTCGCCGAGTGCCGCGGCGTCGCCGTCGACCACCTCGTACGAGCCGTCCGGGCCGGGTTCGTGCCGCAGCCCGGCGCCGGCCAGGACGTCGAGCAGTCGCTCGGGCTGCGGGCTGCGCAGCCGGACGGCGGAGCGGGAGTTGCGGCGGATGAACTCGGCCATCGGCAGGTCGGCGAGCAGCCGGCCCTTGCCGATGACCACCAGGTGGTCCGCGGTGACGGCCATCTCGCTCATCAGGTGGGAGGAGACGAAGACGGTGCGGCCCTCGGAGGCGAGCCGCTTCATGAGGTTGCGGATCCAGAGGATGCCCTCCGGGTCGAGGCCGTTGACCGGTTCGTCGAACATGACGATCTCCGGGTCGCCGAGCAGCGCGCTGGCGATGCCGAGGCGCTGGCCCATGCCGAGCGAGAAGCCGCGGGCGCGTTTGCGGGCGACCGGGGTGAGGCCGACCAGGGCGAGCGCCTCGTCCACCCGGCGCTCGGGGATCCGGTTGCTCTGGGCGAGCCAGAGCAGGTGGTCGCGGGCGGTGCGGCCGGGGTGGACGGCCTTGGCCTCCAGCAGTGCGCCGATGTACTTGAGCGGTTCGTTCAGCTGTCCGTATCTCTTGCCGTCGATGGTGACGCGGCCGCCGGTGGGGCGGTCGAGGTCGAGGATCATGCGCATGGTGGTGGACTTGCCGGCGCCGTTGGGCCCGAGGAACCCGGTGACCACCCCCTGCGGGACCTTGAAACTCAGCCGGTCCACGGCCAGCGTCCTGCCGTAGCGTTTGGTCAGGTCGTGCAACTCGATCATGGAAGCTCCCTCACTCTCCGTCAGGCTATGACATAGCGGACAAGGAGGCCCGCCGAGTGGGCCCGCCGGGCGCACCGGAATACGGTGGCCCCATGACCCAGCTCCCCTCCGCAGTGTCGGTCCGCGAGAGCGGCACCGGAACACCCCTCGTGCTGCTGCACGCCTTTCCGCTCAACGCCGCCATGTGGTCCGCCCAACTGGACGAACTGCCCGGCCCGGCCGGGGACCGGGCCCGGGTGATCGCCCCCGACCAGCGCGGCTACGGCGGCAGCGGGCTGGGCTCCGAGGAGCCCTCGCTGGAGGCCGTCGCCGACGACGTCGCCCGGCTGCTGGACACCGCCGGGATCGACCGGGCGGTGCTCGGCGGGATCTCCATGGGCGGGTACGTGGCGATGGCCTTCGCCGAGCGGCACCCGGACCGGCTGTCCGGCCTGCTGCTGGCCAACACCAAGGCCACCGCCGACCCGCAGGCCGCCAAGGAGAACCGGGAGCGGATCGCCTCCGCCGTGCTGGCCCGCGACAGCGTCCGGCTGCTGCTCGACGAGCGGATGGCGAACGGTCAGCTCGCCCCGGGCTCGCAGCACCTGGCCGACCGGGTGGCGGAGCTGATCGCCGCCGCCCCGCCGGCCGCCGTCGCCTGGGCGCAGCGGGCCATGGCGGCCCGGCCGGAGCGCCTCGACGTGCTGGCCGGCCTGCGGGTGCCGGCCGCCGTGGTGGCGGGTGCGGAGGACGGCCTGATGCCGCTCGCCGAGGCGGAGCTGATGGTGCGGGCCCTGCCGGACGCGGAGTTGACGGTGCTCCCCGGGGTCGGCCACCTGAGCGCGATCGAGGCGCCGGAGGCGTTCGACGCGGTGGCGCTGCGGCTGCTGGAGCGGGTGGCGGCGGGATGAGGGAGGAACGGGCGGAGGCCGGCGGCTGGGACTTCTCCGCGCTGGAGGTGAGCGGCCGGATGCCGGTGACCAACCGGGCCGAGGGGCTGCTCGAACTGACCCTGGAGCCCCTGGGCGAGGACTACTGGCTGCGCCCGGGGGAGACGTTCATCGTCACCTCGTACGGGGACTACGGCCCCGGGCACCCCTTCGAGGTGCAGTACTGGCCGGACTCGGTGTCGGTCTGGTGCACCTCGTGGTTCGGGACGGTCTCGGACGACGAGGGCAACCAGCTGAGCTGCGGGCACCAGCGCCCGGACGGCGCCTACCCGCGCTGAGGAGACGGGACGGCCCCCGCCCGGGGAGGGCGGGGGCCGTCGGGGCCTGCGGGCCGCGTCAGCGCGACTGCTGGGCGGGCACGCCCATGGTGTCGTCGTTCGGCAGCGAGGCGGCGGCCACGGCCGCGCCGGTCAGCGTCGCCAGCATCTCGCGGACGTTGGTCAGCTGGGCGTTGATGCTGTCGCGGCGGTTGGTGAGCGCCGCCAGCTCGCGCTCGGATTCGCTGCGGATCCGGTCGGCCTTGGCGTTGGCGTCGGCCACGATGTCCTCGGACTGGCGCTGGGCCGTCTCGACGGTCTGGCGGGCGCGGCGCTCGGCGTCGGTGCGCAGCTTCTCCGCCTCCAGGCGGAGCTGCTCGGCACGGTGCTCGATCTCGGCCAGCCGCTTCTCGGCCTTGGCCTGACGGGCGGCCAGGTCGCGCTCGGACTGCTCGCGGCGCTTGGCCAGGTTGGTCTCGAACTCCAGCGCGGCCTGGGCGGCCTTGGTGCGGGTCTCCTCGAAGAGGGCGTCCGCCTCCTCGCGCTTGTTCTGGGCGTCCTTGTTGGCCTCGGCGCGCAGCTGGGCGGCGTCGCTCTTGGCCTTGTCGACGATCCGCAGGCCCTCGTCCTCCGCCTTGGCCTTGCGGTCCTTGGCGTAGTTCTCGGCCTCGCTGCGGACCTGCTGGGCGGCCGCCTCGGCGAGCTCGCGGTGCTGCTCGGCGGCGCGGTGCGCCTCCTCGCGCAGGTCCTTGGCCTCCTCCTCGGCGAGCCGCAGGATCTTCTCGACCCGGGCACCGAGACCGGCGTACGACGGCTCGGACTCGGCGACCGCCGCCTGGGCGGTCTGGGTCTCCAGGTGGAGCTCCTCGATCCGCTTCTCGAGGGCGCTGATCCGGGTCAAGGCACTGTCACGGTCGGCCACCAGCTTGGTGATCCGCTCGTCGACCTGGGCGCGCTCGTACCCACGGCGCACCAGGTCGAAGCCGTGAGGGGAGTGACTGTCGCTCATGGGGTTCTGGGCTTCCTGTCGTCAAACCGCTGAGGTGGTTGAGGGAATCCTGACACGGTACCGGAGTGTCGGCGACGAAACGCCGTCGTCCCGCGGACAATGTCCGCTCAATCGGGTGGTGCGCTCTTGGAGCGATTGCCACCCGACCGGGGGGAGCCAATTCCGGCACCAGCCTTGGCACCCCCGTCCTTCTTGGTGCCGCTGCTTCCCCCGTTGGCCTGTGCGACCGGCGACGGCGCCTCGAAAGCCTCCAGGGCGGACAGCACGTCCTGCACCCTGGAGATCTCGGTGTTGATGTCCTTGCGGCGGCGCACCAGCTCGTCCAGCTCGCGCCGGCCCTCATCGGTGGCCCGCTTCGCCTCGGCCCGCGCCTCGGCGAGCAGCCGCTCGGCCTCCGCCTTCGCCAGCTCGACCTGCTCGTCGGCGGCCCGGTCGGCGGCCCGCAGCCGCTTCTCGGCCTCGGCCGACGCCGAGTCCAGCCGCTCCTCCGCCTCGTCCTGGGAGGACTTCAGCTTGGCCTCGGCCTTGATGATCAGGGCCTCGGCGCGGTCGGTGGAGCTGGCGAGCTTGGTCTCGGCCTCCTTCAGCAGCCCCTCGGCCTTGCGGACGGCCGAGAGCCGGACCTTGCTGGCTTCGGCGGACGCCTCCGAGGTCAGCTCGTTGGCGTGGTCCTCGGCGGCCGCGACCAGCGCCGCCGCCCGGTCCTCGGCCTCGGCGACGGTGGCCACCGCCTGCTCCTCGGCCTCGGTCAGCTGCTCCTGGGCGGCCGTCACCAGCGCGTCCACCCGCTCGCCGGCCGACTTCATGGCCTGCGCGTTCTCCTTGCGGGCGCGCTCGTGCAGGGCCTCCACCTCGGCGTCGGTGCGCTCGCGCAGCTCCTCGGCGCGCTCGCGGATCGCGGTGGCGTCCCGGCGGGCCTCGGAGAGCAGCGCGTCGGCGTCGGCGCGGCCCTTCTCGACGGCCTCCTGCCCGGCGGCCTCGCCGCCCGCGACCAGCCGGTCGGCCTCCTTGCGGGCCGCGGCGACCATCGCGTCCGCCTGCTCCTCGGCGGCGGCGGTGGTGGCCAGCGCGGTGGTCCGGGCGTCCTCGCCGAGCGACTCGGCGTCCGCGAAGGCCTTCTCCAGCACGGACTTGGCCCGCTCGCGGGTGGCCCTGTCGAACTGCTCGGCGGTTTCGCGGACCTCGGCGTCGTAGGCGTCGGCGCGGCCGTGGGTGGCCGTGTCGTACTCGTCGGCGAGGGTGCGGGTGGCGAGCGCGTACTCCTCGGCCTCGGCACGCAGCGCGGCGGCGAACTCCTCCGCCTCGGTGACGGTGCCGACGGCCCGCTCCTCGCCGGCGGCCACCGTCCGGGCGGCCAGCTGCTCGGCCTCGGCACGCTGCTGCTCGGCGGCCTCCTGGGCGGCGCGCAGGGTGTTCTCGGCCTCGCCGCGCAGCTGCTGGTCGTAGGCCTGCGCCTCGGCGCGCAGCCGGGCCAGCTCGGCCTCGGCGGCCTCGTGGTCGGCGGCCAGCTCCAGCTCGGTCTGCTCGCGCAGGGCGGTCGTCTCGGCGTCGGTCCTGGCGCGCAGGTCGGCGGTCTCGCGCTCGGCGCTCTCGCGCAGCCGGGCCACCTCGTGCCCGGCGGTGGCGCGCAGCTCGGTGGTCTCGCGGTCGGCGAGCGCCCGCAGCTCGGTGGTCTCGCGGTCGGCGGTGTCGCGCACTTCGGCGGCGGCGCGCTCGGCCTGCTCGCGCAGCTCCTCGGCGTCCCGCTCGGCGGTGGCCCGCAGTCCGGCGATCTGCTGGGAGGCGGTCTCGTGCAGCCCGGCCACCGACTGGCGGACCTCGGCGGCCGCCTCCTCGGCGGCCTCGACCAGGGCGGCGGCCTCGGTGCGGCCGGCCTCGACCAGCTCCTCGCCGTCGCGCCGGGCCTGCTCCAGCTCCTCGCCGGCCTCGGTACGGATCGCCGCGGCGGTGGCGCGGGCCTCGGACAGCTCACGGCCGGCCTCGGCGCGGACCGTCTCGGCCTGCTCCCCGGCGAGCGCCAGCTCGGCCGCGCCGCGCTCGCGCAGTTCCTTGACGGCGGCGTCGGCCTTGGCGAGGCGCTGTTCGGCGGTGCTCTCGGCGGCTTCGAGGACGCGTTCGGCCTCGGCCTGGAGGCGGGCGGCCTCGGTGGCGGTGCGCTCGGTGAGTTCCGCCGCGGCGGTTTCGGCTTCGGTGCGGACGTGTTCGGCGTGGGCGTCGGCGGCCTCCCGGACGGCGGCGGCCTCGGCGGCCGTGCGCTCGGTCAGCTCCGCCGCGGCCGTCTCGGCCCGCTCGCGCGCGGTGGCGGTTTCGGTGGCGGTGCGCTCGGTCAGCTCTGCCGCGGCGGTTTCGGCTTCGGTGCGGACGTGTTCGGCGTGGGCGTCGGCGGCCTCGCGGACGGCGGCGGCCTCGGCGGCCGTGCGCTCGGTCAGCTCCGCCGCGGTCGTCTCGGCTTCGGTGCGGACGTGCTCGGCGGTGGTCTCGGCGGCTTCGAGGGCGCGTTCGGCCTCGGCCTGGAGACGGGCGGTTTCGGTGGCGGTGCGTTCGGTGAGTTCCGCCGCGGCGGTTTCGGCTTCGGTGCGGACGTGTTCGGCGTGGGCGTCGGCGGCCTCCCGGACGGCGGCGGCCTCGGTGGCGGTGCGCTCGGTGAGTTCCGCCGCGGTCGTCTCGGCCCGCTCGCGCGCGGTGGCGGCGGCGGACAGCTGCTCGGCGGTCTCCTCGCGCTCCCGGAGCAGCCCGGCGGAGGCCTCCTCGCGCTCGCGCCGGCTCTCCTCGCGCAGCGCCTCGGCGGCGGCCTCGGCCTCGGCCCTGGCCCTGGCGGCCTCGGTGTCGGCCTCGGTGCGCACCCGTTCGGCGTCGGCCACCGCGGCGTCGCGGACGGCGTTCGCCTCGGCCTGCGCGTCGGTCCGCAGCGCCTCGGCGGCGGCGTTCGCCTCCGTGCGCACCCGCTGGTCGAACTCGGTGGCCTCGCGGCGCAGTTCGGCGGTGTCGCGCTCGGCGGCGGCCCGGTTCTCGGCGGCCGCGGCCTTGGCGGCGGTGAGCGCGTCCCGGCCCTGCTGCTCGGCGGCGGCGGTGGTCTTGGCGGCCTCGGCGCGGGCCCGCTCCAGGGTCTGCTCGGCCCGGCCCTGGGTCTCGGCGGCCTGCTCCTTGGCCTGCTCGCGCAGCCGCTCGATCTCGGCGGCGGCGCCCGTGCGCAGCTCGTCCGCGTCGGACTTGGCCCTGGTGAGCAGTTCCTCGGCGCTCTTCGCCGATTCCTCGATCTGCACCACGGCCTGCCGGCGGGCCTCGCCGCGCACCCGGTCGGCCTCGGCGGCGGCCTGCGAGCGCAGTTCCTCCGCCTCGGCGCGCAGCCGGGCGGCCTCGTCCTGCATCTCCTGGATCCGCTCGCGGACCGCGGCGGCGTCGTCCAGGGCGGCGTTCTGGGCGGCCTCGACGGCGGCCTGCGCCTGCTCGCGCAGCCGCTCGGCCTCGGCGGCGGCCTCGGCGCGGATCCGCTCCGCCTCGGAGGTGGCGCCGGTGCGGGCGGCCTCGGCGTCCTGGCCGGCCCGGTCGAGCATCTCCTCGGCGGCCTTGGCGGCCTTGGCCAGGTGGGCGGCGGCCTCGGTGGCCCCGGCCGTCCGGCCCGCCTCCTCGGCCTCGCCGCGCAGCCGCTCGGCGGCGGCCTCGGCCTGCGCCCGCAGCTCGGCGACGTCCCGGTCGGCCTGGGCGCGCATCTCGGCGATCGCGGCCTCGGCCTCGGCACGCAGTTGTCCGGCCACCGACTCGGCGGTGGCGCGCAGCCGCTCGCTCTCCTCGGCGGCGGCGGCCTTGGCGGCCTCGGCCTCGGCCTGCTTGGTGGTGGCCTCGGCGCGGATCGCGTCGGCCTCCTTGGTCGCGTGGGCGACCATCCGGGCCACCTCGGCCCGGGCGGTCTGCGAGCGCTGCTCGTTGGCGGCCGCGCCGTCGGCGGCCTTCCGCTCGGCGGCGGCCTCGGCGTCGGCCTGCAACTGCTCGGCGGCGGCCTCGGCCTGGGCCCGCAGCTCGGCGGCCTCCTGGCGGGCCCGCTCGGCCTCGGCGACGGCCTCGGTGCGCAGCCGTGCTATCTCCGCCTGGGCGTGGCCCAGCTCCTGCTGGGCACGGGCCTGCTCGGCGGCGGCGGTCTCGGTGAGCCGGCCGATCTCGGCCCGGGCGACGGCCAGCTGCTGCTCGGCGGCGACGTGCGCGGCGGCGAGCTGCTGCTGGGCCTCGCCACGCGCGGCGTCCACGTCGGCGGCGGCCTGGGCGCCGGCCTGCTGGGCCTGCTCGGAGGCGGCCCGCAGCAGGCGCTCGGCATCGCTCTGGGCGCGCTGGAGGGCGGCCTCGGCGGCGGCCTGGGCCTCGCCGCGGGCGGCGTCCACGTCGGCGGCGGTCTGCGCGCGGGCCTGGTCGGAGAGCGCGGCGGCCTCGGCCCGGGCGGCGGCCATCATCCGATCGGACTCGGCGCGGGCCTCCTGCAGCAGGCGCTGGGCCTCCTGCTCGGTGCCGGCCCGGGTCTGCTCGGCCCAGCTGACGTTCTCGTTGACGTGCTGCTCGGCGCTGCGCCGCAGCTCGGCGAGCTCGTCCTCCAGCTGGCGGCGGCGGGCGGTCAGCTCGGCCTCCAGCCGGGCGGTGCGCTCGGCGGCCTCGGCCATGATCCGCTGGGTGGCGGCCTGGGAGTCGCGCAGCTGGCGCTCGGCGTCGGCGCGCAGCTGCTGGGCCTGCATCTCGGCGGTGCGGAGCATCTGCTCGGCCTGGCCGGACACGGCGTCGAAGGCGCGCGGCTGGGCGAGCATGCGGCGGGACTCGTGCAGCTTGGCCCGGAGCACCTCCACCTGGTAGGCGAGGTCTTCGGCATGCTCGACTGCCTTGTCCCGCTCCTTGCGAGTCCGATCCATCTCGGCCTCGAACTGGGAGAGGTGATCGTCAACCTCGTAGCGGTCGTAGCCCCGCACTCCGCGGTCCCATCCATCTCCTGGTTGCGTCCTCGACCCGGCCGGTCCGCGCTCCCGTTGTCCGGGCACGGTCCGACTGGTCCTTGCATCCGCGGCCGTCCGGACATCCCCGCCTAGCCGGGAACGCCTGCCGCGGTCGTCGGAGTCCGGGGCGCGGGAGCGCGGTCGATCCGCATTCCCCCGTCCGGGTGGACTCCTGGGCGAACTCTTGCCTTGTGGAGAATGGTGACAGATCCGTCTTGCGACTGTTCAGCCGTGCCCGCGTAATGGACTCCCCTGCGACGGGCCTCCCACCGGGGCGGACGGGCCTGTCTTCGGCCGTGCTCGTCGTCCCCGTCCCCCGGAGTCTTCGCGCACCTGGGCATTGTAGTGGGAGCGTCTTGCGGGGGAATGGCCGCGTGGGGGTTTTCCGGGTTGTCCGGTGAGGTTACTGACGGGTCATGAGGGTGGCGGGGCGGCCGACGGCCGGGTGCCGCCCCGCGACGGCGGCCCGCCTCAGTGCGCGTCGGGCCCGGCGGCGGTGACCAGCTCGGTCAGCACCCCGCCGCAGTCCTTGGGGTGCAGGAAGGTGATCCGCGAGCCCATCGAGCCGGTGCGCGGCTGCTCGTAGAGGACCCGCACGCCCTTGGCCCGGATCTCCTCCGAGTCGGTGTCGACGTCGGCGGTGCCGAAGGCGATGTGGTGGACGCCCTCGCCGTTCTTCGCCAACCACTTGCCGACCGGGGAGTCCTCGCGGATCGGCTCCAGCAGCTGGAGGTAGGAGGCGCCGCCGTCGCCGGTGTCGTTGATCTTGAGCATGGCCTCGCGGACGCCCTGCTCCTCGTTGACCTCGCTGTGGAACACCTCGAAGCCGTAGGTGGCGCGGTAGAACTCGACCGTCTTGTCGAGGTCGCGGCAGGCGATGCCGATGTGGTCGATGCGGGTGAGCACGGGGGCCTCCGGTGTGGGGCGGGTGCGACAGGACGGCAACAGTGCAGCGCATGCCGGACGGCGGCGCCAGTGATCGGGGTGCGAGCCTGCTCACACGGGTCGCGCGGCAGGGTTCACCCGGATCGACGCGGCACGGTGTTGACTGGATGGTGCCAGTGCGCTCGATCACATCTTGGGTCCGGTGACGCGCGGGTAACAGGTCAGTACATTGAGCGGAATCCTCCACCTGGCCACGACGTGCGAAGGGGCTCGTCCCATGACCAACACCACCTCAGTGATCGTCGCCGGGGCGCGGACCCCGATGGGCCGGCTGCTCGGCTCCCTCAAGGGCTTCTCCGGTGCCGAGCTCGGCGGATTCGCGATCAAGGCAGCGCTGGAGCGGGCCGGTGTGTCCGGCGACCAGGTCCAGTACGTGATCATGGGCCAGGTCCTGCAGGCCGGCGCGGGCCAGATCCCGGCCCGTCAGGCCGCCGTCGGGGCGGGGATCCCGCTGAGCGTCCCGGCGCTCACCATCAACAAGGTGTGCCTCTCCGGTCTGGACGCCATCGCGCTGGCCGACCAGCTGATCCGGGCCGGCGAGTTCGACATCGTGGTGGCCGGCGGCCAGGAGTCCATGACCAACGCCCCGCACCTGCTGCCGAAGTCCCGCGAGGGCTACAAGTACGGCGCGATCGAGCTGCTGGACTCGATGGCGCACGACGGCCTGACCGACGCCTACGAGAACATCCCGATGGGCGAGTCGACCGAGAAGCACAACACCCGCCTCGGCATCCCGCGCGAGGTCCAGGACGAGATCGCCGCGGCCTCGCACCAGCGGGCCGCCAAGGCGCAGGCCGACGGCGTCTTCGACGCCGAGATCGTCCCGGTGGGGATCCCCCAGCGCAAGGGCGAGCCGGTCCTGTTCAGCCAGGACGAGGGCATCCGCGCCGACACCACCGTCGAGGGCCTGGCCAGGCTGCGCCCGGCGTTCACCAAGGACGGCACCATCACGGCCGGCACCTCCTCGCAGATCTCGGACGGCGCCGCCGCCGTGGTCGTGATGAGCAAGGCCAAGGCCGAGGAGCTGGGCCTGAGCTGGCTCGCCGAGATCGGCGCGCACGGCAACGTCGCCGGCCCGGACAACTCGCTGCAGTCGCAGCCGTCCAACGCGATCAAGCACGCGGTCGCCAAGGAGGGCATCGCCGTCGGGGACCTCGACCTGATCGAGATCAACGAGGCCTTCGCCGCCGTCGCCCACCAGTCGACGAAGGAGCTCGGCGTCTCCTCCGAGATCGTCAACGTCAACGGCGGCGCGATCGCGCTCGGCCACCCGATCGGCATGTCCGGCGCCCGGGTGGTGCTGCACCTGGCGCTGGAGCTGCAGCGCCGCGGCGGCGGCGTCGGCGCGGCCGCGCTGTGCGGCGGCGGCGGCCAGGGCGACGCGCTGATCGTCCGGGTGCCCAAGGCCTGACGACCGGCGTCACGACCGATTTTCCGGGGCTGCGGACCGCCACCAGCGGGCCGCGGCCCCTCGGCGCAAGGAGCAGCCACAAGATGATCGATGTGCCGACCCTGGTCGAGCAGGCCCGGCAGGGCCGTCCGCGGGCCGTCGCCCGCCTGATCTCGCTGGTCGAGAACGCCGCGCCCGAGCTGCGCGAGGTGATGGCCGCGCTGGCGCCGTACACCGGGCACGCCTACACCGTCGGCCTGACCGGCTCGCCGGGCGTGGGCAAGTCCACCTCCACCTCGGCGCTGGTCTCCGCCTACCGGCGGCTGGGCAAGCGGGTCGGCGTGCTGGCGGTCGACCCGTCCTCGCCGTTCTCCGGCGGCGCCCTGCTCGGCGACCGGGTCCGGATGCAGGACCACGCCACCGACCCCGAGGTGTTCATCCGCTCGATGGCCACCCGCGGGCACCTCGGCGGACTCTCCTGGGCCGCCCCGCAGGCGCTGCGGGTGCTGGACGCGGCCGGCTGCGACGTCATCCTGGTGGAGACGGTCGGCGTCGGCCAGTCCGAGGTGGAGATCGCCGCGCAGGCCGACACCACGGTGGTGCTGCTCGCCCCCGGGATGGGCGACGGCATCCAGGCCGCCAAGGCCGGGATCCTGGAGATCGGCGACCTGTTCGTGGTCAACAAGGCCGACCGGGACGGCGCCGACGCCACCGCCCGGGAGCTGAACCACATGCTGGGCCTGGGCGAGGCCCGGGAGCCGGGGGACTGGCGCCCGCCGATCGTGAAGACCGTCGCGGCCCGGGGCGAGGGCGTGGACGAGGTGGTCGAGGCGCTGGAGAAGCACCGCGCCTGGCTGGACGAGCACGGCGGGCTGGCCGTGCGGCGCCGGCGCCGGGCCGCCGACGAGATCGAGGCGATCGCGCTGGCCGCGCTGCGTGCCCGGATCGGCGATCTGCACGGGGACCGGCAGCTGGCCGCGCTGGCCGATCGGGTGGCGGTCGGCGAGCTGGACCCGTACGGCGCGGCCGACCGCCTGGTGGCCGGCCTGACCACGGCCTGACCACGGCCCGGTCCGGCCCGCGCGCGACGACCGGAGGCCGGCACCCCGCGGCCGGGGTGCCGGCCTCCGGTCCGTTCGCCCTTTCGTCCGTCCGCTCAGCCGCGGCCGCGCAGGCCCCGCAGGTGCTCGGCGACGGGGGCCAGCGCCTCGTACATCGCGTCGAGCTGCTCGGGGGACAGGCGGTCGATGAAGTGCGCCCGGACGCTGCGCACATGGCAGGGCGCGACCCGCTGCATGGTCTCCCAGCCCTGCTCGGTGAGGTGGGCGTAGAGGCCGCGCCGGTCGCCGGGACACTCCTGGCGCAGCACCAGGCCGGCGGTCTCCATCCGGGTGATCTGGTGCGAGAGCCGGCTCTTCGACTGGAGCGTGGCGGTGGCCAGGTCGGTCATCCGCATCCGCCGCTCGGGGGCCTCGGAGAGCACCACCAGGATCTCGTAGTCGTTGATCGCCAGGCTGTGCGGCTGGAGTTCACGGCTGAGCTGGTAGTCCAGCAGCTTGGCGACCTCCAGGTGGGCGCGCCACAACCGCTGCTCCCGGGCGGTCAGCCAGGGGGTTTCCTCGTCGGGCCGTTCGGACGGCGGGGCCGAGAGGGCTGCGGGGTCGATCGTGTGCGTCTCCATGGCATCCAGGGTACCGCATTTAGTTCAATGTTGTACGACTTTGCCGGTAACGGACATCCGGCGACCGGCGGGATCCGGCCACGGCGCGGCGGGACGCCCCCCGCGCCGCGGCCGTCGCGCTCAGAGCCCGAAGCGCCGCCCGAGGTCGCCCAGGTTACCGAGGCCGGGCACGTTCACGTTCGGCAACTGGCCGCCGTGTCCCGAGGCGTGCTGGGTCGGCACCCCGCCCATCGGCACCCCGGCCTCGGCGTGCACCTGGCCGACCGCCCGCTCCGCCATCAGCACCTCGGTCGACTGCAGCAGCACCTGGCCGGCGCCGATGAACTCGAACTGGTGCTCCTCGCCGGATGCCCCGCCCAGCCCGGTGAGCCGGCGCAGGCCGCCGAGCAGCCCGTGCATGTAGTCGTGGTCGTAGTGGTGGCACGGCGCCGGGCAGTCCGCCCAGCCGACCAGCGCCTGCGGGTCCACCCGGATCGGCGGCTCGACGAAGTGCACCGGCCCGTTGGAGGCGGCGACGAACTTGCCGGTGCCGATCAGGGTCAGGAAGCCCGGGATGATCGACTGCTTGAGCTTCAGGGTGGGCTCGTAGGCCAGCAGGTTCCCCGAGCGGACCGTCAGGTTCCCCTCCTCCAGGTCGTAGGAGTTGAGGTCGAAGGCCCGGTCGGCCAGCAGCAGCTTGCCGCGCCCCTCGGCGACCACCCAGTCCGCCGCGTGCATCGGCGAGTTGAAGTTGCCGAGCAGTCGGTCGGCCGCGCCGGCGCCGACGCCCTTGAAGGAGATGTCGCCGTAGTAGGCGATCATCTTGCCCTTCTGCAGGAAGTACGAGCCGTTGAGGTCCACCGAGAAGGCGTACGGGTTGACGTTGTCGTTGGACGGCAGGCTGTGCGCGTCGTGCACCACCGGGCCGGAGCCGTCCTGCGCCTTGGGCAGCGGGGCCTGCGCGCCGCCGTACTGCTCCTGGGCGTACTGCTGCGGCGGCTGGGCGGGGTAGCCGGGCGGCGGGGGCGGCGGGTAACCGCCCTGCTGGGGGTAGCCCTGCGGCGGGTAGGGCTGCCCCTGCGGGGGATAGGGCTGCCCCGGCGGCGGGTACGGCTGGCCCGGCGGGGGGTAGGGCTGGCCCTGCGGCGGGTAGCCGGGCGGCGGGGCGGCGGGGTAGCCGGGCTGGGTCGGCTGGCCGTACGGGTCGTGCGGCTGCCCGTACGGAGGCTGCGGCGGGTAGGACATCAGAGCTTCTCCTCGCTCGCCTGCACGTACACCGTGCCGTTCCCCGACAGCTCCAGCTGGAAGGCCTCGCCGGAGCCGCGGCCGATCATGTCGCGCCACCCGAGCGCGGTGGACAGCTTGTTCTGGACCTGGCCGCGGTGCGCGACGTAGGCCTGCGGGTCGACGTGCACCGGCTGGTGCGGGGTGATCGGCAGCTCGAAGACGCCGCCGTGCGCCATCACCGCGACCGCGCCGTGGCCGTCCAGCTTGGTGGTGAACAGGCCCTGGCCGGTCACCTGGCCGCGGACCATGCCCATCACACCGCCCTGCGAGCCCATGAACATGGTGGACTGCTGGAGCGAGCCCTCGAAGGCCAGCAGCCGGTCGGCCTCGACGTACAGGGTGTCGCCGGTCAGGTCGATCACGTGCACGTGGTGGCCGCCGTGGCCGAACATCACGCTGCCCTGGCCCTCGACGGACATCAGCGGGGTGTCCTCGTTGGCCACCCGGCGGCCGATCATCGACATCACGCCGCCCTGCCCGCCGGTGATGTTCGGCGTGAACTTCACCTCGCCGGTGTACGCGAGCATCGCGCCGCGCTGGCTGAACAGCCGCTGGCCCGGCACGACCCGGGCCTCGATCATCTTGTTGTTGATCTTCGTGAACGCCATCAGACGTCCCCCCCGATGGTCAGCTTCTCGGAGGGCTGCACGTAGACCAGGCCCTCGCCGGTGAACTCCACCTGGACGGCCTCGCCGCCGCCCTCGCCGATGAAGGTGCTCCAGCCGGCGCCGGACTTGATGGAGCGGTTGAGGTTGCCGGTGTGGGCGACGTACGCGCCGGGGTCGACCCGTAGCGGCGTGCCCTGGGAGACCCGCAGGATGATCGCCGGCCCCTTGGAGGTGACGGCGGCCCAGCCGTGGCCCTCGACCTTGGTGGTGAACAGGCCGTTGCCGGAGGACACGCCGTTCAGGCCGGTGAAGCTGGTGCCGGTCTTCAGCGTGCCCTCGGTGCAGAGCAGGTTGTCGGATTCGACGTAGAGCGTCTCGCCGTTCAGCCGGACGAGATTGATCTCGGTGGCCTGGTCGGCGAAGTAGCAGGTCCCCTGTCCTTTCACCTCCATGACCGTCATCTGCTCGCCGGTGAGCCGGCGGGTCACCATGCCGCGCAGGCCGTCACCGCCCCCGCTGAGCTTCTTGAAGTTCATCTGGCCCGTGTAGGCGACCATCGAGCCGTTCTTGGCTTTCACGGAATCGCCGGTCATGTCGACGGCGAGCGTCTTTGACCCCTGGAGTCGAAACTGTGCCACGGCCGCAATCTAGCGGTCGGCGGGCGTGGCGGGGGAGGGGGTGAGGGTGTTCTGGTACGCGTCTGCGACAAAGCGGGCCGCCGCGCTCCGCTCCCACCCCGGCGGCGGGTTCGGACAGGTGCTCGGTGATAATGGAGCGAATGCTTGTGAGCCGGTTCACAAGCGATCTCCGAGCCCCCCGCGTATCGAGGTACTCATCGTGAACAGCAGCGCCGTCCACCGCCTGCGCCTGGTCTCCGGCCCCGAAGGGGTCTCCTTCCTGCTCCTGCTGCTCTGCTCGGTGCTCAAGCGCACCACCGACTTCAACGCCGTACCGGTGATGGGCATGGTCCACGGGATCCTGTTCATCCTGTACGTCGTCTTCTGGATCATGGCCTGGCAGACGCAGAAGTGGGACGTCAAGCGCGGCGCCCTGCTGTTCATCCTCTCGGTGCTGCCCGGCGGCGGCTTCGTGGCCGAGCGGATGCTCGCCAAGGAGGAGCGCGGCGGGGCCGCGGTGCCGGCCGCGGCCTGACCTCCCCGCGCCGACCCGCGCGCGGCACGCCGGCAGGCTGCCGGGGCCCCTCTCCCAGTGGGCCCCGGCAGCCTGCCGTCTTTTCCGGGGGTGGTCCGTCGGTGGCTAGTTGACGCCCACGGCGCTCCAGGCCGCGGCCACCGTCTGGTACTCCGTGGTGTTGGTGCCGTTGTAGAGGTCCGCCGCGGCGGCCAGGGTGGCGGCGCGGGCCGCCTTGTAGTTGGTGCTGGAGGTGAAGTACACGGTCAGCGCCCGGTACCAGATGGCGGCGGCCTTGTCGCGGCCGATGCCGGTGATGGTCGAGCCGTTGGCGGTCGGGCTGTTGTAGGTGACGCCGTTGATCACCTTGGTCCCGCTGCCCTCGCTGACCAGGTAGAACCAGTGGTTGGCCACGCCCGAGGAGTAGTGGACGTCGATGCCGCCGATCCCGGAGTACCAGGTGTCCTTGGACGAGCCGTCCTTGGAGGGCTTGTCCAGGAAGCGCAGCGGCTGGCCGTTGCCGAAGATGTTGATCTTCTCGCCGATGAGGTAGTCCGGCACGTCGACCGGCAGGTTGGCGTACCACTCGACCATGGTGCCGAAGATGTCCGAGGTGGCCTCGTTGAGGCCGCCGGACTCGCCGGAGTAGGTCAGGTTGGCGGTCGCCGAGGTGACGCCGTGGCTCATCTCGTGGCCGGCCACGTCGAGGGCGGTCAGCGGGTTGACGTTGCCGTTGCCGTCGCCGTAGGTCATGCAGAAGCAGGAGTCCTGCCAGAAGGCGTTGACGTAGGCGTTGCCGTAGTGCACCCGGTTGCTGGCGCCGACACCGTTGTTCTTGATGCCGGTGCGGTTGTAGGTGTTCTTGTAGAAGTCCCAGGTGACGCCGGTGCCGAACTGCGCGTCGACCGCGGCGGACTGGGTGTCGGAGGCGGTGCCGTTGCCCCAGTTGTTGTCCGCGTCGGTGTACAGCGCGTTGCCGCTCTTGGCGTTGCCGGTCCACTGGTTGCCGCGGGACGGGTCCTTGAGCTGGTAGGTGGTGCCGCTCTGGGTGGTGTTCAGGGTGACGGTGCCGACGTGCACGCCCTTGCCGGTGCCGTTGACGGTCTGCACCTCCTCGTGGGTGGAGAGCACCTGGCCGGTGGCGGCGTCGGTGAGCAGCCGCTGGCTGCTCGGGGTGCCGTCGGCCCGCTCGCCGTGGACCACGGTCTGGTAGGCCAGCCGCGGGCTGCCGTCGCCCGCCCAGACCACCAGGGCCGGGGTGCTCGCGCCGTCGACCCGGGTGACCGGGGAGGCGTCCTTGTCGCTCGGCGCGATGCCGACGGTGGCCCGGACCGAGTCGACGGCCTGGGTGGAGGCGGTGCCGGCGGAGAGCGCCGGGGTGAGGCTCGGCAGCGAGAGCCGGCCCTCGAAGGCCCGGTCCACCGAGGTGATCGCGCCGTTGGCCTTCTGGTGGACGACGAGGTCGCCGCCGAGGACCGGCAGGCCGGCGTAGGTGCGGTCGTAGCGCAGGTGGCGCGTGCCGTTGGCGTCGACCACCACGTCCTTGACGACCAGTTGCTCCTGGCCGCCGAGGGCGAGCGCCTTCGCGACCGGCGCGGCCTGCTGCCCGGCCAGCGCGATGAGCGACACGCGCTGCGGGACGGGCGCGGCCTGGGCGGGGGCGGCGGCGACCTGGATCGCGCCGGCCAGCAGGGCGGTGGCGGAGAGTGCGGCGCCGACTGTCAGCTTTCGCTTCACGAGCGGGTTCCTTCCACGAAACCGCGGGTGCGCGGTCACGCCTCGTACCGGGGCGCCGGGGTTGGCGCCAGGGGCGGTAGGGCGCTGACGTGCTGGTCCCGTGCGGCCTGACGCGCCGTCGATGGGTGGGGGCGACGGGCGTCCGGACGGGGCTGTGGGCAGAAGCATGACAATGCAGGTCGTGAAAGAACAGGGCGCCGAGGGGGATTGGCCAGGTCTCGCCAAGACCCGTACGGATGGGTTCGGGTACGACAATTGACCGCTTCGCCCCGGTTGATCCCTTGGCGGGTTCCCGCCAACGGCGGGGCTTGCCGACCCCGGGCGGCGTTGCTACGCGGGCGAATGAACGGCGGACGGGACGGGCGTCCGGGGCGCTCCCCTCCCGGCGAGGACCCCGGACGTCCGTCGGGCGGGCGTCAGTTGACGTTGACGCCGCTCCACGCGGCCGCCACCGCGCTGTACTCGGCGCTGCCGGCGCCGTAGAGGTCGGCCGCCGCGCTCAGGGTGCCGGCGCGGGCCGTCTTGTAGGTGGTGGTCGAGGTGAAGTAGACGGTCAGCGCGCGGTACCAGATCGCCGCCGCCTTGTCCCGGCCGATGCCGGTGACCGTCGAGCCGTTGGAGGTCGGGCTGTCGTAGGCGACGCCGTTGATGGTCCTGGCGCCGCTGCCCTCGGCCAGCAGGTAGAAGAAGTGGTTGCCCACGCCCGAGGAGTAGTGGACGTCCAGGCCGCCCACCGAGGAGGACCAGTAGTCGGCCGAGCCGCCGTCCTTGGAGGGCTTGTCCATGTAGCGCAGCGGGGTGCCGTCGCCGTTGATGTCGATCTCCTCGCCGATGAGGTAGTCCGGCTTGTCGGCGGGGAGGTTGGCGGACCACTCGACCATGGTGCCGAAGATGTCCGAGGTGGCCTCGTTGAGGCCGCCGGACTCGCCCGAGTAGTTCAGTCCGGCGGTGGCCGAGGTGACGCCGTGGGTCATCTCGTGGCCCGCGACGTCCAGCGCGGTCAGCGGGTTGGTGTTGTTGGTGCCGTCGCCGTACGTCATGCAGAAGCAGGAGTCGTTCCAGAACGCGTTGACGTAGTTCCGGCCGTAGTGGACCCGGCTGGTGGCGCCGACGCCGTTGTTCTTGATGCCGTTGCGGCCGAAGGTGTTCTTGTAGTAGTCCCAGGTGGCCGCCGCGCCGAACTGGGCGTCCACCGCGGCCGACTGGCGGTTGGCGGCGGTGCCGTCGCCCCAGGCGTTGTCGGTGTCGGTGAGGAGGGTGCCGGAGCCGGAGGTCCTGCCCTTGAGGTCGCTGGTGGACTGCCCGCCGCGCGAGGCGTCCTTGAGCTGGTAGGACGAGCCGCTCTGGGTGGTGGTCAGCGGGACGGTGCCGACGAAGACGCCGGTGCCGGTGCCGGAGGCGGTCTGCACCTGCTCGTGGCCGGAGAGGACCCGGCCGGTGGCGGCGTCGGTGACCAGCAGTCGGCTGCTCGGGGTGCCGTCGGCCCGGACGCCCTCCACGGTGGTCCGGTAGGCCAGCCGCGGGCTGCCGTCGGCGGCCCAGACGACCAGCTGGGCGGCGCCGGATCGGCGCACCTCGGTCAGCGGGGACTCGTCCTTGTCGGCGGCGATGCCGACGGTGGAGCGCACCGCGCCGGAGGCCTGGGCGGCGGCCTGGTCGGCGGGGATCTTCGGGGTCAGGCTCGGCACCGTGATCTGCGCGGCGACGGCCCTGTCCACCGCCTTGACGGCGCCGTCGGCGGCCTGGTGCACCACCAGGTCGCCGCCGAGCACCGGCAGGCCGGCGTAGGTGCGCTCGAAGCGGAGGTGGCGCGTGCCGTCGGCGTCGACCACCGCGTCCTTGGCGACCAGGGCCTCCTGGCCGCCCAGCCCGAGGGCCCCGGTCAGCGGACCGGCCTGACCGTTCGCCAGCGCGATCAGGCCGGCGCGGTGCTGCGCGGCCTGCGCCTGGACCGTGGGGGTGGGGGTGGCCTGGGCGGCGGTGCTCACCTGGATGACGCCGGTGAGCAGGGCGGTGGCGGAGAGTACGGCGCCGGCTGCGAGCTTTCGCTTCACGTACAGGTCCTTCCGGGAAACCGCGTGTGCGCGGTCGCGCCGCGCTCCGGGGCGCCGGGGGTGGCACCTGAGGGGCGGAACGGGCGCTGACGTGCTGCTCCGTGCGGTCCACGGTGGTCACCGGTGAGTGGGGCGGTGGCCACCGGACGGGGCTGGCGGAAAGCATGACAATCCAACAAGTGAAATGACAGGTCTCGTTCATGGATTGGCCAGGTCTCGCCAATGCGGCGGAAGGTGAACAGTGTGACGAAAGGGGCGAATCGCCCCGCCTTCCGGCGGGTTACCGTCCGAACCGCCGCCTGCCGGCGGGGCGGATCCGGATCGACGGGCCAACCGTCGGGCCCGGCGGGGCGGTTGGCGCCCGTTCACGCCCCCGCAATCCGCTGGTATGTACCTGACGAGTCGACTGGCGGGTTCCCGCCACGTGTCGCGCTTGTCCACCATCAGGACGCCTGGTAGCCCGGGCCGTGCCCGCCGGTACGGTAAGGAGGTGGCCAAGCCCCTCGCACTCGACTTCGACCCGATCGCCCGCGCCGACGAGCTGTGGACCCGCCGCTGGGGGACCGTCCCCGCGATGGCGGCGATCACCTCGATCATGCGGGCCCACCAGATCCTGCTCTCCCGCGTGGACGCGGTCCTCAAGCCGTACGGGCTGACCTTCGCCCGCTACGAGGCGCTGGTGCTGCTCACCTTCAGCCGGACCGGTGAGCTGTCGCTCTCCAAGGTCGGCGAGCGCCTCATGGTCCACCCGACCAGCGTCACCAACACCGTCGACCGCCTGGAGCGGGCCGGTCTGGTCGCCCGCCGCCCCAACCCGCTGGACGGCCGCGGCGTGCTCGCGGCGATCACCGACCGGGGGCGCGAGGTCGTCGAGGGCGCCACCCGGGAGCTCATGGCGATGGAGTTCGGCCTGGAGGAGTACGACGAGGGCCGGTGCCGCGAGGTCTTCGACCTGCTCCGCCCGCTGCGGGTGGCGGCGGGCGACTTCGCGGAGATCCCCGGCGAGGGGCCTGCGCGGCCGGAGGCGTGAGGGCGGCTACCCTCGTGTGAGCGGTGCGCGGATCGGGCGTACCCCCCCGACGCTGCCGAGCGAGGCGATGAAGACGATGAAGGCGACCCCCCTGCTGGGCTGGTACCGGGCCCTGGCCATTGCGACCGGTGTGGCACTGCTGGTGTTCTGCGGCTTCATGGTCGCGAAGTACGGCTTCGACACGGCCGAGGACGTGACCACCTACGTCGCGATGCTGCACGGCTACCTCTACATCGGGTACTTCGTGGTGACCTTCCTGCTCGGCCAGAAGCTCAAGTGGCCGCTGGGCCGGATGGTGTTCACCCTGGCCGCCGGCTGCATCCCGTTCGCCTCCTTCGTCGCCGAGCGCAAGGTGGTCGCCGAGGCCGCCGCCAAGCTGCCCGCCGGTGACGCCGCCCGCCAGCCGGCCGGCGTCTGAGCGAAGCCCCAGGGCGCCCTTCCCCGATCGGGGGAGGGCGCCCTCTTGCATGCCCCGCTACTCTCCCGTCCGGGCGTCCGTCGACAAGTAGTAGGACGTCCGAGTAAATTGGTAGGACGTCCTAACAGCTGTGCCGCCCGCTGGTGTGGCGGCCGTACGGAGCGGAGTTCGGGGTCATGGACGCCGAGGAGATCGAGCGCGGGCGGCAGCGCTGGCAGCAGCGGTACGACAGTGCCCGCAAGCGGGACGCGGACTTCACCACCCTCTCCGGGGACGAGGTCGAGCCGGTCTACGGCCCGGCCCCCGGGCAGGCCTACGAGGGATTCGAACGGATCGGCTGGCCCGGCGAGTACCCCTACACCCGCGGCCTGCACCCGACCGGCTACCGCGGCCGGACGTGGACCATTCGCCAGTTCGCCGGCTTCGGCAACGCCGAGCAGACCAACGAGCGGTACCGGATGATCCTGGAGGCGGGCGGCGGCGGCCTCTCGGTCGCCTTCGACATGCCCACCCTGATGGGCTACGACTCCGACGACCCGCGCTCGCTCGGCGAGGTCGGCCACTGCGGTGTGGCGATCGACTCGGCCGCCGACATGGAGGTGCTGTTCCGCGGCATCCCGCTCGGCGAGGTCACCACCTCGATGACGATCAGCGGCCCGGCGGTGCCGATCTTCTGCATGTACCTGGTCGCCGCCGAGCGGCAGGGCGTCGACCCGGCGGTGCTCAACGGCACCCTGCAGACCGACATCTTCAAGGAGTACATCGCCCAGAAGGAGTGGCTCTTCGCCCCCGAGCCGCACCTGCGGCTGATCGGCGACCTCATGGAGTACTGCGCGAACGGGATCCCGGCGTACAAGCCGCTCTCGGTCTCCGGCTACCACATCCGCGAGGCCGGGGCGACGGCCGCGCAGGAGCTGGCGTACACCCTGGCCGACGGTTTCGCCTACGTCGAGCTGGGCCTGTCCCGGGGCCTGGACGTGGACGTCTTCGCGCCGGGCCTGTCCTTCTTCTTCGACGCGCACCTCGACTTCTTCGAGGAGATCGCCAAGTTCCGCGCCGCCCGCCGGATCTGGGCCCGCTGGATGCGCGAGCGGTTCGGCGCGAAGACCGAGAAGGCGCAGTGGCTGCGGTTCCACACCCAGACCGCCGGTGTCTCGCTCACCGCCCAGCAGCCGTACAACAACGTGGTCCGCACCGCCGTCGAGGCGCTCTCGGCGGTGCTCGGCGGCACCAACTCGCTGCACACCAACGCCCTGGACGAGACCCTGGCGCTGCCCTCCGAGCAGGCCGCCGAGATCGCCCTGCGCACCCAGCAGGTGCTGATGGAGGAGACCGGCGTCACCAATGTCGCCGACCCGCTGGGCGGCTCCTGGTACGTCGAGGCGCTGACCGACCGGATCGAGCAGCAGGCCGAGGAGATCTTCCGGCGGATTCTGGACAAGGGCCGCGAGGACCACGCGATCGGCCCGATCACCTCCGGCATCCTGCGCGGGATCGAGGAGGGCTGGTTCACCGGCGAGATCGCCGAGGCCGCCTTCCAGTACCAGCAGGCGGTGGAGAAGGGCGAGAAGCGGGTCGTCGGCGTCAACTGCCACCCGCGCAGCGTCACCCCCGAGCTGGAGATCCTGCGGGTCAGCCACGAGGTGGAGCGCGAGCAGGTCCGGGGACTGGGCGCGCGCAAGGCGGACCGCGACGAGGCCGCGGTCCGGGCCGGGCTGGACGCGATGCTGGCCGCCGCGCGGTCCGGTGCGTCGATGATCCCGCCGATGCTGGACGCGGTGCGGGCCGAGGCGACCCTGGGCGAGATCTGCAACGCGCTGCGCGAGGAGTGGGGGATCTACCGGGAGACCGCCCGGTTCTGAGCCCGCCCCGAGGCCGCCCGGCACCCCTGCGAGGGGAGCCGGGCGGCCTTCGCGCGCGCTCAGCCGGCCGGCGGAATCGGGAAGGGGCCGAGCAGCAGGCCGGTGAAGCGCCGGGTCCACTCGGGGGTGATCGGCTCGCCGCTGACCAGCACCCGGTGCTCGACCGTCCCGGCGATGGTGTCGAAGATGATGTCGACCTCCTCGCGGGCGGTCGCCTCGTCGCCGTCCGGCGCCAGCTCGCCGCGTGCCTGGGCGGCCGCGCGGCCCTGCCGGACCAGTCGTTTCTGCGGGTCGACGATCGACTCCCGGATCCGCCGGCGCAGCTGCCGGTCGCGGCTGCCCTCGGCGAACAGGGCGAGCAGTGCGGCCTGGCTCTCCGGGCGGGCCAGCAGATCGGCGAACTGGGCCACCACCGCCTCGATGTCGGCCTGCAGACTGCCCAGGTCCGGCATCACCAGCTCGTCGAAGAGGCTGGCGACGGCGTCCACCACCAGCTCGTTCTTGGACGGCCAGCGGCGGTACAGGGTGGTCTTGGCGACGCCCGCGCGGGTCGCCACCCGGCCCATGGTGAGCCCGCCCCAGCCGAGTTCGGCGAGGGTCTCGCGGGTGGCGTCCAGGATGGCGCGGTCGGCGGCGGCGCTGCGCGGGCGGCCCTTGGCCCGGGTGGCGGCGGCTTCCGGGCGCTCCGGGACGGGTGGCTGGGGGGCCGGCACCGGGCCTCCTTGCGATTTACCGGTAAGTAACTTGAGTGGGACCGGTAACGGTAGCGACTCTTCCGTGCCCAGGTCAGCCGGGCGGTCCGGGAAAGTGGCCCACCTCACGTCCGGCGGGGGCGGGCAGGGGTTGCGGCGGATGCCCCGGATCCAGTTACGCTACGACTCGTAGCGAAAGCGACGACCAGGCGCCGCGTTCCCGTGGGACGGGAGCGGCGCGGGCGCGGATGGGGATCCGTGCCGAACGGTTCAGGCTATCGGGGAGTGGCTCCGCCACCCCGGGAATCGGAACCGCGCAGCCCGCGCGGGGCGTTTTCCGGGAGGTTGGTGCCCACCAGCGGCGCGGGCGGGGGAGGATGGTGCCATGCAGCCACGGAATTCTCGTCTCAACAGTGCCGCCCTGCGTGGTGCGGTCGACCTCGCCGCGGTGAAGGCAGCCGGCGAGGCTGCCCAGAAGGCCGAGCTGGCCAGGGCCGAGCGGGCCCGCCAGACGGCCGCCGGGGAGGCGGCCGGGGGTGACCCGGTCGGGACCGGTTACCCGCTCGTCGTCGACGTCACCGAGGACACCTTCGAGATCGAGGTCGTCCAGCGGTCCACCGAGGTGCCGGTGGTCGTCGACTTCTGGGCCGAGTGGTGCGGGCCCTGCAAGCAGCTCAGCCCGATCCTGGAGCGCCTGGCCGAGGAGTACGCCGGCCGGATCGTGCTCGCCAAGATCGACGTCGACGCCAACCAGCTGATCGCCCAGCAGTTCGGCATCCAGGGCATCCCGGCCGTGATGGCCGTGGTGGCCGGCCAGTTGGTCCCGCTGTTCCAGGGCGCCGAGAACGAGGCCAACGTCCGCAAGGTGCTGGACCAGCTGATCCTGGTCGCCGAGCAGCGCTTCGGCATCGTCGGCACCGGCGGCACCGGTGGCACCGGTGGCGCGCCCGCCGAGGGCGCGGAGGCCGCCGCCCCGCGCCGGCCGGAGGACCCGGCGCTGGCCGCGGCCCACGACGCGCTCGATCGGGGTGACCTGGGCGGTGCGATCCAGGCCTACCGGAACGTGCTGACGGACCAGCCGGGCAACACCGAGGCCAAGGTCGGCCTCGCCCAGGCCGAACTGCTGCAGCGGGTCGAGGGGCTCGACCTGCAGGCCGTCCGGGCGGCCGCCGCGGCCGGCCCGAAGGACGTCGAGGCCCAGCTGAGGGCGGCTGACCTGGACCTGGTCGGCGGGCACGTCGAGGACGCCTTCGGCCGGCTGGTGTCGACGGTCGGCAAGACCTTCGGCGAGGACCGCGACGCGGCCCGGCTGCGGCTGCTGGAGCTGTTCGAGGTGATCGGCCCCGAGGATCCGCGGGTCACCGCGGCGCGCCAGGCGCTGGCCCGGGTGCTGTTCTGAAGTCCCGTTGGTGACACGGCGGATGACCTGCGGTGCCGCCTGGTGATTTGGCGACAATCCGGTCATCGCCTCTGAGGTTTACCAAATCTTGACAACACCCGTGGACGGTCACGACATGTGACCGTCCACGGGTGTTTCACTGATGTTTCCGAGGGATTTCGCCCTCACGAATCCTCCATCTCGTGACGCTGCGTGTCCGAGGGCCCGATTTCATGATCATTTGCGCCCCTGTGGGATTACCCGTCAGTAATGCAACCTCTTGTGCTTCGCCCGGGATTCGAGCAGCATCGGCACGCCCGGTCCCCACACTTCGACCCCCGCCGGCAGCCGGTCGGCGGATCCGGAGGAGGGGATCCCCACCGGGCGGCCGGCGGTCCTGCCGCCGGCGAGAGGGCAGGGGGGTATCCGCGGTCCCACGGCGGTTCCTGTCCTTCGCACGGCCGCGCTGCCCGCGCGGTCGCTGGTTGTCGCTCGGGGGGATCGCCGGTGTTGACACGGCGCTCTCCGCTACCGAGGACGTAGCTCTCTCCCATCCCAGGCCCCACCGGTGCGGGACTCGCCACCGGGGAGCCGGAGATGTACGTCCCAGAAGGAGGACACGCATGTCCAAGACCTACGGCAAGACCCGCTGGAAGCGCTTCGCCCTGGTGATGGTGCCGAGCCTCGCGGCCACCGCCGCAGTCGGCGTCGGCCTGGCGAACAGCGCGCTCGCCGCCTCGTTCAGCGTCTCCGGCCAGCAGTTCAAGGTCAGCGCCAAGGAACTGCACGGCACGAAGTTCGCCCAGTTCGGCTCGATCGACGTCCAGACCGACAAGACGACCCACCCGGTCGCGGTCTCGGCCTTCGACACCGCCCGGATCAAGGGCATGTGCCAGTCGCTGGTCACCGACCCGAACGTGATCCCGCTGCCCTTCAAGCTCCCGAAGGTCACCCTCCGCCTGGAGGCCGGTGACAGCGAGCAGAAGGAGCGTCAGGTCGAGGCCGCCAACCTGCTGATCGACCTCGACTCCCTCGAGGCCGACGCCGAGTTCGGCAACATCAACATCGGCCAGGACGCCTCCACCCTCGACGGCACCGCCACCAAGAACTGGAAGTCCGCGCTCGGCTCCGGCCTGCCCAGCGGCAAGACCGGTTTCGCGCAGGCCGCCGACACCGCCGACCTGTACGGCGCGAAGCAGACCGCCTGGGCCACCTCGGCGGGCACCTTCAAGCTCAAGGGCCTGAAGCTCAACCTCTTCACCGACCCGGGCCACGAGTGCTTCTGAGCCGGTTCCTCGGTTGACCGGCTGACCGCCTGACGGCGGGTCGGGGTCCGGGGACGGCGGCCGCACGGGCCGCCGTCCCCGGGCTCCCCCTTTCTGTTTCACCTCGTCACACCATCGAGGAGCTGCTCCGTGTCCAGCACCCTTGCCGAGCCGCGGCCCGTCGAACGCGAGAATCCCCTCCGGTGGGTACGCCGGGCGTTCCGTGACTTCCGCCGCTCCCGGCCGTTCTACGGCGGGCTGCTGGCCGTCCTCGCCGGCGTCCCGATCATGTACTTCCCGTACGCCAACCTGTCGTTGGACGGTATGACGATCGCCATGGCCACCACGGCCGGCGCGGGCTCGCTGATCATCGGGGTGCTGCTGATCGTGCTCGGGCTGACCGCCTGGTTCCAGCCGGTCGTCCGGGTCTTCGCCGGCATCGCCACCACACTGCTCACCCTGGTCTCGATCCCGGTCTCCAACCTGGGCGGCTTCGGCCTGTCGATCCTGCCGGGTCTGATCGGCGGCGGTCTGATGCTCGCCTGGGCGCCGATGCCGCCCGCCGAGGCGGTCGAGGCGGCCGATACGGCCGTCGCCGGGACCGCCGCCGTGGCGGAGACCGCCCCCGAGGAGCAGGACACCGCGGCCGGTGCCGTGCCGGCCTCCGGGACCTCCGCCGACCGGCCCGCCCCGCAGCCCCCGGCCGCCGTCGAGGGCACCCTCCCGGCGCAGCAGGCCGGAGAGCCCGAGGAGGTCCGGTGAGCGAGCCGCGCGAGGAGCTTCCGCAGGCCGCGGCGCAGCGCTCGCCCCGGCACGCCGCGCCCCGCACGCCCGTGCGGGTCCGGCTGCGCGGCCGGGTGCTGGCGATGGCCGCCGTGCCGACCGCGCTGCTGATGGCCGCCGCCTACACGCCGAACCCGGCGATCGCCGAGTCCACCGCCGGCAAGCCCTGCGCCACCGCCCCGGACACCGTGCCGCAGGCGCCCGCGGTGGCCGAGACGCCGGTGCCCAGGAGCGAGCTGCCGCCGCCGGTCCCCGGCCCGTCCGTGCCCCTGCCCGAGGCCCCGGCCACCGGGACGCCCGCCCCGACGACCGTGCCGGAACCGACCGCCACCGGCACTCCCGGCGGCACCGGAACCGGTACCGGCAAGGCGAACGGCGGGGTCGTCCGGGCCGGGCTCGTCGACGACATCGTCGGCGGCATCACCGCCCCGGCCCCGCCCGCCGCCCCGACGACGGCCGCCGAGCCGGCCGGCACCGCGGCGCCCACGCCCCCGGCCACCCCGGAAGCCCCGGTACCGACCGCCCCGACCGCCCCGGCCACGCCGGCCACGCCGACCGCTCCGGCAGCGACGCCGACGACCGCGCAGACGACGCCGGCCGCGCCGACGAGCCCGAAGCCCTCCGGCGCCCCGTCCACGGCGGCGAAGCCGTCCGCCGCCGCGAAGCCGACCGCGTCCGGCAGCACCTCGGCCACCCCGTCGAAGGACCCGAACTGCCTGGTCGACGCCGAGGCGCTCGCGCCGGGCGGCAAGCCGGCCGACAACCCGCTCCTGGTGCCGGACCAGAACTGGACCCTGCAGACCACCCGGCTCGCCCTGAACCACGCGGTGCTCCTCGGCGTGGTCAACGTCCGGACCCCGACCGGCACCAAGCGGGTGCTGAAGTTCGAGGTGGAGAGCGTCGACATCGAGAACCTGCACATGTCGACGCTGCAGGGCAACGGCAGGACCTTCCACGTGAAGGGCGCGCCCGGCTCGGTCTCGACCATGCGCAAGGGCCCGATCACCATGTACGTGGAGCGGCTCTCCGGCCACCTGTCCAAGGTGCTCGGCCTGCCGGTCCCGATCGACCTGGGCGAGCTGACCCTCACCCCGGACGGCCCGCTGCCGCAGTGGCTGTACGACCTGATCGGCCGGCTGGAGCTGCCGCTGTGGATCGAGCTGACCGGGGCGACCGCGATCCAGTCGGGCCAGTTCGGCGGCACCCTGAAGATCCCCGGCATGCAGCTGTTCAACGACGACCGGCCCTACCCCGGGAACGCCTGATCCCGGACCCGCGACGCCCGCGGGGCGGCCCCTCCCGTCCGGAGGGACCGCCCCGCGGGCGTGTTCCGCGCCGCCTTACGCGCTGCGGGTGCCCAGGTGGTGCACCTGGACCATGTTGGTGTTGCCGGGGACGCCGGGCGGGGAACCGGCGGTGACGATCACGGTGTCGCCCGCGCCCAGCTCGCTGATGCGCAGCAGCTCGCGGTCGACCTGCGCGACCATCTCGTCGGTGGTCTCCACCTGCTCGGTCACGTGCGCCTCGACGCCCCAGCTCAGCGAGAGCTGGTTGCGGGTGGCGTGGTCCGGGGTGAAGGCGATCACCGGGATCGGCGAGCGGTAGCGGGAGAGCCGGCGCGCGGTGTCACCGGACTTGGTGAACGCGACCAGGGCCCTGCCGTTCAGGAAGTCGCCCAGCTCGCACGCGGCGCGGGCGATGGAGCCGCCCTGGGTGCGCGGCTTGCGGCCCGGGTTGAGCGGCTGGAGGCCCTGGGCGAGCAGCTCCTCCTCGGCCTTCTCGCAGATCCGGCTCATGGTGCGGACGGTCTCGACCGGGTACTTTCCGACGCTGGACTCGGCGGACAGCATGACCGCGTCCGTGCCGTCCAGGATGGCGTTGGCGACGTCGGAGACCTCGGCGCGGGTCGGGCGCGAGGCGTGGATCATCGACTCCATCATCTGGGTGGCGACGATGACCGGCTTGGCGTTGCGGCGGGCCAGGGTGATCAGCTGCTTCTGGACCAGCGGCACCCGCTCCAGCGGGTACTCGACGGCCAGGTCGCCGCGGGCCACCATGATCGCGTCGAAGGCGAGGACGATCTCCTCCATCGCCTCGACGGCCTGCGGCTTCTCGATCTTGGCGATGACCGGCACCCGGATGCCGACCTCGTCCATGACCGCGTGGACGTCCTTGATGTCCGCGGCGTTGCGGACGAAGGACAGCGCGATCATGTCGACGCCCAGGCGCAGGGCGAAGCGCAGGTCGTCCTTGTCCTTCTCGGACAGGGCGGGCACGTTGACGGCCGCGCCGGGGAGGTTGATGCCCTTGTTGTTCGAGAGCACGCCGCCCTCGACGACCACGGTCTTCACCCGCGGGCCGTCGACGCTGACGACCTCCAGGGCGATGACGCCGTCGTTGATCAGGACCGGGTCGCCGGGCTTGACGTCGCCCGGCAGGCCCTTGTAGGTGGTTCCGCAGATGTGCTGGTCACCGGGGACGTCCTCGGTGGTGATGGTGAACTCGTCGCCGTTGTCGACGGTCACCGGGCCGTTGGCGAAGGTCGCCAGACGGATCTTGGGACCCTGGAGGTCGGCCAGCACACCGATGGTGCGGCCGGTGTCCTCCGAGACCTGGCGGACCTTGCGGTACCGCTCCTCGTGGTCCGCGTGGGTGCCGTGGCTCATGTTCAGTCGGGCGACGTTCATGCCCGCTTCGACGATGGCCTTGAGCTGTTCGTAGGAGTCCGTCGCGGGACCCAGGGTGCAGACAATTTTCGCTCGGCGCATATCGATCAGTCTATCCGTTCGTGTTATTGGTGCATTCGGCCCGAAAGGAGAGGAATCGCCGCCGAGGAGTCCGCGGATCGAGACGACGTGGGGTCAGTTTTCGGACAACTGGTGCACCAGGGCGAAGGCCTGCCGGGCGATCTCCAGCTCCTCGTCGGTGGGGACGACGGCGACCGCCACCCGCACGCGTCCCCCCGAGGGGAGCAGCGCGGGGGAGATGATCCTCGGCTCGCGCGAGCGTACCGAGTTGAGTTCCGGGTCGACGGCGATGCCGAGCTCCTCCAGCCCGGCCGTGGCGGCCGCCCGCACCGGCGCCGCGTTCTCCCCGACGCCCGCGGTGAAGGCGATCGCGTCCACCCGGCCGAGCACGGCGTAGTAGCCGCCGATGTACTTGCGCAGCCGGTGGATGTACGTGTCGAACGCCAGCTTCGCGTCGGCGTCGCCGTCGTCGGCGCGGCGCATGATCTCGCGCATGTCGTTGTCGCCGCACAGGCCCAGCAGGCCGCTGCGGCGGTTGAGCAGGTCGTCGATGCCGTCGATCGACAGCCCGCCCACCCGGTGCAGGTGGAAGACCACGCCCGCGTCGATGTCACCCGAACGAGTGCCCATCACCAGGCCCTCCAGCGGGGTCAGGCCCATCGAGGTGTCGACGCAGCGCCCGCCGCTCACCGCCGAGGCGGAGGCACCGTTGCCCAGGTGCAGCACGATCACGTTGACCTCGGCCGGGTCCTTGCCGAGCAGCCGCGCGGTGGCCCGCGAGACGTACTGGTGCGAGGTGCCGTGGAAGCCGTAGCGGCGCACCCGGTGCTCGTCGGCCACCGCCTTGTCGATCGCGTACCGGGCGGCGTGCTCGGGCATCGAGGCGTGGAAGGCGGTGTCGAAGACGGCCACCTGCGGCAGGTCGGGCCGCAGCGCGCGGGCCACCTCGATGCCGGTGATGTTGGCCGGATTGTGCAGCGGCGCCACCGGGATCAGCCGGCGGATCTCCTTGAGCACGTCGTCGGTGATCACGGTCGGCTCGGTGAACCGCAGCCCGCCGTGCACCACCCGGTGGCCGATCGCGGCCAGCTCGGGCGAGTCCAGTCCCAGGCCGTCGGCGGCCAGCTCCTCGGCGACCGCCTTGAGGGCGGCGCCGTGGTCGGGGAAGGCCTGGACGCTCTCCCGCTCCGCGCCGCCGCGCGGGGTGTGCACCAGCCGGCCGCCGGCCTCGCCGATCCGCTCGACCAGGCCGGAGGCCAGCCGGTCGCCGTCCAGCATGTCGATCAGCTGGTACTTCACCGACGAGGAGCCGGCGTTCAGGACCAGGACCCGCGTGCCCGCGCTCATGCCGTGCCCCCTTCACCGCGCGGCTGGGACCCGCGCTCCTGCGACTGGATGGCGGTGATCGCCACCGTGTTGACGATGTCCTGCACCAGCGCGCCGCGCGACAGGTCGTTGACCGGCTTGCGCAGCCCCTGGAGCACCGGTCCGACGGCGACCGCCCCGGCCGAGCGCTGGACCGCCTTGTAGGTGTTGTTGCCGGTGTTGAGGTCCGGGAAGATCAGCACGGTCGCCCGGCCGGCCACCGGCGAGCCCGGCAGCTTGGTCGCCGCGACGTGCGCGTCCACTGCGGCGTCGTACTGGATCGGCCCCTCGACCAGGATGTCCGGGCGCAGCTCGCGCACCAGCTCGGTGGCCTTGCGGACCTTGTCGACGTCCGCGCCGGAGCCGGAGGTGCCGGTCGAGTAGGAGAGCATCGCGACCCGCGGTTCGACGCCGAACTGGGCGGCGGTGGCGGCCGACTGGATGGCGATGTCGGCGAGCTGCTGGGCGTCCGGATCGGGGTTGACCGCGCAGTCGCCGTACACCAGCACCTTGTCGGCCAGGCACATGAAGAAGACGCTGGAGACGATGGCCGCGCCCGGCGAGGTCTTGATCACCTCGAAGGCGGGCCGGATGGTGGCGGCGGTGGAGTGCACCGCGCCGGAGACCATGCCGTCGGCGATGCCCTCCTGGACCATCAGGGTGCCGAAGTAGGAGACGTCGGTGACCACGTCCAGGGCCAGCTCGACGGTCATGCCCTTGTGCGCCCGCAGCCTCGTGTACAGCTCGGCGAACTGGCGGCGCAGCGGGCTGGTGGCCGGGTCGACGATCCGCACCTGGGCGCGGTCGGCGCCCGGCTCTCCCTCGGCCTGGCGGCCGGGAGCCGCCCCCGCGTCCGGCAGGTCGATGCCCAGGGCCGCGGCCTTGCGGCGGACGGCGTCGGCCTCGCCGAGCAGGGTGAGGTCGCAGATGTTGCGGCGCAGCAGGATCTCGGCGGCGCGCAGCACCCGCTCCTCGGTGCCCTCCGGCAGCACGACGTGCCGGCGGGCCGCCCGGGCCTGCTCCAGCAGCTCGTGCTCGAACATCATCGGGGTCACCCGCTCGGACCGGCCGACCTCGATGAGCTTGGTCAACTCGTCGGTGTCCACGTGCAGTTCGAACAGCCCGAGGGCGATCTCGGCCTTCCGGGGGCTGGCCGCCGAGAGCTTGCCCTCCAGGTGGGTCAGCGCGGCGGCGGTGAGCCAGCTGCCCTCCGGGACGACCGCGACGGGGGTGCCGGGGGCGAGCCGGGCGGCCAGGGCCATCACGTTCGGGCCGGGGTGCTGGCCGAGGGTGAGCAGCACGCCGGCGATCGGCGGGGCGCCGGCGGCGTGCGCGGCCAGCGAGCCGATCACCAGGTCGGCGCGGTCCCCGGGGGTGACCACCAGCGCGCCCTCGGTCAGCGCGTCCAGGAAGGTCGGCAGCATGGCGCCGCCGAAGACGAAGCCGCGGACGTCCCGGGCCAGGCCGGCCGCGTCGCCGAGCAGCACCTCGGCGCCGGTCGCCTCGACCAGCTGGGCGACGGTCGGCGCGGCCAGCGCCGGCTCCTCGGGGATGACGTAGGCGGGGATCGGCAGCTTCTCGGTGAGCGTGCGCTGGACCGGCTGCTTGGCGGCCGGGGCGACCCGGTTGGCGATCACCGCCAGGGTCTCGCAGCCGAGGTCGGTGTAGGCGCGGTGGGCGTTGCGGACCTCGGCGATCACCGCGTCGGCGTCCTCGCCGTGGCCGCCGATCACCGGCAGCACGGCGGCGCCGAACTCGTTGGCCAGCCGGGCGTTGAAGGCCAGCTCGTCGGGGATGTTGGTGTCGGCGAAGTCGGTGCCCAGCACCAGGACCGCCTGGCAGCGCCGCTCCAGCGCGTGGAACCGGTCCACCAGCACCGAGACCAGCTCGTCCTGCCCCTGCGCGGCCTGCAGCGCCGCGGCCTCCTCGTAGGTGAGGCCGTACAGCTCGGCGGCCGGCAGGTCCAGCCGGTACCGGGCGCGCAGCAGTTCGACCACGTGGTCCGAGCCGGTCTCCCCCGGCGCCTGGGCGTGCACCAGGGGGCGGAACACCCCGACCCGGTCCACCCGGCGGGTGAGCAGCTCCATGACCCCGAGCTCCACCGCCTGGCGGCCGTCCCCGCGGTCGATCCCGGTCACGTACACGCTGCGCGCCACGCGGCTCTCTCCGTCCCGTCGTCTCAGGAAGTGGTCATATCGACCATACCTTCGCACCGCGAACGCCCGTCCGCGAGCAGAACGGCCCGGCCGCGGGCAAGGGGCCGAAGGTCCCCGGGCGAGCCCTACGGGAAGCGGTCGGGGCCGACGAGCCGGACGGTCACCGCGGCCGGCTGCTCGGTGAGCAGGAGCTGGGTGATCCGCTTGTCCAGCAGCCAGCCGTGCCGGTGGACCAGGCTCCCGTCCGGGCCCGGGCCCGGGGTCCAGCCGTCGGCGGCCAGCCGGGCGCGCAGCCGGCGGGCCGCCTCGGCGCCGGGCAGGCCCTCGGTGCTCGCGATCACGAGGTCGCGGCGGCAGGCGTGCAGGCCGCAGCTGCGGTCGGGGCCGCTGTCGTGCGCGACGACGAGGCCCGTCGGCAGCGACAGCTCGGAGCGGTCCGGGGAGAAGGGCTCGTGGACGGCGAGCTGGTAGAGCAGGCCGACGACGAGGCCGATCAGGGAGTGGGCGGCGATCACGATGGTCGCCCCGGCGGCCGGCTGGCCGGACCCCCGGGTGGGCCGCGGGCCGCACCGCCGCCGTTCGGCCAGGGTGCCGAGCAGCACCACCAGCCCGGCGGCGAGCGGGTAGCCGGACTGGGACTCGGCGGTGGCCCGGCTGTGGAACCACTCCTGCTCCAGTCCGACCGGGATCACCGCCAGAGCGGCCAGGACGGCGGCCACCACCACCCCGACCGCCCGGGTGCGGGCCAGTGCGGCCCAACAGGCCAGTGGCAGCAGAACGTAGCCCCAGCCCAGCGCCAATCCCACAGAAGGCCCCCCGCCCGCTGTCGACGTCTCAGGCGGGGAGCCTAGAACGTCACGCCGGGCGGAGCCAGAGGGTCGCGAGCGGGGGCAGCACCAGCTCGGCGCTGCGCGGCCGGCCGTTCCAGGTGACCGCTTCGGCCTTCACCGGGCGGGAGTTGGCCGTCCCGCTGCCGCCGTACTCCGCGGCGTCGGTGTTGAGGGCCTCCTCCCAGAGCTGGTCGCGGCCGCCCAGCTCGGGCAGGCCGACCCGGTGGCCGTGCCGGACGACGGGGGAGAAGTTGCAGACGGCGACCAGCGGGGTGCCGTCGGCGGCGTACCGGACGAAGGAGAACAGGTTGTCCTCGGCCGCGCCGCCGTCCAGCCAGCTGAAGCCGGCCGGGGCGGTGTCCTGCTCCCACAGCGCCGGGGTGTCGAGGTAGCGCCGGTTGAGGTCGCGGACCAGCCGGCGCACGCCCGCGTGCTCCCGGTGGGCCGGCCACTGCTCGTCGAGCACCCACCACTGCGGGCCCTGCTCGTGGTGCCACTCCGAGCCCTGGGCGAACTCCTGCCCCATGAACAGCAGCTGCTTGCCGGGGTGGGCCCACATGAAGCCGAGGTAGGCGCGGTGGTTGGCGCGCTGCTGCCACCAGTCGCCGGGCATCTTGGCGACCAGGGCCTGCTTGCCGTGCACCACCTCGTCGTGCGAGATCGGCAGGATGTAGTTCTCCGAGTACGCGTACACCATCGAGAAGGTCATCTCGTTGTGGTGGTACTTGCGGTGCACCGGGTCCTTGCTCATGTAGACCAGGGAGTCGTGCATCCAGCCCATGTTCCACTTGAGGCCGAAGCCGAGGCCGCCCTGGTCGGTGGGCCGGGTGACGCCGTCCCAGGCGGTGGACTCCTCGGCGACGGTGATCACGCCGGGGCAGCGCCGGTAGACGGTGGCGTTCATCTCCTGGAGGAAGGCGGCCGCGTCGAGGTTCTCCCGCCCGCCGTGCCGGTTGGGGGTCCAGGCGCCGCTGTCGCGCGAGTAGTCGAGGTAGAGCATGGAGGCGACGGCGTCCACCCGCAGGCCGTCGACGTGGAACTCCTCGCACCAGTAGACCGCGTTGGCGACCAGGAAGTTGCGCACCTCGACCCGGCCGTAGTCGAACTCCAGGGTCCCCCAGTCCGGGTGTTCGGCGCGCAGCGGGTCGGCCGGCTCGTACAGTGGCTCGCCGTCGAAGCGGGCGAGCGCGAAGTCGTCCTTGGGGAAGTGCGCGGGCACCCAGTCGACGATCACGCCGATGCCGTGCTGGTGCAGGGTGTCGACCAGGAAGCGGAAGTCGTCCGGGCTGCCGAGCCGGGCGGTGGGCGCGTAGTAGCCGGACACCTGGTAGCCCCAGGAGCCGCCGAACGGGTGCTCCATGACCGGCATGAACTCCACGTGGGTGAAGTTCAACTCCTCCAGGTACTGCGGGAGTTCGGCGGCGATGGCGCGATAGGTGGTGAGGTCGGGGCGCCAGGACGGCAGGTGCAGCTCGTACACCGACATCGGGGCGCGGTGGTGCGCCGTGCGCGCCCGGCGGGCCATCCACTCGCCGTCCTGCCAGCGGTGGGCCGAGGAGGTGACGACCGAGGCGGTGCCGGGCGGGACCTGCGCGGCGCGGGCGAGCGGGTCGGCCTTGTCCAGGACCCAGCCCTGCCGGGTGCGGATCTCGTACTTGTACTGGGCGCCCTCGCCGAGGTCGGGGACGAACAGCTCCCAGATGCCGGAGGAGCCGAGCGAGCGCATCGGGTGGCCGGTGCCGTTCCAGTGGTTGAAGTCGCCGATCAGCCGCACCCCGGCGGCGTTCGGCGCCCAGACGGCGAACGCGGTGCCGCGCACGCCGTCCACGGTGCGCGGGTGCGAGCCGAGGGCCCGCCAGAGCTGCTCGTGCCGGCCCTCGGAGATGAGGTGCAGGTCGAGTTCGCCGAGGGTGGGCGGGGTGCGGTAGCCGTCGTGCTGGCGGATCGGCTCGCCGCCCGGGTAGCTGACCAGCAGCCGGTAGTCGGGCGCCTGCGGGGCGGCGAGCAGGCCGGTGAACAGGCCGCCCTGCTGGTGGGTGAGCTCGACGGGGCCCTGCCCGGTCTCCACCACGACCCGCTCGGCGAACGGGCGCAGCACCCGGATCGCGGTGCCGCCGTGCACGGGGTGGGCGCCGAGCAGGGCGTGCGGGTCGTGGTGCTGGCCGCCGACCAGCCGGTCCACCTCACCGGGCGGCAGCGGCGCCTCGGGCAGCCGCAGCGCCCCGGCGGGCACCGGTTTGGCGGAGGGTTCGGCCGAGGGTTCGGCGGCGGACGCGGGCCCGGCGGGCGCCGGCCCGTCCCGCCGGACGGTCGCGGGCTCACGCTTCGGGGAGTCCGGGCCGGCCAGGAAGGTGGCCGGCACGGAGCGGGTGGTGCGGCCTGGCGGGTCGAGCGGCGTCACGGCGGGGACCTCTCTTGGAACGGGGCGGCGGAACGAGGGACGTCAGACGGTGAGCGCCAGCCGGTTGATCGCGGCCAGCGGGATCGGCAGCCAGCTCGGCCGGTGCCGGGCCTCGTACACCACCTCGTACACCGCCTTGTCGATCTCCAGCGCGCGCATCAGCTCCGGCGAGGCGGCCGGGTCGGTGCCGCCGCCCGCGGTGTAGCCGGCGCAGAAGGCGGTGCGGTTGCGCTGCGCCCAGGCGGCGGCCAGGTGCGCCAGCTCCGGGTCGGGCGGCCCGCCGGCCAGCAGGTGGGCGGCGGCGTAGTCGAAGGAGCGGAGCATCGCGGCGACGTCGCGCAGCGCGGTCTGCGGCTCGCGCCGTTCGGCGACCGACTTGGCCGGCTCGCCCTCGAAGTCCAGCAGCACCCAGCCGTGCGGGGTGCGCATCGCCTGTCCGAGGTGCAGGTCGCCGTGGATCCGCTGGACCGGCAGGCCGTCCGGGTGGGCGTCGGCCAGCTGCCGGAAGGCCGAGCGCAGCGCGCCCCGGTAGCGCATCAGACCGGGCACGGCGGCGACCGCGCTGTCCAGCCGGTCGGCCATCGCGGTGGCCAGCTGGCGGGTCTGGGTGCGGTCCAGCCGGGCGACCGGCATCGAACGGGCGAGCACCCGGTGCACCTCGGCGGTGGCCCGGCCGAGCCGGTGCGCCTCGATCGCGAAGTTGCCCGGCGACGGGTCGCCCTTCAGCCGGCCGACCTGGTCGAGGGCGAGCTCCCAGCCGTCCTCGGCCTCGGGCAGGTAGCGCTGGAGCAGCCCGAGGGTGGCCGGCTCGGCGCGCTCCAGACGGCTCTCGAACCAGGCGGCGACCCGGGGGATGCGGGTCGAGCCGGCCCGGGAGAGCGCGAGCGACAGTTCGAGGTCGGGGTTGGTGCCGGGGTGGACGCGGCGGAACAGCTTCAGGATGTACGAGGTGCCGTAGATGACCGAGCTGTTGGACTGCTCGGCGGTGGAGGCGCGGCCGGGCAGGTTGGTGGGGAGCCCGGAGCCGGGGGTGCGGCGGAAGGACAGCGAGCCGAACCGGTCGCCGGTGGCCAGGTGCTCCAGCAGCCGCCCGGTGAGCTCGGGGTCGTGCACCGCGTCGTAGAGCGCCGCCCCGTCGTACGGACCCTGGGTGAGCCGGCCGAGGACGGCGGACGGCTCGATGCCGGTCGGGCCCTGCGAGCGGATGCCGAGCAGCAGTTGGTAGAGGTCGCCGTGCGGCGCGCCGGCGGTGGCCGCGTGCTCGACCCGGAGCAGCAGGTGCAGCAGGGCGGGGTCGCCGACCTGGAGGGGGGTGCCGACCACCGGGGTGAGGCCGGTGATCGGCCGGCCCTTCCCGGCGTACCAGCGCTGGGTGGGGAGCCAGTCGGCGATCAGCGGCAGCGCCGCCTGGACGAGTTCGCTGACCCCCAGGGCGGTCCTCCGGACCCCGGTGCCCCGCGCGGCGGCCGCCGCGGCGGGGCCGACGGGGGCGTCACGGTGCAGGGGGGCTTGCGAACGGGAGGTTTCGGACATGACTCCCTTTCCCCGGAGGAGCTGGGCGGATCGCCCGACGGGTCTGGCCGGGTCCGTCAGTCTTCCGGATTGCGGCGGCGCGGCGGCGGCGGCACGCGAGCGGTGGGCCCGGGTGTCACGCCTTCGTGTGGGTGGCCGTTGGGCTGTTCTCCGTACGCGGTGGTGCAGAGACGACCGGGGGCGCGGGGTGCGAACTCGCGCCCCCGGAGGCTTCGGTGGGGCCTGCGGCGGGTGCCGGATCGTTACTTCGATCGCCTGGTTCCGCTCAGCCTGGGGGGCCGGCGGAGCTGGAACCAGTAGAAGCCGTGGCCGGCGAGGGTGAGCAGGTACGGCCACTCACCGATCGAGGGGAAGCGCACCCCGCCGATCAGCTCCACCGGATACCGTCCGCCGTACTGCCTCAGGTCCAGTTCGGTCGGCTGCGCGAAGCGGGAGAAGTTGTTCACGCACATGACCAGGTCCCCCTCGTGCTCGCGCACGAAGGCCAGCACCGCGGGGTTGCTGGAGGGCAGTTCGGTGTAGGTGCCGAGGCCGAACGCCGGGTTGAGCTTGCGGATCTCGATCATGCGACGCGTCCAGTGCAGCAGCGAACTCGAACTGCTCTGCTGCGCCTCGACGTTGGTCACCTGATAGCCGTACACCGGATCCATGATGGGTGGCAGACTGAGCCTGCCCGGGTCGGCGGAGGAGAAACCCGCGTTGCGGTCCGGGGTCCACTGCATCGGGGTCCGGACGCCGTCCCGGTCGCCCAGCCAGATGTTGTCCCCCATGCCGACCTCGTCCCCGTAGTAGAGCACCGGCGAGCCGGGCAGGGAGAGCAGCAGGGCGGTGAAGAGCTCGATCTGGTTGCGGTCGTTCTCCAGCAGCGGGGCGAGCCGCCGTCGGATGCCCACGTTGGCGCGCATCCGCGGGTCCTTGGCGTACTCGGCGTACATGTAGTCGCGCTCCTCGTCGGTGACCATCTCCAGGGTCAGCTCGTCGTGGTTGCGCAGGAAGATGCCCCACTGGCAGCCGTGCGGGATGTTGGGCGTCTTGGCGAGGATCTCCGAGACGGGGTAGCGGGACTCCCGGCGGACCGCCATGAAGATCCGCGGCATCACCGGGAAGTGGAACGCCATGTGGCACTCGTCGCCGCCGGAGGCGAAGTCGCCGAAGTAGTCGACGACGTCCTCCGGCCACTGGTTGGCCTCGGCGAGCAGCACGGTGTCCGGGTAGTCGGCGTCGATCTCCTTGCGGACCCGCTGGAGGAACTCGTGCGTCTCCGGCAGGTTCTCGCAGTTGGTGCCCTCCCGGGCGAACAGGTACGGCACCGCGTCCAGCCGGAACCCGTCGATGCCGAGGTCGAGCCAGAACCGCAGGCCGGCGATCATCTCGTCCTGGACCCGCGGGTTGTCGTAGTTGAGGTCCGGCTGGTGGGAGAAGAACCGGTGCCAGAAGTACTGCTTGCGCACCGGGTCGTACGTCCAGTTGGAGGTCTCGGTGTCGACGAAGATGATCCGGGCGTCGGGGTACTGCTTGTCGTCGTCGGCCCACATGTAGAAGTCGCCGTACGGGCCGTCCGGGTCCTCCCGGGAGGCCTGGAACCACGGGTGCTGGTCGCTGGTGTGGTTCATGACGAAGTCGATGACCACGCGCATGCCGCGGGCGTGCGCGGCGTCCACGAACTCCATGAAGTCGGCGAGGTCGCCGAACTCCGGCAGCACCGACTTGTAGTCGGACACGTCGTACCCGCCGTCGCGCAGCGGGGAGGCGAAGAACGGCGGCAGCCAGAGGCAGTCGACGCCGAGCCACTGCAGGTAGTCGAGCTTGGACGTGAGCCCCTTGAGGTCCCCGACCCCGTCGCCGTTGCTGTCCTGGAAGGACCGCACCAGCACCTCGTAGAAGACCGCACGCTTGAACCAGTCCGGGTCCAAGTTCTTCTTGGAGGTCTCGGGGAAGGTGTCGGGGACGGGCTCGTTCACTGTCACGCTGGGTTCCTCCGAACCGTGAGGAGGTGGGCCGGCTCGGCTGAGGGGTCGAGCCGGACGTAGTTGTGCCGGCCCCACGTGTAGGCGGCACCGGTGAGCTCGTCGTGGACCGCGAAGGGCCCGTCCCCGTCCAGGGTGACGGTGGCCTCCTGGGCGTGGTGGGGATCCAGGTTGACCACGGTGATGAGGTGGTCGGTGAGGCCGTCGGGTGTCAGGGCGGTCTTGGAGTAGGCGAGCACCTGGTCGTTGTCGGTGGGGTGGAAGCGCAGCGAACGCAGCTGCTGGAGGGCCGGGTGACGGCGGCGCAGCCGGTTCAGGACGGTGAGCAGCGGGGCGAGGGTGTCGGTGCGGCTCCAGTCCCGGGGGCGCAGTTCGTACTTCTCCGAGTGCAGGTACTCCTCGGATCCGGGGTGGGCCGGCTCGTTCTCGTAGAGCTCGAAGCCGGCGTACACGCCGTAGCTGGGGGAGAGGGTGGCGGCCAGCACGGCGCGGATCGCGAAGGCGGCCGGGCCGCCGTGCTGGAGGAAGGCGTGCAGGATGTCCGGGGTGTTGGCGAAGAGGTTGGGCCGCATGTGGGCGGCCGCCTCGCCGGCGAGCTCGGTGAGGTACTCGGTGAGTTCCGCCTTGCCGTTGCGCCAGGTGAAGTACGTGTACGACTGGTGGAAGCCGATCTTCCCCAGGGTGTGCATCATCGCGGGGCGGGTGAAGGCCTCGGCGAGGAAGAGCACGTCCGGGTCGGTGCGGGCGATGTCGGCGAGCACCCGCTCCCAGAAGACCACCGGTTTGGTGTGCGGGTTGTCGACCCGGAAGATCCGTACGCCGCGGCCCATCCAGAACCGGAGGACCCGGACCGTCTCCTTGACGATTCCGTCCATGTCCTGGTCGAAGTTGATCGGATAAATATCCTGATATTTTTTCGGCGGATTTTCGGCGTACGCGATGGTGCCGTCCGCGCGGTGGCTGAACCATTCCGGGTGCTTGTTCACCCACGGGTGGTCCGGCGAGCACTGGAGCGCGAAGTCCAGCGCCACCTCCAGGTGCAGCGCGGTGGCCTCGGCGACGAAGTGGTCGAAGTCCTCGATGGTGCCGAGGTCCGGGTGGACGGCGTCGTGGCCCCCCTCCGGCGAGCCGATCGCCCACGGCGAGCCGACGTCGTGCGGACCGGCCGTCAGGGTGTTGTCCGGGCCCTTGCGGAAGGCTCGCCCGATCGGGTGGACCGGCGGCAGGTAGACCACGTCGAAGCCCATCGCGGCGACCGCCGGCAGCCGCTCGGCGGCGGTCCGCAGGGTGCCCGAGCGGGGCGGCTCCACCCCGGCGGGGTCGACCACCGCGCCCTCCGAACGGGGGAAGAACTCGTACCAGGAGCCGAAGAGCGCCCGCTCCCGGTCCACCTGGAGCGGCGCCGGGCGGGAGGCGCTCACCAGTTCGCGCAGCGGGAAGCGGCCGAGCAGCTCCTGCACCTCCGGGGCGAGCGCGGCGGCCAGCCGGGACAGCGGCGGCAGGCCCGGGTCGCGCAGCGCCTCGGCGGCGGCCAGCACCACCGCCCGGCCCTCCTTCTTCGGCACCCCGGCGGCGGCGCGATCCAGCAGCTGGGCGCCCTCCTCCAGGACGAGCGCGGTGTCGATCCCGGCCGGCAGCTTGACCGCGGCGGTCCGGCGCCAGGTGGCCACCGGATCGGACCACGCCTCCACCAGGTACGACCAGCGCCCGGGGGCGGTCGGGGTGACGTGCGCGCCCCAGCGGTCGCTGCCCTCGGCCAGCTCGCGCATCGGCGTCCACGGGCCGCTGCGGCCGCGCGGGTCGCGGAGCACGACGTTGGCGTTGACCGCGTCGTGGCCCTCGCGGAACACGGTCGCGCAGACCGGGAAGGTCTCGCCCACCACGGCCTTGGCCGGGCGGCGGCCGGCGTCTACGAGGGGGCTGACGTCCAGGACGGGGATGCGGCCGATCACGGTGTCGCTCTCTGTCGTCTTGCGGGCGGCGGGCTTGCGGGCGGCGGCGGGCTTCGCGCGGGCGCCCCCGGCGGCGGGACGCGCGGCGGCGGTCCGGGCCGGTGCGGCGCCCTCGGCCGGTGCGGCGGAGGGGGCGGCGGTGCTCGCGCTGCGGCGGGTGGTGGTGCGCTTGCGCGGGGCCTCGGCTCGGCTCGGCCCTGGAGCGGTCCGGCCCTCCTCGGCCCCGGGTTGCCGGGCCGGTTCGTCCGGTCGCTCCGTACGGATAGCCCCGGCGCCCCGGGGCCCCGGCATCGCCGCGTCTGTCCGAGTGTCAGAATCCATCCGTCCGGCGGATTCCGCGACCGCTGCGTCGAGGGTGTCGGCCACCGGTGTGGACTGGTCCCGCGTGTCGCCGTGCATGCCAAACTCCTGCCCGAGATCGGCGGCAGCTCCCGCGGGCCGGGGGCGGCCAGGGGAGTACCGGGAGGACTGCTGGGTGGGGAGGACGTGCGACCGGAAGCCTGCCCGCGCCGCCGTTCCGGGCAACCTGCCCCGCTCCCGCTCGGCCCGTGGCGGAGAGCCCGAGAGCCCGCGCGCGTTCCGGCGCACGCCTCTCCGGGCGTGCCTTCGGACGACCCAGCCCACCCGTGAACGAGCAGGGTCGGACCGAGGACACGCGGCGGTCCGCGATGGGCGCCGAATGGACCAATCAGGATGAGGAACGGTCAACGCGAAAAGGATTCGGACGTGCTGCTTCGCGGGGGAACGCCACCCGTCTCCGCACACCCCGCAGCATCGACGACCGTGCTTCATCCTCGCACTGGTGGCCCCGATTCCGCAGCGGTACGCCAGGAGTTTCAGAGACGATCGGGCGCGGGTCCGCCGGTGGAAATGGATCTGTTCCGCGGTGTTCACGTATTGGTGGCGCGGCCCTGCGGAATGTGCGCCTCGCGCGCCCCCCGTGCAGACCAATGCGCCGAATGCGATCTCATCAATAGGCCGAACGGATGCCGAATAGCCCAACTGACGCACCATCATGCCATCCGCCGAGGCTACGCTTCACGCCGTGAAGGCAATCCGCAGATTCACCGTCCGCACCGTCCTGCCCGAACAACTCCAGCCGTTGCACGAGCTGGCCCTCAACCTGCGCTGGTCCTGGCACCCCGAGACCCGTGACCTCTTCCGGTCCGTGGACCCGGACGTCTGGGCCGCGACGGGCGAGGACCCGGTGCGGCTGCTCGGGGAGGTCCCCGCCGCCCGGCTCGCCGCGCTCGCCGCCGACCGCCGGTTCCTGCGCCGGCTCGGCGACCTCGCCGACGACCTGCGCGAGTACCTGGCCGGCCCGCGCTGGTACCAGAGCGCCGGGCAGCAGGCGGCCGCCCCGCTGCCCGCCGCCATCGCCTACTTCTCGCCCGAGTACGGCATCGCCGCCGCACTGCCGCAGTACTCCGGCGGCCTCGGCATCCTGGCCGGCGACCACCTCAAGGCCGCCAGCGACCTCGGCGTCCCGGTCATCGGCGTCGGCCTCTTCTACCGGCACGGCTACTTCCGGCAGTCCCTCGACCGGGACGGCTGGCAGCAGGAGCGCTACCCGCTGCTGGACCCGGACGAGCTGGCCGTCACCCTGCTCCGCGAGGGCGACGGCTCCCCCAGCCGGGTCGACCTCGCCCTGCCCGGCGGCCGCACCCTGGCCGCGCACATCTGGAAGGCCCAGGTCGGACGCGTCCCGCTGCTGCTGCTCGACTCCGGCATCGAGGCCAACTCGCCCGCCGAGCGCGACGTCACCGACCGCCTCTACGGCGGCGGTAGCGAGCACCGGCTGCTCCAGGAGATGCTGCTCGGCATCGGCGGCGTCCGGGCGGTGCGCGCCTACCAGCGGCTCACCGGCCACTCCGCCCCCGAGGTCTTCCACACCAACGAGGGCCACGCCGGGTTCCTCGGCGTCGAGCGGATCCGGGAACTCGTCGCGGACTCCGGGCTCGACTTCGCCGCCGCCCTGGAGGCGGTCCGGGCCGGCACCCTGTTCACCACCCACACGCCCGTCCCGGCCGGCATCGACCGGTTCGACCGGGAGCTGGTCGCCCGGCACTTCGGCGGCGACACCGCGCTGCCCGGCGTCCCGGTCGACCAGGTGCTCGCGCTCGGCGCCGAGACCTGGCGCGGCGGCGACCCCAAGCTGTTCAACATGGCCGCCATGGGCCTGCGGCTCGCCCAGCGCGCCAACGGCGTCTCCACCCTGCACGGCGAGGTCAGCCGCTCGATGTTCAACGGCCTCTGGCCCGGCTTCGACCCCGCCGACGTGCCGATCGCCTCCGTCACCAACGGCGTGCACGCCGCCACCTGGATCGACCCGGCCGTCGTACGGCTCGGCGCCGCCGAGATCGGCGCCGAGCGCGCCGAGGAGGCCATGACCACCGGCGAGACCCGGCGCTGGACGGGGCTGGAGAGGATCGGCAACACCGAGGTCTGGGACCTGCGCCGCACCCTGCGCGCCCAGCTGGTCGACGAGGTCCGCCACCGGCTGCGCGCCTCCTGGCGCCAGCGCGGGGCCGGCGAGGCCGAACTCGGCTGGGTCTCCTCGGTGCTCGACCCGGACGTGCTCACCATCGGCTTCGCCCGCCGGGTGCCGTCCTACAAGCGGCTCACCCTGATGCTCCGCGACCCGCAGCGGCTGCGCGCCCTGCTGCTGCACCCGACCCGGCCGGTGCAGATCGTGGTCGCCGGCAAGGCCCACCCGGCCGACGACGGCGGCAAGCGGCTGATCCAGCAGATGGTCGCCTTCGCCGACGACCCGGCCGTCCGGCACCGGATCGTCTTCCTGCCGGACTACGACATGGCGATGGCCCAGCACCTCTACCCGGGCTGCGACGTCTGGCTGAACAACCCGCTCCGCCCGCTGGAGGCCTGCGGCACCTCCGGAATGAAGGCCGCGCTCAACGGCTGCCTCAACCTGTCGGTGCTGGACGGCTGGTGGGACGAGTGGTTCGACGGCCAGAACGGCTGGGCGATCCCCACCGCCGACACCGGCGAGGGCGTGCTCGACCCGGACAGCCGGGAGGCCGAGCGGCGCGACGACATCGAGGCCGCCGCGCTCTACGACCTGATCGAGGACCAGGTGGCCGGCCGGTTCTACGACCGGGGCGCGGACGGCCTGCCGCACCGGTGGATCGCGATGGTCCGGCACACCCTGGTGACCCTCGGGCCCAAGGTGCTGGCCGGGCGGATGGTCCGCGAGTACGTCGAACGGCTCTACGCCCCGGCCGCGCTGGCCCAGCGCGAACTGGCGGGGACGGGGGCGTTCCGGGCGGCCCACGAGCTGGCCGAGTGGAAGGCCAGGGTGCGCGAGGCCTGGCCGGTGGTCCGGGTGGAGCACGTCGAGGCGGACTGCCCGGACGAGGCGCAGGAGCTGGGCAGCGCGCTGGCGCTGCGGGTCCAGGTGGCGCTCGGCCCCCTGGAGCCGGCCGACGTCGAGGTGCAGGTGGTCTCCGGGCGGGTCGACGAGTCGGACCGGATCTCCGACGCCGCGCTGCTCGCCCTCAAGCCGGTCGGCGGGCCAGACCTCGACGGGCGGACCAGGTACGAGGGCTCCCTGGAGCTCGGCCGCACCGGGCCCTTCGGCTACACCGTGCGGGTGCTGCCCGCCCATCCCCGGCTGGCCTCGCCCGCCGAGCTGGGCCTGGTGGCGCTGCCGCCGGAGGTGGCGGGGATGGACGCCGGACTGCTGCGCTGAACGGGTACCGGGCGGGGAGGGGCACCGGCTCGGCCGGCGCCCCTCCCGCTTCCTCACCGGACGGCGGCCACCAGGGCGTCGGTGACCGAGCGCCAGGCCACCCCGGCCTCGGCGAAGCCGGCCTCCCGCAGCCGCTCGGTGTGCCAGCCGGCCGGGTGCGACTCGCCGTCGGCGTGCGAGCCGTAGATCCGGTTGCGGGCGGCCACCTGCTCGGCGAGCAGCGGGTCGGCCGCGGCGGCGAGCCACCAGCTCTCCCAGTCGAGGACGCCCTCGGCCTTCTCGCGCTCCTGCCGGCCGTGCCGCAGGGCCCGTTCGGCCGTGTTGAGCAGCGGGACCGCCGGGTCGGGCATGTGGTCGGCGTTGAGGAACACCCCGCCGGGGCGCAGCAGGCCGGCCAGGTCGCCGAAGAGCCGGACCAGGGCGGTGGCGGGCAGCCAGTGCAGCGCGGTTGCGGTCACCACCGCGTCGAACGGGCCGGGCGGGAGGGCGTCGGCCCACCGCGGGTCCTTGAGGTCGGCGGTGACCAGCGTGAACCGCTCGTCCTCGCCGAGGACGCCGCGGGCGATGGTCATCAGCGCCGGGTCCTGGTCCACGCCGACGCCGGTGGCGCCGGGCAGCCGGGCGAACAGCCGCTCGGTGATGCTGCCGGTGCCGCAGGCGAGGTCGAGGACGCGCGGGGCGGGCCCGGTCACCGCCTCGACGACGTCGAGCATCACCCGGAACCGCTCCTCGCGGTCCGGCAGGTACCACTCCTGCTGGCGGTCCCAACTGCGCTGCCACTGCTCCCAGTGGTGACGGTCGACCATGGTCGCTCCCCTTCGTGAGCCGGGTTCGTGAGCCGGGACCGATAAGTCCTGGAAACGACCATAGGCCCTTTCAGTAATGGGCGAAAGGGCCTTGGGTCTCTTACTTTCCGCGTGTTGGTGTTCAGACCAGGCTGTCGCGCCAGGCCCGGTGCAGCCGGGCGAAGCGTCCGGCGCGGTCGATCAGCTCGCGCGGGGTGCCGTCCTCGACGATCCGGCCCTGGTCCATCACCAGCACCCGGTCCGCGATCTCCACGGTGGAGAGGCGGTGGGCGATGATCACGGCCGTCCGGCCGGCCAGCACCGTGCGCATCGCCTGCTGCACCGCCTGCTCGCCGGGCACGTCCAGCGAGCTGGTGGCCTCGTCCAGGATCAGCACCGCCGGGTCGGCGAGCAGCGCGCGGGCGAAGGCCACCAGCTGGCGCTGGCCGGCCGAGATCCGCCCGCCGCGCTTGCGCACGTCGGTGTCGTAGCCGTCCGGCAGCTCGGCGATGAACTCGTGCGCGCCGATCGCCCGGGCGGCCTCCTCGATCTCGGCGCGGTCGGCGCCCGGACGGCCGATCGCGATGTTCTCGGCGACCGTGCCGGAGAACAGGAAGGACTCCTGGGTCACCATCACCACCCCGCGCCGCAGCTCCGGCCCGGACAGGTCGCGCAGGTCCACGCCGTCCAGGGTGATCCGGCCCTCGGTCGGGTCGTAGAACCGGGCGAGCAGCTTGGCCACCGTCGACTTGCCCGCGCCGGTCGCACCGACCACGGCGACGGTCTGCCCGGCCGACAGCAGCAGGTCGAACGGCGGCAGCACCTCCTTGCCGGTCCGGTAGGCGAACCGGGTCTTCTCGAAGTGCACCTCCCGGCCCTTGATGGTCGAGGCCGGCAGGTCCGCGGGGTCGGCCGGCTCGGCCACGGTGGGTTCGTGGGCGAGCAGGCCGGCGATCTTCTCCAGCGCGGCGGCGGCCGACTGGTAGCTGTTCAGGAACATCGCCAGCTGGTCGATCGGCTCGAACAGCCGGTGCAGGTAGAGCACGAAGGCGGTCAGCACACCCAGCTCGGCCGAGCCGTCGGTGACCAGGTAGGCGCCGAGCACCACCACGCCGGTGGTCCAGACGTTGGCCGTCATGCGGGACAGGCCCCCGTACCGGGCCACCTCCAGCAGGCTGTCCGCGGTGGCGGCGGCCGACTGCCGGTTCACCACGCCGAACGCGGCGTCGTTGGTCGGCTCGAGGCGGAACGCCTTCACCGGGCGGATGCCGTTCATGGTCTCGGTGAAGCGGACGATCAGCGAGGCCGCCGCCGTGCGCGAGCGCCGGTAGACCAGGCGCGAGCGGTTCCGGAACGACTGGGTGATCACGCACAGCGGCAGGAAGGCGAGCAGCGCGGCCAGGCCGAGCTGCCAGTCCAGCACCAGCAGGATCACCGAGATGGAGCAGACCGACAGGGAGACCGTCAGCAGCTCCTGGAGCCCTTCGGACAGCAGCTCGCGCAGCGCCTCCACGTCGCTGGTGGCGCGCGAGATGATCCGGCCCGAGGTGTACCGCTCGTGGAAGTCCAGGCTGAGCCGCTGGGCGTGCCGGAAGATCCGGCCGCGCAGGTCCATCAGGACGTCCTGGTTGATCCGGGCGCTGATCCTGATGAACGTCCACTGGAACAGCGTGCCGAGCAGCGCGCAGCCCAGGTAGGCGACGATCACCGCGACCAGCGGGCCGGCGTCGTTGTCGCGCAGCGCCGGGATGCCGCGGTCCATCGCGAGGGCGACCAGCAGCGGTCCGGCCTGCAGGGCGGCCTGCTGGAGCAGGATCACCGCTATCGCGGCGGCTATCCGGCCCCGGAGCGGGCCGAGCAGCGAGCGCAGCAGGGCGCTGGGTGCGCCGGGCGGGACGGGGATGTCCTCCTCGTCCTCCGGCGGGGGCGCCAGCTCGTCCTCGGGCAGACCGGCCGGTTGCGTGCGGGCGTCCTTCGTCCGGGTGTCGGCGGGCTCGCAGGTGGTGGTCATCGGTCGGTGCTCCTCTCGGGGGCGAGGGCGGCCTCGCCCGACATGAGTGCGCGGTAGCGCGCCGAGCTCTGCAGCAGTTCCTGGTGGGTGCCGACCGCCTCGATCCGGCCGTCGGCGAGGACGGCGACCCGGTCGGCGAGCAGCACGGTGCTCGGGCGGTGGGCGATCACCAGGGCGGTGGTGGAGGCGAGGACCTGGCGCAGGGCGCGCTCGACCAGCGCCTCGGTGTGCACGTCCAGCGCGGAGAGCGGGTCGTCGAGCACCAGGAAGGCCGGGTCGCCGACCACGGCGCGGGCCAGTGCGAGCCGCTGGCGCTGGCCGCCGGACAGGCCCAGGCCCTGCTCGCCGACCTCGGTGTCGACGCCCTCGGGCAGGTTGTCGACGAACCCGGCCTGGGCGGTGGCGAGGGCGGCGTGCAGCCGGTCGTCGTCCGCGCCGGGGGCGCCCATCAGCACGTTCTGCCGGATGGTGGAGGAGAACAGGGTGGGGTCCTCGAAGGCGACCGCGACCAGTTCGCGCAGGTGTGAGCGGTCCAGCTCGCGGATGTCCCGGCCGTCCAGGGTGATGGTGCCGGCGGTGATCTCGTAGAGGCGGGGGAGCAGGGCGGTCAGGGTGGTCTTGCCGCTGCCGGTGGCGCCGACCAGGGCCATCGTCTCGCCGCTTCGGATGTGCAGGTCGACACCGCGGAGCAGGTCGGGGGTGCCCGCGGGGGCGTCGGGGTAGCGGAAGCGGACGTCGGTGAGCCGGATGCCGTCGGGGGTGGTGGCGGTCTTCGTGGTCGTGGTCGTGGTCGTGGCGGTGGTGGTGGCCGTGGTCGTGGCCGTGCTGACGGTTTCGGCCGGCTCGGCGTCGGGCTCGTCCAGCACCTCGAAGAAGCGGTCGGTGGCGGTGGCGGCCTCGTTGGAGTAGGCCATCAGCCAGCCGAGCGACTCGATCGGCCAGCGCACGGTGAGCGCGGTGGAGAGGAAGGCGACCAGGGCGCCGGCGCTCAGCTCGTCGTGCGCGACCAGGTAGGCGCCGACCGCGAGGGCGCAGCCGAGGGCGAGCTCGGGCAGACCGATGACGATCGACCAGAGGTTGGCGAGCATGCCGGCCTTCTCCAGCTCGGTCCGGCGGAGCACGGCGGACTGCTCGTGGAACCGCTCCGCCATCGAGCGGTGGCGGCCGAAGGCCTTGAGGATCCGGATGCCGAGGACGGACTCCTCGACGAGGGTGGCGAGGTCGCCGTTCCGGTCCTGGGTCAGGCGGGTGGCGCGGGAGTAGCGGGACTCGAAGCGGCGGGTGAGCAGGAACAGCGGGACGGTCGGGCCGAGGGTGATGAGGGCGAGCCGCCAGTCCTGGGTGAACATCAGCGCGATGCCGGCCAGGAAGGTCAGCGTGTTGACGACGAGGAAGATCAGCGGGAACGACAGGAAGGTCCGCATGACGTACAGGTCGGACATCGCGCGGGAGAGTAACTGGCCGGAGCCCCAACGGTCGTGGAAGGAGACCGGCAGGCGTTGCAGCTTGCCGAACAGCTCGCCGCGCAGCGTCGTCTCGACGTCGGCCAGCGGTCGGGCCACCACCACCCGGCGGGCGTGGAAGAAGGCGGCCTCGGAGAGGCCGAGCAGGAGCAGGAGGGCCGCGAGGGGCCAGAGGGATTCGAGGTCGTGCTCGGCGATCGGGCCGTCGACGATTCTGCCGAGGACGATCGGGATGAGCAGCGTGCTGAGGGAGGCGAGCAGCGCGGCGGTCACCGAGACGACCAGGCGCGTGCGGACCGGGCGGACGTACGGCCACAGACGAAGGAGCGAGCGCACTGTCGAGCGGCGGGGCGCGGGAGGCGCGGTGCCGGGCACTGCGACGGAATCGGTGGCGGTGTCAAGGACTGGGTTCTTGGCCATCGCGGCGAGAATAGGCCGGATACTCTCTATCGCTCAGCCAGGTATCGAACGCACCGTCGATTACCGGCCATGTGTACGGCCGGATCAGGGCGTCGCCCGCAGAAGGTGCAGCGTATGCCCGGTGAGCAGCACCGCATCCCTCGGGAGGTATAGACCGGCTGGGCCGGTGCTGCCCTCGGCGGCGGTGTCGACGACGGTCTCGAAACGGGTGCCGTCGGCCGTCCAGGGAGCGCCGGGCAGAGTGAACGGAATGGGCTGCGGACCGGCGTTGAGGAGCAGTAGGAAGCTGTCGTCGAGCAGCGGGCGGCCGCAGGCGTCGCGTTCGCGGAGCGCGGTTCCGGACAGGAGCATGCCCAGGGCCGCGGTCGGCGTAAACCAGTCGGTCTCGGTCATGTCCCGGCCAAGCGGGGTGAACCAGAGCAGATCGGGCCGTCCGCCCGGGACGGCGGCGCGACCGGAGAAGAACGCCCGCCGGCGCAGCACGGGGTGGCGGCGGCGGAGCCGGACCAGTTCGGCGGTGAACGTGTTGAGGCTCCGCCAGGCCGGGTCGTCCAGCAGCGACCAGTCCAGCCAGCTCACCTCGTTGTCCTGGCAGTAGGCGTTGTTGTTGCCACCCTGGGTGCGGCCGAACTCGTCCCCGGCGGTGAGCATCGGGACACCGGCGGAGAGCAGTAGGGTGGCGGTGAGGTTGCGCAGTTGGCGGTGGCGCAGGGCGGTGACGGCGGGGTCGGTGCTCTCGCCCTCGGCGCCGTGGTTCCAGGAGCGGTTGTCGTCGGTGCCGTCCCGGTTGGCCTCGCCGTTGGCCTCGTTGTGCTTGCGGTCGTAGGAGACGAGGTCGCGCAGGGTGAAGCCGTCGTGCGCGGTCACGTAGTTGACGGAGGCGTACGGGCGCCGTCCGGCGTGCTGGTAGAGGTCGGAGGAGCCGGAGAGGCGGTAGCCGAGCTCGCGGACGTCGGGGCGGGCGCCGCGCCAGAAGTCGCGTACGGTGTCGCGGTAGCGGTCGTTCCACTCGGCCCACGGCGGGGGGAAGCCGCCCGCCTGGTAGCCGCCCGGGCCGACGTCCCAGGGCTCGGCGATCAGCTTCACCCGGTTGAGCAGCGGGTCCTGGGCGATGGCGGCGAGCAGGGGGTGGTCCATGGTGACGTCGTTGCCGCCGCCGTTGCCGTTGCTGCCGCCGCCGCGGGCGAGTGCGGCGGCGAGGTCGAAGCGGAAGCCGTCCACGCCCATCTCGTGCGCCCAGTACCGCAGCGAGTCGGTGATCAGCCGGATCACCCGGGGGCGGCGGGTGTCCAGGGTGTTGCCGCAGCCGGTGTAGTCGGCGTAGCCGCGCGGGCGGTTGGGCGGCAGGCGGTAGTGGCCGGCGTTGTCGAGGCCGCGCAGGAACAGCGAGGGGCCCAGCTCGGAGCCCTCGGCGGTGTGGTTGTAGACCACGTCGAGGATCACCTCGATGCCGGCGGCGTGCAGGGCGCGGACCATCCGCTTGAACTCGCCGACCTGGCCGCCGCGCGAGCCGGAGGTGGAGTAGCCGGCGTGCGGGGCGAAGTAGCCGACGGTGTTGTAGCCCCAGTAGTTGACGAGGCCGCGGGCCTGGAGGTGGTCCTCGCTGACGTGGTGGTGGACGGGGAGCAGCTCGACCGCGGTGACGCCGAGACCGGTGAGGTGGGCGAGGGCGGCGGGGTGGGCGAGGCCGGCGTAGGTGCCGCGCAGGGCGGGCGGGACGTCGGGGTGGCGCAGGGTGAAGCCGCGGACGTGCAGTTCGTAGAGGACGGTCTCGGCCCAGGGGGTCTTGGGGCGGCGGTCGTCGGACCAGTCGTCGTCGTCATCGTCGTCCCGGACGACGACGGATCTGGGCACGTACGGGGCCGAGTCGCGGTTGTCTCGGACGGTGTCGGCGACGTCCGCCTCGGGCCAGCCGCGGACGGCGGCGCAGGCGGCGTCGTGGGAGGTGTAGCTGCCGTCGATCGCGCGGGCGTAGGGGTCGAGCAGCAGCTTGGCGGGGTTCCAGCGGGCGCCGGTCCACGGGTCCCAGCGGCCGTGCACGCGGTAGCCGTAGCGGGTGCCGGGGAGGACACCGGGGACGAAGCCGTGCCAGGTCTGGGCGTCCTGCTCGGTGAGGCGCAGGCGGGTCTCGTGGCCGTCCTCGTCGAAGAGGCAGAGGTCGACGGCCTCGGCGCCGCCGGCCCAGAGGGCGAAGTTGGTGCCGGGGCGGCCGTCCGGGCCGGGGTGGAAGCGGGCGCCGAGCGGCTGTCGGCTGCCCGGCCAGGGCACCGCACCGCCGGGCTGCGTGCGTACGGCGGTTGCCGACTCCTGCCCTGAGGCCATGGCGGTGCCCTCCCTGGCGGGGTGTCCCGGACCCCGTGCGGTCTCTCATTCCCTGTTCACGCCGGACGGAAGCGGCTGAACACCGTCTTACCGGCAGATGGCGCCCGGGCGCACGCCCGGAAAGCCACCCCGCCCGCCGCCCCGCGCCCGCCCACCTCCGCTGCGCTCCTGCTGTGCCCCGGTGTGCCGGCGGGGAGGAATATGTCGACCGGTCTACAGAGTCGGTGGGTGGGTGGGAGTGGGAAGTCGGCGGGTCCGACTTCCTGCTCCGGGTGGTCCTTCTCGGTGCTGCTTCTGCTGTGCCCGCGCCGTGTCCGCGCTGTGCTGGTGGGGAGGAATATGTTGACCGGTCTACAGAGTCGGTGGGTGGGTGGGAGCAGGAAGTCGGGTGGGCCGACTTCCTGCTCCGGGCGTGGGTGCTGAGGGGTGCGCGGGAGTGGGAAGTCGGCTGGGCCGACTTTCCGCTCCTGGGGGAGAGGGTCTGTAGACCGGTCTACATAAAAAGCCGGGTGGGGTGGGCTGTGGGGGTGGAGGGGGTTCGGTGTGTCGGCGTGTCCTGGGGGGATCGGCCTCGTTGTGGGGGGTAGCGGACGGAGACGGGGGGAGGCCCCGGGATGTGGGTACGGAGGCTGGCGGCGCTGGGCTGCTGCCTGGCGGTGCTGGCCGGGTGCGCCGGTGGCGGCACGTCGGGGGATTCGAGTGGGGACGCGGCCTCGGCGAGGGGGCCGGCCGGTCCGCCGCCGGCCTCCCGGGCGGCGATCACCGCCGTACCCGCCGACGACGCCCAGAACCTGCCGCCCGAGGGCCCGGTCCGGGTGACGGTCGCCCAGGGCCGGCTGGTCTCCGTCAAGCTCGCCGACACCCGCGGCGGCGAAGTCCCCGGCTCGCTCTCCGCGGACGGCACCAGCTGGACCCCGGACGGCCCGCTGCCGCTGGCCACCGCGTTCACCCTGGACGCCGTCGCCGAGGACGACCAGGGTCTGCGGGCGGTCCAGCACACTGACTTCTCGACGATGGCCCGCGCGCACACCTTCGTCGCCTTCTTTACCCCCGAGGACGGTTCCACGGTGGGCGTCGGCATGCCGGTCTCGCTGCGCTTCAGCCGCCCGATCACCGACCGGGCCGTGGTGGAGCGCGCGATCGCGGTGACCACCGACCCGCCGGTGGAGGTGGCCGCGCACTGGTTCGGCGGCCAGCGCCTGGACTTCCGCCCCCAGGAGTACTGGGCGCCGGGCACCAGGGTCTCGGTCGCGCTGCGGCTCAAGGACGTGCAGGGCGCGCCGGGCGAGTTCGGCACCCAGAACAAGGACGTCCGGTTCACCGTAGGCCGGGCCCAGGTGTCCACCGTCGACCTGGACGCCCACACCCTCACCGTCCGGGCCGGACAGGGCGGCAAGGCGGTGCGCACGCTCAAGGTGTCCGGCGGGGACGCCAGGCACACGACGTACCGGGGCGTGCTCGTGGTGTCCGAGAAGTACAAGGTCACCCGGATGAACTCGCAGACCGTCGGGATGGGCGACGAGTACGACATCAAGGACGTGCCGCACGCGATGCGGCTGACCAACTCCGGCACCTTCGTGCACGGCAACTACTGGGCCGGCCCGTCGGTGTTCGGCAGCGCCAACACCAGCCACGGCTGCATCGGCCTGGCCGACGTCAAGGGCGGGTCGAGCGGCGAGACCCCGGCGGGGTGGCTGTTCGAGCACACGATCCCGGGCGACGTCTTCGAGGTGAAGGCCTCGACGGGGGACGTGGTGCCGCCGAACAACGGGCTGAACGGCTGGAACCTGCCCTGGGCGCAGTGGGTGGCCGGGAGCGCCCTCCAGCCCAGCGCGAGCCCCTCCGCGAGCCCCACCCCGAACCCGCTGCCGAGCCCCACCCCGACGACCACGCCCTGACGGCCCCGCCCCGACGACCACGCCCTGACGACCACCTGCGGACGATCTTCACCGGCGTTCACCGGCAACCTCCCCAGGATTCACCCATTCGGCCCAGCTATCCTGCTTGCCGCGCCGAAGCCCGGCGCGAATGATCGCCGGTCCGGTGCAACCCGTCCGGGCGAACAGTGCGTCCATCAGGGTGAACACCGGGAGGGGAGAAACCGTGAAGCCGGTTAGGGCGGCCGACGCCGCAATACGTACCACCGTCACCCGCCGCCGCGTGCGTCAGAGCGCGGTGGCGTTGGCGATGGGCGGGGTGCTGCTGCTCACCGCGGCCTGCAGCAGCGGCGGCGGCGACGACAAGAACGCCGAGGGTGGCGGTGCGGCCACCACGGCGGGCGCCAACGGGGACGCCGGCAACGGCACCCCGGCGCCGGGCCAGTCGTCGACCGCGCCGAAGACCTCGGCCGCCGTGGTGACCGTCGAGCCCAAGGACGGCGCCCAGGACGTCGCTCCGGACGGCGCGCTCAAGGTCGCGGTGGCCAACGGCAAGCTCACCACGGTCGAGGTGACCGACAAGGAGGGCAAGCCGGTCGCGGGCGCCATCGCCCCGGACGGCAGCGGCTGGAAGCCCAACGCCGCGCTGGCGGTCGGCATGGCGTACAAGGTGAACGCCCAGGCCACCGACGCCGACGGCCTGGTCGCCGCGTCCACCACGTCCTTCACCACGCTGACGCCCGCGAAGACCGTCTCCACCAACGACAACATCGCCGACAAGGCCACCTACGGCGTCGGCATGATCGTCTCGGTCGTCTTCAACAAGGACATCAAGAACAAGGACGCGGTCGTCCAGGGCATCACCTTCGAGACCAGCAACGGCACGACGGTCAAGGGCCACTGGTTCGGCGCCCGCCGTCTGGACTTCCGCCCCGAGAAGTACTGGGAGCCGGGCACCAAGGTCACCATCAAGTACCGGCTGAAGAACGTCGAGATCGCCCCGGGCGTCTACGGCGACATCGACAAGGACGAGCCGTTCACCATCGGCCGCTCCCAGGTGTCCGTCGCCGACTCGGCCACCCACCAGATGACGGTGACCAGGGACGGTGCGAGCCACACCGTGCCGGTGACCCTCGGCGACGAGAAGAACCCGTCGTGGAACGGCACCATGGTGATCTCCAGCAAGGAGAAGGTCACCCGGATGAACTCGCAGACCGTCGGCCTCGGCGGCGAGTACGACATCCCGGACGTGCCGCACGCGATGCGGCTGACCACCTCCGGCACCTTCGTGCACGGCAACTACTGGGCGAGCCCGTTCGGCAAGACCAACGCCAGCCACGGCTGCATCTCGATGCAGGACGAGAAGGGCGGCAGCGACGGCTCGGTGGCGGGCAAGTTCTTCAACGACTCGATGGTCGGCGACGTCGTCGTCATCAAGAACTCCAAGGAGAAGACCGTCGCCCCCGACAACGGCCTGAGCGGCTGGAACATCGGCTGGGCGAACTGGTAACCCCTACCCGTCAGTAGGCACCGTCGGTCACGGTGCGGCGACGACCGGTCCGATCCCCACACGTCGGGGTCGGGCCGGTCGCGTTCTGCGCCCGGATCGTGCCCCGGACGGCGCAACCTTTCCGGAGGTCGGCGCGTGTATCTGTCGGACATCGGGACACGAGGGAGGGAGTCGACGGTGAAGTCGATACGCAGGGCGGTGGCCGCCGGTCTGGTCGGGGGCGCGCTGGTGCTGACCAGTGCCTGCGGCGGAGGCGGCGGGAACGGGGGCGCGGCCAAGGCGGAGCTGGGCGCGGGCGGGGCCGCGGGGGCCCCGTCGGCGTCGGCCCCGGCGGCCGCGGCCCCGACGGCGTCCGGCGCGCCCGCCACGAGCGCCGCACCCAAGGTGTCGCAGGCCGTGGTGGACATCCAGCCGAAGACCGGCGCGGTGGACGTCGCCCCGGACGGCACGCTCAAGGTCGCGGTCTCCGGCGGCAGGCTCACGACCGTCAAGGTGAGCGACCGAACCGGCCAGGAGGTGGCCGGCACCATCGCCGCCGACGGGTCGAGCTGGACCCCGTCCGGCCCGCTCGCGGTCGGCACCGCCTACCAGGTGAGCGCGCTGGCGGCGGACGCCGGCGGCGTGGTCGCCTCGGCGGACAGCAGCTTCGCCACGCTCACCCCCGAGCACGAGGCGAAGGCGAGCGACAACATCGAGGACGACGCCACCTACGGGGTGGGCATGATCGTCTCGGTCTCCTTCGACAAGGACGTGAAGAACAAGGAGGCGGTGGCGAAGGGCATCACCTTCAAGACCAGCGACGGCACGGTGGTGCGGGGCCACTGGTTCGGCAACCGCCGGCTGGACTTCCGTCCCGAGAAGTACTGGACCCCGGGGACGAAGGTCACCGTCCAGTACCGGCTGAAGAGCGTGGAGATCGCCCCGGGCGTCTACGGGGGAACCGACCGGGACGAGCCCTTCACTATCGGGCGATCCCAGATCTCGACGGTTGACGCCGAGGCGCACACGATGACGGTGGTCCAGAGCGGTCAGAGCTCGGTCGTCGAGATCACCTCCGGCTCGCCCGAGCACCCGACCTGGAACGGCACCATGGTCGTCATGTCCAAGGAGGGCGTGGTGCGGATGCAGTCCAGCACCCTGCCCGGGATGACCGGCGAGCCCTACGACCTCCAGGTGCCGCACTCCATGCGGCTCACCGACTCGGGCACCTACGTGCACGGCAACTACTGGAGCAACGCCTTCGGCGAGGACAACGTCAGCCACGGCTGCGTGGGCCTGAAGGACGCCAAGGGCGGCGGCTCGGGCACCTCGGCGGGCCGGTTCTACGACGGCTCGCTGATCGGGGACGTCGTGACCGTGCAGAACTCCACGCGCGGCCGGGTCGCGCCGGACAACGGCCTCAGCGGCTGGAACCTCGACTGGACCACCTGGTAGCGCTCGACGCGTCGTGACCCGGACCTGCCCGAACGCGGGTTCGGGTTGCACGCGGCATATGCCGAAACACTCGGTGATCGTTTGCTCATTGTCCGTACGCGGCCGCTTGCGTTCCGCAATGATGGACCGCATGGCGGGTTGGGGCGAAACAGATCAGTCATCACTTCCGGGATCCAGCTTGGTCGCTGACGCGTCGTGGGCACCGTTCCAGGACGCCCTCGCGGCCCTGGAGCGGCTCAGCTCCGAGGAGCTGGAGCAGCTGTACGCCGGGAAGCTGTGCGACCGGGAGGCGCCGCACGAGGTGCGGTTGCCGTCCCGGCCGGCGACCGGCCCGTTGGCGCGCAGACTGGTGCTCGCGGCCCTGGAGAACTGGGACCTGCACCAGCATCTGGAGGTCGGCGAGTTACTCACCAGCGAACTCGTCGCCAATGCGCTGCGGCACGCGGCCGGCCGGACGATCGGACTGCACGTGGTGCGCAAGCCGGGCTGGGTCCGGGTGGAGGTGCGGGACTCCTCGCGGGCGCTGCCGTGCATGATCGTGGCGGAGCCGCTGCCGGCCAATGAGCGCGGGCGCGGGCTGCAGGTGGTGGACGACCTGGCGGACCGCTGGGGCGCCGACCTGCTGCCGCGCGGCAAGGGCGTCTGGTTCGAGCTGAAGGTCCGCGAGCGGGCCTGAGTCCCGGGGCCGTCCGTCCGTCCGGGAAAACACGCGGGGCCCCCGATTTCACCGTGGTCCGGTGGCTGGGGGCCCCTGCAGGTCATCGCGCCGGCCAAGGGGGTGCGTGCCGGGCGATGGGCGTCGGCCGTGCCAGGTCGGGTCGGCCGAAGTCTTGTCGCGCCCAAGGAGCGCGCCAGTCGCCGGCGTCCGCCCTTGGACATCTCGACTATCGCATGGATCTCAGCATGCGGGCAAACCGGATGGCTTCGATTTCAAGGTCTGTAACTTAGTTCACCTTGGTAATTTGCATAGGTTCACGCTGCGGCCTGAGATTATTCATGATCGGCACGAAATGGCGGCTCCGACGGCCGGGCTGACCTCTCGCTCCGGATCGGGCTTGACCTGAAGTCGGCTTCAGCTCCTACGGTCGTCCCCAGACCGCCGGCGAACGGCCGGCGGCGTCCATCGAGGGGGATCCGCCATGACCGCCACCGCCGACAGTGTCGTTCCCGACCGCTACCGCTACGCCGTCGTCCCGCACATCATGGTCGGCGACGCCGCGTCGGCGATCGACTTCTACGTACGGGCCTTCGGGGCGCGGGAGGACGTCCGGATCGACGCGCCCGGGGGCGGGGTGCTGCACGCGGAGATCAGCGTCGGGCGGTCCGTGCTGATGCTGGGGGACTCCGGAGGGGACGGGGCGCCGTTCGCCGCGCCGTCCGCGCTCGGGGGGACGAGCGTCGCCCTGCACGTCTACGTGCCGGACGTCGACGCCCTCGCCGAGCGGGCCGCGGCCGCCGGTGCGGAGGTCCTCCAGCCGCCGACCGACATGTTCCACGGCGACCGCACCGCCGTGCTCCGGGACCCCTCGGGCCATGTCTGGATCTTCCTGACCCACCTGGAGGACCTCTCGGCGGACGAACTCCGCCGCCGCCTGCCCGCCGGTTGATCCGCCCCGGGCCTCCCCACCCCCGTGGGGGGAGGCCCGGGCCGATGGCCTCGGTCTTCGCCGTCGGGGCGCTGTCCGCAAGGCTCCTCGGGCCGCCGTGGACGAAGGTTCGGCGTGACGTCAGGGGCCTTGCGGGCGAGGGGAGTCCGCGCAGGAGGCGGGGGCGGACCGGGCAGAGTGGCGCACCCACCTGCCCGGCGTCCGGTACCGGGCGGCCTGCTGATCAGGTGCGCGGGCGGGGGACGTTCTCGGCGTACTCGGGGGTGACGTTGCCCGGGGGGCCGTAGTCGCAGACCACGTACGTCTCGTACCAGGTGTCGCCCCGGCCGTAGGCGCGGGCGCAGCCGAGGCGGGTGGAGGACTTCCAGACCACCTGGGTGAACAGGCCGGTGGCGGCGGAGTAGCCGGGGCGGCCGTAGTCGTAGTCCTTGGCCTGCGCGTACCAGGCGTCGACGGCCCGGCGGCAGCCGGCCCTGTCGGGGACGGTGGAGGCGAACCAGGACTGGTTCTCGCCGTACGCGGGGTCGAGGCCGGCGTGGCCGCCGGAGAGCCGCTCGTAGGTCGAGAGCCGGGCGGCGCGGGTCCTGGCGTGGTCCTGGACGGCGGGGTCCAGGGTCAGCGCCGGGACGCCGTGCCGGGCGCGGTACTCGTTGTGGGCGCGCAGGCAGTCGTCGGCGAAGGCCGCGTCGGTGGCGTCCGGCAGCGCGGCACGGGCCGCGGCCGGGGTGGTGGCGACCGCGGCCAGGGCGGCGGCCAGCAGCAGGGTGGTGAGGGTGCGGACACCGGTTCGGGTGTGCTTCATCCGCGCTCCGGGGGCTCGTGGGGGTGTTGTTCCGGCCACCCTGACAGCCGTCCGGATCCGGGGGCGGGTCCTCCGGGCGCGGTTCACCCGGGCGGGTGAGTAGTGCGACTGTCGCCACATCCGTGCCGGCTGCCGTGGAGTCCGGCCGACCGCGGCCGCGGCGGGGGGCCGAGCCCGGGAACGGCCGCGCCCCCGCCGGGAGGGCGGGGGCGCGGGCGTCGGCGGGGCGGGGTCAGCACTCGATGACGTTGACGGCGAGGCCGCCGCGCGAGGTCTCCTTGTACTTGATCTTCATGTCGGCGCCGGTCTCCTTCATGGTCTTGATCGCCTTGTCGAGGGAGACGTGGTGGCGGCCGTCGCCGCGCAGGGCCATCCGGGCGGCGGTGACGGCCTTGACCGAGGCCATGCCGTTGCGCTCGATGCAGGGGATCTGGACCAGGCCGCCGACCGGGTCGCAGGTGAGGCCGAGGTTGTGCTCGATGCCGATCTCGGCGGCGTTCTCGACCTGCTCCGGGCTGCCGCCGAGGACCTCGGCGAGGCCGCCGGCGGCCATCGAGCAGGCGGAGCCGACCTCGCCCTGGCAGCCGACCTCGGCGCCGGAGATGGAGGCGTTCTCCTTGAAGAGCATGCCGATGGCGCCCGCGGTAAGCAGGAAGCGGACGATGCCGTCCTCGTCGGCGCCCGGGATGAAGTTCAGGTAGTAGTGCAGGACGGCGGGGATGATGCCGGCCGCGCCGTTGGTCGGGGCGGTGACCACCCGGCGGCCGGAGGCGTTCTCCTCGTTGACCGCCATCGCGTAGAGGGTCACCCACTCCATGGCGTTGGCCGGGCCGATGCCCTCGGCGCGCAGCGCGCGGGCGGCCGCGGCGGCGCGACGGCGCACCTTGAGGCCGCCGGGGAGTATGCCCTCGCGGGACATGCCGGCCCGGACGCACTCCTGCATGACCCGCCAGATCTCCAGCAGCCCGGCGCGGATCTCCTCCTCGGTGCGCCAGGCCTTCTCGTTCTCCAGCATCAGGCCGGAGATCGACAGGCCGGTCTCCCGGGTGAGCCGCAGCAGCTCCTCGCCGGTGCGGAAGGGGTACTTCAGCGCGGTGTCGTCGGGCTTGACCCGGTCCGCGCCGATCGCGTCCTCGTCGACGACGAAGCCGCCGCCGACCGAGTAGTAGGTCTTCTCCAGCACGGCGGAGCCGTCGGCCCGGTAGGCCCACAGGGTCATGCCGTTGGCGTGGTACGGCAGCGAGCGGCGCCGGTGCAGCACCAGCTGGGTGTCGGGGTCGAAGTCGATGGCGTGGACGCCGAGCAGGTGGATCCGCTTCTCGGCGGTGATCCGCTCGACGTCGCGGTCGGCCTGGTCGACGTCGACGGTGCGCGGGGAGGCGTTCTCCAGGCCCAGCAGCACCGCCTTGGGGGTGCCGTGGCCGTGGCCGGTGGCGCCCAGCGAGCCGTACAGCTCGGCGCGGACGGCCGTCACCTCGGTCAGCAGGCCCTCCGACTTCAGGCGGCGGGCGAACATCCGGGCGGCGCGCATCGGGCCGACGGTGTGGGAGCTGGACGGGCCGATGCCGATGGAGAAGAGGTCGAAGACGCTGATGGCCACGGAGGGACGTCCTTGTCTGGTCTCGTGGATGGTGCCGGCAGGGAGGGAGGACGGCGGTGGCGGAGGTTCGGTCGGGCGGCTGACACGGGACGGGGCACCGCGTGCACTCTCCAGTGTGCGCGGTGCCCCGGAATCCCCGGTGTCCGGGCGGGGTGAGCCCGGTCACCCGCAGCCGAACGGCGGGACTTACAGGTTCGGGTAGAGCGGGTACTTCTCGGCCAGGGCGGTGACCCGGGCCTTGAGCGCCTCGGCGGTGCCCTCGTCGAAGGCCGGCTTCAGGGCCTGGGCGATGATGTCGGCGACCTCGCGGAAGTCCTCGGCCCGGAAGCCGCGGGTGGCGAGCGCCGGGGTGCCGATCCGCAGGCCGGAGGTGACCATCGGCGGGCGCGGGTCGTTCGGGATGGCGTTGCGGTTGACGGTGATGCCGACCTCGTGCAGGCGGTCCTCGGCCTGCTGGCCGTCGAGCTGGCTGTTGCGCAGGTCGACCAGGACGAGGTGGACGTCGGTGCCGCCGGACAGCACGGAGACGCCGGCCTCGGTGACGTCGTCCTGCAGCAGGCGCTCGGCGAGGATCCGGGCACCGTCCAGGGTGCGCTGCTGGCGCTCCTTGAACTCCTCCGAGGCGGCGACCTTGAAGGCGACGGCCTTGCCGGCGATGACGTGCTCCAGCGGGCCGCCCTGCTGGCCGGGGAAGACCGCGGAGTTGATCTTCTTGGCGTGCTCGGCCTTGGAGAGGATGACGCCGCCGCGCGGGCCGCCCAGGGTCTTGTGGGTGGTGGTGGTGACCACGTCCGCGAACGGCACCGGGTTGGGGTGCAGGCCCGCGGCGACCAGGCCGGCGAAGTGGGCCATGTCGACCATCAGCAGCGCGCCGACCTCGTCGGCGATCCGGCGGAACTCGGCGAAGTCGAGCTGGCGCGGGTAGGCGGACCAGCCGGCGATGATCAGCTGCGGCTGGTGCTCCTTGGCGAGGCGCTCGACCTCCTCCATGTCGACCCGGCCGCTCTTGTCGTTCACGTGGTACGGCACCACGTTGTAGAGCTTGCCGGAGAAGTTGATCTTCATGCCGTGGGTCAGGTGACCGCCGTGGGCCAGGTTCAGGCCCAGGATGGTGTCGCCCGGCTTGATCAGCGCGAACATCGCGGCGGCGTTGGCCTGCGCGCCGGAGTGCGGCTGGACGTTGGCGTGCTCGGCGCCGAACAGGGCCTTGATCCGGTCGATCGCGATCTGCTCGACCACGTCGACGTGCTCGCAGCCGCCGTAGTAGCGGCGGCCGGGGTAGCCCTCGGCGTACTTGTTGGTCAGGACCGAGCCCTGGGCCTCCATGACCGCCACCGGGGCGAAGTTCTCGGAGGCGATCATCTCCAGGGTGGTCTGCTGGCGGTGCAGCTCGGCGTCGACCGCGGCGGCGATCTCCGGGTCGAGGGCGTGCAGGGACTGGTTCAGAACCGTCATGGTGGGGTCTTCCCGGGAGGAGAGGCAGGAGGGGCCGCGCCTCGCGCGTCGTCGGAAGGGTGGCGGCGGGCGACGGGTGGGCCGAGTGCGGGGCGGCCGCCGCGCTGCGGCCGCCCCGGCGGTGGCTCAGGCCGAGGGGTTGGTGAGCGCGGTGTACTCGTCGGCGGTCAGCACGGCGCCGGTCGACTCGACGCGGACCTTGAACAGCCAGCCACCCTCGAACGGCTCGCTGTTGACCAGGCCGTTGTCGTTCTTGACGTCCTCGTTGACCTCGGTGACCTCACCGGTCACCGGCGAGAACAGGTCGCTGACCGACTTGGTCGACTCCAGCTCGCCACAGGTCTCGCCGGCGGTCACGGTGGAACCGACCTCGGGGAGCTCCACGTAGACGATGTCACCGAGGGCGTCGGCGGCGTGCTGGGTGATGCCGATCGTGGACACACCGTCGGCGCCGGCGGCGGTCAGCCACTCGTGCTCCTCGGTGTACTGCAGGTGCTGGGGGTTGCTCATGGCGTCATTCTCCAGGATGGGAAGCGGGTACGACGAAGCGGCCCGGCGCGCGGACGTGCCTCGCCTGGGAAAACAGCTGGGGGAGGGGTCAGCGGGCGCGCTTGTAGAACGGCAGCGCGACGACCTGGACCGGCTCGTGCTTGCCGCGCACGTCCACCGCGACGGTGGAGCCGGGGGTGGCGTGGGCCGCGTCCACGTAGGCCATCGCGATCGGCTTCTCCAGGGTGGGGGAGGGCGCGCCGGAGGTGATCCGGCCGATCGGCTCGCCGTCGGCGGAGACCACGGAGTACTCGGCGCGCGGCACGCGCTTGCCCTCGGAGACCAGGCCGACCAGCACCCGCGGCGGGTTGGCCTCGGCCTCGGCGGCGGCCCGCTCCAGGGCCTTGCGGCCGACGAAGGCGCCCTCGTTGGTGGTCTTGTCGAAGCGGACGACCCGGCCCAGGCCCGCGTCGAACGGGGTCAGCCCGGTGGACAGCTCGTGGCCGTACAGCGGCATGCCGGCCTCCAGGCGCAGCGTGTCGCGGCAGGACAGGCCGCAGGGGATCAGGCCGCGGTCGGCGCCGGCCCCGGTCAGCGCCTGCCAGATCTGCTCGGCGTCGCCCGGGTTGCAGAAGATCTCGAAGCCGTCCTCGCCGGTGTAGCCGGTGCGGGCGAGCAGCACGTCGCGGCCGGCCACCTGGGCCGGGAGGATCGCGTAGTACTTCAGGCCGGGCAGGTCGGCCTCGGTGGTCTCGGCCAGGATCGCGGTGGACTCCGGGCCCTGGACGGCGATCAGCGCGTAGGCGTCGCGGTCGTCGGAGACGACGGCGTTGTAGCCCTTGGCACGGGCGATCAGCTCGTCCAGCACCAGCTGGGCGTTGGAGGCGTTGGCGACGACCAGGAAGGCGTCCTCGCGCAGGCGGTAGACGATCAGGTCGTCCAGGATGCCGCCGTCCTCGGCGCAGATCATGGTGTAGCGGGCGCGCAGCACGCCGAGCGCGGAGACGAAGCCGACCAGGGCGTGGTCCAGCATCTCGCCGGCCTGCGGGCCGGTGACGGTGATCTCGCCCATGTGGGAGAGGTCGAACAGGCCCGCCTTGGTGCGGACGGCGAGGTGCTCCTCGCGCTCGCTGCCGTAGCGCAGCGGCATGTCCCAGCCGGCGAAGTCGGTCATGGTGGCGCCGAGGGCGCGGTGCAGCGCGTCGAGCGCGGTGAGGCGGAGGGACGACATGGCCAGGAACTCCTCGGTCGGGGCACTCAGGGGTGCGCGCGCCGGGACCGGCCCTGCTCGGGGCGGCGGACCCTGCGCGCGGGCATGCGGCGGCTGGGTCTCCCCATCTGTCGTCGAACCTGAGAGCTTCACCGTCCACTGCCCTGTAGGGGACAGCATGGCGGCTTGCACCGTGGGTGGGCGGACGGCAGGGCCGTGCGCCGCTTTCCAGATGTGCCTAGCCCGCGCGGTAGGGGTGCCTGAGAGATTCCGGGGAGGACTTGCTCCTTCGGCGCCGGCTGTGCCTCCTGGACGGGGCACTCCGGACTCTCCCGCGCGGGTTCGAGCGGCCGGTATGGAGTTGGCGGGGCCTGGGGTGGATGCCACCGCAGACGGGCACATCATGGCACGTCCTCGGCCATGAGGGGAGAGGGGGCTGCGTCACGCGGGCCCGGCGGCCCGGGGCGGGGCGGCGCGCGGTGCCGGAACGCTAGGCTGCGGGCATCGGCGAGCAGAGGACGGTACGGCGGCGCATGGGGTACCCGGTGGAACAGCAGGGGTGGGACGGGGCGGACTCGGCGCCGCCGGGCGGCGGGTGGCCGGCCAACGAGCTGGAGCAGGTGCTCACCGCCGCGCTCGGCGACCCCGGCGCGACCCCCCGGGTGATCGAGGTGCTGGCGCGCAGCCAGGTGTGGATCCCGCTGCCGTCGGGCGGGGACCCGCAGGGGCAGTCGTTGGACCTGCCGGTCATCGAACTGGCCGGCGACCCCTATGTCCCGGTGTTCTCCTCGCAGGAGGTCTTCCTCCGGCAGGCGCCGGGGATGCCGTTCGCGGTCGCGCCGGTCTGGGAGTTCGCCCGCGGTCTGCCGCTGGGCGTGGGCATCGCCGTCAACCCCGAGGCGGCGGTGGGCATCCCGGTGCCGCCGGAGGGCGTGGCCGAGCTGCGCCGCGGGCCGCGCGAGGACCGCTGGGAGACCGCCCCGGACGCGCCGGACGCCCCCGGCGGCGGCCGGGTGGCGCTGCGCGAGCCGGTGCCGGGGGAGGACCCGGAGGCGTTCCTGGCCGCCTGCCGCGGCGAACTCGCGGCGCTGCCGGGGGTGCTGACCGCGCGGCGGGCGCTGGCGAGCGTCGAGGGCGAGCCGACCGTGATGTTCGTGGGCGTCCAGCTGGACCCGCTGGCCCCGGCCGACCCGGGTGCGGTGAACGAAGCATTGGGGCGAGCGCTGGGAACCGCGCCGCTGCCCGGCGGCGTCCACCTCGTACTGCTCGACCTCGCGGACGATCCGGTGGTCGACTGGTTGGTGAACCGGGTCGCGCCCTTCTACGTACGGGGCTGATCCGGATTCCGGCCGTCCGTCCGGCACCCGCCGGGCGGGTTCGGGCGGGGCGGCGGTGGGACCCTGGCACGTCGGCGTGGCGGTGGTCGGCAACCGCCCCATAGGGTGCGTGCTGACGGCCGCCGGGCCGCCGGTGACGGACGAGGAACGAAGAAGCGCAGCGAGGTGGGCGCATGAGTGCGGGATCGGTAGCTGGCGGTGCACCGGGGCCCTGGGGCCAGGCGCCCACCGGACGCCCGGATCCGGGCGCGCTGGAGCGCGCGCTGCGCGAGGTGGCGCCGGAGCGCTACGAGGCCTACGAGACGATGCTGCACGCGCTCGAGGAGGGCCGGGTCTGGATGCTGCTCTGGCACGGCATGCCGGGCAGTGCGGACGCCCAGTACGGGAACATGGAGATCAGCGGCCACGGGTACGCCCCGGCCGTCACCTCGCCCGAGCAGTTGGCGGCGTCCGGCTGGGCGCGGGCGCACGAGGTGATCTCCGGCCGGGAGATCGCGGCCTCGTTGTACCGCACCCGGTGGGGCCTGTGGCTGAACCCGCACGCCCCGGGCGGCGGGGTGGGCGTGCCGTGGGCGGACCTGCGCCGGGTCGCGGCGGGCCTGGACCGGCTGCCGGCCGGGCCGCTGAGGCTGAGCGAGCCGCAGGTGCCGGCGCAGCAGTTCTTCGCGCTGCTGGAGCGGCAGGCGGTCGAGGTGCGTGCGGTGAAGGCGCTGCGCCGGGCCTGGGTGCGGCCGTCGGTGGGCGAACCGTACCTGGCCATCGGCCTGGACCTGTACGAGAGTTCGCCGCCGACCGTGGAGGCCGTGCGGGCGCTGATGCAGCGGGCGATCGCGGTCGCGCCGGAGGGGCTCGCGGTCTCGACGGTGGCGATGGCGGACGAGTACGACCCGGTGGCGCTGTGGATGCGGGCCAACGCGCGCCCGTTCTACGACCGGGAGGCGGCCGGGCACGGCCGTCCGCCGACGGGTCCGTACCCGCCGGTGCCCCCGCCGCCGTACGCCTCGCAGCAGGGTCCGGCCCACGGGCAGGGCTTCGGCTACGGCACGCAGCCGCCGGCGCAGGGCTGGCCGGGGCAGCAGCCCCCGCCGCAGCAGCCCTGGCCCGGCTACCCCGGTCGCTGACTGCCCAAACACGCCAAATATCCACCGGTGGAACCGGCTTGACATGATGTCAGGCCGGTTTCGGCGTTTTTCCGGACGTTCTCCGCGGAGTGGGTGGCAGACATCTTGACATGGCTGTTACAGCTGTGTGAAGAGGGATATGCCGAAGATCCGGGAGGTGCATGCGGACAGATCACAGTTGGGCATCTGTCGGTTGGCAGGGCTGGCGCAAGCCAGTTCGGATGGCAGAGAGTTCTGCAACAGCCCGCAGCGCGTGGTTGGCGCCTCACAAAGGCGAACGCGCCGGCGGACCGCATGATCCACGTGACGCTCATCCCGCGTGGCAGCAGTACTGAGCACGTCGTACCGCTGGGAACACCCCCGCACCCGTACCTGCACCTTTGCACGTCCGCACCCAAGCACGTCCGCACCAGCCGAGCCGCCGATCCCGGCGTCCGGCACCCGTGGGCCGGCCACCGTCGGCGAGGGGACCGAACTGACCATGACCGCACCCATCAAGACCGCCGGCAACGCTCCGGAGGCTGACGCCGCCGCGAGCCCGGCCAAGAAGATCGAGGGCCGCTCGCTCGGCCAGATCGCCTGGACCCGCTTCAAGCGGGACAAGGCCGCCGTCGCCGGCGGCATCGTGGTGATCCTGCTGATCCTGCTCGCCGTGCTGGCCAAGCCGATCGAGTCGGTCTTCGGGCTGGACCCCGACGCCCTCAACCAGGACCTGCTGGACGCCGACCTCGGCGGCCTGCCGTTCGGCGACTGGGGCGGCATGAGCTGGGACCACCCGCTCGGCGTCGACCCGCTGCAGGGCCGTGACCTGCTCACCCGCGTCATCGAGGGTTCCTGGGTCTCCCTGCTGGTCGCCTTCGGCGCGACCGTGCTGTCCAACACCATCGGCACCGTGCTCGGCATCATGGCCGGCTACTACGGCGGCTGGGTGGACACCCTGATCAGCCGGGTGATGGACGTCTTCCTCGCCTTCCCGCTGCTGCTCTTCGCCATCGCGATCTCCACGTCGCTGCAGGGCGGCGCGTTCGGCCTGCACGGCCTGCCGCTGCACATCCTGGTGCTGATCTTCGTGATCGGCTTCTTCAACTGGCCCTACATCGGCCGGATCGTGCGCGGACAGACCCTCTCGCTGCGCGAGCGCGAGTTCGTCTACGCGGCCCGCAGCCTGGGCGCCCGGGGGCCGTTCATCCTGTTCAAGGAACTGCTGCCCAACCTGGTCGGTCCGATCCTGGTCTACTCGACCCTGCTGATCCCGACCAACATCCTCTTCGAGGCCGGCCTGAGCTTCCTCGGCGTCGGCATCCAGCCCCCGCAGGCCTCCTGGGGCGGGATGCTCCAGGACGCGATCCGGTACTACCAGGTGGACCCCCAGTACATGGTGGTCCCCGGTCTGGCGATCTTCCTCACCGTGCTCGCCTTCAACCTGCTCGGCGACGGGCTGCGTGACGCCCTCGATCCCAAGAGCAACTGACAAACCGTCAGGATCCCTCGTTCAGCCACCACTTCCTCAAGGGGTTGATCTCACCCATGCGTAGGTCCCGCACCGTCGCGCTGACCGCCATGGCCGCCGCCGCGGTCCTGGTCGTCACCGGCTGCTCGTCGAGCAAGAAGAGCGACGACGCCAAGTCCACCGCCACCGGCAGCAGCACCGAGGCCGCCGGCGGCTCCGGGGCCAACGCGGCCACCAAGGGCATCGTCAACGCCTCGGACAAGAAGGGCGGGACGGTCACCTTCGAGATGAAGGGCACCCCGGACTCGCTCGACCCGGGCAACACGTACTACGCGTACATCTACAACTTCTCGCGCCTGTACGGTCGTCCGCTCACCACCTTCCAGCCGGGCGCCGGCGAGGCGGGCAACAAGCTCGTCCCGGACCTCGCCGAGTCGCTCGGCCAGGTCAGCGCGGACGGCCTGACCTGGACGTACAAGCTGCGCGCGGGCCTGAAGTACGACGACGGCACCCCGATCACCTCGAAGGACGTCAAGTACGCCGTCGAGCGCTCCAACTTCGCGCCGGAGGTCAACTCCAACGGCCCGACGTACTTCAAGGAGCTGCTGGTCGACAACGAGGGCACCCCGTACGCGGGCCCGTACAAGGACAAGACCGGCGACCTGAAGTCGATCGAGACGCCCGACGACACGACGATCGTCTTCCACCTGAAGCACGCCTTCGCCGACTTCGACTACCTGGTCAGCGCCCCGCAGACGGTCCCGGTCCCGCAGGCCAAGGACACCGGCGCCGAGTACGTCAAGAAGATCGTCTCCTCCGGCTCCTTCAAGTTCGAGTCCTACGAGGACGGCAAGCAGGCCGTCCTGGTCCCGAACACCAACTGGGACCCGAGCACCGACCCGATCCGCAAGCAGCTGCCGGACAAGATCGTGCTCCGGATGAACATCGACCAGGCCACCATCGACAAGGACCTGCTGGCCGGCAACGCCCAGGTCGACCTGGTGGGCGGCGGCGTCGACCCGCAGACCCAGGCGCAGATCCTGCAGAACCCGAAGCTGAAGGCCAACACCGACAACGCCTACGGCGGCCGCCTGGTCTACATGGCGATCAACACCGACGTCGCGCCGTTCGACAACATCGAGTGCCGCAAGGCCGTCCAGTACGCGGTCGACAAGGTCTCGGTGCAGACCGCGCTCGGCGGCCCGATCCGCGGCCAGGTCGCCAACACCGTGCTCCCGCCGGACATCCCGGGCCACCAGGACTTCAACGTCTGGGAGACCAAGGACAACAAGGGTGACGAGGCCAAGGCCAAGGAAGCGCTGAAGGCCTGCGGCAAGGACAGCATCAGCACCGTGCTCTCCGCCCGCACCGAGCGCGCCACCGAGGTCGCCGCCGCCACCTCGATCCAGGCCGCGCTGAAGAAGGTCGGCATCAACGCCGAGATCCAGCAGTACCCGCAGGGCAAGTACCTGGCCGACAGCGCGGGCGCCCCGGCGTTCGCCAAGGAGCACAACATCGGCCTGATGATGATGCAGTGGGGCGCCGACTGGCCGACCGGCTACGGCTTCCTGCAGCAGATCGTCGACGGCCGCGCGATCAAGGCCTCCGGCAACAGCAACCTGGCCTCGCTGAACGACCCCGCGGTCAACAAGCTGCTCGACGATGCCGCCACCAACCCGGACCGGGCGGCCCGCGAGAAGATCTACGGCGACATCGACAAGAAGGTCATGGAGCAGGCGGTCTACGTCCCGCTGACCGACTTCAAGGTCTTCCTGTACCGCCCGGACAACGCCACCAACCTCGCGTCCACGCCGGCCTTCTCGGGTGAGTACGACTACCTGAACATCGGCACCACCAAGTAAGAGCCTGGCTCCGCATCCCTGAAGGCAGGTGAAGGCAGCGGCGCCCGCCGCCGTCCGGAGGACCCCGGACGGCGGCGGGCGGCCGGAGCCGACCAACTGTGTTTGCCTACATCATCCGCAGGATCCTCGCGGCCGTGGTGCTGCTGCTGGTCGTCAGCGCGGTCACCTTCGCGATCTTCTTCCTGCTCCCGCGCGTCGCCGGTGAGACGGTCGACCAGCTGGCCACCCAGTACATCGGGAAGAACCCCTCCCCCGAGGCGATCCAGGCGGTCAAGCAGAACCTCGGCCTCGACCAGCCGCTGTACACGCAGTACTGGAACTTCCTCAAGGCGCTGGTCAGCGGCGCCGAGTACAAGTTCGGCCCGGAACCGGCCACCTGCCACGTGCCCTGCTTCGGCTACTCCTTCAAGAACCACCTGGAGGTCTGGCCCGAGCTGATCAAGCGGGTACCGGTGACCATCTCGCTGGCGATCGGCGCCGCCGTGATCTGGCTGACCTCCGGCGTCACCACCGGTGTCATCTCCGCGCTCAAGCCGCGCTCGATCTTCGACCGGCTCTCCATGGGCATCGCGCTCGCCGGCGTCTCGCTGCCGGTCTTCTTCACCGGCGCGCTGCTGCTCACGGTGTTCAGCTACGAGTGGCCGATCCTGGACAACCTCCAGTACGTCGACTTCACCGACAACCCGCTGATGTGGGCCCGCAACCTGATCCTCCCGTGGATCTCGCTGGCCTTCCTCTACTCCGCGCTCTACGCCCGGCTCACCCGCGCCGGAATGCTGGAGACGATGAGCGAGGACTACATCCGCACCGCCCGGGCCAAGGGCCTGGCCGAGTCCAAGGTCGTCACCCGGCACGGGCTGCGGGCCGCGCTCACCCCGATCGTCACCATCTTCGGCATGGACCTCGGGCTGCTGCTCGGCGGCGCGCTGATCACCGAGCAGGTCTTCTCGCTCCAAGGCGTCGGCCAGTTCGCCGTCCAGGCGATCTCCGACAACGACCTCCCGAAGATCCTCGGCGTCACCCTGCTCGCGGCCTTCTTCATCGTCCTGTGCAACCTCGTGGTTGACCTCCTGTACGCCGCTGTCGACCCCCGGGTGAGGCTGTCGTGACCGAGCTCCAGAAGACCCCGGCCCGCGCGGCCGCCCCGGGCGGCGAGGACGCCTTCCTCTCCGTGCGGGACCTGCGGATCCACTTCGACACCGACGACGGCCTGGTCCGCTCCGTCGACGGGGTCAGCTTCGACCTCGCCAAGGGCCGCACCCTCGGCATCGTCGGCGAGTCCGGCTCCGGCAAGTCCGTCACCTCGCTCGGCATCATGGGCCTGCACCGCTCCAAGCGGGCCCGGATCAGCGGCGAGATCCGGCTGGACGGCGAGGAGCTCATCGCGGCCGGACCGGACCGGGTCCGCCAGCTGCGCGGCCGGCAGATGGCGATGATCTTCCAGGACCCGCTGACCGCGATGCACCCCTACTACACGGTGGGGCAGCAGATCGTCGAGGCCTACCGGGTGCACCACCCGCAGGCGAGCAAGAAGCAGGCCCGGGCCCGAGCCGTCGAGATGCTCGACCGGGTCGGCATCCCGCAGCCCGACCGCCGGGTCGACGACTACCCGCACCAGTTCTCCGGCGGCATGCGCCAGCGCGCCATGATCGCCATGGCGCTGGTCAACGACCCGTCGCTGCTGATCGCCGACGAGCCCACCACCGCCCTGGACGTCACCGTCCAGGCACAGATCCTGGACCTCATCCGGGACCTCCAGGAGGAGTTCGGCTCGGCCGTCATCATCATCACCCACGACCTCGGGGTGGTCGCCGAGCTCGCCGACGACATCCTCGTGATGTACGGCGGCAAGTGCGTCGAGCGCGGCCCGGCCGAGACCCTCTTCGACGCGCCCGAGCACCCCTACACCTGGGGCCTGCTGGGTTCGATGCCGCGCCTCGACCGCGAACTGCAGGACCGCCTGGTCCCGGTCAAGGGCACCCCGCCCAGCCTGATCAACGTGCCGTCCGGCTGCGCCTTCCACCCGCGCTGCCCCTACGCCGGGCTGACCGGCGGGCGCTCCACCGAGGAGACCCCGAAGCTCACCGAGGTCGCGCCCGGACACCACGCCGCCTGCCACCTCGCGCTCGCCGAGCGGCACCGCATCTTCGCCGAAGAGATCGCGCCCCGGCTGTGAGCCCGGCCTCGTACCACCTTTCTGGAGAGAACCGATGACGGACACTCAGGCGGCGGGCCCCGAACCCATGAAGAAGGTGCCCGCACCGGCGCCCGCCTCGGACCGGCAGCCGCTGCTCAAGGTGAGCGGTCTGACCCGGCACTTCCCGATCCACAGCGGCCTGCTGCGGCGCCAGACCGGCGCCGTCCGGGCGGTCGACGGCATCGACTTCACGGTCAACGCCGGCGAGACCCTGGGCGTCGTCGGCGAGTCCGGCTGCGGCAAGTCGACGATGGGCCGACTGGTCACCCGGCTCGACGAACCCACCGGCGGGACGGTCGAGTTCGAGGGCACCGACATCACCCACCTGGGCGTCGGGGCGATGCGGCCGCTGCGCCGCGACATCCAGATGATCTTCCAGGACCCGTACTCCTCGCTGAACCCCCGGCACACCGTCGGCACCATCGTCGGCGCGCCGTTCAGGCTGCAGAAGGCGGAGCCCGCGGGCGGGGTCAAGAAGGCCGTCCAGGAGCTGCTGGAGCTGTGCGGGCTCAGCCCCGAGCACTACAACCGCTACCCGCACGAGTTCTCCGGCGGCCAGCGCCAGCGCATCGGCATCGCCCGGGCGCTCGCCCTGCGGCCCAAGATGATCGTCGCGGACGAGCCGGTCTCCGCGCTCGACGTCTCCATCCAGGCCCAGGTGGTCAACCTGCTCGACGACCTCCAGCGGGAGCTCGGCCTGACCTACCTGATTATCGCGCACGACCTCTCGGTGGTCCGGCACGTCTCCGACCGGGTCGCGGTGATGTACCTCGGCAAGATCGTCGAGATCGCCGACCGGGACTCGCTCTACCGCAGCCCGCTGCACCCGTACACCACGGCGCTGATGTCCGCCGTGCCGGTGCCCGACCCACGCCGCCGGCAGCGCGCCGGGCGCGAGCGGATCCTGCTCAAGGGCGACGTTCCCTCGCCGATCAACCCGCCCAGCGGCTGCCGCTTCCGCACCCGCTGCTGGAAGGCCCAGGAGATCTGCGCGAGTCAGGAGCCGTTGTTGACGGCGGCGACGGCGGGGCACCAGGTGGCCTGTCACTTCCCCGAGCGAAGCGAGGGGAACGACCAGCACGGCCCTGAGGGCAACGCGGGCAACGCGGGCAGCCAGGGCAGCGAGCGCAGCGGCACCGGAGCCGCGTAGCGCCCGTCCGCGGGAACGAAAGAGTCCGCCCGCCCCGGTGCACCGGGGCGGGCGGACTCGTGTGCGCGAGGGGGCGTCAGTCGCGGTTGCCGGACAGCACCGGCTCCGGCGCGGCCCCGGCCGCAGCCACGCCGCCGGGCGCCTCGGCCGGCCGGGTCTGGCCGACGACGGCCGGCTGCGGCGCGGCGGGCGCCGGGAAGCGGCGGTTCACGGCCTTCATGACCTTGCGGCCGAGGTTCTGGAACGGGATCTCGATCAGCCGGTAGCTGGCGTAGCTGAGGATCAGCATCGCCGCCGTGAAGGCGACGAGCTGGATGCCGCGGTCCTTCCAGCTGACGATCGGCGCGTGGCCCTCCAGCATCCAGTTCATGGCGTGGATCAGCGGGTTGTGCAGCAGGTAGACCGAGTAGCTGATGGCGCCCAGCCAGCTGAGCCAGCGCGGGAAGCGGCGCTTGCGCAGCAGCATGCAGATCACGAACACCGCCCAGGCCGCGATGTAGGCGTAGGAGAACGACATCCACGAGCTGCTCCACGTCCGCCACAGGGCCGGGCCGCGGTTGTAGAGGTAGCCGGAGAGGAAGCCCGCGGCCGCCACGAAGGTGCAGCACAGGATCGCGGGCAGCCGCTCGATCTGCCCGTGCTCCAGCCGGTAGAGGACGGTGCCGGCGAACATCGTGGCGAAGATCATCATGGTCTCGAAGGCGGTGGACCGCCCGTTGAGGAGGACCAGCGTCAGCCCGAGGCCGCCGAGCATGACGCCGCCCCAGCGGACCAGCTCCGGGCGCGCGGTGGCGATGCAGGCCATCGCCATGACGACCACCAGGGTGGTGGCGGCCACCAGGTGCCGGGTCGACTGCAGGTCCTTGGTGATGGTGCCCAGCGACAGCCACGCACCGAGGACGACGGCGAAGGCCGCGAAGCCGATAGCGATCGGCGCGCTCTTGCGGTGCCACCCGACGACGAACAGGGCCGTCGCGAAGTAGTAGAAGATCATCTCGTAGGTGAGCGTCCACATCACCCCGATGACGTTCGCCACGCCCGTCATGTCCTGCAGCATCGTGCCGCTGGCGACGAGCGACAGCAGCGGGTGCTCGTAGGACCAGGGGTTCACCACCGAGTACTGGCGGGGCAGGATCAGCAGGCTGCCGACCACGGTGAGGATCACCACGGGGAGGATCCGGAAGAACCGACCCGCCCAGAACCCGCGGACGTCGCCGCGCCGCTCCAGCGACGCCGGGATGATGTACCCGCTGACCAGGAAGAACAGCATGACGCCGAAGATGCCCGGGTCCAGGTAGTACGGCACCTTGGTGCCGTGCGGCACCCAGTAGAACGGCAGCGCGAAGTGGTACACCGCCACCGAGAGGGCGGCGATCCCGCGCAGCGCGTCGAGCCAGGCGAGCCGCGACGCGGCGGGGGTGGTGGGGGCGCCCCCGGCCGACCGGCGGCCGGTGCGTTTCCTGGATACGCGTTCGATCAGCTTCACAGGCGGAGGCTAGCCGAAACCGCGCCGAACCGATTGTTCGAAGGCGGGCAAATGTTCCCGGGGGGGCGCTTCTTTCCCGTACCGTGACCATTCTCCCGCGCGCGCCTCCCCGTGCCCGGAGCGCGGGGGTGACCCCGGACGTCGGGTACAACAGGGACGGTGACCTCCCAGATCTTCCCCACCGACGTGCAGCAGTCGCTGGACCTCGTCGGCATCTTCGTCTTCGCCCTCTCCGGGGGGCTGCTCGCCGTCCGCAAGAACATGGACATCTTCGGCATCTGCGTGCTGGCCGAGGTCACCGCGCTCGGCGGCGGAGTCATGCGCGACCTCGTGATCGGCGCCACCCCGGTCGCCGCCTTCACCAACCTGGGCTACTTCGTCACCCCGATGATCGCCGCCCTGGTCGTCTTCTTCCTGCACCCCGAGGTCGAACGGATCAACCGCGCCGTGCAGACCCTCGACGCGCTCGGTCTCGGCCTGTTCTGCGTCACCGGCACCGCCAAGGCGCACGACTTCGGCCTCGGCGCCGTCTCCTCCGTCGCCCTCGGCATGGTGACCGCCGCCGGGGGCGGCGTGATGCGCGACGTCCTGGCCGGCGAGATCCCCTCGCTGCTCCGCTGGGACCGCGAGATCTACGCGGTGCCCGCCCTGGTCGGCGCCGCGCTGGTCGCCGTCCTGATCGCCCTCGACAGCCTCACCGCCGCCACCGGCACCGCCGCCGCGCTCACCGCGTTCGGCCTGCGGATGCTCGCCCTCAGGTACGGCTGGCGCGCACCGCGGGCCTGGCACCGCAACGGTTCTCGCACCAGCGAGGAGTAGGGGAGCCGCCGTACGCCAGCGAGATCGCCTCCGCCGTGCAGAGCAGCTCGGGCACCAGCTTCACCAGCTCGGCCGGCGACACCCGGTCCGTCGGCGCCGAGATCGCGCACGCCGCGACCGCCCGCCGGTCGCTGCCCGCCACCGGCGCCGCCACGCAGGTCACCGCCTCCGGGTGCTCGGCCGACTCCGCCGCCCAGCCCCGCCGGCGCACCGCCGCCAGGTCGGCCGACAGCTCCTCCGCCGCCCGGCCGTCCTGCGCCAGCCCGGCCAGCAGCACCCGGCCGATCGCCGTCCCGGCGGCCGGCGCCCGCCGCCCGATCCGGGTCGGCCGGCCCGCGGCGGCGCTCCACCGCCCGGTCAGCTCGTCCAGGTACAGCACCTCGTCGTCCTGCAGCACCGCCAGCTGCACCGTGCAGCCGCAGCGCTCGTGCAGCGAGGCCAGGTACGGCGCCGCGACCTGGCGGACGTCGATCTCCCGCAGGGCCGCCTGCGCCAGCGACAGCACCCGGCCGCCCAGCCGGTAGCGCCGGTCGGACAGCCGGTGGACGAAGCCGTGCTCCTCCAGCGTGCGCAGCAGGCGCAGCGCGGTGGACTTGTGCACACCGATCGAGGTGGCGGCCTGTTCCAGGGTGACCGGGCCGTCGTCGAGCGACCCGAGCAGGGTCAGGGCGCGATCGACCGACTGCGACATGCCATCCCCTGACTCCTGGTTCCCGGTCGGGAACGCCTGGTTCCGGTCCGGTCGCGTTGGCCGCCAGGCTAACCGCTCGCGGGCCGCGCCCCGTACCGGGTTGCCCGGAGGGGCAGCGCCGCGGTGCGCCGTGTCCGGTGGCCGGATCGGTGCGGCGCAAGGGGTCACGCCCGCCCGGGCCGGTCCGGTGCGAGCCGGGGGCCCTCTACAATCGGATGGTTATGCCATACCTGGACCATGCGGCGACCACGCCGATGCTGCCCGAGGCGATCGCCGCGATGACGGCGCACCTGGGGGTCGTCGGCAACGCTTCCTCCCTGCACGCGGCCGGCCGCCGGGCCCGCCGTGTGGTCGAGGAGGCCCGCGAGTCGCTGGCCGAGTCGCTCGGCGCCCGGCCCAGCGAGATCGTCCTGACCGGCGGCGGCACCGAGTCCGACAACCTGGCCGTCAAGGGCCTGTACTGGGCCCGCCGCGGCGCCGATCCGGCCCGTACCCGGGTGCTGTGCAGCCCGGTCGAGCACCACGCGGTGCTGGACGCGATGCACTGGCTCGCCGAGCACGAGGGCGCCGTCGTCGACTACCTGCCGGTGGACGCGCTCGGCCGGGTCCATCCGGCGGCGCTGCGCGAGGCGATCGAGCGCGACCCGGCCTCGGTCGCGCTGGTCACCGTCATGTGGGCCAACAACGAGGTCGGCACCGTCCAGCCGGTCACCGAACTCGCCGCCGTGGCCGCCGAGTACGGCATCCCGATGCACGCCGACGCGGTGCAGGCGCTGGGCCAGGTCCCGGTCTCCTTCGCCGACTCCGGGCTCACCGCGCTCACCGTCACCGGCCACAAGATCGGCGGCCCGTTCGGCATCGGCGCGCTGCTGCTGTCGCGCGGGGCGACGCCCGTGCCGCTGCTGCACGGCGGCGGCCAGGAGCGCGATGTCCGCTCCGGCACCCTGGACGCGCCCGGCGCCGCCGGTTTCGCCGCCGCGGCGGCCGTCGCCGTCGAGCGGCGCGCGGAGCACGCCGTCACGCTGGGCGCGCTCCGCGACAAACTGGTCGCGTCGGTGCTGGGCGCCGTCCCGGACGCGGTGCTCAACGGCGACCCGGCGGGGGAGGGGCGGCTGCCGGCCAACGCGCACTTCTCCTTCCCCGGCTGCGAGGGCGACGCCCTGCTGATGCTGCTCGATGCCCAGGGCATCGAGTGCTCCACCGGCTCGGCCTGCTCGGCCGGTGTCCCGCAGCCCAGCCACGTGCTGCTGGCGATGGGCGTCGATCCGCTGCTGGCCCGTGCCTCGCTGCGCTTCTCGCTCGGCCACACCTCCACCCGGGCCGACGTGACCACCCTCGCCGAGGCCATCGCCCCGGCCGTCCAGCGCGCCCGCAACGCGGGCCTGGCGGCCGTCCGGCGCTGAGTGGGGGCCGCCGGGAAACCCCGGCGGAATGCCGGGCGGCACCCCGTACGCTTGGATGCATCATGACTGACTTCCCGGGTGCCCCGACCGCTCCGTCCGCCACCGGCCGCCTGCGCGTGCTCGCCGCGATGTCCGGCGGGGTGGACTCCGCCGTCGCCGCCGCCCGCGCCGTCGAAGCGGGCCACGAGGTGACCGGCGTGCACCTGGCGCTCTCCAGCAACCCGCAGTCCTTCCGGACCGGCGCGCGCGGCTGCTGCACCATCGAGGACTCCCGGGACGCGCGCCGCGCCGCCGACGTGATCGGCATCCCGTTCTACGTCTGGGACCTCGCCGAGCGCTTCCGCGAGGACGTCATCGACGACTTCGTCGCCGAGTACGCGGCCGGCCGCACGCCCAACCCGTGCCTGCGCTGCAACGAGAAGATCAAGTTCGCCGCCCTGCTGGACAAGGCGATCGCGCTGGGCTTCGACGCCGTCTGCACCGGCCACTACGCCCGGATCGTCGACCTGCCGGACGGCTCGCGCGAGCTGCACCGCGCCGTGGACGCCGCCAAGGACCAGTCCTACGTGCTCGGCGTGCTGGACGCCGAGCAGCTCGCCCACTCGCTCTTCCCGCTCGGCGACACCACCAAGGACGTCATCCGCGAGGAGGCCGGGCGGCGCGGCCTGGCCGTCGCCAAGAAGCCGGACTCGCACGACATCTGCTTCATCGCGGACGGCGACACCCAGGGCTTCCTGGCCAAGCACCTGGGCACCGCGACCGGCGACATCCTGGACGTCGACGGCGCCAAGCTCGGTGAGCACGACGGCGCGTACGGCTTCACCATCGGCCAGCGCAAGGGCCTGCGGATCGGCCGCCCGGCCGCCGACGGCAAGCCGCGCTACGTGCTCGACATCTCCCCGGTGAACAACACCGTGACGGTCGGCCCGGTCGAGGGCCTGGACGTCACCGGCCTGACCGCGATCCGCCCGCGCTGGTGCGGCACCGAGCCGCTCGCCGACGGCCGCTACACCGCCCAGCTCCGCGCCCACGGCGAGGAGGTGCCCGTCTCCGCCTCGGTCGTCGACGACACCCTCCACGTCACCCTCGACACCCCTGCCCGCGGCATCGCCCCCGGCCAGGCCGTCGTCCTCTACGACGGCCCCCGCGTCGTCGGCTCCGCCACCATCGCGACCACACAGCGCCCGGCCGTCACCGTCTGAGAACGGGGTCGGTTGTCACCGCCCGCGCCGCCGGCCCGGCGGCGCGGGCGGCGTTCATCGGGAGCGGTTGACTCCTGTGCATGAGTCAACCTGTCGCGGGAGAATTCCGCGACAGGTTGCGGAAGGTGATTGCTCCTCAGTCTCGCGCGGGGATCGGCCGCGATCTGCAAATACTTCGCTGTGGCCGACGAGACCACGTCACCATTCGCCATGGTCCTTCAAGGCTCCTATTCTCCTGCACATGAGTAACGGCGCCAGGAACGCCGAGTCAACGCCGCTCCACTCGGTGTCCGTCGCAGGGGTGGTGGTGCGGGAGGACGGCCGGGTGCTGGCGATCCGGCGGGCCGACAACGGGACCTGGGAGCCGCCGGGTGGAGTGCTGGAGACGACGGAGGCCGTTGAGGACGGCGTGCGGCGCGAGGTGTTCGAGGAGACCGGGATCAAGGTCGGCGTGGAGCGGCTGACCGGCGTCTACAAGAACGTGAGCCGCGGAATCGTCGCCTTGGTCTTCCGTTGCCGACCGGAGAGCGGGATCGAGCGGCTCTCGGAGGAGTCGACCGCCGTCGACTGGCTCACACCGGGCGAGGTCTCCGACCGTATGGCCGAGGTGTATGCGGTGCGTGTGCTGGACGCGCTCCGGGACAACGCCGTACCGGTCGTGCGGGCCCATGACGGGCGGCATCTGCTTGGCTGACGGTCGCGAGCCGCATGGAGGGCGCGGTATGAGCTTCTACGAGCGGCACCGCGACTTCATCGAGGAACTGGAGCGGATCGCCCCCGACGGCGTTCGGATCGAGTGGTCCGGGGACGTGCTGATCATGCAGGCGTCGCCGCCGAACGTTCATCAGCTCAACCTCGCGTTGCTGCGCGGGCAGTTCGAGCGGCACGCCCCTGACGGGTGCCTTCCCAGTGAACGCACCAGGATCGTCAGCCCGGACGTGTCCAAGGGACGTGAGCCGGACCTCACCTACCTGCCGGTGGACGTCCTCTCCGGGCCGGGCAACCGGGTGCCGGCGGCCGAAGCGCTGATCGTGGTGGAGATCGTCTCGCCCTCCAATCCGGGCAACGACTGGATGGACAAGCTGCACGACTACGCCGTGATGCGCATCCCGCTGTACTTGATCGTGGACCCGCGCGACCGGACGGTGACGCTGTTCTCCGAGCCGGACCACGACCGGTACCACACCCGCAGCGACCGGAGGTTCGGTGACGAGATCCACATCCCGGAGCCTTTCGGCTTCACGTTGGGCCTGGCGGCGCTCGTGGCGTACAAGGACTGAGGATCAAAGGTGGTGAACGAGGGTGTCGGGCCGTGATAGACCGGATTCCACTATGAATATCTGTGTTTTCTGCTCCGCCGCCTCGCTCGACGAGCGTTACTCCGCCCCCGCCGCCGAGTTCGCCCGGCTCCTCGGTGAGGGGGGTCACACGCTGGTGTGGGGCGGGTCCGACACCGGCCTGATGGGCGAGCTGGCGGACGGGGTGAAGGCGGCCGGCGGGCAGCTGGTCGGGATCTCCGTCGAGTTCCTGCGGCACAAGGCGTACGAGGGGGCCGACGAGCTGGTCGTCACCGCCGATCTCGCCGAGCGGAAGGCGATGCTGCTGTCGCGCGCGGACGCGGTCGTGGTGCTGGTCGGCGGGCTCGGGACGCTGGACGAGGTCACCGAGGTGCTGGAGCTCAAGAAGCACGGGCTGCACGACAAGCCGGTGGTCGTGCTGGACACCGAGGGCTTCTACGCGGGCCTGCGCACCCAGCTGGAGCGGATGGACGCGGAGGGCTTCCTCCCGCGCCCGCTGGCCGAGCTGATCGCCTTCGCCGACACCCCGGCCCAGGTCTTCGAGCAGCTGAAGGCCTGAGAGGATCGGGACCATGGCCACTCATCTGATCACCGGCGCCGGCTCCGGCATCGGCGCCGTCCTCGCCGAACGTCTCGCCGCGCGCGGCGACGAGCTCTGGCTGCTGGCCCGCGACGCCCGTCGCGCCGCCGAGCTGCGCGAGCGGTTCCCCGGCGCGAAGACCCTGGTCGGCGACCTCGGCGACCCGGCCAAGCTGTCCTGGGCCTTCGGGCACCAGGCGCTGCCGGTCGAGCTGGACTCGCTGCTGCACGTGGCCGGCGTGGTCGAGCTGGGCCCGGTCGGCGACCTGCCGGTCAAGGCCTGGCAGGAGACCCTGAACGTCAACCTGGTCGCCCCCGCCGAGCTGACCCGGCTGCTGCTGCCCTCGGTGCGGCTGGTGAAGGGGCACGTGGTGTTCGTGAACTCCGGCGCCGGCCTGCGGGCGAGCGCCGAGTGGTCGGCGTACGCGGCGAGCAAGCACGGGCTGAAGGCCCTCGCCGACGCGCTGCGGCTGGAGGAGCACGGCAACGGCGTGCGGGTCACCTCGGTGTACCCGGGCCGCACCGCCACCGCGATGCAGGTCAAGGTGCACCAGCAGGAGGGCAGGGCGTACGACGCCGGTCAGTGGATCGAGCCGGAATCGGTGGCCAAGGCCGTCCTGGCGGCGCTGGACGCCTCGCGCGACGCGGAGATCACCGACATCACCGTCCGCCCGGGGCGCTAGAGGCGCGGTGGCGGCGCACTAGGCTCGGACGGGTGAGCAACGGACACCCCTTCCCCGACCTGGTCGGCGCCGCCACCGGCGTCGGCTCGCTGCCCGGCACCGACGCCCGGGAGGCCGCCAGGACCTCCACCGGCGCGCTGGAGCACCTGCCGTTCCTCCCGGAGCTGCCCGCCCGCGGGCCGGGCGCCGACATGATCGGCCGCTCCGCCGGTCTGCTGGTCGAGCTGTTCGCGCAGACCGAGCCGAGCGGCTGGCGCTTCGCGGACCGCCCCGGCCGGGACACCCGGCGGGCCCACTCCTGGCTCGGCGAGGACCTCGACGCGCTGGAGGAGCACACCCAGGGCTACCAGGGCGCGCTGAAGGTCCAGGCGGTCGGCCCGTGGACGCTGGCGGCGTCCGTCGAGCTCAAGCACGGCGAGAAGGCACTCGCCGACCCCGGTGCCTGCCGGGACATCGCGGGCTCGCTGACCGAGGGCCTGCGCCGCCACCTCGCCGACGTCCGCAAGCGGGTGCCCGGCGCGGAGGTCGTGCTCCAGCTGGACGAGCCCCTGCTGCCCGCCGTGCTGGCCGGCGAGGTGAAGACCGCCAGCGGGTTCCAGCGGCTGCGCTCGGTCGACCGGCAGGTCGCCGAGGAGGCGCTGCGGGAGCTGATCCGCGGGCTCGACGCGCCCGTCGTGGTGCACTGCTGCTCGCCCCGGGTGCCGCTGCCGCTGCTGCGCCGGGCCGGGGTGGCGGGCGTCTCGGTGGACTTCTCCTTGCTGACCGAGCGTGAGGACGACGACCTCGGCGAGGCGGTCGAGGCCGGCACCGTGATCCTCGCCGGTGTCGTTCCCTCCACTGACCGGACCCCTGCTCAATCAAGGGCGCTGTCGGACCCGGCCGGTAGTGTCCAGGGTGTCAGGACGTTGTGGCGCAGGCTCGGGTTCGCCCCGGAGCTGCTGGGCCGCCGTGTGCTGGTGACGCCGACCTGTGGGCTGGCCGGGGCCTCCCCGGCCCATGCGCGTTCGGCGTTGTCACTCAGCGTGAAGGCGGCCCAGAGCCTGGTGGACAACCCGGAATGAGAGATTGACGGAGGGCTTGCGGTGGTGGCTGTCGAGGGCTGGGAGGACGTTCCGGCGGAGGTGCGCAAGCGGCACGCCGAGCTGGCGGCCGAGATCACCGACCACCGGGCCCGCTACTACGAGCAGGACACGCCGGTCGTCAGCGACGCCGAGTTCGACGCGCTGATGCGCGAGCTGGAGGGGCTGGAGGCCGAGCACCCGGCGCTGGTCACCCCGGAGTCGCCCTCGCAGAAGGTCGGCGGCGCGCCGACCCTGCTGTTCGCCCCGGTGGAGCACCGGGAGCGGCTGCTCAGCCTGGACAACGCGATGGACGACGAGGAGCTCGCCGCCTGGGCCGAGCGGGTCGCCGGTGAGCTGGCCGGGATCGACTACCACTACCTGTGCGAGCTCAAGGTGGACGGCCTGGCCGTCAACCTCACCTACGAGAACGGCCAGTTGGTGCAGGCGGCGACCCGCGGCGACGGCCGGGTCGGCGAGGACATCACCGCCAACGTCCGCACCATCAAGGAGATCCCGCACCGGCTCCAGGGCGACAACGTCCCGGAGCTGGTGGAGATCCGGGGCGAGGTCTACTTCCCGACCGAGGCCTTCGAGGCGCTCAACGCCTCCTTCTCGCAGGAGAACGAGCGCCGCCGGGTGGAGAACGAGGAGCGGGCCGAGGAGGGCAAGCGGCCCCGGGCGATGATCCGGCTCTTCATGAACCCGCGCAACGCCGCGGCCGGCTCGCTGCGCCAGAAGGACCCGCTCGTCACCGCCTCCCGCCCGCTGCACATGGTGGTGCACGGCATCGGCGCGCGCACCGGCTTCGACATCGACTGCCAGTCGCACGCCTACGAGCTGCTGCGCGAGTGGGGCCTGCCGACCGCGCGGCACAACCGGGTGGTCGGCATGCTGGACGAGGTGCGGGCGTTCATCAAGCACTTCGGCGAGCAGCGGCACTCGGTCGAGCACGAGATCGACGGCGTGGTCGTCAAGGTCGACGAGATCGCCCTGCAGGGCCGGCTCGGCTCCACCTCCAAGTCCCCGCGCTGGGCGATCGCCTGGAAGTACCCGCCGGAGGAGGTCACCGGGAAGCTGGCGGCGATCAAGGTCGGGGTCGGGCGCACCGGCCGGGCCACCCCGTACGCGGTGCTCGCCGAGCCGGTGAAGGTGGCCGGCTCGATGGTGCAGTACGCGACGCTGCACAACCAGGAGATCGTCAAGGCCAAGGACGTCCTGCTCGGCGACACCGTGGTGCTGCGCAAGGCCGGCGACGTGATCCCGGAGATCCTCGGCCCGGTGTACGACCTGCGCGACGGCACCGAGCAGGCGTTCGTGATGCCCTCGCACTGCCCCGAGTGCGACAGCGAGCTGCGGCCGATGGCCGAGGGGGACATCGACCTGCGCTGCCCCAACGCCCGGTACTGCCCGGCGCAGATCCGGGAGCGGATCGCCTTCCTCGGCGGGCGCTCGGCGCTGGACATCGAGGGCCTCGGTTATGTCGCCGCCACCGCGCTGACCCAGCCGCTGGAGCCGGCCGAGGCGCCGGTGGGCAACGAGGGCGACATCTTCGGCCTGACCGTCGAGCAGCTGCTCCCGATCAAGGTGCTGGTGCGCGACCAGAAGACCGGCATGCCGAAGCTCGACGACGAGACCGGCGAGGAGAAGGAGGTGTTCTTCTTCGCCACCACCACCGGTGCGCCGAAGAAGAACACCGGGCTGATGCTGGAGAACATCGAGAAGGCCAGGGACCGTCCGCTCTGGCGCTTCCTCAACGGCCTCTCGATCCGGCACGTCGGCCCGGTGGCCGCCCAGGACCTCGCCCGGGAGTTCCGGGACCTGGACGCGATCTTCGCGGCGAGCGAGGAGCGGCTGGCGGCCACCGAGGGCGTCGGCGCGGGCACCGCGCGGTCGATCATCGAGTGGTACCAGGTGGACTGGCACCGGGAGATCGTCGAGAAGTGGCGCGCCGCCGGCGTGCGCTTCACCGAGGAGGCGACGGAGGACGAGGGCGAGCGCCCGCTGGAGGGGCTGACGGTGGTCGTCACCGGCACGCTGGCCGGGCACACCCGGGACGGTGCCAAGGAGGCGCTGACCTCGCGGGGCGCGAAGGTGACCGGTTCGGTGTCGAAGAAGACCCACTTCGTGGTCGCCGGTGACAACCCCGGTTCCAAGTACGACAAGGCCGTCCAGCTGGGGCTGCCGGTCCTGGACGACGCGGGCTTCACGATCCTGCTGGAGCAGGGCCCGGCCGCCGCCCGGGTCCACCTGGGACTGCCGCCGGAGCCGCCGGAGGAGCCGGTGAAGAGGGCGCCCGCGAAGAAGAAGGCCGCCGCGAAGAAGGAGGCGGAGGGGGAGGAGCAGCAGCCCGCCGAGGAGACCGCCGAGGAGATCGCCGAGCAGCCCGCCGAGGAGACCGTCGAGCAGCCCGCCGAGGGCTGACCCCGCGCGCGGAAGCCCCGAATCCGGCTTGTTATCGTCCTGATGCAACGTCACCGGGTGCCGCACAGTGTTATCGGGCATCGTGTCACTGCGCGGCACCGGGCTCGGTGGCGTATGTCCGGTTGTCCGAAAGTCTGCCCGTCGGGTGGGGCCGCGCATACCCTGGAGCGCAACAGAGTGTCAGCAGGGGTGGGGGCACCGGCTGAGCCGGGCCCCGCGGGGCCGCTCCATGCCCGGCAGGCTGCCGGTACCGGTACGGTGCCTCACCGCTAGGCGGCCTGACGGGGCGGGCCCGACGGAGGACAGGGCTTATGGATCGTACGACCGGCGGCGCGCCCACACGCCCGCCGCAGGGGGTGGCGGGGGCCGTCCTGCTGCTCGGCGTGCTGCTGGCCGGCGCGGCGCCGCTCATCCCGCTGGCCGTGCTGGTCTACCGCTACGAAGCGGAACTGCTGCCGCTGTTCGCGGTGCCGCTGGCCGTCCTGGTCGCCGCCTGGCGGATCGCCCGGGACCGGGCGCGCGACCAGCTCACCGACCCCCTGACCGACCTGCCCAACCGCCAGGCGTTACTCATCGCCGCCCAGGAGGCGATCGCCGAGCACTCCGCGGGCTACAGCGTCGGTCTGATCCTGCTCGACCTCGACCGCTTCCGGTCGCTCAACGACACCCTCGGCCACACCGCCGGCGACCGGCTGCTCGTCCACATCGCCCGCCGGCTGCACCGGGCCCTGCGCTCCGGCGGGGCGGCCGGCAGCGCCACTCGCGAGTCCATCGACGACGTCTTCGCCGGCCTGCCCCGGCACTACCGCGGCCGCCCGATGGTGGCCCGGATGGGCGGCGACGAGTTCGCCGTCCTGCTGCCCGGCATCGGCTGCCCGGACTCGCTGGAGAAGGTGGCCAAGGCGCTGATCGCCGAACTGGCCGCGCCGATCCGGCTCGACGGCCTGCTGCTCGTCCTGGAGGCCAGCGCGGGCGTCTGCGTCTTCCCCCAGCACGCCCAGGACGCCGAGTCGCTGCTGCGCCGCGCCGACGTCGCGATGGGCCACGCGCAGCGCGAGCGCACCTCGGTCGAGCAGTACGACGAGGCGCAGGACGCCGACACCCCGTACCGGATCGGCCTGCTGGGCGACCTGCGGCGGGCCCTGGAGACCGGCGAGGTGCAGCTGCACTACCAGCCCAAGGTCGCCTTCGACGGCCGGGTGGTCGGGCTGGAGGCGCTGCTGCGCTGGGAGCGCCCCGGCCAGGGCCGGGTCTCGCCGGACGAGTTCGTCGGCCTCGCCGAGTCGAGCGGGCTGATGCCCCGGCTGACCGACTACGTGCTGGAGGCCGCCGTCGGACAGCTCGCCCACTGGCGCGAGCAGGGCCTGCAGGTGCAGGTCGCGGTGAACGTCTCGCCGCGCGACGTGCTCAACCCCGGCTTCGCCCAGCGGGTCGCCGGCCACCTCGTGCGCCACCAGGTGCCGGCCCACGCGCTCCAGCTGGAGATCACCGAGCGGCTGCTGCTGGACGACTCCCGGCGGGCCGCCGACACCCTCGCCGAACTGCGCGGCTACGGGGTCGGGATGTCCCTGGACGACTTCGGGACCGGCCACTCCTCGCTGGTGCGGCTGCGCAGCCTGCCGGTGGGCGAGCTGAAGATCGACCGCTCCTTCGTCTCCCGGATGGTCGCCGACGACCACGACGCGGCGGTGGTCCGCTGCTCGGTCGAGCTGGCCCACTCGCTCGGCCTGACCGTGGTCGCCGAGGGCGTCGAGGACGACGAGACCTGGGAGCGGCTGAACTGCATGGGCGTGGACGCGGTGCAGGGCTGGCTGGTCTCGGCGGCGCTGCCGGCCGAGCAGGCCACCGCCTGGCTGCGGGTGCACCGCACCGGCGCCCCGCCGGTGGAGCGGCTCGCCGCCGCCTCCGCCGACCGGCTGCCGCCGGTGATCAAGCCCGCGCTGCCGCCGGTGGTCCAGGCGGTGCAGGCCGCCGCGGTGGAGATCCAGGCGCCCCAGCAGCAGCGTTGGGCGCCGACCCGCCCGCAGTGAGCGGCGCCGCGCGGCGGGGGTGACCGGGCCCCACCGCTGGTCGTTGGCCGGTGGCCGGGCCGCGCCCCATAGGATGGGCCCACAGACCACGAGGACGGGAGTGCCGGACAGGCCGCTCCCGGCCCGGGCCCGGGGCCGCCGGACGGCGGATCCGGGCCTCACCAGAACTCACCCTGAGGATCGCTGCATGCCTGGCATCACGCGCGAGGAGGTCGCCCACCTCGCTCGGCTGTCGCGTCTTGAGTTGCAGGCCGAAGAGCTGGACCACTTCGCCGAGCAGCTCGACGTGATCATCGGCGCGGTCGCCCGCGTTTCCGAGGTCGCCGGACAGGACGTCCCGCCCACCTCCCACCCGCTGCCGCTGACCAACGTCATGCGTGCGGACGAGGTCCGGCCGTCGCTCACCCCGGAGCAGGCGCTGGCCGGTGCCCCGGCCGCCGAGGAGCAGCGTTTCCGCGTTCCCCAGATCCTCGGGGAGGACTGACCGAGATGACCGACCTGATCCCCACCCCCATCATCAAGTGGACCGCCGCCGAGACGGCCACCGCCATCGCCAAGGGCGAGGTGTCCGCCGTCGAGGTCGCGCAGGCGCACCTGGACCGCATCGAGGCCGTCGACCAGAAGGTCAACGCCTTCCTGCACGTCGACACCGAGGGCGCGCTCGGCGCGGCCCGGGCCGTCGACGAGAAGCGCGCCAAGGGCGAGGAGCTGGGCCCGCTGGCCGGTGTCCCGCTGGCGCTGAAGGACGTCTTCACCACCAAGGGCGTGCCGACCACCTGCGGCTCGAAGATCCTCGAGGGCTGGATCCCGCCGTACGACGCCACCCTGACCTCGCGGCTCAAGGACGCCGGCGTCGTCATCCTCGGCAAGACCAACATGGACGAGTTCGCGATGGGCTCCTCCACCGAGAACTCCGCCTACGGCACCACCGGCAACCCGTGGGACCTCTCCCGGATCCCCGGCGGCTCCGGCGGCGGTTCGGCGGCCGCGCTGGCCGCCTTCGAGGCCCCGCTGGCGATCGGCACCGACACCGGCGGCTCGATCCGCCAGCCCGGCGCGGTCACCGGCACCGTCGGCGTGAAGCCGACCTACGGCTCGGTCTCCCGCTACGGCCTGGTGGCCTTCTCCAGCAGCCTGGACCAGGGCGGTCCGTGCGCCCGCACCGTGCTGGACGCGGCGCTGCTGCACGAGGCCATCGCCGGCCACGACCCGCTGGACTCCACCTCGATCGACGCGCCGGTCCCGGCCGTGGTCGAGGCCGCGCGGATGCGCGACGTCCGCGGCATGCGGATCGGCGTGGTGAAGGAGTTCGCGGGCGAGGGCTACCAGCCCGGCGTCATGCAGCGCTTCAACGAGTCGGTGGAGCTGCTGCGCGAGCTGGGCGCCGAGGTCGTCGAGGTCTCCTGCCCGTCGTTCACCCTGGCGCTGCCCGCGTACTACCTGATCGCGCCCAGCGAGGCCTCGTCCAACCTGGCCCGCTTCGACGCGATGCGCTACGGCCTGCGGGTCGGCGACGACGGCACCCGCTCCGCCGAGGACGTCACCGCCCTGACCCGCGAGGCCGGCTTCGGCCCGGAGGTCAAGCGCCGCATCATCCTCGGCACCTACGCGCTCTCCTCGGGCTACTACGACGCCTACTACGGCTCGGCCCAGAAGGTGCGCACGCTGATCTCCCGCGACTTCGACGCGGCCTTCGCCGGTGTGGACGTCCTGGTCTCGCCGACCACCCCGACCACCGCCTTCCCGATCGGCGAGCGCGCCGACGACCCGATGGCGATGTATCTGGCCGACCTCTGCACGATTCCGTCCAACCTGGCGGGCAACGCGGCCATGTCGCTGCCCTGCGGCCTGGCCCCGGAGGACAATCTCCCGGTCGGCCTGCAGATCATCGCACCCGCGATGGCGGACGACCGCCTGTACCGCGTGGGCGGCGCCGTCGAGGCCGCACTCAACGACAAGTGGGGGCACACCCTGCTGGAGGAGGCACCGGCACTGTGAGCAAGATCGAGAAGGCGAAGGCCCAGTCTGCTTCTCTGAAGGGGTGGAAGCACTCGAAGCCCGGCCTCTGGCTGTCCATCGGAACCAGCGCGTTCGGCGCGCTCTCCATCGCCAAGGACGTCCGCAAGGCCCGCGACGAGAGCGACACCCTGAAGCTGGTCAACGCCCTCGTCGGCGCCGCCGCCCTGGTCACCGGCACCGCGCTGCTGGTGCGCGAGCTGCGCCGCCTCGGCGACGACGACGTCCTGCTGGGCTAGCCCGTGGGGTCCGGCCGGTACCGCGGTACCGGCCGGACCCGCACCACCGAAGACTTTTTGAGTGAAGGGGACGCTGTGAGCGTCAAGAACCTGGTCTCCTACGAGGACGCTCTCGCGTCGTACGACCCGGTGATGGGCCTGGAGGTCCACGTCGAGCTCGGTACCAAGACCAAGATGTTCTGCGGTTGTTCGACCGAGCTGGGTGCCGAGCCGAACAGCCAGGTCTGCCCGACCTGTCTGGGGCTGCCGGGCTCGCTGCCGGTGGTCAACGCGGTGGGCGTGGAGTCGGCCGTCAAGATCGGCCTGGCGCTGAACTGCGAGATCGCCGAGTGGTGCCGGTTCGCGCGGAAGAACTACTTCTACCCGGACATGCCGAAGAACTTCCAGACTTCGCAGTACGACGAGCCGATCGCCTTCAACGGCTACCTCGACGTGCAGCTGGAGGACGGCTCGACCTTCCGCGTGGAGATCGAGCGCGCCCACATGGAGGAGGACACCGGCAAGTCCAGCCACGTCGGTGGCGCGACCGGCCGCATCCACGGCGCCACCCACTCGCTGCTGGACTACAACCGGGCCGGCATCCCGCTGATCGAGATCGTCACCAAGCCGATCACCGGCGCCGGCGAGCGGGCCCCCGAGGTCGCCCGCGCGTACGTCGCCGAGCTGCGCGAGGTGATCCGCTCGCTGGGCGTCTCCGAGGCCCGGATGGACAAGGGCCAGATGCGCTGCGACGTCAACCTGTCGCTGCGCCCGAACGGCACCGAGACCTTCGGCACCCGCTCGGAGACCAAGAACGTCAACTCGCTGCGCAGCGTCGAGCGGGCCGCCCGGTTCGAGGTCCAGCGGCACGCCACGGTGCTGACCGACGGCGGCACCATCGTCCAGGAGACCCGGCACTTCCACGAGGAGGACGGCTCCACCACCTCCGGCCGGATCAAGGACAACGCCGAGGACTACCGGTACTTCCCGGAGCCGGACCTGGTGCCGATCGCGCCGTCCCGCGCGTGGGTCGAGGAGCTGCGCGCCGAGCTGCCCGAGCTGCCGCGCGTGCGCCGGGCCCGGCTGCAGGCCGAGTGGGGCCTGTCGGACAAGGACATGCAGTCGGTGCTGAACGCCGGCGCCGTCGAGCCGATCCAGGAGACCATCGCCGCCGGGGCCCCGGCCGACCAGGCCCGCAAGTGGTGGATGGGCGAGCTGGCCCGCCGTGCCAACGAGACCGGCACCGAGCTGGCCGAGCAGCCGATCACCCCGGCGCAGGTCGCCCGGGTCACCGCGCTGGTCGCCGAGGGCAAGCTGAACGACAAGCTGGCCCGCCAGGTCATCGAGGGTGTGCTGGCCGGCGAGGGCGGGCCGGACGAGATCGTCGAGCAGCGCGGCCTGGCCGTGGTCTCGGACGACTCCGCGCTGGGCGCCGCGGTCGACCAGGCCATCGCCGAGAACGAGGCGATCGCCGCCAAGATCCGCGACGGCAAGGTCGCGGCGGTCGGCGCGCTGGTCGGCGCGGTCATGAAGGCCACCCGCGGCCAGGCCGACGCGGCCCGCGTGAAGGATCTGATCCTGGAGCGACTCGCCTGAGTTTCCAAGGCACCTAAGGCTCTCTAAGGCCTGCTTAGTCGCCTGAGGCCCGGTCTTACCCCGTATAAGGGGTGAGGCCGGGCCTCTGTCGTTCCTGCGGCCGGGCGCCTAAGGCGATCGCGCCCCGGAAGATCCGGAAGCCTGCCGATGCCGGCCACCCCCCTGGGAGAGGAGTCTCTACTCAGCAGACGGAAGAGACGAAGAACCCACGAGGGGAACCACCGTGATCGAGTACGAGCTCATCAAGCAGCAGGAACGCGAACTCCGGGCCGAGGCCGAGCACCAGCGCCTGGTCCGCGCGGCGAAGACCGCCAGGCGCACCGGGTGGCGGCCGACCGTGGGCCTGCGCTCCCAGCGGCGCGTCGTGCGCCCCGGCGAGTGCTGACGGACCGGCACCACGGTGCCGAGCGGGGAACGGAGGGGGAGGCGCGGCAGGGGAGCGCCTCCCCCTCCGGGCGTTCGCCGGGCGCGATAACCCCTCGGAGGGCGCAGGACCTTTGTGGCATGCTCGCCTCCATGCAGCAGACCTCGGTGAGTCCCGTCTTCGTCGGCCGCGACCCGGAGCTCACCGACCTGGCCGACGCGCTGCGACGGGCCGGGCGCGGCGAGCCGCAGACCGTGCTGATCGGTGGCGAGGCGGGCGTCGGCAAGACCCGGCTGCTGGAGGAGTTCCTGCGCCAGGCCGACGACCAGGGCGTGCTCACCACCGACGGCGGCTGTCTGGAGGTCGGCGCCGAGGGACTGCCGTACGCGCCGCTGGCCACCGCGCTGCGCCGGCTGCACCGCTGTCTGGGCACCGAGCTGGAGAACGCCGCCGCCGGGATGGAGGGCCACCTCGCCCGGCTGCTGCCCGACTTCGGCGAGGCCGACGGCGAACCCAACGACGAGTACGGACGGGCCCGGCTGTTCGAGCACACCACGCGGTTGTTCGAACGACTCGGCACGGACCGTACTTTCGTGCTCGCCGTCGAGGACCTGCACTGGTCCGACCGCTCCACCCGCGAGCTCTTCGCCTACCTGGTCCGCACCCTGCACCGGGCCCGCGTCCTGCTGGTCGCCACCTACCGCAGCGACGACCTGCACCGCCGCCACCCGCTGCGGCCCTTCCTGGCCGAGCTGGAGCGGCTGCGCACGGTGCGCCGGCTGGAGCTGGAGCGCTTCGGCCCCGGCGAGGTGGCCGCCCAGCTGGCCGGCATCCTCGGCACCGCCGTACCCGACCGGCAGCTGGTCGAGCGCATCCACCGGCGCTCCGAGGGCAACCCGTTCTTCGTCGAGGAGCTGGCCGCAGCCCTCCGGGAGGGCTGTTCGACCGGGCTCCCCGACTCCCTGCGGGACATCCTGCTGGTCCGGGTCGAGGCGCTGGACGAGGAGACCCAGCGGGTGCTGCGGCTCGCCGCCGAGGGCGGGTCCTGCGTCGAACACGCCCTGCTCGCCGCCGTCCTGGAGGACGAGGAGCGGCTGATCGGGTCGCTGCGCGCCGCCGTCGGCGCCAACATCCTGCGCCCGGACCCCGACGGCGACGGCTACCGGTTCCGGCACGCGCTGGTCCGCGAGGCCGTCTCGGACGACCTGCTGCCCGGCGAGCGGCACCGGATCAACCGCCGCTTCGCCGAGGCCCTGGAGGCCGAGCCGCAGCTGGTCGGCGCCGACGTGCGGCCGGCCCGGCTGGCCAACTACTGGTACCACGCGCACGACCCGGCCCGGGCGCTGCCCACCGCGCTGGACGCCGCCCGCGCGGCCCGCCGCCGCAACGCCTTCGCCGAGCAGCTGCGCATGCTGGAGCGGGCCCTGGAGCTGTGGGACGAGGTCCCCACCGAGCACCTGGCCGGCACCCTGCGCCCGTACGACTGGGCCGAGACCTACCCGCCGTGCTCCTGCGACGACGACCACCACGACGAGGACTGCGACCGGCTCTGCCTGATCGACGTGCTGGCCGAGGCGGTGGTCGCGGCCCGCCGCAGCGGCGACCGGGAGCGCGGGCTGAGCCTGGCGAAGCGGGCGCTCAAGCTCGTCGACGAGGCCGAACACCCGGCCCGCGCCGCCTGGTTCCGGATCAACCGGGCCCGGATGCTCGGCCATCTGCGCCGCTCCGGCGACGAGGAGGAGATCGCCTACGCGCACCGGCTGGTCGAGCACCTGCCGCCGTCCGCCGTGCAGGCCGAGGTGTTCGCCCTCGGCGCCGGCGCCGGCATGCTCTCCAACCCCCGCCCCGAGCTGGTCGTGCTCGCCGAGCGGGCCGCCCGGATCGCCCGCGAGGTGGGCGCGCACACCGTCGAGCAGCACGCCCTGATGACGCTCGGCGGACTGCGCAACGACCTGGACGCCGACCCGGAGGCGGCGGTGGCCCAGCTGACCGCGGCGGTCGAGGCCACCCGCCGGCTCGGTGCCACGGACCTGCTGCTGCGCGGCCTCAACAACCTCTCCTCGCTGCTGCGCGGCCTCGGCCGGGCCGAGCAGGCCGCCGAGCTGGCCCGCGAGGGGCTGGACTCGGCCCGCCGCAACGGCCTGCAGCGCAACATCGGCACCATCCTGACCGGGAACCTCGCCGAGGCGCTGATTGACCTCGGGCGGATCGACGAGGCCGAACTGGTGCTCGCCGAGGGCGACCTGACCAGCCCGACCGGCACCCACGCCGAGTTCCTGGACCGGCTGCGCGGGGAGCTGGCGCTGCTGCGCGGCGACCTGGCCGCCGCCGCCGCCCTGCTCGCCCAGGCCCGGGCGGCCAACCGGGTCGGCCAGATCCAGCACTCGGTGCCGATCAGCCGGCTCGCGGTGCGCACCGCCGCCCTGGCGGGCCGCCCGCTGGAGGCCCGCGCCGAACTGCTGGCCGCCCTGGCGGAGGACTTCCCCTGCGGCTACCTGGCCGACTTCTTCCCACTGCTGGTCGACGGCGCGGGTGCCGAGGCGGACAGCCGCGGTCTGCCGGAGGCCGAGGAGGGCCGGGCGGCGGCGCTGGCCCGGATCGTCGAGGTGGCGTCCGGGCTGACCCCGACGGCGCCGCTGCACCACGGCTGGGCCCGGCTGCTGGACGGCGAACTGGCCCGGGCCGAGGGGGCGGACACCCCGGCGCACTGGGCCGCCGCGGTCGAGCGGCTGCGCCCGACCGGGCTGCCGTACCCGCTGGCGCTGGCCCTGCTGCGGGCGGGCGAGGCCGAGGTGCTGGCCGGGCGGCGCGAGGCCGGGGCCGAACTGCTGCGCGAGGCCCGGGAGCTGGCGTCCGTCCGGGGCGACGCCGGGCTGCGCGCCGAGATCGACGCGCTGGCCGAGCGGGCGGGGCTGGCGGTCGTCGCCGGCCGTCCGGTACCCGCCGCGGCGCCGTCGGCGGGGGAGTCCTTCGGTCTCACCCCCCGTGAGCGGGACGTGCTCCGATTGCTCGCGCGGGGGCGCACCAACCGGCAGATCGCCGAGGAACTGTACATCTCGCCGAAGACGGCGAGCGTGCACGTCTCCAACATCCTCGGCAAGCTCGCGGTGGCCGGCCGGGGCGAAGCCGCCGCGCTGGCCCACCGCTTGCGGCTGTTCCCCGAGGATCTGGCCCCCGCCGGCCGCTGACCGGCAGCCGTCCGCCCGCCGCCCGTCCGACCGGCGCACGGCCCCGGCCGGACGGCCGCCCCGCCCCGGTACGGCCGGTGCCGCACGGGCGCTGCCCCGTGCTCCCGTGCGCGCCGCGTGAGCCCCCCTCCGTGCGCCCCCGCCAACCGGCCCGTTCCGGTGGAATCGGGCGCAATTCCCCACCCCCGGACCATTACTCTAAGTTGAGTGTGCGTGTCATTGAGTGACCGAAGTGGTGTAGGGTCCCGAACGGGAACATCGGTGTGGCGGGACGGCCGGCAGGCCCCCCGCCCCCTGGGCCACCGCCCTGACGGGGCGCCAGGTCACCGCGCACGGCCACCAGGCGCGCGGCCGGTGGTCCGTGACCGGGGCGCGAGGTCCCGGGCCGGAGGGGGAGAGGCCGAGTGAGCTCCACCGACGCGGTGCTGCCCGGAGCCGGACGGCCGGAGGCGCCGGACACCGACCTGCTCGCGGGCGGACCGCCGCCCGTGACCGGTCCGCCCGCGGTGACCGGTCCGCCCGTCGTGGTCGGGCCCCCGCCGGGCCGGTCCCCGCGCGGCGCGTCCCACCGCGCCGTCCGGGCGCCCGCCCCGCCGGCGCCCGGGGGCGGCAGACCCGGGCCGCTCCGCCGGGCGCTCTACAGCCGCAAGCTGCCCGGAGCCGTCCTCGGCGTCCTCTGCCTCGCCTACGCCCTCGGCGCGGCGCTCGGCTGGGGCTCGCGCCAGGTCGCCGTCTTCATGGGGGACTTCGGCCTGGCCGCGGCCGCCCTCGCCGCCGCGCTCTCCTGCCTCGCGTACGGCTGCACGGTCGGCGGCCACGCCCGCCCGGCCTGGCTGCTGTTCGGCCTCTCCTCGCTCATGGTCGCCTTCGGCAACGGCACCTGGGGCTGGTACGAGCTGGTCGAACGCACCCCGCTGCCGCCGAACTCGCTCGCCGAGTACGCCTTCCTGCTGTTCGCCCCGCTCGCCATCACCGGCGTCCTGGTGCTCGCCCAGCGCCCGCGCACCGCCGCCGGCTGGCTCTGCCTGTTGCTCGACGGCTGGCTGGTGGCCGGCTCGCTGTTCACCCTCAGCTGGAGCCTCGCGCTCGGCCGCACCGCCGCCGGCGAGGCCGGCTCCCCGCTGCGCCTGGCCATCAACCTGGCCTACCCGGTGCTGGACATCCTGCTCGTCTCGCTGGTCGTCGGCCTGCGCTTCGGCGGCCGGGACGGCAACCGGGCCGCCGTCCACACCGCCATGGTCGGCCTCGCCGTCACCGTGCTCTGCGACGCCCTGTTCACCTCGCCCGAACTGCGCAGCAGCTACCACTCCGGCGAACTGCTGGACGCCGGCTGGTTCGCCGGCAGCCTGCTGCTCGCCTGGGCGCCGTGGTCCCCGCGCTGGCGCCGTCCGCTGCGCGAGCACCCCGCGCTCGGCGGCCTGCCGCGCCGCCGGGTGGCCACCACCTTCAGCGCGCTCACCCCGTACGCGGCCGCCGCCGTCTGCACCGCCGGGATCCTCTACAACGCCCTCGGCGGGCGCTCGCTGGACCGGGTGGTGGCCTCGGCCGCCTGCACCGTCGGCCTCGCGCTGATCCTGCGGCAGGGCATCATGCTGCTCGACAACCTCTCGCTGGCGCAGGAACTCGCCCACAAGGAGGCGCACTTCCGCTCCCTGGTGCAGGGCTCCAGCGACGTCATCATGATCGCCGGCGCCAACGGCGTGCTGTCCTACGTCTCCCCGGCCGCGCTCGGCGTCTACGGGCGCGACCCGGAGGGACTGGTCGGCGGCAACCTGCTCGACCTCATCCACCCCGCGGACGTCGACCGGGTGCTGCTGGAGGTCCGCCGCTTCCTGGCCCGCGGCCGCCTCGCCGCCCACCGCGACCCGGGCGCCGAACCGCTGCCCGCCGCCCGGGTGGAGTGCCGGATCGGCTCCGGCGCCGGCGAGTGGCTGCACGTCGAGTCGACCGTCGACCGGTACCGCGACGGCCTCATCCTGAACAGTCGCGATGTCACCGAACGGGTCATGCTCCAGGCCCAGTTGCAGCACAACGCCTTCCACGACCCGCTCACCGACCTGCCCAACCGGGCGCTGTTCACCCAGCGGCTGCGCACCGCGCTGGCCGCCCGCGGACCGCAGGACGAGGCCGGTGCCGGGGTCGCCGTGCTCTTCCTCGACCTGGACGGCTTCAAGGCGGTCAACGACACGGCCGGCCACCAGGTCGGCGACGAACTGCTCGTCCAGGCCGCCCGCCGGCTCCAGGGCGCCGTCCGCTGCGGGGACACCGTCGCCCGGTTCGGCGGCGACGAGTTCGCCGCCCTGGTCTGCGGCCCGCTCGGCCGCCTCCAGGTCCAGGAGCTCGCCGAACGGCTGCGCACCGCGCTCTCCGAGCCGTACTGGATCGGCGGCGCCGAACTCAGCGTCGCCGCCAGCATCGGCATCGCCTTCGGCAGCCCCGAACGCGGCCCGGCCGCCGACCCGCGCGCCGCCGCCGACGAACTGATGCGCAACGCCGACCTCGCGATGTACCGCGCCAAGTCCGAGGGCAAGGGCCGGGTGATGCTCTACACCCCGGCCATGCGCGCCGACCTGGAGCGCCGCACCGAGCTGGACGAACGGCTCCGGGCGGCCGTCCGGGAGGGCGGCTTCGCCCTGCTCCACCAGCCCGTGGTGGACCTCGCGAGCGGCGCGGTCACCGCCGTCGAGGCACACGCCCGCTGGCGCTCGGCGCAGGGGCTGCTGCTCACCCCCGCCGAGTTCCTGCGCTCCACCGAACACGGCGACGCCGCCGCCCGGTTCTCCCGCTGGCTGGTCCGCGAGGCGGTCACCGCCGCCGCGCTGCGCCGCGGCCTGCCCGCCCGCGGCCGCCCCGTCCCGCCGCCGGTCCCGGTGTCGGTCCGGCTCTCCGCGGAACGGCTCTGCGCGCCCGGCCTGTACGAGACGGTGGCCGCCGCACTGCGCGACAGCGGGCTGCCCGGCGGCCAACTGATCGTCGAGGTGGCCCGGATGGGCCCGGACGAACTGGCCGACGAACTCGGCCGCCGGCTCACCGCGCTGCGCCGGCTCGGCGTCTCCACCGCGCTGGCCGGCTTCGGGGCCGGCAGCGGCTCGCTCGGCGCGCTCGCCCGGCTGCCCCTCGACGGCCTCAAGCTGGACCGCTCGCTGGTGCACGACCTGGGCGACTCCGCGCTCGCCCGCACGCTCGCCGGGCACGCCCTGCGGCTCGGCCGGGACCTCGGCCTGGTCACCGGCGCCGAGGGCGTCGATCTGCCCCGCCAGGTGGCCGTGCTGCAGGAGTTGGGCTGCCGCCAGGTGCAGGGCTCGGCCTTCTCCGCGCCGCTGGACGAGCCCCGGCTGCGGCGCGCCCTGGTCCGCCGCTCCTACCCGGTGCCGCGGCCGCCCGGGGCGCCGCCGGCCAGGCGGGCGTATCTGGCCGCGGACGCACGCACGGGTGGTCGCGCCGAGGGCGGCCAGGGGCGTGTCGTAGCTCACCACAACCCCTCCGACCTGCCCGAACACCAGGCCGTACCCGGTCCGGGAGCAGGTCCGCATGGCGAGACTGCCGTCCCACCTGCTTGACAGCCGGGCCTTGACGGGAGGAAGGTCATTGCCATGCGCACCCGAATTCTCGTACTTGGCGGGCGCGTCGGCTGAGCGGGCCATGCCCCGCTTGTGACAGACCGACGCGCCACCCCTCGCATGCCCTTGGGCACGAGGGGTTTTTTGTTGCACCGACGCCGTTCCACCACAGCAAGACCCCTGGCCCCGTGGCCCCGCGAAAGGGACGATTGGGGCAGAGCCGGCGATCGGCCCGCAAGCGGGACCCCATCCCTCGCCCCCGGGGCCCGCAAACCACCGGGCCGGCCAGAACCGAGAAGAGACAGGCAGATGACTGAGCACGCCGCAGCCCCCCGCCGCGGGGACACCCCGGCCGCCCACGCTCCCGCCCCGCAGCACGTCGTCGAGACCATGACCGGCGCCCAGTCGCTCATCCGCTCGCTGGAGGCCGTCGGCGCGGACACCGTCTTCGGCATCCCCGGCGGGGCCATCCTTCCCGCGTACGACCCGCTGATGGACTCCACCAAGGTGCGCCACATCCTCGTCCGCCACGAGCAGGGCGCGGGCCACGCCGCCACCGGGTACGCGCAGGCCACCGGCCGGGTCGGCGTCTGCATGGCGACCTCCGGTCCCGGCGCCACCAACCTGGTCACCCCGATCGCCGACGCCTACATGGACTCGGTGCCGATCGTCGCGATCACCGGCCAGGTCTCCTCCCAGGCGATCGGCACGGACGCCTTCCAGGAGGCGGACATCTGCGGCATCACCATGCCGATCACCAAGCACAACTACCTGGTCACCGACCCGTCCGAGATCCCCCGGGTGATCGCCGAGGCGTTCCACATCGCCGCCACCGGCCGCCCCGGCCCGGTCCTGGTCGACATCGCCAAGGACGCCCTGCAGGCCACCACCACCTTCCGCTGGCCGGTCGAGACCTCGCTGCCCGGCTACCGCCCGGTCACCAAGCCGCACGCCAAGCAGATCCGCGAGGCCGCGAAGCTGCTGGTCACCGCCAAGCGCCCGGTCCTGTACGTCGGCGGCGGCGTCGTCAAGGCCGGCGCCACGACCGAGCTGCGGATCCTCGCGGAGCTGACCGGCGCCCCGGTGGTCACCACCCTGATGGCGCTCGGCGCGTTCCCGGACAGCCACCCGCAGCACCTGGGCATGCCCGGCATGCACGGCTCCGTCCCGGCCGTCACCGCGCTGCAGAAGGCGGACCTGCTCTTCACCCTCGGCGCCCGCTTCGACGACCGGGTCACCGGCAAGCTGGACAGCTTCGCGCCGTACGCCAAGGTCGTCCACGCCGACATCGACCCGGCCGAGATCGGCAAGAACCGCCCGGCGGACGTGCCGATCGTCGGCGACGCCCGCGAGGTGCTGGCCGACCTCATCGTCGCCGTCCAGGCCGAGTTCGACGCCGGCCACAAGGGCGACTACGGCGACTGGTGGGAGCGGCTCGACGAGTGGAAGCGCACCTACCCGCTGGGCTACGAGCCCGCGGCGGGCGGCGAGCTCTCCCCGCAGCAGGTCATCGAGCGGATCGGCCGGCTGGTCGGCCCGGACGCCATCTACGCGGCGGGCGTCGGCCAGCACCAGATGTGGAGCTCGCAGTTCATCCGGTTCGAGAAGCCGGGCACCTGGCTCAACTCCGGCGGCGCCGGGACCATGGGCTACGCCGTGCCGGCCGCGATGGGCGCCAAGGCGGGCCGCCCGGAGACGGCGGTCTGGGCGATCGACGGCGACGGCTGCTTCCAGATGACCAACCAGGAACTGGCCACCTGCGCCCTGAACGGCCTCCCGATCAAGGTCGCGGTCATCAACAACGGCTCGCTGGGCATGGTCCGGCAGTGGCAGACGCTGTTCTACAACCAGCGCTACTCCAACACCGTGCTGCACGCCGGCCCCGGCCACGACGGCATCGAGCCGCCCGCCCAGGGCACCCGGATCCCCGACTTCGTCCTGCTCGCCGAGGCGATGGGCTGCGTCGGCCTGCGCTGCGAGCGCCCCGAGGACCTCGACGCGGTGATCGAGCAGGCGATGGCGATCGATGACCGCCCGGTGGTCATCGACTTCATCGTCCACCAGGACGCCATGGTCTGGCCGATGGTCGCGGCCGGTACCAGCAACGACGAGATCCAGTTCGCCCGCGGGGTGCGCCCCGACTTCGGCGACGACCTCGACTGAGCCCCTTCCGGAACGACCAAGGGAACCCACGACCCATGTCCAAGCACACCCTGTCCGTCCTGGTCGAGAACAAGCCCGGCGTGCTCGCCCGGATCGCCGCGCTGTTCTCCCGTCGGGGCTTCAACATCGACTCCCTCGCCGTCGGCCCCACCGAGCATCCGGACGTGTCCCGGATGACCATCGTGGTCAACGTCGAGGACCTCCCGCTGGAACAGGTCACCAAGCAGCTCAACAAGCTCGTCAACGTGATCAAGATCGTCGAACTCGACCAGTCCGCTGCGATCCAGCGGGAACTGGTCCTGGTGAAGGTCCGCGCCGACAGTGAGACCCGGTCGCAGATCGTCGAGATCGTCCAGCTGTTCCGCGCCAAGACGGTCGACGTGTCCCCGGACGCGGTGACCATCGAGGCCACCGGCAGCTCGGACAAGCTGGAGGCCATGCTCCGGATGCTGGAGCCTTACGGCATCAAGGAGTTGGTCCAGTCCGGCCTGGTCGCCATCGGACGCGGCGCCCGTTCGATCACGGACCGCTCGCTGCGCGCCCTCGACCGCAGCGCCTGACGCCGCGGTCCGTCCCACCCTTTGAAGCACTGCCCCAAACCACCGCCGGGTGCGCATACGGTAGGAACCGACGCAGACCCAGGCAAACCATTCGCAAGGAGATGTGCCCCCGTGGCCGAGCTGTTCTACGAAGACGACGCCGACCTGTCCATCATCCAGGGCCGCAAGGTCGCGGTGATCGGCTACGGCAGCCAGGGCCACGCCCACGCGCTGTCCCTGCGCGACTCGGGCGCGGACGTCCGCGTCGGCCTGAAGCCGGAGTCCAAGTCCCGCCAGAAGGCCGAGGAGGCCGGCCTGCGCGTGGTCACCCCCGCCGAGGCCGCGGCCGAGGCCGACGTCATCATGATCCTGGTCCCGGACCCGATCCAGGCCGACGTCTACGAGGCGGACATCGCCCCGCACCTGAAGGCCGGCGACGCCCTGTTCTTCGGCCACGGCCTGAACATCCGCTTCGGCTTCATCAAGCCGCCGGCCGACGTCGACGTCTGCATGGTCGCCCCGAAGGGCCCGGGCCACCTGGTCCGCCGCCAGTACGAGGAGGGCCGCGGCGTCCCGGCGATCGTCGCCGTCGAGCAGGACGCCTCCGGCAAGGCCTTCGACCTGGCGCTGTCCTACGCCAAGGGCCTGGGCGCCACCAAGGCCGGCGTCATCAAGACCACCTTCACCGAGGAGACCGAGACCGACCTGTTCGGCGAGCAGGCCGTCCTCTGCGGTGGCACCGCCGCCCTGGTCAAGGCCGGTTTCGAGACCCTGGTCGAGGCCGGCTACCAGCCGGAGATCGCCTACTTCGAGTGCCTGCACGAGCTGAAGCTCATCGTCGACCTGATGTACGAGGGCGGCCTGGAGAAGATGCGCTGGTCGGTCTCCGAGACCGCCGAGTGGGGCGACTACGTCACCGGCCCGCGGATCATCACCGACGCCACCAAGGCCGAGATGAAGAAGGTCCTCGCGGAGATCCAGGACGGCACCTTCGCCAACACCTGGATCGCCGAGTACAAGGCCGGTCTGCCCAAGTACAACGAGTACAAGAAGGCCGACGAGGACCACCTGCTGGAGACCACCGGCAAGAAGCTCCGCAAGCTGATGAGCTGGGTCAAGGAAGAGGCCTGAGCCACCCCGGGCACACGCTGAATCGGACCCTCTCGATTTTGTAACGCCCTTGTACAACTAGGCTGCTCCCGTCCGGGTGATTTCGCCGGACGGGAGCAGCCCGGTACCCAGCCCGTCGATACACTTCCGAGTGCGCGTCAGGCCCACAGCGTCGTGCGTCTACCTACGCGGCATGCCACCTTCCCCCCTCCCTCCACGCCACCTTCGTGCCCGGGGGAACCGGACAGTTAAGGACACACTGTCGTGAGCAAATCCGTAGTTCTGATCGCCGAAGAGCTCTCGCCCGCCACGGTCGACGCCCTTGGCCCCGACTTCGAGATCCGCCACTGCAACGGCGCCGACCGCACCGAGCTGCTGACCGCGATCGCCGACGTCGACGCCATCCTGATCCGCTCCGCCACCAAGGTCGACGCCGAGGCGCTGGCCGCCGCCCGCAGGCTCAAGGTCGTCGCCCGGGCCGGCGTCGGCCTCGACAACGTGGACGTGTCCGCCGCCACCAAGGCCGGCGTCATGGTCGTGAACGCGCCGACCTCCAACATCGTCACCGCCGCCGAGCTCGCCTGCGGCCTGCTGATCTCCGTCGCCCGCAACATCGCGCCGGCCAACGCCGCGCTCAAGGGCGGCGAGTGGAAGCGCAACAAGTACACCGGCGTGGAGCTGAGCGAGAAGGTCCTCGGCGTCGTCGGCCTCGGCCGGATCGGCGTGCTGGTCGCCCAGCGGATGTCCGCGTTCGGCATGAAGATCGTCGCGTACGACCCCTACATCCAGGCCGCCCGGGCCGCGCAGATGGGCGTCAAGCTGGTCTCGCTGGAGGAGCTGCTGGAGGTCTCGGACTTCATCACCGTCCACCTCCCGAAGACCCCGGAGACCATCGGCCTGATCGGCGACGAGGCGCTGCACAAGGTCAAGCCGAGCGTGCGGATCGTCAACGCCGCCCGCGGCGGCATCGTCGACGAGGAGGCGCTGCTCAGCGCCCTGCGCGACGGCCGGGTGGCCGGCGCCGGCCTGGACGTGTACGCCAAGGAGCCGTGCACCGACTCCCCGCTGTTCGCCCTCGACAACGTGGTGGCCACCCCGCACCTGGGCGCCTCGACCGACGAGGCCCAGGAGAAGGCCGGCATCGCCGTCGCCAGGTCGGTGCGCCTGGCGCTGGCCGGCGAGCTGGTGCCGGACGCGGTCAACGTCCAGGGCGGCGTGATCGCCGAGGACGTCCGCCCGGGCCTGCCGCTGGCCGAGAAGCTCGGCCGGATCTTCACCGCGCTGGCCGGCGAGGTGGCCGTCCGGCTCGACGTCGAGGTGCGCGGCGAGATCACCCAGCACGACGTCAAGGTGCTCGAACTGTCCGCCCTCAAGGGCGTGTTCGAGGACGTCGTGGCGGAGACGGTGTCCTACGTCAACGCCCCGCTGTTCGCCCAGGAGCGCGGCGTCGAGGTGCGGCTGACCACCTCCAGCGAGAGCCCCGAGCACCGCAACGTCATCACCGTGCGCGGCACCCTCGCGAACGGCGAGGAGATCGCCATCTCCGGCACGCTGGCCGGCCCCAAGCAGGTCCAGAAGATCGTCGGCGTGGACGCCTTCGACGTGGACGTGGCGCTCACCGACCACATGGCCTTCTTCAAGTACGAGGACCGCCCGGGCGTGGTCGGCGTCCTCGGCCGCCACCTCGGCGACGCCGGCATCAACATCGCCGGCATGCAGGTCGCCCGCGACGGCAGCGGCGCGCTGGCCTCCCTCACCGTGGACAGCGAGATCCCGCAGGACGTGCTGTCGGCCATCGCCGCCGAGATCGGCGCCCGCTTCGCGCGCTCGGTCGACCTGGGCGCCTGACCGCCCCGTACGGCCCCTCACCAGGGCCCGGACCGCCGCAACCCGCGACGGTCCGGGCCCTGGCGCGTTCCTCCGGGTGGCGGCCGTCTCAGATAGTAGGAAATCCAAGTATTCGTGAGGACACCGCCGGATCGGGGCCGTACCGTGGTGGAAGCCGTACGGTGCGCCGCCCCTGCAGCCAGGATGCGCGGCCCGTGCGCGCGTGTACGCCCGATGGGCAGGTGACCCCCGCCCGGTGTACCCCCCTCCTCCCCACCGCCGCGTCCGTCCCCACGGCGCGTATCGAATCAAGGAGCCCCGGTATGCCCTCGACCGCCGACCGCCACGCCGCTTCCGCCCCCGCCGCCCCGCAGACCCGCGTCCCGCGACGCCGCCGGGCCGCCGAGCCGAACCCCTTCGCCGCCGCCGCGCTCCAGCGCGCGCTGGACCGCCGCGACAACGGCGGCGTGACCGGCCATCACTGACGCCTCCCGGACAGTCCCGGACCCGGTGGCGTTCATCCGCCGAATGGGCCGAACGGACCGGCAGGATGTCACTCCAAGGGGTGCAACTTGCCACCGTTCGGGGGAGGTTGCTCGCCTCGACCGGCGCGATATTCCTAATTTGGGGCCCCCGGGAGGGTGATCGACGGCCGCACCGGGCGGGCGTCAGCGGCACACGGCGTGCGGATCGGTTCCCCCGGCCGGGGGAGAGGACCCCATGCGTCGTCCCACCGTCCGCCGACCGCTCGCCCGGATCGGCCTCGCGCTGACCCTGCTGGCCGGACCGGCGTTGCTCACCGGCGCCGCCCCGGCCGCGGGCAGGCCGTCGGCGGCCCCGCCCGCCCGGGCCGCCGACCGGCCCGTACCCGTCCTGCTGGAACTCGCCACCGAGCCCGTCGCCCCCGTCTGGCGGCGGGCCGGCGACGAGGCCCGGCGCCAGCGGCGCTCCCCGGAGGCCGCCCGCCGGGAGGCCGCCGGGGCCGGCGCCGCCCAGCGCTCCCGCGCCTCCACCGCGCTGGACCGGCTGGCCGACGCCGTCCACGGCGCGGTGCCCGCCGCCCGGGAGCTCTACCGCACCCGCACCCTGGTCACCGGCCTCGCGGTGAGCGCGCCGGCCGGCCGGCTGCCCGCGCTGCGCACCCTGCCCGGGGTCGCGGCCGTGCACCCGATCGTCCGCAAGCGGCGCGACAACGCGTACTCGGTGCCGGTCACCGGCGCGCCCGCGGTCTGGGCGGGCGGCTCGTCCGAGGGCGGGGCGGCCGGCAGCACCGGGCAGGGGGTGCGGATCGGCGTCGCCGACAGCGGCATCGACTACACCCACGCCGACTTCGGCGGCCCCGGCACCGAGGAGGCGTTCCGGTCCGTCGACGGCGCCGCGCCCGCGCCCGCCGGGCTCTTCCCCAGCGCCAAGGTGGTCGGCGGCCGCGACCTGGTCGGCGACGACTACCAGCCCGACCCGGGCGCCCCGCACTACCAGCCCGACCCGCACCCCGACGACAACCCGATCGACTGCGACCGCAACGGCCACGGCACCCATGTGGCCGGCACCGCCGCCGGCCTGGGCGTCACCGCCGACGGGCAGCCCTACCGCGGCCCCTACCGGCCCGGCCTGGACCCGGCCGGCTTCAAGGTCGGCCCCGGCGCCGCGCCCGGCGCCCAGCTGTACGCGATCCGGGTCTTCGGCTGCGACGGCTCCACCGACCAGCTCGGCCAGGCCCTCGACCTGGCCGCCGACCCGGACGGCGACGGCGACCCGAGCGACCGCCTGGACGTCCTCAACCTCTCGCTCGGCAGCCGCTTCGGCTCCACCGACGACGCCGACGCCCTCGCCGTCGACCGGCTCGCCGCGCTCGGCACCGTGGTGGTCGCCGCCGCGGGCAACGAGGGCGACGTGTACGGCATCGGCGGCAGCCCCGGCACCGCCGCCCGGGCGGTCGCCGTCGCCGCCTCCGTCGATCCGCACGGCGACGCCGACGGGATCACCGTGCTCGACCCGCCGTCGCTCGCCGGCGTCGTCCCGGCCCACTGGAGCGCCCGCTACCGGGACTGGTCCATCGCCGACGTCACCGGCGAACTCGTCCTGCCCGCCGACCAGCCGGACGGCTGCGCGGCCTTCTCCGAGGCCGACCGGCAGCGCCTCGCGGGGCGGATCGCGGTGCTCGCCTGGAGCACCCGGGAGTCCGAGCGCGCCTGCGGCTCCGGCCCGCGCGCCGACCACGTCGCCGAGGCGGGCGCGATCGGCGCCGTGCTGGCCGCCGACGACGACCACCTCGCCGAGATCGCGGGCAACGACCGGGTGCCGCTCGCCCTGCTCGGCCGCGCCGACGGCGAACGGCTGCGCGCGGGCGCCGCCGCCGGGCCGGTCCGGGTCCGCCTCGCGGCGCCCGGCGACCCGCTGCACGGCGCCGTCGCCCAGGACCAGCCGCAGCGGCTCGACACCCTCACCGACTTCACCTCGCGCGGCATCGGCGTGCCCGGCGTCGTCAAACCGGACCTCGCCGCCCCCGGGGAGACCATCTGGTCCGCCCTGGTCGGCAGCGGCACCGGCGGCCAGCGCGAGGACGGCACCTCGATGGCCACCCCGCACGTGGCCGGGCTGGCCGCGCTGGTCCGCGCCGCCCACCCGGACTGGACCGTCGAGCAGGTCAAGGCCGCGCTGATGAACACCGCCGGGGACACCTGGCTCGGCGACGGCGGCACCGGCCCGGTCTACGGGCCCGAGCGCACCGGCGCCGGCCGGGCCGCCGTGGACCGCGCCGTGCGCACCCCGGCCGTCGCCTACGCGGCGGGCGAGGGCGCGGTCGAGGGCGCCGTCGGCGTCTCCTTCGGCCCGGTCGCCGTCACCGGGCCGCTCGCCCTGGTCCGCGAGGTCGAGGTGCGCAACCTCTCCGCGGCCCCGGTCGCCTACCGCACCGGCTACGCGGCCGCCACCGACGTGCCCGGCGCCCGCTTCGAGCTCGCGCCCGCCCGGGTCGAGGTCCCGCCCGGCGGCGCCGCGCGGGTGCGGGTCACCCTCAGCGTGCCCGGCGCGCTCGGCCGGACCCCCGACCCGACGACCGCCGCCCTCCAGGGCGGCCGGGCCCGCAGCTACCGCGGCGAGCTCTCCGGCCGGCTGCTGCTCACCCCGGACGACCCGGCCGCCCCCGGGCTGCGGGTGCCGTTGCTCGCCGCCCCGCGGGCGGCCTCCGACCTGGCCGCCACCACCCCGGTCCGCACCACCCGCGGCGGTGGGCTGGCCGCCCTCACCGGCACCGGCGCGCCCGGCGGCGGGCCCGGCCTGCTCAGCGCCTTCGCGCTCGGCGGGGAGGGCGACCGCTGGCCCGACTGCCCGCCGGACAGCGGGGCGGCGGTCGGTCCCGGCGCGGGCTTCGTCCCGGAGGGGAGCACCGGGGAGGCCGAGCACCTCGCGGACCTCTGCGTCGAGCACGCCGGCGACCGGGCCGCCGACCTGCGCGCCGTCGGCGCCGCGACCGACGCGCCCGCCCTCCCCGGCGACCCGCTCGCCGAGGGCCGGCTCTACCTCGGCGCCCAGGTGTGGGCGCCGGCCGCCACCCCGGTCGGGCTGTTCGCCGTCCGGGCCGCGCTGGACACCGACGGGGACGGCGTCACGGACGTGATCGTCAAGGCCGACCGGCTGCGCGGCAGCGACGTCCTGGTGGCCCGTTCGCTGGACGCCCGGACCGGCGCCGAGCTGGACGTCCAGCCGCTGAACGCCCGCTGGGGCGACACCGACACCGCCCTGCTGGACTCCGACACGGTGGTCCTGCCGGTCCGCCTGGCCGCCCTGCCGGGCATCGGCGAGGGCCACAGCACCGTCCACTACGCCCTCTGGTCCGGCCTCACCGGCCCGGGCACGCCGGACCCGGCCGAGGCCTTCTCCGCGATCGGCCTGCAGGGCGCCCGGCCCACCCTCGCCGTCGACGTCCTGCACCCCGCGGTCGACATCCGCACCGCGCCCGGCGGCCCCACCGCGATCGCCGCCCCCGTCCACCCCGCCACCGTCCTCGACATCCGCCGCACTTCCGGGGAGCAGTCCCGGATCCTCCTGCTCCACCACCTCAACCCGGAGGCCCACCGCAGCCAGATCCTGCCCCTGCCGTAGTACCTGTCGAGGGGCGTGCGCAGATCTGCGCACGCCCCTCGAGCGGATGAAGTCCAGGGGGGATCGGTCCGAGTAGCCCGAGAGCAGCCACGAGGATGCCCGCATGGGAGGAACCATGAGCGTCGCGCCGTACCCCGACTGGATCAGGCCCCCGGCCGAGGGGTACACGGCCGAGGACCTTGACCGGTTGCCGGACCTCCCGCCGCACACCGAGTTGCTCGACGGGAGCCTGATCTTCGTGAGCCCGCAGACGAAGTTCCAGGTGAGGACCAAGCGCCTTCTGGAGCGTGCGCTGGAGAAGGCTGCTCCGGACGGCTGGGAGGTATGGCCGGAGATGGGAGTGACGCTCGACCGGCGGAACCGGCCCGAGCCGGACCTCCTCGTCGTTGATGTCACTTCGGACACGGGGTACCTGCAGACGAACTTCAGCGCGGAACACGTGCTGCTCGCGATCGAGGTCGTCTTTCAGGAGTCCCGCGAGCGTGACCGAGAGGTGAAGCCGCGCAAGTACGCCACCGCCGGCATCCCCCACTTCTGGCGGGTGGAATGCGACGAGGGCCGACCTGTGGTCCACACCTACGAGATCGACCCGGCGACCCGGCTCTACGGGCTGACCGGTATCCACCACAAGCAGCTGAAGCTGGACCGTCCCTTCCCGGTCGACATCGATCTCACCTGATCCGCTCGGGGCCGTTGTCCGGATGGTGGACGCCGGATGTCAGGCTGTGGGACACCGGAGTAGCCTCCGAGCATGTCTCGCACGATTCGTCTCGCAGTCGTCCCCGGTGACGGTATCGGCCAGGAAGTGGTGGCCGAGGGCCTCAAGGTACTGGGCGCGGTGCTTCCCGCCGATGTGAAGCTGGAGACCACCGAGTTCGACCTCGGGGCCCGGCGCTACCACCGCACCGGTGAGACGCTCCCGGACAGCGTCCTGGCGGAGCTCAAGGCCCATGACGCGATCCTGCTCGGCGCCATCGGCGACCCGAGCGTGCCGTCCGGAGTGCTGGAGCGGGGGCTGCTGCTCAAGTTGCGGTTCGCCTTCGACCACCACATCAACCTCCGGCCGGGGCGGCTCTTCCCCGGGGTGCCGTCCCCGCTGGCCGGTGACCCGCAGATCGACTTCGTGGTCGTCCGCGAGGGCACCGAGGGCCCGTACGTCGGCAACGGCGGCACGCTGCGCACCGGGACCGAGCACGAGGTGGCCACCGAGGTCAGCCTCAACACCGCGTACGGCATCGAGCGCGTGGTGCGCGACGCCTACCGCCGGGCCCAGGCGCGTCCGCGCAAGAAGCTGACCCTGGTGCACAAGAACAACGTGCTGGTGCACGCCGGCCACCTGTGGACGCGGATCTTCGAGCAGGTCGGCCGGGAGTTCCCCGAGGTCACCACCGACTACCTGCACGTCGACGCGGCGACCATCTTCTTCGTCACCCAGCCCGAGCGGTTCGACGTCATCGTGACCGACAACCTGTTCGGCGACATCCTGACCGACCTGGCCGCCGCCGTCACCGGCGGGATCGGCCTGGCCGCCAGCGGCAACATCAACCCGAGCGGTGCCTTCCCGTCGATGTTCGAGCCCGTGCACGGCTCGGCGCCGGACATCGCCGGCCAGGGCAAGGCCGACCCGACCGCCACCGTGCTGTCGGTCGCCATGCTGCTCGACCACCTCGGGTACCCCGCCGAGGCCGCCCGGATCGAGGCCGCGGTCGCCGCCGACCTCACCGAGCGCACCGGGACCCGTACCACCGCCCAGGTCGGCGACGCGCTCGCCACCCGAGTATCCGCCTAGGAGGCCGGAACCGACAGACGGTGTTCCGGCCCCGCAGGGCCGGACCCCATAACGGCGGCTTGCGGATCTCCAAGGAGTCCGCGGCTGTTCGGCACGGCCCTCTGGATGCGAGTATCGACAGTGGGCCGTGCCGTCGTGCGTCCGTTCCGTCCGAGATGGGCGGAACGTCCACCGGCGGAGGCGGCCCGGACCAACCCCACGGTGAAGGACACACAGCCATGAGCACGCCCACCCAGGCGCCCATCACGTTCGACCTCAAGCCCTCCGCGCACCCGCTCTCCCCGGCGGAGCGCGAGGCCCGGCTGGCCAACCCGGGCTTCGGGCGCGTCTTCACCGACCACATGGTCACCATCCGCTGGACCGAGGGCGTGGGCTGGCACGACGCCCGGCTGGCGCCCTACGCGCCGATCGAGATGGACCCGGCCAACATGACCCTCCACTACGGCCAGGCGATCTTCGAGGGCCTCAAGGCCTACCGCCAGGCCGACGGCTCGATCGCGACCTTCCGCCCGGAGGCCAACGCCGCCCGCTTCCAGGCCTCCGCCCGCCGGCTGGCCATGCCCGAGCTGCCGGTCGAGGCCTTCGTCGAGGCGGTCGAGCTGCTCGTCCAGCAGGAGCAGGCCTGGGTCCCGAACGAGCCGGAGCAGAGCCTCTACCTGCGCCCGTTCATGTTCGCCACCGAGGTCGGCCTGGGTGTCCGCCCGGCCAACTCCTACCTCTTCATGATCATCGCCTCGCCGGCCGGCGCCTACTTCCCCGGCGGCGTCAAGCCGGTCTCGGTCTGGCTCTCCGAGGACTACGTCCGCGCCGCGCCCGGCGGCACCGGTGCCGCCAAGTGCGCCGGCAACTACGCCGCCTCCCTGGTCGCCCAGGCCGAGGCCGCCGCCAAGGGCTGCGACCAGGTGGTCTGGCTCGACGCCGCCGAGCACCGGTGGATCGAGGAGATGGGCGGCATGAACCTGTACTTCGTCTTCGGTGAGGGCGAGGACGCCCGGATCGTCACCCCCGAGCTGTCCGGCGCCCTGCTGCCCGGCATCACCCGCGACTCGCTGCTGCAGCTCGCCACCGACCTCGGCTACGCCGTGGAGGAGCGCCGGATCTCCACCGACGAGTGGAAGCAGGGCAACGCCGACGGCACCCTCACCGAGGTCTTCGCCTGCGGCACCGCCGCCGTGATCACCCCGGTCGGCTCGGTGAAGTCCAACGGCGGCGACTGGAGCGTCGGCGCCGGCGAGCCCGGCCCGGTCACCATGGAGCTGCGCCGCGCCCTGCTCGCCATCCAGGGCGGCCAGGCCCCCGACACCCACGGCTGGCTGCACAGGATCGTCTGACACCGCCGTCGCGGCCCCGCCCGTCCGTCCCGGATGGCGAGACGGGCGGGCCACGGTACGGATGATGTGCCTAGACTGCGAGCGTGTCCTCGCTGTCGCTGATGATTAGCAGCAGGCGCGCCGGTCCGCAGTGACCGCCACCGCACCACCCGATGCGGGGCGACCACCAGCGTCCAGACCCGCGCGCAGACCTCTCGCACCCGCGAGGGGTCTTTTTGTTTACCCCGGACCGGCCGGAGCCCCCACAAGGGGCCGAGGGACACCGGGTGCGCGCGGGATGCTGGACAGTGGAGCCGGATCAGAACCGGCAGAGCAGCAACCGACCTCCCGGAACGGAGAACCCAGGGTCATGACCCAGGCGACCAACCTCCCCGACGACGCGTTCCACGTCTTCGACACCACCCTGCGCGACGGCGCCCAGCGCGAGGGCATCAACCTCACGGTGGCCGACAAGCTGGCCATCGCCCGGTATCTGGACGAGTTCGGCGTCGGCTTCATCGAGGGCGGCTGGCCCGGCGCCAACCCCCGGGACACCGAGTTCTTCGCCCGCGCGGCCGAGGAGCTGGACCTCCGGCACGCTCAGCTGGTCGCCTTCGGTGCCACCCGCCGGGCCGGCGGCCGTGCCGCCGACGACCCGCAGCTGGCCGCGCTGGTGAACTCCGGCGCGCCCGTGATCACCCTGGTCGCCAAGTCCCACGACCGGCACGTCGAACTGGCGCTGCGCACCACCCTCGACGAGAACCTGGAGATGGTCCGCGACAGCGTCGCGTACCTGCGCGCCCAGGGCCGCCGGGTCTTCATCGACTGCGAGCACTTCTTCGACGGCTACCGGGCCGACCGGGAGTACGCGCTCGCCGTGGTCCGCGCCGCCCACGAGGCCGGTGCCGACGTGGTGGTGCTCTGCGACACCAACGGCGGGATGCTGCCCTCCGGTGTGCGCGAGATCGTCGCCGACGTCCTCGCGCAGACGGGCGCCCGGCTCGGCATCCACGCCCAGGACGACACCGGCTGCGCCGTCGCCAACACCCTGGCCGCGGTCGACGCCGGCGCCACCCACGTCCAGTGCACCGCCAACGGCTACGGCGAGCGGGTCGGCAACGCCAACCTCTTCCCGGTGGTCGGCGCGCTGGAGCTCAAGTACGACCGGCGGGTGCTGCCGCCCGGCAGCCTGGCCGAGATGACCCGGATCTCGCACGCGATCGCCGAGCTGGTCAACCTCACCCCGTCCACCCACCAGCCCTACGTCGGCTTCTCCGCCTTCGCCCACAAAGCCGGCCTGCACGCTTCGGCGATCAAGGTCGACCCGGACCTCTACCAGCACATCGACCCGGAGACGGTCGGCAACACCATGCGGATGCTGGTCTCCGACATGGCCGGCCGCGCCTCCGTCGAGCTCAAAGGCAAGGAGCTCGGCTACGACCTCTCCACCGACCGGGACCTCGCCGGCCGGGTGGTCGCCAAGGTCAAGGAGCAGGAGAACCTCGGCTACACCTACGAGTCCGCCGACGCCTCCTTCGAACTGCTGCTCCGCGACGAGGTGCGCGGCCGGCGCGAGCGCTACTTCGCCCTGGAGTCCTGGCGCACGATCAGCGAGCAGGGCCCGGGCGGCACCACCGGCAACGAGGCGACCGTCAAGCTCTGGGCCAAGGGCGAGCGGATGATCGCCACCGGTGAGGGCAACGGTCCGGTCGACGCGCTGGACCGGGCGCTGCGCACCGCGCTGGAGCGGATCTACCCGCAGCTGGCCAAGCTGGAGCTGGTGGACTACAAGGTCCGCATCCTGGAGGGCCAGCACGGCACCGGCTCCAAGACCCGGGTGCTGATCGACACCTCCGACGGCACCGCCACCTGGTCCACGGTCGGGGTGGCCGACAACGTGGTGGCCGCCTCCTGGCTGGCGCTGGAGGACGCCTACACCCACGGCCTGCTGCGGGCCGGCCTGGAGCCGGACGCCGCCTAGCGCGCCGCGGACGACGGGTCACGACGGCGCGGCCCATGGACCGGAGGGTCCGCGGGCCGCGCCGTGCGGCCGTTCGTCGTCGGGTGGTGCGTCGTCGGGCAGCGCCCCCGGTTCACCGCAGCCGGGCGAGGAGGGCGTGTTCGACGAGGGTGATGAGGGCGCTCTTGGCGCTGTCGCGGCGGCGGGCGTCGAGGGTGATGACGGGGGTGTCGCTGCTGAGTTGGAGGGCTTCGCGGACTTCGTCGGGGGTGTGGGGCTGGTGTCCGTCGAAGCCGTTGAGGGCGACGACGAAGGGGAGTCCGCTGTTCTCGAAGTAGTCGAGGGCGGGGAAGCAGTCGGCGAGGCGGCGGGTGTCGACGAGGACGACGGCGCCGATGGCGCCGCGGACGAGGTCGTCCCACATGAACCAGAAGCGGTCCTGTCCGGGGGTGCCGAACAGGTAGAGGATGAGGTCTTCGTCGAGGGTGATGCGGCCGAAGTCCATGGCGACGGTGGTGGTCGTCTTGCCGGAGACGTGGCTGAGGTCGTCGATGCCGGCGGATGCGGAGGTCATGACGGCTTCGGTGCGCAGGGGGTTGATCTCGGAGACGGCGCCGACGAGCGTGGTCTTGCCGACGCCGAAGCCGCCCGCGACGACGATCTTCGCGGAGGTGGTGGCGCGGGTGGGGGCGGCCGCGTTAGAGCTTGCGAAGTCCACTGAGGACCCTTTCGAGCAGCGTGACGTCGGGCTGGGTTCCGGATTCGCCGCCGGATGCGGGCTGGTGGATGGCGACCAGGCCGGCCTCGGCCAGGTCGGCCACGAGGATGCGGGCCACTCCCAGGGGAAGGGAGAGCAGCGCCGACACCTCGGCCACGGACTTGACTTCGGTGCAGAGGGTGCAGATCCGCTGGTGCTCGGGGAGCAGGGTGGCCAGGCGCTGCGGGTCCACATCGGCGGAGACGAGCGCCTCCAGGGCCAGCTCGTACCGGGGCCGGGTCCGTCCGCCGGTCATCGCGAACGGGCGGATCAGCGGGCCGGAGTCCAGCTCGTCCTCGAAGTCGTCGCCGGCGGGGCCCTGGGCCGGGGCGTAGCGGCCGGGCCCGGCGGCCTGATGACCTGCGGCCGGCTGCCCGACGGCCGGGCCGCGGCCGGGGTACTGTCCCACGGTCCCGTCCGGGTAACCGGGCGGAGGCGCGTCGTACGAGGGCCGGGGCTGGGCGTACTGGTCGTACTGCCCCGGCGCGTACGGTTGGCCGTACGACGGCCCGCCGTAGTGCTGGCCGTGCTGGCCGTGGAGCGGCTGGCCGTACTGCTGACCGTGGCCGACGACGCCGGGTGCTCCGAAGGCGTCATGGCCCGTGCCAGGGTACGGAACGCCGTACTGGCCGCTGCGGTCGTCGGGCGGTGTCACGGTTCCTCTCCTCACAGGGTGCGGCGGTGCGGTGCGAGCTCGGGCACGGGTCCGGAGCCGGTGGTGCGAAGGCCGTACAACGTCCGAACCCGAGCCCGCCGAAGCGGGCCCGGGACGAACGCGGAGGTGCTTCGAATACCTGGACGGTATCCGACGGACCGTCAGTGCAGGAGACTGCCCTGGAGTTCTGCGCGCAGTGCGGGGGTGAGGACGGCGCCGGCGCGGTCGACGAGCAGCGCCATCTCGTATCCGACGAGGCCGATGTCGGAGTCGGGGGAGGCCAGGACGGCGAGCGCGGAGCCGTCGCTGATGGCCATGAGGAAGAGGAAGCCGCGCTCCATCTCGACGACGGTCTGGTTGACCTCGCCGCCCTCGAAGATCCGGCTGGCGCCGGTGGTGAGGGAGGTGAGGCCGGAGGCGACGGCGGCGAGCTGGTCGGCGCGGTCGCGGGGGAAACCCTCGGACATGCACAGCAGGAGGCCGTCCGCGGAGACCACCACCGTGTGCGACACCCCGGGGGTGTTGTCCACGAAATTGGTGATCAGCCAGTTCAGGTTCTGTGCGGCCTGGCTCATCTGACTCAACTCAACGCTCCTGGTGGTTCGAGCCGCCGAAGAGATCGGTGCTGCGATTCTGCTGTCCGTTGCCGGACGGGTCTACCTGATCGGGGTCGATCCGGAAGCTTCCGGTGGTACCGGCACTGCGGCCCTGCTCGACGCCGCGGCGCAGGTTGGTGAGACGGCCGCGGACCTCCTCGGGCGCGCGGGAGACCTGCGGGCCGTCCTGCGTGGTGGGCTGGGCGTTGCCCGGCACCAGGTTCTGCTTCGGCACGCGCCGGGGCAGGCCGGCCTGGGTGGTGCCGCTGGAGGAGGGCTCGCGGAGCTTCTCGGCCCGCTGCCAGTCGCCGTCGTTGGGCGACTGCCAGGCCGCGTTGCCGGCGGCCGTCGGGCCGGTGGGCCCGTAGCCGCCGAGGGCGGACACGTCGTGGCCGCGGGGTTCGGCCGGGGCGGCCGAGGTGTCCTTGGCGCCGGTGAACCAGTTCGGGCCGTCCCCGCCGCCGTTGTCGTCCTGCGGGCCGGCCGGGAAGCCGCCGCCGGCCAGCTGCTGGCCCGGGCGGCGCTGCGGCAGCCCGGACGGCAGGGTGGTGGGGGCGGTGTCGGCGGCCGGGAGGGCCGGCTGCTCGGGGGCGTACGGGTGGCCCGCCGGGGCCTCCTCGGTCCGCCGGCCGTACTGGTCGTCGGCGTAGCCGGACCGGTCGTAGCCGGCCTCCTGGCCGTACTCGTCCGGCCGGCCGTACGCGTCGTAGCCCTGCTGCGGGTACTGGCCGTAGCCGTCCTGCTGGTAGCCCTCGGCGTCGTAGCCGGCGCCCTGGCCGTAGTCGTCCTGGTAGCCGTACTGGTCGTCGGCGTAGCCGGACTGCTCGTAGCCCTGCTGCGGGTACTGCTCGTCCTGGCCGTAGGACTCGTCGTTGCGGCGGCCGTAGGCGGGGTAGTCGTCCTCGACCTCGGCGTCCACCACCGGCGGCTGGGCGTCGTGCGGTCCGGGCTCCAGCGCGGCGCGGCGGACCTGGTCCAGGCGCTGCGAGCGCTGGACGGCCTCCAGGGCCGGGCTGAAGCCGGTGGGGCCGGCGTTGCCGATGCCGGTGAGGTGGTCGTCGAAGCCGAGTTCGGCGGCGCTGCGGGCCGGGTCCCCGTCGAGCGCCCACTCGGCGGACGGCTCCTGCTCGGCGAAGATCCGGGAGACGGTGAACTGCTCCTCGGGCTCCGGCGCCGCGGCCATCTGGGTCAGGAACGGCGGCAGCATGACCAGCGAGGTGGTCCCGGCCGACTCGCCGGACGGGCGGAGCTGGACGCGGATGTCGTGCCGCTGGGAGAGCCGGCCGACCACGAAGAGGCCCATGCGGCGGGAGATGGTGGCGTCGACCGTGGGCGGCTCGGCCAGCTTCTCGTTGATCTCCGCGAAGTCCTCGGCGGTGAGGCCGATGCCCTTGTCGTGGATCTCGACGAGCACCCGGCCGTCCGGCAGGCGGGTCGCGTTGACCAGCACCCGGGTCTGCGGGCTGGAGAACGTGGTGGCGTTCTCCAGCAGCTCGGCGAGCAGGTGGACGAGGTCGGTCACGGCGGCGCCGACGACCTCGGCCTCGGGGATGCCGGAGAGCTCGACGCGCTCGTACTGCTCCACCTCGGACGCGGCGGCGCGGAGCACGTCGACCAGCGGGACCGGGGTGTTCCAGCGGCGGCCGGCCTCCTCGCCCGCGAGGACGAGCAGGTTCTCACCGTTGCGGCGCATACGGGTCGCGAGGTGGTCCAGCTTGAAGAGGTTCTCCAGCTGGTCCGGGTCGGCCTCGTTGTTCTCGAGGTCGGTGATCAGCGCCAGCTGGCGCTGGATGAGGCTCTGGCTGCGGCGCGACAGGTTGGTGAAGATCGCGTTGACGTTGCCTCGCAGCAGGGCCTGCTCGGCGGCGAGCGCGACCGCCTGCCGGTGGACCTGGTCGAAGGCCCGGGCGACCTCGCCGATCTCGTCCCTGCCGTGCAGCGGGATCGGGGTGACGTTGGTGTCCACCCGGTCCGGGTCGGTCTTGGAGAGCCGCTCGACCAGCTCGGGCAGGCGGTGGTCGGCGATGTCCAGGGCGGCGTTGCGCAGGGTGCGCATGCCGAGAATCATCGAGCGGGCCACGTAGCCGGTGAGGACACCGGCGAGGATCAGCGCGGTGAGCACGATCAGCGCGTTGAGGATGGCGTCGAAGCGGGCGTTGTCGCGCAGCTCGGCGGCGTCCAGGAGCACGTCGTCCAGCAGCGCGACCTCGGTGGCGCGGAGGCTGGAGGTGTGGGTGTTGGCGGCCTGGTTCCAGTTCTCCGGGGTCAGGCCGGAGTCCTTGGCCTCCTTGTAGGCCTTGTCGGCGACCTCCTTGCCCTGGGACTGGCCGTTGGCGGCGGCCTGGGTGTAGGCGGTGCCGAGGTTCAGCAGGCCCTGCATGGTCGGGACGCTGCCGTTGGGCATGCGGTAGGCGGCGCGCTGGTCGGCGTTGGCCTGGGCGACCTGGGCGTCGGCGTACTTCTGGGCGTCCTCGGGGGCGCTGCCGGTGTTGAACTCCGTGAGCGCGGTCTGCTCCAGGCGCTGGGCGACCAGCAGCTGCTGGATGAGGTCGACGTTCTCGTACCGGGTGGTCTTCTGGGCGGAGATGCCGACCAGCAGCTGCAGCATGAGGGCGCGCTGGGTCGAGGCGGAGGCCTTGGCCAGCGACATCGCGTAGATCGAGCGGCCCTTGCTGGTGAGGTTGGACGAGCCGAGGCCGACCGAGTTGTCGTAGGACAGCAGCGGCGCGAACATCACCGAGTAGGCGCTGACGGTCGCCGAGGCGAAGAGGTTGTCGGCGTAGGCGCCGGCCCGCAGCTGCGGCAGGTGGACGACCACCTGCTGGAAGGCCTCGTGGCGCCGGGGGAGCTCGCCGGACTTGTCGCTCGCCTCGTAGGCCGCGTTGTACGCCTTGAGGGCGGCGTCGGTGGTCGAGCGCGCCTTGGTGACGTCGTTGTTCGGGTCCTGCTTGGTGATCAGGGGTATGAGCGTCTTGTCGCGTTCGCTCTCCAGCGCCTCGGCGAGCTCGGTGGCGGCCTTGGCGAGGGTGGCGGTGCGCTGGGCACGGTCGGCCTTGATGAAGCCGTCGATCGAGGTGTTGACGCGCAGGCCGCCGAAGACGAGGGCGATGACGACCGGGATCAGCAGGATCGCGATCAGACGGGCCGGCACGCGCCAGTTCCGCGGGCGTACGAAGTCGTACCGGCTGCCCTTGGGACCGGTGTCGTCGGAGCCTGAGCCGGAGCCTGAGCCGGGGGTGGTGCCCGGGCCGGAGGCGCGGTCCTTGCCGGGGTCGGCCTGCTGCGGGGCCGGGGCGCCCTGCGGCCGTTCCTCGACCGGCGTGAACGCCGAGAACCCGCCCGGTTCCGGCGCGGTGCCGTTCGGCTCGCTCTGGCGGGGCTCGGAGCGCCGCTGCGGGGCGACCTGCTGCTTACGCCTCACTCGACAACTACCTCTCGGCCGACAGTCGGCCATGGATCAATCCAGCGCTACCCCCGGGGGCCGCCGGCTCCGGGGAGCGGCAACCGTGCGGGATCCAGGGGTAGCTGGAATTTCAGCACGTGCAGGGATGGGGGACAAACAGCTGCTGGTGGGCGAGGCGCGCAGTGCAATTCAGGACATTAGCCCACATGTTGGAGCAAAACTGTGGTCTTCTGGCGCTGAGTGATGCCGATTCGCTACAAACAGTCATTGTTGATCACGAAATGCCTACCGAACTGTTATCCGCTGCTTATGCGGGGGTCTTGCGCGAGGCGACCGGACGACACCTCTGCGCAAGCGAACGTGCCCCGGCGCCCCGTCACGCCGACGGGGTGCCGGGGCCGCCGACCTCGGGTTCCGCTCAGCGGAGCCGGGCGAGGAGGGCGTGTTCGACGAGGGTGATGAGGGCGCTCTTGGCGCTGTCGCGGCGGCGGGCGTCGAGGGTGATGACGGGGGTGTCGCTGCTGAGTTGGAGGGCTTCGCGGACTTCGTCGGGGGTGTGGGGCTGGTGTCCGTCGAAGCCGTTGAGGGCGACGACGAAGGGGAGTCCGCTGTTCTCGAAGTAGTCGAGGGCGGGGAAGCAGTCGGCGAGGCGGCGGGTGTCGACGAGGACGACGGCGCCGATGGCGCCGCGGACGAGGTCGTCCCACATGAACCAGAAGCGGTCCTGTCCGGGGGTGCCGAACAGGTAGAGGATGAGGTCTTCGTCGAGGGTGATGCGGCCGAAGTCCATGGCGACGGTGGTGGTCGTCTTGCCGGAGACGTGGCTGAGGTCGTCGATGCCGGCGGATGCGGAGGTCATGACGGCTTCGGTGCGCAGGGGGTTGATCTCGGAGACGGCGCCGACGAGCGTGGTCTTGCCGACGCCGAAGCCGCCCGCGACGACGATCTTCGCGGAGGTGGTGGCGCGGGTGGGGGCGGCCGCGTTAGAGCTTGCGAAGTCCACTGAGGACCCTTTCGAGCAGCGTGACGTCGGGCGTTCCGCCCGACTCGCCCGCGGCGGCGGGCTGGTGGATGGCGACGAGACCGGCCTCCGCCAGGTCGGCCACGAGGATACGGGCGACACCGAGCGGGACACCGGCCAGAGCGGAGATCTCCGCGATGGACTTGACCTCCCGGCAGAGGCTCACGATCCGGGCGTGCTCGGGCAGCAGGCCACCGGTCCGCTCGGCGGAGCCGGTGGTCGAGATCAGCGCCTCGATCGCGAGCTGGTACCGGGGCCGGGTGCGGCCTCCGGTCATCGCGTAGGGGCGGACCAGCGGCTGCTGCTCGTAGCCGTCGGACTGCTGCCCGCCGTAGCCGCTGCCGTACCCGCCGCCGTACGAGCCGGCGGGTGTCGAAGGCGGGGTCATGGGTCCTCCTTGTGCTGCAGCCTGGGGCAGCCGGTTCCAGCTGGGGCGATGCCAGCTGAGGCGAGATCAGCTGCCTGAGGGTAGCTGAGGGTGGAACGCCGGGTCCGGTCGGGTCGGACCCGGCGGAGAGGTGGGACGGGTGGAAGTGCCGCCCGGGTGCACTCAGTGCAGGAGACTGCCCTGGAGTTCTGCGCGCAGTGCGGGGGTGAGGACGGCGCCGGCGCGGTCGACGAGCAGCGCCATCTCGTATCCGACGAGGCCGATGTCGGAGTCGGGGGAGGCCAGGACGGCGAGCGCGGAGCCGTCGCTGATGGCCATGAGGAAGAGGAAGCCGCGCTCCATCTCGACGACGGTCTGGTTGACCTCGCCGCCCTCGAAGATCCGGCTGGCGCCGGTGGTGAGGGAGGTGAGGCCGGAGGCGACGGCGGCGAGCTGGTCGGCGCGGTCGCGGGGGAAACCCTCGGACATGCACAGCAGGAGGCCGTCCGCGGAGACCACCACCGTGTGCGACACCCCGGGGGTGTTGTCCACGAAATTGGTGATCAGCCAGTTCAGGTTCTGTGCGGCCTGGCTCATCTGATTCAACTCAACGCTCCTGATGATCTGCGGCGTTGCCGTCGCTCCGGCCCCCGAAGCTATCGAACCCGGGCTGCTGGGCACCATGGTGGAAACCGGCCTGGTCGCCCTGGCCCTGGTCGCCCTGCCCCTGGCCGCCCGGCGCCTGGCCGGCCGCCTGCTCGGCACCGGCCCGGCGGCCCTGCTGGATGCCGCGGCGCAGGTTGGTGAGGCGGCCGCGGACCTCCTCGGGCGCGCGGGAGACCTGCGGACCGGTCAGCGGGGACGCCTCGGCGGTCCCGGAGACCAGGTTGGCCTGCGGGGTGCGCCGGGGGAGGCCCGACATGGTGACGCCGCTGGTCGACGGTTCGCGGACCTGCTCGGCGCGGCGCCAGCGCTCGTCGTTGGCGGACGGGCGCCACGGGGCGTCACCGGGCTGCGGCTGCTGGGCCTGCCGCTGCGGCTGGTCCTGGGGCTGCTGGGCCTGCGGCGCCGGCTGCTGGACCGGCGGCCGCTGGGCCTGGGCGGCCCGGGGGGCGGGCCCCTGCGGCGGGTGGCCCGGGGCGGTGGTGCCGGGGCGGCGCGGCTGGTACGGGCGCGGCCGGCTCTCCCGCTGGGCCGGGCGGCCCTCCTCGCGCTGCCAGCCCTGGTCGGCCGGCGCACCGCCGTCGGACGGCCCGGTGGGCAGCGCCATCGGCTCCTGCCGGACGGGCGGCTGCTGCTGGACCGGCTGCTGCGGGGCCTGCGGCTGCTGGGGGCGGGCGGCCTGCTCCGGACGGACCGGGTTGGGCACGGCCGGCAGCACCGGCTCCACCAGGCCGAGGCCCAGCGGGTCGCGCGGGTCGATGTCACTGGCCTCGAACCGGGGGCGGGCGAACTGCTGGGTGCTCTCCTCCGGGGTGGGCTCGGCCGAGGGCAGCGGCTGGGCCGGCTGGACCTTCGGCAGCGGCTGGGTCTGCTGGAGCGGCTGCTGCCGGTCGCCCGGCGCGGGCCGCTGCGGACGGCCGCCCTGGCCCTGCTGCGGGCCCTGGGGACCCTGCTGGCCCTGCGGCGGACGGCCCTGGCCGGGCCGCTGACGCTGCGGCAGGCCCTCCTGCGGACGCTCACCGGGGCGGGCGCCCTGCGGCGCGCCCGGGCGGCCCGACTGGTCGGCCCAGCCGTGCTGGGGCTGCTCGCCGCCGCGGGCGGCGGGGACGCCGTCGCCCTGCGGACGCTCCTGGCCGGGGCGGCGTCCGCCCGGGCCGCCCTGCTGCGGGGCACCCTGCGGCTGGCCGCCCTGCTGCGGGCCGCGGCGGGGCAGACCGCCGGGGCCGCCCTGCTGCGGGCCCGGCCGGCCCGGGGTGCGCTGGGGCAGACCGCCCTGCTGGTTGGACGCCTGCTGGTTCGGGCCCTGCTGGTTCGGGCCCTGCTGGCCGGGCGCACCCGGCCGGCCGCCCTCCGCCGCCGGGTTCTCGCGCAGCGACTGGCCGACCTGACGGGTCGGCAGGCCGCCGCCCGCACCGGGACCACCCTTGCCGCCGGACGGACCGGGGCCGCCCTGGCCGAGCTGCGGCCGGCCGCCCTGCGGGGCACCGCCCGCCGGACCCTGGCCGAGCGCCGCCGGGCCGCCGGTGCGGCCGCCCTGGCCGGCCGGGACCTGGCGCTGCTGGCGCGGCGTCGGGGCGGCCCCCCGCTGCTGCTTGGGCTGCCCGCCGCCGGGACGGCCGGGGCCGCGGCGGTCGGCGGAGTTGGTGACGTCCACCGGGAGCATGACCAGCGCGGTGGTGCCGCCGGAGTCGCTGGGACGCAGCTGGATGCGGATGCCGTGGCGCAGCGACAGGCGGCCGACCACGAAGAGGCCCATGCGGCGGGAGACGGAGACGTCCACCGTCGGCGGGTTGGCGAGGCGCTCGTTGATCTCGGCGAGGTCGTCGGGGCTCAGGCCGATGCCGGTGTCGTGGATCTCGACGAGCACCCGGCCGTCCGGCAGCGCGTGGCCGGTGACCCGGACGCGGGTCTGCGGGCTGGAGAACGAGGTGGCGTTCTCCAGCAGCTCGGCGAGCAGGTGGACGAGGTCGTTGACGACGCGGCCGGCGACCTCGGCCGACGGCACGGCGGCGAGCTCGATGCGCTCGTACTGCTCCACCTCGGAGGCGGCGGCGCGGAGCACGTCGACCAGCGGGACGGGGCGGGTCCAGCGGCGGCCCGGGTCCTCACCGGCGAGGACGAGGAGGTTTTCGCCGTTGCGGCGCATGCGGGTCGCGAGGTGGTCCAGCTTGAAGAGGTTGGCCAGCTGGTCCGGGTCGGCCTCGCGGCTCTCCAGCTCCGAGATGAGCGACAGCTGGCGCTGGATGAGGCCCTGGCTGCGGCGCGAGAGGTTGGTGAACATCGCGTTGATGTTGCCGCGCAGGAGGGCCTGCTCGGCGGCGAGGCGCACGGCCTCGCTGTGCACCATGTCGAAGGCGTGCGCCACGTGGCCGATCTCGTCCGCGGAGTCGACGCCGACCGGCTCGACGGTGACGTCCACGTCGTGCGGGTCGGTCTCGGAGAGCGTCTTGACCAGCTCGGGCAGCCGCCGCTCGGCGACGTCCTCGGCCGCGGCCTGCAGACGGGTCAGCGAGCGCACCATCGAGCGCGCGATCAGACCGGCGCCACCGAGGGCGACCAGCAGCACGAGCGCGACGGCGGCACCGATGATCAGGGCCTCGGTGTCGGCCTGGGACTGCAGCTCCTGGGCCTTGCCGTCGAGGTCCTCGATGAGCTTGGACTCGATGCGCCGCTCGGCGGCGATCTTGGCGGTGGACTGCTCGTACCAGTCCTTGTAGCTGACGACCTCGCTCTGGTGGATGCCGCTCTGCTGGAGGATCGAGCGCGCGTAGCGGTCGGCCGCGGCGACCACCGAGTTGTAGCTCAGCTGGCCGCGCAGGTTGTCCAGGTCGTGCGAGGTGTAGATGTTGTTGAAGCCCTGGAGCGCGTTGTCGTAGGACGCGCGCAGGCGGATGCCGAAGGACTCGTCGCTCAGGCTGAGGTCCGGGCCGCCCGGGTTGGCGAGCGCGGCGCTGATCAGCGCGCGCTGCTGGGAGGTGGCGTTCTTGGCGAGCGAGAACTGCTGCAGGGCGCGGGTCGAGCGGACCAGCTCGCGGTTGTTGGACGCGAGCGCGATGTCCTGGGTGATCGACAGCAGGTCGCGGATGATCACGTCGTACGCGGTGATCGTCGCCTGGATGTTCTGGTTGTTCTGGTACGGGTTGCCGCGCGCGTCGGAGACCGAGTTCAGGTCCTTGCGGATCTGGAAGAGCAGCGCCTTGCCGCCGGAGAGCTCCAGGTTCTCGAACTTGTCCGAGGACGCGGTGAAGGTGCGGCTGAGGTCGTCGGTGACCTTGCGGGCGGCGACGATGTCGTCGTCCAGCGCCGCGCTGGGCTTGGCGGTGATCGGGCCCGCGCTGACGTCCCGCTCGTTCTGCAGGGCGTTGGCGAGGTCGGTCGCCTTCTTGGCGAGGTCCGAGAGGTTGGCCATCTGGGCCAGTTGCTGCGAGGTTTCGAGCGAGGTCTGGATGCGCAGGCCACCGAGGACCAGCGCGACCAGGACCGGGAGCGCGAGCAGGGCGATCAGCTTGCTGCGGATCCGCCAGTTGCGCATGGCGAGGCGGCTCATGCCCTTGGCGCGCCGGCGGGTCAGGGAGCTGCGGAGCTTGCCGCGGGTCGACTTCCGCTCCCCGCCGTCCTCCTCCGGCCCGCCGATCACATCGGGTGCCGGTTCGGCCGGGCTGCCGGGGGCCGCCGCCGGCTGGGGGGCTGGCGCGGGCTCATGCGACTCCGGGTCACCCGCGGCGCCGCTACCCCTTTTGAAACGTCCCTGCACTGGCGTCGCAACCTCTGGACCGGGCGTCCCACCGCGTCGCCGCGGCCTGGACGGTGTCGAGTTTCCATCCGCACCCCGGCCGGTCCGGGAGAGCGGGTCACCGGGGTGGACTGCTCCCTACCCACGGTCCGTGGCATTCCAGCACAGCCGGGGAATCCCAACAAGGGCGGACGGGGCACATCGGACGGCACTACTCACCGCGCGCACGATCTCACCGACTGTGCGACAAACGGACCGGAATACCGCCTTTTTCGGACACTCGCCGGATGCATGCCAAGCAGGGTCGAGACCAATGGGATGGGCGGAGCTTCGGAAATGCCCGATATTTCCGATATGCCGGTAAAGGTCGATGCGGCGATATGCCGGATATCGGAGGTATGTTCCATGATTTGTGGCGAAAATCACAGATGAATGTGTAGCTTTGGTCACGGTGACTGTGGAAAGAGATCCGTAACCTTGCTGTATCCGGAGCACGGCCCCGATCAGCCTGCCCAGAATCTCCCCGAATCACTCAGGCCGGGAGCCGATCGCGGTCGGTCGCCGGCCGCGACCTTGAGGTGCTGACGAGATGTCCCAGGCGAAGAAGGCCACCAGGTCCACGCTGACCAGCCGTTCCACCGCGAACCCGCGCCGGACGACGCTGGCCTCGGTCGAGGACTTCGGCCAGATCCCCGGCGCCCGCAAGCCCGAGCACGTGGCGACCTACGCGACCGAGCTGCCGGTCGCCACCGCCAACCCGCGCCGCACCCAGCTGGCGGTCGCCCCGGCGGTGAGCCTCCCGCAGGACTGAGGCGTTCCGCATCGCCCCGAACAGGCGCCGTCACCCCGGTGACGGCGCCTGTCGTGCTGTGGAGCAGGCCAGGTCAGGGCCCACGCGATAGCCTGGCAGCGATCGAGCGGGGCCGGGCCCGAAGGGGGCGCGGCACCCACCAGCGCCCGGGCGCGCCCCGGGCGGCCGTCGAAGCGAGGGGTACCCCAGCCGTGCGCATTGCCAGGTTTTCCGTCCGGGAAGGGAGCCCTGCCGCGGGCAGCGTCTCCTTCGGTGTGGTCGAGGGGGACCCGGCCCGGCCGGAGTCGCTGGTGGTCCACGCCCTGGCCGGTCACCCGTTCGGCCAGCCCCAGCCGACCGGCGAGAGCTACCGCTTCCAGGACGTCCGGCTGCTCAGCCCGATGCTGCCCAACAAGATCGTCGCGGTCGGCCGCAACTACGCCGCGCACGCCGCCGAGCTGGGCAACGCCGTCCCGGACGTCCCGCTCACCTTCTTCAAGCCCTCCACCTCGGTGATCGGCCCGACCGAGAGCATCGCCTACCCGCCGTTCTCCTCGGACGTCCAGCACGAGGCCGAACTGGCCGTGGTGATCGGCCGGATGTGCCGCGAGGTGCCGCTGGAGCGGGTCCCCGAGGTGATCCTCGGCTACACCTGCGCCAACGACGTCACCGCGCGCGACGTCCAGCAGCGCGAGGGCCAGTGGGCCCGCGCCAAGGGCTTCGACACCGCCTGCCCGCTCGGCCCGTGGATCGAGACCGACCTCGACCCGTCCGACCTCGCCATCACCTGCACGGTGAACGGCGAGCTCCGGCAGACCGGCCGCACCTCGTTGATGGTCCGCTCGGTGGCCGAGCTGATCGTGCACATCTCCGAGGCCATGACGCTGCTGCCCGGCGACGTGGTGCTCACCGGCACGCCCGCCGGGGTGGGCCCGATCAACGTCGGCGACGAGGTCGCGGTCACCGTCGAGGGCATCGGCACCCTCGCCAACAAGGTGGTCAAGCGTGGCTGACGCGCCGGCCGTACGGGTGCGCTTCTGCCCGTCCCCGACCGGCAACCCGCACGTGGGCCTGGTCCGCACGGCCCTGTTCAACTGGGCCTTCGCCCGCCACCACGGCGGCACCCTGGTCTTCCGGATCGAGGACACCGACGCGGCCCGCGACTCCGAGGAGTCCTACGAGCAGCTGCTCGACGCGATGAAGTGGCTCGGCTTCGACTGGGACGAGGGCCCCGAGGTCGGCGGCCCGCACGCGCCGTACCGGCAGTCGCAGCGGATGGACGTCTACGCGGACGTCGCCCGCCGGCTGCACGAGGCCGGCCACGCCTACCACTGCTACTGCTCCACCGAGGAGCTGGACGCCCGCCGCGAGGCGGCCCGCGCCGCCGGGAAGCCGTCCGGGTACGACGGCCACTGCCGCGACCTGACGGACGACCAGGTCGCCGTGTTCCGGCTGGAGCGGCGCGAGCCGATCCTGCGCTTCCGGATGCCGGACACCACCATCGCCTTCGACGACCTGGTGCGCGGCACGCTCTCCTTCGAACCGGCGAACGTCCCCGACTACGGCATCGTCCGGGCCAACGGCGCGCCGCTCTACACCCTGGTCAACCCGGTGGACGACGCCCTGATGGGCATCACCCACGTGCTGCGCGGCGAGGACCTGCTCTCCTCGACCCCGCGCCAGATCGCGCTCTACGCCGCGCTCGCCGACATCGGCGTCGGGGACGGCGGCACCCCGCGCTTCGGCCACCTGCCCTACGTCATGGGCGAGGGCAACAAGAAGCTCTCCAAGCGCGACCCGCAGGCCTCGCTCAACCTGTACCGGGAGCGCGGCTTCATCCCCGAGGGCCTGCTCAACTACCTGTCGCTGCTCGGCTGGTCGCTCGCCGAGGACCGTGACGTCTTCACCGTGGACGAGCTGGTCGCGGCCTTCGACATCGCCAAGGTCAACTCCAACCCGGCCCGCTTCGACCTGAAGAAGTGCGAGGCGATCAACGCCGAGCACCTGCGCCGGCTGGCCCCGGAGGACTTCGTCCGCCGCCTGGTGCCGTACCTGCAGGCCCCCGGCCTGCTGCCGGCCGAGCCGACCGCCGCGCAGCTGGAGCTGCTGGCGAAGGCGGCGCCGCTCACCCAGGAGCGGATGGTGGTGCTCGGTGAGATCGTCGGCATGGCCGGGTTCCTGTTCGTCGCCCCCGAGGACTTCGCCGTCGACCCGGACGACGCCGCCAAGGTGCTCACCGCGGACGCCCGGCCCGTGCTGGAGGCGAGCATCCGGGCACTGGAGGCGGTCGGCGACTTCGGCCCGGAGCCGATCCAGGCCGCGCTGCGCGAGGCCCTGGTGGACGGCCTGGGCATCAAGCCGAAGTTCGCCTTCACCCCGCTGCGGGTCGCGGTGACCGGCCGGCGGGTCTCCCCGCCGCTGTTCGAGTCGATGGAGCTGCTCGGACGCCCCGAGACGCTGCGCCGGCTGACCGCCGCTCTGGCGGCCCTCCCGGCGGCCTGACCTCGCCCGCGGGCCCGGTCGCGCGCCGGGCCCGCGGCCTTCCCGGACGTCACCGGACGGCCCCCTGCCCGCTGCCTGGGGTTATCGATTTTGGAGCCGGGGCAGACGTCGGGTAATGTTCTTTCTGCGCCGCCCGGGAGGGCAACGACGAGGGAGCGAAACCCCCGCCGGAGCCGGAGCGGGAGGCGCAAGCCCGAGCGGTTCCCCGACAGGGGTTCAACTCTGGTGGGGTATGGTGTAATTGGCAGCACGAGTGATTCTGGTTCATTTAGTCTAGGTTCGAGTCCTGGTACCCCAGCGCAGTATCGCGGTCCACCTGGGCCGTACAATTCAAGAACAAGCCCCCGTTGTGTAGCGGCCTAGCACGCTGCCCTCTCACGGCAGTAGCGCCGGTTCGAATCCGGTCGGGGGTACAGGTTCCGCGAGGAACCGCCTGGAAAGCCCCCGTTGTGTAGCGGCCTAGCACGCTGCCCTCTCACGGCAGTAGCGCCGGTTCGAATCCGGTCGGGGGTACTGATCTCGCAAGGGATCGCCAGGAAGCCCCCGTTGTGTAGCGGCCTAGCACGCTGCCCTCTCACGGCAGTAGCGCCGGTTCGAATCCGGTCGGGGGTACCGAAGCACGAAGCCGATGGGTCTGCTCATCGGCTGATTGCTTTGTTGGGGTATGGTGTAATTGGCAGCACGAGTGATTCTGGTTCATTTAGTCTAGGTTCGAGTCCTGGTACCCCAGCCAGAAGAGGAAGGCCCCGGTTTCCCGGGGTCTTTTTTGCTTTCCCGGACCAGGAATTCCCGGACCGACCCGAAGGGCCCCGCTCGACATCGAGCGGGGCCCTTTTCGGTCGTCCGTGGGGGAGTGGGGGAGTCGGGTGCGGGAGGGGGGAACTGGTGGGCGGGGTGGGGGTCAGCTGCGGCGCAGGGCCTCGGTGAGGCGGTTGGCGGCCTCGATGATGGCCTGGGCGTGCAGCCGGCCCGGGTGACGGGTCAGGCGCTCGATCGGGCCGGAGACCGAGACGGCGGCCACGACGCGGTTGGAGGGGCCGCGGACCGGTGCGGAGACGGACGCCACGCCCGGCTCGCGCTCACCGATCGACTGGGCCCAGCCGCGCCGCCGGACGCCGCTGAGCGCGGTGGCGGTGAAACGGGCGCCCTGGAGGCCGCGGTGGAGCCGCTCGGGCTCCTCCCAGGCCAGCAGGACCTGGGCGGCCGAGCCGGCCTTCATCGGCAGGGTGCTGCCGACCGGGACGGTGTCCCGCAGGCCGGAGAGCCGCTCGGCGGCGGCTACGCAGATCCGCATCTCGCCCTGGCGGCGGTAGAGCTGTGCGCTCTCGCCGGTGACGTCGCGCAGGTGGGTCAGGACCGGGCCCGCGGTGGCGAGCAGCCGGTCCTCGCCCGCCGCGGCGGAGAGTTCGGACAGGCGGGGGCCGAGGATGAACCGTCCCTGCATGTCCCTGGTGACCAGGCGGTGGTGTTCGAGTGCGACGGCGAGTCTGTGGGCCGTGGGGCGCGCCAGACCGGTGGCGGCGACCAGCCCCGCCAACGTGGCGGGGCCCGACTCCAGTGCGCTCAGCACCAGAGCGGCCTTGTCGAGCACGCCGACGCCGCTAGAGTTGTCCATGCGCTAAGACTGCAGTCTCATTCCGCGAGACGCAAGTTCAATCTTCGGCGAAAAGCGCCACTCTGGATGCAGCAGCCCGGGAGACATCCAGGATGCGGCCCCGTCGAGGCGTCCGCATCGTGGACACCGATCCGGCGTGCAGGTCGCGCGACGCGCCGCACGGGGCGGCGACAGCTTTGACCTCGACGACACGAGAAGGCCGGCAACGCGGCCGGCTGGAGGGAATCCGATGGGACGGACACTCGCAGAGAAGGTCTGGGACGACCACGTCGTGCGGCGCGCGGAGGGCGAGCCCGACCTGCTCTTCATCGACCTGCACCTGCTCCACGAGGTGACCAGCCCGCAGGCCTTCGACGGCCTCCGGCTGGCCGGGCGCACGGTCCGCCGCACCGATCTCACGATCGCCACCGAGGACCACAACACCCCGACCCTGGACATCGACAAGCCGATCGCCGACCCGGTCTCCAGGGTCCAGTTGGAGACCCTGCGCAAGAACGCGGCCGAGTTCGGCGTCCGGATCCACTCGCTGGGCGACGTCGAGCAGGGCGTCGTGCACGTGGTCGGCCCGCAGCTGGGCCTCACCCAGCCCGGCACCACCGTGGTCTGCGGCGACTCCCACACCTCCACCCACGGCGCCTTCGGCGCGCTGGCGTTCGGCATCGGCACCAGCCAGGTCGAGCACGTGCTGGCCACCCAGACCCTGCCGCTGGCCCCGTTCCGGACCATGGCGATCACCGTCGAGGGCGAGCTGCCGGACGGCGTCACCGCCAAGGACCTCATCCTGGCGATCATCGCCAGGATCGGCACCGGCGGCGGCCAGGGCTACGTCCTGGAGTACCGCGGCTCGGCGATCCGCGGCCTCTCCATGGAGGCCCGGATGACCATCTGCAACATGTCCATCGAGGCGGGCGCCCGGGCCGGCATGATCGCCCCCGACGAGACCACCTTCGCGTACCTCGAGGGCCGCCCGCACGCCCCGCAGGGCGAGGACTGGGACGCCGCGGTCGCCTACTGGAAGACCCTGGGCACCGACGAGGACGCGGTCTTCGACCACGAGATCTTCATCGACGCCGCCGAGCTGACCCCGTTCGTGACCTGGGGCACCAACCCCGGCCAGGGCGCCCCGCTCGGCTCCGCCGTCCCGGACCCGGCCTCCTTCGCCGACCCGCAGGAGCGGATCGCCGCCGAGAACGCCCTGGCCTACATGGGCCTGGAGGCCGGCACCCCGCTGCGCGAGGTGGCGGTGGACGCGGTCTTCGTCGGCTCCTGCACCAACGGCCGGATCGAGGACCTGCGCGCCGCCGCCGACCTGCTGCGCGGGCGCCGGATCGCCGACGGCGTGCGGATGCTGGTCGTCCCCGGCTCCGTCCGGGTCGCCCTGCAGGCCGTCGAGGAGGGCCTGGACAAGGTGTTCACCGCGGCCGGCGCCGAGTGGCGGCACGCGGGCTGCTCGATGTGCCTGGGCATGAACCCCGACCAGCTCGCCCCCGGCGAGCGCTGCGCCTCCACCTCGAACCGCAACTTCGAGGGCCGCCAGGGCAAGGGCGGGCGCACCCACCTGGTCTCGCCGCAGGTCGCCGCCGCGACCGCCGTCCTCGGCCGCCTGGCGGCCCCCGCCGATCTGGTGGCCGACGCCGCCGTGGAGGTCTGAGCAGCATGGAGAAGTTCACCACCCACACCGGCCGGGCCGTGCCGCTGCGCCGCAGCAACGTCGACACCGACCAGATCATCCCCGCCCACTGGCTCAAGAAGGTCACCCGTTCCGGTTTCGAGGGCGGCCTGTTCGAGGCCTGGCGCCGGGACGAGTCGTTCATCCTCAACCGGCCCGAGCGCCGGGGCGCCACCGTCCTGGTGGCCGGCCCCGAGTTCGGCACCGGCTCCTCCCGCGAGCACGCCGTCTGGGCCCTGCAGAACTACGGCTTCCACGCGGTGATCTCCTCGCGCTTCGCCGACATCTTCCGCGGCAACTCGCTGAAGAACGGCCTGCTGACCGTGGTCCTCCCGCAGGAGACCGTCGAGCGGCTCTGGGAGCTCACCGAGGCCGACCCGACCATCGAGATCACCGTCGACCTGGAGGCCCGCGAGGTGCGCGCCGAGGGCGTCACCGCGCCCTTCGAACTGGACGACAACGTGCGGTGGCGGCTGCTCAACGGCCTGGACGACATCAGCATCACCCTGTCGAACGAGGCGGACATCGCCGCGTTCGAGACGCGTCGCCCCTCGTTCAAGCCGCGTACCCTTCCGGTGGCCTGAGATCCCGTTCTGAACAAGCATTCTGACGAACCGCCGGATGGCCCGCTCCCCCTCGGGGGGGCGGGCCATCCGGCGTTCCGGGGCCGGAGTTGTGCCCGCCCGCCGCCCCCGGATTGGGGATTCGGTTTTGCGACAGAGGGCCCCGCAGCATGCACAACTGCGCGTAGATGGCACAATCAGTGCATGCACCGGCACCATGAACCTCCGTACGCGGGCGGCGAACCCGCGTCACCGGAGTCCACGGGCCGGGGATCCGAACGCCGAATTGACGATCGGCCGTACGCCGCAACCTCACCTGCTGAGGGGCCGGACGACCCGGAAGTCGCAGCGCTCTTCGCGCTTGTGGCCGAGCGGTTGAAGCAAGCTCACGACCGCGTGCATGCGCTGAACGTGTCTGCCGATGCAAAGACCGCTCTCACCCGTCAACTGCTCATCGTCACGGAGACCGCCAAGCGCGATCTTCCGGAGGCGGCGCGGCGGTTGAGTCGCATTGTGCAGGACCTCGACGAGGGGCGCCCGCCCGTCGACTGAGGTCGCCGACGCGCAAATCCATTGCGACACTAGGGTGATTCGCGCGTTTGGTAATTGAAAGTCCGCAGATACATACCTAACGTGCGAAATGAACGGATGGAATCATCCGGCGCCCGTTTCCGAAGGGGAAGACGTGAACAAGGCTCAGCTTGTCGAAGCGGTGGCCGAGCAGCTGGGCGGTCGCAAGGCTGCCGCAGAGGCCGTCGACGCAGTGCTCGACACCATGGTGCGCGCCGTCGTGGCCGGTGACCGCGTTTCGGTCACCGGTTTCGGCACCTTTGAGAAGGTGGAGCGCTCCGCGCGCTTCGCCCGCAACCCGCAGACCGGTGAGAAGGTCAAGGTCAAGAAGACCTCGGTGCCCCGCTTCCGCCCCGGCCAGGGCTTCAAGGACCTGGTCAGCGGCGCCAAGAAGCTGCCGAAGGAAGGCCCCTCGGTGAAGAAGGCGCCCAAGGGCTCCCTCACCCCGGGCAAGAGCGGCGTCGCCGCGACCCCGGCCGCCAAGCGGGCCGCCACCAAGCGTGCCGCCACCGCCGCCGCCGCCGCTGCCGCCGCGACCCCGGCCAAGAAGGCCGCCGCCAAGAAGGCGACCGCCACCAAGACGGCCGCCACCCCGGCGAAGAAGACCACGGCCGCCGCCAAGAAGGCGACCGCCACGGCCAAGAAGACCACCACCGCCGCCGCCGCGAAGAAGACCACCGCGACCGCGACCAAGAAGACCGCGGCCGCCGCCAAGAAGGCGACCGCCACCAAGACGGCCGCCACCCCGGCGAAGAAGACCACGGCCGCCGCCAAGAAGGCGACCGCCACGGCCAAGAAGACCGCGCCGGCGAAGAAGACCGCCACCCGCAAGACCACCGCGCGCAAGACTTCCGCCAAGTAGTCGCCGCGCGTCCTCACCGGACGGCCTTCGAGAGCCGCGGCGCCGCCCTCCCCGGAATTCCGGGAAGGGCGGCGCCGCGGTTCCTCGTTTTTCGGGGGATTTCCCGGGGTCAGCCCGCGGCCGGGTCCGGGAAGGTCTGCAGCGTCACGAAGACCACCCGGCGGGCCTCGCCGGTGCCCTCGGTGCGGATCCGCACCCGCTGGCCCGGGCGCAGCAGCCGCAGACCGCCGGCGTCGAAGGCGGCCGCGTCGAACGGCACCGGGGTCCCGTCGTCGAGCAGCACGGAGCCGGCCCGGGTGGCGGGGTCGAAGGTGAACGCGGTGGCCTGCATGGCAGCAGCATAGCGAGGGCCGCCGACAGGGCCGAGCGTCGTCTCAGCGGGGCCGCGGCAGGTAGCCGAGCCGGACGGCCAGGGCGCGGGTGTGCGGGCCGACGCCGAGCGCCAGCGCCTCGGCCAGGTCCTCCCCGGTGTCGACGTCCCGGCGGACCGACTGCACGCCGGGTAGCCGCAGTTCGCGGGCACCGCCGGCCGCGTGCCGGGCGCGCGAGCCGCCCCCGAACGCGGGAGCGAGCGTGCTGCCCGGGGTGCAGGCCAGCAGGGTGGTGCCCAGCCCCGGGGCGTCCGGCAGGAAGGCCCGGCCGGTCGCGGGCACCGCGCCCAGCACCCGGCCCAGCTCGGCCGGGCGCAGCGCCGGCAGGTCCGCCGAGAGCGCGGCCAACGGCGCGCGGGGCGCGAGGACCAGCGCGGCCGCCGCACCGTGCGCCAGGGCCTCGTTGAGTCCGTCGCCGGGCTCGTCGTCGACCACCAGGGCGCCGAGCGCGGCCAGCCGGGCGCCGGCCGCGGCGTCCCGGGTGACCACCAGCACCCGGCCGACCCCGGGCGCGGCCAGCGCGGCGGTGACGGTGTCCAGGGCGAACGAGAGCGCGAGGTCCGGGCGGTGCGGACCGGCGAACGGGGCCAGCCGGGACTTGGCCCGGGCCAGCGGCTTGAGCGGCAGCACCAACGACCAGCCGGCGGCGGGTGCGGCGGGCGCGACGGGCGCGGTGGGCGCGCTGGGGCGTACGGTGTCCTGGGTCATCGGCGTCATTGTGACGCTGGTCCCGGAGCCCTCGCCAGGCCGTCCGAGCTGTACGGACGTGCGCTTGATCACGCCCGTGCGGCGGGCGGGCGGGGTTGCTCGACAGCCGGTGAGCGGTCGGGCGAGACTGTTCCGCGCCCGTACCCCGCGAGGTCGCGGACGCGAGATCGACCGCGGCACCCCAGCGTGCCGCCCGGATGAGGAGGACCTGGGGTGGCCCGCCGCTCGTACGCCAGCTTCGGCAACGCCGACTACGGCTTCTGGTACCGCTTCGCGGCCGTGCTGGTGAAACCGGTGACGACCGCCCTGGTCAAGCCGGACTGGCGGGGCTGGGAGCACCTCCCGAAGGAGGGCGGCTTCATCGCCGCGGTCAACCACAACTCGATCATCGACCCCGTGGTGTACGCGCACTGGCAGTACAACAGCGGGCGGCCGCCGCGGATCCTCGGCAAGTCCTCGCTGTTCTCGGTCCCGTTCATCGGCTTCATGCTCCGCAAGACCGGCCAGATCCCGGTGTTCCGCGAGTCGACCGACGCGGCGCAGGCGTTCCGGTCGGCCATCGACGCCGTCGACCGGGGCCAGTGCGTGCAGTTCTACCCGGAGGGCACGCTCACCCGGGACCCGGACCTGTGGCCGATGACCGGCAAGAGCGGCGTGGCCCGGGTGGCGCTGATGACCGGCGCGCCGGTCATCCCGGTCGCCCACTGGGGCGCCCACGAGATCATCCCGCCGTACGGCAGAGGCGGTTCGGGCAGGAGCAGGTTCAACCTCTTCCCGCGGCACCGGGTGGTCGTGGCGGCCGGCCCGGCCGTCGACCTCAGCAGGTACCAGGGCCAGGAGCTGACCGCCCAGGTGCTCAGGGACGCCACCGAGGACATCATGACGGCGATCACCGCCGTGCTGGCCGACATCCGCGGCGAGGAGCCGCCCGCCGAGCGGTACGACATGCGGGAGGCCGCCCGGAAGCGGGCCGCCGCGGCGGCCCGCCGACCGGGCCGCGCCCGGGGCACCGACGAGAACGAGGAGGGCGTCAAGTGACCCGCTGCGCCGTGTTCGGCACCGGCTCCTGGGGCACCGCGTTCGCGATGATCCTCGGCGACGCCGGGTGCGAGGTGACCCTCTGGGGCCGCCGCCAGGCGTTGGCGGACGCCGTCAACGCCACCCACACCAACCCGGACTACCTGCCCGGTGTCCGGCTGCCCGGCTCCGTCCGGGCCACCACCGACCCCGCCGAGGCGCTGGCCGGGGCGGACTTCGCGGTGCTCGCGGTGCCCTCGCAGACGCTGCGCGAGAACCTGGCCGCCTGGGCGCCGCTGCTGGAGCCGCAGACCGTCCTGGTCAGCCTGATGAAGGGCATCGAACTCGGCACCGTCAAGCGGATGAGCGAGGTCGTCGCCGAGGTCGCCGGGATCGGCCCGGAGCGGATCGCCGTGATCAGCGGACCGAACCTGGCCCTGGAGATCGCCAACCGGCAGCCGGCCGCCAGTGTGGTCGCCTGCACCGACGAGGCGGTCGCCAAGCGGCTCCAGGCGGCCTGCCACACGCCGTACTTCCGGCCGTACACCAACACCGACGTGATCGGCTGCGAGCTCGGCGGGGCGGTCAAGAACGTGATCGGCCTGGCGGTCGGCATGGCCGACGGCATGGGGCTGGGCGACAACACCAAGGCGACGCTGATCACCCGCGGGCTCGCCGAGACCACGCGGCTGGGGACGGCGCTCGGCGCCGACCCCTACACCTTCGCCGGGCTGGCGGGCATGGGCGACCTGGTGGCGACCTGCTCCTCCCCGCTCTCCCGCAACCACACCTTCGGCATCAACCTGGGCCGGGGCATGTCGCTCGCCGAGACCATCGCGGCCACCCGGCAGACCGCCGAGGGCGTCAAGTCCTGCGAGTCGGTGCTCGACCTGGCCCGGCGCAACGGCGTCGACATGCCGATCGTCGAGGCGGTGGTGGACGTCGTCCACAACGGCCGGCCCACCCAGGAGGCGCTGCAGGCGCTGATGTCCCGCTCGGCCAAGCCCGAACGGCACTGAGGCGTGTCGGGGGGGGCGGCCCGGGTCGGTCGCCGCTCCGTCGCGGGCCTCGGGGTACCCTTCGTCGCGATATGAGCATCGAACAGACCTCCCAGAACCCGTCCACGAAGCCGCGGGTCGCCGTCGTGTTCGGCGGCCGCAGCTCCGAGCACGCCATCTCGGTCTCGACCGCGGGCAGCGTGCTGAAGGCGATCGACCGCGACAAGTACGAGGTGCTGCCGATCGGCATCACCCACGAGGGCCGCTGGGCGCTGGTCAGCGACGAGCCGGCCCGGATGGCCATCACCGACGGCCGGCTGCCGGACGTCGACCACGTCGCCGAGTCCACCGAGGGCCAGGTCGCGCTGCCGGTCGGCCCCGGCAGCCGCGAGGTGGTCTGGAGCGAGCCCGGCGCCGCCCCCAAGGTGCTCGGCGAGGTGGACGTGGTCTTCCCGCTGCTGCACGGGCCGTGGGGTGAGGACGGCACCCTGCAGGGCCTGTTGGAGCTCTCCGGCGTGCCCTACGTCGGCAACGGGGTGCTGGCCAGCGCGGTGGGCATGGACAAGGAGTTCACCAAGCGCCTGCTGGCCTCGCACGGCCTGGGCGTCGGGCACTACACCGTGGTCCGCCCGCGCGAGTGGGAGACCGAGGAGGGCCGCGCCGCCGTCCGCGAGCGCGCCTCGGGGCTCGGGCTGCCGCTGTTCGTCAAGCCCTGCCGGGCCGGTTCCAGCATGGGCATCACCAAGGTCAAGGACCTCTCCGACCTCGACGCCGCGATCGAGGAGGCCCGCCGGCACGACCCCAAGCTGATCATCGAGGCGGGCGTCGGCGGCCGCGAGATCGAGTGCGCGGTGCTGGAGTCCGAGGACGGCCCGCGGGCCAGCGTCCCGGCCGAGATCCTGGTCGGCGGCGGCTACGAGTTCTACGACTTCGAGGCCAAGTACATCGACTCCTCCGAGGTCCGGATCCCGGCCGAGCTCTCCGCCGAGGAGACCGCCGAGATCCGCCGGCAGGCGATCGCCGCGTTCGAGGCGCTCGGCTGCGAGGGCCTTGCCCGGGTCGACTTCTTCCTGCTGGACGACGGAAGCTGGATGGTCAACGAGGTCAACACCATGCCCGGCTTCACCCCGATCTCGGCCTACCCGAAGATGTGGGAGGCCACCGGGCTGTCCTACCCGGAGCTGATCGACCGGCTGCTCCAGGCGGCGCTGCGCCGCTCGACCGGTCTGCGGTAACCGGGCGCGTACCGGCGAAGGGCGGTCCCGGAACCCCGGGACCGCCCTTCGCCGCGCCGGGGCGCCGTCAGGGGATGGCGGCCCTGACCACGTCGGAGAGCGCGGCGGCGGCGTCCAGCGGGTTGCCGGTGGCCCCGCCGGGGACGGTCACCTCGACGAAGGCGGCGCGCTGGGTGGCGGTGAAGCGGTAGCCGCCGTCGGCGAGCTGCTCCGGCCACCAGGTGACGTCGTTGACCGTCGGCGCGATCTCCGCCTGCTTCTCGTCGACCAGCCCGGCGGGGTGCGGCACGCCGCAGCGCAGCACGATGCGCGGCGAGGAGTCCCAGACGGCGACGTACGGGGAGGCCGGAGAGGGGTCCTTGCGGGCGTGGCCGAGCAGCTGCTGCGGCAGCGCCGCGGCGAGCGCCCGGCAGGACTCGGCCGCCTTGCCGCGCGGCTCGGGCGTCTCGATCTTCGGCTCGACGGGCGCGCTCCAGCTGCCGATCAGCACCACGACGGTGCAGGCGAGCGCGGTCGGCACCGCCAGCCACCGGACGGGGGCCGGCAGTGCCGCGAGGAAGCGGGGGGCACGGAATTCTCGGGTCACCCGCCGATGGTATGCGCGTCTTACAGATGGACGACGGGACAGGTGAGGGTGCGGGTGATGCCCTCGACCTGCTGGACCTTCGCGACCACCAGACGGCCGAGGGCGTCCACGGTGTCCGCCTCGGCCCGGACGATCACGTCGTACGGGCCGGTGACGTCCTCGGCCTGGATGACTCCGGGGATCTTGGCGATGGACTCGGCGACGGCGCTGGCCTTGCCGACCTCGGTCTGAATCAGGATGTAGGCCTGTACCACGGGGACCTCCCGGCGGCTGGGTACGGGGATCACCGCCGTGATCGCCCGCTCGGGCGTCGGGTGGGAGAACGGGGCTCACGGCAGACTGATCACCACGCTACCTCCCGGCGGGCCGGGGAGGGGAGACCCCTGCGCCGTCGGAGGGCGTACGCTGCGCGCGGAGGCGGCATGGCCGCAGGACGAACGCGCCCGGCCGGGCGCAACCGAGAGGACGGCAGATGCAGGGGACCGTGGGCGAGCTCGGCGAGTTCGGACTCATCAGGGAGCTGACCGCCCGGGTACCGCTCACCGACGCGGTCGACCTCGGCCCGGGCGACGACGCGGCCGTGGTGAAGGCCCCGGACGGCCGGGTGGTGGCCACCACGGACGTGCTGATCGAGAACCGGCACTTCCGCCGGGACTGGTCCACCGCGTACGACGTGGGCCGCAAGGCGGCCGCGCAGAACCTCGCCGACGTGGCCGCGATGGGCGCGGTGCCGACCGCGCTCCTGCTCGGCCTGGTCGCGCCGGCGGACCTGCCGACCACCTGGGCCACCGAGCTGATGGACGGGCTGCGGGACGAGTGCCAGGTGGCCGGCGCGGCGGTGGTCGGCGGCGACGTGGTGCGCGGGGACACCATCACGCTGGCCATCACGGCGCTCGGGGATCTCCAGGGGCGCGCGCCGGTGACGCGCGCCGGTGCCCAGGTGGGCGACGTGGTCGCGGTCACCGGCTGGCTCGGCTGGTCGGCGGCCGGCCTGACGGTGCTGCAGCGCGGCTTCCGCTCGCCGCGGGCCTTCGTCGAGGCGCACCGCCGTCCGGAGCCGCCGTACCACGCGGGGCCGGCCGGGGCGGAGCTCGGCGCCACCTCGATGATCGACGTGAGCGACGGGCTGGTCGCCGACCTCGGGCACGTGGCCGGGGCGAGCGGGGTGGACATCGACCTGCGGGCGGCCGACCTCGACGTGCCGGCGCAGATGGCGGACATCGGCCAGGCGGTCGGGGTCGACCCGCTGGTCTGGGTGCTGTCCGGCGGGGAGGACCACGCGATCGCCGCGACCTTCCCGCGCGGGATCCAACTGCCCGCCCGCTGGCGGGTGGTGGGCGAGGTCGTCGGCCGGGCCCGGGCGGCCCGCGGCGGCCGGGTGACGGTGGACGGCGAGGCCTGGGACCGGGTCGGCGGCTGGGACCACTTCGCGGAGTGACGACCGGCCCGCGCCGGGCGGCGGTCGCCCCGGCCGGGGCGCGCGGCGGGGCGCGCGACGCTCCCGGTGCAGCGCGCGGCGGGACCTCCGGGCGGGGGAGTGCGTAGGCTTGGCCCACAGCCCGGCCGCCCGTCGTTCGCATGGGTGGTCTGGACCACTGTGGTCTGAACCACGTCGAGCGGGAGAGTCCACCACCATGCGAATCGGAGTCCTGACCAGCGGCGGCGACTGCCCCGGGCTGAACGCGGTGATCCGTTCCGTGGTGCACCGGGGCACCGATGTGCACGGCGACGAGATCGTCGGCATCGAGGACGGCTTCCTCGGCCTCATCGAGGGCCGCACCCGCCCGGTCTCGCACGACGACGTCACCGGCCTGCTGACCCTCGGCGGCACGATCCTCGGCTCCGCCCGGGTCCAGCGCGAGCGGATCCAGTGGGCGGTGGAGAACGCCAAGACCCTCGCCCGGGACATCGGCATCGACGCGCTGATCGCCATCGGCGGCGAGGGCACCCTCACGGCCGCCCGGATGTTCAGCGAGGCCGGACTGCCGGTGGTCGGCGTCCCGAAGACCATCGACAACGACATCGACGCCACCGACGTCACCTTCGGCTTCGACACCGCGGTGCACGTCGCCACCGAGGCGATCGACCGGCTCAAGACCACCGCTGAGTCCCACCAGCGGGTCATGGTCGTGGAGTTGATGGGCCGCCACACCGGCTGGATCACGCTCACCGCCGGCATGGCGGGCGGCGCGCACGGCATCCTGATCCCGGAGAGGCCGTTCGACATCGAGGCGGTGGCCCGGATGGTCGAGGACCGCTTCGCCCGCGGCAAGAAGTTCGCCATCATCGCCGTCGCCGAGGGCGCCTCCCCGATGCCCGGGACCATGCGCTTCGACCACGGCGAGGTCGACCGCTTCGGGCACCGGACCTTCGGCGGGATCGGCAACCGCCTCGCCCACGAGCTGGAGAACCTGCTCGGCAAGGAGGCCCGCCCGGTCATCCTCGGCCACGTCCAGCGCGGCGGCACCCCCACCGCCCGGGACCGGGTGCTCGCCACCCGGTTCGGCTGGCACGCCGTGGAGGCCGTCCACCAGGGTGCGTTCGGCCACTTCACCGCGCTGCGCCGGGGCGACATCCGGCTGGTGCCGATCGCCGACGCGGTCACCCGGCTCAAGACCGTCCCCGAGGACCGCTGGGCGGAGTCCGAGGCCGTGCTGTGACCGCGTAGGTTGGGCGCATGTCTTCCACCGCACCTCCCCGCGTTCTCACGGTCGCCGGCTCGGACTCCGGCGGCGGCGCCGGCATCCAGGCCGACCTCAAGGCGATGCTCGCCCTCGGCGTCCACGGCATGAGCGTGATCACCGCCGTCACCGCGCAGAACTCGCTCGGCGTCCAGGGCTACTGGGAGCTGCCCGCCGAGGCCGTCCGCGCCCAGTTCCGCAGCGTGGTCGACGACATCGGCGTCCAGGCCGTGAAGACCGGCATGCTCGCCTCGATCGAGCTGGTCGAGACGGTCTCCGAGCTGCTGGCCGGCCTCGACGCGCCGGTCGTGGTCGACCCGGTCGGGGTCTCCAAGCACGGTGACGCGCTGCTCGCCGCCGAGGCCGTCGCCACCGTCCGGGAGAAGCTGCTGCCGGTCGCCACCCTCGCCACGCCCAACCTGCACGAGGTGACGCAGCTCACCGGGCGGGTGGTCGAGGACGAGGCGCAGATGGTGGACGCCGCCAAGGCGCTGCTCGACCTCGGGCCGCGCTGGGTGCTGGTCAAGGGCGGACACCTGCCCGGCGAGGCGGCCGACCTGCTGTACGGCGGGGCGGGCGAGGAGCACTGGTACCGGGCGCCGCGCTACGACAACCGGCACACCCACGGCACCGGCTGCACCCTGGCCAGCGCGATCGCCGCCGGCCTGGCCAAGGGCGAGACGCTGCCCGAGGCGGTCGCCTCGGCGAAGGAGTACATCACCGGAGCGATCGCCGGCGGCTTCGCGCTCGGCGCCGGCATCGGACCGGTCGACCACGCCTGGCGCTGGCGCTGAGGCGCGGTGCGAAAACGCCCGTGGGCGGGCCCGAGGGCCCGCCCACAGAAGGACGATCGCATGCCGGAACGACAGAAAGCCGGTTCACCCGAGGATGAACCGGCTCACTGGAGGACCGGCATACCGGTCTGCGCGTCAGCGCGAGACCTTACCGGCCTTGATGCACGAGGTGCAGACATTGAGCCGCTTCGGCGTCCGCCCAACCACAGCGCGCACCGTCTGGATGTTGGGGTTCCAGCGACGGGGGGTACGGCGGTGCGAGTGGGAGATGCTGTTGCCGAAGCCCGGCCCCTTGCCGCAGACGTCGCAGTTGGCAGCCACAGGAGTCACTCCAAGACTTCAGATCATTTACGTGAGACAACCCGCCAGACCAGTGGAGCACTCACGTGAACCGAACCGGACCAAGGGGTGAGCCTGAACCTGTTCCAGGCAACCGGAAGAGCATACAACGCTTGCTTCCGTTCGACGAAACTACCATGACCGGCCGGGTGATCGCTCCGGCCGCCGTGTCCGCCGCCGTCTCCCGGCCCCCGATAACCTGCCGGTACCACCCCTCGCCGTTCACTCTCAGGCCATCACGGCGTCCCACTCCGGAGGAGACCTGGTGCTGCACACGCTCGACGCCCCGGCCGTGCGCAGCTGGTGCCAACTGGCGCTGCGCGCGCTCGGCCAGGCCCGCGAGGAGATCGACGCACTCAACGTCTTCCCCGTCCCGGACGGCGACACCGGCACCAACCTGTACCTGACCGTGGAGTCGGCCGCCGCCGAGGTGGAGAGCCGGTTCGCCGACCCGGGCCCCGGCCCGGCGCCCGGCCTGGGCGAGACCGCCCGCGCGATGGCCCGCGGCGCCCTGGTCGGCGCCCGCGGCAACTCCGGGGTGATCCTCGCCCAGTGGCTGCGCGGCGCCGCCGAGAAGCTCGCCGAGGGCGGCGGCGCCGACCAGCTGCGGGCCGCCCTCCAGCGGGCCGCCGACGCCGCCTACCAGGCGGTCGCCGAACCGGTCGAGGGCACCCTGCTGACCGTCGCCCGGATCGCCGCCCGGGAGGCCGGCCGGGCCGGCGACGGCCTCGGACAGGTCGCCGAGGCCGCCTACCGGGCCGCCCGCGACGCGCTGCGGCACACCCCCGAGCAGCTCGCCGTACTGGCCGAGAACGGGGTGGTGGACGCCGGCGGCCGCGGCCTGGTCGCGGTCCTCGGGGCGCTCGCCGACGCGGTGGCCGGCCACCAGCCGATGGGGCCGGTCGCGCTGCGGGACTTCGAGCCGGAGGGCGCGCCGGCGCCGAGAGCGACGAGCGACAAGCGACGAAGGAGCGCCGGGGGGAGGAGCGCCGGCACCGGGCCGGAGCGCCCGGAGCCGAACGACGAGGACGCCGTCGAACCGGCGGGGAACTGCGCGGCGCACGTGCGGCCGCCCGGTCCGGGGCACCCCGCGTTCGAGGTGATCTACCTGCTGGACGCGCCCGACGAGGCGCTGCCCGCGCTGCGGACGCGGCTCGGCGCGCTCGGCGACTCGCTGGTGGTCGGCGGCGGCGACGGCCTGTGGAACGTGCACGTCCACGTCGACGACGCGGGCGCCGCCGTCGAGGCCGGGGTCGAGGCCGGGCGCCCGCACCAGATCCGGATCACCCACTTCGCCGAGGCCGCCGCCCGCTCCGGCGCCGCCGCCGCCGACCGCGGCGAGCCCGAGCGGCCGGTCCGCGCGGTGCTCTCGGTGGTCTCCGGCGAGGGCCTCGCCGAACTCTGCGAGCAGGCCGGCGCGGTCGTCCTGCACGCCGAGCCCGGCCGCCCGCCGGCCAGCGCCGAACTCACCGCCGCCGTGCGCCGGGCCGCCGCCCGCGAGGTGGTGCTGCTGCTCAACGACCCCGAACTGCGGGCCGCCGCCGGCGCCGCCGCCGACCAGCTGCGCGAGGAGGGCGTGCGGATCGCCGTGCTGCCCACCCGCTCGCCGGTCCAGGGCCTGGCCGCGCTCGCCGTGCACGAGGCCGGGCGGCGCTTCGACGAGGACGTGGTCGCCATGACCTCGGCGGCCGGCGCCACCCGGTACGCCGAACTCGCCGTCGCCGAGGGCGAGTCCTGGACCATGGCCGGGGTCTGCCAGGCCGGCGACGTGCTCGGCCTGATCGACGGCGACGTCGCGGTGATCGGCGCCGGCCTGGCCGAGGTCGGCGAGAGCGTGCTGGACCGGATGCTCGGCGGGGGCGGCGAACTGGTCACCCTGATCCTCGGCGAGGGCGCCCCCGAGGGCCTCGCCGAGGGCCTCGTCGCGCACGCCCGGCACAGCCGGCCCGAGGTGGACGCGGTGGTCTTCCACGGCGGCCAGGAGTCGGCGCCGCTGCTGATCGGCGTGGAGTGAGCGCCCGGATTGTCGGCCCGGTGGTGTAAACAGGGGCCTTGATGGGCGCTCTCGATGAACCACTGACCAAGCTCGTCGGCGACCGGACCGCCAAGGTGCTCGCCGACAGCCTCAAGCTGCGCACGGTCGGGGACCTGCTGCACCACTATCCGCGCCGCTACGTCGAACGCGGCCAGCTCACCAGCCTGGACGAGCTGGAGATCGACGAGCACGTCACCGTGCTGGCCCGGATCGAGAAGGTCACCCTGATCCCGTTCCGCGGCCGCAAGGGCGACCGGCTGGAGGTGGTGGTCACCGACGGCCGCAGCCGGCTCTCGCTGGTCTTCTTCAACCAGGGCTGGCGGCAGAAGGAGCTGCGGCCGGGGACGCAGGGCCTGTTCGCGGGCAAGGTCGGGATGTTCAACCGCACCCGCCAACTGGCCTCCCCCGACTACCAGCTGCTCGACGACACGGACGGCGACAACGCCGCCGCCCAGTTCGCCGGACGGCTGATCCCGGTCTACCCGGCCAGCGCCCAGATGCCCAGCTGGAAGCTCTCGCTCTGCGTGGAGACGGCGCTGACCAAGCACCTGTCCGACGTCGGCGAGCCGCTGCCCGCCGAACTGCGCGAGCGCCACGGGCTGATCGCGCTGCCCGAGGCGCTCGAACTGATCCACCGCCCGCGGGGCCAGGCCGACCGGGAGCGCGCCCAGGAGCGGCTGCGCTGGGACGAGGCGTTCGTCCTGCAGGTCGCCCTCGCCCAGCGCCGGGCCGCCGACTCCGCGCTGTCCGCCAAGCCGCGCGAGGCCCGCCCGGGCGGGCTGCTGGACGCGTTCGACGCCCGGCTCCCGTTCACCCTCACCGAGGGCCAGCGGAAGGTCTCCGCCGAGATCGCCGCCGACCTCGCGAGCGACCACCCGATGCACCGGCTGCTCCAGGGCGAGGTCGGCTCCGGCAAGACCATGGTCGCGCTGCGCGCCATGCTGGCCGTGGTCGACGCCGGCGGGCAGGCGGTGCTGCTGGCGCCCACCGAGGTGCTCGCCCAGCAGCACCACCGGTCGATCGTGGAGATGATGGGCGACCTCGCCGAGGGCGGCATGCTCGGCGGGGCCGACCTGGGGACGCGGGTGGTGCTGCTCACCGGCTCGATGGGCGTGCCGGCCCGCCGCCAGGCGCTGCTCGACATGGCCTGCGGGGACGCCGGCATCGCGATCGGCACCCACGCGCTGATCGAGGACAAGGTGCAGTTCCAGGACCTCGGCCTGGTGGTGGTCGACGAGCAGCACCGCTTCGGCGTCGAGCAGCGGGACGCGCTGCGCGCCAAGGGCGAGCAGCCGCCGCACCTGCTGGTGATGACGGCCACCCCGATCCCGCGCACGGTCGCGATGACCGTCTTCGGGGACCTGGAGACCTCCGTCCTGGACCAGCTGCCGGCCGGCCGCTCGCCGATCTCCACCCATGTCGTGCCGGCCGTCGAGAAGCCCAACTTCCTGACCCGCGCCTGGGAGCGGGTGCGCGAGGAGGTCACCAAGGGCCACCAGGCGTACGTGGTCTGCCCGCGGATCGGCGACGAGGACCCGGACGAGCCGAAGGGCGCCAAGGGCGCGAGGAAGAAGCGTCGCGCCGAGGACCTGGAGGAGCTGCTCGACGACGCGCCGGACGAGGGCGCGGCGGCCGAGGGCGACCGGCGGCCCCCGCTGTCGGTCGTGGAGACCGCCGGGAAGCTGACCGGGGGCCCGCTGGCCGGGCTGCGGGTGGAGATCCTGCACGGGCGCCTCGCGCCGGAGGCCAAGGACGAGGTGATGCGCCGGTTCACGGCCGGCGAGGTGGACGTGCTGGTCGCCACCACGGTGATCGAGGTCGGCGTCAACGTGCCGAACTCCACCGCGATGGTGATCATGGACGCGGACCGGTTCGGCGTCTCCCAGCTCCACCAGCTGCGCGGCCGGGTCGGCCGCGGCTCCGCCCCCGGGCTCTGCCTGCTGGTCACCGACATGCCGGCGGCCAGTGCCGCCCGCGCCCGGCTGGACGCGGTGGCGGGCACCCTGGACGGCTTCCAGCTGTCCCGGATCGACCTCGAACAGCGCCGCGAGGGCGATGTGCTCGGCCAGGCGCAGTCCGGGGTGAAGTCCTCGCTCAAGGTGCTCTCGGTGCTGGAGGACGAGGAGGTCATCGTCACCGCCCGGGCCGAGGCCACCCGGCTGGTCGCCGAGGACCCGGACCTCGCCGCCCACCCGGACCTGCGCACCGCCCTGGAGAGCCTGCTCGACGAGGACCGTGCGGCCTACATGGAGAAGGGCTGACGGCCCCGCCCGCGGGGCCCGATTGTCAGACCCCCACGAGAGAATGAAGGTGTTCAGGGCGCACCCCCAAGGTGCGTTCCTGGCACGACACTTGGGGGTTTAGCCATGGCATTCCGTCATCTCAACGAGCTCCCGCTGGGCGACAAGGTCTTCCGGATCGAACTCGCCAGCGACGACGACCGCGAGGTCACCCTCACCCTCACCGGCTGGCGCGAGGGGGCGGCGGCGGCCCCGCTCGCCTCCGGCAAGCTGCGGCTGCCGGTCGAGGACGTCGCCTCGCTGCGGATCGCGCTCAACCGCGCGCTCCGGGCCCTGGCGATCGTCGCCGACGTCTCCGAGCCCATCCCCGACCGCGACGTGCTGCGCGAGCTCTACCCCGGCCACGGCGCCCCCTGGGTGCCGCAGCACGAGGAGGAGCTGGTCCGGCGCTTCCACGAGGGCGAGACCGTCGCCCGGATCGCCGCCCGCTTCGGCCGCACGCCCGACTCCGTCCGCACCAAGCTGCGCGAGCTCGGCCACGACCCGCGCCGCCCCGAGTACTGCCCGCCCGACGGCTGCCTGTCCTGGTCCCGCTACGCCTCGCCGTCGCTGCTCGGCGCGGCCGTCCCGGCCCAGCCGGCCGGTTCCGAGGCGGGCTGATCACCTGAGTGCGTGAGCGTGGCCCCCGCCGGGCGGACCGGCGGGGGCCACGGCCGTATAGCGTGGTCGGGCAGCGACGAAAGGACCTCCCACCACCATGACCCGCGTGATCGCCGGGGCGGCCGGCGGCCGCCGGCTGGCCGTACCGCCCGGCCGGGGCACCCGCCCGACCTCCGACAAGGCCCGCGAGGCGATGTTCTCCACCCTGGAGGCGCTGCGCGGCACCACCCTGCACGGCGCCCGGATGCTGGACCTGTTCGGCGGATCGGGCGCGGTCGGCCTGGAGGCGCTCTCGCGCGGGGCCGAGCACGTGCTGCTGGTCGAGGCGGACGCCCAGGCGGCCCGGGTGATCAAGGAGAACGTCCGGACGATCGGCCTGCCGGGCGCGCTGGTGAAGGCGGCCAGGGCGGAGAAGGTGATCACCGGGCCCGCCCCGGAGGCCCCGTACGACCTGGTCTTCCTCGACCCGCCGTACGTGGTCACCGACGACGAGGTGCGCGAGATGCTGATCACACTCCTCGCCGGGGGCTGGCTCGCGGAGGACGCACTCGTCACCGTGGAGCGCAGCACCCGCGGCGGGGACTTCGGCTGGCCGGAGGGCTTCGAGGTGCTGCGCTCCCGCCGCTACGGCGAGGGCACGCTCTGGTACGGTCGCGCCGCCGCCGAGACCCGCGACCACCCCTAGCGGGCCCGGGCCCGCAGGATTCCCGCCACCCACGAGGGAGCACACACACCATGCGCCGTGCCGTCTGCCCCGGGTCCTTCGACCCGATCACCAACGGTCACCTCGACATCATCGGGCGGGCCTCGAAGCTGTACGACGTGCTGCACGTCGCGGTGCTGGTCAACCGCAACAAGCAGGGCATGTTCAGCGTCGAGGAGCGGATCGCGCTGATCGAGGAGACCACCGCCCAGTACGGGAACGTGGTGGTCGAGTCGCACCTCGGCCTGCTGGTGGACTTCTGCCGGGAGCGGGAGATCCCGGCGATCATCAAGGGCCTGCGGGCGGTCAGCGATTTCGACTACGAGCTGCAGATGGCCCAGATGAACCACGGCCTGACCGGCGTCGAGACGCTCTTCGTGCCGACCTCGCCGACCTACAGCTTCCTCTCCTCGACGCTGGTGAAGGAGGTCGCCTCCTACGGCGGCGACGTCTCGCACCTGCTGCCGGAGACGGTGCACCGCCGGCTGGTCGAGCGGATCGCCGAGCGGCGCGCCCAGCAGTAGCCGGGCCGAGGATGACCGGCCGTCCGTTTCTGCCGGTTCGTCACGGTTTGCCCGAGGGGGGCAAAGGTGGGCGTACGCAGGCGTTGTGACCTCGCCGGGCAGTGGCCGTACAGTCTGTATTCCTGCCCTGCGGTGACGTCCATCGCGTCGGGGCGCTGCCTCCGCCGGACCTCGGCGGCACACGGAAAGACGAAGGCCCGTGGACGTGCAGAACAAGGTCGACGAGATCGTGGCGGCCGTCGAGAACGCCCGTTCGATGCCCATGTCGGCCTCCTGTGTGGTGAACCGTGCCGAGCTGATCGCACTGCTCCAGGGCCTGCGGGCGGCCCTGCCCGCCGAGCTGGCCCAGGCCCAGTCGGTGATGGCCGACCACGAGTCGGTGGTCGCGGACGCCCAGGCCGAGGCCGACCGGATCATCCAGGGCGCGCACAGCGAGCGCGGTTCGCTGATCTCCGACACCGAGGTGGTCCGCCGCGCCCAGGCCGAGGCGGACCGGATCCTCTCCGAGGCCCGGACCGAGATCGAGACCAAGCGCGCCGAGGCCGACGACTACGTCGACAGCAAGCTCGCCAACTTCGAGGTCGTGCTCACCAAGACCCTCGGCGCGGTCGGCCGCGGCCGCACCAAGCTGCGCGGCGACGCGAGCGTCTTCGAGACCGAGTACGAGGGCGAGACCGACGGCGAGGAGTTCCAGCCGCAGCGGATCAGCCCCAGCCCCGAGGTCGACGAGTACGTCGATGTGAAGCTCGCCACCCTGGAGAACGTGCTCAGCGCGACCCTGGAGGCGGTCGGCAAGGGCCGCGACAAGCTGACCGGCAAGCGGCCGATCGACGACCTCGGCGCCTACCTGGCCGCCGCCGACGAGGCGCAGCACGCCAAGGAGCGCGCCGAGGCGGTCGCGGCCGGCTTCGCCGCGGACGCGGACGGCAACGAGCTGGCCTGGTACCGCGAGGAGGTGCCGCAGCAGCAGACCTGGCCGGAGCAGGCCCCGGCCGCGGCCGGCTGGCAGGCCCCGGGCGCGGATCAGTACGCGGCCGCGCAGCAGGGCGGCGCCCAGTACGCCGAGGTGTACGGCGGCGGCTTCGACCCGGCCGCCGGCCCGCCCGCGGACCCGTACGGGGGCCAGTACGCCTACCAGCAGCAGGGGCAGCAGCAGCAGCCCGGGTACGACGACGGCCGGCAGGCCGGCTACGGCTACCCGCCCCAGCCGCAGGGCTACCCGGAGCAGCAGCAGCAGTACGGCGGCGGCTACGGCTACCCGCAGCAGCCCGCCGACCCGCCCGCGCCCGTGCCGCAGCAGGCCCAGGCGGGGCTGGACGAGACCAGCTTCTTCGACACCAGCATGATCGACATGACCCGGCTGCGGGAGCTCGGCGGACGGTAGCGCCCGGGCACGAAGTTGGGCCTGGCGGGAGACTCGGGTAGTCTGACCACTCCGGCCTCTCCGTGTCGGGCCGTCGGTCTGCCCGCGCATCCCCCGACGAGCAGCGCCGCGCACCGGATACCCCCAGGAAGTCAGGACACCTTGAACCGCCTCGACCACCGCGACCCCCTCGTGTTCGACACGCACGAGCTGGGCCGTCGTCCGGGTGCGCTGCGCAAGGTGTCCCGGACCGTGGAGGCCCCCGAGGGCCTGGGGATCATCGACGTGATCGCCGTGCCGGAGAAGAGCGAGCTCACGCTGGACCTCCGCCTGGAGTCCGTGGTCGAGGGCGTGCTGGTCACCGGTACCGCCGAGACCATGGTCGAGGGCGAGTGCGTCCGGTGCCTGGAGCCCGTCGAGTTCGACCTCGACGTGGACTTCCAGGAGCTGTACTACTACCCGGAGTCCGACGAGCGCCATCGCGCCCGGACCGCCGGGACCGAGGACCTCGAAGAGGACTCGGAGGAAGAGACTTACCGCCTGGAGGGCGATTACTTCGACCTCCAGCCGGTGCTGCGTGACGCGGTGGTGCTCGCACTGCCGCTGCAGCCGGTGTGCCAGGAAGACTGCCTGGGCCTGTGCTCCGAGTGCGGAGCGCGCCTGAGTGACGACCCGGCGCACCACCACGATGCCGCCGACCCCCGGTGGGCGGCTCTGCAGGGACTCTCCGCCGCCCACGGCGACGAGGGTGACGGAATCGAGAACAGCGGTACCCGTGAGGGTCTCGCCGAGAACCAGGAGAAGTAGCCGTGGCTGTTCCGAAGCGGAAGATGTCGCGCAGCAACACGCGCCACCGCCGGTCCAACTGGAAGGCCGTTGCCCCGGCCCTCGTGGCGTGCGACCGCTGCCACGAGCCGAAGCTCTCGCACATCGCGTGCCCGAGCTGCGGCACGTACAACCGCCGCCAGGTCCTCTCGGTCTGATCGGCAGGGTGTACGGATCGATGTCGGACGGTAACTCCTCCCGCAAGGCGACCGCGGCTCCGAAGACTCCTTCGGGCGGTGGCAAGGCCGGCGGGCCGGCTTCGACCGAATACGACGTTCTGGAAGGGCGCCTCGGGTACACGCTCGAGCGCGCCCTTCTGGTACGTGCCCTGACCCACCGCTCGTACGCGTACGAGAACGGTGGTCTGCCCACCAACGAGCGCCTGGAGTTCCTCGGCGACTCGGTGCTGGGCCTGGTGGTGACCGACACCCTCTACCGCGTCCACCCGGACGTCCCGGAGGGCACGCTCGCCAAGCTGCGCGCCGCGGTGGTCAACTCGCGCGCGCTCGCCGACGTCGGCCGCGGCCTGGAACTGGGCGTGTTCATCCGGCTCGGCAAGGGCGAGGAGGGCACCGGCGGCCGCGACAAGTCGTCGATCCTCGCCGACACGGTCGAGGCGGTCATCGGGGCCGTCTACCTCGACCGCGGCCTGGACGCCGCCACCGAGTTCGTCCACCGGCTGTTCGACCCGCTGATCGAGGAATCCTCTCAGCTGGGCGCCGGCCTGGACTGGAAGACCAGCCTCCAGGAGCTCACCGCCTCGGTGGGCATCGGAGTGCCGGAGTACGTGGTCGAGGAGTCCGGTCCGGACCACGAGAAGACCTTCACCGCCGCGGCCCGGGTGGCCGGCGAGGACTTCGGCAGCGGCGTCGGCCGCTCGAAGAAGGAAGCCGAGCAGAAGGCCGCGGAGAGCGCCTGGCGGGCGATCAAGGAGAAGTACGCCGACCGCCTGCCGAGCGGCGCCTGACCACGCAGTAGCCTTCCTCCTGCAGAGCCGAGTCCGTTCCGCTGGAGGCGTTTTCCCGTGCCCGAACTTCCCGAGGTCGAGGTCGTCCGCCGCGGTCTGGCGAACTGGGTCGCCGGGCGGACCGTCGCCGGCGTCGAGGTGCTGCACCCGCGTGCGGTGCGCCGCCAGCCGGCCGGCCCGGCGGACTTCACGGCCCGGCTCACCGGCACCACCCTCGGCGCCGCGCAGCGCCGCGGCAAGTACCTCTGGGTGCCGCTGTCCGGCGCGGGCGAGGGCTTCTCGCTGATCGGCCACCTCGGGATGAGCGGCCAACTGCTCGTCCAGGATCCGGCGGTGCCGGACGAGACGCACCTGCGGGTGCGGCTGCGGTTCACCGACGGCGGGCGCGAGCTGCGCTTCGTCGACCAGCGGACCTTCGGCGGGCTGGCCGTCGAGGAGGCCGAGGACGGCGATCCGGAGGGCACCCCGGTCTCCATCGCGCACATCGCCCGCGACCCGCTCGACCCCCGGTTCGACGACGCCGCCTTCGCGGCGGCGCTGCGCGCCCGGCGCACCACGGTCAAGCGGGCGCTGCTGGACCAGACGCTGATCAGCGGGGTCGGCAACATCTACGCCGACGAGGCGCTGTGGCGCTCGCGGCTGCACTACGACCGGCCGACCGCGACCCTGACCCGTCCGCAGGCGCTGCTGCTGCTGGCCAACGCCCGGGACGTGATGACGGCGGCGCTGGCCGTCGGCGGTACCAGCTTCGACAGCCTGTACGTCAATGTGAACGGCGAGAGCGGCTACTTCTCCCGCGACCTGGACGCCTACGGCCGGGAGCACGAGCCCTGCCGCCGCTGTGGCACCGCGCTGCGGCGGGCCGCCTGGATGAACCGCTCCAGCTACTTCTGCCCCCGCTGCCAACGCGTACCGCGTGTGCGGTGACTCGCCCGCTCGCCTCCGGGGCGCTCTGACCCGCTGCCGACGGTCGGCGCTCCAACGCCGCTCCTTCGTCACGGCGTCCTCGCTTCTCCCTTTCGGCACCGGCGCGCCCCTTCGGCTCGGGGCGGGGGTGACTCGCCCGCTCGCCGACCGTTCGCCGCTCGGGGCGGGGGCTCGCCCGCTCGGCGAGCGTTCGCCGCTCGGGGCGCGGGCCGCCCCCCGGACCGTCAGCTCTTGGTGAGTTCCGGTTCGGCCGGCGCGGCCTCCGGCAGTCCGCCGTGGGTGTCCTGGCCGAAGTAGGCGACGCCGACCGCCGCGACCACCGCGATCAGGAAGCCGAGCACGCCGAGCCAGCCCAGCCCGGCCTTGGAGGAGTCGCCGAGCCACAGGACGCCGGCCGCGCCCGGCAGCACCGTCTCGCCGACCACCAGGGCGGCGGTCGCGCCGTTCACCGAGCCGATCTGCAGGGCCACGGTGTGCACGTACATGCCGCCGATGCCGCCGACCAGGATCGCGTACAGGGCCGGGTCGGAGAGCAGTTGGGCGAGGTCGAACGGCTCGATGCCGTTGAGGATGCGCACGCCGACGCCGAGCGCGCCGAAGCCGAGGCCGGAGAGCAGACCGGCGACGATCGCGCCGTTGGCGCCCATCCGCCGCACCAGCAGGCCGCCGCCGACCAGCAGCACGGTGGTGATCGCGAGCAGCCACCAGTGGAAGGCCATCGCGGCGTGGTGGCCGCCCTCCGGTCCGGCGGAGACCGCGAGCAGCACCAGTGCCGAGCAGAGCACGCCGATCGAGGCCCACTCCAGCTGCTTGAGCCGGATGCCGAGCAGCTTGATCGAGAGCACCGCGGTGATCACCAGGTTGGCGCTGATGATCGTCTGGGAGAGGAACAGCGGCAGCAGCCGGGCGGCCAGTGCGCCGAGCCCGAAGCCGATGAAGTCCAGCACCGTACCGAGGATGAACTCCCAGGTCACGGCGGCCTTGGCGGTGGAGGCGAGGCTGGGCCCGCCGTGTGCGGTGGTGCCGGCGGCGCTGCCCTTGGCGGCCTCCTCGCGGGCGGAGCGCCGGGAGCCGACGGCCTGCAGGACCGAACCGGTGCCGTAGCAGGCGGAGGCCGCCACAGCGGTGACGAGGCCGATCAACAACGCGGAGCTCCGATCAGGAGGTATGGGGCGGGAGGTGCTCACGGGGTGGCGGTACCGCCACCACTATGCCCGGTCGCGCGGTACCGCCGGGACCCCCGGCCCGGGCGGCCGGTCCGGTCCGATGTCTGCCGGGAGGTACGCGCGGGGCGCCGACCGGGTTCCCGTCCGGGGAAGCCTCGGGGGCGGCCGGGCGGAAGATCATCCCGCAGAAGGGGGCCCACCCCGGCGGACGGTGGGGGTGCCGGGCCGGACCGCGTCCGACCGGTATGCCCGGCGAGGGGGCCGCTCGGGGTAGCGTCGAGACATGAGAACCCTTGCACGACGACGTTCCCGGGCCGCCGGGCCGCTGGCGCTGGTGTCGGCGCTGCTCGGGCTGCTGCTCCTGCTGGCGCCGACGGCCTCGGCGGCCGGCGGTCTCGACGACGCGGCCGCCGCGCTCAAGCAGGGCCGGGTGTACGTCGACCCGGCGATGGCGGGCCGGTTCGGCCAGAGCCAGGCCGATGCCCTGACCGAGAAGATCCGCAAGGCGGACAAGCCGATCTTCGTGGCGGTCGTCCCGGCCGCCGACCCGTACGGGACCAGGACCGTCTTCGAGGACCTGCGCACCAAGGTCGGCATCACCGGTACCTACGCGGTCTGGCGCGGCGACCAGTTCCAGGCCCGCTCCGACAAGGCCGCGCTGCCCAGCGCGAACGCCGAGCGGATCGCCGGTGCCTCCTTCCGCTCCCACCCCGGCGACATCGACGCCACCCTGAACGACTTCGTCGACACCGCCGCCCCGCAGATCAAGGGGCACGGGGTGAACAGTGACAAGGGCGGCGTCTCCACCGCCGCGGTGGTCGTCCCGCTGGCCCTGCTGGCGCTCGCCGGCACCGGTGTGTTCCTGCTGTTCCGCCGGGCCAAGCGGCGCAAGGAGGAGCAGCGCCGGGCCGAGCTGGCGCAGCTGCGCCAGGTGGTCGACGAGGACATCACCGCCTACGGCGAGGAGCTGGACCGGCTCGACTTCGCCCCGTCCGCGCCGGACGCCGACGACGTGCAGCGCGGCGACTACACGCACGCGCTGGACTCGTACGAGAAGGCCAAGCGGCTGATGGACGAGGCCAGGGGACCGGAGGACGTGAAGCCGGTCACCGAGGCGCTGGAGGACGGCCGGTTCGCGCTGGCCGTCCTGGCGGCCCGGCGGGAGCAGCGCCCGCTGCCGGAGCGCCGGCCGCCGTGCTTCTTCGACCCGCGGCACGGCCCGTCGGTGCTGGACGCCGAGTGGACCCCGGCGGGCGGCGCCGCCCGCTCCGTCCCGGTCTGCCGGGCCGACGCGGACCGGCTGGCGGCCGGCCAGGACCCGGACATCCGGACCGTCCCGACCGAGCACGGCCCGCAGCCGTACTGGAACGCCGGCCCGGCCTACGGCCCGTGGGCGGGCGGCTACTTCGGCGGCTTCGGCGGCGGCGGCCTGCTGCCGGGGCTGCTGGTCGGCACCATGCTCGGCTCGATGATGGCGACCCCGGCGTACGCGGCGGGCTCCGTCGACGCGGGCGCCGGCTACGACGGCGGCGACTTCTCCGGCGCCGACTTCAACTCCTCCGACTTCGGTGGCGGCTTCGACGGCGGCGATGTCGGAGGCGGCGGGGACTTCGGCGGCGGTGGCGACTTCGGTGGCGGTTTCTGACCCTGGCCCGCCCCTCCGGCCGATGCGATGATCGGCTCACGGCCCCCGCCGGGCGACCGGCGGGGGCCGTGGTGTGTCGATAGCGGCGGCGTCGCCGGAGGGGGGACGGGGGAGTGGCACCGGACAGTGGCCCGGCCCGGCCGTGGCTGCGGGCGGACGAGGAACTGCTCGGACTGGTCGAGGTCCGGCTGAGCGTGCTGGTCCGCCGGCCGCCGAAGCGGTACCGGCGGCCCGGGCGCGACGTGGACACCGGCGCGGAGCTCGTGCTCGATCACGGCCTCGACCTGCTGGACCCCGAGGGTCTGCTGGCGCTGGCCGGGCTGACCGTGCTGGTGGTCGGCGGGCGGCTGGTCACGCCGCCGGTGCGCGGCGGCTGGGAGAGCACCGCGGGCCGGTTCGCGGCCATGGCCCGGGAGGCCGAGCTCGCGCGTGCGTCGGACACCTTCCGCTACGTGGTGCTGGCCGTCACCGACCGCCGGGTCCTGCTGCTGAAGCGGCGCGGCGCGCTGGTGACCGAACACCTGACCGACCTCGGCCCGTTCCGCCTGCGTCGCCCCCCGGCCGGCCGCCCCCGCTCGCGCGCCCGCCGGGTCGAGCTGCGCTTCGCGGACGGTTCGACCGTCGCCGTGCGGGTGGCGCCCGAGCGGCTCAAGGCGCTGGCCGGGCTGGCGTCCCTGAGCGGACCGGTTTGAGAACCCAACCCGGTGTGGCAGGCTGTCGGACGTGACCTCCGACCTCCCCCTCGCGCCGTCCCTGCCCGGCCGGCCGTGCTCGATCGCCGCCGCGCTGCACGTGGTGGGGGAGAAGTGGGCGCTGCTCGCGGTGCGGGAGCTGTTCTACGGCAACCACCGCTTCGACCGGATCGCCCGCAACACCGGGGCGCCCCGCGACCGGCTCACCGCGCGGCTGCGGGCGCTGGAGGAGGCGGGCGTGGTCGAGCGGCGGCCCTACAGCGAGCGGCCGCCGCGCTACGAGTACCACCTGACCGAGGCCGGCCGCGACCTCGCGCCGCTCACCCAGGCGCTGCTCGCCTGGGGCGACCGCTGGGTGCTGCCCGAGGCGCCGGTGGTCTTCGAGCACGCGCCCGAGGGGCACCCGCCGCACCCGTACGACCCGCGGTGGGTCTGCCGGACCTGCGGCGAACCCGGGCGCACGGCGGAGCTGCGGGCCGAGATCCGCAGCCCCGGCTGGACGGCCGAGGGGCCGTCCGGCCAGTGACGCGCGCCGCCACCGGGACGGATAGGGTCGGTGGCATGCACGGTCGCGACGCCCACAGTGACGAGCCGGTCCGGGTCACCGCCTGGGTGCGCGGCAAGGTCCAGCAGGTCGGCTTCCGCTGGTGGACCAGGGCGCGGGCGCTGGAGATCGGCCTGACCGGCTACGCGAGCAACCTCGGCGACGGCCGGGTGCAGGTGGTGGCCGAGGGCCTCGCCCCGGACTGCGAGGAATTGCTCGCCCTGCTCAGGGGCCCGGACACGCCGGGCCGGGTCAGCGGGGTGACCGAGATCTGGACCGCGGTCGGGCCCGGCTACGAGAGCTTCGCGATCCGCTGACCGCCCCCGCGGACCGGGTCCGGAGCGGGCCGACGGAAAACGATCGGCAACCGGCGGTGTCGTACGGTTGCCATCCGGGCAGACTCGTGGTTGACTCCGCATCGAACGATGATCCACGAGCATGTGGTGGACCCCCCTTCGTAGCCGCCCGGCGTGACGACACCGCCAGGCAGGTGACAGGGGCGCGGTAGCGTGCGGTGATCGTGTTGACCCGTACCGTCTTTGGTGAGACGCTGGAAGCCCGCGCACACGACCGCGCCATTCCGGTAGGCACACGCCCCCGCGAGCCCAGCTCACGGTGGTTGTGCCGTAGTGCCCAGCCAGCACTGCCGGTGCGCGCCGCGCGTGCGTCCCCCTTCCCCCTAGACCTGTACCGTTCCGGTTCGGTCACTCAGCGTGGAGGACCATTCATCATGGCAAAGGCGCTTCTCGGGTACGTCGGCGGCCCCGACCCGCGAATGCTCTCCGAGATGCGACGGCTGCAGCAGCGCGTCCAGGATCTCGAAGCCGAGCTCATTCGGATGCAGGCTGTGAACGACGCTCTCACCGCTGTCGCCGGCGAGCACTCGCTGCTCAATAGCATCGATCTGGACCAGCGGGAGCCGGCTCTCACCTGAGTCCCGCCCGATCCCCTCGATCGACGCCGCTGTGCACTGAGCCGCCCCGAAAGGGACGCAGCTTGCAAGGGACGCCCCGTGTGGCGTCCCTTCGTCGTGTCCGGGGACCGCCCGCCGGGGGATACAGTCGCCGCTGAAGCCCCTGGCGAGCGAGGTGAGGAGACCGGCGCGTGCACCTGAAGAGTCTGACGCTGCGCGGCTTCAAGTCCTTCGCCTCCGCCACCACCCTCAGGTTCGAGCCCGGTATCACTTGCGTGGTCGGGCCCAACGGCTCCGGCAAGTCCAACGTCGTCGACGCGCTCTCCTGGGTGATGGGCGAGCAGGGCGCCAAGTCGCTGCGCGGCGGCAAGATGGAGGACGTCATCTTCGCCGGGACCAGCGGGCGCGCCCCGCTCGGCCGCGCCGAGGTCAGCCTCACCATCGACAACACCGACGGCGCCCTGCCGATCGAGTACTCCGAGGTGACCATCACCCGGACGATGTTCCGCAACGGCGGCAGCGAGTACGCGCTCAACGGCGACACCTGCCGCCTGCTCGACATCCAGGAGCTGCTCTCCGACTCCGGGATCGGCCGCGAGATGCACGTCATCGTCGGCCAGGGCCGGCTCGACTCCGTCCTGCAGGCCGATCCGATGGGCCGGCGCGCCTTCATCGAGGAGGCGGCCGGCGTCCTCAAGCACCGCAAGCGCAAGGAGAAGGCGCTGCGCAAGCTGGACGCGATGCAGGTCAACCTCAACCGCGTCCAGGACCTGGTGGCCGAGCTGCGCCGCCAGCTCGGCCCGCTCGGCCGGCAGGCCCGGATCGCCCGGCGCGCCGCCGGCATCCAGGCCGACCTGCGCGACGCCCGTCTGCGGCTGCTCGCCGACGACCTGCTCGCGCTGCGCACCGCTGTCGAGGCGGAGATCGCCGACGAGCTGGCCCTGCGGCTGCGCCGCTCCACCGTCGAGCAGGAGCTCGGCCGGGCGATCGGGCGCGAGGCGGTGCTGGAGGCGCAGGTCCAGCAGCTCGGCCCCGGCCTGGAGGCCGCCCGGCAGACCTGGTACCGGCTCTCCGCGCTGGCCGAGCGCACCCGCGGCACCATCGGGCTGGCCGAGGCGAGGGCCCGGCACGCCGCCGCCGGCGGGCAGGCCGAGGAGCGGCGCGGCCGGGACCCGGAGGAGCTGGAGCGCGAGGCCGAGCGCGTCCGGGAGGAGGAGGCCGCGCTGGCCGAGGCCCTGGAGCAGGCCCGGGAGGCGCTCGACGAGACGGTCGAGGCCGAGGCGGAGCTGGAACGCGCCCTCGCCGCCGAGGAACGCCGGCTCAAGGACGCCGCCCGGGCCATCGCCGACCGCCGCGAGGGGCTGGCCCGGCTCCAGGGGCAGGCCGCCGCCGCCCGCTCCAAGGCCGCCGCCGCCGAGGCCGAGATCGGCCGGCTCGCCGAGGCCCGCGACGAGGCGCTGCAGCGCGCCGAGGCCGCCCGGCGGGAGTACGAGGAGCTGCGGGCCCGGGTCGAGGCCGACACCGAGGACGGCGAGCGGGCCGACACCGCGCACGACGACGCCCGGGAACGCCTCGCCGCCGTCGAACAGGAGCTCACCGCCGCGCGGGAGGCCGCCGGCGCCGCCGAGCGCGAGCGGGCCGCGCTGACCGCCCGGCGCGAGGCGCTGGCGCTCGGCCTGCGCCGCAAGGACGGCAGCGGCGCGCTGCTCGCCGCCGGGGACCGGCTGACCGGGCTGCTGGGACCGGCCGCCGCGCTGCTGCGGATCGCCCCCGGCCACGAGTCGGCCGTCGCCGCCGCGCTCGGCGCCGCCGCCGACGCGGTGGCCGTCGACTCGCCCCGCACCGCCGCCGAGGCGCTGCGGCTGCTGCGCAAGGAGGACGCCGGCCGGGCCGCCCTGCTGATCGCCGATGCCCCCGAACCGGACGGCCCGGCGGGGGAGTTGCCGCCCGGCGCCCGCTGGGCGGCCGACCTGGTCGACGGACCGGCTGACCTGCGGGCCGCCGTCGCCCGGCGGCTGGCCGGCGTCGCGGTGGTGGACACCCTCGACCAGGCCCTCGGGCTGGTCGCCGCGCACCCCGCGCTGAGCGCCGTCACCGCCGAGGGCGACCGGCTCGGCGCCGGCTTCGCGCACGGCGGCTCCGGCGCCGCTCCCAGCCTGCTGGAGACCCAGGCCGCGGTGGACGAGACCGCCCGGGCGATCGCCGAACTCGACGTCCGCTGCGCCGAGTCGGCCCGGCGGCTGGCCGAACTCACCGAGCAGCGCCGGGAGTCGGCCGCCGAACTGGAGCAACTCGCCGTCCGGCGAAGGCAGCTGGAACGCGAGCGGGCCGAGATCGCGGGAACCCTGGGCCGGCTCGGCGGACAGTCCCGGGCCGCCGCCGGCGAGGCCGAACGGCTGACCGCCGCCGCCCGCCGCGCCGAGGACGGCCTGGCCCAGCTGCTCGCCACCGCCGAGGAACTGGCCGAGCGGCTGGCCGTCGCCGAGGAGACGGCCGCCGACGGGGAGGACGAGCCGGACGCCGCCGAACAGCAGCGGCTGGCCGCGGCCGCCACCGCCGCCCGGCAGACCGAACTGGAGGCCCGGCTCGCGGTGCGCACCCACGAGGAGCGGGTCCGCGCCCTGGCCGGCCGGGCCGAGCAGCTGGACCGGGCCGCCCGCGCCGAGCGCGAGACGCGCGCCCGGGCCGCCGAACGCCGCCGGCGCGCCGAGCACGACGCCGCCGTCGCGGGCGCCGTCACCGCCGGTGCCCGGCAGCTGCTCGCCTGTCTGGAGGTGTCGCTCGCCCGCGCGGACGCCGAGCGGGCCGCCGTCGAACAGGCCCGGGCGGCGCGCGAGGCGGAGCTGAAGGAGCACCGCGAGCGCGGGCGCGCACTCAAGGACGAGCTGGACAAGCTGGTCGACGCCGGCCACCGCGACGAGGTGCTGCGGGCGGAGAAGCGGCTGCGGATCGAACAGCTGGAGAGCCGGGCGCTGGAGGAGTTCGGCATCGAGGGCTCCGAACTGCTGGCCTCGTACGGGCCGGACCAGCTCGTCCCGCCGTCCACGCCGGAGGAGGGGCAGGCGCCGGGCGAGCCGCGCCCCTACGTCCGGGCCGAGCAGGAGAAGCGGCTGCGCTCGGCCGAGCGGGCGTACCAGCAGCTGGGCAAGGTCAACCCGCTGGCGCTGGAGGAGTTCGCCGCGCTGGAGGAGCGCCACACCTTCCTCGGCGAACAGCTGGACGACCTCAAGCGCAGCCGGCGCGACCTGCTCGACATCGTCAAGGACGTCGACCAGCGGGTCGAGGAGCTGTTCACCGCCGCCTACCACGACACCGCCGCGCAGTTCGAGGGCGTGTTCTCGCGGCTGTTCCCGGGCGGCGAGGGCCGGCTGGTGCTCACCGACCCGGAGTCCATGCTGACCACCGGCGTCGAGGTGGAGGCCCGCCCGCCGGGCAAGAAGGTCAAGCGGCTGTCGCTGCTCTCCGGCGGCGAGCGCTCGCTGACCGCGGTGGCGCTGCTGGTCTCGATCTTCAAGGCCCGGCCCAGCCCGTTCTACGTCATGGACGAGGTCGAGGCGGCGCTGGACGAGACCAACCTGCGCCGACTCGTCGCGATCATGGAGGAGCTGCGGGAGAGCTCCCAGCTGATCGTGATCACCCACCAGAAGCTGACCATGGAGTGCGCCGACGCCCTGTACGGGGTGACCATGAAGGGCGACGGCATCTCGCAGGTGATCAGCCAGCGGCTGCGGGAGGACCGGAAGGAGCGGCGGTCCTGACCCACCGGTGATCCACTTCCGGTCCCCGGCCGGTTCGCCGGTGATCCACCCGGCCGCCTGCGGTCCGGGAGGATCGGTGTCGCGGATACTTAGGGCGTTATGGAATACGTGATTCTTGCCGTAGTCATCGCGGTGGTCGCCGTCGGAGCGATCGCCGGACTCGTCGTTTCCGGCAGACGACGCCAGCAGCTGCCCCCGAAGTCGCAGGCGCCGGTCATCACGGCGCCCCCGACCCCGCGCGAGCCCGCCGTCGGCGAAGAGGCCGCGCCACCGACCGAGGAACCGCGCCGCACCGTCGAGGAGGTCCAGCTCCCCGAGGCCGAGGCCGAGGTCGGGGCCGAGGTCGAGGCCGTCCCCGAGACGGTCGAGGAAGCCCCCGCCATCGAGGTCCCCGAGCCCACCGCCGGCCGTCTGGTCCGGCTGCGCTCGCGGCTCTCCCGTTCGCAGAACTCGCTCGGGAAGGGCCTGCTCTCGCTGCTCTCCCGCGAGCACCTCGACGAGGACACCTGGGAGGAGATCGAGGAGACCCTGCTGACCGCCGACGTCGGCGTGGCCCCCACCCAGGAGCTGGTCGAGCGGCTGCGCACCCGGGTCAAGGTGCTCGGCACCCGCACCCCGGACGAGCTGCGCGGCCTGCTGCGCGAGGAGCTCGTCGAGCTGATCGGCAAGGACGCCGACCGCACCGTGCACTCCACCAAGCACGCGGAGGGCCCCGCGGTCGTCCTGGTCGTCGGCGTCAACGGCGTCGGCAAGACCACCACCACCGGCAAGCTGGCCCGGGTGCTGGTCGCCGACGGCCGCAGGGTGGTGCTCGGCGCGGCCGACACCTTCCGTGCCGCCGCCGCCGACCAGCTGCAGACCTGGGGCGAGCGGGTCGGCGCGCGCACCGTGCGCGGGCCCGAGGGCGGCGACCCGGCGTCGATCGCCTTCGACGCGGTCAAGGAGGGCATCGCCGAGGGCGTGGACACCGTGCTGGTGGACACCGCCGGGCGCCTGCACACCAAGACCGGCCTGATGGACGAGCTGGGCAAGGTCAAGCGGGTCGTCGAGAAGCACGGCCCGGTGGACGAGGTGCTGCTGGTGCTGGACGCCACCACCGGCCAGAACGGGCTGATCCAGGCCCGGGTCTTCGCCGAGGTGGTCGACATCACCGGCATCGTGCTGACCAAGCTGGACGGCACCGCCAAGGGCGGCATCGTGGTGGCCGTCCAGCGCGAGCTGGGCGTGCCGGTCAAGCTGATCGGGCTCGGCGAGGGTGCCGACGACCTGGCGCCGTTCGAGCCGGGCGCGTTCGTGGACGCGCTGATCGGGGACTGAGCACCGCCCGGTGCCACCGGTGAAGGGTCCGCTCCCGCGAGGGGCGGGCCCTTCGGCGTTCCCCGCCGGCCCACCCGCGCCGCGCCGGGCCCAACCGCGTCCGCCCCGGGCCGAAGGCCCACCCGCCCCGAGCCGAAGGGGCGCGCCGGTGCCGAAAGGGAGAAGCGAGGAGGCCGTGACGAAGTCGCGGTGTTGGAACGCCGACCGTCGGCGCCGGACAAGAGCGCCCCGGAGGCGAGCGGGCGAAGGTACAGCTCAGGCGATCCAGGCGGGTTCGCGGGTGCGCTCGCGGCCGCGGTGGCAGGCGTAGGCGAGGGTGCCGAGCAGCAGCCGGGCCTCGGGCGGGCAGCCGGCGTTGTCACGGGTGGGGCGGCGCAGCCAGCGCACCGGGCCGAGGCCGGCGAGCACCGTGGGCGGCGCGGCGACGAAGCTGCCCTCGCCGTGGCAGGTGAGGTCGAGCGCCGCGTCGTCCCAGCCCATCCGGTAGAGCAGGTCCGGCAGCCGGCGGGCGGTGCCGGGTGCGACCAGGAACTGCAGCCGCCCGGTGGGCGCGGCGAGCACCGGGCCGACCTGGGTGCCCATCCGCTCCAGCCGGACCAGTGCCTGCAGGCCGGCCTGCTCGGGGACGTCGAGGACGTCGAAGGCGCGGCCGGTGGGGAACAGCACCGAGACGTCGGTGCCGGGGCGGGCGGCCGGTCCGGCGCCGTGGACGGGGTGCAGGCCGGGGGCGGCGCAGCGCGGCGCACCGCAGTGGCAGCGGTGCGGGGTGGAGGCCGTGCGGGCCGGCTCGCCGACGACGACGGTCCAGCCCCACCGCCCGGTGTACTCCGCGGCCGCCTGGCTCGCGGTGGCGCGGGTGCGGTGGCGCGCGCCCCGCGGTGCCAGCCGCAGGTGCCCCAGTCGAAGTACGCCGAACAGGTTGTCCATGCCTCCCCCAACAGGTTCTCGTTGCCGATGGTTACGGGACGGTGACTGTGTGTTGCTTTTTCTGTGTGTGGTGCGTGGTGCGGTGGCGGCGCGCAGCGCAGGGTGTGCGCCAGTTGCCCTGGTGCGCCCCGTGCGCCGCCTTGTGGTCGGCGGTGGTGATGCCGGATCGTCGGTGCGCGGGAGGACCGTCGGTCGGTACGGGTGCCAAATCTGCCGGTGGCGGCGGCGGTTCGCCTGAAAAGCCGGGTGCCGTCGGGGACTTGGCAGCCCGCATATGCCGGGCCGCCGGGACTTCCTAGTGAACCGCCTGCCGACACGGTTCGGTTCACTCCTGGGGGTGGCGAAAGGTGGCGTTTCGCCAGGGCCGCTCCCCGGGGCGGTGTGCGGGGCGTTACGTTCAGCACACGGACCTCGTCGGGGAGTCCGCTCCGGGCCATGGCGGGCCCGGAGTTGGGGAACTGACGGTTCGTCCGCGGCGCCAGCGCCGCAGTCCGGTACGACACGTCTGGTAAGAGCCCGCAACCGTCGGGCGGTCACGATCGGGGCCCCGGGGGCCCGGGCGGGATGGGACGGACCCATGGCAGAGAAGCAACCCAACGAGAAGCTGACCACGTGGTTCGCCCGCAGCGGCTGGTCCAAGGGGGAGTTGGCCCGCCAGGTCAACCGCCGGGCCCGGCAGATCGGGGCGCACCACGTCTCCACGGACACCTCACGGGTGCGGCGCTGGCTCGACGGCGAGCAGCCGCGCGAGCCGATCCCGAAGATCATGTCCGAGCTCTTCTCCGAGCGGTTCGGCTCGGTGGTCTCCATCGAGGACCTCGGCCTGCGCGCCGCCGTGCCGGTCTCCACCGTCGGCGGCGGCGTCGACCTGCCGTGGAGCGCGCCGCAGACCGTCCAGCTGATCAGCGACTACTCGCGCAGCGACCTGATGCTCAACCGGCGCGGCTTCCTGGGCACCTCGCTCGCCCTGACCGCCGGTGCCGCCCTGATCGAGCCGATGCAGCGCTGGCTGGCGCCCGGCCCGACCGGCGCCCCCACCCCGATCCTGACCGCGGCCAACGGCGGCGAGCCGTTCACCGGCCGGCTCTCCGAGCCCGAGCTGGAACTGCTCGAGCAGACCACCGTCATGTTCCGGCAGTGGGACGCGCAGAACGGCGGCGGGCTGCGCCGCAAGGCCGTGGTCGGCCAGCTCCACGAGGTCACCGACCTGCTCCAGGAGACCTACCCCGAGCAGACCACCCGGCGGCTGTTCCGGCTGACCGCCGAGCTGGCCCACCTGGCCGGCTGGATGTCCTACGACGTCGGCATGCACCCCAGCGCGCAGAAGTACTACGTGCTGGCGCTGCACGCCGCCAAGGAGGCCGGGGACCGCCCGTTCGGCGCGCTGATCCTCACCGACATGAGCCGGCAGATGATCCACCTCAACCGGGGCGAGGACGCGCTGGAGCTGATCCACCTCGCCCAGTACGGCAGCCGCGACACCGCCACCCCGCGCCAGCAGTCCCTGCTGTACGCGATGGAGGCGCGCGCGTACGCCACGATCGGCGAGGTGAACCGGTGCGCCCGGGCGATCCGGCTGGCCGAGGACACCTTCACCGACATCCGCGAGGGCGACGGCGACCCGGACTGGCTGAAGTTCTTCTCACCGGCCGAGCTGAACGCGGAGAACGCGCACTCCTTCCGCGACCTCGCCTACCACTCGGACAACTCCGAGCTGTACGCCTCGATGTCGGCGCCGGTGATGGAGCGCGCGGTCGACCTCTTCCGGCAGGACGGCGACCACGTCCGCTCGTTCGCCTTCAACCTGGTCGGCATGGCCAGCGTGCACCTGCTGCAGAACGAGCCGGAGGAGGCGGCGGTCTTCGCCGAGCAGGCGGTGGACATCGCCACCAAGGTCCGCTCCGAGCGGCTCAACTCGCGGGTCCGCAAGACCACCGAGGCCGCCGCTTCCCGGTTCAAGGGCGTGGACGCGGTCAGCCGGCTCAAGGAGCGGGTGGTCCAGGACATCCCCGAGTACGTCTCGGTGGTCTGAGCCGCCACCGCGACACCCCTCACCGACCGTGCCGGCCGCCGACGGCACGGTCGGTGCCGTGTTCACGCGGGTGTAACCCCGCGGTCGCCCTCGTCACGGAGGTGAAACACCCGGCCGCATCGGCCGAAACCGGCCTTCGGCACGCTCCTGGTCAACGCCGACGCCCCGGGTGCACGGGACAGGGACCCGGGTGCGGATCGGCTTCCAGTCAGGAGGAGAGCCGATGCCGGACGGCTTCAGCGCGGGCGACACCGCCTTCGTACTCATCAGTGCGGCCCTGGTCATGGTGATGACCCCGGGGCTGGCCTTCTTCTACGGGGGGATGGTCCGGGCCAGGAGCACGCTGAACATGCTGGCGATGAGCTTCCTGTCGCTGGGCATCGTCAGCGTGCTGTGGGTCCTCTACGGCTACTCGCTCAGCTTCGGACCCGACGCGGGCGCCGGTCTGATCGGCAACCTGGACTTCCTCGGGATGCACGGGATCGGCCTCACCGACCTCACCGGGACGATCCCGGTGACCGCGTTCTCCGCCTTCCAGTTGATGTTCGCGGTCATCACCCCGGCGCTGATCAGCGGGGCGGTCGCGGACCGTGCGAGATTCGCGGCCTGGGGCCTGTTCATCGGGCTCTGGGTGACCGTGGTGTACTTCCCGGTCGCCCACTGGGTCTTCTTCTTCGACGGCGGCAACGGCGGCTGGCTCGGCGACCGCAACGGCGTGATCGACTTCGCCGGCGGGACGGCCGTCCACATCAACGCCGGGGTCGCGGGCCTGGCGCTCTGCCTGGTGCTCGGCCGGCGGATCGGCTTCCGCAAGGACCCGATGCGCCCGCACTCGCTGCCGCTGGTGATGCTCGGCTCCGGGCTGCTCTGGTTCGGCTGGTTCGGCTTCAACGCCGGCTCGGCGCTGGCCGCCAACGGCGTGGCGGCGATGGCCCTGCTCAACACCCAGGTCGCGACCGGCGCCGCGCTGGTCGGCTGGCTGGTCTTCGAGAAGCTGCGGCACGGCGCGTTCACCACGCTGGGCGCCGCCTCCGGCGCGGTGGCCGGCCTGGTGGCCGTCACCCCGGCCTGCGGCTCGGTCTCCCCGCTCGGCGCGGTGGCGATCGGCCTGGTCGCCGGGGCCGGCTGCGCGGCCGCGATCGGCCTCAAGTACCGCTGGGGCTTCGACGACTCGCTCGACGTGGTCGGCGTGCACGCCGTCGGCGGGGCGATCGGCTCGCTGCTGGTCGGCCTGTTCGCCACCGGGACGGTCGGCCAGAGCGCCAAGGGGCTGTTCTACGGCGGCGGGCCGGAGCAGCTGGGCAAGCAGGCGATGGGCGTGGCGGTGGTCGGCGGCTACTCCTTCGTGCTCTCCTGGCTGCTGGCCAAGGCGGTCGACCGGGTGATCGGGTTCCGGGTCGCCGAGGAGGTCGAGCTGGGCGGCATCGACCAGGCCGAGCACGCCGAGTCCGCGTACGACTTCAGCGCCCTGGGCTCGGGCCTCGGCCGCCCGGCCGCCCCGGCCGCGGTGATGGTCGCCGCGGCCTCTGCACCCGCACCCGCACCCGCGCCGGCAGCGACGGCGCCCAGCACCGAGAAGACCGAGGTGGACGCCCGATGAAGCTCATCACCGCCGTCATCAAGCCCTACCGCCTGGACGAGGTGAAGGCCGCCCTGCAGGCCTTCGGCGTGCACGGCCTGACCGTCTCCGAGGCGAGCGGCTACGGCCGCCAGCGCGGCCACACCGAGGTCTACCGGGGTGCGGAGTACACCGTGGACCTGGTCCCCAAGGTCAGGGTCGAGGTCCTGGTCGAGGACGAGGACGCCGAGCCGCTGATCGACGTCCTGGTCAACGCGGCCCGGACCGGCAAGATCGGCGACGGCAAGGTGTGGGCGGTGCCGGTCGAGACGGCGGTCCGGGTCCGCACCGGCGAGCGCGGCCCCGACGCCCTCTGAGGGGCCCGACCGCATGGCCACCGCCCCCGACGCCCGCCGGCCCGGCCCCGACGGCCCCGCCGCCGCCCGGGCCCGGCTGCTCGCCGCCCCCGGCCCCGGCGGCCGGGAGCGGCGCACCGCGCTGTCCGCGCTCACCGACGACTGGCTGGCCGGCCTGTTCGCCGCGGCCGGCGCCCCCGCCGGGGTCGCCGTGGTCGCGGTCGGCGGCTACGGGCGCGGCGAGCTCTCCCCGCGCAGCGACCTCGACGTCCTGCTGCTGCACGAGGGCCGGCTGGACCCGGCCCTGCCCGAGCGCCTCTGGTACCCGGTGTGGGACTCCGGGGCCTCGCTCGACCACGCGGTCCGCACCCCGGCCGAGGCCCGGTCGGTGGCCGCCGCCGATCTGCGGGCACAGCTCGGCCTGCTGGACGCCCGGCACGTGGCCGGCGACCCGGCGCTCACCGCCGCGCTGCGCTCCGCCGTCCTCGCCGACTGGCGGGCGGGCGCTCCGCGGCGGCTGCCCGAGCTGCGCGAGCTGGGCCGGGAGCGGGCCGAGCGGCACGGCGAGCTGTCGTTCCTGCTGGAGCCCGACCTGAAGGAGGCCCGCGGCGGCCTGCGGGACGTCGTCGTGCTCGGCGCGATCGCCGCGAGCTGGCTGGCCGACGCGCCCCGGGAGGGCCTGGACGCCGCCGCGCTCCGGCTGGCGGACGTCCGCGATGCCCTGCACCTGGTGACCGGCCGGGCCACCGATCGGCTCGCCCTGCAGGACCAGGACCAGGTCGCCGAGCGGCTGGGCGTGCCGGACGCGGACGCCCTGCTGCGCGGGGTCTACGAGGCGGCCCGGACCGTCGCCTACGCCTCCGACGTCGCCTGGCGGTCGGTGGAGCGGGTGCTGGCCGCGCGGGCCGGCCGTGGCCGCCGCCCGTACCGGCGCTTCCCGTTCGCCGCCGCCGTCAAACGGGGCGCGGGCGCGGTGGCCAGGGGCGCGGTGGAGCGCCGGCCGCTCGCCGAGGGCGTGGTCGAGCAGGACGGCGAGGCGGTGCTCGCCCAGGGCGCCCGCCCGGCCGCGGACCCGGTGCTGCCGCTGCGCGCCGCGGCCGCTGCCGCGCAGAACGGCCTCACCCTCGCGGACGCGACGGTGCGCCGGCTGGCGGCGGAGTGCCGGCCGCTGCCGGTGCCCTGGCCGGACGAGGCGCGCGAGCAGCTGGTCACCCTGCTCGGCGCGGGCGGGGCCTGCCTGCCGGTCTGGGAGGCGCTGGAGGCGCGGGGGCTGATCACCCGGCTGCTGCCGGACTGGGAGCGGGTGCGCTGCCGCCCGCAGCGCAACGCGGTGCACCGCTGGACGGTGGACCGGCACCTGGTGGAGACCGCGGTGCGGGCCGCCGCGATGACCCGCCGGGTGGCCCGGCCGGACCTGCTGCTGGTCGCCGCGCTGCTGCACGACATCGGCAAGGGCGGGCCGGGCGACCACAGCGAGGCGGGGGAGACCGCCGTCCGCGGCCTGGCCGCCCGGATGGGCTTCGAGCCGGAGTCGGTGGAGACCCTGGCGGTGCTGGTCCGCCACCACCTGACCCTGGTGGACACCGCGACCCGGCGGGACCCGGACGACCCGGCCACCGTGGAGGCCGTCACCAAGGCGGTCGGCTCGGTGCCGCGGCTGGAGCTGCTGCGGGCGCTGACCGAGGCGGACGCGCTGGCCACCGGCCCGGCCGCGTGGAGCGACTGGCGGGCCTCGCTGGTGGACGGCCTGGCCGCCCGCGCGGCCGCCCGGCTGACCGGGGCGCCCGGCGGGTACCCCGGCGCCGCCGAGAGCGAGCCGACCGCGGAGCAGGAGCGGCTGGCGGTGGAGGCGGCCCGGACCGGCGGGCCGGCGCTGTCGCTGTCGGCCGGCGGCGGGGCGGCCGCGTCCGGTGCCGGGCCGGCGGGCGTGCGGCTGCTGCTGGCCGTCCCGGACCGGCCGGGCCTGCTGGGCACCGTCGCCGGGGTGCTGGCCCTGCACCGGCTGGCGGTCCGCTCGGCGGGCCTGCGCGAGCTGGACCCGGTCGGCGCCGGGCCGGTGCTGCTGCTCTCCTGGACGGTGGCCGCGGAGTTCGGCGGGCTGCCGGAGGCCGCGCGGCTGCGGAGCGACCTGCGCCGGGCGCTGGACGGCTCGCTGGACGTCGCCCGCCGGCTGGCCGAGCGCGACGCGGCGGCCCCGCGCCGGCGTGGCGTCCCGGTTCCGCCGCCGGTGGTCGTGGTGGCGCCGCCGGTGGCCTCGGCGAGCGCGACCGTGCTGGAGGTGCGCGCGCACGACGCCCCCGGGCTGCTGCACCGGATCGGCCGGGCGCTGGACGGCGCCGGGGTGCGGGTGCGGACCGCGCACGTGTCGACGCTCGGCGCGGAGGCCGTGGACGCCTTCTACCTGACCGACGAGGTGGGCCGTCCGCTCTGCGCCCGGCGGGCCGGGGAGGTGGCGGCGGCGGTCCGGGCGGCGCTGGGCTGAGCCCGTTCGGGAGGCCGCTCGCGAGGCCGCTCGGGAGGCCCGCGAGATCCGGTCGAACCCGGGTGGAGACCGTCCCCGGGGCGGCCGGATACCCTTGGGGGCGACGACCGTACTCAGACCGATGCCGCAGAGGACCCGCGACGACGTGTTCGACACCCTTTCCGATCGCCTCGCAGCGACGTTCAAGAACCTCCGGGGCAAGGGCCGCCTGAGCGAGGCGGACATCGACGCCACGGCCCGCGAGATCCGCATCGCGCTGCTGGAGGCGGATGTCGCGCTGCCGGTCGTCCGGGCCTTCATCAAGCAGGTCAAGGAGCGCGCGCTCGGCGTCGAGGTCTCCGGTGCGCTGAACCCCGCGCAGCAGATCATCAAGATCGTCAACGAGGAGCTCGTCGCCATCCTCGGCGGCGAGACCCGACGGGTGCGGTTCGCCAAGAACGGCCCGACGGTGATCATGCTGGCCGGTCTGCAGGGTGCCGGTAAGACCACCCTCGCCGGCAAGCTCGGCCACTGGCTGAAGCAGCAGAAGCACACCCCGCTGCTGGTCGCCTGCGACCTCCAGCGCCCCAACGCCGTCAACCAGCTGCAGGTCGTCGCCGAGCGCGCGGGCGTCGCGTTCTACGGGCCCCAGCCGGGCAACGGCGTCGGCGACCCGGTCCAGGTGGCCCGGGACTCGATCGAGTACGCCAAGCAGAAGCAGTACGACGTCGTCGTCGTCGACACCGCCGGCCGCCTCGGCATCGACGCCGAGCTGATGCAGCAGGCCGCCGACATCCGGGCCGCCGTCGACCCGGACGAGGTCCTGTTCGTCGTCGACGCGATGATCGGCCAGGACGCGGTCACCACCGCGCAGGCCTTCCTCGAGGGCGTCGACTTCACCGGTGTGGTGCTCTCCAAGCTCGACGGCGACGCCCGCGGCGGTGCCGCGCTCTCGGTCGCGCACGTCACCGGCCGGCAGATCATGTTCGCCTCCAACGGCGAGAAGGTCGACGACTTCGACGCCTTCCACCCGGACCGGATGGCCTCGCGCATCCTGGGCATGGGTGACGTCCTCTCGCTGATCGAGAAGGCCGAGCAGACCTTCTCGCAGGCCGAGGCCGAGAAGATCGCCGCCAAGCTGCGCGGCGGCCCGAAGCAGTTCACCCTGGACGACTTCCTGTCCCAGCTGGAGCAGGTCCAGAAGATGGGCTCGATCTCCAAGCTGCTGGGCATGCTGCCGGGGATGGGCCAGATCCGCGAGCAGATCAACAACATCGACGACAAGGACGTCAACCGCGTCGGCGCGATCATCAAGTCGATGACCCCGACCGAGCGCGCCGAGCCGGAGCTGATCAACGGCTCCCGCCGGGCCCGCATCGCCAAGGGCTCGGGCGTCCAGGTCGGCGAGGTGAAGAACCTGGTCGAGCGGTTCTTCGACGCCCGCAAGATGATGTCGGCGATGGCCTCCGGCAAGGGCGTCCCCGGGATGCCGGGCATCCCGGGCATGGGCGGCGGCGGCAAGAAGTCCGCCAAGAAGGCCCCGGCCGCCAAGGGCAAGCGCAAGAGCGGCAACCCGCTGAAGCGGGCGCAGGAGGAGGCCGCGGCCGCCGAGCGCCGCGCACTCGGTGCCGGTGGCGGCCAGCCGCCCGCCGAGGGGGGCGCGTTCGGCCTCGGCGCGGGCAAGGGCCCGGCCGACTTCGAGCTGCCCAAGGAGTTCAAGGACCTGCTGTAGTCCTTCCGGACCGCGCGCGGTCCGGAGACGTGCGGCGAACGGCCCGCCGCCCGGTTGCCTCCGGGTGGTGGGCCGTTCGCATGCCCGATGGTCATCCGAGATGATGGTCCGATGCGAGTGACGATCAGGGCCCCGCGGGCCGGGGACGAGGTGGCGTACGCCGAGGCGGTCCGGCGGTCCGCCGACCACATCGGCCGGTGGAACCCGGTGGAGCCGGACGCGCTGCCCGACCTGGTGGAGCGCCAGGGGCCTGCCCTGCGGACCTTCCTGATCGTGGACCGGGAGACCGGCGGGCTGGTCGGCAAGGTCAATGTGGCCAACATCGCGATGGGCCGGTTCTGCAACGGCGCGCTGGGCTACGACTCGTTCCTGCCGTTCGCCGGGACCGGGCGGATGACCGAGGGCCTGCGGCTGGTGCTGGACCGCTGCTTCGCCCCGCAGTCGGAGGGCGGGCTCGGCCTGCACCGGCTGGAGATCAACGTCCAGCCGGACAACGACCGGTCGATCGCCCTGGCCAAGCGGCTGGGCTTCCGGCACGAGGGGTTCACCCCGCGGATGCTGTTCCTCCAGGGGGCCTGGCGGGACCACGAGCGGTTCGCGCTGACCGCCGAGGAGTGGCCGGGGGCGGCCGCCGCGGAGGAGCGGGGCTGACCGGGCGGGGCGGCGTTGCGCTTGGAGGAGCCGAGCAGATGTCCGTATTGTCCGATGGGTGACTGATCCCGTGCCACCGCGCCAGACCCCCGACCAGCCGTGGCGATCCGAGGGCGCCCCACCCCCGCCGCCCCCGCGGCGCAAGATGCCCGGCGGCTGGCTGGGCCTCGTCCTCACCGCCCTCGTGGTGTTCCTGATCAGCGACGTGCTGCTGTCCTTCTTCGGCCCCGGCGGCGCCACCACGATCTCCTACACCGAGTTCAACAACCAGCTGAACAAGGGCAACGTCACCAAGATCTACTCCAAGGGCGACTCGATCGAGGGCACCCTCAAGAACGCCGAGCCGAAGCCGGACGGCGGCAAGGGGACGTACACCGACTTCGAGACCCAGCGGCCGGTCTTCGCCGGGGACAACCTCTGGACCACCCTCCAGCAGCAGGGCGTCGAGGTCACCGCCGAACCGGTCGTCCAGCAGCGCAGCTTCCTCGCCAACCTGCTGATCTCGCTGGCCCCGATGCTGCTGCTGGTCCTGGTCTGGGTCCTGCTGGCCCGTCGGATGGCCGGCGGGCTCGGCGGCGGGGCGCTCGGCCGCAAGGCCCCGCCCAAGCCGGTCACCGCGGAGGCGGGCCGGCGCACCACCTTCGCCGACGTGGCCGGCATCGACGAGGTCGAGGCCGAGCTCACCGAGGTGGTCGACTTCCTGAAGAACCCGCAGCAGTACCGCCGGCTCGGCGCCAAGATGCCGCGCGGCGTGCTGCTCAGCGGCCCGCCCGGCACCGGCAAGACCCTGCTGGCCCGGGCCGTCGCCGGCGAGGCGGACGTGCCGTTCTTCTCCGCCTCCGCCTCCGAGTTCATCGAGATGATCGTCGGCGTCGGCGCCAGCCGGGTGCGCGAGCTGTTCGCCGAGGCCCGCAAGGTCGCCCCGGCGATCATCTTCATCGACGAGATCGACACCATCGGCCGCCAGCGCGGCAGCGGCGGCGGCATGGGCGGCCACGACGAGCGCGAGCAGACGCTCAACCAGATCCTCACCGAGATGGACGGCTTCACCGGCTCCGAGGGCGTCATCGTCATCGCCGCCACCAACCGGGCCGACGTGCTCGACCCGGCGCTGCTGCGCCCCGGCCGCTTCGACCGGCGGATCACCGTCAGCCCGCCGGACCGCGACGGCCGCGCGGCCATCCTGCGCATCCACTCCCGGGACGTCCCGCTGGCCGGCGACACCGACCTGAACCGGCTCGCCAAGGTCACCCCCGGGATGACCGGCGCCGAACTGGCCAACCTGGTCAACGAGGCCGCCCTGCTCGCGGTCAAGCGCCGCCAGGACGCGGTGAACGAGCGGGACCTCTCGGACGCGCTGGAGAAGGTCCAGCTCGGCGCCGTCCGGCCGCTGGTGATCCCGCACGCCGAGCGGGAGCGGACCGCGTACCACGAGAGCGGCCACGCCCTGCTCGGCATGCTCCAGCCCGGCGCCGACCCGGTCCGCAAGGTCACCATCGTGCCGCGCGGCCGCGCCCTCGGCGTCACCCTCTCCACCCCGGAGGCCGACCGGTACTCCTACACCGAGCCCTACCTGCGCGGCCGGATCATCGGCGCGCTCGGCGGGATGGCCGCCGAGCAGGTCGTCTACGGGGTCATCACCACCGGTGCCGAGAGCGACCTGGAGCAGGTCACCAACATCGCCCGCGGCATGGCCGGGCGGTGGGGCATGAGCGAGCGGGTCGGCCGGCTCACCGCCGTCCCGTCCGACTCGCAGGGCGCGTACGGGCTCTCCGCGGCGCCGACCACGCTGGACGCGGTGGACGAGGAGGCCCGGCGGATCGTTGCGGAGTGCTACGACGAGGCGGTGCGGCTGCTGACCGAGGAGCGGGACCGGCTGGACGCGCTGGCGGCGGCGCTGCTGGAGGCGGAGACGCTGGACGAGGAGGAGGCGTACCGGGCGGCGGGGGTGCCCCGGAAGACGCTCGACCAGGCCTGAGGGCGGCGGGGCCGCCGGGCTGCTGCGAAGGGGCGCGTGCCTTGGTGGCACGCGCCCCTTCGCCGTCCCGTGCTGCGGCCGGTTCTCGGTAGGTTCTCGTCGGGTCCCCGTCGGGTCCCCGTCGGGTCCCCGGCGGGTTCTCGGCGGCGGGCGGACAGGGGTCGGGCGGCGGGGGCCGGGTTCAGCGAGGCCGTTCGGCGATCAGATAGCGGAAGACGTTCGTCATCCGCACCGTGCCGTCCGGTCGCAGATACGGCTGCAGCGCCTCCTCCAGCTCCTTCGTCACCAGCGCCGGCCCGGAGAACTCCGCCGCCGCGTCGTACAGCCCGGTGGCGAGCAGCCCGCGCAGCGCGCTCTCCAGGTCCGGGTAGGCGAACGGGCAGCCGACCCGGCCGCCGCCGGCCGGGCGCAGGCCGGTCCCGGCGAGCAGGTCCTCCAGCGCCCCGGGCGGGCTCAGCTCGAACGGGTCGCGCGCCCCGCTGCGCCGCGCCATCCGCCGGGCGACGTCCAGCACGGCCGCGCTCTCGCAGCGCTCGCGCGGTCCCCAGGCGGCCAGCACCACGTGCCCGCCGGGCAGGACCAGCCGGGCCGCCCCGGCCACCGTCCGCCGCGGTTCGGTGCCCGGCGGCGGCTGCTCGAAAACGGTGACCAGCGAATAGGCCGAGCGGGCGACGTCCGCCTCCGGCGGACGGTCCGCGCCGACCCGCAGCCGGCGCTCCCGGGCCAGCCCGCGCAGCGCGTCGTCCGGCTCGAGACCGGCCACCTGCGCGCCCCGGCCGGCGGCCAGCAGCAGGGCGAGGCCCGAGCGGCAGCCCAGGCCCAGCACGCTCGTCGCCGGACCGACCTCCAGGCGGTCGTGGACGGCCTCGTAGAGCGGCACCAGCATCCGCTCCTGGATCTCCGCCCAGTCCCGGGCCCGGGCGGTGGCCCGCCCCGTGCCGGGGGGTGCTGCGGTCGTGCCGGTCACCCGCGCTGAAGCCATCGCGGCCTCCCATCCGGTCCTTCGGTGTGCTGCTCCGACCCCCCTCGACGTCCCGCCCCCACTCCAGCGAACAGCGGCTCGGGCGCGGCGTCCAGAGGGGTGCGGGGTGGTGCGCGCGTGTCGGGGGCGTGCGCCCCGGGCGGGCCGCCGGCCGCAATGGATTCGAAGTCGGAGGTCCGCTCCCCGTACGATTCGCCCATGGCTAAGGCACCCGTTCTCACCCCCCAGGCGGAAGACTTCCCGCGCTGGTACCAGGACCTCATCAACAAGGCCGAGCTGGCCGACAACGGTCCGGTGCGCGGCACCATGGTCATCCGACCGTACGGCTACGGTCTGTGGGAGCGGATGCAGCAGGAGATGGACGCCCGGATCAAGAAGGCCGGCGCCCAGAACGCCTACTTCCCGATGTTCATCCCGCAGTCCTACCTGACCAAGGAGGCGGAGCACGTCGAGGGCTTCGCCCCCGAGCTCGCGGTGGTCACGCACGGCGGCGGCAAGCAGCTGGACGAGCCGGTCGTCGTCCGGCCGACCTCCGAGACGATCATCAACGAGTACTTCTCGAAGTGGGTGCAGAGCCACCGCGACCTGCCGCTGCTGATCAACCAGTGGGCCAACGTGGTCCGCTGGGAGCTGCGCCCGCGCGTGTTCCTGCGCACCACCGAGTTCCTCTGGCAGGAGGGCCACACCGCCCACGCCACCTACGAGGACGCCCGTGACTACGCCTCGATGATCCACACCCAGGTCTACGGCGACTTCATGACCAACGTGCTCGGCATCGACGTGGTGCTCGGCCGCAAGACCGCCAAGGAGCGCTTCGCCGGCGCCATCAACACCCTCACCCTCGAGGGCATGATGGGCGACGGCAAGGCCCTGCAGATGGGCACCAGCCACGAGCTGGGCCAGAACTTCGCCAAGGCGTTCAACACCACCTACCAGCTGCAGGGCGCCGAGCGCGAGTACGTCTGGCAGACCTCCTGGGGCGTCTCGACCCGCATGGTCGGCGGCCTGATCATGTCCCACGGCGACGACAACGGCCTGCGCGTCCCGCCGCGGCTGGCCGCCGTCCAGGCCGTCGTCCTCGCCATCAAGGGCGACGACGCGGTGATCGCCAAGGTCCGCGAGATCGGCGCCGCGCTGGAGGCCGCCGGCATCCGCGTGGTCGTCGACGACCGCACCGACACCCCGTTCGGCCGCCGGGCCGTCGACTGGGAGCTGAAGGGCGTGCCGCTGCGGATCGAGGTCGGCCCGCGCGACCTGGAGAACGGCACCGCGATGCTGGCCCGCCGGATCCCGGGCGGCAAGGAGCCGGTCTCGATCGACGCCCTGGTCGCGACCCTGCCCGGCATCCTGGACGAGGACCAGGCCCTGCTGCTGCGTCAGTCGCGCGAGCGCCGCGAGTCCCGCACGGTCGACGTGACGACCATCGACGAGGCCGTCGAGGCCGCCGCCACCGGCTGGGGCCGGATCTCCTGGGCCGAGCTGGGCCCGGAGGGCGAGGCCAAGCTGGCCGAGCAGAGCGTGTCGGTGCGCTGCATCGTGGCCGCCGACGGCTCGGTGCCGCAGACGGACGACCAGGAGGGCAACGTCGCGCTCGTCGCGCGCGCCTACTGACCGTTCGGTGGCCTCCCCGGGCAACGGACGGTCACGAAGGATGTTGCCGTAAAACGAGGTCCGGCGACGCGTTCTGACGGTTGTCGACCTGCCCGACGGGAAATTCGGACGCCCGGTGACCGGTGTTGTTCCGAGCATGTCTCACATGCCGACATCCCTACTGGTCGGTCAACTGCCGGTATTAACGGAATAGCGGTACGGTGTACGGCCCGTGGCCCTGTCAACTCGACAGGACCACGGGCCGTACGTCCTGGGGGCGACAGCCCGCCCCCGGACGGAATTGACGAGCCCGCCGCGCCGGCGGGCCCAAACCTGCAGGGGGTTGGTCTTGCGTCAGATCCGGAACGCGCATTTCGCGCGTGGCCGCACATTCCTGAGAGCTTCCTGGGAATTCCCGGGGAACCTGAACACGCGGAACATCAGCTCCTACTCCATCGTTGGTCTAGCGTGAGCACGACACAGCCCCTCGTTCTCGCGGCCGAACTGGCCGCCGCCTGGAGTGACATCCAGGCCTACCATCAGGACCTCCCCGACCTCGCCTCGCCCGAGGCGCTGATCGGCGAGTCCTCCTCGGCCTGTGGCACCCGGCTCGGTTTCGAGCGGCTCCTCCACGAGGCTGCCCATGGTCTGGCCGCGGCCCGGGACATCCGGGACACCTCGCGGGCCGGCCGCTACCACAACCGGCGCTTCCTGCTCCTGGCCTCAGAGCTGGGCCTGGCGCACCCGGTCGAGCCGCACGCCAGCAGCGGCTTCTCCCAGGTGACCATGCTCAAGGAGACCCGGGAGCGGTACGCCGAGACCATCGAGCGCCTGGACCGCGCCCTCGGCGCGCACCAGGAAGCGGTGACCGGTGAGGGGGCCTCGCGCGCCTTCCGTGGTCCGGCGGCCCGGCACGGCTCCTCCGGGGGCGGCGTCCGGGTCAAGGCGGTCTGCGGCTGCGGGCGCAACGTCCGGGTCGTGCCGTCGGTGCTCGCGCAGGCGTCCATCGTCTGCGGCGCGTGCCAGCAGCCGTTCAAGATCGCGTAGTTCGGCTCGCGTCCCGTCGCATACCTCGGGGAGCCTCGCGGCTCGGGGAGCCGAGGGGGCCGGCGGGCGGCTGTGCGGGCAGTGGCCCGGCCGGAGCGGTCCACCGCCGATCCACCACCGGTCCACCGCCGATCCGCACTGATGCACCACTGATCCGCATTGATCCACACCGATCCACACCGATGATTTGCCAGTGAGGTGCACCGCGAAGGTGCGCGTGTTGGGCTGACCGGGAGCGGGGGCTCCCGGTCGACCTGTTTTCGGGGGTCGGCGCCCCGTGTGGCAGAATGGACCGCTGAGTACTCGGCAGCCGGGCAGGACCCCTCTCTCCTTCGGCTGGCGTGTCCCTTGAACGGCCCACCGCGCAACCCCACGCGAGGGCGGGGCCGCTCACCCACGTCAACTCCAGGAGATTCCACTCCCGTGGCAGTCAAGATCAAGCTGAAGCGTCTCGGCAAGATTCGCTCCCCGCACTACCGCATCATCGTCGCCGACGCCCGCACCAAGCGTGACGGTCGCGCGATCGAGGAGATCGGCATCTACCAGCCGACCTACAACCCCTCGAAGATCGAGGTCGACGGCGACCGCGCCCAGTACTGGCTGTCCGTCGGCGCCCAGCCGACCGAGCCGGTGCTCGCCATCCTCAAGCTGACCGGCGACTGGCAGAAGTTCAAGGGCCTGCCGGCTCCGGAGCCGCTGAAGGTCGCCGAGCCGAAGGTCGAGGACTTCTCGCACCTGTTCGCCAAGGCCGTCGCCGGCTTCGAGGACGCCACCACCGGTGTCGCCATCACTCCGAAGGCCAAGAAGTCGGACAAGGCCGAGGCTGAGGCCGACGCCGCCGCCGAGGCCTGAGCGTGATCGAGGACGCCCTCGACCACTTGGTGAAGGGCATCGTCGAGCACCCCGACGAGGTGCAGGTGCGCTCGCGCAACCTGCGTCGGGGCAACACCATCGAGGTGCGGGTGCACCCCGATGACCTCGGCAAGGTGATCGGCCGTGGTGGCCGTACGGCGCGCGCTCTGCGCACCGTGGTCGGCGCCCTCGGCGGTCGCAACGTCCGGGTCGACCTGGTCGACGTGGACAACATTCGCTGACCAGGCTGCTCGTTCAGCCGTCAGGGTTTTCGAGGCCGGTCGGGACGCATGTCGTCCCGGCCGGCCTTCGCCGTTCTCGGCGGCGTCCCGCCGCTCACCGGCGTCTTCGCGGCACCCTGCGGCAGTTCCGCAGCGGTTTCGCAGCACTCCGTAACACTCGGCAGCACTCACCAGGAGAACGATCACCGTGCAGCTCGTCGTCGGCAGGATCGGCCGCGCCCACGGCATCAGGGGGGACGTCAGCGTCGAGGTGCGCACCGACGAGCCGGAGCTCCGGCTCGGCCCCGGTGCCGTCCTGCTGACCGACCCGGCCTCGGCCGGACCGCTGACCGTCGAGTCCGGCAAGGTGCACAGCGGGCGGCTGCTGCTGCGGTTCGCCGGCGTCAAGGACCGCAACGGCGCCGAGGCGCTGCGCGGCACGCTCCTGATCGCCGAGGTCGACCCGGAGGAGCGTCCGGACGACCCGGAGGAGTACTACGACCACCAGCTGATCGGCCTGGACGTGGTCCTGCTCGACGGCACCCCGGTCGGCGAGCTCACCGAGGTGATCCACCTGCCCTACCAGGACCTGCTCACCGTGCGGAGGCCGGACGGGACGGACGTGCTGGTGCCCTTCGTCACCAGGATCGTGCCGACCATCGACCTGGAGAACCAGCGCGCCGTCATCGACCCGCCGGCCGGGCTGATCGACCCGGAGCAGGCCGAGGTGGTGCGCGGCGAGGCCGAGCCGGGCGCGGGCGACGGCGACGAGGCGGACGGCGCGGAGGACTCGCAGTGAGCTCCGTGGAGGCCGTGGGGGCCGAGGAGTCGGTGGAGCCGGTAGAGACGGCGCAGTCGGCGCAGGCCGCGGAGGCCGCCGCCGTCCGGCACGGGATGCGGATCGACGTCGTGTCGATCTTCCCCGAGTACCTGGAGCCGCTGAACATCTCGCTGGTCGGCAAGGCGCGCGCCCGTGGCCAGCTCGACGTGCACGTCCACGATCTGCGCGACTGGACGTACGACGTGCACCGGACCGTCGACGACAGCCCGTACGGTGGCGGCCCGGGCATGGTGATGAAGCCCGAGCCGTGGGGCGAGGCCCTCGACGCGGTGCTCGCCGCAGGGCCGGAGGGGGAGGTGCCGACCCTGGTGGTGCCCACGCCCAGCGGCCGGCCGTTCACCCAGGAACTCGCGCAGGAGCTGGCCGGCCGGCCGTGGCTGGCGTTCACCCCGGCCCGGTACGAGGGCATCGACCGGCGGGTGATCGAGGAGGCGGCCACCCGGATGCCGGTGGTCGAGGCGTCGATCGGCGATTACGTGCTGGCCGGCGGCGAGGTCGCGGTGCTGGTCATGGTCGAGGCGATCGCCCGACTGCTGCCCGGCGTGCTCGGCAACGCCGAGTCCCACCGCGACGACTCCTTCGCGCCCGGCGCGATGGCCGATCTGCTGGAGGGCCCGGTCTACACCAAGCCCGCCGAGTGGCGCGGCCGTACCGTGCCGGACATCCTGCTGAGCGGGAACCACGGCAAGATCGCCCGCTGGCGCCGCGAGCAGGCCTTCGCCCGCACCCTGGCCAACCGGCCGGACCTGGTGGCGCGCTGGCGGCACGCGGACTTCGACAAGAAGGACCGTGCGGCGCTCGACGTGCTCGGCCTCGCCTGGGACGAGGGACTCGGTCGATTTCGGTCCGCGGCCGGTGGTGTGGAAGAATAGGCCGCTGCTGTCTGTCGCTGGGCCCCTCCCGTAGGGGTCACGTGGTTCGGCGCCCCCGCCACGGGGGGAACGCCGGTCGCCGGTGCGGCCCGCAGCAGACCCCATTTGTGACGACTTCCGTGAGCGGCCCGTGGCGCTTGCGATGGAGAGCAACATGAGCAACAAGCTCGCTGCTGTCGACGCGGCCTCGCTGCGTAGCGACATCCCGGCCTTCCGCGCCGGTGACACCCTGAAGGTGCACGTCCGGGTCATCGAGGGCAACCGCTCCCGTGTCCAGGTCTTCCAGGGCGTCGTCATCCGCCGCCACGGCGCCGGCATCGGTGAGACCTTCACCGTTCGCAAGGTCAGCTTCAACGTCGGTGTCGAGCGCACCTTCCCGGTGCACACCCCGGTCGTCGAGAAGATCGAGGTCGTGACCCGCGGTGCGGTTCGCCGCGCCAAGCTGTACTACCTGCGTGACCTCCGCGGCAAGGCCGCGAAGATCAAGGAGAAGCGCGACCGCTGATCCACCGGCCCCCGGCATCGCCGGGGGATCGGATCGCTCTGGGGGGGCCGGGCTGCCGCACGGTAAGCTCAGCCCCCGATGAGCACGCACGAACCACCCGCGGACCGCGACGGCCGTCCCGCACCCACCGGTGCGGACTCGCCGATGCGGTCCGCGGTCGTTTCCGCGGAAGGCTCCGGGGCGGACCCCGAGCCCGACGCCGACGCCGACTCCGAGAGCGGTCCTGCGGCCGACTCCGAGGACGCTCGTGCCGCGGAGGCCGACGGTACGGACGCCCGTGCTGCGGAGACCGGTGACACGGAAGCCGGTGACGCGGAGCAGGCGGGTGGGCGCTCGCGCTCGCGGGACCTGTTGCTGCTCGCCGGGATCTGCCTGTCCGTGCTGCTGCTGGTCAACGCCTTCGTGGCGCGCCCGTTCTCGGTGCCCTCCGGCTCGATGGAGAACACCCTGCGTCCGGGTGACCGCCTGGTCGTGAACCAGTTGTCCTACGCCTTCGGCGGCCACCCCCGGCGCGGTGACGTGGTGGTGTTCGACGGTACGGGCTCCTTCCTGCGCAAGCCGCTGGAGCGCGACGGCCTCTGGACCTCGCTGCGCTCCTTCGGCCGTGACGTCGGGCTGGTCCCGGCCGGTGACTCGGTCTACGTGAAGCGGGTGATCGGCGTCGGCGGCGACCGGGTCACCAGCGCCGGACCGGGGCACCCGATCACCGTCAACGGTGTGCCGGTCGACGAGTCCGGCTACCTCTTCCCCGGGGACGAGCCGTCCGCGGTGGCCTTCGACGTCGTGGTGCCCTCCGGCAAGCTCTTCGTGCTGGGCGACCACCGCAGCGCCTCCCGGGACTCCCGCGACCACCTCGGCGACCCGGGCGGCGGGTTCGTCCCCGAGTCCAAGGTGATCGGCCGGGCCGCCTGGGTGGTCTACCCGGTCGGCCACTGGGCCGCCGTGGACCGGTCGGCGGCCTTTGCCGCGACAGGGGGGACCGGTGGCCATGGGGACCAGAGGTAGGGGGCGGCTCGCCGACCGCCCGCCCGCCGGACCCGCCCCGGACGCCCCGCCCGGCCCCGCAGCCGGCCCCGCGACCGGGGTGGAGGAGGACGCGGTTCCCGCCCTGGACCCCGGCCCCGGCCCCGCTCCTGCGGTGCGCGGGCGCGCCGAGCGCAGGCGCACCGCCCGCCGGGCCGCTCGCCGCCGTCGGCGCTCCCGCCTGCGCGAGATCCCGCTGATCGTCGTGGTGGCGCTGGTCGTGGCACTGGTGATGAAGACCTTCCTGGTGCAGGTCTTCGTGATCCCCTCCGGCTCGATGGAGCAGACCATCCAGGTCGGGGACCGGGTGCTGGTGGACAAGTTCACCCCCTGGTTCGGCGCCGAGCCGGAGCGCGGCGAGGTGGTGGTGTTCAAGGATCCGGGCGGCTGGCTGGAGAGCGAGCACGGGCCGTCGACTGACGGGCCGGTCCTGCGCGCGGCCAAGCAGGTGCTGACCTTCGTCGGGCTGCTGCCCTCCGACAGCGAGCAGGACCTCATCAAGCGGGTGATCGGGGTCGGCGGCGACAGCGTCGAGTGCTGCGACGACCAGGGCAGGGTCAGCCTCAACGGCAGCCCGCTGGACGAGCCCTACCTGGCACCGGGCAACCCGCCGTCCCGGCAGCCGTTCAAGGTGAAGGTGCCGCCGGGGCGGCTCTGGGTGATGGGCGACCACCGGGACGTTTCCGCCGACTCCCGTTTCCACATGGGCAACCCGGGGCAGGGCACCATCCCGGTGAGTGGTGTGGTGGGAAGGGCGTTCATGATCGCCTGGCCGCCGGGCCGGGTTCATCAACTTGGGGTGCCGGTTTCACTCTCCTCGGTGGCGCGGGCTCCGGCGGGCGGCGGAACCGCGCCGAAGTCGGTGGGCGGGGGGCCGGTCCCTGAGGAACCTCCGCTCGTTATGGGTGTGTTGGGCATCCTTCCGCTCATCGGCCGCCGGGCGGAGCCGGCCCGGCTGTAGGCCCGGAAGGGCCGGCGGACGGTCGGACCGCGCGTGTGGGACCGCGAGCCGGATGTCCGGGAGTGATAGAGAAGTGCTGGGTGCGGCCGACTCCTGCCGAGGGGCCGTGCCCGAAGGCTGTGCCGGTGTCAGGCGGACCCGTCCGGGGCCGGACCTGGCGGGTACGGCCGTGGTGGAGCGTGGTGCCCGCTGTGCGGCACTGTGAGCGCGGACGTACAGGCGTCCGCACAGCAGGGAGGAGACGTTGTGGGGGATTTGGTGATCGGCGCCCGCTCAGGCGCCGGCGAGCCCGAGGGCACCGGCGGCCGGGCGGCCCGGTCCGCGGAGACCGCGGTGCCCTCGGCCTCGGCCGAGGACGCGGCGGCCCAGTCCGCGGACGGGCACGGCGACGGCACGGGTGACGCCCCGCCGCCCCTCCCCGGAGACCCCGGGCCGGCGGACGGCACCGAGGAGCAGCCGCCGCGGAACGAGCGCAAGCCGCGTTCGTTCTGGAAGGAGCTGCCGATCCTCATCGGCATCGCCCTCGTCCTGGCGCTGGTGATCAAGACGTTCTTCGTCCAGGCGTTCTCCATTCCGTCCGAATCGATGCAGAACACGCTGCAGGTCGGTGACCGGGTCCTGGTGGACAAGCTCACCCCGTGGTTCGGCGCCGAGCCCGAGCGCGGCGAGGTCGTGGTGTTCCACGATCCGGGCGGCTGGCTGGGCGACGAGCCCACCACGGAGAGCAGCAACGCCTTCGTCCGGGGCGTCCAGGACGTGCTGAGCTTCGTCGGCCTGATGCCCTCCGACAACGAGAAGGACCTCATCAAGCGGGTCATCGCGGTCGGCGGGGACACCGTCGAGTGCGAGGGCGAGGGCCCGGTGAAGGTCAACGGGGTCGCGCTCGACGAGCCCTACATCTACGCCGGCAACACTCCCTGCGGGACGAAGCCGTTCGGTCCGTTGAAGGTCCCCGACGGCCGGATCTGGGTGATGGGCGACCACCGTGCGGACTCGCTCGACTCGCGCTTCCACATGGACCAGCCGGGCGGCGGCGCCGTTCCGGTGGACGACGTGATCGGGCGGGCCTTCGTGGTGGCCTGGCCGGTCAACCGCTGGTCGACGCTGCCGGTGCCGGACACCTTCGACCAGAAGGGCCTGGCGGCGGCCGTGCCGGCGGTGCCGGCCGCGGCCGGTGCCGTGGGCGCCGTCGCCCTGCTCCCGCTGGTCCGCCGGCTGCGCAACCGGCCGGACCGCGACCGGCGGTCCTGAGCCGTACCGGGGGCTCCCGGGTCTTGCGCGGGCCGTGGTACCGACGAGTAATCTGCTCGGACGTGCCACGGCCCGCCGGGTTTTCCGCCCCTGGCCCCGGCGCGCCGCCGTGAGCGTTTCCGGGTCGGTCAGGGGTTGGACGGTGTCGATGAGCGGTGTCGTGGAACGGACGGCCGAGGATCCGCCGACCACCGTCCGCCCCCGGCGCGGGCCCGGGGTCGGGGCCGTCGTCCAGGGCGTGCTGCTCGCCCTCGGGCTCGTCCTGCTGATCGGCGGCTTCGCGGTGATCGCGGTGAGCTACCGGCCCTACGGCATCCCGACCGCCTCGATGGAGCCCACCGTCCGGGCCGGGGACACCGTCCTCGCCCGGAAGACCGACGGCGCGGACGTCCGGCGCGGCGACGTGGTGGTCTTCCGCGACCAGGCCTGGGGCGGCCGGCTCATGGTCAAGCGCGTGGTCGCGATCGGCGGCGACACCGTCGCGGTCGGCACCGGCGACCAGCGGCTGACCGTCAACGGCAAGCCGGTGGACGAGCCGTACCTCGCGGCGCAGGGCGCCCAGGGCGCGGCCTTCAGCGTGGAGGTGCCGCCCGGCCGCCTCTTCCTGCTCGGTGACAACCGGCTCGGCTCGCTCGACTCCCGCGTCCACCTGGAGGTCGACGGCGGGACCGTCCCGGCCACCGAGGTGCAGGCCAGGGTCGAGGCCACCGTGCTTCCGCTCGGCAGGTCGGGCCTGCTGGCCGGCACCTCGGCGTTCGAGGTGGTCGGCGGGGACCGTCCGGCCGGCCCGGGACCGCTGGAGCCCGCGTTCTGGGCGAGCGTTGTAGGCGCGGCGACGATCCTCGTGACCACGGCGGTGAGCGGGGTGGCGGGGCTGGCGCGCCGTCGCCGACGCGCGGCCTGACCCCGCCCGGCGCGGTTCGCGCCGGGACCGCTCTGCCCAACCTCGCCCCGCACGACCGCGCCGGGTGGCAGGATCGGGGGAGCGACCGGGGCGGACGAAGGGAGCGTGGAGGCTCGTCATGGCGGCACAGCGGCGCAGGGCTTCGCGGATCCTGCTGCTCGACGGGCAGGACCGGCTGCTGCTCTTCCACGGTTCGGACCCGGCGGTCCCCGGCGTCACCTGGTGGTTCACCCCCGGCGGCGGCTTGGAGCCGGGGGAGGGCACCCGCGAGGCCGCCGAGCGCGAGCTCCGGGAGGAGACCGGGTTGCGCGGCGTGGAACTGGGACCGGTGGTGGCGTACGGCAAGGCTTCGTTCTCCTATCGGGGGCGGCGCTACGAGCAGGAGCAGTGGTTCCACCTGGCCCGCACGTCGGAGACGGTGCTGGACCACTCGGGCATGGGCGAGGACGAGCACGCCCAACTGCTCGCGGCACGCTGGTGGACGGTCGGGGAATTGCGGGCCACCGCCGAGACGGTCTATCCGGTCGGGTTGGTGGACTTTCTGGAGCGGCTGTTGGCCGAGGGGCCGCCGGCCGTCCCGGTAAGGCTCTGAGGGTGAGTGCGGTGGTCCACAATGGGTGGACGTGACAAGTTGAGGGGACGCCTGGATGAGTGCCGAAGATCTCGAAAAGTACGAGACCGAGATGGAGCTCAAGCTCTACCGGGAGTACCGGGACGTCGTCGGCCTGTTTAAGTACGTGATCGAGACCGAGCGACGGTTCTACCTCACCAATGACTACGAGCTGCAGGTGCACTCGGTCCAGGGCGAGGTGTTCTTCGAGGTGTCGATGGCGGATGCGTGGGTCTGGGACATGTACCGGCCGGCCCGGTTCGTCCGCAAGGTCCGGGTGCTGACCTTCAAGGACGTGAACATCGAGGAACTCGCGAAGAGCGACCTGGAGCTGCCCTCGGACGAGTCCGGCTTCGGGAACTGACGGTGGACCGCCCGGTCCCCGGATGTCCAGGGGAATTCCGGGTATTCGGCGATTATCACTCCCGAGGGTGACAGGAGTTATCCACAGGCCCGAGTTGTCCACAGGGAAGGACAACTCTCCGGTCCGAACCGGGACCGCACGGCAACCTCCCCGGCGGAGGTGGTCACCGTGCAGGAGATCGAGCGCGCCACGCGCAAGCAGACGGCGAAGGCCCGGCAGGACGGGCAGCCGCGCCGGAGGACGACGCGGGTCCGGTCGGGCGGCCCGCCCCCGGCGGGCGCGCCGGGACCGGAGCGACCGACCAACACCGGCCTCGGCCGCTACGGCGAGCAGGTCGCCGCCCGCCGGCTCACCGAGGACGGGCTGCGCATCCTCGACCGCAACTGGCGCTGCGTCGAGGGCGAGCTGGACATCGTCGCCCTCGACGGCGACACCGTGGCGGTCTGCGAGGTCAAGACCCGCTCCGAGCGGGGCTTCCAGCAGCCCAGCGAGGCCATCGGCCCGACCAAGGCGGACCGGTTGCGCCGACTGGCCGAGCGCTGGATGGCCGAGCGCTGGCCCGGCCACTTCGCCCGACTGGCCGGCCCCGAGTACCGGCCCGGCTCCACCGACCCGCCGTGGGCGCCGGTACCACCCGGCGGCGTCCGGATCGACCTGGTCGCCGTCATCAACCGGGCCCGTGGCGCCGCCTCGGTCGACCACCTGCGGGGGGTGGTCTGAGATGGCCTTCGCCAGGACGTGCTCGGTGGCCCTGGTCGGCGTCGACGGGGTGATCGTCGAGGTCCAGGCCGATCTGGAGCCGGGGGTGGCGGCGTTCACCCTGGTCGGTCTGCCCGACAAAGCACTTTCCGAGGCCCGCGACCGGGTGCGCGCGGCGATCGTCAACAGCGGCGAGGCCTGGCCGCAGCGGAAGCTGACCGTCGGGCTGAGCCCGGCCTCGGTGCCCAAGAGCGGGAGCGGCTTCGACCTCGCGGTGGCCTGCGCCGTGCTGGCGGCCGCCGAACGGCTCGACCCGTCCTCGATCGCCGACCTGCTGCTCATCGGCGAACTCGGGCTGGACGGGCGGGTGCGCCCGGTGCGCGGGGTGCTCCCGTCGGTGCTGGCCGCCGCCGACGCCGGCTACCGGCGCGTCGTGGTCGCCGACCAGACCGCCGCCGAGGCCGAGCTGGTCCCCGGGGTGACCGTGCTCGGCGTGCGCAGCCTGCGCCAGCTGGTGGCCGTGCTCACCGGCGCCCCCGAACCGGAGGAGCCCGCCGATCGCTCCGCCGGCCGGCCGGATCCGCTGATGGCGGGCCTGATGCTCCCCAGCGCGGGGGTGCGCGGCCTGCCCGACGAGGCCGCCGCCCGGATGGACCTCGCCGATGTGGCCGGGCAGTACGAGGCCCGCCGGGCGCTGGAGATCGCCGCCGCCGGCGGTCACCACCTCTACCTCAAGGGACCGCCCGGCGCGGGCAAGACCATGCTGGCGGAGCGGCTGCCGTCGTTGCTCCCGCCGCTCACCCAGAAGGAGGCCTTGGAGGTCACCGCGGTCCACTCGGTGGCGGGGCTGCTCCCGGCCGGGCGGCCGCTGGTCGACCGGGCGCCCTACTGCGCCCCGCACCACTCGACCACCATGCCGGCGATCGTCGGCGGAGGCAGCGGGCTGCCGAGACCGGGTGCGGTCTCGCTGGCCCACCGGGGCGTCCTGTTCCTCGACGAGGCGCCGGAGTTCCCCGTCCGGGTGCTGGACGCGCTGCGCCAACCGCTCGAATCGGGCGAGGTGGTGATCGCCCGGTCGGCCGGATCGATGCGGCTGCCGGCCCGGTTCCTGCTCTGCCTGGCCGCCAACCCGTGCCCGTGCGGGCGGCACTCGCGACGGGGCGAGGGCTGCGAGTGCACGCCCGCCATGGTCAGCCGGTACCAGGGCCGGCTCTCCGGGCCGCTGCTCGACCGGGTCGACCTCCAGGTCCAGGTCGCCCCGGTGACCAGGGCCGAGCTGATGCAGCGCGACAGCTCGGCGGAGACCACCGCGGTCGTCGCGGCCCGGGTGCTGGCGGCCCGCGAACGCGCGGCGGCCCGGCTGACCGACACGCCGTGGCGGACCAACGCCGAGGTCCCCGGCCACGAGCTGCGCACCCGCTGGCAGCTGGCGTCGGGCGCGCTGAACGACGCCGCGCGCCAGCTCGAACGGGGTCTGCTGACCGCCCGCGGTCTGGACCGGGTGCTGCGGGTCGCCTGGACGGTCGCCGACCTGGCCGGCCGGGACCGCCCGGAACAGCGCGACATCCGGACGGCCCTCGTCCTGCGCACCGGCGTCGAGCAGGGGCTCCCGCTGACGGAGCAATTCTTCGGCCGGGCGGACACCGCCGCGGAGCGGACGGGCGACCGCTACCGGTCGGCCGGGGCCGGGGCCGAGCCGCGCCCGGCCCGCTCCCGGTCCGCCCGCCGGAGCGCCGATCCGCAACCCGATCCCGAACCCGAGGAGGCCGCCCCGTGAGCCGCACCGCGAACGACCTCGCCCACGGCCCGCCCGCCGCAGCGGGGACCGCCCCTCGGCCCGGGGCGCCGCCCGAGCCGACGCCCCAGCCACAGCCCCAGCCCGAACCCGAGCGCCTCGCCCGCGCGGCGCTCAGTCGGATCGGCGAACCCGGGGACGCCGCGCTCGGCCGCTGGCTCGCCCGAGCCGACGCCCTCGCGGTGGTCCGGGCGATCCGGGACGGCACGGCCCCCGGCCGACCGGGACCGGACGATGCCCGGCTGGCGGCCTACCGGGCCCGGCTGACCGGCCTCGACCCGGTCGCCGACCTGGAACGGGTGCGGGTGGCCGGTGGCCGCTTCATCATTCCGGGCGACACGGAGTGGCCGAGCCAGCTGGACGACCTCGGCGAGAGCCGGCCCACCGGCCTCTGGGTGGTCGGCACCGGCTCGCTGCGGCTGCTCGCACTGCGCTCGGTCGCGGTGGTGGGCGCCCGGGCCTGCACGGCGTACGGCGCGCACGTCGCCGGGGACCTCGCCGCCCAGCTCGCCGAACGCGGCTGGGTGGTCGTCTCCGGCGGGGCCTACGGCATCGACGCGGCCGCCCACCGGGGCGCACTGGCGGTCGGCGGCCCGACCGTCGCCGTCCTCGCCTGCGGGGTGGACGTGGCCTACCCGAGGGGCAACACCGGGCTGATCCGCCGGATCGGCGAGCAGGGGCTGCTGCTGAGCGAACTCCCGCCGGGGGAGCACCCGACCAGGTTCCGCTTCGTGCTGCGCAACCGGGTGATCGCGGCACTGACCCGCGGCACCGTGGTGGTCGAGGCGGCGCTGCGCAGCGGGGCGCTCAGCACCGCCAGACGCGCCCGCGACCTCAACCGGCACACCATGGGCGTGCCCGGACCGGTGACCTCGGAGCTGTCCGCCGGAGTGCACGCCCTGATCCGCAGCGGCGCCGCCACCGTCGTCACCGACGCGGCCGAGGTCGCCGAGCTGATCGGCGCGATCGGCGACGACCTCGCGCCGCAGCGCAGCGGGCCGGTGCTGCCCAGGGACCTCCTGGAACCGGCGGCGGCCCGGGTCCTGGAAGCGGTGCCCGCCACCCCGGACGGCGCGCCGGTGGAGCGGCTGGCCCGGCAGTCCGGGCTGCCGCCGGACGAGGTGCTCCAGCGGCTCTACGAGCTGGGCTCGCTCGGCCATGTCGAACGGCACGGCGCGCACTGGCGCCTGGTGCGCAGGAGGTGACGGCGGCTCCGCAGGGCCGGCGGCGCGGGACGGCCACCCGGACGAGTGGGAGGAGGAACGGGGATTGACGGACCGGGCGGGTGCGGCCGGGCCCGGCATCCGGTTCGTCCGTCCCGGGTACCCCGGGGCGGTGACACGAACGCCACCGGATCGGGGGACGACCGGGTGGCGGTAGCACTGTGCAGCGAGTCGGTCACGCTACGCTCGCCATGCCTTCCCTATCAGCACATGACTCGGCAGAACGGCGCAGACCAACGTATGCCCACACACATTCCCGGACACCGAGTGACCGGTGGCGCCCGGTCCTCGGGAGGGCCGCGCACCGAGCGGCGCACCGTGACCGAGTTCCCGCCCAAGGCCACGGGCGGGATGGGGGCCCTCGCACGGCAGGGCGGCCGTCCGGCGTACCCGGGGGCGCACGACGACCGGCCGGACGCGCCCGGCGCTTCCGCCGAAGCGGCCGCCCCCGCGCCGGCCGAGGCGCCGGGCCCCCGCCGGGAGGCGGCCGGCCGGGACCGCACGGCGCTCGAAGAGCTCTGGCGCGCCTACAAGGAGACGGCCGACCAGCGGCTGCGGGAGCAGCTGATCCTGCACTACTCGCCGCTCGTCAAGTACGTGGCGGGCCGGGTCGGGGTCGGCCTGCCCTCCAACGTCGAGCAGGCCGACTTCGTCTCCTCCGGGGTCTTCGGGCTGATCGACGCGATCGAGAAGTTCGACATCGAACGCGCCATCAAGTTCGAGACGTACGCCATCAGCCGGATCCGCGGCGCGATCATCGACGAGCTGCGGGCGCTGGACTGGATCCCGCGCTCGGTGCGGCAGAAGGCGAAGGCCGTCGAGCGGACGTACGCGACGCTGGAGGCCCGGCTGCGGCGGACGCCGAACGAGCCCGAGGTGGCGGCCGAGATGGGCATCGCCATCGAGGACCTGCACGCCATCTTCAGCCAGCTCTCGCTCGCCAACGTGGTGGCGCTCGACGAACTGCTGCACCCCGTCGGCGAGGGTGGCGACCGGCTCAGCCTGATGGACACCCTGGAGGACCACGGCGCCGACGACCCGGTGGAGGTGGCCGAGGACCGGGAGCTGCGCCGGCTGCTGGCGCAGGCCGTGAACACCCTCCCCGAGCGGGAGAAGACCGTGGTCACGCTCTACTACTACGAGGGCCTGACCCTCGCCGAGATCGGCCAGGTGCTCGGGGTGACGGAGAGCCGGGTCAGCCAGATCCACACCAAGTCGGTCCTCCAGCTGCGCGCCAAGCTGTCGGACATCCGGTAGCGGCCCGGCGCTGCGGGACCCCTGCCGGGGTGCGCCGCGCACACCCGGCCCGTGCCCCGCGCCCCGGTACGCAACCCTCCGCATCGCGGCGGTGCGCGGCACCGTACCGGCGGGATGTAGGGCTCCGTACAGTGGAGTGCGTGCCGAAGATCCGAGCGGCCAGTGTGGCCGAGCACCGTCAGATGCAGCGGGCAGCCCTCCTCGACGCTGCCCGCAGTCTCCTCACCGAGGGAGGCATGGAGGCCCTGACCTTCCCCGCGCTCGCGGCGCGCACGGGGCTCGCGCGGTCCTCGGTGTACGAGTACTTCCGCTCGCGGGCGGCCGTGGTCGAGGCGCTCTGCGAGACCGACTTCCCGCTGTGGGCCGCCGAGATCGAGGCCGGGATGGCGAGCGGGGACACCGCGGCCGAGCGGATCGAGGCCTACGTCCGGGGCCAGCTCGCGCTGGCCGCCGACCCGCGCCACCGGGCGGTCGCCGCGATCTCCGCGCTGGAACTGGACGACGCGGCCCGCGAGCGCATCCGGGCGGCGCACGGGACGCTGGTCGGGCTGGTGGTCCAGGCCCTGGAGGACCTCGGCCACGAACAGCCCCGGCTGGCCGCCGCGCTGCTCCAGGGCATCGTCGAGGCGGCCGTCCGGCAGTCCGAGCAGCGGGCGGCGGGCGGCCGGGCCGAGAGCCCCGAGGTGATCGCGGACGCCGCCGTCGCCCTCGCCCTGCACGGCCTCGGCCCGAGCTGACCCGCCGTACCGGGTCCCGAGGAGGAGGGTCCTGCGGGATCGGGTCCCGGGGAGGCTGCTCGGTGAGCGGCAGCAGCCGGGCCCGGCCGGTGCCGAACAGGGCCGGCGGATCGAGGTAGCGCCGCCCGCGCAGCAGGCCCCAGTGCAGGCAGACGCCGTCGGCGCAGTGGCCGGTCCCGTCGGCGAGCCGTCCGATCACCCGGCCCGCCGCCACCGCGGTGCCCACCGCGACGGTGCCGACCACTGGCAGGTAGGTGGTCCGTAGCGGGGGCGCCGGGGGAGTGCCCGCCGTCGTATGGGTGACGGTGACCACCGGCCGTCCGGCTACCGGCCCGGCGAACGTCACCACCCCGGAAGCCGCCGCCCGGACCTCGGCGCCGGGAGCGGCGGCCAGGTCGACACCCCGGTGCCCCGCGCCCCACGGCCGCGCCGGTGCCTCGAAGTGGCGGACCACGGCGCCCGGCCCGCCGCCCGGACCGTCCACCGGCCACGCCCGCCCGTCGCCGACACCACCACCCCCGCCGTCACCCCTGACGCCACCGCGCGCGCCGCCGCCCGCCGCGTGCCCGAGCGCCCCGGCCCGCCCGCCCGGCAGCAGCGCGACCAGCACCACCAGCACGACCACCAGCAGCCGCCACGACGAACAGCACGACGAACAGCGCAACCAACGGCACGACGCTCCGCACGACGACCGGCACCACGCACCCGGCCCCCCGGGGCCGGCCGGAACCCGGGCAACAGCACTCATGCCGCCGAGGCTCCCCGGCCCGCGCCGACCCGGCCACCCCCGCCCCGGTTCCTGTGGAAAACCGGCCCCTGTGGACCACGGCCGTCCCCCCAACGGGTGTACCCCTCCGGGTCTACGGGGCCCCACACAGCCGCCCGGGAGCCCCGGACCAGGCGTGTCCCCGGCGGCCCGTCCGCCACGGAGTCGCCCCGCGCTCGGCGCTTCCCGTACACTTCACACGCGACCCGGTCCGCCGGGTCGACTTCGCACGCCCCGCCACCGGTGGACGGAAGCGGCCTCGCCGCCACCTCCGCCAGGTGCGAGTGCCGCTCGGTCCGCCGAGCCCGGCCGGTCCCAGGACCGCCGGGTGGAAGCGGCTCGGCACGTTCGGGGCGTCAGGCGTGGCTGTCACCTGGCCGCCACGGACAAACCGAGCCTGACCCGGCCGTTCGCACGCGCCGAGCGGGGAGCGCCACCGTGCGCCGACCGCGACACCGCTGCGCCGGAGCCGGGCGTAACACCTGAGGAGCACGGCCATGGCCGTCGTCACGATGCGGGAGCTGCTGGAGAGCGGCGTCCACTTCGGTCACCAGACCCGTCGCTGGAACCCGAAGATGAAGCGCTTCATCATCACCGAGCGCAACGGCATCTACATCATCGACCTCCTGCAGTCGCTGAACTACATCGACCGCGCCTTCGAGTTCATCAAGGAGACCGTTGCCCACGGCGGCAGCGTCCTCTTCGTCGGCACGAAGAAGCAGGCCCAGGAGGCCATCGCCGAGCAGGCCACCCGCGTGGGCATGCCCTACGTGAACCAGCGCTGGCTCGGCGGCATGCTGACCAACTTCTCGACCGTCTACAAGCGCCTGCAGCGCCTCAAGGAGCTCGGCGAGCTGGACTTCTCGGACGTGGCCGGCTCCGGCCTCACCAAGAAGGAGCTCCTGGTCCTCCAGCGCGAGCACGACAAGCTGGAGAAGACCCTCGGCGGTATCCGCGACATGCAGCGCGTTCCCAGCGCCGTCTGGATCGTGGACACCAAGAAGGAGCACATCGCGGTCGGCGAGGCCCGGAAGCTCAACATCCCGGTCGTCGCCATCCTCGACACCAACTGCGACCCCGACGAGGTCGACTACAAGATCCCGGGCAACGACGACGCGATCCGCTCCGTCACCCTGCTGACCCGTGTGATCGCCGACGCCGTCGCCGAGGGCCTCAAGTCCCGCGCGGGTGTCGCCAAGGGCGACGTCAAGGCCGAGCCGGGCGCCGACCAGCCGCTGGCCGACTGGGAGAAGGACATCCTGGAGGGCGAGAAGAAGGCCGCCGAGGCCCCCGCCGAGGCGCCCGCCGCCGAGGCTCCGGCCGCCGAGGCCGAGGCCCCCGCCGCCGAGGCCCCGGCCACCGAGGCTCCGGCCGAGCAGGCCTGACGTACCAAGGGTGAGGGGCACCCACCGGTACGACACCGGTCGGTGCCCCTCTCTCCCGTGCCTGGGCCGAACCACCGGCCCGGCTGCCACCCCACGCAGACACGCGAGACGCGAGAAGAGATTCACACCATGGCGAACTTCACCGCCGCGGACGTCAAGAAGCTCCGTGAGCTCACCGGCGCCGGCATGATGGACTGCAAGAAGGCCCTGGACGAGGCCGAGGGCAACGTCGAGAAGGCCGTCGAGATCCTTCGCATCAAGGGCCAGAAGGGCGTTGCCAAGCGTGAGGGCCGCGACGCCTCCAACGGTGCCGTCGCCGCGCTGATCGCCGAGGACAAGAAGTCCGGCGTCCTGGTCGAGCTGAACTGCGAGACCGACTTCGTCGCCAAGGGTGACAACTTCGTCAAGGTCGCCGACGCGATCGCCACCCACGTCGCCGCCACCGCCCCGGCCGACCTGGACGCCGCCCTCGCCTCCGAGATCGAGGCCGGCAAGACCGTCCAGCAGTTCGTCGACGAGGCCAACGCGACCCTGGGCGAGAAGATCGTCTTCCGCCGCTTCGCGCAGTTCGACGGTGACGGCTTCGTCGCGGTCTACCTGCACAAGACCAGCCCCGACCTGCCGCCGGCCGTCGGCGTCCTGGTCGAGCTGGACAAGGAGAACGCCGAGGTCGCCAAGGACGTCGCGCAGCACATCGCCGCCTTCGCGCCGAAGTTCCTGTCCCGCGAGGACATCCCGGCCGAGGACATCGAGAACGAGCGCCGCGTCGCCGAGGCCACCGCTCGCGAGGAGGGCAAGCCGGAGGCCGCCCTGCCGAAGATCGTCGAGGGCCGCGTCACCGGCTTCGTGAAGGAGAACTCCGTCCTGGAGCAGGCCTTCGCGAAGGACAACAAGAAGACCGTCGCCAAGGTGCTCGAGGAGAACGGCGTCGCCCTCAAGCGCTTCGCCCGCTTCCGCGTCGGCGCCTGAGCCACGTTCCATCCGGGCTTCCGGCCGTAGGCTGGAAACCGTCCCCGCCCGCTGACCAGGGCGGCAGGGAACGCGCCGTACGGGCTCACCCAGCGCCATCCGTCCATGGGCGAGCCGCGTCGGCAGCATGAACGACGAGGAGGCCATTGCCGTGCAGGACACCGAACCGGTTCCCGCGGCAGTGGCCTCCTCGCGTGTACGCGCAGGCCGGGTATCCGCACGTCCGCGCCTGTGAACCAGTAGGTGTAGAAGGAGAAGTCCATGCAGGAGACGCAGGAGACCGCGCAGGACACCCCCGACGGCGCGCGCCGCCGGGTGCTGCTGAAGCTGTCCGGTGAGGCCTTCGCCGGCGGCGGCGGGCTCGGCGTCGATCCGGACGTCGTGCACGCGATCGCCCGCGAGATCGCCACGGTGGTCCGCGCGGGCACCGAGGTCGCCGTGGTGATCGGCGGCGGCAACTTCTTCCGCGGCGCCGAACTCCAGGTGCGCGGCATGGACCGGGCCCGCTCGGACTACATGGGCATGCTCGGCACGGTCATGAACTGCCTCGCGCTCCAGGACTTCCTGGTCAAGGAGGGCATCGAGACCCGGGTCCAGACCGCCATCACGATGGGCCAGGTCGCCGAGCCGTACCTGCCGCTGCGCGCCGTCCGGCACCTGGAGAAGGGCCGTGTGGTGATCTTCGGTGCCGGTATGGGCATGCCCTACTTCTCCACCGACACCACCGCCGTGCAGCGGGCCCTGGAGATCCACGCCGACATCCTGCTGATGGGCAAGAACGGGGTGGACGGCGTCTACGACGCCGATCCCCGGACCAACCCGGACGCGGTCAAGTTCGACGCGCTGGAGTACTCCGAGGTCATCGCGCGCGACCTCAAGGTCGCCGACCTCACCGCGATCACGCTGTGCAAGGACAACAACCTCCCGATGCTGGTCTTCGAGCTGCTCGCGGAGGGCAATATCGCGCGGGCGGTGAAGAGTGAGAAGATCGGCACACTCATCAGCCAGGATTCTGTCCGGGCCTGAGCAGCAACCAGCCGCACCGGACGGCGCCGCCGCCGTGAGGCCCCGGCGCCGACACCGGTCGGGACAACAGCAGATGAACCGGACAGGGAGATCACAGTGATCGAAGAGACCCTCCTCGACGCCGAGGAGAAGATGGAGAAGGCCGTCGCCCACGCGAAGGACGACTTCGCCGCCATCCGCACCGGCCGTGCGCACCCGGCGATGTTCGCCAAGATCGTCGCGGAGTACTACGGGACGGTGACGCCGATCAACCAGCTGGCCTCCTTCTCCGTGCCGGAGCCCCGGATGGCGGTCGTCTCGCCGTTCGACAAGACCGCGCTGAAGGCCATCGAGCAGGCGATCCGCGACTCCGACCTGGGCGTCAACCCGTCGAACGACGGCTCCATCATCCGGGTCGTGCTCCCCGAGCTCACCGAGGAGCGCCGCCGGGAGTTCATCAAGATCGCCCGCGGCAAGGGCGAGGACGCCAAGGTCTCGATCCGCGCCGTGCGCCGCAAGGCCAAGGACGCCATCGACAAGCTGGTGAAGGACGGCGAGGTCGGCGAGGACGACGGCCGCCGCGCCGAGAAGGAGCTCGACGACACCACGGCCAAGTACGTGGCCTCCGTCGACGAGCTGCTGAAGCACAAGGAAGCCGAGCTGCTCGAGGTCTGATGAACGACGCCCCTGACGCCCCTGGCTACTGGGGCCCGTCCGATCAGCAGTACCAGCCGTACCCGCCGTACCCGCCTGCGCAGGGACCCGCCGCTCCTGCGCAGGCCGGCGGCATACCCGGACACCCGGCGCAGCAGGCCGGCCGGCCCGCGCCGTACGGGCCGTACGGCGCGAACGACCCCGGCCACCGAACGGGTCACTCCCAGCAGCCTCCGGTGTACTGGGACCCGGACGCGGAGGAGACTCAGGTCATGCCTCCCGTACCGGCCGACCCGGGCCCGCAGCCCGTGCCCCCGTCCGGGGCCGACCCCGCCGAGGGGCTGGCCCGGGAGGCGGGTCGGCTGAGCGGACCGCTGTTCCGCGACGAGCGGCCCGGAGCGTCGGAGCCGGGTGCGTCGGAGACGCTCGTGCTGCGCGCGATCACCGACGACGCCCCGCCGGCCCCCGCGGGCGGGCCGTACCCCGGCGCGCCGGGCGGACCGGCGGCGGGGCAGCCCTTCCTCGTGCCGTCGTCCCACCCAGGGCAGGAGACACCCGTGGCCCAGGCCGATCCGCAGCCTCAGCCGCCGCAGCGCAAACAGCGCGGTGGTCGCAACCTCCAGGCCGCGATAGGCGTGGGCGTCGGCCTCGGCGCGGTGATCGTCGCCTCGCTGTTCGTCGTCAAGGCCCTGTTCCTGGTCGTGGTGATCGCGGCGGTGTCGGTCGGCGTCTGGGAGCTGACCAGCCGGCTGGCCGAGCGCAAGGAGATCAAGGCGCCGCTGGTCCCGCTGGTCGTCGGCGGTGTCGCGATGCTCGCCACCGGCTACTGGTCGGGGATCCAGTGGGCGGCGGCCTCGCTCGCGCTCACCGGGCTCGCGGTGATGGTCTGGCGGATGGCCGAGCCGCCCGAGAACTACCTGCGGGACATAACGGCGGGCATCTTCACCGCCTTCTACGTCCCGTTCCTGGCCACCTTCGTGGCGATGATGCTGGCGGCCGACGACGGTCCGCAGCGGATCGTGCTCTTCCTCATCGTCACGGTGTGCAGCGACACCGGGGCGTACGCGGTGGGCTACAAGTTCGGCAGGAACAAGCTGGCGCCGACGATCAGCCCGGGCAAGACCCGCGAGGGCCTGGCCGGCGGCATCGGCCTGTCGATGCTGGCGGGCGCGCTGCTGATGGAGCTGATCATCGACGGCGGCAGCTGGTGGCAGGGCCTGATCCTGGGCGGCTGCGCGGCGGTCACCGCGACCCTGGGCGACCTGGGCGAGTCGATGATCAAGCGCGACCTGGGCATCAAGGACATGGGCACGCTGCTGCCCGGCCACGGCGGCATCATGGACCGGCTGGACTCGCTGCTGCCGACCGCCCCGGTGGTGTGGCTGCTGCTGGCGGCCTTCGTCGGCAGCTGAGCCGCCGCCCCCGCGCACAGGGGCCCCGGACGCCCGGCGTCCGGGGCCTCCGCGCGTCTGCGACACTGGACGGACCATGCCTAAGCCCGGAGAACTCACCTTTGTCGCGCCGCGTGGCGCCAAGCCCCCGCGACACCTCGCCGACCTGAGCCCCGCCGAGCGCAAGGAGGCCGTCGCCGAGCTGGGCGAGCAGCCGTTCCGCGCGAAGCAGCTCTCCAACCACTACTTCGGCCGGATGTCGAACGACCCGGCGAGCTGGACGGACATCCCCGCCGCCAGCCGGGAGAAGCTCACCGGGAGCCTGCTGCCCGAGCTGATGTCGGTGGTGCGGCACGTGTCCTGCGACGACGACGCCACCCGCAAGACGCTCTGGAAGCTGTTCGACGGCACGCTCGTCGAGTCGGTGCTGATGCGCTACCCGGACCGGGTCACCATGTGCATCAGCTCGCAGGCCGGGTGCGGCATGAACTGCCCGTTCTGCGCCACCGGCCAGGCGGGGCTGACCCGCAACCTGTCCACCGGCGAGATCGTCGAGCAGATCGCCGCCGGGATGCGCTCGCTGAAGGCCGGCGAGATCCCGGGCGGCGAGGCCCGGCTGTCCAACGTGGTCTTCATGGGCATGGGCGAGCCGCTGGCCAACTACAACCGGGTGCTGGCCGCGATCCGCCGGCTGACCGACCCGGCGCCGGACGGCTTCGGCCTCTCCCAGCGCGGCATCACCGTCTCCACCGTCGGCCTGGTGCCGGCGATGAACCGGTTCGCGGACGAGGGTCTCAGCTGCCGGCTGGCCCTGTCGCTGCACGCGCCGGACGACGAGCTGCGCGACGAGCTGGTGCCGGTCAACACCCGCTGGAAGGTCGCCGAGGTGCTGGACGCGGCGTGGAACTACGCCGAGAAGTCCGGCCGCCGGATCTCCATCGAGTACGCGCTGATCAAGGACATCAACGACCAGGCGTGGCGGGCCGACCTGCTCGGCCGGCTGATCAGGAACCACCGGGTGCACGTCAACCTGATCCCGCTGAACCCGACCCCGGGCTCCAAGTGGACGGCCTCCCGGCCCGAGGACGAGCGCGAGTTCGTCCGGCGGCTCCTGTCGCACGGTGTGCCGACCACGGTCCGCGACACCCGCGGCCAGGAGATCGACGGCGCCTGCGGCCAGCTCGCGGCGGCCGGCTGACCGTACGGGTCAGCGCAGTCCGGCGGCGGCCAGGGCCGCGGTCGCCCCGCCGGTGACCAGCAGGACGGTGCCGGCCATCAGGGTCCGCAGCACGACGGCGCCGAACAGCAGCCGGGGCGCCGCGCCGAGCCGCAGCAGCGCCTCGGCGACGCCCCGGCGGGCGGTGCGCAGCTCGGCCAGCCGGACGGCCACCGCGCCCGCCGCGCAGCCCAGGACCAGGGTGGCCTCGATCGCGGGCAGCACATCGGCGCTGCCGGGCTCGCCGAGCCAGTAGCGGATGGTGGTGAGCACCACCGCGACCGCCAGGGCGAGTACGGCCAGCGGTGCCCCGAGCCGGCGGGCCTGCGCGGTGAGGCCGCGTCCGGCGAGCAGCCGCAGCGGGGTCGGCCGGCCGAGCGCCAGCAGCCGGCCGGCCCAGCCGAGCAGCGGGCCGGTGAGCAGGGCGAGGCCGAGCGCGGAGGCGGCCCAGCCGCCGAGCGCGGCGGTGCTGGTGGTGCCGAGCCCGGCCGGCAGGTGGATCGGGCGGCCGTCGACCGCGGCGCCTGGCCGCAGCGCGATGAGTTCCAGGGCCAGGCCGATGACGGCGAGGCCGATCGGCAGGGCCAGCCGCCACGGGCCGAAGCCGGTCGGCTCGGGCCGGCGGCGGCCGGGCAGGGTCTCGGCGTGCGGGACGGCGCCGGCCGCGGCGAGGCCGGCGGTGAGCGGGACGAGCGCGAGCAGGGCGACCGGGGCGGCGGCCGGGAGGGCCACGCCCATGCCGAGTTCGTCGGCGAGCGCGGGGCCGGCGATGTCGTTGCGCAGGACCAGGAAGAGCAGCAGGGTGAGGCCGGCGCCGGTGCCGCAGGCGAGCGCGACCTCACCGGCGATCAGGGCGCGGATCCGGCCGGCCCCGGCGCCGGCGGTGGTGAGGCCGGTGATCCGCTCGGCCCGCCGGGCGGGCAGGGCGCGGGCGGCGACGGCGGCGAACCAGGCGACCGCGGCCAGTGGCGGCAGGCACCAGAGCAGCCGGACGAGCGCGTCGGAGCCGGCGGCCGGATCGCTCATCGCCCGGCCGAGGGCGCGCAGCAGGAAGGCGGCCACGACGGCGCCGGCCAGGGCGGTCAGCAGCCAGCGGCCGAGGTCGAGGGCCCGGTAGCCGCGGGCCAGCCGGAGATAGAACACGTCGCCCCCCTCAGCGGCCGGCGGCCGGGACGGTGGCGGCTCCGGCCGTGCCGGGGGCGGCGATGCCGCGCGGCACGGGCGTGACGGGGCCGGTGAGGCGTCCGTCGACGAGGGCGACGGCGCGGTCCGCGTACCGGACGAGCTCGGGGTCGTGGGTGGCCAGCACGAGGGTGAGCTGGTGGGAGCGGGCCGCGCTGGTCAGTATCCGCAGGACCTGCTCGGCGGTCTCGCGGTGCAGCGGCGCGGTGGGGTCGTCGGCGAAGACGACCGGGGGGAGCGGGGCGAGGGCCCGGGCGACGGCGATCCGCTGGCGCTGGCTCTGCACCAGCCGGTCGGGCCGGACCTTGGCGATCTCGCCGATGTCCAGGCGCTCCAGCCACTCGTCGGCGGCGGTGTGGGCGGCCTTGCCGCCGGCGCCGGCCAGCAGCAGCGGCAGGGCGACGTTCTCCCGGGCGGTCAGTTCGGGCACCAGGTGCGGTTCGGAGCCGACGAAGCCGAAGCGGTCGCGGCGCAGCCGTTCCCGGCCGGCCCGGCCCAGGGTGTGCACGGGGGCGCTGTTGAACCAGACCTCGCCCTCGTCGACGGGGAGCAGGGCGGAGAGGCAGCCGAGCAGGGTGCTCTTGCCGGAGCCGCGCGGGCCGGTGACGGCGAGGACCTCGCCCTCCCGGACCCCGAGCGAGACGCCGCGCAGCGCGGGGGTGCCGTGATGGGACTTGACGATCCCCCGGGCCCACAGCACGTCGTTGTCAGGAGGGGCCGCTGCCATGAGGTTCCGTCCTGGGGGCCGCAGGGATATGACAGTCGTCAGATTAGAACGATCGGGCCTGGGCGCGGGCGCGGCACACTGCGCCATTCGGGGCAAATCGCCCGCAATCAGGCGTGTTTGATCCGAAGAGCGGTCCGGAGGAACGCCGCAGGGCGGCCCCGCCGAAGCGGGACCGCCCTGTGACGGAGGGTGGGGCGGAATGTCAGGGGATCAGAGCTTCGCCCACGCGTCGGTGAGGCTGGTCCGCAGGATCTGCTCGATCTCGTCGAAGGTCGACTGGTCGGAGATCAGCGGCGGGGCCAGCTGGACGACCGGGTCGCCACGGTCGTCGGCGCGGCAGTACAGGCCGTTGTCGAAGAGGGCCTTCGACAGGAAGCCGTAGAGGACGCGCTCGACCTCGTCGTCGTTGAACGACTCCTTGGTGACCTTGTCCTTCACGAGCTCGATGCCGTAGAAGTACCCGTTGCCGCGGACGTCGCCGACGATCGGCAGGTCGCGCAGCTTGCTCAGGGTGCCCAGGAAGGCGGCCTCGTTGTCGAGCACGTGCTGGTTCAGGCCCTCGCGCTCGAAGATGTCGAGGTTGGCCAGCGCCACCGCGGAGGAGACCGGGTGGCCACCGAAGGTGTAGCCGTGCAGGAAGGTGTTGTCGCCCTTGTAGAACGGCTCGGCGAGGCGGTCCGAGATGATCGTGGCGCCGATCGGGGAGTAGCCCGAGGTCATGCCCTTGGCGCAGGTGATCATGTCGGGCTGGTAGCCGAACTTGTCGGCGCCGAACATGGTGCCCAGGCGGCCGAAGGCGCAGATGACCTCGTCCGAGACCAGCAGCACGTCGTGGCGGTCGCAGATCTCGCGCAGGCGCTGGAAGTACCCGGGCGGCGGCGGGAAGCAGCCGCCGGCGTTCTGCACCGGCTCGACGAAGACGGCGGCGACGGTCTCGGCGCCCTCGTTGAGGATGGCCACCTCGATCTCGTCGGCGCACCAGCGGCCGTAGGCCTCGGGGTCGACCGTGCCGTCGGGGCCGGCGAGGAAGGCCGGGGCGCGGTAGATGTTGGTGTTCGGCGCCTTGTGGGTGCCCGGCACCAGCGGCTCGAACGGGGCCTTCAGGCCCGGCAGGCCGGTGATGGACAGGGCGCCCTGCGGGGTGCCGTGGTAGGCGACGGCGCGCGAGATGACCTTGTACTTGGTCGGCTTGCCGGTCAGCTTGAAGTACTGCTTGGCGAGCTTCCAGGCGGTCTCGACGGCCTCGCCGCCACCGGTGGAGAAGAAGACCTTGTTCAGGTCGCCCGGGGCGTAGTTGGCCAGACGCTCGGCCAGCTCGACGGCCTTCGGGTGGGCGTAGCTCCACACCGGGAAGAAGGCGAGCTCCTTGGCCTGCTTGGCGGCGGCCTCGGCGAGCTCCTCACGGCCGTGGCCGGCCTGGACGACGAACAGGCCGGCGAGGCCGTCGAGGTACTTGCGTCCCTTGTCGTCCCAGACGTAGGTGCCCTCGCCCTTGACGATCGTCGGCACGGGGGAGTTCTCGTACGACGACATGCGGGTGAAGTGCATCCACAGGTGGTCGTAGGCGGTCTTGGAAAGGTCCTTCTGCGCCGGGTCGGCTGTCATCGGGTGCCCCAGGTGTAGGTCTGTTTCCGGAGCTTCAGGTAAACGAAGCTCTCGGTGCTCCGCACGCCGGGAAGCGCGCGGATGCGCTTGTTGATCAGTTCGAGCAGGTGCTCGTCGTCCTCGCAGACCAGTTCGGCCAGGAGGTCGAACGAGCCCGCGGTGCAGACGACGTAGTCGACCTCGTCGAGGGCGGCCAGCGCGTCGGCGACGGGTTCGATGTCGCCCTCGACCCGGATTCCGACCATCGCCTGGCGGGTGAAGCCGACGGTGAGCGGGTCCGTGACGGCGACGATCTGCATCACGCCCTGGTCGAGCAGCTTCTGGACGCGCTGCCGCACGGCAGCCTCGGACAGGCCGACGGCCTTGCCGATGGCGGCGTACGGGCGGCGCCCGTCCTCCTGGAGCTGCTCGATGATCGCCTTGGAGGCGGCGTCGAGGGGAACGCTGGCGTTCCGGTCGCGGTTGGCCACGCCGCCACTGTGCCTGATCGATCCCGTGTTCGCAAGCGCGGAAGCTGCTGATTTCGTCGTGATCTTGAAAAACAGATACGGATTTCATCGTCGGCGCGCCGTCGGCCTGTCGATACCGGCAGTTGTCGGGCTACCCTGGCAGCGGTACGCGCGCGGCCCCGCAGCGCCGCGTGCATTCCGCCAATCCAGTGGACCGCGGCGCTTGCGACGCGGCCACTCGGCGCCCTTCGTCGGCCCGACCGGCCGACGTACCATGGCGCCGGAATCTGCAACGCCGCAGGCCGAGACCGAGGAGAGACCCGTGAGCGACCTTCGCACGCTGCGCAACTACATCAACGGTGAGTTCGTCGATGCGGCCGACGGCCGCACGCTCGACATCGTCGACCCCACCACCGGCGAGGTCTACGCGACGTCCCCGCTGTCCGGCGCCTCCGACGTCGACGCCGCCATGGCCGCCGCCGCGGCCGCGTTCCCGATCTGGCGGGACACCACCCCGAGCACCCGGCAGAAGGTGCTGCTCAAGGTCGCCGACGCGGTCGAGGCCCGCGCCGACGAGCTGGTGGACGCCGAGTGTCGCAACACCGGCAAGCCGCGGGCGCTGACCCTCTCCGAGGAGATCGGCCCGATGGTCGACCAGATCCGGTTCTTCGCCGGTGCCGCCCGTCTGCTGGAGGGCAAGGCCGCCGGTGAGTACATGGATGGCATGACCTCGATCGTCCGCCGCGAGCCGGTCGGTGTCTGCGCCCAGGTCGCGCCGTGGAACTACCCGATGATGATGGCGGTCTGGAAGTTCGCCCCGGCCATCGCCGCCGGCAACACCGTGGTGCTGAAGCCCTCGGACACCACCCCGGCCTCCACCGTGCTGCTGGCCGAGATCATCGGCGGCGTGCTGGGCGAGCTGGAGCTGCCGGCCGGCGTCTTCAACGTGATCTGCGGCGACCGCGAGACCGGCCGTCTGATGGTCGAGCACAGGACGCCGGCGATGGCCTCCATCACCGGTTCGGTGCGCGCCGGCATCCAGGTCGCCGAGTCGGCGTCCAAGGACGTCAAGCGCGTCCACCTGGAGCTGGGCGGCAAGGCCCCGGTCGTGGTCTTCGAGGACGCCGACATCGCCGAGGCCGTCGAGGGCATCTCGGTGGCGGGCTTCTTCAACGCCGGCCAGGACTGCACCGCCGCCACCCGCGTGCTGGTGCACGAGTCGATCCACGACGCCTTCGTCGAGGCGCTGGCCAAGGCCGCCGCCGAGACCAAGACCGGTGGCGTGGACGACGAGGACGTGCTGTACGGCCCGCTGAACAACATCAACCAGCTGAAGCAGGTCTCCGGCTTCATCGAGCGCCTGCCGGAGCACGCCAAGGTCGAGGCCGGCGGCCGCCGGGTCGGCGACAAGGGCTTCTTCTACGCCCCGACCGTCGTCTCCGGCCTGCAGCAGGACGACGAGATCATCCAGAACGAGGTCTTCGGCCCGGTCATCACGGTGCAGAAGTTCTCCGACGAGGAGCAGGCCGTCGGCTACGCCAACGGTGTGGAGTTCGCGCTGGCCTCCTCGGTGTGGACCAAGGACCACGCCCGCGCCATGCGGATGTCGCGCCGCCTGGACTTCGGCTGCGTCTGGATCAACACCCACATCCCGCTGGTCGCCGAGATGCCGCACGGTGGCTTCAAGAAGTCGGGCTACGGCAAGGACCTCTCGTCCTACGGCTTCGAGGACTACACCCGGGTGAAGCACGTCATGACCGCGATCTGAGCGGGTCGTGACCGTCGGGCGCAGGATGACCGCGATCTGAGCCGTGCTCCGATGATCGTGTGATCTGACCATGGGCCCGGGTTCTCGTGACCCGGGCCCTGTGTCTTTGCACCCTGTCGGCCCCGGGTGCGACCGGCTGACAGGATGGACCTCCATTTCGGCCCGACGAGTCCCTAGCCTTTCCGCATGAGCATCCCCACCGCTGACTCAGCCGCCGGCCAGGCCGTCAAGGCCGCCGACCGCGCGCACGTCTTCCACTCGTGGTCCGCCCAGGCGCTGATCGACCCCCTCGCGGTGGCCGGCGCCGAGGGCTCGTACTTCTGGGACTACGACGGCAACCGCTACCTCGACTTCTCCTCCCAGCTGGTCAACACCAACATCGGGCACCAGCACCCCAAGGTCGTCGCGGCGATCCAGGAGCAGGCGGCGAAGCTCTGCACCATCGCCCCCGGCTTCGCGGTGGAGTCGCGCAGCGAGGCCGCCCGGCTGATCGCCGAGCGCACCCCGGGCGACCTCGACAAGATCTTCTTCACCAACGGCGGCGCCGAGGCCAACGAGAACGCCATCCGGTTGGCCCGGCTGCACACTGGCCGGCACAAGGTGCTCTCCACCTACCGCTCGTACCACGGCGCCACCGCCAACGCGATCGCCCTGACCGGTGACCCGCGCCGCTGGGCCAACGAGGCCGGCGTCTCCGGCATCGTGCACTTCTGGGGCCCGTACGCCTACCGCTCCAACTTCCACGCCGAGAACGAGGCGCAGGAGTGCGAGCGCGCGCTCGCCCACCTGGAGCAGGTCATCGCCTTCGAGGGCCCCGGCACCGTCGCGGCGGTCATCCTGGAGACCGTGGTCGGCACCGCGGGCATCCTCGTCCCGCCGCCCGGCTACCTGGCGGGCGTCCGGGAGATCTGCGACCGCTACGGCATCGTCTTCATCCTCGACGAGGTGATGGCCGGCTTCGGCCGCACCGGCGAGTGGTTCGCCGCCGACCACTGGGGCGTCACCCCCGACCTGCTCACCTTCGCCAAGGGCGTCAACTCGGGCTACGTCCCGCTCGGCGGCGTGGCGATCAGCGCCGAGATCGCGGCCACCTTCGCCGAGCGGGCGTTCCCCGGCGGCCTCACCTACTCGGGCCACCCGCTGGCCTGCGCCTCCGCGGTGGCGACCATCAACACGATGGCGGAGGAGGGCATCGTCGAGAATGCCAGGCACATCGGCGAGAGCGTGCTCGGCCCCGGCCTGCGCGAGCTGGCCGAGCGCCACCCGTCCGTCGGCGAGGTGCGCGGGCTCGGCGTCTTCTGGGCGCTCGACCTGGTCCGCGACCGCGCCACCCGTGAGCCGCTGGTGGCGTACAACGCGGTCGGCGCCGCCAACGCGCCGATGGCCGAGCTGGCCGCCGCCTGCAAGCAGCGCGGGCTGTGGCCGTTCGTCAACATGAACCGCTTCCACGTCGTCCCGCCGTGCACCGTCACCGAGGAGGAGGCGAAGACCGGCCTCGCCGTCCTCGACGAGGTGCTGTCGCTGACCGACGCGCACACCGTCTGACACACCGACAGGACGGCCCCGGGCGCTCCCCCCGTGCGCCCGGGGCCGTTCCACGCCCCGGAGGCCCACCATGCCCAGCACCACCCCGACCCGCCGCCCGAGCGGGCTCCGCCGTCCGACCCGCCGCCGGGTGCTCGGCGCCACCGCCGGACTGTTCGGGACCACCGCCCTGACCGGCTGCGGCATCCCGTCCGCCTACGTGGACGAGGACCGCCGTTCCGCCCCCGACCGCTCGGAGGGCGAGAAGCGGCTGGGCTTCTCCAACTGGACCCAGTACATCGACGTCGACGACGACGGCGGGCGCCCGACCCTGGACGAGTTCACCGAGCGGACCGGGATCAAGGTCACCTACACCGAGGACATCAACGACAACGACGAGTTCTTCGGCAAGATGGGGCCGGTGCTCACCCAGGGCACCGACCCCGGGCGCGACCTGATGGTGGTCAGCGACTGGATGGTCGGCCGCTACATCGGGCTCGGCTGGGTGCAGGCCGTGGACCGGGCCAACCTGCCCAACGTCACGGCGCAGCTGGACCCGCAGCTGGCCGACCCGGCGGTCGACCCCGGGCGCCGGCACAGCGTGCCCTGGCAGTCCGGGATCACCGGCATCGCCTACAACCGCAAGGAGCTCGGCCGCGAGCTGAAGTCGGTCTCCGACCTGTGGGCACCCGACCTGAAGGGCCGGGTCACCCTGTTCGCCGGCCTGGACGAGGCGCTCGGCCTGCTGATGCTCTCCCACGGCGCCGACATCGCGGCCTTCACCGAGGACGACGCGAACCGGGCGATGGACCTGGTGCAGCGGATGGTCGACAGCCGGCACGTCCGCCGGTTCACCGGCAACGACTACACCAGCGACCTGGCGTCCGGCGCCGCGCTGGCCTGCCAGGCGTACTCCGGCGACGCCGTCCAGCTCACGGCCGAGAACCCGGACATCGCCTTCGTGGTGCCCGAGGAGGGCGGCGAGCTCTGGGCCGAGAGCCTGCTGATCCCCAACCGGGCCGTGCACAAGCGCAACGCCGAGCTGCTGATCGACCACTACTACCAGCCCGAGGTGGCCGCCGAGCTGGCCGCCGCCGTGCAGTACATCTGCCCGGTGCCAGCCGCCCGTGAGGTGCTGGCGGCCAGCGGGGACCGGGAGAAGGCCGAGCTGGCGGAGCACCCGCTGGTCTTCCCGACCGAGGAGATGCGCGCCCGGCTGCACACCATGCGCGACGTCACCTCCGCCGAGCGGCCCGCCCTGCACAAGGTCTGGAGCCGCATCACCGGTGTCTGACGGCGCTCCGCCGGGGCGCGGCTACCGGCGCACGGCGTCCAGCGCGAGCAGGGCGACGTGCAGGGAGAGGCAGGACTCGACCTGGTCGAGGTCGACCCCGAGGATCCGCTCGACCTTGTGCAGCCGGTCGTAGAAGGACGGCCGGGACAGGTGCGCGGCGTCCGCGGCCGCGGACTTGTTCCGGCCCTGCTCCAGGTAGATCCGCAGCATCTGCACCAGCTGGCTGTTGTGCTCGGCGTCGAAGGCGAGCAGCGGGCCCAGTTCGCGTTCCACGTAGGTCTGCAGCCGGGCGTCGTCGCGCAGCAGGTGCAGCAGGCCGCGCAGTCGTACGTCGGGCAGCCGGTAGTAGGACGCCGTCCGGCCGCCGGGTCCGTCGTGCAGCGCGGCGTCGGCGACCTGGGTGGCCTCCAGCAGGGTGCGCCGGGCGTCGCGGACCGAGCCGACCGAGGAGCCGGCCGCGACCACCGGCGCCGGCGCGGCGGGGTCCCGGGCCGCCTCGGCGGCCAGCCGGCGCAGCGCCGCGGCGAAGGCGTCCAGCGCGGCGTGCTCGTCCTGCTGGGGGCCGAGCGCGATCAGCACGCCGACGCCCTCGTCGTCCAGCGCGCCGACCAGCGCGGAGAGCCGGCAGGCGCGGACGGCGCTCGCCGCCAGTTCGGTGAAGTCGCGCAGCCGGGCCTGCGCCTCCAGCGCGGCGGGGATCGGGCCGCGCCGCTGGCGCAGCACCGCGCCGACCAGCCGCCGTCCCTCCAGCGGGACGCCGAGCGCCTGGGCGCGCAGCGCGACCTCGGAGACGGTCAGCGCGTGGGTGAGGATGCCGGCGAGCAGGGTGCGATGGGTCTGCCGCTCCAGACTCTCCCGGTCGCGGACCACCAGCCGGTTGAGCGCCAGCGCGGAGGCGCCGCGCTCCAGCAGCATGGTGGAGGGGTGCGGGCCGCTCTCCGGCAGCGGTCCCGGTTCCTGCACCAGCACCAGCCGCCCCCAGTCCTGGCCGCGGGCGCCGACCGTGGTGACCAGCCAGCCGGTGCGCGGGTCGTGCCCGGTGCGCCCGGGCGGGCGGACCCCGCGCGAGCGGCGCTCCCAGTCCTCCAGCAGCTCGGCCTCGGGCCGCCCGGCGGGGTCGTGCGTCAGCACCTGGTGGGCGAGGTTCTCCAGGACGACCGGGGCGCCCGCGATCCGGGCCACCTGGCGGACCACCTCGGCCGGCTCGGCGCCCTCCACGACCAGCTCGTTGAAGACCTGGTGGATCGCCTCGGAGGTGCGCAGCTGCTCCAGCTGGGCGTTGACCACCAGGGCGTGCACCGCCTCGGTGACGGCGACGAAGCGCAGCTCGCGGCGGAGCGCGATCAGCGGCAGGCCGCGCTGCTCGGCGGCGTGCACCAGGGCGCGCGGCAGGGTGTCGAAGTAGCGCCGGCCGTACTCGATGACCAGCCCGGCCACCCCGATGTCGGCGAGCTCGCGCACGTACCGGGCCAGGCCCTCGCGGTCCTCGGGCAGGGCGATGCCGGTGCTCAGCACCAGCTCGCCGCCCTGCAGCATGCCCGCGACGTCGGGCAGCTCGCTGACGTGCACCCAGCGGACCGGGCGTTCCAGGTGGTCGGCGCCGGCCACCACCTGGGGCAGGCCGCGGCGCATCACCTCCAGGTCGAGCACATGGGCGACGGTGGGGAGCATCGCGGCCTCCAGGGTTCAGAGTGTCAGGCAATCATTCATCACGGCGACGACCTGTTGCCCTGGCCGAAGCTTTGCACCCTGTAAGGCGCTTCACGCCGAGGTTGTCGCAGTGACCCTTGTCACGCCCCGGCGGCAGCGGGCATGGTCAGCGGGTCGGCTGTGGCGAGATCCGGACATCATCGGTGATCGACGAACGGATGCCCCGCGCCGCACCCCGCGCCCCGCGACGACCGGTCACCGGTCACCGGGCGCCGGTGCGGCCCCTCGGCCCGCCGGCGCGTGCAGCACGGCGGGGTGGGCGAGGCCGTCCGCGCGGCACCTGAACCACCGGGACTTGGAGGAAGACATGGACCTGACCGACTTCGGCGCGGGCGCGCAGTACATCGCGGGCCGCTGGAGCCGGGGGAGCGGCGCCCCCTTCCAGGTCGTCAACCCGGCCGACGGCAGCGTGGTCGAGGAGGTCACCCTCGCCTCCACCGAGCAGGTCGACGAGGCCGTGGCCGCCGCCCGGGCCGCCCTGCCCGAGTGGGCCGGCGCCACCCCCGGCGCCCGCTCCGAGGCGCTGACCCGGCTGGCCGCCGTCCTCACCGACGCGGCCGCCGACCTCGCCCGGGTCGAGACCGCGCAGACCGGCAAGCCGGTCAAGCTCTCCACCGAGTTCGACGTGCCCGGCACCATCGACAACGCCGCCTTCTTCGCCGGGGCCGCCCGCAACCTGGAGGGCAAGGCGGCGGGCGAGTACTCGGGCGACCACACCTCGTACGTGCGGCGCGAGGCGATCGGCGTGGTCGGCTCGATCTCGCCGTGGAACTACCCGCTGCAGATGGCCGCGTGGAAGATCCTGCCGGCGATCGCGGCGGGCAACACCATCGTCCTCAAGCCGGCCGAGCTGACCCCGCTGACCTCGCTGATGTTCGCCCGGGCCTGCACCCTGGCCGGCATCCCGGACGGCGTGGTCAACGTCGTCACCGGCGCGGGGCGGGGCGCCGGGGAGCACCTGGTCGCGCACCCGGACGTCGCGATGGTCTCCTTCACCGGCTCCACCGCGGTCGGCAAGCGGGTCGCCGAACTCGCCACCGCGACCGTCAAGCGCACCCACCTGGAGCTCGGCGGCAAGGCACCGTTCGTGGTCTTCGACGACGCCGACCTGGACGCCGCCGTGCACGGCGCGGTCGCCGCCTCGCTGATCAACGGCGGCCAGGACTGCACCGCGGCCACCCGCGCCTACGTCCAGCGGCCGCTCTACGACGCCTTCGTGGCCGGCGTGGCCGAGCTGTACGGCGCGATCCGGCTGGGCGACCCGCTCGACCCGCGGACCGACCTCGGCCCGCTGGTCTCCTTCACCCACCGCGACCGGGTGGCGGGCTTCGTCGAGCGCGCCCGCGGCTACGCGACCGTGGTCACCGGCGGCGGCGCCCCCGAGCGGGGCCACGACGGCACCGACCTCACCCGCGGGGCCTACTACCGCCCCACCCTGATCACCGGCGCCGCCCAGGACAGCGAGGTCGTCCAGGGCGAGATCTTCGGCCCCGTCCTGGTCGTGCTGCCCTTCGACGGCGACGACGAGGGCCTGCGGCTGGCCAACGACACCCCCTACGGCCTGGCCGCCTCCGCCTGGACCGGCAACGTGCACCGCGCGCTGCGCGCCACCCGCGAGATCGCGGCGGGCTGCGTCTGGGTCAACGACCACATCCCGATCATCAGCGAGATGCCGCACGGCGGCTACAAGTCCTCCGGCTACGGCAAGGACATGTCGCAGTACTCGCTGGACGAGTACACCCAGGCCAAGCACGTCATGTTCGACACCACCGCGGTCGCCCGCAAGGACTGGCACCGCACCGTCTTCGGAGACAGATAACCGGACCGGGTGGTCCCCCACACCCCCCTCGCCCCCAGGAGGCCCGTCCCATGGCGTTCAACGAGCTCACCGACGGACTGTCGGAACCGGTCCGCAAGGCCTGGGAACGCAGTCTGACCAGTGGCCGGGCCGCCCTCAGCCGGCGCGCCGTGCTGCGTGCCGCCGCCCTCACCGCCGGCGCGGGCTCACTGGCCGCCTGCGGCATCCCGCCGGCCAGGACCGTCAACGGGACCGGCGACTCCACCGCGAACGCCGCCAAGGACCTCTCGGACAGCGAGCGGGAGGTGAACTTCTCCAACTGGCCGCTCTACGTCGACACCGACGAGAACGACAAGGAGAAGCACGGCACCCTGGAGGCCTTCACCGCCGCCACCGGGATCAAGGTCAGGTACACCGAGGACGTCAACGACAACGTCGAGTTCTTCGGCAAGGTCAAGCCCCAGCTCGCGGCCGGCCAGGACACCGGCCGCGACCTGATGGTGCTCACCGACTGGATGGCGGCCCGGATGATCCGGCTCGGCTGGGCGCAGAAGCTCAACCCGGCCAACGTCACCACCGCCATCACCACCGTCGAGTCCCGCTTCCGCGCCCCGGACTGGGACCCGGGCCGGCTCTACAGCTACCCGTGGGCCGGCATCCAGGTGGTCGTCGCCTACAACCGGAAGGCCACCAAGGGGAAGGAGGTCACCAGCGTCGCCCAGCTGCTGGAGGACCCCGACCTCAAGGGCCGGGTGACCTTCCTCTCCGAGATGCGCGACAGCATCGGCATCACCCTGCTGGACATGGGCAAGGACCCGGCGAAGTTCACCGCCGACGACTACGGGGCGGCCGTCGCCCGGCTGCAGAAGGCCGTCGACAACAAGCAGATCCGCCGCTTCACCGGCAACGACTACGGCCAGGAGCTCTCCTCCGGCGACATCGCCGCCTGCGTCGCCTGGGGCGGCGACCTGATCCAGCTGCGCGCCGACAACCCCGACATCGAGTTCGCCATTCCCGAGAAGGGCTTCGTGAGCAGCACCGACAACCTGCTGGTCCCGGCCAAGGCCCAGCACAAGACGAACGCCGAGAAGCTGATCGACTTCTACTATCAGCCGAAGATCGCGGCGCAGCTGACCGCCGGCATCGGCTTCGTCTCCGCCGTCACCGGCGTGAAGGAGGAACTGGCCGCCATCGCCCCGGACAGCGCGGCCAACCCGCTGGTCGTCCCCACCCCCGAGATGGCGGCCAAGGCGCACGTCTTCCGGACCCTCACCGAGACCGAGGAGAGCGACTTCGAGGAGAAGTTCTCCAAGCTCATCGGCGCCTGACCCCCCCATCGTCGGTAGAGAAACCCAGAGAGACACCACCCATGACAGAGCAGCAGAGCTCCGCGGCCGCCGGCGGCGACGTCCGCCTCACCGGCATCGGCAAGACCTACGGCTCCTTCACCGCCGTCCACCCGCTGGACCTGACCGTCCCCCAGGGCTCCTTCTTCGCCCTGCTCGGCGCCTCCGGCTGCGGCAAGACCACCACCCTGCGGATGATCGCCGGCCTGGAGGAGCCCACCGCCGGCACCGTCCTGATCGGCGGCCAGGACGTCACGAGGCTCCCCCCGTACAAGCGGCCGGTCAACACCGTCTTCCAGAGCTACGCGCTCTTCCCGCACCTCGACATCTTCGAGAACGTCGCCTTCGGCCTGCGCCGCCGCGGCAGGAAGGACGTCAAGAAGCAGGTCGACGAGATGCTCGAACTGGTCGAGCTCGGCCAGTACGCCCGGCGCAAGCCGCACCAGCTCTCCGGCGGCCAGCAGCAGCGCGTCGCCGTCGCCCGCGCGCTCATCAACCACCCCCAGGTGCTGCTCCTCGACGAGCCGCTCGGCGCCCTCGACCTCAAGCTCCGCCGCCAGATGCAGCTGGAGCTCAAGCGGATCCAGACCGAGGTCGGCATCACCTTCGTGCACGTCACCCACGACCAGGAGGAGGCCATGACCATGGCCGACACCATCGCGGTGATGAACGGCGGCCGGGTCGAACAGCTCGGCGCCCCCGCCGAGCTCTACGAGAACCCCGCCACCACCTTCGTGGCCAACTTCCTCGGCCAGTCCAACCTGCTCGCCGCCGAGGTCACCGGCGGCGCCGGCGAGGAACTGCTGCTCACCGCCGCCGGCACCCGGCTCACCGTCCCCAGGGCCCGCTGCGCCACCGGCGCCACCCGGGTCCACCTCGGCGTGCGGCCGGAGAAGATCACCATCGAGCACGGCTCCGCCGAGGTCGCCGACAGCCGCAACCGGCTCGCCGGCACCGTCGTCGACTCCAGCTTCATCGGCGTCTCCACCCAGTACCTGGTCCGCACCGACGGCGGCCAGGAGGTCACCGTCTTCGAGCAGAACATGGAGCGCGACGCCCGGATCGTCCCCGGCGCCCCGGTCGTCCTGCATTGGAACCCGGCCCACTCCTTCGCCCTGGACGCCGCCCAGGCGATCGACGCGGGCACCGGGGAGGACGCGGCATGACCACCACCACCCCGGCCTCGCCGCCGCAGGTCGTCCCCCTGCCCGCGGCCGCCCCCAGGCCCCGGCGCCGGCTCACCCCGTACTGGCTGCTGCTGCCCGGCATCGCCTGGCTGGTCGTCTTCTTCGCGGTGCCGATGGTCTACCAGGCCTCCACCTCGCTGCAGACCGGCTCGCTGGAGGACGGCTTCCGCGTCACCTGGCACCTCGCCACCTACTGGGACGCCCTGGTCGAGTACAAGTGGCACTTCGTCCGCTCGTTCGGCTACGCCGCCACCGCGACCGTGCTCTGCATCGCCATCGGCTACCCGCTCGCCTACACCATCGCCTTCAAGGTGAACCGGCGCTGGCGCAACGTCATGCTGATCCTGGTCATCGCGCCGTTCTTCACCAGCTTCCTGATCCGCACCCTCGCCTGGAAGACCATCCTCTCGGACGGCGGCCCGGTGGTCGGCGCGCTCGACGCCCTGCACGTCCTGGACGTCACGGCCGCCCTCGGCCTCACCGAGGGGGACCGGGTGCTCGCCACCCCGCTCGCCGTGGTCTGCGGCCTCACCTACAACTTCCTGCCGTTCATGATCCTGCCGCTGTACACCTCGCTGGAGCGGATCGACCCGCGCCTGCACGAGGCCGCCGGCGACCTCTACGCCCGCCCGTTCACCACCTTCCGCAAGGTGACCTTCCCGATCTCGCTGCCCGGCGTGGTCGCCGGCACCCTGCTCACCTTCATCCCCGCCTCCGGCGACTACATCAACGCCCAGCTGCTGGGCTCGCCGAGCGAGCAGATGGTCGGCAACGGCATCCAGAAGCAGTTCCTGAACGTGCTCGACTACCCCACCGCGGCCGCGCTGAGCTTCATCCTGATGGCCCTGATCCTGGGCATCGTGACGGTCTACATGCGCAAGGCCGGGACGGAGGAACTGGTCTGATGTCCCGAGTGATCGCCTGGGTGCGACGCAACCTGGTGGTGCTGGCAGGCCTGCTGGCCCTCGGCTACCTGGTGCTCCCCAACCTCGTCGTGCTCGCCTTCTCCTTCAACAAGCCGGTCGGCAAGTTCAACTACGAGTGGAACGAGTTCTCCACCGACGCCTGGACCGACCCCTGCGGCGTGGCCGACATGTGCCAGTCGCTCTCGCTCAGCCTGCGGATCGCGGTCGCCGCCACCATCGGCGCCACCGTCCTCGGCACCATGGTCGCCTTCGCCCTGGCCCGCTACCGCTTCCGCGGCAAGGCCGCCACCAGTGCGATGATCTTCCTGCCGATGGCGATGCCCGAGGTCGTGATGGCCGCCTCGCTGGGCACCCTCTTCCTCAACATGCGCATCCCGTTCGGCTTCACCACCATCCTCATCGCGCACATCATGTTCTGCCTCAGCTTCGTGGTGACGGCGGTCAAGGCCCGTGTGATGAGCATGGACCCGAGGCTCGAACAGGCCGCCCAGGACCTCTACGCGACCCCCACCCAGACCTTCCTGCGGGTCACCCTGCCGCTCGCCGCCCCCGGCATCGCGGCCGGCGCGCTGCTCAGCTTCGCGCTCTCCTTCGACGACTTCATCATCACCCAGTTCAACTCGGGCCCGACCACGGTCACCTTCCCGATGTTCGTCTGGGGCGCCTCGCAGCGCGGCATCCCGGTCCAGGTGAACGTCATCGGCACCGCGATGTTCATCGCCGCCGTCGCGCTCACCGTCGCCGGTCAATGGCTCGGGAACCGCCGCAAGGCCACCGCCTGACCGACCCGGCCGCCGGCCCGCCGTACTGTCGGGAGGCGGCCGACCATCACCAATGTGTAGAAAGTGGCTGATAATGCATGGATTCCGCCCGCGCACTCAGTGACGCCAGGCCCACCCCCTTCTGGCTGGAGGACCCGGGCCGGCCGGCGGCACTGCCCGCCCTGGTCGGCGACACCAGCTGCGACCTGCTGGTCGTCGGCGGCGGCTACTCCGGCCTCTGGACCGCCCTCGTCGCCAAGGAGCGCGACCCCTCGCTGGACGTCGTCCTGGTCGAGGGCAAGGAGGCGGGGTGGGCCGCGTCCGGGCGCAACGGCGGGTTCTGCGCGGCCAGCCTGACCCACGGCTTCGGCAACGGCCTGCAGCGCTGGCCCGCCGAACTCGGACAGCTGGAGCGCCTCGGTGCCGCCAACCTGGACGGCATCGGGGCCACCCTGGAGCGCTACGGCATCGACGCCGAGTGGGAGCGCACCGGCGAGATCGACATCGCCACCCAGCCGCACCAGCTCGACGAACTCCAGGAGGTCGCCGACGCCGTCACCCGGTACGGCCTCGACATCACCGTGCTCGACCGCGACGAACTGCGTGCCCAGGTCGACTCGCCGACCTTCCTCGGCGGGATCTGGGACAAGGACGGCGTGGCCATGCTCCACCCCGCCAAGCTGGCCTGGGGCCTCAAGCAGGCCTGCCTGGGCCAGGGCGTGCGGATCTACGAGCACACCCCGGCGAACGGCCTGCGCGAGCACGGCGCCGGCATGGCCGTGCGCACCCCCTACGGGCGGGTCCTCGCCCGCAAGGTCGCGCTCGGCACCAACGCCTTCCCGTCCCTGCTCAAGCGGGTCCGCCCGTACATCGTCCCGGTGTACGACTACGCGCTGATGACCGAGCCGCTCACCGCCGAGCAGCTCGCGGCCATCGGCTGGCGCGGCCGCCAGGGCCTCAGCGACAGCGCCAACAAGTTCCACTACTTCCGGCTCTCCGCGGACAACCGGATCCTCTGGGGCGGCTACGACGCCGTCTACCGCTTCGGCGGACACGTCCGGCACGAGTACGACCAGCGACCGGAGACCTTCCGCACCCTGGCGCGGAACTTCTTCCAGTGCTTCCCCCAGCTGGAGGGCATCCGCTTCACCAACGCCTGGGGCGGCGCGATCGACACCTGCAGCAGGTTCTCCGCCTTCTTCGACACCGCCCACCACGGCCGGGTCGCGTACGCCGCCGGCTACACCGGCCTCGGCGTCGGCGCCACCCGGTTCGGCGCCGAGGTCATGCTCGACCTGCTCGCGGGGGAGCGCACCGAGCGCACCGAACTGGAGATGGTCCGCCGCAAGCCGCTGCCGTTCCCGCCCGAGCCGGTCCGCTGGGCCGGCATCGAGATCACCACCCGCTCGCTGGAGCACGCCGACCGCACCGGCGGGCGGCGCAACCTCTGGCTGCGCACCCTCGACCGGATGGGACTCGGCTTCGACAGCTGAACCCCCGCCGCCACGCGTGCGGCGATCGCGCGAACCGTGCAAGGAACCGTGTAAGAGAGACCCGCCGTCCGCCTCTCGTTGGTGACGGCGGGTCTCAGCGTGTCCCGCCGCCACCGAACGCACCGACGCGCAGAGCGGGGACAGCACATGGAGATCACCGGACTGGACTGGCTGGCCCAGGCCGCACCCGACCCGGCGGCCTTCCGGGAGCAGTGGGAGCGCAGCGGCCTCGGCCTGGTACTGCTCCCGGCCGGGCGGCGGTGGGACGTCCTCTCCGTCCCCGGCCGGCTCGGCCGCCCGGCCTTCGAGCTCTTCGGCGTCGGCGCCTGCGGGCCGGTCCTCGCCGACTTCGGCGACGAGCACATCGGCTTCCTGGTGCCCGTCGGCACCGCCGCCCGCTGGATCGGCACCGGCGTGCGCTGCGCGGGGGAGGGCGCCTGGGTCGTCGTCCCGCGCCCCGACCGCCGCGGCCGGGGGGTGCGCTGGCTCGTCCCGCCCGACGGCACCGGACGGCTCAACGACCCGGTCCGCCTGGAGCTCGCCCTGCACGAGGCGGCCGCCGTACTCGGCGACTGGTGACCACCCGGTCCGCGCCGGTCCGGGCCGGTCCGCCGGGCGCGCCGCCGACGACGGCGCGCCAGACTGGAGGGGTGACCACCGCCCCGGACGCCGTCGGCCCCTCCCTCCACCCGGGCGAGGCCCAGCTGCGCCTCGCCGAACTGGCCCGGCCCGTCTGCGACCGGCACGGGCTCTCCCTCGCCGGTGGGCACGCGCTGCGCGCCCACGGCGTCCCGGCCTGCGACCAGGACGGGCTCACCCTGGTCGCCGACGGCGCCACCGATCTGCCGCAGGCCGCCGCCGACCTGACCACCGCCTACCGGACGGCGGGCGGCGGCGTCGCGGAGCGCCCCGGCACACCCAGGCTGGAGCAGCTCTCCGTCCGGCTCGTCCTGGGCGGACGGGCGCACACCGTCGAACTGCGCAAGGAACCGCTGGGCCACCGCCCGGTCCGGGTCGACCTCGGCGGGCCGTCCGGCACCCCGCTGGCGGTGACCGCCGTGGCCCTGGAGGACGCCGCCGCCCTCACCACCGCGCTGCTCGTCGACCGCGCGCTGCCCCGCGACCTCATCGACGTGCACGCGCTCACCGCCTGCTACCGCGAGGGCGAACTCCTCGCGCTGGCCACCGGGCTGGACGCCGACTTCCAGCCCACCGCGCTCGCCGAGCGGCTGGAGACGCTGGCCGAGGCCGCCGACGGCCGGTTCCGGGCCCGCGGCCTGCCCGCCGGGGACGTCGACGAGCTGAAGCGGTGGGCACTGGCCTGGGCCCAGGACCTGCGGCTGGACCTGCTGGAGACCCAGGAGGCGGCGGACGGTCTGCACGACCCCTATCTGGAGGACCAGGAGGACGCCTGAGCCGTCCCCGCCCACGGTGGGTTCACCCGGGAGGGCGGACCCGGCCGACGACCTGTAAGGCTGAATCCCTGATCCCCGTCAGCCTGTTCGTTGAGACCGCCCGGACCGGCCAGCAGACTGGACGGTGAGCGCGGTAGCCCCGCCGTGACCCCGCTGCCCCGTCCCGTACGGGCGGCGCGACACCAGGGACCGGTGGCGTCAGGCCGCCCCGACTTCGGAGGCAGACGGACCTTGAGCAAGCACATCACCCACTGGATCGGCGGCCGCCCGGTCGCCACCGCCGGTGCCGCGCCCCGCCGCGGTGACATCTTCGACCCGGCCACCGGCCAGGTCACGGGCCAGGTCGACTTCGCGGAGGTCGTGGAGGTCGACCAGGCGGTCGCCGCGGCCGCCTCCGCCTTCGCCGAGTGGCGCACCGCCTCGGTCGCCAAGCGTGCCACCGTGCTCTTCTCCTTCCGCGAGCTGCTCAACGCCCGCAAGGACGAGCTGGCGGCGATCATCGTCGCCGAGCACGGCAAGGTGCACTCGGACGCGCTCGGCGAGATCGCCCGAGGCCTCGAGGTCGTCGAGTACGCCTGTGGCATCCCGCAGCTGCTCAAGGGCGGCTTCACCGAGCAGGCCTCGACCGGCATCGACGTCTACTCGATCCGCCAGCCGCTCGGCCCGGTCGCGATCATCTCGCCGTTCAACTTCCCGGCCATGGTGCCGATGTGGTTCTTCCCGATCGCCATCGCGGCCGGCAACACCGTGGTCGTCAAGCCGTCCGAGAAGGACCCGTCCGCCGCCAACTTCCTCGCCGAGCTGTGGAAGGAGGCCGGCCTGCCCGACGGCGTCTTCAACGTCGTGCACGGGGACAAGGTCGCGGTGGACCGCCTGCTGGAGCACCCCGACATCAAGTCGGTCAGCTTCGTCGGCTCCACCCCGATCGCCCGCTACGTCTACGAGACCGGCACCCGCTACGGCAAGCGCGTCCAGGCCCTCGGCGGGGCCAAGAACCACATGCTGGTCCTGCCCGACGCCGACCTCGACCTGAGCGCCGACGCCGCCGTCAACGCCGGCTTCGGCGCGGCCGGCGAGCGCTGCATGGCCGTCTCCGTCCTGGTCGCCGTCGACCCGATCGGCGACGAGCTGGTCGAGAAGATCAAGCAGCGGGTGGCCACCCTCACCGTCGGCCCCGGCTGCAACGGCGAGTCCGAGATGGGCCCGCTGGTCACCGGCCAGCACCGGGACAAGGTCACCTCCTACGTGGAGTCCGGCCTCGCCGACGGCGCCGAGCTGGCCGTCGACGGCCGCAAGCATCCGGTCACCGCCGAGGACCGCGACGGCACCCCGACCGCGGACGGCTTCTGGCTCGGCCCCACGCTGTTCGACCACGTGAAGCCCGGCATGTCCGTCTACACCGACGAGATCTTCGGCCCGATCCTCTCCGTGGTGCGGGTCGCCTCCTACGAGGAGGGCCTCGCCCTCATCAACGCCAACCCGTACGGCAACGGCACCGCCATCTTCACCAACGACGGCGGCGCGGCCCGGCGCTTCCAGTACGAGGTCGAGGTCGGCATGGTCGGCATCAACGTGCCGATCCCGGTTCCGGTCGCCTACTACTCCTTCGGCGGCTGGAAGGCCTCGCTGTTCGGCGACGCCCACGCGTACGGCCAGGACGGCGTGCAGTTCTTCACCCGCGGCAAGGCCGTCACCCAGCGCTGGCTGGACCCGTCGCACGGCGGCATCAACCTCGGCTTCCCGACCAACAGCTGAGTCCGCACCACCACCCCAGGCCGGCCCGCAGGTGTGCGGGCCGGCCTGCGGCGTGTCCGGGTGTTCGCCCGGTGTTTGCCTTCGGCCGAGAACGGGCGTAGTGTTCCCTAGTCGCTCGGCAGGGAGCACCGGACACGCACTGGCGCGGACGGTCCCGGAGCGGCCAATCCTCTGGAAATACCAACGCCTCCCCGGCATGGGGTTTATTCGGCGTGTGCATTTCTGGGGATTGCGGCCGGATTCGCTTTTCGGAGCGGGGATCGGCTAGAGTTTGAAACGTCGGACGGGGCGTCAAGCCGCAGAAGACGCCAGCGAGTTGGATGAAGGAAGCGCCGGGAACGGCACGGAAAACATCTGGTAAGCTGGAAACACGAAAGAACGAAGCGCCCGGAGGGCCGGTGTGAAAGCCGCCTGATGGAAGCGTCCGTTCCTTGAGAACTCAACAGCGTGCCAAAAGTCAACGCCAGATATGTTGACATCCCCGGCCTCAGATTCTCTGGGGTTGGAGATTCCTTTTGAAATAACACTAGCGAGGACGCAGTGCGCGGGGCCGCCTAATTCCGGTGGTTGCCGTGCCGCTCAACGCGGGTGTGAACCCGATTACGGGTAATCATTCACGGAGAGTTTGATCCTGGCTCAGGACGAACGCTGGCGGCGTGCTTAACACATGCAAGTCGAACGGTGAAGCCCTTCGGGGTGGATCAGTGGCGAACGGGTGAGTAACACGTGGGCAATCTGCCCTGCACTCTGGGACAAGCCCTGGAAACGGGGTCTAATACCGGATATGACCTGGGACCGCATGGTCCTGGGTGTAAAGCTCCGGCGGTGCAGGATGAGCCCGCGGCCTATCAGCTTGTTGGTGGGGTAATGGCCTACCAAGGCGACGACGGGTAGCCGGCCTGAGAGGGCGACCGGCCACACTGGGACTGAGACACGGCCCAGACTCCTACGGGAGGCAGCAGTGGGGAATATTGCACAATGGGCGAAAGCCTGATGCAGCGACGCCGCGTGAGGGATGACGGCCTTCGGGTTGTAAACCTCTTTCAGCAGGGAAGAAGCGCAAGTGACGGTACCTGCAGAAGAAGCACCGGCTAACTACGTGCCAGCAGCCGCGGTAATACGTAGGGTGCGAGCGTTGTCCGGAATTATTGGGCGTAAAGAGCTCGTAGGCGGCCTGTCGCGTCGGATGTGAAAGCCCGGGGCTTAACCCCGGGTCTGCATTCGATACGGGCAGGCTAGAGTGTGGTAGGGGAGATCGGAATTCCTGGTGTAGCGGTGAAATGCGCAGATATCAGGAGGAACACCGGTGGCGAAGGCGGATCTCTGGGCCATTACTGACGCTGAGGAGCGAAAGCGTGGGGAGCGAACAGGATTAGATACCCTGGTAGTCCACGCCGTAAACGTTGGGAACTAGGTGTTGGCGACATTCCACGTCGTCGGTGCCGCAGCTAACGCATTAAGTTCCCCGCCTGGGGAGTACGGCCGCAAGGCTAAAACTCAAAGGAATTGACGGGGGCCCGCACAAGCAGCGGAGCATGTGGCTTAATTCGACGCAACGCGAAGAACCTTACCAAGGCTTGACATATACCGGAAACGGCTAGAGATAGTCGCCCCCTTGTGGTCGGTATACAGGTGGTGCATGGTTGTCGTCAGCTCGTGTCGTGAGATGTTGGGTTAAGTCCCGCAACGAGCGCAACCCTTGTTCTGTGTTGCCAGCATGCCTTTCGGGGTGATGGGGACTCACAGGAGACTGCCGGGGTCAACTCGGAGGAAGGTGGGGACGACGTCAAATCATCATGCCCCTTATGTCTTGGGCTGCACACGTGCTACAATGGTCGGTACAAAGGGCTGCGATGCCGTGAGGCGGAGCGAATCCCAAAAAGCCGGCCTCAGTTCGGATTGGGGTCTGCAACTCGACCCCATGAAGTTGGAGTTGCTAGTAATCGCAGATCAGCATGCTGCGGTGAATACGTTCCCGGGCCTTGTACACACCGCCCGTCACGTCACGAAAGTCGGTAACACCCGAAGCCGGTGGCCTAACCCGTAAGGGGAGGAGCCGTCGAAGGTGGGACCAGCGATTGGGACGAAGTCGTAACAAGGTAGCCGTACCGGAAGGTGCGGCTGGATCACCTCCTTTCTAAGGAGCAATATGCCGGTTGCAGGCGAATGTCCTGCACGGTTGCTCATGGGTGGAACGTTGACTATTCGGCACACTGGGCTTGGGTCCTGTTAGTACTGCTTCGGCGTGGAAAACAGTTCACTGTCTGGTGTGTCGGGCACGTTGTTGGGTCCTGAGGGAACGGAAACGTACCTCAGTGATGCCGGTCCCATGCTTGTTGAGGTGGGTGTCTGGTCGTTGTTTGAGAACTGCACAGTGGACGCGAGCATCTGTGGCCAAGTTTTTAAGGGCGCACGGTGGATGCCTTGGCACCAGGAACCGATGAAGGACGTGGGAGGCCACGATAGTCCCCGGGGAGCCGTCAACCAGGCTTTGATCCGGGGGTTTCCGAATGGGGAAACCCGGCAGTCGTCATGGGCTGTCACCCATACCTGAACACATAGGGTATGTGGAGGGAACGCGGGGAAGTGAAACATCTCAGTACCCGCAGGAAGAGAAAACAACCGTGATTCCGGGAGTAGTGGCGAGCGAAACCGGATGAGGCTAAACCATGAGCGTGTGAGACCCGGCAGGGGTTGCGCTGATGGGGTCGTGGGATTTTTCTTGATCGGTCTGCCGGCCGGTCGGCGAGTCAGAAACCGTATGGATAGTCGAAGGACATGCGAAAGGTCCGGCGTAGAGGGTAAGACCCCCGTAGGCGAAATCTGTACGGCTCGTTTGAAGAACTCCCAAGTAGCACGGGGCCCGAGAAATCCCGTGTGAATCTGGCGGGACCACCCGCTAAGCCTAAATATTCCCTGGTGACCGATAGCGGATAGTACCGTGAGGGAATGGTGAAAAGTACCGCGGGAGCGGAGTGAAATAGTACCTGAAACCGTGTGCCTACAAGCCGTGGGAGCGTCGTTCATCAGCTTGCTGGTGGGCCGTGACTGCGTGCCTTTTGAAGAATGAGCCTGCGAGTTTGCGGTGTGTAGCGAGGTTAACCCGTGTGGGGTAGCCGTAGCGAAAGCGAGTCCGAATAGGGCGTTTGAGTTGCATGCCCAAGACCCGAAGCGGAGTGATCTAGCCATGGGCAGGTTGAAGCGGAGGTAAGACTTCGTGGAGGACCGAACCCACCAGGGTTGAAAACCTGGGGGATGACCTGTGGTTAGGGGTGAAAGGCCAATCAAACTCCGTGATAGCTGGTTCTCCCCGAAATGCATTTAGGTGCAGCGTCACGTGTTTCTTGCCGGAGGTAGAGCACTGGATAGGCGATGGGCCTCACCGGGTTACTGACCTTAGCCAAACTCCGAATGCCGGTAAGTGAGAGCGTGGCAGTGAGACTGTGGGGGATAAGCTCCATGGTCGAGAGGGAAACAGCCCAGAACACCGACTAAGGTCCCTAAGCGTGTGCTAAGTGGGAAAGGATGTGGAGTCGCAGAGACAACCAGGAGGTTGGCTTAGAAGCAGCCACCCTTGAAAGAGTGCGTAATAGCTCACTGGTCAAGTGATTCCGCGCCGACAATGTAGCGGGGCTCAAGCACATCACCGAAGTCGTGTCATTGCAGCATGAAGGGCCAACGCCTGCTGTGATGGGTAGGGGAGCGTCGTGTGCCGGGTGAAGCGGCGGTGGAAACCAGTCGTGGACGGTATACGAGTGAGAATGCAGGCATGAGTAGCGATACAAGAGTGGGAAACTCTTGCGCCGATTGACCAAGGGTTCCTGGGTCAAGCTGATCTGCCCAGGGTAAGTCGGGACCTAAGGCGAGGCCGACAGGCGTAGTCGATGGACAACGGGTTGATATTCCCGTACCCGCTTTGAAGCGCCAACGCTGAACCGAGTGATGCTAAGCCCGTGAAACCGGCCCGGAGTCTTCGGACAAAGGGACGTGGTGGAGCCGGCGATCCAACCTCGTATTAGGTGAGCGATGGGGTGACGCAGGAAGGTAGTCCAGCCCGGGCGGTGGTTGTCCCGGGGTAAGGGTGTAGGACGTTGCGTAGGCAAATCCGCGCAACACATAGTCTGAGACCTGATGCCGAGCCGATTGTGGTGAAGTGGATGATCCTATGCTGTCGAGAAAAGCCTCTAGCGAGTTTCATGGCGGCCCGTACCCCAAACCGACTCAGGTGGTCAGGTAGAGAATACCGAGGCGTTCGGGTGAACTATGGTTAAGGAACTCGGCAAAATGCCCCCGTAACTTCGGGAGAAGGGGGGCCATTCCTGGTGACGAGTCTTGCACTCCGAGCTGGGGGTGGCCGCAGAGACCAGCGAGAAGCGACTGTTTACTAAAAACACAGGTCCGTGCGAAGCCGTAAGGCGATGTATACGGACTGACGCCTGCCCGGTGCTGGAACGTTAAGGGGACCGGTTAGCTCCATTTCGGTGGGGCGAAGCTGAGAACTTAAGCGCCAGTAAACGGCGGTGGTAACTATAACCATCCTAAGGTAGCGAAATTCCTTGTCGGGTAAGTTCCGACCTGCACGAATGGCGTAACGACTTCTCGACTGTCTCAACCATAGGCCCGGTGAAATTGCATTACGAGTAAAGATGCTCGTTTCGCGCAGCAGGACGGAAAGACCCCGGGACCTTTACTATAGCTTGATATTGGTGTTCGGTTCGGCTTGTGTAGGATAGGTGGGAGACTTTGAAGCCGTGACGCCAGTCATGGTGGAGTCGTCGTTGAAATACCACTCTGGTCGTGCTGGATGTCTAACCTGGGTCCGTGATCCGGATCAGGGACAGTGTCTGGTGGGTAGTTTAACTGGGGCGGTTGCCTCCTAAAGAGTAACGGAGGCGCCCAAAGGTTCCCTCAGCCTGGTTGGCAATCAGGTGTTGAGTGTAAGTGCACAAGGGAGCTTGACTGTGAGACTGACGGGTCGAGCAGGTACGAAAGTAGGGACTAGTGATCCGGCGGTGGCTTGTGGAAGCGCCGTCGCTCAACGGATAAAAGGTACCCCGGGGATAACAGGCTGATCTTCCCCAAGAGTCCATATCGACGGGATGGTTTGGCACCTCGATGTCGGCTCGTCGCATCCTGGGGCTGGAGTAGGTCCCAAGGGTTGGGCTGTTCGCCCATTAAAGCGGTACGCGAGCTGGGTTTAGAACGTCGTGAGACAGTTCGGTCCCTATCCGCTGTGCGCGTAGGAGTGTTGAGAAGGGCTGTCCCTAGTACGAGAGGACCGGGACGGACGAACCTCTGGTGTGCCAGTTGTTCTGCCAAGGGCATGGCTGGTTGGCTACGTTCGGGAGGGATAACCGCTGAAAGCATCTAAGCGGGAAGCCTGCTTCGAGATGAGCACTCCCACCTCCTTGAGAGGGTAAGGCTCCCAGTAGACGACTGGGTTGATAGGCCGGATATGGAAGCCCTGTGAGGGGTGGAGTTGACCGGTACTAATAGGCCGAGGGCTTGTCCTCAGTTGCTCGCGTCCACTGTGTTGTTCTGAAACAACGACCCCCACACGTCTGGTCACGGTGTGGGTGCGGTTGACAGTTTCATAGTGTTTCGGTGGTCATAGCGTGAGGGAAACGCCCGGTTACATTCCGAACCCGGAAGCTAAGCCTTACAGCGCCGATGGTACTGCAGGGGGGACCCTGTGGGAGAGTAGGACGCCGCCGAACAATTCTTATGAGAAGCCCCTGCCGGGGAACCGGCAGGGGCTTCTTGCATTTCTGCACGTCCTGGGAAGCAGAGCCCCGGGGCAGGGGTGGACCTAACACCACCTCGAAGTCGGGTGGGACGGCCAGTGCGCCCGACGGGGGCGCGGGGAAGACTGGTCAGGACGATCGGGACCGGCAACAGGAGTGCTCGTGGCAACGGAGAGTCGGATCAGCGGGGGTGGCGCCGTGCGTGTCCGGGCCGAGGCGGCACTCACGGCGGGCGGTCTCGGGCTGGCCCGGTTGTCGCTGCTGGTGCTGGGCGTGGTCCCGACCGTGGCGGTGCCGGCCTTCGGGACGGTCTTCGCGGGTGCCACCGTCGCGTGGATGCTCGATGCGTACTACCCGGCGGCGTTGTTCGCCGTGGTCGCCGCGGTGCTCGCGGGCCTCACACTGGCCGGGCTGTTCGTGCGGCCGTGTGCGCGTCGGACGCGGGCGCGGCTCGGCGACTGGTACGGGGTCCGACTGCCCGTCTCGTACACTCCGCGGCCGGCGCTGGAGGCGGATGCGCGCGGCCACTGGTGGACGGGCTACTCGTACCACCGTTCCCACAACGTGGCCCGGCTCGCGCAGCTGCTGCACTGGTCGCTGCGGGACCGCGCGACGCGGTCGGAGATGCTCTGGCTGGTGGTCAGCCCGCCGCTCGTGGTCGCGCTCGGGGTGGTGATGTTCGGGCTGGTGGCCGGAGGGGTGGTGTACCTGGTCGTGGCGGTGCTGAGCTACGAGTCCTACGGTCCGACCTCCACGGGTGCGGCGACGGCGCTGCTGTCCGCCCTGCTGGGGCTGGCACTGATCACCGCCGGCGTGCTGCTGGCGCCGTACGCGGTGCGCCTGTACGCGGAGGTGGCACGGCGGGTGCTCGACCAGGACGGCCGGGCCACGCACGCCCAGCTGACCCGCCGGGTGGCGGAGCTGACGGAGACCCGCGCCGACGCGGTCGGCAGCCAGGCGGCGGAGCTGCGGCGGATCGAGCGGGACCTGCACGACGGCGCGCAGGCGCGGCTGGTCGCGATCGGGATGACGCTGGGCACGATCGAGCACCTCATGGAGACCGATCCGGCGGCGGCGCGCGGGCTGCTCTCCGAGGCCCGGCAGTCCTCGGCGCGGGCGCTCCAGGAGCTGCGCGACCTGGTCCGCGGCATCCACCCGCCGGTGCTGGCGGAGCGGGGGCTCGGCGACGCGGTGCGGGCGCTGGCGCTGGACTGCGCGCTGCCGACCGAGGTGTGCGTGAGCCTGCCGGACCGGCCGCCGGCGCCGGTGGAGGCCACGGCGTACTTCAGCATCTGCGAGCTGCTGGCGAACGCGGCCAAGCATTCGGGCGCCGAGCAGGTCTGGGTGGACATCCTGTACCGGGCCGGTCGGCTGCGGGTCACGGTGACGGACGACGGGGTCGGCGTGGCGGATCCCAGCCGGGGGACCGGCCTGCGCGGGATCGAACGGCGATTGGGTACCTTCGACGGTGTCCTCGCCATCGACAGCACGTCGGGCGGTCCGACCACCATCACCTTGGAGCTGCCGTGCGAGTTGTCCTCGCAGAGGACCTCTACCTCCTTCGAGAAGGTCTGATCCGGCTGCTGGAAGCGCACGGCTTCACGATCGCCGCCGCCGTCGAGACCGGACCGGAGCTGTTGGACGCGCTGCTGACACACCGCCCGGACGTCGCCGTGGTCGACGTCCGGCTGCCGCCGACGCTCACCGACGAGGGTCTGCAGGCGGCGCTCAAGGCGCGACGGGAGATCCCCGGACTGCCGGTGCTGGTGCTGTCGCAGCACGTCCAGCAGCTCTACGCACGGGAGTTGCTGGCCGACGGCACGGGTGGGATCGGCTACCTGCTGAAGGACCGGGTCTTCGCCGCCGACCAGTTCATCGACGCGGTCCGCCGGGTGGCGGCCGGCGGTACCGCGATGGATCCGGACGTCATCGCCAAGCTGATGCAGACCACCTCCCGTCGTCCGGGCCCGCTGCAGCGGTTGTCGCCCCGGGAGCGGGAGGTGCTGGAGCTGATGGCGGAGGGCTGCTCGAACTCGGCGATCGCCGCCCGGCTGACGGTGAGCGACGGCGCGGTCGCCAAGCACATCGCCAATATCTTCACCAAGCTCGAGCTGGCCCCGGCGGAGGACGCGAACCGCCGGGTGATGGCCGTCCTCGCGTACCTCAACGGCACGGCCGGGCGGGCCGCCTGACCGGCCGCCCGTTCGCGGGGGCTGTGACGGTCCGGGCTGCGAGAACGCTGGGACAGGTGTACGAGTAAACTCCGGTGGGCCGAGCCCGGAGGTGCCTCAGCCGTCCGGCGCCCCGATACGCGGGAACCGGCAGCCGGGGCAGCGTACGGCCGCGGCCGACATCCAGGGGTTGATAGACGTTATGGCACGCCCATCGCTCACCAAGGCCCATCGGGGCCTGCTCGGCATGGTCGCCGCCGGGGCCTGTGTCATCTCGGGTATCGGTTTCGCCGGCTCGTACAACGCGGTCAGGGAGCTGGCCGAGGAGAAGGGGTTCGGCACCTTCTCCTACGCCTTCCCGATCGGCGTGGACGCGGGCATCGTGGTGCTGCTCGCGCTGGACCTGGTGCTGACCTGGCTGCGGATACCCTTCCCGCTGCTGCGGCAGACGGCCTGGCTGCTGACCGTCGCGACGATCGCCTTCAACGCGGCGGCCTCCTGGGGAGACCCGCTCGGGATGGGCATGCACGCGGTCATCCCGCTGCTGTTCGTCGTGGTGGTCGAGGCCTCCCGGCACGCGGTCGGCCGGATCGCGGCGATCACGGCGGACCGGCACATGGAGTCGGTCCGGCTGATGCGCTGGGTGCTGTCCCCGGTGCCGACCTTCCGGCTCTGGCGGCGGATGAAGCTGTGGGAGCTGCGCTCGTACGACGAGGTCGTGCGGCTGGAGCAGAACCGGCTGGTCTACCGGGCGCAGCTGCGGTTCCGGTACGGGCGGGGGTGGCGTCGTTCGGCGCCGATCCAGGCGCTGCTGCCGCTCAAGCTGGCCAAGTACGGGGTGCCGCTGGACCCGGCGGTGTTCGACCGGATGGACGAGGAGACCGAGGCGACGCGCGAGGCGAAGGCGGCCCGGGAGGCCGAGGCCGCGGCCCGTGCGGAGGCGCTGGCCGCGCAGGAGGCCCGGGCCCTGGCGGAGAGCCGTGCGGCGGCCGCCCTCGTGCCGGCCGGGGCGCAGGAGCCGGCACGGCCGGAGGAACAGCCTGAGCCTCAGCCGCAGCCCCGGACCGAGCCGGCGCCGGCCGGGCCGGAGCCGCTGCCCGCGGAGGTCGCGGCGCCGATGCTCGCCAAGCTCGCCCAGGTCCGGCTGCGGGCGGCACAGGAGCCCGAGGACGAGGACGTGGTCCCGCCGCAGCCGAGGGACGAGCTGAACGTCTGGACCGAGCGTGCCGTGCGGACCACCGGCCACTCGAACGACGCCGCTCCGGGCGGCCGGGTGCCGGGTCAGGCCTCGCCGTGGTTCAAGCCGCCGCGCCCGACGGATGCGGAGGATCCGCAGGCGCCGCCGTACGCCGAGTACCCGGAGGAGGAGTTCCCGCAGGAGCCGGACTTCGACGCTCCGCCGGAGTTCCCGCAGGAGGCGGTGGCGGCCGAGCGCCCGCTGCGGCCGGGGCCGCACCGGCTGGACCCGGAGCTGGCCTACCAGGGGCTGGTCAGCTACCTCGACAGCCACGAAGGGCAGCAGCCCAACGCGGAGCGGCTCGCGGACTGGCTGACCCGGGAGTTCGGTGCGAGCGGCAGCCGGTCGGACGGGTCGGTGCACCCGAAGGACGTGGACCGGCTCATCCCCGAACTGCGCGACCGCTACGCCGCCTCCGGGCGGGACTGACGCAGGTCCGTCCGGCCGCGCTCCCGGCCATTGACGCCCGGGCGCGGCCCCTCTACCTTCGCGTCGACAAGCTGTTGAAGCGTTGGCTTGGCGCGGGCCGCGCGCGCATGCTTGCGTGAGGAGTGACGGATGTCGCAGGTCGAGACGGGCGGGAGCGGGCCGACGGGCGCGGCGGGGTTCTCCGCCGCCGCCCGGGCCGCCGTGGACGCGCTGCTGGCGCCCGTCGACGCCGACCTGGCCCGCCGCTACCCGGGCGATCCGGGCAGCCGCCAGCCGGTCCACACCGTCTACGTGCCGGCCGACGCCTTCGCCGCCGACACCGTCCGGACCTGGGGCCGGCAGGCCCTGGAGGCCTTCGACGCCCACGCCGCGACCCCGGCCGAGCTGGCCCGCGCACTCGGCGTACCGGACGACGCCCTGCTCGCCGAGGTGCACCGCCGGGTGCGGGCCAAACTGGAGCGCGAGCCGGTCGAGGACCTGCGGATCGACTTCGAGGACGGCTACGGTCCGCGGCCCGACGCCGAGGAGGACGCGGCCGCCGTCCGGGCCGCCGGGCTGGTCGCCGCCGCGGTCGCCGACGGCAGCGCCCCGCCGTACGTCGGCATCCGGGTCAAGTGCATGGAGGCGGCCGTCCGGGACCGGGGCATCCGCACCCTGGAACTCTTCCTCACCACCCTGCTGGCCCGCGGCGGACTGCCCGACGGGCTGGTGCTCACCCTGCCCAAGGTGACCTACGCCGAGCAGGTCACCGCACTGGTCCGGCTGCTGGAGGACTTCGAGCGCGCCGCCGGGCTGCCGGCCGGACGGCTCGGCTTCGAGATCCAGATCGAGACCACCCAGGCGATCCTGGGCCCCGACGGGCGGGCCACCGTCGCCCGGATGATCGGGGCGGCCGAGGGGCGGGCCACCGGCCTGCACTACGGCACCTTCGACTACAGCGCCGCGTGCGGGGTCGCCCCCGCCCACCAGGGCTTGGACCACCCGGTCGCCGACCACGCCAAGGCGGTGATGCAGGTGGCCGCCGCCGGGACCGGGGTCCGGCTCTCCGACGGCTCCACCAACGTGGTCCCGGCCGGGACCACCGCCCAGGTGCACGCCGCCTGGAGGCTCCACCACGACCTGGTCCGCCGCTCGCTCGCCCGCGCCTACCACCAGGGCTGGGACATGCACCCGGCGCACCTGCCGACCCGGTACGCCGCGGTCTACTCCTTCTACCGGGAGGGCCTCGCCCCGGCCGCCGCGCGGCTCTCCGGGTACCTGGCCAAGGCGGGCGGGGACGTCCTGGACGAGCCGGCGACCGCCCGGGCACTCAGCGGGTACCTGCTGCGCGGGCTGGACTGCGGGGCGGTCGACCCGGCCGAGGTCGGCGACGCGACCGGCCTGGACCGCGCCCGACTGGAGGCGCTCGCGGGCCGCCGCTGAGCGACCGGCCGGGGGTTAGGCTGGCGGAGCGGTCCCCGGGCGAGCAGTCACCCGGCGCGGGCCGCACCGTCCGCCCCTCGTCGCCGTCCGGGAGAACCGCCGCGCCATGTCCGCCACACCGGAGCCGACCCCCAGGCCGTACCTGACCATCCGGGGCGCGGGCACGCACGAGCTGGAGATCAAGAAGTCCCGGTTCATCTGCCACCTCGCCCGGGTCACCGACGAGGAGGAGGCCCAGGCGTTCATCGCGGGCATCCGCAAGCGGTACTGGGACGCCCGGCACAACTGCACCGCCTTCGTGGTCGGCGACGAGCAGCGCCGCGAGCGCTCCAGCGACGACGGCGAGCCCGGCGGGACGGCGGGCGTGCCGATGCTGGAGGTGCTGCGCCGGCGCGGCATCACCGACACGGTGGCGGTGGTGACCCGGTACTTCGGCGGGATCAAGCTCGGCGCGGGCGGTCTGGTGCGGGCGTACGGCAGCGCGGTGTCGGAGGCGCTGGACGAGGTCGGACTGCTGGAGCGGCGGCCGGTCGCGCTGCTCGCGGTGACGGCGGACCACACCCGGGCCGGGCGGGTGGAGAACGACCTGCGGGCGGCCGGGTTCACCGTGAGCGACCTGGCGTACGAGGCGGCCGGGGTGCGGATCGAGATCGGGGTACCGGAGCCTGAGGTCGCGGCCTTCCACACCTGGCTGGCCGAGGCGACCGGCGGGACGGCGGCCGCGGTGGCGGCGGGCCGCACCTACGTCGAGGTCCCGGTCTGAGCGGGCGGCGGCCCGCCCGGCGGGTGGGGGCGGTTGGACCGGAACGCCGGTTCCGGACAGCTTTTCGGCCGGTTTCCGGCCGCCCGGTTTCGGGGCCGCGACGCCCTGCCTAGCCTGGTCGGATTCCGCCGAGCAGGGAGCCGACACCGTGATGCCCGTCGTCCGGACCATCACCCTGGGACCGGGGGACAGCACCGGCTGGCACTACCACCCGGGCCGGGTCGACGTCGTGGTGCTCGCCGGCACGCTCACCCGGACCCTGCACGACGGCCGGGTGGAGGTCAGCCGGGCCGGCGACTGCCTGGTGGAGCACGCCGGGCCGGGGTACGTCCACGTCGGCCACAACCACGGGAGCGTCCCGGTGGTCCTGGTCGCCCGCTACGAGGCGCCGGCGGGCCGCCCGCTCGCCGTTTGCGTGCCGGTGCCCGGGTGGAGCCGCAGCGGCGCCGGGCGGCGCGCCGACTGACGCGGCCGCGCGAGCGGCCGGGGACGGACGGCCAGGACCGGCGGGCCCAGCAGATCCTCGTCGTCGGCGACGGGCGGCTTGAGCAGATTCACCCGAATGTAGTGACGTGGCCCGGAGTTGGAACTTCCGCTCCGGGCCATGGCGTTTCCTGGGCACAGGTCCGGCGAACCGGACCAATGACCCATCGATGGAGGACACGGGACCCCACCACCGAACCCGGAGGTATGTGCATGACTTCGGAACGCTCCTCGTCGTCGCTGCCCGCCCAGGCCGGTCCCTCCGGCCCCGGAGGCCTCGCGACGCCCTATCGGATGACCGTCACCACCGCCCTCCCGCACGCCGACGCCCTCGCCCTGGCCGACCAGTGCCTCGCCACCTGGCTGAAACAGGAATGGTGCGAGGAACCCCCACCCCCCGAACCCGCCGCTCCCCCCGTCGCGGGCGCGCCCCTCGCCGAACGGTTCCGGCTCGGTGAGCGCGTCCTGCTGGACCGTGACGGCGGACCGCTCGACGGCCCGCCCCGCGGCGGCCGCTACGACCGCCGCCGGGTGCGCACCCCCGCCCCGCACGGCACCGACCGGCTCACCCTGACCGTGGCGACCGGGACGGCCGGCCCGACCTGGCTCCGGCTGGAAGCCGCGACCCAACCCGCCGGCAGCGGTGTGCGCACGCCCGGACGGGTGCCGGTGCCCGAGGTGGTCCGCGCCCTGCTGCCCCTGCTGGACGCCTACGACGGCCCGGCCGCGGTGCCGGCCGCGCCCCGGGTGCTGACCGCGGCCGGGGTCGACCGGCTCGTCGACGAGCTCTGCGACCCGGACCGCCGGATGCCCACCGTGGTGGCCAGCGTCCCGGCCGGCCTCGGCACCGTGCCGTGGCTCGCGGACGTCGTCGGCCCGCTCTGCGACCAGCTGCCCGGTCTGGCCGGCCTGTACGTCCTCGACGCGGACGCCCGGACCAGGTTCAACGTCGCCCTCGAGTACCACGCCGTCTACGGCGGCGCGGTGCGCACCTATCTGCCCGAGGTCGACCCGGCGTCGCGCTGGGACGGCCGCCGCCACCCCGTGCTGGCACGGAACCGGATCGAGGAGGACCTGCGGCGCGCGGCCGCCCTGCTGTCCCGCGAGCCGCGCCGGCTCGCCGCCGAACGGCCGCTGCCGCCCGTGCTGGCGGGCGTCCCGGCCCTGCGGGTGTCCCGCTCCGCCCCGGTCCCGGAACCGCTGCCCGCCGCCCCGGCGCCCGCCCACGGGCGGGAGGAGCGGGAGCGGATCGCGCACCCGGGCCGGCACGAGGGCCGTCGGGAGCACCACCGCGAGCGGCCGAAGGCCAAGGCCCTGCCGGCCGGAGCGGCCACCGGACGGGCGGCCGGTTCCGGCCAGGGGCGCGTGTCGGTCGGCCGGCTCTGCGCCGCGCCGGGCGGTGCGGGCGCCGCCACCGCCCCGATCGCACCCGCCCGCAGAGCCGGGCGGCGGCGCGCCGGACCGTCCGGCGGCCGCGGCGGCATCCCGCTCAGCTTCACCGAACTGATGGCCCGGCTCGGCGAGTTCCCGCTGCTCACCTTCACCGGCGACCAGAAGGCCGCGCTCGCCCTCGACGAGCTGCGCTGCGCGGGCGGCGGCTGGGCCCGGCTCACCTGGGACGGCCTCACCGCGCTCCAGGAGTACGCCGAGGCGGCCGTGCGCGGCCAGGCGGGCGGCGACTTCAAGCAGTGGTGCGAGCGGACCCCGGCCGGCTGCCACCGCTTCCCGCCCCGCAAGGCGGTGCGCGGCGAGTCCCGGACGGTGCACAGCCACGCCAAGTGGAAACGCGAGCGGATGCTCCCGGTGCCCGAGTGCGTGGACGCGTCCCGGCGCGCCTTCATGGGCGCCCACCTGCGGATCGGCGGTGGCCGCACCGCGCCCCGGCTGCACTACCTCGACGACTGTTCGGGCAGTGGCCGGATCTATGTCGGCTACATCGGACTGCACCTGACCAACACCCGGACCAACTGAGAGGCCTGGCTGACCGGTGCGCCCGTTCGGTGGACAATGTCCGGAAGGGGGCGGGCCTCGGGGTGGCCGTCGGGTTGCCGACCGCCCCCGGGCAGCCGCCGGACGAGCATGGGGGAACGACCACCGATGCAGTACTCAGCAGACGGCCAGTCCGACGGCGCTGTCACGGCCCCCCAGCCGGGCTTCCTGGCCTCGGTCTTCCGTGACCTCGGGGTCGAGCCGGAGGACGACGGCCCGTCCGGCCGTCCCTCCGGCGCCCCGGACGGCGCTCCGGACGGCCCGTCACCCGACGGTCCGCCGGGCGCGGGCGGCGACGAGGCCGTCGCCGCCCACGCCCGGGCCGCCGCGCTCACCCACCACCGCACCGTCACCGTCCAGGCCGAGCTGGAGCGGCTGGCCGACCTGCTCCGGCGGGCCGCGCTGCCCGTCTCGGCCATGGACTTCGAGAGCCAGCTGCGCAGCTACGAGCCGCGCCCCTACCCGGCCGACGGGCCGGCCGCCGCGGCGGCCGGCGCCGACCCGGAGCCGCGCTGGGAGGACTTCGCGCCCGCCGAGCCGCCCGCCGCCGCGCCCGACGAGGGTCCGGCCCGCCGGCTGCTCGACTCCGGCTACCAGCGCGAACTCGCCACGGCCCGGCTCGCCCACCAGCGCGCCCTGCGCGAATGGCGCACCCGGCAGGCCCCCGCCGCCGACCCGGTCGCCGACGAGTCCCGGCGCGCCCACGACCAGGCCGAACAGGCCCGGGCACGCGCGGTCCAGGAGTACAACGAGTCCCTGGAGGAGTGCCGCCGGGCCTACCGGCTGGCCGAGCCGGCCGCCGTCGAGTCGCTGCTGGAGCGCGCCCTGGCCGCCGCCGAGACCCATACCCAGGACCTTCCGGCGCCCTGCCGCGCCGTCTACCGGCCGCTGACCCGTACCGCGGTGCTCGACCTCGACCTGCCGGCCCTCGACGTGGTGCCCTCGCTGACCGGCTACCGGCTCGGCGCGGACGGCGGGATCCTCCCCGTGCCGCGCCCGCCGGCCGACCGGGCCGCCGACTACCTGCGGCTGGTCGCCCGGCTCGCCCTGCGCGCCCTGCAGGCCGCCGACGCCGTCGACACCGACGAGATCCTCGCCGGGGTCGTGCTCAACGGCTGGCTGCGCGAACCCGGCGGGGCCGAGCCGCTCTGCCTGGTGAGCGTGGACGCGGACCGCGACGCCCTGGCCCGCACCAGGCTGCTGCCGCCCGCCGACCCCGACGAGCAGCCCGACGGCGAGGGCGTCTACGCGGACGCCGAACAGGACGAGGCCCTGGTCCGGCTGCGCCAGCTGGGCGCCGCCGTCAGCCCCGACCCGTACGACCGGGCGGGTGTCGAGCCGGCCGCGCAGGCGACCGCCACCGTCCCGGCCGCGCCCGACCTGTCGGCGAACGAGTTCGCCGAGCTGGTGCGCGAACTGCTCACCCGGGGCGGGCTCGGCCAGTGGAGCGTGCGGCTGCGCGGCCCGGCCGGGCTGGTGGCCACCGGTGAGGGGCCGACCGGCAGCGCGCTGCCCGGTCGCTGGGTGGTCTGGGCCTCGCGGGGCGTCGGACCGGTGGGGGAGGAGGAGATCCGCACGCTGGCGGAGGCGGTCCGCGAGGAGTCCGCCGAACGCGGCCTGCGGCTGACCACCGGCCACTTCACCGACGGGGCGCTCGACCTCACCGGCGAGGACGGGCTCCGGCACATCCACCTGGTCGACGGGGACGGCGTGCGCGAGCTGGCGCGCACCCACCTCGGCCTGCCGCTCGCCGCCGGGCGCTGAGCCGTCGGCCCGGCGCTGCGCCGTCGGCCGGGCGGCACCACCCGGCCGGATCACCCCGACGGCCCGTCCGGCGGGCGTCGGTGCGCGGGCTGCACGACGCTGGGGGACACGGCCGTCCGGCTCCGGTCGACGACCGGCCCGGGGACGGCGGAACACGGGGGAAACGAGTGAACAGACGGTCCGTCACGGGGGCGGAGCGGTGACCGCGGTCCTGGTGGCCGCGGGCGCGTTCCTGATGACGCTGATCGGCGGCTGGGTCGCGCAGCGCACCGGGGACCGCCGTCACCTGGTGCTCGGCTTCGCCGCCGGGCTGATGCTCGGGGTGGTCGCCTTCGACCTCCTCCCGGAGGCGCTGCACCAGGCCCCCGAGGAGGTCCACGGGGTGCCGCAGGCGCTGCTGATGTTCGCGGCCGGCTTCCTGGCCATCCACATCGTCGAGCGGGCGGTGGCCATCCACCGCGGCCACGAGGCGGAGTACGCCGCGCACACCCACGGCCAGCGGCCCGCCCAGGAGCACGCCCACGGCCGCACCCGGTCCGGCGTCGACGGGCACCAGGGCGTCGGCCTGACCGCCGCCGTCGCCCTGGTCGGCCACAGCGTCATGGACGGCTTCGCGATCGGCGCGGCCTTCCAGGCCGGGACGACGGTCGGGACGGTGGTGGCGATCGCCGTGGTCGCGCACGACTTCGCCGACGGCTTCAACACGTACACGATCACCAGGCTCTACGGGAACAACAGGCGGCGGGCGCTGACCCTGCTCGCGGCGGACGCGATCGCGCCGGTCACCGGCGCCGCGATCACCCTGCTGTTCACCATCTCCGAGCACCTGCTCGGCCTCTACCTGGGGTTCTTCGCCGGGTTCCTGCTCTACCTGGCGACCTCCGACATCCTGCCCGAGGCGCACAGCCCGCACCCCTCGCGGACCACGCTGCTCTGCACCCTTGGCGGGGTGGGCTTCATGTGGCTGGTGATCGGCCTCGCCGGCTGACGCCGCGCCGGTCCGGTCCGCCGGCCGCTCCGGTCCGTCAACTGCTCCGGGCGTCCCACCGGGCCCGGATCGCGCCCAGCGCCTCGGTGATCGCCGGGCGCCGCGAGGCCTGGGAGCGCCAGAGCGCGAACACCCGCCGGGCCGGCTCCGGCAGCACCGGCCGGGCGACCACCCCCGGCGGCAGCGCGCCCCGGCCCAGCCGGGGCACCAGTCCGACGCCCAGCCCCGCCGCGATCAGCGCGATCTGCGTCTCGAACTCGCCGACCTGGTAGCGCACGTCCGGCTCCTCGCCGGCCTCGCGCAGCGTCCGGACCAGCCAGTCGTGGCAGATGTTGCCCGGCGGCACGCTCGTCCACCGCTGCCCGCGCAGCCGCGCCTCCGGCACCGTCGCGAGCCCGGCCAGCGGGTGGTCGGCCGGCACCAGCAGGTCCACCGGGTCCTCGCCGAGCTCCATCCGGGACAGCCCGTCCTGGACCGGCAGCGGCACCGTCGGCCAGTCCTGGACGAGCGCCAGGTCGACCTCGCCGCGCGCCACCAGCTCGGCCGCCGGGTACGGGTCGCTCTCCAGCAGCCGCACGTCCAGGTCGGGGCAGCGCTCGCGCAGGTCGGCCAGCACGCCCGGCATCAGCCCCCGCGCGCCGGTCGCGAAGGCGGCCACCAGCAGGCGTCCGACCGCCTGGCCGCGCTGCTCCTCCAGCCGCACCTCGGCCCGCTCCACCAGGCCCAGCACCGCCTGCGCGGTGCCGGCCAGTTCGCGCGCCGCGTCCGTCAGCACCACCCCGCGGCCCTGGCGCTCCAGCAGCACGGTCCTGGTCTCCCGCTCCAGCTTGGCGATCTGCTGGGAGACGGCGGACGGGGTGAAGCCGAGGGCCGCGGCCGCCCCGCCGACCGAGCCGTGCACCGCCACCGCGTGCAGCGCCCGCAGGCGCCCCAGATCCATCATGAAGCCATGCTAAAGCGTCACCTTCAGCATTCATCGCTGGTGCTGCACGGTGACCGGCGGCCATCCTCGTCCCATGAGCGCATCCCCGCAGGCCGCCCCGGGCGGCGGCACGAACGGCGGCATGAGGCCGCGTCACATCGCCCTGGCCGTCCTGGTGGCCGCCGTCTGGGGCCTCAACTTCGTCCTCATCCACGTCGGCCTGGAGAACTTCCCCCCGCTGCTCTTCGGCGCCCTGCGGTTCGCGGTGGTCGCCGTCCCGGCGGTCTTCCTCGTCGGCCCGCCGAAGGTCGCCCTGCGATGGGTGCTCGCGGTCGGCGTGGTGCTCGGGGTGGTCAAGTTCGGCCTGCTCTTCCTCGGCATGCACGCCGGGATGCCGGCGGGCCTCTCCTCCCTGGTGCTCCAGGGGCAGGCCGTCTTCACCGCGCTGTTCGCCGGCGTCCTGCTGGGCGAGCGGCCCGGCGGGCAGAGGCTGTTCGGCCTGGCCGTCGCCTTCGCCGGGATCGGCCTGAGCGCCCTTGACCGCGGCCTCGGCGGACCGCTCGGCGCCTTCGCCCTGCTCGTCCTCTCCGCGGCCGCCTGGGGCCTGTCCAACGTGCTGACCCGCAAGGCCGCCCCGCCGGACGCGCTGCGCTGGATGGTCTGGGTCAGCGCCGTGCCGCCGCTGCCGCTGCTCGGCCTCTCGCTGCTGGTCGAGGGCCCGGAGGCCGACCTGCGGGCACTGCGCGGGATCGGCCTCGCCGGAGTCGGCGCGATCGGCTACGTCGGGCTGGTGTCCACCCTGTTCGGCTTCGTCGCCTGGAGCTACCTGCTGCGCACCTACGACGCCACCGCCGTCGCGCCCTACTCGCTGCTGGTGCCGGTGTTCGGGATGTCCTCGGCGTGGCTGCTGCTCGGCGAGCCGGTCGGACCGGCGGCCGCCGTCGCCGCGGTCCTGGTGGTCGCCGGGATCGGGATCACCGCGCTGCGCCCGGGGACGCTGTCCGGCGCGGTGCGGCGGTGGGCGCGGCGGTCGCCGCGTACGCGGACTCGGCGGTCCGCAGCGCTCCCAGCAGCGCCTCCTGCTCGGCGGGGCTGACCGGGCCGAAGTACTCCTGGGCGACCTCGTGCCGGACCTGCCCGATCCGCTCCACCGCCGACCGGCCGGCCGCGGTCAGCAGGATCCGCACCGCGCGGCGGTCGGCCGGGTCCGGGGCCCGCTCGACCAGGCCGGCCTCCTCCAGGGCGTCGACCACCGTGGTGGCCGAGCGCGGGGCGATGTGCAGCCGGTCGGCCAGGTCGCTCAGCCGCATCGCGCGGTCGGGGAGCTCGCAGCCGGGGGCGTGCGCGAGGGCCCGCAGGGCGCGGCCCTGGCCGGGGGTGATGCCGTAGGGCTCCAGCCGCTCACTGGTGCGGCGGCGGATCCGCTTGATCGCCCGGGTCATCGCGTCGGCCAGCTCGGCGGCGGTGTCCGGGGCGGCCGCCGGGTCCGGGGCGGGGGAGGAGCTCGCCGCGTCGTCGGTCGGCGTGGTGGTCATGGGCGGCTCTCCTCGGCAGGTGTCCGACCCAGGGTATCGGCCGGTCCGGAGGCGCCCGGAAAAGTGTTGAGCAAGGCTCAGTATCTGGGTTAGCGTAGACAGCGAGTGAGGGCACCCTAAGTTCCCTCCCCTGACCCTGGAGGGCCCGTGCCCCGCTCCGAAGCCCGCGTCGCCACCGACCGGTCCGCCCGCTACGCCAAGCAGCTCGCCGCCCACATGGGCCGCAAGATCCAGGCCGACTGGTCCGAGGAGACCGGCCGCGGCACCCTCGTCTTCGGCGCCGGCACCGCCACCCTGGAAGCCGCCCCCGACGCCCTGCTGCTCGCCGTCGAGGGCGAGCGCGACAACCTGCCCGGCCTGGAGGACGTCGTCGGCCGCCACCTGGTCCGCTTCGGCGCCCGCGACGAGCTGGTCGTCGAGTGGCACCGCGACAACGGCGAGCCCGGCCACGTCCACCGCAACGACGAGGCCCCGGCCGAGGGTTAGTCCCCCGGGCGCGGTGGCCGGCGGGCGCCCGGGCGGGCGGTGAGCGGCCACCGGGCGAGGGCCCACAGGAGCAGGCCGCCCAGGCACCAGCTGGCCACCACGTCCAGCAGCCAGTGGTAGTCGCTCCACACCAGGCCGAGTCCGACGCCCGCCACCAGCAGCGCCGTCCCGGCGGCGAGCACCCGCCGGGACCGGGGGCCGGCCGTCCGGGCCAGCAGCAGTGCCGCCACCCCGTACCCGAGCGTGGCGGTCGCGGTGTGGCCGGACGGGTACCAGCCCCACTGGTCCGCCGCCAGCGGCAGCCCGAACGGGCCGGGCCGCGCGAACCACGCCTTCGCCGGTACGACCAGCAGCGGGATCAGCCCGGCCGTCAGCACCGCCACCGGCACCGGCAGCCACCAGCGCGCGAAGCCCGCCCGGAACTCCCGCCGGGCCGCCACCGCGGCGCCGAGGAGCAGCACCGGCACGGCCACCGAGCCCCCGCCCAGGTCGGAGAACGCCTTGCCGAGGTGGTTGAGCGGCGTGCTGTGCAACGTGTGGCGGGTCTCCCGGACGGCGTGCCGGGCCCAGCGGTCCAGGCCCAGCAGCGGCCCGTCCACCGCGACCTGCCAGGACACCAGCAGCAGGACCACCCCGAGAACCACCGGCACCGCCGGGTGGCCCAGGACGCGAGGCAGCCGCCCCGGAGCAGGGGGGAGAGCTCCGGGGCGGCCCTGATGATCGCCGCTCCGTGCGCCCCGGGGGGTGTGGGTCGGACGGCCGGTCGATCGGCTTTCGGTGTGCACCGCCCCTGGCGGGACGGCCTGGTTGTCCTCGCGGCCCTCGCGCGGAGCCGTCCCGGAGGGCGGTGCCGCGGACGGATCCGCCCATGGCTGGGGCTCGCTGTCCATCCGTGATGACACTACGTCAAGCTCCTTGCGGGGCCGAGGAGCTTCAGCGATTCCGCACACCATCTTCACCGTCCGCGCCGGTGGCGTCACGCCGGGTTCGAACCGAACGGCCCGTGGGGACGAGGTCCCCACGGGCCGTTCGGCGCTGTCCGGACATCCCTCCGGCGGGTCTTCGGTGCCGCGCCGGCCGCTGCCGCGCCGGCGGGCCGGCTCAGAGGGCGGCGAACGCGCCCTCGAGGATGTCCAGGCCCTCGTTCAGCAGGTGCTCCGGCATCACCAGCGGCGGGAGGAAGCGCAGCACGTTGCCGTAGGTGCCGGCGGTCAGGACGACCAGGCCCTCGGCGTGGCAGGCCTTGGCGATGGCCGCGGTGGCCTCCGTGTTCGGCTCCTTGCTGCCCGGCTTCACCAGCTCGACGGCGATCATCGCGCCGCGGCCGCGGACCTCGCCGATGATCTCGAACTTCTCCTGCATGGCCCGCAGGCGGCCCAGCATGATCTCGCCGATCCGCTGCGCCTTGCCGACGAGGTCCTGCTCCTTCATGGTCTCGATGGCGCCCAGCGCGGCGGCGCAGGCCACCGGGTTGCCGCCGTAGGTGCCGCCCAGGCCACCGGTCTGCGCGGCGTCCATGATCTCGGCGCGGCCGGTCAGCGCGGACAGCGGCAGACCGCCGGCGATGCCCTTGGCGGTGGTGATCAGGTCCGGGACGATGCCCTCGTCCTCGCAGGCGAACCACTGGCCGGTGCGGCAGAAGCCGGTCTGGATCTCGTCGGCGACGAACACGATCCCGTTCGCCTTCGCGAACTCCACGATCGCCGGCAGGAAGCCCTTGGCCGGCTCGATGAAGCCGCCCTCGCCCTGGATCGGCTCGATGATGATCGCGGCGACGTTCTCGGCGCCGATCTGCTTGTTGATGGTGTCGATCGCCTGGGCGGCGGCCTCGGCGGCGCAGTTCTCCGCACCGGTCAGCCAGCGGTAGGGGTAGGCGACCGGCACCCGGTAGACCTCGGGGGCGAACGGACCGAAGCCCTGCTTGTACGGCATGTTCTTCGCCGTCAGCGCCAGGGTGAGGTTGGTGCGGCCGTGGTAGCCGTGGTCGAACACCACGACGGCCTGGCGCTTGGTGTGGGCGCGGGCGATCTTCACCGCGTTCTCGACGGCCTCGGAGCCCGAGTTGAACAGCGCGGTGCGCTTCTCGTGGTCACCCGGGGTCAGCTCGTTCAGCTGCTCGGCCACGGCCACGTAGCCCTCGTACGGGGTCACCATGAAACAGGTGTGGGTGAAGGCGGCCAGCTGCTCGGTCGTCTTCGCCACCACGGCCTCGGCGCTGTTGCCGACGTTGGTCACGGCGATGCCGGAGCCGAAGTCGATCAGCGAGTTGCCGTCCACGTCCTCCAGCACACCGCCGTTGGCGCGGGACACGTACACCGGCAGGGTGGTGCCGACACCGGCCGCCACCGCACCCAGCTTGCGGGCGTGCAGCTCCTGCGACTTCGGACCGGGGATCGCGGTGACCAGACGGCGCTCCTGCGGGAGCGGCGTTGCGGCGCTCATGGGTTTCTCCAGACTTCTCGGCTCGGTAGTTCGCAGGCTACGGCGGCGTTCCCCGGGCAGGCATGCGCCACTCGGTAGCACTGGGCCGTCCGACTTGTCCGGGGCGGCCAGCGCGATCGACGCCACGACCGGCGGGCTCCGCTCCACTACATTGAGCGCGGGCGTGTCGCCGGGGCGGCGGCATGGGTATGGGCGGCACCGACGGCGGTCGGGCCGGCGGGCGAGGGAGCGGGGCCGTAGATGGGACTGGACGGGGCACGGAGCCACAGTGAGCGGACCACCGCCACCCCTCATCACCCGCCCACCGCGATGCCGCACCCCCGCCCCCCGGCCCGTGCGCCCTTCGACCTCGCCGCCTGGGTCGCCGCCCCCCGCCCGGAGGCCGCCCCGGGCGTCTTCCGGCAGGGCTACCGGCAGATCGACCCCGACCGTGCGGAGGCCGCCAAGGTCCCGACCTGGCCCCTTCTCCTGCGCGCGGGCCTGAACGCGGTGGTGGGGTGGCTGGCGTACGTCTACGGGGTCGAGCTGGCCAAGTACGGGACGACGCTGATCGGCGTCCTGCCGACACGTTCGGCCTTCGTCGCCGTCTCGGTCGTGCTCACTCTCAACGTGCTGGTCGCGGCCGTCGTCATCAAGGTCTTCGGCCGGATGGGCCGGTGGGTGGAGGTGTGGCGGCGGTTCGCGCTGCCGTTGCTGTCGCGGACGGTGACGGAGGAGGAGCCCGCGTCCGTGGAGGAGCAGGCGGAGACGGTGCGGCAGCGGGATCCGTGGGCGGTGCTGCGGCAGGGTGGGGCGGCGGTCGCGGCCGGACGGCTGGACGGCGAGGCGGTCGGGGACGTCGACTACGTGCGGATCCAGCGGGCGTGGGAGTCGGCCCAGGCGGACCGGGCCTTCCTGCCGGCCTTCGCCGAGCAGGTGTCGCTGCGCGGCGCGGCGGCGTTCGCGCACCCGTCGGAGGCGCGGGAGCTGCCCGGGCGGGCGGAGCGGCACGACCTGCTGCTGGGCCAGGTGCGGCTCGGGACCGCGCAGGACGTACCGAAGAACCCGCTGACCCACCGGGCGGCGGGCTTCGCGCTGGATCCGGCGGTGCTGGGCACCTCGCTGCTGGCGGTGGGCCCGGCCGGGACGGGGAAGACGGCGCGGCTGGCCCGTCCGGTGGCGGAGGCCCTGTGCCTGCAGGCGCTGGCCGGGACGGCGTGCGCGGTGGTGATCGGGTCGGCGGAGGCGGACCTGGGGCCGGACGACTGGTACGACGTGGTGATCGCCCCGGGCCACGCCGCGTCCCGCTACGGGCTGGACCTGTACGGCGCGGCGCAGGACCCGGACGAGGCGGCGGCCCGGCTGGCGGAGGCGCTGCTGCCGGACGAGCTGACGGCGCGCGCGGAGACGGCGCGGACGGCGCTGCAGCAGACGGTGGGCCCCTTCCATGCCGCGTTCGGCCGCTATCCGGGGGTGCGCGAGCTGCGGGCGCTGCTCGCCGGGGAGCCGGAGTCGTCGGAGTCCCTGGTGAAGGGGCTGCGGGCGGCGGGCCGGCTGGGCTCGTACGAGCGGGACCTGGAGTACCGGGAGCGCCAGCGCGGCCGGGCGGACGATCCGGGGGCGCTGCTGGCCGACCGGCTGGCGCTGCTGGACCGGCCGGCCTTCGAGGGGGTGTTCGCGACCGACGGCACGGGCCTTCCGCCGTTCGCGATGCGGGCGCTGGACCATCCGCTGCGGGTGCGGGTGAAGCTGCCGGAGCGCAGTCACCCGGAGGCGGCGCGGATGCTGTCGCGGCTGCTGGTGGGCCAGTTCGTGCAGGCCGCCGGGGTCCGCGGGGACCGGTCGCTGTTCGCCGGGCTGGTGGTGGACGACGCCTCGGCGGCGCTGGACGCCGGGACCGTGCGCGGGCTGCAGCGGCTGCGCGGGGCGAACGCCGGGGTGGTGCTGCTGCTGCGGACGCTGGTCGACCTGCCGGAGGCGCTGCGGGCGCCGCTGTTCGGGGCGGTTGGCTGTCGGGCGGCGTTCCCGGGCATCGCGCCGTGGGACGGCCGGCTGTTCTCGGAGGCCTGGGGCACGCACCTGGTGCGGGAGACGGCGGTGACGCTGGCCCCGGACACCTCGGGCGGGATCGTGCGGCGGGCCGGGCGGATGGGGCGCAAGGCGCTGTCGGGCACGACCGCGCAGACGGAGTCGGTGACCACCCGGGAGGTGGAGCGGCTGCGGTGGTCCCCCTCGGACCTGGCGCACGCGCTGCCGGCCGGGCACGCGGTGCTGTCGCTGACGGCGGTGTCGGGGGAGCAGGTGCCGCCGCTGCTGGTGGACCTCCGGGGCTGAGGCCGCGAACGAAGCTCGCCTTCGAGGTGGATTCGGCAGTGCGGCTTGTCCGGGGCGTCCATAATGAGAGGTGGGATTCCCCCCAGGACCCCCAGCCCTCTCTCGCCCGGCCGCAACGGCGCGGTCGGGTCGTTCCCCCGAAGGTGCCATGCCCCCCACACTTGCCTCCGTCGTCCGCAACACCTCGCTCCATCTGACGGTCCTCGCCGGTGCGGACCACTTGGAGCGGCCGGTCCGCTGGGTGCACACCAGCGAACTGGACGACCCGACGCCGTTCCTGGAAGGTGGCGAGCTGCTGCTCACCACCGGGATCAAGCTGGGCCGTACGGCCGCCCGGTTGCAGGCGTACGTGCACCGGCTGGCCGACGCGGGGGTGGTCGGGCTCGGACTGGGGGTGGGCCTGTCGCACACCGAGGTGCCGCAGCCGCTGGTGGACGCGGCGGCGCAGCGCGGCCTGCCGCTGCTGCGGGTGCCGGAGCCGACGCCGTTCATCGCGATCAGCAAGGTGGTGTCGGCGGCGCTGGCCGCCGAGCAGTACGAGGCGGTGACGACCAGCTTCGAGGCGCAGGAGGAGCTGACCCGGGCCGCGCTGGGCAAGGACGGCACCACGGCGGTGGTGCGGCGGCTGGCGGCCCGGCTGGGCGGCTGGGCGGCGCTGTACGACGGGTCGGGTGCGCTGTCGGTGGTGGCGCCGGACTGGGCGGCGCGCCGGGCCGGGCGGCTGGCGGCGGAGGTGGACCGGCTGCGCCGGCGCCCGGCGCCGTCGAGTGCCGCGCTGCAGGGGCGCGCACCGGGGATAGACACGGCGGACGAGGACTACGTGGTGGTCCAGTCGCTGGGGGCGGACCGGCGGGCCCGGGGTTTCCTGGCGGTGGGTACCGAGGACCGGATCACGCCGACCGAGCGGTACGTGCTGAACGCGGCGGTGGCGCTGCTGACGCTGACCCTGGAGCGGTCGCGGGAGCTGCGGCAGGCCGAGGAGAAGATGGGCGCCGCGCTGCTGCGGATGGTGCTGGCCGGTGAGGTGGCGACCGCGCGGCAGGTGGCGGCGGGTCTGTTCGGGGGGCTGCCGGAGGGGACCGTCCGGGTGCTGGTGGCCGGGGCGGCCCAGGGGGCGGACGCCGGGGAGGCGCTGGGCGAGCTGGGCGACCGGGCCGAGCAGGCCGGGTCGCGGGTCGGCGAGAAGCTGCTGGTGGCGCGGGAGGAGGGCGCGCACGGGGCGCGGCTGATGCTGCTGGCGCTGGACAACGGCGCGGTGCACCGGGCGTGCCTGGGGGCGGTGGAGGAGCACGAGGGCCTGTCGCTGGGTGTGTCGGCGCCGGCCGCGCTGGAGGACGCCGGGACGGCGCACGCGCAGGCCGAGCGGGCGCTGGCGGTGGCGCTGCGCGGCGGGCGGCGGTCGGTGGACCACGAGGAGGTCGGCGCGGGCTCGCTGCTGCCGCTGCTGGGCGAGGACGCCGTGACCGCCTTCGCGGAGGGCCTGCTGCGGCCGCTGCGGGATCACGACCGGACGGCGCGCGGCGATCTGGTGGCCTCGCTGCGGGCGTGGCTGTCGCGGCACGGGCAGTGGGACGCGGCGGCGGCCGACCTCGGGGTGCACCGGCACACCCTGCGGTACCGGATGCGGCGGGTGGAGGAGTTGCTGGGGCGGTCGCTGGACGACACGGACGTCCGGATGGAGCTCTGGCTGGCGCTGCGCTCCGGCGAGGAGTGAGCAAAGGCCCCTCGGGGCTGGACGCGGTGGAGTGGCGGCGGGGGCGAACGCTACTCGGTGTCCAATCCGGTCGGCGCGTCGCCCGTCCTACCCTCGGTTCTGGCTCCACGTCCGTGGGGTCGTGAGGACGACGAGGAGAGGGCCGGTACCACGGTGACCACCACGTACGATTTCTGGCTGGCCGGCCGCCGGGCGAGCGGCGACGCCGACTTCGAGGTGCACAACAGCTGGGACGGCCGTCTGGTCGGCAAGGTGAGCATCCCCACCGAGGCGCAGGTCGAGGAGGCCCTGGAGGCCGCCGTCGCCGCGCTGCCGGTGTTCGCCGCGACCCCCGCGCACGTGCGCACCGCCGCCCTGGACCACGTGGCCCGGCGGCTGACCGAGCGCACCGAGGAGCTCGCCCAGCTGATCACCGCCGAGAACGGCAAGCCGATCAAGTGGGCCCGCGGTGAGATCGGCCGCGCCGTCTCGGTGTTCCGCTGGGCGGCCGAGGAGGCCCGCCGGACCAACGGCGAGACCATGCGGCTGGACACCGACCCCGGCGGCACGGGCCGCTTCGCGGTGGTGCGGCGCTTCCCGCGCGGCGTGGTGCTGGGCATCGCCCCCTTCAACTTCCCGCTGAACCTGGTCGCCCACAAGATCGCCCCGGCGATCGCGGTCGGCGCGCCGATCATCCTCAAGCCGGCCCCGGCCACCCCGCTGTCGGCCATGGTGCTGGGCGAGATCCTGGCCGAGACCGACCTGCCGGCCGGTTCCTGGAGCGTCCTGCCGGTGCCGAACGACCGGATGCCGGCCCTGGTGCAGGACCCGCGTCTGCCGGTGATCTCCTTCACCGGTTCGGACAAGGTCGGCTACCAGATCATGGACTCGGTGCCGCGCAAGCACACCACCCTGGAGCTGGGCGGCAACGCCGCGGCCGTGGTGCTCGCCGACTGGTCCTCCGAGGCGGACCTGGACTGGGCGGCCACCCGGATCGCGATGTTCGCCAACTACCAGGGCGGCCAGTCCTGCATCTCGGTGCAGCGGGTGATCGCCGACGCCTCGGTGTACGACGCGCTGGCGGAGAAGGTCGTCGCCAAGGTGCGGGCCCAGGTCACCGGTGACCCGAACGACGACGCGACGGACGTCGGCCCGCTGGTCGACGAGAACGCCGCCAAGCGGGTGGAGTCCTGGGTGGACGACGCGGTCGCCAAGGGTGCGAAGCTGCTGACCGGCGGCACCCGCGAGGGCGCGACCTACGCCCCGACCGTGCTGGCGGAGCTGCCGGCCGACGCGATCCTCGCCACCTCCGAGGTGTTCGGCCCGGTCCTGTCGCTGCACAAGGTGGACGGCGTGGACGAGGCCTTCGCGGCCGTCAACGACTCGCTGTTCGGCCTGCAGGCGGGCGTGTTCACGCACGACGTGCAGACCGCCTTCCGTGCCCACCAGGAGCTGGAGGTCGGCGGTGTGATCATCGGCGACGCGCCGTCCTACCGCGCCGACCAGATGCCGTACGGCGGCGTCAAGGACTCCGGCGTCGGCCGCGAGGGCGTCCGGTACGCGATGGACGACTACACCGTCGAGAAGGTCCTGGTCCTCACCGGCCTCGCCCTCTGAGGGTGACCTGAGCGAGGGCCCGGCCGCGTCGTGCGGCCGGGCCCTCGCGCGTGCGCGGGGTCAGGCGTGGCCGCCGGCGGCCGCGACGGCCTCGGCCACGGTGGCGTCGCCGCCGACCAGTTCCAGGGTCTGCCCGGCGGTGCCGGGCTCGTGCAGCAGCGCGGCGAGCACGGCGGCGACGTCCTGCCGGTCGACCGACCCGCGCGGCACGCTCGGCGCGAGCCGGACCAGGCCGGTGCCCGGGCCGTCGGTGAGGCGCCCGGGGCGCAGCACCGTCCAGTCCAGCGAGGTACGGGCCCGGACGGCGTCGTCGGCGGCGCCCTTGGCCCGCAGATAGGTCTCGAACACCTCGTCGGACGGGTACCGGGCCCGGGCGTCGGCGCCCATCGAGGAGACGATGAGGTAGCGGCGCACGCCGGCCAGTGCGGCGGCGTCGGCGAGCAGCACGGCGGCGTCCCGGTCGACGGTGAGCTTGCGGGCGGCCCCGCTGCCCGCTCCGGCGCCGGCCGCGAACACCACGGCGTCGGCGCCCTCGACCAGCCGGGCGAGTTCGGGCGGGGCGGCCGCCTCCAGGTCGAGCAGCAGCGGTTCGGCCCCGGCGGCGACGAGGTCCTCGGCCTGTTCGGGGCGGCGGACGATCCCGGCGGGGCGGTCGCCGCGGTCGGCGAGCAGCCGTTCCAGCCGTAGGGCGATCTGTCCGTGGCCCCCGGCGATGACGATGCGCATGGCTCCGACGGTAGCCCGGGAGCGCGCCCGGCGCCCCGGGAGCGGTCCCGTGGTGCCGGGCGGACGGCCGGGCAGGACACAATGGGCGCATGACTTCGCTCGCCCACCCGCAGCTGCGGTTCACCCCCGAGGTGAACACCCCCTCCGGCCCCCGGGAGTTGGTGATCCTCGGCTCCACCGGCTCGATCGGCACCCAGGCCATCGACGTGGTCCTGCGCCACCCGGACCGGTTCCGGGTGGTGGCCCTGTCGGCCGCCGGCGGCCGGGTGGAACTGCTGGCCGAGCAGGCGCTGCGGCTGGGTGTGCACACCGTGGCGGTGGCCGATCCGGCGGCCGGGCCGGCGCTGCGCGAGGCGCTGGCCGCGAAGGCGGCGGGCCGTGCGCTGCCGGCCGTGCTGACCGGCCCGGACGCGGCGACCGAGCTGGCCGCGACGGAGTGCCACTCGGTGCTGAACGGCATCACCGGCTCGATCGGCCTGCGCCCGACGCTGGCGGCGCTGCGGGCCGGCCGGGTGCTGGTGCTGGCCAACAAGGAGTCGCTGATCGTCGGCGGTCCGCTGGTGAAGGCGGTCGCGAAGCCGGGGCAGATCGTGCCGGTGGACTCCGAGCACGCCGCGCTGTTCCAGGCGCTGGCGGGCGGCACCCGGGCCGAGGTCCGCAAGCTGGTGGTGACCGCGAGCGGCGGCCCGTTCCGCAACCGCGGCCGCGCCGAGCTGGCGGGCGTCACCCCGGCGGACGCGCTGGCGCACCCGACCTGGGCGATGGGCCCGGTCGTCACGATCAACTCGGCCACCCTGGTGAACAAGGGCCTGGAGGTGATCGAGGCGCACCTGCTGTACGACGTGCCGTTCGACCGGATCGAGGTCGTGGTCCATCCGCAGTCGGTCGTCCACTCGATGGTGGAGTTCACGGACGGTTCCACGCTGGCGCAGGCGAGCCCGCCGGACATGCGGATGCCGATCGCGCTGGGCCTGGGCTGGCCGGACCGGGTACCGGACGCGGCCCCCGCCTGCGACTGGACCAAGGCGGCGACCTGGGAGTTCTTCCCGCTGGACAACGACGCCTTCCCGGCGGTCGAGCTGGCCCGCGAGGTCGGCACGCTGGGCGGCACCGCCCCGGCGGTGTTCAACGCGGCCAATGAGGAGTGTGTGGAGGCCTTCCTGAACGGCCGCCTCGCCTTCACCGGGATCGTGGACACTGTGGCGAAGGTCGTGGCGGAGCACGGCAGCCCCGCGGCGGGAACTTCGCTGACGGTGGAGGACGTCCTGCACGCGGAGGACTGGGCGCGCGCCCGGGCCCGCGAGCTGGCCGCGGGCTGATCCGGGGCCGCCCGGACGGCACCGCCGGACGACCGGTACGACGACAGGATGAGCGGAGTGGCATGACGGAGGAGCAGCGGTGGCAACGGTGATGACGGTGGTCGGCATCCTGGTCTTCGTACTGGGACTGCTCTTCTCGATCGCCTGGCACGAGCTCGGCCACCTCTCCACGGCCAAGCTGTTCGGCATCCGGGTGCCGCAGTACATGGTCGGCTTCGGCCCGACGATCTGGTCGCGGAAGAAGGGCGACACCGAGTACGGCCTCAAGGCCGTCCCGCTGGGCGGCTACATCCGGATGATCGGGATGTTCCCGCCCGGCGCCGACGGGCGGATCACCCAGCGCTCCACCTCGCCCTGGCGGACCATGATCGAGGACGCCCGGGAGGCCTCCTACGAGGAGGTCAAGGAGGGGGACGGGCACCGGCTCTTCTACACGCGCAAGCCGTGGAAGCGCGTGATCGTCATGTTCGCCGGGCCGTTCATGAACCTGATCCTCTCCTTCGGGCTCTTCCTGACGGTGCTGATGGGCTTCGGCGTCCCGATGTCGGTGCCGACCATCGGCACCGTCTCGGAGTGCGTCGTCAAGGCCGGCCGGCCGACCGACACCTGCCCCGCGGACGCGCCCGCGGCGCCCGCCTTCCAGGCCGGGCTGAAGCCGGGCGACAAGGTGGTCTCCTTCGACGGCGACCGGATCACCACCTACGAGCAGCTCCAGGGCGACATCCGCAGGTCGGCCGGGAAGAGGGTCGACCTGGTGGTCGAGCGCGGCGGGCAGCAGCTCACCCTCACCCCCACCATCGCCGTCAACGACGTGCAGAAGTACGACGCCGACGGGATGCCCGTCAAGGGCGAGACGGTGCGGGCCGGCTTCCTCGGCTTCACCCCGACCAGCGGCGTGGTCCAGCTCGGCTTCGGCCAGTCCCTCGACCGGATGTACGACATGGCGGAGAACGGCGTGAAGTCGCTCGCCGCGCTGCCCGGCAAGATCCCCGGCCTCTGGCACTCGGTGGTGGACGGCACCCCGCGCGAGGCCGACTCGCCGATCGGCATGGTCGGCGCGGCCCGGGTCAGCGGCGAGGTGTTCGCACTGGACATCCCGGGCAGCCAGCGGGTCGCCTACTTCGTCAACCTGCTCGCCGGGATCAACCTCTCGCTGTTCCTCTTCAACATGCTGCCGCTGCTGCCGCTGGACGGCGGCCACATCGCGGGCGCGCTCTGGGAGTCGGTGCGCCGCCGCTTCGCCCGGCTGTTCCGCCGGCCCGACCCCGGCCCGTTCGACGTGGCCCGGCTGATGCCGGTCGCCTACGTCGTGGCCAGCGTGTTCATCGGCTTCACGCTGCTGGTGATGGTGGCCGACCTGGTGAACCCGGTCAAGATCAGTTAGACCGGCGGGACGGCGGGTGCGCGGGCGCCCGTTCCCGTGCCGTACCGTTGGAGCCCGGGCGCGCGAACGTCGGCGCGCCCGGGCTCGGCCGTCCCAGCGGCGGCCGCACCGACCACACCTCAACCCCGGGGAACCCTGCGCACATGACCGCGATCTCGCTCGGTATTCCGTCTCTGCCGCTCAAGCCGCTCGCCAAGCGCCGGGTCTCCCGTCAGATCATGGTCGGCAACGTGCCGGTCGGCGGCGACGCCCCGGTCTCGGTGCAGTCCATGACGACCACGGTGACCTCGGACATCAACGCCACGCTGCAGCAGATCGCGGAGCTCACCGCCTCCGGCTGCCAGATCGTGCGGGTCGCCGTCCCCTCCCAGGACGACGCCGACGCGCTGCCGATCATCGCCAGGAAGTCGCAGATCCCGGTGATCGCCGACATCCACTTCCAGCCGAAGTACGTCTTCGCGGCCATCGACGCCGGCTGCGCCGCGGTCCGCGTCAACCCGGGCAACATCAAGGCCTTCGACGACAAGGTCGGCGAGATCGCCAAGGCCGCCAAGGACGCCGGGGTGCCGATCCGGATCGGCGTCAACGCCGGCTCGCTCGACAAGCGCCTGCTGGAGAAGTACGGCCGGGCCACCCCCGAGGCGCTGGTCGAGTCCGCGCTCTGGGAGTGCTCGCTGTTCGAGGAGCACGACTTCCGCGACATCAAGATCTCGGTCAAGCACAACGACCCGGTCGTGATGATCAACGCCTACCGCCAGCTCGCCGCCGCCTGCGACTACCCGCTGCACCTCGGCGTCACCGAGGCCGGCCCCGCCTTCCAGGGCACCATCAAGTCCGCGGTGGCCTTCGGCGCGCTGCTCGCCGAGGGCATCGGCGACACCATCCGGGTCTCGCTCTCCGCCCCGCCGGCCGAGGAGATCAAGGTCGGCAACCAGATCCTGGAGTCGCTCGGCCTGCGCCAGCGCGGTCTGGAGATCGTCTCCTGCCCGTCCTGCGGCCGCGCCCAGGTCGACGTCTACAAGCTCGCCGAGGAGGTCACGGCCGGCCTGGAGGGCATGAACGTGCCGCTGCGCGTCGCCGTCATGGGCTGCGTCGTCAACGGCCCGGGCGAGGCCCGCGAGGCCGACCTCGGCGTCGCCTCCGGCAACGGCAAGGGCCAGATCTTCGTCAAGGGCGAGGTCATCAAGACCGTCCCCGAGTCGAAGATCGTGGAGACCCTGATCGAGGAGGCGTTCAAGATCGCCGAGCAGCTGGAGGCCGAGGGCGTCGAGTCCGGCGCGCCGACCGTCACCGCCGGCGAGTGACCCACCCCGGTGTCGGGTAGGTCCGCGCAGTTCTTCCGGAAGCGGGGCCGTCCGTGCGCGGGCGGCCCCGCGGCCGTGTGCGGGTGGGGCCGGGGAGTAGGGTGCGGCCAGAGTCGTCTCAGTAAGGTGCTGTCTCGATGCTCGATCGAGGTGTGATGCTCCCCAGCTCGTTCCAGGCCGCCCGCGCCCTGGCGACCACCCGCGTGCTGGAACCGCCGGACCTGGCCGACGCCCTCGCCGTCCTCCACCGCGACCCGGTCACCAACGCCTTCGTCGCCACCCGGGTGGAGGCCGTCGGCCTCGACCCCTGGCGGCTCGGCGGCGAGATGTGGGGCTGGTACGACGAGCAGGGCGAACTCGACGCGCTCTGCTACGCGGGGGCCAACCTGGTGCTGGTCGACGCCGGTCCGCAGGCCGTCCAGGCCTTCGCCGAGCGTGCCCGCCGGCAGGGGCGCCGCTGCTCGTCCATCGTGGGCCCGGCCGGGCCCACCGCGGCGCTGTGGGCGCTGCTGGAGCGCAGCTGGGGGCCGGCCAGGGAGGTACGGGCCCACCAGCCGCTGCTCTCGACGAGCGTGCCGTCCGCCGAGATCGGGCCGGATCCGCTGGTGCGGCGGGTGCGCCGGGGCGAGATCGACATCCTGATGCCGGCCTGCGTGGCGATGTTCACCGAGGAGGTCGGGGTCTCCCCGCTGGCCGGCGACGGGGGGCTGCTCTACCAGGCCCGGGTCGCCGAACTCGTCTCCACCGGGCGCTCGTTCGCCCGGTTCGGGGAGGACGGGAAGGTCGTGTTCAAGGCGGAGATCGGGGCCGTCACGGCGGGCGCCTGCCAGATCCAGGGGGTCTGGGTGGCGCCCGAGCACCGGGGGCAGGGGCTCTCCGAGACCGGGATGGCGGCCGTGCTGGACATCGCGCTGCGGGAGGTGGCGCCGGTGGTCTCGCTGTACGTCAACGACTACAACCTGCGGGCGCGGGCCGCGTACCGGCGGGTGGGGTTCCGGGAGGTCGGGGCGTTCATGAGCGTGCTGTTCTGAGGGGCGGGGGACGGGACATGGGCCGGGTGGCCGGAGTGGTGATCGAGGCCATTGACCTCGCGGCGTGGGCTCCGCAGGCGCTCGACGTGCAGGCCGTGGCGTTCGGGCTCACGCCGGAGGAGGTCATGGTCCGGCTGCACATCGTCGGGCGGCACGCCCAGCAGCCCGGGGTGATCGCGTTCGGGGCGTTCGGCGGCGGGCGGCTGATCGGGTTCGGGTACGGCATGCCCAACCACCGTGAGCACTGGTGGAGCACGGTGATCGAGCCCTACCTGGTCGCCCGGGGGCACGGGGACTGGCTGGACGGCGTCTTCGCGGTCACCGAACTGCACGTGCTGCCGGAGTTCCAGGGGCGGGGCGTCGGCTCGGCGCTGATCCGCACGCTGACCGGGCGGTCCGGGATGGACCGCAGCATCCTCTCCGCGATCGACGCCGAGACGCCGGCCCGGCGGCTCTACCGGGCGCTGGGGTACCGGGATCTCGCGCGGGCCGTGCACTTTCCGAACACGGAGCGGCGGTACGCGGTGATGGGGGCGTCGTTGCCGTTGCGGGGGGCGGGCGGGGCCGGTTCGGCTCACAGCGCGCCGGCGAACTCCAGGTAGAGCTCGGCCTCGGGGCGGCGGTTCGCGGCGAGGGCGGTCAGGGCGAGGTCGACGGCGCGGACCAGGGTCCAGCCGCGGAGGCGGTCGCGGTCGACGTCCAGGGCCTCGGCGAGCTGGTGCAGGCGGCGGCGGACGGCGGCGGGGACGCCGGGGGAGCCGACGAGGGTGTCCGCGCGGTCGAGGGCGAGGCGGGCCAGGTCGTAGGCGCGTTCGCCGACCAGGGGGCGCGGGGCGATCGCCAGCCAGGGGGCGCGGTCGGCGGCGAGGACGTTGCCGTGGTGGAAGTCGCCGTGGAGCAGGAACCGCTCGGTGGCGGAGGCGGTGAGGGCGGTGGCGGTTTCCCGGGCCTCGGTGAGGAGGGGGGTGGCTTCGGGGAGGGCGGGGGCGGTCTCGGGGAGGGTGAGGGCGGCCTCGGGGAGGGCGGGGCCGGGGGGATCGGGGAGCGGGAGCCAGAGGCGGTGGAGGAGGCTGGTGGCTTCCAGCATGGCCTTGGGCTCGGCGAGGGAGCGCAGGGGGACCTCGCCGTGCAGGCGCTCCAGGAGGAGGACGCCGGAGGTGGGGGTCCGGTGGGCGTCGAGGAGGAGCACGGCGCCGCGGCCGGCCCAGGTGGTGAGGGCCTCGGGCTCGTGGGCGGTCGCGGGGGTGCGGAGGGAGACCTTGAGGGCGGCCGGGGTGAGGTCGTCGTTGCGGTGCACGTAGGCGACGAGGCTCAGGGTGCCGCCGGGGTCCAGGACGCGGTCCAGGGTGAGGTCGAGGCGGGTGAGCTGGGCGGCGACGAGGGCGGGCAGGTCGGCCAGCCAGCCGGCCGCCTCGGCGGGGTGGGCGGCGGTGATGCTGTGCGTGAGCCAGTCGGGGGCGGTGATCTGTCCTGGGGCGGGTGCCGACATGCCGGCCTTCCGGTCGCGGGTGACCTGGAGTGGTACGGGTCCATTGTCCGTTATGGGGGGATGAGGTGGGTCAGCGGCGCGGGGCGGGGGTGGGCGGGTGTGGCGCGGGCGGGGTCTGGCGGGCGCGCGGCTTCGCCTCGCGCCCGGTCAGGGGTGGGGGTGACGGTGGGGGTGTTGGGGATGCCGGGGAAGGGGGTGGGGGCGGCGCCCCAGTGGGTGGCGCGGAGGGCGCATTCGCGCAGGGCGTCGGCGGCGAGGGGGCGGGTGGGGGCGGGGGCGGAGGCGACCAGGTCGGCGTAGACGGTGGTGAGGCGGGTTTCCAGGTGGGCGGCCAGGCGGGTGGCGGCGGGGGCGTCGGCGACCGGGAAGGGGAGCTGGTAGCCGGCGGCCGCGGCGGTGGGGGTGGCGCCGGTGCCGGTGAGGAGGCGCTGCCAGGCGTCGCGGCGGGACTGGTGGGCGGCCAGGGCGGTGCGGGCGTCGGTGCGCTGCTGGTCGTCGGGGAGGCGGGCACCGACCACGCCGTAGCCGTAGATGGCGGCGTGTTCGGCGCTCAGGGCGTCCTGGAAGGGGGTGGCCGCTTCGCCGGCGGCGGGGGTGGGGGACGCGGTGGGGGTGGGAGTGGGGCTGGTGGTCGGGGCGGGGTCGCCGAGGGCTGCGGCGTGCAGGATGCCGGCGGCGGAGACGGAGGCCAGCAGGCGGGCCAGCTGCGGGGAGGCGGCGCCGAGGTCGGCGAGGCGGGACTGGGCGGTCTGGCGTTCGAGCGCGGCCAGGGCGGGGAGGGTGGTGGGGGCGGTGGTGGCCGGGGTGGTGGCCGGGGTGGTGGGGGGAATGGTGGTGGAGGGCTGGAGGGCGGCGCGGTGCTGGGCGACCTCGGCGCGCAGCGACTGGAGCTGGGGGGCCTGGGGGAGGAGGGCGTCGTAGCCGGCGAGGAGGGTGTCGGTGGCGGCGACGGCGCGCAGGCGGATGGGCTCGTCGGGGTCGGGGCGGCGGTGGCCGGCAGAGGTGGCGGGGTCGGTGCCGCTCCCGCCGGTGCAGGCGGTGAGGGTCGCGCCGGCGGTGAGGAGCAGCCCGAAGGTCAGAAGGGTCCGTCGGCTGGGCGGCTGCATGGGTGTCACTCCGGGGCGTGTACGGGAGGACGGCCTGCCCGCCTGCCCTCGTTGGCGTGAATGATTACAGAATCCTCACGTCCGCGGGCGCGGTTGGGGTTCGCGGCCGAGCTGTGTGAGCTTGCTCGCACCGGGTGAGCAGGGGCCGGGGCCGGAATCGGTGGTTGGGGGGTTCACCGGCTAGGCTTTGGGCCGAGCTGCCGCGACCCGGCCGTGCGCCGTACCGGCGCCGGGGGTGCGGCGCGACCTTCCGACAACAGCAGACGCGGCCGAGGAGTCCACCCGGATGAGCACCACCCACATCGACCGGCTGCGCGCGTTGCTGGAGCCGCTGGCCGCGCAGGCGGGCCTGGACCTGGAGGACGTCAAGGTCACCCAGGCGGGCAGCCGCCGCCAGGTGCAGATCGACGTGGACGCCGACGGCGGCGTGGATCTGGACGCCATCGCGGAGTTCAGCCGGGTGGTCGGCGAGGCCCTCGACGAGTCGGACGTGATGGGTTCCGGGGCGTACGTCCTGGAGGTCGGTTCGCCGGGCGCCGAGCGTCCGCTGGGCGTGCCGCGGCACTGGGTCCGCGCCGAGGGCCGGCTGGCCAAGATCCACCTGGTCGACGGCGGGGAGATCGTCGCGCGGGTGCTGGAGGCGGACGAGGACGGCGCGCTGGTCGAGGTGCAGCCGGTGAAGGGCCGTGGCCGGCCCAAGGAGCGCCGTCTGGAGTACGGCGAGGTCGCCCGTGCGCGGGTCCAGGTGGAGTTCAACCGCAAGGACGACGAGCTGCTGCTCGACGAGGGGGACGACGGTGCGGAGTGAGGACCTGCGCACCGACCGCACCATGATGAACGTGACGAAAGACGAGGAGGCGTAGCCGTGGACATCGACATGAGTGCCCTGCGCACGCTGGTCAGCGAGAAGAACATCCCCTTCGGCCTCGTGGTCGAGTCGATCGAGTCGGCCCTCCTCACCGCGTACCACCGCACCGAGGGCTCGCGCCGCCGCGCCCGGGTCGAGCTGGACCGCAAGAGCGGCCATGTGACCGTCTGGGCGACCGAGGACGCGTCGGAGCTGGAGGAGGGCGTCGAGCCGAAGGAGTTCGACGACACCCCGAGCGGTTTCGGCCGGATCGCCTCCAGCATCGGCATGCAGGTCATGATGCAGCGGCTGCGCGACGCCGCCGACGACCAGACCTTCGGCGAGTACGCGGGCAAGGAGGGCGACATCGTCACCGGTGTCGTCCAGCAGGGCAACGACCCGAAGAACGTGCTGGTCGACATCGGCAAGCTGGAGGCCATCCTCCCGCCGCAGGAGCAGGTCCCGGGCGAGGACTACCGGCACGGCACCCGGCTGAAGTGCTACGTCGTGGCCGTGCGCCGGGGCGTGCGCGGGGCGTCGGTGACGCTGTCGCGCACCCACCCCAGCCTGGTGAAGAAGCTGTTCGCGCTGGAGGTCCCGGAGATCGCGGACGGCAGCGTGGAGATCGCGGCGATCGCCCGTGAGGCCGGCCACCGGACCAAGATCGCGGTCTGGTCGCGCCGCCAGGGGCTGAACGCCAAGGGCGCCTGCATCGGTCCGATGGGCTCCCGGGTGCGCGCGGTGATGGGCGAGCTGCACGGCGAGAAGATCGACATCGTCGACTGGTCGGAGGACCCGCGCGAGATGGTCGCCGCCGCGCTGTCCCCCGCCCGGGTGACCAGCGTGGAGATCGTCGACGCCCTGCAGCGCTCCGCACGGGTGATCGTGCCGGACTACCAGCTCTCGCTGGCGATCGGCAAGGAGGGGCAGAACGCCCGCCTCGCGGCCCGTCTCACCGGGTGGCGGATCGACATCCGGCCGGACACCGAGGGCGGCGAGCAGGAATCCGCGGCCCAGTAGTCGTTGTTGTCCGGTTGTCCCCGCCGTTCCCCTCGGGGTCGGCGGGGCGGCGCCATGTCCCTTCGGAGGGGTAGACTTGCCTTCGTCTGGCTGGACGCATGTCCGAGCACGCCCGGAACGCACCTGCGTGGGCTGCCGCAAGCGCGCGGCCAAGCACCAGCTGTTGCGTGTCACGGCGGTCGAGGGCGTCTGCGTCCCTGATCCCCGTGGCGCACTGCCGGGCCGGGGCGCACACCTGCATCCCGATCCGGCCTGCCTCGACCTCGCGGTCCGCCGACGGGCGTTCCCCCGGGCCTTCCGGCTCCAGGGCGCGCTCGACACCGGGCGGCTCCGCGAGTTCATCGAGGAGCGGGTGAGCGACAGCTCCCCGTGACGGCTCGCCGCTCGCGCGGCGGAGAACCACCGCAACAAGCACGGCACACGGGCAGCCGTACGCCGTGCCACCAGTCAGGTACCTCGCGATGTGGAAGTAGGTCGAGATTGCGATGAGCACTCGATGAGTACGCGATGAGTACGCGATGGGTACGCCCATGAAGTAGCGACAGTCCGGCGGACGAGACCCCCGGACTCATAGACAGGAGTGAAGTGGCTAAGGTCCGGGTTTACGAGCTCGCCAAGGAGCTCGGTTTGGAGAGCAAGGCCGTCATGGCCAAGCTGACCGAGCTGGGCGAGTTCGTCCGTTCGGCGTCCTCGACGATCGAGGCGCCGGTCGTACGCAAGTTGACTGACGCGCTTGGTGTGTCCCCCACCGGTGGTGGTTCCGCTGCCAAGCCGGGCCCGCGGAAGCCCGCGGCGCCCCAGCCCGCGGCCGGTTCGGCCGCGGGTGCACCCAGGCCGGGTGCCCCGACCCCGGGTCCGCGCCCCGCGGCCCCCGGTCCCCGTCCCACCCCGGCGGCAGGCCCCGCGGCCGCCGCCCCGGCGCCGGCCGCCCAGGCCGCGCCCAAGGCGTCCGGCCCGACGCCGGGCCCGCGCCCGGCCCCGCGCCCCGCGACTCCGGCCGCCCCCGCGGCCGAGTTCTCCTCGCCGGCCCCCGTGACCGGTGAGACCCAGGCCCCGCGCCCGGCCGCCCAGGCCGCTCAGCCGGCCCAGGCTGCTCAGCCCGCTCAGGCGGCGCGTCCGGCCGGCCCCGCCGCCGGCGGCGGCGCCCGTCCGGGCCCGCGTCCGGCCGGCCCGCGTCCGGGCAACAACCCGTTCACCTCGGGCAGCGCCACCGGTATGGCGCGTCCCGGCGACCGCCGTCCCGGCGCGCCGGGTGCGCGTCCGGGTGCTCCGGCCGGCCAGGGTGGCGACCGTCCGCGTCCGGGTGGCGACCGTCCCCGTCCGGGTGGCCAGGGTGCCCCCGGCGCCGGTGCCCCCCGTCCGGGTGGCGACCGTCCGCGTCCGGGTGGCGACCGTCCCCGTCCGGGTGGCCAGGGTGCCCCCGGCGCCGGTGCCCCCCGTCCGGGTGGCGACCGTCCGCGTCCGGGCGCCCCGGGTGCCCCGGGTGCCGGTGCTCCGCGCCCCGACGGCATGCCGCGTCCGGCCGGCCCGCGTCCGACCCCGTCGGGCATGCCGCGTCCGAACCCGGGCATGATGCCGCAGCGTCCGGCCGGTCCGGGCCCGCGTCCCGGCCCGGGTGGCCGTGGTCCGGGTGGCCCCGGTGGCCGTCCGGGTGGTCCGGGTGCCGGTGGCGCCCGTCCGGGCTTCCAGGGCCGTCCGGCCGGTCCGGGCTCGCGTCCGGCCGGTGGCGGCTTCGGCGGCCCCCGTCCCGGTGGCGGTGCCCCGGGTGGCGGCGGCGGCTTCGGTCCGCGTCCGGGCGGCTTCGGCGGCCGTCCCGGTGGCCCGGGTGCCCGTGGTGGCACGCAGGGTGCCTTCGGCCGTGGCCCCGGTGGCCGTCCGGCCCGTGGTCGCAAGTCGAAGCGGGCGAAGCGCCAGGAGTACGAGGCCATGCAGGCCCCGTCCGTCGGCGGTGTGATGCTGCCTCGCGGCAACGGCCAGACCGTTCGCCTGTCGAGCGGCGCCTCGCTGATGGACTTCGCGGAGAAGATCAACGCCAACCCGGCCGCGCTCGTCTCCGTCATGTTCAACCTCGGCGAGATGGTCACCGCGACGCAGTCGGTCTCCGACGCGACGCTGCAGCTGCTGGCCGACGAGATGGGCTTCCAGCTCGAGATCGTCAGCCGGGACGACGAGGACCGCGAGCTGCTGGAGTCGTTCGACATCGACTTCGGCGCCAACGAGGGCGACGAGGACCAGCTGGCCCCGCGCCCGCCGGTCGTCACCGTCATGGGTCACGTCGACCACGGTAAGACCCGCCTGCTGGACGCCATCCGCAAGTCCAACGTGGTGGCCGGCGAGGCCGGTGGCATCACCCAGCACATCGGTGCGTACCAGGTGGTCACCGAGGTGAACGGCGAGCAGCGCCCGATCACCTTCCTCGACACCCCGGGTCACGAGGCGTTCTCCGCCATGCGTGCCCGTGGTGCCAAGTCCACCGACATCGCGATCCTGGTGGTCGCGGCCAACGACGGTGTCATGCCGCAGACGGTCGAGGCGCTCAACCACGCCAAGGCCGCGGGTGTGCCGATCGTGGTCGCCGTCAACAAGATCGACGTCGAGGGCGCCGACCCGACCAAGGTCCGCGGTCAGCTGACCGAGTTCGGTCTGGTGGCGGAGGAGTACGGCGGCGACACCATGTTCGTCGACATCTCCGCGCGCCAGGGCCTCAACATCGAGCAGCTGCTGGAGGCCGTGGTCCTGACCGCGGACGCCTCGCTCGACCTTCGGGCCAACCCCGAGCAGGACGCGCAGGGTATCGCCATCGAGGCCCACCTCGACAAGGGCCGCGGTGCCATGGCGACCGTCCTCGTGCAGCGCGGTACCCTCCGCGTCGGTGACTCGATCGTGGTCGGCGACGCCTACGGCCGCGTCCGCGCGATGCTGGACGAGAACGGCAACAGCCTCGCCGAGGCCGGCCCGTCCCGCCCGGTGCTGCTGCTCGGTCTGACCTCGGTGCCCCGCGCCGGCGACAGCTTCATCGTCGTCGACGAGGACCGCACCGCCCGCCAGATCGCCGAGAAGCGCTCGGCCCGCGACCGCAACGCCGCCTTCGCGCAGCGTCGGGTCCGGGTGTCCCTGGAGGACCTGGACAAGGCCATCGCCGCCGGCTCCATCGAGCAGCTCAACCTCATCATCAAGGGTGACGTCTCCGGTTCGGTGGAAGCCCTCGAGGACGCCCTCGTCAAGCTGGACGTGGGCGAGGAGGTCGAGCTCCGGGTCCTGCACCGCGGTGTGGGTGCCATCACCGAGTCCGACGTGGACCTGGCGATGGGCTCGGACGCCATCATCATCGGCTTCAACGTGCGCGCCGAAGGCCGTGCGCGCGCCGCGGCCGACAAGGAAGGCGTGGACGTCCGGTACTACTCGGTCATCTACCAGGCGATCGAGGAGATCGAGAACGCCCTCAAGGGCAAGCTCAAGCCGGAGTACGAGGAGGTGCGCCTCGGCGCCGCGGAGATCCGCGAGGTCTTCCGCTCCTCCAAGTTCGGCAACATCGCCGGTGTCCTGGTCCGCGACGGAATCATCCGCCGCAACACCAAGGCCCGCCTGCTGCGCGACGGCAAGGTCGTGGCGGAGAGCCTCACCATCGAGGGTCTGCGCCGCTTCAAGGACGACGCGACCGAGGTCCGCGAGGGCTTCGAGGCCGGTGTGACCCTGGGTTCGTTCAACGACATCAAGGTCGAGGACATCATCGAGACCTACGAGATGCGCGAGAAGCCGCGCGCGTAAGCGAGTGGCTGCCGGGGCCGGTCGACGGGTGGTATTTCCGTCGACCGGCCCCGGTCCTGCTGTGTAGGGTCCGGGGAGCGGTCCGGTTCAGGGCCGCTCCCCGAGGCCTTCCAGGTCGGCTTGACCTGTCACACATGTTCGTGGGAACACTCACCTTCGACCTGCTGCTGGGCGACGTCCACTCGCTCAAGGAGAAACGGTCGATCGTGCGGCCCATCGTGGCCGAACTGCAGCGCAAGTACAGCGTGTGCGCTGCCGAGACCGGGAACCAGGATCTGCACCGCCGGGCCGAGATCGGTCTGGCGGTGGTGTCCGGCGAGGCCGGGTACGTCACCGAGATCCTGGACAGCTGTGAGCGGTTGGTCGCCGGCCGCCCCGAGGTACAGCTGCTCTCCGCCAGGAGGCGCTACCACAACGACGACGACGAATGAGAGCTGTGGAGCAGGGCGGCGCGAGAGTCGCCGTTCTCACACGGATCAGGACCGAGAGCGCCCACAAGGCTGGGCGCGGGCCGGTACTTTGGGGCAGGGGCCCCGACGGGCGCGCAGCACGCCCGAGTACCCGGCCCACTGCACGAGGAGGCAACGTGACCGACACCGCAAGGGCGCGCAAGCTCGCCGACCGCATCCAGGTGGTCGTCGCCCAGACCCTGGAGCGCCGGATCAAGGACCCGCGACTGGGGTTCGTGACCATCACCGACGCACGGGTGACCGGGGACCTGCGCGAGGCCACCGTCTTCTACACCGTCTTCGGCGACGACACCGAGCGTGAGGCCACGGCCGCCGCGCTGGAGAGCGCCAAGGGCGTGCTCCGCTCCGAGGTCGGCAAGCAGACCGGGGTGCGCTTCACCCCGACGCTGACCTTCGTCGCGGACGCCCTGCCGGAGAACGCCCGGAACATCGACGACCTGCTCGACCGGGCCCGGGCCATCGACGCTGCGGTGCGCACCACCGCCGCGGGCGCGACCTACGCCGGTGACGCGGACCCGTACAAGGTTCCGGCGGCCGAGCGTGACGACGAGGACGAGTAGTCATGGCGGGTGAGCCGGCGGCTGCCGGTTCGGCGGCCGGTACCGGCTCGACCACGGGGGCGTCCTCCACCGACACGGTGGAGGGCGCCCTCGCGGTGCTTCCCGGACCGCGCGCCGAGGAGAGCGGGGCCGAGCTGGTCTGGCAGCAGGTGGTCGCGGAGGTCGGGCGGGCCCGCTCGGTCGACCTGATCTGCCACATCTGCCCGGACGGCGACGCGCTCGGCTCCGCGCTGGCGGCCGCGCTGGCCCTGCGTGGCCTCGGCAAGGAGGTCCGGGTCTCCTTCGGCGACGACCCGCAGATCGTCCCCGAGTCGCTGGCCTTCCTGCCCGGCCAGGAGCTGATCGTGCCGGCCGCGGCGGTGCCCGACATCCCCGAGCTGGTGCTCTGCTTCGACGTCGCGGCGGAGAGCCGGCTCGGCCTGCTGCGCGACAAGGCCTTCGCCGCGCCGGTGCTGGCGGTCCTCGACCACCACGCCTCCAACCCCGGCTTCGGCACCCACCAGCTGATCGACCCGACCGCCCCGGCCACCGCCGTGCTGGTGGACGAGCTGCTGCGCCGGCTCGGCGTGGAGCTGGACCAGGACCTGGCGACCTGCCTCTACACCGGCGTCGCCACCGACACCGGCTCGTTCAAGTACCGGGCCACCACCCCGGCGACGCACGAGCTCGCCGCGCGGCTGCTGGCCACCGGCATCCGGCACGACCTCATCGCGCGGCAGCTGTGGGACACCTCCTCCTTCGGCTACCTCAAGGTGCTGGCCGGCGCGCTCGACCGGGCCGTCTACGAGCCCGCGGCGGCGGGCGGGCTGGGCCTGGTGTGGACCTGGGTGCCGTACCAGGACCTGGTGCTGTTCAGCGTGACCGTCGAGGAGATCGAGGGCCTGATCGACATCCTGCGTCGCCCGGCCGAGGCCGAGGTGGCACTGGTGCTCAAGCAGGACCCGGACGGTACGCTGCGCGGCTCCTCGCGCTCCAAGGGCGCGGTGGACGTGGCGGCCGCCTGCGCCGAGCTGGGCGGCGGCGGGCACGTCTTCGCGGCCGGATTCTCCACCCGGGAGGATGTCGCCGTGGTGGTCGAGCGGTTCCGGGCCGCACTGCGGGTTCGGTAGCCGCGCCGCTGTTTCGGTAGCTTTGCGGTGCGGTTGATGTTTGCAGGGCTTTGACAGAGAGAACTTGATGAAGCGCAAAGGCACCGGTCCGGACGGCCTGGTCATCGTCGACAAGCCGGAGGGCATCACCTCGCACGGGGTGGTCGCCAAGCTGCGGTGGCTGGCCGGGACGCGGAAGGTCGGCCACGCCGGCACCCTCGACCCGATGGCGACCGGCGTGCTGGTGATCGGCGTCGAGCGGGCCACCCGGCTGCTCGGCCATCTGATGCTCACGGCCAAGACCTACGAGGCGACGATCCGGCTCGGCCAGACCACCGTCACCGACGACCGGGAGGGCGAGGTCACCTCCTCGGCCCCGGCCGACGCGGTGGGCCGCGAGGCGATCGACGCCGGGATCGCGGCGCTCACCGGCGAGATCATGCAGGTGCCGTCCAAGGTCAGCGCGATCAAGATCGACGGCAAGCGGTCGTACGCGCGGGTGCGCGAGGGCGAGGACTTCGAGCTCGCCGCCCGGCCGACCACCGTCCACGCGTTCACCGTGCACGAGCAGCGCGCGGCGGTGGCCGAGGACGGCACGCCGGTGATCGACCTCGACGTCACCGTGGAGTGCTCCTCCGGCACCTACATCCGGGCGCTGGCCCGGGACCTCGGCGCCGGGCTCGGCGTCGGCGGCCACCTGACGGCGCTGCGGCGCACCAAGGTCGGGCCGTACGGGGTGGAGTCGGCGCGCACCCTGGAGCAGCTGGAGGAGGCGGTCACCGGCGGAACCTCCGGCGGCCCCGGCGCGCCGCTGGAGGTGCTGCCGATCGGCGCGGCCGCGGCCGCCGCCTTCCCGCGCTGGGACCTCGACGCCGACCAGGCCAAGCAGCTCTCGCACGGCGCCCGGCTGAAGGCGCCCGGGCTGGGCGTGGACGGGCCGATCGCGGTGTTCGGGCCGGACGGCACCTTCCTGGCCCTGGTGGAGGAGAAGGGCGGCCAGGCCCGGCCGGTCGCCGTTTTCGTCGGCTGACCGCGCCGCGGGCGACGGCCGGTGCGGGGGAAGTTCACCCGTACGGGGGAGCGCGCGAAGTGAACGGCGGTCGTGAACGGCGCGTGCGCGGTCGGTCCGCGGTCGCGCCGGGCAGGCTCCCCGGCGGCGAGCAGGTCGCCGCGACGAGTCCGCTCCAGGGCCGGCCGGCCCTGCGGGGAGGGCTGCGGGCATGCCGGGACTGCGGGGCTTCAGGGGATGGCCGGGGGAGGACGACACCGCGGCGGCCGGCGACGCCGGCCGTTCGGTGCTGCGGATCCGCGACCGGGACGGACGGCTGCGCGGGCTCGGCTTCGTCGTCGACCGGCAGGGCACCGTCCTCACCGCCCACGAGGTGGTCGCGGGCCTCGACGGGATCGTCCTGCACCTCTCCGGCGGGCAGAGCCGGGTGGTGGCCCCGGACCACGTCCGGCCGCTGCCCGGGCACGGGCTCGCCCTGCTGCGCACCGACCCGGCCGGCGGGCTGCCCGACCCGCCGCTGCCCCTCGCGGCGCCGCCGGAGGCCGGGAGCGGCGAGGGGCTGCTGCTGCCCGTCCCGGTGCGGGGCGAGGGACGTGCGGACGGGCGGACGGCGCTGCTGCGCTGCGCCGCCGCCGGGACCACCGGGGCGGTGGACCCGCAGGCCGACCGCTTCCGTCCGATCGGCGGCGTGCTGCTGTTCGACGTGCCCTCGGCGGCGGACGCGGCGGCGGTGCCGGCCGGGACGCCGGTGCTGGACGCCGGCAGCGGTGCGGTGGTCGCCGTGGTCGCGCCCGGGCTGCGCGCCCCGGGGTGGTCGGGGCCGGTGGCCGCCGTCCCGGTGCGGGGCGCCGGGGCGGTCGAGCCGGAGCTCGCCCAGGTGCTGGCGCGCAACGCGGCCGAGGTGCCCGCGTACGGGCGCGCGCTCAACTTGGCCGGGGTGCTGCGGCTCACCGCCGCCCAGGTCGCGGCGGCGGGCGCGGGCCCGGGCCGGGTGGCCGCGCTGGCGGCCGACCGGGTGGACCGCCCCGACGGCCTCGCGGAGTGGGCCGACCTGCTGGCCGACGGGGGCGCGGCGGGCGCGGGCGGGGCGGCGGACGCCGGCGTGGTGGCGCTGGTGGGAGCGGCCGGCACGGGGCGCAGCACCGAGGCTGCGGCCGTGGCCGCGCGACGCGGGGGCGGGCAGCGGCCACGGCCCACGGTGTGGCTGCGCGGGGCCGATCTGACGGCCGCCGACCTCTCGCTCGCGGGGGCGGTGGAGCGGGCGCTCGCCTCGGCGGCGGCCGGACTGGAGGTGCCGCCGCCGGGGGCGACGGAGGCGGCGGCGCTCTGCGCGGCGGCCGGGCGGCCGCTGCTGGTGGTACTGGACGGGCCGGAGGAGTCGCCGGTGCCGCTCGACGCCGACTGGCTGCGGGTGTCGGCGGGGTGGCTGGCGGCGGCCGGTGCGCGGATGCTGACCGCCTGCGCGCAGGAGGCCTGGGAGGGGCTGGCGCCGGGCGCGGCGGAGGCCGGCGCGTTCCTGGTGCCGGTCGGCGCCGCCGAGCCGCGGGCGGGGGCGGTGCGGGTGGTGGTCCGGCGGCTCGGTCCGCTGCCCGCCGAGGCCGCGGACCGGGTGCGCCGGCGGTACGGGCTGCCGCCGGGGTGGCCGGCGCCGGCGGACGCCCGGCACCCCTTGGCGGTCCGGCTGGCGGGGGAGCTGTGGGCGGAGGGACTGCGCGGGGAGCCGGTGCGCCGCAGCGAGCTGTTCGCCGCCCGTCTCGACCTGTGCTGCCTGCGGGTGGCCCAGCGGCTCGCCGAGGACGGCCGCTCCCGGCGGCCCGGGGCCCACCGGCGGGGCGCCGTCCGGCCGGTGGGGGAGGGCGCCGGGCGGGTGCGGCGGACGGCGGCGGCGGTGGCCGGCCGGGTGCACGAGGCGGCGCGGCGGATGCTCGGCGCCGGGGAGGGCGGCCTGGGCCGGGCCGCGTTCGAGGAGCTGTTCCCGGCGGCCGGCGGGTGGGCGACGGCCGTGCTGGCGGAGGGGCTGTTCGTACCGGCCGGGTCCGGCCACCGCTTCGCCCACGGGGAGTTCGCCGACTGGCTGCAGGGCCTGCACCTGGACCTGGACGCGGCGCTGCGGCTGCTGCTCGGCGAGGCCGAGGACACCCCCTGCCCGCCGACCGGGGGCGAGGGGACCCGGCCGCCCGGTGCGCGCGCCACTGTGCCGCGGCACCGGATCGGCCCGGTGGCCGCCGCGCTCCGGCGGATCGGCGAGACCTGGGGCGCGCCGGCACTGGACCCGTGGCTGCACCGGCTCTGGCGGGCCGTGGACCTGCGCCCGCCGGGCAGCGAGCCCGGCTGGTGGGCCCGCGCGCTGCTCACCGCGGGCCTCGCGGCAAGTCCCGACATCGGCGAACACCGGGCGCTGCTGGAGCAGTTGGCCGACCGGATCGTCGAGCGGTCGGCCGCCGCGGGCGGGTTCGAACGGCTGCCGGCGCACGGGCTCGGCGGGTTCGGGCCGGCGTTCTGGGCCGCCCTGGGGCTGCCGGTGGAGGGGGAACTCGCACTGCTGCGGAGGCTGGTGGCCGCCGACGGGCCGGACCGGCGGTTCCTCGCCGCGGCGGCCGGGCGGCTGCGCGCCGATCCGGCGGGCGTGCTGCCGCTGCTGTGCGCCTGGTTCGACGATCCGCGCGGTCTGCCCGGCCGGCCCGGGGCCACCGTCGCCGACCTCGCGCACGACCTGCTGTTCGCCCACCGGAGCCTGGCCCTGGACGAGTTGACCGAGGCGCTGGCCGCGGCGGCGCACCCCCGGGCGGACGCGCTGCTGGCCGTCCTGGCCGCCGAGGAGCCCTCGGCGCTCTGCCGCGCGGTGGACCGCTGGAGCCACGACCCCCGGCCCGAACGGCACGTCGCCGCCGCGGTGCACGCGCTGCGCACCGCGCCGTACGCGCGCGGCGCCGGGGCGGAACTGCTGCGGTTCACGGCGCTGGCGCTGCTGGACCGGGAGGACGAGCCGGCCCTGCACGGCGCCGCGCTGGCCCTGCTGCTGCGGGACGGACGGAGCCGGGCCGGGCACCTTCCGGCGGCGCTGGCCGCGTACCGGCGCGGCGACGACCGGTTCCTGACCGCGCGGGCGCTGGCCCCGGCGCTGGAGAGCGACCCGGAGCCGGTCCTCGCGGCGCTGGCGGACCGCCTGGACGGTCCGGGCGGCGCGGACCCGGCCGGTGCGCCGGTGGCCGGGACGCTGCGGGTGATGGCCGACGCCCGGGCGCCGCTGGCCGCCCGGCGCGGCGCCGAGCTGGCGGCCCGGCTGCTGCGCGAACGGCCGGTCCTGGCCGGGCCGGTCGCCGTCGACTACCTGGGCCGCCGGCTGGCGCACGGGGCGGTGGAGGGGGCGGTGGCCCGGCTGGAGCTGCGGGTGCTGCTGAGCAGTGCCCTGGCGGCCCGCGCGGTGGCCGTCCGCCGGCCGTTCGCCGAGGTGCTGTCGCGCCCGGTGCCCGACCCGGTCGCGGACGCGCTGCGCTGCGAGCTGCTGGACACCCTGCTGGCCACCGAGGGGGACCCGGAGGTGCTGGCCGCCGCCGTCGCCGGGCTGGCCGAGCACTGCGCGGCCGAGCGGCCGGCACGGGCCCGCGCGGTGCTGGTGCGGGCGGCGGCCGGGCTGCCGGACGCCGACGGGCTGCTGGTGCGCTGCGCCGGCCGGTCGGCGGCCTTCGCCGCGCTGCTGGCGCGCTGGCCGCGGGACGAGCGCCCGGCCCGCCCCGTGGGGCCGCGGCTGGACCGGCTGCGCGCCCTGGTGGCGGCCGGCCGGGACCCGCAGTACGCGGCGGCGGAGGCCGAACGCACGGGCGGCTCCGGGGCGCCGCGGACGCCCGCCGCCGGGCCCCGGCACCCGGCGGTGCGCCCAACCTGCCTTCCGGTGCCGAACTCGGGACAGGCGCATGGCACGCTATAGGGGTTCGGGTTTTGAGCGTTTGAGCGTACCGACGGTACGCGCCGAAGGGAACAAGGAGCGGTCGGGTGCAGCGCTGGCGTGGCCTGGAGGAGATCCCCGATGACTGGGGACGCAGCGTCGTCACCATCGGCTCGTTCGACGGAGTGCACCGCGGACACCAGCTGATCATCAACCGGGTGGTCGAGCGCGCCCGCGAGCGGGGCGTCCGCTCGGTGGTCGTCACGTTCGACCCGCACCCGAGTGAGGTGGTCCGCCCGGGCAGCCACCCGCCGCTGCTCGCCCCGCAGCCGCGCCGTGCGGAGCTCATCGAGGAGCTGGGCGTGGACGCCGTGCTGGTGCTGCCGTTCACCACCGAGTTCTCCAAGGAGTCGCCGCAGGAGTTCTTCCGGCAGGTGCTGGTGGACGCGCTGCACGCCTGCCTGGTCGTCGAGGGGCCGAACTTCCGCTTCGGCCACCGGGCGGCCGGCGACGTCGCCCTGCTGGCCGAGCTGGGCCGGGCCGCGGACTGCGGCGTCGAGGTGGTCGACCTCCAGGTGCGCGGCGCGGCGGGGGACGGCGAGCCGTTCTCCTCGACGCTGACCCGCCGGCTGGTCGGCTCCGGCGACGTCGCCGGGGCGGCCGAGGTGCTGGGCCGCCCGCACCGGGTGGAGGGCGTGGTGGTGCGCGGCGCGCAGCGCGGCCGCGAGCTGGGCTACCCGACCGCCAACGTGGAGACCGTGCCGCACAGCGCGGTCCCGGCCGACGGCGTGTACGCGGGCTGGCTGACGGCCGACGGCGAGCGCATGCCGGCCGCGATCTCGGTGGGCACCAACCCGACCTTCGACGGCACCGCGCGCACCGTCGAGGCGTACGCCATCGACCGGGTCGGGCTGGACCTCTACGGACTGCACGTGGCGGTGGACTTCCTGGTCTACCTGCGCGGGATGGAGAAGTTCGACTCCATCGACGCGCTGCTGGACCGGATGGCCGACGACGTGAAGCGCGCCCGCGAGCTGACCGAGGCCGGCTGACCGGCGCCGCCGCGAGAACGGCAGGAGGGCCCGCCGACCGGGAGGTCGGCGGGCCCTCGCCCGTTCGCCGCGCGGGCCGCTACTGCTGCGGCGGGGCGGGCGGCGGGTAGCCGTAGCCGGGCGGCGGCTGGTTGTCGTCGGGCTGGGCGTAGCCGTAGCCGGGGGCCGGCGGGGCGGGCGGCTGCTGCCACTCCGGGGCCGGCGGCTGGGGCGGCTGACCCTGCGGACCGGGCTGCTGCGGCGGGTAGCCGTACCCGGCCGGGGGCGGCGGGGTCTGGCCGGGCTGCTGGGCCCAGGGCGCGCCCGGCGCGGGCTGGGGGCTCGGCCCGCCGGGCTGCTGCGGGTAGCCGTACGGGTAGGGCTGGCCGTACGGCGGCTGGCCCTGCGGACCGGGCTGGGGCTGCGGGTAGCCCGGCGCCGGGGGCTGCTGGTGGGCCGCCTGCTGGTGGGTGGCCTGCTGGTGGGGCTGCTGCCAGCTCGCCTGCTGGGCGGCGGCGTGCTGGGCGGCCGCCTGCTGGGCCCGGACGATGTCCTCGCCGACCAGGGTGGCCAGGTCGAAGTACGCCTCGCGGACCTTGGGCCGCATCATGTCGAGGTTGACCTCGGCGCCGGCCGCCAGGCTCTCGTCGAACGGCACCACGACCACGCCCCGGCAGCGGGTCTGGAAGTGCGCGACGATGTCCTCCACCTTGATCATCTTGGCCGTCTCGCGGACCCCGGAGACCACCGTGATGGACCGCTGCACCAGATCGGCGTAGCCGTGCGCGGAGAGCCAGTCCAGGGTGGTGGAGGCGGACGAGGCGCCGTCCACGCTGGGGGTGGAGACGATGATCAGCTGATCGGCGAGGTCCAGCACCCCGCGCATCGCGCTGTACAGCAGACCGGTGCCGGAGTCGGTCAGGATGATCGGGTACTGGCGGCCCAGCACGTCGATGACCTGGCGGTAGTCGGAGTCGTTGAAGGTGGTCGACACGGCCGGGTCGACGTCGTTCGCCAGGATCTCCAGGCCCGAGTGGAGGTCCTGCGAGGTGAACTGACGGATGTCCATGTAGCTGCGCAGGTGCGGGATGGCCGTCACCAGGTCGCGGATGGTGGCGCCGGTCTGCCGCTTGACCCGGCGGCCGAGGGTGCCGGCGTCCGGGTTGGCGTCGATCGCGATCACCTTGTCCTGGCGCTCGCTGGCCAGCGTCGCGCCGAGGGCGGTGGTGGTCGTGGTCTTGCCGACGCCGCCCTTGAGGCTGATCACGGCGATCCGGTAGCAGCTGAGCACCGGGGTGCGGATGATCTCCAGCTTGCGGGACTTCTCCGCGGCCGCCGCCTTGCCGCCGAACTGGAAGCGCGGCTGCTGGCGCTGCTGCTTCGGCTGGCTGCGCAGCAGCCGGTCCGAGGACAGCTCGACGGCGGCGGTGTAGCCGAGCGGCGCGCCGTGCGCGGTCTGCTGCGGGGCGCCGGCCTGCTGGAACGCGGCGGGCGCGGCCGGCGGCTGGCCCCACTGCGGGGGGCCGGGCTGGGGCTGCGTGGGCTGCTGGTAGGCGTTGGGCTGCGGCCAGCCGCCCGCGCGGGGGTCGGCGGCGGCGGGCGGCACGGGCTGTCCGTGCTGCGGCTGTCCGTGCTGCGGTTGGCCGGGCTGCGGCTGGGCCTGCTGCGCCTGCTGGGCGGCGGCCCAGGCGGCCGGGTCCTGCGGGTAGGGCTGCGGCTGGCCCGGCGGCGCCGGGTAGGGCTGCGGCTGGGCGGGGGCCGGGTACGGCTGGGGCGCCGGGGCGGCGGCCTGCGGCTGGGCGGGGAAGGGCTGCGCGGGCGCCGACGGGTCGGCCGGCGGCCAGCCGTGGCCCGCCACCGGTGCGGGAGCCGCGGCAGGAGCCGGTGCGGGAACCGGTGCGGGAACCGGCGCCGGGGCCGGAGCCGGGACGGGCTCCGGGGCCGGTGCGGCGTGCGCGGCCGGGGCGGTGTGCGGTACGGCGGACGCCGCGGCGGGTGCGTGCGGCGCCTCCCCGGGGCGCCCGGAGCAGGCACGGGAACCGGCGCGGGTGCGGGAAGGGGCACGGCGGCCTCGGCCGGCTGTGGCGGGACCGGCGGCAGCGGCGCGGCCTGGGCGGGCGCCTGCGCCTGGGCCGGAACGGCGGGCGGCACCACGGCCCGCGCCGGATCCGGCGCGGGCGCAGGCGCGGGCTCCGCTGCCGGGACGGGCGCGGCCGCGGGCGTGGCCGCAGCCGCGCCCGGAGGCGGCGTCACCTGGGCGCCCGGCGCGGCCGCTCCCGGCGCCGGAGCACCCGCGGCGTCCGTCTGCACGTACCAGGACGGGGGAGTGTAGTCGGGCGCGTCGGACCAGTCGTCGTCGTCCTCCGCCGCGTTGTCGCCGACGTAGACGCCGTCCCGATCGCTGCTCACCTAGGCTCCCTCGTGTTCGCCGCCGCACGTTCGCGGTGCCGTTGCCGTCTCACAGCCTAGGCCGTGGGCCACCCCCGGCTGAAGGCGGTGCCGCAATCTCCGGACGGCTTCCGAACGGGCCGCAGAGGTGCCGCGGACGGGCCGCGCGCGGCCCGCGACCGGCTCCGCGCGCGTCAGTCGAGGCGCCGCGGACCGCCCAGGACCTGCTGCTCCGCCTGGCCGGCCACGATCCGCACGTACTGACGGTTCATCCGGGTCGTCCACAGCGTCAGGTCGTCCGACAGCGAGGGCAGTGCGGCCACCTCGCCCGCTCCGAGCGAGAGCACCCGGCCGATCAGCTCGGCCTCCTCCGGCATCACCCGCTGCACCCCGACCAGGTCGGCCGAGTTGAGCACCCGGACGGCGTTCGGCCCCAGGTGCGGCACCAGCGTCAGCACGGTCTGCCAGGGCGCGGCGGAGAGCCGGCTGCGCGGCGGCCGGGCGCCGAGGTCGCGCACCACGAGCACCGGCGAGCCGACCGAGGCGCCCTGCGGGCCGAGCCGGCCGGGCTGGTGGACCGTCACGCACGGCTGTCCGCCGCCCGCGGCCTGCGCCATCGGGCCCCACAGATGGGCGCGGGCGGTCTCGACGGCGATCCGCGCGCCGGTGGCGGCCGCCCGCAGCGCGATGACCTGAGCCGTCCACAGGCCGCCGACCAGCACCAGCTCGTAGGCGCTGGGCCGGAACAGGCCGAGGACGGCGGGCCGCGCCTGGTGCACGTCCTCGCCGATCAGCACGCCGTCGTCGCCGACCGGGAAGGACAGCGCCTCCAGCTCCGCGAGGGTCAGCACGTGCTTCTCCCGGCGCGGGCCGCGCAGCCCGAAGCCGGGCAGCAGCCGGGGCCGGACCCGGGGCTGCGGCTCCGCGCCGCTCTGCGGGGCGGCGGGGTGGGTCGGGTACGCCATCAGGAAGCACCTCCCAGGGGCAGGGTGGCGAGGACGCCGGGGGCCTGCTCCAGGTCGAGCCGGGTCAGGCCGAGCCCGGTGCTCTGGGCCCGCGCCTCCACCTGCCGGGCGAGGTCGACGGCCTCGCTCTCGCTGCGCCCGGTCACCCGGACGTGGCCGCTGAGGGCCACCGAGCCGCCGGTGCCGTGAGCGGCGGTCAGGCTGAAGGTGCTGGCCAGCGCGGAGGCGCCGGTGACCAGGTTGACCAGGTCGGGGGCGGCGATCCGGCCGGGGGCGCCGCCGGGGCGGCCGAGCTGCGGCCAGCGGGAGATCCAGTAGGTGCTGTGCCAGCGGTCGTCGACCCGCCAGAACCGGTTGGTCTCCTGGGTGCGCCGTCCGCTGCCGCCGCCGCTGCCGGTGCCCTGGCGGCCGGCCGTGGCCAGCGGGTTGACGCAGCTGGAGATGGCGAGGGCGGCGATCAGTTCGCGTTCGTCGAGCACGGTGACGTTGAAGCCGGCGCTGTTCAGCCGCCCGGCGAGCTGGTCGGTGACCCGCTGCAGCGCCTTGCGGGCGCCCTGCTCGCCGCCGCCGCGGGCGCGCACCGCGGTGGCCGCCCGTTCCGGGTCGAGCTTGAGCGCCACCCAGGTGAGCCGCAGCGCGGGGGTGGCGGTGCCGTCCGCGAGCTCCCGGTAGGCGCGGGCGGCCAGCGACTGCTCGGGCAGGTGCGGCGCGGGCGCAGGCTGGGTGTGCTGGACGAGCTGGACCGACTCCAGGGTGATGTCGTCGACCCGCAGCGCCGAGCAGAGCACGTCCAGCGGCAGCGGCCGGGCGGTGCGGGCCGGGCGCAGCGGCAGGTCCTTGGCCTGGACGAGCAGGACGGCGCTGAGGAAGGTGCCGTCGCCGACCATGCCGGTCTCCCGGCGCACCGGACGGCCGCCGAGGTCGGCCTCGGTGGCGTGGGTGCAGGTGCGCAGGGCGGGTTCGAGTTCCAGGGCGGGGGCGAGCGCCGGGTCGGTGCCGGGCGGCGGGACGTGCGCGCGGGCGCGCTTGCGGCGGGCCTTGAGCGCGGCGCGCACCCGCAGCGTCTCGGGGATGGTGCGCCCGCGCAGCGGCACGAGCGCGAGCACGACCAGCACGAGGGCGACCGCCCCGAAGCCGGCGGCGACCGGCCGGCTGATCGTCCAGCCGACCGCGACCAGCGCCACCGCGACCTCGACCAGCACGAGCTGTTGCAGCCTCAGCCGCCCGCCGAGCAGCCCGGGCCGGGGGTGCACGCGGACCGGGACGGCGCCGCCGGAGCCGCCGGAGCGGGTCGTTCGCGCGGCGCGGTCCGGGGCGGGGGAACCGCCGCCGTCGGTCCGGCCGCGTCGTGCGGAGCGGCGTGCACCGCTGTCCCGTGCCGTGCTCCGGCGCCCTGGAGCGGTCTGGCCTGGCATCCCCCGAGTGCCCCTCTCTGGTTCGGTTGTCGCGGCCCGGCTGGCCGGTGCGTGAACCGTACCCGTACCGTACTCACCGTCTGCTGCCGCATCGTAGAGGGTTCGAGCACGTTCTCGCCCGGGGGGTGCGGGACACGGGGCAGGACGGTCTGACAGGGGAGACGACGAGGATGGCATCGCGCCGGGACGAGCTGAACGCCTACACCTTCGCCCGCAAGCGCACGGTCGCGGCCTTTCTGCTGCCCGGCGGCGGAGGGAGCGACGAGGACGCGCCGCGGCCGGTCAAGGCGGTGCTGCCGAGCGTGATCGTGGGCGTGCTGGTGGTCGGCGGCTTCGGCCTCTGGGGGGTGTTCAAGCCGAGCGCCCCGGTGGGCTGGGACGAGGGCAAGTACATTGTCCAGGGCAAGCAGAGCACCACCCGGTACGTGGTGCTGACCGACCCGGACGGGAGGACCAAGCGGCTGCACCAGGTGCTGAACATGGCCTCGGCGCGGCTGGTGCTGCCGGTGGACTCCAAGGTCGTGGTGGTCGACGACGGTGTGCTGGACCGCTACCCCAACCACGGTCCGACGATCGGCATCCCGTACGCGCCGGACAAGCTGCCGAGCAAGGAGAACGCGAGCCGGCCGATGAAGTGGGCGGTCTGCGACCGCCCGGGCGACGAGCAGGGCGGCACGGTCGACCAGGCGGTGTTCGTGGCGGGCGGCGCGGACGCGGACGCGCTCGGCGCGAAGGACCGGCAGCTGGACGTCGGCCAGGCGCTGCTGGTGCAGCTGGCGGACGACCCGCAGGTCACCGCGTCCGGCCAGGCGGCGGGCCAGGGGAAGTTGAAGGTGTTCCTGGTGGACGACAAGGGCCGCCGGCACGCGATCGGCGGCCCGGAAGACTCGGACGCCACCCGCACCCAGCTGATGGGGGCGGTCTTCGGGCCGACCGCCGTCCCGCAGAAGGTGAAGAAGGACTGGCTGGAGACCCTGGCGCCGGGCGCCGACATCGTCTTCCCGAGGATCGACGGGCTGGTCCCGGACACCAGGACCGCCAACTCCACGGTGCCGCTGCAGAACCCGGAGGACCGCAAGATCGGCCGGCTCGTCAAGTTCGGCGACAAGCACTACGTGGTGGGGAAGAACCAGCTGCTGCTGATCAGTCAGTTCCAGGCGGAACTCATCCGGCAGAACCCGCTGTTGCAGCCGCTGTACAACCAGGACGCCAACAAGAGCCCGCGGATCGACGACCTGACCCCGGCCGAGCACGCCGTCGTCAACAGCAATGTGCCGCTGATGGCCGAGGGCGCCGCCGACTGGCCCACCAGGACCGGCGCGCCGGCCAACACCTGGCAGGCGCCGAAGGACGCGCGCCGGGTGGTCTGCAGCACCTTCGAGGGGGTGGCGGAGGACGGCCGGACGCCCAGGCGCAGCGTCTGGGCCGGCCCCGACTACCCGGTGCGCTACAGCAACGGCGCGGCCACCGCGCATGTGACGCCGGGTCACGGCCTCTTCTACCGCGCGCTGGACAACGCGGCGGACGGCTCCGGCACCGACTTCCTCATCACCGAGACCGGGCTGCGCTACGCGGTGCCGACCAGCAGCGAGGGCGGCAAGGGCGGCCAGACCACCGCGCCGGCCCAGCCCGGTCAGCCGGCCGCCCAGGGCGGGGCGTCGAAGACCCCCACCGCTCAGCCCGCGACGCCGTCCGGCCCGCCGCAGCCCGAGGAGGCGGGTGGCAACCAGGCCCGACTGGGCTATCAGGGCCTGCAGCCGGCGCCGGTGCCGCAGCAGTGGTCGAACCTGGTGCCGGCCGGTCCGGCGCTCAACGCGAAGAGCGCGGCGCAGCAGCAGAACGCCTGAGGGGCCTTGGACCGGGCGGCGCAAAGGAATTGGCCATGATGTCATGGCTTGGTAACCGACCGTCGCCCGGTGTTGGGTGAGCTGCGTGTGCCGACTACAGTGCTGCAGGACATCACACCGGTGATGCCCGGGGGCCGGAAATCGTCCCCCGGTCACAAGGTCTGTCTCATGGGGGACGGTAGAGCATGGGTCAGTTCAAGACGACCGCTCAGGAGATGCTGGCGTTCGCCAAGCACATGGATGAGGTCATCAACAAGATCAACACCGAGATCAACGGCCTCAACAACCTGGTGGGTTCGATCACCAGCGGATGGCAGGGCCAGGCCGCGACGGCGTACACCAACCTCCAGGGCCAGTTCAACACGGACGCCCAGGAGCTGAACAAGTCGCTGCGCGCGATCAAGGACGCGATCGAGATCACGACCCAGAAGTACTCGCAGGCCGACGCCGACCAGCAGGCGATCTTCGGGTCCGCCGCCACCGGCGCCTGATCTTCGGCTCTGTCCGTTCACCCCGCGACGCGTACCCCGGGTGACGGGGTGCCTCGCAGCCTCGACTAGGAGACATCGTGGCCGACCACATTCTGGTCAACTTCGAGACCATCAAGAGCGCCAGCGCGGAGGTCCGTCGGACCGCGCAGACCATCCAGCACCAGCTGGACGAGCTGAAGACCGGCGTCACCAAGATCGCCGGGAGCTGGGAGGGCGCCGCCCAGCAGGGCTACCAGGCCCACCAGGCCAAGTGGGACCAGCGTGCCCTCCACCTGCAGCAGGTGCTGGAGCAGATCGCCAAGTCGCTGGACAACGCGGCCACCAGCTACCACAACACCGAGAACCGCAACGCCACCCTCTGGACCGGCTGACGGTTCGAAGCGGACCCGGCGCGCCGAAGGGCGGGTGCCCCTCGCGGGCGCCCGCCTTTGGCGCGCGAGCGAGCAACCAGGTGGACGACATGAGGGGTGGCAGGGTGCCGGTGGTCAGGTTCCGGACGGCGGCCGCGGCGGCGGCCGCGCTCGCGCTGCTCGGCGGCCCGCTGACGGTGCCGGCGGCGGCGGACGGACCGGGCATCGCGGCCGCGGGGGAGTGCGGCAAGAACGCCCAGAACGTGCAGGCCGTGCCGTGGTCGCTCCAGCGGATGGTGCTGGACGAGCTCTGGCAGGGCGGTGCGGTCACCGGCGCCGGGGTGCTGGTGGCGGTCATCGACACCGGAGTGGACGACCAGAACCCGCAGCTCGCCACCAAGGTGGTCGACGGCGGCTCGCTGCTCAAGGACAAGGAGGGCAAGCGGGTCGAGGGCGGCGGCAAGGACGACGTGGTCGGCCACGGCACCAAGGTGGCCGGCATCATCGCGGCCGCCCGCAGCGAGCAGACCGGCTTCGTCGGCATCGCCCCGGGGGCCTCCATCCTGTCGATCCGCCAGAACGACGCCGAGGGCAACGGCGACGTGCACTCGCTGGTCGAGGCCATCAACTCGGCCGTCCAGCAGGGCGCCAAGGTCATCAACATCTCGCAGGACGTGCGCGGCGCGGGTGACACCCGGTTCGTCGGCTACGACGAGCTGAAGGCCGCGATCGACAACGCCGAGAACCGCGGCGTGGTGGTGGTCGCCTCCAGCGGCAACGACGGCAAGAAGGGCGACACCTACCCGGCGGCGTTCCGCACGGTGCTCGCCGTCGGCGCCTCCGACCGCAACAACGAGCGCACCTACTTCTCCCAGTACGGCGACTTCGTGGACGTCGCGGCCCCCGGGGTCGACATGCTCTCCACCGTCCCGCGCGGCGGGCAGTGCGTGGACAACGGCACCAGCTTCGCCGCGCCGTACGTGGCCGGGCTGGCCGCGCTGCTGGTCGGCGCGCACAAGGACTGGCGGCCCGGCCAGGTGCGGGCCTGGATCGAGCAGACCGCGCAGCGCACCGACCACAGGGCGAACGAGTACATCGGCTGGGGCGTGGTCGACCCGGTGAAGGCGGTGACCACCGCGCCCGCCGCGCCGGCCGAGCGCCCGGTGGAGGACCCGCCGGTGCAGCTGGCCTCCGCCCCGATCGTGCCGCGCCCGCTCGGCCTCGGTGAGACCCAGGCCGACCGCGACGGCCGCACCGCGACCTACGTCCTGGGCGTCGGCGCCCTGCTGGTCGTCCTGCTGATCGGCGGCGGCGTGGTGCTCCGCGACCACCGCCGGCGTTCCTGAACCGCCTCCCGGACGGGCCCGGAGAAAACTTCGTGCCCGCTTGTAACATCCGGCCCCGGTCACCGCATCGAACAAGTGTCGACAGCGGTGAACAGGGAGGGCGTGGGGGATGGGGCGGATCGGGGCCGGACGCGGGGCGAAGGACGCGGAGTTCCTGGAACTCGTCTCGGGGCACACCGGACGGCTGTACCGCTCGGCCTGCCTGCTCACCGGCGGAGACACCCACCAGGCGGAGGACCTCGTCCAGGAGGCCCTCGGCCGGATGTACGTGCTGTGGCGCCGCAAGGCGTGGACCGGCGGGCGCCACCGGATCGACAACCCCGGCGCCTACGCGCACACCGTGATGGTGCGCGTGTTCCTCGCCCAGAAGCGCCGCCGCTCCAGCGACGAGCGCCCCACCGACCAGCTGCCCGAGTCCGCGGGCCGGGAGCAGGACGGGGCGCTGCGGCTGACCCTGCTCGACGCGCTCGGCCGGCTGTCCGTCCAGGACCGGGCGGTGCTGGTGCTGCGCTACTGGGAGGACCGCAGCGTCGAGGAGAGCGCCGAGGTGCTGCGGCTGTCCTCGGGCGCGGTCCGTACCCGGACCTCCCGGGCGCTGGCGCGGTTGCGCGGGCAGCTCGGCGACTCGCTGGCCGAGCTGGCCGCCCGCTGACGGCACGACCCGACCGCCTGCTGCGCGGGTCCGCCACCGACCCCGTCCCGTGACCGAAGGAAACGGTGATCACGCATGTCCGCACCGGACAGCTTCGAGGATGATCTGCTCCACGCGATGACCCGTACGGGCGAGGGCTTGCGCCCGCAGGGCCCGGCCGAACTGGCGGCCGGCGGGCTGGAGCGCGGCCGCCGCCGCTGGCGCCGCCGCTCGGCCGCCGCCGCGGTGAGCGGCGCGGCCGCGCTGGCCCTGGTGGGCACCGGCGCCGTGTACCTCACCGACGGCTCCCCGGCCGCCTCGCGCCCGGCCCCGGCGGCCACCGGGACCACCCCGGACGCGAGTTCCGGCAGCGGCGCGGGCTCCGCCTCGCCGACGCCCGGGTCCTCGCCGGCCACCTCCGCCGCCCCCTCCGGTGGCGCGGGGGTCAGCGGCGAGGAGGTGCTCGCCGCCTTCAAGGCGCTGCTGCCCCAGGGGCAGATCAGTGACGCCAGGGGCGTCGGCACCGATGCCAGCGGCCGGCCGGGCGCGGGGGTGTCCGGCGCCGGCCTGGTCCTCGACGACGGCAAGGGCAAGGCCCGGATCGGGATCTCGTTCTCCAGGATCGCCGAGGACGACCCGGGCCGGACGGACAACGACTGCCCCGACAGAAAGCTCGTCACCTTCGACGCCTGCACGGCGACCGCGCTGCCTGACGGCGGGCGGCTGACCGTGTTCCAGGGTTACGAGTACCCGGACCGCCGGGCCGACACCAAGTGGTGGAACGCCAAGCTGACCGGCAAGGACGGCCGGCGGATCGAGCTGAGCGAGTGGAACTCCCCCGAGGAGAAGGGCAAGCCGGTCTCCCGGGCCACCCCGCCGCTGACCCCCGAGCAGCTCAAGGCGGTCGTCACCGACAAGTCCTGGGACCGGGTGATCGCCGCCCTGCCGGAGCCGGTCGCGCAGACACCGGGCCGCCGGAGCACGCCTTACACCAAGGAGGAGATCCTCGCGACCGCCGCGAAGCTGCTTCCGGCGGGTCTGAAGCAGGCCGAGACCGGCGGCAGCGAGGGCTACGCCAACTTCGTGGTGAACGACGGCAAGGGCAAGTCCATGGTGGAGCTGAACGTGGACGACTGGGGCCTCCACCGGGGCGAGCCGTTCGGCGGCACGGAGACGCTGCCCGACGGGACCCAGGTGAAGGTCCGCAAGGTGCCGGGCAACCCGGCGAGGTGGGTGGTCGACACCCTGCACCCGGACGGCCTGCGGGTGGCGGTCGGCGCCCTCAACAGCGGCGGTCCGAACGCGGCGGCGTCCCGGACCGCCCCGGCGCTGACCGTCGAGCAGCTGAAGGCGATCGCGACCAGCCCGGAGTGGAAGCTCAAGAAGTAGCCCGCGAACGCGGCAGTGCCCCGGGCCAGGGGGAGCCCGGGCACTGCCGTGTGGGGGAGGGTGGGGGTTCGGGGAGGATCAGGCCTGCTGGTCCTCGGGGAGGCTGATCACCCAGTGGGTGTCCTGCCGGGGGCGCAGGTAGAACAGCCAGTAGAGGGTGGCGGCGGCGGTGATGCCGCCGGTCCACAGCAGCGGCACCACGTCCAGCTGGGTGATGACGTAGCCCAGGACGACGATCAGCAGCACCGGCACGGCCGGCCACAGCGGCATCCGCCAGGCGGCGGCGTGCTTGTGCTGGTCGCGGCGGGAGAGCAGCGCGGCGACCGCGACCAGCAGGTACATCCCGGTGACGGCGACGCCGGTGATCTCGCTGAGCAGCGCGCCCTTGACGTAGCAGAGCGCGGCGCCCGGCAGGCCGACGGCCAGGGTGGCGATCCACGGGGAGCCGAACCGGCCCAGGGTGCCGAAGGCCTTGTTGACCGGGCCGGGCCAGGCCTTGTCGCGGGCCGAGGCGAACAGCACCCGGGAGTTCTGGATGACCATGACGATGCCGGCGTTGATGATGGCCAGCGCGACGCAGAGGCTGATGAAGGTGCCGACCGCGGAGTTGCTCCAGGCGGTGACCATGCCGGAGATGTCGCCGGAGCTCAGCGTCGCCAGGTCGGGGGCGCCCATGGTGATGGCGGCGACCGGCACGAGGAGGATCGCGGCGGAGATGCCCAGCGTCCACAGCACGGTGCGGGAGACGTTGCGGCGCGGGTTCTCCAGCTCCTCGGAGAGGTAGACGGCGGTGGAGAAGCCCTGGGTGATGAAGAGCGCGATGCCGAGGGCGCCGATGATCGCGCCGATGCTCACCGTGGTGGTGACGCCGTCCTCGCCGGTGACCACGCCGTGCAGCATGCTGGGCGCCCCGCCGTTGGCGTGGGCGAAGCCGAGCACCGACACGACGCCGGCCGCGATGACCTCCAGGACCAGGAAGATGCCGGTGATCCAGGCGTTGGCGCGCAGGTCCAGCAGGCCGGCCAGGGTGGCGGCGAGCATCACCGCGGCGCCGGCCAGCGGCTTGTCGACATGCAGCACGGGGGCGAGGTAGTCGGCGGTGCCGAGGGCGATGACCGAGGGGACGATCATCACCACGATCAGCGAGAGCACGAAGACCAGCCAGCCGGCCAGGCGCCCGGCCAGGGTGCCGACCATCGCGTACTCGCCGCCGGCGCTGGGGATCAGGGTGCCGAGCTCGGAGTAGCAGAAGGCGACGGCGATACAGAGGATCGAGCCGATCGCGATGGCCAGCGCGGTGGCGCTGCCGATGCTGGAGAACAGCTCCGGGACGATCACGAAGAGTGTGGAGGCCGGGGTGACGCAGGACAGCGTGAGCAGCGTGCCGCCGACGACACCGATCGAGCGCTTGAGCGTCTGCTGCTGGGCGTCGGGCGCGCCTGCGACGGTCGCGGCGGGGGCCGCGGCGGGCGGGCGAAGCGTGTCGGTCATGTGGCATCCGATCGGCTCTGTGCTGGTCCTGGAGAGGGAGCGGTATCGCCTCCGCTGGCTGACTGGCTCGGTTTCTGGTCCTGTCGCTCCCTGGGCCGCCATGGAACCTTGGCCGTATCGATCGCGTCAATGGCGGAACTGCTTCGGAATCCGTTGCCACGGAACGCATAGACATGCGATCTGATGATCACTTAACGTCATCACTATGCATGTCCGACTTGTTACTTTCGCCACATAGCGATTGAATCCAAGGTGAACGCCGTATTGCACGCACCCATTCAAAGGTGCCGCCCGAATGCGGAGGCAGGTCGTCCGGATGCTCCCGCGCCGTCCGCCCGGCCCCGGGCCGGGTACGGGAACCGCAGCCCTCCGGCGGAAAGATCTAGGTAACGTTTCGGCACCCGGGACGGCGGAAGGGGCCGGATCCCGAGGACCCGACCCCTTCGACACGCTCCGTGACGAGAACCGGCGGCTACGGCGCCGGCAGCCAGCCCGTCTGCACCATCTGCCCGCCGGTCACCCGGCGCGAGACGAACACGCCCCGGCCCGGCGGCAGCGCCTGCGGCTTCACGGTGCCCAGCAGCGGACCCTCGTCCCGGTTGCCGGAGAGCATCACGCCCTGGCCGCCCAGCTCGCGCATCCGCTGCAGGAACGGCTCGTACAGCGAGCGCCCGGCGCCGCCCGCGCTGCGCGCGACGATCACCCGCAGGCCGATGTCCCGCGCGAACGGCAGGAACTCCGCGAGCGCCGCCAGCGGATTGCCCGAGGAGGTCGCCACCAGCTCGTAGTCGTCGACGATCACGAACATGTCCTTGCCGCTGTACCAGCTGCGGTTGCGCAGCTGCTCGGCGGTCACGTCCGGCCCGGGCAGCCGGCGCGCGCAGGCCCCGCGCAGCATCTCGACCACGCTCGACATGGCCGGCTGCGCGGCCGCGTACTCCACCAGGTACTCCGGCGGGACGACGCCGAGCAGCGCGCGCCGGTAGTCGCCGACCACGATGCCGGCCCGGTCCGGGGTGTACCGCTCGGTGATCTGCTTGACCAGCATCCGCAGCAGCGCGGACTTCCCGGACTCGGTGTCGCCGAAGACGATGAACAGCGGGTCGGTCTCGAAGTTGACGAAGGCCGGGGCCAGCTCCGCCTCGTCCACGCCGAAGGCGACGCCGCGCTCCGGGTGCTCGAAGCCCTTGGGCAGCGAGTGCCCGTCCAGCACCGCCGGCAGCATCCGCACCTGCGGAGCGCGCGGGCCGGTCCACGCCCCGGCGACCGCCGAGACCAGTCCGGCCACGCCGTTCTGCAGGTCCTCCACCGAGCCGGAACCGTCCAGCCGCGGCAGACCGGTGAGGAAGTGCAGCCGGTCCGCGGTGACGCCGCGGCCCGGGACGGCCGGCACGTTCTGCGCCACCCGGCGGTCCACCTCGGACTCCATGGAGTCGCCGAGCTTCAGCTCGGTCCGGTTCTGCAGCAGGTCCTTGAGCGCCGGGCGGACCTCCGCGTAGCGGGCCGCGGTGACGATCAGGTGGATGCCGTAGCCCAGGCCCCGCTGGGCGATGTCGCCGATCACCGGCTCCAGCGCCTCGAACTCCTGCTTGAAGGTGTTCCAGCCGTCGATCACCAGGAAGACGTCGCCGAACTGCTCCTCCGGCAGCGCACCGGAGGCCCGGCGGGCCCGGTAGGTGCCGATCGAGTCGATCCCGGTGGCCCGGAAGAGCTCCTCGCGCCGGTTCAGCACGCCGTGCACCTCGGAGACCATCCGGCGCACCTTCTCGGCGTCCAGCCGCCCGGCGACCCCGCCGACCTGCGGCAGGTCCTGGAGCGACTGGAAGCCGCCGCCGCCGAAGTCCAGCAGGTAGAACTGCACCTCCAGCGGGGTGTGGGTGAGCGCGAACGAGGCCACCGTGGTGCGGATCACCGTCGACTTGCCGGAGCGCGGACCGCCGACCACCAGGCCGTGGCCGGCCGCCCCCGAGTAGTCGTGGTCGAGGATGTCGCGCTTCTGGTCGCGCGGCTTGTCGACGATGCCGACCGGCACCCGCAGCCGGCCCAGCGCCGCGTACTGCGGCGCGGTCAGCCCCCGCTCGGCGGTCGCCTGGAGCGGCGGCAGCAGCTGGTCCACGCTCGGCGGGGCGTCCAGCGGCGGCAGCCACACCTGGTGCGCGGCCGGGCCCTGGCCCGCCATCCGCTGCACGAACACGTCCAGCACGGTGTCCATCAGGGCGTCGTCCGGCTCCTCGACGATCGGCTCGACCTCCTGCACCAGCGGCTCGGTCACCGCCACCTCGGCCGCGGTGAACCGCACCGGCCGCGCGGTCACCAGCCGGCCGCCGGTCGAGCGCTGCTGCCCCGGCGCCCGGTACGGCCCGGAGACGTACGCCGCCTTGAACCGGTCCATCACGTCGGTGCCGAACTTCAGGTAGCCGACACCCGGCACCGGCGGCAGGTGGTAGGCGTCCGGGACGCCGATCGCCGCCCGCGACTCGGCCGCCGAGAAGGTGCGCAGGCCGATCCGGTAGGAGAGATAGGTGTCCAGGCCGCGCAGCTTGCCCTCCTCCAGGCGCTGCGAGGCCAGCAGCAGGTGCACCCCGAGGGAACGGCCGATCCGGCCGATCTGGATGAACATGTCGATGAAGTCGGGCTTGGCGGTGAGGAGTTCGGAGAACTCGTCGATGATCAGCACCAGGGACGGCAGCGGGTCCAGCGCCGCGCCGGCCGCCCGGGCCCGCTCGTACTCGTGGATGTTCGCGTAGTTGCCGGCCCGGTGCAGCAGCTCCTGGCGCCGGTTCAGCTCGCCCTCGATGGCGTCCCGCATGCGGTCGACCAGGGTGAGCTGGCCCTCCAGGTTGGTGATCACCGCGGAGGTGTGCGGCATGTCCGCCATGCCCGCGAAGGTCGCGCCGCCCTTGAAGTCGGCGAGCACGAAGTTCAGCGTCTCCGAGGAGTGCGTCATCGCCAGCCCCAGCACCAGGGTGCGCAGCAGCTCGGACTTGCCGGAGCCGGTCGCGCCGACGCACAGGCCGTGCGGGCCCATGCCCTCCTGCGCGGCCTCCTTGATGTCCAGGTACACGTGCTCGCCGCCGGCCCCGACGCCGATCGGCACCCGCAGCCGCTCGTGCTGCGCCCGCTGCCGCCAGCTGCGGGCGACGTCGAAGGAGCCCGGGTCGCCGGAGTTCATCAGGTCGGTGAAGTCCAGGTTGGACAGCAGCGGTTCGTCGTCGCCGCCGGCCGAGGCCCGGTACGGCGCCAGCTGCCGGGCCAGCGCCTCGCACTGCCAGGCGGAGAGGGTGTCCGGGGCGCCGGCGTAGGTGGCGCCGGAGGCCGAGCGCAGCGCCAGCTCGTCCGGCGAGACCGTGACGATCAGGTGCCCGGTCGGCTCGTCGAGATCGCCCGGGACCACCTCGACGATGGTCACCCCGTGCACGCCCTCGGCGCCGGCGAGCAGCGAGTCGTGCGGCACCGAGGCGCCGTCCATCACGACGACGATGTGCGGCTGGTCGGCGGTCGGCGCGGCGTCCCGGACGAAGCGCTGGCGGCCGGCGAGTTCGTCCTGGAGCAGCAGCTCCAGCTCGCCGAGGCCGGTGGCGATCAGCCGGCGCGACCCGGCGCCGTCGCTCTCCTTGCGGTGCTGGTTGTGCGGGAGCCACTTGGTCCACTCCCACTCGTCCACCGCGCCGGGCGCGGCCGCCACCGTCACCAGCAGGTCGTCCGGCGAGTGCAGGGTGGTCAACTGGGCGATCATCGCCCGGACGTTGCCGTAGACGGTGTCCGGGTCCCCGCAGACCGTGATGTGGTAGAAGGCGCGCAGCGAGATCGCCAACGGCAGGTCCTGGAGGGTGCCGTGGGCCTTCAGGAAGGTCTGCATCGCGGCCGCCGACAGCGGCTCCAGCTCGTCCATCGGCGCGGTCTGCGGCGCGACCAGCGGGGTGGACAGCTGCACCGGACCGCGGCCGACCCGGATCTGCGCGAAGTCGGCGTCCCCGGCCCGCCGTTCCCACAGCCGGCGGCCGTCCGCGACGATCGACCAGAGCTGGTCCGGCTCGGGGTTCAGGAACAGCTGCGCGCCGCGCTGGCGCTCGGCGGTCCGGCGTACCTGGCGGCGCATCTGCTGGAGGTACTTGAGGTAGTCGCGCCGCTCGTCCGCGGTGGCCGAGGAGCCGCCCTTGCGGGCCCGGACGATCTGCGCGAGCGCCATACCGACCGTCGAGACGATCATCAGACCGCCCATGATCTTCATCGGGGCCTGGGCCCCCGGCGAGAAGAAGAACACCGCCGATCCGCCCATGCCGAGCATCGGCAGGATGCTCATCACCCAGTCCTCGCCGCCCGAACGGGGCAGCTCGGGCGGGGGGACCAGCTCCACCGGCTCGTCCGGCACCGCGGGCGGGTAGGCCCGGGGCGGCCGCTTGACGGTGATCACGCCCATGCGCGCCCCACCCTCCGACCACGAACGCTTCGCTCGATCACCACGGCATCAGCCCTCACGCAACTGGATACGTACGGGTGAGGACGCCCCGTGTGACGCCGCCCCCGCTCCGCCGACCGCAGGCACCCGGGGAGGCGCTCGCCGCCCCCGCCGCCTTGCGCAGGGGGCTGATCCTACTGGGGCCCCGCCCCGACGGGCCCGCCCGCCCTCCACGGGGCCGGACACGAACCGAACAGGTAGGGTAACGCCGCGCCAACTCGTGGCCCCGCCGGGCCGGTTCCGTCCGGCCGGCGCCCGCGCGACAGCCAGACCGACCAGCCGCCGGTGCCGCGGCACCGTCACCAAGGGGGAGCGCCCAGTGCGTCGAGCGAACGAGGTGCGGGCATGACGACGCCCGTCACCACCGGCTTCTGCCGGGTCACCGTCGTCGCCCCGGACAGCCGGATCGACGTCGCCCTGCCCGAGGACGTCCCGCTCGCGGACGTCTACCCCGAGGTGCTGCGGCTCTCCGGCCAGACCCAGCCCGACGGCGTCCCCACCGGGTTCCACCTGGTCCGCCGCGACGGCACCGTGCTCGACGGCGGCCGCTCGCTCGCCGCCCAGCAGGTGCGCGACGGCGACCTGCTCAGCCTGCGCCCGTTCGCCGAGTCGCTGCCGCCCGCCGTCTACGACGACGTCGCCGACGCGATCGCCACCGCCGGCGAGACCGACCGCCGGTTCTGGAGCCCCGAGCTGATGCGCGCCTTCGGCCTCATCGGCACCGGCGTGCTGCTCACCCTGCTCGGCTTCGCCCTCTGGTTCGCCGACCTGCGCCACGACATGCACGGCCTGCCCGGCGTGCTCTCCGGCGTCGTCGCCGTCGTGCTCACCGCCTTCGCCGGCGTCCGCGCCCGGGTCTACCGCGACGCCTGGGCCGGCCTCGCGCTCGGCCTCGGCGCCCTGCCGCACGCCCTGATCGCCGGCAGCGGCGTCCTCGCCCCCACCGGCGGCCCGCTGGACGGGCCAGGCCGGCTGCAGTTCCTCACCGGCTGCGTCGCCGTCCTGGTGGTCGCCGTCCTGCTGGTCGGCCTGCTGCCCGAGAAGGACTCGCTGTTCGTCGCCGCCGCCTTCCTGGCCGCGGCCGGCGCGCTCGCCACCTTCGCCGGGGTGCTGCTGCCCGGCACCTCGGCCAACCACATCGCCGCCGTCACCGGGGTCGGCGCCGTCGCGGCGATCGGCTTCCTGCCCGGCCTGTCCGCCCGCTTCGCGCGGCTGCCCGTCGGCTACAGCGCCCCCGGCCAGACCCGCGCCCGCGGTCGCGACCACGACGAGGAGAGCGCCCGCGCCGAACTCGTCCAGTACGAGCGGATCGCCCACCAGGCCCGCCGCGGCCACGAGGTGCTGGTCGGCCTGGTCGGCGGCTGCGCCGCGGTGATCGTCGGCGCCTGCGCGGTGCTCGGCTTCACCGACGAGACCTTCCCCGAGCTGCTCGCCCTCGTCCTCGGCCTCGTCACCATGCTCCGCGCCCGGCTGTTCCGCTACAGCGCGCAGGTCTTCAGCCTCACCATCGCCGGCCTGCTCGGCCTGTCGCTGCTGATCGTCGGCCTCTCCCTGCACACCCCGCAGTTCGTCCTGCGGGCCGGCATCGGCTCCACCGACGCCGACCTGCGCACCGTCTGGCTGACCGCCTCGATCGCCTTCGGCGCCGCGGTCCTCACCGCGATCGCCCTGGTGGTGCCCCGGCTCGGCGTCTCCCCGTTCTGGGGGCGCATCCTGGACCTGGTCGACAGCCTCACCCTGATGTCGCTGATCCCGCTGGTGCTGGCCGTCCTCGACGTCTACCGGCTGGTCCGCGGCGCCACCGGCTGACCGGCCCACCGGGGCCGCCGGGGCCGCCGACCGCCGGTGTCGGCGGCACTGGTACGCTTGGCCTCCGAGCGCAGCCGTGTGTCCGCCCCAGGTGGGGCGACGACCGGCGGCCGCGCCCGTCACGACACCGAGTTCTCCCAAGAGTCCTGTGCCGTAGACCAGGACCGCTCGGTATCACCTCGAAGGAGTTGCAGTGGCACTCGCCTCTGACATCAAGAAGCAGATCATCGCCGAGTTCGGCCAGAAGGAGGGCGACACCGGCTCCCCCGAGGTCCAGGTGGCCATGCTCTCCCGCCGCATCTCGGACCTGACCGAGCACCTCAAGTCGCACAAGCACGACCACCACTCGCGCCGCGGCCTGCTGATCCTGGTCGGCCAGCGCCGCCGCCTGCTGCAGTACCTGGCCAAGAAGGACATCGAGCGCTTCCGTACGCTCGTCGACCGCCTGGGCATCCGCCGCGGTGCCGCCGGCGGCGCCCGCTGAGAACGCCGCTCGGGGCGGCTCCCCACACCGGGGAGCCGCCCCTCGCGCGTATGCCGCGGCCGCATGACCGGGGTGCCCGAAGGGGCGTCCGAGCGCAACGACCGGGCATAACAACTCGCGCGCACCTCCCCAGGTGGCCGAGGATTGCACCGTAGGGTTGTGGGCATGCCGGGTGATGGCGCCGCAAGCGCGCCACTCAGGCAGCAGGATCCAACCCCCCGCGGGACGAAGGCTTCAAACGGAAGCCGCCCGCATCCGAGAGAGCGTCCAGACGCGAAACGCCCGTCCGGACCCGGCCGGCCGAGAGGCGCCGGTCCTCGGTAGTGGCCGCCGGAGGCCCCGCAGACCGAAGCGGGGTGCACCGGAGGCTTCGATCGAAGACCGGCCCGACCGTCCAGGGTCAACACGCAGGCGATGCGCGGGGGCGCTCTCCCGGAGACGTACGAAAGAGGAGATCTTCCAGGTGGAAGAGAACGTGTTCTACGCCGAGGCCGTGATCGACAACGGTTCCTTCGGCACCCGCACCATCCGCTTCGAGACCGGCCGCCTGGCCCGTCAGGCCGGCGGCTCCGCCGTCGCCTACCTGGACGACGACACCATGGTGCTGTCGGCCACCAGCGCGTCCAAGCAGCCGAAGGAGCACTTCGACTTCTTCCCGCTGACCGTGGACGTCGAGGAGCGGATGTACGCCGCCGGCCGCATCCCCGGCTCGTTCTTCCGTCGCGAGGGCCGGCCCTCCGAGGACGCGATCCTCACCTGCCGCCTGATCGACCGCCCGCTGCGCCCGTCCTTCGTCAAGGGCCTGCGCAACGAGGTCCAGGTCGTCGTCACCGTGATGGCGCTGAACCCGGACCACCTGTACGACGTGGTGGCCATCAACGCCGCCTCCGCGTCCACCCAGCTGGCCGGCCTGCCGTTCTCCGGCCCGATCGGCGGCGTGCGCGTCGCCCTGATCAACGGCCAGTGGGTCGCCTTCCCGACCCACAGCGAGCTGGAGTCGGCCGTCTTCGACATGGTCGTCGCCGGTCGCGTCCTGCCGGACGGCGACGTCGCGATCATGATGGTCGAGGCCGAGGCCACCGACAAGACCATCAAGCTGGTCGAGGGCGGCGCCGACGCGCCGACCGAGGAGATCGTCGCCTCCGGCCTCGAGGCCGCCAAGCCGTTCATCAAGGTCCTGTGCGCCGCGCAGTCGCAGCTGGCCGCCCAGGCCGCCAAGCCGACCGGCGAGTTCCCGGTCTTCCTGGACTACCAGGACGACGTGCTGGCCGCGCTGACCGCCGCCGTCAAGGACGAGCTGGCCCAGGCCCTCACCATCGCGGGCAAGCAGGAGCGCAACACCGAGCTGGACCGCGTCAAGGCGCTGGCCGCCGAGAAGCTGCTGCCCGAGTTCGAGGGCCGCGAGAAGGAGATCAGCGCCGCCTACAACGCGCTGACCAAGAAGATCGTCCGCGAGCGCGTCATCAAGGACAAGGTCCGCATCGACGGCCGCGGCGTCACCGACATCCGCACCCTGGCCGCCGAGGTCGAGGCCATCCCGCGGGTGCACGGCTCGGCCCTGTTCGAGCGCGGCGAGACCCAGATCCTGGGTGTCACCACGCTGAACATGCTCCGCATGGAGCAGCAGCTGGACACGCTCTCCCCGGAGACCCGCCGCCGCTACATGCACAACTACAACTTCCCGCCGTACTCGGTCGGCGAGACCGGCCGCGTCGGTTCGCCGAAGCGCCGCGAGATCGGCCACGGCGCGCTGGCCGAGCGGGCCATCCTGCCGGTCCTGCCGACCCGCGAGGAGTTCCCGTACGCCATCCGCCAGGTCTCCGAGGCGCTCAGCTCCAACGGCTCCACCTCGATGGGCTCGGTCTGCGCCTCCACCATGTCGCTGCTGAACGCCGGTGTGCCGCTGAAGGCCGCCGTCGCCGGCATCGCCATGGGCCTGATCTCCCAGGAGATCGACGGTGAGACCCACTTCGTGACCCTCACCGACATCCTCGGTGCCGAGGACGCGTACGGCGACATGGACTTCAAGGTCGCCGGTACCCGCAACTTCATCACCGCCCTGCAGCTGGACACCAAGCTCAACGGCATCCCGGCGTCGGTGCTCGCCGCCGCGCTGAAGCAGGCCCGCGACGCCCGCCTGCACATCCTCGACGTGATGAACGAGGCCATCGACTCCCCGGACGAGATGTCCCCGAACGCGCCGCGCATCATCACCATCAAGATCCCGGTGGACAAGATCGGTGAGGTCATCGGCCCCAAGGGCAAGATGATCAACCAGATCCAGGAGGACACCGGCGCCGAGATCACGATCGAGGACGACGGCACCATCTACATCGGTGCCGCCGACGGCCCGGCCGCCGAGGCCGCCCGCACCACGATCAACCAGATCGCCAACCCGACCATGCCGGAGGTCGGCGAGCGCTACCTGGGCACCGTGGTCAAGACCACGACCTTCGGTGCCTTCGTCTCGCTCATGCCGGGCAAGGACGGTCTGCTGCACATCTCGCAGATCCGCAAGCTGGCCGGCGGCAAGCGCGTGGAGAACGTCGAGGACGTCCTCGGCGTCGGCGCCAAGGTGCAGGTCGAGATCGCCGAGATCGACCCGCGCGGCAAGCTCTCGCTGATCCCGGTCGTCGAGGGCGAGGAGAACGCCGAGGCCGCTTCCGAGTGAAGCGCCGCTAGCTGAACCCCGCGGCCCGCACGCCCCCAGCGGCGTGCGGGCCGCACCCTGTTGTTCCCCACGTTCTCCCGACGGACCGCTTTCTACGGAGGTACCCCCGTGGCCCAGGCCTCGGCGGCGAAGCAGCGCCCCGGCACGACCCGGACCCTGCTCAAGGGCGCGGACGGCGCCGGAACCGTGCGTCGCACCGTCCTCCCCGGCGGCCTGCGCGTCGTCACCGAGACCCTGCCGACGGTGCGCTCCGCGACCTTCGGCATCTGGGTCGGCGTCGGCTCGCGGGACGAGATCCCGCAGCTCAACGGCGCCACCCACTACCTGGAGCACCTGCTCTTCAAGGGCACCGAGCGGCGCAGCGCGCTGGACATCTCGGCCGCCCTGGACGCGGTCGGCGGTGAGATGAACGCCTTCACCGCGAAGGAGAACACCTGCTACTACGCGCGGGTGCTCGACACCGACCTGCCGCTGGCCATCGACGTGGTCTGCGACATGCTCACCGGCTCGCTGATCCGCCCCGAGGACGTCGAGGCCGAGCGCGGCGTCATCCTCGAGGAGATGGCGATGGCCGAGGACGACCCGGGCGACGTCGTCCACGACCTCTTCGCCAAGGTGATCTTCGGCAGCGGCCCGCTCGGCCGGCCGATCCTCGGCACCCAGGAGACCATCCGCTCGCTCACCCGCGACCAGATCGCGAACTTCTTCCACCGCCGCTACAAGCCCGAGCACCTGGTCGTCGCCGCGGCCGGCAACCTGGACCACCGCAAGGTCGTCCGGCAGGTCGAGCAGGCCTTCGCGCCGCTGCTCGCCAAGTCCGAGGCCGTCCCCGCCGAGGCCCGGCGCGGCGTCAAGGCGCTGCGCACCGCGGGCCGGGTCGAGGTGCTCAACCGCTCCACCGAGCAGGCCCACCTGGTGCTGGGCGTGCCCGGAGTGCCCCGGCACGACGAGCGCCGCTGGGCGATGGGCGTGCTCAACGCGGCCCTCGGCGGCGGCATGAGCTCCCGGCTGTTCCAGGAGGTCCGCGAGAAGCGCGGCCTGGCGTACTCCGTGTACTCCTACTCCTCCTCCTACGCGGACAGCGGCCTGTTCGGCATCTACGCCGGCTGCCAGCCCAAGCGCGTCGAGGAGGTGCTGCGGATCTGCCGCGACGAGCTCGCCAAGGTGGTCGCCGACGGCATCACCGAGGAGGAACTGCAGCGCGCGATCGGCCAGATCTCCGGCTCCACCGTGCTCGGCATGGAGGACACCGGCTCGCTGATGAACCGCATCGGCAAGGCCGAGCTCAGCTACGGCCACCACCTGTCGGTCGACGACATGCTGGCGCGGATAGCGGCGGTGACCCTGGAGGACGTGCACGAGGTCGCCCGTGATGTGCTGGGGGCGTACCGGCCCTCGCTCGCGCTGATCGGTCCGATCACCGACAAGCGGGCCGCCAAGCTCGCCGACCTGCTGGCCTGAAGGGACTTCCCACCATGACGCTGCGTGTCGCTGTGATCGGCGCCCGGGGCCGGATCGGCTCCGAGGCCGTCAAGGCCGTCGAGGCCGCCCCGGACCTGGAGCTGGTCGCCGCCCTGGGCCGGGAGGCGAAGCTCTCCGAGCTGACCGACGCCGGGGTGCAGGCCGTCGTCGAGCTGACCCACCCCGACTCGGTGATGGGCAACCTCGACTTCTGCCTGCACCACGGCATCCACGTGGTCACCGGCACCACCGGCTGGACCGAGGAGCGCCTGGCCACCGTGCGCGGCTGGCTCGACGAGGCGCCGGACCTGGGCCTGCTGATCGCGCCGAACTTCTCCATCGGCGCCGTCCTCGGCATGAAGTTCGCCCAGACCGCCGCCAAGTACTTCGAGTCGGTCGAGGTCGTCGAGCTGCACCACGACGGCAAGGCGGACGCCCCCAGCGGCACCGCCACCCGCACCGCCCAGCTGATCGCCGCCGCCCGCGCGGAGGCCGGCCGCCCGCCGCAGCAGGACCCGACCACCCACGCCCTGCCCGGCGCCCGCGGCGCCGACGTCGACGGGGTGCCGGTGCACGCGGTGCGGCTGCGCGGCCTGCTCGCCCACCAGCAGGTGATGTTCGGCGACACCGGCGAGACCCTCACCATCCGGCACGACTCGCTGCACCACAGCAGCTTCATGCCGGGCATCCTGCTCGGCGTGCGCAAGGTCGTGGAGACGCCCGGGCTCACCCTGGGCCTCGAACACTTCCTGGACCTGTGAGCCCGGCATGACCTCCCGTACCGGCTTCTTCGTCCTCTCCGGCGTCCTGGCCCTGGTCGCGCTGATCTGCGTCGGTGAGGGCGTCCAGCTCATCGCCACCGGCAAGCCGCTCGGCGTCGGCCTGGGCCTGTGCGCCTTCGTCATCCCGGTCATCGGCATCTGGTTCCTGCGCCAGACGGTCCGCTTCGGCCGGGACAGCGAGCGGCTCGCCCGCGAGCTGGAGGCCGAGGGCGGCCTGCCGGTCGACGAGCTGAAGCGCACCGACGGCGGGCGGATCGACCGCGCCTCGGCGGACGCCGTGTTCGCCCGCCGCAAGGCCGAGGCCGAGGCCGCCCCCGGCGACTGGCGGGTCTTCTTCCGCCTGGCGGTCGCGTACGCCGACGCCGGCGACGTGCCGCGCGCCCGCAAGACCATGCAGCACGCGATCCGGCTGCACCGCACCACCGGCGCCGACGCCACCGCCACGGGTGGCACCGGTACCGACCGACCCGCGAGGAGTAACGCGTGAGCGACGACACGACGGCCCCCCAGTTCCGCAGCGACATCACCGCGGAGCTGGTCCGCAGCGCCGCCGCCGACTCGGACGTCATCTGGGCGGCCCGGGTCTCGACGGCGGGGGAGCAGTCCCTGGAGGCGCTCGAACAGGACCCGGAGAAGTCCAAGGGCCTGATCAACTTCCTGATGCGGGACCGGCACGGCACGCCGTTCGAGCACAACTCGATGACCTTCTTCATCAGTGCGCCGATCTTCGTCTTCCGCGAGTTCCACCGCCACCGCAGCGGCTGGTCGTACAACGAGGAGTCCGGCCGCTACCGCGAGCTGCAGCCGGTCTTCTACGTGCCGGGCGAGGAGCGCAGGCTGGTCCAGCAGGGCCGCCCGGGCCGCTACGAGTTCGTCGAGGGCACGCCCGAGCAGCACCGGACCGTCACCGCCTCGATGGAGGCCGCCTACGGCGAGGCGTACGGGCGCTACCAGGAGATGCTGGAGGCCGGCGTGGCCCGCGAGGTCGCCCGCGCGGTGCTGCCGGTCGGGCTCTACTCGTCGATGTACGCGACCTGCAACGCCCGCTCGCTGATGCACTTCCTGTCGCTGCGCACCAAGCGGGAGAACGCGGCGGTGCCGTCGTTCCCGCAGCGCGAGATCGAGATGGTCGCCGAGCGGATGGAGGAGCAGTGGGCCGAGCTCATGCCGCTCACCCATGCGGCCTTCGAGAAGCACGGCCGGGTCGCCCCCTGACCTGCGGCGACGGGCATCCGGGGAGAGTGTCGGGCATGTCTGGATTGCGGCATTTCTGACCGCTCCCTACGCTCGTGAACACGGATTCCGGTGCTGCTTGAACCCCCGAGCACGCAGCACCGGAATCCCATGTCCCCGCTGTTCGCCGCCGCTTCGCCGCCGTGGCCGTCCGAACCGTGGACCGGCCTGGGTGTCGCCCCACCGCCTACGAGTAGTTTTGGACCCATGGCTCCGACCTCCACCCCCCAGACGCCCTTCGGGCGGGTCCTGACCGCGATGGTGACACCGTTCGCCGCCGACGGCGGCCTCGACCTCGACGGCGCCCAGCGCCTCGCCGCGCACCTCGTCGCCTCCGGCAACGACGGCCTCGTCGTCAACGGCACCACCGGCGAATCCCCGACCACCAGCGACGCCGAGAAGGCCCAGCTCGTCCGCGCCGTGGTGGAGGCGGTCGGCGACCGGGCCCATGTGGTGGCCGGGGTCGGCACCAACGACACGCACCACAGCGTCGAGCTGGCCCGCCAGGCCGAGGCGGCCGGGGCGCACGGCCTGCTGGCGGTCACGCCGTACTACAGCAAGCCCCCGCAGGAGGGCCTGTACCGGCACACCGTGCGGATCGCCGACGCCACCGGGCTGCCGGTCATGCTGTACGACATCCCCGGCCGCGCCGGCGTCGCGCTGAGCCACGAGACGCTGGTCCGGCTCGGCGAGCACCCGCGGATCGTCGCCAACAAGGACGCGAAGGGCGACCTCGGCGCCGCCGCCTGGGCGATCGCCCGGTCCGACCTCGCCTGGTACTCCGGCGACGACATCCTCAACCTGCCGTTGCTGTCGGTCGGAGCCGTCGGTGTCGTCAGCGTGGTCGGCCACGTGGTCGCCGGCGAGCTGCGGGCCATGGTCGAGGCCTACCTGGCCGGCGATGTGGCCAAGGCCACGGCCGTCCACCAGCGCCTGCTGCCGGTCTTCACCGGTATCTTCCGCACCCAGGGCGTGATCCTCACCAAGGCCGCGCTGGACCTCCAGGGCCTGCCCGCCGGCCCGCTTCGACTGCCCCTGGTCGGCGCGACCCCCGAGGAGATCGCGCAACTGAAGAAGGATCTCGCCGACGGCGGGGTAGACCTGTAACAGACACAGACGTGCGCGCCCCGGCTCGCCGGACCTCCACGGGTCCGCCGCTGGACCGGACCGAAGGCGCGAGAGCACAGACCTGGTAGGAAAACCGACACGGAGAACGCACGCCATATGTCTCGCGGGGGAGGACCCCGGACATATGGCGTGCGTCGTGAGGAGAGTCTTTTGAGCCACCCGCATCCCGAACTCGGCGCGCCGCCGGCCCTCAAGGCGGGCGCCCTGCGCATCACCCCGCTCGGCGGTCTCGGCGAGATCGGCCGCAACATGACGGTCTTCGAATACGGGGACCGCATTCTCATCGTCGACTGCGGCGTCCTCTTCCCCGAGGACGAGCAGCCCGGCGTCGACCTGATCCTCCCGGACTTCACCTACATCCGGGACCGCCTCGACAAGATCGACGGCATCGTCCTCACGCACGGCCACGAGGACCACATCGGCGCCGTCCCGTACCTGCTCCGGGAGAACCCGGACATCCCGCTGATCGGGTCGAAGCTCACCCTCGCGCTGATCGAGGCCAAGCTCGCCGAGCACCGTCTCCGCCCGTACGTGCTGGAGGTCTCCGAGGGCGACCGCGAGCGGATCGGCCCCTTCGACTGCCAGTTCATCGCGGTCAACCACTCCATCCCGGACGCGCTGGCCGTCGCCGTGCGCACCCCCGCCGGCATGGTCGTCGCCACCGGCGACTTCAAGATGGACCAGTTGCCGCTCGACGGCCGTCTCACCGACCTGCCGACCTTCGCCAAGCTGGCGGAGGAGGGCATGGACCTGCTGCTGGTGGACTCCACCAACGCCGAGGTCCCCGGCTTCATCCCGCACGAGCGGGACATCTCGGCCGCGCTGCGAAACGTTTTCGCGAACGCCGACAAGCGCATCATCGTGGCCTCGTTCGCGAGCCACGTGCACCGCATCCAGCAGGTGCTGGACGCCGCGCACGAGTACAAGCGCAAGGTCGCGTTCGTCGGCCGCTCGATGGTCCGCAACATGGGGATCGCCCGCGACCTCGGGTACCTGAAGGTCCCCGGCAACATGGTCGTCGACGTCAAGCAGCTGGACGACCTGCCGGACAAGGAGGTCGTGCTGATCTGCACCGGCTCGCAGGGCGAGCCGATGGCCGCGCTGTCCCGGATGGCCAACCGCGACCACCAGATCCGCATCGTCGAGGGCGACACCGTCGTCCTGGCGTCCTCGCTCATCCCGGGCAACGAGAACGCCGTGTACCGGGTCATCAACGGCCTGACCCGCTGGGGCGCCAAGGTCGTGCACAAGGGCAACGCCAAGGTGCACGTCTCCGGCCACGCCTCGGCCGGCGAGCTGCTGTACTTCTTCAACATCTGCAAGCCGCGCAACCTCATGCCGGTGCACGGCGAGTGGCGCCACCTGCGGGCCGCGGCCGACCTCGGCATCGCCACCGGCGTCCCGCGCAACCGCGTGGTCATCGCGGAGGACGGCGTCTGCGTCGACCTGGAGGGCGGCGTCGCCCGCATCGTCGGCAAGGTGCAGGCCGGTTACGTCTACGTCGACGGCTCCTCGGTCGGCGACATCACCGAGGCCTCGCTCAAGGACCGCAGGATCCTCGGCGAGGAGGGCTTCATCTCCTGCTTCGTGGTGGTCGACTCCACCAACGGCAAGATCGTCGGCGGCCCGAGCATCCAGGCCCGCGGCTCCGGCATCGACGACGCCGCGTTCGTCCCGGTCGCGGCCCGGCTGCAGGAGGCGCTCGACCGCTCGGCGAGTGACGGCGTCCTGGAGATCCGCCAGGTCCAGCAGCTCGTCCGCCGGACCATCGGCAAGTGGGTGGCCGACAACTACCGCCGTCGCCCGATGATCCTCCCGGTCGTCGTCGAGGTGTGAGCCTCCCCGGCCTGATTTGACGTGGGGCAGCCCGGTGCGTAATGTTCTCCGGGTTGCCCCACGGGACGGCCCCCAGTCGAAGTTCTCGAACGAAATTCGAGAACGGAGCGGGAAAACGGCCCGAGAAACTCTGATAGAGTTCGGGAGCGCCGAAAGGCCAAAGCAAATCGGATGAAAGAAACTCCGGAAAGCGGAGCGGAAAACATCTGATAAGCTGGAAACACGAAAGAACGAAGCGCCCGGAGGGCCGGTGTGAAAGCCGCCTGATGGAAGCGTCCGTTCCTTGAGAACTCAACAGCGTGCCAAAAGTCAACGCCAGATATGTTGACATCCCCGGCCTCGGACTTGTTTCGGGGTTGGAGATTCCTTTTGAAATAACACTAGCGAGGACGCAGTGCGCGGGGCCGCCTAATTCCGGTGGTTGCCGTGCCGCTCAACGCGGGTGTGAGCCCGATTACGGGTAATCATTCACGGAGAGTTTGATCCTGGCTCAGGACGAACGCTGGCGGCGTGCTTAACACATGCAAGTCGAACGGTGAAGCCCTTCGGGGTGGATCAGTGGCGAACGGGTGAGTAACACGTGGGCAATCTGCCCTGCACTCTGGGACAAGCCCTGGAAACGGGGTCTAATACCGGATATGACCTGGGACCGCATGGTCCTGGGTGTAAAGCTCCGGCGGTGCAGGATGAGCCCGCGGCCTATCAGCTTGTTGGTGGGGTAATGGCCTACCAAGGCGACGACGGGTAGCCGGCTCGAGAGGGCGACCGGCCACACTGGGACTGAGACACGGCCCAGACTCCTACGGGAGGCAGCAGTGGGGAATATTGCACAATGGGCGAAAGCCTGATGCAGCGACGCCGCGTGAGGGATGACGGCCTTCGGGTTGTAAACCTCTTTCAGCAGGGAAGAAGCGCAAGTGACGGTACCTGCAGAAGAAGCACCGGCTAACTACGTGCCAGCAGCCGCGGTAATACGTAGGGTGCGAGCGTTGTCCGGAATTATTGGGCGTAAAGAGCTCGTAGGCGGCCTGTCGCGTCGGATGTGAAAGCCCGGGGCTTAACCCCGGGTCTGCATTCGATACGGGCAGGCTAGAGTGTGGTAGGGGAGATCGGAATTCCTGGTGTAGCGGTGAAATGCGCAGATATCAGGAGGAACACCGGTGGCGAAGGCGGATCTCTGGGCCATTACTGACGCTGAGGAGCGAAAGCGTGGGGAGCGAACAGGATTAGATACCCTGGTAGTCCACGCCGTAAACGTTGGGAACTAGGTGTTGGCGACATTCCACGTCGTCGGTGCCGCAGCTAACGCATTAAGTTCCCCGCCTGGGGAGTACGGCCGCAAGGCTAAAACTCAAAGGAATTGACGGGGACCGCACAAGCAGCGGAGCATGTGGCTTAATTCGACGCAACGCGAAGAACCTTACCAAGGCTTGACATATACCGGAAACGGCTAGAGATAGTCGCCCCCTTGTGGTCGGTATACAGGTGGTGCATGGTTGTCGTCAGCTCGTGTCGTGAGATGTTGGGTTAAGTCCCGCAACGAGCGCAACCCTTGTTCTGTGTTGCCAGCATGCCTTTCGGGGTGATGGGGACTCACAGGAGACTGCCGGGGTCAACTCGGAGGAAGGTGGGGACGACGTCAAATCATCATGCCCCTTATGTCTTGGGCTGCACACGTGCTACAATGGTCGGTACAAAGGGCTGCGATGCCGTGAGGCGGAGCGAATCCCAAAAAGCCGGCCTCAGTTCGGATTGGGGTCTGCAACTCGACCCCATGAAGTTGGAGTTGCTAGTAATCGCAGATCAGCATGCTGCGGTGAATACGTTCCCGGGCCTTGTACACACCGCCCGTCACGTCACGAAAGTCGGTAACACCCGAAGCCGGTGGCCTAACCCGTAAGGGGAGGAGCCGTCGAAGGTGGGACCAGCGATTGGGACGAAGTCGTAACAAGGTAGCCGTACCGGAAGGTGCGGCTGGATCACCTCCTTTCTAAGGAGCAATATGCCGCTTGCAGGCGAATGTCCTGCACGGTTGCTCACGGGTGGAACGTTGACTATTCGGCACACAGGATCGGCTTTCGCTAGTACTGCTTCGGCGTGGAACGCGGTTGATCGATTCTGGGTGTCGGGCACGTTGTTGGGTCCTGAGGGAACGGAAACGTACCTCAGTGATGCCGGTCCCATGCTTGTTGAGGTGGGTGTCTGGTCGTTGTTTGAGAACTGCACAGTGGACGCGAGCATCTGTGGCCAAGTTTTTAAGGGCGCACGGTGGATGCCTTGGCACCAGGAACCGATGAAGGACGTGGGAGGCCACGATAGTCCCCGGGGAGCCGTCAACCAGGCTTTGATCCGGGGGTTTCCGAATGGGGAAACCCGGCAGTCGTCATGGGCTGTCACCCACTGCTGAACACATAGGCAGTGTGGAGGGAACGCGGGGAAGTGAAACATCTCAGTACCCGCAGGAAGAGAAAACAACCGTGATTCCGGGAGTAGTGGCGAGCGAAACCGGATGAGGCTAAACCATGAGCGTGTGAGACCCGGCAGGGGTTGCGCTGATGGGGTCGTGGGATTTTTCTTGACCGGTCTGCCGGCCGGTCGGCGAGTCAGAAACCGTATGGATAGTCGAAGGACATGCGAAAGGTCCGGCGTAGAGGGTAAGACCCCCGTAGGCGAAATCTGTACGGCTCGTTTGAAGAACTCCCAAGTAGCACGGGGCCGAGAAATCCCGTGTGAATCTGGCGGGACCACCCGCTAAGCCTAAATATTCCCTGGTGACCGATAGCGGATAGTACCGTGAGGGAATGGTGAAAAGTACCGCGGGAGCGGAGTGAAATAGTACCTGAAACCGTGTGCCTACAAGCCGTGGGAGCGTCGTTGTGGTCTTTGGACCATGGCCGTGACTGCGTGCCTTTTGAAGAATGAGCCTGCGAGTTTGCGGTGTGTAGCGAGGTTAACCCGTGTGGGGTAGCCGTAGCGAAAGCGAGTCCGAATAGGGCGTTTGAGTTGCATGCCCAAGACCCGAAGCGGAGTGATCTAGCCATGGGCAGGTTGAAGCGGAGGTAAGACTTCGTGGAGGACCGAACCCACCAGGGTTGAAAACCTGGGGGATGACCTGTGGTTAGGGGTGAAAGGCCAATCAAACTCCGTGATAGCTGGTTCTCCCCGAAATGCATTTAGGTGCAGCGTCACGTGTTTCTTGCCGGAGGTAGAGCACTGGATAGGCGATGGGCCTCACCGGGTTACTGACCTTAGCCAAACTCCGAATGCCGGTAAGTGAGAGCGTGGCAGTGAGACTGTGGGGGATAAGCTCCATGGTCGAGAGGGAAACAGCCCAGAACACCGACTAAGGTCCCTAAGCGTGTGCTAAGTGGGAAAGGATGTGGAGTCGCAGAGACAACCAGGAGGTTGGCTTAGAAGCAGCCACCCTTGAAAGAGTGCGTAATAGCTCACTGGTCAAGTGATTCCGCGCCGACAATGTAGCGGGGCTCAAGCACATCACCGAAGTCGTGTCATTGCAGCATGAAGGGCCAACGCCTGCTGTGATGGGTAGGGGAGCGTCGTGTGCCGGGTGAAGCGGCGGTGGAAACCAGTCGTGGACGGTATACGAGTGAGAATGCAGGCATGAGTAGCGATACAAGAGTGGGAAACTCTTGCGCCGATTGACCAAGGGTTCCTGGGTCAAGCTGATCTGCCCAGGGTAAGTCGGGACCTAAGGCGAGGCCGACAGGCGTAGTCGATGGACAACGGGTTGATATTCCCGTACCCGCTTTGAAGCGCCAACGCTGAACCGAGTGATGCTAAGCCCGTGAAACCGGCCCGGAGTCTTCGGACAAAGGGACGTGGTGGAGCCGGCGATCCAACCTCGTATTAGGTGAGCGATGGGGTGACGCAGGAAGGTAGTCCAGCCCGGGCGGTGGTTGTCCCGGGGTAAGGGTGTAGGCCGTGAGGTAGGCAAATCCGCCTCACATTAAGGCTGAGACCTGATGCCGAGCCGATTGTGGTGAAGTGGATGATCCTATGCTGTCGAGAAAAGCCTCTAGCGAGTTTCATGGCGGCCCGTACCCCAAACCGACTCAGGTGGTCAGGTAGAGAATACCGAGGCGTTCGGGTGAACTATGGTTAAGGAACTCGGCAAAATGCCCCCGTAACTTCGGGAGAAGGGGGGCCATTCCTGGTGACGAGTCTTGCACTCCGAGCTGGGGGTGGCCGCAGAGACCAGCGAGAAGCGACTGTTTACTAAAAACACAGGTCCGTGCGAAGCCGTAAGGCGATGTATACGGACTGACGCCTGCCCGGTGCTGGAACGTTAAGGGGACCGGTTAGCTCCATTTCGGTGGGGCGAAGCTGAGAACTTAAGCGCCAGTAAACGGCGGTGGTAACTATAACCATCCTAAGGTAGCGAAATTCCTTGTCGGGTAAGTTCCGACCTGCACGAATGGCGTAACGACTTCTCGACTGTCTCAACCATAGGCCCGGTGAAATTGCATTACGAGTAAAGATGCTCGTTTCGCGCAGCAGGACGGAAAGACCCCGGGACCTTTACTATAGCTTGATATTGGTGTTCGGTTCGGCTTGTGTAGGATAGGTGGGAGACTTTGAAGCCGTGACGCCAGTCATGGTGGAGTCGTCGTTGAAATACCACTCTGGTCGTGCTGGATGTCTAACCTGGGTCCGTGATCCGGATCAGGGACAGTGTCTGGTGGGTAGTTTAACTGGGGCGGTTGCCTCCTAAAGAGTAACGGAGGCGCCCAAAGGTTCCCTCAGCCTGGTTGGCAATCAGGTGTTGAGTGTAAGTGCACAAGGGAGCTTGACTGTGAGACTGACGGGTCGAGCAGGTACGAAAGTAGGGACTAGTGATCCGGCGGTGGCTTGTGGAAGCGCCGTCGCTCAACGGATAAAAGGTACCCCGGGGATAACAGGCTGATCTTCCCCAAGAGTCCATATCGACGGGATGGTTTGGCACCTCGATGTCGGCTCGTCGCATCCTGGGGCTGGAGTAGGTCCCAAGGGTTGGGCTGTTCGCCCATTAAAGCGGTACGCGAGCTGGGTTTAGAACGTCGTGAGACAGTTCGGTCCCTATCCGCTGTGCGCGTAGGAGTGTTGAGAAGGGCTGTCCCTAGTACGAGAGGACCGGGACGGACGAACCTCTGGTGTGCCAGTTGTTCTGCCAAGGGCATGGCTGGTTGGCTACGTTCGGGAGGGATAACCGCTGAAAGCATCTAAGCGGGAAGCCTGCTTCGAGATGAGCACTCCCACCTCCTTGAGAGGGTAAGGCTCCCAGTAGACGACTGGGTTGATAGGCCGGATATGGAAGCCCTGTGAGGGGTGGAGTTGACCGGTACTAATAGGCCGAGGGCTTGTCCTCAGTTGCTCGCGTCCACTGTGTTGTTCTGAAACAACGACCCCCACACGTCTGGTCATGGTGTGGGTGCGGTTGACAGTTTCATAGTGTTTCGGTGGTCATAGCGTGAGGGAAACGCCCGGTTACATTCCGAACCCGGAAGCTAAGCCTTACAGCGCCGATGGTACTGCAGGGGGGACCCTGTGGGAGAGTAGGACGCCGCCGAACAAATTTTGAGAAGAACCCCCGCCGGAATTCCGGCGGGGGTTCTTTGTTTTTCCGGCCAGGCCTGGCCTGGCCTGGCCAAGCCGGTCGGCAGCTCGGCAGCGTCGATCGATGCGGCCGGCGAGCCCCGTCAGCCCTCGCCAAGCCCATCAAAATGGCGCTAAAACTCCCAGGTCAGGGCCCAGATCACTGGCAAACTCGCGCCTGCGCCGTAGTCTCGAAGGCGAAGGGAACTGGTGTCCGGGATGGCCGCCAGGCGGGGCCGGATCAAGAATGGTGCACATGGGACGCGGCAGGCTGCGGATCTACCTCGGGGCGGCACCCGGGGTCGGTAAGACGTACGCCATGCTCGCGGAGGCGCACCGGCGCTCGGAGCGGGGGACCGATGTCGCGGTGGCGTTCGTCGAGGACCACGGGCGGCGGCACACGGCCGAGCAGGTCACCGGTCTCGAACTGGTGCCGCGGCGGGAGCTGACGCACCGCGGGGCGGTGTTCACGGAGATGGACCTGGACGCGGTGCTGGCGCGCCGGCCGCAGGTGGCGCTGGTGGACGAGCTGGCGCACACCAATGTGCCGGGGTGCCGCAACGAGAAGCGGTGGCAGGACGTCGAGGAGCTGCTCGCGGCCGGGATCGATGTCATCTCGACGGTGAACATCCAGCACCTGGAGTCGCTCGGCGACGTGGTCGAGGGCATCACGGGCGTGCGGCAGCGGGAGACGGTGCCGGACGAGGTGGTCCGCCGGGCCGACCAGATCGAGCTCGTCGACATGTCGCCGCAGGCGCTGCGGCGCCGGCTGGCGCACGGCAACGTGTACGCGCCGGAGAAGATCGACGCGGCGCTCGCCCACTACTTCCGGCCGGGCAACCTGACGGCGCTGCGCGAGCTGGCGCTGCTGTGGACGGCCGACCGGGTCGACGAGTACCTGCAGAAGTACCGGGCCGAGCAGGGCATCAAGGGGATCTGGCAGGCGCGTGAGCGGATCGTGGTCGGGCTGACGGGCGGGCCGGAGGGCGCGACGCTGATCCGCCGGGCGGCCCGGATCGCGGCCCGCGGCTCGGGCGGCGAGCTGCTGGCCGTGCACATCTCCCGCTCGGACGGGCTGGCCGGTTCGGGCTCGGGGTCCTCTCAGGCGCTGATCGAGCAGCGGGCGCTGGTGGAGAGCCTGGGCGGTTCCTACCACGCGGTGCTGGGCGACGATCCGGCCGCCGGGCTGCTGGACTTCGCGCGGGGTGTGAACGCGACGCAGATCGTGCTCGGCACCAGTCGCCGGCCGGCCTGGCAGTACGTCTACGGCCCGGGTGTGAGCGGCACGGTGACCCGTGAATCGGGCGACATCGACGTGCACATCGTCACGCACGAGCACGCCGCGAAGGGGCGCGGGCGGATCCCGATCCGCAAGGTGACCGATCTGGGCCGGACGCGGACGATCGCGGGCTGGCTGATCGGGGTGGCGGGACCGCCGCTGCTGGCGCTGGTGCTCACCCACGTCCACGGCCTGGGCCTGACCACGGACATGATGCTGTTCCTGTCGCTGACGGTGTGTGCGGCGCTGGTGGGCGGGCTGTTCCCGGCGATCGCCTCGGCGCTGGTCGGGTCCTCGGCGCTCAACTACTACTTCGCGCCGCCGATCCACACCTTCACCATCTCCGAGCCGCAGAACATCATGGCGGTGGCGATATTCACCGCGGTCGGCATGGCCGTGGCCTCGGTCGTCGACCTGGCGGCCCGGCGCACCCACCAGGCGGCCCGCAGCCAGACCGAGGCGCAGACGCTGAGTGCGCTGGCCGGCACGGTGCTGCGCGGGTCGCCGAACGGGGACGGCGTGCTGACCGCGCTGCTGGAGCAGGTCCGGGAGACCTTCCAGCAGGAGTCGGTGGCCCTGCTGGAGCGGCCGGACCGGTCCGGTGCGTGGCAGGCGGTGGCGACGGCGGGCCCGCGTCCGCCGGAGCGGCCGGAGACGGCCGACGTGGACGTGCCGATCGGGGAGACGCTGGCGCTGGTGCTGCGTGGCCGGGTGCTGCCGGGCGAGGACCGCCGGCTGCTCGGGGCCTTCGCCGCGCAGGCCGCCGTGGTGCTGGAGCGCCGACGGCTGGCGGGGGAGGCGGCGGCCGCCCGGCGGGAGGCCGAGGGGAACCGGATCCGGACCGCGCTGCTGGCGGCCGTCTCGCACGATCTGCGCACGCCCCTCGCGGGGATCAAGGCCTCGGTGAGCTCGCTCCGCTCGGCGGACGTGGAGTGGGACGAGGAGGACGAGGCGGAGCTGCTGGCGGGGATCGAGGCGGGTGCCGACCGGCTCGACCACCTGATCAACAATCTGCTCGACATGAGCCGGCTGCAGACCGGAACGGTCACGCCGCTGATCCAGGAGACCGACCTGGACGAGGTGGTGCCGTTCGCGCTGGGCGGGGTGCCGCCGGAGGCGGTCCGGCTGGACGTGCCGGAGACCCTGCCGATGGTCCGGGCCGACGGAGGGCTGCTGGAGCGGTCGCTGGCCAATCTGATCGAGAACGCCGTCAAGTACAGCCCGGACGGGACGAAGGTGCTGGTCAAGGCGGACGCGCTGGAGCCGGCGGACGGGCCGGGCCGGGTGGAGCTGCGGATCGTGGACCGGGGGCCGGGGGTGCCGGAGGACGCCAAGGAGCGGATCTTCGCGCCGTTCCAGCGGTACGGGGACGCGCCGCGCGGTGCCGGGGTGGGGCTCGGGCTCGCGGTGGCGCGCGGCTTCGTCGAGGCGATGGACGGCACGGTGTCCGCCGAGGACACGCCGGGCGGCGGGCTGACCATGGTCGTCACCCTGCCGTCCGTCGAGCGCCGTCCGGAGCCCGACGCGCTCGACCCCGACGGGCCGGCCCGCGCCGCACCGGAGTCCGGCGAGCCGCAGCTCGCCCCGCCGCCAGGATGATCACCGCTGTCCTGCGATGACCGTTGAACGACCACTTCCGATCCGACCGACAGCCCTGAAAGGCGGAGCCCGTATGACCCGGGTCCTCGTCGTGGACGACGAACCGCAGATCGTCCGCGCGCTGGTGATCAACCTCAAGGCCCGCAAGTACGAGGTCGACGCGGCGCATGACGGCGCGAGCGCCCTGGAACTCGCCGCCGCCCGCCATCCCGACGTCGTCGTGCTCGACCTCGGTCTGCCCGACATGGACGGGGTCGAGGTGATCAAGGGCCTGCGGGGCTGGACCCGGGTGCCGATCATCGTGCTCTCCGCCCGGCACGCCTCCGACGAGAAGGTCGAGGCGCTGGACGCCGGCGCCGACGACTACGTCACCAAGCCGTTCGGCATGGACGAGCTGCTGGCCCGGATGCGCGCCGCCGTCCGCCGGGCCGAGCCGGTCGCCGGGGAGGACGGCTCGGTGGTGGTCACCGACAGCTTCACCGTCGACCTGGCGGCGAAGAAGGTGAACCGGGACGGCACCGACATCCGCCTTACCCCGACCGAGTGGCATCTGCTGGAGGTGCTGGTCCGCAACGCGGGCCGGCTGGTCAGCCAGACCCAGCTGCTCCAGGAGGTCTGGGGCCCGGCCTACCGGACCGAGACGAACTACCTGCGCGTCTACCTCGCCCAGCTGCGGCGCAAGCTCGAACAGGACCCCTCCCACCCGCGGCACTTCATCACCGAGCCGGGCATGGGCTACCGCTTCGAGGGGTGAGCGGGCGGGCCGGCCCCGATGCCCCGGCGGCCCTCCGGGAGTGCCCGCGGGGAGCCCGGGCGGCTTGCGCGGCCTGCCGCCGGGGCCCTTGGAACCGGTACCCTTCCGGCATGAGTGGTGACAACAGCAGCGGGCCGCCGCAGGGGCGCCTGCGCCGCATGCTCAGCCGGCTGACCTCCTCCACGGAGGAGTTGGAGGCCGAGGAGCTGCGCCAGGAGAGCGCCGCGGAGTCGGGCTGTACCCCGATCGCCAGCTGCGGGGACCGGCAACTGGTGACCGTCGCCGGCACCCTGCGCACCGTGACGCTCCGCCCGCGGGCCGGTGTCCCGGCCCTGGAGGCGGAACTCTTCGACGGCACCGAGGCGCTGGACGTGGTCTGGCTCGGGCGCCGCTCCATCGCGGGCATCGAGCCGGGGCGCCGTCTGGTCGCCAGCGGCCGGATCAGCCACGCGCGCGGCCGCCGGGTGCTGTTCAACCCCCGCTACGAGCTGCGTCCGGTCGGACACGGGAGCGAATGAGCGTGAGCAACCAGCCCGGCGGCGAGCCCGCCGCCCAGCTCGGCCTGGTGAAGATCGCCCACGACGAGGAGGCGGCCCGGCAGGCGCAGGCCTCCCGCGAGGCCGCCGACACCGTGATGAAGGCGTTCGGCGGTGTCCGGGGCATGATCGACATGACCCTGCCCGGCCTGGTCTTCATCGTCACCTACAACATCACCCACAAGGTGCCGGCGGCCGCCTGGGCGGCGCTGGGCCTGAGCGCGCTGTTCGTGGTGGCGCGGCTGCTGAAGCGGGAGACCGTCCAGCACGCCTTCAGCGGGGTGTTCGGCGTGGCCATCGGCGCCTGGATCTCGATGAAGACCGGCAAGGCGGAGAACTTCTACCTGCCGGGCCTGCTGTGGAACGTCGGCTACTGCGTGGGCCTGGCGGTCTCGGCGCTGGTGCGCTGGCCGCTGATCGGCATCATGCTCGGCCCGGTGACCGGCGAGATGTTCACCTGGCGCAAGCAGAACCCGGGCCGGCTGGCCGCCTACACCAAGGCCACCTGGGCGTGGGTGCTGATCATGGGCATCAAGCCGCTGATCCTCTTCCCGCTGTACTTCACCCACAACGTGAACCTGCTGGGCTGGCTCAAGATCGCCCTGGGCATCCCGCCGCTGCTGCTGGCGATGTACGTGACCTGGCAGATCCTGCTGAAGGCGCCGCCGCCGATCAAGGCGCAGCTGGACGACGAGCCGGCGCAGGAGCACCCCGCCGGCGGGCCGTCCGCCGGCGGCTAGCAGGACCGGCGCACGGCCGAGGGCCCGCACTCCGAGCGAGTGCGGGCCCTCGGCGTCTGCGTTCCCGGGGCTACTGGGCGCCGGCCGAGCCGGAGAGCAGGTCCTCCAGCTCCTCCTCGCGCTCCTGGGCGGCCACGAAGAGCAGCTCGTCGCCGCCCTCCAGGGTGTCGTCCTTGCGGGGCACCAGCACCCGGCCCTCGCGCAGGATCGTCACCAGCGCGGTGTCCGGCGGCCACGGGACGTCGCCGACCCGGGTGCCGACCAGCTCGGTGTCCTCGGCGAGGGTCAGCTCGACGAGGTTGGCGTTGCCCTGGCTGAAGCGCATCAGCCGGACCAGGTCGCCGACGCTGACCGCCTCCTCGACCAGGGCGGACATCAGGCGCGGGGTGGAGACGGCCACGTCCACGCCCCAGGACTCGTTGAAGAGCCACTCGTTCTTCGGGTTGTTCACCCGGGCGACCACCCGCGGCACGCCGTACTCGGTCTTCGCGAGCAGCGAGACGACCAGGTTGACCTTGTCGTCACCGGTCGCGGCGATCACCACGTGGCAGCGCTGCAGCGCGGCCTCGTCCAGCGAGGTGATCTCGCAGGCGTCGGCCAGCAGCCACTCCGCCATGGGCACCCGCTCCACCGAGATGGAGTTGGGGTTCTTGTCGATCAGCAGGACCTCGTGGCCGTTCTCCAGCAGCTCGCCCGCGATCGAGCGGCCGACGGCGCCGGCCCCGGCAATGGCGACTCGCATCAGTGACCTTCCTTCCGCGGGCCCTGCGCGAACGCGGCCTCGACCGCCGTCAGGTCGGACCGGCGCAGCATGACGTGCACCAGGTCGCCCTCCTGCACCACCATCTGGGGCGAGGGCAGCAGGCCCTCGCCGAGCCGGGTGACGAACGCCACCCGGGCGCCGGAGGCCTCCTCCAGCTCGCCCACCCGGTGGCCCACCCAGTCCGGGGCGTAGGCGACCTCGGCGAGCTGGACGGCGCCGCTCGGGTCCTGCCAGAGCGGCTCGGCGCCGCTCGGCAGCAGGCGGCGCAGCATCTGGTCGGCCGTCCAGCGGACGGTGGCGACGGTGGGGATGCCCAGGCGCTGGTAGACCTCGGCGCGGCGGGGGTCGTAGATCCGGGCCGCGACGTTCTCCACGCCGAAGTTCTCCCGGGCCACCCGGGCGGCGATGATGTTGGAGTTGTCACCGCTGGAGACGGCGGCGAAGGCGCCCGCCTCCTCGATGCCCGCCTCCTTCAGGGTGTCCTGGTCGAAGCCGACCCCGGTCACCCGGCGCCCGTTGAACCCGGCGCCCAGCCGGCGGAAGGCCGTCGGGTCCTGGTCGACCACGGCCACCGAGTGGCCCTGTTTCTCCAGTGCGCGGGCGAGTGCGGAGCCCACCCGGCCGCAGCCCATGATGACGATGTGCACCGGCGCTACCTCACCCGTCCTATTGGGGCCATGACCTGCGCAAACACCGCTCAATCTCCGTTTCCCCGCCCCGCTGTCCGGGGTGGGCGTCCTCGTGGGGCTCGGCACGACAACCACAGTGTTGCCCGCCCGCTCGTATCCGACACGCTAGCCGGTCCACCGAACACAGTCGCGACGAAGGGGGCATCAACGGGGGGGCGTGCGTCGGCCCGGGCGTCGTAGTGCCCCTACGATTCCTTAACGTGCCTATGCCGACTGACCTACCGAAGCGCATCCTCATCGGGCGTGCGTTGCGCAGCGACAAGCTGGGGGAGACGCTGCTCCCCAAGCGCATCGCGCTGCCCGTCTTCGCCTCGGACGCGCTCTCCTCGGTCGCGTACGCGCCCGAGGAGATCCTGCTGACCCTCTCCCTGGCGGGCGCCTCCGCCATCCACTTCTCGTGGCAGATCGGCGTCGTGGTCGCCATCGTCATGCTCGCGGTGGTGGCCTCGTACCGGCAGAACGTGCACGCGTACCCGAGCGGCGGCGGTGACTACGAGGTCGCCACCGTGAACCACGGCCCGAACTCCGGCCTGGTGGTCGCGAGCGCGCTGATGGTCGACTACATCCTCACCGTGGCGGTCTCCACCACCTCGGGCGTGGCCAACGTGGTGTCGGCGGTGCCGGCGCTGCGCGGCCACGAGCTGACGCTGTCGGTCGTCGTGGTCATCCTGCTGATGGGGATGAACCTGCGCGGGGTCCGGGAGTCCGGCACGGCCTTCGCCGTTCCGACCTACGCCTTCATGCTCGGTGTGCTCGGCATGGTGGTGTACGGCGTGGTCCGGCACTTCGGCCTGGGGCAGGACATGCCCTCCGAGAGCTCCGGCTTCCACCTGGAGCCGACTCCCGGCAACGAGTCCCTGGCCGGCTTCGCCATGGTGTTCCTGCTGCTCAAGGCGTTCTCCTCGGGCTGTGCGGCGCTGACCGGCGTGGAGGCGATCTCCAACGGCGTGCCGGCGTTCCGCAAGCCGAAGAGCAAGAACGCGGCGACCACGCTGCTGATGATGGCGACCATCGCCGTCGTGATGTTCATGGGCATCATCTGGCTGGCCCGGCTGACCGGTGTCCAGATGGCCGAGGAGCCGCAGCAGCTGGTCGGCGCGCCCGGTGACTACCACCAGAAGACCGCGCTGGCCCAGATCAGCGAGGCGGTGTTCTCGAACTTCACGCCGGGCTTCTACTTCGTCGCCGCCGTGACCGGGCTGATCCTGGTGCTGGCCGCGAACACCGCGTTCAACGGCTTCCCGGTGCTGGGCTCGATCCTGGCCCAGGACCGCTACCTGCCGCGCCAGTTGCACACCCGCGGTGACCGGCTGGCCTTCTCCAACGGCATCATCCTGCTGGCGCTGGCCGCGATCCTGTTCATCATCGCCTTCGACGCGGACCCGACGCGGCTGATCCAGCTGTACATCGTCGGCGTCTTCGTGTCGTTCAACATGAGCCAGTCCGGCATGATCCGGCACTGGACCAGGAACCTGCGCACCGAGACCGACCCGGCCAGGCGCCGCCACATGCAGCGCAGCCGGGCGATCAACACCTTCGGCCTGGTGATGACCATGGCGGTGCTGATCGTGGTGCTCGCCACCAAGATCAGCCACGCCTGGATCGCGATCGCGACGATGGTCGTGCTGTTCGTGATGATGAAGGCGATCCGCCGCCACTACGACCGGGTCTCCGAGGAGCTGGTCGCCGCCGAGGAGCCGGACGACGTGGTGCTGCCCACCCGGGTGCACGCGATCGTGCTGGTCTCCAAGCTGCACAAGCCGGCGCTGCGGGCGCTGGCGTACGCGCGGCTCGCGCGGGCGCACACCCTGGAGGCGGTGACCGTGAACGTCGACCCGGCGGACACCGCGGCGCTGCGCGAGGAGTGGGACGAGCGCGGGATCGAGGTGCCGCTCAAGGTGCTGGACTCGCCGTACCGGGAGATCACCGGGCCGGTGCTGGACTACGTGAAGAACCTGCGCCGCAGCAGCCCGCGCGACGTGGTGTCGGTCTACATCCCCGAGTACGTGGTCGGCCACTGGTACGAGCACCTGCTGCACAACCAGAGCGCGCTGCGGCTCAAGGGCCGGCTGCTGTTCAAGCCGGGCGTGATGGTGACCTCGGTGCCGTGGCAGCTGGAGTCCTCGGAGCGGCGCAAGCCGCAGAAGGCCTGGTCGGCGCCGGGTTCCGTCCGGCGTGGTGAGCCGAGGGCGCCCAAGGCCGTAAAGTCGGAAGCCTCGGCGAAGCCCGCCGGCCCGGCCGACCGCAGCACGAAGGACTCCTCCCAGTGACCCGCAACACCCCGTCTCGTTCCCATGGCTCCTCGGGCAAGGGTGCCCGCAAGGGCGGCGCCTCCGGCCGACCCGGGCAGGTCGCCCGGCCACGCTGGGGCAAGCCGTCGCGTCCGGAGGCGACCGACCGCGACGGGTTCACCGCGCGGACGGCGCCGCTCGCGCCGGAGGAGCGCGCCCCGGAGCGCGTGGAGGAGCCGTCGCGCCCTGCGCGCGGCGAGCGCCCGGAGCGTGCCGAGCGCCCGGAGCGCGGCGAGCGCCCGGAGCGCGGCGAGCGCCCGGAGCGCGGCGAGGCGCGCGAGGGCCGGGAGAAGCAGCCGAAGGGCGGCGCGCGCCCGCGCAAGCAGGCCGTGCGCCCGCCGCGGGCGCTGCGCGACGCAGCCGGCGCGCCCCGGGCCGAGTCCGCGCCCAAGGCCTCCAAGGCCCCCAAGGCCCCCAGGGCCCCGAAGGCGCCGCAGGCTCCCACCGGTGACCCGCTGGTCGGCGAGCGCTACGAGGTCGAGGTCGGCGCCGTCGCGCACGGCGGCGGGCACTGCGTGGCCCGGCACGAGGGCCGGGTGCTGTTCGTCCGGCACGCGCTGCCGGGCGAGAAGGTGATCGCGCAGGTCACCGACGGCACCACCACCTCGCGCTTCCTGCGGGCCGACGCGGTGGAGGTCCTGGAGCCCGCCAAGGATCGGATCGCCCCGCCGTGCCCGTTCGCCGGGCCCGGCAAGTGCGGCGGCTGCGACTGGCAGCACGTCACCCCGGGCGGCCAGCGCAAGCTCAAGGTGCAGGTGCTGACCGAGCAGCTGGCCAAGCTGGCCGGCCTGACCCCGGCCGAGGCCGGCTGGGACGGCAGCGTCGAGCCGGTCGGCGGCAAGCTGCCGGCCGGGCAGGTGCCGGCCTGGCGCACCCGCGTCCAGTACGCCGTGGACCAGCAGAGCGGCAAGGTCGGGCTGCGCAAGCACCGCTCGCACGAGATCCAGCCGGTCGACCGTTGCCTGATCGCGGCCGAGGGCGTCACCGAGCTGGGCGTGGAGGCCCGCGACTGGCCGGGCGTCGTCTCGGTCGAGGCGATCGCGGCCTCCGGCTCCTCGGACCGCCAGGTGGTGCTCACCCCGGCGCCGGGCGCCCAGCTGCCGCTGGTCGAGCTGGACCGCCCGGTCTCCATCGCCCGCATCGACGAGCAGGGCAACACCCACAAGGTGCACGGCCGCGGCTTCGTGCGCGAGCGCGCCGCCGGGCGGACCTGGCGGGTCAGCAACGGCGGCTTCTGGCAGATCCACCCGGAGGCGCCGGACACCCTGGTCGACGCCGTCCTCGACGGCCTGGACCCGCAGTGGGGCGAGAACGCGCTCGACCTGTACTGCGGCGTGGGCCTGTTCGCGGGCGCGCTGGCGGACCGGGTCGGCGAGGACGGCGCGGTGCTCGGCATCGAGTCCAGCAAGCAGGCGGTGGCCGACGCCCGGCACAACCTGGCCGCGCTGGAGAACGTCCGGATCGAGTGCGACCGGGTGGAGACGCTGCTGCCGCGCACCGGGATCACCGCGACCGACCTCGTCGTGCTCGACCCGCCGCGCGCGGGGGCCGGCCGCGAGACCGTCGCCCACCTGGCCGGACTCGGCGCCCGCCGGATCGCGTACGTGGCCTGTGACCCGGCGGCCCTCGCCCGGGACCTCGGGTTCTTCCGCGAGGGCGGCTACCGGCCGCTCTCGCTGCGGGCCTTCGACCTGTTCCCGATGACGCACCACTTCGAGTGCGTGGCGATCCTGGAGCCGATCGGGGGCGAGTGACCCCGCGGACGACGGCGGAGGCGGTACCCGGGGCTTGCCGGGTGCCGCCTCCGCCGCTTGTCCGTCGTGCTCGTCGTGGTCCGGTGTCGCGGGCGGCTCAGGGCAGGTGGTGCTCCTCTTCCCGGGCGTCGTGCGGCAGGGCGATGCCGTGCTGGGCGGCGAGCCGGATCAGTGCGGCGATCCGGCCCTCGTACGCCTGGACGCCGTCGGCGTCCCCTGCGGCCCGGGCGGCCGCGAGTTCCTTGCGGGCCTGGGCGAGCTGCTCGCGCAGCTCCTGGTCGAACATGGCTGTCATTGCCGGCCTCCACACCGGTCGGTGCCGCTCCAGGGAATGCTCGGGGCACTTCAGAGTCTCCGAAGGTGAAGAACTCTTCAAGTCTCCCTCCCGGCGGGCGCCGGGCGCCGGGCGCGTGCGGCGGGTGCGCGCGGGGGCCGCGCGCGCCCTTGTTGTGCTAGCACTTCAGCGCTAGCTTGAGGTTCATGGGTAAGAAGCAGCTGAACGTCCGGGTGGACGCCACCACCGCGGAGATGGCCCGGGAACGGGCGGAGCAGCAGGGGATCAGCATGAACCAGTACATCGAGCGCCTGGTCCAGCAGGACATGGGCGAGGCCGGGCGGGTCTTCGTCGACGCGGCCGCACAGTTCATGAAGGAGTACGAGACGGCCTTCCTGGCCGAGTTCGGCGAGCAGCGGGGCGGGGCCGACCTCCAGGACGTGCGCCGTTGAAGCTGGAGGTCGACCTCTCGTGGCTGCTCATGACCGCCGAGCAGTACACGCCCGGTGACCCGCAGGTCACCGACTACGGATCGCTGCTCGCCGCCGTCGCCCGGCACCAGGCCGAGATCTTCGACATCGCCGTCTACCCCGAGCCGCAGGACCGCGCCGCCGCCCTCATGCACCAGCTGATCCGGGTGCCGGCGCTGGAGAAGACCAACGAGCTGTTCGCCACCGCCGTCGCCTACGCCTACCTGGTGGCCAGCGGTTGCACGGTGGCGACCACGGCCCGCGAGGTGCGCAGCCTGGCCCGGGCCGTCCGCGAGGGGCGGCTGAGCGTCTCCGGGGTGGCGGACCGGCTGGCCGCCTGGGTGGTGGACGAGGCCGAGGACGAGGAGGTCAGCGGCGAGGACGACGACGACTCGGAGTGAGGGGAAGGGGCCGCCCGGCGGGCTCAGGCGGTCCCGGCCGGCTCGGCGATCAGCGCGGTCGCGAACGGGCGGAAGCCCGCCCGGCGGTAGATCCGGGCCACGTCCTCGTCGGCCGCCGACAGGAACACCGTCCGCACCCCGGTGGCCCGGGCGTGCGCGACCAGCGCCGCGGTGACCGCCTGCCCCAGTCCGCGCCGGCGCGCCGAGGGCAGCGTGCCCACGCCGGCCACCTCGGTGACCGCGCCGACCGGGTTGTGCTGGCCCGCGCAGAGCGGCGTGCCGTCCTCGAAGGCCGCGGCCAGCACCGTGTGCCCGGAGGCGATCCGCCCGGCGGTCCGCGCCGCGGTGCCGTCGGACCCCAACACCCCCGCCTTCGCGGCGAGTTCCGCCGCTCCGGCGCCGCCCACGCCGGTGCCCGGCTCGTCGAACGCCAGGTGCGGAACGGCCACCGCGTGCGCGATCGCCGGATCGTCGGCGGCCAGCACCCGCACCGTCACCCCGTCCGGCACGCCGGCCGCCGCCTGCGGTCCGTCCTGCGGACCCAGCACCAGCAGCGGGTGCTCGTGCACCGCCAGCCCCGCCTCCTCCACCGCCGGGCGCAGCAGCGGGTCGTGCTCGGCCACCCACTCGAAGGCCTCCGGCAGGCCCAGCTCGCGTTGGCGGGCCAGCACCCGGCGGACGTCCTCGACCGTGGCGGCCGGGCCCCGGTGGCCCCGCGCCGGCCGGGCGTAGTACGGCCAGCCGGCGCCCTCGCGGACGAACAGGCTGAGCGGGCCGAAGTCCTCGACGCGCGCGGCGGCGCGCGGGACCGCGTCGTAGTAGCGCTCGATCTCGTCGAGGAGGGCCCGGTCGGGCCCGGCGGCAGGGGTCGCGGCGGTTGCAGGATCGTCAGAGGTCACGCCGTGCATCCAAGCAGGTCCCTCCCCCCTCCGGCCAGGGATTTGCGGGGCCTCGGCGGGGAGGGCGGGGACGGGCCGGGGACGCCGCACCGGACGCCCCGCGGCCGGCGGCCACCGCACCGACGGGCACCGCGCGAAGGCCACCGGGGGGGGCGTCCGGTGCCCGGGGAAGCCGCCCGGCCCGGGCATTTCCGCGCGATTGTTGCCGAACGCTTACAGGCCGGGCGATCTTGTGTGCGGGCCCCATGGCATCCTGGGGCCTTTACAGCTCTGCCGGACGGGAACGGCGGACGTCCGCGCTGGGCGAAGCGAGGGGGATGACTGGCTCATGAGGCTCTGCTTTCTGGTGGAGGAGCACTACCGGCACGACGGCATGCCGCTCGACGTCGTACGCCAACTCACCGCGTGGGGGCACCGGGTGGACGTGCTGCGCCCCGGCGACTCGCTGATGGCGATCTCCGAGGCGGTCCGCGCCGGGAGCCACGACGCCTGGGTGCTCAAGACCGTCTCCGGCGGGCCCGGCCTCACCCTGCTGGAGGCCGCCGCCGCCGTCGGCCTCACCACCGTCAACGACGTCCGCTCGATCCGCGGCGTCCGCGACAAGGCACTCGCCTCGGTCATCGCCCGCACCCGCGGGCTGCCCGTCCCCGTCACCTACGCGGCCGCCCGCTGGGAACGGCTCGCCGAGATCCCCGCGGCCGAGTACCCACTGGTCGTCAAGCCCGCCGACGGCAGCTCCGGGCGGGCCGTGCGGCTGGTCCGCGACCCCGGGCACCTCGCCGAACTCGGCCCCCTGCTCGCCGGCGAGGGCCTGCTCATCGCCCAGCCCTACGTGCCCAACTCCGGTACCGACCTCAAGGTGTACTGCGTCGACGGCGAGCTGTACGCCACCGAGCGGTGCTCGCCGCTCAACCCCGACCAGGGGGTGCGGGAGCGGCAGGTGCCGCTGCCGGCCGAGATCGCGCGGATCGCCGCGCAGGTCGGCGAGGTGTTCGGGCTCGACCTGTACGGCGTCGACGTGCTGCTCGGGCCGGACGGGCCGGTGGTCGTCGACATCAACGACTTCCCGAGCTTCCGGCAGGTGCCGGACGCGGTGGCCCGGGTCGCCCGGGCGATCCTGCGGCTGGCCCGCACCGGCACCGCGGTCACGGCGCCGGCGGTCGCGCTGGACGCCTCCGGGCTGGGGGCCGTCGGGCTCGGCGCGACGGCGGTCCGGATGCCCGCGCAGGGCGGCGCGGCCGCCGTCGGGGTCGGCGGCGTGGGTGTCGGCGGGGTCGGGGTGGCCGGTGTCGGCGGCGTGGGCGTCGGCGGCGCGCTGTGAGGATCGGGCTGATCACCTCCGCCCCGGACCACCCGCTGCTCGCCGCGGCCGGCGCGCTGCTGACCGCGCGCGGCCACCGCGTCGAGGCGCTCGACCCGGCCGCTCCGGCGGGCACCGGCCCGCTCACCGACGTCCACCCGCCCGCCGACGCCTACCTGCTCAAGGCCCGCACCCCGGCGGCCCTCGCGCTCGCCCGGTCGCTGGAGGAACGCGGCGCCCCCGTCGTCAACCCGGCCGCCGCCACCGAACTCTGCCAGGACCGCACCGCCATGGCCGGGCTCGCCCGGCGGGCCGGCCTGCCGTTCGCGCCCACCCGCACCGCCGACAGCCCCGCCGCGCTGCTCGCGGCGGCCGAGGCGGGCGACCTCGCGCTCCCCCTGGTCGTCAAGAGCCGGCACAGCCGCCGCCACGACCTCGTCGCCCGGGTCGACGACCTCGCCCGGCTGCGCGCCCTCGCCGAGCAGTGGCCCGGCGAGCCCGTCGTCGCCCAGCCCTACCTGCCGAGCACCGGCTGGGACCAGAAGCTCTGGGTCGTCGACGGGCAACTGTTCTGCACCCGCCGGCGCTCCGAACTCGCCGACCCCGGCCACCCCGGGCCGCCGCACGGCGCGGGCGGCTTCGGGCCGGACGACCTGCCCGCCGAGCGGGCCCGGCTCGCCCTGCGCGTCGGCGAGGTGTTCGGCCTCGACGTCTACGGCGTCGACCTGCTGGACGGGCCGGACCAACCGGTCGTCGTCGACGTCAACGCCTTCCCCGGCGTCCGGGGACAGGCCGGCGCGCCCGAGGCACTGGCCGCGCTCGCCCTGCGGGCCGCCGCGGCGGGCACCCGGGGGCGGCCGTCCCTGCCCCGCCCGCGGCCGGGCGCCCCGGCGGATGCGGAACCGGGCGCCGCCGCTCGTTAGGCTGGCACCCCCGGCCCGAGCACACGACCGGGCCGCGAGAGAAGACGGACCCTTGCTGCAGGACATCGAGCCCTACCTGGCCTGCCCGCACTGCGCGCAGCCGCTCACCCGCGACGGGCGCACCCTGCGCTGCCCCGCCGGACACAGCCACGACGTCGCCAAGCACGGCTACGTCAGCCTGCTCGCCGGCGACGCCCACACCGGCACCGGCGACACCGCCGACATGGTCGCCGCCCGCAGCGACTTCCTCGCCGCTGGCCACTACCGGCCGATCGCCGACGCCCTCGCCGAGGCCGCGGCGGCGGTGGACCCCGACGGACTCGTCGCCGACCTCGGCGCCGGCACCGGCCACTACCTCGCCCACGTCCTCGACGCCCTGCCCGGCCGGCCCGGCGCCGCCCTCGACATCTCCAAGTACGCGCTGCGCCGCGCCGCCAGGGCCCACCCCCGGATCGGCGCCGTGGTCTGCGACGCGTGGCGCCCGCTGCCGCTGCTGGACGCCTCCGCCGGACTCGTCCTCAATGTGTTCGCCCCGCGCAACGGCCCCGAGCTGCGCCGCGTGCTGCGGCCCGGCGGCACCCTGCTGCTCGTCGCGCCCACCTCGCGCCACCTGCGCGAACTCGTCACCGCCCTGGGGCTGCTGTCGGTGGACGAGGAGAAGCAGCGGCGCATCGACGAGAAGCTCGGGCCGCATCTGACACCGGCCGGGCAGCGCGAGGTCGAGTTCACGCTGCGGCTGTCGGCCGAGGACGTGCGGACCGTGGTCGGCATGGGGCCGAGCGCCTGGCACACCGACCCGGCCCGGCTGGCGGAGCGGCTCGCCGCGCTGCCGGACCCGGTCGAGGTGACCGCCTCCGTCACCGTCGCCGCCTACCGGCGCTGAGCCGGCGGGTGGGCCGGCGCCGAGCCGGCAGGCGGCGCGGGCCCGTCGCCGCGCCACCCGCCGCCACCCCAATGGGATGAATCTGCCGGGCAGGCACGTTTCTGCCTCCCGACCGGCAGCTAACGTCCGACGGGTGAACCGCGACGTCACCCGGCCCGCCGTGCCGGCCCACCCGCAGCAGCGCAGCCCGGACCCCGGCACGCCGCCCGTCCGGCGCCCGATCGTCGAGGAGATCAGGCTCACCTCCTTCAAGTCCTACCGGCGCGCGAGCCTCCCGCTCGCGCCCCTCACCGTGCTGCACGGCCCCGCCGGGGTCGGCAAGTCCAACGCGCTCGACGCCCTCGCCGTCCTCTCCCGGCTCGCCCTCGGCGAGGAGATCGGCGCCTCCCTCGACGGACGGCCCGGCACCACCGGCCCGCTCGCCGGCCCCGTCCGCGGCGGCCTCGACGGCTGCGTGCCGCACGGCCGCAACGCCTTCATCCTCGGCTGCACCGTCCGCTCCCCGGACGGGCCGATCGGCCTCGAAGTCGTCGTCCGCACCGACGGGCCGGTCCGCATCGCCCGGGAACAGCTCACCCTCGACGGCCGGACCCTCGTCGAGACCGGCGAGCAGGACCTGCGCAACCGCCGCGTCAACGTCAGCTGGCACAACGACACCCGGCAGGGCGACATCCGCGCCCCGTTCCCCAGCGGCACGCTGATCACCGCCCAGATCCCGCTGCGGGTCGCTGGCTCCTCGCCCGGCGAGCGCAAGGTCCTCGCCGCCGCCGAACAGCTGCTCACCGCGCTGCGCGAGGTCTTCCCCGTCCACCCCGTGCCCGCCCTCATGCGCGGCTGGGCCCGGCCCCACCCGCAGGCCCGGCTGCTCAGCACCGCCGCCAACATCTCCGCCGTCATCGCCCGGCTCAGCAACGAATGCCCCCGCCGCTACGGGCAACTGCTGCGCGTCGTCCAGTCCGCGGCCCCGCACCCGCTGCTCGGCCTCGACCTCGCCCACCGCGGCAGCGGCGCCGACCGGCGGGTGCTCGCGGTGTTCGACGAGGGCCTGCTCGGGCGCACCGGCGCCGACCAGGCCTCCGACGGCATGCTGCGCCACCTGGCGTTCGCCGCCGTGCTGCTCACCGGTGCCGGGGTGCTGGACCTCGACGTCGCCGTCGAGGTGCCGTGGGCGCAGCGGCAGCTCACCGTGCTCGCCGACGACCTCGGGGCCGGGCTCGGCACGGACCAGAGCGCGTCGCTGCTGCGGCTCGCCCGGGACATGGCCGGACGCAACCAGCTGCGGGTGCTCGCCACCCTCCAGGAGCCGGCCGCGGCGCGGGACGCGCTGGGCGGGGCGGGCGAACCGGCGCCGGGGACGGCGGTGGTGGAGTGCCGGCGCGACCCCGGCTCGGGGCTGACGGTGCTGCGGACCGAGACGGCACGGGTGCCGGTCCAGGCGGTGCGGGACGGTGCGTCGGCCCCGGCCCCGGCCCCGGCGCCGGTCCGTCCGGTGGCGGGCGATGCGGTAAACCTGGACGGGTGAACGAACGAGAGATCGACGTCCCCGGGCCGACGCTGGAAGAGCTGCGCCGGCGGCTGACGAAGTTCGCCGCGGCGCGCCGCTGGGAGCCCTTCCACACGCCCAAGAACCTCGCCGCGGCGCTGACCGTCGAGGCCGCCGAGCTGCTGGAGATCTTCCAGTGGCTCACGCCCGAGCAGGCGTCGGCGGTGATGGCCGACCCGGACCGCGCCCACCGGGTGCGGGACGAGGTGGCCGATGTGCTCGCCTACCTGCTCCAGTTCTGCACGGCGGTCGGGGTCGACCCGCTGACGGCCCTGGCGGCCAAGATCGAGCGGAACGAGCTGCGCTTCCCGGTCCCCGGCGCCGTCGGCGATGTCAACCCGGAGGATGTCTCCTAAGCCTTGTGGGGGACGGAAGTTGTCCACAGCCCCCGGGTTGTCCACAGGTTTCCGACGCCCGCCCGCACACCCTTCCGCCCCGGCGCACTCTCTCACCGTGACCACGCGGCAAGGCGCCACGTGGGAGGAGGAAGGAGCGTGCGGCATGGAGGCGCTGCGACTGATCAAGACCGCGCGGCACGGTCTGGCGGAGACCAGGAACATCCCGGACGTGCTGGCGGAGGCCCGGCAGGCGGCGATGCTCGCCGGGGCGGTGGGCGCCCGGATCGCGCGGGATGAGGACGGCGAACTCGCCGGCCTCGGGAGCCTGTTGAGCGAGGCCGCGTTGCATGCGGTGGGCTGCCTGGACCACGCGGCCGGGGACGTGGCGGGGGCGTCGGCCTTCGGGCCCGGGAGCCGGGCGCGAAGGCTCGGCGACCTCGGCGAACTCGGGCCGATGCTGGAGGAGCTCGCCGGGCTCCTGCGGGACATCGGGGAGACGCTGGTCGTGCTGGCCTGCGGGGCCGACACCGAGAGCCTCTACTGGGCGTGCATCGACGGCGTCGACGCCGGAGCGGAGTGCACCCAGCTGGTCGGCCAACTGCGCGACGCCGTGCGGCGGATCGCGGGCGAGCGCCCCGAGGAGGCGGAGGAGCGGCTACTGGTGCTCCAGCTCGACCCGCCGGCGGGGGAGGTGGTTCGGACACCGGTGGCATGAGGACCGGTGAGTGGCTCCTGGACGGTCGGCGCCGCCGTCCAGTGGCCTCTCTCCGCAGCGGTGGTGCAGTTGGCGGGCAGCCGGACGCGGCCCCCACCACTGCACCCGGCCAGGGGCACCGCCCACCACCCGACACGGTCGTGGCGAGTGGGCGCAGTGGGACAACTGGATAGCGGGGCAGCGGGAGTGGGTGGGAGCGGGAAGGGAGGAGGGAGGGGAGGGGGAGGGGGCGGGCCCTCGCGCGAGCGCGCGAGGGCCCGCCCCGAAGAACCCTCTCGAACCCCTGTGGGCGATGAGGTGGCGGGCTTCGAGGCATGCCTCGAAGCCCGCCACCAAGAAGCACGGAGTAGGAAGTCGACGACGCCTACTTCCTACTCCCGGGGTTTTCTTCGGTGCCCCCTTGCTGCTCGCAAGGGGCACCGGGGCCGTGCCGCGCCGCTCGGAGTGGGAAGTCGGACCGGCCGACTTCCCACTCCGGGGGCATTGGGGTATGCGGTGGCGGCCGTGGGGCTTGTGGTTGTGGGGGTTGGTTTCGGGGCTGAAGTGGCCGGCCTGGCGGGCGATCCAGGTGTATTCGGGGGTGCCGTCGGGGAGGGTGCGGAGTTCCCAGCGGCCGTGGCGGGGCGATCTTGAGGGTGGTGACGAGGGTGGTGTCGTACTGGGCACGACCACGGTCGCTCTCGCCGGCCTGTTCCGCGCCATCAAGTCCGGCAAGCTCGATCGCTATGCCTGATGCTGGTGGCCCTCGCTCGCCGCGAGCGAGGGCCCGCCCGGAAGAACCCTTCTGGCGCGTCCTTCCTGCGGTGTTGTGGTGGTGTGGCGGGCTTCGAGGCATGTCTCGAAGCCCGCCACCGGAAGCACGGGGCAACCACCGGAAGCACGGAGTAGGAAGTCGACGAGGCCGACTTCCTGCTCCCGGCCAGCGGTTGGGGACGTCACGGACGCATGGTCCGGCCTTGGGCGTCGCCTTCCACGGCCTTTGCATAGGCGCGGGCCACCTCGGAGACGGGCGTACCGTCGGCCGGGTCCATGTCCAGGCTTTCCAGGGTTTCCTTGATCCACCCCGGGCTGATGAGGTTGATCCGCAGACCCCGTGGCAGCTCGGCGGCGGCGTTCCGGACGAACCCCTCGAGGCCGGCGTTGATGAGGGCGCCCAGCGACCCTCCTGCCAGTGGAGTGGAGAAGGTGCCCCCGGTCAGTGTGATGGAGCCGCCGTCCCGGAGATGGCGCACGGCCCGCCGGGCCAGCGCGACCTGCCCGAGGAGCTTGCCCTGCAGGCCTGCGGCGATCTCGCCGTCCTCCGCCGACGCCAGGTCCACCAAGGGGCCACTGGAAGCACAGCACACCACGGCGTCGAGGTCCGGTAGTTCGTCGAAGAGCGTGTCCAGCGAGGAAGGATCCTCGAGGTCCACCTTCACCGGGCCTCTGCGCGAAGCCTTCACGACCTGATGAGAAGCCTCCAACGCGCCGACGACAGCACGGCCGACCGTACCGGTCGCCCCGATCACAACCACCTTCATGCCACCGAGCATGACAGAACGGGCAGTTCGAGCGGAGGCCCCCGACTCCCCAGAGCGGTGATGCCGGGCTTCGAGGGAGGCCTCGAAGCCCGGCATCACCGGGTGCGCGGGTGGGTCAGTTGTGGGCGTGGAGGTCGGCGTTGAGGCCGCCCCAGGAGCCGGAGCGGGCGATGACCTCGACGGCGCCGGTCTGGGAGTTGCGGCGGAAGAGGAGGTTGTCCTGGCCGGACAGCTCGACGGCCTTGGCCACGGCGCCGTCCGGCGTGGTGACCCGGGTGCCGGCGGTGACGTAGAGGCCGGCCTCGACGACGCAGTCGTTGCCGAGGGAGATGCCGATGCCCGCGTTGGCGCCGAGCAGGCAGCGCTCGCCGACGGAGACGACCTGCTTGCCGCCGCCCGACAGGGTGCCCATGATCGAGGCGCCGCCGCCGATGTCGCTGTGGTCGCCGACCACGACGCCCGCGCTGATCCGGCCCTCGACCATCGAGGTGCCGAGGGTGCCGGCGTTGAAGTTGACGAAGCCCTCGTGCATCACGGTGGTGCCCGTGGCCAGGTGCGCGCCGAGGCGGACGCGGTCCGCGTGGGCGATGCGCACGCCGGACGGCGCGACGTAGTCGGTCATCCGCGGGAACTTGTCGATCCCGTAGACGGCGAGCTGTCCGCCCTGGGCGCGCACGGCCAGCCGGGCCTGCTCGACCTTGTCGACCGGAACCGGGCCGATGCTGGTCCACGCGACGTTGGCCAGCAGGCCGAAGACGCCGTCGAGGTTCAGGCCGTGCGGCCGGACCAGGCGGTGGCTGAGCAGGTGCAGACGCAGGTAGGCGTCGTGCGCGTCGAGCGGCTTCTCGTCCAGCGAGGCGATGGTGGTGCGCACGGCGACCACCTCGACGCCGCGGCGGGCGTCGGCGCGCAGCGCCTCGGCGGCGCCCGCGCCCAGCTCGGCCTCGGCCTGCTCGGCGGTCAGGAGGACGGTCCCGGCCGGGCCGGCCTCGGCGCTCAGCGCGGGAGCCGGATACCAGGTGTCGAGGACGGTGCCGTCCGCGGCGATGGTGGCCAGACCTGCGGCAACGGCGCCGCTCACGGGGGTGGTGGATTCTGCAGTCACATCGTGCACGTTAACGAATCCGGGCCGCCGCTGCCGAACACGCTCACCGTCCGGACCGGTCCCGCCGGCCCCGGGCGGCGACAAAATGCGGTGCCCAAGGAGCCGACCCTCGGCAATACTCCACCAGGTGTTCATGTCGATCTCCACCACAGGTACCGCCGAGAGCCCGGCCACCGACCTGGGCTTTCTGCTGCACAAGCACCCCGGCAAGGTCCAGCGGTTCTCCACGGCGCACGGTGAGGCGCACGTCTTCTACCCGGAGGCGGGCGACGAGGCCTGCACCGCCGCGCTGCTGCTCGCCGTCGACCCGATCGCGCTGGTCCGCGGCGGCCGGGGCAGGGGACGCGCCGGCTCGCCCGACCTCGCGCTCGCCCAGTACGTCAACGACCGCCCCTACGCGGCCTCCTCGCTGCTCGCGGTGGCGCTGCGGACGGTGTTCCGGACGGCGATGAAGGGCGTCTGCGAGGCCCGCCCCGGGCTGGCCGACCGGCCCCGCCCGCTGCGGATCTCGCTGCCGGCCGTGCCGGTCGGCGGCGGCCGCACCGGCGAGGGCGCCGCCGCGGCGATGGCGGTCCGCCTCTTCGAGCCGCTGGGCTGGCAGGTGGAGGCGTCGGCGATCCCGCTGGACGCGGCCTTCCCTGAGTGGGGCGAGTCGCGCTACGTCCGGCTGGAGCTGTCGGCGGAGCAGGTACGGCTGGCCGACGCGCTCCAGCAGCTGTACGTGCTGCTGCCGGCGCTGGACGGCGCCAAGCACTACTGGGTCGCCCCGGACGAGGTCGACAAGCTGCTCGCCGCAGGCGAGGGCTGGCTGGCCGGCCACCCGGAGCGGGCCCTGATCACCCGCCGCTACCTGTCGCGGCGCTGGTCGCTGACCCGGCGGGCGATGGAGCGCCTGGAGCTGGCCCGGCTGGCGGAGGCCGACGACCGCGAGGCCGAGGAGGTCGACAACGCGGTCGACGACACCACCGAGGAAACCGGGCACGAGCAGGGGCCGGGGCCGGAGCCGAGCGAGCCGCGGCGGCCCCCGCTGGCCGAGCAGCGCCGCACGGCGATCCTGGCCGCGCTGCGCGAGGTCGGCGCGGCCCGGGTGGCCGACCTCGGCTGCGGCCAGGGCGAGCTGATCGGCGCGCTGCTGAAGGACGCGCGCGTCACCGAGGTGCTGGGTGTGGACGTGTCGGTGCGAGCGCTGTCCGCGGCCGCCCGTCGGCTGCGGCTGGACCGGATGCCGGAGCGTCAGGCGAGCCGGGTGCGGCTGGTCCAGGGCGCGCTGACGTACACGGACGCGCGGCTGAAGGGTTTCGACGCGGCCGTGCTCTGCGAGGTGATCGAGCACCTGGACCTGCCGCGGCTGCCCGCCCTGGAGTACGCCGTGTTCGGCGCGGCCCGGCCGTCGGCGGTGGTCGTCACGACGCCGAACGCCGGGTACAACGTCCGGTGGGAGAGCCTGCCGGCCGGTCACCTCCGGCACGCCGACCACCGCTTCGAGTGGGACCGCGCCGAGTTCCGCGACTGGGCCGAACGGGTCGCCGCCGTGTACGGCTACACGGTCGACATCCGCCCGGTCGGCCCGCAGGACGACGAGGTCGGCGCCCCGACCCAGCTCGCCCTGTTCCGCCTCGGCGACGGGACGGAACCCGGCGGGAACACGGCCACCACGGCCACCACGGCCACCACGGCCGACATGGCCGACACGAACAGCACGGACAGCACGACGCCCGAAGGGGGCGAGACCCGATGACCGACGAGACCGACGCGACCCAGCCCGCCGACGCCGCCCCGACCGCAGAGACCGCCCCGACCGCCCCGACCGCTCCCCGCCGCCTGCCCGTGACGGACGTCTCCCTGGTCGTGCTGATCGGCACCAGCGGCGCGGGCAAGTCCAGCTTCGCCCGCAGGCACTTCCTGCCCACCCAGGTCATCTCCTCGGACTTCTGCCGCGGCCTGGTGGCCGACGACGAGAACGACCAGTCCGCCTCCGCCGAGGCCTTCGACGTGCTGCACTACATCGTCGGCAAGCGCCTCGCCGCCGGCCGGCTGACCGTCGTGGACGCCACCAACGTCCAGCCGGAGGCCCGCCGCCGGCTGATCGGGATCGCCCGCGACCACGACGTGCTGCCGATCGCCATCGTGCTGGACGTCCCGCCGGGCGTCTGCGCCGAGCGCAACCGCTCCCGCCCGGACCGGCAGCTGCCCGCGCACGTGGTGCCGCGCCAGCACCGCGAGCTGCGCCGCTCCCTGCGCGGCCTGGAGCGCGAGGGCTTCCGCAAGGTGCACATCCTGCGCGGCGAGGCCGAGGTCGAGGCCGCCGAGATCGTGCCGGAGAAGCGCTTCAACGACCTGCGCCACCTCACCGGCCCGTTCGACATCGTCGGCGACATCCACGGCTGCCGCGCCGAGCTGGAGACCCTGCTCACCCGCCTCGGCTGGACCCTGGTCCGGGACGGCGCCGGCCGCCCGGTGGACGCGGTGCACCCCGGGGGCCGCACGGCCGTCTTCGTCGGCGACCTGGTCGACCGCGGGCCGGACACCCCGGGCGTGCTGCGCCTGGTGATGGGCATGGTGGCGGCCGGGCACGCGATCTGCGTGCCGGGCAACCACGAGAACAAGCTCGGCCGGGCGATGGACGGCCGGAAGGTCACCGTCTCGCACGGCCTCCAGGAGTCGCTGGACCAGCTGGCGGGGGAGTCCGAGGAGTTCCGGGCCGAGGTCCGGGCGTTCATCCGCGGCCTGGTCAGCCACTACCTGCTGGACGGCGGCGCCCTCGTGGTCTGCCACGCCGGCCTGCCGGAGAAGTACCACGGCCGGGCCTCCGGCCGGGTGCGCTCGCACGCCCTGTACGGGGACACCACCGGTGAGACCGACGAGTACGGCCTGCCGGTGCGCTACCCGTGGGCGGAGGAGTACCGGGGCCGGGCGCTGGTGGTCTACGGCCACACACCGGTTCCGGTGGCGAGCTTCCTCAACAACACCATCTGCCTGGACACCGGCTGCGTCTTCGGCGGCAGCCTGACCGCGCTGCGCTACCCGGAGCGGGAGCTGGTCGTCGTCGAGGCCGAGCAGGAGTGGTACGCACCGGTGCGGCCGATGCGCACGGACGCGCCGGGCGCCCGGGAGGGCCGCCCGCTGGACCTCGACGACGTGGCGGGCCGCCGGGTGGTGGAGACCTCGCTGCACGGCCGGGTCGCGGTCCGGGAGGAGAACGCGGCGGCGGCCCTGGAGGTGATGAGCCGGTTCGCGATCGACCCCCGGCTGCTCGCCTACCTGCCGCCGACCATGGCGCCGAGCGCGACCTCGGGCCGCCCCGGCTACCTGGAGCACCCGGACGAGGCCTTCGCCGCCTACCGGGCGGACGGCGTCGAGCGGGTGGTCTGCGAGGAGAAGCACATGGGCTCCCGCGCGGTGGTGCTGGTGGCGCGGGACGGGGCGGCGCTGGAGAAGCGGTTCGGGCCGGTCGGCCCGGGCGCGATCTGGACCCGCACCGGCCGGGCGTTCCTCGGGGACGAAGCCCTCACCGCCGCCGTGCTGGACCGGCTGCGGGCGGCCGCCGAGCGCTCCGGGCTGTTCGAGGAGCTGCGCACCGACTGGCTGCTGCTGGACGCCGAGCTGATGCCGTGGTCGCTGAAGGCCGTCGAGCTGCTGCGCCGCCAGTACGCGGCGGTCGGCGCCGCGGCGGGCGCGGCGCTGCCGGTGGTACTGGCCGCGCTGGAGCGGGCGGGCGGGCGCGGGCTGGACGTGGCCGCGCTGACCGGGCGCCAGCGGCAGCGCGCCGCCGACGCGCAGGCGTTCACCGAGGCGTACCGGCGGTACTGCTGGCCGACCGAGGGCCTGGCCGGGATCCGGCTGGCGCCGTTCCAGGTGCTGGCCGCCGAGGGGGCGAACCTCGCGGTGCGTCCGCACGACGAGCACCTCGCCCGGATCGACCGGCTGGTCGAGGCGGACGAGGCGGGCCACCCGGCCGCCCCGCTGCTGCACCGGACCGGCCGGTTGGTGGTGGACACCGCCGACGAGGCGTCACTCGCCGCGGGCGTCGCCTGGTGGGAGGAGCTGACCGCGGCGGGCGGCGAGGGCATGGTGGTCAAGCCGCTGGCCTCGCTGGTGCGCGGCCGGGCGGGGGAAGGCCGGCCGGGCGGGCTGGTCCAGCCCGGGGTGAAGGTGCGCGGGCGCGAGTACCTGCGGATCATCTACGGCCCGGACTACACCGAGCACCTGGACCGGCTGCGGCAGCGCTTCCTCGGCCACAAGCGTTCGCTGGCGCTGCGCGAGTACGCGCTCGGCCTGGAGGCGCTGGACCGCCTGGCGGCGGGCGAGCCGCTCTGGCGGGTGCACGAGCCGGTCTTCGCCGTCCTCGCCCTGGAGTCGGAGCCGGTGGATCCGCGGCTGTGAGGGCCCGGGCGGGCGGAGGCGGCGGTCTTGCATACAAATTCTGAGTATCGTATAGACTTGCTGCTTTCCGCCCGTCCGCCCGTCACCGTCCATCGTCACACCCAGGAGCCCGGCATGGCCTTCAACCTCCGGAACAGGCACTTCCTCAAGGAGCTCGACTTCACGGCCCAGGAGTTCCGCTTCCTGGTGGACCTCGCCGCCACGCTCAAGGCGGCGAAGTACGCGGGCACCGAGCAGCCCCGGCTGCGCGGCAAGAACATCGCGCTGATCTTCGAGAAGACCTCCACCCGGACGCGCTGCGCCTTCGAGGTCGCCGCCCACGACCAGGGCGCCACCACCACCTACCTGGACCCGGCCGGCTCGCAGATCGGCCACAAGGAGTCGATCAAGGACACCGCCCGGGTGCTCGGCCGGATGTTCGACGGCATCGAGTACCGCGGGCACGGCCAGACGGTGGTCGAGGAGCTGGCCGCGTACGCGGGGGTGCCGGTCTGGAACGGCCTCACCGACGAGTGGCACCCCACCCAGATGCTCGCCGACGTGCTCACCGTCATCGAGCACAGCACCAAGCCGCTCACCGAGGTGGCGCTCGCCTACCTCGGCGACGCCCGCTCCAACATGGGCAACTCGCTGCTGGTCACCGGCGCGCTGCTCGGCCTGGACATCCGGATCGTCGCCCCGCGCGCCCTGTGGCCGGACGAGGAGGTGCGCAAGGCCGCCGAGGCGCTTGCCGAGACCAGCGGCGCCCGGATCACCCTCACCGAGGACGTCGCCGCCGGCGTGGCCGGGGCCGACTTCCTCTACACCGACGTCTGGGTCTCGATGGGCGAGCCCAAGGAGGTCTGGGCCGAGCGGATCGCGCTGCTCAAGCCGTACCAGGTGTCGATGGAGACCGTGCGCGCCACCGGCAACCCGCAGGTGAAGTTCCTGCACTGCCTGCCGGCCTTCCACGACCTGGGCACGGTGGTCGGCCGGCAGCTGTTCGAGGAGACCGGCATGGCCGAGCTGGAGTGCACCGACGAGCTGTTCGAGTCGGCGCACTCCGTCGTCTTCGACCAGGCCGAGAACCGCCTGCACACCATCAAGGCCGTCCTGGTCGCGACCCTCGGCGGCTGACGGGGCGAGCGCTACCGCGCCCCGTCCACGCCCTCCAGGTTCACGCAGGCGACCCGGTCGGCCGCGCCGTGCGCCCCGGCCGGGTCGCCCGCGTGCAGCACCAGCGAGCGGGCCCCGCCCGGTCGGGGCCGCCAGGCCACCGCGGCGGCGGCGCCGCCCCCGCCCCGCCCGTCGGTGCGCAGGGTGAGCCGCAGCTCGTTGCGGTCGTTGGCGTACGCGGGGTCGGCGGACGGGCTGACCGGGTCCACCGCGTCCTGGTAGTGCGGGCCGGACGCGGCCGGGTCGGCCCCGCACGCGCCGGTGTGCAGGTGCACCGGAAACGTGTGGTCGGGGGCGACCCCGGCCACGGTCACGGTCAGGACCGTCCGCCCGGGCAGCGAGCGGTCCACCACCACCCGTACGTGCGAGCCGTACGGGACCAGGTCCGGCGCGTGGCTGACCGCGGCCGGCGGGACGAACGCGGTGGCCGGGTCGAAGTCGGCCTCGGTGACCGCGATCGGGAGGGCGGCGGGCGCCAGCAGGGCGAGCGGGAGCAGCGCGGCGGTGAGCGGAGCGGGCATCGGCGAACCTCTTCGCGTGGGGGGCCGGGAGGCCGGACGCCCCGTTCAACGGTGCGCACCGCCCCCCGGACACGCCCCCGCACCCGCCCGCGCTACCCGTCGGCCCGCCGGATCCCCCGGATCTCGCACCGCGGCCCGCTGGCCCGCATCAGCCGCAGGTCGGCCGTGACCAGCGGCGCCCCGAACCGCTCCGCCACCGCCACGTACGCGGCGTCGTCCGGGGTGAGGTTGTCCTTCAGCTCCCAGATCCGCCCGAGCAGCGGTTCGACCGGGACCTTCCGGATCGCCAGCCCGGGCAGTTCGGCGGCGAGCTCGCCGACCCGTTCGGCGGTGAGCTCGCGCGCCAGGTAGAGGCCGCGCAGTGACTGCATCACCTCGATGACGAGGTGCTCGGGCGCCACCCACTCGCCGCCCGCGGCCAGCTCGGCGCGGGCCGCGTTCCCGCGCTCGCCCTCGTCGGCCAGCGCCAGCACCAGCGCGGACGCGTCCACCACGATCACCGTCGGCCCCCATGTCGTTCCCGGCGTGTCACTCCGGGGTCACCGTACCGGGGCCGGGTCGCCGGTCGGCGGGGTGGCCGGAATGCGCGTCGAGGTGACCTGCGGAGTGCTGAGCGGCTCCTCGTGGAACGGCTGGACGGCCTGCTCGGCCTGCTGCGCCGCCTCGGGGGTGATCCACTCCTGGAAGCCGGTGGACATCGCGATGGCCTTGACCTGGTCGAGGCTGAGCGGCAGCCCGCTGCGGGTCTGCGTGTAGCCGGGCGCGTCGGTCCTCTTCACCGTGTTGGTGACCCGGATCCGCACCTGGGTGAAGTCCGGGCGCAGCAGCTCGGCGGTGCGGGCGAGGCGGTCGCCCTCGGCCTGCTCGGTGACGAACAGGAGGCTGCCGTCGGGGAGCACGGTGTCGGAGCAGTGCTGGTACTGATCGCTGGGGATGGCGCAGCTGTACTCGTGGTCGAAGTTGCTCCGGGCCTGGGCCCGGCTGGAGCTTTCGCCGTCGTCGCTGTCGCCGACGCCGCCGTTGACCGCGACGGTCACGGTGGCCGGGCCGTTGCCGTCGTCGTAGGAGAGAGTGCCGCGGCTGCGCGTGCCGGGCCGGTCCGGTCCACCCCAGATGCCCTCAGCGTAGAACTTTCCCGGCTCGGGCCAGGGGGTGGTGCTGGAGACGGTGTCGTTCCAGGTGGCGACCGTGGAGCTGCCGGAGTAGCCGGAGGTGGTGCTGCCGGGCGGCAGGGCCTGGATGACGGCCTGGAGGGCGGCGTGGCCGGTCAGGGCGACCTTGCCGGCGTTGGCCCCGGTACCGGGCACCGGCTGCTCGGAGGTCGAGGACGCGGATCCGGCCGCGGCCTGGATGCGGCCGCCCGCCGCGGACCCGTCGCCGGGCTGGAGGGCGACCGCGCCGCCGGCCGTCAGCACGGCGACGGCGGCGAGCGCGCCGGTGACGGCGGTGCGGCGGCGGCGCCGGATGCGGCGTCCCTGCTCGGCGGCGCCGACGACCAGCGGGCCGAGGTCGGCGCCGACGCCGCCCATCGCCTGGTCGAAGGTGGCGGACAGCCCTCGGCTGTCCCCGGCGGTGTCGTTCAGTTCGTCCATGGTGGTTCCTCGGTTCCTTCCGGATCAGTGGAATGAGCTGGATGAGAGGGAGTGCACGGGGCCGTCAGGAGACGGTGAGCTGCTCGGCGGCCTGCGGCCCGAGCACGCCGCGCAGCCGCCCGAGGGCGCGCAGCGCCTGGCTGCGCACCGCCCCGGGGCTGATGCCGAGTTCGGCGGCGGTCTCCTCGACGCTGCGGTCCTCCCAGTAGCGCAGGACCAGGACGGCCCGGTCCCGGCGGGGGAGTTCGGCGAGCGCGGCGAGCAGGGTGACCCGCAGGGCGGGGTCGCCGGCCGCCGGGGCGGTGCTGCCGGGCGGCTCGGGCAGGTCGCCGAAGGCGGGCCGTTCGCCGCTGCGCCGCAGCCGCCGGTGGGAGAGGTAGGTGCGGACGAGCACGCCGCGGGCGTAGGCCTCCTGGCTGTCGGCGCGGCGGACCTTGGGCCAGGCGGCGTAGAGCTTGGCGAGGGTCGTCTGGGTGAGGTCCTCGGCGAGGTGCCAGTCCCCGCAGAGCAGCAGCGCGGTGCGGAAGAGGTGCTGTCCGCGGGCGTGGGCGAACGCCTCGAACTCGGCGTTCTCCCCGGCCCGTCGTGTCTTCCCGATCACGCTGTTCCCCGCCCCTCCGCGCCTTCGGGACGGTGTCCGTTCGCCCCCTGTGCCCGGATAGACGCGCGAGCCCGGGGGCCGTGTTACGGGTGGGTTCGGCGGAGGTTGGGGGAGGATGCACCCGGTGGGGGCAGGCTGGGGGTGGTGCCGACGTGGCGGACGTGGCGGCATGCACTATGGTTTATCTCGACATCGAGATAACTCCGCCCTACGATATATCTCGACATCAAGATACTTGCCGAGAGGCGCTCACCGGCGGTGCGGGCAAGGTCAGCCTAAGTAAGGGTGACCTTACCACCGTGGCGGCCGGCTACCGCACGAAGCACCTAGAAGGAGTCAGTCGTGTCCGCGAACAGCTTCGACGCCCGCAGCTCGCTGCAGGTGGGCGACGAGTCGTACGAGATCTTCAAGCTCTCCGCCGTCGAGGGGTCCGAGCGGCTGCCCTACAGCCTCAAGGTGCTGCTGGAGAACCTGCTCCGCACCGAGGACGGCGCCAACATCACCGCCGGCCACATCCGTGCCCTCGGCGACTGGGACGCCGACGCCCAGCCGAGCCAGGAGATCCAGTTCACCCCGGCCCGCGTGATCATGCAGGACTTCACCGGTGTGCCGTGCGTGGTCGACCTCGCCACCATGCGCGAGGCCGTCAAGGAGCTGGGCGGCGACCCGGCGAAGATCAACCCGCTGGCCCCGGCCGAGCTGGTCATCGACCACTCCGTCATCGCCGACAAGTTCGGCACCCCGGACGCCTTCGTCCAGAACGTCGAGATCGAGTACGGCCGCAACAAGGAGCGCTACCAGTTCCTGCGCTGGGGCCAGACCGCGTTCGACGAGTTCAAGGTCGTCCCGCCGGGCACCGGCATCGTCCACCAGGTGAACATCGAGCACCTGGCCCGCACCGTCATGGTCCGCGGCGGCCAGGCGTACCCGGACACCTGCGTCGGCACCGACTCGCACACCACCATGGTCAACGGCCTGGGCGTGCTGGGCTGGGGCGTCGGCGGCATCGAGGCCGAGGCCGCCATGCTCGGCCAGCCGGTCTCCATGCTGATCCCGCGCGTCGTCGGCTTCAAGCTGACCGGCGAGCTGCCGGCCGGCACCACCGCCACCGACCTGGTGCTCACCATCACCGAGATGCTGCGCAAGCACGGTGTGGTCGGCAAGTTCGTCGAGTTCTACGGCAACGGCATCGGCGCCATCCCGCTGGCCAACCGCGCCACCATCGGCAACATGTCGCCGGAGTTCGGCTCGACCTGCGCGATCTTCCCGATCGACGCCGAGACCATCAACTACCTGAAGCTCACCGGCCGCGACGAGCAGCAGCTCGCCCTGGTCGAGGCGTACGCCAAGGAGCAGGGTCTCTGGCACGACCCGTCGCACGAGCCGGTCTACTCCGAGTACCTCGAGCTGGACGTCTCCACCGTCGTCCCGTCGATCTCCGGCCCGAAGCGCCCGCAGGACCGCGTGATCCTGGCCGAGGCCGCCGAGCGCTTCGCCGAGGCGCTGCCGACCTACTCGGCCGAGGCCTCCAAGCCGACCGCGGTCACCGCCCCCGACGGCTCGACCTACCGGATCGACAACGGCGCGGTCGTGATCGCCTCGATCACCTCCTGCACCAACACCTCCAACCCCTCCGTCATGCTGGGCGCCGCCCTGCTGGCGAAGAAGGCCGTGGAGAAGGGCCTGACGGTCAAGCCCTGGGTCAAGACCACCCTGGCGCCCGGCTCCAAGGTCGTCATGGACTACTACGAGAAGGCCGGCCTGCTCCCGTACATGGAGAAGCTGGGCTTCAACCTGGTCGGCTACGGCTGCGTCACCTGCATCGGCAACTCGGGCCCGCTGCCCGAGGAGGTCTCGGCCGCGGTCAACGAGGCCGACCTGGCCGTCGTCTCGGTGCTCTCCGGCAACCGCAACTTCGAGGGCCGGATCAACCCCGACGTCAAGATGAACTACCTGGCCTCCCCGCCGCTGGTGGTCGCCTACGCCCTCGCCGGCAACATGAACGTCGACATCACCAAGGACGCCCTGGGTCAGGACGCCGACGGCAACGACGTCTTCCTCGCCGACATCTGGCCGTCCGAGCAGGAGGTCGCCGCCACCGTCGCCGGCTCCATCGACCAGGACATGTTCGACAAGGGCTACCAGGACGTCTTCGCCGGCGACCACCGCTGGCAGTCGCTCCCGGTCCCGACCGGCAACACCTTCGAGTGGGACGCCGAGTCCACCTACGTCCGCAAGCCCCCGTACTTCGAGGGCATGGCCAAGACCCCGAGCCCGGTGACCGACATCGCCGGCGCCCGCGTCCTGGCCAGGCTGGGCGACTCGGTGACCACCGACCACATCTCCCCGGCCGGCAACATCAAGCCGGGCACCCCGGCGGCGCAGTACCTGACCGCCAACGGCGTCGAGAAGCGCGACTTCAACTCCTACGGCTCGCGCCGCGGCAACCACGAGGTCATGATCCGCGGCACCTTCGCCAACATCCGCCTGCGCAACCAGATCGCGCCGGGCACCGAGGGCGGCTACACCCGCGACTTCACCCAGGCCGACGGCCCGGTGTCGTTCATCTACGACGCCTCGCAGAACTACCAGGCCGCCGGCATCCCGCTGGTCGTCCTGGCCGGCAAGGAGTACGGCTCCGGCTCGTCCCGCGACTGGGCCGCCAAGGGCACCGCGCTGCTCGGCGTCAAGGCCGTCATCGCCGAGTCCTACGAGCGCATCCACCGCTCGAACCTGATCGGCATGGGCGTCCTGCCGCTGCAGTTCCCGGAGGGCGAGAACGCCGACTCCCTCGGCCTGACCGGCGAGGAGACCTTCTCCATCACCGGCGTGACCGAGCTCAACGAGGGCCGCACCCCGGCGACCGTCAAGGTCAAGGCCGGCGACAGGGAGTTCGACGCGGTCGTCCGCATCGACACCCCCGGTGAGGCGGACTACTACCGCAACGGCGGCATCCTGCAGTACGTGCTGCGCAGCCTGATCAACGGCTGAGCACCGCGCCGCTAGGGCCGAGGAGGCCGGACCGCACCCGCGGTCCGGCCTCCTGCGCTTTGCCCGCCGGACGTCCCCGCTTTGCCGGTCTTTTGCATAGTGCGCCGACCCGGCAGGTCCTCTTGTGCGGCAGGGGCGCCATGGACTAAACCTCTGTCCCAGCTGGTCCAGACCAATTGACGCTGCTTCAGAGAATAGGTCCGGTATGCCCATTCGCCGCCCCGCCCTGCTCGCCGCCGCCACCGTCGCCGCGCTGCTCGCCTCCACCGCCGCCACCGCCACGGCCCACGCCGCCGACGGCGCCAAGGGCCCCAAGCTGAAGGGCCAGCGGGTCGGCTACTTCACCTCGTGGGGCGCCGACAGCTCCGCCAAGCGCGTCCAGGAGTCCGGCCAGGCCGGCCGGCTGACCGTGATCAACTACGCCTTCGGCAACGCCTCCGCCGAGGGCACCTGCTTCGAGTCCGACGAGCCCGGCCAGGGCGACGCCTACAACGACTACCAGCGCGCCTTCTCCGCCGCCGACTCGGTGGACGGCGTCGCCGACGCCCCGGGCCAGGCGCTCAAGGGCCACTTCAACCAGCTGCGCAAGCTCAAGGCGCAGAACCCGCAGCTCAAGGTCGTCATCTCGCTGGGCGGCTGGAGCTGGTCCAAGTACTTCTCGGACGCCGCCGCCACCGACGAGGCCCGCAAGAAGTTCGTCTCCTCCTGCATCGACCTCTACATGAAGGGCGACGTGCCGCAGCTGGCCGGCTCCCCGGAGGGCGGCGCCGGCGCGGCCGCGGGCGTCTTCGACGGCATCGACGTCGACTGGGAGTACCCGGGCGGCGGCGGTGACGCGGGCAACGTGGTCCGTGCCGAGGACGGCCGCAACTTCACCCTGCTGATGGCCGAGTTCCGCAAGCAGCTGGACGGCCTGGCCGCCGAGCGCGCCGAGGCCGCGGGCAAAGGCAAGGGCAAGAAGCCCGAGCACTACCTGCTGACCGCCGCCGTCGCCGCCAACGAGACCGTCGCCGACCGGCTGGAGCTGCCCGAGCTCGCGACCTCCGTCGACTGGCTCAACCTCATGACCTACGACCTGCACGGGCCGTGGGAGGGCAAGGGCCCGACCAACCACCACTCCCCCCTCTACTCCGACCCCACCGACCCGGACGCGCGCCAGCGCAGCGCCGACAAGGCCGTCGACCACTACGCCCAGCGCGGCCTGCCCTCGCAGCAGACCGTCCTCGGTACGCCGTTCTACGGCCACGGCTGGACCGGCGTGCCGGCCGGCAGCCGGAGCGGCCTCTACCAGAAGGCCACCGGCACCGTGCCGGACCTCACCTACGGGGAGCTCAACGCGCTGCCCGGCGCCACCACCTACGTGGACCGCGACCACGGCGCGTCCTGGAAGTACGACGGCACCACCTTCTACAGCTTCGACTCGGCCGAGGTGCTCACCGAGAAGGGCCGCTACGCCCGCTGGAACGACCTGGCCGGTGTGATGGTCTGGTCGCTGGACGGCGACGACGCCCAGGGCAGCGCCATGGCCGCCCTGGACAAGGGCCTGCGCGGCAAGTGACCCGGCCGCCGGGACTTCCCTGAGCAACGCGGGACTTCCCCGAGCAACGCGGGACTGCCCTGAGCAACGCGGGACTGCCGTGAGCAAGGGGAGGGCCCGCCGCGACGCGCGTCGTGGCGGGCCCTCCTGTTGGTCCGCTCAGGCCCGGTCGCAGGCCTGCGCCCGCAGCGCGCGGGCCAGGTCGTCCCGGCGCTCCAGCACCAGCCGGCGCAGCGCGGGCGCCGCCTGCGGGTGCCCGGCCAGCCAGCCGTCCGCCTCGGCGAGGGTGGCCTCGTCCACCTGCGACTGCGGGAAGAAGCCGCCGACGATGCGCATCGCGATCTCGATGGTCCGCTCGGCCCAGACCCGCTCCAGCAGCTTGAAGTAGGGCGCGGCGTACAGGGCGGTCAGGTCGCGGTGGGCGGGCACCGCGAAGCCGGCGATGTTGGCCTCGACCAGCGCGTTGGGCAGCTCGTCGGAGTCGATCACGGCGGACCAGGCGGCGGCCTTGGCCTCCGGGGTGGGCCGGGCGGCCAGGCTCTGGGTGTACTGGCGGCGGCCGCCGGCGGTGTTGTCGGCGGCGAGCTCCCCGGCCAGCTCCTCCTCGCCGGCCTGGCCGGCCGCGGCCAGTGCCAGCCACAGTGCCCAGCGCAGCTCCTGGTCGACCTCCAGGCCGTCGATCCGGGCGGTGCCGGCCAGCAGGCCGCGGACCAGGCCGAGGTGCTCGGAGCCGTTGGCGGTCTGCGCCAGGAAGCGGGCCCAGGCCAGCTGGTGGTCGCTGCCGGGGGCGGCGGCGCGCAGCTCGTGCAGCGCGCCGTCGGCGAGCAGCCGGCCGCCCTCGCCGCGCCAGGCCGGGTCGGCGTAGAGGTCGACGGCGCCCTTGGCCTGGGTGTGCAGCGACTGCAGGACGCCGATGTTGGCCTCCTGGCCGGCGAACCGCAGGACCAGCGCGACGTAGTCGCGGGCCGGCATCAGGGCGTCCCGGGTGAGGTTCCAGAGCGCGGACCAGGCGAGCGCGCGGGCCAGGTCGTCCTGGATGTCGCCGAGGCCGGTGCGCAGGGTCTCCAGCGACTCCTCGTCGAAGCGGATCTTGCAGTAGGTCAGGTCGTCGTCGTTGAGCAGGACGAGCGCGGGCCGGGTGAGGCCGACGGCCTCGGCGACGGTGGTGCGGGCACCGGTGACGTCCAGCTCGAAGCGGGCGGTGCGCACCAGCGCGCCGTCGGCGTCCCGGTCGTAGAGGCCGACCGCGATCCGGTGCGGGCGCAGGACGCCGCCGTCCTGGAGGACGGCGAGCTCGGTGATCCGGCCCTCGGCGTCGGCGGTGAGCTGCGGGGTGAGGGTGTTGACGCCGGCGGTCTGCAGCCAGGCGGCGGCCCAGGACTTGAGGTCGCGGCCGCTGGTCTCCTCCAGGATGTCCAGCAGGTCGGCGAGTTCGGTGTTGCCGAAGGCGTGCCGCTGGAAGTAGCGGCGGGCGCCCTCGAAGAAGGCCTCGGCCCCGGCGTAGGCCACCAGCTGCTTGAGCACCGAGGCGCCCTTGGCGTAGGTGATGCCGTCGAAGTTGAGCTTGGCGTCCTCGAGGTCGCGGATGTCCGCGGTGATCGGGTGGGTGGTGGGGAACTGGTCCTGCCGGTAGGCCCAGGCCTTGCGCTGGTTGGCGAAGGTGACCCAGGCGGACTGGTAGCGGGTGCCGGCGCCGACCAGGCCGTAGGAGCCCATGAAGTCGGCGAAGGACTCCTTCAGCCACAGGTCGTCCCACCAGCGCATGGTGACCAGGTCGCCGAACCACATGTGCGCCATCTCGTGCAGGACGACGTTGGCGCGGCCCTCGTAGGCGGCGTCGGTGACCTTCGAGCGGAAGACGAACTCCTCGCGGAAGGTGACGCAGCCGGGGTTCTCCATGGCGCCGATGTTGTACTCGGGGACGAACGCCTGGTCGTACTTGCCGAAGGGGTACGGGTAGGCGAACCGCTCGTGGAAGAAGTCGAGTCCGAGCTTGGTGACGCCGAGGATCTCGTCGGCGTCGAAGTACGGGGCGAGCGACCTGCGGCACATCGCGGAGAGCGGGATGTCCAGCACGGTGCCGTCGTCGAGGGTGCGGCTGTAGTGGTCGCGGGCGACGTGGTACGGGCCGGCGACGACGGCGGTGAGGTACGTGGAGATCGCCTTGGTCGGCGCGAACTCCCAGGTGCGGGCGGCGTCTTCGGTGGTGACGCTCTCGTGCGGGGCGTTGGACCGGACGTCCCAGGCGGCCGGCGCGGTGACGGTGAAGGTGAACGGGGCCTTCAGGTCGGGCTGTTCGAAGGTGGCGAAGACCCGGCGGGCGTCGGCCGGCTCGTAGTGGGTGTAGAGGTAGGTCTCGCCGTCGGCGGGGTCGGTGAAGCGGTGCAGGCCCTCGCCGGTGCGGCTGTAGGCGCAGTCGGCCTCGACGGTGAGCACGTTCTCGGCGGCGAGGCCGTCGACGTGCACCCGGGCGCCGTCGTAGGCGGCGGCCGGGTCGAGGGCGCGGCCGTTGAGGGTGACGGCGCGCACGGCGGGGGCGAGCAGGTCGACGAAGGTCGACGCGCCCGGCTCGGCGCAGCGGAAGGCGATGGTGGTGGTGGATCGGAAGGTGGCGGCCGCCGGCTCGGGGGCCGAGGTCACGTCCAGCCGGACGCGGTAGCCGTCCACGGTGAGGATGCTGGCCCGCTGCTGGGCTTCGTCGCGGCTCAGGTTCTTGCCCGGCACGGCGGTACTCCTTTGTCCGGCTCGCACGGTGGTGCGGTCTTCGCTGGTGCGGTGGTGCGGCGCGCTGTGGTGCTGCGGGGGCATCCTTTCACGCCCCTCGCGCCGGTACCATTGCACAACTCGGACGGGTGGGCCGGAATCAGCGGCGCGGGCCGGGCGTTGGCGCTCTGGGGGACGGGGCCGGCTGCGCCCGTACGGTCCCCGACACGCATCTTCCCGGACGATTCTCGAAGGACGACAGCCGTGACGACTTCCGCTGGTGCCGCCGGCGCCGCCGAGCGCAAGACCGCCGACTTCTGGTTCGACCCGGCCTGTCCGTGGGCCTGGATGACGTCCCGCTGGCTGATCGAGGTCCAGCGGCTGCGCCCGGTGGACGTGAACTGGCACGTGATGAGCCTGTCGGTGCTGAACGAGGGCCGGGACCTCCCGCCGCAGTACCGGGAGCTGCTGGACAACGCCTGGGGCGCGGTGCGGGTGTGCGTCGCGGCCGCGCAGCAGCACGGCGACCAGGTGCTGGGCCGGCTCTACACCGAGCTGGGCACCCGCTTCCACAACCAGGGCCTGCCGCAGAACCGGGAGACGGTCGAGGCGGCGCTGGTCGCGGCCGGGCTGCCGGTGGAGCTGGCGGAGGCGGCCGGCACCGACGCGTACGACGAGGCGCTGCGCCTGTCGCACAAGGAGGGCATCACCCTGGTCGGCGAGGACGTCGGCACCCCGGTGATCGCGGTCGAGGGCGCGGACGGCGAGCGGGTCGCGTTCTTCGGCCCGGTGGTGACGCCGATCCCGCGCGGCGAGGCCGCGGCCCGGCTGTGGGACGGCACCCTGCTGGTCGCCTCGACGCCGGGCTTCTACGAGATCAAGCGGACCCGCACCGCGAGCCCGTCCTTCGAGTAGGCGCGCACGGCGAAGGGGGCCCGGTACCGCGCGGTACCGGGCCCCCTTCGCCGTACGCGTCAGCGGCGGGCGGCGTCCCGGCGCTGCTTGAGCAGGCCGGCGGCGGTGAGCAGCGCGACCAGCACGCCGGCCGCGTAGAGCTGCTGCCGGTTGCCCTCGGTGGTGGTCATCAGGGCGAGGATGCCGGCGACGGCGGCCATCGCGACCCAGGTCAGGTACGGGAAGCCCCACATCCGCACGGTGAGCAGCCCGGGCTCCTCGCGCTCCAGGCGGCGGCGCATCCGCAGCTGGACGACGCAGATGAACAGCCAGACGACCAGGATGGCGACGCCGGTGGTGTTCATCAGCCAGGTGAAGACGGTGGCGGGCCAGAACTTGGCGGCCAGGACGGCGGCGAAGCCGAACAGGCAGGAGGCGAGCACGGCCCGCCGGGGGACCCCGCGGCTGACCTTGGCGAGGGCGCGCGGACCCTGGCCGCGGCCGACCAGCGAGTAGGCCATCCGGGAGGCGCCGTAGATGTTGGCGTTCATCGCGGACAGCAGCGCGATCAGGACCACGAACTGCATGATCGTCCCGGCGCCGGGCACTCCGAGGTGGCGCAGCACGGTGACGTAGGGGCCGTCGGCGACGACCGCCGGGTCCTTCCAGGAGACCAGGGTGACGACCAGCGCCATCGAGCCGATGTAGAAGATCGCGATCCGCCAGACGGCGGTGCGCACGGCGTTGGCGACGTTGCGCTTGGGGTCCTCGGACTCGGCGGCGGCGATGGTGACGGTCTCCAGGCCGCCGTAGGCGAAGACGGAGGCGAGCAGGCCGACGATCAGTCCGCTGACGCCGGTGGGCAGGAAGCCGCCCTGGCCGGTGAGGTTGGCGGTGCCGGGGGCGCCGGGGCCGAGCACGCCGGCCACGCCGAGGCCGCCCAGCACCAGGAAGGCGATGATCGCGGCGACCTTGACGGCGGCGAACCAGAACTCGAACTCGCCGAAGTTCTTCACCGCGGTGAGGTTGCTGGCGCAGAAGAACACCATGAACAGGGCGACCCAGACCCAGGAGGAGACGCCGGGGACCCAGCCGTTGACGATCTTGCCGGCGGCGGTGGCCTCGGCGGCGACGCCGCAGCAGAGCATGACCCAGTACATCCAGCCGGCGGTGATCCCGGCCCAGGGGCCGAGCTCCTTCTCGGCGTGCACGGAGAAGGAGCCGGAGGCCGGGCGGGCCGCGGACATCTCGCCGAGCATCCGCATGATCAGCATGACCAGCAGGCCGGAGAGCACGAAGGCCAGGATGATGGCGGGTCCGGCCGCGGCGATGCCCGCGCCGGAGCCGACGAACAGGCCGGCGCCGATGACGCCGCCGAGCGCGATCATCGAGAGGTGGCGCTGCTTGAGCCCGTGCGAGAGCTGCTGGCCGGCGGCCGGGGGAGCGGGTGCGGTGGTCCCGGGCGGCGCGGTGGGCGCGGAGGTGGGGGCCATGGGGGGTGGATCCAGACTGTTCGACATGTGGTGCGAGCTGTCCAATATCCGGTGAAACGGCTGTGCATGCCAAGAATGTCCGGTTCGGGACCAGTATGCGGACCCCATCGTGACAGCATCGGCCCGAATGCTCACGTTCCGTGGCCCCGGTGGGTCGGGACCCGACAAGGAGGGCGGCCGGGGCTTTGTCCGGATCCCTGACGGTGTTCGGCGTGATCGCCGCGTAGGTTCGGACGTGATCACCCACGCGATCCGCCGATCCTTCGATCGTCCGGATCCCCGCCGTGCCGAGGAGAAGCCCGATGGCCACCGCCAGCACCCCCGTTCCGAGCCGCGCCGTCCTCGCCGACCTGCTGCCCGCCGCCGGTACCCGGTTCGGCGCCCAGGCCCGCGACCTCGTCCTGGTCGCCGGCGGCGCCGCGCTCACCGGCCTGGCCGCCCAGCTGTCGGTCAACGTCCCCGGCTCCCCGGTGCCGGTCACCGGCCAGACCTTCGCCGCCCTGCTGGTCGGCACCGCGCTCGGCACCCGCCGCGGCGTCGCCTCGCTCGGCCTCTACCTGCTGGCCGGCATGGCGGGCGTGCCGTGGTTCGCCGAGGGCTCCTCCGGCTGGTCGATGCCCTCCCTCGGCTACGCGATCGGCTTCGTGCTGGCGGCCGGCCTGGTCGGCGCGCTGGCCCGGCGCGGCGCCGACCGCTCGCCGGCCCGCACCGCCGTCGCGATGGTCCTCGGCAGCCTCGCCATCTACGCGGTCGGCGTGCCCTACCTGGCGTTCGCCCTCGACGTCCCGATGGCCCGCGCCGCCGAGCTCGGCCTCTACCCGTACCTGGTCGGCGACGCCCTGAAGGCCGCCCTCGCCGCCGGCGCCCTCCCGCTGGCCTGGAAGCTCCTCGGCCGCCGCTGAGGACCCTCTCTTCGGGGCCGGGCCCGCCTTCGGGGCGCTGCGGCCCGGCGCCCCTTCGGCTCACGCGGCCCCGGCCCCGCGCCCGCCGGACGCGTCGCCCCCTGCGGAGCCCGGGTCCGCGCGCATGCCACACTCATGGGCATGCGCGTGTACCTGGGCTCCGACCATGCCGGATACGAACTGAAGAACCACCTCGTGGAGTGGCTCGAGGAGGCCGGCCACGAGCCGGTCGACTGCGGGCCGCACATCTACGACGCCCTCGACGACTACCCCCCGTTCTGCCTGCGCGCCGCCGAGCGCACCGCCTCCGACCCGCAGTCGCTGGGCATCGTGATCGGCGGCTCGGGCAACGGCGAGGCGATCGCCGCCAACAAGGTCAAGGGCGTCCGTGCGGCGCTGGCCTGGAGCGAGCAGACCGCCGCGCTCGGCCGCGAGCACAACAACGCCAACGTGATCTCCATCGGCGGCCGGATGCACACCGAGGACGAGGCCACCAGGTTCGTCGAGATCTTCCTCAACACCCCGTACAGCGGCGACGAGCGGCACACCCGCCGGATCGACATGCTCAGCGTGTACGAGACCACCGGTGAGCTCCCGCCGATCCCGGCCCACCACCCGCAGCAGGAGGGCTGACCCCTCCCGCCCGTCCCGGTTCCTCCCGGCGGCCGGCCGCGCCCCCGACGGCGCGGCCGGCCGCGCGTCTTCCTCCGCCCCCGCGCGCGGGGTGCGGAACCGGCCGGACGGCGGCTGGACGGCCGCTGGGGGATCGCTGGGGGGTCGCTGTGTGATCGGCCACAGCGCGCACCCGGCGCACCCCGCGCGCGACCGCCCGCGCGACGGGGCGCGCGCGCCGTCCGGGCGGTTCGTACGCCCTGTGCCCGTACGCCTCCTGACGCTCAGGGCGCCGCCCCCCGCAATCGGCCGAAACCCGCTGACGCGCCCGCGCCACGGCACCCCCGTCCCCGCCCGGCCCGTCGACGCCGGGCCGGGGCGCTGGATATGGTCGGTCCTCATGGCTGGCAGAGCGCCGGGCAAACCGCCCCAGACGACTGCGACGAGGCCCGGCGCCGCCCCGGCGTCCGACCCCGTGACGGCCCGGTTGCGCAAGAGGCTCCGCCGGGTCCGCCGAAGGCTGCGCACCGCCGCCGTGGACTGGTTCCGCGGCGGCGCCGCCGACTGGCCGGTGCTGTGCGCGCTCGCCCTGCTGGTCCCGCTGCTGATCCTGCTCAACGTCTGGTGGCCCGCCTGGGCCCCGCCCACCGCGCTGGTCCTGCCGATCCTGGCGGCGGCCCTGCTGCTGCGCCCCGGCTCGCTGGTGGTGCTGTACGCGCTGGCCGCGCTCGGCCTGTCCGCCGAGTCGGTCATCCACACCGGCCAGCGGGTGGCCAGCGACCACCCCGAGGCCTACACCTACGGGGTCACCCCCGGCGCCGCCCTGGTGGTCGGCGCGGCCGGGGTCGGCGGCCTGCTGCTGGCCCAGTTCCGCAGCCGGGTCGGCGTGCCCTGGTGGGGCGGCTCGACGATGCTCTTCGACCTGCGCGAGCGGCTGCGGGTGCAGAGCCGGGTGCCCCGGCTGCCGGACGGCTGGCACGCCGACATGGCGCTGCGCCCGGCCGGCGGGCAGTCCTTCTCGGGCGACTTCGTGGTCGCCGACCGCACCGGCCCCGGCCGGCGGGTGCTGGAGGTGGTCCTCGCGGACGTCTCCGGCAAGGGCATGGACGCCGGCTCGCGGGCGCTGCTGCTCTCCGGCGCGTTCGGCGGGCTGCTCGGCTCGCTGCCCGCGCACGACTTCCTGCCCGCCGCCAACGGCTACCTGCTGCGGCAGTCCTGGGAGGAGGGCTTCGCGACCGCCGTGCACCTGGTGCTGGACCTGGACACCGGCGAGTACGAATTGCTCTCGGCCGGACACCTGCCGGGCATGCAGCGGCTGGCGGGCGCAGGCCGCTGGGAGGTCAAGGAGGCGCTGGAGGGCCCGGCGCTCGGCATCTACGACGGCGCCAAGTTCGAGGGCGTCCGGGGGCGGCTGAACCGCGGCGACGTCCTGATGCTCTGCACCGACGGCATGGTCGAGGCGCCCGGCCGGGACCTCTCCGAGGGCATGGACCGGCTGATGGGCGAGGCGGACCGGCTGGTGCCGGGCGGCGGCCCGGGGGCCGTCGGCGGCGCGGCGTCCCGGCTGATCGAGACGGTCGCCCGGGACATCAACGACGACCGCGCGGTGCTGCTGTTCTGGCGCGACTGAGCGGCGCGCAACGGGCCTCTGCGGGCCCCGCCGCGACGGTGTCGCGGCGGCACGTGCCGGCGGCAGCCGCTGTCAAGTCCCGGAGCTGATCTTCAGCCAATTCCGGCGCCCCGCAAGCAGAGCGGACCTGCCGGTTCCGGTCCGCCCCGCCGAACGTTTCCCGGCCGCTCAGCGGCGCCCCGCCGACGATTCGTCAGGACGTCTCGGCTATCGTCTCGGTCGGCGGAAACTCGTCTCGCATCGCAGGATATCGGCGTTCGACCGACTGTCAGACCTTTACGCAATCGGCACGGTCGACCACACTGAGTCCGGGCGGGACTGTTCAGGATTCGGGGGATGGGGGGCGTCACATGCGGCACGACGGACACCGTGCGGTCGTAGCGGGCGGCCCACCCTCCGGCCACGACGGGCCGGACGATCCGCAGTTCCGCCTCGGGACCGTCGGACAGGCCGGGGTCCGGCTTCGCAGGGGCCGTCAGCCGGTGGCGCCCCGCTATGAAACGAGGAAGTGAGTCCGGGTGGCACTCTCCGTCTCCGCGCTGGTCCTGTTCGGCATCATCTGCTTCATCTTCATCCGCCAGAAGCAGCTGAAGCCCGGGCACTTCATCCTGGCCGCCCTGTTCGGCTTCATGCTCAACCAGAGCACGGCCGCCCAGCCGATCCAGGACTTCCTGAACGAGATCGCCAAGTCCATCTCCAACATCACCAGCTGACCCCGGGACCGCCGGCCGCCACGGCCGGCGCCCCGTCACCGGTCGGCGCGCCTCGCCTGCCGCCACCGGGCGAACAGGCCCCGCGGGCGCGCCGCCGCCACGGCCGCCGGCCGGGCCGGCACGACGCCGAGGGCGCCGGCGGGTGCGGTCACCGGCGCCGACGGCTCCTCGTGGGCCGTCAGCAGGACGAACAGCCGCGCCCAGCACAGCCGCTCGCCGCGCGGCCAGTCCAGCGCGCGCAGTGCCGCCGACGCCGCCTCGTCGACCTCGCCGTCGACCCTGACCTCGGCCACGTCGTCCCCCGACCGCCCGCCGAGGAACAGCTTCACCCCGTGCGGGCGCCGCGCGCCCGGGCCGCTCAGCGCCGGCAGCAGCGCGGGCGCCAGGGCCGGCACCACCCGGTTCCCGGCCAGCCAGGCCGCCAGCTGCTCGTTGCCGAACCCGAAGACCGCCGCCGGCCCCTGGACGGCGTGCCAGCCGGGCAGTTCGGGGTGGTCGGCGTGGTCGGCGTGCGCGCCGCGGCCCTCCCGCAGTTCGACCAGCGCGGCCGCCGTGGTGGTCGCCCACATCCGCACCGCGTTGTCGAGCTTCTCCTCCTCGGTCTTGCCGAGCCCGGCGGAGCAGTCCCACACCACCGGCGCGTCCGCCCGGCCGAGCTCCAGCGCCCAGCCGAGGTCGACGTGCCCGGCGCCCTCGCCGCCGGGGTGCTCCCGGACGGCCACCGCGACCGTCCCCGGGCCGCGCACCACCTCGCCGTCGACGGTGAACTCCTGCCCGAGCCGCGCCATCTCCCGGACCACGCAGTGCTGAATGACGGCCAGTCGGTCCTGCGGGCGCACGGGGACTCCTCCGCTCACGGCTTCGAATCGTCTCGAACGCCATCGGCCATCGAACTGCTCTCGAACGCCGCCGAGGCTATCGGCCCGAAGGCCCCCCGGGAAACCGCCCGGGCGCCGCCGCGCGACGCGGCCCCGGCGCGACGGCCGCAGCGCTCCGGTCGCGGAAATGACCGGAATACACCATTTTGGGTAGCGGAAACCGCCGGCACCGCCTGGAGAGCCCCGCATGCCCCGCACCGCCCCGAAGCCCACCCCGCCGCCCGCACCGCGGCCCACCCCGCCGCTCACCCCGGACGCCTCCGGGCTGGTCGCCGAGATCGAGGCGTACCTGGCCTCGCTGCCCGCCCCCGCGCGCGCCCCGGAGCCCTACGCCGTGGGCCGGTACGGCTCGGTGCTGCGGCCCTGGCACGCCGGCCACCCGCTGCCCCGGGCCACCCTGCTCGACCGGGCGCTGCGCCGCCCCGCCCGGCCCGTGCCGGTCACCGCCGCCGAACACCTCGACCTCGCCTCCCGCTACATCGCCGCGCACGGCTGGCTGCAGGGGGCGATGTGGGACGCGGCCGGCCGGGTCTGCCTGCTCGGGGCCCAGGCGGCGGTGCTCGCCCACGGGTTCGGCACCCCGGCCACCGTGCGCACCGCCCGGGTCCAGCTGATGGAGGTGCTGCACGCCACCGGCCGCCCGGTGCGCTCCCCGGACGAGTTCAACGACCGGCCCGCCACCCGGCAGGTCGACGTCCACCGGCTGCTGGAGCGGGCCGCCGCCCGGGCCGCCCGGCTGGGCCTGTGACCTCCGGGGCCGGCCGACCCGCCGGCCGACCCGCCGGCTGACCCGCCGTCGGGAACGCGAACGGCCCCGGGGATGCGGTGCATCCCTCGGGGCCGTTCGTCCTGCGGAGCGGGCGACGAGAATCGAACTCGCGTGACTAGTTTGGAAGACTAGGGCTCTACCATTGAGCTACGCCCGCGCGATCCCCCGGCCGTCACCGGACGGAAGGTCGGGAACAGCGTACCTGGTCCGGTCGGCTGCGTGCACACCCCATTCGCGGCGAGGGCCTCGGAATATCTCGCCGATCCGGCAGGGCCCGGCGTGTACGCTTCCTCTCGGCACCACGGGGTGTGGCGCAGCTTGGTAGCGCGTCCGCTTTGGGAGCGGAAGGCCGTCGGTTCGAATCCGGTCACCCCGACCGTGCGCAGGGTCTCGTCCAGGGCGGGGCCCTGTTGTCGTTTCCGGGGCGGGTCGGGCATGGTGAGTGGTTGATTTTTCACCGAACCTGGAGATCCCCCGATGAGTGCGACGAGCCCGACCCGGCCGACGCGGATGAATCCCAAGATCGCGGTCGGCGTCGTCTTCGTCGCCTCGCTGTTCATGACGATCATGGACGGCACGATCGTCAACGTGGCCCTGCCCGCGATCGGCCGGGACTTCGGCACCGACCCGGCGGGGGTCGGGGTGATCAACGTCGGCTACCTGGTGAGCCTGGCCGTCTTCGTCCCGCTCTCCGGCTGGCTCGGCGACCGGTTCGGCACCCGGCGGGTCTTCCTGTACGCGCTCGCCCTGTTCACCGCCGCCTCGCTGCTCTGCGGCACGGCCGACTCGCTGGCCTCGCTCACCCTGTACCGGATCCTCCAGGGCGCGGCCGGCGGCCTGCTCACCCCGGTCGGGATGACCATGCTGTTCCGCGCCTTCCCGCAGGAGGAGCGGATGCGGGCCACCCGGGTGCTGATGCTGCCCACCGCCGTCGCCCCGGCCAGCGGGCCGGTGCTCGGCGGCTGGCTGGTGGACAGCTGGTCCTGGCACTGGGTCTTTATCGTCAACGTGCCGGTGGGCGTCGCGGGGCTGCTCTTCGGCCTGTTCTTCCTGCCCGACTACCGCGTCGAGCGGGCCGGGCGGTTCGACCTGGCGGGCTTCCTGCTCGCCGCCGTCGCCTTCGGCGGCACCATGTACGCGCTCTCCGAGGGCGCCTCCCAGGGCTGGGGGAGCGCGCGGATCCTCGCCCCGGCGCTCGCCGGCCTGCTCGCCCTCGCGGCCCTGGTCGCGGTCGAGCTGCGCCGCCCCGAGCCGATGCTCGACCTGCGGCTCTTTTGCGACCGGATCTTCGGCACCGTCAACCTGCTCTCGCTGTTCTCCGGCGCGGCCTTCCTCGGCATGCTCTACCTCTTCCCGCTGCTGATGCAGGACGCGCTCGGCATGGACGCCCTGCACAGCGGGCTGATGGTGTTCCCCGAGGCGCTCGGCGTGATGCTCGCCTCCCAGGTGTCGGCCCGGCTCTACCCGCGGATCGGCCCGCGCCGGATGCTCGCCGCCGGGTCCGCCGTGGTGGCCTGCTGCCTGGCGCTGATGGCCACGATCGGGCCGCAGAGCAACCTCTGGGCCGTGCGCGGGCTGCTCTTCCTGACCGGCTACGCGATGTCGCACGTCTTCATGCCGAGCCAGACCGCCGCCTTCGCGACTGTCCCGGCCGCCTCCACCGGCGCCGCCTCCACCCTCTACAACGCCCAGCGCCAGCTCGGCTCGGCGCTCGGCGTGGCCGTGCTCGGCACCGTGCTGACCGCCGTCGGGCCCCTCGCCGCGGACGCCTCGGGTACGCCCGTGGCGAACCTCACGGCCTACCGCGCGGCCTTCCTGACCGCGGCCGGGCTGGCCCTGCTGGCGGCCGTGATCGCGCTGCGGGTGCGGGACGGCGACGCCGCCACGACCATGCGCCCGGCGCCGGTTTCCGGCGGTACGGGGCCGGACGCCGGGCCGGGCGCGGGGGCGGACGGCCCGCGGCCCGTCGCCCTCGCGGCGAGTGCGCCCGAACCGGCCCGCAAGGCCGCCGGAGGGGCCTGAGGAGCCCGGACGGCGGCGTCCTGGCGTCCGCCTTTCGTGGTACCGGTAGGATGGGGCGCTGGCGGTAGTCCCTGTGGCGTCAACCCAGGTCGACCGCACGAGGGCGAGGAGTCACGCTCACCGTCCACCCCCCACGGGAGATGCAGCTCCAACCGCCCATCGCCCGTCTCGCCCGACCCGCTGGAAACCGGCCCCGGCCGGCGTCCGGGGAGGGCGCAGGCAACCCTGACCGCAAGCCCCTAGGAGACCTAACCGTGAAGAGCGCCGTCGAGACTCTGAACCCGACCCGGGTTCGACTCACCGTCGAGGTGCCCTTCGAGGAGCTCAAGCCCAGCCTCGACGCGGCGTACAAGAAGATCAACCAGCAGGTCTCGGTCCCGGGCTTCCGCAAGGGCAAGATCCCGAACCGGGTCATCGACCAGCGCTTCGGCCGTGGTGCCGTGCTGGAGGAGGCCGTCAACGACGCCCTGCCGCGCTTCTACACGCAGGCCGTCGACGAGGGCAAGATCGAGGTCCTCGGACAGCCCGACATCACCAACATCGAGGGTGTCGAGAAGCTCGCCGACGGCGGTGACCTGAAGTTCACCGCCGAGGTCGACGTCCGCCCGGAGATCGCCCTGCCGGACTTCTCGACCATCGAGGTCACCGTCGACCCGATCGCGGTGTCCGACGAGGACATCGCCAAGTCCCTGGAGCAGCTGCGCGAGCGCTTCTCCTCGGTCAAGGACGTCGAGCGCGCCGCCGCCGAAGGCGACATCGTGGTCGTCGACCTGGAGGCCAAGGTCGACGGCGAGGTGCCGGAGGACGGCACCGCCGCGGGCGTCAGCTACGAGATCGGCTCGGGCCGTCTGATCGACGGCATCGACGAGGCCGTCGTGGGCCTGGAGGCGGGTGGCACCGCCACCTTCACCACCGAGCTCAAGGGCGGCACCCAGGCCGGCAAGACCTCCGAGGTCAGCGTCAAGGTCACCGCCGTCCAGGAGAAGGAGCTGCCCGAGCTGGACGACGAGTTCGCCCAGCTGGCCAGCGAGTTCGACAGCCTGGAGGACCTGAAGGCCGACTCCCGCAAGCGCCTGGAGCGCATGAAGGAGTACGACCAGGCCACCCAGGCCCAGGAGAAGGTGCTGGACGCGCTGCTCGGCCTGGTCGAGATCGAGTTCCCGGAGAAGCTCCTCAAGGACGAGGTCGAGACCCGCAAGCACAACCTCGAGCACCACCAGCTGGAGCCGATGGGCCTCACCCTGGCGAGCTACCTGGAGACCCAGGGCAAGTCGGAGGAGGAGTACCTCGCGGAGATCGAGGAGCAGGCGAAGAAGGGCATCAAGACCCAGTTCGTCCTGGACCAGATCGTCGCGGACGAGGAGCTCAACGTCTCCCAGGAGGAGCTGACCGAGCACCTCATCCGCCGTGCCGCCGGTTCGGGCCTGACCCCGGACCAGTTCGCCCAGCAGGTCGTCCAGGGCGGCCAGGTTCCGCTGCTGGTCGGCGAGGTCGCCCGCGGCAAGGCCCTGGCCACCGTGGTCGAGGCCGCCAAGGTCGTCGACACCGAGGGCAACGAGATCAACTTCGACGACGACGAGGCCGACGAGTCGGCCGAGACCGTCGAGGCCCCGGCCGCCGAGGCCGAGGCCGAGGAGAAGACCGAGGCCTGACCGCCGCGGTCGCCTCGCCTTGAGGCGTGAGCGCGGGCCCGGACGCCGTACGGCGTCCGGGCCCGCGCCGTTCCCCGGCCCCGCCCGGGGCCCGCCGCGAGCGCGAACCCTGCGCTCACAGCGAACAGTTCTGCGTGAGGGATTCAGCGGCCCGGCCTGCGCGTTAGGGTCCATGGACAGCAACAATCACGACGTGATACCCGGAAGCTGTGCGACATCGTGACGGCCGTGGAGCGACCGTCCAAATCGACTGAGCAGGTGGCTAAGTGACGTACCCGCAGATGCAGATGCCCGGCCCGATGGCGCCGCACGCCGCCGCTGGTGACGTGCTGGGCGGCCTCGGCGACCAGGTCTACAACCGGCTGCTCAACGAGCGGATCATCTTCCTCGGCCAGCAGGTCGACGACGACATCGCGAACAAGATCACCGCCCAGCTGCTGCTGCTGGCCGCGGACCCGGACAAGGACATCTTCCTCTACATCAACTCCCCGGGCGGCTCCATCTCGGCCGGCATGGCGATCTACGACACCATGCAGTACATCAAGAACGACGTCGTCACCATCGCCATGGGCATGGCGGCCTCGATGGGCCAGTTCCTGCTGACCGCGGGCGCCAAGGGCAAGCGCTTCTCGCTGCCGAACGCCAACATCCTGATGCACCAGCCCTCCGCCGGCCTCGGCGGCTCGGCCACCGACATCCGCATCCAGGCGGAGCAGCTGCTGCGCACCAAGAAGCGGATGTCCGAGCTGATCGCGTTCCACAGCGGCCAGTCCTTCGAGCAGATCACCCAGGACTCCGACCGCGACCGCTGGTTCACCCCGGAGGAGGCCCTGGAGTACGGCCTGATCGACGCGATCATGCACAGCGCCGCGGACGTCCCCGGCGGCGGCGGCACCGGCGCCTGAGCCCCGGCCGGGCCCACGAGACCACAGCCACAACGCTCCGGAGGACCAGAACACCCATGAACATCCCCAGCCTGTCGGCCGCCAAGGCCCGCGTCGAGGACATGCGGGCCGAGGGCCGCTACATCGTCCCGCGCTTCGTCGAGCGCACCTCGCAGGGCATCCGTGAGTACGACCCGTACGCCAAGCTGTTCGAGGAGCGCATCATCTTCCTCGGCTCGCAGGTGGACGACGTGTCGGCCAACGACATCATGGCGCAGCTGCTGTGCCTGGAGTCGATGGACCCGGACCGCGAGATCCAGATGTACATCAACTCGCCCGGCGGCTCGTTCACGGCCCTGACGGCGATCTACGACACCATGCAGTACGTCAAGCCGGACATCACCACCGTCTGCATGGGCCAGGCGGCCTCGGCGGCGGCCGTGCTGCTGGCGGCCGGCACCCCCGGCAAGCGGATGGCGCTGCCGAACGCCCGCATCCTCATCCACCAGCCGTACACCGAGACCGGCCGCGGCCAGGTCTCCGACCTGGAGATCCAGGCCAAGGAGATCTTCCGGATGCGCGAGCAGCTGGAGGAGATGCTGTCCAAGCACTCCAACAAGTCGGTCGAGCAGGTCCGCGACGACATCGAGCGCGACAAGATCCTCACGGCCGAGGAGGCCGTCGAGTACGGTCTGGTCGACCTGGTCATCTCGACCCGCAAGGCCTCGCTGACCTCCTGAGGCCGGCACCGACCCTCCCGGCCCCCGCGTGGGCGGGAGGGTGCCGGGGCGGGGCGCGCGACGGGTTCGCGCGCCCCGCCCCCGGCGCACCGGCGGCTGCTCCGACGGCATCTGTTCGGTATCAATTCGCCCAGGGCGTAGGGCAGACCCGGCGAAGAGGGCGGAATCGGCGGCTCGGCAGAGTACCGTCGGATAGCGAGACCGATCGCCGTCGGCGTCGACGGTCCACAGCACCAGGCCCCGGAACTCCCGCGGGGCCCCTGGCGAAGGGGAAGCACCTCGTGGCACGCATCGGAGACGGTGGCGACCTGCTCAAGTGCTCGTTCTGCGGCAAGTCGCAGAAGCAGGTGAAGAAGCTGATCGCCGGCCCAGGCGTGTACATCTGCGACGAGTGCATCGACCTGTGCAACGAGATCATCGAGGAGGAGCTCGCCGAGACCTCCGAGGTGCGTTTCGAGGAGCTCCCGAAGCCCCGTGAGATCTACGAGTTCCTGGACCAGTACGTGGTCGGCCAGGACCTCGCCAAGAAGGCCCTGTCGGTGGCCGTCTACAACCACTACAAGCGGGTCCAGGCCGGCGAGGCGGGCCGCAGCGGCGGCAACGGCCGCGAGGACGCCATCGAGCTGGCGAAGTCCAACATCCTGCTGCTCGGCCCGACCGGCTCCGGCAAGACGCTGCTGGCGCAGACCCTGGCCCGGATGCTGAACGTGCCGTTCGCGATCGCGGACGCCACCGCGCTCACCGAGGCCGGGTACGTCGGCGAGGACGTCGAGAACATCCTGCTCAAGCTGATCCAGGCGGCCGACTACGACGTCAAGAAGGCCGAGACCGGGATCATCTACATCGACGAGATCGACAAGGTCGCGCGCAAGAGCGAGAACCCGTCGATCACCCGGGACGTCTCCGGCGAGGGCGTGCAGCAGGCGCTGCTGAAGATCCTGGAGGGCACCACCGCCTCGGTGCCGCCGCAGGGCGGGCGCAAGCACCCGCACCAGGAGTTCATCCAGATCGACACCACCAACGTGCTGTTCATCGTGGGCGGCGCGTTCGCGGGCCTGGAGCGGATCATCGAGGGCCGGGCGGGCGCCAAGGGCATCGGCTTCGGCGCGAACATCCGCTCCAAGCGGGAGCTGGACGCCAGCGACCACTTCCGTCAGGTGATGCCGGAGGACCTGGTCAAGTTCGGCATGATCCCGGAGTTCATCGGCCGCCTCCCGGTGATCACCAGCGTGCACAACCTGGACCGCGAGGCGCTGCTGCAGATCCTCACCGAGCCGAAGAACGCGCTGGTCAAGCAGTACCGCAAGCTCTTCGAACTGGACGGCGTGGAGCTGGAGTTCTCCCGGGACGCGCTGGAGGCGATCGCCGACCAGGCGATCCTGCGCGGCACCGGCGCGCGCGGCCTGCGGGCCATCATGGAGGAGGTGCTGATGTCCGTGATGTACGAGGTCCCCTCACGCCAGGACGTCGCCCGCGTGGTGGTGACCGGGGACGTCGTCTCCAAGCACGCCATCCCGACCCTGGTGCCGCGCGACATGATCAAGCGGGAGCGGCGCGAGAAGAGCGCCTGACGATCCCGCCCGGGCACGACGAGGGCCCCGGTACCGCCTCCGACGGGCGGTGCCGGGGCCCTCGTGCGTGCGGCTACTTCGGGATCTCGGAGACGGCGCGCAGGGCGCGGGTGTCCGCGGCGAGCTTGTCGAGGTCGGGGCGGCCGCGGCCCTCGGCCGGCGGGGCCATCGTCAGGACCAGGCTGCTGGAGTCGGCCCAGGCGCAGACGCCCAGGTCGGTGCCGTCCTGGGTGGCCACGCCGCAGTCCATGCTGCCGCCCTTGGGGCCCGGGTCGACCGGGTGCCGGTCGCTGACCGTGGTGCCGTCCGACTGCAGGCCCTTGAACATGGCGTTGAGCTCGGTCTTCGGGGCGAGCACCTTGCCGTAGCCGCCGAGCACCACGAGCTTCGGCTCCCCGGCGGAGTCCTGGTAGACGGCGCTGACGCCGGTCGGGTGCCAGGAGCCGTCGCCCTTGCCGAGCTCGGAGGTGATGGCCTCCTCCATCTGCCGCGCGACCTCGTTGTTCTCGTCCTTGGTGAGGCCGTTGAACGAGGCCGGCAGGACGATCTTCTCGGTGCCGGCGTTGGAGGTGACGTCGAAGACGAAGTACGCGACCGCGCCGCCGATGAGGGCCAGCACGAGCACGAACACGCCGATCAGGATGCCGAGGGTGCGCCGGGAGCGGCGCGGCGGCGGGGCGGCGGGGAACGCGCCGTACGGGGCGTAGCCGGGCGGCAGGGGCTGGCCCGGCGGGCCGGGCTGCGGGGGGACGGCGCCGTAGGGCGGCGGGCCCGGCGGCGGCGCGGGCGGGCCGGGGTAGGGCGGGCCGCCGTACGGCTGCCCGCCGTAGGGCTGCCCGCCGGGCGGCGGCGGGGTGCCGTAGGGGTTCTGCTCGGTCACGGAGGCCCTTCCTGGGACGGTGGTGCCGGGCTTGTGCGAAGGCTCGGACGAATGTCCGGCACGCTATCGCACCGGTCCGTCACCCGGTCGGGGAATACCGCCGCGGGGGCGCGGGCGGGACGCGGCCGCACGTCCCGCTGTCCGGGGGGTGAAAGCGGTTCGTGTCCCGGTTCCCGGGTTACGTAAACTGTCCGTCGTGACCGACACCACGAACCAGCGCCCCGTGAGCACGCACGCCGGGGACGAAGCAGCCACCCTCCCGACGACCTTCGCTCCGGCGGACGTAGAGGGCGAGCTGTACGAGCGCTGGGTAGAGCGCGGTTACTTCACCGCCGACGCCACGAGCGACAAGCCGCCGTACACGATCGTCATCCCCCCGCCGAACGTCACCGGTGCGCTGCACCTGGGCCACGCGTTCCAGCACACGCTGATGGACGCGCTGACCCGCCGCAAGCGCATGCAGGGCTTCGAGGCACTCTGGCTGCCCGGGATGGACCACGCGGGCATCGCCACCCAGAACAAGGTCGAGCAGCAGCTCGCCGAGTCCGGCCTCTCCCGCCACGACCTGGGCCGCGAGGCCTTCGTCGAGAAGGTCTGGGAGTGGAAGGAGAACTACGGCGGGAAGATCCTCGGCCAGATGCGCCGCCTCGGCGACGGCGTCGACTGGTCGCGCGAGCGCTTCACCATGGACGAGGGCCTGTCGCAGGCCGTCCAGACCATCTTCAAGCGGCTCTTCGACGACGGCCTGATCTACCGCGCCGAGCGCATCATCAACTGGTGCCCGCGCTGCCTCACCGCGCTGTCCGACATCGAGGTGGAGCACGAGGAGGTCCCGGGCGAGCTGGTCTCGATCCGCTACGGGGACGGCGAGGACTCGCTCGTCGTCGCCACCACCCGGGCCGAGACGATGCTGGGCGACACCGCGGTGGCCGTCCACCCGGACGACGAGCGCTACCGGCACCTGGTCGGCCGGACCGTCAAGCTGCCGCTGACCGACCGTGAGATCCCGGTGGTCGCGGACGAGCACGTCGACCCGGAGTTCGGCACCGGCGCCGTCAAGGTGACCCCGGCGCACGACCCCAACGACTTCGCCATCGGCCAGCGCCACGACCTGCCGAACCTGAGCATCATGGACGAGCGCGGCGCGATCACCGTGCACGGCCCGTTCCTCGGCCTGGACCGGCTGGAGGCCCGCTCGGCCGTCGTCGGCGCGCTGCGCGAGCAGGGCCGGATCGTCGCCGAGAAGCGCCCGTACATGCACGCCGTCGGCCACTGCTCGCGCTGCCACACGGTGGTCGAGCCGCGGCTGTCGCTGCAGTGGTGGGTCAAGGTCGAGCCGCTGGCCGAGGCGGCCGGCGCCGCGGTCCGCGACGGCAAGGTGGAGATCCACCCGAAGGAGCTGGAGCGCCGCTACTTCGACTGGGTCGACAACATGTACGACTGGTGCATCTCGCGCCAGCTGTGGTGGGGCCACCGGATCCCGGTCTGGTACGGCCCCGAGGGCGAGGTCGTCTGCGTCGGACCGGACGAGCAGCCGCCGACGGGCGAGGGCTGGCACCAGGACCCGGACGTCCTGGACACCTGGTTCTCCTCCGGCCTGTGGCCGTTCTCCACGCTGGGCTGGCCGGAGAAGACCCCGGACCTGGAGAAGTTCTACCCGACCGACGTCCTGGTCACCGGCCACGACATCATCTTCTTCTGGGTCGCCCGGATGATGATGTTCGGCCTGTACGCGATGGACGGCCAGGCGCCGTTCAAGACGGTCGCCCTGACCGGCCTGGTCCGTGACGAGTTCGGCAAGAAGATGTCGAAGTCCTCGGGCACCGCCGTGGACCCGCTGGACTGGATGGACGCCTACGGCGCCGACGCCGTCCGCTTCACCCTGGCCCGCGGCGCCAACCCGGGGGCCGACGTGCCGATCGGCGAGGACTGGGTCAAGGGCTCGCGGAACTTCTGCAACAAGATCTGGAACGCGACCCGCTTCGCGCTGATGAACGGCGCGACCGTCGAGGGTCCGCTGCCCGCCCCGGAGCAGCTGACCGCGGTGGACCGCTGGATCCTGTCGCGGCTGAACGCGACCGTGGCCGAGGTCGACGCGCTGTACGACGACTACGAGTTCGCCAAGGCCGCGGACGCGCTCTACCACTTCGCGTGGGACGAGGTGTTCGACTGGTACGTCGAGCTCTCCAAGACCACCCTGGCCAAGGGCGGCGCGCCGGCCGAGGCCTCCCGCCGGGTGCTGGGCGAGGTCCTGGACGTCACCCTGCGGCTGCTCCACCCGGTGGTGCCGTTCGTCACCGAGGCGCTGTGGACGACGCTGACCGGGGCCGAGTCGGTGGTGGTCGCCGCCTGGCCGAAGGACAGCGGCTTGCGGGACGCGGGCGCCGAGGCCGAGGTCGCCACGGTGCAGCAGGTGGTCACCGAGGTCCGCCGGTTCCGCTCGGACCAGGGCCTGCAGCCGGCCCAGAAGGTCCCGGCGCGCCTGGAGCTGGCGGGCACCGTGCTCGCCGTCCACGAGGACGCGATCCGCTCGCTGCTGCGGCTGACCGTGCCGGAGGAGGGCTTCGCGGCCACCGCCTCGCTGCCGGTCGCCGGTGCCACCGTGGCGCTGGACCTGTCCGGCACGATCGATGTCGCGGCGGAGCGCAAGCGTCTGGCCAAGGACCTCGCGGCGGCCGAGAAGGAGAAGGCGCAGTGCGGCGCCAAGCTCGGCAACGAGGCCTTCCTGGCCAAGGCGCCGGACGACGTGGTCGCCAAGATCCGGGGCCGCCAGGGGGCCGCCGAGGCCGACATCGCCCGGATCACCGCCCAGCTCGCGGCGCTGCCGCAGGGCTGACGCGCCGACGGTTGCCCGGAGCCGCACCCCGCCACGCGGGGTGCGGCTCCTCCGTTTTTCCGGAGGTCGGAAAATCGGGCGGCCCCAATAGCCCAATCCGTTGCTCCCTTCCGGCGAATATTCATCCCGGACCGGGTGAGGACCTATTCCGCCCGAATTCATTCCGGTCTTGCCCGCGCGCGCTCGCGTAAGTTTCCAGGTCGACTGTGTACGGTGTGCTTCGAGTTCCGGACAGCGAGGAGCGACGGGAGGGCATGGGCGTGATGGTGACCGAGGAACTGGTCGACGAACTGCCTGCCGAGGCGGTCGAGGAGGCCAAGGGGCGGGCGGCGACCCTGCTGCTCGCCTTCCGGCACGGAAACCAGCTCGCGTTCGACCACGCGCTGGACCGGCTGCTCGAGGAGCACGTCGAGCGCGAGGTGACCACGCTGCTCGCCTGGATCGCCGCCGAGGCGGTCCGCAAGGCCTACGCCCCCGAGGTCGGCGACCGGGTGCTGCGGGCGCTGGCCCGGCGGGCCCCGCGCGACACCGGCGCGGTCCACGTCGACGAGGAGGGCGTGGACGCGGCCCGGCTGATCGAGGCGGTCGCGGAGGGCTCGGTGGCCGAGGTCCGCGGCCTGGTCGCGGCCACCCCCGACACCACCTTCCTGCTCGGCGGCCTGCTCCAGGGGGTGGCGATGATGCTGCCGCTGCTGCCGGAGGGCGAGCTCGCCGAGATCACCGCCGAGCTGCGCCGCCGGCACGGCGGCGCGCCCGCGGCGGTGCCGGAGGCCCGGGCGGGGGTCTGACCCCGCCCGGGCCCGCGGCACCGCGCGCGCCGGTTACGGCATCGCGTGCAGGTGCGAGCCGACGGTGGAGGCGATGCCGCCGCCCGCCTTGGCGTCCCAGTTGGTCGACCAGGTCATCGCCCCGCCGATCCCGGGCCACTTGGTGTCGGGCTTGAAGCTGCCGCAGTTGGTGCCGGCGGCCAGGCAGTCCAGCGCGTTGTTGACCACGCTCGGCGCGACGTAGCCGCCGCCGGCCGCGCTGGTGGAGGCCGGGACGCCGAGGCCCACCTGGTCGGGCCGCAGCCCGCCCTTGAGCTGGATGCAGGCGAGCCCCGTGAGGAAGTTGACGGTCCCCTGGGAGTAGACCTGGCCGTCGCAGCCCAGCATGGCGCCGGAGTTGTAGTACTGCGTGTTGACGATGGTGAGGATGTCCTTCACGTTCAGCGCCAGCTTGAAGTACTCCATGCCGGTGGACTGCATGTCGATGGTCTGCGGCGCCATGGTGAGCGTGAAGCCGGAGCCGGCCCTGGCGGCCAGCGTGTGCAGGGCCTGGCCCATGTAGGTGGAGTTGATGCCGTTCTCCAGGTCGATGTCCACGCCGTCGAAGCCGTAGGTCTGCATCAGGGACCAGGCGGTGTTGGCGAAGTTGGCGGCCGAGGTGGAGCTGTTGACGGAGACGGTGCCCTTCTCGCCGCCGACCGAGAGGACCACCTTCTTGCCGGCCGCCTTCCTGGCCGCGATGTCGGCCTTGAACTGGGCCTCGGTGTAGCCGCCGAGCCGGGAGGAGAGCGTCGGGTCCAGGGTGAAGCTCAGGCCCCCGGGCGTGCTGGTGGCGTCGGCGAAGGAGACCGCGATGATGTCGTACGCGGCCGGGACGTCGCTGATCCGCTGCAGGGTGGCGCCGTTGTCGAAGTTCTGCCAGTAGCCGGTCAGCAGGTGCTTGGACGGAGGCCGGGGCGTGGTGGCGGTGGGGGAGGGCGTGGTGGTGTCGGTGGGCGTGGGGCTGCCGGGGTCGGTCGGCGTCGGGGTGGTCGCGGTGGGGGAGGGCTTGGGGTCGCCCGGGCCGAGCAGCGACACGTCGTCGGCCAGGAAGGCCGGCTGCCCGTACCAGCCGTGCAGGTAGACGGTGACGCTGGTGGTGCCGGCGCCGGTGGTGAAGGTGGTGCTGAGCTTGGACCAGGCGCTGGCGCCGGGCGTCCAGGTGCTCGGGTCGGTGCCGCCGGTGCCGCGGGCGCCGAGGTAGACGTACGAGCCCTGGACCCAGCTGCTCAGGGTGTAGGTCGAGGACGGCTTGACCGCGACGGTCTGGGTGCACTCGCCGGTGTCGGCGCCGGCCGGGGTGGAGCGCAGCGCGCCGGTGCCGGAGTGCACCGTGCCGGTCTCCGGGGCGCCGGCCGTACAGGTCCAGCCGCCGAGGCGGTTGGCGTCCTCGAAACCGCCGTTGGTGATCAGTTCGACGTCGGCGGCGGCGTGGGCGCCGGTGCCGCCGGCGAGGACGAGACCGCTCAGGCCGATGGCGACGGCGCTGGCGCCGGCGAGCATCGAGTGGACGGCGCGCGGGCGCCGCTGTCGGGCAGGTGGCATGGCTCCATCTCCTGTGGGGGAGGCGGGCGGCTCCTGTGGGGGAGAGCCGTCCGGATGTCGATGGGTACGCGTGCGGGAGCTACCGACAACGCAAGTCCCTGTCGGGGGAGGAGACTTGCCTTCACAAGGTGGAGTAGACCAATTCCGCTGTCAAGAGGGCCCCGGGCGAGGGGGCCCGGCGGCGGGTGCGGTTCAGGCGGCCAGGAGCGGTGCGGCGGGCTCCTCGACCAGCCGTGCGGTCAGGGCGGCGATCCGGGCGGAGGCCAGGCCGTCGCCGTAGGGGCTCGGGGCGGCCGCGAGCCGGGCGAGCCGCTCGGGGGTGTCGGCCAGCCAGGTCCGGGCGTGCGCGCCGAGTTCGGCGCCGGGCGCCACCAGCGCGGCGAACCCGGCCTCGACGGCCTCGGGCCGCTCGGTGGAGCGGCGCACGACCAGCAGCGGCCGGCCGAGCACGGTGCACTCCTCCTGCACCCCGCCGGAGTCGGAGACCAGCAGCGCGGCGTGCCGGGCCAGGCCCAGGAAGTCGGCGTAGCCGACCGGCCCGGTCACCGCGAGCCGCTCCAGCAGGCCGTCCAGGCCGAACCGCTCGACGGCGGCCCGGGTGCGCGGGTGCATCGGGAACAGCACCGGGGTGCCGGCCCGGGCGATGCGGTCGAGTTCGGCGAGGACGGCGCCGAGCGCCTCGGCGGTGTCGGTGTTCTCCGGCCGGTGCACGGTGGCCAGCACGTAGCCGTCCGCGGTGAGCCCGTGCCGGTCGAGCAGGTGGGCCCGCGCCGCGGCGTGCGGCAGCGAGCCGCGGACCACCTCGACGACGGTGTTGCCGGTGAGCGCGATCCGCTCCTCGGCGAGGGACTCGGCGCGCAGGTTGGCGGCGTTGCCGGGGGTGGCCGCGCACAGCAGGTCGGCGATGTGGTCGACCATCACCCGGTTGTGCTCCTCGGGCATCGCCCGGTCGAAGCTGCGCAGCCCGGCCTCGACGTGCACCAGCGGGATGTCCCGGGCGTTGGCGGCGAGCGCGCCGGCCAGGGTGGCGTTGGTGTCGCCCTGGACGACGACGGCGGCCGGGCGGTCCTCGGCGAAGGCGGCGTCGAGCTGGCCGAGCGAGCGGGCGATCTGGCCGGCCCGCGGGCGGCCGCCGACGCCGGTGAGCAGTTCGGGGCGGGGCAGGCCGAGGTCGCGCAGGAAGCGGCCGGACATCGCCTCGTCCCAGTGCTGGCCGGTGTGGACCAGGCGGGTGGCGGGGCCGAGCTCGTGGATCAGCGGGGCGAGCTTGACCAGCTCGGGGCGGGTGCCGAGGACGACGGCGACGCTGCCGGGGGCGAGCGGGCGGCGGGGGGCGGGCTTCGGGGTCGGGCACGCGGTCATGGCGGGACGGCTCCGGGGTCGGGGTGCGGCGGGTCGGTCGGCGGGCGGCTCAGGATTCGAGCGCGGTGGGGGCGCCGAGGGCGACCTTCTCGGCGTTGCGGCGGGTCTTGGCCCAGCCGTTGCGGCCGAGCAGCAGGCGGACGGCGGCCCGGGTGGCGACCACGAACAGGTGGTAGGCGTAGAGCCAGACCAGGACGCCCCAGAGCAGGCCGGTGACCCGGCGCCGCTCGGGGTGGACGAGCCGGCGGTAGGCCGGGCCCCAGAAGACCATCGGCAGGGTGGCGAGCACGAAGGCGAGCACCATCCACGGTCCGTACCGCAGCTGGAAGTCGGCGGTCTCCTCGGGGAAGAGCGCGAGCCCGGCCCCGGTGATCGCGAGCGACAGCGGGGTGAGGACGACCAGCAGCACGCAGACCACCGGCTGGAGGAAGGTGTAGAGCACCTCGGCCTTGCCGGCGGGCCGGTAGTGCCGCGAGCGCAGCACCCGGCCGGTGAAGCGCAGGCACTGCATGTTGCCCTGGGCCCAGCGGGTGCGCTGGGTGAGGAAGCGCCGCCAGGAGACCAGGGCCTCCTGGGAGACGTCGGCCTCGGTGACGTGGGTGAGCCGCCAGCCGGCCAGCCGCAGCTCCAGGCCGGACTCGTAGTCCTCCAGCAGGGCGCGCTCGGGCCAGGGGCGGCCGTCGCGGCCCTCCTCGGCGGTGAGCGAGTCCAGGGCGGTGAGCCGCACGAACTGGCCGTTGCCGCCGAGGCCGACGCTGCCGGTACGGCGGCGCAGCAGCTGCATGCCGGCGTTGTTGGCCTGGAACTCGACGTCCTGCATCCGGACCAGGGCGCGGGCCATGGCGTTGGCGGCGCGGCCGCGGCCGGGCAGCGGCCGCTCGTCCTCGGCGTTGCGCATCCGCACGCCGATCTGCACGGCGCCGGTGTCGGGGCGGCCCATCGCGCGGTCGTTGCAGACCTGTTCGAGGGTGCCGGGGTCGAGCTGCCCGTCGGCGTCGACCACGCCGAGGACGACCCGGGAGCGGTCGGTGCCGGGCGGCAGCCAGGCGGAGATCTCCCGGTAGGCGGCGTTGAGGGCGGCGCCCTTGCCGATCCGGGCGTGCGGGCGGCGGCGCTGCACCAGGTGGACGCGCGCGTCGCGCCCGGCGGCGGCGAGCACCAGCGCGCGGGTGGCGTCGTCGCTGTCGTCGTCGATCACCCACAGGTGGGCGGCGGGGGCGGCGGTGCGCAGGCCCGCGAGGGTCTGGGTGACCACCGCCTCCTCGTCCCGGCAGGGGATCATCAGGTGCCACTGGAAGGCGGCGGGGTCGCCGGGCGCGGCCGGGCCGCTGTGCCGGAAGGCGTGCCGGGAGCCGGCCCAGTAGACCAGGAAGCGGCCGAAGACCAGGACCATGTAGCAGACCAGGGCCAGCGAGATCAGCCCGCCGAGCTGGAGGAAGCCCTCGCTGCGTGTCTCCACGAACTGGCGCAGGGCGTCGGGCATGGCGTGGCGCTCCTCATGATCGAAGGTGATTTATCTCCTTGGGATGCGAATCAATGCTTCATCGCGGTTTGATGTCGCTAAATCGATAGTAAACAGAGGAAACTGACCAACCTGGGCAAAGTGGTGGTTCTCACCCCGTGAGGAAGGCCGGGCCCCGCTCCGTAGACTGTGGTCGTGAGCGACAAGGCCGACCCGAACCCGTACACCCTCCGCCCCGCCGACGGCGGCACCGGCGACGCCCTGCGCGACGTCGAGGTGGAACTCTCCGAGCGCTGGCCGGAGAACAAGCTGGAGCCCTCGCTCGACCGGATCGAGGCCCTGATGGACATCCTGGGCCAGCCCCAGCGGTCCTTCCCCTCCATCCACATCACCGGCACCAACGGCAAGACCTCCACCGCCCGGATGATCGAGCAGCTGTTCAGCGCCTTCGAGCTGCGCACCGGCCGCTACACCAGCCCGCACGTGGAGAGCGTCACCGAGCGGATCACCCTGGACGGCGCCCCGATCACCCCCGAGCGGTTCGTCGAGGTCTACCGCGACATCGAGCCCTACGTGCGGATGGTCGACGAGCGCGAGCCGGTCGCGATGTCCTTCTTCGAGGTGCTCACCGGCATGGCCTACGCGGCCTTCGCCGACGCGCCGGTGGACGTCGCCGTGGTCGAGGTCGGCATGGGCGGCTCCTGGGACGCCACCAACGTCATCGACGCCGCCGTCGCCGTGATCACCCCGATCGGCCTGGACCACACCGACAAGCTGGGGGGGACCACCGGCGAGATCGCCGTCGAGAAGTCCGGGATCATCAAGTCCGGCGCCGTCGCCGTCGTCGCCCAGCAGCAGCTCGACGCCGCCCAGACCATCCTGCGGCACGCCGTCGAGGTCGACGCCACGGTCGCCCGCGAGGGCATGGAGTTCGGCGTCATCCGCCGCGAACTCGCGGTCGGCGGCCAGCTGGTGACCCTGCGCGGGCTCGGCGGCGAGGAGTACGAGGACCTCTTCCTGCCGCTGCACGGCGAGCACCAGGCGCAGAACGCGGCCCTCGCGCTGGCCGCCGTCGAGGCGTTCTTCGGCGTCGGCGGCGCCCGCGGCGGGCAGCTCGACACCGACAAGGTCCGCCAGGCGTTCTCCGGCGTCAGCTCCCCGGGCCGGCTGGAGGTCGTCCGGCGCAGCCCCACCATCCTCCTGGACGCCGCCCACAACCCGCACGGCGCCCGGGCCACCGTCGCCGCGCTCACCGAGTCCTTCGGCTTCACCCGCCTCGTCGGCGTCATCGGCACCAGCGGCGACAAGGACGTGGCGGGCCTGCTGGAGGCCTTCGAGCCGGTCCTCGCCGAGGTCGTCATCACCCAGAACTCCACCCACCGCGCGATGGACGTGGACGAGCTGGCCGCGCTCGCGGTCGAGATCTTCGGCGAGGAGCGCGTCCAGGTCGAGCCCCGGCTCGACGACGCCATCGCCGCCGCCGTCACCCTGGCCGAGGAGGAGGGCGACCTCGGCGGCGCCGGGGTGCTGGTCACCGGTTCGGTCATCACCGTGGGCGAGGCCCGCCTGCTGCTCGGGAGGAAGTGACGATGAGGACGCTCTGCTCCTCGACGCTGATCGGCGAGGCCTTCGTGGTGCTCTTCGCGGCCCTGGTCGCGATGCAGCTCTCCGACGTGTCCAGCGCCGCGCTGTGGATCGTCAGCGGCATCGCCATGGCGCTGTGCCTCCTGCTCTGCGGCATGATCACCCGCCCCGGCGCGGTGGCCGTCGGCTGGGCCCTGCAGCTCGCGCTGATCGCCAGCGGCTTCGTCGTGCCGACCATGTTCGGGCTCGGCGCGGTCTTCGCCGGCCTGTGGTGGTGCTCGGTGCACTACGGCCGCAAGATCGACGGGATCAAGGCCGCCCGGGCCGCCGCCGCGACGGCCTGAGGCGGCCCCGGACCGGGTCCGGGGCGTTCGCTCACGCAAGGTAGCCTCTGCGGTAGTCGCACGGCGCACGCGGATCCGCGCGATCCGCGTGCGCGCCGCATCCCATTCCTCCAGGAGACGCCCCGTGTCCCAGCGCACTCTCGTCCTGCTCAAGCCCGACGCCGTCAAGCGCGGCCTGGCCGGCGAGATCATCAGCCGCATCGAGCGCAAGGCCGGCTGGCGGCTCGCCGCCGCCGAGCTGCGCACCTTCGACCGGGCGACGCTGGAGCAGCACTACGCGGAGCACGTCGGCCGCCCGTTCTACGAGCCGCTGCTGGAGTTCATGACCTCCGGCCCGTCCATCGCCCTGATCGTCGAGGGCGAGGAGGCCATCGCCGGCATCCGCATGCTGGCCGGCGCCACCAACCCGCTGGAGGCCGGGGCCGGCACCATCCGCGGCGACTACGCGACGATCACCCGCGAGAACCTCATCCACGCCTCCGACTCGGTCGAGTCCGCCGAGCGCGAGATCAAGATCTTCTTCCCCGCCCACGCCTGACCCGGCCGGGCGCGGCGACGAGCAGAGGGACCTTCGGAAGGCCCCGGTCGGGACTATTGGCCCGGCCGGGGCATTCTTATCGGGAAATAGGGAACCAGGCCCTCCGACACGGCGTCCCAATGCCCGGAGAAGCGATCACGCCCCGGACAATGGACGGTATGCCCCACGTCGACGTCCGTGCCGACCGGCGTGACTACGATGGACGCGACTCAAGGGCCCGGTAAGGCAGCTCAGCTGGTCGCCGCCCACATGTGGGCGCGCACACCGTCAACCCCACAAGACTCCGAGCCCGGGAAAGGCACCCCACCCCATGGCGAGCAACCTGTCGTTCATCGGCCGCGACTTGGCGATCGACCTCGGAACTGCCAATACGCTGGTGTACGTCAGGGGCAAGGGCATCGTCCTCAACGAGCCGTCCGTGGTCGCGGTCAACACCAACACCGGGGGCATCCTCGCCGTCGGCTCCGAGGCCAAGAAGATGATCGGCCGCACCCCCGGCAACATCGTCGCCATCCGCCCGCTCAAGGACGGCGTGATCGCCGACTTCGAGATCACCGAGCGGATGCTGCGCTACTTCATCCTCAAGGTGCACCGCCGCCGCTTCCTCGCCCGCCCCCGGGTCGTCGTCTGCGTCCCCTCCGGCATCACCGGCGTCGAGCGGCGCGCCGTCATCGAGGCCTCCCTGCAGGCCGGCTGCCGCCAGGTGCACATCATCGAGGAGCCGATGGCCGCGGCCATCGGCGCCGGGCTGCCCGTCCACGAGCCCACCGGCAACATGGTCGTCGACATCGGCGGCGGCACCACCGAGGTCGCCGTCATCTCGCTCGGCGGCATCGTCACCGCGCAGTCCATCCGGGTCGCCGGCGACGAGCTGGACAACGCCATCGTCCAGCACATCAAGAAGGAGTACTCGCTGCTCCTCGGCGAGCGCAGCGCCGAACAGATCAAGATGAGCATCGGCTCCGCCTTCGGCCTGGAGGGCGAGAAGGACGAGCACGCCGAGATCCGCGGCCGCGACCTGGTCAGCGGCCTGCCCAAGACCGTCGTCATCTCCGCCGCCGAGGTCCGCGAGGCCATCGACGAGCCGGTCAACTCGATCATCGACGCGGTCAAGACCACCCTCGACCAGTGCCCGCCCGAGCTCGCCGGCGACGTCATGGACCGGGGCATCGTGCTCACCGGCGGCGGCGCCCTCCTCCGGGGCATGGACGAGCGGCTGCGCCGGGAGACCGGCATGCCGATCCACATCGCGGAGAACCCGCTGGACTCCGTCGCACTCGGCTCCGGCAAGTGCGTCGAGGAGTTCGAGGCGCTCCAGCAGGTACTCGACGCGGCACCGCGCCGTTAGCAGAACCGACAGACCAGCAGAACCGACAGACCAGCCGAACCGACAGACCAGCCGAACTGGCGGGCCCTGGCCCGGGTCCACAGCCCGGGTCGGCGGCCAGGGGTACGAAGGGGCAGTACCAGCACCGTGAGGGACACACGAGAGAGCCGGCTGCTGCTCATCCTGCTGGTGGCCGTCGCCTTCGCACTGATCACCGTGGACATCAAGGGCGGTGAGAGCTCCCCGCTCGGCGGCGCCCGGCGCGCGGCCGCCGCCGTCCTCGGCCCGGTCGAACGCGGCGCCGCCACCGCCGTCGACCCGGTCGCCGACACCGTCCGGGCCTTCCGCGACGCCGCCTCGCACAACGGGCGCACCGACCAGCTCGCCCGCGAGAACACCGAACTGCGGCAGAAGCTCGCCTCCTCTGACATGGCCGGCGGGCGCACCAAGCAGCTCGACGACCTGCTGCGCACCGCCGGCGCCGGCGGATACACCGTCAAGGCCGCACAGACCATCGCGATCGGTCCGGCCCAGGGCTTCTCCTGGACCATCACCATCGACGCCGGCAGCGACGACGGCCTCACCCGCGACATGACCGTCATCAACGGCCAGGGCCTGGTCGGCCGGATCACCACCGTCGCCCCGACCACCGCCACCGTGCTGCTCGCCTCCGACCCCGGCTTCACCGCCGGCACCCGGCTGGAGGGCACCGGCGAGATCGGCTTCGCCGCCGGCGGCGGCACCAGCGCCATGAAGGTCTCCCTGCTCAACGGCAAGGCCCAGGTCAAGGAGGGCGACCGGCTGGTCACCTTCGGCTCGCAGAGCGGCCGCCCGTTCGTCCCCGGCGTCCCGGTCGGCAAGGTCGTCCAGGTCGAGGCCAACCCCGGGCAGCTCACCAAGACGATCCTGGTCGAGCCCTTCGTCCAGTTCACCCGGCTCGACCTGGTCGGCGTGGTCGTCGTCCCGCCGCGCACCGACCCGCGCGACGCGGTCCTGCCGCCCGCCCCCGCACCGGCCGCCCAGGGCCAGGCCGCCCCGGCGGCGCCCGCCGGGCCGGCCGTCCCCGTCGTCCCCGCCGCCCCGGCCGCCGTCCCGCCCGCCAAGCCCACTGGGGGGAACTGAGCCATGCGCCTCGCCCGCATCCCCGTCTCCGCCGCGCTGATCCTGCTCGGCCTGCTGCTCCAGGTCAGCGTCTTCGGCCGGCTGCAACTGCCCGGGGCCACCCCCGACATACTGCTGCTCGTGGTTGTCGGCCTCGCCCTGGTCTACGGGCCCACCGGCGGCTGCCTGGTCGGCTTCGCGGCCGGCCTGCTCGCCGACCTCGCCCCGCCCTCCGACCACGCCATCGGCCGCTACGCGCTGGTGCTCTGCCTGATGGGCTACGCCGCCGGGCTGCTGCGCCCCGAGCACGGCCGGCAGCGCTCGGTCGCCGGCGCGCTGCTGGTGGTGGCGGGCGCCGCGATCGCCTCCACCCTGCTGTACGCGATGGTCGGCGCGCTGGTCGGCGACACCGCCGCCCGGCACGTCGGGCTCGGCCAGCTGGTGTTCACCGCCCTGCTCTACGACCTGCTGCTCGCCCCCTTCGTGGTGCCCGCCGTGATGCTGGTCGCCCGCCGCTTCGGCAAGGACCCGCTGTCCGTCGCCGAGGACGACGAGGGCGGCCCCGGGCTCGGCAGCCTGGCCCGCTACCGCACCACCCGCGACGCCGCGACCGGCGGGTCCTACCGGAAGAAGCGCCTGCTCGGCGCAGGGAAGCGCCCGTAGCCCCCGTCCCGCCCCGACCAGCCCGCCCGCCCTTGTTCTGTTTTGGAGCGCACGAGACGTGAGCAACATCCCCGAGACCGGCCGTACCCGGCGGGTGACGATCCGTCTGGTGGTGCTGCAGATCCTGGTGCTCTCGCTGCTCGCCACCCTCGGCGGGCGGCTGTGGTACCTGCAGATCCGCAACGCCAGCGTCTACACCGCCAAGGCGACCGGCAACCACATCCGCGAGGTCGTCGAACCGGCCGTGCGCGGCGAGATCCTGGACGCCTCCGGCCGCATCCTCGCCGGCAACGAGACCAAGCTGGTCGTCTCGGTCAGCCGCACCTCGCTGCTCCAGCAGAAGGACGGCGGCAAGGCGGTGCTGACCCGGCTCGCCGAGGTGCTCGGGATGCCCGCCAAGGACGTCCAGGAGAAGGTCCGGCTCTGCGACGCCAAGACCCCGCAGCCGTGCTGGAACGGCTCGCCCTACCAGCCGATCCCGGTCACCAAGGAGGCGACCACCCAGCAGGCGATGCAGATAATGGAGCGCCGCGAGGACTTCCCCGGGATCACCGCCCAGCCGACCGCCGTGCGCCACTACACCGGCGTCGAGGGCGCCAACCTCGCCCAGGTGCTCGGCTACCTCTCGCCGGTCACCGACGAGGAGGTCTCCAAGACCGCCGACAAGGCGGGCCTGGACCGCTACCTGCCGGCCGACCAGATCGGCCGCGCCGGGCTGGAGTCCGTCTACGACCGCGACCTGCGCGGCACCGCCGGCATCACCAAGCTGGAGGTGGACAACCTCGGGCGGGTCATCGGCACCGCCGACCAGGCCGCCCCGCAGACCGGCGACAACCTGGTGACCAGCATCGACGCCCGGGTGCAGAAGGTCGTCGAGGACAACCTGGCGCAGGCGATGGCCGACGCCCGCAAGACCTTCGACAAGGTCACCAACCGCAACTACGAGGCCGACTCCGGCGCCGCGGTCGTGATGGACGTGCACACCGGGCGGATCGTCGCGATGGCCAGCGCCCCCACCTACGACCCCAACCTGTGGCAGGGCGGCATCAGCGGCAAGGACTACCAGGCGCTGACCAGCAAGGATTCCAACTTCCCGCTGCTGAACCGGGCCATACAGGGTCAGTCGGCCCCCGGTTCGACGTTCAAGGTCATCTCCACCACCGCTGCCGTCCAGGCCGGCTACTCGCTGGACGGCCGCTACGACTGCCCGAAGAGCATGACCATCGGCGGGCGCGAGTTCAAGAACTTCGAGAGCGAGAGCTTCGGGGCGATCTCCCTGGAGCGGGCCCTGGAGGTGTCCTGCGACACCGTCTTCTACGGCCTGGCGTACGACCAGTGGATGAAGGACGGCGGCATCAAGCCGAAGAAGGACCCGGGCGACTGGTTCTTCAAGACCGCCCACGAGTTCGGCCTCGGCGCCAAGACCGGCGTCGACCTGCCGAGCGAGGTCACCGGCCGGGTGCCGGACCGGCAGTGGAAGCAGTCCTTCTACGACAACAACAAGGACGCCTGGTGCAAGCAGGCGGAGAAGGGCGGCAACAGCTTCTCCGACCAGATCGCCCGGGAGAACTGCGTCGACGGCTACCAGATGCGCGCCGGTGACGCCGTCAACTTCGCGATCGGCCAGGGCGACACCCTGGTCACCCCGATCCAGATGGCCCGGATCTACGCGGCGCTCGCCAACGGCGGCACCTTCTACCGTCCGACCATCGCCAAGGCCGTGATGAGCCCGAGCGGGGAGCTCGTCCGCGAGATCGCCCCGCACGAGGACGGCCGGCTGCCCGGCGACCAGAAGCTGCTCGGCTACATCGACCAGGCCACCGCGGGCGTCGTCACCGGCGGCACCGCCGCCTGGAAGTTCACCGGCGCGGGCTGGCCGCAGGGCAAGATCGAGCTGCACGCCAAGACCGGCACCGCCGAGGTCGAGGGCAAGCAGACCACCTCGTGGCTGACCACCTACAGCCGCGACTACGCGGTCGTGATGACGATAAGCCAGGGCGGCACCGGCTCCGGCGGCTCCGGCGACGCGATCCGGCGGATCTACCAGTCGCTGTACGGCGTCGACGACAAGGGCAACGTCGACCAGGGCAAGGCGCTGCTGCCCACGCCGCAGGCCGAGCTGCCGAAGTTCAACCCGGACGGCACCGCGATCATCAAGCCGGCCTCGTTCGGCGGCGGCGCGGCGGCCGGCGACCCCGGGGTGAGCGGCGACTCGCCGCGGGTCTTCCTGGACCCGGCGCAGCCCGGCGGCGCCGCCCCGGTGCCGGTGGCGGCCGCGGCCCCGGCCGCCGTCGAACCCACCCGTTCCACCGGAAGGGGCCGGGCATGACCTCCTACGGCTCGTACCGCCAGCTGCGGCTCGTGCCGCAGCGCGGCGGGGTGCCCAAGTCGCTGGCCAAGGACTCCCCGCTGTGGCGGATCGACTGGATACTGCTGCTGGCCGCGGTGGTCCTCTCGCTGGGCAGCTCGCTGCTGGTCTGGTCGGCGACCCGGGGGCGCGACACGCTCACCCACGGCGACCCGCAGTACTTCCTGTTCCGGCACCTGACCAACGTCCTGATCGGGGCCGTGCTGTGCGCGGTGGTGATAGCGATAGGGAGCCGGCGGTTCCGGACGGTCGTGCCGTTCCTGTACGCCGGCGTGATCCTGCTGCTGCTGGCCACGCTGAGCCCGCTCGGCTCGACCATCAACGGCCAGCACTCCTGGATCCAGCTGGGCGGCGGCTTCTCGGTGCAGCCGGCCGAGTTCGCCAAGCTGGCGATCGTGCTGTCGATGGCGGTCGTGCTGTCCGACCAGGTGGACGCGGGGGAGCGGGAGTTCCCGGCGAACAGGGCGGTGTTCCGCGGGCTGGTCTGGGCGACGCTGCCGATGGCCATAGTGATGCTGATGCCGGACGCCGGCTCGGTGATGGTGATGGCCGTCATCGTGCTGGGCATCCTGCTGGCGTCCGGCGCGGCCAACCGCTGGGTGTTCGGGCTGATCCTGGCCGGTGTCGGCGGCTGCGTGGCGATCTGGAAGCTCGGGGTGCTGAGCAAGTACCAGATCGACCGCTTCGCGGCCTTCGCCAACCCGGCGCTCGACCCGTCCGGGGTCGGCTACAACACCGCGCAGGCCCGGATCGCGATCGGCTCCGGCGGGCTGACCGGCAAGGGCCTGTTCCACGGGACGCAGACCACCGGGCAGTTCGTGCCGGAGCAGCAGACCGACTTCGTGTTCACGGTGGCCGGCGAGGAGCTGGGCTTCCTCGGGGCGATGGCGATCATCGTGCTGCTCGGTGTGGTGCTGTGGAGGGCCTGCCGGATCGCCCGCCAGGCCACCGACCTGTACGGCACCATCGTGGCGGCCGGGGTGGTCGCCTGGTTCGCCTTCCAGGGCTTCGAGAACATAGGGATGTGCCTGGGCATCATGCCGGTGGCCGGCATCCCGCTGCCGTTCGTCTCCTACGGAGGCTCGTCGATGTTCTCGACCTGGGTGGCGATCGGGCTGCTGCAGGCGGTGCAGAGCCAGCGGCCGATAGCGGCCTGAGCGGGTCCGCGAGCGGCGGGGCCGGTCCGGGGGTCTCCCCGGGCCGGCCCTTCGCGTGTCCGGCGGCTACCAGGTGTCCCAGTGGGTGATCCGCGCGGTGTCCACGCGCGGGCCGGGGCGGAAGTCGGTGCCCAGGGTGTGGGCGAGCGGGACGAGCGCGGCCTGGGCGACCGTCTCGTAGGGGATGCCGAGCAGTTCGGCGGCCTCGCGCTCGTAGTGCAGGTGCGGGGTGGTCCAGGCGGTGCCGAGGCCGCGGGAGCGGGCGGCGAGCATGAACTGCCAGACGGCTGGGAGGATCGAGCCCCAGGTGTTGGCCTGGCCGACGTGGCCGGCCAGTTCGTGCCGGCCCTCGATCCGTACGCAGGGCACCACCAGGACGGGGACCTCGTGCAGGTGGTCGAAGAGGTGCTGGGCGCTCACCGCCAGCCGCAGCCGGCGGGCGGTGTCCTCGGTGGTGCGGTCCAGGCCGGTGCGGGCGACGGGGTCGCGGGGGTGGGTCAGGCCGAGCCGGTAGAGGCCGGCGAGGGCGGCGCGCCGGGCGGGGTCGGTGACGACCACGAAGTCCCAGCGCTGGCGGTTGCGGCCGGTGGGGGCCTGGGTGGCGAGGGCCAGGCACTCCTCGACCAGCGCCCGGTCGACCGGGCGGGTGAGGTCGAGGCGCCGGCGTACGGCCCGGGTGGTGGTGAGGAGCTGGTCGGCGGTCAGATCGAGCTGCGGCACGGCCGGTGGCCTCCGGGTTCGGTGGGCCGGCCGCGGGGCGGGGCGCCTCAGTCGGCCGGCGGGACGTCGAGGAGCTTGCGGGTGAGGCGGACCAGCGTCGCGCGCTCCTGAGGGGTCAGGGCGGCGAAGGCGTGGTCCAGGACCGGGGCCATGGCGCGTTCGGCCCCGGCGAGGGCGGCGGTGCCCTCCGGGGTGAGGGTGACGGCGTAGGCGCGGCGGTCGCGGGGGTGGCGCTCGCGGCGGACCAGGCCGGCGCCCTCCAGGGCGTCGACGCAGCCGACCATGACGCTGCGGTCGATCCGCAGCTGTTCGCTGAGCTCCTGTTGGGAACAGCTGCCGACGGCGGCGAGCATCTTGAGCACCAGGTGCTGGGGCACCGTGAGGGGTCCGCCGGAGAGCCGCTCGTCGATGGAGCGGGCGATCGCGGTGGTGGCCCGGCACAGCGCGACGTCCGGGCGGTCCAGGGTGAGGGCGGCGAAGTAGCGCCGCCGCTCGCCGCTGTCGTCCGCCCGGCTGGGGGAGGCGAGGCGGGCGGGCCTGGGGGCGGTGGCCATCGGGGCTCCTTCGGTGGTGGACGGCCAGCATAACGCTCCCCGGAGATTGTTTGACGGTAGATGATTTCTGTCGCTACGTTTCGGTGAGCATACGTGATTGCGGATCAGATTGTTGACCGACAGACGGATTTGGGGTGGGGCGATGACCGGGACCGGGCAGGCGGGGGAGCCGCGGGAGCAGTGGTTCGATCCGGCGGACGAACGGCTCGGCTGGGACGGCGTCTGCGGCTTCGAACGGGCCGGCGAGACCGTGCTGCCGCTGCGGATGCCGCGGGAACGGATCGCCACCGCGCTGAGCGACGACCTCGCCCGGCTCGCCGCGATGCCGGCCGGCGCCCGCTTCGCGGTGCGCACCGACGCGGACCGGCTGCTGCTGGACCTGGCGGCGGAGGCGGGCGGCGCGCCCCTGGACGTCCTCGCCGACGGCGTGCTCGTCGACCGGCGGCGGCCGCAACCCGGCCGCGCGCGCCTGGCCGTCGCCCTGCCCGGCGTCCTGGCCGACATCGAGGTCTGGCTCCCGCACCTGTCCCGCACTCGCCTCGCGGCCGTCGGGCTGCGCGGCCACCGGCTGCTCGAGCCGGTCGCGCGCACCGGCCCGCGCTGGACCGCCTACGGCAGCTCACTGACGCACGCGATGTTCCCGCACGGGCCCTCCGAGAGCTGGACCGCGCTGCTCGCGCGCCGGCACGGCTGGCGGCTGCGCAACCTCGGCTTCGCCGGGCAGGCCTACCTGGACCCGGTGGTCGCCCGGGTCGTCCGGGACACCCCCGCCGAGCTGATCACCCTGGAGATCGGCACCAACGCCTACCTCAGGTCGGCCTTTACCGCCCGCACCTGGGGTCCGGCGGTGTGCGGCTTCGTCGAGACCGTCCGCGACGGGCACCCGGACACACCGATCGCGGTGATCGCCGCCCTGCCGTCGGCGGAGCGGGAACACGCCGTCAACGCCGCCGGGTTGACCCTGGCGGGCGTCCGCGAGCTGACCGGCGCGGCCGTGCGGGTGCTCCAGCGGCTCGGCGACCGGCGGCTGCACCTGGTCGACGGGCGCGACGTGCTGCCGCTCGCCGAGGCGGACGGGGTGTACGCCGACGGCCTGCACCCGACGCCGGCCGGCGAGCACCGGCTGGCCGGCCTGGCCGAGCCGTTCCTGCTGCCGCTGCTCGCCGCTTGAAACGGCGCCCGAACGGCGCCCGAAACGGCGCTCGGACGGCGCTACCCGGGAGGCAGCAGGAGGTCGGCGGCGGCGAACACCGCCCGGGTCTGGTGGGCGACCTGGGTCTCCACCGGCACCCAGCGGGCGCCCAGCCGGTGCAGGCCCTCCAGGCTCGCCGCCGCGATCCCCCGGGCGCGCGCCCGGGCCGCGTCCGCCGCCGGGCCGCCGCAGTCCGCGAGCAGCCGCAGCAGCATCGAGGCGATCCGCAGCGGCACCCGCTCGGCCGCGATCCGCGCCGCGGTCACCCGGGACACCGTCAGCGGCGCGGAGGACCAGTCGGCCAGCCAGTCCTCCACCACCGGGCGGCAGACCGCCAGGTTGAACTCGACGGCGCGCAGCAGCGGTCCGTACGCCACCCCCGCGTGCGGCGGCACCAGCGGAAGCAGGGCGGCCAGCTCCGCGACCCGGCCGCCCAGCCGGTCGGCGCAGGCCCCGACGGCGGCGCGCACGTCCGGCGCGGGACGTGCGTCGCCGACCGCGTCGATCGCCCACATCGGCACCTCCAGCACCGCCGTGGTGCCGCCGTACCGGCCCGCGTACGACCAGGTGGACAGCTCCGGGCGGTCCGGCAGCGGCTGCCGGCGCCGGCCCGGCGCGGGCATCACATAGGTGCCGGGGGCCGGGCTGTTCCAGCCGACCGCGTCGTAGGAGTCGACGTCCAGCGGGATGCCGCCGCGCGCCACCGAGCGGGCGAAGCGGTCGGCCAGGCCCGGCAGCGGCCGGGTGAGCTGCGCGAACGCCCCGCCGAAGTCCACCCCGTGCAGCGAGCACTGGAGCACCGGCCGCAGCTCGTCGATCAGCCCGGTGAGCACCCGGCTCTCCGGCATCGGGGTCAGCGGGCCGTCCGGGTGCGGCAGCAGCTCCGGCTGCTCGTGGAAGGCCGGCCGGAAGAAGTGCTCGTAGTGCCGGGCCGCGGTGAGCGGTCCGTGCAGCCAGCCCTCGTTGAGCGCGGCGCCGTCCGGGTCGAGGCAGAGCAGGACGTGCCAGCCGACACCCGCCCGGGGCGGCAGCTCCAGCACCCGCTCGGCCAGCCGGACGGCGGCGGCCAGGCCGACGGGCTCGTTGGGGTGCGGCCCGCCGACGGCCAGCACCGTGTGCTCGCCCTCGTCCACCGAGAGCAGCACCAGCGGGCGCCCCGCCCGGGAGCGGCCCACCTCGCGGACCCGGCAGCGTCCGGGGTGGCGGCGGGCCAGCCGGCGGGCCGCGGCGATCGCGTGGGCCACCGTCGGATAGGTCCCGGTGCCGTGGCGAGGGGCTTCGGTACGGCGCGTCCGCCGGCCCGTGTCGGTCATGGCTCTCCTGTCCTCGGGGGGCGGGCGGGGCGGGGCGGCGCGGTCGGGGGCCTCGGCCGGGAGCGCGGCGCGGGGTCGCGCCGGGCCCTCCCGGCACGGCCGGTGCGCGCGCGGCCAACTCCCTCGTTCCGGGGACGCACAGGACCTTCCGGTGGAGCCTTGCCAGTACCGCACGCGCCGTCGGAGCGTGTCAACAGTCGTCGGGCACCCGCGGTGGGGCCGCGGTGGGCTCGCGGTCGGGCGCCGGTGGGGCCGCGTTCACGTGCCGGGATCCCCCGCCCGGGGCCTGCCGGGAAGCTGCCCGGGGCCCGCCCGGGGCAGCGGATCCGGGCCCTCGGCCGGGCCGGGACCCACGGCGGTTCGGCTACCCTTGAGGGTCACCCCTCCCAGCCGTCGCCCCCGCCAAGTGCGCGGCGGTCCCGAACGTCGTAAGGGTTCCTAGTACTCATGACTGTCGAATCGGTCTTCCCACGCCTGGAGGCCCTCCTCCCGCACGTCCAGAAGCCGATCCAGTACGTCGGCGGCGAGCTGAACTCGACCGTCAAGGACTGGGACGCCTGCGACGTCCGCTGGGCGCTGATGTACCCCGACGCCTACGAGGTGGGCCTGCCCAACCAGGGCGTCATGATCCTCTACGAGGTGCTCAACGAGCAGGAGGGCGTCCTCGCCGAGCGCACCTACAGCGTCTGGCCGGACCTCGAGGCGCTGATGCGCGAGCACGGCGTCCCCCAGTTCACCGTGGACGCCCACCGGCCGGTGCGCGCCTTCGACGTGTTCGGGCTCTCCTTCTCCACCGAGCTCGGCTACACCAACATGCTGGCCGCGCTCGAACTGGCCGGCATCCCGCTGGACGCCCGCGACCGGACCGACGAGCACCCGGTCGTGCTGGCCGGCGGCCACGCCGCGTTCAACCCCGAGCCGATCGCGGACTTCATCGACTGCGCGGTGGTCGGCGACGGCGAGCAGGCCGTGCTCGACATCACGAAGATCGTCCGGCAGTGGAAGGCCGAGGGGCGCCCCGGCGGGCGCGACGAGCTGCTGCTGCGCCTGGCGCGCACCGGCGGCGTGTACGTGCCGAAGTTCTACGACGTCGAGTACCTGGCCGACGGCCGGATCGGGCGCGTCGTGCCGAACGCCCCCGGCGTGCCGTGGCGGGTCTCCAAGCACACCGTGATGGACCTCGACGAGTGGCCCTACCCGAAGCAGCCGCTCGTCCCGCTCGCCGAGACCGTCCACGAGCGGATGTCCGTGGAGATCTTCCGCGGCTGCACCCGCGGCTGCCGCTTCTGCCAGGCCGGCATGATCACGCGCCCCGTGCGGGAGCGAAGCATCACCGGCATCGGCGAGATGGTCGAGCGCGGGCTCAAGGCGACCGGCTTCGAGGAGGTCGGCCTGCTGTCGCTGTCCTCCGCGGACCACACCGAGATCGCCGACGTCGCCAAGGGCCTGGCCGACCGCTACGCCGAGGACAAGATCGGCCTGTCGCTGCCGTCCACCCGCGTCGACGCCTTCAACATCGACCTCGCCAACGAGCTCAGCCGCAACGGCCGCCGCTCCGGCCTCACCTTCGCCCCCGAGGGCGGCAGCGAGCGCATGCGCAAGGTGATCAACAAGATGGTGTCGGAGGAGGACCTCATCCGCACCGTCGCCACCGCCTACGGCAACGGCTGGCGCCAGGTGAAGCTGTACTTCATGTGCGGCCTGCCCACCGAGACCGACGAGGACGTGCTCCAGATCGGCGAGATGGCGAAGAACGTCATCCAGAAGGGCCGCGAGGTCACCGGCCAGAACGACATCCGCTGCACCGTCTCCATCGGCGGCTTCGTGCCCAAGCCGCACACCCCGTTCCAGTGGGCCCCGCAGCTGTCCGCCGAGGCCACCGACGCCCGCCTGGCCAAGCTGCGCGACTCGATCCGCGGCGACCGCAAGTACGGCAAGAACATCGGCTACCGCTACCACGACGGCAAGCCCGGCATCGTCGAGGGCCTGCTCTCCCGCGGCGACCGCCGGGTCGGCGCGATCATCCGCGCGGTCTACGAGGACGGCGGCCGCTTCGACGGCTGGCGCGAGCACTTCTCCTACGACCGCTGGATGGCCGCCGCCGAGAAGGGCCTGACCGGCACCGGCGTCGACGTCGACTGGTACACCACCCGCGAGCGCGGCTACGAGGAGGTCCTGCCCTGGGACCACCTGGACAGCGGCCTCGACAAGGACTGGCTCTGGGAGGACTGGCAGGACGCCCTGGAGGAGGTCGAGGTGGACGACTGCCGCTGGACCCCGTGCTTCGACTGCGGCGTCTGCCCCCAGATGGACACCCACATCCAGATCGGCCCCACCGGCAAGAAGATGCTCCCGCTCACCGTGGTGAACAAGTAGTCAGGTGAGATGAATTGCCCTCGCCGGGTTCCTCGGCGAGGGCAATTCGCGTTCCCGGCCTCATCGATCGGGCCAGCCTCGGGCCGAGGTGGGGAATGGCGAGGATTCGCATGGAACTCGACGATGATGATCTGGCCCTGGCCGCGGACCTGCTGGGTACGTCAACGGCGTCCGAGACCGTGAACGCGGCGCTGTGGAGGGTCGTCGATCAGGCTACGAGGAGTGAGGCCGGCGGGGCAGCGGGTGAAGTTCCTGGGGTCGGTCCGGGCACGTGACGTGTGCCCGGGAGATGGGGGCGGGGCGAGGGGTGGGCGGGGGCGCGTACCCTTTGAGGAGACAGCGTCCGGACAGCGGCGGGAAAACGCCGCCGCTGCGGACGGGGACAACCTGACGAAGGACTGAGCGACCCTGGCACGCCGTACGCCCGACGGTCCGCCGCCCGCGCCGACGGTGCAGCGGATCCGTCTCCGCTACACCAAGCGCGGCCGGCTCCGCTTCACCAGCCACCGCGACTTCCAGCGCGCCTTCGAGCGCGCCCTGCGCCGGTCGGCGGTGCCGATGGCCTACTCGGCCGGCTTCACCCCGCACCCCAAGGTGTCCTACGCCAACGCCGCGCCGACCGGCGTGGCCAGCGAGGCGGAGTACCTGGAGATCGGGCTCGCCGCCGCCCGCGACCCGGAGGAGCTGCGCGTCCAACTGGACGAGTCGCTGCCCGGGGGCCTCGACGTGATCGACGCGGTCGAGGTGCGCACGTCCAACTTCGTGGAGCGCCTGGAGGCCTCCGAATGGCAGGTCCGGCTCGACGGGGTCGAGCCGCAGGAGGCGGGCCGCGCGATCGCGGCGTTCCTCGCCGAGGAGCGGGTCGAGGTCGAACGCCTCACCAAGAACGGCGTCCGGGTCTTCGACGCGCGCGGCGCGGTGGCGGCTCTCGAACTGCTCGCGCCGCAGGTCGACGGCGGTGCGGACACGGAGGGCGAAGAGGCCCGCGATGTTCGGACCGGGCGTCCCTGTGCGATACTGCGCCTGGTAGTACGACACGCCACACCCGCCGTACGACCCGACGACGTGTTGTCCGGTCTCCGTGCGACGGCCGACCTGGCGCCGCCGGTCCCCGCAGAGGTGACCAGGCTGGCGCAGGGGCCGCTCGACGAGGGGACCGGCACGGTGACCGACCCGCTGGCGCTCGACCGCGCCGCGGCCCCGGCCGGCCCTGTGGCCACCGGCGAGCCGCGCGCAACCGCGTCCGCCTAGCGGGCGGAGGCCGGGTCCAGTTCCCCACTGGGCCCGCTGGTCCTCCAGGCCCCCGCTGCTCCCCAGGGGAGCGAGCGTCGTCGAAGCACAGGCCGGCCTCTTGCCGCCTGCCGACCCCGACGGTCGGTGGGCCCGAGGACCCCGTCCGGGAGCCACCCGGGGTTGGGGGACGGCGCAGCTTGGGAAAACCTCAGAAGACTGGTCAGACCAGAAGACTTTCGACACCCCGCCGAGCGCGGGGCGCCGAGCGAGACTACGAGCCCCTGTGCGGCCTCGCGTCCGCGCGGCGGCACCGTGAAAGGGTCCGGCCCGAGCATCGTCGTGATGCCGGCCGGCCACCGGTGCCGCGCCGTGCCCGGATGCGGAGCCCGGGGGCCTGACGGGAGATCCACCCGCATGCTCGAGAACACCGATCCGCAGCAGTCTGCGGCAACGGAACAGAACGACACCACCGCCGCCGGCGGCGACGGCGCGTCCGCCGCGCCGCCGCGCCGGCGCCGCCGGGCGGTGTCCCGTCCGGCCGGAGCGCCGCAGGGCGCGGCCGCGGAGGCCGCCGAGACGGTCATCGCGGCCGAGGCCGAGGTGAAGCCGGCCGAGACGCCGGCCGCCGAGGCGCCCGCGGCCGAGCCGGTCGCGGAGAAGCCGGTGCGCGCCCGCCGGACCCGCAAGCGCGCCGAGGCGCCCGCCGGTGCGCCCGAGGACACCGCCATCCTGGTCACCGCGCCGGACGCCGGTGAGACGGGGGTCGTGGCCGAGGCCGGCAAGGCTCCGAAGGCCGCGAAGGCGGAGAAGACCGAGAAGGCGGACAAGGCCGAGGCCGAGGCCGCCGAGAAGGCGGAGAAGCCCGTGCGGGCCCGCCGGACCCGCAAGAAGGCGGAGGCCGCGCCGGCCGAGGAGCCGGTGCAGGTCGTCGCCGAGCCCGCCGCCGAGCCGGCCGCTGTCGAGGCGCCCGCCGAGGAGGCCCCGGCCGCCCCGGCGCGCCGTGCCCGCCGCCGCCGGGTGGTCGAGGCCACCCCGGTGGTCGAGACCGCGCCCACCGCCGAGGAGCCGGCGGCCGAGGAGCCCGAGGCCGAGGAGCCCGCCGTCGAGGCGCCCGCCGCCGAGCAGCCCGCGCCCGCGCCGGCCGCCGAGGCCGAGCCGCCGCACCGGGTGCGCCGCCGCGCGGTCCGCCCGTCCACCGCGATCTTCCAGGCGCCGGTCTTCCAGGAGCCCGCCTCCTACGTCGCCCCGAGCGCCCCTGCCGCTTCGGCTGCTCCGTCCGCTTCGGCCGCGTCGGCCGCGTCGGCCGCGCAGGCCGCCCCGCAGCCGGCCGCCGCCGAGGCGCCGGCCGTGCCGGGGGAGGACGAGGAGTTCGAGTACAGCGGCGTCGGCCGCCGTCGCCGCGTCCGTACCTCGGTGCGGGTGCAGACCCCGGCGCGCTCGCGGGCCGCTGCCGCGAAGGCGGCCGTCGCGAAGCCCGCTGCCGCGAAGCCGGTGGTCGAGAAGCCGGCGGTCGAGAAGCCCGCCGCCGCGAAGCCCGCCGTCGAGGAGGCGCCCGTCGAGGCGCCCGCCGTCGTCGAGGCCCCCGCCACCGGCCCCGAGGCCGAGGACGAGTGGGAGGACGGCCGCCCGTCGCGCCGTCGCCGCCGGGGCGGCCGCCGCCGCCGTCGCGGTGAGGCCGAGGAGGCCGAGGGCGAGGGGCCCGAGACCGAGCAGTCCACCGCCGAGGAGCCGGCCGTCGCCGACGAGGACGACGAGGACGACGACCTGGCCGCCGGCCTGTCCTCGTCCCGCCGCCGTCGCCGCCGTCGCCGCCGCAGCGGTGAGACCGGCGCCGTCGAGACTGCCGAGACCACCGAGGACGGCGTCCGCACGGTGGTGAAGGTGCGCGAGCCGCGCCGCCGCTCCACCGAGCCGTCCTTCGACCCGGACGAGGTGCAGTCCATCAAGGGCTCCACCCGCCTGGAGGCCAAGAAGCAGCGCCGCCGCGAGGGCCGCGAGCTGGGCCGCCGCCGGGTGCCGATCATCACCGAGGCCGAGTTCCTGGCCCGCCGGGAGTCGGTCGAGCGCGTCATGGTGGTGCGCCAGAACGGCCAGCGCACCCAGATCGGCGTCCTGGAGGACGGCGTGCTCGTCGAGCACTACGTCAACAAGGAGCAGGCCACCTCGTACGTCGGCAACGTCTACCTGGGCAAGGTCCAGAACGTGCTGCCGTCCATGGAGGCCGCCTTCGTCGACATCGGCAAGGGCCGCAACGCGGTGCTGTACGCCGGCGAGGTCAACTTCGGCGCGCTCGGCGGCCACGGCGGCCCGCGCCGGATCGAGTCCGTGCTGAAGTCCGGCCAGTCCGTGCTGGTGCAGGTCTCCAAGGACCCGATCGGCCACAAGGGCGCCCGCCTGACCAGCCAGATCTCGCTGCCCGGCCGCTACCTGGTCTACGTGCCCGAGGGCTCGATGACCGGCATCTCCCGCAAGCTGCCGGAGAACGAGCGCGCCCGTCTGAAGCAGATCCTCAAGAAGATCGTCCCGGACGACGCGGGCGTCATCGTGCGCACCGCCGCCGAGGGCGCCTCCGAGGAGGAGCTGACCCGCGACGTCCAGCGGCTGCAGCAGCAGTGGGAGGACATCCAGAAGAAGGCCGCGTCCGGCAACGCCCCGGCGCTGCTGTACGGCGAGCCGGACATGACCGTCCGGGTCGTCCGCGACATCTTCAACGAGGACTTCACCAAGGTCATCGTCTCCGGCAACGAGGCGTGGAACACCATCCACGACTACGTCTCCAACGTGGCCCCGGACCTCGCGGAGCGGCTCCAGCGGTGGACCTCCGAGGTGGACGTCTTCGCCACCTACCGGATCGACGAGCAGCTGATGAAGGCGCTGGACCGCAAGGTCTGGCTGCCCAGCGGCGGTTCGCTGGTGATCGACCGCACCGAGGCGATGGTCGTCATCGACGTCAACACCGGGAAGTTCGTCGGCCAGGGCGGCAACCTGGAGGAGACGGTCACCCGCAACAACATCGAGGCGGCCGAGGAGATCGTGCGCCAGCTGCGGCTGCGCGACCTCGGCGGCATCATCGTGATCGACTTCATCGACATGGTCCTGGAGTCCAACCGCGACCTGGTGCTGCGCCGCCTGCTGGAGTGCCTGGGCCGGGACCGGACCAAGCACCAGGTGGCCGAGGTCACCTCGCTGGGCCTGGTGCAGATGACCCGCAAGCGGGTCGGCCAGGGTCTGCTGGAGTCCTTCTCCGAGCCCTGCGTGCACTGCAACGGCCGCGGTGTGATCGTCCACATGGAGCAGCCGAGCGCCCACGCGCACACCGGTGGCGGCGCGGCCGCCGTCGAGGCGGGCTCGGGCGGCGGCAAGCGCCGGCGCCGGGGCAAGGGCGGCGCGGCGCACGAGGAGGCGCAGGCCGTCGAGGCAGTCGAGCCGCTGGAGGCCGTCGAGGCGGTCGTCGAGGCCGCCGAGGCGCCGGTCCGCGAGGAGATCGAGGGCCAGCTGGCGATCGAGGTGCCGGGCGTCGAGGAGCCGCCGGCCGAGGCCGCGGTCGTCGAGGCCCCGGTCGAGCCGGCGCCCGCCGCCGCGCCCACCGGGCGGCCCCGCCGCCGGGCGGTGCGCAAGGCCACGGCCCCGGCCGGCGCGCCGGGCGAGGCGGAGATCGTGGTGCTGCAGGCCAAGGCCGAGGCGGCGCTGGAGTCGGCCCTCGCGGCCGTCAGCCCGGCCGCGCAGGCCGAGGGCGGGCAGCAGCCGGTCGAGGCGGTCGTCGCCGAGGCGGTGGCCGAGCCGGTCGCCGTCGAGGCCGAGGCCCCCGCCGAGCCGGTCACCGAGGCCCCCGTCGAGCCGGCCGCGGCCGAGGAGCCCGCCGAGGAGGCGCCGGCGCCGAAGAAGCGGGCGGCCCGCAAGACCGCCGCCAAGAAGACCACCGCCGCCAAGAAGACGACGGCGGCGGCGGCGAAGAAGACCACCGCCCGCAAGACCGCCACCAAGCGGACGAGCGCGGCGGCCAAGAAGGCGGCGGCCGCCGAGGGTGATACGGCGGCCGAGTAGTGCCCGGTCCGGGGCGGACACCCTCCGCCCCGGACCCGTACGGGCCGGTTTGCCCCTGAGGCGGCCGGTCCGTATTCTTGACCACTGGCGTGTCTACGCCTTGCTCCCGAGCACATCACCTCCCTGGTCTCGCAAGAGTCCTGTTGGGAGAGGTCCCCTGTGTCCGTACCCAGGTGGCTGGCATCAGGAGCTCCGACCGAGTTGGGAAAGTAGGTACCGCATGTACGCGATCGTTCGCGCCGGCGGCCGCCAGCACAAGGTCGCCGTCGGCGACGTGCTGGAGATCGACCGTATCGAGGCCAAGCCGGGTGACTCGGTGGAGCTCTCCACCATCCTGGTGGTCGACGGCGAGGCCGTCACCTCCGACCCGTGGGTGCTGGCCGGCATCAAGGCCCACGCCGAGGTCGTCGACCAGACCAAGGGTGACAAGATCGTCATCCTGCGCTACAAGAACAAGACGGGCTACCGCCGTCGTCAGGGCCACCGCCAGCGGCACACCGCGGTGCGCATCACCAGCATCGACTCGGTCAAGTAAGGGGATAGCCAGATGGCACACAAGAAGGGCGCAAGCTCTACCCGCAACGGCCGTGACTCGAACGCCCAGCGCCTCGGCGTGAAGCGCTTCGGTGGCCAGGTCGTCTCCGCCGGCGAGATCATCGTCCGCCAGCGCGGCACCCACTTCCACCCGGGTGCCGGTGTCGGCCGCGGTGGCGACGACACCCTGTTCGCGCTGACCGCCGGTGCCGTGCAGTTCGGCACCCGCCGCGGCCGCAAGGTCGTCAACATCGTGGCCGTCGAGGCCTGAGTCACACCTGACTCACACTGAAGGGTGGGCCGGAATGTTCCGGTCCACCCTTCGCGCTTTACCGCAGGCAGAACCATTTTTCTTCGTATCGGAGGCACTTCCATGACCACCTTCGTGGACCGCGTCGAACTCCACGTCGCCGCGGGCAGCGGGGGCCACGGCTGCGCCTCCGTGCACCGGGAGAAGTTCAAGCCGCTCGGCGGCCCGGACGGCGGCAACGGCGGTGAGGGCGGCAGTGTCGTCCTCGTCGTCGACGCGCAGGTCACCACCCTGCTCGAGTACCACCACTCGCCCAAGCGCAAGGCCACCAACGGCAAGCCCGGCGCCGGCGGCCACCGCACCGGCGCCGACGGCCAGGACCTCGTCCTCGCCGTGCCGGACGGCACCGTGGTCCTCGACAAGACGGGCAACGTGCTCGCCGACCTGGTCGGCCACGGCACCAGCTTCGTCGCCGCCCAGGGCGGCCGCGGCGGCCTCGGCAACGCCGCACTCGCCTCCGCCCGCCGCAAGGCCCCCGGCTTCGCGCTGCTCGGCGAGCCCGGCGACGCCCGTGACATCGTCATGGAGCTCAAGTCCGTCGCCGACGTCGCCCTCGTCGGCTACCCGAGCGCCGGCAAGTCCTCGCTGATCTCCGTGCTCTCCGCCGCCAAGCCGAAGATCGCCGACTACCCGTTCACCACCCTGATCCCCAACCTCGGCGTGGTCACCGCCGGCGACACCGTCTACACCATCGCCGACGTCCCCGGCCTCATCCCGGGCGCCAGCCAGGGCAAGGGCCTCGGCCTGGAGTTCCTGCGCCACGTCGAGCGCTGCTCCGTGCTCGTGCACGTCCTGGACTGCGCCACCCTGGAGCCCGGCCGCGACCCGCTGAGCGACCTGGAGACCATCGAGGACGAACTCGCCCAGTACGGCGGCCTCGACGACCGCCCGCGCCTGGTCGCCCTCAACAAGATCGACGTGCCGGACGGCCAGGACATCGCCGACCTCACCCGCGCCTCCCTGGAGGAGCGCGGCTACCGCGTCTTCGAGGTGTCCGCCGCCTCCCGCAAGGGCCTGCGCGAACTCAGCTTCGCCCTGGCGCAGATCGTCGCCGAGGCCCGCGCCGCCAAGCCGGTCGAGGAGTCCACCCGGATCGTGCTGCGGCCCACCGCCGTGGACGACGCCGGCTTCACCATCACCGAGGAGGACGGCGCCTACCGCATCCGCGGCGGCAAGCCCGAGCGCTGGGTGCGCCAGACCGACTTCTCGAACGACGAGGCCGTCGGCTACCTCGCCGACCGGCTGGCCCGCCTCGGTGTCGAGCAGGAGCTGTGGAAGATCGGCGCCCAGGAGGGCGACACCGTCATCATCGGCCCCGACGAGAACGCCGTCGTCTTCGACTGGGAGCCGACCCTGGCCGCCGGCGCCGAGATGCTCGGCCGCCGCGGTGAGGACCACCGCCTCGAGAGCCCGCGCCCGGCCGTCGACCGCCGCCGCGAGAAGCAGAAGGGCCGGGACGCCGCCGAGGCCGAGTACCTGGCCTTCGAGGCGCTCTCCTCCGGCCGCCAGGCCGCCATCGAGGGCGACGACGAGGACCACTGACCCCGGTCCGGTCCATGATCCGGGTGAGCCCCCGCCGCCTTTCCAACGGGCGTCGGGGGCTTCGCCGTTGACGGGGAGTCGGGCGCCCGGGGGCCTTCGGGGGCGCCGTCCGGCCGCTGGAACGGGGTGCGGCCCGGGTGCGCCGATCGCGTAGATTGCGGGGGATACGGCCGGGCCCGGGCCCGCCGCCAGCGCACCACACCGGAAGGGCGAAACCCGAGATGAGCGAGGACGAACTGCGGGCGGAGGTGCTGACCGCGCGGCGCATCGTCGTCAAGGTCGGCTCCTCCTCACTGACCACCGCCGCCGGCGGCATCGACGCCGACCGGGTCGACGCCCTCGTCGACGCCCTCGCCAAGGTCCGCACGCGCTCGGACGCCCCCGAGATCGTGCTCGTCTCCTCCGGCGCCATCGCCGCCGGCCTCTCCCCGCTCGGCCTGGAGAAGCGGCCCAAGGACCTCGCCCGCCAGCAGGCCGCCGCCAGCGTCGGGCAGGGTCTGCTGATCGCCCGCTACACCGCCTCCTTCGCCCGCTACGGCCTGCGGGTCGGCCAGGTCCTGCTCACCGCCGAGGACGCCAGCCGGCGCGCCCACTACCGCAACGCCTACCGCACCCTCGACCAGCTGCTGGCGATGGGCGCGATGCCGGTCGTCAACGAGAACGACACCGTCGCCACCGCCGAAATCAAGTTCGGCGACAACGACCGGCTGGCCGCCCTCGTCGCCCACCTCGTCCGCGCCGACCTGCTCGTCCTGCTCTCCGACGTCGACGGCCTCTACGACGGCGACCCGTCCCGCCCCGGCACCAGCCGGATCGCCGAGGTCGCCGGACCGCACGACCTCGACGGCATCGAGATCGGCAGCGCCGGCAAGGCCGGGGTCGGCACCGGCGGCATGGTCACCAAGGTCGAGGCCGCCCGGATCGCCACCGGCGCCGGCATCCCCGTGGTCCTCACCGCCGCCAGCCACGCCGCCGACGCGCTGGCCGGCCGCCCCACCGGCACCCTGTTCCTGCGCACCGGAAGCCGCTCCTCCGACCGGATGCTCTGGCTCGCCCACGCCAGCAGCCCGCGCGGCACCCTGCACCTGGACGCCGGCGCCGTCACGGCCGTCGTCTCCGGCGGCGCCTCGCTGCTGCCCGCGGGGGTCACCAAGGTCGACGGCGAGTTCGCCGCGGGTGATCCGGTGGACCTTCTTGCCGAAAACGGCCACATCGTGGCGCGCGGACTGGTCAACTTTGATGCGAGGGAGTTGCCCCGCCTGCTCGGCCGGTCCACCCGGGACCTGGCCCAGGAGTTCGGCGCCGCCTACGAGCGGGAGGTCGTCCACCGCGACGACCTGGTCGTCCTGCGCGGCTGACCGGCCGTCGGACCGCCGGAAGCGCGGGCGGCTCCGCACGGGGAGCACGCCCGGCCACGGGCGAGGAGGGGCGCGGTCGAACGCGCGTCGGCCGGGGCCGGCGGGTACGACGACACGACATCGCCGAACAGGAGGCCGCCGGTGGAACGCAGGCGCGAGGCAGCGCTGACCGGAGGAACCGCAGGCCGACGGCTGACCAGCATCGACGGCGGCGGGGACGACGGCGTCGGCGGACCGGCCGGTCCGCCGACGCAGGGACCCGGCACGGTCCACCGGTTCCGGACGGAGCGGCGCCCCGCCGCCGAACCGCCGGCCGGGCCCGAGCAGGCCCGGCTCTGGCACGTGGTGCTCAGCGTGGCCGGGCCGGTCACCCCGCTGTCGGAACTGCGCGCCGGTCTGGAGCGGCTGGCGCACGACCACTCGTTCTTCCTGACCGCCCGTTACGCCGCCGACCACGCCGAGATCCGCTACTGGGAGCAGGCCCGCGACCTGCACGACGCGGCGGCGATCGCGCTGCGGCTGTGGGGCGAGCACAAGGTGACGGCCAAGCTGCCGCCGTGGGAGATCGTCGGCCTGGAGGTGGTGGACCGGTCGACGTACCACAAGCGCGTCGCCGAGGGCTTCGCCGGCCCGCCCCCGCAACTGGGCGGGGTCTACCCGTACTGACAAGGTGTGGCCTCGCGGGCGGAAGGGGCACGGCGAGCGAGCCGAAGGGCCGCGCCGGTGCCGAGAGGGAGAAGCGAGGAGGCCCCTGAGGAACGAAGGGGCATCGGAGCGCCGACCGTCGGCACCGGACCGGAGCGGCCCGGAGGCGAGCGAGCCGTAACAAGGGGGGTCTCACCGGATGAAACGGGGCGGGGGAGGGCCGGTGCCCTCCACTACCCTGGGCGCATGAGCAGCGACCCCGCCACCGCCGACAGCCCCGTCCTCGCCGTAGCGCGCCGAGCCCGGGAGGCCGCCGCCGCGCTCGCCCCACTGCCGCGCGCCGCGAAGGACGCCGCGCTGCGGGCGGTCGCCGACGCCCTGGTCGCCCGCGCCGCCGAGATCACCGCCGCCAACGCCGAGGACGTCGAGCGCGCCCGCGCGGCCGGTACCGCCGAGTCGGTGATCGACCGGCTCACCCTCACCGCGGAGCGGATCGCCGCCATCGCCGCCGACGTCCGCGACGTGGCCGGCCTGCCCGACCCGGTCGGCGAGGTCGTGCGCGGCTACACCCTGCCCAACGGCCTGGACGTCCGGCAGGTCCGCGTCCCGCTCGGCGTGGTCGGCATCATCTACGAGGCCCGCCCCAACGTCACCGTCGACGCCGCCGCGCTCTGCCTGAAGTCCGGCAACGCCGTGCTGCTGCGCGGCTCCGCCTCCGCCTACCGCTCCAACACCGCGCTGGTCGCCGTGGTGCGCGACGCCGTCGCCGCCGCCGGGCTGCCGGCCGACGCGGTCCAGCTCGTGCCCGGTGAGAGCCGCGACTCCGTGCAGGAGCTGATGCGCGCCCGCGGCCTGGTCGACGTGCTCATCCCGCGCGGCGGCGCCTCGCTGATCCGCACCGTCGTCGAGGGCTCCAGCGTCCCCGTCATCGAGACCGGAACCGGCAACTGCCACGTCTACGTGGACGCCGGGGCGGACCTCGCGATGGCGGTGGGCATCCTGCTCAACTCCAAGGCCCAGCGGGTCAGCGTCTGCAACGCGGCCGAGACCCTGCTCGTCCACCAGGACATCGCCGACACCTTCCTGCCGCTCGCGCTCACCGCGCTCGCCGAGGCCGGGGTCACCGTGCACGGCGACGACGCGGTGCTGAAGGCCGCCGAGGGCTCCGCCGCCACCGTGGTGCCCGCCACCGACGAGGACTGGGAGGCCGAGTACCTGTCGTACGACATCGCGGCCGCCGTCGTCCCCTCGCTGGACGCCGCCGTCGCGCACATCCGCCGCTGGACCTCCGGCCACACCGAGGCCATCGTCACCACCTCGCAGGCCGCCGCCCGCCGCTTCACGCAGCTCGTCGACTCGACCACGGTGGCCGTCAACGCCTCGACCCGGTTCACCGACGGCGGTGAGTTCGGCTTCGGCGCCGAGATCGGCATCTCCACCCAGAAGCTGCACGCCCGCGGCCCGATGGGCCTGCCCGAGCTGACCAGCACCAAGTACATCGTCACTGGTGACGGCCACGTCCGGGGCGCGGCGACGCCGACCGTGGGCGGCGCCGCCGACGCCGGCTGAGCCCGGCCGGCCCGGCCGCCGCCGGCCCGCCGTCACACGAGTGACGGACCAACTGGCCCGAGCCCCAGACAAATCGCCCGCCCGGTAATACGCTGAATCCGTGGCTGACGATGTGGGGGGCTTGCCGTACCCCGACGGTGCCGACCACGGTGGTGCGGACGACGAGTTCGCCACCGTGGTCTTCGACGAGGCCTTCGTGCGGTCCGCCGCCGTGCACGAGCCGACGGCCAAGGAGCGGCAGCTCGCCGCCGCCGAGGCCCGCTTCGAGCCGGACACGGCCGGTTCGGGCTGGGGCTACGACGCCCCGGCCGGGGACGGACTGCCGTTGGAGCTGCGCCCGTACCCGGGCCGGCTCGACGACGACCACCGCTATCCCGATCCGTGGAGCGGCCCCGGCCGGCGCTCGCGGCGCTGGCGCCCGGGCGGCTTCGACCCCATCGGCGCCGGCCGCGGCCGGTACGTCGCCCAGCAGCGCTGGCACCGCCCGGTGGCCTGGGTGCTCGCCGTGATCATGGGCGTGAGCCTGGTCGCGGTGGCGGTCGCGGCGATCTACCAGGGCGTGGGCGGGGCCGGCGGTGCGCCCCGGCGGCCCGAGTCCGGCAGCAGCAGTCCCGGGGTCGACCCGGCGCCGCCGGCCGAGCCGTCGCTCGTGGTCACCGCGCCGACGGGCTGAACGCGACGGGCCGGGCGTCGGCAGGTTGGACGCCGGCGGGCCGGGCGGCGGGGTGGCCGGGTGTCGTACCGGCATGCCCCGGGGCGGCCGTGACCGGTCACGGAGGGTTTCCGGTGAACTGCGGCAGGACCCTCGTGGAGGGGCGAGTCCGCGCCTTACCCTGGTGTCATGGGTGACCCGCGCGAACCCCCGGAGGGTGCGCCCGAGGGTGGTTCCGGAAACGATGACGAGTACCGGTCCGTCGTCTTCGACGAATCGTTCGTCCGGGCTGCCCGGATCCAGGAGCTGTCGGCGCGCGAGCGACTGTCCGGCGCGTTCGGCCGGCCCACCCGGCCGAAGGTCCGGCTGGGCCCGCTGGGGACGGTGCCCCGGCAGGCGCTGGCGCTGCTGCTGGTGATCCTGCTGGCGTTCGGGGCCGCCGTCTACTTCGGGGTCAGCTCGCCGGTCCGACCCACCGCCCGCCCCCAGGGCAGCCAGCTGACCGTGAGCCTGGTGGCGCTGAGCCCGGCCTCGGCGGTCCACCCGGTCGCCGATCCGGCCAACCCGTTCGTCGGCCTGCCGCCGGGCTACAGCGACGGCGCGGTCGGGCTGGGGACGCCGACCGGAGCGGCCACCGCGCACTTCTCCCGGGTCGAGGTGACCAAGGCGCTCGACACCGTGCAGCGCTACCTGGTGGCCTCCTCGCTGTCGCCCGCCGTGCTGGTGCAGGGGGCGACCGCGGAGGTGCGGGCTTTCGTCACCCCCGGCGAGCAGGTCCAGTTCGACGCGAGCGTGGTCCAGCCGGTCGACGACCGGCACCACGCGCTGACCGGCTGGCTGGTCCGCTTCGACCCGGCGCAGGTCGCGCTGGCCGCGGACACCGTGAAGGTGGCCGGCGCGATGCGGATCGACGAGACGGACAGCAGCACGCTGCGGATCACCACCGACCACACCTTCGTCTACGCGCTGAAGCCGGCCGGGGCGCAGAGCGGGGCGCCGGTCACGCTGGAGAGCGTGCGACGGCAGCTGACCTTCGAGTTCGACCGGGTCGACCTGGCGGCGGCCCAGCTGCGGCTGGTGGACTCGGTGCTGCAGGCCGGGCCGGCGCCGTGCGACGGCTCGCTGGCCGGGGTGGTGCAGCCGGTGCTGGCGGGCACGGACGCCACCGCGCCGCCGGCCGGGCCGCAGGCGGTGGACCCGGGGAACCACGCGCGGCCGGCCTGGCAGGTGTGCGGGGTCCTGGCGGGCGGCTGAGGCCGGCGCGGTGGCCGGCGCGCGGGGTGCGCCGACGGCCCCCGGCCGGGTGGCCGGGGCCGTCGGAACGTTTCCGCGGGCGGTGCCTGCGCCTGCGTCTCGGCCTCAGCCGTTGTCGCCGGACCCGGCGTCCTTGCCGCCGCCGCCGTCGGCGCCGTTGCCGTTGCTGCTGCCGTTGCCGCGCCCGGCACCCGTGAAGGTGTCGCGGAGCTTGCCGCCGACGGTGGCCGCGCCGCCCGCGACATCGCGGATGAGGCCCATCAGCGGGTCCTTGCTCTCCTTCACCGAGGCCGTGTAGTGCTCGGCGGCGGCCCGCCACTGCTCGCCGACCGAGGTGTCCGGGTCGTCGGTGCGGCGCGGGTAGGCGCCGGCCAGGATGGAGCGGTACTCGTCGCTCTCGGCCCACTTCTTCAGCTGGGCGACCCGGACCACCGCGAACGGGTGGCTCTGCGGCAGCACCTGCAGCAGCTTGAGCACGCCGTCGCGCAGGTCCCCGGCCTTCTCGTACTCCTCGGCCTGCTCCAGGAAGGCGTCCACGTTCATCTCGGCCAGGTTGTGGCCGCCGGCCAGCTTCATCAGCGCCCGCATCGAGGCCTGGACGTCCTGCCCGGCCAGCAGGCCGGCCCGGTCGCTGGAGAGCTCGGCCTTGCGGAACCACTCCTTGAGCGCGGTGACGATCGCCATGATCGCCAGGTTGCCGAGCGGCACCCAGGCGATCCGGGTGGCGATGTTGGTGAGGATCATCAGCATCGTCCGGTAGACGGCGTGCCCGGACATCGCGTGGCCGACCTCGTGGCCGATCACCGAGCGGAGCTCCTCCTCGTCCAGCAGCTCCACCAGACCGCTGGTCACCACGATCACCGGCGTGTCGATGCCTATGCAGTAGGCGTTGACCGTCGGGTCCTGGGTGACGTAGAGGTCCGGCACCTGAGCGAGGTCGAGCACGTAGGCGGCGTCGCGGACCATGTCGTGCAGCTCGGGGAACTGCCGCTCCGAGGTCTTCACGGCGGTGGCCAGGAACATCAGCCGGATCGAGCGCTCGGAGACGAGGCCGGCGAGCCTCTTCAGCACGTCGTCGAAGCCGGTCAGCTTGCGCAGCGCGACGAGCGCCGAACGGTCCGCCGGGTGCTCCCAGGCGCGGGTCGAGATCTCCGGGAAGCGCTGGCGGCGCCGGCTCGGGGTCTTCGCGGTCGTGTCGGTCATGGTGTGGGTGCCTCCCTGTCGACGGCGGCCCCGGCCCCCCGGCCGGCCCCCGCTGGTCTTCGCCTGCAACGACTGTTCGGACAACGTCCGCGGTTGCGCACTCGTCCCCGGCGGCGTGTTCCGAGTGGCGCGGGTGCCGTCCGGGGCGGCGCGGACGGCGCCCGCGGGGGCGGTGGGCGGCGCCGGTGTGAGGGCGGTTTACCCTGAATGCCCGGGAGAGCCGGGCCACCTCCGGCCGCGGCACCGAGCAGTCCGAGGAGCCCGCAGATGTCCACCGCCGCCCTTGCCAGCCTGGCCGCCCCGATCTCCGCGGAGAACGGCCCCGGGCTCTTCCTGCGGATCATCGTGGTCGCGTCGTTCGTCGGCGTGGGCCTGCTGGCCTGGATCCTGCTGCGGGCCGGCCGCAACAACTGAGCGGCCCCGGCGGCGGCCGTTCCCGGGCCCCGGCCCACGGCGGTTCAGAGGCGGTGGGCCGCCGAGCGGTTGCCGTGTAACCCCCCGTACGATGACGGGTGGGCCCTCACCGGTCCGTACGACACCCCCTGCCCGCCATCCGAGCCGAGAAGGTCCCGCCGACCATGAGCACTGCCGCCGCACTCCCCGTCCTGAACCTCCTCGCGAACGAGGGCGAGGGTGGCAACCACGACAGCCTCAACCCGTACCTGACGGGTGGCGCCGCGCTGTTCGTCCTTCTGCTGCTGCTCTTCGTGACCACCCGCTTCAACCGGGACCGCTGACCCGGCCGACGGTGGCCCGGGGCGCGGCACCGCCCCCGGGACGCCCGTCACCCGGCCGTTCCCGCACCGCAACGGGCGTCGCGTAAGGTGTGGCGCCATGGGAGAGCAGACCGGGAATCCCGGCGTACCGGCGCCTGAGCGGCGTCGTCTCGGCGTGATGGGCGGCACCTTCGACCCGATCCACCACGGGCACCTGGTCGCCGCGAGTGAGGTCGCCAGCGCGTTCCACCTGGACGAGGTGATCTTCGTCCCGACCGGACAGCCGTGGCAGAAGAGCGACCGCCGGGTCAGCGCGGCCGAGGACCGCTACCTGATGACGGTCATCGCCACCGCGGAGAACCCGCAGTTCTCGGTCAGCCGCATCGACATCGACCGCGAGGGCCCGACGTACACCGTCGACACCCTGCGCGACCTGCACGCGATGCACCCCGACGCCGACCTGTTCTTCATCACCGGCGCCGACGCGCTCGCCCAGATCCTGTCCTGGCGGGACTCCGACGAGCTCTTCTCGCTCGCCCACTTCATCGGTTGCACCCGGCCGGGGCACACTCTGTCGGACGCCGGGCTTCCGGTGGGCGGGGTCTCCCTGGTGGAGGTCCCGGCGCTGGCCATCTCCTCCACGGACTGCCGCAACCGGGTCGCCAAGGGCGAGCCGGTCTGGTACCTCGTCCCGGACGGCGTGGTCCGCTACATCGACAAGCGGGCGCTGTACGCGCCGCACCGGACCTGATCCCGGAGGGGCCGACCGACGGATGAGCGAGCGCAGGGGACCTCAGGAGCAGCAGCCCGGGCAGCCGGACGACTGGTCCGCCGGGCAGTACCAGCAGTACCCGCCCTACCAGCAGCAGGGCGGCTACGAGCAGCAGCCCGGCCAGGCCGGCCAACCCGGCCAGTACGACCAGGCCGACCCGTACGAGCAGTACGAGCAGTACGAGCAGTACGACCAGTACGGGCAGCCGGTGCAGCCCGCGCCCTACGGGCAGGGGCAGTACGGCTACCAGGACCAGTACCAGCAGCAGGGGTACCAGCCCTCCTACGAGCCGCAGTACGAGCAGCCCGGTACGTACGGGCAGCAGGTGCCGCAGGGGTACCGGGAGCAGGGCGGCTACGGCTACCAGGACCAGTACCCGCAGCAGGAGCCGCAGGGCTACCAGCAGCCGCAGTCTCCGCCGCAGTCGTCGTCGCAGGCCCACCCGCCGTCGTACGCGACCGCGCCGATGCCGGCCGTCGTCGTCGAGCCGGAGCCGGCGGCCGAGCCCGCCGCGCCCGCGCCGCCGCGCCCCCGGGTGCCGCGCCCGGCCGCCGCCGAGCTGGTGGCTCCCGCCCGGCCCGAACCGCCCTCCGAGCAGGTCGGCGGCTCCCGCCCGGCCCGGGCCAGGACCGGCGCCGGGGCCTCGGCGGACGACTACACCACGGGCGAGTTCACCTTCGTCGACGACGAGCCGGAGAAGTCCGAGGACGTCATCGACTGGCTCAAGTTCGCCGAGTCCCGCAGCGAGGTGCGCGCCGAGCGCCGCCGCAAGCTGCGCAAGCGGCTGATCGGCGCCGGCGTGGTCCTCGCGCTCGCCGCGGCCGGGGCCGGGGGCTACCTCTGGTTCACCGGCGGCAAGGAGAACGCGGCCACCGCCGCCGGACCGCGTCAGGTCAACGTCGTCCACCTGCGCGACCTGCAGGGCAAGGTCTCCAGCGCGCTGCTGGTCAACGACGCCTCCGGCAAGAAGGGCACCGTGCTGCTGCTGCCGGACACGCTGCGGCTGCCCGGCCCCGGCGACCCGCCGGTCACCACGGTCGGCCAGGCCATGGACACCCTCGGCGCCTCCGGTACCCGCGACGGCCTGACCACCGTGCTCGGCGCCCCGGTCGCCGGCACCTGGCGGCTCGACACCCCGTACCTGGAACTGCTGGTCGCCCAGCTCGGCGGCGTCCGGGTGGACACCAACGCCGAGGTCCACGAGGGGGGCAAGCCGGAGGGCAAGGTGCTCGCCGCCGCGGGCAAGAACACCCTGCTCAGCGGGAAGGCCGCGGTCGCCTACGCCACCCTGCAGAACGCCGGGGAGAACCGCGACGCCCAGCTCGCCCGGTTCGGCCAGGTGATGGACGCCGTGGTGCGCACCATGCCGGTCGAGTTCAAGGACGCCAAGGACGACGTGCACCGGATGAACGCGGTGCTCGACCCCTCGCTGCCCGAGGACGCGCTCGCCGGGGTCCTCGCGCAGATGGCCCAGCTCGCCAAGGGCGGCCAGCTCGGCACCACCGCGCTGACCGTCAAGCCGGACGGCTCGCTGGACGAGGCCACCGCCGGCAAGCAGGTCAAGGAGGTGCTCGGCGGCACCGTCAAGGCCGCGACCAACGGTGACGCGCCGGCCAGGGTCTCCATCCAGGACGCCACCGGCAACGACCAGGCGGCCGCCGCCGCCCAGGTCCAGGTGGTCAACGCGGGCCTCACCTTCGTCCCCGGCGGCACGAAGGGCGCACCGCAGGCCGCCAGTGAGATCCGCTACACCGACGACGCCCGGCAGGCCGCCGCGAAGTCGCTGGCGACCAGCCTCAACCTGCCGGAGACGGCGGTGAAGAAGGTCACCGACGCGCAGAACGCCGACCTGGTCGTCGTCCTGGGCAAGGACTACGCGCCGCCCAAGACCCAGTAGCCGGGCGGCGGGGGGCGGACGCCCCGGCCGGCCCGGTCGGGCGGCCCCGGAAAACGGTTCCGGGGCCGCCCGACCGGCGTGAGATCCTGGAAGGCGATCCCCGGCGCGCCGCGCACGGGGGCGCCCCAAGCCGCCGAGCCGGAAGAACACCGTGACCGCCACTGAGCACAGCCAGGAACTCATCAACGTCGCCGCCCAGGCGGCGGCCGACAAGCTGGCCCACAACATCGTCGCGTTCGACGTCAGCGAGGTGCTGTCGATCACCGACGCCTTCCTGATCGCCTCCGCGAGCAACGACCGCCAGGTCCGCTCGATCGCCGAGGAGATCGAGGACCAGCTGCGCGAGAAGCTGGACATCAAGCCGGTGCGCCGGGAGGGCGAGCGCGAGGGCCGCTGGATCCTGCTCGACTACCTCGACATCGTCGTGCACGTCCAGCACTCGGAGGAGCGCTCCTTCTACTCGCTGGACCGCCTCTGGAAGGACTGCCCCGAGCTGCCGCTGCCGGAGGACGCCCTGGTCTCCCGCAACCGTCCCGACGCCCACACCGACGCGGACGGCAACGCCGTCACCCCGGCCGAGGTCGCCCCGGCGGACGACTTCGGCGCCGAGGACTACAGCTGAGCCGGGACGCGCGGGGTCCGCGCATCGTCTTCTGGCGGCACGGCCAGACCTCCTGGAACCTCGAATCCCGCTTCCAGGGCACCACCGACATCGAACTGACCGGGCAGGGCGTGCTGCAGGCGCAGCGGGCCGCCCGGCTGCTCGCCGGCCTGCGTCCGGACCTGCTGATCTCCTCCGACCTCCAGCGGGCCCGGCGCACCGCCGAGGAGCTGGCCAAGGTCACCGGCCTGCACGTCGAGCACCACGAGGGCCTGCGCGAGACCTACGCGGGCTCCTGGCAGGGGCTGACCAACGCGGAGATCCGCGAGCGCCACCCCGAGGAGTTCGAGGCCTGGACCCGGGGCGAGCCGGTCCGGCGCGGTGGCGGCGAGCTGGCGACCGAGGTCGCCGACCGCGCCGTGCCGGTGGTCCTCGACGCGGCCGGGAAGCTGTCGGGGGACGGCACGCTGGTCGTGGTCAGCCACGGCGGCACCATCCGCACCATGCTCGGGCGGATGCTCGGCCTGGATCCGGCGCTGTGGGAGTGCTTCGGCGGGCTGTCGAACTGCTGCTGGTCGGTGCTGGGCCGGGGCGCGCGGGGCTGGCGGCTGCTGGAGCACAACGCGGGCACCCTGCCGCAGCCGGTCATCGGCGACGACACCTGAGGTCCTCCGGGTCGGGGGTGCGGAGGGGGCCCCGGGGAGCGGATTTCGCAGTTCCGGGCCTTTGCGGTTAGAGTCTTCCTCGTTCGCACGGAGGGAACGCGGCCCGGAAGGGAAGCGGGAGATCCGGACGGGTGAGGGGCTGTAGCTCAGTTGGTAGAGCGCTTGCATGGCATGCAAGAGGTCCGGGGTTCAATTCCCCGTAGCTCCACTCCGCACCCGGGGTCCGCGAGGACCACGTGTGTCGCGGGGCTGTAGCTCAGTTGGTAGAGCGCTTGCATGGCATGCAAGAGGTCCGGGGTTCAATTCCCCGTAGCTCCACAGACTACGGAAGGCCGTCACCCGGTGGGTGGCGGCCTTCCGGCGTTCCCGGCGGGGTTCCGGCTCAGCCGGTGGGCCCGGTGCGGGCGTGGCCGCAGGGGGCCGTCCAGCCGCCCGGCGGCAGCGCCGCCAGTCGGTCCACCCGCGCGCGGTCCTCCGGCGTGTCCGGGGTGTAGACGGCGACGTACGCCTCCGGCACCCCGGGGATCGTCAGGTACGTCGCGTTCAGCCGCAGCACACCCACCCGCGGGTGCCGGAACACCTTCAGCGTCGTCCGCCGCGAGGACACCTCCTGGCGGGCCCACAGCTCCCGGAACTCCGCGCTCGCGTCCAGCAGCGACCGCACGTACTCCTCCCACCGGGGCTCGCCGACGTGCCGGCCGTACGCGCCGCGCAGCACGGCGACCATCTGCGGCAGCTGCTCGCCCCGGTTCAGGAACGGGTTGCAGCAGTCCGGGCTGTTCACCGTGCACCAGAGGCTGTTGAACCAGCCGTCGTGCGTCCGCTGCCGGCTCGCGGCGAACAGTGCCTCGTAGGTGGAGTTCCAGGCCAGCACGTCGTAGCGGCTGTTGGAGACGGCGGCCGGCAGCGGCACCAGCGCGTCCAGGATCAGCTGGGTCGACGGGTCCAGGACCGGCTCGGGCTCCGCCGGCGGCCGCACCGCCACCCCGGCCAGCCGGAACAGGTGCTCGCGCTCGGTGGCGTCCAGCAGCAGCACCCGGGCCACCGCGGTGAGCACCTGCGCGCTGGCGTTGATCCGCCTCCCCTGTTCGAGCCACGTGTACCAGGTGACCCCGACCCCGGCGAGCTGGGCCACCTCCTCGCGGCGCAGGCCCGGCGTGCGGCGGCGCAGGCCGGGCGGCAGGCCGACGTCCTCGGGGGAGATCCGGGCGCGGCGGGCGCGCAGGTACTCGGCCAGCTCGGTGCGGTGGCGGTCGCGCCGGCCGGCGGGGGCCTGGTCGGCGGAGGCCTCGGCTGCCGGGGCCCTGCCCGTGGGGGGCTTGCCCACGGGGGCCGTGCCCGCGGGGGCCGTGCCCGTGAGGCCGGCCTCGACGGTGCCGGGGGTGTCCGCGACGGTCATACCCGCCATCGTGCCGCAGCCCGGCGGGGCGAAACAGGTGCTGCCGGTACCAGGATCCGCAGGCTCTAACCACTGGTACCGGGCGGCCCCGAGGCTCGACGCATGACCGATCTCCAGACCCGGCGCGGTCCGGCCGGGACGGCCTCGCCGGCCGACGCCCCCGCCGCCGGTCCCGGTACGGCGTCCGTCGCCCGGCCCGGACCGCTCCTCGCGCTCGTCCTCGGCGGCCAGTTCATGGCGGTGCTCGACACGGCCGTCGTCAACGTCGCGGTGCCGAGCATCCGCACCGACCTGCACGCCTCCGGCGCCGCCCTCCAGTTCGTGGTGGCCGGATACACCATCGCCTACGCCGTCCTGCTCATCACCGGCGCCCGGCTCGGGGCCCGCTACGGCTACAGCAGGCTCTTCCAGAGCGGCCTGGCCGCCTTCACCGCCACCTCGCTGGCCTGCGGGCTCGCCCCCGCCACCGGCTGGCTGATCGCCTTCCGGCTGCTCCAGGGCGCCGGGGCGGCCCTGATGGTCCCCCAGGTGATGAGCCTCGTCCAGCGGACCTTCACCGGCCAGGCCCGCGTCCGCGCGCTGGGCCTGTACTCGGCCGTCCTCGCCGGCGGCATCGCGGGCGGGCAGGTGCTCGGCGGGGTGCTCGTCGACGCCGACCTGTTCGGCTTCGGCTGGCGTCCGGTCTTCCTGGTCAACGTGCCGATCGGCGCGGTGCTGATGGCGGCCGGCGCCCGGCTGCTGCCACGGCTGCCCGGGGACCGCGACCGCGGCTTCGACCTGCCCGGCCTGCTGGTGCTCGCCGCCGCCCTCGGGCTGCTCGTCGTCCCGTTGGTGCTCGGCCACGAACTCGGCTGGCCCGGCTGGGGCTGGGCGATGCTCGGCGCGAGCGTGCTGCTGTTCGCCCTGTTCGCGGTCGTCGAGCGGCGGATCGCCCGGCGCGGCGGACAGCCGCTGATCAGCGGGCGGGTGCTCGGCGCGGCCGGGCTGCTGCCCGCCGTCGGCGCGGTGTTCATGATCATGCTGGCCTTCGCCGGCTTCATGTTCTCCTTCGCCCTGCACCAGCAGTCCGGCCTCGGCTACAGCGCCCTGCGCGCCGGGCTCTGCTCCGCGCCGATCGCGGTCGGCTTCGGCGTCGCGAGCCTGTACTGGCAGCGGCTGCCCGGGCGTCTGCACGGCGTCCTGCCCCAGCTCGGCACCGGCCTGCTCGCCGTCGGCTACGTGCTGCTCGGCCTCATGCTGCGCGACGGGTCCCCGTTCGGCGCGGCGGCGCTGCTGCTCTCCGCCGTCCTCGGGCTGCTCGCCGGCTGCGCGTACGCGCCGCTGTTCGCCCGGGCGCTCGCCCGGGTCGCGCCCGCCGACGCGGCGGACGCCAGCGGGTTCACGGTCACGGCGGTCCAGCTCGGCCAGGTCGTCGGCATCGCGCTGGTCGGCTCGGTGTTCCTCGGCGCGGTCGACCTGCCCGCGTCCGCCCGCGGCTCCGGGCACGCGCTGCTGCTCGCGGCGGCCGTCGTCGGCGGGGCCGTCGCGCTCGCCGTCGGCTTCGCCGCCCGGGCGGTGGCGGCCGGACGGCGGGAGGCCGCCGGGGGCGCCGCTGGGGACGCTGCTGGGGAGGCTGCTGCGGAGACCCGGGTGGAGGCCGCTGCGGAGGGCCGGTCGGTGGTCCGGTCGGCGGGCGGGGAGGGGCGGTCGGCGGGCGGGTAGGCGGCCGCCGGAGGAACGGATTCGTGGAGCACCCCCCGGACCGTGTAAAGTAGTCGATGTCGCCGAGGGAAACGGAACGAAGCCCCCGGTGACATCGCAGGTCAAGGGGCTGTAGCTCAGTTGGTAGAGCGCTTGCATGGCATGCAAGAGGTCCGGGGTTCAATTCCCCGTAGCTCCACAGGAACCGAAGGCCGCCTCCCGCACGGGAGGCGGCCTTCGGCGTTCACGGCTTTTCCGCGACCTCCCGGCGGCCGCCCCCGGCGGACCGCTACCGTCGGAGCCATGGCCGATCTGGAGCGCAGACGCAACGAGGAACTCGCCCGGATACTCCACCAGCTCGGCTGGAGCCCGGAGCGGCTCGCCCGCGAGGTCAACCTCACCGTCCCGTCCCGGCTCGCGATCAGCTCCACCGCCCCCTACAAGTGGCGCGACCGCGGCATGGTCCCGCGCAGCCCGCACGACCAGGCCGTCTGCGAGGTGCTCGGCCGCACCCTCGGCATCGCCGTCACCTACGAACAGCTGTGGGGCCCGATGGGCGGCCACCGCGGCGCCAAGATCCTCTCCCCGCGCCTGCTGACCGACCCGTGGACGGCCGACACCGCGCAGACCGCGCTGCGCGAGACCGCCGCCGACGCCGGCCCCGTCCGCCTCACCGACCTCTTCCGCGGCGCCGACGTCGCCGAGGCCGCCCGCCGGCTGGCCACCCCGCCGCCCGCCCTCGCCGGTGACGGCGCGCTGCGCGTCGATCCCGCGGTGATCGGTGAACTCGCCGCCGCCCACGGCAGCAAACAGCGGCTGGAACGATCCTGCGGCGGCGGACTCGTCCTCGGCCCCGTCCGCGCCGAACTGGCCATGGTCGCCAAGCTGCTGGAACTCGGCCGGTACGACGAACCGCTCGGCCGGGCGCTCTACGGCGCGGCGGGCCGCCTCGCCCGGCTCGCGGCCTGGGCCGCGTTCGACCTCGGCCACGACGCCACCGCGCAGCGGGCGTTCGCGGCCGCGCTGCGCGCCGCGCACCTGAGCGGGGAACACCGGGACGGGGTGGCGGTGCTCGGCGGCCTGGTGGTGCTGGCCACCTGGAGCGCGGGCGGGCGCGGGCTGGACGTGGTCGCGGTGCTCGCGCGGGCGGTGGCGGCGGCCGGGGACGGGCTCGGCCCGGCCGACCGGGCGCTGCAGCTCGGCCGGATCGCCCGCGCCCACGGGCGGTACGGCGAGGCGGCCGGGCTCGCCGGGACGGCGGAGCGGGCCTTCGCGGAGCTGGACGGGGGCGCGCGCGGCGCCCTGGGCGAGGAGCGGGCGGACCTCGCGGGCATGGTGGGGGAGGGGTACCTGTTCCTGGGGGAGCACGGGCGGGCGCAGGCGCTGCTGGCCGAGGCGGTGGCGGGGCTGGGCCCCGGCAGGGCGCGGACGCGGGCCCTGCTCATGGTCCGGCTGGCCGACTCGCAGCGGCTGGCGGGCGACGCCGCGAAGGCGGCGCGCACCGCGGACCGGGCGCGGGCGCTGGCTGCGGGGATGCAGTCGGAGCGGGTGGCGCGGGCGCTGCGGGGGATCGACGCGGCGTTCCGTTCGGCGGCGTCGGCGGCGACGGCGACGTTGGCGGCGTCGGGCTCGGCGGGTGCGGGGCCGGCGGGTGCGGCGGCTGCGGTGGCGGCGGGGGCCCTGGTGGCTTCGGAAGGCCTGGTCCAGGCGGTTCCGGCCGGGGCCGCCGGGGACGGGGCGGCGGGCACGTCGGCGGCCGCCCCGGGAGGGGGCTGACCCCCTTGCGGTACCCTGAGCCCATGCGAACCGCGCGCCTGCTCCTTAGTCGGCCGCGCTGACCAGGACCGGCCACGCCCGAGGGCGGAGCCGGAGTCGGCGTGGCACCCCCTCCTGCGAGGGGCTTTTTTGTTTTCCGCCCGGGCCCGCCGCCCGGCGTCCGTCCGGGCCCCGGCCCGGGCACCCCGTCCCGTCGCCGGCCCGGAACGCCGGTTCGCCAACTGACATCGATGGAGCTTGAAGGACCATGAGCGAGACGACCCCTGCGTCCGGTGCGGCCGACACCGCGACCGCGCCGTTCCGGTACAGCGCCGCCCTGGCGGCGGAGATCGAGTCCCGCTGGCAGGACATCTGGGAGAAGGAGGGGACGTTCCACGCCCCCAACCCGGTCGGCGACCTGGCCGACCCGGCCGCCGCCGACGTCGCCGCGAAGCCGCACAGCTTCATCATGGACATGTTCCCGTACCCGTCGGGCGCCGGCCTGCACGTCGGCCACCCGCTGGGCTACATCGCCACCGACGTCTTCGCCCGCTACCAGCGGATGAACGGCTACAACGTCCTGCACACCCTGGGCTACGACTCCTTCGGCCTGCCCGCCGAGCAGTACGCCGTGCAGACCGGCACCCACCCGCGGGTCTCCACCGAGGCCAACATCGCCAACATGCGCCAGCAGCTGCGCCGGCTGGGCCTGGGCCACGACCCGCGCCGCTCGATCGCCACGATCGACCCCGAGTACTACCGCTGGACGCAGTGGATCTTCCTGCAGATCTTCAACTCCTGGTACGACGAGCAGGCCGCCAAGGCCCGCCCGATCGCCGAGCTGGTCGCCGAGTTCGAGAACGGCACCCGTGAGGTCCCCGGCGGCCGCGCCTGGTCCGGGCTGAACGGCGCCGAGCGCGAGGAGGTGCTGGGCGAGTACCGGCTGGCCTACGCCAAGGAGGTGCCGGTCAACTGGTGCCCCGGGCTGGGCACCGTGCTGTCCAACGAGGAGGTCACCGCCGACGGCCGCTCCGAGCGCGGCAACTTCCCCGTCTTCAAGTCCAACCTGCGCCAGTGGATGATGCGGATCACCGCCTACTCCGACCGGCTGATCTCCGACCTGGACCTGCTGGACTGGCCCGAGGCCATCAAGCTGCAGCAGCGCAACTGGATCGGCCGCTCCGAGGGCGCCCGCGTCGACTTCTCCGTCGGCGACGCCGCCGATCGGAAGATCACCGTCTTCACCACCCGCCCCGACACCCTGTTCGGCGCCACCTACATGGTGCTGGCCCCCGAGCACGGGCTGGTCGACGCGATCGTGCCCGCCGCCTGGCCCGAGGGCACCCGTGAGGCGTGGACCGGCGGCGCCGCCACCCCCGCCGAGGCCGTCACCGCCTACCGCGCCGCCGCGGCCGCCAAGTCCGACGTCGAGCGGCAGGTCGAGGCGAAGGTCAAGACCGGTGTCTTCACCGGCGCCTACGCCGTCAACCCGGTCAGCGGCGAGCCCGTCCCGGTCTTCATCGCCGACTACGTGCTGATGGGCTACGGCACCGGCGCCATCATGGCCGTCCCCGCCCACGACCACCGCGACTTCGCCTTCGCGCGCGCCTTCGACCTGCCGATGCGCTGCGTCGTCGAGCCCACCGACGGGCGCGGCGAGGACCCGGCCGGCTGGGACGACGCGTTCGACACCTACGACTCCGTCATCGTCAACTCGGCCCACGACGAGGGCACCGAGGACGGCATCGCGCTGAACGGCCTGAGCGTCGTCGACGCCAAGGCCGCCGTCACCGCCTGGCTGACCGCGCGCGGCATCGGCGAAGGCACCGTCAACTACCGCCTGCGCGACTGGCTGTTCAGCCGCCAGCGGTACTGGGGCGAGCCCTTCCCGATCGTCTACGACGAGGACGGCGTCATGCACGCGCTGCCCGAGTCGATGCTGCCCGTCGAGGTCCCGCAGGTCGACGACTACTCGCCGCACACCTACGACCCGTACGACTCCACCTCCACGCCGAAGACCCCGCTGTCGCGCAACGAGGACTGGGTCAGCGTCGAGCTGGACCTGGGCGACGGCCCGAGGACGTACCGCCGCGAGACCAACACCATGCCCAACTGGGCCGGCTCCTGCTGGTACGAGCTGCGCTACATCGACCCGGCCAACCGCGAGCAGGCCGTCGACCCGGCCAACGAGCGGTACTGGCTGGGCCCCACCGAGCAGAAGCCCGGCGGCGGCGCCGACCTGTACGTCGGCGGCGCCGAGCACGCCGTCCTGCACCTGCTGTACGCCCGCTTCTGGCACAAGGTGCTGCACGACCTGGGCCACGTCTCGTCCGTCGAGCCGTTCCACAAGCTGTTCAACCAGGGCATGATCACCGCCGACGTCTACCGCGACGAGCGCGGCTTCCCGGTGCCCGCCACCGAGGTCGAGGAGCGCGACGGCCAGTACTTCTGGCAGGGCGAGCCGGTCAAGCGCGAGGCCGGCAAGATGGGCAAGTCCCTGAAGAACGCCGTCGCCCCCGACGAGATCGCCGACGAGTACGGCGCCGACACGCTGCGCCTGTACGAGATGTCGATGGGCCCGCTGGACGTCTCCCGCCCGTGGGACACCCGCGCCGTCGTCGGCTCCTACCGCTTCCTGCAGCGGCTGTGGCGCAACATCGTCGACGAGGCGACCGGCGAGCTGGTGGTGACGGACGAGGAGCCGGACGAGGCGACGCTGCGCGCCCTGCACAAGGCCGTCGACGGCGTTCGCGGCGACATGGCCGGGCTGCGCTTCAACACGGCCGTCGCCAAGGCGATCGAGCTGAACAACTACCTGGTCAAGCGCGGTTCCACGCCGCGGTCGGTGGCCGAGCAGGTGGTCCTGATGGTCGCCCCGCTGGCCCCGCACATCGCGGAGGAGCTGTGGCGGCGGCTGGGCCACGGCGACTCGCTGGCGTACGCCGGCTACCCGGTGGCCGACCCGGCGTACGTCGTCGACGAGACGGTGACCTGCGTGGTGCAGGTCAAGGGCAAGGTCAAGGCCCGGCTGGAGGTCGCGCCGTCGATCTCGGACGCCGAGCTGGAGGCGCTGGCGCTGGCCGACCCGGCGGTCGTCGCCGCGATCGGCGGGGCCGAGGTGCGCAAGGTGATCGCGCGGGCGCCGAAGCTGGTCAACATCGTCACCGGCTGAGGCCGGTGCCGGGCGGGGCGGGCGTTCCTTCGGGAGCGCCCGCCCCGCGGCGTTTCCGGGGCCTCGGGGCGGGGCGCGGCTCGGGGGTGCCGTGGGCTCGGGGGTTCCGTGGGGTTCGGGGATCTCGTGGAATCGGGCTCGGGGGTCTCGTGGACTCGGGGATCACCCCGAGTCGTCCCTGAACCCGTCCCTGAACTCCGGCCCGGCGCCCCTGATCGGCGCTCCGCCGGGCGACCGGCGGGGCTACCGTGGAACCCTCGGTGGGGCGGCCCCCGTTGGGCCCGGTGGGGCCGGTTCGGCTGGTGGAAGGTGGCGCGTGATGGAGATCCTCGGGGTGTTGCTCGTACTCGCCCTCCTGTTCGGGATCGGGGTGGCGGTGCTCGTCGTGGTCGGCCTGGTCAAGGCCGCCCGGGCGGTCGGCGAGAAGATGGAACGCCAGGAGGCCAAGGCCCGCCGGGCGGTCGAGAACGTCACGCTCAAGGCCAAGACCTACACCCAGACCGGCCCGCAGGGGCAGATCTCCGCCGTCCGCCTGCGCCTGCGGACCTCGCTGGACGGCACCCGGCAGGTCCTGCAGGGCGGCGTCGCCCAGGACGGCCAGCTCGGCGAGTCGCTCGCGCTGCTGGCCCGGCTGGACACCCACGCGGCGGAGCTGGACGGCGAGCTGCGGATGCTGGAGCGCGAGCCGGACGCCGGGCGCGTCGCGGCGAAGCTGCCGGAGCTGCGCGAGCGGGCCGAGCGGATCACGCAGTCGGCGGAGGCCATGCGGTGGGCCGCGCAGGACCGGATGCACCGGTTCGCGGAGGACGAGCTGAGCCGGTTGAGTCAGGAGTGCGAGGACGAGGCGGGGGCGCTGCGGCACTGGGACGCCGCTTCGGGGGGCTCCGGGGCGGCGGGTGGTTCTGCGGCGGCTGGTTCCACGGCGGCGGGTGCGGGCGGGGCCTCCGGGGCGGCGCGCGAGGCCGGTGGGGTCGCTGGGGCCGGTGGGGCCGGTGGGGCCGGTGGGGCCGGTGGGGTCGCTGCGGACCGTCCCGGGCTCACGGACGGGCGCGGTGGCCGGCCCAGCGCCGAGGACCTGCTCGGCCTCGCCGACCCGGTGGCCAAGCTGGCGCAGCGGCTGCGCAAGCCGTCCGCCGGGCCCTCGGCCGGCTGAGCGGCGACCCGGATGCTGCCCTCCGGCCCGGGCGGGGAGTAACCTCCGCCTCATGCCCGCCGACCTCGCACTCGTCACCGATTCCACGGCCTATCTGCCGCAGCACGCCGTCGACCGGCACGGGATCACCGTGGTCCCGCTGAGCGTGGTGGTCGGCGACGAGGTGTGCGCCGAGGGCGTCGAGATCTCCCCGAAGGACGTCGCCGAGGCCCTGCGCGGCAAGCACCGGGTCACCACCTCCCGGCCCAGCCCGGAGTCCTTCGCCGCCGCCTACCGGGCGGCCGCCGAGGGCGGCGCGCGGGGCGTCGTCTCGGTGCACATCTCCGGTGAGCTGTCGGGGACGGCGGAGGCCGCCCGGCTGGCGGCCGCCGAGTCGCCCGTCCCGGTGCGGGTCGTGGACAGCCGGCTGGTCGGCATGGCGCTCGGGTACGGGGTGCTGGCGGCGGCCGAGGCGATCGCGGCCGGCCGGGGAATCGACGAGGCGGCGGCGGCCGTCGAGCGGCGGACCGCCGTGACCAGCGGCTTCTTCTACGTCGACACGCTGGAGTACCTGCGCCGGGGAGGCCGGATCGGCGCCGCGCGGGCGCTGCTCGGCTCGGCGCTCGCGGTCAAGCCGCTGCTGCACCTGGACGGGGGGCGGATCGAGCCCCTGGAGAAGGTGCGCACGGCGTCCCGGGCGATCGCCCGGCTGGAGGAGATCGCGGTCGAGCGGGCGGGGGAGCGGGAGGTCGACATCGCCGTCCACCACCTGGCGGCGGAGGACCGGGCCGAGCCGCTCGCCGAACGTCTGCGGGGGCGGGTGCCGGGGCTGTGCGACCTGTACGTGGGCGAGGTGGGGGCGGTGATCGGCGCCCACGTCGGGCCGGGGCTGCTGGCGGTGGTGGTCTCGCCCCGGTGACGGGTGCCGGTTCGTCAACACCTGACGCCCTCCCTCCCTCCTGCGGGTGAGCTTCTTCGTCCACAACCCCCGGGTTTTCCACAGGTATTCGGTGATTCCCGCGCACCGACCGGGCGGTTCCTACCGTGCTCCGCATGACGAGCATGCGCATCGGCGCGCGCAAGCGCCACGAGATCCAGCGGATCAACGAGACCGCGAGCCTGCGGATGGCGGCCCTGCTGCCCGAGGCCGGTGAACCTCCGGACGCCGAGCCCTCGGTGTACGCGGCGCCGGCGGGTGACGGTGGCCCGTCGCCCGGCCCCGTGTCCGCTCGCCCGGCGTCCGACGGCCGCCCCTCGCCCGACTACGCCGTGGCCGGCCACGGCGTGTCCGGCGATGCCGTGCCGGACCATGCCGTGCCGGACCGCGCCGCGCACCCGTGGACGGGCCATGCGGTGACGCTCGACCGGCGGGCGGTGGTCGGCCTGCTCGTCCTCCTCCTGCTCACCGTCGGCTACGGCGTCCAGCACTTCTGGCTGGCGCGGCCGCAGCCGGTCGAGGTGCCGGCCGTCGCCGTCGCCTCGGTCCCGTCGGCCGCCACCCCCGGGCCGGGCCCGCCCGACGGCGTGGCAGGAGGCGTGGCGGGAGGCGCGGCGGGGAGCGACACCGGTGGCGCGGCTCCGGGCGCCGTCGTGGTGGTCGACATCGGCGGCCGGGTCGGCTCCCCGGGAGTGCACACCCTGCCCGGCGGATCCCGGGTCGCGGACGCCCTGCGGGTGGCCGGTGGGCCGCTGCCCGGGGCGGACACCAGGAACCTCAACCTGGCCCGTGTCCTGGCGGACGGCGAGCAGATCCTCGTCGGCGAGCCGAGCCCCCCGCCGGCCGCCGGGGCGGGAACGGGGCCGCCGCCCGCCGGGGCGTCGAAACAGCCGGTCAGCCTCAACCACGCCACCCTCGAACAGTTGGACACCCTTCCCGGCGTCGGTCCGACCCTCGCCCAGCGGATCATCGCCTTCCGCGCCTCCCACGGCGGCGCGTTCCGCTCACTCGACCAGCTCCGGCAGGTGAGCGGAGTCGGCGAGCGCACGTTCACGGAGCTCCGTCCGCTGCTCACCCTCTGATGTCCGGCCGCCTCTGTCCCCGCCGGCTCTGTCCCCGCCCTCGCCCGCCGCTGCCCGAAAGGAGGTGCCGTCATCGCCACCGCCACCGCCACCGCCATTGCCGCTCCCCTCCCCGGCGCCACCGCCTGCGCCGCGCCGCGTCCCAACGACCTCCGCCTGCTGCTGCCCGCCGTCGCCGCCTGGGCGGTGACGGCCGCGGTCCTCGGCCTGGGCCCCGGGCACACCGCCGTCCTCGCGGTCGCGGCGGGCACGGCCGCGCTCCTCGGTCTTGTCCTCTTCGCGCTCCGGGCGGGCGCGGAGGCCGGCCCCTTCCGCCACCGGTCCGCCACGGTGACCCTGGCGGCCGTCCTGCTCACCGCGGCCGCCGCCACGACCGCCACCCTCCTGCACACCGCCGACCTGCACCGCGGACCACTGCCCGAACTGGCCCGCGCGGCCACCCCGGCACCGGAGGTCGGCGTCGACCTCACCCTCACCGGGGACCCGCGCGTGCGCCTCTCCCGCGGCGGCGGCTCCGGTTCCGGACAGGCGCTGCTCACCGTGGACGCCGTGGTGGACCGCGTCACCGTTCCCGACGGCGCCCTCCCGGGCGCGCCGGGCCCGCGCACCGTCCGCACCAGCACACCGGTCACCGTCCTGGTCCGCGGTGAGGAGACCGGGGCGTGGGAACGGCTGCTGCCCTCGACCCGGCTCGCCGCCGAGGTGACGGTCCGTCCGTCGGACGAGCGCGCGGGCGAGTCGGCGGTGCTGCTGATCGCGCACGGCGAACCACGACGGCTCGCGCCGCCGAGCCTGCCGCAGCGGATCGCCGGGCGGCTCCGGGCGGGGCTGCGCGCGGCCACCGACGGCCTGCCGGCCGACGAGCGCGGGCTGCTGCCCGGCCTCGTCGTGGGCGACACCTCCCGGCTTCCGGACGACCTCTGGGAGGCGTTCCGGGACACCGACCTGGCCCACCTGGTCGCGGTCAGCGGGGCCAACCTCGCGATCGTGCTGGGCGTGCTGCTCGGCGCCCCGGGGCGGGCGGGCACCGCCGAACGGAGCGGCCTCGCCGCCCTGCTCGGGATCCCGCTGCGTACCACGGCACTGCTCGGTGCCGCCGTCACGCTGGCCTTCGTGACGATCTGCCGCCCGGAGCCCAGCGTGCTGAGGGCGGCGGGGACGGGGTTGCTCGGGCTGCTGGCACTGGCCACCGGGCGTCCGCGCCAGGCGGTGCCGGCGCTGGCGGGCACGGCCCTGCTGCTGGTCCTCCTCGACCCCTACCTGGCACACTCCTTCGGCTTCCTGCTGTCGGTGCTCGCCACGACCGGCCTGTTGGTCCTCGGTCCGCGCTGGGCGGACGCCCTGCGGGCGCGCGGCTGGCCGCACCACCTCGCGGGCGCCGTCGGGGCGACGGCGGCGGCCCAGGCGCTCTGCGCGCCGGTGACGGTGGTGCTGTCCGGGCACGTCAGCCTCGTGGGGATCCCGTGCAACCTGCTGGCCGAGCTGGCGGTGGCCCCCGCGACCTTGTTGGGGTTCGCGGTCCTGGTGCTCGATCCGTTGTCGCCCGCGCTGGCCCGGTTGCTCGCCGAGCCCGCCGCCGTCCCGGCCGGCTGGCTGGCCGCGGTCGCCCGGCACGGCGCTGAGCTTCCGGGCGGTCAGCTGTCCTGGCCGGGCGGGTGGTTCGGCACGGTGAGCCTCGCCGTCGGCACGGCGGCGCTCTGCTGCGCGGCGCCCGCACTGCTGCCCCGGCGCGCCGCCGGCGGGGCCGGTGCGCGTCGGCCGCGCGCCGGGCTTCGGCCGGTGGTGGTGGGCGTCCTGCTGCTGGTCCTGCTCGTGGTGCTGCTGAGGCCGCCGCAGCTGGCCCGGATCGCGACCGGTTGGCCGCCACCGGACTGGCGGCTGGTCATGTGCGACGTGGGGCAGGGCGACATGGTGGTGCTGCCGGTGGTTCCGGAGAACGGCGATCCGCCCGACAGCGCGGTGGTGGTGGACGCCGGCCCGGATCCGCAGGCGGCCGACCGCTGTCTGCGTGATCTGGGGATCACCCGGGTGCCGCTCTTCCTGGCCACGCACTTCCACGCCGACCACGTCGAGGGGCTGCCGGGGGTGTTGCACGGCCGGCGGGTCGCGGCGGTGCAGGGGACGGCGGTGAACGATCCACCGGGCGAGGCCGCCCGGGTCGCGGGATGGGCGGCGCAGGCCGGGGTCCCGCTGACGCGGGCCGGTCGCGGGGAGCGCCGGTCCGTGGGGGCCGGGGTCTCGTGGGAGGTGCTGTGGCCGGACGGAGAGGAGCCGACGGCGATGTCGGGTGCGAACAACGCGAGTGTCGCGCTGCTGGTGACCCTGGCGGGCGGTGTGCGGATGGCCCTGCTGGGCGATCTGGAGCCGCCGGCGCAGGAGGCCCTGTTGAGCAGGCTGAGGACGGACCGGAAGGAGAGCAAGGTGGACGTGTTGAAGGTGGCGCACCACGGTTCGGCCCACCAGGACTGGGAGTTGACGGCGGCGCTGAGCCCCCGGCTGGCCCTGATCTCCTGCGGCGAGGACAACCCGTACGGCCACCCGTCGCCGCGCACGGTGGACCGGCTGCGGGCGCTGGGCGCCGCGGTCCTGCGAACGGACCGGATGGGCGACATCGCGGTGACGGGAGACGGCCCGGCCCGCCTCGGCGCGGCCGTCCACCCGCACGGCGAGCGCCCCGGCCACGGCCCGCACAGGCCGCGGGCCACCCACGAGACGCCGCGTGCTGTCGCGGCCTCGGAGCCGATGCCCAGTGCCTGGCTCGCGGTGCGCGCCGGCTTCGGCCGGCGCGCACCGCCCCGGTGATCTCCGGACCACCCTCCTCCCCGATCCCTGGGGTGTGTGTGGGGTGTGGGGTCGGGGTCGGGGAGGAGGGCTGGGGCGTGCCCGGAAGAAACGTTTTTTCTCGCCCGGCCCGAGCGCCGCTCGGGCCGGGCGAGGGCCACAGCGGCTCGGGCACGTACCGCAGGGTTCCCGCTCGGATGGCGAGGGAGAGAACAGCGCCGCGCTCCGGGCGAGGCCCGGAGCGCGGCGTGAAGGAAGGGAGCGGGAGGGAGATCGGGCGGTACACGTGCACCCTCCCGCCGGCGTAGGAAGTCGGCCCGGCCGACTTCCTACGCCGGACCAACCCGCGGAGTGAGGCGGTCGCAGCACCGTCGCTCCCCGGAGCGCAGGAGTGGTTGGCGTGGGCGCTCACCGCCGTGGAGTGGGAAGTCGGCCCGGCCGACTTCCCACTCCACGGCGGGCCGCGCCGGGTCAGCTTTCCTCGCGCCAGCCTTCGTGGGAGGTGGCGACGGTGTCGAGGGCGCGCAGGAGGGCGGGCGTCCAGCCGTCCTCCGGGGGTTCCACGACCACCAGCCACTGGGCGTCCTCGGCGTCGTCCTCCCCGGCGAGGGCGTCGCGGACGATTTCGAGCTCGCCGAGGTCGGGGTGGTCCGCGCTGAGCTCCTCCGCCGCCTCCTCGGCGGCGTCGCGGTCGGGCAGGACGAGCAGGTGCCGGGCGTTCGGGTCGAAGTCGTCCGGCAGGTCGGTGATGGGGTCTTCGGTCACCCGCCCATTCTCCAGGGACGGAGCTGTCCGTCCCCCGTGGGATGCTGGTAGGCGATGGCCAGGAAGAGTGCACCCGACGACCTGCTCGCCCCGCTGACCCTCGCGGTCGGCCAGGAGGAGCTGCTGCTGGACCGTGCGGTCGCCCAGGTGGTGGCCGCGGCCAAGGCGGCCGACCCGGACACCGATGTGCGGGACCTCCCGCCGGGCGGCCTGCAGCCGGGCAGTCTGGCCGAGCTGACCACCCCGTCGCTCTTCGCCGAACGCAAGGTCATCGTGGTCAGGGCCGCCCAGGACCTCTCCGCCGACTCCGTCAAGGAGGTCAAGGCGTACATCGAGGCCCCCGTCGAAGAAGTGATCATGGTCCTGGTGCACGCGGGCGGCGCCAAGGGCAAGGGCCTGTTGGACGCGGGCCGGAAGGCCGGCGGCCGCGAGGTGGCCTGCGCCAAGCTCGCCAAGGCGAGCGAGCGGCTGGCCTTCGTCCGCGGCGAGTTCCGCACGCTCGGCCGCTCGGCGACGCCCGAGGCCTGCCAGGCCCTGCTGGACGCGCTCGGCAGCGACCTGCGCGAGCTGGCGGCCGCGTGCAGCCAGCTCACCTCCGACGTCGAGGGTGCCATCGACGAGACCGTGGTGGCCCGCTACTACAGCGGCCGGGCCGAGGCGACCGGCTTCGAGGTGGCGGACCTGGCGGTCACCGGCCGGGCCGCCGAGGCGCTGGAGCGGCTGCGCTGGGCGCTGGCCGTCGGCCAGCCGCCGACCGGCATCACCTACGCGCTGGCCTCCGGGGTGCGCAGCATCGGCCGGCTGGCGACCACCGGGCGGAACATGCGCCCGGCGGACCTGGCGCGCGAGCTGGGCATGCCGCCGTGGAAGGTGGAGCGGGTCCGTCAGCAGATGCGCGGCTGGACGGGCGACGCCGTGGCCACCGCCCTGACCGCGATCGCGCAGGCGGACGCCGCCGTCAAGGGCGGGTCCGACGACCCGGCCTTCGCGCTGGAGCGCGCCGTGGTGGCCGTGGCGAGGGCCGCCCGGGCCGGATCCCGGGCGCCGTCGTACTGATCCGGCCCGGCCGGCCCCGCGCCGCTGCCGTTACGGACCGCCGCTACGCGCCGCCGATCGCCTTGAGCATGTCCCGGGTGTCGTCGAGCATGGCCTTGCGCACGGTCTCGCGGTCCAGCATGTGGTTCTTTCCGACCTGGTAGTTGTCCGTCCAGTACAGCGAGTACGTCATGGCGCCGTCGCGGACCTGCAGGTAGTGGTTGATGTCGTGGAAGGTCTTGTCCGCGCTGGTCGGCTCGTCGCCGTACGCGAGGTAGGCCTCCTCGCCGAGGCCGGGCACGTCGGTGATCTCGTACTTCTGCTGCTCGAAGTAGTGCCGCAGGGCGGCGAATTCGGGGACGGAGTCGACGGCCTTGTGCAGCTCGGCGCGGATGTCGAGGGTGGCGTAGTCGGTGGTCTCGCTGTCGCCGGGCGTGCGCTTCATCAGCGCGTAGCAGCGCATGACGTCCATGGACTCGCTGCGGCCGGCGTGCTCCAGCGGGTAGTTGTCCACCATCTTGTACTTGCCGCGGAACGCGGTGAGCTTGCCCGCGTCGCAGATCCTGTCGACGGCGTGGTAGCCGCGGACGCTCTTCGCGGCGGACTTTCCGCCGACGATGCCGGGCACGGCGACGACGGCGCCGGTCCAGATCGCGGAGGCGAGGATCGCGCCGACGAACGCCCACACCGCGTTGCGCCGCAGTCCGCCGCCCCGCCCGCCGTTCGGGGCTGCCGGGGCCGTCGGCGCACCGGGCGCGCTGGGCAGGCCGGGCGGCGGCCCGAAGCCGGGCGGGCCGTGCGGCGCCGGTGGCTGCGGCTGCTGCGGGAAGCCGGCGAAGCCGGGTCCGCTCTGCGGCGGCGGTGGCGGCGGTGTCCCCAATGTGTGCCCCCCTCGGGCCCTCGACGTGGCTGCCGAACACCCGGGACCCTACCCGGTCCCGGCGTCGTGGTCGGCCGGCCCGCTCCTCGCGACCGGCCCCGGAACCCGGACCGGCCCCGCAAACGCGTACTGCCCGACCGGTGGGGACCGATCGGGCAGTGGCGAGAAGGCCTATGAACAGGCACTTCCGGTCAATCTCTGTGCACCGCACCCGCGTGGCGAACGCAGGCCGCGTGCGGTGCGAAGTGTGCTGCGCCTCGGGGTCCCGGGTAGAGGGCCGGTCGTCCCGAGGGGGTGGGGCCGTCGATGCGGCCCCGGGGGCGTCAGGCCTGAGCGGCGGTGTTGACGCGCTTGGTGATGGCCGACTTCTTGTTGGCGGCCTGGTTGGCGTGGATGACGCCCTTGCTCACGGCCTTGTCGAGCGCCTTGGAGGCGGCGCGGGCCAGCTCGGTGGCCTTCTCGGTCTCGCCGGCGGCAGCGGCCTCACGGGCCTTGCGCAGGGCGGTCTTCAGCGAGGACTTGACGGCCTTGTTGCGCAGGCGCGCCTTCTCGTTGGTCTTGTTGCGCTTGATCTGGGACTTGATGTTCGCCACGAAAGTGCCTCAGTCTGTGTCATCGGTTCGGGGACCCCTCCCGGCCGGAGGCTGGGGGAGGGCTGCACCGCGCGGCCGTCGGACCAGCTGAGAGGGCATGCCTAGGCCGGGTGCAGCGCCCAACGCTACCAGGGGCGTGGGGCCCGGCCAAACCCGGGCGGACCCGGTTCAGGCCCGCAGGACCGGCTCGCCGTAGTGCTCGACCTCGGGGAACGGCCGGTAGAAGTGGTGCAGCAGTTCGCGCCACCGCCGGTACTCGGGCGAGCGGCGGAAGCCCTCGGTGTGGTCGGCGAGCGTCTCCCACCCGACCTGGAGCAGGAACCGGGAGCCGCGCCCCTCGTCCAGGCAGCGGCGCAGTTCCAGGGAGCGGAAGCCGGGGCGGCCGGCGATCAGCGGACGGGCCTCGGCGAAGGCGGCGAGGAACTCCTCCTCCCGGCCGGGCAGGACGTCGAGCAGGGCGCTTTCCAGGATCATGGTCCGCCATCCTGCCGTGCCCGCGCCGCGGCCCTGGCGCGGGAACCTGCGGCGCAGCCCCCGCCGGGGCTGCCCGGCACCCGCCGTGAAGGCCCCCGCGGCCCTTTCCGGCGGCCCGAACAGGACGGCGGCGCGCGGCCCGCTCGCGGGAGGTGGGAAGATGGGAGGAACTATCTCGATCGGACGACCGTCCGGTCGCCCGGGAAGCCGGTCAGCGATGATCCGGACACCCCCGGCCCCCGGACCAACGGAGAATCGGACCAAGGTGCCCGCGACCCCCAGCAATGTGCCAGAGCCCAGCCGTACCGACCCGGCGCTGATCCGCAACTTCTGCATCATCGCCCACATCGACCACGGCAAGTCGACCCTCGCCGACCGGATGCTGCAGATCACCGGTGTGGTCGACCCGCGGCAGATGCGCGCCCAGTACCTCGACCGCATGGACATCGAGCGCGAGCGCGGCATCACCATCAAGTCGCAGGCCGTCCGTCTCCCGTGGGCGCCGAGGACCGGTCCCCACGCCGGGAACACGCACATCCTCAACATGATCGACACCCCGGGCCACGTGGACTTCACGTATGAGGTGTCCCGTTCCCTCGCGGCGTGCGAGGGCACCATCCTGGTCGTCGACGCCGCCCAGGGCATCGAGGCGCAGACCCTCGCCAACCTGTACCTGGCGCTGGAGAACGACCTCACGATCGTCCCGGTGCTGAACAAGATCGACCTGCCGGCCGCGCAGCCGGAGAAGTACGCCGCGGAGATCGCCCACATCATCGGCTGCGACCCGTCCGACGTGCTCCAGGTCAGCGCCAAGACCGGTCTCGGCGTCGAGGACCTGCTGGACCACATCGTCAACACCGTCCCGGCCCCGGTCGGCGTCAAGGACGCCCCGGCCCGCGCGATGATCTTCGACTCGGTGTACGACGCCTACCGCGGCGTGGTCACCTACGTCCGTGTGGTCGACGGCCAGCTGACCAAGCGCGAGCGCATCGCCATGATGTCCACCGGCGCGACCCACGAGCTGCTGGAGATCGGCGTCATCTCGCCGGAGCCCAAGGTCGCCGACGGCCTGGGCGTCGGCGAGGTGGGCTACATCATCACCGGCGTGAAGGACGTCCGGCAGTCCAAGGTCGGTGACACGATCACCTCCCAGCACAAGGGCGCCACCGAGGCGCTGGGCGGCTACAAGGACCCGCGCCCGATGGTGTTCTCCGGCCTGTACCCGCTGGACGGCTCGGACTACCCGCTGCTGCGCGACGCGCTCGACAAGCTGCGGCTGAACGACGCGGCCCTGGTGTACGAGCCCGAGACGTCGGTGGCGCTGGGCTTCGGCTACCGCTGCGGCTTCCTCGGCCTGCTGCACCTGGAGATCATCCGGGAGCGCCTGGAGCGCGAGTTCAACCTCGACCTCATCTCCACCGCCCCGAACGTGGTCTACCGGGTGATCATGGAGGACGGCACCGAGCACACCGTCACCAACCCGAGCGAGTTCCCCACCGGCAAGATCGCCGAGGTGTACGAGCCGGTCGTGCGCGGCACCATCCTGGCACCGAACGAGTTCGTCGGCGCGATCATGGAGCTGTGCCAGTCCCGCCGCGGGAACCTCCAGGGCATGGACTACCTGTCCGAGGACCGCGTCGAGCTGCGCTACACCCTGCCGCTCGCCGAGATCGTCTTCGACTTCTTCGACCAGCTGAAGTCCAAGACCCGCGGCTACGCCTCGCTGGACTACGAGCCCATCGGCGAGCAGACCGCGAGCCTGGTGAAGGTCGACATCCTGCTGCACGGCGACGCGGTGGACGCGTTCTCCGCGATCGTGCACAAGGACAAGGCCTACAGCTACGGCGTGATGATGGCCGGCAAGCTGCAGAAGCTGATCCCGCGCCAGCAGTTCGAGGTGCCGATCCAGGCCGCGATCGGCTCGCGCGTGATCGCCCGCGAGACGGTCCGGGCGATCCGCAAGGACGTCCTCGCCAAGTGCTACGGCGGTGACATCTCCCGCAAGCGGAAGCTGCTGGAGAAGCAGAAGGAAGGCAAGAAGCGGATGAAGATGGTCGGCCGCGTGGAGGTCCCGCAGGAGGCCTTCATCGCCGCGCTGTCCACCGACGCCGAGGCCCCCAAGGGCGAGAAGAAGTAACGACGGCGCCACCGCGAGGGGCCCGGGACGCGCACCGCGTCCCGGGCCCTCGGGCGTCCGCCCCGGGCGGCGGGCCGCTCAGCGCAGCGACAGCACGACGGACCTGAGGATCGCCGCCTTGGCCAGCCGCCCGGCCCGCCCGGTGAGCACGGTCGGCCGCATCGAGTCGTCGCCGTGGACGAACTGCAGCAGCCCCTCGCGCCGGCCGAGGCTCAGGCACTGCACGACGTACCGGAAGGCGAACGGCTTGTCGGTGCGCCCGGTGAGCACCTTGCCGAGGTACTGGCCCTGCGGCAGCGCGGTGGCGCAGCCCATCCGCAGGGTGCCGGTACCGGGGACGGTGACCTCGGCGGCGTCGCCGATCACGTACACCTCGGGGTGCGAGACCGACCGGAGGTGGTCGTCGACGACCGCCCGCCCGGCGGGGGTGACGGCGAGGCCGGCCTCGGCCGCCAGCGGGTGCGGCTCCATCGAGGCGGCCCAGACGACGAGGTCGGCGTCGATCCGGCCGGCGGTGGTGGTGAGGCCCCCGGCGTCGACGGCGGTGACGGCGCTGTGCTCGTGGATCCCGACGCCGAGTCCGCGCAGTACGCGGTGGACGTGGTCGTGGCCCTTGGCGGAGAACCAGCCGCCGACCCGCCCGGCGGCGACGATCCGCACCGTCCAGCGGGGGTGGGCCTCGGCGAGTTCGGCGGCCAGTTCGATGCCGGTGGCGCCGCCGCCGACGACCGCGAGGGTGCCGGGACGGTCGGCGGTGCGCAGCCGCTCGGCGACCTCGGCGGCCCGTTCGACGGGGTGGGCGTGCTCGGCGGCGCCGGGGACGCCGTGCCAGGCGGTGCGGCTGCCGAGGGCGTGGACGAGGGTGTCGTAGGCGAGGGTGTCGCCGTTGTCGAGGAGGATCTTGCGGCCGGCGAGGTCGAGCTCGGTGGCGCGGGCCCGGACGTGCCGCACGCCCCGTCCGTGCAGCACCTCGGCGAGGGCGGGCCGGGGCACGGGCAGGCCGGCGGTGGTCTCGTGCTGGCGGATGCGGTGCAGGAGGCGGCTCTCGGGGGCGATCAGGGTCACCCGGCCGCGCTTTCCGGCCCGGGTCGCGGCGGCGAGGCCCGCGTAGCCGGCCCCCAGTACGACGATCTGCTTCTCGGTCATGTCGTCCCGCTCCTTCGTGGCGCCGTCGTCGGCGTCCTCTCGGGGCCTCCCCGGGGTGGCCGGGGAGCGCTTCTCCGCGTGTTCGGAAGGGGGACGACGGCGCCCGCGGGAGTGTGACGGTGACCTGCGTCACACTCCCGGAGGGGTGGCGGGGGCGTTGAGGTGGGTGAGCTTCTCCGGGTTGACCACGGCGTACGCCTCGGTGATCCGGCCGTCGGCGACGGCGAAGGCCATCACCCCGCCGACCACGCCGGGCCGCGCGTACCAGACCAGGCCGGGCTCGCCGTTGACCAGGGCGAACTCCACGGCGGCGGCGGGCGTGACCCACTTGGCGACGAGGCCGAGGACGAGCCGGGAGACCTTGTCGGAGCCGAGCACCGGGCGGGCACCGGCGGTGACGACGCCGCCGCCGTCGGAGTGCCAGATGATGCCGGGGTCGAGGACGGCGAGCAGGCCCTCGATGTCGCCGCGGGCGCTGGCGGCGGCGAACGCCTCGACGGCCTGCCGGTGCTCGGCGGGGTCGGCGGTGGCCCGGCGCCCGCCGTCCTTGATCCGGCGGCGGGCGCGGGAGGCGAGCTGGCGGGTGGCGTCGGGGCTGCGGTCGAGGGAGGCGGCGATCTCGTCGAAGCCGACGGCGAAGACGTCGTGCAGGACGAAGGCGGCGCGTTCGGCGGGGGTGAGCTGTTCGAGGACGGCGAGCAGCGCGAGCGAGACGGACTCGCCGCGTTCGGCGAGGTCGGCGGGGGAGGCGGGGGTGTCCTGGTAGGAGAGGGACGGCTCGGGCAGCCATTCGCCGAAGTAGGACTCGCGGCGGGCCCGGGCGGAGCCGAGCTGGTCGTAGCAGAGGCGGGTGACGACGGTGGTGAGGTAGGCGCGGGGGTCGGCGACGGCGGCGCGGTCGGCGGCGCGCCAGCGCAGCCAGGCCTCCTGGAGGACGTCCTCGGCGTCGGTGAAGGAGCCGAGCATCCGGTAGGCGACGGAGCCGAGGTAGCGCCGGTGGGCCTCGAAGGCGTCCGGGCCGGTGGCGGCGGCGGGCTCGGCGGTGTTCGTCGACGGTTCGTCACTCACGCCCCTCACGGTAGCGCCCGCCCTCGCGGCGGCCGAGGGCGGCGGGCCCGGACGCGCGGGAGCCCGGGGCGGACGCGAGGACCGTCCGCCCCGGGCTCCCGGTGGCCGCGGGGCTACTCGACCTCGGCGACCGCCTCGGCGAACTGCGCCTGGTAGAGCCGGGCGTAGGCCCCGCCGGCGGCGATCAGCTCGTCGTGGCCGCCCTGTTCGACGATGGAGCCGTTCTCCATGACGAGGATCACGTCGGCGTCCCGGATGGTGGAGAGCCGGTGGGCGATGACGAAGCTGGTGCGGCCGGTGCGCAGCCGGGCCATGGCCCGCTGGATGAGCACCTCGGTGCGGGTGTCGACGGAGCTGGTGGCTTCGTCGAGGACGAGGATCGAGGGCTGGGCGAGGAAGGCGCGGGCGATGGTGATGAGCTGCTTCTCGCCGGCGCTGACGCCGGCGCCCTCGTCGTCGATGACGGTGTCGTAGCCCTCGGGGAGGGTGCGCACGAAGCGGTCGACGTGGGCGGCCCGGGCGGCCTCGACGATCTGCTCGCGGGTGGCGCCCGCCCGTCGCCCGCCACCGCCCTCGGCCGAGTCGCTGCGCTCCACGCCTCCTTCCGCGCCGTAGGCGATGTTGTCGGCGATGGTGCCGCCGAACAGCCAGGTGTCCTGGAGGACCATGCCGATGCCGGAGCGCAGTTCCTCGCGGGACATCGCGGCGATGTCGACGCCGTCGAGGGTGATCCGCCCGGAGCTGACCTCGTAGAACCGCATCAGCAGGTTGACCATGGTGGTCTTGCCGGCGCCGGTGGGGCCGACGATGGCGACGGTCTGGCCGGGTTCGACCTTGAGCGAGAGGTCCTCGATGAGCGGCTTGTCGGGGTCGTAGCGGAAGGCGACGTCCTGGAAGACGACCCGGCCGCGCAGGGCGTCGGGGCGTTCGGGCATGGCCGGCTCGGGGGTCTGCTCGGGGGCGTCGAGGAGTTCGAAGACGCGTTCGGCGGAGGCGACGCCGGACTGCACCAGGTTGGCCATGCTGGCGACCTGGGTGAGCGGCTGGCTGAACTGGCGGGAGTACTGGATGAACGCCTGGACGTCGCCGATGGACAGCGCGCCGCCGGCCACCCGCAGGCCGCCGACGACGGCGATCAGCACGTACTGGAGGTTGCCGATGAGCATCATCGCGGGCTGGATGATGCCGGAGATGAACTGGGCCTTGAAGCTGGAGGCGTAGAGGGCCTCGTTGTGCTCGCGGAAGGTCGCGGCGGACTCCTTCTGGCGGCCGAAGACCTTGACCAGGGCGTGGCCGGTGTACATCTCCTCGATGTGCGCGTTGAGCTGTCCGGTGGACTTCCACTGCTGGACGAACTGGGGCTGGGCGCGCTTGCCGACGCGGGTGGCGACGACGACGGACAGCGGGACGGCGATCAGCGCGATGAGGGCGAGCAGCCAGGAGATCCAGAACATCATGGCGAGCACGCCGACGACGGTGAGCAGCGAGTTGACCACCTGGCCCATGGTCTGCTGCATGGTCTGGCTGATGTTGTCGATGTCGTTGGTGACCCGGCTGAGGACTTCGCCGCGGGGCTGCTTGTCGAAGTAGCTGAGCGGCAGCCGGGCGAGTTTGGCCTCGGCGTCCTGGCGCAGCCGGTAGCCGGCGCGCTGGATGGCGCGGGCGGCGAGGCGGCCCTGGACGATGCCGAAGACGGCGGAGGCGACGTAGATGGCGAGGACCCAGAGCAGGACGGTGCCGATGGCGCCGAAGTCCATGCCGTTGCCGGGGACGAAGTCGACGGCGGAGAGCAGGTTGGCGAGGTCGCCGTCGCCGCGGGCGCGCAGGCCGTCGAGGATCTGCTGCTTGGAGGCGCCGGCAGGGAAGCGGTTGCTGACGACGCCGGCGAAGATCAGGTCGGTGGCGTGGCCGAGGATCTTGGGGCCGACGATGGCGGCGCCGATGCTGAGGGTGCCGAGGGCGAGGACGCCGGCGATGAGGGCGCGCTCGGGGCGGAGCAGTTTGAGCAGCCGTTTGCCGGAGGACTTGAAGTCCATGGACTTCTCGGCGCCCTGGCCGCCCATGAAGCGGCCGGGGCCGGCGGGTCCGCGGCGGGCGGCGGCGGCCTGGGAGTCGCCGCCCGGCTGGGGCGGTCGGCCGCCCGCGCCGGGGCCACCGGGGCCGCCGGGACCTCCGGGCCGGCCTGCGCCACCGGGTCCGCCCGGACGTCCGCCCGGTCCGCCCGGACGTCCGCCCGGTCCGCCCGGACGTCCGCCGGGCGCCTTGTCGAAGCCGGGCGCGGACTTGTCGGGGCTGGTCACGCCGCCTCCTGCTCGGTGAGCTGGGAGAGCACGATCTCCCGGTACGTCGGATTGCCGGCCATGAGCTCGCCGTGGGTGCCGCTGCCGACGACGGCGCCCTCGTCCAGGACGATGATCCGGTCGGCGTCGCGGATGGTGGAGACTCGCTGGGCGACGATCACCACGGTGGCGTCGGAGGTCTCCCGGGCGAGCGCCTTGCGCAGCTTGGCGTCGGTGGCGTAGTCGAGCGCGGAGAAGGAGTCGTCGAAGAGGTAGACGTCGGGTCGGCGCACCAGGGTGCGGGCGATGGCCAGGCGCTGGCGCTGGCCGCCGGAGACGTTGGCGCCGCCCTGGGAGATGGGCGCGTCGAGGCCTTCGGGGAGCTGTTCGACGAAGTCCTTGGCCTGGGCGATCTCCAGGGCGTGCCAGAGTTCCTCGTCGGTGGCGTCGGGCCGCCCGTAGCGCAGGTTGCTGGCGACGGTGCCGGTGAACAGGTAGGGCTTCTGCGGGACGAGGCCGACGCTGTCGGACAGGGCCGTCGGGTCGAGTTCGCGGACGTCGACGCCGCCGAGCAGGACCTGGCCGGAGGTGGTGTCGAAGAGCCGGGGGACGAGTCCGAGCAGGGTGGACTTGCCGCTGCCGGTGGAGCCGATGACGGCGGTGGTCTCGCCGGGGCGGGCGGTGATGCCGATGCCGCGCAGCACGGAGGCCTCGGCGCCGGGGTAGCGGAAGTCGACGTCGCGCAGTTCGAGGTGGCCGCGGCGCAGCACCTTGGTGACGGGGTCGGCGGGCGGCACGACGCTGGAGGAGGTGTCGAGCACCTCCTGGATGCGTTCGGCGCAGACCTCGGCGCGCGGCACCATCATGAACATGAAGGTGGCCATCATGACGCTCATGAGGATCTGCAGCAGGTAGGAGAGGAACGCGGTCAGGGCGCCGATCTCCATGTCGCCGCTGTCGATCCGGTGGGCGCCGAACCACAGCACGGCGACGCTGGAGACGTTGACGACGAGCATGACGCCCGGGAACAGGTAGGCCATCAGCTTGCCGACCTGCAGCGAGACGCCGGTGAGGTCGCCGTTGGCGTCGGCGAACCGGTTCTGCTCGTGCTCGTCCTTGACGAAGGCGCGGATGACCCGGATGCCGGTGATCTGCTCGCGCAGCACCCGGTTCACGGTGTCGATCTTCTCCTGCATGCTGCGGAAGCGCGGGCGCAGCTGGCGGACCAGGACGGCGACGACGAGGCCGAGGGCGGGGACGACGGCGAGCAGCAGTCCGGAGAGCGGCACGTCCTGGTTGAGGGCCATGATGATGCCGCCGACGCACATGATCGGTGCGGCGACCATCAGGGTGAACGACATCAGGGCCAGCATCTGGACCTGCTGGACGTCGTTGGTGGTGCGGGTGATGAGGGAGGGGGCGCCGAACTGGCCGACCTCGCGCGTGGAGAAGCCCTGGACGCGGTCGAAGACGGCGGCCCGGATGTCGCGGCCCACCGCCATGGCGGTGCGCGCGCCGTAGTAGACGGCGCTGATGGAACAGAGGGTCTGCAGGAGGGTGACGCCGATCATCACGGCGCCCACGCGCAGGATGTAGCCGGTGTCCCCCTTGATCACTCCGCTGTCGATGATGTCGGCGTTGAGCGTGGGCAGGTAGAGCAGCCCGAGGGTGGAGACCAGCTGGAGCAGCACCAGCAGGATGATCGGTCGGTTGTAGGGGCGCAGGTACGCCCTGAGCAGTCTGATCAGCACTGGCTCACTCTTGTCGTCGGCGGCGGCTTTGGCATCCCGATTCTCGTTGTTCGGGAGGCCGGTTCAGGAGATTCCGGGCAAGCGAGCCGGATCTTTGTCCAGCCCTTTGCCGAACGTTCCGCGGGGCCCGGTGGTGCCGTGCACCGGTGGTCCGGGAGGGTGTCGGCCCGGTCCGCCCCCTTACGGAATGACCGGTTTCCCCCTAGGCTGCTGACAGCCCTCTTGTTACTCGCCGGTACCGGTCCCGGCTGCCCGGGGGCCGGCGGTCGCCCCCGCGGGCGCCACATCTTTCAGATTTCAGACGGCCACCCGCCCCCGGAGGTCCTCGTTGAGTTCCGCGCAGTCCCTGATCGACTCCGGCCGTCCCGACATCGTCGCCGGGCGTCCCGCTTCCGTCGCCCACCTGTTCCAGGAGCGGGTCGCGCTGACCCCGGGCGGCGAGGCCTACCGCTATCCCGTCCCGGTGGACGAGCACGCGGCGGACAGCACCCCCGGCGCCGAGCAGTGGCGGTCGATGACCTGGGCGCAGACCGCCGCCCGGGTGCACGCGGTGGCGGCCGGGCTGCTGTCGCTGGGCATCGAGGCCGAGGACCGGGTGGCGCTGGCCTCCTCCACCCGGGTGGAGTGGATCCTCGCCGACCTCGGCAACATGTGCGCGGGCGCGGCCACCACGGCCGTCTACCCGAGCACCAACGCCGACGAGACGGCGTTCATCCTCTCCGACTCCGGCTCCCGGGCCCTGTTCGCCGAGAACGCCGCCCAGCTGGACAAGGTGGTCGCCGAACTGGACCGGCTGCCCGGGCTGGAGACGGTGATCCTGTTCGACGCGCCGCACGGGCCGCCGCAGGCCGGCCGGCTGAAGGTGATCACCCTCGCCGAGCTGGAGCGGCTCGGCGCCGAGCACCTGGCCGTCCACCCGGACGCCGTCGAGAAGGCGGTCGCCGCCCTCGACAAGGAGCAGCTGGCCACCCTCATCTACACCTCCGGCACCACCGGCCGCCCCAAGGGCGTGCGCCTGGTGCACGACTGCTGGGCCTACGAGGGGCGGGCGCAGGAGGCGAGCGGGCTACTGGCCGCCGACGACGTGCAGTTCATGTGGCTGCCGCTGTCGCACGTGTTCGGCAAGACGCTGATCTCGGGGCAGATCGCGACCGGGCACGTGATGGCGGTGGACGGCCGGGTGGACCGGATCATCCACAACCTCCCGGTGATCCGGCCGACCATCATGGCCTCGGCGCCGCGGATCTTCGAGAAGGTCTACAACGGCATCGCCGGCAAGGCCCGCGCCGGGGGCGGCGCCAGGTACAAGATCTTCCTGTGGGCGGCGCGCACCGCCCGCGACTACGCCCGCACGGTCCAGGAGACCCGGATGGCGACCGGTGTGGGCAGCGCCCCGGCGGCGCTGCGGTTGAGGCACGCGCTCGCCGACAGGCTGGTGTACGCGAAGATCCGGGCCGCGTTCGGCGGGCGGCTGCGCGGGGCGGTGTCCGGCAGCGCCGCGCTGGCCCCGGAGATCGGCTACTTCTTCGTCGGCGCCGGGGTGCCGATCCTGGAGGGCTACGGGCTGTCCGAGACCAGCGCCGGCTCCAGCGTCAACCGGGCCGAGGACATCCGGGTGGGCACGGTGGGCCGTCCGCTGCCGGGCACCGAGGTGCGGATCGCCGAGGACGGCGAGATCCTGCTGCGCGGCCCCGGTGTCATGCGCGGCTACCACAACCTGCCGGAGAAGACCGCCGAGGTGCTGGAGGCGGACGGCTGGTTCCACACCGAGGACATCGGCGAGCTGTCCCCGGACGGCTTCCTGCGGATCACCGACCGCAAGAAGGACCTGTTCAAGACCTCCGGCGGCAAGTACGTCGCGCCGAGCGAGGTGGAGGGCAGCTTCAAGGCGGTCTGCCCGTTCGTCAGCAACGTCCTGGTGATCGGCAACGGCCGCAACTACTGCACCGCGCTGATCGGCCTGGACGAGGCGGTGATCATGCCGTGGGCCGCCGAGCACGGCCTGGCCGGGAAGTCCTACGCCGAGGTGGTGGCCGACCCGCGGACCCACGAGCTGATCGAGGGCTTCGTGCGGCGGCTCAACGGCCGGCTGCAGCGCTGGCAGACGATCAAGAGGTTCCACCTGCTGCCGCGCGACCTGGACGTCGAGCACGGCGAGCTCACCCCGAGCCTGAAGATCAAGCGCCCGGTGGTGGAGCGGACCTACGCGGAGGCGGTCACCGCGATGTATGCGGGTGCCAACGAGGCCTGACCCGCCCGCCCGTCCCGTACGGCCCGGAGGGCTGTACGGGACAGGTGGCTCCGGCCGTGCGGGACAATGGGGTCATGCCATCCGCACTTCCCGACGGCGAACCGGTGCCGTCCGACGGTTCCCTGCCCGCGCACGCCCTCGACGGGCTGGGCTCGCGGCCGTTCGGCTTCTACCTGCACGTGCCCTACTGCGCGAGCCGCTGCGGCTACTGCGACTTCAACACCTACACCGCCACCGAGCTGCGCTCCTCGGGCACCGTCGCCTCCCAGGAGACGTACGCGGACAACGTGGTCGCCGAGATCCGCCTCGCCCGGCGGGTCCTCGGCGCGGACGCGCCGCCGGTGAGCACCGTCTTCCTGGGCGGCGGCACCCCGACCCTGCTGCCGGCCCGTGATCTGGTGCGGATGCTGGCCGCGATCCGCGACGAGTTCGGGCTCGCCGACGGCGCCGAGGTCACCACCGAGGCCAACCCGGAGTCGGTGGACCCGGCGTACCTGGCGGAGCTGCGCGAGGGCGGCTACAACCGGATCTCCTTCGGCATGCAGTCGGCCCGCCCGCACGTGCTGCGGCTGCTCGACCGCCACCACACCCCCGGCCGCCCCGAGGCCTGCGTCGCCGAGGCCCGCGCGGCCGGCTTCGAGCACGTCAACCTCGACCTCATCTACGGCACCCCCGGGGAGTCCGACGACGACTGGCGGGCCTCCCTGGACGCCGCGATCGGCGCCGCTCCCGACCACGTCTCCGCCTACTCGCTGATCGTCGAGGAAGGCACCCGGCTGGCCGCCCGGGTCGGGCGCGGCGAGCTGCCGATGATCGACGACGACGTGCACGCCGACCGCTACCTGATCGCCGAGCAGGCGCTGAGCGCCGCCGGCTACTCCTGGTACGAGGTCTCCAACTGGTCCACCACCCCCGAGGGCCGCTGCCGCCACAACGAGCTGTACTGGACCGGCGGCGACTGGTGGGGCGCCGGCCCCGGCGCGCACAGCCACGTCGGCGGCGTGCGCTGGTGGAACGCCAAGCACCCCGCCGCCTACGCCCGGGCCCTCGCCGAGCAGCGCACCCCCGCCCAGGGCCGCGAGCGCCTCGCCGCCGAGGACCGCCGCGTCGAGCGGATCCTGCTCGAACTGCGCCTCGCCGAGGGCATCCCGCTGGACCTGCTCACCGACACCGGCCGCCGGGCCGCGGCCCGCGCCCTCGCCGACGGCCTCCTCGCCCCCGCCCCCTACGAGCGGGGCCGCGCCGCCCTCACCCTCCAGGGCCGCCTGCTGGCCGACGCGGTGGTGCGTGACCTGGTGGACTGAGTGTCGCTACCGTGGTGCCAGCCGTCGGAGGGAGCGCGCAATGACCGCCATCGATGACCGGATGACGGGGATCTTCGAGAACCTGGAGGTCCCGGAAGGCTTCAAGGCCGAGCTCATCAGGGGGGAATTCGTGATGGCGGCGGGGCCGACCCCGGCGAGCGCCTCGGGGCTGTCGGACTACGTCGTCGAGCGGACCACCGAGTTCGGCGAGCCGGTCCCGCTGGGCCCGGTGGGCGTCGTCCTCGACACCTCGGAGTTGCGGACCTACTCCTGATCCGGGAGCGTGACGAAGTCGATCAGCTCCTCGACGCGGCCCAGCAGTTCGGGCTCCAGGTCCCGGTAGGAGTTCACCTTCGCCAGGATGCGCTTCCAGGCGGCGGGGGTGTCCTCGGGCCAGCGCAGGCGGCGGCAGGTGCCGAGCTTGAAGTCCTCGCCGCGGGGGACGGCGGGCCAGGCGGGGATGCCGACGGAGGAGGGCTTCACCGCCTGCCAGACGTCGATGTAGGGGTGGCCGACGACGAGCACGTGCGGGCCGGTGACCCGGGCGGCGATGCGGTGCTCCTTGGTGCCGGGGAGCAGGTGGTCGACCAGGACGCCGAGGCGCCGGCCCGGGCCGGGGGCGAAGTCGGCGACGATCGCGGGCAGGTCGTCGACGCCCTCCAGGTACTCGACGACCACGCCCTCGATCCGCAGGTCGTCGCCCCAGACCCGCTCCACCAGCTCGGCGTCGTGCCGGCCCTCCACGTAGATCCGCGACCCGCGGGCCACCCGGGCCCGGGCGCCGGGGACGGCGACCGAGCCGGAGGCGGTGCGGCCCGGGGCGCGCGAGGGGGCCGGGCCGGTGGGCCGGACCAGGGTGACCGCCCTGCCCTCCAGCAGGAAGCCGCGCGGGACCATCGGGAAGACCCGGTGCTTGCCGAACCGGTCCTCCAGGGTGACGGTGAAGCCCTCCGCGGTCTTCTCGCAGCGCACCACCGCCCCGCAGAAGCCGCTCGCCGCCTCCTCGACCACCAGGTCCCGCTCGGCGGGCACCTCCGGGGCGGGCGACGTCTTCTTCCACGGCGGGGTCAGGTCGGGTCCGTACTGGCGGCTGCGCATTCCCCGGAGTCTACGAGGCGTCAGCCGAGGTAGTACGAGGTGTTGATCGCCAGGACCTCGGCGAGTCGCCCGCGCAGGGCGTCGGCGTGGCGGAGCATCAGCGGTCGTGCGCCCGGGGCCGGGCGCACACCGCGGTCGGTGAGCAGGTACACCACCCGCAGGGTGCGCAGGGTGTTGGAGACGGTCGCGGGGACGACGCCGGGCCGGCGCCGGCCGGTGGCGGCGATCGGGTCGAGCCAGGCCAGCGCCTGCTGCTCGGTCAGTTCCGGGCGGGTGAGGACCTGGCCGATCGCACGGCCGAGGCGGTCGTCCTCCATGGCGTCCAGGACGTGGTCGGTGGGGGCGAGCAGCCGGGCGCAGGCCAGGTCCAGCAGCGGCGCCGGGTCGGCCGTCAGCGGGCTGCGGCCGAGGGCGCCCAGCAGGTCGGCGCCGTGCGCGACGGCGTGCAGCCAGCCGAGCCCCGGGTCCCAGCCGCGCAGGTCGCGCTCGTCGACGTACCAGCGGGCGAAGGCGTCCAGCCAGGCGGGGCGGTGGGCGCCGGCGTCGACGATTTCGGCGAGGACCAGCGGAGCGAAGGTACGGGCCTGGATCTCGGGGTCGGACAGCCGCTCGGCCATCTCGTCGCCGAGGGCGAGGCGCTGTTGCGGGGTGAGGAGGGGGGTCCAGCGGCACAGCTGTTCGTAGGCGAGGGTGTCGCGTACGTGCGGGTCGGGGGAGCGCAGCGCGGCGCTCACGGCGGCGAGCAGGCCGGGGGTGGGGGCGGCGGTCTCGATCTCGGTCCAGTTGATCACGTCCGGACCCTAGGAGGCCCCGGCCGCCCCGGCCACCGGTTTTCACAGCCCCGGGGCGCCCCAGACGGGGAACCAGCGGGTGAGGTCCTTCTCCAGCCGCAGGTCGTTGCCGAGCATCGCGTTGACCTGCAGCTCCAGCGGGCTGTCGCGCCGCTCCCCGCCGCCCGGCAGCGGTGCGAACGGGTAGAACGTGCCGCGCTTGTACAGGTAGACCAGGGCCAGCGGCCGCCGCCCGTCGGCGCCGCGGAAGCCGACCAGCGAGCAGAGCAGCTGCGGCCCGAAGCCGTTCGCCTCCAGCTCGCTGTTGACCGCGTGCAGGTCGTTGACCAGGTCCGGCAGCTCCTCGGGGGCGTGCCGGGCGAGCAGCCAGGAGTAGCCGTAGTCGTCCTTGGACGCCTCGACGGGGACGCCGCCGCGCCCGGTGTCGGCGTCGAGCAGCGCCCGGACCTGCCGCTCGACCTCGTCGAAGGCCCCGCCCTCGACCGAGGCGAAGCAGACCGAGCCGAGCCCGGTGGGCCGGAAGCCCGCGCCGGCCTCCAGCGTCAGCGCGGCGGAGGGCACCCCGAACAGCTGGTCGAGGTCGGGCTTGACGGGCTTGGTGCGGCCGAACAGCGCGTCCAGGATTCCCACGGCGGTCCTTCCGGAAGGAGGGTCAACGGGTCAGTGGCCGAGCCGCGCGGAGATCTTCGCGAGCTGGGCCAGCCGCTGCTCCAGCGTCGGGTGGGTGGAGAACAGCTGGGTGGCGGCCTCGCGGGCGCTCAGCGCGGGGGCGAAGTAGAAGGCGTTGTAGGCCTGCGCCTGGCGCAGGTCCTTGGTCGGGATGGCGGCGATCTGGCCGGTCACCTTGGTGAGCGCCGAGGCCAGTGCGCTGGGCCGGCCGGTGAGCTGGGCGGCGGCCCGGTCGGCGGCCAGCTCCCGGTAGCGGGAGAGCAGCCGGGTCAGCAGGAAGCTGATCGCGTAGACGGCGATCGACGCCAGCGGGACGACCAGCGCGACGATCGCGGCGTTGGGGTCGTTGCTGTTGCGTCCGCCGCCCATGAAGCCGCCGTACATGGCGATCCTGGTCATCGCGCCGGCCAGCACGCCGAGGAAGCCGGCCACCGTCATCACGGCGACGTCCCGGTGGGCGACGTGCGACAGCTCGTGCGCGAGCACGCCCTCCAGTTCCTCCGGCTCCAGCCGGCGCAGCAGTCCGGTGGTGACGCAGACCACGGCGTTGCGCGGGTTGCGGCCGGTGGCGAAGGCGTTCGGCATGTCGTTGCGGGCGACGGCGACCCGGGGTTTGGGCATGTCGGCGAGCGCGCAGAGCCGGTCGACGGCGCCGTGCAGCTGCGGGTACTGCTCCGGGGTGACCGGGTGGGCGCCCATGGCCCGCTCGGTGATCTTGTCGCTGAACCAGAACTGGGCGACGAACAGGCCGCCGGAGATCAGGACGATGATCGGCCAGGCACCGCGCAGCAGGGCGATCAGCAGCCCGGTGAAGCCGACGTACAGCAGTCCGATCAGGAACATCGTCCCCACCATCCGGCCGGTCAGGCCGCGGTCGGGGGCGAAACGGGTGTGCGGGCCCGAGGTCGACATCGCTGTTCCTCCGTTCGCCGTCCGCTTTCGATGCTGCCACCCGGGCGGGCCCGCGGCATCATCCGCGCGCCGCGAACTGCGGGCAGGATCACCCCGGCCGGGCCGTTCCTGCCGTCGGACCCGGGCCTTACACTGGCAGGTACGGTTCTGGCACTCGGGTGTTCAGAGTGCCAAGGCCGGGCCCCGCGGGGCCGGCCCGACAGCCCGAAATACGGACACATGCCACAACGGCGTGTCACAACGGACAACGCGTGAAGACGGAGGTGCGTGCCCCATGGCCGGTGAGGTCCGCCAGCTCGACGACCGCAAGCTCGCGGTGCTTCGCGCGATCGTCCAGGACTACGTGGGGACGGAGGAGCCGGTCGGCTCCAAGGCCCTGGTGGACCGGCACAACCTCGGGGTCTCCCCGGCGACCGTCCGCAACGACATGGCGGCGCTGGAGGAGGAGGGCTACATCCACCAGCCGCACACCAGCGCCGGGCGCATCCCCACCGACAAGGGCTACCGGCTGTTCGTCGACAAGCTGGCCGAGGTCAAGCCGATGAGCGCGCCCGAGCGGCGGGCGATCCGGCACTTCCTGGACGGCGCGGTGGACCTCGACGACGTGGTCGCCCGCACGGTGCGGCTGCTGGCCCAGCTGACCCGCCAGGTCGCGGTGGTGCAGTACCCCTCGCTGAGCCGCTCCACGGTGCGGCACATCGAGCTGGTCGCGCTGGCCCCGGCGAAGGTGATGCTGGTGTTGATCACCAACACCGGCCGGGTCGAGCAGCGGCTGGTGGACTGCCCCGGCGCGGTCGGCGAGACGCTGCTGGCGGACCTGCGGGCCCGGGTCAACGCCCGGGCGGCCGGCCAGTGGCTCCCGGACGTCCCCGGGCTGCTGGACGAGGTGCCCGCGCTGTTCGAGGCGGCCGACCGGCCGACCGTCACGACGGTGCTGGCGACGCTCTTCGAGACGCTCGCCGAGCAGAGCGAGGAGCGGATCATGCTGGCCGGCACGGCCAACCTGACCCGCTTCGGCCACGACTTCCCGCTGACCATCCAGCCGGTGCTCGAAGCGCTGGAGGAGCAGGTCGTCCTGCTCCGCCTCCTGGGTGAGACCGCGGACGCCGGGATGACGGTCCGGATCGGCCGGGAGAACGCCTACGAGGGCCTGAATTCCACGTCGGTCGTCTCGGTCGGTTACGGTTCGGGCGACGAAAGCGTGGCCAAACTGGGTGTGATCGGTCCGACCCGGATGGACTATCCGGGCACAATGGGGGCGGTGCGAGCGGTGGCACGGTACGTGGGCCAGATCCTGGCCGAGTCGTAGGAACGGACACCGTCGGATCTGACGGTGCCCGAAGTCGCAAGCACTTCTACAGGCGGAACAAGCGGAGCATTTGGTGGCCACGGACTACTACGCGGTACTCGGCGTCCGACGGGATGCGGGGCAGGACGAGATCAAGAAGGCGTTCCGGCGCCTGGCGCGCGAACTGCACCCGGACGTCAACCCGGACCCGAAGACGCAGGAGCGGTTCAAGGAGATCAACGCCGCCTACGAGGTGCTCTCCGATCCGCAGAAGCGCCAGGTCTACGACCTCGGCGGCGACCCGCTCTCGCCCAACGGCGGCGGGGCGGGCGGCTTCGGCGCGGGCGCGGCCGGCTTCGGCTTCTCCGACATCATGGACGCCTTCTTCGGCGCCGCCTCCGGCCAGCGCGGCCCGCGTTCGCGGACCCGGCGCGGCCAGGACGCCATGATCCGCCTGGAGATCACCCTGGAGGAGGCCGCGTTCGGCACCACCAAGGAACTCCAGGTCGACACCGCCGTCACCTGCACCACCTGCAGCGGCGAGGGCGCCGCGCCCGGCACCTCCGCGCAGACCTGTGACATGTGCCGCGGCAAGGGCGAGGTCTCCCAGGTCACCCGGTCCTTCCTGGGCCAGGTCATGACCTCCCGCCCCTGCCCGCAGTGCCAGGGCTTCGGCACCGTCGTGCCGACCCCGTGCCCGGAGTGCGCCGGCGACGGCCGGGTCCGCGCCCGCCGCACCCTGACCGTCAAGATCCCCGCCGGTGTCGACAACGGCACCCGGATCCAGCTGGCCGGCGAGGGCGAGGTCGGCCCCGGCGGCGGCCCGGCCGGCGACCTGTACGTCGAGATCGCCGAGACCACCCACACCGTGTTCCAGCGGCGCGGCGACGACCTGCACTGCACCGTCACCATTCCGATGACGGCGGCCTCGCTCGGCACCCAGGTGCCGCTGCAGACCCTGGACGGGGTGGAGGAGGTCGACATCCGGCCCGGCACCCAGTCCGGCCAGTCCATCCCGCTGCACGGCCGGGGCATCACCCACCTGCGCGGCGGCGGCCGGGGCGACCTGATAGTGCACGTCGAGGTGCAGACGCCCACCAAGCTCGACCCCGAGCAGGAGGACCTGCTGCGCCGCCTGGCGGTGCTGCGCGGCGAGGAGCGGCCGTCCGGCCAGTTCGCGCCCGGGCAGCAGGGGCTGTTCTCCCGGCTGAAGGACGCCTTCAACGGCCGGTAGCCGTCCCGCGTGGGGGTGCCGAGGCTTCCTCGGCACCCCTTTCGCGTCCCCGTCCCCGTTCCCACCCCGGAGGTTCCCCGCATGACCGCGCCCGTGTTCGTCGTCGACACCGAGCGGATCGCCGCCGCCGCGCCCGGCGCGCTGGTGCGGCTGGACGGGCCGGAGGGCCGGCACGCGGCCGCCGTGAAGCGGCTGGAGCCGGGCGAGGCGCTCACCCTGGCGGACGGTCTCGGCCTGGGCGTGGACGGCGCCGTCGCGGCGGTGCACGGCAAGGACGCGGTCGAGGTGACGGTGGCGGCCGTGCGCCGCGAGCCGGAGCCGCGGCCGCGGATCGTCGTCGTCCAGGCGCTGCCCAAGGGCGACCGGGGCGAGCTGGCGGTGGAGACCATGACCGAGGTCGGCGTGGACGTGGTGATCCCCTGGGCGGCCTCGCGCTGCATCACCCAGTGGAAGGGCGAGCGCGGTGCCAAGGCGCTCGCCAAGTGGCGGGCCACCGCGCGGGAGGCCGGCAAGCAGTCCCGCCGGCTGCGCTTCCCCGAGGTCCGCGACCTGGCGACCACCCGGCAGCTGGCCCCGGTGCTGGCCGGCGCCGCGTTCGCGGCCGTGCTGCACGAGGAGGGCGCCGAGCCGCTGGCCGGGGCCGCGCTGCCGGACGGCGGGGACCTGGTGCTGGTGGTCGGCCCGGAGGGCGGGGTCTCCCCGGAGGAGCTGGCCGCCTTCGCCGGGGCCGGTGCCAAGCCCTACCGGCTCGGCCCCTCGGTGCTGCGCACCTCCACCGCGGGCGTGGCGGCGGGCGCGCTGCTGCTGGGCCGCACCGGCCGCTGGTCGTAGCGCCGGGGGGCGTCCCCCGCAGGGGTTCGCCGTCGGTGAAGTCCGGGCGCGCGGCGCGGCGCCCTGCCTAGGGTGACGGGTGTGAGCGAACCCGAGAGCACTCCCGTGGGCGCCTATCTGCGCCACCCGCACCTGCACGGTGACCTGATCACCTTCGTGGCCGAGAACGACGTGTGGCTCGCCCCGCTGGACGGCGGCCGGGCCTGGCGGCTGACGGCCGATCACGTCCCGGTCCGCCGGCCCCGGTTCTCCCCGGACGGCCGGTACGTCGCGTTCACCTCGGCCCGGGACGGCGCCCCCGAGGTGCACCTCGCGCCGGTGGACGGCGGCCCGTCCCGCCGGCTCACCTACTGGGGCGACGCCCAGACCCAGCTGCGCGGCTGGACGGCGGACGGCCGGCCGATCGCCACCACCGCCGCCGGACAGGCCTCGCTGCGCCGCACCTGGGCGCACGCCGTGCCGCTGGACGGCGGCGAGCCGGTGAGGCTGCCCTACGGGCCGGTCGGCGGGCTGGCCCACGAGCCGGGCGGCGACCGGACGCTGCTGGTCTCGGCGTTCGGCGTGGAGCCGGCCTGGTGGAAGCGGTACCGGGGTGGGCGGGCCGGCCGGCTGTGGATCGGCGCCGAGCGCTTCGAGCGCGTCCACGAGGAGCTGGACGGCAACATCGAGTCGCCGCTGTGGGTGGGGGAGCGGATCGCGTTCCTCTCCGACCACGAGGGCGTCGGCGCCCTGTACTCCAGCCTCCCGGACGGCTCCGACCTGCGCGGCCACGGCACCTCGCCGGAGGGCTTCTACGCCCGCGACGCCGCCACCGACGGCACCCGGGTGGTCTGGCACACCGCCGGCGAGCTGTGGCTGCTGGACGACCTGGCCGGCGCCGGACCGCGCCGCCTCGACGTCCGGCCGTCCGGCCCGCGCACCGGCCGCCGCCCCCGCCCGGTGTCCGCCTCGTACTGGCTGGAGGGCGCCGCCCCGGACCGCACCGGCCGGGCCGGCGCGGTGGTGGTGCGCGGCACCGTGCACTGGCTCACCCACCGGGAGGGCCCGGCCCGGGTGCTGGACGAGACGCCGGGCGTGCGCGGCCGCCTCGCCCGGGTGGTGCCGGCCGCGACGGGCGAGGACGGCGCCCAGGGCGTGGTCTGGGTGACCGACGCCGGGGGCGAGGACGCGATCGAGTACGCGCCCGCCGTGCTCGGCACCGAGCGCCGCCGGCTGGCCGCCGGGCGGCTGGGGCGGGTCCGCGCGCTGCTGGTGTCGCCGGACGGCAAGCAGCTGGCGGTCGCCGCGCACGACGGCCGGGTGCTGCTGGTCGCGCTGGCCGACGGGGCCGTGCACGAGCTGGCGCACAGCACCGACGGCGAGGTCGGCGGGCTGGCGTTCAGCCCGGACTCGGCGTGGCTGGCCTGGTCGCAGCCGGCCCTCGGGCCGTGGTCGCTGCGCCAGATCGTGCTGGCCAACCTGGCCACCCGGACGGTCTCCGAGGCGACCCCGCAGCGGTTCATCGACACCTCGCCGGCGTTCACCGCGGACGGCCGGCACCTGGCCTTCCTCTCGGTGCGCAACTTCGACCCGGTGTACGACTCGCACGTCTTCGACCTGTCGTTCCCCAACGGCTGCCGCCCGTACCTGATCACGCTGGCCGCCGACACGCCGAACCCGTTCGGGCCGAGCCGGGCCGGGCGGCCGGCCGGCGGCGAGGAGGACGAGCCCAGGGGCAAGCGGGCGGACGGCGAGGAGGGCGGGGCCGACGCGCCGCCGGTGACCCGGGTCGACCTGGACGGCATCGCCGACCGGATCGTGCCGTTCCCGGTGGAGGGCGGCCGGTTCGGCGCCCTGCGGGCCGCCAAGGACGGGGTGCTGTGGACGCGCGTCCCGCTGGTCGGCGAGCTGGGCGACGAGGCGGCCTCGCTGGAGGACGAGCGCCCGCGGCCCACCCTGGAGCGCTTCGACTTCCGCAAGCGCCGGGCCGAGCAGCTGGTGGACGGCCTGGACGGGTTCGCGGTGAGCGGTGACGGCACCCGGCTGGCCGTGCTGGACGAGGGGGAGCTGCGGATCCTGCCCGCCGACCACAAGGCGTCCGGCGAGGACGAGGAGGTCGACGTCGACCTGGACCGGCTGCGGGTGACCGTCGACCCGGCGGCCGAGTGGCGGCAGATGTACGACGAGAACGGCCGCCTGATGCGGGACAACTTCTGGCACCCGGACCTCTCCGGGGTGGACTGGGCCGGGGTGCTGGCCCGCTACCGCCCGCTGGTGGAGCGGCTCGGCTCGCACGACGACCTGGTGGACCTGCTCTGGGAGGTGCACGGCGAGCTGGGCACCTCGCACGCGTACGTGGTGCCGCACGGCAGGCACACCGAGCCGGCCCGCCGGCAGGGCCTGCTCGGCGCCGACCTGGTCCGCGACGGCGAGGTGTGGCGGATCGCCCGGATCCTGCCCGGCGAGTCCTCGGACCCGCGGGCGCACTCGCCGCTGGCCGCCCCGGGCGCGGCGATCCGCCCGGGCGACGCCGTCCTGGCGGTCAACGGCCGCCCGGTGGACCCGGTGACCGGCCCGGCGCCGCTGCTCGCGGGCACCGCCGGGCAGCCGGTGGAGCTGACCGTGGCCGGCAAGGACGGCACCGACCGGCGCCACCCGGTGGTCGTGCCGCTGGCCGACGACGAGGCGCTGCGCTACCACGACTGGGTGGCCGGCCGGCGGGCCGCGGTGCGCGAGCTGTCCGAGGGCCGGCTCGGCTACCTGCACATCCCCGACATGCAGACCACCGGCTGGGCGCAGATCCACCGCGACCTGCGCTCGGAGATGGCCCGGGAGGGCGTGATCGTCGACATCCGGGGCAACCGGGGCGGGCACACCTCGCAGCTGGTGATCGAGAAGCTGTCGCGGCGGATCGTCGGCTGGGGCGTCGCCCGGGACATCGCCAATCCGGCGCCGTACCCCGAGGACGCGCCGCGCGGGCCGGTCGTCGCCCTGGCCGACGAGTACTCCGGCTCGGACGGCGACATCGTCAACGCGGCCATCCAGGCGCTCGGCATCGGCCCGGTGGTCGGCACCCGGACCTGGGGCGGGGTGATCGGCATCGACAGCCGCTACTCGCTGGTCGACGGCACCCTGGTGACCCAGCCGAAGTACGCGTTCTGGTCGGAGCGGGTCGGCTGGGGCCTGGAGAACCACGGCGTGGACCCGGACGTCGAGGTGCCGTTCCCGCCGCACGCGTGGGCGGCGGGGGAGGACCCGCAGCTCGCCGAGGGGGTCCGGCTGGCGCTGGCGGCGCTCGCCGAGCGGCCGGCGAAGACCCCGCCGCAGCTGCCCGGGCGGCGGTAGCCGCGGACCGGAGCGGGGGCGGGCGGCCTCCCGCTCCCGGCGGACGGCGGCATGGCTCGGCTAGCATGCCGCCGTACGCACCGACCCGCCCAGCACCCGTACCCGTACCCGTACCCGCGAGGAGAACCCGATGGCCGGCGAGCCGCAGCCCGACTGCCTGTTCTGCAAGATCGTGGCGGGCGAGATCCCGGCCACCGTGGTGCGCAAGACCGAGCGGGTGCTCGCCTTCCGCGACATCGCCCCCAAGGCCCCGGTGCACGTCCTGGTGATCCCGCACGCCCACTACCCGAACGCCGCCGCGCTGGCCGCCGAGGAGCCGGAGATCGCCGGCGAGCTGCTCGCCGAGGCCGGCCGGGTCGCCGCCGACGAGGGCCTCGAGGACTACCGGCTGATCTTCAACACCGGCGCCGGCGCCGGGCAGACGGTCTTCCACGCCCACGTCCACCTGCTCGGCGGCAGGCCGATGACCGAGCGCATGGTCTGACCCGCGTGTCGCAGCGCGAACTCGTCGTCCTCGGCACCGCCAGCCAGGTCCCGACCCGGCACCGCAACCACAACGGCTACCTGCTGCGCTGGGACGGCGAGGGCCTGCTGTTCGACCCCGGCGAGGGCACCCAGCGGCAGATGCTGCGCGCCGGGGTCTCGGCCACCCAGCTCACCCGGATCGCCGTCACGCACTTCCACGGCGACCACAGCCTGGGCCTCGCCGGGGTGATCCAGCGGATCAACCTCGACCGGGTCCCGCACCCGGTGGACGTCTACTTCCCGGCCTCCGGCGAGGTGTACTTCGAGCGGCTGCGATACGCCACCGCCTACCACGAGACGGCCGTGCTGCGGCCCCGCCCGATCGAGGAGCCCGGCCCGCTGCCGGCGCCCGGCGCCCGCTTCGCGCTGGAGGCCGTCCGGCTCTCCCACCCGGTGGAGTCCTTCGGCTACCGGCTGAGCGAGCCGGACGGCCGCCGGCTGGTGCCCGAACGGCTGGCCGCCCTGGGCATCGGCGGCCCGGACATCGGCCGGCTCCAGCAGCGCGGCGCGATCGAGGCGGCCGGCCGGCGGGTCACCCTGGAGGAGGTCAGCGAGCCGAGGCCCGGCCAGCGGTTCGCCTTCGTCATGGACACCCGGCTCTGCGAGGGCGTGCACGAGCTCGCCGAGCGGGCCGACCTGCTGGTGGTCGAGGCCACCTTCACCGATGCCGACGTCCGGCTCGCCGAGGACCACGGCCACCTCACCGCCGGGCAGGCCGGCAAGGTCGCCGCCGAGGCGGGCGCCCGCAGCCTGGTGCTGACCCACTTCTCGCAGCGCTACCCGGACCTCGGCCAGCACCTCGCCGACGCCCGCAAGCACTTCGACGGCCCGATCGTGCTTGCCGAGGACCTCGCCCGGGTACCAGTACCGCCCCGGCGCGCATGACCCGCCCGCACCCCCGCGGGCCCGGCGTGCGCACGGCGCGGAAAACCGCTCGCGCCACCCGGGCGATCTGCCGCAGCATCGTCGGGTGCGGCCCCGCCGCCCGCCGCGTCGATCACGTGCGCGGCGTACCCTGGTGCCCCGGAGAGACCCAGCGGCACCACGAGACACGGATGGGATGAGGCAGGCCCCAGCGCCGACCTATGAGTGACACATCGCAGACCCGTACCAACGGACAGCCGCGCCCCGAGCCGGCCGACGAGGGCCGCGTCAGCGCCCGGATCGTCATCCCCGAGAAGCATCCGATGGTCACCCTGCTCGGCGCCGCCGACTCGCTGCTGCGGGTGATCGAGCAGGGCTTCCCCGCCGCCGACATCCACGTCCGCGGCAACGAGGTGACCGCGACCGGCGCGCGCGCCGAGGTGGCCCTCGTCAAGCAGCTGTTCAGCGAGATGATGCTGGTGCTGCGCACCGGCCAACCCCTGACGGAGGACGCCGTGGAGCGCTCCATCGCCATGCTCCGCGGCGCCGCGGAGGACCCCGACAGCCCGGCGCCGTCCCAGGTGTTCACCGCGAACATCCTGTCCAACCGGGGCCGCACCATCCGCCCCAAGACCCTCAACCAGCAGCGCTACGTCGACGCGATCGACAAGCACACGATCGTCTTCGGCCTCGGCCCGGCCGGCACCGGCAAGACCTACCTGGCGATGGCCAAGGCCGTCCAGGCCCTGCAGGCCAAGGAGGTCAACCGGATCATCCTGACCCGCCCGGCCGTCGAGGCGGGGGAGCGGCTGGGCTTCCTGCCCGGCACCCTCTACGAGAAGATCGACCCGTACCTGCGCCCGCTGTACGACGCCCTGCACGACATGATGGACCCGGACTCCATCCCGCGCCTGATGGCCGCCGGGACCATCGAGGTCGCGCCGCTCGCCTACATGCGCGGCCGCACCCTCAACGACGCCTTCATCATCCTCGACGAGGCCCAGAACACCTCGCCCGAGCAGATGAAGATGTTCCTCACCCGCCTCGGGTTCAACTCCCGGGTGGTCGTCACCGGCGACACCAGCCAGATCGACCTCCCGGGCGGCACCCGCAGCGGCCTCAAGGTCGTCCAGGAGATCCTGGCCGACGTGCCCGACATCCACTTCTCCGTCCTCACCAGCACCGACGTGGTCCGCCACAAGCTGGTCGGCCGGATCGTGGACGCGTACGAGCGCTGGGACGCCCGCCAGGAGGCCCAGGAGACCGAGGAGCGCCGGCTCCCGGTCAAGCCCGCCCAGCGGCGCGGCTCGCGCGCACCCCGACAGTCCCATCGCACCGAAAGCTGAGTAACCAGCACCTCATGTCGATCGACATCGCCAACGAGTCCGGTTGGGACGCCGACGAGGAGTCCATCCTCGCCGTCGCCCGCTACGCACTGGACAAGATGCGGATCCACCCGCAGTCCGAACTGTCCGTGATCCTGGTGGACGGGGCGGCGATGGAGGAGCTGCACATCCAGTGGATGGACCTCCCGGGCCCGACGGACGTGATGTCCTTCCCCATGGACGAGCTGCGCCCCGGCAAGGAGGGCGAGGAGCTGCCGCAGGGGCTGCTCGGCGACATCGTGCTCTGCCCCGAGGTCGCCGAGCAGCAGGGCAAGGCGGCCCCGTCGAAGCACTCGATGGACGAGGAGCTGCAGCTGCTCACCGTGCACGGCGTGCTGCACGTGCTCGGCTACGACCACGAGGAGCCGGACGAGGAGGCCGAGATGTTCGGCCTCCAGAAGGCGATCCTCGACGGCTGGCGGGCCGAGCGGGGCCTCGGCGGCATCTCGCCCGCCCCCACCACCCACTGAGCGCGGAGCCCGAACCCCTGTGAGTGGTGAGAGTACGAGTTTCATCCTCGGTGCCGTGCTGCTGGTCGTGCTCGGCTGGCTGGCCGCGTGCGCCGAGGCGGGCATCTCCCGGGTCTCCCGGTTCCGGGCGGAGGAGGCCGTGCGCTCCGGGCGCAAGGGCTCGGCCCGGCTGCTGGCCCTGGCCACCGACCCGATCCGCTACCTCAACCTGGCCACCCTGATCCGGGTGGCCAGCGAGATGGCGGCGGCGGTCCTGGTCACCGTGGTGTGTGTGCGCACCATCGACACGACCTGGCAGGCCGTGCTGCTGGCGTTCGGCGTGATGGTGCTGGTGTCCTTCGTGGCGGTGGGCGTCTCGCCGCGCACGATCGGCCGCCAGCACCCGCTCACCACCGCGACCGCGGCCTCCCTGGTGCTGCTGCCGCTGGCCCGGATCCTCGGCCCGATCCCGCGGCTGCTGATCCTGCTCGGCAACGCCCTGACCCCCGGGAAGGGCTACAAGGAGGGCCCGTTCGCCTCCGAGGCGGAGCTGCGGGCCCTGGTCGACCTGGCGGAGAAGAACGACGTCATCGAGGACGAGGAGCGCCGGATGGTGCACTCGGTCTTCGAGCTGGGCGACACCATCGTGCGCGAGGTGATGGTGCCGCGCACCGACCTGGTGATGATCGAGCGGCACAAGACCGTGCGGCAGGCGCTGACCCTGGCGCTGCGCTCGGGCTTCTCGCGGATCCCGGTGGTCGGCGACAACGAGGACGACGTGGTCGGCATCGTCTACCTCAAGGACCTGGTGCGCCGCACCCACATCAACCGGGACTCGGAGTCCGACGAGGTCGGCGCCGTGCTGCGCCCGGCGGTGTTCGTCCCGGACTCCAAGCCGGCCGCCGACCTGCTGCGCGAGATGCAGCAGATGCGCTCCCACGTGGCGATCGTGATCGACGAGTACGGCGGCACGGCCGGCCTGGTCACCATCGAGGACATCCTGGAGGAGATCGTCGGCGAGATCACCGACGAGTACGACCGGGAGATCCCCCCGGTGGAGGACCTCGGGGACGGTTCCTACCGGATCACCGCGCGGCTGCTGGTGGAGGACCTCGGCGAGCTGTTCGGGATCGAGCTGGAGGACGAGGACGTCGAGACGGTCGGCGGCCTGCTGGCCAAGCACCTGGGCCGGGTGCCGATCCCCGGCTCGTCCTGCGAGATCCCGGTGCCCCAGGAGGTCCCGGGCGGCCTGACCGCGATCCGGCTGACCGCCGAGAGCTCGGCCGGGCGCCGCAACCGGATCGGCTCCGTGGTCGCCGCCCCGGTGCGCCCCGGGGCGCGGGCCGGCCGGGAGGCCGGCGAGTAGCGTTCGGGTGCGTCCGGAGCGACGATGGGAGGCATGACGCACCAACTTCGCGCGGAGTACGGCCCGCAGGGGAGCGCGGGCGGGGTGAAGGTCTGGCACGTCGTGCGGGAGAAGGACCCGGCCGTCGCGCTGTGCGGCCGGACCATGCCCGCCGAGGCGGAGACCCGGCCGGAGCAGGAGTGGGGGACCGGGCTCCGGGGATGCCAGCAGTGCGGCTCGCTGTACATGCACGAGGTGCCGCACATGCAGGGAGCCCACCCCTACAGCTAGCCAGGCGCTACGGCCACCTCGGAGGTCGCCATGAAGCTGCAAGACGAACTGCCCGTCGACCACAAACTGGTGCTGGTCTGGCGGATCGGGGCGGGGCTCGGCGGGATCTTCCTGATCGTGTTCGGCTGCCTGGGGCTCGCCGACCACCCGGGCTTCCTGTCCACCCAGGGCAACGAGATCGCGGGGATGTCCACCAACGGCGCGCTGAGCGTCCTGTCCATCGTGGTGGGCGGGATCCTGGTGATCGGCGCGTTCGTCGGCGGGAACTTCGCCGCCAACCTGAACATGGCGGCCGGTGTGCTGTTCATCCTCTCCGGGTTCTACGGGCTGACGGTGCTCGAACGGCCGGACGCCAACATCCTGAACTTCGGCATCCACAACGTGGTCTTCGCCTTCGCCTTCGGCGTGGTGATCACCGCGTTCGGGATGTACGGGCGGGTCAGCAGCCACCTGCCGCACGACAACCCGTACTGGCGCGAGCGCGTGAAGGGCGAGCAGGGGCTGCCGGCCGGTCCCAAGACCTTCGTGAAGGTGATGCGGCCCGGGCCGTCCAACCCGGTCGGGCACTGAGGCCGGGCACCGGGGCCGGGCACTGGGGCCGGGCGCTGAGCACCCGCCGGACCTCCGGGGCCGGGGCCTATGCTCCTCGGCATGAGTGACATCGTCGAGCTGGACCCCGAAGACAAGAAGATCATCACCCTGGCCCGCTCCGTCCGCGCCCGCAACGGCGTGGCGGAGGGGGCCGCGGTGCGTGACGAGACCGGCCGCACGTACGTGGCCGGGACGGTCGCGCTGGAGTCGCTGCGGCTGAGCGCGGTCCGGACGGCGGTGGCGATGGCGGTGGCCAGCGGCGCGAAGTCGCTGGAGGCGGCGGCCGTGGTGACCGAGGCGGAGCAGCCCTCGGAGGCCGACCTGGCGGCGGTGCGGGACCTCGGCGGCGCGGGCACCCCGCTGTTGCTGGCCGGGCCGGACGGGGCGCTGCGGGCCTCGGTCGGGGCCCGCTGAGAGCGCGCGGTCCGTACGGCGCCCGGGGTTCGCGCCCCGGGCGCCGGCGCGTTCCGGAGCCCCTGAATTCGGCGGATAATCTCACCGGGGACGGGCGGGGAAGCGGCGCGGTGAGGGGGCTGGGCGATGCTGGGGACGTGCGCGTTCTTCGCGGGCCTGTTGGCAGGCGTGATGGGCATGGGCAAGTGGCAGGAGACCGGGTCGCCGTTCTGGCTCTGGGGCTCGGTCGCCTTCCTGCTGCTCGTCCTCGGCTGGGGCCTGGGAGCGGCCTTCAAGGGGAGGAAGTGAGCGACCGGACGGCCGGTGTCCGCCCCCGCGGGGGTGATCAGGGAGAATGGAGCCCATGAATGCCCCTTCCTCCTCGTACCGCTCCGGCTTCGCGTGCTTCGTCGGCCGGCCCAACGCGGGCAAGTCGACCCTGACCAACGCCCTGGTGGGGACGAAGGTCGCGATCACCTCCGACCGCCCGCAGACCACCCGGCACACCGTCCGCGGCATCGTGCACCGCCCGGACGCCCAGCTGGTGCTGGTGGACACCCCCGGCCTGCACAAGCCGCGCACCCTGCTCGGCGAGCGCCTGAACGACCTGGTCCGCTCCACCTGGGCCGAGGTCGACGTGATCGGCTTCTGCCTGCCCGCCGACCAGAAGCTCGGCCCCGGCGACAAGTTCATCGCCAAGGAGCTCGCCGAGATCAAGAAGACCCCCAAGGTGGCCATCGTCACCAAGACCGACCTGGTCGACTCCAAGCGGCTGGCCGAGCAGCTGATCGCCGTCCACCAGATGGGCGCCGAGCTGGGCATCGAGTGGGCCGAGATCATCCCGGTCTCCGCCGTGGGCGACAAGCAGGTCGAGCTGGTCGGCGAGCTGATCAGCAAGCTGTTGCCGGAGGGCATGCCGCTCTACCCGGACGGCGACCTCACCGACGAGCCCGAGCAGATCATGGTGGCCGAGCTGATCCGCGAGGCCGCGCTGGAGGGCGTGCGCGACGAACTGCCGCACTCGCTGGCCGTCGTGGTCGAGGAGATGCTGCCGCGCGAGGGCCGCCCGGCCGACCGGCCGCTGCTCGACATCCACGCCAACGTCTACATCGAGCGGCAGAGCCAGAAGGCGATCGTGATCGGGGCCAAGGGCGCCCGGCTCAAGCACGTCGGCACCACCGCCCGCAAGCACATCGAGGCGCTGCTCGGCACCCCGGTCTTCCTGGACCTGCACGTCAAGGTCGCCAAGGACTGGCAGCGGGACCCGAAGCAGCTGCGCAAGCTCGGGTTCTGACCCCTCCGACCGCTCCCGACCACGGCAGGGGGAAACCCGGCATGAAGCTGCACACCCGTGAGTGGGGCACCGGCGAGCGGGTCGCGCTGCTGGTCCACGGGATCATGTCCGACCACCGCAGCTGGCGGTCGGTCGGCCCGGCGCTCGCCGAGCGGGGCTACCGGGTGATCGCCGTCGACCTGCGCGGCCACGGCGCCAGCCCGCGCGGCGAGGGCGCCACCCCGGCGGACCGCTACGGGCCCGAGCGGTACGCCGAGGACCTGGTCGACACCCTGCCGCAGGGCGCCGACCTGGCCATCGGCCACTCGCTGGGCGGACTGACCCTGCTGCACGCCGTCGAGCGGCTGCGGCCGGCCCGGGTGGTCTACTCCGACCCGGCCTGGAGGTTCGCCCAGCCGGGCCTGTTCGACCCGGCGGTCTTCACCCGGTTCAAGGAGGCCACCCGGGAGCAGCTCACCGCGGTCAGCCCGCGCTGGGAGGCCGCCGACGTGGACGTCGAGCTGGCCACCCTGGCGCTGTGGGACCCGGACACCGCGCTCGCGCTCTCCGCGCTGCACGGCCGGGCCGGGCTGCCCGGCGCCCCGGCCGTGCCCTCGCTGGTGCAGCTCGCCGACAACAGCTGGCTGATCGGGCCCGAGGACGCCGCCACCCTTCGCGGCCTCGGCTACGAGGTCCGCACGGTGCCCGGGGCCGGCCACACCATCCACCGGGACGACCTCCCGGGCTTCCTGGCCTCGCTCGACGGCTGGCTCTGACCGCTCTAGGCGCCTTCGCGCAGGACCAGGGAGACCAGTTCGCGCTGGGACTCGGTGAGCTTGGGGTCCGCGCAGTGCACCGTCCGGCCGTCGACGGTGATCTCGTAGTGGAAGCCGTCCGGCACCCCGTAGGAGGGCGTGCGCAGCCCGCCCGCGACGGCCTCGCGGGCGAGCGCGTGCACATGCGGGGCGTCCACCCGCTCGGTGGTGTCGAGCTCAGCGCGGCGGACGTGTCCCGCGAGGCCGCCGGTCCGGGTCACCTGGATACGCATGGTGTCCATGGTGCTACCCAGCGATGGCGTTTGCCGGGGTTTTCCCGGACCTTGACTTAAGCGCGACTCAAGACGGGCTGATGCCGACCTTCGCCCACGACGCGGTCACCGTGTCGGCCACCTCCGGTTGCGGGTAACGGGCCTTCGCGGCGGCCACGGTGGCCCGGGCGAAGGCGGTGAAGTCGGCGTCGGAGGGCAGCCGGCGGCCGGTCAGCGCGTCGTACCAGATCCGGCCGGCCCGCTCCCAGGCCGGGCCGCCGAGCGCGGTGGCGAGCAGGTAGAAGGCGTGGTTGGGGATGCCCGAGTTGATGTGCACCCCGCCGTTGTCCTGGGCGGTGCGCACGTAGTCGCGCATGTGGGCGGGCTGCGGGTCCTTGCCCAGCCGCGGGTCGTCGTACGCGGTGCCGGGCGCCTTCATCGAGCGCAGCGCGACCCCCTGCACGCCGGGGGCGAGCAGCCCGGCGCCGACCAGCCAGTCCGCGGCGGCGGCGTCCTGCCCCAGCGCGTACTGCTTGACCAGGGAGCCGAAGACGTCGGAGACCGACTCGTTGAGCGCGCCGGGCTGGTCGCGGTACTCCAGGCCGGCGGTGAACTGGGTGACGCCGTGGGTGAGTTCGTGGCCGATCACGTCGACGCAGGCGGTGAAGTCGCCGAACACCTCGCCGTCGCCGTCGCCGAAGACCATCCGCTGGCCGTCCCAGAAGGCGTTGTCGTAGTCCCGGCCGTAGTGGACGGTGGCGTCCAGCCGCAGGCCCCGGTCGTCGATGGAGTGCCGCCCGAAGACGGCGGAGAACAGGGTCCAGGTGTCGCCGAGGCCGTCGTAGGCGTGGTTGACGGACTGGTCGGGCAGTGGGCTCTCGCCTTCCCGGCGGACGGTGCGGCCGGGCAGGCGCTCGCGGTGCCCGGCGTCGGAGATCACCCGCTCCAGGCGGTCGGCGGGGAGGGCGGGGGCGGCGGGGAGGGCGGCGGTGAGCCGCGCGGCCCGGTGCGCGGCGTCGAGGGCGAGGGAGCGGACGGCGGGCTCGTGACCGTCCTCGGCGAGGCGGTCCAGGACGTACGGCGGAACGATCGCGCAGAGCGTCGGTTCGGCTGTCATGTGGCCCAGGGTGAGGCATCGATGACGTGTTGTCACCGGCGCGGACGGGATTGCGCGCCGCCCGGCCGCGGCCGCGCGCCGTCTCAAGGAGTGGGAAGACCGGGCGGCCCGCTTCGGGGTCGCGCGGTGCTGGGTTAGGCTGGGCCGCATCATGCGCACCGGGATGCTTCTTCTTAGCTGCCGCGTCGAGGGCCTGTAGTCCACCAAGGGCCGGCTCCCTCGCCGCGGGGACTGTGCTGCGCGCTGAATTCGGGCGACCCGCCGACGGGTCGCGAGCGGCAGCAAGCCGGCCGAGTCGGGTGAGGACACCGCCCCGACCAGCCCGCATCACGCATCACAGGAAGCCGAGACTCACCTCCATGACCGAGCAGAGCTCCGCCGTTCCCGCCGCCCGCGCGTTCGTCGACCGCCCCACCCCGATCACCGCCGGCTCGGTACGCCAGCGGCCGTCCGGCATGCGGCACGGCCGCTACCTGCCCTTCGGCACCGTCGACCTGCCGGACCGCACCTGGCCGTCGAAGGTGATCACCAAGGCGCCGCGCTGGCTCTCCACCGACCTGCGGGACGGCAACCAGGCGCTGATCGACCCGATGTCCCCGGCCCGCAAGCGCAAGATGTTCGACCTGCTGGTCGCGATGGGCTACAAGGAGATCGAGGTCGGCTTCCCCTCCTCCGGGGCCACCGACCGGGCCTTCGTGCGCTCGCTGATCGAGGAGGGGGCGATCCCCGAGGACGTCACCATCTCGGTGCTGACCCAGGCGCGCGAGGAGCTGATCGAGAAGACCGTCGAGTCGCTGGTCGGCGCGCCGCGCGCGACCGTGCACCTGTACAACGCGACCGCGCCGCTGTTCCGCCGGGTGGTGTTCCGCAACGACCGGGCGGCCACCAAGGCGATCGCCACCGACGGCACCCGGCTGGTGATGGAGTACGCGGAGAAGCTGCTGGGCGAGGACACCGTCTTCGGCTACCAGTACTCGCCGGAGATCTTCGTCGACACCGAGCTGGACTTCGCGCTGGAGGTCTGCGAGGCGGTCATGGACGTCTGGCAGCCGGGCGAGGGCCGCGAGATCATCCTGAACCTGCCGGCCACCGTCGAGCGGGCCACCCCGAACGTCCAGGCCGACCAGTTCGAGTGGATGTCGCGCAACCTGTCGCGCCGCGAGTTCGTCTGCCTGTCGGTGCACCCGCACAACGACCGGGGCACCGCCGTCGCCTCCGCCGAGCTGGCCTACATGGCCGGCGCCGACCGGATCGAGGGCTGCCTGTTCGGGCAGGGCGAGCGGACCGGCAACGTCGACCTGGTGACCCTGGGCATGAACCTGTTCTCGCAGGGCATCGACCCGCAGATCGACTTCTCCGACATCGACGAGGTGCGCCGCACCGCCGAGTACTGCAACCAGATGGAGGTGCACCCGCGCCACCCGTACGCCGGCGACCTGGTGTACACCTCCTTCTCCGGCTCGCACCAGGACGCCATCAAGAAGGGCTTCGACGTCCTGGCGGCGGACGCGGCCGCGGCGGGCGTGCCGGTCGAGGAGCACACCTGGGGCGTGCCGTACCTGCCGATCGACCCGAAGGACGTCGGCCGCACCTACGAGGCGGTCATCCGGGTCAACAGCCAGTCCGGCAAGGGCGGCGTGGCGTACGTGCTGAAGAACGACCACAAGCTGGACCTGCCGCGCCGGATGCAGATCGAGTTCTCCCGGATCATCCAGACCATGACCGACGCCGAGGGCGGCGAGGTCACCCCGGCCGAGATCTGGCGGGTCTTCGAGGACGAGTACCTGCCGACCACGGCGAACCCGTGGGGCCGGATCTCGCTGAGCGGCTCGCGCACCCTGACCACCGAGGACGGCCGGGACGCGCTGACCGCCGAGGCCGTGGTGGACGGCGTGCCGGTCACCCTGGCCGGGACCGGCAACGGCCCGGTCTCGGCGTTCGCGGACGCGCTGGCGCAGATCGGCGTGGACGTACGGGTGCTGGACTACGCCGAGCACGCGCTGAGCGAGGGCGGCGACGCCCAGGCCGCCGCGTACGTCGAGTGCGCGGTGGACGGCCGGGTGCTGTGGGGCGTCGGGATCGACGGCAACACCGTGCTGGCCTCGCTGAAGGCGATGATCAGCGCCGTCAACCGGGCGCGGCGCGGGTAGTTCGTAGGAGTGGTCATGGCCGGGCCGTCCCGTTCGGGGCGGCCCGGCGGCGTTCCCGGGCGGGGCCCGGCGGTCCCGGGGCAGGGGGCGCGCCCGCTGTGTCCTGCGCCACATTTTTTCCGGGATCGGGCCGTTCGAAGTACTGACACGTGTCGGCAACCGTGGCAACATCGTCCCACCGGAAAGCCGGGTCGGTGGGACGGCCCGGCGGCCGGTCGCGTGACCTGCCCATTGTTGTGCAGGCCGCCTGCCATGTCTGGGGAGTGGGCGCCGTGACAGGGATGTGGGGTGTTCGCCCGCGGTGGCGGACTGACGTTCTCGGTGACTTCTTCTGTCCAGGCTGCGGCGGGGACCGCAACTACCGCCGGCAGCACGGCCGGCGGTGGCTGCGGCTGCTCGGAACCCCGGTGCTTCCGCTCGGACCGGTGATCGGCAGCGTGCAGTGCACCAGCTGCCACGGCCGGTTCGGGGTGGAGAGCCTGGAGCAGCCCACCTGCGTGCGCCTGGGCGGGATGCTGCGCGACGCGCAGTACACCGTCGCGCTGGCGCTGCTGGCCGCCGGGGGCACCGCGCACCGCGCGGCCCGCGAGGCCGCCTGCGCGGCGGTCCGGGACGCCGGGTTCGAGGACTGCGGCGAGGCCCAGGTGCTGGCCGCGCTGGCGGCGCTGTCCGGGCTCGGCGGCGAACTGTACGACGCGCACGGCATGGCCGGCGGGCTGGCCGTGGAACTGCACGCGGTGCTCGAACCGCTCGCCCCGCACCTGGCCCAGCCGGGCCGGGAGCGGCTGCTGCTGCAGGGCGCGGCGATCGCCCTGGCCGACGGCCGGTACCGGCCGCAGGAGCGGGACGCGCTGGACGCCGTCGGGCGCTGCCTGGACCTGCCGCAGGCGCGGGTGGGGCAGCTGCTGGAGGCGGCGACCCGGGCGCCGTACTAGAGGGCGTATCCGACAATTCCCCCCGGACCCCCACAACCCGGGCCCGACGGGCCCGCCGTGACCCGCACCGTTCGGCGGTCCCCCACGGCCCGGTGCGGGCACACGGCTGTCGGTCGCGGCCGGGCGGCTGGGGGACAATGGTGGGATGTCCACACTGTTCGAGGACCGCCGGGCCCGCTGCGGCGAGGCGGGCGCATGAGCCTGTTCCGGGACGACGGCGTGGTGCTCCGGGCGCAGAAGCTCGGCGAGGCCGACCGGATCATCACCCTGCTCACCCGCCACCACGGCAAGGTGCGCGCGGTGGCGCGCGGGGTGCGCAAGACCAAGTCGAAGTTCGGCGCGCGCCTGGAGCCGTTCTCGCACGTGGACGTGCAGTTCTTCAGCCGGGGGAGTGAGCTGATCGGGCGCGGGTTGCCGCTGTGCACCCAGGTGGAGACGATCGCCCCGTACGGCGGCTCGATCGTCGCCGACTACGGCCGCTACACCGCCGGCACGGCCATGCTGGAGACGGCGGAGCGGTTCGCCGAGAACGAGGGCCAGCCGGCCGTCCAGCAGTACCTGTTGCTGGTCGGGGGCCTGCGCACGCTGGCGGCCGGGCTGCACGAGTCGCACCTGGTGCTGGACGCCTTCCTGCTGCGGTCGCTCGCGGTCAACGGGTACGGCGCGAGCTTCGACGACTGCGCCAAGTGCGGCATGGAGGGCCCCAACCGGTTCTTCTCGCTCCAGGCGGGCGGCGTGCTCTGCCCGGACTGTCGCGTGCCCGGATGTGCCGTACCCTCCCCTGAGACACTGGTACTGCTCGGGGCGCTGCTGTCAGGGGACTGGCAGACGGCCGACGCCTGCGAGCCGAGGTACTGGCGGGAGGGCAGCGGCCTGGTCGCGGCCTATCTGCAGTGGCACCTGGAGCGGGGCATCCGCTCGATGAGATACGTGGAGAAGTGAGCACATGGCAGCGCGACGGCTCTTCGGCGGCGGCAAGCAGAGGGAGTACCTTCCCCCGACCCCGCACCCCAGCGGCGCCCGGCCCCCGAAGATCCCCGGCGAGCTGGTCCCCAGCCACGTCGCGATCGTCATGGACGGCAACGGCCGCTGGGCGAAGGAGCGCGGGCTGCCGCGCACCGAGGGCCACAAGGTCGGCGAGGGCGTCGTGCTGGACGTGCTGAAGGGCGCGATCGAGCTGGGCGTGAAGAACGTCTCGCTGTACGCGTTCTCCACCGAGAACTGGAAGCGCTCACCCGACGAGGTGAAGTTCCTGATGAACTTCAACCGGGACGTCATCCACCGCCGCCGCGACGAGATGGACGCGATGGGCGTGCGGGTGCGCTGGGCGGGCCGGATGCCCAAGCTGTGGAAGAGCGTCGTCCAGGAGCTCCAGGTCGCCGAGGAGCAGACCAGGGAGAACGACGCCGTCACGCTGTACATGTGCGTCAACTACGGCGGCCGGGCCGAGATCGCGGACGCCGCGGCGGCCATCGCGGCCGATGTGGCGGCGGGCCGGCTGGACCCGAAGAAGGTCAACGAGAAGACGCTCGCCAAGTACCTCTACCACCCGGACATGCCGGACGTGGACCTCTTCCTGCGCCCCAGCGGCGAGCAGCGGACGTCCAACTTCCTGCTCTGGCAGTCGGCGTACGCGGAGTTCGTGTTCCAGGACGTGCTCTGGCCGGACTTCGACCGCCGCGACCTGTGGCGGGCCTGCGAGCAGTTCGCGATGCGCGACCGCCGGTTCGGCGGGGCGATCCCCAACGAGGTGCCGGCCGAACTGGCCGCCGAGGTGCCGGCGCAGCGCTGAGCGCGCCCGGTGATGCGCGCCCGGTGATGCGCGCGAGGGCCCGCGGGAGGTGACTCCCGCGGGCCCTCGTGTCGTCCGCGGCGCGGTTCAGCCGCGCTTGGCGCACTCCGCGCAGGTGCCGAAGATCTCCAGGGTGTGCGCGATGTCGCTGAACCCGTGCTCGGCGGCGACCGAGTTGGCCCAGCGCTCGACGGCGGGGCCCTCGACCTCGACGGTGGCGCCGCACTGGCGGCAGACCAGGTGGTGGTGGTGTCCGCTGCTGCACCGGCGGTAGACGGCCTCGCCGTCGGCGGTGCGCAGGACGTCCACCTCGCCGGCGTCGGCGAACGACTGGAGCGTCCGGTAGACGGTGGTGAGGCCGACCGAGTCGCCCCGGTGCTTCAGCATGTCGTGGAGCTCCTGCGCGCTGCGGAAGTCCTCGATCTCGTCCAGGACCGCCGAGACGGCGGCGCGCTGCCGGGTCGATCGGGCTCGCGGCGACGGGCCTGCGGTGGTCACCGTGGGTCCTCCTGGTGGTGTGGGCGTGTGGCACCTCATTGTGCCAGCCCCGCACCGGGCGCCGGAGTGATCGCGTCGGCCCGCTGCGGCTCCGGCAGGCGGACGTCGCAGACCTGCGGCCCGGTGTCGGGGGCGCGGCGGTGGCGGCGCCGGGCGAGCGGTGCGGCGATCACGCTGAACACCGCGAACACCGCGATGGCGAGCAGCACGATGGCCGGGCCGGACGGCACGTCGAGCTGGTAGGAGCCGGTGACGCCGGCCAGTGCGACGATCACGCCGACCGCGATGGCGCCGGCCTGGGTCGCGGCGAAGGAGCGGGTGAGCTGCTGGGCGGCCGCCACCGGGACCACCATCAGGGCGCTGACCAGCAGCAGGCCGACCACCCGCATGGCGACGGTGACGGTGACCGCGGCCATCACCGCGAGCAGCAGGTTGAGCAGCCGCACCGGGACGCCGGTGACCTTGGCGAAGTCCTCGTCCTGGCAGATCGCGAAGAGCTGGCGGCGCAGGCCGAGGGTGACGGCGACGACGACGGCGCCGAGCGCGGCGATGGTGGCGAGGTCGGCGGGGGAGACGGTCAGGATGGAGCCCCAGAGGTAGCTCTCCAGTGAACCGGCGCCCGCCTGGGCGGACTTGGAGACCAGCAGCTTGCCGCAGGCCATGCCGCCGTAGAAGAGCATCGCGAGGGCGATGTCGCCGCGCTGGTTGCCGCGCGAGCGGACCAGCTCCATGGTGACGGCGCCGATCACGCAGACCAGCACGGCCATCCAGACCGGGCTGGTCTGGAAGATGAAGCCGAGGCCGACGCCGGTCATCGCGACGTGGCCCATGCCGTCGCCCATCAGGGCCTGGCGGCGCTGCACCAGGTAGATGCCGACGGCGGGGGCGGTGATGCCGACCAGCACGGCGGCGATCAGCGCCCGTTGCATGAAGTCGTAGCTGAGCATCTCGGTCATGACAGCAGTCCCCGGATCCGTTCGTGGTCGTGGCCGTGGTCGGCGTGCGGGTGGACGTGGTCGTGGCCGGGCAGGGCGTGCAGGCCGGTGTTGGGGACGGGCGGGCCGTCGTGCGCGACGCAGCCGTCGCGGAGCACCACGGCGCGGTCGATCAGCGGCTCCAGCGGGCCGAGTTCGTGCAGCACCAGCAGGACGGCGGCGCCGCGCGCGACCTCGGCGCGCAGGGTGTCGGCGAGCACCTGCTGGCTGGCGGCGTCCACGCCGGCCATCGGCTCGTCCATGATCAGCAGGTCGGGGGTGCCGGCCAGCGCGCGGGCGATCAGCACCCGCTGCTGCTGGCCGCCGGAGAGGTCGGCGACGCCGTCGCGGGCCCGGTCGAGCATGCCGACGGCGGCCAGCGCGCGGTCCACGGCGGCGCGGTCGGCGCGGCGCAGCGGCAGCAGCCGGTGCAGCGGCAGCCGGCCGGTGGCGACGACCTCGCGCACGGTGGCGGGGACGCCGGAGGCGGCGGTGGTGCGTTGCGGGACGTAGCCGATCCGGTGCCAGGCGCGGAAGCGGGCGAGCGGGGTGCCGAACAGTTCGAGGCCGCCGCGCTCCAGCGGGACGGCGCCGGTGACGGCCTTGACGGTGGTGGACTTGCCGGAGCCGTTGGCGCCGAGCAGGGCGACCACCTCGCCGGGGCGGACGGTGAGGTCGACGCCGCGCAGCACCGGGCGCCCGCCGCGCGAGGCGACGGCGTCGTGCAGGCGGACGGCCGGGGGTGTCGGTGTCGGGGGAGTCATGCCGGTGGTCCCGTCAGCTGGTGGGGGTGGCGGTGGCGGTGGCGGTCGTGTTCGCGCTCGTGTTCGCGGCCGTGTTCGCGCCGAGGGCGGTCCGCAGGTTGGCCAGGTTCTGCCTCATGACCGTGAGGTAGTCGTCCTTGGCCGGGTCCTTGACGCCCTCCAGCGGGTCGAGGACGGCGGTCCTGAGGCCGAGGTCCTTGGCGACGGTCTCGGCGAGCTTGGGGCTGACCAGGGTCTCGAAGAAGATCGTGGTGGCGCCGTTCTCCTTGGCGGCCTTCTGGACGTCGGCGAGCCGGGCCGGGGTGGGCTCGGACTCGGGGTCGACGCCGTTGATGGCGACCTGGGTGAGGCCGTAGGCCTCGGCGAGGTAGCCGAAGGCGGCGTGGCTGGTGACGAAGGTGCGGGTCGTCGCGTCCTTCAGCCCGTCCTTGAACTCCTGGTCCAGGGCGGTGAGCCGGCCGACCAGCTCGTCGGTGTTGCGCCGGTAGTCGTCGGCGTGCGCGGGGTCGGCCTCGGCGAACCCGGCGCCGACGCTCCGGGCCACGGCGGCGTAGCGGGCCGGGTCGAGCCAGATGTGCGGGTCGCCGGCGGCCTCGTCGTGGTGGTGGTCGTGGCCGTCGCCCTCGGTGTGGTCCTCCGGGAGGTGGTGGTCCTCCAGCGGGGCGGCGGCGGTGGCGTCGATCTTGTACTTGGCCTCGGAGCCGGTGACCGCCTTGTCGACGGTGGGCTGCAGGCCCTTGAGGTAGACGATCGCGTCGGCCTTCTGGACGCGTCCGACCTGCTTGGCGGTGAGTTCGAGGTCGTGCGGCTCGACGCCGGCGGCGGTCAGGCCGGTGACCTTCACGTGCTCGCCGCCGATCGTCGAGGCGAGGTACTCCATCGGATAGAAGGACGCGACGACGTCCAGCCGGCCGTCCGCGCCCTGCGCGCTGCCGCCGCAGGCCGTCAGGGTGAGGGCGGCGGCGAGGGCGGTGGCGGTCAGGGCCATGGCGCTGCGGGCACGTCGTCGGATCATCATGACAACCATTCTCAGATTAGATGGAAATGATTGTCAAATCACTCGGACGGGTGAACGCGTGGTGACGGTGAGTGGGCCGGTACCGGTGATACCGATTTGAACCCCGTACCCATATGGCCGGTAACCTGAGGTATTCGGGTACGCGCAACCAGCCGTGCCCTGACCGGGCCGTACGTACTGAAGAGAGCACTGTGGCAGCCGACAAGATCGAGACGATCGTCAGCCTGAGCAAGCGCCGTGGCTTCGTCTACCCCTGCAGCGAGATCTACGGCGGCACGCGTGCCGCCTGGGACTACGGTCCGCTGGGCGTCGAGCTCAAGGAGAACATCAAGCGCCAGTGGTGGCGCGCGATGGTCCAGGCCCGTGAGGACGTCGTCGGACTCGACTCGTCGGTGATCCTGGCCCGCGAGGTCTGGGAGGCGTCCGGCCACGTCCAGACCTTCAACGATCCGCTGACCGAGTGCCTCTCCTGCCACAAGCGCCACCGGGCCGACCACCTGGAGGAGAAGTACGAGGCCAAGCACGGCTTCCCGCCGCCGAACGGCCTCCAGGACATCAACTGCCCCGACTGCGGCACCAAGGGCCAGTTCACCGAGCCCAAGGACTTCTCGGGCATGCTGAAGACCCACCTCGGCGTCACCGAGGAGGCGAGCGGCCTGGCGTACCTGCGCCCGGAGACCGCCCAGGGCATCTTCACCAACTTCAAGGCCGTCCAGACCACCTCGCGCAAGAAGCCGCCGTTCGGCATCGCCCAGGTCGGCAAGAGCTTCCGCAACGAGATCACCCCCGGCAACTTCATCTTCCGGACCCGCGAGTTCGAGCAGATGGAGATGGAGTTCTTCGTCAAGCCGGGCGACGACGAGCAGTGGCACGAGTACTGGCTGCAGCAGCGCTGGGACTGGTACGTCGGCCTCGGCCTGCGCACCGAGAACATGCGCCTGTTCGAGCACCCGAAGGAGAAGCTCTCCCACTACGCCAAGCGCACGGTGGACATCGAGTACCGCTTCAACTTCGGCGGCACCGAGTTCTCCGAGCTGGAGGGCATCGCCAACCGCACCGACTACGACCTGACGGTGCACAGCGAGGCCTCCGGCCAGGACCTCAAGTACTTCGACCAGGAGTCCGGCGAGCGGTACTTCCCGTTCGTCATCGAGCCGGCGGCCGGCCTCAACCGCGCCCTGCTGGCCTTCCTGATCGACGCCTACTTCGAGGACGAGGCGCCGAACGCCAAGGGCGTCATGGAGAAGCGCGTCGGCATGCGCCTGGACCCGCGCCTGGCCCCCGTCAAGGTCGCCGTGCTGCCGCTGTCGCGCAACGCCGACCTCTCGCCGAAGGCCCGCGGCCTGGCCGCCGACCTGCGCACCGCGTGGAACGTCGAGTTCGACGACGCCGGCGCCATCGGCAAGCGCTACCGCCGCCAGGACGAGATCGGCACGCCGTTCTGCGTGACGGTCGACTTCGACACCCTGGAGGACAACGCGGTGACCGTGCGCGAGCGCGACACCATGACGCAGGAGCGCGTCTCGCTCGACCAGGTGAAGTCCTACCTGGCGGCGCGCCTCATCGGCTGCTGACGTCCCTCCGCGCGCACCGAGCCCCCGTCCGCCCTCCCAGGGCGGACGGGGGCTCCGTGCTGTTCCCGGGCGCTTCGCGCTACCGGCGGCCCCAGCGGGAGCGCGGGCGGGCGGCCGGGGCGGTCGGCAGGCCGGCCGTGCGCAGGGCGGCGAGCGTGGTGCGGTGGCGGGCGGGATCGTCGAGCAGCGGCGTGAGCAGCGCCTCGTACAGGTCCGGGCGGCCGGCCAGCGCGGCCGCCAGCCGGACCAGTTCGGCCGGCGGGCGGAGCGCCGGCAGCTCGCCCAGCAGCAGGGTGGGCAGCGGCGGGGCCATGGTGACGGCGAGCGCGGCGAGGTCCCCGGTGGGCCGGCCGGCCGCCTGGCGCAGCAGGGTCCGGGCGTCGGCGGCGCGGTCCGTCCGGTAGAGCCCGGTGGCCAGCGCGGCCAGCTCGGGGGTCGGCGCGGAGCCCCACTCCCAGAGCAGGGTGGCGCCGTCGGCGTGCTGCCCGGCCCGCTCCAGTGCGTCCAGCAGCGCGGGCAGGTCGGCGGCCGGGCAGGCGCGGAGCGCGTGGAACAGGTCGCCGGCCTCCTCGGCCAGCCCCGCCTCGCGCAGTTCGGCGAGGGTGGTGGCGGCGTGCTGGGGCCCGGCGTGGACGGCGCTGCGGACGAGGCGGACGGAGGCGCCGGCCGGTCCGCGCCGGGCGAGCAGGGCCGCCAGCTGGGCGGTGTCGTGCGGGGTGAGGTGCTCGGCGCCCTGGTCCAGGATGCCGGCGGCCTCGTCCGGGGAGGCCCGGCGGTACAGGGCGGTGATGCGCTCGGCCAGGGCGGACAGCTCGGCGGGGGAGCGGCGCCGGGGCGGGGCGCAGGGCGCCTGCTGCTCGGCGGCGGCCTGCCGGCCGTCGTGCGCGCTGGTGCTGCCGCCCTCGCTCCCGCTCCCGGGGCCGCCCGGGCTTCCGGTGCCGGGTTCTCCCGCGCTCCGGTCGACGGGCGCGCCGGTGGGCGAACCGGTGGGCGTGCCGGCCGTTGTGTGGAGGGGAGAGCCGGTCGGCGTGTCGATGGGCGCGCCGGTGGACTGGCGCGGGATCCACCGGCGCGGCGCGGGCTGCCGCAGCCGCTCCTCCAGCGCCTTCAGCTGGTCACTCAACTCCAGGCAGCGCGCGCCCAGTCCCTCGCGCAGCGTCCGGGCCTCGGTCAGCTGCCGCAACAGCTCCCCGTCCGGCCGCTGCCGCTCGGGCAGCGCCTGGAGTGCCTCGGCGAGTCGCCGCTCGCGCTGCCCCGCGTACTGCCGGGCACGGAGCAACTCGTCCAGCTGTGCCCTCAGTTCGAGAGCCGTCCGCTCGCCCTCGCTGCCACCCGCATCCGGGGTGAGGGGTTGTTCCGTCTGCCGTGTACGCATGATCACCGCAACCTGTCCAACTCGGCCCTGACCGCAAGACATCCTCGCGTCGAAATACGGCGCTGGCGTTACGGCAGTGCGTCCACTGGCTTGCGAGTGGTGTCCAGGAGCGCACAGAGCGCAGGAGTGGTGAGCGCCCCGGCGCACGCGCCCCGGGCGTCGCTCCCCGGGGCGCCCGGCCCAGGACCTTCGGCGCGAGGAGCGGCCCGGCGCCGACCGACACCAGGACGGTGCCGTCCGGCGCCGCGGCGGCGGTGGTCACCCGGCGGTGGCGTCGGTGGTCGCCCCGGGTGCCGCCGCCAGCCGGGTGCGGGCCTCCATGAGGGCGAAGCCGAGCAGGTTCTCGCCGCGCCACTCGGCGGGGCGCGGGGCGCGCTCGTCGTCGGCGCGCAGGCCGATGCCCCAGATCCGGTCGAGCGGGCTGGCCTCCACCAGGACGCGCTGACGGGTCGACAGCAGATAGCCGCGGAGCTCCTGGTGGCCGCCGAACTTGGCCACGTTGCCCTCGGTGACCAGCTCGAACCGCCCGGCCGTCCACGTCGCGTCGTCGAAGTTCCGGACCTGGCGGCCCAGCTTCTTCGCCTCGGCGGGGCTCGGCGCCGCGAGGATCCGGGCGAGCGTCCGCTCGTCCCCGAACATCCGGGCCTTGCCCGCCATCATCCAGTGCTCGGCGGTCGTGTACTCGACGCCGTCGACGGTGAACGGGTGCCCGGGCCACCACTGGCTCAGCACCCCGGGGCCGAGCGATCCGTCCCGCTGGCCCTGATGCCCCCAGAACATCAGCCACTTGGGCTCCGCCCCGGCCGCCACGGCGGCGAGCAGGGCGGCGCGGTTGCGGGTGTCGACGGGGTCGTTCGTGCGTTCGTCGCTCATATCGTCATGCTGACACGAAGGGGTGCGGGGCGGCCAGCGGATTTGCTCCCGCCCTGGTCGGCGGGGTGGCGGCCGCTCGTGAATGGCAGACAGATAAATGTGACATAGTATTCGACCGGTCGAATTCGGACGTAACGTCACGATTCGCCCTGGAGGATCCCCTCACCCTCCCGTACCCTCGAACACCCCTGGAGTCCCCCGTGAGAGACCGCACGCCAACCGCCATGGGCGGGATACGCCCGGCACCCGACTCCCGGACCCGGCGCCTGCCCGGACGGGCGGTGCTCGGTGCGCTCGCCGCCTCGGCGCTCGTGCTCGCACCGTCCGCGCCGTTCGCCGCCCCGTCGGCGTCGGCCGCCGCTCCGGCCGCCAAGGCGGCTCGCGGTCTCGGGACCGAGCGGCCGATCGGCCCGGACCCGGAGGTCGACCTGCTGGCGCACGGCAACCTCACGATGGCGTCGAACTCGGTGCTGACCTGCGACGACAGCGACGGCTCGGTCTGCAGCGACACCGAGGGCACCAACAACGGCCGCACCAAGTACGTGAAGACCGACCCGAACGCGCCCGGCAACAACGCGTCCTCCGCGGAGCTGGTGATCCCGGCCGGGGCCCAGGTGCTGTCGGCCCGCCTGTACTGGCAGTTCAACCCGACCAACACCAGCACGGCCGGCGGTTCCTCCGGGGACATCAACCTGGGCGACCAGGTCTCCTGGAAGGTCCCGGGCGGCGGCTCCTACGAGCAGCTCACCGCCGACACCTACGACTGGTTCGACCAGCGGGTCGGCGGCACCCCGCCGGAGCCGCTGCTGGCCGGGGCGGGAGTCAAGGACGTCACCGCCCAGGTGAAGGCCGCCGGCCCGGGCAGCTACACCGTCGCGAACATCCAGGCGTGCGCCGGACGTTCCTCCGCGCAGAACTTCGGCGGCAACAACGTCGGCTGCTGGGGCGGCTGGTCGCTGGTGGTCGCGTACGAGAACCAGGCGGAGCCGCTGCGCTACCTCCAGGTCTGGGACGGCTTCCAGCTGCTGCGCAGCCCCGACAACCTGGCGACGCTCACCCTCTCCGGCATCCGCACGCCCGCCACGGCCCCGCCGGCCACCATGGGCGTCACCGTCGGCGACGGCGACGTGCCGATCCAGGGCGACCAACTGCTGGTCGGCTCCGCGGCGGACAACCTGACGCTGCTGCCGATGCCCGGCCCCGCCGGCGTCGCCACCGACAACGCGTTCACCAGCCGGATCGACCGCGTCGCGGCGGACGGGACCGGCACCAACCTCACGACCCGTGACCCGGCGCCGGTCAACAACTACGGCTACGACGCCCGGATGATCGACGTCACCGGCAAGATCCCGGCCGGCAGCACCCAGGCCGTGCTCCGGATCAACGGCGCGGGCGACGCGCTGCACCCGCAGGCGGTCTGGCTCGCCGTCGACGCCCTCGAACCGGATCTGCAGATCACCAAGGCCAACAAGCCGGCCGGCTCCACCACGAACAACCCGCCCGGCACCGTCGACCCCGGCGCCGAGATCACCTACACCTTCACGGTGGCCAACCGTCACAAGGACGGCACCAGCGCCGACCTCGACACCGCCACCGGCGTCACCCTGACCGACGCGCTGCCCGCCGGCACCAGCTACGTCGACGGCTCCGGCCCCGGCTGCACCGCCTCCGGACGGAACGTCACCTGCAAGGCCGCCGACCTCGCGCCGGGAGCCGAGACCACCGTCTCCTTCCGGGCCAAGGTCGACGCCGGACTCGCGCCGGGCACCGAGCTCGACAACACCTCGTCGCTCTCCTACCGCGGCGCCCAGACCGGCCGCGACCAGCAGCGCACCAGCAACACCGTGCGCAACACCGTCTCCGAGCACGCCGGCTACCGGCTCGCCAAGAGCGCCGACAAGGCCCAGGCCCTCCCCGGTGACACGGTGACCTACCGCGTGGACATCACCAACACCGGCAACGCGCCGCTCACCGCACTGAACGTCACCGACGACCTGAGCGCCGTCCTCGACGACGCCACGTACGGCGCCGACGCCACCGCCACCGCCGGCACGGTGTCCTATGCCCAGCCGGTGCTGAGCTGGACCGGCGACCTGCCGGTCGGCGGCAGCGCCCGGGTGACGTACACGGTGAAGGTGAAGGACCCGGCCGCCGGGGACCACACGCTGCGCAACACCGTGGTGGCCGACCGGCCCGGCGGCAACTGCCCGGCCGGTTCGACGGCGGGGGAGTGCACGGCCACGGTGACGGTGACCACGTCCACGCCGTCGCCCACGGCGTCCCCCTCGGCTTCGCCCTCCACCGACCCGACCACCTCGCCCACCTCCTCGCCCTCGTCCTCCTCGGCGCCCACCGAGAGCGGCAGCGGGAGCGCCGATCCGGCGCTCACCGGCACGCCGCAGCAGCCGGGCGGTGGCGGCGGCCTCGCCGCGACGGGCAGCCAGGTCGCGCTGATCGGCGGCATCGGCGCCGCCGTCGTCCTCGGCGGCGCGGCCCTCGTGCTCGCCTCGCGTCGCCGCAGCCACCGGCACTGACGCTCCACCGGTGAAATGAAGGCGGCCCCACCGCAGTTGTCGGTGGGGCCGCCTTCCCTTACCGGAGCCGAGGTGTCCCAGCCCTCCGACGCCTCCCCCGCCGTCCGCGGACTCCCCCTGGACGCCCCCGGAGCCCTCCGGCTCACCCTCCTCACCGAACTCGGCAAGCCCGCTGGTTCGGAGTGACCTCCGCGGAGGTCACCTCCGTCGCCGCGAGACACCGCTCCCGCTCGGCCCGGAACAGCCGCATGTGCGGCTGCCGCCCGTGCGCCTCGTACGCGGCCCGGTCGGCGTGCGATTCGTCGAGCACCCGCACCCCCGGCTCCTCCGGCGCCGGGGGGCGTACGTACACCACCGTCCGCGGCTCGGCCCCCCCCGGGGCGGAAGGCCGTCCCGGACGGCGAGCAGCCGGTCGGCGCGGTCCACCAGCAGCTCGCCGTCGGCCGTGTGCGCGGCCTCGTCCGATTCGGTACCGCTCCGCCGGGAGCACCGCAGCCGGCCGCCCGCCGAGGTCGGGGGCGGCCTCCGCGAACCACGCGTCCGGCCCGTCCGCGCGGCAGGAGACCCCCGCCAGTCCGACCGGGTCCTCGCCCCGCAACGCCCCCGCACGTTGGGCTCGATCGCGCGCGAGTGCGTCCGCGACGGGGTGGGGACGGGAGCGGTCGGGCGCCGGCAAGGTCGTCCGGTTCACGTACGCGCGGGAAGCAGGCCTGGACCGCCGCCTCGACGGCCTGCGCTTCCACGGCCAGAGTGACACGGCCCTCCCCCTGGTCCCCCGCCCCTGGCGAGAAGAACGGTAGCGGGTGGGGTGAATCCTTTTGAGGGGTCGCCGCCTCCTATGAGCAGCTTCGGCGAGGGCCGGTGGCGGAAGAGGAGGCTGTGATGATGCTCTGGGCGGCTGTGGTGGTCGGCGTGGCACTGATCGTGACGTGCAGTGTGACCGTGCTGCGGAAGCGGGGGCGGCGGCGTGGCTGAGGTGCGGGGGTGGCCGGGGAGTTCGGTGGTGGCCGCCGCGCAGGACGGGGACGTGGAGGCGATCGCGGCGCTGGTGTCGGGGGCGCACCCGCACGTGCAGCGGTTCGCGCGCTCGCTGTGCGCCACGCCGGAGGACGCCGAGGACGCGGCGCAGGAGGCGCTGATCATCCTGTACCGCAAGATCGGGATGCTGCGTGCGACCGGGGCGCTGGCCTCCTGGATGTTCCGGATCGTGCGGAACGAGTGTCTGCGGCGGGCCCGTTCGGTGCTGTGGGAGCGTCCGGCGCTCGGTGAGGCGCCGTTCCGGTCGGCCGAGGACGAGGTGCTGGGGCGGCTGGAGGCCGGGCGGGTGGCGGAGGCGATCGCCGGGCTGCCGCAGGACCAGCGGCGGGTGCTGATCATGCGGGACGTTCAGGGGCTCAGCGGGCGGATGGTCGCCGATGCGCTGGGGCTCAGCACGGCCGCCATGAAGTCGCGGCTGCACCGGGCGCGGGCCGCGGTCCGGGCGGTCACCGTCGGAGGGGAGCGGTGATGGCCGGGGACTCGGGGTACGCCAGTCGGACGGTGGCCAGGCATCTGGCGCGGGGCGGGGTGGGCTTCGGGGCGTTGCTCGGGGCGTTCGCGCTGCTGCCGTTCGCCGGGCCGGTGGCGCTGCTCCTGCTGCCGGTCGGGCTGCTCGCCTTCCGCGGGTGTCCGACGTGCTGGGTGATCGGGCTGGTGGAGACGGTGTCGCGGGGGCGGCTGCGGCGCGGGTGTGTCGACGGGCGGTGCGAGTTGCGCAAGGGCGGGGGGACGTAAGCCCGTGGTGGCCACCCCGGGGAGCGGGGTGGCCACGACGGGTCCGGGGACCCGGCCCGCCGTCAGCCGATGGAGCGGGGGAGGCGGGTGGTCAGGTAGAAGATGGTGAACGAGCCCAGGAGTTGGATGCCCAGGCAGAGGGCGAGCGCGTGGTCCATGCCGAGGGTGGGCGAGAGGGCCAGGTAGAGGGAGCCCAGGGTGGCGACGCCCAGGGCGAGGCTGGACTGCTGGCTGGTGGCGAGCACGCCGCTGCCGACGCCCGCCCGGTCGGTGGGGACCTTGGCGAGGACGACGCGGAACAGCGGGGTGCCGATCAGCCCCTGGCCGATGCCGGCGAGGGCGACGCCCGGGGCTATCCGCAGCGGGGAGAAGCCGGCCGGGTCGGCCAGCACGGTGACGGCCAGGGTGGCCAGGCCCGCGGCCTGGACGGCGGCGCCGGCGGTGAGGACGCGGCTGCCGAAGCGGCCGATCAGGCGCGGGCCGCAGAGGGAGGCGGTGAAGTAGCCGACGGCCATCGGGACCAGCGCCCAGCCGGCCGCGACCGGGCCGAGGTGGAGGTCCTGCTGGAGGGCGACCGCGATGACGAACATGAAGCCGCCGAAGCCGCCGAAGTAGGGCAGCGCGATCCCGAGGCCGCGCCGCATCTCGGGGATGCGCAGCAGGGTGGGCGGCACCAGCGGGGTGTCACCGCGGCGCTCGGCGCGGCGTTCGACCAGCGCGAAGGCGGTGGCGAGCACTGGGAACAGCGCGAGCAGCACCCAGGACCAGAGCGGCCAGCCGGCGGCGCGGCCCTCCATCAGCGGGACCAGGAGGGCCAGCAGGGTCCCGGTGAGCAGGACGGTGCCGGCGATGTCGACCTCGGCGGCCCGCTCGGCGCGGCTCTCCGGGACGAAGCGCAGCGCGAGGACGAGGGCCAGCAGGGCGAAGGGGACGTTCAGCAGGAAGACCGAGCGCCAGCCGCTGCCGAAGAGGTCGGCGGCGACCAGCATGCCGCCGAGCACCTGCCCGATGACCACCGAGATGCCGCCGACCGCGCCGTAGACGGAGAGCGCGCGACCGCGCCGGGCGCCGTGGGTGGTGGCGGTGATGGTGCCGAGGACCTGCGGGATCAGCAGCGCGGCCGACGCGCCCTGGGCGGCCCGGGCGGCGACCAGGGACCAGGCGCCGGGGGCAAGCCCGCAGGCGAGCGAGGTCACGGCGAAGGTGGCGGCCCCGGCGACGAAGACGCGGCGGCGGCCGAAGATGTCGCCGAGCCGGCCGCCGAGGACCAGCAGGACGGCGAAGGCGATGCCGTACCCGGCGGCCACCAGTTCCAGTACGGCGGGGCCGGCGGCGAGGTCGTGGTCGATGGTCGGCAGGGCGACGTTGACGATGAAGAAGTCGAGCATCGGGAGGAACGCCCCGAGCAGGACGGTGACCAGTCCGGCGGTGCCGAGGGAGGGGAGGGAAGGGGAGGAGAGGGCGGTCGAGGAGGCAGGGGCGAGGGGCCTGGTGGCGGTCAGTTGCTGGGTCACGGTCCTACGATCCGCCGCACCGCACCCTGGTACCAGAGTGTGCTTATCCGGGTATAAGAAGTACCTGGAAACAGGATGACGAGTGGCGCATCCTGGTGGAATGAGTCTGACCACTGCCACGGCAAGCACCGCCACGGCAAGCACCGTCACGGCCGCCACCGGGAGAGCGCCCGCCGATCCGCGGCGGCAACAGTTGGCGGCGTTCCTCCGCAGCCGCCGGGAGCGGATCACCCCCGAGCAGGTGGGGCTGCCGATGACCGGCCGGCGGCGCACGCCGGGGCTGCGTCGCGAGGAGGTGGCGCAGCTCGCCGCCGTCGGGGTCACCTGGTACACGTGGTTGGAGCAGGGCCGTGAGATCCAGGTATCCGTCCAGGTGCTGGACGCGGTGGCGCGCGCCCTGCTGCTCGACCCGAGCGAGCGGGCCCATCTGTTCACGCTGGCCGGGGCGGACGATCCGGCGCCGGTGCGGGAGTGCCCGACCGTCACGGCGGCCGTGCGGCTGACGCTGGAGCGGATGGCGCCCTACCCGGCCGCGGTGATCAACTCCCGCTACGACGTGCTGGCGTACAACGCCTCGTACACCGGGATCGTCGGTGACCTGGAGGCGCTGCCGCCCCGGGACCGCAATCTGATGTGGCTGGCGTTCACCCCCTCGCGCTTCCGCGAGGTGCTGGTGGACCACGAGGAGGAGCGGGAGGTCATGGTGGCCCGGTTCCGCTCCGGGATGGGCGAGCACGGGGACGAGCCCGCCGGGCGGACGCTGCTCTGCCGGCTGCGCCGGGCCTCCCCGGCGTTCGACGAGGCCTGGCAGCGGCACGACGTGCTGCGGCCGGGCAACGGGTTGAAGCGCTTCCTGCTTCCGGAGGTCGGGTTGCTGCGCTTCGAGTACACGAGTCTCTGGCTGGGCCCCTCCCAGGGAACGCGCATGGTCGTCTACACCCCGAAGGACGGGGAGACCGACGCGCTGCTGGCGCGGCTGCCCACCCGGCTGCCGTCGCACTGACGACCGCCCCGCGCGGGCCAGGCCGAGGGCCAGGCAGAGCGCGGCGAGCGGGAGTTCGAGGCAGCCCGCCATCATCAGCGCGGCCAGCTTCTCGGCGCCCGGGCCCGCGGTGGCGATGTCGACCAGGGCGTCGGCCGCGAGCAGCAGGGCGACCACGCCGGCGGGCGCGACGGCGCCGCCCGGCCGGCGGTGGCGCAGCACGGCGTCCAGCCGGAGCAGGGCGGCGAACTCGCACAGGTCGAGGACGACCCACGCCGTCTCGCCGGTGGCCGCGAGCACCGCCACCCAGGGCAGCAGCGCGAAGGCGGCGAAGACGGGCACCCGCGCGGCGAACGGGGCGAGCGGGGGGAGGGCGGGGCGGCCGGGGCGGCCGGGCAGGACGGCGGCGCTCATCGGACGCCCCCCGACTCCGCGGCGGCGGCGCGGGCGGTCCGGACCCGGGTCAGCGGGGAGCGCTCGCTCCCGGCGCCGTCGGCCGTCTCGACGAGCACGCCGTCGAAGACGCCCTCGGCCCAGGCGAGCCAGAACTCCCCGGCGACGGTGACCACCTCGCCCGCCGCGACCACCGGCGAGGGCCGCCCCGGCAGCCGGAGCAGCCGCCCGCCGGTGAACCCGACGGCCGGGGCGCCGCCGCCGTGCGGCAGCCGCCCCCAGGCGAGCCCGTGCCGGGCGCGGCGGCGTCCACCGGCACCGGCACCGGCACCGGCCCAGGCGCGGGCGCCGCGCAGCAGCCCGCGGCCGAGCCGGGCGGCGACCAGCACGTCCACCAGCTCGCCGTGCTCGTACACCTCCAGCGCCGCCCGCCGCCCGCGACCGGCCGGCACACTGCGCACCGACCACGGCCCGACCGGGCCGCGGGGCGCGCCGAGCCCGCCGAGCCCGTCGAACGCACCGCCCGGCCCGACCGGCAGCCGGCCCTCGTCCGCGGCGGCCAGGGCAGCGGCGGCGGACACGGTACGGGCCGCACGGGCGGTGCCGTGGGCCGGCCGCCCGTGCGGCGGAGTGGCGGAGTGCGATGCGGTGCTCGTCATGCCGTCAAGACTCGTCGTCGCGGGCCGCGTTGTCGGTAGTGCGCCGATCCGAATCGGAGGTGTACCTAGCTTCACCATTTCTCGGCAGTGCCCTTCATGGTGACGCTTGATCACCGGGCTCTAGGCTGTCCGCCATGTCCTCCACGACGTCGCGCAGCGCGCCCGCCAGGAGCGTCGCCCGGCCCCCGTGGTCGAGGGCGGCCTGGCGGGACACCCGATTCCTGGCCGCCGGGATCCCGCTCTCCCTGCCCGCCTGGCTGATGCTCCTCACCCCGAAGGTGACGCTGGTCCTGCTGGGCGCGATCCTGCTCTCCGTCCGCCCGCTCACCGCCGCCCAGCGCGGTCGGCTGCGCGCGCTGCGCGGCGTGGAGATCCCGCCGCTGCTGCGGTCCACGGGTACGCCCGCCGGCCTGTTCACCGCGCTGCGCACCGGCGTCAGCTGGCGCCAGGTCGGCTACCACCTGGTGGTCGGCCCGCTGGTCGCGGGCGGCGCGCTGATCGTCGTCTACGGGTGGGGCGCCGCCCTGGTGGCCTCGACGGTCTCCGGCTGGTGCTGGCTGATGCCGACCTCCTCGCCCGTCCAGGACCAGTGGGCCAAGCTGAACGTCCCGCTCACCGTCGGCGGCCTGCTGCTGCTCGTGGTGCTGCCCGCGGCGGCCGCCCTGCTGGCCCGGCTGGACCAGGCGCTCGCGGTGCGGATGCTCGGTCCGGGCCGCACCGCGGAGCTGGAGCACCGGATCGAGGAGGTGGTCGAGAGCCGGGCCGGCCTGGTCGACGCGGTCGACGCCGAGCGCCGCCGGATCGAGCGCGACCTGCACGACGGCGCCCAGCAGCGGCTCACCTCGCTCGCCATGAACCTCGGCCTGGCCCGCCGCACCCTCAAGGACGTCCCGTCCGAGGCGATGCAGGTGATCGTCGAGGCGCACGAGGAGGCGCAGGCGGCCATCGACGAGCTGCGCGACCTGGTCCGCGGCCTGCACCCGGCCGTCCTGGAGGACCGCGGTCTCGACGCGGCGCTCTCCGGCATCGCGGCCCGCGCCCCGCTGCCGGTCCGGCTGGACGTCGAGGTGGCGGAGCGGATAGCGCCGACCGTCGAGGCGGTCGCCTACTTCACCGTCTCCGAGGCGCTGACCAACGTCGTCAAGCACGCCCGGGCCTCCCGGGCGGACGTCTCGGTGCGCACGGCCGGCGGCCGGCTGCGCCTGGTCATCAGCGATGACGGCGTGGGCGGGGCGGACGCCGCGCGCGGCACCGGCCTGACCGGCCTGCGCCAGCGCACCGCCTCGGTCGACGGTTGCCTGTCCGTCATCAGCCCCGTCGGGGGCCCGACCACCATCACCGTGGAGTTGCCGTGCGTGCTGTGATCGCCGAGGACTCGGTCCTGCTCAGGGTCGGGCTGGTCAAGGTCCTGGAGGCGGTGGGCTACGAGGTGGCCGCCGCCGTCGGGGACGCGGAGGAACTGCTCGCCGCGGTGCAGGAGCACCGTCCGCAGGTGGTGGTCGCGGACGTCCGGATGCCGCCGGGCTTCACGGACGAGGGGGTGCGGGCCGCGCTGGTGATCCGCCGGCAGTGGCCGGAGGTGGCGGTGCTGCTGCTCTCGCAGTTCGTGGAGGAGCGGTACGCCGCGGACCTGCTGACCACCAACACCAGCGGCGTCGGCTACCTGCTCAAGCAGCGGGTGGCCAATGTCGACGACTTCGTGGACGCGCTGCAGCGGGTCGCCGAGGGCGGTACGGCGCTGGACCCGGAGGTGGTCGCCCAGTTGCTGGTGCGCCGCCACCGCGATCCGCTGGAGCGGCTGACCCCGCGTGAGCGGGACGTGCTCGCCCTGATGGCGGAGGGCCGGTCGAACGCCGCGATCGCCGGCGCCCTGGTGGTCAGCGACAGCGCGGTGGCCAAGCACATCAACTCGATCTTCGCCAAGCTCGACCTGCCGCCCGCCGACGAGAGCCATCGGCGGGTGCTCGCGGTGCTGCGCTTCCTGGAAGTGGGATGACGATGACGACGGACAGGCGGCCGGCGGACGGCGCGGGCGGACAGACAGCGGGGGCCGCCCGCCGACGCCGGCGGGGCTGGCGGGTGCTCGGCACGCTCGCGCTGACCGTGGTGCTGGTCGTCGGCGCCGTGCAGACCTGGGCGATGGCGGTGCAGCAGCAGCGGCGCTCGGAGCTCTCCTACCCGGTCGCGGTGACCAAGGTGCGGCTGGACACCGGCAACGCCACGGTCCGGATCCGGCCGGGGGAGGAGGGCCGGGTGGTGGTGCGCCAGTACCTGAACTGGATGATCCGGATGCCGGTCGTCTCGGCGCTCTTCGACCAGGACCAGCTCGACATCCGGATGCACTGCAACCAGGTGCTGCCGGTCAGTGACCTCGGCTGCGGCGCGCAGATCGAGCTGGACGTGCCGCCCGGGGTCGCGGTGACCGGGAAGCAGTCCAACGGGAGCATCGAGGTCTCCGGGGTGCGGGGGGAGATCAATCTGCTCTCGACCTCGGGGACGGTCGCGCTGGCCGACGTGTCCGGTCCGGTGACCGTGCGTACCACTTCCGGCTCCCTCCGGGGCAGCCGCCTCACCTCGTCGAGCGTCAACGCGGCCGCGACCTCGGGATCGATCGATGTGGGCTTCGCCGCGGCCCCGCGCACCGTGGACATCGGGGTGACCTCGGGGTCGGTGGTGCTGGGCCTGCCGCGCGGGTCCCGCTACGACTTCGACGGCGGGGTCTCGCCGTTGGCGCGTGGCGGCATCGATCCGACGCTGGCCGACCGCTCCAGCCCGAACAAGATCAGGATCTCGCTCAGCTCCGGCTCGCTGACGGTCCTCGCGAAGGACCCCGAGCCCGAGGAGTGACCGCGCGGGACGGCGCGGCCGACGGGGACGGCCGCGGCCGTCGGGGGGCGGGCCGGGAGTGACGGCCCCGGGCGGCTCGGCCGGGTGGGGGACAATGAAGAGTCCCCCACCCGCCGTCCCCGAGGTCAGCCGCGCATGACAGTCCCGCCCGCACCCACCGAGCCGAGCACCGCGACCGGCCCCGCCGACGGCGACACCCCGGCGACCGCCACCGCCACCGCCGCGCCCGTCACCGCCGCGCCCGCCGAGTTCGCGCCGCTGTCCATCGGCCCGCTGGAGGTCTGGCCGCCCGTCGTGCTGGCGCCGATGGCCGGCATCACCAACGCGCCGTTCCGCACCCTGTGCCGCGAGCAGAGCGGCGGCAAGGGCCTCTACGTGTCCGAGATGATCACCACCCGGGCCCTGGTCGAGCGCAACGCCAAGACCATGCAGCTGATCAAGTTCGACCCGAGCGAGAAGCCGCGCTCGATCCAGCTGTACGGGGTGGACCCGGTGACGGTCGGCAAGGCGGCCCGGATGATCGCCGACGAGGGCCTCGCCGACCACATCGACCTCAACTTCGGCTGCCCCGTCCCCAAGGTGACCCGCAAGGGCGGCGGCTCGGCGCTGCCGTACAAGCGCAACCTGCTGCGCGAGATCCTGCGCGAGGCGGTGGCCAACGCGGGCGGCCTGCCGGTCACCATGAAGATGCGCAAGGGCATCGACGACGACCACCTCACCTACCTGGACGCCGGCCGGATCGGCGCCGAGGAGGGCGTCTGCGCGATCGCCCTGCACGGCCGCACCGCCGCCCAGCACTACGGGGGCACCGCCGACTGGTCGGCGATCGCCCGGCTGCGCGAGTCCGTTCCGGCGCAGATCCCGGTGCTCGGCAACGGGGACATCTGGTCGGCGGAGGACGCGGTGCGGATGATGCGCGAGACCGGCTGCGACGGCGTGGTGGTCGGCCGCGGCTGCCTGGGCCGGCCGTGGCTGTTCAAGGACCTGGTGGCGATCTTCGAGGGCGAGGTCGACCACGCCCGCCCGACCTTCGCCGACGTGGCGCGGGCGATGGTCCGGCACGCGCAGCTGCTCGGTGAGTGGCTGGGCGACGAGGCCCGCGGCGTGATCGACTTCCGCAAGCACGTCGCCTGGTACACCAAGGGCTTCTCGGTGGGCTCGGAGCTGCGGGTGAAGCTGGCCAACTCCTCCTCGCTGGCCGAACTGGCCGAAACCCTCGCCCTGGTGGAGCAGTCCCAGGCCTGGCCGACCGGCGCGGACGGCCCGCGCGGGCGGACCAGCGGCAACAACCGGGTCGTTCTGCCGGAGGGCTGGTTGGACGATCCGTATGACTGCGCCCGGCCGGGCGAAGATGCCGAATCGGACACCTCTGGAGGGTGATAGCGCCGAAGTGGCAAAAATGGCCCCCGGGGGCCGACTGCCACTGCGGCCCAGCCCTCTTTGCCGATATGGCCAAGAGGGCTCCTTTTTGGCAGTGGAACATCACGGAGCGGACACGTTTCTGGACGCAGTGCGACGATGGGCGGAGCCGGTCTACGCCCGAACGTTGAGATGCGTCCGTGACGCTGGCCACATACCCTGGCGGTCGGAGGTGACCGACAGGACGAAATGAACAAGTCGGGGGCGGATCGCTTCCCGAAGGGGAGCGGCGGCGGATCGGGCACTGAGGGTGCAGGAAATCAAGCCGATCCGTCAGGCCGGAGCGTCCGCGGCTACGGTGCGTTCCGGTGACGTGATCTTCCGGTTTCACTGACTTCAAGACTTGAACGCTCGCTAGCGTCAGCCGGACGATTTCACCACCAGAGGTGAACGCCATTCAGTGCATTCGATCTAGCGGGTTACCTGCCGATCCTGACGACGTACGCCCTATTGGCGGCGCGGAAGAGCCTTCGAAATGGGTATGTTCTCCGGCGTCAGGGCAACCGTGTGCGAGGAGACCGTCCCGTGGCGTCCCAGCAGAAGTTTGTTTACTCCTTCACTGAAGGAAACAAGGACCTCAAGGATCTTCTTGGCGGTAAGGGCGCGAACCTGGCCGAGATGACCAACCTGGGCCTCCCGGTCCCTCCGGGGTTCACCATCACCACCGAGGCCTGCAAGGTCTTCCTGGAGACCGGCAGCGAGCCCACCTCGCTGCACGAGGAGATCAGCGCCCACCTGGACGCCCTCGAGCAGGAGATGGGCAAGAAGCTCGGCCAGGCCGACAACCCGCTGCTCGTCTCGGTGCGTTCGGGCGCCAAGTTCTCCATGCCCGGCATGATGGACACCGTCCTGAACATCGGCCTCTCCGACGCCTCGGTGGCGGGCCTGGTCGCGCAGTCCGGCAACGAGCGCTTCGCCTGGGACTCCTACCGCCGCCTGGTCCAGATGTTCGGCAAGACCGTGCTGGGCGTCGACGGCGAGCTGTTCGAGGAGGCCCTGGACGAGGCCAAGCACGCCAAGGGCACCGCCAACGACCTCGATCTGGACGCCGCCGACCTGAAGCAGCTGGTCGAGGTGTTCAAGGGCATCGTCGAGCGCGAGACCGGCCGGGCCTTCCCGCAGGAGCCGCGCGAGCAGATGGACCTCGCCATCCACGCCGTCTTCCACTCCTGGAACGGCGACCGGGCCCGGCTCTACCGCCGCCAGGAGCGGATCCCGAACGACCTGGGCACCGCGGTCAACGTCTGCACCATGGTGTTCGGCAACCTCGGCGAGGACTCCGGCACCGGCGTCGCCTTCACCCGCGACCCCTCCACCGGCACCCAGGGCGTCTACGGCGACTACCTGTCCAACGCCCAGGGCGAGGACGTCGTCGCCGGCATCCGCAACACCCTGCCGCTGTCCGAGCTGGAGAAGCTCGACAAGAAGTCGTACGACGAGCTGATGACGATCATGCAGACGCTCGAGAACCACTACCGCGACCTCTGCGACATCGAGTTCACCATCGAGCGCGGCAAGCTCTGGATGCTCCAGACCCGGGTCGGCAAGCGCACCGCCGCGGCCGCCTTCCGGATCGCCGTCCAGCTGGTCGACCAGGGCCTGATCGACCTGGACGAGGCCCTCATGCGGGTCACCGGCGGCCAGCTCTCCCAGCTGATGTTCCCGCGCTTCGCCCCGAACGCCGAGTCCAAGCAGATCGCCTGGGGCCTCGCCGCCTCGCCCGGCGCCGCGATCGGCAAGATCGTCTTCGACTCCTACACCGCCGTGAAGTGGTCGCGCTCCGGCGAGAAGGTCATCCTGGTCCGCCGCGAGACCAACCCGGACGACCTGGACGGCATGATCGCCGCCGAGGGCATCCTCACCTCGCGCGGCGGCAAGACCTCGCACGCCGCCGTCGTCGCCCGCGGCATGGGCAAGACCTGTGTCTGCGGCGCCGAGGAGCTGGAGGTCGACACCAAGCGCCGCCGGATGACCACCGCCGACGGCCTGGTGCTGGAGGAGGGCGACATCGTCTCCATCGACGGTGCGACCGGCAAGGTCTACCTCGGTGAGGTCCCCGTGCTGCCCTCCCCGGTGGTCGAGTACTTCGAGGGCACCCTGCACGCCGGCGCCGACGTCCAGGGCGGCCTGGTCCAGGCCGTGCACCGGCTGATGTCGCACGCCGACGTCCGCCGCCGGCTCGCCGTGCGCGCCAACGCCGACAACGCCGAGGACGGCTCGCGCGCCCGCCGCTACGGCGCCCAGGGCATCGGCCTGTGCCGCACCGAGCACATGTTCCTCGGCGAGGAGCGCCGCAAGGAGGTCGAGCACCTGATCCTCGCGGACAACGACAAGGACCGCGAGCAGGCGCTCTCCACCCTGCTGCCGATGCAGAAGGGCGACTTCGTCGAGCTCTTCCAGGCGCTGGACGGCCTGCCCGTCACCGTCCGCCTGCTCGACCCGCCGCTGCACGAGTTCCTGCCGGACATCACCGAGCTGTCGGTGCGCGTCGCCCTCGCCGAGGCCCGCAAGGACCCGAACGAGAACGACCTGCGCCTGCTCCAGGCGGTGCACAAGCTGCACGAGCAGAACCCGATGCTCGGCCTGCGCGGCGTGCGCCTCGGCCTGGTCATCCCCGGCCTGTTCGGCATGCAGGTCCGCGCCATCGCCGAGGCCGCCGCCGAGCGCAGGCTGGCCGGCGGGGACCCGCGCCCCGAGGTCATGATCCCGCTGGTCGGCACCGTCCAGGAGCTGGAGCTGGTCCGCGACGAGTGCGAGCGCGTGCTCGCCGAGGTCGCCCAGTCCACCGGCGTCCAGCTGGAGATCAAGCTGGGCACCATGATCGAGCTGCCGCGCGCCGCCGTGACGGCCGGCCAGATCGCCGAGGCCGCCGAGTTCTTCTCCTTCGGCACCAACGACCTCACCCAGACGGTCTGGGGCTTCTCCCGCGACGACGTCGAGGCCTCCTTCTTCACCGCCTACCTGGAGAAGGGCATCTTCGGGGTCTCGCCGTTCGAGACCATCGACCGCGACGGCGTCGGCGCGCTCGTCAAGCACGCCGTCGAGGCCGGCCGGGCCACCCGCCCCGACCTCAAGCTCGGCGTCTGCGGCGAGCACGGCGGCGACCCGGAATCGGTCCACTTCTTCCACGAGGTGGGGCTGGACTACGTCTCCTGCTCCCCCTTCCGGATCCCGGTGGCGCGCCTGGAGGCCGGCCGCGCCGCCATCGAGACTGCGGGCAGCGACTCGCGCTGAGACGCCGGGGGGTGCTGAGCCCCCCGGCCGGGCGCGACCGCTGACCGCGTCCCCTCCATCGGGGAGGGGCGTACACCGGAGCTCGGCGCAGGAGAACCGGCGTACGTGAAGCGGCCGGGGCGGGAACGGACAACGGCGTCCGTACCCGCCCCGGCCGTGCGCGTTCCCGCGGCCGGACGCGGCGGGCGGCCGGATGTGGCCGCGGCCACATGTGTGGCTGGCCGCGCACGGGCCCGCCGGCTGCCAAGCTGGAGCCCATGACCAGCAAGAACCGCCTGTGGACCGTCCTCGCCGTGCTGCTCTGCGCGATCGCCGCCGCAGTCGGCTACGTCGCGTCCGACGGCACCGGCGACGGCGCCCCCAAGGCCGCCGCGACCGCCACCGCGACCGCCACCGCCCCGGCCGCCGCGTCGGGCAGCCCCTCGGCCCCGAAGCCGAGCCCGCCCAAGTCCGGCGCGCCCAAGCCCTCCGCCCCGGCCACCCCGCCCGCGGCGGGCGCCGCCACCGGCTGGGTGCCGACCGACCCGGCGATGGCCGACGTCTGCCGCACCACGCTGCCGGGCCAGGCCCTCGACACCCTGGGCCTGATCGCCAAGGGCGGCCCCTACCCCTACCGCTCGGACGGCATCGTCTTCGAGAACCGCGAGAGCCGCCTCCCGCGCAAGACCTCGGGCTACTACCACGAGTTCACCGTGGTCACCCCCGGCTCCGGCGACCGCGGCGCCCGCCGCGTGGTCACCGGCGACTCCGGCGAGCAGTACTGGACGGCCGACCACTACAGCACCTTCGAGGAGATCGACGCCCGCTGCTGACCGCCCCGGTGCCCGCGGTGCTGATCAACGGGCGCGGCGCCAGCTGATGCGGGTGTGCGGGCCGTGCGGGCCGCCCGCGAGGAGGACGGCCAGTTCCTGCAGCACCGGTCCCGGGTCGCGGCGCAGCTGGACGGGGGTGGTGCGGACGACCGGCAGGCCGGCGGCGGTCAGCCGGTTGGCGCGGGTGAGGCTCCGCTCGTGGTCGGCCGGGCGAAGGTGCCAGGCCCGGGAGTCGATCTCCAGCGCGACGCAGGCCTGCGGCCAGTAGGCGTCCGGCACGGCCAGGAAGCGCCCGTCCAGGAAGAGCACCGGGTTCCAGAGCGGCTCGGGCAGCCCGGCTCCGCGCACCGCGTCCCGCGCCTCGCCCTCCACCACCGAGCGCACCCCGGCCGTCAGCTCCTCCACCACCCCGGCCAGCCGGGGCAGCTCGCGCGCGTCCGGCCGGGCCAGCAACTGGTCCAGCAGCTCGCCGAGTTCGCAGTGCCGGCGCTGGACGGCCTCGGCGCACAGCGCGCGGAACCGGTGCCGTCCGCTCTCCCGGGGCGCGAGGTCGGCCAGCGCCCGGGCGACCGAGGTGCTCCAGAGCCCGTCGTCGCGCTCGAAGCCGCCGGGCATCGCCCCGCTCGCCCGGTGGATCCGGACGAACCCCCGGTCGCCGACCTTGCGCCGGGCGGGGATCAGCACGTCCACCTCGGTGAGGTCCGCCGGGTGCCCGGCGGAGGGGAGCCCGGCGTCGGCGAGCACCGCCACCCCGGTGAGCAGCACCTCCCCGTCGGGCGACGTGGTGAGCCCCTTGGGCCCCGCGTAGGCGACGGCGGCCCGCAGCCGCTGGTGCGCCGTCAGCCGCCCGGTCTGCAGGCAGATCACCCGGGGCAGGACCCGCTGCCACGGCCCGCCGGGCCGCAGCCGGTGCGCGATGGTGCCGGACGGCACGCCGAGCCCGCGCAGTTGGGCGCGGGTGGCGATGTGCTGCTGGTCGGCGCCGAGCAGCAGCAGCGGGTCGACGAGGGAACTGGCGCTGGTCATGCCCGGGTGGTTCCCGCGCGGATCGGCGGTATGCGGAACATCGCCCGCCGGGGGACTGCCCGGTCAAACGAGGTTGACGCGCGGGCGGTGGGGCGGGTGAGCTTGCCCCCGATGACGACTCCTCACACCGGCCCGGCGCTCGACGCGCTCCAGGGCCTCTCCGTGGGCGACGCCCTCGGCGCCCAGTTCTTCGTCCCCGCCACCGCCCGGACCCACTTCGCGGCCGGTACCACCCCGCCCGGTCCCTGGCCCTGGACCGACGACACCGAGATGGCGTGCTCGGTGTACGCCGCGCACACCGAGCGCGGGGCGCTCGACGTGTTCGACCTCACCCACGCCTTCGCCCGCCGGCACGACTTCGACCGCGGCTACGGCCCGTCCGCCAACCGCCTGCTGCGGCTGGTCCGCGAGGGCGGCGACGCCCGGGAGCTGGCCGCCGGGCTGTTCGACGGCCGGGGCTCGTACGGCAACGGCGCCGCGATGCGGGTCGCCCCGCTCGGGGCGGCGTACGCGGCCGACCCGGTGGAGGCGGTGCGCCCGGCCGTCGAGACGGCGCTGATCACCCACACCCACCCGCAGGCGGTGGACGGCGCGGTCGCCGTCGCGGTGGCCGCGGCCTTCGCGGTGCGGGCCCGCACCACGCGGATGACGCCGGAGGGCTTCCTGGCGGAGGTCCGCCGGCTCACCCCGAGCGGCGCCGTCCGCGACGGCCTCGGCGAGGCGATCGCGCTGCTCGCCGAGCCGGGTCACGAGCGCGCCGCCCGGGTGCTCGGCAACGGCAGCCGGACCAGCGCCGCCGACACCGTCCCGTACGCCCTCTGGTGCGCGGCCCGGCGGCTCACCGACTACCCGGCGGCGGTCCGGGAGGCCGTGGCCGCCGGCGGCGACATGGACACCGTCGCCGCGATCACCGGCGGCGTGGTCGCCGCCCGCACCGGGACGGCCGGCATCCCCGCCGCCTGGCTGGCCGCCCGCGAGCCGCTGCCCGCCTGGGCGTTCCCGGAGCCGGGCGGCGTCCCCGACGGCCGGGGCGGCGCGGACCTGCTGGTGCCGCGGCCGCACCCGGTGCCGGACGTGGTGTGGACGGACGCGCAGTGGCAGGCGCTGCGGACCGGCGTGCTGCCGGACCGCCGCTGGCGGGCCCGCACCCGGGAGGGCGTCCTGCGGCTCTGCCGCGCGGACGGCCACCCGGTCTGGGAGCTGGCCGTCGCCCCGGGCCGGGCGGGGTGGCGCCCGGTGTCGGCCGTCGTCGAGACCTGTCCGCACCGCGCGCCCGGGCTGCGGGACGGCGAGGACGCCGGCCTGCTGGCGCGCCTGCTGGGGGCCGCCGCTCCCGGGGGAGGGACGGCCGGGCCCTGACGGTCAGGCCGTGATCAGGTGCCCGGCGCCGCCGCCGTGTCTAAGGCACTCCTGGTTGATCGCCGGATCCGGGGCGCTCGGCGAGGTGGCGGCGGCGATCCGCAGCTCGATGATGTCCCGGACGGCCGGCCACTCGCTGTCCAGGATCGAGTAGAACGCCGTCGACCGGACCACCCCGTCCAGCCCGCGCGAGTGCGCCCGGCGGACGCCCTCCGAGGTCGCGCCGAGCCGCTCGACGGCGGTGCGCGAGCGCAGGTTGCGGGCGTCGGCGCGCAGCGAGATCCGCTGCACGCCCCACACCTCGAAGGCGTGCCGGAGCATCAGCAGCTTGGCCTCGGTGTTGATGCCGGTGCCCTGGGCGCGCGGCGACAGCCAGGTGTTGCCGATCTCGGCGGCGTCCGGGACGGCGGTGGCCGGGTCGCCGAACGGCACGCCCGGCACCGGCGGCCAGACCAGCGGCCCCTGCCAGTAGTCGAGTTCCAGGAACCGGGTGGAGCCCACCACCCGGCCGTCGGCCTGGTTCACCGTGGCGAACGGCAGCGACCGGCCCGCGGCCTGGTCGGCCAGGGCGCGCGCGATGTACTCGTGGGCCGCTTCCAGGCCGTGCGGGACGGGCGTGAAGGCGTAGGTCGTACGGTCCTCGGCGCCGGCCTTGGCGATGGCCTCGGCGTGGTGCGCGGCGAGGGGCTCCAGCCGCACGGTGCGGCCGGTGAGGATGACAGGTACGGGCACGGAACCTTCGGTCCTTCATCGGTCGGAGGGCGCAGGCCCGTGCCGGGGTGCGGCGCGGGCGAGCGATGACTGGTTCGCCCCGTCCCGGAGTGCGCCCACCGGTGCCCGCGCACGCCGGAGTCCGGTCGGGCGGGGCGGGGAGCGACGGCCCGGAGACGGGCAGCGCGGTGCCGGAACGGACACGGGTCGACGGACCGGTCCGGCGGGATGAGCGAGGGGACAGTGTGCGTCCGCGAGATGGCCGAGGAGGAAACGAGAGCGCGAAGGGAAGCGGGCGGCCAGATGAAGGCAAGATGCGTCGTGGGTGGCTGGCCGAGCACCGGTCCGGGACGTGGTCGACGGCGTTACGGACGACGTGACGACGACGCGACGATGCGAGGCAGCGAGAGGACGATACCCGTAAGAAGTCGGTGCGTCACTTCGCGGCACACGAATGGCCCCCGCGACCGCGCCGGGACGGTTCGGCGGGGCCGTCCGCTCCCCCCTGACCAGGCACTTTCTCCGACGGATGCGATCATGGTCCGGCCGGCCCGCCGGGGGCCCGCCGGAGGCGGTCCGGGCAAAACGGGACCGGCCCGCCGGGAATTCCGGCGGCGCCCCGCACGCTGGACCAGGAGAGCCGGGCCCGAGCCCGCGCGCGGGCCGACGCGCGGGGGAGCGGACGCGGTGAACCGCGACGAGGAGAGAAACGGGGTGTGGGTGAGCGGTGCGTGATCCCCAGGCGCTGTACGAGCTGGACCAGCAGGGCGTGGCGGCCGTGGCCGCGGCGAGGGCCGCGCTGGCGGACACCGGTGCCGGCCTGGTGCTGCTCCACCACTTCGAGGGCTTCATGGACGCCGGCGAGGCGGGCGCCCAGGTCGTCGCCCACCTGCTGGAGACGGGGGCCCCGCAGGTGGTGGCCCGCTTCGACCACGACCGCCTGGTGGACTACCGGGCCCGCCGCCCCGCGATGGTCTTCGACCGCGAGCGCTGGTCGTCCTACGAGCCGCCGGAGATCCTGCTCCAGCTGGTCCACGACACCGCGGGCTCGCCGTTCCTGCTGCTCACCGGGCCCGAGCCGGACGTCGAGTGGGAGCGCTTCGCCGCCGCCGTCCGTGCGCTGGTCGAGCGCTTCGACGTCCGGCTGAGCCTCGACTTCCACGGCATCCCGATGGGCGTGCCGCACACCCGTCCGGTCGGCGTGACGCCGCACGGCAACCGGCTGGACCTCGCGGCCGGCTACCCGCAGTGGTTCGAGCAGGCCCAGGTGCCGGGCAGTGCCCAGGCCCTGCTGGAGTACCGGCTCGCCGAGGCCGGGCACGACGTGCTGGGCTTCGCCGTGCACGTGCCGCACTACGTGGCGCGTTCGGCGTACCCGGCGGCCGCGGTGCAGATCCTGGAGGCGGTGCAGTCCGCGACCGGGCTGGTGCTGCCCGGGACCTCGCTGCGCGAGCAGGTCGACGTGGTCTACGCCGACATCGAGGAGCAGCTGGCGCAGGGCGACAGCGACCTGCGTTCGGCGATCCGCGGCATGGAGGGCCAGTACGACGCGGTGGCCGGCGCCGAGGGCCGGGAGAGCCTGCTGGCCGAGCCGGTGGACCTGCCGTCGGCGGACGAGCTGGGCCGGCGCTTCGAGCAGTTCCTGGCCGAGCACGAGCGCGGGCCGGAGTAGCGGGCGGGAGCAACGGGCGGGAGTAGCGGGCCCGAGCAGCGGCCCCGCGGCCGCGCTCCCCGAGGGGCGCGCGGCCACCGGAAGTTCACCGCCCGGGCGGGAGCGATCGGGCGCGCCCGTCCGTTGGTCGTTGCGGTGCCCGGGGGACGGGCCGTCGTGGGAAGAAACGCCATCGGCTGCTACCCGGGGGGAACCCGTGCCACTGTCCGTACGCCCGACCGCCGCGCTCACCGGCGCGGTGAGCGCGGGCCTCGCCGCCGTGCTGGTCGCCGGCTGCTCCGGCTCCACCGGCTCCGGGACCGTCGCCGGCGGCGCCCCGGACGGCTCCGCGCCGGCGCGGGCCGCCGCGGTGAAGCCGAGCCCGACGCCCACACCCACCGGGCCGTACGTGGCGCTCGGCGACTCCTACACGGCGGGCATCAAGATCGGCCCGCAGGTGGGGGAGCCGAAGGGCTGCTCCCGCTCGGCGGTCAACTACCCGTCCCTGGTGGCCAAGGCGCTCGGCCTGTCCGGGGAGCGGTTCCGCGACGTCAGCTGCAGCGGGGCCCGCACCGGCGACCTGACCGGCGCCCAGAGCACCGACGGCGGCAGCAACCCGCCGCAGCTGGACGCGCTCACCCAGGCCACCCGCCTGGTGACCCTCGGGATCGGCGGCAACGACGCCGGGTTCATGGACGTCGTCGGCCAGTGCGCCAAGGAGAACCTGGTGGACGCGCTCAAGGGCCTGGTCGGCTCGGACCGCGCCGCCGCGCCGTGCCGCGACTCCTACGCCGCCGCGGACGGCGGCGACCAGGTGCAGCACAAGGTGGACGCCGCGGGCGAGCGGCTCGGCCAGCAGCTGAAGGAGATCAAGCGCCGCGCCCCGCAGGCCCGGGTCTACGTGGTCGGCTACCCGTCGCTGCTGCCGGCCGACCCGGCGAGCTGCCTCCCGGTGCTGGGCGCCACGGTGGCCGGCGGGGACCTGGGCTTCCTGGTGGAGAAGGAGCAGCAGCTCAACGCCATGCTCAAACGGCGGGCGGAGGCGGCCGGAGCGGTCTTCGTGGACCTCACGGCGCCCTCGGCCGGCCACGACATGTGCGCCGGGGAGGGCGCCCGCTGGGTGGAGCCGCCGTTCCCGGCGCACGGCCTGGCGGCGATCCACCCGAACGCCAAGGGGCAGGAGGGCGCCGCCGAGGCGGTCCTCAAGGCGGTCCGCGGCTGACCGGAGTGGGGCACCCCGCAGCGGTACCCGGCGCGGGGGCCAGGGTTCACGCCCCGGCCCGCGCGCCGTCGTGCGCGGCACACCTGCGGTGTCACCGCCGCGGCGTACCGTGAAGGGCATATGGACGACACCGCGCACCGCCTCACCGCCGCTCCGGCCCCGACCCCGTACGATCGCGCCGCCGAGGTCCGCTGGGTGCCCGAACCGGACAAGCGCCCCGGCCGCACGGCGTTCCAGCGCGACCGCGCCCGCGTGCTCCACTCCGCCGCCCTGCGCCGGCTGGCCGGCACCACCCAGGTGGTCGCCCCGATGCGCAGCGACTTCCCGCGCACCCGGCTGACCCACTCGCTGGAGTGCGCCCAGGTCGGCCGCGAGCTGGGCGCCGCCCTCGGCTGCGACCCGGACCTCGTCGAGACCGCCTGCCTGGCCCACGACATCGGCCACCCGCCGTTCGGCCACACCGGGGAGGAGGCGCTCGACCAGGCCGCCGAGGCCTGCGGCGGCTTCGAGGGCAACGCGCAGTCGCTGCGCATCCTGACCCGCCTGGAGCCCAAGCGCTTCGCCCCGCAGGACGAGACGCCCGCCCGGCTGGCCCCCTGGCCGGGCCGCAGCGTGGGCCTCAACCTGACCCGGGCCGCCCTGGACGCCGCCACCAAGTACCCGTGGACGCACGGCGCCCACCCCACCGACCCGGACTCGCCCAAGTACGGCGTCTACGCCGACGACCTTCCGGTCTTCCGCTGGCTGCGGGCCGGGTCCCCGCCCGGGCGCAAGTGCTTCGAGGCCACCGTCATGGACTGGTCGGACGACGTCGCCTACTCGACCCACGACGTCGAGGACGGCCTCCAGGCCGGCCACATCGACCCGGCCGCGCTGCGCGCCCCGAGCGAGCGGGCCGAGCTGTTCAAGGTGGCCGAGCGCTACGCCCGGGACGCCGAGCCCGAGGAGCTGGCCGCCGCCCTGGACCGGCTGCTCGCCCAGGAGTGGTGGCCCGAGTCCTACGACGGCACCGCCCGCGCCCGCTCCGGCCTCAAGGACCTCACCAGCCAGCTGATCGGCCGGTTCTGCCTGGCCGCCGAGCAGGCCACCCGGGCCCGCTACGGCCCCGGCCGGCTCACCCGCTACGCGGCCGAGCTGGTGGTGCCGCGCGAGGTCCGGCTGGAGTGCGCGGTGCTCAAGGCGGTCGCCGTCCGGTACGTGATGCAGCGCGACGAGCAGGCCCAGCTGCGGGCCCGGCAGCGGATCGTGATTGCCGAGCTGGCCGAGGCCCTCGGCCGGTGCGCCCCCGAGACGCTGGACCCGGTCTTCGCGGCGATGTACCGCGAGGCGGAGGACGACCGGGCCGCCCTGCGCACGGTGATCGACCAGATCGCCACCCTCACCGACGCCTCCGCCCTGGCCCTGCACGCCCGGCTGACCGGCGCGGACCGGAGCTGACCGGGCCCGGCCCCGCCCCAGGCGGTCGTCCCGCCGTTCGGCCCGGCCGCCCCAGTAGACTTCCGGGGTGGCCGGGCGGATCAGGGACGAAGACGTACAGGCGGTGCGGAGCGCACTGCCGATCGACGCGGTGGTCGGCGACTACGTACAGCTGACCAACGGTGGCGGTGGCGAGTACAAGGGCGTCTGCCCCTTCCACGACGAGAAGTCCGCCTCCTTCTACGTCAACCCCTCCAAGGGCGTCTTCCACTGCTTCGGCTGCCAGGAGAACGGCGACACCATCGCCTTCCTGATGAAGATCGAGCACTTCACCTTCGCCGAGGCCGTCGAGCGGATGGCCGCCCAGGCCGGCATCACCCTGCGCTACGAGGAGGGCGGCTACAGCCCCCGCCACCAGCAGGGCGAGCGCACCCGGCTGGTCGAGGCGCACAAGGTGGCCGCCGCCTACTACCGGGAGCAGCTCGCCTCGCCCGAGGCCGAGATCGGCCGCCGCTTCCTGGCCGAGCGCGGCTTCGACGAGGAGGCCGCGACGACCTTCGGCGTCGGCTACGCCCCGGCCGGCTGGGAGCACCTGGTCCGCTATCTGCGCGGCAAGGGGTTCAGCGACAAGGAGATCCTGCTCGGCGGCCTGGCCTCGCAGGGCCAGCGCGGCGGTCTGATCGACCGGTTCCGGGGCCGGCTGGTCTGGCCGATCCGCGACATCGCCGGCGAGGTGATCGGCTTCGGCGCCCGGCGGCTGCGCGAGGACGACAACGGACCGAAGTACCTCAACACCCCCGAGACGCCGATCTACAAGAAGTCGCACGTGCTCTACGGCATCGACCTGGCGAAGAAGGAGATCGCCAAGTCGGGCCGGGCGGTGGTGGTCGAGGGCTACACCGATGTGATGGCCTGCCACCTGGCCGGGGTCACCACCGCGGTGGCCACCTGCGGCACCGCCTTCGCCGAGGACCACATCAAGATCATCCGCCGGCTGCTGATGGACACCTCCCAGTACCGCGGCGAGACCGTCTTCACCTTCGACGGCGACGCCGCCGGGCAGAAGGCCGCGCTGCGCGCCTTCGAGGACGACCAGAAGTTCGCCGCCAAGACCTCCATCGCGGTCAGCCCCGGCGGCATGGACCCGTGCGAGCTGCGTCTGGCCATGGGCGACGAGGCGGTCCGCGAGCTGATCGACAACCCCGTCCCGCTCTTCGAGTTCGCGCTGAACTCGGCGGTCGCCAAGCACCGGGTGGACACCCCGGAGGGCCGCTCGGCGGCGCTGGAGGAGGCGGCGCCGATCGTCGCCAAGATCAAGGACCGCTCGATCCAGCACGAGTACGCCGTCCGGCTGGCCGGCATGCTCGGCATCCTGGACGAACCGTTCGTGGTCCGCCGGGTCTCCCAGCTGGCCCGCTGGGACCGCGAGCGCCAGCAGAACCCGCGGGCGAACGGCCAGCGCCGCCCCGGGCCCGTGCAACCGGCCGGCCCGGCCCGGCCCGCCTTCGTGCTCAACCCGCGCGACCCGGCGCAGTTCGTCGAGCGCGAGCTGCTCAAGCTGGCCCTGCAGCACCCGGACCTGGTCGCGCCGGCCTTCGACAACTACGGCGAGGACGAGTTCCCGACCCCGCCGTACACCGCCGTGCGCCGTGCGATCGGCCAGGCCGGCGGCGCCGCGTACGGGGCCGCGCTGGCCGACTTCACCGCCGTGGTGCGCGAGATCTGCCCGGACGACCGGGTGCGCTCGCTGGTCACCGAGCTGACCGTCGAGCCGGTGCGCTCGCGCCGCAAGGCGGACGCGATCTACGCGGGCGAGTTCCTGGTCAAGCTGCGGATGCTGGCCGTGGACCGCCGGGTCGACGAGGTCCGCGCCCACCTCCAGCGGCTGGGCAACCGGGCCGCCCCCGAGGAACTGCACGCGGTGCAGACCGAGCTGTGGCAGCTCCAGCAGTACGGGCAGTCGCTGCGCAGCCGGGGCGCCGCCGCCCTGTAGGGCCGCGTTCAGAAAGTCCGCGCACGAGTCTCGGCCACGGAGTGTGGCGTGCCGCACACTGGAGGGCGTCCCACCTCCGTTCAGCGCGGGTCCGCCAGAGTCGCGCGCGCCCCGAGGGGATGCCCGTGGACCGAGGCCCCACCGTGACCGCCCAGCCCGCCACCGACCCGCTCGCCCCGCCCGCGCCGCAGGACGGCGCCCGGGCCGGGGACGCCCCGGCCGAGGACCACGGCCGGGCCGGGGTGCCGCCACCGGACGGCGCCCGGGTGCCCGCCCAGGGCCTGCCGCCGGGCCACCCCGACGCCAGGCAGGCCGGGGGCGGCGACGCCGAGGAGGACGAGGAGGCCCCCGGGCCTCCCGGTGCCGAGCCCGGCGGCCCGGCGGCCGACCTGCTCCGCCAGTACCTCCGCGAGATCGGCCGGATCCGGCTGCTGACCGCCGCCGAGGAGGTCGAACTGGCCCGCGGGATCGAGGCCGGACTGTTCGCCGAGGAGCGGCTGAACCGCCGGCCTCCGCCCGCCGACGGACTGGCCCGCGAGCTGGACGCCCTGGTGGCGGTCGGCCGGCTCGCCAAGCGCCGGCTGATCGAGGCCAACCTGCGCCTGGTGGTCTCCGTCGCCAAACGCTATGTCGGCCGCGGGCTGACCCTGCTCGACCTGGTCCAGGAGGGCAATCTCGGACTGATCCGGGCCGTCGAGAAGTTCGACTACGCCCGCGGCTACAAGTTCTCCACCTACGCGACCTGGTGGATCCGCCAGGCGATGAGCCGCGCGCTGGCCGACCAGGCCCGCACGATCCGGGTGCCGGTGCACGTGGTCGAGCTGATCAACCGGGTGGTGCGGGTGCAGCGCTCGCTGCTCCAGGAGCGCGGCACCGAGCCGGGCCCGGCCGACATCGCGGCCGTCCTGGAGCTCACCGAGGAGCGGGTGCGCGAGCTGCTCCGGCTGGCCCAGGAGCCGATCTCGCTGCACACGCCGGTCGGCGAGGAGGACGACGTCGCGCTCGGCGACCTCATCGAGGACGCCGACGCGGCCTCACCCGCCGAGTCGGCCGCCTTCCTGCTGCTGCGTCAGCACCTGGAGGCGGTGCTGGCCACCCTCGGCGAGCGCGAACGGCAGGTGGTGCAGCTCCGCTTCGGCCTGGACGACGGGCGGGCGCGCACGCTGGAGGAGATCGGGGTGCTCTTCGGGGTCACCCGGGAGCGGATCCGCCAGATCGAGTCCAAGACCCTGGTCAAGCTCCGCGACCACGCCTTCGCGGCCCAGCTGCGGGGCTACCTCGACTAGCTCGGCCGGCTCGACGGGGCCCACTGGGCCTACTGGGCCGACGCCGTGGGCTGGGCCGGGTCGGTGGCGGCCGCCGGCGGGGTGGCCGGGCCGGGCGGGATCGGGGTCGAGGCGACCGTCCGGGCCAGGTCGGAGGTCGAGGGCGAGCAGGCGGCGCCCTCCGGGTCCTTGCGCTGCCCGCAGACCTGGATGGTGACCGCCGGGTCCGCCGCGTTCACCATCCACGAGTAGTTGTCGTACCCCCAGTGGATCAGCGCGGTCTCCGACTCGCCGGCGCTGGTGGTGATGGTCGCCTGGTCGCCGGGCTGGCCCTCGGTGATCGCGGCCCAGGCCGCCTGGCACTTCTGGCTGTACCGGAGGTAGACGACGACCTTGCCGACGTTGGTGGTCAGCAGGGTCCGGGCGTCGCCGCCGCAGCCGGTCGCCTTGGGGTCCTTGTGGACGCAGCCGAGCGCCTGGCAGGCGGGGACCGGCGGGGCGGGGTTGGCGGGCACCGCGGGAGCGGTGGCGGCCGGGGAGGAGCCGCCTGCCTGGGCGGACGGTGCCACGGTGGCGGCGGTCGGCGTGGCGCCCCCCTCGTCGGAGGAGGAGAGGACCCGCACGCCGAGCAGCGCCAGCAGCAGCGCCAGCACCGAGGCGCCGACCAGGGCCGCCGGGCGGCGCCGGGTCCGGTGCGGGCCCGCCGGGGCGGCCTCGGCGTCCACCGCGGCGTTGGCCGCCGTGTCCACCGCGGCCTCCGGAGCCGGCTCCGCACCCGCGCCGCCGTCCGCCACCGCCTCACCGTCCGCCACCGCCTGGCTCGGCGCCGCGGCCGCGGTCCGGTGCCACAGCGCCCGCAGCGCCGGACCGTCGCACTCCACGGCCCCGATCAGCGCGTCGAGGGCCTGCTCGGTGACGACCCGCTTGCCGTTCAGCCAGCGCTCCCAGGAGGCCCGGCTGTAGTGGGTCCGGGCGGCCAGCTCGGAGAGCGAGAGCCCGGTCGCGTCCTTGACGGCGCGCAGTTCCTCCGTCAGGCGTCTGGCGGGGTCGGACAGGTCGTCCGGCAGCTGCTTCCAGGCGGAACCCATGCGGTCTCTTCCAAACATGCGGGCGGGCGGGGCGGCGGGGCTGGAACAGGCGGCACCCCGCGGGGCGCCGCTGCGGACCCGGGCGGGCGCCTTCGCGTCTCAAACCTCGGCGGCCCGGCGTCCCAAAGCGCAGGTCCTGGCGCTGAGACGGACGGAAGTGTCTCACAACGGCGGGAGGGGCTCGAACATTCATATGGCCGTCGGGCATTGTTCTTTCGGCCGGAGCGGTTCGCCACCCGGTCCTTCGTCCGGGGACGGTTCCCGACGGCCCGGCACCTGCCGTGCCCTGGCCCCCACCGGTGCGAGGCAGCCTCCACGGGGGGAGGCTGCCCCGGACCGCAGGGACGCGCGGCGGGGGCGGGCGCATCCGATGCGCCCGCCCCCGCCGTGACCACGCCCGCCGCTCGCCGGTGCCCCGGCGTCCGCCGGTCCGTCAGTGGTGGAAGCCCGTCCGGGCCGGCACCCCGAGCTCCTTGAGCGGGAACGGCTGGCGGCGCAGCTCCGGCAGCAGCCGCCCCAGGTCCTCCAGCAACAGGTCCGCGAGATCGCGGGAGAAGCCGTTGCGGCAGACCACCCGCAGCACCGCGAGGTCCTCCCGGTTCGCCGGGAAGGTGTAGGCGGGCACCTGCCAGCCGCGCTCGCGCAGCCGCCGCGACACGTCGAAGACGTCGAACGGCACGCCGTCCGTCGTGGTGAGCGCGAACACCGGCAGCTCGTCGCCCCGGGTCAGCAGTCGGAAGCCGCCCAAGCCCTCGATCCCGTCGGCGAGGTACCCGGCCACCTCCCGGCAGGCGCCCTGGACGGCCCGGAAGCCGGCCCGGCCGAGCCGCAGGAACATGTAGTACTGGGCGATCACCTCGGCGCCGGGCCGGGAGAAGTTGAGCGCGAAGGTCGGCATCTCGCCGCCCAGGTAGTTGACCTTGAACACCAGCTCCTCGGGCAGCGCCTCGGGGTCCCGCCACAGCGCCCAGCCGACGCCGGGGTAGACCAGCCCGTACTTGTGGCCGGAGGTGTTGATGGAGGCGACCCGGGGCAGCCGGAAGTCCCAGACCAGGTCCTCGTCCAGGAACGGCGCGATCATGCCGCCGGAGGCGCCGTCCACGTGCACCGGGATGTCCAGGCCGGTGCGCCGCTGGAGGTCGTCGAGCGCGGCGCAGATCTCCGCGACCGGCTCGTAGGAGCCGTCGAAGGTCGAACCGAGCACCCCGACCACGCCGATGGTGTTCTCGTCGCAGAGCCCCACCGCCTGCTCGGGGCCGAGGTGGAAGCGCTCGCCGTCCATCGGCGCGGTGCGGGCCTCGACCTCCCAGAAGGCGCAGAACTTCTCCCAGCACACCTGCACGTTGACGCCCATCACCAGGTTGGGCCGGGCCCCGGCCGCGTAGCGGTGGGCGTTGCGGCGCATCCAGCGCCGCTTGAGGGCGAGGCCGGCCAGCATGCAGGCCTCGCTGGAGCCGGTGGTGGAGCAGCCGACGGCGGCGTCCGGGTCGGGGGCGTGCCACAGGTGGGCGAGGATGGCCACGCAGCGCCGCTCCAGTTCGGCGGTCTGCGGGTACTCGTCCTTGTCGATCATGTTCTTGTCGAGGCACTCGGTCATCAGCCGGGTGGCCTGCACCTCCATCGAGGTGCTGACGAAGGTCGCCAGGTTGAGCCGGGCGTTGCCGTCCAGCAGCAGCTCGTCGTGGATCAGCTGGTACGCGGTGTCGGCCGGGACGGGGCCGTCCGCGAGCCGGTGCAGCGGGGGCGCCAGCTCCATCGACCCGAGCGGGTCGGCGGCGGTGCCGAGGAACGGGCCGACGGTCAGCCGGCGGTCGCCGCCGGCCCCCTTGTGCAGTGCCATGGGATCCTGCCGCCCTTCCGTCCGGTGGCCGCTTCACCTCCCACGCTGCCACCGGACGCCGGGTGACGCATCTTCCCGGCGCCGCCCGCTCCCGAGTGCCGCCCCGGGCCGTTCCGGGCCGCCCCGGGTCGTCCGAGGGCCCGCCGGGGCCGTCGCGGCGGCCGTCTCAGCCGGCCGTCTCCGGGTGGACCTGCTCGCGGGCGGCCCGGTACTGCCGGCGGACCGCGGACCCGACCGGCAGGTCGTGCTCGGCGTCCGGGGTCACGGTGACGGCCCCCGGCAGGTCCCAGCGCGGCGGCTCGGGTGTCCCGGCCAGCGCCCAGGCCGCCTGCCGGGCCGCACCGCGCGCCGCGTGCGCGCCGGGCGGCGGGACGACCACCGGGACGCCGAACAGCTGCGGCGCGACGTGCCGCACCGCCGCCAGCCGCCCGGCGGCGCCGAGCAGGAAGACCCGCTTCACCTCGACGCCGCGGGCGCGCAGCACGTCCAGGGCGTCCGCGCTGTTGCAGAGCATGCCCTCGACGGCGGCCCGGGCCAGGTGCTGAGGGGCCATCGACTCCGCCCGCAGCCCGGTCAGCGTGCCGGCCGCGTGCGGCAGCGCGGGCGTCCGCTCGCCGTCCAGGTAGGGGAGCAGCACCAGCCCGTACGCGCCGGGGGAGGACTGCAGGGCGAGGTCGCTGAGGCCCTCCAGGTCGCGGCCGAGCAGGGCGGCGGTGGAGCGCAGCACCTGGGCGGCGTTCAGGGTGGCGACCATCGGCAGGTGGCGGCCGGTGGCGTCGGCGAAGGAGGAGACCAGGCCGGTGGCGTCCACCACGGCCTGCTCGTGCACCGCGAAGATCGTCCCGGAGCTGCCGAGCGAGACCACCGCGTCGCCGGGGCCGAGGCCGAGGCCGAGCGCGGCGGCCATGTTGTCGCCGGTGCCGGCCGAGATGAGCAGGCCCTCGGGGGTGTGGCCGGCGGGTTCGGCGGGGCCGAGCACGTCCGGCAGCTTCAGCTGGTGGCCGAGCGCCAGCTCGACCAGGTCCTGCCGGTACTCGCCGGTGACGGGGGACCAGTAGCCGGTGCCGGAGGCGTCGCCCCGGTCGGTGGTGCGGCGCTTGGGGTGGCCGAGCAGCTGCCAGACCAGCCAGTCGTGCGGCAGCAGCACCTCGGCGATCCGCCGGGCGTTGGCCGGTTCGAACTCGGCGAGCCAGCGCAGCTTGGCGACGGTGTACGCGGGGCTGGGGACGGCGCCGATCGCCGCCGTCCAGGCCGCCGGGCCGCCCAGCTCGGCCAGCAGGGCCGCGGCGGCGCCGCTGGAGCGGGGGTCGTTCCACAGGATCGCCGGCCTGACCTGCACGCCGCCGGCGTCCAGGCCGATCATGCCGTGCTGCTGCGCGCTGACCCCGATCGCCCGCACGCCCTCCAGCAGGCCGCCGGCCGCCGCGTCGCCCAGCGAGTGCAGCCAGAGTTGCGGGTCGGCCTCGCCGGGCCGGGTGTCGGGATCCTCGGGTGCGGGGTGGGGGGCCTTGCCGGAGCGCAGGACGGCGCCGGTGCCGGCGTCGCACGCGACGATCCTGGTGCGACCGGTCGAGCTGTCTATCCCCGCGACGATGGCCATAGTCGAGATCATGCCTCAGCGGACGTCCGGACGCGGCCCGGCCGGGCAACCGTTGCCCGTTCGGTACCGCGCCCGGAAGCCCTTGTCCGGCCGGCCGTCACCGCCCGCTCACCCGCCCGTCACGGACGGGTGCCGGACGGTGCCGCGCCCGGGTGCGGGACGGCGGTCAGGGCCGGTAGGTGCCCCAGCTGTCGTCCCCGTTCCTGGCCCGGTTGAAGTACGACACCCGGTCGGTGACGGAGCTCGGCAGCCGGTCGCCGACCTTCCCGGCCACGGCGCCGGCGGCCTTCCCGGCGACCGTGCCGGCCTGCTGCCGGGCCTTGCCGGCCGCGCCCTGCACCGCGGGGTTCTGGGCGACCTGCCGGGTCACCCTGGCGATCTGCTCGTACCGCTGGCGCCCCGCCCGCGTGCCCAGGACATAGCCCGTCGCGAGTCCGACACCGAACGACAGCTTCCACATGGTCGGATTCCACCCTCTCCTGGCGGCCATTGCCGCATTGCCCTACCCGTCTGCCGGGACGGTGAACCCGCCGGTGACCCCAGCATCCACGGACGGCACCCGGGGCGCGCGGGGAACGCGCCGTGCGGGGGCGCCCGGTGGCGGCCGGGGAAAGCGATTGGCGGACCACCCCCCCGAGTGCGCTAATGTATGTCCCGCAGCGAGCGCCGAGGAGCCCGGGAGACCGGGAGCCGGAGCGGGAAGCTCGATCCCCCATAGCTCAATTGGCAGAGCAGCCGACTGTTAATCGGCAGGTTATTGGTTCGAGTCCAATTGGGGGAGCTCGGGTGGCGGCCCTCGGGCCGTTCGTCCGTGCGTGGTACGGGAGTTGTGTACCGCGATCCCGCATAGCTCAATTGGCAGAGCAGCCGGCTGTTAACCGGCAGGTTTTTGGTTCGAGTCCAAATGCGGGAGCTGCGCCGGGTCCGCCCGGTGACTGCTCAGAGCGAAGGCCCCTCGGTAGACCGGGGGGCCTTCGTGTTGCCCCGGGCCGTCCCGGCGGCGTGATCCGCCTCACGTCGCCGCCTGCTGGAAGAGCTCGGCGACCCGCTCGTCGAAGGTGATGCTGTACGAGGTGCCCGGCGTCTCGCCGCCCTCCTGGTAGCCGCCGATCACCCCGATCACCCGGCCGTTCGTGGTGAGCCAGGGGCTGCCGCTGGTGCCGTCGGTGTAGCCCGCGCAGTCGAACCGCTCCTGGGTCGGGCTCTGCGAGGCGGTCACGCCCGAGCAGGTGATCGGCTCGTCGCCCTCGTTGGGGTAGCCGGTGACCGAGACCGCCAGGCCGAAGCCCTGGTCGGTGCCGAGCGGGTTGCCGCCGACGGCGTCCTCGACCTGCCGCCCGCCCACCGGGCCCACGGTGACGAACGCCACGTCGTACTCGGGGTCGGCGTCGGCGGACCAGCGCGGATCGACGGTGACCGACCTGACCGGCCAACTCCCGTACGGCGAGTACCCGTTGCGGTAGCCGGGAGTGAACACCAGGCCGTCCAGCAGGCCGATCCGGTGGTTCTGCACGCAGTGCGCGGCGGTCACCAGCAGATTGCGCCGAGGGCTCTGCACCACGCTCGCCGTGCACGCCCGGGGTCCCTGGGGGGTGTGCACCGAGAGCGTGCCGACCCGGTCCCAGGCCGGGTTCTGCGGGGCCACCGCCGCCGTCCGCCCGCCGTCCTGCCCCCCGCCGCAGGCGATCGCGGCGGCCAGTAGCAGGGCCGCCGCCGCGGCCGTCCTGGTGGCGCGCGCGGTGCGGGCCGGGCGGGAGGGCATCCAGGGCTCCGTGTCGTCCTCGGGGCGGGCGCGTTCGTCCACGTGTTCCGCCGTTCGGGACCAAGATCTACCAGCCCGGCCCGCCCCGCGCCACCGCCGCCCGCCCGCCCCCGGGCGCGCACCCGGGTGCGCCCCCGGCGCGCACCACGGGTGATCGACCGGCTATGCTGCCCGGGACGGCCTTTCGGGGCCGTCTGCTGCTGCCGCGACCGGCCTGCCGTCGCGTGCTGCGAACCGGGGCGGTAGCTCAGCCGGTTAGAGCAGGGGACTCATAATCCCTTGGTCGTGGGTTCGAGTCCCACCCGCCCCACCCCGCGCAGTCGTCCGGACGACCGGACTTGACCAGGTGCGGTCAGTCTGCCCGCACTCTAGTGGCCGGCGGCACCGCGGACCGCGCCGACAGGCCGGGAATCACTCGAACAGGTCCGCCCCGCAGCCACGTTGACCCTGCCGGCCTCCGCCCGCCCTTCCGTCGGCCCTTCCACGGTCCTGATGGACGGCCAGGTCCCCTACGGCGCCCCCCGGAACGGCCGACGCGGCCGGGTGGGTACCCGGCCGCGTCGTCAGGTCCGGCTCAGCTCAGCGGGAAGGGCACGACCACCAGCCGGCCCGAGGCGTCCCGCCGGAGCAGGTTGACCTCCAGGTCGGGGGCCTTGCCCTGGCTCGCCAGCGCCTTGACCTCGGCGGCCAGCTTGGGGTCGTCGAGGTAGATCCGCAGCGGCTCGGGCGTGATGCTCGCGTAGTACAGGATGTCCCCGGCACTGTGCCGGCCCAGCCCCCACATCCAGGACCGCCAGGAGCGGCCCTGGTCGCTGTTGAGCACGCCGAGCCAGAGGTTGTCCTCGGAGGAGCCCCAGTCGGGCTTCACCTCGTCCCACACCCGGCGCCCGCCCAGGGACACCGCCACCCGCTGGTCGTCGGCCGGCCGGGAGTCGTGGATCGCGGTGACCCGCTCGGCGACGTCCCAGCGGGCCTGCCCGCCGCGGAGCAGGTTCCGGCCGGGGCTGCCCTCCCACCCGGCGGCCTTGCTGACGTCCGGCTGGCTGTTGAACACCACGCCGTACAGCAGGCAGCCGGTCGCGGCCACGACGGCGACGGCCGACCGCAGGCCGCTGCGGGGCCCGGAGCCGGCCGCGCCCCGCTCGCCGGCGACGATCCGGCGGCCGAACAGCGGGAGCACCGCGGCGGCCGCCGTGACCAGGCCGATCACCAGCAGCTGGTGGAGCACCTTCTCGTAGAAGTACGAGGTGTCGCCGGTCTTCTGCAGCTGGTACTGCCTGATCCCGAAGGAGAACAGCACGATCGAGCCGCAGGCCCCCAGTGCCGCGCGGCGCGCCCGGTCGGCGCGCGCGGAGCGCGTCAGCAGCACCGCGAGGGTGGCGGCGACCAGCGGGAACAGCACGTGCCGGCCGACCGGGGTGATGCCGCCGGGCACGGTCAGCACCTCGGCGGAGCCGGCCGTGGAGAGGTTCACGCCGATCGGGAAGAGCGCGAGCCCGCCGGCGACGACGGAGACCGCCAGCGCGCTCACCCAGTGGCGCCTCCAGGTGCTCCAGTGGCAGACGGCCCAGCTGAGCACGGTCGCGCCGGCGGCCGGCAGCAGCAGGTAGTGGCCGAAGGAGATGCCGGCGACCAGGGCGCCCATGACGACCAACTGTTCGTGGATCCGGTCGAGCGGGCGGATGGCCAGGGCGACCAGGACCGCCAGCAGCCCCAGCGCGAAGAGCTCGCTGATGAAGCCGTTGAAGTACAGCTTGGGCAGTTCGGCGACGACCAGGAAGGCGCCGACGGGCAGCAGCAGGGCCAGGCCCCGCCAGCCCCGCAGCGCGGGCCCGGCCGCCCGGTGGACCGCCCAGAGCACCGCGACGGCCAGCGCCGCGGCGGTCACCGTGTAGAGCAGCACGAACAGCGAGATCTGCATGCCGCCGTGCGTGTTCCCGCCGCGCAGGAAACTGGTGATGACCGCCAGGATCAGATGGCTGCCCTGGGGGTAGGTCTCCAGGTGCTCCTGGACGGTGGCGGCCGCTTCGGCCTGGCGGATGGAGACGAGGCCGCCGACCCGCAGGATCGTGTCGTAGAGCGCGCTGTGGCGGGCGAGGTCCTCCGCCGACGTGATCAGCGCCAGGCGCTCGGCGGTGCTCCGGTGGAGCACCGGGTACATGACGAAGGCGACGGCCAGAGCGGCCGTCAGCAGCAGCGGATGGTCGCGGGTGGGGACCAGGGCGCGGACCCGGGCCCGCAGGGGGAGTCCCGGCCGGGCCGGGGCGGGCCCGGCGAGGGCGCGGACCACGACCAGCGCGAGGGCGGTCGGCTCGGCCAGCGTCAGCGGGTGGACACCGTGGCGCCAGTGGCCGACGACCAGGCCGAGCGCGCAGGTCCAGCCGACCAGCGTGACGCCGGAGATCATCAGCCGGTCGAAGGCGGTGGCCCTGGAGCGGATCAGGGTGGCGGCGGCGCCCCAGAGCAGCAGGAAACCGAGCAGGTCGGCGCCGACCAGGTGGAACACCGGGGGGAGCCCGAGCACCGCGGCCGCGAACCACGGCAGTCCGGCGCGGGGCGGCCTCCGGCCGATCAAGGACGGCCGCCCGCCGCCGGCGGGTCCGCCGGTCCGGCCCGGAGCTCCGGGCTCGGACGGGGCCTCCGCCGAATCCGGGGCGAGCGGTGACGCGATTGACACGATTTCCCCCACATGGTGAAGAACACCGGGGTCTTCCAGGACGCTCCTGGGACCCCGGCGGTTGATGCGACAGTGATTCGCCTGCTGACGAGACGGTAGTCGACGGCGCGGACCGCGATGTGCCCGTCCTCAGGCGTGACGCCTCATAGGGTCATAGGGTTGTCTTAATTTATCAAAGCTTTACTGTTCGACAGGGTTGACCGAGGGGTTCGTATCCTTTTCGGATGTTTGCCGACGCCCTGCTGCCGACCCCGCTCACCGACTGCGCCGACGAGGTGTTCGAGCGCTCCGGGGTGGGGCTGCGGCTGAAGCGGGACGACCTGGTGCACCCGCTGGTGCCGGGGAACAAGTGGCGCAAGCTGGCGCCCAATCTGGAGCTCGCGGTGCGGGAGGGGCACCGGCGGCTGGTGACCTTCGGCGGGGCGTACTCGACGCACCTGCGGGCGGTGGCGCTGGCGGCCGGGGCGCTGGGGCTGTCGAGCGTGGGGCTGGTGCGGGGCGAGGAGCTGGCGGGGGCGCCGCGGAACTGGTCGCTGAGGGCCGCCGAGGAGGCCGGGATGGAGCTGGTCTTCCTGTCCCGGGCCGACTACCGGGAGGAGGCCGGGCGGGGGGCCGGGGGCGGCGCCGGGGAGGCGGCGCTGCGGCGGCGCTGGGGGCCGTGCCTGGTGCTGCCGGAGGGCGGCTCCAACGCGCTCGCGGCGCACGGCGCGCGGGCGATCGTGGCGGAGCTGGAGGAGTCGCAGGGGCTCGGGGAGCGGGACGTGATCTGCTGCCCGGTCGGCACCGGCGGCACGCTGGCCGGGATCGCGGCCGCACTGCCGCCGGGGGCGCGGGCGCTGGGCGTGGCGGTGCTGCGCGGCGGCGAGGGCTACCTGGAGGGAGAGGTGGCGCGGCTGCACCGGGAGGCGTATGGGCGGGAGTTCGGCGGCTGGCGGATCGACCACGGGCACCACGGCGGCGGGTACGGGCGGGTGCCGGCCGCGCTGGAGGAGTTCGCGGCCGGGTTCGAGCGGCGGCACGGCATCGCCCTGGAGCGGCGCTACGTGGCCAAGACGCTGGCCGCCCTGTACGACCTCACGGCGGCCGGCGCCTTCCCGCCCGGCACCCGGCTGACCGCCGTCGTCACCGGGCTGCCCGATCCGGCGTGACCCGTCCGGACACGCCCTAGCCGAAGGTGAGGTCGCTGCAGGGGGCGCTGTCGGCGCTGCGGCTGTTCTCGGCTATCGCGCTGGGGACGCCGGTGGGCAGCGGAACCGTGGGGGCGGCGAACGGGGCGCCCGGGGTGCCGGGGGAGGGGGCGGCGGCGGTGGGGCGGTAGTCGCGGCCGAGGGTGACGGTGATGCCCTCGGAGCCCGGCTCCTCGACCGTCCGGGAGCCCGGGAAGAGCGGGGCGAGCTGCTCGGCGACGGCCTTGAACAGCGGGTCGTAGGCGATCTCGGTGCTCAGCCGGCCGCCGGTGGTCTGGCCGAGCGAGACGTTCTGGAAGCCCTGGGCGCGGATCGCCGCGGAGCCGCGGCCGGCGAGTCCGTCGGTGCCGACGCCGTTGACCACGGTGACCGGGGTGGCGAGCTGTTCGGCGGTGAGCGGGGTGGCCGTCGGGGAGGGCCCGGCGGTGGTCGGCCCGGCGGCGCCGGGGTCGGCGCTCGGGCCGGCGGGGTCGGCGAGCTCGCCGGTGGCCTGGCCGTCCAGGGTGCGGTCCTCGCGCAGCAGCCGCCACAGGGTGTCCACGTCGGGGTGGACGAGGTCGATCCGGCCGGTCTGCACGGTGGAGAACCGCCAGGGGGCGGTGACGAAGGTGATGTCGGAGAGCTTGATCTGCTGCATCGACTGGGCGAAGTCGACCAGCTTCATCGCGGTGCCCAGGCCCTCGTCGACGGTGAGCGAGCGGGTCGCGGCGTCGGCCAGCGGGAGCAGGGTCGGCAGCGAGAAGCCCTGGGACTGGATCTTGCGGATCATCGAGGAGAGGAAGGCCTGCTGGCGCTTCATCCGGCCGATGTCGGAGTTGTCGCCGAAGCCGTAGCGGGCGCGCAGGTAGTCGACGGCCGGCTGGCCGGCGATCTTCTGCAGGCCCTTCTTGAGCTTGATGTTGTGCGAGTTGACGTCGTTGGGGACGCAGACGTCCACGCCGTTGATGGCCTCGGTCATCGCGGCGACGCCCTTGAAGTCGACCACGATGGTGTGGTCCATGCGCAGGCCGGTGAGGGCCTCGACGGTGTTCTGGGTGCAGGCCGGGTTGCCCTGGGCGGACTCGCCGATGGTGAAGGCCTCGTTGAACATCTGGTTGGTCCGCGGCTTGGTCCAGTCGCCGCTGGGCAGCCGGCAGGACGGGATGGTGACCAGGGTGTCGCGGGGGATGGAGACGCCGACGGCGTGCCTGCGGTCGGCGTAGACGTGCAGCAGGATCGCGGTGTCGGAGTGGCCGACGCCCTCGTCGCCGCCGCCGAGGTCGGCGTTGCCGTCGTTGCGGGTGTCCGAGCCGAGCAGCAGGACGTTGACCGGCACCGAGGCGCCCGGCGCGGCCGGCACGGGCGCGGGCGGGCGTTCGGTGGCGACGCCGCCGGCGTCGAAGGTGGTGATGTTGGTGTCGAGCCGGTGGTAGAACCAGGCCCCCGCCCCGGCCACGGACAGCACCAGAACGGCGGCGAGTCCTATGACGGTCCGTATGACACGCCGACGGCGCGAGCTGCTGCTCATCCTTCCCGTCCCCCCGTTTTCCGTTCTCTTTCCCCACCCGTACCGCCTGCTCGCGGGCGGGTGTCGGCTTTCGAACGTTAGACGTTTCGGGGGAGTGTTCGGTTACCTCCGATCGGCCGAGAATTCGGCGGCCGGAGCTGTGATGCTCCTCACGCGCCGGGTCCGGAGGCGCCGGCGAGCATCCGCCGCAGCAGGTCGCGCAGTTGGGTCCGCTCGTCCGGGCCGAGCGCGGCCAGCGGCTCGCGGGCGAAGTTCAGCGACTCGCGCAGTTCCTCGGAGGCGGTGCTGCCGGTGTCGGTGGTGGCGACCAGCTTGACCCGGCGGTCCTGCCGGTCGGGCTGGCGGGTGACGAAGCCCCGGGTCTCCAGCCGGTCGACGATGCCGGTGATGTTGGAGGGCTCGCAGCTGAGCGTCTGGGCGATCTGGCGCATGGGCATGGGGCCGCGCCGCAGCAGGGCGAGGACCTTGGCCTGCGCACCGGTGAGCGAGCGGGCGGCGGCGGCCTCCTCGTACTCGCGGTGGAAGAGGGCGACCAGGTTGGCCATGAGGTCGACGACCTCACGGGTGATCTCGTCGGCCGGCTGCGCGGTGTCCCGGATCGGCTGGGCGTTCATGGCAACCAGTCTACCTGAACATTTGACAACGTGAACCTTTCATGCCCATTGTTACTTCACCAGCTCAACCTTTCATGTGGAGAATCATCATGGCTGCCGAGCCGACCGTGCCGCAAGCGCCCGCCACCGCCCGTGAGTGGCACCTCGCCGCCCGCCCCCGGGGCTGGCCGGTCCCGGCCGACTTCGCCCTCGTCGAGGCGCCGGTCCGCACTCCGGGCCCGGGCGAGGTCCTGGTCCGCAACACCCGCCTGTCGGTGGACCCCTACATGCGCGGCCGGATGAACGACGTGAAGTCCTACATCCCGCCGTTCCGGCTCGGCGAGGCGATGGACGGCGGCGCCGTCGGGTACGTGGTCGCCTCCGGCGACGAGGGCTTCGCCCCGGGCGACGCGGTGCTGCACGGGCTCGGCTGGCGCGAGTACGCCACCGTGCCGGCGAAGCACGCGGTCAAGGTGCCGCGGATCGAGGGCGTGCCGCTCTCCGCCTACCTCGGCGTGCTCGGCATGCCCGGCCTGACCGCGTACGCGGGCCTGCTGGCGGTCGGCGCCCTCAAGGAGGGCGACCGGGTGTTCGTCTCCGGCGCGGCCGGCGCGGTCGGCTCGATCGTCGGCCAGATCGCCCGGCTCAAGGGCGCCTCGCTGGTGGTCGGCTCGGCCGGTTCGGCGGAGAAGGTCGCCCGGCTGACCGGGGAGTACGGCTTCGACGCCGCCTTCAACTACAAGGACGGCCCGGTCGGCGAGCAGCTCGCCAAGGCCGCCCCGGAGGGCATCGACCTCTACTTCGACAACGTCGGCGGCGAGCACCTGGAGGCCGCGATCAGCGCGCTGGGCGTGCACGGCCGGGCCGTGCTGTGCGGCGCCATCGCCCAGTACAACGACACCTCCGCGGCGCCCGGTCCGCGCAACCTGGCGATGGCCATCGGCAAGCGGCTGCGCCTGGAGGGCGTGCTGGTCGGCGACCACGACGCGCTGCGGCCGCAGTTCCTCGCCGAGGTGGGCGGCTGGCTGAAGGACGGGAAGCTGCGCTTCGAGGAGACCGTGGTGGACGGCTTCGAGAACACCCCGCAGGCCTTCCTGGACCTGCTGCGCGGCGGCAACACCGGCAAGATGGTGGTCCGCCTGGACGGCTGACGCGGCGTCGGCTCCATTCCGCCTCGCACCGGCCCGGCCGGCGCGAGGCGGTTTGCGTACCCGGCGGAGGGGCTCCGGCCGCACTACCGCATTCCGGCCGGATCCGAAAGTGCGTCATCCCTGTTACGGGGCGGCGCGGTACGGTGGTCCCGCCCGGCGATGGGGCCGTTCGGGGGAGAGATCCGACCGAGGGGTGGACCTCGTTGCGGTTTCGACTAGCATTGAGCGAAAGCCTGTCCGTTTTGCTCAATTTAGTGGCTTAATGTCGGCTAACGTGGGTAACTGTGGATCAACTACGGGCACGAACACGAGGCAGCTGGGGAAGGCGACCCTCGTCCACAGCCTGGAGGTCCCGGTGACGACACGTGGAGTCCTGTACATCCACTCCGCGCCCCGCGCGCTGTGCCCGCACGTCGAGTGGGCCGTCGCGGGGGTGCTCGGCGTGCGGGTGAGCCTGGACTGGATCCGCCAGCCGGCCGCGCCCGGGCACTGGCGTGCCGAGCTCTCCTGGCAGGGCGAGCCCGGTACGGCCTCGAAGCTCGCCTCCGCGCTGCGCGGCTGGCAGCTGATGCGCTACGAGGTCACCAGCGAGCCCTGCGCCGCGGCCGAGGGCGAGCGGTACAGCAGCACGCCCGGGCTCGGCATCTTCCACGCCGTCACCGGCATCCACGGGGACATCCTGATCCCCGAGGACCGGCTGCGGGCCGTGCTGCTGCGCGCCCGCAGCGAGGGGGCGGACCTGGAGGCGGAGATCGCCATGCTGCTCGGCAAGCCCTGGGACGACGAGCTGGAGCCCTTCCGGTACGCCGGGGAGGGCGCGCCGGTGCGCTGGCTGCACCAGGTGGTCTGACCGGACGGAGACGGGGAGAGGGGCCGGCGCTCGCGATGAGCGCCGGCCCCCTCTCCCCGTCGTCCGGGCCCGGGGTCAGCGGGTGCGGAAGGCCAGCACCACGTTGTGGCCGCCGAAGCCGAACGAGTTGTTCAGCGCGGCGATCCGGCCCTCGGGCAGCTTGCGGGCCTCGCCGCGGACGATGTCCGCGTCCACGTCCTCGTCCAGCTCGTCGACGTTGATGGTCGGCGGGGCGACGCGGTGGTACAGCGCCTGCACGGTGGCGACCGTCTCGATGCCGCCGGCGCCGCCCAGCAGGTGACCGGTCATCGACTTGGTGGCCGAGATGGCGATGTGCCCGAGGTCCTCGCCCAGCTCCTTGCGGAGCGCCTTCAGCTCGGCGGTGTCACCCTGCGGGGTCGAGGTGGCGTGCGCGTTGACGTGCACGATCTCGGCCTTGTCCAGCTGGTTGCGGTCGAACAGGTCGGCCAGCGCGCGGGCCACACCGGCGCCGGTCGGCTCGGGCTGGGCGATGTGGTGGGCGTCCGAGGACAGGCCCTGGCCCACCGCCTCGCAGTAGATCCGGGCGCCGCGGGCCTCGGCGTGCTCCACCGACTCCAGCACGACCACGCCGGCGCCCTCGCCGAGCACGAAGCCGTCCCGGCCCTTGTCGTACGGGCGGGAGGCGCGCTCGGGCTCGTCGTTGTTCTTGGACATCGCCATCATGTTGGCGAAGGCGGCGATCGGCAGCGGGTGGACCGCCGCCTCGGTGCCGCCCGCGATCACGACGTCGGCGCGGCCGCTGCGGATCATCTCGATCGCGTAGCCGATCGCCTCGGCGCCGGAGGCGCAGGCGGAGACGGGGGTGTGCACACCCGCGCGGGCGCCGACCTCCAGGCCGACGTTGGCCGCCGGGGAGTTGGGCATCAGCATCGGGACGGTGTGCGGGGAGACCTTGCGGGCGCCCTTCTCCTTCAGCACGTCGTACTGGTCGAGCAGGGTGGTCACGCCGCCGATGCCGGAGGCGATCACGGCGCCCAGGCGCTCCGGGGCCAGCTTGGACGACTCGTCGGTGGCCGGGGTCTCGAAGCCGGCGTCGGCCCAGGCCTCACGGGCGGCGATCAGCGCGAACTGGGCCGAGCGGTCCAGCTTGCGGGCCAGCGGGCGGGGCAGGATCTCGCCCGGCTCGACGGCGGTCCGCGCGGCGATCCGCACGGGCAGCTCGGCGGCCCACTCCTCGGTCAGGGCAGCCACCCCGGAGCGCCCGGCGAGCAGGTTCTCCCAGGTGGTGGCGGCGTCGCCGCCCAGCGGCGTGAAGGCGCCGATACCCGTGACGACCACGGTACGGTTCTCAACAGTCACTGGATCTTCTTCTCTCACGTTTGTGCGGGGGTCGGCGGCGGCCGAAGGTGAGCCCGGCCGGGCGCCCGGTGGGGCGTCCCGGCCGGCGGGTCGGCCGGCTCGGAGGAGCCGGCCGAGGTCAGGCGTCGAACGCGTCGACTGCTCAGGCGTGGCTGAGGATGTAGTCCACGGCGTCGCCGACGGTCTTCAGGTTCTTGACCTCGTCGTCCGGGATCTTGACGTCGAAGCGCTCCTCGGCGGCCACGACGACCTCGACCATGGACAGCGAGTCGACGTCCAGGTCGTCGGTGAAGGACTTGTCGAGCTCGACGTCCTCGGCCGGGATGCCGGCGATCTCGTTGACGATCTCGGCGAGACCTTCCAGAACCTCGTCCTTGGTAGCCATACTGGCTGCTCCTCTTCGGTGGTGAATGCGGCCGCCCGGCGGACGGACGCAGGTTTGCGGGTGGATCGGGCGAAAACGCCTAGGGGAGCGTAACGACTGCCGCGGCGTACACGAGACCCGCCCCGAACCCGATGATCAGGGCGAGGTCGCCGCTGCGGGCTTCTCCGCTCTCCAGCATGCGTTCCATCGCCAGCGGGATGGACGCCGCCGAGGTGTTCCCGGTCTCCGTGATGTCGCGGGCGACCGGCACCGAGGCGGGCAGCTTGAGGGCCTTGATCATGGCGTCGGTGATCCGCATGTTGGCCTGGTGCGGGATGAACGCGCCGAGCTGGTCGGCGGTGATCCCGGCGGCGTCGAGCGCCTGCTGGGCCACCTTGGCCATCTCCCAGACCGCCCAGCGGAAGACCGTCTGGCCCTCCATCCGCAGCGCGGGCCAGGTGAGCCGCTCGCCGGCGCCGTTGACGGCGTCCTCCTTGGCGAACGCGGTGTCCCAGGCCTGGGTCTGCGAGATGACGTCCTTCTGCGAGCCGTCCGAACCCCAGACGACCTTGCCGATGCCGGGGGTGTCGGACGGGCCGACGATCGCGGCGCCGGCGCCGTCGCCGAAGATGAACGCGGTCGAGCGGTCCGAGGTGTCGGTCAGGTCGCTCAGCCGCTCCACGCCGATCACCAGCACGTACTCGGCGTTGCCGCCGCGGACCAGGCCGTCGGCCAGGCCGAGGCCGTAGCCGAAGCCGGCGCAGGCGGCCGAGATGTCGAAGGCCGGGGCGGTGCCGCAGCCGAGCCGCTCGGCGATCTCGGTGGCGATGGCCGGGGTCTGCTTGAGGTGCGAGACGGTGGCGACGATCACGCCGCCGATCCGCGCCGGGTCGATCCCGGCCTGGGCGATCGCCTTGCCGGCGGCCTGCACCGACATCTCGGCGACCGACTCCTCGGGGCCGGCCCAGCGGCGCTCGGCGATCCCGCTGCGGGTGCGGATCCACTCGTCCGAGGAGTCGATCCAGGTCAGCACCTCGGCGTTCGGGATCACCCGGACCGGGCGGTAGCCGCCCACACCGTGGATGCGCGCGTACCGCGCCCCGGTGACCGGGCGGATCTGGGGGGTGTTGCTCATGCCTGCTGCTCCTGCTCCTGACCGCCGTGCTCCGCGACGATCTCGCGGGCCTTGTCCAGGTCGGCGGGGGTCTTGAGGGCAAGCGTCGCCACGCCCTTGAGGTTGCGCTTGACCAGTCCGGTGAGGGTGCCCGCGGGGGCGAGCTCGATGACGGCGGTCGCGCCCAGCTCCCGCAGGGTCTCCATGCAGAGGTCCCAGCGGACCGGGTTGGAGACCTGCGACACCAGGCGGCTCAGCACCTCGGCGCCGGAGGTGACGACTCCGCCGTCCTGGTTGGAGACGTACGCCACCTTCGGGTCGGCGACCGGCAGGGTCGGGGCCAGCTTGGCCAGCCGCTCGACACCGGGGGCCATGTGGGTCGTGTGGAACGCGCCCGCGACCTTCAGCGCGATCAGCCGGGCACCGGCCGGCGGGTCCTCGCGCAGCGCGTCCAGCTGCGGCAGGGTGCCGGCCGCGACGATCTGGCCGCCGCCGTTGTTGTTGGCCGGGGTCAGGCCGTGCTCGGCGAGCTTCGCCGCGACGACCTCCGCGTCGCCGCCGAGCACGGCGAGCATGCCGGTCTCGGTGGCCGCGGCGGCCTCGGCCATGGCGAGGCTGCGCTCGCGCACGAAGGTCAGCGCGTCGCGGGCGCTCAGCACACCGGCGCCGGCCGCGGCGGTGATCTCGCCGACGCTGTGGCCGGCGACCGCGCCGACCAGCGCGCGGGCGGCGTCCTCGTCCGGGAACAGCGCACGCGCGGTCACCAGACCGGCCGCCACCAGCAGCGGCTGGGCGACGGCGGTGTCCTTGATCTCCTCGGCGTCCGCCTCGGTTCCGGCGCGCACGAGGTCGAGCCCGGCGACCTCCGACCAGCCCTGCAGGCGGTCGGCGACACCGTCGAGCTCCAGCCAGGGGCTGAGGAAACCGGGGGTCTGGGCACCCTGTCCAGGGGCGACGATTACGAGCACGGTTCAACCCTCTCTCGCCAGGCGCCCGGGGGCGGGTAGGCGACGGTAACGAAGAAAAGCATCCGGGATTGTAAGGTCCCTACAGCGGGGTCAGCTTGGCTCCCCCGAGGCCGTGAGCCGCCCCAGTGCCAGTGCGATACGCAGGGTGAACGCCGAACGTACGTCGGAGGGGGCGTAGCCCGTGACGTCGGTCACACGTCGGAGCCGGTAGCGCACCGTGTTGGGGTGGACGAAGAGCATCCGGGCGGCTCCCTCCAGGGAGGAGGCCTGCTCCAGGTAGACACTCAAGGTCTCCAGGAGTGCCGAGCCCGCCTCGTCCAGTGGTGTGTAGATCTCCTCCACCAGCTGGCGCCGGGCCGCCTGGTCCCCGGCCAGCGCGCGCTCCGGCAGCAGGTCGTCGGCCAGCACCGGTCGCGGTGCGTCCGGCCAGGCCGCGCAGGCCCGCAGGCCGGCCGCCGCGGCGTGCGCCGAGCGGGTCGCCGAGAGCAGGTCCGGCACGGTCGGGCCGACCACCACCGGACCCGGCGCGAACTGGCCGATCAGCGCCCGGGCCGCGTGCACCGGCTCCTTCTCGCCGCCCACCACGACCACCAGGCGCTTGCCCAGCACCCCGGTCAGCACGTGCAGCTTGGCGTACCGGGCGGCCCGGCGGATCGCCTCGACCACCAGTTCGCTGTCACCGTCCGGAGCCGAGCCCATCACCACCCGGACCTGGCTGGGCTGGCCCCAGCCGAGCGCGGCGGCCCGGGACAGCACGCCCTCGTCGGCGTCGCCGGAGAGCAGCGAGTTGACCACCAGCGCCTCCAGCCGGGCGTCCCAGGCGCCCCGGGCCTCGGCGGCCTGGGCGTAGACCTGGGCGGTGGCGAAGGCGATCTCCCGGGCGTAGACCAGCACCGACTCGCGCATGTCGGCCTCGTCACCGGGGGAGGCCACCTCCTCGATGGCCTCCTCCATCACCTCGATGGTGGTGCGGATCAGCTCGACGGTCTGGCGCAGGGTGATCGCCCGGGTCAGCTCGCGCGGGGCGGTGCCGAAGACGTCGGTGGAGATCGCCTGGGGGGCGTCCGGCTTGCGGTACCACTCGGTGAAGGCGGCGATACCCGCCTGGGCGACCAGGCCGATCCAGGAGCGGTGCTCCGGGGGCATCCGCCGGTACCAGCCGAGCTGGTCGTCCATCCGGGCGATCGCCGCCGAGGCGAGCTTGCCCGAGGACTTCTCCAGCCGCTTGAGGGTCGCGGCCCGGCGCTCGGCGCGCTCGGCGGCGAGCCGGCGCTCCTGCGCGGTCAGGCGCGGCGCCGCCCGTCCGGGCCGGTCTCTCCCGGCGCCCGGTGTCGGGCTCTTCCCGCTCTTGTCGGGATTGGCGGTCGGATCGCTCTTGGAGTTCGCGGATGCGGCTGGCACAGGGACAAGACTGCCTCACCGGAGTGACTGCTCGTGCACAGCCCCCGGTGGACGGGCGGGGTGGTGGCGGTCACACCCGTCACGGGTGCCACGCGAGTGGGAGGGCCGGAGCATGGGGGCACCTCCCGGCCGCCAGGCTGGGGGAGAGCGTCGGCACCGGGTCCGGAGCGCCCGGACCGAGCCATCGAGCAGGCTACGGTGGGTCCGTGACCGACGTCCCCGCCCGCCCCCGTGCCGACCTGCGCCGCGCCGCCGAGCGCTACCGTTCGACGCCCGCCGAGGGCGTCGAGACCCGGCACGCGTTCTCCTTCTCCGGGCACTACGACCCGAAGAACACCCACTTCGGGGCACTTCTCGCGTGCAACGAGGAACTCCTCGCCCCCGGCGGCGGGTTCGACGAGCACAAGCACCGGGACACCGAGATCCTCACCTGGGTGCTGGAGGGCGCGCTCGCCCACCGGGACTCCTGCGGGCACGGCGGGGTGGTGCGGCCCGGCATGGTCCAGCACCTGAGCGCCGGCTCCGGCGTCACCCACACCGAGCGGAACGTCGGCGGCGCCGAGGGGCCGGTCCGCTTCGTCCAGATGTGGCTCCAGCCCGATGTCTTCGACGCGCCCCCCGCGTACGGGCTGCGCGGGGTGGAGCGCGCGGCCGACGGGTTGACGCTGCTCGCCTCCGGGCTGGCGCGGGACACCGGCACCGGGGCGCTGCGGCTGCGGCGCGGCGACGCCGCGCTGTGGCTGGTGACCGCCGGGCCGTGGCAGCCGCTGCCCGCGCTGCCGACCGCCGCCTACCGCTACGCGCACCTGACGGCCGGCTCGCTCGGCTACCGGACGGTGCCCGGACCGCAGGGCGGGGGCCGCTCGATGGTGCCCGGCGACAGCGTGCGGATCACCGGGGACGCCTTCGCGGCGCCGACGGCCGGCGAGGCCGGCGCGGAGCTGCTCCTGTGGGAGATGCACACGCCGGTCTCGTACGGCTGACGGCCTGCGGCGCGGCGTCTAGAGCTCTGCGAGGACGGCGTCGCTCAGCGCCGGCCAGGCTTCGGCGGCCCACGGGCCGAAGTCCCGGTCGGTGAGCGCGACGCAGGCCGCGCCGGCCTGCGGGTCGACCCAGAGGAAGGTGCCGGACTGGCCGAAGTGGCCGAAGGTGGCCGGGGAGTTGGCGGTGCCGGTCCAGTGCGGTGCCTTGCCGTCGCGGATCTCGAAGCCGAGGCCCCAGTCGTTCGGCCGGCGGTGGCCGAAGCCGGGCAGCACCCCGCTGGTGCCCGGGAAGGCGACCTCGCGGGTGGCGGCGGCCAGCGTGCCCGGGTCGAGCAGCCTGGGCGCCTGGAGTTCGGCGGCGAACCGGGTGAGGTCGGCGAGCGTGGACAGGCCGCCGGCGCCGGCGGGGGAGCGGTGCGCGGTGTTGATCAGGGTGGCGTGCATGCCGAGCGGCTGGAACACGGCCTCGGCGGCGTACCGGCCGAACTCGATGCCGGCGGCCCGCTCCAGGGTCTGCGCCAGCACGTCGAAACCGGCGTTGGAGTAGAGCCGGCGGTTGCCGGGCGCGGCCATCACCCGGTGCTCGTCGAAGGCCAGGCCCGAGGTGTGGGCCAGCAGGTGCCGGACGGTCGAGCCCTCCGGCCCGGCCGGGTCGTCCAGCTCGAAGACGCCCTCCTCGACCGCGACCAGCACGGCGTACGAGGTGAGCAGCTTGGTCACGGACGCCAGCGGGAACAGGTGGTCCTGCGGTCCGTGGGCGCCCAGCACCGCGCCGTCCGCGCCCCGTACGACGGCCGCCGCCGCGTGCGGCACCGGCCAGGTCTCGATCTTCCGCAAGCTCTCCATGGGGCCCGACTCTAACCGGGGCCGCCGGCCCGGCGGGATGGCAGGCTTGGCCGCGGCGCACTTGCTTCGAGTGCACTCCAAGGCGTTAGCGTCGTCGCCACGCTCACCACCGGGGGACCGACCATGACCGTACTCGCATCGTTCGAGGCCGAGCTGCGCACCTGCTGGGACGTGTTCCGGGATCCGGTCGGCGCGCCCGACCGCACGCCGCGGCACACCATCGGCGAGGTGTCGGCGGCCAGCGGACTGACCGCGCACACCCTGCGCTGGTACGAGCGGATCGGACTGCTCGACGCGGTCGACCGCTCGGCCTCGGGCCAGCGCCGGTACAGCGACGCCGACCTGCACCGGCTGGCCTTCCTGGGGCGGCTGCGGCTGACCGGGATGCCGGTGGCCGACATGCTGCGGTACGTGGAGCTGGCCCGGGAGGGCGAGCGGACCTCGGCGGACCGCCGCGACCTGCTGCTCGCCCACCGGGAGGCGGTGCGGCAGCAGATCGCGGACCTGCACGCCACGCTGGCCGTGCTCGACCACAAGATCGACGTGTACAACGGGCGGCTCGCGCAGTGCGCGCGGAGCCACTGAGGCGTGTGCGTCAGACCGCGCGGCCGGTGTGGGCGGCGAGCCGGGTGTAGGCGTCGGAGCCGGCCGGGGCGGGCCGGACCGGGCCGAACGGGACGTCGCCGCCGCGCGGTTCGGCCGGCAGCGCGGCCAGGGCGATCGCCAGCGCCGCCTCGCCCAGCCGCTCGTCCAGTCGCTCGTCCAGCGGGAAGCCGGTGCCGAGCGCGCGGGCGATGTCCCAGGAGTGGACGACGGTCTCCAGGACGTAGCCGCCGACCGCGTCGCGGCCGGGCACCTCGCCCCAGGGGACGGAGGTCGGACGGTCCAGCTTGGCGTCCTCGGCCCAGGCGGCGCTCACCCGGGCGCGGGCCCGGCCGAGGGCGGCCGGCCAGCCGTCGTCGGCGACCCCGCCGGTGGCGGCCGCGACGTCCGTGCAGAGCCCGCCCTCGCCGGTGTGGGCGAGCCGGTGGATGCCGCCGACCACGTGGCCGAGCAGGGCCCGCAGGTCGTACTCGGTGCACGGGGTGGGCCGGTCCAGATGCTCCGGCCCGGCCTCGGCGATCAGCTTCTCCAGCTGGTCGAGGGCGAGCCGGTACAGCGGGCGCGGGTCCTGGGTGGTGTCCATGGGGTGGGTCAACTCCATTGGTACGGAAGGTTTTCGTTTCGGGAGGCAATCTCCCGGTAAAACCTGACAGCCCTCGTCATGATTGCTGGGATCCTCGTGCCATGAAGGCCGACCGCCTGCTCTCGATCCTGCTGCTGCTCCAGACCCGCGGCCGGGTGCCCGCCACCGAACTGGCCGAACGGCTGGAGGTGTCGGTCCGCACCATCTACCGCGACGTCGAGGCGCTCTCGGCGGCCGGCGTGCCCGTCTACACCGAACGCGGCCGGCACGGCGGCATCAGCCTGCTGCCCGGCTACCGCACCGACGTGAGCGGCCTGACCGCCGACGAGGCGCGCGCCCTGTTCGTGCTCTCCGCCCAGGGCGCGCACAGCGACCTGGGGCTGGACGGCGCGCTGGGCTCGGCGCTGCGCAAGGTGATGGCCGCGCTGCCCGCCCCGCACCGGCCGGGCGCCGAGCGGATCAGCGAGCGGGTGCTGGTCGACCCGGCGCGCTGGCTGCAGGCCGGGGTGCCGCCGGGGCCGGACCTGGGCGAGCTGCAGTACGCGGTGTTCGCCGACCGCCGGCTGCGGCTGCGCTACCGGCACAGCGGCACGCCCGCGCCGGTGGAGTACGCCGTGGACCCGTACGGCCTGGTCAGCAAGGCGGCGGTCTGGTACCTGGTGGCCGATCTGCACGGCGAGCCGCGGCTGTTCCGGGCCGACCGGGTGCTGGACGCGCAGACCTCGGACGAACCGGTGCGCCGACGCCCGGGGGTGGGCCTGGGCGAGGTCTGGGCGGTGCTGCGCGAGCAGGTGGAGCGGCTGCCCAGGGAGCTGACGGTGAAGGTGCGGGTGCGGCGCGGGCGGCTGGACATGTTCGTCCGGATCCACGGCACCCGGCTCGCCGCCCCGCCGCCGGAGACCGGGGGCGGGGCGCCCGACGACTGGGTCGAACTCGCGCTCGGCTTCCAGTCGTTGCCGGCCGTCCGGGCGCTGCTCGCGTTCGGCGCGGACGCCGAGGTGCTCTCCCCGCCGGCCGCGCGCCGGGAGATGGGCCGGGCCGCCGCCGAGGCCGTCCGGCTCTACCCGGAGGCCAGGTAGGCGTCAGGCCTCCGGGGCGGGGCGCAGCACGTCCTGGTAGGCGCCGAGGGCGACGGCCGCGAAGTTGTGCAGGCTGTCGGTGCCGGCGGCGAAGTAGCCGTTGTGGCCGGAGGAACGGGCCGAGGAGAGCCGCTCGGAGCCGAAGTCCAGCGAGGTCGGGTCGGCGCCGTGGCCGAGCCCGCCGACCTCCAGGTACGGCACGTTGCCGATCCAGTCGGTCTCGTTGCGGGTGGCCCAGACGTGCACGCCGTCGCCCAGCTCCGAGGTGCTCTCCACGCCCATGCCGGGGGAGCCGAACACCACGAGGTCGGTGATCCCGGTGGTGTCGGTCGGCGAGGCGGCCGCCCGGGGGATGTCGGGTGCGGCGGTGCCGCAGACCACCGAGCCGTAGGAGTGGCAGAACAGCGTGGGCGGCGCCTGGGGCCGGGTGGTCTCCTTGAGGCCGGCCAGCAGCCGGCGCAGCCGGGGTGCGCCGACGTCGGCGAGCCGGGAGGTCACCGCGTCCGGGCCGAGGCCGGAGGGGGTGACGTAGCCGGTCCAGGCGACCACCGCGGTGCGGGTGCCCGGGGACTGCCGGTGCTCCTCCTGGTACAGCGCCCGGGCCATCCCGGCGGGTGAGCGCAGCGGCTCGACGGCCTGGTCGAAGTGGCCGAGGTCGGCGTCGGAGCCGGGGACGAGCACCGCGACCCGGTCGGCGCCGCCGAGATCGCCCCACACCTCGGTGAGCAGGCCGCGGCCGCGCGGGTCGAAGGCGAGGATCTGCCGGCCGGGCGCGAGCAGGCTCTGCGCGTCGTTGGCCCGGGAGACGGCGAGCGCGCGCTGCTCCGGGGGGAGGGTTTGGTCGCCGGCGCGGGTCCGGGCGTGGTCGCGATCGGCGGCCAGCGCGATCCGGTTGGCCCGGTAGCGCACGGCGAGCGGGGCGCCGTCGAAGTTGCCGACCACCAGCGGGTAGGCCTCGACCAGCCGGTTCAGTTCGGCGGGGGTGAGCTGCGCGAAGAACTCGGCGACGGCGGCCGGGGCGGTGGTGGCCGGGTCGGGCAGGTCGTGCCCGTAGGAGTGGTCCTCGACCCAGGCGGCACTGCCGGCGGGTGGGGTGGAGATGGCCAACTGCTCGGTGGCGGCCGCGGCCTGGGCGGCCGCCGCGCCGGCGTCGGCGAGGACGGCGGCACCCGCGAAGGCGCCGATCAGGACGTGCTTCCACCGCCGACGGCGCATCGCCTCAACTCCCTGAGAGTCCCGTCACCGATCCCGGACGGGAGCCCGGAGGGTGGTACGACTGCCAACTTCCCAGTGCAAGCCTAGGGGCCAGGAGGCGCGCTGAGTCCGGCTCAAACTGTGGGAAGGATCACATGAACCGCAGGTGTCCCGGATGCGTCGTGGTCGTTCGCGCGAAGAGCGCTCCGCCCCCGCGGCCGGGGTGGCCGCGGGGGCGGAGGCGGTGGGCGCGGGGCCCGGTTCAGAGCAGCGAGTTCCAGGCCGAGACCGAGCGCGAGCCGCTGACCAGGCGGTCCGGGTGGCCGCTGCCGTCGGCGACCGAGATCCGGCGGTAGCTGTCACCGTGGAACACCCAGTACTCGCTCCTGCCGCCGACCCGCTGGGCGTCGGGGACGGGCAGGAAGCAGTCCACCGCGGCGGCGTCGTTCAGCGAGCCCCACTGGGAGAGTTCGCGGTCGGTGCGCTCCAGCACGTCGGTGTGGGCGGCGCCGTCGGCGACCGAGATCAGCCGGTACCGCTGGCGGCCGCCGGTGGTGTGGAACGCCCAGTACCAGCTCTTGCCGCCGACCCGCTGCTGGTCGGGCACGGGCAGGAAGCAGTCCACCCGGTCGACGCCGGACAGCGAGGGCCAGGCACCGAGGTCGCGGTCCGGGCGCTCCAGCGCGAAGGTGTACCCGCTGCCGGAGGTGATCGAGACCGCCCGGTAGCGCTGACCGCCGCCGGTGCTGTGGAACGCCCAGTACCAGCTCTTGCCGCCGGGGTTCTGCAGGTCGGGCATGGGCAGGAGGCAGTCGATCCGGCCGATGCCCTGGAAGGCCGGGTGGCCGCTCAGCGGGGCGTCGCCGTCGACCGCCCGGTCGGTGTGGGCGGTGCCGTCGGCCACCGAGATCTGCCGGTAGCGGTCGCCGTGGTAGGCCCAGAACCGGCTCTGGCCGTCGCGCCGCCACTGGTCCGGGACGGCGAGGAAGTCGTCGCAGGGGTAGGCGGGCCCGCCCGGGGCGGTGGTCTGGCCGCCCTGCTGGGTCTGGGTCTGGCTCTGCCCGCCGCCCTGGCTGCCCTGGCCGGTCTGGCCGGTCTGGCCGCCCGCGGCGGTCCGGTCGGGGCCGACCAGCCGTCCGTCGGCGAGCCCGCGCAGGGTGCTGAGGGAGGGCATGAAGGCGTACACCGAGCCGGTGGTCTGCACGAACTGGGCGAAGCTCAGCGGGGTGTGCTTGACCGTGCCGTCCGACTCCCGGCTCTCGAAGTCGACGTCGGGGGCCTCCTGGGTGACCGGGTCCTTGCCCGGCACCGGATTGCGGCCGGGCGGGAAGTCCGGCTGGTCCATCCAGTCGGCCTGGATGAACTCGAACTGCCGCTGGATGTCGGCCTGGTAGCAGACGAACAGCAGGCCGCGCGGGTCGTCGGGCCCGCCCGGGCCCTCCGAGGCCGGGTCGAACGGCGCCCCGTACGGCGTGCCGCGGCGCATGATCCGGCGGCCGTCGAGCTCGCCGGCGTCGAACGGCGGGTGGCTGGGGTCGGGTGCCTGGAGGCCGGCCCGCGGGCTGGTCTTGCGCAGGTGCGACCAGAGCGGGGTGACCAGGCCCTCCAGGTCGTCCCGGAAGTCGAAGTCGTTGTCCGAGGCGGCGCCGGGGGTGTTGGGGACGTCGTGGTCCCTGAAGCGGCAGACCGGGGCGCCGGAGCGCCAGCGGCCGACCAGCCGGGCCGCCAGCCACTCGGTGGTCGCGGTGTCCGGGACGGCCTTGGCGAGCCTGAGCTCCTTCAGCTTGACCGCGACCTGCGACCACCAGCCGGGGACGTCCTGGGCGAGCCGGCGGACCACCTGGAAGGAGCCGGCGCGCGCCCAGTCGGGGAAGTCCCGGAAGCTGCCCGGGGCCGGCTCCTCGCCGCAGACGAACTCGCCGGCCGGGATGATCCGGGTGCCCGGGTGGCCCTCGACCTCCTCGGGCCGGTTCGGGTCGGGCCGATCGAAGCCCCGGATGCCCGGCTCGCTGATGCCGTCCTTGAAGCCGAAGTGCTCCTTGCCGCGGCGGCTGCCGAGCAGGGTCTGCGCGTTCTGCTGGTAGACGATCAGCACCCGGTACTCGGCGGCGGCGATCCGCTGGGCCTCGATCGCCGTGCGGAGGTCCGTCTCGGTGTCCGCGGAGAGCTTCAGCACGGCGTGCACCGGCTGGCTCCGCCCGTTGCCGAACAGCCAGTTCGCCGGGGAGTTCTCGCCGGTGTCGCCGAGCGCGCCGGCCCGCTTGGCCGAGCCCTCCTTGAACGCCTCCAGGCCGCTGCCGACCGGCGGGGGCTGCGGGAACGGGTCGGTGGTGGAGAGCGTCCGCAGGCCCTCGTAGGTGAGGCTGACGCCCAGCCAGGTCGCCTTGAGCGTCTTGGGGTCGTCACCGCCGGAGGTCCTGCGGGCCTCGCTGAACGCCTCGTTGAACGCGGCGACCTCGCGGGTGGTGGCGATCTGCGGGATGAGCTGCCGGAGCCAGTCGCGGGCCCGGGACGCGTCCTCGAACTTGAGGAACAGGACGCTGACGTTGTCCTTCTTGAAGCCGGCCAGGATGTCGCCCTGGATCTCCTCGCTGTCGCGGAGGAACAGATCCGTTGCCATGGGGGTGGGGTTCCTTTCGGTGCGGGGTCAGGCGGTGAGCTGGATCCACTTGGCGACGGAGGGCACGCCCTGGTCGTTGAGCAGGAAGAGCATGTACCAGCCGGGCGGCGCGGCCTTGGCGTCCGGCGGGGCCTGGAACTCCAGCCGGTTGCCGGCCCGGCTGCTGAGCCTCAGGTCGAGGTGGCGCTGGCTGGTGTTGATCGAGTGGGTGGAGGTGGTGGGCGCGAGCAGCACGGCCCTGGAGACCAGGCCGGGGGTGTCGGTGGTGACCTGGAAGGTCTTGTCGTAGCCGACGGGGGTGGTCGGGGCCCGGTCGAGGGACGGGCGGTCGCCCTGGTGGAGGTAGGCCGGCTCGTAGATCTCGATGGTCCCGTTCATGGTGACCGGGCCCTGGGTGCCGGGGATGTCGGCCACCGTGCCGTTGATGTCCGGGTTGTTGGCGAGCTGCTGGAGCTCGTCGCCGGTGACCATGATGCGGCCGTCGGGCAGGACGACGGCGTTGGAGTGGTAGCCGCGCGGCAGCCGCTGGACCGGCCCGAGCTGCCAGTTGCCCTGGTCGTCGCGGAGTTCGACCTGGCGGTACTTGAGGTCGGCGTTCGGGTTGTACGGGCCGTTGCCGTAGTCGCGGATGTCGTAGGCGCCGTTGACGGTCATCAGCCGGCCGTTGGGCAGCAGCAGGGTGTCGTCCTGGGTGCGGCCGAAGGCGCGGGACTTCTCGGCGGTCCAGCTGCCGTTGGAGAAGCGCAGGGTGCTGGGGTTGTCCCGGTCGCCGCCGAGGATCAGCGCGGAGTCCGGGCCGTTGGCGCCGCCGGGCAGCAGGACGGCCGAGCCGTAGTTGCGCTTGCGGCCGTCAGGGCGGGCGGGCAGGTCGCTGCGGGACTCCGCGACCGGGTCGAACTTCCACTGCTCGGGGGCCTGCCGGCCGAAGCCGTAGATGTTGCCGTCGTTGAGCGAGAACAGGTGCGGGTAGTCCAGGGTGAACGGGGCGTCGACCTTGAACCGGTCGACGGGGGTGTTCTTCGGGGTGTCGGTCTTGAGCGAGGGCACCGGGTAGTTCTTGGCGGGGAAGCGCTCGACCACCGGGGTGGGGGTGCCCCAGCCGAGTTCGGACTGGCCGGACATGATCAGCTGCCGGCCGTCCGCGCCGGTCACCACCGTGGGGTACCAGCGGCCGACGGACATGTCGGGGTTGCGGGTCCAGGTCTCGGTCCACGGGTCGAAGATCAGCGAGAGCTTGGCGCCGGTGCCGCCGTTGCCGCCGAGGTTGCCGCCGAAGACGCCGAGCATGCCGTTGGGCAGGAAGGAGTGGCCGGCGCAGAAGAACGGCGCCGGGCGGGGCTGGTCCAGGCCGTCGGGCATGTTGACCACGGGCGGGGTGACCTGCTTGAACGCGTCCTTGCCGTAGCCCGCCGCCGGGTCCCAGAGGAACGCCCGGCCGGCGTTCTCCCGGCCGGTGGTCTGGGTGGGGGCGGGCTCCTTCTCCGGGTTGGTCTCGATCCGCTCGAAGGAGAACAGCAGCACCTTGCCGGTGGGCAGCAGCGCGACGTGGTCGCCGAAGTCGGGGGAGGGGAAGTACTGGTTGAACGTCCCGAAGGTCCCGGCGGCGAAGCCCTTGTTGTGGCTGGCCTGGGACTCCGTCAGCGCGTTCAGCCGGTTGGTGCGGGTGGTCTGCGGGTAGTCGCCGATGCCGCGGACGGCCGCGCGCATCCGGGCGTGCTCCTCGGCGTGCTCCTGGCCGAGCGCGGCGACCTCGTCGTCGCGCAGCTCGGCGAGCACCCGGGGGTCGGCGACCTTGGGGGCGACGGCGGTCGCGCCGTCGGGGGTGTCATGGCCGCCGGGACCGTGGGCGGCGGCGGGTACGACGGCGGTCAGGGCGGTGCCGGCGGTCAGCGTGCAGACCACGGCGGCGGCGAGCACGCTCGGAAGGCGCCGGCCGGGCCGTGGCGGGGGCAGGGACATGGAACTCCTCGAACAGAACAGGGGCCGTCCGGCTCGGAACTCCGGGCGGGCGAGGGGGAACGGCCACGGGCAGCGCCCGGTCGCCGACAGCCACAGGCCATCACGGTGGGTCGCGGTCCGCATGCGGAGGCACTGCGTTCGGCGGGGGCGGGGGCCGCAAGCGGGTGAGCGGGCGCGCGCGGGAACGCGGAAGCGGGCGCGGAAGCGCCGGTCCGCGCCCGCCCGCCGCCCCGGGTGCCCGCGCGCGTCAGACGACGCCCAGCGCGTACGCGGCGAAGAACGCCGCCCCCGCGCCGGCCACCGCCCTGGCCGGCCGGGAGAGCCCCGTCCACGGGCCGTCGAAGCGGCGGGTGAACCACCCGATCGCGACCAGCGCGGCGCCGAACAGCGGCAGCAGCGCCAGCCGGAGCGCGACCCAGCCGAGCGAGTCCGGCGCCACCGTCAGCCCCGGCACCGCGCCGAAGACGGCCGCGCCCGGCACCGCGACCGCGAGCATCGCGCTCTGGTGCCAGCAGAAGATCGTCATCGCCGAGAGGTTGACCGCCACCACCGGCAGCCAGAGCAGCGGACGGCGGGTCAGCAGCCGGCCGAGCCGCTCGCGCAGCAGTACCGCCGCGCCGCACTGCACCGCCGCCAGCGCCAGTACCAGCAGGGACGGCGGGTGCGAGTTGTTGCGCCCGGCGCCCGGCACGCCGACCATCGACGCGGGGTAGTGGAAGACCAGCAGCAGCACGGCGAACAGCGCCCCGCCGCCGGCCAGCAGCAGCCGCGCCGCCGGACGGCCCAGCCGCCCCGAGGCCCAGAGCACGCCCAGCTGGTAGCCGAACAGCCAGCCCGGCAGGATGTTCAGCAGGCCGACCCAGGACGGCACCGCCGGTGCCCACGGCCCGTACCGCAGCAGGTCGACGACGGCGACCGCGGCGAGCAGCGCGCCCGCCGACCAGCAGCCCGTCCGGCGGGCGAGGGCCGCGCAGAGCGGGGTGAGCGCGGTCAGGCCCAGGTAGACGGCGATGTACCAGAGCGGCTGCACCACCAGCGTGGTGCCGGTCCGCACGGTGTCGGCGGGGACGCCGAGGCGCGGCAGCAGCGGGATCAGCAGCGCCCAGACGGCGGCCACCCCGAGCACCGGCTGGAGCAGCCGCACCACCCGGCCGCGCAGCCAGCCCGCGTACCCGACCCGCCGGGCCCGGGCCCGTTCCCGCGAGCGGACCGCCGAGTGCCCGCCGACCAGGAAGAACACGCCCAGCAGCTGGAGCCCCCAGCTGACCGGGGCGAAGAAGCCGAGGCCGGGGGAGGAGAGCGGACTGGCGTTGTGCAGGGCGCCGTCGGCGGAGCGGGTGAAGCCGCCGAGCAGCCAGTGGCCGACCGGGACGGCGAGCAGGGCGAGGGCGCGCAGACCGTCCAGGGCGCGGTCGCGGGTCGCGGGGGTGCGGGCGTCCACCTGGCGGGCGGCCCGGTGCAGGGGGGCGAGCAGGGAGCTGGGCATGACGGGGACTCCGTTCGCGAAGGGCGAGGGCTCTGGCAGGGGGAGACCGCGGTCAGCGGCCGAGGGCGACGTCGGCGAAGGCGGCCAGCGAGGCGGTGCCCGGGGCGAAGTAGCCGGTGTGGCCGTGCGAGCCGGTGGACGGCAGCGGGCGGGCGCCGAAGGCCGGGTCGGTCGGGTCGGCGCCGTGGCCGAGGCCGAACAGCCGCACGTGCGGGACGTTGCCGATCCAGTCGGAGCCGTTGCGGGCGGTGGCCCAGAGCGGGACGCGCGGGTCGAGGTCGGCGGCCGAGCCGACGCCCAGGCCCGGCGAGCCCAGCACCACCACGCCGGAGGCCTGCCGCGGGCCCGGCCGGGCCAGCCCGCAGACCACCGAGCCGTAGCTGTGGCAGAACACCGTGGCCGGGGCGTCGGGGCGGGTGCTGACGGCGAGTCCGTCGAGCAGCCGGGTCAGCCGCTCGGCGCCGGCCGCGGCCAGGGTCTCGGTGGCGGCGTCCGGGCCCAGCCCGAGCGGGGTGGTGTAGCCGGTCCAGGCGATCACGGCGGTGCGTCCGTCGGTCGCCTCGTACAGCGCCCGGGCCATGCCGACGGGGGTGCCGTACGGGTCTGCGGCGCGGTCGAAGGTGCGCAGGTCGATGTCGGAGCCGGGGACGACGACCGCGGTGCGCCGGGCGGCGGCGAGGTCGCCGAACACCTCGGCGACCTGGCCGCGGCCGCGCGGGTCGAAGGCGAGGAAGCGGCGCGGCCCGCCGGGCGCGGTCCCGTCGAGCAGGGTGCGGTAGCGCTCGGCGCGCTCCCGGGCGGCGGTGCGGTCCTGCGCGGTGAGCGCCGGGTCGACGGCCCGGGCGAGGGCGCGCTCGCGCTCCTCGGCGACGGCCCGGGCGTTGGCCCGGTAGCGCAGCTCGACGGGCGCGCCGTCCAGGTTGCCGACCACCAGCGGGTGGCGCAGGGCCAGCTCCTCCCGGGCGGCGGGCGCCAGGTGGGCGAAGAAGGCGGCCACCTCGGCGGGGGCGGCGGTGGCGGGGTCGGGCAGCGGCCGGCCGAGGGCGGTGTCGGCGACCCAGGCGGCGGCCCCGGGCGGCGGACCGGTCACCGCGCGCTCGCCCCCGGCGGCCCAGCCGCCCGCTCCCAGCACCGCGGCCAGCGCCAGCGCGGCGGCGGCCGCCGCGCGGCCGATCCGATTCCTCGTCATGTCCTTCTGCCTCCGCTTCCCGTTCGGTCCGACGGGAAGGAAGGTAGGAACGAGGCGGCCCCGCGGACGTCACACCGCGGGGCCAACTCCCGGGTGCTACCCGGGTATCAGGGGGTTCTCCCCCGGGGGAACGCCCCACCGGGGCCGGGGGGAGCGGCTCATTGACCCGGGGTCACCAGCCCGGACTCGTAGGCGAGGACCACCGCCTGGGCGCGGTCGCGCAGGCCGAGCTTGGCCAGGATCCGGCCGATGTGGGTCTTCACGGTCTGCTCGGCGAGCACCAGCCGGGCGGCGATCTCCTGGTTGGACAGGCCGCGGGCGATCAGCTCCAGGACCTCGGTCTCGCGCGGGGTCAGCCCGTTGAGCCGCAGCTTGGGGTCGCGGCGCCTGGCCGGCCTGGTCCGGGCGAAGTCCTCGATCAGCCGCCGGGTCACCGAGGGGGCGAGCAGCGCCTCGCCGGCCGCGACCACCCGGACGGCGGCGATGAGGTCGTCCGGGGGCGCGTCCTTGAGCAGGAAGCCGCTGGCGCCGGCCCGCAGCGCGTCGTAGACGTAGTCGTCCACGTCGAACGTGGTGAGCATCAGGACCTTGGGGCGGTGTGCGCCGGGCACGGCCGGATCCAGCAGCCGGCGGGCCGCCTCCAGGCCGTCCATGACGGGCATCCGGACGTCCATCAGCACGACGTCCGGGTGGGTGCGGCCGCTCACCTCCAGGCCCTGCGCGCCGTCCGCGGCGTCCCCCACCACGTCGATGTCGCTCTGCGCGTTCAGCAGGGCGGCGAATCCGGCCCGCACCATCGCCTGGTCGTCGACGATGATCACGCGGATGCTCATACGGTGTTCTCCCCGGGGCGGTCTACGGTTGGGCCGGCGGTCCGTCCGGTTCCTCCGGTGCGGGGCCGCCGGGCCGGGTGTCGTCCGACCGAGTATCCGACAGGGCGGGGAGCGGCAGAACGGCGGCCACCTTGAACCCGCCGTCCGGCAGCGGCCCGGTGTCGAGCCGGCCGTCCAGCAGCCGGACCCGCTCGCGCATGCCGACCAGCCCCTGGCCGGTGCCCTCGACGGAGGCCTCCAGCGACTCGGCCCGCGCCGGCGGGGCCGCGTTGACCACGGTGACCAGCAGGGATCCGTCGTTGGTCGCCAGCGAGACCCAGGCGGCGGCGCCGGGGGCGTGCCGGACCACATTGGCCAGCGCCTCCTGGACGATCCGGTAGACCGAGAGCCCGACGGCCGGCGGCAGGGGGTCGCCGGCCAGCTCCGGAGCGAGCGTCAGCTCGGCGGACACCCCCGCCCGGCGGACCGTCTCGACCAGCTGGGCGAGCCGGTCGATGCCCGGCTGCGGGGCCTTCTCGCCGCCCGACTCCTCGCTGCGCAGCACCCCGAGCAGCCGCCGCATCTCGGCCAGCGACTCGCGCGCGCCGTCGGCGATCACGGTGAACTCCTCGGCGGCCTCGGCCGGGACGCCGGTGATCCGGTACGGCGCGCTGGCCGCCTGGACGGCGATCACCGACATGTGGTGGGCGACCACGTCGTGCAGCTCGCGGGCGATCCGGGCGCGTTCCTCCAGCAGGGTGCGGCGCTCGCGCTCGGCCTCGCTGATGTGTTCCTGCTCGGTGAGCAGCCGGCGGGCCTCGGCACGCTCGCGCAGCGCCCCGCCGAGCACCAGGACGGCGCCGGCCAGGACGGTGGCGAGCAGGCTGTTGTCGCCGCCGAACCCGCCGCCGAGGCCGAGCACGGAGAGCGTCAGGCTCCCCGCGGCGGTGACCAGCCAGACCGCGATCAGGGTGGGCCGGGCCTCGCGCAGGGCGAGCGTCAGCATCAGCAGGAGGTAGCCGACCAGGCCGGGCGGCGGCCACGGCCAGGGGCCGTCGACCCCCTGGGCGGTGGCGCCGTGACCGGTGCTGAGGACCAGCAGCGAGGTCAGCAGGGCGCCGCCGCCGATCGTCCACCAGGCGGGCAGCGGCCGGGTGACGGCGAGCACCAGCGGCACCGTCTGGGTGATCGCGAGGGCGGCGGCCAGGCCCGCGTCCACCCCGTAGTCGTTGACCAGCACGTTGATGCCGGTGGGCAGCAGCGCGACGGCGGCGGCCGTGGCGAGGACGTACGGCAGGAGGCGGACCCAGCGGCGGGAGGCCTGGGCGAGCAGCGGGGTGTGATCGGCGGACGGGCGGGTGAGCGGGGCGAGCAGCGCGCGCACCGGACCGCCCAGTGGCTTGGACATCCGGTCAGCCTAGGGCGGTGCGGAGCGGCCGGCGTCCCTCCGGGGTCCGGGCCTTCGCCTCATACCTGGGTATGAGGGTCACGGTCTCCAGTCGCCGACCAGGGCCGGGCCGAGCAGGTCGAGGTGGCGGTCGATCAGCGCGATCATGCCCTCCGGGCCGGCGTCCTCCTGGTCGGCGCTCCAGGACAGGTGGGCGGCGCGCAGCACGCCGCCGAAGGCCGCCGCGAGCACGGCGGGGCGCAGGTCCTCGGCCGGGTCGAGGCCCTCGCGCTCGGCGATGATCAGGGTCACCACCCGCTCCTGCTCGGTGACCCGGCGCAGGTGGGCGGCGAGCAGGGTGGGGGTGGTCTCGATCATCTGGATCAGCTCCAGCGCGGCCGTCACCGAGCTGGGCCCGGTGTCCCGGCCGGCGCCGCGCTCGCGCCAGGAGCCGACGATCGCGGCGCGCAGCGCCCGGAGCGGGTTCTCCTCGGCGGGGCGGGCCTGCAGCTGCTCGATGAAGTGGTCCTCGGCCTCGGCGAGGACGGCGAGGGCGACCTCGTCCTTGTTGGCGAAGTAGCGGAAGAAGGTGCGCTGCGAGACGTCGACGGCGCCGGCGATCTCGTCGACGGTGGTGCGGGCGAAGCCCTGGCCGAGGAAGAGCCGGTGGGCCGCCTCGATGAGGGCGTCCCGGGTCCGTTGCTTCTTGCGGGCGCGCAGTCCGGGCTCCTGGACGGGGGCGGGGGAAGCGGGCTGAGCGGCCATGGCGGGGGCCTTCCGGAGGGTGATCGGGCTGGTGCTGTGGAGGCTACTGTAGCGATCTGACAAATGGCAGACGGATGCAGAAGTCAGCGTTTGCCGAATGTCAGTGGCTGACATAATGTGCCTGGGTGGCGCCCCTGGGCCGGGCACTCGTGGGGACGGGTGGGCCGGGGCGCCACCTCCACGTCCGCCCGCAGCCAGCCCCTCGGAGGGCCCAGATGAGTCAGTCCCTCACCAAGAGCGCCACGGCGGACGCACCGCCGCCGGGCACGTCACCGGGCGCCAGGGGCCTCCAGGGACACCCCTGGCTGACCCTGCTCACCGTCGCCGTCGGCGTGATGATGGTCGCCCTGGACGGCACGATCGTCGCGATCGCCAACCCGGTCATCCAGGCCGACCTCGACGCGGCGCCCTCCGAGATCCAGTGGGTGACCAGCGGCTACCTGCTGGCCCTCGCGGTCTTCCTGATCACCGCCGGCAAGATCGGCGACCGGTTCGGCCACAAGAACACCTTCCTGGTCGGCGCGGTCGGCTTCGCCGTCACCTCGGCGGCGATCGGCTTCGCCGGGAACATCCAGACGGTGATCGCCTTCCGCGTCCTTCAGGGCCTGTTCGGCGCGCTGCTCCAGCCGGCCGCGCTCGGCCTGCTGCGCGGGGCCTTCCCGGCCGAGAAGCTCAACATGGCGATCGGCATCTGGGGCGGCGTCATCGGTGCCTCCACCGCGGCCGGCCCGATCGTCGGCGGCCTGCTGGTCGAGCACGTCAACTGGGAGTCGGTGTTCTTCATCAACATCCCGGTCGGCCTGATCGCGCTGGCCCTCGGCCTGTGGATCCTGCGGGACGTGCGGGCCGAGAACGCCGCCAAGTCCTTCGACGTCCCCGGCATCGTGCTGCTCTCGGTGGCGATGTTCGCGCTGGTCTTCGGCATCATCAAGGCCCCCGAGTGGGGCTGGGGCGACGTCTCCACGCTGGTCTTCCTGGGCGGCGCGGTCGTGCTGATGACCGCCTTCGCGTTCTGGCAGCGGGTGGCCAGGGAGCCGCTGATCCCGCTCGGCCTGTTCCGCTCGCTGCCGCTGTCGGCCGGCACCCTGCTGATGGTGCTGATGGCCTTCTCGTTCTTCGGCGCGATCTTCTTCGTCACCTTCTACCTGCAGAACGTGCACGGCATGACGCCGGTCCAGGCGGGCGTCCACCTGCTGCCGATGACCGGCATGATGATCATCGGATCGCCGGTGGCGGGGATCGCGATCGGCAAGCTGGGCCCGCGGATCCCGATCGTGGCCGGCATGCTGATCACCACCACCGCGATGTTCGGCATGTCCACCCTGGACGCCGGCTCCGGCAACGGCGTGATGGCGCTCTGGTTCGTGCTGATGGGCCTGGGCATCAGCCCGGTCATGGTCGGCGCCACCGAGGTCATCGTCGGCAACGCGCCGCTGGAGCTCTCCGGCGTCGCCGGCGGCCTCCAGCAGTCCGCGATGCAGGTCGGCGGCAGCCTCGGCACCGCCGTGCTGGGCGCGCTGATGGCCGCCCGGGTCACCGACACGCTGCCCGGCAAGTGGGCCGAGGCGGGCCTGCCGCCGGTGGACCCGGCGCAGGCCGAGGGCCTCAACCAGGCCGCCCAGCTCGGCATCGCCCCGCCCGCCCCGGCCGGCACCCCGCAGCAGGCCGTCGACGCGATGGCCGGCGCCGTGCACGACTCCTTCGTCAGCGGCATGTCGCTGGCCTTCGCGGTCGCCTCGGTGGTCGCCTTCGCCGCCGCCCTCCTCGGCCTGCTGACCCGCCGCGGCACCACCGACGCCGGCCCCGCCGTCCACATCTGACGCACCCCCCACCGCCCCGGCCCCGACGGCCCCGGACTCACCCGAGCCCGGGGCCGTCGCCGTCCCCGCGCGCGGACGGCCGGAGCGGGAAGTCGGCGGGTCCGACTTCCCACTCCGGCGGGGTTGTGGTGGGCGGCTCCCGCCCGGGTCGAGCGGGAGCCGCCAGAAGTCGTACGCGGTGACGGTCGAACGACCGGGCTGCTGGGCAGGAAGCCGGGCCGGGCGACTTCCTGCTCCGGCGCTCGGCCGGGTCAGGAGGTGGGGCAGGTCAGGGTCGGGTCGGTTTCGGCGGCGGCCCAGCAGGCCTCGGCCTGCTGCCAGTACTCCTGGTCGGAGAGTGTTGCCGAGGGGCTCGGGGTGGGGAGCACCTGGGTGGGGCCGAAGTGGTTGCCGCCGGGTGGGGGGCCGGGGGGTGGCGCGGGGGTCGTCCGGGTGGGGGCGGGGGCCGGGGCCGGGGCGGACGGGGTTCCGGTGGGCGCCGGTGTGCCGGTCGCGGGCGGGGCGGGCCGGGTGGTGGAAGCCGTCGGACGGGCCGGGGCGGACGGCTGCACCTCGGCCGAGACGAGCCCGAGGGCGGGCGACCGGCCGGGCGTGGGCCGGTCCCCGTCCTGGGGGGCGATGGGCGGCGCGGGAGGGGCTACCGGTGGCGCGGACGGCCCGGTGTCCGGCGGGGCGAGCCCGGGGTCGGTGGGAACGGCCGGAGCGCTGGGAGCGGGAGCGGGAGCGGGCGCCGGGGCCGGGGCCGGCGGCAGGTCGACCAGGGCCCGGTCCGGAGCGGCCGGCAGGGCGATCGACGGGCTGCCGAACTCCTCCGGAGCGGGCAGCAGCTGGGACAGCAGGGCGCCGGTCGTCACCCCGACCAGCAATGCCAGGGGGAAGGCCCCCGTCCTCGGTGCGCGCACGATAACGGCCCCCTCCCCTCGCCCCCTGGAAAGACACCTTAAGCGTGACTCTCGGGAAGGTTAAGAGGGTGCAGGCACCGTCCTGGTTCAGGGGGCCGGACGCGGCTCCACCAACGGGACGATCCGGGTGGTTCGGGCGCGGAATTCCGTGAACGGCGGCTGGGCCGCGATCTGCCGGGCGGAGCCGGCACCGGTGTGAGGTTCAAGCCGGTGTGACCGGTGTCACGGACGAGGGGCCGGCCCTCCCGCACACGGCGGGGGGACCGGCCCCTCAGGGGATCAGCGGTGCGCTCAGGCTTCGCCGCCCGCGGCGCCCGGGTCGGCCGCCGCCACGTCGAGCAGCTGGTAGCGGTCGATCGCGTCCTTCAGTGCGCTGCGCTCGATCTTGCCCTGCTTGGCCAGCTCGGTGAGCACGGCCAGCACGACGGACTGCGCGTCGATGTGGAAGAAGCGACGGGCCGCACCACGGGTGTCGGCGAAGCCGAAGCCGTCGGCGCCCAGCGACTGCCACTGGCCCGGCACCCAGCGGGAGATCTGGTCCGGCACCGCGCGCATCCAGTCGGACACCGCGACGAACGGGCCCTCGGAGCCCTGGAGCTTGCCGGTGACGTACGGGACGCGCTGCTGCTCCTCGGGGTGCAGCAGGTTGAACTCCTCGGCCTCCACCGCCTCGCGGCGCAGCTCGTTCCAGGAGGTCGCGGACCAGACGTCGGCCTTGACGTTCCACTCCTCGGCCAGGATCCGCTGGGCCTCCAGGGCCCACGGCACGGCCACGCCGGAGGCGAGGATCTGCGCCGGGATCTGGCCCGCGGTGCCGGCCGCGTACTTGTGCAGGCCCTTGAGGATGCCGTCGACGTCCACGTTCTCGGGCTCGGCCGGCATCTTGATCGGCTCGTTGTAGACGGTGAGGTAGTAGAACACGTCCTCGCCGTGCGGGTGCTGCTCGCTGGAGCCGTACATCCGCCGCAGACCGTCCTGGACGATGTGCGCGATCTCGAAGCCGTACGCGGGGTCGTACGCGACGACGCCCGGGTTGGTCGAGGCCAGCAGGTGCGAGTGGCCGTCGGCGTGCTGCAGGCCCTCGCCGGTCAGCGTGGTGCGGCCGGCGGTGGCGCCGAGCACGAAGCCGCGGGCCAGCTGGTCGGCCATCTGCCAGAACTGGTCGCCGGTGCGCTGGAACCCGAACATCGAGTAGAAGACGTACACCGGGATCAGCGGCTCGCCGTGGGTGGCGTAGGCCGAGCCGGCGGCGATCAGCGAGGCGGTGCAGCCGGCCTCGGAGATGCCGTCGTGCAGCATCTGACCGGTGGGCGACTCCTTGTACGCCAGCAGCAGCTCGCGGTCGACCGACTCGTAGGTCTGGCCGAGCGGGTTGTAGATCTTCGCCGACGGGAACAGCGAGTCCATGCCGAAGGTGCGGTACTCGTCGGGCGCGATCGGCACGAAGCGGTTGCCGATGCCCTTGTCCCGCATGAGGTCCTTGAGCAGCCGGACGAACGCCATGGTGGTGGCGATGGTCTGGTTGCCCGAGCCCTTCTTGACCGCCTTGTACGCGTCCTCGCCCGGCAGCTCCAGCTTGCGCGGCCGCACCTTGCGGGTCGGCACGTAGCCGCCCAGCTCCTCGCGGCGGTCGTGCATGTACTGGATCTCTTCCGAGTCGCGGCCCGGGTGGAAGTAGGGCGGGTAGCCCTCTTCGAGCTGCTTGTCGGTGATCGGCAGGTGCAGCCGGTCGCGGAAGCGCTTGAGGTCCTCGACCGTCAGCTTCTTCATCTGGTGGGTGGCGTTGCGGCCCTCGAAGTTGGGGCCCAGCGTCCAGCCCTTGACGGTCTGCGCCAGGATGACGGTCGGCTGGCCCTTGTGCTCGCGGGCCGCCTTGAACGCCGCGTAGATCTTGCGGTGGTCGTGGCCGCCGCGGCCCAGGTGCTGGACCTGCTGGTCGGTCATCGACTCGACCATCTTGCGCAGCCGCAGGTCGCCGCCGAAGAAGTTCTCGCGGATGTACGCGCCGGACTCGGTGGCGTAGGTCTGGAACTGGCCGTCCACCGTGGTGTTCAGCTTGTTCACCAGGACGCCGTCGCGGTCCTGCGCGAGCAGCGGGTCCCAGCTGCGGTCCCAGACCAGCTTGATGACGTTCCAGCCGGCGCCGCGGAACTGCGACTCCAGCTCCTGGATGATCTTGCCGTTGCCGCGGACCGGGCCGTCGAGGCGCTGCAGGTTGCAGTTGACCACGAAGGTGAGGTTGTCCAGGCCCTCGCGGGCGGCCAGGGACAGCTGGCCGAGCGACTCGGGCTCGTCCATCTCGCCGTCGCCGAGGAAGGCGTAGACGTGCGAGTCGGAGGTGTCCTTGATGCCGCGGTGCTCCAGGTAGCGGTTCATCCGGGCCTGGTAGATCGCGCCGAGCGGGCCGAGGCCCATCGAGACGGTCGGGAACTCCCAGAAGTCCGGCATCAGCCGCGGGTGCGGGTAGCTGGAGAGGCCGTAGGGGGCCTTCGACTTCTCCTGGCGGAAGGCGTCGAGCTGCTGCTCGGTGAGCCGGTCCAGCAGGAAGGCGCGGGCGTAGATGCCGGGGGAGGCGTGACCCTGGAAGAAGATCTGGTCGCCGGACTCGCCCTCGGCGTCCTTGCCGCGGAAGAAGTAGTTGAAGCCGACGTCGTAGAGCGACGCGGAGGAGGCGAAGGTGGCGATGTGGCCACCCACGCCGATGCCCGGGCGCTGGGCCCGGGAGACCATCACCGCGGCGTTCCAGCGGGTCGCGTTGAGGATCTTGCGCTCGATCTCCTCGTTGCCGGGGAAGAACGGCTCGTCCTTGGTGGCGATGGTGTTGACGTAGTCCGTGCTGCGCATCTCGGGCACGGCGACACGCTTCTCGCGGGCGCGCTCGATCAGCCGCAGCATCAGGTAGCGGGCACGCTCACGCCCCCGCTCGTCGATGGCCGCATCGAGCGACTCCAGCCATTCCGCGGTCTCCTCGGGATCGAAGTCCGGGACCTGACTCGGAAGGCCGCCAATGATGATCGGGTTGCGATCGGATCCGGAAGCCACGCTGTTCCTTCACTGTCGGTCGAAACTAGAGGTGTGTCGCGCCGCCTCCATCGTGCTACCGCGCTCGGAGATCCGTCATCTCTACCGATCGGTAACCGCTCTCCCTGACAGAAGGAGCGGTCTGGTGATGTGCGGTTCGGACAGCATCGTCCGGGCCGCGCACCCCCGGGTGTTACGAACAGAGGTGGTCCGACCTGGTTTCCCGTCCGTCCGATGGCGGACGGCAGGGGTGAGGGCCATCAGGAGACTCTACGCCCGCGCACGCGCGGACCCGAATGCCGTTCGCATCTCGGGCGTGCGTACGGCCTGTGGACCAGGACCTCCCGAAGCATCCTTGTCCTATGCAGAGAAGGGCAAATCGGTGTGATTCCCGACACGTCGCCCGGCGTGTCCCGGTGCGACACGTCAACCTTTGGAGGGGATCGGGGGTCGGGTACTTGCGCGAACCGCCGCGCCCGTGTGGACTACGGCCACAGCCTCGGCATGGACGCCGGGCCGAATACTGGAGGTTATTCCCGTGAGCGCGACCGCGGACCCCGCGGACAAGTCCAACCCGGCAGCTCGTCTCGGCTTCGAAGAAGGCCAGATCATCCAGGAGCTGGGGTACGACGAAGACACTGACCAGGACCTCCGCGAGGGCATCGAGGAGATCACCGGGACGGATCTCGTCGACGAGGACTACGACGACGTCGCCGACGCCGTCCTGCTGTGGCACCGCGACGACGACGGGGACCTCACCGACGCCCTCGTCGACGCCCTGGAATACCTGGCCGAGGGCGGCCTGATCTGGCTGCTGACGCCCAAGACCGGCCGGGACGGCCACATCGAGGCCTCGGACGTCGCCGACGCCGCGAAGACCTCCGGTCTCTCCCAGACCAGCTCGATCGCGATCGCCAAGGACTGGGCCGCGACCCGCCTGGCGACCAAGTCGACCGCCAAGCCGGGCAAGCGCTGAGCATCGCCTGACGGGCCGCACCGGGCCCCGCCGGAGCATCCTCCGGCGGGGCCCGGTCGCATCCGGGCGGGCCGGCCCGCCCGATCCGGGGCGATCCGGACGGCCCCGGCCCGGCGTCCGGACGGCCGAACCGTTCGCCCAGGGCGAAAGCGGTGGCCCCGGACGGCGCAGTGCTCACCCGTCCGGCCCAATCGCTCCCGGCGAATGCGAGGATGGCGCTCGTCGCGCCACCCGCGCGGCCCAGTCGCGTCGAGTGGGAAAGGTCCCCGCATGGCCATCGAGATCGGCACCGAGGCTCCGGACTTCGAGCTCAAGAACCAGCACGGCGAGCTGGTCCGGCTCTCCGACTTCAGGGGCGAGAAGAACGTCGTCGTGGTCTTCTACCCGTTCGCGTTCACCGGTGTCTGCACCGGCGAGGTCTGCGCGATCCAGAAGGAGCTGCCGCGCCTGCAGAACGACGAGGTGCAGGTGCTCGGCGTGTCCAACGACTCGCCCTTCAGCCAGCGGGTCTTCGCCGACCAGGAGGGCCTGGAGTTCCCGCTGCTCTCCGACTTCTGGCCGCACGGCGAGGTCTCCCGCGCCTACGGCGTCTTCGACGAGGAGAAGGGCTGCGCCGTCCGCGGCACCTTCGTGATCGACAAGGCCGGCGTGGTCCGCTGGAGCGTCGTGAACGGCCTGCCGGACGCCCGTGACGAGAAGGAGTACCTGGCGGCCGTCGGCGCGCTCTGAAGGCGCGTCCGGCCGGTTCCCCGGCGCGGACGGGAACCGCGCACTACGATCGGCTCGTTGGCTGGTCAGAGGCCCGGGACGGTTCCACCGCCGGAGCCTCGGACCGCACCACGGGGCACCGAGGAGTGCCTCCCGAATCTTGGAGGACAAGTGGGTGTCAGCCTGAGCAAGGGCGGCAATGTCTCGCTCACCAAGGAGGCCCCTGGCCTGACCGCCGTCGTGGTCGGGCTCGGCTGGGACGTCCGCACCACCACGGGCACGGATTTCGACCTGGATGCCAGCGCGCTGCTCTGCAACGACCAGGGCAGGGTCGGCGCGGACGGCAACTTCGTCTTCTTCAACAACCTCAAGAGCCCCGACGGCTCGGTCGAGCACACCGGTGACAACCTCACCGGTGAGGGCGAGGGCGACGACGAGGCGATCAAGGTCAACCTGGCGACCGTGCCGGCCGATGTGCAGAAGATCGTCTTCCCGGTGTCCATCTACGACGCCGAGAACCGGTCGCAGAACTTCGGCCAGGTCCGCAACGCGTTCATCCGCGTGGTGAACCAGGCGGACAACAAGGAGCTGGCCCGGTACGACCTCACCGAGGACGCCTCCACCGAGACGGCGATGGTCTTCGGGGAGCTGTACCGCAACGGCGCCGAGTGGAAGTTCCGCGCGATCGGCCAGGGCTACGCCTCCGGCCTGCGCGGCATCGCCCAGGACTTCGGCGTGAACGTCTGAGTCGGGCGGGCCGGTGACGGCCCGGTGGCGAGCAGTGCGAAACGGCCGGGGCGGCCGCGGACGCGAAGGCGTCGGCGGGCGCCCCGGCCGTTCCGTCGTTCCGGGCGCACTGGAAGGATGGGAGTTCAGGAAAGTTCAGCCGGCCGGAAGGGGCCGGCCGGGGTCGCGGGGGAATAGACCTGAGATGCGCCCCGGGAGGCAAGGGAGGAAGGACAAGCCATGAGTGTCACGCTCGCCAAGGGTGGCAATGTTTCGCTCACGAAGGCCGCGCCGAATCTGACCCAGGTGCAGATCGGCCTCGGCTGGGACGCCCGGTCCACGACCGGCGCGCCCTTCGACCTCGACGCGAGCGCGCTGCTCTGCTCGGGCGGCCGGGTGCTGGGCGACGAGTACTTCGTCTTCTACAACAACCTCAAGAGCCCCGAGGGCTCGGTCGAGCACACCGGTGACAACCTGACCGGTGACGGCGACGGCGACGACGAGGTGGTCCTGGTCAACCTGGACCTCGTGCCGGCGCAGGTCGACAAGGTGGTCTTCCCGGTGTCCATCTACGACGCCGAGAACCGGTCGCAGAACTTCGGCCAGGTCCGCAACGCGTACATCCGGGTGGTCAACTCGGTGGACGGCCAGGAGATCGCCCGCTACGACCTCACCGAGGACGCGTCCAGCGAGACCGCGATGATCTTCGGCGAGCTGTACCGGTACGCGGGCGAGTGGAAGTTCCGCGCGGTGGGCCAGGGCTACGCCTCGGGCCTGCGGGGCATTGCTCTCGATTTCGGCGTAAACGTACAGTAAAGGCCGCGATCGTCATGATCGTCCCGCCATGAACCCGAAAGGTAACCAAGTCCCGTGTTCCTCCGCACATTCGGCTGGTCATTCGCGATCACCGTTCTCGGACTGATCGCCGCAGGCCTGCTCTGGGGAGCCGAGGGATTCGGCATCGTGCTGATCCTCTCCATCCTGGAGATCTCCCTCTCGTTCGACAACGCGGTGGTCAACGCCACGGTGTTGAAGCGGATGAACCCGTACTGGCAGAAGATCTTCCTGACCGTCGGCGTGCTGATCGCCGTGTTCGGTATGCGGCTGATCTTCCCGCTGCTGGTCGTCGGCCTCACCGCGCACCTCAACCCGGCGACGGTCATCGACCTCGCGATCCACAGCGACAAGACGTACGAGGGCCTCACCTACGGCCAGTACCTGGAGCAGGCCAACCCGGCCATCGCGGCCTTCGGCGGCGTCTTCCTGCTGATGATCTTCCTCGACTTCATCTTCGAGGAGAAGGACTACAACTGGCTGGCCTGGATCGAGCGCCCGCTGGAGAAGGTCGGCAAGCTGGAGGCCTTCTCCACCGTCGTCGCCCTGGTCACCCTGCTGCTGGCGTCCAACTTCTTCGCCGGTGAGCACGCCGAGACGGTGCTCCTCGCCGGGGTGCTCGGCCTCGTCACCTACCTCGGCGTCAACGGGCTCGCCTCGGTCTTCGAGTCGGGTCTGGAGGAGGAGAGCGAGAAGGAGGAGGCGGCTGAGAAGTCCGGCAAGTCGATCGTCCAGGTCGGCGGCAAGGCCGCGTTCTTCCTCTTCATGTACCTGGAGGTGCTGGACGCCTCGTTCTCCTTCGACGGCGTGGTCGGCGCGTTCGCGATCTCCAGCGACATCTTCCAGATCACCCTGGGCCTCGGCATCGGCGCGATGTACATCCGCTCGCTGACCGTCTTCCTGGTCCGCAAGGGGACCCTGGACGACTACGTCTACCTGGAGCACGGCGCGCACTACGCGATCGGCGCGCTCGCGGTGATCCTGCTGGTCGGCATCGAGTACCACATCCCGGAGATGGTCACCGGCCTGATCGGCGTCGCCTTCATCGGCCTCGCGCTCGGCTCGTCGATCCTGCGCAACCGGCGCGACGGCGCCGACGGCGGGGGCGAGGGGGAGCGGGAACTGGTGGGCAGCGCCCAGTAGCCCCGCGGGCCCCGCGCCGCGCGACAGCGCACCGCACGACAGCACGACAGCACGACGCCGAACGGCCGTTCCTCCCGAGTGGGGAACGGCCGTTCGGCGTCGTGCGTGGCGGATGCTCAGCCGAGCTGCTGCTCGATGGCGCGCAGCTTGCGCTCCAGCGAGTCCAGCTTGGGCATCGACAGGGTGTCGTCGTCCGGCGTCAGGTCGATGGCCGAGCCGGCGCGGTAGGACGAGGAGGAGGCCGAGGAGGAGGCGGTGCCGCTGCCGACGGCGGTGCGCGGGCGGCGGCCGGTCTCCAGGGTGCTCAGCGCGGAGGCGCCGGCGGTGGCGGTGGAAGCGTCTGCCTCGGCGGCTAGGGCAGGCTCCGTAGCGCTCGGGCCGTCTCCGGCGGAGGCGAGGGCGGGCACCTGGCGGCTGCCGCGGTTGCGGGAGAGCATGCCGCCCGACTGGCGGGAGATGGCCTTCAGCTCGGCGCGCTCGCGGCGGTCGGCACTGCGGGCCCGCACCTTGGCGTCCAGCTTGGCCTGGCGCTCCTCGCGCACCTCCTCGACCGCCTCGTCCAGGCTGCGGACGTTCTCCAGCAGCATCAGCGACCAGGCGGCGTAGGTCTCACGGGGCGCGCGCAGCCAGCGGACGATGCGGATCTGCGGCAGCGGGCGCGGCACCAGGCCCTGCTCGCGCAGGGCGGCCTTGCGGGTCTGCTTCAGCGCGCGGTCGAAGAGGATCGCGGCCGAGATCGACATGCCGGAGAAGAACTCGGGGGCGCCGTCGTGGGAGATGCCGCGCGGGGCGTGCACCCAGTTGAACCAGGCCGAGGCGATCGCGAACACCCAGACCAGCAGACGCGAGCCGAGCGCCGCGTCACCGTGGCTGGCCTCGCGGACGGCGAGCACCGAGCAGAACATCGCGGCGCCGTCCAGGCCGAACGGCACCAGGTACTCCCAGCCGTTCGACAGGCCGAGGTTCTCCTTGCCGAAGCCGACCAGGCCGTGGAAGGAGAGCGCGGCCGCGACGCCGGCGCAGCAGAACAGCAGCACGTAGGAGGAGATCCCGTAGATCATCTCCTTGCGCCGGCGGCGCTCCTCGCTGCGCTCCCAGGAGTCGCTGGAATCCTGCTTCCGGTTGTTGTTCTTGAAGCGCAGCGTCGCCACCAGGATGGCGGTGAACAGCAGGGCTGCGCCGCCGATGACGGTCCAGACCAGCTGTATGGAGGTCAGGTTCATTGCGGGTCGGGCCTCGGGTTTCCGCAGGGGACAGGTCACAGTGCGACACGGTGGTCAGGGCTCGTCCCCGGGACCGGGCCTGACGATGCGTCGTGGTCGGACGGGCGGCCCGGCACGCCCGGAAGAGGGGCGTACGGGACACCTGTGCGGCTAGACGATATCGCGTCCGAAGTGGCGGCATGGTACGGGAGGTGGCCTTCGCCCCGCCAATCGACCCGCCGGTGTCCGGACGGTGTCCCCGCAGCGGCGGTGGGTAGGGGAGTTCGGGTACCCGGCGGGCGGGTTGATGCCCGATCATGGAGCGGCGGACCGTCAGAGCGACTGGCGGGGCTGGGGGAGGACGGCATGGCCTCGATTTGGGAGTACCTGCGCGGGGAACGGAACGCCCTCGACACGGGCGGCCAGTTCAAGGTCACCCTGACCAAGTCGTCACCGCAGCACGCGATCACCGGCGCGGCGGCGACCACCGGCTACCTCTACGTCAACCTGCACTGGACCACCCGGGCGGGGGCGCCGCGGGCGTCCGCCGGGGACACCGTGCGGCGGTTCTTCAGCCCGCGCATCCTCAGCCCGATGGAGCCGGACTCCGCCCAGAACGCGCAGGTCAACGTGGACCTCGACCTGGCCTGCATGTACGAGCTGGCGGACGGCAGGCGGGGGGTGGTGCAGCCGCTGGGCGGCCTCCTCGGGGACCTCCAGCACCCGCCGTACGTCAAGCTCAGCGGCGACGACCAGTACGGCGCGCCGTCCGGCGAGACGATGTACATCAACCTGGAGAAGAAGGACCAGTTCAAGCGGCTGCTGGTCTTCGTGTACATCTACGACGGCACGCCCGCCTTCGAGCAGACCAACGCGGTGGTGACGATCGTGCCGCAGTCCGGGCCGCGGATCGAGGTGAAGCTGGAGGAGCGGGCCCCGGCGGCGCGGTCCTGCGCGGTGGTGCTGATCGAGAACTCCGGGGACAACACGCTCACCGTGCGGCGCGAGGTCCGCTACGTCAACGGGTTCCAGGCGGACATCGACCGGTTGTACGGCTTCGGGATGCAGTGGCAGCGCGGGTACAAGCCGGAGTGAGCCCCGGCCCGGGGCGGGGCCGGTGCGGGCGGGGCCGGGCGCGGGAGGCGGCTCAGCGGGGCTGGAACTGCGGGCCCTGCGGGGGCAGGGCGAACTCCTCGGCGGCGGGGGCCGGCGGCTGCTGCGCCTGGGGCGCGGTGTTCGGCGGCGGGTAGCCGTAGCCGCCCTGCTGAGGGGCCTGCTGCTGGGGGTAGCGGTAGTCCGGGGTCGGCGCCGCGGGCTGCTGGGGGTAGCCGTAGCCGCCCTGCTGCGGGGCCTGCGGCGGGTAGCCGTAGCCGGGCTGCCGGGCCGGCGGCGCGGTCGGGGCCGGCGGGACGTTCGGCGGCACCGTGGGCGGGTTGGGCGGCGGCGGGGGCGTGTTGGCCGGGACGCCGGCCGGCGCCGGGGCGGCCTGGGCGGCGGCCTGCGGCTGCGGGACGGCCGGGGCCAGGGTGAAGGTGCCCGGTTCGGGGCGGCCGGCCGGCCGGGGGTCGGGCAGCGCGGTCCGCGGGTCCGCGGCCGGGGCGGCGGGCGGTCCGGCCGGGGGCTGGGACTGGGCGGGCTGGGCGCCGGTGTCGCCCTCGTCCTCGACGGTGATGCCGAAGTCGGTGGCCAGGCCGATCAGGCCGGACGCGTACCCCTGGCCGACGGCCCGGAACTTCCAGGCGCCCGCCCGGCGGTAGAGCTCGCCCGCGACCAGCGCGGTGACCTCGTCCCCGTCGGCCATCGCGAACTCGGCCAGCGGCGGCGCGCCCTCGCCGGCCGCCGCGTCGAACAGCTGCAGGCGCAGCCCGCCCACCGCGCGGAACGAGCCGCCCTCGGAGGAGCCGGCCAGCACCACCCGGTCGACGTGGGCCGACAGCTTGCCGAGCTCGGCCTCGACGGTGTCGGTGATCTCGGTGCCGTCGGCGCTCTGCTGCTTCGGCAGGTGGCGCACCAGGCCGGACGGGTGGCGCGGCTGGTTGTAGAAGACGAAGTCCGCGTCCGAACCGACCTTGCCGCCCGGGCCGAGCAGCAGTGCGGAGGCGTCCACGTCCGGCGCACCGGGCGTGGCGCTCCAGCGCAGCACGGCGCGGACCGCCGCCACCGGCAGTGCGATGTTGGCGCCCTTGGCCATCACGTGCGTCATAGCCGACCATCCTGCCTGTTCGCCACCCCTTCGGACAACGTGACCGCAGGAGGCGTCGTGGTGGGACTTTGCCAACGCTTGCGGTTTGTGAAGTGGAGGGTAACCTTCCGAGAATTCGCCATTGCGGAACCGGTGCGCGCCCGGAGCCGTCCGTACGATGGGCGGGCGGGAGTCGTCGGGCGCCGGTCGACGGTGACCGGCCGGAACCGGGCCGGGAACCACGACGGCCGTCGAGCCGGTTGAACCGGGTGTTGCACCGGGGCTCGTCACCGTCCCTCCCCGCCTCCGCCGGACCGGCGGCCGAACTCCTGAGGAGAGCACCTTGCGCCACTTCGGCCACCTGGCGGACGACGTCCGCGACCGGCTCTTTCTCGCGGCACCGGGGGAGTTCACCCCGGACGGCGACCCGGCCGTGCTGGCCACCGCCCTGGGGGCCACGCTCTACAGCCCGGCCACCCGGCCCGCCCTGCGCGCGGACATCCGCAAGCAGGCCGCGCAGGGGGTCGTCTCGATGGTCCTCTGCCTGGAGGACGCCATCGCCGACCACGAGGTGCCGCAGGCCGAGGCCAACCTGGTGGCCCAGCTCGGCGCGCTGTGGACGGAGGTCACGGAGGGTGGCGGAGCGGCCGAAACCTCCACCGGTTGCACACAGGATCTTCCCCTCCTCTTCATCAGAGTGCGGACCGCCGCCCAGCTCACCGACCTCGCCGACCGGCTCGGACCGGCGATCGGCGTGCTCACCGGCTTCGTCCTGCCCAAGTTCACCGAGGAGACCGGCGGGGACTTCCTGGAGGCGCTCGCCGCGGCCGGGGCCGCCACCGGCCGCCGGCTGTTCGCCATGCCCGTGCTGGAGTCCCCCGAGCTCGCCCACCTGGAGACCCGGCGCGACCAGCTGTTCGGCATAGCCCGGCTGCTCGACAAGCACCGCGAGCGGGTGCTCGCCGTCCGCCTCGGCGTGACCGACCTCTGCTCTGCCTACGGCCTGCGCCGCTCGCCCGACCTGACCGCGTACGACGTCGCCCTGGTCGCCTCCGTGATCGGCGACGTGGTCAACGTCCTCGGCCGCGCCGACGGCACCGGGTTCACCGTCACCGGCCCGGTCTGGGAGTACTTCCCCGTCCAGGAGCGGATGTTCAAGCCGCAGCTGCGCCGCACCCCGTTCGCCGAGGCCGAGCCCTCCCGGGAGGCGGTCCGCCGGCGGATCATCGAGCACGACCTCGACGGGCTGATCCGCGAGATCGAACTCGACCGCGCCAACGGCCTGTTGGGCAAGACCTGCATCCACCCCAGCCATGTGCCCGCGGTGCACGCGCTCTCCGTCGTCACGCACGAGGAGTACAGCGACGCCCGCGACATCCTCCAGCAGGAGCGCGGCGGGGGCGGGGTGCTGCGCTCGGCGTACACCAACAAGATGAACGAGGCCAAGCCGCACCGGGCCTGGGCGGAGCGGGTGATGCTGCGCGCCGAGGTGTTCGGGGTGGCCCGCGAGGACGTCAGCTTCGCGGAGCTGCTGTCGGCCTGCCTCTGCCGCTGAGCGGCCCGCCCGGGCGCGCCCGCCCCCACCGACCTTGCCCATCGCACCGCACCACCGAAAGCAGGACCCCTTCGTGACAGCAGCAGAGCAGGAGCGGACCGGACCGGAGCCGTCCGCCGGACCGCAGGAGTGGACCGGCCGCTGGGTGGCCGAGCGGGCCGGCGTCGCGCTGACCGGCTCCGAGCGCCTCCCCGAGCTGGTCGGCCTGGCCCTGCGGGAGAACCGCAAGCGCGCCCACCTGCTGGTCTCCACCGTGCTCGGCAAGCACGTCCCGCAGCGGCCCGCCGTGGTGCACGGCGCCGGCCTCGAACTCGGGCGCCGGGTCCGCGAGCTGCTCGGCCCGCTCGGCGGGCAGAGCCTCGCGCGCGCCGTCGTGCTCGGCTACGCCGAGACCGCCACCGGCCTCGGCCACAGCGTCGCCGACGGGCTGGACGCCCCCTATCTGCACTCCACCCGCCGCCCGGTGCCCGGACTCGTCCCGCTCGGCGGGTTCGAGGAGGAGCACTCGCACGCCACCTCCCACCTGCTGCTGCCCGCCGACCCCGGACTGCTCGCCGGCGACGGCCCGCTCGTCCTGGTGGACGACGAGTTCTCCACCGGCACCACCGTGCTCAACACCATCCGCGCCCTGCACACCCGCCACCCGCGCGCGCACTACGTGGTGGTCGCGCTCGTCGACCTGCGCGGCGCCGAGGACCGGCGGCGGCTCGCCGACACCGCCGCCGAACTCGGCGTCCGGCTCGACCTGGTGGCGCTGGCCGGCGGCGGCGTCGAGCTGCCCGCGGACATCCTGGACCGGGCCGAGCGGCTGATCGCCGAGGCCGGAGCGGCCCCCGAGCCCCCGGCCGCGCCGGCCGCCCCGGCCGCGCCGCTGGTGCGCGTCGACCTGGCCTGGCCGGACGGGCTGCCCGACGGCGGGCGGCACGGCTTCACCCCGGAGCACCGGGCGCGGCTGGAGGAGGCGCTGCCGGCGCTGGCCGAGCAGCTGGCGGCGGCGGTCGAGGACGGCGCCGACGGCCGGGGCCCGGCCGGCGGCGGGCGGGTGCTGGTGCTCGGCTTCGAGGAGCTGATGTACGCGCCGCTGCGGCTGGCCGGCGCGCTCGCCGAGCGGCTCCCCGGCGGCGCCGACCGCGTCCACAGCTCGACCACCACCCGCTCGCCCGTCCTCGCGGTCGACGACCCGGGCTACGCCATCCGCACCCGGCTGGCCTTCCCCGCCCACGACGACCCGGCCGACGACTCCTCGCGCGAGCGCTACGTCTACAACGTCGCCCCCGGCGCCGATCCGGCCCGCCGCTTCGACACCGTGGTCCTGGTGGTCGACGACCTCGCCGACACCCCGGCCCTGCACCGGGGCGAGCGCGCCCTGCTCGGCCAGCTGCGGCGGGTCACCGACCGGGTGGTGCTCGCCGTGCTGCCGTCCCACCGGCCCGCCGCGCCGGCGGGCCCGCTGCCGGCGCCGCTGTACGGCCCGGCGTTCTCCTCCTACCGGGCCGACGAGGTGGCCTGGCTGCTCAAGGACCTCTCCGAGGTCGCCCTGGAGGCGCCCACCGAGGAGCGCGAGGAGGCCGTCCAGAGCGGCGGCGCCCACTACGCCGAGTCGCTGCCGGTCGAGTACCAGCCGAGCCCCGAGTACCAGGAGCTGTTCCACCAGGCCCTGCGCGCCTCCGCCCGGCGGATCGCGCTCGCCGTCGGCACCGTCGCCGAGACCCTGCTGCGCGAGCGCGGCCCCGGCCTGGTGCTCGCCTCGCTGGCCCGGGCCGGCACGCCCGTCGGCGTCCTGATCCGCCGCTGGCTCGCCGCCGGACACGGCGTCGACGCCCCGCACTACGCCGTCTCCATCGTCCGCGGCCGCGGCATCGACCCGGTCGCCGTGCGCTACCTGGACGCCCACCACCGGGCCGCCGACGTGGTGTTCGTCGACGGCTGGACCGGCAAGGGCGCGATCACCCGCGAACTCGCCGAGGCGCTCGCCGGAACCGGCTTCGACCCCGGCCTCGCCGTCCTCGCCGACCCCGGCCGCTGCGTGTCCACCTTCGGCACCCGGGACGACTTCCTGATCCCCTCCGCCTGCCTCAACTCGACCGTCTCCGGCCTGGTCTCGCGCACCGTGCTGCGCGCCGACCTGATCGGCCCGGACGACTTCCACGGGGCCAAGCACTACACCGAACTGGCCGGCGCGGACGTCTCCGGCGCCTTCCTGGACACCGTCGCCGACCACTTCGAGGACGTCCGGGCCGAGGCGGTCGCGGCCGCCGGGCGGTTCGGCTCCGCCGAGCACGAGGCGGAGCGCACCCCCGACTGGGCCGGCTGGGCGGCAGTCGAGCGGATCAGCGCCGAGTTCGGCATCGACGACGTCAACCTGGTCAAGCCCGGCGTCGGCGAGACCACCCGGGTCATGCTGCGCCGCGTCCCCTGGCGGGTGCTGGCCCGGCGCGGCGCGGGTGCCGACCTCGACCACGTCCGGCTGCTCGCCGCCCAGCGGGGGGTCCCGGTCGAGGAGGTGGACGACCTGCCGTACTCCTGCGTCGGCCTCATCCACCCCCGTTACACCCGGGGGGCGACCGGCGCCTCCGGCACGGCCGTCCTGGTGAAGGAGTCCTGAACCCCGATGACTGGTTACCTGAGCGGTGGCATGAACGGCGGCGCCGCGGGCCGCTTCCTCGTGGCGAGCGACCTCGACCGCACCCTGATCTACTCCAACCGCGCGCTGGCCCTGGACGTGCCGGACCGGCTCGCGCCGCGACTGCTCTCGGTCGAGGTGCACGACGGCAAGGCGCTCTCGTTCATGACCGAGCAGGCCGCCGAGCTGCTCGTCGAACTCTCCCGGGAGGCGGTGCTCGTCCCCGCCACCACCCGCACCCGGGCCCAGTACGAGCGGGTCAACCTGCCCGGGCCGACGCCCGGCTGGGTCCCGTCGTACGCCATCTGCGCCAACGGCGGACGGCTGCTCGTCGACGGCGTGCCGGACGCCGACTGGCAGGACGAGATGGCCGCCCGGCTGGCCGCCGGGGCGGCGCCGCTGGCCGAGGTGGTCGAGCACCTGGCGCTCTGCGCGGACCCCGAGTGGACGCACAAGCGGCGGGTCGCCGACGAGCTGTTCGCCTACCTGGTCGTCGAGCGCGCCGAGCTGCCGCAGGGCTGGCTCGCGGAGCTCACCGGCTGGTGCGCCGAACGCGGGTGGACCGTCTCGCTCCAGGGCCGCAAGGTGTACGCCGTGCCGGAGCCGCTCAGCAAGAGCGCGGCGCTGGCCGAGGTCGTCCGGCGGGTGGGCGGGGCCACCGTGCTGTCCGCCGGGGACTCGCTGCTCGACGCCGACCTGCTGCGCGCCGCCGACGCCGCCTGGCGCCCCGGCCACGGCGAACTGGCCGACACCGGGTGGACGGCGCCCGGCGTCACCGTCCTCGACGAGGTGGGCGTGGCGGCGGGCGAGGAGATCGTCCGCCGCTTCCTGGCCCGGGTGCGCGGCGAGGCCGTCGAGCCCGACGCCGCCCCCGTCAGCGTGTCCTAGCCGCAGCAGCCGCCGCCGCAGCAGCCCCCGCCGCCACCGGCCGACGGGGCCTGCTGCGGCGCGCCGCCGGCGGAGGCCGCGCCGGTGACGGCGACGGTCGACAGCAGCTTCACGGTGTCCTGGTGGCCCTGCGGGCAGACGGCGGGGTCGCCCGCCTGCGCCATCGGACGGCGGAGTTCGAAGGTGGCGCCACAGGCGCGGCAGCGGAAGTCGTAACGAGGCATGTCCGTCAGCGTATCCGCGCCGCGCCCGCCGTGGTGGCCCTCCGGCTACCTGACGCCGCCGCCCAGCTCCCCGCGGATCAGCTCCACCACGTTCGCCGCCGTCTCCCGCACCGCGGCCAGCTCGGTCAGGAACCGCCAGTAGTCCGGGTGCCGCCCGGCCGACTCCAGCTCCGCCACCGCGCGGTCCAGCCGGGCCACCGCCGCGTCCAGCGGCCCCGCGTGCCGCGGATCCGGCGCGTGCCGCCCGGCCATCGCGAGGCGCTGGGCGTCCCGCAGGGCGAACCGGGCCCGCTCGATCTCCTTGGTCGGGTCGATCTGCACCTCGTTCAGCTGCCGCAGCCGGTCGTTCACCGCGACCACCGACCCGTCCGCCGCGTCCAGCAGCGCGCGCACCGTGCCCAGCGCGCCGGTGGCGTCCGCCCAGCGCTGCTCGCCCCGGGCCCGGGCGGCCTCGGCGAGCTTGTCCCCGGCGGCCCGCCCGGCCTCCGCGACCTGGTCCGGCACCCGCTGGAGGTCCTGCCAGCACGCGGCGGAGAACCGCCGGCGCAGCTCGCTCAGCGCGGGCTCCACCGTCTCCGCCTTGGTCTCCAGCGCCTGGATCCTGGTCCGCAGGCTGGCCACCCGCCGGTCGATCTCCCGGGCCCGCTCCGGCAGCTGCCCGGCCTCGGCCGCGATCGCCTCCGCACGCTCCCGCACCCGCTCGGCGCGCTCCAGGGTGTCCGGCACCCCGTGCTGCGCCACCCCCTCGTTCAGTCGCCCCAGCTCCGGCGCCAGCTCCGCCAGTCGCGCCGCCAGCCCGTCCGCCCGCAGCCCGGCGCCGCGCGCGGCGTCCAGCGCGTTGCCGGCGCCCAGCAGCGCCCGCTTGGCCTGCTCGATCGCCGGGGTCACCCGCATCAGCTGCTGCTCGGCCCGGTCCAGCGTCGGCCGCAGCTTGCGCAGGAAGTCGTTCAGCTCCGCGAGCGCGGACCCGAGCTGCCCCTTCACGTCGTCCAGCTGGTGCTTGGCCCGGGCGGCCGTGCCGGACTCCAGGTCCTCCGCGTCCAGGTCGTGCGCGTCGAGGGCGGTCAGGTAGTTCACGGTCACCTGGTCGACCCGGCCGGAGATCGCCTCGAAGTCCGCCACCGCGCGCCGCGCCGTCGCGCCGTCCCCGGCGGAGCGCACCGTCTCCACCGCCAGCCGCGCCTCGCGCTGCGTGGAGTCCACGTCGTAGAACGCCTGCTGCGCCGCGTCCCGGGCCGCCCGGGCGTCCGCCCGCATGCCCTCCCCGCCGCGCCGTCCCCACCAGCCGCCGGTCCCGAACGACGCCGCCCCCGCGGCCCCCAGCGCACCCGCGACGACCAGCGGCAGCACCAGCGCCTCGGCCACCGCGTTCCCCGCCCGCCTCCGCCCCCGCCCGCCTCCGCCGGCCACCCTCACTGCGCGCTCCCTGGTTCCCGACCGTTGATCCACCACCCATTCTTCCCGATCGCCCCGCTCCACCGGCACCCCACCCGTCCCACCCCGGCCACCCCCACCACACCACCCCGCCGGACCAGGTACCCTAAGCATTCGTCGTGCGCCCGAACCGGGTCCCGCGCGACCCGGGGGGCGCGTAGCTCAGCGGTAGAGCGCCGCTCTTACAAAGCGGATGTCGGCGGTTCGAAACCGTCCGCGCCCACCACCCGTGAAGGGCCGGTTCGGAGGCTTGAGGCTCCGGACCGGCCCTTCGGCGTGTCGGGGGGTGGGGGGTCAGGGGAGGCGGGTCTCGAGGATGCGGAGGGTGTCGCCGACGCGGACGGTGCGGGTGGTGCGGAGGCCGGCGCGGGTGGCGAGGGTGCGGTAGTCGGACTCGGGGCGGTCCTGGCCGCCGACGAGGACGGTGAGGAGGAGGCCGCGGAAGAGGGCCTCCTGGTCGGAGTCGTCGCCGACCATGCCCTCGATGACGAGGAGGACGGAGTCGGGGCGCATGGCCTCGCGGATGCGTCCGAGGATGCGGACGATGGTGTCGTCGTCCCAGTCGTGCAGGGCGCGCTTGATGGTGTAGACGTCGGCGCCGGGCGGGACGGACTCGAAGAAGTCGCCGGCCACCACCTCGTAGCGGCCGTCGACGCCGGCGGCGGCGAGGAGGTCCTCGGCGAGCGGGACGGTCTCGGGGCGTTCCAGGACGGTGCCGCGCAGGGCGGGGTTCTCGGTGAGGACGGCGGCGAGGAGGCTGCCGAGGCCGCCGGCGACGTCGACCACGTGGCGGGCGGCGGAGAAGTCGTAGGCGCGGGCGGTGGCGGTGCTCTCGGCGACGGAGACGGCGCTCATGGCGGCGTTGAAGCGCCGCTTGGCGTCCGGGTCGGTCTTGGTCAGCTCCCAGAAGGAGACGCCGCCGTTGGCCACCTCGAAGGAGGACTCGCCGGTGCGCACCGAGTGCAGGAGGTCGCCCCAGGCGGCCCAGTGCCAGTTGGCCGCCATGAAGCGGGCGTCGGTGGACTCGGGGTTGGCGGGCTCGCTCACCAGGACGGCGGAGAGCGGGCTCTGCCCGTAGGTCCGTCCGTCCGGCAGGCGGTGGAAGACGCCGAAGGTGGTGAGCGCGCGCAGTAGGCGGCCCAGGGTGGGGGCGTGGGTGCCGGTGAGCTCGGCGAGTTCGGCGACGCCGCGCGGGCCGGAGACCAGTAGGTCGGGTAGGCCGAGTTCGGCGGCGACATGGACGGCGCGGGCCCGCCACGCTCCCTGGAGCAGGGCGACCATGTCCTGGTGGGGGTCGAGGGGCTCGGGCTGCTGGGGCATGCGGGTCTCCGGGGGTCGCGGGGACGGGACGGGGCCGGCCCGCGCCGCGGGTCGGCCCCGGGTGGTGCTGGGGGGCGGGCTATCGGGGTGAACGGGCCTGTGGATCGGATGAGTCGGCCCCCGGTGCCGCCGACGGCGGCGGGCCCGCCATGCCGGCCGTGAGCGTACTGCCGTCGGCCGGGTCGATGAGCAGGAACGAGCCGTTGCGGCGCGATCGGGCGTACGGGTCGACCGGCAGCGGTTCGGCGGTGCGCAGCGTGAGGCGGCCGAGGTCGTTGACGTCCAGCCGGTCGTGCGCCGGGAGCGGGCGCAGGCCGTCCGGGTCGAGCCGGGCCGGGATCGCGGTGACCAGCGCGGGGACGGTCCGGGTGCCGTGCTTGACGAGGACCCGGTCGCCGGTGCGCAGCGGGCGGTCGTGCAGGTGGCAGGCGGTGGCCTCGACGGTGCGGGTGGGGCGGGGCGCGGAGTCGACGGGGGCGAGGAGGTCGCCGCGGGCCACGTCGAGGTCGTCGGCGAGCCGGACGGTGACGGACTGCGGGGCGCGGGCGGCCGCCACCGGGGTGCCGAGCGCGTCGATGGCGGTGACGGTGCTGGTCAGGCCGGACGGCAGGACGGCGACCCGGTCGCCGACGCGCAGGGTTCCGGCCGAGATCCGACCGGCGTAGCCGCGCCCGCCGTGGCGGATCACGTACTGGACCGGGAAGCGGGCCGGGGCGTCCTCGGGCTCGCCGGCGGCGGGGACGGTCTCCAGGTGCTCCAGCAGGGTCGGCCCGCCGTACCAGTCCATCCGGTCGGAGGGGGTGACGACGTTGTCGCCGTCGCGGGCCGACAGGGGGATCGCGGTGACCGAGCCGATGCCCAGTGAGCCCGCCAGCGACGCGAACCGCTCGGCGACGGCGGTGAACGCCGGCTCCGCGCAGTCGACCAGGTCCATCTTGTTGACGGCGAGCAGGAGGTGGGGCACCCGCAGCAGGGCGGCGACGGCGGCGTGCCGCCGGGTCTGTTCGACGACGCCGTGCCGGACGTCGGTGAGGATCACCATGAGCTCGGCGGTCGAGGCGCCGGTCACCATGTTGCGGGTGTACTGGACGTGTCCCGGGGTGTCGGCGAGGACGAACCGGCGCCTGGGGGTGGCGAAGTAGCGGTAGGCGACGTCGATGGTGATGCCCTGTTCGCGTTCGGCGCGCAGTCCGTCGGTGAGCAGGGCGAGGTCCGGTTCGGCGAGGCCGCGGGCGCGCGAGGCGTGCTCGACGGCGGCCAGCTGGTCGGCGAGCACCGACTTGGAGTCGTGCAGCAGGCGCCCGGCGAGGGTGGACTTGCCGTCGTCGACGGAGCCGGCGGTGGCGAAGCGCAGCAGCGAGGCGGCGGGGGCGTTGCGGGGGGTGGCCATCAGAAGTACCCCTCCCGCTTGCGGTCCTCCATGGCGGCCTCGGAGAGCCGGTCGTCGGCGCGGGTGGCGCCGCGTTCGGTGAGCCGGGAGGCGCTGATCTCGGCGATCACCGCGGCCACCGTGGTGGCGCCCGACTCGACGGCGCCGGTGCACGCCATGTCGCCGACCGTGCGGTAGCGGACCTGGCGCTTCTCGGGGCGCTCGTCGGGCCCGGGGCCGCCCCAGTCGCCGGCGGTGAGCCACATGCCGTCGCGGCGGAAGACCTCGCGGCGGTGGGCGAAGTAGATGTCGGGCAGGTCGATCCGCTCGCGCTCGACGTACTGCCAGACGTCCAGTTCGGTCCAGTTGGAGAGCGGGAAGACCCGCATGTGCTCGGCGGGGCCGTGCCGGCCGTTGTACAGCTGCCAGAGCTCGGGGCGCTGGCGCCGCGGGTCCCAGCCGCCGAACTCGTCGCGCAGGCTGAACACGCGCTCCTTGGCGCGGGCCTTCTCCTCGTCGCGGCGGGCGCCGCCGAACACCGCGTCGAAGCGGTGCCGTTCGAGGGCGCGGCGCAGCGCGTGGGTCTGCAGCGGGTTGCGGCTGCCGTCCGGGCGCTCGGTCAACTCGCCGCGGTCGATGGCCTCCTGGACCGAGGCGACGTGCAGCCGCAGGCCGTGGGCGGCGACCGTGCGGTCGCGGTAGGCGAGCACCTCGGGGAAGTTGTGGCCGGTGTCGACGTGCAGCAGCGGGAAGGGCAGCGGTGCGGGCGCGAAGGCCTTGCGGGCCAGGTGGAGCGCCACCGCGGAGTCCTTGCCGCCGGAGAACAGCAGCACCGGGCGTTCCGACTCGCCGACCGCCTCGCGGACGATGTGCACGGCCTCGGACTCGAGTTCGGTCAGGTGCGGCAGGTCGGGCGGCGGCCCGGGCGTCCCCGGCGTCCTGGGCGTCCCCGGCGTCCCGGGCGGGCGGTTCACGCGAGCCCCCGATCGGCGAGCAGCCGCAGCAGCGCGTCGACCGACTCGTCCAGGCTCTGCCGGTGGGCCGGCAGGACGAGGTCGGGCCGGGCGGGCGGCTCGTAGGGGTCGTCGACGCCGGTGAGCCCGGTCAGGGCGCCGGTCGCCTGCCGGGCGTACAGGCCCTTGACGTCGCGTCGGGCGCACTCCTCGACCGGGGTGGCGACGTGCACCTCCAGATAGGTGGTGGCGGACTGCTCGTGGCGTTTGCGCACGGCCTCGCGGGCGTCCGCGTACGGGGCGATCACCGGGGCGAGCACCAGGACGCCGTTGCGTGCGAGCACCTCGGCGACCAGGCCGATCCGCTGGACGTTGACGAAGCGGTCCTCCCGGCTGAAGCCGAGGCCGGCGGTGAGCAGGGTGCGGCTGTGGTCGCCGTCGAGGATCTCGACGCGCCGGAAGTCGGGTTCCAGACGGCGGGCCGCCTCGGCGGCGATGGTCGACTTTCCGGCGCTCGGCAGCCCGGTGAGCCAGACGGTCGCGCCGGGCCAGCAGGTGCAGTACGGGCGGTGGGGGGTCATCGGCCACTCCGGAGCCTGAGGGGGTGGGTGCCGGCCCGGTCGGCGGGCAGGGCCAGCAGGCCGCGGACGGCCGCGGTCAGCCGTCGGCGGCGCCGCTCGTCGGACGGGGCGGTGTGCGTCGCGCAGCGCCAGGCGACGAAGCCGTCCGGGCGGACCAGCAGGGCGCCGGCCCGTCCGGTCCCGCAGGACCGGGCGAAGGACGGCGCGCCGGGGCGGTCCTCGCCGGCCGGCAGGACGTGGGCGCGCAGCGGGACGGCGAGCTCGCGGGCGACCTCGGCGGCGGTGGCGCGCCAGCGTTCGTCGGTGGTGAGCAGGGTGAGTTCCGGGCCGGCGGGGCCCGGCGCGCAGAGGTCGAGGGTGGAGGCGGTGACCGGGCGGCCGCCGCGGCGCAGCCGGACCGGGACGTGCGGCAGGCGGCTGCCGGGGGCGCCGGTCAGGGTGAACTCGGCGGGGAGCGCGGCGAACGGGGCGGCGGGGCCGGGCGGCCCGGCGTCGTCGTCGGCGCCGAAGGGGTCGTCGGAGTCGATGGAGTCGATGGAGTCGGGGGCCTCGGCGGTGCCGGGGGCGTCGTCGGCGTCGGCGGCGGCCGGGCGGTAGCGGTAGCCCATGATGATGGTGCGCGGGTCGGCGACGGGCGCGCCGCCGAGCCGTTCGGCGGGGACGCCGTCCAGCAGCAGGGTCTGCTGCGCGGTGGCCACGCCGACCGGGCGCCGCTCGGCGTCGTAGCTGTCGAGCAGGGCGGGGTCGGCCCAGCCGCGCAGGACGGCGGCGAGCTTCCAGGCCAGGTTGTGCGCGTCCTGGATGCCCATGTTGGAGCCGTAGCCGCCGGCCGGCGGGTGCAGGTGGGCGGCGTCCCCGACGAGCAGGACCCGGCCGCTGCGGTAGCGGTCGGCCATCCGGTGCCGGGCCTGCCAGTGGAAGGTGGCGGACAGGTCGAGCGGGAGGCCGGGCACGCCGATCGCGGCGCGGAGCAGTTCCAGGCAGCGGGCGGGGTCGGGCGGGGCCTGTGGGACGTCCGGGTCCGGTGGTTGCGGGCCGGTCCGCACGGCCGTGGTCTCGACGGCCGCCGCCCAGCGGTTCGGGTCGTTGAGCTGCATGATGGCGCCGGAGAAACCGGGGTTCTCGATCATGCTCATGAAGAAGCGGCGGTCGCCGATCAGCCCGGTCAGGTCGGCCCGGAACAGGATGCTGGTGCGCCGGGCCACCGTGCCCAGGCCGGTGCGGACGATGCCGACGTGCTCCGGGATCCAGCCGTGCGCGCCGTCCGCGGCGACCAGGTAGCCGGCGGCGAACCGGTCCTCGCCGCCGTCCGGGCGGCGCACCCGGACGAGCACGCCGTCCGCCCGGGCGTCCAGCCCGACCAGCTCGTGGCCGAACCGGACGTCCGCCCCGGCCCGGACGGCGGCCTCGCGCAGCAGCGGCTCCATCCGGTCCTGGCCGCACCAGAACGGCGGGCACGGGCCGGGGACGGCGAGCTCCTCCTCGCCGGTCTCCAGCACCTCGGCGGCGTCCAGCCGGGCGAGCGAGCTGACGCCGACCACCGTCCGCGGCAGCACCCGGTCCGGCTCGGTGCGCGCCCGCGGGTCGTCGCCGGGCACCACCTCGAAGCCGACCGCCGCGACCTCCGCCTCCAGTCCGGCCTCGCGCAGCAGCTCCATGGTCCGCCGGGTGACGTGGGTCGCGCGGGGCAGCGGCGAGGTGGTGCTCCGGCGCTCCAGCAGCCGGACGGTGATGCCGGCGCGGGCCAGGAACAGCGCCGCCGCCAGGCCCGTCGGCCCTCCTCCGACCACCAGTACGGTCATGAGCCCTGGTTCTCCCGCTTCTCCGGCATCGCCACGCGTCCTCCGCCCGCCTTCCGTCCGCCGGTCCGTCCGGCGCCGCCGCGCCCCTGCGCCGTTCAGGACTTGCCGAGCAGGTGCCCGCCGACGACGAGGTGGTCGAGGTTCATCGAGGCGAAGGCCGCGACCGCCTCCTCCGGGGTCTCGACGATGGGCTCCCCGGCCGTGTTGAAGGAGGTGTTGAGCAGCACCGGGCAGCCGGTGAGCCGCTCGAACTCGCCCAGCAGCGCGTGCACGGTGGGGTTCTGGTGCTCGAACAGGGTCTGGTGCCGGGCCGTGCCGTCCACGTGGGACGCGGCCGGGATGACGTCCGGCCGGGTCACCCGGGTGACGATCAGCATGTAGGGCGAGGGCTGCCCGAGGTCGAAGAAGTCGTCGCTGCGCTCGGCGCGGACGATCGGCGCGTACGGGCGGAACCACTCGCGGAACTTGACCTGCTCGTTGAGGTGGTCGCGCACCGAGGCGGGGTACGGCGCCGCGAAGATGCTGCGGTGGCCCAGCGCCCGCGGGCCGAACTCGCTGCGGCCGTCCCACCAGCCGACCAGCCGGCCCTCGGCGAGCAGCGCGGCCACCTCCCCGGGCAGGTCGTCGGGCCGCCGGGCGGGCAGCCCGGAGGCGGCCACCGCCGCGTCGACGCGCGCCTGCGGGTACTCCGGGCCGAGATAGGAGTCGGTGAACGCGGGCAGCTCGTCCATCGGCACGCCCTCCAGCTGGTGCAGCCCGTAGTAGGCGCAGCCGAGGCTGATCCCGTTGTCGCCGGCGGCGGGCACCACGAAGATCCGCTCGAAGCCGGTCTCCCGGAGGATCCGGCCGTTGGCGACGCTGTTCAGGGCGACGCCGCCGGCGATGCACAGGTCGGTCAGCCCGGTGCGCGCGTGCAGGGCGCGGGCGCAGTGCACCAGGGCGCGCTCCAGTACCTCCTGGGCGGCCCGGGCGATCGCCGCCCGGGTGTCGAAGTCGGCGTCCCGGGCGAGGCGTTCGAGTACGTGCGCGACCTTGCTCGCGGAGATGCCGATCCCGCCCCCGGGGCGCAGGTCGACCAGCTCGGCCAGCTCGTCGACGAACCGCTCGTCGCCGTACGGGGCCAGGCCCATGGTCTTGCCGTCCTCGCTGACCGGGAAGCGGGTCTTGGGCCCGGTGTAGGCCAGCCCGATCGCGATGCTGGCGGTGCGGTAGAAGTGGCCGAGCGAGTTGTCGGTCTCGCCGGGCTGGTAGTAGGCGCTCTCCGAGGCGGCGTCCACCACGTGCGCGCCGCTGACCCGCTCCAGCAGCCGGATGCCGTCCCGGTCGGCGACGAAGGAGCTGATCGTCTCCGCCTCGCGGCCGTCGGGGCCGGTCCGGTCGCCCGCCACCAGGCTGCCGGAGTTGTCGCAGACGAGAACGGCGGCGCGGCTCATCCCGGAGGCCGCGAACGCGCTGTAGGCGTGCGCCAGGTGGTGGTTGATCACCTGCACCCGGTGGCGGAAGGAGTGGTAGAAGGGGCGTGGCACCAGTTCGCAGGCGACGACGTGCTCCACCTCGGCGGCGGTGCTGCCGAGCTGTGCCAGGACGGCCTGCCTGCTGACGCCCGCCAGCAGGTCGGTGCCCAGTCCGTACTTGCTGCGTACCAGGCGTTCCTCGTCGACGGCGACGAGGCGGTTGCCGTCCGTGGCGCACGACGACCAGTCGTGCCCGGAACCGCCGAGGCCCAACACGGTCATAGCAGGTCCTTTCCTTCGCGAGGACACCGGTCGGCGCCGACAGGGCTCACCGCCCCGGGCCGCGGACGGGCCGGCCGGGCGGAGGAGGAAGCGCACACCGGAGGGGGCATGGGGGAACGCACACCGGAGAAGGGCTGGAGGAACGCGCACCGGAGGGACGGCCGGAAGCCGTCCCTGGTGTCGGCGGAGCGGGGCACCCGGGAACCGGGGCGACAGCGGCACTCTAGTCAAGTCGCGTCACAGACTGTCAAGAAGGGGTGCCGGTCCGTGGCCGGAGTTGGCTTGAATGGCCTTTCCGGGCGGTGCGTCCCCAGCGGGCCCCGGGGACACAAGGGATCTTCGGGTACGGAGCGGGAGCGGCGCGGACACGAGGCCCAAGCGGAACGGGAAGGGGCGTTCCGGATACCGCCGGCGGGTCCGGACGGCCGTCCGGCGAGCGCCTTTTCGGCCAACGTCAATCCGCGCGGGACACGACAACTGGCGGAACCGCTACCGTGATTTACGGGCCGTTGCCCCGGTGGCCGTCCTTCACGTCCGGCCGGGCGGCCCGTCCGCCGTCGTGCCCCGACGCCCGCGCCCGCCCCCCGTTCCCGGTGCGGCCCGGTCGTGGTGCCGCGGCGTCTGTGCGACCCGAGCTCGAATACCCGCCGGTGTCCACCATCCGGCAACCCGATCCCCTGTACGGCCGGCCGAGGGAGTAATGGGTGACTGAGCGGAAACGAACCATCGTCATCATCACCGAGGGGGCCGCGCCCGCCCTGCTCGACCGCTGGTGCGACCAGGGGCTCCTGCCCGGGTACGCCCGGCTGAGGTCCGAGGGCGCCCACGGTCCGCTGGTCGCGGAGGGCACGCCCTACGAACCGCCCGGACTGGTGAGCGTGCTCACCGGCCAACGGGCCGCCGACCACGGCTACTTCTCCTACTGGACCTGCCACGACCCGGAGTACTCGCCGCAGGTGCTGGGCTCCGGCGACCGCAGGCACCCGCTGCTCTGGCAGCACGAGACCTTCGCCGGGCTGCGCTTCGCCTCGATCGGGCTCTTCGGCACCCACCCGATCGAGCCGACGGACGGCTCGGTGATCAGCTACCCGATGTACGCCACCCTGCACGCCAGCCACCCGCGCGACCTGCAGCGCCGGCTCGCCAAGCAGGGGATCCGGCCGGTGCACGACGTCTCGATCTTCTGGACGGGCCAGCCTCGCGACGAACTGCTGCCCCGGCTGCTGGAGGCCGACCGCCAGCGCGGCCGGGCCGCCCTCGCGCTGCTCCCCGAGCACGACGTGGTGATCGTCAACCTCACCAGCATCGACCGGACTTCGCACATCTACTGGCAGGAGCTGGAGCACGGCCCCGACCGCGAGCAGGAGAGCGCGGTGTTCGCCGCGTACCGCACCTGCGACCAGGTCATCCAGGACGCCCTGGCGGCGGCCGGCGACCGGGTGGACGTGCTGGCGTTCTCCGAGATCGGCTTCGGGCCGCTGCGGAACTACTGCTCGGTCAACGACGACCTGGAGCGCGCCGGGCTGCTCGCGAAGACCCCGGACGGCCGTGTCGACTGGGCGAACACCACCGCCTTCGAGGCGGTCCAGGGCACCCACGGCATCAACATCAACCTGCGGGACCGCTACAAGGCCGGGCGGATCGCCGAGCACGACTACCGGCGGGTCCGCGACGAGGTGCGGGCCGCGCTGCTGGAGACGATCAACCCGCGGACCGGGCGGCCGTTCCTCACCGGCGTGCTGGACCGCGAGGAGGTCTACCCGGGCGCCGCGACGGCCGGCGCGCCCGACCTGGTCATGGAACCCGCCGACTGGCGCTACCTGCCGATGGGCGACCCCCAGTGGGCCGCGCACGTCCACCGCACCTGGCAGAGCGGCTGGCACCGCCGGGAGTCCTTCTGGGCCGGGCTCGGCCCCGGCTTCGCCGCCCGGCACGCCGACGACCGGCCGGCCGCCCCGGTCGACGTCCCGGCCACCCTGGCCCGGCTGCACGGCCTGCCGGTGCCCGAGGGCTGGCCCGGCCGGCCGCTCGGCACCGTCGACTGATCCACCGCACGCCCCGATCGCTCCCCAACTCCCGCTTCCCGCCCACGAACCGCAGCGGAGGTCCCAGCCATGTCCGACATACGCGCGCCCGAGCGCGGGCGCCCGCAGCGCCGGACGGTGTCCGAGCCGCCCGGCGGCGCCGACCGCGCGGTGCTCGCCCCGAAAGCCTCGTTCACCCCGTGGGACCCGCCCTCGCCGGACGTCCTGCACTGGACCGGCGCCGGGGACCGCGCCCCGGTCGAGCTGCTGCGCGAGGCCCTCGCCGACGGCCCGGTCGGCGGCCCCTGGGACAGCGGCTTCCCCGCCTACGTGTGGCACCGGGACGGCGACGACGTCCACGAGTTCCGGCTCACCGGCCGGCTGACCGGCCAGTACACCGGCTACCCCCTGCACCCCAGCGAGTGGCCGGAGGGCCTCGGATGAGCACGCTCCCCGACGTCGCGTTCACCTGGAAGTGGCACGAGCCCTCGACCGTCCCGGCCGACGAACTCACCGCCACCTGGGCCGACCTGGAGATCACCGTCGGCTCGGAGACCCCCCTGACCACCGTCGAGGACCCGGTCGCCGGCACCGTCCGCCCGTACACCACCGGCTCGCTCTACCCGCTCGCCGAGTGGATCGCCTTCCACTGGTGGTCGCTGCAGGCCGACGCCCGGCCCGGCACCCAGATCTCCCAGCTGCGCTTCGCCTACCGCAACGGCGTCGGCGACCAGCGCGGATCCTGGTGGGTCCGCTCGCGCCGGCACACCCTGCGGGCGGCGGGCGGCGGCTTCCGCTGGCCGGACGCGATGATCGTGCCCGAGGGCCGGCAGACCCGGATCGTCTGGATGCCCGACGGCGTCCCGGCCCGGCGCCCCGGCCCGCGGCACGTGGCCCGCGGCAACGCGGTGGTCGGCTCCGAGGCGCTCGCCGCGGCGCTGCGCGGCTTCGTCGACGCGGTCGTCGCCCGGCTCGCCGACTGGGGCATCACCGGCACCCCGCTGCAGCGGGAGTGGGCCGAACTCGGCGCCACCGACCCGGCGGAGGAGGCGTTCTGCCGGGCCGCCGCGCGGCTCGGGCTCGACCCGTACACCGAGGCGGGGCCGTACGCGGCGGACATCGTCCGGACCGTGCGGGAACTGCCCGAGCCGATGGCCACGGACTTCCTCAACGGGGTCGCCCCGCAGCGGGTCGCCGACCGGCTGCGGTGGGTCGAGCGGGCCCGCGAGGTGGCCGGCCAGGGCGGCCAGGCCCACCCCGCGATCACCGAGCTGCGCGAGCTGAGCGCGGACATCCGGGCCACCTTCCAGGCGCCGGACCGGCTCGACAACGCCTGGCACCTGGGCTACGAACTGGCCCGCAGGGTCCGGGCCTGGGCCGGGACGGCGGACACCGAGCGGTTCGAGACCGACACCCTGCTCACCCACCACGTCGAGCCGGTGCCGTACGTCGACCGCGGCCTGGTCGGCTACGGGACCCGCACCGGGGCGGGCGGTCCGGTGCTGGTCTCCAACCGGACGTTCACCGAGCGGCCGCGGCGCTTCCTGGAGGCCCGCGCGCTGTGCCACTTCCTGTTCGAGCACGGGCCGGAGTTCCTGATCGCCGCCGCGCACACCCACCGCCAGCACATCGCCCGGGGCTTCGCGCTGGAGCTCCTGGCCCCCGCGCGGGGCGTCGCCGAGCGGCTCGGCGACCCGCGCGCACTGGTCACCGCCGAGGACGTCGAGCAGATCGCCGAGGACTACGGGGCCGGCACCATCGTGGTGGAACACCAGCTGGACAACCAGCTGCTCGCCCAGGACTTCCGGTGGGAGCCGATCGTTCCGACGGTGTTCCGGCCCGTCCGCTACCCGAAGGGTGCCGGCCGATGAGCGCCGCCGACCTGCCGGCCGCCGAGGCCTTCCCGTACCCGGCCGGGCCCGGCGGCACCGTCCCGCCGCAGTACGCCCGGCTGCTGGTCGAGGACCCGGTCTCCCGGGTGCGGCTCGCCGACGGCGAGCACGTCTGGCTGGTCACCCGGGACGCCGACGTGCGGACCGTGCTGACCGACCCGGTGTTCAGCCGCTACCAGGCGGCCGTGCTCCCCGGCAGCGGCTTCGGCCGCGGCCAGGGCGCCGGCATCGTCGACCTCGACCCGCCCCGGCACACCGCGCTGCGCGCGCCGGTCGTGGCGGGCTTCGCCCCCGAGCGGGTCGCCCGGTGGAGCCCGCGGATCACCGCGATCGCCGACGAGCTGCTCGCCGCACTGGCCGGCGCCACCGCGCCGGTCGACCTGGTGGCCGACTACACGGCGCCCTTCGCCGGCCGGGTGATCTGCGAACTCCTCGGCTTCGACGGCGCGTCGTGGCCGCGGATCACCGGCGACATCGAGGCGCTGCTGCTGGCCGGCGGCGCCGAGGACGAGCGCACCGAGGCCTGCCGGGCGCGCCTGGGGGAGGCCTTCGCCGACCTGCTCGCCGCCCGCCGGGAGCGGCCCGCCGACGACGTCGCCACCGTCCTGCTCGGGCTGGACGAACCGGCCTCGGGCGGGCAGCACCTGACGGACGAGCAGCGCACCACCCTGCTGCACGGCCTGGTGATCTCCGGCTTCATCGGGGTCCGCGACCTGCTGGCCCGGCACCTCTTCGCGGTGCTGGCCGAGCCCAAGCACCGGGAGCGGCTGGCGGCCGAGCCCGAGCTGGTGCCGCGCGCGGTCGCCGAGCTGCTGCGGTACTACCCGTCGAGCAACGACGGGCTGCTGCGGCTCGCGACGAGGGACGTCGAGCTGTCCGGGGTCCGGGTGCCGGCCGGCGCGGCGGTGCTGCCGCTGGTCTCGGCGGCCTGCCGCGACCCGTGGACCGTCGACCGGCCGGACACCCTGGACCTCGACCGCGACCCGGTGCCGAACCCGGCCTTCGGCGCGGGGCCGCACCGCTGCCCGGCACTGGACCTCGCGGTGGTCCAGCTGACCACCGGGATCGGCCGGCTGCTCGCCCACCACCCGGACGTGACGCTGGCCGTACCGGCCGGGGAGGTGCGGCACACCGCCGACCTGCTGCCGCTGGGCGTGGCGGCCCTGCCGGTCCGGCTGGGCGCCGGGGCCTGACCCGGGCCGGCGGCGTCCGGACCGGCAAGCGCGACCGAGAACGGCCCACGGAGACCGGGAGGACGGCGATGGGCGAGCACTACCCGCGGTACGTGGACGGCCGGCCCGCGCCGGCCCTGGACGGGGCGACCTTCCGGTCCTTCGAACCGGCCACCCGGCGGCACCTGGCCGACATCCCGCGCTGCGGACCCGAGGACGTCACGGAGGCCGTGGCGGCCGCCCGCCGGGCCTTCGACCGCGGGCCGTGGCCGCGCACCTCGCCCCGCGAGCGGGCCGCCGTGCTGCACCGGGTGGCGGACCGGCTGGCCGCCGAGGCGCAGCGGCTCGCCGAGCTGGAGGTCCGGGACAACGGCACCACCCTGCGCAAGGCGCTCGGCGCGGACGTGCCGGGCGCGGCCGCCGCGTTCCGCTGGAGCGCCTGGTGGGCCGAGCGGCTGCCCGAGCGGCTGCACCGCGCGCCGGCCGTGCCGGGCGGGTCCGCGGCGCGGCACCTGCGCTGGCACCCGCTCGGCGTGGTCGCCGTCGTGGTGCCGTGGAACCTGCCGTTGCTGCTGGCCGCCTGGCGGATCGCCCCGGCGATCGCGGCGGGCAACACCTGCGTGGTCAAGCCGGCCTCGTTCACCTCGGTGACCACCCTCGAACTGGTCCGGCTGCTGCACGCGTGCGGGCTGCCGCCGGGCGTGGTCAACGTGGTCACCGGGCCCGGCGGCACCACCGGGGAGAGCCTGGTGCGGGCGCCCGGCGTCGACCTGGTCTCCTTCACCGGCTCGGACGCGGTCGGCGAGAGCGTACGGCGCGGGGCGGGCGCGGCCACCCGGCTGGACCTCGGCGGCAAGTCGCCCAACGTGGTGCTCGCCGACGCCGACCTGGAGCGCGCGGCGGCCGGCGTCGCCTGGGGCGTCTTCCTGCACAACGGCCAGGTCTGCATGGCCGGTTCGCGCGCCGTGGTGCACGCCGCGGTGCACGACGAGTTCGTCGAACGGGTCCGGGCGAAGGCGCTCGCGCTGCGCCTCGGCGACCCGCTGGACCCGGCGACCGACCTGGGCCCGCTGGTCTCCCGCAACCAGGCCCGCACCGCGCTGCGGTTCACCGGGCTCGGGGTCGCCGAGGGCGCCCGGCTGGTGTGCGGGGGCACCGCCCCCGGGCCGGGCGAGCTGCCCGAGGGGCTCGACCCGCAGGCGTACGTCCGGCCGACCGTGCTGACCGGGGTCGAACCGGACGCCACGGTGGCCCAGGAGGAGGTCTTCGGCCCGGTCCTCTCGGTGATCCGGGCCGAGGACGACGCCGCGGCGGTGCGGATCGCCAACGGCTCCCGCTACGGGCTGAGCGCCGGCGTCTGGTCCGCCGATCCGCAGCGGGCGCGGGCCGTCGCCGAGGAGCTGACCGCCGGACAGGTGTGGATCAACGACTACCGGCTGGTCGACCTCGACCTGCCGCCGGACCGGGCCGTGACCGGTGACCTGGTCTGGGAGCGGCTGACCAACGAACTCGACGGCTACCGCCGCCGGCAGAGCATCACCGACGGCACCGGCCCGGCCGGGGCCACCGGCCTCGCACCCACCCCGTACCACCTGCTGGGGCTCTGAGCGCCCCGGCTCCCGACCCGCCGCCCCGCACCCGCCGCCCCGCTGGAGCCCCCGTGAAGATCGGCATCGCGTTCCCCAACACCATCCCCGGTGCCTCCGGGCGGCTCCAGTGGCAGTGGGCGGTCCGCGCCGAGGAGCGCGGCTTCTCGACCGTCGCCGCGACCCACCGGCTCCGCTACCCCGGCCACGAGCCGCTGCCGGTGCTCGCCGCGGCCGCGGCGGTCACCTCGCGGATCGGCCTGGCCACCAACATCCTGGTCGCCCCGCTGACCACCGCCGAGGTGCTCGCCAAGGAGGCGGCGACGCTCGCCTCGCTCTCCGGCGGCCGGTTCGTCCTCGGCCTCGGGCCGGGCGTGCGGTCCGACGACTTCACCGCGGCCGGCCGGGACTTCGGCGGCCGGGCCCGGGTCTTCGAGGAGCAGCTCGCCGAGCTCGCCCGGCTGCGCGGCAAGGACGGCGCCCCGGGCCTGCCCGGGCCGCTCCCGCCGGTCCTGGTGGGCGGGTTGAGCGAGCACGCGGTGCGCCGGGCGGCCCGCTGGGGGGACGGCTGGACGGCGCCCGGCCTCGATCCGGCGCTGGTGGCCCCGACCGTCCGGCGGGTGCACGAGGAGTGGGCGGCGGCGGGCCGGGAGGGCCGGCCGCGGCTGGTCGCGCTGTCCCGGTTCTGGCTCGGGGAGGACGTCGCCGAGGAGGCGGCCGGCTTCGTCCGGGACTACTTCGGGGTGCTCGGCGACGAGGCGGAGTCCTTCGTCGCCCGGACGCCGCGTTCGCCCGGGCAGATCCGCGAACAGATCGCCGAACTGGCCGCCGCCGGATTCGACGAAGTCGTCTTCCACCCCACCGCCGCCCACCTCTCCCAGGTCGACCGGCTGGCCGACGCCGTCCTTTCCTGAATTGCCCGCGACGAATCCGCCCGCATGTGTTCCGAGGTGAAATCGAGGCCATGAACGCGACCCTGACGGGAAACCAGAGCCAGGCCGTGCAGGATCTCCGGGAATTCGGTTACTGCCTCCTGGAGAATCCGCTGCCGCCCGCCGAGTTCGAGCGGCTCCGCGACCGCCTGCTGGAGGTCGCGGAACAGGAGCGGAAGGACGGCACCGCCTTCCTGTACGACGGGGGGAACCAGCGCGTCTTCAGCCTCCTCAACAAGGGCGAGGAGTTCGAGCGCAGCGTGCGCCACCCGGCGGTGCTGGAGCTCATGGAGGAGGTGCTGGGGTTCAACTTCCTGCTCTCCAGCACCCACGCCAACATCGCCGGCCCCGGCGGCACCGCGATGAACGTGCACGCCGACCAGACCTTCGCCCGGCCGCCCTGGCCGCCGTACGCGCTGGTCGCCAACAGCATGTGGATGCTCGACGACTTCACCGAGTCCAACGGCGCGACCCGGCTCGTCCCGGGCACCCATCTGCTGGGCCGGCAGCCGGACTACGCGCGCGGCGAGGGCGACGTCGAGACCGTCCCGGTCTGCGCCCCGGCCGGCAGTGTGATGATCTTCGACGGCCGGCTCTGGCACCAGACCGGCGCCAACACCACCGACCGGCCCCGGCACGGCATCCTCAACTACTACTGCCGGGGCTACGTCCGCCAGCAGCAGAACTTCCACCTGGGGCTCAGCCCGGAGGTGGTCGGGCGCAGCACGCCCGCCATGAAGCGGCTGCTCGGCTTCGAGAACTACTTCTCGCTCGGCCTCGCGGACGGTCTGGAATGAGCACGGCCGCCGGGGACGACCCGGCCCGCTTCCTCCAGGCCCCGCCGGAGCGGCCGGTGCTGCGGCTGGTGCTGGCGGACCCGGCGGGTGCCGCCGAGGGGCCGCTGACGGCGGCGCTGGGGCCGGAGCTGGCGGTCGAGCCGGCCGGCCCGGACCCGGCCGCGGCGGGCGCCGGGCGGTGGCCGGGACTGCCCTGGGCGCTGCTCGCGGTGGCGGCCCCGGGACCGGGCGGCGCGGCCGGGCTGGCGGACGCCGTCCGCGCGGTGCGGGCCGCCGCCGGGGCGGGCCGCGCGCCGGCCGCGCTGGTGCTCTGCCCGGCGCCGGACACCGCCCCGCCCGCGGCGGCCGACCTCGCCGCCGGGCCGCTGCCCTGCCCGGTCGTGGTGCTGGTGCGCGGCGGCGCGGGGGCGGGCGCCGGGGCGGCGGCCTGGCGGCGGACGGCGCCGGAGGCCTTCACGCTCCGGCTGCTGGGACCGGACGGCTGGTCCGGGCCGGCCGAGGCCGCCGAGACGGCCCGGACGGTCAAGGAGGAGCTGCACGTCTGGCCCGCCTGAGCGGCGGCGCGCGACGGGCGACGGCCCGGGCGGGCGGCGGACCCATCGGTCCGCCGCCCGCCCGGGCCGTCAGCCGGTGAGGGCGCCGTAGAGGTCCAGCGGGCTGGCGCGGCGCAGGTTGAGGTCGGGCGGCAGGTCCAGCCCCAGCTCCTCCTCCAGCACGATGGCCAGCTCGATCAGCCGGGTCGAGTCCACCAGCAGCTGGGTGCCCAGCGGCACCTCCGGGTCCAGCTCGACCCCCTCCACCCCGAGCCCGGCCACCAGGGCCGAGAGGAACTCCGGGAGGCTGTAGGGGCTCGGCGTCGCGTCACCCATGGTCGGGGCGTCCTCTCGTTCGCTTCGGCGGGCCGTCGCGGACCGGCCGGCCCGCCCCGGGGCGCGCAGCGGCAGGTCCTGGACGTAGGGCAGGCCGAGCCGCAGGGCGGTCTCGGCCTTGGCCAGTTCGCCGCCGAGGTATCCCGCGTGGGACGGCTCGGCGACGACGCCGGCGGACAGCAGGCCCAGCAGCATCGACTCGGCGCGGACGCCGGTCATCTCGTGCCGGGGCGTCAGGTCGTTGTCGTAGTGCCGCAGGACGATCCGGTGGGCGGCCCGGTCCAGGCCGATGACCACGAAGCCGTCCAGCGACCGGCTGATGCCCACCCGGCGCCCGCCCGGGCGCAGCCGGCGGAACACCGGACGCCGGCCCTCCTCCCCGCCCGCCGCCGCACCGGACCACCCCGGGCTCCCGGGACGGTCCGGTGCGGCGGCGGTCCGGGCGGACAGCTCGGCGACCACCCGGCGCAGCACCGCCGGATCGCACTCGCCGCGGGCGTCGACCAGCTCGACCCGGGCGCGCACCTGCTCCACCTCCCGCAGCGCCACCGTGCGCAGCACCGGCAGGTAGCCGGCCGCGCCGCGGATCCGGCGCCGCTCGGCGTCGAGCCCCTCGCGGAACAGCGCGACCAGGCTCTGCCCGGCCAGGAACCGCGGCGAGTCCCGTCCGCAGACGACCAGGCCGCGGATCGAGGGCCGGTGCGCGATGGTGCGCACCAGCTGCTCGATGCCGAGGTTGGCGGTCATCAGCGTCCCGGCGATGGCGACGTCCGGCAGCGCCGAGAGCGGTTCCAGGAGCTCCCGGCTGCTGAGGCTGCACACCGCGATCCGGCCGGTGGCGCCGGGATCACCAGGTGGCACCGCTGCCCTCGCCGCTGTAGCTGCGCGGCAGCCCGCCCGGGCCGAAGTTCGGCAGGGTGGAGCTGATCTCCATGACCCGGGCGCCGAGCCGGGTGAGCCGCTTGCCGACCCGCAGCTGCTCGGAGCGGAGCTGGTCGAGGCGGGCGCGGAAGTACTCCTCGACCTCCACGACCTGGCGGTCCTGCTTGTCCAGGTCCAGGGAGTCGTTCATCACGGCCTCCAGGTTGGACATGAAGAAGGTGTAGTTGAACTGGCCCATCTCCTGGCGGACCGCGTGCACGGTGGCCTTGAAGCCCTCCATCACCTCGTCGACGCCGGGCAGCTTGCCGAACCGCCGGTGCAGCCGGGAGATGAAGGTCTGCATCACCACGTTGTAGGTCTCGAACTCGAAGACCGCCGACTGGTCGGTGATGACGCCGTTCCGGTGGTAGTCGTCGTTGTTGTAGAGCCGGGCGAAGTGCTTGGCCAGCTTGCCGACCCGCTCGTCGGCGAAGTCGTAGCCGTACGGGTCGAGGGTCTCGTGGTAGGTGTCCCAGAGCAGGCCCTCGCCCTCGATCCGGCGGACGATCGCGGTGCCCGGGTAGATCTCCAGCCGCTCGGTCATCCGGCGCAGGTTGTGCCCGGCGTTGTCGCGCAGGAACTTCGCGTTGGCGACCAGGGTGTCGACGGTGGCGTAGGGGTGGAACGGGATGAAGCCCATCGCCAGGTAGATGCCGTGCTCGCGGAGCATCCGGATGATGGTGACGTTGTCCTCGACGGTCGCCCGCTTCTCCCAGAGCAGCAGCTCCTCGGCGGTGCCGGCCTCGATGCCGACGTTGACCTTCTCCAGCCCGGAGGCGGTGAGCAGGTCGAGCAGGGCGTGGTCCTCGGGGGTGTCGCGCCAGTTCTCGGCGCGCATGCAGACGTTGTAGTAGATGTCGAGATCGCGGTCGAGCAGGCCCTGGGCGATGGCCGCGGCCCGCTTCTTGCCGACCCGCCCGCCGTCCGGGTCCTCGAAGGTGGAGTCGACGAAGTCGATGGTGCGGAACTGGTGGCGCTCGACGATCTGCGCCACCTCCTCGACGATCTGCTCCGGTCCGCGCCCGCGCCAGGCCTTGCCGGCCTGCACCCGGTTCTTGAGGTGCGGGGCCGAGCAGAAGGCGCAGTTGGCGACGCAGCCGCGGCTGGTGCTGACCCGGACGTACTCCAGCTTGTCGCCGTGCTGGCTGAGCTGGTCGCGGGCCGGGAAGGGCAGCACCTCCAGGTCGTGGATGAGCGGCCGGGCCGGGTTCTGGTGGAGCCCGCCGTCGGCGTCCCGGTAGCAGACGCCGGGGCAGTCGGTGAGCGGTTCGGCGAGGTAGAGCCGCTGGACCAGGTCGAGGATGGTGGGCTCGCCCTCGCCGACGGCGACCACGTCGGTGTAGGGGTTGTTGCGCAGCACGTCGAGCCCGGCGAAGGTGCCGGCCGGCCCGCCGCAGGCGATCGGGACGTCCGGCAGGGCCTGCCGGATCTCCTGGCAGAGGCTGACGCAGCTGGTCAGGTTGAGGCTCATCAGGGTGAAGCAGACCAGGTCGGGCCGGTACTCGCGCAGGTGCTCGACGACGGCGGCGTGGGGGTCCGCGCCGTGCTCGACCTCGCGGATCTCGGCGGTGAATCCGACGCTGCGCAGCACGCTGGTCATGTAGGCGACCCCGAGGTGCTCGGGGGACATCACGAGGTCGCCGTCGAGCAGGATCAGGAAGCTGACCCGGAAGCGCCCCGGGTCGGTGATCCTCGGGTCGAGGGCGATGGTGAACTCGCCGGGCTTCCGGCGCGTCGGTGCGGGGCTGATGTCGATGTCGACGGGCTGAGGCATCGGGAGCTCCTGGTCAGGCCGCGGTGCCGGCGGTGGTCCGGTCGCCGCGGATCCGGCTGTCGACGTACTCGGCGAGCAGGTCCAGGTCGTCGATCAGCTTGATCGACAGGTCCTCGTCGGCGATCTCGACGCCGAACTCGCTCTCCACCCAGATGAGGAACTCGATGGTGTTGATGGAGTCGAGCCCCAGCGCCTCCACGAGCCCGCGGTCGGGGATGTCCGCGGGGGCGATGGACAGCTCCAGCGAGTCGACGAGCACCTTGCGCAGCCGGGCCTTGGTGTCCTGCGTGTCCTGCATGACGCTCATTCCTCCGTCGGTGTGGTGGCCGGTCGCTCAGAGGTAACCCATCTCGCGGAGCCGGCTGCTGGTGTAGTCGTCCTCCTCCTCGGCGGCGCGATCGGCCGCGTCGGAGGGCTGTGCCGTGGCGGTGCGGGCCGTCAGCCGGGGATCGGGCCGGGGGACGGGCACGTCCTCGGTGAAGACCTCGGTGCGCGGGCGGCCGTCGACGTCGTCGGGCCAGGCGGCGCCCAGGTCGGTGAGCAGGGTGGGCAGGGTGTCGGCGAGCGGGACGGTCCCGGCGAGCCGGCCGGGGCGGGTGCGCGGCGAGCGGTGCGCCCAGATGCCCTCGTGCCGGTGGAGGCCGGTCTGGGCGCTGGGCTGCCAGAGGTCGCCGGTGAGGTCGCTGACGGGCAGCACGGACTCGTCGGCGGGCAGGAGGAGCAGGTCGGGGGCGCGTCCGCGCAGCGGGCCGGGGTAGGCCTCGGCGCTGGGCAGGACGGCCCGGAACACCGGGTCGCCGGTGGGGCCCTTGAGGCCCTCGAACAGCCCGGCCACCTCGGCGCTCACCCGGTCCCGGTCGCGCGGGGCGACGGTGCCCCGCAGCTGCCGGGCCCGGAGGTTGAGGTTGAGGCCGTAACTTCCGGGGACGGGCATGTAGACGGCGGTGCGGGCGAAGTCGATCCGGCGGCCGCCGGAGGCGAACCAGCTCGCGGCGCCGTCGGCGGGCGCCTCGCCCGGCTCGGTGGCGAGCAGGCCGGCCTCCTCCAGGATCCGGTGGACGGCGAGGCCGTACCGGCCCTGGCCGAGGCCGTGGTCGGAGACCACGGTGACCGCGGTGTCCTCGTCGACGAGGGCGAGCAGTTCGCCGACGGCGGTGTCGATCGCCCGGTAGACCCGGGTGTTGGCGAGTTCCCAGCCGCTGCCGGCCGGGGCGGGCTCGTGCCGGGGGTGGGTTTGGTCCTCGAAGTGCCAGTAGTGGTGGCCGACCCGGTCGGCCTCGGTCAGCACGACCATCACCACGTCGGCGGGCCGGGTGGTCATCAGGTGGCGCACCGAGCGGACCCGGGCCTCGACATTGTGCTCGGCCTGCTCCAGGTAGCCCATGTCACCGCGGAACATGGTGGCCAGGTCGGACTGGAAGTGGGCCTTGGCGGCGGCGAGTTCGCGCAGCAGCGAGTCCGGCCGGCAGTGCCGCAGGGTCCGCTCCAGCGGCCAGCTGATCTGGTAGCCGGGCAGGTCGGCGGGCGGGTGCGACATGGGGATGTTGATCAGGCCCAGGGTGTACTCCTGGGCGGCCAGCCAGTCCCAGGCCGAGGAGCGGCCGAGGTCGCCGGCCTGGGTGACCCGGGCCCGGTAGTCGGGCGCCTGGGTGTCGTAGAACTGGTAGATGCCGTGCTTGCCGGGCCGGCCCGCCGTCACGAAGGTGCTCCAGCCCGGCGCGGTGTGCGCGGGCCAGGTGGTGGTGGTCCGGGCGACGGCGGAGGAGCGGAGCAGTCCCGCCAGGTTCGGGAGCAGGCCCCGCGCGATCAGCGGGTCGATGACGTCGAAGGTTCCCCCGTCGATACCGATGACGAGGGCACGGGGCGTGGGTGGCACAGGGTTTGCCTCCAGAGTGGACAGCACCTGCGTTCCGGGTCCGGGACGTCGCGTCGCCCGGGGATCCTCCGGAGGGAGTGCGGTGGTGGGGGGCCGGTCTCCACCGGCGCACGGCGTGCGCCGGTCACCGGCGGTCCAGGGCCGACCGTAACACTACGCATTTCGCGGAGATATTGGTACACGGCAGGATGGCCGAATTCCGGCGATCTTTCTCCGCCCCGGTCCGGGTAATTGATCGTCCGTCATCCCGGATGTTACCGCGGGGCGCGGAATCGTGATCAACGGGCCGGTCGATCCCGGAAGATCTTTTCCGGTGGGCGGTGCTTTTCCGAAAAGTACGGGGTGATTCCGCTCGCCCGGTTGACTTCGCGGGCCCGCCGTTAGAGCCTCGGGGCGTGCCGTTCGCCGGGGAATGACGCGCCGACGGCTGTTCCCCGCGCATCTTCACGCACTGATCCCCCCGTATTCCGGCAGTGCGCCCGTTCGCGTGCCCGGTGTCCGCCCCGTGTCTCCCGGCGGCCGCCGTGCGACGGGCCGCGCCGGTCGCCCCGTACGTGGAAGGCCGACCCGATGCACCCACGCACGCGTTCCGTACCGGCCGGACCGGCGGCCGTGGTCGTCCCCACCCGGGGCGACCACGAGCGGCTGCGGGTGACGCTCGCCTGCCTGGCCGCGCAGACCGGCGCCCCCGGCCACCAGGTGGTCGTGGTCGACGACAACGACCCGGCGGGGCCGGGCGCCGAGGGCCTCGCCGGACTGCTCGGCGAGGCCCGGGACTGGCTGCCGCTGCATGTGGTGCCCGGCCCCGGCCGGGGCCGGGCGGCGGCCCGCAACGCGGGGGCCGCCGCCGCGGAGGGGGCGGACTGGCTGGTGTTCCTGGACGCCGACGTGATCGTCGGCCCGGGCTTCCTCGCGGCCTACGCCGAGGCCGTCGCGCCCGGCTGCTTCCTGCACGGGCGGATGCGTGAACTGCCCACCGCGGTGAGGCTGCTGGGCGAGGTGGCGGACGCCCCGCCGACGGCGGTGCGCGAGCTCGCCGCCGGGCTCGCCGACCCCGCCGCGCCGCCGGACCGCAATCCGCGCCGGCGCACCGTGGCCAACGCGCTGGAGCGGGCCGTCGAGGCGATGGCGGCCGGCACGGTGCCGGACGTCGCCCCGTGGCTGGGCCTGATCGGCGCCAACTCCGCCGTTCCGTGGGAGCTGTGGCGGGAGTCCGGCGGGTTCGACGAGGAGTTCGGCCGGGTCTGGGGCTGCGAGGACCTCGAACTCGGTCTGCGGCTGCACGATCTGGGTGCCCGCCGCCGGCTGGTGCCGGAGGCCTTCGGGGTGCACCTCAGCCACGCCCGGCCGGACCGCTGGGAGCAGCACGACCGCAACCTCGCGCGCTTCGCCGAACTGCACCCCCGGCCCTCGGTCCGGGCGCTGACCGCCCTGCTCGGCCCCGAGGGCAGTCCCGAGCGGTACGCCGAGGCCGTCCTCGCCGTGACGGCGGGTGCGCCGTGAGCGGCGCACCGCCCGGGCACCTGGTCGTCTCGCCGCACCCCGACGACGCGGTCTGGTCGCTCGGCGGCCGGATCGCCCGCTGGACGGCCGCCGGCCTCCCGGTCACCGTCGTCACCGTCTTCGACGGAGCCGACGCGGCCGACGCGGCCGAGGGAGCGGACGGGCAGGACGGGCCGGACGGGCCGGACGGGCCGGACGGCTGGCGGCGGATCGCCGAACCCGCCGTCCGCCGCCGCGAGGACCGCGCCGCCCTGGCCGCCCTCGGCGTCACCCGGGTCTCCCTCGCCCTGCCCGACGCCGCCCTGCGCACCACCGCCGGGCGCCCGCGCTACCGCGCCGTCCCCCGGCTGTTCGGCCGCCCCCACCCCGACGACGCGGCGCTGCCGGCCGCGGTCGCCGGGGCCCTGCGCCCCTGGTGCCCGCCCGGCACCCGGTTGCACGCCCCGCTCGCCGCCGGCCGGCACGTGGACCACGCCCTGGTCCGCGCCGCCGTGGAAGAACTGGCCGCCCCCGGCACGGCCTGGTACGAGGACTTCCCCTACCCGTTGCGCCAGCGCGACCACGCGGGCCTGGTGGCCCGCTGCGACCCGCTCACCCCCGCCGACCTCGACCGGTGGCTGGCGGGCGCCGAGCACTACGCCGGCCAGGCCGTCGCGTTGTTCGGCGGGCCCGGCCCGCTGCGCGACGCGCTGCTGGCCCGGGCCCGGGCCCACGGCGCCGCCGCCGGGCACCCGTACGCCGACCGCCACTGGCTGCGGCCCGGCCCGCCCGGCTGACCCGCCCGATCGGACCACCGCGCCCGTCACGCCGACCGCCCGCGAAAGGACCGAGACCCCCATGCCGTCCACGCCGCTGCCCCTGATCGGAAACGACCTCGTCATCAACGAGGACTCCTGCAACCTGAGCTGCACCTACTGCCTGACCGGCCAGAGCAACCTCAAGGAGGGCCACTCCCTCAAGCTCATCTTCGACCCGCCCAAGCGCGACGACTACTCGCCGACCACCGACCTCGGCCGGCGCATCAACACCGTCGCCGGCCGGCTGCACGGCCGTTTCGACCTGCCGCTGCTCAAGGTGACCGGCGGTGAGATCTTCCTGGTCCGCGGCGTCATGGACTTCCTGGAGGAGCAGTCCGCCCAGTACGAGGTGCTGGTCGTCCAGACCAACGGCGTGCTGGTCAACGACGAGCAGCTGGCCCGGCTGCGCTCGTTCGGCAACGTCGTCCTGCAGATCTCCCTGGACAGCCACCTCTACCAGGGCAACAGCTACCGGGTGCAGTCCGAGTCGCTGCACACCAAGGTGGTCCGCACCATCGCCCGGATCCTGGAGTCCGGCCTGCCGGTGGAGATCTACGGCGTCCTCAACGACCGCAGCGTCACCGAGCTGAGTGAGTTCGCCGGCTGGCTCTCCGGCTTCGAGAACCAGCCGACCTTCTTCCCGTTCCCGGTCCGCGGGCCCGACTCCGAGACCTTCAAGGTGCGGCCCGACCAGATCGGCCACATCGAGGAACTCGTGCGCCGCTACGACGAGTTCGCCGGCATCCTGCCGCCGCGCCCGTACTTCGACCGGCTGCTGAGCTTCTACCACGAGGGCCGCCGGACCTTCCGCTGCCACCTGCCCCGGCTGGTGGTCTCCACCTTCAGCGACGGGGTGGTCACCCCCTGCCCGAACATCTGGTTCTCCGACATGGGCAACGTGCTCTCCGACGAGGCCGAGACGGTCCTCGACAAGCTCGGCTCCAGCGGCCTCTACCAGGCCCTGCTCGCGCCGAAGCCCCGGCTGAGCGCCTGCCACGGCTGCTTCACCCCCTGGGACACCCTCTCGATGTACTTCGAGGACGAGATCACCCTCGACGAGCTGTGCGCCGCGCCCACCTACGCGCCGCCCCGGATCCGCGGCATGATCGAGCGGGCCAAGGCCGATTACCTGGCGGGCGCCGATGTCTGACCGGGCCGGGCCCGGCCCGCAGACGCTGCTCGGCGCCGTCGGCCGGCTCGACCCCGACCGGGAGGTGCTGCCGGGCCTGACCGCCGGCGGCCTCCTGGCCGGGGCCCGGGCAGCGGCCGACGCGCTCGCCGCCGAGGGCGTCGAGGGCGAGGCCGTGGTGCTCCGTCAGCCCAACGGCAGCGGCTGGGTGGTGGACCTGCTGGCGCTGCTCGCGGCCGGCGCCCGCCCGCTGCCGGTCGCCCCGGACACCCCCGACGCCGAGGTCGCCCGGCTGCTGGCGGCCGCCGGCGGCGGGCGGCTACTGGAGCCCGGCACCGGGAAGCTGCTCGGCACCCCCGGCCGCAAGGCCGCCGACGGGCCGGCCGTGCTGCTGCCCACCTCGGGCTCCACCGGCGCGCCCAAGCTGGTCCGGCGCCCCGAGGCGAGCTGGCTCTCCGAGGCCCGCCGCTACCGTGACGGCGTCGGCCTGACCGGGCGCGACGTCCTGCTGCTGCCGGTCCCGCTCTCGCACGCCTACGCGCTCGGCTGGCTCTGCGGCGGACTGCTCACCGGCGCCTCGCTGCGCCCGGTGCCGCCCACCGCGCTCGGCGAGGCGGGCCGCGAACTGGCCGCCGGCGCCACCGTCCTGGCCCTGGTGCCCGCCACCGCCCGGCTGCTCGCCACCCGCCGGCGGCTGAAGGCCCGCCGGGCCGCCCCCGACGAGCCGCCGCCCGCCCCGGCGCTGCGGATCGCCATGGTCGGCGCCGGACCGGTCGACGCCGCCCTGGACACGCTGTTCCAGGAGGCCTACGGGATCGGCCTGGCCCGCAACTACGGCTCCACCGAACTCGGCGCCGTGCTCGCCGGACCGGCCGGCCTCGCCCCGCTGAGCGTCGGCTCCCCGCTGCCCGGGGTCACCGCCCGCCTGGTCGACCGCGCCACCGGCGCCGACGCCGGGGACGGGCCCGGCCTGCTGCGGATCCGCACCGAGGCGCTGCCCGACTGGCACGACACCGGGGACCTCGCGCTCTCCCACGAGGGCACGCTGCGCATCCTCGGCCGCGAGGGCACCGCCGTGCGGCGCGGCGGACGCTGGGTCGCCCCGCTGGAGATCGAGGCGGTGCTGCGCGGCCACGAGGGCGTGCGGGAGGTCCGGGTCGGCGCCCGGCGCCGCGCCCACGAGGGCGAGGACGGCATCGTCGCCGAGGTGGTGGTCGCCTCCGGCGGCCCGGACGAGAAGGAACTGCGCTCCTACGCCGAGCGCCACCTGGCCCCGTACAAGGTCCCGGACAGCTTCGTGCTGCGCGCGGCCCTGCCGCGCACCGCCGCCGGGAAGGCCGCCGCCGCGCCCCGCTACCGGCTCACCCCGCGCGCGCTCGCCGCGGCCCGCGCCTACAAGGCCGCCGAACTGCTCTTCGCCCTGCACCGGCTGGGCCTGCTGGACGCGCTCGCCGACGGGGTCCGGCTCGCCGAGCTGAGCGCCGCGGCGGACTGCGACCCGCGCGCCCTGGAGCTGCTGCTGGACACCGCGACCGCGCTCGGCCTGCTCGATGCCACGACCGACGCCGCGGCCGGGGACGGCTCCGCGAACGCGGCGGGGCCGCGCGTCCCGGCCGCCGAGCTGACCGCCTTCGTCGAGCTGGAGGAACTCCTCTCCCGCGACCTGGTGACCCGCGAGGCGCTGGTCGCCGCGGCCCGCACCGGGCTCGCCGGGCGCGCCTTCGAGTCCCGGCCCGCCGACGACCCCGGGCACGCCGCGCTGGTCCGCGCCTACCAGGGAGCCATGAGCGGCCCGGCCGCCCGCGCCCGCACCGCCCTGGGCCTGCGGCTGCTGCGTCCGCGCCCCGGCGCCCGGCTGGTGGAGGTCACCGCAGGCCCCGGCCGCTACCTGGAGCGCCTGCTGGCCGCCGACCCGGCCGCCACCGGCCACCTCTGGCAGGCCGGCCGGCTGGCCGGCCCGCCCGCCCCGGCGGTGCGGGCGGCCGTCGAGCAGGGCCGGGCCACCCTGGGACCGCGCCCGCCGCGCGGCGGGGCCGACCTGGTCGTGGTGGCCAACGCCGTGCACGACCCGGCATCCGGCGCGCGCCTCGGCGAGCTGCTGGAACTCCTGCGCCCCGGAGGGCGGCTGCTGGTGGACGACGTCTTCCTGCCGCCCGCCGCCCGGTCCGCCCCGTCCGCCGCGGGCCCCGCGCCGGACCTCGCCGGGGGCGCCGAACTCGCCCTGGACTGGCTGACCCACGGCGGCACCGACTGGCCCACCCTCGACGCGCTCGCCGCGGGGCTGGCGGAGGCGGGCGCCGACATCGTCCGCCGACTGCCCATCGAGGGCACCCCCTGTCAACTCGTCATCGCGAAGGAGGCCGACTGATGGGCGAAACTTCCGCACGCATCGCGGACAGCATGGGACAGCACGGCCGGGTGGTCGTGGTCTCCGGAGCCTCCGGGGACATCGGGCGGGTCTGCGCCCGCCACCTCGCCGCCCTCGGCGCCACCGTCATCGCCGGCTACCACCGCGGCGAGGAACGGATGCAGAAGCTCGCCGCCGAGGTCGCCGCGGCCGGCGGCACGCTCGTCCCGGTCCAGGCCGACCTGGCCGCCCCGGACGGGCCCGGCAGGCTGGCCGGCGCCGCGCTCGAGCGCTTCGGCCGGATCGACGGCCTGGTCGCCGCGGCCGGGCTGCGCACCCGCCGGCTCGCGATGGCCACCGACGCCGCCGCGCTGGACACCCTGCTCCAGGTCAACCTGGCCGGCTCGGTGAACCTCGCCAAGGCCTGCCTGCGGCCGATGATGCGCGCCAAGTACGGCCGCATCGTGCTGTTCGGCTCGCGGGCCGGCACCAGCGGCCTGCCCGGCCACAGCGCCTACGCCGCCACCAAGGGCGCCCTCCAGCCGTGGGCGGCCTCGCTGGCCGGCGAGGTCGGCAAGCACGGCATCACCGTCAACGTGGTGGCGCCGGGCGCGATCCGGGCCGAGGTCATGGACTTCTCGCCGGAGGAGCGCGACCTCGTCCTCCAGTTCATCGGCGCCGGGCGGCTCGGCGAGCCCGAGGAGGTCGCCGCCGCGGTCGCCTTCCTGCTCTCCCCGGGCGCCTCCTACGTCAGCGGCAACACCCTCGTGGTGGACGGAGGTGCGCGCTTTTGAGCACCGCACCCCGCAGCCGCCCGCCGGCGCCGCTGCGCACCGCCGTCCTGGGCGCCGGCTGGGTGGCCCGCGAGGTCTGGGCGCCGCTGCTGGCGGAGCACCCGGACTTCGAGCTGGCGGCGGTGGTGGACGCCGACCCGGCGGCCGCCCGCGCCCTCGCGCCGCCCGGCGGCGCGGTCCGGGTCGCGGCCCGCGCGGAGGATCTCGCGGACGTCCCGCTGGACGCCGCCGTCGTCGCGCTGCCCAACCACCTGCACGTCCCGGCCGCCGGGGCGCTGCTGCGGCGCGGGGTGCCGGTGTTCGTCGAGAAGCCGGTCTGCCGGACCGGCGCCGAGGCCCGCGAGCTGGGCACCGCCGCCGCCCTGGGCGCGGGGGTGCACGCCTGGAGCGCCGCCCGCCACCGCGCCGACGTCCGGGCGCTGGCGGCCCTGCTGCCGGAACTCGGCGAGCTGCGCGCGCTCGGCCTCAACTGGACCAGGGCGGCGGGCATCCCGCAGCGCGACGGCTGGTTCACCGACCGCCGGCTGGCGGGCGGGGGAGCCCTGCTCGACCTCGGCTGGCACCTCCTGGACGTCGGACTCGACCTGCTCGGCTGGCCCGCCGTCACCCGGGTCCTGGGCACGCTGTCCGGCGACTGGCTGGGCCGCGCGGAGGGCGCCGCCGACTGGAGCGCCCGCGCCGCCGGCCCCGCCGGGGACGCGTCCGGCCCGCCCGCCGAACGCGTCGAGGACACCGCCCGGGGCCTGCTGCTCACCGCCACCGGGGTGGCGGTGAGCCTGGAGTCCCGCTGGGCCTCGCACCAGCCGCTGGACAGCACCGTGATCACCGTCGAGGGCACCGAGGGCGTCGCCGTGCTGCGCGGCACCTTCGGCTTCAGCCCGCACCGCCTGGCCCGCTCCTCGCTCACCGTGCTGCGGCGCGGCCGGGAGGAGGACGTCCCGCTGCCCGAGGAGCCGGTCGGCGCCGAGTACCGGCGCCAGGTCGACGAGCTCGCCCGGCGGCTCGGCCGGGCCCGGGGCGGCCCCGGCGGCGCCGCAGGCGCGGGCGACTCGCTCGCCGAGATCACCGTCCTCGCCTCCTGCGTCGACCTGTTCTACGCGGCGGCCGACCGCCCCGCCACCTCCGTCCCGGCCCCCGCCGCCACCCCCGAACCTCTCAGGAGCCGCTGATGAAAACCGCCTACTTCTCCCACGTCTGGGGCCGCGAGAACCTCACCGTCCGGGCCCGCTACGACGAGCTGTGGCAGGAGGTCGAGGCCGCCGACCGGCTCGGCTTCGACTACGCCTTCTCGGTCGAGCACCACTGCACGCCCCGGGAGAGCTGGATGTCCTCCCCGGTGGCCTTCGCCACCGGCGCCGCGCTGCGCACCGAGCGGATCCGGGTCGGGCCGATGGGCTGGGTGCCGCCGCTGCACCACCCGCTGCACATCGTCGAGGAGGTCGCCACCTGCGACCAACTGCTCGGCGGCCGGCTGGAGGTGGGCCTGGCCTCCGGGGTCAGCGACGAGCCGTTCCGGCCGTTCGGGGCCGACTTCGCCAACCGCAAGGTCCTCAACCGCGAGTGCGCCGACCTGCTGCGCACCGCCCTCGCGGCGGACGGGCCGTTCGACTTCGACGGGCCGGTCCACCAACTGCGCGACGTCGAGCTGTCGTTCGGCTCGGTGCAGCGCCCGCACCCGCCGCTGTGGATCCCCACCGGGGACCGGTCCATCCTGCGCTACCTGGCCTCGATCGGCGGCCACACCGCCTCGACGATGATCGTGCCGCGGGCGGCGACGGCCACCGTCTACCGGCACTTCGTCGACTGGTGGCGGGAGGCCGGCTGGTCGGGGGAGCCGAACATCGGCTACTGGAGCCTGGTGCACGTCGCCGAGACCGACGCCGAGGCGGAGGCCCGGGCCGAGGCGCAGGTCCACGACGCGCTGGTGAACACCCTGCGCTACGGCTCGGTGCAGCGCTCCGGCACCCCGGCCGCGCCGGCCAGCAGGCTCAGCACCGCCGACATCCTGGCCGGGTGCCACGACTTCAAGTTCCTGCTGGACCACAACCTGGTGTTCGTCGGCTCCCCGGCCACGGTCGCGGACCGGATCGAGGCCGCCGCCCGGGAGGGCTGCTTCAACACGCTGTTCGGGGAGTTCGTCTTCGGCGACATCGTGGGCCCCGAGGCGATCCGCTCGATGGAGCTGTACGCCGAGGGCGTGCTGCCCCGGCTGGCCGGCTTCTCGCCGTTCGCCCCGGCGGAGACGGCCTCCGAGGCCCCCGAGGCCCCCGAGGACGGCGTCGAGGGCGTGCTCCGCGAGCTGGAGCGGACGGCGGTCCCGGCGACCCCGTACAGCGCGGACGAGCAGAACGAGGTCGCCGCGCGCCTCGAAGCCCTCGGCTACATCGACTGACCTTCCATCGACCCGGAGGAACCCCGATGGCGACCCCCGTCGGCAGCCCGGCACGCCAGCAGCAGGTGCCGGAGCCCGCCGCCCTCGACGCGCTCGTCCGGCGCCTGCGGCAACTGCCCGACCGGCAGCGGCGCTTCGCCGTCACCGCGACCGGCGCCCGCCGCCAGCACGGGATCCGGCCGGAGCTGCTCGCCGCCCTCACCGCCGCCGGCGTCCCGTACGTCGGCGAGGGCGACGACCGGCTCCACGACGCGTACGACCTCGGCAACGCCGCTCTGCACCTGGGCCTGGTCTCGGTGCAGAGCCGGTCCATGCGCTCCTGGGCCAGGGCGCTGACGACGGCCGCCCCCGCCTACCGGCTGGAGGTGGTGGCGGGCTGCCCGGTGCCCGGGCACCCCGGACCCTGCGGGTACGGGGTGCTCACCGCCAGGGGGCGGCGGGCGGCCGAGGGCGGGCCGGTGGACGCCCGGCTGGCCGAGCTGGTCGTCCGGCCGGTCCGTGAATGGCCTGAACTACCGACGAAAGTACGGGAGTTGCTGCACGAGGTCGGGGACATCGGGTTCTTCCTGCTGCCCGAGGCGGTGCGCTGGGACCAGGCGTTCATGTGGCGCACCAGGATGGCGGACTGCGGCGGGGCGGCCGCCTGGCTGGTGTCCGAGGGCGAGCGGCGCGGTCTGCGGACCCGGTTCTCCTTCGGCGTGCTGGTGGCCCAGCCGTACTCCACCCCGCACTGCTGGGCGGAGTTCCTGGTCGACGGGGTGTGGGTGCCGGTGGACCCGCTGCTGGTCCGGGCGCTGAACGACTGGGGCGGCCTGGACGCCCGGGACGTCCCGCCGGACGGCCGGCCCGGGGCGCTGTTCCACCGGCTGTCAGCGCGTTTCACCAAGGTGGTCAGCCATGCCGGGGTGTGGGCCCCGGTGTCGATCCCCACCGAGCGGCTGGACGGGGACGCGGGGGCGGACGGGGCGGGTGCTGGGTGAACCGGCCGACCGGCCTGCACGGACGACAGGCTGATTTCGGACATCTCCCCGTCCGGCCCTGTGTCGTGGCGGTGAGGACTGCGCACACGGCCTAGGCTGGACCCGTCCCCTGGTGCCACTGGGGCCCCAACTCTCTGAGGAAGACGGAAGGATGGGGCAATGACTCCGCAAGAGCTGTCCGACTTCGCACTGGAACTGCCGGGCACCACCGACGACGAGGCGTTCGGCCCCGGCGCGACGGTGTTCAAGGTGGAGGGCAAGGTTTTCGCCATCCTCCAGGACGAGACGCCGGACCAGTCGGCCCAGGTCACCCTCAAGTGCGAACCGGACCTCGCGCTCCACCTGCGCGACCAGTACCCGGCCGTGGGGCCCGGGTACCACGTCAACAAGCGCCACTGGAACACGGTCGTCCTCGACTCCACCGTCCCGACCCCCGAAGTGCAGGAGATGGTGGAGCACTCCTGGGACCGCGTGGTCGCCGGCATGCCCAAGGCGGCCCGCGACCGGCTCACGCTGCAGCGCGGCTGAGCCGGACCGGACGCATCCCCCCGCACGACAACCGACCGAGAGAGAGCACTGCTCATGGCAGTCCCGAAGCTGACCCTGTTCGCGATCGTCGCCGACGACCTGGCCAAGTCCCTGGCGTTCTACCGCCGCCTCGGGCTCGACATCCCGGCCGAGGCGGACACCGCCCCGCACGTCGAGGTGGTCCTGCCCGGCGGCCTGAGGCTGGCCTGGGACCCGGTCGAGACCATCCACAGCTTCGACGAGGAGTGGAAGGCGCCGACCGGCAGCAACCGCTTCGCGGTCGCCTTCGAGTTCCCGGACGCGGCGGGCGTCGACGCCAAGTTCCGGGAGCTGGTGGACGCCGGCTACGTGGGCCACAAGGAGCCCTGGGACGCCGTCTGGGGCCAGCACTACGCGATCGTCCTCGACCCCGACGGCAACGCCGTCGACCTCTACAGCGTGCTGTAGGACTCCGTAACGTCACCGAACTCCCCGGGGAGGCCCGGTCCGTGACACTGCTGGGGATCGACATCGGCGGCACCAAGACCGCCCTGGTCCTGGAGCGCCCGGGCCTGCGCGGGCCGGTGCACGCCCGCTTCGACTGGCCGCACCGGACCGGCCGGGCGGGCGGGCGCAAAGCGGACCGGGAGGCGGACCGGGAGGCCGATCTGGCGGCGCTCGCCGCGGCGGTCGCCCGGATCGCCGGACCGCAGGGCCCCGGCGGCGTCCGGGCGGCAGGCCTGGCGCTGCCGGCCACCGTCCGGGACGGCCGGCTCACCACCTGGCCCTCCCGGCCCTCCTGGACCGGGCTGCGGCTGGACACCGTGCTGGAGCGGATCCTGCCGGGCGTCCCGGTCCGGTACGAGGACGACGGCAACCTCGCCGCGCTCGCCGAGGCGGACCGCGGCGGCGTCCGCGACCTGGCCTACCTGGGCCTGGGGACGGGCGTCGGCGGCGGGCTGGTGCTCGGCGGCCGGCTGCACACCGGCCCGTACGGCGGCGCCGCCGAGATCGGCCACCTGGTGGTCGACCCCGGCGGCGCCGGCTGCGTCTGCGGGCGCTCCGGCTGCCTCCAGGCGGTGGCCTCCGGGTCGGCGACGCTGGCCCGGGCCGCCGCGGCCCGGGGCGGGCCGGTCGGCGCCGCGGACTTCCGGGCCGGGCTGGCACAGGGCCGGGCCTGGGCGGTCGGACCGCTGGAGGAGACGGCGGCCGCCCTGGCGGTGGCGGTGGTCAACCTCGGCGAGCTGCTGCAGTGCGCCGAGGTGCGCCTCGGCGGCGGGTTCGGGCACGGGGTGCCGGGGCTGGTCGCGCGGGTGCGGCGGGAGGCCCGCCGGCTGGCCCGGCCCGGGGTCGCCCCGCCGGCCGTCCGCCGGGCCCGCTGCGGCGCCCGGGCGTCCCTGCACGGCGCCCTCCTGCTGGCCCGGCGCACCGCCGACGGGGAGTGACGCGGGCCCGGCGGACCGATGCGGTCCGCCGGGCCCGCCGCCGCGCGCTCAGTGCGGCAGCCGGCCGCCGGGGAGGCCGAGCAGCTCGCGCAGCGCGGGCGCGACGTCGTAGAGGGACAGGCCCTCCGCCCGGCCCGGGGTGACGCCGGGGGAGTCCAGCAGGAAGACCCCGGTGTCCCCGTGGTTGGCGTGGTCCGGGCCGGTGTCGTTCTCCGTGGTGTACAGCCCCTGGCCCATGCCCAGCGTGGCGAGCGCCCGCCACCGCAGGTTGCCCACGTAGACCAGCAGGTCCGGGGCGATGCCGTTGACCTCCGGGTAGAGCTGGTCGGGCCGCAGCGCCCGGGTGCCCATCGGCTGCCCGGCGTCGTCGGGGAGCCGTTCCAGCGCGGTGGCGATCCGCTCCAGGGTGTCCTGGTACTCCCCGGCGGGCACCGTGCCGTGCGGCTCGCGGCCCTCGACGTTGAGGAAGATCCGGCCGTAGTAGCCGCCCTCGGCCCAGGCGGTGGTGCGCTTCCAGTCCACCTTCGCCTTGCTCATCGGGGTGGGCCCGGCCGGCTCCTCGGCGAGCACGAGCAGGCCCTCCCGGCGCAGCCACTCGTTGATGAACAGCCCGCCGACCATCGGCTGGGCGCCGTGGTCGGAGACCACCATGACGGTGGTGTTCTCCGGCAGGCAGGCCAGGAACTCGCCGATGTGCCGGTCCAGCGCCCGGTAGTAGTCGCGGAAGAGGTTCACGTACGGGTTGCCCGGCTCGTGCCGGGGGTGCTCCGGGTCGCAGTACTTCCAGAAGCCGTGGTGCAGCCGGTCCGGCCCCATGTCGACGAACGACAGGAACTCCCAGTCCTGGGTGGTGGCCAGGTGCCGGGCGACCTGGAAGCGCTGCTCGCTCAGGTCGAAGATCTGCTGGGAGACCCGGGCGAGTTCGGGCGAGCGGAAGTTCTCCACGTCCAGCGCGTAGCCGCCGGTGAGCTTCTCGATCTCGTCGCGCAGGTCCGGGGGAGAGGTGTACTGGGCCTTCGTGGACGGCGCGAGGAAGCAGGACACCATGGCGCCCCGGATCGGGGTGGTCGGGTACGTCCCGGGGACCCCGAGCACGACGCTGTCGCGGCCGGCCGCGGTCATCTCGTCCCAGATCCGCGGCGCCTTGATGCTGTGCGAGGTGGCGAAGGCCAGCGGCCCGTAGTCGTGCGCGGCGCGGTCGCGGAAGCCGTAGACGCCCAGCTCGCCCGGGGTGCGGCCGGACATCATGCAGGACCAGGCGGGCATGGTGATGGGCGGGTCGACGCTGCGCATCGGGCCCCAGAGGGAGCGCCGGCGCAGGGCGGTGAGCACGGGCATGTCGTCGGCGAACCGGTCGAACAGCAACTGCGGGGTCGCCGAGTCGAGTCCGATCACGGCCACCCGGCCGGGGTGTGGCATCTGGGTCCTCCCTCGGGGCGATGGGGCGATGGGCTCAGGTGCGGTCAAGTGCGGTCAAGTCTGGTCGGGGGCGGTCAGGGGCGGTCGTCGGGCACCAGCAGGGTGAGCGAGCGGGCGGCGAGCCGGTAGCCGAGCGCACCCAGGCCCATCACCACGCCCGCGGCCAGCGGGGCCGTCACCGAGCTGTGGCGGAAGCCCTCGCGCGCCCAGACGTTGGACAGGTGCACCTCGATCCAGGGCGGGGCGAAGTCGGCGAGCGCGTCGCGGAGCCCCCAGCCGGCGATCATCAGGGCGCCCGGGTTGACCACGGCGCCGGCGACGTGGCCGTGCCGCTGGAGGACGTCGATCAGCTCGCCCTCGCCGTTGTGCTGGGCGGAGACGACCTTCCAGCCGCGGCCGGCGGCCTCCTCGGCGACGGCGGCCTCGATCTCGGCCAGCGTCGTGGTGCCGTAGATCTCCGGTTGCCGGGTGCCGAGGGTGCCGAGGTTGGGGCCGTTGAGCAGCAGGAGTTCGCTCACCGGCCACCCCCGCCGCCCGCGCCGAGGGCGACCGTGCCGTCGAGGCCCAGCGGGTGGACGCCCACGGCGGCGAGCAGGGTCGGGGCGACGTCGAGCATGTCCAGCGAGGCCGGTCCGTCCGGCCCGGCGGGCGGCGCGGTGGCGCCGCGGCGGTAGAACAGCGCGTTCTCGCGGGTGTGGGTGCCGGTGAGCGTGTCGCTGCGCAGCGGCGCCGCGCCGCCGAAGGCGCCGCGCAGCTGGACCCCCGGGGCGGGCAGGGCGAGCAGGTCCGCGGCGTGGTCGAGCAGCGGGCCGTGGTACAGCTCGGCGGGCCGGTGGACGGCGCTGACCAGCAGCGGACCGTCCACGTCGGTGCCGACCCGGGTGCCGTCGCCGCGCAGCCGCAGCAACTCGTCGGCGATCTCCTCGGCGAGCGCGTCGGCCTCGGCGTCGGTGAGGCCGCCGCGGGGGAAACGGTGCTTGCGGTGGAGGTAGATCCGGGCCGGGTCGAGCGCGAAGGCGTGGCTGCGGTCGTCGAGGTCGACGAGCCGGCCGGTGGTCTCCGGGTCGGCGAGGTGGCCGGCCTCCCGGAGCCAGGCGTTGAGGTAGAACTGCCGGTCGACGGGGCCGAATCCGTGGTCGCTGACCAGGAAGAGCTCGTCCTCGGGCCGGCAGAGGTCGGCGAGCCGGCCGGCGCACTCGTCGACCAGCCGGTAGAAGTCGAGGACCGCGCCGTGCAGCGGATCGGCGGGGTCGGCGACGGCCCGCCAGAGGAAGTGGTGGACCCGGTCGGTCTCGGTGAGGACGGCGATGCCGAGGTCCCAGGGCTCCTGGGTGAGGACGTGCACCATGGCGTCGGTGCGGGCCCGCAGGGCGCGTTCGGCGCGGGCCAGGAAGCCGGGCGGGTCGCCCGCGACGTCGCCGACCTCGACGTCCAGTTCGTACTTGAAGCGCCGCAGTTCGGGCAGCAGGCGGTCGGGGGTGACGGCGTTCTCGATCCGCGGGGCGACGAACCCGGAGACCACCACGCCGTCGACCGCGGGGGCGGGGTAGGTGCCGGGCACGTTGAGGCAGACGGTGCGCCGCCCGGCCGCGGAGGCGAGGGCCCAGAGGGCGGGTTCGCGCAGGTGCAGGAGGTTGGGGAAGCAGATCCGGTAGCCCTCGTCGGGGACGAGGTCGGTGAAGCCGAAGATGCCGTGCCGGGCGGGGTTGGTCCCGGTCAGGAAGGTGGCCCAGGAGGTGGAGCTGATCTCCGGGACGGGGGCGCGCAGCGGGGCGCAGTACCCCTCGGCGAGCAGGGCGCCGAGGCGGGGCATGACCCCGTCGGCGGCGAGCTCGGCGAGCAGGGTGCGGGGCATGCCGTCGAGCCCGATGGCGAGGGCGCGCTCTGCCATGTCTGCCGCCTTCCCGGGGTCAGGCGGCCGGGGCGCCGGAGCCGGCGCCGGCACCGGCCGTCCGGCCGTGGACGTACTCCGCGAGCAGGTCGAGGTCGTCGATCAGCTTGATCGAGAGGTCCTCGTCGGCGATCTCGACGCCGAATTCGCTCTCCACCCAGATCAGGAACTCGATGGTGTTGATCGAATCGAGTCCGAGCGCCTCGACGAGCCCGCGGTCCGGGATCTCGGACGGGGCGAGGGAGAGTTCGAGCGAGTCCACGAGGACTTTGCGCAGTCGGGCCTTGATCTCTTCCACGGGCGGGCATTCCTTTCGAGGGGCGGTGGGCGGGGACGGCCGGAAAGATCACCGGAATCGCCGGAGATCACGGAGGATCGCCAGCGCGTTCGAATGATCGATATTGATGATCCGTGCGATCGGAAATGATCGAAAATTCCCGTGAGTGGGCCCGGTGATCTGGCGGGCGGGGCAGCCGGGGCCGGACGGGATGTGCGGAACGGCGCGCTCCTGAGCATGGTTCATTTCCCGGCGGCGTACCACTGTGCGGGACCGACTTTTGTGTGCCGGGCATGTGCTTCTGGCCATTTACCGCGCTCCCCCACGGCCGAAACGAGCGGCGGCGAACGGAGCGCGGACGCTTCTGCGCAGCGGCGTTCCGGTCGTACGCCGCCGCGTCCGCGAGTGGCGTGAAACCGACGGTGCCGAAGACGCCCCGACCCGGGCGCGGACACGGTGTTGACGTGTTCGGGCCGAGCTGGACATGATTTGCGTGGCTGAGCGAACGGTCTTTCCGCCCCTCCCTGCCGGCCGTTTTTCCCACGGAGCAGTACGCCCGAGGCAGGCCGGTCCCAGGTTCCCGACCGGCGGCCACGCCCACGTCCGAGCGGCAGTCCGACGGGTCGCGCCACATCCCGTACCCGGCGGCTGCGCCCGACGGATCGACCGGTTGCAGCAGGGCCGCCCCCGGTGCGGCGGCCTGCCCCCATGCCGCACACGACCGAGAGGCCCGATCCATGTCATCGATTCCGGTCCAGCCGTTCCTGACCTTCCCCGTTTGGCCGCAGCACGGCACCGAGGAGCGCGAAGGACTGCTGCGCGTCCTGGAGCAGGAGGGCTGGTGGCGCAACGGGGGCAGTGAAGTCGACAGCTTCGAGCGGGAGTTCGCCGAGTTGCACGGCGCCCACCGGGCCATCGCGACCACCAACGGCACCCACGCGCTGGAGCTGGCCCTGTCGGTGCTGGGCGTCGGTCCGGGCGACGAGGTGATCGTCCCGGCCTTCACCTTCATCGCCTCCTCGCTGGCCGTCCAGCGGGTCGGTGCCGTGCCGGTGCCCTGCGACATCCGCCCCGACACCTACTGTCTCGACGTCGAGGCCGCCGCCCGGCTGGTCACCCCGCGCACCAAGGCGGTGATGCCGGTCCACATGGCGGGCCAGATCGCCGACATGGACGCCCTGGCGGACCTCGCCGAGACCGCCGGGGTGGCGATCCTCCAGGACGCGGCGCACGCCCACTCGGCCCGCTGGCGCGGCCGCCGGGTCGGCGAGTTCGGCACGATCGCCGCCTTCAGCTTCCAGAACGGCAAGCTGATGACGGCCGGCGAGGGCGGGGCCGTCCTGCTGCCGGACGACGAGACCCACCACGACGCGTACCTGCGGCACGGCTGCGGCCGCCCGCCGGGCGACCGGCTCTACGCCCACCTCACCCAGGGCTCCAACTTCCGCATGAACGAGTTCTCCGCCACCGTGCTGCGCGGCCAGCTCACCCGGCTGGAGGCCCAGGTGGCGCTGCGCGAGGAGCGCTCGCGGCACCTGGACGCGCTGCTCGGTCAGATCCCCGGCGTCGTCCCGCAGGGCCGCGACGAACGCTGCGACCGCAACTCGCACTACATGGCGATGGTCCGGCTGCCCGGCATCACCCAGGAGCGCCGGCTCGCCGTGGTGGACGCGCTGATCGCGCACGGCATCCCGGCGTTCGTGGCCTTCCCGCCGGTCTACCGCACCGCCGGCTACTTCCAGGGCCCGGCCATCGGCGACGTCGACGAGATCGCCAAGCGCTGCCCGGTCTCCGAGGAGGTCGGCAACGACTGCCTCTGGCTGCACCACCGGGTGCTGCTCGCCGACACCCCCGTCCTCGACCGGCTCGCCGAGGTCTTCGCGGACGTCCTCGCCGCGCGCTGACGGCGCCGCGCACCGCCTGCCGCACCGACGCCGCCGCGCGGGCCGCCCGTCCGGTCCGCACGGCCCAACCACCCAGGAAGCGGGAGCAGATGACGGCGCACCACGCGTTCCCCACAGTGGTCTTCGACCTGGACGGCGTGCTCATCGACAGCTTCGGCGTGATGCGGCAGGCGTTCGCCGTCGCCTACCGCGAGGTGGTCGGCGACGGCGAGCCGCCGTTCGAGGAGTACCGCACCCACCAGGGGCGCTACTTCCCCGACATCATGCGGCTGATGGGCCTGCCCGGGGCGATGGAACGGCCCTTCGTCGAGGCCAGCCACCGGCTGATCCACGAGGTCCAGGTGTATCCGGACGTGCCGCTGCTGCTCGCGCGGCTGCGCGAGGCCGGGGTCCGCACCGCGATCGCCACCGGCAAGTCCGGCGACCGGGCGCGCGCCGTCCTGGACGTGGTCGGCCTGCTGCCGCTGCTGGACGCCGTGGTCGGCAGTGACGAGGTGGACCGGCCCAAGCCCGCTCCCGACATCGTCCGCGAGGGGCTTCGCCGGCTCGGCGCCGAACCCGCGGACGCCGTGATGGTGGGCGACGCGGTGATCGACATCCAGAGCGGGCGGGCCGCCGGGACGGCCACCGCGGCGGCCCTGTGGGGCGAGACCGAGACCGACCAACTCCTCGCCGAGAAGCCGGACTTCGTCCTCGCCAAGCCGACCGAACTGCTGGCCCTGGTGCCCGGGGGCACCCGGTGAGCGCCGCAGCGGCCGACGGGCCGCGCTGGAGCGTCGCGGCCCCGCAGGGCACCGGCCTCGAACTGGCCGGCCTGGGCGGCGCCGAGGCCTGGCGGACCGTCGCCGACACCGCCGCGCTGGCCCGGGACTGCGGGTACCACGCGTTCTGGCTGGAGGACCGCACCGACACCCTGCCGCGCCGCGAGCCGCAGCCGGTGGTCGAGGCGTGGACGGCCCTCGGCGCGCTCGCGGCGACCGTGCCCGGCATCGACCTCGGCCTGCTCGCCGCGGCCCCGCCGCACCGCAACGCGGTGGTCCTCGCCAAGCAGGCGGCCTGCGCCGACATCATCTCCGGCGGCCGGCTCTCGCTCGGCCTGACCACCGCCGGGGCGCTGCCCGAGCACGTCGCGGCCGGCACCGTGCCCGGTTCGGCGCTGACCGCCGCGACCGACACCCCCGACGGCGACGGCACCGACGCCGTGCTCGCCGAGACCATCGCGGCGCTGCGCGCCCTGTGGTCCGGCGCCCGCACCGACGCGCCCGGCCCCGCCGTCCCGCTCGCCGGGGCGCACGCGGTACCGGTCCCCGCCCAGCCGCGGCTCCCGCTGGCCGTCCGGGTGGACGCCGCCGTGCCCGGGGCCGCCGCCCGGCTGCCCGAGGCCGCCGTGCGCGAGTGCGCCGTCGTCCAGTGGCAGGGCGAGCCCGGCGACCTCGCCGCCGCGATCCCGGAGTACGGCCGCCGCCGTGAGCGGCTCGGCCTGGACCCGGCCGGGGTGCGGCACGCGCTGGCCGCCGAGAGCCGGGTCTTCGAGGACCGGGTGGAGCGCGACCGCTGGCTCTCCACCCCGCACATCGTGGTGTTCTGGAGCCACCACCCGGACCTGCTGGCCCGCCGCAGCCTGTACGGGACGCCGGAGCAGCTGGTCGAGCGGGCCACCCGCTACACCGAGGCCGGGGTGGGGGAGTTCCTGCTCTGGTTCCGCGACTACCCCGGGACGGCCGGCCTGCGCCGGTTCGCCGCGGAGGTCGCCCCCGCGGTGCCCGGCCCGGCCGTGCCCGCGCCCGTCCCCGTCCCCGTCGGCGAGGGGTGAGCCGGTGCCGTCCACCCCCGCCTTCCTCTCCGCGGACTGGCTGGCCGGCACCGCCGGCCGGCTCGCCGCCCCCGACCCCGCCCCGCGCAGCACCGTCGGCCTGCGGCTGCGGGTCACCGACCCGCCGCCCGGCACCGCCGCGGCCGCCGACGTCCTGGTCGACCTGGCCGGCGGCCGCCTCGCGGTCACCGCCGCCGCCGGGGACCCGCCGGGCCTGCTGATCGACCTGCCGTACGCCGCCGCCTACACCCTGCTGCTCGGCCCGGCCCGGGCCCGCGCCGAGATCCTGGAACGCGGCGACGTCACCGTCCTCGGCAACTTCAGCCTGCTGTTCTTCGTCGACGCCGCCCTGGAGCGCGACCGGTCCGGCCACGCCGCCGCGCTGCGCGACGGCACCGCGGCCCCGCCGCCCGGCGCCGTCCGCGCCACCGGCGCGGAGCCCGCCTCGCCCGGCGCCCCCGCCGACTCGGACGCCGACGCCGACGCGCTCGACCGGGCCGCCGGGAACCTGCCGCGCACCCTGCGGGAGCTGCGCCGCGAGGTCGGCGCCTCCACGCCCGGCGCCCAGTTCTACGCCTCGCAGCACGGCCGCCCGCTGGCCGACGTCGGACTCGGGCTGGCCCGCCCCGGGGTCGCCATGTCGGCCGGCTCGGCGCCGCTCTGGTACTGCTGCGCCAAACCGCTGCTCTCGGTCGCGCTCGGCCGGCTCTGGGAGGCCGGCGACTTCGACCCCTACCTCCCGGTCGCCCACTACCTGCCGGAGTTCGGCACCGCGGGCAAGTCGGCGATCACCTCGATGGAACTGCTCACCCACACCGGCCCGGTGCCCACCGGCGCCGACCCGCTGCACGGCGTGGTCACCGGCCCCGACGAGGAGCGCAGCCGCCGCGCCTACGCCGCCGCCGTGGGCCCGCGCCCGGCCGACCCCGGCATCAACTACAGCCAGTGGTGGGCCTGGTACGTGCTGGCCGGGCTGCTGCCCGCGATCGACGGCCGCGACTACCCGGCGTACGTCGAGCAGGAGATCCTGCGCCCCTGCGGGATGGACCGCACCAGGGTCCACCTCTCCCCGGAGGACTACGACGCGTTCGGCGACCGCCTGCCGCTGATCCACGTCAGCAACCTCGGCGACACCCCGCAGCCCACCTGGTTCTGGTCCACCCGCGGCGCCACCACCCGCTGCGTGCCCGGGGTCAACACCCGGGGCCCGCTCGCCGACCTCGGCCTGCTGCTGGAGATGCTGCTGGCCGACGGCGCCGCCGCCGGCGGAAGGGTCCTCGCGCCCACCACGGTGGCCGCGCTGACCGCCCGCCACCGCACCGGGCTGCACGACCGCTACGGCAACGCCGACTGGGGCTTCGGCCTGCGACTCGAATGCCGCACGCTCGGCCCGGCGTACACCAGCTTCGGCACCCACGCCTCGCCCCGGTCCTTCGGCCACGACGGCCTGTGGACCGCCGTCGCCTTCGCCGACCCGGACGCCGACCTGGTGGTGGCCGTCCACCTGAACGGCAAGGTCGAGCACGAGCGCCACCGCGAACGCATCGTCCGGATCGCCGACGCCGTCTACCAGGACCTCGGCCTCGCCTGACGGACGTCCCAAGGACCCGCCCGACCCGCCCCCCCCACTCTCCCGTCCCGGCCCGCACCAGGCCGGCCCCAGCCAGGAAGGCGCCCGATGGCACAGCAGCCCGCGCTCCCGTTCCTCCCCGATCCGGCCGAGGTGGGCCGGCTCTACGACCGCTACACCGACCTGGGCAGCGCCACCCTGGGCGAGAGCCTGCACTTCGGCTACTGGGACACCCCGGACAGCACCGTCCCGCTCGCCGAGGCGACCGACCGGCTGACCGACCTGATGACCGACCGGCTGGCCATCGGCCACGGCGCCCGGGTCCTCGACCTCGGCTGCGGCACCGGCGCCCCCGGCACCCGGATCGCCCGCCGCACCGGCGCGCAGGTCACCGGCATCTCGGTGAGCGGCCGCCAGGTCGAGCGGGCCAACGCCCTGGCCGCCTCCCTCGGCGTGGCCGACCGGGCCCGCTTCGAGCACGCCGACGCGATGGACCTGCCGTTCGCCGAGGCCTCCTTCGACGCGGTGATCGCGCTGGAGTCGATCATCCACATGCCGGACCGCGCCCATGTGCTGGAGCAGGTCGCCCGGGTGCTGCGCCCGGGCGGACGGCTGGTGCTCACCGACTTCTTCGAGCGCGCGCCGATCCCCGACTCCGGCCGGGCCGCCGTCGACCGCTATCTGCGGGAGTTCCTGATGACGATGATCCAGGCCGAGGACTACCCGCCGATGCTCCGCTCGGCCGGCTTCCGCTTCGAGGAGCTGACCGACATCAGCGAGCCCACCCTGCGCCGCACCTTCGTCGAGCTCTCGGCCCGGATCGGCGGCTCCGCCGACGCGCTCTCCGAGGCGCACGGCGCCGAGCTGGTCGAGCAGTTCGACCCGCACGACATGATCGACGTCGCCGAGTTCGGCCACCTGCTGGTGGTCGCCACCCGGAACGGGAAGTGAGCCGGCGATGAGCGGAGCCCCCGGGACCGGGGACGGCCTCGGCACCTTCTACGACCGGGTGAACGACGCCCTGGCCGAGGCCATGGGCGGCTACCTGCACGGCGGCTACTGGGACGAGCCGGTCGACCCGGACGCCGTCGAGCAGGCGGCCGACCGGCTGACCGACTTCGTCGCCGACCGGCTGCGCCTCGCCCCCGGGCAGCGCGTCCTGGACGTCGGCTCCGGCAACGGCAAGGCCACCGCCCGGATCGCCGCCCGGCACGGCGTGCACCTCACCGGCATCACGCTCAGCCCGTACCAGGTCCGGCAGTCCGCCGCCCTGGCCGCCGCCCTGGGCCTGGCCGACGCGCTGGACTTCGAGGTGCACGACATGATGGCGCTCGGCTTCCCGGACGCCTCCTTCGACGCGGCCCTCGCGATCGAGTCGATCTGCCACGCCGAGACCCGCACCGAGGCCTTCGCCGGGCTCGCCCGGGTGCTGCGGCCGGGCGCCCTGCTGGTGGTCACCGACTTCGTCCTGCTGCGCCCGCTGGAGAGCGAGGAGCACCGGGCCCTGGTCGCCGGGGCCATCAAGAACTACCAGCAGGGCCCGATGCTCACCCAGGAGGAGTACGAGGCCTGCGTGCGGGCCGCCGGCCTGGAGGTCGTCGACTTCACCGACATCGGCGAGCACGTCCGCCCGTCCTACCGGGTGGTCGGGCACAACCTCGCCCGCAACGGGGAGAAACTGCGCGCCCACGTCTCCGAGGAGGAGTTCCGCTACATGGTGGAGGACCTCGCCCGGTTCGGCGCGATCACCGAACTCGGCTACGCGGTGGTCACCGTCCGCAAGCCGGACGACGCCGCCGCCCGCGAAGGGAGTCGCTGACGATGGCACTGACGACCGGGGCCGGACCGGGCGCCGCCGCGGACTGGACGGCGGCCACCGCGCCGGGCGGCCTGCCGCTGCTGGGGCACCTGGTGCCGCTGCGCCGCCGCCCGCTGGAGTTCCTCACCTCGCTGCCCCAGCGGGGCGACGTGGTCGAGCTGAGGATGGGCCGGCGCACCGTCCACATGGTCTGCCACCCCGACCTGATCGCCCAGGTGCTCAAGGACCCGCGGACCTTCGACCGCGGCGGGCCGTTCTACGAGAAGACCAAGCTGCTGATGGGCAACAGCCTCGGCAACTGCCCCTACGCCGACCACCGGCGCCAGCGGCTGCTGGTCCAGCCGTCCTTCCGCCGGGAGCGGATCGCGACCTACCCCCGGGTGATGCGCGAGGAGATGGCGGCCGAGACGGCGAACTGGCGGCCCGGCGGGACCATCGAGGCCAACGACCGGATGCACGCCGTCACGGCGCGGATCGGCGCGCGGGTGCTGCTCTCCACCGACATCGGCGTCGGCCACGTCGACCGGATCCTGCGCGGCCTGCCGATCGTGCTCAGGGGCATGTACAAGCGGATGGTCGCCCCGGTCGGCCTGGTGTACCGGCTGCCCGCGCCCGAACAGCGCCGCTTCGACGCCGCGCTGGCCGACCTGCGGGACCTGATCGACTCGATCATCCGCGACTACCGGGGCTCCGCCGAGGACCACGGCGACCTGCTGTCGGGGCTGCTCGCGGCCCGCGACGAGGACGGCCGGGGGCTGTCCGACCAGGAGATCCACGACCAGGTGATGAACTTCCTCACCGCGTCCACCGAGACCACCGCGACCGCTCTGGCCTGGGCGCTGCAACTGCTCGGGCGGCACCCGGACTGCGAGCGCCGGCTGCAGGAGGAGGCGGACGCCTTCGCCGCCTCGGGCGGGGTCGACTCGCACGGCCGGGACGGTCTGGACTACACCCGCCAGGTGGTCAACGAGGTGCTCCGGCTCTACCCGCCGGGGTGGCTGGTCACCCGGGTGGTCACCGTCGACACCGAACTCGGCGGCGTCCGGCTGCCGGCCGGCTCGGTGATCTTCTACAGCTCGTACGCGCTGCAGCGCAACGGCGAGCTGTTCCCGGACCCGGAGCGCTTCGACCCGGACCGCTGGTCGCCCGAGCGGATCGGCGAGGTGCCGCGCGGCGCGATGATCCCGTTCGGCGCGGGCAGCCGCAAGTGCATCGGCGACGACTACGCGATGGCGGAGACCACCCTGGCCCTCGCGACCATCGCGGCCGAGTGGCGGCTGCGGCCGACCTCGGACACGCCCGTCCACCCCAAGCCGCGCGCCCTGGTGGGGATGGGGGACCTGCCGATGGTGACCCTGCGGCGCTGAACGCCGAGGCGGTGCCGGGCCCCGGGGAACGCTCCCCGGGGCCCGGCACCCGTTCAGCGGTCCAGCAGGTAGTCCACCGCGACCCGGACGACCAGCAGGTCCTCGTCGGCGGGCAGCAGGTCGCCCAGGAAGTCGGCGTGCGACTTGCCGGTGTACCGGTGGGACATCGCGTCCATCAGGCCCTCGTGCCGCGCCACCGGCTCGAAGTCGGCCACCCCGCGCGCCGCCACGTAGGTGTAGGGCTGGTCGGCCGGGTGCAGCAGGATCGAGACCCGGGGGTCGCGCCGCAGATTGCGCTCCTTGTGGCTGCCGCGCTCGATCCCGAAGAGCAGGTCGGTGCCGTCGTGGCCGATCCAGACGACGGACTGGTGCGCCGTGCCGTCCGGCCGCAGGGTGGAGACCACCGCGAACACCGGTCCGGACAGCAGGTCCTTGGTGCGCTCGGAGAGCGGGACGCGGGTCGTCATGCCGTCCCCCGGCCGCGGGGGAGCGGGCGGCGGCGCAGCGAGGCGTCGGTCAGCACCCGGGGCACCCAGTGGTGGTCGGCCCGGTTGAGGTCGACACCGGGCGGCACGATCGCGTCGATCCGGTCGAGCACCTCGTCGTCGAGATCCACCCCGGCCGCGCCCAGCAGGTCGGCCAGCTGCCCGGGGGTGCGCGGGCCGAGGAGCACGGAGGTGACGGCCGGATGCGCGTTGACGAACGCCAGGGCGAGGTGGGTCAGCGACAGGCCGGCGTCGGCGGCGACCTTGCGCAGCTCGGTCACCGCGTGCGCCTTGGCGGCGTTCTCCGGCACCGACAGGTCGAACTTGCGCTGCTCCAGGACGGCCCGGCCGACGCCGGGGCGGATCTCCCGCCCGGTCAGCCAGCCCGCGCCGAGCGGGCCCCAGGGCAGCACCCCCACGCCGTGCCGCTGCGCGGTGGGCAGCACGTGCGTCTCCACGGCGCGGGCGAGCACCGAGTACTGCGGCTGCTCGCTGCGGAACCGCACATGACCGCGCCGCTCGGCGGCCCACTGGGCCTCGACGAGCTGGTCGGCGGGGAAGTTGGAGGTGCCGATCGCGCGGACCTTGCCGGCCCGGACCAGGTCGGAGAGCGCGGAGAGCGTCTCGTCGATGTCCGTGTCGGGGTCGATCCGGTGCACCTGGTAGAGGTCGACGTGGTCGGTGCCGAGCCGGCGCAGCGAGCCCTCCAGCGCCCGGACGATCCAACGCCGGGAATTGCCCTGCTGGTTGGCGTCCGGCCCCATCGGACTGTGGAACTTGGTGGCCAGGACGACGCCGTCCCGGCGGCCGCGGATCGCCCGTCCGACGATCCGCTCGGACCCGCCGGCGCCGTAGATGTCCGCGGTGTCGACCAGGTTGATGCCCGCGTCCAGGGCGAGCCGGATCGTCCGGACGCCCTCCTCGGCGTCGGTGTTGCCCCAGGAGCCGAACATCATGGCCCCGAGGGCGAACTCACTGACCGATATGCCGGTTCCGCCCAGAATCCTGCGCCTCATGCGACGTGTGCCCTCCGTCGTCGGACTGCTCGGATGTGCACGTCCACTGTGACCCGGCCGCCGTCGGGCACGCCAGGGCGCCTGCGGCGAGATGTCCGTTTTCTCTGCACTCCGGCTGGTATCGTGTGCCCCGCCCGTCGGCTGACTGTTCGTCAAGTCCCTTTCTGCACCGCCCTTCGGGAGGCCCCGCGTGCGTACCGTCCTCGACCGTGCCGAATGGTTCGTCTGGCTCTGCGCCCGTCCGCTGGAGCAGCACCGCTTCGCCCACCACTTCCTCGGCGGCCCGGCCGAGGCCGTGGAGAGCGCGCTGGCCGCCTACGCCCGGCCGGACGGCGGCTACGCGTACGCCCTGGAGCCGGACGTGCGCGGCCCGGCCTCGCAGCCGCTGGCGGCCGCCGCCGCGCTCCAGGTGCTGACCGAGGTCGGGCGGTGCGACGCCGCGCGGACCGCCCGGCTGCGCGCCCACCTGCCGAGCCTGACCGCGCCCGACGGGGGCCTGCCGACCCTGCACCCGGGCATCGCCGGCTACCCGTCCTCGGCCGTCCTCGCGGTGCGGCCGGACCCGCCGGGCAGCCTGATGGCCACCGGGGTGGTGGCCGGGCTGCTGCACCGCAACGGCATCGAGGACCCGTGGCTGGAGCCCGCCACCGAGTTCTGCTGGGCGGCGGTCGACCGCCTGACCCGCTCCCACCCGTACGAGGTGGAGGCCGCCCTGGTCTTCCTCGACGGCGTCCCGGACCGGGGCCGGGCCGAGAAGGCCGGCCGGCGGCTCGGCGAACTCGTCCGGGACCAGCGGCTGCTGGTGACCGACCCGGCCCGGGAGGAGGACTTCCCGATCGGCCCGGGCTACGCGCCGGGGGAGTACCACTACGTGACCGACGTGCTGCGCACCCCCCGGACGCTGGCCCGCGCGTGGTTCACCGAGCGCGAGGTCGCCGCCGGCCTGGACCGGCTGGCCTCCCTCCAGCGGGAGGACGGCGGCTGGCCGGTCAACTGGCGGCTGTGGGCGCCCGGTTCGGCCGCCGAGTGGCGCCCGGTCGTCACCCTGGAGGCGCTGCGCACGCTGCGCGCCCACGGCCGCCTCTAGGGCGCGGGCGCGCCCCTCAGCCGGGCTCGCGCTCGGTCGCGTCCAGGACGCGGGCCACCACCGGCTCCGGGACGTCCGGCACCAGTTCGACGCCGCGCGGCCCGTCCAGCACGAAGGCGAGCCCGGAGCCGGACACGGCCTTCTTGTCCTGCCGCATCAGCGCGATCAGCTCGGCCGTCCGCACCCCGGCCGGCAGCCGTTCGCGCAGCCCGTAGCCGCGGACGGTCGCCAGGTGCTCGGCCACCCGCTCCGGGCCGATCCGGCCCAGCGCGCCGGCCAGCCGCCCGGCGAACACCGTGCCGATCGCCACGCCCTCGCCGTGCCGCAGCGCGAAGTCGGTGGCCCGTTCCAGGGCGTGGCCCAGGGTGTGCCCGTAGTTGAGGATGTGCCGCAGCCCGCCGTCCCGTTCGTCGGCGGCCACCACCGAGGCCTTCAGGGCCACGCTCGCGGCGATCTGCTCGTGGACCGGCAGCCCGCTGAGGTCCCCGGCGCCGATGAAGTGGCAGCGGGCGATCTCGCCGTAGCCGTTGGCCCACTCGACCGGCGGCAGGGTGCGCAGGTGGTCGGTGTCGCAGAGGACGGCCCGGGGCTGCCAGTAGGCGCCGACCTTGTTCTTCGCCTCGGGCAGGTTGACCGCGGTCTTGCCGCCGACCGCCGCGTCCACCTGGGCCAGCAGGGTGGTGGGCAGGTGGATCACCGCGACCCCCCGGTGGTAGAGCGCCGCGGCCAGGCCGACGGTGTCGGTCGTGGTGCCGCCGCCGCAGGAGACCACCACGTCGCCGCGGGTCAGGCCGTGGCCCGCGAAGGCCCGGCACAGCTCCTCCACGGTGGCCAGGGTCTTGCGGTGCTCGCCGTCCTGGGCCGGGACGAGCAGGTGCGGGACGCCGGGGTCCGGCACCTCCTGCGGCGGGCGCGCCGACACCACCACCGCCCGGGCCGCCCCGGTGCCGGCCACGATCCCGGGGAGCAGGTGCCGGACGCCGGGGCCGATGTGCACGGGGTAGGAGCGGTCACCCAGTTGTACGTCGATCCGTCGCGGAGTCGTCATGTCCACAGCGTGCCGACTCCGGCCGCCGCTGAACAGGGGGCCTCCGCCGGCCCCGTCCCGTTCGGCGGGCGGGGCCTCGCGGGGTGTGTTTGTGTGGGCACCAACCGTTTGGGAGAGGTGACCTTCCGTGACCATGCCGCCGTTCGGTTCGAACGACCCCTTCTCCGATCTGCTCAGCCGGTTCTTCGGAATGAGCCCGCTCGCCTCCCCGCCCGCCGTGCAGCGGGTGCCGATCGGGCGGCTGCTCAGCGAGTCGGCCCAGGAACTGCTCACCGCCGCCGCCCAGCGGGCCGCCGAGGACGGCAGCGGCGATCTCGACACCGCGCACCTGGCCTGGGCGGCCACCCGGGTGGAGCCCTCGCGCCGGATGCTGGAACGGGCCGGGATCGACCCGGACCGGCTGGCGGGCGACCTGGAGAAGGTCCTGCCCTCCGGGGACGGGCCGCCGGCGCCGGACGGGCAGCCCGCGCTCACCCCGTCCGCCAAGCGGGCACTGCTGGCCGCGCACGCCCGCTCGCAGGGCGCCGGGGCCTCGTACATCGGGCCGGAGCACATCCTCGGCGCGCTGCTGGAGGAGGAGCGCTCGGGCGCCGGCGCCGCGCTGCGCAACGTCGCGCCCTCGCAGGAGGCGCTGCGCACCGTGCTGGACGGCCGGGGGGTGGGCGGCGAGCGCGGCCGGGGCGACGACCGGCAGAGCCGGACGCCGACGCTCGACGAGTACGGGCGGGACCTCACCGAGGAGGCCCGGGCGGGCCGGCTGGACGCGGTGGTCGGCCGCGCCGAGGAGATCGAGCAGACCGTCGAGATCCTCTCCCGCCGGACCAAGAACAACCCGGTGCTGATCGGCGAGCCGGGGGTCGGCAAGACGGCGATCGTCGAGGGCCTGGCGCAGCGGATCGTCTCCGGGGACGTCCCGCAGAGCCTCGAGGAGAAGCGGGTCGTCGCCCTGGACCTCACCGCGCTGGTGGCCGGCTCCAAGTACCGGGGCGAGTTCGAGGAACGGCTGAAGAGCGTGATCGACGAGGTCACCGAGGCCGAGCAGAGCGTGATCCTGTTCCTCGACGAGCTGCACACCGTGGTCGGCGCCGGCAGCGGCGGCGAGGGCTCGATGGACGCGGGCAACATCCTCAAGCCGGCGCTGGCCCGCGGCGAGTTGAGCGTGGTCGGCGCGACCACCCTGGACGAGTACCGCAAGCACGTCGAGAAGGACGCCGCCCTGGAGCGCCGCTTCCAGCCGGTGCTGGTGCCGGAGCCGAGCGTCGAGGAGACGGTCGAGATCCTCCAGGGCCTGCGCGACGCCTACGAGGCGCACCACCAGGTGCGGTTCACCGACGAGGCGCTCGACGCGGCGGCCACCCTCTCCGACCGCTACGTCAGCGACCGCTTCCTGCCGGACAAGGCGATCGACCTGCTGGACCAGGCCGGCGCCCGGGTGCGGCTGCGCAGCCTGAGCGGCTCCACCGTCGCGATGCCGGTCCAGGACCGGATCACCAAGCTGCGCCGCGAGTTGGAGGAGGCGGTGACGGACGAGGAGTTCGTCCGGGCCGCCAACCTGAAGACCGAGCTGCGGCAGACCGAGGACGAGCTGGCCGCGATCGCGGAGTCCCGCGAGGAGGTCGTCGTGGTCACCGCGGACGACATCGCCCAGGTGCTCTCCCGCCGCACCGGCATCCCGGTCGCCGAGCTGAACGCGACCGAGCGCGAGCGGCTGCTGCGGCTGGAGGAGCACCTGCACGAGAAGGTGATCGGCCAGGACCAGGCGGTCACCGCGGTCGCCCAGGCGGTGCGCCGGGGCCGGGCCGGGATGGGCGATCCGGACCGGCCGACCGGCTCCTTCCTGTTCCTCGGCCCGACCGGGGTCGGCAAGACCGAGCTGGCGAAGGCGCTGGCCGCGCTGCTGTTCGGCGACCCGGACCGGATGATCCGCTTCGACATGAGCGAGTTCCAGGAGAAGCACACCGTCTCCCGGCTGGTCGGCTCGCCGCCCGGGTACGTCGGCTACGACGAGGCGGGCCAGCTCACCGAGGCGGTGCGCCGCAAGCCGTACAGCGTGCTGCTCTTCGACGAGGTGGAGAAGGCCCACCCGGACGTCTTCAACCTGCTGCTCCAGGTGCTGGACGACGGCCGGCTGACGGACGCCCAGGGCCGCACCGTCGACTTCCGCAACACCGTGGTGATCATGACGAGCAACATCGGCTCGCAGCGGATCCTCGACCACGTGGGAGCCGTCGAGGAGATCAGGGACGACCTGATGCGGGACCTGCGCGGGCAGTTCCGCCCGGAGTTCCTCAACCGGATCGACGAGGTGATCGTCTTCCACGCGCTCACCCGCAAGGACCTGCTCCAGGTGGTGGACCTGCTGCTGGACCGCTCCCGGCGCCGGCTCAAGGCCCAGGACGTCGGGCTGGAGGTGACGGAGGGGGCCAAGGAGTGGCTGGTGAACCGCGGCTACCTGCCGGAGTTCGGCGCCCGGCCGCTGCGCCGGACGATCCAGCAGGAGCTGGACAACCGGATCTCCAACCTGCTGCTGGACGGCACCGTGCGGGAGGGGGACACCCTCCTCGCGGAGGTGTCGGACGGTGAGCTGACGGTGGCGCTGGCGCGTCCGGAGCGCTCGGCGACCTTCGAGGAGGCGGAGGCGGAGGCGGAGGCGAAGTCGAAGGCCGGGTCGGAGTCGGGCGGATAGCCGGACGGGAGTCGGACGGCGCGCCGGGGACCCCGGCGCGCCGTCCGCCGCGGTCAGGCGTCCGGGAAGACCTCGCGCAGCAGCGGGTCCGGCACACCGCGCTTGCCCCACTCGCGCGGGTAGCCCAGCGACACCTCCTCGAACGGGACATCGTCGTAGACGGTGCGCCGGGGGATGTGCAGGTGCCCGTAGATCATCGTGGCGGTGTTGAACCGGCGGTGCCAGTCCGCCGTCAGCTCGGTGCCGCACCACTGGGCGAACTCGGGGTACCAGAGGACCTCGGTGGGCTGCCGGACCAGCGGGTAGTGGTTGACCAGGACCAGCGGCAGCCCGGGGTCGTGCTCGGTGAGCCGCTTCTCGGTCAGCCGCACGCGCTCGCGGCACCAGGAGTCGCGGTCCGGGAACGGGTCCGGGTGCAGGAAGCGCTCGTCCGCGCAGACCACGCCGGACTCGTAGGCGGCGGCCAGCGACTCCTCCTTGGTGGTGGTGCCCGGGGCCCGGAAGGAGTAGTCGTACAGCAGGAACAGCGGGGCGACGGCGACCGGGCCGCCCGCGCCGGTCCACACCGGGTAGGGGTCCTCGGGGGTCACCACGCCGAGCTCGCGGCAGATGCCGAGCAGGTGCTCGTAGCGCTCGACGCCGCGCAGCTGGACCGGGTCGTTGGGGTGGGTCCACAGCTCGTGGTTGCCGGGGGCCCAGATCACCTTGGCGAAGCGCTCGGCGAGCAGGCCCAGGGCCCAGCGGATGGTGGTGGTGGACTCGGCGACGTCACCGGCCACGATCAGCCAGTCCTCGGGCGATCCGGGCCGCACCTGTTCGACCAGGTCGCGGTTCTGCTGGTAGGAGACGTGCAGGTCACTCACGGCGAGCAGCCGGCCCCCGGTCCCTCCCCGCCGCGTGCCGTCCGCGTGGTTGTCACCGGCCATGTCGGTCCCCCTGGTGGTCGTCCCTAGCGTCCGGGCCACAGTACCGGGGTCCGGCGGCCGGAACACGGTGCCGGGATCTTTGCCCGCTGCCGGATCCCTTGACAGGGCGTCATGTCCGCGCCAGCTTTGGGGCACCCCCACACCGAGAGGTCTCTCATGAAGAAGCCGCTCATAGGCACGCTGGCCGCGCTCCTGACCGCCGGGGCGACCGCCCTCGCCGGAGCACCCGCCGCGACCGCCACCACCGCCGCCACCACGGCGGGTGCGCAATCGGCGCAGGCCGGCAAGGTCGCCGCCGTCACCTTCGCCGGCACGGTGGCCCTCAGCAACTGTTCCGGCTCGCTCATCCGCTTCCCCGCCTCCGCCGCCAATGACCCGGCGCTGGTGCTCTCCAACGGCCACTGCCTGGAGACCGGGATGCCCGGCCCCGGCCAGGTGGTCGTCAACCAGGCCTCCAGCCGCACCTTCACGCTGCTGAACGCGAGCGGCGGATCGGCGGGCACCCTGCGCGCCAACCGGATGGTCTACGGCACCATGACCGACACCGATGTGTCGATCTACCAGCTGAACACCACCTACGCCGCCATCCAGTCGAGCTACGGGATCGCCCCGCTGACCGTCGCGGCCACCCACCCCGTCCAGGGCAGCTCGATCAAGGTCGTCTCCGGGTACTGGAAGAAGATCTACTCCTGCTCGGCCGACGGCTTCGCCTACCGGCTCAAGGAAGCGGACTGGACCTTCAAGGACTCCCTCCGCTACACCTCCACCTGCAACGTCATCGGCGGCACCTCCGGCTCCCCGGTCGTCGACGCCGCCAGCGGCCAGGTCGTCGCGGTGAACAACACCATCAACGAGAGCGGCCAGAGCTGCACCCTGAACAACCCGTGCGAGGTGGACCAGAACGGCGCGGTGACGGTCCGCCGGGGCATCGGCTACGCCCAGGAGACCTACCTCATCCCCGCCTGCTTCGGCACCGGGAACAAGCTCGACCTGACCCGGGCCGGCTGCACCCTGCCCCGCCCCTGACCAGCAGGTTCGCCCTGATGGGCCATCCGCGACCGGCGGGTGGCCCATTCGGCCGTCTACCGGACGGCCGGTCCGCCTCCCGGTGGCCGTGTACCGGCCTGCGGAGAGTGGTACGGACCACAGCACCATCCAGTTCCGTTGACCCGATGGAGAGTTGATGACCACCACGATGAGAAGGCTGCTGGTCGCCGTTCTGCTGATACCGCTGCTCGGCCTCGGCCTGGCCCCGACGGCGCTGGCCGCCGGGACGGACGCGCCCGTGGCGGCCTTTGCGGCCGACGACCCGTCGGCCGACATCAAGGACCGCCTGGCGGCGGTCCCCGGGATGACCGTCACCGAGGAGCAGCCCACCACCACCGGCCACCGCTACTTCCTGCTCACCTACACCCAGCCGATCGACCACAAGCGCCCCTGGCTGGGCACCTTCCAGCAGCGGCTCAGCGTGCTCCACCGCGGCTACGACCGGCCGACCGTCTTCTACACCAACGGCTACACGCTGCGCACCACGCCCACCCGCACCGAGCCGGCCCGGCTGGTCGACGGCAACCAGGTCTCCATCGAGTACCGCTACTTCACGCCGTCGCGGCCCGCGCCCGCCGACTGGTCCAAGGCCGGCATCGAGCAGGCGGCCACCGACGCGCACCGGCTGATCACCGCGCTGAAGCGGATCTACCAGCAGGAGTGGCTCTCCACCGGCGCCTCCAAGGGCGGCATGTCCTCCACCTACCACCGCCGCTTCTTCCCGGACGACGTGGCCGGCACCGTCGCCTACGTCGCGCCCAACGACGTCAACGACCGCGAGGACTCCGCGTACAGCCGGTTCTTCCAGAACGTCGGCACCCCCGAGTGCCGCGCCGCGCTGACCGCCACCCAGCGCGAACTGCTGGCCCGCCGTGACCGGCTGGAGGCCCGCTACGCCGCCGACAACGCCGCCGCCGGCTCCACCTTCACCACCATCGGCAGCGCCGACCGGGCCTACGAGCTCGCCGTGCTGGACTCGGTGTGGGCGTTCTGGCAGTACAGCCTGGCGGCCGACTGCGTGAACGTCCCGGGCGCCGCCGGCACCGACGACGCGCTGTACGCCTGGCTCGACGCGCAGTCCGGCATCACCGGCAACAGCGACCAGTCGCTCGCCGGGTACACCGCGTACTACTACCAGGCCGGCACCGAGCTGGGCTCGCCCTCCTTCGACGTCTCGGCGCTCAAGGGCCTGCTGCACTACGACTACAAGGAGCTGTACGCCCCGCGCACCTACGTGCCGCGCAGCATCCCGATGCGGTTCGACCCGTCCGCGATGCGCGACATCGACCGCTGGGTGCGCACCTCCGCCGAGCGGATCATCTACGTCTACGGGCAGAACGACCCGTGGGGCGCCGAGCCGTTCCGCCTCGGCCGGGGCAGCGAGGACAGCTACGTCTACACCGTGCCCGGCGGCAACCACGGCTCGAACATCTCCAAGCTGCCGGCCGCCGAGTCCGCGGCGGCCACCGCCAAGGTGCTGGAGTGGGCCGGCCTCGGCTCCGACGCCGCCCGCGCCCTGAGCGGCGGGTACCAGGTGCCGCCGATCGGCCCGCTGGACGAGGCGGGGCTGCGGCAGGACCGCGTCCGGCTGTAGTCGCCACCCGTACCACCGCGAGGGCCGCCCGGCACCGGGCGGCCCTTCGCCGTTCCCGGGCCCGCGCGGCCCCTTCCCGAAGCAGTGAATCAGTGCTTCACTTCTTGCATGGCCTACCGCCGCACCCCCGCCGTGCAAGCCCGCCTGGACGCCCAGCGCGAGGCGGTGCTCCAGGCCGCGGTCGGCCTGCTCGCCGAGCGCGGCTACGGCGGCTGCAGCATGGCCGCGGTCGCCGAGCGCGCCGGGATCGCCACCGGCTCGATGTACCGGCACTTCGCGAGCAAGGCCGAGCTGTCCGTCGAGCTCTTCCGCCGGGTGGTCACCCGGGAGGTGGCCGCCGTGCACGAGGCCGTCGCCCGCCACGACACCCCCCGGGAGCGGATCGCGGCCGTCGTCGAGACCTTCGCCGCCCGCGCCCTGCGCGCCCCCCGGCTCGCCCACGCCCTGCTGGTCGAACCGGCCGAGAGCGCGGTGGACGCCGAGCGGCTGGTCTTCCGCCGCACCTTCCGCGACGTGCTGGCCGCCGAGATCGCCGCCGCCCTCGCCGCGGGCGAGCTGCCGCCCCAGGACCCGCAGCTGACCGCCGCCGCGATCGTCGGCGCGACCGCCGAGGCCCTCACCGGCCCGCTCGCCGCCGCACCCCGGCCCGCCCCCCGGACCACCCCCGACGCGGTGGTCCCCGCCCTGGTCACCTTCACCCTGCGATCCCTCGGAGGACGCGATGACAGCGACGCATGAGGTCACCAACCAGGTCCCGCTCCCGTACGGCCACGACACCGCCGCCGACCCCGCGCTGCTCGCCGCCCTGCACCGGGCCGGCGCCGGCTGGGCCGAGCCCGAACTGCGCGCCCTCGGCCGGCTGGCCGGCTCCGAGCAGGCCGCCGAGTGGGGCCGGCTGGCCAACGAGAACCCGCCCGTGCTGCGCACCCACGACCGCTTCGGCCACCGGATCGACGAGGTCGAGTTCCACCCGTACTGGCACGAGCTGATGCGCACCGCCGTCGGCCACGGCCTGCACGCCGCCCCCTGGCGCGACGACCGCCCCGGCGCGCACACCGCCCGCGCCGCCAAGTTCTTCGTCTGGGGCCAGGTCGAGGCCGGCCACACCTGCCCGGTCTCGATGACCTACGCCGCCGTCCCCGCCCTGCGCGCCACCCCCGCGCTGGCCGCCGAGTTCGAGCCGCTGCTCGCCGCCACCGAGTACGACTTCGGGCTGCGCGAGCCGCACGGCAAGCGCGGGCTGATCGCCGGCATGTCGATGACCGAGAAGCAGGGCGGCTCCGACGTCCGCACCAACACCACCACCGCCGTCCCGCACCCGGACGGCGGCTACCGGCTGACCGGCCACAAGTGGTTCACCTCGGCGCCGATGTCCGACCTCTTCCTCACCCTCGCCCAGGCACCCGGCGGGCTCAGCTGCTTCCTGCTGCCGCGCGTCCTGCCGGACGGCACCCGCAACCGGCTGCGCCTGCAGCGGCTCAAGGACAAGCTGGGCAACAAGTCCAACGCCTCCGCCGAGATCGAGTACGACGAGGCCTACGGCCTGCTGGTCGGCGAGGAGGGGCGGGGCGTGCGGACCATCATCGAGATGGTCAACACGACCCGCCTGGACTGCACCATCGGCGCCGCCTCCGGCATGCGGCTCGGCGCCACCCGGGCCGTCCAGCACGCCCTGCACCGCCGCGCCTTCGGCAGGGCGCTGGTCGACCAGCCGCTGATGCGCAACGTGCTCGCCGACCTGGTCGTGGAGTCCGAGGCGGCCACCACGGTGGCGATGCGCCTCGCCCGGGCCACCGACGCCGCGCTCGCGGGGGACGAGCAGGAGGCGCTGGTGCGCCGGCTCGGCCTGGCCGTCGCCAAGTACTGGGTCTGCAAGCGCGGTCCGGCGCACGCCGCCGAGGCGCTGGAGTGCCTGGGCGGCAACGGCTACGTCGAGGAGTCCGGGATGCCCCGGCTCTACCGCGAGGCGCCGCTGGTCTCCATCTGGGAGGGCTCCGGCAACGTCGCCGCCCTGGACGCGCTGCGCGCCATGGCCAAGCACCCGGAGAGCGTCGACGCCCTGCTCGGCGAGCTGGACGCCGCCGCGGGCGCCGACCGCCGGCTGGACGCGGCGGTCGCCGCCCTGCGCAAGCAGCTCACCGACCTCGACCTGCTGGAGTACCGCGCCCGCCGGCTGGTGGAGGCGATGGCGCTGGCCTTCCAGGGCGCGCTGCTCGTCCGGTACGGGGACCCGGCGGTCGCCGACGCGTTCTGCGCCTCCCGGCTCGGCGGCGACCACGGCGCGGCCTTCGGCACCCTGCCGCCCGGCCCGGACGTCGCGGCGATCATCGACCGCGCCCGTCCGGTGCCCGCCGCATGACCGCGCCCGACCCCGTCGCCGCACGGGCGGCGACATGACGCTCAGTCGAGGCCACTGAGCAGGGGGAGCGCCCGGGCGTGCAGGCCGGGCGCGGCCGCCAGGAAGCCGTCCGCGGCGGGCGTCCAGGGGGCGCCGGCGGCGTCGGTCACCGTCGCGCCCGCCTCCGCCGCGATCAGCGCGCCCGGCAGCAGGTTGGGCGCGTCCGGCCCGAACTCCCAGAACAGGCCGAGGTGTCCGGAGCCGACCTGGGCCACCTGGAGCGAGGTCGGCCCCAGGTTGCGCACCGCGAGCACCGCGCCCGCCACCGCCGACAGCGAGGCACCGGCCCGGCGCAGCGCCACCGGGTCGCGGGCGACCAGCGGCGGCTGGCTGGTCCCGGCCACCGTCGCCGCCAACTCCCGGTCCACGGCCGCGATCGGCCGCCCGTCCAGCTCGGCGCCGCCGCCGCGCACCGCCCGGTAGGTGGCCCCGAGGTGCGGCGCGTGCACCACGGCCAGCACCGCCGCGCCGTCCCGCACCAGCGTCGCGGTCACCGCCCACTGCGGCATCCCGAGCAGGAACTGCACCGCGCCGTCGGTGGCGTCGCACACCCACCACTCGCCCCCGGCCGGCACCGCGCCGCCCAGCTCGTCGTCCACCCAGCCCGCCCGCGGGCGCAACCCGCCCAGCCGGGAGCGCAGTTCGGCCGAGGCCGGGCCGTCCAGCGCCTCGAACCGGGCCCTCGCCCCGGCCAGGGTGAACGCCGGGTCCGGCCCGGCCGGGCGGCGGGCGGCCAGCCGCGCGCCGACCTCCCGGACCGCCGCCTCCGCGCCCGTCAGCAGCTCACGCAGTTCCCGCACCTCGTCGTCGCCCATCGTCCCTCTCCCGTTCGTCCCGGTCGCCTGGTCCAGGAGTACCGTCGGAGCGGCCGGACAGGACGCCGAACGGCGACGGAGCGACGGAGATCGGACACCATGGACGTCACAGCTGCTGATCCGGACACCGTGCTGGACACCCTGGACCGCCGGCTGGTCTGCGCGCTCCAGGTGAACGGCCGGGCCGGGGCCGGACGGATCGCCGAGGTGCTCGGCGTCTCCCCGCGCACCGTCACCCGCCGGCTCACCCGGCTCCAGCGGACCGGCCTGGTCCGGGTGGTCCGGATGCCCGACCCCCAGGACGCCGCGGTCGGCGCGCTGCTGCTGCGGATCCGGGTGCTGCGCGGCAAGGCCGACACCGTCGCCCGGGCCCTCGCCGACCGGCCGGACGTGCCGTTCGTCGACGTCATGCTCGGCGGCCAGGAGATCGGCGCGGTGATGCTCAGCGACACCGGCGCCCGCGACCGCCTGCTGTACGGGCAGCTGCCCGCCACCGCCGCCGTCGCCGAGACCACCGTCCACGCCGTGCTGCACGCCTTCGCGGACGCCGGCCAGTGGCGCTCCGGCCACCTGGGCGAGGCCGAGGCGGCGGCGCTCGCCGACCCCCCGGCCGCCCGGCCCGGCCCGGGCGGCGTACCGCGGGACCAGCCGGACGAACTGGACCGCGCGCTGCTGGCCCGGCTCGGCGAGGACGCCCGGCAGTCCCACGCGACGCTCGCGGCGGCCGTCGGCACCCCCGAGTCGACCGTCCGGCGCCGGCTGCACCGGCTGGACGGCGCCGGGCTGCTGCGTACCCACGCCACCGTCGACCCGCGGCTGCTGGGCCTCGCCGTGGACGCCAACCTGTGGCTGGACGTGCCGCCGGGCCGGCTCGCGGCGGTCGGCGCGGCGCTGGCCCGCCATCCGCAGGTGCACGGCGTCCTCGCGACCAGCGGGCCGGCCAATCTGATGGCCGCGGTGTTCTGCCCGGACCACGCCGGGCTCTACCGGTTCGTCACCGACACCCTCGGCCCGCTCGGCGTCGGCCGGGCCGAGACCACGATCGTGGCGCGGGCCGTCAAACGGGCGGGCGTCACGCTGCGGCGCCCGCGCGCCCGGGCATGACCTCGGAGGTCATCGACGCCCGCTCCGCACCCCGGCACAGTGGTGCTCACCCGGCGGCGGCAGTGCCGACCGGGACCCCACCCCAGTTCCGGAGGCCGATCCGCCGTGTCCGCGCACACCCTGACCACCGCCCGCCGCACCGCCCCCGCCTCCCGGACGGCCCTGCGCCGGTGGCTCGCCCTCGACGCCGTCGTCAGCGGCGGCAACGGCCTCGCCTACCTGGCCTTCCCCGGCCCGCTCGGCGAGCTGCTGGGCGTCGGCCGCTCGACCCTGCTCGAACTCGGCGCCGTCCTGGCGGTGTTCGGCCTCGCGGTCGGCCTGCTGGCGGCCCGCCCGCAGCCGCCGGGGCCGGCGGTGCGGGCGGTGATCGGCATCAACCTGGCCTGGACGGTGCTCAGCGTGGTGGCCATGGAGCTGTGGTTCGAGCCGACCACCGCCGGCTACGTCTGGATCCCGCTCCAGGCCGCCACGGTGGCCCTCTTCGCCACCCTCCAGCTCACCACCCTGCGCCGCCTGCCCGCGTGACTACCGCACCGCCCCCACGGCGGCCTGCAGATAGGCGGCCGTCTCCGGGTCGGCCGGGAGGAAGGTCTCCATGGCCAGCTCGGAGACGGTCACGTCCATCGGCGTGTTGAAGGTCGCGATCGTCGACAGGAACGACAGCACCCGCCCCTCGTGGGCGATCCGCAGCGGCAGCGCGAACGGGAACAGCTCGGTGATGTCCTCCGCCCCGTCCGCCGCCGCGCCGGGCGGCTCGGGGTAGGCCCGGACCTCCTCCAGCAGCGCCCGCAGCGGCTGCGAGCGGACCAGCCCGACCTGCTGCCCCATCCGCTCCAGCAGGTGCCGCCGCCACTGCCGCAGGTTCAGGATCCGCGGCGCGATCCCCTCCGGGTGCAGGGTGATCCGCATCGCGTTGAGCGGCGGCTCCAGCAGGTGCGGGGCGACCCCGGAGAGCAGCAGGGCGAGCGCCCGGTTGGCCGCGAGGACGTGGAAGGTCCCGTCGACGACCAGCGCCGGGTACGGGTCGTGCGAGGCGAGCAGCCGCTCCATCCCGGAGCGCAGGGCCGTCATCGCGGGGTCGTCCAGCCGCCTCTCCGGGTAGTGCGGCGCGTACCCGGCGGCCAGCAGCAGCGCGTTGCGCTCGCGGACCGGGACGTCGAGGTGCTCGGCGAGCCGGAGCACCATCTCCTGGCTGGGCCGGGCGCGGCCGTTCTCGATGAAGCTGATGTGCCGGGCCGAGGAGTCGGCCCGCAGGGCCAGCTGCAACTGGCTGAGCCGGCGCCGCTCCCGCCAGCCGCGCAGCAGCACGCCGACGCCCGTCCCGGCGGCCTGGGGCCCCATCCCCACCGTGATCGTCATGGCCGGACAGTACTACCGGAGGGCCGGGGCGTCAGGCGCCGGTGGTGGAGCCCGGCCGGACGATCATCAGCACCACGACGACCGCCCAGAGCAGGTTGAAGACGCCCGCCGTCATCGGGAGCAGGGCGAGCCCCTTGACCGCCTTGCCGTGGTCCTCCGAGCCGGCCTCCAGGCCGAGCGCGTCCACCGCGGCCTGCTGCGCGGGCAGCACGAACAGCAGCAGCGCCAGGGCCGCGACGCCGGTCAGCACCATGGAGGCGATCATCCAGGACTGGCCGAGCACGTCCATCACCTGGGCGACCCCGATGCCGAGGACCGGCACGGCGACCCCGAGCAGCGCGTAGACCTGGGTGATCCGGTGCAGCAGCCGCAGCATGCCGGCGTCGGCGGCCTGCTCGGGCCCGCCCGCCAGCGCGGCCTTCGCCCGGCGCGGGAACATGCTGACGGCCACGGCCACCGGGCCGATGAACAGCACCGAGGCGAGGACGTGCAGGCTCAGCAGGAACTTGGCCATGGCGGGGCACCCTTGCGACTCAACGGGGGCGGCCCGTCGGCGGTCGCGGTGCGGGCAGCCGGGGCGGACGGTTCTCCCGCCCCGTCCAGGACGCTAACACCGCTTATCCGACCGGCCTCCACCCCCGTCCGGGCCGGGCCTCAGAGGGCGTCCAGCGCCACCACCCGCGGCGCGACCTCGCAGACCGCCGCGACGGCGGCGCCGTGCGCCTCGTCCACCCAGTCGAGCAGCTGGAGGCCCTCGAAGGGGCTGAGCAGCGGCCGGCCGCCGGGCAGGTCGAGCGGGAGCCCGGAGAGGTCGACGGCGGCCAGGCCGTCGAGCGTCGTCCGGCCGATCTTGATCAGCGACTCCTTGCGGACCCAGAGCCGCAGGAAGGCCCGCGCCGGGTCGGCGTGCTCCCGCACCTGCCGCAGCTCCGCCTCGGCGAGCACCCGGGGCGCGACGTCGAGCAGGCTTCCGCCGCGGTCGGTCAGCTCGACGTCGACGCCGATCGGCCGGTGCCCGGCGGCGGCGGCGACCACGCCCTTGGTGTGCGAGAGGCTGACCTCGATCCCGGGGTGGTCGGGCAGGCCGGGCTTGCCGTGGTCGCCCTTGCCGCAGTCGGGGCAGTGCTGGGCGAGGGTCACCGCGGTGGCCGGGACGTCGAGCAGGTCGGCGGCGCAGAGCCGGACCAGTACGTGCGCGGCGATGAAGTCGACCCGCCCGGACTCGTGCCGGAAGCGGGCGGCGCGCTCCTTCTCCACGGCGGTGAGCAGGTGCTCGCCCGCCCCGGGGTGGCGCAGCACGTCGGCGCTCGTGGCGACGGTGGCGATCGCGTCGGAAGTCATGCCCGCGGAAGTCATGCCTCCAACCTAGCGGGGCGGCGGGCGGCCGGGGAGGACACGATCACCTCGCCGGGTCGGATGATTTTCGGATCGGCGCTGATGGTCTGTAGGGTATGGTTCGTCCGATTTGGTGTCGGATATCCCGAATCTCTGGATTCTCTGGGAATCGACCGGGATGAGCCAGGATCAACTGGAACGCGGCAGGCGTTCTCTCCCGCCTGCCTTTTCTCTGCGCGGAGGAATGTGTCGATGGGTCAGGGAACCGGTACGCCCGGTCACAGAAGAGCCACCGTGGAGCGGCCCCCCGCCCCCCGCGGCCGCCGCAACGCCCGGATCGCGGTGGCGACCGCCGCCGCCGTGCTGCCGTTCGCGGCGGTGCTGACGGTGGGTTCGGCCGCGCCGCTGGCCCCGCCGCTCGGCGCGTGCAGCGGGCCCGACTGCCCGGCCACCTGGCCGCCGCCGAACAACGGCGACTTCCCGGGCCGGGACGCCACCATCAACGTCTTCACCGGCGGTTACTACACGGTCACCGGCCGGGCCGCCGAGGCCGAGGGCAAGATCGTCACCCTCGGGGACTTCACCGTCGACAAGAGCCAGGGCGGCGGCGCCTTCAACGCGGGCGTGGTCGGCGTCGGCTCGCGGGTCGTCCCGCCGAACGGCAGCGACTTCCTCACCGTCGGCGGCAACGTCACCGTGCTGACCGGAAACTCCCTGCTGATCGGCGGCAGCGACTCCCGGGGCCAGGCCTTCGGCAACCTGCGGTACGCGGGCGCGCTCACCGGCACGGTCGCCATCGACCCGACCGGCCAGGCGATCCAGGACGCGAACGCCGCCGCCCCCTACCAGTCGGTGCTCACCCAGATCGAGGACGTCTCGGCCTGCGTCGGCCGGGCCGCCGCCACCGGCACCGTCGCGCTCACCAGCAGCGAGGCGACCTTCACCGGCGACGGGACCAGCATGAAGCAGGTCTTCAACGTCACCGGGAACCTCGCCTCGCCGTCCGGCGGGCAGATCGGCCTGGTGTTCACCAACATCCCGGCCGGCGCGACCGTCGTGGTCAACATGCTGTCGGCCGATCCGGTCATCAACACGTACACCGGCACCGGTCTGCCGGGCGATCCGACCACCGAGATGCGCTCCAAGCTGATGTGGAACTTCCCCACGGCCACCAGCGCGCAGATCAACGGCAGCGCGCAGTTCCAGGGCGCGGTGATGGCGGGCAACCCGGCCGGCACCACGACCATCGACATGCCGGGCATGAACGGCCGGGTGTACCTGGCGGGCAACCTGATCCAGACCGGCAACGGCGGCTACGAGATCCACAGCTACCCGTTCGACGGCGACCTGCCGGACTGCGAGGTCACGCCGAGCCCGTCGCCCACCTCGCCGTCGCCCTCGCCGACGTCCCCCACGCCGACCCCGACCACCACCTCGCCGGCGCCGACCTCCCCGACGCCGACCCCGACCACCACGTCCCCGGCGCCGACCTCCCCGACGCCCACCGAGACCACCACCTCCGCGGCCCCGACCAGCCCGACCGCGACGGCCAGCTCGTCCAGCGCCGCGCCCACCAGTCACGGCCCGACCAGCCACCACCCGACGCCCAGCCACGGCGGCGGGGGCGGCGGCCAGCTGCCGTCGACCGGCGCGGGCAACGCCCCCGTGGTCTTCGGCCTCGCCGGTGCCGGCCTGCTCGCCCTCGGCGGCCTCGCCGTCCTGGCCGCCCGTCGCCGCGGCCGCCACAGCTAGCAGCCGTAGCCGCAGTCGGCCGCGGCTCTCGGCCCGCGGCCACCAGGGCCGCCCGGTCTCCCCGACCGGGCGGCCCGACGCGTGCACGCCCCCGCGCGCCCGGGCCGGCCGATCCAGGAGCGCACGGCGCCGTGACGTCGGCGGCCCCGCCTCAGGTCACCTCGCCGCGCCGGGAGAAGCGCTCGTCCTTCCACTCGCCGCTCTCCAGCACCCGCGCCAGGTGCCGGGCCGCGTCCCACACCTCGGTGTGCGAGAGGTACAGCGGGGTGAAGCCGAAGCGCATGAGGTCCGGCGCCCGGAAGTCCCCGATCACCCCGCGGGCGATCAGCGCCTGCACCACCGGGTAGCCGTCGGCGTGCCGCAGCGCGACCTGGCTGCCGCGCCGGGCGTGCTCGCGCGGGGTCACCACCTCGATGCCGTCCAGGCCCTCCACCAGGCCGATGAACAGATCGGTCAGCGCCAGGCTCTTGGCCCGGACGGCGGCCCGGTCGGCCCGCTCCCAGACGTCCAGCGAGGCCTCCAGCGCGGCCTGGCCGAGCAGCGAGGGCGAGCTGGTGAGGAAGCGGCCGATGCCCTCCTTCGGCGCGTACCCGGGCTCGAAGGCGAACGGGCGGGCGTGTCCGAACCAGCCGCTCAGCGGCTGCGGTGCCCCGGCCGCCAGATGCCGCTCGGCGACGTACAGGAAGGCCGGCGAGCCGGGGCCGCCGTTCAGGTACTTGTAGGTGCAGCCGACCGCGAAGTCGGCGCCGCTCGCGGCGAGTTCGACCGGCAGCGCGCCCACCGAGTGGCAGACGTCCCAGATCATCAGCGCCCCGGCGGCGCGCACCCGGGCGGTGATCCCGGGCATGTCCAGCAGCTCGCCGGTCCGGTAGTCGACGTGCGAGAGGACGACCGCGGCGACGTCCCCGTCCAGGTGCGCGTCCAGCTCGGCCGGGTCGATCAGCACGCTGCGGGCGCCCGGGACCAGCCCGGTCACGCCCTCGGCGATGTAGAGGTCGGTCGGGAAGGCCGCGCGGTCGCCCAGCACGGCGGAGCGGCCCGGTCGCAGCCGCAGCGCCGCCGCCAGCACCTTGAACAGGTTCACCGAGGTGGTGTCGCAGACCACCAGCTCCTGCGGGGCCGCCCCGACCAGCGGGGCGATCCGCCGGCCCAGCCGGTAGGGCTGCTCGAACCAGCCGGCGTCGTTCCAGCTGCGGATCAGCTCCCGGCCCCACTCCTGCTCGACCACCGTCCGCACCCGCTCGGGGGTGCGGACCGGCAGCGCGCCGAGCGAGTTGCCGTCCAGGTAGATCACCCCCGGCGGCAGGGCGAACTCCTCGCGGAACGCCGCCAGCGGGTCGGCGGCGTCCAGCGCCGCGCACTCCTCGCGCGTGATCATGCCCTGCCCCTCCATCGTGTCGCCCCTGCCCACTGCCTGTTCATGCCCGCTGCCTGTTCATGCCCGCTGCGCGTGGCGCCGTCACAGCCCGTCCCGGATCGCCCACAGCTCGGGGAAGACGTCCTGCTCGGCGGAGCGGCGCAGCCAGGTCAGGCCGCTGGAGCCGCCGGAGCCCGGCTTGCCGCCCATCGACCGCTTGACCGCCGCCAGGTGGCGCTGGCGCCAGCGGGTCACCCGCTCGGCGACGTCCAGCAGCGCCTCGGCCAGCGGCAGCAGCCCGGCGTGCTCCTCCTCGGTGTAGACCCGCCGCCAGGCGGCCGCGACCGCCTCGTCGGCCTGGTGCCGCTGCGCGGAGACGGTGTCCGGCACGGCCAGGCCGCGGCGGCCCAGCAGGGCGAGGGCGTCGTCGTACAGACCGGGGGAGCGCAGCGCGTCGTCCAGCTCGGCGTGGGTCCGCGGGCTGTCCCGGTACATGTTCAGCAGCGCGGCGTTCTTGTTGCCGAGCAGGAACTCCAGGTGCAGGAAGGCCGAGGACTGGAAGCCCGAGGCCTCGCCGAACAGCGGGCGGAAGGCGTTGAACTCCTGCGGGGTGAGCGTGGCCAGCAGGTCCCAGGATTCCACCAGCACGTCCTGGACGTGGGTGCCCCGGCGCAGCGCGGCCAGCGCGCCGGGCAGGTCGTCCGCGCGCAGGGCGTGCTGGGCGAGCGTCCACTCGTGCCGCAGCAGGCCGAACAGCAGCTCCATCACCTGGGTGGTGACGATGAACGACAGCTCGGCGGGCGCCTCGCTGAGCGGGTGCTGCAGGCTGTGCAGCTCGTCCAGCCGGACGTAGCGCGCGTACGGGGTGCCCCGCTCCGGCTCGCCGCCCCGCCCGAACGACAGGTTGGGCCTCTCCACCGTGTCGTGCCCCATGCCCGATCCCTCCAGACGTCATCGGCGAGTACCGGGGCCCCATTGTGCGGCGGCCCGTCCCGCATTTGAATGGGCGGCGGGCACGGCAACCGCGGCCGCGCCTGTCGTACGAGAGGTGTTTTCCCGATCCTCTTCACGATCGCAAAGCAGCGGGATCCAGCCAACCGGACCACACCCTCAGGAGCCGCCGTGGACGCCGTCGACCGCCGACTGCTGGCCGAGCTGCAGGCCGACGCGCGGCTCTCCTACAACGAACTCTCCCGCCGGGTGAGCCTGTCCGCACCCGCCGTGGCCGAACGGGTCCGCCGCCTGGAGGCGGACGGGGTGATCAGCGGCTACCACGCCCACGTCGACCTCACCCGCTCCGGCCTGCCGATCACCGCGCTGGTGCAGCTCCAGTGCTACGGCCCGCGCTGCGTGCTGCGCGACCCGGCGGTGGCCGGCTGGCCGGAGGTGCTCCAGTTGCACCGGGTCACCGGCGGAGCCTGCTGCGTGCTGCTGGTCGCCGTTCCGGCGATGGCCGATTTCGAGGCCCTCATCGACCGCCTGGGCGGCTACGGGCAGCCGGCCAGCTCGATGATCCTCTCCAGTCCCGTTCCCTGGCGGCCGGTGGTCGTGCCCTGAGCGGGCCGATAGGTTCCTGCCCATGCCGAACGACCGTCACATCCTGCTGCTCCCGGGCAGCCTGCGCGCCGGGTCCGTCAACGAGACCGTGCTGCGCACCGCCGCCGCCGTGGCGCTGGCCACCGAGGGGGTCGCGACCACCTACTACACCGGGCTGGCGGGGCTGCCGCACTTCAACCCGGACCTCGACACCGATCCGCTGCCGGAGCCGGTCGCCGCGCTGCGGGCGGCGGTCGAGGCCGCCGACGCCCTGCTGATCTGTACGCCCGAGTACGCCGGGACCCTGCCCGGGGCCTTCAAGAACCTGCTGGACTGGACGGTCGGGGGCATCGAGATCGCGGACAAGCCGACCGCCTGGATCAACGCCGCCGGGACCGGCCGCGGGCTGGGCGCCGAGGCGGCGCTGGGCACGGTGCTGCGCTACACGGGGGCGGCCGTGGTCGAGGCGGCCTGCGTCCGGCTGCCGCTGGCGCGCGGGGACGTCGGCGCGGACGGGCTGGTCGCCGACCCGCTGGTGCGCGACCGGATCGGGGAGGCGCTGGTCCGGCTGGCCGCGGCCGGCTGAGCCGGCGTGCCGCCGCCCGCCCCGCCGCGCCGCAGCGCGGCTCAGTGCCCCTCGGGCAGGTGCACGCCGAGCCCGGACAGCCCTTCGAGGAACAGCTCGACGCCGACCGCCGCGAGCAGCAGGCCGAGCAGCCGGGCGACCACCTCCAGCGAGGTCCGGTGGGTGCGCAGCATCAGCGGGGCGAGCGCGGCGACGCAGACGAAGTTGATCACCACCACGGCGGCGTACGCGCCGGCCACGGTGGCGCGCCAGCCCCAGTCGTCCTTGGTGAGCGAACCGACCAGGACCGCGGTGACGGCGAGCGGGCTGGCCAGGTACGGGAGCATCAGCTCGCGGATGCCGTCCACCAGCGGGCCGGCCAGGTGCTCGTCCGCCTCGTCGGCGCCGGAGCCGAGGTGGACGCCGAAGACCAGCGCGACCGCGTAGACGAAGAAGATCAGTCCGCCGGCGAGCTGCAAGGACTGGTCGCTGATGTGGAACAGCGAGGTGACGAAGTCGGCGCTGAAGGCGAGGAGCGCCCCGATCACCGCCGAGATGACCGTGCTCCAGGCCGCCAGCCGCCGCAGCTCCCCGGTGCTCCGGGTGCCGGCCAGCCGTGCGAAGGACAGCAGGACCTTCGGTGGGCCGACCACGGCGAAGAAGGCGATGAAGGCGCTGCTCAGGTCGAAGACGAACATGCGCCAAGCATGGCCGCGACGATCACCACCGCCCGGCTGCCACGCCTGCCCGGATTATTCCCGTTCGTCCCGCGATTCGCCCGAACGGATGCCCCGGGTCGAGCCGGCGGGCGGTTTCGGCTGCCATGGAAGCCGGACCGTCCCTCCGCGCGGCGGAGGGCTCCCGAAGGGGACGAGGACATGGCTCTGAACCGTAGCGACCTGGGGCTGCTGGCCCTGCGTGGTGCCGTGGGCGGGGTGCTGATCGCCCACGGCACCCAGAAGCTGTTCGGCTGGTTCGGCGGTGGCGGCCTGGAGGGCACCACCAAGGCGATGGAGGCGATGGGCTTCCACCCGCCGCGGCAGAGCGCGCTGGCCGCGGGCCTCGGCGAGGCGGGCGGCGGCGCGCTGCTGGTGGCCGGGCTGGCCACACCGGTGGCCGGCGCGGTGGTGGCCGGGACGATGGCGGGCGCGGTCGCGGTGCACGCCCCGTCGGGGTTCTTCGCGATGTCCGGCGGCTACGAGTACCCGGCGTTCCTCGGCGCGACCGGTCTGGCGCTGGGCCTGGCCGGGCCGGGCCGGTACTCGCTGGACCACCTGACCGGGCACGCCTTCAACCAGCCGTGGACCGGCCTGCTGGCCTTCACGGCGAGCGCGGCCTCGGCGTACGGGGTGGTGGCCCGCCGCCGGCACGCCGTCCGGCTGGCGGAGGAGCGCGCGGCGGTGGAGGCGCAGACGCAGGAGGGCTCGGGACTCTCCTGAGCCCCTCCCGCCCCGCCCCCTCCCGGCCCGGGCTCACCCGAACGCCGCAGCCCTGTTGGCGGGCGCCGTCCGCGCCCCGGAAGGTGGGCGGGGAGGCACGCCGGACACCCCGCGCCGGCCAGCCGCCACCGGCGAAGAATCGAGGAATCCGATGGACCGCCAGTCGACCCGCAGCCCCGCGGCCCCGCCCCGGCCGACCGCCGCGGACCCGCACACCCCCGTCGTCCGCCGCCCGCGCCGAGCGCTGACAGCCGCCCTGGTCGCCGCCCTGCTCGGCGGGGCCGCGCTGGCGGGCTGCTCCTCCGACGGCAGCGGGGGCGCGACCGGCAGCGCGGCCTCCTCGGCCGCCGCGCAGGCGGGCTCGGCGATCGCCGGCGCCGCCTCCGCCGCGGCCTCGGCGGCCAGCGCGGCCCTGGGCACGGCGGCGACCGGGCTCTCCTCGACCGCCGCCTCGGCGGTCGCCTCGGCGCAGGCGAAGGCCTCCTCGGCGATCGCCGGGATCAAGGGCGGGCTGGACGCGAAGGGGGACATCGCGGTCGGGGCGGTGTCCATCGTCAACGACAAGGCCGAGGCGTCGCTGACCGTCACCAACCACGGGCAGCAGGCCGGCCGGTACGTGATCCAGGTCAACTTCACCGACGACAGCGGCAATGTGCTGGACGTGACCGCGGTGACCGTGCCGGACCTGGCGGCGGGTCAGAGCACGGAGGCGAAGGCGCAGAGCAACCGCGACCTCTCGGGCTCGGTGAAGGCCGTCGTCGCCAACGCCGTCCGCTACTGAGCGCCGCCGGCCCCGCGCCGGGCGGCCCGCCGCACCCCGTACGCCCCCGCTGACCCGCAGGTCAGCGGGGGCGTACGGGCTCCCGGGGAACCTTAACGGCGGCTCAAGGCTCAACATCACCCCTTGACGGGGTAGTTGGTCTAGTCCATTTTAGTGCCCAGGTGCAGGGAGCCCCTGAGCCGGCGTCAGCGGTTCGCCGCTGACGCCGGTTCGGCATATCCCGGCGTCCGTCAAGGCATGTTCCGCTCGATTCCCCCATCCCGTTCTGTCATGTCCCGGTCGTACGGCCCCACCCCGTACCTGCGCCCCGGGACAGGTCGGAATCCCCCCACACCCAGGAGTCACGCACCCATGCTCCGTTCACGCATCGAAAGGGCCGGGGCCCCGGTTCAGGAGGGCGGCCGTCGCAAGCGGTCCAAGAGCCTGACCGCGATCGCCGCCGGTACCACGGCCTCCCTGCTGCTCGGCACGGGCCTCGCGCTCAGCGGCGGCGCCACCGCCAACGCCGCCGTCGGCAACAGCACCGGCGCGCCCGCCACCAGCGGTGGCATCAAGGTCGCCTACTACGACCAGTGGTCGATCTACGCGAACGCCTACTACCCCAAGACGATCCAGGACACCGGCGTCGCCGCGAACCTGGATTACATGATCTACTCGTTCGCCAACATCCACCCCACCAACCTCACCTGTTTCCAGGCCACCAAGGCCGCGAGCCAGGAGGAGAACAACCCGAACGCGGGTGACGGTGCGGCGGACGCGTTCGCCGACTACCAGAAGAGCTTCGGCCCGGACATCTCGGTCGACGGCGTCGGCGACGCCTGGGGCCAGCCGATCGCGGGCAACTTCAACCAGCTGAAGAAGCTGAAGGCGAAGAACCCGAACCTCAAGATCCTGATCTCGCTGGGCGGCTGGACGTACTCCAAGTACTTCTCCGCGGCGGCCTCGACGGACGCTTCGCGCAAGAAGCTGGTCTCGTCCTGCATCGACATGTTCATCAAGGGCAACCTGCCGGTCGACGCCGGCTACGGCGGCCCGGGCGCGGCGGCCGGCATCTTCGACGGCATCGACATCGACTGGGAGTACCCGGGCGGTGGCGGCCACCTCGGCAACGGGGCGAGCCCGAACGACAAGCAGAACTTCACCCTGCTGCTGAAGGAGCTGCGTGAGCAGCTCGACGCGCAGGGCAAGGCCGACGGCAAGACCTACCACACCGCTGCCGCGGTGGGCGCCGGCCAGGACAAGATCAAGAACGTCGAGACCGACAAGATCGGTCAGTACCTGTCGTTCCTCGACATCATGACGTACGACATGCACGGCGCCTGGGATGCCAAGGGCCCGACCAACCACCAGGCCCCGCTCTACTCCGGCCCGAACGACCCGATGACCCCGATCCCCGGTGGCACCGGCAAGTACTCGGTCGACGACGCCATCAAGGCCTACACCGTGGGCGACCCGCAGTACGGCATCGCCGGCGGCTTCCCCGCGAAGAAGATCAACGTGGGTGTGCCGTTCTACTACCGCGGCTGGACCGGCGTCCAGAACAACGGCAAGAACGGTCTGTTCCAGTCCGCCACCGGCCCGGCCCCGGGCTCCGCCCTGTCGGGCAACGTCGGCGGCATCCAGATGTACAAGGAGCTGGCGGGCTTCGTCGACAACCCGGCGAAGACCTACTGGGACGAGGACGCCAAGGCGAGCTACTTCTACGACGGCAACGTCTTCTGGTCCGGTGAGGACACCCGCTCGATCCAGGCCAAGCTGGACTACGCGCACTGCAACGGCCTCGGCGGCTCCTTCGCCTTCTCGCTGTACAGCCTCGGCAACAAGCCGGCGCTGTTCAACAAGATGGTCGAGGCGACCAACGGTTCGGCCGCGGGCTGCCCGGCCCCGCCGGTGACCACCCCGCCGACCACCCCGCCGACCACGCCGCCCACCACGCCGCCGACCACCCCGCCCACGACTCCGCCGACCACGCCGCCGACCACCCCGGCCGGCTGCGCGGGCGCCCCGAGCTGGGACTCGGCCGCCACCTACGCGACCCCGACCAAGGTCTCCTGGAAGGGTCGCTTCTACACCAACAAGTGGTGGACCAAGGGCGACGACCCGAGCGCCAGCGGCTCCTGGGGCGTCTGGACCGACAACGGTCCCTGCTGACCCACCACTGATCGGATGAGGGCCTGACGGACCCTCGCACCGCGCACGAAGAGTCCGGCCCGCCGGGGAGTCCCCGGCGGGCCGGACTTCTGTCTGTGGTGCGCGCCGCTCAGCCCTGGTCGGCGGTGCGCGCGGGGGCGTCCGGCCGGCTCTCCTCGATCCGGCGCAGCATCCGGGCCAGCATCCCGGAGAGCACCGTGCGGTCCTCGCCGACGACGTCCTGGAGCAACTCCTCCTCGAAGACCGCGGCCATCCGCATCGACTCCAGCCACTTGTCCCGGCCGAGCTCGGTCAGCTCGATGATCACCCGGACCCGGTTGGCCTCGTCCCGCTCCCGGGTGACCAGCCCCTCGGTGACCATCCGGTCGATCCGGTGGGTCATCGCGGCGGGGGTGAGCCCGAGCCGCTTGGCCAGCTCGCCGGGCCCGAGCCGGTACGGGCTGCCGGCGACCACCAGGGCCTTGAGCACCTCCCACTCGGCGGAGGTGATTCCGAGCACAGTCAGCTGCCGGTCGTAGGCGACGGCCATCCGCCGGGCGACCCGGGAGAGCGTCTGCACGATGGTCTCCACCTGGGGGTCGACAGTGGGGAATTCCCGCTGGTAGAGGGCCACCTGCTCGGCGATGCCCAGTTCGCGGGGGGTGGCCGGCGCGGGCTTCTCTGCAGTCATGCGGACCAGTCTCCCATGCGAGATGCACTCCTTAAGCCTTTGACTCAGCACTCTTCCGATGCTAAGACTTTAGGGTCAAACTTTAGCTCTTAAGTCTTCTTCCCTTAAGAGTACGCAACGAAAACTGACGGAGCCCTGACGGCTCCGACCGCAGTGAAGGGGTGTGCACGGTGACCGGCACGGTGAAGCAGCAGAGGCAGCGGCGAGGCGGGGTGGGCGGCCCGCTGCGCCGCGTCCAGATCGGCAACGCGCTCAGCGCGTTCGGCAGCGGATTCACGATGCCGTACATGTTCGTGTACGTGGACCAGGTGCGAGGGCTGGGCTCGCTCGCCGCCGGGATGGTGTTCACCGTCTTCGCGCTGGCCGCGCTCGCCGTCCTGCCGTTCACCGGCCGCGGCATCGACCGGTACGGGCCGCGCCCGGTGCTGCTGATCGGCGCCGCGCTGGCCTCCACCGGCGCGTTCGCCTTCGGGCACGCCACCGGCACCCCGGCGCTGCTGGTCGCCTCCTTCCTGTTCGGCGCGGGTGTCACCACCTGCCAGCCGGCGCTCGCCACGATGATCGTCCGCTGCTCCACCGCGGCGACCCGCTCGCACGCCTTCGCGCTGCAGTTCACCCTGGTCAACCTGGGCATGGGCATCGGCGCGCTGGTCGGCGGGCAGATCGTGGACGTCGCCGACCCGGCCAGCCTGACCCGGCTGTTCACCATCGAGGCCGTGACCTTCCTCGGCCTCGCCCTGGTGACCGGCACCGCCCGGATCCCGAAGGCCGCGCCGCTGCTGGTGCACGAGAAGAGCGACGGCCCGCAGGGCCTGCGCGCCCTGCTCGCCGACAAGGCCATGGTCCGGCTCAGCATCCTCGCCGGGCTGATCTTCTTCACCTGCTACGGCCAGTTCGAGTCCGGCGTCGCCGCCTTCGCCACCGACACCGTCGGCACCGCCCCGTCCACCCTGGGCATCGCCATCGGCGCCAACGCGCTGACCATCGTGGTGCTGCAGATGTTCGTGGTGCGGATCACCGCCCGCGGCCGGCGCACCACCGCGATGGCCGCCGCCGGCGTGGTCTGGCTCGGCGCCTGGGCGATGGCCCTGGTGGCCGGCCTGATCCGGACCGAGGCGATGGCCGCCACGGTCGCGATCGTCGCGATCTACGCCCTGTTCGGGGTCGGCGAGTCGCTGCTCGCCCCCACCATGGGCCCGATCGTCGCGGACCTCGCCCCGGCGCGGCTGCTCGGCACCTACAACGCCGGGTACGCCCTGGTGAAGCAGATCGCGGTCGCCGTCGGCCCGGCGGTGGGCGTCCTGCTGGTCGGCTCCGGCACCTGGCCGCTCTACCTGGCGGCGATGGCCGGCTGCACCGTGCTGATCGTCGTCCTGGCGCGGCGCCTGCGGCCGTACCTCACCGCGGCCCAGGACAACGCGCCCGACCGCTCCGCCGGGGACGAGCAGGCCCCCGCGGCCCCGGTCCGCGCCCCGGCCCGGCCGGTCCGCGAACTCCAGGCGGCCGCCTGACCCCCGGGCGGACATGCCCCGACGGGCGCCGGACAGGTCACCTGTCCGGCGCCCGTCGCGCTTGGTTTCGCGCCCACCGGCACATAGTGTCGGTGGCTGTCGGCCGTCCGGCCGCGGTCACCCGGGCCGGCTGAGGCCGCCCCTCGGCCGGCGCGGGCAGGCCGCGGCCACCGGCAGATCGTGCCGGCGGCCGGCACAACGAGACAGGCGAACCGGCGAGGCTACCGACACCATGACGCAAGCGGCGCTCACCCACCCCCCGGCGGCAGCGGCCCCGCCCGGCCCGGCACCGGAGCGGCGGGGGCTGCTGCGCCGGGCGGCGGGCCGCTCCGACTGGCTCGGACCGATCGCCGTGGCGCTCTTCGCCGGGCTGCTGCGGTTCTGGAACCTCGGCTACCCCAACGCCTTCGTCTTCGACGAGACCTACTACCCCAAGGACGCCTGGTCCCTGCTCGGGCAGGGCTACGAGGGCACCTGGTCGGAGCACGCGAACGAGCAGATCCTGGCCGTCCCGCAGCAGATCCCGCTCACCTCCGCCCCCGAGTTCATCGCCCACCCGCCGCTCGGCAAGTGGGTGATCTCACTCGGCGAGTGGGCCTTCGGCCTGCACCCCTTCGGCTGGCGGTTCATGACCGCGCTGCTCGGCACCGTCACCGTGCTGATGCTCGCCCGGATCGGCCGCCGGCTCTTCGGCTCCACCCTGATCGGCTGCACCGCCGCCCTGCTGATGGCCGTCGACGGCCTCCAGCTGGTGATGAGCCGGGTCGGCCTGCTCGACGGCGTCCAGATGTTCTTCGTCCTGGCCGCCTTCGGCGCGCTGCTGATCGACCGCGACCACACCCGCGCCCGGCTCGCCGCCGTACTGCCCGACGGCGGCGGCGACACCGTCCGGCTCGGGTGGCGGCCCTGGCGGATCACCGCCGGGCTCTGCCTGGGCGCCGCCACCGGGGTCAAGTGGAACGGCGTCATGGTGCTCGCCGCCTTCGGCCTGCTCACCGTGCTGTGGGACCGCTCCGGCCGCCGCTGGGCCGGTGCCCGCCGCCCCTGGCGCGCGATGCTCCGGCTCGACGCGCTGCCCGCCTTCCTCGCCATGGTCGGCTCCGCGTTCGTCGTCTACGTCGGCGGCTGGGCCGGCTGGCTGTTCACCGGCGGCGGCTTCGACCGCCACTGGGCCGACGACCGGGCCGGCCTGTCCCCGGACAGCGTCCTCGGCATCGGGCTGCCGCAGGTCTCGATGAGCTGGGTGCCCGCGCCGCTGCGCAGCCTGTGGCACTACCACGCCCAGATGTACGACTTCAATACCGGTCTGAGCAGCCCGCACACCTACCAGTCCAACCCGTTCAGCTGGCTGGTCCAGGGCCGGCCGGTCTCCATGTACTGGGAGCAGGTGCCGGCCGGCCAGCGCGGCTGCACCGACTCCGGCGGCTGCGCGGCGCAGATCCTCGGCCTCGGCACCCCGCTGCTCTGGTGGACGGCCTGCTTCGCGCTGGTCTACCTGCTCTGGCGCTGGGCCTTCCGCCGGGACTGGCGCTCCGGCGCGGTGCTCTGCGGCGTGGCCGGCGTCTACCTGCCGTGGTTCCAGTACCAGGAGCGGACGGTCTTCTCCTTCTACATGGTGGTGCTCGTCCCCTTCCTCTGCCTGGCCGTGGCGCAGATGCTGGGGGCGATGCTCGGCCCGGCGGGCTGCCCGCCCGAGCGGCGCCGGATCGGTGCGGTCGGCGCCGGGCTGATCGTGCTGGCGATCATGGCCTGCTTCGCCTTCTTCTACCCGCTGTACACGGCGGAGGTGATCCCGATGACGTCCTGGCAGGACCGGATGTGGTTCACCAGCTGGATCTGACCGGTGTCCGGCGGGGGGTCCGTCGTGCCGCTCGCCGCCGCGGGGCAGCTGCTGCCGGTCACCCCGGGGCTGGGCGCGGTCACCGCCGTCCTGCTGCTGGCCGGCGTCGCGGTCGCCGGGTGGGGGCGGCTCGGCCAGGGGCGCGCCGTCCTGCGGGCCGGACTGCGCGCGGTGGCGCAGCTCGCCGCCGTCGCGCTGGTGATCAGCTGGGTGGTCGCCTCGCTCTGGTGGTCGGGGCTCTTCGTGCTGCTGATGTTCGCCGTCGCGGTGCGCACCGCCGGGCGGCGGATGGTGCCGGCCCCCGGGCCCGGGTGGCTGTGGGCGGCCGCCCCGATCGGGGCCGGGGTGCTGCCGGTGCTGGTGCTGCTGCTCGGCAGCGGGCTGCTGCCGCCCAAGGGCCTGTCGGTCATCCCGGTCGCCGGCATCCTGATCGGCGGCGCGCTCACCGCCACCTCGCTGGCCGGGCGGCGCGCCCTGGACGAGCTGCGCCAGCGGCACGGCGAGGTCGAGGCGGCGCTGGCGCTCGGCTTCGAGGAGCGGGACGCCCGGATGGAGATCTGCCGCACCGCCGCCGCCACCTCGCTCGTCCCGGCGCTCGACCAGACCCGGACGGTGGGCCTGGTCACCCTGCCGGGCGCCTTCGTCGGCATGCTGCTCGGCGGGGCCTCGCCGGTCCAGGCGGGCGCGGTGCAGTTGTTCGTGCTGGTCGCGCTGCTGGCGGTGGAGTCGGTGGCGGTGGTGGTGGTGCTGGAGCTGGTCGGCCGGGGGTTGGTGCGGGCCGGGCGGCCGGGAGACGTGATCGGGTAGGCTGGTCCGCGTTGAAGGGGAGTAGCCCTCCACCGGACCGTCGACATACTGGCCCCTCGGGGCCCGGCGCCCGGGGCACCGCGGTTCTGCGGACGGTGCCGGCGAGACCTTCGGCCGCAGTGCTGTGTGTGCGGGCGCGCGTCGTGCGCGTCCCGTGGATTGCCAACCAGTGCTGTCGGGCCGGAGCGACCCCTGACGGAGCTGCTGCGGGCCGGCAGCCCGAACCCGAGGGACACCACCCCCGATGAGTCTGACCGTCGCCGCGATCACGTTCGGCATCATTTTCGTGTCGGAACTGCCCGACAAGACCGCCCTGGCCAGCCTGATGCTCGGCGCCAAGTACCGGGCGAGCTACGTCTTCGCCGGGATCGCCGCCGCCTTCGCCCTGCAGGTGGGCATCGCCCTGGTCGCCGGGCACCTGCTCTCGCTGCTGCCGCACCGCTGGGTGGAGCTCGTCACCGGCCTGCTGTTCCTGGCCGGCGCGGCGATGCTGCTCTTCCACGGCGGGGGCGACGACGAGGACGGGCACGCCGCCAAGGAGCCGTCCGCCAACAGCTTCTGGAAGGTCGCCGGGGCCAGCTTCGTGGTCGTGGCGATCGCCGAGTTCGGCGACCTGACCCAGATCATGACCGCCAACCTGGCCGCCAAGTACGCCGACCCGCTCGCCGTGGGCCTGGGCGCCTGGCTGGCGCTGTGCGCGGTCGCGGGGATCGCGATCCTGGGCGGGCAGAAGCTGCTGAAGCACGTGCCGATGAAGATGATCATCCGGGTCGCGGCGGGCGTGATGGTGCTGATGGCCGGGTTCAGCATCTTCCAGGCGATCAAGGGCTGACGCGGCGGGCGGCCCGGCGCCCGTTCAGCAGCCGGTCCGCGCTTCCAGGGCGGCGCGGGTGCTCGGGCCGTAGACGCCGCGGGTGTCGCCCCGGATGCCGTTGATGTCCTGGAAGTACGTGACGATGAGCCTGGTGCGGTCGTCGTACTTGCCGGTCGGGGGCACCTTCTCCCAGCAGATGATGACGCTGAGCTTCCGCTGGAGCGCCTGGACGTCGGGCCCCTCCATGCCGTACTCCAGGACGCGCACCGTCGGCGTCGGCGTCGGGGTGGCGGTCGGGGCGGGGGCGGGCGCCGTTGTGGTGGGCGCCGGGGCCGGGGTGGCGGGGGCCGTCGCCGGGGGCGCGGTCGCCGGGTCGGGCACCGGTACCGGCGCCGGCGCCGGGGGAGCGGCGGCCACCGTGGTGGCGGGCGCGGCCGGGGGCGGGCTGCCGGCCGTCGTCCGGGCCGGGGAGGGCTTGGCGCCGGTCCGGGTCGGGGTCGGCGTCGCGGAGGGGGTGTCCGTGGTGGGCGGCGGTGCGCTCGGGCTCGGCAGGGCCGGGACGGTCGGGTCCACCGGCGCGAGGCCGAGGGTGGCGGTCGGCACGGGGGCGGCCCGGTCGTCCGGCTCGGAGGAGGGGGTGATCGCGTAGGCGAGGCCCACGGTGACCGCCAGCAGGGCGGCGCCGGCCGCGATCAGCAGGCCCTTGCGGCGGACGAGCGGGCCGCGGGCGTCCTGCTGCTCCGCCGCGCGCCGGGCGGCCCGGCCGCCCTCGGGGGCGGGCGCGGGGGCGGCGTGGGCGAACGGGAAGACGCCGAGCTCGTCCTCGTCCTCGTTCCCGGTGGGCGCGGCCGGCCGCTGGGGCTGCTGGGGCGGCGGCTGCGGCGGGAACGTCGGGGCGGAGGCGACGGGCGGCAGCACGGTGGTCGCGTAGGCGTCGGCGTCCGGGCCCAGCGGGGGAACGGCCGGAGGCAGCACCGCCGTGCCGAACGGGTCGGTGGCCGGCGGAGCGGGCCCCGGTTCGACGGCCACCCCGACCGGCGGGCCGTGCACGACCTGGCCGACGGCCTGCGGCACGTACGGGCGGACCAGCGGCGGGCCCTCCAGGTGCGGCAGGACGGCGGTCTCGTCGAGGCTGCCGTCCGGGACGAAGCAGCCGCACCCGGTGGAGCGTGCGGTGCCGCACGTCGGGCAGTGCTGGTCCGGCATCGGCCGGCCCTCCTCGGTTCTCGGTCGGTGGCGCTCTCGGACTCGGGCTGCGGTGGGACTCGGGTGTCGGACGGGGACGGGCCTGATTATGCAGGACGTCCCTGAGGGGGGACAGGGGCGTCCGGCCCGCTGTGGGGGCCTTGTGCCGGTTGGTGGGGGTTGGGGACCGGGGAACGGTCGATGTGTCGACCTGAACGTCGCACGACCTGACGGTCTTACGTTCGGCTCAACTCAAAACGCGCGAATCGGTGTATTTCTGACAGCATGGTGAGCCGGGAGTGATCACCGCCGAGCTGCTACGGATACGGAGACGCCATGACGGATCCGATCGCCGCGTCCGACCGGGTCCCGGCGGGCGAACCCGGCGCGCCCCCGGCCACCGCGGGGAATCTGTGGGTGCCGATCGGCGCCCTGCTGCTGGCGATGCTGCTCGCGGCGCTCGACCAGACCATCGTCTCCACCGCCCTGCCCACCATCGTCAGCGACCTCGGCGGCCTGGAGCACCTCTCCTGGGTGGTCACCGCCTATCTGCTCGCCTCCACCGCGGCCACCCCGCTCTGGGGAAAGCTCGGCGACATGTACGGCCGGAAGGTCTTCTTCCAGGCATCCATCGTGATCTTCCTCCTGGGCTCGGTGCTGTGCGGCATCGCCCAGAACATGGGCGAGCTGATCGCCTTCCGCGCGCTCCAGGGCCTGGGCGGCGGCGGCCTGATCGTGCTCTCCCAGGCCATCGTCGGGGACCTCGTCGCCCCCCGGGACCGGGGCAAGTACCAGGGTGTCTTCGGCGCCGTGTTCGGCGTCACCAGCGTGCTCGGGCCGCTGCTCGGCGGACTGTTCGTCGACAACCTCAGCTGGCGCTGGGTGTTCTACATCAACCTGCCGATCGGCGTGGTCGCCCTCGCCGTGATCGCGACCGTGCTGCACGGGGCGCAGAGCCGGCGCCGGCACCGGATCGACTACCTCGGCACCACGCTGATCGCCGCCGTCGCCACCTGCCTGGTGCTGGTGACCTCGCTCGGCGGCACGACCTGGGCGTGGGACTCCTGGCAGATCATCGGCCTGGGCGTGCTCGGCCTGGTCCTGCTGCTGGCCTTCGTCCTGGTGGAGCGGACCGCCGCCGAACCCGTCCTGCCGCTGCGGCTGTTCCGCTCGCGGACGTTCAGCCTGGTCGCCGTCATCTCCTTCGTGGTCGGCTTCGCGATGTTCGGCGCGCTCACCTACCTGCCGACCTTCCTCCAGGTCGTCATGAACGTCTCGCCGACGATGTCCGGCATCCACATGCTGCCGATGGTGATCGGCATGCTGGTCACCTCGATCGGCTCCGGTCAGATCGTGGCCCGCACCGGTCGCTACCGGATCTTCCCGATCGCCGGCACCGCCATCACCGTCGTCGGCCTACTGCTGCTCTCCCTGCTCGACGAGCACACCAGCACCTTCGTGATGAGCTGTTACTTCCTGGTCTTCGGCCTGGGCCTCGGCCTGGTGATGCAGGTGCTGGTGCTGATCGTGCAGAACTCGGTCGGCTACCAGGACCTCGGCGTCGCCACCGCCGGCGCCACCTTCTTCCGCTCCATCGGCGCCTCCGTCGGCGTCTCGGTCTTCGGCACGGTCTTCGCCTCCGGCCTCAACAGCCGGCTGCGCGACGCCCTGGCCGGCGTCCCGCTGCCGCCCGGCTTCGACCCCGGGGTGATCAGCTCCGACCCGCGGGTCATCGACACGCTGCCCGCCGCCGTCCAGGACGCGATCCACCACGCCTACGCCGAGTCGATCACCCGGGTCTTCCTCTACGCGGTGCCGGTGGCCGCGGTCGCCTTCGTCCTCTCGCTGTTCCTGCGGGAGCAGAAGCTGCGCAGCACCGTGACCGCCCCCGACCTCGGCGAGTCGATCGGCGTCAACCCGGTGGAGCGCACCTCGCTGGACGAGATCAGCCGGGCCCTGACCGTGCTGAGCGGCCGGGAGGCGCGGCGCGACCTCTACCGGCGGATCACCGCCACCGCCGGCCTCGACCTCAAGCCCGCCTCCAGCTGGATGCTGCTCCAGATGCACCACCACGGCTCCATCGAGCCCGCCGAACTGGCGGAGCGCCGGATCGTCCCGTTCGCGGTGGTGGAGGAGGCGGTGCGGGAGGTCGAGGGCCGCGGCCTGGCCGCGCGCACCGGCGGGCTGCCGCTGCGCCTCACCGAACCGGGCGAGGCGGCGGCCCTCCAACTGGTCGCCGCCCGGCGCACGCAGCTCGCCGAACTCCTCGGCGACTGGGACGAGAAGCAGTACGCCGACCTCGCCGACCTGCTCACCCGGCTGGCCTCCGACCTCTGCGCCGACCGCCGCGACCGTCCCGACCCGCCCGGCCACGAGCCCCCGTACCACGGTGAGGGCCGGTCCTTCTGACGCCTCCTACGCGGTCCCGAACCAGCGCGGGGTGTCCAGCCGCAACGGGTCCCCGGGCGCCAGCGTCCGCAGCGCTTCCTCCAGCTCCCGCAGCGGCTCCTCGCCGCCCAGCCGCACGACCCACTCCGCCCGCAGCTCGTCGAAGATCCGGGCCGAGCGGACCAGGGCGTCGACCCCGCGCGCGGTCAGCCGGACCACCTTGCGGCGGGCGTCCGCCGGATCGGCGCCGCGCTCGACGTACCCGAGCCCCTCGAGCTGCTCGACGGTCTTGCCCGCCGCCTGCTTGGACACCCCGAGCCTGCGCCCGAGCTCGACGGCGGTGGTGCCGTGCGGCCCGATCGCCTGGAACACGAACCCGTGCATCGGCCGGAGGTCCGGGTGCCCCTCGCGGGCGATCCGCTCGTGCAGTTCGTCGATGATCACCCGGAACGCGAACAGCAGCCGCAGCGGCAGCTCGTACCCCGGCGTGGCCTGCTCCCTTGACATTGATAGACAACCTCATTGACCATATAGACAACCTGATTGTCCATTCTAGAGGAGCCACCCACCCTTGTCCGTCATCCGCCGCACCGACGCCCGCCGCACCGAGACCCCCAACGCCGTCATGACCACCTGCGCCTCGCCCACCCAGGGCGGTACCGGCCTCTCGATGTGGCGCGTCGAGATGGACCGGGCCCGCACGGGCCCCCGGCACGCCATGGACACCGAGCAGGTGTGGACCTTCCTCACCGGCTCCGCCGTCGTCGAGCTGGCCGGCGAGGAACTCGCCCTCGGCGCCGGTGACACCCTCGTGCTGCCCGCCGACGCCCCGCGCCGGCTGCGCTCCGACGAGGGCTTCACCGCCGTGGTCGCCTCCCCGGCGCCGTCCACGGCCCACAACCTGGACACCGGGGACAGGGTCGCCCCGCCGTGGATCGTGTGAGGTGTAGCAGACTGCCTTCTCAGAACAACCTGAGGAGGTACGGCGTGTCCGTCGTCAAGATCAATGTCCTGACCGTCCCCGCTGAGCAGCGGGAGGAACTGGAGAAGCGCTTCGCCGCCCGCGCCGGCGCGGTGGAGAACTCCGACGGTTTCGAGTACTTCGAGCTGCTGCGCCCGGTCGAGGGCACCGACCAGTACCTCGTCTACACCCGCTGGCGCGACGAGGAGTCCTTCCAGGCCTGGCTCTCCGGCCCGATGCAGGCCGCCCACCGCCCGGCCGCCCCCGGGGGCGAGGCGCCGCAGCGCCCCGCCGCCACCGGCTCCACCCTCTGGTCCTTCGACGTCGTCCAGGCGACCGGCCCGAAGGCCTGAGGCCACACGCACGGGGCCGCGCCCACGCGGGTGCGTGGGCGCGGCCGTGGTGTCCGCCGTCGGGGCGTCGTCCCTACGGGACTCAGCGGGTGCGGCGGGCCCGGATCATCAGGAGCGCTCCCGCCGCGACGGCGCCGAGTGCGGCGAGCCCGACGAGGGGCAGCAGCCGGGACGCGTTGCTCCCGGTCTCGGGCAGGTGGCCGCCGTGGTGCGGGGGCTTGGTCGGGGGTGCGTGGGTCGGGCTGGGACTCGGGCTGGGGCTGTGGGTCGGGCTCGGGCTGGGGCTGGGGCTGGGGCTCGGGCTGTGGGTCGGACTGGGCGAGGAGGTTGGGCTCGGCGAGGACGTCGGGCTCGGGCTCGGGCTCGGACTGGGAACGGTGACCGGGACCTCGGCGCGGCAGCGCGGGTCGGTCGAGCCGGGCGGGCAGTTGTTCGTGAAGGTCCCGGAGGTGACGGCGTTGCGCAGCACCGCGTCGGCGGCCAGCGGGGAGTGCACGGTGACGGAGTAGTCGATCGTCGCGTTGGCCCCGGTGGCCAGGTCCCCGGTCCAGGTCAGCGTGCTGCCGGCGAAGGTGACGCTGCCGCGGTCCGCGACGGCGTCGTTGTTGTACGCGGCCGAGTTCAGCAGGCCCGACAGGTCGTCGGTGAGGGTGATGCCGGGCGCGTTGACCTGGCTGGTGTTGGTGATCTGGATCCGGTAGCGGACGGTGTCACCGGGCCGGGCGCTGGTGGGGGTGGCCGTCTTGACGATGGTGTAGCCGGGGACCTCGGCGACGGTGTTGCGGACGGTGTTGCTGGTGCGGTCCTGGGTCCGCTGGGTCTGGCTGCCCCGGAAGTGGAGCGTGGCCGTGTCGTCGAGGTGGGTGCCGACGGCGGTCCCGTCGTCCACGGTGACCTGGAAGGCGAGCATGGTCTCGGCGCCCGGGGCCAGGTCGGCGACCGTGCAGGTGACGGTCTGTCCGGCGGCCTGGCAGGCGGGGTTGGACCCGGCGACGAAGGTGGTGCCGGCCGGGATCTGGTCGCTCACGGTGACGCCGGTCGCGGTGTCGAGGTCGGTGCTGCTGCCGTCCTGGTGCCGGTTGGCCACCGTGAAGGAGTAGGTGATGGTCTGTCCCGGGCCGACCAGGCCGGGCGGGTTGTCGTCGGGGCTGCCGGGCGGCGTGTTGGCCTTGGTGATCTGGAGGTCGGGTTCGAGCGCGTCGAGCGCCAGGAAGACCGCCTGCGGCTCCAGTGCGTCGCCGGCGCCGCTGATGCGGACCAGGGCCTGGTTGCTGCCGGCCGGGATCTTGCCGGTGACGTCGATCATCCGGGCGTCGTAGCCGTAGTTGTTGATCGGCGCCGGGTCCCGGGTGGTGATGTTGGTGCCGGTCCCGTCCGTCGCGACGTGGTCGATGCGGCTGGTGAACGCGTTGTCGGTGGCGACCCCGGTGGGGCCGGGCATCGGCACGAGCGTCAGGTTGTCCGCCGCGGAGCCGACGGACAGGTTGTCCCCGGCGATCGGCGCGTCGCCGTCGCCCACGGTGATCCCCATGATCGCCCGCGGGGCCGTGGTGGCGGGGGTGCGGATGCCCCCCAGCGTGAGCGTGGTCGAGTTGTTGGGGTCGCGCAGCAGCTGGTAGCCGTCCCAGACCTGGAGGTAGCGCAGCGGCTCCGCCTGGTCCTCGTAGGCGACCACCAGGGACCAGCCGCCCCAGCAGCCGACGTTGTTGCCGCCGAAGTTCTGCGCGGAGGAGCGCCCGGCGCACGCCTGGATGTCCGCGACGGTGTAGCTGCCGGGGCCGGCCGCCTTGACCTCCGCGGTCACGTCCTTGACCGCCCCGGCGGCCAGCAGGGGCTCCGGCGGGGTCCCGCCGACCATCTGGTCGAACCAGTCATAGGTGTCCGCGGTCACCTGCTGGTAGCCGCTCGCGCCCGGGACCTTCCAGGAGACCAGGTTGCCCAGGTTGATGTCCCCGGAGGTGCCGCCCGCGGTGCTGGTGTTGGTCGGGTTGAACTGCCAGTACAGGCGGGCCGACAGGACGTTCGCCCCGGGCGGCAGCAGCAGCTGCGCGGAGGAGGCGTTGGGCCCCGGCGCGTTCGGGTCGATTTTGACGAACTTGGTCCGGCCGTTGTTCGACCCCTCGGTGTCCGAGCAGACGGTGCCGTCGCTGTCGTCGCAGGTCAGCACCGAGTTGGAGGCCATGGTGAGGTTGCCGTGCGCCAGCAGGTCGACCACCGGGTCCGGGCCGATCGGACGCTGCGTCCCGGCCCCCCGCGGCTTCGGCGCGGCCTTGGCCGCCGGTTTCGAGGCCGGCCGGACGTGGTCGGCCCTCGCTGTTTCCGCCAGGGCCACCGGGGCCGGATCGGTCAGCGCGGCGGCGCCCGCACCGAGCACCACCGCCAGCAGTGCGGACAGGACGTACGGCGGGCGCGGCCGCAGTCGTCGGACAGGGGACACGGGAACCTCGCTGTCGGGAGGTGACGCTGACAGCAGAACCTCGTACCTGCACCGACCGGCGCCGAATCCTGACCGGCGGCACCTTCACACGGCTGGGGCAACAGAAAGTGACGGCTCGTCCGGCGACGCGCACGGGGGCCGCTTCGTCGGCCTCCCCGCCCGCCGCCGACGGGAGAACGGATCAGGCGTCAGCCGCCCGGGCCCGGCGGCGGGCCGGGGACGAGCGGCGGGGTGCGGGCGGGTGGGATTCCTGGGCCTCCAGGGCCCGGGTGCGGAGGTCGGCCTTCGCGGCGGCGGCCTCCTCACCGGCCGCGCGGAACGCCTCGGCGGACCTCGCCGCCTCGGCCGCCGCGGCCTCGAAGCGCCCCGTCGCGGCGAGGGCCAGCGAGAGGTTCGTGCAGGCGGTCGCGAGCCGGTGGGGATCGTCCGAGACCGTGAAGATCTCCACGGCCTGTGCGAGCAGGGCGACCGCCTTCCTGGCGGCAGTGCCGGAACGCATCATCATGGCGCCCCGGTTGGTCAGCGCGCAGGCCTTGCCGTAGCGGTCGCCGGTCTCGGCGAACAGCCGTGCGGCCCGGGTGAGCGCCCTGAGGGCCTCCTTGGTGTGCCCGAGTTCGTCCAGGGCGATGGCCTTGTCGTTGAGTGCGCCGGCCTCGCTGTTGCGGTCCCCGGTAGCCCTGGCGAGGCTCTCGGCCTCGCCGAGGAACCGCACCGCCTCCTCGTGCCGACCGGTGCCCCCGAAACCGTGGCCGATGTTCAGCAGTGCCTTGTACTCGAGGTCGCGGTCCGAGAACTCCCGCGCGTTGTCCAGCGCCTGCCTGCCGACGGTGACGGCCTCGTCGAAGCGCCCGTTGTCGTTGAGCGAATCACTCAGATTGGTGTGCGCGATCCCGCCGCAGCGGCGGTCGTCCAGCTCGGCGAAGATGGCCACCGCCAGCCGGTGCCGGGCGAGGGCTTCGCCGTATCGCCTCAACTTGCCCAACGCGATACCGGAGTTGTCCACGGCCATCGCTTCGCTGTGCCGGTCGTCGGACCTGCGGAAGCTGCGCATGCCCGCCTCGCAGAGCATCAGCCACTCCTCGAAGAGCCGGTTCTTCTCGAAGTAGTCCGGAATGGTGAAGGCCACCCGGAAGGCGACCCCCGAGTCCTCGCTGGCCTCGACCATGGCGATCAGGTTCCGGCGCTCGTTCTCCAGCCAGGTGGTGGCCTCGTCCTGGTGCTCGAAATGCGGTGAGAGCTCGGTGTTCTTCGCCGGCCGGAGGTGGGTCGCCGCGGCCGACACGCAGTGCAGGTAGTGCCAGAACAGGCGGTCCCGGGCCGTCGTGCGGCCGTCCGCCTCCGCGGTCTCCCGCCCGAGCTGGTCGGAGTAGAGCCGGACCAGGTCGTGCAGGCGCCAGCGGCCCCAGGCCTGGCCGGGCTCCACGAGGTGGGCGCGGGCGAGGTCCCGCAGGAGGGACTCGGCCTCGTCCGTGTCGGCGGACAGCAGGTACCCGGCCGCCTCGCTGGAGAGGTCGGGGCCGGGGTTGGCGGACAGCAGCCGGAACAGGGTGGCCTGCCGCGGCGGCAGCTGGCGGTAGGACAGGTCGAAGGCCGAGCGGACGGCGAGGTGCTCGCGGCTGATCCGGTCGAGCCGGTTGCGGGTCGCCTCCAGGGAGTCGGCGAAGGCGCGAAGCGGCTGCCGGGGCGTGTCGGCGAGGATGGCCGCGCAGATCTGAAGGGCCAGCGGGAGGTGTCCGCACAGCTCGGCGATCCGCGCGGCGGAGCCGGGGTCGTCGTCCACCCGGGTGTCGTCCGCGCCCCGGGCCCGCCGCAGGCAGCGGCGGATCAGCTCGGTCGACGCGGCGGCGTCGAGCACGTCCAGATCGTGCAGCCGGGCGTCGATGGCGAGCGTGTGACGGGAGGTCACCAGGGTGTCGGCGGTCCCCTCCGCCGGGAGCAGCGGGGTCACCTGCCACGGGGCGCAGGCGTTGTCGAGCACGATGAGCAGCCGCTGCCCGTGCTCCGCGTAGCAGCTCACCACGGACCGGTAGAGGCGTGCCCGGTCCTGGAGGTCGGGCGGGATGTGCTCGGGCGGGATCCCGACGGCGCGGAGGAATCCTTCGAGGGCCTGCTCGGGAGCGACCCGGCGGTCGTCGTCGTAGCCGAGCAGGTCGACGAACAGGACGCCGCCGCGGAACCAGTCCGGCCGTCGGAGCGCCCGGGTGGCGGTCTGGAGGACGAGCTCCGTCTTGCCGACGCCGGCCAGGCCCGCGATCGCCGTGACCAGGACGGGGGAGTGCGGCTGCTCCGGGGCGAGGTCCCGCAGGAGGTCGTCCACCGCGTCGTCGCGTCCGGTGAACGTCGAGGTCGGCGAGGGGAGCCCGGACAGGGCCGGGGTGATCCGCGGCGGCAGCCGGACGGTGATGTCGCGGCCCTGGACGACGGTGCTGAGGAAGATCCCGCTCTCGATCACGTTCACCATCGGTCCCCCTCGCGCCGGACGGTGCCGGTTCTCCGTCCCGAGCCCCGTCGTCCCCGGAGAGCATGATACGAGCCCCGGGCGCTCCGCTGGGCGAGTCACGGCGCGGCGGTGGGGTGGGTCAGATCCAGGTGTAGTTCCGGTCGGTGACCGGCTCCGGCTCGAACGTCGGCAGGGGCGCGTGCGGCGAGGGGAGCTGGGCGAGGACCTTGCCGATCGGCGGGAACAGGGGCAGGTCGCTGACCTTGCGGTGGTCGATCCACTCGATGCTGCCGACCTCGTGGCCGCCGCCGGGCAGCTCGTCGAACTCCCGGGTCGCCAGGGTGGCGGGGACATCCGGGGTGACGTGGGTGCGGTAGATCAGGTGGATCTCCTCGGTGGCCGCGGGCCTCGGGCTGAGTGGTCCGAGTGACTGGCCTCGCCCTGCCGGATGACCGGCAGGGCGAGGCCTGTGGGGCGCGGGTAGGCCTTGGTGTCTTCCTGTCACCCCCGTGCGCACGGGTCAATGGGGCAGCGGTTGCCTCGGCTCCGGCGGGGGTTCGCCGACCGGGTGGTAGGTCACGGTCACCTCCGCCCAGTCGTGCCGGTCGGACGGTTCGTAGTGCCACTGCCCCTCGCGCTCGGCCACCTCCTGTGCACCGCGGAGCAGGGCCTCCCCGAAGTCCATCACCGCAGGTGGCACGTCGGGCGACCACCATCGGCGCGCAGCGACCGTCAGCACCTGCACGGCGAGTCGGGGGAAGTGCTCGGCGGTCGTCCATCCGCGTACATCGGGAAGTCCGAGGCCGGGGAGGTCGGAGGTGCCGGGGAGCCCGGGCTGCCCCCGGAAGAAGTACTCGGCGGACCAGGACATGGTGAGCCGGCCGGGGCCGGAGAGGAAGGACAACGCAGGGTCCAATCGGGATCGGTGGGACTATGCGGCAGGGCCCAACCGCGCGCACTTCAACGACCACTCGACGACCGAGCCGTCGGCGTTGTGGTGCCGGAACACCACGGCCGTCTGGACGACCGCCAGCGTGTCCGGGTCGTGTCGACGCGAGCGTCGAACGAGGTTGCCGCGGCGTCCGTCGGGGTGGATGTACAGGCCGAGGCGGGGCGGTAGGGGGAGGTCGTCGACGCATCCGCGGTAGGCCCGCCACGGGCACTGGCAGTTGCTGGTGTGGGCCTCGAAGTCCCTTGTCCAGAGGGTGCTTTCGATGCGCGAGTAGGGGAGCGGGGCGATCTGTTCGGAGTGCCGCACGTCATGCGGCGGGGGTCGCCGGCTCGCCCCGGTAGAGGAGGGGGATCCGGGTGCCGTGCATGACCGCGGCTACGGCGACCCGGATCCGGCGCTGCATGAACGGCTCGCAGTGGTCGGACAGGGTGTCCAGCGGCACCCATTCCACGGCGCGAATCTCTCGCGCGGACTCGATCGGCGGTGCCAGTGCGGTTCCGATGCTCACGGTCCCGCCGTCGCACACGACGGTCAGGTTCTTGGGGGTTCCCGTGTCGGGGTCGGCCGGAACCTGGTCGACGGCCAGGCCGTGGGTGATCAGCCTGTTCAGCCCCAGCTTTTCGCGCAGTTCACGTCTCGCGGCAACGGCCACGGACTCGCCGGGGCGGATCCCGCCGCCGGGCAGGACCCAGTCGGGACGGTAGGTCGGGTGGATCAGGAGGATGGATGTGCCTGTCGAGTTGAGGACCAGGACGTCGGCATCGAGGCGAACGGAATGTGCCATGACGGGGCTCCGGGGTGGGGGTGGGGGGAAGTGTGGGGTGCCCCGCCCCGTGTCGGGGAGGGTGGATGAACACGGGGCGGGGTTTGTGGGCTCCGCCTGCCCCACGGGACCGGAGCAGGCGGAGCCACCACCCGGCGTGGTGCGTCACGTCGGAAGGTGACTGCCGGGTGCATCCCCAACGCCGCCCTTTCAGGGGGTTTCGTTGGGGGTTGGTGCCCGCCCTCGCACCGGGTGTTGGGGGCCGTGCGGGGCGGGAACTTGGGGATCGGGCAGCTCGGTTACGCTGCGGTGCTCGTGGGCTCCGGGATCGGTTCGATCCGGGTGGGCTTGACCGTCCACTCGCAGCCGCCCTCGGGCCGCCGCAGGTGGACCAGGCCGCCCTCGGTGCCCATGTAGGCGCCGACCTTGCCGCTGTCCATGTCCCGCACCGGCTCGTGCAGGCGGGGTTGGTAGGCCTTGTGCCGTCTGGCCGGCTCCGTCGACTGTGCAGCCATGGCCGTTCCCTTCCGTAGTCAATTCGCTACCGAGGGGCATCACTGTGGCGTAGGCTCCGAGGCCTGTTCAACATGGCTGGGCTGGTTGATTAGTAGGAATAACTCGCATGAATCTGAACGAGCTTGATGCCGATGCCTCGCCCGCCGCAGGGTTCGGCGCCTTCCTCCGCACGTCGCGGGAGCTGCGGGGGTGGACGCAGGAGCACCTTGCAGGGCTGCTTGGTTGCACTCCGGGTCACATCTCGGCCCTCGAAAATGGGCGGAGGAATCCAACGCCACGGATCGCGGCAGCACTTGACAGAGTCTTTGACACATCGGAGGAGGCGGTCTTCCGTCAGAGGGCAAGTGACGTCAAGCACTCGGCTCTGCTCGCCGGGTTCGCGCAGTATGTTGAGCACGAGCGGCGTGCGGTGGAGCTACGTCTCTTCACGCTTGGCATCGTCCCCGGGTTGCTGCAAACAACTGCGTACGCAAAGGCCATCGCAGCGGGGGCTGTAGGGCGCGGGAGTATTACTTCGGACCAGGCGGAGAAGCGGGTGCGCGTCCTCGCAGGCCGCCAAGCAAGCGTGCGTCGGACCCCGCCGCCGCTGGTGCATGCTGTGTTGGATGAGAGCTGCATCCGGCGTCCGGTGGGTGGGCACGCTGTCATGGCGGCCCAGTTGGAGCACCTTCTCGCCTTCGCCAGCGGACCGAACAACCTGCTCCAGCTTGCCCCGTACCACCTCGGGGAGCGTCGATCGTTCGACCTGCCCGTCTACATCCTGACCATGCGGGACAGGTCGCTGATGTCCTACGCCGAGAGCGCGCAAAAGGGACACCTTGAGCAGGACACCGAGGCAGTGCTACCTATGCTCACGGCCTACTATCAGCTTCAGGGCCAGGCTCTTTCGCAGGCGGACTCACTAGCGATGATCCGCGAGCAATGGAAGGAACTATCTTGACTCCATGTGACCTTGAGTGGTTTAAGTCCTCTTTCAGCAGCAATGGCGGCGAGTGCATCGAGGTGTCGGGCGGCCTGCCTGGTGCTGTCCCGGTCCGTGACTCCAAGGACCCGTCCGGTCCCGCGTTGGTCTTCCGGGCTGACGCGTGGCGTGCGTTCGTTGGCGCTGTTCAGGCGGGCGAGTTCGGCACCGTGTGATGCGGCGTGTTGAACGCGCTGGCGACCGAGGCCTCGCTACCCCTTGACCTGGGTGGTGGGGCCTCGCTGGTATTGAGTTCATCAGCGACGTGCGGAAGGGCTTTGATCATGGATGATCTGAGTGGCGTCACTTGGCGGAAGAGTTCATACACTGCCCAGGCGGGACAGTGCGTCGAGGTGTCGGACAGCATCCCGGGTGCTGTCCCGGTCCGTGACTCCAAGGACCCGTCCGGCCCCGCGCTGATCTTCCCGGCCGACGCGTGGCGGGCGTTCGTCGGTGCCGTCCAGGCAGGCGAGTTCGGCACCGTCTGATGCGGGTTGGACGCGCCTGCCGCCGGGGCCCCGCTACTCCGTGACCAGGGCGGTCAGCCTCAGGTCGGACTGGGGTGCGCTGCTGTGTGTCGCGCTGGGGCGTGCGCCTTCGCGCCCCCAAAACGGGTGATCCGGAGGGGAGATCGGCTGATTCGGGGCCGGGGGGTCGGTGGCCGTGCTTACCGTGATGCCGACATGGAAAGCCCCGGCGGTGCGCCAACACCCCGGGGATTGGCACCAGGAGTGAAAAGGACTCCACGATGCGAATTCATCGTATCCCCGACCACACGCCCGGGTACACGATCCTGGACAACCGGCATGTCGTGCGGAAGCACGCGCTGTCGTGGGCTGCCCGAGGACTGTTGGTCTACCTGCTCAGCCTGCCGGACGGCGCCCGTGAGGACGTACGGACTCTGGCAGCGAAGAGTGTTGAGGGGCGCGCGACGGTCGCCCGCGCGCTGCGGGAGCTGGAGGTGGCCGGCCACTACGTGCGGCGGACCGTGCGCGACCCCGTGACCGGGCGGGTCAGGACGGTGGTCTCCGTGCATGAAGTTCCCGTTGCGGACAAGGCGGTTCACACGTTGCCGCCGCTTCCCGCATCTCCGGCCGCCGGGGCGCCCGGCGTCGGGAAGGCGGGAAGCCCCTCCTTGAGGGTAAGGACGGTGGAGCGCAAGGAACCTTCCGTCCTTCCGGTGATGGCAGCGCCTCGCATGACAGAAGGCATGGGCCTGCTGCTCGAACTCGGACGGCGAGACCCGGCGTTGGCCTTGGCGGGCAAGCCACTGGTGGACCAGGCGGCTCGGGTGGAGGGCCTGTTGGCGGGCGGCTGGTCGGCGGACGCACTGCTGGGCGTCCTGTCCGCGCCGCTGCCGGGGCAGCTGACCCACAGCGTCGCGGCGGTCCTCGGTGGGCGGTTGACGAAAGTGCCGCCCGCTCCGTGGGGCAGGGGCGCGGTGGCCGTGCCGCGCCCGAGGCGTCACGAGTGCCCGGGGCGGGACGGCATGTGCGGCCGTCCCGTCGCCGGGGCGGGGGAGTTGTGCGCCGGTTGCGAAGGGGATCAGACCGTGTCGCGGACCTTGAAGTAGCCGTTCTCGACCAGGAACCTCTGGTTGGGGTTGGCGGCGCCGCACTCGTAGAGGAAGACGTTGTCGCCGTTGTCGCGCGTGCCACCGACGTCCAGGCACATCTCCTGCGCGGAGCCGACCGTCGACTCCAGGACGACCAGGCCCCGGCGCAGCAGCCAGGACTGGTTGGCGTCGGCGGCCTGGGTGTACTCGCAGGCCCAGATGCGGACGTTGTCGCCGTTGGTGCCGGTGTTGTCGGCGTCGAGGCACATCTCGGGGCCGCCGGTGCCGACGGTGTCGGCGACCTTGATCCGGCCGTCGTCGATGACGAAGCGCTGGTTGGTGTGGTCCAGGCACTGCCAGAGGCGGACGTTGTCCGCGTTGAAGCGGGTGTTGCCGACGTCCAGGCACATGCCGGACGGCGGTCGGGGCGGGGTGGCGACGGTCAGGGTGCCGTCGGTGATCGTGTACTCGGTGCCGCTGCCCGGGTTGGTGTACCGGAAGCTGCCGTTGCCGCGTGGAAGGACGGTGTCGGCGGGGGCGCCGCCGTCCACGGTGACCTGCGGGGAGAAGCGGAAGTAGCCCTTGGCCGGCCAGCCGCTGTTGCCCCCGTTGCGGCCGTAGCCCTCGCAGGTGAGGGTCCGGTTCCCGTTGCTGAGGGCGCAGTTGCGCAGACCGACGTTGTTGTTGCCCCAGGCCGAGCCGTCGCCGCTGTACTGGGTGGGCACGGTGGTCTGCGGGGCGAAGGTGGTGCTGCCCGGGGCGGTGAAGACGGCGGTCATGCCGGAGGCGGGGAGGCTGCCCGCGCCGCCGGTGTTCTGGTACGTCCACGGGACGGCGGCGCTCTCGCCCGGGGCGATCGTGACGGTGGTGGGCACGTCGCGGCCGATGAAGGTGACGGCGGCGGCGGGTTGGGCGAAGGCGCCGGCGAGGGCCAGGGCCGTGGTGGCGACGGTGGCCGTGCGGGCGAGGCGTCGCTTGAGGGGGTGCATGGGCTCGACTCCACTTCCTCGGGGGCTGCGGTCGAGCATCTTCGTGGAGGTCCCGGTGGTGTGGGGGCCGCCCGTCACGGCCGGGCGGTGTGGTTCACCCCTTCGGACGGTGGGGTGCTGCCGGCCGGGTGAGCCGGCGGGTGGAAGGCGACCGGGGCGGCGAAGGCGGCGCGGCGGGTGGCCCGGCGCAGGGCGCGCAGGACGGGGGTGCCGAGGGTGAGGCAGAGGACGACGGTGAGGGCGGCGCGCGGGAGGTCCCAGCCGAGCGAGGTGGTGAGGCAGTAGGCGGCGAAGCGGACCAGGTTGTCGGGGAGCGGGTCGCCCGGGACGAAGGAGATCGAGCTCGCGAGGCCCGCGATGTAGGGCCAGCCCTGGAGGTTCATCACCACGCCGTAGAGGAGGGAGGCGATCGCTCCGTAAGCGGCGAGGACCACGAGTTCGCGGCGTCCGCGCAGGCGGGCCGGGCCGGGGAGGAGGCCGGCGCCGAGGCTCACCCAGCCCATGGCGAGCATCTGGAACGGCAGCCAGGGCCCGACGCCGCCGGTGAGCAGGGCGGAGGCGAACATCGACAGCGCGCCGAGCACGAAGCCGAAGCCCGGTCCGAGCACCCGGCCGGCCAGCACCATCAGGAAGAACATCGGCTCCAGCCCGGCGGTGCCCGCGCCGAGCGGGCGCAGGGCGGCGCCGGCCGCGGCCAGCACGCCGAGCAGGGCCACCGACTTGGCGTCCAGGCCGGGGGCGCCGCCGCCCGCCGCGCGGCCCTCGGAGATCTGGGCGACGACGACGGCGAGGAGGAGCGGGAGGAGCAGGGCGAACAGCCAGGGGGCGTCGGCGGCGTGGCCGACCAGGGCCGACCGGGTGGAGGCGAGCAGGGGCCAGCCGAAGCCGGCCACGCCGACCAGGGAGGCCAGGGCCAGGGCGGCCAGCGAGCGGCGGCCGAGCGGGACGGGGCGGCCCAGTGGAGTGGTCACTCGGCGGCCTCCGCGAGGGCGTCGGCGACCTGGCGGACGGTGAGCCAGGGGCCCGGCGCCAGGATCTTGGCCACCTGCGGGGCGAACGCCGGTGAGCCGAGCACCACCTCGGGCGTCGGCCCGTCCGCGACGATCTCGCCGTCGGCCAGGACGGCCGTGCGGTGGGAGAGTTCGGCCGCCAACTCGACGTCGTGGGTGGCGAGGAGGACGGCGTGGCCGTCGGCGGCGAGGCCGCGCAGGATCTCCACCAGCCGGGTCTTGGCCGCGTAGTCGAGGCCCCGGGTGGGCTCGTCGAGCAGGATCAGCGGCGGGCGGGCGGTGAGCACCACCGCCAGGGCGAGGGTGAGGCGCTGGCCCTCGGAGAGGTCGCGCGGGTGGGCGGTGTCGGCGAGGCCGGGCAGCAGCCGTTCGACCAGGGCGCGGCAGGTGCCGGGCGCGGCGCCCGCGTCGCGGTCGGCGGACGCGCACTCGGCGGTGACGCTCTCCCCGTACAGCAGGTCGCGCGGGTCCTGCGGGACGAGGCCGACCTGGCGGATCAGCTCGGCGGGGCGGGTGCGGTGCGGGGTGCGGCCGCCGACGGTGACCGCGCCGGACGCGGGCGCGTGCAGGCCGACCAGGGCGCCGAGCAGGGTGGACTTGCCGGCGCCGTTGCGGCCCATGAGGGCGGTGACCTCGCCCGGGTGGAGGGTGAGGTCGACCCCGCGCAGGGCGGGGACGGGGCCGCGGTGGACCACCAGGCGGTCGGCGGCGGCGAGCGGTGCGCCGCGGTCGGCGCTGTGCCGCGCGGCGGGCGGGGCGGGCGGACGGTGGCCGTCCAGGCGGGTGCGCAGCCCGGCGGCCCGGCGGCGGGCGTCGCGGACGGTGAGCGGCAGCGGGCGCCAGCCGGCCAGTCGGCCGAGCCCGACCACCGGCGGGTGCACCGGCGAGTGCGCCATCACCTCGGCCGGCTCGCCCAGGACGGGCGGTGTCCCGGGGGTCAGCAGCAGGACCTGGTCGGCGTACTGGACCACGCGCTCCAGCCGGTGCTCCGCCATCAGCACGGTGGTGCCGAGGTCGTGGACCAGCCGCTGGAGCACGGCCAGCACCTCCTCGGCGGCGCCCGGGTCCAGCGCGGAGGTGGGCTCGTCCAGGACCAGCACGCGCGGGTGGACGGTGAGCACCGAGCCGATCGCGACCCGCTGCTGCTGGCCGCCGGAGAGCGAGGTGAGCGCGCGTCGGCGCAGGTCGGCCAGCCCGAGGAGGTCGAGGGTCTCCTCGACGCGGCGCCGCATCACGTCCGGGGGCAGGCCCAACGACTCCATGCCGTAGGCGAGTTCGTCCTCGACGGTGTCGGTGACGAAGTGCGCGCGCGGGTCCTGGCCGACCGTGCCGACCAGGTCCGCGAGGTCGCGCGGGCGGTGCCCGCGGGTGTCGCGCCCGCCGACGGTGACCCGGCCGTGCAGGACACCGCCGGTGAAGTGCGGGACGAGGCCGCTCACCGTGCCCAGCAGGGTGGACTTGCCGGAGCCCGACGGGCCGACGAGCAGGCAGAGTTCGCCCTCGGGGATCGTCAGGTCGACGCCGCTGAGCGCGGGGGCCTCGGCGTCGGCGTACTGGACGCCGACCTGTTCGAAGGTGATCACGAGATCCTCCGGGGCTCGGTCGGAGCGGTCGGGGCGGTCTGGGTGGTCCGGTCGGTCGGGGCGGGCGAGGGGCGGGGGTCCGCGGTGGTGGACGGCGGGGGCGGGGCCGCGAACGCCGGGAGCAGGCCGAGGAGGACGGCCGCGGCGGCGGCGACAGGCAGGACGGGCGCGGTCGGCGGGACGACGGTGGGGGCGAACGCGGCCGGGTCGAGCGAGGCGAGCCAGGTCGTCGACACGGCGACCGCGATGCCGGACCCGGCGGTGAGCCACTCGGGCAGCGCCCAGGGGTCGGGCCGGTAGCGCGTCCGGACGGAGCGCCGGCCGCCGAGCAGCAGTCCGGCGAAGGCCGCGGCCACGCCGATCACCAGCACCGGTACCGCCCACCCGCTGCCGTCCGCCGTCAGCAGCCCGTACGCGGCCAGGCAGATGCCGAGCAGGCCGGCGAGGGTGAGGGCGGCGGTGAGCACGGCGAGCCGGCGCGGGACCGCGGCGGTGCGCCCGAAGCCGCGGGTGTCCATCGCGGCCGCCAGCGCCACCGAGCGCTCCAGCGCGCCCTCCAGGACGGGCAGGCCGACGCTGAGCACGGCGGCGACGCCGCGGTCGGTGCGCCCGCGCAGGCGGCGGGCGGCGCGCAGCCGTTGCACGTCGGCGACCAGGTTCGGCGCGAAGGTCATCGCGACCACGACGGCGACGCCCGCCTCGTAGAGCGCGCCGGGGAGCGTGCGCAGCAGGCGGGCCGGGCTGGCGAGGGCGTTCGCCGCGCCGACGCAGACCAGCAGGGTGGCCAGCCGCAGTCCGTCGTAGAGCGCGGCGAGCAGGCCCTCGGCGGTGACCCGTCCGCCGATCCGCACGCCCTGCGCCCAGACGGGGAGCGGGACCTCGGGGAGGGTGAACAGGACGTGGGTGCCGGGGATCGGCGAGCCGAGGAGGACGGCGAAGGCGAGGCGGATGCCGAGGACGAGGAGGCCGAGGCGCAGGAACGCGCCGTAGGAGCGCGACCAGGGCGCGTCGCCGCGCCGGGCGGCGACGACGTAGCCGGCGACGGCGGCGAGCAGGAGCAGGACCAGCGGGTTGGTGGTGCGGGTGGCTGCCGCGCCGAGGCCGAGCGCCCACAGCCACCAGGCCCCGGGGTGGAGGTGGCGGGGGCCGGCGGGGGGCCGGTGACGGGCGGCGCGGGGTGTGGGCACGGTGGGGTCCAGGGGTGGGGCGGTCGGTTCGGCGCAGGAAGTCGGACGGGCCGACTTCCTGCGCCGGGGCTCTGGGTTTTCTGTAGACCGGTTGGTCTATTCGCTGGCTGGGGGAGGCGTGGAATATGTCGGTCGGTCTACATAGCGGCGGCGAATCAGTAGACCGGTCGTCATAATCCGGCCCGTGGCGCGGAGGGGGCTCGGGGTAGGAGCGGAGCACGGGGTGTGCAGGGGGTGCGGGGCGAGCGGGGCGGCGCGTGAGGGCTGCGGCGCACGCGGGGCGGAACCGGGCAGCGTGATCCTCATCGGCGGCGGCGCACCTGCCAGGCGGCGCCCGCGCCGAGCGCGACGACGAGCGCGAGGCCGGCGCCCACCCCGAGGACGGGGCCGCTCCCACCGGGGGAGGACGAGGCCCGGGCGGCGCTCGCGGCGTCCGAGGAGCGTCCGCCGTCCGGTCCGGCGGTGGCGCCCGGCCCGTCGCCCGGCCCGTCGCCCGGCCCGTCGCCCGGCCCGTCGCCCGGCCCGGCGCCCGGTCCGGTGGCGGCGCCCGCGCCGAGCTGGTCGCCGCACCCGGCGCGCGGATACCCGGCGATCGCGCACAGCAGGCCGTTCCCGTCGTACCGCAGCGGCGGGGCGACGGTGGCCAGCACCTCCGCGGAGCTGGCGCGCGGCCCGACGACCGCGCACGCCGTGCGCGGGGCCGGCGGGTTCTCGCCGCCGGGCGCGTCGGCGGCGCTGCCGAAGTCCAGGACCACGGCCACCCGCTTGCGCCCGTCCTCCGCCGGCGTCCCGGCGCAGATCGCGTCGAAGCCCCCGGCCGCGGCGGGCCGGGCGGCCTCCTGCCCGCCGTCCGGGCTGACGGCGAACCGCCAGCCGTCCACCGCGCCGTCCGCAGGGACGTGCACGGCCGGCCCCTGCTGCTGGTACGCCCAGCCGCCGTCGGACCACCGCCAGAACGACCAGTACCGGTACCCGGCGGCCTCCGCCGGCGCCGCCCCGAGCACGAGCAGGATCAGTACCCCGGTGATCACCCCGGCCGCGAACCGCACGGCCGCCCGCACCACCCGCCGCCGGGTCTCGGCGGCAGTGCCGATAGTGGCGGCAGTGGCGGCAGTGGCGGTGGCGTCCGCCGGCGGGACCGGCCGAGGGGCCCGGCCGGGGGTGGTCACAGCTTCGCGCCGCGCTTGCGCTGGAGGCTCAGCAGGAGGCCGCCGCCGACGCCGATCAGCAGGCCGATGCCGAGCGGCCAGTACTTGTTGAGGCTGCCGCCGTCGTCCTTCTTCGCCGGCGCGGAGGCGCTCGCCGGGGCGGACGCGCCGCCGGTGGCCTTGGGCGCCGGGCCGAGCGCGGTCAGCTGCTTGACCAGGTCGGTCCCGCCGAACGCGGCCGGGTCGCGCTGCGCGGCCTGGGCGACCAGCAGCAGCGTGGCGGTGGCGGCGGCGTCGGTGCCGCCCTTCGTCCAGGTGCCGCCCTCCTCGGCCAGCCAGTCGACGGCGCCCGCGGCCTGCTGCGGGTGGCCGCCCTGGACCAGGCCGAGCGCGGCCCAGGCGGTGGCCGCGTAGTCGGGGGCGGGCGCGGCGCCGGGCAGGGTCAGCGTCAGGTGCCGGCCGCCCGCCGCGAGCCGCGCGGTGAGGTACGCGCCCACCGCCTCGCCGGAGTCGGCGCGCGGCACGGCGGTGGCGCCGGCGCCGCCCTCCGGGCAGGCCAGGGCCTTGGGGGCGGCGTCGGTGCGGTTGGTGTTGGCCACCGGCAGCCTGCCGCCGGCGGCGGCGAGCGAGGCCTGACCGCCGGCCAGGCCGTTGGCGTCGGCCGGGGTGCCGTCCGGCGAGGTCTGGTAGACGAAGCCGCCGCGCTGCTCGGCGGGGGCGGCGCAGCCGAGCTGGAAGGAGGCGAGCCCGTCGAAGGCGTTCCGGCCGGCCTTGGCGACGGTCGCCGGGTCGGTCCCGGCGGCGATCAGCGCGTTGACCGCGAGGCCGGTCGAGTTGGCGTCGCCCGGGTTGCCCGGGTTGTAGGCCCAGCTGCCGTCCGCGTTCTGGTTGGCCCTGAACCACTGGACGCCCTTGTCCACGGCGTCCTGGTGCCCGCCGAGGGCGACCAGCGCCTGGACCGCGACGGCGGTCGCGTTGCTGTCCTGCGTCGCGGTGTCGCAGGCGGCCGAGGCGTCGGCCCGGTAGGAGGGCCAGCCGCCGTCCGCGCACTGCTGGCCGGTGAGCCAGGCGACGGCGGAGTCGGCCGGGGTCACCTTGGCGGTGGTCAGCGCGGTCAGCGCGAGCGACTGCCGCCAGACGCCGTCGTAGGTCGGGTCGCCCTTGCCGTACAGGCCGTCGGGGACCGCGGCGGCGGAGGCCGTGCCGGTGCCGGGGGTGTCGGCCAGGGCCGGGGCGGCTGCGGTGCCGGTGAGCAGCGCGGCGGTCAGGGCGGCGGCGCCCAGACGGGCGGCGGTCAGCATGATCGGAGGTGTGCCTTTCGGTGAGCGGGTGCCGGCCCGGGCGGGCCGTTCCGTAGTCCTCGACGGTTGCCCGGCGGAGGTCCGCCGCGCGCGGGGCCGCTCGCCCCTCCCCGGGCACTCCGACTCGCCCGGCGGACGGGCGCCGGGCTCACGGTTGCGGGGTCAGCGCCGGATTCGCACCGGCTTTCCCCGGAGGAGGGGCGGATGGAGTTGTCCTGCCCGTCGACTCTAGCCGCCGGGCGTGGCGCCCGGGCGCGGGCCGGGTGAGAACAGGTTCCAGTTCGACCCGCCTCAGGGCAGCGTGAGCAGCCGGGCCGCCGTGCGCAGGTCGGCCCGCACCTCGGCGAGCGACGCGCGGCCGGAGAGCCAGGCGACCAGCGCCGCGTGCCAGGTGTGCTCGATCACCCGGACGGCGGCGCGCTGCGCCTCGGTGGGTGGTCCGGACTGCCCGATGGCGTCCAGGATGAGCTGCCCGGTGGCGGCGGAGACCTGGTCCACCTCGGGACCCACCGAGCGGTCGGCGAAGGACAGCGCGCGGACCATCGCCTCGGCCAGCAGCGGCTCGCGCTGCAGCGCGTGGAACGCCCGGGTGAGCGTCTCGGCGACCCGCGGCGCAGGCTCCGGCTCGGTCGGCGGGTGCCGCCGGACCTGCTCCTGGAGGCCGCGCAACTGCTCCAGCATCACCGCCACCAGCAGGTGCACCTTGGACGGGAAGTACCGGTAGAGCGTGCCCAGGGCCACCTGCGCGCCCTCCGCGACCTCCCGCATCTGGACGGCGTCGTACCCACCGCGCGCCGCCAGCGCGGTCGCGGTCCGCAGGATCCGCCGCCGCCGCTCCGCCTGCCGTGCGGTGAGCGGCGGATCCTGCGGTGCGGGCGGTGCCGGCGGTGCCGGCGGGGTTGGTGGCGCCTGAGCCTGCGGGGCCGGCGGCGGCGGGGGTGAGGGCGGTGACGATGGTGACGGCAAGGACGCTCCCGGGCGTGGCGCGAATCACCAGCCCTGGATCCTGAGCGGAAGCTACGGGCCGGTATCTTCGAGGTCTCTCATTGTTCACATGGTCACCGGTGGACTCCACACCCACTGAAACCTGATCTACTTTACCGACCGGCAGCACAGACAGCAGCAGAGATGAGGGCCGACGATGACCGCGCAGCCGCTGCGGATTGCCCTGCTCTCGTACCGGGGCGACCCGTTCTGCGGCGGCCAGGGCGTGTACGTACGGCACCTCTCCCGCGAGCTGGCCCGCCTCGGCCACCACGTGGACGTGATCGGCGCCCAGCCGTACCCCGTCCTGGACGAGGTCGAGGGGCCGGGCTCGGTGCGGCTGGTCGAGCTGCCCAGCCTGGACCTCTACCGGGCCGACGACCCCTTCCGCACCCCGGCCCGCGAGGAGTACCGGGGGCCGGTGGACGTCCTGGAGTACCTGACCATGCGCACCGGCGGCTTCCCCGAGCCGCTGACCTTCTCGCTGCGCGCTCGCCGGTACCTGGCCCGCCACCGCGGCCGCTACGACGTCGTGCACGACAACCAGACCCTCGGCTACGGGCTGCTGGGCCTCGGCCGGCACGGCTTCCCGCTGGTCACCACGATCCACCACCCGATCACCGTGGACCGGCAGGTCGAACTGGACGCGGCCGCCGGCCGGCTCAAGCGGCTGTCGCTGCGCCGCTGGTACGCCTTCACCCGGATGCAGCGCCGGGTCGCCGCCCGGCTGGATCACATCATCACCGTCTCCGGCACCTCCCAGCGCGAGATCGCCGAGCACCTGGGCGCCGCGCCGCACGCCGTCTCGGTGGTGCCGATCGGCGCCGACACCCGGCTCTGGTCGCCGTCGGAGACGGTCGCCCGGGTGCCCGGACGGATCGTCACCACCTCCAGCGCGGACGTCCCGCTGAAGGGCCTGGTGCACCTGGTCGGGGCGCTGGCCAAGGTGCGCACCGAACGGGACGCGCACCTGGTCGTGGTCGGCAAGCCGCAGAAGGAGGACGGGCCGATCGCCCGCGCGGTGCGCGCCTTCGGACTGGAGCCGTACATCGAGTTCCGGCACGGGCTGACCGACCAGGAGCTGGTGGACCTCTACCGCTCGGCCGAGGTGGCCTGCGTGCCGTCGCTGTACGAGGGCTTCTCGCTGCCGGCCGCCGAGGCGATGGCCACCGGGACCCCGCTGGTCGCCACCACCGGCGGGGCGATCCCCGAGGTCGCGGGCCCGGACGGGGAGAGCTGCCTGGCGGTGCCCCCGGGCGACCCGGACGCGCTCGCGTCGGCGCTCGGCCGGCTGCTGGACGACCCGGAGCTGCGCGCGACGCTCGGCGCGGCGGGCCGGGAGCGGGTGCTCGCCCGGTTCACCTGGGCGCGCGCGGCCGAGCTGACCGTCGAGGGCTACCGGGCCGCGATCGCCACCGGCGCCGGGAGCGCGGCCCGCTCCGGACCGGGCTGGCGCTACGTGGCCTGACGGCGCGTCCCCGGCGACGGCCGGGTGGCGACCGGCCGCACCCGTCTTCCGGTGGTGCGCGCCGCCCCGCCCGCCCCGCACGCGCGCCGTGCGCCCCGCGATTTTGCTGACTCGGCGTCAGGAACCTTGGGTACCGAAGGAATGGGAGTCCGCAGTGCTGACCGTTGATTTCTCGCGCTTCCCGCTCGCCCCCGGCGACCGGGTGCTCGACCTGGGCTGCGGCGGGGGGCGGCACGCGTTCGAGTGCTACCGGCGCGGGGCCAACGTGGTCGCCCTCGACCAGAACGCCGAGGAGATCGCCGAGGTCAGGAAGTGGTTCGCCGCCATGGAGCAGGCCGGCGAGGCGCCCGAGGGCGCGTCCGCGGTCGCGATGGAGGGCAACGCGCTGGCCCTGCCGTTCGAGGACGACCACTTCGACAAGATCATCATCTCCGAGGTGATGGAGCACATCCCGGACGACAAGGGCGTGCTCACCGAGATGTTCCGGGTCCTCAAGCCCGGCGGCCTGCTCGCCGTCACCGTGCCGCGCTGGCTGCCCGAGAAGATCTGCTGGGCGCTCTCCGACGAGTACCACGAGGTCGAGGGCGGCCACATCCGGATCTACCGGGGCGACGAACTGCTCGACAAGCTCAAGGACGCCGGCCTGGAGCCGTACGGCACCCACCACGCGCACGCGCTGCACTCGCCGTACTGGTGGATCAAGTGTGCGGTCGGCGTCGACAACGACAAGGCGCTGCCGGTCAAGGCGTTCCACCAGCTGCTGGTCTGGGACATCGTCGGCACCCCCGTCATCAGCACCCTCACCAAGGCCGCCGAACGGGCGCTCAACCCCGTCATCGGCAAGAGCTTCGTCGCCTACGCCACCAAGCCCCACCGGGCCGGGGCGGCGGGGCGCGGCGCGGCGGACCCGGCAACGGGCGGGGCGCAGTGACCGCCGCCGTCCCGGAGGCCCTGCTGCTCGACGGGGTGCTCGACGCCGAACAGGCCGCCGGCACCGTGCGCAGCATCCTCGCCGAGCAGCAGCCCGACGGCGCCATACCGTGGTTCCGCGGCCACCACCTCGACCCCTGGGACCACACCGAGGCGGCGATGGCGCTGGACACCGCCGGCGAGCACGCCGCCGCCGAGGCCGCCTACCGCTGGCTGGCCGGGCGCCAGAACCCGGACGGCTCCTGGTACGCCGCCTACGCCTACGGGCAGTCGGAGCACGCCGACGGCGCGGTCAGCAACGCCGCCAAGGAGACCAACTTCTGCGCCTACGTGGCCGTCGGCGTCTGGCACCACCACCTCTCCACCGGCGACGACGCCTTCCTGGAGTGGATGTGGCCGACCGTCCGGCGCGCGCTGGACTTCATCGTCGCCCAGCGGCTGCCCGGCGGCCCGATCGCCTGGCGGGTCGACGAGCACGGCACGGCCAGCGACGAGGCGCTGCTCACCGGCTCGTCCAGCATCCTGCACGCGCTGCGCTGCGGACTGGCCGTCGCCGACTACCTGGAGGAGCCGCAGCCCGACTGGGAGCTCGCGGCCGGCCGGCTGCGGCACGCCGTCGCCCACCACCCCGAGCGGTTCCTCGACAAGGACCGCTACTCGATGGACTGGTACTACCCGGTGCTCGGCACCGCGCTGCGCGGCCCGGCCGCGCTGGAGCGGATCGCCGAGGGCTGGGACCGCTTCGTCGTCCCCGGCCTCGGCGTGCGCTGCGTCAGCGACCGGCCCTGGGTCACCGGCGGCGAGAGCGCCGAGCTGGCCCTGGCGCTCTGGGCGGTCGGCGAGTCCGACCGCGCGGTGGACATCCTGCGCTGGATCCAGAAGCACCTGCGGCACGGCGACGGCTCGTACTGGACCGGGTACGTCTTCGAGGACGACGCGATCTGGCCCGAGGAGCGCACCACCTGGACGGCGGGGGCGCTGCTGCTCGCGGTCGCGGCGCTCGGCGGCGACCCGGCGACGGTGGCGGTGTTCGGGGGCGAGGAACTGCCGGCCGGGCTGGTGGTCCAGGACTGCTGCTGACCGCCCGCGCGGCGGACGCCCGACGCCGAAGGGGCGGGACCGGAGAGATCCGGTCCCGCCCCTTCGGCATCGATGGCACGGGCGGTGTGCGCCCCGCGGGGTCAGCCGCGCTGGATGCCCGAGGTGTCGGCCAGCACGCCCTGGGTGCCGTCCTGCAACTGGGCGACCAGCGCGGTGCCGCGCTGCTCGACCGCCAGGTACCAGGTGCCCGGGACGAGTTCGCCGATCGGCGCACCGGCCGGGTTGTCCTTCGGGGCCAGCTGACGCGGCGCCGGGACGGCGAACCAGAACGGCGCGAAGTCGGCGGCCGGGGCCGGCTGCGGCTGCGCGGCCTGACGGGCGGCCTCGGCCTCGGCGGCCTGCGCCGCCGCGGCCTGCTGGGCGGCGACGTCCTGCGGCTGGCCGGGGACCGGCTGGCCGTGCTGGCCGGCCTGCGGGGTCGGGTAGCCGTAGCCGGAGGGCTGGCCGCCGAACGCGGGGGCGGGCGCCTGGTTCGGGTCCTGGCCCGGGCCCGGGTAGCCGTAGTGGCCCGGCTGACCGGGCTGACCGGGCTGACCGGGGGCCGGGTAGCCGCCGGCCGGGAAGGCGGCGGGGGCGGCCGGGCGGTCGGTGACCAGCGGGGTCTTGAGCGCCGGGACCAGCTGGCCGCCGGCGGCGGCGCCGGCCAGCACGATCAGCGCGATGACGGCGAGCCAGGCGCCGATGCCGTGGCCGATGCCCTCCAGGCCGCCGCCGAGCGACCACAGCGCGGCCCAGAGCGCGGCCACCGAGAAGGCGATGCCCCACTGGTCCAGGCGCAGGCCGAGGATCTGACGGTTCGCGGCCGCCTGGCCCTGGAAGCGCTGGACCAGGATCAGGGCCGCGGCGAGGATGCCGAGCAGGAAGACCGAGGGCAGGACGGGGAACAGGACGCTGTCCCAGGCGTTCGTCGAGGTGTCGCCGCAGTACTTGCCCTTGCAGTCGACGGTCCAGTACGGCAGGAAGGAGGCGATGAAGAGCAGGACGGCCGCACCTGCGACGGCGGCGTCTCCCTTGGTGAGAGCGCGCAGATTCACTAACGTTCCCCTCGTTGGTGTGTCGTGGTCGGCGGTTTTCGTTTTCGGCGCTCGGCCGGTGTGCTGTCGGCGCCCGCCCGGTCGGCTGACCGGCCGGAAAACCCCGAACGGACAAGAAGCCTAGGGCCAACGGCAGCGCGGGTGCACGGCAGGGCTCGGGAATGGGGCGAAGTCGTTGCAAACCGCGCGGTTCCGACCTCGGTCGCCGGGCTCCGGCGGTGCTCCTACCGGCTGGTCAGGAACGCCGTCAGCGCGTCGGCGATCCCCTGGGCGGCCTGCTGGCGCCACTGAGGATCCGTCATCCGGCGGGCGTCCGTCGGGTTGCGCATGTTACCGCACTCGATGAACACCTTGGGTACCGTCGAAAGGTTCAGTCCGCCCAGGTCCGAGCGGGTGTCCAGGCCCTGGCTCGCGGTGTAGTCCGCGTACGGCTCGCCGGTCGCCGCGTGGAAGTTCTCGCGCAGCAGCAGGCCGAGCCGGTGCGAGGGGTCGACGATCGCCGAGGTGTTCGCCTTCCCGGCGACCACCTTGGCGGGCATGATCACGTGGAAGCCGCTGCCGCTCGCCGGGCCGCCGTCGCCGTGCACCGAGACCGCCGCGTCGGCGTGGGCGGTGGTGCCGGCCCGGGCGCGTTCGTCGATGCACGGGCCCCAGGGGCGGTCGCCGTCGTGGACCAGCACCACGGTGGCGCCCCGGGCGACGAGGATGGCGCGGGCCCGGTGGACCACGTCCAGCGAGTACTCGGCCTCGGTGTAGCCGGCGTTGGTGGCGGTGCCGGTGGCGTCGCACTCCTTGCGGGCGTTGCCGATGTCGACCTTGCGGTTGATCTCGGTGGTGTGGGCGGAGTTCCCGGTGTTGTGGCCCGGGTCGAGCAGGACGGTGCGGCCGGTGAGGGTGGTGGCCGTGGGGGCGCCGGGGGCCGGGGCGGGGAACGCGGGGTCGGCGGGGGCGCCGGGCGCCGTCGCCCCGGGGGTGGCGGTACCCGGGGTGGCGGTGGCCGGGGTGGTGGCCTCGGGGGCGGTGGCCTTGGGAGCGGTGGACGGCGGCGCGGCGTCGGGTGTGCCCCGGTCGGGGCTGCCGACGGCCTGCCAGCCGAGCCAGCCGGCCAGGCCGAGCGGGGCCAGCACGCCGACCACGGTCACGGTGCGCCGCAGCGCGGACCGGCGGCGCGGGCGGGGGGAGCGGGCGGTGCCGCCGGTCGTGCGGCCGTCGGCTGTGCGCTCGTCGGCTGTGCGGTCGTCCGGTGCGGCGGCCGCGGTCGCGGTGTCCTCGGGGGGCGCGGCGTCGACCGGTGCCATCGGTGCCATCGGTTCGACCGGCTCGGCCGGGTGGTGGGTGGTGCGAGTCACGGGTGGTTCAGATCCGGTCCTGGGTACGGGCGGTGAGTCCGAACTGGTCGGCGATCGCCTTCCACTTCGTCACGAAGTCCTTCTTCGCCTGGGTGGCCTGCGGGTTGAGCTCGTCGGCGCGCTTCTTGTCGGCGGTGTTCGGGGCGCTGCCCGAGCAGCCCTGGGTGGCGACCGTCCGGGCCCAGCTCGCGTACGCCCGGTCGATGTCGGCGGACAGCTGCCAGGCGGACTTCAGCGACTGGACGGCGTCCGCGCCGCCCGGCAGGTCGGTGACACTCAGGGTGGCCAGCTTGGTGAGCAACTGGTCGCGCTGCTTGGCGCCGTTGTCGAAGGTCTGCGCGGCGGTGTCGATCTCGGGCTTGGCCGGGCAGCTGTTCACCTTGGCGACCGCGTTGCCGATCGGGGACTTGGCGAGCTCGCCCTGGCCGAGCAGCTCGTCCAGGGCCTTGGCCTGGGACTGCGCGTTCGGGCCGCCGGCGGCGTCGGTCGGGCCGGGGGTCGCGCCGGCCGCCGTGCTGTCGGACGCGCCCGGGGTCGGCGCACCGGCGGAGCCGTTGGGGGCCGGGGCGGGCGGCGGGTTGCCGGACGCGTTCGCGCTGCCGGTGGCGGCGGTGGACGGGGCTGCGGGGCCGGCCTCGTCGGTGGAGGAGCCCTTGTCCCGGACCGCCCAGAGGACGCCGCCGCCGAGGGCCAGCACGAAGAGGAGGGCGAACGCGATCAGCAGGGGCGCGCGCTTGCTGCCGGGGGCGCCCTCGTCCTCGTTCTCGGGCTCCGCATAGCCGGTCGGATAGTCGTACTGGGGGTGGCCGGCGTGACCGGGGTTGCCGGGGTGACCGTACGGGGGCGCCTGCTCGTAGCCGGGCTGGCTGTGACCGGGTTGGCCGTAGCCGGGCTGGTCGTAGCCGGGCCGGCTGTGGCCGGGCGGGCCGTACGGGGCCTGGCCGCCGTACCCCTGCTGGGGTGGGGGCGGGAACGCGGGCTGCTGCGGCGGGTTGTGGGGCGCGCCGTAGGACGGGTCGGCGCCCGGGGCGGCCTGCGGGAACGCCGGGGCGGTCCGGGGCGGCAGTGAGCCGGGTGCGGCGGGCTGCGGCGGCACCGGCTGGGGGATGAAGGCCGTCGGGGCGTCGTCGGCGGGCGGTCCGGCCGGAAACTGCTGGGGGCGCGGCGGGGCGGGGGGAGTGGCGGGCGTGGCGGGAGCCGTCGGGACGGAGGGCTGCTGGGGACCGCGCACCCAGCCGCCCGCACCGCCCCGGGCGGTCGGGTCCCAGACCGCCGGAGCGGTGTTCTGCTGGTCCGTCATCTGTGCTGGCCCCCACGGTCGGCCCGGGTGCGCTCCGCCCGGATGTTCTGCTGGTCTCATACGGCCGTGCCGCGATCGCGGGCGTCCGTGACCGCGCGGACACCGTATCGTTCGCGCCCCCGCCCGGGCAGCCCCGGCACGACGTTAGAGCATCCGTGATCGCCCGTGGGGCGGGGCGGCCGATTCCGGACACCCCGGCCGGCCCGGGCTCAGCCGGTGGTGCGGCGGCGCAGGACGCGCAGCGAACCGGTCACCGAGACCTCCTCGAAGCCCTCGGCCAGCGCCCGCAGGTACACCCGGTAGGGCGCCTGGCCGCCGTCGGCGGGGTCGGGGAAGACGTCGTGGACCACCAGCAGGCCCTCGGGCGCCAGGTGCGGCGCCCAGCCCTCGTAGTCGGCGGTCGCGTGCTCGTCGGTGTGGCCGCCGTCGATGAAGACCAGGGCGAGCCGACCGCCCCACAGGGCCGCTATCTGCGGCGAGCGGCCGACCAGGGCGACCACGTGGTCCTCCAGCCCGGCCGCGTGCAGCGTGCGGCGGAACCGGGGGAGGGTGTCCATCCGGCCGACCTCGGGGTCGACCAGCGTCGGGTCGTGGTACTCCCAGCCGGGCTGCTGCTCCTCGGAGCCGCGGTGGTGGTCGACGGTCAGCGCCACGGTGCCGGCCTCCCGGGCGGCGGCGGCCAGCAGGATCGCGGAGCGGCCGCAGTAGGTGCCGATCTCCAGCACGGGCAGCCCGGTCCGGCGCACGGCGGCCACGGCGGCAGCGTACAGCGCGAGGCCCTCGTCGACGGGCATGAACCCGGTCGCGCCCTCGAACGCGGCCAGCACCTCGGGTTGGGGGCGCGTGGTCTCCAGGAGGTCGGACATGGTGCTGCTCCTCGACGGGTGTTCCGGTGTTCCTGCTCGCCGTCGGACCCTACTCGACAGTACGCCCCCACCCCACCTCGCGCCCTCGCCCCGGGGCTCGCCCTTACTCCTGCCCCGAGCCGCTCGCTCGCCCCCTTCCTTGGTCCGTTGCCCCCGGCCTCGCCCCGCCGGCCCGGGGCTCGCCCTTCTCTGCCTCGAGCACCTCGCCCGCCCCGGCCCCACGACAGAATATGTAGACCGGTCCACTTATATCGGGCAGAAATATGTAGGCCGGTCTAGATATTCACGCTGCAATCAGTAGACCGGTCGACATATTTCTGCCTCGCGACGGCCCGCTGCGGCGGAGCCCGGAGTAGGAAGTCGGACCGGCCGACTTCCTACTCCGGGCAGCAGCGGTAGTTCAGCCGGCGAGGAGGGTGCGGGCGATGCGGGTGCGGTGCGGGGCGAGTTCGGCGGCGATGGCGGCGGCTTCGTTCGGCGAGCAGGTGATGGCCGCCGGGAGCGGTGCGCGCCGGGCGAGGAGCGCCAGCCGCAGGTGGGTCGGCGGGTGCGAGGCGTCCACGGCGTGGCCGTAGCGCCGCGAGCGGCGGAGCAGCCGTTCGCGCTCCAGCGGCGGGATCGCGGCCAGGTGCTCGCGCAGCTGCGGCCAGAGCGCGCTGACGTCCGGCCCCGGAGCGGCCTCCCGCCGGCCGGCCCGGGGTCGCGACTGGATCTCGGCGCGCAGCCGCATGGTCACCGTCCCGACCGCCGAACCGAGCAGCATCGCCCCCATCGCCCCGCGCGCCGCCTCGGTGGAGCCGACCCGGGCACCGAGTTCGTCGGCGCGGTACTCGGCCTGCTGCCCGGCGCGGGCCGTGAGCCGGTCGAGCAACAGGTAGGCCCGGTAGGGCAGTTGGCTGACGAGGTGCAGGAACGCGTTGCTCAGGTAGTCCCCGATCAGCGACAGCAGCGCGATCACGCCGTACCCGCCCCGGGGCCGCTCGCTCGGTCGGGCGAGCTCGTACCAGTGCGCCAGCGCCCGCATCGCCGACCCGAGCCACAGGCCGCGCCGGTTGTCGCCGTTGACGTGGTGGGCGAACTCGTGCCCGAGCAGCGCGATCCGCTGCTGGTCGTCCAGCGCCTCCCAGAGCGGCAGGCCCACCGTGAGCACCGACCTGCGGCGCAGTCCGACCACCGCCATGCTCGCGTTGAAGTCCTCGGTGACCCGGATCACCCCGACCGGTGGCGCCCCGAGCTCGGCGGCGACCCGGTCGGCCAGCCCGTACAGCGCGGGCGCCTCGGACCGGGCCAGCACACACGTGCCGCTCGGTACCCGGCCGAGCCGGGGGCGGAGCAGGAAGGCGACGGCGAGGAGGAGGGCGCCCAGGCAGCGCAGCGGGGTGTTGCCCGTGACGAGCAGCCAGCCGGCCGCCCCCGCCACGGCAAGGGTGACGGCGTGGACCGGGAGGGCGAGCGCGGAGGCGGCGAGCCAGTCCCGGCGGGTGATGTCGGTGCGGCCGGCGGCGACCTCCTCGAACAGCCGCTCGGTCCGCTCGGCCGCCGCCCGCTCCCGGGCCAGGTCCTTCGCGGACTTGGCGCAGTCCTCGGCGGCCTCCTCGGCGGGGACGAGGTTCCACTCGCACGCCGGGCACCAGGCGGTGAACCGGGGGTCGGGGTCGACCGGGCCGGAGCAGGTCGGGCAGGAGCGGCGACGGTCGGAGGAGGTGGACGGCGACGACGTCGGCGGCGCGGGCGAGGGGGACAGGGAAGCGGCGGGGTTCGGCACGGCGGATGATCATGCCAGGCATCGCGGGCCGGGGGAACCCTCGGATCCGGCGCGGGTTCCACCGGCCAGGAGAGAGTGGAACGTGTTCTACTCGGGCCCGGCGTGCCGTGCCAGAATCGGCCCGACCAGCGATCCGAGACGGACCCGGGAGCAGCCCCATGCGCGCAGCCATCCTGCACAAGACCGGTCAGGAGACGCTCGACGTCCGTGACGACGTCGAGGCCGTCGGCTTCGGCCCCGGCAAGGTGCGGGTCCGGCTGCGCGCCGCCAGCCTGTGCCACTCCGACCTCTCGGCGATGAGCGGCGTCCTGCCCCAGCCCGCGCCGTTCGTCCCCGGGCACGAGGGCGCCGGGGACGTCGTCGAGGTCGGCGAGGGCGTGACGGACATCGCCGTCGGCGACCGCGTCGTGCTCTGCTGGATGGCGCCCTGCGGCCGGTGCGCGCACTGCGAGCGCGGCCGCTCGCACCTCTGCGCGGCCAGCCTGCGGCGGCTCGGCACGCCCGGCTTCCGCTACGGCGCGGAGGGCGCTGACGGGGCTGACGGCGCGGCCGGCGGCAGCGGCGAGGCGTCCGGCTTCTACGGCACCGGCACCTTCGCCGAGGAGGTCGTGGTCGAGCGCGAAGCGGTGCTCCCGGTGCCCGCGGACCTCCCGTACGAACTGGCCGCGCTGATCGGCTGCGGCGTGACCACCGGCATCGGCGCGGCCGTCCACACCGCGCGGGTCGAGCCGGGCGCGTCGGTCGCGGTGATCGGCGCCGGCGGCGTCGGCGTCGCGGCCGTGCAGGGCGCGCGGGTCTGCGGCGCGGCGCGGATCACCGTGGTCGACCCGGTGGTCTCCCGCCGGGAGCGGGCGCTCGCCTTCGGCGCGACCGAGGCGCTCGCCCCCGAGGAGCTCAAGGCGGTCGCGAAGGCCCTGCCGGGCGGCGGCTTCGACTACGTCTTCGAGGCGGTCGGCCGCTCGGCCACCGTCCGGGCCGGGTACGGCGCGGCCCGGCGCGGCGGGGCGCTCGTGGTGATCGGCGCCGGGGCGCAGGACGACCTCGCGAGCTTCAGCATGGGCGAGCTGTTCTTCAACGAGAAGCGGCTGCTGCCCTCGCTGTACGGCGGCGCGCCGCTGTCGCGCACCGTCGGGCTGGTGGTGGAGCTGTGGCGGGCCGGGCGGATCGACCTCGAGGGGATGATCACGCACCGGGTCGGGCTGGCGGAGGTCAACGACGCGCTCGCGCAGATGCGCAGCGGCGAGGCGCTTCGGACGGTGGTGACGCTGGGCTGAGCGTCACGGGGCCGGGCACCGAGGGGCCGGGCATCGAGGGGCCGAACGCGGTGAGGCCCGCCGGACGCACCGACGGGCCCCACCGCGCGGTCGGTCAGCCCTGGCCGCCGGCGCGGTGACGGCCGTGCGGGTCGGCCTCGGGGCTGTCGTCGGCGGCGGACCGGCCGCGGTGGCGACCGTGCGACGCGGTGTCCTCGGCCGTGGTCCCGTCGGCGTCGGTCCCGTGGACGGGTCCGGTGGTGTCGGTGAGGGTGTCGGACATCAGAATCGTCTTTTCCTTGCGAGGGTGCAGGTGTTTCGGCGCCCGGCCGGTGCACATCGCGGGCGCGGTCGGGGCCTGGCCGGTGGTCGCGGCCCGTACCCCGGCCGTCACCTTAACCGCCGGAGCGGGCGAGATCCTATCGAGATCATGACGGCCGCCCGGGGAACGGCGCGGCCCCGGAGCGCCCCGAACGTGACGCCGACCCGGCCGTCCCCAGCCAGTGGCCGACCAGCTCGCGGTAGAGCGGCGCGAGCACCTGGAGGTCGCCGTGCCGGGCCGACACCCCGCGACCGCCGTCCAGCAGCAGCACGCGATCGGCCCGCAGCGCCGAACTGATCCGGTGTGCCACGACGATGAGCGTCCCGGGGCGCTCGGCGAAGGCCTGTTCGACCCGTTCCTCCGCCGCCGCGTCCAGCCGGCAGGTGGCCTCGTCGAGGACGACGACCGGAGCGGGCGAGAGGTAGGTCCGTACCAGGGCGAGCAGTTGGCGTTCGCCGGCCGAGAGCGCCTCCGGTCCGGGGAGTGGGGCGTCCGGGCCGCCGAGCCGGGTAAGCAGCTCCTCGGCGCCCAACAGGCGTGCGGTGCTGATGAGTTGCTCGTCCGTGAGGGGCTTGTCGGTGAGCCAGGCAAGGTTGTCGCGGACGGTTCCGGGGAAGACGTACGCCTCCTGCGGCAGCAGGGCCACCAGGCGGGCGCGTTCGGCTCCGGGCAGGGCGTGCGGGTGGACGCCGCCCACCGTCACCGCGCCGGACGACGGGGCGAGCACGCCTGCCAGCAGTGCGGCGAGCGTGGACTTCCCGGTGCCGCTGGGGCCGACCACGGCCAGGTGCTCGCCCGGCTCCGGTGCCAGGTCCAGCCCGGTGAACAGCGGTTCGGCGTGCGGGCCGTGGGCGTAGCCGAGGCCGGTGGCGCGTAGCGCCGGCCGCTGCGGCGGTGACGGGGGAGGGCCGGCGGTGGTGTCGGTCGCGGTCGTCGCGGTCGTGGTGTCGGTCGTGGTCGCGGTGGACGTGGCGAGCCGGTCGAGGACGACCGCGAGGTTCAGCAGCCAGCCGCCCACCGTGCCCGCCAACGTCCGTACCGCCGGGTCGAGTTGCTGCACCAGATAGGTGGCCGTGCCCAGCAGCTCCCCGGTCGTGAGCCCGCCCCCGTCCAGGAGCCACGGTGCCGCGGCGACCACGGCCAGAACGGGCAGCCGCCCGCCGAGCGCGACCACCAGCGACCGCAGCGCCGCCGCCCGGCCGAGTGCCCGCGAGGCGGCGGCGCTCGCCTCGGCCGCCGCGGCCAGCGCGTCGGCCGTCCGCCGCTGCGCCCCGGTCGCCTGGACGTCGCGCAGCCCGCCCAGCGTGCGGCCGGCCTCGGCCGCCAGCCGCTCCTCGGCCAGCACCACCGCCCGCCGCCGCGCCACCAGCGGTCGCAGCAGCCGGGCGAACAGGGCCCCCGCCGCGAGCAGCGGCAGCAGGACGAGCGGCAGCGCGACCGGGGCCAGCACCGCCAGCCCGACCAGCGCGGCGACCAGGGTGACCCCCACCCCGCGCAGCGTGCGGAGCAGCGTCGCGGTCAACTGCCGTACCGATTCGACCTGTTCGATCAGTCGGACGACATCGGCCGGATCGCCGTGCGGCCGGGCGAGCGCGGCCCGGACGACCCGTGTCACCAGTGCGTCCCGCAACGGCTCGACCACCGCCGCGAGGTGCGGAAACCCGGCCCGCGCCGCATACGCCCGCACGCCGGTCGCCAGCCCGAACCCCGCGAGCCAGCCCACCCCGGCCCCCGTCCGCCCGGCGAGGAACCCCTGGTCCACGGCGGCCGAGACCAGAAGCCCGGACAGCACCACCGGAACCGCCTCCACGGCCGACCAGCCGGCCAGCCGCGCCAATGGCCTTCTGGTATCCGCAAGTTGCCGCCCGAGCAAGGCCCAGCCGGGAGAGTGCCACGGAGCGGAGGGTCGGCCCACCCGGCTTCCTGCCCGGCTCCCCGCCCGACGTCCGGCGCGGCGAACGCCGACGACGTGCCCGGCGCTGTGGCGCCCCATCAGCCGACCCCCGCTCCGGGCCCGACCCGCCATCGGCGAGCGTGCGGCGGAGTGGAAAGTCGGCCCGCCCGACTTCCTGTGCGGCGGATCCCGGCGACCACTTCACGTGCGACGTGCTGCCCGGGGGAGTGCCGGGGAGCAGGAGATCGGTGGGTCATCGGGCGACCGCCGCTTCGAGCGCCGTGCCGGCGAGGGTGGCGCGGTAGTCCGGGTCGGTGAGCAGGGTGCGGTGGGGGGCCAGGGCGCGCAGGTGGCCGTCGTCGAGCCAGGCGACCAGGTCCGCGCGGGCGGCCGCCGCCTCGCGGTGGGCGACCACCAGGCGGGTGCGGCCCCGGGTGGCTCGGTCCAGGGCTTCGCCGACCTGGTACTCGGTGGCGAGGTCGAGCCCCGAGGTGGCGTCGTCCAGCACCACCACCCGGGTGGGGCGGGCCAGCAGGCGGGTCAGGCCGAGGCGTTGGAGTTCCCCGCCGGAGAGCCGTAGTGCGTCCAGCGGGGTGTCCCAGCCGCGCGGCAGCCGACGCAGGAAGCCGTCCGCACACGCGGCGGCCGCCTGCTCGGGGCCCGCGCCGTCCAGTGCGTCGCGCACCGTCCGCCCGACCAGGGCCGGGCGGGCGAACGCGTAGCCGACGGCCTCGCGCAGGGCCTCGGGGGCGAGTGCGGTCACCGGGACACCGTCGAGGAGGACGACGCCCTCGTCCGGATCGCGCAGTCGGCCGGGCAGCGCGGCCAGCAGCGACTTCCCGGAACCCGACCGGCCCACGAGCGCGACCGTCGCCCCGCCCGGGAGGGTGAGGTCGAGGGGGCCGAGCAGCGCCCGGCCGTCGCCGTCCCGCACCACGACGCTCCGCAAGACGAGCGTGCCGGGACCGTCGGCGGGCGGTACGGCGGTGCCGACGGGGGCCGGTTCGAGGGCCAGCACCGCGTCCACCCGGGTCCGTCCGGCCCGCGCGTGCGCCACGCCGACCAGCGCCTCCACCTGCTCGAACAACCCGGCGCCGAGCGCGGCCCACCCGGCCGCGGCGGTCAGCCCGCCGGGCGCCAGCCGCCCGCCCGCGACCAGGGTTCCGGCGGTGGCCAGCACCGCCACCTCGACCACGGCGACCAGCACCATCGCCTGCCATGCCGTCCGCCGCTGCGCCGCCCACAGCGCGTGCCCGGCCGCGGACAGGTCCGCCAACCCGCCGGGCTCCGCCGCCGGCCCGGGGCCGTGGGGCGGGCGACCGAGCAGCCGGTGCGCCTCGCGGTGCTCGGCGCCGGCGGCGTGGATGCTGGCGAGGCCGGCGAGCGCGGCGGTGAGGTCGGCGGCCACGGCGGCCTGGGCCTCCTGGTAGCGGAGGAAGACGGGCCCGGCGTCACGCAGGAAGAGCCGGATCAGGACGGCCCCGGGCAGCACCCCGCCGACGAAGGCGAGTGCCAGCCAGGGCGACAGCACGCCGAGTCCGACGATCGCGCCGACCGAGCCGAGCAGGGCGGTGGTGGCCCCGAGGACGGCCGGCAGGCGGCCGCCGGCGTCGGCGGCGGAGCCGGTGAGGCGGGCGGCGAGGTCGCCGGGCGGCGGTCCGCCGTGGGTGAGCCGGCCGCCCGGGCCGAGTGCGAGCAGGTGGCGGACGAGCCGTCCGCGCAGGGCGGCGGTGGCTTCGGCGGCGCAGGCCGGACCGGTCGCGGCGGCGAGCGCGTCGGCGCCGGCGGCCGCGCCCAGGACGAGCGCGAGCCGGGCCAGGGCGCCGGGCCAGGTGGCCGGCGTGCCGCCGGAGCCGTGGTCGAGCGCGGCGTCGACGGCCCCGGCGAGGGCGGCCGGCAGGGCGAGCGCGGCGGCGGCTCCGACCGGCAGCGCGACGGCCAGGGCGACAGTCTGGCCGGAGGGTCGGCCGGTGGGTCGGCGGCGGGACATGGGCGGTGGGCTTTCGTCGAAGGGACGGGGAGGGCGGGGCCGGAGCAGCAAGGTGCCGTCTTCGCCTGTCCGGACAGGCGAAGACGGCACCTTCGCGCGTGCGCTACCGGCCGATCGCCACCACTAGCTGATGGTGAAGATCAGACAGGTCAGGATGAGACAGGTGTACTGGCAGCCGCCGCCGTGGCCGGTCAGCTCGACGGACTCGGTCTCCGGCAGCTCCTGCAGGGCCGCGAGGTCGGTCTCGAAGTCCACCATGTTCTCCATGATCGGGTTCCTCCCCTTGACGGTCGCGCCCGCCGCGACCTGCGGTACGGGCGTCGGGTGGTGCTCCCCGGGCGGCTCGGTCCGCCACCGCGGGGTGTTCCCGGCCGCGCAGGGCCGGGCGGCCCGGGCCGCGAAGGGCCCGGGAGTCCGTGGGTTCCGGCAAAGCGGTTCCGACGATGCGGCTCCGGCAAAGCGGTTCCCGGCAAAGTGGTTCTGATGAAGCGGTTCCGGTGAAGTGGTTCCGGTGAAGGGCGCGGCGCCGCCGGAGCTACCCCGGGCGCCCGGTGCGCAGGAACGCGGCGAGCAGCTCGTGCAGCACCGCCCCGCCCTCCTCGGCCAGTACCTCGTGCCCGGACCCCGCCGCCTCGACGTAGCGGAAGTCCGCCCCCTCCGTGCGCCCGATCCGCAGCAACTCGTGCCGCAGCGAACGCGATTGGCTCACCGGGACGACCTCGTCCCGGTCGCCGTGCACGATCAGCAGCGGCGCGCCGATCCGGTGTGCGAGCTGGAGCACGTCGCGCGGCCCGCGGGCGTCCGCGATCGGCTCGCCGCCGCCCAGCCGGGTGGTCAACGCCCTTACGGGGGAAGAGGCTTCGGCCAGGAGCCGGGCGCCCGACAGGAACGGTGCGACGACCGCGCAGCGCGTCAGGTGCCCGGCCGGTGCGTGCGCCGCCGCCAGCAGGGCGAGGAACGCGCCGTAGCTGACCCCGAACAGGGCCGGCGGCTCCAGGCCGAGCGCGGCGCGCTGACCGGCGACGGCCTCCAGCAGGTGCAGCACGTCGTCGAGGTCCGGACCGCCCCAGGAGCCCCGGATGGCCATCGCGTGCGCCAACCCGTAGCCCGTGGAGCCGCGTTGGTTCGGTGCGAGCACGGCCAGGCCCTCGGCCGCCATCCGTTGCAGCGCCGGGTCGAACTCCAGCCGCCAGGCGTCCGCCGGGCCGCCGTGCAGCGCCAGTACCAGGTGCGGGCTGCTCAGCCAGGCGTCCCCGCCGTACACCACCGCCTCCAACGGTCCGGCCGGGCCCGCGAGTTCGAGGCTCTGCGCGGGATGCCAGCGGCCCCCGTCGCCCGGCTCGGCGGAGCCGTCCAGCCGCCAACCACTGGGCGGTGCGGCGGGGTTGGCGCGGCCGAGGGCGCCGGGCCGCCAGGGCAGGACGGTGTCCCGCCAGGGCCCGGGCAGGCCGGAGCCGAGCGGTGCCAGCTGCAGGGGCAGCGGCACCGGCGCCGGGCCGGACGCGGGGGCGGCCGGGCCGTGCGCCAGCAGCGCGTCCACGTCCAGGGTGGCGAGCGCGGCCGGGTGGTCGGGCGCCGAGTACGGCATCCGCAGCCCGCCCGCCGACCAGTGCGCCACCGCGCCGAGCCGCCCCGGCGGGACGGGCAGCGGGTCCAGCCGTCCGGCGGCCGGCTGCCACACGGCGAGCGAGCAGCCCGCGCCGTGGTCGACCTGGACGGCCACCCGGGCCGGGCCGGCGCCCGCCCGCATCGCCACGGGCCGCAGGAACATGCCCGCGACGTGCAGGGCTTCGGGGAACCGCAGCGGCTCCCCGCCGCCCAGCACGCCCCAGCCGATCCGGTCGGTGCCGGGTGCGTCGCTGCGCACCATCGCGAACCGGCTGTCCGGGTCGAACAGCACCAGCCGGTCGTTGCTGCGCTCGCCGATCTCCAGCAGCGGGGTGACGGTGCCGCTGCGCAGGTCGAGCACCACCGTGCGGACCAGGCCGTCGCGCACCCGGTCGAGCGCCAGCAGCGCGCCGGCGTGGTCCAGCCAGACGCCGCCGCCGTGCAGGCCCGGGATCTCGGCGACCTGCTGCGGCGCGGAGCCGTCGGCCCGCACCAGCCAGACCGTGGTGGCCGGCCGGGTGTCGCTGCCCAGGGCCAGGGCGACCGGCGCCCCGGGGCCGGACGGCGCGCCCGCCGGGAGCGGCAGGAGGCGCAGGCCGGGCATCCGCAGGTTCGCCAACGGCCGTTCGGCGGTGACGGGTCGGCCGTCGGGGTCGGTGGCGGGGTGGAGCGTCACCAGGTCGTGTCGTTCGCCGTCGTGCCGGCAGACCAGCACCGAGCCGTCCGGCAGGGCGACGAGTTGCGAGCGGAAGCTCTCGAAGCGGTTGCCCGGCAGGTGCAGTCCGGTCGGGACGGCGGGTCCGTCCGTCGGGAGGTGCCAACTCTCCACGTACCAGCCGCCGTCGGCCGCGGAGGCGAGGCAGGCGGCGTGGCCGCCGTCGGCGGCGAAGGCGAAACTCAGCCGGCGCAGTGCCCGGGTGGTGGCGCGGGTGGCCACGTTCATGGCGTCACCACCCCGGTCGGGCCCGGGGCGGCAGGCCCGGTCGAGGGTCCGCCGGCGTACGGGGCGGGGTCCACCCAGAGCCGCGGACCGCCGTGGCGCAGCCGCAGCAGGAAGGCCAGCGCACCCGCCGTCCCGGTTCCGTAGGCGGGGGCGGACCCGGTGCCGGTCTCGTCCGGCAGCACCAGCAGGCCCTCGCGCAGGGCCGAACGGGCGGCGATGAGCGATCCCAACCCGGTGGCCGTGGAGCGGAATTCAGGATCACCGGTGGCCTCGGCGAGGTCGAGCAGGAACTCGCCGTCTCCGGCCAGGCCGTGGCAGGCGGTGGTGCCGCTGTGCCAGCGTCCGGCGGTCACCGCCCGGCCGGCGGCCAGGGCCAGTCGGTGCGCGTCGGCGTCGCCGGTGGCGCGCCAGAGCCGGAGGAGGAAGGTTCCGGCGCCGGAGGAGCCGCTGCACCAGTGTGCGAGGCGGACGTGTCCCGGGTCGTCGGCGCTCTGCGGCCACCAGGCGACCGAGCCGCCTGCGGCCGGACCGTCCGCGACCGAGTCGTCCGCGACCGGGTCGAGGCGGGCGGTCGCGGCGAGCGTGCGACCCGCCGCGAGGGCTCCGTCGAGCAGCGCGCGGTCGCCGGTGGCCCCGGCGGCGGCCAGCAGGAACGCGCCGACCCCCGCGACACCGTGGGCGAAGCCGAGGTGGGTGATCCCGGCCAACGCCGAGTCGAAGTCCTGCGGCACCGGCCACACCGTGCCGTACGGCGCCTGCCGCGCGGTGGCCAGCAAGCCGTGGCCGCAGCGGGCGGCCCGGTCGAGGAAGGCGGCCGAGTCGATCGCGGATCCGGGCAGATGCTCGGCGGCGAAGCGGAGTTGGAGGAAGCCGGCGCCGGCGGCGCCGTGGCAGACGTCCGGGTTGGGCCACTCGACGGCTATCCGGGCCGCCAGCTCGGCCGCCCGGCCGGCCAGGGCGTGGTCGCCCAGTGCCCGGGCGGCGTCCAGCAGTGCCCAGGCGGCGCCCGAGCGGCCGAAGTGCAGGCCGGGCAGGACCACGGGCTCGGCGGCGCACCGGCGCTCGATCCACTCGGCGGCGGTCCGGGCGGTGGTCCGGGCGCTCTCCCGGACGTCCCCGGGCAGGTCGGTGGTCGCGGCGGCCCGGGCGAGCACGGCCAGCACACCGGCCGCGCCGTGCTGCACATTGCACGGGTCCGACCGCTCGCCGGCCGGCACCACGGGCCAGAGCCGGTCGGGCCGCGACGGCGTGGCGGTGCGGGCGAGCTGCCGCAGTCCGTCGTGCAGGACCCGGTCGAGGACGGCCGCCTCCTGGTCGACGCTCGCGCCGGTGCCGGTGCCGGTGCCGGTGCCGGTGCGCGGCGGGTGGACGGAGGGCGGGCCGTCGGTTCGGGGCGTGCCGGGGGAGGGCGCCGTGGGGTCGGCGCCCCGGCCGTCGCCGCCGTTCCCGGCCGTGTCCGGGCGCGGTGTGTCCCAGAAGGAGGAGGAGGGCCCGGCCTCGCCGCCGCCGTCGGGCGCCGACTCGGCGGGCGACGCGCCGCCGCCGTCGGGCGCCGGGGCCGCGGCGGCACGGTGCGGGGCGTCGGGGACCGGCATCCGCCGCACGGTGTCCTCGCCCGACGCCTCCGGCCACGGACCGGGTGCATCCGGGCCGGGCGCACCCGCCAGGGACTCCCGTACCCGGGCCGGGCCCCAGCGGTGGCGCGGGTCCTCGGCGCGCAGGCCGAGGACGGCCGGGGCGAGCCGGCGGGCGGTGGCGCCGCAGCGGGCGGCCAGGGTGAGCCAGCGGCCCAGCCGGTCGGCGACCGGGCGGGCCTGCGGGAGGTCCTCGGGCAGCAGCGGGTCGTGGCCGGTGGCGAGCAGGAAGAACAGCCCGCCGAGCGCGTAGAGGTCCGCCTCCGGTTCCGCCGTGCGGACGCCGTCGCCGCTGCGGCCCGCCGCGAGGCCCGCGAAGGGCCCGCCGGCCCGTCGGCCCGGCGCGGCGGGGCCGTCCTCGGCGACCGGCGCGAGCCGCCCCGGGCCCTGCTCGGGGGCCCGGTAGCCGGGCGTGCCGGCCGAGCCGGCCCGGGTGCCGGCCTCGGCGGCCAGCTCCAGGTCGACCAGCCGCAGCGAGCCGTCCGGTTGGACGAGGACGTTGCCGGGGGAGAGGTCGCGCAGCACGAGGCCCTGCTCGTGGACCCGCTCGACGAGGTCGAGCAGGGCGTCGGCCATCGGTCCGGCCTCGGCCCAGTCGACGTCGGGGCTGCCGTCACGGCGGAGCCGGGCCGCGACCCAGCTGCCCAGCGGTTGCCCGGCGATTCGTTCCTGCACGAGGAAGAGCGAGTCGTCCTGCTCGACGAGTTCGACCGGGCGCGGCGCCAGTTCCTGGCCCTCCAGCCGGGCGAGCAGGGCGGCCTCGTGCCGCAGCGCGGCGCGGGCGTCCGTGCCGGCGCGGTCCACCTCGATGTGCGCGCGGGCCTGCTTGACCACGACCTCGGCGCCGCCGTCGGTGTCCCGGCCGAGGAAGACGCCGCCCTTGGCGCCGTGCCGGATCGCCCCGGTGACCACGTACCGCCCGGCGAGCAGCACCCCGCCGCTGCCGCGCCGACGCGGTACCGGCCGGCCCGCGCCCGGCCGGTACCCGGGCGCGGAGCCGTACCCGCGCCGCCCCTCCGGTGCGTCCGAGGCCTCTGATGCGTTCGAAACACCCGAAACGCCCGGTGCCCCCGAAACGCCCGGTGCACCCGATACCCCCGACGCACCCGATACCTCCGACGCACCCAGTACCCCCGGCCCGTCGACGGCCAGCGGGTCCCGCGCCCACGGCGGGCACCGGTACGTCGCCCCGCGCACGTCCTCGACCCGCTCGCCCCCCGGCCCGCGCAGCATCGACCGGTACCCGCCGTCGTTGCCCAGCTCGGCGCGGGCCGCGATGGCCCCGTACCGGTAGTGGACGAGGCTGCCCGGCCGGTACGGGCGGTCGGAGAGCACCACGGGACCGGGCAGCCCGTCGGTGGCCCGGTGCAGCGCGGCGGCCAGCCGCCGGAACTGCGGTTCGCCGCCGGGGTAGACGGTGATGAACTTTCCCGCCGAACCCCGGTCGCTGTTCCGTGAGTTGAGCTGGTGGAGCTGCGCCGGGCCGGCCGCGAACTTGAACGCGCACGGGTCCTCGGCGAGCACCTCGGTGACGGCCGCGAGCACCGCGCCGCCGACCGCCGAGGCGGCGCTGACGTGGAGCTTCCAGCCCTCGTCGGGCAGCTCGCCCGCGGACGGCCTGGCCGTGCACCAGAAGCCCTCGACGGTGACCCGCCAACCGACCTGCCCGTCGGTCCCCGCATCCCCGCCGCCTCCCCGGCCTCCGGCGGCGGCCAGTGCCGTCCGCGTCATCTCCGGCCACCGGCCGGCCGCGTCCGGCCCGTGGTCCGCCGAGTCCGCCCCTCCGGCCGCACGCAGCGATGTGCCCGCCCCCATTCGCCACCACATCCCTTCGTCTGGTGCCGGCGCGCCCCTCCGGTGCCCACTGCTCCGGCACCGGGGCGCGCGGCCACGGCCTGAAATCGGTTCCTCGGGTTCGCCCGGGTGTGCTGCCCGGCGGCCGCCGACGCCGTCGGCACCGCCCCGGCCGCGTCCGCCGCGGGCCCGGTCCGTCCTGCTCACCTGGGCCCGTACGTCCGGCGGAGCGCCTCCCCGACCCCCTGGTCGGGCAACTCCCGTTCGCAGAAGTGAAGTTACTTTCGGTAGCGAGGGATGCTCAATCCGAAGCCGGTCACTTCACTCGTAAGGGTGATCCGGGCGCCGTTTCGAATTCGTGCGAACGGCCCGGTGTGCGCGGCGCGCGCCCCGTGGCCCGGCGCGAACCGCCCCCGCGCGCCGGTCGAACGCGGCCGCGCCGCCCGCCCGCGCCCGCCGCACCGCAGGTTGACGCGCATCCGTGCGCCCCGCCCGCCGCGGGGAACCGCCGCCGGGGGAAGCGGCGAGGAGAACCGGGCGGACCGCCTCCACCCGCGCGCACGGTAGTCTCGACAGGTGCCGAAACTGTCCGACGTCATCACCGCCCTCGACGAGCTGTACCCGCCGCAGTGGGCGGAGTCCTGGGACGCCGTCGGCCTGGTCTGCGGAGACCCTCAGGCCGAGGTCCGCCGCGTGCTGTTCGCCGTCGACCCCGTGCAGGCGGTCGTCGACGAGGCCGTCGCGTGGGGGGCCGACCTGCTGGTCACCCACCACCCGCTGTACCTGCGCGGCACCACCACCGTCGCCGCGACCACCTTCAAGGGCCGCGTCGTGCACACCCTGATCCGCAACGGGATCGCCCTGCACGTGGCGCACACCAACGCCGACCACGCCGACCCCGGCGTCTCGGACGCGCTCGCCGAGGCGGTCGGCGTGACCGTCACCGGCCCGCTCGTCCCGGACCCGACCGACCCGCTGGGCCGGCGCGGCACCGGGCGGGTCGGCCTGCTGGAGCCTCCGCTGACCCTCGCCGCGTTCGCCGCGAACGTCGCCAAGGGGCTGCCGGCCACCGCCGCCGGCGTGCGGATCTCCGGTGACCCGAACCGCCTGGTCAGCCGGGTCGCGGTGTGCGGCGGCTCCGGCGACAGCCTGTTCGCCGAGGTGCGCGCGGCGGGCGTGGACGCCTACCTGACCGCCGACCTGCGCCACCACCCGGCCTCCGAGGCCGCCGAGGCGGCGCCGGTCGCCCTGGTCGACGCCGCGCACTGGGCCACCGAGTGGCCCTGGCTGCCGCTGGCCGAGCGGGCGCTGCACGGCGCCGCCGAGACGCACGGCTGGACCGTGGAGACCCGGGTCTCCCACACGGTCACCGACCCGTGGACCGCGCACGCCCCCATGTCCTTCCCCGCCTGACCCGATTCACAGGAGCTCTCCGCTTGAACGCCGCGCCCGCCGACCAGATCCGCCTGCTCGACCTCCAGGCCATCGACTCCAAGCTCGACCAGCTGGCCCACCGGCGGCGCAGCCTGCCCGAGCACGCCGAGATCGACAAGGTCAACGCCGACCACACCGCCCTCAAGGACCTGGTGGTCGCCGCCCAGGCCCAGCACGGCGACACCACCCGTGAGCTCACCAAGGCCGAGCAGGACGTGGAGCAGGTCCGCGCCCGGGCCGCCCGCAACCAGCAGCGCCTGGACTCCGGTGCGATCACCTCGCCCAGGGACCTCGAGAACCTCCAGCACGAGATCGGCTCGCTCGCCAAGCGGCAGGGCGACCTGGAGGATGTCGTGCTGGAGGTCATGGAGCGGTTGGAGTCCGCCCAGACCCGGGTCACCGAGCTGGGCGCGCGCCTGGAGCACTCCACCGTCGTGCTGACCGAGGCCGAGGGCCGCCGCAACGCCGCGTACGCCGAGATCGACGCCGAGGCGGAGAAGGTCAAGCGCGACCGCGAGGCCGTCGCCGCCGTCATCCCGGCCGACCTCATGAAGGTCTACAGCAAGCTGCGCGAGACCCAGGGCGGCGTCGGCGCGGCCCGGCTCTACCAGCGCCGCTGCGAGGGCTGCCGCACCGAGTTCTCGATCACCGAGCTCAACTCCATCAAGGCCGAGCCCGCCGACAAGGTGGTCCGCTGCGAGAACTGCTCGCGGATCCTGGTCCGCACCGCCGACTCCGGCGTCTGAGTCCGGTGGCGGCGCGCAGGTTCGTCGTCGAGGCGGACGGCGGGTCCCGGGGCAACCCGGGGCCGGCCGGCTACGGCGCGGTGGTCCGCGACGGCGACACCGGGCAGCTCCTCGCCGAGGCGGCCGAGTTCATCGGGCACGCGACCAACAACGTGGCCGAGTACAAGGGGCTGATCGCCGGGCTGCGCGCGGCCCGGGAGATCGACCCGGACGCCTCGGTGGACGTGCGGATGGACTCCAAGCTGGTCGTCGAGCAGATGTCCGGCCGCTGGAAGATCAAGCACCCGGACATGCAGCCGCTCGCCGCCGAGGCCCGCGAGGTCTTCCCGCGCGGGCGGGTCCGGTACAGCTGGATCCCGCGCGAGAAGAACAAGGAGGCCGACCGGCTCGCCAACGAGGCGATGGACGCGGGCAAGGCCGGCCGCCAGTGGGAGCCCCGGGCCGCCGCCTCCGCGCAGGCCGCCGCGCCCGCCGCCGGGGAACCGGAGCCGCTGGAGACCGCCGTGCCCAAGGCGGGCTGGGCGGCCCCGGCGGACCTCGGCACCCCGACCACCCTCGTCCTGCTCCGGCACGGCGAGACGCACCTCACCCCGGAGAAGCGGTTCTCCGGCAGCGGCGGCACCGACCCGGAGCTCTCCGAGAAGGGCCGCTGGCAGGCCGAACGGGCCGCCGAGGCGCTCGCCGCGCGCGGCTCGATCCAGGCCGTGGTCGCCTCGCCGATGCGACGCACCCGGCAGACCGCGGAGGCCGTCGCCGCCCGGCTGGGCCTGGACGTCCGCTACGAGGAGGGGCTGCGCGAGGTCGACTTCGGCGCCTGGGAGGGGCTGACCTTCGCCGAGGCGCGGGAGCGCTACCCGGACGACCTCACCGCCTGGCTCGGCTCCACGAAGGCCAAGCCGTCCGGCGGCGGCGAGAGCTTCGCCACCCTCACCCACCGGGTCGGGGTGGCCCGGGACAAGATCCTCGCCCGCTACCCCGGCAAGACCGTGCTGGTGGTCTCGCACGTCAGCCCGATCAAGACGCTGGTCCGGCTGGCGCTCGGCGCCCCGCCGGACTCGCTGTACCGGATGGAACTCTCCGCCGCCTCGTTCTGCGCCGTCCAGTACTACGCGGACGGCAACGCCTCGCTGCGGCTGCTCAACGACACCGGGCACCTGCGCTGACGGCCGCCGGGGCCGGTCGGTCGGAAACGACCGGCCCCGGCGTGCTCAGCGCTCAGTGCACCTCGGTGACCACCACGTCCAGCTGCCACGGCTTGCGCGCGGTGCCCTCGGCGGCGACCTCCACCCGGTGGCCCAGCCCGGTCAGCGCGTCCAGCAGCTCGCCGGGGGTCTTCGGCTCGGCGCCCGCCACCAGCAGGTCGCGGACCAGCCGGCCCTTGGTGGCCTTGTTGAAGTGGCTGACGACCGTGCGCCGGCCGTCCCGCTCCTGGAGCACCCGCACGGTCGCCGTCCGGGACACCACCTCGCCGGCCGGCTTCCACGCCGCCGCGTAGGCGGAGGAGCGCAGGTCCAGCACCAGGCCGTCGGCGACCTCCGGCAGCACCTCCGCCGTCGCGCGCCGCCAGTACGCGCCGAGCGCCCCCGGGCCGGGGAGTTTCACCCCCATCGAGCAGCGGTAGGGCGGGATCCGGTCACCGATCCGCACCGCGCCCCAGAGCCCGGAGAAGACCAGCAGGCTCCGCTCGGCCCGGCCGTACGCGGCCTCGTCCAGCGTCGCCAGCCCGAGGTTGTCGAACAGCACACCCGTGTAGACCTGCCCGGCCGGGAGCGCCCCCGCCGTCGGCAGCCCCGCGTTGCGTGCCACCTCGCCGCGCAGCCCCGGGCTCAGGCCCAGCACCTCGGCGGCGGCGTCCTCGTCCCCGCGGCAGAGCGAGACCAGCGCCGCCAGCACCTCCGCCCGCGCCGCCGTCAGCCCGGGCAGCGACAGCCCGTCGAGCGCCACCGGCCCACCGTCCCCGGACGCGGCCTTCCCCTCCGAGGGCGGCAACAGCACCAGCACGACGGACTCCTCCACACTCCACGGCACCGACCACGCCACCCTACGCAACCCACCCCCAGCCCGGAAAACGGCTGGTCACCACCGCCCCGCCGGCCCTGCCGCCGGCCGGCACGGGAAGCGACGACCGAGGAGCGCGCCCCGTCGGCCCCACCGCCGGCCGGGCGGCTCGCAGTGCCGTACCGGGCGCCCGGCGCGCGGACCGCCGACCGGCTCGCGAGCGCCGACCCCGCCACCCGGACGGGTCGCTTCGTCGGCGTCCGACGACCCTTCCGGTGGGAGGATCGAGCCGTGCCCGAAGCGACCTCCGTGAGTCCGCCGTCCGCCGGCCCCGGTCCCGACCGGCGCCGCCGGCAGCTGATCCTGGCGATCTGCTGCCTGAGCCTGTTCATCGTCGGGCTCGACAACACCGTGGTGAACATCGCCCTCCCGCAGATCCAGCGGGACCTGGACGCCCCCGCCTCCGGGCTGCAGTGGATCATCGACGCCTACACCCTGGTGCTGGCCTCGCTGCTGATGCTGTTCGGCTCGCTGGCCGACCGCTTCGGCCGCCGCCGGGTGTTCCAGACCGGCCTGCTGGTCTTCGTGCTCGGCTCGCTGCTGTGCAGCCTGGCGCCCGGACTGGGGTGGCTGGTGGCGTTCCGGGCGGTGCAGGCGGTCGGCGGCTCGATGCTCAACCCGGTCGCGATGTCGATCATCACCAACACCTTCACCGAGCCGCGCGAACGCGCCCGGGCGATCGGCATCTGGGGCGGCGTGGTCGGCATCTCGATGGCGCTCGGACCGCTGCTCGGCGGCTTCCTGGTGCATGCTGCCGGCTGGCCGGCGATCTTCCTGATCAACGTTCCGGTCGGCCTGCTGGCCTGCCTGCTGACCGCCCGTTACGTCCCCGAGTCGCGCGCGCCGCGGGCCCGCCGGCTGGACCCGGTGGGGCAGGTGCTGATGATGGTGCTGCTCGGCTGCGGCACCGGCGCGATCATCGAGGGCCCGGCGCACGGCTGGACGTCCCCGCTGATCCTCGGCCTGGCCGCGGCGGCGCTCGCCGCGCTGGTGGCCTTCCCGCTGTGGGAGCGGCGGGTCGCCGAGCCGCTGGTCGACCCGCGGTTCTTCCGCAGCGCGCCGTTCACCGGCGCCACCGTGACGGCCGTCTGCGCCTTCGCCTCGCTCGGCGGCTTCCTCTTCCTGAACACCCTCTACCTCCAGGACGTCCGCGGCTACAGCCCGGTGGAGGCGGGCCTGTGGACGCTGCCGATGGCCGGGATGATGCTGGTCTGCGCGCCGCTCTCGGGCCGGATCGTCGGCGCCCGGGGCCCGCGGCTGCCGCTGGTGCTGGCCGGCCTCGGCCTGGTCGCCAGCGGTCTGCTGCTCACCCGGCTGGCCGCGGACTCCCCGCCGGGCCTGCTGCTGGCCGCGTACGGGCTGTTCGGCTTCGGCTTCGGCTTCGTGAACGCGCCGATCACCAACGCCGCCGTCTCCGGCATGCCGCGAGCCCAGGCGGGGGTGGCGGCGGCCGTCGCCTCCACCAGCCGGCAGGTCGGCCAGTCGCTCGGCGTCGCGGTGATCGGCACCGTGGTCGCCTCGTCGGTGGTCGGCACGGTCGCCTCCGGCTTCGCCCCGGCCAGCCACGCGGGCTGGTACATCGTGGCGGGCCTGGGCGCCACGATCGGGCTCCTCGGCCTGGTCACCACCTCCGCCTGGGGCACCGCCACCGCCGCCCGGGTGGCCGCCGGCCTCGGCGGCGACCCGCCCCTCACCCGCCCCGGGGTGCGGGAGGCCCCGCCCGAGCGGCTACCATGACCACTACGGCGGAAGAGCCGGCCGGGCGGTCGCGACGGGTCCTCAGGGCCCGCCGAGGAACGTCCGGGCTCCACAGAGCAGGGTGGTGGGTAACGCCCACCCGGGGTGACCCGCGGGACAGTGCCACAGAAAACAGACCGCCTGCCGCTTCGGCGACGGGTAAGGGTGAAACGGTGGTGTAAGAGACCACCAGCGACCGGGGTGACTCGGCCGGCTCGGTAAACCCCACCTGGAGCAAGGTCAAGATCGGCGCCGCACGGCGCCGTGCGCGGATGACCGAGGGCTGCTCGCCCGAGTCCGCGGGTAGACCGCACGAGGCTGTCGGCAACGGCAGCCCTAGATGGATGGCCGTCTCCCCGGGCCGCGCAAGCAGCCCGGGTGACAGAACCCGGCGTACAGGCCGACTCTTCCGTCGCCGACTTGGGCGAAGGCCCCTGACCTGCGAAACAGCAGGTCAGGGGCCTTCGTCGTACCGGATCACCCCGGGTGGGCGCCGACGGCGTCGCGGACCTGGCCGCCGAGGCCGCCGCTGACGCGGGCGCAGTGGGCGCCGCAGAAGAACATGCCGGCCACTTCGACGCCGTGGCCGACGATCCGGACGCTGCACTGCTCGCAGCGCGGCGCGAGCTTCTCCATCGCGCACTCGAAGCTGTCGAAGGTGTAGACGTCGCCGGTGATCGTCTTGATCTCGAAGGCGAGCCAGTAGTCGTTGCCGCAGGTGACGCAGATGGCCATGGCGGCGCACTTCCTTCCGGGCGGAGGGGCGGAGGGGCGGAGGGGCGGAGGGACGGGGGGACGGGGGCTGGTGGGACCGGGCGGGTGCCCGGTCCCACCAGTCTCCGGGGCCCCGGTGGGGCGGCCACCCGGCGGGCCCGGTCAGGCGGCGCGGGCGGAGAGGTCCTCCAGGGCGCGGACGGCCCGGTCGGCGTCGTCGGCGGCGACGAAGAGGTGGTCGTGGTGGTAGCCGGCCATCAGGTTGCAGCTGATCCCGTCCTCGGCCAGCCGGGTGGCGACGGCGGCGGTCAGGCCGACGGCCTCCAGCGCCGAGTGGACCCGCAGGGTGATCCAGGCGGCGACGTACGTGTAGCGCAGGCCGAGCGCGTCGGCCTCCTCCTGGGCGACCACCACCGTCACCCCTTCGGGTTCGGCGACCGTGGCCACCGGCCGCAGTCCGGCGGGCACCTTGGTGGGCAGCGTGCAGTAGACGTACCGCCCCGGGTTGAGCGTGGGGCGCAGGTCGCGCAGCAGTGTCGCGAGGTCTCGTTCTCCGGCCATGCCCCGCACCGTAGCGGCCGGGCGGCGGACAGTGGTGGACGGTGTATCGGAAGGCGTTGACGGTCGACAGTCACCGATATATCGTCGAGATATCGGGACAGTGACTCGACTGTCTCGAACGATCGTCTGGTGATCGACTAGGGGGCCGCCTCGGAGCGGCCCGATCGGGAGGTGGGTGCGATGCGCCCAGGACGATTCCGTGGAGAGGGAGGTCCCGGCGGTTGCCGCCCGGGGCCGGAGTTCGTCGGGATGCCCGGCGAGCGCTACGAGGGCCGGGGAGCGTTCGGCCCCTTCGGTCCGCCGCCGTTCGGCGGTGGGCCGGGTGGACGGCCGGGCCCGCCGTGGGCCCGGGGTGGTTTCGGCGGGCCGCCGCCGTGGGCCCGCGGCCGGCGCGGTGGGCGGGCCCGGCGCGGGGACGTGCGTGCCTCGCTGCTGGCGCTGCTCAAGGAGCGGCCGATGCACGGCTACGAGATGATCGCCGAGATCGCCGAGCGGTCCGGCGGGGCGTGGCGGCCGAGCCCCGGTTCGGTCTACCCGACCCTCCAGCTGCTGGAGGAGGAGGGCCTGGTCACGGCGGAGGAGACCGGCGGCAAGCGGCTGGTCTCGCTCACCGAGGCGGGCCGGGCCGAGGCCGAGGCCGGGCCGGACGAGCCGTGGGCCGAGGCCGGCCAGGAGATCGACTGGGCCGCGGTCCAGGAGGTCGGCCAGGCGCTCGGCGCCGTGGAGAACGCCGTCCGGCAGGTCATGACGACGGGCAGCGAGGCCCAGCGCACCAAGGGCCTGGAGGTGCTCAACGAGGCCCGCAAGAAGCTGTACCTGGTCCTCGCCGAGGACGCCTGACCGGCCGAACCGGGAAACCGGCGAACCGGCCGGACCGGCCGGGGTGCAGGGTGCTGCTGCTCAGGCGCGGACGGCGAACAGCGCCACGCACGCGAGCAGCAGCACCACCCAGCCGAACCAGAGCCAGCCGTTGGAGCCGAGCACCGCGCTGTAGGCGCTGATCACCACCAGCAGGCCGACCGTGACCGCGGCCACCTGCCGGTTGTGGTGCGCCACGGCCTCGGCCCGGGTTCTGGGGTGCCGTACGGTTCTCGCCATCGCCGTCCTCCCGCGAGGGGAGGCGGCCGTCACCCGCAGGCGCGGGCGGTGGCCGCCTCGTCGTACTCGTAACGCCAGTACCAGCGGGCGCCCCGCTGCTGCTTGGCCCGGACGTACACCAGTGTGCGCGCCGGGGTGTCCCCGTGCGAAGGGACCGGCACGGTGTACTTCTTGGGCACGCCGTACATCGGCCCCAGCGGGACGGGGAGGATCCGGCCGTCCAGGGGGCCGCCGACGAATTCGGTGTCCGCGCTCTTCACCCCACCAGGGTCTCACCCCGCGGCGGCGCGGCGGAGGCGGTGTGGGGGCCGGGTGGCAGGAGTGTGACCGGAGAGGCACCGCCCCCGGTCATCCACAGGGCCCGCGCACCCTTATCCTTCCTGTTACGCCCTCGGGGTCCACCCGGGTCAGCGGGCCCGTACGGGCCGGGCGAGGCGCACCTCACCGTGCCCGCCGGGCCGCCGAGCCGCAGCCGTCGTGCCGCAGTGACTCCGTACCGTGACCCCGGCGTCGGCCGTCCGGCACACCCGGCTCCGGTCGGCAGGGCGCGGGACTGCAGGGCCGAGCACCACCCGGGAAGCAGCGGGGGGCGCCGTGCGTTGCGTCGGAGTGGTACGTCGAACGCTGTGTCACACCAGGCACGGCAATGCGCGGAAGGGGCCCGATGGAATCCGGCGGCAGGTGGACGGCCTGGTGGCAGAAGCGTGATCGTGAGCGGGGACGGTCGGCGGCCGAGGACAGCCCCGCGGCCAGACTGGACCAACTGCTCGGCGCGGTCCGCGCCGGGTTCCCGCTCGCCCCCGCCGCCCATCCGGCCGGCTACCGCTGTTCCTGCGACCGGGTCGCCTGTCCGGCTCCCGCCCAGCACCCGGTCTCCTTCGCCTGGCAGACCCAGGCCACCACCGATCCCGAGCAGCTCGCCCGCTGGCTCTCCCGCGATCCGCAGGCCAACTTCGTCACCGCCACCGGCCGCGTCCACGACGTGCTGGACGTGCCGGCCGAGGCCGGGCGGCTCGCCCTGGAGCGGCTGGGCGCGCTCGGCGTCGAGGGCCCGGTGGCCGCCGTCGGCGAGGACCGCTACCTGTTCTTCACCGCCACCCGGGGCACCCCGGTGGACGAGGACGAGTGGTGGCCGAGCGCCCTGGACTCCACGCCGGACACCATGTCCGAGCACCCCGGCCTGCGCTGGCACTGCCGCGGCTCGTACACCCTGCTGCCGCCGGCCGCGCTGCCGGACGGCTCCGAGGTGCGGTGGCTGCGCGCGCCCGAGCAGCCGCTGCCCGACCCGCTGCGCGTGCTGGACGTGCTGACCGACGCCTGCACCGAGGTGGGCGCCGTCGCCGAGGAGCAGTGGCTCATCGGGTGATCGGCGGTTGCCCGCCCGCCCGCCTCCGGGGCGCCCCTTGGGCGCGCGCCGGCCGCCGCCACGGCAGCGGGCAGCGCCGCTACGGCAGGGTGAGGACCTCCGCGCCGTCCGCCGTGACGACCAGGGTGTGCTCGAACTGGGCGGTGCGGTTGCGGTCCTTGGTGACGACGGTCCAGCCGTCCGGCCAGATCTCGTAGTCGTAGGTGCCCAGGGTCAGCATCGGCTCGATGGTGAACGTCATCCCCGGCTTGATCACCTCGGTGGCCCGCTCGCTGTCGTAGTGCGGGACGATCAGGCCGGAGTGGAACGACGTGTTGATGCCGTGGCCGGTGAAGTCCCGCACCACGCCGTAGTCGAAGCGCTTGGCGTAGGACTCGATGACCCGTCCGATGACGTTGATCCGGCGGCCGGGCTTGACCGCCTTGATCGCCCGGTCGAGCGATTCCCGGGTCCGCTCGACCAGCAGCCGGGACTCCTCGTCCACGTCGCCGACCAGGTAGGTGGCGTTGAGGTCGCCGTGCACCCCGTGGATGTACGCGGTGGCGTCGATGTTGACGATGTCACCGTCCTGGAGGACGGTCGAGTCCGGGATTCCGTGGCAGATGACCTCGTTGATCGAGGTGCAGACCGACTTGGGGAAGCCCCGGTAGCCGAGGTCGGACGGGTAGGCGTCGTGGTCGCACATGTACTCGTGGGCGACCGCGTCCAGCGCGTCCGTGGTGACGCCGGGCGCGATCAGCTTGGCCGCCTCGGCCATCGCGCGGGCGGCGATCCGGCCGGCGATCCGCATCTTCTCGACGGTCTCGGCGGTCTGCACCTCGGGCCCGGTGTACGCCGCCGGGGCGGGCCGGCCGACGTACTCGGGACGCGCGATGTGCGCCGGGACCTTGCGGGTGGGGGACTGGATGCCGGGAACGAGTGCCATGGCGGCGAGTCTAGTTGGCAGGGCTCGCGCGGCGTGCCCGGGCGCCGGGGCCGGGGCGGGTGTGCGGGCGGCGCCGTCGCGGGGAATGATCGGGACGACGCGGGGAACGCGAGCCGCGACCGCCGACACGGAGGTGACCACACCATGCCCCTGGGATTCCGCCGCAGCAAGCCGACCGGCCGGCCCGGTGAGTGGTTCTACTGCATCAAGCACGGCAAGGTCGAGGAGGGGCCGGAGTGCCCGGCGAAGGACCGCCTCGGCCCGTACGCCACCCGGGAGGAGGCGGCGCACGCGCTGGAGACCGCCGAGCTGCGCAACCGGGAGTGGACGAACGACCCGCGCTGGAGCGACAAGCCGCAGGACGCGCCCGGCGAGTAGCGGGTCAGGACGCGCCCGCGGCCTGTTCCGCCGCCGTCCCTTCGGCGGCCGCGCGCTCCGCCGCCGTCCGCTCGTGCTCGGCGCGGACGGCGGCCGCGTGCGGATCGGTGCGGTCGTCGTAGGAGAGCAGCCGCGGCAGCGCGGTGGCCAGCGCCAGCACGCCCACCACGCAGGCGACGCCGCCGACCCACACCGATGCCCGGACGCCGACCAGCCCGGCCATGCCGCCCGCCCGGACCTGGCCGAGCTGCGGCCCGACCGAGTAGCTGAGCAGCTCGACCCCGGCCATCCGGCCGCGCAGCCCGTCCGGGATCGACTGGTTCCACAACGTGGAGCGGGCGATGCCGCTGATCTCGTCGGCGCCCCCGGCCAGCGCCAGGCAGAGCAGCACCCACCAGACCGAGCCGGACAGTCCCGCCAGCGCGATCGCCGCGCCCCAGCCGAGCGCGGCGGCCAGCAGCAGCCGACCGTGCCGGTGGATCCGGGACGTCCAGCCGCCGGTGACCGAGACCAGCAGGGCGCCGGCCGCCGAGGCGGCGTACATCGGGCCGAGCGCCCAGTCGGCGTGCAGTTCGGCGGCCAGGAACGGGAAGATCGCCACCGGGAAGGCGAACAGCATCGCGCACAGGTCGATCGCGTAGGTGCCCAGCAGGTCCTTGCGGCTCCACGCGTACCGGAGCCCGGTGAACACCGCCCGCACCGACGGCTTGTCGGCGCCGGTCGGCGGCGGGACGGCGCGGATCCTGGCGAGCAGCAGCAGCGAGGCGCCGAAGGTGACGACGTCCAGCGCGTACGCGGTCTGCACCCCGGCGAACGTCACCACGACGCCCGCCAGTGCCGGGCCGGCCACCGAACCGACGTTGCGGTAGAGCGAGTTGAGGGCGAAGGCGGCGGCCAGCTGGTCGTGCCGCACCACCCGCGGGGTGAGGGCGTCCAGCGACGGGCGCTGCAGGCCGTCGGCGGCGGCGACCAGCGCGGCCACCAGGTAGACGGGCCACAGCACGGGCGTCGGCAGCAGGGCGTTGACCAGCAGCAGCACGCTGAGCACGCCGAGGCCGGCCTCGGCGAACAGCACCAGGCGGCGGCGGTCCAGGGCGTCGGCGAGGGCGCCGCCCCAGAGGCCGAAGACGATCAGCGGGACCAGCTCGAAGGCGCCGACCAGGCCGACGGCGAAGGACGAGCCGGTCAGCTCCTTGATCTGCAGCGGTACGGCGACGTACGTGAGGAAGCTGCCGAAGCTCGTCACGCAGCCGGAGAGCCAGAGCAGGCGGAAGTCCCGGGAGGAGCGCCAGGGGGAGAGGTCGGGGGTGACCGCGCGCAGCAGGGAGTTCGCCCGACCGGTCGGGGGCGGGTCGGCGTTGTTCACGAGCGACCATCCTGCGGGCGCGTTCGGCCGGGGCGCAACGGATTTTCACTCCTCCCGCTCCTGCCGCACACCTACCAGCGGCTGGCCGTCGGCTGCGCCGTGAGCAGCGCCGCCAGCCGGTCCAGCAGCGGGCGCCGCGCGGGCCGCTGCCCGGCGGCGGCGCTGAGCAGGTGCTGGGCCAGGTCGAACGGCTCCTCCTCGGCCGTGCCGACGGCGAGCCGTTGGTGCGCCAGCCCGGCCAGGTCGGCGAGCCCGGCGGCCTCGCCCGGCCCGGCGCCGTCCAGCGCCAGCACCGCCGCGCCGTGCCGGCGGGCGTCGTGCACCCGTTCCAGCAGCGTCGCCCCGGCCGCCGTCGGCGCGACCACCAGCACGGTCGCCCCGCGCCCGGCCTCGGCCAGCCGGCCCAGGCCGTGCGCCAGGTGGGCCGGCGCCTGCGCCGGGACCCGGTGCCGCAGCAGGGTCGGGGCCAGCCGGGGCACGTCCGACCAGGCGGCCTCGTCCTTCAGGTGGGCGGCCAGGTGCCAGGGCTCGTACGCCTCGGTGCCGACCAGTAGCAGTTCGCCCGCGCCGCGCCGGGAGACCGCCTGCCGCAGCTCGCCGGCGAAGCCGCCGACGGCCTCCAGCCAGCCGCTTCCGGCCAGCCGCTCCCGTAGTGCCGAAACTCTCACCGCGTCCATGGCCGACAGGATGACGCGGAGGGCCGGTGATTGGCAGGATCGGCCCATGACTTCCCTCGATTCAGCGACAAACCCGGCCCACGAACTGCCGGACGTCTCGCAGCTCGTGGTCGGTGTCCTCGGCGGCACCGGCGACCAGGGGCGGGGGCTGGCCCTGCGGCTGGCCAAGGCCGGCCAGCAGGTGATCATCGGCTCGCGCGACGCGGCCCGCGCGCAGGCCTCGGCGGACGCGATCGGCCACGGCGTACGCGGCGCCGACAATGCCACCACCGCCCGCGAGAGCGACATCGTGATCGTCGCGGTGCCCTGGGACGGCCACGGCGCCACGCTCACCGCGCTCCGCGAGGAGCTGGCCGGCAAGATCGTGGTGGACTGCGTCAACCCGCTCGGCTTCGACAAGCAGGGCGCCTACGCGCTCGTCCCGGAGGAGGGCAGCGCCGCCCAGCAGGCCGCCGCCCTGCTGCCGGACTCCCGGGTGACCGCCGCCTTCCACCACCTGTCGGCGGTGCTGCTCCAGGACGAGTCGATCGAGCGGATCGACACCGACGTGATGGTGCTCGGCGAGGAGCGGGCCGCCACCGACATCGTGCAGGCGCTGGCCGGGCGGATCCCCGGGATGCGCGGCGTCTTCGCGGGCCGGCTGCGCAACGCGCACCAGGTGGAGTCGCTGGTGGCGAACCTCATCTCGGTCAACCGCCGCTACAAGGCCCACGCGGGCCTGCGGATCACCGACGTCTGATCGCGTCCGATCACCGACCTCTGATCACCGACCTCTGATCACCGACGTCCGATCACTGGCGCGCCGGCCTCACCCCTGGACCCGGTCCGGAGGTGAGGTCGGCGACAATGGGGGCCGTCCGTCCACCGGCCCCAGGAGTCCGCCGCCATGCCCCGCACGTCCGTCCTCGCCTCGATCGTCGCCGTTCTCGCCGTGGCCGCCGCCGTGGTCTCGCTGCTGCAGGGCTGGTGGCTCGGCCTCATCTGGCTCCCGATGGCGGGCATCGCCAGCAATGTGCTCTGGATGAACCTGCGCCGCGAGAAGCTGGCCCGGGCGGCCGCCGAGCAGTCCTGAGCCCGTCGCCGGGACCGCCGGTCAGTCCTTCCAGAACGTGAACAGCTCGTGGCCCACCTGCGGGTAGGCGCGGTCGACGCCCAGCAGGTCCATCACGCCGTACACGGCCTCGAAGAACCAGTGGTTCACCTCCGGCTGCCAGAGCAGCGCGAAGACGGCCAGCATGCCGTACGGCGCGAACGGCTCGATCGCCCGCCGGGTCTTGTGCGACAGCCACGGCTCGACGATCCCGTAGCCGTCCAGACCGGGCACCGGCAGCAGGTTGAGCAGGGTCGCGCTCAGCTGCAGCATGCCGAGGAAGCCCAGCGCCAGCGCGAACGGCGAGACGTTCAGCTCGTAGCCGTTCCAGACCGCGTGCACCGCCGGGTCGTCGAGCCAGCCCGCGCCGACGGGGACCAGCAGCAGCACGGCGGCGAGCAGGTTCACCAGCGGACCGGCGGCCGAGATCAGGCTGTGCTTGAGCCGCCCGTGCACCCGGTGCCGCTCGATCCAGACCGCGCCGCCGGGCAGGCCGATGCCGCCGAGCAGCACGAAGACGATCGGCAGCACGAAGCTGAGCAGCGCGTTGGCGTACTTGAACGGGTTGAGGGTCAGGTAGCCCTTGGCGCCGACGCTGATGTCGCCGCCGTGCAGCGCGGTCCGCGCGTGCGCGTACTCGTGCAGGCAGAGCGAGACCATCCAGCCGGCCACCACGAACAGGAAGACCCCGAACCTGGCGTTGCCGTACCCCTGGTGGACGGCCACGGCGGAGGTGGCGAAGATCGCGAGCAGCACCCAGAACACCGGACTGATCCGGCGGTCCTCGCTGCGGGAGCGCTGCGTGGCGGCGAAGGTCATGGTGTGGGTGCTCCGGTGGTCGGGGGCGCGTGGGGACTGGGCAGAGGCCGATCATGCCGGGTGGGCCCGCGTCGGACAAGCGGCCCCGGATGAACGTACGGAAGCCCGCACCGGTTCCGGCGGGGCCGCGGAGTCTGGGGCGGCTCAGGGTCGGGTCAGGGTGCAGGGCCGGACAAATGTGCGTGGGCGGCGGCGCCGATCCACCAGAATGGTTCGGTGCACTACGGCATCCTCGGCACCACCACGGCCCACCACGACGACGGCACCCCGGTACCGCTCGGCGGCGCCCGGCTGCGCGCCCTGCTCGCCGCGCTGGCCCTGCGGCAGGGGCGGCCGGTGCCGGCCGACCTGCTGGTCGACGAGGTGTGGGACGCCGAGCCGCCGCAGGACTCCTCGGCGGCGCTGCAGACCCTGGTCGGCCGGCTGCGCCGGACCATCGGCCGCGACCGGGTGGGCTCCGGCCCGGCCGGGTACTGGCTGACCGACCCGGTGACCGACCTCGCCGAGTTCCAGCGGCTGGCCGACGAGGGCCGCCGGGCGCTGGAGCGGGGCGACCACGCCGAGGCCGCCGAGCGGCTGCGGGCCGCGCTCGCGCTGTGGCGCGGCCCGGCGCTCGCCGACCTGCCGGACCGCAGCGGCCCGGCCACCCGGCTGGAGGCGCAGCGCGAGGAGGTCCGCCGGCACCGGATCACCGCGGACCTCGGCCTCGGCCGGGCCGCCGACCTGGTGGCCGAGCTCGCCGAGCTGTACGAGGGGCAGCCGCTGGACGAGCCGTCGCAGTACCTGATGGTGCGGGCGCTGCACGAGAGCGGCCGGACGGCGGAGGCGCTGCGCCACTACGAGCGCACCCGGCGCGCCCTCGCGGACGAGCTGGGCGTCGACCCGGGGCGCAAGCTCCAAACCCTCTACGCCGAGCTGCTGGCCCCCGTCCCCGCGGCCCCCGCTATCGCCGCACCCGCACCCGCACCCGCACCCGCACCCGCACCCGCACCCGCACCCGCCGCCCCGACGCCGCCGGCCCGCGCCGCGGGCAACCTGCGCGGCCGGCTCACCAGCTTCGTCGGCCGCGAGAGCGACCTCGCCGCCCTGCGCTCGGTACTGGCCACCAGCCGGCTGGTCACCCTGACCGGCCCCGGTGGCTCCGGCAAGACCCGGCTGTCGGTCGAGGCCGGCCGCCTGGAGCAGGGCGCCGGGCACTGGCCGGACGGCGTCTGGCTGGCCGAGCTGGCCCCGGTGGAGCGCCCGGACGCGGTGCCGGGCGCGGTGGTCTCGGCGCTCGGCCTGCGCGAGACCGTCCTGCACACCGGCGCCAACATGGTCGTCGAGGTGATCGAGGGCCGCAACGACGACCCGGTGCGCCGGCTGATCGAGCACTGCGGGCGCCGCCGGATGCTGCTCGTCCTGGACAACTGCGAGCACCTGATCCAGTCCGCCGCCGACCTCGCCGACAGTCTGCTCACCGAGTGCCCCGGCCTGACCGTGCTGGCCACCAGCCGCGAGCCGCTGGGCGTGCCGGGGGAGACCGTGCTGCCGGTGGAGCCGCTGCCCGACCCGGTGGCGCTGCGGCTGCTGGCCGAACGGGCCGCCGCCGCCCGCCCCGGCTTCGACCCGCGGAGCGACCCGGAGGCCTGCGCGGAGATCTGCCGCCGGCTGGACGGACTGCCGCTCGCCATCGAACTGGCCGCCGCCCGGCTGCGGGTGATGACGGCCCGCCAGATCGCCGACCGGCTGGACGGCCGGTTCGCCCTGCTCACCGCCGGCAGCCGCACCCTGCTGCCGCGCCAGCAGACGCTGCGCGCGGTGGTCGACTGGAGCTGGGACCTGCTCGGCAAGCAGGAGCGCGCGGTGCTGCGCCGGCTCGCGGTGTTCGCCGGCGGCTGGACGCTGGAGGCCGCCGAGGCGGTCTGCTCGGACGGTGCCGGGGTGCCCGGCGAGGAGGTCGCCGACCTGCTGCTCTCGCTGGTCGACAAGTCCCTGCTGGTCGCCGACCTGGACGGGGACGGCCCGCCGCGCTACCGGATGCTGGAGACCATCCACGAGTACGCGGTCGAGCGGCTGGCGGAGGCGGGGGAGACCGCCGGGACCGAGGGCCGGCACGTCGAGTACTTCCGCGAGCTGGTCCGTACGGCCCACCTGAACGTCCACGGTCCGGCGCAGCTGCACTGGCTGGCGGTGCTGGAGCGGGAGCACGACAACATCCGGACCGCGCTGCGCCGTGCCGTCGACCGCCGGGACGAGGGCGAGGCGCTGGTGCTGGCGCTGGGCATGAGCTGGTACTGGTCGCTGCGCGGCTTCAGCCAGGAGGCCCGCCGCTGGTACGAGGCGGTGCTGGGGCTGGGCCCGGACCCGTTCGGCCCGGACGCCCGGCCGGTGCCGCTGGAGCGGCACGTGCTGGAGTACCCGCTGCCGATGCCGCCGGAGGCCGCCGCGGAGGCCCGCCGGGCGGTCGTCATCTACCGGCTGGTCAGCCTGTTCGAGGGCAACCTGGACGTGCTGGCCGACCCGGAGGCGGTCGCCATGGCCCGCAAGGTCACCGAGGTCTACACCCCGGACCTGCCGCAGGCCTACCGCTTCCCGGGGCTGATGCGGGTCTTCGGCGCCTTCCTGGTCGGGCAGCTGGACGCCATGAAGGACCTGCTGGACGACGCGGTGGAGGGCTGCCGGCGGTACGGCGACTCCAGTGACCTGGCCTTCATCCTGCAGATCCGGGCCAAGATGATGAACGACTGGCCGGACGGGGCGCTGCAGAGCACCGTGGACGGCGAGGAGTCGCTGGAGCTGTACCGCCGGGCCGGTGACCTCTGGGGGATGTCCCAGGCGCTGTCCGCGCGCGGCGAGTCGCTGGCCAACCAGGGCCGCTCGGCGGAGGCCGTCGAGGCCTACCGGCGGGCGATCGAGCTGGCCGAGGAGCTGGGCGCGCCGCAGGAGGTGCCGATGCTGCGGGTGCACCTGGGCTCGGCGATGCTGGCGGAGGACCTGGACGCGGGGGAGCGCCGGATCCGCGAGGCGCTGGCGGGGATCGAGCCGGGCGACAACCAGGCGACCAACGGCGCGCTGCTCTTCGGGCACCTGATGCTCTGCGGCATCCAGGCCGTGCGCGGCGACCACGTGGCGGCGCTGGCCGAGCTGGACGCGCTGAGCTGGACGCGGGTCGGCGCGTTCGCCCCGGACGTGGTCGGCGGGATGCTGACCGTCACCCGGGGCTGGATCACCGCCCGCGGCGGCGATCCGGAGGGCGGCCTCGAACTGGTTCACGACGGGCGGCGGCTGCTGCGTGCGGTGCAGTCGAGCGCGAGCGGGTTCGTCGAGCAGATGTCGGTGATGCTGCTGCCGCCGGTGGTCGGGGTGCTGGAGGCCTTCGCCCAGCGCGACGGGGACCTGGACGTGGCCCGGCGGGCCGCCGTGCTGTTCGGCGCGCACTCCGGGATGAACGGGCCCCACAACAACTTCCTCGACCGGGTGGAGCGCGAGCGGGCCGAGCTGAGTCTGCGCGGGCTGCTCGGTGACGCGGTGTTCGAGGCGGCCGTCACCGAGGGGCGCGCGCTGTCGCTGCTGGAGGCCGGTGCGCTGCTCGACCGGCTGGTCGGCTGACCGGGACGCGCCGGGCCCCGGGGTGTGCGCCTCGCGCACCCCGGGGCCCCGCCGCGCGGTCACGGCTCAGGTCCGCTTGCGGAACCGGGCGACGGCGAGCGGCGCGAAGACCGCGGTGATGCCGAGCGACCAGGCCAGTACGACGAACGTCGGGTGGGCGACGGCGCCCTGGCCGTTCATCAGCGCCCGGCAGGCGTCGGCCAGCCCGGAGAGCGGGTTCACCTTGGTGAAGGCCTGGAGCCAGCCCGGCATGGTGTCGGTCGGGGCGAAGATCGAGCTGCCGAACTGCATCGGCATCAGCACCAGCATGGCGACTCCCTGGACGGCCTGGGCGCTGCGCAGGGCCATGCCCAGCAGCATCGAGATCCACACGATCGACATGCCGAACACCAGCGACAGGCCGACCGCCGCCAGCAGCTTCAGCAGGCCGCCCTTCACCTCGAAGCCGAGGATCAGCGAGAAGAGGATCAGGATGGTGAAGGAGAGCAGGGCGCGGCAGGTCTCGGCCGCGATCTTGGAGAGCAGCACCGAGGAGCGGCCGATCGGCAGGGTGCGGAAGCGGTCCATCACGCCGGTCTGGAAGTCGCTGTTGAGGCCGGTGCCGACGGCCATCGCCAGGGTGAGCCCGGTCTGCCCGAGCAGGCCGGGGATCATGTACTGCTTGTAGGCGTCCTGGCCGCCGGAGATGGCGCCGCCGAAGACGTAGACGAACAGCACCGTGAAGATGACCGGCATCAGGACGGCGTCGAACATCGACTCCGGGTCGGCCTTGATCCGCATCAGGTTGCGGCGGGTCAGCGCGCCGACGTGCCGCAGGTGGCCGGCCAGGCCGATCCCGGTGTCCTCGGCCCGGGCGGGGGCGAGCGTGGCGGTGGTCATGCGACGGGCTCCTTGGCGAGGCTGGGGGCGGTGTCCGCGGGCGCCGGGCGGTCCGCGGGCTTGCCGGTGATGGTGAGGAAGACCTCGTCGAGGCTGGGCAGCTTGGTGTCGATGCCGGCGACCGCGAAGCCGCGGGTGCCGAGCACGCCGATGACGGTGGTCAGCTGCTCGTCGGCGGTGATCGGCACCGAGAGCAGGCCGGTGTCGGCGGAGAAGGTCGCGGTGACGCCGGTGTCCTGGAGGCAGCGGGCCATCTCGGGCAGCTCGGCCGGGTGCACCGGGCGGACCTGCAGGGTCCGGCCGCCGACCTGGGCCTTGAGCTCGGCTATGCCGCCGGCCGCGATCACCCGGCCGCGGTCGATGACGGTCAGCTCGCCCGCGAGCTGCTCGGCCTCCTCCATGTACTGGGTGGTGAGCAGCACGGTGGAGCCCTCGGCGACCATCCGCTGCACCTCGTCCCAGACCTCGTTGCGGGTGCGCGGGTCGAGGCCGGTGGTGGGCTCGTCCAGGTAGAGCACCTTGGGACGGCCGATCATCGAGGCGGCCAGGTCGAGGCGGCGCCGCATGCCGCCGGAGTAGGTCTTGGCGGTCCGCTTGGCGGCCTCGGTGAGCGAGAAACGCTCCAGCAGCTCGGTGGCGCGGGCCTTGGCGTCCCGGCGGGAGAGGTCGAGCAGCCGGCCGATGAGGTAGAGGTTCTCGTAGCCGGAGAGCAGTTCGTCGACGGAGGCGTACTGGCCGGTGAGGCCGATGGTGCGGCGCAGCTGCTTGGGCTGGCGCAGCACGTCGTAGCCGCCGACGAAGGCGGTGCCGGCGTCGGGCCGGATCAGTGTGGACAGGACGCGGACCAGGGTGGTCTTGCCGGCGCCGTTGGGGCCGAGCACACCGAGGACGGTGCCCTCGCGCACAGTGAGGTCGACGCCGTCGAGGGCCTTGGTGGTGCCGAAGTGCTTGACGATGCCGTGCACCTCGACGGCGTTCCCCGCGGCGGGCCCCCGGTCGTTCGGGGCGGTGGAGATTCGTGTCATGCCCCAAGACTGTCCGCCCCGGCTGTCAGCCCGCTGTCAGGGGTGCGCCGGTGCGGCGGTGCGCTGTCGCTCCGCTGTCACGCCGCTGTCACCGGGGCCCGGCCCGGCCGTGGCCGGGCCCCGGTGACGGTGGGCGTCAGTGGAAGGTGTGCTCCGCCGCCGGGAAGGCGCTGGTGCGCACGTCCTCGGCGAAGGCGCGGGCGGCGTCGCCGAGGACGGCCCGCAGGTTGGCGTACTGCTTGACGAACTTGGGCACCCGGCCCGCCGTCATCCCGGCGAAGTCGGTCCAGACCAGCACCTGGGCGTCGCAGTCCGCACCGGCGCCGATGCCGACGGTCGGGACGGTGAGCTGTTCGGTGACCTGCCGGGCCAGCTCGGCGGGCACCGCCTCCAGCACGACCGCGAAGGCGCCCGCCTGCTGCACCGCCTTGGCGTCGCGCAGCAGCTGGTGCGCGGCCTCGTCGCCGCGGCCCTGGACGGGGTAGCCGCCGAGCGCGTGCACGGACTGCGGGGTGAGGCCGATGTGGGCCATGACCGGGACGCCGGCCTCGACCAGCAGCTCGATCGAGCGGGCGCTGCGCTCGCCGCCCTCCAGCTTGACCGCGCCGACCCCGGCGTCCTTCATCAGCCGGGCCGCGTTGTGCATCGCCTGGGCCGGGGACTCCTGGTACGAGCCGAACGGCAGGTCGGCGACGACCATGGCCCGCTTGGTGCCGCGGACGACGGCGGCGGCGAGCATCACCATCTGATCCATGGTCACCGGCACGGTGGTCTCGTAGCCGAGGTGGCAGTTGCCGGCGGAGTCGCCGACCAGCAGGACGGGGGTGCCGGCCTCGTCGAAGACGCCGGCGGTGAGGGCGTCGTAGGCGGTCAGCATGGACCACTTCTCGCCGCGCTGCTTGGCGGTGGCGAGGTCGCGGACGGTGACGCGGCGGTTGGTGACCCCACCGTAGAGGGTGGCGGTCGTCGTCGCCCGGTTCTGGGCAGGCGAGGGCGAAGAAGCGTTCATCGAACAGGCTCCTGAAGGGTTGTCGTCTCGTGGCGCCGTGCGGCGTCCCCGGATCACCTCCATGCTTGCACGGCCCGGCGCGGCTGCAAAAGGGGCGGGGGTCACTCCGCTTGCGGCCCCCGTCGGCGGGTCTTTGCCCCCGCTTTACGATACGGATTCGTCTCGTATCGAAAATCCCGCTACGCTGACCGCGGGGGGTTTACGAGACGAACGCGGCTCGAAATGCCCGCCTGTGCCACGCCGTACCACGACGGGAAGAACCCATGACCACCGCCGCCGCGCCACCCCGTGTGCCGGAAGCCATCCACCGCCGCCGCTGGGCGATCCTGTGCACCCTGGTGCTCGCCCTGCTCGTCGTCGTGCTCGACAACTCGATCCTCAACGTCGCGATGAAGACCATCGCCTCCCCGGCGCCCACCGGTATCGGCGCCAGCCAGAGCGACCTGGAATGGTCGATCAACTCCTACACGCTGGTCTTCGCGGGCCTGCTGTTCACCTCCGGCCTGCTCGGCGACCGGTTCGGCCGCAAGCGGGCCCTGCTGGCCGGCATGGCCGTCTTCGGCCTCGCCTCGCTGCTCTCCGCGCTCGCCACTACGCCGGGCGAGCTGATCGGCTACCGCGCGCTGATGGGCGTCGGCGGCGCGCTGGCCATGCCGGCCACGCTCGCCATCATCATGAACGTCTTCGAGCGCTCCGAGCAGCCCAAGGCGATCGGCATCTGGGCCGGCGCCGTCGGCCTGGCCATCGCGATCGGCCCGATCACCGGCGGCCTGCTGATCGAGCACTTCTGGTGGGGCTCGGTCTTCCTGGTCAACGTCCCGATCGTCGTCGTGGCGCTGGTCGCGATGACGCTGCTGGTCCCCGAGTCCAAGGACCCGAACCCGGGCCGGATGGACCCGGTCGGCGTGCTGCTGTCCATCATCGGCCTGGTGGCGCTGATCTACGGCATCATCAAGGGCGGCGAGCTGGCCGACTTCACTGCCGTCGGGGCCTGGGGCCCGGTGCTCGTCGGCGTGCTGGCGCTGGCCGCCTTCGTGCTCCACGAGCGCCGCACCGCGCACCCCGCGCTGGACGTCGACTGGTTCCGCAACAAGGTGTTCAGCGCCTCGGTGGTCGTGATCGGCGTGGTCTTCTTCGCGCTGATGGGCGTCTCGTTCTTCGGCGTCTTCTACACCCAGAGCGTGCGCGGCTACAGCGCGCTGGAGGCCGGTGTGCTGATGCTGCCGCTGGCCGCCGCCCAGCTGGTGTTCGCCCCGCGCGCCCGGCTGGTGGTCGACCGCTTCGGCGTCCGCGCCACCTGCGCCGTCGGCATGCTGTTCATCGCGGTCGGCTTCCTCGGCTACCTGCTGCTGGGCGCCACCACCCCGATCTGGGTGCTGGTCGTGCTCGGTCTGCTGATGGGTACCGGCATGGCGCACGTCATGCCGCCGATCACCGTCGCGATCATGGGTTCGCTGCCCCGCGAGAAGGCGGGCGCCGGTTCGGCGGTCAACAACACCTTCCGCCAGGTCGGCGGCTCGCTCGGGGTCGCGGTGCTCGGCGCCGTGCTCTCCACCGTCTACCGCGACGGGATGTCCGACGAGCTCGCCCGGCTGCCCGGCCCGGAGCTGCGGGAGAAGGCCGGCGAGTCGCTGGAGGCCACCCTGGCGGTCGCCGCCCGGCTCGGCGACCGGGGCAAGGAGCTGATCGCCCCGGCCAACGACGCCTTCATCCACGCCATGCACGTGGTGGCCGCGCTCTCGGCCGGGATCACCGTGGTCGGCGCGCTGCTGGCGTGGTTCCTGCTGCCCGGCAAGGCCCCGGCCGACGGGCCCGCCGGGCCGTCCGGCGCCGTGCCGGCCGCCCGGCCGGACGAGACGGCCCGCAAGGCGGCGGTGGCGGACGCCTGACCCGCGACCGCGCTGAGCGAGAATGGGGCCCTGGCACCGGGAACCCGCCGGTGACAGGGCCCAACGAGCGCGTGCGACCCCGTCCTCCCTCCGGGCGGGGCCCCAACCGGGAGATGTGAGATGAAGACCGAGCCGACGGCCGCGCCGCCCTGCACCGGCCCGCGCCGGGGCAGGCCCCGCAGCGAGGCCGCCGAGCAGGCGATCTTCGCCGCCGTCGAGGAGCAGATGGCGACCGGCACCAGCCTGTCCGAGCTGACCATCGAGGGCATCGCCACCGCCGCCGGCGTGGGCAAGGCCACCATCTACCGGCGCTGGCCCAACAAGGAGGCGCTGCTGGTCGACATGGTCAGCAGACTGGAGGAGCCGCTGCCCTCCGGCACCGGCTCGATCCGCGGCGACCTGGTCGCGATGATCGAGTACATGCGGTTGCGCGGCCTCGCCAAGCGCTCCCGCTGGGTGCTCAAGGCGGCGCTCGGCCAGATGCAGAGCTGGCCCGAGCTGCACGCCGCCTACCGCGAACGGGTGATCGTGCCGCGCCGGGAGGCCGCCCGGGACGTCATCCGCCGGGGCGTCGCCGAGGGCGAGCTGCGCGCCGACCTCGACGAGGAACTGCTCGGCGACCTGCTGATCGGCCCCATCCTCGCCCGCAGCATCCTGTGGGACGACTCCGACCTGGACGACCCCGAGCTGGCCGAGCGGATGGTCGACGCGCTGCTGGGCGGCCTGGCCGGCCCGGCCCTGCGGCCCGTGCCCGCCTGACCGCCGCCCCGTTCTCCCGCCGCCCTGCGCGCAGTGGCCTGGCTCACCAACCGGGCCACGCCGGAACCCCGGTCCACCGGCCGGGCGTCTGTCCCGGCATAGGCTGAGCCGGGAATCCGACCAAACCCGCACCAGTCCGGCACGCCCTCCGCCCGCCCGGCGGCGGGCCGCACCGGGCCGACGGCGCAGGGCGGACGGCGCGAACGAGGGACGGGAGCCACGGCATGGCGCAGGCGGACAGGGCGGACCGGGTGTCCACGGCAGAGGCCGGCGACCCGGGGTCCGGTCGGCGCCCCGCGCCCGGATTCCTCGGAGTGCGGGGCTGGGGCCGGGACGCCCGCGGCGCCACCACCTGGCGGCGCGGCCTGGCGCTGGCCGTCCTGGCCCTGCTCGCCGGCGCCCTGCTGGCCTTCCACGCCGAGGTGCCGAACAGCATCGGCAACCTCGGCAGCCTGCTGGAGACCTTCCTGCCCTGGGTGGGCCTGGCCGTGCCGGTGCTGCTCGTCCCCGCGCTGCTGCGCCGCTCCGCCACCGCGCTGCTCGCGCTGCTGGTGCCGGCGGTGGTCTGGGCCAACATGTTCGGCGGCCTGCTCACCGACAAGAGCGGCGGCACCGGCGACTTCACGGTGGTCAGCCACAACGTGGCCGCCGCCAACGACGACCCGCAGGGCACCGTCCGGATGCTGGAGAGGTCCGGCGCGCAGATCGTCGCGCTGCAGGAGCTGGCCGGCCGGCCGCTGCGCGCCTACGAGTCCGGGCTGGCCGACAGCTACCCGTACCACGCGGTGGAGGGCACCGTCGGGCTCTGGTCCAAGTACCCGATCGGCGACGTCCGGGTGGTGGACATCAAGATGGGCTGGACCCGGGCGTTCCGGGCCGAGGTGAGCACCCCGCAGGGCCCGGTCGCGGTGTACGTCGCGCACCTGCCGTCGGTCCGGCTCAGGGCCGGGGGCGGCTTCACCGTCAACCAGCGGGACGTCAGCGCCCAGGCGCTCGGCGACGCCATCCAGGCCGAGCCGCTGAAGAAGGTGCTGCTGCTCGGCGACCTCAACGGCACCATGAACGACCGCAGCCTGGCGCCGGTCACCTCGCAGATGCGCTCCGCCCAGGGCGCGGCCGGCGACGGCTTCGGCTTCAGCTGGCCGGCGTCCCTGCCGATGGCCCGGATCGACCAGATCATGAGCAAGGGCGGGCTGAAGCCCACCGACTCGCGGACCCTGGAGCGGGACGGCAGCGACCACCTCGCGGTGGCCGCCACCTACCGCTACCAGTGAGCCCTGCGCCGCCCCGGAGGCGAGGGGCGAACAGTCAAGGCCGTCAGCCCCGGCGCCACCGGTTGGTGATCGGCAGCCGGCGGTCCCGGCCGAAGCCCTTGACCGAGATCTTCGGGCCCGGCGGGTACTGCCGCCGCTTGTACTCGGCGGTGTCCACCAGCCGCACCACCCGGTCCACCACGGCCGGGTCGAAGCCGGCCGCCACGATCGCGTCCCGGCCCTGGTCGCCCTCGACGTACAGGTCGAGGACGGTGTCCAGCAGGTCGTAGTCGGGCAGCGAGTCGGTGTCCTTCTGGTCCGGCCGCAGCTCGGCGGACGGCGGCTTGGAGATGGTGTTCTCCGGGATCGGCGGCACCTCGCCGAGCCGCTCGGCCTCCTCGTTGCGCCAGCGGGCCAGCCGGAAGATCAGCGACTTGTAGACGTCCTTGATGGGGCCGTACGCGCCGACCGAGTCGCCGTACAGGGTCGAGTAGCCGACCGCCAGCTCGCTCTTGTTGCCCGGCGCGAGCACGATGTGCCCCTCCTGGTTGGAGATCGCCATCAGCAGGGTGCCGCGCAGCCGGGACTGCAGGTTCTCCTCGGCCAGGCCGGTCAGCTCGGTGGCCGCCAGGTAGGCGTCGAACATCGGGGCGATCGGCACGGTGCGGAAGTTCAGCCCGGTGCGGCGGGCCAGCTCGGCCGCGTCGTCCCGGGAGTGCTGCGAGGAGTAGCGGCTCGGCATCGCGACGCAGTACACGTTCCCGGCGCCGAGCGCGTCCACCGCGAGGGCGGCCACCACGGCCGAGTCGATGCCGCCGGACAGGCCGATCAGCACCGAGCGGAAGCCGTTCTTGCGGACGTAGGCCCGGGTGCCGGAGACCAGCGCGGACCAGATCTCCGCCTCGTCGCTCAGCCGCGGCGCGACCCCGGCGGACACCGGCGCGGCGGGCGCCGGGGCGGGCTCGCCGCCCAGCTCGGCGCGGACCAGGTGCAGGCCGTCGGCGAGCAGCAGCCCGTCGGTGTGGTCGCTGCTGGCGGCCGGCAGGTCGAGGTCCAGCACCAGCAGGTGCTCCTCGAACTGCGGCGAGCGGGCCAGCACCTCGCCGTCCGGGGCGACCACGATCGAGTCGCCGTCGAAGACCAGCTCGTCCTGGCCGCCGACCATGTTCACGTACGCGAGCGCGCAGCCGGCCTCGGCGGCCCGGCGGCGGACCAGCTCCAGCCGGGCGTCGTCCTTGTTCCGCTCGTACGGCGAACCGTTGATCACCAGCAGCAGGCCGGCCTCGGCCTCGCGGGCGGCGGTCACCCGGCCGCCGTCCTGCCAGATGTCCTCGCAGATCGCCAGCGCGACGTCCACCCCGTTCAGCCGCAGCACCGGCAGCTGGTCGCCGGGGACGAACCAGCGGTACTCGTCGAACACGCCGTAGTTCGGCAGGTGGTGCTTGGCGAACCGGGTGGCCACCTCGCCCCGGAAGAGCACCGCGGCGCAGTTCTGCGGCGAGCCGGCCGGCCGGCCGAACCGCCGCGAGGCCTGCTCGGAGCGCCCGAGGTACCCCACCACCACGGGCACCTCGCCGAGCCCCTCCGCGGCGAGCCGCGCGGCCAGCTCGACCAGCCCGGCCCGCGACGCCTCGACGAACGAGCGGCGCAGGGCGAGGTCCTCGACCGGGTACCCGGTCAGGGCCATCTCGGGGAACGCGACCAGCTGGGCGCCGGACTCGACGGCCTGCTTGGTCCAGTGCACCACCTCATCGCTGTTGCGTGCGATGTCACCGACCCACGGGTCGGTCTGGCAGAGGGCGAGACGGAGATTGGGCATGCCACCGAGTCTAATCGTCGATCTGACGCAATGTCTCGGCCGGGGTCGCCGCTGCCCCCGGTGGCGATGATCCGCCATGATGGGGACAGTCGCTCCCGGACGGGTCCCGGGCGTAACACGAACGTAAAGAGCAGAGGTGAGACTGTCCCCATGGGCAAGCAGCAGGAGTTCGTGCTTCGGACGCTCGAAGAGCGTGACATCCGGTTCGTCCGGCTGTGGTTCACCGATGTCCTGGGGTTCCTGAAGTCGGTCGCGGTGGCGCCGGCCGAGCTGGAACAGGCGTTCGAGGAGGGCATCGGCTTCGACGGCTCGGCGATCGAGGGGTTCGCCCGGGTCTACGAGTCCGACATGATCGCCAAGCCGGACCCGACTACCTTCCAGATCCTGCCGTGGCGCTCGGAGACCCCGGGCACCGCCCGGATGTTCTGCGACATCCTGATGCCGGACGGCTCGCCCTCCTACGCCGACCCCCGGTTCGTGCTGAAGCGCACCCTGGAGAAGGCCTCCGCCCAGGGCTTCACCTTCTACACCCACCCCGAGATCGAGTTCTTCCTGCTGAAGAACCTGCCCGGCGACGGCACCGCGCCGATCCCCGCCGACCACTCCGGCTACTTCGACCACACCCCGCGCGGGGTGGGCCACGACTTCCGCCGCCAGGCGATCACCATGCTGGAGTCGATGGGCATCTCGGTGGAGTTCTCCCACCACGAGGGCGCCCCCGGCCAGCAGGAGATCGACCTGCGGTACGCCGACGCGCTGTCCACGGCGGACAACATCATGACCTTCCGGCTGGTGATGAAGGAGGTCGCGCTGGAGCAGGGCGTCTACGCCAGCTTCATGCCCAAGCCGTTCTCCGACCACCCCGGCTCGGGCATGCACACCCACCTCTCGCTGTTCGAGGGCGACCGCAACGCCTTCCACGAGTCCGGCGCCGAGTTCCAGCTCTCCAAGGTCGGCCGCTCCTTCATCGCCGGCCTGCTGCGCCACGCCGCCGAGACCGCCGCCGTCACCAACCAGTGGGTGAACTCCTACAAGCGGATCTGGGGCGGCTCCCAGCGCACCGCCGGCGCCGGCGGCGAGGCCCCGTCCTACATCTGCTGGGGCCACAACAACCGCTCCGCGCTGATCCGCGTCCCGATGTACAAGCCGGGCAAGCAGGGCTCCACCCGGGTCGAGGTCCGCTCCCTCGACACCGGCTGCAACCCCTACCTCGCCTACGCCGTCACCCTGGCCGCCGGCCTCAAGGGCATCGAGGAGGGCTACGAGCTCCCGCCCGGCGCCGACGACGACGTCTGGGCCCTCACCGACGCCGAGCGCCGCGCCCTGGGCATCCAGCCGATGCCGCAGAACCTCGGCGAGGCCATCGACCTGATGCAGCGCAGCGAGCTCGTCGCCGAGACCCTCGGCGAGCACGTGTTCGACTTCTTCCTCAGGAACAAGAAGCAGGAGTGGGAGGAGTACCGCTCCGAGGTCACCCCCTTCGAGCTGCGCAAGAACCTCCAGGTGCTGTAACCGCCGCCGGGGGCTGACCCCTCGTCAAGAGCGACCGGGCCCGCCGTCGTCCCAATGGATGACGGCGGGCCCGCCGTTTGGGTTGGCGCGCTCACCGATGGCTGTATGTGAGGGGATTGTGACGTTGCGTTGTGATCCGATAAGCGAGATCGATCCCCCTCCCCCTGAGAGGACCTCATGCCCTCCTCCACCGTCAGCCGCGCCGCCATCGCCCGCCTGCTCGCCCGCCGGATCGGGATCACGGGTGTGGCCGTCGTCGCCATCGCCGGACAGCTGCTCTCCGCCCCGCTCGCGGACGCCCGCGGCTCGGGGCCCAAGGGGCCGCTGCAGCGCAACGCCGCCACCCTCGCCGAGAACCAGCTGCCGTTCACCACGCGCTTCGAGGGCGACTTCCACGGGTCCATCACCCGGATCAGCAACTCCCTGATGACCTGCGACGAGACCCAGCCGCCGGTCGACCCCGCGCAGCCGCCGTGTGTGGACGCCCGCAAGGGCGAGGGCAGCCGGCCGATCAACAACAACTACCAGATGAAGTACATCAACATCGACCCGGGCAGCATCGGTCCGCTCGGCGACCCGATCTACTCGGCCAGCTCGGCCGACCTCGGGCTGATCGAGGGCTCCAGGGTCAAGTACGCCCGGCTGTACTGGGGCGGGACCCGGGGCATCGGCGACACCGTGCTGCCGGAGAACCAGATCGACGAGGTCTACCTGAAGGTCCCGGGCGAGAACGAGTACCGGAACATCGCGAACGACCAGCCGTCCATCGGCTACATCACCACCACCGAGGAGAGCAGCTACCAGGCCTCCGCCGACATCACCGACCTGGTCAAGCGGTCCGGCAACGGCAGCTACACCGTGGCCAACATGGACTCGGTGGTGAAGCCGCACAGCTGGGGCGGCTGGACGATCGTCGTCGCGTACGAGAACGAGTGCAAGCCGCTGCGCCACGTGCACCTGTGGGACGGCTTCCGGGTGGAGCTGCCGGACAGCCCGCCGCGTCAGTTCGACCTCAACGGGCTGCAGACCCCGGCCACCGGGCAGGTCGCGGGCAAGCTGGGCTTCGTCGTCTACGACGGCGACCTGAAGTGGACCGGCGACACCCTGGCGATGAAGTCCACCAACGGGCCGGAGGCGATCTTCTCGGACCCCAACCACGCGTCCAACGACGCGTTCAACTCCACCATCGAGGAGCTGACCCCGGCCGACCAGTTCGTCCGCAACCCGTACAACCGCAACAACTTCGGGTACGACTCCAACCGCTGGGACATCTCGCCGTACCTGCGCAACGGTGACACCAGCATCACCATCAAGTTCGACACCGACAAGGACGGCTACGACCTCGGCGTCTTCTACGCCTACGTGAACCTGGACAACTCGCTGGAGGGCTGATCCGGCGTCACCGACGAACGCCGCTGCCGCGCCACCCGCACCCGGGGGCGCGGCGGCGGCGTTCCGCGCAGCAGCCGCTCGCAGGGGCGCTCGACCCAGCGGTGGAGCACGCCCGCCGCGGCCAGGGTCGCCGCGCCGAGCAGCAGGTCGACGGCGAGCAGCGCCGGCGTCCCGGACGGTCGCCCGACCGTCCACAGCCAGCAGCGGATGCCGATCTCGTGCACCAGGTACCAGGCGTAGGACCACTCGCCGAGGCGCACCGCCGTCCGCCCGGCCAGCAGCCGCGGCCCGCCGCCCGGCCCGAGGTCGCGCCGGGCGGCGGCGGCCAGCAGGGCGGCGAACAGCGGCGCCGGGACGAGCTGGGCGGCGCTGTACGGGCCCCACCACAGGGTGTCGGGCACGGCCGCGTGCCAGGGCACCAGCAGCGCGTGCCAGCCGGCCACCGCCGCCGCGGCCGCCCCCAGCGGAACCCGGGGCAGCAGCCCGTGCCGCACCGCCAGTCCGGTGACCACCCCGAGCACGAACTGCGGGGTGCGGGTCAGCGGCAGGTAGTCCAGCAGCCAGCCGCGCAGCGCCGGGTCGGCCGGCAGCAGCGCGCCCGCCGCCCAGAGCGCCGGTCCCAGCGCGGCGCACCCGGCCGCCAGCGGCAGCCAGCCGCGGCGGCGCGGCGCCAGCACCCGCAGCAGCAGCGGGAACAGCAGGTAGAACCAGGCCTCGGCGCCCAGCGACCAGGACGCCGGATTGCCCCCGAGGACCGTCCCGGGCGCCCAGGTGTGCAGCAGCGGCAGCGAGCAGAGCGCGGCCACCGGAAGGACGGCCCGGCCGATCGCGGCGTCCGCGCCCAGGGAGAGGACCGTGGCCAGCGCGTGCAACGGCCAGATCCGGGCGAACCGGCGGCGGAGGAAGGACCGGGCGGGGGCGGGCGAGGCCTCGTACGTCCAGGCGAGGACGAAGCCGGAGAGGACGAAGAAGAAGGTGACGCCGGAGCGCCCGTACCAGGCGAGCGGTCCGAGCACCGGCAGCTCGCCGAGCTTGCGCGACAGGTGGTAGAGCACCACCAGCAGCGCGGCCCAGAAGCGCAGCCCGGTGAGCGAGGGCAGACGGCTGGGCATCGGGCGCTCCGGGCGGGAGGGGAGGGGGCGACGCCGGGTGAACGAGTGCGCCGGGCGCGGGGTCACGGACGGCGCGGCGGGGTTCGGGCGCGTAGCCTGCTGGGGCGGACGGACGGAGGGGCGATGGCGGTGGAGGAACAGCGGGCCGGAAGCCGGGTGAGCCGGCCGGAGATCAGGCTGGTGCGGCGCGGGTTCACCGATCCGGCGCGGGCGCTGCGGCTGCTCGCCGAACCGGCGCTGGAGGGCCTGGCCGGCGACCCGCTGCTGCTCGACGCGCTCGCCGCCACCGCCGACCCCGACCTCGCGCTGCTCGGCCTGTCCCGGCTGCTGGAAGCCGCCGACCCGGCCGACCGGCATACCCTGCGGGACACCCTCACCACCTCCAAGCCGCTGCGCGACCGGCTGCTCGGTGTGCTCGGCGCCTCCACCGCGCTCGCCGACCACCTGGCCCGGCACCCGCACGACTGGCACGTCCTGGTCACCTTCGAGCTGCGCGACATGCACCCCGGCCCGGAGGACTTCCGCCGCGCGCTCGCCGAGGCCGTCGCCGCCGCGGACGCCGACCCCGCCGGGCGCCCGGCCGACGCGCTGCGCGTCGCCTACCGCCGCTGCCTGCTGGCCGTCGCCGCCCGCGACCTCACCGGCACCACCGACCTCGCCCAGACCGCCGCCGAACTCGCCGACCTGGCCGGCGCCACCCTGCAGACCGCCCTCGACCTGGCCGCCGCCCAGGACCCGGACGCCGCCGCGGCCTGCCGGCTCGCCGTCATCGGCATGGGCAAGTGCGGCGGGCGCGAACTCAACTACGTCTCCGACGTGGACGTCATCTACGTGGCCGAGCCGCGCGAGGGCGTCGACGAACAGGAGGCGGTCCGGGCCGCCACCCGGCTGGCCGCCGCGCTCACCCGGCTGTGCGCCGACACCACCGGCGAGGGCACCATCTGGCCGGTGGACGCCAATCTGCGCCCCGAGGGCCGCAACGGCCCGCTGGTCCGCACCCTGGCCAGCCACCTGGCGTACTACCAGCGCTGGGCCAAGACCTGGGAGTTCCAGGCGCTGCTCAAGGCCCGCCCGGTGGCCGGCGACCCGGAGCTCGGCGAGGCGTACACCGCCGCGCTGGCGCCGATGGTCTGGCAGGCCGCCGCCCGGGAGAACTTCGTCGCGGACGTGCAGCAGATGCGCCGCCGGGTGATCGACTCGATCCCCGCCACCGAACTGGACCGCCAGCTCAAACTCGGCCCCGGCGGGCTGCGCGACGTCGAGTTCTCCGTCCAGCTGCTCCAGCTGGTGCACGGCCGCACCGACGAGGCGCTGCGCAGCGGCAACACCCTGGAGGCGCTGGCCGCGCTCTCCCGCGGCGGCTACGTGGGCCGCGCCGACGCCGCCTCGCTGGACACCGCCTACCGGTTCCTGCGCTCGCTGGAGCACCGGATCCAGCTGCACCGGCTGCGCCGCACCCACCTGATGCCCACCGGCGAGGAGGACCTGCGCCGCCTCGCCCGCTCGCTCGCGCCGCTGATCAACGACGACACCCGGGCCGACCCGGTGGCCGCGCTCCAGCGGGAGTGGAAGCGGCACGCGGTCGAGGTGCGCCGGCTGCACGAGAAGCTGTTCTACCGGCCGCTGCTGGACGCCGTCGCCGAACTGCCGCCCGGCGCGGCCGGCCTGCGTCCGGACGCCGCCCGGGCCCGGCTGGAGGCGCTCGGCTACGCCGACCCGGCCGCCGCGCTGCGCCACCTGACCGCGCTCGCCTCCGGGGTCAGCCGCAAGGCGGCCATCCAGCGCACCCTGCTGCCGGTGCTGCTCGGCTGGTTCGCCGACTCCGCCGACCCGGACGCCGGGCTGCTCAACTTCCGCCAGGTCTCCGACGCGCTCGGCCGCACCCCCTGGTACCTGCGGCTGCTGCGCGACGAGAGCGCCGCCGCCGAGCAGTTGGCGCGGGTCCTGTCGGCCGGCCGGCTCGCCCCCGACCTGCTGCTGCGCGCGCCCGAGGCGGTCGCCGTGCTCGGCGACCCGCAGGGCCTGGCGCCGCGCGGGCGGGCCGCCGTGGAGCGGGAGGTGCTGGCCGCCGTCGGCCGGGCCGACTCCACCGCCGCCGCGGTGGCCGCCGTCCGCTCGGTGCGCCGCCGGGAGCTGTTCCGTACCGCGGCCGCCGATGTGCTCGGCCGGCTCGGCGAGGATCCGGCCGAGGCGCTGGACACCGCCGGCGAGGCGCTCACCGCGCTGAACGCCGCCACCCTGCAGGGCGCGCTGCGTGCCTGCGTGGCGGGCTGGGAGGCCCGCAACGGCGCGCTGCCGACCCGGATCGCGGTGATCGCGATGGGCCGGTTCGGCGGGCACGAGCTGGGCTACGGCTCGGACGCGGACGTGCTCTTCGTCCACGACCCGCCGCTCGGCTCGCTGGAGGAGGACGCCGCCCGGGCCGCCCAGGCGGTCTGCCTCGAACTGCGCGCCCTGCTGGCCGCGCCGTCGACCGAACCGCCGCTGGAGGTGGACGCCGACCTGCGGCCGGAGGGGCGCAACGGCCCGCTGGTGCGCTCGCTGGCCTCGTACGCGGCGTACTACCGGCGCTGGTCGCACGCCTGGGAGAGCCAGGCGCTGCTGCGGGCCGAGCCGGTGGCGGGCGACCCGGAGCTGGGCGAGCGGTTCCGGCAGCTCATCGACCCGCTGCGCTACCCGGGCGCCGGGGTGCCGGAGCGGGACCTGCTGGAGATCCGCCGGATCAAGGCGCGGATCGAGGCCGAGCGGCTGCCGCGCGGCGCCGACCCGACCACCCACACCAAGATCGGCCGGGGCGGGCTGGCGGACGTCGAGTGGACCGTCCAGCTGCTCCAGCTCCAGCACGGCCACGGCCTGCCGGGGCTGCGCACCACCCGGACCAGGGCGGCGCTGGCGGCGGCGGCCGGGGCCGGGCTGGTCGGGGCGGAGGACGCCGAGGTGCTGGACGCGGCCTGGGTGCTGGCCTCCCGGGTGCGCTCGGCGGTGATGCTGGTGCGCGGCCGGGCGGGCGACTCGTTCCCGGCGGACGCCCGGGAGCTGGCGGGCGTGGCCCGCTACCTGGGCTACGGGGTCGGGCACAGCGGCGAGCTGGTGGACGACTACCGGCGCACCACCCGGCGGGCCCGGTCGGTGGTGGAGCGGCTGTTCTACGGGTGACCGAAGGCGACGCAAGAGGGGCCCCGGTGGTGTCCGGGGCCCCTCTGCTCGTCTCTGTCCGTGTCTGTTCGTCCGTGCGGTCGCTAGCGCCGTGCGCTGCTCACCGCGGGTTCGCTCCACTGTTCGGGCACGACCACCGGCTCGGCCGGCTTCTCCTCCCGGGCCGGCACCTGCGGGAGCCGGTAGACCCAGGAGTGGTAGAACCAGCGGGCGGCGAGGAAGCCCACCAGCAGGCACAGCTCGCCGCCGACGGCGTCCATCCAGAAGTGGTTGGCGGTCGCGACGATCACCACCAGGGTGGCCGCCGGGTAGAGCAGGCCGAGCACCCGGACCCAGGTCCGGCGGGCCAGGAAGAAGATGGTCAGACCGCACCACATCGACCAGCCGATGTGCATCGAGGGCATCGCGGCGAACTGGTTGGAGACGTGGGTGGCCGGGCCGGAGGCCATCGAGCCCCAGGTGCTGTGGGTCTTCACGGTGTCGATGAAGCCGCCGTCGGTCATCAGCCGGGGCGGCGCCAGCGGGAAGAAGTAGAAGCCGACCAGCGCGATCGCGGTGGTGACGAACAGCACGGTGCGCACCGCGACGTAGCGGCCCGGGTGCCGGCGGTAGAGCCAGACCAGGACACCGATGGTCACGACGAAGTGCAGCGTCGCGTAGTAGTAGTTCATCCCGGTGATCAGCCAGCCGACGCTGTCGATCGAGTGGTTGATCGAGCGCTCGACGGCGATGCCGAGCGAGTGTTCGAGATCCCAGATCCAGCCGGCGTGCTTCTGCGCCACCGACTCCTGCTCGGGGACGGCGTTGCGGACCAGCGAGTAGATCCAGTAGCTGAGGCCGATCAGTGCCAGCTCGAACCAGATCCTCGGCCGGGCCGGCGAACGGCGCTGCTCGCGGACACGCGCGCGCAGGGTGGCGGTCCGGGTCTGGGCGGCACGGGTGGCTCCGTCGGGCATGCGGCCGCCGTTCTGCTGAATCTCGGTCGGTTCCCCCATGGACGAGAAGTCTGCCAGACGTTCCGTAGCCGTCCGCTCATCCTCCGGAAGTGGATTCTTCACCGGCTGTCCCCCTTGAGAGGTAGGGGGTGGCTCCCACCGGGGGAGAGGGTGCGATCGGGTCTGGTGCGGACCGGTGGGACGGGCATACGTCCCATTGTCATGCCGGGGGGCCAGGGTGGCGCAATCGGGGGTGGGCAAGCAGCAGGGAGCGGCCGTCGTCCCTGCTCGAAACCGTTTTCTGCATCTTTCTGAAACATATTGCGGGCCGCCGGCGTCTCGGCAACCCCTCGGCAACCTCTCGGCAACCCGACCGCCCTCACCCCCGCAACGGCATCGACCCGGCCGACAAGGGCCGGCCACCTGCTGCCGCAGACCGTTCCCCACCGGGCCCCGTGCCGTCTCCGGCGGTTCGGGGTCCGGACCGTTTCACGGTGCTTCCGGTTCCATTCAATGTATGGAGTTGTCCGAAAACCTCCCGTGGCACGGCCGGAAAGGTGACGTGCCGCGCCCGTCCGGCGCTGTCGGCCGCCGTTCGGGCCGGGCGCTGGTCCTGAGCGCTGGTCAGTGCCCGCCGGGGGTGACCAAACCTTTTCGGCGAGAATGAAAACGATCTTCGGAAGTTCTTACCGTCGTAACACTGCTGACGCCCTGACGGATGTACGGGCCGGTAGCTAATCGGCCAATCCATGGCATGCATCTGTCATTAACGGCTCGTTTGCTGCCACGATTCCTCCGGCTGCAGACGAGGGGACCCCACCTCCCGGTGCAGCTGTCCGAGGTGAGGAACGGCGCGTCCCCTGCCGGAAAACCGCTCGACCACCTTGTTCTCCGCAACCGCACCCGCGCCGCGTATCGGCGGCGGGGGCCCCCACTGAGTCGCAACCCCGCGGCCAGGTTCTCTCCACCGCCCGCGAACCCCGCGGCGGTCGGAAAAGGAGTCCGCATGTCCCGTTACGCCCACGCCCGGAAGGCAGCGGTTGTCATGGCCGCAACCACCGCGCTGCTGGTGACCGGCATCCCGGTCATCGCGCAGGCGGTCACCCCTGACGCGCCGGCGGCCGTCGCCGCGCAGCAGGCGAGCCGGGCCGAGCTGATCGCCTCCGCGAACCAGCAGACCGTCGGCATCGCCCAGACCCTGGGCCTGACCGGCGACGAGAAGCTGGTCACCAAGGACGTCGTCCAGGATGCCAACGGCGCCCGCCACCTGCGCTACGAGCGCACCTACGCCGGCCTGCCGGTGCTCGGCGGCGACCTGATCGTCCACCAGGACGCCACCGGCGCCACCACGGGCGTGACCAAGGCCAGCGAGGCCGTGCTGAGCGGCGTCAACACCACGCCGAAGCTCGCCGCGCCGAAGGCCCAGGAGGCCGCGCTGGCCGCCGAGGCCGGCTCCGCGCTCGACACCGCCCCGCGCCTGGTCGTCTGGGCCGCCGACGGCACCCCGAAGCTCGCCTGGGAGACCGTCGTCTCCGGCAAGGAGTCGGACGGCACCCCGAGCCGGCTGCACGTGGTCACCGACGCCGCCACCGGCGCCGTGCTGAACAAGGCCGAGGGCATCAAGACCGGCACCGGCACCGGCGTCTTCGTCGGCACCGTGCCGCTGACCACCACCCAGAGCGGGTCCAACTACCAGCTCAAGGACGGCACCCGCGGCGGTCAGTACACCACCAACATGAACCACGGCACGTCCGGCAACGGCACGCTGTACAGCAAGACCAGCGACACCTGGGGCAACGGCCAGGCCAGCAACGGCGAGTCCGCGGCCGTCGACGCCCAGTACGGCGCCGCCGCCACCTGGGACTTCTACAAGAACACCTTCGGCCGCAGCGGCATCCGCAACGACGGCGTCGGCGCCTTCAGCCGGGTCCACTACGACACCGGCTACGTCAACGCCTTCTGGGACGACAGCTGCTTCTGCATGACCTACGGTGACGGCTCCGGTGACACCCACCCGCTGACCGAGCTGGACGTGGCCGGGCACGAGATGAGCCACGGCGTCACCTCCGCCACCGCCAACCTCAACTACTCCGGCGAGTCCGGCGGCCTCAACGAGGCCACCTCGGACATCTTCGGCAACGCGGTCGAGTTCTACGCCAACCTGCCGAAGGACAACCCGGACTACCTGGTCGGCGAGCTCATCGACATCAACGGCAACGGCACGCCGCTGCGCTACATGGACAAGCCCTCCAAGGACGGCCGCTCGGCCGACTCCTGGTACTCCGGCGTCGGCAACCTGGACGTGCACTACTCGTCCGGCGTCGCCAACCACCTCTTCTACCTGCTGGCCGAGGGCAGCGGCGCCAAGGTGATCAACGGCGTCAGCTACAACAGCCCGACCGTCAACAACATCACCGTCACCGGCATCGGCCGGGACAAGGCGCTGCAGGTCTGGTACAAGGCGCTGACCACGTACATGACCTCCACCACCAACTACGCCGCGGCCCGCACCGCGACGGAGAACGCCGCCAAGGACCTCTACGGGGCGGGCAGCCCCGAGGTGATCGCGGTCGGCACCGCGTGGGCCGCCGTCAACGTCGGCACCCTGCCGCCGGACCCGGGCGGCGTCACCGTCACCAACCCGGGCAACCAGAGCACCAAGGCCGGCACCGCGGTGAACCTGTCCGTCAAGGCGAACGGCGGCACCGGCGCGCTGACCTACTCGGCCACCGGCCTGCCGGCCGGCCTGTCGATCAACGCCTCCACCGGCGTGATCAGCGGCACCCCGACCACCATCGGCAACTCCAACGTCACCGTGACCGCCAAGGACTCGGCGGGCAAGACCGGGACCACCGGCTTCACCTGGGCGGTCACCGACCCCAACAGCAGCTGCACCCCGGCGCAGCTGCTCGGCAACGCGGGCTTCGAGACGGGTACGGCCGCGCCGTGGACCGCCTCCAGTGGTGTGGTCGACAGCTCGTCCTCGCAGGCGCCGCACGGCGGTTCGTGGAAGGCGTGGCTGAACGGCTACGGGTCGACGCACAGTGACACGCTGTCCCAGTCGGTGAGCATCCCGGCGGGCTGCAGGGCGACGCTGAGCTTCTACCTGCACATCGACACCGGTGAGTCCGGCACGACGGCGTACGACAAGCTGTCGGTCCAGGTCAACGGCACCACGCTGAAGACCTACTCGAACGTCGACGCGGCCGCCGGCTACCAGCTGCGGACCTTCGACCTGTCGGCCTACGCGGGCCAGACGGTGACCCTCAAGTTCACCGGCACCGAGGACGTCTCGCTGCAGACCAGCTTCGTGATCGACGACACCTCCATCGCGACCAGCTGACCCGGCGCCGGTGAAGCCGGCGGAAACCAGGTGAGACAGGGGCAGGGCCCGGCGGGTGCGACCGCCGGGCCCTGTGTCGTGCGCGGGGTATTGACGGTCCCCGGCCGGGCCTCTAGGTTCAGCGCTGCAAGTTTCTGAAAGGTTTCAGCAAGCCTTCACGCGTGGACCCCGGACTTCCCCCACCCGGCCACCCCCCACAGGAGACAACGTGGTCACCACCGCCCGCGCAGTCGGCGCGCTCACCGCCTCGGCGGCCCTCGCGCTCTCCCTCACCGCCGCCTTCGGCGCCGCCCCCGCCGCCCAGGCCGCCCCGCCCGGCGCCGGCAAGGACGTGACGGCGACGCTCTTCGAGTGGCGCTTCGACTCGGTCGCCAAGGCCTGCACCGACACCCTCGGCCCCAAGGGCTACGGCTTCGTCGAGGTCTCGCCGCTCCAGGAGCACATCCAGGGCGGCCAGTGGTGGACCTCCTACCAGCCCGTCAGCTACAAGATAGCCGGGCGCCTCGGCGACCGGACGGCCTTCAAACGCATGATCGACACCTGCCACGCGGCCGGCGTCAAGGTGATCGCCGACTCGGTGATCAACCACATGTCCGCGGGCTCCGGCACCGGCACCGGCGGCACCGTGTACGGCAAGTACAGCTACCCCGGCTCCTACCAGGACGGGGACTTCCACTCCTGCCGGACGGCGATCAGCAACTACAACGACCGCTCGAACGTGCAGAACTGCGAGCTGGTCGACCTCTCCGACCTGGACACCGGCAGCGGCTACGTCCAGCAGACCGTCGCCCGCTACCTCGACGACCTGGCCTCGCTCGGCGTCGACGGCTACCGGATCGACGCCGCCAAGCACATCGCCGCCACCGACCTCGCCGCCATCAAGGCCAAGACGGCCAACCCCCAGGCCTACTGGGTGCAGGAGGTCATCTACGGCGCCGGCGAGCCGATCCAGCCCGCCGAGTACACCGGCACCGGCGACGTCGACGAGTTCCGCTCCGGCACCTGGCTGAAGAGCGCCTTCCAGGGCGGCAGGCTCGCCGACCTGTCCGGCTGGGGGAGCGGCCTGCTGCCCACCGGCAAGGCCCGTACCTTCGTCGACAACTGGGACACCGAGCGCAACGGCTCCACGCTCACCTACAAGGACGGCTCCCCGTACACCCTGGCCAACGTCTTCATGCTGGCCCACCCGTACGGCGCGCCCAACGTCCACTCCGGCTACGCCTTCACCGGCCACGACGACGGCCCGCCGAACGGCGGCACCGTCAACGCCTGCTACCAGGACGGCTGGAACTGCACCCACGCCTGGCGGCAGGTGGCCAACATGGTCGGCTTCCGCAACGCGGTGGCCGGCACCGCGCTCACCGACTGGTGGTCCAACGGCGCCAACGCGATCGCCTTCGGCCGCGGAAGCAAGGGCTTCGTGGCGATCAACCGGGAGAGCGGCCCGGTCACCCAGACCTTCCGGACCTCGCTGCCGGCCGGCTCCTACTGCGACGTCCAGCACGGCGACCCGGCGTCCGGCGGCTGCACCGGCCCGTCCTACACGGTCGGCGCGGACGGCCGGTTCACCGCCACCGTCGGCGCGGGCGACGCCGTCGCGCTGTACGTCGGCGCGCCCGGCGGCGGCCCGGCGGTGACCGGCGGCGCGTCCTTCGCCGTCAACGCGACCACCGTCTACGGGCAGAACATCTACGTGGTCGGTAACACCGCGGCTCTCGGTAACTGGAACACGGCCGGGGCGCTGCCGCTCTCCTCGGCGGCCTACCCGGTCTGGAAGGCGGACGTGACGATGCCCGCCGGTACGGCCTTCGAGTACAAGTACATCCGCAAGGACGCCTCGGGCGCGGTCACCTGGGAGTCCGGCGCCAACCGGACCGCGACCGTGCCGGCCTCGGGCAAGGTCGCCTTGAACGACACCTGGCGCCCGTAGGATCAACCGCGGCCGATGTACGGCATGGCGCTCGCCATCACCGTCGCGAACTGCACATTGGCCTCCAGCGGAAGCTCGGCCATGTGCCGCACCGTGCGGGCCACGTCGGCGACGTCCATGGTCGGCTCCACCGCGACCCGCCCGTCCGCCTGCGGCACACCGCTGCTCATCGCGGCCGTCATCTCGGTGGCGGCGTTGCCGATGTCGATCTGCCCACAGGCGATCCGGTACGGACGGCCGTCCAAAGAGAGCGACTTGGTCAGCCCGGTGACGGCGTGCTTGGTCGCGGTGTACGCGGCCGAGCGCGGCCGCGGGGCGTGCGCGGAGATCGACCCGTTGTTGATGATCCGCCCGCCCTGCGGCCGCTGCGCCCGCATCTGCCGGAACGCGGCGCGGGCGCAGAGGAAGGTGCCGGTGAGGTTGAGGTCGACCACCGCCCTCCACGCGTCGACGTCCAACTCGTCCACGGTGGCCGCGGGGCCGAACGTCCCGGCGTTGTTGAACAGCAGGTCCACCCGCCCGAACCGCTCGACGGCGGCCCCGAACAGCGCGTCCACGGCGACCGGATCCGTGACATCGGTCGGCACCACGAGGGCGTTCTTGTTGCCACTCAGCCGTGCGGTCTCCGCCAACGCCTCCTCCCGCCGCCCGGCCAGCACCACCCGCCATCCCCCAGCGGCGAGTTCACGCGCGACAGCCCGCCCGATCCCACTCCCGGCCCCGGTGACGACGGCGACGCGTTCCAACATGGCGGGCTCCTCGGTTCGGCGCTGCGGACTCAGACGGACTGCTCGATCCGCTCGAAGATGTCAGCGTCGGTTTCCTGCTGCCAGCCGGGAAGTTCGGCCCAGTCCGCCACATAGGACGACTTCGGCTCCGGGATGTGCTTGTGGATCTGCGCGATCCAGCAGAGCGCGACGAAACGGCCCTTCTGCTCGCGCGTCAGCTTGGCCGTGGTGCCCGCACTCACCTGGACGAAGTCCCGCACCTGCCCGAACACGGCCGCGGCCGACTGCCGTTCCCACTCCGGGGTGTCCTCCCACGGCGTGATGTATCCGGGCTTCGGCTCACCGGGGAAGTGCTTCTTCACGCCCGCGATCCAAGCCTCTCGGAAGAGCCGCCCGCCATCGTCCGTCATTCTTGCTCCCTGATCATTAGGTCGTGCCGGACAGCGCCGCGATCCGCCGGCGCAGCTCCGACACTCGGCCATCCGCAGCCGCTGGCGCAAGACTGTCCCGGACCGCTTCCAGTTTCCTCCCGATGTACCCGGAGCCGGTCTGCCCTGCGAGGTCGATCGCGGCGGCGCTGTACTCCACCACCTGATCGATGTCCCGCCGTTGCGCGCCGAGGACGGCGAGCTCCGCGAGGACCGCGCCCCGCCGCCGAGGCGACAGCTCCTGCCGGAGCGCGGCCGTCAACGACGGCTCCGCGAGATCCGGGCGACCCAGAGCGAGGTAGCACGTCCCGCGTTCCTCAGCCAGCCGTGACCCGTCGAACCGAAGCCACCCGCCGTTCTGGACCGTTCCGCCGAGAGCGTGCACCTGGTCCGCCGTATCCAACGCCCGCATGCAGCCGTCGAGATCGCCGAGTCCCGCGTACGCTTCGGCCTGCACTGCGGCGATCCAGTACCAGGTCGACAGTTCGCCGTCACCACGCCGAGCCACCAGCGCCGCCGCCGACAGTATCGGCGCCGCGGTGGTGAAGCGCTTTTCGTACAGCTCGACGAAGGCGTGCCGAGTCATCGCGCACGCCCACAGGTCGAACGCTCCGGCCTGCCGCGCGGCGTTGGCCGCCAACGTGTAGCTGTGGGCGGCGTCGGTGTACCTGTTCGCGTCGAAGAAGATCTCACCGACGAGCTGGTAGAGATCACCCGCAAGGGTGCAGAGCACACGGTGTTCGGCTGCGTCCCGGGTAGTCGCCAGTGCTTTGACCAGCGAACCGAGCTGATGCCGGACCAGCGGGTACGCCGCCTGCTTGGTCTCGGTGAGACCGAAGACCTTCCAGAGGTGGGCGTTCACCTCGGCGCCGGACTCGGCCGGCCGCCCCGACAGGGCGTTCTGAGCCAGAGCGTCGGTCGGCGGCAGAGCGACCAACGTCGCGGTGACCGTCAACAGGCTCAGGAAGTCGCGACGCTTCATGTCATCGGCCTCGCCTGTGGTCGGAGGATCCTCGGGGCCCGCCTCGGCGGCGTGTGTCGACGGCGACGGCGCCAGAAGAACATCCAGCTCGGCCGGAGTGACCTGGAGGAGCCGGGCGACTTTGGGCCTTTGATAGGGCTGCGGCGTTGTCTCGCCGCGCTCCCACCTCACGATGGTCGAGGTGGCGACCTGGAGCTGTTCGGCGAACTTCTCCTGACTGTAGCCCAGTTCCCTGCGACGCTGCGACAGCCGTAACCGCTTCATCCGGACGTTCTCCGAGGTCGGAGCCGACAGTGCGCCGATTATGCCTGGTTTCTGCGTTGCCGATGCTCTGGGCTACCGCAACTGTCCTGCCATTCACTGGGTTTGCCTCACTGAGCAAGAACCCAGGAGCAGAGAGCATGACCACGCCCATCGAAAAGCCGCAGACCCCGGGGCCGCCGGACCCCGGTCCGATCCCGACCGGTACCAGCAGCGACCAGTAGGAGGAGATTCGCATGGCATGGGGAACCGGTAAGGGCGGCAGCGGAGGCCAGTCCGGCGGTGGGCAGGGCGGTGGCTCCGGCAGCAATGACGGAGGCACGGGCAAGCACGCCGGCAACAAGGACCCGGGCACCAGTAAGCCGAGCCCTGACACCCAGAAGTCCGATACGGGCGGCAAGCACGCGTGACCGCCAACCAGCACCGGCCGGAGCAGGCCGCCACGTGCGGCCTGCTCCGGGCTGTCAGCGTCGACCTCGGCCACTCTGTGGCCCCCGAGTGGCAGGACGCAGCTCGGGCCGTCCCCCGCCACCACTTCCTGCCCGAGCGCGTCTGGTTGCTCGACGGTGACGGGTACAGCCCCTGCGATCTCCGGAGCGAGCCGGAGCGCTGGTACGAAGCCGCTTATGCCAACGCGCCGGTGGTCACGCAGGTCAACGACGGCCGACTCCCCGAGGACGAACCCTGGCCGTCGTCGTCGGCCTCGGCGCCGTCGGTCGTGTTCCGCATGCTCGAAGAACTGGCGGTTGAGGACGGCATGAAGGTCCTGGAGATCGGCACCGGGACCGGTTGGAACGCGGGACTGCTCGCCCACCGGTTGGGGGACGGCCAGGTGTCCAGTATCGAGGTGGACCCCGAGGTGGCCGATTCCGCCCGCACCCACCTCAGCACGGCCGGCCGGTACCCGGAAGTCGTCTGCGGCGACGGGAGCCTGGGCTGGGGCATCCGCGCCCCGTACGATCGGCTTCTGGCCACCTGCTCAGTGCGCCGAGTACCCAGTGCGTGGCTGAGGCAGACCAGGCCGGGCGGGCTGATCCTCACCCCATGGGACAACCCCTGGATCTGCTGGGGCCTGGTTCGTCTGGAGGTTTCCGGTGGCACTGCGGAAGGGAGGTTCAGCCCGCACAGTGCGTTCATGCTGATGCGTGGCCAGCGCGTGGACCTTCGCATCTTCCGTGACGTGGTGCGTGATGAGCACGTACCGGTCGAGTCCTTGTCAGCACTCGACCCGGAAGTGGTGACCGGCGAGCCGGTCGCGGCGTTCGCCGTGGGCATGTGGCTCGCCGATGTCTGGCGCGCCTGGCAGGACGAACCGGTCGACGGGGTCGTCCGCCGGCTATGGGTGGCCACCACCGACGCGACGTCCTGGGCGGCCGTCGACGTATCCGGCAACGGCGGGTTTGCCGTCTACCAACACGGCAGTCGGCGTCTGTGGGATGAGGTGGAGGCCGCTCACCGGTGGTGGCTGAGCAATGGCCGCCCCGGCCCGGCGCGATTCGGCCTGACGGTTGCCGCCGACGGCAGCCATCGGGTGTGGTTGGACGATCCCGGCAACGCTTGGACGTTCTGAGAAGAACAACCTGCGGGCGAGGGCGCCAACGGTTCGCCGAGTTCGAGGGCGGCGCTTTGCTCCGAATGGCGAGCCAGGCGTCCTCTGGGGGGGTGCGCGGTACCCCGGGCGCGCCCCGCCAGCGCTGCAAGCCCGGCAGCTCGGATGGCCCCCCGTCGATCGGCGGGGGAGGGGGCCCCGCCGGTTGGGAGGGGTGGTGGGGGGCTTTACCCGATCGGGAACAAACATTGGATAGGTGCTGGCCAACGCGCAACCGGGGCGCGGTGGGCCACGTCATAGGATCGCAGGACGGCGTGCCCCCGCGAGGGTGGTGCGCAGCCTCCCGGGGGTCTCGCAGACAGCCGCGCCCCGGGCTTGTCCGGCCCCACCCGGGGGCCACCGCCCGGCTCCGTGGGAGCGGGCGCGACACTGGTCGGAGAGTTCTCACCGTGCAGCCGCAGTCCTCCCGTTTCCGCGCCGTGCTGACCGGCGCCACCGTCCTCACCCTGGCCGCCGCGCTGGCGGCCTGCGGCAGCGCGGACGGCGGGAACGCAGGGAAGTCGGGGGACGCGGCGAAGGGCGGCACCGCCTCGGCGGGGGCCGGCGGCTCCTCGTCCGCGCCCGGGTCCCCGGCGGCGGGGTCGAGCTCGTCCGCGGCCGCCCCGGCCACGACCGCGCCGCCCGCGCCGCCCGCGCCGTCCGGCAAGGTGCTGATGCCCACCGGCCCGCAGGCCGCGTTCAGCAAGGCCAGGGACACCGCCGCCGGCCAGATCACCATGACCACGCTGACCGGTCCGAAGTCCGGGGTCACCGGCAAGGTCTGGGTCTGGCTCCCGCCGGAGTACAACGACCCCAAGTACGCGAAGACCGGCTTCCCGGTGCTCACCCTGTACGCGGGCGGGCAGAGCGCCGGCTACAACACCTGGACCGACAACCAGCTGCCGATCCAGGAGCTCGACGCCGACCTCGCCAAGCAGGGCAAGGCGCACCCGTTCATCATGATCATGCCGGTGCAGAACCTGGACTCCAACGAGGCCAAGGCCCTGGAGTGCGCCGACATCCCGGGCCAGCCCAAGATGGGCACCTGGATGGCCGAGGACATCCCCGACTTCGTCCGCGCCAACTTCCGCACCGTGAAGGGCCGCGACGGCTGGGGCCTGATGGGCGCCTCCACCGGCGCGTTCTGCAGCGCCAAGCTGGCCCTCCAGCACCCGGACAAGTTCAAGGCCGCCGTCCCGATCGACGGCTACTTCAACCCCGACTCGCCGCTCTGGAAGGGCTACGACAGCGAGCGCCAGGCCAACAGCCCCGACCTGCTGGTCGCCCAGGGCAAGGCCGACGTGCGGATGCTGGCCACCGCTGGCGGCGCCAACGGGTACGAGATGAAGCTGGTCAAGGCCTGGGTCGCCAAGGCCGCGCCGCCGCTCACCGTCGAGTACTGGGAGCAGCCCGGCGGGAAGCACCTGACCAGCGACTTCAAGAAGATGATCCCGGACACCCTGCAGTGGCTCAGCAAGAACCTCGCGGGGCCGCAGAGCGACTGACGGGGGCGGGCCGGCGGGCTCAGCGGACCGCCGAGTCCCGCCAGCCCTCGTCGACCGCCCGGACGAACCCGGGCGTCGCGGCGAGGTCCCGCACCGCCTCCAACGGCACGGTGGTGTGGACGCCGGCGACCGGGGCCGAGTCGAAGCTCAGCGTGAACTTCCGCCCCTGCGCGGTGATGAGCCGGATCCAGACCGACGTCGGCCGGTCGCGGTGGCCCGGGTGCAGGACCCACGCCACTGCGCCGTCGGGCAGCGGCACGGTGAGGCAGTCGGCGCCGTCGGGGTCCGCCGTCCCGCCGTTCGGGAGCGTCCGGGCGGCGCAGGGCGATTGCCGCTCGTCGGGGGAGGTGGCGGGTCCCTCGAACTCCCGCATGAACCTGACCCGGCCGGCGTCCGGGCGCTGCATCGTGAACTCGCGGGAGCTCGGGTTCTCGTCGATCCCGGTGATGCCCGGCAACGGGTGGTCGCGCAGGAACCGGAGCAGATCGGCGTGGCCGACGGCGTCGAGCCGCCGGTCGGCGGCCTGCGGGTCCTCGGCGCTCGGTGTGTCCGCCGTGCTTGGCGTGCCCGGCGTGCTCGGGGTGACGGCGGTGGACGGGGCCGGGCCGGTGGTCGGGGCCGCGGCCGGGGCGCCGGGTCCGGAGCGGCCGGTCACCGCGACCCCTGCCGTGGCGACCGCCGTCACCGCGACCGCCGCCGCCGTCACGGCCACCAGGCGCCGCCGCCGCCGCAGCCGGCCGCCGGCCCGCTTCACCTGCGGACCCACCGCCGGTACGGCGGGCTCCGGCTGCTCCAGCACCGTGCGGAACAGCGCGCCCACCTGCTCGGCGCCGAACTCCCGGTCCTCCCGGTCCTCCTGGCCCATGGCCCTCCCTCTCCTCGTCAGCTCGCGGTGGTCGGGTCAGCCCGCGGCGATCTCGTGCACCGAGTCACCGAGGATCGCCCGCAGTTGGGTCAGGCCACGGTTGGTCGCGGACTTCACCGCGCCGGAGCTCTGCCGCAGTGCCGCCGCCGTCGACTCGATCGACTGGTCCTCCCAGAACCGCAGCACCAGCACCGCCCGGTAGGCCGGGCTGACCCGGGCCAGCGCCGTGAGCAACGCCAGCCGCCGCTCCGGGTCGGCCTGCGGCCCGGCCGCCCGCCCGCCGTTGCGGCCGTCCTCCACGAGCAGGGCCGGCTCCGGCGCGGTCAGCTCGTGCGAGCCCCGCCGCCGTCGGGTGTCGATGTAGGCGCGGACCAGCGTCGTCCGGGCGTAGCCGTACGCCGCCTCCGGTTCGCGCAGCCGCGGCCAGCGGGCGTAGAGCTTCACCAGCGTGGTCTGCACGAGGTCCTCGGCGAGGTGCCAGTCGCCGCAGAGCAGGTACCCGGTGCGGCGCAGCGCGGCGTACCGGCCCGCGACGAACTCGTCGAACGTCCGCTCCTGATCCGGTGACATCCGGCGCCTCGCTGTTCCTCGTCGGCTCCCCGGTGCGGCGTGTGACGCACCCTCGTCCTGATACACGGGACGGGCGCGGCGAAATGTTGCGCCGCGTTCGCCGGCCCGCCCGCCGGAACCGGCCGAACGGCCGCTGAGCTGCACGTCAATCGGACATTGATTCGCCTCTGATGTTCTCCCACCACTGTGGTGGGAGAGCCAGCCCGCCGGTTGTGCCAGGTCGAGCCAAGCTGTCCGAGCGTGAAAAGAGTGCCATGCCCAGCCACCTGCTGCCCGTAGCGTCCCCGGCCTCGCCGGCCGTGCCCGCCCAGGGCGCTCCCACGCACGAGCGCGTCGCCGACGAGGAACCGCAGGCCGTCCGTTTCGCCGGACTGCGGCTGGTGCACTCCGCCCTGCGCCGGGACCTCGCCAGACTGCCCAACGCGCTGCGCCTGCTGCAGCCCGGCGAGGACGAGAAGGGCGCCGCGCTGCTGCGGCACTGGACCTTCGTCACCGCCATGCTGACCTGTCACCACGAGCAGCAGGACACCCGGATCTGGCCGATCGTGCGCCGGTTCGCGCCCGAGCTGCGGCTGTTGCTGAACTGGTTGGAGTCGGACCACCACAACCTCGACCACTCGTTCACCCGGGTCACCACCCTGGTCCGGATCGCCAGCCGGGACACCGGCTCGGTCTGGCCGGTGGCCTACGCCATCGAGGACCTGGCGGCCCGGCTGGAGACCCACCTGCGGATCGAGGAGCGCCAGCTGCTGCCGCGGATGGAGGGGGTCTTCGCGGACAACTCGCGGGTCGGCAGCCTGCCCGAACTGTTGGACGTGCTGCACTCGGCCGAGGGACCGGGCAGCCCGGACGCGCTCGCCTGGCTGCTGGACGGCGTCGAGCCGGCGGTGGTCGAGCGGCTGCTCGCGGACTGCGACGACCTGGTGGCCCGGCACTGGCCGCACTGGCAGGCCACCTACCAGCGGTGCACGGCGCCGCTGTGGGGGGCGCCCGGGGCGTGGGAGGCGCCGGTCGACTGAGCGACGCGCCTTCTCGCGGGCGTTGATCTACGCGCGTGGCAAATGCCGTTGGCGTATGCCATGAGCCTGCGGGGTCAGCGCAGGCCGAACCGGGCCAGGTATCCCGGCAGGTCGGCCGGGTCGTAGGTGGCCAGGCCCAGGTAGCCGTCCGGCCGGACGACGAACAGGCCCTGCCCGTACGCCCGCTCCACGACGCCGCCGTCGACGCGGTGCCCGCGCACCCCGGCGGGCAGCCGCGGCAGGGCGCGGCCGATCGCGAGCACGGTGACCTGCGGGCCGCGCAGCAGCTCGAAGAGTCGGCGCCCGGCCAGGGCGTTCGCCGGCGCGCCGTCCAGCCCGGCGCCGTCCAGCGGGGCGTCGGGTGCGCGCTCGCCGGCCCGCAGCGCGTCCTCGGGCAGGCCGGGGCGCGCCTCCACGGTCAGCGGGCCGTCCTCGTAGCCCAGCCCGAGCTGCTCGGTGCGCGGGCCGCGCCGCAGCCCGCCGGCCCGGACCCCGCCCGCGCGGTGCAGCCGGGTGGAGATCTCCAGCACCTCGGCGGCGATCGGCAGGCGCTCCTGCTCGTAGCTGTCCAGCAGTGCCTCGTCGGCGTCGTGCCGCAGCACCTGGCCGAGCTTCCAGCCCAGGTTGTAGGCGTCCTGGACGCTGGTGTTGAGGCCCTGGCCGCCGGCCGGGGAGTGGATGTGCGCCGCGTCGCCGGCCAGGAAGACCCGGCCCTCCCGGAACCGCTCGGCGAGCGCCGCGCGCGGCCGGAAGTCGGACGCCCAGTGCACGGCGCCGACTGCGGACTCCGGCAGGTGGGTGCGGGCGGCGACGGTCCGCCGGACGCCCTCCGCCGAGGTGTCGGGCTGCGCCGGGTCGCTCCCGTCGGGGGCGTCGTCGCTCGCCGCGCCGAACCGGGCGAACAGCTGGAACGCGGTGGTGCCCGGCAGCGGGCAGAGCAGCAGCGGACCGCCGGGCGCCTTCGGCCAGACGTGCCAGTTCTCGCGGTCCAGGCCGTCGATCTCGACGTCGGCGACCAGGGCGGGCCGCGGGTCGACCTGCTCGCCCGCCATCGGGATGCCGACCGCCCTGCGGACGGTGGAGCGGCCGCCGTCGGCGGCGACCAGGTAGCGGGCGGTGACCGTGCGCCCGGTGCCGTCGGGCCCGGTCAGCCGGGCCTCGACCCGGTCGGGGTGCTGGTCCAGGCCGCTCAGCGCGGTGCCGAAGGCGACCTCGCCGCCGAGCTCGCGCAGCCGTTCGTGCAGCAGCTCCTGGGTGCGCCACTGCGGGATCATCCAGACCGCCGGGAACGGCACGGTCGGGTCCGGCTCGGCGTGCCCGACGAGGTCCCACTCGCCCTGCCGCTCGCCGTTCTCCCAGTTCAGCATGCGCGGGTAGGGGCGGCCGGCGGCGTGGACGGCGGCGAGCAGGCCGAGGTCCTCGAAGACCTCCTGGGTGCGGGGCTGGAGGCCCTTGCCGCGCGAGCCGGGGAACAGCGCCGGGGCCTGCTCGACCAACAGTGCGGACACCCCGCGCCGGGCCAGGTCGCAGGCGAGGGTCAGTCCGGTCGGCCCGGCGCCGACGATGAGCACATCGGTCCGGTTCCGGTTCTGGGCGTGCGCCATCGCACACTCTCCTTAACGTTGTTAAGTGGTGGACGTCCAGAAGCATCGGCTTAACGGTGTTAAATTGTCAATGCCGGAACGACAGCAGCCACCCGGAGGGACGTGCGACATGCCGCCGAAGCTGGACCGCGCCCAGGTGGTCGACACCGCCCTGCGCCTGCTCGACGAGACCGGGCTGGACGGGCTCACGCTGCGCCGGATCGCCGCCGAGCTGGACGTCAAGGCCCCCGCCCTGTACTGGCACTTCGCCAACAAGCAGGCGCTGCTCGACGAGATGGCCACCGAGATGCTGCGCCGGATGTCCGCCGGGTCGCCCGCCGTACCGGAGAGCTGGCGGGAGGCCGTCGCCGGCACCTGCCGCGCTCTGCGCGCCGCGCTGCTCGGCTACCGGGACGGCGCCAAGGTCTTCAGCGGCACCCGGCTCACCGACTCCGGCCACACCGAGCGGCAGCACGCCCTGCTCGCCGTGTTCGGCCGGGCGGGCTTCGAACTCGGCGACGCCGTCCTGGCCTTCACCACCGCGTACGCGTTCACCATCGGCTTCGTGATCGAGGAGCAGGCCGTCCACCCGGTGCCGGGGGAGCGGGCGCCCGGCTACGACCCGGACCGGCGGGCCGCCGACATCGACCCCGGGCACGCCCTCGCCGCCGCGGCGAGCCGGGAACTCTTCGACGACTTCGAGCAGCGTTTCGAGCGCGGTCTGGCGATCGTGCTGGCCGGCATCGAGGCCTCGCTGCCGGTCTCGTCAACTCCTGTCAACCCCTAGGGGTTTACCCCTCCGGCCCGGGGGTGGCGGCGGCCCTCGGCCTCCGGGGCGGGCCAGGGGCCGGGTACCGCCGCGGGCCGATGCCCGACGGTCGGCGCCCGCCTACCGTCGGTGCCATGACCAGCGCGCCCACCGCCCGCCACCAGGACCATCACCCGACCCCGCCTCCGACCCGTCGCCCCGGTCCGCGGCCCGGCCGCCGCCGGGCGCCCGCCGTCCGTTCGGCCGCCCTCGCGGTCGGTGCCGCGCTGCTGCTCGGCGCCGGGCTCACCGCCTGCAAGGGCGGCGTCTCGCTCTGCCTCGACGACAACAGCTGCACCGTCGCCGTCCGCACCGAGACCGCCGACTCCACGCACGCCGTCGAGGTCTTCGGCGGGGACAAGACCCTCAAGCTGACCGTCGGCCGGATCACCGACACCACGGCCGAGGTCAAGCTCGGCGACGAGACCAAGACCCTGACCGAGGACACCGCGACCGTCATCGGCGCCGCGACGATCACCCTGCACCACGCGAACGCGCGCGAGCACACCGCCGAACTCCACGTCGTCCGCTGACCCCGTCCGGGCCGCCTGCCTGGGCCGCCTGCCCGAGCCGCCTGCCCGGGCAGGCGGCCGCGGCGTCCGGCGTGCGGCCGCTACTCCGGCAGGCGGTTGAGCCAGGTGATCGGCGTGACCGCGATCGCCGTCTCCGGCGAGCCGTCCCACTCCACCGGAAGCCCGGCGGCCGTCAGCGCGGCGGCGACGTCACGCCCGACCCCGGCCGTCCGCCGCACGGCCGCCTCCGTCGGCTCGCCGTCCACCTGGAACCCGCCGTACCGCAGCAGCAACGCGCCGCCCTCGGCGGCCCGTTCGGTGTCCTGCTGATGGAAGAACACGAAGCCGCGCGAGTCCTCCTCGGCCTCGCCCCCGATCTCGGCGTAACCGCAGTTCGCGCAACAGGTGAAGTCCATCGCGGCGACGATGCCCAGTTCCTCCAGGGCGTCGAAGGCGGCCTCCAGCCGGTCGATGTCGGTCGTCTCCGGCCAGGCGGCCTGCTCCCGCAGACGCTCCCGCCACAGCGGAGCGACGATCCGCTCCGCCTCCTCCACCGTCAGCCCCTGGTCGTCGAGGTCATCGACCAGGGACTCGGCTATCTCGTCCGGCTCCTGGAAGCCACACCGGATCAGCTCACGGGCCCGCTCCTCGGCGTCCCGCAGTACCTCGGCGGCAAGGGTGCTCTGCACGGTGTCCTGGTCCATACCCGCATCCAAGCACCCGCCACTGACAAGTCCGGCCCGCCCGGTCACGCCCCGGTTCCGGTCCGGGTCCGCCCCGCTCCCGCCGCCGTCCGCGGTGCTACCGTCCCCCGGTGGCCTCCCTCCTCCAGCCCCCGCTGATCACCCGTCTGCTCGCCGCCGAGCGCATCCTGATCGCCGGCGCGGGCGGCGGCTTCGACGTCTACGCGGGCCTTCCGCTCGCCCTCGCCCTGCGCGCGGCCGGCAAGCAGGTGCACCTCGCCAACCTCTCCTTCAGCGCGCTCGACGCCCTGCCCATCGACGTCTGGCAGGAGCCCGACCTGGCCCTCATCGGCCCCGACACCCCCGCCCCCGAGGGCTACTTCCCGGAACGGACGCTGGCCCGCTGGCTCCGCCTGCACGGCATGCCCGACGCCGTCTGGGCGTTCCCCAGGACGGGCGTGCGGCCACTGCGCGCCGCCTACCGGGCCCTCACCGACCGGCTCGGCATCGACGCCGTCCTGCTGGTCGACGGCGGGACCGACATCCTGATGCGCGGCGACGAGACGGGCCTCGGCACGCCCGAGGAGGACATGGCGAGCCTCGCCGCGGTCGCCGGCCTGACCGGGATCCCCGAGCGCCTGGTCGCCTGCCTCGGTTTCGGCATCGACGCCTACCACGGGGTCAACCACGCGCTGGTGCTGGAGAACCTGGCCGCGCTCGACCGGGCCGGCGGCTACCTCGGCGCCTTCTCGGTCCCGCGCGACAGCCGTGAGGGCGTCCTCTACCTGGACGCGGTCGAGCACGCCAGGGCGGCGTTCCCGGAGCACCCGAGCATCGTCCACGGCTCGGTGGCGGCCGCGCTGCGCGGCGAGTTCGGCGACGTCCGGTTCACCACCCGGACCGAGGGCGGCAGCCTCTTCGTCAACCCGCTGATGACGCTCTACTTCGGTGTCACGGTGGAGGCGCTGGTCGCCGAGCACCGCTACCTCGACCGGCTCGAAAGGACCGTCCTGATGCGTCAGATCAGCAGCGTCATAGCGGACTTCCAGGACTCGCTGCCGGCCCAGCGTCAGCCCCGCCAGTTCCCGCACTGACGCTCCCGCGCCACCGGTTCCCGCACCGGCGGCCGCTCAGCCCGAGGCGAGCCGGAACTCCAGGTTGCCGAACCGGACCTGGTCGCCCGGCCGCACCCGCACCCCGCCGACGATCCGGAACCCGTTGACGTGCGTGCCGTTGGTCGACCCGAGGTCGTACAGCACCCAGCCGTCGCCCTCCCGGCGCAGCTCGGCGTGGTGCCGGGAGACCGACGTGTCGTTCAGCCGCAGCCCCGACCCGGGGATCCGGCCTATCGTCAACTGCCCGGCCCCGGCCTCCGGGAGGCTCAGCCCGGGCAGCCGCTCGGCCCTCCACGCCTCGCCCAGCCGGACCCTGAACGCGGAGGCCTGCCCGACCGCGCGCAGCACGAAGCGCCCCACCGGGTTCCCGGCCGGCAGGTCCGCCGTCACCGCGTTCAACTCGGCGCGGCTGCCCGCGTGGAGGACGAGGTCCAGCCGGCCGAGAAAGGTGTCGTGCGACAGCCGGCCGTTCCCCGCGCCCTCCCGCAGCACCCCGAGGGCCCGGTCCCGCTCGGCCTCGGACGGCCGGACCACCCGGGTCAGGTTCTCACGCGACGTCATGGACCGATTCTCGACCGCCCCCGCCCACCTGTCCAGATTCCCCGGACCGCCGCTCCAGTGCGAAGCCGGCGCCCACCGTCAGCCGTCCGCCGTCCTTGTGTACCGCCCCCGCCGTGCCGAACGCCGCTGGGCCGAATGCCGCTGGGCCGAGCCGGAACCGCTTCAGCCGCTCGGCCTTCGCCACGACCAGCCCCCACGGTCCGGCCTCCTCGGGCGGCACGGCGAGGTGGACGACCGCCGAGGCGGGTTCGTCCGGGTCGCGGCCGTGGCCGTGGCCGTCGAAGCGGACCGCCAGCAGTCGCACCGCCGCCCGTTCGGGCTTCGGCCTCGGTCGTGGCCCGGCGGCGGGCCCCGGTACCGCCCGCAGCCGGTCGGCCAGGTGCTCCGCCCACTCCCCGGCCCGGCCGGGCCGGCTCCGCGAGGAGAGCTGTTCCGCGAACCAGCCCGCCCAGGCGTCGCCGCCGCGCGCCACCCACCGCTCGATCAGGGCGCGCCCGCCCGCCTCGCCCCGCCGTGCCGCCGCCAGCAGGTCCGTTCCGGCGCCCTCGAAGATCCGGCAGAGCTCCAGGATCGCGCCGCGGGAGACGTGTTCGGGGTGCCGCGCCATCCGGATGTCCAGCATCGCGCGCTGCACGAGGAGCGCCGCCGGCCGGTGCGCCCCGCCGTCGAAGACGGTGAACGGCGGACCGGGCCTTCGCCCGCCGAACCGTGCGGACCGCCGCGCTACCGGTGTCGCGGCGTCCGCCGCCCGCCCGGCCCCGGTCAGGTGCCAGAACGGATCCTCGATCCCCACCGTCGCCCGGGCCGCCCGGAGCAGCCCGACCCCGGCCACCCGCAGTTCCACCCCGTCCGCGTTCACCCGCCACTCCAGCGGGCCCGTCGCGGACGGTCCCGCGTCGAACTCCGCGACCGACACCTCGTCCAGCGACAGGAGCAGCCGCGGTGCCGGCCGCCCCGTCGTCCCGTCCTGCCCCGTCGTCCCGTCCCGCCGCGGCAGCTCGTAGGTGCGCGGCACCTCCACGCCCAGGGCCGCACGCAGCCGCGTGCCGGACAGTTCGGCCTCCAGCCACAGCAGGCGGCCGCAGGAGAGGTCGTACCCGTCCACGGCCGGCTCGGTCAGCGGCGCGGCCACCGGGAAGAGCGTCCCGCCGTACCCCCGGTAGGGGCGGCGGTCGTCCGGTTCCGGCGCCGGTATCAGCCCCGCGACCGGGTGCCCGGCCGCCGCCGACTGCTCCAGCATCCACGCGTACCGCGCCTCGCCCAGCCCGGCCATCCACCGCAGCCCGGCCCGCGCGGCCCGCTCCCGGCGCAGCGCGGTCCGGCGGAGCGCGGTGGCGGCCAGCGGGAAGGTGTTGTTGTCCCAGACGTCCGCACAGCGCACGACCGCCGCGCGGTCGAAGGTCCGGCCGTCGGCCGCCGCCTCCGCGATCCGGACGAACGAGCGGTCGAGCAGCGCGGCGTAGGCGTCCAGTGCGGATCGAGCCAACGGGGGCCTCCGGGTCGTCGTGGGCGAAAGGTCAGGCCTTCCGCGCCGCGGCCACGATCTTGGCCGTGGTGTGCAGGAACCGCGAGGTCGCCAAGCCCCGGTAGGACTTCCCGAAGAGCGCACCGGTGGTGACCCACTTGCCGTCCTTCAGGTGCACCACGACGTACGCGGTGCCGGGGTCGGCGCCGATCACCTCGTAGTCGCCCTTCGGCGAGGTGTACGGGACCGGGAAGTCGGCGGGCAGCGGCTCGGAGAGGAAGTTCACCGTGAGCCGGACTTCCGGGGTCACCTCGACGCCCGCGAACGGCTCGGCGTCCAGCACCGCCTGGACCTCGTCCACCGTGCGCAGCAGCACCGGCACCGCGTAGCCCAGCCGCTCCTCCAGATGGCGCTCGATCCGCCCGGTCAGCGCGGCCCGGCCCGCCGTGTCGGCGGCGTCGGCGGCATCGGCGGTGAAGAAGACGTTGCCGCTCTGGATGTAGGAGCCGACGCGCTCCAGACCGAGCTCGCCGAACAGCGCGCGCAGGCGCTCCATCCTCACCGTCCGGCCGCCGACGTTCACGGCCCGCAGGAAGGCGATGTAGGTGGTGGTAGAGGTCACCCGGCCAGTGTGGCACCGGGCACCGACAGCGGGCACCGTCTCCGGGCACCGAAGCGGGCACCGGCAGCGGGCACCGGCACCGGACGGCGGCTGTCGGTGCCCGGTGCCACACTGGCGCCATGGCTACCTGGCAGGATTTCGAGCACGAGGCACCGGACCTGGCCCCCGCCGTGCGGGCCCGCTTCGAGGCCAACAAGCACCACGTCCTGGCGACGCTCCGCAAGGACGGCTCGCCCCGGGTGAGCGGCACCGAGGTCGACTTCATCGGGGCCGACGTGATGCTCGGGTCGATGCGCGGCGCGGTCAAGGCGTTGGACCTGCGCCGCGACGCCCGCTTCGCGCTGCACAGCAACCCGAGCGACGCGACGCTGGCCGAGGGCGACTCCAAGCTGTCCGGTCGGGCCGTCGAACTCACCGACGCGACGGACATCGCCGGCTACGAGGCAGAGCTGCCCGAGCCGCCGCCCGGCCCGTACCACGCCTTCCGGCTGGAACTGGAGCAGGTCGTGCACACCACCGTCGAGGGCGACGCGGTGCGGATCAGCTCCTGGCGCCCGGGCGAGCAGGTGCGGCGGTTCGAACGCCGCTGACGGCGGCCGTCGGGGCGGGACAGCGGCCGTCGGGGCAGGACGGCAGCCGTTACGGCAGGACGGACCTGAGCGCCTCGGGGGTGCGGGCGATCACGGTGTGCCCGTCGTCCGCGGTGATGATCGGGCGCTGGATCAGGATCGGGTGCTCGGCCATCGCCGCGAGCCAGCGCGCCCGGTCGCCCGCCTCCCGGCCCCACTGCTTCATGCCGAGGTCCTTGGCCACCTGCTCGTCGGGCCGGGTGATGTCCCACGGCTCCAGGCCCAGCCGCTCCAGCACCTGCTCCAGCTCGGCGACGCTCGGCGGGTCCTCCAGGTAGCGCCGCACGGTGTACGTGACGCCGGCGCCGGTCAGCTCGCTCAGCGCGGTACGGCACTTCCCGCAGCGGGGGTTGATCCAGATCTCCATCCCGCCAGCCTACCGACCCGTCCCCGTCCGGCTCCGCCCGCGCGCCCCGCACCGCCCGGCCCGCGCCCGGCCGGATCTGCCCCCTGCCCGGGAACTCCCCTCCGGCCACCAACAGTTGTCCGTCAGGGGATTGGATCTACGGAGGGGAAGGCCGGATGGACGGCGCGTCGATCATCGAGCAGCTCATGACGACCGAGGGGCGGTTCGACCCCTATCCGCTGTACGCGCGGGCGCACGAACTCGGCGCGGCCGTGCCGGCGGGCCCCGGGGCGGTCCTGGTGGTCGGGCACGCCGCCGCCAACCAGGTGCTGCGCAACCCGGCCTTCGCCCTGGAGGACACCAAGAGCCTCGCCGCCGACCACGCGGAACTGTTCGCCCACCCCTCCATCGAGCTCTTCGGCCGCTCGATCCTCCAGCGCAACGCCCCCGACCACGGCCGGGTCCGCTCGCTCATCGCCTCGGCCTTCAACGCCCGCCGGGTCGCCGCCCTGCGGCCGGCGATCGAGGCGACGGTGGAGCGGCTGCTCGACGAACTGGCCGACCGGGGCTCCGACGGCTCGCCCGTCGACTTCATGGACGCCTTCGCCTTCCGCCTCCCGGTCGAGGTGATCTGCGAACTGCTCGGCGTCCCCGCCGCCGACCGCCACCGCTTCCGCGGCCTCGCCTCGGACCTCACCATCGCGCTGGAGCTCATCCAGGACCTCGGCGAACTGGCCGCCGCCGACCTCGCGGCCGAGGAACTCTCCGCCTACTTAGCCGAGTTGACCGCCGAGCGGCTGGCCCGCCCGACCGACGACCTGGTCAGCGAGCTGGTCCGGATCGCCGCCGACTCCGCGGACCGGATCTCCGGCGAGGAACTGCTGAGCAACCTCGCCCTCCTCCTGGTGGCCGGCTTCGAGACCACCACCAACCTCCTCGGCAACGGCCTCGCCCTGCTCTTCCGCCACCCTGAGGCCGCCGAGGGCCTGCGCACCGGAGCCCTCGACCCCTCGCTCTTCACCGACGAGGTGCTGCGCTACGACTCCCCGGTCCAGGTGACCTCCCGGATCTCCACCGCCCCCGATCTCGCGGTGGCCGGCCTGCCGACCCCGACCGGCACCGTCGTCTTCACCATGCTGGGCGCCGCCAACCACGACCCGGCCCGCTACCCCCGCCCGGACCGCTTCGACCCCACCCGCACCGACAGCCAGCCGCTCAGCTTCGGCGGCGGTTCGCACTTCTGCCTCGGCAGCCAACTCGCGCGCCTGGAGGCCGACATCGCCGTCCCCGCCCTCCTCGACCGGTTCCCCCGTCTCGCCCCCGGCGGCGTCCCCACCCGCCGCGACCGCCTCGTCCTGCGCGGCTACGAGACCCTTCCCGTCACCGTCCGCTGACCCGCTCGTGCGGCCCGTCCCACTCCATCAGGTTGGCGAAGAGCAGCGCCTGCTCGCGTGCGTCGTCGAGGGCATGGTGGGTGTGGGGCAGGTCGGGCAGCAGCTCCGCCGGCATCGAGCGCTTGCCGATCCCGGCGAACGGCACGCCCGCCCGCGCCGCGTACAGCGTCTTGACGTCCAGGCAGCCCGAGTGGCCGAACGGGCTGGAGCCGGTGAAGCGGACCAGGTACCAGTAGAGGAACTGCCAGTCGTAGACGGCGGGGTAGCCCACCATCACCGGCCGGTACCGCCGCCCGTCCGGGCCGGTGCGCAGCTGCTCCAGCCAGCGCGCGAACTGGCCCATGGCGACGGCCGGATCGGTGCCGCCGGCGAGCAGCGCCGCCCGGTCCAGCCCGGAGACGGCCAGCGCCTCGGGCACCCACGTGTCGGAGACGGGCCGCAGTTCGCGGTAGAAGCCCGCCGCCGTGGCCGGGGCGGGCCGGAAGCCGTCCGCGTCGTGCCACCCGGCCACCACCGCGCCGAAGCTGACCATCGAGTACGGGCCGGGGATCGGCCCGTCCGCCTCGACGTCCACCGACACGTACACCGTCGGCGTGACCTTGCCCGCCGCCCCGCTCCTCGTCCCCATGCGCCAAGTCTCGGGCCCCGGCACGTCCTTGGCCACCGGGTTTCGCCGGTCCCGTCCGGGCCCGGCCCGTCCTCGGCCCGCGAGGTCCAGGGTGCGGGCGGACCGGTAGCGGCAGCCGGCGGCGGCGAAGGCCGCCGCGACGGCGCGCAGGCGTGCGGGTCGCCTCCGTGGTGCCGTCCGTGGTGCTCTCCGTAGTCGGTACGGATGCGGCCCGGCCCCCATCCGCGGGAGGCTGTGAGCGACCCCGCCGGATACGACAGGAGTGAAGTGACCATGGCCGCACCGCGTTCCCGCGCCCAGCGCCGGCACGACGCCGAGCAGCGCCTCGCCCACGACATCGATGTCTGGGTGGCCACGGCCTCGCCGGACGGCACGCCCCACCTCGTCCCGCTCTCCTTCGACTGGGACGGCGAGACGCTGCTGCTCGCCACCCCGCCCGGCAGCCCGACCGGCCGCAACCTCGCCGCCACCGGCACCGCCCGCCTGGCCCTGGGCCACACCCGGGACGTCTGCCTGATCGAGGGCGAGGTCGAGGTCCTGGACCTCGACGCCCTCCCGCGCGAGCGCGGCGACCGCTTCGCCGCCCGCACCGGCTTCGACCCACGCGTCTCGGCCCCGTCCTACAGCTGGTTCCGAGTCACGCCCCGCGGCGTCCGGTCCTGGCGCGAGTCGAACGAACTGGCCGGCCGCGAGCTGATGTCCGACGGCCACTGGCTCGACCGACCGGCACCGCGGCCCTGACCGACACCTCACCGCAAAGGACTCCCACCATGACGAACACCACCCGGACCTTCGACGGCTGCACGCCAAGGAGCTCAAGGCCGCTGCCCGCCGCAGCCCCCGCACCGCCAAGGCCGACGGCGAGCAGGACGTCCTCGCCAAGATCGCCGAGATGGAGCCCACCGCCTACGCCCTCACCACCCTCACCCCCGACGTCGAGTCCCACATCACCACCCTCCTCACCCGCGCCACCACCTGAGCCGCGCCCTCCTCCGGCACGCCACTCGGGCTGATTGTCGGAGGAGGGGCGGGGCGGTGGGGGCCGGCGCTGTTCCCGGTGAGGCAGATGCCGCTCAGCGCCCCCATCGGTGCCGCGGGCCGGTCAGCGGACCAGGATGAGACCGCAGCCGTATGCTCGCGCATGGCCCACACCGTCGGAGAGAGCGGTGACGAACGCCGTGGGGTCGGTGACGGTCAGGGCGCCGCGCAACTCGGCGCGAGTGATCTTCAGGCCCTTGTGGGATGTGGAACTGGACACCGTGGGCAGCATCCGCACTGAGATGGTCCCGGGGTCGGCGGTGCCGCCTGTGCCGCCGACGGATCCGTGCCCGTCTCCGAAGTGACGGGCACACCACCTCCTGACACCGTCGGGATTGGTGTGCGCCACCCGCCGACCGCGAGTCTGTTCCCGGCCGGGAGCGGTCTGCCGCTTGCTGTAGGTCGGATTGACGACCGCTCGGAAGCCGACGGTGTCGCCGATGCGGAAGGTGCGGTCGACCGTGATGGAGTGCGGCGCCTCTCGTAGGACGCCATTGGGCAGCTGTCCCCAGTCCGCTGCCACCTTGGACTGCACGACGAGGACCAGCGCGGCCTCTTTGAGGTTGATCGACCAGGTGGACAGGATGCCCATTTGAGCGCGGGCGTCGGAGCTGCCGTCGTCGACCCAACCGCGGAAGCCGCTCATCACAGTGCGGTGCATCTCCTGGGCGTCGACCAACGACTTCGCCACGTAGGGATGGCGGGCGTCCAGGGTCAGCACCGAGTGGGAGGCGACGAAGCGTGCCGTCGTCGTACGGAGCCGTGCTGCATCGCTCACGGGATGATGCCCCTCCATTCGGCTGCGTCCGGGGCGATCGTGATCCTGCGGGCGATCTCCCAGCGCGTGGTGTGCTCGGGCTTCAAAGGAGAGAAGCCCACTGGCTGGTCTTGAACGGGCGTGGCTCCCGGTTCGGAGGGCGGGACTTGTAACCAGGCCCAGGCGCGGTCCCGCGGAGGCCCGGATCCGTCGGGGCCAGGAAGCAGCCGGTGCCTGCGGAAGGCGGTGTCCAGGTCACCGGGGAAGGTACCCAGGAAGAGGGTCCCGGACGGGGGACAGGATTTGCGCCCCAGCCACAGCAGGTGCCGCGGATGTTCCAGCGCGTGGCCCACCGAGGCCAGGAAGTCCTCGTCCTCGTGCTGGAGACCTACCAGGAAGGCCGCGTCGGAGAGGTACCACCGCTCCGTGATGAGGCCCGAGCGGGTCAGCTCGGCGGAGACCAGCACCCCGGAGGCCGGGTCGGCAGTGATCTTCTTGGGCGCGCCGTACCAGTGCGCCAGCGGGTGGTGCCCGAACCTGCCGCCGGTGCCCGCGTCGAGCGAGGCCGAGACGGCCGCGGCCCGCCGGTGGTCCAGGATCAGATCACGAGGTCGCAGCGGGTAGGTGCCGGCTCCCACGGTGTGGTAGTCGCGGACCGGGACGCCGGGATGGTCGGCCCGCACGGCGAACGTCGTTCGGGCCAGCTCTCCGAGAGCTGTCGGCCTGCCCGGTCGCGTTGACGCCGACTCCTTCGGCTCCTCCAGGGGCATGGAGCGCGGCAGGCCCATGGCCGCCGCACACATGCCGATCACGGCCGACTTGGTGGGTCGGCTGTGAGAGTCCCGTCGGGCGGGGAAGCGGCTGGCGACGCCCCACGACTGAAGGGGTCCGGCCAGCCGGATGAGCAGGACGTACGTCATGAAGTCAGGCCCTCGACGGTCTCCACGCGGGTTGCCTCCGAAGGCCGCAGTTCATCGAGGAGCGCGTCGACCTGAGGGTCGTACGTGAGCAGGCGGGCCCTGGCGATGTCGGGGCGACGCCTTCCGACGAACGTGTGGTGGCGGAGCAGCCGCGTCACCCCGGCCAGGCCGGCCGGCCCTTCGCCTCCCCGGTCCTCGGGGTCCTCGTCGATGGGCTTCTGGAAGGCCGCCGCGTAGTTGTAGGGCCGCTCGCCCTCGAAGGCCAGGACCAGAGCGGGGAGCGAGCCGGTGGAGGCCGTGGAGTTCTTCTTCGCCTGGGGGAAGGCCTCGACGAATCCGGTGACAAACTCCTGCTCCGCCGCGACGGCCGTCTCGGCCGCCTCGGCCTCGGACATCCCGGCAGCCCGGAGGTTGGTCCTCAGCTGGGTCCGGTCGAGGACGGCGTGCCGGTAGAAGGTGCCGGAGATCAGCGACTGGTACCCCGTCATTCCGGCCCCCGCGTCGTCTGTGGCGTCCAAGAAGTCCAGTGCGTTCTGTTTGCGGTCGAGTTTGACGTCGTCTGCGGCGGCGTAGAAGTCGTCCACCGTCTCGGCTTCCTGGATCGTGAAGGCGTGGGCACTCTGGACCGCGCCGTCCACATTGGGGGAGTCGGCGATCTCCGCGAGGAACCGGCCGTAGAGCGCGATGTCGATGGCATCGCGCGGCGCCAGTGCGGTGAGTACCGCGGCGCGCGACTCCTTCGGAAGCGACGGCAGGTTCTTGCCCCCCGATCCGTCGCCCCCGTCGTTCTCGGACTCCTCGGCCGCCGCGGGGGTGCCCCGCTTCGGCTTCGCTGCGGAGGCCTGGGCCTTGAGGTACTCATCCCGCCAGTACCGCAGTTCCACGGCGTGCGTCGCGATGTGGGCCGCGATCCGCTCACCGGTGTCGGCGGGCGCGAACAGCAGGACCTTGGTGAGGTTCGCGACGGTCTTCTTCGACGCGTCGCCGAACTTCAACCCCACGGCCTCCAGGACCGCCCGTGCCGTGCTCACGGACTCGTCCTTCTCCCAGCCGTGTTCCTTCTCCAGGACCCGTGCCGTGACCAGGGCCCATTCCCGGGTGCGTTGGCCCATGGTACGGCCGGCCAGCGGGCCGACGCCGACGTTCGCCCGATTGCGGGCGTGCATCCGTTCGGCCCGTCGCCTCGCCTGGCTGGTGATCATGTGCCGCTCGAAGCCGCCGTAGACGATGGTCTTCGGGGCATTGTTCTCATCGCGGACAGGGAGGACCGCCGCCAAGGTTTCGAGCAGGTGGAGGGAGAGGAACTGTGCGCGCGGTGTCGATGGTCCGGTCATGTACTGCTGCCCTTCTGGCGAACGGTCCGGCGGAGGACCTGCGGTTCGTGGAAGTCGACTGCCCAGCGGTCCGCCACGCGGGCCTTCCGGTCGTTCCACTGACCGAGGTCGACGACGAGGCGGGTCCAGGACGGCGGTTGCTGCTCGCAGGAGCGCAGCCGGGCGACACCGTGATGGAGGTGGCGCCAGGGGATGCGCCGACCGGACACGATCCGGTCGACGAGCCGCGTCGCACCGGGGTCCTCGGGTCCGCGGGCTGTGGGCGGGCCGATCCTGCGGGCAGCAACGCCGAAGCTGCCGTAGCCCGGAGTGGGAATCCTGACGCCCCGGTGGTACACGGCGAACAGGAAGGCCACCTGCTCGTAGACTTCCCTCTTCTCCTGGTCCGCGGCCAACCAGCCGGCCCGGTACCTGGCGCTGCTGCCCGCGGTGACGCGTCGCAGCTGCGCGAGGTCGCCGTACTGCCGGTTGCGCACCAGCGCCATCAGCCAGGCCGTCAGCTGAGCGGCACTCGACTCCAGGGACTCCGGCTCATCCGGATCGGTCATGCTTCTCCGTTCGTGAGGTCGCGGATGTCGGGCGGCGCCTTGGGGCCGGTGAGGAAGTCCGTGAACCCGCGGTGTGCCGCCGCCCGGGCCCGGCGCCCTTGGCCGTTCCCCGGCAGCGCGTCGAGGCGCTGTGTCAGGAGCTCTTCCGCCGTCTCCACGAGCCACCGCGTGTATTCGGGCATGCAATCGGCGACCGGTGCCCCGTCGGCGACATCGGCGAGCAGTGTGTGGAAGGGGAGTTCGGTGGCCTTCCATTGCTCCGCGCGTGCGTCGAAGCGGGCGATCTGCGCCTTCTTGTCGGACGGCTTGGGGTTGGGAAACATGACTTCCCACGCCTTGAATGCGGCTCGGTCCAACGACCGGGCCAGATGCTCCGCCACCTGCGAGCCTCTCAGCGACGCCTGGTACAGCGCCGGGGCCTGCCCCGGGGCGAAGGGGAACACGCTGGTCACCCAGCCGATGGGCGTGGACTTCGCCGAAAGGAGGCCGACCGCGAGCAGTTTGAAGGAGCGGCTCGCCTCCCCGTCCTCCTTCGGCAGCCGCGCGAGGCGCTTGTAGAGGCCGCCCGACCGCCTCTCGACCGCCGCGTAGAGGGCGTGCGCCTCACGCCACAAGTCACGTGTGGCCGAAGGCCACAGGGGCTTGGATACCCCGTTGCGCGTCTCCGACATCACCGCGTCCTGGAGGTGCTTCGCCGCCTCCAGTTCGAGGAGTTCGCCGGCGCCGATCAGAACACGGTCGACGCCGGCCAGGACACCGGAGAGCCCCGGTGTGGGGCGCAGCAGAACCGACCGGCCCAGGTAGCTGTGCAGGTCCGCATAGCCCGCAACGGTGCGGGGCGGCGGCTTGCTCTTGAAGCCGCGCCGCTCAACCGGGCCCTGGGTCCAGGTCAGGTTGAGCACCCGTGGATCATCCGTGGTCGGGGTCAGGTTCAGCCGCAAGGTGTGGCCCAGAGTCCGGCCCAGAGCGAGTACCCGGACGCGGCCGCCGAGCCGCCCGGTGGCGAGGTTGGTGATGGTCGGTCCCAGAGTCTCCTTGCCCGAGATCCGGGCGCGGCCGGAGAGCCCGAAGAGGTGCTGGGTCAGTACAGCCCGGTAAGCCTTGGCGGCCGGCAGCGGGTCGGGGTGATCGAGATGATGGTGATCGGCGAACTGGCTGTAATCCCCGCTGTGTTCCAGCACCAGCTGAGCCGGGCCCGTCCCGTGTTCTGCCAGGAACTCACGAAGGAGCGCGTTCTGCCCCAGCGGACGGGCGGGATGGAACAGATTCCAGTCGTCGTCCGGCTGCTCCGCCAGCCAGGAGGCGACCCCGTCCAGCGGGTGCTCCGACTGCACCCACTGCTGCCATTCCTCGGCCGAGGTCGGGTACGTGCCGGAGGCGTAGCAGAGGGCCAGCAGGAATTCGATGACGGCGACCTTCTCCCCGGGGGTCTCGCCGTCCACGTCCGTCAAGGCGTCCGCCTGGGAGAACAGGTCCGTCAGCCGCCGCCCGACCACGGCACCGTCGAGCCCATAGGCAAGGACGAACGTGTGTTCCCGAGGGTCCCAGCGGGGCCCGTCGGCGGCCTCGTCGGATGTCGGAGGGGGAACCTGATGCATGACGTCGGACCTCGGAGGATCGTCGTTCGCCCCTGGAGGGGGCCGAGTGGCTGCCGGTGGCTCGCCTGCTCGCATCGCCTGGAGGCGCGGTCGGCCCCGCGGCAGGCGGGGAAGAGGCTGTGGGACGGTCGTCAAGAAAGACCCACCGGAGGGGCATCCCTGCTGGTGCAGGATCCGGTGGCGCAGTGAGCGCCTGCGCTATCGTGTCCGGCACCCCCTGTGTGGCCGTGGTGGCGCTGCCGATCGTCCGGCGCGGCACCGGCCCGGGGCCTTGGGCGGCCTCTCCCGGCAATACCAGTGCCGGGAGAGGCTCTTTCACCTGAGCATGATGAGACGTGAGACGACTGCCGAGATGACGGCCTGCACCGTCAGGTAGGCCAAGTCTTCCCTGTGTTCCCGAAACCACCTCCCTCCGCTGACCAGACGGGCCTTCAGCCAACCTCCGGCGGGGCTGCTCACGCGGTCACTCCTCCCGGATCCGGTTCCCAGGCGCGCGCCTGGGAACCGGAAGCCGGAAGAGTGCTGACGCCCCGTCAGAAAAAAGCGTGGCACCCGGTCCCTGGTGTTGTCAGGCGAATCGGGAATCCCCTTCAAGGAACCCCACCGGGTTGACTCCGGCTCCGGTGCGACGGGGTGCCCGTGCGGCCGGCGAAGAGCCGGGCACGGTCACGGTTTGGGCGCCCGCCGGATCAGGATCGCCAGGGTCGCCCGTGCGTCGCGGCGGCGTGCCGGGGAGCGGGAGACGATCGAGGCCAGGACGACGCCGAACAGCGTGACCGTGTAGACGAGTCCCGTGGCGGCGGCCAGCACCGTGGCAGCGGTCAGTGGGACAGGCAGTGCGGACATGACGGGTTCCCTCCCGGACGGGTCGACCGGATACTCAAGGTCGACTGGTGCGGTATTCATCTCCTGTCCGGCACGTTTCCTGCGAGGTCGGACCGCCGGTCCGGCCGCGTTTCCGCTGGTGGGAGGTCGGAAATTTCACATCCGGGGACGTACAGGGGAGGCGGGCGGAATGACAGTCGGCGGGACCGGGCCGGATCCGCGGTGGGAAGCCCGGGCGAAGCTCACCGCTGCCCTGAAGGACCTGCGTGCCCGGGCAGAGAGCAGCGCGGGCCGTCCCCTCACGAACCGGCAGATCTGTGCGGAGGTGCCGGGCGAGGACGGCAGGAAGCTCAGCAAAAGGCTCAGCGCGTGGTTCACCGGCGTCGACAGGCCGTCGTCGGACGAGGTGGCCTGGCGTGTCATCTCCTTCCTGGAGAGGTGTGTCGGCAGCCCTGTGCGCACGCCACAGCAGTGGAACGAGCTCCTGCGCGGCGCCAGGGAGGAGGCTCGGAGGAACAAGGGAGGGCGGTCGGCGACGACATACCGCCCCACGCCCCTCCCGCCTCTGCGGCACTGCCGTACTGCCGACCAGTACCGGCCGCAGGAGCTGAAGGGGCGTGAGAAGGAGCTCGCCCGGTTGCATGAGCTGGTCGGCAGCAGGTCCGGCTACCTGTCGTTGGTGGGGCCACCCTGGGCGGGCAAGACCGCGCTGCTCGCCACCTTCGCCGCGACCTGCACGCTGCCGGACACCGACCTCGTCGCCTACTTCGTCCGCTGGAAGACCGGGAGTGACACGGCTCGGTACTTCCGCGACACCATGATTCGCGTGTTGAGCGGGCACGTGGGGAAGCGTCCTGCCTCCAGGGACACCGGCACCCTTCTGGAGCTGTACGACGCGGCAGCCAGGAAGAGCGTGGAGTGCGGCCGCAAACTGTTGTTGTTGATCGACGGGCTCGACGAGGATGCCGTGGGTACGCGGGACGGGCAGATCGAGGAGAGCATCGCCTCGCTCCTGCCGCCGAGGCCCTACCCGGGGCTGGTCGTCCTGGTCTCCCGTCGCCGGCACCCGCCCCTGCCCGACGATGTTCCGTCGGACCATCCCCTGCGCGACGCCTATCCGATCACCGGCATCCGCCCCTCACCCGAGGCCGCCGTCCTGCGCGGTGTGGTGCGTCGGGACCTTGAGGTGTTGCTCCGTGACAGCGGTGCCTGGGGGCGCGAGATCGTCGGATTCCTGGCGGTGGCCGGCGGCGGCCTCACCGAGCCGGCGCTGATGCAACTGGTAGGAACCGGTGGGCACGACGACATGCCGATCCCCTACGACCTGGCCATGCGGCTGCACAGCGTGGCCGGTCGAGGGGTCTGCCTGGAGGACCTGGAGCCCGACGAGTTCGTCCTGGCCCACAAGGACCTGTACCGGGAGGCCCTGGCCGGATTGGGCTCCCCCATGTGCTCCGCGCTCCTCCATCGGCTCCATGCTTGGGCCGACGGTTTCCGGGAGGAGGGGTGGCCCGCCACCACCCCCGGGTACCTGCTTCACCGCTACCTGGACCTCCTGGCGCGCACGGATGACGTCGAGCGTCGTGCCGCCTTCACGCTCGACCACCGTCGGCTGGCGCTACTCGCCGCCGCAGGCCGCACCGATCTCGCGCTCTCCGCGGTCGACCAACTGGCACAGGAGCTGCCGACCCCCGCCGTCCTCGCCTCGGCGGCTGCGTCGGGCTCGCTCCTGGCGACGGGGGCCAGGCCGGTCCCGCACGAGGTGCTGCGAGCGTTGTGCCTGGTCGGTGACAGCGAGCGGGCGCGGTCTCTGGCGCTGGGCGCGGGGGACCCGGCCTCCAAGGCGGCACGGCTCGCCGAGGTGGTCCGGGCTCTCTCGGTCTTGAAGACGCCGGATGCGGCGGGAAAGGCGGTGCGCTTCGCGCGGGAGGCGGCCGGCTGGGCCGAGCGGTCGGAGCGGCAGCCCGGCTCCCTCTCCGTCGCATCCGAGTGGGACGCCGGGCCGATCGTCCCGTGCACCGCCGTCGTGCTGGCCGAAGTGGGTCTGACGGACGAGGCGGTCCGGTTGCTGAGCTGCGTGGACATCCGCCGACCGGAGAACGTCGAGCCGTTGGCAAGGGCTGCGGGGCTGCTGCGTGGAGCCGACCGGGCCTTCTCCGACCGGGTGTCGGAGGAACTGCTGCTCGAAGCGGAGAACCAGGCCGAGTCGGCGGAGGGCGACCCGGTCCTCGCCGTCGAGATCTGGGCGTCCGTGGCCGCGCACGATCCCGGACGCGGCGACCGGGCCCTGGCGAGGATGAGGACGTTCTCCGAAGGGTTCGCGGTGGTTCGTCCGGGGCTCGCCGCAGCGGACTGCTGTGCCGTCACGGCGTCCGCGTTGGCCCGGTCGGCACCGGAGGACGGCCCCGGAGAGACGTGGAAGCAGGCCCGCGAGCTGGCGGATACCGCGAGGAGCGCGGTGCTGGGAGCCCTGGACGCCGCATGGCCGGACGAACTCAGTGGATCGCTGGCCTTGTTGGTGCAGGCCCTGCTCGATCTCGGAGAACTGCCCACGGGGATACGCGGCATGCTCGCCGGGTTTCCCGCACAGATCGCAGCCCGGGCCGAGTCCTTGCTCGACGGCGACGCCACCACCGATGAGGACCAGACGGGCGACGCGGAGGCGGAGGTGGCGTTGCTCCACCGGGTGCGGTGCTCGTCCGAACTTGGGGACGGCCCGCAGCTGAGGAGCGATCTCGATCGCTACCTCAGCACCTCGGCCGCGGGGGAGGCCCAGGTCGCGTGGCTCCCTCACCTCTCCGAAGCCCTCGCCGGCACGGACGACGAGGCGGGCTCGGCCCTCGTCCTGTCAGCGGCGAAGGGGGGTGGCTCGCTACTGCAGGTGCGGTGCCTGGCGGCAGCCGCGAGGGCGCATGCCGAGGGCGGGCGTCAGGATGCGGCGGTGCGGTGCGCAACGGAAGCGGCAAGGACGGTCGCGTGCCTGGATCCGCAGCCGCCCGAGGCACGAGCGCTGGTGGCTCAGGCGTTCGCGCACGCAGGTGAGGCCGAGCGGGCCGCCTCATGGGCCCAGCCCCCTTCCGGACGACGGCCCTTCGGGAGGGCGGGCATTCCCTATCGGCGAGCCGCCCTGGCCGTTCGGGCGGGTCTCGAACCGGCGGCCTTCGTCGCCGAGGTTGTGGCCGAGGGTTTGCCGGGTGGCGGGCTCTCCGCCACCGGAAGCGACCTGGTCGAGGCATTCCGCAGCCTTGCCTCGGGGGCACAGGTCGAGGCCCGCATTGCGTCCCTGCGGACACTGGCACGCACCCGCCTCGCGGCCGAGCCCCTGCTTGCCACCGGACTCGCCCTGCTGCAAGCCGTGCGCGGTGATGGCGCGGGCGCGTGCCGTACGGTCGGAGAGGTACCGGATCCTGCCGCCAGAGGCGTCGCGCAGGCGACCGTCGCCGGGTGTCTGTCGGGCGTCCCGGCGTACCTGGACGTGGCCGGGGACGAGGACAACTGGATGCTGTCCGTGTTCCGTGTCCTCGCGCACCAACTGCGTCCGGCCGGAGCCGGGGGAGTGCCCTTGGCGTCCGAGCTCGTCGTCGGAGCCTTGGGTACCGACAGCTGGTACCGGGCACTGCCCCTGCTGGGCCGCACCGATGCGGCCGCGCTGCATGCGGTGGTCGAAGTACTCGATCGCCACGGTCGGGCCGGTATACCGGTCAGGGCGGCCGCAGCAGATGGCCTCCGGTCGCTGCGCGGCGGTTGAGCGGCGGGGCACGAGGGCCCGTTGAACCGATGGCTGCCACCCCGTTCGGGGTGGCAGCCATCGCTCTGTGCCCGACCGACACCGGGTCGAACTGCGTTTCCGCAGGTCGGAGGGGGTTCTACAGGTCGTAGTTCTGATCGAACATGCCTCTGACCTGCGGAAACATGGGCCTCAGGGAAGATCATTTCACAACCAGTGCACACCCGGCGGCAATGACGATGAGATGCGGTGAGAAGTGTCGAGTGAGGGGCTCGATGGCCTTGACGGCCGACTGCCAGCGGCCGGGGCCGCTCACCTCAGCCCTGTTCCGTCGTGCCGCCGCTGCTCTCTTCTCCCTCCCCTTCCGGGTCTGACCAGTCGGCGGCCGAGCGGTCATGGTCGTTGCGGCGCAGCTCGTTCTGGACCCGTCGCCAAGCACGGATGATCGGAGGCACTCTCGACAGCACTTCACTGATCTGTGTCAGCAACAGGGTGAGGCAGCCGAATGATGCGAGCACGAACAGGGTTACCCGATCCCAGCTCATCGCGCGACACCTGCTCCCCGGATCCCTGACTCACCCCGGCGTGACATGATCAGGACTGCGGTCGATTCTTTGTCAGAAGGGCGCGGCCGGATGAGGCCGAGGATTCCGATCAGAGCCCTGGGCATATCGACACTCTGCGTGTCCCGCAGGAACGACTGGCTCCGCGGCCGGTGAGGCCACATGCCGCTAACCGAGGACGGCATGACGGACGAGCCACCCGAGGGCGTTCACTCCCAACCGGTCCGGCTCCTGGAGTAGCGCAGTCTCCACCTCACCGAGATCGGCGAGTTCCGAAGGTGCGGACACCCGGTCCAGCGAGGCGAAGCGCTTCATCGCGGCCTCGACGACGGCTGGCCACCCAGGCATGCCGAAGTGGTGCGTGGCTTTGGACGCAGCTGCGAACGCCCGGTGCAGGAGGGCGTCGCGCCAGCCCTGCCGACGCATCATTTCCTCAGTGATCCAGACCTGTTCCTCGATGTTTCGGATGAAGTCGGCCACTGGCCCGGACGCGGATCGCAGCGTGAACCGGGAGCCGCCTGCCCACGGAAGGTCCAGGTCCGAGGCGATGGCGGTGAATGCACTCAGTCGTTCGGGCCCGCTGTCACGGGCGGCGACGAGCGCCTTGCGGGCCCGACGGTACAAGTCGACGCCCTGTGCGAAGACATCGCCGGCGTTGGGCCCACCGGGTGCCGCACGGATCGCGTCGAGCGGTTCGTTCAACAGGGCCCCAGCGGCCAGTCCGGCTGCCGCTGCGCTCAGCAGGACCTCCGGGTCGTCTGGATCGATCCCGAGACGAGGGAGCGCGGCCGATGCATGCTCCTCCAACCCCGGAAACAACGGAGGCGGCTCCTCGGGCCGTGGCGCGATGAGCGTGGCGAGCCGCGGGGACAGGGGAGCCGGGCCGGGCTCCTCGATGGTGATGTCGTGCTCCAGGAGGTCCTCGAAAATGGCATCCGGTCCGCAGTCGATGTGCGATGTGTCATGCCGTCCCGAGCAGTCCTCGGCGCACTCCAGTTCCTCGCACATCTCCGGTTCCTCGGGCTGCGCCTCATTGACCAGGTGGTAGACGAGCCTGTTGGCCACGGCCCCGCGGGCCGTGATCATGGCGCTGCCCAGCAGCATCTCTGCGTTCGTCAGCAGATGGTCCTCCCGGTCGACTGTGGCCGGAGGCACCGGAGTGTCGGGGATCCAGGTGTAGGCCGACTCCAGCGATATCGACAGCCAGGCGATCCGTGACGCCGGGACCTCCGCGTTCGCGGCCAACTCGGCGACTTCCTCTGCGGCCTGCCGGATCGCGTCCAGCCGGGCCATGTAGTGGTCGCGGACCGATTCCCATGCCTTGGAATCCTTGCGCACCTGCTCGGCGTTCCGTGCCAGTGCGGCGTCCCGGGTCTCCCGCGCCCGGGAGACCAGTCGGCTCAGACACGGGCGGCACCCAGACAGACCGGCCTCTGGGGCGGGGCCGAGCGGTACTGCCCCGAGATCCCGGCCGAACGGGGCACCGCACACGGAGCAGTCCAGGCTCGCCATCTGCCGACCCGTTGGTACTGCGGCTAGGGCGGTACGGATTGTGCCGTATGCGTAGACAGGGATGTGCACGGGCGAACTCCTGGGGTGTCGTGCTCCGTTGGTGTCCTCACCATGCTCACCCGGGCGTTCAGTAGCTGGTCACCAAGCGGAAGGCTTGGTGGCGAACTTGACGGAAGCTGACTGCGTCGTACGCTGCGGCAGCGAAGCTTGACACCCCTGGCCGGAGCCCGTGCACTGGCCCCGAAGCAGGAGGATCCAAGTAGTGGATACCCCGGACGAGTCGCAGCCGGAGAGATGGCACCAGGAACTGGTCGACGCGTTACAGGAGTTGTACCGGGCAACAGGTCAGGTGAGTTTCCGCAAGGTGAGCACGCTGATCCGCGAGCGGGAGAACCCGTTGTCCGGACCCAGCCACGAGACCGTGCGGTCCGCGATCAACGGGCAGCGGATACGACGTTGGGAGACGTTGCACGACATCGTCATGGTGCTGGCGAGCCTGTGCAGCCCCCCTCGGGACGAGGAAGCCGAGGTCGGACGGTTCCTGCTGCTGTGGCGGGCAGGCCGCGAAGGAGAGAAGGGCGTCCGGAAGTCGTTCCAGGAATTGGCCAACAGCGGCTGGGGCGGCCAGGACGGCAAGTGGACACCCGAGATGGTCATGGGCATCCTGGTCAACCCGTTCAGCGCCATCCAGATAGCCCCCGGGCTCGCCGCCCCGCACGAACCGATCATTTCCGAGGACGTGTGGATCCGGGCGATGGAGAAGTTCATCGAAGAGGACGGGGCCGAGCACGTGCTGAGGGTCTTGCTGCACACGCTGAAGGGCGACTACATCGGAGCCACCGAAGGCACGCCATACGGCTACCAGGACATGGATCGGGAGGCGATGGATTCATATGCGGCCTTCCACTACGGCTGCCAGGAGGTGCGCCGCCGCTTGAAAGCGGAACCCAACCTCCTCGCAGAGTCGATCCGCGCGATGCGGGCCGATGAAACGATGGACCGGGACGACCGGGCGGAGATGATCGAGAATGAGTCTGACCTGAGCCTGATGAGAGAGGTCATGATCGTGACCCCGGATACCTGGGACGACGTGTCCGAGGAGGCCCACCACATGGTCTTCGGCTATCTGATCAAGCAGATAGGCCCAGTCGGTCCGCTCAGCCTGCCGGACGCGGACCGCTTCCCCATCCTCTGGCGTATTCCCGAACCTTCTACGGAGTAATCCCGACCCGTGCCTGCCCGGGCCGCCGACCATCGGCACAGGTCCGGGCAGGGTGGCGAGGAAGAAGCCGGCGGCCAAGAAAGCGCCGCAGCCCGCAGAACATCCGGAGTTTCCCACCACACTGCGCGTACCGGCTGCTGTGCCTGCCCTCGCTGAACCTGCGGCTGAGCCCACTCTGGGTCTACTCGCCGGGTTCGATGGCTTGGCCGCCCGCGGGCTGGTCGAGCTGTTGCTGGCGTCGGCGCTGCTCGTTTCGAATCTGCTCGAGCCCCAGAGCGTTCGATACGAGTCGGCCAGACCGCGTTTCCGCAGGTCAGCGAGGCGCTGACCTGCGGAAACGATGGGAGATCGAACTGCGTTTCCGCAGGTCAGAGGCGCTTTTAGAGGTCGTAGTAGAGCTCGAACTCGTGGGGGTGGGGGCGGAGGGCGATGGGGGCGATCTCCTGGGTGCGCTTGAAGTCGATCCAGGTCTCGATGAGGTCGGGGGTGAAGACGTTGCCGGCGAGGAGGTACTCGTGGTCGGCTTCGAGGGCCTCCAGGACGGCGGGGAGGGAGGCGGGGACCTGGGGGACGTTGGCGTGGTCCTCGGGGGCCAGTTCGTAGAGGTCCTTGTCGACCGGCTCCAGGGGTTCGGTCTTGTTCCTGATGCCGTCCAGGCCGGCCATCAGCATGGCGGAGAAGGCCAGGTAGGGGTTGGAGGAGGGGTCGGGGGCGCGGAACTCGATGCGCTTGGCCTTGGCGTTGGAGCCGGTGATCGGGATGCGGATCGCGGCGGAGCGGTTGCGCTGGGAGTAGACCAGGTTGACCGGGGCCTCGAAGCCGGGGACCAGGCGGTGGTAGGAGTTCACCGACGGGTTGGTGAAGGCGAGCAGCGACGGGGCGTGCTTGAGCAGGCCGCCGATGTAGTAGCGGGCCATGTCGGAGAGGCCGGCGTAGCCCTGCTCGTCGTAGAAGAGCGGCGAGCCCTCGCTCCACAGCGACTGGTGGACGTGCATGCCCGAGCCGTTGTCGCCGAAGATCGGCTTCGGCATGAAGGTGGCCGTCTTGCCGTTCCGCCAGGCGACGTTCTTGATGATGTACTTGAACAGCATCAGGTCGTCGGCGGCGTGCAGCAGGGTGTTGAACTTGTAGTTGATCTCGGCCTGGCCGGCCGTGCCGACCTCGTGGTGCTGGCGCTCGACCTCCAGGCCGGCCGCGGCCAGCTCCAGGGACATCTCGGCGCGCAGGTCGGCGAAGTGGTCGACGGGCGGGACGGGGAAGTAGCCGCCCTTGTACTTGACCTTGTAGCCGCGGACGTCGCCCTCGGTGGAGCCGCTGTTCCAGGCGCCGGCCTCGGAGTCGATGTGGTAGTAGGACGCGTTGGCGCTGGTGTCGAACCGGACCGAGTCGAAGACGTAGAACTCGGCCTCGGGGCCGAAGAACGCGGTGTCCGCGATGCCGGAGGAGGCGAGGTAGGCCTCGGCCTTCTTGGCGACGTTGCGCGGGTCGCGGCTGTAGGCCTCGCCGGTCACCGGGTCCTGGATGAAGAAGTTGATGTTGAGGTGCTTTTCCTGGCGGAACGGGTCGAGCCGGGCCGTGGCGAGGTCGGGGACCAGGGCCATGTCGGACTCGTGGATGGCCTGGAAGCCGCGGATCGACGAGCCGTCGAACATCAGGATCTCGGACGGGTCGAACGTCGCCGCGGGTACGGAGAAGTGCTGCAAGACGCCTGGCAGGTCGCAGAAGCGGACGTCGACGAACTTCACGTCGTTGTCCTGGATGAACTGCTTCACTTCGGCGGCGTTGTTGAACATCCATCCTCCTCGGCGTTGCGAATGGGGCACACCCTAGGAACGGGCCGTTTCCGACCGGTGACCCAGTCGTTTCCTGAATGTTAACCGCAGCTGCCGGACGGGTGGCAAAGCCGTACGGGACGGGACAAAACGCCTGGCCCCGCCAGGTGGGACGCCTTCGATGGTCTAGATCACCGAAGGCGCCGGCGGAAAGTCGGCGGCGGCCGATTCACTCTTCGGTGGCGGGCCCGGCGGGGGAGGCGGTGGCCGTCCCCGGCGTTCGCCCGGTTAGTGTGGATTCGTGGACACCAGAGAAGCGTTGGGATCGTGGATCGACGGCCCGAAGGCGGCCGCCGAGAAGATGGGTGCCGACTTCGGCCACCGCGGTGAGCGCCTCGGACTGCCCAAGGAGGGCCCCGGCTCGATCGCCGGCCCCGGCCGCCGGATGGGCGCGCTGTTCGTCGACGGCTGGCTGGTCGCCCTGGTCGCCTACGGGCTGATCGGCAAGGGCTCCGCGGCCTCGGCGAACCTGTGGACCACCCCGCTGTTCTTCGCCGTCACGGTGCTGCTGCTCGCCACCACCGGGACGACCGTCGGCAAGCGGCTGTTCGGGCTGCGGGTCGTCCGTCTGGACGGCAACCGGGCGACCATCCCGCAGGTGCTGCTGCGCACGCTGCTGCTCTGCCTGCTGGTGCCGGCGCTGGTCTGGGACCGGGACACCCGCGGGCTGCACGACAAGGCGGTCGGCACCGTCGAGGTCCGGATCTGAGCGAGGCCCGGACCCGAGGGCGTCGGCAGGGCCGGCGAACGGAGAACGGCGAACGGAGAACGGCGAACGGCCCCGCTGCGGAAGCTTCCGCAGCGGGGCCGTTCTCGTGCTGTCGACGGGGAGGGGCTCAGCGAACCTGGCCGCCCTTGGGCATCCGGGCGCCCTTGGGCATCGGGCCCTTGGGGATCGGCGCCTTGGAGAGCAGGTCGCCCAGCGCGCGCAGGCGGTCGTTGGTCTCGGTGACCTGGGCGGGCGTGATGGCGCGGGGCAGGCGCATCAGGTGGATCTGCAGCTTCTTCAGCGGGACCTCGCCCTCGCCGTTGCCCACCACGATGTCGTGCACCGGCACGTCGCCGACGACCCGGGCCATCTTCTTCTTCTCCGACGCGAGCAGCTGGCGGACCCGGTTCGGGTTGCCCTCGCCGATCAGCGCGATGCCGGCCCGGCCCACGGCGCGGTAGACCGCGTCCTGGCTACGGGTGACGGCCACCGGGGTGGAGCTGGCGCTCCAGCCGCGCCGGATGTTGTTCAGCACCGCCGCGACGGCGCCCGGCTGCCCCTCCATCTGCCCGAACGCGGCACGCTCGGCCCGGCGTCCGAAGACGATCGCCATGGCCAGGAAGGCCACGATGAAGCCCAGGATGCCCAGGTAGACAGGGTGCTCGATCGCGAAGCCGATGGCGAGGAACACGCCGAAGGTCAGCAGGCCGACGCCGGCGATGATCAGGCCGATCTTGGTGTCGACCTTCTTGGTCATGGTGTACGCCTGGCGGATCTGCTTCAGCCGCCCGGGGTTTTCGGATGTTTCCCTCGCCATAATGCTCATGGTACGTGGCGTGGGTACGGGATATCCAAGCCCGGGTGCCCGTTCGCCCCGAACCGTGACCCGGGTGCCCCTACGGAAGCGGCCGGCGGCGCACCGGCCTGACCGTCGCCGCCCCCGTCGTCGCCCCTGACGCGGCCCCCGGCACGGCCCCTGATGCGGCCCCCGCCAGGGCCCCCGACGCCAGCGCGTCGTGCCGGCGGTCGGCCGCGTACCGGCGGTTCTCGCAGACCGCCGCCCAGGCGTTGCGCCGGGCCTGCCGCTGCCCGCCGTCCAGCAGGACGCTCTCGGCGAACCGCAGCGCGGCCCCCATCGACCGGATCCGCATCTGCATCTGCATGCCGAACAGCTCCCCTCGCGGCCGGGGCCGTGGCTGAGAAGAATCGAACAATCGTGGTGACTCCATCGTCACCACCCCGTGTTACCAGTCCGTGACCTGGTAGTCAAAGGATGATGAACGCGAAAGGGCGGAGCCGAGGCTCCGCCCTTCCCATGGCTCAAACACGTCGGAACGCGCTCAGGCGCGCTCCCGACGCGGCAGCCGGCCGACTCGGACCAGGCTCGGACCGGACTCGGACCGGACTCGGACCGGACTCAGACCGAGGCCTGCTCGCGGCGCTCCAGCGCCTGCCGGTACAGCCGTCCGGCGCGGTACGACGAGCGGACCAGCGGACCGGACATCACCCCGGCGAAGCCGAGCTCCTCGGCCTCCTCCTGCAGCTCGACGAACTCCTGCGGCTTGACCCAGCGCTCCACCGGGTGGTGGCGCAGCGACGGCCGCAGGTACTGGGTGATGGTGATCAGCTCGCAGCCGGCCCCGACCAGGTCGGCCAGCGCCTGGCTGACCTCCTCGCGGGTCTCGCCCATGCCCAGGATCAGGTTGGACTTGGTGACCAGCCCGGCGGCGCGCGCCTGGGTGATGACGTCCAGCGAGCGCTCGTAGCGGAAGGCGGGGCGGATCCGCTTGAAGATCCGCGGCACCGTCTCGACGTTGTGCGCCAGCACCTCGGGGCGGGACGAGAAGACCTCGGCCAGCTGCTCCGGCACCGCGTTGAAGTCCGGGATCAGCAGCTCGACACCGGTGCGGCCGGTCTCGCGGCCGGCGGTCATCGCGTGCACCTGGCGCACGGTCTCGGCGTACAGCCACGCGCCGCCGTCCGGCAGGTCGTCGCGGGCGACACCGGTGATGGTGGCGTAGTTGAGGTCCATGGTGACGATGGACTCGGCGACGCGGCGCGGCTCGTCCCGGTCGAACTCGGCGGGCTTGCCGGTGTCGATCTGGCAGAAGTCGCAGCGGCGGGTGCACTGGTCACCGCCGATGAGGAAGGTCGCCTCGCGGTCCTCCCAGCACTCGAAGATGTTGGGGCAGCCGGCCTCCTGGCAGACCGTGTGCAGCCCCTCCTTCTTCACCAGCGACTGGAGGGCGTTGTACTCCGGGCCCATCTTCGCGCGGGTCTTGATCCACTCGGGCTTCCGCTCGATGGGGGTCTCGCTGTTGCGGACCTCCAGGCGGAGCAGCTTCCTGCCGTCGGGTGCGACAGCGGACACGTGCGACTCCTAGAACTAGACGGGGTACCCCCAGGGTACGCCTGTGCTTGTACGGCCTTCGCCGGGGCTGCGGCCCCGCAATCGCAGGGCAACAGGGCTACCGGCAGGTAGATTCCCGGAGGCCGAGAGGGGACGGGGGAGGGGGCGGCGCGCTTCAGCGGCCGGGCGCCGGCTCCGGCAGTTCGGCGAGCACCTCGGCCAGGTGCTTCTCGACCAGCGGCAGCGCCTCGGAGACGGTGAAGTCCCGGGCCAGCTCGCCGGCCAGCGAGGCGACCCCGGCGTCCCGGATGCCGCACGGCACGATCTTGTCGAACCAGGTCATGTCCGGGTCGCAGTTCAGCGCGAAGCCGTGCATGGTCACCCCGCGCGCGACCCGGACGCCGATCGCGGCCAGCTTGCGGTCGTCGCCGCGCTGCCCGGCGTTGGACGGCGCGTACTCGGGGCCGGCCAGCCGCGGGTCGATGCCCAGCGGCAGGCCCATCCGCAGGGTGAGCTTGCCGATGTCCACCACCTGCTCCGGGTCCACCACCGCGTCCGGGATGGACTGGCCCAGCACCCAGACGCCGCTGCGGCCCTCGACCCGGGTGCTCTCGACGCCGAACGCGCCGCACGCGCGGATCAGCGCCTCCTCCAGCCGCCGCACGTACGCGATCACGTCGATCGGGTCCGGCAGCTTGACGATCGGGTAGCCGACCAACTGGCCGGGGCCGTGCCAGGTGATCTCGCCGCCCCGGTTGACCTCGACCACGGGGGTGCCGTCCAGCGGCAGGTCGGCCGGGTTGGTGCGCTTGCCCATGGTGTAGACGGGCTGGTGCTCCAGCAGCAGCACCGTGTCCGGGATCTCGTCCGCGACCCGCAGGGCGTGCAGCCGCTGCTGCTCCTCCCAGGCCTCCTGGTAGGGGACGGCGCCCTCACCGATGCCCATGCGTATGAACCGCACGTTCTCGCTCACCGCTGCTCCTTGCCAGGCGTTCGAGACCAACCTCGTTACTGTACGCCCGCCCGCCGCCGGACCGTCCGGGCCCCTGTCCCGCCCCGGTCGGCCCCGGTCGGCCCCGGCCCGGCGGGACAGGCGCCCGGCCCCGGCTCACGGCCCGGACAGCAGCTGGAGCCGCAGCGCCAACTGGAGCTCCAGCGAGCGCTCCGGGCCGTTCCAGTCCCGGCCCAGCAGCGCCTCGACCCGGTCCAGCCGCTGCACCACGGTGTTCACATGGACGTGCAGCTCGTCCTTGGCCCGGGTGAGGCTGCCGCCGCAGTCGAAGTACGCCCGCAGGGTGCGGACCAGCTCGGTGCCGCGCCGCGCGTCGTACTCCAGCAGCGGGCCCAGCGTCGCGCGCACGAAGCCCGCCACGTCGTGGCCGTCGCCGAGCAGGACGCCCAGGAAGCCGAGCGCCCGCGCCGAGGCGCCCTCGCCGGACCGGCCGAGCACCCGCAGCGCCCGGACGCAGCGCAGCCCCTCGGTGTACGCGGCGGCCAGCGCGACCGGCCCGGCGGCGGGACGCCCGGCGCCCACCGTGACCGGGAACCCGGCCAGCCGGGCGAGCCGCTCGGCGGCCTGCCCGGCGGCCCGCTGCGCGGCGTCCCCCGCACCGGTCTCACTCGCCCCGACGGCCCCGCAGCCCCCGTCCGGGACCAGCAGCACCACGGCCTCCCCGTGCTCCGCGCTGATGCCGCGCGAGCCGAACAGGTACCGCCCCGCCGCGCCCGCCAGCCGGGAGCGGGCACCGGTGTCCCGCGGGCCGCCCGGCTCGGCGACCAGCACCAGGTGCGGGCGGCCGAGGTCGACACCCAGCCGGCGGCCGCGCGCGGTCAGCCCGGCCGGGTCCCGGTCCGGGGCGGTGAGCAGGTCGGCCAGCAGTTCGCCGCGCACCCGGTTCTCGGTCTCGGCGACCGAGCGCCGCAGCAGCAGGAGCAGCGCGGTCACCACACCGGCCCGCTCGAACAGCCGGCGGTCGGCGTCGTCGAGGTCCGGACGGCCGCGCAGCACCAGCGTGCCGAGCTGCTCCTGCCCGGCCAGCACCGCGCAGACCCAGGCCTCGCCGTGGCGCACCGAACGCCCCTCGGCCCGGGACGCGGCCGCCGCCTCGGCCAGTCCGGTGCCCGGCGCGGCGGCCCGTCCGGCCAGCGGCTCGCCCTCGGCGTCCAGGACGGCTATCTCGTCGCCGAGCAGGGCGGCCACCGCCGCGGCGACGTCCGGCACCTCGGCCCCGCGCAGCACCAGGTCGGTGAGCCGGTCGTGGCCCTGCTCGGCGCGCTGGACGGCGGCGGCGTGGGCGCGGATCAGCTCGTTGGCGCTGTTCAGCTCGGCGAGCGCGGCCCGGGTGTCGGCCAGCGACTTGGCGGTGTCCAGTGCGATCGCGGCGTGCGCGGCCAGCGTGCAGAGCAGCGCGACCTGGTCGGGGGAGAAGGCGCGCGGCGAGCGGTCGGCGGCGAACAGCACGCCGATCACCCGGCCGCCGAGCAGCAGCGGCACGCCGATGATCGCCACCAGGCCCTCGTCGAGCACGCCCGCGTCGATGCTGCCGGTGTGGTGGAAGCGCTCGTCGGCGCGGTAGTCGGGGGTGGCGTACGGGCGGGCGGTCTGCGCGACCAGGCCGCCGAGGCCGTCGCCGAGGCTGAGCCGCAGGGTCTGGAAGAGCGGCGAGACCGAGCCGTCGGTGACCCGCATGTAGGTGTCGCCGGCGGCCTCGTCCGGGAGGGTCAGATAGGCGGTGTCGGTGCCGAGCAGCATCCGGGCCCGGCGGACGATCGCCTGCAGCACGGCGTCCAGGTCGCGGGAGGCGGCGAGGTCGCCGGCGGTGTCGAACAGCGCCGTCAGCTCGGCCTCCCGGCGCCGGTGCTGGCGCATCGTGCGGTGGACGCGCAGCGCCTGCCAGGTGGCGTCGTCGATCTCGCTCAGCACCGCGGCCGGCGCGCCCTGCCGGCGGGCGTCGGCGAGCACGTCGGCGAAGTCCTCGGTGGCGGCGCCGGAGGCGAGCAGGTCCAGGAGGCGGCGGAGCGCGGGCGCCGAGCCGGTGTGGAGGTCGTTCATGGTGCGGCCGCCAATCGGCAGTGGGTGTTGGTGCCCGGGGAGGGAAGCGAGATCGTAGCCGCTCGGCCCGTCGGTCGTCGGGGGCCGGCGCGCGTGCGGTAGTGCGCGCCGACCGCCGGACGGCCCGTCAGACCGCGGCCGTCCTTCCGACCACCGGGGCCGGGCCCGCCGCACCCTCCGGCCCGCGGAGCACCGCCGGCGCCGTGCCCGCCGCCGCGAGCGCGACGTGCGCCGCGAGCGCGACGTGCACCGAGAGCGGCGTCGCGCCGCCGTGGTCCTTCGGCGGCGCGGTGGCGATCAGGGGGACAGCGGCCGCCCTGTCCGGGCGTCCTGCCGTGGCTCCGGCACCCACCTCCTCAGCGGGCCGTCCAGGCGCCGTCGAGCGGGAGCGAGGCGCCGGTGATGCCGGAGGCGTGGGGCAGGCAGAGGTAGAGGGCGAGCTGGGCGACCTCGGCGGGCTCGATGAGGCGCTTGACGGCGGTGCGGTCGAGCAGGACGCGCTCGACCACTTCCTCCTCGGGGATGCCGTGGGCGCGGGCCTGGTCGGCGATCTGGCGCTCGACCAGGGGGGTGCGGACGTAGCCCGGGTTGATGCAGTTGCTGGTGACGCCGTGCGGGGCGCCCTCCAGGGCGACGGTCTTGCTGAGGCCCTCCAGGGCGTGCTTGGCGGTCACGTAGGCGGACTTGAAGGGGCTCGCCCGCAGGCCGTGGACGGAGGAGAGGTTGACGACCCGGCCCCACCCGCGCGCGTACATGTGGGGGAGGGTGCGGCGCAGGATGCGGAACGGCGCCTCGACCATCACCCGCTGCATCAGTGTGAAGCGCTCGAGCGGGAACTCGTGGAGCGGGGCCACGTGCTGGAGGCCGGCGTTGTTGACCACGATGTCGGCGTCGGCGGGCAGCGCCTCCACCGCCTCCGGGTCGGCGAGGTCGGCGACGTGCGCGACGCCGCCGATCCGCTCGGCGAGCCGGCGGGCCGGGTCGGCGGCGAGGTCGACGACGTAGACCCGGGCGCCGGCCGCGGCGAAGGCCTCGGCACAGGCTCGGCCGATGCCCGAGGCGGCTCCGGTGACCAGGGCGGTGCGGCCGTCGAGCGGGCGGGCTGAAGTGGTGTCCATGGCCGAGAACGGTAGGAATCCGGCGGCCGCGCTCCTATGTGGCGGCCCCCTACAGCACCCCGCTGAACTGTGGTGTTTCCCGCTATCACGGCGCCGTCGCGGCCGGTCGCCGGCGAGCGTCCTCCAAGCCAAACCCATCCTGAGGTGTCTTCCCCACAATGGGCGCGGATGCTTCACCCGTTCGGAGGATTGCTCGGTCAGAACCACCACATAGCGCCCGAATGCTCGCTACATTCACGCCGAATTCCCGACAGGGGGCGTCGCCACAGGCAGCCGAACCGCTGGTGGAGCCGGTGCGGCGTCCGAGAGGTGTTGACTGACTATGCCCCAAAGGCCTGCAACCGACAGCCCGGCGTACGGACCGCTCGACCCGCTCGACCAGCACCGGGGTCCGGTCGGCCGGGCCCTTCCGGACGCCCCCGACGCCCCGCCCGCCGCCGACGGACCGCGGCTGCCCGAGCAGGCCACACCCGCCGACCGGCACGTGCCCGAACGGCATGCCGGCGAGCACCACGCCGGTGAGCACCGCCCCGGCGAGCACCACGCCGGTGAGCACCGCACCGGCGAGCGCCACGCCGGTGAGCACCACACCGCTGAGCGCCACGCCGGTGAGCGCCACCCCGTCGAGCGGCACGCGCCCGAGCGGCACCAGTCGGCCGCCGCCACCCAGAACCTCCAGCTCGCCGCGCTGATCGAGGAGGCCGGCTTCTCGCACGCCGGCCTGGCCCGCCGGGTCGACCAGCTCGGTCTGGAGCACGGCCTCGACCTGCGCTACGACAAGACCTCCGTCACCCGCTGGCTCCGCGGCCAGCAGCCCCGCGGCGCCACCCCGGCGCTGATCGCCGAGGTCTTCACCCGCCGGCTCGGCCGCCGCCTCACCGCCCAGGACCTCGGCCTGGACGCCTGCGCCCCGGTCTACGCGGGCCTGGAGTTCGCCGAGACCCCGCAGGAGGCGGTGGACATCGTGGCGAGCATGTGGCGCAAGGACAACGGGCCGCAGTCCGAGCTTCGCCGGATCGCCTTCACCCCGGCCGGCCTGGTGGTGCCCAGCCGCGACTGGCTGATCGGCCGCACCGACGAGCGGGTCGCCAGGGACGGCTCCACCCTGGCCCGGCCCGATCCCGGACCCGGCGCGCCGCCGCCCACCGGTCCGCCCGGCCCGTCCGCCGGCCCGGTGGCCCGCGGCCTCGCCCCGACCGCCCGCACCGGCCCCGCCCCGACGGCCGGCGCCGCCGGCTCCGCCGCGCTCGGCGCCCGGGTGCCCACCCAGAGCCGCCGCCCGCCGATCGCCGTCGAGCCGCCGTACCACGACCCCGGCCGCGAACAGCGCCCGGCGCTGCGCGTCGGCCGGGGCGACATCGCCGCCATCCGCGCCGTCGGCGACCTGTTCCGGGCGCTCGACCACGCCTACGGCGGCGGCCACGCCCGCCAGGCGCTGGTCCGCTACCTGGAGAGCGAGGCCGAGCCGATGCTGCGCGGCCGCTACGGCGAGCAGATCGGCCGCGCCCTGTTCGGCGCCGTCGCGGACCTCACCCGGCTGGCCGGCTGGACGTCCTTCGACATCGCCGCGCACGGCCTGGCCCAGCGCTACTTCGTCCAGGCGCTGCGGCTCTCCCAGGCCGCCGGGGACCGCGCGCTCGGCGGGTACGTCCTGGTGACGATGAGCCAGCAGGCCGTGCACCTCGGCCACGGCCGGGAGGCCGTCCAGCTGGCCCGGGTCGCCCAGCAGGGCGTGGGCACGGCGGTGCCGCCGACCGTGCAGGCGCTGCTGCACGCCGCCGAGGCACGCGGGCACGGCCTGCTCGGCGACGTCCGCTCCTGCACCACCGCGCTGGTGCGGGCCGAGCGGGCGCTGGCGGCCGCCCGGACCGGCGACGACCTGCCGTCCTGGGCCCGGTTCTTCGACGAGGCGCAGCTCTCCGACGAGTTCGCGCACTGCTACCGGGACCTCCAGCAGTGGCGCACGGCCGCCCAGCACGCCGAGAAGTCGCTGCGGCTGCGCTCGCCCGCGTACGCCCGCAGCCGGATCTTCTGCCGGCTGGTGCTGGCCACCGCCCGGCTCGGCATGGGGGACCTCGACGAGGCCTGCGGCATGGCCACCGACGCGCTGCGGGCGGCGGGGGAGATGCGCTCGGCCCGGTCGCTGGAGTACGTGCGCGACTTCCACCGCCGGCTCACCCCGTACCGGGGCAGCCCGGTGGCGCGCGCGTTCGAGGAGACGGCCCGTCAGGCGGGGGTGATCTGACCGGCCCGAGGTCTCACCAGCTCTCGGCGTTCACCCGCGGCCGGCCGCCCCCGACGGCGGCCGGCGGCCGGACGTCCCCGCGCAGCCGCTGCGCCGTCAGCGGGAACAGCAGCACCGAGAGCATGCCCGCGCCGACCAGGGCGGCCGCGGTCGAGGACGGCAGGTGGCCGGCGTCCACCTCGATCGTGGTGATCACCACGACCAGCGGCAGCGCGGTCGCGCCGTACAGGCCGAGCGCGGCCCGGTCGCGCCGCCCCAGCCCGGCGGGCGCGAGCAGTGCGGTGGGCAGTCCGCGCAGGGCGAGCAGCAGGAGCAGGAAGACCGGGACGAGCAGCAGCGTGCCCGGATCGCCGAGCAGCGCGTCCAGGTCGAAGTTCATGCCGCTGACCACGAAGAACACCGGGACGAGGAAGCCGAAGCCGATCCCCTCCAGCTTGGCGTCGATGACCTCCTCCGTGTGCCGGGGGATGTCGGAGAGCAGCAGCCGGGAGACGATCCCGGCGGTGAACGCGCCGAGCAGCATGTCCAGCTCCAGCCAGAGCGCGGCGGCCACCATGGTGGCGAGCACCAGGATGACGGTGCGCACGGCGAACTGGCCGGAGGTGCGCAGGGTGCGCCGGATCAGCCGGGTCATCCAGGCGGGCCGGGGGCGCCGGGCGCCGCCGATCGCGACGGCGGTGATCACCGCGAAGGCGGCCAGGATGACGGCGGTGCGGGCCGGGCTGTTGCCGCTGAGCAGGGCGGCGACGGCGATGATCGGCCCGAACTCGCCGACCGCGCCGGTGGCCATGACCAGCGAGCCGAACGGGGTGGGCAGCTCCCCGGCGTCGCGCAGCACCGGCAGGATGGTGCCGAGCGCGGTGGTGGTGAGCGCCAGCCCGGCGAAGGCGCCGTCCAGCGGGTCCGGGTTGACCAGGGCGCCGAGGCCGAGCGCGGCCACCACGGTGACCAGCCACGCGGTGACGGCGCGGCGGAGCGGGCCGCCGCGCAGCCTGGCGAAGTCGATCTCGTAGCCGGCCAGGAACATCAGTATGGCCAGCCCGAATCGGGAGAGCGCGTCGAGCAGGACGTCGACCCGCACCCAGCCCAGGCCGTCGGGGCCGATCAGGATGCCGAGCAGGATCTCGAACACCACGGTGGGCACGGCGAGCCACCGCAGCAGCCGGTCGGCCAGCAGCGGGGCGGCGACCGCGGCGGCGGGGACCAGGATCAGCGCGAGCGGCTGGGCGGTGGGTCCGGTGCTCACGCGGCGCCCGGTGGGGACAGGGAAGTCATCCGATCAGCGGTCATATCGGCATATTGGCATGCGGCCCGTCACCGGCCCGACAGCCGGACCGGTGACGGACCGCGCGCCCCGTCGTCGCGGGACCGTCAGGCCGCCGCCGCCTCCGGGGCGGTGGTCGGCACCCCGAGGTCGCGGACCACGGCCTCGGCCGCGCGGCGTCCGGAGACCAGCGCCCCCTGCACGCTGCTGGTGTCCCGGTGGTCGCCGCAGACGTACAGCCCGGCCAGCAGCCGCACCGGCCGCCGGGTGTTGTGCGGGGGCGGCATGGCGGGCACCGCGTCCGGCAGGTGCCGCACGCTGAGGAACTGCCAACCGCCGGCCGGCGTGCCGTACAGCTCCGCCAGCCGTCCGCGCACGGCCGGCTCCAGCGCGGCCGGCCCGCCGGCGTCGAAGGCGCGGCGGCCGAGCACGGTGGTGGCGATCAGCGCCTGCCCGGGCGGGGCGTAGGAGGGGTGCAGCTCGCTGAGCACCAGCGAGTGCGAGACCAGCGACGGCCGCCCGCCCGGCCGGTCGCCGTCCAGCAGCAGGGCGGCCTCGCCCAGCGGGGCCCGGTCGGCCGCGTGGTAGAAGGTCGTGACGGGGTGGAAGTCCGGCAGTCGCAGGCCGGGCAGCAGCTCGGCGGCGGAGCGGGGGTCGGTCGCGACGACCACGGCCTGCGCGCCGATCCGCCCGTGTCCGGCGGTCTCCACGCCGTCGGCCGCGATCGCGGTGACCCGCACCCCGGTGCGGACGGTGCCGGGGGGCAGGGCGGCGGCCAGCTGGGCCGGCACGGCCGCGATCCCCCGGGCGGGCAGACAGAGCCGGCCGCGCGCGTAGCAGCGCAGCACCAGGTCGGCGACCCGGCTGCTGGTGCCCAGGGCGGGGTCGCTGAGCAGGGCGCCGAGCAGCGGGCGCAGCAGGCCGTCGACGGTCCGCGGGGCGAGCCCGCGTTCGCCGAGGGCCCGGGCGGCGGTGGTCTCCGGCCGGGCCTTCAGCCGGGCGGGCGGGGTGGCGGCGAGCCGGTTGAGCCAGCCGCCGAGGCGCGCCTTGTCCAGCGGGCTGCCCAGCGGCGCCCGGGCGGCGGCCTGCCGGGCGGTGGTCAGCTGCGGGTCCCCGACCCGGTACCGGCGCCCGCCGTTGTGCACCAGGACGCCCGGCGTGAGCGGACGCAGGTCGAGGCGGTCGAGGTCGAGCACGCGGCGCGGCTCGGGGAAGGCGGTGTTCAGCAGATGGCTGCCGTGGTCGAGTCGGAAGCCGTCCAGTTCGTGGGTGGCGGCGCGGCCTCCGATCAGGTCCGCGGCCTCCAGAACCTGGACGGCGAGGCCGTGGCCGGTGAGTACGCGGGCGGCGGCGAGGCCCGCGAGGCCGGCTCCCACCACGACGACGTCCGGGTCGGACTGTCGGCGGGTGCGGCGGGTGAAGTCGTACGTGGGCACGGGGGGCTCCCTCCCTGGTCCCGGATGTTTCGGGCCGGCGCAGGCAGCGGGGTGCTGGGACACGGTCCGATCGGTGTGATGCCCAGTCAGTGTGAGGGTCAGACAAGCGCATCGGCTTCGATCCGGAGTCGGAAAGGGGAGCGGGCGCATCCACGGGGACGCCGTCACGGACAGTGCGCCGATCCGGCCGCGATGCCGGGCGGCGGGCGCGCACGGTCACCGGGGGCGTGCGACGCGCCCACCGTGTGCTCCCGTGCGCCCCCTTGCGGAGCCCCTTCCGTCAGCCGCCCGGCCTCCGCCCGGCATATGCCCCTGGCCAGGGTGAACGTCGTAGCGCGGCTACGCGGCGGGGCCGGACACGACCGCGCGCCCGGCCCCGGAACCCCACCGGTCCGTCCTCGGGGCGTTGCCTCCGGGCGTTGGCCGGGAGTGTCGCCTCGGGGCGCCGCCTCAGAGCGCCGCCCGCGCCGCCGAGTCGACGTCCGGGTGCTCGAACCGGAAGCCCGCGTCCAGCAGCCGGCCCGGTACCACCCGGTGGCTGCCGACCACCTCGACCGCCAGTTCGCCCAGGACGGCGTCCAGCACGGCCTTCGGCACCGGGAACGGCGTCGGCCGGTGCAGCACCCGTCCGAGCGCCGCCGTCAGCTCGGCGTTGGTCACCGGCTCCGGCGCGGTCAGGTTGACCGGTCCGCTCAGGTCCTCCCGGTCGATCAGGAAGCGCAGCGCGGCGACCTCGTCGGCGAGCGAGATGAAGCTCCAGTACTGCCGGCCGTCGCCGAGCCGTCCGCCGAGGCCCAGCCGGAACAGCGGGAAGAGCCGGCCGCCCGCGCCGCCGGCCGCGGAGAGCACCAGCCCGGTGCGCGGGTGGACCACCCGGATCCCGGCCCGTTCGGCCGGCCCGGCGGCGGCCTCCCACTCCACGCAGACCTCGGCCAGGAAGTCGTCCCCGGCGGGCGAGGACTCGTCGATCACCCGGTCGCCGGTCTGGCCGTAGTAGCCGACGGCCGAGGCGCTGACGAAGACCTTCGGCGGCTCGTCCAGCCCGGCCAGCGCGGCGGCCAGGGTCTCGGTGCCCAGTACCCGGCTCTCCCGGATGTCCCGCTTGTAGGCGTCGCTCCAGCGGCGGTCGCCGACCCCGGCGCCCGCGAGGTGCACCACCGCGTCCACGCCGGCCAGCCCGGCCCGGTCGACCTGGCCCAGCAGCGGGTTCCAGCCGATGGCGGTGGTGCCGTCCGGCCGCGCCCCGGTTTTCGAGCGGTGCCGGACCAGCCGCACCACCTGGTGCCCGTCCGTCAGCAGCGAGTCGACGAGCGCCGAGCCGATCAGTCCCGTGGATCCTGTGACCGCGATTCTCATGCGCCCATCCTCGCAGCCGGGAGCCCGCGCGCCCGGGAGCGCCGGTGCCGTCCGGCCCCGGTCAATTCCGTGTACGTCCGCGCGGCGCCTCGCTAGCATGCCGCGCATGCACGAAACCGACCATCTGATCATCCGCCCGGCCCAGGCCGAGGACGAGCCGGAACTCGCCGTCCTCAACCGCGGCACCTGGACCCCGCTGGCCGACGTCGGCCCGCGGCCCGCCGAGGACGCGGGGGTGTTCGACGAGCGCCACACCCCGGACCAGTTCCGCCTCGCCCTGCTCGACGGCCGGATCGTCGGCTACGTCCGGGTCGTCCCGCCGACCCCGCTGCCCAGCAACCAGCACGTGCGCCAGATCCAGGGCCTCGCCGTCGACGCCTCCGCACGCGGCCGGGGCATCGGCGCCGCACTGGTCGAGGAGGCCTGCCGGGCCGCCCGCGCCCAGGGCGCCCGCAGGATCACCCTGCGGGTCCTCGGCCACAACGCCCCGGCCCGCGCCCTGTACGAGCGCTGCGGCTTCGTGGTCGAGGGCTCGCTCGCCGAGGAGTTCCTGATCGACGGTGCGTATGTCGACGACATCTGGATGGCGCGCTCCCTCGCCGGCTGAAACCGCGGCGCGGCGGCCCGCACCGCCCCGCCGGACCCTGACGGTCCGTCAGGGGTGGTCTGCGGGTGGTGCAGAGTCGTGACAGACCCGGCCTGTCTGGAGCATCACCCGGACGGGTACCGTCTTGCCGTGAGCAATTCGACGCCTCCCGGGTGGTACCCGGTTCCGGGTGCGGACGGCACGGCCGGTCATGAGCGCTGGTGGGACGGCACGGCCTGGACCAGTGACGTGCGCCCCGTCCAGGCGGGCGGCGGCCAGATTGCCGACGCCCCGACACAGGTCGCCTGGCAGAGCCCCGACGGCAAGGCCGCCGCGCCCCCGCCGCCCTCCTACGGCTACGGCGTGCCGCACCAGGGGCAGCCGGGCTACGGCTACCCGGCGCCGAACCCGCCGGCCTACGGCTATCCGCCGACCGCCTACCCGCCGCCCTCCCGGCCGAACCGGATGAAGACCGGCACGGCCGTCGGCATCGGGATCGCGGTCCTGGCCGTGGTCGGCGTGGTCGCCGCCGTCGCGCTCAACAGCGGCGGCGACGGCCCGTCCGCCGGCCCGCCCCAGCCGGTGACCACCGTGACCGTCACCGACACCCCGACCGCCACCACTGCGGCCCCGACCACGACCAGGCCGGCCTCGCCGCCGGCCACCACGCCGCCGCGCCCGACCCCGGTGCTCAAGGACACCGTGGCGGACCCGCAGCACGCCATCACCGTGCCGGTCTTCGACGGCTGGGAGGCGAACACCAGCGGCTCGCACTCGACGGTCTTCCTCGGCACCGGCCAGTACACCTGCCCCGGCGGCGGCAACTGCATCCGCGGCCAGTTCTCGGTCGAGAAGGACACCATCTCCGGCAGCACCGCCCGCGCGGCGGCCGAGGCGGCGATGCCGGCCTACGCGGAGGCGATCTTCACCAACATCGCCTCGCACACCGATGCCGGCTCGTCCAGCACCACGGTCGCGGGCATCGCCGGGTACGCGGTGCGCTGGCACATCGTGACCTCGGACGGCAGCAAGGGCTACATCCTGTTGGCGGCCGTCCCGGCCAAGGGCGGCGGCTACGTGGCCTTCGAGGGCGGGGTGGACGACGCCGCGGGCGCGCCCGACCCCTCGCTCCTGGACCAGATCCTCAAGGGCATCAAGCAGGACAGCAGCGCGGCGGACGGCTCGAACACCTGAGCCCTCCGGCCGCGTGCGGTGTCGGCGTCCTCAATCCCCGTACCGCTCCCAGAGCTTGGGGAACCGTTTCGCCATGGCGTCCGGGTCGTCGAAGTCGAAGACGGCCCCGGACGGCCGCGCGGGCTGCCGCCCGCCCACCTCGGGCAGCGGCAGCCCGGTCAGCTGCTCGTACGCCTCGTCGGCGGCGTAGCCGAGGTCCTCGGCCTCGCCGTCCTCCTCCTCGTCGAACTCCGGCAGCAGGTCCGCCAGGTCGTCCGGTTCGTACAGGCCGCCCTCGAAGACGTCCCGGCCCTGGCCGATCAGCCAGCACCGGAAGTAGTCGAAGGAGTCCTCGGAGGCGCCGCCCAGCAGCAGGTACGCCGCGCCCCACAGGTCGTAGCGGTAGGCGCGCTGGAAGCGGGCCTCGAAGAGCCGGGCGAAGTCGATGACATCGTCCGGCGCCAGTTCACCGAGCCGCTCCACCAGGCGGTCCGCCTGCTCGTCCGGGTCGCCCTCGGCGGCCTCCCGGGTCTCGTCGATGATCAGCCAGAAGTCGGTCTCGTCCATCACCGCTCCAGCATCCCTGTTCGGCCGCACGCGCGCATGCGAAGAACGGGTGAATCGCCCGGAACCGCGCGAAAAACCCGGAACGGCGCGAAGCCCTCGCCGCGGCCGCGCGCGTCCGGGCCCGGACGCGCGCAACCCCGCGCCGTCCGGGGACGGCGCGGGGTTGCGGTGCTGCTGGTGCCGGAGGCGGACCCCCGGGGCCCTACAGGCCGAGCTCGACCTCGAACTCGCCGGCCTCCAGGATCTCCTTGACGGCCACCAGGTAGCGGGCGGCGTCGGCGCCGTCCACCAGGCGGTGGTCGTAGGAGAGCGACAGGTAGGTCATGTCGCGGATGCCGATGGCGGTGCCGCCGTCGGCCTCGATGACCACCGGGCGCTTGACCGTGGCGCCGATGCCCAGGATCGCGGCCTGGTTCGGCGGCACGATGACGGTGTCGAACAGCGCGCCGCGCGAACCGGTGTTGCTGATGGTGAAGGTCGCGCCGGACAGCTCGTCCGGGGTGATCTTGCTGTCGCGCACCTTGCTGGCCAGCTCGGCGGTCTTCTTGGAGATGCCGGCGATGTTGAGGTCGCCCGCACCCTTGATGACCGGGGTCATCAGACCCTTCTCCGAGTCCACCGCGATACCGATGTTCTCGGTGTCGAAGTAGGTGATGGTGCCCTCGGCCTCGTTGATCCGGGCGTTGATGACCGCGTGGGCCTTCAGCGCCTGGGCGGCGGCCTTGACGAAGAACGGCATCGGGGACAGCTTGACGCCCTCGCGGGCGAGGAAGCCGTCCTTGGCCTTGGCGCGCAGCGACATGATCCTGGTGACGTCCACCTCGACCACGCTGGTGAGCTGCGCCTGCTCGTGCAGGGCCTTCAGCATGTTGTCGCCGATGACCTTGCGCATGCGGGTCATCTTGACCGTCTGGCCGCGCAGGGCGGACGGCGCGGCGGCGGCCTTCGGCGCGGCGGCCGGGGCGGCAGCGGCGACCGGGGCCGGAGCCTGGGCGGCCTTGGCGGCCTCGGCGGCGGCCAGGACGTCCTGCTTGCGGATGCGGCCGCCGACGCCGGTGCCGGCGACGGAGGACAGCTCGACGTTGTGCTCGGCGGCGAGCTTGCGCACCAGCGGGGTGACGTAGGCGTCACCGGCGTCGGCCACCGGGGCGGCCGGAGCGGCAACCGGAGCGGCCGGAGCGGCAACCGGAGCGGCCGGGGCCGGGGCGGCGACCGGAGCCGGAGCGGCAACCGGGGCCGGAGCGGCCGGAGCGGCAACCGGAGCAGCCGGGGCGACCGGAGCCGGGGCGGCGACCGGGGCCGGAGCGGCCGGGGCGGCGACCGGAGCGGCCGGAGCGGCGACCGGAGCCGCGGCGACGGCACCCGCGGCACCGATCAGCGCGAGCTGGGCGCCGACCTCGGCGGTCTCGTCCTCGGCGACCAGGATCTTCACCAGCGTGCCGGCGACCGGCGACGGGATCTCGGTGTCGACCTTGTCGGTGGAGACCTCGAGCAGCGGCTCGTCGACCTCGACGGTGTCGCCCTCGGCCTTCAGCCAGCGGGTGACGGTGCCCTCGGCGACCGACTCGCCCAGCGCGGGCAGCAGCACCGGGGTGGCGTCGGCGGCCGGCGCGGCCGGCGCGGCAACCGGAGCCGCCGGGGCGGCCGGGGCCTCGACGACCGGAGCCGGGGCGGCGGCCGGAGCCTGCGCGACCGGGGCCGGGGCGGCCGGAGCGGCCTCGGCGACCGGGGCCGGCGCGGCGACCGGGGCGCCCGAGCCGTCGTCGATGATCGCCAGCTCGGCGCCGACCTCGACGGTCTCGTCCTCGGCGACCTTGATCGAGGCCAGAATGCCGGAGGCCGGGGCCGGGATCTCGGTGTCGACCTTGTCGGTGGAGACCTCGAGCAGCGGCTCGTCGACCTCCACACGCTCACCCTCGGCCTTCAGCCAACGGGTGACGGTGCCCTCGGAAACGCTCTCGCCCAGCGCGGGCAGTGTTACTGAGACCGCCATGGTTTCAGCGACTCCTATCAAGTCTTGCGAACTGGAATGGGGGGTGTGGGGGCGCGATCAGTCGTGCGCGTGCAGCGGCTTGCCGGCCAGCGCCAGGTGCGCCTCGCCGAGGGCCTCGGACTGGGTCGGGTGGGCGTGGATGAGCTGCGCGACCTCGGCCGGCAGGGCCTCCCAGTTGTAGATCAGCTGGGCCTCGCCGACCTGCTCGCCCATGCGGGCGCCGACCATGTGGACACCGACCACGGCGCCGTCCTTGACCTGGACGAGCTTGATCTCGCCGGCGGTCTTCAGGATCTTGCTCTTGCCGTTGCCGGCCAGGTTGTACTTGAGGGTGACGACCTTCTCCTTGCCGTACAGCTCGACGGCCTTGGCCTCGGAGATGCCGACGGAGGCCACCTCGGGGTTGGAGTAGGTCACGCGCGGGACGCCGTCGTAGTCGATCGGCACCGGCTTGAGGCCGGCCAGGCGCTCGGCGACCAGGATGCCCTCGGCGAAGCCGACGTGCGCCAGCTGCAGGGTCGGGGCGAGGTCGCCGACGGCCGAGATGGTCGGCACGTTGGTGCGCATGTACTCGTCGACGAGGACGTAGCCGCGGTCCATCGCGACGCCGTTCTCCTCGTAGCCGAGGCCGGCCGAGACCGGGCCGCGGCCGATGGCGACGAGCAGCAGGTCGGCGTCGATCTGCTTGCCGTTCTCGGTGGAGACGCGCACACCGGCCTCGGTGTACTCGACGCCCGAGAAGCGGGCCTTCAGCTCGAACTTGATGCCACGCTTGCGGAAGGCGCGCTCCAGCAGCTTGGAGGAGTTCTCGTCCTCCAGCGGGACCAGGTGCGGCAGGGCCTCGACGATCGTGACGTCGACGCCGAACGACTTCCAGACGGAGGCGAACTCGACACCGATCACGCCGCCGCCGAGGATGACGGCCGACTTCGGGATGCGGTCGAGCTTGAGGGCGTGGTCCGAGGAGATGACGCGGTTGCCGTCGATCTCCAGGCCCGGGATCGAGCGCGGCACGGAGCCGGTCGCGAGGACGATGTGGCGGCCCTCGATGCGCTGGCCGTTGACGTCCACCGAGGTCTGCGAGGAGAGCTTGCCCTCGCCCTGGATGAAGGTGACCTTGCGGGACGCCACCAGGCCCTGCAGGCCCTTGTACAGGCCGGCGATGACGTCGTCCTTGTACTTGTGGACGCCGTTGATGTCGATGCCCTGGAAGGTGGCCAGCACGCCGAACTCGGCGGCCTCCTTCGTCTCGTCGGCGATCTCGGCCGCGTGCAGCAGGGCCTTGGTCGGGATGCAGCCGCGGTGCAGGCAGGTGCCGCCGAGCTCGCCCTTCTCGACCAGGGCGACGCTCAGGCCCAGCTGGGCGCCGCGGAGCGCCGCGGCGTAACCGCCGCTTCCGCCTCCGAGAATGACTACGTCGAAAACGGTGCTGGCGTCGTTCGCCACGTCACGTCCTCCAAGCAAGGGGTGTGGATCGCCGGGCCGGTCGCGGTCCGGTGGGTCGGAAGCCTTTGTGGGGCGCCCAGTCGTGCCGGAAATACATCTTCGCACTTGTTCGCGGCGGCTGATGTCCGGGTCCGGTCCAGGGGTGTCCCCGAGGGCGGTCCCTGGGGTGGGTGCACCCCGGGCGGAGGGGCATCGTCGCAGCTCACAGTGGGGTTGACAGGAGGCGGGGCGGTGACGGGCGGCGCCTGCGACGCCCCCGGTTCCGCACTGCGGAACAAAGTTTCGCCCGCAGCGAACAGGGGTGCGACGGTGTCCCGGGCCTCCTACCGGCAGGTAACCCGCCCCGGGAAGCCGGACGGGGCCCGGCGCGTGCGCGCCGGACCCCGTCCTTCGGTCGTACCCGGCCGTCAGGCCTTGCCGCCCGCCGCCTTCTGCTCGGCGAAGCGCACCAGGGTGCGGACCGCGGAGGCGGTGCCGCCCTTGGGGGTGTAGCCGTACGGCGCGCCCTCGTGGAACGCCGGGCCGGCGATGTCCAGGTGCGCCCAGTCGATGCCCTCGGCCACGAACTCCTTGAGGAACAGGCCGGCCACCAGGCCGCCGCCCATCCGCTCGCCCATGTTGGCCAGGTCGGCGATGGTCGACTCGGTCATGCCCTTGCGCAGCTCGGCCGGCAGCGGCATCGGCCAGGACTGCTCGCCGACCTGGCCGGCGGCCGCGTGCAGGGTGTCGCGCAGCTCGTCGGCGTTGGCCATCACACCGAAGGTGCGGTTGCCCAGCGCCAGCATCATCGCGCCGGTCAGGGTGGCGACGTCGACGATCGCGTCCGGCTGCTCCTCGCCGGCCCGCACGATGGCGTCGGCCAGCACCAGGCGGCCCTCGGCGTCGGTGTTCAGCACCTCGACGGTCTTGCCGCCGTACATCCGCAGCACGTCGCCCGGGCGGGTGGCCGAGCCGGACGGCATGTTCTCCGCCAGCGCCAGCCAGGCGGTGACGTTGACCTGCAGGCCGAGGCGCTTGGCGCAGACCACGGCGGCGAACACCGCGGCGGCGCCGGCCATGTCGCACTTCATGGTCTCGTTGTGGCCGGCCGGCTTCAGCGAGATGCCGCCCGAGTCGTAGGTGATGCCCTTGCCGACGAACGCCAGGGTCGCCTTGGCCTTCGGGTGGGTGTAGGCCACCTTCACCAGGCGCGGCGGGTTGACCGAGCCGTTGCCGACGCCGAGCAGGCCGCCGAAGCCGCCCTTGAGCAGCGCCTTCTCGTCCAGCACCTCGACCTTGAGGCCGTGCTCCTTGGCGGCCGCCTGGGCGATCGCGGCGAAGGACTTCGGGTTCAGGTCGTTCGGGGCGGTGTTGACCAGGTCGCGGGCGCGGTTCATCTCCTCGCCGACGACCAGGGCGCGCTCGACGGCGGCCTTGGCGTCCTTGCTGCCCTTGCGGGTCGACAGCAGCACCAGCTCGCCGACGGGCTCCTTGCCGCCGTTGCCGTTGCTCTTGTAGGTGCCGAACGCGTAGGTGCCGAGCAGGGCGCCCAGCGCGACCGCCTCGATCTCGTCGGCCGACTCGGCGGGCAGGGCCAGCGCGACCTTCTTGGCGCCGGCCAGGGTGCGGGCGGCGACACCGGCGGCGCGGCGCAGGGCCTCCAGCTCGTACCCGCCCTCGGCGGCGTCGCCGAGACCGACCGCGAGCACGAGCGCGGCCTTCACGCCGGCCGGGGCGGGGACCTTGACGGTCTCGCCCTCGGCGCCGGTGGCGCCCAGCGTGCTGAGAACCTCGGCCAGCTTGCCCTCGAACGCCTCGGCCACGGCCTCGGCGCCGGGGGCCGGCACGATGCCCTTGGGGCCCTTCGCCACGCCGATCACCAGGGCGTCCGCGCGCAGCGAGGCGGCGGCGGAGGTGCTCACAGACAATGCAGTCACGTAAAACGTCCTGTTCTTTCGCGGTCCACGACCGGTCGCGGCGCGTGTGCCGCACCGGCGCAGCCCGGTCCGCCGGCCAGGCCGACCGGCCGGCGTCCGCCGGACCCGGGGCCCCTGGCTGCGCGCGCCCACCGCCGCGGCGGTCGCGCACACCAGAGGCCCCGGCGCCTCAACGTGCGCCGGACGGGCAGGACCTGCGGCGGTGCAGGGCTGCGGTGCTCCCCGCATGGTAGTCCGCATGGTGGGATCACGCGCCGCCCGGTGTACCGCCTTTCGGCGCAGGGCTTGGGCGTCCTTCTCAGCGCAGCAGCGCGAGTGCCAGCAGCGTCCCGGTCGCGGCGGTCTCCGCCATCGCGCCGAGCACGTCCCCGGTGATCCCGCCGAACCGCCGCACACAGCGCCGCAGCAGCAGCCAGGAGCCGCCGGCGCTCAGCGCAACGGCCGTGGGCAGCATGAATACTGACGAATCGTCAGCGATCCCGGCGAGGGCGAGCAGGGTCATCGCGGCACCCGTCGAGGCGACGGCCGCACCCGGCGCCACCGTGCTCGCCACCATCGCGCCCAGCCCGCCCGGCCGGGCCGCCGGCACCGACCGCAGGCACCCCCAGGCGAGCGCGCACCGCGCGGCCACCGCCGCCGCGAGCACCGCGAGCGCGCCGCGCAGCGGGGAGACGGCGAACTGCCCGGCCAGCGCGGCGACCTGGGCCAGCAGCACGAGGACGAGGGTGAGCACCCCGAACGGGCCGATGTCCGACTGCTTCATGATCCGCAGCGCGTCCTCGGCGGGCTTCCCGCTGCCCAGGCCGTCCGCGACGTCCGCGAGCCCGTCCAGGTGCAGCCCCCGGGTGAGCACCGCGAGCACCCCGACCGCCGCCACCGCCCCGAGCGGCCCGCCCGCACGCCAGGCGACCAGCGCCCCCGCACCCGCCGCGACCGCCCCCAGCACCGCCCCGACCACCGGCGCGAGCACCATCGCCCGCCCCCCGGCCGCCCGGTCCCACCGCCGCACCCGCACCGGCACCACCGACAGGGTCCCGAACGCGAACCGCATCCCGTCCCACACACCGACCACCCACAGCCCACTCAGCACACCGGGACCCCGCGCACAGCCGAAGGGCCCGGACCCCGTCATCACCGACGGGACCCGGGCCCCCACTCCTCCTACAGCTTCCCCAGCAGCTCCGCCGCCGTCGGCAGCCGCGCCGGCTCCTTCGGCACCGCCGGCGCGAAGGTCTCCGGCACCTCCTCGGCCAGCGTGTCCGCCGCCGCCTGGAGCAGCGGCAGCGCCATCAGCGCGCCGACCCCCTCGCCCATGGTGATCCCCTGCTCCTGCAGCGGCGTCAGGGTCAGCCGGTCGTACGCCTTCGCCTGCGCCGGCTCACCGCTGGTCTGCCCGGCCCGCCACCACTCCGGCGCCCGGAACGCGATCCGCTGCGCGACCAGCGCGCAGGCCGCCGAGACCACTCCGTCCAGCACCACCGGCAGCTTGCGCACCGCGGCCTGCAGCAGGAAGCCGGTGATCGCCGCGAAGTCCGCCCCGCCGGTGGCCCCGAGCAGCGCCAGCTGGTCGCCCAGCACCGGCCGGGCCCGCCGCAGCGAGTCCCGCACCGTCGCGCACTTGACCATCCACACCCGGTCGTCGATGCCCGAGCCGCGCCCGGTGACCGCCGCCGCGTCCGTGCCGCAGAGCGCGCCGACCAGCACCGCCGCGACCGTGGTCGAGCCGACCCCGAGGTCGCCCAGCACCACCAGGTCGGTCCCGGCGTCGGCCTCCTCGTCGGCCACCGCCATGCCGGCCCGGAAGGCCTTGGCGGTCTCCTCGGGGCTCAGCGCGTCCTCGGCGTCGATCCGCCCGGAGCCGCGCCGCACCCGGTGCTCCGTCACCTCGCCGGGGAAGTCGGTGACGTCGGCGTCGACCGCCACGTCCACCACCCGCACCCCGGCACCGAAGCGCCGGGCGAGCAGCGCGACCGGCGCGGTGCCGTCGAGCACGGCCCGCACCCGTGCCGCCGTGCCGCCCTGCGCGGGCAGCCTGGACACCCCGAGGCGGGCCACCCCGTGGTCGGCCGCGAACAGCACCACCTTGGGCGCCGACAGCGGCCGCACCGGGGAGCGCCCCTGCACGGACGACAGCCAGGCGCCCAGCTCCTCCAGCCTGCCGAGGCCGTTGCGGGGCCGGTCCAGCTCCTGCCACCGCTCCTCGGCGGCGCGCCGGGCGCTCTCGTCGGGGCGCTCGACGAGCGAGGAGAACGTATCGAGATCCACGGTCGTGTCCATCGTCCGGAAGGCTACACGCCGCGGATGTTCACCGGAGGGGTGCGTCGGTGCCGAAAGGGAGAAGGGCCGAGCCGCCGACGAAGGAGGTGGCGCCGTGCCCGCCGGCCGTCGGCGCCGGGTCGGAGCGGTACGGAGGTGAGCGGGCGAGGATGTTCAGCCAACGGCGGGCTTGACCGTGAGGACCTGCCCCGCCACCACCAGCAGCACACGCTCGGAGGCGTCGGCGACCGCCATGTTGAGCCGGCCCAGGGTGTCGCGGAACCGGCGGCCGGCCGCGGTGGCCGGGACGACGCCCATCCCGACCTCGTTGCTGACCGCCACCGCCTGCCGCCGGGTGCCGGCCCAGGCCGCCGCCAGCGCCGCGCAGCGCCGCTGCACCGCGGCCTCGCCGCCGTCCGCCCAGCGCGCGTCGTCCCAGGCGCCGCACTCGTCCATCACGGCGGTGAGCCACAGCGCCAGGCAGTCGACCAGCACCGGCGCCGGGTCGGCGCTGTCGCCGAGGACCGCCTCCAGGTCGCAGGTCTCGGCGGTGCGCCAGCTCGCCGGGCGCCGTTCCCGGTGCAGCGCGACCCGCTGCGCCCACTCGGCGTCGCCGTCCCGGGTGCCGCCGGTGGCGACGTACAGCACGTCCTCGTGGTGGGCGAGCAGCTGCTCGGCCCTGGTGGACTTGCCGGACCGGGCGCCGCCGAGGAGGAGCGTGCGGGGGAGCGGGGCGTCAGCTGTCATGCCCCCCATCCTCGCGCACCGCGCATACCGAAGATCCGGCCGGGCAACCTGAGGGCTTAGGGTGCGCTCACAGCGCATCGCTGGTCGTCGGCGGGAGGAGCCGGGCATGGTCTGGACGTGGCGGTACGAGAAGGCGGACGGCACTGTGGTGGCCCCGGACAGCGGTCAGGCGGAGGAGTTCGCCGGCCAGGGGGACGCGGAGACCTGGATCGGGGAGAACTGGAAGCAGCTCACCGAGGACGGTGTGGACCGCGCCGTGCTGCTGGACGACGGCCGCGAGGTCTACACGATGAGCCTGCACGAGGACTGAGCCGCCGCGCGGTGGCCCCGGGGCCGGGCCGGCTCCGGGGCTACTTCATCCCGACGACGTGCAGCAGCGCGGCGACCCGTCGGTACGGGTCGGTGCGGCCGGCCCGCTCCTCGGCCTCCAGCAGCTGGGCGAGCTGCCGGCCGTCGACCGGCGGTGCGTCGTCGGGGGCGTGGTCGGTGAAGACCCGCACGCCGTACCAGTGCCGCAGCGGCACGGACACCTCGGAGAGGGTGACGGCGAGGTCGGTGATCCGGTCGGCGCGGGCCGCCAGCCCGAGCCGGTTGTAGTACCGGTCGCTCTCGAAGGCGTCCAGGGCGGCGCGCCAGTCGCCGGCGGCGGCGGGCCGCAGGGCGAGCGCGTCGCGGTTGCGGACCACCAGCGAGAGCAGCCCGCCGGGGGCGAGCAGCCGGGCCAGCGAGGCGATCATCGGATCGGGGTCCGGCAGGTACATCAGCACGCCGTGGCAGAGCACGGCGTCGAAGCTGCGCGCCCCGAACCAGCGCCCGCACTGGTGCCCGTCGCCGATCAGCAGCTGGACCCGCTCCCGCACCGCCCCGACCTCCTCGGCGAGCGCCTCCTGGGCGACGCCGAGCGCGGCCGGGTCGGAGTCGATGCCGGTGACGTAGTGGCCGGCCCGGGCCAGCCGCAGCGCCTGGGTGCCCTGGCCGCAGCCGATGTCCAGGACGCGCTGCGCGTCGCGGCCGGCGAGCTGCTCGGCGAGCTGCCGGGCGACCATCTCCTGCCGGACGAGGTTGCGCAGGGAGCCGGCCCGCCCGGGGGACGCGCCGGCGCCGGCGAAGGAGCCGCTGCGCGAGGGCAGCCGCCGCTCGTACCCGGTCAGCCCGTACCCGCCGCGCTCGTACCCGCCGCGGTCGTGGCCGTCGCGCTCCTGGGCGACCCGGTCGTGGCCGCCGCCGCCCTGACCGGGGAGCGCGTAGAGGCCGGGCCCGTCCCAGGCGGGAGGGGCCCAGCCGGAGTCCACCGGTTCGGCGGTCAGGGCTTCTCCCCGCGCCGCACCTGCGGCTTGGGCAGTCGCAGCCGGCGCATCTGAAGGATGCGCATCAGGCCGTAGGCGACCGCCCCGCGGGTGTTCTGCCCGGCGAAGCGCTCGGCGAGCTGCTTGCGCAGGCCGAAGCCGAGCCGGACGAAGTCCAGGACGACCAGGACGAAGAAGAGCAGGAACAGCAGCGTGGAGAGCAGCTGGAGGGCCGGCACCTTGACGATGCTGAGCACCAGGATGAGCACCGCGGCCGGCAGGAAGAACTCGGCCAGCGACCAGCGGGCGTCCACGTAGTCGCGGGTGAACTTGCGCACCGGGCCCTTGTCACGGGCCGGCAGGTGGCGCTCGTCGCCCTCCAGCAGCGCGGTGCGCTGCTTCTCGCGCTCGGCACGCATCCGCTCGCGGGCCTGGCGGCTGGCCTCCTTGCGGTCCTTGGGCACGCTCACCCGGGTCCGCCGGTTGGCCTCGGCATCACTGCGCTTGGGCGTGGGCCGGCCCTTCTTCGCCTGCGGGTCGCGGGGCTGGGTCGTCTCGTCCTGCTTCTCCAGCACGGCGGCGGAGGCAGCGGCATCATCTGAACGGCGTCGGAACACACCACCAGCCTACGGGGTGCGGGGCGGCTTCCTCCGGCCGCCCGGGAACCAAACGCATATCGATCGCGTCCCGGGAGCACGCTCCCGGGTTTCCCCGGGGTTCCCCGTAGGGGATCACTCCACTGACCGGCGGGTGGAACGAGAGCGGGATCCACCCCGCGGAGGAGGCTTTGCGGGACCGACCTGTAGCAGGCTTGTTGCAGGCAGGTGCACTGCGGCGACGGGCTCGCTGCACATACACTCGTCGTGTCTGGTAACGAGATAGAGACCGCAGGCCGGAGAAGGGGGCACCCAGGCCCATGAGCGACGGAATCATGAAGCGTATGGGGCTGATCTTCCGCTCCAAGGCGAACAAGGCCCTGGATCGGGCGGAAGACCCGCGCGAGACGCTGGATTATTCGTACCAGAAGCAGCTGGAGCTGCTGCAGAAGGTGCGGCGTGGCGTCGCGGACGTGGCCACCTCGCGCAAGCGCCTGGAGCTTCAGCTGACCCAGCTGCAGCAGCAGTCGTCGAAGTACGAGGACCAGGGACGCAAGGCGCTCTCGCTCGGTCGGGAGGACCTCGCCCGCGAGGCCCTGACCCGCAAGGCGAACATGCAGTCCCAGATCAACGACCTGCAGGTGCAGTACCAGCAGCTCCAGGCCGAGGAGGAGAAGCTCACGCTCGCCTCCCAGCGGCTTCAGGCCAAGGTGGACGCCTTCCGCACCAAGAAGGAGACCATCAAGGCCACCTACACCGCGGCCCAGGCGCAGACCCGGATCGCCGAGTCCTTCTCCGGCATCTCGGAGGAGATGGGCGACGTCGGTCTCGCGATCCAGCGGGCCGAGGACAAGACCGCGCAGATGCAGGCCCGGGCCGGTGCGATCGACGAGCTGCTGGCTTCCGGCGCGCTCGACGACGCCAGCGGTCTCGGCCGCAAGGACGACATCGAGGCCGAGCTGGAGCGGGTGGCCGGCGGTTCCGACGTCGAGCTGGAGCTGGCCCGGATGAAGGCCGAGCTCACCGGCGGCTCCCCGGCCTCCGGCCCGCAGGCGATCGAGCAGGGCCGCCAGCAGGACGCCGCGCCGCCGCAGCAGCAGGACACCCCGCGGATCAACTACAACAAGTGACCTGAGCTCCGCCCCGGAGCACTTCCGGGGCATCCCCGAGGAACAGGGAGACGCACGGCATGATCATGAGGGTCATGGGTGAGGGGCAGTTCGAGGTGGGCGAGTCCCACCTCAACCGGCTCAACGAGCTCGACGAGGAGCTCCTCACCGCACTGGAATCGGGGGACGAGGAACACTTCCGCGGGGCGCTCGGCGAGCTGCTGGCGGCCGTCAAGACGTTCGGCACCCCGCTGCCGGTCGACTCCCTGGAGCCGTCCGACCTGATCCTGCCGGACGCCGAGGCCAGCATCGACGAGGTCCGCGAGCTGCTGCGGGCCGAGGGTGACGGCCTCATCCCGGGCGTTCCCGAGTAGTCGCCGTCTCGGCCAGACACAGGGGCGGGCCCCCTCCCACCGGGGAGGGGGCCCGCCCTTCGTCCGTGCCGCCCGTGCGGCGGGACCGCTACGGCAGGGCCAGCATCCGGTCCAGCGCCGCCTTGGCGTGCTTCTCGGTCTCCGGGTCGACGCTGATCACGTTCGGCACCCGGCCCTCGACCAGCGACTCCAGCGCCCAGACCAGGTGCGGCAGGTCGATCCGGTTCATGGTGGAGCAGAAGCAGACCGCCCGGTCCAGGAAGACGATCTCCTTGTCCGGGTGGGCCTTGGCGAGCCGGCGGACCAGGTTCAGCTCGGTGCCGATGGCCCACTTCGAGCCGGGCTCGGCGGCGTCCAGCGCCTTGATGATGTACTCGGTCGAGCCCACCATGTCGGCGGCCGCGACGACCTCGTGCCGGCACTCCGGGTGCACCAGGACGGTGACGCCGGGGATCCGCTCGCGCACGTCGTTCACCGAGTCCAGGGTGAACCGGCCGTGCACCGAGCAGTGGCCGCGCCAGAGGATCATCTTCGCGTCCCGCAGCTGCTCGGCGGTCAGGCCGCCGTTCGGCTTGTGCGGGTTGTAGACGACGCAGTCGTCCAGCGAGAGGCCCATGTCCCGCACCGCGGTGTTGCGGCCCAGGTGCTGGTCCGGCAGGAAGAGCACCTTCTGCCCCTGCTCGAAGGCCCACTCCAGCGCCCGCTTGGCGTTGGAGGAGGTGCAGATGGTGCCGCCGTGCCGGCCGGTGAAGGCCTTGATGTCGGCGGAGGAGTTCATGTACGACACCGGGACGGTGACGTCGGCTATGCCGGCGTCGGTCAGCACGTCCCAGCACTCGGCGACCTGCTCGGCGGTGGCCATGTCGGCCATCGAACAGCCGGCGGCGAGGTCCGGCAGCACGACCTGCTGGGCGTCGCCGGTGAGGATGTCGGCCGACTCGGCCATGAAGTGCACACCGCAGAAGACGATGTACTCGGCCTCCGGGCGGGCCGCCGCGTCGCGGGCGAGCTTGAAGGAGTCGCCGGTGACGTCGGCGAACTCGATCACCTCGTCGCGCTGGTAGTGGTGGCCCAGGATGAAGACGCGGTCGCCCAGCGCGGCCTTGGCCGCCCGGGCGCGCTCGACGAGGTCCGGGTCGGAGGCCGGGGGGAGGTCGCCGGGGCACTCGACGCCGCGCTCGCTGTTCGGGTCGGCCTCGCGGCCGAGCAGCAGCAGAGCGAGCGGCGTCGGGGTGGGGTCGACGCCGTAGGTCTCGGTGATGGTGGTGGTCACGGGCGGGTGCCCTTCTGTGCGGCCGATCAAGCGGTGCAGCCTTTTCGTCTATCTGACGCAATCTATGATAACCGGTTAGCGTCAGAGTGACGATGGCCATCCTGTCGATGTGACGAGAACCGCTCGCCGGTTCGGAGCCTTCCCACGCGCCGACGGCGTGGCCGAATCGAGATCCCGACCCGTCCGGGTTTCGCTGGTGGCATGAAGGCAATCGCGATCCACCGCTACGGCGGCCCCGAGGTGGTCGAGTACACCGACCTGCCCGATCCGAAGGTCGGTCCGGACTCGGTCCTGGTGCAGGTCAGGGCGGCCGGGGTGAACCCGGTCGACTGGAAGGTGCGGGAGGGCCGGCTGGACGGCCTGCTCGACGCGCACTTCCCGCTGGTGATGGGCTGGGACGCGGCGGGGGTGGTCCGCGCGGTGGGCGGCGGGGTCACCGAGTTCGCCCCCGGCGACGAGGTCTACGGCTACGTCCGCAAGGACGCGGTCGAGCACGGCACCTACGCCGAGCTGGTCGCCGCGCCGGTCCGCACCCTGGCCCGCAAGCCGGCCGCGCTGGACTGGGCGCAGGCCGGCGGGCTGCCGCTGGCCGGGCTCACCGCCCTCCAGGCGCTGCGGGCGGTGGGCGCCGGCGCCGGGGACACCGTCCTGGTGCACGCCGCCGCCGGCGGGGTCGGGCACCTGGCCGTCCAGCTCGCCAGGGCCTTCGGCGCCCGGGTGATCGGCACCGCCGGCGAGCGCAACCACGACTACCTGCGCTCCCTGGGCGCCGAGCCGGTCCGGCACGGCGAGGGCCTGGCCGACCGGGTCCGGGCGCTCGCCCCGCGGGGCGTGGACGCCGCGGTGGACCTGGTCGGCGGAGACGCCGTCGAGGTCTCGGCCGCTCTGGTCGCCGATCCGGCGCGGATCGCCTCGGTCGCCGACTTCGGCGTCAGGGCGCGCGGCGGCCGGTACGTCTGGGTCCGTCCGGACGCCGCCGGGCTGGCCGAGCTGGCCGCGCTCGCCGACGACGGGCGGCTGACCGTGACGGTCGCCTCCACCTTCCCGCTCGCCCAGGCCGCCTCGGCGCAGGCGCTCAGCGCGGAGGGCCGGACCCGGGGCAAGATCGTCCTGCTCGTGGACTGACCGCCGGCGGACGCGCGGACGCCCCCTGCGTCATCCGTCAGCGGTGGACTCACTCCTGACATCCGCCAGAATGGTTGCCGAACCGTTTCGGCGGGCCGCCGCCGTCCCGCCGCCGTTCCCGACGCCGCACGACCCGTGGAGCCCCGCACCGATGAGCAGCAGCCGAGCGCACGAGACGGTCGGGGCCTCCCTGGACGAGACCGACCGCCTCCTCCTCGCCCGGCTGGCCGGGGACGGCCGCGCCTCCTACGCGGAGATCGGCCTCCAGGTGAACCTCTCCGCCACCGCCGTGCGCCGCCGGATCGACCGGCTGCGGGCGCGCGGGGTGGTCCGCGGCTTCACCGTGGTGCTCGACCCCTCGGTGCTCGGCTGGCAGACCGAGGCCTTCGTCGAGGTCTACTGCCGCGAGCGGACCGCCCCCGAGGAGATCCTCGCCAGCCTGCGCCAGTTCCCCGAGGTGGTCGCCGCCTGGACGGTCACCGGCGACCCGGACGCGCTGGTCCACCTGCGGGCCGCCGACATGCGGCACCTGGAGGCGGTCATCGAGCGGATCCGCCGCGAGCCCGGCGTCCAGCGCAGCCGCTCCTCCGTGGTCCTCTCCCAGCTCATCGGCTGACCTCCTCCGGGGCCCGCGCAGGAATCCTGCGCGCCGCCCGCCGAAGACGCCCGAAAGCTGCCTGACCAGCCGCGTTCCGACGCGCGGAGCGGGCCCGTCGCTGCCTACGCTGATCACGTCCGGCCGTGCGGTGGCGACCCCCGTGCCGCCGGACCCTCCCCGACACCCCACAGCCGAGAGGGACCCCCGTGTCCGCAGCCCCCGACCGCATGCACCGGCCCGACAGCGACCTGGTCGACCTGGTTTTCGACTACATGCGCGAGCGGCTGCAGTACGACCCGGTCCCGCTCGACCACCCCGGTGACGGCGAGCACCTGCGCGCCCAGCTGTCCGGCCTGCTCAACCAGGACGGCAACAACGCGGCCGACGTGCTCAAGCTCTACGACCACGAGCTCTCCCGCGCGGTGATCTCCGCCGACAGCCCGCGCTACCTCTCCTTCATCCCGTGCGCCCCCACCAAGGCCGCGCTGCTCTTCGACATGGTCGTCTCCTGCGCCTCCCTCCAGGGCATCTCCTGGCTGGAGGCGGCCGGCGCGATCGCCGCCGAGAACCAGGTGCTGCGCCTGATGGCGGACCGCGCGGGCATGCCCGACTCGGCCGGCGGCACCTTCGTCTCCGGCGGCTCGGCCGGCAACCTCTCCGCCCTGGTGGTCGCCCGCGACACCGCCCGCCGCCGCCTGGGCGTCGGGCCGGAGGCCCGGCTGCGGATCGCCGTCGCCGACCAGGTGCACTCCTCGGTCAAGAACACCTTCAACATCATCGGCGTCGAGGCGTTCAAGGTGCCGACCGTCGACCGGCGGTTCACCGGCGAGGCACTGCGCGCCGCCCTGGCCGCCGACCCGAACCCGGAGACCGTGATCGCCGTCGTCGGCACCGCCGGCACCACCAACGAGGGCATCGTCGACGACCTCCAGGGCCTGGCCGAGGTCGCCCGCGAGCGCGGCCTCTGGTTCCACGTGGACGGCGCCTACGGCGGCGCGGGCCTGTTCGCCCCCTCCGTCCGGGAGCGCTACAACGGCATCGAGCACGCCGACTCCTTCGTCGTCGACCCGCACAAGTGGCTCTTCGCGCCGTTCGACTGCGCCGCGCTGATCTACCGCAACCCCCAGCTCGCCCGCGCCGTGCACACCCAGGACGCCTCCTACCTGGACGTCCTGCACACCGAGGGCGACGAGTGGAACCCCACCGACTACGCCTACCACCTGACCCGGCGCGCCCGCGGCCTGCCGCTCTGGTTCTCGCTCGCCGTGCACGGCGTCCAGGCGTACACCGACGCCATCGAGGCCGGCCTCACGCTCGCCCGCGAGACCGCGCGGCTGATCCGCGACACCGACCACCTGGAGCTGCTGGTCGACCCGCAGCTCTCCGCGGTCTGCTTCAAGCGCAAGGGCTGGACGAACGACGACTACTACCGCTGGTCGCAGCAGCTGCTCGCGGACCAGATCGGCTTCGTCACCCCCACCGGCTGGGACGGCGAGACGGTCGCCCGCTTCGCCTTCCTGCACCCGGGCACCACCATGGAGATGGTCCGGGAGATCCTCGACACCATGGCGTGACCACGGCGTGCCGCACGCACCGACGGACCCCCGCCCGGCCCCGGCCCGGCGGGGGTCCGCCGTTCGTCACAGCAGCGCCGGATCCGGCACGTACGGCGCCGGCGGGCGCATCCCGCGCAGCCCCACGAAGCCCCCGCTCTCCACGGCCAGCCCCACCTCGAGACCGACGTCCAGCGCCCACTCCTGCTCCGCGGTCAGGCACTCCACCCGGGCCTCGACGCCCTCCGGAACCCGGGCCAGCGCCTCGCGCAGCAGCCGGGTGGCGATCCGCTTCGAGGTGGCCGCCAGCAGCCGCACCTCACCGCCGTCCCGGTAGCAGTAGCCGCTGCCCGCCAGCGCGTCCGCGATCAGCAGCTCCTCGCAGTGGGCCAGCAGCAGCCCGTGGTCCGGCCCGTGCGCGGAGCCGCGCAGCCGCCGGTCCACCGAGTCCAGCAGGTGGAGCTGGGCGGCGCCGCCCGGGTGCACCGGGATGTCCCCGGGATCGACCAGTCCGGCCCGGTCCACCCGCCCGGTCAGCCGCATCGCCGGGTACAGCGTGAACCCGGCGAGCCGGAAGCGGCGCACGGCCGCCGGGGAGGACGGCGCGCGCAGCATCCCGCGCAGGCAGCCGCGCCCGTGCGCGGCGGCCCGCTCCAGCAGCAGCCGGCCCAGCCCCTTGCCCTGCGCCCGCGGGGCCACCGCCAGCAGCGCCAGCACCCAGACGCCCTCGCGGCGCAGCGAGAGCACCGCGCCGACCGGCTCGCCGTCCTGTTCGGCCAGCCAGCAGCCCTGCGGATCGGTGCGCGCCAGGTGCCTCGTCCGGGCCCGCTGGTGGACCGGCGGCCGGTCCGCGGCGGCGGGGGAGCCGCAGGCGGCGCGGGCGAGGAGCTGGACGGCCTCCGCGTCGGCGGCGGTGTCCTGGACCGGGCGCAGGATCATGCCCACCATCCTGGCCGTCGGGGCGCCGCCACGTGGCCGGTTCCCCCCGATCGGTCCGCTCGGGCGGTGACCGGGGTCCGCCGGTGTGCGAGCATGGGGAGCGTATGGGGAGCGGGTGCACGCCCGGCCCACGGAAACCCGCCGCCACGAGGCCTCCGAGAACAACGTGCCGTCCCGGGAAATGAAACCGGGCGGCCATCGGTTGGTACTGGCGGTAGACCGTCGCCAAGACCGGGAGAAAGCAGATGACCGTCCAGGACGAGACCACTGTCGAGAGTGGCATCCTCCTCACCGATGCCGCCGCAGGCAAGGTCAAGGCCCTGCTGGAGCAGGAAGGCCGGGACGACCTCGCGCTGCGGGTTGCCGTCCAGCCCGGCGGCTGCTCCGGCCTGCGTTACCAGCTGTTCTTCGACGAGCGCTCGCTCGACGGCGATGTGCTCAAGGACTTCGACGGCGTCAAGGTCGTCACCGACCGGATGAGCGCCCCGTACCTGGGCGGCGCCACCGTCGACTTCGTCGACACCATCGAGAAGCAGGGCTTCACGATCGACAACCCGAACGCCACCGGCTCCTGCGCCTGCGGCGACTCGTTCAGCTAACGGCCTGACGCGAAGGCGGCCCCGGATCTTCCCGGGGCCGCCTTCGTCGTGTCCGGGCACCGGTCACGGCGTCACGGGGCGCCCGGGATGTCCGGGGCCGCCGGGTCGGGGCCGATCTGCGGGTCCGCCTCCAGCGGCACCTCCCGGCCGGTCGCCAGGTCGGTCACCGCCCGGCCCTGCAACGGCTGCTTCAGGTCGGCCGCCACCGTCTGCCGCTCTGCCACCGCGATGCAGTCCTGCCCGGCCGGCACCGGCGCCGCCGTGGTCACCCGGATGTCCACCCGGCCCGGCTTGGACTCGTCCGCCTTGAGCGCGTACCGCTCGCAGACCCCGCCGTAGAACCAGACCGTCAAGTGGCTGCCGTCCGCCCGGTAGGTCACCGCCGGGTGTACCGCCGAGCCGTTCCCGGACCCGTTCGGCGCCGGCTCGCCCACCGCGATGCCGTTGCCGCCCGCGCCCGGGGGAGTGGGCGCCGGGGTCGGGGTCAGGGCCGGGACCGGGGCCCTGGTGGCCGCGCCCGGAGTGGCCGGCCGCGGGTCGGGCGCGGTGGCCGACGGGTCGGACGGCGGCGGCGTCACCGAAGCCGGGGCGGACGGGACGGATGCCGTGGCCTGGCCGGCGCCGGTGGCCGCCCCGGGGGAGCCGGACGCGCTCGGCGTCGGCTCCGCGCCGGCGGGCACCGCGTCCGCACCGGCCTTCGTCCCGCTGCCGCACCCGGCCAGGACGGCCACCACCGCCAGCGCCAGGCCCGCCAGGGCCGTCGCGCGCACCCGGCCGGAACGCCGGGGCATGGTCTCCAGATCCATCTGCACATCCTCCCGAGGGTTCAGCGGCGCGCCGTACCGGCCGCACCGCGCGGATGTGACGTGCGCCGGACGATTCCGGTTCCCGTCCACCCGCCGCCCCCGGCCCATGGACCGGGGAGCTGCGGCTCAGGGGCCGTACTCGGGCATCGCCGCGACCAGCCGCTGCGCCCCGGAGGGGACGCGGAACCCGGACCGGACCGGCGCGCTGTCCGGCTGGCCGGTCGCCAGCAGCGGCCAGAACCGCCGCAGCCGGCGCGAGGAGTCCACCAGCGCGTCCAACGACTCGCCGTCCGCGTCGCCGACCGGGGCGGGCGGAACCCGCAGGGGGTGGTGACTGGGCATCATCGGCCATCAACTCCGATCCACCGGTGCCGCGGCAGCGGCGCCACGGCCTGGGCGGGGCCGGGAAGGCCCCTTCCTGCGACCCTAGGCCGGGCGGACCGGAGCCCACCAGGGCTACCCCTTGGTAGTACACGTTCGGGGCCGACGGGTGACAGCGGACGGGGGAGCGGCGCCCCGCTGTCTTGCTGGCGCCCCGCCCCCGCCGGGTACCGTGGGTGGGTTCCACCCGTTGTCCCATGGCCCCGCCGCCATCCTGAGGAGACCCCGTGCGTATCGCCGTCGCCGGCTCGATCGCGACCGACCACCTGATGACCTTCCCCGGCCGGTTCGCCGACCAGCTGGTCGCCGAGCAGCTGCACACCGTGTCGCTGTCCTTCCTGGTCGACACCCTCGACATCCGCCGCGGCGGCGTCGCGCCGAACATCGCCTTCGGCATGGGAGTGCTGGGCCTGCGCCCGGTCCTGGTCGGCGCGGCCGGCGCGGACTTCGCGGAGTACCGCAGCTGGCTGGAGCGCAACAACGTGGACTGCCGCTCGGTCCACATCTCCGAGACCCGGCACACCGCGCGCTTCATGTGCACCACGGACGAGGACCACAACCAGATCGCCTCGTTCTACACCGGCGCCATGGCCGAGGCCCGCAACATCGAGCTGGAGCCGATCGCCGACCGCGTCGGCGGCCTCGACCTGGTGCTGATCGGCGCCGACGACCCGCAGGCGATGGTCCGCCACACCCAGGAGTGCCGCACCCGCGGCTACGCCTTCGCCGCCGACCCCTCCCAGCAGCTGGCCCGGCTCGACGGCCACGACATCCGCCAGATCGTCGACGGCGCCGCGTACCTCTTCACCAACGAGTACGAGGCCGCGCTGATCGAGTCCAAGACCGGCTGGGACTCCGAGGAGATCCTCACCCGGGTCGGCACCCGGATCACCACCCTGGGCAGCAAGGGCGTCCGGATCGACCGCAAGGGCGAGTCCCCGGTGCTGGTCGGCTGCGCCCCCGAGAACGCCAAGGTGGACCCGACCGGTGTCGGCGACGCCTTCCGCGCCGGCTTCCTGGCCGGCCTCTCCTGGGACCTGGAGCTGGAGCGCTCCGCCCAGCTCGGCTGCATGCTCGCCACCTTGGTGATCGAGACCGTCGGCACCCAGGAGTACGAGCTGCGCCCGCACGACTTCCTGCAGCGCTTCGTCGCCGCCTACGGCGACGAGGCCGGCGCCGAGGTCCGCGCGCACCTGGTCAACTGACCCGCCGCACCAGGTAGGCCGAACCCCGGTCGCCGCCGTACTCGGCGGCCGGGGCCTCGCCCAGGTACTCCTGGCCGCGCATCCCGCACCAGGCCGGCACGTCCAGCCGGGCGGCCTCGTCGTCGGCCAGCACCACGACCGTCCCGCCCACCGGCACCTCGCCGATCCGCTTCGCCAGCTCGATCACCGGCAGCGGGCAGCGCTTGCCGAGGGCGTCCAGGACGAGCGGGTCGGTGATTGGCCCGCTCGTCTCCGGGTGCTCCGACCCGGCGCCGGCACCCTCCCGTGGCCCGGCGGCCGGGAGGCCCTCCCCGCCGGCCGGCGGCGCCAGGTCCAGCCCCAGCGGGGCGCGGACGCCGGCCACCACCTCCGGCAGGACGGCCAGGAACCGCTCGACGTCCGCCTCGGCGGTGCCGAACGGCAGCGAGACCCGGACGTTGCCCTCGGTGAGCACGCCCATCGCGGCCAGCACATGGCTCGGGGTCAGCGTGGAGGAGGTGCACGAGGAGCCGGAGGAGACGGCGAACCCGGCCCGGTCCAGCTCGCCCAGCAGCACCTCGCCGTCCACGTACAGGCAGGAGAAGGTGACGAGGTGCGGCAGCCGCCGCACCGGGTCGCCGACCACCTCGACCGCGGGCACCAGCCGCGGCACCCGGGCCCGGATCCGCTCGACCAGCTCGTGCAGCCGGGCGTTCTCCCGCGCCGCCTCGGCCCGCACCGCCCGCAGCGAGGCCGCCGCCGCGACGATCGCCGGGACGTTGACGTACCCCGGCACCCGGCCGCCCTCGCGCTCGTCGGCGGGCAGCGGCGAGGCGTACCGCACGCCCTTGCGCACCGCGAGCACCCCGACCCCGGCCGGCCCGCCCCACTTGTGCGCACTGGCGGCCAGCAGCGACCAGCCGGCCGGCACGTCCACCCGCCCGGCGCTCTGCGCGGCGTCCACCAGCAGCGGCACGTCCCCGCAGCGCGCGGCCGTCTCGGCGACCGGCTGCACCGTGCCCACCTCGTGGTTGGCGGACTGCAGCACGGCGAGCGCGGTGTCCGGCCGCAGCGCCGCCGCGAACGCCGCCGGGTCGGCCCGGCCGTGCCGGTCCACCGGCACCGCGGTGACCTCGCCGCCCGCGCCCTGGTGCCGGTCCGCGGTGTGCAGCACGCTGGAGTGCTCGACGGCGGAGTGCACCAGGTGCCGGCCGCGCCGCCGGTTGCCGTGCAGCGCGCCCAGCATCCCGAGCTGGACGGCCTGGGTGCCGCTGGCGGTGAAGGAGATCTCGTCGGCCCGGCAGCCGAGCACCTCGGCCACGGTCTCCCGGGCCGCGTCGAGCAGCATCCGGGCCTGCCGCCCGGAGCGGTAGAGCCGGGCCGGGTCGGCCCATCCCTCGTCGAGGGCGGCGGTCAGCGCCTGCCGGGCGACGGGGTGGAGTGGTGCGGTGGAGGCCACATCGAAGTACACGCTGACATTTAACGACACTCCCGGGTGCGTTCCGGGCTCCGACGGGGGCTCACCGACCGTCAGTCGATCACCCCGAATGTCCGGATCGTCCGCGTCCGACGGGGCGTCACGCAGGTTGTTCGAGGTCATCCCCCGATCGGGCGTACGGACCCCGAATGCCTAGGATGACCTGCGGCGCAGCCCCTGCCGGGCCTGATCGGGTGCTCGGGCGGCGCGTTACCGGGACCTGCCCGTCAGCAGCGCATAAGGCTGGAGTAGGGTTTGGCCCGCATAAGCATTCAAACCGTGCCCGTGGACGGGTCGCCGAGGAGGGGAAGCCTCCCCGGGGCGACGCGAAGGCGGGCGAGACTTCGGGAAGGCGCTACGTGAGTCCCAACGGCTCCGACCGCTCGCCGCGGCGCACGATGCGGCGGAAGCTGCCTCAGGCGCTGGCACTGGGCCTCGTCATCGCGACCGCCACCGGCTGCTCGGCCAACGACCTCCCCAGGCTTGGCCTCCCGAGCCCCGTCACCAAGGAAGGGCCGATGGTCCTCCACATGTGGCAGGGCTCCTGGATCGCGGCGCTGGTGGTCGGCGTACTGATGTGGGGTCTGATCATCTGGAGCGTGATCTTCCACCGGCGCAGCCGCACCGGTGTGCAGGTCCCCCCGCAGACCCGGTACAACGTGCCCATCGAGGCGCTCTACACCGCGGTCCCGATCATCATCGTGTCGGTCCTCTTCTACTTCGTCGCCCGCGACGAGTCGAAGCTGATCGCCGTCTCCGAGAAGCCGCAGCACACCGTCAACGTGGTGGGCTTCCAGTGGAGCTGGGCGTTCAACTACGAGAACACCGAGAACCCGGACCCGGCCAACCAGGAGGCCGCGTACGAGGTGGGTACCCCCGGCGAGCCGCCGACGCTGTACCTGCCGGTCGACGAGACGGTGCAGTTCCGCCTCACCTCTCGTGACGTGATCCACGACTTCTGGCCCATCAGCTTCATGATGAAGATGGACGTCGTGCCGGGTGTGGTCAACAAGTTCGAGGTCACCCCGACCGTCAAGGGTGAGTACATGGGCAAGTGCGCCGAGCTCTGCGGCGTCGACCACTCGCGCATGCTGTTCAACGTGAAGGTCGTCGACCGTGCCGAGTACGACCAGCACCTGAAGGACCTGCGGGCCAAGGGTCAGACCGGCGCGGTGCCCTCCGGCATCACGACCATGGGAAGTGAAGAGAAGTGACCATCCTCAACGAGCCCGCCGCGGCCGGCGGGGGCGCCGGGGCCGTCACGGTCGGGGCGCAGCGGACCCGGAAGCCGGGTTCCACCATCATCAAGTGGCTCACCACCACTGACCACAAGACGATCGGCACGCTGTACCTGGGCACGTCGTTCGCCTTCTTCCTGATCGGCGGCATCCTCGCCCTGGTCATGCGCGCCGAGCTGGCTCGTCCCGGGACCCAGATCCTGTCGAACGAGCAGTTCAACCAGGCGTTCACGATGCACGGCACGGTTATGCTGCTGATGTTCGCGACGCCGCTGTTCGCCGGTTTCGCGAACTGGATCATGCCGCTGCAGATCGGCGCGCCGGACGTCGCGTTCCCGCGGCTGAACATGTTCGCCTACTGGCTGTACCTGTTCGGCTCGCTGATCGCCGTGGCCGGCTTCCTCACCCCGCAGGGCGCCGCCGACTTCGGCTGGTTCGCCTACGCGCCGCTCTCGGACGCGGTCCGCTCGCCGGGCATCGGCGCGGACATGTGGATCATGGGTCTGGCCTTCTCCGGCTTCGGCACGATCCTCGGTGCGGTCAACTTCATCACCACGATCATCTGCATGCGCGCGCCCGGCATGACGATGTTCCGGATGTCGATCTTCGTCTGGAACGTCCTGCTGACCGCCGTGCTGGTCCTGCTGGCCTTCCCGGTGCTGGCCGCCGCGCTGTTCGCCCTGGAGGCGGACCGCAAGTTCGGGGCGCACGTCTTCGACCCGGCCAACGGTGGCGCGCTGCTCTGGCAGCACCTGTTCTGGTTCTTCGGCCACCCCGAGGTGTACATCATCGCGCTGCCGTTCTTCGGCATCGTGTCGGAGATCATCCCGGTCTTCAGCCGCAAGCCGATGTTCGGCTACTCCGGCCTGATCGCGGCCACCATCGCGATCGCCGGTCTGTCCGTGACGGTGTGGGCCCACCACATGTACGTCACCGGACAGGTCCTACTGCCGTTCTTCTCCTTCATGACCTTCCTCATCGCCGTCCCGACCGGTGTGAAGTTCTTCAACTGGGTCGGCACCATGTGGAAGGGCTCGCTGAGCTTCGAGACCCCGATGCTCTGGACGGTCGGCTTCCTGGTCACCTTCCTCTTCGGTGGTCTGACCGGTGTCCTGCTGGCCTCCCCGCCGATCGACTTCCACGTCTCGGACTCGTACTTCGTCGTCGCCCACTTCCACTACGTGGTCTTCGGCACCGTCGTCTTCGCGATGTTCGCCGGCTTCCACTTCTGGTGGCCGAAGATGACCGGCAAGATGCTCGACGAGCGCCTCGGCAAGGTCACCTTCTGGACGCTGTTCTTCGGCTTCCACACCACCTTCCTGGTGCAGCACTGGCTCGGCGCGGAGGGCATGCCCCGCCGCTACGCGGACTACCTGGCCGCCGACGGGTTCACCACCCTGAACACCGTCTCGACCATCGGCTCGTTCCTGCTCGGCCTGTCGATCCTGCCGTTCCTCTACAACGTGTGGAAGACGGCGAAGTACGGCGAGAAGGTCGAGGTCGACGACCCGTGGGGCTACGGCCGTTCGCTGGAGTGGGCGACCTCCTGCCCGCCGCCGCGGCACAACTTCCTCACCCTGCCCCGGATCCGCTCCGAATCCCCGGCCTTCGACCTCCACTACCCGGAGATCGCCGCGCTGGACTACCTGGAGAACCACGGCGAGCCGGCCAAGCACCTCGCCGGTGTGACCCCGGCGAAGTACGACGCCCCGCAGCTGGGCAAGGGCAAGAAGGAGGGTGACGTCTGATGAAGGAACAGGGCAAGATCTTCCTGGGCCTGTCGGTCTTCGTGCTGGCCATGGCCGTCACCTACGGCCTGTGGACCAACAACTCCGACCACGGCATCGAGGCAGCCGGCACCACCGCGCTGTTCCTCGCCTTCGCGCTCTGCGCGTTCATCGGCTACTACCTCGCCTTCACCGCCCGCCGGGTGGACAGCGGCGCGGGTGACAACCCCGAGGCCGAGGTCGCGGACGACTCCGGCGAGCTGGGCTTCTTCGCCCCGCACAGCTGGCAGCCGCTCTCGCTCGCGGTCGGCGGCGCGCTCGCCTTCCTCGGTGTGATCTTCGGCTGGTGGCTGATGTTCTGGTCGCTCCCGATCATCCTGATCGGCCTGTTCGGCTGGGTCTTCGAGTTCTACCGGGGCGAGAACCAGAACCAGTAGGCGCTGGCTCCCTCGCACAGGGCCGGGCATCCCGCACGGGATGCCCGGCCCTGTTGCGTCCCCGGAGTGACGGCCTCACCCTGCCGGCCCAACAGCGCCCCGTTCGGTTGTCGCTCCACCGGAGGCGGTTCCTACGATCTGACCAATCGTGCGAAACCCCGGGAGGCGGTCATGGCCGACAGACGCGGAATCGCGGGTCTCGGCATCACGCTGGCCCTCGTCGTACTGGTCCCGCTGGCCGGCTGCACCTCCGGCGGCGAGGAGGTCGCCGAGGCGGTCCGCAAGGTCGACGCCGCCGAGCTGGTGCGCCTGTCCGCCACCGAGCGGGCGGACCCGTCCCAGCCGCTCACGGTGACCGCCGAGCCGGGCAGCCGGCTGACCGACGTCACCGTGGTCGGCCCGGACGGGCGGGTGGTCGCCGGAAGGCTCTCGGAGGACCAGCGCAGCTGGCAGACCACCGGCCGGCTCAAGGCCGGCACCGCCTACACCGTGCGGATCGCCGCCGACGACGGCAGCGGCGGCCGAGGCGAGACGACCGCCGGCTTCTCCACCCTGGCCGCCCAGCACCTGCTGACCGCCAAGCTCGGCCCGGACTCCTCCGGCAGCGGCGTCTACGGCGTGGGCCAGCCGCTCACCGTGCAGCTCTCCGAGGCCGTCAAGGACCCGCAGGCCCGCCAGGAGGTGGAGCGCGCGCTGACGGTGACCTCGCAGCCCGCCGTCACCGGCGGCTGGTACTGGGTGGACGACAAGAACCTGCACTTCCGCCCCCAGGAGTACTGGCCCAACGGCACCGCCGTCAGCCTGGCCTTCGAGGCCACCGGCAGCCGGATCTCCGACGGCCTGTACGGCGGCGACCGCGTCGCCCTAACCCTGCGGATCGGCCAGCGCGTCGAGACGGTGGTGGACGCGGCCGCGCACGAGCTGACCCTCAAGCGCGACGGCCGGGCGGTCCGCACGATGCCGGTGACCACCGGCAAGCCCGGCTTCGACACCCGCAACGGCGTCAAGGTGGTGCTGGGCCAGGAGCGCAAGGTCCGGATGAGCGGCGAGACGATCGGCATAGCGGCGGGCAGCCAGGAGGCCTACGACCTCGACGTCGAGTGGGCCACCCGGGTGACCTGGAGCGGCGAGTACGTGCACGCCGCGCCCTGGTCGGTGGGCTCCCAGGGCGTGGAGAACGTCAGCCACGGCTGTACCGGGATGAGCACCGAGAACGCCCGCTGGTTCTACCAGAACACCCGGGTGGGGGACCTGGTGACGGTGGTGAACAGCCTCGGCAAGCCCATGGAGCCGTTCGGCAACGGCTTCGGGGACTGGAACATCGCCTGGAGCGAGTGGGTCGGGCACAGCGCCCTCGGCGCCCCCGTCGACACGACCGCCCCGGTGACCCGGGCGCCCGCCACCGGGATGATCGCCCCGCAGCTCTGAGGGCCGCTCAGCCCGCCGCGGGCCCGTCCCGGTACGCCACCCGCAGCGCGCCGTCCACGGCCGCCAGGGCGTCCGCCGGGGACACCCCGAGCCGCCGGGCCCGCTCGGCGTACTCGGCGGCGGCCGCGGCGGCCAGCCGGTGCGCGGAGTCGCCGACCGCGGCGATCAGGGTGCCGCGCCGGCCGTGCGTCTCCACCACCCCGTCCGCCTCCAGCTCCCGGTAGGCGCGGGCGACCGTCCCGGCGGCCAGCCCGAGCCGCTCGGCCAGCGCGCGGACGGTGGGCAGCCGCAGCCCGGTGGCCAGCTCGCCGCTGCGGGCCTGCTCGGCGATCTGGGCGCGGATCTGCTCGTACGGGGGAGTGGCGGAGGCCGGGTCGACGGACAGCTGCACGGTGGGCTCCTGACGTTCGCTGCGGACAGGGGGACACGGGTACGGCAAAGCCCGAGGGCCGCCGACCAGAAGAACTCTGGTCAGCGGCCCTCGGGTGCGACGCGGGGACGCGTACGGGATCAGTGGTGGCCGTGGCCGCTGGTGATCTCGTGGTGCTCCTCGGAGGTCGGCTTGGGGATCTGGCTGCCCTCGCCGTAGAAGCCGCGGGAGAGCTTCGCCCGGGTCCGGCTGAGGACGCCGGCCTTGCGGGCCACGCCGTTCTCGTCCGTCTCGGCCGGCAGCTCGAACGGCTCCACCTGCTCGTGCGCGGTGAGCGCGTGCAGGTCCTTCTGCGGCAGCTGGGCGTGCACCTCGATGAACTCGCCGTGCGGCAGGCGCTTGATGACGCCGGTCTCGCGACCGTGCAGCACCTTCTCCTTGTCGCGGCGCTGGAGGCCGAGGCACCAGCGCTTGGTGACGATGAAGACCACGACCGGGACGACGAAGAAGCCGACGCGGACGAAGTAGGTGACCGAGTTGATCGACAGGTGCAGGTGGGTGGCGAACAGGTCGTTGCCACCGGCCACCAGCAGGAGCAGGTAGAGGCTGATCCAGGCGGCGCCCAGGGCGGTGCGGACCGGGGCGTTGCGCGGGCGGTCCAGGATGTGGTGCTCGCGCTTGTCGCCGGTGATCCAGCCCTCGATGAACGGGTAGGCCGCGATCGAGGCCAGCACCAGCGGGAAGATCGCCAGCGGAACCATGACACCCAGGTTCAGGGTGTGGCCCCACAGGCCGATCTCCCAGCCCGGCATGACGCGGATCAGGCCCTCGGAGAAGCCCATGTACCAGTCGGGCTGGGCGTCGGTGGACACCTGGTCCGGGCGGTACGGGCCGACCGACCAGATCGGGTTGATCGTGGCGATCGCCGAGATGGCGGCGATGATGCCGAACACCAGGAAGAAGAAGCCACCGGCCTTGGCCATGTAGACCGGCATCAGCGGCATGCCGACGACGTTCTTCTCGGTCTTGCCCGGGCCCGCCCACTGGGTGTGCTTGTGGTAGAAGACCAGGATCAGGTGCGCCACCAGCAGGCCGAGCATGATGCCCGGGATCAGCAGCACGTGGATGGTGAAGAACCGCGGCACGATGTCGTGGCCGGGGAACTCGCCGCCGAACAGGAACATCTGGACGTAGGTGCCGATCAGCGGGACGGCGAGGATCGCGCCTTCCATGAACCGGATACCGGTACCGGAGAGCAGGTCGTCCGGCAGCGAGTAGCCGAAGAAGCCGTCGAACATGCCCAGGACCAGCAGCAGGAAGCCGAAGACCCAGTTGATCTCGCGCGGCTTGCGGAACGCGCCGGTGAAGAAGACGCGCAGCATGTGCACCATCATCGCCGCGACGAAGACCAGGGCGGCCCAGTGGTGGATCTGGCGGACCAGCAGACCGCCGCGCACCTCGAAGCTGATGTCGACCGTCGAGGCGTACGCCTCGGACATCGGGAGGCCCTTGAGCGGCACGTACGAGCCGTCGTAGATGACCTCGCCCATCGAGGGCTTGAAGAACAGCGTCAGGTAGACGCCGGTCAGGATGATGATGACGAAGGTGTAGAGGCAGATCTCGCCCAGCATGAAGGACCAGTGGTCCGGGAAGATCTTGCGCAGGTTGGCCTTGGCGAGGGAGTAGATCCCCAGCCGGCCGTCCGTCCAGTCAGCGGCCTGCTCCCACTTGTTCGCGGGCTTGGCGCGCGTGCTGCCGGGCTTGGCGGCGCCGGAGGTGGTGCTGCTCGTACTGCTCATCGAGCACGCTCCCAGAAGCTCGGGCCGACGGCTTCGTCGAAGTCGCCGTGGGCGACCAGGAAGCCCTTCTCGTCAGTGGTGATCCTCAGCTGCGGCAGCGGGTGGCCGGCCGGGCCGAAGATGACGCGCGCGCCGTCCGCCAGGTCGAAGGTCGACTGGTGGCAGGGGCAGAGCGCGTGGTGGGTCTGCTGCTCGTACAGGCTGATCGGGCAGCCGACGTGGGTGCAGATCTTGGAGTAGGCGAGGATGCCCTCGAAACCCTTCTCCTTGGACTTCTCGTCCTTGATGTCCTCCGGCGCGATGCGCACCAGCATCAGGGAGTCCTTGGCGATGCGTACCTGGAAGTCCTCGGAGTGCGTGGTCAGGCCCTCGGGCATCGCGAAGACCAGGGACCCCTGGATGATGTCCTCGGCCTTCATCGGCAGGTTGGTGTTCATGTTGATCAGCTGCAGCGGCTTGGCCTCGGTGGCCTCGTCCCAGCCGGTGTGCTGCAGCTTGTCCTCGGGCAGCGGGCCCAGGTCGCGGAGCAGGACCACGCCGGAGAGCGGGACCAGCGCCATCGACCCGATGAGGGTGTTGCGGATCATCTTGCGGCGGCCGAAGCCGGACTCCGCGGCACCGGTCTTGAACTGGTCGATGACGTCGGCGCGGACCTCGTCGTCGGCCTCGATCGGGTGACGCTCGGCCGGGATCTCGTGGTCCGACATCAGGGTGCGGGCCCAGTGGACCGCGCCCGCGCCGATGAGGAACAGCGCCGCGCCCAGGGTCATGCCGAGCGCGAAGTTCATCGCGCTGACGTGGCCCAGCGGCCAGATGTAGACGATCTGGTCCGGGTCGATGGCCACGTACGAGGCGATGAAGCCGATGGTGGCGATCATCGACGCGACGAACATCAGGGACACCTGACGCTCGGCCCGCTTGGCGGCCACCTCGTCGATGTCCGTGCGGCGCGGCTCGTGGGCCGGCAGACCGGGGTCGGCGAACGGGTCGCCGTGGGCGGCCACCTCGTGGTGCCCGGTGGAGCCGTGCGACTCCGGGAGCTTCTCTTCTGACATGTCGTGGCTCATGACTTCTTGGCCTTGGTGGTGTGGGCGGCGACCCAGATCGCGACCGCGATGAGCGCTCCGAGACCGAAGATCCAGCCGAACAGGCCCTCGGTCACCGGACCGAGGCTGCCGAGCGTGAGACCGCCGGGGTTGGGCTCATCGTTGGTGGTGTGGCGGACGAAGGCCACGATCTGCTTCTTCTGCTCCTCGGGCATGATGCTGTCCGGGAACGACGGCATGTTCTGCGGGCCGGTCTGCATGGCCTCGTAGATGTGCTTGGCGTCCACGCCCTCCAGCGACGGGGCGTACTTGCCCTGGGTCAGGGCACCGCCCTGGCCGGCGAAGTTGTGGCACTGGGCGCAGTTGGTGCGGAACAGCTCGCCGCCCTTGGAGAGGTCCTCGGGGTTGGTCGAGGTGACCTGCTCCTCGGTCGGCGTCACCGGACCGGGGCCGAGCGAGGCGACGAAGGCGGCGAGCTGGTCGATCTCCGCCTGCGAGTAGATGTTCGGCTTGCGCGGCACCTGGGCGCCGGGCTGCTGGGCCGGCATGCGGCCGGTGCCCACCTGGAAGTCCACCGCGGCGGAGCCGACGCCGACCAGGCTCGGACCGTCGCTGGTGCCCTGGCCGTTCAGGCCGTGGCAGGAGGAGCAGCCCACGGCGAAGAGCTTCTTGCCCTCGTCGATCGCGAGCGACTGCGCGGCGACGTCGGCCTGCGCCTTGTCGGCGGGCGCGAACGCGGCGTACAGCCCCCCGGTTGCCGCCAGGGCGAGAAGTAGGACGACCAGCGCCGCCAGTGGGTGGCGCCGTCGTGCGGAGAGCTTTTTCACGGAATAACCCCGGTGTCAGGATCTGGTCGACTGGTGGGTGCACCCGGCGGCCGGTCTGGCCGGCACGAGGCTGCCTGTCTAGGGCTGCGCGCGCGGTCGGTCGGTGGGAGCGTCGGCACCGGCGAAATCGGGCCGTCGCCGGTGAGGGCGGGACCCGAGGCCGGTGGCCAGCGACCTGATCAGCTGGTTACTTGATCAGGTAGATGGTCGCGAACAGGCCGATCCACACGACATCGACGAAGTGCCAGTAGTACGACACCACGATCGCGGCGGTGGCCTGCTCGTGCGTGAAGCGCTTGGCTGCGTACGTCCGTCCCAGGACCAGCAGGAAGGCGATCAGACCACCCGTCACGTGCAGACCGTGGAAGCCGGTGGTCAGGTAGAACACCGTGCCGTACGGGTCGGAGGACAGCGAGAGGCCGTCCTTCTTGACCAGCTCGGTGTACTCGAAGATCTGGCCGCCGATGAAGATCGCGCCCATCACGAAGGTCAGGACGAACCACGAGCGGAGCTTCTTCACGTCCCCGCGCTCGGCAGCGAAGACGCCGAGCTGGCAGGTGAGCGAGGAGAGCACCAGGATCGTGGTGTTGACCGAGGAGAAGGGCACGTTGAGGGCGTGCGCCTTCTCGGTCCAGAACTCCGGCCCCTTGACGGAGCGGAGCGTGAAGTACATCGCGAAGAGGGCCGCGAAGAACATCAACTCGGAACTGAGCCAGACGATCGTTCCGACGCTGACCATGTTCGGCCGGTTGACCGATCCGTGCGCGTGCCCGGTTTCTACTGCTGTTGCTGTCGCCACGACGGACATTATGTCGGTCCCTTATTCCGTCTTCACGCCGGGGGGTGTCCCTCGGAGTGTCCGGTGCGTGCGGTATGCCCCCCTGGCACCCGATGGACCGCACCCACCCCCACTGAGCAGCGGCGTGTCCCTTTTCTGACGGTTCCTCGGAGGCGCTTTCGCGGGCCCCGACGGCGTGTCGCGCCGGGCCCGCGGGGCCGTCCGTAGTAGGGGGAGAGGCCACCTGTCCGCCGTACGGGTGGTCCGCGCGGGCGGGGGTGACGCGCCCTGCTCCGCCCGGACCAGTCGCGGGCGGAGCGGCGCGAGAAGGATCTCCCGGGAAGGGCTCGGCGGCGGGTGATCGGGAGTAGCATCCGGGGAGAGGCGAACGTGGTCCGGATCACACGTGAGGGAGCAGGCCCATGGCGTACACGACCGACGAGACGTTGACCGTTCTGGTCTACAGCCACGACCGCACCACCCGCGAGCAGGTGCTGACCGCTCTCGGCCGGCGGCCCGCGGAGGACCTGCCGGAGCTGTCCTACCTGGAGTGCGCGACCACCCCCGCGGTGCTCAAGGCGCTGGAGAAGGGCGGCGTCGACCTCTGCGTCCTGGACGGCGAGGCGGTGCCGGCCGGCGGGCTCGGGCTCGCCCGGCAGCTGAAGGACGAGATCTACGGGTGCCCGCCGCTGCTGGTGCTGATCGGCCGGCCGCAGGACTCCTGGCTGGCGGCCTGGAGCCGGGCCGACGCGGCGATCTCCCGGCCGGTGGACCCGGTGGCGCTGGCCGAGGCCGTCGCCACGCTGCTGCGGGCCCGGCTGGCCAAGCGGGCGCCCGCCGCGAGCTAGCGGTCCCGCCGCGGCCCCGGCGTCTCACTCCGGCGTCTCAGGACAAGAGAAGAAGGGTGAACGGCGGAGCCCCGGGCGCCGCCGCTCGATAGGCTGACTGGCGTCCCTACGTCCTTCCCCGTCCGCGGGGAGCGAGAGCTGGAGTCAGCCATGGTGAACGTGCACCCTGCGAACGGCGGTAGCGAGCCCGCGCAGGTGGTCCGCACCTGGCCGGACATCCTGTCGGCGCTGCTGAGGGGGGAGGACCTCGACCGCGCGGCCACCGAGTGGGCGATGGACCGGATCATGAGCGGGGAGGCCTCCCCGGTCCAGATCGCCGGCTTCATGGTGGCGCTGCGGGCCAAGGGCGAGACGGTCGACGAGATCTCCGGCCTGGTCGACTCGATGTACTCGCACGCCGAGCCGCTCACCATCCCCGGCCCGGCGGTGGACATCGTCGGCACGGGCGGCGACCGGGCCAAGACCGTCAACATCTCCACCATGTCCGCGATCGTCGCCGCGGCGGCCGGGGCCAAGGTGGTCAAGCACGGCAACCGGGCCGCCTCCTCGGCCAGCGGCTCCTCGGACGTGCTGGAGAAGCTGGGCATCAGCCTGAACCTGCGGCCGCGCCGGGTCGCCGAGGTCGCCGAGGAGGTCGGGCTCACCTTCTGCTTCGCGGCCACCTTCCACCCGTCGATGCGGTACGCGGGCCCGGCCCGCAGCGAGCTCGGAGTGCCGACCGCCTTCAACATCCTCGGCCCGCTCACCAACCCGGCCCGGGTGACCTCGCACGCCATCGGCTGCTTCGACACCCGACTCGCCGGGCTGATCGCCGGGGTGCTGGCGCGGCGCGGCGCCAGTGCGCTGGTCTTCCGGGGCGACGACGGGCTGGACGAGCTGACCATCACCACCACCTCGCGGGTCTGGGTCGTCCGGGACGGCGCGGTCACCGAGACCTCCTTCGACCCGCGCGAGGTCGGCATCGAGCCGGTCGGCATCGAGGCGCTGCGCGGCGGGGACCCGGCGTACAACGCGGAGGTCGCGCGCCGGCTGCTGGCCGGGGAGCACGGGCCGGTGCGTGACGCGGTGCTGCTGAACTCGGCGGCCGCGCTGGTGGCGCTCGACCAGACCGACGCGCCGCTCGCCGAGCAGCTCGGGACGGCCATGCGGCGCACCGCCGCGGCCATCGACTCGGGCGCCGCGCGCGATCTGCTGAAGCACTGGTCGGAGGCCACCACCCGGGCGTGACGCGGGAGTTGGGGCCCATCGGGAATCCTCCCGGTGGGCCCCCGCGGGTGTCCGGGATACGGACGGCTGTTTGACCGCGGGGCGGACGCGACCTAGAGTCTTCGCCAGGTCATGAGCGACAGCGTCAAGCCCCAGCTGGCTGTCCGGCAACCCTCCGTCCGTGGCGGGGTGCCCTGGGTGAGGACCGGGTCACGCGGCGAGCCGTCCGCGTGGCAAGCGCGGACGCCGGACCGATCGCACTCCCGGGGTCCCAGACCCGTACAGGAGTGCATCCTCATGTCCCTTTCGTCCCAGCAGTCGCCCGCCGCCACCCTTCTTTCGGCGCCCCTCCCGAGCGCCCCCCTCGCCGTCCTCGGCCACGACGTCCAGGTCCCGCTCGCCAACGGCGACAAGGTCGGCTACGCGGCGCTCGACTACGCCGCCAGCTCCCCGGCGCTCCAGCGGGTCTGGGACGACGTCGCCGCCTACGCCCCCTACTACGGCAGCGTGCACCGCGGCGCCGGCTACCTGTCGCAGCTCTCCACCGACCTGTTCGAGCAGAGCCGCCGCACCGTCACCGAGTTCCTCGACCTGCGCGAGGACGACCAGGTGGTCTTCACCCGCGCCACCACCGACTCGCTCAACCTGCTGGCCGGCGCCCTCCCGGCCGGGACCCGGGTGTTCGCCTTCGAGACCGAGCACCACGCCTCGCTGCTGCCCTGGGCGCACGCCGGCCTGGCCGTCACCTACCTGCGCGCGCCCCGCTCGCACGCCGAGGCGGTCGCCGCCTTCGACGCCGCGCTCGCGGAGGCGCCCGAGGGCCCGAAGCTGCTCTGTGTCACCGGCGCCTCGAACGTCACCGGCGAGCTGTGGCCGGTCGCCGAGCTGACCCGGACCGCCCACCGGCACGGCGCCCGGGTGGTGCTCGACGCCGCGCAGCTGGCCCCGCACCACCGGGTGTCGGTGCGCGAGCTGGACGTCGACTGGATCGCCTTCTCCGGCCACAAGCTGTACGCGCCGTTCGGCGCCGGGGTGCTGGCCGGCCGGGCCGACTGGCTGGACGCGGCCGACCCGTACCTGGCCGGCGGCGGCGCCACCCGCACGGTGGCCCGGGAGGCCGACGGCTCGGTGGCCGTGCAGTGGCACACCGGCCCGGCCCGGCACGAGGCCGGCTCGCCCAACGTCATCGGCGCCTACGCGATCGCCTCGGCCTGCCGGGCGCTCACCGAGGCCGGGTTCGACGCGCTGGAGGCCCGTGAGCGGGCCCTGGTCGCGCGGCTGAAGGCCGGGCTGGCCGAGATCCCGGAGGTCCGGGTGCTGAACCTGTTCGGCGCCGACTCGGACCGGGTGGGCGTGCTCTCCTTCGTCGTCCGCGGCTGGAACAGCTCGCACTTCTCGGCCGCGCTGTCCGCCGAGTACGGCATCGGGGTCCGCGACGGCCTGTTCTGCGCCCACCCGCTGGTGCGCACCCTGCTCGGCGACGAGGAGGCCGCGCCCTCGGAGTGCGGTGCGCCGGAGCCCTCGCTGCCCGGCGAGCGCAGCCTGAACGCGATCCGGGTGAGCTTCGGCGCGGGCACCCCGGACGAGCACGTGGACCGGTTCCTGACCGCGGTCCGCGAGCTGGTCACGGACGGCGCGGCGTGGACCTACCGCAACGAGGGCGGCCGCTGCGTCGCGGACACCCGCCGGGAGGGCTGAGCGGCTTTGCCCGCGCCGTCCTACTCGTCCAGACCGATCGAGAAGGCGGCCTCCAGGTCGTGCTGGGAGTACGTGCGGAAGGCGATCTGGGTCTCGGTGTGGGCCACGCCCGGGACCTTGTTGAGCCGGCCGGGGATCACCTCGGCGAGGTCGTCGTGCCGGGCGACCCGCACCATCGCGACCAGGTCGTAGCCGCCGGTCACCGAGTAGACCTCGCTGACGCCCTCGATGGCGGCGATCGCCTCGGCGATCTCCGGGATGCGGTCGACGCTGGTCTTGATCAGGACGATGGCGGTGATCACGGTGGCGTACTCCTTTGTGAGGTGCCGCCAGCGTATCGGGCGTCGACGGCACCGTCGCGGGGGCGGGTGGCCCGGGTCCGGCGCCCGGTCAGGGTGCAGGCGTAGAGGAACCCGGCCGCGAAGCCGATCACGTGCACCAGGTACGCCACGCTCCCCCGGCCCGGCGGCTGGGAGGTGCCCCCGGGCCCGGCGGCGTGCACCGACCACCACTGGAGCGCGAACCACAGGCCCAGCACCAGCCACGCCGGGAAGCGCAGCGGCAGGAAGAGCAGCAGCGGGACGAGCGTGGTGACCCGGGCCCGCGGATGGAACCGCAGGTAGGCGCCGAGGACGGCGGAGATCGCCCCGGAGGCGCCGATCAGCACCCGGGTCGCGTCCGCCGAGTGCGCCTCGGCCAGCGCGAAGCCGTAGGTGGTCAGCGCCCCGGACGCCAGATAGAAGAGGAGGAACCGGGAGCGCCCCAGCCGCCGCTCCACGGTCGGGCCGAAGACGTGCAGGAAGAGCAGGTTGCCGAGCAGGTGCAGCCAGCCGCCGTGCAGGAAGAGCGCGCTGAGCGCGGAGAGCGCCGGGTGCTTGCCCGGGGTGGGCGCGGCCGGGCAGCCGGGCACCGGGTCGGGGGCCTCGGCGAGCTGGCCGGCGGTCAGCGGGCGCCCGGTCAGCAGCTCGGCGGGGACCGCCCCCCAGCGCTGCTCGTAGCGCTGCTCCGCGCAGACCCGGGCCTGGCCGCGGCCGTAGAGCGGGTTGATCCCGGCGGCCGGTCCGGCCAGGAACACCGCGGTGTTGAGCGCGATCAGCGCGTAGCAGACGGCCGGGGCGGTGGCGGGCGGCCGGCCGCGGCGCGCGCCGGTGCGGGCGGGGAGGACCGGGATCGCCATGGGCCCCAGCATCCCCCCGGCGCCGGTCGGGCACCGTGCGGTTACGGCAGGTGGGCTACCGGTGGGGGCCGGTCGGCCGGTGGCCGCGAAGGTTGCCCCAGGCAATAGGCTTGGGGCGGGCGATCCCGCCTCCCGCCGCCGACGCCGGGGCTCCGGGGGAGCGCCTGAGCCCGTTCCGGGACCACCCGAGAGGACCCCCGATGACCGTCCCCGCCCTGACCGCCGAGACGCGCTGGCGCTGCACGCTCTGCGGCAACCTGACCCGCTTCGACGTGACCCGGACCGCCCGGGTCACCGAGTTCCTCCACTTCGACCTGGCCGGCGAGTCGAAGATCGAGGAGACCCAGGTCCTCAGCGAGACCGTCGAGTCGGTGCGCTGTCGCTGGTGCAACGCGGTCGACCAGGTCGAGCTGGTCGCCCGCCCGGGCGCGGCCGACGGCGCCGAGGCCCCCGAGCAGGCCTGACCGCCTGATCCGTGCGGCGGGCGGTGCGGGGCACGGCCGACCGCCGCGCGGGACAATGCAGGGAGAACGCGCGGAGTGTGACGGGGGTGACGGCAGGGAGCCGTACTCCGCTGGACCAGGATCGGAGCCGAGGACGTGGTGGACGCAGCGAGGGAGCCCGCGGGGCCGCAGGGGCCGCAGCCCGCTGTGGACGCGCAGGCGCCGGACGCGGCAGGGGCCGCCCCCTCCGGTACCGACACCCCGGTCGAGACGGCCGCGGGGGAGGAGTCCGGCGGCGGTGACGAGCCGGCGGCAGCCGTCGACGGATCGGCGCGGGACGCCGGGGACACCGGGGACGCCGCGGCGGGCGGCGCCGAGACGCTGGACCGGCCGCTGCCCGAGGGCGTGCGCCGGCGCGTGGTGGGGCTCGCCTCCGACGCGCTCGGCGGGCTGCCGCTCGCGGAGCTGCCCCAGTCGCTGCGCCAGTACGCCAAGTTCACCCCGGCGCGCCGCGCCAAGTACGCGGCGACCGCGCTGGCGGCGGCGCTGGAGGCCGAGCCGGCCTTCCGGTCGCGGATAGCGGAGCGGCTGCGGCTGGGCCAGCCGGACCTGGTCAGGGCGCTGGAGTCGGGCACCGTGCCGGGCGCCGCCGACCCGATGGACGTGGCCGCCGCCGCCTACCTCGTGCGCTCCGCCGGGTGGAGCCGGCTGGTGGCCGAGGCCGGCGAGGAGGCCGAGCGGGCGGGCGCCGAGGGCGCGGTGGCCGAGGCGGCCCGGCTGGTGGAGAAGCTGCAGGCCGAGCTGACCGAGGTGCGCTCCGCGGCGCGCTCCGACCTGGAGCGGCAGCGGGCCGAGTCGGAGGACGTCCGCCGGGAGGCGGACTCGCTGCGCCGCAGGCTGCGGTCGCTGGAGAGCGACACCCGCCGGGCGCAGGCGGAGACCCGCAAGGTGGCCGCCGAGCTGGAGGCGCTCCGGGCGCAGGCGGCGACCGAGCGGAGCGCGGCGGAGAGCGAGGCGCGCCGGCTGCGGCACCGGGTCGCGGAGCTGGAGACCGCCGTCGAGCAGGGCCGCCGCTCGGCCCGCGAGGGGCGCAGCGTGGAGGACATGCGGTTGCGGCTGCTGCTGGACACCGTGCTGCAGTCGGCGCAGGGGTTGCAGCGGGAGCTGGCGCTGCCGGTCTCCCAGATCCGTCCGGCGGACCTGGTGGAGGCGGTGGAGCCGGGCTCGGCCTCGCCGCACGACGTGGCGCGGCGGGGCCTGGCCGAGGACGATCCGGCGCTGCTGGACCAGCTGCTGGCGATCCCGCAGGTCCATCTGGTGGTGGACGGCTACAACGTGACCAAGACGGGCTATCCGACGCTGCCGCTGGAGCAGCAGCGGATCCGGCTGCTGGGCGGGCTGGCGATGCTGGCGCAGCGCACCCAGGCGGAGGTCACCTGTGTGTTCGACGGCCAGGACCTGGACGTGCCGGTGATCATGGCGCCGCCGCGCGGGGTGCGGGTGCGGTTCAGCCGGACCGGGGAGACGGCGGACGAGCTGATCCGCCGGCTGGTGCGGGCCGAGCCGCAGGGGCGCCCGGTGGTGGTGGTCTCCACCGACCGGGAGGTCGCGGACGGCGTGCGGAAGGCCGGCGCGCGCCCCGTCGCGTCGGTGCTGTTGTTGAATCGGCTGGCCCGCCCGTAGTCGTTCGCGGGACGTCGGCAGGCCGGTATGACGGCTGGTCAGCGCCGGGATTGCGATGTTGTGCGAATTCTGTGAAGTCAGATGGGCGGTTCGGGTTCACGCGATCGGGGGAGTGGCGCGAAACGTGGATCTTCACTAGGGTCTGGCGTCAAACCTATTTTCCGGATTCTCACCCGTTCGGATGAGACCATTGGAAGAAGGAGCCGGTCTCTTGGCCTCCCACCGCCGTCCCAAGCAGCCGAGCCGCGCGCGGGTCTCCGTGCTCACCGCTGCCGCTGCGACCGCGGTCGCTCTCTCCGCCCAGGTCGCCGCCCACGCCGCGCCCAGCCCGTCGCCGAAGAAGGACGACGTCAAGGCGCAGATCGACCAGCTGCAGGAAGAGGCCGAGCAGGCCACCGAGAAGTACAACGGCGCCAAGGAGCGCGCCGACCAGCTCCGCAAGCAGGCCGACCAGCTGCAGGACCAGGTGGCCCGCGGCCAGGAGCAGATGACCCAGCTTCAGGCCGGGCTGGCCGAGGTGGCGGGCGAGCAGTACCGCACCGGCGGCATCGACCCGTCCGTCCAGCTGATGCTCTCCTCGGACCCGTCCGGCTACCTGGACAAGGCCTCCAGCGTGCAGCAGGCCAGCTCCAGCCAGGCCGAGGCGCTCAAGGGCCTGCAGGACCAGCAGCGCCGGCTCGACCAGCAGAAGACCGAGGCGGCCGCCGTGCTGGCCTCGCTGGACACCACAACCAAGGACCTCAACCAGTCCAAGGCCGATGTCAACAAGAAGCTGAAGGAGGCCCAGGACCTGCTGAACTCGCTCAGCGCCGCCGACCGCGCGGCTCTGAAGGCGCAGCAGCAGCAGGCCGACCGCGCCTCGCGCGGCAGCGAGCGCGCGGACCTGGGCAGCCTGCCGCAGGCCAGCGGCATGGCCGGCGCCGCGGTCGCCAACGCGATGAGCAAGCAGGGCTCGCCGTACGTCTGGGGCGCCACCGGCCCGAGCGGCTTCGACTGCTCCGGCCTGATGGTCTGGGCCTACGGGAAGGCCGGCGTCTCGCTGCCGCGCACCTCGCAGGCGCAGGGCAACTACGGCACCCGGGTGCCGTCCCTCGCCGAGGCCCAGCCGGGCGACCTGATCATCTACCGCAACGACCGCAGCCACGTCGGCATGTACATCGGCAACGGCATGGTGGTGCACGCGCCGCACACCGGTGACGTGGTGAAGGTGATGAAGGCCGACGCCATGTCGATCAACACGATCCGCCGGGTCTGACGGTCCGACACGACACGCCCGAAGGGGCGGTTCCGGTTCCTGTGATCAGCGCCACCCCCGCTCGGGGGTGGCGCTGGCGTTTCGGCCGCGTGCTCCCCGGCCTGACGGAGAATGATCAGCCCGTCGTGGGGATGTGATTACATTCGGTCATATTCACAAAGGAACTTGGGTATTCTTCTGACTTTTTTCTGACAAGGATTTGAACGGATCACGGATCTGTTACTAGGGTCGTGCCTTGAACCACGCACAGTCGATCACCCAGCCTGGGTGGCGGCGGGGTTCGCCGCCGAGTTCGCGAAGCAGCGGGGCGGAGCCACGAGTGGCCCGTCCGAGTGAGGATCCAGCAGTCGGGGGTCCGCTGTGGAGCGGAGCCGGGGAACCACGTTCCTCCGGGGTGAATCGGCGCCAGGCCGGCCGCGCGAGCGGCGGGTGAGGCGTCGTAGGGCACGCTTCCGCCCGAACCCGTCAGCTCACCCGGTAGGCGGATGAGGAAGAAGGAGTCCGCCTTCGTGGCGTCCCATCGTCGTCCCAAGCCCGCCGGCCGCACCCGGGTCTCGATCCTGACCGGGGTCGCCGCCGCTGCCGTCGCCCTCTCCGCGCAGTCCGGCGCCCACGCCGACCCGGCGCCGACCAAGGACCAGGTCAAGGAGCAGGTCGACCAGCTCAACGAGCAGGCCGAGGTCGCCACCGAGAAGTACAACGGCGCCCAGGCCAAGCAGCAGGAGCTGCAGAAGCAGGTCGCCGAGCTGCAGGACAAGGTGGCCCGTCAGCAGGCCTCGGTGACCGAGGCGCAGGGCGGCCTCGCCGAGATCGCCGGCGAGCAGTACCGCACGGGCGGCATATCGCAGACCGTCCAGCTGATGCTCTCGGCCAGCCCGGACAACTTCCTCAGCCAGGCCAACGCCCTGAACCAGGCCGGCTCCACCCAGTCGGGCGCGCTGAAGGAGCTCCAGGAGCAGCAGCGCAGGCTGGACCAGGACCGCACCGAGACGCAGGCCAAGCTCGCCGAGCTGGAGGCCACCACCCAGCAGCTGAAGACCTCCAAGGAAGACGTCCAGGGCAAGCTGCAGAAGGCCCAGGACCTGCTCAACACGCTCACCGAGCAGGAGCGCCAGGCCATCCGCGCGGCCGAGGAGAAGGCCGCCGCCGAGGCCAAGGCGAAGGCGGACGCCGCCAAGGCCGAGGCCGCCAAGGCCAAGGCCGAGGCCGAGCGGGCCTCCCGCGACACCAACCGCAGCAACCTGAGCGCGCCCTCCTCGGGCTCGTCGGCCTCTTCGGGCTCGTCGGCCTCCTCGGCCCCGGCCACCGAGGCCGCCAAGCCGGCCGCGCCCGCCGCCAACGGCTCGCGCGCCGCCGCGGCGATCGCCGCCGCCGAGAGCAAGCTCGGCTCCCCGTACGTGTACGGCGCCACCGGCCCGAACTCCTTCGACTGCTCGGGCCTCACCGGCTGGGCGTACGCCCAGGCGGGCGTGTCGCTGCCGCGCACCTCGCAGGCGCAGGCCAACGCCGGTACCCAGATCGGCTCGGACATCTCCAAGGCCCAGCCCGGCGACCTGGTGATCTTCTACGGCGACCGTCACCACGTGGGCATCTACGTGGGCGGCGGCCAGGTCATCCACGCCCCGAAGCCGGGCGCGTCGGTCCGCTACGAGTCGGCGTCCAACATGCCGGTCAACACCATCGTGCGCCTCTGACCGACGGTCGGGCACGTTCCGTCAGGCCCGGACTCCCCGCGCGGGAGGCCGGGCCTGCGGCTTTCCCCGGGGAACGCCGGGACGCTCGGTCCGCGAACCGATCTGACGTCCGATAAGTGTCTGAATATTCGGGTTCGGAGGGGTTTGGAATCGGTTGCCCGGACTCGCTAACGTCTGCCAGCGGACGCCCGCTTTCGACAGCCGCCCGCCCCGGTGCGGTGGCGGGCCGGCCCAGGATCGGAGCCGACGTCGCATGGCCGTGCACCGCCGTTCCCCGCTGTCAGGTGCGCACACGTTCGCCCGGGCGCTGGTGCTCACCGCGGCGGCCACCACCGTGCTGGGCGTGGCTACCGGCGGCAGCGCCCGGGCCGTTCCCGTCGCGCCGGACGCCCCGGCCGACCGCAAGGACGTCAAGGCGCAGGTGGAGCAGCTCTACGACGAGGCCGAGCAGGCCTCCGAGCGGTTCAACGCCGCCCAGGAGGCCCAGCAGAGGCTCCAGTCCGAGACCGGCACGCTGCAGCAGCAGATCGCCCTCGCCCAGGACGAGCTCAACCGGCTGCGCGGCGACCTCGCCACCGTGGCCGGCGCCGAGTACCGGGGCGGCGGGATGACCCGGACGGTCCAGCTGATGCTCTCCACCAACCCGGAGGGCTACCTCTCCCGGGCCCGCACCTTCGACCAGGCCGCCGAGCGCCAGAACGAGACCCTGCGCGAGGTGCTGGGCCGTCAGCGGGTGCTCGACCAGCGCCGGGCCGAGGCCACCGCCAAGCTCGCCGAGCTGGAGCAGATCCGCAAGGCACTGGCCGAGGGCAAGCAGCAGATCCAGCAGCGGCTCGCCGGGGCGCAGCGGCTGCTCAACAGCCTCGGCACCGCCGAGCGCGCCCGGCTCGCCGCCCAGGACGCCCGCGAGGCGGAGCAGCGCGCCACCCGCGGCACCGACCGGCTGGACCTCGGCAGCACCCCGCCCGCCTCCGAACGCGGCGCCGCCGCGCTGGCCTCCGCGGTGCGGATGATCGGCTCGCCCTACGTGTACGGATCCACCGGGCCCAGGGCGTTCGACTGCTCCGGTCTGATGTACTGGGCCTGGCGGCAGGCCGGAGTGACCCTGCCGCGCACCTCGCAGGCCCAGGCGTACGCCGGGCAGCGGGTCAGCCTCTCCGAAGCGCGGCCGGGGGACCTGGTGATCTTCTACCGGGACATGCACCACGTCGGGATGTACGCCGGCGGCGGGGTGATCGTGCACGCCCCCTACCCGGGTGCCAAGGTCCGCTACGAGAGCGTCACCGCGATGCCGGTCTCGGGGGTGATCCGGCTCTGAGCCGCCCGGATCCCGCCGCCGGCCACCGGCCGTCCCGGCGCACCGCCCTGCTGCTCGCGGCCGGCGGGCTGGCCCAGCTGTCGCTGCCCGGAGCCGCCCCCGCGCGGCCCGCCGCCGCGGCCTCGGACGAGCACGCCGCCGTCCGGGCGCTGCTCGACGCGCGGGCCCGGGCGCTGAGCGCCGGGCCGCCCGCACTGCCGCTGCGGGCCGGGTACCGGAACCTGCTGCTCGGCCCGGTGGACCGGGCCGGGCGGTGCACCGCCACCGCCGAGCTGACCGTCGAGGTGACCGGGTACGACCGGCAGCCGGTGGTCCACCCGCGCCGGCTGGCGCTGGCCCGCGCCGCCGCCGGCTGGCGGGTCGAACACGAGGAGGCCGCGGGCGGGCCGCCGCCGCTGTGGGACCTCGGCACCGTCCGGGCCGAGGCCGGCGCGCGCTGCCTGGTGCTCGGGGTGGACGCCGCGGGCACCCCCGCCCCCACCGGGCTCGCGGCCGTCGGCGACCGGGCGGCGACCGCCGTCGAGGCGCTCTGGGGTGCCGCCTGGGCCGGCCGGCTGCTGCTCGAACTGCCCGCCACCGGGGAGCAGTTCGCCCGGCTGCTGGCGGAGGAGCGGCCCGGCTGGTCCGGCATGGCCGCCGTCACCGTGGCCGCGCCCGGCGCCCCGCTGAACGCCCCGGCCGACCGGATCCTGGTCAATCCGGAGACCTACGCGGGCCTGAGCGACTTCGGCCGGCAGGTGGTGGTCACCCACGAGGCGGTGCACGTGGCGACCCGGGCCGACACCCGCGCCTGGACGCCGCTCTGGCTCTCCGAGGGCGCCGCCGACTGGACCGGCTACCGCGACACGGGCCGTACGGCCCGGCAGATCGCCCCGGAGCTGGCCCGGGACGTCGCCGCCGGGCGGCTGCCCGCCGCGCTGCCCGAGGACGCCGCCTTCGCGGCCGGCGGGGAGGGCCTCGCCCAGGTCTACGAGCAGGCCTGGCTGGCCTGCGACCTGATCGCCCGCCGGTACGGCCCGCAGCGGCTGGTGGACCTCTACCGGGCGGCCGGCGCGGCGGGCCCGGGCGCGGACCGGCAGGCCTGGCTGGACGGGCTGCTGCGGGACCGGCTGGGCCTCGGCCTGGCCGAGTTCACCCGCCTCTGGCTGGCCGAGCTCCGGACGTTGGCGCCGTAACCTCCTGGCGGCCTGACACGCCCTAGGGCCGGGCGCGCTGGCGCCGCTCACCGGGGGAGGTCCGCGGCCGGTCGATGCCGTCCAGCAGGTCCTGCTCGTAGGCGATGCCCGGCCGCACCGAGAACGCGGCCGCCGGCACCGGCTCCGGGCGGGCCAGCACCACGGTCTCCGGCAGCCGCTCGGCGCGCCGGGTGGAGCGCCAGAGCCGGACGCAGGACACTCCGGTGGCGGCCAGCAGCAGCAGGTTGCGCAGGGTCAGCACGACGATCGCGGCCGGCTTGCTGGCGACCACGTCGCCGAAGACCAGCGGGAACTCCACCAGGGTCAGCGGGGTCGCGGCCAGGATCAGCAGCGCCACCGGCCGCTGGCTGGTGCCGCGCACGGTCAGGCAGACCGCCGCCGCGCCGACCAGCCAGACCAGGTACTGCGGGCTGATCACCCGGCTGGTCACGGTGAAGATCAGCAGCGCGGCCAGTGCCGCGTCGTACATGGTGGCCGCGTTGCGCCGCCGGGCGGTGAAGCGCCACAGCAGCAGCCAGCCGAAGCCGAGCACGGTGCCGGCCAGCATCACCTTGCTGACCACCTCCACCCACGGCCCGAGCATCTCCACCGAGCCGTAGTTCATCATCACCTTGCCGTCCCAGGCCCCCGCGATCCGGGCGAAGTGGATCGGCAGCGCGCCGACCGACTCCACCTCGATGCCGCGGTCCTTCTGGAACGTCAGGAACTCGAACGCGCCGTTCATCCCGGCGGCCAGCAGGAAGCCGATCGCGGCGGTCGAGGCGGCGGCGGCCGTCCAGGAGCGGCGGGTGCGCCGGCCGGAGGGGGTGCCGATGAGGCCGAGCAGCGGCCAGATCTTGACGATGCCGCCGAGGCCCAGCAGCACGCCGCCGATCGCCGGGCGCCGGATCAGCGCGAGCAGGCCGGCCACCGCGATCGCGGTGACGATCACGTCGTAGCGGTTGTAGATCATCGGGCCGAGCAGCGGGACGCCGGCCATCCAGACCCAGGCGCCGGTCAGCGCCCGGCCCTTGCGCAGCCCGGTGCGCACCAGCAGGGCCATCGCGGCCGCGTCGGCGATCCCGCAGATCACCCAGAACGACACCAGGTACGACCAGGGCAGCAGGCCCGGCAGCATGATCACCAGGGCGGCGCCGGGCGGGTACTGCCAGGTGACGTCGTCCAGCGGGAAGGTGCCGGTCTGCAGCACGCCGTACCAGCCGTGGTAGATCAGCCAGACGTCGGCGGTGATGTCCCCGCCGGGCATCCGCAGCACACCGGTCATCAGCAGGACCAGGAGCGTCCGGGTGGCCACCCAGCTCGCGCCGAGCGCCAGGAGCGCACCCGAGCGGCCGGAGGGGCGCGTGGTGCTCTGCGCCGGCTCGCGGCGGACGGCGAGCGCCGTGCCGGAGCCCTCGGCGCCGCTGGATGTACCGGACTCGGTGGCCGGGGCCAACTCCACTGCGCTCCCTCGTTCGTCTCGGACGTCCCGCCGGCGGCGCCGTGCGACGGGCGCCCGGGCGGCCCGGGCGGGTCGGCACCGGGCTGCCGCCACGGGGCCCGACCGGCCGCGCCGACCACCCGGGTACTAGGACAGACCCGGGGGTGGAACGGTTGCCGTGTGGGGAACCGTTCCCGGCGGGTCGTGGTGTTGACCTATCGTACGGATCACCCAGCGGTACACCGAGCACCCCCCGACCGAGCGAGCCGTGGCCTGATGCACAAGACCTTGATCGTGACCAACGACTTCCCGCCGAGGCCCGGCGGCATCCAGGCCTTCGTGCACAACATGGCCGTCCGTCAGCCCGCAGGAAGCGTGGTGGTGTACGCCTCCACGTGGCGCGACGGCACCGAGGTGGCACGCTTCGACGCCGAACAGCCGTTCCCGGTGATCCGGGACCGGACGAAGGTGATGGTTCCCACACCGCGGGTCACCCGGCGGGCCGCCGAGATCCTGCGGGCCGAGGGCTGCGACGCGGTCTGGTTCGGCGCCGCCGCGCCGCTCGGGCTGATGGCCCCCGCGCTGCGCCGGGCCGGCGCCGGGCGGCTGCTCGGCATGACCCACGGCCACGAGGCCGCCTGGGCCCAGCTCCCGGCGGCCCGGCAGCTGCTGCGCCGGATCGGCACCGGCACCGACGTGCTCACCTACCTCGGCGAGTACACCCGCTCCCGGATCGCCGCCGCCGTCGGCCCGGAGGCGGCCGCGCGGATGGTGCAGCTGCCGCCCGGCGTGGACGAGCGGAGCTTCCACCCGGACTCCGGCGGCGCCGCGGTGCGCGAGCGGCTCGGGCTGGCCGACCGGCCGGTGGTGGTCTGCGTCTCCCGGCTGGTGCCGCGCAAGGGCCAGGACACCCTCGTCGAGGCGATGCCGCAGATCCTCGCCGACGTGCCGGACGCGGTGCTGCTGATCGTCGGCGGCGGCCCCTACCGGGCGGACCTGGAGAAGCTGGTGGACGCCCGCGGCGTGCGCTCCGCCGTCCGGTTCACCGGCTCGGTGCCGTGGGAGGAACTGCCCGCGCACTACGGCGCCGGGGACGTCTTCGCCATGCCCTGCCGCACCCGGCGCGGCGGGCTGGACGTCGAGGGGCTCGGCATCGTCTACCTGGAGGCCTCGGCGACCGGCCTGCCGGTGGTGGCCGGGGACTCCGGCGGCGCGCCGGACGCGGTGCTGGAGGGCGAGACCGGCTACGTGGTGCCGGGCGGCACGCCCGCGGCGGCGGCCGAGCGGATCGTGCGGCTGCTGAAGGACGAGGAGCTGCGCCGGCGGATGGGCGAGGCCGGACGGCGCTGGGTGGACCGCTCCTGGCGCTGGGACCTGCTGGCCGGGCGGCTGACCTCGCTGCTGGCGGGCTGAGAGGTGTGCCGGTGCGGCCCGCCCCACCGTTCAGGGGGCGGGCCGCACCGACGGCTCGGGGAGCGGCTACTTCCGGTAGATCGCCTCGACGTCGGCCGCGAAGTCCCTCAGCACGACGTTGCGCTTGAGCTTGAGCGAGGGCGTCAGGTGGCCGCTCTCCTCGGAGAAGACGGTGTCGAGCAGGCGGAACTTCTTCACCGCCTCGGCGTGCGAGACGGCCGCGTTGCCGTCGTCCACCGCCGTCTGCAGGGCGGCCAGCAGGTCCGGGTCCTCGCGCAGGTCGGCCACCGTGGCGCCGGCCGGCTTGCCGTTCAGCTCCTTCCACTTGGGGAAGAAGTCCTCGTCGACCGTGATCAGGCAGGCGACGAAGGGCTTGCGGTCGCCGACCACCATGACCTCGCCGACCAGGGCGTGCGCCCGGATCCGGTCCTCGATCACCGCCGGGGCGACGTTCTTGCCGCCCGCCGTGACGATGATCTCCTTCTTGCGGCCGGTGATGGTGAGGAAGCCGTCGTCGTCCAGCGAGCCGAGGTCGCCGGTGGCGATCCAGCCGTCCTTGAGCGTGTCGGTGGTGGCCTGCGGGTTGTTCCAGTAGCCGGTGAAGACGTGCGGGCCCTTGAAGAAGACCTCGCCGTCCTCGGCGATCCGCACCGAGGCGCCGGGGACCGGCTGGCCGACCGTGCCGATCTTCTGCTTGTCCCACGGGTTGAAGGCGGTGGCCGCGCAGGTCTCGGTCAGGCCGTAGCCCTCCAGCACGGTGAAGCCGATGCCCCGGTAGAAGTGGCCGAGCCGCTCGCCGAGCGGGGCGCCGCCGGAGATCGCGTGGGTGGCCCGGCCGCCGAGCGCGGCCCGCAGCTTGCTGTAGACCAGCTTGTCGAAGACGGCGTGCTTGAGCTTGAGCAGCAGCCCGGCGCCGCCCGCGTCCAGCGCCCGGCTGTAGGCGATCGCGGTGTCGGCGGCCTTGTCGAAGATCTTGCCCTTGCCGTCGGCCTGCGCCTTGGCCCGCGCGGTGTTGTACACCTTCTCGAACACCCGGGGCACGCCCAGGATCAGGGTCGGCCTGAACGCGGCGAGCTCGGCGGTGACGTCCCGGATGTCGGAGACGTGGCCGAGCTTGATCGGGGCCATCGCCGGGGCGATCTCGGCGATCCGGGCGAGCACGTGGGCCAGCGGCAGGAAGAGCAGGACGGAGCTCTCGCCGGTGCGGAACAGCGGGGCCAGGCGCTCCACCACGTTGCCGCACTCGGCCAGGAAGTTGCCGTGCGTCAGCTGACAGCCCTTCGGGCGCCCGGTGGTGCCCGAGGTGTAGACGATGGTCGCGATCGAGTCGGGCCCGGCCGCCGAGCGGCGCTCGGCGACGGTGGCGTCGGTGACCTCGCTTCCCGACTCGACCAGCGCGGCGAGCGCGCTGCCCTCGATCTGCCAGGTGTGCCTCAGCTCCGGCAGGCGGCCCCCGACCTCGGCGACCACCGCGCTGTGCGTCGCGGTCTCGGTGAACACGGCGACCGCCCCGGAGTCGCCGAGGATCCACTCGACCTGCTCGGCGGAGGAGGTCTCGTACACCGGCACGGTGATCGCGCCGGCCGTCCAGATCGCGAAGTCCAGCAGCGTCCACTCGTACCGGGTGCGGGACATGACGCCCACCCGGTCGCCCGGCCCGACGCCCGCGGCGATCAGCCCCTTCGCGGCGGCGTGCACCTCGACCAGGAACTGGGCGGCGGTCAACTCCTGCCACTGGCCGTCCACCTTGCGGCTGAGCACCGCGACACCGGGGTGCCGCTCGGCGTTCTGGACCACGAGGTCGGAGAGGTTACCGCCGCTCGGTACCTGGTAGAGGGCCGGAAGGCTGAAGTCGAGCAAGACTGCTCCTCGTTCGCGACGCTGCGGGACGGCAGGACGTTACTGCCCGGTAGGCAGCTTCGACCAGGGGGGTCGGCTCGGGTGTTCGAAGTGTCACACCTTGACCCGTCCGACCAGGTCGGGACCGGGTCGTTCGAATGGCACCCTACGGCAGCCCGCTTGTGACCGGCCGGTAGCCGCAGGACCCTTCCCCCGCGGGCCCGTCGCGGCGGCGCGCCGGGCCCGCTCCAGGGGTGCACCGAAGGACGGGGCCGATCCCGGGGCGCGATAGCCTGCTCCGGGCGCACCCGGCCGAGCAGGCTCGGCCGGACCAGCAGCAAGGGACGACGCGGAGGGCCATTCCATGGCGGAGCACACCAGGTCGAGCATCACCATCGACGCGACCCCGGCGAAGGTCATGGCCGTGATCGCCGACTTCGCCGCCTACCCGGCCTGGACCGGTGAGGTCAAGGAGATCGAGGTCCTGGAGAGCGCGGAGAACGGCCGCGCCGCCCAGGTCCGGCTGGTGCTCGACGCCGGCGCCATCCGCGACGAGCACGTGCTCGCCTACACCTGGGACGGCGACCGCGAGTGCGGCTGGACCCTGGTGCGCAGCCAGATGCTCCGCTCGCTCGACGGCTCCTACACCCTGGCCCCGCTCGGCGCCGACCGCACCGAGGTCACCTACCAGCTCGCCGTCGACGTCAAGATCCCGATGCTCGGCATGATCAAGCGCAAGGCCGAGAAGGTCATCATCGACCGGGCCCTGGCCGGTCTGAAGAAGCGCGTCGAGGACACCGCCGCCGACAAGGCGCTCTGAGCGCGGCGGCACGGACGAACGGGGGCGGCACGGCATGACGGCGACACGCACCATCCTGGTCAGCGGCGACCGGGCGGCGCCCGCGGTGGCCGCCGCCACCGCCCTGCACGCCGCCGGACAGGGCCGGCGCACCCTGCTGCTGGCGGCCGACGACCCGCACCGCACCCTGGACGCCGCCCTCGGCGTCCGGCTGGAGGCCGCACCGACCGCGTACGCGCCCGGCCTGGCCGTGGCCCGGACCGACGAGCAGGCCGCCTTCCGGCACGCCCTCGGCGAGGTCGGCGGCCGGCTCAAGCCCGCCCTCGACCTGCTCGGCGCCGACCCGCTCGACCCCGAGGAGCTCACCGCCCTCCCCGGCACCGCCCGGCTCGCCCTGCTGCGCGCGCTGCCCGCCGCCGACGCGGACGTCCTGGTGGTGCTCGCCCCGCCGCCCGCCGACCTCATCGCCACCCTCGCCCTGCCCGAACAGCTGGAGCGCTACCTGGTCCGGCTCGCCCCGGAGCAGCGCCAGGCCGCCCGGGCGCTGCGCCCGCTGCTGGCCGGCCTCGCCGGGGTGCCGATGCCCGCCGACTGGCTGTACGAGGCGCGCGCCAAGGCCGCCGGCGCGCTCGCCGCCGCCCGCGCCGCGATCACCGCGCCCGGCACCAGCGTCCGGCTGGTCACCGCGGCCGACGCCCACCCCTTCGACGAGCTGCGCCGGATCCGCACCGGACTGGCCCTGCACGGCCACCACCCGGACGCCGTGGTGGTGCACGGCGTGCTGCCGGACGCCGCCGCCGACTCGTCCGACCCGTGGCTGGCCGCCCTGGCCCGCCGCCGCCGGGACGAACTGGCCGCGCTGGCCGCCGGCTGCGAGGACATCCCGGTGCTCACCACCGGACCCGCCGAGGCCACCCTGGAGGCCGTCGCCGACCGCCTCTACGGGGCCGGCCCCGGCCCCGAGCCGCGCCCGGCCGGGCCGTGGACGGTCGAGGACCGGCTGGCCGCGGACGGGCTGCTGGTCTGGCACCTCGCCCTGCCCGGCGCCGACCGCGCCGACCTCGACCTCGTGCGGCGCGGCGACGAACTGGTGGTCGGCCTCGGTGCCCACCGGCGGGTGCTCCTGCTGCCCTCGGCGCTGCGCCGCTGCACGGTCGCCGGGGCGGGCCTGCACGACGGCGTCCTCGCCGTCCGCTTCGCCCCCGACCCGGCCCTCTGGCCGCGTTAGTTTCGCCCGCTCGCCTCCTTTGTGCGGCTCGGGGCGGGGGACTCGCCCGCTTGCCTCCCCTGTGCGGCTCGGGCCCCCGTTGGTCCCGCCCGCTTGCCGTCCGGGGCCCTTCCCGGGGTCGGGTAGCGTCTGGGCGGGTGGCCGCGGGCGCGGTCGCCGCCGCTGAGGAGGCCTGCGCGATGACCACCACCGACCGGACCGAGCCCACCGCCGAGCAGGACGGGAGCCCGCACCCGTTCGGCCCGGAGTTGGGCCCGCTGGTGGACGAGGTGCGCCGGTTCGCCGCCGTCGTCGGGGAGAAGGCCCAGGAGGCGAGCGCCGAGACCCTGCTCTCGCTGGCCGGGCTGGCCGACCGCCTGCGCGACAAGCAGCCCGAGGTGTACGGCCACCTCGCCGCCGCCGGTACCGGCCTGGCCGCCGCCGGGTCCGAACTGCTGGCCGCCTACCGGGCCGCGGTGGTCGGCCACGAGCACCGCTGGACCGCCGGCGGCCCGGCCCGCGCCGAGCGGGTGGATCTGGACGACACGCCTGAAGGCCCGTCCGACAAGCAGTGAACCCCTGACGCCCTCCGGGTCGTGATCTGGCTTCACCCTGGGATCCAACCGGTGAAGATGTACGACTTTTGAAGGGGCTCGGCCGGGTTGGCGGCGGATTGGCTTCGGTTAATGTAGGCGGCGGTGTGTACGGGGGCAGGGCTGGGCGGTAGCGTTCCGTCCAGCGGGAACGAGTGAATAGCTGAGGGACACATGGCTCTGACCATCGGCGTCGACGTCGGCGGAACCAAGATCGCGGCAGGTGTGGTCGACGAGGCCGGCGAGATCCTGGCCCGGACCAGGGTGCCCACCCCGGCCGACCCGCAGTGGGCGGTCGACGCGATCGCGCAGGCCGTGCGCGAGCTCAAGGAGCAGTACCCCGACGTGACCGCGGCCGGCATCGGCGCCCCCGGCTTCGTCGACCGCAGCCGCTCGACGGTGATCTTCGCCCCCAACATCGCCTGGGAGGACGAGCCGCTGCGCGGCCGGATCGAGGAGCTCACCGGCCTGCCCGCGGTCATCGAGAACGACGCCAACTGCGCCGCCTGGGCCGAGTACCGGTTCGGCGCCGGCACCGGGCACGCCGACATGGTGCTGATCACGGTGGGCACCGGCATCGGCGGCGGCCTCGTCCTGGACGGCCGGCTGCACCGCGGCCGGTTCGGCGTGGCCGGGGAGATCGGCCACCTCAACATGGTCCCGGACGGCCTGCCCTGCGGCTGCGGCGGCAAGGGCTGCTGGGAGCAGTACGGCTCCGGCCGGGCGCTGCGCCGCTACGGCCGCGAGCAGGCCGCCGCCGACCCGGTGCGCGGCCGGCGGATGCTGGAGCTCAACGACGGTGTCGCCGAGACGATCCGCGGCATCCACATCACCCAGGCCGCCGAGGAGGGCGACCCGCTCGCCCTGGAGTGCTACGCCGAGCTGGCCGACTGGCTGGGCCGGGGGATGGCCGACCTCGCGGCGCTCTTCGACCCGGGTGTCTTCGTGCTCGGCGGCGGGGTCTCCGACTCCGGCCGGCTGCTGCTCGACCCGGTCGCCAAGGCGTTCGAGCACTACCTGACCGGCGGGGTGCACCGCCCGCGCGCCGAGGTGGTGCTCGCCTCGACCGGCTCGGCCGCCGGCATCGCCGGCGCGGCGGACCTGGCCCGCACGGTCTGATCCGCACGGTCCGGCCCGCACGGTCCGACCCGCGCACCGCGGCCCGTCCCTCCGCCCGGAGGGGCGGGCCGCGTCGTGTTCCCCCCGGCCCGGCACCGTCCTGCCGTACGGTCGTCACCGAGGACGTCCAGGGGAGGAACCGCGATGACCACCGCACCGGCCGAACTGCCGCCGCCCGCGCCCGGCCGGCTGCGGCTGCTCAGTTACAACGTCCGCTCGCTGCGCGACGACCGGCGCGCGCTGGTCCGGGTGATCCGGGCCTGCGCCCCCGACCTGGTCTGCGTCCAGGAGTCGCCGCGCTACTGGCGGCCCGAGGGGCAGGCCGGGTGGCTGGCCCGGCGGACCGGCACCGTGATCCTCGCCGGCGGCGGCCGGGCCGCCGCCGGGCCGCTGCTGCTCGGCCGACCCGGCGTCCGGGCGCCGGCCGTCCACGACCGGTTGCTGCCGAAGACCCGCGGGCTGCACGCGCGCGGCTTCGCCACCGCGCTGGTCGAGCTGCCCGGCGCGGCGCCGTTCACCGTCACCAGCTGCCACCTCAGCCTGGACGCGGACGAACGACGGCGGCAGTTCGACCTGCTCGCCGGACAGCTGCGGCACGCCGAACTCGGCGTGATCGCGGGGGACTTCAACGAGCACCCGGACGGCCCGGGCTGGCGCTCGCTGGCCGGGTGGCTCCAGGACGGGCACGTGGTGGCGCCCTGGGGCGGCGAGCTGACGTCCGTCCCGCAGAACCCCTACCAGCGGCTGGACGCCGTCTTCGCCACGCCGGGCATCGAGGTGCTGGCCTGCGGCGTCCCGCACGGACTGCCCGGTGTCACCGGGGCCGACCTGCGGGCCGCCACCGACCACCTGCCGGTGCTCGCCGTCCTCCAACTGCCCCCCGGGTAGCCGGCGGGGCGGCCGTCAGACGACCGCGCCGCCGTGCGGGTCCTCCGGCTCGTCCTCGTCGCGGTCCTTCATCCGCACCACCAGGGTGGCGAAGCCGCCCAGGAAGGCGGCCACCCCGACCCAGGCGGGCCAGCCGGAGACCTCCCGCCAGACGACCGCGTCGAAGAGCAGCAGCGCGGGCCCGCCGAGCACCGCCAGCCAGGCGAACTTGGTGGTGGTGTCGGCCTCCGGCAGCGGCGGCGGCTCCGGCGGCTCGAAGTGGCCCTCGTCGGTCCCCTCGGCCAGCTCGAAGTCGCGCGGGCCGGAGCCGGCGGCCGGCATCACCGGCCGGGTGGAGCGCGGGCGCGGCTGGGGCGCCAGGTCGGAGAGGTCGCCGGGCTCGCCCGGGAGGCCGTCGCCGGGGTCCTTGAAGCCCTTGAGCTCGCCGCGCGCCCGGAGGTTCTCGATCTCGGGCCAGTTCGGGTTGTTGAGGTCGACCGGGTCGTCGAACTGGGCGATCAGCGCGGCGAAGATCTCGTCCTGCTCGGCCTGGCTGCGCTCGGGCGCGCGCCGGGCCCGGGACTGGCCGGGCGCCGTGCCCGCGCCGCTCTCGCCCGTCGCGCCCTGGCCCGCCGTGCTCTGGCCTGCTGTGCCCTGGCCCGCCGCTCCCTCGCCCGCCGCCGGGGCGTCACCGGAGCCGGGAACGTCGGCCACCGTCTCGCCGACCGGTCCGCGGCCCGTCTGCTCGCCGTCCGCCCGCCCGGCGCCCGGCCGCGCGCCGCCGGTGGTCGCGCCCTCCTCGCGGGGCGTCTCGTCTTCGCCGCCCGCCGTGCTGCTCTCGTGCACTTCCGGCCCTTCAGCCTTGGTGGTGGTCGGATTTCGCCGGGGTGACGCCCGCCGCGTGCGCGGGGGCCAGCCGTCGGATGAAGGCCTGGGCGGCCGCGAATATTTCCGCCGCGTCGTGGTCGAGCGTCGCGACGTGGTAGCTGCGCTGGCACAGCCGCTCCGTCACGTCGGTCGAGGATATCCGGGCCAGCACCAGCTCGGAGTTGGCCGCGGAGACCACGTGGTCCTGCGGGCTGCGGAAGAGCAGCACCGGCTGGGTCACCTGCGGCAGCCGCGCCTGGACCTCCTTCCACAGCCGGGCCAGCGACCAGGCGGCGTGCAGCGGCGTGCGGTCGTAGCCCAGCTCGACCGCACTGGGCCGGGCGATGTCGTTGGCGACCCCGGGCAGGCTCGGGAGGAGGTGGCGCAGCACCGGCAGAATGACACTCGCGGGGTTGTCCGAGCGCACCGACGGGTTGACCAGCACCAGTCCGGCGACCGCGGGACCGTGCACCGCGGCCAGCCGCAGCGCCAGGCCGCCGCCCATCGACAGCCCGACCACGAACACCCGCTCGCACTCCGCCGACAGGGCCAGCAGCTCCCGCTCGACCTCGGCGTACCAGTCCTCCCAGCGGGTCGGCTGCATGTCCTGCCAGCGGGTGCCGTGGCCCGGCAGCAGCGGCAGCGCGACGGTGTACCCGGCGGCGGCGAGGTCCTCCGCCCACGGCCGCAGCGACTGCGGCGAGCCGGTGAACCCGTGGCAGAGCAGGACGCCCACCGGCCCGCCCCGGTGGCGGTACGGTTCGGCGCCGGGCAGCAGCGGCATGGCGGACTCCTTCGCGGGCGAGGACGCTGGAGGGTGGCGCTGGTACGGACGGGGGCGTGCGGGGCGGACCGGTGCGGGGGGCTGCGGAATTCGCATCGTCCCACGTGCCCGCCCGCTGCGTACACCCCCGCCGGGAACCGGGCCCGACGCCCCGTCACCCCGGGGGCCGGACACCCCGGCAGGGCGGGGCGGGGCACCGGCGGCCACCGCGGGGCATTAGGATCGACCGGTCCGCAATACAGGAGGCCCGGGTTGTTCTACCGACTGATGAAGATGATCGTCGCGCCGCTGCTGCGGATCTTCTTCCGGCCGTGGATCGAGGGTGAGGAGAACATCCCCACCGAGGGTGCCGCGATCATCGCGAGCAACCATCTCTCCTTCTCGGACTCCTTCTTCTTCCCCGCGCTGATCAAGCGCCGGGTGACCTTCATCGCCAAGGCCGAGTACTTCACCACGCCGGGCATCAAGGGCCGGCTGACCGCCGCCTTCTTCAAGGGCGTCGGCCAGCTCCCGGTGGACCGCTCGGGCGTGCGCGGCGCCGGCGAGGCGGCGATCCGCTCGGCGATCGCCGTGCTGGACGGCGGCGAGCTGTTCGGCGTCTACCCGGAGGGCACCCGCTCGCCCGACGGCAAGCTCTACCGGGGCAAGGTCGGCGGCCTGGCCCGCGTCGCGCTGGCGACCGGCGCGCCGGTCATCCCGGTCGCGATGATCGACACCGAGAAGGTGCAGCCGCCCGGCCAGGTGATCCCGAACTTCGGCATCCGCCCGGGCATCCGGATCGGCCGCCCGCTGGACTTCTCCCGCTACCACGGCATGGAGAACGACCGCTTCATCCTCCGTTCGGTGACGGACGAGGTGATGTACGAGATCATGCGGCTCTCCGGCCAGGAGTACGTGGACATCTACGCGACGGCCGCCAAGCGGCAGATCGCGGAGGACAAGAAGAAGGCCGACGCCGAGCGCAAGGCCGTCCAGAAGGCCGAGCAGGCCGCCGCCAAGGCCGAGAAGGCCGAGGAGAAGGCGGAGGCGGAGAAGGCGGCCGAGGCCGGGAAGGCCGAGCAGGAGCAGCAGAAGGGGACCGGGTCGGCCTGAGCGGGGCCGGCCGGGCGCCGGGGGGAGGACGGCAGGGATGACGGACGGCGGCAGAACCGGGCCCGGACCGGGCGCGGTCGGCGCGGCGGTGGCGGCGGGCGGCATGTCCGTCGAACTGCCGCTCTGGCGGGCCATCTCCTTCTTCCGGGTGCTGGCGCTCTGTTACGCGCTGCTCCGGTACTTCGACTCCTACCTGCAGTTCGTGCACCCGGTCGCCGGCTGGATCTACCTCGGCGCGCTGACCCTCTGGACGCTCGCCTCCACCCGGGCCTTCTCCGGCCCGCACCGCTGCACCTGGTACGTGCTCGCCACCGACCTCCTCCTCGCCGTCACCGGCATCGTGATGAGCGGTCTGGTCGACGCGCCGTCGCGGATCAGCCACGGCGCGCCGACCCTGCCCACCATCTGGGCGGCCGGCACCGTGCTCGGCTTCGCCGGGCGGGGCGGCTGGCGCTGGGCGGCGGCGGCCGGCTCGGTGATCGGGGTGGCCAACATCCTCGGCCACGGCGGCCCGACCGGGGACAACATCCACAACATCGTGCTGCTGATGCTGGCCGGCTGCGCGATCGGCTACGTCATGGAGCTCGCCCGGGCCAGTGAGGCGACGCTCACCCGGGCCCTCCAGGTCGAGGCGGCCACCCGGGAGCGCGAGCGGCTCTCCCGGGACATCCACGACGGCGTGCTGCAGGTGCTCGCGCTGGTCCAGCGCCGGGGCGCCGAGGCCCCGTCCGGCGGCGCGCCCGCCGGTTCGTCCGCCGGTTCGTCCGCCGGCGCGGACCTCGCCGAGCTGGGCCGGCTGGCCGGTGAGCAGGAGCGCGCGCTGCGCGCGCTGATGAGCGGCGGCCCGCTGCCCGCCCCGCGCGAGGCGCGGCGCCCGGAGCAGCCGCAGGACCTGCGCACCCTGCTCGCCCCGCACGCGGACGAGCGGGTCACCCTGTCCGCCCCCGGCACCCCGGTGCTGCTGCCGGCCCCGGCCGCCGGCGAGCTGGCGGCGGCCGTCGGCGCCGCGGTGGACAACGTCCGCCGGCACGCCGGGCCCGCGGCGCGCGCCTGGATCCTGGTGGAGGACGAGCCGCAGGCCGTCACCGTCTCGATCCGCGACGACGGGCCGGGCTTCGCGCCCGGGCGGCTCGGCGAGGCGGAGCGGGCCGGCCGGCTCGGCGTCTCCCAGTCGATCCGCGGCCGGCTGCGGGACCTCGGCGGCACGGCCGAGCTGTACTCGGCGCCCGGCGAGGGCGTCGAGGTGGAGCTGAGGGTCCCGCGCGCCGGCTCCGACGCCCCGGCCGGCCTGCTGTGAGAACCTCCGAGCCGACACCTCCCGCGAAAGGGGCCCGAGCATGACCACCCAGCAGCCGACCGACCAGCAGGCGCCCGCCGGGCGGCCGGTGCGGGTCATGGTGGTGGACGACCACCCGATGTGGCGCGACGCGGTCTCCCGGGACCTCGCCGAGGCGGGGCTGGACGTGGTGGCCACGGCCGGTGACGGCGAGGAGGCCGTCCGCCGGGCCCGTGCCTGCGCCCCGCAGGTCGTGGTGCTCGACCTCAACCTGCCCGGCCTGTCCGGCGCCGAGGTGTGCCGCCAGGTGGTCGCGCACGACCCGACGGTGCGCGTCCTGGTGCTCTCCGCGAGCGGTGAGCACCAGGACGTGCTGGAGGCGGTGAAGTCCGGCGCGACCGGCTACCTGGTCAAGTCGGCCGGGCGCGAGGAGCTGCTGGACGCGGTGCGCCGCACCGCCGTCGGCGACGCGGTGTTCACCCCGGGCCTGGCCGGCCTGGTGCTCGGCGAGTTCCGCCGGCTGGCCGCCGAGCCGCCCGCCCCGGCCGCGCCGGTCGTCCCGCAGCTGACCGCCCGGGAGACCGAGGTGCTGCGGATGGTCGCCAAGGGCCTGTCGTACAAGCAGATCGCCGACCGGCTGGTGCTCTCGCACCGCACGGTGCAGAACCACGTCCAGAACACCCTGGGCAAGCTCCAGCTGCACAACCGGGTCGAACTGGTCCGCTACGCCATCGAGCAGGGGCTGGACGACGAGATCTGACGGCCGGCCGGGCGGGGCGCACGTTCGGCGCCCCGCCCGGGTGCACCGGCGCAGCGGATCAGCGGTTCAGCGGGCGGCGGCCACCGCGCCGCGCAGCAGCCCGGCGACGATCTCCACGCCCTCCCGGGTGAGCACCGACTCCGGGTGGAACTGCAGCCCGGCGAAGCCCGGCCCGCGCAGCGCGTGCACGTCCCCGGTCAGCGGGTCGCGGGCCACCTCGACGCCCTCGGCGGCCAGCCGGGCGGCGTCGGCCTCCGTGCAGCGGGCGGTGAAGGTGTTGTAGAAGCCGACCGTGCGCCGCGTCCCGAACAGGTCGATGCTCTCCTGCGCGCCCTGGTACGGCACCGCCTTGCGGGCCAGCGGCAGGCCGAGCGCGGCGGACAGCAGCTGGTGGCTGAGGCAGACGGCGAGCAGCGGGGCGGTGCGCCGGCCGTCGCGGACGGCGGCCAGCGCGTCGGCGACGATCGGGCGCAGCACGGCCATCTTGGGGTCGTCCCCGGCGGCCGGGTCGCCCGGGCCGGGGCCGAGCACCAGCGGGCCGGGGTGGGCGGCGACCCGCTCGCGCAGGCCGGGCTCGTCGTAGCGGACCACGGTGACCCGGTGGCCGAGCGAGGTCAGCAGGTGGGCGAGCATCGCGGTGAAGGTGTCCTCGCCGTCGACGACCAGGGTCTCCAGCGCCTCGGTGGGCCGGGCCGGCTGCTGCATCCGCAGCCAGAACGGGGCGAGGCCGGCCCGCCGGGCGTCCAGCGCCGCCTGGACGCGGTGGTCGTCGGCCAGCCGCAGGCCGCCGGGGCCGGTCGGGCGGGCGGGGGCCGGTCGGGCGCCGATCGCGGTGAGCACCCCGGCGGCCTTGGCGTGCGTCTCGGCGACCTCGGAGAGCGGGTCGGAGTGGCGCACCAGGGTGGCGCCGACCCGGACGGCGAGCCGGCCGGTGGCGGCGTCGATGTCGGCGGTGCGGATGCAGATCGGCGAGTCGAGCAGTTGGCCGCCGCTGGCCGAGCGGCCGATCAGGGCGAGCGCGCCGGAGTAGTAGCCGCGGCCGCCGCGCTCGTAGCGCTTGATCACCCGGGTGGCGTTCTGCACCGGGCTGCCGGTGACGGTGGCGGCGAACATCGTCTCCTTGAGCACCTCGCGGACGTCCAGCGAGGTGCGGCCGCGCAGCTCGTACTCGGTGTGCGCGAGGTGGGACATCTCCTTGAGCCGCGGGCCGAGCACCTGGCCGCCGAGGTCGCCGACGGTGCACATCATCTTGAGCTCCTCGTCGACCACCATGGTCAGCTCCTCCAGCTCCTTGGGGTCCTGGAGGAAGGCGAGCAGCGAGTCGAGGCCGGCGCCGGCGGCGGGATAGCGGTAGGTGCCGGAGATCGGGTTCATCACGACCGTCCCGCCGCTCTGGCGGACGTGCACCTCGGGGGAGGCCCCGACGAGCACGCGCTCGCCGGTGTGCACCAGGAAGGTCCAGTAGGCACCGCGCTCCTGCTCCAGCAGCCGGCGGAACAGGGTCAGCGCGAGCGCGGGGGAGAAGTTCTCCATCGTCGCGGTGAAGTCGCGGCGGATCACGAAGTTGGCGCCCTCGCCGCGGCCGATCTCCTCCTCGATCACCCGGCGCACGATCGCGGCGTACGCGTCGTCGTCGATGTCGAAGCCGCCGTCGCTCAGCGCGACCGGCAGCTGCGGGAGCGCGGCGGTGACCTCGGCGAGCGGCAGGGCGTACTGCTCGGTGACGGCGAGGGCCTGGAGCGGGGTGGCGTCGTCGTGCGCCTCGAAGCCGCGTTCGCGGATCTGCCGGTAGGGGACGAGCGCGAGCAGGTCGTGCACGGGGCCGTCGGCGGGGACGCCGTGGCGGACCGGAAGGTCGGCCAGCCGCTCGTGGCTGTCGACGGTGCCGAGCAGGACCTCGACGGTGTCCGGGGCGGTGCGCGGGGTGCGGCGGTGCAGCAGGGCGAAGGCCGGTGCGTCGGCGGCGGTGAGGCGGGCGAGCAGGTCGGCGGCGCTGGTCACGGTGGCGGTGGTCCTTCCGGGTGGCTTGCGGCGGGTGGGGTTCCGCTCCCGGGAGGGCTGTCGGCCGGCTGGAGAACGCCGACGGCCGCCCCGAGGGGCGGCCGGTCGTCTGCGTCTAGGAACGCGCGGGCTGTGGGCCACCCAGGGGGTCGGCCCACCACCAGGAGAAGGTGCGCGGCGTGTTCACGGGCCCGAGCCTAGCGGATCCCCGGCCGGGCGTGAGGCCCGTCACTCGAATGTCCGCCAGGTGTCTCACCCCTCGGGCGGTGGTCACAAATCGGTTGTCGCACCCCGTAGCCTTGAGCGCGTGACCGTGACGAATCTCCACCCCTGGCAGTCCCTGCCCGCGGCGCAGCAGCCTGAATGGCCGGACCAAGAGGCTCTGCGCAAGACCCTTGCCGAGCTCGCCTCGTATCCGCCGCTCGTCTTCGCAGGCGAGTGCGACCAGCTGCGCGCCCGGCTCGGTGCCGTGGCCCGTGGTGAGGCGTTCCTGCTGCAGGGCGGTGACTGCGCCGAGGCCTTCGACGGTGTCTCGGCGGAGCACATCCGCAACAAGCTCAAGACCCTGCTGCAGATGGCGGCCGTGCTGACGTACGCGGCCTCGGTGCCGGTCGTCAAGGTCGGCCGCATCGCCGGCCAGTACTCCAAGCCGCGCTCCAAGTCGACCGAGACCCGCGACGGGGTGACCCTGCCGGTCTACCGGGGCGACTCGGTGAACGGCTTCGAGTTCACCCCCGAGTCCCGGATCCCGGACCCGGAGCGGCTGAAGCGGATGTACAACGCGTCCGCCGCGACGCTCAACCTGGTGCGCGCCTTCACCACCGGTGGTTACGCCGACCTGCGCCAGGTGCACGCCTGGAACCAGGACTTCGTGCGCAACTCGCCGGCCGGCCAGCGCTACGAGCAGCTCGCCCGCGAGATCGACAACGCGCTGGCGTTCATGAACGCCTGTGGCGTGGCGCCGGAGGAGTTCAGGACGGTCGAGTTCTACTCGTCCCACGAGGCGCTGATCCTGGACTACGAGACCGCGCTGACCCGCGTGGACTCGCGCACCGGCGAGCTGTACGACGTCTCCGGCCACATGGTGTGGATCGGCGAGCGCACCCGCCAGCTGGACCACGCGCACATCGAGTTCGCCTCGAAGGTCCGCAACCCGATCGGCGTGAAGCTCGGCCCGACCACCTCGGTCGACGAGGCGCTGACCCTGATCGAGAAGCTGGACCCGGAGCGCGAGCCCGGTCGGCTCACCTTCATCACCCGGATGGGCGCGGGCAAGGTCCGCGAGCACCTGCCCACCCTGGTGGAGAAGGTCACCGCCTCCGGTGCGCAGCCGGTCTGGATCTGCGACCCGATGCACGGCAACACCTTCGAGGCGTCCAGCGGCCACAAGACCCGCCGCTTCGACGACGTGCTCGACGAGGTCAAGGGCTTCTTCGAGGTGCACCGCGCGCTCGGCACCCACCCGGGCGGCATCCACGTCGAGCTGACCGGCGACGACGTCACCGAGTGCGTCGGCGGCGGCGACGAGGTGCTGGTCGACGACCTGCACCAGCGCTACGAGACGGCCTGCGACCCGCGGCTCAACCGCAGCCAGTCGCTGGACCTGGCGTTCCTGGTCGCCGAGATGTACCGCGGCCAGTGAGTGGCGCCTTCGGGCGCTCCGAGTGTGACAGAAGCCTCTCCGGTCCGGGGGTCTCCCGGGCCGGAGAGGCTTTTGCGTACCCGGTCGGCCGGGTAAGGTGAGGCTTACTGAACTAAGGCTTGCCTTAGTCAAGATCCACTCCGCTTCACCGCTTCACCCCCGGGAGAGACCGCGATGTACGTGTGCATGTGTCATGCGGTCACCGAGGACCAGGTGAAGCAGGCGATCGACGGCGGTGCCAACACCCCGCGCCAGATCGCCAAGGGCTGCAAGGCCGGGACCGACTGCGGCTCCTGCGTGCGGCGGATCCAGGCCCTGCTCGGCGAGCACGGCGCCCGGCCCTGCCCGACCGCCCGGCTCGCCGCCAGGCTGGGCCTGGCCGATCCGGCGGCCGAGACCGCCGGGGGCGGTGCGGCCCCGGCCCCGGTGTCGGCGCCGCTGCGCGCCGCCTGACCGGCGCGCCGGCTCAGGACTCCGGCTGCTCGATCAGCTGGGCGATGTAGAGCGCCTCCCCGAGCTTCTCCACCAGGGCGAGCTGGGTGTCGAGGTAGTCGATGTGCTTCTCCTCGTCCTCCAGGATCGACTCGAAGATGTTGGCCGAGGTGACGTCGTTCTTGGCCCGCATCACCACGATCCCGCGCTTGAGCCGGTCGATCGCCTCGACCTCGACCTGCCGGTCGGCCTCGAACATCTCCTTGACCGTCTGGCCGATCCGGACGTGGAAGAGCCGCTGGTAGTTGGGCAGCCCGTCCAGGAAGAGGATCCGGTCGGTGAGCACCTCGGCGTGCTTCATCTCGTCGAAGGACTCGTGCCGGGTGTACTTCGCGAGCTTCGTCCAGCCGAAGTTCTCCTGCATCTTGGCATGCAGGAAGTACTGGTTGATTGCGGTCAGCTCGGCGGTGAGCTGCTCGTTGAGGAACTCGATGACCTCTGCGTCACCCTTCATGGCGGTGCCTTCCTGCTGTGCGTGCGGGATCGCGGCCGTATACCCTCCGGCTCCGGCTGCAGGCATCCTGGCACCGCAATGGGAAGAAATTCCAGTAAGTTCACACTCACTAGGACATGTGTCGGAATATCCGATTTGCCCCGCACCCGGGAAAGCCCCCGCTCCGACGTTGGCCCGTACGAGCGGGGCGGGCGATGCGGTGAAGGGGCGCACACCTGGCGTCGCGCGCCGTCTGTCACCATGGATCCATGGGTCAGTCCGAACAAGAACCGTCACCGCCGTCTGACCCCAGGCTCCCGCCGGGCCAGCGCGTCCAGCGCGGCTGGCCCGCTCTGCACTACGGCCCGGTACCCCGCTTCAAGCCGCTGACCTGGGACCTCCAGGTGTTCGGCGCGACCGCCTCGGCGGAGAAGCGCAGCTGGGACTTCGCGGGCTTCAGCGCCCTGCCGCGCACCACCGTCCGGGCCGACCTGCACTGCGTCACCCGCTTCTCGGTGCTCGACGGCGAGTGGACCGGGGTGGCCGCCGCACTCCTGCTCGACCTGGCGCCGCCGGACACCGGCGTCACCCACGTCATGGTCTGGGCCGAGTACGGCTACAGCGCCAACCTGCGGCTGGCGGACTTCGCCGCGCCCGACACGCTGCTCGCCACCCACCGCGACGGCGAGGCGCTCACCGCCGAGCACGGCTTCCCGGTCCGGCTGGTCGTGCCGCGGCTGTACGCCTGGAAGGGCCCCAAATGGGTCCGGGCGATCGAGTACATGCGGGCCGACCGGCGCGGCTTCTGGGAGGAGCGCGGCTACCACAACCGGGCCGACCCGTGGCGCGAACAGCGCTACTCCCACCAGGAGGAGCCGGGCGACGGCCCGCTGCGCTGATCCTCCCCGGCCGCCCCGCCCGTCCTACAGGAACGGGAAGTTGACCGTGACCACGGTGCGCTGCGGACGGCGCTCGCCGGCCGCGGGGGACTGGCCGGTCACCTTGCCGGTGCCGAACAGGTTGACCCCGCTGCTCTGCATGGCGAACCCGGCCGCCTGGAGCGCCTTCTCGGCGGCCTCCTTGGACATCCCGGTGACGTCCGGGACCGGCACCATGCCCTTGCTGACCACCAGCGCGACCGGCGTGTTCTCCGGCACCTGCTGCCCGGCCGCCGGCGCACTGCTGATCACCGAGCCCTCCGGGACGGTGTCGTCGTAGGTCTCGGTCACCGTGCCGGCCGTCAGCTGCGCGCCGGTCAGGGCCGAGGCGGCCTGCGCGGACGGGCGGCCGACCACGTCGGGGACGGCGATCCGCTTGGGCCCGCGCGAGACGGTGAGGGTGACGGCGTCGCTCTTCCTGGTCCGGGTGCCCACTCCGGGGTCGGCCGCCATCACCTGGCCGACCGGGACGGACTCGCTGTACACCTCAAAGACCCGCCCGTGCATGCCGGCGGCGTCCAGGATCCGGTCCGCCTCGCTCCGGTCCTTGCCGAGCACGCCCGGCACCGTGCCGTACACCGCGCCGGAGATCGTGTACGTCGCCCCGCCGACCAGCAGGACCAGGGTGGCGAGGACGGCCGTCCAGATCAGCGGCCCGCGCGGCAGCCGGCGGGCGGCGGAGCGGGCGCGCCGGGCGCGCGGCGGACGCGGGGCGCGCTCCGGCGGCGGCTCGTCGTACGGGCGCGGCTCGGTGAGCAGCTGGTCCATGAGCTCCGGCGGCACGTCCAGCACGCTGGTGCGCTCGACCGGCGGCGCGGACCGCAGCACCGGGGTGAGCACCGAGGTCGCCTCGCCGGTCGGGTACTGCGGGCCGGGCCGGGTGGAGGCGGGCGGTTCGGCGTCCAGCTGGGCCGGGGTGAGCCCGCGGCGGACCCGCTGGAGCGCGGCGAGCAGCTCGACCGCGTCGTGCGGGCGGTTCGCGCGGTCCCGGGCGCAGGCGCCCGCCACTATGGCGTCCAGCCCGGGCGCCACGCCGGGGACGGTGGCGGACGGCGCCGGGACGTCCTCGTGCAGGTGGCGGTACATCACCTGGACGGGGTTCTCGCCGGTGTGCGGACGGGAGCCGGTGAGCATCTCGTACAGCAGGATGCCGGCCGCGTAGACGTCCACCCGCTGGTCGGTCTCGGCGCCCGGGCGGATCTGTTCGGGCGCGAGGTAGGAGACGGTGCCGAGCACGGTGCCGGCGGTCGCGGTGGTGGAGGTGGTGGCGCCGTCAGCGGCGTTCAGCACCCGGACCAGGCCGAAGTCGGCGACCTTGACCAGGCCGTCCTCGGTGATCAGCACGTTCTCGGGCTTGACGTCGCGGTGCACCAGGCCGGCCCGGTGGGCGGCGCCGAGGGCGGCGAGCACCGGTTCCAGGATGTCCAGGGCGGCCCGGATGGAGAGCGCGCCGCGGTCGCTGAGCAGGTCGCGCAGGGTTCCGCCGGGTACGTACTCCATGGCGAGGAAGACGTGCCCGCCGTCGGCGCCCTGGTCGAAGACGTTGACGACGTTGGGGTGGGCGAGCCGGGCGACGGCCTTGGCCTCGCGGATGAAGCGGGTGGTGAACGCGGTGTCGCCGGCCAGCGAGGGGTGCATCACCTTGAGCGCCACGACCCGGTCGAGCCGGGTGTCGGTGCCCCGGTAGACGGTGGACATCCCGCCGGTGGCGATCCGCCGCTCGACCCGGTACCGGCCGTCGAGCAGGGTACCGATCAGGGGGTCGCGCAGTGCCATGTCCACCCGGCGAGTCTAGGGCGTGGGGGTCTGCGGCCCCGGGGAGGCACCGCTCCCGGGGCCGCTCTGTGCCCGGTTTGTGACACCAAGCGGATGATCGGACCGGTTATCCGGAATGCCCCGGCCCCGCCCCGGCCCCGCCCCGGCCCCGCCCCGGCCCCGCCCCGGGCCCGTCCCGGGCCGCAGGGCGCCGGACCGGAGCGCCCGGAGGCGAGCGGGCGAGGATTCAGAAGGCCGGGTGCTCGCGGGTGTCCAGGTCGGCGCGGCCGGCCATCGCGGAGGAGGCCTCGGCGTGGAACCGGCGCGGGATCCGGCCCGCCCGGTGGGCCAGCCGGCCCGCCTCGGCGGCGTGCCGCATCGCGTCGGCCATCAGCACCGGGTCCTGGGCGCGGGTGACGGCGGAGGCCAGCATCACCGCGGCGCAGCCCAGCTCCATCGCCAGCGCGACGTCCGAGGCGGTCCCGGCGCCGGCGTCCAGGATCACCGGGACGCCCGCGCCCTCCACGATCAGCTGGAAGTTGTGCGGGTTGCGGATGCCGAGGCCGGAGCCGATCGGCGAGCCCAGCGGCATGATCGCCGCGCAGCCGACGTCCTCCAGCTTGCGGGCCAGCACCGGGTCGTCGTTGGTGTACGGCAGCACGGTGAAGCCGTCGTCGACCAGGGTCTCGGCGGCGTCCAGCAGCTCGATCGGGTCCGGCAGGAGGGTCCGCTCGTCGGCGATCACCTCCAGCTTCACCCAGTGCGTGCCGAGCGCCTCGCGGGCCAGCCGGGCGGTCAGCACGGCCTCGCCCGCGGTGAAGCAGCCGGCCGTGTTGGGCAGCACCCGGATGCCGTTGCGGGTCAGCACGTCGATCACCGAGCCCTGGGTGGTGGCGTTCACCCGGCGCATCGCCACGGTGGTCAGCTCGGTGCCGGAGACCCGGAGCGCCTGCTCCAGGACCTCCAGGCTGGGGGCGCCGCCGGTGCCCATGATCAGCCGGGAGGAGAAGGACGTCCCGGCGATGGTGAGAAGGTCGTCGGCCATCGGTCAGCCTCCCTGGACGGCGGTGAGGATCTCGATCCGGTCGCCCGCCGACAGCGGCGTGCGCGGCCACTCGGCGCGCGGCACCACGGCCTCGTTCAGGGCGGCGGCGACGCCGGAGTGCGCCTGGCTGAGGGTGGCGACCACCTCGGCGAGGGTGGTCGAGGCGGGCACCTCGCGGGGCTCGCCGTTGACGCTCAGGGGGATGTCGCTCGTGCGGGGGCTCATGCCGGGACCTTCGTGAATCGGGTGGGGGAGAACGGGCGGGCGAGCTCCGGCAGGGTGCCGGTGGCCAGGTAGTCGGCCACCAGGTCGCCGGTGACGGGCGTCAGCAGGACGCCGTTGCGGTAGTGGCCGGTGGCGGCGACCAGGCCGGGCAGCGCGGTCGGGCCGAGCAGCGGCGCGTTGTCCGGCGAGCCGGGGCGCAGCCCGGCGCCGGTCTCCACCAGCGGCAGCTCGGTGATGCCGGGGACCAGCTCGTGCGCGTCGCGCAGCAGCTCGTACACCCCGCCGGCGGTGACCGTGGTGTCGTAGCCCTGCTCCTCGGTGGTCGCGCCGACCACCAGCTCGCCGTTCTCGCGCGGCACCAGGTAGAGGTGGCCGCCGCGGACGACGGCGCGCACGTTGCGGGAGAGGAACGGCCGGTACGCCTCGGGCACGCTCAGCCGCAGGACCTGGCCCTTGACCGGGCGGATCGCGGGCAGCACGCCCGGGGGCAGGCCGGGCAGCAGGTGGCTGCGCGAGCCGGCCGCGAGCACCACCCGCTCGGCGGTGACGCGCTCGCCGGTGGCCAGCCGGACGCCGGTCGCCCGGTCGTGCTCGACCAGCAACTCGGCGGCCTCGCCGCGGCGCAGCACCGCGCCCGCCCGTTCGCAGGCGTGCACCAGGGCCGCGGCCAGCCGGCGGCCGTCCACCTGGTGGTCGTCGGTGACGTGCAGGCCGCCGCGCACGCCCGGGGCGAGCATCGGCTCCAGCCGGCGGGCCTCGCGGCCGGTGAGCCACTGCGAGTCCAGGCCGAGGCGCTGGTGGAAGGCGTGCAGCTCGCGCAGTTCCGCGCGGTCGTCGGCGTCGAGGGCGACGGCGATCGTGCCGCACTGCCGGTAGCCGGTGTCGTGGCCGCCGCTCGCCTCGGTGAGCTCGGCGGCGAAGGCCGCGTAGCGCTCGTTGGAGGCCATCCCGAGGCGGAGCAGCGGCTCCTCGCCGTACTGGAGTTCGGTGACCGGGGCGAGCATGCCCGCCGCCACCTGGGCGGCGCCGCCGCCGTGCCGCGGGTCGACCACGACGACGTGCAGTCCGCGCTGGGCCGCCCGCCAGGCGACGGCGAGTCCGATGATCCCACCGCCGACGACCAGCACATCGGCGGGGGCGCCCGATGCCGAGCGTGTCAAAGCTGCTCTCCCTTCGCCGGTATGACCCGGATCAGGTTCGGACGGTCGCAGGCCGTGCAAGCCCGCCTCTCAGCCCGGTCCGCCGGGCTCCCGTGATGGTGCCCCCACCTTAACTCCGGGCGGTGCGCCCCCTGAAGGCGCCCGGACAGGGGCGGCCCAGGTCCAGGGACCCGGGACCGGGCTCAGTACAGTGACGGGCGTGGCTGAGCTGAACGGAACGGGACAGGCGGATCGGGTGGTCGTGGTCGGCGCCGGGCTGGCCGGGGCGCAGTGCGCCGCGGTGCTGCGGCGCGACGGCTGGCAGGGGCGGATCACGCTGGTCGGCGAGGAGCCGCACGCGCCGTACGACCGGCCGCCGCTCTCCAAGGACGTCCTGCTCGGCAAGGCCGACAGCACCGCCCTCGACCTCGACTTCGCCGGACTCGGCGTCGAGCTGCTCACCGGCCGCCGCGCCACCGGCCTCACCCCCGGCGGCCCCGGCGGCGCGGGCCTGCTGCACACCGACGCCGGGGACGAGCCGTACGACGCGCTGGTGATCGCCACCGGCGCCGAGCCGCGCGCCCTGCCCGGCGCGGAGCGCGCCCACCTGCTGCACACCCTGGACGACGCGCTGGCGCTGCGCGCCCTGCTCCGCCCCGGCCTGCGCCTGGTGTTGGTCGGCGCGGGCTGGATCGGCGCCGAGGTGGCCACCGCCGCCCGGGCGGCCGGCTGCGAGGTGACCGTCGTCGAGGCCGGCCCGGCACCCGTCCCCGGCGCGCTGCCCGCCGAGGTCGGCCGGGCGATGGCCGCCTGGTACGCCGACGCGGGCGTGGACCTGCGCTGCGGCACCGGCGTCGCCGCCGTCGAGCCGGGCGCGGTGCTGCTCGCCGACGGCTCGCACCTGCCCGCCGACGAGGTGGTGGTCGGCATCGGCGCCCGCCCGGCCACCGGCTGGCTGGCCGGCACCGGGGTCGCCCTGGACGCGGCCGGCGCCGTCCTGGTCGACGAGCGGCTGCGCACCACCGTGCCGGGTGTCCTGGCGGCCGGCGACTGCGTCAGCTACCCCTCGGCGCGCTCCGGCGCCCGGCTGACCGTCCAGCACTGGGACCACGCGCTGCAGTCCGGCGCGGCGGTGGCCGGCACCCTGCTCGGCACGGACGCGCCGCCGTACGACCCGGTGCAGTACTTCTGGTCCGAGCAGTTCGGGCGGATGGCGCAGTACGCCGGGCGGCACGGTGCGGGCGACGAACTGCTGTGGCGCGGCGCGCCGGGCGACGCCGACTGGTCGGTGCTCTGGCTGCGTGACGGCGCCCTGCGCGCGCTGCTCGCGGTCGACCGGCCGCGCGACCTGACCCAGGGCCGGCGGCTGATCGAGCGCGGCGCCGTGCTGGACGCGGCCCGCGCCGCCGACCCGGCCGTCCCGCTGAAGTCGGCGCTCGCCGGGTAGCCGCGAAAGGGCCGGTTGGTGCGCGGCGGCCCGCGGAGGTGGCAGTCTGGTGCTTGTGAGTGAGATCGAAGCCAAGATTGAAGCCCTGGTTCCCGCGTGGCTGTACCTCCCCGACATCTCCGAGAAGTGGGGCCTGGTCGTCACCGAGGTCCGCAACATGGTCAAGAAGGGTGACCTGATCGCCGTCCGCCGCGGTCCCAACAGGTCGCTGCAGGTCCCGGCGGCGTTCATCGACGAGACCGGCCCGGTGAAGCACCTGATCGGCACGGTGACGGTGCTGCGCGACAGCGGGTTCAGCGACGACGAGATCCTGGTGTGGATGTTCACCGAGGACCCGTCGCTGCCCGGTACCCCGATGCAGGCGCTCTGCGAGAACCGGGCCACCGAGGTCAAGCGGCGCGCCCAGGCGATGGCGTGGTGACGGACCCGTCCGCGACCGACCGCCGGGCCCGGCTCGCCGACGGGCGGCTGTACCTGTGCACCGACGCCCGGCGCGAGCGCGGCGACCTCGCCGAGTTCCTGGACGCCGCGCTGGCCGGCGGCGTGGACATCGTCCAGCTCCGGGACAAGGGCCTGGAGGCCCGCCAGGAGCTGGCGGCGCTGGAGGTCTTCGCGGACGCCTGCCGCCGGCACGGCAAGCTGCTCGCCGTCAACGACCGCGCCGACGTCGCCCACGCCGCTCGGCCGGACGTGCTGCACCTCGGGCAGGACGACCTGCCGGTGCCCGCCGCCCGGGCGATCCTCGGCGAGGACGTGCTGATCGGGCGGTCCTGCCACGCCGAGTCCGAGGTGGACGCGGCCGCCGCCGAGCCCGGCGTCGACTACTTCTGCACCGGTCCGGTCTGGCCGACCCCGACCAAGCCGGGCCGCCCCGCGCCGGGCCTCGGCCTGGTCGAGTACGCGGCGAAGCCGGGGACCGGGCGGCCGTGGTTCGCCATCGGCGGCATCGACCTCGGCAACTTGGACGAGGTGCTGGCCGCCGGCGCCCGCCGGGTCGTGGTGGTCCGGGCCATCACGGCCGCGGACGACCCGGGGGCCGCGGCCGCCGAGTTCGCCCGCCGGCTGCGCGCGCTCTGACCGGACGGGGCCGCCGCCGTCCGCCCCGCGCGCGTCCCCGTGCGCGGGTCAGTACTTGCGGACGGTGGCGGCCTCGGCCAGCGCCAGCAGCGTCGCGCGGGCCTGCGGGTCCGCCAGCGGCGCCTCCTCCAGCGCGGCCAGGGCCTGGCGCAGCAGCTCGTCGATCCGCTGCTCCACCCGCTCCGGCGCGCCGCTGCGGGCCACCAGCTCGCGCAGTCCGGCGACCTCCCCGGCGGTCAGGTCCGGCGCGCCCAGCCGCTCGTCCAGCTGCCGTGCCTCGGCGGCCGGCAGGCCCCGCATGGCGTGCGCGACCAGCAGCGTCCGCTTGCCCTCGCGCAGGTCGTCGCCGGCCGGCTTGCCGGTGACCGCCGGGTCGCCGAACACGCCGAGCAGGTCGTCCCGCAGCTGGAACGCCTCGCCCAGCGGCAGGCCGAACGCCCCGTACGCCTCCACCAGCCGGGGCGGGGCGCCCGCCAGCAGCGCGCCGACCTGGAGCGGCCGCTCGATCGTGTACTTGGCCGACTTGTAGTGCAGGACGGTCTGCGCGCGCTCCAGCGCGCCCTCGTCGGTGGAGTCCCCGGCGACCGGCTCCAGCACGTCCAGGTACTGGCCGACCATGACCTCGGTGCGCATCAGGTCGAACATCGGCTTGGCGGCCAGCACCGCCGCCGGGTCCAGGCCGGAGTTCAGGAACAGCTCGTCGCACCAGATCAGCAGCAGGTCGCCGAGCAGCACCGCCGCCGAGGCGCCGTACTGCTCGCGGTCGCCGCGCCAGCCGCGCGCGCGGTGCATCGCCTCGAAGCGGCGGTGCACGGAGGGCAGGCCGCGGCGGGTGTCGCTGCGGTCCATGAGGTCGTCGTGGACGAGCGCGCTGGCCTGCAGCAGCTCCAGGGCCGCCGCCGCCCGGGTGATCCCCTCGCCGGCCGCCGGGCCGCCGGCGCCGCGCCAGCCCCAGTAGCAGAACGCCGGGCGCAGCCGCTTGCCGCCGTCCAGCAGGAAGTCGCGCAGCGCCTCGGTGACCGGCTCCAGCTGCGGGGAGACCTTGCCGAGCAGGGCCGTCTGGCCGTCCATGAAGCCGACGAGGGCGGCGTTGACGCGCTCGCGCACGTCCTCCACGTCAATCGGGTTGGCCGGCCGGTGGCTGGACGAGGTCACGATGGGGCTCCGGAGGTAGCTGGGGTGCGCAGCAAGCGTATCCGGGGCGGAGGGGAACAGCCGTACGCACGACCCCCGGCCGGTCGCGTCGGCCGCTGTTCGCGCGGACGCCGCCCCCGGCCCCGGCGCCGTCCACCCGGAGTCCACCGTTCGTCCATCCGGCGTCTCACAGGCTGGGACCGAGTTGTCCGCGCCCTTCCGCCGACGGCTAACCTGCCATCATGGCACTCGGCATCGCTTCGACCAGACCGGACCGCGCGCAGACGGTCCGCGACCTCCTGGCGGCCGGAAAGCGGTCCTTCTCCTTCGAGTTCATGCCGCCACGCAGCGAGGCCGGTGAGCAGAAGCTCTGGGACGCCATCCGGCGGCTCGAACCGCTCGACCCCAACTTCGTCTGCATGACGTACGGCGCCGGAGGCTCCTCGCGCGAGCGCACGGTGAACATGGTCGGCCGGATCGCCACCGAGACCACGCTCACCCCGGTGGCCCACCTGACCGCCGTCGACCACTCGATCGCCGAGCTGCGCAACATCATCGGCCAGTACGCCGACCAGGGCGTGCGCAACGTCCTCGCGGTGCGCGGCGACCCGCCCGGCGACCCGCTGGGCGAGTGGATCAGTCACCCGCAGGGCGTCACCTACGCGTACGAGCTGGTCGAGCTGATCAAGGGCATCGGCGACTTCTGCGTCGGCGTGGCGGCCTCGCCCAACATGCACCCGCGCTCGACCGACTGGGACGACGACATCCGGCACTTCGTGGCGAAGATCCGCTCCGGGGCCGACTACGCCATCACCCAGATGTTCTTCGAGGTCGACGACTACCTGCGGCTGCGCGACCGGGTGGTGGCCGCCGGCTGCGAGACGCCGATCATCCCGGAGATCATGCCGGTCACCAACGCCAAGCAGCTGGACCGGTTCCCGAAGCTGAGCGGCTCGGCCTTCCCGCCGGACCTGGAGGCCAGGCTGCGCGCGGTGATCGACGACCCGGCGGCGCTGCGCGCGATCGGCATGGAGCACGCCACCGCGATGTCCGAGCGGCTGCTGGCGGAGGGCGCCCCCGGGCTGCACTTCATCACGCTGAACCACTCGACGGCGACCCTGGAGATCTACCAGAACCTCGGTCTGCACCGGCGCTGAGCAGCGGCGCGCGCGTTCCTGTGGCGGTCGGGAACGCGATGCGGTACCCCGGACGTTGAACCGGTACAGTCGCCGCACACGCGCGGCGGGCGCGGGCACGCGACTGGAGGTAGCGGGCGGGATGGGCATCGGATACCTGCTGCTGTACGGCGCGTTGGCGGTGGTGGCGCTCTGGCTGGTCGCCGAGCTGCTGTTCCAGAACCGGGCCCCGCTGCACTGGCGCGGCCTCGCGCTGGCCGGCTTCCTCGCGGTGGCCGGCGGGATGGCGATCGGCTCCGTCCCGGTGATCGGCGCGGGCGCCGCGATGTTCGCGGTCGGCCAGACCTTCGTGACGCTCTCGGTCAAGCGCGGCTACGCGGCCGGGTGGTCGCTGCGCGCGGCGGACGGGAGCCTGCCCGGGCCGCTCGCCAAGGTGCCGCTGCTCGGTGCGCTCACCGGCGGTGGCGCGGCGGTGGCCGCCGCGGCGGTCGCGGTGAAGCAGGTCGGCGAGGTCGGCGCCGTCGAGGAGGCCCCGGCCGTGGCGCCGGCGGCGGAGGAGACGGCCGTCGAGCAGACCGCCGCGTTCGAGATGCAGGAGCTGGCCGCCGACGGCGTGTACGCGTCGGCGTACTACGAGCAGCAGCAGACCGAGCTGCTCCAGGCGGTCCCGCAGCAGGACGCCTACACCGAGGCCTACCAGGCCGGCTACGACCACCCGGCGCAGCAGCAGCAGCAGCAGTACGGCTATGACCAGCAGCAGTGGCAGCCCGCCCAGCAGCAGCCGGCCTTCGGCTACGACCAGGGCTACGGCGGCTACCCCCAGCAGGAGCCGTACGGCACCTACCAGCAGCAGCCCGACCCGTACGCCGGCTACCAGCAACAGCAGCAGCAGTACGGCTACGACCAGCAGCAGCAGTGGCAGCCGGCCGAGCAGCAGCCCGACCAGCCCATCACCGGCATCCCCCAGCAGCCCCAACAGCCCCACTACGACCAGTACGGCTACCAGCAGCAGCACCCCACCTGGCAGCAGCAGCCCTGACCCGGGCGCCCGGGCACAAACGAGCAGTCGGCCCACCACAGAGGCATCTCCGCGCGTAGATCGCGGGTCCGCGCACGCGAAAAGTCGGCCGGCCCGACTTCCCACTCCGCCCACGCCTCGCGGCATTGCGCCCGCAGCCGCATCTCCGCGCGTAGACGCCGAGCTGCGCGCGCCAAAAGTCGGCCCGCCCGACTTCCTGCTCCCGCGCACACCTCCCTCAGCTCCGCATTCCGCAGCTCCGCCCCGGGCGTACCCGTAGGGGATTGCTGCGCGCATGGTGCGGGTCCGCGCACGCGAAAAGTCGGCCGAGCCGACTTCCTGCTCCGCGCGCGCCCCTCGCGGCTCCGCTCTCGGGCGCATCCGCGGAGGTGTCCGTGCGCATGGGGGTGCGGGCGCGAGAAGTTGGCCGGGCTCTCCTGCGGCTCTGCCCCCTGCGCACCCTTGGGGAGTAGCTACGCGCGTAGATGCGGGGCTGCGTGCGCGGAAGGTCGGCCGGCCCGACTTTCCACTCCGGGTATGCCTCGCGGGTCCGTGCTCATGGCGGTATCTATGCGTGTAGATGTCGGGCTGTGTGCGCAGGAAGTCGGCCCGTCCGACTTCCTGCTCCGCGCACGCCCCTTGCGGGCTCCACCCTCGGGCGCATTCGCGGAGGCGTCCGCGTGCGTGAGGGTGCGGGCGCGAGAAGTCGGCCGGGCCGACTTCCTGCCCCGAATCTATGCGCGTAGATTGCAGGGAGGGGTGTGTGCCGGGAGTCGGCGGGGCCGACTTTCTGCTTCGGGGTGGGGTCAGGCGGGGCCGATGAGGTTGGCGACGATGCAGGCGGACATGCCGACGCGGGCGAGGCCGCCGCCGGGGTGGGCGGCGCCGCCGGTGAGGTAGAGGCCGGGGTGGTCCTCGTTGGGGGCCTGGAGGAGGTCGCCGTCGAGGCCGGCCAGGGCCGGGGGCGGGACGGAGCCGAAGAAGGAGCCGGTCTCGCGTTCGGTGTGCTCGGGGGTGCGGACCACGCGCCAGAGCATCCGCTCGCGCAGGTTCAGGCCGGCCGCCTCGACGTGGTCGAGCATCCGGTCGGCGAAGGCGTCCGCGACGCCGGGCGTGCCCCAGTCGAGGTCCAGGGACGGGGTGGTCGCGGTCAGCACCACGGCTTCGTGCCCCTCCGGGTGCAGTGACGGGTCGTCCGGCCGCAGCACCTGCACGGTCGGCCGGTCGGTCAGGGGCGCGCCGGGGTCGAAGACGCCCGCCAGCTCGGCGGCCGGGTCGCCGGCGTGCACCACCGTGCGGTGCGCCGTGCCCTCCGGGCGGGCGCCGCGCAGCGCGAGGAGCACGCTCACCCGCCCCGGTACGCCGTGCAGCCGGTCGGCGGCGGCGGGCCACTCGTCCGAGCTCTCGGCCGCGCTCATCCACTGGGTGTGCAGCACCCGGGCGTCGATCGAGGAGACCACCACGTCGGCGTCGATCCGGTCGCCCTTGGTCTGCACCCCGCACACCCGCCCGTCGCGGACGATCACCTTGGCGACCGGCGTCCCGAAGCGGAACTCCACCTTGCGCTGCTCGCAGCGGCGGTACACCGCGTCGGCCAGCGCGCGCAGGCCGCCCTTGACGTACCAGACGCCGAAGGACTGCTCCATGTACGGCAGCACGGTGGCCCCGGCGGGGGCGGTGCGCGGGTCGAGGCCGAACCGCAGCGCGTGCTCGTGCAGCAGGGCGGTCAGTCCCGGGTGCCCGCCGAGCTGTTCGGCGGCGACGTCGGCGAGCGTCCACTGGCGCGGGCCCCGCCGCCGGCCGAACAGGCCGCGCCGGGGCGCGGCGGGCACGGGGTACGGGTCGGTGTGCAGCGGCGTCGGGTCGGCGGGCAGCGGCTCCTCCAGCAGGGGGCGGCGGGTGGCCTCCCAGACCGTGCGGCCGTGGTTGAGCACCCCGGCCCACCGCTCGCCCGCGCCCGGGCCGAAGGCCTGGTCGAGGGCCTGGACCACGCCGCCCCGGGAGGCGTTGGGCAGCGAGACGGCCGTCCCGTCGGGGAACAGGTGCCGGCTCTCCGGGTCGACCGGGCCCAGCTCGACCAGCTGTTCCAGCGGCTCGCGCCCGGTCTTCAGCGCGAGGTCGCGGTAGACGGCGGGCAGGGTGAGCAGTCCGGGACCGGTGTCGAAGGCGAAGCCGTCGCGCTCGTAGCGGCCGACCATGCCGCCGTGGGTGCCGCGTGCCTCGCAGACCGTCACCTTGTGCCCGAGGGTCGCCAGCCGGGATGCCGCCGCGAGCCCGCTCATACCTGCGCCGATGATGACGATCCGTGCCATGGCTCCGATCCTAGGTCCGCGGGACGGATCCCCCGGACACCGGCTGCCCGGCGGCAGACCCGGCCGCAGCCCCGGCGGCCCGGGCGGCCCGGCGTTCGCGCCGCCGGGCGCGGAAGGCGCGGATCCGGTTGATCGCGAACCACACCAGCAGGATGCCGATCAGCAGCAGGACGGCGGCGATCGAGGCGGCCAGCCACGGGTGGAAGATCGCCAGCGTGACCAGCCCGGCCACCGAGACGTCCTCGGCCAGCGAGACCGCGATGTTGCTGGCCGGCTCGGGCGAGGTGTTGACCGCCATCCGCAGCGAGGCCTTCACCAGATGGCTGACCAGCGCCGTCGTGCCGCCCATCGCGCCCGCCGCGACCTCGCCCAGCGAACCGGGGTCGGTGGAGGCGATCAGCGCGCCGACGGTGGCACCCGCGACCGGCCGGATCACCGTGTGGACGACGTCCCAGACGCTGTCCACGTACGGGATCTTGTCGGCCACCGCCTCCAGCAGGAACAGCGCGGCGGCCACGAGCAGCACATCGGTGCGCTCCAGGGCCGGCGGCACCGAGTCGGCCCCGGCGAACCGGCCCAGCAGGCCGAGCAGCAGCACCACCGCGTAGGCGTTGATCCCGCTCGCCAGTCCGCTGGTGAAGATCAGCGGGACGATCGTCATCCGTTTCCCCGTCCGTTCCTGCTCGCGGTCCCCGCCGGAGTCGGCCCGGCTCGCCGTACCGTACCGGGACCGACGCCGGTGACGGGGCCGCCGGTTCCCGACCGCGTCGTTGGGACCGTCTGAGTACGGATACTCAGATCACCGATTGAGTATCTGCGCGGATGGCCTCCGACCTGCGAAGACGCCAAAGTGGTGGCACCGGGACGGCGGCGCGTCGGGCGCCCCGTCCCAAAGGAGCGGACGGCCGGCGCGAGCGCACGGGCCCGTCCGCACCGGAGCCGGCCGCAGGTCGCGCACCGCCGGCACGGGGCGGCGGTGCGGGTCACGGGGGAGCCGGCGCCCGGGGGGACCGGGGAGTTCCGAAGCGCCGTCCGTGGGGGGACGGCGCTTCGGCGGCCGGACGGGGCGCTGCCGGGCCCGATTGTCAGTGGTGCCGTTCACCATGGAGGGGCACGGGCCACCCGGCCCGCGTGCTGCCTCGGAACGGGGGAGACCATGACCATCAGCCACCCGGAGCCCGTCACCGCCCGCCTCCACTCCGCCGCCTACCGACCGGGGAGCGCGCCGCGCTCCTCCGCCCACCGGCCGTCCGCCGGTGCCGACGTGCATCCGGTGCTGCGCCGCGCCGCCGCCCCGCCCGCCGCGCTCGACCTGCTCGCCGAGGCCCACCGCACCCTCGCCCGGGCCCGCACCCTGGAGGATCCGCTGGAGCGGTACGCCGCCGCGCACCTCGCGGCGCTGCGCACCGTCGCGGCGGTGCTCGCCGTGCGCGGGCGCCCGGAGAAGAGCGAGCGCCGGCGCCGGGCGATCCGCAGCGCCTGGGAGGTGCTGCCCGAGGTGGCTCCCGAACTCGCCGAGTGGGCGCCGTACTTCGCGGCGGGCGCGCGCCGCCGGGCGGCCGCCGAGGCGGGCATCCGGGGCGCGGCCTCGGCCCGGGACGCGGACGACCTGGTCCGCAACTCGGCCCTGTTCCTCCGCCTGGTCGAGCGCCTGCTCGGCCTGCCCGCCGCCCCGCCCGCCCCGCGGCTGCCGCTGGACGGTCTGGACGGGCAGCGGCACGAGGAGGTGCGCGAGGCCGGGTGAGTGAAGGGAGGGCCTAAGGTGGAGGCAACCTGATCGACACTGCACGTCCAAGGAGCTTCGCCTTGTACCCGACGCGTCCCCGCAGCGCCCTGCGTACCGCCGTGGTGTGGGAGGTGGTGCGCGCCGCCCTGGAGAAGCGGGTGGCCGAGCTGGACCAGCCGGTGCTCGACGTGGTCGACACCGGCGGCGGCACCGGCAACTTCGCCGTGCCGGTGGCCCGGCTGGGCCACCGGGTCACCGTGGTCGACCCGAGCCCGGACGCGCTGTTCGCGCTGGAGCGGCGGGCCGCCGAGGCCGGCGTGACCGACCTGGTCCGCGCCGTGCAGGGTGACACCCAGACGCTCCCCGAGCTGGTCGCGCCCGGCACCGTCGACGCGGTGCTCTGCCACGGCGTGCTGGAGGTCGTCGACGACCCGGCCGAGGCGCTCGGCAGCCTGGCCGGCACCCTGCGCCGGGGCGGCTTCGTGAGCCTGCTGGCGGCCAACCGCAACGGCGCCGTGCTCGCCCGCGCGCTCGGCGGTCACTTCGACGACGCCCGCGCGGTCCTGGGCGCGGCCGACGGCCGCTGGGGCGCGAACGACCCGATGCCGCGCCGCTTCACCGGCGAGGAGCTGGACCGGCTGGCGTCCGGGGCCGGGCTGCGGGTGGAGTCGGTGCACGGTGTGCGGGTCTTCGCCGACCTGGTGCCGGGCGTCCTGGTGGACACCGAGCCGGGCGCGCTGGACGCGCTGCTCAAGCTGGAGGAGGCCGCCGCCGGGCAGCCGGCCTTCCACGCCGTGGCGACCCAGCTCCACCTGCTGGCCACCCTGGGCTGACCGGGCGGCCCCCGCTGTTCGCCGACGGACTTCCCGCCGTTCGCCGGCGGATCCTCGGCGCGTTCCCCGCGGGTCTCCCCGCCTTCTCCTTGGGATCTCCCCAGGTCCGGGCCGATTCCAATGGCTCGGGCACTTGTCCGCACCCCTCCGCGTTGAGGAGGGTGCGGCGAGGAGCCGCCGAAGTGGCCGGGCCCACGCGTGGTCGACCACTCCGCGAAGGGTCCGTGGACCGTATGATCTGGGTAAAGCCGGAAAGCATGACCGCCGGATGCTCGGGGCATATGGACGACACGGGCCCGGGCCCCCCGCACAGGCGTCCGACCGCGTGTTCTGAAGGCTGATTGGACTTGCCACCCCGACCGGGGCGGCGGACCGGTCGCACCCGCGACCGACGAGTAGGAGGACTCCGTGCCGCTCTCGGAGCACGAGCAGCGACTGCTCGACCAGATGGAGCGAGCGCTGTATGCCGAAGATCCCAAATTCGCGTCGGCGCTTGAGGGAACCGGTCTGCGCACCTACACCCGTCGACGGGTGTATCTGGCCGTCGGCGGCTTCGTGGTCGGCATCGGCCTGCTGATGGGCGGCATGGTCGTCGACCAGATCTGGGTCAGTGTGGTCGGTTTCCTGGTGATGCTCGGGTGCGCCGTGTTCGCCGTGACCGGCTGGCGCCGTGGGCCCGCCGGCCAGGCGCAGCAGGCCGGTGGTGCGGCCGCCGCTCCCCGCCGCAAGGCCGGGATGATGGACCGGGTCGAGCAGCGCTGGCAGCGTCGGCGGGACGAGCAGACCGGCGGGTTCTGAGACCTCACCGCCCGTACCGGCGGACGGTACGGACGCGACGAGGGCGGGCAGTCGGGCGACTGCCCGCCCTCGTCGCGTCCGGGCGCGGTCAGGACTTCGCGTCCCCGCCGCTCCCGCCGCGGGGGCGGCGCCGGGTCAGCACGCGGCGGACCGGCCCGGTGACCGCTCCCACCGCCCGCCCCACCGCGCTGCCCGCCGTCAGCCGGGCGGTCAGCAGCGCGTCCGAGACCCGCCACCGAAGCTGGGCGGAGGACGGCGGCAGCAGCACCGCCCTGAGCCGCTCCCGCCGTCCGAGCCGGGCCCGCAGGCCGTCCCTGGCGGTCCGGACGTCCGCCGCCAGCGGCTCGCCGATCTGCGCGGAGCGGGCGTAGAGCACCCGCTCGGTGGCCAGCGCGACCCGGCCGGCGGCGGCGGCCGAGTCCTCGTCCAGCTCGCCGGTCTCGGCGATCCGGCGGGCGGCGGCGCGCGGGGTGCGCGACTCGTCCGGCGGGATGCCGAGGTCCCAGGCGGAGTCGATCAGCTCGTCCCAGGCGGCCAGCACCTGTGCGTCGGTGAGCCCGTCCGGACCCGGTCCGCCGGGGCGGCGCCGCCCGCCCGCGCCGAGCCGGCGGCGGCGCAGCAGGGCGCGCCAGACCATCGGCACGAGCAGCAGCGCGAACAGGATCAGCCCGACGACCATGGCGGCCAGGGCCTTGCCGGAGGGCAGCGTGAACCCTTCGTGGGCGCCGGCCGCGGTGTCGCGCCGGTCGCCGCAGTCGCCGGTCCGGCGCAGCTTGGCGTCGCAGTCGGGGTTGCTGGACGGCACCTGGACCGGCGCGGTGGCCTGCGGCTGCGGGGCCGGCGCGGTGGTCGGCCGGGTGGCCGGCGAGGAGACCGGGTCCGAGTAGTCGGGCTGGACGCCGCGGGTCGGGGTGGGCTCGAAGCGCAGCCAGCCGTAGCCCTCGAAGTAGAGCTCGGGCCAGGCGTGGTACATCGCGTCGGTCACCGAGTAGACGTTCCCGCCCTTGGTGTTGCCGGGGGTGAACCCGAGCGCGACCCGGGAGGGGACGCCCAGGATCCGGGCCATCACCGCCATGGTGGAGGCGAAGTGGACGCAGAAGCCGCGGCGGCGGGCCAGGAAGTCCGCCATCGCGTCGCTGCCGCTGTCCGTCCTGGTGGTGACGTCGTAGGTGAATTCCGGGCCGGTGAACCAGGCGCGCAGCGCGTCCATCTTGTCGTACGGGTTCGTCGCGCCCTTGGTCTTGGCGACCGCCGTCTGCTGGACCACCGCGGGCAGGCCGGGCGGCACGGCGAGGTACCGCGACCTGATCCGCTCGGGCGCCGTGGCGGGCGCGGCGCGCAGGCCGCTGGCGGTGGGCTGGACGTCCAGCCCGGTGACCGTGTACTTGAGGCCCTTGATCGCCTTCTCCTTGGCGGGGATCAGGCTGGCGGTGTCCTCGTCGAGCTGCCAGGCGCCGTTGTCGCGCAGGGCGACGCTCCGCGCCGGATAGGGCATCGGCAGCCAGGCGTCGTCCAGCCGGTTGCCGATCAGGACCTCGGTCTTGGCCTCGGGGGCGTCGACCGGGCCCAGGCCCTCGGGGGCGGGCAGGGTGCCGGTGAACGGCACCGTTTCCTGCGAGCTGCGCTTCCAGGTGCCGCCGTCGAAGGCGTCCAGCGCGCCGGTGCGCAGATAGGTGGAGCCGGCGGACGGGCTCTGCGCCGAGTACGTGAACAGCTCGACGTTGCGCGGGCTGGGGAGCGCCCCGGTCAGGGCGACCAGCGGGTCGAGGCTGCTGACGCCTGCTCCGCCGCGGCCGGAGGCCGTGCCGGGGCCGGTGTGCAGCAGGCCGGAGCCCCAGTGCGGCAGGAAGGCCGGCAGCAGCAGGGCGAGCACGAGGGCCACCACGCCGACCTGGCGGCCGCTCTGGCCGAGCGCGCCCGGGCCGCCGCCCTCGCCGCGGTCGGCGCCGCGGAAGATCCGGCCCCAGCGGGAGACCCGGTCCTGGCCCTCGGCGAACAGCAGCACCAGGTAGCCGGTGGCGGCGGTGGCGAACCAGAGCCAGCTGCCCTGGTCGCCGGCCAGGCCGTTGCCGACCGAGTAGAGCGCGAGCAGCGGCAGCCCGGCCAGGGCCGAGCGGCGGTAGGTGACCGCGACGGTGTCCACCGCGACGGCGATCAGCCCGACCGCGCCGACCAGGATCAGCCGCAGGCCGGGGTTGGGCGGGGCGGGGATGGTGTAGTCGCGGACGTCGTTGAACCCCTGGCCGAGGACCCGGCCGAGGGTGCGGACCGACTCGGAGCCGGGCACGACGCCGCCGAAGACCGCCGAGGAGGCGGCGAAGCCCAGCAGCAGCATGACGAACAGCACCAGCAGCTGGCCGATCGGGACGGTCCACCGGTAGAACGGCGTGCGCCGCAGTCCGGCGCCGACCGCCGCGACGACCGCCACCACCAGGACGGCGTGGGCGATCCAGCCCTTGGTGGTCAGCAGCGGGGTCAGGCAGAGCGCGGCCAGGGTGGTGGCCAGCGCCGAGTACACGGTCAGTTTGGCCCGGGTGGTCACGCGCCGGCCTCTTCTCGGTAGGGGGCGGGCGACTCGGCCCGGTCGGCGGCCCGCCACAGCTCGGGGACGGAGTCGCCGGCGCGGACGGTGAGCACCGTCCAGCCGGCCTCGCGCAGCCGGCGAGCCCGGTCGCGGAACTCCTCGCCGCCGGTGTCGGGGGCGAGCAGGCGCAGGCCGGCCCAGGTGCCGGTGTCGAGCAGGAAGACGACGGCGCCGCCGGTGCGGCCGCGCAGCCGGGCGAGCCGGGCGGTCTGCTCCTCGTCGAGTTCGCCGAGGACGGCCACCAGCAGGCCCTCGCCGCCGGCCCGCAACGGCTCCTCGGCGCGGGAGAGCCCGGCGCCGTCGGAGAGGTCGACGACCGCGAGCGCGTCCAGGATGACGCCGGAGGTGTCGGCGGCGCTGTGCCCGCCACCGCCCTCGGTGCCGGGGACGGCGTGGCCGGTGTCGGTGAGCAGGCGGGTCTGGTAGCCGCGCTCCAGCAGGTGCGCGGCGACGGAGGCGGCGCAGCTGACGGCCCATTCGAAGGAGGAGGCCGGGCCGCTGCCCCGGTGGCCGATCTCGCGGGTGTCCAGCAGGACGGTGGCGCGGGCCTTGCGGGGCTGCTCCTCGCGCCGGACCATCAGCTCGCCGTAGCGGGCGGTGGACTTCCAGTGCACCCGGCGCAGGTCGTCGCCGGCCCGGTACTCGCGCAGGATGACGTCGTCGTCGCCGGCCAGCGCGAGGGCGCGGGCGTGGCTCTCGCCCTGCCCGGCCCACTCGCCGCTGAGCCGCACGTACGGCAGCGCCAGCACCTGCGGGACGACGGTGAGGACGTCGGAGGCGGCGAACGAGCGGTTCAGCTCGCACATCCCGAACGGGTCGGAGAGCCGCAGCTGGAGCGGGCCGAGCGGGTAGCGGCCGCGCAGGTCGGAGCGGACCCGGTAGGAGACCTCGCGGTGGCCGCGCGGTTCGACCCGGTCCAGCACGAACCGCGGGCGCGGTCCGAGCACGTACGGGACCTTGTCCTCCAGGAGCAGCAGGCCGGTGGGGACCCGCGAGACGTTGTCCACCCGCAGGTGCACCCGGGCCTCCTGGCCGGCCACCGCCCGGTGCGGGCTGAGCCGGCGTCCGCTGGCCACCCGGTAGCGGGTGTTGGCCAGCAGCAGCACGGCGGCCAGCGGCAGTATGGCGAGCAGCACGCCGACGCGCAGCAGCGCGTCCTGGCCGAGCAGGTACGCGCAGACCACCGCGGTCAGTCCGGCGGCGAGGAAGGACCGCCCCCGGGTGGTGAGGCCGCGCAGGCCGGCGCGCAGGCCCGACGGTTCGTCGGACGGGCCCACCTCAGCCCCTCCGGACGGCGGTGCCGCCCTGCTGCGGGCGCGGCAGCGGCAGGCGGGCGACCAGGTCGGTGACGATCTGCTCGGAGGTGCGGCGGCTGAGCTGGGTCTCGGCGGTCGGCATCAGGCGGTGGGCGAGCACCGGGACGGCGAGGCGCTGGAGGTCGTCCGGGGTGACGTAGTCGCGGCCGTCCAGGGCGGCGCCGGCGCGCGCGGCCCGGACCAGGTGCAGGGTGGCGCGCGGCGAGGCGCCGAGCCGCAGCTCGTGGCTGCTGCGGGTGGCGGCGACCAGGTCGACGGCGTAGCGGCGGACCGGGTCGGCGACGTGCACGGTGCGGACCAGCTCGATCAGCTTGAGGATGTCGGCGGCGTGCGCGACCGGCTGGAGGTCCTCCAGCGGGCTGGCGCCGGCGTGCACGTCGAGCATGGCGAACTCGGCCTCGGGGCTGGGGTAGCCCATCGAGATCCGGGCCATGAAGCGGTCTCGCTGGGCCTCCGGGAGGGGGTAGGTGCCCTCCATCTCGACCGGGTTCTGGGTGGCGACGACCATGAACGGCGAGGGCAGCTCGTAGCTGGTGCCGTCGATGGTGACCTGGCGCTCCTCCATCGACTCCAGCAGCGCGGACTGGGTCTTCGGCGAGGCCCGGTTGATCTCGTCGCCGACCACGATCTGGGCGAAGATCGCGCCGGGGCGGAACTCGAAGTCGCGCTGCTGCTGGTCGAAGATGTTGGTGCCGGTGACGTCCGAGGGCAGCAGGTCCGGGGTGAACTGGATGCGCCGCACGGTGCAGTCGACGGACCGGGCGAGCGCCTTGGCCAGCATCGTCTTGCCGACGCCGGGCACGTCCTCCAGCAGCAGGTGGCCCTCGGCGAGCAGCACGGTCAGGGCGATCCGGACGGCCTCCGGCTTGCCCTCGATCACGCTCTCGATGTTGGCCCGGATCCGGTCGACGACGGCGGCGAGCTCCGGCAGGCCGACCGGGCTGTACACCGGTGCCTCCTGGCCGCCTCCCGCACGACCCTCGAGACCGGCCTGATCGCTGTAGCTCGTCACCCGTTCGCTCCCTGGCACACCACGACCGGCTCCGTCCGAGCCCGGCCCCACCCCATGCTGGACGCGGCCCCTCCGGGCGCGGTTCCGCGTGCGGGAGCCGGTGCCGGGGTACGGCCTGCGGCTGGCCGCCCCAGGTGGTTCGAGGTCAGACCGGCAGGCGCATTCTCCCCCCTGCGGACGTCAGAAGTCACCACTTGGAAGGGCCGCCCAGGTCGGGGGAGGGCGCCGGGGCCGCCCGCCGGGCCCGGACGGCGTCGGCCGGGCCGGTCGGGCGGCCGGGGATCAGCCGATCTCGCGCAGCAGGCCGGTGTGGACGTCGAACACGAAGCCGCGCACGTCGTCGGTGTGGAGCAGGAAGGGCGAGGTGCGGACCCGCTGCATCGACTGGCGGACGTCGCTGTCCAGGTCGACGAAGGCCTCGACCGCCCACTGCGGACGCTGGCCGACCTCCACCTCCAGCTCGCGGCGGAAGTCCTCGGTGAGGCCGAGCAGGCCGCAGCCGGTGTGGTGGATCAGCGCGATCGAGCGGGTGCCCAGGGCGCGCTGGCTGATGGTGAGGGAGCGGATGGTGTCGTCGGTGACCACACCGCCCGCGTTGCGGATGACGTGGGCGTCGCCGAGTTCGAGGCCGAGGGCGGCGAACAGGTCGAGACGGGCGTCCATACAGGCCACCACGGCGATCCTCTGCACCGGGCGGGCGTCCATGCCGCCGTCGTGGAAGGTCACCGCGTACTCGCGGTTGGCCGCGACGAAGCGGTCGATGATGGTGGGTGTGGGGTCGGCAGCGGCGGTCGGCGTGGGCCGGTCGGGAGTCACTGTCATGGGGAAGACGTTAGTGCGATTTCCCCGTTCGTGGTGGGGCTGATTGCTACAGAGCGGACGCCTGTGGCCGAAGGCATGTCCACAAGGCGCGGGGGCCGCGGAGTCCGCCGTCCGGGTGCCCCCGCAAGGCCCCTGGCATGTGCCACGAGCACCGCCGCGACCTGCGGAGATCCGTACCGCCGCCCGGGTGGTGCGCCGGAGCGGGCCATTGACTGACGGGGCGCGCGCGATAGAGTTGCGGCGCAGTGGAGCACACCCGCCGGGGCCCGTCAACCGGGCCTTTTTGGCCGTGCGGTGACCGACGCGGCCCGTGGCCTCCACCCGCTCTCCGTGCCACCTGGCGCACCTTCCCCGGCGCCGGGCGGTCACGACCTTCCCCTTGAGCGGGCGGGGACCACGGGCCGCGCGGCCCGGCCCGTGCGACGGCTCCGCCGCGTGGTGGGTCAGAATGGGTCGGAGCTCCCGGGACGTCGGGCGGCTTTCGCACCGAGGAAGGGCGCCACAGCGCATGACCACCAACGATCCGGCACCCAAGCACGTCCCGGTGATGCTGCAGCGGTGCATGGACGCGCTGGCCCCGGCGATCTCCCGGCCCGGCGCGGTGGTGGTGGACGCCACCCTCGGCCTCGGCGGCCACAGCGAGGCCCTGCTCACCCAGTTTCCGGAGGTCCGGCTGATCGCGGTGGACCGCGACCCGGCGGCGCTGAAGCTCTCCGGCGAGCGGCTGGCCCCCTTCGGCGAGCGGGCCACCCTGGTGCACGCCGTCTACGACGAGATCCCCGAGGTGCTGGAGCGCCTCGACATCCCGAAGGCCGACGGCATCCTCTTCGACCTCGGCGTCTCCTCGATGCAGCTGGACGAGGCCGACCGCGGCTTCGCCTACGCCCAGGACGCGCCGCTGGACATGCGGATGGACCAGACCCGGGGGATCAGCGCGGCCGAGGTCCTGAACACCTACAGCCACGGCCAGCTGGCCCGGATCCTCAAGCTGTACGGCGAGGAGCGGTTCGCCGGCAAGATCGCCTCGGTGATCCTCCGGGAGCGGGAGAAGGAACCGTTCACCACCAGCGCGCGTCTGGTCGATTTGGTGCGGAGCGCCATCCCGGCCGCCACCCGCCGCACCGGCGGGAACCCGGCCAAGCGGACGTTCCAGGCGCTGCGGATCGAGGTCAACGGGGAGCTGGAGGTCCTGGACCGGGCGATCCCCGGGGCGCTGGACGTCCTGGCGCTCGGCGGGCGGATCGCGGTGATGTCGTACCAGTCGCTGGAGGACCGCCTGGTCAAGCAGTACTTCGCGGCCGGGGCGACCACTACCGCCCCGCCGGGGCTGCCGTTCGTCCCCGAGGAGCACCAGCCCTGGCTGAAGCTGATCACTCGCGGTGCCGTGTTGGCCACGGAGGAGGAGATCGAGGAGAACCGGCGCGCCGCGCCCGTGCGGCTGCGGGTGGCGGAGAGGATCAGGGACCGAAGCACCCGGGGCTGACCGGCACCGGGGCGGTCCGAAGGGCGGAGGAACGAAGTGGTGGGGCCGGTGGCCGGAGGCGGGGCGGGGGGCCGGGTACTCCCCGGGCAGAGCGGCAGGGCGCGGATCACCGTGCGCCCGGGCCGGCCGGTGCGGGGGCGGACGCCGTTCGCGGTGCTGGTGGTGCTGCTGCTCGGGGCCGGGCTGCTCGGACTGCTGGCGCTGAACACCGCGCTCAACGAGGGCTCCTTCGAGCTGTCCCGACTGCAGCGGCAGACCACGGTGCTGACCGACGAGCAGCAGGGGCTGCAGCACCAGATCGACCAGAACTCCGCGCCGGACGCGCTGGCCCGCCGGGCCGCCGAGCTGGGCATGGTGCCGGGCGGCGGGATGGCCTTCCTCGACCTGCCGAACGGCGGCGCGGTGGTCGGCACGCCCAAGGCGGCCCAGGACAGCCCGCCGGTGAAACGGTCCACCGTGGAACCGTGGCCCGGGAAGCAGCCCGCGCCGACCGGTCAGCCGGCCGCGGGGGCGACGGCTCCGGCCGCCCCGCCGCCGCCGACCGCCGCGGCCCCGCCGACCGGCCCGGCGCCGGGCGGCGACGTCACCGTCCAGGTCAACCCGGGCACGTCGCAGCCGTCGCCGCACGCGGGCGGGGGTGCCGGCCGATGAGCACGCCCCGTCAGCCCTCCGGAGGCGGCGCCGGCGGGCGCCGGCCCGTCAAGGGCGCCGCACCGCGTCCGGACGCCCCGCGCGGGCAGTCCGCCGGCCGCGCCCAGAGCCCGAGGACACCCAACCCCAAGGCCCAGGCACCCAAGGCCCAGCCGCCCCGGGCGCAGAGCCCCAAACCGCAGCCCGCCAAACAGCCGGCCGCCAAGGGCCAGGCCCTCCGGCCCCGGTCCGCAGGCACCCCGCAGCAGCGCCGTTCCGACGGCCGCCCGCCCGCCCCCCGGCCGCGCCCGCAGCGCCGCCCGCCGACCCGCCGGCCGGCCTCCCGGGGGATCCGGCTGGCCGATCCGCGCCGCCGGCTGCGGGTGATCACCATCGTGCTCTCGGTGGTGTTCTCGGTCTTCGCCGGGCGGCTGGTCCAGCTCCAGCTGCTGGACTCCGACGCGCTGGCCGCCGACGCCAACACCAACCGCTACCTGAACATCCCGATCACCGCCGAGCGCGGCTCGATAACGTCCTCCGACGGCGTCGCCCTGGCCACCACCGTCGACGCCTACGACATCACCGCCGACCCGGCGATGTTCACCCCCGAGGCGACCGGCCTGCCCGACGCCCCGGAGCAGGCCGCCACGCTGCTGGCGCCGATCCTCGGCGTGCCCAAGGAGAAGATCGCCGCTGACCTGCACACCCCGAAGTCCCGCTACAAGCGGCTGGCCGCCCAGCAGAGCCCGGACGTCAAGAACCAGATCAGCGACCTCAAGTCCGGCCTGGAGAAGCAGGCCGGCTCGCGCGCCTGCCAGGCCCAGAAGCGGCTGCTGAACAAGCCCGCCGAGGAGGGCGGCCGCACCCGGCTGGACAACGAGTGCGTCAACCCGCTGGCCGGCGTCTTCAACCGGGACACCCAGAAGCGGGTCTACCCGTCCGACGGGCTGGCCGCCAACCTGGTCGGCTTCGTCAACGCCGAGGGCGAGGGCTCCGGCGGGCTGGAGCAGCAGTACCAGAAGCTGCTGGCCGGCAAGGACGGCCACAGCAGCTACGCCCAGGCCGGCGGCCGGCTGGTGCCCACCGCGGGCGGCTCGCTGGACCCCGCCGTGTCCGGCACGGACCTGCGGCTGACCCTCAACCGGGACATCCAGTGGGCGGCCCAGCGCGCCATCACCGACCAGGTGGCCAACGCCGGGGCGGAGAAGGGCTATGTGATCGTCCAGGACGTGAGGAACGGGCAGGTGCTGGCGATGGCCACCTCGCCCGGCTTCAACCCGAACGACCTGAGCACGGCCAAGAACTCGCAGCTCGGCAACGCCGCCCTGCAGGACGCCTACGAACCCGGCTCCACCGCCAAGCTGATGACCATGGCGGCCGTCCTGGACACCGGCAAGGCCACCTGGGACACCAAGGTCACCGTGCCGTACCCGCTGGTCCGCGGCGATGTGGCGTTCAAGGACGACATCGAGCACGAGACCTGGTACCTGACCCTGGCCGGCGTGCTCGCCAAGTCCTCCAACATCGGCACCATCGAGGCCGCCCAGACCCTCGGCGCCACCCAGCCCGAGGCGAACCGGGTGCTCTACGACTACCTGCGGAAGTTCGGCATCGGCCAGCAGACCGGCCTGGGCTTCCCCGGCGAGACCGCCGGACTGCTCGACAAGCCGGAGGACTGGAAGGCGTCCAAGCAGTACACCATCCCGTTCGGCCAGGGCCTGTCGGTCAACGCGCTGCAGGCGACCTCGGTGTTCTCGACCATCGCCAACGGCGGGGTCCGGGTGGCGCCCAGCGTCGTCCAGGGCACCACCGCGCCGGACGGCAAGTACACCGCGGCCCCGGCGTCCGAGCAGTCCCGGGTGGTCAGCGAGCAGACCGCCAAGACCCTCACCGAGATGCTGGAGTCGGTCGTCTCCGACGAGCAGGGCACCGGCGGCAGGGCCGCGATCCCGGGGTACCGGGTCGCCGGCAAGACCGGCACCGCCAACCGCGTGGACCCCAAGGTCGGCGGCTACCGCGGGTACACCGCCTCCTTCATCGGCTTCGCCCCGGCCGACGCACCCCGGGTCACCGTCTCCTGCGTGATCCAGGACCCGGTCAACGGCCACTTCGGCGGCCAGCTGTGCGGCCCGGTGTTCAAGCAGGTGATGGAGTTCACCCTCAAGACCCTCCAGGTCCCGCCGAGCGGCAGCGAGGCGCCCAACCTGGCCGTCGACTGGAAGCCGTGATCGACCATGAGCAACGACCGGGCGGGTGCGGCCGCCGGTACGGAAAAGGGCCGGTTTGGCCCTGGACGCCCTTCGGCGGATAGCCTCTCCGCCGTGCCGAAACCCGATCAAATCACCGTGAGCCCGCCCCGCCCCGCCCGGACCGGTGCCCGGCCGCTCGCCGAGGTCGCCCGCCTGCTGGGCCTCGACCCCGTCGAGGGGCCCGAGGTCACCGGCGTCACCCACAACGCCCGCGAGGTCCGCCCCGGCGACGTGTACGTCGCGTTCCCGGGCGCCAACCACCACGGCGCCTCGTTCGCCGGGCAGGCCGCCGCGGCCGGCGCGGTCGCGGTGCTCACCGACCCGGCCGGCGCCGAGCTGGCGGCGGGCACCGGCCTGCCGCTGCTGGTCGTCGACCGGCCCCGGGCCCGGATGGGCGAGCTCGCGGCCGCCGTCTACGACCGGCCGTCCGAGCGGCTGCTGATGATCGGGCTCACCGGTACCAACGGCAAGACCACCACCTCCTACCTGGTCGAGGGCGGCCTGCGCGGCGCCGACCGCCACCCCGGTGTGATCGGCACCGTCGAGATGCGGGTCGGCGACGAGCGGATCAAGAGCGAGCGGACCACCCCCGAGGCGACCGACCTGCACGCGATCCTCGCCGTGATGGGCGAGCGCGGCGCCGACGCGGTGACCATGGAGGTCTCCAGCCACGCCCTGGTCTACGGCCGCACCGACGGCGTGGCCTACGACGTCGCGCTGTTCAACAACCTCACCCCCGAGCACCTCGACTTCCACCCGGACATGGAGGACTACTTCCAGGCGAAGGCCCGGCTCTTCCAGCCCGGCAAGTCCCGCACCGGCGTGGTCAACCTGGACGACGCCTACGGCCGCCGGCTCGCCGCCGAGGCGAAGATCCCGGTCGCCACCTTCTCCGCCACCGGCGCCCCCGAGGCGGACTGGCGCGCGGTGGACGTCCAGCTCGGCCCGGTCGGCTCGACCTTCCGGGTGCTCGGCCCGGACGGCGCCGAGGCGGACGCCTCCGTCCCGCTGCCCGGCCCGTTCAACGTCGCCAACGCGCTGGCCGCGATCGCCGTGCTCGCCACCGCGGGGCTCCCGCTGGAGCGGGTCGTGGCCGGCGTCGCCGCCGTCCCCGGTGTGCCCGGCCGGCTGGAGCGGGTGGACGCCGGACAGCCGTACGTCGCGGTGGTGGACTACGCGCACAAGCCGGACGCCCTTCAGGCCGTCCTCGGCTCGCTGCGCGAGGTCACCAAGGGCCGGCTGCACGTGGTGATCGGCTGCGGCGGCGACCGCGACCCGCACAAGCGCGCCCCGATGGGCGGCATCGCGGCCCGGCTCGCCGACACCGCCCTGCTGACCAGCGACAACCCGCGCAGCGAGGACCCGCTGGCGATCCTCGCCACCATGCTGAACGGCGCCGCCGCGGTGCCCGAGGCCGAGCGCGGCGCCGTCCTGGTCGTGCCCGACCGCGCCGAGGCGATCGAGCTGGCGGTCGCCCGCGCCCAGGCCGGCGACACCGTGCTGGTGGCCGGCAAGGGCCACGAGCTCGGCCAGTACGTACGAGACGAGATCCGCCCCTTCGACGACCGGGAGGTGCTGCGCGAATCCATCGCGCGGACCACGGCCGCCCGGGGCACCGGAGGAGTAGAGCAGTCGTGATCGCACTGACCCTCGCCGAGGTGGCCGCCGCAGTCGGGGGAACCCTGGCCGGCGCCGACCCCGACGTCCTGGTGACCGCCCCGGTCGAGGTCGACTCCCGCAAGGTCCGCCCCGGCGGCCTGTTCGCGGCCTTCGTCGGCGAGCGCGTGGACGGCCACGACTACGCGGCCACCGCGGTCGAGGCCGGCGCCGTCGCGGTGCTGGCCTCCCGCCCGGTCGGCGTGCCCGCCGTGCTGGTCGACAGCGTGGTGGACGCCCTCGGCAAGCTGGCCCGCACCGTCGTGGGCCGCTCCGACGCCGCCGTGGTCGCGCTGACCGGCTCGGCCGGCAAGACCAGCACCAAGGACCTCATCGCCCAGCTGCTGGAGCGCCTGGGCGACACCGTCTACCCGCCCGGCTCGCTCAACAACGAGATCGGGCACCCGATGACCGCCCTGCGGGTCGAGGACGCCACCCGGCACCTGGTGCTGGAGATGGGTGCCCGGCACAAGGGCGACATCGAGTACCTCACCTCGATCACCCCGCCCCGGATCGGACTGGTGCTCAACGTCGGCACCGCGCACGTCGGCGAGTTCGGCTCCCAGGAGGCGATCGCCGAGGCCAAGGGCGAACTCGTCGAGGCCCTGCCCGCCGACGGCGCGGCGATCCTCAACGCGGACGACCGCCTGGTGCGCGCCATGGCCGCGCGCACCAAGGCCAAGGTGGTGTTCTTCGGCGAGTCCGCGGAGGCCGACGTCCGGGCACAGGACGTTCGCCTGGACTCCACCGGACGTCCATCCTTCACGCTGAGCACCCCGGCCGGTTCCGCACCCGTGCAGCTGCGCCTGTACGGTGAGCACCACGTCTCGAACGCCCTCGCCGCCGCCGCGGTGGCGATGGAGCTCGGGATGACCGTCGACGACACCGCCGAAGCGCTGAGCCAGGCGGGTGCGCTGTCCCGCTGGCGCATGGAGGTCGTCGACCGGGCCGATGGTGTCACCGTCGTCAACGACGCCTACAACGCGAACCCCGACTCGATGCGGGCCGCGCTGCGGGCGCTCATCTCGATGGGGGGGCGCGGCCCGGAGCGCCGCCGCACCTGGGCGGTGCTCGGCGAGATGCGGGAGCTCGGCGAGGACAGCCTGGCCGAGCACGACGCCATCGGGCGGCTCGCCGTCCGGCTGGACGTCACCAAGCTGGTGGCGGTCGGCGGACGCGAGGCGGCCTGCATGGAACTGGGCGCGAGGAACGAAGGTTCGTGGGGTGAGGAGTCGGTGCTGGTGTCCGACGCGGACGCGGCGGTCGAACTGCTGCGCAGTCAGCTGCGGCCGGGGGATGTGGTGCTGGTGAAGGCCTCCCGTTCGGTGGGGCTGGAGAAGGTGGCCGAGGCCCTCCTCGCGGACGGTGCGGCCGAGTAATGAAGCAGATCCTCTTCTCCGGCATGATCGGCCTGATCCTGTCGCTGGCCGGCACCCCCGCGCTGATCAAGCTGCTCGCCCGGCAGGGCTACGGCCAGTACATCCGCGACGACGGCCCCAAGGCGCACCACAGCAAGAAGGGCACGCCCACCATGGGCGGCATCGCGTTCATCCTGGCGACCCTGGTCGCCTACTTCGCCACCAAGGCGATAACGCGCGAGAGCCCGACCGCCTCCGGGCTGCTGGTGCTGTTCCTGACCACCGGTCTGGGCCTGGTGGGCTTCCTCGACGACTACATCAAGGTCGTCAAGCGCCGCTCGCTGGGCCTGCGCGCCAAGGCCAAGCTGGCCGGCCAGTCCATCGTCGGCCTCGCCTTCGCGGTCCTGGCCCTGCAGTTCCCCGACAACGCGGGCCGCCGCCCGGCCTCCGAGCACCTGTCCTTCGTCCGGGACTTCGAGTGGGCGATCGGCCCGGTGCTGTTCGTCATCTTCGCGTACTTCCTGATCGCCGCCGCCTCCAACGGCGTCAACCTGACGGACGGTCTGGACGGCCTGGCCACCGGCGCCTCGGTGATGGCCTTCGGCGCCTACACCTTCATCGGCGTCTGGGAGTACGGCCAGAGCTGCGCCTACGTGGCCTCGGCCACCTCCAACTGCTACGACGTCCGCGACCCGCTGGACCTCGCGGTGGTCGCGGCGGCCCTGATGGGCTCCTGCTTCGGCTTCCTCTGGTGGAACACCTCGCCCGCCAAGATCTTCATGGGCGACACCGGCTCGCTGGCCCTCGGCGGCGCGCTGGCCGGTCTGGCGATCTGCTCGCGCACCGAGATCCTGCTCGTCCTGCTGGGCGGCCTCTTCGTGATCATCACCCTCTCGGTGATCATCCAGGTCGGCTCGTTCCGGATGACCGGCAAGCGCGTCTTCAAGATGGCCCCGCTGCAGCACCACTTCGAACTCAAGGGCTGGAGCGAGGTCCTGGTCGTGGTCCGGTTCTGGATCATCCAGGGCCTGTGCGTGGCCGTCGGCCTCGGCCTCTTCTACGCGGGATGGGTGACCGGATGACCGCCGCCGCACCGACCGGCCCGCACTGGGCCGGACTCCCGGTCGCCGTCGCCGGGCTCGGCGTCTCCGGCATCAGCGCCGCCCGGGTCCTGCACGGCCTCGGCGCGCACGTCACCGTCGTGGACGGCGGCTCCGGCGAGGGCCTGAAGACCCGCGCCGCCGAGCTGGAGGCGCTGGGCGTCACCGTCCGCCTCGGCGACGGGTCCACCCTGCCCGAGGGCACCCGGCTGGTCGTCGCCTCGCCCGGCTGGCCGCCGAGCAGCGCGCTGTTCGCCGCCGCCGCCGAGGCCGGCGTCGAGGTCTGGGGCGACGTCGAGCTGGCCTGGCGGCTGCGCAGGCCGCTGCCCGCCACCGGCGAGCCCGCCCCCTGGCTGGCCGTCACCGGCACCAACGGCAAGACCACCACCGTCCAGATGCTCGCCTCGATCCTCACCGCCGCCGGCCGGCGCACCGCCGCCGTCGGCAACGTCGGGGTCTCGGTGCTGGACGCGGTGCTCGCCGAGGAGCCCTACGACGTGCTCGCCGTCGAGCTCTCCAGCTACCAGCTGCACTGGGCGCCCTCGCTGCGCCCGTACGCGGCGGCCGTGCTGAACCTGGCGCCCGACCACCTCGACTGGCACGGCTCGATGGAGGCGTACGCCGCCGACAAGGGCCGGATCTACGAGGGCAACGTCGTCGCCTGTGTGTACAACCTGGCCGACCCGGCCACCGAGGCGCTGGTCCGCGAGGCCGACGTCGAGGAGGGCTGCCGGGCGATCGGCTTCGGTCTCGGCGCGCCCGGCCCGTCGGACTTCGGCGTGGTCGACGGCCTGCTGGTGGACCGCGCGTTCGTGCCCGACCGGGCCAAGAACGCCGCCGAGCTGGGCTCGGTCGAGGACGTCTTCCCGCCGGCCCCGCACAACATCACCAACGCCCTCGCCGCCGCCGCGCTGGCCCGCGCCTACGGCGTGGAGCCCAAGGCCGTCCGGGAGGGCCTGCGGGCCTTCCGCCCGGACGCGCACCGGATCGCCGAGGTCGCGGTGGTCGACGGCGTCACGTACGTCGACGACTCCAAGGCGACCAACACCCACGCCGCCGCGGCCTCGCTCGCCGCGTACCGGCCGGTCGTCTGGATCGCCGGCGGCCTGGCCAAGGGCGCGACCTTCGACGACCTGGTCCAGGGCGCGGCCGAGCGGCTGCGGGCCGCCGTGCTGATCGGCGAGGACCGCGCGCTGATCCGCGAGGCGCTGGCGCGACACGCCCCGGATGTCCCGGTGATCGAGGCGGCCGAGGGCCAGACTGGCGCGGTGGCGATGACCGAGGTGGTCCGCGCTGCCGCGTCGCTCGCCCGAACGGGTGACACGGTGCTGCTGGCCCCGGCCTGCGCCTCGATGGACATGTTCACCAACTACGGCGAGCGCGGCGACCTCTTCGCCGCGGCCGTCCGGGAGCTGGCGGACCGGTAGGGGACGTGGACGGGCTCCGGCTACCGTAGCCGCGGCCCGCCTCCTCCTGCCATGGCCCGCCTCGCCCCGCCTCGTGAGCGGCACGGCGGCGAACGAGGCACAGACAGAAGGAGAGCGGAGCGTGGCCGGGAGCGGCAGGGCGGGTGGTTCGAGCGCGCCGGAGAAAGGCCGCCCGGCCGAGCCCCTGCGGGTGATCTCGGCCACCACCACCGCCTACAAGTCGGCCGGTCCGGTGGCCCGTCTGCAGGCCTTCCGGGCCCGCGCGCGGTACGCCCTGGACCGGCCGCTCACGCCCTACCTGCTGATCGCCGGAACGGCGCTGCTGCTGGTCGTGCTCGGGCTGATGATGGTCTTCTCGGCCTCGCAGATCCTCGCGCTGGGCCAGCACCGCTCGACCCAGTTCTACTTCTTCAAGCAGGCGCTCGCGGTGGTGCTCGGCTTCGCGCTGCTGCTCGGCTTCGCCCTGGTGCCGGTGGCCGTGCTGCGGGTGATCGTCTACCCGGTGATGTTCGCGGTGATCGGCGCCATGGTGCTGGTCGCGATCCCGGGCATCGGCATGGAGGTCAACGGCAACCGGAACTGGCTGGATTTCGGCGTGTTCCAGTTCCAGCCGTCGGAGTTCGCCAAACTCGCCCTGGTGCTCTGGGGCGCCGACCTGCTGGCCCGCAAGCAGAAGACCGGCATGCTCGACCAGTGGAAGCACCTGCTGGTCCCGCTGGTCCCGGGCACCCTGCTGCTGCTCGCGCTGATCATGCTCGGCGGCGACATGGGCACCTCGATGATCCTGGTGGCGATGCTGTTCGGCCTGCTGTGGATGGTCGGGGCGCCGCTGCGGCTGTTCGTCGCCACCCTCGGCGTGGCCGTCGTGGTCTGCACCGCCCTGGTGGTGACCGTCCCGCACCGCGCCGAGCGGCTCTCCTGCATCGGCGTGACCAAGCTCGACCCGGCCGGCACCTGCTTCCAGGCCCTGCACGGCGTCTACTCGTTCGGCCTCGGCGGTCTGTTCGGCTCCGGACTCGGCGCCGGTGTGGAGAAGTGGGGCCAGCTCCCGGAGGCGCACACCGACTTCATCTTCGCCACCACCGGCGAGGAACTGGGTCTGGTGGGGACGCTGTCGGTGATCGGTCTCTTCGCGGCACTAGGCTACGCGGGTATCCGTGTGGCCATCGGCACGAAGGATCCCTTCGTCAGGTACGCCGCGGGAGCCGCCACCACCTGGATCATGGCGCAGGCCGTGATCAACCTGGGGTCGGCGCTGGGACTGCTGCCCATCGCGGGCGTCCCGCTCCCGCTGTTCTCCTACGGCGGTTCCGCCATGCTGTCGGCCATGTCCGCGATCGGGGTGCTGCTCTGCCTGGCACGCAGCAGCTCGGGCGCGAAGGCGGCCCTGGCCGCCCGGAGCAAGAACTCCCGGATCAGGAAGCAGCTGGCCCGGGTGCTGCCACGACGACGAACCACAGCGCGCCCGGCCAGCGGGCCGGCACGCAGGGAGCGGTGAATTTCGGTGCATGTCGTACTCGCCGGCGGGGGGACCGCCGGTCACATCGAGCCGGCCATGGCCCTCGCGGACGCCCTCCGCAGGCACGACCCGTCCATCGGGATCACCGCCCTCGGCACCGAGCGCGGCCTGGAGACCCGACTGGTGCCCGAGCGCGGCTACCAGCTGGAGCTGATCCCGGCCGTCCCGCTGCCCCGCAAGCCCACGCCCGAGCTGATCACCGTCCCGGGCCGGCTGCGCGGCACCGTCCGGGCCGCCCAGGAGATCATCGAGCGGGTCAAGGCGGACGCCGTGGTCGGCTTCGGCGGCTACGTCGCCATGCCCGCCTACCTGGCCGCCAAGCGGGCCGGTGTGCCGATCGTGGTGCACGAGGCCAACGCCCGGCCCGGCCTGGCCAACAAGATCGGCGCCCGGTACAGCGACTTCGTCGCCGTCTCCACGCCCGACAGCAAGCTGCGCGACTCCCGGTACATCGGCATCCCGCTGCGCCGGACCATCGCGACCCTGGACCGCAACGCGGTCCGCCCGGAGGCCCGGCACTACTTCGGCCTCGACCAGCGGCTGCCCACCCTGCTGGTCTCCGGCGGCTCGCAGGGCGCCCGCCGGCTGAACGAGACGATCGCCGCGATCGCCCCCCGGCTCCAGCAGTACGGCGTGCAGATCCTGCACGCGGTCGGCCCGAAGAACGAGCTGCCGCAGGTGGACGAGATCCCCGGGATGCCGCCGTACCGCCCGGTGCCGTACCTGGACCGGATGGACCTCGCCTACGCGGCGGCCGACATGATGCTCTGCCGGGCCGGCGCCATGACGGTCGCCGAGCTGGCCGCGGTCGGTCTGCCCGCCGCGTTCGTGCCGCTGCCGATCGGCAACGGCGAGCAGCGGCTGAACGCCCAGCCGATGGTCAAGGCCGGCGGCGGCCTGCTGGTCGACGACGCCGAGCTGAGCCCGGACTGGGTGCTGCAGAACGTGCTGCCGGTGCTCACCGACCCGCAGCGACTGTGGGACATGAGCCGGGCCGCCGCCGAGTTCGGCCGCCGGGACGCCGACGACCTGCTGGTCGGCATGGTCTACGAGGCCATCGAGGCCGCCCGGAGCGGCCGCCGTCGTGGCTGACGCCCGGCCCGCCGATCCCCTCGACGAGGAGTTCGAGGCCGAGGAGCACGCTCCTCGGCTCCGGCTCTCCCGGCGGGGGACGGTGGTGCTGGGCGCCCTGACGGCGGTGCTCCTCGGCGCGCTGTCCTGGCTGGTGTTCTTCTCCTCGGTGCTGGAGGTGCGGTCGGTCTCGGTGCAGGGGATGCGGGACGACCGGCTGACGGCCGACGAGGTCCGCTCGGCGATCGGCGGGGTCGGCTCCGGCCCGCTGGCCCGGGTGGACCTCGACGAGGCCCGCCGGCGGGTGGAGGCGATCCCCCGGGTGGCGGGGGCGAAGGTCTGGCGCGGCTGGCCGAACACCCTGCGGGTGAAGGTCGCCCAGCGCACGGCGGTCGCCGCGGTCAAGGGCGAGGACGGGCAGTTCACCCAGGTCGACGCGGGCGGCGTGAGCTTCGCCACCGAACCGGCCGCCCCGGAGGGGGTGCCGGTGGTCGAGCTGAAGCTCAGCCAGCAGGCCCTGGACGTCGAGTCGGTGATCGGCCGTCCGCAGCTGGTGCAGGGCGCCGTGGCGGTGGCCGCGGGCCTGCCGGCGGACGTCCGGCAGCGGGCCGGGGCGGTCCTCGTGCACTCGTACGACGACATCCAGCTGCAGCTCGGCGGGGGTCTGACGGTGCGCTGGGGGAGTCCCGAGCAGACCGATCGAAAAGCCCGGGTCCTGGTGGCGTTGCTGACTCAGAAGGGTACGAACTTCGACGTGAGCGCCCCGGACTCGCCTGCGGTGTCCGGATGATCCGGTAGGTTTTCTGCTGCACAAGGGTTCGCGCGAAGCGCGTCGCCGAAAGGGCGGCGGCGGGCGACGGGTGGGCTTGACGCGATTTCGTGTCGGCCCGACCCTTGGTGGTCACCCCGGTTTCATTGACCGGTCGATGATCACATAGGCTCAAAAGAAAAAGGGAAGCTCGGCGTGTTCGTTGAAACACGTGGCCGGAGCCACCTAGTGTCCTGTCTCACCAGACTGTGTTCCCTGGTGATGTGACAGAGGCACAGCACTAACCCTAAAGGTCAAGTTTAGGGTTGGGGTCGGCGGTCGGCATTTCGGACATTACGTCAGAAACCAGGCTCCCTACCCATCGACATCCGTCGGTTCGGCCCGCATCGGGCTTCGGGCCGACCCGGAAATTCGAGGCGAGAGGCCTTCGACGTGGCAGCACCGCAGAACTACCTCGCAGTCATCAAGGTCGTCGGTATCGGCGGCGGTGGTGTCAACGCCATCAACCGGATGATCGAGGTCGGTCTCAAGGGCGTCGAGTTCATCGCGATCAACACCGATGCGCAGGCCCTCCTCATGAGCGACGCCGACGTCAAGCTCGATGTGGGCCGTGAACTCACCCGGGGCCTCGGCGCCGGCGCCAACCCCGAGGTCGGCCGGAAGGCCGCCGAGGACCACCGCGAGGAGATCGAGGAGGTCCTCAAGGGGGCCGACATGGTCTTCGTCACCGCCGGCGAGGGCGGCGGCACCGGCACGGGCGGCGCCCCGGTGGTCGCCAACATCGCCCGCTCGCTGGGCGCGCTCACCATCGGCGTGGTCACCCGCCCGTTCACCTTCGAGGGTCGGCGGCGTGCGAACCAGGCCGAGGACGGCATCGCCTCGCTGCGCGAAGAGGTCGACACCCTCATCGTGATCCCCAATGACCGACTGCTGTCCATCTCCGACCGCCAGGTCAGCGTGCTGGACGCGTTCCGCTCGGCCGACCAGGTCCTGCTCTCCGGTGTCCAGGGCATCACCGACCTGATCACCACCCCCGGTCTGATCAACCTCGACTTCGCCGACGTCAAGTCGGTCATGTCGGACGCCGGTTCGGCGCTCATGGGCATCGGCTCGGCCCGCGGTGAGGACCGCGCCAAGGCCGCGGCCGTGATGGCGATCTCCTCGCCGCTGCTGGAGGCCTCGATCGACGGCGCCCGCGGCGTGCTGCTCTCCATCTCCGGTGGCTCCGACCTCGGCCTGTTCGAGATCAACGAGTCCGCCCAGCTGGTCAGCGAGGCGGCCCACCCCGAGGCCAACATCATCTTCGGTGCCGTCATCGACGACGCCCTCGGCGACGAGGTCCGGGTCACCGTCATCGCGGCGGGCTTCGACGGCGGTCAGCCGCCGGCCATCGTCCGCGAGCCGGTGGTCAAGGCGAGCGCGGCCTCGGCCAACCCGTCGGCCTCCGCGTCCGGCGGCGCCCCCGAGCGCCCGGCCGGCCGTCCCTCGTACGGCGGCATCGGCTCGGTGACCTCCCGCCCGGAGAGCGACGCCGCTCCGGCCCGCCCGGCCGAGGCCCCGGCCACCGCGACCGCGGCCCCGGTGCCGCCGCAGGTGCAGCCGGTCCGCCAGCCGTTCGTGGAGAGCCCGGCCGAGGAGCTCGACGTTCCGGATTTCCTTAAGTGATCGACCACGCGGTCCGCGACGGTGCTCACTTCGCCTTCACCACCCGGTGGGGCGGGGTGAGCACTTCGCCGTACGGGGAGCTGAACCTCGGCGGCGCCGTGGGGGACGACCCGGCGGCCGTCCGGGAGAACCGGGCGATCGCGGCCCGCGCGCTCGGCCTCGACCCGGCCGACGTGGTCTGGATGAACCAGGTGCACGGCGCGGACGTGTCCGTGGTGACGGAGCGCCAGCCGGCGGGGGAGGCCCCGACCGTCGACGCGGTGGTCACCGACCGGCCGCTGGCGCTGGCGGTGCTCACCGCCGACTGCACCCCGGTACTGCTGGCCGACCCGGTCGCGGGCGTGGTCGGCGCCGCCCACGCCGGACGGCCCGGCCTCGCTGCCGGGGTGGTCCCGGCGGTGGTCGGGGCGATGCTGGAGCTCGGCGCCGAGCCCGGGCGGATCACCGCCGCCACCGGTCCCGCCGTCTGCGGCCGCTGTTACGAGGTGCCCGCGCAGCTGCGCGCCGAGGTCGCCGACCGGGTGCCCGCCGCGTACGCGCAGACCTCCTGGGGGACCCCGGCGCTGGACGTGCCGGAGGGAGTCGCGGCCCAGCTGGCCGCCGCGGGGGTCACCGGGCTGGTGCGCTCACCGGTCTGCACCCTCGAATCCGCCGATCACTACTCCTACCGCCGCGAGCAGCGCACGGGCCGGCTCGCGAGTTACGTCTGGTTGGGCTCTGAACACTGATGACGAATGACATCTACGGACCGTTCCCGGGCGGCTCCGAGCGGTTTCCGGACAAGGGCTGGCTGGACGCACTGACGGAGGGGCAGCGCGCCCGCTACGAGGAACTGGGCACCAACCTGGAGGTCGTCGAGCGCCGGATCGCCGACGCCTGCGCCGCCGCCGGGCGGGCGCGCGACGAGGTCCGGCTGATCGTGGTCACCAAGACCTACCCCGCCGAGGACACCGCGCTGCTGGCCGGTCTGGGCGTCACCGATGTCGCGGAGAACCGCGACCAGGACGCCGCGCCCAAGGCGGAGCAGTGCAGAAACCTTCCGCTGGCCTGGCACTTCGTCGGACAGCTGCAGACCAACAAGGTCCGCTCGGTCGTCCGCTACGCCGACCACGTCCACTCGGTGGACCGGCTGCGGCTGGTGGAGTCGCTCGGTGCGGCGGTGCGCAAGGCCGGGCGCGCCGACCTCGGCTGCCTGGTGCAGGTCGCGCTGGACAAGGAGGACGGTGCGGGCGAGCACCGCGCCGGGGTCGCCCCGGCGGACGTCGCGGCGCTGACCGACGCGATCGCCGACACGCCCGGGCTGCGCCTGGACGGTGTGATGACGGTCGCTCCGCTGGCCGGGCCGCTGGCCGGCGATCCGGCCGCGGCCTTCGATCGGCTGGCGGAAATCGCAACCGCCGTACGGACCGCCCATCCGGCTGCCACCATGGTGTCGGCAGGGATGAGCGGCGACCTTGAGCAGGCCGTTGCCGCCGGAGCGACACATGTGCGCGTCGGAACGGCGGTACTCGGAGTGCGGTCACCCCTCGGGTAACGTCACCGGGTAGTAGATCAGACTGCAGGACAAAATAGGACAGAAGCTAGCAGCTTATCTGAGCGCTAGCCAACCGTGGATCGCAGCTCCGCGGCCCTCACCCACGAACTCTGACCGGCCGTCGGCCTGACGGAGCGTCGTGGGCGGACCGCGGAATCCGCAGGCGGGGCCGCACGGCCCGGCCGCCGGGAGGGAGCCGGTCCACCACAAGCGGAGGAGACAGGAGCATGGCCGGCGCGATGCGCAAGATGGCGGTCTACCTCGGCCTCGTGGAGGACGAGACGTACGACGGCCAGGGGTACGACCCCGATGACGACTACGACGCGGACCCCGAACCGATCCGGACCGGACGGACCGAGGACATCCCCCGGCCGGCCGCGCCGGTGCCCGCGCCGGTCTCCTCGATCGCCCCGCAGCCGGTGCCGGCCGCCGTCCCGATCCGCCAGGAGACCCCGAGGATGGCCCCAGTGTCGTCCATCACACCCGAACGCCGCCACAACCTGGAGAAGAGCGCCCCGGTGATCATGCCCAAGGTCGTGAACGAACGAGAGCCCTACCGCATCACCACGCTGCACCCGAGGACCTACAACGAGGCCCGTACCATCGGCGAACAGTTCCGCGGCGGCACCCCCGTGATCATGAATCTCACGGAGATGGACGACACCGACGCCAAGCGACTCGTAGACTTCGCGGCTGGACTCGTCTTCGGTCTGCACGGCAGTATCGAGCGCGTGACGCAGAAGGTGTTCCTCCTGTCGCCTGCTAACGTCGATGTCACGGCGGAGGACAAGGCTCGGATCGCCGAGGGTGGGTTCTTCAACCAGAGCTGACCCGGCCACGACTTTACGTGTGGATCTGATCGACAGTGAGTGAGCGACAGGAGAGCGGCCCCCAGGGCCGAGAACAGGGGAGAGGGAAGCGCGATGGAGATCGTGTGGGCAGTGCTCTACTACGCACTGACCGTCTTCCTGGTGTTCCTGCTGGTGCGGTTGGTGATGGACTGGGTGTTCCAGTTCGCACGTTCGTGGCGGCCGGGCAAGGCCATGGTCCTGGTCCTGGAGGCCACGTACACTGTCACGGATCCGCCGCTCAAGCTTCTGCGGCGGTTCATTCCGCCGCTGCGTCTCGGGGGCGTGGCGCTCGACCTGTCCTTCTTCGTACTGATGATCATTGTGTATGTCCTGATCTCGCTTGTGCGGCCCTAGTCGTAGGTGAGCGATGCGACAGGATGCCGGTGTGCCGACGATCACGTTGAGGTGAAGAGATGCCATTGACCCCCGAGGACGTTCGGAACAAGCAGTTCACGACCGTCCGCCTGCGCGAAGGCTATGACGAGGACGAGGTCGATGCCTTCCTCGACGAGGTCGAGGCGGAGCTGACCCGTCTCCTCCGCGAGAACGAGGACCTGCGCGCCAAGCTGGCCGCCGCGACCCGGGCCGCCGCGCAGAACCAGGCCAACATGCGCAAGGAGCCGCCGCAGGACGCCCGTCCCGGCGCCCCCGTGCCGGCCGCCATATCCGGCCCGCCGGTCCCTGGCCAGCAGGGCGGCCCCGGTGGCCCGCAGCAGATGGGCCCGGGTGGTCCGCAGCAGCAGATGGGTCCCGGCCCGCAGCAGCAGCAGCAGATGGGCAACCAGCCGCTCGGCCTGCCGTCAGGTGCCCCGCAGCTCCCCGCCGGCCAGGGCGGTCCGATGGGCGGCCCCGGTGGCCCGCAGCAGCAGATGGGTCAGACCATGGGCGGCCAGCAGCAGCTGGTCCAGCCGATGGGCGGTCAGATGCTCCAGCCGATGGGCGGCCCCGGTGGCCCGCAGGGCATGGGCAACCCCATGGGCCAGGGCATGGGCCAGCAGCAGATGCAGCAGATGGGCGGCCCGATGGGCGGCCCGCAGCAGCAGATGGGCGGCCCGCTCGGCGCCCCGATGCAGCAGCAGCAACAGAGCCCCGGCGGCGACAGCGCCGCCCGCGTGCTGGCGCTCGCTCAGCAGACCGCCGACCAGGCGATCTCCGAGGCGCGCTCCGAGGCCAACAAGATCGTCGGCGAGGCCCGCAGCCGCGCCGAGGGTCTGGAGCGGGACGCCCGCGCCAAGGCCGACGCGCTGGAGCGGGACGCCCAGGAGAAGCACCGGGTCGCGATGGGCTCGCTGGAGTCCGCCCGCGCCACGCTGGAGCGCAAGGTCGAGGACCTGCGGGCGTTCGAGCGTGAGTACCGGACGCGCCTGAAGTCCTACCTGGAGACCCAGCTGCGCCAGCTGGAGTCGCAGGCGGACGACTCGCTTGCCCCGCCGCGGATCCCGGCCACCGCGTCGCTGCCGCCGGCCGCGTCGTCGATGGCTCCGGCCGGTGCGAGCGCGATGAGCAGCCCGTCGCCGAGCTTCGGCGGCAGCCAGCCGGCGTTCGGCGGGAACCAGCCCTCCTTCGGCGGGCAGGGCTCCTTCGGCGGGAACTCGGGCGGGCAGGGCTTCGGCGGGCAGGCCTCGGGTGGCAACTCGGGCGCGCCGCAGATGCAGCCGGCCGGGATGACCCAGCCGATGGCGGCCGTGCGGCCGCAGCCGCCGCAGCCGATGCAGCAGGCGCCGGCGCCGATGCGGGGCTTCCTGATCGACGAGGACGGCGACAACTAGGCGGTAGCCGCTGTCGGGAGCGCCCCCTTCTCGACCCTTCGGGGTCGGGGAGGGGGCGCTCTGCGTTGTGGGCGCGCCGGTTCTGGAGGAGCGGGCACGCCGAAGCCGCCGCCGGTCGTGGACCGGCGGCGGCTTCGGCGGGTTCGGTCAGGCCTTGCGGAGCTGGAAGGCGAGGCCGAGGGAGTCGTCGGAGAAGGTGTCGGACTGCCAGTCGGCGGCGCCGGCGGCGAAGTCGGTGGCGAGGACCTCCTCGGCGACGAGGGCGCCGTGCTCGGCGATGGCCTCCGCGGTCTCGTCGCTGGTGGCCCGCCAGCGCAGGACGATGCGGTCGGCGACGTCCAGGCCGGAGTTCTTGCGGGCCTCCTGGATCTGGCGGATCGCGTCGCGGGCGATGCCGAGGCGCTTGAGCGCGGGGGTGATCGCCAGGTCGAGGGCGACGGTGGCGCCGGACTCGTTGGCGACGGCCCAGCCCTCGCGCGGGGTCTCGGTGATGATCACCTCGTCGGGGGAGAGCGCGACGCTCTCGCCGTTCAGCTCGACGGAGGTGGTGCCCTGGGCCCGCAGTTCGGCGGCGAGCTCGGCGGCGTCCGCGGCGGCGACCGCCTTGGCGACGTCCTGCACGCCCTTGCCGAAGCGCTTGCCCAGCGCCCGGAAGTTGGCCTTGGCGGTGGTGTCGACCAGCGAGCTCCCGACCTCGGCGAGCGACTCCAGGGCGGAGACGTTGAGCTCCTCGGCGATCTGCGCGCGCAGATCGGCGGGCAGCTCGTCCCAGCCCTGGGCGGCGATCAGCGCGCGGGACAGCGGCTGACGGGTCTTCACCCCGGACTCGGCGCGGGTGGCCCGGCCCAGCTCGACCAGGCGGCGGACCAGCGCCATGTGCCGGGAGAGGTCGGCGTCGACCAGCGACTCGTCCGCCTGCGGCCAGGTGGCCAGGTGGACCGAGGCCGGGGCGTCCGGGGCGACCGGGACGACCAGGTCCTGCCAGACCCGCTCGGTGATGAACGGGGTGAGCGGGGCCATCAGCCGGGTGACGGTCTCCAGGGCCTCGTGCAGGGTGGCGAGCGCGGCGGCGTCGCCCTGCCAGAAGCGGCGGCGGCCGCGGCGCACGTACCAGTTGGAGAGGTCGTCGACGAAGCCGGAGAGCAGCTTGCCGGCGCGCTGGGTGTCGTACGCCTCGAAGGCCGCGTCGACCTCGCGGACCAGGGTGTTCAGCTCGGAGAGCACCCAGCGGTCCAGCTGCGGGCGGTCGGCCGGGGCCGGGTCGGCCGCGGACGGCGCCCAGGCGGAGGTGCGGGCGTAGAGGGCCTGGAAGGCGACGGTGTTCCAGTAGGTGAGGAGGGTCTTGCGGACCACCTCCTGGATGGTGCCGTGGCCGACCCGGCGGGCCGACCAGGGCGAGCCGCCGGCGGCCATGAACCAGCGGACGGCGTCGGCGCCGTGCTGGTCCATCAGCGGGATCGGCTGCAGGATGTTGCCCAGGTGCTTGGACATCTTGCGGCCGTCCTCGGCCAGGATGTGGCCCAGGCAGACGACGTTCTCGTACGAGCTCTTGTCGAAGACCAGGGTGCCGACGGCCATCAGGGTGTAGAACCAGCCGCGGGTCTGGTCGATCGCCTCGGAGATGAACTGCGCCGGGTAGCGCTTCTCGAACAGCTCCTTGTTCTGGTACGGGTAGCCGTACTGGGCGAAGGGCATCGAGCCCGAGTCGTACCAGGCGTCGATGACCTCGGGCACGCGGGTCGAGGTGCCGCCGCACTCGCGGCAGTCGAAGGTGACCTCGTCGATGTACGGGCGGTGCGGGTCGAGGCCGCCCTGGTCGGTGCCGGTGAGCTCGGACAGCTCGGCCAGCGAGCCGACACAGGTGAGGTGGTTCTCCTCGCAGCGCCAGATCGGCAGCGGGGTGCCCCAGTAGCGGTTGCGGCTGAGCGCCCAGTCGATGTTGTTGTTCAGCCAGTCGCCGAAGCGGCCGTGCTTGACGTTGTCAGGGAACCAGTTGGTGGCCTCGTTCTCCCGGATCATCGCGTCCTTGACGGCGGTGGTGCGGATGTACCAGGACGGCTGCGCGTAGTAGAGCAGCGCGGTGTGGCAGCGCCAGCAGTGCGGGTAGCTGTGCTCGTACGGCAGGTGGCGGAAGAGCAGGCCGCGGTCCTTGAGGTCCGCGACCAGGGCCTCGTCGGCCTTCTTGAAGAACTGGCCGCCGACCAGCGGGACCTCGGGGCCGAAGGTGCCGTCGGCCAGCACCGGGTTGACCACCGGCAGGCCGTACTTGCGGCAGGTCGCGAGGTCGTCGGCGCCGAAGGCGGGCGACTGGTGGACGATGCCGGTGCCGTCCTCGGTGGTGACGTACTCGGCGTTGAGGACGTAGTGCGCGTTCTCGATCTCGACCAGGTCGAACGGGCGGCGGTACGCCCAGCGCTCCATCTCGGCGCCGGTGAAGGACTCGCCGGTCGGCTCCCAGCCCTCGCCGAGGGCCTTGGCCAGCAGCGGCTCGGCGACCACGAGCTGCTCGGTGCCGTCGGTGGCCACCACGTAGGTGACCTCGGGGTGCACGGCGGCGGCGGTGTTGGAGACCAGGGTCCACGGGGTGGTGGTCCACACCAGCAGGGCGGCCCGGCCGGCCAGCGGGCCGCTGGTCAGCGGGAAGCGGACGAAGACCGAGGGGTCGACGACGGTCTCGTAGCCCTGGGCCAGCTCGTGGTCGGAGAGGCCGGTGCCGCAGCGCGGGCACCAGGGGGCGACCCGGTGGTCCTGGACCAGCAGGCCCTTGTCGAAGATCTGCTTGAGCGACCACCAGACGGACTGCACGTAGGACGGGTCCATGGTGCGGTAGGCCTGGTCCAGGTCGACCCAGTAGCCCATCCGGGTGGTGAGCTCGGTGAACGCGTCGGTGTGGCGGGTCACCGACTCGCGGCACTTGGCATTGAACTCGGCGATGCCGAACGCCTCGATGTCCTGCTTGCCGGAGAAGCCCAGCTCCTTCTCGACGGCCAGCTCGACCGGGAGGCCGTGACAGTCCCAGCCGGCCTTGCGGGCGACGTGGTAGCCCTTCATGGTCCGGTAGCGCGGGAAGACGTCCTTGAAGACGCGGGCCTCGATGTGGTGGGCGCCGGGCATGCCGTTGGCGGTCGGCGGGCCCTCGTAGAAGACCCACTCCGGGCGGCCCTCGGACTGCTCCAGGCTGCGCTGGAACACCTTGTTGTCCTGCCAGAAGGAGAGGATCTGGTGTTCGAGGGCGGGCAGGTCCACCTGGGCGGGGACGGGGTTGTAAGAGCTGGCCATCGCGGGCGTCTACCTCCGGCGGATGCGTGGGCGGGATCCGACGGAGGGACGAGACGGCTTGCCGTCCCGCGGTACCACCCTCCTTGGCCGCGGTACTGGCTGCGGCCCTCTTGTTTGGGCTTGCTGCCGGGTCTAGTGGGCCGACGACCGATGTCGCGGACCGTTCTTCCGGCGGCTCCGGGGTGATCTTCGCGCTGTGCACACCCCCGGGCTCGCACCGTCCCCGGGTCGCTGGTGGCTGCGTACTGCGGTACTCGTCCCCATCTGTGCCTTGCAGGCCCAGTGTATCGGCCGTCGCAAGTCGGTTTCGGCGCGCCGGGGCGGGGGGCACAACTCTGTTCGGCGTGCTGGGCGTGGCGCGTGTGACGTCTTCCCGGGTGGGATCATTGTGGGGCGCCGGTATGTCATGTTGTGACCGTTTTTGATCGGGATTATCGTTCCGGCACTGGAGGCCGCCGGGAACCGGCGGCTCGATTCGTTCGTAGATGGGGTCGAAGCCATGGCTGAGAAGGCAACCGGCGCGGGCACCGCCACCAAGCGGGCACGCAAGGCCGTGGCAGGCGACCCAGGGGAGGGGACCGTGACCACTACCGCACGGCGCAAGAACACCAATGACACCGCCCTCGTGGCCCCGGGCCGCACCCGCACCCCGGCCGCGGCCGGGACCACCGCCCGGCCCGTCGGCGGCGGCGCGGAGTCGGTCGACCCGGCCGACCTTCCGGTCCGGCCCGGCGAGGACCCGTGGACCTCCGAGGAGGTGCACGAGCTGCACGCCGAGCTGATCAGCGAGCTGGAGCGGCTCCAGCACGAGATCGGCGCGGCCGAGGCCGCCATCACCGGGCTGATGCGCGACTCCAACGACGGAGCCGGCGACGACCAGGTGGACGCCGGTACGAAGAACATCTCGCGGGAGAGCGAGCTGGCGCTGGCCAACAACGCCCGCGACAGCCTGGCCCAGACCGAGCGCGCGCTGGCCCGGCTGGAGGGCGTCGGCTTCGGCACCTGCGAGTCCTGCGGCCAGGCCATCGGCAAGGCGCGGATGCAGGCCTTCCCGCGGGCGACGCTCTGCGTCCAGTGCAAGGCGAAGCAGGAACGCCGCTGACGACTCCGGGTGACCGACCGGGGCGACGCGGGGGGTCGGGCTTGCCGTAGGCTCGACCCCGTAACGTCGCCCGACCCCTCGGTGGATCGGGTCTCCCACCGGCCCTCGGCCCCCCATGTCACGGCAGCGGAGCGGATCATCAGTACGCAAGGTTCCCCCCAGACCCGGGACGAGTCCGTCCCGACGCCCGCCGACGTCGCGGCCGGGGCCCCGGCCGACGGGGAGGCGCGCGCCGCGCAGCCGGAGGCTCCCGTGCAGATCGAGGAACCGGCCCCGACCGGGGAGGCCGCGCCGGCCGAGGCGCCCAAGGGGCCCCGCCGGGTCGGCGTGCTGCTGGTCGTCGCCCTGCTCGCCTTCCTGATCGACTTCGGCAGCAAGCTGCTGGTCGTGGCCCGGCTGGAGAACCACGCGGCGATCAAGGTGATCGGCGACGTGGTGACCTTCCAGGTGATCCGCAACTCCGGCGCCGCCTTCGGCATGGGGCAGGCGCTGACCGTCGTCTTCACCATGATCGCCTCGGCCGTCATCGTGGTGATCTGGCGGATCGCCCGGCGGCTGTACAGCCTGCCCTGGGCGATCGCGCTCGGCCTGCTGCTCGGCGGGGCGCTCGGCAACCTCACCGACCGGCTGTTCCGCTCACCCGGCGTCTTCCGCGGGCACGTGGTGGACTTCATCTCCGTCCAGCACTTCGCGGTCTTCAACCTCGCCGACTCGGCGATCGTCTGCGGCGGCATCCTCGTCGTCCTGCTCTCCTTCCGCGGCAGCAACCCGGACGGCACCGTGCACCAGCAGCCGGACAAGGGCGAGAAGGCCGACCAGGCCGAGTAGCGCCCGCCCGGGGCCGGGACGGGAGCGGACGGCGGGGCTGCGCGCGTCCGGCATACTCGTACGGGTGAGTACCGCAGCGCAGACCCGTAGCCTCCCCGTTCCCGACGGCCTGGAGGGCGAACGCCTCGACGCCGCCCTGGCCCGGATGTTCGGCTTCTCCCGGACCAAGGCCGCCGAGCTGGCCGCCGACGGGAAGGTGACGCTCGACGGCGCCGTCGCCGGCAAGTCGGACCGGGTCACCGCCGGCTCCTGGCTGGAGGTCGAGATCCCGGCGCCCGCCGCGCCGGTGCGGATCGTCGCCGAGCCGGTCGAGGGCATGCGCATCGTCCACGACGACGAGGACATCGTGCTCGTCGACAAGCCGGTCGGCGTCGCCGCGCACCCCAGCCCCGGCTGGACCGGCCCCACCGTGATCGGCGGGCTCGCCGCGGCCGGCTACCGGATCTCCACCTCGGGCGCCGCCGAGCGCCAGGGCGTCGTGCACCGGCTCGACGTCGGCACCTCCGGCCTGATGGTGGTCGCCAAGTCGGAGCGCGCCTACACCGACCTCAAGCGGCAGTTCCACGACCGGGTGACCGAGAAGAAGTACCACACGCTGGTCCAGGGCCACCCGGACCCGCTCAGCGGCACCGTCGACGCGCCGATCGGACGGCACCCCAGCTCCGACTGGAAGTGGGCCGTCACCCGCGAGGGCAAGCCGTCGGTCACCCACTACGACCTCATCGAGGCCTACCGGTCCGCCTCGCTGCTGGACATCAAGCTGGAGACCGGCCGCACCCACCAGATCCGCGTCCACATGTCCGCGCTGCGCCACCCCTGTGTGGGCGACCTCACCTACGGCGCCGACCCGACGCTCGCCAAGCGGCTGGGCCTGACCCGGCAGTGGCTGCACGCGGTGTCGCTCGGGTTCGAGCACCCGGCGGACGGCGAGTGGGTCCAGTTCACCAGCGAGTACTCCGCGGACCTGCGGAAGGCGCTGGACATCATCGCCTCGGAGAGCTGAGGAGCGCGGGGACGGCGGCGACGATCCGGGTGGCGCGGGGGGAGACCTCGACGCGACCTCGGAGCACCTGCTGGCGCTCGGCCCGGACGGTGAGCCGGTCGGGACCGCCCGGCTGATCTTCGGGGAGCAGGCGCTGAAGATCACCGGCGGGATCGAGGGGCGGGTGCTGCTCGGCCGGCTCGCGGTGCTGAGGACGGCCCGGGGGACCGGGCTCGGCGCGGACCTGGTCCGGGCGGTCGAGGCCGCGGGGTTGGCGCGCGGGGCGCGCGAGGTGGAGCTGCACGCGCAGGTGCGGGCGCTCGGGTTCTACGAGCGCCTGGGCTACGCGGCCGAGGGGCCGCTGTACGACGACGCCGGCATCCCGCACCGGACGATGACCCGGGCGCTGTAGGACCGGGTGCCGCGGGCCCGGGTGCCGCGGGGCTGCGGCCTCGGCGGTGGCTGTAGTGGTTTTATCGGACGCCTACTCCGGTGGCGGCTACGATCACCGCCATGGAGCTCGGAGGGGCGTGGCGCCGGTGGCGAGGCCGTGGGACGGCCGCCGGACGGAGACTGGTGGCCGGCGCGGTCGCCCTGGTGGCCGTGGCCGGGGTAGGGACGGCGGTGGCCGTCGCGGCGGGCGGTGAGCGGGCCGTCCGCCAGGAGGACCGTTTCCTCGCGATGCCCGAGACGCCCGGCAGCACGCAGGTCGTCCAGCTGGACACGTCCTTCTTCACCACCGGCGACAGCCCGCGCCCGGCCGTCCTGCTCGGGCACGGCTTCGGCGGCTCCAAGGAGGGCGAGCGGGAACGCGCCCAGGAACTCGCCCGGCAGGGGTACGCGGTGCTGACCTGGTCGGCGCGCGGCTTCGGGCGCTCCGGCGGGCGGATCGGGCTGAACGCGCCGGACCGCGAGGTCGAGGACGTCAAGCACCTGGTCGACTGGCTGGCGCAGCGCCCCGAAGTGCGGCTGGACGGCCCCGGCGACCCCCGGGTGGGGATCACCGGGGCCTCGTACGGCGGCGCGGTGGCGCTGCTCGGCTCGGCCTACGACAGCCGGATCGACGCCGTCGCCAGTGCGATCACCTGGTGGAACCTGGCCGACGCGCTGTTCCCGCAGGGGGTGCGCGGCTCGGGCGCGGTCGACGGCGTGTTCAAGAAGCTGTGGGCCGGGATCTTCTTCACCACCGGTTCGGTGGGCGAGCTCGGACCGTCCGGCGGTGCGGCGCGGCCGGCCCTGGCGCCCGAGCAGGGCGGCGGGCAGGTCGGCTGCGGCCGGTTCCTGGACGAGCTGTGCCGGATGTACGACCGGGTGGCGACCTCCGGGCACGCCGATCCGGAGGCCGTGGCGCTGCTCGACCGCTCCAGCCCGTCCTCGGTCGCCGCGCGGCTGAAGGCGCCCACGCTGGTGATCCAGGGCCAGCAGGACTCGCTGTTCCCGCTGGACCAGGGCGACGCGATCGCCCGGGCGGTGGCCGCCAACGGGGCCCCGGTGGCGGTGGACTGGTTCGCCGGCGGGCACGACGGCGCGACCGACACCAGTGACCGGGTGGACGCCCGGGTGGCGGAGTGGTTCGACCGGTTCTTGAAGAGTGATGGTCTGAAGGGTGACGGCCCGGAGGGCGACGGTGGTGCCGTCGCCGGCCCGGCGTTCCGGGTGACCCGGACCGGCGGGGTCGACTCGACGGGCTTCCAGGCGGTGCTGCGCGGAGCGACCGCGGACGCCTACCCGGGCCTCGGAGGCACCGGCTCGCGGCAGGTCGAGCTGAAGGCCCCCACCGGCGAGCCCGAGCAGGCCTTCGCCAACCCGGCCGGCGGCTCACCGCCCAACATCTCCGCGCTGCCGGGCTTCGGCGGCGCGCTCAGCCAGGCGTCCTCGCTGGGCGCCGGGCTCTCGCTGGACTTCCCCGGGCAGTTCGCCGCCTTCGAGTCGGCGGCGCTGGACGACGCGGTGCACCTGACCGGACAGCCGACCGTGCAGGTCAGGGTGCGGGCGGACCGGCCGGACGCGGTGCTCTTCGCCAAGCTGTACGACGTCGCCCCGGACGGCAAGCAGAGCCTGCCGCAGCAGCTGTCCGCGCCGCTGCGGGTGACCGGCGCGGACGCACCCGAGGGCCGTACCGTCACGGTGGCGCTGCCCACCGTCGACCACACCTTCGACTCCGGGCACCGGCTGCGGCTGGTGCTCGCCTCGACCGATCTCGCGTACGCCTCGCCCGTCGAGCCCGCCACCTACCGGGCGGCCGTCACCGGACCGCTGACGCTGCCGACCGTGGACGGGCTGGTCACCGAGGCGGCGCCGCTGCCGTCCCGGACCTGGGTGCTGCCGCTGGTCGCGCTCGCGCTGGCCGCCGCGCTGGTGCTGGCGCCGCGGCTGCGCGCGGCCCGGGCCGCGCGCCGGGCGCACGGACCGGCGTACGACCCGGAGCTGGCCGGGGTGCCGCTGCAGATCACCGGCCTGAGCAAGCGCTACAAGGGCGCCGCCGACCGGTACGCCGTCCGCGACCTGGGCTTCCGGGTGGAGCAGGGCCAGGTGCTCGGCCTGCTCGGGCCCAACGGCGCGGGCAAGACCACCACGCTGCGGATGCTGATGGGCCTGATCCGGCCGGACGCCGGCGAGATCCGGATCTTCGGCCACCGGGTGCGGCCCGGCGCGCCGGTGCTCTCCCGGGTCGGCGCCTTCGTCGAGGGCGCGGGCTTCCTGCCGCACCTCACCGGGCGCGCCAACCTGCGGCTGTACTGGCAGGCCACCGGCCGTCCGGAGGCGGACGCGCACCTGGAGGAGGCGCTGGCCATCGCCGGTCTCGGCGAGGCGCTGGACCGGGCGGTGCGCACCTACTCCCAGGGCATGCGGCAGCGCCTGGCGATCGCCCAGGCCATGCTCGGCCTGCCGGACCTGCTGATCCTCGACGAGCCGACCAACGGGCTCGACCCGCCGCAGATCCGCGAGATGCGCGAGGTGATGATCCGGTACGCGGCGGCCGGGCGGACCGTCATCGTCTCCAGCCACCTGCTGGCCGAGGTGGAGCAGAGCTGCACCGACCTGGTGGTGATGGACCGGGGCCGGCTGGTCACCACCGGCGCTGTCGCGGAGATCGTCGGCGCGGGCGCGCAGCTGCTGATCGGCACCGACGCCTCGTTCGGGGCGGCGGAGCTGGCGGCGGCGGCCGACAAGGCGGCCGCGCTGGACGGGGTCGGGTCGGCCGAGGCCGTGGAGGGCGGGCTGCTCGTCCGGCTGGACGGCATGGCGGGCAGTCAGCTGCTCGCCGAGCTGGTGCGGCTCGGGGTGCCGGTGGAGTCGGCCGGGCCGCAGCGCCGGCTGGAGGACGCGTTCCTGTCGCTGATCGGAGGTGCGGCGTGAGCGCCGTGATTGCTGACGGGTCGGCCGATCACGCGGCCGGCTACCGGGCCGGGCGGACGCTGCCGTTCCGGGTCGAGGTGGTCCGGCAGCTGCGGCGGCGCCGGACGCTGGTGGTCGGCGGGGTGCTGGCCGCGATGCCGCTGCTCGTCCTGGCGGCGTTCGCGGTCGCGGGCACCCCCGGGCGGACCGACCGGACCACGTTCATCGAGCTCGCCACCTCGTCCGGGCCGAACTTCGCGGTGACCATGCTGTTCATGGGTACCGGCTTCCTGCTGGTGATCCCGGTCGCGCTGTTCTGCGGTGACACGGTGGCCTCGGAGGCCAGCTGGTCCTCGCTGCGCTACCTGCTGGCCGCGCCGGTGCCGCGGGCGCGGCTGCTGGTGCGCAAGTTCCTGGTGGGGCTGCTCTTCTCGGCGGCGGCCGTGACGCTGCTGCCGCTGGTCGGGCTGGCGGTCGGCACCGCGGCGTACGGCTGGGGCGACCTGCGGCTGCCCGCCGGGGCGAGCCTGACCGCGGGGGAGGCGCTGCCCCGGCTGGCGGTCGCGGTGGCGTTCGTCTTCCTGAGCGAGATCGTGATCGCCGCGGCGGCGTTCTGGCTCTCCACCGCCACGGACGCGCCGCTGGGGGCGGTCGGCGGGGCGGTGTTCGCGTCGATCGTCACCGGGGTGCTGGACGCCATCACGGCGCTCGGGGACCTGCGGGCCTGGCTGCCGGCGCACTGGCAGTACGCGTGGGCGGATGCCCTGCAGCCGCGGATGGAGTGGGGCGGCATGGTGCAGGGCGTCTCGCTGTCGCTGTCCTACGCGGTGGTGCTGTTGGCGCTCGCCTTCCGGGGGTTCACCCGCAAGGACGTGGTGTCGTAGGGGGTCGCGGGACGCCGTCGCCCGGTGGCTTCGGGCGGCCGGACGGCAGGGGCCCCGCCCTCCGGGGGCGGCCGGAGGGCGGGGCCGGGTGCGGTGGTGGCTACTTGACGGGGGAGTAGACCCGTTCGATCCGCTGGGTGCCGGACTTGGTGCGGTAGGAGCGCGTCCACTTGCTGGTGGCGTCCTTGCGGGTCCGGTCGGAGAGGACGTAGTAGTCCATCTGCGTCTGGGCCGGGGTGACCTCCAGGACGCCGTAGCCGTGCGAGTCCAGGTCGACCCACTTGACGTGCGGGTTGGCGGCCTTGATCGCGGTGGCGGCGACCAGCGAGAGGGTCTGCGGCGCGACCTTGAGGACGTCGTCGATGTTGTCCGAGGTGACCGAGGTGACCACGAACTCGGTGGCGGCGCTGCCCGACAGCGGGTAGGTCGCGGCCTCGTTCGGGACGTCCGACGCCCAGGCCGAGTGGATGTCGCCGGTGAGGAAGACGGTGTTGGTGATGCCGTTCGCCTTGAGGTGGCCGAGCAGCTCGCGGCGGTCGTGGGTGTAGCCGTCCCACTGGTCGGTGTTGATCGCCAGGCCCTCGCCGGGCAGGCCGAGCAGCTTGGCCAGCGGGCGCAGCAGGTAGTCCGGCAGCGAGAGGAACGCGACCGGGGAGATCATCACCTCGTTGCCGATCAGGCGCCAGGTGGTGTCGGAGGCGGAGAGGCCGGACTTCAGCCAGTCCATCTGGGCGCGGCCGGTGATGCTGCGGTCGGCCGAGTCGACGTCGCCGTTGCCGACCTTGACCTGCTGGGAGCGGAACGAGCGCTGGTCCATCAGGTGCAGGTCGGCGAGCTTGCCGTAGCGCAGGCGGCGGTAGGTGGTGCCGGCGATGGAGGGGCGGACCGGCATCCACTCGAAGTAGGCCTGCTTGGCGGCGGCGACCCGGGCCGCCCAGTCGCCCTCGGTGCCGGGGGTGTGGTTCTCGGCGCCGCCGGACCAGGCGTCGTTGGCGAACTCGTGGTCGTCCCAGATCGCGATGGCCGGGACCTGGGCGTGCAGCGCCTGGAGGTCCTCGTCCGTCTTGTACCGGCCGTGGCGGGTGCGGTAGTCGGCGAGGGTGAGGATCTCGTGGGCGGGCGCGTGCGGGCGGACCACGGAGCCGGCGGCGCAGAACTCGCCGGTCCTGTACTCGTAGATGTAGTCGCCGAGGAAGAGGAAGGCGTCGAGGTCGCCGCGGGCCGCCAGGTGGCGGTAGGCGGAGAAGTAGCCGGCCTCCCAGTTGGCGCAGGACGCGACGCCGAAGCGGAGCCGGTCGAGGGCGGCGTCGGCGGCCGGGGTGGTGTGGGTGCGGCCGACCGGGGAGGTCGTGGCGCCGGCGGTGAAGCGGTACCAGTAGGCGGTGTCCGGGGCGAGGCCGCGGACGTCCGCCTTGACGGTGTGGTCGGTGGCGGCGGAGGTGGTCACGGTGCCGCTCGCCGCGATCCGGGTGAAGCCCTTGTCGGCGGCGAGCTCCCAGCGGACCTCGGTGTCGGTGCCCAGGCCGGAGCCGGGGACGGCCTCGGGGGCCGGGGTGACGCGGGTCCAGAGCAGGATCCCGTCGGGCAGCGGGTCGCCCGAGGCGACGCCGTGCAGGAACTGCGGGGCGGTGGCGGCCTGGGCCGTGGCGCCGAGGGTCAGCGGCAGGGCGGCGGCGCCCGCCACGGCGGCGGTGGCCTTGAGCACCTGGCGGCGGTGTGGGCGGGCGGCGGTCATGTCATTGACAAGGTCAGTCACGGCCGACAGGCTACCGGTGGGTAACGATCTGTTCCATAGGGTGAACTGACTGTTCGTCGCCGATTCACCGGTGCGTGAGGTCGCGCCATCCCGCCGGGTGGGCGCGGCCACCTGGCGGCCATGCGCGATGATGGGACGGTTCCCCGCCCGCTGCAAGGAAGTTCCCCCCGTGGCCCAGATCCTGCTCCTGCACTCCGCCTACGGCCTGCGCCCCGCCGTCCACGCCGCCGCCGACCGGCTGCGCGCCGCCGGGCACACCGTGCACACCCCCGACCTCTACGAGGGGCGCACCTTCGACGACGTCGAGGAGGGCATGGCGTACAAGGAGGAGCTGGGCAGCGACGAACTCCTGCGCCGGGCGGTCGGCGCGGCCGCCCCGCTGCTGGCCTCCGGCGCCGCCCTGGTCTACGCCGGCTTCTCGCTCGGCGGCTCGCTCGCCCAGAACCTCGCCCTCGCCGACGAGAACGCCCGCGGCCTGCTCCTCCTGCACGGCACCTCCGACCTCCGCGAGGACGCGGCCACCGCCATCCCCGTCCAACTGCACGTCGCCGAGCCGGACCCGTTCGAGCCGGAGGACTGGCTGAACGCCTGGTACCTCAACATGCGCAAGGCCGGCGCCGACGTCGAGATCCACCGCTACCACGGCGCCGGCCACCTCTTCACCGACCCGGAGCTCGCGGACTACGACGCCGAGGCGGCGGAGCGGACCTGGGCGGTGGCGCTGGACTTCCTGGCGGAGCTGGACGCCTAGCCTGTGGCCCTCCCGGCGCAGGAAGTCGGCCCGGCCGACTTCCTGCGCCGGGAGGGCATCGAGACTCTGAGGGGAGAACGGGAAACGGCCCGGCCGAGGCCTGTGGGCGTGATCGTTGGTCGATGACGTGACACGGCCGCTCTCGGACTACCTCCGGTAGAGCTGCTGGATGTGCGGGTCCCGGGGCGGGGGAGGATGGGGGTGTGACGAGGATGAGTGATGGGCGGTATGCGCCGGCGGGGTCGTTGATCGGGATGGTGCAGCGGGGGCGGGGGCTCGGGGCGCGGATGGTGGCGGAGGATCCGCGGGGGGCTGCTGGGGTGGTGGAGGGGTGTGTTCGGTGGGACTGGCGGTGGGATGACGCCGATCAGCGGGCGGTGTATCTGGCGCGGCTGGTGCGGGACGCCGGGGTACGGGTGGAGACGGCGGGGGAGGCCGAGGGGCGGCGGCATCAAGAGGACGTAGCGGTGGAGGGGGACGTCGGGGCGCTGGTGGAGCGGCTGGAGCGGGAGTGGGTGGAGCGGCGGTGGTGCGGGCCGGTGCGCACCGCGCGGGCGCTGGCGGGGTTCGGGGCGGAGGCCGGGGGTGCGGCGTCGCTGCTGCGGCGGTTCTGGTTGTGGACGCCGCACTCGCACGAGCGGGTGGGGTATCTGGAGGCACTGGCGGCGATCGATCCGGCGGGGTTGGGCGGGATCTATGTGGAGTGTCTTTGGGACTGTGAGGAGGACGCCCGGTTGCTGGGGGTGGAGCGGGCTCCGGACGGTGTGGAGGTCAGGGAGAGGTTGAGGTATTTGGAGGGGGACGAGGTGGAGACGGCAGAGGTCAGGGCCGCTGCCGGGGACCGGCTGGCGGCCCTGACCCGAGCGGGCTCAACGGTGTCGGTTCCCTCGCGGTGAGTGCGTGCGGGGAGTCGAGTGGCCGAAGGTTAGAGTGGGAACGTGAACGCGTGAATGACGGTCCGGGCCCGGTTATCGGCTCGGACCGCATCTGTTTCCGGGTACCCGCCGTGACCTGCGCGTTCGCCGGCCCGCCTGTCTGTACCGAGCCTACGGAGGCCCCGCCTTGAGCGATCAGCCGTTCGCGCATCTGCACGTCCACACCGAGTACTCGATGCTGGACGGTGCCGCCCGGCTGAAGCAGATGTTCAAGGAGGTCGAACGGCTGGGGCAGACCCATGTCGCGATGACCGACCACGGCAACATGTACGGCGCGGCCGAGTTCCACAAGCAGGCGACCGCCGCCGGCATCACCCCGGTGATCGGCATCGAGGCGTACGTCGCCCCGGAGTCCCGCTCGAACACCAAGCGCATCCTGTGGGGCCAGCCGCACCAGAAGAAGGACGACGTCTCGGCGTCCGGTGCCTACACCCACAAGACCATCTGGGCCCGGAACAAGGAGGGCCTGCACAACCTCTTCAAGCTGACCTCGCGCTCGTACGCCGAGGGCTGGCTGGTCAAGTGGCCCCGGATGGACAAGGAGCTGATCTCCGAGCTGTCCGGCGGCCTGATGGCCACCACCGGCTGCCCCTCCGGCGAGCTGCAGACCCGGCTGCGCCTGGGCCAGTTCGAGGAGGCGCTGCGGTCCGCCGCCGAGTACCAGGAGATCTTCGGCAAGGAGAACTACTTCCTGGAGCTGATGGACCACGGCCTCGGCATCGAGAAGCGGGTCCGCGACGGGCTGATCGAGATCGGCCAGAAGCTCGGCATCCCGCCGGTCGTCACCAACGACTCGCACTACACCACCGAGGCCGACGCCGGCGCCCACGACCTGCTGCTCTGCGTGCAGACCGGCAAGAACCTCTCCGACCCGGACCGCTTCCGGTTCGACGGCACCGGCTACTACATCAAGTCGGCCGCCGAGATGTACGCGCTGGACCAGTCGGACGCCTGGCAGGAGGGCTGCCGCAACAGCCAGCTGCTGGTGGCCTCGCGGGTCGACACCGAGGGCATGTTCCAGTTCCGCAACCTCATGCCGCGGTTCCCGATCCCGGAGGGCTTCGAGTCCGAGGCGGACTTCTTCAAGTCCAAGGTCTGGGAGGGCATGGACTGGCGCTTCCCGGGCGGGTACGACGAGGAGCACAAGAAGCTCGCCGAGTACGAGATGGACACCATCATCCAGATGGGGTTCCCGGCGTACTTCCTCGTGGTCGCCGACTTCATCATGTGGGCGAAGAGCCAGGGCATCGCGGTGGGCCCGGGCCGCGGTTCGGCGGCCGGCTCGCTGGTCGCGTACGCCATGGGCATCACCGACCTCGACCCGATCCCGCACGGTCTGATCTTCGAGCGCTTCCTCAACCCCGAGCGCATCTCCATGCCCGATGTCGACATCGACTTCGACGAGCGCCGGCGCGGTGACGTGATCCGGTACGTGACGGAGAAGTGGGGATCCGACAAGGTCGCCATGATCGTCACGTACGGCACCATCAAGGCGAAGGCCGCCATCAAGGACTCCTCGCGCGTCCTCGGCTACCCCTACGCGATGGGTGACCGGATCACCAAGGCGATGCCGCCGGACGTCATGGGCAAGGGCATCCCGCTGTCCGGCATCACGGACAGCAGCCACCCGCGCTACAGCGAGGCCGGCGAGATCCGCGGGCTGTACGAGACCGACCCCGACGTGCGCAAGGTGATCGACACCGCGCGCGGCATCGAGGGCCTGATCCGCCAGCCCGGGGTGCACGCGGCCGGCGTCATCATGTCCGCCGAGCCGCTGACCGACCACATCCCGGTCTGGACCCGGCACACCGACGGCGTCACCATCACGCAGTTCGACTACCCCACCTGCGAGGGCCTCGGCCTTCTCAAGATGGACTTCCTCGGCCTGCGCAACCTGACGATCATGGACGACGCCGTCAAGGCGATCGAGAAGAACAAGGGCATCAAGATCAACCTTCTTGATCTGCCCCTGGACGACAAGCCGACCTACGAACTGCTGGCGCGCGGTGACACGCTCGGCGTCTTCCAGCTCGACGGCGGCCCCATGCGCTCGCTGCTGCGCCTGATGAAGCCCGACAACTTCGAGGACATCTCCGCCGTGCTGGCGCTGTACCGGCCCGGCCCGATGGGCGTCAACTCGCACACCAACTACGCGCTGCGCAAGAACGGGCAGCAGGAGATCACCCCGATCCACCCGGAGCTGGAGAAGCCCCTGGAGGAGGTGCTCCGGCCCACCTACGGCCTGATCGTCTACCAGGAGCAGGTGCAGAAGGCCGCGCAGATCCTGGCCGGCTACTCGCTCGGCCAGGCCGACCTGCTGCGCCGCGCCATGGGCAAGAAGAAGAAGGAGATCCTGGAGGCCGAGTTCGTCCCGTTCCGGAAGGGCTGCCGGGAGCGCGGCTACTCGGACGCGGCGATCCAGGCGGTCTGGGACGTCCTCGTCCCCTTCTCCGGCTACGCGTTCAACAAAGCGCACACGGCGGGCTACGGGCTCGTCTCGTACTGGACGGCGTACCTCAAGGCCAACTACCCGGCCGAGTACATGTCCGGCCTGCTGACCTCGGTGAAGGACGACAAGGACAAGTCGGCCGTCTACCTCAACGAGTGCCGCAAGATGGGCATCAACGTCCTGCCGCCGGACGTCAACGAGTCGGACGCGGACTTCACCCCGCACGGTGACACCACCGTCCGGTTCGGCCTGACCGCCATCCGCAACGTCGGCGGCCCGGTCGTCGAGTCGATGATCCGGACCCGCAAGACCAAGGGGAAGTTCTCCTCCTTCCCGGACTTCCTGGAGAAGGTGGAGTCGGTGGTCTGCAACAAGCGGACCGTGGAATCGCTGATCAAGGCCGGTTCCTTCGACTCGCTCGGGCACACCCGCAAGGGCCTCACCGCGCAGTTCGAGCCGATGATCGACAACGTCGTCGGCATCAAGCGCAAGGAGGCCGAGGGGCAGTTCGACCTCTTCGGCGGCGACACGACGAGCGACGAGCCGAGCTTCGGGCTGGACGTCGTGTTCTCCGAGGAGGAGTGGGAGAAGTCCTTCCTGCTCACCCAGGAGCGGGAGATGCTCGGCCTGTACGTCTCCTCGCACCCGCTGCACGGCATCGAGCACGTGCTCGCCGACAAGGCGGACTGCGCGGTCGCGGACCTCGCCGAACGGCCGGACGGGACGATCGTCACCATCGGCGGCATCATCTCGGGCCTCCAGCGGAAGATGACCAAGCAGGGCAACGCCTGGGCGATCGCGACCGTCGAGGACCTCGCGGGCTCGATCGACTGCATGTTCTTCCCGGCCAGCTACCAGCTGGTCTCCTCGCAGCTGGTCGAGGACACGGTGGTGTTCGTCCGCGGCAAGCTGGACAAGCGGGAGGACGTGCCGCGGCTGATGGGCATGGAGCTGACGGTCCCGGACCTGTCGAACGCGCACGCCGAGGCGCCGATCATCATCAACATCCCGAGCGCGAAGGTGACGCCCCCGCTGGTGGCGCGGCTCGGCGAGGTGCTGAGCAGCCACCGGGGGACCACGGAGGTGCGGGTCCGGCTGGAGGCGCGGAGCAGGACGACGGTGCTGCGGCTCGACCGGCACCGGGTGAAGTCGGATCCGGCGCTGTTCGGGGACCTGAAGCAGCTGCTCGGGCCGAGCTGCCTCGCGGGCAACGGGGCGGGATAGCGGATCCTCGCGGGGCGCCCGCACCCGGCCGGGTGCGGGCGCCCCCGCGGGCTACGCGGAGTTGCGCAGCGGGGTCGGCACGGCGGTGTGCAGGGCGGAGACGAAGGCGGAGATCGCCGGGTGGGCGCCGGCGCCCGCGCGGAAGGCGGTGCGGGTGCGGCGGTACATCGGCAGCCGGGTGAGGACGACGCCCGGCGGGGGCCGGTCGGTGCCGAGGTGGGGGACCAGCGCCACCCCTTGACCGGCCGCGACCAGGGCGAGGACGGTCGCGAAGTCGTCGATCTGGTGGCGGATCCGGGGCGCGAAGCCGGCGGCCTCGCAGGCCCGGACGGCCATGGTGTGGCACAGGGTGCCCGGCGGGGCGAGGATCCACGGCGCGGCGCGCTGGTCGGCGACGCTCGCGGGGGCGCGGGCCGCCAGGTACATCGGCTCGGTGAAGATCGGCCGGGTCATCGCCAGGCCGGGCTCGGGGTCGGCGGGCACCAGGTCGTACTCGTGCACCAGGGCCACGTCCAGCTCGCCCGCGCGCAGCGCCGCCGCGACCTCGGCCGGGTCCACCTCGGTGACCATCGGCTCCAGGCCCGGGTGCCAGCCGGCCAGTTCGGCGAGGACGGCGGGGATGATCGCCCGGGCCGCCGACGGGTAGGTGCCGATCCGCAGCGGGCCGGCCAGCCCCTCGCGGGCGTGGGCGAGTTCGGCGTCCGCCTGCTCCAGCCGCTCCAGCACGGCCTCGGCGTGCCGGACCAGGTTGCGCCCGGCCGGGGTGAGGGTGACGCGGCGGCCGGTGCGTTCCAGCAGCGGGACGCCGGCCTCCTTCTCCAGGACGGACAGCTGCTGGGAGACCGCCGAAGGGCTGAAGCTGAGCGCCTCGGCGACGGCGGCGATGGTGCCGAGGTGGGCGAGTTCGCGCAGCAGGCGCAGGCGTCGGACATCGAGCATCGGCTCAGCTTACGAGAAGCTTCGGAAACATGAACTGGACCTGCGGGATCGGCGGGCCCCAGGATCGTGGGCATGGAACTCAAGGGCATTTTCGTCCCGCTGGTCACCCCGTTCGCGGCCGACGGCTCGGTGGCGCTGGACGCGCTGGAGAAGCTGGCCGGCTCGGTGCTGGACGACGGCGCGGCCGGGCTGGTGGCGCTCGGCACCACCGGCGAGCCGGCCGCGCTGAGCGCGGACGAGCGGCGCGCGGTCACCGAGGTCTGCGCGGCGCTCTGTGCCGAGCGCGGGGTTCCGCTGCTGGTCGGCGCGGGCGGTCCGGGCACCGCCGCGGCCGCCGAGGAGCTGGCCGCCCTGGCCGGGCGGGTGCCGGGGGTGGCGGGCGCGCTGGTCACCGTGCCGTCCTTCGTCCGGCCGGGCGAGGCCGGGACGCTCGCGCACTTCCGGGCCCTGGCCGAGGCCAGCTCGGTGCCGCTGGTCGTCTACCACATCCCGTACCGGACCGGGCAGGCGCTGTCGGGGGCCGCGCTGCTGGAGCTGGCGGCGCTGCCGAACGTGGTGGGCGTCAAGTACGCCACCGGCGGGGTGGACCAGGCGGCGGTGGAACTGCTGGCCGCCGCGCCGGCCGGGTTCTCGGTGCTGGGCGGGGACGACGCCGTGCTGGCGCCGCTGCTGGCGCTGGGCGCGGACGGCGGCATCCTGGCCTCCGCGCACCTGGCCACCGCGCGCTTCGTCGAGCTGGCCGAGGCGTGGCGGGCGGGGGACGTGGCGCGCGCCCGGGCGCTGGGCCACCGGCTGACCGGCCTGGCGGTGGCGGCCTTCGCGGCGCCGAACCCGGCGGTGGTCAAGGGCGTGCTGCACGCGCAGGGGCGGATCCCGACGCCGGACGTCCGGCTGCCGCTGCTGCCGGCCGGTGCGGCGGAGGTCGCGCGGGCGCTGGAACTCCTCAGTGGTCTGGACCACTGAGGACCACAGGATGGAATACCGGGCCGCTCGGCGCCGGTGACAAGGCATGATGGGCAGGGCGAGTCCGGCCGTGCGCGTCGCCCGCCCGGCGGAACCGGTCGGAGCCGCCCGAGGTGCGGCTGTGAGCAGCAAGATCAAGAGGAGTAGTCGGATGAAGATCGGCATTGTCGGGGCCACCGGCCAGGTCGGCGGCGTGGTCCGCGAGATCCTGGCCCAGCGCGACGTCCCGGTGGAGCAGCTGCGGCTGTTCGCCTCGGCCCGCTCGGCCGGGCGCACCCTTCCCTGGAAGGGCACCGAGGTCACCGTCGAGGACGCGGCCACGGCCGACTACACCGGCCTGGACATCGTGATCTTCTCGGCCGGCGGCGCCACCTCCAAGGCGCTCGCCCCCAAGGCCGCCGCCGACGGCGCCGTCGTCATCGACAACTCCTCCGCCTGGCGCCGCGACCCCGAGGTCCCGCTGGTCGTCTCCGAGGTCAACCCCGAGGCGATCGCCGACCGCCCCAAGGGCATCATCGCCAACCCGAACTGCACCACGATGGCCGCCATGCCCGTGCTGCGCCCGCTGCACGAGGAGGCCGGCCTCGCCGCCCTCGTCGTCTCCACCTACCAGGCCGTCTCCGGCAGCGGCGTGGCCGGCGTGGCCGAGCTCCAGGACCAGGCGGCCAAGGTCGTCGACGGCGCCGCCGCGCTCGCCCACGACGGCTCGGCGGTCGACTTCCCCGAGCCCAAGATCTACCGGCGCCCGATCGCGTTCAACGTCGTCCCGCTGGCCGGCTCGATCGTCGAGGACGGCTCCAACGAGACCGACGAGGAGCAGAAGCTCCGCCACGAGAGCCGCAAGATCCTCGGGATCCCCGAGCTGAAGGTGGCCGGCACCTGCGTGCGCGTCCCGGTCTTCTCCGGCCACTCGCTGCAGATCAACGCCCGCTTCGAGCGCCCGATCAGCCCCGAGCGCGCGGTCGAGCTGCTCACCGGCGCCCCCGGCGTCGAGCTGAGCGACATCCCCACCCCGCTCCAGGCCGCCGGCCAGGACCCGAGCTACGTCGGCCGCATCCGGGTCGACGAGACGGTGGAGAACGGCCTGTCGCTGTTCGTCTCCAACGACAACCTGCGCAAGGGCGCCGCGCTCAACGCCGTCCAGTTGGCCGAGCTGGTCGCCGCCGAGCTCAAGGGCTGAGCGGCCGCGCACGGCACGAGGGCCCCCGTCCGGGATCGAGGAATCGGACGGGGGCCCTCGGCGTCGCTGCCGGGAAAGCGGTGGACGGCCGGGGTTCGGCGGGTGCATCCGGGGGAAAAAGGTGACCCAATGATCGGGCGGTTGCGGGCACCCCCTCACCCCACTCCGCCCGGGCCGGGCGCACCGCGCCCACCCCGGCACCGTCGGCCCCGGCGGAGCCCCACCCCGAGGGCGAGCGGAAAGAGGTGCGCAATGGACCGCTGTGTCGTCCTGGTGGACGCCGGATACCTGCTGGGCGCCGCCGCCAGCCTGCTCGCCGGTGACCCCTCCCGCTCCAAGGTCACCGTCGACCACACCGCGCTGATCGCCGCCCTGCGCGAGCGGGCCGAGGCCGAGACCGGCCTGCCGCTGCTGCGGATCTACTGGTTCGACGCCGCGCCCGAACGCCGCCCGATGCCCGAGCACCGGCGGCTGCGCGTGCTGCCCCGGGTCACCGTGCGGCTCGGCGCGCTCACCCGGGCGGAGGGCCGCTGGGTGCAGAAGGGCGTCGACGCCGCGATGCACGCCGAGCTCTCCGAACTCGCCCGCAACCGGGCCTGCGCCGACGTCGTGCTGATCACCGGCGACGGCGACCTGCTGCCCGGCATGATGTCCGCCAAGGAGCACGGCGTCGTCGTCCACCTCTGGGCGCTGCAGGCCGCCGACGGCGACTTCAACCAGTCCGAGGACCTGGTCGGCGAGGCCGACGAGCGGCGGGTGCTGGACCGCGAGTGGATCGAGGGGTCGTTCAGCCTGCGCGACACCTCCAGCGTCTTCCCCGGTCCCGGGGCCCGGCACGACATCGCCAAGATCCTCGCCGCGCCGCCCGCCGCGCCCCCCGCCACCCTGCCGGGCCCGCTGCCCGCCGCCCAGATGCCGGGGCACCCCGCCGCCGACGAACCCGCGGCCGTCGCCGTCGCCGCGGTGGCCGTCCCCGCCGTCAACGGGGGCCCCCAGCCGGCCGCCGCCGGGCTCAAGGTCGTCCCCACGCCCAAGGACCTCGCCGGGCGCAGCGCCGACCGGCAGGCCGCCGTCGCCCAGCAGGCCGGCCAGCAGCAGAGCGGCCCGGTGCTGCGTTGGTCCTCCGACCGGGGCTGGATCGACCGGTCGGTCGCCGAGCCCGCCGTCACCGCCGGCGACGGCCTGCCCACCCTCGCCCAGCTCACCACCGCCGAACAGCGCTGGGCCGACCGCGAGGAGGACATCACCTCGATCGGCGGCGACGCCCACGAGGTCGGCCAGGTCTTCGCCCGCCGCTGGACCGACCGGCTCGGCGACGCCGAACGGCTGACCGTCCTGTGGCCCGGCTACCCGCGCATCCCGCACCGGGTCGACGGCGAGCTGCTGCGCTACGCGGCGCGCTTCGGGCTGCTCGCGCACAAGGACGACCAGATCGACGAGCACGACCGGTACGCGATCCGGGCGGGCTTCTGGAAGGAACTGGCGGCCCGGGTGCCCGGCGGGGACCTGGTCGTCGTCGACGACTGACCTGATCGGGGCCTGATCGGGGCCTGGCCGCTCCCGGACCGGGGCCGGACCGGGGCCGGACCGGGGCCGGACCGGGAGCGGCCCCGGGAGGCCGGGCGGGGCCCCGTTGTCCGGTTCGCCCGGCGCACCGCGTAGAGTCCTCGGTCGTGAGTGAGACGGCCGGGCGGGCACCCCAGGAGACCTCGCCGTGCTGTGCCGTACGCGACCTGGTCCGGACGTACCGCGCCGGGCGCGGCGCCTCCGCCACCGCGATCCGGGCCAACGACGGCATCACCCTGACCGTCCGGCAGGGTGAGATCTTCGGCCTGCTCGGGCCCAACGGCGCGGGCAAGTCCACCCTGGTCCGCCAGCTCACCGGACTGCTGCGGCCCGACTCCGGCAGCATCGAGATCCTCGGCCACGACGTGGTGCGGCACCCCGAACGGGCCGCCCGGCTGCTCGGCTACCTCGGCCAGGAGTCCACCGCGCTCGACGAGCTGACCGTCGCCCTCGCCGCCGAGACCACCGGTCGGCTGCGCGGCCTGAGCCGGGCCGCGGCCCGCGCCGCCGCCGACGAGGTGATCACCGAACTCGCCCTGGAGCCGCTCGCCCACCGGCCGCTCGCCAAGCTCTCCGGCGGCCAGCGCCGGCTCGCCTGCTTCGCCGCCACCCTGGTCGGCGACCGGCCGCTGCTCGTCCTCGACGAGCCCACCACCGGCATGGACCCGCTCGCCCGGCGCTCCGTGTGGTCGGCGGTCGAGCGCCGCCGGGCCGAGCGCTCCACCACCGTGCTGCTGGTCACCCACAACGTGATCGAGGCGGAGACCGTGCTGGACCGGGTCGCCGTGGTCGACGACGGCCGGGTGATCGCCTGTGACACCCCCGGCGGCCTCAAGACGCTGGTCGACGGCGACGTCCGGCTCGACCTGGTCTGGCGGGACGAGGCGCCGCTGGCCGTCCCCGCGGTGGCGGCGCTCGCCGAACGGGCCGAGCGCACCGGCCGCCGCTGGACCGTGCGCACCACCCCCGAGCAGGCCCGCGAACTGGTCGCCGCCGTCACCACCGGCCCGGCCTTCGCCGCCCTGGACGACTTCACCCTGGCCACCCCGAGCCTTGAGGACGCCTACCTCAAGCTGGGCGGCCGCCATGGAGGACTGGCCAAGTGACGCTGCTCTCGGCACCGCCGCGGACCACCCCGGGCACGGCCGGCGGGCCCGCCCCGCTGGCCCCCGCCGCCCGGCTGCTGCCGGCCCTGGCCGCCGTCTACCGGGCGCAGCTCGCCCGGGCCCGGGTGGCACGGATCCCGCTGCTGTTCGTGGCCACCTTCCAGTCGCTGGGCATCCTGGTGATGATGCGGGGCGTCGTCGACGCCGGGCAGACCTCGGCCGCCCGGTACGTGGTGTCCGGCTCCAGCGTGCTGGTGGTCGCCTTCGTGGCGCTCAACCTGCTCGCCCAGTACTTCGGGCGGCTGCGGGCCAGCGGCGGGTTGGACCACTACGCGACGCTGCCGGTGCCGGCCGCCTCGGTGGTGCTCGGCGCGGCCGCCGCGTTCGCCTCGTTCACCCTGCCCGGGACGCTGGTCACGGCCGGGGTCGGCGCGGTGATGTTCGGGCTGCCGCTGGGGCAGCTGTGGGTGCTGCTCGCGGTGGTGCCGCTGGCCGGGGCGGCGCTCGCCGGGCTCGGGGCGGCCTGCGGGCTGCTCGCGCCCAAGCAGGAGATCGCCACCATGCTCGGGCAGCTGGGCATGTCGGCGGCGCTGCTGCTCGGCGTCCTGCCGGTGGACCACCTGCCGCAGCCGGTGCTGTGGCTGCGCGACCTGCTGCCGTCCACCTACGCGGTGGAGGCGTTCGCCCGGACGTTCCGGCCGTCGCCGGACTGGGCGGCGGTGGTCGGGGACCTCGCGGTGTGCGCGGGGGTGGGCGTGGTGTCGCTGGCGGTGGCCACCTGGGCGTACCGGCGGGCGACCCGGCGGTAGCCGTCGGGGCCCGGCGGGCCCGGCGGGACCGGTCGTCCGGTCGGTGGGTGGCCGGGCCGCGGGGGCGGCGCCCGTGAAACGATGGGGGGCGTGACCGCACCGAACACACCTCCGGATCCCGCGCGCGCCGACGGCACCGATGCCGTGGCGGACGCCGTACCCGCGGACGCCGTGCCCGCTCCGTACGCCGCGCCCGATCCGTATGCCGCGCGTGATCCGTACGCACTGCCGCCGGGGCTGGACCTGATGGCCGGCTCGGCGCGGCCGGCGGAGCCGCCGGTCCAGCGGCTGCTGCCCGAGCTGAGGATCGGGGCCGCCACGCTGCTGGCCTGCCTGGTGCTGGGGGTCGTGATGGGCCTGCTGTGGGCCTGGCTGGCACCCAAGGTGCCGCTGGTCGTGGACGGCAACAAGATCCTCTACGCGGACCCGGAGGGGGAGCAGCGGGCCGGCGCCGACAGCGTGTTCGTGCTGATCGGGCTGGGGATGGGGATCCTGACGGCGCTGGGGGCGTTCCTGGTCACCCGCAAGCGGGGCGGCGGGATCGCGGTGGCGGTCGGACTGGCGGTCGGCGGGCTGCTGGCCTCGGTCGGGGCGTGGGGGCTCGGGCGGTGGCTCGGCCCGGGCCGCGACCTGGTCGCCGAGGCGCGGCGGGTCGGCAACGGCGGGCACTTCCAGGCGGACATCGACCTCGGGGCGTACGGGGCGGTGCTGGCATGGCCGATGGCGGCGATGGTGCTGCTGCTGGCGCTGTCGGCGGCGTTCGGGAAGCGCGAGGAGGACCCGCCGCCGTACTGGGTGCCGGGGCCGCCGGCGGTGGACGCGGGGGCTGCGCCGGAGGACCGACGCGAGGGCTGAGGAGGTGGGGCCGGCGTTCCCGAGGGGCGCCGGCCCCCGTGCGTCCGCGCCGGTCCCGGGTGGGCCCGGTCCCGCGCGGGTCAGCGCGGGTCAGTGCGGGTCAGTGCAGGTCAGCGGGCGATGGGGGCGGTGCGGGCGCCGGTGAGGGCGACGAGGTCGGCGGGGGAGAGCTCGACTTCGAGGCCGCGGCGGCCGGCGGAGACGAAGACGGTGGGATGGGTGAGGGCGCCGGCGTCGACGACCGTGCGCAGCGGGCGGCGCTGGCCGAGCGGCGAGATGCCGCCGAGGACGTAGCCGCTGCTGCGTTCGGCGGCGGCCGGGTCGGCCATCGCGGCGCGCTTTCCGCCGACCGCCGAGGCCAGCGCCTTGAGGTCGAGCTGGCCGGCCACCGGGACGACACCGACGGTGAGCACGCCGTCGACGTCGGCGACCAGGGTCTTGAAGACCCGCTCGGCCGGCACGCCGAGCGCCTCGGCGGCCTCGCCGCCGTAGGAGGCGGCGGCCGGGTCGTGCTCGTAGGAGTGGACGGTGAACGGCACGCCGGCGGTCTCCAGGGCGACCGTCGCGGGCGTGCCCTGGCCGCCCTTCTTCGGCTTCTTGGCCACGGGGGGCTCCGCAATCGGTGGGGTCGGTCAGTTGGGGCTGAAGGACTGGCGGGTGAGGTTGACGGCGGGCAGCGAGGGCAGCCAGCCGAGCACCGCCGTCTCGCGGCGCAGCAGGTCCAGCTCGGCGCGCAGCCGCTGGGCGTTGTCGGGGCAGGCGAGCAGCTGCTGCTTGAGCGGGACCTCCAGGACGGCGGCCGCGGCGACCAGGTAGGACAGCACCTGCGGGTCCTCGGGCAGTTCCGGGCGGCCGACGGTGCTGGCCTCGCGGGCGCCGGCGAGCCGGCGCTGGTAGGTGCGGAAGACCCGCTCGACCTCGGCGGCCAGCGCGCCGGAACCCTCGCCGGTGCGCTCCTCGATGGCTTCGAGCTCGCCGACCAGGTACGGGCCGCCGACGTCGACGGACCGGAGCCAGAACCGGGTGGTGCCGGTGATCAACAGCTCGTAGTGGCCGTCCGGCTGCGGCTGGACGGAGGTGACGTCGGCGACGCAGCCGATGTGGTGGAGCGCCTCCAGCGGGTCGCCGGTGGCGGTGCCGAGACCGTCCAGCGGGCCGGCCGGGCCGTCCTCGGGGCGGACCGGGGCGACCTCGCGGCCGTCCTTGATGGCGAGCACGCCGAAGCGGCGCGGCTGGTCCTCGGGACCCTCCAGCAGGTCGGCGACGAGACGGCGGTAGCGCTCCTCGAAGACGTTGAGGGGCATCACCAGGCCCGGGTAGAGCACCGTGTTCAGGGGGAAGAGCGGAAGCCGTTCTGTCACGGCGGACAGCGTAGTTCCCCGGACCCGCCGGGCCTTCACGGCCCAGGCCCTCAGCCGCGCTGGAGCATCCGGCTGGCGCCGGCGGCGACCGTGGTGGCGAGCACCCAGCCGACGACGACCAGGCCGGAGGAGACCCACTGGGCGGTACCGCCGGGGTTCCAGCCGCCCTGGCCGAGGTCGACGACCGGCAGCAGCTGGCCGAGCGCGTACAGCACCGGGTTCCAGTGCGGGCGCTCGTCGGCCTTGAGCGGCTGGAGCGCGTGGGTGGCGAAGTAGAGGCTGCCGAGCGCCCAGGCGAGCAGCAGCCAGAGCGCCGCCCGGCCGGGCCGGAAGCCGTAGCCGACGGTGACGTCCTGGACCCGGCCCCAGATCCGGGCCGGCGGCGGGAGGGTCCGCCGCCGGCGGCGCTGCTTGGCGTAGAGCACCGCGCGGGCGTCGTCGTCGGCGCCGTCGCGGCGCAGCGCGGCGGCCAGCTGCTCGTAGGACTCGGGCTGGAAGTCCACCGAGGAGCGTTCCAGCCAGCCGATCCGCTCGTGGACGGGGAACGGCACGGCCGGGCGCAGGCACTCGTAGGTGAACCCGGTGAGGCCGACCGCGCCCTGCCGGGGCCAGGCGCCGGGGGCGTCGACGAGGTTGCCGACCCGGGCCCGGGACAGCGAGACGGCGCCGCCGCCCGGGAAGCGGCAGGTGAAGCGCAGCTCCGGGGTCTGGATCCGGCGCAGGGTCACCTCGTCGCCGTCGGTCAGGTGGAACTCGGCGTCGGAGAGCAGACAGGCGTTCTCGAAGCGGCCGTCGGAGAGCCGGACCTGGCCGAAGGCGCGGAACGGCGTGCTCGGTGCGTCCGGCGGCGGGGCCTCGCCGTACCCGGAGCCGTAGTAGGTCTGGGACCCGTACCAGCCGCCGTCGGCCGAGCCGCTCAGGTAGAGGGTGTGGCCGACGGTCAGCCGGACGGCGTTGAGGGCGTTGCGATTGCCCGGCGCGGCGCGCAGCTGGGCGCCGCGCAGCGAGAGCCGCCCGCCGATCCGGGCGGTGCGCAGGCTGACCTCGCCCTCGGTCGCCAGCCGGTCGGCCTCGCAGTCCTGGCTGACCGCGATGCCGTCGGCGGACAGCGCCCGGCCGAACCGGTCGCCGCCCAGGACAGCCTGGTTGATCAGCAGGTCGGTGCCGATCCGGGCGTCGGTCAGCCGCACGCCCTGGCGGATCCGGCAGCGGGCCAGGTGGAGGTCCCCGGAGGTGGCCAGCCGGGAGGCCTCCAGGCGGGGGATGAGGCAGTTGATGAAGCGCAGCGTGCCGGCCTCGGCCTCGGAGATCAGGATCTTCTGGTCGAAGCGGCAGTCGTGCAGCTCGACGTAGTGGCCGATGGTGCCGCCGGCCAGGTCGAGCGGCCCGGTGACCAGGGCGCCGGTCAGCTTGAGCGAGGCGACCCGGCCGGGGACGGGGGCGGGCCCGTCCAGCAGCAGCCGGGCGACCACCCGGGCGCGGACGGTCCGCCCGGGGCCCCAGACGGCCTCGCCGAAGGGGTCGTCCTCGGCCGCCTCGCCGCTGCGCAGGTCGTGGGTCCGGCCGAGCCGGAACGCGTGCCAGAGCGCCTGCTCGGCCGCCGTCCAGTCGTCCGGTGCCCGATCCGTCATGGTTCCCCCCGATTCCCCCCGGCCTCCCCCGGCCGTCTCGCCCTTCGTATCACGGACTGAAATGCGGGACCGTCGGTTCCGGCCACTCCTTACACTGGGTGGCGTGATCTCTCGAATCGATCTGCGCGGCTCGCTCGACGACCCTCGCGACCTGCTGCCCCGTGCCGACTTCGATGTCGCGGCCGCCCTGGAGACGGTGCGCCCGATCGCCGAGGACGTGCATCATCGCGGGGTCGCGGCGCTGATCGACATCACCGAGCGCTTCGACGGCGTGCGGCTGGAGTCCACCCGGGTCCCGGCCGAGCAGCTCGCCGAGGCGCTCGCGGAGCTGGACCCGAAGGTGCGCGCCGCGCTGGAGGAGTCGATCCGCCGCGCCCGCATCGTGCACGGCGACCAGCGCCGCGAGGGGCACACCACCCAGGTGGTGCCCGGCGGCACGGTGACCCAGCGCTGGGTGCCGGTGGACCGCGTCGGGCTGTACGTGCCGGGCGGGCTGGCCGTCTACCCGTCCTCCGTTGTGATGAACGTGGTGCCGGCCCAGGAGGCGGGCGTGCGCGGCATCGCGGTGACCTCCCCGCCGCAGAAGGCCTTCGGTGGCCGGGTGCACCCGACCATCCTGGCGGCCTGCGCGCTGCTCGGCGTCACCGAGGTGTACGCGGTCGGCGGCGCCCAGGCGGTCGCCATGTTCGCGCTGGGCACCGAGGAGTGCGCGCCGGTGAACATGGTCACCGGCCCCGGCAACATCTACGTGGCCGCCGCCAAGCGCTACTTCGCCGGGCGGATCGGCATCGACTCCGAGGCCGGCCCGACCGAGATCGCCGTCCTCGCCGACGACAGCGCCGACCCGGTGGACGTCGCCGCCGACCTGATCAGCCAGGCCGAGCACGGCCCGACCTCGGGCTCGGTGCTGGTCACCGACTCGGTGGCGCTCGCCGACGCGGTCGAGGCCGAGCTGAAGGCCCAGGTCGCCCGCACCCGGCACAGCGAGCGGGTGGCCGAGGCGCTGGGCGGCCGGCAGTCCGGCATCATCCTGGTCGACGACCTGGAGCAGGGCCTGGCCGTGGTCAACGCCTACGCCGCCGAGCACCTGGAGATCCAGACCCGGGACCCGCACGCGGTCGCCGCCGAGGTCCGCAACGCGGGCGCGATCTTCCTCGGCCGGTTCACCCCGGTCTCGCTCGGCGACTACGCCGCCGGCTCCAACCACGTGCTGCCCACCGGCGGCTGCGCCTGCCACTCCTCGGGCCTGTCCGTGCAGACCTTCCTGCGCGGCGTGCAGGTCGTCGAGTACGACCGCGAGGCGCTGGCCGGCATCGCCGCGCACGTCGTCAACCTGGCGAACGCCGAGGACCTGCCCGGTCACGGCGACGCGATCAAGGCCCGATTCGACTGGACGGTTCCCGGCACGTGACGACCATCGACGACCTCCCCGTCCGGGACGAGCTGCGCGGGCAGTCGCCCTACGGCGCCCCGCAGCTCGACGTCCCGGTCCAGCTGAACACCAACGAGAACCCGTACCCGCTCCCCGAGGAGCTGGTCGCCCGGATCGCCGAGCGGGTCGCCGACGCCGCCCGGAACCTCAACCGCTACCCCGACCGGGACGCGGTCGAGCTGCGCGAGGGCCTGGCGGCGTACCTCACCCGCACCACCGGCCACGCCGTCGCCCGGGAGAACGTCTGGGCCGCCAACGGCTCCAACGAGGTGCTCCAGCAGCTGCTGCAGACCTTCGGCGGCCCCGGCCGCACCGCGCTCGGCTTCGAGCCCTCGTACTCGATGCACGCGCTGATCTCCCGCGGCACCGGCACCGGCTGGATCTCCGGCCCGCGCAGGGCCGACTTCACCATCGACCTGGACGCGGCCGTCGCGGCCATCGCCGAGCACCGCCCGCACGTGGTGTTCGTCTGCTCGCCGAACAACCCGACCGGCACCGCCGTCGCGGCCGACACCGTGCTGCGGCTCTACGAGGCCGCGCAGGCCGCCCGGCCCAGCCTGGTGGTGGTCGACGAGGCGTACGTCGAGTTCTCGCACCGCGCCTCGCTGCTGGCGCTGATCGAGGGCCGTCCCAACCTGGTGGTCTCGCGCACCATGTCCAAGGCCTTCGGCGCCGCCGGGCTGCGCCTGGGCTACCTGGCCGCCGACCCGGCGGTGGTGGACGCGGTGCAGCTGGTCCGCCTGCCGTACCACCTGTCGGCCGTCACCCAGGCCACCGCGCTGGCCTGCCTGGAGCACACCGACACCCTGCTCGGTTACGTCGGCCGGCTCAAGGACGAGCGCGACCGGCTGGTCGAGGCGCTGCGCGGGCTCGGTCTGGAGGTGACCGACTCGGACGCCAACTTCGTCCAGTTCGGCCGCTTCGCCGACACCCACGCCGTCTGGCAGGCCATCCTCGACCACGGCGTCCTGGTCCGTGACAACGGCGTCCCCGGGTGGCTGCGCGTCACCGCCGGCACCCCCGCCGAGAACGACGCCTTCCTGGACGCCGTCCGAACCGTGATCAAGGAGCTGTGACCCCGAATGACCCGCACCGGACGCGTCGAGCGCACCACCAAGGAGACCTCCGTCCTGGTCGAGATAGACCTGGACGGCACCGGCAAGACCGATATCTCCACGGGCGTCGGCTTCTACGACCACATGCTCGACCAGCTCGGGCGCCACGGCCTCTTCGACCTCACCGTGAAGACCGACGGCGACCTGCACATCGACACCCACCACACCATCGAGGACACCGCCCTCGCGCTCGGCGCCGCCTTCAGGCAGGCGCTCGGCGACAAGGTCGGCATCTACCGGTTCGGCAACTGCACCGTGCCGCTGGACGAGTCGCTCGCCCAGGTGACCGTCGACCTCTCCGGCCGCCCCTACCTGGTGCACACCGAGCCGGAGCACATGGCGCCGATGATCGGCGCCTACGACACCACCATGACCCGGCACATCCTGGAGTCCTTCGTGGCCCAGGCCCAGATCGCCCTGCACGTCCACGTGCCGTACGGGCGCAACGCGCACCACATCGTGGAGTGCCAGTTCAAGGCGCTGGCCCGGGCCCTGCGCTACGCCTCCGAGCGCGACCCGCGCGCGGCCGGCATCCTCCCGTCGACCAAGGGTGCGCTGTGAGCAACTCCGCGATGATCCTCATCTTCGTCGGACTCTTCCTGGCCGGCGGCGTCATCTCGTTCTGGAAGCAGAAGCAGTCCAAGGGCGTCATCCTCGTGCTCGCCCTGGGCGCGCTGATGTGCCTGGGCTCCGGCCTCATGCGCCTGTAACCGTCGAGCGAACGAAAGACTGGACACCTGAACATGGGCAAGAACGTCGTGGTGCTCGACTACGGCTCGGGCAACCTCCGCTCGGCGCAGCGCGCCCTGGAGCGGACCGGGGCGAACGTCACCGTCACCTCCGACTACCGGACCGCGATGGACGCCGACGGCCTGCTCGTCCCGGGCGTCGGCGCCTTCGAGGCCTGCATGCGCGGCCTGAAGTCGGTCCGCGGGGAGTGGATCATCGGGCGCCGGCTGGCCGGCGGCCGTCCGGTCATGGGCATCTGCGTGGGCATGCAGATCCTCTTCGAGAAGGGCGTCGAGCACGGCGTGGAGACCGCCGGCTGCGACGAGTGGCCGGGCACGGTGGAGCCGCTGGAGGCGCCGGTCGTGCCGCACATGGGCTGGAACACCGTGGACGCCCCCGAGGGCAGCCGGATGTTCGCCGGCCTGGACGCGGACACCCGCTTCTACTTCGTCCACTCCTACGGGGTGCGCAGCTGGGGGCTGGAGGCGCACAGCGCGCGGATCAACCCGCCGCTGGTCACCTGGGCCACCCACGGGCAGCCGTTCGTCGCGGCCGTCGAGAACGGTCCGCTGTGGGCCACCCAGTTCCACCCCGAGAAGTCCGGCGACGCCGGCGCCGCCCTGCTGACCAACTGGGTCAGCACCCTCTGACGACGGAAGAGTTGTAGATCATGAGCCGCCTCGAACTGCTGCCCGCCGTCGACGTCCGGGACGGCCAGGCCGTCCGCCTGGTCAAGGGCGCCTCCGGCACCGAGACCTCCTTCGGCGAGCCGCTCGCCGCCGCCCTCGCCTGGCAGAACGCCGGCGCCGAGTGGCTGCACCTGGTCGACCTCGACGCCGCCTTCGGCACCGGCTCCAACCGGGACCTGGTGCGCGAGGTCACCGGCACCCTGGACATCAAGGTCGAGCTGTCCGGCGGCATCCGCGACGACGCGTCGCTGGCCGCCGCCCTGGCCACCGGCTGCACCCGGGTCAACCTCGGCACCGCCGCCCTGGAGAGCCCCGAGTGGGTCGCCAAGGTCATCGCCGAGCACGGCGACAGGATCGCGGTCGGCCTGGACGTGGTCGGCACCACGCTGCGCGGCCGCGGCTGGACCAGCGACGGCGGCCAGCTCTTCGACGTGCTGGCCCGCCTGGACGCCGAGGGCTGCGCCCGCTACGTGGTCACCGACGTCAACCGGGACGGCACCCTGACCGGCCCCAACCTGCAGCTGCTGCGCGACGTGTGCGCCGCCACCGACAAGCCGGTGGTCGCCTCCGGCGGCGTCTCCTCGCTGGACGACCTGCGGGCGATCGCCGGCCTGGTCGGCGAGGGAGTCGAGGGCGCCATCGTGGGCAAGGCACTCTACGAGCAGAAGTTCACCCTCGGAGAGGCGCTGGAGGCGGTTTCGGGATGACGGAACGTCGGATCGTACGCGGCCGGGTCGGCGGGTTCTCGCCCTGGGAGGAGACCCTCGGCGCGTCGCAGGCGGTCGCCGCCGGGGACCACGTCCACGTCGCCGGCGCCCGGCCGCTGGTGGCCGGCGTGCTGCACGGCGACGGCGACCCCTACGAGCAGGCCCGGGCCGCCTTCGGCAACGCGCTGGAGGCCCTGGCCGCGTACGGTCTGACGGCGGACGACGTGGTCCGCACCCGGGTGTACCTCACCCACGCCCGTGACATCGACGCGGCCGGCCGCGCCCACCAGGAGCTCTTCGGCGCCGTGCGCCCGGCGGCCGCCGTCGTGGTGGTGCAGAGCCTGGTCGACTCGCGGATGCTCGTCGAGATCGAACTCGACGCCCACCGCGCCGGACTCGCCACAACCCTGGACGCTCTGGAAGGCAATCAGCCGTGACCCTCGCAGTACGTGTCATCCCCTGCCTGGACGTCGACGCCGGCCGCGTGGTCAAGGGCGTCAACTTCCAGAACCTGCGCGACGCCGGGGACCCGGTCGAGATGGCCAAGCTCTACGACGCCGAGGGCGCCGACGAGCTGACCTTCCTCGACATCACCGCCTCCTCCGGCGACCGCGAGACCACCTACGACGTGGTCCGCCGCACCGCCGAGCAGGTGTTCATCCCGCTCACCGTCGGCGGCGGCATCCGCGCCGTCGAGGACGTCGACAGGCTGCTGCGGGCCGGCGCCGACAAGGTGGGCGTCAACACCGCCGCCATCGTCCGCCCCGAGCTGGTCCGGGAGATCGCCCGGCGGTTCGGCCGCCAGGTGCTGGTGCTCTCGGTGGACGCCCGCCGCTGCCCCGAGGGCACCGAGACCGCCTCCGGCTTCGAGGTCACCACGCACGGCGGCCGCCAGGGCACCGGCCTGGACGCCGTCGAGTGGGCCGGGCGCGCCGCCGAGCTGGGCGCAGGCGAGATCCTGCTCAACTCGATGGACGCCGACGGCACCAAGGACGGCTACGACCTGGAGCTGATCAGGGCCGTCCGCAAGACCGTGTCGGTGCCGGTGATCGCCTCCGGCGGGGCCGGGAAGCTCGCCGACTTCGCCCCGGCGGTGGAGGCGGGCGCGGACGCGGTGCTGGCCGCCAGCGTCTTCCACTTCGGCGACCTGCGGATCGGCGAGGTCAAGGACGCGCTGCGGGAGGCCGGGCACCCGGTCCGCTGACGTCCAGGGGTCCGTCGGCCAGCTCCAGCAGGCCGGGCAGCGAGAGCACGGTGGTGCTGCGCCGGCCCAGCCGGAGCAGGCCGAGCCCGGCCAGCTCGTGCAGGGCGTGGTGGACCCGGCGCTCGCCGGCGCCGGTCAGGGCGGCCAGCTCGGCCTGGGTCAGCCGGGGGCGGACGGTGATGCCGACGCCGCGCGGGCCGGGGGTGCCGTAGCGCCGGGCCAGGTCGGCGAGCCGGCCGGCGAGCCGGTGCGCCACCGGTTCGGAGGCGAGGCCGACCAGGCGGCGGGTGGTGGCCCGGCCGCGGTGCACCAGGCAGCGGCTCAGCGCGATGCCGGCCGGGGCGTGGGCGCCGAGCCAGTGCAGCCACTCGGGCTGCGAGATCCGGCGCACGGTGACCGGTCCGGCCGCGGTCACGGTCGCCGAGCGGGGCTGCCCGTCGAGGGCGGCGGCCTCGCCGACCACGTCCCCGTACGCCCGGACGTCCAGCAGGGCCGTCGCGCCCGCGGCGTCCTCGACGGTGGCCTTGGCGAAGCCGGTCAGCAGCAGCAGGACGAAGTCGCCGAGGTCCCGGTCGAGGATCAGCGTCTCGCCGTGGCCGTGCGCGCGCCGGGTGCCCAGCCGCAGGACGGCCCGCTCGGCGGCGAGCGCGGCGGGCGAGCCGTCACGCCGCAGCTCGGCCAGCAGGGTGCCCTCGGGCCAGCCTCCGTACGCTTCCGCGCGCTGCACGGCCTCACCCCCTGCGCTGGGGAGGCTAGCGCAGGGGGCGGGAGGGCGGAAGCGGTCAGGACTCCTTCGGCGGCTCGCCCTTGATCAGCGCGAACGGGGCACCGGCCGGGTCGGCCAGCCAGGCGATCCGGCCGACGTCCGGGACGCTCTCCGGGCCCATCAGCACGGTGGCTCCGGCGCCGGTGGCCCGGGCGACCACGCCGTCCACGTCCGAGGCGCCGAAGTACGGCGTCCAGCTGGGCGGCTGGGCCTCGCCCATCACCGGGGCGATGCCGCCGAAGGAGGTGCCCCGCAGGTCGCCCTCGGCGGGGGAGAGCACCTTGTACGTCATGCCGGGCGCGGGGAAGTCCTCGGAGCGCCAGCCGAAGACCTTCCGGTAGAAGGCGAAGCCCGCGTCCACCGCGCTGGTGTGCAGCTCGGTCCAGATCAGCGCGCCGTCCTCGGAGACGACGTCCAGGCCGGTCACCGTGCCGGGCTGCCAGACCGCGAACCGGGCGCCCTGCGGGTCGGTCAGCTGGGCCATCCGCCCGGCGTCCATCACGTCGAGGGCCGGGACCCGGACGGCGCCGCCGGCCTGCTCGACGGCCTTGCCGGTGGCCTCGGCGTCGGGCGTGCGGAAGTACGTCGTCCAGGCGGACTGCGCGCCCTCCTCGGTGAGCGGGCCGACGGCCGCGGCCGTCCTCCCGTTCAGCTGGAGGAAGCCGTAGCCGCCCGCCTCGGGGCCGGCGGACCGGAAGGTCCAGCCGAAGACCGTCCCGTAGAAGGCGGCGGCGGCCGCCGGGTCCGGACTGCCGAGGTCGATCCAGCAGGGGGATCCGGCGGGGAAGTCGGTGGTGAGCATGGTGTCGCGTCCCTTCGGGGAGAGGGAGACGGTAACGAGCGGCAGGGGGCCGGACGGCGGCCCGCCCGGCCCTGCCACCTGCGAGTCTGCACCCCGCCACCGGCATCCGCAGCCGGGGAGGCTACGGGACGGGCAGGACGTGGCGCAGCGCCTCGACGGCCTCCTGGGGGCCGTCCACCGTGAGCTCGGCGCGGGCGCCGCGGCCGAAGGCGAAGAGCAGCAGCTCGCCCGGCTCGCCGGTGATCCGCACGGTCGGCAGGCCGGCCGGGCCGACGGTCAGGCTCCGGCCGTCCGGGCGGCTCAGCTCCAGCCGCACCGGGGAGCGGCGGCCCGCCTCCAGCCGGGCGATCAGCGGCAGCCGGCGCCAGAGCGCCTCGGCCCGGCCGGGCGGCGTGGGCTGCGTCCCGGGGTCCTCACCGGCCCGGGCGACGTCCTCGGCGTGCACGTAGTACTCGACGGTGTTGGCCGCCTCGTCCGCGCCGGGCAGCGAGAACAGCGAGAGCACCGGCGGGCCGGAGCGGAACAGCCGGACCAGCTCCTCGTAGGGCCGGTCGGCGTACGACTCCTGCACCCGGTGGGTCCAGCCGGCCAGCGGGCCGATCCGGATGCCCGCGGCGGCGTCCGGCCGCCGCTCGCGGATCACCAGGTGGGCGGCGAGGTCGCGGGTGGACCACCCGGCGCAGAGGGTGGGCGCGTCCGGCCCGGCGGCGGCCAGCAGTTCGGCCAGGCGGTGGCGCTCGGCGAGGGCGTGGTTCGACATGCGCCCAGCCTAGGGTGCGCCTGAGGGGGGTTCAGCGCAGTCGGCCGGTGAGCTTGGTGGAGCCGGGCCGGTTGCTCGCCGTCAGGATGCAGGTGTAGTCGCGCCAGCCCTGCTGGTAGAAGGTGGAGTTGGGGCCCACCGGGTAGCTGTAGTACGGCCCGCCGCCGCCCTGCCGGGCCTCGGCGGCGGCCTGCGTCTCCTTGCAGCCGTCCCGCATCGCGTTGGCCACCTGGTAGTCGCCGGACAGCCCCTCCGGCAGCAGCTGGTCGGCGATCGCCTCGCCGTCGTGCTTCTCCTCGCAGGGCCGGGCCTCCGGCTTGGTGACCGTCTTGCTCAGCTGCGGGTGGTCCAGGCAGGTGCCGACCGGGAAGAAGGTGTACGGCACCGTCCTGGTCGGCGTCGGAGTGGGGGTGGGGGTCGGCGTGGGCGTCGGGGTGGGGGTCGGCGTGGCCGTGCTGGGGGAGGGCGGGGGCGGCTTGGGCGCCGGGTCGTCCTCGGGCCACAGCAGGACCGTCGCCACCACCGCGAGCAGGACCGCCAGCACCGCCGCGACGGCGATCAGCAGGCCCCGGGACGGGCGGGCGTCGGAGGTGGCCCCCGGGCGGGGGAGGTCGTCGTCGCCCGGGGGTTCGGCGGGCCCGGCGGCGCGCTGCTCGGAGGTCATGACCATGAGAATGGCGCAGACCGGGCCCGCCCGGCAGGGGGTTGGCACAACTCGTTCGATCGGATGGTCTGCCCGGCCCCCGCCGCGCCCGTCGGCCGCTGCCCACGGGCGCGGCCGCGATCCGGACGGCGGCCCGGCCGGCCGGAGCGGACTGACAGAATGGCCCCATGTCCACCACACCCGCCGCCCCCGGTTCCACCGCCCTGGCTGCCGAGCTCGCCGCCCGCCTCAAGCGCACCGAGGACGGCCTGCTCCCGGCGATCGCGCAGCAGTACGACACCGGTGAGGTGCTGATGCTGGGCTGGATGGACGACGAGGCGCTGCACCGCACCCTCACCAGCGGCCGCTGCACCTACTGGAGCCGCAGCCGCCGCGAGTACTGGGTGAAGGGCGACACCTCCGGCCACGTCCAGGAGGTCAAGTCGGTCGCGCTGGACTGCGACGGCGACACCCTGCTGGTCAAGGTCGACCAGACCGGCGCGGCCTGCCACACCGGCGACCGCACCTGCTTCGACGCCGATGTGCTCCCGCTCGGCTGACCGAGCGCTCGGCCGACCGACCGGCCGACCAACCCCTTCCGCCCCTCCGTCGTAAGGTGCCGCCCGTCATGGACCTCGAAGCCTTCCGCAAGCTCGCCGTCGACACCCGGGTCATCCCGGTCACCCGCAGGCTCCTCGCGGACGGCCTCACCCCGATCGGCCTCTACCGCAGCCTCGCCGACGAGCGCCCCGGCACCTTCCTGCTGGAGTCCGCCGAGCAGGGCCGCAGCTGGTCGCGCTACTCCTTCGTCGGCGTGCGCAGCGCCGCCACCCTGACCGCGGGGGCGGACGGCGCCGCCCGCTGGCTCGGCGCCCCGCCGGTCGGCATCCCCACCACCGGCGACCCGCTGGAGGTGCTGCGCACCGCGCTGCGGACCCTGCACACCCCGCGCCACGCCGACGACGGTCTGCCCCCGCTCACCGGCGGCCTGGTCGGCTACCTCGGCTACGACGTGGTCCGCCGGCTGGAGAAGCTGCCCGACCTCAACCCGGACGACCTGAAGCTGCCCGAGCTGACCCTGCTGCTCGCCACCGACCTGGCCGTGCTCGACCACGCCGACGGCACCGTGCTGCTGATCGCCAACGCGGTCAACCACAACGACCTGGCCAGCGGCGTGGACGAGGCCTACGCGGACGCCGTCGCCCGGCTCGACGCGATGGAGGCCGACCTGCTCAGGCCGGTCGACCCGGGCCTGGCCACCTTCACCCCGAGCGGCCCCGGCGAGGTCCGCTCGCCGTTCGGCGGGGAGCCCTACCGGGCCGCGGTGGAGGAGATCAAGGAGCGGATCCGGGCCGGCGAGGCGTTCCAGGTGGTGCCCTCGCAGCGGTTCGAGGCGCCCTGCCCGGCCTCCGCGCTCGACGTCTACCGCGTCCTGCGCACCACCAACCCGAGCCCGTACATGTACCTGTTCCGCTTCCCCGGCCCGGACGGCGGCGCCGAGGGCGGCTTCGACGTGGTCGGCTCCAGCCCGGAGGCGCTGGTCAAGGTCACCGACGGCGAGGCGATGCTGCACCCGATCGCCGGCACCCGGCACCGCGGCGCCACCCCGCACGAGGACGCCGAGCTGGCCGCCGAGCTGCTCGCCGACCCCAAGGAGCGGGCCGAGCACCTGATGCTGGTCGACCTCGGGCGCAACGACCTCGGGCGGGTCTGCGTGCCGGGCAGCGTCGAGGTGGTCGACTTCATGCAGGTCGAGCGCTACAGCCACGTCATGCACATCGTCTCCACGGTGACCGGCAAGGTCGCCGAGGGGCGGACCGCCTTCGACGTGCTGACCGCGTGCTTCCCGGCCGGCACCCTCTCCGGGGCGCCCAAGCCGCGGGCGATGCGGATCATCGAGGAGCTGGAGCCCACCCGCCGCGGCCTGTACGGCGGCTGCGTCGGCTACCTGGACTTCGCCGGGGACTCCGACACCGCGATCGCCATCCGCACGGCGGTGCTGCGCGACGGCACCGCGTACGTCCAGGCCGGCGCCGGCGTGGTGGCCGACTCCGACCCGCACGGCGAGGACACCGAATGCCGCAACAAGGCCGCCGCCGTCCTGCGCGCGGTCGCCACCGCGAATACGCTGCGTAGGCCGTAGGGCGCAGGACGTCGGCTCCCGCGCGGGTCGCGGGGCCGCGGCAGCGGAAGGGACAGCAGGATGCCGGACGCGCAGCGGCGGATCGTGACCGCCGCCAGGGAACAGCTCGTGCGGCAGCCGGGCGGCCACGGGGGCGTCCTCGCGGACGTGCGGCTGGAGGGGCAGGCGGCCGCGCTCGTGCTGCTCGCCCCGGGCGCGGTGCCGGACCCCGCCGGGCACTACCGGGCCGGGGACGCGCTGGTGGTGCTGGACGTGCTCCCGGCGCCCGCACCGGTCGACCGCCACCGCTTCCACGCGTCCGCGGGCGTCCCGCTGTACGTCGTGGTGGATCCGGGGGAGGGGGTCTGCACGGTGCACAGCCGTCCGCTGCCCGGCGCCGGGTACCGGGAGGCGGAGCGGGTGCCCTTCGGGAACGATCTCTTCCTGCCGCTGGGGGAGCGGACGTTGGTGCTGGAGACGGGCGACTTCCCCACCGAGCCGCCCACCCCGGGTGCGGGGACGGGGTGAGGGCGGGGGACACTGGGGCGGTGAGCGCTGAAGCCCCTACCGACGCCGTGTCCGCCGACCCCGCCGCCGCGCCCGTGCCCGCGCCCGTGCCCGCCGCGCGGGCCGGGCGGCGCGCGCTCGGGGTGATGCTGCTGCTCACCGCGCTGGGCGCGGTGCTGGTGCTGACCGCCGCCGGCCGGGTCTGGGCCGAGGGGACGGCGGGGACCCTGGAGGTCTCCGTCACCGGCGGGAAGATCTCCGAACTGCCCGCCGGGCTGGCGCTGGTGGCGCTGGCGGCGGCGGTCGCGGTGTTCGCGGTGCGCGGCGTCGGCCGGCTCGCGGTGGGGGTGCTGACCGTACTGGCCGGGCTGGGCGCGGCGGCCTCCGCCGCGGCGGGCGCCGGGGACACCGCCGCGCTGGACGCCGAGGCGGCCCGCAAGCTCGCGCTGACCGGGTCGGCCGCGACCGGCGTCGGGCACACCGCCTGGCCGTGGGTGGCGCTGCTGGGCGGGCTGCTGCTGGCGCTGGCCGGACTGCTGACCGCCCGGTACGGGCGCGGCTGGCCGGCCATGGGCAGCCGGTACGAGGCGCCGACCGGCCGGGCGCCGGCGAAGCGGCGGGCGGCCGCCGGGGAGAGCCCGGCGGACCTGTGGAAGGCGCTGGACCGGGGCGAGGACCCGACAGCGGGCTGACCGGCCGGCGGGGCCCGCGGCGCACTGTGACGCGATAGACCCGCCACCCCCTTTGGGACGCCGGTGTGTGGCCCGGCACAATGGGACACGTCAATGGGACACGTCAACCCGTGAGGGGCCGAGCAGGCCCGGTCGGGCCCCGAGAGCGTAGGAGCACCATCCGATGGCAGCAGCAGCACACGGCCACACCCCCGCCGCCTGGACCGGCGTGACCATCTCGTTCATCGGTTTCGGCATCGCCGGCGTTGCGATGATCCTGCCGTCGGTGCTGCTCACCTGGGCCGGCCTGGTGGTCATCCTGCTCGGCGGCGTGGTCGGCAAGGCCATGTCGATGGCGGGCATGGGCAAGCAGCCCAGCACCATGGTGTACACCCCCGAGGAGCAGGCCGCGCTGGCGGCCGCCGCGGCCTGACCGACCGGCACCTCGCGCGAACGGCGGCCCACGGGCCGCCGTTTCGCTTCTCCCGCGCGGCCGCCGGGGCGGGCACAATCATGGGCGTGAACGCCGCCCCCGCTCCCACCGCCGCCGCCCGGCCCTCCGCGCCGCGCCGGCTGGTGCCGCCGCTGGCCGCAGCCGCCGCCGTGGCCCTCCCCGCCGGGTACATCGCCGCGGTGGACCCGAACGTCCCCGGGCACTACCCCGACTGCCCCTTCCTGGCGGCCACCGGCTGGTGGTGCCCCGGCTGCGGCGGACTGCGCTGCGTGCACGCGCTGACCCACGGGGACCTCAGCGGCGCGCTGCACGACAACGCGGTGGCCGTGCTGCTGTTCGTCGTGCTGGGGGTGCTCTGGGCGCGCTGGCTCTGGGCGGCGCTGCGCGCCCTGCCCGGTCCCCGGCTCGCGCTCGGGGCCCGCCGCTGGGTGCTGGTGGGGCTGCTCGTCCTGGTCTTCACGGTGGTCCGCAACCTGCCGATCGGCGCGGGCCTGGCCCCGCCGGCGGTCTGACCGGCGCGGTGGCGACGGTGTGAAGACGCAGCTCGCGGCGGTGCCCGGGGGTCCGTTCCGTGAGACGCGCGCCGGGCGGATGCGCTGTGCGCTCCCCCATGCCGATACCATCGAAGGGCCGGAGGCCTGCAGGCCGTCCGGCTCCTCGCTAGCAGAACCAGGACTAGCAGACATGATGGGGGCGCCCGAGTGAGTGTGCTCGACTCGATCGTCGAAGGGGTCCGCGAGGACCTCGCCGAGCGGCAGGCCCGGGTCTCGCTGGACGAGCTCAAGGAGCTCGCCGCCAAGGCCCCGGACGCCAAGGACGGCGTGGCGGCCCTGCGCGGCGACGGCGTCCGGGTGATCTGCGAGGTCAAGCGCTCCAGCCCGTCCAAGGGCGCGCTGGCCACGATCGCGGACCCGGCGTCGCTGGCGGTCGACTACGCGGCCGGCGGTGCCGCCGCGATCAGCGTGCTGACCGAACAGCGCCGCTTCGGCGGGTCGCTGGCGGACCTGGACGCCGTCCGGGCCGCCGTGGAGACCCCGCTGCTCCGCAAGGACTTCATCGTCACCGCCTACCAGCTGTGGGAGGCCCGCGCGCACGGCGCGGACCTGGCGCTGCTGATCGTCGCGGCCCTCGAACAGCCGGCCCTGGTGTCGCTGATCGAGCGGGCCGAGTCGATCGGCCTCACCCCGCTGGTCGAGGTGCACGACGAGGAGGAGATCAAGCGCGCGGTGGACGCCGGCGCGCGGATCATCGGCGTCAACGCCCGCAACCTCAAGACCCTCGAGGTGGACCGCAACACCTTCGGCAACGTCGTCCACGCCATCCCGGACAGCGTCGTCAAGGTCGCCGAGTCCGGGGTGCGCGGCCCGCTCGACGTGATCTCCTACGCCAACCTGGGCGCGGACGCGGTGCTGGTCGGCGAGTCGCTGGTGACCGGCAGGGACCCGCGGGCCGCGGTGGCCGACCTGGTCGCCGCCGGCGCCCACCCGGCGATCCGGCACAAGGACTGATCCCGCCGCCATGAAGATCGCCACCCGTCTCGCCCCCGGCTGCCGCCCGCGCGGCTGCCGCGCGCCCGCACGCCGAGTGCTGGGGCGGCGGGTGCGGTACGTCATCGGCTGCGAGCCCGGGCAGGTGCCGGGGCGGCGATGGCGCGCGACGTCCGGCTGAGCCCGGCCGACAGACGTCAACGTCAACCGTCGTCATCTTCCCGAGGGACTTCACCATGTCCGAACGGTCCGACAAGGACTACCTGCCCGGCGCCGAGGTGCCGGACGCGCGCGGCTACTTCGGCGCGTACGGCGGCCGCTTCATCCCGGAGGCGCTGGTCGCCGCCGTGGAGCAGGTCGCCGAGGAGTACGAGAAGGCCAAGGCCGACCCGGCCTTCACCGCCGAGCTCGACGCGCTGCTCAAGGACTACACCGGCCGCCCCAGCCCGCTGACCGACGTGCGGCGGTTCTCCGCCGAGGCGGGCGGCGCGCGCATCCTGCTCAAGCGCGAGGACCTCAACCACACCGGCTCGCACAAGATCAACAACGTGCTGGGCCAGGCCCTGCTCACCCGGCGGATGGGCAAGACCCGGATCATCGCCGAGACCGGCGCCGGCCAGCACGGCGTGGCCACCGCCACCGCCTGCGCCCTGTTCGGCTTCGACTGCACCATCTACATGGGCGAGGTCGACACCCGGCGCCAGGCGCTGAACGTCGCCCGGATGCGGATGCTCGGCGCCGAGGTGGTGGCCGTGAAGTCCGGCAGCCGCACGCTCAAGGACGCCATCAACGAGGCGTTCCGCGACTGGGTCGCCAACGTCGACTCCACCCACTACCTGTTCGGCACCGTGGCCGGCCCGCACCCCTTCCCGATGATGGTCCGCGACTTCCACCGGGTCATCGGCGTGGAGGCGCGCGAGCAGGTCCTGGAGCGCACCGGGCGGCTGCCCGACGCGGTCGTCGCCTGCGTCGGCGGCGGCTCCAACGCGATGGGCATCTTCCACGAGTTCATCCCGGACGCCGGGGTGCGCCTGATCGGCTGCGAGGCGGCCGGCGAAGGCGCCGAGACCCCGCGGCACGCGGCCACCCTCACCAAGGGCGACCCGGGCGTGCTGCACGGCTCGCGCACCTACGTCCTGCAGGACGAGGACGGCCAGACCATCGAGTCGCACTCGATCTCGGCCGGCCTGGACTACCCGGGCGTCGGCCCGGAGCACGCCTGGCTGAAGGACACCGGCCGGGCCGAGTACCGACCGGTCACCGACGACGCCGCCATGCAGGCACTGCGGCTGCTGTCCCGCACCGAGGGCATCATCCCGGCCATCGAGAGCGCGCACGCGCTGGCCGGCGCCCTGGAGCTGGGCCGCGAGCTCGGGCCCGAGGCCACCATCCTGGTCTCGCTCTCCGGGCGCGGCGACAAGGACATGCACACCGCCGCCGAGTACTTCGGCCTCTACGACGAGCCGGGCGCCGGCTCCGCCCACGGGGGTAAGTGACCATGGCTTCGAAGCTCAGTGGCATCCTGGCCGCCGCCAAGGCGGAGGACCGCGCCGCGCTGATCGGCTACCTGCCGGCCGGCTTCCCGTCGGTGGACGGCGGCGTGCGGGCGGTCAACGCGCTGATCGAGGGCGGCTGCGACGTCGTCGAGGTCGGCCTGCCGCACTCCGACCCGGTGCTGGACGGCCCGACCATCCAGACCGCCGACGACATCGCGCTGCGGGCCGGCGTGCGGATCAAGGACGTGCTGCGCACCGTCCAGGAGGTCGCCGCCGCGCACCCCGCCGCGGCGGTGCTGGTGATGACCTACTGGAACCCGGTGGACCGGTACGGCGTCGAGCGGTTCGCCGCCGACCTGGCCGCGGCCGGCGGGGCGGGCTGCATCCTGCCGGACCTGCCGGTGGAGGAGTCCGACGAGTGGCGCAAGGCGGCCGGGGAACACGGTCTGGACACCGTGTTCGTGGTCGCGCCGAGCAGCCGGGACAAGCGGCTGGCCGAGGTCACGGCGGCCGGCAGCGGCTTCGTGTACGCGGCCGCGGTGATGGGCGTGACCGGCAGCCGGGGGCAGGTCGGCGAGCTGGCCGAGGACCTGGTCGCCCGGACCAGGGCCACCACCGAGCTGCCGGTCTGCGTCGGCCTCGGGGTGTCGACCCGTGAGCAGGCCGCGCAGGTGGCCGGGTTCGCGGACGGTGTGATCGTCGGCTCGGCGTTCGTGCAGCGGATCCTGGACGCCGACGGGGACGAGCAGGCCGCGCTGGCGGCGGTGCGCGCCCTCGCCGGCGAGCTGGCGCAGGGCGTGCGCCGGCGGTAGGACCGCCCGCCACGTCGCGTTCCGACGGCCCGTCACCCCTCCGGGGGTGGCGGGCCGTCGCCGTCCCCGGATCCGTTCGAGCCGTCCGGTCAGCCCGCCGACCCGAACGGGTGAACAGTGGCGGGCACGCGCACCAGCCTGCGGTTGGGGGGCGTTGAGTGGAGGGACGAGTGCACGAGCGACGTGCCCGGGGGCGAGCGGAAGGGGTCGGCCGATGCCCGGTCTTCAGCGAGCCGTGCTGCTGCGGGCGGCCGCGGCCGCGCTGGCGCTCGGCGCCGCGCTCGGGGCGCAGTGCGCGGTCGGCCCGGCGCTGGCCAAGCGGGGGGTGGAGCGGGCCGAGCGGGACGCCTTCGTGTGCGCGGAGGCGGTCCGGATGGAGGCGGCGGCGCGGACCGGCCGCGCGCAGGCGCCGGGCCGACCGGACCTCGCCGACCCGGCCCGGGCCGCCGCCGGCCGCTACGACCTCGACCGCTACGACCTGGGGTGGCCGCCCGGCTGCGACCCCGACCACCCGTTAGGGTGAAATCACATCAGAGTGGATCAACCTTCACTCTTTTGGCTTAACTCCGAAAACCGGAGGAACCCGGCGTCCCCGCGAGCGGTTCATAGGGGCGTGACGGTGTTTCCCGAGGGGGTTGTCCGGATGGCCGGGCCGGCGACGGAGTGGATCGGCACGGCCGCCCGGCTGGGCCTGGCCGTGGTCTGGGGCTGGGCCGGGCTGGCGAAGATCTCCGACCCGGCGGAGGCCGCCCAGGCGGTGCGCGCGTACGAGATCCTGCCCGAGTCCCTGGTCAAACCGGTGGGCCACGGGCTGCCCTTCCTGGAGCTGGCGCTCGCCCTGCTGCTGGTGATCGGCCTGGGCGTGCGCCTGGTCGCGGTCGTCTCGGCGGTGCTGCTGCTCGCCTTCATCGGCGGGATCGCCTCCGCCTGGGCGCGCGGCATCTCGATCGACTGCGGGTGCTTCGGCGGCGGCGGGGCGGTCGACGCCTCGCAGACCGAGTACCTGCGGGAGATCCTGCGCGACACCGGGTTCCTGCTGCTGGCCGGTTGGCTGATCTGGCGCCCCCGCACGAAGTTCTCCGCGGACGGCCGGCTGGCCGCCTGAGACGCCCGGTCCGCCGACCCGCCCCACCCACCGCACCCCCCACCCCCCGAACCTGGAATTCCAAGGCTGATGAGCGAGAAGAACCGAGAAGGCAAGCGCACCGCCCGTGAGCGGATGCTGGCGGAACGGGCCGACGACGAGGCCCGCGGCCGGCGGAGGAAGAAGCTGATCATCGGGGGAGTGGCCCTCGCGGTGATCGCCGCCGCCGTGGTCACCGGCGTGGTGGTGCAGGACCAGCGCTCCACACCGGAGACCCCCACCGCCGCCCCGGCCGGCACGATCGGGGACAAGAACCTGGTCGTCCCGGTGGGCTCCGACAACGCGCCCTCCGTCCTCACCGTCTACGAGGACCCGCGCTGCCCCGCCTGCGGCATCTTCGAGCGGGAGTTCTCGCCCACCATCAGCCAGCTGGAGGACGCGGGCAAGATCTTCACCAACTACCACATCGTCTCGTTCATCGACCGGGCCGTGCCGGGCAAGGGCTCCAAGTACGCCGCCAACGCGCTCGGCTGCGCCCAGGACGCCGGGCACTTCCGCGACTACCACGACGTGCTCTACCGCAACCAGCCGGACGAGACCAACGACGCCTTCGGGAACAAGGCGACCCTGATCAACCTCGCCAAGCAGGTCGACGGCCTGGTCACGCCGGCCTTCGAGGCCTGCGTCAACGACCTGAAGTTCAGCGACTGGGTCTCGGCCGTGCAGCAGGACTTCGACAAGTCCACCTTCAAGTCCACACCGACGGTGCTGCTCAACGGGCAGCCGATCTACCCGAAGTTCAACAACGAGGAGATCACCCCGGCCAACCTGGTGAAGTGGGTGGACGCCGCCAACCAGGGCAAGCAATTGGGCACCCCGGGCACCCACGGCCAGTCGCCGGCGCCCACCAGCACCGCCTCGGAGGCGAACAACCCCTCGCCCAACGCCAGCTGAACCGGGGGCGCGTACGCTGCGGGACGGCCGCCGCCCCCTTCCCGTCCGGAGGGGGCGGCGGGGGCCGCTGCGGGCCCGCGCGACGATCTGTGCCCGACTGTGACCCGCCGGGGTGCCCTGGACGGGCCGCCGACCCTGTAGCGTCGGAGCTGCCATGGATATCGCCTACATTCCCAGCCCGTCGCGGGGTGTCCTGTACCTCGGACCGATCCCGCTGCGCGCCTACGCCTTCTGCATCATCCTCGGTGTCGTCGTGGCCGTCTGGCTCGGCAGCAAGCGCTGGGTCGCCCGGGGCGGTGGCCGACACACCGTCGGGGACATCGCCGTCTGGGCCGTGCCGTTCGGCCTGGTCGGCGGCCGGCTGTACCACGTGATCACCGACCACCAGCTGTACTTCGGCGAGGGGAAGAACCCCTGGAACGCCCTCAAGATCTGGGAGGGCGGCCTCGGCATCTGGGGCGCGATCGCGCTGGGCGCGGTCGGCGCCTGGATCGGCGCCCGCCGCCGCGGCGTCCCGCTGCCCGCCTACGCGGACGCGATCGCCCCGGGCATCGTGCTCGCCCAGGCGCTCGGCCGCTGGGGCAACTGGTTCAACCAGGAGCTGTACGGGCGGGAGACCACCCTGCCGTGGGGCCTGGAGATCACCAAGACGCTGCCCGACGGCCAGGTGGTCACCACGATCCACCACCCGACCTTCCTCTACGAGTCGCTCTGGTGCGTGGGCGTCGCCGTGCTGGTGATCTGGGCGGACAAGCGGTTCACCCTGGGCCACGGGCGGGCCTTCGCGCTGTACGTCGCCGGGTACACGGCGGGCCGGTTCTGGACCGAGTGGCTGCGGATCGACGAGGCGCACCACATCCTGGGCCTGCGGCTGAACGACTGGGTGGCGATCTTCGTCTTCCTCGGCGCCGTGGCGTACTTCGTGATCGTCGGCAAGAAGCGGCCCGGCCGTGAGGACCCGGAGAGCATCGATCCGATGGCGCGCGCCGAGGCGGAGGCGCAGGCCGGGGCGTCGGGCGAGGAGCCGGGCGACCTGCCGAAGGCCGACCGGTCGAAGGACGACCTGCCGAAGGGCGATCTGCCGAAGGCGGAGCGGGACGGCAAGCCCGCGGACGGGCTCGCCGAGAAGCTCGACAAGCTGGAGAAGGGTGCCAAGCACCCGGCCTGACCTGCGCCGCCGCTCGCTCCCGGCCGCCCCCGCACCCGTGCGCAGGGCGGCCGGAGTCATGTTCGGACAGCCTTACTTTGCTGGAAATGCCCAGCTCAAGAGGGCTACGGTCATGCAGTAAGGCGATCGGACCAATGGACGGAGGGGAACGGCCGTGACTGCGACCGCCCTGGAACACGAGACCGGGCACCACCCCCGGATACCCGCCGCCGGGCACCACCGGGACGTCAACGGCGGCTGGCTGCGGCCGGCGGTGTTCGGTGCGATGGACGGCCTGGTCTCGAACTTCGCGCTGATGACCGGTGTCGTCGGCGGCGCCGTCTCCACCAGCACCGTGGTGCTCACCGGTCTCGCCGGACTGGCGGCCGGCGCCTGCTCGATGGCGGCGGGCGAGTACACCTCGGTGGCCTCCCAGCGGGAGCTGGTGCAGGCCGAGATCGAGGCCGAGCGGCTGGAGCTGCGCCGCAACCCGCACGGCGAGCTGGCCGAGCTGGCCCAGCTGTACGTCGAGCGCGGGGTGGACCCCGAGCTGGCCCACGAGGTGGCGCGGCAGCTGTCCGCCGACCCGGAGCAGACGCTGGAGATCCACGCCCGGGAGGAGCTGGGCGTCGACCCCAACGACCTGCCCTCGCCGTGGGTGGCGGCCGGCTCCTCGTTCGTGTGCTTCGCGGTCGGCGCGCTGCTGCCGCTGCTGCCGTACCTGCTGGGCGCGACCTCGCTGGTGCCGGCGCTGCTGCTCGCGGCGGTCGGACTGTTCGCCTGCGGCGCGGTGGTGGCCCGGGTGACGGCGCGCAGCTGGTGGTACAGCGGTCTGCGGCAGCTGGTGCTGGGCGGGGTCGCGGCCGGGGTGACCTATCTGCTGGGCGTGCTGATCGGCGGGCAGGTCGGCTGACGGCCGGGCCGACCGGAGGGCGGTCGGGCCGCCAGATAGTGTGCCGTTGCATTGTTATGCATCCGAACGGGTGAGGTTGCACACACGGCGGCCCGGTCGCACCTGGCCTTGTCTCGCCATGTGGGCCCATTGGCCGAAGAATCGCATCCACGGATCGATTCCCGAGATGGAATCACAGGCCGCTTTGATCGACTTCGGTCACCACGCGATTTCGCCCCTGTTTCAGGCCGCGGAGCGCCGGGCACAATCGTCGGGACGTGCGGTGTGGCACGTTCCCTCATCATCCCCGTGACCTGCGGATCCGTCCGCGATGTGGACTCGATTTCCGCTTCCCGGGGTCTTCGGCATCATGTAACGTGCGTGCCTCAATCGCATCAGGGCCAACGTCGTCCCTACTGCATCAGTTTCGAAAGACGACGACGGGAGAGCCGATGCTGTCTGCATCCATGCACTCCGCCAACGAGCCCCAGGCCGGCGCCACCCGCCCGCCGTACGCGCTCGTTCCGGATGCGCGACCTGCTGCTCAGGGCCTGTACGACCCGCGAAACGAGCACGACGCCTGTGGCGTCGGATTCGTCGCCACGCTGACCGGCACCGCCGACCACACCGTCGTCGAGCAGGCGCTGACCGTCCTGCGCAACCTGGAGCACCGCGGCGCCACCGGCGCCGAGCCGGACTCGGGTGACGGCGCGGGCATCCTCACCCAGGTCCCGGACGCCTTCCTGCGCGCCAAGGTCGCCTTCGACCTCCCGGCGGCCGGCTCCTACGCGGTCGGCATCGCCTTCCTGCCCGACGCCGACGACCAGGACGCCGCCGCCGTGGCCCGGATCGAGGCGATCGCGGCCGAGGAGGGCCTGACCGTCCTCGGCTGGCGCGACGTGCCGGTCACCCCCGACCTGCTGGGCGCCACCGCGCGCGGCGTCATGCCGCGCTTCCGCCAGCTCTTCCTGGCCGGCGAGGGCAAGGCCGGCATCGAGCTGGACCGGGTCGCCTTCGTGGTCCGCAAGCGCTCCGAGCGCGAGGCCGGGGTCTACTTCCCCTCGCTGTCCGCGCGCACCATCGTCTACAAGGGCATGCTGACCACCGGCCAGCTGGAGCCCTTCTTCCCCGACCTGTCGGACCGGCTCTACGCCTCCGCGCTCGGCCTGGTGCACTCGCGCTTCTCCACCAACACCTTCCCGAGCTGGCCGCTCGCCCACCCGTACCGGTTCGTCGCGCACAACGGCGAGATCAACACGGTCAAGGGCAACCGGAACTGGATGACCGCCCGGGAGTCCCAGCTCGCCACCGACCTCATCCCCGCCAACAGGAACGGGCAGGGTCTGAGCCGGATCTTCCCGATCTGCACCCCGGACCACTCCGACTCGGCCTCCTTCGACGAGGTCCTGGAGCTGCTCCACCTCGGCGGCCGCTCGCTGCCGCACGCCGTGCTGATGATGATCCCGGAGGCGTGGGAGAACCACGCCACCATGGACCCGGCCCGCCGCGCCTTCTACCGGTACCACTCCAACCTGATGGAGCCCTGGGACGGCCCGGCCTGCGTCACCTTCACCGACGGCACGCAGATCGGCGCCGTGCTGGACCGCAACGGCCTGCGCCCCGCCCGTTACTGGGTCACCGAGGACGGCCTGGTCGTCCTCTCCTCCGAGGTCGGCGTGCTCGACATCGAGCAGACCCGGGTGGTCAAGAAGGGCCGGCTGCAGCCCGGCCGGATGTTCCTCGTCGACACCGCCGAGCACCGCATCGTCGAGGACGAGGAGATCAAGTCGGCGCTGGCCGCCGAGCACCCCTACGAGGAGTGGGTCGGCGCCGGGCAGATCCAGCTCGCCAAGCTCCCCGAGCGCGAGCACATCGCGCACACCCACGCCTCGGTCACCCGCCGCCAGCAGACCTTCGGCTACACCGAGGAGGAGCTGCGGGTCGTCCTGGCGCCGATGGCGAAGACCGGCGCCGAGGCGCTCGGCTCGATGGGCACCGACTCGCCGATCGCCGCGCTGAGCGAGAAGCCGCGCCTGCTGTTCGACTACTTCGTGCAGCTCTTCGCGCAGGTCACCAACCCTCCGCTGGACGCCATCCGCGAGGAGCTGGTCACCTCGCTGCTGTCCAACCTCGGCCCCGAGGGCAACCTGCTGGCCGCCGAGGCCGCGGCCTGCCGCTCGGTCGGCATCACCTTCCCGGTGATCGACAACGACGAGCTGGCCAAGCTGGTGCACATCAACGCGGACGGCGACCAGCCCGGCCTCAAGGCCGTCACGCTGTCCGGCCTGTACAAGGTCGCCGGCGGCGGCGAGGCGCTGGCCGCCCGGCTGGCCGCGATCGCCGCCGAGGCCGACGCGGCGATCGCCGACGGCACCCGGATCATCGTGCTCTCCGACCGGCACTCGGACGCCGAGCACGCCCCGATCCCCTCGCTGCTGCTCACCTCCGCGATCCACCACCACCTGATCCGCACCAAGCAGCGCACCCGGGTGTCGCTGCTGGTCGAGGCGGGCGACGTCCGCGAGGTGCACCACGTCGCGCTGCTGATCGGCTACGGCGCCGGCGCGGTCAACCCGTACCTGGCCATGGAGTCGGTCGAGGACCTGGTCGCCCAGGGCACCTTCCTGACCGGGATCGAGCCCGAGAAGGCGATCAAGAACCTGATCAAGGCGCTCGGCAAGGGCGTGCTCAAGGTGATGTCCAAGATGGGCATCTCCACCGTCGCCTCCTACCGCGGCGCGCAGGTCTTCGAGGCGATCGGCCTCTCCCGCGCGCTGGTGGACGGCTACTTCGCCGGCACCACCACCAAGCTCGGCGGCATCGGCCTGGACGAGATCGCGAAGGAGACCGCCGCCCGGCACGCCAAGGCCTACCCGGCCTCCGGCATCCCGGCCGCGCACCGCGCGCTGGAGATCGGCGGCGAGTACCAGTGGCGCCGCGAGGGCGAGCCGCACCTGTTCGACCCGGACACCGTCTTCCGGCTGCAGCACTCCACCCGCAACCGCCGGTACGACATCTTCAAGCAGTACACGGACCGGGTGAACGAGCAGTCCGAGCGGCTGATGACGCTGCGCGGCCTGTTCAGGCTGGACGCGCTCGGCCGCACCCCGGTGCCGGTCGAGGAGGTCGAGCCGGTCTCCGAGATCGTCAAGCGGTTCTCCACCGGCGCCATGTCGTACGGCTCGATCTCCCGCGAGGCGCACGAGACCCTGGCGATCGCGATGAACCGCCTCGGCGGCAAGTCCAACACCGGCGAGGGCGGCGAGGACCCGGACCGCCTGTACGACCCGGAGCGCCGTTCGGCGATCAAGCAGGTCGCCTCCGGCCGGTTCGGCGTCACCTCCGAGTACCTGGTCAACGCCGACGACATCCAGATCAAGATGGCCCAGGGCGCCAAGCCCGGCGAGGGCGGCCAGCTGCCCGGCCACAAGGTGTACCCGTGGGTCGCCAAGACCCGGCACTCCACCCCGGGTGTCGGCCTGATCTCGCCGCCGCCGCACCACGACATCTACTCGATCGAGGACCTGGCGCAGCTGATCCACGACCTCAAGAACGCCAACCCGCAGGCCCGCATCCACGTGAAGCTGGTCTCCGAGGTCGGCGTCGGCACGGTCGCGGCGGGCGTCTCCAAGGCGCACGCGGACGTCGTGCTGGTCTCCGGCCACGACGGCGGCACCGGCGCCTCGCCGCTCACCTCGCTCAAGCACGCGGGCGGCCCCTGGGAGCTCGGCCTCGCCGAGACCCAGCAGACCCTGCTGCTCAACGGTCTGCGCGACCGGATCGTGGTGCAGACCGACGGCCAGCTGAAGACCGGCCGCGACGTCGTCATCGCCGCCCTGCTGGGCGCCGAGGAGTTCGGCTTCGCGACCGCCCCGCTGGTGGTCTCCGGCTGCATCATGATGCGCGTCTGCCACCTGGACACCTGCCCGGTGGGCGTCGCCACCCAGAACCCGGTGCTGCGCGAGCGGTTCTCCGGCAAGCCGGAGTTCGTGGTCAACTTCTTCGAGTTCATCGCCGAGGAGGTCCGGGAGATCCTGGCCTCGCTGGGCTTCCGCTCGATCGAGGAGGCCGTCGGCCACGCCGAGCACATCGACGCCGAGGCCGCCGTCGGCCACTGGAAGGCCGCCGGGCTCGACCTGGCCCCGCTGTTCCACGTGCCCGAGCTGCCCGAGGGCGCGGCCCTGCACCGCACCACCACGCAGGACCACGCGCTGGACAAGGCCCTGGACAACCAGCTGATCGACCTGGCCCAGGACGCCCTGGAGAACGGCGACGCCGTCCGCATCCAGCTGCCGATCCGCAACGTCAACCGGACCGTCGGCACCATGCTCGGCCACCACGTGACCAAGCGGTACCGCGGCGAGGGCCTGCCGGAGGGGACCATCGACGTCACCTTCACCGGCTCGGCCGGCCAGTCCTTCGGCGCCTTCGTGCCGCACGGCGTCACGCTGCGTCTGGAGGGCGACGCCAACGACTACGTCGGCAAGGGCCTGTCCGGCGGCGTGATCGTGGTCCGCCCGGCCCGGGACGCGGCGGCGATCGGCAACGACGCGCAGAACCACGTCATCGCCGGAAACACCATCGGCTACGGCGCCACCGGCGGCCGGATCCACCTGCGCGGCAAGGCCGGCGAGCGGTTCGCCGTCCGCAACTCGGGTGCCACCCTGGTCGTCGAGGGCGTGGGCGACCACGGCCTGGAGTACATGACCGGCGGCCGGGTGGTCATCCTCGGCGAGACCGGGCGCAACCTGGCGGCCGGCATGTCCGGCGGCGTCGCCTACGTGCTGGACCTGCGCCCGGCCAACGTCAACAGCGGCATGGTGGGCATCGAGGCCCCCGGCGCCGCGGACCGCGAATGGCTGCGCGAGACCGTGCAGCAGCACTACGAGGAGACCGGCTCCACCGTCGCCGCCGAGCTCCTGGCGGACTGGGGCAGCGGGGTCTCTCGCTTCTCCACGATCATGCCGACCGACTACAAGGCCGTGCTCGCCGCCAAGGACGCCGCCGAGCGCGATGGCCTCTCCGAGGCCGAGACCACTCGCAAGATGATGGAGGCGGCACATGGCTGACCCCAAGGGCTTCCTGACCACGCCCAAGCAGCTGGCCGAGCGGCGTCCGGTGGACGTGCGCCTGCGCGACTGGAACGAGGTCTACGCCGAGCGCAGCCTGCTGCCGATCATCACCAAGCAGGCCGGCCGCTGCATGGACTGCGGCATCCCGTTCTGCCACAACGGCTGCCCGCTCGGGAACCTCATCCCGGAGTGGAACGACCTCGCCTACCGGGACGACTGGAAGGGCGCGATCGAGCGGCTGCACGCGACCAACAACTTCCCGGAGTTCACCGGGCGGCTCTGCCCGGCGCCCTGCGAGTCGGCCTGCGTGCTCGGCATCAACCAGGACGCGGTGACCATCAAGAACGTCGAGGTCACCATCATCGACAAGGCCTGGGACCGCGGCGGGGTCATCCCGCAGGTGCCGGAGCGGCTGTCCGGCAAGACGGTCGCCGTGGTCGGCTCCGGGCCGGCCGGCCTGGCCGCCGCCCAGCAGCTCACCCGGGCCGGGCACACCGTGGTGGTGTACGAGCGGGCCGACCGGATCGGCGGCCTGCTGCGGTACGGCATCCCCGAGTTCAAGATGGAGAAGCGCCACATCAACCGCCGCATCGAGCAGATGCGCGCGGAGGGCACCCGGTTCCGCACCGGCGTGCACGTCGGCGAGGACATCACCGGGCAGCAGCTGCGCGAGCGCTTCGACGCGGTGGTCGTCGCGGCCGGCGCCACCACCGCCCGCGACCTGCCGGTGCCCGGGCGCGAGCTCAAGGGCGTCCACCAGGCCATGGAGTACCTGCCGCTGGCCAACAAGGTGCAGGAGGGCGACTTCGTGGAGTCGCCGATCAGCGCCAAGGGCAAGCACGTCGTGGTCATCGGCGGCGGCGACACCGGCGCGGACTGCGTCGGCACCGCGCACCGGCAGGGGGCGGCCTCCGTCACCCAGCTGGAGATCATGCCGCGGCCCGGCGAGGACCGGCCGGCCAACCAGCCGTGGCCGACCATGCCGATGACCTACAAGGTCACCTCGGCCCACGAGGAGGGCGGCGAGCGGGTCTACTCCGTCTCCACCACCCACTTCAGCGGCGACGAGGAGGGCAACGTGCAGGAGCTGCACCTCGTCGAGGTGCGGTTCCAGGACGGGAAGTTCGAGCAGGTGCCGGGCAGCGAGCGGGCCATCCCGGCGCAGCTGGTCACCCTGGCGATGGGCTTCACCGGGACGGACGTGAAGAACGGTCTGGTGGAGCAGCTGGGCGTGGACCTCGACGCACGCGGTAATGTGGCCCGGGACGGCCGCTTCGCCACCAACGTCGATGGCGTCTACGTCTGCGGTGACGCCGGACGAGGCCAGTCCCTGATCGTCTGGGCCATCGCGGAGGGCCGCTCGGCCGCCGCGGCGGCCGACACGTACCTGGGCGGCAAGACCCCGCTGCCCGCCCCGATCCGGCCGACGGACCGCCCGCTGGTGGTCTGATCCGGTCCAGGTAGCCCGGCGCCGCATCGCCGGGTCGTACCGAGCCGCACCCCGTCAGCGTCGCCGGGCCACCGCGGTCCATGGCGCCTGCCCACATCCCCGACCAGTTTGGGGGCAGGCGCCTTTCGCGTTTTCCGGGCCCGGGCGCGGGGCCGGCGAGGGCCGCACGGCGCGGACCCGCCGAGGGCCGCATGGCGCACCGCGGGGCCGGCGTCAACCGGTGGCGCCGATGGCCAAGTTGCATCGGTGCGGGGCGTCCGACGGGGGCTGGGGATGTCCATGGCGACGGCGGGGGACTAGAGTGCGTTCGGGGAGCTACCGGGTGGCTACCGCGCGTATCCGGACGCCGGTCGTCCGGGCGGCTCCGCCAAGGGTGGGCGGAGGTCGGGCGACTCCGCCGAGGGCGTTCCGAGGACTGTTGTTTGTCGGTCCCTGATGGAAGACTGCGGCCGACGGCCGGGGGGCTGCGCGAGGTGCGGAGGGTTGAGGCGATGGGTGCGACTCAGGCGGGTGGTGGTGCCACCGTGCGGCGTCTGCTGCTGGGGTCGCAACTGCGAAGGCTCCGGGAGGCCCGCGGCGTCAGCCGGGAGGAGGCCGGGTACTCCATCCGGGCCTCCGAGTCGAAGATCAGCCGGATGGAGCTCGGCCGGGTCGGCTTCAAGGAGCGCGACGTCGCCGACCTGCTGACGCTGTACGGGGTCGACGCGGACCCGGAGCGGGCCTCGGTGCTGGGGCTGGTGCGGGCGGCCAACGCGACGTCCTGGTGGCACGGCTACGGGGACGTCCTGCCGGGCTGGTTCCAGAACTACCTGGGCCTGGAGGAGGCCGCCACCGAGATCCGCAGCTACGAGGTGCAGTTCGTCCACGGGCTGCTGCAGACCCCCGATTACGCGCGGGCCGTGATCACCCACGGCGGGCACGTCACCGAGCCGGCCGAGATCGAGCGGCGGGTGGAGGTGCGGCTCAAGCGCCAGGAGGTGCTGACCGCGGAGCGGGCGCCGCGGCTGGTCGCGGTGCTGGACGAGGCCGTGCTGCGCCGGCCCTGGGGCGGGCCGGAGCTGATGCGGGCGCAGGTCGACCGGCTGCTGGAGCTGACCGAGCTGCCGAACGTCGAGCTGCAGGTGATGCCGCTGGGCTTCGGCGGGCTGCGCGCGGAGGGCGGGGCGTTCTCGGTGCTGGCCTTCGACGAGCAGGAACTGCCGGACATCGTGTACCTGGAGCAGTTCACCACCGCCCTGTACCTGGACAAACCGGCGGAGGTCGCCGAGTACGCGGGCGCGATGGACGGTCTGGTGGCGGACAGCCTCTCCCCCGAGCGGACACGAGAACTTCTTCGCTCCGTACGCCAAGAGCTCTGACGGATAAGTACGATGAGCCCCGATCAGATCTGATCGCGAACGACCGCGAACGAGGTTCGTGCGTTCCCGTAGGAATGAGAGGGATCAGATGTCGTACCTTTCCGAGTTGGCGCTGCAGTACATCGACGGCGAGTGGCGCGAGGGCAGTGGCTCCTGGGACATCGTCGACGTCGATCCCTACACCGGTGACAAGATCGCCGCCATCACCGTCGCCACCGTCGAGGAGGTCGACCAGGCCTACCGGGCCGCGGCGCTGGCGCAGAAGGAGTGGGCGGCCACCAACCCCTACACCCGCCGGCTGGTCTTCGAGCGCGCGCTGCGGATCCTGGAGGACCGCGAGCAGGAGATCACCCGCGACATCATGACCGAGCTCGGCGGCACCGCCGTCAAGGCCTGGTTCGAGCTCTCGCTCACCAAGGACATGCTGCGCGAGGCGATGCAGCTGTCGCTGCGCGCCGAGGGCCGGCTGCTGCCCTCCCCGGTGGACGGCAAGGAGAACCGGCTCTACCGGCTGCCGGTCGGCGTCGTCGGGGTGATCAGCCCGTTCAACTTCCCGCTGTTCCTGTCGATGAAGGCGGTCGCCCCGGCGCTGGCGCTCGGCAACGGCGTGGTGCTCAAGCCGCACCAGGAGACCCCGGTGGTCGGCGGCACCCTGATCGCCAAGATCTTCGAGGAGGCGGGCCTGCCGGCCGGCCTGCTGAACGTGGTGGTCACCGACATCGCCGAGATCGGCGACGCGTTCATCGAGCACCCGGTCCCCAAGGTGATCTCCTTCACCGGCTCCGACAAGGTCGGCCGGCACGTCGCCACCGTCGCCGCCTCGCACTTCAAGCGCACGGTCCTGGAGCTGGGCGGCAACAGCGCGCTGATCGTGCTGGACGACGCCGACCTCGACTACGCGGTGGACGCGGCCGTGTTCAGCCGCTTCGTCCACCAGGGGCAGGTCTGCATGGCCGCCAACCGGGTGCTGGTCGACCGCGCTGTGGCCGAGGAGTTCACCCGTAAGTTCGTCGCCAAGGTCGCCACCCTCAAGGTCGGCGACCCCCGGGACCCGGCCACCCACCTCGGCCCGCTGATCAACCCCGTCCAGGCCGACGCCCTCACCGCGCAGGTCGACCAGGCGATCGCCGCCGGCGCCACCGCGCTGCTGCGCGGCACCACCACGGGCAGCCTGATGGAGCCCGTGGTGCTCGGCGACCTGCCGGCCGACGCGCCGATCCTGCGGCACGAGCTGTTCGGACCGGTCGTGCTGGTCGTCCCGTTCGACGGCGAGGACGAGGCGGTGCGGATCGCCAACGACACGCCGTTCGGTCTCAGCGGCGCCGTCCACACGGGCGACGTGGAGCGCGGTGTGCGGGTCGCGCAGCGGATCGAGACCGGCATGATCCACGTCAACGACGGGACCATCGCGGACGAGCCGGTGGTGCCCTTCGGCGGCGAGAAGAACTCGGGCGTGGGCCGGCTGAACGGCGACGCCACGGTCGACGCGTTCACCACGGTGAAGTGGATCTCGATCCAGCACGGGCGCAGCCGCTTCCCGTTCTGACGCGGGCCCGGCCGTCCCCCCGAGAGCGGAGGGGACGGCCGGGTTCCGGATGGTCGCCGGGGCTGCCCTATGCTGCGCCTTGTCGGATCGTGTGGGGACTGTTTTCGACCGTGTGATCGGAACGGACCGAAGGGGTGGCAGAGGTGACCGGGTTTCAGGAGATCGGCCGGGAGTGGCTCGTCGGGGGCGAGGAGGACGAGGCGCGGCCGCCCGCCGACCTGCGCCCCGAGATCCCGCACCCCGCCCGGATGTACGACTACTACATCGGCGGCAAGGACAACTTCCCGGCCGACCGCGAGGCCGCGGAGCGGGTGCTCTCCATCAGCCCGATGGTGCGGATCAGCGCGCTGGCCAACCGGGCCTTCCTCGGTCGCGCGGTGCGCCACCTCGCCGGCCAGGGCATCCGGCAGTTCGTCGACATCGGCACCGGCATCCCCAGCGCCGGGAACACCCACGAGGTCGCCCAGCGGGTGCGGCCGGACGCGCGGGTGGTCTACCTCGACAACGACCCGATCGTGCTGGTGCACGGCCGCGCCCTGCTGAGCGGCACCACCCCGGAGAGCACCTCGGTGGTCCAGGCCGACCTGCGCGACCCGGCCGCGATCCTGGCCACCCCCGAGGTCCGGCGGGCACTGGACTCCGGCGAGCCGGTGGCGCTGCTGCTCGTCGCCGTCCTGCACTTCATCGACGAGCAGGACGACCCGTACGGCATCGTGCGCACCCTGGTGGACGCCCTGCCGTCCGGCAGCCGCCTCGTCCTCTCGCACGGCACCCTCGACTTCACCCCGACCACCGAGGCCGGCCGCGGCCCCGCCGTCTACCGCAGCGCCTCCGCCCAGCTGACCATGCGCAGCCGCGAGCAGGTGCTGCGCTTCTTCGACGGCCTCGACCTCGCCGCCCCCGGCCTGGTCACCGCCCCCCTCTGGCGCCCCGACACCCCCGAGCAGCCCACCGACTCCCAGGTCGGCATCTGGGCCGCCGTCGCCGAGAAGGCCTAGGCGGGGTAGCGGAGCAGCTCGGCGGTCGCGAGCTCGAAGGAGAACGGGGCCGGGATCGGCACGCCGTCGCCGAACTTCCCGGTCCACCGCTGGTGGTACGTGGTGCCGCCGGGCTCGGAGTGCAGGGTGAGGGTGCCCTCGCGCGGGTCGATCACCAGGTAGAGCGGGATCGCCATCTGCGGGTAGTCGCGGACCTTGCCGACCAGGTCGTTCTCCGGGTTGGAGGGTGAGACGATCTCGACCGCGATCGCGGCCAGCTCGGCGGGCACCCGGTTGCCGCCGAGCTCGACGGTGTCGAGCGGGATGTAGGTCAGGTCCGGGTTGCGGAGTTTGCCGGTGCGGGGCGAGGCGAGGTCGGTGTTCTCGCTGGGCATCAGCTCGGCCGGGCAGTTGGCGTCGAACCGGCGGCGGACGACCAGCAGGTTGCGCTGGTGGATCACCGATGGGCCGGCGGTCATGATGATCTCGTCGCCGGAGACCTCGACCTTCCAGCCCGACGGCGGGGTGAGGCTCTGTGCGTATGCCAGCAGCTGGGCGTGCCGTTCGGGGATCCGGAACCCGGTCATACGGCCATTTTCTCACCCGGCCCGGTTCACCGTGCAGGTAGTTCGTGGCACGAATTGTGGCTGTTAGGCTGGCTGGGTGGACAAGAGCGAGGATGGCGCGATCGGGGTCGTCGGGGCGCTGGTGCGGGCGGCGTTCCTGGTGGACGCGGTGTATGCCGAGTCGGCGCGTGAGTACGGGCTGACGCCGCAGCAGGGGCAGTTGCTGTGTGTGCTGATGGGGCGGTCGTACGTGATGGGGGAGCTCGGGGGGATGTTGCGGCTGGCCAAGTCGAGCCTGACCGGGCTGGTGGACCGCAGTGAGCGCAACGGGCTGGTGCGGCGGGCGAGTTGCGAGGCGGACGCGCGGGCGGTGCGGGTCGCGCTGACGGCCGAGGGGGCGGTGCTGGCGGAGCGGTTCCATGCGGAGACCTGCCGGCGGATCGACGGACTGCCGGCCGGGCTCTCCGCGCCGGAGCGGGAGGCGCTGGCCGGGCTGCTCGGGCGGGTCGTGCTGGACAACGAGGCGCCGCCGGTCTTCGGCGAGCCGGGCTGATCCTGCGCAAAGGGTTGCAGTTCGCGAAACGAACTAATATGTTCGTAGCGCGAACTTCAACTCTTTTCTGCTTTGGGGGCAAGAGAACATGAGTCGTACCGTTGTCGTGGTCGGCGGGGGTTACGGGGGGTCCGCGGTCGCCAAGGCGCTGGACGCCGAGGCCGACGTCGTCCTCATCGACCCGCGCGACGCCTTCGTCAACTCCGCCGGATCGCTGCGCGCCCTGGCCCGGCCGGACTGGGCGGGCGCCATCTTCTTCGGGTACGAGACCCTGCTCGCGCGCGGCGAGGTGATCCGCGACCGGGTGGTCTCGGCCGACCCGGGCGGCGTCACCCTCGCCTCCGGGCGGCGCGTGGAGGCCGACTACCTGGTGCTCGCCACCGGCTCCAGCTACGCCTACCCCGCCAAGCCGGTCGCCGACTCCCGGGCCGAGGCGCTCGACCAGCTGCGCGCCACCCACAAGGAACTCGCCGGCGCGGACCGGGTGCTGATCACCGGCGGCGGGCCGGTCGGCCTGGAGCTGGCCGGGGAGATCAAGGAGGTCTGGCCGCAGAAGCAGGTGACCGTCGTCGACCCGGCCGACCGGCTGGTGCCCGCCCTGCTGCCCGAGCTGCGCGAGGAACTCCACCGCCAGCTGGACGCGTTGGGCGTCATCGTGCGGCTCGGCACGCGCCTGGCCGCCGACCCCGCCGTCGCGCCGGGCCGGGCGGGAACCTTCACCGTCGCGCTGGAGAGCGGCGAGGAGCTCACCGCCGACCTCTGGTTCCGCGCCCACGGCGTGCGGATCAACAGCGACTACCTCGCCGACGGCCGGCTCGTCGAGCGCACCGCGCAGGGGCAGGTCCGGGTCGGCGCCACGCTCGCCCTGGACGCCCACCCGCACGTCTACGCGGTCGGCGACCTCACCGCCATCGAGGAGCCCAAGATGGCCGGCGTCGCGCTCCAGCACGCCGAGGTGGCCGTCAGGAACATCGCCGCCCAACTGCGCGGCGAGCCCGCCGAGGCGCACTACCGGCCGTCGGCCCACCCGTTCATGCTGGTACCGCTGGGCCCGCGCGGCGGGGTCGGCCAACTGCCCGGCCCCGACGGGCCGGTGATGGCATCGATCGCGACCGTGGTGGAGCACAAGGGGACCGACCTGTTCACCGGCCGGTTCGCCGAGCTCTTCAACGTCGCCTGAGAACCCGGAACGAGCGAAGGGGAACACGATGGCCGTCGGGAACGAGAACGTCGTCTTCGGATTCGGTGCGCCGGGGGACCTGGCCGACACCGGGCAGCTGCTGAGCGTCGTCCAGCAGGCCGACCGGGACGGGCTGGACCACTTCTCCCTGTCCGACCACCCCTACTTCGGCGGGCGGGTCGACGCCTATGCCGCGCTCGGGTTCCTGCTCGGGCGCACCGAGCGGATCAGCGGCTTCGCCAACGTCACCAACCTGCCGAGCCGGCCCGCACCGCTGCTGGCCCGGGCGGTCACCTCGCTCTCCGCGCTGTCCGGCGGGCGGGTGGTGCTGGGCATGGGCGCCGGCGGGCTCTGGGACCGGATCGCCGACCTGGGCGTGCAGCGGCTCGCCCCGGGCGAGGCGGTGGAGGCCTTCGAGGAGGCGATCGTCCTGGTCAAGCGGCTGTCCGGCGGCGGCGAGCCGGTCACCCACGAGGGCAGGCACTACCGGGTCCGGCGGATCGAGCCCGCGCCGGTGGCCGCCCCGCCGGTGTGGACGGGCTCCAACGGCCGCAAGTCGCTGGCCGTCACCGGCCGGGTCGCCGACGGCTGGATCCCCGGCCACGCGGCGGACTGGCTCAGCGAGCGCTACCGCACCTCGCGGCCGGTCGTCGACGAGGCGGCCGCCGCCGTCGGACGCGACCCGCGCGAGATCCGCACCGTCTACAACCTCCCGGGCCGGATCACCGACCGCCCGCTCGCCGACACGCGGGACGGCGAGCGGACCTGGCTCGGCGGCTCGGTGGACCAGTGGGTGGCCGAGCTGACCGGCGCGGTGCTGGAGCACGGCGCCTCCGGCTTCACGCTCTTCGCCGCCGACCAGGGCTCGCCCGATCCGCTCGCCCTCGGCCGCTGGGCGAACGAGATCGCCCCGGCGGTCCGCGAGGCGGTCGCCAAGGGCTGAGGGCGCCTCCCGCGGGGGAGTGGAGTGGGAAGTCGGCCAGGCCGACTTCCCACTCCGGCCGCGGGGTGGCGGGCCGACGGGCGCTCAGGCGGCCCGGGCGTCGCGGCGGTAGCCGCCGGGGGGCAGGCCGAACTCCCGCTTGAACGCCTTCGCGAAGGCGTACTCCGAGCCGTAGCCGGTCTGCGCGGCGACGGTGGTCAGCGGGGCCTCGGACTCGCGCAGCAGCCGGGCCGCGGTGGTCATCCGCCAGCGGGTCAGATAGGCCATCGGCGGCTCGCCGACCAGGGTGGTGAAACGGCGGGCGAACGCCGCCCGGGAGAGCCCGGCCCGGGCGGCGAGCGACTCCACCGTCCACCCCGCCGAGGGCGCCCCGTGGATCGCGGTGAGCGCCGGGGCCACCGCCGAGTCGCCGAGCGCCGCCGCCCAGCCCGCCGCGGTGGCGGGCGGCTGCTCCTCGAACCACGCCCGCAGGATGTACAGCAGCAGCGAGTCGATCAGCGCCGGGACGATGCCGGCCGAACCGATCCGCGGGTTCTCCAGCTCGGCGCCGAGCAGCTGGACGGCCGCGCTCAGCTCCGGGTGCCGGCCGTGCCGGGTCTGCAGGTGGACGATCTCCGGCAGCTGCCGCACCAGCGGGTGCGGGCGGGCCTGGTCGAGGTGGTAGTTGCCGCACAGCAGGCTGGTGCGCGGCCCGTCCCCGCCGATCGAGACGGTGCCGATCGGCAGGGACGGCCGGAAGTGCGAGGGCTGCTCGGGGACGGCCGGGGTGCCCGGCTGGTCGGCGAGGATGTGGCCGCGGCCGTCCCGCAGGAACACCACGTCCCCCGGGCTGAGCGCGATCGGCGCCCCCTCCTCCTCCAGCGGCACCAGCCAGCACGTCCCGTACAGCACCACATGGAACCCGGCGCCGGCGACCGGGGGCAGCCGCAGCCCCCACGGGGCCCGCCCCTCGGTGCGGACGGAGGCGGGCTGCCCCGTGCGCATCGAACTCAGTGCCTCGGTCAGGATGTCCACGGACCCTCCCTGGTCGCCGTTCCCGGGCCACCCTACGGAACTTCAGCCGACGGTCAGGACGATCTTGCCCTGGGTGCGGCCGGTGGCGATCAGCTCGTGCGCCTGGCCGGCCTCCTCCAGCGGGAAGGTCCGGGCGATGTGCGGGCGGATCCGGCCCTCGTCCACCAGCCGGGCGATCGCCTCCAGCGAGGCGTAGTCCGGCTCCACCGAGATGCCCGCGAACCGCCGCCCGGCGGCCTCGACCTCGGCGGCCAGCTCGGTGTTCCAGTGCTCCATGATCGAGACCAGCACGCCGCCCTCGGGCAGCACCGCGAGCGAGGCGGTGCCCTGCGAGGAGGAGTCGAACACCACGTCCACCTGCCCGACCCGCTCCAGGAAGCCCTCCTCGCGGTGGTCGAGCACCTCGTCGGCGCCCAGCGAGCGCAGGAACGCGTGCTTCGGCTCGCTCGCCAGCGCGGTCACGTGCGCGCCGCGCGCCTTGGCGATCTGCACGGCGAGGTGGCCGACGCCGCCCGCCGCCCGGTGGATCAGCACCCGCTGCCCCTCGGCCAGCCGGGCCGCGTCCACCAGGCCCTGCCAGGCGGTCAGCGCGGCCAGCGGCAGGGCGGCGGCCTGCACGTGGTCCAGCGAGGCGGGCTTGCGGGCCACCTGGCGGGAGGGCACCGCGACGTACTCGGCGTAGCCGGTCGCGGCGCGCGGGAAGAACGGCAGCCCGAACACCTCGTCGCCGGCCTTGAACCGGGCGCCCGGACCGGCCTGCTCGACCACGCCGGAGATGTCCCAGCCGATCCCGAACGGGGGCTCGCCGAGCAGCGGGAACGCGCCCGAACGGACCGCCGCGTCCACCGGGTTGACGCCGCTGGCGTGGACGCGGACCAGGACCTCGCCGCCGAGCGGGGTGGGCCGCTCGGTCTCGACGAGCTCCAGGACCTCGGGGCCGCCGAAGGACTTCTGGACGACTGCGCGCATGGGACTGCTCCTTCTCGGAAGGTCGTGCTCGGTGACGTGATCAACGGTAGGCAGGCCGCGCGCGCGGCTGAATATCCTGCTGTCTCGGAAAGATGTCCCAGCGTCTCGCGGGCCGGCAGGGTCGGTCGGCGGTCGGCAGCGGAGGCCGGCGGCGGAGGCCGGCGGCGGCGGCCGACCGCGGACCGCGGACCGCGGTGGACCCTCCCACGGCGGGAGGGTCCACCATGGGCCCGTGCGAGACCAGGACGACTTCCTCACCATCGGGCGCTTCGCCCGCCTCTGCCGACTGAGCGTCAAACAGCTCCGCCACTACGACGACACCGGCCTGCTGCCACCGGCCCGGGTCGACCCCGCCACCGGCTACCGCTACTACGTCCCCGCCCAGGCCCGCGACGCGCTCACCGTCGCCCTGCTGCGCGAACTCGACGTGCCGCTCGCGGTGATCGCCGCGACCCTGGCGGCCGCCGAGCCGGAGCGGGCCCGCCTGCTGCGCGCCGAACGCGACCGGGTCGCCGAGCGGATCACCCGCGACCGGGCCCGCCTGGAGCTGCTGGAACGCCTCGCGGAGGGCGGCGGACTGCCCGGGTACGAGATCACCCTCGGGCGGGAGCCGCAGCGGCGGCTGGCCGTCGTGCGGGCGGTGGCCGGGCCGGGCGAGCTGGCCGAGCGGACCGGCGCGTGCGTCGGCGCGCTGCTGGCGGGCCTGGACGGCACGCCGTGGCGGCCGCCGCTGTGGGGGCTGTTCCCGCTGGACCTCGCCGAGGGGATGCGGATCGCGATCGGCGCCGAGGCGGGCGAGGTGGACGGCCTGGAGCGGGAGGTGCTGTCCGGCGGACCGGTGGTGGAGACGGTGCACCACGGCCCGTACGCCCAACTGCCGCTCGCCTACCACGCCTTGCTGGCCGCCGTGCACGAGCGCGGGCTGCGCCCGCTGGCGCCGGTCCGGGAGGCGTACCTGGTCGGGCCGGGCGAGGCCCCGGCGGAGGAGTGGACGACCCGGCTGGTGGTCCGGGTCGAGGAGCGGACGGAGGAGACGGCATGACGGAGTCGTACGAAGGGAAGCACTGCGAGACGACGGCGCTCGGCGTGCTGCTGCGCCACGAGGGCGTCGAGCTGTCCGAGCCGATGCTGTTCGGGCTGGGCGCCGGGCTGTCGTTCGTCTACTGGGACGGCAAGGGGCTGGACTTCCCCTTCCTCGGCGGCCGGGTCAAGCCCTTCGAGCTGACCCGCACCCTGGCCGCCCGGCTCGGGCTGGAGCTGGACGTCCGGGAGACCGCCTCCGCCCGCCGGGCTTGGCAGAACGTGGCCGTCGAACTGGACGCCGGGCGTCCGGTCGGGCTCCAACTGGACAGCTACCACCTGGAGTACTTCACCTCCAGGGTCCACTTCGGCGGGCACGTGGTCGCGATGCGCGGCTACGACGCGCACCACGCGCACCTGGTGGACACCGCGCAGCAGGGCGGTGCGGTCACCACCGGTCTGGCCTCGCTCGCGGCGGCCCGCGCCGAACGGGGCCCGATGACCGCCCGCAACCGCTCCTTCACGCTCGTCCGGCACGCGGAACTCCCGGACATCCGGCGGCTGCTGGCTCCGGCGCTGGCCGAGTGCGCGGAGGCCTTCCTGCGTCCGCCGATCGCCAACCTCGGCTGCCGCGGCATCGAGAAGGCCGCCGCCCTGGTGCCGGGCTGGCTCACCCGGGCCGAGCAGCCCGAACGCCAACTGCCGCAGGCCGCGCGGATGATGGAGCTGGCCGGCACCGGCGGCGCGCTGTTCCGCAACCTCTACCGGGACTTCCTCGGCGAGTGCGCCGACCTGCTCGACGACGCCCGGGTCCGCACCGCCCGGGAGCTCTACGCCGAGGCCGCGGCGGGCTGGACCGAGGTGGCCGAACTGGTCGCCACGGCAGGGGAGTCCGGGGACCCGGCGCCACTGGAGCGGGCCGGCCGGCTGCTGGGGGAGCTGGCGCGGATCGAGCGGGAGGCGATGGGGGAGCTGGCCGGCCTGCGGTAGCGGGCCTCAGGGCGTCGCGGCCAGGTCGCCGATCCGGGCGAGGGGGCGGCCCGACCGCCGGCAGTGCCACCAGCCGCGCGTCCCGGCCGGGGCCGGCGCCATCGGGTGGGTGTGACCGGGGCAGGCCGGCCACTGGACGAACTCGTAGCCGGTCAGATGGTCCTGCACCTGCTCGGCGATGTACGCGGTGAGCAGGCCGGGCGGGAGGTAGGGGTCCGTCTCGCGGGTGAACAGCGGGCCCCGGGCGGTTCCCAGCCCGAGGAGGAAGCCGCTGTAGCCCTCCTCGGAGAGCTCCCAGCGGACGCCGGCCGGGAGCCGGTCGCCGGCGGGCAGGTGCCGCAGGTCCCGGCCGACCCGGGCGCAGGGGGCGTGGAACTCGGCCGGCACGTTCTCCGGCGGCGGCCCGTCCAGGGGCCAGACGGCGATGGTCCGCATGCCGTCAGGCTAGCCGGAAGGGGACCGGCCCCGGGGCGTGGGCCCCGGGGGCGGTCGGTGGTGGTGCGGTGGGCGGCTCGGTCCGGTCAGAAGACCGGCCGGCCGGCCCGGACCAGGCGCCAGGACTCGGTGTAGAAGTCCGCCGGGTCGATGATGCCCTTCTCCTTCACCCAGGTGATCATCGCGTTGCGGATCTCGTCCGAGTTGGCCCACAGCTTCTGGGCGGCCGCGACGTGCGGGAAGTTGCCGCCGCCGTTGGCGCGGTAGTTGTTGACCGCGAGGACGAACTGGGCGCTCGGGTCGATCGGCTTGCCCTCGAAGGAGAGGTTGACGATCCGCGAGCCCACCGGCTGGGCGATGTCGATGTCGTACGAGACGCCGTACACCGCGTCGTAGTTGTAGTCCGGGGTGTTCTGCGCGTTGGTCAGCGTGGCCCTGTCGACCGGCGCGCCCGGGGCCAGCTGGGCGTAGTACTTCGCCGAGAACTCCAGGTAGTCCTTGATCTGGGCACCCGTCAGGATGCGGGCCTCCAGGGTGTTCTCGTAGATGTACAGGCCGGCCGCGTCACGCAGCTTGACCTGGCCGGACGGGATCACCGCGGTGCGGTTGAACGGCGCGGCCTGGGCGAGCACCGGCAGCTTGGCGTACTGGCCGCCGGCCAGCGCGGCGCGGACCACGTCGGCCTGGACCCTGCCGATCAGGTCGATGATCGGGGTGTCCTTGAACGGCGCGTCGGCGATGGACAGTTCGATCTTGGCGGTGCCGATGACCTGGTTGACGTAGGCGACGACCTTCTTGTGCTGGTCGGTCATCAGGTCGACGATCTCCGGGTCCTCCGGGACGGTGTTGGAGTTCAGCACCCGGGAGGAGAGCGAGACGACCTTCCAGGCGCCCTTGTCGAACTCGACCTCGAAGTCGAAGCAGGTCAGGCGCTGTCCCCAGCACAGCGGCTCGGAGAGCACGACGGTCCTGCCGGTCTGCTTGTTGACGACCAGGCGCTGCGCGATCTCCTTGTGCGCGTGGCCCACCAGGACGGCGTCGATGCCCGGCACCTGCTCGGCCAGCGCCACCGAGACGTTCTCCGGCCAGGGCAGCTGGTCGCCGTAGGAGGTGGCCTCGTCCATGCCGGAGTGGCAGGCGACCACGACGACGTCCGCGCCGGCGGCCTTGACCTTCGGCACCCAGGTCCTCGCGGTCTCGACGATGCCCGGGAAGGTCATCTTGCCGGCGACGTTGGCCTTGTCCCAGATCGCGATGCCCGGGTTGGTCAGGCCGACGATGCCGACCTTGAGGGCCGGGCCGTTGTCCAGCTTCAGCTTGCGGATCACGTACGGCGGGAAGGCCGGCTTGTCGTTGCGGGCGTTCAGCGCGTTGGCGCCCAGCAGCGGGAAGTCCAGCTGCTCCTCGTAGGCGCGCAGGGTGTCGATACCGTAGTTGAACTCGTGGTTGCCGAGCGCGGCGGCGGTGTACTCCATGGTGTTCATGGCGAGCGCCATCGGGTGCTCGGGCGCGGTGTCGGCCTCGGTGGCGATCGGCTCGATCCGGGCGTAGTAGTACGTCAGCTGGGTGCCCTGGATGGTGTCACCGGCGTCGATGAGCAGGCAGCGGTCCCAGCCCTTCTCCTCGCGCACCTGCTTGGCGAGCGTGGAGATCTTGGCCAGGCCGACCTCGTTGTGCGCCTTGTCGGCGTAGACCGCGTCGGTGAAGTAGTCCCAGTTGAGCACCCGGCCGTGCAGGTCGGTGGTGCCCATCACGGTGAAGGCCTGGCGCTTGGTCCGGCCCTTGGCGCGGGCCTCGTCCGGTCCGGCCGCCGCGGCGGGGGTGGCGGCGGCGAGGGCGGTGCCGCTCGCGAGGGCGGCGCCGGCGGCGGTGGCGGCGGACCGGGTGACGAAGTCACGGCGGTTCAGGGGCATTGGAAGCTCTCCCGGGTGGGGACTGCGAACGGACCGTCAAGGGTGACGCGCGTAGAGGAACGCGCGTAGAAGTCTGCCGTGCGGTCACCCCGATGGATAGCCCCCGGACCTTTCCAGCAGGTGAGATCTTGGCGACTCGTTCATGACGCGGGCGGGCAGGTGCCGTACGCTCACCTGCCCGCCCGCCGCGCCGCTCCTAGATGTACCCCTCGCGGACCGCGTGGGCCACCGCGTGCGCCCGGTTGCGCAGCTGCAGACGGGTGGTCAGACCGTGCAGCACGTTCTTGACCGTCCGCTCCGAGTACGACAGCCGGGCCGCGATCTCCCCGGTGTCCCACCCCTCCGCGACCAGCCGCAGCACATCCGACTCCCGCTCCGACAGGCCCGTCGGGGCCTGCCCCGGCATGCCCTGCACGGACCGCTGCAACCGGCCCACCTGGGCGATCAGCCGCCCCTGAAGATCCGCCGGCAGGTCACCGTCGCCCCGGGCCGCAGCCAGCACCGCCCGGCCCAGCCGCTCCGGCGTCGCCTCCCGGCGCCACAGGATCGCCGCCACCCCGCACTCGACGGCCTCCATCAACTCGGTCTCGCGCAGCCGCTCGACCACCAGCACCACCCGCTGCCCGGCGCCGCGCACCAGTCGGCGCAGCGCCGCCGTCGCGGCCGCGTCGGCCGACTCGGCGACCAGCACGGTGACCGTGCCCGGGGTGGCCGCACCCGTCGGGTCCACCACCGCGACCCCCGGGAAGCGGCGCAACTGCGCCTCCGCACCCGCCCGGGAGAGCGGATCGGCGGCCTGGACGGCGACCGGCACCGTCGAGGTGCGGGCCGGTGCGGCGGCGATCGGCCGGGCCGCCCCCGCCGTACCGCGGACGGCACCGGCGGCGGACGCCTGAGGATGGGCGGCCGCCGTCGCGGCCGCACCCGACACCTGCCCGGCCACGGCGACCGCGCGGGACGTCACCGGTCGCTGTGGCGGCACCGTACGCGTGGCGGACGCCGAAGCCCGCACCGCCGTACCACGGCGGTCGTACTCGGTGTGCAGAACAGTCAAATCTGGCCCCCTCCTGGAGAAGCCGGCCCGGCCACCCGGCGGACCCCGGACCTCGGGGCGTTGCGCCCCACCCGGGACGGCCGGCCGTTTCGACGGCGATCCGGGAGCGCTGCCCGTGCCCCGGAAACTCCCACCATGCTTCCCGCCGGGGCAGGCTCCCGGCCATCGTGGTCCACCACGAGATCGGACCCGCCGGGCAGTCCCCGCCGAAAGGCGGGGGCAACCCATCGGGCTCCGCAGGCGGTCAACAGGGCGGCGGGCCTGCCCGCGCCGCCGCCGGAAAGCGCCCCACCGGGCCCTTCCACCGCGACACGCGTGTTCACACGGGCCCCTCACATCACGGCGAGAACCGGACTCACCAGTAACGCGTGGTTAGCACGTCAAGCCGATTTCCCGGTACAACGGCGGATACTGCCCGATCGGACACCGACAGGCGGCCGGGAAGGGCAGAAGGGGAGAGAGGGGAAACCGGGGATGAGCACCACCACGTCCACCCACCTCGCGGAACGCGAACCACAGCTGCGGCAGATCGCCGGCCGGGCCGCCGCCGCCCGCCGCGGCACCGGGCACGTCCTGCTGATCACCGGCGCCACCGGCACCGGCCGCACCGCGCTGCTCGCCGAGGCCGCCCGCCGCGCGGCCGCCGAGGGCACCATCGTGCTGCGCGCCCGCTGTTCCACCGAGGAGACCGCCACCCCCTACGCGGCAGCCCGCCAGCTCTTCGACACCGGCCCGACCCCCGCCGGCCCCTACGGCCGGTCCACGTGGGGCGCCCCGTCGCCGGCCGCGCATCCCGCCGGTGCCGGCTCCGACTCCGGTCCAGGGGGCGCCGACGCCGACACCGCCGAGAGCACCCTCTGGTCCCTGCTCCGCCTCCACGGCACCCACCACCCGCTGCTCCTCGCCGTCGACGACATCCACCTCGCCGACGAGCCCTCCCGCCGCTGGCTGCGCCAGGTCGCCCGCCGCATCGACCGGCTGCCCGCCCTGCTGATCGCCACCGAACACCGGCAGGCCACCCTCGACACCCCGCCCGGCCGCTTCGCCCGCGACCTGACCCCCGACCTCTCCACCACCCTGCGGCTCGCCCCGCTCGGCACCCCCGCCGCCGTCCGGATCGCCCGGCAGCAGCTCGGGCCCGGCACGCCCGCCGGGCTCGCCGCCGACTGCGCCCGCGCCAGCGGCGGCAACCCGCTGCTGCTCACCGCGCTGCTCGCCGACCTCGCGGCGGACCCGGCGGACCCGGCGGACCCGGCGGACCCGGTGGACCCGGCGGACGGGGACGGCGGCGCCGGTGTGCCCGCCGCGCTGCCCGCCGCCCTGCCCGCCGCCCTGCCCGCCGCCCTGCCCGAGCGCTGCGGAGCCCTGCCCGGCGGCGCCTTCGCCGATGCCGTCGACGCCTGGCTGCACGGCGCCGGCCACCAGGCCGTCACCGTCGCCCGCGTCCTCGCCCGGATGAGCGAACACCCCGCCGCCGACACCGCCCCCGCCCCCGGCACCCCGCCCCTCGACCCCGTCCCCCTGCTCGCCGAACTCACCGCCGCCGACCCCGGCCGGCTCGCCGGCTGGCTCGCCCACCTCACCCTCCACCAGCACCTCGACACCCCCGGACCCGGCCGCTGGCCCCGCTTCGCCCACCCCCTGCTCGCCGACGCCGTCCTCACCGGCCACGCCCCCAACCACCGCGCCGAGGTCCACCTCGCCGCCGCCGAACACCTCCACCGCACCGGCGCCCCCGACGAAACCGTCGCCGGCCACCTCCTGCTCACCCCCGCCCCCACCCCCCGCTGGGCCGCCGACACCCTGCGCCGCGCCGCCCGCCAGGCCGCCGAGGCCGACCACCCCGCCGACGCCGCCGCCCTGCTGCGGCGCGTCCTCGCCGAACCCCTCAGCGACCGCCAACGCGGCCTGCTGCTCACCGAACTCGGCAGCCTCGAAGTCACCCTCGGCCCCGCCGAACGCACCGTCGGCCTGCGCCACCTCGCCGAGGCCGTCCACCTCCAGCAGACCGACGAAGGCGTCTTCCGCGCCGCCAACACCCTCGGCGCCGTCCTCGCCACCCGCGGCGACACCGCCGCCGCCATCGAACTCATGGACGAACTCGCCCACCGCTTCCTCGACCAGGAGGACGTCCTCCACGCCGTCCAGGCCGCCACCGCCCAGATCGCCGCCCACGACGGCCGCAGCTGGCTCCAGGTCGTCGAAGGCGTCCAACGCCTCGCCACCCGCACCCCCCAGCGCCTCGCCCCGCCCGCCTTCTCCCTGCTCACCGAGTTCGACGCCACCAGCGGCCTGCTCTCCGCCACCGAGGTCGCCGAACGCATCCGCGACCTCGCCGACGCACCCGTCGACCCGCTCTGCCGCTCCTACCTGCTGGTCTCCCTCGCCACCCTCTCCCAATGGGCCGACCTCCTCGACCAGGCCGACGAGATCGTCGCCCGCGGCTTCGCCGGCTACCGCGGCGGCCCCCTCGACCCCGGCTACCAATGCCTGCTCAGCGTCCGCGCCGAGACCAGGATCATGCGCGGCGAGTACCAGGCCCTGCTCGACGACTACGCCCTCACCGCCCCCGCACCCTCCGCCGCACCACCCGCCCCCGCACTCCTCCAGCCCACCCCCTGGGGACCACCCGGACTGCCCCGGCTGCGCCCCTGGGGCGCCGGCCTCCCCGACACCACCCCCGGACAGTCCTGGTGGACCGGCACCACCTCCGCCCCCGGCCCCACCACCGACGACACCGCGCCCGGCCGCTACGCCGAACTCCTCGGCCAGCAGAACGCCCACCTGGTCGCCCAGAGCGTCATCGCCCTCGTCGAGACCGGCCGGCTCTGGCAGGCCCACGGCCTCGCCCGCGCCGTCGCCGCCGACCGCGCCCAGGACTCCTGGGAGTGGAACGAGTACCTCTACGCCCGCGGCCTGCTCCGGCTCGCCTCCGGCGAACCCGCCGAAGCCCTCGCCGACCTCCTCGAATGCGGCCGCCGCCAGGGCGAACGCCAGGTCCACAGCCCCATCGTCACCCCCTGGCGCTCCGCCGCCGCCGAATGCCACCTCCTGCTCGGCGAACCCGGCCCCGCCGTCGCCCTCGCCGAGGAGGAACTACGACTCGCCCGCGTCTGGGGCACCCCCCGCACCGTCGGCCGCGCCCTGCGCGCCCTCGCCGCCGCCACCGGCGGACGCCACGGCCTCGACCTCGCCACCGAAGCCGTCCACCTGCTGCGCACCGCCGAGATCGACACCGAACTCATCCCCGCCCTCATCACCTACGGCCGCCTGCTCGGCGACGGCGGCCGCCGCGGCGCCGCCCGCCGCGCCCTGCGCGAGGCCGCCGGGCGCGCCGAACGCCTCGGCGCCGTCCGCCACCGCTCCGCCGCCCTGGAAGCGCTGCGCGCCTCCGGCGCCCGCATCGGCCGCGCCGACCACGCCGGCGCGGAGGCGCTCACCGACAGCGAACTGCGCATCTGCCGCCTCGCCGCGGCCGGGCACTCCAACGCCGAGATCGCCGCCATGCTCCACCTGGCGGTCCGCACGGTCGAGACCCACCTCACCAACAGCTTCCGCAAACTGGGCGTGCGCCGCCGCCTCGAACTGCCCGGCGTACTGGACGCCTGACCGGCGGCACGACGAAGCGGCCGGTCCCCGGTGACCCCGGACCGGCCGCCTGGCCGCACCTGCCGCTCCGTGCCGCTCCCTGTTGCTCGGTGCTGCTCCGTGTTGCTCCGTGCCGCTCCGGCGGTCAGGACGACGGGACCAGAGCGGCCATCTCGTCCACCGCCCGGGCCAGTTCGGCCGCCGGATCCGCCCCGTCCGGCACCCACGGCTGCCAGGTCAGCGCCCGCAGATAGCCGTCCACCGCGAGGGGCAGCCGGCGGCGGACGATCGGCTCCGTGGTCGGCCCCGGCCCGGCCGTGCGCAGCCGCACCAGCAGACCCGGCACATTCGCCGACGGCGGCAGCGGCGCCGAACCGACGAACGCCGCCAACTCCTCCAGCTGCGGCCAGATCCGCGCCGCCGACGGGGCGGCCGGGGGCTTCGCCTCCTCCGCCTCCTCCGGCGCGGGCGCGGGCGCGGGGCCCAGGCCCCGCCGGGTGCGCCCGGCCGGGCGCACCGGCGGATCGCCCGGACCGGACCGGGGGGTCTCCTGGTCCGGCCCGAGCCCCGGAGCCGGCCTCGGCTGCGGCCCCGGCGGGCCCCCCTCCCCGCCGGGCGGCGGCCACAGCGTCACCGTCGCGATGTACGCCCCCACCGCGAGCAGCGGCGGCAGGGCCGTCGGCGCCCGGAGCAGGAAGGTGGTCGCCCCGACGGCCACACTCGACCCGCCCGCCACGAGGTGACGGGTGGACATCAGATAGGCCCAGGCCCGGCTCCACCCGTCACTCCCGCCGCCACCGTCACTGGTAGCCACGGATCTCCTCGAACGCCCCGTCCAGCGAGCCCGTCCCGTCGAACAGCTTGCCGCCGGTCAGGTCCGCGATGCCCTGCAACTGCCCCTTCGCCGCGTCGCCGAACAGGATCGGGAACACCGGCACCGACTTCTGCGCCGGCGAGAGCCCGCCGTGGAACGTCCGGAAGTCCTGGTCCGACGCGCCCTCGTTGCTCTCCCCGTCCGTCATCAGCACGATCGAGGTGAAACGGTCGTCCTTGGCCGTCGCCTGCTGCCGCTCGATCACCCGGTACGCCTCCTCCAGCGACGAGTACACCGCCGTCCCGCCGTCCGGCGAAAGCCCCTGGACGTCCCCGTTGATCGCCGCCAGCTCCTGCTGGGCCGCGCCGCCGGGCGGCACCGAATGGGTCTTCGTCGACTTCACCTTGGAGGCGAAGGAGATCAGCGTGACCTCCTCGCGGTCCCGGAACCGTCGCGTCCCCCGGGCATCGTCCGAGCCGGTCAGCCGACCCATCGCCGACTTCAGCGACGCCAGCCGCGCTCCGGCCATCGACCCCGAGGTGTCCAGCACGTACACCGTCCGCGACGGCCGGCGCAGCTCGTTCTGGTACGCGGACAGCAGACCGTCCGCCACCGCCTTGGTGCCCGGGAACGGCAGCTCGTGCACCCGCTCCGTCGGCAGCCCGGCCGCCGGAGTCACCCCCGGCGCGATCGGACGGCGCAGCGTCAGCTCCGAGATCCGCTTCTGCACCTCCGGCTGCAGCAGGTAGGCGGTCAGCCGCTGGAACGACTCCCGCTCCCGCTGCTGGCTCGAACCCAGCAGGGTCAGCGGGTAGTTCGCGGAGATCACGCCGTCGGTCGGGCGGACCACGGTCAGCTTCTGGTCGGCGGGCAGCGTCTTGTCGAGCGACAGCAGCACCGACTCGTAGTTCACCAGCGCCCCGATCGAGCCCTGCTCGGCCCGGGCGTACGCCTGCGCCAGCCAGCCGGAGGAACCCGAGGTCAGCTTCTGCCCGGCGAAGAACTGCTTGAGCTGCGGCGCCGCCTTCTGCACGTCCGCGTCGGTCAGCGCCGACCCCGCTCCCGAGAACGCCGAGGCGACCGCGACCAGCGCCGAGAAGCCCGAGTTGGAACGCGACGGGTCCGCCATGCCGTACGACAGCTTGCCGCCGGACGCCGCCTCCGCCAGATTGCCCCAGGTCACCTTCGAACCGTCGCCCCACGACAGGTCGTTGAGCACCGAAGAGCGGATCCCGAAGGCGACCGGAGAAGCCATGATCGGCGTCTCCGAGAGCAGCTTCTCCTTGCTCTTGTCGTACAGGTGCAGGTACTGGTTCGACGGGAACCAGATGGCGTCGTACTTGCCGTCGGTGTTGCCCGCGGCGACGGCGTCCGCGCCGTCCAGCGAACCCGTCCAGGAGAACTGCACGCTCACCCCGGTGGCCTTCTGCGCCTCCTCCAACACGGGCGCCATGTCCTGGAGTTCACTGCCGGCGAGGATCCGCAGCACCCCCGGCTGCGCGGTCGGCGCGGGCTGGGCGCTCGCCGCGGTCGTCGGATCGCTCGGCGTGGGCTTCGGGTCGGCCGAGGACGTGCACGCCGTCGCCGTCACCGCCAGCAGCGCCAGCCCGACGGCCAGCTGCCGGGCACCGCTCTTCCTCATCCTCACCCTTCCGGTGACTGTGCTTGCCATGTCCCCCGTCACTTCGTGGCCTTGATCAGGCTCAGCAGGATCTCCTGCTTGGGCAGCGCGACCTTCGGCAGGTTGAGATCGGGGTCGAACGCGAAGTTGTTCTTCGTGCGACCGTTGTTCAGCTCGGCCACGTGCGCCTTGAACGGGGACTCGACCGACGGCGGCGTGGCGGGCCGGAACCCGTGGTCGACCGCCAGCTTCTGGAGTTTCTCGTCCTTCACGAGAGCCTCGGCGAGCCTCTTCCCGTTCGGGGTGAACGCCACGAGCGAATGGTCGGAGACGACCACGGTGTCCGGGTAGAGCACCACCATGTTGTCCGGCAGCTCGCCCTTCTCGCCCTGCGCCGCCAGTTCGAGCGCCTGGGACTCGTACGCGAGGACCAGGGGGCGGCCGTTGCCGGAGACGAAGTCCGCGAACGGCTGCTCGGTGGAGGACTGCATCCCGCCCTGCCGGTTGAACGGCTCATTCAGGGTCTTGCCGATCCGCTGCGCGGTGGCCTCGTCCTGCACCGCTTCCTTGTTGTTCAGCAGGAAGGACGCCATCGCGATGTAGAGCGCGCCGGACGAGGACTTGTCCGGGTCGGTGGTGGTCAGATAGATGCGCCCCGCGAGCTCCGGAGGCCTGTTCTGCGGAGCGAGTTGCTCCCAGGTGCGGCCCTCCATCAGGGCGCTGGTGAACTTGTCCATCGTGAGCGTCCAGACCTTGGCGTCGTTGCGCGCCGCCAGGCCGTTGTTCTTGAGGATCTCCGCCGTCTCCTTGTAGGCGACGACCACCAGCGGCGAGTAGAACGGCCGGGCCGGCGTGCCCGTGATGCCGTGGTCCTTCTGGATCGCCTCGGCCGGCGGCAGGCTGGCCGGAAAGGCGAAGTCGGCCGCCGCGCCGTCCTTGACGTCGTTCATCTGCCAGGAGCCGGCGCTCTGGGCGCTCACCTCCAGGCCCTGCTGCCGCAGTTCCTCCTGGACCTTGGGATCGTCGAAGAACGCTTTCTTCTCGGAACCGACCGTGCCGGTGACCTTCACGACGCCCGAACTCTTCGACCCGCCGGTCGGACCGCCGGTCGTGCCGCCGGGCGGATCGTCGTTCGGCTTCACCAGCCAGAACACCACGCCGCCGGCCATCAGCAGGAGCACCAGGACCCCGACCACACCGCGTTTCATGCCGGACGCTTCCCCCTCGTTGGAACCACTTCCGGACCCCGGCATCGCACCGGGGTGACGAGCGTCCCGCCGTGCCGCGTGCGGCGGCGGAAGTGACGGTGAACGGGAGGTGAACACACCTTCACGGAATCGCATCGAGGAGCGGGCGCGGGCGACTCCGGGGAACCTCTCGCACGCGGGTCCGACGTTGTGTCAGATTGTTCAACTCTCCTTACGGCAACGGCCATCCCGTTGTCCGGACCCGCATCGACGTTACGCGCCGGTAATGCCTACTCTCAGCAGTATGCGCCGAGCAAAAATCGTCTGTACCCTCGGGCCCGCCACCGACACCTACGACCAGATCAAGTCCCTGGTCGACGCCGGGATGGACATCGCCCGATTCAATCTGAGCCATGGCTCGCACTCCGAGCACGAGGAGCGCTACCGCCGGGTCCGCAAGGCCGCGGACGAGACCGGCCGCAGCGTCGGCGTGCTGGTCGACCTTCAAGGCCCGAAGATCCGCCTCGGAACCTTCGCCGAGGGCCCGGTACTTCTCGAACGCGGCGACGAGTTCACCATCTCCACCGACAATGGCGTCGTGGGAGACCAGAACGGCTGCGGCACCACCTACCCCGGGCTCGCCGGGGACGTCACCGCCGGCGAGCTGATCCTCGTCGACGACGGCCGGGTCGCCCTGGAGGTCGTCGAGGTGACCGGACCGCGGGTCCGCTGCACCGTCGTCGAGGGCGGTCTGGTCTCCGACCACAAGGGCCTCAACCTCCCCGGGGTCGCCGTCTCGGTGCCCGCGCTCAGCGAGAAGGACATCGCCGACCTGCGCTGGGGCCTGCGGGCCGGGGCCGACCTCGTCGCGCTCTCCTTCGTCCGCACCGGGCGGGACGTCGAGGACGTCCACCGGGTGATGGACGAGGAGGGGCGCCGGGTCCCGGTCATCGCCAAGATCGAGAAGCCGCAGGCGGTGCAGAACCTCGACTCCATCGTCGACCGCTTCGACGGCGTCATGGTGGCCCGCGGCGACCTCGGTGTGGAGATGCCGCTGGAGCAGGTGCCGATGGTCCAGAAGCGGGCCGTCGCACTGGCCCGGCGGAACGCCAAGCCGGTCATCGTGGCGACCCAGATGCTCGACTCGATGATCAACTCCTCCCGGCCCACCCGCGCCGAGGCCTCCGACGTCGCCAACGCCGTCCTCGACGGCACCGACGCGGTGATGCTCTCCGGCGAGACCTCGGTCGGGAAGTACCCGTCCGAGACGGTCCGCACGATGGGGCGGATCATCGAGGCCGCCGAGCAGGACATCCTCTCCGCCGGACTGCCGGTGCTCACCCCGAGCAACAAGCCCCGCACCCAGGGCGGCGCCGTCGCCCGGGCGGCCGCGGAGATCGGCGACTTCCTGCACGCCAAGTACCTGATCGCCTTCACCCAGTCGGGCGACACCGCCCGCCGCCTGACCCGCTACCGCTCGCCGATCCCCGTCCTGGCCTTCACCTACGAGCCGGCCGTCCGCAGCCAACTCGCCCTCACCTGGGGCGTGGAGACCTTCCTCGGCCCCTTCGCGCCCACCACCGACGAGATGGTCGAGCAGGTCGACGCCGCCCTGCTCTCCCTCGGCCGCTGCCAGAAGGGCGACATCGTCGTCATCACCGCCGGCTCCCCGCCCGGCCTCGCCGGCTCCACCAACCTCGTCCGCGTCCACCACGTGGGGACCCTGGACTGACCCGCCCCGCCGGCGCGGCCCTCCGGGAGGAGGCCGCGCCGGCCTCAGTACTTGGGTCCGATGTGGGTGTCCATGAGCGCCACGGACTCCTTACGGGCGACGGAGACGTTGACCTGGCCGGTGGGCCGGGGGATCGAGGCCTTCCACTGCACGCCGACGGCGTCGAGCGTGTCGGTGAAGAGGCGGACGATGTCGGCCGAGGTGTTGGTGAAGAAGTAGCGCGGGTACTCGTAGCGGCGGACGGCGCCGTCGACCCGCCTGGTGGCCCAGTTGGTGATGCGGCAGCCGTCGGAGTGGATCAGGCCGCGCAGGAAGTCCCAGGGGTGGGCGTCGACGATCTCCTGCTGCCAGGGCTCCAGGGCTATGGTGCGCTCGTGCTTCTTGCCGGGGCCGTGCTGGGGGAAGTAGCAGTACAGGTGCTTCGAGTAGAGCTTGACCACGTAGCAGCCCGTCCGTCGGATCCGACAGGGTCTGTTGCGCGGCATCACTTGGCGCATGGCCTGGTCGACGGAGTCGATGATGCCGGGCCACTTGGCGTCGCAGGTGATGAAGAGGCTGGGGCTCCGGTGCTGTTCCGGCCAAGTGATGTGGCCGTCGCCGAGGTAGAGGCCGAGGAGGTAGGCGTAGGCCGGGCGGTCGAGTGCGTCGCCGAAGCAGTGAGTACAGGTGGATCGCTTCCGGCCGGGAAGCTGCCCGCGCTTGGCGAGGTCCTGGTGCTTCCACCAGGCGACGGTGCCGGGCGGGACGCCGAACCGGCGGGCCACCTCGGTGTTGGCCATACCTCCGCGAAGGAGGTGGACAGCCTGTTCGCGCACAGAATTCGTGGTCATGTGCGCCACCCTCTTCGGGGGCGCGGGCTGCGTCAGGAGTTCTACCGAGAGCCGCTCGATGTGATGAACTTCCCACGGCCTGGGAATACGAGGAAAATCTTGTGCCGAGTGTGGGATTCGAACCCACACGCCCTTTCAGGCAATCGCTTTTGAGGCGATCGTGTCTGCCCTTCCACCAACTCGGCGAGTCGCGCCCGTGAAGGATACCCTGCGCGCATCGCCCGGCGCAGCTAGGTACCCTCGTGCATGCAGTACCCCGCCGGAACGAGGAGCCCCGTGAGCACCGCCGACGAGCAGGCCGAGCCGCTTGAGACCGATTTGCCCCAGATCACCCGGATTGTGATCGCCGAGGACGAGGCGTTGATCCGTCTCGACCTGAAGGAGATGCTGGAGGAGGAGGGGTACACCGTCGTCGGGGAGGCCGGGGACGGCGCTACGGCGGTCCGGCTGGTGCAGGAGCTGAAGCCGGACCTGGCGATCCTGGACGTGAAGATGCCGGTGCTGGACGGGTTGTCCGCGGCCGAGCAGATCCATGAGCAGCACCTGGCGCCGGTGCTGATGCTGACCGCGTTCTCGCAGCGGGAGCTGGTGGACCGGGCGCGGGACGCGGGGGCGATGGCGTACATCGTCAAGCCGTTCTCCAAGAGCGACCTGGTGCCCGCGATCGAGATGGCGGTCTCCCGGTACACGGAGATGCGGACGCTGGAGGAGGAGATCGCGGATCTCACCCAGCGGCTGGAGACCCGGAAGCTGGTGGACCGGGCGAAGAGCGTGCTGCAGACCAAGTTCGGGTTGAACGAGCCGGCCGCCTTCCGGTGGATCCAGAAGACGTCGATGGACCGCCGGATGACGATGGCGGCGGTGGCCGAGGCGGTCATCGAGGAGGGCGCGGCGCAGGACCGCAAGAAGGCCGAGGAGGCCGAGGGTCCCGCGGAGTAGCGCAGTGGCGTATGAGGAAGGGCCCGGCGGCGCGCCGGGCCCTTCGTCGTACGGGGTCAGTCCTCGCCGAGGTAGGCCTTGCGGACCGACTCGTCGTGCAGGAGGTCGGCGCCGGTGCCCTGGAGGACGATGGTGCCGGTCTCCATGACGTAGCCGCGGTCGGAGAGGGAGAGCGCGGCCTGGGCGTTCTGCTCGACGAGCAGGATGGTGGTGCCGTCGGCCTTGAGTTCGACGATGGTCGCCATGATCTTCTGCATCATCAGCGGTGAGAGGCCCATCGAGGGTTCGTCGAGCATCAGCAGCTTGGGCCGGGACATCAGCGCCCGTCCCATGGCGAGCATCTGCTGCTCGCCGCCGGAGAGCGTGCCGGCGGCCTGCTTGCGGCGCTCGCCGAGGATGGGGAAGAGGCCGTAGGCGCGGTCGACGTCCCTGGCGATGCCGTCGGTGTCGCTGCGCAGGAAGGCGCCGAGGAGGAGGTTCTCCTCGATGCTCATGCGCGGGAAGATGTGCCGGCCCTCGGGGGAGTGGGCGAGGCCGAGGGCGACGATCTTGTGGGCGGGGACGGTGGTGAGGGCCTGGCCGTCGAAGGTGATGCTGCCGGCGGTGGGCTTGAGCAGGCCGGAGAGGGTGCGCAGGGTGGTGGTCTTGCCGGCGCCGTTGGTGCCGATCAGGGTGGTGACCTCGCCCCGGTTGACGGTGAAGCTGATGCCCTTGACGGCCTCGATCTTGCCGTAGGCGACGCGGAGGTCCTGGACCTCGAGGAGTGCGGTCACTGGTCGGTCTCCGTAACGGGGGCGGTGCCTTCGAGCGGGGCGCCGAGGTAGGCGGTGATGACGCGTTCGTCGCTCTGGACGGTCTCGCGGTCGCCCTCGACGATCTTCTGGCCCTGGACGAGCACGGCGGTGCGGTCGCAGAGGTTGAAGATGAACCGCATGTCGTGCTCGATGACGAGGACGGAGACGCCCCGGTCGCGGATGGCGAAGACGAGTTCCTCGGCGGCGCGGGTCTCCTGGGGGTTCATGCCGGCGGTGGGCTCGTCGAGGAGCAGCAGGCCGGGCTCGGAGGCGAGGGCGCGGGCGATCTCCAGTTTGCGCTGCTCGCCGTAGGGGAGGTTGCGGGCGAGGTGGTCGGCTTTGCCGGCGAGGCCGGTGAACTCCAGGAGTTCCATGGCCTTCTCGCGGCTCTCGGCCTCGGAGCGGTGGTAGCCGGGGCCGCGCAGGACGGCGGAGAGCAGGCCCTGGCGCATCCGGCTGTGTCGGCCGACCTGGACGTTCTCCAGGACGGTCATGTTGGCGAAGAGCCGGATGTTCTGGAAGGTGCGGGCGATGCCGGCCTGGGTGACGAGGTGGGGTTTGGGGGGCAGGACGGTGCCCTGGTAGGTGACGGTGCCCTCGGTGGGGACGTAGAGGCCGGTGAGGCAGTTGAAGAAGGTGGTCTTGCCGGCGCCGTTGGGGCCGATGAGGCCGATGATCTCGCCGCGGCCGACGGTGAGGGAGACGTCGTTGACGGCGGTGAGGCCGCCGAAGCGCATGGTGACGCCGGAGACGTCGAGCAGGGGGTCGGCGGCGGCGGGTGCGGTGCCGGCGGCTGCGGGGGCGTTGGTGGTGGTCATCGGGGGGTCACGCCCCTGCCTTGGTGAGGGCGACGCCGTCGCCGGTGGGCTGCGCGGGGATGGCGGCCTCGTGGAACTCCAGCTGTTGGCGCCGGTTGGGGATGAGGCCTTCGGGGCGGACGCGCATGAGGACGATGAGGGCGATGCCGAAGGCGAGCAGTTGGTAGTCGGCGAGGAACTCCAGCTTCTTCGGGATGAGGAAGAGGAGGGTGGCGCCGGCGAGGGGGCCGCTGATGGTGCCCATGCCGCCGAGGATGACGGCGGCGAGCAGGAAGGCGGAGTTGGGCGGCAGGGCTTCGGCGAAGGTGTACTGGTCGGGGGTGACGGTGTAGCTGACGTGGGCCTGGACGGTGCCGGCGAGGCCGGCGAGGCAGGCGCCGAGGGCGAAGGCGAGGAGCTTGAGGCGGAAGCCGTTGATGCCCATGGCCTCGGCGGCGGTCTCGTCCTCGCGGATGGCGACCCAGGCGCGGCCGATGCGGGAGTTGCCGACGCGGGCGAAGACCAGTACCACGAGGGCGGTGACCAGCAGCATCAGCAGGTAGTAGTTGGAGAACCGGCCGAGTTCGACGCCGAGGACGGTGCTGGGCTTGCCGAGGTCCCAGCCGAGGATCTCCAGGTCGGGGATTCGGGGGATGCCGTTGGAGCCGTTGGTGATCTTGGGGCCGGTGGTGCCGTTGAGGTTGAGCATGGTGATGCGGAAGATCTCGCCGAAGCCGAGGGTGACGATGGCGAGGTAGTCGCCGCGCAGTCGCAGGGTGGGGGCGCCGATGACGACGCCGAAGACCATGGAGACGACGGCGCCGGTGAGCACGGCGGCCCAGAACGGGAACTGGACGTGGATCGGCGAGGCGGGGGAGCCGGAGACCAGGGCGGCGCTGTAGGCGCCGACGCCGAGGAAGGCGACGTAGCCGAGGTCGAGCAGGCCGGCGAGGCCGACGACGATGTTGAGGCCGAGGGCGACGGTGGCGAAGATCAGGATGTTGGTGGCGACCGAGGTGTACTGGTCGCTGGTCTGGGTGAAGGGGAAGCTGGCGGCGGCGGCGAAGGCGGCGCCGGTGGTGACCGCCTGGTACTTGACGGTGAGTGCGCGCAGCCGGGCGATCAGGCCGGAGCGGCCGAGCGCGGTGACCACGGAGGCGGCGAGCAGCAGGTAGCCGGTGAAGAGTTCGCCGTACTCGGTGTCGATGCCGAAGGTGATGGCGAACAGGCCGACGGCGAAGGCGGCGACGATGAGGCCGACCTCGGCCCAGGAGGGCAGCTCGCGGGGGGCGGGCAGCGGTCGCTGGACGGTGCCGAGCCGCAGCCAGGTGTGGGCGAGGTGGCCGAGCTGGACGAGCAGGACGGCGCCGGTGGCGAGGGCGAGGCCGCCGGCGAGGGCGGTGAGGACGGGGGCGACCGGCTTGTCCTCGGGGATCGCGTGGGTGGCGAACCAGGCGGCGGGGGCGATCGGGACGAGCAGGAAGAGCCGCCGGTCGAGGATGCGCAGCGGGACGGCGGTGCGCCGGTCCAGGGGCAGTCCGAGGGCTCCGGCGACGGCGAGCAGGGATCCGGTGGCGAGGACCCAGCCGCCGGGTTCGAGGTTGGCGAGGCCGCCGAGGTCGTTGGCGATGGAGAGGGCGGAGAACCAGCCGACGGCGAGGGCGCCGGTGGCGGCGAGCAGGACGGCGTTGTGGCTGTGCCGGGGGGCGGCCCAGCGCAGTCCGGGGATGCCCTGGGTGGCGAGCAGCAGCAGGAGGGTGAGCAGTCCGGCGGTGAGGGCGAGCCACTGGAGGCCGGCCGGGGAGCCGTAGTAGGTGAGGTCGCCGGGGTAGTCGGAGGTCCAGGTCCAGGGCATCAGGGCGGAGCCGGTGACGGCGAGGGCGCCGAGGCCGGTGAGCAGGGCGGCGGTGCGGCCGGGCAGCGGGATGACCGGGGTGGTTTCGGTGCCGGTGGTGGTCATGGTGCTCACGCCCTGTCCGCGACGCGCTCGCCGAGCAGGCCCTGGGGTCGGACGAGCAGGACGACGATGAGGAGTACGAAGGCCCAGACGTCCTTCCAGGCGCCGCCTCCGAAGAGGTGCATGCCGGGCAGGTGCTGGATGTAGCCGGTGGCGAGGGCTTCGGCGAGGCCGAGGGTGATGCCGCCGAGCATGGCGCCGTAGATGTTGCCGATGCCGCCGAGGACGGCGGCGGTGAAGGCTTTGAGGCCGAGCAGGAAGCCCATTCGGAAGTCGACCTGGCCGCTGCGCAGGCCGTAGGCGACGGCGGCGACGGCGGCGAAGGCGGCGCCGATGGCGAACGCCATGACGATGATCCGGTCGGTGTCGATGCCCATGAGTTTGGCGGTGTCGGGGTCCTGGCTGGTGGCCTGCATGGCGCGGCCGGAGCGGGTGCGGGTGACGAACCAGCCGAGGGCGATCATGCAGAGCGGGGCGGCGAGGACGAGGAAGAGGTCGCTGCGCTGGATGGCGACGGAGCCGATTTCGAAGGGTTCGCCGGGGATCTTCGGGAAGACCCGGGCCTTCTTGGCGTCCGGGTAGAAGGAGAAGACCAGTTGCTGCAGGAGGATGGACAGGCCGATGGCGGTGATCAGTGGGGCGAGCCGGGGTGCCGTGCGCAGTGGCCGGTAGGCGAAGCGTTCGGCGGCGACGGCGGTGAGGGTGGAGACCAGGATGCCGGCGATCAGCATCAGCGGTAGGGCCAGCCACAGGGTGGTGCCGCCGGGGAGGGCGAGGTAGGCGGTCAGGGCGCCGAAGCCGCCGACCATGACGATCTCGCCGTGGGCGAAGTTGATGAGCTGGACGATGCCGTAGACCATCGTGTAGCCGATCGCGACGAGCCCGTAGAGGGCGCCGAGGATCAGGCCGTTGGCCAGCTGCTGCGGTAGGTCGTGCACCGCTGGGCCTCCGTTGTGCGTGTGGGGTGTCCGTGGGTGGTGGATGCGGGTGCGCGCGGGGGCACTCGTGGCGCCCCCGCGCGGGGTGGTTCCGGTGTGCTGCCGCTGTTCTGACGTCGGGTCAGGTGCGGGTCAGCCGTTGAAGGTGCCGGACTTCTCCACGGCCCACTTGTCGTCCTTGACGGTGTAGACGGTGAGCTGCTTGTTGGTGGTGTCGCCGAACTCGTCGAAGGAGACCTTGCCGGTGACGCCTTCGAAGGAGACCTTCTGGACGGCCTCGACGACCTTGGCGCGGGGGTTGTCGGGGAGCTTGCCGCTGTTGGCGGCGGCGACGGCCTTGACGCCCTGGATGATGGCCCAGGCGCTGTCGTAGGAGTAGCCGCCGTAGGTCTCGTAGGCGTCCTTGTAGCCGGCGGCCTTGTAGTCGGCGATGAACTTGGCGGCGGTGGGGAGCTGTTCGACGGGCAGGCCGACGGCGGTGGCGAAGTCGCCCTGGCCCTTGGGGTTGAGCTTGATGAAGTCGCCGCTCTGGATGCCGTCGCCGCCCATCAGGGGGACGTTGACGCCGGCGTCCTTGAGCTGGAGGGAGAGCGGGCCGGCGGCGGGGTATTCGCCGCCGTAGTAGACGGCTTCGGCGCCGGAGGACTTGACCTTGGTGACGACGGCGGCGAAGTCGCGGTCGTCGGGGTTGACGTGCTCCTGGCCGACGATCTGGCCGCCGTTCTTGAGGAACTGGCCCTTGAAGGTGGCGGCGAGGCCGGCGCCGTAGGTCTTCTGGTCGTCGATGAGGAAGACCTTGGTCTTCTTGGCGTCCTTGACCAGGAAGTCGGCGGCGAAGGGGCCCTGGACGGCGTCGGTGGTGGCGGTGCGGAAGTAGCTCTGGAACGGGCGGGACTTCTCGCCGGTGGCCCACTTCTCGCCCTGGCTGAGGGCGACGCCGGTGTTGGCGGGGGAGACCTGGACGAGCTTGGCGTCGTTGAAGATCTGCTGCATCGACTGCGCCACGCTGGAGTTGAGCGGGCCGACGACGCCGATGACGTCCTTGTCGCCGACCAGTTGGGTGGCGTTCTGCTGGCCGGGGGCGGGCTTGCCGGTGTCGTCGAGGGCCTTGATCTGGAACTTGACGCCGGGGACCTCGTTCTTCTCGTTGGCCTGCCGGACCGCGAGGTCGACGGAGTTGCGGATGCCGAGGCCGAGGGCGGAGAGGTCGCCGGTGAGCGGGGCGTCGATGCCGATGGTGACGGTCGTGGAGCCGCCGCCCGTGCCGCTGTCCCCGGACTTCTTGTCGTCGCGGGAGCCGCACGCGGTGAGGGTGAGGGCGCCGATGACGGCAATGCTCACGACAACTGCTGAACGATGACGCACGAGGGTCCCCTTCGGTTCAGGAGGGCGCCGCGCCTGAACGGCGGGAGCCTGGATGCGCGGTGGGCCTGGCCCATTCCGTTTGGCGCGGTGACTGGCCGTGACTCTAGATGCCGGTCGGCGGCTCGGGCAGTGGTGCGGCGAGGCTGTGATTCTCTTGTTATGAGCACACAGAGAAGTCGTCTCAGTATGTGGTCGTTCCGGCCCGATCGATCCGTCGGTGCCGGGGGTTCTGTTCCCAACTCGCCCTATGTAAGGCGTTGAAGGGCAGGTGACTCCTGGCCTCACCGATAATCGAACAGGAGTGTTCAGGGTGTTGGTGCCGGGCATGGATGTCCGAATATCGGACGACGGTGGGGTCGACGGGCCGTTCTCGTCCGCTTCGGCCTCCGAAACTGTCAGTTGCTCGGACGTCCTATTTGTTACGCAGTGTTACATCGGTGGCGTGACACCGACGAAATGCCCGGACATGCCGCCGCCCCCTTGTCCAGACCAACGACTGCCCAGGGCGGTCGAAGGTCAAACAAGGGGGCGGGCAAGGGAATTGACGAACCGTCGGGTCAGAGGTCGCGCAGCATGCAGGTGAGGCGGCAGCTGGTGACCCGCTTGCCGGTGTCGTCGGTGATCGCGATCTCGTAGGTCGCGGCCGTGCGCCCCTTGAAGACCGCGGTCGCCACGCCGGTGACCAGGCCGGAGGTGGCCGAGCGGTGGTGGGTGGCGTTCAGGTCCACGCCCACCGCGTACCGGCCCGGGCCGGCGTGCAGCATCGCGCCGACCGAGCCCAGGGTCTCGGCCAGCGCCGCCGAGGCGCCGCCGTGCAGCAGGCCGTACGGCTGCTGGTTGCCGTCCACCGGCATGGTGCCGACCACCCGGTCGCCGGAGGCCTCGACGATCCGGATGCCCAGCTTCTCGCCGAGCCGCCCGCCGGAGAAGGTGGCCGGGTCCACGCCGAGCTTGGCGAAGTGCTCCAGCATCTCCGGCGAGACGTCGAGGAGGAGGGGGGCCTGGGCGGTGCCGTCGTGGGTCGCGCCGGGCGCCGCGCCGGGGGCGGCGGCCGGGTCGGGGGCCGGGTCGGTCATGGGGGGCTCCTGCCGCTCGGGGGTCACGTCGTCGTGCTGCCTGTGATCGTACGACCGTCCTACTCGGCGGTAGAGGCGGTGACGGGCGGAGGCGGGTGTGGCGCCCGGGGCACGAGTGCGCCCGAGGGGCACCCGCCCCCCGGCATGCCCCTTTTGTCGGTGGCGGGCCCTAGGATCGGTGGCCGGTAGTGGAATCGGCAGGAACGGACGTTGACGTGGCTACGCAGAGTACGGACAAGGGCGCGCCGGGTGGCGGCGGGACCGGATCGCGGCCCCGCCTGATGCTGCTCGACGGGCACTCGATGGCCTACCGGGCGTTCTACGCGCTGCCCGTGGAGAACTTCAACACCTCCACCGGCCAGCCCACCAACGCGGTGTACGGCTTCGCCTCGATGCTCGCCAACACCGTCCGGGACGAGGCCCCCACCCACCTCGCGGTCGCCTTCGACCTCTCCCGCCAGACCTTCCGCTCGGTCGAGTTCCCCGACTACAAGGCCAACCGGGCCAAGACCCCGGACGAGTTCCGCAGCCAGGTCGGCCTGATCGGCGAGCTGCTCGACGCCATGAACGTGCGGCGGCTGACCGCCGAGGGCTTCGAGGCCGACGACATCATCGCCACCCTGGCCACCGCCGCCGAGGCGGCCGGCTACGACGTCGACATCGTCACCGGCGACCGCGACTCCCTGCAACTGGTCACCGAGCACATCACCGTGCTCTACCCGACCAAGGGCGTCTCCGAGCTCACCCGCTACACCCCGGAGAAGGTCGCCGAGAAGTACGGCGTCACCCCCCGGCAGTACCCGGACCTCGCCGCGCTGCGCGGCGACCCGTCGGACAACCTGCCCGGCATCCCCGGCGTCGGCGAGAAGACCGCCGCCAAGTGGGTCAACCAGTTCGGCTCCTTCGACGAGCTGGTCACCCGCGCCGACGAGGTCAAGGGCAAGATCGGCGAGAAGCTGCGGGAGCACCTCGACTCGGTCAAGCGCAACCGCGTCCTCACCGAGCTGGTCCGCGACGTCGAACTCCCGCTCGGCGTCGGCGACCTGGCCCGCGCGCCGTTCGACGCGCCGGCCGTCGGCGCGCTCATGGAGTCGCTGGAGTTCCGCAACGCCAACTTCCGCGACCGCGTCTTCGGCATCGACCCGGCCGCCGCCGAGCCCGAGGCCGTCGAGCTGGCGCCCGGCGTCGAGGTCGACGGCGAACTGCTCACCGACCCCGGCACCCTCAGCGCCTGGCTGCGGGAGCACGCCACCGGGAAGTCCCCGGTCGCGCTGGCCGCCGTCTACCGGTGGGCGCTCGGCAGCGGCGAGGTCACCGAGGTCGCGCTGGCCGCCGGAGACACCGCCGCCTGGTTCGACCCGGCGCTGCTCGCCGAGGAGGACGAGCGGGCCTTCGCCGCCTGGCTGGCCGACCCGGCCGCGCCCAAGGCCCTGCACATCGCCAAGCAGGTCATGCGGGCCTTCGCCGAGCGCGGCTGGAGCGTCGAGGGCGTCGTCGCCGACACCGCCCTCGCCGCCTACCTGGAGAAGCCCGGCCGCCGCACCTTCACCCTGGAGGTGCTCGCCGAGGAGTACCTGGCCCGTTCGCTCGCCCCGGCCCCCGCCGCCGAGTCCGGCCAGCTCGCCTTCGACGCCCCCGAGGAGGACCCGGCCGCGCACGCCCAGGCGCTGATGCTCCAGGCCCGCGCCGTGCTCGACCTCGCCGCGCTCTTCGACACCCGCCTCGCCGAGGCCGGCGCCACCGAACTGCTGCGCGACATGGAGCTGCCGATCGCCGCCCTGCTCGCCCGCATGGAGCGCACCGGCATCGCCGCCGACCGCGACTGGCTCACCGGCCTGGAGGCCCAGTTCGCCGCCGAGATCCAGCGCGTGGTGGAGGAGGCGCACGCCGCGGCCGGCCACGAGTTCAACCTCGGCTCGCCCAAGCAGCTCCAGGAGATCCTCTTCGGCGAGCTGGCCCTGCCGAAGACCAAGAAGATCAAGACCGGCTACACCACCGACGCCGACGCGCTCACCTGGCTCGCCACCCAGACCGACAACGAGCTGCCGGTCATCCTGCTGCGCCACCGCGACCAGGCCAAGCTGCGCACCACCGTCGAGGGCCTGCTCAAGACCGTCTCCCCGGCCGGGCGCATCCACACCACCTTCAACCAGATGGTCGCCGCCACCGGCCGGCTCTCCTCGCAGGACCCGAACCTGCAGAACATCCCGGTCCGCACCGAGGAGGGCCGGATGATCCGCCGCGCCTTCGTCGTCGGCGAGGGCTACGAGTCGCTGCTCACCGCCGACTACTCGCAGATCGAGCTGCGGATCATGGCCCACCTCTCCGAGGACGAGGCGCTGATCGAGGCCTTCGCCAGCGGCGAGGACCTGCACACCACCGTCGCCTCCCAGGTCTTCGAGGTGCCGCGCAGCGCCGTCGACGCCGAGATGCGCCGCAAGATCAAGGCGATGTCCTACGGCCTGGCCTACGGCCTCTCCGCGTACGGGCTCTCCCAGCAGCTCGGCATCAAGCCCGCCGAGGCCCAGGGCCTCATGGACACCTACTTCGAGCGGTTCGGCGGCGTGCGCGACTACCTGCACCGGGTCGTCGAGGAGGCCCGCGCCACCGGCTACACCGAGACCCTGCTCGGCCGCCGCCGCTACCTGCCGGACCTCAACAGCGACAACCGCCAGCGCCGCGAGATGGCCGAGCGGATGGCCCTCAACGCCCCGATCCAGGGCTCGGCCGCCGACATCGTCAAGATCGCCATGCTGCGGGTCGACGAGGCGCTGCGCGCGGCCGGGCTGACGTCCCGGATGCTGCTCCAGGTGCACGACGAAATCGTGCTGGAGCTGGCGCCGGGCGAGCGCGAGCCGGTCGAGGCGATCGTCCGCGAGCAGATGGCCGGCGCCTACCCGCTGCGCGCCCCGCTGGACGTCTCGGTCGGCGTCGGCGCCGACTGGGAGGCCGCCGCGCACTGACGGTGCCCCACGGACCGGGAAGCCCTCCGGGCGGCGGCCGACCGCCGCCGCCCGGAGGGCCTTTCGGTGCCCGGCCGCCGGTCTTCTCGGACGAGCCGACGGTCTTCCCGGAGGGGCTGCCCACTCCTACGCTGAGGCGGTGGGGGTGGTGATGCCGGTGAAGGCGGTGAAGCAGCCGGCGCTGAGCCTGCGCAGCACCGGGAACTCCGCGGTGCTGACGGTCCGTCCGGGCGGCGGACGGTGGCTGTCCGCCGGGTGGATCGTCCTCTCCCGCGCGGCCCTCGGGGTCGCCCGGCAGGTGTGGTGGATCCCCGCCTACATCCCGCTGATCCTGGTGCTCCGGTACCTGGTGGAGCTCGACCCCCGCACCAATCTCGCGATCGTCGGCGGCGCCTACCTCCTGTGCTCCCTGCTGTGGGGGAGCAGGGAGATGCGGGACCCGCTCCGGGTGTTCCACCGGCTGGAGTTCGGCCCGCCCGACGCCCCCGACCGGTTCCGGATCGTCGGGCCCGGTCCGGCGGGCCGGTGGCGGCCGACGGCGGACCTCCTGGAGGTGCGGATCGTGCACCTGGTCACCGGGCCGGTGGCCGGCCGGCCGGGGCCGGAGGGCGACGGGTGGAAGGTCGAGGTGCGGGTGCGCGAACCCCGCTCGCTGTACTGCGCCGGTGTCGGCGACCCCCGGGCGGTGGCGGCGGAACTCGCCCGGGCGCTGGAACCCGCCGGAGTCCCGGTGGAGTTCGTCACCGCCCGGCGAGCGGCGCGCGGACTCCCGGCGGCGGCCCGCCCACCCGCCGGTGCCCGACCCGGCCGGGCCGCCCCCGCGGACGCCGTGCCGGAGGATGCCGTGCCCCTGGACGCCGTGCCCGTGGATGCCCCGCCCGCCGCTGTCCCGCCGGAGCAGCGGCCCTGAGCGCCGGCGGCAGGGCGCGGACCGCCGTGCCGCCGTCCGCGAGCCCGGGAGTCCAGCGGGATCCGCCGGGATCCGCCGGTCTGTCGCTGTGGTCCCGGGGGGTTGATACCGGGTCAGGGAGCCTCTTCACTTGTCATGGCGCCGCCGCCCTTGATCGTGGGCGCGGTGCCACCCGCTCCGATGCTCCGACGCCTCACCCGACGAGTCTGGAGATCCCCTCATGTCCCAGTCCCGCCTGCGGCGCGCCGTGGTCGCGCTGACGGTCCTGCCCCTGCTCGCGCTCGGCGCGGGCCAGGCCGTGGCCGCCCCGGCCCCCGCCCCCGCCGCCGCCACCGCCACCGCCTCCAAGGTGACCGCGATCGAGGACGAGGTCGCCCGCACCCTGGCCGCCTCCCTCGCCGACCCCGCCCTGCGCGAGCGGCTGCGCTCGGCGACCGCCTCCGCGCCCGCCGAACTCGCCCCGCTGGCCGCCGGCCTGTCCGGCGCCACCGCCCGCGGACTCGCCGCCACCACCACCCGCGCGGACCTCGGCATCGCCGCCGCCAAGGGCCTCGGCGCCGACCTCGGCCCGCTGCTGCGGGTCCAGCTGGCCGACCCGTCGATGCGGGCCGCCCTGGACGCGGGCGCCGCGCCGCTGGTGGCCACCGCCGGCACCGACGAGCACGCCCGCACCGTTCGCGCCTACGACACCGCCGGCCGGGCCCGCGCCCTGGACGCCGCCACCCTGCCCACCCGCCCGGTCTACCTGGTCGACATCGACACGGCCAAGGCGCTGGCCGCCGGGATCGACCTGCTCCAGCGGGAGTTGGCGGCCCATGGGGCAGCCCCGGCGGCCCCCACCGCCGCGCAGGCCGCCGGCTGGTGGGGCACCAAGATCACCTCGATCGAGGTGAACGACGACGAGGAGCCCTGGTTCAAGGGCGCCGCCGAGATGTTCAGCCTGGTCTCCGGCTTCGGCCAGGACGGCAAGGTCCGGGTCGACTCCGTCGCCATGCCGTACCTCCAGTACGACGGCACGGTGTACTACCCGAACCAGATCCTGGTGAACTGGTCGAACTACAAGTACAACTTGGCCGACGTCGTCCTGATGGAGGACGACGGCGACACCAACTACCTGGCCCTCGCCCAGGCCGTCGCCGCCGTCCTGCTCACCATCGCCGACCAGGGCGCCTACATTCCGCTGGTCAACGCCGTCCTGGCGGCCCTGCCGACGTCCTGGTGGACCGACGACCCGGACTACGTCGAGTCCTGGTACACCCTCGCCCGCACCAGCACCGGCCGCCTCAACGGCGCCCGGGCCAACGGCTGGATGACCGTCGAGCCGTACTTCGTCCAGCAGGCCTGACAGCCGCCCCACCACCGCCGGGCCGGCGGCGCGCGTCATTGCGCCTCGTCGGCCCGGTCGGTCTGCAGTTGATCAACCCCCTGTGACGGGGGCGATTTCGTACTACCGTGGGCCCGATGACTACGGAATCCAGGTCGACCGGCCGGCCCACTCTCCTGGCCGGGGCGCCGACGCTCCAGGCCCGCAACTCCGCCGCCTTCTGGACCGCGACCGGCCGGAGCCGGGGACACGAGGTGATCCGGCGCCGCGGATTCGTGGCCGTCGATGGCGACGAGCGTGCGGGCCTGCGGATCCTGGTCCAGGAACCCGACCTCGACCCGGGCGAAGTGGCCGAGTTGAGCGAGCTGACCCGCCGGGCCGCGGGTCCGGTGCTCGTCGAGGACCCCTTCGACGCGACCGACCTGAGCCACCTGGGCCTGCGCACCTGGCAGATGCCGATCATGCTGCGCCTGCCCGGCCCCGTCGAGGACCCGGCCCTGGAGGTGACCCGGGTGCGGCGGCCCGAGGACCTCGGGGCGGCCGAGCGGATCGTGATCGAGGGCTTCGAACTGAACGCATTCGAGCCCTACCGCCCCGGCGAGCTCTTCCCGACCGCCCTGATCGAACAGCCGGGCGTGGACGTGTTCGTCGCCTCGGTCGACGGCGTGGCCGCGGGAGCCGGCGTGAGCGTCGTGGCCGACGGCATCGCCAGCCACTACTGGATCGCCACCTCGTCCGCCTTCCGCTCCCGCGGCGTCGGCCGCGCCGTCATGCTCGGAGCCCTCGCCCACCTGACGGACCTCCCGAGCACCCTCACCGCCTCGAAGCTGGGCCGCCCGTTGTACGAGTCGCTGGGCTACACCGCCGCGGCCCCCGCGACCTGGTGGGTCTCCGCGTAGGAAGTCGGATCCGCCGACTTCCTACGCGCTCGCGACCGGATCGCCCGGCGGGCGGTCACCTTGCTCCCAGGGCGGTGAGTGGCCGCCCACGCCGGGATACCGGTGGTGGCTCGCGGGGTGTTGCACACGTGCACTCGACGGGGTGAAGTTGCCCACGGCATCACACAGTTCGAGCAGTGCCGACGAGTCTGGCCCCCATGGTGGCCTGCTATTGTCCGCCGTGTTCGGACGCCGCTTTCCAGGCGCGAACGGATGGGGAGTGCTTCTGTGATCAGCGATGCCGTCGGCCGCCACCCTGAGCGGGCCTTCAGGCTGATCGTGACGGGCGGCGGAACCGGCGGTCACACCTATCCGGCGCTCACCGCGGTCCGCACAGCGCGGGCGAGACTCGCCGCTGCCGGCCGGGCGCTGGATGTTCTGTGGGTCGGCACGGCGGACAGCCTTGAGTCCCGTGTCGCGGCAGGTGAGGGGATCGAGTTCGCCGCAGTTGCCACGGGGAAGATCCGACGCCACCGAAACCCGATCAAGATGGTCTCCCCGGCGAACGTGCGGGACATGGCGCGTGTGCCGCTCGGCATCGCTCAGGCCCGTGCAGTGGTCTCCCGGTTCAGCCCTGACGTGGTGCTGGCCACGGGCGGATACGTCGCGGTGCCGGTGGGCATCGCCGCTTCGCTGTGTCATTGCCCGCTCGTCGTCCACGAGCAGACGGTGCGCCTGGGCCTGGCCAACCGCACGCTCGTGGGACGGGCGGCTCGCATCGCGGTGTCCTCCGACTCCACGCTGCCGCTGTTGCCGGAGGCGGCCCGCTCGATTGCGGTCGTCACAGGTAATCCGGTGCGGCCCGAGGTGCTGACCGGCTATGCGGAGAAGGCGATCCAGGCACTCGGGCTGCATGGATTCCGCCAGGATCTGCCGACCGTGTACGTCACCGGTGGCGCGCAGGGCTCGGAGCAGATCAACGGACTGGTGGCTGACGTTTTGCCCTGGCTGCTGACCAGTGCCAACGTGATCCACCAGTGCGGCCCGGCGAACGTCGAAGCCCTGCGGGTCCGTGCCGCGGCTCTTCCCTCGCATCTGGTGTCCCGGTATCTGCTCACTGGGTTCGTCGGTCCCGAACTGCCCGACGTCCTCGCATTGGCCGATGTCGTGGTCTCCCGCAGCGGGGCGGGCACGATCGCGGAGCTGACGGCGCTGGGCAAAGCTGCGGTCCTCGTGCCCCTTGCCAGCTCAGCCGGCAATGAGCAGGCCCACAACGCCGGCCACCTGCACGATGCCGGTGCGGCGGTCGCGCTCCTCGGCGATGTGACGGCGGAGCGGCTCCGTGAGGCGGTGGATCCACTGCTGACCGATGCCCAGCACCGTACGGGTATGGCGGAGCGCGCGCGCTCCTACGGTCGGCCGGATGCCGCCGACCGGCTGGTGGACCTGCTCCTCTCGGCCGCCGCCAGGCACTGACGAGCAACTGTGGCCGCGAGCCCGGGGGCGAAGCTTCCCCCCGGGCTCTGGTTTCTCAGGCGCCGCGGACGCTGGGCCCATCGGCGGACTCTGCCCGGGTCCAGCCGCTACGCTCGCCGAGTTCGGCGTTGTCGCGGCTGTAGTGGGTGACCGCTGCGGATGCCTCCTGCGGGCGGGGTACGATCCGCTCCAGCCGGGGCAGCGTGTCCGAGATGAGCAGTCGCCCGTGTTCCATGGCCCGCCGCCAGACGTCCTTGACTTCGTCCACGTCCGGCCAGATGGAGAAGGCCGCCTCGGCGAGGATCGGCCCGGAGTCGATCCCGGCGTCGATGACGTGGATCGTGATGCCGTGCAGGTGCTCGCGGTTGCGCAGCGCCCAGTTGACCGGCCGAACGCCCCGGTAGTCGGGCAGGCGGCCGGGATGACAGTTGATGATGTGCTTGGTGGCGGCGATCAGCTCAGGTCCGACGATCTTGTCATAGAGAACACTGAACACCAGGTCGCAGCGGCCCGGCTCCAGGTCCCGCCAGTCACCGGAGCGCAGGATGCGGGTGCCCGGCCAGCGCTCGGCGACGTAGTCGGACAGCCGCACGTCCCAGTCCGGCTCGACCGCGTTCGGGATCACCGTGTCCAACACGGTGCCGGTCAGAGCGGTGATCGTCTCGCAGGCGTGTACGGCAAGAGCCCCCTTCCCAAGAACGGCCGCGCGCCTCACCGCCCGCTCCCAGTGGCGAGCTTGAGGGCAGCGGCGACGTGGTAGACGTCGTCCTCGGTCATGTGCTGGTGGAACGGCAGCGACAGGATCTCCTCCCCGATCTGCTCGGTGACCGGCAGGCTTCGCCACCACTGAGCGAAGGCGGGCTGGAGGTGGTTGGGCGGGTAGTGGACGCCGACTGCGATTCTCGCGGCAAGCATCCGTCGGAAGACCGCTTCGCGGTCGGCGACCCGCACTACGCACAGGTGCGGCACCGTCCGGTCCACGTCCACGTCCACCAGGGTGATGCCCTTCGCACGGTGCAGGGCCGCACGGTAGGCTCGCCAAAGCTCCTGACGCTTGATCTCCGTGGTCTTGAACCTGGGGAGCTGGGCCAGCCCGATCGCCGCGTTGATCGAGGACAACTGGTAGCGCAGGCCGAATCCCTCCACGCGGTAGGACGTGGCGGCCTGCCGTTCGGCCTGCGACGCGACGACACCGAGCAGCCGCAGCCTGCGGATTGTGGCGGCCTCTTCGGGCGTACGGGGGATGACCATCCCGCCCTGGCCGCACGTCAGGTTCTTTACCGGCCCGAAGGAGAAGCACGTCAGATCGCCAGTGCCGCCGACCCGGACGGGGCCATTGTAGGAGCCGAAGGCGTGGGCGGCGTCCTCGATGACGGCGATGTCCTGTTCGTCGAGCGTGCTCCGGATGCTGGAGAGGTCAATGGCCCGGCCGCCGAACAGAACCGGCATCACGGCCCGGGTGGCGGGGGTGATCGCCTCCACGGCCGCGTCCGGCTCGATGCACAGGGTGCCGGGGCTGACCTCGATGAAGCGCGGCGCGGCACCGCAGGCCAGGACCGCCTGGATGGTCGCGCAGAACGTCAGCGAGGGGACGATCACCTCGTGCCCGGGGCCGATGCCCGCAGCGAGGAGCGCGGTGTGCAGCGCGGCGGTGCCGGAGGTGACGGCCACCGCGTCCGGCACGCCGAGGAACGCTGCGACCTTCTGCTCGAACTCCTCGGTGACCTCGGTGTGTCCGTACTGGCCGGCCTCAAGCACCCGGGCCACCGCTTTGTCCTCCTGGCCGTAGAGGAAGGGGGTCGCGTTGCGCCGGTACTCGGGGGTGCTGCTGTTCAACGTATTGTCCTTTCCGTTGTCGCGGGTGGGGGCTCACATGGGGTGGTGGAAGGGCTTGGGGGCCTCGGGGGTGGTGCGCAGGAGCGGTGCCCACCGGTCGGGGTTGTTCCGGTACCAGTCGACGGTCTCCGTGAGACCGGCCTTGAGGTCCCTACCGGGCCGGTAGCCGAGGGCGGCGGTTTTCGACCAGTCCATGGCGTATCGCAGGTCGTTGGATGCCCGGTCGGGGATGTAGCGCACCCTTTCCCAGCCGGCGTCGAACATCCGCAGCAGGATGCCGGTCAGTTCCTTGCTGGTCAGGTCGGTGCCACCGCCGATGTTGTAGATCTCGCCGGGAGTGCCGTCGCGGAGCACGAGTTCGATGCCGTGACAGTGGTCTTCGACGTGGAGCCAGTTGCGGATGTGCTGGCCGTGTCCGTGAAGGGTGAGTTCGTGGCCCTTGAGGAGGCGGGTGATGAACAGCGGAACGATCTTCTCGGGGTGTTGGCGCGGCCCGTAGTTGTTGGACGAGCGGGTGACGCACACCGGCAGGTCGAACGTCTGGAAGTAGGACAGGGCCACGAGGTCACTGGCGGCCTTCGAGGCGGCGTACGGCACGCTCGGCCGTACTGGGTCCGTCTCGGTGGCCTGACCAATCATCAGCGGCCCGTAGACCTCGTCGGTGGACACGTGGACGAAGCGGTCGATGCGGGCCTTCCGGGCGGCCTCCAACAGCGTGTAGGTGCCCAGGACGTTGGTGGTGAGGAAGTTCCCCGTGTCGTAGAAAGAGCGGTCCACGTGCGACTCGGCGGCGAAGTGGACGATCGCGGTGTGCTTCCGGGTGAGCCGTTCGACCAGCGGGGCGTCGAGGATGTTGCCAGGGACGAAGGACAGTCGGGGCGACAGCATCGCCTCGCCCAGGTTCTCCACACTTCCGGCGTAGGTGAGGGCGTCGAGCACGGTCACCTGCGCCACGTCGTCACAGCGGAGCAGCCGCCTCGCGAAGTGCGAGCCGATGAAGCCCGCTCCGCCGGTGATCAGTACCTTTTCCATGGCTGGGCCTTTCGTCCGTGGTGGTTCCACCCGCGACAGGGGGTGCCAGTCCTGGCGGGCGGCACCCGTTGTCAGCCCGGCCGCCGGCGTCGGCAAGACGCCGGCGGGCCGGACGGGGTTTGAGAGTCATAAGGGTGGGTCGCTGTTCGGCGCGCTTGCATGCCTGCAGAGTGGTGAGGGCGTGGGGCGTGGGAAGTTGGGACCCATCGATTTCCTGTTCCCGGGACCGGTACCTGTTCAGGCGGCGGCGCGTTGGCCGTGGGTGAGGAGGGGGAGGGTCCGGCCGAGGGTGGCGAGGGCTTGTTGGGTGCGGGCGTGCTGGGCGGGGCTGAGGAAGGCGGGCAGGTCGCGGGGGTCGGCGAGGCGGGCGCCGAAGAGGTTGCTGCGGTGGCGGGGCGGGACGGTGATGCGGGCGGTGTCGCGGTCGGTGAGGGTGCCGCCGTCGAAGACGAGGGTGAGGCGTTCGAGGTAGCGGTCGGCGGGGGTGAAGTCGACGGCGAGGAGGTGGGTGACGGGTCGGTGGAGGCCGGTCTGGGCGTGGAGGGTGCGGGTGGCGGCGTGGTGCGGGGGCTCGTTGGTGCGGCAGGCCCCGCCGGGGAGAAGGTGGCCGTCGAGGAAGTCGGGGTCGACGAGCAGGACGCGGCCGTCGGGGGTGCGCAGCAGGACCTGGGTGCCGAGCCGGCAGGCGGGGGGCTTGGCGAGCAGGCGGGGGTCGCGCAGGGGGAGGGTGCGCATGGCGGGGGCTACTTTCCGGTGGTGTTGGTGGTGCGGTTGAAGCCGGTCATGAGGGAGGCGGCGAAGAAGAGCCACCAGACCAGGCGGGAGGAGCGGGGGTCGGCGAGCGAGGCGGCCAGGTGGGCGATGACGCTCGCGGCGGCGAACACGGCGATGGTGGTGAGGAGTTCAGCGCGGGTGGGCCGGTCGCTGGGCCTGTTCATGGCGCAGTCCCTTCCGCAGGAGGTCGGTGATGCGCTCGATCTGTTCGGTGCGGGCGGCGCCGAGGCTGATGAGGTAGCAGCCGGTGCGGCGCCCGAAGTCCCAGTCGACTTCGAGGGAGGGCAGTTTGGCGTCGGCGAGGGTGAGGACGGTGGTCAGGTCCTCGATCGCGTACGCGGCCGCGCGCCGCTGATCGGCGGTCGCCTGGTTGAGGATCGGCCCCATCAGGCGACCCCCCTACGGGGCTCGAACGCCCGGTACGCCGATTCGGCGACGGTGAAGGAGGAGAACCCCGCGAGGAGACCGGCGTTGTCCAGTAGCCACTCCCCCGAGGTCTCGTTGCGCACCCGGTAGCACCGGGCTGCAGGATCCCACCGCACGCCGTAGCCGTGGAGCTTGGTGGGGGATGCGGTGGAGATCGAAAGCTCTCTCGCTCTACGAATACCACTGTCGGTCACGATGCAGTTCCTCTCCGTCTTGACACGAAGAGGCTCCCGCCAGTCATGGGTATCCAACAGGGACGGAACGTCCTACTTCTGAGCTCTAATCAGCAACACCAAGGAATCGCGCAAGCCTTCGAAGTCCAGCTGGCCTGGCTGAACCCGCCCAAAGGTCGGAGACGATTGCAACGGCGAGTGTGTGGTGCCGCATCCATCCCGGTGCAACTCGCTGAAGTCGCTCGAGGGTTGAGACAGCACCGGCGGCGTCTCCGAGATCGGTGTAGGCCCTCGCAACGTCCAGGAGTAGCCAGGTGCGCCAGGACACCGGGGTGTCATCTCTGAGGCGGATTCCCTTGGCCAGACCCAACGCTTCGGCTGGCCGTGCATACTGCACGGCCAGCCGGACCCGCTCGATCCTCACGGAGGACCGGCTGAACACACTGACCATCCGGCCGTCCACCCTGGCCGGAAGTTTCGAGAGGCGCCCCGCAGCCTGCTCGGCAGCCACCATCATGTCAGCGGCTCCGTCGTAGTCACCGCTCCTGGCCGTACTCGTGGCCGCTGACATCACAAGCCCGCCCCAGACCCGCAGCTCTTCGGCGCCGGAGGAACGGTCGCGTTCCACGCCATCAGCGGCGTGAAGCGCGAGCGCCTGCGCATCTCCGAGTCGATTCTGACGCTGGTAGGCCCATGCAACCGAGTTGCAGACCATCGCCGCCAGCAATGGGTCCTCGGCCGAATCAGAAGCGGACATCGCCCGCTCCAGGCTAGCGAGCCCCAGGTCTGTCTTGCCTAGGCGGATCGCGAGGTGCCCACCCAACTGCAATGCCTTGCCCAGCGCGTGGTGACCCGCAAGTCTGTCCTGCCCACGGCCCACGGCGACTGCGAGCCTAGCGTCAGCCAGTATCGTCGGCAGCGATTCCATGACCCTGCCAAAGTCGGCCGCATGGTAGAGAGTCCACGCATCCGCAATCTCCGCCCGTAGCAACGGCAGCGACAGCCGATCAGCGCCATCCACCTCTGCTGGCGGCGCGAAGAGTGGTGGCATGATGGCGCGCCGCACAGCGACAAGGCCGGGAGGGTCAGCATCACCTGTGGACGGCACTGCGGGGGGGTCACCCAGCAGTGCCGTCAACTCGACACCAAGGCCCTTCGCCAGCGCATGGAGCGTTGGCAACCGCGCCGAATGCTTCCGTTGTTGCTCCAGCTTCCGCACCACATCCACGGAGACACCGGACTTCTCAGCCAGACCCTCCTGGGTGAGGTTGGCCAGACGACGCAACCGGCGCAAGCGGTCGCCAAGGTGGTCATTCGCCATACCCCGGACACTACGCCCACGATCGCCGCGCGCAGCAGAGGTTTCCACTTCTGCCAGCTTCCGCCACTCTCGGCTTGAATGGCCGTGATCAAGCCCTACCAGGGCAACCGGCACGCACGCGACCTGTACGACCGTGCTCGGCCGATGGCGAAGGCGGCCTGACCGGAACCGGGCAGGTCATGTGAGGCTCCGCTCCCCGATCGGCGGGTGGCGGAGCCCTTCGCCTCCTACTTCCGGGCGTTGGTGCGTTTGGTGGGCTCTGCTGTCGTCGGGTCTTCGGGCCAGGGGTGGCGGGGGTAGCGGCCTCTCAGATCTGCTCGGACGGCGTGGTAGCCGTTGCGCCAGAAACCTTCCAGGTCGCCGGTGATGGCGGCGGGGCGGCCGGCGGGGGAGAGTAGCTGGACGGTGAGCGGTACTCGTCCGCCGGCCAGGGCGGGGGCGGCCTTCCAGCCGAAGAGTTCCTGCAACTTGACGGCCAGTACCGGGCGTTCGGTGGTGTAGTCGACCCGGATCTTCGAGCCTGACGGCACGGCGATGCGCTCGGGGGCGAGTTCGTCGAGTCTTCCTGCCTCGCCGGTGGACCAGGGGAGGAGGCGCTGCAGCGCGGAGGTGGTGTCGATCCTCGCGAGGTCGGCGCGGCGGCGGGCGCGGGAGAGTTCGGGCTCCAGCCACTCTTCGGCCCGTTCCAGCAGCGCCTCGTCGCTGACGTCGGGCCAGGGGGCGCCGATCGCCGTGTGGAGGAAGGCGAGGCGTTCGCGCAGGTTGGACGGGAAGGTCAGCAGCGCGCTGACGCCCTCGCGGGTGAGGCCTTCGAGGAGGGCGGCGCGGACGAGGGCCCGGTCGGGGTTGGTGAGGGGCTTCTCGGTGAGTTCGATGGCGCCGAGGGAATCGACCCGACGGGAGACGACCTCGCTGCGCCGGGTGTCCCAGTGGACTTCGGCGCGGGCGGACAGCAGTGGCGCTCCGGCGAGGCGGGCGGTGTCCTCGTCGAGGGCGGCGGCGTGCAGGATCCGGGCGGAGTGCGCTCCCGCCGGGCGGTCGGCCGTCGCGACGGCGAGCCAGGGGAGGGCGCCGAGGGTGGTGCCAGGGGCAAGTTCGGCCGCCGTGCCCGAGGCCATCAGGTAGGGGCTGCGCTCGCCGGGGGCGGGCCGCTCGACCCGGGCGCGGGCAATGCGTTCGGGGAAGGCGAGGGCGACGACGAGTCCGGTGGCGGTGGCGTCGGTGAGGGAGGTGGCGGGTTCGTCGGAGGTGGCGCGCTGCAGGCGGCGGACCTCCTCGCGCCAGCGGCCCGCGTAGGCGTCGTGGGAGGTGCGGACGGTGCGCCACACCGCACCCAGGTCGTCCCCGAGGGCGCGCGGCGGCTCCTCGGAGAGCAGCGCGACGACCTCGGCAGCCCGGCGGGCGCCGACGGCGGGAGCGCCGTCGACGAGCGCCCGCCCCAGTCGGGGGTGCAGCCCGGTGCGGGCGAGGCGAGCCCCGCGCCCGGTGGCCCGACCGTCGGTGGAAACCGCCCCGAGGGCGAGCAGGGTCTCCCGGGCGGCGGCCATCGCCCCCGCCGGGGGCCGGTCGGGCAGGGCGAGCCCGGTGGCGTCGGGGTCGCCCCAGCAGGCGGCCTGGAGGGCGAACGAAGTCAGGTCGGCGAGCGCGATCTCGGGGGTGGGGAAGCGGGCGGCGCGGGCGTCCTCGGCCTCGTGCCAGCAGCGGTAGACGGTGCCGGGGGCTTCGCGGCCCGCGCGGCCGGCGCGCTGGCGGGCGGCGGCGAGCGAGGCGCGGACGGTGACCAGGGCGGCGAGGCCCCGGGCGTGGTCGGTGCGCGGTTCGCGGGCGAGTCCGGCGTCGACCACGATCCGCACGCCGGGCACGGTGAGCGAGGACTCGGCGACGGCGGTGGCGAGGACGACCCGGCGGGAGGTGGAGGGGGTGAGCGCCGCGTCCTGGACGGCCTGGGGCGCGCGCCCGTGCAGCTGCAAGACCTCGGCCGGGACCCCGCCCAACTGCCCGGCGACGCGGGCGATCTCGCCGACCCCGGGCAGGAAGCAGAGCACGTCCCCCGCCCGCTCGTCCAGAGCCCGCCGAACCACCGCCGCGACGTGGTCGAGCAGCGCGAAGTCCACCCGGGTGCCGTGCGCGGGCCGGACGGCGCGCGGCGGCGGCGCCCACACCACCTCGACCGGGTGCGAGACGCCGTGCGCCTCGACCACCGGCGCGTCGCCCAGGAGTTCGGCCCAGGCGGAGGTGTCGGAGGTGGCGGAGGCGCAGACGATCCGCAGCTCGGGCCGCAGGGCGGCGCGGACGTCGAGCAGGAAGGCGAGCGCGGTGTCGGCGTCCAGGTGGCGTTCGTGGCACTCGTCGAGGACGACGACGTCGACGCCGGGCAACTCCTGGTCGCGCTGGAGGCGTTGCAGCAGCACGCCGGTGGTGACCACCTCGACGACGGTGTCCGGCCCGACCCGGCGCTCGCCGCGCACGGTGTACCCGACCTCGCGGCCCACGGACGAGCCGAGCAGCCAGGCCATCCGCCGGGCGGCGGCCCGGACGGCGAGCCGCCGGGGTTCGGCGACCAGGACGCGGCGGACGGGTCCGGAACCGAGCAGCCCGGCCAGGGCGAGCGGCACCAGGGTGGTCTTGCCGGTGCCGGGCGGCGCGGCGAGGACGGCGGTGCCGGGTCCGTCCAGCGCCTCGTGCAGCGCGGGCAGGGCGGTGCGGACGGGCAGTTCGCGCCAGGAAGGGTGCACGCGTCAGTCCCGCTCGGTGACGAAGATCGCGGTGCCGGGGATGAGCCGTCCGCGCAGCGGCGACCAGCCGCCCCAGTCCTGCTCGTGCCCCTCGGGCCATTCGGGCTCGACGAGGTCGAGCAGCCGGAAGCCGGCGGCGACGAGTTCGCGGACCCGGTCGCCGAGGGTGCGGTGGTGCTCGACGTAGGTGGCCCGGCCCAGCTCGTCCTGTTCGACGTAGGGGGTGCGGTCGAAGTAGGAGGCGGTGGCGGTGAGCCCTTCGACGCCGGGCTCGTCGGGGAAGGCCCAGCGGATCGGGTGGGTGACCGAGAAGACCCAGCGCCCGCCGGGCCGCAGCACCCGGTGGACCTCGCGCATCAGAGCGGCGGTGTCGGCGCTGAACGGGACGGCGCCGTAGGCGGAGCAGACGAGGTCGAAGGAGGCGTCGGCGAAGGGCAGCACGGCGGCGTCGGCCTGGACGACCGGGACGGGCGCCGTGCCGCGGGCGAGGTCGATCCGCAGTGAGTGCTGGAGCTGGCGGTGCGAGATGTCGAGGGCGACCGGGCGGGCGCCGCGGCCGGCCAGCCAGCGCGAGCACTGGGCGGCGCCGGCGCCGATCTCCAGGACGGTGCGGCCGGCGACCTCGCCGAGCAGCCGGGCGTCCGCCTCGTCGAGGCCCTCGGGGCACCAGGTGAACCGGTCGTCGCCGAGGAACTCGCCGTGTTCGTCCTGGTACTCGTCGGCGTTGCGGTCCCACCAGCGGCGGCTGGCGCGGCTGCTCTCGCCGGTGCCGGCGGAGCGCCTTACCGCGTCGTCGCCGTCCTCGTCAAGATCAATGGGGTCGGGGAGGGGGGTGCCGGTCACGGTGAGAAGGCCCATCGCGTAGGGTGTCGTCTGCGGAAGCGCCGCTGCCGCGAACCGGTCCGAAAGGTCCGGTGTCCCGGCGGTGGCATCCGGGGAAGGTCCTTCCAGCGGCCGCCACCCGTTGAGGTGCGCAATCGGAGGATATGGCCTGTTCCATACCGGGCTCCACCGTCTTGCCGTTCTTGGCGTTGACCGTGCCTGGCCGTCCCCGTATGCTACAAGTTGCGCTGCGGGCCTGCGCGCCTCGGACGGAGCAGGTCGCGCTCGCATCTGTCGAAGACCCCACGGTCGCAAGACGGACGCCGATCTCCCGTTGTCACGGGAATCCCGGTGCTCCGTGTTCTTGGCTGTCCGGCTTTCGGTGGGAGCGATACGGGCCCTCCGCGTGGCATTACCTACGACTTCATGTCCGTACCGGAGCCCTTTTCCTAATGACGAGCCCCACCGACTCCTCCCTCAGCACCACCCCGCAGGTCGCGGTCAACGACATCGGCGACGCGGAGGCCTTCCTCGCCGCGATTGACGAGACCATCAAGTACTTCAACGATGGCGACATCGTCGAGGGCGTCATCGTGAAGGTCGACCGTGACGAGGTTCTCCTCGACATCGGTTACAAGACCGAGGGCGTCATCCCGTCCCGCGAGCTCTCGATCAAGCACGACGTCGACCCGCACGAGGTCGTCGCCGTGGGCGACAACATCGAGGCCCTGGTTCTCCAGAAGGAGGACAAGGAGGGTCGTCTCATCCTGTCCAAGAAGCGCGCTCAGTACGAGCGTGCCTGGGGCACGATCGAGAAGATCAAGGAAGAGGACGGCATCGTCACCGGTACCGTCATCGAGGTCGTCAAGGGTGGTCTCATCCTCGACATCGGCCTCCGTGGCTTCCTGCCGGCCTCGCTCGTCGAGATGCGCCGCGTCCGCGACCTCCAGCCCTACGTGGGCAAGGAGCTCGAGGCCAAGATCATCGAGCTGGACAAGAACCGCAACAACGTGGTCCTGTCCCGCCGTGCCTGGCTGGAGCAGACCCAGAGCGAGGTCCGCCAGACCTTCCTCACCACCCTGCAGAAGGGCCAGGTGCGCTCCGGCGTCGTCTCCTCGATCGTCAACTTCGGTGCCTTCGTGGACCTGGGTGGCGTCGACGGCCTGGTGCACGTCTCCGAGCTGTCCTGGAAGCACATCGACCACCCGTCCGAGGTTGTCGAGGTCGGCCAGGAGGTCACCGTCGAGGTTCTCGACGTCGACATGGACCGCGAGCGTGTCTCCCTGTCGCTGAAGGCGACCCAGGAGGACCCGTGGCAGCAGTTCGCCCGTACCCACCAGATCGGCCAGGTCGTTCCGGGTAAGGTCACCAAGCTGGTTCCGTTCGGTGCGTTCGTCCGCGTGGACGAGGGCATCGAGGGTCTGGTCCACATCTCCGAGCTGGCCGAGCGCCACGTCGAGATCCCGGAGCAGGTCGTCCAGGTCGGCGACGAGATCTTCGTCAAGGTCATCGACATCGACCTCGAGCGTCGTCGCATCAGCCTCTCGCTGAAGCAGGCCAACGAGGCGCTGGGTGCCAACCCGGCCGAGGTCGAGTTCGACCCGACCCTGTACGGCATGGCCGCGTCCTACGACGACCAGGGCAACTACATCTACCCGGAGGGCTTCGACCCCGAGGCGAACGACTGGCTGCCCGGCTTCGAGAAGCAGCGCGAGGAGTGGGAGCGGCAGTACGCCGAGGCCCAGACCCGCTTCGAGCAGCACCAGGCCCAGGTCATCAAGAGCCGCGAGGCCGACGCGGAGGCCGCTGCGGAGGGTGGCGACGCCGTCGCCGCCGCCGCCGGTGGCTCCTACTCGTCCAGCAGCGACGAGGGCTCCGGCGCCCTGGCCTCGGACGAGGCCCTGGCCGCCCTGCGCGAGAAGCTGGCCGGCGGCCAGAGCTGAGGCTCTGCCCCGCTGGTGCGTGACTAGCGCATAGCGTCACCGATGAACCCCGCTCGGTTTCCGAGCGGGGTTCATTGTTTTTCGACCTTCATTATGTGTTTCTTATGTGAAGGATTTTTGTGATGAGGGGCTCATTGCCCGTCTATGGGTGATTCGGGAATTCACGCCTACCTTGGGAGGAGTTGCCCGATGGGCCGCTCACCCGGCCCCGCACGCTAGGCACCCCCGCACATGAGCCTTCGCTCCGCCGTGTCCTCTGCCGCCTCCCGCCCGTCCGCCGATCCGAAGGTCGGCGGGCGCCTCGCCGCCCTCGGCCGGTTCTGCTACCGGCAGCGTCGCTGGGTGCTCGGCTTCTGGGCGGTCGTGCTGGTGATAGGCGTGCTGATCGGCGGGCGGGTCTTCGAGGGCTCGGTGGCCGGCGCCTCCTCCTCCGCCTCCGAGGCGGACCGCGGCAGCGCCGTCGTCACCGCCGCCGACCCGGCCATGGGCACCGTCACCGCCGTGGTGGACGGCCGGCCGGTGGACGACGCCGGCGTCCGGGACGCCGTCACCCGCGCCACCGCCGAGATCGCCGCCCTGCCCGGCGTCTCCTCGGCCACCGACGCCTACGGCCCCGGCCCGGGCGCCGCCGCGCTCCGCTCGGCCGACGGCACCGCGAGCCTGGTCTCGGTGCGGATGTCCGACACCAGCACCTCCGCCCAGACCACCGCCGTGACCCAGCGACTTTCCGCCATTTCTGGCGAGGCCGGGGCGGACGGCGCGAAGGTGACCGTCGGCGGGGACCTGGTGCTCCAGGACGAGGTCAAGAAGCAGACCGAGAAGGACACCCGCTTCGGCGAGATCGTCACCCTGCCGCTCACCCTGATCGTCATGGTCCTGGTCTTCGGCGGCCTGGCCGCGGCGAGCCTGCCGGTGATCGGCGCCGTCGCCTCGGTCGGCGGCGCACTGCTGGCCATGTTCGGCTTCAGCCGGATCATGGACATCGACACCAGCGTGCTGCCGATCGCGACCGTGCTGGGCCTCGGACTCTCGATCGACTACGCGCTGCTCATGGTGAACCGTTTCCGCGAGGAACGCGGCCACGGCGCCCCGATCGCCGCCGCCGTCGAACGGACCGCCGCCACGGCCGGGCGCACCGTCGCCTTCTCGGGACTGACCGTCGCCGTCGCGCTCTCCGGCCTGTTCGTCTTCACCAGCCCGGTCCTCGCCGCCGTCTCCGCGGCCGGGGTGAGCGTCGTGGTGATCGCGGTCGCCGCCGCGCTCACCCTCGTCCCCGCCCTGCTCGGCTTCGCCGGGAGCCGGATCAAGGCGCCCAGCGCGCCCGTCCCCGACGAGGGCTTCTTCAGCCGGACCGTGCGCCGGGTCGGCAAGCGGGCGGTGCCCGTGGTCCTCGTCTGCACCGCGCTGCTGATGGCGGCCGGCGCGCCGTTCCTGCACGCCGAGATGCGCAACTCCGGCGCCTCCGTGCTGCCCGCCTCCTCGGCCGGCCGGCAGGTCGCCGAGACGATCGACCAGCGCTTCCCGCAGGCCTCCGCCGCCCCGATCACGGTCGTCGTGGAGAGCGGTGCCACCGTCGCCCAGGCGTACGCCGACGACGTGGTGGCCAAGCTGCCGGGCGTCAGCGGCGTGCGCGCCGTCACCCCGGTGAGCGACACCGTCTCCACCATCGACGTCCTGGTGCACGGCGATCCGCAGGGCGGGCAGGCCAAGCAGGTGGTCAAGGAGCTGCGCGCCGACCGGGGCGGGCTCACCACCCAGGTGACCGGCGGGGCGGCCTCGGTGGTCGACTTCCAGGACGAACTGCGGACCCGGGGGCCGATCGCGCTCGGCCTGGTGGCCCTCGGCACGCTGATCCTGCTCTTCCTGATGACCGGCTCGGTGGTGATGCCGGTCAAGGCCCTGCTGATGAACCTGCTCTCGCTGGGCGCCTCGCTCGGCGCGCTCACCCTGGTCTTCCAGGACGGCTGGTTCAGCGGACTGCTCGGCTTCAGCCCGACCGGCGGGCTGGAGACCTTCATTCCGGTGCTGGTGTTCGCCTTCGCCTTCGGGCTGTCGATGGACTACGAGGTGTTCCTGCTCTCCCGGATCAAGGAGTTGCGGGACAAGGGGCACAGCTGCACCCGGGCGGTGGAGCTGGGCGTCCAGCGCAGCGGGCGGATCATCACCTCGGCGGCGCTGCTGATGGTGATCGTCTTCGCCGGCTTCGCGCTCGGCGACATGCTGATGGTCAAGCAGATGGGCATCGCGCTGGCCGTCGCCGTGGCGGTCGACGCCACGCTGGTGCGCTGCCTGCTGGTGCCCGCCGCGATGAGCCTGTTCGGCGAGTTCAACTGGTGGGCGCCGGCCCCGCTGCGCCGGCTGCACGACCGGTTCGGGCTGAACGAGCACGTCGAGCTGCCGGAGATCGGGCCGCAGGTCGGGCCGCAGGTCGAGCCGCAGATCGAGCCGGCGGCGCTGCCGGCCCAGCGGCCCACCGAGCCGAAGGAACTGGCCGCCACCGCGCCGTGATCGCCGGCGGGCGGTGATCGCCGCGGCGCCGTGATCGCCACCGCGCCGTCACGGTTCGGGAGTACCGTGCTGAGGCATGCGGATCACCAAGTTCGGACATGCCTGCGTACGCCTGGAGCACGAGGGGACGACCGTCGTGGTCGACCCCGGGGCGTTCACCGATCCCGCCGCCCTGGCGGGCGCGGACGCCGTGCTGATCACCCACGAGCACGCCGACCACTTCGAGGAGGCCCGGCTGCGGGCCGCGCTGGAGGCGGACCCGGCACTGCGGGTGTGGACCAACCCGGATGTCGCCCGGCAGCTGGACGGGGTGGCCCGACGGGTGACCGCGGTCGGCCAGGACGACGCCTTCGAGATCGGCGGGATCCCCGTCACGGTGCACGGCGAGTGGCACGCGGTGATCCACCGGGACATCCCCCTGGTGCGCAACCTCGGTTTCCTCTTCGACGGGCGGCTCTTCCACCCCGGTGACGCGCTGACCGTGCCGCCGGCCCCGGTGGACACCCTGCTGCTGCCGGTCGCCGCGCCGTGGACCAAGGTCGGCGAGCTGGTCGACTACGTCCGCGAGGCCGGACCCCGGCAGGCCGTCCCGGTGCACGACGCGGTGCTCAGCCCGATCGGCCTCGCCGTGCACACCCGGCTGCTCGGCCCCGGCGGCCCGGGCACCGGCGCGGAGCTGCGCACCCTGGGCGAGGGGGAGAGCCTCGACCTGGGGTGACCGCGCGACGGGCCGCGCCGGTAGCCTGGCGCCATGCTGAAGATCGGACTGACGGGCGGCATCGGCGCGGGCAAGAGCGAGGTGTCGCGGCTGCTCGCCGCCCACGGTGCGGTGATCGTGGACTCCGACGTGATCGCCCGCGAGGTGGTCGCCCCCGGCACGGCGGGCCTCAGGGCCGTGGTCGAGGAGTTCGGCGCGGGCGTGCTCGCGGCGGACGGCTCGCTGGACCGGCCGGCGCTCGGCGCGATCGTCTTCGCCGACCCGGTGCGGCTGCGGGCGCTGAACGCGATCGTCCACCCGCTGGTCCGGGCGCGGTCCGCCGAGCTGGAGGCGGCCGCCGCGCCGGACGCGGTGGTGGTGCACGACGTCCCGCTGCTCGCCGAGAACGGGCTCGGGCCGCTCTACGACCGGGTGATCGTGGTCGACGCGGCGGACGAGGTGCGGGTCGAGCGGCTGGTCCGGCTGCGCGGCATGACCGAGGAGGAGGCCCGGGCCCGGATGGCCGCCCAGGCGAGCCGGGCCGACCGGCTGGCGATCGCCGACCTGGTGATCGACAACAGCGGCCCGCTGGAGGAGCTCGCCCCCCGGGTCGCCGAGGTGTGGGAGCAGCTCACCGCCCGCCGCTGAGGCCGGTGGCCGCCGCCGCGGTGCGGGCGGCCGCCGCGGCGGCGAAGGCGCGGATCATCGGGTGGGCCCGGGTGCCGTCCCCGGCCAGCTCCGGCTGGAACAGCGAGGCCAGGAAGAACGGGTGCGCCTCGGCCGGCAGCTCCAGGATCCGCAGCTGCCCGGAGTCGTCCGCGCCGCTGAACCGCAGGCCGCCCGCGCGCAGCCGCTCCAGGTAGGCGTGGTTCAGCCCGTACGCGCAGTGGTAGCGCTCCACCGTGCGCGGTGCGCCGAGCACGTGTTCGGCCAGTGACCCGGGCGTCAGGCGCACGGCTCCCTCGTGCCCCACCAGGGAGCAGCTGAGCGGGACGATCACCAGGTCCGCCTCGTCGGGGTGGTTCTCGCCGTGCGCGGCGGCGCCGATGCCGCAGACGTGGCGGGCGTACTCCAGCACCGCGTGCTGGAAGCCGGCGCAGGTGCCGAGGAAGGGGATCCGCCGCTCGCGGGCGGTGCGGACGGCGGCCACCGCGCCGTCCTCGCTGCGGTACGGGCTGCCGGGGAGCAGCCAGAGGGCGTCGAAGCCGTCCAGCGCGCCGGGGGCGGCGGCGTCCTCGGTGGGGATCCAGTAGGCGTCCAGGACGAGTTGGTCGCGGTCGGCGAGCGCGTCCAGCAGGGCGGGGACGCGGGTGTGCGAGCGGACGGCGGCCGAGCGGTCGCCGACCAGGGCGAGGCGGGGAACGGGATGCGTCATGCGGCTATCCTGACCGGCGGCGCGGGATCAGCGCCAACGATGATTCCTTACTCCTTGATCAGTGGAGGTGATGGCGCGTGGAGCCGCAGCAGTTGCGCACCTTCGTCACCGTCGTCCGGCTGGGCTCGTTCTCCGAGGCGGCCCGCGCGCTCGGCTACACCCAGTCCGCGGTCTCCCAGCAGATCGCCGCGCTGGAGACGGACCTCGGTACGGCGGTGCTGCACCGCCGTCCGGTCGGTCCGACCGAGGCGGGCGCGCGGCTGCTGGAGCACGCCTGTGCCTTGCTGCTGCGGATCGACGCGGCGCGCGCCGACATCGCGCGCCTGGCGGGTGCCCCCAGGGCCCGTCTCACCGTCGGGGCCACGCCGCTGGCGCTCGGGGCGGAGGTGGGGCGCGCGCTCGCCGAGGTGCGCCGGGTGTATCCGGCGGTGGACCTGACGCTCCGGGTGCTGGGCCAGGACGCCCTGCCCGCCGAGGTCGCCACCGGCGCCGTCGACCTCGCGCTCGTCGACGGCCCGGCCGCCCCCTCCGATCCGCTCCCGCTGCCCGACGTGGGCCCGCTCGTCACCGTCGCCGTCGCGGAGCAGCCGCTCGCCGTCGCCCTGCCGGCCGGCCATCCGCTCGCCGGGCGCCGCGGGCAGGCGCTCGCCGACCTGTCCGCCGCCCGCTGGCTGGACGCCCCGGACCTCGCCCCGACCGGCGCCCGGTTGCGCGCCGCCACCGCCGTCGACGGCTACCGGCCGGCCGTCCGCTACCTGGGCACCGACGTCCGCGGGCTGCTCGCCCTGGTGGCCGCCGGGCACGGGCTGGCCCTGCTGCCCGCCGCCGTGCTGGCCGATGCGCCGGGCGTGGCGGCCGTCCCGGTCCGTGAGCCCCGGCTGGTGCACCGCACCGAACTCGTCCACGGCGCCCTGCCGGAGGGGCCCGCCGCGCTGCTGGCCCACCTGCTGACCGGGGAGCGGTCGGGGGAGCGGCCGGGGGAAGGGGCGGGGGAGCGGGCCGCTGGTGTGGACGGCGTGCCGCGGGCGGCTCAGCCGACGATGCGGGCGTCCGGGCAGCAGGGGCCGTCGACCCGGTAGCAGACGTAGCGCAGACAGCCCAGGCAGATCGAGATGTTCTCCAGCCGCCAACTCTGGCCGTGGCAGGTGCAGTCGGCCCGCTCGCGCAGCAGCGCGTCCCAGCCGTCCGCGCCCCCGTTGGCGGCGAAGGCGGCGGCGACGTACGCGGTGGTGGCCGGGTCGTCGTCGACGGTGCCGCGCCGGGTGGCGTCCAGGTGCCAGCAGTAGAGGGCGAGCAACGCCCGCCCGTCGACCAGGCGGTAGGCGGCCCGGCCGTCGTCCTCCCAGTCCCGGACCAGCCGGGTGACCCGTTCGGAGAACGGGCGCGCGGGGTCGAGGAGGCGGCGATTGCCCTGCAGCCGTGGTGGGTTGGTGGTCATGTGGTCCCCTTTCCGGGGCCCACGGTAGGGCGTTGTGCCGAGAAGTCCCCGACCGGGGTGGAAGGTTGGTGACGGCTTGTTACGTGCAGGTGGTGCCGTCGGGCGGCACCACGCCGTCCAGCAGGTACTGGTCGACGGCCTGCTTGAGGCAGGGGTTGCCGGTGTCGTAGCCGCCGTGGCCCTGTCCGCGCAGGGTGACGGTGACCCCGACGCCCGCGCCGAGCTGCTGCGCCATCGCGCGGGCCCCCTCGTACGGGGTGGCCGGGTCGCCGGTGTTGCCGATGACCACGATCGGCGCCGCGCCGGGGGCGCCGACCTCGGGGTGGTCGGTCCGGCCGGGCACCGGCCAGCCGGAGCAGGCGGTCAGCCCCCAGGCGGCGAAGTCGCCGAACACCGGGGAGGCCTGACGGAACGCCGGAAGCTGCTCCTGCACCTCGGCGTCCGTGTAGCGCTGCCGGTCGTCGACGCAGGTGATGGCCCGGTTGGCGGCGGACAGGTTGCTGTAGCGGCCCTGCGCGTCGCGGCCCAGGTAGGCGTCGGCGAGGGCGAGCAGGGTGGTGCCGCTGCCGCCCTGCATGGCCTCCTGGAGGCCGACGGCGAGGGCGTTCCAGCTCGCCTCGCTGTAGAGCGCGGCGGCGATGCCGGTGACGGCGAGGTCCTGGGTGAGGGTGCGGCCGCCGTCGGCGGGCAGCGGGGCGGCGTCCAGGCCCCGCAGGAGGGTGGCGATCCGCTCGGTGCCCTGCGCGCCGCCCGTTCCGGTCGGGCAGCCGGCGCCCGCCTGCTCGGCGCAGGCCGTCATGAAGTTCTCCAGGGCGAGTTGGAAGCCCTTGGCCTGGCCGAGCGAGCTCTGCACCGGGTCCTGGGTCGGGTCGACGACCGCGTCCATCGCCAGCCGGCCGACGTCGTGCGGGTACAGGTGGGCGTAGACGCCGCCGAGTTCGGTGCCGTAGGAGAGGCCGAAGTAGTGCAGCTTGTCGTCCCCGAGCACCTGGCGCAGGAGGTCGAGGTCGCGGGCGGCCGAGACGGTGTCGACGTACGGCAGGACGCCGCCCGAGTGGTCCCGGCAGGCGGCGGCGTACGCGGCGACGGCCTCGTCGAGCGCCCGCACCTCGGCGGTGTCGTCGGGCGAGCCGTCGACGGCGGCGGAGGCGTCGGTGGCGGCGTCGTCCAGGCAGCGCACGCCCGCGCTGTCGCCCACCCCGCGGGGATCGAAACTCACCAGGTCGTAGCGGGTGTTGAGGTCGGCGTAGTCCTTCGCCAGGGCGGGCAGGGTGACGACGCCGGAGGCGCCCGGGCCGCCGAAGTTGTAGATCAGCGAGCCGATCCGCGGCCCGCCGCCGGTGGCCTTCGCCCGGATCAGCGCGAGGTCGACGGTCCGCCCGGCCGGCGCGGCGTAGTCCAGCGGGGCCTTCAGGGTGGCGCACTCCCACGGTGCGCCCGGGGCCGGGCCGCCGCCCTGGGCGGGGGACGGCGCGGGGCAGGCCTGCCAGCCGAGCTGCTGGCCGGTGAGCGCGGCGGGCAGCGCCGGGGCGGTCGTGGTGGTGGTGGCCGGGGAGGCGGCGGTGCTCGCGGGGGTGGTCGGGTCGACCTTGGCGGAGCTCGCCGTGCCACCGCTCTGGCACGCGGCGAGGCCGCCGGCCAGCGCCACGGCCAGGCCCAGCGCTCCGGCGCCGCGTACGACAGGGTGCATGGGGCTTCCGTTCCGAGGCCGCCGGGAGTGGTTCCGCTCCGGAGCCTAGGCCGGTGGCCCGCGTGCCGCCCGCCGGACTGGTCCGTCCCGGCGTCGCCCGGGTGATCGGCCGGCGGCGCTGGTTGCCGAATCCGGGGTGGCTCGTTGTTCCTGCCGTGAGCCCTGACGTTGCCGCCCGTGGCGGCTGTGAAGAAACGGTTCTGCGCGCCCGGGGGCGGTCATGACGGGCGAGATCCCGCGCGTCCCCGCGCAGCGCGCCGCCGACGAGGGCTGCGCCGTCGCGCTCGACCTGCGGGTCGTCGTCCACCCCGGCCTGACCCTCTCCGTCCCCGCCCGACTGCGCTACCGCGCCGCCGACCCGTACGCCGTCTTCCTGGACAGCCACACCGACCTCGCCACGCCGATCACCTGGGTGTTCGCCCGCGAGCTGCTCGCCGAGGGCCTGCGCGGGCGGTCCGGCCTCGGCAGTGTCCGCGTCCGGCCGGGCGCGGGCGAACGCGCGGGGTCCGTCCTCATCACCCTCACCGGCGAGGGCGGCAGCGTCGTCCTGCGCGCGCCGGCCGACCGCGTCCGCGCCTTCCTGGCCCGCACCGAGAGCCTGGTGCCGACCGGCCGGGAGCGCGCCCGCCTCGACCTGGACGGACTCCTGCGCCGGCTGTGCGACGGCGGGGCCGCCTCACCGGGGCCGTGAGGAGGCCGGCGCTTCTTTCACCTGTCCGTGTGCCGGAGGGTCCTTGGCCCGCCGTAGCCGAGCGATTACCGTGGGTGTCCGTTTGGCTGCGTGCGGGACGCGATGCTCCCGCCGACAGCCGTGAGTGCGGCGCTGCGGCCGCTCGACGACACGCCGGGAGAACAAGTGGCGGACAAGCGGCTCAAGGCCTGGGGCAACAACCGGGCCGGTCAGCTCGGCGACGGCTCCTGGGCGGCCCTGCACACCAAGGCCACCACCGTGCTCGGCCTGACCGGCGTCGACGTGGTCAGGACCGCCGCCGGTGGGGCCGGTGCGGCCACGGGGCACGGGCTGGCGCTGCTGACCGACGGCAGCGTGCGGTCCTGGGGCGCCAACGGCTCGGGACAGCTCGGCGACGGCTCGGTCTCCGGCCGCGGCGCGCCCGACTGGGTCGTCAACCTGGGCGACGCCACCGACATCGCCGCCGGCGGCACGCACAGCCTCGCCCTGTGCGAGGACGGCACGGTGCTCGCCTGGGGCCAGAACGCCTACGGGCAGCTCGGCAACGGCGGCACCGCCGACAGCAGCGTCCCGGTCCGGGTCCGGCGCCTGGACGCGGTGACCGCGATCGCCGCCGGCCTCAACCACAGCCTGGCGCTGCGCGAGGACGGCACCGTGTGGGCCTGGGGCCACAACGTCAACGGCCAGCTCGGCGACGGGACCTCGACCGGCCGGAACGTGCCGGTCCGGGTCACCGGTCTGGACGCGGTCACCCGGATCGCGGCCGGCGCCAACCACAGCCTCGCCGTGACCGGCGGGAGCGCGGTGAAGGCCTGGGGCTTCAACGCCGCCGGCCAGCTCGGCGACAACACCACGATCAACCGCTACACCCCGGTGCACACCCGGGGCGGCTGGTCCGGCGGGGTCGCGTGGATCGCGGCCGGCAGCCACCACAGCCTGGCCGTCACCGGCGGCGACCGCCGGCTCCGGGCCTGGGGGCAGAACACCTCGGGCCAGCTCGGCGACGGCAGCACGACCTTCCGGACCACCCCGGTGCCGGTGCCGGGCCTGACCGGCGTGCGGCAGGCGGCCGGCGGCCGCGAGCACACCGTCGTCCTGCTGGCCGACGGCGAGGTCCGCTCCTGGGGCGCCAACGGCTCCGGCCAGCTCGGCGACGGCGGCACGACCGACAGCGGCGTCCCGGTGCGGACCTTCACCGACCTGGTCGCCGCCGACACGATCGCCGCACCGGTCGGCGGTGACTTCAGCCTCGCGGACTGACCCTGTCCGGTGGTGGTCGGCGGCGGCCCTGCGGTGGTCAGCGTCCCGGCGGGGTCTCGGGGCGCAGGGCGCGGACGGCGAACAGCGTGCTGAGGTGCGGCGAGCCGAAGTACAGCGGCGCGTCCCCGAGGCGGAGGTATCCGGCGGCGGGCCAGGAGCCGTCCGGGAGTTGGGCGTCGGCGAGGCGCCGGCGCAGCCCGGGCAGGTCCACGTCGGCGCCCGTGTACTCGGCGGCGAGCACCAGCAGCGCGAGTTCGAGCGCGGTGTCGGCGAACTGGGTGGTCCCGTGCTCGACCGCCCGCCGGGTCGGTGCCGCGAGTGCGGGTACGAGGGTGGACGCCCGGGCGGCGGCGTGCAGGAAGGCCTCGGGGGAGGCGTAGTACCGGGTGCCGGTGCGCGGGCCGGTCAGGTGCTGCTGGACGTACCGGAGCGTCGCCTCGGCCGCCGGGTGCGGCAACCGGCCTGCCGGGACCGGGAGGTGGAGCGCGGACAGGACGTCGGCGGCGAGGACGGCGTCGTAGCGGCGGCCGTGCGAGGAGGTGCGGTCGGAGTCCTCCCAGGAGGCGGGTATCGGGCCGTTGTCCGGCCCGATCTGGGTGTCCAGCAGCTCACGGGCGACTGCGTCCTGCTGGTCCGGTGCGATCAGGCCGTGTCGGGCGAGCCCGGACAGCGCCAGCGCGGTGCTGCCGGTGTCGGCGGCGAACGGTACGCCGGGCGGGAAGAGGCGGTACCGCGGTCGCCACGGGTGGCCGTACCTTTTGACCTGCCGGGCCAGCACGGCCACCAGCGCGCGCTCCTCGGGGCGTTCGCCGTCCGGCCGCAGCAGCGCGAGGCCCCACAGCGCGGAGAGGCCCTCGTGGTCGGGGTCGAACCCGAGGTCCACCCCGTGCGTGACGAGCAGGTGCCGGCGCGCGTCGGCACCGGTGAGCGGTGCGCGCAGCTCCGGGTCGGTGCCGGGTCGTGCGGACGGCAGCCCGTCGGGCCCCAACGACCCGTGCAGGAAGGCCAGTCCGCGCCCGACGGCGGCGTCCCACGGTGTTGCGTCGGCGGACATCGCGTCCCGTCCCCTCTTGTCGCCCTGCTCCACTGGCCGGTGCGGCCGGCCACCCCCGCCCCTTCTCCTACCCCGCGCCGGTGCGGCTCTCACCCGGCGGGCGGCCTGCGGAACAGCGCGGTGAGCAGCACGGGCAGGCCGAACAGCGGGGCGCCGGGCTGCTGCGGCACCATCGGGCGGATCTCCGCCTCGGTGAAGTCGCCGAAGATCCAGCGGAGTTCGTCCGGGGTGAAGGCGAGCCCGCCGTCCAGCCGTCCGGTGCGGTACAGCTCCGCGTCGGGCAGTTCCGAGCCCATCGCGCCGGCCGCGAAGCAGGTCAGGCCGAGGTGTCCGCCGGGCGCCAGGACGCGCTCCAGCAGGGCGAGGTAGCTGATCCGGCGGTGCGGCGGCAGGTGGTGCAGGCAGCCCGAGTCGTAGACCAGGTCGTACCGGGGGAGGGGGAGTTCGACGGTGAAGATGCTGCCGTGGTGGAACCGCGGGGCGACGCCCGCCGTCTGCGCGCGCTCGCGTGCCCAGGCGAGGGCGGTGGAGGAGAGGTCGACGGCGTCCACCTCGAAGCCGCGCGAGGCGAGGTGGACGGCGTTGCGGCCCGCCCCGCAGCCGAGGTCCAGCACCCGTGCGCCGGGGGCGAGCAGGCCGCGGTCGAGGTGGGCGACGAGGTTCTCGTCCGGGGCGTCGACGAAGAACGGCCGGCCGGCGGTGCGGTCGGCGTAGAAGTCGTCCCACCAGTCGGCGGCCCGGTCGGTCCAGCGGTCGGCGGTGGGTGCGAAGAGCCCGTCGAGCAGGGCGAGGACGTCGTCGGTGGAGCGGACGGAGCGGTTCAAGGGCGGCCCTTCCGGCGGGGGATCGGTAAGGTCGAGCCTAGGAGTTCGCGGGCGCACGTTCACCTCGAAGTCCGCTGCGGCGGAAGGTCCGTGGGGGGTGCTGCGGGTGCGGTCGGGGGTGGTCCGGCGCGTCCCCCGCGAGTGCGGGCCGCAGCGCGGCGGCGCCGTCGCGGGCGGGCGGGAAGGGGTCCCCTGGCGGCGCGGCCGAGGTGCCGGAACGGGCGTTCGAGATCAAGGTTCGGTCTCGGTTCACGGAGGAGGGGAGTCGGTCGCATGGCGGACGGGGTGCTGCGGGTGGTGCTGATCGGGGGGACGTCGAACACCGGGAAGTCGGCCGTCGCCCGGGTGGTGGCGGAGCGGCTCGGCTTCGAGTGCCGGTCGACGGACGGGCTGGCGCGGCACCCGGGCCGGCCGTGGCCGGTGCCGGGGTGGGACGTGCCGCCGCACGTCGCCGAGCACTACCGCACGCTCACGGTGGACGAGTTGATCGCCTCGGTGCTCGACCACTACGCGCGGCTGCGGCCCCGGATCGAGGAGCTGGTCACCGGGCGGGTGGCGGACGGCGACGGGCCCGGCCTGGTCCTGGAGGGCTCGGCGCTTCGGCCCGCCGCCGTGGCGCGGCTGGTCGGCCCGGCCGCCGCCGCGCTGTGGCTCACCGCCGACGAGGCGGTGATCCGGGAGCGGATCCGGCGCGGCGGGCGGTACGCGGAGGCGGGCGAGGAGCAGCGGTACCTGATGGACAAGTTCCTGGCCCGCAGCGTGCGCCACCAGGAGCTGATGTCGGCCGAGCTGGACCGGCTCGGGCTGGTGGGGCTCGACGCCGGAAACGGCCGCTCGGTCGGCGAGTTGGCGGACGCCGTCCTCGCGGCGTCCGCGCGGCGGCGGCCCGTCACAGGTGCAGGGTGAACGAACCCTCCCCGTGGCGGCGGCCGTTGACCTGGAGCTCCAGCAGGTGCACGCCCGGGTGGTAGCGCCGGGTGCTGATCGGCTTCACGGCGTGCCGGCGGGTGGCGCGCCAGGTCTCGCCGGGGGCGAGCGAGCGGGTGGTGAGCTTGAAGACCTTGGGCGTCCGCGCGCCGTTGGCCTTGACGTGGTGGACGACGTAGTCGATGACCACGCTGGCGCTCTCGTCGTGGGTGTTGGTCACCGCGTACTCGAACACCAGCTCCTCGCCGAGCGTGATCTCGGCGGTGCGCACGAGCGGGCCCTCGACGGCGACCGGGGCGTCGGGGCGGTGGCCGAGCAGGGCGAGCGCCTCGGGGCGGCCGGCCTTGATCAGGGTGCGCAGGCCGTGCCGGACCAGCGGAAGGGTGGTCGGCGCCGGGTCGGCGAGCCAGCGGGCGGCGGCCCCGACGGCGGTGGCGGGGTGGTCGCGGCTGATGTCGTTGAGGTGGTTGGCGACCGAGCGGCGGACGTACTCCGAGGGGTCCCGGTACAGCGCGTCCAGGACCGGCAGGGCGGGCGCCGGATCCGCGATCAGCGCCGGGAGCCGGGCCGCCCAGGGCAGCCGCGGCCGGGTGCCCTCGCTGGCGAGGCGGCGGACGTGCGGGTCCGGGTCGGCCGTCCACCGCTGCACGACGGCGAGCGCGCGGGCCTGGTCGGCGCGCAGGAACGGGCGGACGGCGCTCTCGCAGGTCAGCCGCGGGGTGAGCGCGGCGAGCAGGGCGAGGGCCGGTTCGAAGGCGTCCAGGCCGCGGACGGCGACGGCCTCGCCGACGGGGAAGGTCATCCAGCCGGTGAACTCCTCGTCGCCCAGGGCCTCGCGCAGCACCCGCTCGAACGCGGGGTAGTCGGGCGGGAGGTCGGCGAGCACGGCGTCGCGGATCGCGGCGACGCGTTCGCTGAAGCCGAGCCCGTCCAGCGCCGCGCCGCACCGGTCGAGGGCATCGGTGGTGACCGCGCGGCCGGTGCGGGCCAGGCAGCGGGCGAGTCCGGCGACGGTGTCCGGGCTGAGCATCTCGGCGGCTGTGGGCACGGCGGTCTCCTTGGGCTCGATGGTGCGGCGGGGCTGGACGTTACGCGGTCACGCGCTGTGCAGCACCTCGGCGTGCCGCATCTCGTGCACGGCGCCGATCCGGCCGAAGAAGCCCTGGACGCGCGGGTCGCCCGGCATTTCCGAGGCGGCGCGCCGCGCGGCCTCGGGGGAGGCCCAGACGATGAGGTCGAGCATGCTGCCGTCCTCGCAGCGGGCGAGCTGGGCGCCCCGGAAGTCGTCGCCGTACCGCTCGCGGAGCAGGTCGATCAGTTCCTCGCGGTGGGCGGTGAGAGCGGTGGGGTCGTCGGTCTCGAAGCGCACGTACTCGATGGTCGCGGTCACGGTGTCGTCCTTCGTTGGCTGTGGCCTTGCGTCACGGATTCGGTATCCGAAATCCGTGATCCGATGCCCGGAAAGCTATCACGCTTTCGCGCTGGTGAATCCGGTAGATCCATCCAGTAGATTGGGCCGGGTGACCATCCGGGACCTCTACGACCTGCCGTGGATCGGCGACGGCGCGGTCCTCGACCTCGCCAACACCGTTCTCGTCGGCGCGGCTCAGGACCGCACCGACATCGACGTCCTCGCCGATCCCGCCCTGACCGCGCGCTGGCGGGCCCGCGCCGCCGACCGGCGGCTGTCCGCCCTCCCGCTCGCCGACCTCGTCGAGCTGCGCGCGCCGGTGCGCGCCGCCCTGGACGCCGCCGCCGGGAAGCGCGCGGTCCCCGACGGGGCGCGGAGCGCGCTCAACGAGCTCGCCGCCACCGCCCCGGTCGTGCTGCGGGTGACCGCCGACGGCCGGCTCGAACAGCAGGACCACGGCGGCGGCCCCGCCGAGGCCGTCGCCCGCGAGACGCTCGTCCTCGTCGCCGGCCCCGACCACGCACGGCTGCGCCGCTGCCCGGCGCCGAGCTGCGGCATGTTCTTCGTCGCGCGCCGCCGCGACCAGGCGTGGTGCACCGTCGGCTGCGGCAACCGGGCCCGGTCCACGCGCCGCCGCCCGCGTGAGGCGACGGACGGTGCCGAGTGAGGCCGGCCCACCCGGACGCGCAGGAGCGGACGTCGCCGTACCGGGGCCTGATCGTCGACTTCGCGGGTGTGCTGACCACCCCGCTCGGGGCGGCCGTGCGCGACTGGTGCACGCGCAGCGGCCTCGCGCCGGACGCCTGGCGGCGCGCCCTGGTGGAGGACCCGGCCGGGCGGGCGCTGTACGGGGAACTGGAGCTCGGCCGGCTCTCGCAGCACGAGTGGAACCGCCGCACCGCCGCGCTGATCGGCGTCGACCCGGAGGACCTGATGGGCCGGGCGCACGCCGGGGTGCGGGCCGTCCCCGCGATGGTGGAGCTGGTGCGGGCGGCGCGCGCGGCGGGCCTCGCCGTCGCCCTGCTCTCCAACTCCTACGGCTTCGAGCCCTACAACCCGTACACCGCCACCGGCGTCTGGGACCTCTTCGACGTCCGGGTGATCAGCGGCGAGGTGGGCCTGGCGAAGCCGGACCCGGACATCTACCGGCTCACCCTGGAGCGGCTCGGCCTGCCCGGCGAGGCGTGCGTCTTCGTCGACGACCGCGCCGTGAACCTCGGCCCGGCCGAGGCGCTGGGCATCACCGCGGTGCACGCGGACGGCCCCGGGACGGCGGGCGCGGTGGCCAGGCTGCTCGGCCTGGCGTAGCGCGCCCCGGCCTTGCGGTCCGCCCTCCGGAACGAGGGTGACAGCGCGGCCGTGGGTGTGCGACGCTTCGGCGCGCGTGGTCGAACACATGCGCGGGGACCGGGGGTTGCATGACCGAGGACGTGTCGCCGGAGGGGCTCCGGCGCCGCCGGGCGGGCGGGGGAAGCGCCGACGGCCGGACGGTACCGCTGCTGCTGATCGGTGGCGGGCTGCTGGTCGCCGCCGCGGCGCTGCGTCCGGAGGGAGGCCTGCTCGGGACGCTCGGCGCCCCGACGGTCGGCTCGACCGGGCTCGTGGTGCTGATCGCCCTCGGCTGGGCGGGGCTCGTCGGCTGGTTCGCGTCGCGCTTGCGCGAGGAGGTCCGCTCCCTGGTCGGGCCGACGCCCTGGGCCGAACGCCTGCGCGAGGCCGCCGTGTTGCTGCTGGGCGCCGTCGCCGTGCTGGTCCCGGCGCTGGTGCTGGTCCTGCACAGCCGGGTGCGCAAGCCGGACGGACCCGCGGAGCCGAAGGTCAAACCCCCGCTGGAGCCGGCCCCGACACAACCTCCGGAGGACAGCCCGCCGGTCGATGACGGCAACCTGCTCGCCCTGCTGCTGTACGGGCTCGCCGCAGTCGTCGCGCTCCTCCTGGCCGCGGCGCTGGTCCGGATGCTGCTGGTCCGGTACCGCGCCCGGCGGCGGGCGCGGTCGCTCCCCGGCGTCGTCATCGGGCGGGGGCGCGAGGACGACGCCCTCGCGGCCGCCGTCGCCACCGGCCTGCGGTCCCTGCACGGCGCCGACGCGCGGGCCGCCGTGATCGCCTGCTACGCCGCGATGGAGGCCTCACTGGCCGAGTCCGGGATGGAGCGGCAGGTCAGCGACAATCCGGCGGAGCTGCTGGAGCGGGCGGTGGCGGACGACCGGGTCGACCGGGCCCCCGCGTACGCGCTCACCGAACTGTTCCGGGAGGCCCGGTACTCGTCCCATCCGATGGACGACGGCCATGTGCGCCGGGCCCGCGCCGCCCTGGACACCATCGCCGCCCGCCTGGCGGAGGCCGACGGGCAGCCCGCCGACGGGGCCGGGCGGCCCGCGTCCGACCGCGCCGCCGCGCCCCGGAGCCACCGATGAGCAGTGACCCCGCCCGCCGCACCGCCGGGACGTCCGAGGAGGCCCGGAAGTCGACCTGGCCCGGCTCCGTCCGGCACTGCCTGGTCGAACTGACCGCCGCCGCCGTCCTCGCCGAGGTGGTGATCGGCCTGGTCGGCGGCCGGCCGGCGGTCGTCGCCGGAGCGGTCCTGTTCGGGGTCGCCGCCCTGCTCACCGGCCGGTACGTCGCCGGCGCCGGGGCGCTGGACGTGGGCCTGCGCCGCCGGCCGCGGCTGAGGGACTCGCACGAGCCCGGTCTCGGCGACTGGCGGTGGACCGTACGGCAGGGGCTGGCGCCGGACGGCGACGCCCAGCCGCTGCGCGGCCGGCTCCAGCGGCTGTTCGCGGCCCGGCTGTCGGAGGCCCACCACGTCTCGCTCACCGCCGACCCGGAACGGGCGGCGGAGCTGATCGGCGTGCGCCTGTGGCCCTGGATCGACCCGGTCGGCGAACCCCCGGCCCCGACCGTCCCGCCGGACGTCCTGCGGGCCCTCGTCGACCGGCTGGAATCCCTGTAGCCGTCCGGCCGCTCCCGGCCCCCGCCCGCCGCACCGTTCACCCCTCGCAGGGCCGCCCGCAGTCGCCCGGCCCGACCGTCCCGTCAGGAGAGCCATGACCTCCCTCCCGCAGGCCCCCGCCGACCCGGGCACCGCCCCGGCCGCCGACCCGGCCGCCCCGGGCGGGCCCGGCCCGCTGACGCCGCAGCAGGCCGGGGACCGCGCCCGCGCGGTGCTCAAGGAGATCGAACGCGCCGTCGTCGGCAAGCCCGACGCGCTGCGCCTGGTGATGCTGGGCATCGTCGCCGGCGGCCATGTGCTGATCGAGGACCTGCCGGGGCTCGGCAAGACGCTGCTGGCCCGCTCGTTCGCGACCACCCTCGGCCTGGACTTCCGCCGGATCCAGTTCACGCCCGACCTGCTGCCCTCGGACGTCACCGGCGCGCCGTTCTACGACCAGCACAGCGGCGAGATGGTGTTCCGGCCCGGCCCGCTCTTCACCCAGCTGCTGCTGGCCGACGAGATCAACCGCACCCCGCCGAAGACCCAGGCCGCGCTGCTGGAGGCGATGGCCGAGGGCCAGGTCTCGGTCGACGGCGCCACCCGCCGCCTGCCGCAGCCCTTCGCGGTGATCGCCACCGCCAACCCGATCGAGTACGAGGGCACCTACGCCCTCCCCGAGGCCCAGCTGGACCGCTTCCTGCTCCGGGTGCGGATGGGGTACCTGTCCACCGGCCTGGAGGCCGCGATGCTGCGGGCCCGGCTGGACCGGTCCGTCCCCGAGGCGGTCCTCGACGCCGTCAGCAGCCCCGCCGAACTGCTCGCCGTAAGGGCGGCGGTGGAGCGCGTGGAGGTCGACGACGACCTCGTCGACTACGTCGTCGCGCTGGTCGACGCCACCCGCAACGATCCGCAGATCCAGGTCGGCGCCTCGCCGCGCGGCGGCCTCGCGCTGGTGCAACTCGCCCGCGCCCACGCGATGCTGGAGGGCCGCGACTACCTGATCCCGGAGGACGTCAAGGCGCTCGCCGTCCCCGCGCTGGCCCACCGCATCACGCTGAAGCCGGAGTTGTGGGTGCGCCAGGTCGAGGCGGACGAGGTGCTGGCCCGGGTGGTCGCCGGCGTTCCGGCGCCGCAGACCGTGCCGCGCGCCGCCGCGCGGCCTGCGGGGGCGTCCGCCGGCCCGGGCGAGGACGCCGCGCGGTGAGCGCCGAGCCCTCCGAGGCCGCCGACCCGGTGACCGCCGACCCGGTGACCGCCCGGATCCTCGCCCGCAGCACCCGGGCCACTGCGGACGGCCTGCCCAGCAGCCCGCCCTCGCCGCACTGGCGGGCCGCCGAGCGGACCCTGCGGCTGCTCTCCGTCGCCACCGTCGCCGCCGCGGCCGCCCTGCTCACCGGGCACGCCTGGCTGCTCGCCCTGGCCGCGGCCCCGGCCGTGCTGCTCGCCCTGGCCGCCCCGGGCGGCAGCCGGCCCACCGACCTGGCCGCCACCGCCACCGTGGCGCCGCGGCGCTGCTTCGAGGGCGAGCGCATCACCGCCCGCATCGAGCTCCGGCACGACGGGCGGACGGGCCCGCTCGACCCCACCATCGCCCTGGGCCCCGGCGTCGCCCTGGAGGCGCTGACCGTGCGCGCCACCGGCGTGGACCTCGCCCTGCGCGCCGACAGCTGGGGCCGCTGGAGCCTGGGCACCGTCGACATCGACGTCCACGACGCCGGCGCCCTGGCACGCCGCACGGTGCGCACCGACCTCGGCACCGCGGACGTCTTCCCGGTGCCCGCGACGGCCCGCCTCACCCCGATCCCGGTCCGGCTGCCCGAACGGCTCGGCGAGCACACCACCCGCCACGACGGCACCGGCGTCGAGGTGGTCGGTGTCCGCCCGTACGTGCACGGCGAGCGCCAGCGGCGCATCCACTGGCCCTCCACCACCCGGCGCGGCAGCATCCAGATCAACCAGTTCGCCGCCGAACGGGCCTCCGACGCCGTCGTCCTGCTCGACACCTTCGACGACGTCCACGACCCGGCCACCGGCCTGTCCAGCCTGGACGAGAGCCTGCGCGCGGCCGCCGGACTGACCCGCGCCTACCTGCGCCGGCACGACCGGGTCGGCCTGATCGCGGTCGGCGGACAACTGCGCTGGCTCACCGCCGGGAGCGGCGACCGCCAGTTCCACCGGATGGTCGAGAGCGTGCTGGAGGTCCGTCAGGACCGGGTCCACCGCGGGCCCGCGCTGTCCCGGCTCCCGCTGCCCGCCCTGCCCGGCCACGCCCTGGTCTACGCGTTCACGCCGCTCGCCGACCAGCGGATCCTGGAGGTGCTCGGCCGTATCGGCGACCACGGCAACCCGCTGGTCGTGGTCGAGGTCCCGGTCGGCGAACCCGTGGTCGAACGGGACGACGAGACGGGCGCGCTGGCCCTGCGGCTCTGGCACGCCGAGCGGGAGGCGATGCGCGCGGCCCTGCGCGCCCGCGGCGTCCCCGTCGCCCGGTACACCCCCGGCGAGGCCCTCGACCTCGCCCTCGCACCCCTGCTGCGCCGCCGGATCGGAGGAGGCTCCCGATGACGGACACCGTGCGGTGGGCCCCGAGACTGGAACGGGTCCTGCTGTGCCTCGTCGCCGACGCCCTGCTGCTGGCCTCGGCCGGGGTGGGCGCCGACGACGGTGCGGCCGCCCGGGTCGGGCCCTTCGGGCCGGCCGCCCTACTGGCCCTGCTCGCCCTGGCGACCTGGGCGGCCCCGCCGCCGCCCGAGCCGGCGCGCCGGCCCACCACCTGGCCGGCCCGGCTGGCCACCCGGCGCACCACCCTGCTGGCGACCGGCTGCGTCCTGCTCGCCGCCGTCGGCGAGCCCGCCGTCTGGCGGGGCGCGGCCGTCGCCGTCCTGCTGACCGCCTACCTGCTCCTCCTCGACGCCCTCGGCCCGGACCGGCGGCGCCCGCGGCCCGCCCACGCGCTCGCCGCCCTGGCGGCGTCGGCGCTCGTCCTCCCGGCGGCCTTCGCCGACACCGGCGCGGGCGAGTGGTCGCGCCTGCCGGCCCTGCTCGGCGTGCTGACGGCCGCCACCGGCCTCGGCCTCACCCTGCGCCCCCGCCGCCGGGAGAACTGATCGCCCCCGTAGGATCCGGCCAAGTTGGCGGTGGGCGGCTCCCGTCCGTGGTGCGCCCGGAATGAACCTTTCCTCCGCATCTATCTGACCTTGCCATGACATCGCTCCGTCGGCGAACTCTGTCCAGCATGGATCCGGAGAATTCCGGACCGCCCGCCGGACAAAACCGGTCGGAATTATTCCATTCATGGCAAATAAATCCGGATGGTTCAATTCCAAGTGGCTGAAGCCGGACATATCCGGAGATCCGGAAACCCGCCGGAAGGGAGTCTTTGGATAAGTTCGGAGTCGACCGGTCAAGGGGCCGGTCGACATCGGGAGGAAATGCGATGAAGCTCGTCAAGCGCACCGCCGCCCTTGCCGCCGCGACGGCCGTGCTGGCCGGCGGGGCGACGTTCCTGACCGCCGGCTCGGCCAGCGCCGCCTCCGGCTACGTCACCCTCACCAACCTCGCCACCAGCCGCGTCCTGGACAGCAACGGCAACGGCGACGTCTACACCCTGGGCGCCAACGGCGGCTCCTACCAGGTCTGGTGGGCCGAGGACCTGGGCGGCAACACCTTCACCCTGAAGAACCTGGCCACCGGCCGATGCCTCGACAGCAACGGCGCCGGCAACGTCTACACCCTCGGCTGCAACGGCGGCAGCTACCAGAAGTGGGTCAAGGAGTGGGGCGGCAACGGCTGGTTCTACCGTGACCTCGCCACCGGCGGCTACCTGGACAGCAACGTCAACGGGAACGTCTACACCCTGGGCGGCAACGGCGGCAACTACCAGAAGTGGAACTGATTCCCGCAACCGCGAGGTAAAAGGCACCTGAACGACGCATGAATGCCCTCCCCGGCGCCTCAATCGCCGGGGAGGGCACCCGCATTTTCCGGCGAAGTCGGATTGCGGGCGAAGTCAGCGGCCGAGCTGATCCGGTTCGTGTGTCACCCGTGGACTTTCACGTAGGCGGCGAAGGGCACCGCGTGGGCGAGTGCCAGCCGTCGCAGCTCCCGGCATTCGGCGGCCTGGGCGTCGGCCAGTTCGCGGTTGATCTGCGTGCCGTCCGGGCGGAAGTTGAGCCGGACGACCGAGGAGTCGTCGAACATCCACCAGTCCTGGAGCGGGATGCCGTAGTCCTGCTCGGTGGCGTCCAGGACGCGGATGTCCTCGCCGGCGGCGATGTTGCCCGGGATGCCCCAGGCGAACTGGTAACGCTGGTAGTCGGTCAGCGGCTGCCGGACGACGCGGACGCGCCCGATCGTCCGGCCCGAGGAGACGAACCCGCGAACCCGTGCGTGCCACGCCGCGTTGTGATCGGCCGGCTTCGGCTCACCCCGGAGGAACCGCGCGAGGTTCTCGGCCTCGCGCGGCATGGTGTAGACGGGCTGCGCTTCGAGCCGGAACGCGTCGTGCCGGTACCCGTCGAAGTGCCGGCGCCACTGGTCACCATCCAGGAGCATGGACGGCCTCCTCCAGATCGTCGTGGGGAATCTTCACTGCCGCCTCGCGGGCTGGCCCGCCGCGAGTCCGTGGCCCTGCGCCCCGCCGGATGCTTCCGGCGGGGCGCAGGAAGGTGCTCAGGCGTGGGTGGGGAGTTCGCCGTTGTGGATGGCGGTGAGGAAGGACTGCCAGGCGGTGGTGGTGAAGGCGAGGGTGGGGCCGTGGGGGTCCTTGCTGTCGCGGACGGGGACGGTGTCGGTGAGGGTGGCGGCGATTTCGATGCAGTCACCCTGGCCGTTGCTGTAGCTGCTCTTCCGCCATGCCGTCGTGCTTTGCATGTTGGCTCCCTCGGGTTGGGTCTTGTTCCGGCGGGGCCTGTGCCGGTGCACAGGCGCTGCCGGGGTGCTCAGGCGTGGGTGGGGAGTTCGCCGTTGTGGATGGCGGTGAGGAAGGAGTGCCAGGCGGTGGTGGTGAAGGTGAGGGTGGGGCCGTGGGGGTCCTTGCTGTCGCGGACCGGGACTATGCCGGTGAGGCCGTCGGCGATTTCGATGCAGTCGCCCTCGCCGTTGCTGTATGTGCTCTTGCGCCAATCGGCACCGTAAGGGTTCTGCTTCATGCGCGATACTCCTCTGCGACCTTCTTCAACCATGAGATGGATTTCTCGGGTTGGACAGCGGAAGCCATGAGGCGGAGGAACGTGTCCTCGTGGCGTGCGACCTCGGACGGGCGCTCGGTGTAGATGCTGCTGGTCGTAGCCTCGGAGTAGGCGACGCTGCCGGGGATGTCGCTGAATGAGAGCAGCGAGAAGGAGGCTCCCATCGCGGCATGTGCACCTGCCGAGAACGGCAGCACCTGGATGGTGATGTTGGGCCGTTCATGTGCCATGGCGGCGAGGTGTTCCAACTGGGCGGCCATGGTGGGGCCATCACCGATCGGGCGCCTTATGACTGCCTCGCCGATGACTGCCCAGAACTGGGGAGGATCGCTCCGCTCAAAGATCTGTTGGCGTTCCATCCGGAAGGCGACCCGACGCTCAACGTCTTCTGCGGATTCCATCGGCTTCATCGCTCGGATGACATGCCGGGCGTAGCTCTCGGTCTGGAGCAGGCCCGGGACGAGTTCGCACTGATACGTCACGATCTTCGTTGCGTCGGACTCGAAGCCGACGTAGGCCCGGAACCAGTCCGGCAAGGCATCGCCGTAGGCGTGCCACCAGCCCTGTTGCCGGCTCTGCCTGGTGAGCTTGAGGAACTGCTTCACCTCATCGGGTGAAGTGATTCCGTAGTGGGCCAACAGCTTGGCCGCGTCGCGCTCTTGTAGTGAGACCAGGCCGCTCTCGATGCGGCTCAGTTTCGAGGCGGACCACCCCAGGGCGGCAGCCACGTCCTTCGCGCTCAGGTCGCGTAGCGAGCGCAACTTGCCAAGCTCGCCGCCGAGCCTACGCCGCAGCACGGTCGGACTGCTCACCCGTCACACTCCCTGGCTGTTCGGTTCCTTGCATAGTTTGCCACCCCTCCTGGAGCCTCAACCATGTTGGCAGAGGATGCAATTGCATGTGTGATGCGCTTGCGCGCAATCAGCTGCGAGGTGCATGCTACACCCGGTGACTCGACGATTCGTCTGAGTGATCATCGGCAGCATCACGCCTTCAACTCCCTGTGCCAGGAAGGTGAAACCGCCATGTCCTCCTGCCTCCCCTCCGCCCCCTCCCTCTCCAGCTGGCTCCCGCGTAGCAGGCGCTCGCCGGGGGAAGCGCGCCGGTTGCTCGAAAACCTGCTCGCCAATGCGCCCGGGGGCGAACGCTTCATCGAGACCGGGCAGTTGATCGTCAGCGAGCTCGTGACCAACGCCGTTCTGCACGGCACGCCGATGGGGCGACAGGTTCAGCTCGTCCTCAGCGTCGACCGCCGACGTCTCCGCATCGAGGTGCACGACGCCCGGGGTGAACGCGGGCTGGTGTTGCGGGCGGCCGGCGGGGAGGACGAGTCCGGGCGCGGGCTCGCGATCGTCAAGTTGCTGGCCCACCGGTGGGGTTGCTGCCCGCGCGAGGGTGGCGTGGGCAAGATCGTGTGGGCCGAGGTCGAGTCGCCCGTCGGACGCATCCGGTGACGCCGCCTCGGCTCGTCACCGTCGAGGTCCCCGGCGTCATGCCGCCCACGACCTACACCCTCCTCTCCAAGGCGCTGGCCGACCTCTGGGTGGCCGTCCGCTTCCAGCCCATGAGCAGGCCGGAGTGGCGCCGACTGGAATGCTGCCTCGCCGGCCCCGGCGCCGAACGCTTCGTCGCCGAACGCCTCGACGAAAGCGGCTTGTTGGAGCTCACGGCCGGGCCCCTTCAGCTGCGGCTGCGGCGGGTGGACCCCGTGCGGCGGTGACGTGGAGGCCGCCGCCGGTGTCGCTCGCACGGTAGACCTGGACGTCGTCGCGCCGGCCCTCGGCGCTGATGGTGCACCTCAGCCGGCCACGGCTCGTTGCTGTACGCGTCCACCCAGGCGCAGCGCGCGCAGCGCCTCGCGGTGGACGGCGGCGGTCACCGCGGCGGAGAGGCCGTCGGCGAGGAGGAGCGTGTCCATGGGTGGGGGTCACTCCGTGGGGGGGCCGGGGTGGGGCGGGCGCGGGGAAGCCTGGCCCGGAAGGCTCTCCCGGCCCCCACAAGGGTGGGATGTCGCCGGGGTGGGGGTTCTCGTGATGATGAGGGGACCCCCCCGGGTCCCGGCCGCCCCCGCGGTCGGGACCCTTCGTCACTCCGTGAAGTCGCCGCCCGCCGGTTCCGGGCCGGTGGCGGGGTCGCGGGTGAGCAGGTAGCGGGCGCCCGGGCCGGCGGCGCCGGCGCGGTCGGCGGCGTTGTAGAGGCCGCACCGGGTGAGCGACAGGCAGCCGCAGCCGATGCAGCCGGTGAGCTTGGCCTTCAGCCGCTCCAGTTCGGCGATCTGCTCGTCGATCCGGCTCTGCCAGGACTGCGCGACGCCGTCCCACTCCACCCCGCTCGGCGCGCGGTGCTCGGGGAGGCGGTCGAGGGCGACCTTGGCCTCGTCCAGGGACAGGCCGACCCGCTGGGCGGCCCGGACGAAGGCGATCCGGCGCAGCGTGCCGCGGGTGTAGCGGCGCTGGTTGCCGGTGGTGCGGGTGGCGTGGATCAGCCCCAGCTTCTCGTAGTACCGCAGCGCGGAGGCGGCCAGGCCGCTGCGGTCGGCGAGCTGGCCGATGGTGAGGAGGTCGTGACGGCTGGGGCTGTGGGCGCTCATGGGGGTCACTGTAGCGCTTGACTTGAAGTCGACTTCAGGTAGCAGCATCGACGGCATGACGAACCGCACCCCCCTCGGCTACGCCGAGCTGCCGGGCCTGATGGCCCTGATGACCGGCGACGAGAAGCACGGCCCGGCCGCCACCTCCACGCTGGACGCGCTGTGGGTGCTGTATGACCGGGTCCTGCGGGTGACCCCGGCCACCGCCGACGACCAGGACCGGGACCGCTTCCTGCTCTCCAAGGGCCACGGCCCGATGGCGTACTACGCCGTCCTCGCGGCCAAGGGCTTCCTCGACCCGGCGGTGCTGCCGAGCTTCGGCGCGTACGACTCGCCGCTCGGCCATCACCCGGACCGCCTGCTGATCCCCGGAGTGGAGATCAGCTCCGGCTCGCTCGGCCACGGCCTGCCGATCGGGGTCGGCACGGCGCTCGGCCTGCGCGCCCAGGGGCTCACCGACCCGGCGGTCTGGGTGCTGCTCGGGGACGCCGAGTTCGACGAGGGCTCCAATCACGAGGCGGTGGCCTTCGCCGGCGCCTACGGGCTGGAGCGGCTGCACGCCCTGGTGATCGACAACTCCTCCGCCACCCACGGCTGGCGCGGCGGCATCGCCGCGCGCTTCGCCGCCGAGGGCTGGTCGGCGCAGACGGTGGACGGCCGCGACCACGAGGCGCTGTACGCGGCGTACACCGCCGGGCACCCGGGCCGGCCGCGGGTCGTGGTGGCCCGCGTCGAGCCGAAGAACTCCTGAGCCGGAAAGGGCCCGAACACCCATGGACACCATGCGTGACCGCTTCATCGAGACCACCTCCCGCCTGCTGGACGAGGACCCGCGCCTCGCCCTCGTCCTCGCGGACATCAGCGCCGCCGGCTTCCAGTCGGCCGCCGAGCGGCACCCGGACCGGCTGATCAACGTCGGCATCCGCGAGCAGCTGCTGATCGGCGCCACCGCCGGCCTGGCCTTCACCGGCCTGCGCCCGATCGCCCATACCTTCGCCAGCTTCCTGGTCGAGCGCCCCTTCGAGCAGGTGAAGTTGGACCTCGGCCACCAGGGCGTCGGCGCGGTGCTGGTGAGCGCGGCCGGCTCCTACGACTGGCCGGCCGGCGGCCGCACCCACATGGCGCCGGGCGACGTCGCGCTGCTGGACACGCTGCCCGACTGGACGGTGCACGTGCCCGGTCACCCGGACGAGGCGGAGCGGCTGCTGCGCCACGCCGTGGCGGACGGCGACCGCAAGGTGTACGTCCGTCTCTCCGCGCACAGCAACGAGAGTGCCGTCGCCATCGAGCCGGGCCGCTTCACCGTCGTCCGGCGGGGCACCCGGGGCGCCGTGGTCGCGGTCGGCCCGATGCTGGACGCCGTGCTCGCCGCCACCGCGAACCTGGACGTCACCGTGCTGTACGCGGCCACCGTCCGGCCGTTCGACGGCGCCGCGCTGCGGGCGGCCACCGAGCGGAGCGCGGACGTGGTGCTGGTCGAGCCGTACCTGGCCGGCACCTCCGCCAACGAGGCGCACGAGGCGCTCGCCGACCGCCCGCACCGGGTGCTGGGCCTCGGCGTGCCGCGCACCGAGCACCGGCAGTACGGGTCGATCCCGGAGCACCTGGCCGCCTACGGCCTGGACGCGCACGGTCTGCGGGACCGGATCGGCGCGTTCATCGAGTGACGGGTCGTCAAGTGCGCAGTACGACCACCGAGTCGGGGTCGAGCGCGAACCGCCCCTCGGCGGCGGAGTGCCCGCCGAACGCCGCCACCACCTCCCCCTCCAGCGCCGGCGCCGCGACCGCCGTACCGAGGTTGACCGCCACCCGGTAGGGCCCCCGGTGCACCACCAGCCACCCGGCGGCCTCGTCCGCGTCGACCCGCACCGCCGCCAGGTCGGGGTCCGACAGCTCCGGGCACTCCCGCCGCAGCCGGATCAACCGCCGGTACCAGTCCAGCAGTTCGGAGTGCGGCGCGCGCCGCGGCTCGGTCCAGTCGAGGACGGAGCGCAGCAAGGTGGCCGGCTCCTGCGGGTCCGGCACCGCCTCCGCCGCCCAGCCGTGCTCGGCGAACTCCCGCCGCCGGCCCCGGCGGACGGCCTCGGCGAGGTGGGGGTCGGTGTGGTCGGTGAAGTACTGCCAGGGCGTGGCCGCGCCCCACTCCTCGCCCATGAAGAGCATCGGGGTGAACGGCGAGGTGAGCACCAGTGCGGCGCCGCAGGCGAGTCGGCCGGGGGAGAGAGCGGCGGAGATCCGGTCGCCCAGCGCCCGGTTGCCGATCTGGTCGTGGGTCTGCAGGTAGCCGAGCAGCCGGTGTCCGTGGGCGGGCGGGAACGGCCGGCCGTGGTGGCGGTCGCGGAACGAGGACCAGGTGCCGTCGTGGAAGTACCCGCGGGTCAGGGTCTTGGCGACGGCGGTGAGCGGGGCGGCGGCGAAGTCCCCGTAGTAGCCCTGGGATTCGCCGGTGAGGGCGCAGTGCAGGGCGTGGTGGAAGTCGTCGCTCCACTGGGCGGCGAGCCCCTGCCCGCCGGCCTCGCGCGGGGTGGTGGTGCGCGGGTCGTTGAGGTCGGACTCGGCGATCAGGAACAGCGGACGGTTGGTGGCCACCGCCAACCGGTCGACCTCGCGGGCGAGTTCCTCCAGGAAGTGCACGGCCCGGTCGTCGGCGAGGGCGTGCACGGCGTCCAGCCGCAGGCCGTCGATCCGGTAGTCGCGCAGCCAGGCGAGGGCGCTGCCGATCAGGTAGGCGCGCACCTCGTCCGAGCCGGGCGCGTCCAGGTTGACGGCCGTGCCCCACGGGGTGTGGTGCCGGTCGGTGAAGTACGGGCCGAACTGCGGCAGGTAGTTGCCGGCCGGGCCGAGGTGGTTGTGGACGACGTCGAGGATCACGCCGAGGCCCTTGCGGTGCGCGGCGTCGACGAAGCGCTTCAACCCCTCGGGGCCGCCGTAGGGCTCGTGCACGGCCCAGAGGGAGACGCCGTCGTACCCCCAGCCGTGCTTGCCGGGGAACGGGCAGACCGGCATCAGCTCGACGAAGTCGACGCCCAGCTCGACCAGGTGGTCCAGCCGGGCGGCCGCCGCGTCGAAGGTGCCGGCGGTGGTGAAGGTGCCGACGTGCAGCTCGTACAGGACGGCGCCGGCGAGCGGGCGGCCGTGCCATCCGGTGTGCGACCAGTGGAACGCGGCGTGGTCGACGGCGCGGCTGGGGCCGTCGGGGCCGTGCGGCTGCCGGGGCGAGCGCGGGTCGGGCAGCGGGCGGCCGCCGTCCAGCACGAAGGCGTGGTCCCCGGCGGGCGCCTCGCCGTGCCACCACCCGGCGCGGGCGTCGTCCCGCACCAGCGGGTGGCGCGTGCCGTCGACGGCCACCTCGACCCGCTCGGCGGCGTACGGCGCCCAGACCTCGTACCTCATGCCCGCCCCCTCCTGGTCAGCAGGGCCACCGGCAGGTCGGCCAGCAGGTCCTTCACCAGCACGGGGCCGGACGGGACGGGACGGCCGGTCAGTTCGTCGGTCCACCCGCCGCCGTCGGGCAGGTGCAGTTCGGTGCCGCGCCAGCCGCCCTCGCGGGCGAGCCCGTACGGCAGGCGGGTGACGGCGGTGAGGACGTCCGGTCCGCGCCCGAAGGCGAGCAGGTGGCCGGCGGCCGGGCCGACGGCGGTGAGCGGCCGGTGGGCGCCGAGCGGGCGGGTGCGGCGCAGGTGCAGGGCGGTCGTGGTGAGGTGCAGCTTCTCGCGGGCGAGGTCGCCCGCGCGGGCCACCGGCGAGTCGGTGAGCCGCACCGCCAGTGCCCCGAGGTCGACGGCGCGCCGGTTGTCCGGGTCGACCAGGGTGTACAGCGGTTCCTCGCTGCCCTGGTAGAGGTCCGGCACGCCGGGCACGGTGAGGTGCAGCAGCGCGGCGGCCAGCGTGTTGGACCGCGCGTACGGGGCGAGCGCGGCCACGTACCCCTCGATCCGGGGGAGCAGGCCGGGATTGCCGAAGACGGCGTGCACGCGGTCGGCGAGGGCGCGTTCGAAGCGGACGTTCTGGGTCGTCCAGGAGGTGTGGACCTTGGCCTCCCGGGCGGCCTTGAGCACGGCGGCGATCAGCCGTTCGGGGGTGGCCGGCCAGGCGGCGACCAGGGTCTGCCAGAGCAGCCAGTCGCTGTCGGGGTCGAAGCGGGCGGCGGGCCCGGACCCGGCCGCGGTGGACCAGGCGGCGGCCTCGGCGGCCCAGGCCTCGGGCTGCTCGGCCAGCACGGCGAGCCGGGCGCGGGCGTCGGCGCTGCGCTTGGTGTCGTGGGTGGAGAGCACCGTCATGGTGTGCGGCCAGTGCCGTTCCACGTAGTGGCACCAGGCGTGGAAGTCCTCGGGCCGCAGCCCGGGCCGGGCGGGCTCGCCGCCGACCTCGTTGAGGCTCAGCAGCGCGTTCCACCGGTAGAAGGCGGTGTCCTCGACGCCCTTGGCGGCGACCGCGGCGGCGGTCTGGGCGAAGCGGACGGCGAACTCGTCCTGCTCGGGTCCGCGGCCGAGCGCGCCCTCCGCGAGGCCGGCGACGAACCGGTCGGTGGCGTCGGTGGGTTCGCCGTCGGAGGCGAGCGCCTCGTGCAATTGCCGGGAAGAGGCCTCCGGCAGCGGCTCCCCGGGGCGCACGTACGGCCGGTACGCGGGGTAGCCGGTGAGCAGCCGGCGCAGCGCGGCGCGCAGCCGCCCCGGCGGGTGGTCGGCGTGCGCGGGCTCGGTGGCGCCGAGCCGGACGGCCAGCCGGACCAGCCGCTCCACCTCGGCGGCCAGCTCGCCCTCGGGCCCGGTCATGTCGGCCCGTCCCTGCCGGGCGGCGGCCTGCGCCGGGTGCGGGTCGGCGCAGGGTTCGCCGGCCGGGCCCGCGCCGGTGAGGAACGCCTCGTAGGCCCCGGCCAGCCGGCAGGCGCCCGCGTGGTCGGTGAGCACCCCGTCGATCCGGTGCAGCGCGTCGTACCCGGTGGTGCCGGCGCACGGCCAGTCGGCGGGCAGCCGCTCCTCACCGGTGAGGATCTTCTCGACGACCGTGTACGCGCCGCCGGTGGCCTCGGCGAGCCGCTCCAGGTAGCCGCGCGGGTCGGCGAGCCCGTCCGGGTGGTCGATCCGGAAGCCGTCCAGCACGCCCGCGCGGTGCAGCCGCAGCAGCACGCCGTGGGTGGCCTCGAACACCTCCGGGTCCTCGACCCGGACCGCGATCAGCTCGTTGACGGTGAAGAACCGCCGGTAGTTCAGCTCGGTGCGGGCCAGCCGCCACCAGGCCGGCCGGTACCACTGCCGGGCGAGCAGCTCGGGCAGCGGGAGCCGTTCGGTGCCCGGGCGCAGCGGCAGCACGTGGTCGTGGTAGCGGAGCGTGTCGCCGTCGACGACGAGCTGGTCGAGGACGGCGCCGAGCCGGTCGCCGAGCAGCGGCAGCAGCACCCGGCCGCGTTCGGGGGCGTCCGGCGGGCCGGGCAGGGCCTGCCAGTCGATGTCGAACCAGCGGGCGTACGGCGAGTCGGGGCCGTCCCGCAGGACCTGCCAGAGCGGTCGGTTGAGGTGCTCGGGGGCGGGCACGGCCATGTGGTTGGGCACCACGTCGGCGAGCAGTCGCAGGCCGTGCCGGTGCGCCTCGGCGGCCAGCGCGCGCAGGGCCGGCTCGCCGCCGAGCTGCTCGGCGATCCGGCCGTGGTCGACGGTGTCGTAGCCGTGCGCGGAGCCGGGCACGGGCTCCAGCAGCGGGGAGAGGTGCAGGTGGGAGACGCCGAGGGCGGCCAGGTAGGGGACGGCGGCGGTGGCGTCGCGCAGGGTGAAGCCGGGCTGGAGCTGGAGCCGGTAGGACGCCGTGGGGACGGAGGTGGGGACGGCGGCGGGGGCGAGGGCGGGGACGGCGGCGGCCGGGCGGGGCTGCGCGGGCTCGGCGGCGTTGGTCATGCCTCCATGCCTACCCGGCGGGGCGCGGGGGCAAGACCCGTTGCTGATCCGAACAGGTGAGCGGGGGTGCTCAGTGGCCCCGGCGACGCCACCCCCGGGGCACGGTGAAGTAGCCCGGCCGCTGCGGGCCGCCGGCCCCGGAGCGGCTCAGGCGCAGGATCAGGCCGTGCTCGGCCCGGGCGGCCTCCACCAGGCCCGCGGCGGCCGGGTCGTCCGTGTACTGGCTGAAGGAGCTGTTGAACATCGTCGTGTTCGGTTCGCGGACCGGCGGCCGGCCCGGCTCGTCCCAGGACAGGGCCGTCCCCAGGGCGTACAGCCGGGGACTGTCCCGCGGCGAGCCGTCCGGGTGGCGGCCGCCGTGCCGGTAGTACGCCAGCGCGTCGGCGACCGAGCCGGGCGGGTGCGGCCGGCGGGGGTCGTGGTGCAGCCCGGCGCCCCAGTCGGCGACCTCGGCGGCGTCGATCCGGCGCAGCAGCTCCGGGATCTCCAGCGCGGTGGCGAAGTAGGCGGTCGCGGCGAGCTGGCAGATCAGCTCCAGGCGGCGGCCGGGGTCGAGCCCGAGCCCGGGGTGGACCCGGCGGTCGTTCACCTGGGTGACGACGTGGACCACCCCGTCGACCGCGCCGAGCCGCGTGATCAGGCCCTCGACCACGGCGTGTTCGGCGGCCAGGGCGGTCTGCGCCTGCGGGGTGCGGGCGCGCGCCAGCACCCACCGGTACGGGGGCGGGCGGCGGATCGTCGCGTCGGCGATCCGGCCGGGGACGGAGAGCAGCGTCCCCAGGAAGAACTCCGTCGCGCTCGGACGATCGCCCGTCATGCCAGCCGCCCCCTCGGTCCCCGGTACTCCCCGGTGCTCCCGGGGACCACCGTGGCCCGCGCGACGGCCGGTGCGCAAGCTCCGTCGGCGAACCGGGACACGGACGTGGCTCGGGCGGGACGTGGCTCAGGCCGGACGCTGCAGCACCATCAGCGAGCGGTCGGTGAGCCAGAGGGTGTCCCCGGCCTTGACCCGGGCCCCGGAGCCCGGCGCGGGCAGCCGGGGCCGGGCGGTGTCCACCACCACCTGCCACTCCTGCCCGTGGCCGGCCGGCACGGTGAACTCCAGCGGCTCGAAGTGCGCGTTGAACATCAGCAGGAAGGAGTCGTCGACGATCCGCCCGCCGCGCCGGTCCGGCTCCGAGATGGCGTAGCCGTTGAGGAACACGGTGAGCGACTTGGCGTAGCTGGCGCCCCAGTTGCGCTTGGTCATCTCCTCCCCGGCCGGGGTGAACCAGGCGATGTCGGTGAGGTCCTCGTACTCGCCCCCGCCCCCGCCCTCCCCGACCGGCCGCCCCGGGACCGGGCGGCCGTGGAAGAAGCGCCGGCGCCGGAACACCGGGTGGTCGCGGCGCAGCCAGACCATCCGCTGGGTGAACTCCAGCAGCCGGGTCCGCGCCCCGTCGTCCTCGGGCCAGTGCACCCAGGTGAGCTCGTTGTCCTGGCAGTAGGCGTTGTTGTTGCCCTGCTGGCTGCGGCCGAACTCGTCGCCGTGGGCGAGCATCGGCACGCCCTGGGAGAGCATCAGGGTGGCGAGGAAGTTGCGCTGCTGGCGGGCCCGCAGCTCCTCGACGGCGGGGTCGTCGGTGGGGCCCTCGGCGCCGCAGTTCCAGGAGCGGTTGAAGGACTCGCCGTCCTGGTTGCCCTCGCCGTTGGCCTCGTTGTGCTTCTCGTTGTAGGAGACCAGGTCGCGCAGGGTGAAGCCGTCGTGGCAGGTGACGAAGTTGATCGAGGCGATCGGCCGGCGGCCGTCGTCCTGGTAGAGGTCGGAGGAGCCGGTGAGCCGGGAGCCGAACTCGGCGAGGGTGGCGTTCTCGCCGCGCCACAGGTCGCGCACGGTGTCCCGGTACATGCCGTTCCACTCCGTCCACAGCGGCGGGAAGTTGCCGACCTGGTAGCCGCCCTCGCCGAGGTCCCAGGGCTCGGCGATCAGCTTGGCCTGGGAGACCACCGGGTCCTGCTGGACGAGGTCGAAGAACGAGGAGAGCCGGTCCACCTCGTGGAACTGCCGGGCGAGGGTGGCGGCGAGGTCGAAGCGGAAGCCGTCCACGTGCATCTCGGTGACCCAGTAGCGCAGCGAGTCCATGATCAGCTGGAGCACGTGCGGGCTGCGCATCAGCAGGCTGTTGCCGGTGCCGGTGGTGTCCTCGTAGAACCGCTGGTCCCGGGCGAGGCGGTAGTAGGACACGTTGTCCAGGCCGCGCAGCGAGAGCGTGGGACCGAGGTGGTTGCCCTCGGCGGTGTGGTTGTAGACGACGTCGAGGATGACCTCGATGCCGGCCGCGTGCAGCGCCTTCACCATCGACTTGAACTCCTGCACCTGCTGGCCCCGGTCGCCGGTGGAGGAGAAGGAGGAGTGCGGGGCGAAGAAGCCGACGGTGTTGTAGCCCCAGTAGTTGGCCAGGCCGAGGTCACGCAGCCGGTGGTCGCGGACGAACTGGTGCACCGGCATCAGCTCGATCGCGGTGACCCCGAGCTTGGCGAGGTGCTCGATGACCGCCGGGTGGGCGACGCCCGCGTAGGTGCCGCGGATCTCCTCGGGGATCCCCGGGTGCAGCTTGGTCAGGCCCTTCACATGGGCCTCGTAGAGCACGGTGCGGTGGTAGTCGGTGCGCGGCGGGCGGTCGGTGCCCCAGTCGAAGTACGGGTTGATCACCACCGAGTGCATGGTGTGCGGGGCGGAGTCGAGGTCGTTGCGGCGCTCGGGGGCGCCGAAGTGGTAGCCGTAGACGGACTCGTCCCAGTCGATGTGCCCGCTCATCGCCTTGGCGTACGGGTCCAGCAGCAGCTTGGCGCTGTTGTGCCGCTGGCCGAGGCCCGGGTTGTACGGGCCGTGGACGCGGAAGCCGTAGCGCTGGCCCGGCTGCACGCCGGGGAGGTAGGCGTGCCGGACGAAGGCGTCGGTCTCGCGCAGCTCGACGGCCGTCTCCGAACCGTCCTCGCCGAGCAGGCAGAGCTCGATCCGGTCGGCGCTCTCCGAGAACACCGCGAAGTTGGTGCCGGCCCCGTCGTAGGTGGCGCCGAGCGGGTAGGGGGTCCCTGGCCAGACCTGCATGGTTCCTCGACTTCCTTGCGTAGAAGGAGAGTTGGCGGACAGTCCGATGGTCGGGGCCGGACCGCGGAGTGCGCCGGCCGGGAGCCGTGACGTACGGCACACGGGCGCGGCACAGTCCGCATACTCCCCGACGCTCTCCCCGAGGGCGGGGCCATTCGCGCCGTGTTCGCCCGAACGGGTGTCCCCACGGTGTCCGGGCGGCGTCTCCGGGGCGCCCCGGTTCCGCCCCGGTTCCACCCCCGGCGCCGCCGTGGTCCAACCGGCTGCGGGCGGTTCGCGGCGGGCAGTACCCTTGATCGTCCGGCCGTCCGGGGCTCGTGGCGGTCCATCAGGCGAACCGGCGGCGAACCGCCGGCGCGTCGGCGGCGCGCCGTGCGGCCGACCGGCCGGACGGCAGGACGACAGCTCCGAGCGGCCCCGGGCGGCTCCCAGCAGGAACCAGGTGAGGTGGCGCATGGTGTTCCCCGCCGGCGGTCGTGGCGGTGGGCCCGGCGGCCCCGACCGGGGCAGCGCCCGCAGCGAGGCGCCGACGGTGGTCATGCGGCCCGCCCTGACCGGCGGGCGCTCGCTGCTCCCGGCCCAGGGCGGACCGGTCGAGGTCCCCGCGCTCGCCTGGTCCGGCGCCGAGTGGGAGGACGCCTACCAGCGGGTCCGCCTCTCCGGGCGCGCCTACGTCTGGCTCAACCTGGTCGAACAGCGGCTGCGCTCGCTCGTCGACGAGGTGCTGCACCCGATCTACGCGCCCGCCCACGGCGAGGACTGGGTCACCGCCGCGGCCGGCCCGGCCGGCGAGGAGTGGGCGCACCGGGCCGGCGCCGTGCGCGAGGTCAGCCGGCGCAAGGGCTACCTGCTCGACCCGGCCGACGACGACCCGCTGGTCTTCCTCACCCTGCCGCAGCTGCGCGAGCTGATGGTCCAGCACTGGCCCTGCTTCGAGCCCTACCTGGCCGACCGCCGGGAGATCGAGCTGGCCCTCGACGAACTGGAGGTCGCCCGGCACGTCGTCTCCCGCAACCGCGTCCTCACCCCGACCGTCCTCGCCCAGACCGAACGGGCCGCCGCCCGGCTGCTCGCCCTCTTCGACGGCGGCACCGGCGCCGTGCCCGCGGACGTCGTCGAGTCGCTGGTCGCCGGCCGGTACGCGGACGTCGTCGCCGTCCACCCCGACCGGGTCCGGCTCCAGCGCGACCTGCCGGTCGAGGACCTCCTCGACGGTGCCCGGCGGCTGGACGCGCTCGGCATCGGCCTCGGCATGCTCTGCCAGAACTACACCGGCAAGCGGCTCGTCCGGCTCGCCACCGACGGCTGCCGGGTCCGGCTGCTCTTCCTCAACCCGGCCAGCAGCGCCGTCCGCCGCCGCGAGCGCGAGCTGGGCCTCGGGCGCGGAGAGCTCGGCCGCTCGATCCAGATGAACATCCTGCACGTGCGCCGGGTCCGGGCCGCGCTGCGCGACCAGGGCGGCTTCGAGATCCGGGTGTTCGACGAGACCCCGCGCTTCACCGCCTACCTGGTCGAGGGCGTGCCGTCCGGGGCCCCCGCCCCCGGCGGCCGCCGCCAGACCCGCGACCTCGGCGTCGTCCAGCCCTACCTGCGCCGCGCCCGCGGCATGGAGTCACCCGCCCTCGTCCTGCGCGGCGGGGCCGGCCAGCAGCCGGGCGGCACGGACGCCGGGCTGCTGGAGGTCTATCGCGAGGAGTTCGAGGGGGTCTGGGCCGACTCCCGGCCGGTCTCCTGAGCCCGCGGCTCCCCCGCGGGGGACGCGGCCCCTCCTCGCCCCCGGCGCCGGCCGGGGCGGCTTCACCCACCGGGGCCGACCGGCCGGCCCCCCGCCGGGCGGACCATGTGCACGTCGATCGGGTCCTGCGCCTCCACCGCGAAGCCGTGCCGCTCGTACAGCCGACGGGCGGCGCTGCCCTGCACGACCACCAGCCGGACCGCGACCCGTGCGGCGTCGGCCTCCGCGAGGACGTGCCGCAGGACGGCCGTCCCCAGGCCCCGGCCCTGGTGCGCGGGGGAGAGGTAGAAGTGCTCCAGCAGCCGCCCGCCGCGCTCGTGCGGCCGGACGGTGACGCAGCCCGCCAAGGCGCCGTCGACCTCGACGACCGAGGTGTACCGGGTGGAGAAGGTGTCACGCAGCCGCTGGCGGACGCGGTGCTCGTCGTAGCGGCCGAGCCGGACCAGGTCGGCGCGCATCACCTCGGCGCGCAACTCGGCGATCGGCTCGACATCGGCGGGCCCACCCGGACGCAGGGCCCACCCGGGGGTGCTGGTCGTGCTGGTCACCCGGGCAGTGTCCCAGCCGCCCGGGCGGCTGGGCCAGTGGTTTTCCGCCCGCCGGGCCGCCCGGGACGGAGCGGTGGCTACGGGACCGAGGGGGCCCCGGTGCGCGGGTGTCGAGCCCCCACCGGCCGGATTGTCGGAGGGGCGGGTGATGATAGGGGCTGTTTCGCAGTGGAGGACGGAAGGACACACCCCTATGAGCTGGTGGCAGCAGCCACTGGTCGGCTTCGACCTGGAGACCACGGGCACCGACCCGGCCGTGGACCGCATCGTCACGGCCGCCCTCGTGGACACCGTCGGGGCCCGCCGGCTGAGCGCCACCGGCTGGCTGCTGGATCCCGGTGTGCCGATCCCCGCCGAGGCCGCGGCGATCCACGGGATCGGCGACGACCTGGCCCGGGCCAAGGGGCGGCCGGCCAAGGAAGCGGTGGAGGAGATAGCCGCCGCGCTGTGCGAGCGGCTGGCGGCCGGGCGGCCGGTGGTCGCGTTCAACGCGCCCTTCGACCTCTCGCTGCTCGACGCCGAGCTGCGCCGGCACGGCCTGCCGGTGCTCGCCGACCGCCTCGGCGGGCCGGTCGCGCCGGTGCTCGACGCACTGGTCATCGACCGCGCCGTGGACAAGTACCGCAAGGGCTCGCGGACCCTCCAGCGGGTCTGCGAGGTGTACGGCGTCGAACTGACCGACGCCCACGAGGCCGGCAGCGACGCCCTGGCCGCCGTCCGGGTCGCCGTCGCCCTCGCCGAGCGCTACCCCGACCGGGTCGGCGACGTCCCGGTGGCCGAGCTCCACGCCCGCCAGGTCGAGTGGTTCCGGGCCTGGGCCGAGGACCTCCAGTCCTGGCTGCGCCGCGGCAAGGACCCGGAGGCCGTCATAGACCCCCGCTGGCCCCTGCGCTGAGCCCGGTCCCCAGCAGGCGGGCCTTGGCGGCGGTGAACTCGGCGGTGTCGAGGGCGCCGTCGCGGTGGAGGGCGGCGAGGCGTTCCAGGGCGGCGACCACTTCCAGGGCGGCGACCGGGGCAGGGGCAGGGGCGTCCGGGAGGGCTTCGGCGATGAGGGAGGCGTGGACGTTGTCCGGGTCGGCGGGGTCGTAGCGGACCTCGGCGGGGGCGCCCCGGCGCGGGGCGTCGTAGGCGGGGAAGGCGTCGGTGACGGTGGTCGTGCGGCGCTCGCCGTCGGCGGTGGTGAACTCGACGGTGATCCGCAGTTCCGGGCAGTCGTTGTAGGTGTTCCCGGTGTGGGCGAGGGCGGTGGTCCGGCCGGGGACGGTGATGCCGTACTGCTCCAGGCGGTCCTGCCGGTCGGCGCTGCGCCGGGTCTCCAGCCGGAAGGCGCGCCAGCGGCGGGCGCCGTACCGGTCGAGGACGGCGGTGAGCAGGGCGAGCGGGAGGACGGGGACGAGCAGCCAGGGGTGGAAGGAGCCGTTGGCGAGGGCCGCGCCGATCAGGCCGAGCGCGAGGCAGCCCAGCAGGACGCCCCGGTCGGAGGTGGCCGAGGGCTCGGTGGTGGGGGCGTCGCCGTGCGCGGTGGTGGCGGTGGCGACCAGGCACAGCAGCCAGAGCAGGATCCCGCCGGCCAGGTACCCGGCGGTGCCGAGGCCGTTGCACTGCCGCTCGACGCCGCAGGCGTCGGTGCCGTAGGCGCGGACGAAGCCGGTGGCGGTGAGCCGGCCGGCCGTCGCGGTGAACGCGGAGATGACGACGAGTCCGATGATCCGACCGCTGTTCAGGCGCGGTCCGAGGGCGGTGGGTTGATCGGTGGCCATGGGGCGGAGTGTAGGGGGTCGGGCCGACAGGTTCAGTGGGCGGGGAAGTCGAAACGGTAGCCCTGGGCGGCCAGCCAGGGGAGCAGCTGGCGCAGCGCGGCGACGGTCTGTGTACGGTCCCCGCCCCCGTCGTGCAGGAGCACGACGCCGCCGGGCTTGAGCTGGGCCTGGACGGCGGAGACGATCGCCGCCGTGCCCGGGCGGGACCAGTCGCGCGGGTCGACCGACCAGCCCAGGGGGCGCAGGCCGTGGTCGGCGGCGATCGTCTGGTTGTCGGGGGTGAACGCGCCGCCCGGGGCGCGGAACCAGCTGACCTCGGTGCCAGGGCCGCCGGCCTGGACGATCATTCGCTGGGCGTCGGCGATCTCGTGGACGGCCCGGTCGTGGGGGAGCGCGGCGAAGGGCTGCGGGTGGTCCACGGTGTGGTCGCAGAGCCGGTGGCCGGCGGCGAGGACCCGCTTCACGGCGGCCGGGTTGGCGGCGGCCTGCTTGCCGATCATGCAGAAGGTGGCCTTGGCGCCGTACTGGGCGAGCAGGTCCAGCACCTGGCCGGTGGCGGGGCCGGGGCCGTCGTCGAAGGTGAGCGCGATCGTCCGGCCGCCGGAGGCGGTGGCGTGGACGACCGAGGTGGGGACGCCGGTGGTGGGGGAGAGGGCCGGCGGCGGGGCGGGGGTGGGGGAGACCGCGGTGGGCGTGGGCGTCGGAGTGGCCGTGGCCGTGGGGGACGCCGAGGTCGGGGAGGACGCCGACGCGGAGGCGGTCGTGCTCGGCTCGGGCCGGAGTGCGCCGTTCGCGGTGCCGCAGGCGGTCAGGGCCAGTGCGGCGAGCAGCGCCGCGCAGCCCGCCGCCGTCCGGCGAAGGCCGCGCCGGACGGCGGGGGCGGGGCGCTGCGGTGCGGCGGCGGGCTCGGGCATGGCGGCGGCTCCTGAGGGGCAGAGGCGGTGCCGATCCTCGGTCGGGATAGTCAGGATGACTGTCCGACAAGACGTCTTTCATACCGCCGTCGGTTCCCGTTCCGGCCTCCGACACCCCCTCCGACCGGCGCTTTCCGGCCACCCGCGCCGGTCGGAACGGCGCCCCGCGCCGGTCGGAACGGCGACCCGTGCCGGTCAGAACGGGTACCAGCGCACCTCCGCGGCGCCCGTCCGCAGCGAGTCCACCCGCCGCCGGAACTCGGCCAGCGCCGCCGGGTTGCCCGGTGCCTGCTGGGCGACCCAGGAGGCGCTGGCCGTCTCCCGGGCGCCGCGCAGCACCGCGAAGCCGGGCCACTCGCGCACGTCCCAGCCGTACGCCTCGGTGAACGCCCGGTACTCCTCGCCCGGCACGCCGTACCGGTCGTGGCTGAGCGCGAGCACCACCAGGTCGTGCTCGCGCAGGTCGTTGGCGACGAACTCCAGGTCGAGCAGGACGGGCCCGTCCGGGCCGATGTGGACGTTGCGCGGCAGCGCGTCGCCGTGGATTACCCCGGTCGGCAGGTGCGGGACGAGCGCGGCCGCCTCGGCGGTGAAGTCGTCCCGGCGCCGGCGCAGGAAGTCGACGTCGGCCGGATCGACGTGGCCCTCGGCGGAGGCGAGCCAGCGCTCGACGGGCGCCAGCAGGTCGCGCCGGCCGAGCGCGAACGGCGGGGCGGGCAGCCGGTGCAGGGCGTGCAGCAGCGGGGCGAGGTCGACCGGGCGGGCGGGCCGCTCGGCGGGCGCCAGCCGGTGCCAGAACGTGACGGGGTGGCCGTGGGCGAGCTGCGGTTCGACGGGCACCGCGTCGTACGGGCGGACCACCGGGACGCCGTGGCCGGCCAGCCAGTCGGCGACGGCGAGCTCGCGGCGGGCGCGCTCGTGCAGTTCCGGGCCGCGGCCGACCTTGGCGACCACGGCCGGGTCGCCGAGGTCGAAGACGGCGTTCTCGCCGAGGGCGATCAGCCGGGCGTCGGCGGGGCCGGGCAGGCCGGCCGACTCGCAGGCGTGGGCGAGCAGCAGCCGGGCCCGTTCCTCGTCGAAGGGAAGCATGGGGGTGTCCGTTTCCATGGATGACAGCGGGGTGTGGGTGGGCGATCATTCTGGCAAACGGGTGCCGGGCCCCGCGTCACGCGGGGCCCGGCGCTGTCCGGAGTCCGTGGGTCCGAGGACCGCCGGGGGAAGGGTCAGACCTCGATCCGGCGGTGCCGGGCCTGGTGCGGCTGCGGCTCCTGCGCGGCCTGCGGGGGGACCGGCGGGGCCTGGACGCCGGCGCCGCTGCCGAGCGGCGGGACGCTCTCGCCGTGCGAGAGGTCGGGCAGCCAGCCGAGCCAGCGCGGCAGGTACCAGTTGTGCTCGCCGAGCAGGGTCATCACCGCGGGCAGCAGCACCGCGCGGATGATCGTCGCGTCGATCAGCACGGCGACCGCGAGGCCGACGCCCATCTGCTTCATGGCCTGCATGGACAGGGTGCCGAAGACCGCGAACACCGCCACCATGATCACCGCGGCGCTGGTGACCACCCCGGCCGTGGAGCGGATGCCGTGGGCGATCGCGGCCCGGGTCGGCAGCCCCCGGTCGCGGCCCTCCTTGATCCGGGAGACCACGAAGACGTGGTAGTCCATCGAGAGGCCGAAGAGGATCACGAAGAGGAACAGCGGCACCCAGGACTCCACCGCGCCGACACCCTCGGTGCCGAGCAGCGCGGCGCCCACGCCGTGCTGGAAGACCAGCGTCAGCACCCCGTACGCGGCGCCGACCGACAGCAGGTTGAGCACCACGGCCGTGCCGGCGACGGCCAGCGAGCGGAACGAGGTGAGCATCAGGAGGAAGGCGAAGGCCACCACGAAGCCGAAGACCAGCGGCATCGAGCCGGTCATCTTGGCGTTGAAGTCGTACGAGCCGGCGGTGCGGCCGGTGACCGGGGCCTCGGTGCCGGGGACGGCGAGCACGGTGGCCGGCACCAGTTGCTCGCGCAGGGTCTTCAGCGCGGTGTTGCTGACCTTGTCGTTGCCGGTGCCGTTGAGCGGGATGTCGACGGTGGCGACGTTCTGCTGCGGGTGGACGGTGACGTCGACCGGTCCGTGCATCTGCCCGCTGGCCAGGGCGCGGGCCTTGAGGTCGGCGATCGCGGCGGTCATCGCCGGGGAGTCGATGTCGGCGGCCTTGATCACCACGGAGGCGGGCGCCGGGCTGCCGGGGAAGGCGGCCTCGATCTTCTGCGAGACGGCGACCAGCTCGTTGCCCTTGGGCAGCTGCTGCTGGAAGGTCAGGTTGGCGGTGTGCATGGTGAGCAGCGGGGCGGACAGGCCGATCAGCACGGCCCCGGCGAGCACGGTGGCGGCCAGCGGGCGGCGCAGCACCGGGGTCAGCACGGCGTTCCAGAACCGGCCGCCGGTGGTCGCGGCGTCGGCGCGGCGGAGCTTGCCGAGGAACGGCACCCGGCCCTTGCCGACCTTGTCGCCGAGCATCGAGAGCAGGGCGGGCAGCACGGTGAGCGAGCCGAGCACGGCGGTGACGACGACCACGATGGTGGCGTACGCCATGGACTTGAACTCGGCGATGCCGGTGAGGAACATGCCGGCCATGGCGATCACCACGGTGATGCCGGAGACCAGGACGGCCCGGCCGCTGGTGGCGGCGGCGATCCGCAGGGAGGTCTCCAGGTCGCGCCCGGCGGCCCGCTCCTCGCGTTCGCGGCGCAGGTAGAAGAGGCAGTAGTCGACGCCGACGGCGAGACCGACCAGCAGCATCACCGAGCTGGCGCTGTTGCTGGTGTGCAGCAGGCCGCTGCTGAGCGCGACCAGGCCGCCGGCCGCGATGAAGGCGGTGAGCGCGAGCACGACCGGCAGCACGGCGGCGACCAGCGCGCCGAAGGCGACCAGCAGGATGCCGAGGGCGAGCGGGACGGCCGTCCACTCGGCGCGGGCGAAGTCGTCGGCGAACTGTTCGTCCATCCACTTGCCGGAGCTGGCGTCGCCGAGTTCGACCACGGTGAGGTCGGGGTGCTGCTTCTGGACGGCGGCGACGGCGTCGACCACGGCGGTGACGTTCTTCACCGCCTCCTCGCGCTCGCCCTTCACGGTGAGCTGGACGAGGGCGGAGTGGCCGTCGGCGGAGACCGCCTTGGTGTCGTAGGGGGAGCGGACGTCGGTGGCCTTGCCGGTGCCGTCGACCGCGGCGACGACCTGCTCGACGGCGGTCCGGAAGGCGGGGGCGTCGGTGGTCAGGCCGCTGCTCTGGACCAGCACGGTCTCGGTGGACGGGGGCTTGAGTCCGGCCTGGTCGAGGATCTCGGCGGCCCGGGAGACCTGGCCGGGCATGGCTTCGGCGTCGGCGACCTTGGTGCTGCCGTGCATGCCGCCGAGGACGGCGGCGAGCACGACGAAGAGCAGCCAGCCGAAGACGGCGGTCTTTCTGTGCCGGGCGCTCCACGCGCCCATGGCGGCGGCCATGCCGAGCTTGGTCTTCACGGGTTCCCCCTGGGAGTGCGGCCGGCGCCGGGATCGGTGGCGGGCGCGGGCCGGGCCTACGGCGGTGGTCGGCCGCCGGGATGTCGGGCGCCGGGGTGCGGTCCGGCGTTGCCAATGACACTAGGGAAGCCGCAGGTGACGGGGTATCCGGCTGGCGGGGGAGTTCGCCCTGTGGTCTTCCTCGGGGGCGGGGTGGGGTTTTCCCTACCCGGCAACCCTGATATCTCCTCCCAGGGTTCGGGGCGCTAGCTCCACCCTGAGGGGGAGCTGAATCCACCCGAAGCACGAGGTCCGGGGGGTCGGACGGGGGCGAAGATGGTTCGGGGCCGCTTCGCGGCGTCCCCGAGGGGGCGGCCTGCGGCAACGGGGTCGTGGGGAAAACTGCTTGCCGGTCGGCAAGCAAGTGACCGTAGGATGGCCCCTTCTGACGTACTTACCTGCCGACCGGCTAGGCCTGTGCCCCCGCACCGGCCGGGGCCGATCCTCGATCCGTCGCCCGGCGTCCCGTCCCCCAAGGGCTGCGGTGAACCATGCCCAGGAGGCATTACGAGCATGTTCCACCGACTTGGACAATTCGTCGTCCGTCGCGCCTGGTGGGTGATCGCCGCGTGGGTCGTCGCGATGATCGCCATCGCGGCCTCGGCACCGAAGATCACCGCCCAGACCGACGAGGCCGCGTTCCTCCCGAAGCACTACGAGTCCATCCAGGCCGCGCAGCTGCAGGAGCAGGCGTTCCCGGCGAGCTTCACGCCCTCCGCGCTCGCCCTGTTCGAGCGCAACGACGGCGCCCCGCTGACGGCCGCCGACAAGGACGCCGCGGCGAAGATCATCAAGGGCCTCACCGACAAGAAGATCGAGCACGTCGAGCAGATCGTCCCGGTCAGCGACCAGACGACGTCCAAGGACGGCAAGTACGCCCTGGCGCCGATCGCGATCGACAAGGCCACCCAGAACTCGGAGAAGTTCGGCGAGGTCGCCAAGACGATCCGTGACGAGGGCAAGGTGCTGGCCCAGGGCGGCGACCTGAAGTTCCAGCTCGGTGGCTCCGCCGCCCAGCAGCTGGACCAGCAGGAGTCCTCCGGCGCGGCCGACGCCGTCATCGGGATCAGCAGTGTCGTCCTGGTCGCGATCATCGTCGGCCTCATCTTCCGCAGCGTGCTGGCCGGCCTGCTGCCGGTCCTGCTCTCGCTGGTGATCGCGATGCCGACCGCGAACGGTCTGATCGCCTACGCCACCAAGGCCTTCGACCTGAAGTCCACCCCGGTGCTCTCGGCGATCCTGATCGTCGTGGTGCTCGGGGTCGGCACCGACTACTTCCTGTTCCTCGCCTTCCGCTACCGCGAGCGGCTGCGGGCCGGCGACACCCGGCAGGAGGCCGTGGTCAACGCCGTCGCCCGGGTCGGCGAGGCCATCGCCTCCGCGGCCGGCGCGGTCACCGTGGCCTTCGCGGTGCTGATCCTCTCCAGCCTCGGCATGTTCAAGGCGCTCGGCCCGGCGCTGGCCATCGCGGTCGTCGTCACCGCCTTCGCCTCGCTGACCCTGGCCCCCGCCGTGCTCACGGTCATCCCGGCCCGCGGGGTGTTCTGGCCCGGCAAGAAGTGGATGCGCGAGCCGAGCGACGCCCGGTTCGCCGCACTCGGCCGCATGGTCCAGAAGCGGCCGGCCCTGGTGGCCGTCGCCTCCGGCGGTGTGCTGCTGGCCCTGACCGCCGGCGCCCTCGGCTACAACGGCACCTTCGACCTCGCGGGCAGCTCCATGCCCAAGACCAAGGAGTCGATGGTCGTCCAGGACAAGATGGTCAGCGCCTTCTCGGCCGGCGCCGCCGACCCGACGCACGTCTACCTGACCGCGACCGGCGGCGGCAAGCTCGACCAGGGCGCGTTCGACGGCTACGCCGCCAAGCTCGGCGCCGTCCCCGGCGTCGCCGAGGCCGAGGCGAAGCCGGAGCTCAGCAAGGACGGCACGACGGCGGACTTCACCGTCACGCTCAAGAACGAGCCGTCCAGCAACGAGGCGATCGACACCGTCACGAAGCTGCGCGAGGTCGCCCACGCCCAGGTGCCGGCCGGCGCCGAGGCCAAGGTCGGCGGCATCAGCGCGATCTACAAGGACATCAACCTGGCGATGAGCCACGACTACAAGCTGGTGTTCCCGATCGCGGGTCTGCTGATCCTGCTGATCCTGGCACTCCAGCTGCGCAGTGTGGTCGCCCCCTGGTACCTGATGGCCTCGGTGGGCCTCGGCTTCACCGCCACGCTGGGCTCCTCGACCCTGCTGTTCCAGAACATCAAGGGCGAGCACGGCATGATGTTCATGCTGCCGATCCTCATCTACCTCTTCGTCGTGGCGATCGGCACCGACTACAACATCCTGATCATCGCCCGGCTGCGCGAGGAGGCCCGTGCGGGCCGCAGCCCGCGCGAGGCGGCCCGCGAGGCGGTGCGCCACGGCGGCCCGACCGTCGCGGCGGCCGGCTTCATCCTGGCGGTGTCGTTCGCGACGTTCATGCTCGCGGGCAACATCTTCATGCTGGAGTTCGGCTTCGGCATGGCCTTCGGCATCTTCCTGGCGGCCTTCGTGATGGCGATGTTCTTCACGCCGGCGCTCACCGCGCTGGTCGGCAAGGCGGCCTGGTGGCCCGGCCACGGCGGCGACGCCACCGGCGGCGGCCACGGCGACAGGATTGTGCCGGAGAGCCCGCACGGCGCGTACGGCCTGCCGGAGTCGGCCGGACGGCACTGACCGTCCGACCACCCGGTGACGGCAGGGCGGCACCCCGGTGCCGCCAGGGACGGCGCCCGCTTCGGCGGGCGCCGTCTGCCCGTTTCCCGGAGCCTGCAAACGTGATCTGTCGGGCAGAAAATCCCCGGTCAATCGGGGTGTGACCGTGCTACAGTCGAGTCAGTTGCAGTTTTGGTTCCCATGAACGCTTGTGTGCGCCTGCTGGTCCCAACCAACAGGCGCATTTGTTTTGTCCGGTGTTTCAGTCTCCGGATGGGGATCGCGGCTACTTGGGGTCCACGAGGTGTGGGCTCCGATGCCCCAGTTAGAGGAGACGGTTATGGCTACCGGCACCGTGAAGTGGTTCAACAGCGAGAAGGGCTTCGGCTTCATCGAGCAGGAGACCGGCGGCCCGGACGTGTTCGCGCACTACTCGAACATCGTCGCGCAGGGCTTCCGTGAGCTCGTCGAGGGCCAGAAGGTCGAGTTCGACGTCACCCAGGGCCAGAAGGGCCCGCAGGCCGAGAACATCCGCGTCATCTGAGTCCGGCTTCAGAGCTGACTCGCGATCTCGCGTAGCGAGGGCCCGCACCGCACGGTGCGGGCCCTCGCCATGCCGCCGAACGGCCGGGGCGGCGCACTTCCTCCCTACGGCCGACCAGCCCCTGACCGGGGCTGCCGCGCTACAGACGGAGAAACCCCGTGACCACCCCTGCCCAGCCGTCCCGCGACGGCGGTCGCACCCGTAAGCCCCGCAACCGCGCCGGCGCCCCGCGCACCGGTTCCGCCGCGCGCTCCGGTGCCGCCCCGCGCACCGGCGCGACCTCCCGCCCGCCGCGCCGCAACGCGCCGCGGGTTGCCGAGCCCGCCGACTTCACCGTCGTCCAGGGCACCCCTTCCCGCCCGCCGGCGGCGAGCTTCGCCGAGCTGGAGCTGCCCAAGGCGATCCTGTCCGCGCTGACCCGCGAGGGCGTCACCGAGCCGTTCCCGATCCAGGCCGCCACCCTGCCCGACTCGATCGCCGGCCGCGACGTGCTCGGCCGCGGCCGCACCGGCTCCGGCAAGACCCTCGCCTTCGGCCTGCCGGTGCTCGCCCGCACCGCCGGAAAGCGCGCCGACTCCCGCCACCCGCTGGCGCTCGTGCTGACGCCCACCCGCGAGCTGGCCCAGCAGGTCACCGAGGCGCTCACCCCGTACGCCACCGCCGTCAACCTGCGGATCGCCACCGTCGTCGGCGGCATGTCGATCACCCGGCAGGCCAACGCGGTGCGGCGCGGCGCCGAGGTCCTGGTCGCCACCCCCGGCCGGCTGGACGACCTGATCGGCCGCGGCGACATCCGGCTCTCCGACGTCGCGATCACCGTGCTCGACGAGGCCGACCAGATGGCCGACATGGGCTTCCTGCCGCAGGTCACCAAGCTGCTGGAGCAGGTCGCCGAGGGCGGGCAGCGGATGCTGTTCTCCGCCACCCTGGACCGCAACGTCGACCGGCTGGTCAAGCGCTTCCTGACCGACCCGGTGACCCACTCCGTCGACCCCTCGGCCGGCGCGGTCACCACCATGGACCACCACGTGCTCCAGCTGGAGCAGGCCGACAAGGCGTCCACCACCGCCCACATCGCCTCCCGCGACGGGCGCGTGATCATGTTCGTGCACACCAAGCACGGCGCCGACCGGCTCGCCAAGCAGCTGCTCGCCAACGGCGTGAAGGCCGCCGCCCTGCACGGCGGCAAGTCCCAGCCGCAGCGCAACCGGGTGCTCGACCAGTTCCGGGACGGCCACGTCACCGCGCTGATCGCCACCAACGTCGCCGCCCGCGGCATCCACATCGACGGCCTCGACCTGGTCGTCAACGTCGATCCGCCGATCGACCACAAGGACTACCTGCACCGCGGCGGCCGCACCGCCCGGGCCGGCGAGTCCGGCACCGTCGTCACCCTGGTGCTGCCCGACCAGCGGCGCGAGGTCGGCCGGCTGATGACCGTGGCCGGGATCAGCGCGACCACCACCAGGATCCGCCCCGGCGACGCCGAGCTCGCCCGGATCACCGGCGCCCGCACCCCCAGCGGCGTGCCGGTCGCCGTGACCGTGCCCGCCCCGGCGGCGCCCGCCGACGCGGAGGCCGGGAAGGCCGGCTCGAAGAGCTCGTCCGGTTCGCGCCGGCGCTCCGGCAAGCGCTCGGGGCTGCCGACGGACGTCGACATGAACGGCAACCCGCGCCGCCCCCGGCCCAAGCAGCGCGTCGGCGGTGCGGGCGGTGGCCAGGGCGGCGGCGCGCCGCGCCAGGCCGCCGGCTTCATCGGCCGCGCCGCGGGCCGGGCGAAGCCCGGCAGCGGCTCCAAGTCCGGCTCCAACTACGGCAGCGGCCGCCAGCGCCGCCAGGCCGACTGAGCGCCCGAGTGACCTGAGCGCCCGGCTCGACCCCGGCGCCACCCGGCGTCCGACGGCCCGGCTCCCCCCGCACGGGGGAGCCGGGCCGTTTCGCGTTCCCCCCGTGGCGGGGCCTCTTCGGGCGGCGGGCGGCGGACGGCACCGTCCGCGACTTCCTCAAGTGCCTGGACGTCTCCGGCGGCGGGACCGCCAACGGCGCCGAGGCGCAGCTGTACACCTGCAACGGCTCCGGGGCCCGGCGGTGGCAGGTCCGGGCCGACGGCTCGATCCTCGACCCGCAGTCCGGCCGCTGCCCGGACGACCTCGGCTTCTCCACGGCCAACGGCGACCAGCTGGGCATCCGGGACTGCGACGGTGCCGAGAGGCAGGCCCGGCACCTGCCCGCCTGATCCGTTCAGTCCCGGCCCAGTGCGCCGCGCGCCAGGACGGCCAGGGCCGCCGCGATCCGCTCGGGAGTGAGGCCGCTGTCGCGCTGGTGGCGGAAGAGCTCGGGAGCGAGCGGGGCGAGCAGTTGGTCGGCCAGGACCTCCGGGTCCGGCCGGCCGGCCTCGCGCGCCAGGTGGGTGACGTGCAGCCGCCAGAACGCGTAGGCGCCGGTCCGGTAGCGGGCGGCGCCGGTCTCCGCGCCGAGCACCAGGTGGACATGGGTCTCCAGCAGCTCGACCATCGCCGCGTAGAAGGCGGCCAGCCGCTCGGCCGGGGCCGGCGCCGCGCCGGGGTCGCCCGGACCGAGCGGCGGGGCGCCGCGCAGCAGCCGCTCCTGGAGGGCGCGCTCGTGCTCGTCGAGCAGGGCGCGGGCGATCGAGGCACGGTCGGGGTAGCGGCGGTAGAGGGTGCCGCGGCCGATGCCGGCGGCGCGGGCGATGTCGTCCATGGTGACGGCGGTCGGGTCGCCCTCGGCGAAGAGCCGGGCGGCGGCGGCGAGCACCTTGGCCCGGTTCCGGGCGGCGTCGGCCCGTTCGCGGGGCGGCGGGCCGTCGGCCAGCGGGAGTTCCGTCGTCATGGGGGTCAACGGTAGAGGGAAGCGGACACCGGAGGGAAGTGGACAGGCTGTCCACTTCCCTTTAGCGTAGGCGGTGCCGGCAAGTGGACGGGATGTCCGCTTGTTTCGGCGGCTCCGTCCCGCCCACACCGTCCCGGGGGTTCACCGTGTCCCACCTCCTGCACCTCGACAGCAGCGCGCGCACCGACTCCTTCACCCGCCGCCTCGGCGAGGCCTTCGCCGAGGCCTGGGACGCCGGGGGCGGCGAGGTCACCCACCGCGACCTCGCCGCCGACCCCGTCCCGCCGATCCGCGAGGGCTGGACCCGGATCTGCGACACCCTGCTGCGGGAGGGCATCACCGACATCGCCCGCTATCCCGAGGCGGTCCGCACCGAGCAGGAGCGCGAGGCCTGGGCGCACGTCCGGCCGCTGCTCGACGAACTCCTCGCGGCGGACGCCGTGCTGATCGGCGCGCCGATGTACAACTTCGGCATCCCCGCGGCGCTCAAGGCCTGGATCGACCAGGTCACCTTCCCGAAGATGGTGCTCGCCCCGCGCAAGTTCGTGGTGCTGGCCGCGCGCGGCGGCGCCTACGGGCCCGGCACCCCGCGCGCGCCGTACGACCACAACGGCCGCTACCTGAGCGACTTCATCCGCGGCCACTACGCGGTGGAGGACACCGAGGTGATCGCCGCCGAACTCGTCAACTCACTGGTGGACCCGGCGCTGGCCGGCCGGATCACCCAGCACCGGGAGTCCGTCGCCGACGCGCTGTACCGGGCGGGGGAGCTGGGCGCCAAGCTGGTCGGCTACCGCATCCCGAGGGAGGACTGAGCGCCGTGCCGTGGATCTGGCTGTTGCTGGCCGGTGCGGTGGAGGTCGCCTGGGCGCAGTCCATCGAACCGACCCGGGGGTTCACCCGGCTCCCGCAGAGCGCGCTGTGCCTCGTCCTCATGCTGGGCGCGGTCTACCTGCTCTCCCGCGCCCTCCAGGACCTCCCGGTCGGCACCTCCTACGCCGTCTTCACCGGCATCGGCACCATCGGCACCGTCCTGACCGCCCTCGCCGTCCGCCACGAGGTGCCGTCCCCCACTGCTCTCACCGGCCTCGCCCTGATCACCGCCGGCCTCATCACCGTCCACCTGGGCACGGCCACCCCCTGACCCCGCCGCGCCGGGCCCCGGAACCCTGTCGCGCCACGACCCCGGGGACCGGCGCGCCGGTCCCGCTCGGCACCCGGCCCAGCCGTCACCACCGCGCCCTGATGCTGGAACCACATCGCTGGGCGGCGTGCGTTCTCATGTGCGCGCCGGTGGAGTGCATTCGCGCGCATAGCCCGTGGGGGTGACGGCGGCTGGTCGGATGCAATGCGTTTGCAACACGCTTCATGTCGTGCAGACTGAGATCTACTGGACCGACCGGTCCGAGGAGCACATCGCCAGGCACGGGGTGACTCCTGACGAGGTGGAGCAGGTCGTCTTCACCCGTCCGAGGTGGTTCACCTCGGGGCGCGAGAGGACGACGCTCTGCCTCGGCGTGACGGATGCCGGGCGTCATCTGTTGGTGGTGTTGGTGGTGAGCACGGCGGTGAAGTCCGGCTGGTACTGCGTCACGGCGCGGGACATGACCGGCTCCGAGCGGCGCTTGTTCCTCAAGCGGACGAGTTGAGGGTGGCAGATGACTGACAACGGTGCGGACCTCGAAGCGCTGGCCGAGTTCTACGAGACGCACGAACTGACCGAGGACGAGATCATGGAGGCCGAGCCGGCCGAGGCGCTGCCCGCCGAATCGGTGATGATCACGACCTCGCTCAGGTTGCCGAAGCCCGTGATGGACGAGGTCCGGCGGCGGGCGCAGGCCCGAGGGATCAAACCGACGGCGATCATGCGGGAGTGGATCGAGGCGGCCGTCGCGGATCAGGAGGCGGTGGTGCCGCTCAGCGTGATCACCGCAGCGGTGGCGGAGTACCAGCACCGCAGGGCCTCCTGAGTGTTCAAGCGGTGAGGGCCGGGGCCGTCTCGGCTGTGGTGCGGGCCTGGTCGTAGCGGGTGAGGAGGAGGCGGGCGAGGTCGGGGGTGGGGGCGAGGGTGGCGGCGAGGTGGTCGGCGGCGGCCTCGGTGGCGGCTTCGGCGATGCGGTCGGGCAGCAGGCCGGGGGCGAGGAGGTAGGGGGAGACGGCGACCCGGTCGACGGCGGGGGCGCGGCGCAGGGCGGCGACGGCGTCGGGGACGCGCGGGCCGTTCGCGGAGGCGTAGGCGATCTCGACGGCGGCCCAGCCGCGGGTGCGGCGCCACTCGGCGGCGACCGCCCGGGTGGCGGCGTCGGCGGCCGGGTCGGAGGAGCCGGCGGCGGCGAGCACGACGCCGGTGCGGGCCCGCGCGGCGGGGGAGGCGAGCGCGGGGGCGGCCTCGGTGAGCCGGCGGTCGAGCGCCGACAGCAGCAGCGGCGACGGACCCAGGACATCGGCCACCGGCAGGTCGGCGCCGGCCGCGCGCAGGGCGGCGGGGATGTCGTGCTTGGCGTGGAAGGCCCGGTTGAGCAGCAGCGGGACGGCCACCGCGGCCGGACCGAGCCGGTCCAGCACCTGCGGGATGCGCGGGGCGCAGTGGTCGAGGTACGCGGTGGCGACGTCCAGTGCGGGCCGCAGCGCCCGCAGCTGTCCGACCAGCGCGGCGACGGCCGCGGCGTGCCGGGGGTCGCGGCTGCCGTGGGCGATCAGCAGCAGGGCGGGGCTGCCCGCCGCCACCGGGGTGGCGGGGGCGGCGGGCAGCCGGCGGTCGGTCATCCGCAGGGTCTCACTTGCCGGAGGCCAGCAGGCCGCGGTTGCGCAGGACCCGGCGCTCGACCGGGGTGAAGACGAGCAGTTCGATGGCGATGCCCACGAACAGGATGAGGATGATGCCGAGCAGGACGCCCGCCATGTCGGAGAACTCGCGCTGGTTCTCCAGGAACCGGCCGAGGCCGAGGCCCAGGTCGGGGGAGGAGGCGACGAGTTCGGCGGCCATCAGCGAGCGCCAGGAGAAGGCCCAGCCCTGCTTGAGCCCGGCCAGGTAGCCGGGCAGGGCGGCGGGCAGCAGGATGTGCCGGGCGCCGGTGAGGCCGGTGGCGCCGATGGTGCGCCCGGCCCGCAGGAACAGCGGCGGGACCTGGTCGATGCCCGCGACCAGGCCGTTGGCGATGGACGGGACGGCGCCGAGCAGGATGACCGCGTACATCATCGAGTCGTTGATGCCGAGCCAGATGACGGCGGCGGGCACCCAGGCGACCGAGGGCAGCGACTGGAGGCCGGAGAGGACCGGCCCGAGCGCGGCGCGCACCGGCTTGACCCGGGCGACCACCAGGCCGATCGGGGTGCCGATGACCAGCGCGACCAGGAAGCCGGACAGGCCGCGCCAGACGCTGGTCCAGATGATCGAGAACAGCGTGCCCTGGTACCAGAGGTCCTCGGCGGCCCGCCAGACGTCCAGCGGGCTGGGGAGCTTGTACGCGGTGGTGACGTGGAGGCTGTAGGCGCCCTGCCAGAGGGCGATCACCAGGAAGACGCCGAGCAGCGGCGGCAGGACCTTCTGCCGCAGCGTCTCGGTGGTGGAGTTGCGCTGGGTGACGACGGCGTCCAGGGCGTCCAGCCCCGACCCGACACTGGCGAAGTCGGCGACGGTGCCCGCGTGACCCGGCCCGGCCTTGGTGGTGGTGTCAGTGCTGGCCATGGCGGCGGATCTCCCCACGCAGTTCTTCGGTGATCTCGATGGACAGGTCGGCCACGCCGGAGGACTCGATCCGGCGCGGCTGCGGGAGGTCGATGCGCCACTCGCGGTTGACCCGGCCGGGGCGGGAGGAGAGCAGCACCACGCGCTGGGCGAGCCGGACGGCCTCCCGCACGTTGTGGGTGACGAAGAGGACCGACAGCTTCTGCTCGGCCCAGATCCGGGTGATCTCGTCGTGCAGGACGTCGCGGGTGATGGCGTCCAGGGCGGCGAACGGCTCGTCCATGAGCAGCACCTGGCTGCCCTGGGCGAGGGCGCGGGCCATCGCGACACGCTGGCGCATGCCGCCGGACAGCTCGTGCACCCGCTTGGCGTAGGAGCCGTCGAGCCGGACGAGTTCGAGCAGGCGCTCGGCCTCGGGGCGGCGCTCGGGGCGGGCCACGCCGGCGAGCTTGAGGGCGAGTTCGATGTTCTTGCCGGCCGTGAGCCAGGGGAAGAGCGCGTGTTCCTGGAACATCAGCGCCGGGCGTCCTCCGGGTACCTCGATGCTGCCCGCGGTGGGCTTGTCGAGGCCGGCGACCAGGTTGAGCAGGGTGGACTTGCCGCAGCCCGAGGCGCCGAGGAGCGTGACGAACTCGCCCGGGGCGACATCGAGGGTGATGTCGTCCAGGACGTGCGTCTGCGCGCCGGGGCGGCCGAAGGACTTGTGGACGTGCGAGATCCGGACGGCGGGGGCGCCGTCGCGAGTGCCGACGCCGGGGGCGTCGTCCGAGGTGGTCAGTGCCGGGGTCATTCCGGGCACCTCCTGCGTGGTGTGGTCTGGCGTGCGGTGTCAGGGAGAGGACCGAGGTCCGGGCCCCCGCCCCGCCCGCGCTCGGGGCATCGAGCGGGCATCGGTACGGGCGGGGCGGGGGCCGGACCGCGGGGATCCGAGTGCGGTGGTGCGGTCCTTCGGACGCTACTTGGCGCCGAGTCCGGCGTCCGCGACGGGGCTCTGCCCCTTCTCCTTCAGCACCTTGTTGAGCAGCGTGAGGTCGTAGATGCCGTTCAGGTTCGGCTTCTTGAGCAGGCCGGCGGTGACGGCGTTGTCGGCCTCGGTCTGCAGGGTGGAGGCCAGCGGGTCGTCCAGGAAGTCGATGTCGGCCCAGGCCGGGTCGAGGATGGCCGCGTCCAGCGCGTTGCCGGCCTCCTTCTTGATGGCCTCGTTGGCGGTGGCCTTGGCCTTGTCCGGGTTGGCCTTGATGTAGGCGTTGGTGCTCACCGAGCCGCGCAGCACGGCCTCGACCACGTCGGGGTGCTCCGTGAGGAACTTCTGCGAGACGATGATGTTGGTGATCACGAACTTCTTGTCCGGCCAGATGTCCTTCTCGTTGAGCAGGACCTTCGCACCGAGGGTGACCAGCTTGGAGGCGGTCGGCTCGGGCACCCAGGCGGCGTCGATGGAGCCCTGCTTGTAGGCGTCCGGGGTGACCTTGTTGTCGCTGCGCACCACGCTGACGTCGCCGGCGCCGGAGGCGGCGTCGACCTTGAAGCCCTTGCCCGCCAGGTAGTTGAGCAGCGCCACGTCCTGGGTGTTGCCCAGCTGCGGGGTGGCGATCTTCTTGCCCTTGAGGTCGTCCAGCGAGGCGACCTTGTCCGGGTTGGCCACCAGCTTGACGCCGCCGGAGGCCGAACCGCCGATGATCTTCAGCGACTTGCCCTCGGACTTGGTGTAGCCGTTGATCGCCGGGGAGGGGCCGATCCAGCCGATGTCGATGGAGCCGGCGTTGAGCGCCTCGATCTCGGCCGGGCCCGCGTTGAAGACCTGGGTCTTGATCTGGGTGGAGCCCAGCTCCTTCTGGAATATGCCGTCCTGGAGGCCGACCAGCGGGGTGCCGTGGGTCAGGTTGGCGAAGTAGCCGATCTTCACCGTGTCGGCGGAGAGCTTGGCGCCGGACGCGGCGGCCGATCCGGAGGCGGAATCACCGGCGGCGTTGGTCTTCTTGTCGTCGTCCTTGGAGCCGTACCCGCAGGCGGAGAGCAGCGCGACGGCGGTGAGGCCGGCCACGGCGGCCGCGGCGGAGCGTCTGATCCGGCCGGCGCCGGGGTGTGCCGGGGTATGCGGGAGTGCCTGGTTCGGTGCCATGGTGAGAGTCCTGTTCGCGGACGGACCGTCAGGAGGCGGTCTCGGGGCGGAAGGTCGGTCAAGGGTGGCGCTTGCGGCACCGTACGGGGTGCCGGGCAAGCCGGGCCGGGGCTCCACTGTGCCTGCTGTGGGGAGGGACAGCGGGCCGGCCCGGTGACAGGGCGGTTCTCAGCCCTGTCGGCCCACACATCGCGTCAGGCCGCCCTGGCCGCTGCCGAGGACGCCGCTGCCGATGCGGCCGCCTTCCTTGTCCATGCCCGAGAACGCCTCGCTGGGCATCAGACCCAGTCCTCCTCGTCGGGTTCGTTGGCCTCGGTGGTGCGTACGGTCTCGAAGGCCTCGCCCGCCATGCCGGCGGTGAGGGTGGTGCCGTCGGCCGGGTCGATCAGCAGGAACGAGCCGGTCCGGCGGTTGTCGCGGTACTCGTCGAGCGCCAGCGGCTCGGCGGTGCGCAGCACCACGTGGCCGATGTCGTTGACGCTCAGGCCGTCGGCGCCGGAGCGCTGCTCCAGCGTGTCGATGTCGATCCGGTAGCTGATCTCCTTGACCAGCGCGCGGACCGTGCGGGTGGTGTGCTTGAGCAGCACCTTGTCGCCGGCCCGCAGCGGCCGCTCGTTGAGGTGGCTGACGGTCGCCTCGATGTCCTTGGTGGGGACGGGCGCGGGGCCGGCCGAGATGAGGTCGCCGCGGGAGATGTCGATGTCGTCGGCGAGGCGCACGGTGACCGACTGGGGGGCCCAGGCGATGTCGGTGGCCCGGCCGAGGGCGTCGATGGCGGTGACGGTGGTGGTGTGGCCGGAGGGCAGCACGGTGACGGCGTCGCCGACGCGCAGCACGCCGGAGGCCAGCTGGCCCGCGTAGCCGCGGTAGTCCGGGTGGTCCTCGGTCTGCGGGCGGATCACGTACTGGACCGGGAAGCGGGCCGGCTCGGCGCTCGGGTCGCTGCCGACCGGCACCGTCTCCAGGTGCTCCAGCAGGGTCGGGCCGCCGTACCAGTCCATGCGCGCGGACGGCTCGACGACGTTGTCCCCGGCGAGCGCGGAGATCGGGACGGCGACGACGTCCTGGACGCCGAGCGAGGCCGCGTAGGCGGTGAACTCGGCGGCGATGGCGGCGAAGACGGGCTCGGCGTAGTCGACCAGGTCCATCTTGTTGACGGCCAGCACCACGTGCGGCACCCGCAGCAGGGCGGCGACGGCGGCGTGCCGGCGGGTCTGCTCGACCACGCCGTTGCGGGCGTCGACCAGCACGACGGCCAGCTCGGCGGTGGAGGCGCCGGTGACCATGTTCCGGGTGTACTGCACGTGCCCGGGGGTGTCGGCGAGGATGAACCGCCGCCGGGGCGTGGCGAAGTAGCGGTAGGCGACGTCGATGGTGATGCCCTGCTCGCGCTCGGCGCGAAGGCCGTCGGTGAGCAGCGCGAGGTCGGGCGCCTCCTGGCCGCGGCCCAGGGAGACGCGCTCGACGGCCTCCAGCTGGTCCGCCAGCACCGACTTGGAGTCGTGCAGCAGGCGGCCGACCAGGGTGGACTTGCCGTCGTCGACGGAGCCGGCGGTGGCGAAGCGCAGCAGCGAGGTGGCGGTGGTGTCCTGGGTGGTGCTCATTAGAAGTATCCCTCGCGCTTGCGGTCTTCCATCGCGGCCTCGGAGAGCTTGTCGTCGGCGCGGGTGGCGCCGCGCTCGGTGAGGCGGCTGGCGGCGATCTCGACGATGACGGCCTGGATGGTGGTGGCGTCGGAGTCGACGGCACCGGTGCAGGACATGTCACCGACGGTGCGGTAGCGGATCAGCCGCCGCTCGACCGGCTCGTTCTCCTTGGGGCCGCCCCACTCGCCGGCGGTCAGCCACATGCCGCCGCGGGCGAAGACGTCGCGCTCGTGGGCGTAGTAGATCTCCGGGAGCTCGATGCCCTCCCGCTCGATGTACTGCCAGACGTCCAGCTCGGTCCAGTTGGAGAGCGGGAAGACGCGCACGTGCTCGCCGACGGCGTGCCGGCCGTTGTAGAGCGACCACAGCTCGGGGCGCTGGCGGCGCGGGTCCCAGGCGCCGAACTCGTCGCGCAGCGAGAAGACGCGCTCCTTGGCTCGGGCCTTCTCCTCGTCGCGGCGGCCGCCGCCGAAGACGGCGTCGAAGCGGCCCTTCTCGATGGCGTCGAGCAGCGGGACCGTCTGCAGCGGGTTGCGGGTGCCGTCGGGGCGCTCGCGCAGCACGCCGCGGTCGATGAAGTCCTGGACGGAGGCGACGTGCAGGCGCAGGTTGTGCTCGGCCGCCACGCGGTCCCGGTAGTCGATGACCTCGGGGAAGTTGTGGCCGGTGTCGACGTGCAGCAGCGAGAACGGGATCGCGGCCGGCCGGAAGGCCTTGAGCGCCAGGTGCAGCATGACGATGGAGTCCTTGCCGCCGGAGAACAGGATCACCGGGCGCTCGAACTCCCCCGCGACCTCGCGGAAGATGTGCACCGACTCGGCCTCCAGCGCGTCCAGGTGGGACAGCGCGAAGGGGTTGTCGTCGGTGCGGAGCAGGCTGCCGGTCGCGGTGGTCATGCCAGGCCCCTCTCGGTCAGGAAGGCGTGCAGTTCGGCGGCGGACTCGGCGACCGCGCGGCCCTGGGTCTGGAGCCGCAGCTCCGGGCGCTCGGGCGCCTCGTAGGGGTCGTCGACGCCGGTGAGGCCGGAGAGCTCACCGGCCGCCTGCTTCGCGTACAGCCCCTTGACGTCGCGCTCGGCGCACAGCTCCACCGGGGTGGCGACGTGGATCTCCAGGAAGTCCGTGCCGTGGTCGGCGTGCCGCTCGCGCACGGCGGCGCGGGAGTCGGCGTAGGGCGCGATCACCGGGGCGAGCACCTTGACACCGTTGGCGGCGAGCTTCTCGGCGACGAAGCCGATCCGGGTGACGTTGGTGTGCCGGTCCTCGCGGCTGAAGCCGAGGCCCTTGGAGAGGAACTCGCGGATCTCGTCGCCGTCCAGGACCTCGACCTTGTGGCCCTCGGCGCGCAGCCGCTCGGCCAGGGCGAAGGCGAGCGTGGTCTTGCCCGCGCTCGGCAGCCCGGTCAGCCACACGGTGGCGCCGCGCTCGCAGGGGCCGGCCGCGCGGGCCGCCCCTGCGGCTCCGGCGGCGGCCAGGGTGTCGGCTGTGGTCACTTGGCAGTCCTTAGAACGGAAGTTGACGGGTGTTCGGGTCTAGAGGTGGATTCCGCACTCGGTCTTGCCGGAGCCGGACCAGCGGCCGGACCGGGTGTCCTCGCCCTCGCCCGGCTTGCGGGTGCAGGAGAGCGGGGAGCAGCCGACCGAGGTGTAGCCCTCCCACAGCAGCGGGTTGAGCAGCACGCCGTGGGCGTTGACGTAGGCGTCGACGTCCTCCTGCGTCCAGCGGGCGATCGGGGCGATCTTGACCTTGCGGCGCCGGGCGTCCCAGGCGACCACCGGGGTGTTCGCGCGGGTCGGGGACTCGTCGCGGCGCAGCCCGGTGGCCCAGGCGTCGTAGCCGCCGAGGCCGCGGTTCAGCGGCTCGACCTTCCGCAGCGAGCAGCACAGGTCCGGATCGCGGTCGTGCAGCTGCGGCCCGTACCGGGCGTCCTGCTCGGCCACGGTCAGCGCCGGGGTGAGCGTGATGACGTTGACCGGCATGGTCGCCGCCACCGCGTCCCGGGTGCCGATGGTCTCGGGGAAGTGGTAGCCGGTGTCCAGGAAGACCACGTCCACGCCGGGGAGGGCCGAGGCGGCCAGGTGGGCGACGACCGCGTCCTCCATCGAGGAGGTGACGCAGAAGCGCCTGCCGAAGGTGTCGGCGGCCCAGCGCAGGATCTCCTGCGCGGTGGCCTCCTCCAGCTCCCGGCCGGCCCGGGTGGCCAGCTCCTCGTGGTCAGTCGTCGTGCCGGTCACTCTGGTTACCCCCGTTGGTCGGTGACAGCAGGCCGAGGAACTTCAGCTGGAAGGCCCGGCGGCACCCGTGGCACTCCCAGGCGCCGTGCCCGGCCTCCGAGGGGCGCAGGTCCTCGTCCCCGCAGTACGGGCAGAAGAAGGGGGCCGCGCGCTCGCTCATGCGGCCACCTCGCTGCGCTCGGCGGTCGCTTCGCGAGACGCGCACCTCTTGACGGTTCGCTCGCTCACGACAGCTGCTCCTCGTTCGCCCGGGCCGCCCACTGGGCGAAGCGCTCGCCCTCGGTGCGGTCCTCCTGGTACCGGGTCAGCACCCGCTCGACGTAGTCGGGCAGGCCCTCGCTGGTGACCTTGAGGCCGCGGACCTTGCGGCCGAAGCCGGCCTCCAGGCCGAGCGCGCCGCCCAGGTGCACCTGGTAGCCCTCGACCTGGTTGCCCTGCTCGTCCGTCACCAGCTGGCCCTTGAGACCGATGTCCGCGACCTGGATGCGGGCGCAGGCGTTCGGGCAGCCGTTGATGTTGATGGTCAGCGGCTCGTCGAACTCGGGCAGCCGCTTCTCCATCTCGTCGATGAGCGTGCGGCCGCGCTCCTTGGTCTCGACGATGGCGAGCTTGCAGTACTCGATGCCGGTGCAGGCCATGGTGCCGCGGCGGAACGGCGAGGGGGTGACCCGCAGGTCCAGCGCCTCCAGCCCGGCCACCAGCGACTCGACCCGGTCCTCGGCGACGTCGAGGACGATCATCTTCTGCTCGGCGGTGGTGCGCAGCCGGTCGCTGCCGTGCGCCTCGGCGAGGTCGGCGATCTGCCCGAGCAGCCGGCCGTCGACCCGGCCGACCCGCGGCGCGAAGCCGACGTAGTAGTTGCCGTCCTGCTGCCGGTGCACGCCGACGTGGTCGCGCCAGCGGCCGGCGGGCTGCTGCGGGGCGGGACCGTCGATCAGCTTGTACTTGAGGTACTCGTCCTCCAGCACCTGGCGGAACTTCTCGGTGCCCCAGTCGGCGACCAGGAACTTCAGCCGGGCGCGGTTGCGCAGGCGGCGGTAGCCGTAGTCGCGGAAGATGCCGATGACGCCGCCGAAGACGTCGGCGACCTCGTCCAGCGGGACCCACGCGCCGAGCCGGACGCCGAGCCGGGGGTTGGTGGACAGGCCGCCGCCGACCCAGAGGTCGAAGCCGGGGCCGTGCTCGGGGTGGACCACGCCGACGAAGGCGATGTCGTTGATCTCGTGGGCGACGTCCAGCAGCGGGGAGCCGGAGACGGCGGACTTGAACTTGCGCGGCAGGTTGGAGAAGTCCTTGTTGCCGATGAAGCGGCGGTGGATCTCGTCGATGGCGGGGGTGCCGTCGATGATCTCGTCCTCGGCGATGCCGGCCACCGGGGAGCCGAGGATGACGCGCGGGGTGTCGCCGCAGGCCTCGGTGGTGGACAGGCCGACGGCCTCCAGCTTCTGCCAGATCGCCGGGACGTCCTCGATCCGGATCCAGTGGTACTGGACGTTCTGGCGGTCGGTCAGGTCGGCGGTGTTGCGGCCGTACTGCTCGGAGACCTCGGCGATGGCGCGCAGCTGGGCGACCGTCAGCCGGCCGCCGTCGATCCGGACGCGGAGCATGAAGTACTCGGCGTCGAGCTCGTGCGGATCCAGGATCGCGGTCTTGCCGCCGTCGATGCCCTCCTTGCGCTGGGTGTACAGACCCCACCAGCGCATCCGGCCGCGCAGGTCGGCCGGGTCGATCGAGTCGAAGCCCCGGTGCGCGTAGATCGTCTCAATACGTGTCCGCACATTGAGACCGTCGTCATCCTTCTTGAACTGCTCGTTGGCGTTCAGAGGGGTGAAGTGGCCCATGCCCCACTGGCCCTCGCCGCGGTGACGGGTCACCTTGCGAGCGGCGGCGGGGCGGCGCGCGGGGGCGCGGTCGGCCGGGGGCTCGGCGGTCTCGGGGGTGGTGGCCATGGTGAAGTCCTTCGGGGCAGGTGGCTCTGACGCCGGGTGGGTCGCTGGGCGTGCTCGGCGGTGCGGTGCTGCTGTGACCTGCGGTTTTGTCGGGTCCGGGAGAGCAGTCGCGGTGGCCGGGCGGGCGCCTGCGCATCCGCTTCGGCGGGGATGGCGGGGAGATGGCGCCGGGTGCGGTGGGAGGCGGCGGGGAGGGGCTCAGGTCACCGGACAGATGGCGCTGGACACGCGAAGGAGATCGACGTGCAGTCGACCTACTAGGGTGGTTCCGGCGCTCGGCATGGCAAGAGATTCGCACGGCGCACGACTCGCGGTCCACTAACGTCCGCATTCTGGATGCCGTGGTTTCGGATCATGAGATGTCGGAGCGTTCCCGCCGCTCCCGCCGACCGGGGCCCCGCGGGCCGTCCTCACGGTCCCGCTCATGGACCCGCTCACGGTCTCGCTCACGGACCCGCTCATGTCGTCGCTCGTACCGTCGCCGGTGCCGTCCGCGCGGCGCCGGGACCCCGGGAGATCGGCCGACCGGTCCCGGCCCGATACCGTTACCCCTGTGCAAGCAGCAGGCGAAACGACCAGGCCGAACCCCGAGCGGCCCTCCCGGCGGCGGGGCAAGGGCTCCCGGCGCCGGCGGGCGACCAAGCAGGTCACCTGGCGGACCACCGCCTGGGCCCTGGTCAAGGACACCACCAACACCTGCGTCGAGTACCGGGTCACCGGGCTCGCCGCGGAGGCGGCCTTCTTCACCCTCCTCTCCATCCCGCCGCTGCTGCTCTGCCTGGCCGGCACGCTCGGCTACCTGGACGACTTCCTCGGCGCCGGCACCATCGAGAAGCTGAAGGCCGACATCGTCAAGGCGGCCGGCACGGTCCTCTCGGACTCCTCCATCACCCAGGTGGTGCAGCCGCTGCTGAAACAGGTCTTCGACCAGACCCGGCCCGACCTGATCTCGATCGGCTTCCTGCTGTCGCTGTGGTCCGGGTCCCGGGCGCTCTACATCTTCATCGACACCATCACCGTGATGTACGGGCTGGACGGCAGACGGGGCATCGTCAAGACCCGGCTGATGTCGCTCGGCCTCTACCTCGGCGCGCTGGTGATCGGCTCGCTGGTGCTGCCGCTGCTGATGGCCGGGCCGGAACTGGTGACCAACGCGGTGCCGGAGAGCGCCGGGCTGCTCAACGCCGTCTACTGGCCGTTCGCGATCCTGCTGCTGATCGTCTCGCTGACCACCCTCTACCACCTGGCGGTGCCGGTCTCCACGCCCTGGCGCGAGGACATCCCCGGCGCCCTGGTCGCCCTGGTGGTGCTGGTCTTCTGCAGCGTGGCGCTGCGGCTGTACCTGGTCAGCTCGATCGAGGGCCACTCGGTGTACGGCTCGCTGGCCGCGCCGGTGGCCGTGCTGCTGTGGATCTTCGTGGTGGCGCTCGCGGTGCTCATCGGCGCGGCCATGAACGCGGCCATAGACCGCCGCTGGCCCACCCTGGAGACCGCCGACGCCCGCGCCGAGAACGAGCGCGCCCACGAGGAGGCGGCCGCCGCCGTGGTCCGCGAGGTGGCCGCCCGGCGCGCCGTCGAACGGGCCCGCCGGGCGCGCGAGCTCGGCCTCGCCGAGGGCGGCGAGGAGGAGTACTGGGAGGACGAGGGCGAGGACCTCGACGTGCCCTCCGAGTACCCCGAGCGGTGGGCCGACGTGCTCGCCGCCGACAACGTCCGCGGCCGCATCACCGCCCGCGGCGGCGGCCCGCACCACCGCCCCTCCCCGCCCCCGCCGGACAGCGACCGCCCGACCGCCCCGCCCCCCGAGTACCCGCTCCCGACCCGCCCGCCGCGCCCGCCGTGGGACCAGCGCTGAGCGCACCGGCGGCCCCCTCGGGCGGATGTCCGCAGGTGGAGAACCGGTTGGCAGGGTGCGTTCGGGCCGCTGGCGTGTCAGTGTCCGGATCGGGCGCGCACGCGGCCGCAGCAGCCCGGCGGGATCGCTTTCCTCCCGCCTCGTCGAGCGGGGCGCCACCAGGGCCGACGAGAAGGTGTCCGAGGCCGCGAGGGACGACCGCAGGCGCGAAGGGTGCTGCTGACCGGCCCGGCCTCGGACGGCAGCCGACCGGCAGGCCGCCGAGCGTGACTCGACGGCCCCGGGACCACGCCGGTCAGTCCCTGCCGACAGGTCGGCTGGATATGACGTAACGATCCATCGCGAGCTCCGCGCCCTGCCCGAAGAGCCGGCTGCCCGGCAGGCTCGCGTCGTCCTGGAAGCGCTGCTCCGCGGGCGCCCCGGTCGCCGGGTCGAAGTAGAACGGCTTCGCGTCCGTGAGTCGCACGAGACCGGAGCCCGGGCGGCCGGGGGCGGAGCCGTCCAGCACGGAGAACAGCCCCATCCCGCAGTTCAGCTGGCGCGGGCGGACGTCTTTCTGCGTCCCGCCGTGGTCCAGGACCATGTGGGCCCGGGACACGTGGTGACCGAGCCGGCCCACCTCGTAGACCTTCTTGCCGTCGACGTACCAGCGCACGACCCCCGCGGCGCGGTCGTAGCCTATCCGGAGGTGGTTCTTCGTCGCCGGGTTCCGGTCCGCCACCGGTATCGCGAACGCGAACGAGGCGTAGTCGCCCAGCGTGTCGTGGTAGTACGGGCTGCGCTCGTAGAAGGCGTACACCTTGTCGCCGGTGACGAAGAAGTCGAATATCAGGCCCGTCTCGGCGTCGACGGCGTTGACGGCGGCCGCGGCGAGCCGCAGGTCGTCGGCGGGGACGGACGGGCCGAAGGGGTGCCCGGCGGTTCCGTACGTGCGGGCCGTCAGCCAGGTCTCACAGCTCAGCTCGTATCCCGGAACCGCGTCGAACCCGGCGTAACCCGTGGAGGCCTGATGGGACGTCAGGGTGACCCACTTGGCGTGGTCGAGCTCTCCGCCCATCGGGTAGTCCTGGGGGACGGTCTGCGAGAACGCCGGTTCTCCCGTACGGGAGTTGACCCCCTTCGGCACCAGCCGGAGGCCGCGCGGCGAGGTGCTCGCCACCGCGTCGTCCGGCGTGAAGGGACCGTAGCCCGCGTACACCCAGCGGGCGTTGGGTCCGGAGTCGCGGAAGCCTCTGCGGAAATCGTCCCACACCAGCCGGTAGTGCCGCGAGCCGGTGTCCGTCGCGGCGGCGGCGGGCGCGGACAGCAGCGCGGCGCACAGCGCGGCGATCAGGGACAGGAGTAACAGGCGCGTCCTGTGAAGCATCGAAGATCCTCTCGGTGGAGGCGGGTCCGGCCTCGGAGCCCCTGTCTGGAGGCATGGCTTTGCGCCCACGCAAACGGCGGGAATCAACAGGAGTCGAGCAACGCTGATGACTGCCTCCGGCCGTCGGACCGGCCGGCTACCCGAGATCCCCCCGTGCGTGACAGAGCCCCGGGAAAGCCCGTCACGTGATGCGGGCAATCTAAAGCACCGGACCGGTCTGGCCAAGGCTCCTTGAGGAGGAGATCAGGCCCTCGGTGCGCCCGGACACATGTGTCCGATCCGTTCAAGACCCGGATGGATCTCTGCGCCTATCGTCCTCCTGCGCGTCCGACACCTGCGCGGAATCCCGCACTCGGGCGCGCTGGTCGCGTCATGCCCCAGGCCGGATGGAGTCATTGTGAAAATCGGAATTGGTCTGCCCAACGCCATCCCCGGGCGTCCTCCGCGTGAGATCAAGCGGTGGGCGGAGGAGAGCGAGCAGGTGGGCTTCCACTCCCTGGGCTCGATCGACCGGCTGCTGTACGACGTCCTCGACCCGCTGGTCTGCCTCGGCATCGCCGCCGCCGCGACCGAGCGCGTCCAACTGCTCACCAGCGTCCTGAACGTCGGCTGGCGCAACAACCCCATCCTGTTCGCCAAGCAGCTCGCCTCGATCGACCTGATCTCCGGCGGCCGACTCACCGCGGGCCTCGGCATCGGCGGCTGGCCCGACGACTTCGTCATCAGCGGCGCCCCGGCGAACGGCCACGGCCGGCTCTTCGACGACGCCCTCCAGGAGATGCGCCGGGTGTGGGACGGCGAGATCACCGGCCTCTCCGGTCCCACCCCCCTGCCCGGAAAGGGGCGCCCCAAGCTGCTCATCGGCGGTCTCATCCAGGCCGGATACGACCGGGCCGCGCGCTTCGGCGACGGCTGGGTCGCCCCGACGTTCAACGCGGACCTCCTGCGCAGCGGCGTGAAGGGGGTCAACGAGGCCTGGGCCAGGGCCGACCGCGCGGACCGCCCGCAGGTCATCACCGGACGCTACTTCTGCTGCGGCCCCGAGGCCGTCGGACTCACCGACGACTACGTGGCCCACTACTACGGCTCCAAGGAATCGCCGTACTACCCGGGGGTCCGCGGCGACTCCCTCGACAGCGACGAGCGGCTCCACCAAGAGCTGGTCACCCTCAGCGAGGCGGGCGTCGACGACCTCATCCTCTACCCCGCCAACAGCTCGCTCGACCAGGTCCACCTGCTGGCCGAGACGCTGGAGCGGGTAGGGGCCCGGCGCACCCCCACCTTCGAGTTCACCACCGCCGGCGCCCCGAGCAACTGATCCACGAGTCGAGGAACCACACGTGAGTGAGCAGAACCGTCCGGCGGACCTTCCTCCCGAGGCGGTCCGGGCCCTGGCCGAGACCGTCCGCGGCCCGGTCCTCCTGCCCGGTGACCCCGGCTACGACGACGAGGCCCTGGGCTTCGACCGCTCCGTCGTCCACCACCCGGCCCTGATCGTCGGAGCCGTCCACGCGGACGACGTCGTCGCCGCCGTCCGCTTCGCCCGCGACCACGGTCTGGGTGTCGCCGTCCAGGCCACCGGGCACGGTGCGGCCCTCGGCGCCGACGGCGGTGCCCTGCTCCTCACCACCCGCAGGATGAACGGCTGTCAGGTCGACCCCGACCGGCGCACCGTCCGCGTCGAGGCCGGCACGCTGTGGCAGGACGTGATCCCGGCGGCAGCCCGGCACGGCCTCGCACCGCTGAACGGCTCCGCGCCGTTCGTCGGCGCCGTCTCGTACACGCTCGGCGGCGGCATCGGCCTGCTCTCCCGGCGCTACGGCTACGCCGCCGACCACGTCCGGCGGATCGAGGTCGTCACCGCCGACGGCGAGGCGCGCACCGCCACCGAGGACGAGAACCCCGAGCTGTTCTGGGCGCTGCGCGGCGGCAAGGGGAACTTCGGCGTCGTCACCGCCCTGGAGGCCGAACTCGTCCCGGTCCGGCGGCTCTACGGCGGCGGGCTGTTCTTCCCGGCCGAGTCCGTCCGCGAGGTGCTGCACTTCTACCGCACCTGGATCGAGGAGCTGCCGGACGAGTTCAGCTCCTCCTTCTTCATGCTCGACTGGCCGGACGTCCCGGAGGTCCCCGAGGAGATCCGCGGCCGCTTCGCCCTCCACCTGCGGCTGTCCTACCTGGGCCCGGAGGAGGAGGGCGCCCGGCTCGTCGCGCCGCTGCGCGCGGTCGCCACCCCGCTCCTGGACACCCTCGCCGACATCCCGTACACCGACGTGGGCACGATCCACAACGACCCGCCCACGCCCGGCTCGTACCACATCAACACCTTCCAGCTGACCCGACTCGACCACCACACGGTCGAGGCGATCCTCGCCCTGGTCGGCCCCGGCACGAAGAGCGCCGTCGGCATCGAGATCCGCCACCTCGGCGGCGCCCTGTCCCGGCCGCCCCGGGTGCCCAACGCCGTCGCGCACACCTCCGCCGCCTTCCAGCTGTACTCGGCGGGCGTCCTCGGCATCGGTGAGGACCAGGCCGTCCTCGACGGACACGACCTGGTCGTCGAGACCTTCCGGCCGTGGAACAACGGCACCCGCACCCTCAACTTCATGGCGGGCGTGGCGCACACCGACCCCGAGGACGTCCGCCAGGCCTTCACGCCGGAGGCGTACGAGCGGCTGGTCGCCGCCAAGAGCGCGTACGACCCGGGGAACATGTTCCGCTACAACCACAACATCCCGCCGACGACGAAGGGTCCGCGCGCGTGAGCTCCGACTCCCCTCCCACCGAGGAACTGCGGCGGGCCCCCGCGGCCTTCACCGACCGGGTGACCGCGGACGGCCGCTTCGGCCGCGAGGCCGTGGCAGGCCGCTACCGCCTCGTCATCAACCGCGCCTGCCCGTGGGCGCACCGGGCCGTGATCGTCCGCCGGCTCATGGGCCTGGAGGACGCCATCTCGCTCGCCGTCACCGACCCCCTCCAGGAGGTCATCGCCGGCGAGGACCACTGGGTGTTCAGCGAGGGGACGGGCAGCCCCGGGGGCAAGGACCCGGTGCTCGGCATCCACGCGCTGCGGGAGGCCTACCTCGCCCGCGACCCCCGGTACACCGGCGGGGTCAGCGTGCCCGCGCTCGTCGACGTCGAGACCGGCCACCTGGTGACCAACGACTTCGACCGCCTCACCCTTGACCTGGGCGCCGAATGGGCCCCGCTGGCCCGGCCCGGCGCCCCCGAGCTGTACCCCGAGGCCCTGCGCGACGAGATCGACACGCTGTGCGAGGAGATCTACCAGGACCTCAACAACGCCGTGTACCGGGCCGGTTTCGCCCCGGACCAGAAGCACTACGACGCGGCGGTCGGCGCCGTCTTCGGCCGCCTCGACGCGCTGGAGGAACGCCTCACCGGCCGCCGCTACCTGCTGGGCGACGCCCTCACCGAGGCCGACATCCGGCTCTTCCCCACCCTCGTGCGCTTCGACGCCGTCTACCACGGCCACTTCAAGTGCAACATCCGCAAGCTGTCCGAGTACCCGGCGCTGTGGGCCTACGCCCGCGACCTCTTCCAGACCCCGGGCTTCGGCGACACGACGCACTTCGGCCACATCCGCACCCACTACTACTACGTGCACGCGGCCATCAACCCGACCCGGGTGATCGCCGCGGGGCCCGACACGCGCGGCTGGCTGACCGCGCACCACCGCGAGAGCCTCGGCGGCGCCCCCTTCGGCGCGGGCACCGCCCCCGGCCCCGTTCCGGCCGGCGAACGCCTCTGACCCGGAGGCCGACCCGACCGGACGGTAGACACCCTTCGACCCGGGCGGCGGCCCGCCGCCGCCCGGCCCCGGAAAGGAACACCATGCTCCGTCGTAGGTCTGTCCTGCTGGCAGGTGCCGCTGCCGCCGCCCTCACCGCCGCCGGCCCGGCGGTCGCGAGGCCGCGAGGCAACTGGGACCGGTTACGCGCCTCGCTCCAGGGCGACGTCCTCGTCCCCGGCGACGCCGGATACGACAAGGCGCGCCAGTCGCACTTCCTCCAGTTCGACTATCTGCGCCCGCAGGCCGTCGCCTTCTGCGAGACACCGGCCGACGTCCGGAAGGCGCTGAGCTTCGCGCACTGGCACGACCTGCACACCGTGCCCCGCAGCGGCGGCCACAGCTACGCCGGCTACTCCACCAACGAGGGCCTGATCCTCGACGTGTCGCGGCTGAACCGGACCACCGTCGGCGCCTCCACCGTCACGCTCGGCCCCGGCGCCCAGCAGGTGGACGCCCTGGCCGCCGTCGACGCCCACGGCCTCGCCCTCCCCAGCGGCCTCTGCCCCACCGTCTGCCCCGGCGGCTTCCTCCAGGGCGGCGGCATCGGCTGGCTGACCCGCCGCGCGGGCGTCGCCACCGACCGGCTGGTCTCCGCGGACGTCGTCCTCGCCGACGGCCGCTTCGTGCACTGTTCCGAGTACGAGCACCCCGACCTGTTCTGGGCGCTGCGCGGGGGCGGCGGCGGCAACTTCGGCGTCGTCACCCGCTTCGAGGTGCGGCCGATCAAGATCCCCACCATGGTGAACTACAACCTCACCTGGCCCTGGGAGCAGGCCGCCACGGTCATCGAGGCCTGGCAGGACTGGATGATCGGTGGTTCGCGCGACCTCGGCGGCGCCCTCGGCATCCAGTGGGTCGACGCCGGCACCGGCCACCCCGACGTCCTCGTCTACGGCGGCTTCGCCGGGAACCGGGCCGCCTTCGACCAGCAGCTCGCCGCCCTCGTCTCGGCCGTCGGCACCCAGCCCACCACCAGCGCCGTCGCCGAGAAGCCCTACCGGCAGGCGATGATGCAGTGGTACGGCTGCCAGGACCTCGACACCAGCCAGTGCCACCGGATCGGCTACCTGCCGGAGAGCCAGCTCCCGCGCCAGACGTACTCCCTGGACCGCAACCGCATGGTCTCCCGCGCGATACCGGCCGAGGGCATCCGCACGATCCTCGACAACTTCACGGCCGCCCCGCGCGCCGGGCAGTTCCGCTACATCAGCATCTTCGCGCTCGGCGGCGCCGCCAACGACCTGCCGCGCGACGCGACGGCCTACGTGCACCGCACGACCGAGCTGTACGTGGCCAACGTCGTCGGACTCAGCTCTCCCACCGCCACCGAGGACGACCGCACCGCCGCCCGGGCCTGGGTCACCAGCGCGTTCGACGCCATCGACCCGTACTCGAACGGCGAGGGGTACCAGAACTTCATCGACTCCCTGCTCGACGGCTGGCAGTCGGCCTACTACGCCGAGAACTACGCCAGGCTCTCCCAGGTCAAGCGCAGCTACGACCCCGAGAGGTTCTTCCGGTTCGCCCAGGCGATCCGGTGACACCGCCCGCTCCGCAGCACGGCCCCGTTCCGCACCCCGCCCCGACGACCGTGGAGACGCAGATGACGGAGCACGTTGGTCCTGTGGACAAGGCTGTCAACAAGGAGATGGTGGCGCTGCTCCAGGGCGCGTGGCGGTCCCGCGCCATCCACGTCGCCACCGAGCTCGGCCTCCCCGACCTGCTCGCGGAGGGCGAGCGCACGGTCGACGAGCTCGCCGCCGCGACCGACACCCACGCCCCCACCCTGGGGCGCCTGCTGCGGGCGCTGACCACCTTCGGCGTCTTCCGGCGGCTGCCCGACGGGCGGACGTACGCCCAGTCGCCGCTCTCCGCCGTGCTGGTCTCCACCCCCGGCAACGCCGAGTCCACCGACGCCCGGTTCATGGCCGCCGGCTGGCACTGGGCCGCCTGGGGCGAGCTGCTGCACACCGTCCGCACCGGCACCTCCTCCTTCGAGGTCGCCAACGACGGGGTGTCCTTCTGGGAGCTCACCAAGACCGACCCCGACGCCAAGCAGCGCTTCAACGCGGCGATGAGCGCCGTCTCCCTGGAGGAGAGCGCCGACATCGCCCGGGCCTACGACTTCTCGTCCGCGCGCCACGTGGTCGACGTCGCGGGCGGCCTCGGCAGCCTCCTCGCCGCGATCCTGACCGCCCACCCCGCGGTGCGCGGCACGCTCCTGGAGCGCCCCGAGATCGTGCCGCTCGCCCGGGAACTGCTCGGGAAGGCGGATGTCGAGGGGCGGTACGAGACGGTCGCGGGCGACTTCTTCGAGGAGGTCCCCGCGGGCGCGGACGTCTACACGATCAAGCGGGCCCTGCACGACTGGGACGACGCCACCATCGTTCGCATCCTGCGGCGCATCCGGGAGGCCATGCGCCCCGACTCGGTGCTGCTGGTCATCGAGGGGGTCGTGGACGAGGACTCGGACCAGGAGGCGCTCTTCCGCGGGCTCCTGCTCACCGTGCTCGTCGGCGGGCAGGACCGGCCCGAGTCCGACTACCGCGCCCTCGCCGAGGAGGCGGGCTTCACGATCCGGCGGGGCATCCCGGTGGGAGACGGCGGCCTGCGGATCATCGAGGCCGTGCCGATGGCCTGATATCGATCACCGAGCCGTGCCCGGGGGAGCCAGGACGTTACGCTGGACGATCGAGTACGTCCTGGCTCCCGACCTTGTGAAGTGACCCATGACTGCATCTCGATACCGTGAGCGGGCCGCCGTGCCGGAACTCGCCGCCCACGTCCACAGCGTGTGGTGCCAGGAGGTGATGCCCGGCGGCCGGGCGCTCGCCCACCGGGTGCTGCCGGACGGCTGCACCGACCTCCTGTGGCGCGACGGCCGGCTCTGCGTGGCCGGCCCCGACACGGCCTGGCGGATGGAGTCCCTGCCCGCCGGCTCCTTCATCGTCGGCATCCGCTTCAACCCGGGCGAGGCCCGCCCGCTCTTCGGCGACCACCCCATGGGGGAGTGGCGGGACCAGGAGCTCGATCTGACCGAACTGTGGGGCGCCCGGGAAGCCCGCGAGCTGAGCGAGCGCCTCGCCGAGGCCGGCCGCCCCCGGGAGATCGCCCAGATCATGGAGCGGACCGTCGTCCGCCGCCTCGCCGACTTCGCTCCCGCCGACGCCGTCGTTCGCGGCGCGGTGAGCGCGCTCGGTTCCCGCCGCGAGCGCCCGGTCGCCGCGCTCGCGGCGGACTTCGGCATCTCCGAGCGCCAGCTCCGCCGCCGCTTCGTGGGCGCCGTCGGCTACAGCCCCAAGACCCTCCAGGGCGTCTTCCGGCTGGCCCGGGCCCTGACCCTGCTGCGCGACACCCCGGCCCCGGCGAGCCCCGGCACCCCGTCCACGATGGTCGACATCGCCCTCACCGCCGGCTACGCCGACCAGCCCCACATGACGAGGGAACTGGGCCGCCTGACCGGCCTCACACCGGCCCGGGTACGCCAGTACGGCACCTGAGCGCGCCCGCCTCGAGGCGTGCGGCCGGTTCGTCCGCGGCACGTGTCGGACGGGCGGGGGTCGCGGATTTAATCGATGGTGCCGGGTTCAGGGGTGGGGCTATGGTGTCGCGTATCCCTTCCCGAGGGAACGGTGTCGGTTCGTCGAGAGAAAGCAGGAGGTGAGTCCCGTGGCCACGACTGTCATGACGGCTGCCCCGGGCAGCATTCGCGTCCACCTCTCCCTGCCGGCCGCCGGCTGACGTAGCCCTTCGCGCACGCAGCCGCAGCAGCCCGGCGGGATCGCTTTCCTCCCGAAGGGCCCACTGCGTTGTTCGACGCTGCCTCCGTTCCGTCTTCCTCCACCCTTTCCACCGACGGCTCCTTCGACGCCGTCTCCCCGCTGGCCGGCTACGGCTGGACGGCCGAGCACGACGAGCTGTTCGCGCCGCTCGCCGAGGCCGGACTGGTCGCCGCCCGGATCGTCCGGGTCGACCGCGGCCAGTGCGACGCCGTGCTCGCCGACCCGGCGACCGGCGAGCTGCGCACCGTCCGGGCCGACACCCGGCAGGTCGGCGACGCCGACATGATCAACTGCCCGTGCACCGGGGACTGGGCCGCCGTCGACCTCTCGGCCGGCCTGCCCATGCCCGCCGTCGCGGCCCTGCTGCCGCGCTCCACCGCGATCATCCGCAAGGTCGCGGGCAAGCGCTCCGACGGCCAGGTGCTCGCCGCCAACGTCGACACCGTGGTGGTCGCCGCCTCGCTCGCCGCCGAGCCCGACCTCGGGCGGATCGAGCGCTTCCTCGCCCTCGCCTGGGAGTCCGGCGCCGAGCCGGTGGTCGTGCTCACCAAGGCCGACCTGGTCGACGACGCCGACTTCATCCGCGCCGACGTCGAGGCCGCCGCACCCGGCGTCACCGTACTGGTGGTCAGCGCCGAGACCGGCGAGGGGATCGACGTGCTGCGCGCCTGCACGCCCGGCACCACCGCCGTGCTCGGGCAGTCCGGCGTCGGCAAGTCCACCCTGACCAATGTGCTCGCCGGGGTCGATGTGATGGCGGTCCAGGAGGCCCGCTCCGGCGACCAGAAGGGCCGGCACACCACGACCACCCGCGAACTCGTCCCGCTGCCCGGCGGCGGGGTGCTGATCGACACCCCCGGCCTGCGCGAGGTCGGCCTCTACGGTGGCGAGGGCGTGGCGCTCGCCTTCGCCGACATCGAGGAGCTGGCCGGGCAGTGCCGCTTCCACGACTGCCACCACGACAGCGAGCCCGGCTGCGCGGTGCGGGCGGCGCTCGCGGACGGCTCGCTGCCGGAGCGCCGGATGGAGAGCTACCGCAAGCTCCAGCGGGAGAACGAGTGGATCGCCTCCCGCTCGGACGCCCGGCTGGCCTCGGCCCGGGTGAAGAAGTGGAAGACCATCACCAAGACGATGCGCGCGGCGGGGGGAACCGTGAAGTGGTGACCTCCGGGCCGCCGGCAGCGGGGCGCCCGCCCCGTCGTCCGGCGGCCCGGCGCACGCGGCGTCAGCGGAAGTCGGCCACCAGCCGGAAGCGCTCCAGGACCACGGCCGTGCTGTCGTCGACGGTGAACGCCGGCTCGTCGAGCGACGCGCGCAGCTCCTCGCTGTGCCAGAACCCCTCGTGCCCGGCCCGCCACTCGGCGAGCGACGCGTACCCCTCGCCCTCGTCGAGGGCGTGCCGAAGATCGACCTCGCCGAGCGGGACCACCCTGACCCCGGTGGTCTCGATCACCGCGACGATCCGCCCGGCCGAGTCGGCCACCGCGGCGCGAGTACCGGCCTCCGGCAGCGGTTCGCCGTCGTGCTCGTACTCGGCCAGCAGGGCCGTGGTGCTGGTCTTGGCGCCGGACAGCACGGCGCCGACCAGCCGGTCCCGCAGCGGTCCGGGGAAGGCGAACTCGTCGACCGGCAGCGCGCCGACCCGGGGATCGTCCGCGCCGGTGTAGGGCTGCTCGGACACGGGGCCTCCTGGGGTTCGGGGACGGGGCCGTGCGCAGGCTATCCGGACGGCGGCCGCCGGGGCGCGCGACTTTCCCGCCGGCCGGCCGGCCGGCCCGGCCCGTCGGCCCGCCCGGCCCCCGTGACGCCCATGTCCGATTCCCGCCAGTCGAGAGCCGCCGGGTGCCGCAGACTGGACAGCGTGATCGACGACGACATCCGGTACCGCGCCGTGGACAGCCGGGACGCCCGCTTCGACGGCGTCTTCTTCACGGCCGTCACCTCGACCGGCATCTACTGCCGGCCGAGCTGCCCGGCCGTGACCCCGAAGCGCGTCAACTGCACCTTCTACCCCAGCGCCGCCGCCGCGCAGAGCGCCGGCTTCCGGGCCTGCCGCCGTTGCCGCCCGGACTCCGTCCCCGGCTCGCCCGAGTGGAACCACCGGGCCGACCTGGTCGGCCGGGCCATGCGGCTGATCGGCGACGGCGTCGTGGACCGCGAGGGCGTGGCCGGCCTGGCCCACCGCCTCGGCTACAGCTCCCGCCAGCTCCAGCGCCAGCTCACCGCCGAACTCGGCGCCGGCCCGATCGCGCTGGCCCGCGCCCGCCGCGCCCAGACCGCCCGGCTGCTGCTGCAGACCACCGAGCTGCCGGTCACCGACATCGCCTTCGCCGCCGGCTTCGCCTCGGTGCGGCAGTTCAACGACACCGTCCGCGAGGTCTACGACCGCACCCCCAGCGGGCTGCGCGCCGAGGTGGCGTCCGGCCGGCGCACCGCCACCCCGGCAGGCGGCCTCGCCCTGCGGCTCGCCTACCGGGGCGCCCTGGACAGCGACCACCTGATCGACTTCCTGGCGCTGCGCGCCGTGCCCGGTGTGGAGGAGGTCGTGCCGGGACCGCGCCCCGGCGTGCGCACCTACCGCCGCACCCTCGCGCTCCCGTACGGCCACGGCATCGCCGAGGTGGACGGCCTCGCCCCCGGGGACCCGGCCACCCGCGGCTGGCTGGACTGCCGGCTGCTGCTCACCGACCTGCGCGACCTGCCGACCTCCGTCCAGCGCCTGCGCGTCCTGTTCGACCTGGACGCCGACCCGGTCGCGGTCGACGAGCAGCTCGGCGGCGACCCGCTGCTCGGCACGCTCGTCCGGGCCCGCCCCGGACTGCGCTCGCCGGGCCACGTCGACCCGCACGAACTCGCCGTGCGCGCCGTCCTCGGTCAGCAGATCAGCGTCGGCGCGGCCCGCACCCTGGCCGGGCGGCTCGCCGAGAAGTACGGCACCGCGCTGCCCGAGGCCAGCGGCGGACTGCGGCTGCTCTTCCCCACCGCCGCCGTCCTGGCGACCGCGGACCCGGAGGACTTCGCGATGCCGGCCGCCCGGCGCCGCGCCCTCACCGGCCTGTGCGCCGCCCTCGCCGAGGGCGTCGTCCGGCTCGACGGCGGGGTCGACCGGCAGGAGGCGGCCGCCCAGCTGCTCGCCCTGCCCGGCATCGGCCCGTGGACCGTCGGCTACCTGCGGATGCGCGCCCTCGCCGACCCCGACGTCTTCCTCCCGAGCGACATCGGCGTCAAGCACGGACTGCTCCGGCTCGGCGCCCCGGGGGACCCGAGGTCCGCCGCCCTCGCGGCCGAGGCCTGGGCCCCCTGGCGCTCGTACGCCGTGCACCGCCTCTGGGCGGGCGCGGCCGCAGACCCCAGCACCGGAACGGAGAACACCGCAGCATGAGCACCACCGTCTTCACCTTCATGGAGAGCCCGTTCGGCCGACTGCTGCTCAGCGGCGTCGTCCCGGACGGCGGCGGCCCGGCCGCACTGGCCACCGTCACCGCCCCCGGCCAGCGGTACGCGCTCGCCGAGCCCGCCGACGACTGGGTGCACGACCCGGAGGCGCTCACCGAGCCGGTCACCCAGCTCACCGAGTACTTCGCCGGCGAGCGCACCGCCTTCGACCTGCCGCTCGCCCCGGTCGGCACCGAGTTCCGCCGCCGGATCTGGGACGTCCTCGACAAGATCCCCTACGGCGAGACCGTCACCTACGGGCAGCTCGCCGACCTGGCCGGCGAGTCCCCGCGCGCGGTGCGCGCGGTGGGCGGGGCGGTCGGCGCCAACCCGCTGCTGATCGTCCGCCCCTGCCACCGCGTCCTCGGCGCCAACGGTGCCCTCACCGGCTTCGCCGCCGGGGTCGACCGCAAGCGCTGGCTGCTCGACCTGGAGTGCGGCACCTCGCTGTTCTGAGCGGTTCGGCGAGCCCGCGGGCGCTCCCGGTCAGGCGGCGCTCCCGGTCAGGCGGCCGGGAGCGCCCGCAGGTCCACCCGCCAGTCGTTGCTGCGCATCCGGCGGCCGGGCGGGAACTCGAAGTCGGTCTCGCCGAGGAGGGTGAAGCCGGCCCGGCGGCAGACGGCGTTGGAGGCCGGGTTGCCGACCGAGGGGAAGGCGTGCAGGTACCGGTGGCGGGCGGTGCGGGCGGCGGCCTCGACGGCGGCCCGCGCCGCGACCGCGGCGATGCCCCGGCCCTGGTACGGCGGCAGGACGTTCCAGCCCATCTCGTGGACGGTGCCGCCCTGCCAGATGCGCTCGGCGTAACCGACGGTGCCGACCGCCACCCCCTCCGGCTCCAGGACGACGCGGTACATGCAGCCGAGGCCGGAGGGGACGAGGTCCAGGTAGCGCCGGTGCCGGAGGAGCATCCGCCGCTCGTCCTCCGGGCCGCCGGTGTGCTTGCGCATCTCCGGGGTGTTGACCAGGCGCAGCAGGGCGAGGTCGGCGTCGGTCCAGGGTTCGAGGCGGAGCAGGGCGGGGTCCATGGCGGGACGGTAGCCGGGCGGGAGTCCGGCGCGGTACCGGGTTTTCCGGGCCGGGCGGATCCGCGGGGTCAGCCGCCCGCCGGTGAGCCGCCCGCGGGGTCGGCGAGCGCGCGGGCCAGGTTCTCCAGGGCGGGCAGCGCGTGCATCACCGCGTCGCGGTCGGCGGGGGAGAGGGTGTCGAGCGCGGAGGCGATCCGCCGTTCGTGGGCCCGCTGCCAGTCGTCGAGCTGGCGCCGCCCGGCCGGGGTGAGCGCGATCCGCGCGGTGCGGCGGTCCCCGGGGTCGGTCTGGCGGTCGACGAACCCGGCGTCCAGCAGCTTGCCGACCAGGCCGCTCACGGTGTTGGGGGCGAGCCGCTGCCGGGCGGCCAGCTCGCCGACCCGCAGCGGGGCGGCGGCGAGGGTCTGGAGGAGTTCGACCTGCGCCATCGGCAGGGACTCCCACGGGTAGTCGGTGCGGATGCTGCTGCGCAGCGCCCGGCGGAGCCGGGTGACCGCGTCGGTGAGCCGCCGGGCGCGCTCGATCGCCGCCGGCTCCACGGCCTGCGGCTCGGCAGCGGGTTCGGGAACAGACGGTGACGACGGCATGGCCGACAGCGTAGCGCCTGGTTCGGACGCCGCTCGAACGCCGGGGACGGGTCGGGAACGACCGACCCCGGTGCGTAACGGTCCGATCGCATGCCGATCAGATCGTAGAGAGAACATATCTGTATCCGATATATTTCGCCGTATGAACGCGGCGTCGACCCTCACCGCCCGGCTCACCACCGGGCTGCTCACCGAGCGCCCCCGGCCGCGCGGCATAGCCGGCTGGCGGCACGCCCACTGGCTCGCCGTCGGCACCGTCTGCCTCGGCGCCTTCCTCGGCCAACTGACCGCGGGCATCACCGCCCTCGTCTACCCGACGCTCCAGCGCCACTTCGACACCGGCTTCGCCGCCGTCGAATGGGTCGCCCTCGCCTACCTGCTGGTCCTGGTGGCGCTGCTCGCGCCGATCGGCCGGCTCTCCGACCTGGTCGGGCGCAAGACCATGTACATCGGAGGGTTCGCCGTCTTCGGCCTCGCCTCGCTCGGCGCCGGGTTCGCCGGCGGCCTCGGCACCCTGATCGCCTGCCGCGCCGTCCAGGCCGTCGGCGGCGCGATGATGCAGGCCAACAGCGTGGCCCTGGTCGCCCGCGGCGTGCCCGGGCACGCGATGCGCCGGGCGCTCGGCATCCAGGCCGCCGCGCAGGGCCTCGGCCTGGCGCTCGGGCCCAGCCTCGGCGGGCTGCTGGTCGAGCACGCCTCCTGGCGCTGGGTGTTCTGGATCAACGTGCCGGTCGCCCTGGCGGGCATCCTGGCCGGCTGGTTCCTGCTGCCCCGCACGCGCCGCCCGGACGCCGACCCGGTGCCGCGCGAGCTGCCCCGCCCGGTCCCCCGGCCGCGGGGCGCCTCCCGGGCCGCCCCGGACGGCGGGCGCTTCGACCTGGCCGGCCTGCTGCTGCTCGCCGGCTCCTCCACCGCGCTGCTGCTCGCCCTCTCCGCCGCCTCCGGCCTGCCGCTGCCCGGCTGGGCCGTCGCCGCCCTGTTGCTCGCCGCGGTGCTGTGCGGGCTCGGCCTGGTCCGCCAGGAGCGCCGCGCCACCCGGCCGATCCTCGCCCCCGGCCTGGTCAACACCCCCGGTGTGCGCCCCGGCCTGGCCGTCTCGCTGATCGGCTACCTGCTGCTGTTCTGCCCGCTGGTGCTCGGGCCGGTGCTGCTCGCCGAGGCGGGCCTGTCGGCCGGGCGGGCCGGTCTGGTGGTCACCCTGCTCCCGGCCGCGTTCGCGGTGGCCGCGACGGTCGGCGGCGCGCTGCTGCCGCGCGGCTGGTCGGACGTCGCCCGCTGCCGCTTCGGCGCGGCCCTCGCCGGGGCCGGGCTGCTGAGCTGCGTGCTGCTGCCCGCCGCGGGCGCCCCCGTGTCGGGGCTGGCGTTCCCGCTGCTGGTGGCCGGCGGCGGCCTCGGCCTGCTGCTGCCCGCCAACAACGCCCTGGTGATGCGGGCGATACCGGCCGAGTGCTCGGCGGTCGGCGGCGGCATGGTCAACATGGCCCGCAGCCTCGGGACGGCGCTCGGCACCGCGCTGCCGGTGCTCGGCGTCCACCTGGCCGGACCGGTGGTGGGCGGGCGCTCGGTGCTGCTGGCGCTGGCCGCCGTCGCGGTCCTGGCCGTGGCGCTCACCCGGCCGGTGCGGCGGCGCTGAGGACGCGGAAACGGCCGGGGCGGTGGACGGAGGTCCGTCCACCGCCCCGGCCGTCGGGTGCCTCGGGTCAGGAGGCGGGCACGCCGGGGGCGGCGCCGCGCTCCTTGAGCATGTCGGTGATCAGGCCGATCTCCGAGGTCTGCCCGGCCACCATCGACTGCGCGAGGCGCTTCTCCGCCTCGTTGCGCGCCATGTCGACATAGCCCTGGGCCATCTCCACCCCGCCCTTGTGGTGCTCCAGCATCAGCTGCAGGTAGAACACCTCGGCGTCCCGCCCGCTCAGCGAACGGAGCTTGGCGAGCTGCGTGGTGGTGGCCATGCCGGGCATCAGCGAGCCGTCGTGCGCCTGGTAGTCCGCGCCGTGGCCGTGGCCGCCCATCGCCATCCACGCCATCGGCTTGGCCGTCGAGTGCTGGGTGAGCCCCCACTGGTCGAGCCAGCCCATCATCATGCCGCGCTGGTTGGCCTGGGTGTTGATGATGTCGAAGGCGAGCGTGCGGGTCGGCTCGTCCGACGTCCGGTCGCGGACGATGAACGACAGGTCCACCGCCTGCTGGTGGTGGGTCGACATGTCGCGGGCGAACCCGGCCTCCGGCGAGCTGTCCGCCGGCACGCTGAGCGAGGAGGACCCGGAGGCGGAGGTCCCGCCCGCCACCAGGGCCGGCACGCCGAGCGCGAGGGCGAGCGCGGCGGCCAGCGCGGCCGGCCACCAGATCCGCCGGCGCGCGGCCGCGCGGTCCGGCCCCTGCGCGGCGTCCTCCTGGGCGGAGGCGGCCTCGGCGGAGCCGTCGGCGGCGGTCACATCGCCCCCATGGTGCAGGAGGCGCCCGGCTCCTGGGTCTGCTTGCCCTGGACGTACTTGGTGAAGAACTGGTTCACCCGGGGGTCGCTCGCGCTGTCCACGGTGAGCTGGGTCGACCAGGCGCTCAGGGTGATGGCGCCCTGCTCGTCCGGGTACGGGCTCATCAGCGAGTACGGGGTGGCCTTGACCTTCTCCGAGAGGGTCTTGATGTCCTCCGGGGTGGCCTTGCTGTTGTAGGTCACCCAGACCGCGCCGTGCTCCAGCGAGTGGACGGCGCGCTCGTTCTCGACCGGCTGGTCGTAGACGGTGCCCATGCAGTCCAGCCAGATCGCGTTGTGGTCGCCGCCGACCGGCGGGGTCTGCGGGTAGGTGACCTTCTCCTTGACGTGGTTGCGGGTCAGGTCGCCGAAGGTCTGCACGCCGTCGATCGGGGCCGCGGCGGCGGTCTCCTTGGCCTTCTTGTCCTTGTTGGCGTCGACCACGATCCAGGTGCCGGTGGCTATCGCCGCGATCACCAGCACACCGGCGACCGAACCGGCGATGATCTTGTTGCGGCGGTCGCGGCGCTGCTCGACGGCGCGCAGCTCGGCGATCCGGGCGCGGCGGTCGTTGCTCGTCTGCTTGCCGCTCGGCTTGTTGCCCTGCGCCTTGTTCGGCTGCGTCTGCTTGGAGGCGGAACCCATGTGGTGTCCTTGTCCCCGCCGTGCATCGGGCGCGGCGGTCTGAAGAGATGGCGGGATGGGGCGGATCCGTCGGTCCCGCCCGCCCGGCGACGCGGTGGTCGGCGGGGGAGGGCCGGGGCCGGCGGCGGGTTCCGCTCAGGACCGGTGTACTTGGAGTTCGTGCAGGTCGGGCGCGGGGTGCGGGCCGACCAGCAGCCCGGCGGGCACCACCCGGGGCAGCGCCTCGGGGGTCTCCGTCAGAGGCGCCGCAGCGGGTTGCGGGTGCGGCGGCGGGTTGGGGAGCTGGGCGTCCTGGGCGCAGTACGGGTGGCTGGAGCAGCCGTTGTTGCGGTGCGGCGGGTCGCCGTCGACCGAGCACCAGGTCCAGTGCCGGTGGCTCTCCGCGCGGATCCGGTCGGCCAGGGTCTGCGGCGCGGTGGCCGGACCGGTGGCGGCGGTGCCGTCGAGGTGGACCGGGGCGCCGGCCGCGATGCCGGTTGCGGCGTCGGCGGCGAGACCGGTCGGGGGACCCACCGGGGGATCGGCCGGGCCGGTCACCGGGAGGCCCGGCCGCTCGGCCGTGGCCGCCTTGGCGTGTGCCGCGCACGGCAGCGCCATCAGCAGTCCGACCAGCAGCAGGATCCACAGCGTGCCCACGGGGCGGACCGCGAGTGCGGCGCTCCCCGGTCGGGGGTTGCTGGGGGCCGACGCGGTCATGCGCACATTTAATCAGCCGAACGAGTGAAGCGAGTCCCCTCCTCGGATCTCATTTTCAAGGGCGGAGCCGCCGGAATACCCCGTAAACACCCTGGTCGGGGCGGTTCGGTCGACTGCGGGAGGAACAGAAACGAAACGGGCGGCGAACCCGGTGATCGATATCGGCCGATGTGCACGCGGTTGTGGTCGAAACCCGGACAGCGTGGTGGTGCTTGGGGACAATGACGTCGAGCCAGCGACCAGGAGCCGCCAGATGACCAAGCAGGGTGCACCCGCGCAGCAGCAGCACCGGCCGGACGACGGCTGGTGGGACACGGTCTACGCGGGCCCGTCCGGCACCCTCCCCGACACCCCGGGGGCCTCGTCGGAGGGCAGCGTCGACGACTGGTTCGAGACCGCGGCCGGACTCATCGGGCAGCAGCGGAGCGCGCCCGAGGAGGAAGGACCGGCGGCCGACGCGGTGGTGGCGCAGGCGGCGGTGCCTCCTCCGGAGGAGCCGGGGCGGGACAGCATCGACGACTGGTTCGACACCGCCGTCGGTGTGATCGCCCCGCAGCCCCCGGTCGCCGAGGAGGTTCCGGCGGTCGAGGTTCCGGTGGCCGAGGTTCCGGCGGCCGATGAGACGCACCGCTTCCCCGCCCCCTCCTGGGCCGCGGACGCCCGGGTACCCGAGCCGCGCCCCAAGCCCGGGCCCGCGGCCGCGTCGGCCCCGGAACCGGAGCCCGCTCCGGAGCCCGAGCCCGAGCCGATTCCGGAACCGGAACCGGAACCGGAACGCGAGCCGGAGCCCGGACCCGAGCCGGTCCTCGCCGAGGACGCCGCGCCCGGTCCGGCCGCCGTCGAGCCGCCCGCGCCGCGCCCGGCGCCCCGGCCCGGGCGGCCCGGCGCCGCGCCCGCCGTGCCGCACGTCGGCGAGCGCCCGCCCGCCTACGGTCCCGAGCCGACCGCCGTCCCCGAGGCCGACCCCGGCGCGCTGGGCGGCGTCGTCGCCGACACCGTGCTGGAGGGCGCCCAGTACGCCGCCACCACCCTGCGGGCGGCCTCCGTCCGCGGTGACTCCGCCCGCCACCGGGGCGAGCCCCGCCGGGACTCGCTGCTGGTGACCCGGTTCGGCGAGGGAGCGGACGGCCTGCTGCTCGCGGTGCTCGGCGCCTTCGACCACGCGGGGCCGACCGCCGAGGCGGTCGCCACCGCGGCGGCCGAGGCCTGCCGCCAGCTCGCCGGCGCGGTCGGCCGCAGCCGCGCGAGCCTGGCCGCCGACCTGCGCGACGGCGCCCGCGACCGGCTCCGCTACGGCCTCCAGCGGCTCGCGCTGAGCGCCGTCGCCCCGCTCCGCGCCCTGGAGCCGGGGGGCGCCGCGGACGGCACGGACACCACGGACGGCGCGGACGGCGAGTCGTCCCCGGCCTCCCTGCACTGCCTGCTGGTCTCGCTCGACCCGGCGGCCGGCTACCGGGCGGCGTTCGGGGTCGGCCCGGGCGGGCTGTTCCTGCTGCGCTCCGGCCACTGGATCGACGCCTACGCGGCCCGGCTGCTGCACCACCCCGACGGCCAGCCGCCGGTGCCGGAGACTCCGGCAGCGGACCCGCGGCCGTTCCGCTTCCGGATGGTCCCGGCGACCCCGGGCGACATCCTGCTGCTCGGCACCCCCGGCCTGGCCCGCCCGATCGCCGAGGAGCCGGCCGTCGCCCATTTCCTGGCCTCCCACTGGGCCCACCCCCTCCCTCCGGGCACCGTCGACTTCCTCCGCCAGGTCCAGGTCCGCGCCAAGGGCTACACCGACGACCGCACCGCCGCCGCCGTCTGGACCGAGTAGCCCCGGCGGCTGCCTACTCTTGTGGCCATGACCGCCCAGCCTCCGGAGATCCCTCCGCGCACCGTTCCGGCCGGAGAAATCCGCGCCTCCCACGACGACCGCGAAGCAGTGGTGGAGCAACTGCGCGATGCGGCGGCCGAGGGGCGAATCGATCTCGACGAGCTGGACGCGCGCCTGGAGCAGGCACTGACGTCGAAGACCCATGGCGAGTTGGCGGTCCTGACCGCCGACCTGCCCAGGCCGAAGCCCGCGGAGAGCGCCCAGCCGCTGGTGCTCAAGGGCGGCATGTCCGGAGCGTCCCGCGGCCCCGGGCGCTGGGAGGTTCCCGCGCACGTGATCGCGCACGGAGGGCTGGGGGGCGTGAAGGTCGACTTCACCCGGGTCGAGTGCCGCCTCGCGGAGGTCGTGGTGGAGGCGTACGGGGAGATGGCCGGCGTCACGATCGTCATCCCCGACACCTGGGCCGCGGACACCGGCGGCATGGATCCCGGCCTCGGCGGCCTGAGGGACAGGACCACTCCCGACCGGCTCCCGGGAACTCCGCTGATCCGGCTCACCGGGTCCGGCGGCATGGCGGGAGTGGTCGTCCGCCACCCCAACCGCCGGGAACGGCGCAAGCTGCACGGCGATCCGGCGCAGAACAGCTAGCCGGTACGCCGGCTCCCCGCCCGGGTCAGGCCGGGGCGCGCCCGAGGAGGGCGGCGCAGGCGGTGGTGGCGAGGTGGTGGGCGCGGGGGCGGTCGGCCCCCGGCAGGCCCAGGGCGAGGGGGACGGCGAGGCCGTCGAGGAGGGCGCGGATCTGGATGGCCCGCTCGGTGGCGTCGCCGGGGCCGAAGCGGGCGGCGGCGGTGCCCTCCTCGATCAGCGCGACCAGGTCGGCCTGCCAGGGCGCCTCGATCTCCAGCTGGCCCTGCCGCAGCTCCTCGCCGGCGGGGGAGCGCCCCCACACCTCGACCCAGAGGATCCAGCGCGGGTCCCCCGGCCCCTCCGGGAGGTAGAGCGCGGTGTACTCCTCCAGCCGCCGGCCGACGTCGCGGCCGCCGTCGGCGAGCATCGCCCGGCGGCGGACGCCGAGCTGGTCCTCGCTCCACCGGAGGGTCTCCAGCAGCAGCTGGTCCTTGCTGCCGAAGTAGTAGAGCAGGTGGCCGGCGCTCATCTGCAGCTGCTTGCCGAGGCCGGCCATGGTGAGCTTGGCGAGCCCGTGCTCGGCGATCGCGGCGCGTGCGGCGGCGAACACCTCCTCGCGGGGGCGGGCCGGTCGGCGCGGGCGGGCGTCGGCCATCGGTGCTGCTCCTCCGGACTCAAGGGGGCCTTACGATACCGGCCGTGTCCGGGCGGCCACGGAGCGGGGCATCGGCCGTTTCGGCGTGCGGATCCTGCGGGTACGTACCAGTCGGGACATTCCGACCCGAGGGGGTGGCCATGGCCACGATGATCGCCCTGTTCGCCGGCCTCGCCGTCCTGGTGACCGGCCTGACGGTGTACCTGCACCGGCGCCGCAACGGTCCGACCGAGAACCTCGACGGGGTGCTGGCCGAGCAGGAGCGGCTGGCCCAGTTGCGGGCCCTCCGCTCCTCCTACAGCTCGATCGCGATGCACAGCTCCCACGGACTCACCACCGACGACCTGGGGAGGTACCACCGGTAGGACCGGGCGGGATCAGGCCTTCGGCTGCTGCTGCGTGATGCAGTGGATGCCGCCGCCGTTGGCGAAGATCTCGCGGGCGTCGACCAGCTCGACCGTGCGGCCGGGGTAGGCCTCGGCCAGGACGGCGGCGGCCTCCTGGTCGCGCGGGTCGTCGAAGGCGCACAGCACCACGGCGCCGTTGGCGACGTAGTGGTTGATGTACGAGTAGTCGACCGGCTCGCCCTCCTCGTCCAGCAGGACGGTGGGGGCGGGCAGCTCGATGACCTCCAGCGGGCGGCCCTGGGCGTCGGTGGAGGCGCGCAGGACCGCCACCAGCTCCCGGCACACCTCGTGGTCGGGGTGCGCCGGGTCCGGCTGGACGTGGGCGACCACGACGCCGGGGCGGACGAAGGAGGCCACGATGTCGATGTGGCCGCGGGTGCCGAACTCGTCGTAGTCGCGGGTGAGGCCGCGCGGCAGCCAGACCGCCTTGGTGGTGCCGAGGAAGGCGTGCAGTTCGGCCTCGACCTCCTCCTTGGTCCAGTCGGCGTTGCGGCCCTCGCCGAGCTGGACGGTCTCGGTGACGAGCACGGTGCCCTCGCCGTCGACGTGGATGCCGCCGCCCTCGTTGATGAGCTTCGAGGCGAACCGCTGGACCTCGGTCAGCTCGCTGATGTGCTCGGCGACGTGCTGGTCCTTGTCCCAGCGGGCCCAGGACTGCGCGCCCCAGCCGTTGAAGATCCAGTCGGCGGCGGCCAGGCCGCCCTTGCCGTCGATCAGGAAGCTCGGGCCGATGTCGCGCATCCAGGCGTCGTTCAGCGGGCGCTCGACGATCTCGACCCCGTCCGCGACGTACTTGCGGGCCTCCGCGCTCTCGCCGGTGTTCACCACCAGGGTGACCGGCTCGTACCGGACGACGGTGTTGGCGACGTTCGCCCAGGCCTCGCGCGCCGCGTGCAGGTGCTCGGGGGTGTCGAAGGTCGGGTTGTCGGTCGGGAAGGCCATCCAGGTGCGGTCGTGCGGGTGCCACTCGGCGGGCATCCGGTAGCCGAGCGAGGCGGGGGTGGGGGTGGTCATCGCGGCGTCCTTCGGTGGGGCGGGGGAGGGTCAGAGGAAGTAGAGGCGGCTGAGCGAGACGCTGTCGGCGGGCTCGGAGCGCAGCGGGTCGCCGTCGAGCGAGACCAGGCCGGTCTCGGTGACCTCCACGCGGCCGACCCGGGCGTTGCGCACCATGTCGCGCGGGCCGATGCCGCGGGTGCCCCGGACGCCGACGCGCCGGCGCCGGGTGGGCAGGCCGTCGGCGGGGCGGTCGAGGTAGGCGCCGTCGGCGGCGGCCTGGGCGACGAAGGCGACCGAGATGTCGGCGGCGGTGGCGCCGTGCGCGCCGAACTGCGGGCCCAGCACGAGGGGCTCGCAGCGGTCGGTGGAGGCGTTGGGGTCGCCGACCACGCCGTAGGCCGGGAAGCCGGCCTTGAGGACCAGCTGCGGCTTGGCGCCGAAGTGGTCCGGGCGCCACAGCACGATGTCGGCGAGCTTGCCGATCTCGATCGAGCCGACCTCGTGGGCCAGGCCGTGGGCGATGGCGGGGTTGATGGTGAGCTTGGCGATGTAGCGCAGCACCCGCTCGTTGTCGTCGCCGCCCTCGGTGGTGCCGTAGCCACCGCCGAGCGGGCCGAGCTCGGCCTTCATCTTGCCGGCCATCGCGAAGGTGCGGCGCACGGTCTCGCCGGCCCGGCCCATGCCCTGGGCGTCGGAGGAGGTGATGCCGATGACGCCGAGGTCGTGCAGGACGTCCTCGGCGCCCATCGTGCCGGCCCGGATGCGGTCGCGGGCCATCGCGGCGTCGCCGGGCAGGTCGACCTTGAGGTCGTGCGCGGAGACGATCATGCCGAAGTGCTCGCCCAGCGCGTCCCGGCCGAAGGGCAGGGTGGGGTTGGTGGAGGAGCCGATGACGTTCGGCACGCCCGCCATCTTGAGCACGTTGGGCACGTGGCCGCCGCCGCAGCCCTCGATGTGGAAGGCGTGGATGGTCCGGCCCTCCAGCACCTTGAGGGTGTCCTCGACGGACAGGCACTCGTTGAGGCCGTCGGTGTGCAGGGCGACCTGGACGTCGTACTCCTCGGCGACCCGCAGCGCGGTGTCCAGGGCGCGGGTGTGCGCGCCCATGTCCTCGTGCACCTTGAAGCCGGAGGCGCCGCCCTCCGCCAGGGCCTCGATCAGCGGGGCCTCGTCGGAGGAGGAGCCGCGGCCGAGGAAGCCGATGTTGACCGGCCAGGCGTCGAAGGCGTTGAAGGCGTGCCGCAGGGCCCACGGCGAGTTGACGCCGACGCCCCAGACCGGGCCGAACTCCTGGCCGATGATCGTGGTGACGCCGGAGGCGAGCGAGGCCTCCATGATCCGCGGCGACAGCAGGTGGACGTGGGTGTCGATGGCGCCGGCGGTGGCGATCATGCCCTCGCCGGAGACGATCGTGGTCCCGGTGCCGACGACCACGTCGACGCCGTCCATGGTGTCCGGGTTGCCGGCCCGGCCGATCGAGGCGATCCGGCCGGCGATCAGGCCGATCGAGGTCTTGCGGATGCCCTGGATCGCGTCGATCACCAGGACGTTGCTGATCACCACGTCGCAGGTGTCGCGGACGGCGGCGGGCTTGAGGTGCAGGCCGTCGCGGGCGGTCTTGCCGAAGCCGGCCAGGAACTCGTCCCCGGGCGCCTGCGAGTCGGACTCGACGCGGACGATCAGCCCGGAGTCGCCGAGCCGGATCCGGTCGCCGGCGCGCGGGCCGTGCACGGAGATGTAGTCGTGGGGGGTGATGGACGTCACGACTCGACCTCCGCGTCGTCGAAGTGGGTGAGGTAGCCGGTGGCGCGGGCCTTGGCCAGCGCGGCGTCCTTGGCGCCGGGGGCGTCCAGCGGGCCGTCGACCAGGCCGGCGAAGCCGATCGCGACCCGCCCGCCGCCGATCGGCACCAGGCCGACCTCGACGGTGGCGCCCGGGTCGAAGCGCACCGAGGAGCCGGCCGGGATCGCCAGGTGGGTGCCGTAGGCGGCGGCGCGGTCGAAGGCCAGGCGGGGGTTGGCCTCGAAGAAGTGGAAGTGCGAGGTGACCGAGATCGGCACCCCGGAGGTGTTGTGGACGGGCAGCACGACGGTCTCCTCGACCGGGTCGTAGCCGGCGCCGTCGCCGAGCAGCGCGCCGCCGGGGGCCTCGTCGCCGAGCGAGCCGGCGCCCCGGAACGGGTCGTTGACCACGGCCAGCCGGGTGCCGTCGTCGAACACCGCCTCCACCTGGACCACGGTGACCACGTCGGGCACGCCGGGCAGCACGTCCTCGGCGGTGAGCACGGAGCGGCCGGCCTCGATGGCCTCGGCGAGGCGCCGGCCGTCCCGGGCGGCCTCGCAGACGGCGTCGGCGATCAGCGCGGTCGCCTCGGGGATGTTGAGGCGGACGCCTCGGGCGCGGCGGGCGCGGGCCAGCTCGGCTGCTGTGAAGATCAGCAGCCGGTCCCGCTCGGTGGGGGTCAGTCGCACGGTTCCTCGCTCGCGGTCGCCGGGAGAGGGGGGTGAGGGTTGTTAGAACAGCGTTCAAACATCTCCGGTCATTGAACCCGGAGCCGCCCGCCCTGTCCAGCCTTGCCGCTCCCGCGGCGATCGGCTCGCCGAGGGGCGGGCGCGGCGGCGCCGGAGACCGAAAACCGCCCGTACGCTCCGCAAACCTGCCCGGCGCGGGCAGTTGGATCACGCGAACCGCCCCGTGCCCCTTTCACCCCAGGTGATCGCCGGGGCACTGTTCCAAATGCCGAAAGCTGGGCATGAGGATGATTGGTCAGTACCAAGGGGGCCGACCGGCGGGCGGGGGATCCGGCCCGGCGGCCCGGAACGAGGGCGGGGGCAGGGGTGATGGACGGTCAGTCGCGATTCCCGCGGCAGCGGACGAGTTCGGGAGGAGCCTTCCGGGTGACCGGAACCGGCCAGGGCGCCCCGGCCGGCACGGCGGGCCCCGCGAACGCGCTGGGCGCGGCGGGCGTCACCCGGCCGGGCGTACCGGCACCCGGATGCGCGCTCAACCGCCGGCTCCACCTGGCACTGGAGGCCGCCGACCTGGTCGGCGTCGGCGCGGTGCGCCGCCGGCTGCGCGCCGCACTCGGCCTGTGGGGGGTGCCCGAGCTGGCCGACACCGCCGAGCTGCTCACCTCCGAACTGGTCACCAACGCGCTGCAGCACACCGGCCAGGGCGCGGTCTTCGACGCGGTGCTCACCGGTGACCAGCGGCTGCGCATCGAGGTCCAGGACGGCACGGCCCGGCTGCCCGGCCGCCGCCGCGACCCGGACCCGGAGTACGCCACCTCGGGCCGCGGGCTGCTGCTGGTCGAGGCGCTCGCCGACTCCTGGGGCGTCCAGTTGCGCGGCGACGGCAAGGTCACCTGGTTCGAGCTGGGCACCGTCGGCGCCTGAAGCCGCCCGGCACCGTCGGCCGCCGTTTGTCGCACGAGCACTGTTCGCTGCCGAACGATGCCCGGAAGTGAAGGCGGAGGGTGAGATTCCCGGCCCGTTGCCATTGCCGCTCGGCCGAACATTGGCCAGGATGGTGGGAATGTGTGCCCACGTGCGAGAAGCGGCGGGGAAAGACCACCTCGACCATTGACCGCCCGTCGGCGCGCGACCGTCGAGCACCACCCATCACCCGCCACGCGGCCCGTCCGGACGGTCGGCGCGGTCCGCCACGGCAGCGGCAGGAGCAGCATGCCCACTGAGCCCGAGTCACCGGGGCCGGCCCTCCCTTCCGGTCCGCCCACGACCGGCTCCGGGCGGGCCAGACCCCCCGCGCAGGCGGCCCGGCGGAACGCGCTGCGCACCGCCCCCGGCCTGGCGGCCGGCCGGCTCGCGCCGATGCTCTCCGGCGGTCTGCCGCTCTCCCCGGGCGACTCCACGCCGGACTGGCTGGAGCCCGCGATGGCCGCCAACGGCATCGGCTCGTTCGACTGGGACATCCGCCGCGACATCCTGGAGGGCGACCAGCGGGCCTGCATCATCGTCGGCCTCGACGCCGCCGAGAAGGGCCGCTTCGACCGCTCCTCCGCCTCCTTCCTGGCCCTGCTCCACCCCGAGGACGCCCCCGTGGTGCGCCGCCGGGTCGAGCGCGCCGTCGCCGAGCTCGGCCAGTGCGGCGCCTACTACCGGACGCTCGGTCAGGGCGGCGCCACGCGGGCCGTCCGGTTCCGCGGCCGGGTCCTCGCCGACGCCTTCGGCCGCGCCTCCCGGATGGTCGGCTTCGTCTGGGACGCCACCGTCGAGCTGCACAAGCGCGACCGCGCCGACCGGCTCGCCCTGCTGCGCGAGGAGCGCTCCCGCTTCATCAAGGAGGCCGCCCGCGCGCTCTCCGAGGCGGTCACCGTACGGGACGTCGCCCGGGTCTTCACCGAGCTGCCGCTGCCCGGCCTGCCGCCGGACGGCCTGGTGCTGGCCTCCTTCGAGGCCGGCCGGGTGCAGATCCTCGGCGCCTCCGGCTACCGCACCGAGGAGCTGGCCGCCTACGACCGCTCGATGCTGCCGCCGGCCCACCCCGCCGCCGAGGCGCTGCGGGGCCGCGCCCCGGTGTTCTGTGCCAGCCGCGAGGAGTACCGCGAGCGCTATCCGGACGTCTGGGAGCGGGCCCGCCGCACCACCCGCAGCTCCTGGGCCTTCCTGCCGCTGGTCGCCAGCGGCCGGGCGATCGGCGTCTGCGTGGTCAGCTTCGACGACGACCGCCAGCTCGACGCCGACGAGCGCACCCTGCTCTCCACCCTCGGCGGCCTGGTCGCCCAGTCGCTGGCCCGGGCCCGGCTGCACGACGCCGAGCACGAGCTGGCGGCCGGCCTCCAGCGCGTCATGCTGCCGCGCACCGTGCCGTCCGTCCCGGGCGTCACCACCGCCGTCCGCTACCTGGCGGCCGGCTCGGGACTGCAGATCGGCGGCGACTGGTACGACGTGGTGCCGCTGCCCGGCGGCCACGTCGGCCTGGTGATCGGCGACGTCCAGGGCCACGACGTGCACGCGGCCGGCATCATGGGCCAGCTGCGGATCGCGCTGCGCGCCTACGCCGCCGAGGGCCACCCGCCCGCCGCGGTGATGGCCCGGGCCTCCCGCTTCCTCGCCGACCTCGACACCGACCACTTCGCCACCTGCACCTACGCCGAGGTCAACGTCGACTACGGCGTGGTCTACGCCGTCCGGGCCGGCCACCTCGACCCGGTGGTGCGGCGCGGCGACGGCACCGCCACCTCCGTCCCGGTGGCCGGCGGACTGCCGCTCGGCATCGCCCCGGACGAGGAGTACCGGGTCACCCGGTTCAGCCTCGACCCGGGCGAGACCGTGCTGCTCTGCACCGACGGCCTGGTCGAGGCGCGCGGCATGGACCTCGACGAGGGCATCGCCCGGCTCACCGCGGTGCTCTCCGAACCGCTCGCGGACCCGGTCGAGACCGGCCGCGACCCGCTGGACGACCTCGCCGACCGGATCGCCTCCCGGGCCGCCGACTCCAGCGAGCGCGAGGACGACATAGCGCTGCTCCTGCTGCGCTGGGACGGCCCCGAGGGCGGTCTGGCCGCCCAGCAGCTGCGCCGCCGGATCGGCCAGGCGGACCTCGCCCGGATCGCCGAGGTCCGCGCCGAGCTGCGCGACGCGCTGCGCCGCTGGGGGGTGGCGGAGCTGATCGACACCGCCGAACTGCTCTCCTCCGAGCTGGTCACCAACGCCATCCGGCACACCGACCGGGACGCCATGTTCACCGCCCGCCTCTACCGGGAGCCGGCCGCGGACGGCGGACGGGCGCGGCTGCGGGTCGAGGTGGAGGACGAGTCGGACCTCTGGCCGACCCGCCGCACACCGGGGGAGCAGGCCTCCTCCGGGCGTGGGCTGATGCTGGTCGAGGCGCTGGCCGACGGCTGGGGCGTGGAGCCCCGGGGGACGGGCAAGCGGATGTGGTTCGAGCTCAGCGTGACGCCTGCGGAGTGACGCCGGTGGGGTGACGCCCGTGAGGTGATGCCCGCAAGGTGGCCTCCGGGGCGTCAGCCGAACTGCTGCTCCAGGTCCTTCAGCTTCTGCTCCAGCTCCTCCAGCCGGGGCAGGGGCACGGTGTCGTCCTCCGTCGTGAGGTCGATGGTGCGCCGCTCGGGCCTGGCCGGCAGGCCGGGCTGCGCGACCGTGCCCTCGACGGCGGCCCGCCCCGGCCCGGGCCCGCCGTTGCCGCTGTCGGTACCGCCGGTGCCGCCGGCTATGGCGGACTCCGGGCCGGACTCCAGCTGGCGGGCCGCCGGGGGCGCGCCGCCGCCACCGCGCTGGCGCCAGACGCTGTTGGTGCGGTTGATCGCCCGGATCTCGGCGCGCTCGCGGCGCCCCGCCAGCTTTCGGCGCTCCCTTTCGCGGGCGCGGTCGCGCTTGTCGTCGCGGACCTCGTCGACCGCTTCGTCCAGGCTCCGCACGCCCTCCAGCAGCATCAGCGACCAGGCCGCGTAGGTCTCGCGCGGGGCGCGGAGCCAGCGGACGATCCGGATCTGCGGCAGCGGGCGGGGGACGAGCCCCTGCTCGCGCAGCGCGGCCCGGCGGGTCTGCTTGAGCGCCCGGTCGAACAGCACGGCGGCCGAGAGCGACATCCCCGCGAAGAACTGCGGCGCGCCGGCGTGGCCGAAGCCGCGCGGGGCGTGCACCCAGTTGAACCACGCCGAGGCCCCGGCGAACAGCCAGACCAGCAGCCGGGAGCCGAGCGCCGCGTCGCCGTGGCTGGCCTCGCGGACGGCCAGCACGGAGCAGAACATCGCCGCCCCGTCCAGGCCGAACGGCACCAGGTACTCCCAGCCGCCGGAGAGGTTGAGGTTCTGCACCCCGAAGCCGACCAGGCCGTGGAAGGAGAGCGCGGCGGCCACCGCCGCGCAGCAGAACAGCAGCGTGTACGAGGCTCCGCCGTACAGGGACTCCTTGCGGCGGCGGCGTTCCTCGGAGCGCTCCCAGGAATCCGCGCCGCTCCCGCCGTTCGTCGTTCCCCGGCTACGGACCAGGGCCACCAGGAGCCCGCTGATCAGCAGCACCGCAACGCCGGTGACGGCCCAAACCAGCGGTATGTCGGACAATTTCATCGCCTGGACCAGCCTCGCTTTCCTGCGGCGCGATTTCCTGCGTCGTGATGGCGGGGACCATCATGACGGATGCTCGGCCGGAGAATGGCTGATTTCCTGTCAATGCACCGAAGAGGGGGATATCGGGCGAGGGGTAATTCTTATCGTCACATTTGTACTGGAGCGGGGAATTCCGGAATTCCGGAGGTCGCGACGAGCGGGGCGACGGCGGGTGGTCGGACCGCTTCCGACCTCCGTCAACCCCGCGTGACACGGGGACAGCCGGCGCACATCGCCTCGATCCGCACGGTGTAGACGAGGCAGCAGCTGGCCCGGCACCGCTCGGAGCAGTCGGTGCGGGCCGGGGAGTCGGGCGCCGGGGCGGTGAATCCGGCGCCCGGCGTGAAGGGCGCGCACTCCGGCGCGCCGGGAGCGCTCGGGGCGAAGAGGGCGGTGAGCTCCGTCCGTGCGCGCTCCTCCTCGCCGAGCCGCCCGCCGACGTACCAGAGGCCCTCCACCACCGCGTCCGTGGCCATCGCCCAGAGCGTGCGCGGTCCGCGCCGCACCTCCGGGCGGAAGGCGGCCAGCACCGGGGTCAGGAAGCCCGCCAGCGCCGCCCGGAGCTCGGCGGCCAGCGCCGTCTCGTCGGCCACCGGCCGGGCCGCCGGGGCCGACCGCGTCGGGGTCGACCGCGCCGCCGGGGCCGACCGCGTCGGGGTCGACCGCGCCGGGGCCGACCGCGCCGCCGGGTCGTCGGGCAGGCAGGCGAACGCGCCGGGGCGGACCGTCAGTTCGCCGCTGCGGCGGTGGATCGACACGTCGGCGGGCGCGAGCAGCGGCACTCGGCGCTCCAGGAACCACGGCAGGGTGAACAGCAGCGAGACCGGCCAGACGAACCGGTGCAGCCCGATGGAGGCCGCCACGTCCGGCCGCAGCGCCCGGCCGTAGCGGGCCAGTCCCTGCCGGGCGTCGTGTGCCACCAGCTCCCGCAGCGCCGCCGGATCGGCCAGCAGTTCCGCCCCCGCGATCCACCCCCGCCCGCTCCGCGGCGGCGCGCAGAGCACCCGCGGCTCGGGAGCCACCTCCCCGAGCCGCCGGTAGGCGCCCGTCCAGGGCGGGAGGGGCACGGCGGCGGCCTCGGACGCTGCCGGGGCGGCGGCGCCGGGAACGGGTGCCGGTGTGGTGGCGCGGTCCCGGGTTGTGGGTGGGGTGGGGGCGGTGCGGCTGCCGGTCGTGGGGTGGTGGAAGTGCGTGGCGTCGCGGGCCTGTTCGGGGGCGGTGGGTGCCGGTGTGGTGGTGCGGTCCCGGGGTGCGGGCGGGGTGTCGGGGTGCGCGGTGCTCGTCGGCTCGGCGGTCCGGAGGGCGGCGGCGGGGCCGTGGAACCGTGCGGTGCCGGGGGGCCGGTCGAGGACAGGCGGTTCCGGGGCGGGGGGCTCGGAGGCGGGCCGGGTGCTGCTCACGGTCATGGTCGCGCCCATCGGGTCGACCGGGCCGGCCGGACCGTCCGGTCCGCGCCCGGGCCGGAGCCCGTCCGCCGCCGGCGCGCCCCGGACGGGGGCGCCGTGGCGCCGCCGCGCCGTACGTCCGGGCCCGGCCGGCCGGGGCCTGGCGGAGCCCGGGAACGGCAAGGCCGACCTGGCCGGGGCACTGCTCGACCCGGCCAGGTTAGCCTCACCTTAGCTGATCGGCCCCTGGACCTGCCTCTCGACGCGTCCGTCCGGGGTGGCGCCGGGCGCACGCCCCGCGCCCAGCTGGCGGGCGAGCCAGACCGGCACGCCCCCGAGCGCCTGCACCAGCCGGGCCGCCTCCGCCCGCAGCCGCGCGGCCTCGGCCGGCTCGGACACCTCGGCCAGCGCCGCCAGTGCCGGTGCCACCCCCACCGTGAAGCCCAGCTGCTCGCGCAGTCGCAGCGAGGCGTCGAACCCCTCCCGCGCCCGCTCGCGGTCCCCCGCCGCGAGCGCCAGCGCGGCCAGGTGCCGCCAGGTCGACGAGCGGAGCAGCTCGTCGCCGCGCTCGCCCGCGCCGTCGTGCGCCCGCCGGTAGGCGATCCAGGCCGCCGTCGGGTCGCGCAGCAGGTTCTCCGCGACCAGCCCCCGGCGGAAGTCCAGCAGCGGCCGGCCCGGCGCGTCCGGCGGCAGCAGCGCCGAGGTGCGGCCGAGCGCGGCCTGGGCCTCGTCCAGCCGGTCGCGGGTGCCGAGCACACTGGCCACGTACGCCAGGAAGCCCCGGGCGCAGGCCGCCGCCGCGCGCTGTTCGGTGGTCGCCGCGACGGCCTCGGCCAGCCGCAGCGCCTGTTCGGCCTGGCCCCAGTGGGCGGTGGTGAACAGGCACTGCTCGATCAGCAGTTCGGCCCTGACGAGCGCCGCTTCGGGGTCGCGTTCGGCGGCGGGGCGTAACAGGTCGGCGGCCTCCTGCCAGCACGCCCTGGACCGCAGCCGCCACACGGTGTCCCCCTGCTCCGGGGGTGCCGCCGGCCCCCGTGCGTCCCGGCCGCTAGGGCCCCATCCGTGCTCCGACAACGCCACCTCCTTGTGTGCGCCATCCAGCAGGAAACGGACCCCTCCCCTTGCGTGGCACGACGTGCCACAGGCCCGCGCTGTGGCGGCAATTCAACACGGGGGCGAGCTTGTGCACCAGATCACGAGCGGAGGTTGTTGCGTTCGGGCGGCTTTTCGTCTAAACGATCAGCGGACGGCCGGTCGGGGCCCGAACGGGGCCTCAGGACGTCCAGCCGGTCTCCATCAGGGCCTCCGCGGCGCCGTTCGCGGGCTGCGGCACACCCGCCAGGTCCAGGCTGAACAGGGCCACCAGCAGCTGTTCCCCGCGCACCGTGGCCTGGTGCGAATAGCCCGCAAGAGTGAACATCGCGGCGGCCATCTCCTCCGCGTGCAGGGTCTGCAGCCACAGGCACTCGACCGACTTCACGTCGGCCGGCTCCGTCCAGGTGTCCACCTGCGCGACCATCCGGCTGCCCAGCAGGGTCACCCCGTCGCGCTCCTGGGCCTCCGTCAGCTCCAGGTCGTCGAAGCCGAGCCACTCCAGGTAGCGGGCGGCGGTGAAGACGGCGTCCTGCGAGGTCCGCACCGGGTGCGGGCGGAACGGCGCTCGCCGCCGCCACGGCGCGGCCGGAGCGCCCGCCCCCGTGGCCGGCGGCGCGGCGGCGGGCGCGTCCAGCGAGTGCGCGGGGCGGGCCGGGTGCGGGTGGGAGGCCCGCGGGCCGGCGGCGGCGCCCAGCGGGCCGGCCGTGGAACCGCCGCCCAGCCGGGTCGTCCGGTCCACCGGGAGCCGCACGGTGGCCCCGCAGTTGCAGGTGAACTCGGGCTGCGGCCACTGGTCGGAGCGCCCGCAGTGCGGACAGCGCATGCTCAGCCAGGAGTCCTCCCAGGACCGGAAGCGGACCTGCACCGGCACTCCGCCGCGCAGCAGCGGCACCTTGAGCGAGGCGCCGCACGGGCAGGGCAGCGACGGCGGCTCGTACAGGTGCTCCCGTCGGCAGGCGGGGCAGCGGATCGCCCGGGCGCCACCCGCCGCCCCCGGGCCGCGCCCGGCCGGGTCGTGTCCGGTGAAGTCGTCGGGCAGTCCGGGCATCGCGGGCACCGTCCGTTCGAATCGGGGGTGGGTGACGTGTCCCATGCTCCCCGAAACCCGGGAGGTGCGGCGCGGAATGCGGCAATCCTCAGGGAGGAATCAGGGGTGTGCGCTCGATTGATCGGCGGTGAGGAGGAGACGCGTCCCCCTCGCGCGGGAGCCGGGCCCTCGATCGCCGGTACGGGGGCGCACGGCTGTGGTCCGGTGCGGCCCGGCTGTCACTCCGCGCCCCAGCGGGCGAGGTCGGCTGGGGTGTCCAGATCGTCCGGGGCGGCGACGTCGGCGCACTCCACCAGGATGAGGTCGTCCGGGTGCGCCGCCAGCAGGGCGCGCGCCCCCGCGTCCCCGTGCGCGCCCTCCGCGGCCTCGGCGAAGTGCCGGGCCCCGATCAGCACCGGGTGCCCGCGCCGCCCCCCGTACGCCGCGGCGGCCAGCTGCGCCCCGGCCCGGTGCGCGGCCAGCAGCCGGGCCACCGCGGCCGGGCTCACCCCCGGCGTGTCCACCAGCATCACCAGCGCCGCCGAGGCGCGGGCGGGCAGGGCGGCCAGACCGACGCGCAGGGAGGAGCCCATGCCGCCCTCCCAGTCCGGATTGGCCACCAGCCGACAGCCCGGCAGATGGGCGGTGGACCGCACCCGTTCCCGGTCCGCGCCCAGCACCACCGTCACCTCCCGGCAGCCGCCCGCCCGGACCACCGCCACCGCGTGCTCCACCAGCGGCCGCCCCCGGTAGCGGAGCAGCGCCTTCGGCCGCCCGCCCAACCGCCGTCCGCCCCCGGCGGCCAGCACCAGGGCGGCCACCGTCTCGCTCTGTTCCATGCGTCCAGCCTGCCCGCCCCCGCCGCCGCCACACGGGAGGCCCGGCGGCCCCTGGACGATGCCGCCGCCGGCGCCGCCGGGCCTCCTGTGCTGGGTGGATGCCGGCGGCGGCCGGCGCGCCGGAGCCGGCCCTCACGGCGGTGTCGGGGGCGGAGCCGGCCCGCTCCGGCGATGAGATCCTCGCCGAGGTCGAGGAGATCGCCCGCGCGTCGCGGCCCTGAGCGGGTGGCGCACGGGGCGGTGGCCGGTGTGAGCTTCGCCATGATCGAAATGCTCCGTGTTGTGGTGGCTTGACCGCCCGGGGGGCGGCTGGTCTGCTGGTGCGCCGTCAGCCGCCCGCCCATCTGGGGAGTCCCCGTGCCCGCCCGTCGCACCACCCTGTCCGCCGCCGCCACCGTCTTCCTGATATCCGCCCTGGTGCTGAGCAGCTGCTCGGACGACAAGAAGCCGGCGGACGGCGGGTCCTCCGCCGGGGGCGGGGCGGCGGGCGCCGTGAACCGGGGCACCAGCCCCCTGGAGAACCCCGACGGCACCAAGCCCGGTCTGGCGCCGCTGACTTCGGCCGAGGACCAGAAGGCGGGCCGTGCGCTGATCGCCAAGGTCGCCACCGCCGCGGTCGGCCCCAAGGACGGCTACGACCGCAATGAGTTCGGACCGGCCTGGACCGACAACGTGGACGGCATACCCGGCGGCCACAACAACTGCGACACCCGCAACGACCTGCTGGCCCGGGACGGTTCGGCGGTCGAGCGCAAGGACGGCTCGAAGTGCACGGTCACCTCGATGACCATCTTCGACCCCTACACCGGCAAGACGGTGGAGTGGAACAAGCAGCAGGCCTCGAAGATCCAGATCGACCACGTGATGCCGCTGTCCTACGACTGGCAGATGGGCGCGAGCAAGTGGGAGAAGCTGAAGCGGGTGCAGATCGCCAACGACCCGCTCAACCTCATTCCGGCCGACGGTTCGCAGAACGCCTCCAAGGGCGACTCCGGCCCGTCCGCCTGGCTGCCCGCCAACCCGGAGATCCGCTGTGCGTACGCGGTGCGCTTCGCGCAGGTGTCGCTGAAGTACCAGCTGCCGGTGACGGAGGCGGACAAGAAGGCGATGCTGCAGCAGTGCGGCGGCTGACGAGGGGCTGACGAACGGCTGACGAATCGTTTCCTCGGAGAGTTCGTCGCCCTTTGTCCGGAAGCGTGCACGGCGGGTGGGGCGCGACGGGTGGGCCACCGTCAACTGTGGGATCGCCGGGTGGTATTCGTGTGCGGTGCATTCGATGATCATCCGACTCTCGCGACGCGCCCTTCCCACCGTCGCCGCGGCCGCCCTGCTGGCCGCCTGCAGCAGCTCGGGCGGCACCACGGGTGCGGCCTCCGGCGCGCCGTCCACCGCCGCGACCACCACGTCGTCGCCCACCCCGACCGCCACACCCACGCCCACGCCGACCGTGAAGCCCACCGGCCAGGCCGACCCCGCCCTCCAGGCCTTCTACGGCCAGCAGCTCACCTGGGCGGCCTGCAAGGACGACCCGAAGACCGAGACGATCGACGAGTCGGTGGTGCAGTGCACCACCCTCAAGGTCCCGCTGGACTACGCCAACCCGGGCGCCGACACGATCGACGTCGCGGTGGTCCGCAAGCCCGCCACCAAGCCCGACCAGCGGGTCGGCGCCGTCGTCGTCAACCCCGGCGGCCCCGGCGGCACCGGGGTCGGATTCGTCCAGCGCAACCCCGAGTACTTCCAGCAGGGCGTCCGGGAGCGCTTCGACACCGTCGGCTTCGATCCGCGCGGCGTCGGCGGCACCTCCCCGGTGAACTGCCTCGACGACCGGACCCGTGACACTTGGGCCGCCGACGACGACCTCGGCCCCGAGCACGGCAAGGTCCTCGCGGACGCCTGCCAGGCCAAGTACGGCAAGCTGCTGCCCTTCATCGGCACCCGCAACTCCGTGCGCGACATGGACGTGCTGCGCGCCGCCCTCGGCGAGCAGAAGCTCACCTACTTCGGCCTCTCCTACGGCACCTACATCGGCAGCGTCTATGCCGAGGAGTTCCCGGACCGCGTCGGCCGGCTCGTCCTGGACGGCGCGACCGACCCGTCCCTGCCGCTCGCCCAGCACAACATCGAGCAGTACGCCGGGTTCGAGCGCTCGCTCAACGCCTTCGCCGCCGACTGCGCCAAGAAGGCCCAGTGCCCGCTCGGCAAGGACCCCGACCGGGCCGCCGGCAAGCTCGCCGACTTCCTCGACGGGCTCAAGCAGAAGCCGCTCACCACGAGCACCGGCCGCGTCGTCACCGCCACCACGGCGTGGACCGGCGTGATCGAGGGCCTCTACGGGGACGAGAGTGCCTGGGTACAGCTGCGGACCGTGCTGACCCAGGCCATGGTCAACGGCAAGGGCGACTACCTGCTCGGCTACGCCGACTCCTACAACCGGCGCGACAAGGACGGCCGGTACAGCGTCTCCGCCGACGCCTACACCGCCATCCACTGCGCCGACGGGGCGACCGACGTCCCGGCCGGCGAGGCGCTCCAGGCCGCCTACGCCGACCTGGCCGCCAAGGCCCCGCTGATCAGCCGGCACGAGCCGAGCGCGGCCGTCTTCGACCCGGACTGCCGGAGCTGGCCGTTCCGTTCGCCCGAGAAGGCGCACGCCATCACCTCCAAGGCGCAGGCGCCGATCGTCGTGGTCGGCTCCACCGGCGACGCGGCCACGCCGTACGCCAACGCCGAGAAGCTCGCCGCCCAGCTCGGCAACGCCGTGCTGCTCACCCGTGAGGGCGAGGGCCACACCGGATACGGGTGGAGCACCTGCATCCGGGCCGCCGTGGACACCTTCCTGCTGGAGGGCACCGCGCCGGCCGCCGGGACGCGCTGCAAGAGCGAACCCGCGCAGTGACGTGACAGCGCGGCGGCGGGGCGCGCCACGGTCGTTCACCGTGGTGCGCCCCGCCGTTCGGGACCGGCCGGCTGTCAGGAGGAGGGCGGCCGGCTGAGGTCGTAGAAGGTCGAGCCGCCGACCGTGCGGGCGGTGTAGTGGCTCGTCACCCACTCCGAGATCCGGGAGGTCTGCGACGTCGCCGACTCGCCGTCCCGGCCGTTCCCGGCGCCCGGACCGTTCGCCCCGTTCATGCCGTTCGTGCCGTTCGCCTCGGTGAGGGCGCCGCGCAGGTCCCCGCCGGCGATGAACCAGTGCACCTTGCCCTCCTTCACGTACTGCTGGAAGGCGCTCAGGCTGAGCGAGGGGTCGCTGCTGTTGAAGCCGCCGAGGGCCATCACGGGGACGCCGGAGGCGAGCTGGTAGCCGGCGGCGTTCTGCGAACCGCTGGTCGCGGCGGCCCAGCGGTAGCCGTCGGCGCCCTCCTTCAGCAGGGTGGCCGCCTCGTCGCTCACCTTGGTGCCGTTCAGCAGCCCGCCGATGCCGCCGGGGCCGCGGCCCGTGGCGCCCAGGCCGCCCGGGAAGCCACCGCGGGTGCGGTTGCCGCCGCCGTCCTGGCCGCCGTCCTGCGGCGGGGCGCCGGCTCCGGGGAAGCCGGGGAAGGCGCCCGCGCCGCCCGCGCCGCGCCGGCCGAAGCCGCCCGGACCGGAACCGCCCTCCACGGCGGGCCCGGCCAGCACGATCGAGCCCTGGTGCGGGGTGTTGACCGTCTCCACCGCGTACGCCGCCGGACCGCCCAGCGCCGCCGCCGCACCGACCAGACCCGCCACCGCGGTCAGCCGCCCGGCGAGCCGCGAACGCCCGCCCGCGCCGCCGCCGTCCCCGTCCCCGACCCCGTCCCCGGCCGCGCGGCCCGCGAGCCGCGCCGCCAGCGGTCCGGCCGCCGCCAGCGCCACCGCCGCGAGCAGCCCGACCACCAGCACTGTCGGCCGCAGCCACGGCAGGAAGTCCGCGCTGCGCCCGAGCAGCACGTACGCCCACACCGCCGTCACCGCGAGCGTGCCGGCCAGCACCGCCGCGTACGGCAGCCGGTGCCGCGCCCGCCACAGCCCGTCCACGCCCATGCCGACCAGCGCGGCGACCGCCGGGGCCAGTGCCACCGTGTAGTACTGGTGGAAGATCCCGGACATGAAGCTGAAGGTCAGCGCCGTGCAGAGCAGCCAGCCGCCCCAGACCAGGAAGGCCGCACGCGCGGTGTCCGTCCGGACGTGGCGCCGGGTGGCCCACAGGCCGAACACCAGCAGGATCAGCGCGGCCGGCATCAGCCAGGCGATCTGCCCGCCGATGTCGCCGTCGAACAGCCGGGTGATGCCGGTCTGGCCCCAGCCGCCCCCGCCCCGCATCCCGCCGGGCGGGCCTCCGGCGGTAGCGCCAGCGGCCGCGTTGCCGAACGCCCCCTCCATCCCGCCCGGGAACCGGCCCGGCCCGCCCCCGACGCTGCCGGTCTCGTTGCCGTTCAGCCGGCCGAGGCCGTTGTAGCCGAAGGTGAGCGAGAGGAAGCTGTTGTCCTGCGAGCCGCCGACGTACGGCCGCGCCGAGGCCGGGACCAGCTCGACCACCGCGACCCACCAGCCGCCCGCGACCACCATCGCCAGCCCGCCGGCCAGCAGCTGGCGCACCCGCCGCCACAGCCCGGTCGGCGCCGCCACCAGGTAGACCAGCGCGAAGGCGGGCAGGACGAGGAACGCCTGCAGCGTCTTGGTGAGGAAGGCCAGTCCGAACATCACCCCGGTGAACACCAGCCACCGGGTGCCCGCCACCTCGACGGCCCGGACCAGTCCGTAGGCGGCCAGCGTGAGCAGCAGCACCAGCAGCGCGTCCGGGTTGTTGAAGCGGAACATCAGCGCCGCCACCGGCGTCAGCGCGAACGCCGCGCCCGCCAGTAGACCGGCGAGCGGCGAGAACCGCCGGCGCACCGTCGCGTACAGCACGGCCACCGCGGCCACCGCCATCAGCGCCTGCGGGGCCAGCACCGACCAGGAGGACAGCCCGAACACGCGCGCCGAGAGCGCCATCGGCCAGAGCGCCAGCGGCGGCTTGTCGACGGTGATGAAGTTCCCGGCGTCCGAGGAGCCGTAGAAGAAGGCCTTCCAGCTCTCGCTGCCCGCCTGGGCGGCGGCCGAGTAGAAGGCGTTGGCCCACCCGGAGGCGGACAGGCCCCAGAGGTAGAGGACGGCGGTGGCGGCCAGCAGCGCGAGCAGCGCGGGCCGCACCCAGCCCGGGTCGTCGGCGCGACCGCGCCAGGTCCGGCCCGGCAGGGTGCGCAGCCGCTGCGCCCAGGACGCCGGGCCCTTGGGGCCGGTGGGCGGCAGCGGGAACTCCGGGTACAGCGGCGGCTCGGCGGGCCGCCGGGACGCCGCCCCCTCCGGCGAAGGGGCGGGCGGCAGGACCGGGGGCGGGTAGTCCACGGCCTCCGGCCAGGGCTCCCCGGCCGGTGGGGTGTGGCTGGTCGTCGTCATGGCGCTACGCTGGGGCGTCAGTCTGAGAGAACAGTGAAAGACGCGTATGAGCGGCCTGTGATCCCGGCCCGGGCGCGCTTTGTCACGCGGCGTTCATCGCCGTCAGGCGGCCTGCGGCATCGTCAGGTGCTTGCCGAGCCACTCCAGCGCCGGGGGGATCTCCCGGGTCCAGGTGTGGAAGTTGTGGCCGCCGGTGTCGAGGGTGATGGTGGAGAGCTTGGTCGGCGCCTTGAAGGCGTTGACCATCGCCTGGGTGCCCTCGTAGTTGTTCTCGTCGTAGCTGGTGGCGAGCAGCAGCGAGACCGGCGCGGCGGGCTTGTTCTTCAGCCGCCAGACCAGGTCGTTCTCCTGCTTCAGCTGGGCGTTGCCCGCGAACAGGTCGCCGGTGGTCTCGTCGATCGGCGCGGTGTAGTAGCCGGACAGCGAGATGGCCGAGCGGTAGGCGTCCGGCTTGCGCAGCGCGAACTTGAGCGCGCAGTAGCCGCCGGTCGAGTTGCCGATCACCGCGCGGTTGGCCGGGTCGGTGCCGATCCGGTAGTTGGCGGCCAGCGCGGTGGGCAGGTCGCTGGTGAAGAAGGTCTCCACCTGGGGCCCGCCGGGGACGTCCATGCACTCGGTGTCGCGGTTGCCGGACAGCGTCGGGCGCATCAGCACCAGGACGGTCGGCGGCAGCTTGTTCTGCTCGATCGCGGTGAGCGCGGACGCCGGGTACTGCATCAGCGTGATCAGCTTCTCCGCCGAGCCCGGGTAGCCGGCCAGCACCAGGGCCATCGGGAACCTGCGCTGCGCGTACTCCGGCTGGAAGTACTGCGGCGGCAGGTAGACGAAGGCGTCGCTGCTCAGACCGCTCGCCGTGCCCCGGAGCGAGACCTCCTGGATCAGCCCGGAGCGGTCACGGGCCGAGCCCTGCGCCGAGTACATGTTCTTCTCGCCGGTGACGGCCAGGGACGCGGCCGCGTTCGGCTGGTGGTCGACCACCGTGCCGGGCTTGCCGTTGGTGCCGAGCAGGTCGCTCCAGGAGCTGTAGAAGCCGAAGTAGCCGTTGGCGATCAGCCCCATGGCGACGAGTACCGCGAGCTGGGTGGCGAGGAAGGCGCCGATCCGCCCGCTCCAGGCCTTCCAGCCGCCTCCGCCGAATCTCGGCCAGAGCCACATCGTGGCGGCGAAGACGCCGATCGCGATGACGGAGGCGAGGATCTGGAGGGGGACACCCGTGAGGCTGAGCACGTCCTGATCGTAGTTGACGCGGAGGACCGCTCCATGCGCCCTGTCGCACGCCCCCGCTACGCTTCGGTACGCCGCAAGTGCGCTCTGTTGACCGCGCCTTGTTGGATCGGAATCATGTCGGCGGGGACAGCAGACGGCACGGAGTGTGCATGGATCAGTACCTAGAGAACACCCGGGGGAGCGGCATGAAGTCCTTCACCAAGGCCGGCGTTGCGGTGGGCACCGCGTTGCTGCTGGCGGCCTGTTCGAGCGGCGGTTCGGGGGGCTCGGGCGGCTCGGCCGCGTCCGGGCCGTCGGACGGCTTCAGCACCGCCCTGCCCGCACCGACCCGGACCCCGACACCGACGCCCACCCCGACCCCGACGCCGTACGGGCCCGTGCTCGCCGGCTTCGTCAACCCGGTCGGCACCGCGCTCGGCAAGATCAACCCGGCCGCCGACCTGACCACCTTCCTGGCCGGTCTCCAGGAGGCGGCCACCACCGCCAACTCCGCGAGCAGCGGACTCGGCCTGAGCGAAACACCGGTCGCCGTCGGCACCACCAAGCGCCAGCTGGTGACGGCCCTGTCACAGCTCGCCACGGACCTGACCAAGCTCCGCGGCGACGTCAAGTCCAAGACCTACTGCACCACCGGCTCCGCCTTCGCCCAGCTCGGCCTCTCCGAGGGCCTGAAGGCGATCCCGGCCGCCCTGGCCGAGATGACCGCCGCCGGGTACACCACCGTCTTCACCGTCCCGCAGACACCGCCGCAGCAGACCCGCTCGCAGGAGAACGACACCTTCGTCACCAAGGGCCGGCTGCGCGGCAAGGGCGAGCTGAACGTCGACAACACGGGCGGCAGCACCGACTCCGTCGTCTCGCTCTCCCAGAGCGGCAAGGCGGTCCACTCGCTGTACGTCGGCAAGGGGAAGAAGGCGTCGATCGAGGGCGTCGAGGACGGCACCTACGACATCTTCTTCTCCGACGGCGTCGACTGGGACCCGTCGCTGAAGATGTTCACCCAGAACTGCAGCTACACGAAGTTCGACGACACCATGGCCTTCGAGACCGACCGGACGACGTACTCGGTCTGGTCGATCACGCTGACCGCGAAGGTCGGCGGCAACGCGAAGACCAGCGACGTGGACGAGGAGAACTTCCCGCAGCCGTAGCGACCGCCGACGCGGGCACCGCCGGCCGGAGCGCCGGCGGTGCCCGGGTCTCGGCCCCGCCCACCGGAACGGCGGGCCCGGAGTCCCGCCGATCGCCCATATCGCCTCCGGCGGAGGGACTTCGGCGGCGGACCGGACTGTCGCGCGCCTGTTGCCGGGCCATTGTCGGTGGCCCGTGCCAGACTCCCGGCATGGCTCCTGAACCGCTCGCCACCCTCACCTTCGCCGCCTGGCGCCGTTTCGACCGCACCGCCGCCAGCCGTCTCGCCGCCCAGGTCGCGGGCAGCGTGGGCGGGCGACTGGACCGCGTCGAGGAGGTCGAGCACCTGGGGGCGCCGCTGCACCGTGTCCTGGTCGAACGCGGCGGGCGGGTGTTCGCGTTGATACCGGGTGGGCGGGTCACCGTCGGGTTCGACGCGGCGAGTTGGCGGCCGTCGGCCGAACTCCTCGCCAGCTACCGGGAGGAGAGCGTCAGCCAGGGCTTCGGCGACGGGGACCTGCACGCCCACCTCGCCCGCGTCCTCAGCCCGCGCCGGACCGTCACCGTGCCGACCCTGCTGATGGCCGTCGAGGACGAGCCGCTGGAGGAGGAGCCCGCCGACATGCCGGCCGTCCTCGCCCACGAGGGCCTGCGCCTGCCCACGCCCGACGAGTGGGAGCACGCCTGCGGGGCCGGAGCCCACACCCTGTTCCGCTGGGGCGACGAGTGCCCGCTCGACCGCATCCCGTACGGCGACACCACCGGCCCGCACACCGGGCCCAACGCCTTCGGCCTGCGCATCGCCCACGACACCTACCGCTCGGAGATCACCAGCGAGCCCGGCTCCATCTACGGCGGCGACGGCGGCGAGTCGGTCTGCGGCGGCTACGGCACCGTCCTCGCCTGGCTGCCCCTCGCCACGTCCAACCGGCACCCGGACCTCGCCGCCATGGTCTTCGACGAGGCCGGCGACTACTGCACCGACGACCTCTCCACCCGCCCCGTCCTCCCCCTCCGCTGAGGGGGGCTGCTCCTCCTGGACCATCCCCGCACGCGCGGGGAGCAGGCATCACGGGTGGGGATGGTGACCACAGCCGTGGGGCCATCCCCGCACGTGCGGGGAGCAGAGTTGCGGACCGGCGGGTCTACACCGGCCAGTGGCTGGTTCGTGCAACTTGTCGAGAGTCGGGCGTATCGGTCTTTCGGGGCGGTGGATCGACCGTCGACGCGCCCAAACGATAGCTGAGTAGCCCTGAAGGCGGGGGAGTCGGCAACAGCCCGTCGGCGCCGGCCCGTCCTCGCTCGTTCAGGCATGCCTGCTCCAACTGACTTTCGTCCACACGGTTGACCAATTGAAGTGGTCATGGCACTTTCGTGCGGCGCGGGCGTCCGCAACCGGTCGTATGCCCCGCATCCCCCACAAGGAGAGCCATGTTCAAGAGACTTACCGCCGCGTCCGCCGCGAGCGCTGTCATAGCCGGGGCCCTGACCTCCCTGGCAGTCGCGCCCGCGCAGGCGGTGCAGGCCGGTGACCTGACGTCCACCATCGCGTTGAGCAACTGCTCCGCCTCGCTGGTGCGTTACCCCTCCTCGGTCGACACCGACCGGGCTCTCATGCTCACCAACGGCCACTGCCTGCCGACCATGCCCCCCGCCGGCCAGGTCATCCAGAACCAGGCCGCCAGCCGCAGCGGCACCCTGCTCAACGCTTCGGGCGGTTCCCTCGGCACCGTGACGGCCGACAAGATCCTCTACGCCACGATGACCGGCACGGACGTCGCGCTGTACCAACTCACCGACACCTTCGGGTCGATCGCCTCCAAGTACGCCGCGACGGCGCTCACCATCAGCGACACCCACCCGGTCGACGGTTCGGCGATGTTCATACCGTCCTCGTACTGGAAGCAGACCTGGAACTGCTCCATCAACGGCTTCGTCGGCACGCTGCGCGAGGACGCGTGGACCTGGCGCGACTCCCTCCGCTACAGCTCCGGCTGCAACACCACGCACGGCACCTCGGGTTCGCCGATCGTCGACGCCGCGACGAAGAAGGTCGTCGGCATCAACAACACCGGCAACGACGACGGCCAGATGTGCACGCTCAACAACCCCTGCGAGGTGGCGGCCGACGGCACCACCACCGCGACCAAGGGCCAGAGTTACGGCCAGGAGACCTACTGGTTCACCACCTGCCTGGGCAACGGGCGCGTCATCGACCTCAACGTCAGCGGTTGCCTGCTGACGAAGCCCGCGGGCAGCGGCTCCGTCTCGGTCGTGAACCCGGGCAACCAGTCGACGGCGGTGGGCGGTTCGGCCGGCCTCCAGATCCAGGCCGGCGGCGGTTCGACGCCGTACACCTACTCGGCCACCGGCCTGCCGGCGGGTCTCTCCATCAACGCCTCCACCGGCGTGATCAGCGGCACCGCGACCACGGCGGGCACGTACAACGTGACCGTCACGGCCAAGGACTCGGCCGCCAGGACGGGCAGCACGAGCTTCACCTGGGTGGTCACCGGCGGCGGTGGCGGCACCTGCACGCCGGCGCAGCTGCTCGGCAACGCGGGCTTCGAGACGGGTACGGCCGCGCCCTGGGCGACCTCCAGTGGCGTGGTCGACAGCTCGTCCTCGCAGGCGCCGCACGGCGGTTCGTGGAAGGCGTGGCTGAACGGCTACGGGTCGACGCACAGCGACACGCTGTCCCAGTCGGTGAGCATCCCGGCGGGCTGCAGGGCGACGCTGAGCTTCTACCTGCACATCGACACCGGTGAGTCCGGCACGACGGCGTACGACAAGCTGTCGGTCCAGGTCAACGGCACCACGCTGAAGACCTACTCGAACGTCGACGCGGCCGCCGGCTACCAGCTGCGGACCTTCGACCTGTCGGCCTACGCGGGCCAGACGGTGACCCTCAAGTTCACCGGCACCGAGGACGCCTCGCTGCAGACCAGCTTCGTGATCGACGACACCTCCATCGCGACCGGCTGACCCGCCGGCTGACCCACCGTCGGCCGCCCGGCCCCCAGCCGGGCGGCCGACGCGCGATGAGCTCGGATAGGGTCTTCAACCGCGCACATCGCGAAGCATCCGCAAAGGCCTGATAGGCCCGACTCACAGCAAGTTGCAGAATCCCGCCCCACCCCCGCATGAACCCGCAGCTCAGCAACTCTGCTCCCCGCACGCGGGGATGGTCCCTACGGCAACTTCTTCCGCGACAGCAACGACCCCTGCTCCCCGCACGCGCGGGGATGGTCCCGGCGCGGTCACCACCGACGTGCGCACCACCGCCTGCTCCCCGCACGCGCGGGGATGGTCCCATGACCGGCAAGTACAAGCTGAACACCGAACACTGCTCCCCGCGCAGGTGGGGATGATCTGGCGGTTCTTCTCGCCGTCCTGGCATGAGAGGCCGGCCGGTGGGTTCGGCGAAGGGGCGTGCCGGGCTCAGGCGTCCGTGTAGGTGTGGGTCCGGCGGTGGTGCGGGAGGTCGGCGAAGGCGGCGAGGCGTCGGTCCGGCCACAGGTCGGCGCGCTCGTGCAGGCTGAGATCGCCGTTGCGGCGCAGGAGCCAGATGGTCTCGCCGTGGTACTTGAGGACGGCGTCGCCGTCGATGCGAGCCAGCAGGCGGGCGACCAGGCGGATGATGTCGTCGTCCTGGCCGGTCATGTCGTCGTTCTTCGCGAGGCGGAAGGCGACGGTCACGGTGGCCGTGATGCCGAGGTCGGTGACGTCCGGGGACCAGGGCCGGGGGTTGGCGTCCACAGCCCGGATCCAGGTGCCGGAGGCGGTCAGGACGCCGTCGTCGAGGAGTTGGGAGACCAGCCCCGGGACGTGTCCGGCGTCGAGGACGGAACGGGCGACGTCCGGCAGCGGTGTGCGCGTCGCGAGGTCGAGGTAGTGGGAGATGGCCACGGGGGATTCTCGCAGGTCGATTCTCACCGGCCGTCACGCACGCCCGGCCGGGGGTGCGACCCGTCGGCGGTTCAGTCGGTCTCCTTGGGGCGGCCGGTGCCCGCGTAGGTGATCCAGGCGATCCGGTCCGGATTGTCGACCAGGTACCGGATCCGCCCGCCGCCGGTGACCTCGTACTGCCGGCGTTCCAACTCCTGCTCACTCGGGAGCTCCGGGTCGGGGCACCGGCCCGAGGTCGCCGTCGGGCTCGCGGGTCAGGGCGGCGTACAGGGCGGGGTCGGCGTGGACCTCGGCCGTGTGTCGCCACTGGGTGAGGAGCAGGGCGATCGGGGCGAGGTTGTCGAGGGCGACCGCACCGCGGGCGACGTTCACCAGTTCACCGAGGAGCTCGTCCACGTCCTCGTCGGGGAGGAACGTCACCCACGGCAGAGCCTCGGGCAGCGCGGCGCGGAGGGCGGCGACGTTCCCGGTCCGCACCAGCCCGCTGAGCAGGCGGGACGTGAAGTCGACGACGGTGGTGTCCTGTTCCAGCTGGTCGACACGCATCAGCGCGAGATCGCCGGCGTCACGGCGGCGGAGCCTGAGCGCGCGCACGGCGTCGAGTCTGCTGGTGGTGGCAGCGGGCCGGTGGAGCAGCTCGCTGAAGGGGATCTCCTCGTAGGCCGCAGTCATGACATCCACAGTAGCTCGGATGTCCTCGTGCGGAAGCGGCTCAGGCCGGGTCACTCGCGGGGGATGCGGTGGCGCCACTCCCTGCTGAAGACGACGTTGCCGGCCTCCTCCGCCCGGAGCTGGGTGTGGGCGAGGAGGTGGGTGGGGTCGCAGCGCAGTTCGGTGCGGGTGTGGACGGTGGCGTCCCAGCCGAGGGCGGGGCGTTCCAGGCGGACGGTGCGGTCGGTGCGGGCGCGGGCGCTGAGGGGGGTGGCGGTGAGGACGCGGTAGGCGGTGACGGTCTGTTCGGCGCGGACCAGGCCGTCGGGGTGGGTGCGGGTGCCGTCGGCGGCGGGGGTGAGCTCGGTGCGCCATTCGCGGCGGCCGATGTCGTGGACGGTGACGCGTTCGGGGCGGGCGGTGAGCGGTTCGGTGAAGTGGAGCGGGGGCGGGAGCGGGAGGGTGGGCGAGCGGAGGGTGAGGTCGTCGGTGTGGGCGGTGGGGCGGCGGACGGGGAGGGTGAGGGTGGACCGGGAGGGGTCGAGGGCGAAGCCGGCCGGTTCGGGGCCGGGCCAGATCCACGGCCAGTAGGTGGAGGAGAGGGCGAGCCGCAGCCGGTGGCCGGTGGGGACGGTGGCGCCGGCCGGGGCGAACGCGACGGTGGCGCCGGTGCCTTCGGGGGTGAGCAGGCCCCGGGTGAGCAGGGTGGAGGTGCCGTCGGGGGCGACGGCGCACAGGCGGGCGGCGATCAGGGCGGGCGGGGCGTCCGGGTGGAGGTGCAGGGCCAGGGACGGCGTGCCGAGCAGGTCCAGCGGCTCGGGCAGCGGGCGCGAGTCGAAGCAGACCGAGCGGCCGTCCTCCTCGCGCTGGTCGGGCGGCTGGTCGGCGGGGCGGCCGAGCGGGACGTGGGCGCCGGCGTCGAGGCCGGTGTGCTGCGGCGAGCGGACGTGCACCCAGCGGTCCTCGGAGGCGGTGCCGGCGGTGCGCAGCGGGCCGTCGAGGCCGTAGTGGACCTCGCGGACGTCGGGCGAGGGCCAGGTGTCGTCGCCGGTCCACCGGCCGCCGCGCCAGCTCCGCAGGGCGGGTGCGGCGAGGGCGCCGGCGTCGATGTCGCGCAGCCAGTGGTCGTACCAGCGCAGGGCCTCGGGGAGGAGTTCGTCGGGCAGGCCGTGCGGCCAGGGGCCGAGGACGGCGCGCACCGCGGGCCCGGTGGTGCCGGCGAGGGCGAGGACGGCGGCGGCGGACGGGTCGGACCAGCCGGCGACGACCAGGGTGGGGACGGCGGCGGCCGGTGCGGGGGCGGGGGCGGCGGTGAGCCAGTCGGCGAGCGGCGGTTCGAGGGCGTCGAGCCGGGCCAGCCACATCGCCCGCCAGTCGTCGCCGACGTACTGCGGGTCCGGTGGGCGGGCCGCGTCGGCGAGCCGGTCGGTGGCGCGGGTGTGGCCGTCGGCGGCGAGGACGGCGCCGCCGAGGCGGTGCGGGCCGTCGGGGCAGGCGACGACCGCGGCGTGGACGGCGTCCGGGGCGAGGGCGGCCAGGCGCAGGGCGGTCTCCCCGGCGGCGCCGGTGCCGAGCAGGCCGACCCGGCCGCTGCACCAGGGCAGGGCGGCGAGCCGGCGGACGACCTCGGCGCCGTCGGCGGCGAGGCTCTCGGCGGACGACGGGACGCCGCCGGAGTTGCCGTGGCCGCGGGCGTCGACCCGGACGGCGGCGTGGCCGTGGCCGGCGATCCAGGGGTGGCGGCGGGCGTCGTCGGTGGCGGTCCAGTCGGTGAGGCGGCCGGTGGAGTACTCCAGCACGACGGGGACGGGCTCGTCGGTCACCGGGCGCCAGAGGCGGGCGAACAGCTCGGTGCCGTCGGGGAGGGGGACGCGCAGGTCCTCGCGGGTGGTGCGGTAGGGGTACGAGGGCATGGCCGCTCCATCGGGTCCCGGTCGGTGCGCATCGGTGCGGATCATTCCGACAGTAGGGGAGGAAGCGGGCGCGCGCCCGGCGAAGGAGCGGCCGGGCGCGCGGCGGCGCCGGGAGGGCCGTCAGGCCTTGCCCGGCTCCCGTCATCCTCCCGTTCGTCCGCGACCTGGTGACCAGGTTGTAATTGCGAATGACTTGCAACTAATTGCGACAAGAAGGAAAGATGGCCCAGCTCCGCGGGCCGGACAGGACCCCCGGAGCTTCGACGGCCTCATGAAAGGACCCCCGATGACCGGCCCCCGCTGGCGCGACCGGCTCACCCGTGAGGAGTGGATCCGCCTCGCAGGCATGGGCGGCTTCATCCTCGCCCTGCACGTGATCGGCTGGTTCACCCTGCTCGCGCTCGTCGTGCCCGAGCACTACGACGTCGGCGGCCAGGTCTTCGGTGCCGGCATGGGCCTCACCGCGTACACCCTCGGCATGCGGCACGCCTTCGACGCCGACCACATCGCGGCCATCGACAACACCACCCGCAAGCTGATGGGCCAGGGCAAGCGGCCGCTGTCGGTCGGCTTCTGGTTCTCGCTCGGCCACTCGTCGATCGTCTTCGGCCTCTGCGCGCTGCTCGCCTTCGGCATCCGCTCGCTCGCCGGGCAGATCGAGTCGGACGACTCCACCCTGCACGAGACCACCGGCCTGATCGGCGTCGCCGTCTCCGGCACCTTCCTGCTCGCCCTCGGCCTGATCAACCTGGGCGCGTTCAACGGCATCCTCAAGGTCTTCCGCCGGATGCGCGAGGGCGAGTTCGACGAGGCGGAGCTGGAGGCGCAGCTGGAGAAGCGCGGCTTCATGAACCGCATCCTCGGCCGGGTGACCAAGGCCGTCACCAAGCCCTGGCACATGTACCCGGTCGGCCTGCTGTTCGGCCTGGGCTTCGACACCGCCACCGAGGTGTCGCTGCTGGTGCTGGCCGGCGGCGCGGCGGCGTTCCAGCTGCCCTGGTACGCGCTGCTGGTGCTGCCGGTCCTGTTCGCCGCCGGGATGAGCCTGCTGGACACCATCGACGGCTCGTTCATGAACTTCGCCTACGAGTGGGCGTTCTCCAAGCCGGTCCGCAAGATCTACTACAACCTCACCGTCACCGGCCTCTCCGTGCTGGTCGCCCTGGTCATCGGCTCGATCGAGCTGATCGGGCTGCTCGGCGAGAAGCTGGACGTCACCAGCGGGCCGGTCGCCTGGATCGGCGAGCTGAACCTCGACCTCGTCGGCTACGCGATCGTCGGCCTCTTCGTGCTCACCTGGGCGGCGGCGATCGCCTACTGGAAGTTCGGCAAGGTCGAGGAGAAGTGGTCCGCCGGGCTCACCGCCGCGGCGGCCGACAAGGGCGAGTAGCGCCGCCGGCGGGAACGGCGAACCGGCCGGGCCCGGGGGAAGGATCCCCCGGGCCCGGCCTTGTCCGTTCCGCCTCGGCGGGTCAGGTCAGCAGGACGAGACCCAGGTCTCGCCGAGACCCAGCGTGAGGCCGCGGGCCTCGAACTTCACGGCGACGCACTTCTTGTAGTGGTTCGCCTTCGCCGCGGTCTTCTGGATCCAGCCGAGCTTGGCCGCCGTCACCACGCCGAGGGCGGCGCCGACCGGGCCGAACAGGGCCATGGCCGCCGCGAGGGGGCCCCAGAAGTAGTGGGCGCTGCGGCCGATCTTGGCGGTGTACGAGCGGTTGAAGACCAGCTTCAGGCCCAGCTTGTACTTCAGGCCGCCCCAGCCGATGCTGGCGCTGACGTACGCGGTCGCCCGGCCCCAGGAGTAGTAGCGGGTCTTGGACCAGCTCCAGCGACCGTCGAGGTCGAACATGTTGACCGGGTCGGTGGGGTAGGCGTACGCGTTGGCGTTGCCGCCGAGCAGCGCGTCCGTCTGCAGGAACCGGCCGAGGGTCGGGTCGTACAGGCGCGAGCCCATCAGGACGACGCCGCTGAGGGTGGCGCTGTCGCGCTGCTGGCCGCCGACCCAGCCGTAGCCGGTGGCCGGGGTGGCCGGGGTGCTCAGGCCGGCCAGCAGGTTGCCGTACTCGTCGTAGGCGCGGACCACGACCGACTCGGCCGGGTCGAGCGGCAGCTGGACCGACACGTCGCCGTGCAGGTTGGTCAGCTGGAGGACGGTGGCGCCGGTGGCTCCGGTGACGGCGCTCAGGGTCTCGGTGAGGTCGGTGACGAGTCGGACGACCTCGCCGCCGTCGCCCGTGCTCCAGGTCGGGCTGTCACAGGCGCAGCCGTAGTGGTTGACGGCGCCGGAGGTGGTGCTCCAGGTGCCGTCGCCGGCCTGGGTCTCGCCGGTGCGGGAGGCCAGGCGGCCGGCCGCGTCGAGCGCCCAGGTGTTGCGCTGGGTGCCGAGGGTCTCGCTGCGGACCAGGCCGGTGGCGTAGTAGCCGAACTGGGCGCCGTTCTTCGGGTGCGTGGTGATCCGGCCGAAGGCGTCGTAGCCGGCGCCCTTGAGCCGGTCGGCCGAGTCGTGGTCGGACGACACCATCGTGCTGGTGATGTCGTTGGTGGCCGGGTCGCAGTCCTCCGTGGTGGTGGTCAGCGAGGTGCGGTTGCCGTTCTTGTCGAAGGCGTAGCCGCGGGTGGTGCAGCCGCTCGGGGTCCTGTCGGCGGCCTTGGTGAGGCGGCCGAAGGCGTCGTAGGTGAAGGCGCTCTCCACGGCGCTGCCGGCGCTCTGGGTGTGCCCGGCCTGCTGGCCGTGGACGTTGTAGTCCGCGAGGTCGGCGAGGACGACGGTGCCGTCGGCGGCGGTGTACACCTTGCCGGTCAGCACGCCCTGCGGGTTGTAGGTGTTGGTGAGGACGTAGCCGCCGGGCAGGGTCTGCCGGGCGATCCGGCCGTCGGCGTCGTACTCGGCGCTGTGGGTGCCGGCGACCGAGTCGGTGGTCGACTGCGGGCGGCCGGCGGAGTCGTAGGTGTAGGTGGTGGTGGACGGCGAGGAGTCGGACTCCTTGACGATCCGGTTGGCGACGTCGTACTCGGTGGTGGTGACGTTGCCGGCGCCGTCGTTGTAGCTGACGGGGCGGCCGAGCCTGTCGTAGCCGGTGGTGACGGTGGAGGTGCCGTTGGACACCGAGACGGCCCGGCCGGTGGCGGCGTCGTAGGTCGTCGTGGCGTCCGGGACGGCGGTGCCGGTGCCACCGGTGACGGCGGTCTTCACCGGTCGTCCGGCGGCGTCGTAGGTCGTGGTGGTGGTGCGGGTGACGCCGTTGGCGGTCTCCCTGACGACGGCCGGGTTGCCCCAGCGGTCGTACTCGGTGGTCTTCGTCGGGAGCTCCGCCGGGTTGCTGCCGGCGTCGGCGACCGTGGCGGCCGGACCGGTGGCGCAGGGCAGGTCGGCCCACTCGGGGCGGCCCGCGCAGGCGCCGGTGCCGGTGGCGGACCAGTATGCGGTCACCGTGGTGCCGACGTCGTTGCCGTTCGACTTGGGCTGGGTCATCCTGACCGGGCGGCCCTGGGCGTCGTACGTGAGGTTCTTGGTGAGCGCCAGACCGGCCGGGTCCTCGACCACCTTGGTGGTCAGGCCCTTCGTCCAGTCGTAGCCGGTGCTGGTGGTGCGGACGTCGGCGTCGGCCGGGTAGCCGTCGATCCGCGCGCCGATGGCGGCCGTGGTGGGCTGGTTGGCGACCACGGCGTTGGCCGGGCGGCCCTCGTCGTAGGCGGTCACGGTGTGCGTGCGGGCCGGGACCTCGTCGCCGGCCGGGCGGGCCGGGCCGGAGCCGGAGGCGGCCAGGTCGCGCTCCAGCGTCACGACGTGCAGCGGGCCGGTCTGCTCCAGCTGGCGCAGGCCGTCGGCGGAGTGCGTGGAGAGCGTGGACAGCGCCAGGGCGCGGTCGGCGGTGCCGGCCTTGTCGAGGCCGAGCGCCCGCAGCCTGGTGAGCCCGTCACCGGCGCCGGACAGCGCCAGCGCCCGGTTGTCGGCGGTCAGCTCGCGGGTGGTGTTGCCGAGTGCGTCGTACTCGGTGGTGGTCACGCCGCCGGCGGCCGCGGTGTTGACCTGGCGGCCCGAGGCGTTGGTGTAGGTGATGGCGGCCTTGGCGTAGGCGCCCGCGGCGAGGGTCCGGCCGTCGTGGCTGGCCGGAGGCGCGTCGGCGGGGAAGAACGCGGTGGCGTCGGTGGGCGCGTTGGTCTGGCCCCAGGCGGCCACGTCGGCGACGCCCATCGCGTACGGGGCGCCGGTGCCGGTCAGCGGCACGTCGTAGACCAGGTTGGTCGCGGAGGTGCCGTTGGTGACGTCCTTGCTGCCCTGCTGGAGCGAGGGACGCGAGACCGCGAGCAGCATGCCCTCGCCGGCGGTGGCGGCGTTGCCGGCCTTGCCGTAGGTCAGGGTCCAGGGCAGCTCACCGGGCGGGGTGAGGGTGATGACCCGGCCCGCGGCGTCGTAGCTGTAGGTGGTCTTCGGCGACTGGCCGACGCGCGGGTCCCAGACCTCGCGCAGGCGGGTCATGTCGTCGTAGCGGTACTCCGCGATGACGACCGGGGTGGCGACGATGTCCCCCGGGGCGGTGCTCCACAGCCGGATCTGCTTCACCTGGCCGGCGATGTCGCCGACGGCCGCGGTGGTGGCGGTGGTGGTGTCCGCGTAGACGTACTCCAGGACGCGGCAGCCGGCGGTCGACGGGACGGCCGCGCAGTTCGCCGAGGCCGTGGCCGAGGTCGGCGAGACCAGGTACCGCGGGCGGGCCAGCGTCCTGCCGCCGGCCGTGACCTTCTCCGAGACGACCGTCGTGGTGGAGTTGTCCGCCGGCAGGGAGCTGCCGGTGACCTGCCAGGTGGCGGCGGCCGGGTCGACCTTGCCGAAGGTGATGGTCGCACCGGCGGTGGTCTTCAGGGAGAAGGTGCCGGTGAGGGTGCCGGTGAGGGTGTACTCCTCGGCGCCGGGCTCGGGCTTCCAGCCGCCGCCGGCGGTCGCGGTGAAGCCGGTCTCCGCGCCCTCGCCGTTGACCAGGGCGACCGAGGTCGGCGAGGTCTGGCGCAGGTAGGCCCAGTCGGACTGGGTCAGCTCGGTGACGGTGCTGGGGCTCCACTGCGGGCCGAAGATCGCGGCCTGGCCCTCGCGCTCCGCGCCGAGGTTGGGGCGGCGGGAGGAGAACGAGCGCTCGCTGCTCAGCCCGAAGCCGGCGGCGTCGGTCACGGAGAGGCCGAAGTCACCGGTGAGGGTGTTGACCTTGCCCGGCCCGATCTCGGTGTCCGGCGCCGTTCCCGCGCTGCGGTCGACGGTGATGGTGGTCGGCTCGGTGACGGCGACCGAGGTGCCGTCGGTGAACAGCGCCTGGACGTCCACCGGGCCGTCGGCGGTCAGGGTGTCGGTGATGTTCCAGGTCAGCGGGGCCGGCTTGCCGGCCGGGGCGGCGAACGGCCAGCCGGTGACGGCCTTGCCGTCGGTGGTGGTCAGGTTGGCGACCGGCACGTCCTTCCAGGTGTCGGTCTCGCCGCGGCGGTACTGGTAGCGCACCCCGGTGTGGTTGCTGTTGCCCTCGCCCAGCAGCGTGGTGCGACGGGCGGCGCGCTCGCCGGCGCCCGGAGCGGTCAGGGCCGCGCCCTTGCCGGCGTAGAAGGTGTACGTCCGGTCGGCGGAGACGTTGCCCGCGGCGTCCCGGCTGTGCGCGGTGACGGTGTGGGTGCCCGCCTTGAAGGTGAGCTTGGCGGTCACCGGCGTGCCGGTGGTGGCCGCGGTGACCCAGGCGCCGCCGTCCAGCTTGTACTGGACGTCCTTCACGTCGCTGGTCGGCGGGGTGAAGGTGAAGGTGCCGCTGTAGTCGCCGTTGGCGTCCGGGGCGCCCGCCCACTGGCCGGCCGGGAAGTCGCCGGAGGAGACGGTGGTCGCGCCCGGCGCGGTGGTGTCCACGGTGAAGGTGCGGAACGCGGACCAGGCGCTGTTGGCGGTGCCGTCCCAGGAGCGGGAGCGCCACTTGTAGGCGCCGGCCGGCAGCGCGGTGCCCGGGGTCCAGGTGAACGTGGAGCCGGAGGCCGCGTACGCGGTGTGCCCGGACTGGAGCGCCGCGGTGCCGTTGGACGTCCAGACCTCGAAGTCCAGCAGGATGTTCCCGCCGTCGGGGTCGGTCGCCTTCGCCGACAGGGCCGGGGTGGAGTCGCCGGTGAGCGCGCCGTTGGCCGGGGAGACCAGCGTCGAGACGGCCGGGACCGTGTTGTAACTGACCGAGAGGTACGGCGTGTTGGAGGCCGCGTTGCCGGAGTTGAACCGCTTCCAGCCGTACGGGTCGTTCTCGTCGGTGGCCCGGACGCCCAGGGTGTTGTTGGCGTTGCCGTTGTTGGCCCACGCCTGGACCAGCGCGGTGATGTCCTGGTTGACCCAGCCGTCGTTGCAGGAGCTGGAGAAGCCCTTGGTGGCGGTGGAGGAGGCCCACTTCTTGTTCCAGCCGGGCTGCGCCGTCCAGCGGGTGGCGGTGGTGGCGGTGCCGGTGTCCCAGACCTCCCAGCTCTTCGCCGTGCAGGACCAGCTGTGGAAGTTCCACAGGTTGAGCTTGCCGCTGGTGATCTGCTTCCCGCTGATCTTGGCCATCGGGAACTGCAGGAACGAACGCGCCACCTGGCCGGAGCCGTTGTTGCCCAGCTTCAGCTCGGTCTGGGAGGAGACGTCGGTGCCGTAGCCCTCCTGGACGAAGGTGTCGAAGCCGACGCCGATGTTGACCGCCGGGTCGACGGTGACCGGGAAGCGGGTCTTCGGGTCGTTGAGGAACGCCGCGTCCGGGGTGAGCGTGAGGTCGACGGCGTTGCCGTTCTGGGTGACCTTCAGGCCGACCGGGGCGGTGCGGGTGTGCTCGCCGCTGCGCTCGTCGACCTGCGCGTCCCACATCACCGGGGCGGGCAGCTGGCCCTTCTCCTCGCCGGTCGTCGGGTCGAGGAAGGAGACCGAGTTGTCCTCGTTGTGCCGGGCCCGCAGGCCGGCCACGTCCAGGGTCATCGTGACGGTGCCGTTGGCGCCGACCGCCGAGCGGTCCTTGAGCTCCAGGAACTGCTCGAAGCCGGTCCGGGTGGACTCGATGACCAGGTCGGTCGCGGTGAGGGCGTTCTCGTAGCGGGCCTTGGTGCCGTCCACCGTGGGGGCGGGCAGGGTGCCGCGCCAGGACAGCGACATGGCGGTGCCGTTGCCGTTGTCCAGCGAGACCAGCGGGACCGCCGGGGCCTGCTGGTCGCCCGCCGGGGCGCCGGCCGCCTTGAACGTGGACGCGGCGGCGGCCGGGGTGGCGCCGGCCAGCGAGAGGCCGAGCGGGTGGCCCTTGGCCTTGACGGTGCCGTCGGCCTGCTGGGCGAGCGACACGTCGATCGGCTGGAGCTTGCCGTCCTTGTCCTTGTAGCGGATCGGACCGGTGGCCATGTCCAGCGTGGTGGTGCCGTCCGGGTTGATCCAGGTGGTGGTGGACTCGGTGCGCTCGTCCGTCACCTCGATCCGGCGGTTCTCCAGCCGGGCCTTGAGGTGGGCGGTGGCGATGTCCTTGGCCTCGGCGGGGCCGAGCGCCTTCGCCGCCTTGGGGGCGGCGGGCTTGTCGGGGCTGACGGCGACGGCCTGGCCGGTTGTCATGAGGACGGCGCCGGCTTCGGCGGCGAGCACCACGGCGAGCGCGACCGCGGTGTTGCGCAGCACGCCGTTGCGGCGGCGTGACGCGGGGGCGGCTGGCACGGTGTCCCCGGCGCGGGGCCGGGGTGGTGTGCCGGTCGGGTGGGACATGGGGAGCTCCTCGACGGTCTTGGGTGAGGGGGATTCGACATCGACGGCGACGCGCGCCCGTCCGCGGGCACGGCTGCGCGGGCCCGGGGGAACCGGGCCTGGGCAGGACGCACCAATGGGCATGCGCATGTCAGTAAAGAGCCGGTCATGGCCGAAGGCATGAATCGGCCAAATCAGCGAGCGGGGGCAACCGTCCGAAAACCGGACGGAAGATCAGGAAGCGCCCGGCGGAAGGCCCCGCGGCCTACGGTGGAGCCGCCACCGCGTAGCGGCGCGCGGGGCCCTGCGCCAGTGCCCGGTCGAGCAGGGCGTACGCCCGCAGCTCGGCCGCCTCCCGGTCGGGCGCGCGGACGTACAGCACCAGGCCGACGCCTCCCGGGACGGCTCCGGCACGCACGTGCTCCAGGCCGTCGCCCGGAACCGCGCGTGCCCACAGGGCGCCCTGGACGTCGGCGGGTCCGGCCTCGACCGTCGGCGCGGTCGAGACGTCCAGGAGCGTCAGATGGACGGCGAACACGGAACGGTCAGTCCCAGCCGATGCCCGGACCGTCGGCCGGGGCGGTGTCCCAGCCGATGATCCCGATGCCCGGGGCGTCCCAGCCGATCCCCGGCCCGCCGGCGCGGCCGGCCGAGGCGAGGGTGACGGCGGCCGGGGCGGCCTGCGGGGCGGAGAAGGCGGGGGCGGCGGCGGTGGCGAGGGTGAGGGCGAGAGCGGTGACGGCGAGCAGCCGGACGGTCTTCGGCACGGCGGTTCCTGTTCTGTGCACAGTGGTTCAGGGCGTGTGGAATGGCGTGGCCGGTGGTGCGTGGCCGGCGGTGCGGTGCGCGCACACCGAATACTCCCGGCGCCGGGCCCGTCGCGGGAGGGAGATCGGGTTGCAGCATCCGGCCAGGCAGCATGCTGCAACCCCGCGGCGGCAACCGGGGGTGGCGCCGCGGGCCCGGCACCGTCCGCGGAACCGACCGGATGGTCCGGTTCTGCTCGGGTGACCGGATCACGTCTTGTGGGGGCGCGCCGGCCGGAGGAAGGATCGGGGGTCGGCGGACCGGACGGAAATTCATTCGCTTGAGGCGATGCTGTGACGATCAGGGGTCGTTGACGTGCTGGAACTGCTGGGCCTGGACGCCACCGCCGAAGCCGTGTACCGCGAGATGCTCGCGGACCCGGAGGGCGGAGTGGCCGAACTCTGCGAACGGCTCGAACTCTCCGAAACCGTTGTCCGGGCGGCCCTCGACCGCCTTGCCGACCTGACGCTGCTGCGGGCCTCCCGGGAGCGCCCGGGCGCCCTGTGGCCGGTCAGTCCGGAGCGCGGACTGGAACTGCTGCTGCGCCGTCAGGAGGAGGAGCTCGCGCGCAGGCAACAGGAGTTGGCCGTCTCCAAGGCCGCCGTGGCGCGCGCCGTCGCGGAGTACGCCACGCTCCGCTCGGCCACCCTGGTGGACGGCGGCGAGCGGCTGGTCGGCCTCGACGCCATCCAGTCCAAGCTGGAGGTGCTGACCGCCCGGCTGGCCACCGAGTGCCTGGGCGTGATGCCCGGCGGTGCGCAGTCCGCGGCCAGCCTGGCCGCCTCCCGCCCGCTGGACGAGGACGCCCTGCGGCGCGGCGTCAGCCTGCGCACCATCTACCAGGACAGCGTGCGCAACGACCCGGAGACCTTCGCCTACACCCAGTGGATGACCTCGCTGGGCGGCCGGGTGCGCACCGCCCCGGTGCTGCCGCCGCGGATGCTGGTCTTCGACGGGATCACCGCGGTGGTGCCGATCGACCCGGAGAACACCCGGGCCGGCGCGCTGTGCACGGAGGAGCCCGGGATCGTCGCCTCGCTGGTCGCGCTGTTCGAGCAGACCTGGGAGACGGCCGTCCCGCTCGGCGGGGACCCCCGCCCCGAGGACGCCGCCACCGGCCTGAGTCCCGGCGAGCGCGAGCTGCTGCGGCTGCTGTCCACCGGGCTGACCGACGACGCGGCGGCCAAGCGGCTGGGCGTCTCGGTGCGCACGGTGCGGCGGCAGATGGCGGCGCTGATGGAGCGTCTGGAGGCGGCGAGCCGTTTCGAGGCGGGCCTGAAGGCGGCTCAGCGGGGCTGGCTGTAGCCGGTCGTCGAGGCCTTCACGGCCGTCACGGCCGCGGGGCGACGATCGTCGGACGTCTTGGAGAAGTTCACTTCCGGGCTCTTGTCCGGCCATTTTCTACGCGCGTATCTTTGGGCGCTGCGGGGGTGGTTCCCGGCTCCCGCACGGCTTTCTACGCGGGTAGCGGGGCCATGCGCGCGGTGCGCCCGGCCGACCGACCCTCACCCACAGCTAGGAGTCCCGTTCCGGTGACCACCCCCACTGCGCCCCGTCCGCGTTCCCGCCGCGCCCTGCTGCGCGCCGCGATCCTCCCGGCCGGTCTGGCCGCCTCCCTGGTGCTGGCCCCGCTGCCGGCCGCCGTGGCCGCGCCCTCCGCCGACGCGCTGATCGCCGAGGTCTACGGCGGTGGCGGCAACTCGGGCGCCACCCTGAAGAACGACTTCGTCGAGCTGGCCAACAAGGGCGGCGCGGCCTTCGGCCTGGACGGCTGGAGCATCCAGTACATATCCGCGACCCCCGGTGCCAACTCCCAGTGGGGCGTCACCCCGCTGACCGGGTCGATCGCCCCCGGCGGGCGCTACCTGGTCGCCGAGTCGGCCGGCGCGGCGGGCACCGTCGAGCTGCCCACCCCGGACGCGGCCGGCTCGCTGGCGCTCTCCGGCACCAGCGGCACCGTCGCGCTGGTGCGCGGCACCGACCCGCTGACCTGCAAGACCGCCGCCGACTGCGCCGCCGACGCGCGGGTGCGCGACCTCGTCGGCTTCGGCACCGCCGTGGTCCACGAGGGCTCGGCCTCGGTGCCCGGCGCCTCCAACACCGCCTCGGTGGCCCGCAGGGCGGGCCTGCCCGACACCGACGACAACGCGGCCGACCTCGCGGCCGGCGCCCCGACGCCGACCAACAGCCGCGGCGAGGTCGCCGAGGGCTCCACCCCGACCGGCCCGACCGAGCCGGGCACCGTGCGGATCCACGACATCCAGGGGAAGACCCGGGTGTCGGAGCGCACCGGCAAGACCGTCGCGGGCGTGCCCGGCATCGTGACCGGCGTGCGCGCCTACGGTTCCAAGGGCTTCTGGATCCAGGACCCGAACCCGGACGCCGACCCGGCCACCAGCGAGGGCGTCTTCGTCTACACCGGCTCCGCCAACCCGACCGTCAAGGTCGGCGACTCGGTGCTGGTCACCGGCAAGGTGACGGAGTACTACCCGAACTTCAACGGCGGCTCGCAGTCGCTGACCCAGCTGACCAACCCGGCCGTCACCGTGGTCTCCTCCGGCAACCCGCTGCCGGCCCCGGTGGTCGTCGACACCCGCAACATCCCCGGCACCTACAGCCCGCAGGCCGGTGCGGACGGCACGATCAACGGCGTCACCCTGGACCCGGAGAAGTACACCCTCGACTTCTACGAGTCGCTGGAGGGCATGCTCGTCGAGGTCCGCGACGTGCGGGTGGTCCAGGCGACCGACAAGTACAACGAGCTGTGGGTGGCCGCCGACAAGCAGGACCAGAAGAGCCGGCGCGGCGGCCTGCTCTACGAGTCCTACGCCGAGCCGAACGTCGGCCGCCTGATGGTCCAGCAGCAGGCGCCGGTCTCCCAGCAGCCCTTCCCGGTCGCCAACGTCGGCGATGTGCTGGCCGGCACCACCTCCGGCCCGCTGGACTACAACCAGTTCGGCGGCTACACCCTGGTGGCCGGAGCCCTCGGCGCGCTCCAGGACAACCACCTGCAGCGCGAGGTCACCGCGCAGGCCGGCGAGCGCGAACTCACCGTCGCCACCTACAACGTGGAGAACCTGGCCGCCACCAACCCCGACGCCAAGTTCGCCGAGCTGGCCGCCGGCGTCGTCACCCACCTGCGCTCGCCCGACATCGTCGCCCTGGAGGAGATCCAGGACAACAACGGCGCCAAGAGCGACGGCACGGTGGACGCGAGCGAGACCGTCGCCAAGTTCATCGCCGCGATCAAGGCGGCCGGCGGCCCGGCGTACGACTGGCGCTCGGTCGACCCGCAGGACGGCAAGGACGGCGGCGAGCCCGGCGGCAACATCCGCCAGGTCTTCCTGTTCAACCCGCAGCGGGTCTCCTTCACCGACATCCCGGGCGGCACCGCCACCACCGCCGTGGACGTCGCCGGCACCGGCGCCGCCGCCTCGCTGACCGCCTCGCCCGGCCGGATCGCCCCCACCGACGCGGCGTGGGCCAACAGCCGCAAGCCGCTGGTGGGCCAGTTCTCCTTCCGCGGCAAGAAGGTCTTCGTCATCGCCAACCACTTCAACAGCAAGGGCGGCGACCAGGGCATCGACAGCCGCTTCCAGGCCCCGACCCGCTCCTCCGAGGTCCAGCGGATCGCCCAGGCCACCGTCGAGCAGGCCTTCGTCGCCAAGCTGCTGGCCGCCGACAAGGAGGCCAAGGTGGTCTCGGTCGGCGACTTCAACGACTACCAGTTCTCGCCCGCGCTGGCCGCGCTCACCAAGGACGGCGTGCTGCGCGACCTGGTGAACGAGCTGCCGGAGAAGGAGCAGTACTCGTACGTCTACCAGGGCAACTCGCAGGTGCTGGACCACATCCTGGTCAGCCCGGAGGTCGGGTACGCCAAGTACGACGTGGTGCACATCAACGCCGAGTTCGCCCAGCAGGCGAGCGACCACGACCCGCAGGTGGTCCGCATCAAGCCGTGAAACGGCCGAGCGCACGACCGAGGGGGCGGTGACCGGGGTCCGGTCGCCGCCCCCTCGGGGCTTTCGCTAGCGCAGCGCGGCGAGGACGGCGTCCGCCGTGATCCGCTCGCCGGTCGCGTTCGGGTGGAAGGGGACGGCCGGGGAGCCGGGCAGCGCGCCCTCGATCCAGCGGTCGTCCGAGCAGACGTCGTGTCCGCGGGTCGGGGTGGCGGTGTCCACGTAGGTGGCGCCGACCGCCGCGGCGGTGGACTTCAGCATCGCGTTCAGCCGCCCGAGCACGGCGTGCAGGTAGGGGACGTCGCGCGGGGCGAGGGGCTGGCGCAGCACGCAGGACGCGCCGTCGGCGGGCAGCACCGAGGGGTAGCCGACCAGCAGGATCCGGGCGTTCGGCGCCTTGGCGCGCAGCGTGCGCAGGGTGGCGGCGAGCCGCGGCCCGGTGGCCTCGATCCGGTCGGCGAGGTCGTCGGCGCCGTACTGCCAGGACCAGCTGGACCAGTCCCAGTGGCCGTGGTGGTAGACGTCGGTGCAGGGCGTGCCGAGCGGGTTGACCACCGCGCCCGCGATGCAGGTGGCGATCACGTCGCCGATCCCGATGTCGCTGTCGCCGAGGTCGTTGCCGCCGATCCCGAGGGTGATGAGGTCGGTGTCCGCGGTCACCGCGTCGATCTGCGGGTCGTTGACCCGGATGAAGGCGTCGTACTGGGCCCGGGTGATCGACGTGACCTTCGCGGCGGCGCAGGTGACGTCGCGGTAGGCGGCGGCGTCCAGGGCGGCGGCGACCAGGTGGCCGTAGTTGCGCTCGGAGCGCAGGCAGAGGCCGGCCGACTGGTTCGGGACGCCGGCGCCGGAGGCGTAGGAGTCGCCGAGGGCGACGTAGCGGTGCGGGGCGGGGGTGGCGGCCTGCGCGCTGGTGGCGGTCATCGCGAGGGCGGCGCCCAGCGCGGCCGACGCGAGCAGCAGGGAATTCCGGGCACGGCGGAGCACGGTTCCTCCTGGGGGAGAGAAACGGGTGGGTGGGGGACGTGCGAGCCGGGCCACAGCTACTACCGACAGGTAAGTTACTGGCAGGTTTCGGTGCCGTCCATGCCGCGCGCGCACATTTCCGAAAACCCGTCAAAGGTTTCACCGGCCGGCCCGGCGGGAATTTCGAATTTCGCTCCACGGTGGATCGAAGACCATTCCGAAACGGGGCGGAGCGGAATGCGCGCGACCGTTCGCCGCTGGCCTTGAGGAGTTGCCCGGATGGCCCTGGACGCCGACGTCATCGTCATCGGAGCCGGACTCGCGGGCCTCGCCGCGACCGCCGAACTCACCGACGCCGGGCGGAAGGTGATCCTGCTCGACCAGGAGCCCGCGGCCTCGCTCGGCGGCCAGGCGCACTGGTCCTTCGGCGGCCTGTTCCTGGTCGACTCGCCCGAGCAGCGCCGGCTGCGGATCCGCGACTCGCACGCCCTCGCCCGGCAGGACTGGCTCGGCACCGCGGGCTTCGACCGGCCCGAGGACGCCTGGCCGCGCCGCTGGGCCGAGGCCTACGTCGACTTCGCCGCGGGGGAGAAGCGGGCCTGGTTGCGCGCGATGGGCGTGCGGTTCTTCCCGGTCGTCGGCTGGGCCGAGCGCGGCGGGTTGCTCGCCGACGGCCCCGGCAACTCCGTCCCGCGCTTCCACATCGTCTGGGGCACCGGCCCCGGCCTGCTCGAACCCTTCGTCCGCAGGGTCCGCGCGGCCGCCGCCCACGGGCTGGTCGACCTGCGCTTCCGGCACCGCGTCACCGGCCTGGCGGCGAGCGCCGGCGCCGTCGACACGGTGACGGGCGAGGTGCTCGCGCCGAGCGCGGCGGCGCGCGGTGAGGCGAGCTCCCGCGAGGTGGCCGGCCGCTTCGAGCTGCGCGCGCAGGCCGTCGTCGTCACCTCCGGCGGCATCGGCGGCAACCACGATCTCGTCCGCAGGGCCTGGCCCGCCCGGCTCGGCGCCCCGCCCGGGCGGATGCTCTCCGGGGTGCCCGCGCACGTGGACGGGCTGATGCTCGGGGTCGCCGCCGAGGCCGGGGCCGCCCTGGTCAACGGCGACCGGATGTGGCACTACACCGAGGGCATCGCCAACTGGGACCCGGTCTGGGCCCGGCACGGCATCCGCATCCTGCCCGGGCCCTCCTCGCTCTGGCTCGACGCCCGCGGCCGCCGGCTGCCCGTCCCGCTGTTCCCCGGCTTCGACACCCTCGGCACCCTGGAGCACATCCGGACCACCGGGTACGACCACACCTGGTTCGTGCTCAACCGCAGGATCATCGAGAAGGAGTTCACCCTCTCCGGCTCCGACCAGAACCCCGACCTCACCGGCCGCTCGCTGCGGGGCGTGCTGCGGCGCGCGCTGCCCGGCGCCCCCGGTCCGGTCCGCACCCACCTCGGCCACGGCCCGGACTTCGTCGTCGCGGGCAACCTGCACGACCTCGCCCGCGCGATGAACGCCAAGGCGCGGGCCCGGCTGATCGACACCGCCGAACTGCGCCGCGTCGTCGAGGCCCGGGACCGCCAGCTCGCCAACCCCTTCGCCAAGGACCTCCAGGTGACCGCGATCCACGGCGCCCGCCGCTACCTCGGCGACCGGCTGATCCGCACCGCCGCGCCGCACCGCATCCTCGACCCGGCCGCCGCCCCGCTGATCGCCGTCCGGCTGTCCGTCCTGACCCGCAAGTCGCTCGGCGGCCTGCACACCGACCTCTCGGCCCGCGTGCTGCGCCCCGACGGCTCCGTCCTCGACGGCCTCTACGCGGCGGGCGAGGCCGCCGGCTTCGGCGGCGGCGGCCTGCACGGCTACCGCTCCCTGGAGGGCACTTTCCTCGGCGGCTGCCTCTTCTCCGGCCGCACCGCCGGCCGCGCGGCCGCCGAGGCGACGGCGTAGCCGGCGGTGGCGGTGGCGGTGGCCGGGCCGCCGTCAGTCGAGGGAGAGGCCGATCCAGTAGAAGAAGACGGTCATCACGGCGAACAGCACGCAGGCGTACCCCAGGAGCCCCACGCCGTCGGCGCTGGGGTAGCCGAGGACGACCACCTTCCGGGGGTGGCTCCGGTGGTAGGCGATCTCGACCCGGTCGCCCGGCTCCAGTCCCGTCGGACCCCGCAGGGAGATCGACGTCGCCGCCTCCACCGCCGCGCCGTCCGTGAGCTCGAAGCGCACCTTGACGTCGTCCTCGATGCCGCCCTCGTCGCCCACGGGCCGGCTGTCGACCTCGGTCACCCGGGCGGGCAGGCGCATGCCGTACCGGCGGATCCGGAACGTCCGCACGGACCGCGACCCGGTGTAGTACGAACTGCCGCCGAGGACCGTCCCGATCGTGAGCGCGAGGAGGTTCACGGCCCGCAGCCTAGCCGCCGGTGCGTTCCCGGGCCCACTGCTTTGACACTCAACTACCGTTTGTTGGCAGGGAGTTCGCCATTCCGCTGTCGGTGATGCCGAGGCGGAGGTGGTCGACGTGGTAGACCGCCTGGTCGAGGAGGGCGGCGACGTGGTCGTCGTGCAGGGAGTAGACGACCGAGCGGCCGCGGCGCTCGCCGACGACCAGGCCGAGGTTGCGCAGCAGGCGCAACTGGTGGGAGCAGGCGGACTGCTCCATGCCGACGGCGTCGGCGAGTTCGGTGGCGGCCCGCGGCCCTTCGCGGAGCTGGGCGAGGATCAGCAGGCGCGAGGGGGTGGCGAGGGCCTGGAGCGTGCTCGCCACCTTGGCGGCGTTGGACGCGTCCAGGCGCATCCGCGGCACGGCGTTCTCGGCGGCTGCGTGTCCCATGGGGGAATCCTACGGGGGCGCGGAGGTGGGGGAGCGGGGGCCGGTGGAGCAGATCATATGAACACATGAAGGTGTGTTCATGTGTTCCTGTAGGGTGACGGCCATGTCCGTCGCCACCCCGCCCACCCCGCTCGCCCGGTCGGCCGCCCCGGCCCCGCCCGCCGGCCCGCCGCGCCCCCGTCGCACCCGGGCGCTCGCGCTGCCCGAGGCCCGCTGGGCGGCCGGCAGCCTGGCCGCCTTCCTGGCCGCGCTCGGCCTCCAGTTCGGCGGCGCCCCCGGCTGGGCGTCCGGCGCGCTGTACGCCGTCGCGTACGCCGCCGGCGGCTGGGAGCCCGCCCTCGCCGGACTGCGCGCGCTGCGCGGGCGGACCCTGGACGTGGACCTGCTGATGGTCGTCGCCGCGCTCGGCGCCGCCGCCATCGGGCAGGTGCTGGACGGCGCGCTGCTGATCGTCATCTTCGCGACCAGCGGCGCCCTGGAGGCGCTGGCCACCGCCCGCACCGCCGACTCCGTCCGCGGCCTGCTGGACCTCGCCCCCGCCACCGCCACCCGGCTGCGCACCGACGCCTCGGGCGCGGACCCCTCGGGCGCGGACCCCTCGGGCGCGGACGCCTTGGGCGGGGACGCCGAGGAGACCGTCCCCACCGCCGCCCTCGCCGTCGGCGACACCGTGCTGATCCGCCCCGGCGAGCGGATCGGCGCCGACGGCCGCGTCCTCGACGGTGCGAGCGACGTCGACCAGGCCACCATCACCGGCGAACCGCTGCCCGCCGCCAAGCGCCCCGGCGACCAGGTGTACGCGGGCACCCTCAACGGCTCCGGCGTGCTGCGGGTGCGCGTCGAGCGGGACCCCGCCGACACCGTGATCGCCCGGATCGTCGCGATGGTCGAGGAGGCCTCCGAGACCAAGGCGCCCACCCAGCTGTTCGTCGAGAAGGTCGAACAGCGCTATGCCGCCGTCCTGGTGGCCGCCACCCTGCTGCTGTTCGCCGTCCCGATCGCCCTCGGCGCCGGGACGACCGAAGCCCTGCTGCGCGCGATGACCTTCATGATCGTCGCCTCGCCCTGCGCCGTGGTGCTCGCCACCATGCCGCCGCTGCTCTCCGCGATCGCCAACGCCGGCCGGCACGGCGTCCTGGTCAAGTCGGCGGTGGTGATGGAACGCCTCGGGCAGGCCGATGCCGTCGCCCTCGACAAGACCGGCACCCTCACCGAGGGCACCCCCCGGGTCACCGAGGTGCGCCCGCTCGACGGCACCGCGGCCGACGACCTGCTGGCGCTCGCCGCCGCCGCCGAGCACCCCAGCGAGCACCCGCTGGCCCGCGCCGTGGTCGCCGCCGCCCGCGAGCGCGGCCTCGCCGTCCCGCCCGCCACCGACTTCACCGCCACCCCCGGCGTCGGCGTGCGGGCCGTGGTCGACGGCGCCGTGGTCGCCGTCGGCGCCCCGGCCCGCACCGCGACCACCCCGCCGTCACCGCCCTGGAGGCGGACGGCCGCACCGCCGTCCTGGTGCTGCGCGACGGCGAGCCGGCCGGCGTCCTCGGCCTCGCCGACCGCCCGCGCGCCCAGGCCGCCGGCGCCGTCCGCGCCCTGGCCGCGCTCACCGGCCGCCCGCCGGTGCTGCTCACCGGCGACAACCCGCGCGCCGCCGCCCGGCTGGCCGCCGAGGTCGGCCTCACCGACGTCCGGGGCGGGCTGCTGCCGCACGAGAAGGCCGCCGCCGTGCACGACCTGGCCGCCGCCGGCCGCCGGGTGCTGATGATCGGCGACGGCGTCAACGACGCCCCGGCGCTGGCCGCCGCGCACACCGGTGTGGCGATGGGCCGGGCCGGCTCGGACCTCGCTCTGGAGACCGCCGACGCCGTCCTCGTCCGCGACGAACTGGCCGCCGTCCCGGCCGTGGTGGCGCTCTCCCGGCGCGCCCGCCGGCTGGTGGTGCAGAACCTGGTGATCGCGGGGGCGGCCATCACCCTCCTGGTCGCCTGGGACCTGGCGGGTACGCTGCCCCTGCCGCTCGGCGTGGCCGGGCACGAGGGCTCCACCGTGATCGTCGGCCTCAACGGCCTGCGGCTGCTGCGCGAACGGGCGTGGCGGCGGGCCCTGCGGAACGAGGAGGGCTGAGGGAGCATGAGCCGACGCGAGCGCGAACGCGAGCGTGAACGGACCGGCGGGAAGGGCGGCGGGCGCGGCCCGGCGTCCCCGGTGACCGTCACCGTCTGCCGGGGCTGCTGCTGCGGCACCCAGGAGAAGCACCCCGGCGTCGACCACGCCGGCCAGTACGAACGGCTGCGCGCGGCGGTCGGTGACGCGGGCCGGGTCCGGGCCGTCAAGTGCCTGGACACCTGCGCGCACTCCAATGTGGTCGTGGTCGGCCCGTCCAGCGAGGGCCGCGCGGCCGGCGGCCGGCCGGTCTGGCTGGGCTGGGTGCTCGCCGAGGACATGATCGAGGAGATCGCCGCGTGGGTGCACGCCGGCGGCCCCGGCCTCGCCGACCCGCCGGGGATGCTCGACCTCCAGCAGATCTCCGTCTCCCGCCGCGTCGGCGCGGGCCTGCCGGGCTGACCAGGGCCCGCTCGGGAAGGACCGGCCAGCGCCTACCATGACCTAGGTCCCCGACCCGGGAGGAAGACGATGACCACGGTCTGCCGCATCTGCGCGGGCACCGGCCGCACCGCCGGCCTCAGCTGCCGGACCTGCCAGGGCACCGGCACCACCGAGGTCGGCGGCGGCGGGGGCAACTGCTTCCTCTGCGACGGCACCGGCGTCTACGTCCGCTACCGGGTCGACGCCACCGGCGCCAAGCACGCCTACCGCGACGAGATCTGCCGCACCTGCGACGGCACCGGCAACCGGGCGGCGTCCCCCTGGGACGAGTCGTCCTGAGCACGGCGCCCTGAGCGTGGCGTCGGGTCGGGCCCGTCAGGTCAGGTGACGGTTGGTCTGTGCGGGTGCGTCCGCACACCGGTCAGCGTAGCTGAGCGACCCTCAGGTGACCGTGTTCGGACAGCCTGCCGGACGCTACGACTATGGCTTCCCTCAACCGGCTGTTAGCCCGCGTCCGCCGAAAGGCCGCCGCCCTGGCACTACCGTGCACCATCGTCTCGGCCCTCGTCCCCGTCCTCGCGCTCGGCCCCGGTGCCACGTCCGCCGAGGCCGCGACGCTCCCCGGCGGACTGGGGCCCTGCGTCCCCGGCAGCTGTCCCTCCCCCTTCCCCCCGATCAACAACGGCCCGTTCGCCGGACGGGACAATGGGATCAACGTCTTCGTCGGCTCCGACTTCCTGGTCCGCGGTCGCGCCGCCGAGGCCGAGGGCCGCATCGTCGTCCTCAACGACTTCGACCAGGCGAAGGAGAGCGGGGTCAGCTCCATCTACAACATCGGCATCGTCGGCGTGGGCTCCCGGGTCCCCCCGCCGGACGGCGCCGACTTCCTGACCACCGGCGGCAACGTCTCCGTCGCGAGCGGTCAGACCCTGGTGGCCGAGGGCGGTGTCGTCCGGTACGCCGGCACCGAGACCGGCACCGTGACCGGCACCCTTGTCCACGACCCCAACGCCGCCCAGCCGTACGCCGCCCTGCGCGACCAGCTCTCCGCGGCCTCCGACTGCTACGCCCGGGTCAACGGCGTGCCGCGCACCCCGACCGGCACCGCGGTGAACGCGGGCTTCGAGACCCTGTTCACCGGCGACGGCGTGTCGCCGCTCCAGGTCTTCAACGTCGACTTCGACCTCACCGGCCCCGGCGGCGTCCAGCAGGGCATCACCTTCGCCAACATCCCGGCGGGCGCGACGATCCTGGTCAACCTGACCGGCGCCACCCGGACCATCAACACCTTCAGCGGCGGCATCAGCGACACCGACCCGCTGAACGCCTACCGCGAGCGCCTGCTGTGGAACTTCCCCGACGCCACCACGGTCACCCTGGCCGGCACCGGCCAGTTCCAGGGCAGCACCCTGGTCGGCGAGCAGGCCTCGCAGACCACGGTCACCCTGCCCGGTGTCAACGGCCGCTTCTTCACCACCGGCGGGCTCGTCCACACCAGCTCGCCCACCGGAGGCGGCGGCCAGGAGTTCCACGCCTACCCCTTCAACGGCGACCTGCCCGACTGCGCCGCCGCCCCGGTGACGGGTGAGGTTCGCGTCCTGAAGACGGACTCGGTGACGGGTGCGCCGCTGGCTGGTGGTGTGTTCGAGCTGTGGGAGGAGACCAATGGCATTCCGGGTCTTCAGACCGGTGGTGTGAACCCGGACACGCAGGTGGGTGCTGCCTGTACGACGGGTGCGGACGGTCTGTGTCGTCGGACGGTGCCGCTGGGTGCCTATTACTGGCGGGAGACGGCTGCGCCGCCCGGGTACCTGTTGCCGGCTGATCCGGTGCTCGGTCCGTTGGAGCTGACGGCGGCGAATGCTCCGGCCGGTGTGCAGGTGACGGCTCCCGATGCTCCGCAGGCGCCGGTGACCGGTGAGGTCCGGGTGCTGAAGACGGATTCGGTGACGGGTCTGCCGCTGGCTGGTGGTGTGTTCGAGCTGTGGGAGGAGACCAACGGCATTCCGGGTCTTCAGACCGGTGGCGTGAACCCCGACACCCAGGTGGGTACGGCCTGCACCACGGGTGCGGACGGTTTCTGCCGCCGGACGGTGCCGGTCGGGACGTACTACTGGCAGGAGACCGCCGCGCCGCCCGGGTATGTGCTGCCGACCGACCCGGTGTTCGGCCCGCTGGTCCTGACCCCCCTGAACGCTGCTGAGGGCGTGCAGGTGACGGCTCCCGATACGGCGCAGCCCCCGATGACCGGTGAGGTTCGCGTCCTGAAGACGGACTCGGTGACGGGTGCGCCGCTGGCTGGTGGTGTGTTCGAGCTGTGGGAGGAGACCAATGGCATTCCGGGTCTTCAGACCGGTGGTGTGAACCCGGACACGCAGGTGGGTGCTGCCTGTACGACGGGTGCGGACGGTCTGTGTCGTCGGACGGTGCCGCTGGGTGCCTATTACTGGCGGGAGACGGCTGCGCCGCCCGGGTACCTGTTGCCGGCTGATCCGGTGCTCGGTCCGTTGGAGCTGACGGCGGCGAATGCTCCGGCCGGTGTGCAGGTGACGGCTCCCGATGCTCCGCAGGCGCCGGTGACCGGTGAGGTCCGGGTGCTGAAGACGGATTCGGTGACGGGTCTGCCGCTGGCTGGTGGTGTGTTCGAGCTGTGGGAGGAGACCAACGGCATTCCGGGTCTTCAGACCGGTGGTGTGAACCCCGACACCCAGGTGGGTACGGCCTGCACCACGGGTGCGGACGGTTTCTGCCGCCGGACGGTGCCGGTCGGGACGTACTACTGGCAGGAGACCGCCGCGCCGCCCGGGTATGTGCTGCCGGCCGACCCGGTGTTCGGCCCGCTGGTCCTGACCCCCCTGAACGCTGCTGAGGGCGTGCAGGTGACGGCTCCCGATACGGCGCAGCCCCCGATGACCGGTGAGGTGCGCGTCCTGAAGACGGACTCGGTGACGGGTGCGCCGCTGGCTGGTGGTGTGTTCGAGCTGTGGGAGGAGACGAACGGCATTCCGGGTCTTCAGACCGGTGGTGTGAACCCCGATACCCAGGTGGGTGCTGCCTGTACGACGGGTGCGGACGGTCTGTGTCGTCGGACGGTGCCGCTGGGTGCCTATTACTGGCGGGAGACGGCTGCGCCGCCCGGGTATGTGCTGCCGGCTGATCCGGTGCTCGGTCCGTTGGAGCTGACGGCGGCGAATGCTCCGGCCGGTGTGCAGGTGACGGCTCCCGATGCTCCGCAGGCGCCGGTGACGGGTGAGGTCCGGGTGCTGAAGACGGATTCGGTGACGGGCCTGCCGCTGGCGGGTGGTGTGTTCGAGCTGTGGGAGGAGACGAACGGCATTCCGGGTCTTCAGACCGGTGGTGTGAACCCGGACACCCAGGTGGGTACGGCCTGCACCACGGGTGCGGACGGTCTCTGCCGCCGAACGGTGCCGATCGGGACGTACTACTGGCAGGAGACCGCCGCGCCCCCCGGCTATGTGCTGCCGGCCCAGCCGGTGTTCGGCCCGCTCGTGCTCACTCCGGAGAACGCCGCCGGGGGTGTGCAGGTGACGGCTCCCGACGTCCCTCAGGCGCCGCTGGCCGGTGAGGTCCGGGTGCTGAAGACGGACTCGGTGACCGGTGCACCGCTGGCGGGTGGTGTCTTCGAGCTGTGGGAGGAGACCAACGGCGTTCCCGGTCTCCAGACCGGTGGCGTGAACCCCGACACCCAGGTGAGCGGGATCTGCACGACCGGTGCGGACGGTCTGTGCCGCCGCACGGTGAACCTCGGGACGTACTACTGGCGGGAGACCGCCGCGCCTCCCGGCTATGTGCTGCCGGCCCAGCCTGTCTTCGGCCCGCTGGTGCTGACGGCGGCCAATGCCGCTGCGGGCGTGCAGGTGACGGCCCCGGATGTCGCGCAGGCGCCGGTGACCGGTGAGGTGCGGGTGCTGAAGACGGATGCCGAGACCGGTGCGCCGCTGGCCGGTGCTGTCTTCGAGCTGTGGGAGGAGACCAACGGCATCCCCGGTCTCCAGACCGGTGGTGTGAACCCCGACACGCAGGTGGGTGCTGCCTGCACCACGGGTGCGGACGGTTTCTGCCGTCGGACGGTGCCGGTCGGGACGTACTACTGGCGGGAGACCGCCGCACCTCCCGGGTACGACCTGCCGGCCGACCCGGTGTTCGGCCCGCTGGTGCTGACCCCGGCCAACGCCATGGCGGGCGTCCAGGTCACCGCCCGCGACTGCCCGTCGCCGAAGCCGCCGGGCACCGGCTCGATCCACCTGACGAAGACGGACGCCAAGTCGGGCAGGCCGCTGGGCGGCGCGAGGTTCCAGCTGTGGCGGGAGAGCAACGGCGTCCCCGGGCTGCAGACCGGCGGCGCCAACCCGGACACCCGGGCGGATGGCTGCACCACCGCCCACGACGGCGGCTGCGACTTCAGCCACCTGCCGACCGGGCAGTACTACCTGCGGGAGACCGCCGCGCCCGGCGGCTACCAGGTGCCGTGTGACCCGGTCACCGGTCCCATCCAGGTGAACGCCGACGACTGCGTCACCGTCTCCGTCACCAACAAGAAGAAGAAAAAGGAGGACCACGGCTGGTAGACGGCCGAACGGACGGACCGCCCGGGGCAGCACCGCTGCTCCGGGCGGTCCCGTTCGCTCAGCCGAGCACGTGGCGCAGGCCCCCCAGCAGGTGGCCGCGGAAGGCCCGGTCCGCGTACGCCTCGGGCGCGTGGCCGAGCGCGGTGTAGAAGGTCGGCGCGCCGTCGTACTCTCCGCACCAGGCGAGCGGATGACGGTCGGCCAGGCCCATGGCGGCCCCCGTGTAGTCGGCCTCGTCCACGGTGAGCAGCACGCGGGCGCCGCGTTCGCGCGGGTCGGAGCGGAAGTCGTACCACTCGTCGGTCCACTCCCAGCGGGCCGGCAGGTGGGCGGTGGCCGGGTGGTCGGCGTCGGCGACCCGCACGGGCGCGGTCTGGATCGCCGGGTGGCGGTCGAACCGGGCGCCGACCAGGCCCTCGAACCACGGCCACTCGTACGCCGTACTGGACGCCGCGTGCACGCCCAGCCAGCCGTGACCGGCGGTCAGGTGGGCGCGCAGCGCGTCCTGCCCGGCCTCGTCGAGCACCGGGCCGCCGGTGGAGAGGAACACCACGGCGGCGTACCGGCGCAGGGCGGCGGGCCGGAAGACGGCCGGGTCCTCGCTGGCGTCGACGGTGAAGCCGTGCCGTTCGCCCAGTTCGCCCAGGGCGCGGGTGCCGTCGACGACCGAGGCGTGCGGGAAGCGGAGGTTGCGACGGTAGATCAGGATCCGGGCCATGGTGGATGATCCTGCCAGCCCCGGTCGCGGCACCGGTCCCCGGGCCCGGGTGGCGCGTTTCGCCTGCGTACGGCTTTGCCGAGGCATGGTCGAACATTGGCGTTCGACTGACCGGCGCGCCCGGGCGCGTTCACCGCGTGTCCGTGTCGGGTCAACACGTTCCTGGAAGAGTCCCGCCCATGGAAACTCCGAACATGGGCGTGCCGGTGAAGCTCGCCGAACGCATGAGCATGGCCGAGCAGCACGAGTACCTGCGGGCCCGCTTCTCCCGCCGCCGGATGCTGCGCGCCGGCGCCGTCTCGGTGGGCGCGCTGGCCGTGGGCGGTGCCCTGGGCAGCGGCACCGCCTCGGCCGCCCCGGCCTCGCCGCAGCTGCTGGCCGGCGGCGCCGCCGCGGGCGTCGACGGCTCGCTGGTCGCCCCGATCGGGCGTCACCTCTCCTTCGGCCCCGAGCCGGACACCCAGTTCCGGGTCTCCTGGCAGGTACCGGCCCCGGTGAAGCGGCCGTTCCTGCGCTACGGCAAGAACCCGTGGGACCTCAGCCACCGGATCGAGGCGGAGGTGCGCACCCTGCACACGCCGGCGCTCACCCCCACCGGCCAACCGGTGGACCAGTACTACCTGCACGTGGCGCTGGAGGACCTGCACCCCGACACCACCTACTACTACGGTGTCGGCCACCAGGGCTTCGACCCGGCCTCGCAGCAGGCCGTCTCCACCCTCGGCACCTTCCGCACCGCGCCCTCGCGCGAGCACCGCTGGGGCAAGGTGTACGAGCCGTTCACCTTCACCGCCTTCGGCGACCAGGGCGTCAGCGACCACGCCAAGGGCAACGACCACATCATCCTGGCCCAGAACCCGGCCTTCCACCTGCACGCCGGCGACATCTGCTACGCCGACCCGGCGGGCTCCGGCCAGGACTCCGACAAGTCGGTGTTCAACGCCACCACCTGGGACGCCTTCCTGGTGCAGACCGAGACGGTGGCCTCGAAGGTGCCGTGGATGGTCGCCTACGGCAACCACGACATGGAGGCCTGGTACTCGCCGAACGGCTACGGCGGCGAGAACGCCCGCTTCTACCTGCCGGACAACGGCCCGGACAAGCGCAGCGTCCCGGGCGTCTACTCCTTCCGCTACAAGAACGTCGGCGTCATCTCGCTGGACGCCAACGACGTCTCCTACGAGATCCCGGCGAACCTGGGCGTCTCGGCGGGCCGGCAGACCCGCTGGCTGGAGCGCACCCTGAAGGACCTGCGGGGCGACGAGACGATCGACTTCGTCGTGGTCTTCTTCCACCACTGCGCCTTCTCCACCACCCACCAGCACGCCTCCGAGGGCGGGGTGCGGGAGGCCTGGGTGCCGCTGTTCGAGAAGTACCGGGTCGACCTGGTGATCAACGGTCACAACCACGTGTACGAGCGCACCGACGCGATCCTCGGCAACAAGGTCTCCAAGGCGGTGCCGAGCGGCGCCGCCGTCGAGCCCGCCGAGGACGGCGTGGTGTACGTGACGGCGGGCGCGGCCGGCCGCAGCCTCTACAGGTTCGACGCCCCGGACACCTACGAGGGCCACGAGAACCGCCTCGACTCGGTGGACACCTACTACTTCGCCAAGGGCGGCGGCAAGGTCACCGAGAAGGTCGAGTGGTCGCGGGTCCGCTACACCGGCTACTCCTTCATCAAGGTCGACGTGAAGCCCGCCCACCTGGGCCGGAAGTCCGAGATGACCGTCACCGCCCTGGCGGAGGACGGCACCCGGGTCGACCACTACACCGTCCTGCGCAAGGTCGGCGAGGGCTGGGACAGCGACCACGACGACGACGGCCGGGGCGGCGGCTGGGGCTGGTAGCCCCCCTCCCCGCACGCGATCGGCCCCCGCAGGCACCGCCTGCGGGGGCCGATCGCCGAATCCGGATCACGGTTCGCGGACGTCTCGTTCCCTGAACTCGGTGATCACCCGGGCGACGGTGGCGAAGTCGCTGTCCACGTGCAGCACCGGGTAGTTGTGGTGCACCGCGACGGAGCAGAGCAGCAGGTCCACCGTACCGGCCGAACGGTGTTGCCCCTTCTGGGTCAGCTTGTACTGGGCGTTGAGCGCCCAGTCCTCGCCGCCCTTCGGGAGGCCGAGCGCCGGGCCGAAGAGGTCGTTGAGTTCCTCCTCCAGCTCATCGCGGTGAGCTGGGCCGGTGGCCGAGTAGAGGATCTCCGCCTTGGTCACCTTGGCGATTCTGATGAGTCCGGACTCCAGCGGGGCCCGCCACCGGTCGAGAGTCTTCGGGTCGCGCATCAGCTGGACGAACCCCGAGGTGTCGATCAGGTAGCCCATGTCGCTCATCCGCTATTCCTCCCCGCCGGCCTTTCGGGCCTGGTGGATCCGCTCGGTCGGGTCGAACTCGCCGCGGGCCGCGCGGGCGGACAGCTTCTCCAGGGCCTCCAGCCGCCTGAGTCGGTTGACGTAGTCGGCGAGGGCTCCGTTGATGGTCTCCTTCTTCGTGCTGGTCCCCATCAAGCGCATGGCCTCCGCGAGGATCGCATCGTCGACATCGACGTTGGTCATGCTCATCTTTGCCCCTTCGTTGGTGACGTGGCAAATCAATCCACATCACCCACATTACCCCCCGCAGGGTCCGATCTGCGGGGGCTCCTGCAGGGCGGGGCTCAGGTCTGGCGGTAGGTGGCGAGGAAGCGGCCGATGCGGTTGATGGCCGTCTCCAGGTCGTCGGCGCGGGGGAGGGTGACGAAGCGGAAGTGGTCGGGGCGGGGCCAGTTGAAGCCGGTGCCCTGGACGACGTGGATCTTCTCGCGGAGCAGGAGGTCCAGGACGAAGCGCTCGTCGTCGACGATGCGGTGGACGGCCGGGTCGAGTTTGGCGAAGGCGTAGAGCGCGCCGCGGGGCTTGACGCAGCTGACGCCGGGGATCTCGTTGAGGGCGCGGAAGGCGACGTCGCGCTGTTCGGTGAGGCGGCCGCCGGGCAGGACCAGGTCGTTGATGGACTGGTGGCCGCCGAGCGCGGCCTGGACGGCGTACTGGGAGGGCACGTTGGGGCACAGCCGCATGCCGGAGAGCATGGTGAGGCCCTCCAGGTAGTCGCTCGCGTGCTGCTTGGGGCCGGAGACGACCAGCCAGCCGCTGCGGAAGCCGGCCACCCGGTAGGACTTCGAGAGGCCGTTGAAGGTGAGGGTGAGCACGTCGTCGGCCAGGGCGGCCAGGCAGTGGTGCTCGACGCCGTCGTAGAGGATCTTGTCGTAGATCTCGTCGGCCAGCACCATCAGCTGGTGGCGGCGGGCGAGGTCGAGGATGCCCTCCAGCAGTTCCTTCGGGTAGACCGCGCCGGTGGGGTTGTTGGGATTGATGACCACGATCGCCTTGGTGCGGGCGGTGATCTTCGCGGCGATGTCGTCGAGGTCGGGGAACCAGTCCGCCTCCTCGTCGCAGGCGTAGTGCACCGCCTTGCCGCCGGCCAGCCGGACCACCGCCGTCCACAGCGGGTAGTCGGGCATCGGGACGAGCACCTCGTCGCCGTCGTCCACCAGGGCGGTGACGGCCATCTGGATCAGCTCGGAGACGCCGTTGCCGAGGTAGACGTCGTTGACGGTCACGCCGTCGACGCCGCGCTGCTGGTAGTACTGCACGACCGCGCGGCGGGCCGGCAGGATGCCCCGCGAGTCGCTGTAGCCGTGCGCCCGGGGGAGGTTGCGGATGATGTCCTGGAGGATCTCCTCCGGCGCCTCGAAGCCGAACGTGGCCGGGTTGCCGGTGTTCAGCCGGAGCACGCTGTGCCCGGCCTCCTCCAGCGCGTTGGCCTGGTCGACCACCGGGCCGCGGATCTCGTAACACACGCCATTCAGCTTGCTGGACTGCCGAAACTCCATCGGTGGCCTCCCGACCGTCACCCCGCGTCGATCCTGGTCGCTTTGTTCTACCAAGTAGGCACTTGGAAAGTCCAACCTTTTGGCTATGCTGATCCACATGTCACGCCGAAGCTACGACCAGTACTGCGCCGTCGCCCGCGCCCTGGACGCGGTGGGGGAGCGCTGGAGCCTCCTGATCGTCCGTGAACTCCTGGCCGGTCCGCGCCGCTACACCGACCTGCACGCCGACCTGCCCGGCGTCTCCACCGACATCCTCGCCGCGCGGCTCAAGCAGTTGGAGAGCGAGGGCGTGGTCGAGCGGCGCCGCCTCGAGCGGCCGGCCAACGCCACCGTCTACGAGCTGACCGGGCGCGGCGCCGCGCTGCGGCCGGTCGTGGCGGCGCTCGGCGTCTGGGGGCTCGACGCGCTGGGGGAGCAGCGGCCGACCGATGCCGTGCGAACGCACTGGGTCACCGGCGCGGTGGAGGAGACGGCGGGGGTCTGACCGGCCGGGGGGAGGCGGCTGGGAGGACGCGGTCGGGAGGACGCGGTCGGCGGCGCGCCCGGTACTCCGGGACCGGTTCCCCCGTGACCGGTCCTGGATCCGTCGGGCAGCGCCGCCGACGTGCACCACTCTGCCCGGCGCCGATGAACGGAGGATCGGCGCCCGATTGCCGTGGCCGTTGATCCGTGGCCGTTGATCCGGGGCCGGCGGGGTTCCGCGGGGTAGCGCGGCGTGCGCCCGAGGGTGCCGGATCCCGCCGCAGGCCGCGCGCGTACGATCGTCGGGCCATGGAGAACACGGAGAACACGGAGAACACGCTCGCCGCCTTCCGCAGTTACGTCGCCGTCGGGGACTCCTTCACCGAGGGCATGTGCGACGAGCTGCTGTCGGACGGCCACTTCCGGGGCTGGGCCGACCGCGTCGCCGCCCGGCTCGCCGCCGACCACCCGGCCGGCGCCTTCCGGTACGCCAACCTCGCCGTCCGCGGCAAGCTCATCGGCCAGATCCACGACGAGCAGGTGGAGACCGCCGCCGCCTTGGGCGCCGAGCTGGTCACCCTGGCCGGCGGGCTCAACGACGTGCTGCGACCGCGCTGCGAGGTCGCCCGGGTCGAGGAACTGCTCGGCGCCTCCGCCACCCGGCTGCGCGCCACCGGCGCCACCGTGGTCATGTTCACCAGCACCGACCCGACCCGCCGGATGGCCGGCTCGGCCCGGCTGCTCCCGGCGATCCTGCGGATGAAGGCCTTCGTGCACGAGCTCGCCCAGGATCCGGGCGTCGCCGTGGTCGACCTCTTCTCCGCGCCCTGCTTCGACGACCGCCGGCTCTGGGCGGAGGACCGGCTCCACCTCTCGCCCGAGGGGCACCGCCGGGTCGCCGAGGCCGTCCTGGAGGCGCTCGGCCGCCCCGCCGGCTTCGACTGGCGCGCCCCGCTGCCGGTCGCCGCGCCGCCGACCCGCGGCGAGCGGCTGGCCGCCGACGCCCGCTGGGCCCGCACCCACCTCGGCCCGTGGATCGGCCGCCGCCTCACCGGCCGCTCCTCCGGCGACGGCCGCCCGCCCAAGCGCGCGGAGCTGCTGCCGTACCAGGGCTGAGGGGCGGCCGCGGGGCGGCGGGCGTCAGCGGGCGTCAGCCGCGGAAGAGGTTGCGGCCCACGTCCGACGGCACCTCGTCCTGGTACGGGGTGGTGTCCGGGCCGGGCACGTGCTCGCCCGGGATCGGCTCGGTGCCCTCCCGGTGCAGCAGGTACACGCCGTCCTCCGACCAGACCGTCCGGTACCCGTGCGCCAGCAGCAGCTCGATCCGGGCCGCCTGCTCCCGGTCGGTCCGGAACGGGAAGGACCGCTTGTCGGCGCGGATCAGCACGTACGCGCGCCCGCGCGGCTTCTCGTCGACCAGCACCACGTCCGCGCGGGCGGTCAGCCGCGGCGCCGCCTGGTTGTCGGCCTCGACGGAGGCGCCGTCCGGGACCAGCGCCGCGCCGCGCAGCAGCGCCGCCTCGCTCGCCTTCGGCTGCCAGTAGGCCGGCACGAACAGGTTCGCCACCCCGAGCGGCAGCGCGGCCGCGACGGTCAGGGCGGCCGCCGCCACGCCGAGCCGCCGGGTCAGGGCGCGGTCGTGGCAGCGGCCCAGCACCTCCACCGCGGCGACCAGCAGGATCGGCCAGAGGAACGCGTCGTAGTGCCGGGCGATCGACCAGTGGTTGGGGTTGCTGGAGAGCACCCGCTCGGCGAGCAGCGGGACGGCCAGGAGCACGGTCGCGGAGCGCAGCGGCAGGAGGAACAGGGTGCCGAAGATCCAGAGCAGCAGCAGCGGCTTCAGCGGGGCGTCGAAGAACGCCGAGACCAGGAGGGTCGGGTCGGCCAGGACGTTGGCGACCGCCGAGCCGCCGTCCTCGCCGAGCGCCTGGTAGTTCCAGTAGTAGCCGGGTACCCCGCCCATCGCCGGGACCAGCTTCGCGATCGCCACCGCCGCCGCGAGCGGGCCGCCGAGCAGCAGGCCCAGCCCCCAGCGGACGGCGGGGCGGCGACGGTCGGCGTCCGGCTCCCGGCGCGCCCGCAGCAGCAGCACCAGGCCGTACGCGCCGACCACCAGGCCCATGTCCTCCTTGGTGCAGCACAGCAGCAGGCCGGCCAGCGCGGACGCCCAGTACTGCCGGGCCATCCCGCGCTCCAGCATCAGCAGCGTGAGCGGCACGGCGAACGCCACCTCGTGGAACCCGCCGCGGGAGGCCACCAGGAGCGGCCAGCCCAGCCCGTAGGCGAGCGCGGCCAGGTCGGCGGCGCGGCGGGCGGTGCGGGGGTCGGCGCCGGCGAAGCAGCGGTCGGTGATCCGGCGGATCAGCGGCACGCCGGCGGCGAAGCAGAGCGCCTGGCCGAGGAGCAGCGAGCGGGGGTCGTCCCAGAGCCAGTAGAGCGGTGCCATCAGCGCGATCACGGGGGAGAAGTGGTCGCCGAGGAGCGAGAAGCCGGGCGGGAACTCGTGGTGGAAGCTCTTCAGCGTCGACACCGGCAGGCCGAAGTGCGCGTAGCCGCGCACGCCCTGGTCGAAGATCCCGAGGTCGAAGCCGCCGAGCTGCAGGGTGGTCCACTGCTGGGCGCCGATCGCCAGGCAGACCGCGAAGCAGAGCAGGGTGAACGCGACGGTGCGGGCGCGGGGCGGGAGGCGGAGGGCGGGCGGCCGTCCGGTGGCGGGCGCCGCGGTGCCCTCGGTGTCCGGGTACGGCGCCACGTCGTGCCGGGACATGCGTTGGTTCCTCCGCTGGTGCTGTGCCGCACGTGCTTCGGTGCCGCTCGCGCTCGGCCGACCACACTAACCGACGTCCGCTCCGGGCTGTCGGTACGCTCTACAGCTGCACCGCCGTCGCACCGCACCACCGCGCCACCGCACGGCCGCAGCACCACACCGCATCGTCGTCCCCGGAGGAACAACAGCATCGTGAGCGTCCCGAGCCTCAACCTCGTCTCCGACTGCGGGAACTGCTTCGGGCTGTGCTGCGTCGCGCTGCCGTTCGCCGCCGGCAGCGACTTCGCGGTGAACAAGGCCGCCGGCACCGCCTGCCGCAATCTGCAGACGGACTTCACCTGCGGCATCCACGAGCGGCTGCGCGACAGCGGCTTCCCCGGCTGCACGGTGTACGACTGCTTCGGGGCCGGCCAGCACGTCTCCCAGGTCACCTTCGGCGGGCGCAGCTGGCGCGAGGCGCCGGAGAGCGCCGGGACGATGTTCGAGGTGTTCCCGGTGGTGCGGCAGCTGCACGAGCTGCTCCGGTACCTCGTCGAGGCGCTCACCTTCGCCCCGGCCCGCAGCGTGCACGACGAGCTGCGCCGGGTGCTGGAGGAGACCGAGCGGCTGGCCGCGGGCACGCCGGAGGAGATCCTGGCGGTCGACGTGCCCGCGCACCGGCAGGCGGTGGCCGAGCTGCTGCTCAGGGCGAGCGAGCTGGTCCGGGCGGCTGTCCCGCGCCGACGCGAGCACCGGGGTGCGGACCTGTTCGGGGCCCGGCTGCGCGGAGCGGACCTGCGCGGGGCCAATCTGCGGGGTGCGCTGCTGGTCGCGGCGGACCTGGCCGGGGCGGACCTGCGGCTCGCCGATCTGGTCGGCGCGGACCTGCGGGACGCCGACCTGGCCGGCGCCGACCTCACCGACGCGCTGTTCCTGACCCAGACGCAGCTCAACGCGGCCCGCGGCGACGCGGCCACCCGCCTCCCGGCGGCGCTGAAGCGCCCCGCCCACTGGCCCGACACGGCCGAGGCCGCGGCGGCCCCCGGCGGCGCCTCCCGCGCGCCCCGCAGGCCCCAGGGCGGCGCCCGCTCGGGCCGCCCCCGGCGCCGCTGAGCCGCTGAGCCGCAGCGACGCGGCGCCCGCCGAGGGCGGCGCTCAGCCGGCCAGGAGGCGTGACGCGGCGGGCGGGTGCCGGCCGCGCAGGGCGCAGGCCGTGCCGGTGAGCAGCAGCAGGCCGACGGCGGCCAGCGCGGCCGGGGAGCCGGCCGGGTGCAGCGGCCAGGCCCACGGTCGCGGATGGCCGTCCGGGTACCAGCCCGCCGCCGAGCAGAGCAGCGGGACGGCGGCGAGCGCGGCGGCCGCCGGGCGGTGGCCGACCAGCGGGTGGGCCAGCAGCGCCAGGCCGAGGTACCCGGCGATGTTGCGGGCCAGGACCAGGGCGAGCGCCCCTTGGCCGGCCGCGTAGGCGAGGCCGCCGCAGGTCGTCCCGGCGGCCGCGAGGGCGAGCGCGAGCCCGACGTCCAGGCCGCGCAGGTGCCGTCCGGCGACGGATTCGGTCCGCAGGTCGCCCCGGCCCAGCCCGTACAGCAGGAACACCGCCGGGAGCAGGGTGATCACGTGCGCGAGGAGGAAGTGCCCGGCCTGTCCGCGCAGGGCGGGCACCGGCAGCTCGCCGTCCCCGAGGAGCAGGCCGACGGCGAGGGTCGCGGCGAGGACGGCCACGAGCACCGGCACCGCGCGCGCCTTGCACCACCAGATCACCGCGTCCCCCCTCCGGCGGCCGCCCCGGCGTACGGGAGCGGCGGGGGCAGGGTGCCGCAGTCGGCCAGGGCCGTGGCGGTGGCGCGGTACCAGGCGAGCTGGGTCTCCTCGGGCAGCCGGACCAGCCGGGCGGCGCGGGCCGCGTCCTCCTCGGTGAAGCGGCCGCCGATCCCGGCCGGGGGCACGGTGGCGCCGTCCGGCCCGGCCCGGGCGGTGAGCCAGGCGGTGGCCGTGCCGACGGCGGCCGCGGCCGGGTAGGGGTCGCCGCGGCGGGCGCAGTCCGGGGCCCGCGGGAGCAGGCCGCCGACCACGGCGGGGGCGACGTCCCGCGCCAGGGCGTCGGTCGGGACACCGAGCTTGGCCTCGCCCGGTCCGGGCCGGGCGGCCATGGTGAACCCCTCCGGGACGGCGACGCCGCGCCCGGCCAGGGTCGCGGCGACCTGCCGGACCTCGGTGCGGACCATCGCCGAGCGGTCGCCGCCGAGCTCCGGCCAGAGGCAGACGCGCGGTCGTCCGTCGTCGCAGACCAGCGCGGCGGCGGAGCGGGCGCGCACCGGTTCGGGGCCGAGGTCGCGGGCGGTCCAGCCGCCCGCCGCGACACCGCCCGCCGTGACGGCCAGCGCGGCGGCGACGGCGAGCGGGGTGCCGCGCCGGCGGATCAGCAGGACGGCGGCCGCGCAGACCGCGCCGGAGAAGACCAGCGAGCCGGCCACTGCCCGCCCGTCCAGCACCTGGTCCACGGCGCAGCAGTCGGAGAGCCCGCCGCCGACCAGGTGCCGCGGCCAGTAGGTGTCGAAGGCGGCGGGGTAGGCGTTCAGCACGAAGCTGCTGACCAGCGCGAGCGGCACGGCGACCACCGGTGCCAGCACCCGCCCGACGACCGAGCCGACCAGGGTGTTGGCGAGCAGCAGTCCGGCCCAGACGGCGAACAGGCCGGGCTGCGGGACGCCGTCCACGGTGCCGCCGGCCAGCACCGCGGTGCCGAGCGCGGCGGCCATGCCCAGCCCGCCCATCGCGGCGACCGGCAGCAGCACTGGCGCGGTGATGGCCGGCGCGGAGCGGACCGGCGAGCGGCCGAACACGCCGCCGCGCTGCAGCCGCCCGCCCTCCCAGGCGCCGCAGGCCGCGCAGGCCGCGCAGGCGAACGGCAGCGCGAGGCTGGCGTGCCCGGCGGCGGCGAGCCCGTACGCCGGGGTGACCCAGGCGGTCAGCTCGTCGCCGAGCGCGACCAGGACGAAGCCGAGCAGGAACGGCAGCATCCGGGTGCCGGCCGAGACCCGCAGAACGGTGCGCAGCAGCATGGTCACGTCTCCCGTTCGATCAGGCGCGCGTACGCGGCCTCGGCGCTCGGCGTGCCGGACCCGCCGCCGGGCCCGCCGGCCCCGCCGGCCCCGTCACCGGCCCCGCCGGATCCGCCGCCGACCCCGCCGCCCGCCCCGGGGATCCGGCCGCCGGCCGCGAGGGCGTGGAACTCCTCGGTGGCGCCCTGGAACCGGACCCGGCCGCGGTCCAGCACCACCACGTGCCGGTAGGTCGCGGCGAGGTCCTCGGTCTGGTGGGTGGAGACGAGGACGTTCACCTCGCCCGTCAACTCCTCGACGAGGGACCGGAACACCGCCCGCTGGGCGGGGTCGAGCCCGGCCGTGGGCTCGTCCATCAGGATCAGCTCGCTGTGGTGGGCGAGGCAGCCGGCGATGCCCATCCGGCGCAGCTGGCCGCCGGAGAGCTGGTGGCCGGCCCGGTCGGCGAGCCCGGAGAGGCCGACCCGGGCGAGCGCGCCGGCCGAGGCCCGCCAGGCCGCGGTGCGCGACATGCCCTTCAACCAGCCGCAGTAGGCGACCTGTTCGCGCACGGTGAGCCCGGGGACGGTGGTGATCTGCTGGGGCAGCCAGGCCACCGCGCGCCGGTAGGCGGCCCGGTCGCCGCCGCCCGCCGCCGGGTTGACGCCGTGCCAGGTGACGAGCCCCCGGTGCGGGCTCAGCTGCGAGGCGGCGATCGCCATGAGGGTGGACTTCCCGGCGCCGTTGGGGCCGAGCAGGACGGTGGCCGGATGGTCGATCCGCAGATCGAGACCGGTGAACAGGAGCGCCTTCCGGCTGTACTGGAAGTCGATGCGGTGGAATTCAAGGGCCATGGCGGGGTCGACGCATTTCGCTCGGAACGGGTGCGGGGGTACCGGCGGACGGGGGGCGTCCGCCGGAACCACGGCCGGGGCGAGGGTCTGGGGGCGGGCGGGGGCGGGGTCAGTACCGGGTGGTGACGGTGTCCACCCAGAGCTTGGCGCCGCTGCGCACGCCCTCGAGCATGAAGTAGTAGGTGCCGGAGCTCTGGTCGCCCCAACTGGAGGTGTCGCAGTGGTTGGTGCGGTGGCCGTAGGCCTTGTCGGGGCCGAAGACGTCCTTGTAGATCTGGAGGTCGGCGTCCTTGAAGTCGTTGTTGCCGGTCACGCAGCCCTGGAAGGTGACGGAGGTGGCGACGTCGTCGCGGTCGCTGTCCTCCCAGCGGCGGGACTCCGAGCCGGGCCCCCAGTTGCTGATGTAGGACGTCCAGGAGCCTTCGGCGAGGGCGGGGCCGGCGCCGGCGAAGCCGAGCAGCGCGGCGGCGACCAGGACGCCTCGGACGAGCGTGCGGTCGATGCGGCGGGGGCGGTCGGCGGGGTTCTTTGCGTGCACAGTCCGTCCGATCGTTTCGGTGACACCGCCGTACGGGCGGGGTCATGCAGGCAAAAGGAAACGAGCGGAGGTTCGACCCGAACGGTCGCGTTCACCCGATCGGCCGAGCCGCCGCGGAAATGACCTTAGCGTGCACGAACAGGTGCCCAGCACTATTTTTTTCGGCCATTCGGCGTGGTGAGGCCGAGGCGCCGGGGTTTGGCAAGGGGCTGATCGACATTCTCCGGAATTTCCCGTGGCCGGGATTTCAAGGTCGAATATCGATCAGCCCTGCCCGATTCTGATTCACCGGTCGATCGATTTCTTTTTCATGCGATTGTCGTTCCGGTGAGGCGCTGGCCGGTTCTCGTCGCCGCCGGGCTACGCCGTGAGCAGCCGGGCCCGCAGCCGGCCGACCAGCGCCCCGTCGAGACCGATCTTGCCGGTGGCATAGGCGTGCACCGAGCCGTGGGCGGCGGCCAGGTCCGCGAGCGCGAGCCGGATCACCTCCTCCGGCGCGCGCCCGAAGGCGGGCCAGCGCAGGGTGCGCCCCGGGTTGGCGGCGCGCCAGTCGGCCACCAGCCGGTTGGTGACGAGTTCGGTGAGCGCGAAGTCGGCGGCCACGTCGTCCTCGCCGACGCCGAGCAGGGTGAGCACCAGGGCGGCGATCAGCCCGGTGCGGTCCTTGCCGGCGGCGCAGTGGAACACCACCGGCCGCTCGGCCCCGGCGATCAGCTCCAGGACGGTGCGGATCTCCGCCGCCCCGTCCTCGGCCACCTCGGCGAACCGGTCCGCCAGGTACCGCCAGGGGTCGAGCCCCGGATCGATCTCGGCCTGGTCGTACGGCCGGTGCTCGATCGAGAGGTTGTGGTACGCGACGCCGTCCAGCTCCGGTATCCGCCCCCTGCGCTCGATCTCCCACGGGTAGCGCAGGTCGATCACGGTGCCGATGTCCAGCGCCCGGAACCGTTCGAGGTCGGTGGCCGAGGTGAGCCTGCCGAGCGAGGACGAGCGGTACAGCAGGCCCCAGCGGACCGCTTGCCCGTCGGAGGCCGGATAGCCGCCCAGGTCGCGGAAGTTGTACGGACCCTCGAATTCGAGATGACGTGTCATGTTCGCACCCTACTGGGGCCGGTGCCGGGGACCGGCCTCCTGCCGTTCGGTCGATGGGTGATGATGGAACGGATGTGACGCGACGTCGGGAGGGCCGTCCGGCTCGTCCCGTGCGCGCAGACCGTGCGGAGGCCCCGTGGAGCAGCACCGCCCCGACCGCGCGCTCGACCGCGCCCTCGACCGCAACCTCGCCACGTCCGCGGACCGGGCCGACTACCTGGTCGAGCTCTCCAACGTCGTCCGGCGGACCGACCTCGGCGGGTCGGCGCCGCGTTCGCTGCACCGGCTGGGGCTGGTGGTGGAGGCGCTGGTGCGGCTGACCGGGGACCGGCACGTGGCGGTGTACTGCGTGGCCGACCGCAGCCTGCTGGGCGGGCGGCGGGAGTTCGCCGAGGAGGCGGACGCCCGGACGCTGGCGCGGTGGGTGGCCGAGGGGCTGGTGGAGGAGGTGCCGGACGCCGACGAGCGGGTGCTGGAGATCGCCGGCATGACCGGGATCCAGGTGGTCACCGCCGACTACTACGACGACCACCGGATCGAGCACCCGTGGATCCAGGGCAACACCTGGCAGTTCCTGCGGCCCGAGGCGGCCGGGCGCGGGGTGGTGCGGCTGGTGCCGCTCGACATGGGGTACCGGACGGGTGCGGAGATCTCCAAGAAGATGGAGCTGTCGGCGCTCAAGAAGCAGGGCCTGCTGACGGCCGCCCGCAAACCGCTGGTCGAGGTGGTCGGACGGGCGTGGCGCTGCCCGGAGGCGCGGTGCGCCCTGTACAGCGTGCACCGCGGCGGGCGGGTGATGCTGCCGCGGATGCGCCGGGGCGTGCCGACCTGCGAACTGCACGGGACGCCGCTGCTCGACGACGGGGCCCGGCCCGGCGCCGCGCAGGTCAAGGTGGTGCTGGACGGGGAGTGCGTGGCCCGGTACACGCTGGACGAGGGCTCGCGGACGGCGGTCGGCCGGGCACCCGGGCCGGACGGGCCCGGCATCGCGCTGCTCGGCCTGCTGCCGGTCGAGCGGGCGGCCCTGGTCAGCCGCCGGCACCTGACGGTCTCGGTGCGCGGCGGCGCGGTGACGGTGCGGGACACCAGCACGTACGGCAGCCGGATGCGCGAGGCCGGGCGGCGCGGCCACCTGGGCCCGTGGGAGCGGCTCCCGCCGGGCGGCGACCGGCCGTTCCGCCCGGGTGACGAGGTCGAGCTGACGCCCGGGCTGGTGCTGACCCGCAGCGGCCGCCGCTTCCCGGCCGAACTGGCCGGCGCCTGGCAGTCCGAGGCGGCCCGCACCCCGCTGCCGCCGGGGGCCGCCGAGGCGACCCGCTACGTCCAGTCCTGACGCCGCCGCGCGCTCGTACGACCGCCCGTACGCGCGCTCACACGCTGCGGTCCGACAGGATCTCCTTGACGACATACCGGGCGTTGGCGGCCAGCGGCGGGTTGGTGGTGCGGTAGTACGGCAGTTGGACGAGCGCGAGGGACAGCGCCCAGGCGCGGCCGCGTTCCCAGGTGGCGTCGTCGACGGCCAGGGCGGTGCGGAAGGCCGGGCGGGCGGTGGCCGGCAGCAGGCTCCAGGCCGGGAGCAGGTCGACGGTCGGGTCGCCGACGCCCAGCAGGCCGAAGTCCAGGACGGCGCTCAGGCGTTGGCCGGTGACCAGCAGGTTGCCCGGGGTGAGGTCGCCGTGCACCCAGCGGGCCGGCCCGGCGGGCTCGGGCAGCCGCAGGGCCTTGTCCCACAGGGCGGTCGCCGTCTCGGTGTCGATCACCCCGCGCAGCCGTCCGATGGCGGCCCGGGTGGCGGCGTCGCGGCCGGCCAGCGGCCCGGCGCGCAGTGCGGCGGGGGCGTCCGGGCCCGGCTCGACGGAACGCAGCCTGGTGACGAACTCGGCGAGGTCGTGGGCGAGTTGGACGGGGTTCGGGAGCGATCCGGCGGCCGGGGTCGCGCCGTCCAGCCAGCGCAGCACCGACCAGTCCCACGGGTAGCCGACGGTCGGCCGGCCGTGACCGACCGGCGCGGGGACGGGCACCGGCAGGTGCCGGGCGAGGCGGGGGAGCCAGTACTGCTCGCGCCCCAGGTTCCCGGCCGCCCAGGCGGCCCGGGGGAGGCGGACGGCGAGTTCGGGGCCGAGCCGGAACATCGCGTTGTCCGTGGCCGTGAGCCCGACCGACGAGAGCGGCAGGCCCTTCCACTGCGGGAACTGGGCGGCGATCAGCCGCCGCACCAGGCTGGTGTCGATGGTGGGTTCTTCGTCGTGCAGACGGTCGTGCAGGTGGTCGTCGTCGTGCAGGTGGTCGGGCGTCCGAGCGGCTGCGCACATGCCCGGCACTGTACGCCGCGACGGGCCCTGCGCTCAGGCGGATTTCGAACACCAGGGTGAGAATATGAGTACTTCGCGGAGGCGTTGGGTTTCACGGGGGGCGCTCGGGCTCGCGGCGGCGCTGGCGGGAGCCGCCGTCCTCGGCCGGGCGAACAGCGGCTCCGGTGGGTTCCTGGTGCTGCGCCGATGGCTGGACCACCCGGCGCTGTTCGGCACGTTGGTGCTCGCGCTGCTCTTCGTCGGCGTCCTGACCGCGCGGTGGAACCTGTGGGCCAGGATCGTGCTGGGTGGTGTCACGGGCACGTTCCTGCTGGGCGCCGCGCTCGTCTGGGTGTTCTTCGGATCGCTGCTGACCGACAGTGAGCGGACGATCCGCTCCGAGGCGGCGCCGGAGCGGACGGACCGTCGCCTGGTGGTCGAGGAGGGGTACGCGATGATCGATCCGTACTGGATCGTCTCGGTGGACGAGGGCTCCGGTCTGGGAAAGCGCCGTTGGCACCTCGCGTACGTCAACGGCGACTGGCACGACAGGCCCGAGGTCACCTGGGACGCTCCGGACCGGATCAGGCTGGTGAAGGAGAAGGAGACCGTGCTGATCGGGCTCGCTCCCAACGGCGCTCCGGACCGCACCGTCGACGACGGCTACTGAGCGCGCCCGCGGGAGGCCGCGCGCCACGCCCGGGGTGGCGCGGCGGGGCGGGCTGTCGGGGGTTGCTGCGAGAATGCCGGGGTACGGACAGCAACTCTGAAGAAGGTGACCGGCTTCGTGACCACGCCAGTCGAACAGGCGGCCCAGCAGGCCCAGAAGGCGATCGAGCGGAAGATCGCCGAGGAACTGGGCGTCCGCGAGGGGCAGGTGAAGTCGGCGGTCGAGCTGCTGGACGGCGGCGCGACGGTGCCGTTCGTGGCCCGCTACCGCAAGGAGGCGACCGGCTCGCTGGACGACGCGCAACTGCGCACCCTGGAGGAGCGGCTGCGCTACCTGCGGGAGCTGGAGGAGCGGCGCGGCGCCGTCCTGGAGTCGATCGGGTCGCAGGGCAAACTGGACGACGCGCTGCGTGCGCAGATCCTGGCCGCCGACTCCAAGGCGCGGCTGGAGGACATCTACCTGCCGTTCAAGCCGAAGCGGCGCACCAAGGCGCAGATCGCCCGCGAGGCCGGGCTGGAGCCGCTGGCCGAGACCCTGCTCGCCGACCCGACCCAGGACCCGGCGGCGCTGGCGGCCGGCTACCTGAACGCGTCGGTGGCCGACGCCCCGGCCGCGCTGGAGGGCGCGCGGGCGATCCTGGTCGAGCGGTTCGGCGAGGACGCCGACCTGGTCGGCTCGCTGCGCGAGCGGATGTGGACGCGCGGCCGGATGGTCGCCACCGTCCGCGCGGGCAAGGAGCAGGAGGGCGCGAAGTTCGCCGACTACTTCGACTTCGCCGAGCCGTACACCAAGCTCCCCTCGCACCGCATCCTGGCGATGCTGCGCGGTGAGAAGGAGGAGGTGCTGGACCTCGACCTGTCGCCGTACGACGGCGCGGAGGACGGCGACCTGCCCGGCGCGAGCGACTACGAGCAGCGGATCGCCGCCCGCTTCGGCATCGCCGACCACGGCCGCCCGGCCGACAAGTGGCTCGGCGACACCGTCCGCTGGGCCTGGCGCACCCGGATCCTGGTCCGGCTCGGCATCGACCTGCGCGGCCGGCTGCGCGCGGAGGCCGAGGACGAGGCGGTCCGGGTCTTCGCCGCCAACCTGCGCGACCTGCTGCTCGCCGCCCCGGCCGGCACCCGCGCCACCATGGGCCTGGACCCGGGCTTCCGCACCGGCGTGAAGGTCGCCGTGGTGGACGCCACCGGCAAGGTGGTCGCGTACGACACGATCTACCCGCACCAGCCCGCCAACAAGTGGGACGCGGCGCTGGCGAGCCTGGCCGCGCTGGCGAAGAAGCACGACGTCGACCTGGTGGCGATCGGCAACGGCACCGCCTCCCGGGAGACCGACAAGCTCGGCGAGGACCTCATCAAGCGCCACCCGGAGCTGAAGCTCACCAAGGCGATGGTCAGCGAGGCCGGCGCCTCGGTCTACTCGGCGTCCGCCTTCGCCTCGCAGGAGCTGCCGGAGCTGGACGTGTCGATCCGCGGCGCGGTCTCGATCGCCCGCCGGCTCCAGGACCCGCTGGCCGAACTGGTCAAGATCGACCCGAAGTCGATCGGCGTCGGCCAGTACCAGCACGACCTGAGCGAGGTGAAGCTCTCCCGCTCGCTGGACGCCGTCGTCGAGGACTGCGTCAACGCGGTCGGCGTGGACGTCAACACCGCCTCCGCCCCGCTGCTCACCCGGGTCTCCGGCATCACCGGCACGCTCGCGGACAACATCGTCGCCCACCGTGACGCCAACGGCCCGTTCCGCACCCGCAAGGCGCTGAAGGACGTGGCCCGGCTGGGCCCCAAGGCCTTCGAGCAGTGCGCGGGCTTCCTGCGGATCCCGGGCGGCGACGACCCGCTGGACGGCTCCAGCGTGCACCCGGAGGCGTACCCGGTGGTGCGCCGGATCCTCGCCTCGACCGGCGGGGAGCTGCGCGAGCTGATCGGCAACAGCGGGAAGCTGCGCGCCCTGCGGCCGGGCGACTTCGCCGACGACACCTTCGGCGTCCCGACCGTCACCGACATCCTCGGCGAGCTGGACAAGCCGGGCCGCGACCCGCGCCCGGCGTTCCGCACCGCGACCTTCAAGGAGGGCGTCGACAAGCTCGGCGACCTGGAGGTCGGCATGGTGCTGGAGGGCGTGGTGACGAACGTGGCCGCGTTCGGCGCCTTCGTCGACGTGGGCGTCCACCAGGACGGCCTGGTGCACGTGTCGGCGCTGTCGAAGAACTTCGTCAAGGACCCGCGCGAGGTGGTCAAGCCCGGCGACATCGTGACCGTCCGGGTGACCTCGGTGGACGTGCCGCGCAAGCGGATCGGGCTCACCCTGCGGCTGGACGACGAGGTGGGGCGCGGCGACGAGGGCGGCGGGCGCGGCGGCGACCGCCAGGCCCGCCCGCCGCGCCAGGAACGGCGCGGCGGCCAGGGCGGGCAGGGCGGCCAGGGCGGCGGGCGCGGGCAGGACCGCCGCGACCGGGGCGGCTCCGGCGGCTCCGGCGGTTCGGCGCCGCTGGGCAACAGCGCCATGGCGGACGCGCTGCGCCGGGCCGGGCTGGCCGGCGGCGGCTCGGCGGACGACCGCCGCTCCGGCGACCGCCGTACCGGGCGGCGCTGAGCGGATGGCGCTGAGCGGATCACGCTGAGCGGACGGCGGCGGCCGGTGGACACCCGTCCACCGGCCGCCGCCGGCCTCACACCAGCAGCTTGTCCTTCGCCTTCTGGTACTCCTCCTCGGAGATGGCCCCGCTGGCCTTGAGGTCGGCCAGCTTGGCCAGGTCCTCGACGTGGCTGCGGCCGGGGGGCGCCGCCCCGGCCCCCTCCCCGGGTTCGGTGCCCGCCGCGTCGCGGATGTACGCCTTGAACGCGGCGTCGGCCTTCTGGGCCTGCGCGATGTCGCGTTCCCCCATGCCCCTGCCGCGCGCGATCACATACACGAGCACACCGATCAGCGGCAGCAGGATCACCAGGATCATCCAGCCGGCCTTGGCCCAGCCGCCCATGTCATGGCTGCGGAAGATGTCCGTGATGATCTTGAAGAGCAGGAAGAACCAGAGGATCCAGAGGAACAGCTCCAGCATCGTCCAGAAGATGTTGAGCAGCGGGTAGTTGTCCATGACGGCTCCCGTCGGTGCGGGCCCGAGAAGGACCCGAGTCCCTTCGAGTCATACCACCGGATACCGGACACCGGGGCCCGCTGCTGCGCCATTCCGGTGCTTTTCCTGGAGCGGGGGAATATCGCGGCTCAGCGCGGACGCGACCGCAGCTCCACCGCCAGCGCGATCAGCTCGCCCCACCACGTGTCGTGGCCGCGCAGCAGCAGCCGCTGCGCCTCGGCCGGGTCCGCCTCACGGACCTCGACCACCTGCTCGCCGTCGTCCGGGTTGGTCGGGACGGAGTCCACCGTGATCTCGGCCCAGCCCCAGAGCCAGGCCTTCTCGGGGTGCGGCTGCCAGGGCCGGTAGGGCACCGGCTCGTCGGTCACACAGCGGTGCGCGCCCAGCCAGACCGGCTCGCCGAGCAGCCGGGCGCCGGCCTCCTCGCGCAGCTCGCGGACCAGGCAGGAGGCCACCGACTCACCGTGCTCGCGGGTGCCGCCGGGCAGGAACCAGTGGTCGCGCTCGTCGCGGCAGAGCACCACCCGGCCGCTGTCGGTGAACCCCACCAGGTGGATGTTGGTGATCAGCTCGTCCGGTGGCAGGACGGTGGAGAACTGCGCGTCGTAGCGGCCCCAGGCCCAGTACTGCGGGGCGTGCAGGGCGGGGAAGCGCGCGGCCAGCTCGTCGGCGCGGTCGGTTTCGGAGGGGGTCCGGTCGGCCTCGGCGGGGCGGGGTGGTCTGGGGATCAGCGGGGCTCCGGCGTCGTCCGGTGCCTCGACGGTGCCTGCGGTGCCTTCGGTGTCGGTGGCATCCGTGGTATCGGTCATTCGGTGATCGTAGACCCGGCCGGACGCGGCAGGGGGGCCGTCCGGTGAGCGATCGTCAACTCCGCGGTGTCGATGGCGCGCGACCGGCGCGGGACCATCGCCTCCAGCGGCGCGCCGACCCAACTGCCCAGCGAGATCTCGGCGGTGATGCCCGGTCCGAAGCCCGCGATCAGCCCCTGGGTGCCGTCCTCGACCCCGCCCTCCTCGAACATCCGGGCCAGTGCGTCGAAGACCACGGCGCTGGCGATGTTGCCGCGCTCGGTGAGCGTGGCCCGGGAGAAGCGGAACGCGGCCGGCTCCAGGTTGAGGAAGTGGCAGAGGTCGTCGAGGATCCGCGGGCCGCCCGCGTGCACGATGTAGAAGCCGAGGCCGGAGACGTCCCAGGCGTGCTCGACGGCCAGCGCGCGCAGGGCCGGGGCGAGCATCTCCATCGTGCCCGGGACGCGCTTGTCGAGCTGGAAGTGGAAGCCGGTGTCCTTGACCCCGTACGAGATCCAGTTCTCGGTGTCCGGCACCAGGTGCGAGCCGTTGCGCTCCAGGTGGACGCCGGTGCCGCCGCGGCCGCGCAGCACCACGGCGGCGATCGCGTCGCCGAACAGGCCGTTGGAGAGCAGCGAGCCGACGCCGATGTCGGTGGGCTGGTAGCAGAGCGAGCAGAACTCGCAGGCGACGATCAGCACGTTGGCGCCGGGGTAGGCGCGGCAGAAGTCGTGCGCCCGGTTGACGGCGGCGCCGCCGGCCGCGCAGCCGAGCTGGGCGATCGGCAGCTGCCGGGTGTCGGAGCGGAACCCCATCGCGTTGATCAGCCACGCGGTCAGCGAGGGCATCATGAAGCCGGTGCAGGACACGTAGAGGATGAGGTCGACGTCCCGGGCGGCGAGTTCCGCGTGGCCGAGGGCGCGCTCGACCACCTCGGGGACGCGGCGCTTGGCCTCCCGCTCGTAGACGGCGTTGCGGACGGTGAAGCCCGGGTGCCGCAGGGTCTCCTCGATGGGCTGGACCAGGTGCCTGGTCCGCACCCCGGTGTTCTCGATCAGCCGCAGCGCGAGGCCGAGTTGGGGGTGGTCGGCGTGCAGGGCGCGGGCCAGGTCGAGGGTCTCGTCGAGGGTGATGACGTGCTCGGGAACGGCGATGGCGGGTCTGCAGAGTGTTGCCATGGGTGGATCTCCCGTCGGGCGGGCCCGGGTCTACGGATGCGGCTGGGTGAGGAGGGGGGTCGCCAGGTCACCAGGCGACCGGCAGGGTCTGCGGGTAGCGCCAGATCGAGCCGGTCTGCCAGTCCAGCTCGGCGGGCGGCACGGCGAGCCGCAGCCCGGGGAACCGGTTCAGCAGGGTGCCGATGGCCACCTGGAGCTCCATCCGGGCCAGGTGGGAGCCGAGGCAGTGGTGGGTGCCGTAGCCGAAGGTCATGTGGGTGGGCGCGCCGCGGTCGAGGTCGAGCTCGTCGGGCCGCTCGTACATCGCCGGGTCCCGGTTGGCGGCCAGGTAGGAGACGTGCACCGGCTCGCCGGCCTTGATCAGCACCCCGCCGAGCTCGACGTCCTCGGTGGCGACCCGGGCGATGCCCACCCCCTGGCGGAACGGGATGAAGCGCAGCAGCTCCTCCAGGGCGCGCGGCAGCAGGTCGGGCTGGGCGCGCAGTTTGGCGAGCTGCTCGGGGTGGGTGAGCAGGGTGTAGGTGATGTTGGAGAGCTGGTAGGTGCTGGTGTCGTGGCCGGTGACCAGCAGGACCATGGCCATGACGGCGAGTTCGTCGTCGTCCAGCAGCTCGGCGCCGTCCCGGGCGGTGGCGAGCGCGCTGACGAGGTCCTCGCCGGGCGAGCGGCGGCGGGCGGCCGTCAGCTCGGCGAAGTAGGCGCGCAGGGCGGCCTTGGCGTTGACCTGGCCCGCGCCGCTGCCCGGCCCCATCGACATCATCGCGACGGCGTGGCCGCGGAGTTCGGTGCGGTCCTCGGCGGGGATGTCGAGCAGCTCGCAGATGGTGGTGAGCGGCAGCCGGGCGGACAGGAAGCGGACGAGGTCGGCGGGTGCGCCGTGCTCCTCCATCTCGTCGAAGTAGCCGTCGACGACGCGCTGGGTGTGCGGGCGCATCCGCTCCACCTGGCGGTTGGTGAAGCCCTGGGCGACCAGCCGGCGGAGGCGGTTGTGGGCCGGGGGGTCCATCAGGTTGATCGACTCGACCTGCGCGATCGGGGCGGGCGTCATCCGGGGCAGGTCACGGCCGATGCCGGCGGCGCGGCTGAACCGGCGGTCGGTGGTGACCACCCGGACGTCCTCGTAGCGGGTGGCGAGCCAGGCCTCGCCCTCGCCGTGCGGAAGACGGATCCTGGCGATCGGCTCCTCGGTCAGCAGGCGCTTGAGCAGGGGGTCGAACTCCAGGCCGTCGGTGTGGTTGAAGGGGCAGTCCCACACGGGGGCGGAGGTGGTCACGGGCTGGTCCCAGGGGCCGGTTTCTACCGCCCGGACGGAGGTCGTTCGGGCGCGGACGTGCTGATGTTCCCTCATCGCGCCGCAAAAGTGGGGACACGGGCGATAGTTCCCTCGAACGAGGGAGATAGAGGATTTTCATGCCATATGGGGGAGTTGGGCGCCGGGACCGGGCGCGGGAGGGGCGTGTGCGATCGACGGGGGGCGTGGCGCGGTAGGCTGCGCGCCGCGCAGATGATCAAGTGGCGGTCGGTGGGCCCGGGCGCCGAGGGGAGTGCTACGTGGACGCGACGACGCGGACGGAACCGGGCGATTCGGCGGCCGGGCCGGTGGGCGAGCCGGTGGCGGAAGAGGTGACCGGGGGCGGTCGGCGGGCCTCCGGGCGCACCTGGGCCCTGGCCGCCGGCGCGCTCGTCGTGCTGGCGGCGGCCGTCACCGGTGGCGTGGTGCTGCTGGGCGACGACGAGCCGGCGGTGGTGCGGCAGACCCTGTGCGGCTTCCGGCGGGATGCCGGAACGCCGCTGAACTCCCTGATGCCCAAGGGGAAGCCGGGGGTGGAGGACTGGCGGACGAAGGTCCACGACGACGGCTCGCCGGACATGCGGAGCTGCTGGATCACCGTGGACGGGGAGGAGGGCCTGGCGGTTCAGTTGGCGGCGCTGGGGGCGGACGACAAGATCGACGCGCCGGCTGGGGCGCGGAGCCCTCGCGAGCTGGCCGGGCGCGGAATCATGCGCACCGAGGGCGTCGCGGCGGGGATGGTGCCCTGCCCGGGCAACCCGGACCGGGTGGCGGTGGTCTCCGTGATGCTGCACCCGGCGCTGTACCTGGAGAAGCCCGACGAGGCGGCCGTCGCCGAGCAGACGCGGCTGCTGGGCGTCCTGGCGGACCAGGTCGGGGCCGAGCGGCTGGCGGAGGTCTGCGGCTGATCCCCCGCCGGTGGCCGGCCACCGGCGTGCCGGGCCGCGTCCGGCTCCGGTGGTCAGTCCGTCCCGCGCGGGCCCACGCCGTACAGCAGGGTGTCGACGATCCGGGCCGCCAGGGCGTCCGGATCGGCTTCGGCGGGCGCCGTGCCGGTGTCGCCGTGCAGGGCCTCGCCGATGAGCGCGTAGAAGACCCGGCGCACCCACTCCAGGTCCGCGTCCGCGGCGATGACCCCCTCCTCCCGGATCCGGCCGAGCAGTTCCAGACAGCGGCGGTTGATCTCCTCGTGCGTCCGCGCGGCCTGCTCGCTCTGCGCGGCGGCCGGTCCGAGCGCGAAGCCCCAGGCGGCCTTCACCCGCAGTACGTTGGCCGTCGCCCGGTGCAGCGCGACCAGCGGCGGGGCGGTCTCCGGGCGGCCGTCCTCGATGGCCTCCGCGAGCTTGGCGGCGGCCTCGGCGGCGAGCGCGTCGACCAGCGCCTGCCGGTTGGCGAACCGGCGGTGGACGGTGGTCCGGGTGACGCCGGCCGCCTCCGCGATCTGCTCCATGGACGCGCCGGGGGTCTCGGCCAGGACGCGTTCCGCCGCCGCGAGGATCGCGCGGATGCTGCGTTCGGCGTCGGCGCGCAGCGGGCGCCCGGGCGTGTTGCTCATGGTGTGCCTCCAGCTCTGACGTACCGGGGAACGGTACAGCGGGGGAACGGGTCGCTCATTAAATGAAACAGTGGTGTCGCATCTCTGCTGTTATCCGATACTCTCGTGTCACACATTGCGAGACAAGGAGCACCATCGTGCGCACGGCCACCACCGCTCTGATCACCGGCGCCTCCTCCGGCCTCGGCGCCGAGTTCGCCGCCCAGTTCGCCGCGCGCGGCCACGACCTCGTCCTGGTCGCCCGCTCCGCCGACCGCCTGCACGACCTCGCCAAGCGGCTCGGCGAGGCCCACGGCATCACCGCCCACGTCCTCGTCCAGGACCTCTCCGCCCCCGACGCCGCCCGCCGGACAGCCGCCGAACTCGCCGACCGCGGCCTGACGGTGGACCTGCTGGTCAACAACGCCGGCTTCGGCACCTGCGGCCCGTTCGAGACGATCGACCCGCAGCGCGACCACGACCAGCTGATGGTCAACGTCGTCGCGCTCGTCGACCTCACCCACGAACTGCTGCCCGGCATGCTCGCGCGCGGCCGGGGCGCGGTGGTCAACGTGGCGTCCACGGCGGGCTTCCAGCCGACCCCGTACTTCGCCGTCTACGGCTCGTCGAAGACCTTCGTGCTCAACTTCAGCCTCGCGCTGCGCCAGGAGTACCGGCGGCGCGGCATCCGCGTCCTCGCCCTCTGCCCGGGCCCGGTGGAGACCGAGTTCTTCAACGTCATCGGCACCCGGAAGGCCGCCGTCACGGGTGGCTTCAGCACCCCGGAGCCGGTCGTCCGGGCGGCGCTGCGGGCCCTGGACGCCGACCGTTCCTACGTCGTCCCCGGCCTCGCCAACCGGATCGGCGCCCACCTCGCCCCGCGCCGCCCGCGCGCCTTGGTCGCGGCCGTCGCCGAGCGCCTCTCGCGCGGGGTGCGGGACGCGATGGCGGGCGGCCGGACCGGCGAGCGGGTCGCCTGAGCGGCCCGGGCGCGGGTCAGCTCCAGTCGGCGACGAGGATCGCGCCCATCACCCCGCCGGCGGCGTTGTAGAGGACGAGCATCCGGCCCGGTTCGTTCGGCCCGGCCCACTTCAGGTAGGCGCGGATGATGGTGCGGGTCCGGTCGTCGACGTTGTCGGGGAAGTCGGTGGCCAGGTAGGTGTTGACGTGGTCGTCCTGCTTCACGGCACGGTTGAGCCTCGTGACGTGGCCCAGGACGGCCGCCCGCTCCTCCGCGGTGCCGTGCTGCTCGACGTACCGGGTGAAGGCGGCGGAGCTGTCCTCGGCTCCGGGCGCGGAGGGCATGACGGAGGGCGCGTAGGCGGACCCCGGCTTACCGGGCTTCGGCGCGTTGTCGGTCGGCCGGAAGGCGACGGCGATCAGCACGGTGGCCGCAACGGCCACGGCGATCGCGAGCGCACGGGACTTCATCGGATGACCCCCCTCGGTCGGACTGCCAACCGACTCTAACAGGGCGCCAGTTCGAGTGCCGGTCGGGGACGGACCCCGCCCGGGAGAACCGCGCGGGCGCCGAGCGGCGTCCGTGCGGGCGTGATCAAAACCGTGTTGAACGGGCTGCCGATGTTCTGGCCCGGACTGCTCGCCTCCCTCGTCCCGGCGGCACTGCTGAACCGTCCGGTCGGGCGGCTGCTGCGCGCGCACTGGGCGGTCGGCTTCGTCCTGCTGCTCGCCCTCGGCGGCGTGTTCACGCTGACCCTCCTGCCGGCGCACCCGCGCCCGTTCTGGCAGGACCTCTCCTGGTCGGGCATCGTGCGCCACTGCACGCTCGACGTCATCGGCGTACGGCCGCCGGGGGAGTGGTTCGCCTCCCGTCAGGCCGACCTGGCGCTCCTGATGTTCGCCCCGGTCGGCCTGGCCGCCGCCCTGGCCGGGTCCCGGCGCCGCGCCGCCGCCGTCCTCGTGGCCGGCGTCCTCCTCCCCGTCGCCCTGGAGGCCGCCCAGTACGCGCTCCCCGCCCTCGGCCGCGCCTGCGACGCCCAGGACGTTCTCGACTCCCTCCTCGGCCTCGCCCTCGGCGCGCTCCTCGGCCTCCTGACCCGCCCCGCCCTGCGCTACGCGTGAGGAGGGCCGAGGCGGGGACGGGCAGAAAACCCCTTGACCGGGCCGCCCGGGGGCGTTGCACTGAGCCGGGCACCACGCGCCGTGGTGCCGTGACCAGGGGAGGCCGTTGTACCCATGGAGATCCGTTCCACCACCGAGCAGGACCACGACGTCTTCGTCGACACCCTCCTGACCCCGTTCGGGCTCGTCCGGGACACAACGGCCGAGGACGGCGGCGGGGCCTGGTGGTCGGCCCTGGAGATGGACCGGGGCGTGATGGCGGTGGCGGACGACGGGCGGCCGATCGGCACGGCCGCCTCGTACTCCTTCGAACTCACCCTGCCCGGTGACACCGTCGTCCCGGTCGCCGGGGTGACCGCCGTCGGTGTGCTGCCCACGCACCGGCGCCGGGGCGTGCTCACCGCGATGATGCGGTACCAGCTCGAGGAGCTGCGGGAGCGCGGGGAGTTCCTCTCGGTGCTGCTGGCCTCCGAGGCCGTGATCTACCGCCGGTTCGGCTACGGCCCGGCGACGTACACCCGGCGGCTGACGGTGCCGCGCCACCGCTCGGCCCTCGCCGCCCCGCGGGCGGGCGGAGCGGACACCGGGACGGTCGAGGTGCTGCGGCGGGCCGAGTGCGTCGACCTCATGGAGGAGGTCTACGACCGGTACCGGCGGACGCAGCCCGGCGCGGTGTCGCGCCCGCACCGCTGGTGGGCCCTGCGAGCGGGACAGCCGCCGATCGCCCCGGCGCCGCGCTACGTCGCCGTCCACCGCGACGCCGACGGCGTGCCGGACGGGTATGCGAGCTACTCGCGGGGTGACTACGACCCCGTGACCAAGACGGTCGTCCTGACCGTGGACGAGACCATAGCCGTCGACGACGCCGCGTTCACGGCCCTGGCCCGGTTCGTGCTTGAGCACGACCTGGTGACCCAGATCGTGTTCAAGCACCTCCCGACCGAGCACCCGCTGCGCTGGCAGCTCGCGGACTTCCGCGCGGGCGAGGTGGGCGGAGAGACGGACTGGCTCTGGGTGCGCCTGCTGGACGTCCCGCGCGCACTGACCGCGCGCGGCTGGTTCGCGGACGGCGAGCTCGTCCTCGACGTCGAGGACCGCTTCCTCGGCGAGCACAACCGCTACCTGCTGACCGTCCGCGACGGCAAGGCCGAGTGCGTCACCACGGACCGCGACCCGGACCTGTCGCTCGACGTCAGCGACCTGGGCTCGATCTACCTCGGCGGCACCACCCCGAGCACCCTGGTCCGCGCCGGCCACATCCGCGCCCACCACCCCGCCCTCGCCGACACCCTCTTCCGCACCCCCCGCGCCCCGTTCACCCTGCACTGGTTCTGACGGGACGCTCCCCGCTGGCCGCACGAGGCCGTAGTATCCCGCGCGGCACGGGCGTTGAAGGAGGCATGCGATGTCGCGGAGCGTTCCGAAGATCGATGAGCTGCTGAGGAACACGCAGGTATCAGCGGTTCACCTGGAGTTGCGCGACGGGTACATGCAGGACGACCCGGTCTTCGGTTTGCATCCCAGGACGGGGCGGTGACCGACGGCCCGCCGCTCCGGGTGCGGAGCGGCGGGCCGTGCGGGGGTGTTGTTCAGACCTCGGCGGTGGTGGCGTAGGTGGTGAAGGCCTGCCAGCTGTCGGGGGTGAAGGTGAGGTGGGGGCCGCTCTTGTCCTTGGAGTCGCGGACGAGGATGGCGGAGGTTGTCTCGGCCACCTCGACGCACTCGGTTCCCTCGTTGCCGCTGTAGCTGCTCTTGAACCATGCCAGCTCGGCCATGCTTACCGCTCTCCCGTGATCTTCTCGATCAAGGCCAGAGACTCCGACAGGTTCAGTGCCTGGGCCCTGATGCTGCTGTACCGTGCGTTCATGATACGGACCTGATCGGGGTCGGTGATGAGCCTGTTGACGTGCTGCACCTCGGCGAAGGCGATCTGTGACCGCCCCTTGGGGGTGAGGAGGATGAACGAGCCTCCCATGCCGGCGTGGTGGGTGCGTTCCATTGGCATCACCTGAATCTCAAGCCCTCGCATCTGTCCGATCTTGAGCAGATGGCGAAGTTGTTCCTCGTGAATGTCCCAGCCTCCGATGGGGCATCGGAGCGCGCTTTCGTCGATGACCCAGCTCAGCAGCGGGAGCGGTGTCCGGGCGAGGATCTCCTGCCTCGCCATGCGGGCTGCCACCCACTTGTCGACCATGTCGTCGGGAAGCGTGGACACTGTGCGTGCCTGCCGATTGCGTGGCCAGCGTATGGCTGACGCCCCAGGCTTTGTCACCTGAAGTCCGATTCCCCCTCGACAACCCCACCCCGTCGCGGGGCGCCGGAGCATCGGACTAGAGTCCGCCTTCTTGGGGTCAACTCCCTTTCATCGGAGGCGTATCAAGCGGTCTTGGTCACCGTCGCGGATCGGGCCGCGAACGCCTCGATCCACCGATGCGAGCCGGGGCGCGGGTTCGGACTCGCGCTCCCGCTCACCACCGTGCGCTGTGCGCGCACCTCCGTTCACCTCCCCGCAGTCTCCGCCCGCACCCAGTCCAGGTAGGCGGGGCTGCCGGCCACCACCGGGACGGCGATGACCTCGGGGGTGTCGTAGTCGTGCCGCTCGTTGACGAAGTCGGTCAGGGCGGCGGCCAGTTCGGTGCGGGTCTTGAAGTCGATCCGCCACTCGGCCGCGTCCTGGACCTCGCCCTCCCACCAGTAGACGGACTGGATCCGGTACACCTGCGCGCAGGCCGCGAGCCGGGCCCGTACCACGTCCGCTGCCAGCGTCCGGGCCTTCGCCTCGTCGTCGTGGGTCGTGGTCATCACGAGTAGGTCGCTGTTGTTCGTCGTCATGCCGAAAGCCTAGGCGCGGCGGTAACCTACTCACTTACCCAGCGGGGGACACACCCAAGCCGTCCTGAAGTCGCCGTTTATGACGCGTGCCTGACGATTCGTCGTCTCCGCGCGTTCGAGGGAGTACCTATGTCCCGGAGCCGCAAGCTCCACCGCCTCAGCAACCCCGACACCGCCGAGCGCCGTGCGCAGCGCATGCTGTTCCGGCACCTGCGCGACGACACCAACGCGAACCGCGGCCGGATGGCGCGACGGGTGCGCGAGCTCCAACTCCTGCTGGAGATGGACCCGATCGAGTTCGAGCGGCTGATAGCCCGGCTGATGGAGTCGATGGGCATGAGGGTCGAGCTCACGGCCCGCTCGAAGGACGGCGGGGTGGACGTCCGGGGCATCGACACCGACCCGTTCCGGGGCGGGAACGTGATCGTGCAGGTCAAGCGGTACCGGGACACGGTGACGCCGTCGGCCGTCCGGGACCTCTTCGGCACGCTGCAGCACGACCGGGAGGCCACCAAGGCCGTGCTGGTCACCACCAGCAAGTTCGGTCCCAGCTCGCACCAGTTCGTCTCGGGCAAGCCGATCACGCTGATCAACGGGTCCGAGTTGGTCGGTCTGCTGAAGCACCACGGCTTCCACGAGGTGTTCGCCCCCGCCTACGGGGAGGTCGGGGGCGATGCCGGCGCCGGGCAGCCGGCGATCGAGGTGGCCGCCGAGCCGTCCCGTCTCCTGCTGCACTGGACCGGTGAGGACGAGTACGACATCGCCGCCCTGGTCTGCCAGGGCAACCGGGCCCTCTCCGACGACCACCTCGTCTTCTACAACAACGCCTCCACGCCCGACGGTTCCGTTCGCCTGGCCACCGGCTACGAGGACGCCAACGCCTGCCTGATGGTCGACTTCGAGGCGCTCCCCGCCGAGGCGGACCGGCTGGTCGTCATCGCCGCCGCCGACACCGAGAACCACCCCGAGGCCACCATGGCCGGATTCGCCGGACCGGCGCTGATCCTGGAGGCGGGCGCCGACCAGGAGGCGGCGATCGTGCACCTGGCGGACGGCGCGGAGTCCAACATCGCGATGCGCCTCGGCCGCTTCGACCGCGACGACGCCGGGAACTGGGACTTCACCCCCGCCCTGGCCGGCTACCCGGGCGGCCTGCGGCAGGCGGTCGTCGCCTACGGCCTGGAGGTCGCGGACGAGGAACCGGTGGCGGCGGGGGCGTAGCCGACGGTGCGCACAGGAAGTCGGCGGGCCCGACTTCCTGTGCGGAACGATCGCGTGCGGACCGGTCGTTGGCCCGGGCATGGTGGTGGTGACGGTGGTTCTGGTGGCGGCGGCGCTGGTGACCGCGCTGTTCGTGGTGGCGGCGCTGCGCAGTGGACGGCGGGGGAGGCGGTCGCGGGGCGGGACGGTGGCGGGCGGGCTCGGGATGACGGCGGTCGAGGAGCTGCACGCGCTGTTCAACGCCAACAAGCGCGTCCAGATCGAGCAGCGCCAGGCCCAGTTGGTCCTGCGCGACGACGAGCACGCCGGCGCTCCGCCCGGGGCCGGCGTCGACCTGGACGGGGGCGTCGCGGTGGTGCGGCGCCGGGAGGAAACGGTTCGACTACGGACCAGTTGATGTGTCAGGATGCGCCCTGTCTCTTTGCTCGACCGGGGGTTCTTCTGATCATGCGTCGTTCCACCGTTCTCTCCGTCGCCGTCGTGGCGGTCTCCCTCCTCGGCCTGACGGGCTGTGACGACGCGACGCCGGCCGCGTCCTCGACCCCGCCCGCGACGGCCGCCAGTACGTCCGGGGCGGTGCCGACCGACGCCCCCACGCAGACGCCCACGCTCACCCCCACACCCACGGCGACCCCCACACCCACGGCGACCCCCACACCCACGGCGACCCCCACACCCACCGCTGCCCCTGCCGCCACGACGGAGGGCGGGGCGATAGACCCGGAGAAGGCGCTCGCGCTGGCGGAGCGGACGCCGTACGCGGCCACCCAGGACTTCACGACGGAGGGCGGTGCGATCGGCGCCGTCACCAAGGCCCGGGTGAACCTCAACGGGCCCGTCCGCTCCGGCCGGATCACCGAGTCCATGAGCGCGGGCGGCAGCGACCTCGTCGGCGGCGGCAGCGACAGCGGCCCGAGCACCATCGTGACCGACGACGGCACCACCTACATCAAGAGCGGCAGTAGCTGGCGCACCTCCCCGCTGGGCGACCGGATCCCCGACTACCACGGCTACGCCAAGGCACTGCTGGACCTCGGCAGGTCCGCCCGCAAGGGGATGGAGGACTGCGAGGGCACCCCGTGCTTCCACCTCTCCGGCACCGTCGACCTGGAGCGGATGAAGGCGGTGGAGCCCGAGAGCTACAAGATCCTCAAGGGCAAGGGCGTGACGAGCTTCCGGCTCGACCAGTGGATCGACGCCCAGGGCCGCACCGTGCGCTACGACCGGAAGACCGAGCTGCGGGGCGTCCCGATGCGCACCCACGGCACCTTCCGCGACTTCGGCCCGGTGGAGAAGGTCACCGCCCCGGTGTAGCGGCGCGGAAGGGCGCCGGGGTCACCGGGCGGCCTCGCGGTAGTCCTCGAGGAAGACGCCGGAGACGGGGGAGCCGGCCTCGCGGGCGTCGGCGGCCCCGGGAAGGGGGCCGCCGGCGCTGTGCCCGGAGCGGGCTCAGCCGGTGTACTGGGCGAAGATCTTCGCGAACTCGTACGGCTGCTGCGGGATGTTGGTGCACTTGAAGAGGCCGCCGCCGGTGCAGGCGTTGGCGTCCCGGGTGGCGTCCCAGAAGGCCAGCGTGCCGAGGTGGTGCTGCCGGGCGAAGGCGACCAACTGCTGGGCGTCGGCCTGGTTGTAGATCTGGTGGTCGTCGTTCTCGCCGAGCATCGGGGTGACCCCGACCATGGCCCACAGCTGGGCGTCGCCCTTGGCCGGGTAGAGCGCCTTGAGCTGGCCGTACAGGGACTGCGCGGCCTGGACGGCGGCGTCGCCGTAGTCGGTGCCGGCGCGGTAGTAGTCCATCGCCATGACGTTGACGACGTCGACGTCCACGCCCGCGTCCCGGGCGGAGCGGACGACGGCGACGCCCTCGGTGGTCAGGCCCTCGGGCAGGACCGGCAGGGTGAAGGAGACCTTCAGGCCGGGGTGGGCCTTCTGCAGCTTGGCGAGGGCGGCGGAGCGGCGCTCGTTGGCGACGGTGTCGGCGATCGCGGCGCCCTCGATGTCGAAGTCGACGTAGCGCAGGTTGTAGGCGTTCACCACGGCGTCGTACTCGGCGAACAGGGAGTCGACGCTGGTGCAGGCAGCGGCGAGTTCGGTGCCACTGGCGCCGCCGAAGGAGAGCTTGACGTCGCCGCCGGCCGCGCGCAGCGCGTCGATCTGGTCCTTGGCCCAACCGGTGCGCGGGTCGTAGGCGTTGAACCAGCCGGCCTTGCAGCCGACGGCGGTGACGAAGCCCATGGTGAAGGACTTGAGGTTGCCCGACTTCGCCATCGCGGGCATCGACGGGGTGGGCCAGGCGCCCATGTCGATGTACGGGGCCACCGGGAGGGCGACGTTCGGCGCCGGGGTGGTCGGCCCACCGGTCGGCGGCGTGGTCGGTGGCGTGGTCGGCGGAGTCGTGGTGGGCGGGGTGGTGGGCGGCGGCGTGCTCGGGTTGCCGCCGGGGCCGGTGAGCGTGACGTCGTCGGCGAGGTAGGCGCCCTGCCCGTACCAGCCGTGCAGGTGGACGTTGACGCTGGTGGTGGCCGCGCCGGTGGTGAAGGTGGCGGTCAGCTGCTGCCAGCCGGAGCCGCCGGGGGTCCAGACGGCCGGGTCGGTGACGCCGCTGCCGGTCGCGCCGAGGTACACGTACTGGCCCTGGACCCAGGCGCTCAGCGTGTACGTGGTGTTGGGCTTCACCGCGACGCTCTGGCCGCACTGCGCGGTGTCGGCGCCGGAGACCTCGCCGCGCAGCGCGTACGAGCCGCCGTGCGCACCGGAGTTGACCACACTTCCGGTCGATCCGGAACAGCTCCAGGCGCCCAGTGAGCCGCTCTCGAACCCGGGGTTGCCGAGCAGGTTGCCGTCGGCGGCCCCGGCGTTCCCGGCGAGCGTGGCGAGGCCGCCGGCGGCCAGGACCACAGCGGCGGTGAGGCCGAGCAGCTTGGTGCGGGCGGCGGGGCGCCGGTGCCGGGCGGCGGTGTCGTCGTGGGGCGCGCGTGGCATGGGGGTGCCTCTCGGGGGCCAGGAGGCGCCGCCCGCCTCGCGCAGGGGGAGGTGGCGCGGGGCGGGCGGCGGCGGAGGGGTGGTCCGGTGGGGGAGGTGCGCGGTGCTGAGCATCAACCTGGACCAGACCACCTGGGCACGTCAAGGACCTTCGGCGCGTCAAAGGAACGCCGTGGCAAGGCTTACGCGGACCTTAAGGTTCCGCCGGGATCCGCGCTGAACGCCCAGCGCCCGTCGGCGATGTGACGCGCCGTCGGGAGCCGAGCCGGGCCGGCCGTGGAAGTGGGGGCGGGTGGGCGCGACGTCGTCCTCCTCCTCGGACCGGGAGGTGAAGCCACGGGAACCGTTGCCCGGGGGACGGCGGCGGCTCGGCCCCGGTTGCCCGGTTCGGCTTGACCTAGAGCGCACTCCAAGGGGGAGGCTGTTCCCGTTGATCCGGTCGCGGTCGGCACCATGGGGACCGCCACACGTGAGGAGTACCGTCATGCGCAACGCCACGCTCGGCAGCGAGGGCCCCGAGGTCGGGGTCGTCGGCCTCGGCTGCATGGGGATGACCTGGGCCTACGACGTCCACAACCGTGACGACGACAACTCGGTGCGGGTGATCCGGCAGGCGCTGGACCTCGGTGTCACGCTGATCGACACCTCCGACATCTACGGGCCGTACAGCAACGAGGAGGTGGTCGGCGCCGCGCTGGCCGGGCCGCACCGGGAGCGCGCGGTGCTCGCCACCAAGGTGGGCCTGGTGCCGGGCAACGCCGAGGAGCGGGTGCTGCGCAACGGGCGGCCCGAGCACATCCGGCGGGCGATCGACGACAGCCTGCGCCGGCTCGGCACCGACCACGTCGACCTGTACCAGCTGCACCGGATCGACCCGGAGGTGCCGGTCGAGGAGTCCTGGGGCGCGCTCGCCGAGGCGGTCGCGGCCGGCAAGGCGCGGCGGATCGGACTCTCCGAGGTGGACGTCGCGGAGATCAGGCGCGCGCAGGCCGTCCACCCGGTGGCCTCGGTGCAGAACGAGCTGTCGCTCTGGACCCGGGACTCGCTCGCCGAGGTGCTGCCGTACACCGAGGAGCAGGGGATCGCGTTCCTGCCGTTCTCCCCGCTCGGCCGCGGCTTCCTGACCGGCGGCATCGCGTCCTTCGACGAGCTGCCGGCGGACGACTTCCGCCGCGGGCTCCCGCGCTTCCAGCAGGAGGCGCTGAAGGCCAACCTGGCCCTGGTGGAGCGGGTGCGGGCGGTCGCGGCGCGGCACGGCGCGACGCCCGCGCAGGTGGCGCTCGCCTGGGTGCTGGCGCAGGGGCGGTACGTGCTGCCGATCCCGGGGACCAGGACGCCGAAGTACCTGGAGGAGAACGCGGCGGCGGCCGACCTGGTGCTCTCGCCGGCGGACCTCGCCGAGCTGGACGCGCTGCCGGCGGCGGCCGGCGAGCGGTACTGAGCGGGGGCTCAGTGGCGGCCCGGGCGCTGTTCCCGGATCCAGATCTGCTTGCGCCCGGTCTCGCCCGGCGCCCGCACCGGCGCGTCGACCACCCGGTCGAGCCGGCAGCCGAGCCGGCGGGCCACCGCGCCGCTGGCGGTGTTGGCCGGGTCGCAGTGGATCTCGATCCGGTGGATCCCGGGCAGGGCGAGCGCGGCCGCGGCGAGTGACCGGGCGGCGGCGGTGGCGATGCCGCGGCGCGCGTGCTCGGCGCTCACCCAGTAGCCGATCTCCAGGGCGCCCGGGCCGATCCGGCCGTGCAGGCCGAACGAGCCGATCACCCGGCCCGGTTCGGCGTCCAGGCCGACCAGGTAGATGAAGTCGGTGCCGGCGTCCCAGGCGGCGACACCGGCCGCGGTGAGCTCGGCGGTCCGGGCGGGGGTGGGTGCCTCGGCGGCCCACTCCAGCCAGGGGCGCAGGTGGTCCAGGTTGGCCCGGACGGCGGCGTTGAGCGCGGGCGCCTGGGCCGGGGAGCGCCGCCGCAGGGTGATCCCCTCGGCCGGCCGCAGCAGTTCGGGCGGCCGGCCGGGGGTGGGCGCACCGGGCGCGGGCACGGGCACGGGCGCACCGGACGCGGGCGCACCGGACGCGGGCGCGTTCCCGCGCGGCGGCGGCATGACGTGATTCATGACAGCGATTATGTCGGCGTCCTGTACCTGTCACCACCGCCCGCCGCCGCGCGCCGGGACCGTCCGGGGGCGCGTCAGAGCCGGACGAGCACCTCGTCGAGATCCTTGCGCCGCAGGTCCGGCACGCGCGCCCCCTCGGCGGGGTAGCCCACCGGGATGACGTAGGCGGCCCGTTCCTCCTGCGGCCGTTCGCACACCTCGTTGAGGAACTTCATCGGACTCGGCGTGTGGGTGAGCGTGGCCAGGCCCGCCTGGTGCAGCGAGGCGAGCAGCAGGCCGACCGCGATGCCCACCGACTCCTTGGTGTAGTACGGGCGCGGCGAGGCGGGGCCCTTGTGCACCTCGAAGACGACGATCACGGCCGGCGCGTCCTCCAGGAAGGGCTTGTGCCAGTCGGTGCCGATCGGCGCCAGCGCGGCCAGCCACTCCGCGGAGGCCCGGTGCGCGTAGAACTCCCGCTCCTCGGCCTCGGCGGCCTCCCGCAGCCGGCGCTTGCGCTCCGGATCGGTGATCACCACGAACCGCCAGGGCTGGACGTGCGCGCCGCTCGGCGCGGTGTTGGCGGTGCGGACCGCCCACTCGACGACACCGTCCGGGATCGGCCGGGTCGAGTAGTCGCGGACGGTCCGGCGCCGCGCCATCACGTCGTGGAAGGACCTGCTGCGCGCCTCGGCCTCGTGGGCGGGCACGGTCATGGGGGTGAGCGGGACGGTCGGGTAGGACGCGCCTGCCACCGCGCTGTCGAGCGCTGTGCTGTCAACCATGGGCGACAGCACAGCACATGACGGCGGGCCGGGGAAGAGGTCTGGACCTCCTCTCCCGGCCCGCGGCCCGGCCCTCGGCTACAGCTCGCGGACCGTGCCGCCGCCGACCTCGATCCGCCGGTTCACCGCGACGGTGTCCAGCATCCGCCGGTCGTGGGTGACCAGCAGCAGCGTGCCGTTGTACGAGCCCAGCGCCGACTCCAACTGCTCGATCGCGGGCAGGTCCAGGTGGTTGGTGGGCTCGTCGAGCACCAGCAGGTTCACCCCGCGCGCCTGGAGCAGCGCCAGCGCCGCCCTGGTCCGCTCGCCGGGGGAGAGGGTGCCCGCCGGGCGCAGCACGTGCGCCGCCTTCAGGCCGAACTTGGCCAGCAGGGTGCGCACCTCCTCCGGCGCGGCCTCCGGGACGGCGGCGGCGAACGCCTCCAGCAGCGGCTCCCCGCCGAGGAACAGCCCGCGGGCCTGGTCCACCTCGCCGACCACCACGCCGGAGCCCAGCACGGCGCTGCCCGCGTCGAGGTCGAGCCGGCCCAGCAGGGCGGCCAGCAGGGTGGACTTGCCCGCGCCGTTGGCGCCGGTGATGGCCACCCGGTCCGCCCAGTCGATCTGCAGGTCCACCGGGCCGAGCGTGAAGTCGCCGCGCCGGGCGGTGGCCCCGCGCAGGGTGGCGACCACGGCACCGGAGCGCGGCGCGGTGGCGATCTCCATCCGCAGTTCCCACTCCTTGCGCGGCTCCTCGACCACGTCCAGCCGCTCGATCATCCGCTGCGTCTGGCGGGCCTTGGCGGCCTGCTTCTCGGTGGACTCGGTGCGCATCGCGCGCCCGATCTTGTCGTTGTCACTCGACTTGCGGCGGGCGTTGCGGACGCCGTTCTCCATCCAGCCGCGCTGCATCCGGGCCCGGGCCTCCAGGCCCGCCTTGGTGTCGGCGTACTCCTCGTACTCCTCGCGGGCGTGCCGGCGGGCGGTGGCGCGCTCCTCCAGGTACGCCTCGTAGCCGCCGCCGTAGAGGTTGATCTGCTGCTGGTGCAGGTCCAGCTCCAGCACCTTGGTGACGGTGCGGGCCAGGAACTCGCGGTCGTGGCTGATCACCACGGTGCCCGTGCGCAGGCCCTTGACGAAGGCCTCCAGCCGCTCCAGGCCGTCCAGGTCGAGGTCGTTGGTGGGTTCGTCGAGCAGGAAGACGTCGTAGCGGGAGAGCAGCAGCGAGGCCAGGCCGGCCCGGGCCGCCTGCCCGCCGGACAGGGCCGTCATCGGCAGGTCCAGGGAGACCTTGAGGCCGAGCGAGTCGGCGACCTCCTCGGCCCGCTCCTCCAGGTCGGCGCCGCCGAGGTCCAGCCAGCGGTCCAGGTTCGTGGCGTAGGCGTCGTCGGCGCCGGGCACGCCGTCCACCAGGCCCTGGGTGGCCTCGTCCAGCGCGGCCTGCGCGGCGGCCACCCCGGTGCGGCGGGCCAGGAAGTCGCGGACCGACTCCTCCGGCCGGCGCTCCGGCTCCTGCGGGAGGTGGCCGACGTTGGCGGTGGCCGGGCTGAGCCGCACCGAACCGCCCTCCGGGGCGTCCAGGCCGGCCAGCAGGCGCAGCAGGGTGGACTTCCCGGCCCCGTTCACGCCGACCAGGCCGATCACGTCGCCGGGGGCGACGACCAGGTCCAGGCCGGAGAAGAGGGTGCGCTCGCCGTGGCCGGCGGCGAGTTCCTTGACGACGAGTGTGGCGCTCATGATGACCCGATTCTAGGCGGCCGGGCACGGACACCGCCGGGGGCGGTGATCGGCACCGGAAAAACCGGTTGCACGCCCCCCGGGGGCCTCCGTAGCGTGATGCCTGCCACCCGCCAGAACAGGAGCACGCCGTTGATCTACTGAGGTCCCGAGACACCGCCCCCGCCGTGCCGCAGCCCTGTCGCCAGCCTTGTTGCCGACCGGTTCGCTGCCCGCGGTCCGTGAGTGTGCGCGTGCCCGACCTCAGTGGTGTGCCGGCCCGGCGACCCTTGTCGCTCTGACGACCCCGGCCCTCCCCTCCCGGTCCCCGCCCGCACCGCGGTGTCTCCCCGTGTTGCTCCACGACCACGTCGGCGACCTTCGGGAGGCTCTCCATGGCACAACCCACCACCTCGCTCCTCTGCACCGACCTCTCCTTCGAGTGGCCGGACGGCAGGCCCGTCCTCGACGGCTTCCACCTCGCCGTCGGCCCCGGCCGCACCGGGCTGATCGGGCTCAACGGCGCGGGCAAGTCCACCCTGCTGCGCCTGCTGGCGGGCGAACTCACCCCCACCTCCGGCGCCGTCAAGGCGGCCGGCGAGATCGGCTACCTGCCGCAGGGCCTCACCCTGGACACCGGCCTGCGGGTCGACGAGGCGCTCGGCGTCCGGGCCGCCCGCGAGGCCCTGCACGCCATCGAGACCGGCTCCACCGACCAGCGCCACTTCGACGCGGTCGGCGACGACTGGGACGTCGAGGAGCGCGCCCGCGCCCTGCTCGACCGGCTCGGCCTGCACCGGCTCGGGCTCGACCGCACCACCGGCGAACTCTCCGGCGGCGAGGCCGTCCTGCTGCGGCTGGCCACCCTGCTGCTGCGCCGCCCCGACGTCCTGCTGCTCGACGAGCCGACCAACAACCTCGACCGCTCCGCCCGGCAGCGGCTCTACGAGACGGTGGCCGGCTGGGGCGGCGTGATGGTGGTCGTCAGCCACGACCGCGAGCTGCTCCAGCACGTCGACCAGATCGCCGAACTGAGGGACGGTCAGGTCACCTGGTACGGCGGCGACTTCACCGAGTACGAGCGCACCGTCGCCGCCCAGCAGGAGACCGCCGAGCGGCTGCTGCGCAACGCCGAGGCCGACGTCCACCGCCAGAAGCGGGACCTGTCCGAGGCCCGGATGCGGCTGGAGCGCAGCGCCGGCTACGGCAGGAAGCGCGCGGTCACCCGCAACGACCCGCACATCTTCGCCGGCAAGCTCAAACGCCAGGGCCAGGAGACCGCCGGCCGGCTCCAGGGCATGCACACCGAGCGCCTGGAGGAGGCCAAACGCAAGCTGACCGCCGCCGAGGAGGCCGTCCGGGACGACGCCGAGATCCGGATCGACCTGCCCCGCACCGCCGTGCCGGCCGGGCGCACCGTGCTGACCCTGGACAAGGTCCGGCTGCCGCACGGCATCACCGCCGACCTCGACCTGCGCGGGCCCGAGCGGATCGCCCTGGTCGGCCGCAACGGCGCGGGCAAGTCCACCCTGCTGCGCACCATCGCCGGCGAACTGGCCCCGGTGGCGGGCGAGGTGATCACCCCGGTGCCGCTGCGCCACCTCCCGCAGCGGCTCGACCTGCTCGACGAGAAGCTGACCGTCGTGGGCAACGTCAAGCTGTTCGCGCCGAGCGCGGGGGACAACGCGATCCGGGCGCGGCTGGCCCGGTTCCTGTTCCGCGGCGGGCGGGCCGACCAGCCGGCCGGCACGCTCTCGGGCGGCGAGCGGTTCCGCGCCACCCTGGCCGCGCTGCTGCTGGCCGACCCGCCGCCGCAGCTGCTGCTGCTCGACGAGCCGACCAACAACCTCGACCTGGCCAGCGTCCGCCAGCTCACCCAGGCGCTCGCCGCCTACCAGGGCGCACTGATCGTCGCCAGCCACGACCTGCCGTTCCTGCGCGGCCTGGGCGTCACCCGCTGGCTGGAGCTGGACGGCGAGCTGAGGGCGGTGGACCCGATGTGACGCTCAGCGGCCGGCCCCGGCGGCGAGCAGCCGCCGGGCCTCGGTCAGCGCGGAGTCCTTCAGGGCAGCCAGCTCCTCCGGGGTGAAGACCGGGGTGCGGACGTCCGGCGGGATGCCCGGGCCGTCGAAGGTGCTGCCGGTCGGGGTGCGGAACTCCTCGTTCGGCAGGCCGACGATCAGGTCGGCGGAGACCGGCTTGATCATGATGTCGGAGAACACGCCCTGGGTGTTCTCGCCGATCCGGACCGTCGTCGGGCGCCGTTGCATCATCGCCTGGGTGAAGGTCTCGCCCGCGCTCACGGTCGAGCCCGCGGTGAGCAGGGCGACCGGACCGGTGTAGTGGGTGGCCCCGGCGGCGGGGCGGACGGTGACCGGCTGCGGCCGGGTGAAGGCGGTCGGGTCGGCCGGGTCGTTGCGGGCCGCCTTGCGGTAGGCGAGGAAGGGCCGGTCGGTGAGCCGGGAGGCGATCCGCAGCCCCAGCTCGTCCGAGCCGCCGCCGTTCAGCCGCAGGTCGATCACCAGCCCGCTCAGCCGGTCGGGGTGGGCCAGCAGGAGGTCCAGCGCCTTGTCCAGCTCGGCCGCCAGGTCCTGGTACGAGCCGTCGTCGACGTATCCGCCGAAGGCGCTCACCCGCAGGTAGCCGATGCCGCCCGGCAGTTCGCCGACGCCCAGCCGGTCACGGCCGAAGGTCCGCTCGGGGGCGAGGAGTTGGGCGGCGACCGCCCGGCCCGCCTGCTCCCGCGCCTGGTCGTCGGGCTCCTCGGTGCCCGGGCGCAGGCCCTCGAAGACGAGGCCGTAGCCGCCGTCGGCCCTCTTGCGCCCGATCACGGTGTGCGCGTCACCGAGCGGTTCCAGGAGGTCCTTGAAGATTCCCGCGAGATCGTCGGTAGTGGTCTGCGGGGTGATGGCCGCCCGCGCCTGCGCGCCCCTGGCCTGCCAGTCGATGCCCTTGGCGGCGAAGAACGGGTAGTTCTCCTCGAAGGTCGCCCAGAACCGGTCGAAGGTCGCGAGCGCGTCCTGCGGCGCCGGCTGCGTGCACCGCGCCGGCAGGCCGCCGGGCAGCCGGGACAGGTTCTTGGTCCCGGCCGAGCTGTCCTCCTTGTACACCACCCGGTCGCGCCCCCGGGGCGTGAGGGTCAGCTCTCCGTAGCCCTTGCCGGGGCGGCCGTAGCGAACGGCGCCGCCGGGCCCGGTCGCGCCGACCTGCGTGCCGGCCAGAAAGCCCGGGGTGCAGCTGATCCGGGTCACGTCGTAGGTGCTGAAGGTGGTCCCGTGGATCTCGACGATCGTGCCGTACCCGTCCGTCTGCCAGACGCCCTCCAGGCGGTTGGCGCCCGGCCGCTGCGCCGGGTCCCCGTCCGGTGCGGCGCCCGCCGCGCCGATCGTCCCCGCCGTGACCGCGAGCGCGACCGCCGCGATCCCCGCCGCCCTGGCCACCGACCTCCGGTGTCCGATACCCATGCCGTTCCCTGCCGTTTCCAGGTCCGGGCCTCCCCCGCGGAACCCCTCCGCCGCCCATGGGTCGACGCTACGGACCGCTCGGGCCGTCGCACGTCAGCCTGCGGAGCGGTCCGCGGCCCGACCAGGGAGGTACGCCGCGGCCCCCCGGATCCGACCGGAGGCGTACCCGCCCGCGGTCCGGTGTCCGGGTGGTCGGCTCGGTGTCCAACTCCCGTACGCTCCAGTACCATCGGCGCCATGCCAGCACTCAACATCGAGTACACGGAGCACGAACTCGCCGCCATCCGCGAGGCGGCCGCCGCCGACGGCAAGAGCGTCAAGGCCTATGTGCACGACCTGAGTGTGCGGGAGCAGCAGCGCCGGGTGTTCGTCTCCCACGCGGTGGCGTTCTGGAACGCGCACCGCGAGGAGTTCGACCGGGAGTTCCCGGAGGACGCGCCCGCCGCCTGAGCGGGGCGGGCGACCGGTGTGAGCGATGAGGGTGCCGCGATGATGCTGCTGCGGGTCGATCTGCGCTGGCTGCTCGACGTCCAGGAGCTGGCCTCGCCGGAGGACCTCAGCGTGCGGGACTACTCGGCGCTGCAGGCGGCCGTCGCCCGGCACCGGGTGAACACGGCGCAGCTCGGCCACGACGCCGATCCGGCCTGGTGCGCGGCCACCCTGATGCACACCATCGTGCTGCTGCGGCCGCTCCCGGTGCGCAACAACCTGTACGCCTGCATGACGACGGCGGCGTACATGCACGCGGCCGGGGAGGGCATCGACCCGCCGTACGGGGCGCTGGTGGAGCTGGCCCGGGCCGTCGCCGAGGGGCGGACGGACGTGTTCGCGGCGGCCGACCGGATCCGGTCCTGGCGGATCTGAAACGCGGACCCGGAACGCGGATCTGAAACGCGGATCTGAAACGCGGGACCCGGAAACGCGGACCGGGGCCGGACCGACATGCGGCCACCAGTTCCTCCCGCCCGTGGCCTCCCGTCAGCCCGGCAGTACGAACCCCGACTCGTACGCCGCGATCACCGCCTGGGTGCGGTCCCGCGCGCCCAGCTTGGCCAGCACGCCGCCGACGTGCGTCTTGACCGTCTCCTGGCTGAGCACCAGCTTCGCGGCGATCTCCGCGTTGTTGAGCCCGGCCGCCATCAGCCGCAGCACCTCGCCCTCCCGGCCGGTGAGCCGCCCGATCGGGCCCCGGTCGGGCGCGGGGCGGGAGGCGCGCGCGGCCGGCGCCGCGTGTCGCAGCGCCAGCTCGCGGACCGCCGCCGGGAACAGCAGCGAGTCGCCGCGCGCGATCAGCCGCACCGCCTGCACCATCTCCTCGGCCCGCGCCCGCTTCAGCAGGAACCCGGCCGCCCCCGCCCGCAGCGCGTCGTAGACGTGGTCGTCGTGCTCGAAGGTGGTGACCACCAGGATCCGGGGCGGTTCGGCCATCCCGGCGACCAACTGCTCGGTGGCCCGGATGCCGTCGATCCCCGGCATCCGGACGTCCATCAGCACCACGTCGGGCCGCAGCGCGCGCACCAGCGGCACCACCTCGGCGCCGTCGGCCGCCTCGCCGACCACGGTGAGGTCCGGCTCGGCGTCGATCACCACCCGCAGGCCCGTGCGCACCAGCCGCTCGTCGTCGGCGATCACCACCCGGACCGGCCCGCCGGCCGTGGCCCCCGAACCGTCCGCGACGTACCCGTTGTCGTTCACCGCTCTCCTCCCACCGGCAGCCAGACGGCCAGCCGCCACGTCGTCCCGTCGTCCGCCGGCCCGGCCTCGAAGCCGCCGCGCAGCGCCGCCGCGCGCTCGCCGATCCCGCGCAGCCCGCGCCCGCCGCCGGGCCGGCTGGGCCGCAGCGGGCCGAGCGGGTTGGTCAGTTCGATCTCCAGCCGCCCGCCGGCCGGGGCGACCCGCAGCCGGGCGGGCGCGGAGCCGGCCGGTCCGGCGTGCCGGAGCACATTGGTCAGGCCCTCCTGGACGACCCGGTAGGCCTCGCGGGAGAACGCGGCCGGCAGCCGGTCCAGGCCGGGGGCCAGCTCGGCGTCCACCGCCAGCCCGGTGCGGGCCAGTTGCCGCAGCAGGTCGTCCAGCCCGGCGAGGGTCGGTCCGGCCGGCCCGGCCGCGTCGCCGTCCTCCTCGCGGAGCAGCCCCAGCACCGCGTCCAGCTCGGCGACGGCGCCGCGCGCGGTCTCCTCGATGGCGGCCAGCGCCTCCGCCGCGAACTCCGGGTCGGAGCGCAGCACCCGGGCGGCGGCCGAGGCCTGGATGCCGACGGCGCTCAGCGCGTGGCCGACCGAGTCGTGCAGTTCACGGGCCAGCCGGTTGCGCTGGGTGAGCACGGCGGCCCGGCGTTCGGCGGTGGCCAGCCGCTCGTCCGGGGTCGGGCCGAGCAGTACGGGCGCCCACCGTGCCAGCAGCGCGCCGAGTCCGGCGCTGGTGCCGACGATCAGGGCGAGCAGCGCGGCGCCCAGCAGCGGCCCGGGCAGCCAGCCCGGCACGCCCCGGTCCTCCCAGAACCGCACCGCCTGCTCGAAGCCGGTCGGCCGGAGGATCAGCACCACCGCGAACGGCGTCCCCGCCAGCGTCATCCCGCTGACGACCCCGCCGAACAGCAGGTGCAGTACGAACCACGCCGCCGTCCGGCGCCGGGCCGCCCAGGACCGGGCCGGCCCGGTGACCACCTCCGCCGCCCGCCGGGGCGCGCACAGCGCCAGGGCCGCCGTGCCCTCCAGGGCCCGGACGGTCGGGACCAGGGCGGTGACGGCGGCCATCGGGAGCGAGGCGGCGAGCGCGGCGAAGTAGAGCAGGAGCTGCAGCAGCGAGCCCTTGCGCGGGTCCAGCGCGCCCAGGGCGACCGTCGACAGTATCCAGTACGGCATCAGCAGTGCGCCGCCGAGCACCAGGTGCACCCAGCGCAGCCGGGCCCGCCGCCCGAACAGGGCACCCGCCACCCGGCGCAGCGCGCCGCCCCGCCCGTCCCGCTCCCGACCCGCCCCCGTGATCACTTCGCCGACTCTACGTCAGCGCCCCCGGCAGGGGCGACGGTTGCCGCCGCCCACGCGGTGTCCGGGACGGCGCCCGCAGCCGCCCGCTCGACCAGCGCGACCGCGCCCACCGCCAGCACCAGCAGCCCGGTCACCACCTGCACCGCCTCCACCAGCGGCAGCAGCCCCGGCACCGCCTCGCGCGGGTCGGCGGAGGCCGTGACGGACGTCCCGAACGCCACCAACTGCCAAGCCCCCCAGGCGAACACCGAACCGGCCGCCGTCCACACCACCGCCAGCGGCCCGCGCAGCCGCCACCCCGGCCGGCGCCGGAACACCAGCACCAGCAGCGCCGCCACCGCGGCCACCGCCATCACGGCCGTCACCGCGTCCATGACCGCCACGCTCCGGCCGCGCTGCTCCTGCCACGCCACCGGCAGCCCGGCCGCCCCGCCGAACGCCCAGTACAGTCGGGCCGCCGCGACCCCGGCGGCGAGCAGCGCGGCGACGCAGGCGAAGGCCCGCTGGGTGGTCAGCGTGGGGGAGGACGGCAGGTCGCCGATCCGGTCGCGGCGCAGCAGCCCGGCCCAGCGCTCCCGCGCGTAGAGCAGGAAGCCGGTGATCAGGGCCAGCCCCTGGAGGGCGAATCCGCCGTACACCAGGGTGAACACCCAGCCGCTCGGCCCGTTGTCGGCGCCCGACGTCGCGCTGTCCTCCGGGCCGAGCACCAGGGTGGACAGCAGGATGAGCGGCAGGGCGACCAGGATGGTGCCGAGCAGGCCGGTCGCGACCCACATCGGGAAGGCCAGCAGCCCGGCGGGCGCGCGCCGCCCCCACGGCCGGACGAACGCGAGCGCCAGGACGACGGCGATGGCGTCCATGCCGAAGGTGAGCAGGTTGAGGAGCCACAGGTCGTCCATGGCGTCCGCGTCCCCGGCCCCGACCGGGTGGCCGGTGAGCCAGAGCAGCTTGAGGGTGAGGTAGGGCACGGTCGCGGCGACGGCCGTCCAGGCCGCGGCGGTCCGCACCCGGCCGACGGGCGCGGCGGCGGGCGGGGTGGCGGGCGGAGCGGTGGGCGGGGCGGTGGTCGGGGCTGTCACGGAGAGCGGGAGTGTCGAGGTCATGCCCCCACGCTCCCGCGCACCCGCCCACCCGCACGTCCTGCGGCAAACCGATCCGCCTCCCCCACAGGGGGGATCCGGTGGAGGAGGCGGCGGTCCTCGGGGAGGAGGGGGCGGCTAGGGGATGATCGGCTCGCAGCCGATCGCCTTGCCAGAGGCGGTGAGGAACTGCGTCCAGACGGCCTTGGTGTCGGGCAACAGGCGTTGGCTCTTGAGGGCCGGTGCCGGGCGCGATTCGTAGTGGAAGTACGTCCTGCGGCCCTGGCAGGTGGTCACTACGTCCTCGCTCAGGTTTCCGGTCCACGTGCTCCGGCCGAACGCCGTGGAGCGCTCCTTTTCCGGCGGGAGGTCGATCACCCGGGGCTCGGTGATGACGACGAACGACGCCACGGGCCGCCCGGTCGGCTTGTCGGTCACGTCGCAGGACCAGACCGGGGAGAAGGCCGTGGTGGCCTGCTGGCGGTACCAGTCGTCGTGGTCTGCGTCGGGCGCCTTGGTGACGGCCATGCCGGGCAGGCCGCAGAGGTTGTTCCAGTCGACCGGCTGCTCGGTGCCCGCAGGGGACAGCGACTTCGGAGCGGGTGGTGTGCCGCCGCAGTTGCGGTCCTTCGCGGCGAAGCCGGCGAACTCGACGGCGAGCCGGGCGATTCCTTCCGCGTGGTCGCCGTCCTCCCCGTCGTTGCCGGTGCCGACCGAGGCCTGGAGACCGGTGGGGCAGCCCTCCGGGAGCAGCGCCCACGCGCCGCCCGGCGTTACCGCGCCCACCGCGCCGTTCTCGGCGAAGAGCCGTGCCCCCGGGCGGGATTCGGCGCCTGTGCTCCGGCTCACGGAGAGCCCGAACGAGACGCTCTGCTCGGTGTCTCCGAACAGGCCGAAGCTCACCTTGGCGCTGCAGTACTGAGCCTGGCCGACGGCGGTGGGGGAGTAACCGCGGGACTTCTCCTCCGTGATCCGCCCCGGCCCCAGCGCGGCGTGCACGGCGTCGGCGCTCGCCGCGCCCCCGCAGACGCTGTCCGGCCCGAGAACGTTGGTGAATCTGAACAGCAGCAGCCCCGAGACCCCGGCCGTGATGGCCAGCAGCACCCCGGCCGCCCGCAGCCGCAGGGCCCGGGTGGTGTACCCGCGCCGGGTGAGCGCCGCGTCGATCCGCTCGCTCACGGGCTGGTGTTCCTTCGTCGGTTCGTTCATCAGTTCCGCCCGAGTGCCCGGCGGTACGCGTCGTCGACGCCGGTCTGGTAGCTCGCGTTGACATCGGTCAGCAGCGTGGTGGTGACGCCGCCGGTGGCGTTGACCTCCTTCGGCGGGATGCCGGCGGCCAGAGCGCGCTCCCGGATCATCGCCTTGAGCTGCTCGTCGCCCGCCCGGAAGGTGTCCGAGATCTGCTCGGTGGCCTTCAGGCTCTCGTCGTTGTTGAGGTTGTTGGCGTAGGCGGAGGTGCCGACGTCCACCAGCCGCTGGATCGTGTCGCCGACCACGGGTACGCCGGTGACCGGGGCGCCGAGTACGTGGTAGTCCATCTTGGCGTTCCAGTTGTTGCGGAAAATCGCGTCGTCCCGGTGGTCGGCGATGACGTCGGTGCGTACGCCGCTGAGCGTGCCCATCACCTCGCCGGCCTCGCGGGTGAACCCCTCGATCCGGTGGTTCGGCCGTCCGGTCTGGTCCGGCTGGAACGCCTCGGCCGGGTACTCGTTCAGCCGCCGGGCGACCTCCTGGCTCTCCGCGTAGTGGACGAGCTTGAACGCCTCGGGGTCCTCGGCCACACCGCGGATGGTGCGCAGCATCTGCTCCCGGCCGATGGTGAGCCCGCTGGTCTCCGAGGTGCCGCCGGTCTCCTTGCCGAGGATCTCGTAGGTGTCCGGGGCGTAGTCGGCGATCATCTCGCCGAGCGGGCGGCGCAGCGCGGCGGGCAGCTCGTTCTCGTGACCGGCCTTGTCGCCGCCGAAGTGGGTGATGGTCTCGGACATGATCCGCGCCATCGCCGCGTCGTGCGGGCGGGCCGGGGGCTGGTCGCCGTGCGGGTCGCGGCCGGTGGTGGCGGCCTGGAGGAGGTCGCCGAAGGCGCCGCGCGAGGTGTCCCGGGCGAGGGCGTCGATCTGCTGGTGCTCGTAGCCCTGGTTGGGCCACTTGCGGTCCTTGAGCAGGTAGTCGAGGTTCTTGTTGGCACCGGGGTCGAGGAACTCCTTGGACGCCTCCGGGTTGTGGCTCATCGCCTTCATCAGGCCGCGCATCGGGTCGCCCTGCTTCCCGGTGACGTTGCCGTACTCGGGCCCCCAGAGCTCCTCGCCCTTGAGCTTGCTGCCGCGCTCGTAGTCGACCAGGTCGTTGCCGACCTTCGTCAGGAACGGCTTGTCGAAGTCGCCCTTGGCGCTCATCAGCTCGGTGAGCGCCCGGTAGTTCTCGTTGTACCCGGCGGCCGACCCGCCCGGCTTGCGGGCGGCCCTGAGCAGCTCGTCCTCCCAGGCCTTGCCCATGCCGCCGTCCTTGGTGGCGGTGGCGAGCACCTGGCCGAGGTTGCCGTAGAGCTCCTGGTACTGCTGGGCGTTGTGGTCGCCCCGGGCGAGGTCGCCGTAGACCTTGGCGTAGTCGAGCAGGGCCTCGGGGCCGCTGTGGCCGCCGGCACTGAGGCTGTTGAGCAGGCCGGTGGAGAACTCCTTGGAGCCGGAGCCGGAGGCCATCAGGCTCTGCAACTGCTGGAGCTCGGTGTCGGAGAGGCTGCCGCCCTTGGCCAGCAGGTCGGCGGCGCGCTTGCCGTCGGCCGCGTCGCCGCCGCCGTAGGGCTTGGCGTTGAAGGCGGTGGTGCTGGTGCCGATGTCGGTCCGCAGGGCGACGGCGGCGCGCTGGTCGGCGGCGGTGGCCTGCTGCACGGCCTTGGTGAGCCGGGCGGATATCGCCTCGGCCTTGACCTTCATCTCGTCGTCGTACTTCTTGATCGCCGGGCCGGCGTCCGGGTCGTTGTGCGAGCCGGGCATCGGCGGCCAGCGGACCTCGCCGTCGCCGCCGACGGTCATGGTCTGGGTCTCGGCGTCGTGGATCGCGGTGTCGAGGTCCTTGCGGGCGGCGGTGAAGTCGGCGGCCGCGTCGCGGATGATCGCGGCGAGCGCCTTGGCGACGCCGGCGGCCTGGGTGACGTCGGTGTCGACGCCCTTGAGGGTGGCGCCCGCCTGGAGGGCGGCGGGCCCCTCCCAGCCGGCTCGCTGCGGGGTGCCGGTGAGGTCGCGGGCGACGCGCGAGTCGAGCCCGTCGAGGGCCGTGGCCATCGCGGTCCAGGCTTCGGCGGTCTCGGTGACGCCGGCGAAGTCGGCTTCGTGGAGTTCCTTGAAGGACACCATGGGGGTTGCTCCTCTCCGCTCAGCGGCCGGGCCGGCCGAACTGGCCGGCGGTGGACGTCTCGTTGGACTGGTAGGAGCGCTGGGTGGCGTCCAGGTTGTCGGCGGTGCCGGTCAGCTTGTCGTGCAGGGCCTTGCACTGCTGGAGCCAGCGCTCGGTGGAGCCGGTGAGCGCGCCGCCGAAGGCGAAGCCGCGGATCCTCCCGGCGGCGGTGGAGGCGTGCTCGGCGAGGTTGTTGCCGCCCTTGCCGTTGGCCTTGTCGAGGTCCGCGGCGATCTGGCGGGCGATGCCGGCCGAGGCGTTGAGCTCGTACGGGCGGTCGAGCCGGGTGGTGGTGCCGGACGGGTTCACGCCGGGGGAGGGGGACGGTACCGGTCCCGGTGCGGCGGCGGGCGTGCCCGCGGCGGGGGCCGGGGTCGGCCGGGGCGTGGGATTGGCGAACGGGGACGTACTGGGCGCGACCGGCCCGGTGGTGAACCCTGGGTAGACCATGTGCGGCTGCTCTTCCTTCCTCCGGATCCGACGGGAGGTCAGCAGCCCCCCGCCAGGGATGACGGTACCGGGAGGGTCTGTCGGTGTACCGACCCACCCTCCGTGGCCGCGGTCGCACGGTGCGCGTCAGGGGCGCCCGCGCCGAGGTGCGAAGGTCTTGTTACTGAACGGTCGCTTCCCTATCATCGCGAGTGTGACAGCTTTACTGTCAGACTTCGTCGACCCCGGAGGGGCAGTGGCGCCCAGACGTGACAGCGACGGGGGCGGGCGCGGCGGACCGCTGGCCGGCGTCCGTGTCGTCGAACTCGCCGGAATCGGCCCCGGGCCGTTCGCCGCGATGCTGCTGGGCGACCTCGGCGCCGACGTCGTCCGGGTCGACCGGCCCGAGCCCTCGCCGCTCGGCATCGACCCGGCCTACGACGTCGCGGGCCGCAACAAGCGCTCGGTGGTCGTCGACCTCAAGTCCCCCGGCGGGCCGGGCCTGGTGCTCGCCCTGGCCGCCCGTGCCGACCTGCTGATCGAGGGCTACCGGCCCGGCGTCGCCGAGCGCCTCGGCGTCGGGCCCGAGGCCTGTCTGGCCCGCAACCCCGCCCTGGTGTACGGGCGGATGACCGGCTGGGGCCAGGACGGACCGCTGGCCGCCCGGGCCGGGCACGACATCGGGTACACGGCGGTGTCGGGTGCGCTCGGCCTGGTCGCGCCGCTGGCCGCGGACGCCGCCGAGGGGCCGCCCGCGCTGCCCGCCAACCTGCTCGGCGACTACGCCGGCGGCTCGCTCTACCTGGTCGTCGGCCTGCTCGCGGCCCTCCACCACGCCCGCGCCACCGGCGCCGGCCAGGTCGTCGACGCCGCCATCGTCGACGGCGCGGCCCACCTCACCGCCGTCCTCCAGGGCCTGCTGGCCGGCGGGCAGTGGCAGGACCGGCGCGGGGCCAACCTGCTGGACGGCGGCGCGCCGTTCTACGCCGTCTACCCGGCCGCCGACGGCGGTCACCTCGCGGTGGGCGCCCTGGAGCCGCAGTTCTACGCCGAGTTCGCCCGGCTGCTGGAGCTCGGCCCGGACGCGCCCGGCCAGTGGGAGACCGCCCGCTGGCCCGAACTGCGCGCCCGGATCGCCGCGCGCTTCGCCGAGCGCCCCCGCGCCGCGTGGGAGGCCGTCTTCGCGGGATCCGACGCCTGCGTGGAACCGGTGCTGACGATGCGTCAGGCGCACGCCCATCCGCACCTGGCGGACCGGGCGACGTACGTGGAGGTGGACGGCGTCACCCAGCCGGCCCCCGCCCCGCGGTTCTCCGCCACCCCCGGCGCGCTGCGCCGCCCGCCCGCCCGGCCGGGCGCCGACGCCGCCGGGGTCGCCGCCGACTGGGGCGTGCCCGGGCTCACCGCGCCGCCGACCGCCTGAACCCCCCACCCCGCCAAGGAGAATGCCGTGCAACGCGACCTCTTCGCCGAGGAGCACGAGGACTTCCGGAGCGCCGTCCGGGCCTACCTCGCCAAGGAGGTGCTGCCGCACTACGACCGCTGGGAGAAGGCCGGCATCGTCGACCGCGAGGCCTGGCCGGCCGCCGGCCGGCAGGGCCTGCTCGGCCTCGCCGTCCCCGAGGAGTACGGGGGCGGGGGCACCGCCGACTTCCGCTACGCCGCCGTGCTGGCCGAGGAGTTCGCCCGGGCCGGCGCCTTTGGCCTGGCGCTCGGCCTGCACAACGACATCATCGGCCCCTACCTCACCTCGCTCGCCACCGAGGAGCAGAAGCGCCGCTGGCTGCCCGGCTTCTGCACCGGCGAGCTGATCACCGCCATCGCGATGACCGAGCCCGGTACCGGCTCCGACCTCCAGGGCATCCGCACCCGGGCGGTGGACCGGGGCGACCACTTCCTGCTCAACGGCGCCAAGACCTTCATCTCCAACGGCATCCTCGCCGACCTGGTGGTCGTGGTCGCCCGCACCACCCCCGAGGGCGGCGCGCACGGCCTGAGCCTGCTGGTCGTCGAGCGCGGCATGCCCGGCTTCGAGCGCGGCCGCAACCTCGACAAGATCGGCCAGAAGGCCCAGGACACCGCCGAGTTGTTCTTCCAGGACGTCCGCGTCCCGAAGGAGAACCTGCTCGGCGAGCCGAACCAGGGCTTCCTGTACCTGATGCGCAACCTCGCCCAGGAGCGGCTCACCATCGCCGCGTCCGCGATCGCCGGGGCCGAGCACCTGGTCGAGATCACCACCGCCTACGTCAAGCAGCGCGAGGCGTTCGGCCGGCCGCTGGCCAAGCTCCAGCACGTCCGCTTCGAGATCGCCGAACTGGCCACCGAGTGCGCCGTCACCCGGGCGTTCGTCGACCGCTGCATCACCGAGCACAACCGCCGCGCGCTCACCCCGGCGGACGCCTCGATGGCCAAGTGGTGGGCCACCGAGCTGCAGAAGCGCACCGCCGACCGCTGCCTCCAACTCCACGGCGGCTACGGCTACATGGCCGAGTACCCGGTGGCCCGGGCGTTCACCGACGGCCGCATCCAGACCATCTACGGCGGCACCACCGAGATCATGAAGGAGATCGTGGGCCGCTCCCTCCTCGACTGATCCCCGGCACCCGATCCCAGGCGTCCGACCCCCTGCCCCGAAAGGCTCCCCACCGTGACCACCGAAGCGTACGTCTACGACGCGATCCGCACCCCGCGCGGCCGGGGCAAGGCCACCGGCTCGCTGCACGGCACCAAGCCGATCGACCTGGTCGTCGGCCTGATCCACGAGATCCGCCGCCGTTTCCCCGAGTTGGACCCGGCGGCGATCGACGACATCGTGCTCGGCGTGGTCAGCCCGGTCGGCGACCAGGGCTCCGACATCGCCCGGATCGCCGCCATCGCCGCCGGCCTGCCCGACACGGTCGCCGGCGTCCAGGAGAACCGCTTCTGCGCCTCCGGCCTGGAGGCCGTCAACCTGGCCGCCGCCAAGGTCCGCTCCGGCTGGGAGGACCTCGTCCTGGCCGGCGGGGTCGAGTCGATGTCCCGGGTGAAGATGGCCTCCGACGGCGGCGCCTGGTTCGCGGACCCGATGACGGCCTACGAGACCAACTTCGTGCCGCAGGGCATCGGCGCCGACCTCATCGCCACCATCGAGGGCTTCTCCCGCACCGACGTCGACGCCTTCGCCGCCGAGTCCCAGGCCCGCGCCGCCAAGGCCCAGGCCGACGGCCTGTTCGACCGCTCGGTCGTGCCGGTCCGCGACCGCAGCGGCCTGGTGGTGCTGGAGCGCGACGAGTTCATCCGCCCCGGCACCACCGTCGAGACGCTCGCCGGGCTCAAGCCCTCCTTCGCCGCCATCGGCGAGGCCGGCGGCTTCGACGCGGTCGCCCTGCAGAAGTACCACTGGGTGGAGGCCATCGACCACGTCCACCACGCCGGCAACTCCTCCGGCATCGTCGACGGCGCCGCCCTGGTCGCCATCGGCAACCGCGAGGTCGGCGAGCGCTACGGGCTGCGGCCGCGCGCCCGGATCGTCTCCGCCGCCGTCTCCGGCTCCGAGCCGACCATCATGCTCACCGGTCCCGCGCCCGCCACCCGCAAGGCGCTCGCCAGGGCCGGGCTGACCGCCGCCGACATCGACCTGGTCGAGATCAACGAGGCCTTCGCCGCCGTCGCCCTGCGCTTCGTCCGCGAGATGGGCTTCTCCCCGGAGCAGGTGAACGTCAACGGCGGCGCGATCGCCCTCGGCCACCCGCTGGGCGCCACCGGCGCGATGCTGATCGGTACCCTCGTCGACGAGTTGGAGCGGCGCGACCTGCGCTACGGCCTGGCCACCCTCTGCGTGGGCGGCGGGATGGGCATCGCCACCGTCGTCGAGCGCGTCTGACCCCCGTCCTCCTCCTCACCTCCTCCGGAGAGCCGAACCCATGAGCGACACCACCACCATCCGCTGGGAGCAGGACCAGGACGGCGTGGTCACCCTCGTCCTCGACGACCCCACCCAGTCCGTCAACACCATGAACGAGGCCTTCACCGCCGACTTCGAGGCCGTCGTCGCCCGGCTGGCCGGCCTCGCCGCCGACGGCGGGCTGCGCGGCGTGGTCGTCACCTCCGCCAAGAGGACCTTCTTCGCCGGTGGCGACCTGCGGATGCTCTCCGCCGCCCGCCCCGAGGACGCCGCCGCCGTCTTCGAGAAGTCGATGCGGATCAAGCGCGCCCTGCGCACCCTGGAGACGCTCGGCAGGCCGGTCGTCGCCGCGGTCAACGGCAGCGCGCTCGGCGGCGGGCTGGAGCTGGCCCTCGCCTGTCACCACCGGATCGCGCTGGACACCCCCGCGAGCCGGATCGGCCTGCCCGAGGTCACCCTCGGCCTGCTCCCCGGCGGCGGCGGGATCGTCCGCACCGTCCGGCTGTTCGGCATCACCGACGCGCTGCTGAAGTTCCTGCTGGAGGGCCGCCAGTACCGCCCGGCGCAGGCCCTCGAACACGGTCTGGTGCACGAACTCGTGGACACCCCCGAGGAGTTGTCCGCCCGGGCGCGGGCCTGGATCGAGGCGAACCCGGCGCCCGTCCAGCCCTGGGACGTCAAGGGGTACAGGATCCCCGGCGGCACCCCCAGCACCCCGGCCTTCGCCGCCAACCTGCCCGCCTTCCCCGCCAACCTGCGCAAGCAGCTGGCCGGCGCCCCCTATCCGGCGCCGCGCAACGTGCTCGCGGCCGCCGTCGAGAGCGCCCAGGTGGACGTCGACACCGCGATGGTGATCGAGGCCCGCTACTTCACCGAGCTGGCCTGCGGGCAGACCGGCACGAACATGATCCAGGCGCTGTTCTTCGACCTCCAGGCGGTCAACTCCGGTGCCGGACGGCCCGCTTCGGTGGAGAAGCGGACGGTGCGCAAGGTCGCCGTGCTCGGCGCGGGCATGATGGGCGCCGGCATCGCCCACGCCTGCGCCAAGGCCGGCATCGAGGTGCTGCTCAAGGACGTCACCATCGAGGCCGCCGAGCGCGGAAAGGCCTACTCCGAGGGCCTGTTGGCGAAGGCGGTGGCGCGCGGGCGCAGCACCGGGGCGCAGCGCGACGAGCTGCTCGCCCGGATCACCCCCACCGCCGAGGCCGCCGACCTGGCCGGCTGCGACGCGGTGATCGAGGCGGTCTTCGAGAACCCCGAGCTGAAGCACAAGGTGTTCCAGGAGATCGAGGGCGTCGTCGCGCCCGACGCCCTGCTCTGCTCCAACACCTCCACCCTGCCGATCGGCCTGCTCGCCGAGGGCGTGCGGCGCACCGCCGACTTCATCGGGCTGCACTTCTTCTCGCCGGTCGACAGGATGCGGCTGGTGGAGATCATCCGCGGCCCGCAGACCGGGGACGAGGCGCTGGCCCGCGCCTTCGACCTGGTCCGGCAGATCGGTCGGACCCCGATCGTGGTCAACGACTCGCGCGGCTTCTTCACCTCGCGGGTGATCGGCCAGTTCGTCAACGAGGGCGTCGCGATGATCGGCGAGGGCGTCGAGCCGGCCAGCGTCGAGCAGGCCGCCGCCCAGGCCGGCTACCCGGCCAAGGTGCTCTCGCTGCTCGACGAGCTGACCCTCACCCTGCCGCGCAGGATCCGCGACGAGTACCGGCGCGCCGTCGAGGAGGCCGGCGGCGAGTGGACCGCCCACCCGGCGGACGCGGTGGTGGACCGGATGGTCGACGAGTTCGGCCGCACCGGCCGCAGCGGCGGCGCCGGCTTCTACGAGTACGACGAGAACGGCGTGCGCGGCCGCCTCTGGCCGGGCCTGCGCGAGCACTTCACGCGCGCGGAGGTCTCCGTCCCGTTCGAGGACCTCAAGGAGCGGATGCTGTTCAGCGAGGCCCTGGACTCGGTGCGCTGCCTGGAGGAGGGCGTGCTCACCTCGGTCGCGGACGCCAACGTCGGCTCCATCCTCGGCATCGGCTTCCCGGCCTGGACCGGCGGCGTCCTGCAGTACATCAACGGCTACCCGGGCGGCCCGGCCGGCTTCGCGGCGCGCGCCCGCGAGCTCGCCGCCGCGTACGGGGAGCGGTTCGCGCCGCCCGCGCTGCTGGAGCGCATCGCCGCGGAGGGCCGCACCTTCACCGACTGATCCCGCCGGTCCCGCGCGTCCTGCTGGTCCTTCTGTCCCGCTGGTCCCGCGCGTCCCTCACCCGGGCGGGGCGGCCCGTCGCTCCTCCGCGGCCGCCTCGCCCAGCTCCTCCCGCAACGACCGCTGGAACGCGCTCACCAGCGCCTGCGCCACCATCGGCTGGATGTGGTCGGTGAGCGCCTTCATCCGCTCCACGTCGTCCGGCGCGGGCTCGCTCTCCCGGTACGGCTTCCACACCGTCTCCCGGAACAGCCGGTGCAGCTCCCGCGCCGTCGCCCGACTGTGCTCCACCACCACCGCGCGCGCCGCCAGCAGCGTCTCCAGCGGGATCGGCACGTCCAGGATCCGCACGCCCAGCGGCAGCAGCCCCGGGTCCACCCGGAACACCTCCGGGTCCGCCGTCCGCTCCAGCGCCCCCATCGCGGCCAGCCGGTCCACCTGCTCCTCGGACAGCCGCCGCCCGGCCCGCCGCTCCACCTCCTCCCGGCCCGCCTCCTTTGGCACCTCCGGCGTCCACGACGCCACCAGCGCCCGGTGGATCGCCAGGTCCAGCGGCGTGGAGTCCCGCGGCAGCCGGGCCAGGTACCGCTCGACGGCGGCCAGCGTCAGTCCCTGCCGCTGCAGCTCCTCGATCAGCCCCAGCCGGTCCAGGTGCTCCGCCCCGTACCACCCCACCCGGCGGGCCCCGAGCACCGGCGGCGGCAGCAGCCCCTTCGTCCCGTAGAACCGCACCGTCCGCACCGTCACCCCCGCCCGCGCCGCCAACTCGTCCACCGTCAGCCGCACCTCCACCCCCGCCTCCCTGTCCGTGGCACCGTCGCTGTGACACCAGCAGTGTGACACCACTGTTCCACCGGGTCCACGCCCCGGACGCGGCCCGGGCCCGCGCTCCGGCGGGGAGCACGGGCCCGGTGCGGGGCGCGGCGTGTGGCGTCTGGGGTTTGGGGTGTGGGGTGGGGCGGTGCTCAGGCGGCGAGGTCGGGGTGGTGGCGGCGGGTGACCTCGGGGTGGGCCCGCGTGTAGCCCTTCCACTCGTTCATTCCGAAATCGGCGTAGAGCGGGTTGGCCGGGTCCTGGGTGGCGCCGGGGGCGTGGTGGGCGAGCGGGAAGTCCAGCGGCTCGATGTGGGCGTCGAGGCGCGGGTTGTAGAAGAACGGGACGGAGAAGCGCTCGCGGGCGCCGGGCGGGCTGACCACGCGGTGGCTGGTGGCCTTGAGGTAGCCGTCGGTGGCGACCTCCAGCAGCTCGCCGAGGTTGACCACGAAGGCGCCCTCCAGCGGCGGGACGTCCAGGAAGGTGCCGTCCGGGCGCTCCACCTGGAGGCCGCCGACGGTGTCCTGGAGGAGCAGCGTGATGAAGCCGTAGTCCTTGTGCGCGCCGACGCCCTGGGCGGCTCCGTCGGGAGCGGTGCCCGGGTAGCGGACCAGCTTGAGCCGCAGGTGCGGGTGGCCGGCGAAGGCGGGGTCGTAGAAGTCGGGGCGGGCGCCGATCGCGGCGAGGAGTTCGTGCAGCAGCGTGCGGGCGACCGCGCCGAGCCGGTCGATCCAGGCCAGGGCGGCGGTCCGCAGCTCCGGGAGCGCGGCCGGCCACTGGTTGGGGCCCTCCAGCCACCAGTACGGGGGCTCGCCGGGGGCGGGCACGTGCGGGGGCAGCTCGGCGCCGATGTCGAGCTGGTCGCGCCAGTCCCGGCTGCCGCCGGTGCGCTCGTCGCCGGTGCGGGTGTAGCCGCGGTAGTGCGGGGAGTGCAGGTTGGCGACGGCGAGGCGGTCGGCCTCGGGGAGGGCGAAGAAGGCCCGCATGGCGTCGGTCAGGGCGGTGGTCTCGGCCGGCGTGACGCCGTGGCCGACCAGCTGGAAGAAGCCGACGCGGGTGGCCGCGGTGCGGAGCCCGTCGTGCAGGCGGGTGCGGTCCGCCGGGCTGCCGCCGGCGAGCGAGAGGTCGATCACCGGAAGGGCGTCGAGGGGAGTCTCGGCGTGGGCCTCGACGGGGTTGACGGGGTGGTCCTGCTGCGTCATGGGTGACATCCGCTGGGTCTCGTCCCGGCCGGCTCCGGTGGTGACCGGGAACACCGGGGACGCGCCTGGTGCGGCGGCAGTGCCCGGGGCCGGGAGGGGGGACGCGGCCGCTGCGGGCCGCGCTGAGGGTGAAGGGGTACGAGGTTCAGCCGGAGCGTCGACAGGACATGCTGGTCACGCGGAGCAGGTCCACGTGGCGGCGGCGAACGAGAAGAGTCACCCCACCAGACTAGATCACCCGTTCGGGTGGGCGCGGAGGCGGGCGCGAGCGGGTCCCGTCCACCCGCTCGCGCCCGCCCGGCCCCCGGCGGGGCCGCTCAGGAGGGCAGCGCCGCCGCGTACGCCTCGATCGCGTCCCGCTGGTACTCGGCCAGCCCGGGGGCGATCGACTCGTACGCCGCCCGCCACGGCTCGTTCTCCACGCAGGCCTGCCCCATCGCCCGGAAGTCCGCCGGCGAGACCGGCTGGATGGAGGTGAGCGCCCGGTACTGCGCGGCGATCTCGGCCTGCACCGCCTCGGCGTCGACCGGCAGGCCGGCGGCCATCAGCTCGGCGAGCCGGATCATCAGCGCGGTGCGCTCGCGCTGGCCCGCCTCGACCTCCTCCGGGCTCAGCTCCGCCGTGGCCCGCCGGGTGGCCTCGGCCAGCTCGGGGAACGCGCTCACGCCCTCGTCGTAGTCGGCCGCCCGGATCCCCTCGAAGAGGTTCTCGGGCCGGTTGATCGCGGTCATGGTCGTACCGTCCTTCCTGGATCGCTCCAGATCGGTGATCGTGCGGGCGACCGTGGCGGCCAGCTCCTCGAGGCGGTCGCGCTCGGCGAGCAGCCGGCGGTGGTGGCCGCGCAGCGCCTCCAGCTCGTCCACCCGGGTGGCCAGGACGCGGCCGATCTCGGACAGCCCCAGGCCGAGCGCCCGCAGCACGAGGATCTGCTGGAGCCGCAGCAGCTCCGGTTCCTCGTAGTAGCGGTGGCCGTTGGCGCCGATCCGGGCGGGCGGCAGCAGCGCGATCTCGTCGTAGTGCCGCAGCGTCCGGGCCGTCACCCCGGACATCCGGGCGACCTCGGCGATCGGCCAGCCAGCCATTCCGCTCTCCCTCACGTCTCTCGCCGGGCCGGTCCGTCCGGCCCTGGTCAGGACGGTAGAGGCTGCCGTTGCGGCAGCTTCAAGCCCCGAGGGCGTCCGGGCTTGACCTCAAGTCGGCTTGAGATTCCATCATGGCCGTCATGAACGCCATCACGAACGCTCTCATGAACGCCGGTTCCGCCGAGGCCGAGATCGCCGCCATCCGGCAGGTGGTCGCCACCGTCCAGCACGCGCAGGTCAACGAGCTCGTCGAGGAGTTCGTCGGCCTCTTCCGGGCGGACGCGATCTGGACCACCGGCCACGGCAAGCTCCTGCGCGGCCGCGACGAGATCGCCGCGTTCACCCGCACGGTGCTGCCCGGGGCCTTCGCGGAGAGCGGCCACACGGCCACCTACGAGGTGGTGCACGTGATCTTCATCCGGCCCGACGTCGCCGCCGTCAAGGTGCGCCAGCGCTACCTCGACGGCGACGGCGGGCAGATCGGGGAGGAGGGCAGCCCGCTGTACGTCATGGCCAAGGAGGGTGGCCGGTGGCTGCTCACCGCCAATCAGAACACCGTTGTGCAGGGAACCTGACCGCTCTTCAACGGCCGCGCAGGTAGGTGGCGGCGGTCTCCCGGAGCCGGTCGTGCAGGCCGTCGTACGCCCGGGTGCGGCCCAGCAGGGACTTGGGCAGCTTGGCGGCCATCGTGTAGTTGGTGTCGCACACGTTGGCCGCCGGGGCCAGGCCGGCCTGGCTGACCAGCTGGTAGGCGTCCAGCACGTCCAGGCCGAGCAACTCCCCGCTCCAGCACACGAGGTCGTGCTGGCTGATCCGGAAGGCGTCCTCCAGCGGCCGGGCCGAACCGGTGGAGATCAGGTACCGGTCGTTCTCCAGCCGGGGCCAGGCCGGCCCGCCGCCCTTGATCAGGTCGACCACCACCGTGGTGCGCATCGCCGTCTCGACCGCCGTCCCGCACACCTCGCCCTCGCCCTGGCGGGCGTGGCCGTCGCCGATGGCGAGCAGTCCGCCGGGCACGTTGACGCCGAAGTAGGCGGTGGTGCCGGCCCGCATCTCGGGGGTGTCGAGGTTGCCGCCGTGCGCGCCCGGGGTGATCGACAGCAGGGTCTCGCCGCCGGCCGGGGCGACGCCGACCGTGCCGTGCATCGGGTCCAGCGGGAGTTCGGCGGTGAAGTCGCTGTTGCGGGCCCGGAAGCGGCAGACGCCGGCCGCCGTGTCCAGCTCGTAGACCCAGACCCGCTCCTCCAGCGGGGCGTGCAGCATCGCCGTGGTGTGGGTGGCGGTGAGCGCGCCGAAGTGCGGGAAGGTGCTGGAGACGCCCCAGTCGCGGGCCGGGGTGATCTCCACGAAGTGCACGGCCAGGGTGTCGCCGGGCTCGGCGCCGGCCACCGCGATCGGCCCGGTGACGGGGTTGAGGTAGGGGAACGCGCAGACCGCGCTCGGCAGGTCGGCGAAGCCGCGGACCCGGCCGCCGAAGCAGTCCTCGGTGGTCAGCTCGACCACCGTGCCGGGCCGGACGGTCACCAGCGGGGCGCGTCCGCCGAAGGTGTAGGCGTAGTCGTCGGGGGTGGGGGAGAGGGTGACGACGTCGGGCAGGTTCACTGGTTCTCCTTGCGGGGGGAGGAGTCGGGGGTCGCGTCGGCGGACACCGCCGCCAGGTTCGGGCGGCGGCCGGACAGCAGCAGCCCGGTCAGGACGAGCCCGCCGATCGCCAGCCAGACGAAGCCGAGCCGCTGGGCGGCGATGTCGGCGTTGATCACCACGTACGCGAGGATCGCGAAGCCGAGGGCCGGGGCGATGAGGTGACGCCACCAGTCGCGGCTGCGGCGGCGGAACACGTAGTGCACCACGACGGACACGTGCAGGACGAGGAAGGTGGTCAGCGCGCCGAAGTTGACCAGCGTGGACAGCAGCGTGATGCCGTCCTCGCGCGAGGCGGTGTAGAGGCCGAGGACGAGCGAGACGCCGGCCGTCAGCAGGGTCGCGTTGACCGGGACGCGGTGGCGCGGGTGGACCTTGGCGAGGAAGGCGGGCAGCTGGCGGTCGCGGGCCATCGCGAACAGCAGCCGCGAGGTGGCCGCCTGGGCCACCAGGGAGTTGGCGAAGCCCCAGGCCACGGCGGTCGCGGCGGCGGTGACGGTGGCCAGCCAGCCGCCGGCGGCGACGCGCGCCGCGTCGTAGAAGGCGGTGCCGTCCGGGTCGCCGTCGGCGATCAGCGCGGCGGGGTCCGGGACGAGCAGCGAGGCGATCCAGGTCTGCACGATGAACAGCGAGCCGGCCAGCAGCAGCGCGGCGATCATCGACCGGCCGATGGCCTTGGTGGAGTCCCGGTTCTCCTCGGAGAGGGTGGAGATGCCGTCGAAGCCGAGGAAGCTCAGCACCGCCACCGACACCGCGCCGAACACCAGGCTCCAGGAGAAGGTCTGCGAGTTGTAGACCGGGGTGAAGTCGAAGCCGCGGCCCTTGCCGGAGGCCAGCGCCGCCACGCCGAAGCCGATGAACACCACCAGCACGACGAGTTCGCCGATCAGCATGGCCTTGTTGACCTTGGACGTCATCTCGACGCCCAGGTAGTTGACCGCGGTGTTGAGCAGCACGAAGCCGACCAGCCACAGCCACACCGGCACCGCCGGCACCAGTGAGTTCATCGCCACGCCGGCGATCAGGTAGAGCAGGCCGGGGACGAGCACGTAGTCCAGCAGGATCATCCAGCCGGACAGGAAGCCGACCGGCGCCGCGATGCCGCGTCCGGCGTAGGTGTACACCGAGCCGGCCATCGGGAAGGCCCGGGACATCTGCGCGTAGGAGAGGGCGGTGAACATCATCGCCACCATCCCGAGCGCGTAGGCGAGGGCGACCATGCCGCCCGAGCCCTGGAAGACGCTGCCGAAGATGCCGAAGGGGGCGATCGGCACCATGAAGACCAGGCCGTAGACCAGCAGGTCGGTGAACCGCAGCGAGCGGCGCAGCTCCTGTTGGTAGCCGTAGCTCTCGATGCCGGCGGGGGAGGCGGGTGCTTCGGACATGTGGGGGGCTCTCTTCCGTGACGACCCGAGGCGGGGCGACCCGAGGTGGTGGGGGAGACCCTAGAGCCAGTTATTTCCAAATGGAAGGGTTTCGCCGCAGGTGGCTGCCTGTGTCGGCGTCGGTACGGTCAGGGCAGGACGGTGAAGCCCAGTCCCTCCGCCCGCGCCAGGTGCACCCCGTCGCGGGCCGGCCCCAGCGGCGCCCGCGACCAGGCCCGCCGCACCGCCGCGCCGTCCCCGCGCAGCAGCCGCGCCGCCGCCCGCCCCAGCCCGCCGTCCGCGACCAGTTCCCCGCGCGCCGCCAGCGCCGCCAGCAGGTGCAGCCCGTCGTACAACCCGACCGCGTAGGCGTCCAGCACCGGCGCGTACGGCCCGAACACCGCCCGGTGCTGCTCCGCCAGCCGCACCCGCCGTTCCTCGGCCAGGGACGCGAACGACGGCATCGCGGCGTACAGCGTGCCGGTGCCGTCCCCGCCGTACGCCAGCAGGCTGTTCTCCTCCAGCGCGCCGGACAGCCGCACCAGCCGGCGGTCCAGGCCGCTGCGGCGCAGCGCCCGGTTGAACCGCACCAGGTCGGCGCCGATCAGGCTCAGCAGCACCGCGTCCGCCCGCTGCGCGCGCAGCGCGTCCAGCAGCGGTTCCAGCGCCCGCTCCGCCGCCCCGAACGGCAGGTGCCGCTCCAGCACCACCCGCGCCCCGGCCCGGGCCACCGCCTCCCCGGCCGCCCGGTGCACCGCGTACGGCCAGATGTAGTCGTTGCCGACCAGCGCCCACCGGCGCAGCCGGTGCCGCGCGGTGAGCCGCTCCACCACCCCGTTCAGCTGCCGTGCCGGGTCCGCCCCGGTGCAGAACACGCCCGGCAGCCGGTCGCCGCCCTCGTGCGGCGGCGTGTACACGTACGCCGTCCGCCCGGTGGTGACCGCCTCCACGGCCCGGTGCACATCGCTGGAGTGGCAGCCGGCCACCGCGTCCACCGCCCCGGCGTCCAGCAGCAGTGCCACCTCCCGCGCCACCGTCGCCGGGGCGCCGCCGCCGTCCACCAGCACCAGCTCCAGCGGCAGCCCGCGCACCCCGCCGCCCGCGTTCACCTCGTGCGCGGCCAGCAGCGCTCCGTCCAGCGCCGACGGCCCGGTCAGGCCGAGCGGCCCGGACTGCGGCACGACCAGGCCCACCCGCAGCGCCGGCGCCTCCCGGGGGAGGTACCGCGCGTCGAGCGGCTCCAGCAGCTTCACCTCGGCGCTCATCGCTTGCGAGTATCGTCATGGCAGCCGATCCGGCCAAACGAGGACAGGACGACCGGGCCGGCGACCGGGACCGGCGACGGGGAAAAGAGACACGGCCATGACACCAGCAGCCACCACCCCCGCGACCACCCCCGCCGCCGTCGCCACCGACCAGCCCCTGCTGATCGAGCTCCTCACCATCGCCCAGCGCCGCCTCGCCCGCGACCTCGCCGCCCGCCTGGAGGCCGAGGGCTGCACCCTGGACCAGTGGCGCGTCATGCGCGCCCTCACCGAGGGAGCCGGCCGCTCGATGGGCGAGCTCGCCCAGGCGCTGCTGATCCCGCAGGCCAGCCTCAGCCGGATCGTCGACGCCCTCGCCGAGGCCGGCTGGGTCTACCGCCGCCAGGACGAGCAGGACCGCCGCCGCATCACCGCGCACCTCTCCCGGCTCGGCCTCACCCGCCTCGCCCGGCTCGACGCCCTCGCCGCCGCCCATGACGCCGCCGTCCGCACCGCCTGCGGCAGTCACGACCCCGGCCCGCTGCTGCGCCACCTCACCGGGGCGTAGCTCCTCCCCGCCCGGGAACGCCGAAGGCCCGCCACCGGTACGCCCGGTGGCGGGCCTTCATCGTCGATCTGCCGTACGTACCCGTACGATCGACGAATAAACAGGCGGGGTGGGGGATTGGCGAGAAATTGTCCGGTGGCTTGAATTTGCCCCCGAATCACGCCGCCCGATTCGGTGGATGGCGGTGTCAACCGGTTCAAATCGTACACTTCCTGACGGATCATCGGGGTGTACGAAGTTTTTGTCCGCAGCCCCTCGGAAACGGCCCCGTGCTGGTGGTATCAATGTGACTGGTCGGTCCACGGTGGCAATCGGGGGAGATGTGTGGTCGACCCCTGCTCGGGTGCGATGGCGCTCTGTCGGGGCGATTCCCCCTGTCCTTCTGCATTGCCGGGCTGTCTGCTGCCAATTCCTGGACGAATGAATTCGCTCCACCATGCAGAAGAGGAGAAGGAAATGTCCACGGCTCGTCGCCGTTCCGCCCGCCTGCTCGGGTCGCTGACCGCGGCCGCGGCGATCGGTACGCTCGTCAACCTCTCGGCCGCCCCGGCCGGTGCCGTGACCGGAACCCCGTCCGCCGACGGCTCGTACGCGTACACCGCGCGGATCGCCATCGGTGACAACCTCCGCTCCTGCACCGGAGCCCTCGTCGACCGGAGCTGGATCGTCACGGCGGCGTCCTGCTTCACCGACGACCCCGCCCAGCCGGGGACCGTGGTGGCCGGCGCCCCGAAGTGGCGCACCACCGTCACCGTCGGCCGCACCGACCTGACCGCCACCGGCCAGGGCGTGACCACCGAGGTCAGCGAGCTGCTGCCGGAGCCCGGCAGGACGCGTGACCTGGTCCTGGCGCGGCTGGCCACCCCGGTGGACGGCATCGCCCCGGTCAAGGTCGCCTCGACCGCGCCGACCGCCGGCCAGCAGCTCCGGGTGCCCGGCTACGGCCGCACCAAGACCGAGTGGTCCCCGCTCCGGCTCCACAGCGGCGTCTTCAAGGTCGACGCGGTGCGCCCCACCGCCCTGGACACCACCGGCATCGACGGCGCCTCGGTCTGCAAGGGCGACACCGGCGCGCCGGTGCTCCGCGAGACGAGCGGCGGCGCGGCCGAGCTGGTCGCCGTCGCCTCCCGCTCCTGGCAGGGCGGCTGCTTCGGCAGCACCGAGACCCGCACCGGCACCGTGGACGCCCGGGTCGACGACCTGGCCGGCTGGATCGAGCAGGTCCGGCTGTCCACGCCCGGCTGGAAGACCCGGGCGCTGGTCCGGGGCGGCGCCAACCTGTACCAGGCGACCGGCCTCCAGGACGGCAGCTGGACCTCCTACGAGGACGTCCAGGCCAAGGCCGGCAACATCGGCGGCGTGCGCACCTCGGCGGTGGCCGGCATCAACGGCGAGACGCACGTCCTCGCGCAGGGCGGCAACGGCCACCTGTACCACACCATCCGCAGCGCGAACGGCACCTGGGCCGGCTTCGGCGACCTCAACACCGGTGTCGGGGACCTGGGCGGGATCACCCGGGTGGCGGCCGCGTCGATCGGCGCCGACCTGCACGTCCTCGTCCTCGCCGACGGGCAGCTGTTCCACACCGTCCGCAACGCGGCCGGCAGTTGGGCGGGCTTCGGCCGGGTCTTCGACGCCACCGGCCCGCTGAACGGCATCACCTCGCTCGCCGTCGCGAGCACCGCGGGCGACCTCCAGATCGCCGCCGTCTCGGGCGGGAAGGTCTACCACACCGTGCGCCTCGCCGACGGCAACTGGGGCGCCTGGGGCTCCGTCGAGGCGGCGGCCGGTGCCACCGCCCCGGTCACCTCCGTCGCGCTGGCCCGCCAGGGCGACGCCGTCAACCTCGCAGCCGTCACCGACAACGGCGCCGTGCAGCACACGATCCGCTTCGTGGACGGCACCTGGCAGCCCTTCCGCTCGCTGGGCGGCGTCCTCGGCCAGGTCACCGCGACCGGGATCAGCGCCGCCGGCGTCGACGCCGACGTCCGCTTCGCCGTCGACACCGCCGACAACCGGGTGCTGACCACCACGCGCTCCGCCACCGGCGGATGGAGCGTCCCGCAGGCCCTCGCCACCGACTCCCTGCCGGGCAGCCACGCGGGCACGGCTGTCGCCGGCACGCTGTAGGCACCACCTCGGCGGGCGGCGGACGGGATCTCGCTCCCGTCCGCCGCCCGACGCATGTCAGCCGCCGTGTTCGGCGCCGTCCCCGGCCGCCGGGGCGTGCGGGAACGGGCAGCCTCCCGGGGAGGAGCCGGTGGCGCCCTTCTCCTCGAAGGTCCCCAGGTCGCCGATCCGATAGCCGTACGGATACCCGGGGTAGCTGCGCACCTGCCACCCGTCCCGGCCCAGGTGCGGCCTGCGGCGCGGCGGCAGCAGCCGCACGAAGCGCCCGCGCAGCCGCATCCCCGCCCGGACGGCGCGGCGCAGCGCGGCCGGCGGGGCCGGGTAGCCGAAGGCCTCGCGCAGCGGGTCGTCGAGCAGGCAGACCGAGGAGATCCGCATCGACGGCCGCACCGGCGCCGGGTACCAGGAGGCCATCAGGCCGAGCGTGGCGTCGGAGACCGCCCGGCTGCCCGGGTCGAAGGCGAAGTGCTCGCGCTCGTAGTCGTCGAGCAGCCGCTCGAACTCCTCGTACGTCTCCGGGATGCCGCTCAGGCCCATGTGCCGGCCCAGCTCGCGGTAGTAGTTGACCGCCGCCCGGATCTCGTGCGGGGACAGACGGCGCCAGCCGTAGTCGTCCAGCCAGCGCTTGGGCGTCACCACGAAGGTGGCGAGCACGTACCGGAAGTCGTCGTTCGTGATGGCGTACCGGCGGTGCATCTGGTTCATCCGGCGGATCGCCTCGCGCCCCCGCGAGGAGTCGAAGCCGTGCTCGATCACCGCCTCCAGGATCAGCACGGTGTCGTCGTACCGCTTCTGGGTGCGCCCGGTGAACTCGCCGGTCCGCGCGAGCAGTCGGCCGATGCTGGGGACGGCGTAGGTGCGGTAGAGCGCGAAGCCGAGCGACTGGGTGTAGTCCCAGGGGAACTCGTACCAGCTGCTGATCCGGTAGATCTCGGTGAACTCGGTCTCCGGGTCCATGCGCTGAATCTTCTTCAGCCAGTCGTATCGCTGCACGGATCCCGACCCTAGGTGCCGCTCAGGGCCCGGTCAACGGCGTCGCTCCGGGGTCCGCCGGGGGAACCGCGGACGTCCCCGGCCGGAATTTCCGCCGGGATGCCGAGAACACCCGGCGTGCTCCGACCTCCTGTGAGAGCCTGCGGTCGACGAAGGAGTGAACGATGAAGTACATGCTGCTGATGCAGTTCAGTGAGAAGGACGTCGACTTCCCGAAGGTCGAGGAGTGGCCGGGCGAGGACATCCGGGTCCACGTCCAGTACATGCGGGACCTCAACGTCGAACTCGCCGGCACCGGTGAACTCGTCGACGCCCAGGGCCTGGACGCGCCGGCGACCGCCCGGATCGTCCGCGGGGGCGGTGACGGCGCGCCGGTGGTCTCCGACGGTCCGTTCGGGGAGACCAAGGAGTGGGTGGCCGGCTGGTGGATCGTCGACTGCGACGGCGAGTCGCGCGCGGTCGAGATCGCGGCCAAGGTCTCCGCCGCCCCCGGACCGGAGGGCAGGCCGCTCGAGATGCCGGTCGAGGTGCGCCGCATCATGTCCGAGCCGCCCGTCGAGGTCTGAGCGCGCCCGCTGAGGTCTGAGCGCGCCCGGCCCGTGGTCCGCGGCCTGCGGCGGATCCGTCCGCCGCAGGCCGTCCGCCCACAGCGATCGGCCGACTGCGCCGGGACCGGGTGGGCAGGTATCCGGCCATGACCACCACCTCCCCCCTTCCCGCCCGCCCGGACTTCTCCGGCGAGGTCGCCGCCCACTACGCCGAGTACCGCCGCGGCTATCCGCCGGCCGTCCTCGACGCCCTGGTCCGCACCTTCGGCCTGGACGCCCACCCCGGCATCGGCGATCTCGCCCTCGACCTCGGCTGCGGCACCGGCCAGCTCGCCCTGCCGCTCGCCGCCCACGTGCGGACCGTCATCGGCCTGGACCCGGAGCCGGACATGCTCGGCCTGGCCCGGGCCGCCGCCGACCGCGTGGGCGTGCGCAACGCCCTGTGGCTGCTGGGCACCGACGCGGACGTCCCCGCCCTCGCGGCCCTGCTGCCCGGCGACTGCCCGTTCGGCGTCACCGTGATCGGCAACGCCCTGCACTGGATGCGTCCCGACGAGCTGTTCCGCGCCCTGCGCCCGCGCACCCGCGCCGGCGGCGGGGTCGCGGTGATCGCCAACGGCGCGCCGGTCTGGGCCCAGGACACCGACTGGTCGCGCGCCCTGCGCGGCGCGCTGGAGGAGCACTTCGGCCGCCCGATCACCGCCTCCTGCGGCACCGGCGCCGCCGAACGCGAGGGCTACGCCGCCGCGTTGACGGCCGCCGGTTACACGGACGTGCGGGAGACGGTGATCGCGTACGAGGACGCCCTGACCCCCGATCAGCTCCTGGGCGCCGTCTACTCCGCCATCCCCGCCCCGGAGCTCCCCTCCCACGCCGAGCGGCCGGCCTTCGCCGCCCGCCTGCGCGCCGCCCTCCCCGCCCCGCCCGCCGCCGGCTACCCGGAGCACGTCCGGGTCTCCCTCCTCACCGGCCTGGCGTAGGCCCCGCGCCCCCGGCCCGGGCTCAGCCGAGCTCGTAGGAGAAGGTGTACGGGACGGGGGACTCGCCGGGGTGGTAGCGGTAGCTGCCGGTGCCGCGCAGGCCGGCGAGGTCGCCGGTGGCGGTGCCGGGGACCACCTCGAAGGCGCAGCGGATGGTGCCGTCCTCCTCGAAGGTGCCGCGCTCCTCCACGGTGAAGCCGCCGGTGCGGCCGTCCAGCCGGCCGGTGAGCTGCTGCAGGCCGGTGAAGCCGCCGGTCTTCTCGGTGGCGTAGACGAGGACGTACTCGCAGACGGTCGCCGCCGCCTCGATGCCGCCGGTGAAGGTGTTGACGACGGAGGCCCGGGCCAGCCGGGGCAGGGTCTGCGCCGGGCCGATCGCGGTCTCGGTCCAGTCGGCGTAGCCGAAGCCGCCGGTGACGGTGGTGGAAGCGCTCATGGTCGTCCTCTGGGTGGAGCTCGGGGCGGCGTACGGCGGGTGTGCCGTGCGCTCGGTGACCACCCTGGTGCCGGTACCTGACACCTTCTGTCAGGTACGGGCGGCAGAATGGGGACATGCGCGCCGACCGGCTCCTCGCCCTGCTGCTCCTGCTCCAGAACCGCGGCCGGATGACCGCGGGCGAACTCGCCGCCGAGCTGGAGGTCTCGGTCCGCACGGTCTACCGGGACGTCGAGGCGCTGGCCGCGTCCGGCGTCCCGGTGACCGCCGACCGGGGGCCCGAGGGCGGCTACCGGCTGATGGACGGCTACCGCACCCGGCTCACCGGGCTCACCGGTGCCGAGGCCGACGCGCTGTTCCTCACCGGCGCCCCCGGACCGGCCCGCGACCTCGGGCTCGGCGCCGTGCTGACCACCGCCCAGCTCAAGCTCCAGGCCGCGCTGCCCGCCGAACTCGCCGACCGCACCCGCCGGATCCAGGACCGCTTCCACCTCGACGCCCCGGCCTGGTTCCGCGACGCCGACCCGGTCGCCCACCTGGCGCCGGTCGCCCGGGCGGTCTGGGAGCAGCGGGTGCTGCGCGTCCACTACCGCCGCTGGCGCGGCGAGGTGCACCGGGAGCTGCACCCGCTGGGCCTCGTGCTCAAGGGGGGCATCTGGTACCTGGTCGCGGGTGCGGCGGGTGCGGCGGGTGCCGGTTCCGCCGAGCCGGCCGCCCGCACCTACCGGGTCTCCCGGCTGCTCGCCGTCGAGGTCGCCAAGGAGACCTTCGAGCGCCCCGCCGGCTTCGACCTGGCCGCCCACTGGGCCGAGGCCGCCCGCCGGCTGACCGCCGCCCTCCACCAGCAGACCGCCCGGCTGCGGGTCTCCCCGCAGGTCCGCAGGCTGCTGCCGATGCAGTTCGGCGCCGCCGGCGCCCGGGCCCTGACCACCGCGGGTCCGCCCGACGCCGGGGGCTGGGTGGAGGTCGACCTCGCCGTCGAGAGCACGGCGGTGGCCGTCGGGGACCTCCTGCGGCTGGGCCCGGAGGCCGTGGTGCTCGGCCCGCCCGGCCTGCGCGAGGCCGTCGCGGCCGCGGCCACCGCCGTCGCCCGTCACTACGCCTGAGCCGGCTGCACCCCGGCGGCTTCCCGGGCGGCGCGTTCGACCCGGGCCCGGTGCCCGGCCCACCAGGCCTCGTCGCCGGGGGCGGTGTTCTCCCCGTCCCGCCGCTGGCCGGTCGCGCCGTCGACGAGTTCGCGGACGATGTCGGCGTGCCCGGCGTGCCGCTGGGTCTCGGCGGTCATGTGGACGAGGCCGTGGTGCAGCGTCACCTCGGCGCGCCGGCCCCACGGCACCCGGCCGACCGCGTCCAGCGCCAGCGCGGCGATCGTCGCGTCGGCGTGCGCGCAGGCCGCGCGGTACCCGTCGACGATCTGCTCCCGGCTCTCCTCCGGGGTCGCCCAGAAGTCGGAGTTCGGCTCGGCGGCCCCGGTGATCCACGGCCGGGGCGCCTCGAACGGCCGCCCGAAGGCCTCCCCGAAGTACAGGGCTTCCGCCGCCGTCGCGTGCTTGACCAGCCCGAGCAGATTGGTCCCGGTCGGCGTCAGCGGCCGGCGGATGTCGTACTCCGAGAGCCCTTCGAGCTTCCACAGCAGGGCGTCCCGGGCGTCCTGCAGATAGGTGAGCAGGTCCTTCTTGAACGTCGCGAACGTCTCGCGTGCCTCTTCGGTCATGGCGGTCAGTCTGCCGCCGCCCCTCCCGTCCCTCACCACCTTTCCCGGCCCGGGAGTCCGCCGGGGTCAGTGCTCGCCGACGGGCAGCAGGCCGCGCTCGCCGAAGACCCTCCTGGCGACGAAGGTGGCGTTCAGGGCCTTGGGGAAGCCGCAGTACGCGGCGGAGTGCAGCAGCGCCTCGGTGATCTCGGTGGGGGTGAGGCCGACGTTGAGGGCGGCATTGAGGTGGACCTCCAGCTGCGGCTCGCAGCCGCCGAGCGCGGTGAGCATGCCCAGGGTGACCAACTGCCGGTCGCGCGGTGGGAGTCCGGGTCGGCTGTAGATCTCGCCGAAGCCCCAGGCGACGATCTGGTGGGCGAGTTCGGGGTGGATGTCGGCGAGTCCCTCGACCACCCGCCGCCCGGCCTCGCCGTCGACGGAGGTGAGGACGGCCATCCCCCGCTCGAACCGCTCCTCGCGGGTGCCGGCGGCGTCGTCGTTCCTGCTCGTGTGCATGGGAGGTGCTCCGTTTCCCTGGTCGTGCGTGTCCCTGGTCGTACGTGGTGCGTCGTCCCGTCGAAGCTACGAGTTGGAGTCCACTCGAAGTCAAACCTCCCACCGCGGCCGCGCCGCCGCCGCTCCACCGGGGCCGAGCAGCGGGAATGCCGGTGGTTATCATGCGGACGGGGGAGTTGTACGGACATGGGGGGAGTCGTTCGGTGGATCGGGAGGCGCGGTCGGGAGGGCTGCGGTTCGAGGTGCTCGGGCCGGTGCGCGGCCTGCGGGACGGGGCGGAGCTGGCGCTCGGTTCGCCGCAGCAGCAGGGGCTGCTGCTCGCCCTGCTGTTCCGGGCGGGCCGGCAGGTGTCGGGCGCCCAACTGGTCGACGACCTGTGGGGCGAGGAGCCGCCGGCCAGCGCGCACGGCGTCATCCGCACCTATGTGCACCGGCTGCGCCGGGTCCTCGGGCCCGACGCGCTGACCTCGCTCGGCGGCGGGTACCTGCTGGTGGCCGACCCCGAGGGCCTGGACACCGCGCGGTGCGAGTCACTGCTGGCCCGGGCGCGGACGCTGCGCTCCGAGGGGCGGCACGCCGAGGCGGCCGCCGTGCTGCGGACGGCGCTGGCGCTCTGGCGCGGCGAGCCGATGTCCGGGGTGCCCGGCCCCTTCCTGCGGCGCCAGCGCCGGGAGTGGGAGGAGCGCCGGCTCGCCGTCCTGGAGTCGTGCCTGGAGGCGGAGGTCGAGGGCGGGCGCTGGGCCGAGTCGGTCGCCGAACTGGCGGCGCTGGCCGAGGAGCACCCGCTGCGCGAGCGCCTCTCGGAGCTGCTGATGCTCGCGCTGTACCGCTCCGGACGGCAGGCGGACGCCCTGGAGGTCTACCGGGCGGCGGACCGCCGGCTGCGCACCGAGCTGGGCGTGGCCCCCGGCCCCGGGCTGCGCGACCTGCACGGGCGGATCCTCGCGGCGGACGGGAGCCTGGCGGCGCCCGCCGGACCGGCGCCCGTCCAGGCTCCCCCGGCGGAGGCCGGCGCGCCGGTGGAGGCGGAATCCGCCGTCCTCAGGCCGGACCAACTCCCCGCCGCTGTCGCCGACTTCACCGGCCGGGCGGCGGAGGTCGAAGCGGTGCGGGCAGCCCTGCTGGAGCCGGACCGGGTGCCCGTGGCGGCGGTCGCGGGCATGGGCGGGGTCGGCAAGACCGCGCTCGCCCTGCACGTCGCGCACGGCCTCGCCGAGGAGTTCCCGGACGGCCGGCTCTACCTCGACCTGCACGGCGCGGACGGCCGCCCGACCCGTCCCGAGGAGGCGCTGGCGGCCTTCCTGCGCTCCTTCGGCGTCCCCGGCGAGGCGATCCCGGCGAGCCCGGCCGAACGGGCGGCCCGCTACCGGTCGTTGCTCGCCGGGCGGCGGGTCCTCGTCCTGCTCGACAACGCGCGCGACGCCGAGCAGGTCCGCCCGCTGCTCCCGGGCGGGGCGGGCTGCGCCGTCCTGGTCACCAGCCGGACCCGGATCGGGGCGCTGCCCAACGCCCGCTTCACCGAACTGCCGGTGCTGCCCGCCGAGGAGGCGGTCACCCTGCTGACCCGGGTGGTCGGCGCCGAGCGGGTGGCGGCCGAGGGCGAATCGGCCCGCGAACTCGTCCGGCTCTGCGGGCAGTTGCCGCTGGCCGTGCGGATCCTCGCGGCGCGCCTGGCCTGCCGCCCCGGCTGGAGCGTCGCCCGGCTGGTGGAGCAACTGGGCGGCGACCGCTACCGGTTGGACGCGCTGCGCAGCGGGGACCTCGCCGTCGATTCCTCCTTCCGCTTCGGCTTCGACCTGCTGGACGCCGAACAGGCCCGCGCCTTCCGGATGTTGGCCGTCCCCGAGGTGCCGGACCTGTCGGCGGCGGAGGCGGCCGCGGTCCTGGACCGGCCGGAGCCGGAGGCCGAGGCGCTGGCCGAGTCCCTGGTGGACTGCTCGATGCTGGAGGTCTCGGCTAGCCCCGACCGCTACCGCTACCACGACCTGCTGCGGGCCTTCGCCCAGCGGGTCGACCGGGTCTGCCCGGGCGGCCCGCGCGATCAGGCGGAGATCGACGGTGAGCGGGCGGGCGCGCTGGCCCGGCTGGTGGACCACCACCACGCCAGGGCGACGGCCGCGCTCCGGTCGCCGACGGCGCGGACCGCCTCCCCGGCCGGCGGGCACTACGTGGGCGTCGCGGCGCTGGTGCGCCAGTGCGCGCAGCTCCCGGACCGCTCCCCGGACGCGGCGCCCGGCCTCGACCGGCTCGCCGAACTCCTGCTGGGCGTCTGCCTGTCGGCGGACTCCGGGCATGCCACCCGGCCGCTCGGCCACGCCGCCAACGCCCTGCTGCGCGCCGCCCTGGAGGAGGGCGGCCGTACCGCGGAGGCCCGGGCGCGCCTGGTGCTCGGCCGGCTGCTGGCCGAGGTCGGCTCCGCGTCGTCGGCCCTCGCCGAGCTGCTCCGGGCCCGTGACCTGTGCATCGCGCACGGGCTGCCGGAGCCGCTGCTCGCGCTCGCGCACGGTTCGCTGGCCGCCTGCTTCGTCCACCTCGACCGCCCGGACGAGGCGGTGGCCGGGTTCTCGGCCGCGGTCGCCGTCCGGCAGCGGATCGGCGACCGGCGCGCCCTGGCGGCCGAACTGCTGGACCTGGCGGGGGCGTTCGCCCGGCAGGGCCGGTTCGGCGCGGCGGGCCGGGTGGTCGACCAGGCCCTGCTCATCGGCCACGACCTGGCCGACCGCGCGCTGGAGGCCCGCGCCCGGGACTCGCTCGGCTCGATCGCCCACGACCTCGGCCGGCCCGACGAGGCGGTCGCCCACCGGCGGGCCGCGCTCGCCCTGACCGACCCGGACGACCACCGGCGCACCGGCCGGATCCTGCTGCGGCTCGGCGAGTCGCTGCGCGCGGCCGGGCGCGGGCCGGAGGCGGTCGAGGCGGCGGAGCGCGCGGTCGACGCGCTGACCCTGGACGGCGACCACCGGGGCCGCGGCCTGGCCCTGGCCGCGCTCGGCGACGCGCTGGCGGACCACCGCCCCGGTGACCCGGAGCGGCCCGGTGACCCGGAGCGGTCGGGCCGGCCGGCCCGGGCCCGCGCCTGCTGGGCCGAGGCGCACGGCATCCTGGCCCCGATCGGCTCGCCGGAGGCCGAGCGCCTGGTGCCGCTGCTCGGCGCCGACCACCCGGCCGGGCCGGCCCGGCGGCACTGGCCCTCCTGGCTCCCGGCCTGACGCGCCTGACGGGCCGGGTCCGGTCGGGCCCGAACGGGCCCGGCGTGGGCCTGCGCGGACGACCGGCCCCGGCCGTCCGCGCGGGCCCGGCCGTCAGGCCGCGGAGACCGTCCAGATCTGGTCGGCGGAGCCCGCGCAGGTGCGCACCGTGGCGGGCACGCCCGGACCGGCGGCGGACAGGCAGCGCTGCGCGTCCCGGGCGACGGTCACCACATAGCCCCCGGGCACCGGGAAGAACGACCAGATCTGGTTCGGGCCGGTGGGCGTCGGCGCGTACCACAGCCGCGTCTGGGAACGGCTCTCCTCCAGGTCCAGGATCTTGGAGTACCGGGTGGCGCCGTTGGAGAGGAAGTACCCGCCCTCCGCGTGCGGGTTCAGCCTCCAGACCCCGCCGGGGCCGCCGTCGTCGGACGTCAGGACCACCGGGTTGCCCGCCTGGTCGAGCGAGGCCTGGTCGTACAGCACGGACCCGCCGTTGGACAGCCGGGCGAGCGCCGGCAGCGGACCGCCCGGCTGGGTCGGCGGCTTGATGGGCGGTTTCGTCGGGATGGTGTAGGTCGGCGGGGGCGGGGGCGGCGAGGCGGTGTACGGCGGGGGCGTGTAGGTGTAGTTCGGGTCCGGGGGCACGGTCCGCCGCGCAGTGGAGGTGGCGGCGGGGGCTTCCGGCGCCGGGCCGGCCGTGTAGGCGGGGGCGCCCGGCGCCGACGGCTGCCCGGGCGCCGGCGAGGGGCGCCCGCCGCGCCGCCCGGGGCGGGGGAGCCGGCGGGTGCGTCCGGAGACCCGGGGGCGGGCGCGCCCGGGGGTTCACGGGGGTGCTCGACGCGGCGCCGCCCCCGCCCACCGAACCGCCCACCGAACCGCCCGCCGAGCCGATCGGACCGCCCGCGGCGCCCGCCTCGGGCAGCGGCCCGCCCGGGAGGGGCGGCCCGGTCGGCGAGGGGACCCCGGACGGGGTCGGCGCGCCGGGGGAGGGGGACGGCGCACCCGGGTCGGGGAGCAGCCCGACCGGCGCCGTCAGCGGAAGGCCCGAGCGGGCGGAGGCGTTCGCCGCGTCGGCCGCCCGGGCCTCGGCCGGACCGCCGTCCCGGTGCAGTACGACGGCCGTGGTGGCGGTGACGGCGCAGCAGAGCGCGGCCGCGCCCGCCACGAGCAGGGTCCGGCGACGGCTGCCGAACAGCGCCGCCCGCCACCCGGCCGCGCGGTTCGGCGGGGCGGCCGGACCGGGCCCGGCCGCGACCACCGGGCGCGCCGTCGACCCGGTGGCCCGGAGCGCGGCCAGCGCCCCGGTCGATCGGACCACCGCCGCCCAGGACGGCCCGCCCGCCGGGCCGTCGGCCGGCTCACCGGCGAGGGCCGCCAGGACGGCCTCGGCCATGGCGGCGGCGTCCGGCCAGCGCAGCGCAGGGTCCTTCGCCATGGCGCGCTCGACCAGGGCCCGGACCGGGGCGGGGACGTCGGCCGGCAGCGGCGGCACGGGGTCGGTCAGGTGCTTGAGGATCAGCTCCAGGGCGGTCTCGCCCTCGAACGGCAGCCGCCCGGTCAGGCACTCGTAGAGCACGACCCCGAGCGCGTACAGGTCCGCCGAGGCGGTGACCGTGCCGGTGGAGGCCTGCTCGGGCGCCTGGTAGGCGGCGGTGCCGAGCACCATCCCGGGCACGGTGAGCCGGGGGTCGCAACCGGGGCGGGCGATGCCGAAGTCGGTGACGATCACGTGGCCGTCACGCATCATCAGGTTGGCCGGCTTGACGTCCCGGTGGACGATGCCGGCCTCGTGCGCCGCCCGGAGCGCCGCCAGGACCTCCAGCGCCAGGCCGAGGGCCTCCGGGACGGTCAGCGGGCCCCGCCGTTCCATCACGGTGCTCAGCGGCTCGCCCTCGATCAGCTCCATGACCAGGTAGGCGACCGGGTGGGCGGCGGGTTCCGGCGGCGCGCCCCAGGAGGGGGCGTCGGCGGCGCGGCCGGGGCCGAAGTCGTACACGCCGACGATGCCGGGGTGCTGCACCCGGGCCATCACCCGCGCCTCGTCGTGGAACCGCTCCGCGAAGCCGGGTTCGTCCAGCAGCGCGGGCTTCAGGACCTTGACGGCCACCCGGCGGTCGAGCACCTGGTCCTTCGCGAGCCAGACATCGCCCATCGAACCGCCCCCGAGCCACTCCTCCAGCCGGTAGCGGTCACCGAGCGTGGTGCCACGCATGATTCTCCTCGACCTCGTTTCGTCGTCGCGACCGCCGCCGGGGCCGGGCCGGCCCTCGGTCGCACCGGCAGACCCTGCCAGGTGGAAATAAACGCCGGCTTGTCGTGGGCACTGAAACGCCCCGGCCCCGGGCGTCCGACGCTGCGTCGACGCGTCCGTGAACGGACCGTCGACACCCTGTGTGCGGAGGGGCGGTGACATGGCGGCAGGCCGGATCCACCGGGGAGCCGGCCGGAGGGGGGAACCCGAGATGATCAGCCGTCGTACGGCCGCCACCGCGGTCCTGGTCGCCGCGACCGCGGTGTCCGGAACGGTCCTGGGGGCCGGGACCGCGAGCGCGACCGACCTGCCGCTGCCGGTCAGCGGCGCCGAGTACCGCGTCTCCAGCAAGGCGGGCGGCGCCCTCCAGTGGGACAGCCGCACCAACGGGTCCAACGTGGTGGTCCGGGACTGGAACGAGGCGTCGGCCCAGCAGCTGTGGACGATCAAGGACGAGGGCGCCGGCACCTGGTCGGTCAAGGTGCCCGGCAGCAACAACGCGCTCGACCGCGACCTGGGCCGGAACACCGTCGGAGCCTGGAACTACGTGGCCGCGGACAACCAGCGGTGGAGCCTGCACAACACCTCGCTGGGCGACGGCCGGGGCTGGCTGCTGCGCAACGTCTCGGACCCGGGCCTCTGCCTCGTCCGCGGGGCGGACCTGAACGCGAAGGTGGCCGCCTGCAACGCCGGCGACCCGGCGCAGAACTGGAACCTCGACCGGAACACCGGCACCACCCCGCCGTCCCCCGGCCGCCCGGTCATCGACCTGGACTACTCGCGGGCCCCGGACCTCGGCCCGTGGCTGGAGCAGCAGAAGCAGACCATCGCGGACTACTACGCGACGATCTCCGGCCTGGTCACCAAGGGCGCGTGGACCGCCGCCCCCCGGTTCCGGATCGTCCTCGACCCGCAGATCACCGACCACCCCGCCGAGGCGCGGTCCGGCGCCGTGCCCGAGATCCACGCCAACATCAACTACACCCGGGGCAACCAGAACGACACCGGCTTCCTGCTGCACGAGGCGGCGCACGTGGCGTTCTTCGGCCACCCGGGCCGCCCGTGGTGGCTGGAGGAGGGGCTGGCGGACTGGGTGCGCTACTACAACTTCCAGCCCGGCACCGTCCACCCGCTCGCCCCGGGCGACCGGTACGACAGCGGCTACAGCGCCACCGCCCGGCTCATCGACTACGTCACGAACGCCTACCGGCGGCCGGACCTGCCGTACCTGCTGAACACCAGGGACTACGGCTCCGGCCAGATCTGGGTCCAGCTCACCGGCAAGACCGCCGACCAGCTCTGGAACGAGATGCCCAAGTAGGCCGCGCCGCCGTGCCGCGCCACCGCCGGCGGGCGGACACGGAGAGTGACGGGCCGGGGACGGACGATTCGGACTTGAATCTTTGCGAACGAATGTTCGATCCTGGGGGTGTGCCCGTTATCGAATCTGTTTTCGAATCCACCGCCGAGCGGAAGCCCGCGCTCCGGCCGGTGGCGTCGACCGCCGTCCCCGGACGGGGGCTGCTGCCGGTGGTGCCCGCGCTGCGCGGGCTGCTGCCGGAGGGCGGACTGCGACGGGGCGCGGCGGTGTCGGTGGCGGGCGGGGACGCCGGGCTGCTGCTGGCGCTGGCCGCCGGGGTGCGGGAGAGCGACGGCGGCTGGGCCGCGGCGGTCGGGCTGCCGGACCTCGGGCTGGCCGCGGCCGCCGGGTACGGGCTCGACCTGCGGCGCCTGCTGGTGGCCGACGACCCCGGACCGCACTGGGCCGAGGTGGTCTCCGTGCTGGCCGGCGCCGTCGAACTGATCATGCTGCGCCCGGACGGCCCGGTCCCGCCGAACCTGGCCGCCCGGCTGGCCGCCGTACTGCGGCGCAGCGGCTGCGTGCTGCTGGTGGCCGGGCCGTGGCCGGGGGCCGGGCTGCGGCTGGGCGTGCGCTCCGGGCGCTGGTTCGGGCTGGGCGACGGGCACGGGCAGCTCACCGGACGGCAGGTCGAGGTGGTGGCCGAGGGCCGCGGATCGGCGGGGCGCGGGCGGACGGCCCGGCTCTGGCTGCCGGACGCGCACGGCGCGGTGCGGACCGTGGAGGAGACGGTCGGCGCCGGGACGGCGAACGTGGACGTGGCGGGGGAGGGCGCGGTGTCGGGGGCCGGGGCGGGCCTCGACCGTATGGCGGTGGTGTGAGATGACCGGCGGCGAGGTTGCCGGGTCCACCGGGGCGGGTGGCGCGCTCACCCCCCGGGTGCTGGTGGTGTGGTGTCCGGACTGGCCGGTGGTGGCCGTCGAGCGTCCGGGGGAGGCCGACGCCCCGGTGGCGGTGGTCGAGGGCGGCCGGGTGCTGGCCTGCTCGGCGGCGGCCCGGGCGGCCGGGGTACGACAGGGGCAGCGGCTCAAGCTGGCCCAGCGGCTCTGTCCGGCGCTGGAGCTGCGCGACCGCGACCCGCAGGCGGAGGCCCGGCGGTTCGAACCGGTGGCCGCGGCCGTGGAGGCGTTCACCCCCCGGGTGGAGGTGCTGCGCCCGGGGCTGTGCGCGATCCCGGTGAAGGGGCCGGCCCGCTACTTCGGCGGGGAGGAGGCCCTGGCGGCGAAGGTCCAGGGGGCGGTCACGGCCGCCCTGGCGGTGTCGGCGGCGGTCGCGGCTCCCCAGGTGCACCCGGCGGACGCGGAGCCGGCCGGGAGCCGCGGTGCCGCCGGGGACGGGAGCGGCGGCGGGGTCGGGAACGGCGCCGGGTGCGGAAACGGCGGCGGGGCCGGTGACGGCCTGGCCGAGGTCGTCCCGCTGCACCCCGCCGACGCCGAGCGGCCCGCGCCCCGGCGGCGGACCGCCGGGGTGGACGAGCTGCTCGCCGCCGCGCCCGCCGCCCGGGACGGCGCCCGGGGCGGCTTCGCCCGCCCGCCCGCCTACCCGTCGGCCCCCGCCCCCGGGACCGCGCCGCCCGCCGCCGCGCCGCCGCCCCTCGGCCAGGTCGGCGTGGCCGACGGCCTGTTCGCCGCCGTGCTCGCCGCCCGCGCGGGGGTCCTGGTCCCCGCCGGGCGGACGGCGGAGTTCCTCGCGCCCTACCCGGTGGCCGCGCTCGGCGACGCGGAGCTGGCCGAACTGCTGGACCGGCTGGGCCTGCCCACGGTCGGGGCGTTCGCCGCGCTGCCCGCCGAGTCGGTGGCCGACCGCTTCGGCCCGGCCGGCACGGTGGCGCACCGGCTGGCCCGCGGTCTGCAGCCGCGCCCGCTGGTGCCGCGCACCGAGGGGCCGGACCTCTCCGTCGAGCAGCGCTTCGACCCGCCCGAGCCGCTCGCCGAACCGCTGGTGTTCGTCGCCCGCACCCTGGCCGAGCGGTTGCACCGGCGGCTCGCCGGGGCGGGGCTGACCTGCCAGCGGGTCGCCGTCGAGGTGGAGTGCGCCGACGGCCGGACGGTCGCGCGGCTCTGGCGGCACGAGGGCCGGCTCTCGGCGACGGCGCTCGCCGAGCGCGTCCGCTGGCAGCTCCAGGCCTGGCAGAGCACCGGCACGTTCGACCGGGGCGGCGGCCCCGGGAGCTCGCACGACCCCGAGCCGGGCGGGTTCACCGCGCTGCGCCTCGTCCCGGACGACCTCACCCCCGACCAGGGCCGCCAACTCGCCCTCTGGGGGCAGGCGGTGGCGGACGACCGGGTGGAGCGCGCGGTGGCCCGGGTGCAGGCGGTGCTCGGCCACGCCGGGCTGCGCCGGATCGAGCCGGCCGGCGGCCGGGGGCCCGAGGACCAGGCGGTCCGGGTGCCGTGGGGCGAGCCGTACGACCCGGCGGCACCCGCCGACGCCCCCTGGCCGGGGCGGGTCGGCGGGCTGCGGGACGTCTGGCCGGCCGTGGTGCACCGGGTCCCGGTGCCGGCGGCGGTGCTGGACGCGGCCGGGCGGCCGGTGACGGTGGACGGCCGGGCGGGGGTGTCGGCCCGGCCGGCCACCGTGGCGGTGCGCGGGCGGGACCTGGCGGTGGACGGCTGGACCGGTCCCTGGCCGGCGGTCGAGTACTGGTGGGACCAGGAGCGCGCCCGCCGCCGGGCCCGGTTCCAGGTGACGGTGGCGGACGGGCGGGCGCTGCTGCTCACGGTGGAGGGGGGTGCCTGGTTCGTGGAGGCCGGGTACGACTGACGGCCGGGCCGTCCGAGGGGGGCAGAAACCAGCGAGAGACCGAAGGCGCCACCCCCGATGGGATTCACCAGTCATCCCTCCCTCCCCTGGAGCGAGCTGCACCGACGCCTGTCCGGCGGCGGCGACGGCGACGTCGTCCCGCTGCACCCGCGCGACGGCGACCGGCCGGACGAGCCCGCCGGGGCGCGGCCCGCCGGACCGGCCTGGGCCGAACTGCACGTCCACTCCGCCTTCAGCTTCCTCGACGGCGCCAGCGACCCCGAGGCGCTGGTCGCCGAGGCCGCCCGGCTGGGCGTCGAGGCCCTCGCGCTCACCGACCACGACGGCCTCTACGGCGCGGTCCGGTTCGCCGAGGCGGCCCGCGGCACGGGCGTGGCCACCGTCTTCGGCGCTGAACTGACGCTGCGTCAGGACAAGGGCGGGGCCGAGCACCTGCTCGTGCTGGCCCGCGACCCGGAGGGCTACCGCCGCCTCTCCGCCGTCATCGGCGCGGCCCAGCTCGCGGGCGGGGCCAAGGGGAACCCGGTCTACGACTTCGCGGCCCTGGCCGAGGCGCACGGCGGCCACTGGGCGGTGCTCACCGGCTGCCGCCTCGGCCGCGTCCCCGCCGCCCTGGCCGCCACCGGAAGCGGACCGGCCGACCCCGAGCACCGACTGCGCACCCTCACCGAGGCGTTCGGCCGCGAGAACGTCCACGTCGAGCTGATCCACCAGTGGCTCCCCGGCGACGACCTGCGCAACGACGCCCTCGCCGCGCTCGCCGCCCGGCTGCGCCTGACCGCCGTCGCCTCCACCAACGCCCACCACGCGAGCCCCGCCGAGGGCCGGCTCGCGCAGAGCCTGGCCGCCCTGCACGAGCGCCGCACCCTCCCCGAGGCGGCGGGCTGGACGCAGGCCGCCGGCACCGCCCACCTGCGCTCCGGCCGTGAGATGGCGGCCCGGCTGGCCCGCTTCCCGGGCGTCCGCGAGGCCACCGTGGACCTCGCCCGCGCCTGCGCCTTCGACTTCGCCACCCTGGACCCGGAGCTGCCCGGCTACCCGGTCCCGCCCGGCCGCACCGAGATCAGCCATCTGCGCGCCCTGGTCGCCGAGGGCGGCCCGGCCCGGTTCGGGCCCGGGAACGGCCCGGCCCGCCGCCAGCTCGCCCGGGAGCTGGACGTCATCGAGGAACTCGACCTGGCCGGCTACTTCCTGATCGTCCACGACATCGTCGACTTCTGCCGCCGGGAGTCCATCTGGTGCCAGGGGCGCGGTTCGGCGGCCAACTCGGCGGTCTGCTTCGCGCTCGGGATCACCGCCGTCGACCCGGTGCACTACAAGCTGCTCTTCGAACGCTTTCTCTCCACCGCCCGCGACGGCCCGCCGGACATCGACCTGGACATCGAGAACCGCCGCCGCGAGGAGGTCATCCAGTACGTCTACCGCCGGTACGGGCGCGAGCACGCCGCCCAGGTCGCCAATGTGATCACCTACCGGCCCCGGCTGGCCCTGCGCGACGCCGCCCGGGTGCTCGGCTACCCGCAGGGCCAGGTGGACGCGTTCAGCCGGCAGGCCGACTTCCGCTCGCCGCCCGGCGCGGACGCCGTCATCCCCGCCGACGTGCTCGCGCTCGCCGGGCAGCTCCACGGCCTGCCGCGCCACCTGGGCATCCACTCGGGCGGCATGGTGCTCACCCGGGAGCCGATCGCCGGGATCTGCCCGACCGAGTGGGCGCGGATGCCGGGGCGCTCCGTGCTGCAGTGGGACAAGGAGTCGGTGGCCGGCGCCGGACTGGTCAAGATCGACCTGCTCGGCCTCGGCATGCTCGCCGCGCTGCACGACACCTGCGACCTGGTCGCCCGCCACCACGGCGAGCACTACGACCTGGCGACCATCCCGGACGACGACGCGGGCGTGTACGCGATGCTGCGGCGGGCCGACACCGTCGGCGTGTTCCAGGTCGAGTCGCGCGCCCAGATGGCCACCCTGCCCCGGCTCAAGCCGGACCACTTCTACGACCTGGTCGTGGAGGTCGCGCTGATCCGGCCCGGCCCGATCCAGGGCGGCTCCGTCCACCCCTACCTGCGCCGCCGCGCCGGGGTGGAGCCGGCCGGCTGCCCGCACCCGCTGATGGAGAACGCGCTCGGCAAGACCCTCGGGGTGCCGCTGTTCCAGGAGCAGATGATGCAACTCGCCATCGACTGCGCCGGGTTCACCCCCGCCGAGGCGGACCGGCTGCGCCAGGCGATGGGCGCCAAGCGCTCGCACGAGCGGGTCGCCCGGCTGCGCGAGCGGCTGCTCGGCGGCATGGCCGAACGCGGCATCCCGGAGGAGGTGGCGCAGGACGCCTACACCAAGATCGAGGCCTTCTCCAACTACGGCTTCCCGGAGAGCCACGCGATCAGCTTCGCCTACCTGGTGTACGCCAGTGCCTGGCTCAAGTACCACTACCCGGCGGCGTTCACCTGCGCCCTGCTGGCCAACCAGCCGATGGGCTTCTACGCGCCGCTCAGCCTGGTCTCGGACGCCCGGCGGCACGGCGTGCGGGTGCGCGGGGTGGACGTCAACGCCAGCGGCCCCGGCCCCACCCTGGAGCCGTACCGCGGGCCGACGCCCAAGCCGCCGCTCACCGCCGGGAAGCCGCAGCCCGCGATCCGGCTCGGCCTGGACACCGTGCGCGGCATCGGCTCCGCGCAGGCCGGGGCGATCGCGGCCGGGCAGCCGTACGCGGACCTGGAGGACTTCGCCCGCCGCACCGGCCTGCCCGCACCGGCCCTGGAGGCGCTGGCCGCGGCGGGCGCGTTCGGCTGTTTCGGGCTCGGCCGGCGGCAGGCGCTCTGGGCGGCGGGCGCGTTCGCGGGCGTCTCGGCGGACCTCATCCCGGGCACGACGCCCGGCACCGAGGCGCCGGACCTGCCCGCGATGACCCCGGTCGAGGAGACCATCGCCGACCTCTGGGCCACCGGGACGTCCGCGACCAGCCACCCGCTCCAGCACCTGCGCGCCCACCTGGAGCGCGGCGGCGCGCTCTCGGCCGCCGAACTCCCGGACGTACCACCGGGGACGGCGGTGGTGGTCGGCGGCCTGGTCACCCACCGGCAGCGGCCGCCGACGGCGGGCGGGGTGCTCTTCCTCAGCCTGGAGGACGAGACCGGGCTGATCAATGTGATCTGCGGCCGGCCGGTCTGGGAGTCCCAGCGCCGCACCGCCCTCGACCGGGCCGGGCTGCTGGTCCACGGGCACGTCGAACGGGACCGGGGCGCCACCAACCTGGTCGCCACCCGGCTGACCCCGCTGCGGATCGGGCCGTGACGGCCGGGGAGGCCGAGTGGCTGCTCGGCGAGCTGCTCCCGGCCTGGACGGCGGGAAGCAGCGGTGTGCGACCGGCGCGGTGCAGTCGTGGGGGGGGGTGCCTGCACCGCGCCGGAGTCTATGGCGGCTCCTGGCCGCCCGGTCAGAAGGCGGGCTGGTCGTTCAGCTCGACGATCCGCAGATCGCCCAGGCGGACGGTGTACCAGACGTCCTGACTGCCGCCCCCGCCCCAGAACTCGGTGAGCCGGACCGAGGCGAAGCCGTACTCCTCCTTCACCTGCTGGGCCGACCAGTCCGCCGGGACGTTCTGGGCCCGGAACACCGGATCGGCGTCGTGCTCCTGCGCCCAGGCGTCGAGGCGGAATTCGAGGTGCGGGGAGAGGTAGCGCTCGCGGACGGCCCGCGGGCTCTCGCCGCTCTCGCCGAGCACCGCCCGCCGGTACTCCTCGAAGAACGTGACCACCTGGTGCGCGGCCGGCGTCCCCGCCCGGACCTGCGCCGGCGCGGCGATCCCGACCGGGCCGGCCGGCGGCGCGAACGCGGCCTGGGCGGGGGTGGCGACGAGGCCGCCGACGGCGAGCAGCGCGGCGGCCCCCGCGAGGACGGTGCGCATCGAGTTCATTCGCGTCATGCCCGGAGTCCATCATGTGCCCACGAACTCTGTATATCGCCGAAACGTGTGGTTTGCCGTGCAAACCGGCGTATTTGACGCATCATCGGTTGATTCGGTCGAGCTATCGGACCGTCCTGGACTCCCGCCGCGCCCAGTGGCCCGGGCCGCAGCGCGCATTCGCGCCATCGGGGGATCAATTCCGGTACGCCTGAAGCGATTTCGGCCCGGCCGGGAATGCCGGCCGGAGTGCGTGGAAGCATCCGCCATGTGAAGCGTGACATGGCACAACCTTCCAGCACCTGCTGTCCTCGAAGGAGAGAACTCCGATGAAGCGTTTCGTTGCGTTCCTCGCGGTCGGTGCCGCGCTGTCCGGGCTCGGCGTCGCGGGCGCCACCCAGGCCACCGCCCGGCCCTCGGGCACGACCACGATCTCGTCGACGACCACCTGTGGCTACGGCATCGGGACCCAGGTCTGCCTGACGCTCAACGGCCGCGTCGCGTCCGCCACCGGCTGGGTGGGATCGGCCGGCGGACCCCCGCAGATGGCCTCGTTCGTCCTGGATCTCGGCACCACCGCCGGCCACAGCCTGGACCGCGAGAACCTCGGAGCCGTCGTGGGGTCCAAGGGGATCACGGTCGGTCCGATCGTGAGCACCGTCCCGTGCGGCGTGGGCATCATCGCGACCTTCACCACCACCAGGACGGGCCAGCCGGTGGCGAGCGCCACGGTCACGGTGCCGGCCGTCTGCTGAGCCGCCCGGTCGGTCCACCTGTCCAGGTCGACGCCCATGCCGCCGCCGTGCGGACGACACCGTGCCCCGGCCTCCGGCCGCGGTCCGGCTCGCGGTCGATCCTGTGACCGGCGTACCGACCACGGAGGTTGGTGACAGGGAGCCAGCCTCCGTGGTCGGTACGCCTGGCGCGACGACCCCGCCTGCCCTAGCGCGACGACCCCGCCGCCCGGCCCGGTCCGGGCGGGCCCGCGAAGGCCTGGGCGATCGGCAACCAGGCCGTCGCGACCTCGCCGACGGCGGTCAGCGCGAGGTCGTCCCGGTGCCGACGCCGGGTGACCAGCAGGCAGAAGTCCAGGGCCGGTCCGGTCACCCGGTCCGCCGCGTCCGCCGGCCCCCACGTCCACGATCCGCCGTCCGGCGCGGTCAGTTCCACCCGCACCGGGGCCTGCGGGGCGGGCCGCCCGTGCACCGTGAACGCGAAGCCCATCGTCCGCACCCCCAGGTGCGCGACGTGCCGCAGGCGCGCCGTCGGCTCCCGGCGGACGCCGAGCGCGTCCGCCACGTCCTGCCCGTGCGCCCAGGTCTCCATCAGCCGCGCGGTGGCCATCGACGCGGCCTTCATCGGCGGCCCCAGCCAGGGCAGCCGGGCGTCGGCCGGCACCGCCGCCAGGGCGGCCGCGAGCCGCTCCCGGCCGGAGCGCCAGCGGTCCAGCAGCGCGGCCGGCCGCTCGGCCGCCCCGCGCGCCGCGCCGTCCTCCACCGGGTCCGTGCCGGCCGCCACCAGCTCGCCGAACACCCGGCCGGACTCCGCGACGAAGGCCTCCGGATCGCGGGCGGCCAGCTCCGACCACTCGTCCGTCCACGCCAGGTGGGCGATCTGGTGCGCCACCGTCCACCCCGGTGCGGGGGTGTCCAGCGCCCAGCCGTCCGGCTCCAGCCCGGCGACGAGTCCGTCCAGCGCCGCACTCTCGGCCCGCAGGTCGGCGAGCAGCGCCGCCAGTACGGACGAGCCCTCGGGAACGTTCGGATCGGCCATGGATATCCCCTTCGTTACGGTCGGAAACCTTGGAAACACCGGAAACCGCGGCAGGTCACGAGGGGCCGTGGTGGTGACCCGCCGGTAACCTCGCGCCCGCACCCTACGCCGCCGCGTCCGCCTCCACCCGGAACTCCGCGCACCTCCCCACGACACGCACGCCGAACCCGTTCGCGACCCCTCCCCAGTGCCGCGAGCGCGTGTGACAATCGCGCGATGACGACCGCCCCGACCGCGCCGAACAGCAGCGCCGAGGCCCCGGACGACCTCGCCGCCCGGGCCGCCGAGCTGGTCCGGGACGCCGTGCTCGGCGACCTCGCCCGCCGGGCGGTCACCGACTGCGGCGCCGACGTCGGCCTGGTCGGGGTGCCCGAGCCGGGCGTGTCCGGCTCCGGCGGCGAGGGCATGGTGCTGCGGCACTGGGCCGGTACCCGGGCGGCCCTGCTGCACGACCTCCCGGTGCCGGCCGGCACCGGCCTCGGCGGCCGGGCGCTGGCCGAACGGGCGCCCAGCTGGGTGCCCGACTACCGCGCCGACACCACCATCTCGCACCACTACGACGCCGCCGTCACCGCCGAGGACCTCTACGCGATGCTCACCGTGCCGCTGCTGCACGGCGGCACGGTGCACGGCGTGGTGTACGCCTCGCTGCGCGCGGTGGTCCCGTTCGGGGACGTCCGGATCGCCGCCGTGGCCAGGCTCGCCGAGGCCGCCACCCGGGCCCTCGCCGGGGCCGCCGCCTGGCGCGGGGCCGCGCCGCCGGCCGCCGCCGCCGCGCGAAGACCCCCGCGCACCCCGCTCGGCCCACGCACCCCGCTCACCCGGCGCGAGCACGAGGTGCTCCGCTGGGCGGCGACCGGCCGGACCAACCCGGAGATCGCCGCCCAGCTCGGCCTCACCTGCAACACGGTGACCGGCTACCTGAAGAGCGCCATGCACAAGCTCGGCGTCCGCAATCGCACCGAACTCGCCGTCACCGCCCGGGAGTCGGGTCTCCTCGACTGAACCACCGGGCCTGGCCGGTCAGTTGACCTTCCGCTCGCGCCCCGACCAGTACGGCTCGCGGAGCCGGAACTTCTGCAGCTTCCCGGTGGTCGTGCGCGGCAGCGCGTCCCGGAACTCCACCGAGGTGGGCGACTTGTAGCCGGCCAGCCGCTGCTTGCAGTGCGCGATGAGGTCCGCCTCGGTGATCTCCGCGCCCGGCTTCGGCACCACCAGCGCCTTGACCGTCTCGCCCCACTTGGCGTCCGGCACGCCGATCACCGCTACCTCGGCCACCGCCGGGTGGTCGTACAGGCAGTCCTCCACCTCGATCGAGGAGACGTTCTCCCCGCCGCTGATGATGACGTCCTTCTTCCGGTCCGAGATGGTCAGGTAGCCGTCCTCCAGCACGCCGCCGTCGCCGGTGTGGAACCAGCCGTCCCGCAGCGCCTCCGCGGTGGCCTCCGGCTGCTGCCAGTAGCCGTCCAGCACGACGTTGGAGCGGACCAGCACCTCGCCCTGCTCGTCCACCCGGACCTGGTTGCCGATCGCCGGGGCACCCGCCTGCACCAGCTTCTCCGCCCGCCGCTCGGCGGGCAGTTCGTCCCACTCGGCGCGGGTGCGGTTGACCGTCACCACCGGCGAGGTCTCGGTCAGGCCGTAGATCTGCAGGAACTCCCAGCCGAGCTCGGACTCCATCCGCTGCACCACCGAGGTCGGCGGCGGCGCGCCGGCCACCACCATCCGCACCCGGTCCCGGCCGGGAACCGGGCCGTCCCACTCGGCCGCCGCGTCCAGCACCATCTGCACCACCGCCGGCGCGCCGCACAGGAAGGTCACCCCGTGCCGCTCGACCCGGCGCAGGATCTCGGCGCCGTCCACCTTCCGCAGCACCACGTGCCGCGCGCCCAGCCCGGTGAGCGAGAACGGCAGGCCCCAGCCGTTGGCGTGGAACATCGGCAGGGTGTGCAGGTAGACGTCCCGGTCGCTCGCCCCGAAGTGCAGCGCCATCAGCGTCGCGTTCAGCCAGACGTTGCGGTGGGTGAGCTGAACCCCCTTGGGGCGGGCGGTGGTTCCGCTGGTGTAGTTGATGGTCGCGGTGTCGTTCTCGTCGATCGCGTAGCGGCGCGGAGCGTTCCCGAAGTCGTACAGCAGCGCGTCGCTGTCCGCCCCGATCACGAACTTGTGCTTGGCGACCACCCCGGCCAGCGGCTCGGCCAGCTCCGGGTCGACCAGCAGCACCGAGGCGCCGCTCTGCTCGACGATGTACGACACCTCCTCGGCCTTGAGCCGGAAGTTCACCGGTACCAGCACCCGGCCGTGCCCGCTCACGCCGAAGAGCGAGGTCAGCAGTCGCGCCGAGTTGTGCGACACGACCGCCACCCGTTCGCCCGGGCCGACCCCGAGCCGGTCCAGCCCGGCCGCCTGGGCCCGCGCCAGTCGCGCGATCCGACGGTACGTCAGATCGCCCCAGGATTCGGCAGGTTGCACCGGCTCGTCGACGATGCCGACCCGGTCGCCGTAGACCAGCTCGGCCCGGTCGAGGAAGTCCATCACGGAGAGTGGAATCTGCATGGGCCCACTGTCCTCCGCCCGCCGCCCCCTGCACACCCCCGATCGGGGGTGTCACCCGGACGGGCCCCGCACCTGCCGGGCGGGCGCCTGCGCGGCGCTGATCGCCGCCGCCAGCCGGTCCCGGGTCTCGCTCTGGGCGGCGATCCGGCGCTCCAGCACCGCCAGCCGCTCCCGGGCGATCCGCAGCGCCCCGGCCGACGGCGGCCCCAGCGCGTCGCGGTCCAGGCACCCCAGGAACGGCCGGACGTCCTCGAGGGTGAACCCGGCCTCCAGCAGCGCGCGGATGTTGCGCACCCGTACCACCGCCGCCTCGTCGTACACCCGGTACCCGTTGGGCGCGCGTCCGGAGCCGATCAACCCGGCCTGCTCGTAGTGCCGCAGCGCCCGGGCGGTCGTCCCGGTCGCCCGCGCCAGCTCGCCGATCCGCACCCGCGCCGCCCCCGCCCGTCGCCGTCCCCGCCGCCCGCCGCGCTCAGCTCACCACGGCGCCCCCGTCCACCGGCAACACTACGCCGGTCACGAAGGAGGCCTGCGGCGAGGCGAGTCGGGTGATGGCCCAGGCCACCTCGGCGGCGTCGCCGATCCGGCCGAGCGGGGTGTGCGCCAGCTGCCACGCGCGCAGTGCCGCCCGCTGTTCGGGGGCGATCCCGGCGTGCTCGGCGATCGGGGTCTCGATCGCGCCCGGGGCCACCGCCACGACCCGGATGCCGAGCGGTGCCAGCTCCACCGCCCAGCTGCGGGTCAGCGAGTCGACCGCGGCCTTGCTCGCGGCGTAGGCCGAGTTCGTCGGCCAGCCGCGCTGTCCGACGGCGGTGCTGACGTTCACGATCACGCCCCGGCTCGCGCCGAGCGCCGGCAGCGCCGCCTGGGCGAGCAGGACGGGTGCCGTCAGATTGGTGGCCAGCAGCGCGCCGACGCCCTCCCGGGTGTAGCCGCCGAGCGTCGCGTGCGGGGCGATCCCCGCGTTGTTGACCAGGACGTCCAGTCGCCCGAACCGCTCCAGCGCCGCCCGGACCACCGCCTCCGGCCCGTCCGGCGCCGTGATGTCCGCGGCCACCGGCACGATCCGCCCCGGTGCCCGCTGCGCCGTCCCCGCCAGCGGCTCCGCCCGGCGTCCGACGGCCACCACCCGCGCCCCCTGCTCGGCGAAGGCCCACGCCGTGGCCCGTCCGATCCCGGTCCCGGCCCCGGTGACCACCACCACCCGGAGCCCCTGCCCCACGGCCTCGTCCACCCGCGTCGTCTCGCTCATGCCCGCAACCCTCCAACCCTGCCGCCAGTGGCAGGGTCAAGCGCCGGCCCGGAGCGGAGCCGGGCGCTCCGATTGGTGAGCCGGGGGCGAACAGGGGGGGCGGGAGCGGGCGCGGCGCGCGCTCCGCTGCTAGGAAGGGCGGCAGGAGATCCACCCATGGGGGAGAGACACCGATGACCGACCACCCTTCCGGCAGCCTGTACGACGCGATCGGGGGACTCGACGCCCTGCGGCGGCTGAGCGACACCTTCTACCGGGGCGTGCTCGCCGATCCGCTGCTCGCGCCGGTCTTCGCCCGGTTCACGCCCACCCACATCGAGCACGTCGCCGTCTGGCTGGCCGAGGTGTTCGGCGGCCCGGACCGCTTCACCACCGACCTCGGCGGCCACCAGGGGCTGCTCCGCGCCCACCTCGGCCTCGCCATCACCGAGGAGCAGCGGCTGCGCTGGATGGAGCTGATGGCCGAGGCGGTGCGCGCGGAACTGCCCGAGGACGAGCTGCTGCGCCGCCGCGTCCTGGAGTACTTCGACTGGGGCACCAGGATCGCCGAGGACGTCTCCGCCTCCCCGGCCGGCACCGACCTCGGCGAGCCGGGCCCCACCCCGCGCTGGGGCTGGGAGGGGCTGAAGTGACGGCCGCGCTCGCCGCCGGGGCCCCGCGCGCCGAGGGGCTGCTGCTGCGCCCCTTCCGGGCCCAGGACGCTCCGGCCCTGCTCGGCGTCCACCGCGACCCGACGCTGCGCCGCTACGTCCGCCACCGGGTGAGCGACCTCGACGAGGCCGCCCGCTGGCTGGAGACCCAGGAGCGCGGCCGGGCCGAGGGCAGCCGGTACTCCTTCGCCGTCCTGGAGGAGGGCGCGCTGGTCGGCAACGTCGTGCTCAAGCGCGGCGCGCCGGGCAGCGCCGGCTCCGAGGTGGGCTACTGGACGGCCGCCGCCGCCCGCGGCCGGGGGGTGGCCCCGCGCGCGCTGGCGGCGCTCACCGTCTGGGCGGGGGAGACCTTCGCCGCCGATGGACTGGTCCGGCTGGACCTCTTCCACGAGGGGGACAACCAGGCGTCCTGCCGGGTCGCGGAGAAGGCCGGCTACCCCTTCGAGGCGCTCGTCCCGGCCGCGCCGCCGCAGTACCCGCTCGACGGCCACTGGCACAGCCGGCCGGCCGGAGCCGCCGGATAAAGGGTTGGACCGTCGGCGGGATCGGGGGCCACAGTGGCCCCATGGCTTCTCTGGTGCGACATGTGACGATCGACTGCGCCGACCCCTACGCCCTGGCCCGGTTCTGGGCGCAGGTGCTGGACGGCACCCTGGGCGAGGACGACAACCCCGGTGATCCGGAGGCGGTGGTCGAGTCGGCCGGCGCCTCGCTGCTCTTCATCCGGGTGCCCGAGGGCAAGACCGCCAAGAACCGCGTCCACCTGGACGTCCAGCCGCAGGACCGCACCCGGGACGAGGAGGTGGAGCGCCTCCTCGCCCTGGGCGCGACGCTGTCCGGGGACCACCGCACCCCGGACGGCAAGGGCTGGGCCACCCTTCTCGACCTCGAGGGCAACGAGTTCTGCGTCGAGCGCAGCGCCGCCGAGCGGATCGCCACCGGGACCGCCTGACGCCGCCCGCCGGTCCGACGCGAATGGTCGGACGCGCCCTACCCGACGGCCGCCCGCCAGCTCCACGAGGTCCGGCGCGGGCGGCCGTCGAGCTCCCCGCGGCCGGTGCACCAGAGCAGCACGTCGGCCGGGTCGCCGGTGGGCGCGTCGGGGAAGAGCCGGGCCAGCGCGGCTGCGGTGAGCCGCTCCGGGGGCCGCCACTCCAGGCCGAGCCCGAGGGTGATGTCGTGGGTGTGCACCAGGGTCTCGGTGACCCCCATCGCGGCGAACCCGGCCGGGTCGCACGGCCCGTGGTGGTACGCCCGCAGCTCGGGCGGGGCCGCGTCCAGGGCGGTGGCCAGCAGGTGCGCGCAGGCCGTGACGACGGTGAGCACCTCGGCCGGTCCGGCCTCCGGGCGCACCGTCAGGTCCAGCGGCAGGTAACGGTCGCCGGGCCGGGCGGCGAGCTGGCCCGCGTAGGCGAGCAGGTCGTGGGCGATGTGGGCGGCGGTCTCCCGGCAGCTCCACTCCAGCGGTCCGGCGGGCGCGTCCCAGCGGGGGCCGCCGGCCCCGGCCGCGGGACCGAGGACGGCCGTGAGCTCGCCGAGCGCGGCGCGGACGTCATCACCGTTCATCGGACGATCAGTCATCGGCCCACCGTCTCACCCGCCCCCGCGTGTCCGCCAGGGTCCCGCCCGCCCCGGGTGCTACTGCTGGCTCCGGACTCCCACCCGGTCCCACCCCCACCCGGCTCCCGGAGAACAGGCCCCGGAGAACAGGCAGGTACCCCATGGCCAAGATCGCCGTGTTCGGCGCGAACGGCACCATCGGCAGCGCCGTCGTCGCGGAGGCCGCCGCGCGCGGCCACCGGGTGACGGCGGTCGTCCGCACCCCGTCCCGGTTCGACACCGCGCGCCACCGGGGAGAGGTGTTCGTCGAGGCCGGTGACGTGCTCGACCCGGCGGACGTGGCCCGGGTCGCGGACGGGCAGGACGCCCTGGTGAGCGCGGTCGGCGGCGGTGACGGCCCCGGCCACCTGGCGCTGATCGAACCGGCGGCCCGGGCGCTGGTCGAGGGGCTGCGCCGGCTCGGCGGCGGGGCGCCCCGGCTGGTCGCGGTCGGCGGCGCGGGCAGCCTGGAGACCGCGCCCGGCACCCGGGTCTGGGACGCCCCGGGGCTGCCGGAGGCGGTGCTGCAGATCATGCACGCCCACGGCGACGCCCTGGAGTACTACCGGACGGTCACGGATGTGCGCTGGACGGTGCTCAGCCCGGCCGCCCACATCGGCCCGGGGGAGCGCACCGGCCGCTACCGCACCGCGCTGGAGCACCTGCTCACCGACGCCGAGGGGGAGAGCCGGATCTCGGTGCCGGACTACGCGGTGGCGCTGGTGGACGAGATCGAGCAGCCCGAGCACCTCGGCGAGCGCTTCACCTGCTGCGCGTTCTGACCGGCCCGGCCCGGCCCGGCCGCGCGCCGGTGCGCCGTCAGCCGACCTGGATCGAGCGCTTCGCCAGGCCCATCCAGAACCCGTCGATCACCGTGCGCTGGCTGCCCAGCTCGCCCTCCGCCGCGCCGAGCGTGACGAACAGCGGGGCGAAGTGCTCGGTGCGCGGGTGGGCGAGCCGGCCGGCCGGGGCCTTCTGCTCGAAGTCGAGCAGCGCGTCGAGGTCCTGGGCCGCCAGGGCGCGCCGGCCCCAGTCGTCGAACTCGGCCATCACCGAGGTGACCCGGCCGTCGTTGCTGAGCGCCCGCAGGTTGTGGGTGAAGAAGCCGCTGCCGACGATCAGCACGCCCTCGTCGCGCAGCGGGGCGAGCCGGCGGCCGATCTCCAGCAGCCGCTGCGGGTCCAGGGTCGGCATGGAGACCTGGAGCACCGGGATGTCCGCCTCCGGGAACATCTCCACCAGCGGGACGTACGCGCCGTGGTCCAGGCCGCGGTCGGGGATGTCCTGGACGGGCGTCCCGGGGGCGCGCAGCAGCTTGCGCACGCGCTCGGCGAGCTCCGGTGCGCCGGGGGCGGCGTACTGGACGCGGTAGTAGTGCTCCGGGAAGCCCCAGAAGTCGTAGACCAGCGGCACGGTGGTGACGGCGCCGAGCGCGAGCGGGGCCTCCTCCCAGTGCGCGGAGACCATCAGGATCGCCTTGGGGCGCGGCAGGTCGGCGGACCAGGCGGCCAGCTCACCGGGCCAGACCGGATCGTCGGCGAGCGGCGGGGCGCCGTGCGACAGGTAGAGGGCGGGCATGCGCTCGGGCGCGGTGGTGCTCATGGCGGCTCTTCTCCTCTGGCCCCCGGCGGATCGGTACGGGTCAGTAGTTCAAATTTGAACTTCAACCCATGTAGACCGTACACCTTCGTTCGAATTTGAACAATGGGAGTACGATCCCCCCATGCCCTCCACCTCGTCCGCACCCTCGGCGCCCCCCTCCGCCGCCTCCCCGTACGAGCCCCGGTGGCTCGACGAGGAGGAGATGGCCGCCTGGCGGAGCTTCGTCACCGCGAGCAACCTCCTCAACCGCCGCCTGGAACGCCAGCTCAAGGAGGAATCGGGCCTCTCCCACACCCAGTACGAGATCCTCGTCCACCTCTCCGCCGCCCCGGCCGGCTCGCTGCGCATGACCGAGCTGGCCGACAGGCTGGTCACCTCCAAGAGCGGGCTGACCTACCAGGTCACCCAGTTGGAGAAGATGGGCCTGGTCAGCCGCCGTTCCTGCCCCAGCGATGTGCGCGGCGTCTTCGCCGAACTCACCGATCAGGGCGGCGAGATGCTGCGCGAGGCGGCCCCCGGCCACGTCGCCCTGGTCCGCGAACTGCTGATCGACGTGCTCACCCGGGAGCAGCTGACCGTGCTGGCCGACGGCCTCGGCCAGGTCAGCGCCCGGCTGCGCCTCGACGACGCCCTCTGAACCCTCGAAGCCCCGACCCTCGAAGCCCCGACCCTCGACCCTCGAACGCCCGGCCCCCGGCGCTCAACCCTCGCTCCCTCGACCCCCGTCCGCCCGGGCTGCTGCCGCCTCGGCCGCCTCCGCCGCCTTGGCGAGCAGCAGTTCCCGCTCCCGGACGTTGCGGGTGAGCCCCGCCGCCCGCTCGAACTCCGCCCGCGCCTCGGCCCCCCGCCCCAGCCGGACCAGCAGGTCGCCCCGGACGCTGGGCAGCAGGTGGTACCCGCGCAGCGCCGGTTCCGCGGCCAGCGCGTCCACCACCTCCAGCGCCACCGCCGGCCCCTCGGCCATCGACAGCGCCACGGCCCGGTTCAGCTCCACCACCGGGGAGGGCGTCAGCGCCATCAGCCGGCCGTAGAGCGCGGCGATCGTCGCCCAGTCGGTGTCCTGGTACCGCGCGGCCCGCGCGTGGCAGGCGGCGATCGCGGCCTGCACCGAGTACGGCCCGGTGCCCGCCCGCCGCAGCGCGGCGGCCCCGCGCCGGATCAGCAGCCGGTCCCAGCGGGCGCGGTTCTGGTCGGCGAGCAGCACGGGCTCGCCGGCCGGTCCGGTGCGGGCGGCCGTCCGGGAGGCCTGGAACTCCAGCAGCGCCGCCAGCCCGTGCGCCTCCGGCTCCGCGGGCATCAGCGCGGCCAGCACCCGGGCCAGCCGCAGCGCGTCCTCGCAGAGCGCGGGCCGCAGCAGGTCGTCCCCGGCGGTCGCCGCGTAGCCCTCGTTGAAGATCAGGTAGATGACCTCCAGCACGGAGGAGAGCCGGGCCGCCCGCTCCTCCCCGTACGGGACCTCGAACGGTATCCCGGCCTGCGCCAGGGTCCGCTTGGCGCGCACGATCCGCTGGGCCACGGTCGGCTCGGTGGAGAGGAAGGCCCGGGCGATCTCCGCCGTGGTCAGCCCGCCGAGCAGCCGCAGGGTGAGCGCGATCCGGGCCGGCGCCGACAGCACCGGGTGGCAGACCGTGAAGATCAGCCGCAGCAGGTCGTCGTCGATGTCGTCCGGCCCGGACGGCTCGGGCGGCGGCACGTCCTCCAGCGCCCGCCCGACCTCGGCGAGCTTGCGCGCGTACGTCTCCCGGCGGCGGACCAGGTCGATCGCGCGGTGCTTGGCGGCGGCCGTGAGCCAGGCGCCCGGACGGTCCGGGACGCCCGACTCGGGCCACTGCTCCAGGGCGGCGACCAGCGCGTCCTGCGCCAGTTCCTCGGCGATGCCGACGTCGCGCACGATCCGGGCGACCCCCGCGATGATCCGCGCGGACTCGATCCGAAAGACGGTCTCGACCGTCCTGGCCGCCTCCGTCGCCCCCGCCGTCCGCGCCGGCTCCGCCGGTCCCGCGTTGCGCTCCGTCATGATCACCCATCAGAGCAGCCGCCGCCCACCGGGGCAAACCACCGCCCCGCCGCTCACGCCTCCGGCGGCGTGCTGCCCTCGTCGATCTGGCGCAGCTCGGCGCCGACGTGCCAGTGCGCCGGGTGCGTCTCCAGGAAGCGCCGGGTCCACTCGACGGCCTCGGCCTTGTCCTTGCACTGCAGGAGGGCGTAGCCGCCCACGACCTCCTTGGTCTCGGTGAACGGGCCGTCGGTGCAGGTCACCTTCCCGCCGTCCCAGAGCAGTCGGGTGCCCTCCTTGGTGGGCAGCAGTCCGGCGGTGTCCAGCATCACCCCCGCCTTGGTGATCTCCTCGAACAGGGCCCCCATCCGCTCCTCGAAGCCGGGGTCGGACCGGAACTCGGAGGCCTGCTGCTCGTCGATGCGGATCAGTGACAGGAAACGCGGCATGGTGGATCACTCCTCGTAGGGGTGCGGGCGGGGCCTCTCCCCGCCGCTCACCCCTGCGTCGAACGGGCGGCGGCGGTTTCGACAGCCGGCCCGAGAATTCTCGCGGGGGATTTCCGGCCCGGCCACCGGGGCCCGTCGCTCCGTGATCGGCTACCGGCGTGATCGGTGGACTGCTGACGCTCGCCATCCGGCCCCGACGCGACGGCGACGCCCCCGTGCTGATCGCCTGCGGCCCCGACCACCTGCCGTTCGTCCTCGCCCCGCTCCGTTCCGCCGGTTCCCTCCCCGAGTCCGCTCGGTAGCGGCGAGGATGGGGGCATGACCATCGATCATGCTTTCGCGCAGCGGTTCGCCGAGGAGTGGGTGGCGGTGTGGAACGCCCGCGACCTGGAGGGCGTCCTCGCGCACTACACGGACGACGTCGTCTTCGTCTCGCCCCGGGTCGTCCGCTTCCTCGGGGAACCGTCGGGGGAGGTGCGCGGCAAGGACGCGCTGCGCGCGTACTGGACGAAGGCCCTGGCGCTGCTGCCCGATCTGCACTTCACGCTGGACTCGGTGCGGGTCTCGGTCGACACGATCGTGATCGACTACCGCAACGAGCGCGGCGTGGCCGTCGCGGAGGCGCTGACCTTCCGCGACGGCCTGGTCTGCCGCGGCTTCGGCGCGTACGGCCCGGAGCGCTGACGCCGGGTCCTCGCGCGGGACGGGGAGAGGCGCATACGGGCAGCGCCCCTCCCCGGGCGTCCTACAGCCCCTGGCCCGCGCCGGTGTTCTTCGCCGGCCGCAGCTCGGCCGCCAGCGGTTCCGCCTTGGCCCGCTTCACCGCCAGCGCGCGGGCCAGGTCGAACGCCGCCACCGGGTCGTCCTGCTCGGTCCACGGCCGCGCGCCGCACCACGGCCCGATCGCCCGGAACTGCTCCAGCGCGACGCCGTACGCCTCCACCTCGCCGGCGAAGTGCGCCAGCAGGTGCCGCAGCTGCGGCAGCCGCTCGTCGTCCGGCCGGACCTGCCGCAGCTGGGCGGCGAGGTTCTCGATGCGCCACTTGGTCTTGTCCGAGGCCAGCGTGCCGGCGATGCTGCGGCGCCCCTCCAGCTCCGCGAGGGCGTGCAGGTAGATCCCGCCCAGCGGGCTGCCGGGCGGGGCCGCGTCCATGGCGCGCTCGGCGAAGGCCAGCATCTGCTTGTTCGAGCCGAACCACTTCTCGCACCAGTACTGCATGGCCTGCCAGTGGCCGTCGTAGTGGTACCAGGCGCGCTTCATCAGCTCGTCCCAGGCCTCCTGGAACTGCTCCGGGGTGAACTGCGCCCCGCGCGCCGCCGTCACGATCACCACCCACGGGCCCGGGTTCGCCGGGTCCAGCAGGGCCGCCCGGCGGGCCGCCTCGACCGCGGCCGGCAGCAGCTCGCGGAACGCCTCGATCGCGTCGTCGCCGACCTCGTTCCGGTAGCCGGAGCCGCGCACCTCCCAGGCGCGGTGCACCATCAGCTTCGCCTCCAGGGTGGCGGCGTCGCAGTTGCCGGGCTCGGCCGAGCGCCAGGCGCCCAGCCAGCCGTCGCCGTCGGCCGCGATCGCCGCCAGCAGCCCCAGCCGCTCCCACCGCTCGTCCCAGTGGTCGCCGGCCTCGGCGACGTACGCGGCCGCCGGACGCCAGTCCCCGGCCCAGGCCGCGTCGGCGACCGCCTGCGAACGCTTCCGCCGCTCCAGCGGGGTCGGCGGCCCGGCCCGGGTCGGGTCCAGACGCTCGCGCGGCGGCATGCCGTACGCCGCCGGGTCGAAGCCGGCCCGGGCCCACGCCAGGTGGCGCTTGCGGCGGACGACCCGGTAGACGAGGTAGCCCACCAGGAAGAGGAGGAAGATCAGCAGACGTGTCACGACGGCGAATCATCCCCGGTGGGAGGTGGTGCGTGCAAAACCGAAAACGACTCGCCGAACGCGGCGCTCCATGGAAGCATCCGCTGTCATGGGGACGATTCTGCACGGCGCGCACGTCACGCTCCGCCCAGCCGCTTCCGAGGACATCCCGGCCCTGGTGGCGATCCGCCGCACCCCCGAGGTCTACGCCCGCTGGCGCGGTGGTGACGACCTCACCGACGCCGTCACCACCGATCTCGCCGAGTCCGACACCGAGACCTTCGTCATCGAGGCGGAGGGCCGGGTCGTCGGCGCCGTCCAGTGGTACGCCAACGACGACGACGAGTACCGCCACGCCGGCCTGGACATCTACCTCGACCCGGTCCGCCACGGCCGCGGCTACGGCACCGACGCCGTCCGCACCCTGGCCCGCCACCTGATCGAGCACCACCGCTTCCACCGGCTGGTGATCGACCCGGCGGCCGACAACGCCCCGGCGATCCGCTGTTACGAGAAGGTCGGCTTCCGTCCCGTGGGAGTGATGCGCCAGTACGAGCGCGGCTCCGACGGCAGTTGGCACGACAATCTCCTGATGGACCTGCTCGCCGCCGAGCTGGTCTGACGCGAAAGGACGCCGGCGCGTCCGCCGTCGGGGCGTGTCTCAGTGGTCCGCGCGCAGCGGCTCGCCGGTGTGGTGGAGGTGGGCGAAGATCTCGCGATAGGAGCGGAGCAGCCCGGTCTGGTAGTACGGGATGCCCTTCTCCGCGCAGAACAGCCGGGTGATCCGGGCGGCGCGGGGGAGCGCCGGGGTCGGCATGCTGGGGAAGAGGTGGTGCTCCACCTGGTAGTTGAGGCCGCCCATCAGCGTGTCGAGGACGGGGTTGCCGCGGACGTTGCGCGAGGTCAGCACCTGGCGGCGGAGGAAGTCCAGCCGCATCTCGGGCGTCACCATCAGCATGCCCTTGTGGTTCGGTGCGAAGACGCAGCCCAGGTAGACGCCGAACAGCGCCTGGTGGACGGCGAGGAAGGCGATCGCCTTGCCGGCCGGCAGTGCGGTGAACACGGCCCCGAAGTAGGCCACGAAGTGCAGGACGAGCAGGGCACCCTCCAGCCGGGGGCGCTTCAGGTAGGGGCTGCGGAGCGCGCGGAAGCTGTTGAAGCTGAGGTTGAGGCCCTCCAGGAAGAGCAGCGGGACGAACAGGTACGCCAGTCGCCGGCCGATGAACCGGGCCGCCCCGCGCGACTGCCGGGCCTGGTCCTGCGACCAGACCACGATGTCGGGGGAGACGTCCGGGTCCCGGCCCTCGTGGTTGGGGTTGGCGTGGTGGCGGGTGTGCTTGTTCATCCACCAGCCGTAGCTCATGCCCATCAGCAGGTTGGCGACGATCCGTCCGCCGACCTCGCTGTTGCGCCGCCCGCCGAACACCTGGCGGTGTGCCAGATCGTGGGCCAGGAGGCCGAGCTGGCCGAAGACGACGGACATCGCGACGGCCAGCGCGAGCTGCCACCAGGAGTCGCCCAGGGCGAACAGGGCGTACCAGCCGCCCGCGAACGCGGCCAGCGTGACGCCGAAGCGGGCCGCGTAGTAGCCGTAGCGGCGGTCGAGCAGCCCCTCCTCGGCTATTCGGCGGGTGAGCTGGGCGAAGTCGCTGCCGTCCGGGTCGCGGCGCGCCGGTGCGGCCGGAATCGGAGGCGGAAGGGTGGTGGGCTCTGGGCTCATGACGAGCAGTCTGACGGTCCGGACGCCGCCACGGTACCCGAGTAGCCCCCTTTCCGAGGGGGGAGTTAACCCCCCTGTCCGATATGGGGTACCCCCTGCCCGAAGGGGCCGGGCTTGACGGCTGCTCGGAGGCTCCACCACCCTTTCACTAATTCAATAGTGGAAGGGTGGTTTGTGCATGTGGATGCTCCGCAGGGTGCTCCGCTCGCTCCGGCGGCCCCGGGTCCTGTCCTGGGGGCTGGCCGGGCTGTTCGCCGTGCTCTACTCCTGCGTCGCCGTCAACCGGCACCGGCGCATCCTGACCCAGGCCTATGACCTGGGCATCTTCGAGCAGGCGGTGCGCGCGTACGCGCACGAGCGGGCGCCGGTCGTCCTGCTCAAGGGCCCCGGCTACCACCTGCTCGGGGACCACTTCCACCCGCTGCTGGCCACCCTCGCCCCGTTCTACCGGGCGTTCCCGAGCGCCGTGACGCTGCTCCTCGCCCAGGCGGTGCTGATGGCGCTGGCCGTGGTGCCGCTGAGCCGGTGGGCCTACGAGGTCGGCGGTTGGCGACTGGCGGGCACCGCGGGCTGCCTGATCGGGCTGTCCTGGGGGATCGTCGAGGCAGTGTCCGACGACTTCCACGAGATCGCCTTCGCCGTCCCGCTGCTGGCGTTCTCGGCCACCGCGCTGGGGCGGGGGCGGCCGGTCGCGGCGGTGCTCTGGGCGCTGCCGCTGGTGCTGGTGAAGGAGGACCTCGGGCTGACGGTGGCCGCCGTCGGGGTGCTGGTCCTCGTGCGGGCCCCGCGCGGGAGCGGGATCCGGGCGCTGGGCTTCGGGACGGCGGTGTTCGGGGTCGCGGCGACGGTGCTGACCATGCTGGTGGTCCTGCCGTCGTTCAACCCCGGCGGGGAGTTCGACTACTGGGGGCAGTTGGGCGCCGGGAAGGCCGCCGGCGCGCCCTGGGAGGCGGCGGTCCGGGTGCTCTGGCCGCCGTTGAAGTGGCTGCTGCTCGGACTGTCGGCCGCGACCGCCGGGTTCCTGGGGCTGCGGTCGCCGCTGGTGCTGCTCTGCGTGCCGACCCTGGGCTGGCGGCTGCTCGCCGACAATCCGCACTACTGGGGGGTGGGCTACCACTACAGCGCGGTGCTGATGCCGCTGCTGCTGGCGGCCCTGGTGGACGCCCTGGCCCGGACCGGCGCGTTCGCCTGCGGGGCCCGGGCCGCCGGAGCGGACGGTGCGGCAGGTCCGGCCGGATCTGCCGCACCGGACCGCGCCGCCGTCCGCCGGGCCCGGCGCGCCCTGGTGGTCGCGGTCCTGGTCGCCGTCGGGACGCTCCCGCTCTACCCGCTGCGCGAGGTCGCCGCCCCCGGGGCCTGGGGCACCTCGCCCCGCCTCGCCGCGACCAGGGGGATGCTCGCCCGGATACCCGACGGCGCCACCGTCGCCGCGTCCAACCGCCTCGCCGCGCAACTGGCCGGGCGGACCACGGTCGGCCTGGTCTGCCGCGAGCCGGCGCCGCCCCTGGCCGACGCGCTGCAGGACGGCCCGCAGTGGGTGGTCGTCGACCTGGCCGATCCGAGCGTGCACGCGCCCTGTGCGATCGAGGACACCCTCCGGATGCTCGGCCGCTACGAGCGGCTCGGCTACCGGCGGGTCGTGGACGACGGCGACCTGCGCCTCCTGCGGCGCCCCTGACCCCCTGGTCCGACTTGACCGTGCTGGCGGGGTCCGCCACGATTCCACTAATGAACTAGTGAAAAGGTGAGCAGGGTGTGATCGAGTACCGCATCGAGCGGCGCAGCGGCGTCTCCACCTACCAGCAGATCGTGCAGCAGACCAAGCAGGCGCTGCGGCTCGGTGTGCTCCAGCCGGGGGACAAGCTGCCGACCGCGCGAGAGGTGGTCGAGCAGACCGCGATCAACCCGAACACCGTGCTGAAGGCCTATCGCGAACTGGAACGCGAGGGGCTGGTCGAGCCCCGCCCGGGGCTCGGCACCTTCGTCCGCCGGTCGCTCGCCCGGCCGGAGGCCGCCGCCGACGGGCCGCTGCGGGCCGGGCTGGTGGGGTGGGTCGACGAGGCCCGCGCGGCCGGACTCGACCGGGAGGACATCGCCGCGCTGACGGCCTCCGTGCTGGAGCAGCGCTTCGGGACCGGCGTCGGCACCCCGGCGGCGCCGCACACGTCAACCGGGCCGGCGGATCCGGCCGCACCGAACTAGGGAGGGCGGGGGGAGCAGATGACGGACGCGACATCCGTACCGGCGCGGGGGGCGGCGGCCGAGGACCGGCCGGCCGTCGAGGCCGTGGGCCTGGGCAAGCGGTACCGGGGCGGCCGGTGGGCCCTGCGCGACTGCCACTTCACCGTCCCGGCCGGCCGGATCTGCGGCGTGGTCGGGGCCAACGGGGCGGGCAAGAGCACCCTGCTCACCCTGGCCGCCCGGCTGATCGACCCGACCGAGGGCGAACTGCGGGTGTTCGGCGAGGCGTCGAGCACCCCGCGATCGCGCGCCAGGGTCGCCTACGTCACCCAGGAGAAGCCGCTCTACCCCTCCTTCACGGTGGCGGAGACGCTGCGCATCGGGCGCGAGCTCAACCCCGGATGGGACGAGGAGGCGGCCCGGCGCGTCGTCGACCTGGGGGAGTTGCATCCCCGCTCGCGCATCGGCGCGCTCTCCGGCGGCCAGCGCACCCGGATCGCGCTCGCCCTCGCCCTCGGCAAGCGCGCCGAACTGCTGCTGCTCGACGAGCCGATGGCCGACCTCGACCCGCTGGCCCGCCACGAGCTGATGGGCCTGCTGATGGCGGAGGCCGCCGAACGCGGCACCACGATCCTGGTCTCCTCGCACATCCTGCCCGAACTCGACGGCGTCATCGACCACTTGCTGCTGGTCCAGGCGGGGAGGATCCGGCTGGCCGGGGACCTGGAGGAGATCCTCGACGGTCACCAGCTGCTCACCGGCGTCGCGGGCGGGGCGGAACTGCCCGCCGGCATCGCGGTGGAGCGGCGGGTCCGGGGCCGCCAGGTCACCGCGCTGCTGCACACCGGCGAACCGGTCGACGGGCCCTGGGAGTCGGTCCGGCCGAGCCTGGAGGAGCTGCTGCTGGCCTACCTCCGCACCCCGCTCCCCCCGGCGCAGCTCGCCACCCCCGCCCCCGCCACCGATCGCGAGGCCGCCGCATGAGCACCAGCACCCTGACCGGCCCGGCCGCCCCGGTGCCCGCGGACCGCACGGTCGACCGGCCGGCCGCGGCCCGTCCGTCCCGCGGCTCGCGCGGAGTGCTCTGGCTGGTCTGGCGGCAGAGCCGGGCCGCGGTGCGGACCATGGTGCTCCTGGTGGTCCCCGTCGCGGTCCTCCTGGTCGTCCTGCACGTCCTCCTCCAGGACCGGACCGAGCTCTTCGACCGGAGCGGCTGCGTCGACGCGAAGGAGTGGGACCTCGGGTGCCAGGTGCAGTTCGGCCGGATCGAGATGCTGCGCCGGGCCTTCACCGACCTCCTGCAGCCGGCCGTCACCGCCCTTCCGGTGCTGCTCGGCATGTTCCTCGGCGGACCGCTGCTCGCCCAGGAGTACGAGCGCGGCACCCTGCGGCTGGTCCTGGCGCAGTCCGTCTCCCCGGCCCGTTGGCTGGCGATCCGGCTCGCGGTGCCCGGCCTGGCGGTCGTGCTCCTCAGCGCCCCGCTGTCCGCGCTGATGTCCTGGGTGTGGTGGTCGGACATCGTGCACGGCCCGGCGGCGACCTTCGACCCGCCGTTCCAGGGCTTCACCTATCCCGTGCTCGGCGTCATGCCCGTCGCCTGGTCGCTGTTCGGCCTGGCGCTGGGGGTGCTGGTCGGCCAGGTGCTGCGGCGCACCGTCCCCGCGGTGCTGGTGAGCGGTGCGGCGGTGGCCCTCGCCCACACGGTGGTGATGGCGCTGCGGCCGTACTTCTGGCCGATGGTCGAGGCGGAGCAGTCGTTCAACGACCGGCTGGGCGGCTTCCACCAGCCCACCAACGCCTGGCTGGTGGAGCACGGGGTGGTGTTGGCGGACGGCACGAGGCTGACGCACGACGCCTGCACGGACGCGCCAGGGGTCTGTGCGGCGGCGCCGACCTCCTGGGGGCAGTACCACCCGGTGTCGCACCTCGTTCCGGTCCAGTTCGTCGAGGCCGGGCTGCTGCTGGTGCTGACCGCCGGCGTGGTGGCCCTCGTCTTCCGCCGGCTCACCCGCTCCGGGGTCTGACCGGCCCGGGACCCGGCGCGAACCCGGCGAGCGCGGTCACGGTGTGTCCGCCGTGCGGCGGTTCAGGCCCCGGTGCAGCCGCAGGAGCGGCGGACGACCATCCGGGCCGGGAACGTCCGGGCCCCGGCGGCCGGCGCCGTTCCCCCGTCCGCGCCCGCGCTCAGCACCAGGTCGACGGCGGCGCGCGCCATGTCCGCCTGGGCGGTGGCGACGCTGGTCAGCGGCGGTCCGGCGATCACCGCCTCGGCGATGTCGTCGAACCCGGCCACCGCGAGGTCCTCCGGCACCCGGATGCCCAGGTCGTCGGCGGCCCGCAGCAGGCCGATCGCCTGGTCGTCGGTGGCGCAGAAGACGGCGGACGGGCGGTCGGCGCGCGCCAGCAGCGCGAGCGCCTCCCGGTGCGCCCGCACGCGGTCGAACGGTGCCCGGGTCAGCCGGCCCTCGGTGGACAGGCCCGCCTCGGTGAGCGCGGCGGCCCAGCCGGCGGTGCGGACGGTCACCGGGTCGCTCGGGCTGAGCGCGAAGGTGCCGCCGAAGCAGTGCACCTCGGCGTGTCCGTGGCCGAGCAGGTGGCGGACGACCTCGCGCGCGCCGCCCTCGTCGTCCGCGACCACCGCGATCCCGCGCTCGGTCTCGGCGCGGTGGTGCAGCAGCACGACCGGCGTCCCCTCGGTGGCGTCCACGCCGGTGACGCCGGGGGCGGACGGGTCCTGGGTCACCAGGATCAGGCCGTCCACCTGCATGCCGAGGAAGGCGCGGATGTAGTGGGCCTCGCGCTCGTTCGCGTAGTCGGAGTTGCCGATCAGCAGCAGCCGCCCGCGTTCGGCGGCCGCGCGCTCCACGGTGTGCGCGAGTTCGGCGAAGAAGGGCTGGCGGGCGTCCGGCACGACCATGCCGATGAGGTCGGTGCGCCGCCGGGCCATCGCCTGCGCGACCCGGTTCGGCCGGTACCCCAGTTCCTCGACGGCGGCGAGCACCCGGGCCCGCGTCGCGGCGGCCACCGGCCGCGGCCCGTCGTTGATCACATAACTCACGACCGCGGTCGACGTCCCCGCCGCCCTCGCCACGTCGTCCCGCGTCACCCTTGCCATGCCCGCGAGCCTACACACCGCCACCGACCGCGCCCGCGGCCGTTTCACCGGCTGGACGGGCGCCTTTCGCCGGTCCTTCGCCCGCCCTTCGCCCGTCCCGTCCGTCAGTACGCGTGGTCGGCCGTCACGTCCGCGGACAGCCGCAGGGCCTGTTCGGCGGGTTCGCCGCGCAGGGCCAGCAGGGTCAGGGTGAGGGCGTCCAGCACCGCCAGGTGGGCGAGCCGGCCGGCGGTGGTCTCCAGGCCGAAGACCAGGTCCTGGCCGCCGGCGACCAGGGTGTGGGTGGCGGTGTCGCCGAGCGGCGAGCGGGCGTAGCTGGTGAGGGCCACCACGGTGGCGCCGTTGTCGCGGGCGAGGCGGGCGGCGTCGACCACGGTGCGGGTGGCGCCGGTGTGGCTGACGGCCAGACAGGCGGCGGTGGGCGGCAGCTGCGCTGCGGCCAGCTGCGCGGTGATCGGGTCGGCGGGGGAGTCGGTGCGCAGGCCCAGCGCGCGCAGCCGGTACGCGGCGTCCACCACCACCGCGCCGGACAGGCCCGCGCCGAGGACCAGCACGTGGTCGGCGGCGTTCAGCGCCTCGGCCGCCGCCCGCAGCCGGTCGGGGGTGAGCGTCGTGGCGATCCCGTCGAGCGCCTCGCGGGCGGCGCGGACGGTGTCGGCGAGCGCGCGGGCGGCCGGGTCCCGGGTGTCGGCGGGATCGGGCCCCGGGGCCGGGGCCTGCCGGACGGCGGCGATCTTCAGCTCCTGGTAGCCCCGGAAACCGAGCCGCTGGCAGGCGCGGACCACCGAGGAGGACGCCGTCCCGGCCAGCTCGGCGACATCGCTCACGCTGAGGCCGACCAGGTCGGCGCCCCGGGTGAGGAGCACCTGGGCGACCCGCGCCTCGCTGCCGCGCAGTTCGCCGAGCCGGGCGCGGATGTGCGCGGCCAGCTGGGACTCCAGCGGAGAAAAATCGGAATGCTCTTCCATGGAGGCAGTGTACCGTGGAACGCGATTCCGGGGGTCGGCGATCCGCCGGCTGCCCGGCCGCCCGTCGGAGGGGAGTCCCGTCATGTCCGCCGCCGTCCCCGTGGCCGTGCTGAGCGCGGCCGTGCTGCACGCGGTCTGGAACGGGCTGGCGCACCGGATCCAGGACAAGCTGGTCGGCTTCACGCTGATCAACCTCGCGTACACCGCCTGCGCGCTGGTCCTGGTGGCGCTCAACCCGCTCCCGGCGGCCGCGGCCTGGCCGTACCTGATCACCTCGGTGGTGCTGCAGGTGGCCTCCCAGCTGCTCCTGCTGCGCGCCTACCAGCTGGGGGACTTCGGGCAGATGTACCCGATCGCCCGCGGTTCGGCGCCGCTGCTGGTGGCGGTGCTGTCGGTCACCGTCCTGGGCGACCGGCTCGGCGGCGGGGAACTGCTCGGCGTGGCCGTCATCTCCTGCGGCCTGGCCGGGCTGGCCTTCGCCCACGGGATACCGGGCCGGGCCCAGTTGCCCGCGCTCGCGGCGGCGGCCGGCACCGGGGTGATGATCGCCGCGTACACCGTGTCGGACGGCGGTGGCGTGCGGCACGCGGGCACGGTCGGCGGCTACGTCGCCTGGCTGTTCCTGCTCCAGGGGCCGACGCTGGCGCTGATCGCCTGGGCGCGCCGGGGGCGGGGCCTGCTGGTCGGGGCCGGTCCGGCGGTCCCGTTCGGGCTGCTCGGCGGTGTGCTGTCGCTGACCGCCTACGGGCTGGTGGTCTGGGCGCAGTCCCGGGGGAACCTCGCGACGATCGCCGCGCTGCGCGAGACGAGCATCGTGATCGCCGCGCTGATCGCCACCCTGGTGTTCCGCGAGCGGCTCGGTCGGCTGCGGATCGCGGCCGGCGCGGCCGTGCTGGCCGGGATAGCCGTCCTGGAGCTGGCCCACCCCTGAGGGCCGGCTCCAGGACGGCCGCGCCCGGGCCGCGCTCGGGCCGTGCCCGGTGGCGCCCGGTGACGTTCGGGACTCAGGGGACGACGACCGTCAGCGATGTGCCGGTCACCGTGAAACCCATCTCCTCGTACAGCCGTCGGGCCGCGTTGCCCTCGGTCACCGCCAGCCCGATCCCGGTCCTGCCCGCGAGGGCGACGTCACCGACGGTGCGGCGCAGCAGGTCACGGCCGAGGCCGCGGTAGCCGAGCGCCGGGTCGCGGAACACGCTCGCGATCCAGGGCAGCCCGTCCCAGTCGGTCAGGACGGCTCCGGCCACCACCCGGTCGGCGTCGTCCACCACCAGGGCGCTGGACGGCAGCAGCGGCCCGACGACGTCACCGGCGAGCAGTTCGCTGAGCCGCTGCACCGCGGGTTGGCCGTCCGCGCGCTCCTCCGGTCGGTGGTCGGGGTGGCCGGGGCCGAAGGCGGCCAGCGTGGCCGGGACGAGCGCGGCGGCCCCGCGGTCGCACGGAACGGCGCGGAGCCCGTCGCGCAACGGGGTCCGCGCCCAGGCCTCCCAGCCCCCGGCGGGCGGCGCGTCGGTGAGCTCGCGCTCCATGGTGTGGCCGTGGCGCAGCACCACCGCACCCTGCCGCACCAGCTCCTGGCCGAGTTCGACCGGCCCGGAGACCACCCAGCCCGCCAGTTCCGCCCGCACGTACGCGACCTGGGCGGCCAGGTCGGCGCGGGGGTCGACCACCTCCAGCCGGTCGGCCCAGGGGCGTCCCTCGCGTTCCCCGCGTTCGTAGCGCACGAGGGCGACGCCGCCCGCCCCGTAGCCGTACTGCCAGTCAGGTTCGTTCTCCGTCACGCCGTTTGTCCGTTCCTCGTCCGTCGGCGCGCCCCTCGGTGCGCCCGGTTCCCGCCATGCTGGGTGAACAGTCCGCCCGGATCAACCGGTCGGCCCCGCCGAGTAGGACGCCCGCTGACCTACTCCCCGCCTACCGTCGCCGCATGATCACCGACGAGGACGCCGTCCGACCGTTCCGGCTCGCAGTTCCGCAGGGCGAACTGGACGAGCTGCGCCTGCGGATCGCCCGCACCCGCTGGCCGGACGAACCGCCGGGCGCCGGCTGGTCGTACGGGGTCGCCGCGCCGTACCTGCGCGAGCTGGCCGAGTACTGGGCGGACGGCTACGACTGGCGGGCGCACGAGGCGGCGCTGAACGCCTTCCCCCAGTTCACCACCACGATCGACGGGCAGAACGTGCACTTCCTGCACGTCCGTTCGCCCGAGCCGGACGCCGTCCCGCTGATCCTCACCCACGGCTGGCCGAGCACCGTCCACGACTTCACCGGCATCCTCGGCCCGCTGACCGACCCCCGGGCGCACGGCGGCGACCCGGCCGACGCCTTCCACGTCGTCGCGCCCTCACTGCCCGGCTTCGCCTATTCCGGGCCGACCACCGGACCGGGCTGGGGCACCCGCCGGATCGCCGCGGCCTGGGCCGGGCTGATGCGCCGGCTCGGCTACCGGCGGTACGGCGCGCAGGGCGGCGACTTCGGCGCCATCGTGTCGCCCGAACTCGGCCGGGTGGCGCCCGAGGAGGTGATCGGCGTCCACCTCAACGCGCCGCCGAACGCCTCGGCCCCGCTCGGCGCGGAGGAGTCGGCGCTGCTCTCCGCCGACGAGCGGGCCCGGGCCGAGGCCAACGCCCGGTGGTGGCAGGCGCACTCCGGCTACGCGACACAGATGGCCACCCGCCCGCAGACCGTGGCCTACGCGCTCAACGACTCGCCGGTCGGCCAGCTCGCCTGGAACCTCGAGTGGTTCGTCGACCACGATCCGGTGGCGACCCGCCAGAGCCTGCCCTCGTGGGACGCCGTGCTGACCGACGTCACCGCCTTCTGGCTCACCGGCACCGCCGGCTCGGCCGCCCGCCTCTACCGGGAGATCGCGGCCGACGGCTGGGGCCGCCCGGCGCCCTCGGGCATCCCGACCGGGGTGGCGCTGTTCCTCGGCGACCGGGCGATCCGCACCCTGGCGGAGCGGTCCAACACCGTGACCCGCTGGACCGCGTACGACACCGGCGGCCACTTCGCCTCGCTCCAGGCGCCGGAGCAGCTGGTCGCGGACGTCCGGGCGTTCTTCCGCACCCTGCGCCGCGCCGGCCGGGCGGACCTGTCGGTGCCGGGGCCTACCGTTCGGGCATGAGCGTCCCCGAGGTCGTCCCGATCGCCTACGAGCCCGACTACCGCACCGACACCATCGGCCGCTTCCGGGGCGGCCAGTTCCTGGCCTCCGTCACCTTCGCCGTCCCGCAGGGCGCGGCGGACCCGCGAGTGCCGTCCTGCTTCGCGGTCCTGCACCGCTTCGACGACGCCGGGCGCCACCTCGACTCCCGGATCGAGGCGGTGCCCGGTGCCTTCGGCGGTGAGGTCGCCAAGACCGCCGGCCGGCTGTTGGAGCGGTGGCTGGACGCCTTGCCGGAGCGGGAGTTCGGGGACGTCGCGATCGCGCCCTTCGCCGTGCACGTCGACGGCGTGCTCTTCGGCCTGGTCCTCGAACGGCACCACGAGGGCGCGGCGGAGGACGACTGGGCCGAGCTCTACCCCGACCGCCTCGGCTTCCACGCCCCGTGGGACGGCACGTACGACACCTGAGCCCGCCGCCCCGCTCACGGCCGCGTGCCGGTCCGCGGGTCAGTCCGCGGGTCAGTCCGCGATCACGGCCGCCCGCACGCAGAGGACGTCCGGCAGGTGGGAGACCAACAGCGCCCAGTGCTCGCCCTCGTCGTGGCTCGCGTAGACGTCACCGGTCCGGTTGCCGAAGTAGATGCCGGCCGGCTCGGCGTCGTCGGTGCGCAGCGCGTCGCGCAGCACGATGCCGTAGTGGTCCTCGCCCGGCAGGCCCTCGGCGAGCGTCTGCCAGCTGTCCCCGGCGTCGTTGGTGCGAAAGACCCGGCAGCGGCGGCCGGGCGGGATCCGGTCGTCGGCGCCGCCGAGCGGGAACACGTACGCGGTGTCGGCCCGGCGCGGGTGGGCGGCGATCGCGAAGCCGAAGTCGGCGGGCAGCCCGGCGGCGATCGAGCGCCAGCTCGCGCCGCCGTCGTCGCTGCGGTAGACGCCGCCGTGGTTCTGCAGGTAGAGCCGGTCCGGGTTGACGGCGTCCCGGGCGATCTTGTGCACGCACTGGCCGAACTCGGGGTACTGGCTCTCCTCCGGCAGGAACTCGGCCCGCAGCCCGGAGTTGGACGGCTCCCAGCTGCCGCCGCCGTCCTTGCTGCGGTAGACGCCGCCGCTGGAGACGGCGATCAGCAGCCGCTCCGGGTCGCGCGGGTCGGTGAGGACGGTGTGCAGGCCCTGGCCGCCGTAGCCGGCGCCCCACTCGCTGCGCTGCGGGTGGTTCCAGAGCGGTTCCACCAGGCTGAAGCTCTCGCCGCCGTCCTCGGAGCGGAACAGCGCGGCGGGTTCGGTGCCCGCGTAGACCACGCCGGGCGCCTCCGGGCCGGCCGGCTGGAGCTGCCAGACCCGGGTGAGCGAGGCGCCGGTGTGCTCGGGGAAGCGGATCGCGGGGGTGGGCGGCTCGAACCAGCTGGCACCGAGGTCGTCCGAGCGCCAGACCGATGGGCCCCAGTGGCTGCTGTCGGCGCCCACCAGCAGGCGGACACCGCCGTCCTGCCGGGGCCCGCCGCTCCCGTGGTCCCGGCGGTCGATCGCGACGGAGTAGATCGCGTTCATCCGGAAGTGCGGCCCGCTGAACTGCCAGTCCAACCGGTCGCGGCTGCGTCCGAGGAAGAGGCCCTTCTCGGTTCCGACGGCCAACAGCACTTCGCTCATTGCCACACACCACCTGCTCGGCGAAAACGGCCCCGCCCGGACACCCCTCCTCGGGCCAGTGTCCCGCTGTCGCCCGCCCGGCACATCTCGCCGCGCCCGGTCGCCGGTCAGCCCCGGCAGCCCTCCAGCAGCCGCAGCCAGACCTCGCTGATCGTCGGGTAGGCGGGCACCGCGTGCCAGAGCCGGTCGATCGGCACCTCGCCGACCACCGCGACGGTCGCCGAGTGCACCAGTTCGGAGACGCCCGGCCCGACGAACGTCACGCCGACCAGCACCTCCCGGTCCAGGTCGAAGACCGCCCGGGCCCGGCCGGTGTAGTCGTCACCGTAGAGCGAGGCGCCGGCCACCGCGCCGAGGTCCTGGTCGATGGCCTTGACCCGCAGACCGGCCCGCTCGGCGGCGTCCAGGGTCAGACCGACGGCCGCGACCTCCGGGTGCGTGAAGACCACCTGCGGCGCGCCCGCACTGTCGGCCGACGCGGCGTGCGCGCCCCAGCGCGTGGTGTCCAGCGGGCGCCCCTGGGCGCGCGCGACGATGGCCGCGCCGGTGATCCGCGCCTGGTACTTGCCCTGGTGGGTGAGCAGCGCCCGGTGGTTGACGTCCCCCGCCGCGTACAGCCAGCCGCCGTCGACCCCGAGCACGGTGCAGCTGTCGTCCACGTCGAGCCAGCCGCCGGGGTGCAGGCCGACCTGCTCCAGGCCGACGTCCGCGGTGCGCGGGGCGCGCCCGGTGGCGTACAGCACCTCGTCCACGGTCAGCCGCTCGCCGTCGCCCAGCACCAGCGTGACCTCAAAGGACCCGCCCTGCGCCGGCTGCCGCTCCAGCGAGGCGACCTCCGTCCCGAACCGGACGTCCACCCCGGCCGCCCGCAGGCCGTCCGCGACCAGCTCGCCGGCGAACGGCTCCATCCGGGGCAGCAGCCCGCCGCCGCGGACCAGCAGCACCACCTCCGAGCCGAGCGCCCGCCAGGCGGTGGCCATCTCGACGCCGACCACGCCGCCGCCGACCACCGCCAGCCGGCCGGGGACGGCGGGTGAGCCGGTCGCCTCCCGGTTGGTCCACGGGCGCGCGTCGGCCAGCCCGGGGACGCCCTGCGGCAGCACCGGCCGGCTGCCGGTACAGATCGCCACGGCGTGCCGGGCGACCAGCAGCCGCTCGCCGCCGTCCTCCGCCTCGACGGTCACCTGCCGCTCGCCGGCCAGCCGGCCGTGGCCGCGGACCAGGTCGATGCCGGTGTCGCGGAGCCACCGCACCTGGCCGTCGTCCTGCCAGTGCGAGGCGAACGAGTCGCGCCGGGCGAGCACCGCGGCCGGGTCCAGGGTGCCGCCGCCGACCGCCTCCCGGGAGCCGGCCACCGCGCGGGCGTCGGCCAGCGCGGCCACCGGGCGCAGCAGCGCCTTGCTCGGCATGCAGGCCCAGTACGAGCACTCGCCGCCCACCAGTTCGCTCTCCACGATCACGGTGCGCAGCCCGGCGGCGGCCGTCCGGTCGGCGACGTTCTCGCCGGTCGGACCGGCGCCGACCACGATGACGTCGTACTCCTCGGGGGCGGTGGACTGGGGAGAGGTCATCCGTGTTCCTCCGTGCTCTCGCAGGTGTGCCGTGGTGCCGTGCCCATCCTGCGCCGCCCCGCCCGCCCGGCGCAGCCGAACACGCGGGCGAGGCCGCCGGTCCGCGCGGCCGTAGCGGCGCCCCGCCCCGGTGCCCGGGACCGCCCGGCCGCGCGGGCCCGCTACGCGAGCTGCGCCAACTCGACCAGCACCGCCGCGGTTTCGGCCGGCCGGGAGAACATCGGCCAGTGCCCCGTCGGCACCTCGCGCAGCTCCCACTCCGGCCCGGCGAGCGCTGCGAAGTACGGGTGCCCGGCGGCGATCATCTCGTGGACCTGCGCCAGCGGGATCGAGCACGAGACCAGGGCCTTCGGCAGCTTCTCCGCTCCGCCGGCCAACTGCACCGGCTCGGTGAGCGTCCGGCCCGGCTGGTCGGTCGCCCGCGTGCGGAACCGCTCCAGCCCGGCCTCGTCGATCCCCGCCACATCGGCGCCGCCCGAGGCCAGTACCTCCCAGGAGGGCAGCGGCAGCCGCCAGCCGTCGACCAGTGACGCCTCCAGCGCGGCGCGGTAGGCGGGGTCCCAGAGGTCGGCGATCGCGACGCCGTCGGACATCGGGCCGGAGTCGACCCAGACCACCCGGCGGATCCGCTCCGGCACCCGGTCGGCCGCGCCGCTCACGGCGATGGTGCCGCCGCTGTGCGCGACCAGGACCACGTCCCGGAGGTCCTCGCGGACCAGCAGGTCGGTCAGATCGTCGACATGGGCCTGCGCGCCGGTTTCGGGCGAGGCCTCGCCGGCCCGTTCGGCGAGCCCGGGCAGGGTCACCGCGTGCACGGTGTGGCCCGCGGCGCGCAGCGGTTCGGCCACCGCGTCCCAGGCCCAGCCGCCGAGCCAGAAACCGGGAACGAGTACGAAGGTGCTCATGGGGGGACGGTCCTCTCCTGGAGTTTCGTGTCCTGAGGTGCCGGCCGCGCGGCCGTCGACGGGACACCGGAGAAGTCACCCGGCCGCCCGACCTCGACTCCGACCCTAGAATCACATGCGGACAGAACTCGACCGGATTAATCGGCTGGTCGGCCAATCGGCCGATCGGCCTCCGGCCGACCCGCGCATCGCCGTCGGCCCGAGGAGCACAGGACCCGTGGAACACCCGGTCAGCCGCGCCCTCGCCCTGCTCGAACTGCTCCAGGCACACCCCGGCCTCACCGGCGCCGAACTCGCCGCGCGGCTGGAGGTCGACGTTCGCACCGTGCGCCGGTACACCGCCCGGCTCGCCGAACTCGGCATCCCCGTCCGGGCCGAGCGGGGCCGGTACGGCGGCTACCGGCTGATGCCGGGCTTCCGGCTGCCGCCGCTGATGCTCACCGGGGACGAGGCGGCCTCCGTCGTCCTCGGACTGCTGGCCGGCCGGCGGTCCGGGCTGTCGGTGGGGGAGCAGGCCGGCGAGTCGGCGCTCGCCAAGATCCAGCGGGTGCTTCCGCCCCAGCTGCGCGAGCAGGTCGCGGCCGTCGAACAGACCCTCGGACTGACCGCCGCGCCCGCCGCCGGCCCCAGCCCGGCCGGCACCGCGCTCTTCGCGCTCGCCGAGGCGGTCCGCCGCCGGCGCCGCGTCCGGCTCGACTACCGGGACCGCGCGGGCGCGCCCAGTCAGCGCGACTTCGACCCGTACGGGCTGGTCTTCCACTCGGGCCGCTGGTACACGACGGGGCTGGACCACCGCAGCGGCGAGCAGCGGACCTTCCGGCTGGACCGGATCCGCTCGGTCGGGCCGGGCGGGACCGGGTTCGAACCGCCCGCCGACGTCGACCCGGTGCAGCGGGTGCTGGAGTCGCTCGCCTCGGTGCCGTGGACGCACGAGGTCGAGGTGGTGCTCACGACCACCCTCGCCGAGGTCCGCCACCGCATTCCGCCCGCCGCGGGCACGCTCACCGCGACCGACGACGGGCGCGTCCTGTTCCGCGCGCGGGCCGAGCGGCTCGACGGCATGGCCACGATGCTGGCCGGCCTCGGCCATCCCTTCACCGTGCGCCGCCCCGCGGCCCTGCGGGACGAAGTGCGCGCGCTCGCCGCCCGGCTCGCCGCCTGGAGCGAGGACTGAGCGGACCGGGCGAGGGGTGGACGCGCTGCCCCGGACGCACTGCCTCGGAGGCGCTGCCCCGGACGCACGGCGGCGAGCCCCGGGGGCGGGTGCGCCACCCAGGGGCTCGCCGTGCCGAACGGCCGCGTCAACGGCCGGGCGTCAGCCCTTCTTCGGGCCGCCGTCCTGCTCGGCCGCCACCTTCCGCTTCACCTCGTCCATGTCCAGCTTGCGGGCCTGGCCGATCAGGTCCTCGAACACCGGCTCGGGCAGCGCGCCCGCCTGCGAGAAGACGAGGACACCCTCGCGGATGATCGCCAGCGTGGGGATGGACTGGATCCCGAAGGCCGCCGCCAGCTCCTGCTGCGCCTCGGTGTCCACCTTGGCGAAGACCAGATCGGGGTGACGCTCGGCGGCCTTCTCGAAGACCGGCGCGAACTGGCGGCACGGGCCGCACCAGCTCGCCCAGAAGTCGATGAAGACGAAATCCTGGCCGTCCTCGCCGGGGACGATCTCGTCGAAGTTCTCCTTGGTCAGCTCGACCGTGCTGCTCATGTCGCGGTTCCTGCCCTTCCGGTGTGGCGGTCAAGGCCATGTGCCCCCGACAACGGCTGCTGTTCGCGCGCTATTCCGCGGACCTGGCCGCGCCGTCCGTTGAGCGGACGGCGGCCCCCGTCCGTACCGGAGGGTGTCCGGCACCGACGTGCACCCGTACCGACCGGGGAGCGGTCACCATGCGCACCACCCGCCGTACCGACGGCTCGACCGATGATCACACCAGCGGACCGGGCCGGCGTACCAGCCGCCGTCCGGGACGGCTCGCCGTGCTCGCCGCGTCCGGGCTGGCCGCGGCCGCCCTGGTGGCGGGCTGCGGCTCGTCCGGCTCCAGCAGCTCGGCGCCCACCAAACCGCCCGCCGCGTCCAGCGCCCCGGCCTCGCCGGGCATGACCGCGACCACCCTGCGGACCACCACCGACGCGCACCTCGGCACCATCGTCACCGACAGCGCCGGTTTCACCCTCTACCGCTTCGACCACGACAGCGCCACCCCGCCCACCGCCACCTGCGACGGCAGTTGCGCGACCCTGTGGCCGCCCGTCCCGGCCACCGGCACGACGGTCTCCGTCAGCGGCATCGACGCCAAGCTCGTCGGCACCGTCACCCGCGCCGACGGCAGCAAGCAGCTCACCCTCGCCGGCTGGCCGCTCTACCGCTACGCGCCCGACCAGAAGCCCGGCGACACCATGGGCCAGGGCGTTCAGGGCATCTGGTTCGCGGCGACCCCCACCGGTGACCGGGCCACCGCCGGCTCCGGCGGCTCCGGTGGATCGGGCTACTGACGCCCGGCCGTCCGCCCGGCGGCGACCCTCGACCCGGAGGCAGCCGTGCGCGAGGATGTGATGGTGACCGAGGAGCCTCCCGGTGACGGCCGCCCGGCCGTCCGGGGCGTGCCGGCGCCGGACGAGGAGCTGATGCGCGCGCTCTACCACGAGCACGCCGGGCCGCTGCTCGGCTTCGTCCTCCACCTCGTCGCCGGCGACCGCCAGCGCGCCGAGGACGTCGTGCAGGAGACGCTGCTGCGCGCCTGGCGCAACCTCCACCGGCTGGACCCGGCGGCCGGCTCGCTGCGGCCGTGGCTCGCCACCGTCGCCCGCCGGATCGTCATCGACGAGCACCGCGCCGAACTCGCCCGCCCGCGCGAAGTGGGCGCCGGGCCGCTGGAGTTGCTGCCCGCCGAGGACGAACTCGACCGCGCGCTGCGGATGATGACGGTCGCGGACGCGCTCGGCGACCTCTCGGCCGCGCACCGCGAGGTCATCGTCGAGACGTACTTCAAGGGCCGCACCGCCAACGAGGCGGCCGCCGAACTCGGCGTCCCCGCGGGCACCGTGCGCTCGCGGGTGTACTACGCGCTGCGCGCGCTCAGGCTCGCGCTGGAGGAACGGGGAGTGACATCGTGACACCGTCCGAACCCGATTCCGCGCGGGCCTTGCACCTCGACGTCGGCGCCTACGTCCTCGGCGTCCTGGACCCGGTCGAACGCGCCGCCTTCGACGCCCACCTGGCCGCCGGCTGCCCGCAGTGCGCCGAACAGCTGGCCGAGCTCCGCCCCGTCGAAACGCTGCTCGGCGAGTACGCGGCCGCCGCCGACCCGGGCGACCCCGCCCCCCGGCCGGACCCGGCGCTGCTCGACCGGCTGGTCGGGCAGGTCCGGGCGAGCCGGTCGCGCGGGCGCGTCCGGCGGCTGGTCCTGGTCGCCGCGGCGGCCGCGCTGACGATCGCGGGCCCCGCGGTGACCGCCGCCGTGATCACCGCTGATTCCGCGCCCGGCGTGGTCGCCACCGCGGCCGCCCACCAGTTCGCCGCGACGGACACGGCGACCGGCGCCCACGCCGTGGTCGGCGTGGACCCCGCGGCCTGGGGCAGCCGGGTCACCCTCGAACTCTCCGGCGTCCGGGGCCCGCTGACCTGCGACCTGGTCGCGGTCTCCACCACCGGCGGCCACCAGACCGTGACCACCTGGAACGTCCCCGCCACCGGCTACGCCCCCACCACCCCGCTCCACACCACCGGCGGCACCGCCTTCCCGCCCACCACCATCGACCACTTCGAGATCCGCACCCTGGACACCGGCACCCTCCTCCTCACCGTCCCCACCACCTGACCCTCGACACCACGGGGGAAGTCCCTGTGCACCGGCTCCGGCCTGCCCCCACGCGGTCCGGCCCTCGCCCGCGCCCTGGACCATGGTGGGCGCGGGCCGCCGCCCCCACGCCTGCCCCGGTCGGACACCGCGCCGTTCGGCCCGTCCGTCGGAGCGGGCGTAGGAAGTCGGCGGGTTCGACTTTCGGCTCCACTTCCCGGCGCGGTGCCCACGCGCAGTGGCCTTCGCTCGCGTCCTGGAGCATGGTGGGCGCGGGCCACTGCCCCTACGCCTGCCCCGGCCGGCGGCCGCGCCGTTCGGCCCGTCCGTCGGAGCGGGCGTAGGAAGTCGGCGGGTTCGACTTTCGGCTCCACTTCCCGGCGCGGTGCCCACGCGCAGTGGCCTTCGCTCGCGTCCTGGAGCATGGTGGGCGCGGGCCGCCGCCCCTACGCCTGCCCCGGCCGGCCGCCGCGCCGTTCGGCCCGTCCGTCGGAGCGGGCGTAGGAAGTCGGCGGGTTCGACTTTCGGCTCCACCTCCCGCCGCGCTACCGCGCGGCCCGTCCGTCGGAGCGGGCGTAGGAAGTTGGCGGGTTCGACTTTCGGCTCCACTTCCCGGCGCGGTGCCCACGCGCAGTGGCCTTCGCTCGCGTCCTGGAGCATGGTGGGCGCGGGCCACTGCCCCCACGCCTGCCCCGGCCGGCCACCACGCCGCGCGGCCCGCCCGTCGGAGCGGGCGCAGGAAGTCGGCGGGTCCGACTTTCCACTCCACCGCGCCGCGCTACCGAGCCGTTTGGCCCGCCCGTCGGAGTGGGCGTAGGGAGTCGGCGGGTTCGACTTTCCACTCCACTTCCTGCCGCGTTGCCGCGCTGTTCGGCCTGCCGGTCCATCGGAGTGGGCGCAGGAAGTCGGCGGGTCCGACTTTCCACTCCACTTCCTGCCGCGTTGCCGCGGTGTTCGGCCCGCTCGTCCGTGGCCGGAGTGGGCGTAGGGAGTCGGCGGGTTCGACTTTCGGCTCCACTTCCTGCCGCGTTGCCGCGGTGTTCGGCCCGCTCGTCCGTGGTCGGAGTGGGCGTAGGGAGTCGGCGGGTTCGACTTTCCACTCCATCGCGCCGCGCTACCGAGCCGTTTGGCCCGCCCGTCGGAGTGGGCGCAGGAAGTTGGTGGGTTCGACTTTCTGCTCCACTTCCCGCCGCGTTGCCGCGCTGTTCGGCCTGCCCGTCCATCGGAGTGGGCGCAGGAAGTCGGCGGGTCCGACTTTCCACTCCACCGCGCCGCGCTACCGAGCCGTTCGGCCTGCCCGTCCGTGGCCGGAGCGGGCGCAGGAAGTCGGTGGGTTCGACTTTCGGCTCCACCTCTCGCCGCGCTACCGCGCCGCGCGGGCGGCCACGCGGGTGAGGGCGCGGGCGCAGCGGCGGGCGAAGAGGTGCTGGGCGAGGGGGAGCAGGGGGCCGGCGAGGCGGGCGTACCAGCGCTGCGGACGGCTGAACGCGTTGACGGTGAACCAGACCGCGCCGTCCGCCGCCATCTCCACCACGAAGGTCTCCTCGCCCACCGCGAGGTGGCCCCGCCGGGTGCCGTAGGTGAAGCCGTGACGGTCGCGGTCCCCGCCGCCGGCGGTGCTCCAGATCACCCGGCACGGGGCGCCGGCCCGCAGCGGGCCGAGGCCGATGGCGCAGTGGACGGGGACGCCGGGCGCGGCGCGCTCCGCCCCGGCGGTGATGCGGACGCCGGCCGCCCGGTGCATCCGCCAGTCGAGGACGGCGGCTCCGGCGGCGTCCAGCGCGGCCCGGCCGTGGCCCACGAGGGCGCGGTGGCGGAGGTGGTTGTAGCCGGCCGGGAGCGGGGCGGTGAGGTCGCTGCTCGCGCCGACCTCGGGGTAGTTGAGGTCGTTCACCGGGGGATCTCCTGTGTGGTCGGGGCGAGTCGGCGCCAGGCGAGCAGCGAGCACAGCGCGAAGCCGAGCGCGTTGCCGACGCCGTGGGTGGCGGCCATCCAGCCGAGGGTGGGGTGCGGGAGCCCGGAGGCCTCGCCGAGCGCCCACCAGAGGGCGAGCAGCATGGTGACGGCGAGGACGGCCGCCGAGACGCCGAGCAGCACGGCCGTGCCCTGCCCCCGGTCCCGCAGGTCGCGCCAGGTGAGCAGGCCGACCAGCCACATGCCGGCGGTGAGCACGGCGGCCCCGGCGAGTTCCGCCCAGTCGCCGACGAAGTAGCCGGCCAGCACCAGCAGGGTCCCGGCCGGCACGCTGAGCGCGGCCCACCGCGCGGCCGGACGGTCCGGGACGGCGCGGCACACCAGTCCGGCGACCAGGGCGGCGGTGAAGCCGGCGTAGTGGAAGTGGGGGACGGTCAGGGCCAGGATGTCGAGGTCGAATCCGAACAGCTCGTGCCCGGAGCGCTCCGCGACCAGGGCGAGTCCGGCCACCGACGGCGTCGCCAGCGCGGTGAGCACGGCGATCTCGGGCGGGGCGAGGGAGCGGGTGCGGGCCAGCCGGACCGGGGCGTGCACGGCGAGGGCGAGCGTGCCGAGCGCGTAGCACGCGGCGCTGCCGGTGGCGAGCGGTCCGCGCGGCAGCCACAGCGAGAGCGCGCCGGGGACGGCGGCCAGCGGCCAGAGGCGGCGCACCCGGGCGAGGCCGGGCTCGTCGATCAGGGCGAGGCCGAGCGGGACCACCGCACCCATGCCGAGCAGGACCAGCAGGTCGACCAGTTCTTCGGTGCCTCGTCCCACGGCGGTCGGCCCCCAGCTTCCTTGAACACGTTCAAACACCTTTCGCGTCGACTCTACGCACAGGATTGAACGCGTTCAAGTTCCGCTCGGGCGCCGCCCCCGGCCGCCTGCTCTGGTGTTCACCGGGGGCGCGGCGCACTCTGGAGGAGTAACCGGACAAGGAGCGACCGCCGGAGGTGAACCGCCATGCAGACTCTTGTCGGGTGGCACATCGAGATGGAATTCCACGAGGAGGGGCCGCGGACGACCGCCGCCGCCCTGGTGCGGTTGGCGGACGGGACGGAGATGCGCGCGCACGGCTACACCAGCCGTCACCCCTCCGACCCGGACCAGCTGAGGGTCGGCGAGGAGATCGCGGCCGCGAGGGCGCTCAACGACCTCGCCTCGCAGTTGCTCACCAAGGCCCACAACGAGATCCAGGCGGTCAGCCCGGTCCCGACCCACCCGCTGTCGTGACGCGACCGGAAGGCGCCGCGGGCCAGGCCGCCCACCGGTCGCGCATTCCGCTGATCTGTCCGCGCTGCGGACGGGAGCAGCGGGTGGTGCCGGGCGGCCCGGGCCACGCGGTCAAGGTGGTGCACGCCGGCACGGGCCGGGAGGCCTGCGAGCCGGGGGACCTGGCCCGCGCACCGGACGACGACGAGGCCTGAGCCGCTGCGTCGCCGTGCCGCCGAGCTGCCGATCCGCTGAGCCGCCGAGCCGCGCCCCGTGCCGCCGGCGCCCGTCTCAGTTCGGGCAGTACGTGGTCGGCAGCTGCCACTCCGGCCCGATCAACCGCTGCTCCAGCTCGTTGAGCGTGATCCGGATGCCGATGGTCCCGGCCAGCCCGAGCCGCATCCGGCTGCGGGCCAGCGCCAGGAACGCCGCCAGTCCGTACTTGTTGATCAGCGACGCGCGGTAGCGGGCGGTGTCGTCCGCGTCGCAGACGGCGGCGCGGGCCGGGAGCTGACGCCCCGTCGGGCGCCCGTGCGCGTCGCACGGGCCGACCAGGACCTTGGGGTGGCGGCGGATCCGCTCGGCCTCGCCGGAGTGGGCGGGCGTCCAGATGCCGAGCGCCGTGCCGTCGGCGACCACCCAGCTCTGCGAGCGGATCCGGCGGCCGTCCTCGCCGAACGTGGTGAGCAGGAGGTATCTGCTGTCGGCCAGCTGGTCGGTACGGTCGTGCACGGTGTCCTCCCTCTCCGTTGCGGCGGGTGGTGGCGGGCGGCGCGGCCCTGGTGGCCGTGTCCGCCGCTGCTCTCGTGGTGCTCGGCGACGGTGTGCTGTTCGACGATGTGCTGTCCGGCGGTGCGCTGTCCGGCGGCGTGCTGTTCGACGGCTGGGTGGTGCGCGGCGGCCCGGTGGTACTCCCCGGCGGCGGGCCGGGCGATCCGGGCGCCCTCGCCGTAGAGCCCACGGGACAGCCTCGCACGGGCGCGGTCAAGGACCCCGGCCGGGTGGGCCACTCCATTGTCGTCCACGGCGGCGGGCAGTTCGAGGGCTCGCGGCCGCTCGTGCGCGGTGAGCCGGTGTTCTTCAGCGGGCGCGAGCGGGGCGCGCACCTCGATGAGTTCGCCGTGCGGCAGGCGCCCGACGACGCCGGTCACGCGGCCGTGCGGCACCTTCTCCCGGTCCCGGCGCTGCGGGCCCAGGCACCAGCGCCCGGTGACGGCGAAGACGGCCACCGGGACGGCGAGGAATCCCACCCGGACGGCGTAGGTGATGGAGTCGGTCGACAGGTGCAGATGGGTGGCGACGAGGTCGTTGCCGCCGCCGGCCGCCCCGGCTCCGGCGGCACGGGTACAGACGGAGTGAGGCGGGGACCATTCCCCGCTTCCCTGGGGGTGCCCGGAAACGGCGAACGGCCCGCCCGGTGTCGTGATGACACCGGACGGGCCGCAGCGCACCGTCGCGAACCCCGCAGGGGTCAGTGCACCAGCACTGGCACCTCGTTGGCCTTCGCCGCGTCGGCGTCCGCACCCGTGCCGCCGGAGCCGGGGCGGCCGGCGTTGATCAGGATGAACGCGAGCGCGGCCGCCAGCACCAGGATGCCGAAGGACCACCAGATCGCGGTCGAGAAGCCGTGCACCATGCCCTGGAACTGCACCGCCCGGGCGGCGGCCGGGGTGGTCGCGGCGGCCGCGTGGGCCGCCAGCCAGGTGGCCGTGGCGCTGGCCGCGATGGTGTTCAGCAGCGCGGTGCCGATGGCGCCGCCGACCTGCTGCGAGGTGTTGACCATGGCGGACGCCACGCCCGCGTCGCGCGGCTGGACGCCGTGCGTGGCCAGGCTCATCGCCGGCATGAACGCGGTGCCCATGCCGAGGCCCATCAGGATCAGGCCGGGCAGGATCAGCGCCGGGTAGGAGCTGTCCAGGCCGATCTGGGTCAGGATGAGCATGCCGAGCGAGGCGACCAGGAAGCCGGGCGCCATCAGGAACCGCGCCGGGACGCGGGTCATCAGCCGGGCGCCGATCTGGGTCGAACCGGTGATCATGCCCGCCACCATGGGCAGGAAGGCCACGCCGGTCAGAACCGGGCTGTAGTCGAGCACGATCTGCAGGTAGTAGGTCAGGAACAGGAACAGACCGAACATGCCGATCACGGCCAGGCCCAGCGACAGGTAGACCCCGCCGCGGTTGCGGTCCAGCACGACGCGCAGCGGCAGCAGCGGCGCCTTGACCTTCCGCTCGACCAGGACGAACGCGGACAGCAGCACGGCGGCGGCGACGAACAGGCCGATCGTCAGGCCCGAGCTCCAGCCGTCCGATTCGGCCCGGGTGAACCCGTAGACCAGGGCGACCAGGCCGGTGGTGACCAGCAGCACGCCGGGGACGTCGAGGCGGTTGCGGTTGCGGCCCACGGCGGGCTCGCGGATCACCATGACCGCGCCGGCGGCGGCGATCACGGCGAACGGGATGTTGACGAAGAAGGTCCAGCGCCAGTTCATGTACTCGGTCAGCAGACCGCCGAGGATCAGGCCGATCGCGCCGCCACCGCCGGCGATCGCGCCGTAGATGCCGAACGCCTTGGCGCGCTCCTTGGCCTCGGTGAACATCACGGCCAGCAGCGAGAGCGCGGCCGGGGCCAGCAGTGCGCCGAACACGCCCTGGAGGGCACGGGCGCCGAGCAGCATCGTGGTGTTGGCGGCGGCGCCGCCCAGCGCGGAGGCCAGCGCGAAGCCGGTGAGGCCGACCACGAAGGCCCGCTTGCGCCCCCACAGGTCGGCCACCCGGCCACCGAAGAGCAGCAGGCCGCCGAAGGCCAGCGCGTACGCGGTGATCACCCACTGGCGGTTGCCGTCGGTGATGCCGAGGTCCTTCTGGGCGGACGGCAGCGCGATGTTCACGATGGTGGCGTCGAGGACGACCATCAACTGCGCGAGGCCGATGAATATCAGGGCTTTCCAGCGCCTCGGATCGGGCTGGACGGCGGGCGGGGCGTCGGTTTGTGGCATGGAGGTACTCACTTCGGGGTGCGGGGTGTGCGGAAGGTGCGGAAAAGGGTCGCGGGCAGGAGTGGTGGGCGCGCAGGGGCAGCCGCACCGCGTCCTCGCGGTGACGGTGTCCGGTGTCCGGCTTCTGGTGTCCGGTGTCAGGTCGCGCCGGTCGTTCGGCGCGGTGGGTCAGTGGTCGCCGTGGAAGTCCTCGAAGGTCGCGGCCCGGCCGGGCAGGACGGAAGGGGCGGGCGCCCGCATGCCGTCCAGGAGCAGTTGCAGGTGCCGGTGGACGAACTCGTCCAGGATGCGGCACGAGGTGCCCGGCAGCGGGCGGGTGAGCTGGCTCAGGGCGATGAACAGGTCGCCGTGGTGGACGTCCGGGCGGGCCTCGCCCGCCGCCTTCGCCCGCTCCAGCAGGCCGCCGACGACCGACAGCAGGCGCTCGCGCGCCGCCGCCAGGTCCGGATCGTGCGGGTCGACGTGGTTGGTGAGCATCGAGCAGAGCGCGCCGACCTTCTCGTCGACCGTCTCGTGGGCGAACCGCTCCAGGGCGTCGAACGGGCCGGCGGCCTCGGCGGCCGCCCGCTCGGCGATCGCCACGATGCGGTTCTTCACGAGCAGGGCCACCTCGCGGATCAGTGCCGCCCTGGTGGGGAAGTTCCGGTAGAGCGTAGCGTTTCCGACGCCCGCCCGCTTCGCGATTTCGTCCAGCGCCGCGTCCGCGCCGTGCTCGACGAAGGCGTCGCGGGCCGCCAGGACGATCCGTTCGCGGTTGCGGCTGGCGTCCGCGCGCAGCCTGGGCGCGCGGGCCGGCCCCGCGGTGCGGGTCGGACGGGGGGCGACGGTGGTCACGGGTGTACTCCTCCCGGGGTACGGGTTCCGGGGAGTCACTCCCCGCTTAGTCCTGCGAAGGGCTAAACGGGGAATCGCTCCCCGGAAATTTCGCACCCGGCCGTGACCTGCGTCACATCGCCCGGGCGCCTCCGCCGACACCCTCGCCGACACCCTTTCCGGCGCTCTTCCCGACGCCGCCGAACCTCGCGCTCCCGGCCGCGGCCACCGGTCGGCGCAGCGGGATCTCGAAGTGGACGGTGGCCACCCCCGGACCGTGCTCGCCGGTCGGGCGGGCGTCGTGGACCTCCTCGGCGAGGCTGCGCCAGAACGGCTCGGCCCCGGGGATCTCGGTGTTGGTGTGCAGATACAGCCGCCGGTAGCCGCCCTCCTCGGCGGCGAACGCGCAGGCGCGGCGGACGAGCTCGCGGGCCAGCCCGTGCCGCCGGTGCTCGGCCCGGACGTAGACCCGGACCAGTTGCGCGGTGGTCCCGGACGGGTAGCGCCGGGCGATCTCGCGCGGGTGCGGCGGGTGGGCGGGCCCGGTGGAGTGCAGTGCGGTGGTGGCCACCACCTCCTCGCCGAGCACGGCGACCAGCAGGGCGTGCCGGGGGTGGTCCAGGTAGTGCCCCTGGAGGTCGACCACATCGGCGTGCCAGGCGGGCACGTAGCCGTAGCCGAACTCGCGGTAGAAGGTGTCGAGGATCAGCCGGCGCGCACCGGGCACGTCCTGCGGGAGCGCATGGCGCACGGCATAAGGAAACTGACGGTCCATCAGAGAACTCCGACAGGACTGGGATGTGATGGTCGGGGGCCAGGGTACATTGAAAACCACTTTCATCTGACGCGCCGACGGAAACGCGGTCCGGCGCGTTGAAAATGAAAACGAATCCCGTTACGGTCCTGGCTGTCGAGTCCGTCGAAAGGGAGAGTCGTGGCGCATCTGCTGATGATCGAGAGCTGGGTCGGCTCCATGAGCAGACTGCTGCCACGGGCGCTGGGGGAGGGCGGCCACCGCTTCACCTTCCTCACCCGCGACCTGCACCACTACCTGCGGTCCGCCGCCCCCGCCGACGGCCCGCACCCGCTGCTCGCCGCCGAGAACGTCCTCACCGCCGACACCAACGACCCGGACGCGCTGCTCCCGTACGCCGAGCGGCTGCACGCGCTGCTCGGTTTCGACGGCGTGCTCTCCTCCTGCGACTACTACCTCCCGCAGGTCGCCCGGGTGGCCCGCCGGCTCGGCCTGCCCGGCCCGGCGCCCGAGGCCGTCGCCGCCGCCTGCCGCAAGGACCTCACCCGCCGCCGGCTCGCCGAGGCCGGCGTCCCCGGGCCCGCGTACGAGCTCTGCGCCGACCGCGAGCAGGCCCGCGCCGCGGCCCGGGCGATCGGCTACCCGCTGGTCGTCAAGCCGGTCGACCTGTGCGCCGGGATGTTCGTCCGCCAGGTCCGTGACGAGGCCGAACTCCTCGTGGCGATCCGGGCGTTGGACGCCTTCCCGGTCAATGCGCGCGGCCAGCGGCGGGAGCCGGCGGTGCTGCTGGAGGAACTGCTCACCGGAGCCGAGGTCAGCGTCGAGACGGTCTCCGCGGACGGCGTCGCGCACGTCGTCGGCGTCACCGACAAGAGCGTCGGCGGCGCGCCCGCCTTCGTCGAGACCGGCCACATGTTCCCGGCCGCCCTCGACCCGGCCGAGGCCGCCGCCGCCGTCCGCACCGCCGTCGACGCGCTGGCCGCGCTGGGCCTCGACCAGGTCGTCGCGCACACCGAGATCAAGCTCACCCCCGCCGGGCCCCGGGTGGTCGAGGTCAACCCGCGCCCGGCCGGGAACCGGATCACCGAACTGGTCCGGCGGGTCACCGGGGTCGACCTGGCCGCCGCCGCGATCGACGTCGCCCTCGGCCGCCGGCCCGACCTGGCCGTCCACCCGACCGGGGTCGCCAGCGCCGCCATCGCCTTCCTGGTGCCCGGCGGCGGGCAGGCCGGCCCGCTGGACGGCTTCGACGGAGCGGAGGCGGTGCGGCGTGACCCGGCACTGGTCGAACTCGCCCTCGCCGAGCCCGGCCGCGAGGTGCGGCCCGCGACCAGCAACAACGAGTACCTCGGGCACGTCATGACCGCCGACACCGGCGGGGCCGGGGCGCGCCGCACGGCCGAGCGGCTGCTCGCCGGGCTCACCCCGCGCGTCGCGCCCGCCGACCGTCCGGCCGCACCCGCGGCGGTGTCCGCGTGAGCGCCACCACCGCGATCGGCCCGATCGTGATCCCCGCCCCGAGCACCGGGATCACCACCCTCCCCGTGCTCGACCTGATCACCGGGCGGGCCCGTACGGGGGCGTACGGGCCCGACCCGGCCACGCTGCGGATCGCGCTCGCCTTCAGCACCGTCCAGGCCGTCCGGCACCCCGGCCGCACCCGCGGCTACCGCAACGAGGTGCTCAGCCTCCGCCTCGGCGCCGCCGTCGGCTCCTGCGCCGTCGAACCCGGCGAACTGCCCGCCGCCACCGTCACCGACTGCGTCGGCGCGACCGTCGGGGAACTGCTCGACCACCCGGGCACCGCCGTCCGGGTCGCCGCGCTCGACGCCTACCTCGGCCACTGCCGGCCGCACGCGCCGGCGTACGGTGCCCGGCGGTTCGGCCTGCCCGCCGGCTCCTCGCTGGTGAAGTCGCGGGTCCGCGCCGCCGCCGTGGTGGGGCTGCTGCCGCTCGCCGCCGTCCGCCGGGTGCTGGTCGTCGGGGTCGTCAACTCGCTGCTGGAACAGCTCCGTTCGCACGGGGTCGACTACCGGGCCTGCGACCTCAAGGGCGGCACCACCGAATGGGACGAGCCGGTGCACACCGACGCCCTCGCCCACCTCGACGACTGCGACGCGATCCTCGCCTCCGGCATGACCCTCGGCAACGGCTCCCTGGACCCGCTGCTCGCCCACGCCCGCGCCACCGGAAAGCCCCTGGTGCTGTTCGCCCAGACCGGCAGCTCCGTCCTGCCGCAGCTGCTCGGCGACGGGGTCACCGCCGTCAGCGCCGAGCCCTTCCCCTTCTTCTGGCTCGACGGCGGACCCACCGTCATCCACCTGTACGGGGGTGCGGGCCGGTGACCGCCCTGCTCGACTCCGGCGCGGCGCTGGGCCATCCGATGCTGGGCAATCCGGCCCTGCTGCCGCTGCTCGGCGGCACCCCGCTGGCCCGGATCACCACCCCGCTGCCGCAGCCGCACCCCGGCTTCTGGGCCAAGCTGGAGGGGCTGAGCGCCGGCGGGATGAAGGCCCGCTCGGCCGTCGCCATGCTCCGCGGCGCCCGGGCGCGCGGCGAACTGCGGCCCGGTGCCACGGTGGTGGAGTCCACCTCGGGCACCATGGGCGTCGGCCTGGCCTTCGCCGGACAGGCCCTCGGCCACCCCGTCGTGCTGGTCGGCGACAGCGAACTCGAACCGTCCATGCGGCAGTTGCTGCGCGCCTACGGCGCCCGGCTGGAGCTGGTCGAGCAGCCCGCCCGGCGCGGCGGCTGGCAGGCGGCCCGGCTCACCCGGCTGCGCGCCGTGCTCGACCGGCTGCCCGACGCCTACTGGCCCGACCAGTACAACAACCCCGACAACGCCGACGGTTACCGGGTGATGGCCCAGGAGATCACCGCCGACCTCGACCACCTGGACGTGCTGGTCTGCAGCGTCGGCACCGGCGGCCACAGCGCCGGGCTCGCCGAGGCGCTGCGCGGCCGCTGGCCCCGGCTGCGGGTCATCGGCGTCGACTCGGTCGGCTCCACCATCTTCGGCCAGCCCGCCCGGCCCCGGCTGATGCGCGGCCTCGGCAGCTCCATCCACCCGCGCAACGTCGCCCACCAGGCCTTCGACGAGGTGCACTGGGTCGGCCCGGCCGAGGCGGTCGATGCCTGCCGGCGGCTGGCCCGGGGCGCCTTCGTCAGCGGCGGCTGGTCCACCGGCGCGGTCGCCCTGGTCGCCGCCTGGGCCGCCCGCGTCCACCCGGGCGCCGCCGTCGCCACCGTCTTCCCCGACGGCCCGCACCGCTACCTCGGCACCGTGTACGACGACGCCTTCTGCCGACGGCACGGCCTGGACGCCGGACGGGCCGCACCGCGCCCGATCGAGATCCCGCACCCGGCGGCCGTCGAGGTCACCGGCTGGGCCCGCTGGCGCACCGACCGGACCGCACCCGGGGAGCCGGCCGCCGTCCCGGCGGGCGCCGCCGCCCCCGCCCGCACCGAGGAGGACCGATGAGGCTCGACGTCCGCACCGTCCGGCTCCGGCTGGCCGAGCCGCTGCGCATCTCCCGCTCGGTCACCACCGAACGGGACGCCGTCCAACTCTCCCTCGCGCACGGTGGGTCGACCGGCCACGGCGAGGCGGTCAGCAGCCGCTACCTGGACCTGCCCACCGAGCGGATCCGGCACGAACTCGACGCGCTGCGCCCCGCGCTGGAGCGCGGCCAGGAGCCGGAGCAGGCGCTCGCCGACCTGTGCGACGGCGCGGCCCCGTACGCGCCGCTGTCCGCCGGGGTGCTGGCCGCCGTCGAGGCCGCCCTGCTCGACCTGGCCGGCAAGCGCGCCGGCGAGCCCGTCCACCGGCTGCTCGGCCGCGCCGAACCGGTCGCCGCCGCCACCGCCCGCACCATCGGCATCGAGCCGCCCGCCCGCGCCGCCGCCCAGGCCGCCCGGCTCGCCGACGCCGGATTCACCGTGCTCAAGGTCAAGGCCGGCGCCGCCGACCCCGGCCTCGACCTGGCCCGCGTCCAGGCCGTCCGCGAGGCCGCCCCGGACGCCCGGCTGCTGCTCGACCCCAACGGCGCCTGGACCCCCGCCCAGGCCCTCCGACTGCTGCCCGCCTTCGCCGCCACCGGCGTCGAGGCCGTCGAGCAGCCGATCCCCCCGGGCCGCCCCGAGGTGCTCGCCGCCGTCGCCGACCGCTCACCCGTCCCGGTGATCGCCGACGAGGACGCCGTCGGCTACGAGGACGCCTGCCGGCTCGCCGGACGGGTGCAGGGCGTCAACCTCAAGCTCGCCAAGTGCGGTGGCGTCCACCAGGTGCTGCGCATCGCCGAGGCCCTGCGCGGCAGCGGCACCGAGCTGATGCTCGGCTGCCTGGCGGCCAGCTCGCTCGGCATCGCGCCCGCCGTCCACCTCGCCGACCGGGCCCGCTGGCTGGACCTCGACGGCCACCTGCTGCTCGCCCACGACCCCTGGCAGGGCATCGGCGGCGCCGACGGCACCGTCCGCACCCCGGACCGGGCCGGCCTCGGCGTGCTCCCCGCGCCGGCCGCCGGCCGGGCCATGGGCGGCACCGCCTCCGCCCGCCCCCGCCCCAGCGAGGCCCGATGAACCACCGCCCCCCGGCCGCCACCCCGGCCGCCGCCCATCGCAACCTGCTCACCGACCACCCGGAACTCTACGAACTCCGTTTCCCCGACCCCGGGTTCACCGCCGCCCGGTGGGCCGAGTCGATGCTCCGCGAGCACGGCGCCGGACCCGACGTCCTCGACCTCGGCTGCGGCACCGGCCGCGACGCCGGCTGGCTGCACCGCGCGGCCGGGCGCACCGTCACCGGCCTGGACAGCTCCCCGGCGATGATCGCCCACGCCCGGGCCCGCCACCCCGGACCGGCCTACCACGTCGGCGACATGCGGGAGTTCACACTGCCGGGACGGTTCCACGCCGTGCTCTGCCTGGACAGCGCGCTGCTCTACTGCCACACCAACGCCGACCTCGACGCGCTGTTCGGTCGGCTCCGCCGCCATCTGCGCCCCGGCGGCCTGCTGGTCGCCGAGATGCGCAACGGCGCCTTCTTCCTCGGTCGCACCGAACTCCTCGACGCCCCGAGGCTCGACAGCATCACCCACGACGGCGTCACCCACACCTCCCGCACCGTGCTGTGGATCGACCACGCCGCCCAACTGCTGCGCCGTACCCGCAGCTGGGCCGGCGACGACGGTGCCCCGCCGCTCGAGCAGCACTCCGCCTGGCGGCTGCTCTTCCCCCAGGAGCTGCGCCACCTGCTCGCCCACCACGGCTTCGGCGTCCTCGCCCTCCACGACCGGCCCGGCCCGCGCACCGAACCGCCCTGGACGGACGGCGACCGGCCCGCCGAAACCGCCGACGGCGACCGCCTCCACCTCGTCGCCCGGCTGGACTCCCCTGACCGCGCGAGGCGTTGACCCCCGCCGTCGGTCACCCGACGGGCGTTCGAGGCCGAGCGCCCGGGTCCGCCGCCCGACCACTGGTGGCTCGCCGCCCAGGAGCACGACGAGAAGTCCGCACCCGAGCCGGTGCACCGGGTCTTCGTCACCCCCGAGTACGCCGGATGGCGGCTGATCTACGCGGAGTCCCCGCCGCGGGAGACGCCGTGGTGGCCGCACGAGGTGGTCGAGCGCCTCAGCGCCGCCTGCGGCCGCGCCCGGGTGTTCTTCCAGGACCGTTCGCCGACTCCGTCATCCGGGCCGCTGCCGAGCACGGCACCCCGGGGGCGCGGCTACTGGCGGTACGGGGAACCGGAGTGGCCGGGCGAGCCCCTGCCCCGGGAGGAACCGCCCGACGCCGAGGGGCCGGAGGACGGACTCGACGGACTCGGCGGACTCGGCGAGGACGGCGGGGAGTCCAACGCCTCCCCGGTCCGCGGCCACGGCCGGCCGGCCGTGACCGCCCCGGGCGCCGGCCACCACGGCTTCGCAGGCGCGCCCGTGCCCCGAGCCGTCGGAGCGCGGAGCCGCTGCGCACGCCCCCACCTTCGTCGGACCGCGCGCTGATCCGCCCCGAACCGTCCGGTACGTCCTAGGCTGAACTCGCCCGGGCGGCCGGACGGCCGTGGGAGTCGGGAGGGGCCCGGCGGCCGGGGTCTCGGAGGTGGTCGCGATGGTCAGCGGTGGGACAACGACCGAGGTGCGCTGCGTGGCGGCCGTTCCGTGCTGGGTGAGCCTGATGGCGCGCGACCTCGACGCGGCCAAGGCCTTCTACGGGCCGCTGCTGGGCTGGGAGTTCGAGCCGGGGCCGGACCGCTTCGGCCCGTACGCGCACGCGGTGGCCGGCGGGGAGGCGGTGGCCGGACTGGGGGTGGCGAGCGGCGGCTGGGACATGCCCGTCGCCTGGACCAGCTACTTCGGCACGGAGAGCGCGGACGCCGCCGCCGACGCGGTCCGCGAGCGCGGTGCGACGCTCGCGGTGGGGCCGCTCTCCTTCGACGCGGGCCGGGTGGCGTTCGCCGCGGACCCGGCGGGCGCGGTGTTCGGCATCTGGGAGGGGCCGCTGGGCCGGGCCCGGCGGCTGGACCTGATGGGAGCACCGGTCTGGATCGAGCTGCGCACCCCGGATCCGTTCGCGGCCGCGCTCTTCTACGGCGAGGTGTTCCGCTGGGACGGCCGGGACCCGGAGCGGTTCGAGGTCCGCTGGGAGCACGACCGGGTGGTGCTGCGGGCCGAGGGGCACAGTGTCGCCGCGCTCGCCAGGGAGCAGGCGAACGGCCCGGCGGGGATGCCGCCGCACTGGGAGGTGTCGTTCTCGGTGCCGGACACCGACGCGGCGGTGGCCAGGGCGGAGGGGCTCGGCGGCAGCGCGCTCGGCCCGGCGTTCGACTCGCCGTACGGGCGGGTGGCCCGGCTCCAGGACCCGGAGGGCGGCCGGTTCGCGGTGATCAGCGCCAAGCCCTGATCCACGGTCCCGCAGCCTCACGGTCCCGCAGCCCCGCAGCCCCGCAGTCCCGCAGCCTCACGGCCCGGCCTCGGCGATCTCCGCCCGGTCGGCCCGAAGCCGTTCGGCGAGCGCGTTCCGGGCGGCGGCCGGCAGGGCCTTGCGGGCGGCGGGGAACAGCTGCTTCTCCTCGGTCGCCAGGTGCCGGCGCAGCAGCGCGGCCAGTCCGCCCAGCAGGGTGTCCAGCGCCGGGTCACCGGCCGGAAGGGCCTGGAGGTCCGCGAGGTACTGGCCGATCGCGAGGTGGTCGTGGATGCACCGGAACACCATCGCGCCGCCGTCCGGCACATCGTGCTGGACGACCGGGAACAGGTGCTCCTCCTCCGCCGCGCAGTGGCTGAACAGCAGGTCGGTGAGCTGTCCGAGCAACGGCTCCGAGGCCGCTCCGCCGTCCTGTCCGGCCCCGCCGGAGGGCGCCGGAGCGGCCTCGATCCGGGCGAGCAGTTCCTCCACCGCGCGGTGCTCCGCGGTGAACTCGCCGAGGATGTCCGGCCTGCGGCTCATGGCGCGCCCGCCTCTCCCGTCTGCTGCGGCTCCGCCCCCCGACACCTCCAGTATCCGGCGACGCGCCCGTTGCCCGGGCGGCGCGGCGGCGGGAGATCCGGCGGGGGACCGGCGGCCGGGTAGAGCCGCAGGTCAGGGGCGGTCCCGGCGCCCGGTGAGCGCGAGCATCCGGGTCTGCGGTGCGGCGTCGTCCGGCACCGGCAGCGGCGCGTCGAAGTATCCGCTGCCCGAGAGGTCCCCGTAGCCGGTGAACTCGGCGAGCGCGAAGTCCACCAGCGCCTCCGGCAGCCGGGTGAGCCGGCCGGTGCCCTCGGCGAGGTCCCAGGTGTGCACGACGGCGTCGGCGGTGAGCTGGTCCAGGTAGTACTGGCCGGAGACGTCGCCGTAGGAGAGGTGCACGGTGAGCTCGGTGGCGCCGGGGACGGCGAAGGCGTCGCGCGCGGCGTCCGCGGCGGCGGTCCAGACGCCGACCGGGTCGTCGCCGAGGACGTCGCCGTCGAAGCGCGCGCCGACCTCGCCGATGGTGGCGCCCATCAGCAGTTCGGGCACCCAGAGCTGCTCGCCGGCGAGGTGGTTGACCAGATCGCGGACGGTCCAGTCGGCGCAGGGGGTGGGCGCGTCCCACTGCTCGGGGGTGATCAGCCGCACCCGTTCGGTGAAGGCGGCGAGGGCCTCGGCGTGCGGGGTGCCCTTGTTCTCGGCCCGGCGGTGTTCGTTGCGGTGTGCCATGTCGTGAGCCTGCCCCGCCCCACGCCTTCGTACGCCGGTCTACACCAGTACTGACCCGATCACGCCAAAAACTCCTGCCGGGCCGGTTGTTCAAATTCAAACTTCCAGGTACGGTCGCATCACCCCACTGGTTCGAATTTGAACAAATCCGGGCCAGTATCGACGAACCCCCCTTTTTTCGATGGAGACGCGCATGCCGAGCGGCAGCCCGAGCACGACCGCCCCCACCAACCCCACCGTCGCGGCCGGAAGAACCCCCGGACTCGCGGCCACCTCCCCGCACGCCTACGACGCAGGCCTCCTGCTGCTGCGCGTCGCCCTCGGCCTGACCATGGCCGCGCACGGCAGCCAGAAGCTGTTCGGCTGGTTCGGCGGCGGCGGGATCGACGGCACCGGAGCGTTCTTCGACTCGAAGGGCTACCCGGCGTCCAAGGCCATGGCCGTCGTGGCCGGTCTCACCGAGGTCGGCGGCGGACTAGCGCTGGCCGTCGGCCTGCTGGCCCCGCTGGCCGCCGCCGCGATCCTGGGCACCATGCTCAACGCCCTCGCCGTCTCGTGGAACGGCAGCTTCTTCGCCATGAAGGGCGGCAGCGAGTACGAACTGCTCCTGATCGCCGCCGCGGCGACGATCGCCCTGACCGGCCCCGGCCGCTACGCCGTGGACCGCTACCTGCCGGTGGTGCGCGAGCACCGGCTGGTGTACGGCGCGGCCGCCGTCGCGCTCGGCCTGGTCACCGCGGGCGTGGTGCTCCTCGTCCGCAACTGACACACCGCGGCGGCGCCGTCGCTGCCCGCAAAGGCCGCCGGTCGACCGACCGGCGGCCTTTGCCGGTCTGCGGCCGTTCCGTGAAGTTCCTGTGGGGAAGCGGCAGTTGCCGGTTCTGGGGGTTCCTCGGCTGTGTGATGTGTGCCATTGTACATGTCACACTCCCTGCCGATGGTCGACGGCCACTGCCCCAACGGTGCCGTCGCAACGGTCCTCACCACCCCCACCGGCCGCGCCCCCACGCGGCCGACGATGGCCCGGAGGCCCCCACGTGAGAACCGCACGTTCCCTGCATCAACATCCCCACGTCGCCCGGCTGTTGACGTTCATCCTCGCGATGTTCGTGGCGGTCGGAGTGTTCGCCCCGCGCACCCAGGCGGCCCCGCTGCCGGTCTCGGCGCAGCCCGGCGGAGGCTCGCCCGCGACCTCGTCCGGACCCGCCGGCCTGGCCCCGCGGCCCGCGATCGGTGACGCGCCGGACACCCACGGCACGAAGAAGCAGCTGTCGGTCCGTGAGCGCGCCCCGTTCTCGACCACGGACCCCGAGCGCGCCGAGACCCTGTCGGCGGCGGAGCGGAAGTCGGAGCAGAAGGCCGAGCTGGCCAAGGCCTTCGGTGGGAGCGCCGCCAAGGCTCTCGCCGAACAGCCCTGCAACATACCGGACTTCAGCCGAACCGGCAGCGCCCTGGTCCAGGCCGTCACGACGGCCGACCTCGGCTGCATCAACGATCTGTTCCTGCTGACCGGCGGTGACGCGAGCGGAACGTTCCGCGAGTCCCAGATGGTCACGGTGGCGGACGCCCTGCGCGACAACGCCGCGAACTACCCGGGCGACAACTCCGCTTCCACCGCTCAGCTGGTCCTGTTCCTGCGGGCCGGCTACTACGTGCAGTGGTACCACGCGTCCGACGTCGGCACCTACGGCACCGCCCTGCAGACCTCGATCCGCGGCGCGCTGGACAGCTTCTTCAACAGCGCGCACTCCCGTGACGTCTCCGCCGTCAACGCGGGCACGCTCGGGGAGGCGATCACCCTGATCGACAGCGCGCAGGAGAACGTCCGCTACCTGCCGGTGGTCAAGCGCCTGCTGGGTGCGTACGACGCCGCCACCCACAACCCGGTGAACATGGGCAACGCGCTCAACAGCGTGTTCACCGTGCTGTGGCGCGGCCACCAGACGAAGGGCTTCGCCGAAGCGGTGCAGGCCGACCCGGGCGTGCTCGACGCGCTCTACGCCTTCGCCACCGCCAACAGCGCCCTGCTCGGCGGCGACTACACCTTCCTGGTCTACAACGCGACCCGCGAGCTGGGCCGCTTCGTGCAGTACAGCGCGCTCCAGCCCAAGGTCCGCCCGCTGCTGAAGGGCTTGGCCGACCAGTCCTCGCCGAGCGGGCCCACCTCCTACCAGTGGGCCGCCGTGGCCGAGATGGGCGAGGCCTTCGACGCCGGCAACTGCTCCTACTACGGCACCTGTGACGCGTCGGCCCGGCTCAAGTCGGCCGTCCTGGCCGTCGACCACACGTGCAGCCCGAGCATCCGTGTCCTCGCCCAGAAGCTGGACGCCGGACAGCTGGACACCACCTGCTCCAGCCTCAACGGCCAGGACGCCTTCTTCCATGCGGTGGCCAAGGACAACGGTCCGGTCGCCGACGACCGGAACACCACCATCGAGGTCGTGGTCTTCCACACCCGCTTCGACTACGTCGTGTTCGCGGCCGGCATCTACGGCATCGACACCAACAACGGCGGCATGTACCTGGAGGGCAAGCCGAACGAGGCCGGCAACCAGCCGCGCTTCCTCGCCTACGAGGCCGACTGGACGCCGGACTTCCAGATCTGGAACCTCAACCACGAGTACACCCACTACCTCGACGGCCGGTTCGACATGTACGGCGACTTCGACGCCGGCATGACCACCCCGACCATCTGGTGGGTCGAGGGCTTCGCCGAGTACGTCTCCTACTCGTACCGCAAGGAGACCTACGACGCGGCGATCACCGCCGCCGGCCTCCACACCTACCGGCTCTCCGACCTCTTCGACACCGGGTACGGCGACCAGGAGCGCGTCTACCGCTGGGGCTACCTGTCCGTCCGCTACATGCTGGAGCAGCACCGCTCCGACCTGGACGCCGTGCTCGCCAAGTACCGCGCCGGTGACTGGAACGGCGCCCGCACCATCCTCAAGACCACCATCGGCACCCGCTACGACGCCGACTTCGACCGCTGGCTGACCGCCTGCGCGGCCGGGGCCTGCGGCGGCGGCACCAACCCCGGCAACAACCAGGCGCCGACCGCCGCCTTCACCAGCGCGGTCTCCGGCCTGGCGGCCACCTTCACCGACCGCTCCACCGACCAGGACGGCACCATCGCCTCCCGCGCCTGGGACTTCGGCGACGGCACCACCGACACGGCGGCCAACCCGGCCAAGACGTACGCCAAGGCCGGCACCTACACCGTCACGCTCACGGTGACCGACGACAAGGGCGCCACCGCGACCGCGCGGCAGGACGTCACCGTGGCCGGGGCGTCCGAGTGCACCGGCGCCGACACCCGCCAACTGGACAAGAACTGCGGGCGCGGCAACGTGGCGGCGACCACCGGCAACTACGCGCACTTCTACCTGTACCTCCCGGCCGGGGTGACGCAGCTGAAGCTCACCAGCACGGGCGGCACCGGCAACGCCGACCTGTACTACAACGCCGGCGGCTGGGCGTACACCAACGCCTACACCGCCAAGTCCGGCAACGCCGACAACACCGAGACCCTGACCATCACCAACCCGCCGGCCGGCTACGTCTTCCTGAGCCTCTACGCCCAGCAGGGCTTCTCCGGCGCGACCATCAAGGCCGAGTACTGACCGAGGAGTGGTGAACCGACCGCACTGACCGCACCGACAGAGGGCCCCGGCGCCGAACCGCCGGGGCCCTCCCCGTCATGTCCCGATCCGCACCAGGGCGAGCGTGATGTTGTCCGGCCCGCCCGCCTCGATCGCGGCCCTCCAGAGCGCGAACGCGGCCCGCCCGTCGGCCCGTTCGGCCTCCTCCGGCGGGCGGGTGAGCAGCACCGACAGCTCCTCCTCCGGCACCGGGTCGGTCAGCCCGTCGCTGCACACCAGGTACCGGTCGCCGACGGCCAGCGGCGCGCTGCGGACGTGCGGTTCGACGAAGGTGAGCCCGAGCGAGCCGCCGAGGGTCTGGGTGACCACCGAGGTGGTGCGCCGTCCGGGCGGCAGCGGCGGGCTGTCGTCCACGCTGACCCGCCGCAGCGTGCCGTCGCCGATCCGGTAGACGCGGCTGTCGCCGACGTTGAAGACCACGGCCCGGTCCTCCAGCACCACCAGGCCCGCCACCGTGGTGCCCATCGCGGCCAGCCCCGGATCCCCGCCGGCGGCCGCGTACACGTCCCGGTTGCAGGTCTGGAGGGCGTCCCGGACGCTCTCCTCGCCGTCGAGCGCGGGCCCGTCCGTCGCGAGCCTCCGGGCGACCAGGGCGCTGGCGACCTCGCCGCCGGGGTGGCCGCCGAGGCCGTCGGCGACCGCGACCACACAGGGCGGGCCGAGCGGGAAGAGCAGGGTCTGCGGATTGGTGGTGACGGTCGCGCAGAGTGTCCACGGCCCGACGGTGAGGCTGTCCTCGTTCCGCTCGCGCAGCAGGCCCTCGTGGCTCAGCGCGCTCACCGCGATGTACGCCGCCATCGGTTCGCCGCCCTTCGGGTGCTCCGGCCGACCGCTTCCGGCTCCTCCCATTGTCCCGCGCCGTCCGCCGTCCGCCGTCCGGGGGAGGGAGCGGCCCCGGACCGGTATTGCATCGAGCAGTCCAAAACGGCTACGGTGCTGCCATGGCGAGACCGCGCACCTTCGACGAGGACCGGGCGCTGGACGCGGCGATGCGGGCGTTCTGGGCGAACGGCTACGAGGCCACCTCCACCCAGGACCTCTGCGAGGCGACCGGCCTCGGGCGGAGCAGCATCTACAACACGTTCAGCAGCAAGCGCGACCTGTTCAGGAGGTCGCTGGACCGCTACAACGAGCTGATGACCGTCCCGCAGGTCGCCCTGCTGGAGGATCCGGAGCTGCCCCCGCTGGAGCGGATCCGGCTCCTGCTCGCGCGGGTCGTCGACGGGGAGTTCGAGAACCGCCCGCACGGGCGCAGCCTCGGCTGCCTGACCGTGAACACCGTCGTCGAGCCGGCCGGGCGCGACCCGGAGGCGGCCGCGCTGCTGGAGCGGGACCAGGAGGTGCGGCTCGCCGCGCTGCGGGCCGCGATCGACACGGGCCAGCGCGCCGGTGAGATCGCGGCGCGCCGGGAGGCGGGCGAACTGGCCCGCTTCGTGAACGCGGTGATCGCCGGGATGCGGGTCTGCGCCAAGGGCGGGGCCGACCGGGCCGTCGTCGAGGCCATCGCCGCCACCGCGGTGGACGCGCTCACGCCCTGATCCGGGGGGATCCGGCCGCCCGTCGGCCCGCCCGGCCGTCCGGGTGCTTTCGCCTGCCCTTATTTTGAACTGATCAATCCAAAACTATCGGGGGAGTATTCCCGTGCCACGTGCCGTGTACGTCCTCGCCCTCGGCATCTTCGCGATGGTGACCAGTGAGTTCGCCGTCGCCGGGCTGATGCCGCAGCTGGCGGAGGGGCTCGACGCGACCGTCCCGCAGATCGGCTACCTGATCACCGCCTTCTCCGTCGCGATGTCCTTCGGCGGCCCGTTCCTCACCGTCTCGCTGCTGAGGATGCGTCAGAAACACGCGCTGCTCCTGCTGTTCGCGATCTTCCTGGTCGGCAACCTGCTGGCCGCGACCGCCTCCGGCTACCCGGTGATGCTGGCCGCCCGGGTGGTCGGCGGCATCGCCGCGCAGGCGTTCTTCGGCATCTCGATCTCGCTCTGCGCCCAGTTGGCCCCGGTCGAGCTGCGCGGCCGGTCGATCGCGGTGCTGATGAACGGCCTGATGCTCGGCACCCTGCTCGGCCTGCCGCTGGCCACCGTGATCGGCGAGCACCTCGGCTGGCGGGCGGCCTTCTGGGCGATCGCCGTCCTCACCGTGCTGGTCGCGCTGGGCACCGTCGCCGGGGTGCCGGACACCGACCACGCCGAGGGCGGCGGCTCGCTGCGCACCGAGCTGGGCGCCCTGCGCAACCGGCGGCTCTGGCTGGCCTTCGTCACCAGCACCCTGATCATCGGCGCGACCTTCTCGCTGTTCAGCTACGTCAACCCGGTCCTGACCGAGATCACCGGCTTCTCGGCCGGCTCCGTCCCGCTGCTGCTCGTCGCCTACGGTGCGGCGACCGTGGTCGGCAACACCGTGGTCGGCCGGCTCGCCGACCGGTACGCGCTGCCGGTGCTCGCGGTCGGCCTGGCGCTGAACACCGTCTTCCTCGCCGGCCTCGCGCTCTTCGCCCAGCTCCGGGTGCCGGCGGTCGGGCTGCTGCTCGGGGTCGGGCTGGTCGGCGTCACCATGAACCCGGCGATGGCCGCGCGGGTCCAGCGGATCGGCAACGCCCGTCCGCTGGTGAACACCGTCCACAACTCCTTCATCACGCTGGGCGTCATCCTCAGCTCGCTGCTCGGCGGACTCGCCATCGACGCCCGGGGCCTGCGCGCGCCCCTCTGGCTCGGGGTCGCGATGGCCGCCGCGGGCCTGCTGACCCTGCTCCCGGACGCCCTGCGCGCCCGCCGCGCGGTCCCGGGGCGCCGTGCCGTCCCGGATTCCGGTGCGGCCCCGGGGTCCGGTGCGGTCTCGGAACGGCATCCGGGCGCGGAGGGGAATAACACCCGGGTGGCGGATGCTAAAGTGGTTGAAACTTTGACGACCGGATCCTGAGCCAGGTTTCACCTGCGGGATTCCACCTGGAGTGTGGTGAGCAGCATGCAGTTCGGAATCTTCACCGTCGGCGATGTCACCCCCGACCCGACGACCGGCCGCACCCCGACCGAGCACGAGCGGATCAAGGCGACCGTCGCCATCGCCCGCAAGGCCGAGGAAGTCGGCCTGGACGTCTTCGCGACCGGCGAGCACCACAACCCGCCGTTCGTGCCGTCCTCGCCGACCACCCTGCTCGGCTACATCGCCGCGCAGACCGAGCGCATCATCCTCTCCACCTCGACCACCCTGATCACCACGAACGACCCGGTGAAGATCGCCGAGGACTACGCGGTGCTCCAGCACCTCGCCGACGGCCGGGTGGACCTCATGATGGGCCGCGGCAACACCGGCCCGGTCTACCCGTGGTTCGGCAAGGACATCCGCCAGGGCATCCCGCTCGCGATCGAGAACTACGCGCTGCTGCACCAGCTGTGGCGCGAGGACGTGGTCGACTGGTCGGGCCGCTTCCGCACCCCGCTGCAGTCCTTCACCGCCACCCCGCGCCCGCTCGACGGCGTCCCGCCGTTCGTCTGGCACGGCTCGATCCGCAGCCCGGAGATCGCCGAGCAGGCCGCCTACTACGGCGACGGCTTCTTCGCGAACAACATCTTCTGGCCCAAGGAGCACTTCAAGAAGCTGATCAACCTCTACCGCGAGCGCTTCGCCCACTACGGGCACGGCACCCCCGAGCAGGCCGTCGTCGGCCTCGGCGGCCAGGTGTTCATGCGCAAGAACTCGCAGGACGCGGTGCGCGAGTTCCGCCCCTACTTCGACAACGCGCCGGTGTACGGACACGGGCCGTCGCTGGAGGAGTTCACCGCGCAGACCCCGCTCACCGTCGGCAGCCCGCAGGAGGTCGTCGAGAAGACCCTGACCTTCCGCGAGACCTTCGGCGACTACCAGCGCCAGCTGTTCCTGATGGACCACGCCGGCCTGCCGCTGAAGACTGTGCTGGAGCAGCTCGACCTGCTCGGCGAGGAGGTCGTGCCGGTGCTGCGCGAGGAGTTCGCCAAGGGCCGCCCGGCCGGCGTGCCGGACGCGCCGACCCACGCCTCGCTGGTCGCGGCCGACCGCGCCCGCAAGGAGCAGGAGCGCAACACCGAGGAGAACACGGAGGCGACCAAGTGACCGCGTACCGACTGGTCGTGCTGAGCGCCGGCCTGAGCAAGCCGTCCTCGACGCGCCTGCTCGCGGACCGGCTGGCCGACGCGACCGTCCGCCGGCTCGCCGGCGACGGGCGCGAGGTGGACGTGACGGTGATCGAGCTGCGCGACCTCGCCACCGACATCGCGCACAACTTCGTCACCGGCTTCCCCGGCGCCGCGCTGGGCGAGGCGATCGAGGCGGTCACCCGGGCCGACGGGCTGATCACGGTGACGCCGATCTTCGCCGCCTCCTACAGCGGGCTGTTCAAGTCGTTCTTCGACGTGATCGACCCCGACGTGCTCACCGGCAAGCCGGTGCTGATCGCCGCCACCGGCGGCACGGCGCGGCACTCGCTGGCGCTGGAGCACGCCGTCCGGCCACTGTTCAGCTACCTGCGCGCGGTGGTCGTCCCGACCGCGGTCTACGCGGCCACCGACGACTGGGGCAGCACGGGCGACCGGCTCACCGACGGGCTCCCGGGCCGGATCGACCGGGCCGCCGGCGAACTCGCCGGGCTGCTCGTCGGCCGCGCCCCCAGCGGGCCGGCGGCGGACGGCGGGTCCGAGGAGGAGACGGTGGTCCCGTTCGCCGAGCAGCTGGCGGCCCTGCGGGTCTGACGGCGGCGGCGCACGCACGCGAGAAGGGGCGCACCCGGGAGGCCGGGTGCGCCCTTCTCGTACGCTCAGCCCACCCGGGCGTCGTACGAGGCGCGGGCCGCCGCGATCTCGCGCTGGTGCGTCTGCGTCCAGGCGACCAGCGAGCGGACGGTCTCGTGCAGCGTCCGCCCGAGCGGCGTCAGCGCGTAGTCCACCCGGGGCGGCACCACCGGGTGCACCGTCCGCTCCACCAGGCCGTCCCGCTCCAGCTGCCGCAGCGTGACGGTCAGCATCCGCTGGCTGACCCCGTCGATCTCCCGGCGCAGCTCGGTGAAGCGCAGCGAGCCGCGGTCCAGCAGGGCGATCACCAGCAGCGACCACTTGTCGGCGATCCGGTCGAGGATCTGCCGGACCTCGCAGTCCTCCCGGGTGTCCCACTGGAGCACGTCGTAGTCGCCCCCGGTATCCGTGCAGTGCGTCGGTGACTTCAAAGTGCCTTCTTCCATGGCTCCTGATGCTGCCTCAGGATGGCCGGTGGTTACAAGAGGGAACCGACCGGATGAAGGGGAACCGCCCCGTCCGGCGTCCCCGCCTCCCCGCGCACTCCCAGGAGACCTCCGTGTCCGCGTCCTCAGCCGTGCCCGAAACCGGCACGCCCGCCGCCCCGGCGTCGCCCCCGTCGCCCCCGTTGCCGCCGTCGCCGTCCGCCCGGCTCACCGGCCGCGAGACCGCCGTCCTCCTCGTCCTGTGCGGCGCGATCTTCCTGGAGGGCATCGACGTCGCCATGCTCAACGTGGCGCTCCCCTCGATCCGGGCCGACCTCGGCATGGACACCGGCTCGCTCAGCTGGGTGCTCAGCGCCTACGTCCTCGGCTACGGCGGCTTCATGCTGCTCGGCGGACGCGCCGCCGACCTGCTCGGACGCCGCCGGATGTTCCTGCTCTGGCTCACCGTCTTCGTCCTCTTCTCCGGCCTCGGCGGGCTCGCCGGCGCCCCCTGGACGCTCATCCTGGCCCGCTTCGCCACCGGCCTCGCGGCCGCCTTCATGACCCCCGCGGGCCTGGCGATCATCACCACGGCCTTCGCCGAGGGCCCGCGCCGCAACCGCGCGCTGCTCCTCTACGCGGGCACCGCGGCCGCCGGCTTCTCGCTCGGCCTGGTGGCCGGCGGCCTGCTCACCGCGATCAGCTGGCGCTGGGTCTTCTTCGCCCCGGTGCTGCTCGCCGGCGGCCTGCTGCTCGCCGCCCCGCCGCTGCTCCCGCGCGACCAGGCACCCGCCCGCCGTCCCGGCGAGCGCTTCGACCTGGCCGGCGCCGCCACCGCCACCGGCGCCATGCTGCTGCTGGTCCACGCGGTGGTGCGGATCGGCGAGCCGGACGCCGCCGCCGGCCGGACCCTCGCCGAGCTGGCCGGCGGCCTGGTCCTGCTGGCCGTCTTCGCCGCGGTCGAACGGCGCTCCGCCGCCCCGCTGGTCCGCCTCGGCCTGCTGCGCTCCGGCCCGCTGCTGCGCGCCAACCTCGGCGCGCTGCTGTTCGCCGGCTCCTTCTTCGGCTTCCAGTTCACCGTCACCCTCTACCTTCAGGACCTGCGCGGCTGGACCCCGCTGCAGACCGGCCTCGCGCTGCTCGCCGTCGGCGTGGACGCGGTGCTCGCGCCGACCCTCACGCCCCGGCTGGTGGAGCGGTTCGGCATCGTCCGGGTGATTCTCGGGGGCTTCTGCCTGGCGGTGGTGTCCTACGCGTTGTTCCTGCCGGTGGGCCCGGGCTGGAGCTACCCGATGATGTTCCCGACCATGATCCTCACCGGCCTGGCCTTCGCCCTCGCCTACGGGCCGCTGACCATCGCCGCCACCGACGGCGTCGCCGAGGAGGAGCAGGGGCTGGCCGGCGGGCTGCTCAACACCGCCTTCCAGTTCGGCGCGGCGCTCGGCCTCTCCGCGGTCACCGCCGTCCACCTGGCCGCCACCGGCCCGGACCGCTCCGGCCTGGACGGCTTCCGGGCCGCCCTGGCGGTCCCGGTCGCGGCGGTCGCCCTCGGCGCCCTCGTCACCGCGTCCGGCCTGCGCCGCCGTCGCGCCGCGTCCTGAGCGTCCCGTCCTGCGACGTCCCGTCCTGTCCGCCCCGTCCTGGCCGTCCCCTCCTGACCGTCCCGCCAAGCCCCTCACCGGCGCCTCCCGGTGAGGGGCCGTCCCCTCTCCGGTCCTCGGCCTGCCGACCGTGCCGAAATGTCCGCTCTGGGATGTAATCGTACGGATGATCAGACCCCGGAGACCGGAGTCCGCCGATGCCGCAGCCCGTCCTCACCCCGCTCACCACCGCCGCGATCTTCCTCGTCCTCACCATCGACCCCGGTGGCGAGCCCGTCGTCCGGTCCCTGCTGCCCGACCTGGCGGGCCTGCGCCGCGCGGTCGGCTTCCGCGCCCCCGAGGCCGGCCTGACCGGTGTCACCGGCATCGGCTCGGACGCCTGGGACCGGCTCTTCGACGGCCCCCGCCCGGCCGAACTGCACCCCTTCCGGGAGATCACCGGCACCCGCCACCGGGCCCCGGCCACCCCCGGCGACCTGCTGTTCCACCTGCGCGCCGCCCGGATGGACCTCTGCTTCGAACTCGCCGGCCAGCTCACCAACCGCCTCGCCGGCGCCGCCACCGTGGTCGACGCCGTGCACGGCTTCCGCTACTTCGACGACCGCGACCTGCTCGGCTTCGTCGACGGCACCGAGAACCCCGAGGGCCGCGCGGCGGCCGACGCCGTCCTGATCGGCGCGGAGGACCCGGAGTTCGCGGGCGGCAGCTATGTGATCGTCCAGAAGTACCTGCACGACCTGGACGCCTGGAACCGCCTCCCCGTCGAGGCGCAGGAACGCGCGGTCGGCCGCACCAAGCTCACCGACATCGAGCTCGCCGACGACGTCAAGCCCGCCGACTCGCACGTCGCGCTGACCACCGTCACCGGCCCGGAGGGCGAGGAGCGGCAGATCATGCGGTTCAACATGGCGTTCGGCTCGTTCGCCGGGGGCGGGGAGTTCGGGACGTACTTCATCGGCTACTCGCGCACGCCGGCGGTGACCGAGGAGATGCTGGAGAACATGTTCGTCGGCCGCCCGCCCGGCGCCCACGACCGTCTGCTCGACTTCTCGACCGCGGCCACCGGCACCCTCTTCCACGTCCCGACCGCCGACTTCCTGGACGACCCGCCGCCCGCGCCGGCCGCCTCCATCTCCCGCGTCCCCGCCTCCGCCTCCTCCGCCTCCTCCGACGGCTCCCTCGCCATCGGCAGCCTGAAAGGCACCCCCGCGTCATGAACAACCTGCACCGCGAACTCGCCCCCGTCTCCGCCGCGGCCTGGACGGAGATCGAGGAGGAGGCCCGGCAGACCTTCACGCTCCACCTCGCCGGCCGCCGCGTCGTCGACCTCAGCGGCCCCGACGGCGCCGCCCTCGCGGCCGTCGGCACCGGCCACCTCACCGCCATCGATCCGCCCGGCCCGGGCGTCCAGGCCCATGCCCGCGAAGTGCGGCCGCTGGTCGAACTCCGGGTGCCCTTCGCGCTCGACCGGTCCGCCGTGGACGACGTCGAACGCGGCTCCCGCGACTCCGACTGGCAGCCCGTCAAGGACGCCGCCCGCACCCTCGCCCTCACCGAGGACCGCGCCGTCTTCGACGGCTACCCCGCCGCCGCCATCGAGGGCATCCGCGCGGCCGCCGGCAACCCCGCAGTCCCGCTCCCCGCCGACGTCCGCGAGTACCCCGAGGCCGTCAGCCGCGCCCTCACCACCCTCCGCCTGGCCGGCGTCGGCGGCCCCTACGCCCTCCTCCTCGGCGCCGACGCCTACACCGCCGTCAACGAGACCTCCGACCACGGCTACCCCGTCGCCAGCCACATCGCCCGCCTCCTCGACGGCGAACTCATCTGGGCCCCCGCCATCGAGGGCGCCCTCCTCCTCTCCACCCGTGGCGGCGACTTCGCCCTCCACCTCGGCCAGGACGTCAGCGTCGGCTACCTCTCCCACACCCCCGACACCATCAACCTGTACCTCCAGGAGACCTTGACCGCCCGCATCCTCACCCCCGAAGCCGCCGTCCCCCTGACCGCCCCCTGACCCCGAACGGCGGGGCCGGTGCGAACCGCACCGGCCCCGCCGTGCCGCATCGAAGACGTCTGACTGACGACACGTCATGTCACGTGGTATCAGTGATGGTTCGACGAGCTCGAAGGCGGCCGCCTCCGTTCCTCGTCCGTCCTTCGCCTTGCGGACAGGGAGAGCCAGTGGAGTCGGACCGGCGCGAGCCGCGCTGCGTGGCACGCAACTCCCTTGCCGACGCCGAGGTCTCCGGTGCGGTCGTCCAGGCCGGAGAGATCCACGGCCTGACCGTCTACGGCCGTGCCGCCGTGCCGCCACCTCCCGGTTCGTGGCTCCCGGTGCCCCGCCAGCTCCCCTCCGTACCGCGTCGACTGGTCGGACGGGGAGAGGATCTCGCCCACCTGGACCGTGAGTTGGACGACGTGGCCGGGCCAGGCGACCTGACCGTGGTGCTCACCGGGCCCGCTGGGGTGGGGAAGAGTGCCCTCGGGGTCCAGTGGCTGCGCCGCCATTCCGACCGTTTCCCGGACGGCCAGCTCTTCGCCGACCTGCGGGCCCACGCCCACGGTGGGCCGGTGGATCCCGCCGAGGTGCTCGCAGCCTTTCTGCGGGCCTTCGCGATCGCGCATGTGCCGTGCGACCTCGCCGAGGGCGCCGCGCTCTGGCGCTCGCTCGCGGCCGAACGCCGGATCGCCGTTCTGCTCGACGACGCTTCGACCGCCGCCCAGGTCCGCCCGTTGCTGCCCGGCTCGGAGCACGCCGTGGTCGTGGTCACCAGCCGCCGCCGGCTCACCGGGCTCGGCATAGACGGCGCCGTGTTCCGGCCGGTCGACGTCCTCTCGAGCGAGGCCGCTGTACACCTGCTCGCCCAGCGGGCCGGCGTTGAGCGGATAGCCCGCGAACCGGCCGCCGCCGCCCTGGTGGTGGAGCGCTGCGGCCGGCTCCCGTTGGCGGTCTGTCTCGCCGCCGCCCGGATCACCGCCCGGCCCGCGCAGTCGCTCTCCGGCACCGCCGAGGCCATCGCCGACGAGTCCGGGCGGCTTGCCGCACTCGCTGTCGGGGGAGAGGGCGCAGGGCATGCCCTGGACGCGTCCTTCGCCGTGCTGGGCGCGGACGGTGCCCGGCTGTACCGGCTGCTCGGACTCCTGCCCTTCCCGGTCTTCACCGTGGACGTCGTCCGCGCGCTCGGCGACCTGGAACGGGCCGAGGCCGAGCAGTTGCTCGACCAGCTCATCGACATCCACCTGCTGGAGGAGACGGCGGACGGCTTCCGTTTCCACGGCCTGGCGAAGCTGCACGCCCGGGCGCGCGCCGACGAGATCCGCGACCGGCCAGGGGGGCGGGTGGCCGTTGACCGGCTCCTGGACTGGTACCTGGCCACCACCACGGCCGCGGAGGCCGTGTTGAGCCCGAGCCACCGAACCCTGCTCCGTGACTACGCCACCGGGCCGACGCCCGGAGCCGAGCAGTTCGCCGACGAAACCGCGGCGGTCGGTTGGCTCGACGCTGAGACCGAGCGGCTCGGCGAGGCCGTGCGCTGGGCCGCGGCCACCGGCCGCCCCGCCATCGCTTGGCAGCTGGTCGACGCCATGTGGCCGCTCTTCCTGCGGCTGCGCCCCGCCCGGCTGTGGGTCGAGGCGCACCGGATCGGCCGTACCGCCGCCCGGTCGGTCGGCCACCGTGACGGTGAGCTGCGGATGCTCACCTCCGGCGGCGCCGGTCTGCGCAACGCCGACCTGGGAGAGGAGGCCGCCGAGTGGTACGCCGAGGCGCTCCACCTGGCCCGCGCGTCCCGTGATGCGTTCGTCGAGGCCGACGCCCTCTACGGCCTCGGCCAGACCCACCGTACGGCGGGCCGGCTCGCCCAGGCGGCGGACTGTCTGCGCAGGACGGCCGACCTTCGTGAGGCCCGCGGCTACCGGCGGGGTGCGGCGCTGGCCCGGCTCGCCCTCGGCGGCGTCCTGCTGGAGCAGGGTCGCGCCGCCGAGGCCGTCCCGGTCATCACCGGCGCCCACCGGGACCTCGCCGCCGTCCCCTCCGTGTACGAGGCCGCCCGCGCGCTCGCCTTCCTCGGCCAGGCACACACCGTCCTCGGCGCCCATGAGGAGGCCCACCGCTGCTACGCGGACGCGCTCGCGGTGTTCCGTGAAGGCCGGGCGAGGCGCTGGGAGGCCCGCGTCCTCGAACTGATCGGTGATCTCGCCCAAGCCCGTGGGGACCTCGTCGAGGCGGCCGCGCGCTGGCGGGAATCCCTCGCCCTCTACAAATCCCTGGACGCCCCCGACACCGCCCGCGTCGCCGCCGCGGCGCTCGGCGCGCCCACCCGGTCGTCGTCGGGCGTGGGCCACAGCGGCGCGGGCAGCGGCAGTACGGGCGGCGCGGGCGGGTGGGCGGGCTCGTCCAGGCCGAGGACGCGGTAGAGCAGCCGTCGCATCCGGCGGTCGAACCGGCCCGGTTCCGAGCTGATCCGGGCTGCGATCGCCGCATAGTCCTTTCGCCGGTACTGCGCGGCGGCGTGGGCGAGTTGGGCGGTGAGCGGCTGGGACGTGCTGAGCGCCGGGGCAGTGTGGGCGAGCTGCGCGCCGGGCGAGCGCGGGTTGATGTCCCGGTGCGGGTGCGCGGCGAGCAGGACCGGCGCGCCGGTCATGGTGCCGTAGAGGGTGACCGAGCCGTGGTCGCCGATGACGAAGTCGGCGGCGACCAGCAGGGGCCGCCAGTCCTTCTCGGGCCCGAGCACACTGACCGCTCCGCGCGCGGCGGCCGTCGCCCGTGCACGGACCGCCCGGGGGCCGTGCGCGGCGGACACGTTGGGATGAACCAGCAGCGCGGCGTGGTGGCCGCGGCGGGGCAGTTCGGCGGCCAGCCGCGGCAGGACGGTGTCGAGCCGGGTGAACAGCGAACCGCTGCCCCAGGTGGAGCAGACCAGCACCAGCCGTTCGCCGGGCCGTAGCCCGAGTGAGGCTCGGTACCGCTCGCGGGAAGGGAGGGCGGCGGCGATCCGGTCGTGGTCGGCGTCGCCGACGACCTCGGCGATCGGCAGCGCCTCGGGGCACCCTCGGCCGAGTTCGGTGCGGTCGTCCCGGTGCGCGAGCGCGTACGCGGCGGGTACCAGCCGTCCGTTCCAGATGACGTACTCGGGGCCGAGCCCGGCGACGGTCCGCCTGGCCCCGACGCCCGTCGGCGACAGCTTGATGTGCCCCACCCCGTGTGGCAGTCGGACCGTTGGGCCGTGCAGCCGCTCCAGCCCCTGCGAACCGGCGGCCAGCACCAGGTCGAAGCTCCGGCGGACGGCCTCCTTCCATGGCAGTACCGCGCCGCCGAGCCGCCGGACGTGGGCCGTCGCGCCCCGGTTGAACGTGTGTGGCGCCACCGTGAACCGGATCCGCACCCGCAGGTCGGCTTCGAGCAGTGCATGGACATCGCGCAGCCGCTGGCCGTAGACCGTCGTGTGCACGACCACCAGCACCTCCGCGGATGCCATGTTGTTCCCCTTCCTCGGGCCGATCCGGGGCCCGGATCGGCGTCGACAGCGGCATGCCAGGACATTCTGGTGGACCCCGGCAGGCCCCGGGAGGACAGGAAGGGTACTGAGTTCCTTTACCAGGGGTACTGAGTGCCGTATTCTCTCCGGAGAGCCTCGGAGGCTGTCGAAGAGGGCCGACGGGCCAGATCGGGCCAAGGGCCGATCTGGCACTCAGTACCCTCGGCGCGGACGAGGTCGTGGACCAGTGCATCCGACCAGTGCACCCGTACCAGGAGAACCGCTCATGAGCTTGAGGATCGTTGTCTGTGTGAAGTACGTGCCGGATGCGACGGGTGACCGTCGTTTCTCGGACGATCACACCACCGACCGGGAGGGCGTGGACGGCCTTCTGTCGGAGCTGGACGAGTACGGCGTGGAGCAGGCGCTGCGGATCGCGGAGGCCCATGAGGGTTCCGAGGTGACGGTGCTGACGGTGGGGCCGGACGACGCGAAGGACGCGTTGCGCAAGGCGCTGTCGATGGGTGCGGACAAGGCCGTGCACGTGAACGACGACGGCATCCACGGGTCGGATGCGGTCGGGACGTCGGCGGTGCTGGCGAAGGCGCTGGAGAGGACCGGGTTCGACCTGGTGGTCGGTGGTATGGCGTCGACGGACGGTTCGATGGGCGTGCTGCCGGCGCTGCTGGCGGAGCGGCTGGGGGTGGCGCAGGTGACGCTGCTGTCGGAGGTGTCGGTCGAGGGCGGTGTGGTGAAGGGCCGTCGTGACGGTGACGCGGCGACGGAGCTGGTGGAGGCGGCGCTGCCGGCGGTGGTGTCGGTGACGGACCAGTCGGGTGAGGCGCGGTACCCGTCGTTCAAGGGGATCATGGCGGCGAAGAAGAAGCCGGTGCAGTCGTTGGACCTGGACGATCTGGGTATCGAGGCCGGCGGGGTGGGCCTGGCGGGTGCGTGGACGGCGGTGGAGTCGGTGGCGGCGCGTCCGGCGCGTACCGCGGGCACGGTCGTCAAGGACGAGGGCGAGGGCGGCAGGGCGCTCGCCGGCTTCCTCGCCGACCAGAAGTTCATCTGAATCATCCCCACAGTCCCACGAATCACGGAGACATCGAGCAATGGCTGAGATCCTCGTCCTGGTCGACCACGCCGACGGCGCGGTCCGCAAGCCGGCCCTGGAGCTGCTGACCCTGGCCCGCCGTATCGGCGAGCCCTCCGCCGTCGTCCTCGGCGCCGGTGACAAGGCGGCCGAGCTGGCCGCCAAGGCCGCCGAGTACGGCGCCGTGAAGGTGTACGTCGCCGACGGCGCCGAGTTCGCCGACCTGCTGGTCGTCCCGAAGGTGGACGCCCTGGCGCAGATCGCCGGGGCGGTGCGGCCGGCCGCGGTGCTGGTCACCTCCTCCGGCGAGGGCAAGGAGGTCGCCGCCCGGGTCGCCCTGCGGATCGGGTCCGGCATCATCACCGACGCCATCGACCTGCGCGCCGGCGACCAGGGCCCGGTGGCCACCCAGTCCGTCTTCGCGGCCGCCTTCACCGTCGACTCCCGCGTCAGCAACGGCGCGGCGGTCATCACCGTCAAGCCGAACGCCGTCGCCCCGGAGGCCGCCCCGGCGGCCGGCGCGGTGGAGAGCGTGACCGTGGCGTTCACCGGCAACGCCGCCAAGGTGGTCTCGCGCACCCCGCGGGTCTCCACCGGGCGTCCGGAGCTGACCGAGGCCGCGATCGTGGTCTCCGGCGGCCGCGGTGTCGGTGCCGCCGAGGGCTTCGGCGTCGTCGAGGAGCTGGCCGACGCCCTGGGCGCGGCCGTCGGCGCCTCGCGCGCCGCCGTCGACGCCGGCTGGTACCCGCACAGCAGCCAGGTCGGCCAGACCGGCAAGCAGGTCTCCCCGCAGCTCTACATCGCCAACGGCATCTCCGGCGCGATCCAGCACCGGGCCGGCATGCAGACCTCGAAGACCATCGTGGCCGTCAACAAGGACCCCGAGGCCCCGATCTTCGAGCTCGCGGACTACGGCGTCGTCGGCGACCTCTTCGCGGTGCTGCCGCAGCTCACCACCGAGGTCAAGGCCCGCAAGGCCTGATCCGTCCGGACACCGCGAGGGCGTGGCACCGAGTACCCCGGGTACTCGGTGCCACGCCCTCGCCGCGCTTTCCCGCTACTCCGCGAAGGCCGCCAGGTGCTGGGTGAACCCGCCCTGGGCCGGCGGCAGCGGCCGCGGCTCGGCGGGCACCGTCCGCGCGGGCTCCTCCGGTGACAGCACCGTCAGCTCCGGCTGCTCGGTCCCGGTCGCCGCGGTGAGCCGCACCCGGGTGCCCACCGGCACCGTGGAGCGCAGGCCGTTGACGATGCACCAGACGTCGAACCCCTCGGCCATCCGGATCAGCGACTTCTGCCGGGCCAGCGGAGTCCGGGCCTGCTCGACGGCGCAGCGCCGCACCACCCCGGTGCCCTCGCTGCGCTCCAGCCGCAGGTCGGTGGAGCCGCAGGTGGGGCAGAGCAGCCGATGGAAGGTCGGGTTGCGGCACCAGGCGCAGCGCTGGAAGTACAGCGGGGCGCTCTCGGTGTGGGCGTCGATGGCTGCGTGGACCACGGTGTCATCTCCCTGCGCTCGTCGGTTCCGCCGGAAAAAAGGATAGGGAACTCAGTACCATCCTGTGAAGGCACTGAGTTCCCTTTTTGTCGTGCACGTGCATAATGAAGGGTACTGAGTGCCGTCTTGAACGTCGTGAAACAGGAGTGGCCGACCATGAGTCAGGACTTCGATCTCTTCCGGATCTCCGAGGAGCACGAGATGCTCCGTGCGGCGGTGCGTTCGCTGGCCGAGGCGAAGATCGCTCCGTTCGCGGCGGATGTGGACGAGCAGGGGCGGTTCCCGCAGGAGGCGTTGGACGCGTTGCGGGGAAACGACCTGCACGCGGTGCATGTGCCGGAGGAGTTCGGGGGTGCGGGGGCGGACGCGCTGGCGACGGTGATCGTGATCGAGGAGGTGGCGCGGGTGTGCGCCTCGTCGTCGTTGATCCCGGCGGTGAACAAGCTGGGGTCGCTGCCGGTGCAGTTGTCGGGGTCGCCGGAGTTGAAGGCGAAGTACCTGGGGGCGCTGGCGCGTGGGGAGGGGATGTTCTCGTACTGCCTGTCGGAGCCGGAGGCGGGTTCGGACGCGGCGGGGATGAGGACCCGGGCGGTGCGCGACGGGGATTCCTGGGTGCTGAACGGGGTGAAGCGGTGGATCACCAACGCCGGTGTCTCCGAGTTCTACACGGTGATGGCGGTGACGGATCCGGAGAAGCGGTCGAAGGGGATCTCGGCGTTCGTGGTGGAGAAGGGCGACGCGGGGGTGTCGTTCGGTGCGCCGGAGCGGAAGCTGGGGATCAAGGGGTCGCCGACGCGTGAGGTGTACTTCGACAATGTGCGGATTCCGGCGGATCGGATGATCGGTGCGGAGGGGACGGGGTTCGCGACGGCGATGCGGACGCTGGACCACACGCGGGTGACGATCGCGGCGCAGGCGTTGGGGATCGCGCAGGGGGCGTTGGACTACGCGAAGGGGTATGTGCGGGAGCGTCGGCAGTTCGGGAAGCCGATCGGGGACTTCCAGGGTGTGCAGTTCATGCTGGCGGACATGGCGATGAAGCTGGAGGCGGCGCGTCAGTTGACGTACGCGGCGGCGGCGAGGTCGCAGCGGGGGGACGGGGATCTGACGTTCTTCGGTGCGGCGGCGAAGTGTTTCGCGTCGGACGCGGCGATGGAGATCACGACGGACGCGGTGCAGTTGCTGGGTGGGTACGGGTACACCCGGGACTATCCGTTGGAGCGGATGATGCGGGACGCGAAGATCACGCAGATCTACGAGGGCACCAACCAGATCCAGCGCATCGTGATGGCCCGCAACCTGCCGTAACCCGCCGACGCCCCGGGCACCCGGGCCGGCCGTCCGCGGCCCGGTCCAGGTGTTCGAGGCCGATGCTATGTTCCGGGAATGAGCGAGAAGGAAGAACAGGACCAGCCCATGAACGACGGGCAGCCGAAGCCCGCGATGCGCGAGGCGCTGGTCGCCGCCGCCTTCGAGCTCTTCCTGGAACGCGGCTTCGAGCAGACCACGATCGACGACATCGTCTCGCTCGCCGGAGTCGGCCGGCGCTCCTTCTTCCGCTACTTCCCGGCCAAGGAGGACGTGGTCTTCCCCGACCACGAGCGCGGCCTCGCCGACATGACGGAGTTTCTCGAATCCGGCACCGGTGAGGAGGACCCGGTCCGGCACGCCGGTGACGCCGCCCGGCTCGTCCTGCGGATGTACGCCGAGCAGCCGTCCTTCTCCGTCCAGCGCTACCGGCTCACCCGCAAGGTCCCGGGCCTGCGCGCCTACGAGCTGTCCGTCGTGTGGCGCTACGAGCACACCCTCGCGCACTACCTGCGCGGCCGCTTCGCGGGGCGCCCGGACGGACCGCTGCGGGCCGACGTGGTCGCCGCCGCCGTGGTGGCCGCGCACAACCACGCCCTGCGCGCCTGGCTGCGGTCGGGCGGCGAGAGCGACTGGGTGGCCGAGGTGGACCGCGCGATGTCCTTCGTCACCGACACCTGGGGCGAGCGCCCCGGCGGCGGTGGCGGCGCGTCCGAGGGCGCCGGGCCGGGGGAGCGGGACGACGTCGTGGTGCTGGTCGCCAGCCGCCGGGCGCCGCTGTGGCGGATGGTGCAGGGCATCGAGAGCGCTCTCGGGGACGCCCGGCAGATCCGCCAGGACTGACCGCCGCAGCCCCTTCCACCGTCACTCACCCCGCCGTCACTCACCCCGAAGGCGCAATCGGGGCGCGGCCGCACCGGTGGTTACGTGCGGGCCCCCCGGGCGCGGGCGAGACTCGGTCGCAGGACGCGGCCGGGGCGGGACCGGCGCGAGGAACGCGACGGAGGCGGACGATGCCCGAGCCGAGCGCTGGTCCGAGCGGCGGCGACGACGACCCGACGCCGAGGACGGGGCCCGCCCCGGGTCTGCGCCAGGTCCTGCTGACCAAGGGCTACCTGGGCCTGCTGCTGGTCTCCGCGCTGCTCGGCGTCCCGGTCTCGCTGGCCGCCTTCTGGTTCGTCGGCCTGGAGCACGAACTCCAGCACTGGGTCTGGGAGAGCCTGCCCGACGCCCTCGGCCACGACCGCGCGCCCTGGTGGTGGCCGCTGCCCGCGCTGCTGCTGGCCGGCCTGCTGCTGGCCCCGGTCGTCACCCGGCTGCCCGGCCGCGGCGGCCATGTCCCGGTGGACGGCCTGGGCGGCCCGCCGACCCCGCCGAAGGCCGTGCCCGGCGTCGTCCTCGCCGCCCTCGCCTGCCTGCCGCTCGGTGCGGTGCTCGGCCCGGAGGCGCCGCTGATGGCGATGGGCGGCGGGCTGGCGCTGCTCGCCGTCCGCCCGGCCCGCCGCGCGGCCCGGCCGCAGCTGGTGCCGGTGCTCGGTGCGGCGGGCTCGACGGCGGCGATCTCCACCATCTTCGGCAGCCCCCTGGTGGCCGCCGTGATGATGATCGAGGCGGCCGGCCTCGGCGGGCCGCAACTCCTGCTGCTGATCATGCCGTGCCTGCTGGCCAGCGGCGTCGGCGCGCTGGTGTTCACCGGCTTCGGCCATTGGACGGGACTGTCCATCGGCGCGCTCTCGCTGCCCTCGGTGCCGCACAGCGGGGTCCCGGACGCGGGCGACTTCCTGTGGGGCCTGCCGGTCGCCGCCGCCGTCACCGCGGTGTGCGTGGCGGGGCAGACGCTGGGCCGTCGGGTCAAGGTGTTCACCACCGGCGCCCCCGGGCGTGCCGCGCCGCCCCCGACCGCGCGGCGGACGGCGGTGCGCACCGTGGTGTGCGCCGTCGCGGTCGGCGCCTGCATCGCCGGGTACGCGCTGCTGACCGGCCGGTCGCCGCAGGAGGCGGCGCTCTCCGGCCAGGCGACCCTGGGGACGCTCGCGGCGGACCCGGCGGCCTGGTCGGTGTTCGCGCTGCTGGCGCTGACGCTCTGCAAGGCGGCGGCCTGGGGCGTGGCGTTGGGCAGTCTGCGCGGTGGTCCGATCTTCCCGGCGCTGCTGATCGGCGCCGCCCTCGGGGTGGCCTGCGCCCCGCTGCCGGGACTCGGCACCGCGCCGGGCCTGGCCGTCGGCCTCGCGGCCTCTGCCACGGCGGTCACCCGGCTGCCGGTCACCAGCACGGTGCTGGCGACGGCCCTGCTCGGGGCCGAGGCGCCCAACCTGCTCCCGTTGCTGCTGGTGACCGCGGTGACGGCGTTCGTCGTCGGCGAGCTGCTGCGCGGTCTCGGCGAACGGCGCGCCTCCCGGGCGCCCGTCCCGGCCGCTCCGCCGAACCCGGCCGCTCCGCCGAACCCGGCCGATCCTCCCCGCTGAACCCGGCCGCCGGCGACCCGCGTTCCATCAGCAGCGGGAGCAGGGCGTTTGCCCACGGTGTCATGGTCTGGTCGAATGGGCGCCGCAGCGCCCGGGGGGCGGTGTTGGTTGCGGGGCGAACTGAGCGCACGTCAACTGGACGGCCCTGGTGGCAGGCTGCGGAGGGGACGTTTCATCCGATGATATGATCACGGCGCTTGCCGGGGGGATCGGGCGGGTGTGAGACGGAATGTTCACAGGACAGTCCGGGCGGCGACCCCGACGCGGACGTCCGCCGGTCCACCCCGCTTTGACGGTAATTCAGCAGCTGGCCTCCACTCTCCCGAAGAGAGTCCTATGACGCATTCCCTGCAGAATCCCATTCTTTGGGCTCTTCTCGTTGTCCTCCTCGGCGCAATCGCCGTCATTGTCCTCCAGCGCCGGGCAGCAGCGTCGGCGCGCGAGGAGGCCGAGGGGCTCAGAGCCCACTACGCCGCGCTGGAGAGCGACTTCTCGCAATCCGTCGAGGCGGCTCACGTGCGCGCCGACGAAGAGACCAAAACGGTCCTCAAGTCCGCCATGCGAACCCTTCAGGGCCTCGCCGCCGAACAGCAGCTGGTCGTTTCCCGACTGCAGACCAAGTACGGCGACTCGGTCATCCTGGAGGACCTCCTGGAGATCGACCACACGAACTCGCAGTTCGGGCGGCGTGCCCAGTCGATCGCGGTCCTGTGCGACGGCTGGCTGGGCCGGCAGCGCGAGGTGGCGTCCATCTACGACGTGGTCCGCAGCGCGCAGGGCCGCATTCGGCATTTCCGGCGGGTGGAGATTCTCTCCCAGGTCAATTACGGAATCACCAGCCGGGCCGTCGAACCGGTGGCGCTGGCACTCGCTGAACTGCTCGACAATGCTACCAGCTATTCCAGCCCCGACACGATGGTGGAAATCAATATCCGCACCGTGCCGAAGGGTGTTTGCATCGTCGTCGACGACGCCGGTATCGGCATGAACGACGAGGAGCGCACCCGGGCCGAAAAGCTCCTGTCGAGCCAGCGGGTCTCCGGCGTCTCCTCGCTCGGAAACCCGCCGCAGTTCGGTTTCGCGGTGGCCGGGGTGCTCAGCGAGCGCTTCGGCTTCGAGGCTTCGGTGGATTCCTCCTCCCCCTACGGCGGTGTGCGCGCGGTGCTCCTCCTGCCGCACGAACTCCTCACCGCCATGCCGGAGCACAAGCCGGCCCCGGCCGGCCCCGTCGGCGGCGCCGAGGCGGTCCGCAATCCGTTCGAGGCCGCGCCGGTAGCGGCCGCCACCGGCACCGACGGCCTGCCGAAGCGGCGCCGCAAGCGGCCGATGTCGGTCGTGCCGGCCGAGCCGGTCCCGGTCGGAGCCCAGGACTTCGGTCAGGACTTCGGTACCCAGGGATTCGGTACCCAGGGGCTCGGTGCCCAGGGATTCGGCGCCCCGGCCCCCGGTGGTCAGGCCCCGGCGGCACAGGCCCGCTCCGGCGCGGAGACGGCGGCGATCATGGGCGCCTTCCAGCGAGGCACCCAGTCCGGCCGGGCGACGAGTCCGGAGGCCGCCGAAACGACGAGCGGCGCAACCGCTGCAAGCAGTGAAGGACATGAGTACCCGTGAACAACGATCTGTCATGGATGCTTGACAGCGCCCTGGAGATCCCCGGCGCCCTGCACGCGGTCCTGATATCCGCCGACGGCCTGCTGATGGCCCGGACGAAGGAGATCGGCAAGGACGACGCGGACCGGGTCGCCGCCGGGATGAGCGGGGTGCAGTCGCTGAGCCGTTCGCTCGCCTTCTTCTGCAACGGCTCCCAGCAGCAGTGGCGGCAGACCCTGGTGGAGTTCGACGGCGGCTGGGTCTTCCTCATCTCGGCCGGCCAGGGCGCCTACCTCGGCGTCTCGGCCTCCCCGGACGTCGACATGGCGGACATCACCTTCCGGATGCAGCAGCTCGTCGGCCAGCTCGGCAAGGCGCTCATGGCGCCCCCGCGCGAGAACCTCGGCGCGCGCCCATGACCACCCCAGGCGAGCAGGCGCACGACGCCGCCCCGCCCCTGGTGAGACCGTACGTCATCACCAAGGGGCGGGGGCTGCCCGACGACGAGCAGCTCTCCCTGGTCACCCTGGTCACGGCGGCGGGCGACGAACAGCAGCGCCCCACCCGCCGGCTCTCCCCGGAGGAGCAGGGCCTTCTCGAATTATGTGCCGCGGGCTACCTCACGGTGGCCGAGATCGCCGGACACACCCGGCTCCCCCTGGGCGTGGTGAGGATCCTCCTCTCCGCCCTCACCGAGGGTGGCTACCTTCTCGTCCGCCCGCCCGTCGCGCGTGCCTCCCTGGTGGACACGCGCATCCTTCAGGAGGTGCTGAATGGACTTGAGGCCAAGTTTGGATGAGCGGGCCTACGTTCGCGGCGGAGCCAACCAGACCGCCGTGAAGATCCTCGTCGTCGGGCACTTCGCGGTGGGCAAGACCACCTTCATCGGCTCGATCTCCGAGATCACCCCGCTCTCCACCGAGGAGACCATGACGCGGGCCGGGGAGGAGGTCGACGACCTCAAGGGGGTCAGGAGCAAGACCACCACGACCGTCGCCATGGACTTCGGCCGGCTGACCCTCAGCGACCGCGTCGTGCTGTACCTGTTCGGCACCCCCGGGCAGTTGCGCTTCGTGCAGATGTGGGAGGACATGGCACGCGGCGCGCTCGGGGCGCTGGTGCTGGTCGACCCCGACCGGCTGGCGGACTCCTTCGCCGTGATCGACTTGATCGAGCAGTACGGGCTCGACTACGCGATCGCCGTCAACCGCTTCGACGGCACGCCGGTCTACCAGGAGGCCGCCCTGCGGGAGGCGTTGGACCTGTTGGACGACACCCCCGTGGTCACCTGCGACGCCCGCGACGAGAAGTCCTCCGCCGAAGCATTGATCAGACTGGTCCGTCACTTGCTGGACCGTGTCCACTAGGAGCAGACATGGACGCTGAGTCCACCACCCTCGTGCCCCCGCCGGGGTGCCCCGCCCACGGCACCGGCGAACGGATACCCCTGTACGGGCCGCAGTTCGCGGCCGATCCGCAGGCCTACTACGCCTACATGCGCCACTTCGGCGCGACCACGCCGGTCGAACTCGCCCCGGGCGTCGAGGCCACCCTCGTCACCGACTACACCGCCGCGCTGCAGCTGCTGCAGGACCCGGCCTCCTTCCGGAAGGACTCGCGCCGCTGGCGGGACCTCAACGAGGGCCGGATCCCCGCCGACAGCCCGGTCCTGCCGCTGCTGGCCTACCGGCCCAACTGCATGTTCAGCGACGGGGTCGAGCACCTGCGGCTGCGCCAGGCCGTCACCGACAGCCTCGCCCGGATCGACACCCGCCGGCTCTCCCAGCGGATCGGGCAGATCTCCGACTACCTCATCGGCCAGTTCAGCGCGCGCGGCTCGGCCGACCTGGTCGGCGAGTACGCCAAGCAGCTGCCGCTGTTCGTCTTCAACGAGCTCTTCGGCTGCCCGGCCGACATCGGCGACCGGGTGATGTTCGGCATCTCCGGCATGTTCGACGGCATCAACGCCGCCCGGGCGGCCGACGTGCTGCTGCAGGCCGCGGCCGACCTGGTGGTCCTCAAGCGGTCCAGGCCGGGCGACGACGTCACCTCGTGGCTGATGCAGCACGAGGCGGGCCTGGACAACGAGGAGATGGTCCATCAGCTCGCACTGCTCCTGGGCGCGGGCGCCGAGCCGCTGCGCAACCTCATCGGCAACACCCTGCACCGGCTGCTCACCCAGGACCAGTACGCCCACAAGGGCGGCCTGATCGCCGAGGCGCTCGACGACACGCTGTGGGGCAACCCGCCGCTGACGAACTACGCGCCGCACTACTCGGCCGCCGACATGGAGTTCGCCGGGACGAAGCTGGGGGCCGGCGAGCTGGTGCTGGTCAGCATCGCGGCCGCCAACACCGGCGGGGCCGGCAGCAACCGGGCGCACCTGGCGTGGAGCGCGGGCCCGCACGCCTGCCCCTCCAAGGAGCCCGCCCGGCACATCACCGTGACGGCCATCGAGAACCTGTTCAACCGGCTGCCGGACATCGAACTCGCGGTGCCGGCGGACAGCCTGACCTGGCGTCCGGGCCCGTTCAGCCGGGCGTTGTCCGCGCTGCCGACCCGGTTCACCCCGGTCCAGGAGGCGCCCCGGCCCGCTTCCTCCCGGACGGCCACGCCCGTCCGGGAGGAGCACACCGCGGGCGCCCGCAAGGAACGCGGGCTGTGGAGCTCCTTCCTGTCCTGGCTGGTGAAGTGACCGGCGACCCCGAAAGAGCGGCCCGGACACTCGGAGAGTTCACCGCGGGCCAGCTGCGGCGGCTGTGCGGGGTCGTGGGCCTCGGAGAGGACGACGCGCGGACGTACGCGGACGTCCTCACCGAGTTCCTGGGAGCACAGTCCGGACGGCGGCTCGATCTGCCGCCGTCCGGGCGGACCTCCCTGTCCGACGACCACACGCCGGTGGAGTACTCACTCGCCTTCCGGCCGGACGGCCCGCCCGAGCTGCGGGTGCTGCTGGAACCCGGCGGCGGGACCGGCACCCTGGAGGAGAACGGCCGCGCCGGGCTGGCGGCCGTCCGCGCGATGTCCCGGCGCTGGGGGTTCGCCACCGCCTGTCTGGACAAGCTGGAGGAGATCCTCCTGCCGCCGGACCCGCACGGCCCGCTGGCCCTGTGGTGCGCCCTGGAACTGCGCCCCGGCGGTGTCCCCCGGGTCAAGGTGTACCTGAACCCCGCCGCCCGCGGCGCCTCCCGGGCCGCCGTGACGGTGCGCGAGGCGCTGGACCGGATCGGCCACCACCGGGCGTTCGAGGGCCTGCCGCCGGGTGACGGCTACCCGTTCCTCGCCCTGGACCTCGGGGACTGGGAGCTTCCCCGGGTCAAGGTGTACGTCCGGCACCCCGACCTGTCGGCCGCCGCGGCCGGCGAGCTGTCCCGGATGCCCGACGGGCCGTCGGCGGCCGCGCTCCGGGAGTTCGCCGCCGCGGCGGCCGGCACCGGGAGCGCCGACACCGCGCTCTCCGGGCTGCCGGTGCTGTCCTGCCAGGCCTTCACCGAGACCGAGGCCGACCGGCCGAGCGGCTTCACCCTGCACGTCCCGGTGCGGGACTACGTCCGGCACGACGGCGAGGCCCTGGACCGGGCGGTCGCCCTGCTCGGCCGGTACGGCATGGACCCGGCCCCGCTCCTGCGCGCCCTGCCCTCCCTCACCGGGCGGCGGCCGCAGGACGGCGTCGGGCTGATCGCCTACCTGGCGCTCGCCCACCAGCGGGGCCTGCCGCCCCGGCTCACCGTGTACCTCTCCGCGGAGGCCTATCGCGTCCGGCCGCCGACCGGTTGACCGCGCCCGGCGCGGGCAGGGGCTACGACGTGCGGAACTCCCGCACGTAGGGCACCACGTCGATCTGGATCGAGGTGCCGAGCCCCTGCCCGTAGCGCGCGGCGACGCCGCTCAGGTACTCCTCGATCTCCTTGCCCATGACGTCCCCGGGCGGCAGTGCCTCCTCGCCGCCGATGAGCCGCGCGACCCAGTCCGCCTGGGCCTCCAGGGCCCGGGTGATCGCCCCCACCGGGCGGATCAGGCCGACGAAGTACAGGCCGGGCCGGTAGGGCGCGACGATCCGCCGGTACAGCTCCACCCGCCCGCTCGGGCCGACCGGGCAGTCGGCGGGCAGGTACGGGTAGGACATCCGGTAGCCGGTGCACCAGACGACCGCGTCGGCCTCCACCGAGGAACCGTCGGTGAACCGGACCAGGTTCCCGGTGAAGGACGCGATCTCCGGCTTGGGGGTCACCGCGCCGTGCCGGATCCGGCTGAGGATCTCGTCCGAGACCGTCACCGCGGAGGAGAAGATCGGGTGGTCGGGCTCGGGCAGGCCGTAGTCCGACAGCCGGCCCCGGGCGACCAGCAGGGCCTGCTCGATGTACTCGCGCTGCTCGGTCGGCGACATGCCGGTGAACCACGGCGACTCGGCGATCACGTCGCACGATATGCCGTAGAGCTGTTTCGGGACGACGTGCAGCCCCCGGCGGACCGACAGCACGGTGTGCGCGGCGTGCCGGGAGAGGTCCGAGGCGATGTCCACGGCGGAGGCGCCGAGGCCGACCACGACCACCCGCTGTCCGCGGAACTCGCCGCCCTCCTGGTAGTCGACGGTGTGCAGCATGCGGCCGGTGAACGACTCGGCGCCCTCCGGCACCGGGTCCGGCAGCAGCGGCTCCGCGTTGGCGCCCGAGGCGACCACCACCCGCGCGAACCGCCGGGTGGTGGTGACCCCGTGCGCGTCCCGGGTGCCGACCAGCCAGGAACCGTCGAAGTCCGGCCGGGCGGACAGCACCTCGGTGCCGAACTCGATGCGCGCCGACAGGCCCGCCCAGTCGGCGAAGGCCCGCAGGTAGGCGGCCATCTCGTCGTGCCGGGGGTAGGCCGGGAAGGAGTCCGGCATCGGGAAGGCGGCGTAGCCGGTCAGCTCCTTGGCGGTGTTCAGGTGCAGGGACCGGTAGCCCGGCCCGCGTTCACCGGCCTCGGGCTTGCGCCAGATCCCGCCGACCTGCGGAGCCTTCTCCAGACAGACGAAGTCGATGCCCCGCACCGCGAGCGCGTGCGCGGCGGCCAGGCCCGACAGCCCCGCGCCGATGACGCACACCTGCGCGGCTCCACGCACGTCAACGGCATACGACCCACCCGAGAAGTTCCCCATGGAACCCGCCCTTCCCTTCGACACGGCATGGACACTCCCCGTTGGCACCACCCCTCGGCGGGGCGGCGCCGACAAAGTAAACCTCAGGTCACGGCGGTCGAACAGTGACCAAGGGCGTACAAAAGGTGCGCTGACGGGAAACAGTCCGGGCAAAAAAGGGTGGAAACGGGCAGAGGGACAACACGAAAAGCGGGCCAGGATTTCTCCTGGCCCGCTCAGTGGTGTCCGAGGGGGGACTTGAACTCTCCTCTCGGGCACCAGCCTTTGTTAGCTCTGACCTGCGGAAACGTCTCCGACATGTCGATGGTTTGACAGGTTCCCTTGCCTGTGCTTCCTGCCTGTTTCTGGCTGTTTGGGACCGCTGTTGGTCATGCGTTGGTCACGGCAGATGTCGCCTCTTGCAGGCAATGCGATAGGCCACAGTCGTCAGTGTGGGATGCCTTCGATGATGTCCCGCGCTCCCTGTCGGAGGAGTTCGGCGCACGCCCGGGCACCGAGAACCGCCGGGTCTCCCTGGTGTTCGTCCCAGACCATCACATTGGCGAACTTCGAACCCTCACGGTCGAAGACCATGCCCCTGAGGGACAGCTGCCCATCTCCCTCGGTGGTGCAGTACCCGGCGATCGGCGAGTTGCAGTGACCACGGAGTCCATGGAGCATGACGCGCTCAGCCGTCACCTCCCGCTGAGTCTTCGGGTGGTTGACCTTCTCCAGCAACGCCCCAACAGCGGGGTCGTCCTGCCGACACTCCAGACCGAGAACACCGGCACCGACAGGCGGCAGCATCTCGTCCATGCTCAGCACGTACCCGGGCCGCTCGATTCCCAGGCGGGCGAGACCGGCCACGGCCAGGATCATGCCGTCCGGCTTCACGCCGTCGAGCTTCCTCTTCCCGTCCAGCTTTTCGAGTCGGCTGCCGATCGCGCCGCGCACCCTGACGACCTTGAGGTCCGGGCGGGCCCGGAGAACCTGAGCCTTCCGGCGGACCGCCGAGGACAGGATGATTGCGCCGGGCGGAAGGTCGGCCAGCGACGTGTACCCGGAACCTTCGGGGAACAGCAGCACGTCCCGCACGTCCGGCCGCTCCATGTACGCGGCGAAGATGAGCCCCCTGGGCAACGGAACATCGCCCGGCACGTCCTTGACGCAGTGCACCGCCGCGTCGATGTCACCGCGCTGAAGCATGGTGTCGATCTCCCGGACGTAGAGCCCCTTGCCGCCGAGCTGGGCAAGGTCCCCCTGCCACTTGTCGGCTTCGGTCGTGACCGGTACCACCTCGGTCTGAAGCTCCGGTTCGTGCTGCCGCAGTGCGGCAATCACCATGTCCGTCTGGGTGAGAGCGAGCGGGGAGCTGCGGGTCCCGATCCGAAGGGTCCGCTCCGGGAAGTCGGCCATGTCAGACCATCCTTTCGTGTCGTGTCTCTCGATAGGTAACGGTTCCGGGGAGCTGAAGGGGCGTCCGGATCCGTGCGGCAACGCCCGGGTGCAGAAGTGCCTTGGCTTCGTCGTACGTCGCCCAGCGCCATGCCGACAGCTCCCGGGCCTGAAGGGAGATCTGGCCTGTGTCGACGCTGCTGAGCACCGGTCCGGCCCACAGGAAGACGAGACGATCACGAGCACCAGGGCGACGGGCTTGCGCCCACTCCACGGCGAACAGGTCGTCATCCCGAAGGTCGGTGACAAGCCCCAGTTCCTCCCGGACCTCTCGTCGGGCGGCGTCCAACGGGGACTCGCCGACTTCAACGACTCCACCGGGCAGATGCCACGTGTCGAGTCCGGCGGCTTGCACAATCAGCAGGCGAGACGCCGGATCCGTGAACAGCACGTACGAAACAACGGGGTGTCCGGGTGCAGGTGTCGGCACAGCGATCCCTTCCTGTTGGGTGGTCCTGCCTGCCCACAGCGGGTTGCCCAGACAGGCAGGACCACTACTCCCGTACCGATGTCTCCGCCCACCATGCGCTCCCCAGGGCGGGGTACGGGAACTGGAACCCGTCCCGGGCGGGCACCCGCCATGACTACGCGCCCGGGACGGGGGCTGTGCACTGAGCGGACCCATAGGCCCGTCAGCGGTACGTGATTCCGGGTTGAACGTTTGTTAGTCCGGCTTCGAGGCCAGGGAACCGACCAGCCATCCGCTCGGGCTGTGTATCTCCCAGACGGCGCTACCGCTGCAAGGGAGCCGCAGGCGCCTGCGGTCCAACTCCGCCCGGAGGCCCATGCGGCGCCGGATCCTGGCCAACTGCGCGGGCGTGCATCGCAGCTGTTCCGGCGCTGCGGTGAGGACGTTCGAGGCTTCCGTCTCGGCGCTCATGCCGACATCCCGCCGATGCGCTGCCGGTTCGGCCGGCCACAGGTGCCGGGCGCGAGCTCCGGCGGTTCCACGGGCTTGACGAGGTCGAGGTCGATCCGGCGCTCCGGGGTGGGCAGTCCCAGGGGGCGGACCACCGCCTTGCCGGTGAGGACTTCCACGAACACGCACTCCGTCGGCTCGCCGTCCACGAGGTGGCTGAAGTCGCGCACCACCTGGTGACGTTGGGGGGTTTCCTGGGGTCTTACGACGTCGGGCATGGGGGCTCCGATCCGTAACTCAGCGGCTACCGGGAGCGCCAACTGTCCCTTAGGCTCAGAAAGCTTTCAACCTTGCGAATCAGAAAGAAATGGGGGCCCGTGAACGTCAAGCCGCTCACGCCGGACAGCTCGCCGCAGGCTTCATTTGGTGCCCAACTACGTTCTCAACGCGAAGAGTTAGGGATGAGGCAGGATCAGGTGGCCGAGCGAACGGGCTACTCGTCGGGGCACATCTCATCCGTAGAAACCGGGCGGAAGCCACCAACCTTGCGTTTTGCAAGGCAAGTTGATCGCATGTTCGACAGTGGCACCAAGTTCGCAAACCTGTTCCTGGACGTGCGGGCCAGCGCCCTGCTGCAAGGCTTCGGCCAGTACGTAGTGGAGGAGGCCAAGGCGCTGGAACTCAGGATGTTCGAGATCGGGATCATTCCGGGCCTGCTGCAAACACCCGAGTATGCCGAAGCACTGACAACCGCGGCGTTGAACCGTGGCAGCGTCACCGAAGCCCAGGCGGATGAACGACTCCGGGTTCTGGCCAACCGCCAAAGGCTGCTCGCCCGTGAGCCTGTTCCACAGATGTACGCGATCCTGGACGAGAGCTGCATCCGGCGCCCGGTCGGTGGCCGCCGAGTCATGGCTACTCAGCTCGACTACCTAGTCGAGGTGGCATCGCTTCCACACATGACCCTTCAGGTCGCTCCGTACTCCATGGGCGAGGCACGCAGTCTGAATCTTCCGGTCTACTTGCCTGTATTGCCCGATCGATCCGTGGCCGCCTACTCGGAAGCCGCCCAACAGGGGTGGTTCGAGCGGGATCCCGAAGCGGTGCAGCCACTGCTCACGGCCTACCATCATCTGCAGGTAGAGGCGCTGCCGCAGGCCGCGTCCGTGGCGCTGATCAGGAAGGTACGAGAGGAAATCCAGTGACCGAACCCACATGGTTCAAGTCCAGTTACAGCGACAACGGCGGCGCTTGCGTCGAGGTGGCCGCCAACATCCCCGGTGTCGTGCCCGTCCGTGACTCCAAGGACCCTCATGGCCCGACCCTGGCCTTCACCCCTGACAGCTTCGCCGCCTTCGTCGCTGGCATCCAGGCCGGAGAGTTTGGCACCGTCTGACCGAACGAAAGAACCGCCCCGGCCAAGTTGGCCGGGGCGGTTTGCTTTGCTTCGAACGTTCAGAGGAGGGCAAGGAACGGGTTCGTAGTGGCGACCGGCTCAGGGCGGGGAACGGCCACGGGGGCCGGGGCGGGGGGAGCGGTCTTGGCAGGTCGGTAGGTGTCCATGCGGACCACGGTGGCCGGGCGTTCGTCACTCTGGGTTCGAGGCCGGCTGAGCGGAGCGTGACCGGCCTCCTCCTCCGTCAGGGTGTACACCGTGGCCGGTCGTCCCAGGCCGGAGCGGTCGAGAGTGACCCTCACCCCGGGCAGTGCCTTGACCTCATCGGCGGAGGCTCCGACGTACGGCAGCAGTTCGGAAGACCTGGCCTTGCCTCCGTGCATCTCGATCCGGGCCCGGACCTTCTCCGCCAGCGTCGGCATCCGGCGGGCGGGCTTGGCGCTCTCGGCACCGCCGGTGATGTTCACCGCGCAGCGGACGCTGTAGCGAACCAGTGAGAAGGCAGCCGCCAGGCAAGCACGGTCGATCACCTCGGAGCGTTCCGAGGCGGCCAGGCAGGCCGCTACCCGGATGGTTTGCTCGGCCGTCCTCTCAACGTACACAGCCTGTGCCTCGGGAAGGCTCTCGGCGATCACGCGGGCATACCTGCGGATGGTCTTCCACAGTGGCCGGGCGTCGTCCCCGAGGCTGACCGTGTGCCGGTCACCGGCCGCCCAGTAGTACGCCTGAGTGATGTCCCAGCCATCTACCTCCGGCAGGACGGCCGCGTCGTCGTCCAGCATCGGCACGGACCCCAGACTGAAGGGCATGATGCGGTTGTAGGACCCTCCGGCCGCCTCGGTGGCGCCGATGTACTTGGTCCAGTCGGACGGCGTGATGTGGGTGTGCATCACAAGGGCCGGATCCTCGACGGCCTGGGCACCTTCCTTCGTGGTGTTCCGCAGCGGAGCCCCGTCCCATGCGCTCCGGAGCTTGGCGGTGAACGAGGCATCCCGTCGCACCCGGCGGAGCACTTCGGACCACTCCTCCTCACACACGAAGGTGCGGACGTCGCGTCCGGCCTCTGTCTCCTCCGTGGCCTCCACCTGTTCGGCGAGGTAGTTCACCAAGCTCGCTCCCGAGGTGATGCCGCTGGTGGTGTGGGTCTCCAGGAAGCGGCCGAGGGCAGGCTTCATGATGTGCTGTGCGGCCCGGAGGGCCGTCCCCTTGCCCTTGCCCGTCCCACCGACCAACGCGGACCACAGCAGGGCCGGACGGGCGTTGCCCCGACTGGACACCTTCACCGTCTGGCCGATGGCTGCGGACCACATGCTCAGAGCGGCCACGTAGATGCCGACCGGATCGCACTCGACGTACGGGCTGACCTCCTCAACGGCGCGACCGATGGGCCCGTACAGGGTGATGGTGCTCAACTTCTCTTCTCCTGGGACTGGTTGGGATCGGGTGGCCGGGCCGACCCCGGCCACCCCAGGTACGTGCTGCTGGTCAGGCCGCTTGCTTGGTAGCCACGCGGTAGGCGTGGCGGACCGATGCGGGGATGGGGCCCTTGGCGTTCACCGTGTAGCCCTGGGCCTTGGCCCAGTCACGTATGGCCTGTGCTTCGGACTTGGCCTTGACGGCCTGAGCGTCCACCCTCACCGGTTCGGGCAGGGGGTCACCGCCCTTGAACTCTCCGGCACACACGGCGTCCCGGAAGGCGCCCGGCTTGGACGCATCGAAGCACGGGATGCCGAACTCAACTGCGTCTTGCAGCTTCTTGGTTGCCCGCTCCGCACCCTCGCCACAGATGATCAGCACGGTGTTGGCATCGGCCCTGCCCACGACCTCATAGCCGAGGTTGCGGACAGCTTCCCGCGCGTCGTCCCACTCGTAACCAGGGATCTCCCCGGACACCAGCACCGTCGGACGGACCACCGGCCCAGCCTCGGTCACGTCGTCCTCGGTGTCGTCCTGGTGGTCGTGCTTGGCCTCCGTCACGGACTCCTCAGCAGCAACCGGCACAGCCTCGGACCGGCCAGGCACACCAAGCGCATCCATCAGGTACCGAGCGAAGACAACGCTGTGCTCCAAGCACAGATCCCATGCGTGACTGGCAATGGTCAGAGACTCCGTTGCCTCTTCCTCGCTGCCATCGCGGGCAATGTGCGCATCGCAGAAGACCTTCTCAACGGGAACCAAGACAGTCGTGCGCATGGGTTCTTTCATTCCTTAGCTGGGTGAGTTCCAGTGAGTCAGCCGGAGCATCGCTTCTTACGGCCGCCATTCCCGCTCACCGGCCCGACCGGCGAACGACCTCCATCGTCTCACCCAAAACCCCCGAGAAGCCCAGGGTATCCATCACGGATGCATTTCTTCTAGATAACTGGATGGTAAATGTAACTGGGGGTAATGCTTCGTTATTTCAAGTTAGGACCCACCGGGGGTGGGTTCCGTCGACCGTGTACGGGTTTCAAATCTTCGGCCGGCAGGCCGCTTTCTGGGTGGACCGGAGCCAGTTTCACCGCCTGAGGCATCTTCTTGGGTCCGAAATAGTTGTAAATGCCTACCTGGATAGGTGATCTGCGCTCCAAGTGGCGCCCCAGCGCCCGGAAAGTCGCTCCTGGACACATACTGTGCCGGTTTTCAAAGCAAAAAAGCGGGCCCCCGCCGAGAAAGGCGGGGGCCCGAGAGTAGATCAGGAAGTAGGCCACTCAACGGAAGCACGCAGAATACCCTTGGTGGGCTTGCTCTCATCAAAGGTGTGATCCGGCTTCACGGTATCCAGTCCAGGGAATCGGACGATCTTCCCGCCGTAGAGGTGAAGATTATCGATGTAGTCGGCCCGGTACTTCTCCGACTGGCCCTGACGGAAGCCCGTGAACTGAGACGCGTAGGTGCTGAAATCCGAGTGCCCGGCGACGATGTCCACTCCGGCCGGCATGGCAGTGGTGGACAGGACGGTAAAGCCAGCCAGGCGAGCAACCACACCATTCTTGGTCACTCCGGCCTCCCCGTAGGCACCGGCATTAGAAATCGAAGGATGCTCAACCAGGTACCGCTTCACGCGGGGCGAGACGACCACGTAACGGCCCTCTGGAATGTCGTTGCTATCCAGGGCCAGCATGAGGTCAAGGACAGCGCCGTAGAGGGCCTGGGGGGCGTTCCCGGCGGTTACCTTGATATTCGGTACAGCAGTTGCACCAGCGGCGATCACGCGCCCCATGAAGCTGTCGGCCTCACGAGCCAGGGCCCGCACCATTTCCTTATTGATAGGGGACTCCATGGCCCCGGCCACCTGTACCCGCTCGATGTTCTCCACGAGCAGCTGGAGGAACTTCGCCTCGGTGATGTGGAGGAGCTGGTCCACGGTTTCTGGCCGCTGAGCGGTCATGCCCTCAGGGAGCTTGTAATCGCCAACGGTCGGGCGGGTCAGGCTATTGATGTGAACAGCGTCGCCACGCTGGCGAATATCGCCCTCGTAGGAACGATTACTGACGATACGGGAACCCCACACGAGCAGCGGGTCAAACTGCGTGAGGAGGCCAGAATTCCACTCCTCACTGACAAAGGTTCCGGAAAGCTGGTTCTGATAGCTTTGCGCCAAAGTGACTCCTAATAATTAGCGGTGTTGCAGTCGAGGGACTACGAGTTGCGGAGAACAGGGATGGTGTATGCCTGCCACGGGTACCGGGGCCCCGCGGCCTTCAAGAATGGTGCGATTGCCTCGCTGATGATCTCCAAGGACGGTCGGCCGTCCTCGTCGAGCAGCTTGGAAACGTCCAGGAACTCGAATACGGCCTCAGGGAATTCACCGCCCGCCTGGGCGGCCTGGGCCCTGATCACCGCCAGAACGTTCCCGCAGGCTTCGGCAGTGGGGCCGGAATTTGTAGCAGTGTCAGTCATGAAATCTCCAGGGGATCAACGGTGGCGGGCATCAAGGGAAGGGGCGGGAGAATTCGGGGCGGTTCCCCGGTGGTATCCGGCACCCTGGAGATCCGGAAAGGCCCTGGCTGCCTGATTCGCACGTTCCTTCTCGATCATCTCTTGAATGGCCTCGGTATTGGTCGTGCCATCCTCAGAAAGGAAACAGTTCGGGTCGTAGTAATCCGCCAGAACGGTCACACCCGCAATGGCGGCCTGGGCCCTCACCTCAGCTAGGGCGAGCCTGCCCGCGTACTCGCGGTGAATCTCTGCCCGGATAGCCTGGGCCGGATCAGCCGGCATAACCTCCGGAGAACCGGGATCACCAGTGAGAATCTGTTCGTCGCTCATGGCGACACCTCCTAGTCAGAACTAAAAATCAAGAGAGAAGAGAGAGTATGAGAAGTAAGCCGCCTTAAGGGGCGGCTGTATCTCACAAGAGGACAACGTATGAGAAGACACTGCCCCCCTTACCCCCCGTGCCCAGAGGAGTAAGGAGAGCATGTATCTCTGTGGTTCTCACAGGGAGGTATCCGCAGAGACCCATTCAGCTGATGCTTGGACTTGGTAACTGCCCGGCTCACTTCCGCGTCAGTGACCCACCGCCCAGTGAGTGTGACTCCAGAGGGCGCACAGGAGTGAGTAGCGATGCCCTCTACTAGTTCCGAATTAAAGCGACACGCTAGACCCGGGGAAGGTTGACCCACGTCCACACCTTCCGGTAATCATCCAAGTCTTGGCCTTGATTTCCGGGAAAGCTGTAGGTCAGGTTCCGGTGCTGTCCTATTCGGATTCCGTCCCGCTGTAGCGCCCTGATGCGGGCCCTGCGGGGCTTCTTGTGGTCGTGGCAGTAGCTCTTTGGCCTACCCGCGCCCCGCGTCGCTCCAGGGGCGTACAGCGGCTCTCGGCAGCCCTGCCATCGGCAGTTTTCAACGGGGGTGCTTCGGCGTTCGACCGCGTAGCCTGCCATGTACTGGAGGCCGGCGGATGCGGTCCCGGCCGCCAGGTCGAGCAGTTCCCGGTAGTGGTCCGGGCCATTCGTTCCGGGAAGTTCCCGCATGAGTGCGTCGATCTCCGTGAATGGGTCTTCCTCGGGACAGAGCACGGCGGTTGCCATGTCGTACTCGCACTCGTGCCACCGGCTCGGGTAGGAGTCCGCGGTGGCCTCCTCGGTCCTGCTCAGGTAGCGGTCGGCTTCCTGTTCGAGCCTTCGGTACTCGGCTTCGCGAGGGATGCGGCGGTCGGTGAAGGCCAGGGTTTCGTGCATCGGGTCTCCCGAGGTGGCAATGAGAAGGCCCCCGGTGTTGGCCGGGGGCCTGGCAAACAAAGGAAGGGATCAGGGGGTCTGCTGGTCCAACCAGCTCTCCAGATCGTTGGGACGGCACCGGAGGGACTGGCCGACCTTTCGGAACGGGATGCCTTCGTGCTTCCACTGGGAGTAGACCCAACTTCTCGGCTTGTGAAGGTAGTTGGCCACGTCGTCAACGGTCATCAGGATGCGTTCCAAATGTTGTCCCCTGCTGCGGTCCGGTGGACGGGCAGTCCCGTTCGTTGCTGTCCGGCCTGTTTTCAGAACAACATGTCCGAACTAGTGGCAGCAAGTCCAAATCTAGTGATCCCCGACACTTTTCCGAACTTGACGCAGCATGTTCGATGTGAGCTATGGTCGTGTCATGACCTCACGAACGAACGAATCCGACCTCCCCCCGGGATGGCAGCGCGAGGGTGAGTCGCTGGTCTGGACGCGGTCCTACGGGCCGTGGGTGGTCAGGGCCCACTGTCCCTCCGGCGCACCCTTCACCGGTCCCTCGAAACTGACCATCCACCTCGGCGTGGGTGGCAGCGTCGAGGAGATCGAGCAGGGCATGGCCGCCGCTCTGGAGACGGACGGCATCCCCGCCGGCCTGCTGCGGCAACTGCCCTTCGCGGAGATCAAGGCCCAGGCCCGCGCCGTTCTGGCGCAGGAGACAGGCAACGAGCTGGGCGAGCCGTGGCCGGTGCCGACGCGCTGCCGGACCGTCCTGGACTACGCCTTCCTGGTGGCCGAACTGGTCCGGATGAGGGCGACGGGAACCACGGCACCGCAGCAGGAACTCGCCGACCGTCTGGGGATCGGCAAGGCGACCATGTCGGAACGGATCAAGCGGGCCACGGTCATCGGCCTGTGGGACGGCAAGCAGCTCACAGGCAAAGCAAAGGAACTGCTCGCCGAGTGGCAGAGCGAGCGAGAGGAGCAGTAGCACCAGTGGCAAAGCGCGGCAACGGGCTCGGCGGGACTCCGGTGGAGATCCCGCGCAAGGGCCGACCGAACACCTGGGGCGTCCGTACGCCCCAGCACCTCAACAAGGCGACAGGCAAGAACGAGAGGTACTGGATAGGGCGGGAGTACAGGACCAAGACCGAGGCGGCGAAGGCACTCCGCCAGTGGCACACCGACCATGACGCGGGCACGGTGGCCGTCCGTTCTGACATGACCCTCGGAGGCTGGTTGGACAAGTGGCTGGGCACCCACCGGAAGGAGGGGACCACCCTCGCCGGGTACGAGTCGAAGATCCGGTTGCACATCAAGCCGCACATCGGCGCAGTGAAGTTGAACGAGGTCACCGACGACACCTTGGACGACCTGTACCGGCTGCTGGAGACGGCGCCGTGCCCGACGAACGCCGGGAAGCCCCTCGGCAAGAAGTCCGTGCGCCACGTCCACAACATCCTGTCCGGCGCCCTCGGGGCGGCGGTGATCAAGAAGCTGATCCCGTCGAACCCGGCCAAGACCGCTAACCCCCCGACACAGAGGGAGATCAAGGGGCAGGAACAGAAGTACCCGACCCTCGACGACGCGGACACGGCCAGGTTCCTGGCGGCGGTCTGGGAGCCGTGCGGGAACAGCAAGTGCGGCCCGTCCCACCACTGCCTTCGTGACGCGCCTCTCTGGACGTTCATCGCGGTGACCGGCTGCCGACGCAGCGAGGCCCTGGGCCTGCGCTGGGAGGACGTGCACTGGGACAGCGGAGCCATCGACCTGCAATGGGTCGTGGTGGAGGAGGGCAACACCTTCCGCCACCGCCCGCTGACCAAGGACGGGGACGACGCCGCGAGCATCTACGTCGACCAGGCCGTCATGAGCGTGCTCAAGCGGCAGAGGGAACGGCAGCAGGAGGAAAGGGCCGGTCTCGGTCCGGCCTGGAACGATCACGACCTCGTGTTCGCCCGTGACGGCTTCAAGCTGTTCAAGACCGGACGCGCCGGGGGCCCGCAGGACCCGGAGAAGGTCTCTGCCCGGTGGCGCACGCTCCGTAACCGTCTGGGCCTGCCGGAGGACTTCCGGATTCACGACCTGCGGCACTCGCACGTCACCAACGCTTTGGAGGCGGGGGAGAATCCGGTGGAGGTGTCGGCGAATGTTCGGCACCACTCGCCGGGCTACACGATGGCCCGGTACGGACACAGTCGGAAGGACGGGGCCAGGAAGCTGGCTGCGAGCAATGCCAGCAGGGTTGGCCTGTCTGCCCTGGTCTGATCAGGGATTCTCTGGGCCGTTGGTCACGTGGTTGGTCACGCCACTGCCTGGAAAAGCAAAAAACCCCTGATAAACAGGGGTCTTAGCTGGTGTCCGAGGGGGGACTTGAACCCCCACGCCCGATAAAGGGCACTAGCACCTCAAGCTAGCGCGTCTGCCATTCCGCCACCCGGACGGGGTGTTGTCCTCACGGCTTCCTGCTGTTCGTCGGCCGCGCTGACAGATGTAACTGTAGCAGTGATCGGCTTCCGGTCCCAAAACGGCTCCGGGCGGGGGAGCGCAGGTTGCGACGGTGTGTCGGCCTGTTTCCTGGGGGTGGATCCGGGTCGGGGGCTGGGAGAGGATGGTCGGACGTGCTCGTGCGACCCGGGCGGAGGTCCCGGGGTGGTGCTGGGGTGCCGGTGCGGGCTGGAGACGAGGAGTGACCGTGAGCGAGCGGAGCGAGTCGGCGGAGCGGGCGGCGGCGCCGAAGGTGACGGGCGAATCCGAGGTCGCCGACCTCTGCCGCGACCTGATCCGGATCGACACCAGCAACTACGGCGACGGCTCCGGCCCGGGGGAGCGCAAGGCCGCCGAGTACGTGGCCGAGCAGCTCGCCGAGTTCGGCCTCGAACCGCAGATCATCGAGTCGGCCAAGGGGCGGGCGTCCACCGTGGTCCGGATCGAGGGCGAGGACCGCTCGCGTCCGGGCCTGCTGATCCACGGGCACACCGACGTCGTGCCGGCCAACGCCGCGGACTGGAGTTACGACCCGTTCTCCGGCGAGATCGCGGACGGCTGCGTCTGGGGGCGCGGCGCGGTCGACATGAAGGACATGGACGCGATGACCCTCGCGGTCGTCCGCGACCGGCTGCGCACCGGCCGCAAGCCCCCGCGCGACCTGGTGCTGGCCTTCCTGGCCGACGAGGAGGCGGGCGGCACCTACGGCGCCCGGTACCTGGTGGACAAGCACCCGGGCCTCTTCGAGGGCGTCACCGAGGCGATCGGCGAGGTCGGCGGCTTCTCCTTCACGGTCAACGACCGCACCCGGCTCTACCTGGTGGAGACGGCCGAGAAGGGCATGCACTGGATGCGGCTCACGGTCGAGGGCCGGGCCGGGCACGGGTCGATGGAGAACGACGACAACGCCATCACCGAGCTCTGCGAGGCGGTCGCCCGCCTCGGGCGCCACCAGTTCCCGCTGCGGATCACCAAGACCGTGCGGGCCTTCCTGGACGAGCTGTCGGACGCGCTCGGCGTCGAGCTCGACCCGGAGAACATGGACGAGACGCTGCGGGTGCTCGGCGGCATCGCCAAGATGATCGGCACCACGCTGCGCAACACCGCCCAGCCGACCATGCTCGGCGCCGGCTACAAGGTCAACGTGATCCCCGGCCAGGCCACCGCGCACGTGGACGGCCGCTTCCTGCCCGGCTACGAGGAGGAGTTCCTGGCCGAGCTGGACAGCGTGCTCGGCCCGCGCGTGAAGCGCGAGAGCCTGCACTCGGACAAGGCGATCGAGACCAGCTTCGACGGCGCCCTGGTGGAGGCGATGCAGACCGCGCTGCGCGCCGAGGACCCGATCGCCCGCGCCGTGCCGTACTGCCTCTCCGGCGGGACGGACGCCAAGTCGTTCCAGGACCTCGGGATCCGCTGCTTCGGCTTCGCCCCGCTGCAGCTGCCGCCGGAGCTGGACTTCGCCGGGATGTTCCACGGCGTGGACGAGCGGGTGCCGGTGGACGGCCTGAAGTTCGGCGTGCGGGTGCTGGACCGGTTCATCGACGCCTGCTGAGCACCCGGCGGCGGCCCGCTCCCGGCCGGTCCGGGAGCGGGCCGCCGCCGTTCTGCCAGATCGATTTCCTGTTCGTCGTATCACCGGTCTGGGTGAAGGCGGGCTCTGCTCCGTACCCCGTTTGCCGCAACCTCGTTGCTTCCTGTGACAGCCCGGAACCGATATCCGGGTGTTCATACAGGAGGAATGATGAAGGTCAAGAAGATCGCCGCCGTGACCGCCGCCGCCGGTGGCCTGGTGCTCGCCGCCACGGGTGTCGCCTCCGCCCACGGCGGTGCCGGTGCCGAGGGTGTGGCCGCGGGCTCCCCGGGTGTCGTCTCCGGCAACCAGATCCAGATCCCGGTGCACATCCCGATCAACGCGTGCGGCAACACCATCAGCGTGATCGGCGTGCTGAACCCGGCGTTCGGCAACACCTGCTTCAACGTCTGAGGCCAGATCGGTCATTGAGCCGGGCCCCCGGGCGGCGTGCGCGCCGTGCCGGGGGCGCCCGCTTTTCCGGCGCGCCCTGCGGCCGGTCCATGAGATCCCTCGAAAGGGTGAATGGGGGTCGCGCCGGCCAACCTCTCGGCGGATTCCTTCGTTTTCTCCCATGCAGCCGAGGACCTCTCCACCCAATCGGTAATTCCGACTTTCGGAGGGTCGTCATGTCGTCTCGAAATGTCAGGGGAAAATATGAGGAACGCAGCCAAGAAGGGGCTCCTCACGGCCATGGCCACCGGAAGTGTGCTGGCCTCGACCGCCGGCTACGCCCATGCGGGCGCCGGCGCGGAGGGTGTCGCGGCAGGCTCGCCGGGTGTCGCCTCCGGCAACTCGGTGCAGGTGCCGATCGAGGTGCCGATCAACGCCTGCGGCAACACGGTCGACGTGATCGGCTTGCTGAATCCGTCGTACGGCAACAACTGCGCCAACACCTCCAAGCGCCCCGCCGGGGGCGCGCACGTGGGCGGCGGGCAGGCGGGCGGTGCCCATGCCGGCGGCGCCCACGCCGGCGGAGGCCAGACGGGCGGCTCCCAGGCGGGTGGCTCGCAGTCGGGCGGTGGCCAGGCGGGTACGGGCGCGGCCGGCGCGGGTGCGGCCGGCGGGGGGACGGCGGCCTCGGGGGCCGCGGCCTCCGGCACGGCCGCCGGCTCGCCCGGCGTGATCTCCGGCAACAGCGTCCAGGCCCCGGTGCACATCCCGGTCAACGCCTGCGGCAACTCCGTCGACGTGGTCGGAGCGCTCAACCCGGCGTACGGCAACACCTGCGTCAACGCGGCCGCGCCGGCGCCCGCCAAGCCGGCCGCGCCGCAGGAGAACTGCCCGGAGAACTGCCCGGAGGAGCACGCCCCGCACAGCGCGCCGCCGCCCGCCACGCCGCCGGTCACCCAGAGCGCCGCCGCGGCGACCCAGGGCACCCCCCGGGCGAGCGGTCCGACCGAGGCCGCGCAGCCCACCGGCTCCCCGGCCGCCCCGTCGCAGGCCGTGCAGCAGGCCGCCGCGCGCACCGCCGGACCGGCCACCGCGGAGGCCGGCCACCAGTTGGCCGCCACCGGCGCGGGCAACACCGAACTGTTCGGCGCGGCCGGCCTGGCCCTGCTGATCGGCGGTGGCGTCCTCTACCGCCGCGCCCGCGCCGGCGCCCGCTGAGCCCCCGGGGCACCGCGGACACGCCGGATGTACCGGACGCGCGGCGGGCCGACCCGCCGCGCGTCCGCCGTCACCAGCTGCGGACCTGCCGGATGATGCGCCGGCGCAGCAGCACCGTGCGGCTGCCGTCCGGGAACAGGCGGAGCCTGTCCAGTTCCCAGTGCCCGTACTCGGCGTGATCGGTGAGCAGTTGGCGTGCCGCGTTGCGGGACGTTCCGCGCGGCATGCGCAGCGACTGGTACTCGTACTCCGGCTGGCGGACCGGCTTCGGTGGGGTCAAAACGCTCCTCCTGTGGGACGTCTGCGGGCAAGCCTACGGCCTGCCTCCGACAACGGGCCCGGGGTTTTCCGGCCGCCCCGGCCCGCACCGTACTGACAGCGCATCAGTTCCGTTGCTCCTGGGGACGGCATACCCCCGGCGCGCCGCGCGAAGCGGCACCCGGACGGCTCGCGCGGACCGTCCGTGCGGACCGTCCGGGTGGGCGCCGGGCGCGCGCGGCGGGGCGACACCCCGGGGGACAGAACCACGCGGAACGGACATCGTGGGGGAAGTTGCGGTGAAATCGCGGGTGTAGGTGACAACCGCTGTGCGTACCGGCACCGAGGGGAGATAGCGTCTGCTCCATGTCTGATGCCGCGCAGCCCACCATTGCCGAGGTACGCGCCGCCGCCGAGGCGGTCAAGGCCGCCATCGACCGTCATCTGGAAGCGGTGTCAAGCCACAGCGCAGCGGACGATCCCGCTGTGTCCACCGCCTACGAGCAGCTCGCGACGGCGGCCATCGCGTACGACCAGCTCCTGTACGAGGTCTACGACGAGGTCACACCCTTCGAGGTCCCCGGCGACGAGGGCCCGGGCGGGTACCACGGCCCCGAACAGCCCGAGGCGATCAGCGTGCTGATCCGCCGCGACTACCACGTCGTCGACCCGAAGCGGCTGCGCGCCCAGGCCGAGCGGCTGGACGACTCGCTGACCCCGGGCGGGGGCTCGGACGGCGGCGGGGTGAACGCCGCGATCGGCGTGCTGTTCGGCGAGTTCGAGCCGGACGAGATCGCCGCCCGCAGCGAGGAGTTCGGGCTGGAGGAGGCCGACTCCACGCTCTGGGTGGCGGCCGCCGAGCCGAGCGAGCCGGGGGAGTGGCTGCCGGAGCCGTTCGAGCACGCGGATCCGCAGCTGCTGATCTGCCGGTTCGACGTGAGCGAGGTCTACGACGACGAGGACCCCGACGACTGACCCTCGACGGCCCGCGCCCCGCGCGCCCGGCGCGTGCGGGGCGGAACGGGCGCTTCAGGCGCATGGTTTCGGACGTTCCTCGCACGGGACGACGGGCCCGGCGGTGCGCGCGGTGGACGCCCTCCACCCTCCGCCGGGCCCCGGTCGTGCGTCCAGGGCTTGCTTTCCACCGGAAGCATGAGCGCCGTTCATGGCTGTCGGGCCCGCGAAGGCCGCGGGGCCCCCTCGGATCCGAGGGGGCCCCGCGGCCTTCACGGCGTGCTGGGCCGGCGCCGCGGGCGGGCGCGTCAGAAGGACTCGGCCGCGTTCTCCGCGAGGATCGCCCGCAGCCGGGTGGTGCGGGGCGTGGACGGGCGCCCGGCGACGGCCTGCGGGAGCGCCGGGCCGGCGGCGTGGACCACCGAGAGGTGGCGCTCGCCGCGGCCGAACGCCGTGTACACCCACTGCCGGGTGAGCGCCGCGCCCGCGTCCTCCGGCAGCACCACCACCGCGCCCGGCCAGCGACGGCCGACCGCCTGGTGGACGGTCAGCGCCCAGCCGTGCCGCAGCTTCCCGGCCTCGGCGGGCGGGACGGTGCGGCGGGTGCCGTCCGAGTACTCCAGGTGCAGCCCGGTGGCGTCGCCGTCGACCACGCGGGCCAGGCGGGTGTGGCCGGGCACGGGCGAGTCGGCCACCCGGTCGCCCGGGTCGAAGCCGCCGAACCGGCCCGGGCCCGGGTTGAGCCGGGCCTTGGCGGCGGTGTTCAGCGCCCGGGTGCCGGCCCCGCCGCCGTGCCCGGGGGTGAGCAGGACGACCTGCTCGGACGGGATGCCGAGGGCGCGCGGGATCGAGTCGGTGAGCAGCTGGACGGCCCGGTGGACGGCCTCCCCGGAGTCCTTGGCGGTCAGGATGACGACCTCCTTGTCGGGTGCCTCGACCGGCTGGAGCTCGCCGATGCCGACGCCGGAGACCAACTCGCCGATCGGGCCGAAGTCGGGGGTGCGGGAGGCGACGGCCGGGCAGGCCTTGGCGGCCAGTAGATCGGCGAAGAACCGGCCGGGGCCGGCCGACCAGAGCTGGCCCGGGTCGCCGCTGAGCACCAGGCGGGTGCCGTCCGCCAGCGACTCCAGCAGGGTGGCGGCCAGCTCGACGTCCAGCAGCGGGGCGTCCAGCACGATCAGCAGGTCGAGCGCGAGCGTGCCGTCGCCGGCCCGGCCGGGGCCGGCCGCGCCGGACAGCAGCTCGCCCGGCGTGGCGACGGGCGCGGGCGCGTCGGCGGGGGCGTCGGCGAGCGGGGCGAGCGCGGTGAAGGCGTCCCGGCCCTGATCGGTCCAGGTGGCGGCCCAGGCCCGCAGGCCGAGGCCGGTGGCGGCGGCCAGCAGGGCGGCCGGTTCGGCGCGGGCGGCCTCGCCGCCGGTGTGCAGGACGAGCGCGCTCTCGGCGACGGCCCGGACCAGGGCGGCCGCGGAGGAGGACGGGGCGGCGGCCGCGGCGGCCTCCCAGGCGGCCGGCCCGGGCGCGGCGGGGGCCTCCTCGGCGGGCTCGGCGCCCTCGCCGTCCTCGGGCGCCTCCTCGGCCTCCAGCGGGTCCTCGCCGGGGACGAAGGTGGACATCAGCCGGATCAGGCCCTCGGCCAGGCTCTCCTCGGCCAGCGCCAGCCGCTCCAGGGCGAGCAGGGTGCGGGTAGGCGGCTCGTCGTCCTCGCCGCCGCCCGCCGCGTGCGCCTCGGCGCCGGTGAGCTCCTCCTGGAACGGCATGGCGTGGCCGTCGACCACGACGGCCTGTACGGCGGCGGCGCAGTCCGGCACACCGAGGCGCTCCAGCCCGGTGGTCAGCTCGCCGATCTCCACGGCCGAGTGACCGCGCAGCGCCGCTTGTTCCAGCAGCCAGCCGACCAGCGCCTGGGCGCGCCGCTGGTCGCCGGGGCCGGCCTCCGGGCCGAGCAGGCCGCGGGCGAAGCCGTCCGCGTGCTCCGGGCGGACGCCGGGCAGGGTGAGCACGGACCACGGGTTCTCCCGTAGTTGCTCGGCCGCGCCGTCGCCGAAGGCCGCCACGGCCGCCGCGGCCAGCTCGGCCGGGGCGCCGCCCGCCGTCAGCACCTCGGTGGTGGCCTTGAGCGCCTGGGCCCGCTGCTCGTCGGTCACCGGCCGGTCGGCCCGGGCCGCGGCAGCCTCGCCCTCGGCCGCCGGGCCCTCGGCGCCCTCGGCGGACCGGCCGACCGACCGCACCCGCTCCGCCAGCGCCGCGACCGCCGCCGCCCGGTCCGCCGGGTCGGCGCCCGCCGGGCCACCCGCCGCGTCCGGGGCCGCCGCGTCCTGCTCCGGCGACACCTGCTCCGGCGACGCCTGCCCGGGAACGACACCCGCGTCACCGGTCGCACCGCCGCCGCCCGAGCCCGCCGAGGTCTCCTCGGGAGCGCCGTTCTCCGCGTCAGTCATCGTCCGCTCCACAAAAGCTCAACTCCACATGCTGGGCGCCGCCCGCCCCGTGGTGCGGGCGGTCGGCCGGGTCGGGCCGGTCCGGGGCCGCGCGGGGCGGCCGGACCGGCGGTCGGTCGGGTCGGGAAGGCTCGGGTCGCGGGGTCGAGCGGCCGCTACAGCTCGCTCCACCCCTGGTCGGGGTAGCGGTGGACCGGCGCCGAGATGTCGTCGAGCGCACCGCGGATCTCCTCCGGAAGCGTAAGCTCCTCCACCGACAGCGCCGCCTGCAACTGCCCGACGGTCCGCGCCCCGATCAGCGCGCTGGCCACCCCAGGGCGGTCCCGCACCCAGGCGAGCGCGACCGCCAGCGGGCTGCTGGCGAGCCCGTCGGCGGCGGTCGCGACGGCGTCCACGATCCGCCGGGCGCGCTCGCCGAGGTAGGGCTGGACGAACCCGGACAGGTACGGCGAGGCGCCGCGCGAGTCCTGCGGCAGGCCGTGCCGGTACTTGCCGGTGAGCACGCCGCGCCCCAGCGGGGAGCCGGCGAGCAGGCCCACCCCGGTGTCCCGGGCGGCCGGCAGCGCCTCGCGCTCGATGCCGCGCTGGAGCAGCGAGTACTCCAGCTGCGCCCCGGCCAGCGGCACCCGCCCGTGGTGGGCGTGCTGCCAGGTGGCGGCCCTGGCGAGCTGCCAGCCGCTGAAGTCGCAGACCCCGACGTAGCGGGCGCGGCCGGAGGAGACGGCGATGTCCAGGGCGCTCAGGGTCTCCTCGACCGGGGTGCCCGGGTCGAAGGCGTGCACCTGCCAGAGGTCGACGTAGTCGGTGCCGAGCCGGCGCAGCGAGGCGTCGAGCGCGCCGAGCAGATGGCCGCGCGAGCCGTCGAAGCGGCGCGCGGAGGCCGGGACGCTGCCCGCCTTGGTGGCGATGACCAGCTCGGAGCGGGGGACGAGGCTGTCGGTGAGCCGGGAGAGCAGGTACTCGGCGTCGCCGTCGGCGTAGACGTCGGCGGTGTCGACGAGGTTGCCGCCGGCGTCGACGAACTCCTTGAGCTGTTCGGCGGCCTCCTGCTCGTCGGTGTCGCGACCCCAGGTCATGGTGCCGAGGCCGAGCCGGGAGACCTGCAGCCCGGTGCGGCCGAGGTGACGCTTTTCCATCGGGCGGGCCCTCTCACTGGCCGAAGGTGCGGTGGCAAAACGCTGCGGGGCGGCGTGTGCGACGGGGGTAAACCCGCAGGTGGGACGTGGCGCCCCACGTCGGCTGAGCGTAGCGGCCGGTGCCCGGGCAGGTGTGCAGACCCGCAGGACGATCACCGCCGGCCGCACCGGAGCCGGGCACGGCGGGCAGCAGCCGAAATGTGACCCGGAACACCGCTACCGGCCAGTAGCATGTCGGCCGGACGCGTCGTCGCGCTCACGAGCAACCCGACTGGAAGGCAGTGCCCATGCGACTCGGCATCAACCTCGGCTACTGGGGACTCGGCATGGACGCCGACAACATCGCCGTCGCCCAGGAGGCCGACCGGCTCGGCTACGCGGTCTGCTGGGCCGCCGAGGCGTACGGCTCGGACGCGGCCACCGTGCTCTCCTACGTCGCCGCCAGGACCGAACGGATCGACGTCGGCTCGGCCATCTTCCAGATCCCGGCCCGCACCCCGGCGATGACCGCGATGACCGCCGCCACCCTGGACACCCTCTCCGGCGGCCGCTTCCGGCTCGGCCTCGGCGTCTCCGGCCCGCAGGTCTCCGAGGGCTGGTACGGCGTGAAGTTCGACAAGCCGCTGGCCCGCACCCGCGAGTACGTGGAGATCATCCGCAAGGCGATGTCCCGCGAGCGGCTGGTCCACGACGGCGCCCACTGGACGCTGCCGCTGCCCGGCGGCCCCGGCAAGCCGATCAAGCTCACCGTGCACCCGGTGCGCGAGCACATCCCGCTGTACATCGCCGCGATCGGCCCGAAGAACCTGGAGCAGACCGGCGAGATCGCCGACGGCTGGCTCGGCATCTTCTTCGACCCCGCGCACGCCGCGCTCTCCCTCGACCCGCTGAAGGCCGGCCGCGCCAAGGCCGGTGCCGAGCCCGGCCGGGAGTTCGACGGCTTCGACGTCTGCCCGACCGTGGCCATCGCCGTCGGCGAGGACATCGAGGCCGGGGTCGACTCGCAGCGCGCCTACACCGCGCTCTACATCGGCGGCATGGGCAGCAAGGAGAAGAACTTCTACAACCAGCTCGCCCGCCGGATGGGCTACGAGCAGGCCGCCGACGAGGTCCAGGAGCGCTACCTGGCCAGGGACTACGCGGGCGCGGGCGCCGCCGTCCCGCGCGACCTCATCGACGCCACCTCGCTGATCGGCGACACCGCCCGGATCGCCGACCGGATGCAGGCCTACGCGGACGCGGGCGTCACCACGCTCACCCTGGCCCCGGCCGGCTTCACGCTCGACGAGCGGATCGCGGCGCTGCGCACCGGCGTCGAGGCCCTGGAGCGCGCCGGCCTGGCGTGACGGTCCGCCGCCTCTCCCCGCACCCCCGGGGAGAGGCGCCCCCGCGCGCCGGGAGTCGATCAGGGACGCCCTAAAGCCAGTCGTGCCGCTTGAACACCCGGTGCAGCACCACGCAGACCGTGACCATCAGCGAGACCGCCGCCGGGTAGCCCCAGGGCTGGCGCAGCTCGGGCATGTGCTCGAAGTTCATCCCGTACACGCCGGCGATCATCGTCGGCACGGCGGCCAGCGCCGCCCAGGCGGAGATCTTCCGCATGTCGTTGTTCTGCTGCACGCTGACCTGCGCCAGGTTGGCCGACAGGATGTCCGACAGCAGCCGGTCCATGCCCTCCACCTGGTCGTTGGCACGGGCCAGGTGGTCGGCGACGTCCCGCAGGTACGGCAGCGCCTCGGCCCGGACGTACGGCACGCCGCCGCGCTCCAGCCGCAGCATCGGGTCGAGCAGCGGGCCGGTGGCCCGGCGGACGGTGACCAGCTGCCGCTTGTAGCCGTAGATCCGGCTCGCGACGTCCCGGCCCACCCGGCCGGGCGCGAAGACGTCCGCCTCCAGCTCGTCGAGGTCCGCCTGGATGCCGACGGCCACGTCCACGTAGCCGTCCACCACCGTGTCGCAGACGGAGTGCAGCACCGCGCTCGGGCCGTACTTGAGCACCTCCGGCTGCTGCTCCAGCTGGGAGCGCAGGCCGCCGAGCGGACTGTCGGCGCCGTGCCGGACGGTCATCACGAAGTCCTCGCCCACGAAGACCATCACCTCGCCGCTGGTCACCGCGTGGCCGCCGGGGTGGTAGCCGAGCGTCTTGAGCGACACGAACAGCGAGTCCTGGTAGGCCTCCACCTTGGGGCGCTGGTGGGCGCCGACCGCGTCCTCGACGGCCAGCGGGTGCAGGCCGAACTCGGAGCCGACCCGGTCGAGTTCCTCGACGGTGGGCTCGAACAGGCCTATCCAGACGAAGCCGCCCGGGCCCGCCTCCCGCGCGGCGGCGAGGCTGCCGGCGGGGTCCGCGGCCGTCGCGACCGGTCGGCCGTCGCGGTAGATGGCGCAATGGACGATCATGCGGGCCATTGTCGCCCCTGCCGCCCGTCCGAAACATCCGCCGCGACCGCGCTGCGCCCGGGGGCCGGTCCGCCCGGCGCCCGGGCGGGATCCGCGGGCGGGCCCGGCCCGGGAGGCCGTAGGGTAGGCCCCATGCCCACCCTGCTGCTCGTCCGCCACGGCCGCTCGACCGCGAACACCGCCGGAATCCTGGCCGGTTGGACACCCGGGGTGGACCTCGACGACACCGGTCGCGCCCAGGCCGCCGCGCTCGCCGAGCGGCTCGCGCCGGTCCCGCTGGTCCAGGCGGTCAGCAGCCCGCTGGAGCGCTGCCGGCAGAGCCTGGAACCGCTGCTCGCCGCCCGCCCCGGCCTGGCCGGGCCCGCGCTGGACGAGCGGCTCGGCGAGTGCCACTACGGCGAGTGGACCGGCCGGCCGCTGGCCGAGCTGGCCAAGGAGCCGCTGTGGCGCACCGTCCAGGACCACGCGGCGGCGGCCGTCTTCCCCGGCGGCGAGTCGCTGCGCGAGCTGAGCCACCGCACGGTGGGCGCGGTCCGCGAGTGGAACGAGAAGATCGCCGCCGAGCACGGCGAGGACGCGGTCTGGATCGCCTGCTCGCACGGCGACGTGATCAAGGCGGTGGTGGCCGACGCGCTCGGCCTGCACCTCGACCACTTCCAGCGGATCAACGTCGACCCGTGCTCGGTCACCGCGATCCGCTACACCGCGCGCCGGCCCTTCGTGCTGCGCATGGGCGACACGGGCGACCTCGCCTCCCTCGCCCCGCGGCCGGCCGGCCCGGGCGGCCGGAGCGCCCCGAGCGGGGACGCGGTGGTCGGCGGCTCCACCGGCGCGGCCTGAGCCGTCGGCCCGGAGCCTGCCCGGAGCCCCGGCCCGGGCCTCGGCTCCCCGGTGCGGCCCCGGAGGTCGTAGGGTGACCAGTGGGTCCCCCGCGCCGCCCGCGCGGGCACCCCGGACCACCCAGCCCCGACCCCCGACCGACCCCAGCGGCGTCCGCGCGACGCCCACGACGATCGATACGACCCGGAGCGAGAGCGTGACCCGTCAGGTCTTCTTCTACGACCAGCCCGAACGGTTCGTGGCCGGCACCGTCGGCCAGCCCGGCGCCCGGGCGTTCTACCTGCAGGCCAGCGCCCGTGGGCGGATCACCAGCGTGCTGCTGGAGAAGACCCAGGTCGCCGCGCTCGCCGAGCGGATCGAGGAGGTCCTCGACGAGGCGCTGCGCCGCAGCGGCGGCGCGGCCACCATCCCGGCCACCGCCCCGCAGGACCTGCTCGACACCGCGCCGCTGGACCTGCCGCTGGAACAGGAGTTCCGGGTCGGCACGATGGCGCTCGCCTGGGACAGCGTGGACAGCTGCCTGGTGGTCGAGGCCCAGGCGCTGGTCGAGGAGGAGGAGGGCGAGGAGGAGGGCGCCGCCGTCTTCGAGGACGACGAGAACGGCCCCGACATGCTCCGGGTGCGGCTCTCCGGCGCGATGGCCCGGGTGTTCGCCAAGCGGGCGCTGGACCTCGTCGCGGCCGGCCGCAAGCCCTGCCCGTTCTGCAACCTGCCGCTCGACCCGGAGGGCCACCTGTGCCCGCGCGCGAACGGGTACCGGCGCTGAACACGCCGACCGCCCGGCCCGCCGACCCGCCGGAGCCGCCGCGGTCCGACCCCGCCGAGGCCGCCGCCCTCGCCGCCGACCCGCCCGGCGCGCTGAGCCTGCTGCGCGAGGGCGGGCTGACCGTGCACGGCCGGCTCACCGACGCCTCCAACGCCGCCCTCTACTGCACCGTCACCGCCGCCGACGGCCGGGCGGCCCAGGCCGTCTACAAGCCGGTGGCCGGCGAGCGCCCGCTCTGGGACTTCCCCGACGGCACCCTGGCCGGCCGCGAGGTCGCCGCCTACGAGCTGTCCGCCGCCACGGGCTGGGGGCTGGTGCCGCCCACCGTGCTGCGCGAGGGCCCGCACGGCCCCGGCATGGTGCAGCTGTGGGTGGAGCCCGACCCGGACGCCGCCCCGCTGCTCGCGCTCCAGGACCCGCGCGGCCCCGAGGACGGCTGGCTGCCGATCGTCCGGGCCGAGGTCGGCGACGGGCGCACCGCGCTGCTGGTCCACCCCGACGACGCGCGGCTGCGCCGACTCGCGGTGCTGGACGCCGTCCTCAACAACGCCGACCGCAAGGGCGGCCACCTGATCCCCGCGGCCGACGGCCGGCTCTACGGCATCGACCACGGCGTCACCTTCAACACCGAGGGCAAGCTGCGCACCCTGCTCTGGGGCTGGGCCGGGCAGCCGCTGCCCGCCGAGGCGGCCACGGTGCTGGCCGGGCTGGCCGAGCAGTTGGACGGCGCGCTGGGGGAGCGGCTGGCCCCGCACCTGACCGCCGCCGAGCTGGACGCCGCCCGGGCCCGGGTGGCCGCGCTGCTCGCCACCGGCACCCACCCGCTGCCCTCCGAGGACTGGCCGTCCATCCCCTGGCCGCCCATCTGATTGTTGGTCGCCCGCTCGCCTCCGGGGCGCTTTTGTCCGGTGCCGACGGTCGGCGCTCCCTCGCTCCTTCGTCGCTCCCTCGCTTCTCCCTTTCGGCACCGGCGCGCCCCTTCGGCTCGGGGCGGGTGGGCCTTCGGCCCGTGCCGGGGCGGGGGCTCGCCCGCTCGGCTCCGGGGCGCCCGGGCCGCCGAGCCGAGGGTTCGAAGGCGGCCCGACCCCTCGATCCGAAGGTCCACGGGCCCGCTCAGCCGGTAATGGTCTGGACCGGTGTGCCGCCCGGGCAGCACACTGCGACGATGGACGAGCGACGGACCACCCCCCACCTGGACCTTCCGCTGCACCGCCTCCAGGTCCCGCTGCCGCATCTGCTCCCGTTCGCGATCGGCAGCTTCGACGCCATCGGCCCGCTGTCCCGGGCCGGCTTCCCCCACCGGCACTCCTTCTACGAGATCGTCTTCGTCACCGGCGGGTACGGCGCCCACGTCCTGGACCTGGTCCAGCGGCCGGTGCAGCCCCCGCAGCTGTGCGTGATCGCCCCCGGCCAGGTGCACTACTGGGCGGACGCGGCCGAACTCACCGGCCAGGTCGTGCTGTTCAACGAGGACTTCCTGCTGGCCCACCCGCAGGACCTCGCCGCGCTGCGCACCCTGGCCTCCCGCCCGGCGGTGCGGCTGGGGGAGCAGGCCGCGCCGATCGCCGGGCTGCTGGCGGACATGGAGACCGAGTACCGGGCCCGGCCGGCCGGCTACCCGGGCGTGCTGCGGGCCAGTCTGCACATCCTCATCGTGCGGGCGCTGCGGGCCTGTTCGCCCGCCGGCGCGGGCGGGACCCCCGGCCGCACCGGGGATCTCGCGGCCGCCTTCACCCGGCTGATCGCGACCCCGGGCGGGGTGCAGCGCTCGGTCGCCTCCTGCGCGCACGAGCTGGGCGTCTCCTCGGGCCACTTGCAGGCGATGGTCAAGCAGGCGACCGGCCGCACCCCGGGCCGGCTGATCCGCCAGCAGCAGACGCTGGAGGCCAAACGCCTGCTGGCCTGCACGGAACTGACGGTGCGACAGGTGTCCAGGGAGGCCGGGTTCGGTGATCCGGCGTACTTCTGCCGGTTCTTCCGCCGGGAGACGGGGATGACGCCGGGGGAGTTCCGGACGAGGGTCGGAGGAAATCACCACGATCCCCGGATCACGTCCATCGCGGCGGCTCCGGACGGCCCGTAGGTTGACTGCTGGCCACCGGCGGACCGCCCGGCGCGAGCGGGCGGCCCGCCGGCCCGGTCCTTGTCATGCCCCCACCATGGCAAGGGCCGCCCCCGACCAGTACCACCGGATCCCCCACACTTCACACCGAAGGAGTCGGCGCATGCCCGCGTCCGAAGAGCCCCTCACCGGGACGGACGGTCCGAACGACCGCCGGATCAGCCGCAAGACCGTCCTCAGGGCCGCCGCCGTGCTCGGCACCGCACCGCTGCTGGTCGGCGGTGGCGTCGCGCTGGCCCGCGACCGGGTCGGCACCGGCGAGATGCCGGAGTTCACCCCCGAGTGCCACGACGGCGACGCCCCGACCATCGAGCAGACCGAGGGCCCCTACTTCAAGCCCAACTCCCCGCTGCGCACCTCGCTCATCACCGACAGCACCCCGGGCACCCGGCTCACCGTCAGCGGCTACGTCTTCGGCCGCGCCTGCCTGCCGCTGGCCAACGTCCTGATGGACTTCTGGCAGGCCGACGTGAACGGCACCTACGACAACGTCGGCTTCACCTTCCGCGGCCACCAGTTCACCAACGCCCAGGGCGCGTTCAGCCTCACGACGATCGTGCCCGGCCTCTACCCGGGCCGCACCCGGCACATCCACGTCAAGCTCCAGGCGCCCAACCGGCCGGTGGTCACCACCCAGCTGTACTTCCCGAACGAGCCGCGCAACAGCACCGACACCATCTACGACGCGCGGCTGCTGATGAACGTCCGCCAGGTCGGCTCGGCCAAGGAGGGCACGTACGACTTCGTGCTCAACGTGGCGCAGACCCCGACCCCGACGGGCACCCCGACCAGCACGCCCACCACGCCGACGCCGACCCAGACCGCCGGCGGCACCTGGGCGGTCGGCACCTTCTACAACGCGGGCGACCGCGTCACCTACGGCGGTTCCTCCTACCGGTGCCTCCAGGGGCACACGGCCATCGTCGGGTGGGAGCCGCCGAACGTGCCGGCCCTCTGGCAGCGGTTGTAGCGGCTCCGGCCGCGGCCCGAGGGTCGCGGGCGCCCGGTCGGCGGCAGGGCCGGCCGGGCCGCCCGTCCGCCCGGTCCGCCCCGCGAGGCCGTGCGCGGGGCGGATCCGGGACGGCTGCCCGGCGCTGTCAAGCGCCGGGCACTATCGGTCCGGAACCGACCGGGCCACGAAAGGAAGCGAATCCAGTCGATCTTGGCGACTGGTTAGGCTTTCAAATGTTCTCACGGTTAAAGTCAATGCCATGCATGCCTGGCCCGCCTCCGAGGTTCCCGCCCTGCCTGGTCAGGGGCTCCCCCTTCGAATCCACGACACCGCGACGGGAGGCATCCGGGAGGTCGTTCCGCAGGACGGCACCGCCCGGATCTACGTCTGCGGCATCACGCCCTACGACGCGACCCACATGGGCCACGCCGCCACCTACAACGCCTTCGACCTGGTGCAGCGGGTGTGGAGGGACGCCGGCCACGACGTCCTCTACGTGCAGAACGTCACCGACGTCGACGACCCGCTCCTGCAGCGCGCGGTCGAGACCGGCCAGGACTGGGTGGCCCTCGCCGAGCGCGAGACCGCGCTCTTCCGCGAGGACATGACCGCGCTGCGGCTGCTCCCGCCGGCCCACTACATCGGCGCCGTCGAGTCCATCCCGTGGATCGTCCCGCTGGTGCAGAAGCTGCTGGCGAGCGGGGCCGCCTACGAGCTGGACGGCGACATCTACTTCTCGGTCGAGGCCGACCAGCGCTTCGGCGAGGTCTCCGGCCTCACCCGCGAGGCCATGCGTCCGGTCTTCGCCGAGCGCGGCGGAGACCCGGACCGCCCCGGCAAGCGCCACCCGCTGGACGCCCTGCTCTGGCTCGCGGCCCGCCCCGGCGAGCCCGCCTGGGACACCGAGCTCGGCCACGGCCGCCCCGGCTGGCACATCGAGTGCGTCGCCATCGCGCTGCAGTTCCTCGGGATGTCCTTCGACATCCAGGGCGGCGGCAGCGACCTCTCCTTCCCGCACCACGAGATGGGCGCCGCGCACGCCCAGGTCGCCACCGGCGACCACCCGTACGCCAAGGCGTACGTGCACGCGGGCATGGTCGGCCTGGACGGCCACAAGATGTCCAAGTCCCGCGGCAACCTGGTCTTCGTCTCGGCGCTGCGCCGCGAGGGCGTCGACCCGGCGGCGATCCGCCTCGCCCTGCTCTCGCACCACTACCGCGAGGACTGGGAGTGGACCAAGGCCACCCTGGACGAGGCCGTCGAGCGGCTCGCCCGCTGGCGCGCCGCCGTCTCCCGGCCGGACGGCCCGGCCGCCGAGCAGTTGCTCGCCGAGGTCCGCGCGGCGCTCGCCGAGGACCTCGACACGCCCGCCGCGCTGGCCGCGGTGGACCGCTGGGCCGCCGCGCAGCAGGCCGAGGGCGGCACCGACATCGGCGCCCCCGGCCTGGTCACCCGCACCGTGGACGCGCTGCTCGGCGTCGCGCTGTAGCGGCTTTGCGACGGCGAAGGGGCGCCGGGACCGACCGGTCCCGGCGCCCCTTTCCGATCGGCGCCCACGTGCCGGGGCGGCTCACTCCTCCTCGGCGCCGTCCTGGCTGTCCCGGGCGGACGGCGGCTCCGGATCGGCGGGCCGCTCCGCGGTGGCGTGCCCGGCGACCGGCTTCTCCCCGGCCGGTCCGACGTTCTCCCGGCGCCGCAGGTAGCGCTCGAACTCCCGGGCGATCGCGTCGCCCGAGGCCTCCGGCAGCTCCGCGGTGTCCTGCGCCTCCTCCAGCTGCTGGACGTACTCGGCGACCTCGCTGTCCTCGGCGGCCAGCTGGTCCACGCCCAGCTGCCAGGCCCGGGCGTCCTCGCCGAGGTCGCCCGGCGGGATGCGCAGGTCCAGCAGGTCCTCCAGCTTGTTGATCAGCGCCAGGGTGGCCTTGGGGTTCGGCGGCTGCGCGACGTAGTGCGGCACCGCCGCCCACAGCGTGACCGCCGGCACCCCGGCGTGCGTGCAGGCCTCCTGGAGCACCCCGACGATCCCGGTCGGGCCCTCGTAGCGGCTCTCCTCCAGGTCCAGCCGGCGGGCCAGCTCGGGGTCGGAGGTGACGCCGCTGACCGGCACCGGACGGCTGTGCGGGGTGTCGCCGAGCAGCGCGCCCAGGATCACCACCAGCTCGACGCCCAGCTCGTGCGCGAAGCCCAGCAGCTCGTTGCAGAACGAGCGCCAGCGCATGCTCGGCTCGATGCCGCGCACCAGGACGACGTCCCGGGTGGTCGGCTCGGTCACCCGGATCACCGAGAGTCTGGTGGTCGGCCAGGTGATCCGGCGCACTCCGCCGTCCAGCCAGACGGTCGGCCGGTTGACCTGGAAGTCGTAGTAGTCCTCCGCGTCGAGCGCGGCGAACACCTTGCCGCCCCAGGTCTCGTCCAGATGTGCCAGGGCCGCGGAGGCGGCGTCGCCCGCGTCGTTCCACCCCTCGAAGGCGCAGACCATCACCGGGTCGATCAACTCGGGAACTTCTTCCAGCTCGATCACCCAGCGTCTCCCTCCGGTCGGCCGCCCCCGCCCCGCCCGGCCGGGACTGCCCGGGCGCCGGCGGGCCGGATGCCGACGGTCGAACCTCTCGTCACCCATGGAACGCCTCGCTCCATGGTTCCCTACCTGCCCAGCCTACGGGCTTTGAAGCCCCGTTCCGCCGGGGCACCGGGACAGTCTGGGGGAGGGGGCGGCCGCGATCCACCGGTTATCCGGGCGCACCCGCACAGCCCGCCGCCGTCCGGCCGTGCCGGAGCGCTGCGGCGGCGCGATGATGGAAGGCGGGGGCCGGGCGGTGCGGTGGCGAGGAGCCGGCGGATGAGCGGACGGCGGTGGGCGGGTGTCGCGGCGGCGGCGCTGGCGGTCGGTGCGGCCGGGGCGCTGGCGGCGTGGGCCGCGGGGCGGCGGCTGCCGGTGGAGCACCTCAGCGGGGGCGGCCTGGAGCTGGCGCAGCCGCCCGCGGCGGTCTGGGACGTGCTGACCGACGTCGACCTCTTCCCGGCCTGGCGCCCGGACGTGGCGCACGTCGAGCGGCTGCCCGCCACCGCCGCCGGCCGCCCGCGCTGGCGCGAGGACGGCCGGCACGGGCACACCGTCTACGAGGTGGTGGAGAGCGAGCGGCCGCACCGCCTGGTGACCGGGATCGCCGACCCCGACCTGCCGTACGGCGGCACCTGGACGTTCGTGCTCACCCCGGTCGGCGCCGGCTGCACGCTGACCGTCACCGAGCGCGGCGAGGTGTACCAGCCGCTGTACCGGGCCGTCTCGCACTACGTGACCGGCGAGGGCGCCGCCGTGCACCGCTTCCTGGCCGCGCTCGCCCACCGGACGGCCCGGGTCTGAGGCCCGGGACGCCCTACCGCACCCACTCGCGGCGGTAGTCGGCCCAGTTCTGCTCGGTGGCGGCGAAGTCCACGTACAGCCCGACGCCGAAGTTGCGCCGCTGGAGGTCGTGGCGCCCCAGGCCCAGCCGGATGCCCCGGATCCCGGCGCTCACCGTCTCGGCGCGGCCCCAGTGGCCCCACTTGTCCTCCCAGTAGAACGGCAGGCCCATCAGCAGGTCGACGTCCTCCGGCGTGGCCTCCAGGGCGAGCTCGGTCTGGTAGGCGTTGTAGCCGCCGTAGAAGCCCTCGGTGGGCATGCTGGAGTCGTAGGTCATCATCGCGATCTGGTCGACCCGGCGGGCGGTGGCGGCGAAGTACGCCTGGTCCCACCACTTGCCGTGGCCGGTGAGCGCGATGCCGAGGTTGTGCTGGTAGGGCAGCGGGTCGATCTGCGGGGCGGCCACCGACAGCACGGCGCCGCGCCCGGCGGTGACCGGGCGGACCCGCTCCAGCAGGTCGAGCCAGCCCTTCGAGCCGGGCCGGATCGGCTCCATGTCGAAGTGCACGCCGTCGAAGCCCTGGTCCAGCACCTGGCCGGCGGAGGCGGTGACCCGCTCGCGGGTGGCGGTGTCCTCCAGGTCGAGGGCGTCCTTCTCCGGCTTCACCTCGTCGCCGAGCCAGCCCTGCACCCGGATCCCGGGCAGCGCCCGGTGCGCGGCGTCGGTGAACCACCGTGCGCGGGGGTGCACGGCGGGCGGGAGCGAGCCGTCGTGCTCCAGCGGGCCGGTGTGCACGTACAGGTCGCGGATGCCGGTGCCGGCCAGCCGCCGGGCGAGCTCGGCGAGGTCGGCGTCACCCTTCCGGCCGTCGACCCACGCGTGGCCCAGCCAGACGGCGTCACGGCCCCGGGTGCGGGCCTCGGGGGAGGGGTCGCCGACGTACTGCAGGCGCAGCGCGAGCGCCGCCGAACCGACCGGCACGGCCACCACGGCGAGCAGCGCACCCGCCACCACCAGGGCCTTCCGCCACCGCGACCAGCCGCGCCAGCGGGCCCGCAGCGCCCGCGCCCGGGCCCCCGTCCAGTGCAGTGCCCCGCGCGCCCCGTCTCGAATGCGCGTCCGGAATGTGGTCATGCCGTGGGCTCCCCCCTCATGGCCGAGCGCTCAGGATACGGAACAGGTGCTCACCTCCTGGCGGGGGCCGGATACCCTGGCCACGTGCGTCCCCGATTCAGCGGGTTCGCAAAGCCGACAGCCGTCGCACCCAGGGAGAAGCCCCATGGCCACCGCAGCCGCCCCGTCCGTCACCCAGCAGAGCCGCGCGAACGCGCTGCGCGAGGCACTCGCCACCCGTGTGGTGGTCGCCGACGGGGCGATGGGCACCATGCTCCAGGCACAGGATCCGACGCTGGAGGACTTCCAGAACCTGGAGGGCTGCAACGAGGTCCTCAACCTCACCCGGCCCGACATCGTCCGCTCCGTGCACGACGCCTACTTCGCGGTGGGCGTGGACTGCGTGGAGACCAACACCTTCGGCGCCAACTTCTCCGCGCTCGGCGAGTACGAGATCTCCGAGCGCGTCTTCGAGCTCTCCGAGGCCGGTGCCCGGCTGGCCCGCGAGTCCGCCGACGCGCACGGCGCCGAGGACGGCCGGCTGCGCTGGGTGCTCGGCTCGATCGGCCCCGGCACCAAGCTGCCGACCCTCGGCCACGCCCCCTACGAGACGCTGCGCGAGGGTTTCCGGCAGAACGCGGCCGGCCTGATCGCCGGCGGCGCGGACGCCCTGCTGGTGGAGACCAGCCAGGACCTGCTGCAGACCAAGGCCGCGATCCTGGGCTCCAAGCAGGCGCTGGCCGAGGCGGGCCTGGACCTGCCGGTGCTGGTCCAGGTGACCGTGGAGACCACCGGCACCATGCTGCTCGGTTCGGAGATCGGCGCCGCGCTGACCGCCCTGGAGCCGCTGGGCGTCGACTACATCGGCCTGAACTGCGCCACCGGCCCGGCCGAGATGAGCGAGCACCTGCGCTACCTGGCGAAGAACGCCCGGATCGGCCTGTCCTGCATGCCGAACGCCGGTCTGCCGGTGCTGGGCAAGGACGGCGCGCACTACCCGCTGAGCCCGGCCGAGCTGGCCGACGCGCACGACGTCTTCACCCGCGAGTACGGACTGTCGCTGGTCGGCGGCTGCTGCGGCACCACGCCCGAGCACCTGCGCCAGGTGGTCGAGCGGGTGCAGGGCCGCCCGGTGGCCGCGCGCGACCCGCGCCCGGAGCCGGCCGCCGCCTCGCTCTACCAGTCGGTGCCGTTCCGCCAGGACACCTCGTACCTGGCGATCGGCGAGCGCACCAACGCCAACGGCTCGAAGAAGTTCCGCGAGTCGATGCTGGCCGGCGACTGGCAGGCCTGCGTGGAGATCGCCCGCGACCAGATCCGCGACGGCTCGCACCTGCTGGACCTGTGCGTGGACTACGTCGGCCGCGACGGCGTCGCCGACATGAAGGAGATCGCCGGCCGGCTGGCCACCGCCTCGACCCTGCCGATCGTGCTGGACTCCACCGAGCCGGAGGTGCTGCGGGCGGGCCTGGAGGCGCTCGGCGGCCGCGCGGTGCTCAACTCGGTCAACTACGAGGACGGCAACACCCCGCAGTCGCGCTTCGGCCGGATCGCCTCGCTGGCCCGCGAGCACGGCGCCGGCCTGATCGCGCTCACCATCGACGAGGAGGGCCAGGCCCGCACCGCCGGGACGAAGGTGGAGATCGCCGAGCGGCTGATCGCCGAGCTCACCGCCGACTACGGCATCGACGAGGGCTCCATCCTGGTCGACTGCCTGACCTTCACCCTGGCCACCGGCCAGGAGGAGTCCCGCCGGGACGGCATCGAGACCATCGAGGCGATCCGCGAGCTGAAGCGGCGCCGCCCGGCGGTGCAGACCACGCTGGGCCTGTCCAACATCTCCTTCGGCCTCAACCCGGCCGCCCGGGTCGTCCTCAACTCGGTCTTCCTGCACGAGTGCGTGGAGGCCGGCCTGGACTCGGCCATCGTGCACGCCTCCAAGATCCTGCCGATCGCGCGGATCCCGGAGGAGCAGCGCGAGGCCGCGCTCGACCTGGTGTACGACCGCCGTCGGGAGGGCTACGACCCGCTGCAGCGCCTGCTGGAGCTGTTCGAGGGCGTCTCCTCGGCCTCGGTCAGGGCGTCCAAGGCGGAGGAGCTGGCCGCGCTGCCGCTGGAGGAGCGCCTCCAGCGCCGGATCATCGACGGCGAGCGGAACGGCCTGGAGGCCGACCTGGACCAGGCGCTGAGCGCCCGCCCGGCGCTGGAGATCATCAACGACACCCTGCTGTCCGGCATGAAGGTGGTCGGCGAGCTGTTCGGCTCCGGCCAGATGCAGCTGCCGTTCGTGCTCCAGTCCGCCGAGGTGATGAAGACCGCGGTGGCCCACCTGGAGCCGTACATGGAGAAGTCCGACTCGGAGGGCAAGGGCACCATCGTGCTGGCCACCGTGAAGGGCGACGTCCACGACATCGGCAAGAACCTGGTCGACATCATCCTGTCCAACAACGGCTACAACGTGGTCAACCTGGGCATCAAGCAGCCGGTCTCGGCGATCCTGGACGCCGCGCAGGAGCACAACGCGGACGTCATCGGGATGTCCGGCCTGCTGGTCAAGTCCACCGTGATCATGAAGGAGAACCTGGAGGAGCTGAACCAGCGCAGGCTGGCGGCCCAGTTCCCGGTGATCCTCGGCGGCGCCGCGCTGACCCGTGCCTACGTCGAGCAGGACCTGCACGAGATCTACGAGGGCGAGGTCCGCTACGCCCGGGACGCCTTCGAGGGCCTGCGGCTGATGGACGCGCTGGTCGCGGTCAAGCGCGGGGTGCCGGGTGCGGTGCTGCCGGAGCTCAAGCAGCGCCGGCACGCCCGGGTGGAGGTCGCGGAGCCGGAGGAGGTCAACCTCGGCCAGATCCGCTCCGACGTGGCGGTGGACAACCGGCTGCCGGCCCCGCCGTTCTGGGGCGAGCGGATCGTCAAGGGCGTGCCGTTCGCCGACTACGCCTCCTGGCTGGACGAGGACGCGCTGTTCAAGGGGCAGTGGGGCCTGAAGGCCGCCCGCACCGGCGAGGGGCCCTCCTACGAGGAGCTGGTGGAGACCGAGGGCCGGCCGCGGCTGCGGATGTGGCTGGACCGGCTGCAGACCGAGGGCTGGCTGGAGGCGGCCGTGGTCTACGGCTACTTCCCGGCCAACTCCAAGGGCGACGACCTGATCGTCTTCCACGAGGACGGCACCGAGCGGACCCGCTTCACCTTCCCGCGCCAGCGGCGCGGGCGGCGGCTGTGCCTGGCGGACTTCTTCCGCCCGGAGGAGTCCGGGGTGCGCGACGTGGTCGGCCTGCAGGTGGTCACCATGGGCAACCGGATCTCCGAGGCGGCCAACGAGCTGTTCGCGAACAACGCCTACCGCGACTACCTGGAGCTGCACGGCCTGTCCGTCCAGCTGGCCGAGGCGCTGGCCGAGTTCTGGCACGCCCGGGTCCGCTACGAGCTGGGCTTCGGGGACGAGGACCCGCAGGACGTCAAGGACATGTTCGCGCTCAAGTACCGCGGCGCCCGCTTCTCGCTGGGCTACGGCGCCTGCCCGGAGCTGGAGGACCGCGCCAAGATCGCCGAGCTGCTGAAGCCCGAGCGGATCGGCGTGGTGCTCTCCGAGGAGTTCCAGCTGCACCCGGAGCAGTCCACCGACGCGATCGTGATCCACCACCCGGAGGCGAAGTACTTCAACGCCCGGTAACGCCCGTGTCGCGCATCGTTCGCCCGATCCGGGCGGCCCGGGCGTATTCTTGATGACCCTGAACGGGCCGGTCCGCTCACCAGCGGGCCGGCCCGTGCCATCCCCGGGACCGATCCGGGCTCGGACGGAAGGATCCCGCCATGACCACCATCTCCACCGCCACCCAGACCCTCGGCGGCGACGACCGGGGCCTCCAGGCGGTGCTGCTGGACATGGACGGGACGCTGGTCGACACCGAGGACTTCTGGTGGCAGGCCGAGGCCTCGCTCTTCGCCGACCTCGGCCACCAGCTGACCGCCGAGGACCGCGCGCACGTGGTCGGCGGTCCGATGACCCGGGTGATCGACCACCTGTTGAGCAGCACCGGCGTGGACCTGTCGCCGGCCGACCTGACCGTGCTGATCAACCAGCGCTTCGTCGACCTGCTGGGCGGCGGGGTGCCGCTGATGCCGGGCGCCGAGCGGCTGCTCAACACGCTGGCGGCGCACGGCGTGCCGGCCGCGCTGGTGTCCGCCTCGCACCGGCACATCATCGACATCGTGCTCCGCTCGCTGGGCGCCGAGCACTTCGCGTTCTCGGTCGCCGGGGACGAGGTGCCGCGCACCAAGCCGCATCCGGACCCGTACCTGGAGGCGGCCCGCCGGCTGGGCGCCGACCCGGCCCGCTGCGTGGTGGTGGAGGACGCGCCGACCGGGGTGCGGGCCGCCGAGGCGGCCGGCTGCCCGGTGATCGCGGTGCCCTCGGTGACGCCGATCGAGCCGGCGCCGGGACGCCTGGTGCTCTCCTCGCTGGAGCAGGTCGACCTGGAGCTGTTGCGCTCCCTGGTGACCTCGCGAGTGTGATTGTCGTCTCATTGCGGAGCGGCGGGGCCCGCCGGTAAGCGGGCGGACCGGGCCGGGTCCGGGGAGCGTCCCGGGAGAAAACGGGCATTGCCTGACAACTCGTCGGACAGCCCTGACCAGAGCCCCGCCGCCGTGTCCCAACCGTCACCTTTGCGGGTGCCGGGGGGGCGTGTTCGATATGGCACGCTACTCGGGTTCGTTCCACCCCCCGAGCCCAGGCACCGCCGCTGACGGGCACCCCCGTCGTGCCCGCGATCGCAGCCGGACCGCACCCCCAGAAGGACGCGACCCGTGAAGACTTCAGCTGAACGACTGGCCGTGCTCGGCTGTGCCGGAATCGTCGCCGCCTCGGTGGCCGGCTGCGGATCGGTCACCGACGCCGTCAAGGGGGACGGCGACAAGTCGATCACCATGGGCACCACCGCGCTGACCGGCGCCCTGGACCCGGCCATCGCCTACGACGCCGGCTCCTGGCTGCTGCTGCGCAACACCTTCCAGTCGCTGCTCAGCTACCCGGCCGCCTCCAGCGCGCCCACCCCGGACGCCGCCCAGTCCTGCGAGTTCACCGCCGGCGACGCCACCCAGTACCACTGCACGCTCAGGACCGGGCTGAAGTTCTCCAACGGCCACGCGCTCACCGCCGCCGACGTCGTCCACTCGATCCAGCGGACCCTGAAGATCAACGACCCGAACGGCCCGGCCGGTCTGCTGTCGTCGATCAAGTCCGTCGAGGCGCCCAACGACACCGAGGTGGTCTTCCACCTCGCCCAGCCCGACGCCACCCTCCCGGCCAAGCTGGCCGGCCCGGCCGGCGCCATCGTCGACCAGGAGCTCTACCCGGCCGACAAGGCGCTGCCCAACGACAAGCTGGTCGGCTCCGGCCCCTACAAGATCGACTCGGTCGAGGCGATGGCCAAGGGCGGCCCGGCGAAGGTCGTGCTGCTGCCGAACGACAAGTACACCGGCGACGCCAAGCTGCGGAACAAGAAGTTCACCCTGCGCTACTTCGACAAGCCGGCCGACCTCAAGGCCGCGCTGGACAGCGGCCAGGTCGACCTCGCCGACAACAGCCTGGAGCCGAACACCGCCGCCCAGATCCTCTCCGACCAGCAGGGCGGCAAGACCGACCTGCGCGTCGTCGAGGGCGACAGCAACGACACCCGCTACCTGGTCTTCAACACCAAGGACGCCACCGGCGGCAACCTCGCCGTCCGCCAGGCCGCCGCCCAGCTGATCGACCGCAAGGCGCTGGCCCGCGACGTCTTCGCGCGCACCGTCCAGCCGCTGTACTCGATGGTCCCGGCCGGCGTCACCGGCCACAACACGGCCTTCTTCGACCGCTACGGCGACCAGGACGTCGCCAAGGCCAAGGCGATCCTCACCGCCGCCAAGGTGCCCACCCCGGTCAAGCTCACCCTCACCTGGTCGCGCTCGCGCGCCGAGTCCGTCGAGCCCGAGACCCTGAAGAAGCAGCTGGAGGCCGGCGGCCTGTTCCAGATCACGGTCCAGCAGGAGCCCGACTGGGACACGTACAAGAAGGGCTGGAACGAGGGCAAGTACCAGCTGTACACGATCGGCTGGTTCGCGGACTACCCGGATCCGGACAACTACGTCGCCCCGCTGATCGTCGACGGCGGTGCCTACCACCACGGCTGGGACGACCCGCAGATCAGCCAGAAGCTGGTGCCCGAGACCCTCAAGCAGACCGACCGGGCCGCCGCGACCGGCGCCTACGCCCAGATCCAGGGCATCGTCGCCACCAACGCCCCGCTCATCCCGCTGTTCCAGAACAAGGCGTTCTTCACCTCCCGCGCCAACATCACCGGCGTGGAGTCCACCGTCGACACCACCGGCTTCTTCCGCTTCTGGGAGATCGGCCGCAGCGGCAAGTAGCCCCCGGCAACGCGGCGGCCCGCCCGCCCGCAGCACGGCGGCCCGCCCGCTCCGCCCGGTTCCGACCGGGGAGCGGACGGGCCGCCGTCCGTTTCCGGGCCCCTACAGCGCGCCCGGGCGCACCAGGCCGCTCTCGTAGGCGTACACCGCCGCCTGCACCCGGTCCCGCAGCTGCAGCTTGGTCAGCACATGGCCGACGTGCGTCTTCACCGTCGTCTCGCTGACGAACAGCTCCGCCGCGATCTCCGCGTTGGACAGCCCGCGCGCCACCAGCTTCAGCACCTCCAGCTCCCGCTCGGTCAGCGCGTTCAGCGCCTGCGGCGGCGCCTCCTCGCCCGACGGCAGCTTGGTGGCGTACATGTCCAGCAGCCTGCGGGTGATCGACGGCGCCAGCATCGCCGCGCCGTCCGCCACCACCCGGATCGCCTGCACCAGCTCCTCGGCCGGCACGTCCTTCAGCAGGAAGCCGCTCGCCCCCGCGCGCAGTGCCTCCACCACGTACTCGTCCAGGTCGAAGGTGGTCAGCACCAGCACCTTCGCCGGACCGTCCCGCCCCGGACCGGCGATCCGGCGGGTCGCCTCCACGCCGTCCATCCTCGGCATCCGGATGTCCATCAGCACCACGTCGGGCTGCAGCGCCCGCACCTGGTCCAGCGCCTGCTGGCCGTCGCCGGCCTCGCCGACCACCACCAGGTCGGACTCGGCCTCCAGGATCATCCGGAAACCGGTGCGCAGCAGTGGCTGGTCGTCGACCAGCAGCACTCGGATCGTCACCTACGACTCCTTGCTCGTCGGATCCCCCGTGGGATCGACCTCGTCGGACGTACGCGTCAGTGGCAGCGGGTACGGCGGGGGCGTGCCGCCGAACTCCGGACAGCTGGCCTGGTGGTCGCACCAGTCGCAGAGCCGGTTGCGGGTCGCCGGGAAGTCGCCGGTGGCCACCGCCCGGCCGATCCGCTCCCACAGCGCCAGCAGCTTGCGCTCCACCGCGAGCAGGTCGGTCTCGTCCGGGTCGTAACTGACCACGTCCCCGCCGCCGCCCAGGTAGACCAGCTGCAGCCGCTTGGGGATCACGCCCTTCCAGCGCCAGACCACCAACGCGTAGAACTTCATCTGGAACATCGCCTTGCCCTCGAAGTCCCGCGAGGGCGCCCGGCCGGTCTTGTAGTCCACCAGCCGGACCTCACCGGTCGGTGCGACGTCCACCCGGTCGATGTAGCCGCGCAGCAGCAGCCCCGACTCCAGCGCCGTCTCCACGTACAGCTCGCGCTCCACCGGGTGCAGCCGGGTCGGGTCCTCCAGCCGGAACCACTGGCCGACCAGCTTCTCCGCGTCCGCCAGCCAGCGGGTCAGCGCCGCGCCGTCCGGGTCCTCCGGGAACAGCCCGGCCAGCTCCGGGCGCTCGCCCAGCAGCCGCTCCCACTGCGGGCGCAGCAGCCCCAGCGCCCGCTCCGGCGTCCGGTCGGTCGCCGGCGAGTCGAACAGCCGCTCCAGCACCGCGTGCACCAGGGTGCCCCGGGTCGCCGCCGGGCTCGGCGGCTCCGGCAGCCGGTCGATCACCCGCAGCCGGTACAACAGCGGGCAGGTCAGGAAGTCGCCCGCGCGCGACGGGGACAGCCCGGTCGGGGCCGCCGCCGGACGGGGCGGGACCGCGGCGGGACTGCTGGTGTCGGTCTGCTGCATACCCCAGACCCTATTGCCCTGCGCTGTCATCCCGCTGCCACGGTGCTGCCGGAAAGCGGTCGCCACGGGGTATGAACGCAGTGGGAAGGCGAGGGGCGGGCGCCGGACGGCGGCCGCGATCACGTAGCGTGGGCGCACCGGCGCGCGGCGCGCTGCGGGGGCGACGGAGGAAGGGAACACGGTGAGCGACTCCAGGGGGCAGCAGACCTCCGACCAGCCACCGCAGGGCGGCGGCCACCGGCCAGGGACCCCACCGCCCCGGGAGCCGGAGCCCCGCGGCGGCATCCTGATGGGCCGCCCCTTCGGCGTGCCGATCTACGTCACCCCGTCCTGGTTCGTCATCGCGGCCCTGATCACCTGGGTCTTCGGCGGCCAGCTCGAGCGGGTGCTGCCCGGCCTCGGCGCCGCCCGCTACCTGGTCGCGTTCTCCTTCGCCGTCGCCTTCTACGGCTCGGTGCTGGTCCACGAGCTCGCCCACACCCTGGTCGCGCTGCGCTACAAGCTCGGCGTGCGCCGCATCCAGCTCCAGTTCTTCGGCGGCGTCTCGGAGATCGAGAACGAGGCCGAACGCCCCTGGCGGGAGTTCTGGCTGGCGTTCGTCGGCCCGCTGCTCTCCCTCGTCCTCGGCGGCGTCTTCTACCTCGCCCTCCAGGCCGTCGAGGTCGCCACCGTCCCCGGAGTGCTGCTCACCGGCCTGATGGTCTCCAACCTCGTCGTCGCCGCCTTCAACCTGCTGCCCGGCCTGCCGCTGGACGGCGGCCGGATGCTGCGCGCCGTCGTCTGGGCCGCCACCGGCCGGCCGATGACCGGCACCGTCGCCGCCGCCTGGGCCGGCCGGGCGCTGGCCATCGCCGTCCTGGTCGGCCTGCCGCTGATCAGCTCCGCCCGCGCACTCGACCGCAGCCGCACCGACACCCTGGTCGACGCCGTCCTCGCGGCCGTCCTCGCCGCGATCATCTGGAACGGTGCCACCGGCGCGCTGCGCAACGCCCGGCTCAAGGAGGCGCTGCCCGGCCTGCGGCTGCGCGACCTCGCCCGCCGGGCCGTCGAGGTCACCGCCGACACCCCGCTCGGCGAGGCCATGCGGCGCGCCCGCGAGGCCCAGGCCGGCGCGGTCGTGGTCGTCGACGGCCGCGGCGAGCCGATCGCCATCCTCCGGGAGGCGGCCGTCCGCTCCGTCCCCGAGCACCGCCGCCCCTGGGTCGCCGTCGGCCCGCTCGCCCGCGACCTCGAACCCGGGCTGCTGCTCTCCGCCGACCTGGCCGGCGAGGACCTGCTGCGCGCCGTGCGGGCCACCCCCGCGGGGGAGTACCTCGTGGTCGAGGAGGACGGCCGGACGTACGGGGTCGCCGCGCTCACCGACATCGAACAGCGGCTGACCGCCGCCGTCACCGGCCGCTGAAAGGATCACCTGGTAAGCCGGACGGTCCGCTTCCCTTAGGATTGTCCGCATGTCCGAACCGACCGGTGCCGCCCGCCGACGAGGGCCCTTCCAGGTCGGGGACCAGGTCCAGCTGACCGACCCCAAGGGCCGCCACTACACGTTCACGCTCCAGGCCGGGAACCAGTTCCACACCCACAAGGGTGCGTTCCCGCACGACGAGCTGATCGGCGCCCCCGAGGGCACGGTCGTGCGCACCACGGGGAACGTCCCGTACCTCGCGCTGCGCCCCCTGCTCCCCGACTACGTCCTGTCCATGCCTCGCGGTGCCGCCGTGATCTACCCCAAGGACGCCGGGCAGATCCTGGCGATGGCCGACATCTTCGCCGGCGCCCGCGTGGTCGAGGCCGGCGTCGGCTCCGGCGCGCTCTCCACCTACCTGCTGCGCGCCGTCGGCGACACCGGCCTGCTCGCCTCCTACGAGCGCCGCCAGGACTTCGCCGACATCGCCAAGGGCAACGTCGAGCGCTACTTCGGCGGTTCGCACCCGGCGTGGAAGCTCACCGTCGGCGACCTCCAGGACAACCTGGTCGAGACCGACGTCGACCGCGTCATCCTCGACATGCTCGCCCCCTGGGAGTGCCTGGACGTCGCCTCCAGGGCGCTCGTCCCCGGCGGCCTCATCTGCTGCTACGTGGCCACCACCACGCAGATGTCCAAGACCGTCGAGGCGCTGCGCGACCACGGCACCTTCACCGAGCCGCAGGCCTGGGAGACCATGGTCCGCACCTGGCACCTGGAGGGCCTGGCCGTCCGCCCGGACCACCGGATGATCGGCCACACCGGCTTCCTGCTCACCGCCCGCCGGCTCGCCGACGGCGTCGAGCCGCCGCTGCGCCGCCGCCGCCCGGCCAAGGGCGCCTACGGCGAGGACTACGACAACGGGGCCCCCGAGCCCAGCCTGCAGGAGCGCGCGGCCGCCCGGGCCGCCGCCCGCGTCGAGACCGCCGAGCCGGCCGACCTCGACTGAGACGCCTCCCGCAGGGGTGGTACGGCAGCGCCGTACCACCCCTGCCGCGTTCCCGCACACCCGCGCCACCGCGCCGTCGCCCCGGTGTGGGACGATGCTCGCTCACACGGACCACTGGAGGGGACGCCTGGTGGAGAGCGCGGTCGGGACGACGGCTGGACAGCAGACCGCAACGGGCCGCGGCGGCCCCCGGGACGGGCGCACCGCCCCCTGGCACTGGGCCGTGACGGTGGCCGGCTGCGCCGCCGTGGTGGCCGCCGGGCTCGCCGCGGGCCCCGCGAGCGGCGCCCCCGGGCCCGCCCGGACCACCCCCAGGGCCCTCCCCGCGGCCGCGGCCCCCGACCCCGCGAAGGCCGAACTCCCGCTCGACTGCGGGCCGTTCCCGGTGACCGTGTCCGTCAGCTTCGCCGCCGACCTCGGCGACGGCCGCCCCGGCACCGTCGCCGCCGCGCACTGCGCCGCCGAGAACGGCACCCCGCCCGACGCCGTCTACCTGCTCGGCGCCGGCCCCGGCGGGCGGCCCGCCGTGCTGGCCACCCTGCTCTCCGAGCGCGAGAACCTCACCGTCAGCCGCCTCGCGCTGCGCTCCGACGGGGCCGTCACCGCCCATGCGCGGGGCTACTCCGACGACGACGTGCCCCGGTTCGCGCCCGACATCTCGCTCGACCTCACCTGGACGCGCAAGGACGGCGGCTGGGACCGCTCCCAGACCGCCGCCCCGTCGAGCCTCACGTAACGGACATCGGCGCCTACTCGGCGTCAGGCCCGTACACCTCGACCCCGTCGGCGGCCCGGCGCACGTGGATGCAGTCGCCCGGGCAGTCCTTCACCGAGTCCACCACGTCCTGAAGCAGCGTCAGCGGCACCGGGACCGTCTGGCCGGGCTGCTGGCGCAACTCGTCGTCCTCGCCCTTCACATAGGCGAGGCCGTCGATGTCCAGCTCGAAGACCTCCGGCGCGTACTGCGCGCAGATGCCGTCGCCGGTGCACAGATCCTGGTCGATCCACACCTCCAGCGGCTCGGCCGCCGCCGTCGACTCGCTCACCGACATGATGATTGTCCGCCGTTTCTGTCCCGGGACGCCCCGTCCTGGGGCATTCCCGCCATTCGTACAACGATCGGACCTTGTGTGCCGGTCGCGATCGGATATCGACTCGATCGACGATACATCTGGTCCGCTTTGGCCCGTGCGCGGTGGGTATCCCCCTAGCAGAGGGGAAGCACGCGAGGGCGAAGATCGGACACGCCCGTTCCATCTTTCTTGATCTAGGGGTTTACGGACCCCTGGTCCCAGGTAGGGTCTGGAAGCGTCCAGCTCCCCGGAGGAGGTGAGGACCGTGGCAGCCCACGATGACGACTACAACCGCAGCACCGGCAGGCCCGCTCGTGGTTCCGACGAGGCCGCTCAGCTCTCGTACCTTGAGCAGGAAATCGCCGTCCTGCGCCGCAAGCTCGCCGACTCGCCGCGCAATTCGAGAATCCTCGAAGAGCGGATCGTCGAGCTCCAGACCAACCTGGCCGGCGTGACCGCCCAGAACGAACGGCTCGCCTCCACCCTGCGTGAGGCCCGCGACCAGATCGTGGCCCTCAAGGAGGAAGTGGACCGGCTGGCACAGCCCCCGGCCGGATTCGGCGTCTTCCTCAGCGCCAACGAGGACGACACCGCCGACATCTTCACCGGCGGCCGCAAGCTTCGTGTGAACGTCAGCCCCAACGTCGCCCTCGACGAGCTGCGGCGCGGCCAGGAAGTGATGCTCAACGAGGCCCTCAACATCGTGGACGCGATGGCCTTCGAGCGCATCGGCGACCTCGTCACCCTCAAGGAGGTCCTGGAGGACGGCGAGCGGGCCCTGGTCATCGGCCACACCGACGAGGAGCGGGTGGTCCGCCTCGCCGAACCGCTGCGCGAGGCCACCCTCCGGGCGGGGGACGCCCTGTTGCTGGAACCGCGTTCCGGCTACGTGTACGAGGTCGTGCCGAAGGCCGAGGTCGAGGAGCTGGTCCTCGAGGAGGTCCCGGACATCGACTACCGCCAGATCGGCGGCCTGGCCAACCAGATCGAGCTGATCCGCGACGCGGTCGAGCTGCCCTACCTGCACGCCGAGCTCTTCAAGGAGTACGAGCTGCGCCCGCCCAAGGGCGTGCTGCTCTACGGCCCGCCCGGCTGCGGCAAGACGCTGATCGCCAAGGCGGTGGCGAACTCGCTGGCCAAGAAGGTCGCCGAGGTCACCGGCCGGCCCCAGGGGAAGAGCTACTTCCTCAACATCAAGGGCCCCGAGCTGCTCAACAAGTACGTCGGCGAGACCGAGCGGCAGATCCGCCTGGTCTTCCAGCGGGCCCGGGAGAAGGCGGGCGAGGGCACCCCGGTCATCGTCTTCTTCGACGAGATGGAGTCGCTCTTCCGCACCCGCGGCTCCGGCGTCAGCTCGGACGTCGAGAACACCATCGTCCCCCAGCTGCTCGCCGAGATCGACGGCGTGGAGGGCCTGGAGAACGTCATCGTCATCGGCGCCTCGAACCGCGAGGACATGATCGACCCGGCGATCCTGCGGCCGGGCCGCCTGGACGTCAAGATCAAGATCGAGCGCCCGGACGCCGAGGCGGCCAAGGACATCTTCTCCAAGTACCTCAAGGACTCGCTGCCCTTCCACCCGGACGACGTCAAGGAGCACGACGGCTCCGTCGAGGCCACGGTGGCCGCGATGATCCAGTCGGTGGTGGAGCGGATGTACTCCGAGACCGAGGAGAACCGCTTCCTGGAGGTCACCTACGCCAACGGTGACAAGGAGGTCCTGTACTTCAAGGACTTCAACTCCGGCGCGATGATCCAGAACATCGTCGACCGGGCCAAGAAGATGGCCATCAAGGACTACCTCGACCACGGCCAGCGGGGCCTGCGGGTCTCCCACCTGCTCAACGCCTGCGTGGACGAGTTCAAGGAGAACGAGGACCTGCCGAACACCACCAACCCGGACGACTGGGCCCGGATCTCCGGCAAGAAGGGCGAGCGGATCGTCTTCATCCGCACCCTGGTCACGGGGAAGCAGGGCGCCGAGTCCGGCCGCTCCATCGACACTGTCGCCAACACCGGGCAGTACCTGTAACCGAACCGGTCCGGGCCTCCCGGAACGCTCGCACCCCGTCCGGCTGTGGCGCCTCGCGGCCCCGCAGCCGGACGGCGCGTCTCGGGGCCCGCCGGTCGGTGCCGCGTTCTAGGCTCGACCCACCGTTCGCGGGCAGACGGCCGGCGTCGGTGTTGTTCAGCGGTACGTCAGTGTGGACCGCCCGCCGGGGGCGGCGCACCGGGCAAGGAGGGCCGCATGACCGTACGGCGCGTGATGGGCATCGAGACCGAGTACGGGATCTCCGTTCCCGGGCACCCCAACGCCAACGCCATGCTCACCTCGTCCCAGATCGTCAACGCGTACGCGGCGGCGATGCACCGGGCACGGCGCGCCCGATGGGACTTCGAGGAGGAGAATCCGCTGCGCGACGCCCGGGGCTTCGACCTCGCACGGGACGTCGCCGACGCCAGCCAGCTGACCGACGAGGACATCGGCCTCGCCAACGTCATCCTCACCAACGGCGCGCGGTTCTACGTGGACCACGCGCACCCCGAGTACAGCTCGCCCGAGGTGACCAACCCGCGCGACGCCGTGCTCTGGGACAAGGCCGGCGAACGGATCATGGCGGCCGCCGCACAGCGCGCGCTGGAGCTGCCCAACGGGCAGAACATCCACCTGTACAAGAACAACACCGACAACAAGGGCGCCTCCTACGGCACCCACGAGAACTACCTCATGAAGCGGGCGACGCCGTTCGCCGACATCGTCCGCCACCTCACCCCGTTCTTCGTCTCGCGCCAGGTGGTCACCGGCGCCGGCCGGGTCGGCGTCGGGCAGGACGGCTCCGCCCACGGCTTCCAGATCAGCCAGCGCGCGGACTTCTTCGAGGTCGAGGTCGGCCTGGAGACGACGCTCAAGCGGCCGATCATCAACACCCGGGACGAACCGCACGCCGACGCCGAGAAGTACCGCCGGCTGCACGTGATCATCGGGGACGCCAACCTCTCCGAGATCTCCACCTACCTCAAGCTCGGCACCACCTCGCTGGTCCTGGCCATGATCGAGGACGCCTTCATCACCTCCGACCTGGCCGTCGACCAGCCGGTGCGCACCCTGCACCGGATCTCCCACGACCCCACCCTGAAGCACCTGGTCACGTTGCGCAGCGGGCGCCGGCTCACCGCCGTCCAGCTCCAGCTGGAGTACTGCGAGCTGGCCCGCAAGTACGTCGAGGACCGCTTCGGCACCGACGCCGACGAGCAGACCGTGGACGTGCTGGCCCGCTGGGAGGACGTACTGGGACGCCTGGAGCGGGACCCGATGTCGCTCTCGCGCCAGCTGGACTGGATCGCCAAGCGGGAGATCCTGGAGGGCTACCGCAGCCGGGACGCCCTGGAGTGGGACAGCCCGCGGCTGCAGCTGGTCGACCTCCAGTACAGCGACGTACGGCCCGAGAAAGGCCTCTACAACCGCCTGGTGGCCCGTGGCCGGTTCGACCGGCTGGTGACCGAGGAGGAGGTCGCCAGGGCCGTCACCAAGCCCCCGGAGGACACCCGGGCGTACTTCCGGGGGCGCTGCCTGGAACAGTACGCCGAGCACGTCGCGGCGGCCTCCTGGGACTCGGTGATCTTCGACCTGCCGGGCCGCGACTCGCTCCAGCGGGTGCCCACCCTGGAGCCGCTGCGCGGCACCCGCAACCACGTCAAGGAACTGCTGGACCGCTGCCGCACCGCGGAGGACCTGCTCCGGGTGCTCTCCGGCGGCTGACCGGTCACTATCGATCACCATGGGTGAACGCCGGGCAAATGGGAATCATCCGGGGTGACGGCGGGTGTTGGACAGGAAGCGCCACCGGCAAACCGGAAGCGGGTTGTCGCACCTTGTGTATAGGGTCGGTGCAGCAAGCAACGACCAAACCGTGCCAGACGATCGAGCGGGGTGAGGTAAATGGCGAGCAAGGACACCGGCGGCGGCCAGCAGCGGGCGAACCGCTCCTCCGAGGAGGTCGAGGAGCAGGCCGCGGAAGCGCAGAATTCGGACGAGCTCAAGGAGCGCCAGGAAAAGCTGAGCGACGACGTCGACGCGGTTCTGGACGAAATCGACGAGGTCCTGGAATCGAACGCCGAGGATTTCGTGCGGCAGTTCGTGCAAAAGGGCGGACAGTAGTCCCGGTCGGAATCCGGGCGGTTGCCCGGCGGCATTCCGGGAATTCACGGTTGCGACCGATGACGGCGGGCGGGCGGCGGGAGCCGTCCGTCCGTCCGGTCCGGCCCTCCGCCGTGCTGGACAGTGATCGTCCGGCGGGTAGGGTGCGGGCAGTGCGCGCTTCAAGCTACCTGGAAGGAATCGTGTGGAAGCCAACACTCGTGGCACCGGGCGTCTACCGGCTGCCTTCCTGACCCCGGGGTCCTCGTCGTTCCTCGACTTCCTGGAGGCCCACCGGCCCGAGCTGATCCCCGGTCGGTCCCGTCTGCCCGAGGGCGTCATCGAGGCCCCGCACGGCACGACCATCGTCGCCGCGGTCTTCGACGGCGGTGTGGTCCTCGCCGGTGACCGCCGCGCCACCATGGGCAGCATGATCGCCCAGCGGGACATGGAGAAGGTCTTCCCGGCGGACGAGTACAGCGCGATCGGCATCGCCGGCACCGCGGGCCTCGCGATCGAGATGGTCCGGATGTTCCAGCTGGAGCTGGAGCACTACGAGAAGATCGAGGGGACCGTGCTCTCCCTGGAGGGCAAGGCCAACCGGCTCACCACCATGATCCGGGGCAACCTCGGCATGGCGATGCAGGGCCTCGCGGTCGTGCCGATGTTCGCCGGCTACGACCTCGAACTCGGCCGCGGCCGGATCTTCACCTACGACGTCACCGGCGGCCGTTCCGAGGAGCGCGGCTTCGCCGCCACCGGCTCCGGCTCGGTCTTCGCCCGCGGCTCGATGAAGAAGCTCCACCGCGAGGACCTGACGGCCGTGCAGGCCTCCACCATGGTCGTCCAGGCCCTCTACGACGCGGCCGACGACGACTCCGCCACCGGCGGCCCCGACCTCGCCCGCAAGATCTTCCCGATCGTCTCGCTGATCACCGAGGACGGCTTCCGCCGGCTCACCGAGGCCGAGGTCGCCGAGATCGCCGTCTCCATCACCGACCAGCGCCTGGCCCACCCCAACGGGCCGCAGGCCCCGCTGCTCTAGCCATCAACTGAGGAAGGAAGGGACGACCGCCGGTGTCGACACCGTTCTACGTCTCCCCCCAGCAGGCCATGGCGGACCGCGCGGAGTACGCCCGCAAGGGCATCGCGCGCGGTCGCAGCGTGGTCGTGCTCACCTATGCCGACGGCATCGTCTTCGTCGCCGAGAACACCTCCCGGGCGCTCCACAAGGTGTCCGAGATCTACGACAAGATCGCCTTCGCGGCGGTCGGCCGGTACAACGAGTTCGAGAACCTGCGCATCGGCGGCGTGCGCTACGCCGACCTGCGCGGCTACACCTACGACCGGGCCGACGTCACCGCCCGGGGCCTGGCCAACGTCTACGCCCAGACCCTCGGCACCATCTTCTCCTCGGTCGGCGAGAAGCCCTACGAGGTCGAGCTGATCGTCGCCGAGGTCGGCCGCACCGGCGACGACGACCAGATCTACCGGCTCACCCCCGACGGCTCGGTCGTCGACGAGAAGAACTACGTGGTGGTCGGCGGCAACGCCGACTCGATCGGCAACTACCTGGGCCAGCGGCACCGCAGCGGGTTCTCGCTCACCGAGGCCATCAAGGTCGCGGTGGACTCGCTCGCCCGCGACCCCAACGGCGGCGCCCCGCGCGCCCTCACCCCCGACCAGCTGGAGGTGGCGGTCCTGGACCGCCAGCGCTTCCAGCAGCGCAAGTTCAAGCGGATCCTGGGCGGCCAGCTCGCCCGGCTGCTCGACGGCGACGAGTCCGCCGAGTCGGACGACTCGGACGACACGGACGGAACGGAGAAGCGGGCGGCCACCCCGCCCGGCGACTCCGACCAGTAGTGCCCACGGGGTCCCGTCCAGCGGCCGGCGACGGCGGCCGGACGGGACCCCGGTGCCCCTGCGGCGGCCCGGACGGGCTTTCGCGGAGGCGGTTTCGGACAGCTCCCATCAGAGAATGGATGGCCCATGGACCGCCGAATTTTCGGGCTGGAGAACGAGTACGGGGTCACCTGCACGTTCCGCGGGCAGCGCAGGCTGTCCCCGGACGAGGTCGCCCGCTACCTCTTCCGCCGCGTAGTCTCCTGGGGCCGCAGCAGCAACGTGTTCCTGCGCAACGGTGCCCGCCTGTACCTCGACGTCGGCTCCCACCCCGAGTACGCCACCCCCGAGTGCGACGACGTCGTCGAGCTGGTGACGCACGACAAGGCGGGCGAGCGCATCCTCGAAGGCCTGCTGGTCGACGCCGAGCGGCGGCTGCACGAGGAGGGCATCGCCGGGGACGTCTACCTCTTCAAGAACAACACCGACTCCGCCGGCAACTCCTACGGCTGCCACGAGAACTACCTGGTGGCCCGGCACGGCGAGTTCTCCCGGCTGGCCGACGTGCTCATCCCGTTCCTGGTGACCCGGCAGCTGATCTGCGGCGCCGGCAAGGTGCTGCAGACCCCGCGCGGCGCGGTCTACTGCGTCAGCCAGCGCGCCGAGCACATCTGGGAGGGCGTCAGCTCGGCGACCACCCGCTCGCGCCCGATCATCAACACCCGCGACGAGCCGCACGCCGACGCCGAGCGCTACCGCCGGCTGCACGTCATCGTCGGCGACTCCAACATGTCGGAGACCACCACCCTGCTCAAGGTGGGCTCCACCGACCTGGTGCTGCGGCTCATCGAGGCCGGCGTGGTGATGCGCGACCTCACCCTGGAGAACCCGATCCGGGCGATCCGCGAGGTCAGCCACGACCTCACCGGCACCCACCAGGTCCGGCTCGCCAACGGCCGGGAGGCCAGCGCGCTCGACATCCAGGAGGAGTACTACACCAAGGCCCTGGAGTTCGCCGACCGCAAGGGCATCAACACCGGGACCATCGCGCGCGTCCTCGACCTGTGGGGCCGCACCCTGGAGGCGGTCCGCACCGAACGCCTCGACGGGGTCGCCACCGAGATCGACTGGATCATGAAGTACAAGCTCATCGAGCGCTACCGCGAGAAGCACCAGATGAGCATGAGCAACCCCCGGGTCGCCCAGATCGACCTCGCCTACCACGACATCCACCGCCGCCGCGGCCTGTTCTACCTGCTCCAGGCCAAGAACCAGGCGCAGCGGGTGACCACCGACCTCAAGACCTTCGAGGCCAAGTCGATCCCGCCGCAGACCACCCGGGCCCGGCTGCGCGGCGACTTCATCCGCCGGGCGCAGGAGCAGCGCCGCGACTTCACCGTCGACTGGGTGCACCTCAAGCTGAACGACCAGGCGCAGCGCACCGTGCTCTGCAAGGACCCGTTCCGGTCCGTCGACGAGCGGGTGGAGAAGCTCATCGCCGGCATGTGACCGGCGCGCGGACGGGGGAGCGGCGTGCGGCCCGCGTCCTCCATCGGTGTGATCTTCGCAGCGCCCGGTCCCGGTGGTGTCTACCGGGGCCGGGCGCCGTCTGCGCATACGCTGTCCGTCGAGTCCGGAGAGCCGACTTTGACCGACAGTTAGGAACGCCGTGCGCCGCACCGCCGGGTTGCTTCTCACCCTGCCCCTGTTGCTGGCGGTGGCCTGCAGCAGCTCCACCAAGCCCGCCGGCGAGGCCACGCCCACGGCGTCGCCGACCGCCGCGCCCACCGTGCCCGCCCCGGTGAACGAGGCCTCGCCGATGCCGACGCTGTCCGGCGGCGGCTTCGGGAGCAAGGCCACCATCACCATTCCCGAGGGCCAGCAGCCCAGCGGGCAGTTCGTGGTGAACACCGTCAGCGAGGGGGACCGCTCCGCGGTCAACAAGGGCGACTGGGTGACGGTCAACTACACCGCCAAGGACTGGACCACCGGCAAGGACCTGCCCAGCTCCTACGACTCCGGCGGCAAGCCGCAGCTCTACCAGGCGGGCAGCGGGCAGCTGGTGCCGGCCTTCGACCAGAGCGTGATCGGCAAGAAGGTCGGCAGCCGGCTGCTGGTCGTCGCGCCGCCGGCCGCCGCGTTCGGCACCCAGGGCTCCACCCAGCTGGGCGTCGGCCCCGGCGACACCGTGGTGTTCGTCCTCGACATCATGGAGAGCCTGCCGCCGGACGCCACGCTCTCCGGCACCATGACGCCGCCGCCGGCGAACCTGCCGCAGGTCAAGGACAACGGCAAGGCCGCCGTCACCATCACCGTGCCGGCCGGGCAGGCCCCGCCGACCGACCTCCAGCAGGCCGTGCTGATCAAGGGCGAGGGCAAGCAGGTGAAGTCCGGGCAGACCCTGGTCGTGCAGTACACCGGGGTGCTGTGGAGCAACGGCCAGCAGTTCGACTCCTCCTGGAGCCACGGCGGCGCGCAGGCGCTGCAGATCGGCACCGGCAGCGTCATCGAGGGCTGGGACAAGGGCCTGGTCGGCCAGAACGTCGGCAGCCGGGTCCTGCTGGTGGTGCCGCCGGCGCTCGGCTACAAGGACCAGGCGCAGGGCTCCGTGCCGCCGAACTCGACCCTGGTGTTCGTCGTGGACATCCTGGAGGCCGTGTAGCGTCCGGCGGATCCGTGCCGGCCGCCCGGACGCGCACGGATCCGCACGGATCCGCACGGATTCGCGGAGATCCTTTGCGCGGGCTGGTTCGAGCCCGGGGGGATTCCGTACGCTTGGGCGGGCGCTCGCACGGGCTAGCGCCCGCCCTCATCCTGACCTGTCATACTGCCCTCGCACTGTGGTAGGCGCCGCCGGCGTCCGGGGTCCGGGCGGGCAGTGCGACAGCACCCCGGCGCCACCACGCCGGCCGTAGACCTCGAAGACCTCGTGGCGAGATGGATGGGGAGTCATGTCTGAGAAAGCGTCGAGCCCGGGCGGGTCCGGTACCGCGCACGGTAACTCTGCCGGAGACCCGGCCGACTCGCGGCCCGGCGGCCCGCTCCCGGGCGACGGTGAGTCGATCGTCGTCCCCCCGGCGATCCTGAAGCAGCAGGCCGGGTGGGGCGGGTCGGGGGAAGCGCCGCGGACCGCGGGGACGAAGACCGAGGACGTCCCGCAGATCTTCGCCTCCACCGTCCGCCGCCAGGACACCTCCGAGGCCGGGTACGACGAGAACCCGGGCAAGGTCGGCCGGCTCGGCGTGATCCTCGGCACGGTCCTGGGCGTCCTGCTGATCGGCAGCGCCGTCACCCTGTACCTGGTGAACAAGGACGGCTCGTCCGACGACGCCGCCGCCAAGCCGGACGCCGCCAAGTCGGCCCCGGCCACGCCGACCCCCGACCCCGTCCCGCCGATCAAGGACAGCGCCAAGGTGCTGCCCAACGTCACCGGTGACTTCGGGACCAAGGCGAACATCGAGGTGCCCACCGACCAGGCCGACGGCGGCTTCGTCGTCAAGGTCCTCTCCGAGGGCAACGGCCCCAAGGTCGAGAAGAACTCCTGGACCTCGGTCGACTACACCGGCAAGGACTGGAACACCGGCAAGGACATCCCCTCCTCGTACGACGAGAAGGGCAAGCCGCAGATCTTCCAGGCCGGCACCGACGCGCTCATCCCGGCGCTCGACCAGGCCGTCGTCGGCAAGAAGGCCGGTTCCCGGCTGCTCGTCGTCGCGCCGCCGGCCGCCGCCTTCGGCGCCCAGGGCAACCCGAGCATGTCCATCGGGGCGAAGGACAACCTGATCTTCGTCATCGACATCCGCAACACCAACGCCCCCGACGCCGTCGTCAGCGGCACCGTGACCCCGCCGCCCGCGGACTTCCCGCAGGTCAAGGACAACGGCAAGAAGCCCGCCGAGATCACCCCGGTGCCCGGCGCCGCCGACCCGACCGAGCTCAAGAGCCACGTCCTGATCAAGGGCGAGGGCCGCAAGGTCGAGAAGGGCGAGAAGATCCTCGTCCAGTACACCGGCGCCCTGTACAAGGACGGCAAGGTCTTCGACTCCTCGCTGAGCAAGGGCCAGGCGTTCTCCTTCCCGCTCGGCGGCGGCCAGGTCATCGCCGGCTGGGACCAGGGCCTGGAGGGCCAGACCATCGGCAGCCGGGTCGAGCTCGTCATCCCGGCCTCGCTCGGCTACAAGGACCAGGCCCAGAACGAGATCCCGGCCAACTCCACGCTGGTCTTCGTCGTGGACATCCTCGACGCCGGTCAGGGCTGATCCACTTTCGGGTGACAATGGTGTGCGTGTGACCTTCGGGCCCGGCCGCGTGGCCGGGCCCGGACGGGCGGCGGGCGCCCGTACCGTGGTCCGGTAACGGACCGTGGTGCGGGCGCCCGCCGCTTGGTCATGGAACGAACCAACCGTGAGATGAGGCACTAGTGAGCAAGCCCGAGATCGACTTCCCCGTCGGTGACGCGCCGACCGAGCTGAAGATCCGCGACATCACCGTCGGCACCGGCGAGGAGGCCAAGCCCGGCCAGGTCGTCGAGGTCCACTACGTCGGCGTGACCTACGCGACCGGCGAGGAGTTCGACGCCAGCTGGAACCGCGGCTCGACCTTCAAGTTCCCGCTCGGCGGCGGCCGGGTCATCAAGGGCTGGGACCAGGGCGTCGCCGGCATGAAGGTCGGCGGCCGCCGCGAGCTGGTCATCCCGCCGCACCTGGCCTACGGCAACCAGTCGCCCAGCCCGCTCATCCCGGCGGGCTCGACCCTGATCTTCGTGGTCGACCTGATCTCCGTCTGAGGACGCTGATCGCCCAGGGCCGCACCCCGTCCGCGGGGTGCGGCCCCACGTGTGGGCGGACTCGGCTTTTGCCGTGCGTACCGCTACCGGTACGGTCGGTCCCGCCGGGTCCACGACGACGCCCGGCGGGCGCACCCCGCGCGTGGCGCGGCACACCGGAAGGGTCAGCGATGGCGATCGCCAAGGCAGAGCGGCTGATGAATCTCGCCCTGTGCCTGATGAACACCAGACGTCCGCTCTCCAAGAAGGAGCTGCGGGAGTCCATCGAGGCCTACCGCGAAGCCTGGCAGCACAGCAGCGAGGAAGCCTTCAACCGGATGTTCGAGCGGGACAAGGACGACCTGCGCGAACTCGGGCTGGTCATCGACGTCGACGAGAACGCGCTCGACGGCGAACTCGGCTACCTCGCCCGCGCCGACCGCAACCGCCTGCCGGAGATCGCCCTCGACGCCGAGGAGGCCGCCGCGCTCACCCTCGCCGCCCGGGTCTGGCAGCAGGCCAAGATGAGCGGCGCAGCCAGCGGCGCGCTCCAGAAGCTCCGCGCCGCCGGCGTCCCCTTCACCGACACCGAGCGCCGCCCCGCCCTCGAACCGCGCATCCCCGCCCGCGAGGCCGCGTTCGAACCGCTGCTCACCGCCGCCCGCGACCGCCGCCCGGTCACCTTCGAGTACCGCAAGGCCGGCGCCGCCGCCGTCGAGCAGCGCAGTGTCGAGCCCTGGGCCCTGGAGTGCTGGCGCGGCCACTGGTACCTGGCCGGCTGGGACCGCGACCGCGAGGACGCCCGGGTCTTCCGGCTCAGCCGGATCACCGGCAAGGTCCGCGCCCGGTCCGGCGCCTTCCTCGGCACCGTGCCCGAGCACGTGGACGTCCGCGCGACCGTCGCCAAGTTCGCCGGCGAGGGCGCCACCGCCACCGCCGTGGTCAGGGTCCGCCGCGGCGCGGGCTTCCCGCTGCGCACCAAGGCGCTCGCCACCCGGCGGACCGACGACAGCTGGGACGAGCTGGAGATCCCGTACGGCAACGGGCTCGGCGCCGACCTCGCCGAGTTCGGGCCGGACGTGCTGGTGGTCGGCCCCGAGGAGCTGCGGGCCGACGTCATCGACCGGCTGCGCGCGGTGGCCGGCACTGCGGTGGAGGGTGTGCGGGCATGAGCGGGCAGATCATCGGAAGGTGCGCGCTGGGCGAAGCGCCGGCCGAGCGTAGCGAGGTGGACGCATGAGCAACGCGATCGACCAGACCCGGCGGATGCTGTCGCTGGTCACCTATCTGCGTGAGCGCCCCGGCGCCGAGGTCGCCGAGGTGGCCCGCGCCTTCGGCATCAGCGAGCGCGAGCTGATCGGCGACCTCAACGTGCTGCCGATGTGCGGCACCAGCTTCCGCGGCGGCGACCTGCTCGACATCGACACCGACGGCGAGCGGATCTGGTGGCACAACGTCGACGACGTCGCCCAGCCGCTGCGGCTGGCCGCCGACGAGGCGACCGCGCTGCTGGTCGCCGCCCGCGCCGTCGCGGGGCTGCCCGGCCTGCGGGCCGGCGACCGGGAGGCGCTCACCCGGGCCGTCGCCAAGATCGAGAACGCGGCGGGGGAGAGCGCCGAGGGCAGCGCCCGGGTCGGCGTCACCTTCGAGGCCGAGAGCCACGTCTTCGCCGACATCGACCGCGCGCTCAGCGAGGGCCGCCGGCTCTGGCTGCGGTACTACTCGCACGGCCGCGGCGGCATGACCGAGCGCGAGGTCGACCCGATCCGGCTGCTCACCGAGGGCCACACCTACCTGGAGGCCTGGTGCCGGACCTCCGAGGACCACCGGATGTTCCGGCTCGACCGGGTCGCCGAGATCAAGGTCCTGGACGTCCCCGCCGACCCGCCCAGGCGCGAGCCGCGCGATCTCTCCGGCGGGCTGGTCAACCCCTCCGCCGACGACCCCGAGGTGGTCGTCGAGGTCTCCTCCGGCGGCCGCTGGGTCGCCGAGTACTACACCCACGACCGGGCCGAGGAACTGCCCGACGGCGGACTGCGGATCACCTTGCGCAGCGCCGACCCCTCGCAGTTGCGCCCGCTGGCGCTGCGGCTGGGCCGCGACGGGCGGATCGTCTCGCCGCCGGAGCCGGCGGAGCAGGCGCGGGCGGCGGCGCTGGAGGCGCTGGCGCACTACGGGGAGGGGCTGGTCTGAGCCGTGGAGCCCGGTACCAGATTCAAGGTGTACTGCTCGGAGTGCCGGGAGAAGGTGGAGCTGCCGGTCGAGGCGTTCCGCCTGACGTTCGGCCGCACGGCGGCGCAGGCGCACTACAGCTTCGGGTGTCCGCTGTGCGGGGCGGCGGTGCGCAAGCCCGCCGGGGAGAAGATCGTCACGGCGCTGACCGGGGCCGGGGTGCGGACCATGCGGCTGGTGCCCGCCGAGGGGTGAGCGGGGCCCGCTAGGCTGGGGCCATGTCCTGGATGCTCGTCGCCGCCGTCCTCCTCGCCACCGCCGGCCTGCTGGTGCTCGGCGTCCTCGCGGTCCGGCTCTGGCTGGACGTGCGCGCGCTGGCGAAGGGCGTGGACGCCGCCTCCCGGGCGCTGGCCGAGGCGGCCGGGGACCTCGCGGCCACGGCGGCGGGCCGCGGCTGACGGCGCGGCGGGGCCGCCGCGGCCCGGCGTACGCAGCGTCCGCCCCGGCGCACGGAGCGCGGCGGACGGCCGCGGACCCGTCGGGAATGTCGAACGGTGGACACCGGGGGCTGCTGCGCGGAGGTGGGGGCGCGTTACGCTCTCAGTTGGCTCCTGAGCGCGAACGGGGGCCGCTGTCCTGTTCGGGCGGCCGTCGTCACGGCGTCACCCGCAGCGGTTACCATCCCCGCAGCGGGCGGCCCGTCGGTGCCGCCGAGACTGAAGGTGGTCGAGCATGCGGGTCTCGTTCACCGCGATCCTCCTGGTCGCGGTCATTGCCATCGTGCTCTTCGGCGCCAAGCGGCTGCCGGAGCTGGCGCGTTCCCTCGGCCAGTCGGCACGGATCCTCAAGAGCGAGGCGAAGGCGATGCGCACCGACGGTGCCGACACCCCGGCGCCGCCCGCCCCGGCGGTGGCCGACGGCGGTACGGCGAGGACCATCCAGTCCGCCCCGGGCGCGTCCGCGACCGCCCGCCCGGTGACCGAGCAGTCCGCAGGGCAGTCCGCCCCGGACACCGGGGCGCGCTGAACGCGCGGTACGCGCGACCACTGGAGGCCCGTCGACCGGCGGGCCCCGACGCACGAGTTGAGGACCGGGGTTGAGCAAGCTCACCAAGGCGTCGAAGACGCCCAAGGATCCCGAGGGGCGGATGGCCCTCGCCGACCACCTGCGGGAACTGCGGAACCGCGTGGTCAAGTCGGTCCTGGCGATCGTGCTGATCACGATCGTCGCGCTGATCTTCCACAAGCAGATCGAGACGCTGCTGCTCAAGCCGCTGCCGCAGTGCACCCCGGACACCATCACCACCACCAAGGGCAAGTGCGCGCAGGTCTCGACCATCGGCCTGACCGCGGGCTTCAACTGGATGCTCAAGGTCGCCCTGACGGTCGGTGTGGTCGCGACCGTCCCGATCTGGCTGTACCAGCTGTGGGCCTTCGTGGCGCCCGGTCTGCACAAGCACGAGCGCAAGTACACGGTCGTCTTCATGCTGTGCGGCGCGCCGCTGTTCCTGGCCGGTGTGACCCTGGCGATCCTGCTGCTGCCGCTGACCGTCGAGGTGCTGATCTCGTTCACCCCGGACCAGACCACGCCGATCCTGCCGCCCGCGGACTACTTCGACATCGCGACCCGGCTGGTGCTGATCTTCGGCCTCGCCTTCGAGTTCCCGCTGCTGCTGGTCATGCTGAACCTGACCGGCATGGTCACCGGCAAGCGGCTGCTGGGCTGGTGGCGCGGCATGGTGATGGGCATCACCGTGTTCGCCGCCTTCGCGACGCCCAGCGCTGACCCGCTCACCATGCTGGCGCTGGCCGCGCCGATCTGGGGGCTGTACTTCCTCGCGGTCGGCGTGGCGGTGCTGAACGACCGGCGCAGGGCCCGGCGCAACCCGGACCTCGCGCTGAGCGACGAGGAGGCCTCGCACGTCGACCTCTCGGTGGCGCCGGTCGCGCAGAGCGAGGCGATCGCGGCGTCGGGCACGCCGAGCGCCTCCGCCCAGGTGCCGGCCGCCCGCCACGAGCAGATGGACGACATCACCTGAGCCGGTCGACGACCTGAGGTCCGCGAGCCCCGGCCCGCCGCTACGGAGCGGCGGGCCGGGGCTTTTCCGTGCTTTTGGCCCGTTCCGGGTGGGTGGTCTTGGCAGGTTCGATGGCATGTGACATATTACTGCCGTGTCCCACTCCCAGAGACTCCCCGACGTCGTCGTGGTCGGTGCCGGCGTCGTCGGCGCCGCCTGCGCGTACTACGCCGCACGGGCCGGCCTCGCCGTCGACGTCGTCGACCGCGGCCCGGTCGCCGGCGGCACCACCGGTGCCGGCGAGGGCAACCTGCTGGTCTCCGACAAGGAGCCCGGCCCCGAGCTCGACCTCGCCCTGTACTCCACCGGCCTGTGGCGCGAACTCGCCGACGAACTCGGCGCCGCCGTCGAGTACGAGGCCAAGGGCGGCCTGGTGGTCGCCGGCACGCCCGCCCGGCAGGAGGCGCTGCGCGCCTTCGCCGCCGAGCAGACGGCGGTCGGCGTCAGCGCCGAGGAGATCCCCGCCGAGCGGCTGAACGAGCTGGAGCCGCACCTCGCGCCCGGCCTGGCCGGCGGGTTCCTGTACCCCCAGGACGCCCAGGTCCAGCCCGCGCTGGCCGCCGCCCACCTGCTGCGCGCCGCCCGCCGGGCCGGTGCCCGGCTGCACACCGGCGAGGCCGTCCGGGCCGTGCGGCTCGGCGCCGACGGCGCCGTGTGCGGCGTCGAGACCGAGCGGCGGCGGATCCCGGCGGCCGCGGTCGTCAACGCCGCCGGCACCTGGGGCGGCGAGCTGGCCGCGCTGGCCGGCGTCCGGCTGCCGGTGCTGCCGCGGCGCGGGTTCGTGCTGGTCACCGAGCCGCTGCCGCGGATCGTCCGGCACAAGGTGTACGCCGCCGACTACGTGGCCGACGTCGCCAGCGGCTCCGCCGAGCTGCAGACCTCGGCCGTGGTCGAGGGGACCCCGGGCGGGCCGGTGCTGATCGGCGCCAGCCGCGAGCGGGTCGGCTTCGACCGGACGCTCTCGGTGGAGGTGCTGCACCGGCTGGCCGCCCAGGCCGCCGCGCTCTTCCCGGTGCTGGCCGGGGTGAGCGTGATGCGCGCCTACCGGGGCTTCCGCCCGTACCTGCCGGACCACCTGCCCGCGATCGGCGCCGACCCCCGGGTGGCCGGTCTGTACCACGCCTGCGGCCACGAGGGCGCGGGCATCGGCCTGGCCCCGGCCACCGGACTGCTGATCGCCCAGCAGCTCACCGGCAAGGAGCCGGACCTCGGCCTCGCGCCCTTCCGGGCCGACCGCTTCCCGGCCGGGGACGACGCCGCCTGAGGCCCTCCCGACCATCCCACGATCGGCTCATGAGCTGAACGGAGAACCCCCACCCATGCGCCGTAGCCGCACCCCCGCGGAGCTGGTCCGGGCCGAACCCGGGCCCGCGCACACCATCGACTTCGACGGCCGCCCCGTGCCCGCGCTGCCCGGGCAGACGATCGCCGCCGCCCTGTGGGCCGACGGCGTGCTGGCCTGGCGCACCACCCGGGTCGGCGGCCGGCCGCGCGGGGCGTTCTGCGGGATCGGCGCCTGCTTCGACTGCCTGGCCACCGTCGACGGGCGGCCCAACCAGCGCACCTGCCTGCTGCCGGCCGAGCCCGGCACCACCGTCACCACCCAGGAGGGTCACGGCCGTGCCGACCTCGACGTCTGAGCCCCTGTCCGGCGGGCCGGACCCCTACGACCTCGCGGTGATCGGCGCCGGGCCGGCCGGCCTCGCCGCCGCCGTGACCGCCGCCGACCTCGGGCTGCGCTGCGCCCTGGTCGACGCCGGCCGGAGCACCGGCGGGCAGTACTACCGCCACCCCGCCCCCGGCCTCGGCGCCGGCCGGCCCGACCGGCTGCACCACGGCTGGTCCGTCTACACCGGCCTCGCCGACCGGCTCGCCGCCCACCGCGCGGCCGGCCGCGTCGACCTGCTGGTCGGCCACCAGGTGTGGGCGCTGGAGCGCACCGGGGAGAGCGACTGGCGGCTGCACGCCACCACCGGCCCGGACGCCGACGACCGGGCCACCGTCCGGTCCGCCGCCGTCCTGCTCGCCACCGGCGCGTACGAGCGGCAGCTGCCCTTCCCCGGCTGGACCCTCCCCGGGGTGGTGACCGCCGGCGGCGCGCAGGCCATGCTCAAGGCCGGCCTGGTGCTGCCCGGGCGGCGGATCGTGGTGGCCGGCAGCGGCCCGCTGCTGCTCGCGGCGGCCTCTTCCCTGGTCACCGCCGGCGCCGAGGTGCCCGCGGTGGTCGAGGCCACCGCGTACCTCGGGTACGCCCGGCGCCCCGGCGTGCTGGCCGCCGTTCCGGCCAAGCTCGTCGAGGGCGCCGGGCACGGCTCCGCGCTGCTGCGCCACGGCGTGCGGCTGCGGCCGCGCAGCGCGGTCGTCGAGGCGCACGGCACGGACCGGGTCACCGCCGTCACGGTGGCCCGACTGGACGCCGCCTGGCGTCCGGTGCCCGGCAGTGAGCGGCGGATCGAGTGCGACGCGCTCGCCGTCGGTCACGGCCTGGTCCCGCAGATCGAACTGGCCACCGAGTTGGGCGCGGCCACCCGCAGCACGCCCGACGGGACGGCCGCGCTCAGCGTCGACGCCCGCCTGAGGACCACCGTCCCCGGGCTCTGGGCGGCCGGTGAGACCTGCGGGGTCGGCGGCGCCGACCTGGCGATCGCCGAGGGCGAGCTGGCCGCGCACGCGGTCGCCGACCGGCCGGTGCGCACCGCGCTGCTGCGCCGGCGCTCCCGGCTGCGGGCCTTCGCCGAGCTGATGGCCGCCGCCCACCGGCCCGGACCGGGCTGGACCGACTGGCTGCGCGAGGACACCGACGTCTGCCGCTGCGAGGAGGTCCCGGCCGGGCGGATCCGCGAGGCGGTGGACGAGCTGGGCGCGGGCGACGCGCGCACCGTCAAGCTGCTGACCAGGGCCGGGATGGGCTGGTGCCAGGGCCGGATGTGCGGTCCGGCGGTGGCCTGCCTGGCGGGCGGCGGGGCCGTGCCCAAGGAGTCCAGTGCCGACAGCCGGCCGTTCTCCTGTCCCGTTCCGCTCGGGCAACTCGCGGCCGAGCGGAACGAGCGGGACGAGCGGGAGTGAGCCCGTTCGGGCCCTGACCGGGCCCGAACGGGGCGTGACCGGGCGGGACCGGGCCCATCAGGCCCGGCCCGCCCCGGTCCGCCCGAAATTGTCCGGCGGGGACTCTTGTCTCCGCCGCGCGCCCTCTAATAAAATGTCACACCTCACCAAGGAGTCACCTGTGTCCCAGACCCCGCACGACACCATCCGGCCCTGGCGCGGCATCATGGTCGCCACCACGCTCCCGCTGCGCCCGGACCTCTCCGTCGACTACGACGCCTACGCCGACCACGTCCGCTGGCTGATCGAGTCCGGCTGTGACGGCGTCGTCCCCAACGGCTCGCTCGGCGAGTACCAGACGCTGACCGCCGAGGAGCGCGCCAAGGTCGTCGAGGTCGCCGTCGAGGCGGCCGGCGACGGCTCCCGGGTGATGCCCGGTGTCGCCGCCTACGGCAGCGCCGAGTCCCGCCGCTGGGCCGAGCAGGCCGCCGAGGCCGGCGCCGGCTCCGTCCTGCTGCTGCCGCCGAACGCCTACCGCGCCGACCGGGCCGCCGTCCGCGGGCACTACGCCGAGGTCGCCAAGGCCGGCGTGCCGATCGTCGCCTACAACAACCCGATCGACACCAAGGTCGACCTCGTCCCGTCGCTGCTCGCCGAGCTGCACGGCGAGGGCTCGATCGTCGCGGTCAAGGAGTTCACCGGCGACGTCCGCCGGGCGTACGAGATCGCCGAGCTGGCCCCGGGCCTCGACCTGCTGATCGGCGCCGACGACGTGCTGCTGGAGCTGGCCCTGGCCGGCGCCGTCGGCTGGATCGCCGGCTACCCCAACGCGCTGCCCGAGGCGAGCGTCGCGCTGTACAAGGCCGCCGTCGCCCACGACCTGGGCACCGCGCTGCCGCTGTACAAGGCGCTGCACCAGCTGCTGCGCTGGGACTCCAAGACCGAGTTCGTCCAGGCGATCAAGCTCTCCATGGACATCGCCGGCCGCCCCGGCGGTCCGACCCGGGCGCCGCGCCTGCCGCTGACCCCGGAGATCGAGGCGGCCGTCCGCGCGGCCACCGAGAAGGCGCTGGCCGAGGGCCTCGCCTGACCCGCACCCCGTAGTGCCGATGTCCGGGACGGGCCGGCTGCGGCGGCAGCCGGCCCCCTGGAGGGCTCGCCTTTTTTGGGGCTCGGCTCCTGTGCTAGGGCGCGCCCCTTCGGCTCGCTCGCACTTGCTCGGGCGGGCCCCTTCATCCACCTTCCCACCACCCCACGGAGCGTCAGCAGATGCGCAGCCGTCACGTCTTCCACGCCGTCGACTCGCACACCGAGGGCATGCCCACCCGGGTCATCACCGGTGGGTTCGGTGTGATCCCCGGCGCCACCATGGCCGAGCGCCGGGTGCACTTCCAGCAGCACCTGGACCACTTCCGGACCCTGCTGATGTACGAGCCCCGCGGCCACGCCGCGATGAGCGGCGCCATCCTGCAGCCGCCGACCCGGCCGGACGCCGACTGGGGCGTGCTCTACATCGAGGTCTCCGGCCTGCTGCCGATGTGCGGCCACGGCACCATCGGCGTGGCCACCGTGCTGGTGGAGACGGGCATGGTGCCGGTCGTCGAGCCGGTCACCACCGTCCGGCTGGACACCCCGGCCGGCCTGGTGATCGCGGACGTCGCGGTGGAGAACGGCGCCGCCAAGGCGGTCACCATCCGCAACGTGCCGTCCTACTCGGTGGCGCTGGACCGGAAGATCGAGGTCCCCGGCTACGGTACGGTCGGCTACGACCTCGCCTACGGCGGCAACTTCTACGCGATCCTGCCGCTCGCCGAGTTCGGCCTGCCGTTCGAGCGGGAGCGCAAGCAGGAGATCCTGGACGCCGGCCTGGCCCTGATGGACGCCATCAACGCCGGACCGGACCGCCCGGTGCACCCGGAGAACCCGTCCATCCACAGCTGCCACCACGTCCAGCTGCTCGCCCCCGGCTCCACCGCCGAGCACTCCCGGCACGCGATGGCCATCCACCCCGGCTGGTTCGACCGCTCGCCCTGCGGCACCGGCACCTCCGCCCGGATGGCCCAGCTGCACGCCCGCGGCGAGCTGCCGCTCGACCGGGACTTCCGCAACGACTCCTTCATCGGGACCACCTTCATCGGCCGCCTGGTCGAGGAGACCGAGGTGGCCGGGCGCCCCGCGGTGGTGCCGACCGTCACCGGGCGGGCCTGGGTCACCGGCACCGCCCAGTACTTCCTCGACCCCACCGACCCGTTCCCGGCCGGCTTCCTGCTCTGACCGCCCGCCGCCTCCCGTCTCCACCCCTCCCGTCGAATCCCCCGAAGGGCTGCCCCCCGTGACGATCCGTTCGTACAACCCCGCCGACCCCGCGGACCTCGTCGCCGAGGCGCCCCGCCCCGGCACCGAAGCCGTCGAGGCCGCTGTCGCCCGTGCCCGCGCCGCGCAGTCCGGCTGGCTCGCCGCCGGCGCCGGCGCCCGTTCGGCCGCGCTCACCCGGATCGCCGAGGCGGTCGAGGCGCACGCCGAGGAACTGGCCGAGCTGGTGGTGCGCGAGGTCGGCAAGCCGATCGCCGAGGCGCGCGGCGAGGTCGCCCGCACCGCCGCGATCTGGCGCTACTACGCGCAGGCGCCGTTCGCCGCCTCCGGCGAGGTGCACGAGACCGCCGGCGGGCCCGGCCTGCTGCTCACCCGCCGCCGCCCCTACGGGGTCGCCGGGCTGATCACGCCGTGGAACTTCCCGCTGGCGATCCCCACCTGGAAGGCCGCCCCGGCGCTGGCCGTCGGCAACAGCGTCGTCCTCAAGCCCTCCTCCGAGGCGATCGGCGTCGCGCGGCGGCTGGGCGAGCTGATCGCCGGGGCCGGGCTGCCCGCGGACGTCTTCACCGTGCTGCCCGGCGGCGGCGCCGAGGGCGGCACCCTGGTCGCCGCGGCCGACGTGGTCTCCTTCACCGGCTCCACCGGGGTCGGCCGACAGGTCGTCCGCACCGCCACCGAGCGCGGCATCCCGGTGCAGGCCGAACTCGGCGGGCTGAACGCGGCGATCGTCCTGCCGGACGCCGACATCGACCAGGCCGCCGCCCACCTCGCCAACGCGATCGCCGGCTACGCGGGCCAGAAGTGCACCGCCACCAGCCGGGTCGTCGCGGTCGGCGAGGCGTACGAGCCGCTGCGCGCCGCGCTGGTCAAGGCGCTCGCCGCGGTCGACGAGACCTCCTGCGGCCCGGTCATCAACGAGGCCACCCGGGACGAGATCACCGCGGCCGTCGCCTCCGCCCAGGAGGTCGGCGCCGAGGTGCTGACCGGCGGCGGCGTCCCGGAGCGGGACGGCTGGTACCTGGACCCGACCCTGGTCGCCGGGGTGCCGGACGACCACCCGCTGCGGCGCGAGGAGTTCTTCGGCCCGATCGCCGTGCTGCACGCGGCGGCCGACCTGGACGAGGCGATCGCGATCGCCAACGACACCCCGTACACCCTGTCCGCCTCGGTGCACACCCGGAACCTGGACGCGGCGCTGGCCGCCGCCGACCGGCTGAACGCGGGCATGATCCGGGTCAACGCGCCGTCCAGCGGCGTCGACTTCCACCTGCCGTTCGGCGGCGCCAAGGGCGCCAGCCACGGCGCCCGCGAGCAGGGGCAGGCGGCGCTGGACTTCTACACCCAGAGCCGCACCGTCACCCTGCTGCCCGCCGGGGGTGCCTGATGACGGCGCAGCCCACCGAGGGCGAGGCCCTGCAGGTCGACACCGTCGACTACCACACGGCCGGCGAGCCGTTCCGGATCGTCGTCGCCGGTGCGCCGGTGATCCCCGGTGACACCGTCTCCGAGCGGCGGGCCATCGCGATCGGCGCCGGCGGCACCGCGACCGCGCCCCGGCCGAGCACGCTGGACGACATCCGGCAGCTGCTCACCCGCGAGCCGCGCGGCCACGCCGGGATGTACGGCGGCTTCCTGGTGCCGCCGGACGACGACGAGGCCGACCTCGGCGTGCTGTTCTGGCACAAGGACGGCTACTCGACCGCCTGCGGCCACGGCACCATCGCGCTCGGCGCCTGGGCGGTCGACTCCGGGCTCGTCACGGCGCCCGACTACGGCGTCGCCCGGGTGCGGATCGACGTGCCGTCCGGCCGGGTCACCGCGCTGGTCCACCGGGCCGCCGGGCGGACCACCGGGGTGACGTTCCGCAACGTGCCCTCCTGGGTCAGCGAGCTGAAGCTGCCGGTGGAGACCTCGCGCGGCACCGTCGAGGTGGCCGTCGCGCACTCCGGCGCCTGCTACGCCTCGGTGCCGGCCGCCGCGCTCGGCCTCTCGGTGAGCCTCGGGCAGCTGTCCGAACTCACCGCGATCGGGCGGGAGATCAGGGCCGCACTGGCCGGCTCCCCGGCGGTGCGGAACCCGGTGGACCCGCGGCTGTCGGGCGTCTACGGGGTCATCCTGTACGACGAACTCCCCTCGGCGGACGGCAGGTTGAACCAGCGCAACGTCACCGTCTTCGCGGACGGCCAGATCGACCGCTCGCCGTGCGGCTCCGGCACCTCGGCGCGGCTGGCGATCCTGGCCGCCGAGCAGCGGCTGGTGCCCGGCGAGGAGCTGCGGCACGAGTCGATCGTCGGCACCGTCTTCGGCGGGCGGGTGCTGGCCGGCGGCGACCCGTGGGGCGACGGCGTGGTCACCGAGGTGACCGGCACCGCGCACCGCACCGGCGAGCACCGCTTCGTACTCGACCCGCAGGACACCCTCGGCGCGGGGTTCCTGCTGTGAGCGGGGACCTGAGGACGGTGGCCGCTGCCCCGGTCATCGCCCCGGCCCCGGAACCGCCCGGCGCGGCGGCTGAGCCGCTCCAGCCCGCCGCGCCGGGCCCGGACGACGTCCTCACCGCGGACGCCGTCGGGCTGACGCCCGCCGAGGCGGCCCGGGCGATCGAGCGGGTCCTGCTCGACGGGCTGGACCCGGAGGCCGCGCCCGCCCGCTCGGCCGTGCCGGTGCCCGCCGGGGAACTGCTGCTGATGCCGGCCGCCTCCCACAGGTACGTCGGGGTGAAGATCGCCGGGGTCGCCCCCGCCAATCCGGCCGTCGGGCTGCCCCGGATCACCGGCAGCTACCTGCTGCTCGACGGTCCGACCCTGCAGCCGCTCGCCCTGCTCGACGGCGTCGCGCTCACCTCGCTGCGCACCCCCGCGGTCACCGCCGTCGCGCTGGACCGGCTGGCGGTGCCGCAGGCCGCGCACCTGGTGCTGTTCGGCTCCGGCCCGCAGGCGTACGGCCACCTGGACGCGCTGCTCGCCATCCGCCCGCTGACCCGGGTGACCGTGGTCGCCCGCAGCGAGCAGCCCGCCGAGGCGCTGGCGCGGTACGCCCGGGCCCGCGGCGTGGCCGGCGCGGTCGGCACCCCCGCCGACGTGGCGGACGCCGACCTGGTGGTCTGCTGCACCACCGCGCGCACCCCGCTGTTCGACGGCGCGCTGGTCCCCGACCACGCGGCGGTGGCGGCGGTCGGCTCGCACGAGGTCGACGCCCGGGAGGTGGACGAGGTGCTGGTCGGCCGGTCCGCGCTCTACGTGGAGGCCCGCGCGGTGGCGCTGCGGGAGGCCGGCGACCTGCTGATGGCGGGGGTCACCGGCGCCGACACCCTGTGGAACCTGGCCGAGCTGGTCAACGGCGAGGCGCCGGTGCCGACCGGCCGGCCGAGGTTCTTCAAGAGCGTCGGGATGGCCTGGCAGGATCTCGCGGTCGCGGCGGAGACCTACCGCCGCGAGGCGGGCTGAGTCTCCGGCCGGCACGGGGCCCGCTGTGGGGCCCGACGCACGGTGTCGGCGCCTCGGCGCTGCGTCGGCACCCGCCCCCGGACCCGTTGCCCTGGACGGGGGGCGGTCGTTGAAGTGACCGGCCGGAAGTGCGGCCGACGTGGTGGGACGGGATCCCCCGCCACGTCGGCCGCTTTTTTGCGCTGTACTGCCGGGCACGGGGCGTCCGGCGCGACCGGTCCGGTCCGGCTGCTCCGAGGGGGAGCGGGGTGAGGGCCGTGAAGTGAGGGGCCGCCGACCGTTGCCACCGGGCGGCGGCCCTGCCACGATGGGGTTCGGTCATGTATTGCGGTCCCTGATGGGGCGTCCGAATCACGGAATGTTGCACACTCAACGTAACGTGACATTGTACGCTGGTGTTCTGCACTCACCGGAGGAACACCATGGCCGACCTCAAACCCCGCACCCTGATCTCCGTCCAGGAGCGGCTGCGCGACCAGGTCGCCCACGCCCTGCGGGCCGCCCTCATCTCCGGCGAGCTGCGCCCCGGCGTCGTCTACTCCGCGCCCGCCCTCGCCGCCGACTTCGGCGTCTCCGCCACCCCCGTCCGCGAGGCCATGCTCGACCTCGCCCGCGAGGGCCTGGTGGAGGCCGTCCGCAACAAGGGCTTCCGGGTCACCGAGCTCACCGAGCGCGACCTCGACGACTTCACCGAGATCCGCGCCCTCATCGAGGTCCCCACCATCGGCCGGGTCGCCCGCAGCGCCAACGCCGACCAGCTGGAGGCGCTGCGCCCGCAGGCCGAGGCGATCGTCGCCGCCGCGGGCAAGCAGGACCTCATCGGCTACCTGGAGGCCGACCGCCAGTTCCACCTCGACCTGCTCGGCCTGGCCGGCAACTCCCGGCTGGTCGAGGTCGTCGGCGACCTGCGCAAGCGCTCCCGCCTCTACGGCCTCAACCGCCTCGCCGAGCGCGGCGAGCTGGTCTCCTCGGCGGAGGAGCACCTGGAGCTGCTCGACCTGATGATCGCCGGCGACGCCCCGGCCGCCGAGTCCTGCATGACCCGCCACCTCAGCCATGTCCGCTCGCTGTGGGCCGAGGACCAGCAGGAGCAGCCGGAGGAGTCCCGCACCGGCCTGCGACTCCGGGCCCGGTAGGGGTAAACCACCCGTTCGGGCGAAGATCCGGAGATCGGGCCGTGAAGCGGGCCCGCGCTCTACGATGATGTTCTCGACATCGGCAGCAAGGAGGATTCCATGTCCGCCGCCGCAGTGGAAGAACCGTTTGAGCAGCCCACGCTGCTTGAGGTCGCCGAGCTGATCTCCGACCAGTTCGCCGGCTATCGGGTCGAGATCATCGGGAGCCAAATCACCGTGACACCGTCGCCGAACATGAAGCACGGTCGGTCGGTCAAGAGGCTTGACCGTGTCTTTCTCGCGGCAGGGCTGGACGACGGCGACACCGAGGTGTTCCAGGGCATCGGAATTTGGTTGCCCGACGGACCCTCTGACTTCGCCATTCCGGATCTTGCGATTGTCGATGCGAACAGTGACGACAAGCTGATCGAGTACAACAGCTACGATCCGGCTATCTTCCGCCTGGTGGTGGAGGTGACCTCCTCCAATCTCAGTGATGACCTGAAGCGGAAGCCTGCCGCGTACGCCTCGGCGGGTGTGCCGGTGTACCTCATCGTCGACCGGACGAACCAGCGGGTCATGGTGCTGACCGATCCGCAGGACGGCGAGTATCGGGTGCACGCAGTCCACCACCCCGGACAGTCGTTCACCCTGCCAGAGTCGATCGGGGCGTCGGTGACGCTGTTGGTGGACGACGTGCTGGCCGCCAAGCAGTAGGTCACATAGCCGCCGGCACCGTCAGGCGGCCGTCGTGGACCTCGGCGACCTGGTCGACCGCCGTCAGGTGGGTGCGGTCGTGGGTGACCAGGACGGTGGCGGTGGCGCGCTGGTGGGTGAGGGTGGTGAGCAGGTCCAGGACGGCGGCGCCGCGTTCGTGGTCGAGGGCGCTGGTGGGCTCGTCGACCAGGAGGACGGTCGGGTCGTTCATCAGCGCGCGGGCGATGTTGACGCGCTGGCGCTGACCGCCGGAGAGCTGGTGCGGACGGCGGCCCGCCTGGTCGCGCAGGCCGACGGCGTCCAGCAGCTCCAGGGCCCGGGGGAGGGCGCTGCGCGGGGCGCGGCCGTCCAGGTGGGCCATCACCTGGAGCTGCTCGACGGCGGTGAGCGAGGGCAGCAGGTTGGGCTGCTGGAAGACGATGCCGATCCGGTGGCGGCGCAGCGCCGTCAGCGCGGTGCGGTCCAGGCCGGTGGTGTCGGTGCCGTCCACCACCACCCGGCCGGAGTCCGGGGCGATCAGCGTGGCGGCGACCGCCAGCAGGCTGGACTTGCCCGAGCCGGAGGGCCCCACCACGGCGGTGAGGGTGCCCTCGGGGACGGTCAGCGAGACGTCGTCGAGGGCGGTCAGCCGGCTGTCGCCGTCCGGGTAGGTGAGGGTGACGTGGTCGAGAAGAAGGCTCATCGGGCGCTCCCCAGAGCGGTCAGCGGGTCGACGGAGGTGATGCGGCGGACGGACAGGGCCGCGCCGACCGCGCCGAGCGCGATCATGACGACGGCGGGGACCAGCACGGTCGGGGCGTCCAGGACGAACGGGACCGCGGAGCCGATCAGCGCGCCGAGGCCGGCGGCGACGGCCGTGCCGAGCGCGGTGCCGAGGAGCAGCAGCACGACGGCCTGCCCCAGCGCGTCGCGCAGCAGGTAGCGGGTGGAGGCGCCGAGCGCCTTCAGGACGGCGATGTCGCCGCTGCGCTGGATCGTCCAGACCGTGAAGAACGCGCCGATCACCAGGGCGGAGATGGCGAACAGGAAGCCCCGCATCAGCTGCAGCGAGCCGTTCTCGGAGGTGTAGGAGCCGATCGCGGCGAGCGCGTCGTCCCGGGTGCGGGTCTCGGTGCCGAGCGTGGCGTCGGCGGCGGCCAGGTCGGCGCCCTTCGTGGTGGTGAGCGCGACCACGGTGGCGTGGCCGGCGCCGCCGGGGGCGGCCCGCTGCCAGTCGGTGAGGGTGGTCCAGACGACCGGGGTGTGGCTGTAGGAGGCGTCCCCGGAGACGGCCGCGACCGTCAGGGGGTGGCCGGCGACGGTGAACGCGTCGCCCTGGCGCAGCCCGCCGAGGTCCTCGGCGGCGGTCTTGGACAGCACCGCCCGGCCCGGGGCGAGCGCGGGGCCCTGCGGGGCGAGCGCGGAGCCGTCGGGCACACCGAAGACGGAGAGCGCGGCGGTGCGCGGGCCGGCCGCCGCCTTGGTGGTGGCGATGCCGAGCGGCTGCGCGTCGGTGACGCCCGGGGTCCGGGCCCAGCCCTGCCACTGCTCGGGGGTGACCTGGGAGTCGGTGAACGACAGCTTCTGGCCGTCGGCGGGCCGGCCGAAGGCCAGATGGTCGGCGGACAGGCCGGTGATCGCCGAGATGTTCTGCCGGCCCAGCCCGGCCGTCAGGCCCGACAGCAGGCCGACCAGCACCGTGATCAGCACGATGACGGTTCCCATCAGGGCGAACCGCCCCTTGGCGAACCTCAGATCCCTCCAGGCGACGAACACCACAAGCCCTTCCGCTCGATCCACTGCGACACTGAAGAGACTCCTCGAAGGAGGGCCCCTCGGGCATCGCACCGGGGATTGCTTCCTCGGCATCGAAGGGCGAAGACGGAGTTCAACCTTTCGATTGATGCCGGATGGCGGCACGCACCCTAGGCTGGACGGATGGCGACCGATCGACCCCGAACCACACCCGTCGCCCGCGTCCTCCAGGTCTGCCTGCACCTGCTCGTGGCGGGCCTGCTGGCGCTCGCCGTCGTCCGGGCCCTGGCCGGGCGGGGCGGCGACCCGGCGGCGGTCACGGCCGCCGCGACCGCGATGGCCGCCGTCTACACGGCCGGGCCGCTGATCGGCGCGGTCGGCCGCTCGCGCCGGGCCGCCGGGCTCTGGCTCTTGCTGCTCGGCGTCACCTGGGCCGGCGTGCTGCTCGCCACCCAGGACGGCGTCTGGCTGGCCTTCCCGCTGTACTTCCTGGAACTGCACCTGCTGACCCGGCGCGCCGGGCTGGTCGCGGTGACGCTGACCGCGGTGGCCTCGATCGCCGCCTACTCCGCGCACCAGCACACCGCGAGCGTGGCCGCGGCCATCGGGCCGCTGCTGGGCGCCGCCGTCGCCACCGCGACCGTGTTCGGCTACCAGGCGCTCTACCGGGAGAGCGAGGAGCGGCGCCGCCTCATCGACGAGCTCACCGCCGCACGCGCCGACCTCGCCACCGCCCACCACGCGGCCGGCGTCCTCGCCGAGCGCGAGCGCCTCGCCCGGGAGATCCACGACACCCTCGCGCAGAGCCTCACCAGCATCCAGCTGCTGCTGCGGGCCGCGCAGCGCGCCCTGCCGGAGCGCACCGACGCCGCCGCCGAGTACGTCGAGCAGGCTCGGCAGGCCGCGCAGGACAACCTCGACGAGGCCCGCCGCTTCGTGCGCGCGCTCACCCCGCCGGCGCTGGAGAGCGACACGCTGCCGGTCGCGCTGGAGCGGCTGTGCGCGACGACCTCGGCGCGCAGCGGGCTGCCGGTGCGGCTGCACGTCTCCGGCGAGCGGGTCCGGCTGCCGGTGCCGCACGAGGTGGCGCTGCTGCGGATCGCGCAGTCGGCGCTCGGGAACACGGTGCGGCACGCGGGGGCGACCCACGCGGAGGTGACGCTCAGCTTCATGGCGGGCGAGGTGGCGCTGGACGTGGTGGACGACGGGGCGGGGTTCGATCCGGCCGCCGTCGGCGGACCGGAGGCGGTCGGGGACGGGGACGGCGGGTTCGGGCTGCCGTCGATGCGGGCCCGGGCGCGGGCGCTCGGCGGGACCTTCGCGGTGGAGTCCGCGCCGGGGGAGGGGACGGCGCTCGCCGTGCTGCTGCCGGTGCCCGACGCTTCGAGTGGTGCGAAGGAGGAGACCTCGTGACCGACGGCGTGATCCGCCTGCTGCTCGCGGACGACCACCCGGTGGTCCGGGCCGGGCTGCGGGCCGTGCTGGAGTGCGAGCCGGACTTCGCGATCGTCGCCGAGGCCGCGACCGCCGAGCGCGCCGTCGAGCTCGCGGCGGAGCTGGACGTCGACGTGGTGCTGATGGACCTGCAGTTCGGGCCCGGCTCGGCGATGAACGGGGCGCAGGCCACCGCGGCGATCACCGGGCGCGGCGCGGGGGCGCCGCGGGTGCTGGTGGTGACCACGTACGACACCGACGCGGACACCCTGCCGGCGCTGGAGGCCGGGGCCACCGGGTACCTGCTGAAGGACGCGCCGCCGGAGGAGCTGGCGCGGGCCGTGCGGTCGGCGGCAGCGGGGCGGACGGCGCTGGCGCCGACGGTGGCGGACCGGCTGCTGGAGCGGATGCGGACGCCTGCGGCGGCACTGAGTGTGCGGGAGACGGAGGTGCTGGGGCTGGTCGCGGACGGGCTCACCAACCAGGCGATCAGCGGGCGGCTGCAGCTGAGCCTGGCGACGGTGAAGTCGCATCTGGTGCACATCTACACGAAGTTGGGCGTGGAGTCGCGGACGGCGGCGGTGCGGGAGGCGCGGGCGCGGGGGTTGATCCGGCGCGGGGGGTGAGGGGGCCCTGCGGGCGGCTTGGGGGTGTGGGGGTCGGCGGTGGAGTCGCGGACGGCGGCGGTGCGGGAGGCGCGGGCGCGGGGGTTGATCCGGCGCGGGGGGTGATCGCGTGCGGGGCCGGCCCGGCGCGGGGTGATCGGGGCCGATCCGGTGCGGGGCGTAGGGTGGCCGGGTAGCCCGAGAACCCCGGTGCGCCGTGTGAGTGGAGGACCCCCGGATGGCCGTGCGACTCGACGAACTCCCCGTGCCCGTGATCGCCGCGCCGATGGCCGGCGGGCCGTCGACGCCGGAGCTGGCGGCCGCCGTGAGCGGGGCGGGCGGGCTCGGCTTCCTCGCCGCCGGGTACCGGAGCGCCGCAGACACCTTCGAACAGGTCCGCCGGGTCCGGGAGCTGACGGACCGCCCGTTCGGCCTGAACCTGTTCGTGCCCGCGGAGCCCGGCGACCCGGCGGCCGTGGCCGCCTACCGGGAGCGGCTGCGGCCGGAGGCCGGGAAGCACGGCGTGAGGCTGCCGGAGGCGATCGCGCCGGACCGGGACGACTGGGAGGCCAAGATCGCCGGGCTGCTCGCCGAACCCGTCCCGGTGGTCTCGTACACCTTCGGGCTGCCCTCCGCCGAGGAGGCGCGGGCGCTGCGGGCGGCGGGCACGTTCCAGGTCGGCACGGTGACCACGCCGGACGAGGCCCGCCGCGCCGAGGCGGTCGGGATGGACGCGCTGTGCGTGCAGGGGCCGGAGGCCGGCGGGCACCGGGGCACCCATGCGGCGGCCGACCGACCCGGGGAGCTGCCGCTGCTCGAACTGCTGGCCGCCGTCCGGGCGGTGACCGGGCTGCCGCTGGTCGCGGCCGGCGGGCTGTCGGACGGTCCGGCGGTGGCGGCCGCGCTGCGGGCCGGGGCGGTGGCGGTGCAGCTGGGCACGGCGCTGCTGCGCGCGGACGAGGCCGGGACGACGGCGGTGCACCGGGCGGCGCTGACGGAGTTCGACGCGACGACGGTGACCCGGGCGTTCACCGGCCGCCCGGCGCGGGCGCTGCGCAACGACTTCATCGACCGGTTCGGGCCGTACGCGCCCGCCGCCTACCCGGACGTGCACTACCTGACCCAGCCGCTGCGCGCGGCGGCGGCCCGGCGCGGCGACGCGCAGGCGATGCACCTGTGGGCGGGGACGGGGCACCGGGCGGCGCGCAGCGGCCCGGCGGCGGAGCTGGTGGCGGAGCTGTGGAAGGACGCCCGGGCCGCCGGGCGGTGAACCCGGCGGCCCTTCGAGCGCGAGGGCTCAGCCGAGCAGTTCGGCCATCCAGGCCTCGATGGCCGGCACCGTGCGGGGCAGCGCGCCGGACATCAGGCGCGCGCCGTCGGCGGTGATGACGAGGTCGTCCTCGATCCGGATGCCGAGGCCGCGCAGTTCGGCGGGCAGCGTCTCGTCGTCGGGCTGGAGGTAGAGGCCGGGCTCGACGGTGAGCACGTGGCCCTCCTCCAGGACGCCGTCCAGGTACGTCTCGGCGCGCGCCTTGGCGCAGTCGTGGACGTCGAGGCCGAGCATGTGGCCGGTGCCGCAGAGGGTGTAGCGGCGGTAGAGGCCGCTCTCGTCGGCGAGCGCCTCCTCGGCGCTGACCGGCAGGATGCCCCAGTCGGCGAGGCCCTCGGCGATGACCCGGGCGGCCGCGGTGTGGAAGTCGCGGAAGCGGGCGCCGGGGCGCAGCGTGTCGATGCCGGCCTGCTGGGCGGCGAGGACGAGCTCGTAGGCCTGCCGCTGGACGGGGGTGAAGGTGCCGCTGAGCGGGAGGGTGCGGGTGATGTCGGCGGTGTAGAGGGTGTCGGTCTCCACACCGGCGTCGAACAGCAGCAGGGCGTTCGGGTCGAGCGCGCCGTCGTTGCGGATCCAGTGCAGGACGCAGGCGTGGGCGCCGGAGGCGGCGATGGTCTCGTAGCCGATGCCGTTGCCCTCGGCGCGGGCGCGCAGGTTGAACACGCCCTCGATCCAGCGCTCGCCGCGGTGGTGGCGCAGGGCGGCGGGCAGGGCGCGCACGACGTCCTCGAAGCCGAGGACGGTGTGGTCGACGGAGAGCTGGAGCTGCTCGACCTCCCAGGTGTCCTTGACCAGCCGCAGTTCGGACAGCACGGCGGCGAACAGGCCGTCGCCCTGGGCGAGTTCGGGGGCGCCGGGGCGGCCGGTGGCGGCGTCGAGCGCGGGGTCGACGCCGGTGAGGACGCGGGTGGCGGGCTGCGGGCCGGTGACCAGCTTCTCCAGCTCGTCCAGGTGCTCGACCCGCACGCCGGTGAGCCGGGCGGCCTCGTCGAGGTCGGGGCGGCGGCCGACCCAGAACTCGCCGTAGCGGCGGTCGCGGAAGAACTCGGCGCCGCGCACCGGGTCGCCGCCGCGCGGGGAGCGGGGGCGCAGGTAGAGGACGGGCTCGTGGCCGTCGGGGCCGGTCGGCTCCAGGACGAGCACGTGGCCGACCTGGTCCTCACCGGTGAGGCCGGTGAGCCAGGCGTAGGCGCTGTGCGGGCGGAAGCGGTAGTCGACGTCGTTGCTGCGGACCTTGAGCTGGCCGGCCGGGACGATCAGGCGCTCGCCGGGGAAGGCGGCGGAGAGCCGGGTGCGGCGGCCGGGGGTCACGGCGTAGCCGGGGACGCGGTCGTCGGCCGGGAGCGGCGTGGCCGCCCAGGAGGTGCCCATGAAGGCGTTGAGGGCGGCCGAGACGGGGAGGTCGTGGCTTCCGGTGTTGAGGCCGGTCTGACGGAGGGTCACCGGGTGCTCCTAAGCGGGTGGTGCGGATTCGGGGGAAGTGGGGGTGGCACGGACACAGCTCGGTAACGGGTGGCGTCACCTCTTGTGCAGTGCAATTTCACATTACTATGTTACGGGTCACACCGCGGAGCGGCTAGACCCACTGAGGTCGCCCTCCGAGGCTGGTCCCGGATCCACCCCCGGGGCGGACGACGGGCCTTCACGGCGGCCCCCCCAGTGCGGAGTCAGATATGAACAGGCGTACCCAGACCGCCATCGCGGCGGCCATTGCGGCGGCACTCTCGCTCGGTCTCGCGGCCTGCGGCGACAAGGACAAGAGCGACACCTCGGACGGCGGCACGGCCGCCTCCACCAAGGCCCCGGGCGCCGCGGCCGGCTCGATCGTCGGCGGTACGCCGGTCAAGGGCGGCACCCTGCACGTCCTCACCAACCAGGACTTCGCCCACCTCGACCCGGCCCGCAACTGGGTGCTCCCGACCATGGACTTCGGTACCCGGCTGCTCTACCGCACCCTGGTCACCTTCAAGGCCGAGCCGGGCCCCGCCGGCAGCGAGATCGTCCCGGACCTCGCCACCGACGTCGGCCGCCCCTCCGACGGCGGCAAGACCTGGACCTTCACCCTGAAGGACGGCGTCAAGTACGAGGACGGCACCCCGATCAAGTCGGCCGACATCAAGTACAACGTCGAGCGCTCGTTCGCCGCGGACCTCACCGGTGGCCCCGACTACGCCGCGCAGTACCTGGCCGGCGGCGAGAACTACAAGGGCCCGCTGAACGGCGAGCACCTGCCGAGCATCGAGACGCCGGACGACAAGACCATCGTCTTCCACCTCAAGCGCCCGGTCGCCGAGTTCTCCTACACCGCGACGCTGCCCACCTTCGCGCCGGTTCCGCAGTCCCAGGAGAAGGGCACCCAGTACGACCAGCGGCCGTTCTCCTCCGGCCCGTACAAGATCGACACCTACGACCGCGGCAAGCAGCTGGTGCTGGTCCGCAACGGCAACTGGGACGCCGCCACCGACACGGTCCGCAAGGCCTACCCGGACAAGATCGTGGTCACCCAGGGCATCAAGGGCGGCCAGGCCGACGACCGGATCATCGCCAGTGACGGCGCCGACGCCAACGCGATCGAGATGCCGTGGATGCGCCCCGAGTCGGTGCCGAAGGTGCTGCCCAAGGAGGACGTCAAGTCCCGCATGATCGCCGAGGTGACCGGCTGTACCGACAGCCTCTACCTCAACACCGCCAAGGCGCCGTTCGACGACCCGAAGGTCCGCGAGGCGATGATGTGGGCGGTCGACCGCGAGGCCCAGGTCACCGCGTTCGGCGGCCCGACGATGGCCGACATCGCCACCACCTTCCTGCCCCCGTCGCTGGCCGGCGGCGTCAAGGGCGACCCGCTGAAGGTCCCCGCCGCCGGTGACCCGGAGAAGGCGAAGGCGATGCTGAAGGAGGCCGGCAAGACCGACCTCAAGCTCCAGATCACCGTCTCGCTCGGCGACAAGCTCCGCGCCGAGGCCATCCAGCAGTCGCTCTCCAAGGCCGGCATCCAGGTCACCGTCAACACGGTCGACCCGTCCGCCTTCGCCGACACCATCGGCGACATCAAGAACGCCCCCGAGCTGCTGATCCAGGGCTGGTGCCCGGACTACCCGTCCGGCTCGACCTTCGCCCCGTTCCTGTTCGACGGCCGGACGATCAAGGAGAAGGGCAACCAGGGCAACTACAGCCAGTTCAAGGACCAGGCCACGATGGACGAGATGGACCGCATCGCGGGCCTGACGGACGTCGCGGAGGCCAACAAGGCCTGGCAGAAGCTGGACGAGGACATCCTGAAGAAGGCTCCGGCCGTCCCGCTGATGTGGGAGCGCCGCCCGCTCCTGGTCGGCACCAACGTGGCCGGCGCGTTCGGCAACTCCGGTTACGCCGGAATGCTGGACATGGCCGTCATCGGCCTCAAGGACCCCTCGAAGAACCAGGGCTGAGGGACCAGCCGGACATGAGTACTACCACTGAACCCGCCGCCGCGCCCGTCGCGGCGGCGGGCCCCGCGAAGCCCTCCGGGCGCGGGCCCTGGCGATTGGTCTGGGACCAGCTGTGGGCCAAGGGCTCGGCCCGGTTCGGGCTGATCACCGTCGCCCTCCTGGTGCTGATGGCGGTGCTGGCCGGCCCGCTGAGCTCGCTCGGCGGATGGTCCCCCGAGGAGTTCGACAAGCGCGCCGTGGACGCGTACCTGGGCGGCCTGCCCAAGGGCGACTTCGGCGGCATGGGCGCGCGGCACTGGTTCGGCGTCGAGCCGGTCACCGGTCGCGACCTGTTCGCCCGCGTCCTGCACGGCGGCCAGGTGTCGCTGCTGATCGCCTTCACCGCCACCGCCCTCGTCGTGATCGCCGGCACCCTGGCCGGCATCGCGGCCGGCTACTTCGGCGGCCGCATCGACAACGTGCTGTCCCGGCTGATGGACCTCACGATGTCCTTCCCGTCGCTGATCTTCATGATCGCGATGATGTCGGTGGCCAAGGACGTCAACCGGATCCTGCTGATGACCACGGTGATCGGCCTGTTCGGCTGGCCCGGCATCGCCCGCGTGGTCCGCGGCCAGACCCTGTCGCTCAAGCACCGCGAGTACGTCGAGGCGGCCAAGGTCGGCGGTGCCCGGTCCTGGCGCATCCTCACCCGGGAGATCCTGCCGAACGTCTCCGGCCCGATCATCGCGTACACCACGCTGCTGATCCCCGGCATGATCGCCACCGAGGCCGCGCTCTCCTACCTCGGTGTCGGCGTCCGCCCGCCGACGGCCTCGTGGGGCCAGATGATCGCCGAGTCGATCGTCCACTACGAGACCGACCCGACGTACTTCATGATCCCGACGGTCTTCCTCTTCATCGCCGTGCTCGCCTTCACGCTGCTCGGTGACGCGCTGCGCGACATCCTCGACCCGAAGGGGGGCCGGTCGTGATCCTGTACCTCGGCCGCCGGCTGATCGGCGTGGTCGGCATCCTGCTGGCCATCTGCGCCATCACCTTCACCATCTTCTACCTGCTGCCCAACGACCCGGCAGCGGCCGCCTGCGGCAAGACCTGCAGCCCCGAGCGGCTCGCCGAGGTCCAGGCGGCGATGGGCCTGGACAAGCCGATCTGGGAACAGTTCGGCGCCTACCTGACCGGCATCGTGGCCGGCCGCGACTACGGCACCGGCCCGAGCGCCGCCCACTGCGGCTTCCCCTGCCTCGGCTACTCCTACGAGTACTCGCTGCCGGTCTGGGACCTGCTCGTCGACCGCCTGCCGGTCTCCGTCTCGCTCGCCCTCGGCTCGGCCGTGCTCTGGCTGGTCCTCGGCCTGGGCGCCGGCGTCACCTCGGCGCTGCGCAAGGGCAAGCCGGCCGACAAGATCCTGATGGTGCTCTCGGTCGGCACCGCCTCGCTGCCCGTCTACTTCACCTCGATCATGCTGATCTGGGGCGTCGTGCGCAGCGCCGGCCTGCTGCCCTACCCCTCGTACCACAAGTTCACCGACAACCCGTTCGCGTGGGGCTCCAACCTGCTGCTGCCCTGGATCGCGCTGGCCCTGCTGTACGCGGCCCAGTACGCCCGGCAGAGCCGCAACTCGATGATCGAGGCGATGGCCGAGCCCTACATCCGCACCGCCCGCGCCAAGGGCATGCCGTCCCGCACGGTCACCGTCAAGCACGGGCTGCGCTCCGGCATGACGCCGATCCTCACCATCTTCGGCATGGACCTCGGCGGCCTGCTCGCCGGCGCCGTCATCACCGAGTCGATCTTCGGTCTGCCCGGCATCGGACGGCTCTTCTACGACGGGCTGCTCCGTTCCGACCAGCCCGTCATCCTCGGCGTCACGCTGCTCGCGGCCTTCTTCATCGTGGTCGCGAACCTGCTGGTCGACGTGCTCTACGCATTCGTCGACCCGAGAGTGAGGTACTGATGACGGCCCTTCTGGAGGTCGACGACCTCAAGGTCTCCTTCAACACCCCGCGCGGTACCGTCCGGGCCGTCGACGGCATCAACTTCACCGTCGAGGCCGGGAGGACCCTCGGCCTGGTCGGCGAGTCGGGCAGCGGAAAGTCCGTCACCTCGCTCGCCGTCATGGGCCTGCACCGCGGTGCCGAGGTCGGCGGCTCGATCCGGCTGCACGGCCAGGAGCTCAACGGCCTCAGCGAGAAGGCCCTCGGCGCCGTCCGGGGCCGGCGGATCGCGATGATCTTCCAGGACCCGCTGTCCAGCCTGCACCCCTTCTACACGGTCGGGGAGCAGATCGCCGAGCACTACCGGGTGCACTTCAAGGCCTCCCGCAAGGCCGGCCGCCAGCGCGCGATCGAGATGCTCGCCGAGGTCGGCATCCCCGAACCCGCCCGCCGGGTCGACGAGTACCCGCACCAGTTCTCCGGCGGCATGCGCCAGCGCGTGATGATCGCGATGGGGCTCGCCTGCGAGCCCGAGCTGCTGATCGCCGACGAGCCGACCACCGCGCTCGACGTCACCGTCCAGGCCCAGATCCTCGAGCTGATCGCCCGGATCCAGCAGGAGCGCGGCCTCGGCGTCGTGATGATCACCCACGACCTGGGCGTGGTCGCCCGGGTCGCCCACGAGGTGCTCGTCATGTACGGCGGCCGCGCCGCCGAACAGGCCTCCGTGGACCGGCTGTTCGCCGCCCCCACGCACCCCTACACCCGAGGGCTGCTCGACTCGCTGCCCCGTCTGGACGACAGTGACGACGCCCCGCTGCGGGCCATCCCCGGCAGCCCGCCGTCGCTGATCGCCCCCGCCCCCGGCTGTTCCTTCGCCCCGCGCTGCGCCCGCACCACCGCCGCCACCGCCGAGGAGCACGCCCGCTGTCTGTCCGAGCGCCCGCAGTTCGGTCCGCTCTCGCCCGGCCACCAGGCCGCCTGTCACCTGCCGCTGGTGCCGGAAGGAGCCCTGGGATGACCGCGACGACCGATCCGGCCGAGCCCCTGCTGTCCGTCCGGGACTTGGTGAAGACCTTCCCCGGCCGCCGTTCGCGCACCGGCAAGGCCGGCGCCCCGATCCGCGCCGTGGACGGGGTGAGCTTCGACGTCGGCGCCGGTGAGACCCTCGGCCTGGTCGGCGAGTCCGGTTGCGGAAAGTCGACCACCGGGCGCATGATCGTCCGGCTGAGCGACCCGACCTCCGGCACCGTCACCTTCGACGGCACCGAGATCGGCGCTCTGAGCCAGGCCCAGCTGCGGCCGCACCGCAAGCACCTGCAGATGGTGTTCCAGGATCCGTACTCCTCGCTCAACCCCCGCCAGACGGTGGCCCGGATCATCTCCGAGCCGCTGCTGGTCCAGGGCGCCGGCGCGGCCGAGGCCCGCAAGCGGGCCGCCGAGCTGATGGAGCTGGTCGGCCTCATCCCCGAGCACCTGGACCGCTACCCGCACGAGTTCTCCGGCGGCCAGGCCCAGCGGATCGGCATCGCCCGCTCGCTGGCCACCTCGCCCCGGCTGGTGGTCGCCGACGAGCCGGTCTCCGCGCTGGACGTCTCCATCCAGGCCCAGGTGGTCAACCTGATGGAGCGGCTCCAGGACGAACTGGGGCTGGCGTACATCTTCATCGCGCACGACCTCTCGGTGGTCAAGCGGGTCTGCGACCGGGTCGCGGTGATGTACCTCGGCCGGATCGTCGAGATCGGCGACAAGCACCAGGTGTACGGCAACCCCGCGCACCCCTACACCAAGGCGCTGCTCTCGGCCGTGCCGCTGCCGGACCCGGCCGCGGAACGCGAGCGCGAGCGGATCGTGCTGCTCGGCGACCCGCCGAGCCCGGCCGACCCGCCGTCCGGGTGCAGCTTCCACCCGCGCTGCCCGAAGGCCCAGGAGATCTGCCGCACCGAGCGTCCGCTGCTGCAGATCGCCGGAACCGGGGGGCGCGAGGCGGCCTGCCACTTCCCGGAGAACTGACCCGGGAGACGGTCTCGCGGCCGCGGGCGCCCGCCGATGGGCGCGCCCCCGGCCGCGGTTCGACCGCCGTACCGTCCGGCCACCCCCACGGCGGACGGTACGGCACCACCCGCGCGGAGCACCGGCTCCGCGCGCACCGAGAAACGCCCGGTCGGGCGCGGCGGGGAGCCTGATGAGGGCCGCGTCCGACCGGGTCCACCCGCGCCGCTCCGCGGCCGGGTGCGCCGGGCCTGCCGGACCGACCTGGGTCGTCGGTCCCGGCAGGCCCGTGCGGCGTTCCCGGCCTCAAGGCGTGTCCGGGCCCGGTCCCGGCTCCGCGGAGGGCAGCCGGCGCGGGCCGGGCCCGTCGGCGGCGAGCGCGTCGCGCGGGTTGAGGACCCGGCAGCGGCGCAGCGAGAGGCAGCCGCAGCCGATGCAGCCGGTCAGTTCGCTCTCCAGCCGCTCGATCTCCCGGCGCCGGGCCGCGAGCAGCGCCGCCCAGCGGCGCGAGATCCGCTCCCAGTCGCGCTTGTCCGGCATCCGGTCGGCGGGCAGTCCGGCGAACACCTCGGCCACCTCCGCCAGCGGGATGCCGAGCCGCTTGGCGACCAGGATCAGCGAGAGCCGGCGCAGCACGTGCCGGTGGTAGCGGCGCTGGTTGCCGGAGGTGCGCTCGGAGGCGATCAGCCCCTGCTCCTCGTAGAACCGCACCGCCGAGGCGGCCACCCCCGCCCGCCGGGCGACCTCGCCGACGGTCAGCGGATCGGCCGGCCGGGGCTTGGCGTCCGCGCTCCGCGCGGCGTTTGCGGCGCTGTCCATGCGCCTCCTTGACTTCAAGTTCTCTTGAACTACTAGCGTACCGAAGCGTGACCGACTCCCCACCCGCCCAGACCGCCCGCACCCCCTCCGAACAGGGACGTCACGCTCCGGAAGCGGAGTCGTCGGCGTCCTCGGGCGGTTGGGGCGAACTGTTCTCCCGGCAGTTCGCCGCGCAGGCCTCGATCCTCGCCGGCGGTGTCGCGCTGTACGCGATGAACCTCTACTTCACCGCCGCCCTGCTGCCCTCGATCGTCGAGGACATCGGCGGCGCCCGCTACTACGCGTGGGTGGCGACCGGCTTCCTGATCGCCGCGGTGATCGCCGCGATGCTGGTCAGCCGGATGCTGGCCCGGTTCGGGCCCTCGCGCGCCTATCTGACCGGGTTCCTGGTGTTCGCCGGCGGCGCCGGGCTCACCGCGGCCAGCCCGTCGATGGAGGCGCTGATCGTCGGCCGGATCGTCCAGGGCCTGGGCGGCGGTCTGATGGCCGGCCTCGGCTACGCGGTCATCCGCACCGCGCTGCCGGAGCGGCTGTGGACCAGGGCGGCCGGGCTGGTGTCGGCGATGTGGGGCGTGGGCACGCTGGTGGGGCCCTCGCTGGGCGGGCTCTTCGCCGAGCTGGGCCTGTGGCGGGGGGCCTATCTGCTGCTCCTGGCGGCGGCGGTGGCGCTGGCGGTGACGGCCCGGCGCGTGCTGCCCGGGCCGTCCGGCACGGGGCGGCCGGCCGAGCCGCTGCCACTGGCCTCGCTGGTGCTGCTGACGCTGGCGGCGGCGACGTTCAGCATCAGCTCGACGGTGCCGCGCGGCTGGGCGACGGTGCTGTGCATCGCGCTGGGCCTGGCGCTGCTGGCCGGCTTCGTGCTGGCCGAGCGCGGCGGCTCGGCGACCGTCCTGCCGAAACTCACCTACCGGCGCGGCAACCACCTGAAATGGATCTACCTGACGGTCGCGGTGTACTGCACCGGCGTGATGACCGAGACCTTCATCCCGCTGTTCGGCCAGGAGTTGGGCGGGCTGAGCCCGCTGGCGGCCGGGTTCCTGGGGGCGACGGTGTCGGTGGGCTGGACGTCCGCGCAGCTGTTCAGCGTCAACCTGCGCTCGGAGCGGGCCCGCGGGCTGGCGATCCGGCTCGGCCCGGCGGTGCTCACGGCGGGCCTGCTGGCGTACGGCCTGCTGCAGACCGGCTCGGCGTCCGGCGCGCGGGTGCTGCTGTGGGCGGTGGTGCTGGTCGCGGGCGGGACGGGCATCGGCGTCGCCTTCCCGCACCTGAGCGTCACGGCGATGCGCAGCACGGACGACGAGGCGGAGGGTGCCAAGGCGGCGGCCGGGCTCAACACCACCCAGCTGATCGCCTTCTCGGTGAGTTCGGCGCTGGCCGGGACGCTGGTGAGCGTCGGCGGGGACTCGACGCTCGACGGGGCCCGGTTCATGGTCTTCGGGCTCGGCGCGCTGACCGTGTTCGGGACCGCCACCGCCGCGATGAGCCTGCGGCGGGGGCCCGCGGGTCCGCACTGAGGCCCGTACCGGGGGAACGCGCGGCCGCCCCGGCCCTCCGTGGGGGAGGGCCGGGGCGGCCGTTCTTCCGCGGTACCTGTCTTCCACGGGAGACCCGGTGCTCAGGACACCGGGGGTGCGGGGGGTGTCAGGACGCGGGGCCCACCCGGACGGTGGTGATCCGCCCGCCCTGGGCCTCGCGGACCACCTCGATCTTCGTGTTGGTGTCCGGAACGTTGACCGCGAGCTGCGGGGTGGCCGGGTCCCGGTAGACGCCGCTGTGGTCGTTGAAGGCCGGGACGGCCGGCTTGGACCCGATCCGCACCGGGACACCCGACTTGTGCAGGGTGAACGCGGTGGTCGGCTTGAGCGAGAAGGTCGCGTCGTAGGTCTGCGCCCGGCCGTTGACCAGGGTGCCGTCGGCGAACCGGACCGGCGCCGGGCGGGCGTCGATCGGCAGGATCAGGCCGCCGCCCGGGTGGTCCTTGGTGTTGTTGTCGCCGTAGGCGGTGTCCCAGAGCCAGACGAGCACGCCCTCCTGGTACGGGTAGTTGTCGACGACGTCCTTCTTGCCCTCGACGCCGGAGTAGCCGAAGCTGTACGGCCCGGTCTTCAGGAACTCGCCGTAGCCGCTGTAGCGGCGGTTCTCCACCAGGTAGGCGCGCGGGTGCTGCTTGACGTAGGTGCGGCCGGTCACGACGGTGAAGCCGGTGCTGATCCAGCCCGCCGTGCCGTTCTCGGCGCCGTCGGCGAACAGCTCGGTGCCGCCGGCGGTGATCTTCACCGCGTCGACCAGGACGCCCTTGCCGTGGGTGTTGTTGTCCGAGGTGACGTGGAAGCGGAGCTTGACGTTCTTCCCGGCGTAGCCGTCCAGCGGGATGTGCAGCTGCCGGTAGGCGCCCGAAGTGCCGCTCAGGCCGGGGACGCCCGCGCTGGTGTTGCCGATCGCGGCGCCGTCCACGGTGCCGGGCAGGGCGGTCCAGCGCTTGCCGCCGTCGGTGGAGGCCTCGACGGTCAGGAAGTCGTAGTCCTGCTCGACGTCGTACCAGACCGCCGCGTCGAGGGCGGCCGGGCCGGTGGCCGCGGTGAGGTCGACGTCGCGGGCCAGCGCGTTGTCCAGGTCGTCGCCGGTCTGGCTCCACCACTGCTTGGCGCCCTCGCGCGGGTCGGCGAGGTCGGTGCTGGTGGTGCTGTCCGGCAGGTGGACCAGGACGGCCTGCGCCTGGTCGGTGTTGTAGCCGCTGACGCCGAGGGCGTGGCTGGAGCGGGTGGCCGCCTGCGCCTCGTCGTAGTTGAGCCAGCCGAACTGCAGCTTGCTCCAGGCGTCGAGGTCGCCGGGGTAGGCGCCGGTGGTGTTCTTGCCCTTGCCCAGGTACGAACCGGAGGACATCAGCGACCAGAAGTTGACGCTGTTGTCGCCGCCGGTGGTGCTGTAGAGGTCGGGCAGGCCGAGGTTGTGGCCGAACTCGTGGGAGAACAGGCCGACACCGCTGTTCTCGCCCGCCTGGACGTAGTCGTAGACGTACAGGCCGGTGTCGCCGACGGGCGCGCCGCCGATCTTGTTGCCCTCCGGGCCGACCTGGCCGGTCGGGTCGGGGAGGGTCCAGCTGCGGTGCGCCCACAGCGCGTCGGCCCCCTGGGCGCCGCCGCCCCAGGTCTCGTCGACGCCCGCGTGCACCACGATGACGTTGTCGAGGTAGCCGTCGGGCTGGGCGAACTCGCCGTCCTTGTCGTGGTCGTAGCGGTCGTAGACGTCGTACTGGGCCAGCTCGGCCTTGACGTCGGCGGCCGTGCGGCCCTTGGCGAGCTGGCCGTCGTACCAGGCCTTGACGGAGTCCCGGATGAACTCCTGGCCCTGGGTCCAGGCGCCGGAGCCCTGCGGGCCCTTGTTGGAGCCGTAGCGGGCCTCGTTCCAGGGCAGGGTGACCCAGTCGCTGACGGTGCCCTCGATGTCGTAGCGGCCGGAGGACTGGGTGCGGTAGTAGTTGCGCATCGAGACGGCGCCGGGCGCGTCGTCGAAGAACATCTTCTGGTAGTACTGCCGGCTGAAGTCCTGGTTCCAGAGCGTGTGGTTGTCGCTCTTGCCCGGCTTGGGGATGGCGTTGTGCTGCGGGCCGGGGGTGCCGCCGTAGCGCGGCTGACCGTTGTGGAGGGTGGTGGTGTCCACCTGGTCGCCGAACTGGGCGAGGATGACGAAGACCTTGTCCTTGCGCTGCTGGGCGAGTTGGACGTAGTCGTTGCCGACCCGCACCTTGGCGGGTGCCCGGCGGTCGGTGGTCTTCGCCACGGCGCCCTTGTTGACCTGCTCCAGCGCCTTGGTGCGCAGCGACTGGCGCTCGCGCTCCTGCGGGGCGAGCGGTGCGGGCGGGGCTTCGAGGCCGCCGGCCTCGGCGCCGGAGCCGCTCTCGGCGGTGAGGGCGGGCGCGGGGGTGGGCGAAGCGGCCTGGGCGGTGGTGGACCCGAGGAGGGTGGCCGCTATCGCGCTCGTGGTGAGCGCGGCCGCGAACGCCGCGGAGAGTCTGCGCAACTGACCGGTCCTTTCCGGACGGGGGTGGTCGGGTGAGCGCAGGTAATATTTCACATGTCATGGGTCACACGGAAGACTTCGGACAACCCTCGGGCCGCAAACGCCGAGCGCCGCACGGCCCTGGTGCGGGTCGTGCGGCGCTCGGGGTGAGGAGGGGCCGGCCCGGTCGTGCGGTCCGGCGGCGGGTCGCCGGTCAGCCCAGCGAGGCCCGCAGGAAGGCGAGTTCGGCCTGCGCCAGCTGCTCGTTGACGCCGCCCGGGGTCATGTGGGTGACGCCGGGCAGGGCCAGCAGGCTGTGCGGGCGGCCGGCCCGGGTGAGCGCCTGGGAGAGCAGCAGGGTGTGCGAGGGGTGCACGTTGTCGTCGGCCAGGCCGTGGATCAGCAGCAGCGGCCGGGTCAGTGACGGGGCGTCGTCCACCAGGCAGTCGGCCGCGTAGCCGTCCGGGTTCTCCTGCGGCAGGTCGAGGTAGCGCTCGGTGTAGGCGGTGTCGTACAGCCGGAAGTCGGTGGGCGGGGCGCCCGCGCAGGCCGCGTGGAAGACGTCCGGGCGGCGCAGCACGGCCAGCGCCGCGAAGTAGCCGCCGTAGGACCAGCCGCGCACGCCGACCCGGCCGAGGTCGAGGTCGGGGTGCGTGGCGCCGAGCGCCAGCAGCGCGTCCACCTGGTCGTCCAGCGCCACCTGGGAGAAGCGGCGGAAGATGGTCCGGGTGAAGGCGGGGGAGACGAACGGGGTGCCGCCGTTGTCGACGGTGACCACCGCGAAGCCCTGGTCGGCCCACCACTGCTTGAGCTGCCAGCGGCGCGGCTCGTTGGCCACCGCCTGGTAGCCGGGGCCGCCGTAGACGTCGAGCAGCACGGGCAGCCGCCGGCCGGGGACGTGCCCGCGCGGGTAGACCACGGCGCTCGGCAGGGCGCGCTCGGTGACCCGGGCCAGCCGCGGCTCGACCCGGTACGGCAGCGGGGCCGAGCGGTCCGTCAGGGGGGTGACGCCGTGCGGGGTGAGGGCCTCGCGGCGCACGCCGTCCGGGCCGGCCGAGGTGAGCAGCAGGGTGTCGCCGGCGGCCAGGGCGCTGTGCGCGCCGGGGCCCTCGGAGAGCCGCTCGGGGGCGCCGCCGTCCGGGTCGACCAGGTGGACGTGCTGGTCGAACGGGTCGCCCTCGCCGGTCTCGCAGAGCAGCTTCCCGCGCAGCCGGCCGACCACCCGGCGGATCTGCAGGCCGGAGGTGTCCAGCGGCTTGCCGTCCAGGGCCAGGCCGCGGGCCTCGGGGGTGTCGTGGACGGTGAGCAGCCGGCCGTCGTCCAGCCGGGCGGGGGTGCCGGGCAGGTCGTCGACCCAGAACGCGTCGGTGGTGCGGGAGAGTTCGGTGGTGGTGCCGGTGGCCGGGTCGGCGCTCAGCAGCAGGACGTTCTGCTGCAGCCGGTCGGCGACGGTGAGCAGCAGCTCGTCGTCGCCGTCCCACTCGGCGGCGCACAGGTAGGGGAAGGCGGCGGTGTCCCAGTCGAGTTCGACCCGGGTGCCGTCCAGGCCGAGCACCCAGAGCCGGACGTCGGCGTTGGGCCCGCCGGCCTGCGGGTAGGCGAACTGCTCGGGGGCCTGCTCGGGGTGGGCCGGGTCGGCGAAGTGGCGCGGGGGGACGGCGGACTCGTCCACCCGGGCGGCGAGCACGGCGGTGCCGTCCGGGCGCCACCAGTGGCCGCGGTGGCGGCCCAGCTCCTCGGCGGCGGCGAACTCGGCGACGCCCCAGCGGGCGCCGTCGTCCGGGCTGATCCGCTGGCGGCCGGGGACGTCGGCGGAGGCGACGTAGAGGGCGTCGTCGGCGACGTAGGCGACGAGCTCGCCGGTGGCGTTCGGGCGGGGGTCGAAGGCCGGGCCGGCGGTGGGGATCTCGGTGGTGCGGCCGGTGGCGGTCTCGGTGCGGAAGAGCCGGCCGTCCAGGGCGAAGACGGCGACGGCGAGGTCGGGGGTGGCGGCGTAGGTGCCGATGCCGGCGGCGGTGAGCCGGCTCCGCTCGCGCAGGCGGCGCTCGACGGCGGGCAGGTCGGCGGTCGCTCCGGTGCGGCCGGGGGCGAGGGCGGCGGGGTCGGCGGCCTCGCGCTCCTCGCCGGTGGCGAGGTCGAGGAGGTGCAGCCGGTCGAACCGGTCCTCGGGGCCGCTGGAACGCAGCAGCAGCAGGCGGGTACCGTCCTGGTTGAGCGAGATCGCTCGCGGGGCACCGAAGCTGAAGCGGCCGGTCCGGGCGCTGAGGGAGAGGTAGGGGTCGGTGATGGTCACTGCCCGATGGTCGCCGTGGGACCGGCTCGCCGACCAGTAGGGCGACATGTGAAATGTCACACATCACGTGATCCAGGTAACAGGAGGAACGCAGTGACCGAGACCCCGAGGACCGTCGTGCCCCCCGAGCCGCTGGCCGGCAGCGAGGGGCTGTTCTCGCTGGACCCGGCGGTGGTCCACCTCAACCACGGCTCCTTCGGCGCCGTCCCCGTCCCGGTCCAGCGGCTCCAGCGGCGGCTGCACGAGGAGCAGGAGGCCGACCCCGACGGCTTCTTCGCCGACCTGCCCGAGCGGGTCGCCGCCGCCCGGGCCCGGATCGCCGCCGCCCTCGGCACCGAGCCCGAACTGCTCGCCCTGGTGCCCAACGTGACCGACGCGATCGCCGTCACCCTGGCCAATGTGCCGCTCGCCGCCGGGGACCACGTCCTGGTCACCGACCACGGCTACGGCACCGTCGGCGAGGCCGTCCGGCGGCGCGCCGAGGACGCCGGCGCCGAGCTGCGCACGGTGCGGCTGCCGCTGGACCTGCCCGACGGGGACGCGGTGCGCGAGGCCGTACTGGCCGCGGTCACCGACCGCACCGTGCTCGCCGTCCTGGACGGCATCACCTCGCCGACCGCCCGCCGGATCGCCACCCCCGGGCTGCTGAGCGCCCTGCGCGGGCGCGGCGTGACCACCGTGGTGGACGCCGCGCACGAGCCCGGCATGCTGGCCGGGCCAGTCCCGGTGGAGGCCGACTTCTGGTTCGGCAACCTGCACAAGTGGGCCTTCGCCCCCCGGGCCACCGGCGTCCTGGTGGTCCGCCCGGAGTGGGCCGGCAAGATCCGCCCGCTGATCCTCTCCTGGGAGGACCACCAGGGCTACCCGGCCTCCGTCGAGTGGCGCGGCACCCTGGACTACACGCCCTACCTGGCCGCCCCGGCCGGGCTCGACGTGCTGGCCGGGCTCGGGCCGGAGCTGGTGCGCGGACACAACGAGCGGCTCGCCGGGTACGGCGCCGCGCTGGTCGCCGAGCGGGTGGGGCTGGCGCCGCTGCCGTCCTCGGCGGGGCTGTCGATGCGCGCGCTGCGGCTGCCGGCCGGGGTGGCCGAGACGCTGCCGCAGGCGCAGGAGCTGATGGCGCGGATGTGGCAGCGGCACGCCGTGCGGACCGTGGCGCGCCCGTGGCCGGGCGGCGGGGTGCTGCGGGTGTGCGCGCAGGTGTACAACCGGGCGCCCGAGTACGAGGTGCTGGCGGCGGGGCTGGCCGGGCTGCTCGGGTAGCCCGGCTCCCGGTGCCGCGTCGCGCCGCCCGTGCCGCCCGTGCCGCGCCGTCCGTGCCGCTGCGGGCCCGGTCCGCGTTGCCGCGGGCTCAGTCCGCGGCGGCGCGCAGCTCGGCGAGCAGCACGTGCTGGTCCGCGATGAGCCCGGTGAGGATCCGCCGCGCCGCCCGCAGCAGCTCGGTGACGTCCCCGCCGGCCAGCGCGTACACCACCGTGCTGCCCTCACGGGTGGCGGTGACGATCCCGGATCTGCGCAGCACCGCGAGCTGCTGGGAGAGGCTGGAGGGTTCGATCCGCAGCTCCGCCAGCAGCTCGCGCACGGGCGTCGGTCCGGCCTGCAGCAGCTCCAGGACCCGGATCCGGACGGGATGGCCGAGCATCCGGAAGAACTCGGCCTTGGCCTGGTACAGCGCGATCGCCACGGCGTTCCCTCCCTGTTTGGCCTGCCCGGTGCGTTCCCGGCCGTCAGATCTCCAGCGCCGTCTCGATCCGCTTCAGCTGGTGGCGGGCCATCGCGAGGTTGGCGCGCCCGCGGTTGAGGGCGAGGAAGAGGAACAGCCCCCGGCCGCCCTGCGTGGTCAGCGGCCGCAGCAGGTGGTACTGGCTGGTCAGGCTGACCAGGATGTCCTCGATCTCGTTGTCGAGCAGGTTGAGGTGCTCCATCGCCCGCATCTTGGCCCGCACCACGTCGGTGTTCCCGGCGGCGGCGACATTGAGGTCCAGCTCGCCGCCGTCACCGAGGGTGCCGAGTGCCATGCCGCTGCCGTAGTCGACCAGGGCGACGCCGATCGCGCCCTCGATCGCCATGGCCTCCTTGAGCGAGGTCTCCAGGTTCGCCATCGTGCGCTCCTCCCGCGGGCCCGGTGGGTATCACCGGGATGTGGCACCGAATGTAGGCAGACCGCACGGCGTGTCACCGCGGATGACCGGAGTCGTCCGAAGTCGGTCACCCGATGACCGATTGAAGACATTTGCAACTATGGATGTGAGAGAGAAGCGATCCCTTGCCCGGGAAAAACGGTGCTATCGATGTCAGCCCCGCCGGGTAACCTCTCGCTGAGATGCGAGATCACACCACCGACCCCCGCGACCCCCGGACGGCGATGAACACCCCTGAGCGCGAGCCCTCCGACGGCCCGGAGCTTTCCGACGAGCGGGAGCTCAGCCCCGCCGAGGCCTTCGCCGCCTCCCGCCGCCGGGCCAAGGAGCAGGCCACCGCCCTGTACGGCTTCCAGGAGCTCTACGACTTCCCGCTGGACGACTTCCAGCTGGAGGCCTGCCGCGCCCTGGAGGCCGGCGAGGGCGTCCTGGTCGCCGCGCCCACCGGCTCCGGCAAGACCATCGTCGGCGAGTTCGCCGTCCACCTCGCCCTCCAGGGCGGGCGCAAGTGCTTCTACACCACGCCGATCAAGGCGCTGTCGAACCAGAAGTACGGGGACCTCGTCCGGCGCTACGGCGCCGCCAAGGTCGGCCTGCTCACCGGCGACAACACCGTCAACGGCGACGCCCCGGTCGTGGTGATGACCACCGAGGTGCTCCGCAACATGCTCTACGCGGGCTCCAGCACCCTCGACGGCCTCGGCTACGTGGTCATGGACGAGGTCCACTACCTCGCCGACCGCCTCCGCGGCGCCGTCTGGGAGGAGGTCATCATCCACCTCCCCGAGTCCGTCACCCTGGTCTCGCTCTCCGCGACCGTCTCCAACGCCGAGGAGTTCGGCGACTGGCTGGACACCGTCCGCGGCGGCACCCGGGTCATCGTCTCCGAGCACCGGCCCGTCCCGCTCTGGCAGCACGTGATGGCCGGCAACCGGATGTACGACCTGTTCGCCGCCCCCGACCGCGACGGCCGCCCCAAGGGCAACCAGCGCAACCCCGGCAAGGCCGTCAACCCCGAACTCGTCCGCCTCGCCCGCAGCGAACTCGACCGCAACCCGCGTGACAAGTTCGCCCGCGGCCGCGGCCGCTCGATGCCGAATGGCCGCCCCGGCCGGGTCTGGACCCCGGGCCGCGTCGACGTCATCGACCGGCTCGACGCCGAGGGCCTGCTGCCCGCCATCACCTTCATCTTCAGCCGGGCCGGCTGCGAGGCCGCCGTCCAGCAGTGCCTCTCCTCCGGCCTGCGCCTCAACAAGGAGGGCGACCGCGCCCGGGTCCGCGCCCTCGTCGAGGAGCGCTGCGCCGACATCCCCGACGAGGACCTGCACGTCCTCGGCTACTTCGAGTGGCTGGACGGCCTGGAGCGCGGCATCGCCGCCCACCACGCCGGCATGCTGCCGCGGTTCAAGGAGGTCGTCGAGGAGCTGTTCGTGAAGGGCCTGGTCAAGGCCGTCTTCGCGACCGAGACCCTGGCGCTGGGCATCAACATGCCCGCGCGCTCCGTCGTCATGGAGAAGCTCGTCAAGTGGAACGGCGAGACCCACGCCGACATCACCCCCGGCGAGTACACCCAGCTCACCGGCCGGGCCGGGCGGCGCGGCATCGACGTCGAGGGCCACGCCGTGGTGCTCTGGCAGCGCGGCCTCGACCCGGAGGCGCTGGCCGGCCTCGCCGGCACCCGCACCTACCCGCTGAAGTCCTCGTTCCGGCCGTCCTACAACATGGCCGTCAACCTGGTCTCCCAGTTCGGCCGGCACCGCTCGCGCGAACTGCTGGAGACCTCCTTCGCGCAGTTCCAGGCCGACCGCTCGGTGGTCGGCATCGCCCGCCAGGTCCAGCGCAACGAGGAGGGGCTGGAGGGCTACCGCGAGTCCATGACCTGCCACCTCGGCGACTTCGAGGAGTACATGTCGCTGCGGCGGCAGCTCAAGGACCGGGAGAACGAACTCGCCCGCGAGGGCAGCAGCCAGCGCCGCTCCGCCGCGATCGAGTCCATCGAGCAGCTCAAGCCCGGCGACGTCATCCACGTGCCGACGGGCAAGTTCGCCGGCCTCGCGCTCGTCCTCGACCCCGGCCTGCCGCCCGTCAGCCGCTCGCCGCGCGGCGGCCCGCGCCACCCCGACTACCAGGACGGGCCGCGCCCCGTGGTGCTCACCGCCGAGCGGCAGGTCAAGCGGCTCGCGATGATCGACTTCCCGCACCCCGTCGCCGCGATCGATCGGCTGCGCATCCCCAAGTCCTTCAACCCGCGCAGCCCGCAGTCCCGCCGCGACCTCGCCTCCGCGCTGCGCACCAAGGCCGGCCACGTGGAGCCCGAGCGGTTCCGGCGCGGCCGCGCGGCCGCCGCCGACGACCCCGAGATCGGCCGGCTGCGCACCGTCCTGCGCCAGCACCCGTGCCACGGCTGCGACCAGCGCGAGGACCACGCCCGCTGGTCCGAGCGCTACCACCGGCTGCACCGCGACACCGAGCTGCTGGAACGCAGGATGCGCTCCCGCACGCACACCATCGCCCGCACCTTCGACCGGGTCTGCGGGCTGCTCGCCGACCTCGGCTACCTCAGCGGCGACGCCGTCACCGACGACGGCAGGCGGCTCGGCCGGCTCTACGGCGAACTCGACCTGCTCGCCTCCGAGTGCATCCGCGAGGGCGTCTGGAGCGGCCTCGCCGCCGCCGAACTCGCCGCCTGCGCCTCCGCGCTGGTCTACGAGGCCCGCCAGTCCGACGACGCCACCGCCCCCCGGGTCCCCGAGGGCGCGGCGAAGACCGCCCTCGGCCAGATGGTCCGCATCTGGGGCCACCTCGACGCCCTGGAGGAGCAGCACCGCATCAACACCGCGGAGGGCGTCGGCCAGCGCGAACCCGACCTCGGCTTCGCCTGGGCCGCCTACCGCTGGGCGCTCGGCCACTCCCTGGACTCCGTCCTGCGCGACGCCGACATGCCGGCCGGCGACTTCGTCCGCTGGACGAAGCAGCTGATCGACGTCCTCGGCCAGATCCAGGACGCCGCGGGGGAGGACGCCGACCTCCGCAAGACCGCCCGCAAGGCCATCGACGGCCTCCGCCGCGGCATCATCGCCTACTCCTCCGTCAGCTGACCCCGCCGGCGCCCGGGCTTCGAGCCTCTCGAAGCCCGGGCACCGCACGGCCGCCCCGTGCGGCTTCGGCTGTGCCTTGCCGCTGGCCGGGGGCTTCGCCCGTGCGGTTTCGGCTGCGCCTTGCCGCCCTTTCTGTTGCCGGCTGGGCCGCGGTGGGTGAGGCGGCCGGGTTGGCCTCTTCGGAGCGCCCGATGCGGAGTGGGAAGTCGGCCGTTCCGACTTCCCACTCCGCAGCTCTCCACCGTGACCACCCCACCTGACCTCGGCCGCTGCCCCTCGCTCGGTTCGAGCGAGGGGCAGCCACCAATGCCGGTCCTCCTCCCTCGGGGCAAGGGCGGGCGGAGTGGAAAGTCGACGAGGCCGACTTCCCACTCCTCGGCCCCACCTGAGACGGCGCGACGGCACCAGACAGTCGATGCGGCGGCCCTGCGCTCCACGCAAGGGGTCGCCGAAGGCCAAACCTCGGTGGCACTCGCTCGGACCGAGCGAGTGCCACCGACTGCAACGTGGATCGGGACGTGCGGAGCAGGAAGTCGGCCTGCCCGACTTTCCACTCCCGAGGCCCCGGCCTGCCCAGCTCGTCAGGCACCGTGCAGCCGTTCGGGGTTGACGCGCCCTACCCCTGGCGGTCCCCTTGCGCCTGGCGAGGGGACCGCCGGAACATCGTCATCCGGCTGTTGATCCGCTGAGGATCGGGCCGATGTCCCTTTGCAGCACTGACCAAGCCCGGGGCGGAGTGGGAAGTCGACGGGGCCGACTTCCCACTCCCGGTGGTGCCGGTCGGCACGGCGGCTGATGCGCGGCGCCGGGCGGAGCAGGGGCGAGCGGACGGGGCCGCCGCGCGGGGGTGTCGCGTCAGCGGGCGGTGAGGGTCTCCAGGACGCGGTCCAGGGAGGTGCCGAGGTTCCAGCGGGCGGAGAGGGACTCCAGGGTCATCGGGTCGAGCGGTTCGTTCGGCACGGCGGGGTCGAAGTCGGGGAGCGGGGCGTCGGTGGCGACCCGGACCACGGTGGGGGCGACGTCCAGGTAGGCCGAGGCCTCCAGGAGGTTGCGGCGCCGGGCCGGGGTCAGCTTGGAGCCGATGTCCTGGGCGGCGGCGCGGATCGTGGACAGGTCGCCGTACTCGTGGATCAGCTGGGCCGCCGTCTTCTCGCCGATGCCCTTCACACCGGGCAGGCCGTCGCTCGGGTCGCCGCGCAGGGCGGCCAGGTCGGCGTACTGGGCGCCGCGCACGCCGTACTTCTCCAGCAGCAGCGCGTCGTCGGTGACCTGGAGGTTGCCCATGCCCTTGACCGGGTAGAGCACGGTGATCTCGCGGGCGTCGTCGACCAGTTGGAACAGGTCGCGGTCGCCGGTGACGATCTGTACCGGCCCGCTGGCCTGCGCGGTGAGCGTGCCGATCACGTCGTCCGCCTCGTAGCCGGGGGAACCGATCCGGGCGATGCCGAGCGCGTCCAGCACCTGCTCGATCACCGGGACCTGCGGGGCGAGGGTGTCCGGCACCTCCTCCTCGCCGTCCGTCGCGGCCTCGGCGACCCGGTGGGTCTTGTAGGAGGGGATGAGGTCCACCCGCCACTGGGGGCGCCAGGCGGCGTCCATGCAGGCGACCAGCTGGTCGGGCCGGTGGTCGTGGACCAGCCGGGCGATGAAGTCCAGCAGGCCCCGGACGGCGTTGACCGGCTCACCCTGCGGCGAGCGCAGGGTGTCCGGTACGCCGAAGTAGGCCCGGAAGTAGAGGCTGGCGGAGTCGAGCAGCATCAGGCGGGGTGCGGTCACGCCTCCGATCATGCCGTACCGGGCGGACACGGAGGGCCTCCTAGTGCTCGTGCGGCCCGGCGCGGTGGACGGGGCCGTGGGCGTCGGCGCAGTGCTCGGGGGTGAGGTCGCCGGGCGTGGTGATCTGCAGCAGCGCGCCGGCCTCGTCCTCGCCGACGTGGTCGACCTGGAGGGTGCTGTGGGTGATGCCGTACTCGTCGGCGAGCCGGCGCTGGAGTCCGCGCCGCACCGCGTGGCAGTCGCCGCCCGGGGTGACCAGGATGTGCGCGGAGAGCGCGGGCTGCCCGGAGGTGATCTCCCAGATGTGCAGGTCGTGGATCTCCTCGACCAGCGGCTGGGCGACCATCCGGTCGGCGACCGCGTCCGGGTCGACGCCGGCGGGCGCGGCCTCCAGGAAGATCCGCCCGGAGTCGCGGACCAGGCCGACGCCCGCCTTCAGCATCAGCGCGACCACGATGAGGGAGGCGATCGAGTCGGCCCGGGCGAAGCCGGTGGTCACCATGACCACACCGGCCACGGCGGTGGCGATGAACGCGTACAGGTCGGTCAGGACGTGCTGGAAGGCGCCCTCGACGTTCAGCGAGCTGCGGTTGGCCTTGGACATGCACCAGGTGGCGGCCAGGTTCACCACGATCCCGATCAGCGCGGTGACCAGGACCAGCGAACCGGTCACCTCCGGCGGTTCGAACAGCCGGCTGATCGCCTCGTAGCCGAGCCAGGCGGACAGCACCAGCAGGGTCACGCCGTTGGCCTGCGCGGAGAGGATCTCGGCGCGCTTGAGACCGTAGGTGTAGCCGCCGCGCGCCGGGCGGGCGGCCAGCCGCATGGCGACCAGCGCGAGGACGATCGAGGCGGCGTCGGTGAGCATGTGCGCGGCGTCCGAGATCAGCGCCAGCGACTGGGCGGCGAAGCCGACCACCACCTCGCCGGCCATGAACACCACGATCAGCGCGAGCGCGCTCACCAGCCAGCGGCGGTCGGCGTCGGCGGAGACACCGTGCGAGTGACCGCCGTGGCCGCCGTGACCACCGTGGCCGCCGTGAGCCTGCTTCTGGTCATGCTCATGATCATGGTGGGAGTGCTCGTGGCCGACCATCGAAGTCCTCTCCTGGAACACATGAACGCACGGGTAAGGGGCGGGGCGGGCGACCGCCCCGCATTCGAAGTGAACCGCAGATCCGACGAAGATCCAAAGGCTGCACTGGAGACCGTTGTCATTGCCGCGCGGTAACCCCCGTCCGGTATCGTCGCGCCGCCGCTGAACAGGGGAGACGCACATGGAGACGACCGGACGGGTGAGCCTGGGCACGATCGCCCGCGCATGGGGCCGGATCGGCATCACCGGCTTCGGCGGACCGCCCGCGCACATCCTGCTGCTGCGCCGGCTCTGCGTGGAGCGGCGCAAGTGGCTCTCCCCGGAGGAGTTCGAGGACGGCGTCGCGGCGACCAACCTGCTGCCCGGACCGGCCTCCACCCAGCTCGCGATCCTCACCGCCTGGCGGCTGCGCGGCGTCCCGGGCGCGCTGGTCGGCGGGGCCTGCTTCATCGCGCCCGGGCTGGCGCTGATCCTCGCCCTCGCGGTGCTGTTCCTGGCCGGCGACCCGCCGCGATGGGTGCTCGGCGCGGCCGCCGGCGCGGGTGCGGCCGTCCCGGCGGTCGCCGTGCAGGCCGCCACCTCACTGCTCCCCGCGAGCTTCACCCGGGCCGGCCGGGGCCGCGCCGCCCGCGCCCGCTGGGGCGGGTACGCGCTCGCCGGGGCGCTGGCGGCCGTGCTGACCGGGCCCTGGCTGGTCCTGGTGCTGATCGCCTCCGGCCTGGCCGAGATCGCGGTCCGGGCGCGCGGGAGGGGGCCGGGGGAGAGCGGCGGACCGGGCCGCGAACGCCCCCGCCGTCCACGGGCCGGCCTGCTGCCGCTCGCCGCCGGGCTCCCCGCGCTCGGCGGGCTCGGCGCGGTGGCCTGGGTGGCGTTCAAGGTGGGCGCGCTCTCCTACGGAGGAGGGTTCGTGATCATCCCGCTGATGCACGACGACGCCGTCGACCGGTACCACTGGATGACCGACGGACAGTTCCTCAACGCCGTCGCCCTCGGCCAGGTCACCCCCGGGCCGGTGGTGCAGACCGTCGCCGTGGTCGGTTACGCGGCCGCCGGGATCGCCGGCGGGCTGCTCGCCGCGGCGGTCGCCTTCGCGCCGTCCTTCCTCTTCGTGATCCTCGGCGGCCGGCACTTCGACCGGCTGCGGGCCGACCGGCGGGTGCAGGACTTCCTCACCGGCGCCGGCCCGGCGGTGATCGGCGCCATCGCCGGCTCGGCCCTGCCGCTCGCCGCCGCGCTCGGCACCGGCTGGCAGGGGGTCGTGCTGGCCTTCGCGCTGCTCTGGCTGGTGGCCGCCCGGCGAGGGGTGGTGCTCGCCCTGCTGGCCGCCGGCGTGGCCGGGGTGATCGCCACGGCGGCCGGACTGCCCCTGCCCTGAGCGGGTCCCCTGCCCTGAGCGGGTCCCCGGGGCGGGGCTACCCCACCTCCACCGGCTCCAGCTGCACCGACCGCGCCGCCGTCGCCGCCCGCACCAGCGCCTGCATCACCCGCAGGTCCTCGCCCTGCTCCGGATGCCACTGCACCCCGAGCGTGAACCCCGGCCCCTCCACCGCCTCCACCGTCCCGTCCGGCGCGTGCGCGCTCACCCGCAGCCCCGTGCCCAGCCGGTCCACCGCCTGGTGGTGGAAGGTCGGCACGCTCAGCTCCGGCTCCTGCAGCAGCCCGCCCAGCAGCGTCCCCGGCACCGGCCGCACCAGGTGCGTCCCGTACCGGCCGGGCGAGCCGGCGTGCACGTCCACCTCGACGACGTCCGGCAGGTGCTGGATCAGCGTGCCCCCGCACACCACGTTGAGCACCTGCATGCCCCGGCAGATCCCCAGCAGCGGCATCCCGGCCGCCAGCGCCGCGCGCAGCAGCGCGCTCTCCCAGACGTCCCGCTCCACCGCGTCGATGTCGCTCAGCGGGTGCGGCGGCTGCCCGTAGTAGGCGGGGTCGATGTCCGGCCCGCCCGCGATGACCAGGGCGTCCAGCCGCGCGAGGACCTCCGGCGCGCGCTCGGGGGCGTCCGGCGGCAGCAGCACCGCGACCCCGCCCGAGTCCTGCACGTAGGCGGTGTACCGCTGGGGCACCAGGGCCACCCGGCGGTCCCGCCAGTCGCTCCAACTCGCGTCCACCAGATAGGTGCTGACGCCGACAAAAGGCCTGCGTTCCATGGCGCGCATTCTCCTCCCGCACCGCCTGATCCCCCGTCAACCTCGCCTGTCGGCGCGCCACACCCGCCCGCCCTCTTCCATGCTCTCCGCGGCAGGCCGTACGGTTCGCTGTGACCGCTTGATCTCGCTGCGTGATCGAGGAGGAGGGTGTCCGCCATGCCCGACCGCACCACCGCGCCCGGCGGCGCCGGGCCCGAGCCCGGTACCGCCCCCGGCACCCTGCCGCGCCGCGCCCCGCTGACCCTGAACGAGCTGCGCGCCCTGGTCGACGCCGGCGAGGTCCACACCGTCGCCCTCGGCTTCACCGACATGCAGGGCCGCCTCCAGGGCAAGCGCTTCGCCGCCCGCTTCTTCCTGGACGAGGTCGCCGAGCACGGCGCCGACGCCTGCGAGTACCTGCTCGCCGTCGACGTCGAGCTCAACACCGTGGACGGCTACGCGCTCTCCTCCTGGGAGACCGGCTACGGCGACTTCGCCATGCGCCCCGACCTGTCCACCCTGCGGCTGACCCCCTGGCAGCCGGGCACCGCCCAGGTCACCGCCGACCTGGCCGGCCGCGGCGGCCACCCGGTGGCCGCCGCGCCCCGCCAACTGCTGCAGCGCCAGATCGCCCGGCTGGCGGAGCACGGCCTGGCCGCCGACATCGGCACCGAGCTGGAGTTCCTGGTCTTCCGCGACACCTACGAGCAGGCCTGGCAGGGCGGCTACCGCGGACTGACCCCGACCAACCTCTACAACGCCGACTACTCGCTGCTCGGCACCGCCCGGGTCGAACCGCTGCTGTCCCGGATCCGCACCGAGATGGCCGGCGCCGGCCTGGTGGTGGAGTCCGCCAAGGGCGAGTGCAACCTCGGCCAGCACGAGATCGCCTTCCGCTACGCCGACGCGCTGACCACCTGCGACCAGCACAGCGTCTACAAGACCGGGGCCAAGGAGATCGCCGCCCAACTCGGCTGCGCGCTCACCTTCATGGCCAAGTACGACCAGCGCGAGGGCAACAGCTGCCACATCCACCTGTCGCTGCGCGACGCCGTCGGCGCCCCGGCGTTCGCGGGCGCGGACGGCCGGATGACCGACACCATGCGGCACTTCCTGGCCGGACAGCTGGCCGCGCTGCGCGAGTTCACCCTGCTGTACGCGCCGAACATCAACTCCTACAAGCGCTACCGCCCGGGCTCGTTCGCCCCGACCGCCGTCGCCTGGGGCCGGGACAACCGGACCTGCGCCCTGCGGGTGGTGGGGCACGGCGCCTGGCTGCGGATGGAGAACCGGGTGCCCGGCGGGGACGTCAACCCGTACCTGGCGGTGGCCGGCATGATCGCCGCCGGACTGCACGGGATCCAGCGGAAGCTGGAGCTGCCCGCCCCCTGCCTCGGCAACGCCTACGCCGTCGAGGACTACGTCCGGGTGCCCGGCTCGCTGCGCGAGGCGGCCGACCTGTGGGGCACCAGCGAACTCGCCCGCGCCGCCTTCGGGGACGACGTGGTCGAGCACTACCTGCACATGGCCAGGGTCGAGCAGGCCGCCTACGACAGCGCGATCACCGACTGGGAGCGCTACCGATCCTTCGAGCGGATGTGAGCACCATCGACACCGTCACCTTCACCGCGGACGAGGCCGAGGACGGGGCCGGGACCGGTGCCCGCGCCGTCCGCAACCCCGCCACCGGCGAGGTCCTCGGCAGCGTCCCCGACACCACCCCCGGGCAGCTGGACGCCGCGGTGCGGCGCGCCGTCGAGGCACAGCGCGGCTGGGCCGCCCTCGCCCCCGGCGAACGGGCCCGGCTGCTGCGCCGGTTCGCCGACCAGGTGGAGGTGCACGTCCCCGAACTGGCCGGGCTGGAGGTCACCGAGGCCGGCCACACCATCGGCAACGCCACCTGGGAGGCGGGCAACGTCCGCGACCTGCTGGAGTACGCGGCCGGGGGAGTGGAGCGGCTGACCGGGCGGCAGATCCCGGTGGCCGGCGGGCTGGACGTCACCTTCCACGAGCCGGTCGGGGTGGTCGGGGTGATCGCCCCGTGGAACTTCCCGATGCCGGTCGCCGCCTGGGGCTTCGCCCCCGCGCTGGCCGCCGGGAACGCCGTCCTCCTCAAGCCCGCCGAGGCGACCCCGCTCACCGCGCTGCGGCTGGCCGAACTCGCCCTCGCCGCAGGGCTGCCGGAGGGCCTGTTCCAGGTGGTGCCGGGCGCCGGGCCGGTGACCGGCCGGGCCCTGGTCGATCACCCCGCGGTGCGCAAGATCGTCTTCACCGGCTCGACCGAGGTCGGCAAGGAGGTCGCCGCCCGCTGCGCGGCCCGGGCCAAGCGGGTCACCCTCGAACTCGGCGGCAAGAGCCCCAGCATCGTCTTCGCCGACGCCGACCTCGAAGGCGCCGCCGACCCGATGTCCTTCCTCGACAACAGCGGCCAGGACTGCTGCGCCCGCAGCCGGATCCTGGTCCAACGCGAGGCCTACGACGACTTCCTGGCGCTGCTGCTGCCCGCGGTCGAGCGGATCCGCACCGGCGACCCGGCCGACCCGCGCACCGCGCTCGGCCCGCTGATCTCGGCCGAGCAGGTCCGCCGGGTGGCGTCCTACGTGACGCCCGAACTGCCGGTGCTGGCCCGCGGCACGGTGCCGGACGGGCCCGGCTCCTGGTACCCGCCGACGGTGCTGGCGCCCACCCGGGAGGACGTCCCGGCGGTCACCGAGGAGATCTTCGGCCCGGTCGCGGTCGTCCTGCCGTTCACCGACGAGGCGGACGCCCTGCGGCTCGCCAACGCCACCCGGTACGGCCTGTCCGGCTCGATCTGGACCCGCGACCTCGGCCGGGCGCTGCGGATGGCCCGGGGCGTCGCGGCGGGCAACCTGTCGGTCAACTCGCACGCCTCGGTGCGGTACTGGACGCCGTTCGGCGGCTTCGGGGAGTCCGGGGTCGGCCGCGAGCTGGGGCCGGAGGCGCTGGCGCACTTCACCGAGACCAAGAACGTCTTCATCCGGACCGAGGAGTAGGAGCACCCGGTGACCCACCAGTCCCACCACCCCCGCGCGTCCGAGAGGTCGGAGAAGGCGGCCCAGCCCGCCGCGCCGGTCTGCCGCCGGCTGGTCGGCCGGACGGCCGTGATCACCGGCGCGGGCAGCGGGATCGGCCTGGCCTCGGCCCGCCGGCTCGCCGCCGAGGGCGCGAAGGTGGTCTGCGCCGACATCGACGAGACCACCGGCAAGGCGGCGGCCGAGGAGGTCGGCGGCCTCTTCGTGCACACCGACGTCACCGACCCGGCGATGGTCGAGGCGCTCTTCGACGAGGCCTACGAGACCTTCGGCGGCGTGGACGTCGCCTTCAACAACGCCGGCATCTCGCCGCCGGAGGACGACTCCATCCTCACCACCGAACTGGACGCCTGGCGCCGGGTCCAGGAGGTCAACCTGACCTCGGTCTACCTCTGCTGCAAGGCGGCGCTGCCGTACATGCGCCGGCACGGGCGCGGGTCGATCATCAACACCGCGAGCTTCGTGGCCCGGATGGGCGCCGCGACCTCGCAGATCTCCTACACCGCCTCCAAGGGCGGAGTGCTGGCGATGTCCCGCGAGTTGGGCGTCCAGTTCGCGCGGGAGGGGATCCGGGTCAACGCCCTGTCCCCGGGGCCGGTGGACACCCCGCTGCTGCGCGAGCTGTTCGCCAAGGACCCGGAGCGCGCGGCCCGCCGGCTGGTGCACATCCCGCTGGGCCGGTTCGCCCGCCCGGAGGAGATCGCCGCCGCGGTGGCCTTCCTCGCCAGCGACGACTCCTCGTTCATCACGGCGAGCGAGTTCCTGGTCGACGGGGGCATCGCCGGCGCCTACGTGACACCGCTGTAGCCCTTGGCGGGCCCCGGTGGTCCGACTGCGAAACTTCTCCGAAGTTCGAGTACAACCCTCCTGGGGTGGCGCGGGTCTTGTCATGCGAAGGCCGCGGGATCCACCCGCGCCGGTCAACGTTCCAGGGGGGAACAGGATGACCCACTCGTCCATCGTGCGCCGGCTCTCCGGCACCGCCGCCGCCGTCACGCTCGCCGCCGGTGCCGCGCTCGTCTCCGCCGCACCCGCGTCGGCGCACCCGATCATCGACATCGGGTACGACGTGGAGGTCCGGGCGGTGCACAGCGGCAAGTGCCTGGAGATCGCCGACTGGCGGACCGACGACGGCGCGCCGCTCCGCCAGTGGAACTGCACCGGCGGCGACAACCAGAAGTGGCGCTTCAACGGCGACGGCACCATCGTCAACGTGCACAGCGGCAGGTGCCTGGAGGTCCCGGGCTGGAACTTCCAGCCCGGGGTTCAGGTGGGCCAGTGGACCTGCCACGGCGGCGCCAACCAGAAGTGGGAGGGGTTCAACCGGATCTCTGAGCTGCAGTCCCTCGCCATCGGCAGCTCGTCCGCGCTGAAACTCGTGTTCGACGTCGCCGGTGTGAGCACGGACGACGGTGCTCCCGTGATCCTCTGGGGGGCGGGCGGCAGCTATTACAACCAGCAGTTCACCTTCAACCCCGAGGCGCCGGGCGCCTGAGCCGGTACCCGCCGAGCGGCGCGGGCTCCCGTGCCGCCCGGCGGTGCCGCCCGGCCGGGGCGCTCACCTTCTCACCGTAATCTCATCGAAAAGGCCGGGAATCCGGGGTCCAGCTGATTTCGCGCTTATCCGGCTGCGCCTAGATTCTCTGGTGTGAGTGAGCAGATCCCCGCCGGGTGGTACCCGGACCCGAAGGACATCACCAGCGACCCGAGACCGCAGCGCTGGTGGGACGGCAAGGGGTGGACGGTCAGTACCCGGCCCGCACCCTCGGACGCACCGCCGCCGCAGGCCCCGGCGGCCGGCGCTCCGGGGCCGGAGGAGGCCGCCGGACCCCAGGTGCTGGAGGGGGAGGTGCTGGAGAGCGGGCCGTCGGTCCGCTACCCGGAGCCGCCCCCCTTCGGCACCGCCTACGGTTCGCCGGTGCCGCCCGCGCCGAAGCAGCGGCGCAAGCCGTCCAAGGTGGTGATCGCGGCGGCGGTGGCGGCCGTGCTCGGCCTCGGCGTCGGCTCGGGCGTCACCTACCTGGCGACGGACGACCACGGCGACCGGCACCGCGCCGCGCGTTCCTCCGACGCGGCCGGGCCGGACGGCGACGGCAGTTGGCGCGGGCTGCCGGGCTTCGGCGGCCCGGGCGACAACGGCAACGGCAACGGCCCCGGAGGCAACGGCAACGGCCCCGGAGGCAACGGCAACGGCCCCGGAGGCAACGGCAACGGCAACGGCGGCCAGGGCAAGGGGAACGGCAACGGCGGGAACGGCCGCGGCACCGGCAGCGACCAGGCCGTCGACGTGGTCAACCGGCTCGTCCTGCCCGTCCCCGCCGGCTGGGAGGGCGGCACCACCCGCGACGGCTACGCCGCGCTCAGCATCGGCTCCTACGACTGCGAGGGCGGCGGCACCTGCTCGCTGGGCGGCGCCAACACCGGCCGGATCGACGGCGGCGGCACCGACGCGCAGGCGGCGGCCAAGGCCGACATCGAGAAGGCGGCCAAGGACTCCTACAACGAGATCGCCTCGCACGAGGAGCTCAAGTCCGAGGCGGTCAAGGTGGACGGCCGGGACGGCTACCTGGTCCGCTGGAAGGTGGACGCCGTCAAGGGCAACGACGGCTACGTGCAGACCGTGGTCTTCCCGTCCGCCGACGGCAAGTCCCTGGTCTCGGTGCACCTGGGCTTCGACATCGCGGCCAAGGCGCCGGACGTCGCGGTGATGGACACCATCGTCAAGGGCATCAACGACTACAGCGGCAAGGTGCCGGCGATCCCGGGCTTGCCCGGCGGCCCGGACGGCGGCGGCAGCGGTACCTCGAACACCTGACGCGCCACGGTTCGGCTCACGCACGGCGGCGGCCCGCCCGGAACACCTGCCGGGCCGGCCGCCGTCTTTCACAGGGGGTGGATCGGCCGGGGCGGGGCCGAACGGGGGATGGAGCGGCCCGGCCCCGGCTTCCGGCGGTCAGCCGTCGTGTCGCACAGCCTCGACCCGACGGCGCCGGAGCACCATGCCGGCCCAGCCGACGCCGATCGCGGCGGCACCGGCGAGCAGCAGCGGACCGGTGGCGGAACCGCCACCCACCGCCGCGCTGTCGGCCGCGACGACCCGGCCGGCGGGCTCCTCGGCGTTGCCGCCGTGCCCGTGGTGGGCGACGGTGGACTTGGACTGGTCGGCGGCGATCTGCGCCTCGCTGGGCGCGGCCGGGGCCTGGGCGGCGAGCGCCGACACCGCGCCGGCGGTGGTGGCGCCCTTGCCGAAGTCGAGGTCGGAGCAGCTGTAGAAGGCCTCCGGGCTGTCGGTGCGCTGCCACACCATGTAGAGCAGCTGGCGGCCGGTGCGCTGCGGCAGGGTGCCGCTGTAGTTGTAGTAGCCGTTGTCGGAGGTGCGGGAGGTGGGCACCTGCGCGACCGGGACCGCGTCGAGGTCGGACCACTTCAGCGGCTGGGTCGGGTCCCAGCTCTGCTTGGTGATGTAGATGGTCTGGTTGCCCTGGTGCGGGGCGGTGACGCGGAACTTGAAGTCGACCTTGCCGGCGGTGACCGGGCTGGCCGGCCAGTCGGCGCGCGGCAGGTCCAGCGCCTTGTACTTGTCACGGCCGGCGGAGCAGAGCTTGCCGTCCGGGATCTGCGCCTGGTGGTTGCCGGCGACGCTGGGGAGGTTGACCTCGTTCCAGTCGTACAGCGGCTGGGTGCCGCCCAGCGCGACGACGTCCTTGCAGATCTGCGACTTGGGGGTCTCCGGACCCTCCGCGTAGCAGGCCGCGACGCGGCTGACCGGGTTGGTGACGGTACCGTGCGCGCCGGCGGTGCCGATGCCGGCCGCCGAGACGGAGAGGAACGCGGCGCCGATGACGCCGACGGACATGGCGGTTCGCTTGATGGACATGGGGTGGGGACTCCTTGACCGTGAACCGGGTCGAGGCTGTGTGGGGGGATTGCCGGGCACGTCTGCCCGAGGGACCGGCCGACCCGGCGTGCGGCCCCTGCGCTGAGCGTATGATTGGACTAGACCAGCTGGCAATAGCGCGTTGTGGGCCACTTTTTGACGGAATGTAGGCCCGTGAACAGCGCAAAGGCCCGATGGGGTGCCTGGGTTAGGCATCCCATCGGGCCCTCTTAAGGTCCGGCCAAGGTTCCCCGGCGCTCCGGGCGGCCGATCCGGTCAGTTCGTGTCGGATCCGGGCGGCGGGGCCTGGTAGTTCCGGCCGAGTCGACCCACCTGGAACACGTTGCCGTGGTGCGTCCCGCCGGTGATCGTGTTGTTGTACACCGTGATGTTGGTCGTCCCCTTGGTGAACTCCACCAGGAGGGAGCGGAATTCCATCGCCGCCTGCGGGTCCTCGCGCAGCGCCCGGCGGATCCGGTTGCGCACCTCCGCGGTCTGGTCGTCGACCAGCTCGGTGTCGCCGTTCGCCCGGACCAGCTCGACCCGGATCTCCTCCAGCTCGGCGGACACCTCCTCGGCGTCCCGGCCGCGCCCCAGCAGGCCCGCGAGCCGTGAACGCAGCTGCGTCCAGGCCTCGGTGGCCATCAGTCCGACCACCGTCGTGGCACCCGTGGTCACCAGCTGCGCGATCTCGGCCTCCACGGCCTCCCCCTCTCACCGTTCCGGATTGCGCTCCCACGGTAGTGGAACGGCCACCGGGCGCGGGCGCGCGGATCAGAGGAAGGTGTGCCCCTCGCCCCGGTAGGTCGGCACCGTGCGCACCACCGCGTCCCCCTCCACGAGGTGCAACTCGGCGAACCGCTCGCAGAGTTCCCCCGCCTTGGCGTGCCGGAACCAGACCCGGTCGCCGATCAGCAGGTCGTCCGCCGCCGCGCCGAGCAGCGGGGTCTGCACCTCGCCGGCCCCCTCCATCGGGTCGTAGCGCAGCCCCGCCGGAAGGTAGGGCACGGGGGAGCGGTCCGGGCCGGCCGCGCCGGACGCCGGGTAGCCGCCGCCGAGCACGGTCACCACGCCCACCCCGGGGCGGCGCACGACGGGCTGGCCGAACAGCGCGGCCGGGCGGCCGCGGAAGGCCCGGTAGTGGTCGAACAGCTGCGGCTGGTAGAGCCCGGACCCGGCCGCCACCTCGGTCACCGCGCGCTCGGCCACCGTCGACTCGACGCTGCCGGTGCCGCCGCCGTTGACGAACTCCAGTTCGGCCACCCGGCGCAGCATCCGCACGGTGGCCGCCCGGCGCTCGGCCAGCTCGGTCCGCGCCCGGGCCTGCATCATCCGCACCAGTGCGGAGCGCACCGGCCGCCCGGGCACCGCGTCGCCCACCCCGGCGACGTGCCCCTCGTAGGCCATCAGCCCGACCACCCGCAAGCCCCGGCGGCGCTGCACCAGCTCGGCGAAGGCGGCGACGTCCTCGGGGGTGCGCAGCGGGGAGCGGCGGGCGCCGACCCGCACCCGCCCGCCGAGCAGCTGCAGCGTGGTGTCCAGCTCCAGGCAGACCCGCACCTCGGCGGTGCCGGCCCGGACGGCGTCGACCAGGTCCAGCTGGGCGGGGTCGTCCAGCACCACGGTGACGGCGGCGGCGAGCCCGGGGTCGGCGGTCAGCTCGGCGAAGCCGGCCCGGTCGCTGGAGGGGTAGGCGAGCAGGATGTCGTCCAGCCCGGCGCGGGCCAGCCAGAGCGACTCGGCCAGGGTGTAGCTCATCACCCCGGCGAAGCCCTCCACCGCCAGCGCCCGCTCCAGCAGGGCGCGGCAGCGCACCGACTTGCTGGCCACCCGGATCGGCTTGCCGGCGGCCCGGCGCACCAGGTCCGCGGCGTTGGCGTCGAAGGCGGCCAGGTCGACGACGGCCACCGGGCCGTCCAGGTGGGCGGTGGCCCGGTCGTAGCGGGCGCGGTCGGCGGCCGGCGAGGGGGCGGTGACGGGGCGGGCGGCGCCGGTGGCGGCGGCTCGGAGCGTGGCCATGCGCGCAGACTGCCACAGCGGGTCTACCCGCGGGTAGGGGGCGGACGGGGGACCTTCGGTCCGTGGGGGAGCAGGGGGCCGGTGGCATAGGGTCGGCCGGGTGGACCGCAAAGACTTCTCCAACCCGGCGTTCGTCGGCAAGAACATCCCCGACCCGGGCTTCTCCGGCGACGACGGCGCCGCCGACCCGGCGCTGACCGCCGCGCTCGCCCGCTGGGCGCAGGACCGCGCGGCCGAGCCGGAGGTGCTCGCGGCGCTGACGCCGACCCGGCTGATGGTGCCGATCGTGGCGATCCTCGGCGAGGTCGAGGTGGACGCGCACGGGCACCGGCACGAGAAGACCAGCGACATGGCCGTCCCGGTGCTGGAGGCGGCCGACGGCCGGCGCGCGCTGCCGGCCTTCACCTCGCTGGAGTCGCTGGCCCGCTGGCGCGCCGACGCCCGTCCGGCGCCGACCGCGGCCCCGCAGGCCGCGATGGTGGCCTTCTCCGAGCGGGCGGACACCCTGCTGGTGGACCCGGCCGGGCCGGTGCCGTTCCAGCTGTCGGGGGCCCGGTTGCGCGCGCTGGCGGAGAACCGGCCCTATCTGCCGCCGGCGGCCGACCCCGAGGTGCGCGAGGCGGTCCGGACGCTGCTGGCGGCCGAGCCGCAGGTGATCGCGGGGGTGCTGGAGGCGGCCGAGGACTCGGACGGGGTGCTCGCGGTGATCCTCGACCCGGCGCTGGACCAGGCCGGGATGCAGGCGGCCGCGCAGCGGGTCGGGCAGGCGGTGGTCGCCGACCCGGTGCTGCGGGTGCGGCTGGACCGCGGCCTCGACCTGGCGGTGCTCCCGGCGAGTGCGCGGCTGCCCGGCGAGCCGCTCTACCGGCGCTGACGGCGCTGACGGCGAACGGCGGCGGGGGACATGCTCACGTGAGCATGTCCCCCGCCGCCGTTCGAGGGTCTCAGGAGTAGACCGGACCGGTGAACTTCTCGCCCGGCCCGGCACCCGGGGCGTCCGGGACGATCGAGGCCTCGCGGAAGGCCAGCTGCAGCGAGCGCAGGCCGTCGCGCAGCGGCGCGGCGTGGAAGTTGCTGATCTCCGGGGCGCCCGCGGTGACCAGTCCGGCGAGCGCGGTGATGAGCTTGCGGGCCTCGTCGAGGTCCTTGTCCTTCTCGCCGCCCTCGGCGAGGCCGCACTTCACGGCGGCGGCGCTCATCAGGTGCACCGCGACGGTGGTGATCACCTCGACGGCCGGGACCTCGGCGATGTCCCGGGTGAGGTCGTCGAAGCCGATCGCCTGGTCGTCCGCGGCGGGGTTCTGGGTGGGCTCGCTGCTCAAGGGGGGCTCGTTCCGTCGTGCCGGTGTCCGTACAGAGGGAGCGTACAAGCCGGGGCTCGCGAGGGCGGAATGGCGTTCGACCCCTCGGCGCTGTATGCTTCGAGACTGACCGGCCAGACGTCCTGACGGAGGTCCGGCCAGCAAGTGGAGGCTCCACCCAGGAGGCCCGAGAGGGCAACCGCGAAAGTCTCCCACCCGATCGGCCTCACGGTCGACGGGTCCGGTCCGCGACGGGCGCCCAGCGCCGACGGTCGCCGCAGCGCCCCTCACCGGGTGCCGCCCCCGGTTGTGTGGAGCCCCGCTTGTACCGAGCGGGGCTTTTTTCGTGTCGCGGTGTGAACGGCCGAACGGAGCCGGGTACAGCGCAGCACGAATGAAGCCCCGCCCAGTGGTCGAGTCCACTACGTGCGACCGCCGTCCGACGGCCGCATCGCAGAAGGTGCAACCGAGGAGGCCCCATCAGCACCGAGCCCCGCATCAACGACCGGATTCGCGTCCCCGAGGTGCGACTCGTCGGTCCCAGCGGCGAGCAGGTCGGCATCGTGCCGCTTGCCAAGGCGCTGGAGCTCGCGCAGGAGTACGACCTCGACCTGGTCGAGGTCGCGGCGACCGCCCGGCCGCCGGTGTGCAAGCTCATGGACTACGGCAAGTTCAAGTACGAGTCGGCCATGAAGGCCCGTGAGGCGCGCAAGAACCAGGCGCACACGGTCATCAAGGAGATGAAGCTCCGGCCGAAGATCGACCCGCACGACTATGACACCAAGAAGGGTCACGTCGTCCGGTTCCTCAAGCAGGGCGACAAGGTCAAGATCACGATCATGTTCCGCGGTCGTGAGCAGTCCCGCCCCGAGCTGGGCTTCCGTCTGCTCCAGCGGCTTGCCGACGATGTCCAGGACCTGGGCTTCGTCGAGTCCTCGCCGAAGCAGGACGGCCGTAACATGATCATGGTTCTCGGCCCGCACAAGAAGAAGACCGAGGCGATGGCCGAGGCCCGCGCCCTCGCGGACGCCCGCAAGGCCGAGCGCCAGGGCCGGACCCCCGGCTCCGACCTCGCCGACGATGCAGACGATGCCGCTGAGCTGGCCGAGTCCGCCGAGCTGACCGAACCGGCCGAGCCCGCCGAGCTGACCGAGCCTGCCGAGGCCCAGGACGCCGCCGCCGAGGCGGAGGCCCCCGAGGCCGCCGCTCCGGTCGAGCAGCCGGCCGAGGCCTCCCAGGGCGCCTGACCTTCCCAGGTCAGGAGGGCCCGGGAGACCGGCCACCAGGGTGACGGGGCGCCCCGCCCGGTCACCGCAGATCCATCCTTCACGCCCGCGCGGCGCACACCGCGCGGGCGTGGACGGACCGACGAGGAGATACGGCGAAATGCCGAAGCAGAAGACGCACAGTGGCGCCAGCAAGCGCTTCAAGATCAGTGGCTCTGGCAAGGTGCTGCGCGAGCGCGCCGGCCGCCGCCACCTCCTGGAGCACAAGCCCTCGACGCTGACCCGCAAGCTGGCCGGGACGATCGAGCTGGCCCCCGCCGACGCCAAGAAGATCAAGAAGCTTCTCGGCAAGTGATCGCCCTCCCGCCCGGTGCGAGCCGCGTGCGGGGCAGCTGATCCTTCCCGACCCATTCGAATGACGGACCACGTGAAGTAGTCCGTGGTCCAACCCAAGGAGTAATGAAGTGGCACGCGTCAAGCGGGCGGTCAACGCCCACAAGAAGCGCCGGGTCATCCTGGAGCGCGCCAGCGGCTACCGCGGCCAGCGTTCGCGCCTGTACCGCAAGGCCAAGGAGCAGGTCACCCACTCGCTGGTCTACAACTTCAACGACCGCAAGAAGCGCAAGGGCGACTTCCGTCAGCTGTGGATCCAGCGCATCAACGCTGCGGCCCGTGCCAACGGCATCACCTACAACCGCTTCGTGCAGGGCCTGAAGGCCGCCAGCGTCGAGATCGACCGCAAGATGCTGGCCGACCTGGCCGTCAACGACCCGGGCGCGTTCGCCGCCCTGGTCGAGGTCGCCCAGAAGGCGCTGCCGGCCGACGTGAACGCCCCGAAGGCCGCCGCCGACGCCGCCTGATCCTCTGGACCAGTGGATCAGTGGAGTTGAGCTGACCGGACCCGCAGGCTCGATCCTGCGGGTCCGGTTTTGCGTTACCCCGGTCACCCCCAGCCGGCCAGCACAGAGACGAGATCATGTCGAGCACCGACACCCCCCTGCTCACCTCCCTGCGCTCGCCCCGCGTGGTCGCGGCCCGGCGGCTCGCCAAGCGGAGCCAGCGCGGCAAGGAACGCCGCTTCCTCGCCGAGGGCCCGCAGGCCGTGCGCGAGGCCATCGCGTTCGGGCGGTTGCCGGGCTCGGGTGAGCACGCCGTCGTCGAGGTGTACGCCACCGTCGAGGCCGCCGAGCGGCACGCCGGGATCGTCGAGGCCGCCCGCGCCGAGGGGCTGGCGGTGCTCACCGCCACCGACGAGGTCGTCGCCGGCATCTGCGACACCGTGACCCCGCAGGGCATCGTCGCGCTCTGCCGCTTCATCGACACGCCCTTCGCCGACGTCCTCGCCGCCCGCCCGCGGCTGGTCGCCGTGCTCGCGCACGTCCGCGACCCCGGCAACGCCGGGACCGTGCTGCGCACCGCCGACGCGGCCGGCGCGGACGCCGTGGTGCTCACCGACGCCTCCGTCGACCTGTACAACCCGAAGGCGGTCCGGGCCTCGGTCGGCAGCCTCTTCCACCTCCCGGTCGCCGTCGGCGTGCCGGTCGAGGAGGCGATCGGCCGGCTGCGCGAGGCCGGGGTGCGGGTGCTGGCCGCCGACGGCGCGGGGGAGCGCGACCTGGACCAGGAGCTCGACGAGGGCACCCTGGGCGCGCCGGGCGCGTGGGTGTTCGGCAACGAGGCGTGGGGGCTCCCGGAGGAGACCCGCGCACTGACCGACGAGGTCGTGCGCGTCCCGATCCACGGGCACGCCGAGAGCCTCAACCTGGCCACCGCCGCCGCCGTCTGCCTCTACGCCTCGGCCCGCGCCCAGCGCTCGCCCGGCGGGTGCCGCGCCGCACGCTGACCCGTGCGCCGACCCGCGTCGGCGGCTCGTCGTGGCCCTCGGGGCGCGGCCGGCGATTCCCGCCGGGCGTGCGACGCCGGGGCGCGCGCGCCCCCGGCCCGGCGGCCGGGAGGCGCCCCCACCGCGTGGACCCGGCCGTCGCGCGCCGATCCGACGCGAATCGTCGGCCATGGCCTATTACGCGAGGCTGTGAGGCGCTAGGGTCTGCCTCGGTGGGGGGAAAGACACGGTGGGTAATCGGGGAGGACACCCATGGTCGCAAGCGGGCCGGAGCTCGACCCGGACGACCTGCCGGACGGCCTGGTGGTCGCCGACGCCCTGGGCCGGGTGGTCTGCTTCAACCGCGCCGCCGTCCGGCTGACCGGCGTCGCCCCGCAGGCCGCGCTCGGCAGCGCGCTGGAGGACGTCCTGCCGCTGGAGGACCTCGAAGGCCGCCGCTGGTGGCAGCTGACCGACCCGTACGGCGGCCTGGCCGTGCGCACCGGCCAGCCGGAGCGCAACCTGCTGCTGCCCGGGGGCCGCGAGGTGCTGGTCTCCGCCCGCTACGTCCGCGAGCGCCCCGGGGGTCCGCTGGAGCGGCTGGTGATCGCCCTGCGCGGCACCGAGGCGCGCCGGCGCACCGAGCGCAGCCACGCCGAGCTGATCGCCACCGTCGCGCACGAGCTGCGCTCGCCGCTCACCAGCGTCAAGGGGTTCACCGCGACCCTGCTCGCCAAGTGGGAGCGGTTCACCGACGGGCAGAAGCGGCTGATGCTGGAGACCGTGGACGCCGACGCCGACCGGGTCACCCGGTTGATCGCCGAGCTGCTGGACATCTCCCGGATCGACGCCGGGCGGCTGGAGCTGCGCAAGCAGGTCGTCGACCTGGCCGCCGCCGTGCGCCGGCACGTCGAGCGCAAGGTCGCCACCGGCATCCCCGAGGAGCGCTTCGACATCCGGGTCCGCGAGCCGCTCACCGTGCTGTGGGCCGACCCCGACAAGGTCGACCAGGTGCTCGCCAACCTGCTGGAAAATGCCGTGCGGCACGGCGAGGGGACTGTCACCATCGAGGTGGCACCGGCCAAGGAGGTCGTCGAGGCACCCGTCTGGGAGCGCCCCGGCACCCCGCCCCGCATCGTGGAAGGCACAGCGGTCACCGTGAGCGACGAAGGCAGCGGTATCCCCGAGGAGGCGGTGCCGCGCGTCTTCACCCGCTTCTGGCGCGGTTCCAAGCGCGGCGGCACCGGGCTCGGCCTCTACATCGTCAAGGGCATCGTGGAGGCCCACGGCGGCTCGATCCGCGTCGACCGCGCGCCCGGCGGCGGTGCCCGGTTCCGATTCGTCCTGCCCGCCGGGGTGCCCGACTTCATGCTCTGAAAGAACCGTGAACGACGAACACGGCATGGAGTGGTCGGTCCGCCGGGCGGGCTTGACGGCAGCCGCGCAACGCGCTGCGACTACACTCGACCTTTGGCGTTGTGGAACGCCCCGCGCGGCCGCGCCGCGGACACCCCGCCTCCCCGGTTCGGAGAACGGCTGCCCGTGCCCCGGCCACGCCGGGCGTGACGCGAAGGCACGAGCCCCCTTACCTGAGCACGGACGAGCAGGAGCACGGGAAAGATAGAGATGTCGGCACCCAACAAGTCGTACGACCCGGTCGAGGTCGAGGCCCTCAAGCCCGAGGTGGTGGAGGCGGCCCGGGACGGGGCCGTCGCCGCGTTCGCCGCCGCCACCAGCCTCGACGAGCTGAAGCAGGCCAAGGTCGCCCACACCGGCGACCGCTCCGCCCTGTCCCTCGCCAACCGCGAGATCGGCGCCCTTCCCCCGCACGCCAAGGCCGCCGCCGGCAAGCTGATCGGCCAGGCCCGGGGCGCCGTCAACCAGGCGCTCGCCAAGCGGCAGGCCGAACTGGAGGCCGAGCGCGACGCCCGTGTGCTGGTCGAGGAGGCGGTGGACGTCACGCTGCCCTACGACCGCACCCCGCGCGGCGCCCGCCACCCGCTGACCACGCTGGCCGAGCGCATCGAGGACACCTTCGTCGCGATGGGCTACCAGGTCGCCGAGGGCCCCGAGGTCGAGGCCGAGTGGCTCAACTTCGACGCCCTCAACCTGGGCCCGGACCACCCGGCCCGCTCGATGCAGGACACCTTCTTCGTCCGGGCCCCGGACGGCTCCGCCGACTCCGGCGTGGTGCTGCGCACCCAGACCTCCCCGGTCCAGGCCCGCACCCTGCTCCACCGCGAGCCCCCCGTCTACGTGGTCTGCCCCGGCCGGGTCTACCGCACCGACGAGCTGGACGCCACCCACACCCCGGTCTTCCGCCAGGTCGAGGGCCTGGCCGTGGACGAGGGCATCACCTTCGCCGACCTCAAGGGCACCATCGAGCAGCTGGTCTCGACCCTCATCGGCGACGGCCTGGAGCTGCGCTGGCGGCCCTCCTACTTCCCGTTCACCGAGCCGAGCGCCGAGATCGACCTGCAGTGCTTCGTGTGCCGCGGCGCGTCGGTCGGCAACCCGGACCGCCCCTGCCGCACCTGCGGCTCCGAGGGCTGGATCGAGCTCGGCGGCTGCGGCGTGGTCAACCCGCGGGTGCTCGTCGCCTGCGGCGTGGACCCCAACCGCTACAGCGGGTTCGCCTTCGGCCTGGGCCTGGAGCGGATCCTGATGAACCGTCACAACGTCGCCGACATGCGCGACATGGTCGAGGGTGACGTGCGCTTCACCCTCCCGTTCGGGATGGAGATCTGATGCGCGTCCCGCTTTCCTGGCTGCGCGAGTACGTCGACCTGCCGGCCGGTGAGACCGGTCGCGACGTGGCCGAGCGGCTGGTCCGCGCCGGCCTGGAGGTCGAGACCGTCGAGCAGCTCGGCGGCGACCTCAAGGGCCCGCTGGTGGTCGGCGAGGTGCTCTCCATCGAGGAGCTGACCGGCTTCAAGAAGCCGATCCGGCACTGCTTCGTCAACGTCGGCGACGCCAACGGCACCGGCGAGCCGCAGGAGATCGTCTGCGGCGCCACCAACTTCGCCGTCGGCGACAAGGTCGTCGTGGTGCTCCCCGGCGCCGTGCTCCCCGGTCCGTTCCCGATCGCCGCCCGCAAGACCTACGGCCACACCTCGGCCGGCATGATCTGCTCGGCCCGCGAGCTCGGCCTGGGCGACGACCACGACGGCATCATCGTGCTCCCGCCCGAGTACGAGCCCGGCATCGACGCCATCGAGCTGCTCCAGCTCGTCGACGAGGTGCTCGACATCGCCGTCACCCCGGACCGCGGCTACTGCCTGTCCATGCGCGGCGTCGCCCGCGAGGCCGCCGCCGCCTACGGGCTGCCGCTGGCCGACCCGGCGCTGCTCGACGTGCCGCCGGCCAACTCCTTCGGCTACCTGGTGAAGGTCAACGACCCGGCCGGCTGCGACCGCTTCGTGGCCCGCACCGTCATCGGCCTCGACCCGGCAGCCAAGTCCCCGATCTGGCTCCAGCGCCGGCTGCAGAAGGCGGGCATCCGCCCGATCTCGCTCGCCGTCGACATCACCAACTACGTGATGCTGGAGGTCGGCCAGCCGCTGCACGCCTACGACCGGCAGCGCGTCGACGGCCCCATCGTGGTCCGCCGGGCGGAGGAGGGCGAGAGCCTCACCACCCTCGACGGCGTGAAGCGCACGCTGTCCGCCGAGGACCTGCTGATCTGCGACAACAGCGGCCCGATCGGCCTGGCCGGCGTCATGGGCGGCGCGTCCACCGAGATCCTCGACCCGGCCGCCGGCCCGGGCACCACCGAGGTGATCATCGAGGCGGCGCACTTCGACGCGGTCGCCATCGCCCGCGGCGCCAAGCGGCACAAGCTGCCCTCCGAGGCGTCCAAGCGCTTCGAGCGCGGCGTCGACCCCGAGGCCGCCCGCGCCGCCGCGCAGCGCGCCGTCGACCTGCTGGTGCTGATCGCCGGCGGCACCGCCGAGGCCGGTGTCACCGACATCGCCGCCGCGCACCCGGTGCGCACCATCACCATCGCCGCCGACCTGCCCGACCGGGTCGCCGGCACCGGGTACGGCCGCGAGACCGTCACCCGGCGCCTGCAGGAGATCGGCTGCTCGGTCTCCGGCGCCGACGTCCTGGAGGTCACCCCGCCGACCTGGCGCCCCGACCTCACCGACCCGTACGACCTCGCCGAGGAGGTCATCCGGCTGGAGGGCTACGACAACGTCCCCGCCCGGATGCCCACCGTCCCGCCGGGCAAGGGCCTGACCGAGGCCCAGCGGATGCACCGCCGGGTCGGCGTCGCGCTGGCCGGCGCGGGCTACGTCGAGGTCAACAACTACCCGTTCGTCGGCGAGGCCTCCTTCGAGGCGCTCGGCCTGGAGCCGGAGGACCGGCGGCGGCGGACCGTCACCCTGGTCAACCCGCTCAACGACGAGGAGCCGGGGCTGCGCACCACGCTGCTGCCGGGCCTGCTCGGGGCGCTGCGCCGCAACGTCGGCCGCGGCAACACCGATCTGGCGATCTTCGAGACGGGCACGGTGTTCCTGCCGAAGGACGAGCTGTCGGTCGCCCCGCGTCCGGCCGTCGACCGCCGGCCGGGCGACGAGGAGCTGGCGGCGCTGGACGCCGCGCTGCCGCACCAGCCGCGCCGGGTCGCCGTCGCGCTGGCCGGCGAGCGGCTGCCGTCCGGCTGGTGGGGCAAGGGCGCTCCGGCGACCTGGGCCGACGCCGTGGAGGCCGCCCGTACGGTGGCCCGCGCCGCCGGCGTCGAGCTGACCGTGCGTCCGGGCCGGCTGATGCCGTGGCACCCGGGCCGCTGCGCCGAGCTGGTGGTGGCCGGCACCGACCGCGTGGTCGGCCACGCCGGTGAGCTGCACCCGCGCGTCGTCAAGGCGATGGGCCTGCCCGAGCGCACCGGTGCGATGGAGCTCGACCTGGACCTGCTGGCCGCCGACGGCGCCGCGCGGGTCGACGGTCCGGCGGTCTCCGGCTTCCCGGTGGCCACCCAGGACGTCGCGCTGATCGTCGACGCCGAGGTACGGGCCGCCGACGTGGAGGCCGCGCTGCGCTCCGGGGCCGGCGAACTGCTGGAGGCGATCCGGCTGTTCGACGTCTTCACCGGCGAGCAGGTCGGTGAGGGCAGGAAGTCGCTGGCGTACGCGCTGCGGTTCCGCGCCGCGGACCGGACGCTGACCGCCGACGAGGCGAGCGCGGCCCGCGAGGCGGCCGTCGCCGAGGCCGTCGCCCGCACCGGCGCGGTGCTGCGCGGCGCCTGACGCCCGTCTCGAAGGGCCCTGGCCGGACCACCGGCCGGGGCCCTTTCGCGTGCCTTTGCGGGCAATCCCCTTGCGCCGGGCCCGACGTGAACGCTTCAATCAAGTTAGGAAACTTTCCTAACTCTCAGGAGTCCGGCCACCCCCGTGTCCGGATCAGGGAAACGGAGCGTCAGATGCGTACTCACCACCGCACCGCCCGCACCGCCCGCCTCGCCCTCGCCGCCCTGCTGGTGGCCGCCCCGGCCGGCGTCGCGGCCGCCGGCGCTGCGCACGCCGCCCCCGCCGCCGGCACCGTCCGGCTCGCCGCCGTGGGCCTGGACGACCCGCACAAGAAGGACATCGCCATGCAGCTGGTGTCCAGCGCCGAGAACTCCTCCCTCGACTGGAAGGCCCAGTACAAGTACATCGAGGACATCAACGACGGCCGCGGCTACACCGCCGGCATCATCGGCTTCTGTTCCGGCACCGGCGACATGCTCGAACTCGTCGAGCACTACGGCGACCTCAAGCCGGGCAACATCCTCGCCAAGTACCTCCCGGCGCTGCGCAAGGTCAACGGCACCGACTCGCACGCGGGCCTCGGCTCCGCCTTCGAGAAGGACTGGGCGACCGCCGCCAAGGACACCGTCTTCCAGCAGGCCCAGAACGACGAGCGCGACCGCGTCTACTTCAACCCCTCGGTCAAGCAGGCCAAGGCCGACGGCCTGCGCGCGCTCGGCCAGTTCGCCTACTACGACGCCATCGTCATGCACGGCCCCGGCACCGGCGCCGACAGCTTCGGCGGGATCCGCAGCGCCGCCATGAAGAAGGCCAGGACCCCCGCCCAGGGCGGCGACGAGGCCACCTACCTCAAGGCCTTCCTGGACGCCCGCAAGGCCGTCATGAAGCAGGAGGAGGCGCACGCCGACACCAGCCGGGTCGACACCGAGCAGCTGGTCTTCCTCAACGCCGGGAACTTCGACCTCAACCCGCCGCTGAAGTGGAAGGTCTACGGCGACAGCTACACCATCAGCAGCTGACGCGCCGCCGCACGTCGGCGGGAGGCGGCCGGCGCCCGGCCGGGCCTCCCGCCACCGGCGTCGGGCGGCCGCTCAGGCGGTCGCGGTGTAGTCGTAGAAGCCGCGGCCGGACTTGCGGCCCAGCAGGCCCGCGTCGACCATCCGCGACAGCAGCGGGGGAGCGGCGTACAGCGGCTCCTTGTACTCGTCGTACATCGACTCGGCGATCGAGACGACGGTGTCCAGGCCGATCAGGTCGCACAGCCGCAGCGGGCCCATCGGGTGGGCGCAGCCGGCCTCCATGCCCCTGTCGATGTCGGAGGCGGTCGCCACGCCCGTCTCGAACATCCGCACCGCCGACAGCAGGTACGGCACCAGCAGCGCGTTCACCACGAAGCCGGCCCGGTCGCGGGCCCGGATCGGGGCCTTGCGCAGCACCTCGGTGGCGAACGCCTCCACCCGGTCCGTGGTGGCGGCCGAGGTGGTCAGGGTCGGGATCACCTCGACCAGCTTCTGCACCGGCGCCGGGTTGAAGAAGTGCAGGCCGATCACCTGCTCCGGGCGGGAGGTGGCGGCGGCCAGCTTCACGATCGGGATCGAGGAGGTGTTCGAGGCGAGGATCGCGTCCCGCCGCTCGACCACCCGGTCCAGCGTCTCGAAGATCTTCACCTTGACGTCCGCGCGCTCGGCGACCGCCTCGACCACCAGGTCGCGGTCCGCGAAGTCCGCCAGGTCGACGGTGAACGCCAGCCGGGACAGCGCCTCGTCCCGCTGCTCCTCCGTCAGCTTGCCGCGCTTCACGGCGGTCTCCAGCGAGTTGGTCAGCCGGGCGCGCCCGAACTCCAGCGCCTCCCCGCCGGCCTCGGCGACCAGGACGTTCAGCCCCGCCCGGGCGAAGACCTCCGCGATGCCCGACCCCATGAGTCCGCAGCCGATCACTCCGACGCGCGCGATGTCACTCACTCAGTTGCCCTTCGGTGGTGCCGGGGGTCTCCCGGCGACAAGTGGCCCAGCTGCTGTTCGGCGGTTCGGGAGCACCGGTATGTGCGGACCGGTGTACCGTCCCGACGACGTTACTACTCCCTACCGGTGAGTAGGTCATCCCCTCCCCGGCGGCCCCCCAGTCGGCGCCTTCCCCCGAACGGGTGGGTCCGCCCGCGTCGCGGGTGCGCTCCCGGGCCGCCCCGGCCCGCCGGACGACAGAATGCGGGCCCGGACCGCGGGTGGTCGCGGACGGACGGAGGGAGCACGGGCATGCCGACGGGATCGCTCACGGGACAGGTCGCCCTGGTCACCGGCGCAGGCCGCGGCATCGGCCGGGAGATCGCCATCGGCCTCGCCGCCGAGGGCATGGCCGTCGGCCTCGTCGGCCGCACCCACGAGACGCTCACCGACACCCTCAAGGAGTGCGTGCGGCACGGCGCGCGCGGCGTCGCCGTCACCGCCGACGTCACCCGCCCCGGCTCGGTCCGCGAGGCCGTCCGCCTCGTCGAGCGCGACCTCGGCCCCGTCGACCTGCTGGTCAACAACGCCGGCTGGATCGACCGCGCCGAGGTCCCGCTCTGGGAGACCGACGTCACCCAGTGGTGGCAGGTGGTCGAGGTCAACCTGCGCGGCCCCTACAACCTGCTGCGCTGCGTCCTGCCGGGCATGGTCCGCCGCCGCCGCGGCCGCGTCGTCAACCTCAACTCCGGCTTCGCGCTGCGCCCCGACGGCCACTACACCGCCTACGCCACCTCCAAGGGCGCGCTGCTCAAGCTCTCCGACAACCTCGCCGACTCGCTCGCCGAGCACCAGGTGGTGATCCTCGACATCAGCCCCGGCGCGGTCGCCACCGACATGACCGCCGGCATGCCGATGTTCCGCGACACCAAGACCTGGGGCTCCATCCCGTACATGGTCGCCGTCATCGTGGACGCCGCCCGCGGGCGCTTCGACGCGCTGCACGGGCGCTTCCTGCACGCCGGACGGGACGACCTGGAGGAACTCGTCCGCCGGGCCGAGGAGATCCGCGCGGCGGACGCCCGCACGCTGCGGCTGCGCCCCTACGGGCCCGACGACCCGATGGCCTGACCGTTCACCGCACCGTCTTCACCGCACCGTCTTCACCACGCCGTTCTCGCAGTACCGTTCACAGCCCGCGGAGCGCCGCCAGTTCCTCCGCGGTGAGCGAGCCCGGGGCGCGGCCGGTGCGGGCGAACTCCCCGGCCAGCCGCTGCAGCGCCTCGTTGAGCGGCGCCGCCACCCCGTGCAGCCGGGCCAGCAGCACGATCTCGCCGTTCAGGTGGTCGGCCTCGATCGAGCCGGTGCCGCGCGCCAGGCTCTGCCAGGACGACGAGCCGGTCCGCTCCTCGCCGTCCACCGGCTCCAGGCGCAGCGTCGCGCGCACCGCGCGGGCCTGCTCGGCCGGGTCGCGGTACGCGATGCCGGCCGCCGCCAGCACGGCCGCGCCCTCCGCGCCGGCCCGCTCCCGCAGCGCCCGCACCGCGTCGCCGCCGGTGTCGCCGGCCACCGCGTCCAGCGCGTTGCCGAGGTTGCCGAGCAGCTTGGTGTACTTCCAGCCCATCACGTCCGCCTCCACCGGGGCGCTGAAGCCCGAGGCGGCGAGGTCGGCGGCGATCGCGGCGGCCCGGGCGCCGCCGGTGCCGGACGGGTAGCCGCCCAGCCGCAGCACCCCGCTCACCGGTGTGCCGCCCGCGCTGACCCGGCCCGGCGCCAGATGGGTGGACGGCATCCACACGCACATCGCCAGCACCTCGCGGAACAGCCGCAGCGCGATCCGCTCGTTCTCCACCCCGTTCTGCGCGCACACCAGCGGCAGCCGCTCGGCGGCCGTACCGCCCCCGGCCACCGGCCGCGGCGCCCACGCGGCCAGCGCGGCCGCGGTGTCCTGCGTCTTCACGGCGAGCACCAGCACGTCGTCGGCCCGCAGCGCCACCTCCCGCGGATCGCCGGCCGCCGGGATCCGCAGCGTCCGCACGCCCTGCGGGGTGCCGAACCGCAGGCCCTCCGCGCGCAGCGCCGCCAGGTGCGCGCCGCGCGCGACCAGCACCACCTCGTGCCCGCCCTCGTGCAGCCGGGCACCGATCGTGCCGCCCACCGCACCCGCCCCGATGATGATGTACCGCATGGCGGAAGCATCCCACGCGCCCTGTGCGCCCCACGAGCCCCGTGCGGCCGGTGGCGGCCCGGCGGCGGCCCGGTGGTCACGCGCAGAGGCGGCTCGCGGTCACCGGGGTGAGGCCGGCCCTGCCGAGGCCGTCGAGGATGCCGGGCAGCGCGTCGACCGTGCAGCGGTGGCCCAGGTGCAGGGCGACCACCGAGCCGCCGCGCACCGAGCCGAGCACCCGGCGCTGGAGGTCGGCGGCGCCCGGGTCGGCGTAGTCGCGCGGGTCCACGTCGAAGGAGAGCACGTGCTCGTACCCGACCGCCTTCGCCTGCTCCCGCACCATCGGCGTCGCGTACTGGGCGGCGGACGGGCGGAACCAGCGGCCGATCGAGCCGGTGAGCCGCTGCAGCCGTTCCGCGCACTGGGCGATCTCGGCGCGCGCCCGGTCCGGTGCCATGGCGGAGATGTTCTGGTGGTTCTGGGTGTGGTTGCCCAGCTCGTGGCCGCCGTCCAGGATCCGCCGGGCCATCTGCGGCTGCTGGTCGAGCCAGCTGCCGACGACCATCACGGTGAGCCCGACACCGCGCTGCTCGGCGATCTCCAGCAGGGCGGTGGCGAGCGCCGGGTCGCCGCTGCCGTGGAAGGTCAGGGCGACGTTGCGGCCGGCGCGCGGCCCGTAGGCGACCTCGACGGGGGTGCCGGGCGCCAGCGGCGGCAGCACCGGCGCAGTGGGCGGCGCGGTGGCGGCGGCCGGGCTCGCCGGGGCGGTCGCGGTCGCGGTCGTGGCGGGCTCGGGGGAGGTGGGCCCCTCGCCGCCGGCCCAGGCCGGGTCCACGGTGCCCGACGGGTCCATGGTGCCCGGGCGCACCGCGAACGCGCCCGGGTCGGCCCGGCGGCGGCCGGTGTCGCCGCAGGCGGTGAGCAGGCCGCCGGCGGCGGTGAGGGCGGCCAGTTTGACGGTGGTGCGCAGGACGGTGCGCCGGTCGACAGTCATCGCCAGCCAGCATAGAGACGGCGCCACCCGGCGGCGACCGCCGGCCGCGGCCGGCCAGGGGAGTCCCGCGGACCGTCGTTGACGTGCACACACACCATGGTTCGGATGCTGCGGAAACCTGAACTACCGCTGTTTCGGCGGCGTTTCCTCGGTTACGATCACGGCGCACCGTGCGGCGGGGGGCCGCCGTCGGCCGCCTGCCGGTCGCGGGACACGGGGGCGCAATCCGTCCGGCGGTGGACACTCCGGACACGACGAACGCCAGGGGGCGGCAGATGACCGAGGACAGGACGGCGCAGCGCGACATCACCGGCACCGGCTGGGAGTGGGCGCGCGCCGAGGACTGGCGGCCGCCGACCGAGCTCGACACCGGGGTCCCGCACACCGCCCGGATGTACGACTACTACCTCGGCGGCAAGGACAACTTCGAGGCCGACCGCAAGGCCGCCGAAGCCGCCATCGCCGCCTACCCGGCGCTGCGGCTGCTGGCCCGCACCAACCGCGAGTTCCTCGGCCGCGCCGTCGAGTTCGCGGCCGGCCGGGGCATCCGGCAGTTCCTCGACATCGGCACCGGCATCCCCGCCGTCGGCTCCACCAGCGAGGTCGCCCGCCGGGCCGCGCCGGACGCCCGGGTCGTCTACGTCGACAACGACCCGATCGTCGCCACCCACGCGCGCGCCCTGCTGGCCGGCCACCCCGCCGGGCACACCTCGGTCATCGAGGCGGACCTGCGCGAGCCCGGGGCGATCCTCGAGCACCCCGCCCTGCGCGCCGCGATCGACCTCGGCGAACCGGTCGCCCTGATGCTGGTCGCCGTCCTGCACTTCGTCCGTGACGAGGACGGCGCCGAGCGGGTCGTGCGCACCCTGCGCGACGCCCTCGCGCCCGGCAGCGCGCTGATCCTCTCGCACGGCAGCCCCGACTTCGCCTCCCGGGAGAGCGCCGCCGAGGGCACCCGGGTCTACCGCAGCGCCAGCGCGCCGCTGGTGCTGCGCCCCCGCGCGGACGTCGAACCCTTCTTCGGGGACTTCGAGTTCGCCGGCCCCGGCCTGGTCCAGCTCCCGCTCTGGCGCCCGGAGGCCGGCCACATCCGCACCGCCGACCTCCCCGAGGGCTGGCAGGACGTCTCGGCCTACGCCGGCGTCGCCTTCAAGCGCTGATGACCCCCGGAGCCCCGCCGCTGCCCGAGGCCGCGGCCGCTCTGCTGGCCGCCGTCGACGCCCCGCCGCGGCTCACCGCCCACCTCGGGCTGGTCCACGAGGTCGCCGTGACGATCCTCGACCGGTGCGCCGAGTACGGGGCGGCGGTGGACCGGGAGGCGGTGCTGTTCGGCGCCGCCACCCACGACATCGGCAAGACCGTCCACCGCGAGGAGCTCTCCGCCCCCGGCTCGCTGCACGAGCGGGCCGGGCGCGAACTGCTGCTGGCCCACGGCGTACCGGAGCGCCTGGCCCGCTTCGCCGGCACCCACGGCAGCTGGGGCGCGCCCGGTGCCACCGTGGAGGACCTGCTGGTCAGCCTGGCCGACAAGGCGTGGAAGGACAGCCGGGTCCGCGACTTGGAGGACCGGGTGGTGGCCCGGCCGGCGCAGGCGGCCGGGCGCGAGCACTGGGAGGTGTTCCTCGCCCTCGACGACCTGCTCACCGCAATCGGCGCCGACGCCCCGCGGCGGCTGGCCGTCCAGGCCGCCCACCCGGTGGCCTGACCCGGCCGGCCCGCGCGCGGAAAACCGGGCGACGGGCCCGGCCCGGCGGTGTTAGCTTGCCGGGCATGCGAGCGCTGACCGATCCCGAGATCCGTGCGTCCTTCGTCAACTGCTCCAAGGGCGAGGCCCGGCGGCTCAACCTGCCCCGGGGGCTGGCCGAACTCCCCTGGGAGGACCTCGACTTCCTCGGCTGGCGGGACCAGGGCGCGCCCGACCGCGCTTACCTGGTCGCCGAGCACCGCGACGGGCTGGTCGGCGTCACCCTGCGGGTGCCCTCGTTCCGGCGGAGCCTGACCAAGACCAACGTCTGCTCGCTGTGCGTCACCGCCCACGCGGGCTCCGGCGTCGCGCTGCTCACCGCCCGCCGGGCCGGTGCGGCGGGGCGGGAGGGCAACACCGTCGGCACCTACATCTGCGCCGACCTCGCCTGCTCGCTCTACCTGCGCGGGCGCAAGAAGTCCGCGGCGGTCACCCGCCCCAACGAGTCGCTCCCGCTGGAGGAGCAGATCGCCCGTACGGTGGCCAACCTGGACGCCTTCCTGGCGCAGGTCCGCACCGACACCCTGGCCGCCTGAGCTGCGGCCGCGCGCCGCGGCCGGTGATCGGGCCCGGCGATCGGGCCCGGCGACGCGATGCGCCGCCGGGCCCGCTCACCGTGCGATCAGACCCAGATGGAGAGGCGGGCCGTGTACGGGGGGTACTCGAGGATGTCGCAGAAGTAGTTGAACGCCTCGCCCCGGGCCACCAGGGCCTTGCCCCCGGCGTGGCACGCCTCACCGCTCGAGTAGATGCCGACGTAGACGTAGCCGGTCGTCCTGGCCGTGGAGGCCTGGGCGGCCGGGGCGGCCATCAGCCCGCCCGCCGCGAGGAGTCCAGCCAGGGTCATGGTGGAAATCGCCTTGCGCACTGCCATGCCGTGCCTTCCTTCTTCGGACACGAGCGCCGGACTGCCCGCCCGGCGCTTCGCAGTGAGCCTCCTCCGCTGCCCGGACCCGGGGCAATGGTCGAGACCAATTCGGCAGGAACCTGCCGTGGCCTTGCGCGACGTCCCGCCGGACGCTTCACCGGCCGCGCAGCCCGTCCATCTCACGGCGGTCGCGCTTGGTCGGCCGCCCGGCGCCCCGGTCCCGCGCGCCGGGCGCGGCGACGAACTCGCGCGCCGGGCGCGGCGGGCTGTTGTCCACCAGGCACTGCGCCGCGACGTCCGCGCCGACCCGCTTGCGGATCAGCTTCGTCACCACGACCACCCGCTCCCACCCCTCCACGCGCACCCGGACCTCGTCCCCCGGCTTCAGCGCCTGCGCCGGCTTCGCCCGCTCGCCGTTGACCCGCACGTGCCCGGCCTTGCACGCCGCCGCCGCGGCCGACCGGGTCTTGGCGAGCCGCACCGACCAGATCCAGCTGTCCACCCGGACGCTTCCCTCGTCTTCGACCATCATCCGAGCCTAAGCCCCGGTCACCGGGCCCCCGCGCCGCCGGGCGCCTCCTGGACGGCCCACCCGTTGCCGTCCGGGTCGCTGAAGAAGACGAACGAGTTCCACGCCCCGCCCCGCCCGTCCACCCGGTCCCCGTCCTCGAAGTGCTGCACCGGACTCACCTCCACGCCCCGCGCCACCAGCTCCGCGTGCGCCCGGTCGATGTCCGGCACCACCAGCTGCAGCCCCTTCAGCGAGCCCGCCGGCGCTTCCGTCAGCCCCGTGCCCACCACGATCGAGCAGCTGGAGCCGGGCGGCGTCAGCTGCACCACCCGCACCCCGTCCCGGACCCGGCTGTCGTGGTCGACGGTGAAGCCGGCCTGTTCCTCGTAGAAGAGCTTCGCCCGGTCGACGTCCGTCACCGGGACCACCACCACCGCGAGCTTCCAGTCCATGGCCGGGCCCCTTCCGTCGGGCCCTTTCAGTATCGGCCGCCGCCCCGGTCGGCGCGCGGGCGTGGGTCGGCTAGCCTGGGCGGCGATGAACGACCTCGCCACCACCGCCGCGACCCCCTTCCCGACCCCGTGGGGCACCCTCGACCTCACCCGCCACCCCGAGGACCCGCGCGAGCGGCTGCGCGCCTGGGACGCCGCCGACGAGTACCTGCTGCGGCACCTGGCCGGCGAGGCCGACTCCGCCGAGGGCCGGGCCACCGCCCTGGCCGGCCGCGAGGTCACCGTCCTCGGCGACCGCTGGGGCGCGCTGACCACCGCCCTCGCCACCGCCCCCGCCGGGCACGCGCCCGCCCGGACCACCCAGATCAGCGACTCGTACCTCGCCCAGCGCGCCACCGCCGCCAACCTCGCCCGGGCCGGCGCCGACCCCGCCGCCGCGCGCCTGCTCACCACCCGCGACACCCCGCCCGAGCGGACCGACGTCCTGCTGGTGCGCGTCCCCAAGAGCCTCGCCCTGCTGGAGGACCAGCTGCACCGGCTCGCCCCGGCCCTCCACCCGGACACCGTGGTCCTAGGCACCGGCATGACCACCGAGATCCACACCTCCACCCTGACGCTCTTCGAGCGGATCCTCGGCCCCACCCGCACCTCGCTCGCCGTCCGCAAGGCCCGGCTGATCCTCTGCACCCCCGACCGGGCGCTCGACCCCGGCCCCAACCCCTGGCCGCACCGCTACGCCCTGCCCGGCGACATCGGCCCCGCCGCCGGGCGCACCGTGGTCAACCACGCCGGCACCTTCTGCGCCGACCGCCTCGACCTCGGCACCCGCTTCCTCCTCGCCCACCTGCCCACCGCCGCCCCCGGCGCCCGGATCGTCGACCTCGGCTGCGGCAACGGCGTGGTCGGCACCGCCGCCGCCCTGGCCGCCCCCGGCGCCGAGCTGGTCTTCGTCGACGAGTCCCACCAGGCGGTCGCCTCCGCCGAGGAGACCTTCCGCACCAACCTCGGCCCGCACGCCCCCGCCGAGTTCCTCACCGCCGACGCGCTCGCCGACGCGGGCGTGCCGGCCGGCTCGGTGGACCTCGTCCTCAACAACCCGCCGTTCCACTCCCACCAGGCCACCACCGACGCCACCGCCTGGCGGATGTTCACCGGCGCCCGCCGCGCGCTGCGCCCCGGCGGCGAGCTGTGGGTGGTCGGCAACCGCCACCTCGGCTACCACGTCAAGCTCCGCCGCCTGTTCGGCAACTGCCGGACGGTGGCGGGCAATCCGAAGTTCGTGGTGCTCAAGGCCGTCAAGCGCTGAGCCGCCCGCCCGGCCCGGCCCGGGTGAGCCGGGCCGGGCCGGCCCTGCGCATACTCCTTGCATGAATGTTCCGTGCTGCGTATATTCATGCCAAGACGAAGGAGGAACGCCATGGCATTGCGAGTCGCCGTCGCCGGCGCGAGCGGATACGCGGGCGGTGAGGTGCTGCGCCTGCTGCTCGGCCACCCGGAGGTGGAGATCGGGGCGCTGACCGGCGGCTCGAACGCGGGCACCCGGCTGGGGCTGCTGCAGCCGCACCTGCTGCCGCTGGCCGACCGGGTCCTGGAGCCGACCACCCCGGAGGTGCTGGCCGACCACGACGTGGTGTTCCTGGCGCTGCCGCACGGCCAGTCCGCCGCCGTCGCCGAGGCGCTCGGCGCGAACGTGCTGGTCGTCGACTGCGGCGCGGACTTCCGGCTCAGGGCCGCCGCCGACTGGGAGCAGTTCTACGGCTCCGCGCACGCCGGCACCTGGCCCTACGGCCTGCCCGAGCTGCCCGGCCACCGCGCCGCGCTCAAGGGGAGCAACCGGATCGCCGTCCCCGGCTGCTACCCGACGGCGGTCTCGCTCGCGCTGTTCCCCGCCTACGCGGCGGGCCTGGCCGAGCCCGAGGCGGTGGTCGTCGCCGCCTCCGGCACCTCCGGCGCCGGCAAGGCCGCCAAGACCCACCTGCTCGGCAGCGAGGTGATGGGCAGCGTCAGCGCCTACGGCGTCGGCGGCGTGCACCGGCACACCCCGGAGATGTCCCAGAACCTCACCCCGCTCGCGGGCGAGCCGGTCACCGTCTCCTTCACCCCCACCCTGGTCCCGATGCCGCGCGGCATCCTCGCCACCTGCTCCGCCAAGGCGAAGCCCGGGGTGGGCGCCGAGGAGCTGCGGGCCGCCTACGCCGAGGCGTACGCCGACGAGCCGTTCGTGCACCTGCTGCCCGCGGGCCAGTGGCCGCAGACCAGCAGCGTCTACGGCTCCAACGCCGCCCTGGTGCAGGTCGCCCTGGACGCGGCCGCCGGGCGGATCGTGGCGATCAGCGCGATCGACAACCTGGTCAAGGGCACCGCCGGCGGTGCGGTGCAGAGCATGAACATCGCCCTCGGCCTGCCCGAGGAGCTGGGCCTTCCCGTGAACGGAGTCGCACCGTGACCGACCACCAGAACGTCGGCGTCACCGCTGCCAAGGGCTTCCGGGCCGCCGGCGTCACCGCCGGGATCAAGGCCTCCGGGACCCCGGACCTCGCGCTCGTCGTCAACGACGGGCCCTCGCTGGCCGCCGCCGGCGTCTTCACCGCCAACCGGGTCAAGGCCGCCCCCGTGCTCTGGTCCGAGCAGGTCCTCAAGGGCGGCACGGTCTGCGCCGTCGTCCTCAACTCCGGCGGGGCCAACGCCTGCACCGGCCCGCTCGGCTTCCAGGACACCCACGCCACCGCCGAGAAGGCCGCCGAGGAGCTGAAGCTCAACGCCGGCGAGGTCGCCGTCGCCTCCACCGGCCTGATCGGCGTGCGGCTGCCGATGGACATCCTGCTGCCCGGCGTCGCCACGGCCGCCGCCGCGCTCAGCGCCACCGGCGGCGAGCAGGCCGCGATCGCCATCAAGACCACCGACACCGTGCACAAGACCGCGCAGGTCACCAGCCCGGCCGGCTGGACGGTCGGCGGCATGGCCAAGGGCGCCGGCATGCTCGCCCCGAGCCTGGCCACCATGCTGGTCGTGCTCACCACCGACGCCGAGGCGGACGCCGCCGCCCTGGACGCCGCGCTGCGCGGCGCCACCCGCACCACCTTCGACCGGATCGACTCCGACGGCTGCATGTCCACCAACGACACCGTGCTGCTGCTCGCCTCGGGCGCCTCCGGCACCGTCCCGGACCGGGCCGAGTTCGACGAGGCCGTGCGCACCGTCTGCGCCGACCTGGCCCGCCAGCTGATCGGCGACGCCGAGGGCGCCAGCAAGGACATCCGGATCGACGTCACCGGCGCCGCCGGTGAGCAGGAGGCCGTCGACGTCGCCCGGGTGATCGGCCGCAACAACCTGCTCAAGTGCGCCATCCACGGCGAGGACCCCAACTGGGGCCGGGTGCTGGCCGCGATCGGCACCACCGACGCCACCTTCGACCCCGACCGCCTGGACGTCGCCATCAACGGCGTCTGGGTCTGCCGGGACGGCAGCGTGGGGGAGGACCGCGACCTGGTCGACATGACCGGCCGCGAGGTCGTCATCACCGCACACCTCAACGCCGGCGACGCCGCGGCCAGCCTGTGGACCAACGACCTCACCGCCGACTACGTGCACGAGAACAGCGCCTACTCCACCTGACAGCCGCCATCGAGCCGGGAAGCAGAACTGTGCAGATCGCACCCAAGGGCGAACAGGCCCGCAACAACACCGCGTTGCCCAAGGCCATGACGCTCATCGAGGCCCTGCCGTGGCTGGCGCGCTTCCACGGCAAGACCATCGTGATCAAGTTCGGCGGCAACGCCATGGTCGACGAGGAGCTCAAGGCCGCCTTCGCCAAGGACGTCGTCTTCCTGCGCTTCGCCGGCCTGCACCCGGTCGTGGTGCACGGCGGCGGCCCGCAGATCAGCGCCCAGCTCGAGCGGCTCGGCCTGGAGTCCTCGTTCACCAACGGCCTGCGGGTCACCACCCCCGAGACCATGGACGTGGTCCGGATGGTGCTCGCCGGCCAGGTGCAGCGCGATCTCGTCGGCCTGCTCAACGAGCACGGCCCGTTCGCGGTCGGCCTGACCGGCGAGGACGCGCACACCATGACCGCCGTCAAGCGGTACGCGGTGGTCGACGGCGAGCAGGTCGACATCGGCCTGGTCGGCGACATCGTCAACATCGAGGCCGGTGCCGTGAAGGCGCTCCTCTCCGACGGCCGCATCCCGGTGATCTCCTCGATCGCCCGCGGCGCCGACGGCCACGTCTACAACATCAACGCCGACACCGCCGCCGCCGCGCTCGCGGTCGCGCTCGGCGCCGAGATGCTCGTCGTCCTCACCGACGTCGAGGGCCTCTACAAGGACTGGCCGAACTCCGACGACGTGATCAGCCAGCTCGACGCCTCCGAGCTGGAGGAACTGCTGCCCACCCTGTCCAGCGGGATGCTGCCCAAGATGGAGGGCTGCCTGCGCGCCGTGCGCTCCGGCGTCGGCACCGCCCGCGTGCTGGACGGCCGGGTGCCGCACAGCCTGCTGCTGGAGATCTTCACCGACGAGGGCATCGGCACGATGGTCGTGCCCGCCGACGAACCGACCGTGACCGGGGGACTCGCATGACTTCCAACGCCCAGCTCACCGAGCGGTGGCAGCACTCCTTCACCGACAACTACGGCACCCCCCGGATCCCGCTGGTCCGCGGCGAGGGCAGCACGCTCTGGGACGCCGACGGCAAGGCGTACACCGACCTGCTCGGCGGCATCGCCGTCAACGCCCTCGGTACCGCCCACCCGGCGGTCGTCGAGGCCGTCAGCCGGCAGATCGCCACCCTCGGCCACGTCTCCAACCTCTTCATCGCCGAGCCCACCGTCGCCCTCGCCGAGCGGCTGCTGCGCCTGGACGGTCGCCCGGGCCGGGTGTTCTTCTGCAACTCCGGCGCCGAGGCCAACGAGGCCGCCTTCAAGATCAGCCGCCGCACCGGCCGCACCCACCTGGTCGCCCTGGAGGGCGGTTTCCACGGCCGCACCATGGGCGCCCTCGCGCTCACCGGCCAGCCCGCCAAGCAGGAGCCGTTCCGCCCGCTGCCCGGCGACGTCACGCACGTCCCGTTCGGCGACGTCGAGGCGCTGCGCGCGGCCGTCACCACCGGGACCGCCGCCGTCTTCCTGGAGCCGATCCAGGGCGAGAACGGCGCGATCCCGCTGCCCGACGGCTATCTGGCCGCCGCCCGCGAGATCACCCGCGCCACCGGCACCCTGCTCGTCCTGGACGAGATCCAGACCGGCGTCGGCCGCACCGGCCACTGGTTCGCCCACCAGGCGTCCGAGGGCATCGAGCCGGACGTCGTCACGCTCGCCAAGGCGCTCGGCGGCGGCCTGCCGATGGGCGCGGTGCTGGCCTTCGGCGCGGCGGCCGAGCTGCTCACCCCGGGCCAGCACGGCACCACCTTCGGCGGCAACCCGGTGGCCGCGGCGGCCGGCCTCGCGGTGCTCGACACCATCGAGTCCCAGGGCCTGCTGGAGCACGCCCGCAAGATCGGCGAGCGGCTGCGGCACGGCGTGGAGGCGCTCGGCGACCCGCTGGTCTCGCACGTGCGCGGGGCCGGGATGCTGCTGGGCATCGTGCTCACCGCGCCGGTGTCGGCGAAGATCCAGGCGGGCCTGCAGGAGGCCGGCTTCCTGGTGAACGCCGCGGTGCCGGACGCGGTGCGCCTCGCGCCGCCGCTGGTGCTCACCGAGCAGGAGGCGGACGCGTTCCTGGCGGCGCTGCCGGCCGTGCTGCGGGCCGTCCGCGCGGACGCCCCGGACGATGCGAACCGCGGGTAGTCCGGGAGAATAATCACATGACCGTACCCAACTCCGGGCAGCCCGCCGCCGGCCCGTCGCCGCAGGTGCCGCAGACCCGCACCGCGCGCCACCGACGGATCGTGGACCTGCTCACCCGCCAGCCCGTGCGCTCGCAGAGCCAGCTCGCCAAGCTGCTCGCCGACGACGGACTCGTGGTCACCCAGGCCACCCTCTCCAGGGACCTGGACGAGCTGGGCGCGGTGAAGATCCGCAGCCGGGACGGCGCGCTCATCTACGCCGTCCCGGCCGAGGGGGGCGACCGCACCCCGCGCGCGCCGATGGGGGAGTCCGCCACCGAGGGCCGGATGGCCCGGCTGGCCGGCGAGCTCATGGTCTCCGCCACCGCCTCGGGCAACCTGGTGGTGCTACGCACGCCGCCGGGCGCGGCGCAGTTCCTGGCCTCGGCGATCGACCAGGCGGAGGTGTTCGAGATCATCGGCACCATCGCCGGCGACGACACCGTCCTGCTGATCAGCCGCGACCCCTTCGGCGGCCAGGCCCTCGCCGACCACCTCATGCAGCTCGCCCAGGCGAAGGTGCAGTAGCCCCCGCTCCACCCCTGTGGGCCCGGTCGCGACCGGGCCCACAGGCGCATCCGGAACCCGCCTGGACATCGCGCTTTGAATTTCATACGGAGTAGTGCATACTTATGCCTATCGCCGTAAGCCTGTTCGCACAGTTGTGAAGGAGAAAGCCGTGACCGAGCGCGTCGTACTCGCCTACTCGGGCGGTCTGGACACGTCCGTCTGCATCGGCTGGATCGCCGAGGAGACGGGCGCGGAGGTCATCGCCGTCGCCGTCGACGTCGGCCAGGGCGGCGAGGACCTGGACGTCATCCGCCAGCGGGCGCTGGACTGCGGCGCCGTCGAGGCCGAGGTCGCCGACGCCCGCGAGGAGTTCGCCGACGAGTACTGCCTGCCGGCCCTCAAGGCCAACGCCCTCTACCAGGGCGAGTACCCGCTGGTGTCCGCCCTCTCGCGGCCCGTCATCGTCAAGCACCTGGTCGCCGCCGCGCAGAAGCACGGCGCCACCACCGTCGCCCACGGCTGCACCGGCAAGGGCAACGACCAGGTCCGCTTCGAGGTCGGCATCAACTCCCTCGCCCCGGGCCTCAAGTGCATCGCCCCGGTCCGCGACTACGCGATGACCCGGGACAAGGCCATCGCCTTCGCCGAGGCCAAGGGCCTGCCGATCGCCACCACCAAGAAGTCCCCGTACTCGATCGACCAGAACGTCTTCGGACGGGCCGTCGAGACCGGCTTCCTGGAGGACATCTGGAACGCCCCGATCGAGGACGTCTACGAGTACACCCAGAACCCGGCCACCCCGCGCGAGGCCGACGAGGTGGTCATCACCTTCGACGCCGGCGTCCCGGTCGCCGTCGACGGCCGCAAGGTCACCGTCCTGCAGGCCATCGAGGAGCTCAACAAGCGGGCCGGCGCCCACGGCATCGGCCGCCTCGACATGGTCGAGGACCGGCTGGTCGGCATCAAGTCCCGGGAGATCTACGAGGCCCCCGGCGCGATCGCCCTGATCACCGCCCACCAGGCGCTGGAGAACGTCACCGTCGAGCGCGAACTCGCCCGCTACAAGCGGCAGGTCGAGCAGCGCTGGGCCGAGCTGGTCTACGACGGCCTGTGGTTCTCCCCGCTCAAGCGCGCCCTCGACGGCTTCGTCGACGAGGCCAACCAGCACGTCTCCGGCGACATCCGGATGGTCCTGCACGGCGGCCGGGCCGTCGTCAACGGCCGCAGGTCCGACCAGTCGCTGTACGACTTCAACCTCGCCACCTACGACACCGGCGACACCTTCGACCAGTCGATGTCCAAGGGCTTCATCGAGATCTTCGGCCTCTCCTCGAAGATCGCCGCCCGGCGCGACCTGGGCTGATCCGCCCTCCGGCCCCGGCCGCACCCCTCCCGCGGGGTCCGGCCGGGGCCACCCCCGAACCTCTCTTCCCGCACGTCAGCAAGGAGCCAGCGATGTCCGCCGACCAGACCGCCTCCGGTGGCGACGTCCGCCTCTGGGGCGCCCGCTTCGCCGACGGCCCGTCCGAGGCCCTCGCCAGGCTCTCCGCCTCGGTGCACTTCGACTGGCGCCTCGCCCCCTACGACATCGCCGGCTCCAAGGCCCACGCCCGCGTCCTGCACCGGGCCGGCCTGCTCACCGACGACGAACTCGCCGCCATGCACGACGGACTCGACCGGCTGCTCGCCGACGTCGAGGCCGGCACCTTCACCGGCACCATCGCCGACGAGGACGTCCACACCGCCCTGGAGCGCGGCCTGCTGGAGCGCCTCGGCCCCGACCTCGGCGGCAAGCTGCGGGCCGGCCGCTCCCGCAACGACCAGATCGCCACCCTCTTCCGGATGTACCTGCGGGACCACGCGAAGACCATCGGCGCCCTGCTGCTCGACCTCCAGCACGCCCTGGTCGGCCTCGCCGAGGCCCACCCGGACACCGCCATGCCGGGCCGCACCCACCTCCAGCACGCCCAGCCCGTGCTCTTCGCCCACCACGTCCTCGCGCACGTGCAGGCCCTCGGCCGCGACGCCGAGCGGCTGCGCCAGTGGGACGCCCGCACCGCCGTCTCCCCCTACGGCTCCGGGGCCCTGGCCGGCTCCTCGCTCGGCCTCGACCCGCAGGCCGTCGCCGCCGACCTCGGCTTCGAGGGCGGCTCCGTCGGCAACTCCATCGACGGCACCGCCTCGCGCGACTTCGTCGCCGAATTCGCCTTCGTCACCGCGATGATCGGGATCAACCTCTCCCGCATCGCGGAGGAGGTGATCATCTGGAACACCAAGGAGTTCGGCTTCATCACGCTGCACGACGCCTTCTCCACCGGCTCGTCGATCATGCCGCAGAAGAAGAACCCCGACATCGCCGAACTCGCCCGCGGCAAGTCCGGCCGGCTCATCGGCAACCTCACCGGCCTGCTCGCCACCCTCAAGGCCCTCCCGCTCGCCTACAACCGCGACCTGCAGGAGGACAAGGAGCCGGTCTTCGACTCCTGCGACACCCTCGAAGTCCTGCTGCCCGCCTTCACCGGCATGATGGCCACCCTCACCGTCCACCGCGAGCGCCTCGAGGAGCTCGCCCCGGCCGGCTTCTCCCTCGCCACCGACATCGCCGAATGGCTCGTCAAGCAGGGCGTGCCGTTCCGCGTCGCCCACGAGGTCGCCGGCGCCTGCGTCAAGGAGTGCGAGGCCCGGGGCATCGAACTCGGCGACCTGACGGACGCCCAGTTCGCCGACATCTCCGAGCACCTCACCCCCGAGGTCCGCACCGTGCTCAGCGTCCACGGCGCCATCGCCGCCCGCAACGGCCGCGGCGGCACCGCCCCGAGCGCCGTCGCCGTCCAGCTCACCGAGGTCAAGGCCGACCTCGCCGCCCAGCAGGAGTGGGCGACCGGCTGACCGGACCCCACCACCCGGGGAGGGGCGCGGCGGACGAACCGCCGCGCCCCTCCCGCGCGCACGCCACCGCGACTCCGTAACCGGCGCGGCCCCCGCCCGGTCAACCACGGTATGCGCACCGACCCCCCGCCCCTCCCGTCCCACCCGTCGGCCGAGGACGAGGTCCTGGCCGGCCTGCGCCGCCGCCTCCTTCGCGAGGCCGTCGCCGCGCTGCCCGGCCGCTGCCCGCAACTGGTCGCCGCCCTCGCCGAGGACCCGCCGCCGACCTACCGCGAGCTCTCCCACCGCCTCGGCATGCCGCGCGGCTCCATCGGCCCCACCCGCGCCCGCTGCCTGGCCTGCCTGCGCGCCCTGCTGCGCACCGAGCGCTACGCCTGACCCGCCGCGCCGTGACCCCCCTCACCCGCGCCCCGCCGCCCCGCCCTCACCCGCTCGGACGTGACGCTCGCCACGTTCTCCCCTCCCGCACCACCCCGACACCCGGGCGTGACCCTCGCCACGTCCGGCGGCCGTGAGGTTGAGAGCAGCTGACGCGCGGGTAAGGCGCTGGCGAACGCCGCTCTTGACGGTGACGCGCCCGCCCCGATACTGACCGTGAGCGCGCCGCCGCCGACACGGCCCCACCGGGCCGTGCGGGCCGGTACGTTCGTGCGCCACCCCGGTCTGGGCGGATCCCCGGCCGGGACAGACACCTCCGGCAGGCACTCCGGTGCGACACCCTCACGTTCGCGCGCCGGCACAAGGATGGGGAGGCCCCCGCACATGGGCATGAGCGTCATCATTTCGACCGCCGACACCAACGACACGGAGCAGATCCTCAAGCTCCAGTACCTCGGCTACCAGAGCGAGGCCGAGCTCTACGGGGACTGGGCCATCGAGCCGCTGACCCAGACCCTGCAGAGCCTGCGCACCGAGCTGACCGAGCAGCACGTCCTGGTCGCCCGCCTCGGCGAGGAGATCGTCGGCACCGTCCGCGGCCGGCTCGGCCCCGACGGCGTCGGCCGGATAGGGCGGCTGGTCGTCCACCCCCGGATGCAGCGCCACGGCCTCGGCGGCCGCCTGCTGGAAGCCCTCGAACAGCGCCTCGCCGAGGACGGCGCGGTGGCCTCCTACCGGCTCTTCACCGGCCACCGCAGCCTCGGCAACCTGCGCCTCTACGCCCGCCAGGGCTACCGGCAGACCACCGTCGAGCAGGTCAGCGGCCGGCTCACCCTGGTGCACCTGGAGAAGCCCGCCGCCGCCGCGCTCGCCGCCACCGCCTGAAGCCCGGCCGACCGCCCCGACCCTCCCGGTCCTCGTCGGCGCCGCCACCATCCGGACGACGGTGGCGGCGCCGAGCCGTATCGCCGCAGGTGAGGACCCGCACTGTCCGCATTACGGACAGCCCTGCGAAATAATTGGGGTTCCCCCGGCCCATCTGTTTTACTGGCTCACATGACTGCGACGACGAAATGGACCCCCACCGGCACCCTGCCGGCAGGTGAGCGTGCCATGTGCCGTCGAATGTGTCACCGCTGAGGGCCACCGCCCCCGGCACCCGCTGAGAGTGCCTCCCCCTCGCGCCCCGAAGCGAGGAACCCGCCGCCGCTCCCGTCCGTGCGAGCGCGCCCACTCTGCCGTACCCCTCCTCCGGCCTGTCCGCCCGCCCGCGGACACGGTGACTCGTCAGGGCCGCGCCTGCGCGCGGCCCGGCCGCCCGGCGGCGACGATCGAGGGACGACAGCGACGCAATCCCCAGGCGTGACCCCGCCCACGTCGCCGACCGCACCGCGGCCCGGCGACCGCACGCCGCCCGCCCCCGACGTACGGAAGCAGTTGTGATCACCACCACGGACCTCACCAAGGTCTACCGATCCCGCGGCCGCGAGGTGACCGCCCTCGCGGGCGTCGACCTCCACGTCCGCCCCGGCGAGGTCTACGGAGTCGTCGGCACCAGCGGCGCCGGCAAGTCCACCCTCATCCGCTGCGTGAACATGCTGGAGCGGCCCACCTCGGGCACCGTCACCGTGGACGGCGTCGAACTCACCGCCCTGGCCGGCGGCGAGAACCGGGCCGGCAAGGAACTGCGCGAGGCCCGCCGCCGGATCGGCATGGTCTTCCAGCACTTCAACCTGCTCGCCTCGCGGACCGTCCAGCAGAACGTCGAACTCCCGCTGGAGATCATCGGCCTGGACCGCACCGAGCGCCGCCGCAAGGCCGCCGAACTCCTCGACCTCGTCGGCCTCGCCGACAAGGCCCGCAGCTACCCCGGCCAGCTCTCCGGCGGCCAGAAGCAGCGCGTCGGCATCGCCCGCGCCCTCGCCGGCGACCCCAAGGTGCTGCTCTCCGACGAGGCCACCTCCGCGCTCGACCCCGAGACCACCCGCTCCATCCTCAAGCTGCTGCGCGAACTCAACCAGCAGCTCGGCCTCACCGTCCTGCTCATCACCCACGAGATGGACGTCATCAAGTCGGTCTGCGACTCCGCCGCCCTGATGCGCGGCGGCCGGGTCATCGAGTCCGGCGCCCTCACCGACCTGCTCGCCGAACCCGGCTCCGAGCTCGCCCGCGAACTCTTCCCCCTCGGCGAGTCCGGCACCGGCCGGCCCGACTCCACCGTGCTGGAGATCACCTTCCAGGGCGACACCTCCGCCCAGCCCTTCGTCTCCCAGCTCGCCCGCACCTACCAGATCGACATCAACATCCTCGGCGCCGCCGTCGAGACCATCGCCGGACGCATGGTCGGCCGGATGCGGGTCGAACTGCCCGGCAGCCACCAGGACAACGTGGTGCCCATCGGCTACCTGCGCGAGCAGGGCCTCCAGGTCGACGTCCTCGACCCGGCCCGCACCGCGAAGACGAACGGAGCGGCCGCATGACCTGGGACCAGATGCAGGAACTGATGGGACCCGCCACCTGGGAGACCCTCCAGATGGTCGGCGCCGCCGCCGTCGGCACCGTCCTGCTCGGACTGCCGCTCGGCGTGCTGCTGGTGCTCACCGACAAGGGCGGCCTGCTGCAGAACCGGCCCGTCAACAAGGTGCTCGGCGCCGTCGTCAACATCGCCCGCTCGGTGCCGTTCATCATCCTGATGATCGCGCTGATCTCCTTCACCCGCTGGCTGGTCGGCACCTCCATCGGCTGGCAGGCCGCGACCGTGCCGCTCACCATCGGCGCGATCCCCTTCTTCGCCCGCCTCGTCGAGACCTCCGTGCGCGAGGTCGACCGCGGCCTGGTCGAGGCCGTCCAGGCCATGGGCGGCTCCACCTGGACCATCGTCCGCAAGACGCTGATCCCCGAAGCCCTGCCCGGCCTCGTCGCCTCCGTCACCACCACGATCATCACGCTGATCAGCTACTCCGCCATGGCCGGCGCGGTCGGCGGCGGCGGCCTCGGCACCCTCGCCATCAACTACGGCTACTTCCGCTTCGAGACCGCCTTCATGTGGATCATCGTCGCCGAACTGGTGATCATCGTCACCCTCGTCCAGCTGCTCGGCGACTGGGCCGTCCGCTCCCTCGCCCACCGCGGCCGCGGCGGCGGCCGGACCCGCCTGCTGCGCCCGCGCGGCAACGTCCCCGCCGCCCGGACCGCCGCCGACGAGAACGAACTCGTCGCCCCCTAGACCTCCCGGCGTCCGAACCCGGACCCGGCTCCCCGGTACCACGCAGAAAGGCACTTTTCGTGCGCAACGCCCTGAAGTTCACCAGCGTCCTCGCCACCGCCGGCATCGCCCTCTCCCTCGCGGCCTGCGGCAGCAACGGCGACTCGAAGTCCTCCTCGGACCCGAACGCGCCGCTCACCGTCGTCGCCAGCCCCACCCCGCACGGTCAGATCCTCAAGTACGTCAAGGACAACCTCGCGGAGAAGGCCGGCCTCAAGCTCACCATCAAGGAGGTCACCGACTACGTGACCCCCAACACGGCGGTGCAGGACGGCTCGGCCGACGCCAACTACTTCCAGCACGTGCCGTACCTGGACGACTTCAACAAGAAGCACAACACCCAGATCGTCTCCGCCGGGACGGTCCACCTGGAGCCCCTCGGCCTCTACTCCAAGAAGGCCAAGGCCATCGGCGACATCAAGGACGGCGCCACCATCGGCCTGCCCAACGACGCCACCAACGAGGGCCGCGCGCTCAAGCTCCTCGCCGACAACAACGTCATCACCCTCAAGGACGGCGTCGGCACCGCCGCCACCCCCGCCGACGTCACCGGCAACCCGAAGAACCTCAAGTGGAAGGAGCTGGAGGCCGCCCAGCTGCCCCGCTCCATCGAGGACCTCGACGCCGCCGTCATCAACGGCAACTACGCCATCGACGCCGGCCTCAAGCCCACCAGCGACTCCCTGGTCCTGGAGAAGGCCGAGGGCAACCCCTACGCCAACATCCTCGCGGTCAAGCAGGGCAAGGAGAACGACCCCCGGGTCAAGAAGCTCGCCGAGCTGCTCCACTCGCCCGAGGTGAAGAAGTACATCGACGACACCTTCAAGGGCGCCGTCATCCCGGCGTTCTGATCCACGCCACCCGCGCCACCGACCCGTCCCGCCGGACACCACCGGGCCCCCGCCGCAACCAGGCGGGGGCCCGGTCGGGCAGTATGCACCAATGACGGTCCGACAGACCCACTTCTGACGTACCGTCGTCCGGTCCGTGCACCGCGTGACCACCCGGCACCGGCGAGGCGTACGGTGTGTCCACGACCCGGCGAGGAGAGACGGCATGGCAGCGAGCTTCCCCGAGACCGCCATCAGCACCGAACGGCTGCTGCTGCGCCCGCTTGCGGAGGACGACGCCCCCGGCCTGGCCGCCATGATGGCCGACGAACTCGTCCTGGCCTGGACCGACCGGCCCCACCCCTTCACCGAGGCCCGCGCCGCCGAACTGGCCCGCACCCTCGCCCCCGCCCACCGCGCCGCCGGCCACGGCATCGTCCTCGCCGTCACCGAACACCTCACCCAGCGCCTCGTCGGCCTCGTCGAACTCCGCAACACCGACTGGCGGCTGCGCTCCACCGAGATCTCCTTCATCACCGCCGCCTGGGCCCGCGGCGAGGGCTACGCCCCCGAAGCCGTCCTCGGCGTCGCCCAGTGGCTCTTCGAGGACCGCGGCTTCCTGCGCCTGGAACTGCGCACCGCCGCCGGCAACACCGCCGCCCAGCAGGTCGCCCAGAAGATCGGCGGCATCAGCGAGGGCGTGCTGCGCAGCGCCTGGATAGTGCGCGGCGAGACCGGCGAGACCGGCGAGGTCGTCGAAGAGAGCCGCAGCGACCTCATCCTGTGGAGCCTGCTGCCCGAGGACCTGGAAGCCCCCGAGGCCCCCGCCCCCGCCTGGGCCGGCGGCCACCGCTACGTCCTGCGCGACTGAACCCGGTACCCGCCGCCCCGCGCCCCGCCGGGCACACGTGTGCGAGATGTCCGCGCCCAGGGGATCACACCCGGTAACCTCTGACCGGCGCCGAACACCGGCGCCGCCTGTCGGTGCACGGATGGCGAGGGAGACGGCCGCAGATGGCTGACCGGATCACGGTCATCGGATGGGACGGCACACCGCTGACCGAGGCCGCCGCCGCGGCCCTCGCCGCGGCCACCCTGGTGGCCGGCGCCCCCTACCAGCTCAAGGCCCTCCCGGTGCCGCCCGCCGCCGAACGCATCGCGCTCGGCAGCATCCAGCTCGCCGCCCGCCGGATCGCCGAACACCGCGGCGCCGCCGTCGTCATCGCCGAGGGCGACCCCGGCTTCTTCGGCGTCGTCCGGACCCTGCGCCGCCCCGAGTACGGCCTCGAACTCGAAGTCCTGCCCGCCGTCTCCTCCGTCGCCGCCGCCTTCGCCCGCGCCGGCATGCCCTGGGAGGACGCCCAGGTCGTCAGCGCCCACGGCGGCCGGCTGCGGCGCGCGGCCAACATCTGCCGCGCCCACCCCAAGGTCGCCGTCCTCACCGCCCCCGGCGCCGGACCCAGCGAACTCGCCCTGATGCTCCGCGGCGTCCACCGCACCTTCGTCGTCTGCGCGGCCCTCGGCACCCCCGACGAGGACGTCACCGTCCTCACCTCCGACCGGGTCGCCGACCACATCTGGCGCGACCCCAACGTCGTCCTGGTGATCGGCGGCAGCAGCGCCGGCGGCCCCGGCGGCGGACCGCAGAGCGGCGCCGCCGGCGAAGCGGCCGGCTGGCTCGCCGGACGCCCCGTCGGCTACCCCGGCCCCGACCGCGGCTGGGCCCTGTCCACCGACACCTACACCGGCAGCGGGCGCGCGCCCGGCGCGGCCGACGCGCTCCCGGCGCACGTCCGCGCCCTCGTGCTCGCCCGCCTCGGCGCGCGCCCCGGCGACCTCGTCTGGTCCGTCGGCGCCGGCAGCGGAGCGCTCGCCGTCGAGGCCGCCCGCTTCGGCGCCGCCGTGGTCGCCGTCGAGGCCGACCGCGCCGCCTGCGCCCGCCTCGCCGTCAACGCCCGCCGCTACGGCGTCGAGGTCGAGACCGTCCACGGCCACGGCCCCGACGTCCTCGGCGAACTCCCCGAACCCGACGCCGCCGTGGTCGAGACCGGCGGCCCCGACGTGGTGCGCGCCGTGCTCTCCCGCCGCCCCGAACGGATCGTCGCCGTCGCCCGCACCCTCGCCGAGGCCGAGGAGGTCCGCCGCGCCATCGCCGACGCCGGCTACCACGCCGACGGCGCACTGCTCCAGTGCGCGCCGCTGCTCGCGCCCGCCGCCGCCCCCGGCACCCCGGCCGGCAGCGGCGACCAGGACGCCCACGGACTGCGCCTCGGCGTCGGCGACCCCGGCACCTTCCTGCTCTGGGGTGAGCAGAAAACGTGAAGACCCGGTGCCGATTCCGGCCGGAGGGGCGGGGAGCCGCGCGCGCCGGGACCCCGCACCGGGCCTCCGCGCCGGGCCGGACGGTGATCCAGGTCGCATCCGGACACCGATTCGAGAGGCGGCCCCGCCGGGCCGGTAGTGTGGCGTCCGGGACGGCTGCGGCCTCCGCCGGCCCGCCCGATCCGGTCGGGTCGTCACTTTTTCGACGCGGTACGGACCGGTACGGCTCGAAGTGTGGGCAATTCGACGGGCCGCCCGCCGGACCTGGAGAATGCCGTAGGGTCCGGTGCGGTCGTGCCGGTTGCCCCGGCTTGTCGTTGTTTCAGATGACGCGCCACCCGGCACGGGTGGTGCGCGGGCCGGGGTGCCGCAGCGCGCCGGAAGGACTTCGGCCGCAGCGCCTCGGCGCGGCGGCCGTGTGTGGTTGAGGGGCGGGCCGGTGCAGGCCCGACCCGTGCGGATGGGCGCTGCGGTCGGTGATCGCGTCGCCGAGGGCGCGGCAGCGGCCTGGAAGGAGCTTTGACATGACCGATGGCGGCCACGTCCCGAACGAGGGACTGCCGGAGCACCTGCTCGCCGGGCCCGACCCGCTCGGCGGCCCCGCGGCCGTCGCACCCGGGCACGGCGTCCCCGCCCAGGGTGTCCCGCACGGCGCGCCCGGATTCGCCGCGCCCGCCCCCGGCATGCCCGGCGGCGCCGGCGACGGCTGGGCCGTCGACCAGGGCGGCCACCGCCCCGCCTTCCACTTCGTCGACCAGCCCGACGGCCTCGATGAGGAGGAGGACGTCCTGCTGATGCCCGGTCCGCAGGGCTCCTGGGGCGAAGCGGCCGGCGACCAGCAGGGCCCGCCCGGCATCCCCGTCGAGCCGTCCTGGCCGCCGCTGGACCCGCCCGTGCTCGGCGCCGCCCAGGCCCAGGCCCCGCAGGCACCGTCGCACGCCCAGCCGGTGCCCGGCGCCCAGACCGTCCCGGTCCAGGGCCAGGGCCTCGACGCGATGACGGCCGCCCAGGCACCGCGCCGCCCGCTGCACGCCGGCCCGCCGATCCCGGACCCGTCCCTGATGACCGGCCAGGTCCCGGTGCGCTCGCTCGCCGACCGCGGCCCCTCCACCGGCAGCACGCCGGCCCACGGCATCCCGGTCGTGACGGCCGCCGTCCAGCCGGAGCCGCAGGCCGCCCAGGTCGCCGCGCCCGCCGTCCAGCCCGTGCCGGTCGCGCAGCCGGTCGAGGCGGCCGCTGCGCAGGCGGCCGCGCCCGCCGAGGCCCCGGCGCCGGTGGCGGCCGCCACGGCCGCCGTGCCGGTCGCGCCCGTCGAGACCGCAGCCCCCGTCGAGGTCGTCGAAGCCGTCGCCGCGCCCGTGGAGCCGGTCGTCGCCGCCCCCGAGGCCGTCGCACCCGTCGAGGCCGCCGCCGCGCAGCCGGTCGCCCCCGCCGCGACGCCCGGGACCGCCGAGCCGACCGCCGTCCCCGCCGCCGAGGCGCCGGCCGAGGTCCGGACGGAGGCGGCCGCCGCGCAGCCCGCGCAACCTGCCGACCTTGCCGCCGACCAGGCCGCCGCCCCGGCCGGCCAGCCGCGCCGCATCTCGGCCTTCCTGGCCGCGCCGACCCCGCACGGTCTGCCGCAGGTCGAGGCCGTCGACCCGGCCGCGCCCGTCGCGGTCGAGACGGAGGCGGAGCAGTCCGCCCCCATAGCGCCCGCCGCCGAGGCTGTCGCGCCCGCCGAGGCCGCCGCGCCCGCCGCACCCGCCCCGGCCGCGCAGCCGGTGGCCGAGGTGGCCGCCGAGCCGGTGGCCCAGGCCGTCGAGCAGCAGCCCGTTGTCGAGCAGCCCGTTGCCGAACAGCCCGTCGTGGAGCAGGCCGTCGTCGGGCAGCCCGCCGAGGCGGCCCCGGCCGCCGAGCAGCAGCCCGTCGCCGAGGCCGTCGCCGAGACCGCCGTCGGCACCGGTGAGATGCCGTCCGGTCAGCCCGTCGCCGTCCCGGCCGTCGAGGAGGGCGCCGCGCCCGCGGACGCCCCGGTCACCGAGGAGGCCGCAGCGCCCGCCGCCGAGGCCCCGGCCGCCGTGGAGCAGCCCGCCGCCGAGTCGGCCCCGGCCGAGGCCACCGAGGCCGCACCGGAGACCGAGACCGAGGCCGTCGTCGCGCCCGCGACCGTGGACAGCGCCGAAGCCGTCACGGAGGCGACCGAGGCCACCGAGCCCACGGAGCCCGCTGCGGTCACTGAGGCCACCGACACCGCTGCCCCGACCGAATCCGTCGAATCCGCCGAGGCGGTCGAAGCCGAAGCCGAAGCCGTCGCCGAGCCCGCCGAACCGCGCGGCCCGGCCGCCCCCGGTTACGACGACGCCGGCCGCGAGGCCGTCCACCAGGTCATCCGCGAGCGCCGCGACATCCGCAACGGCTTCCGCCCCGACCCGATCCCGCACGAGGTGCTGATCCGCGTCCTGGAGGCGGCCCACACCGCCCCCAGCGTCGGCTACTCGCAGCCCTGGGACTTCGTGGTCATCCGCTCCGCCAAGACCCGCCGCAAGATGCACGAACTGGCCGAGCGCCAGCGCGACGCGTACGCGGACTCGCTCCCCAAGGGCCGCGCGAAGCAGTTCAAGGAAATCAAGATCGAGGCGATCCTCGAGACGCCCGTCAACATCGTGGTCACCGCCGACCGCACCCGCGGCGGCCGCCACACCCTGGGCCGCCACACCCAGCCGCAGATGGCCCCGTACTCGGCCGCCCTCGCCGTCGAGAACCTCTGGCTGGCCGCCCGCGCCGAGGGCCTCGGCGTCGGCTGGGTGAGCTTCTTCGACGAGGAGGAGCTGGTCCGCGAGCTCGGCCTGCCCGAGCACCTGGACGTCGTCGCCTACCTGTGCGTCGGCTTCGTCGACGCCTTCCCGGACGAGCCCGAGCTGCAGCAGCAGGGCTGGGCGAAGAAGCGCCCGCTGTCCTGGGTCGTCCACGAGGAGCAGTACGGCAACCGCGCCCTGCCGGGCGAGGACCCGCACAACGTGCTCTCCGAGACCCTGCGCGGCATCCGCCCGCTGGACGCCAAGGCGCTCGGCGAGGCCTGGGACCGTCAGAAGCGGATGACCAAGCCGGCCGGCTCGCTCGGCATGCTGGAGATCATCTCCGCCCAGCTGTGCGGTCTGTCCCGCAAGTGCCCGCCGCCGATCCCGGAGCCCGCCTGCGTCGCGGTCTTCGCCGGCGACCACGGCGTGCACGCCCAGGGCGTCAGCCCCTGGCCGCAGGAGGTCACCGCCCAGATGGTCGGCAACTTCCTGGCCGGGGGAGCGGTGGTCAACGCCTTCGCCAAGCAGATCGGCACCGAGGTCTGCGTGGTCGACGTCGGCGTGGCCGCCGAGCTGCCGGACGCGATCCAGCAGGGCCGCACCACCGGTCTGCTGCCGCGCAAGGTCAAGCCCGGCACCGACGACATGACCCAGGGCCCGGCGATGACCCGCGAGGAGGCCCTCAAGGCCCTGGAGGTCGGCATCGAGACCGCCCGCGACCTCGTCGCGGCCGGCAACAAGGCCCTGGTCACCGGCGACATGGGCATCGCCAACACCACCGCCTCCGCCGCCCTGATCTCGGTGTTCACCGGTCTGGACCCGGCCGAGGTCACCGGCCGCGGCACCGGCATCGACGACGAGACGCACGCCCGCAAGGTCGAGGTCGTCCGGGCCGCCCTGGCCCTGCACCAGCCCGACCCGGGCGACCCGATCGGCGTCCTCGCCGCCATCGGCGGCCTGGAGCACGCGGCCCTCGCCGGCTTCCTGCTCGGTGCGGCCAGCCTGCGCACCCCGGTCATCCTGGACGGCGTGATCGCCGGCTCGGCCGCGCTCGTCGCCAAGGCGATCGCCCCCGAGGTGCTGGCCGCCTGCATCGCCGGCCACCGCTCGGCCGAGCCCGGCCACCAGGCGGCGCTGACCAAGCTCGGCCTGCGCCCGCTGATCGACCTCGACCTGCGGCTCGGCGAGGGCACCGGTGCCCTGCTGGCCCTGCCGCTGGTGCAGAGTGCGGCCCGCGCGATGCACGATGTAGCCACCTTCGACTCCGCCGGGGTCACCGAGAAGGCCTGACGCTCGTCCGAACCGCTCCGCGCACCGGCCCGAGGGCGCGCCGGTGCGCGGAGCGGCGCCGCGCCGCACCCCGTTACCCTCACCGATCCAGGAGCACCACCGATGACCGCGCCCACCCCGCACCCCAGCACCGAGGGCCGCACCCCCTACCCCGTCGGCCTGCTGCTGGCCGGCCGCCGCGTCGTGGTGGTCGGCGGCGGGCACGTCGCCCAGCGACGGCTGCCCGCCCTGCTCGCCACCGGTGCCGAGGTGCACCTGATAGCGCCGGCCACCACCCCGGCCGTCCAGGCGATGGCCGACGCCGGGGAGCTGACCTGGCACCAGCGGCCCTACCAGGAGGGCGACCTCGCCGACACCTGGTACGCGCTGGTCGCCACCGACGACGCGGCGGTGAACGCCGCCGTCAGCGCGGAGGCGGAGCGCGAGCGGGTGTTCTGCGCCCGCAGCGACGACGCCTCCGCCGCCACCGCGTGGACGCCGGCCAGCGGGCGCGACGCCGGGGCGACGGTGGCCGTCCTCACCGGCGACCCGCGGCACTCGGCCGCGCTGCGCGACTCGATCGTCGAGGGGCTGCGGGACGGCTCGCTCGCCGCCCGCCAGTACCGCGCGCGCGGCGCGGGGGTGGCGCTGGTCGGCGGCGGCCCGGGGGACCCGGACCTGATCACGGTGCGCGGCCGGCGGCTGCTCGCGGACGCGGACGTGGTGGTCGCCGACCGGCTGGCGCCGCGCGAGCTGCTGGCGGAGCTGCCGGAGCACGTCGAGGTGATCGACGCGTCGAAGATCCCGTACGGGCGCTTCATGGCGCAGGAGGCGATCAACCGGACGCTGGTCGAGCACGCCAAGGCGGGCAAGTTCGTGGTGCGGCTGAAGGGCGGCGACCCGTACGTGTTCGGGCGCGGCGGCGAGGAGCTGCTGGCCTGCGCCGAGGCCGGGCTGCCGGTCACGGTGGTGCCGGGCATCTCCAGCTCGATCAGCGTGCCGGCGGCGGTCGGCGTGCCGGTCACCCACCGGGGGATGACCCACGAGTTCACGGTGGTCTCGGGGCACGTGGGACCGGACGACGAGCGGTCGCTGACCGACTGGGGGGCGCTCGCCCGGATGACGGGCACCGTGGTGCTGCTGATGGCCGTCGACAAGATCGGCGCGATCGCGGCCCGGCTGATCGCGGAGGGGCGCGCCGCCGACACCCCGGTGGCCGTCGTCCAGGAGGGCACCACCGCCGCCCAGCGCCGCGTCGACGCCACCCTGGCCACCGTCGCCGCCACCGTCGAGGCCGAGGGCATCAAGCCCCCGGCGGTCATCGTCATCGGCGACGTCGTCAATGTCCTCGCCCCCGCCACGACCCCCGACGCCTGACCCCAGCCCCCGGGCCCCGACCAACCACCTCCACCTCTCCCCGCCAGCACTTTGCAAACAGCAACTGTTTGCAAAGTGCTGACACATAATCCCAGCTCAGCGCCTTGGCACCCGCGTTTCGTGCACTTTGCAAAGTATGGACTTTGCAAAGTGCACGAACGGCAAGCGGCTACTCCAGCGGCTGCTCCGTCCAGATCACCTTCCCGGTGGCCGTGTACCGCGTCCCCCACCGGTCGGCGAACTGGGCGACCAGGAACAGCCCGCGCCCGCCCTCGTCCGTGGTGGCCGCGTACCGCAGATGCGGCGAGGTGCTGCTGCCGTCCGACACCTCGCAGATCAGCGCCCGGTCGAGCAGCAACCGCACCTTGATCGGCCCCGTGCCGTACCGGATCGCGTTGGTCACCAGCTCGCTCAGGATCAGCTCGGTGACGAACGACGCCTCCGCCAGCCCCCACTCCTCCAGCCGCTCCGCGACCGCCGCCCGCACCCCCGCGACCGCCGCCGGATCGGACGGCACCTCCCACTGCGCCACCCGCTCCGCCGGCAGCCCCCGGGTCCGCGCCACCAGCAGCGCGATGTCGTCCTGCGGCCGCGCCGGCAACAGCGCCCCCAGCACATCCGCACACGTCTGCTCCGGCGTCCGCGACGGCCCCGTCAACGCCGCCCGCAACAGCTCCAGCCCCTCGTCGATGTCCCGCTGGCGGTCCTCCACCAGCCCGTCCGTGTAGAGCACCAGCCGGCTGTCCTCCGCCACCTCCAGCTCCACCGTCTCGAACGGCAGCACCGCCAGCCCCAGCGGCGGCCCCGTCGGCAGCTCCGGGAACACCACCGACCCGTCCGGCCGCACCAGCGCCGGCGGCGGATGCCCCGCACTCGCCACCGTGCACCGCCGCGCCACCGGGTCGTAGATCAGATACAGACAGGTCGCCCCCGTCACCGCCGCCGAACCCCCGGTCGCCGACTCCTCCAGGTCGATCCGGTTCACCAGCTCGTCCAGATGCCCCAGCAACTCGTCCGGCGGCAGGTCCAGCGTCGAGAAGTTGTGGATCGCCGTCCGCAGCCGCCCCATCGTCGCCGCCGCGTGCAGCCCGTGCCCGACCACGTCCCCCACCACCAGCGCCACCCGGGCCCCCGGCAGCGGGATCAGGTCGAACCAGTCCCCGCCCACCCCCGCCTGCGCCGGCAGGTACCGGTGCGCCACCTCCAGCGCGTTCTGCTCCGGCAGGCTGCGCGGCAGCAGACTGTGCTGCAAGGTCACCGCCATCGCGTGCTCCCGGGTGTACCGGCGCGCGTTGTCGACGCACACGGCCGCGTGCGCGACCAGCTCCTCGGCCAGCGCCAGGTCCTCCTCCTCGAACGGCTCCGCCCGCTCCGAGCGCCAGAACCGGGCGATCCCCAGCAGCACCCCGCGCGACTTCAGCGGCACCCGCACCAGCGAGTGCACCCCGTACTCCAGCACCCGCGCCGCGGCCTCCGGATCCTGCTCCCGCCACCCGGCCGCCTCCGCCAGCCGCGGCTCCAACCCCGGCAGCCCGCTGTTCAGCGCCCCCGCCAGCGGCGTCGACGGCGCCACCTCCAGCACCGAGCCCACCGGGTGGAACGGCGCGTCGTCCCGCACCGAGGCCACCGCCGCCCGCCGCATCCGCAGCGGCCCCGCACCGGACGGCGGCTCCTCGCCCTCCAGCACCTGGTCCGCCAGGTCCACCGTGACGATGTCGGCGAACCGGCCCACCGTCACCTGCGCCAGCTCCTCCGCCGTCCGCGTCACGTCCAGCGTGCTGCCCACCGTGACCCCGGCGTCGTAGAGCAGCCGCAGCCGCCGCTGCGCCACCTCGGCCCGCCCGGTCAGGGCCAGCAGCTCCGTCGAGTCCCGCAGCGTCGCCACCGACCCTGGCGGCCCGCCGTCCCGGTCCGTGGGCCGCACGTTCACCGCCAGCAGCCGTTCACCGGCCAGCACCACCTCGTCGCTGACCGGCCGCCCGTCGGCCAGCAGCTCCAGCGGCGCCGGCTCCAGGCCCAGCTCGGTCAGCGGACGGCCCTCGGCGTCCGGCGGCAGGTCCAGCAGCCGGCGCGCCTCGTCGTTGCAGAGCAACAGCCGGCCGTCGCCGCCGACGATCAGCACGCCCTCGCGCACCGCGTGCAGCACCGCCGCGTGGTGCTCGTACATGCGGGTCATCTCGGCCGGCCCCAGCCCCCGGGTCTGCCGCTTCAGGCGCCGGCTGATCAGCGCCGTCCCGCCGGTCGCCAGCGCGAGCCCGGCGGCCGCCGCGCCGAGCACCACCGGCAACTGCCGCTCGCTGGCGCTGCTCACATTGGCGACCGTGATGCCCGCCGACACCGCCCCGACCACCTGCCCGTCCGGCGCGTACACCGGCACGACGGCCTGCACCAGCGACCCGATCGTGCCGGTGACCTGCTCGGTCAGCACCTGTCCGGCCAGCGCGGGCTGGTAGGTGCCGACGAACTTCTGGCCGATCCGCGCGGGGTCGGGGTGGGTGAGGCGGATGCCGTCGGTGCTGATCACGACGATGAAGTCCACGCCCGCGTTGATCCGCGCGGACTGCGCCGCGGGCTGCAGGATCGCGGTCGGGTTCGGCGAGCGCAGCGCCGCGGCGGTGCCCGGCCCATTGGCGAAGGTCTGCGCGACCGCCACCGAGCGGTTGGTGGCCTCATGCCGGGCGTCGTTGCGGGACTGCACCAGCAGCGCGACCACGGCCGCCACCACCAGCAGCAGCACCACCACGACCTGCAGCGCGAAGACCTGTCCGGCCACCGACCGGACCCGGGCCGGTGCGGGCCGGGCCGTTCGTGATCGCTGGTGCCGACCGTGGGGGTGCCCACCGGGCGAGCCGGCGGCGGTACCGGTGGATCGGGAGGCGGACGTGGAACCGGCCGCACCAGGGTCCGACGGAGCCCAAGATCGGCCCGGAAATCGGGCCATACGTCATATTTGCACTCCACGCGGCGGCGGGCCAAGGGCGGCCACCCCGCCCATTGGGCCGGTTGGCCTTCCCCGGCCCGACTTGGCAAGATCGCAGGGTGTCCGAACCCAGCACCATCACCGACCCCGCCGACCCGCGCCTCGCCGACTACACCGGCCTGACCGACGTCGAACTCCGCCGCCGCCGCGAACCCGCCGAGGGCCTGTTCATCGCGGAGGGCGAGAAGGTCGTGCGCCGCGCCCTGGCGGCCGGCTACCGGATGCGGTCGATGCTGCTGACCTCCAAGTGGCTGGACGTGATGGCCGACGTCATCGCCGAGGCCGACGCCCCCGTCCACGTCGTCGAACCCGCCCTGGCCGAGGCCGTCACCGGCTACCACGTCCACCGCGGCGCCCTCGCCTCGATGGAGCGGCAGCCACTGCCGGACGCCGCCGAACTGCTGGCCGGCGCCCGCCGGGTGGCCGTCCTGGAGGGCCTGGTCGACCACACCAACCTGGGCGCGATCTTCCGCAGCGCCGCCGCCCTGGGCATGGACGCCGTCCTGCTCTCGCCCGACTGCGCGGACCCGCTGTACCGGCGCGCGGTGAAGGTCTCGATGGGCGCCGTCTTCGCCGTCCCGTACGCCCGGCTGGACCCCTGGCCGACCGCCCTGGACACGGTGCGCGCCGCCGGCTTCAGCCTGCTCGCCCTCACCCCGGCCGACACCGCCGTCGACCTGGCCGGCCTCGCCCCGCACCGCCTCCCCAAGGCGGCCCTGATGCTCGGTGCCGAGGGCGACGGCCTCACCCCTCGCGCCCTGGCCGCCGCCGACCACGCGGTACGCATCCCGATGGCCCACGGCGTCGACTCGCTCAACGTCGGCGCCGCCGCGGCCGTCGCCTTCTACGCCGTCACCACCACCGCCTGACCCCACCACGGCCCGGAGCAGGAAGTCGGCCCCGCCGACTTCCTGCTCCGGCTCGCAGCCCCGTCGCGGCGCCATGGCCCCGCGCTCGCCGTCGGCGGGGGACGGTGCCGCGGTGCGCGGGAAGCCGCTCCCGGCGTCAGCCCGCCGGGGAGGTCGGGGGTGCGGGGGCCGCGGCGGGGGGCGGGACGGTGGCCGGGGGAGTCATGGTGGGGGAGCCGGGCCAGGACTCCTCCAGGGTGCCGTCCGCGCGCAGCGTGTAGCGGGTGGAGGTGGCGGCCCCGGTCTGGGCGACCCGCTCCTCCCGCACCAGCGCCCCGCCCTCCAGCCGCCAGGCCGCCGTCGCCTGCGGGTCCGCCGCCGAGGAGCGCGAGGTCAGGGCGACCGGGGCGTCCCCGGTGAAGGAGAACAGCTGCACCAGGTCGACCGGCACCGAGCCCTCCGAGCGCCGCAGCACGACCAGCGCCGCCGGTGCGCCCTTGTACCGGGCCGGGAGCACCGCGCTCAGCACGACCTGCGGGCCCGCGCCCGCCGAGCGGCCGTCCCGCAGGGAGATCGCCGGACCGCCCGCCGGATCGGTGTAGGAGCGGTTCGGCCAGTCGACCGCCGGACCCGCGCCCTGCGCCGGCATCAGCGCGCTCTCCGCGCCGCCGGCGGCCGGGGCCCCGTGCGCGGCGGCGGCCAGCGGGGTGGTCGAGGAGGCGAGCCCGTCCGCCGAGACCCCCGTCCCGCCCGACGCCTCCGGAGTCACCGCAGTGGACGAGGGCCCCGGGCCGGCCGGCGCGGTCGCGGCGCTCGTGGGCGCCCGCAGCCCCTGCTTGTCCCGGTTCTCGCACCCCTGCGCCGCCGCGATGGCCAGCGCGACCCCCACCGTCACCGTCACGAACACCACCAGCCGCTGCCGCAGCAGCCGCTGCCGGGCGGTCCCGGGGCGCCCGCCGGGTGCGGGTGTGTGCTGCCGGTCGCCCGCCCGGCCGCGCGGCCCGCCCGGCCGCTGCCGGCGCTCGTGCCCGGGCGGCGGGGTCTGCTGGCGCTCGCGCATCGGCCGGGTGGCGTGGGCCGCCTCGGGCCGGGGAGCGGCGCGGTGGCCGCCTGCCCGTCGGTCGGCCCGGAGGCCCGGCGCGGTGCGCCGCCCGCCGTGCCCGCCCGGGCCCGGGCGGAGGCGGCGGCCTGTTCGGGTGCCCGCCCGGGCGCCGGGACGCCGCGCGGTGCGGCGGGCGGCGGTGCGCCCGGCACCACCCCGGCCGGACGCGCCGGATGCCCGGGGTGTCCCGGATGCCCCGGAGCCCCGGCCCGGTCCGCGCCGGGCCCCGCGGCACCCCGGACGGCGCCCGCCCGGCCCGCGCCCGCGCCGCCGACGGCCCCGGACGCGGCCTGCTGGCCGCGCGCGGCCCCGCGGGCCCGACCGAACGGCCCGCCGGAGCCGTGGCCCGCCGCGCCGCCCGGCGCGGGACCCGGACCGGCCGCCGTGCCGCGCACGGCCAGCTCGCTCAGCCGCTCGTGCAGCGCGGCCGCACCGGGCCGCTCGGCGGGCTCCTTGGCCAGGCAGGCCCGGATCAGCGGCGCCAGCTGCGGCGGCACCGCCGCCAGGTCGGGCTCCTCGTGGACGACGCGGTAGAGCATGACCTCCGAGGAGGCCCCGGAGCCGAACGGGGTGTCACCGGTGAGCGCGTACGCGAGGGTCGCGCCGAAGGCGAAGACGTCGGTCGCGGGCGTGACGGCGGCCCCGCGGACCTGCTCGGGGGCGAGGAAGCCGGGCGAGCCGACAGCGGTGCCGACGTGGGTGAGCGTGCTGGCCCCGCGCGACCAGGCGATGCCGAAGTCGATGATGCGCGGCCCGCGCGGCGACAGCAGGATGTTGGACGGCTTGAGGTCCCGGTGGACGACGCCGGCCTCGTGCACCTTGACGAGCCCGTCGGCGAGCGCGGCCCCGATCCGGGCGACCTCGGGCCAGCCGAGCGCCCCCTCGTCGCCGACCCGCTTGTACAGCGACGGCCCGGGGACGTACGCGGTGGCCAGCCAGGGCCGGTCGGCCTCGATGTCGGAGCCCATGACGCGGGCGGTGCAGCCGCCGCGGATCCGGGAGGCGGCGGCGATCTCGCGGGCGAAGCGGGTGCGGAACTCGACGTCCTCAGCCAGCTCGGACCGGATCAGCTTGAGCGCGACGCGCTGGCCCCGGCGGTCCGATCCGAGGTAGACCACGCCCATGCCGCCGGCTCCCAGCCGCCGGTGCAGACGGTACGGCCCGACGATGCGGGGGTCCTCACGCCTCAGCCGCATCATCGCCATTCTCGTTTCCCCGTCAGACTGTGGGTGAGGCCCCGTCGGATGGGGCGTCGTCAGTTCCTGTCTGGCACAGCTTACGGACTGCCCGCTGCGGTGTGCTGATACGCAACACCTGAAGCCACCGTCCGATTGTCGGATCTTGGACTGACATCCGGATGGTGCGCTGCCGAATCGTTTCTCGGGGTTTCCTCTCAGGGTTCCCCCTGGGACCGGGTCGCGGACGTCTCCGCCTGCGGTAGTACTCCCCAGGTCGGATCGTCATCCTCCGGGAGGCCCGGAGAACAGTACGACGGCATGACGCCCGCCAACCCCCTCCCGCCATACCGTTGTTCTCAGCGGTGGACGGGGAGCTCGTCCCCCGAGGTAAGCCGTCCACCGCGTCCACGTGCACCACCGTCCATCCACCGGCCGAGCTCAGCAAGAGGAGTCAAGGGCATGGCACCGCAGCCCATGGGATCCACCTCCCGCCGCCGTCGGCCGGCCTTCACCCAGCGCGGCGCCGCGGAGCCCACCAGGCACCCGGCGGTCGCGGTGGCCATGGCACTGCCCTGCGCGGTGCTGCTGGCCATGCTGTTCGGCGGCTGGGAGCAGATGGCGAACCAGGCCCAGGCGGTGGCCGAGCTGATCGGCCACTGACGGGCGGGGCACCGAGGGTGCCCACCGAAACGGGCACTGATCCCCAGGGGACGGGGAGCCAGTGCCGGCCGGGGAGGCCGCGCCCGCGATGACACGCGGACGGGCGAGAGCGGCGCGCAGAGCGCCCCGGCAGGCGGAGACGCCGCGTACGGACGTCGGTGAGGGCGACCGTACGCGGCTCTTCCGCTGTTCCCCTCGTGCGCCCGGGAACGCTCTCGGAACGTTCCCGGGAACGCCGAAACGGCCGGGGCCGCGACCCGTTACGAGTCGCGGCCCCGGCCGTCACTGTGCGCGATACTGGGATTGAACCAGTGACCCCTACCGTGTCAAGGTAGTGCTCTCCCGCTGAGCTAATCGCGCCTGGTAAGGCGGTCCTGCAGCAGACCCCGGGGGGTCCGACGTGCGCGATACTGGGATTGAACCAGTGACCCCTACCGTGTCAAGGTAGTGCTCTCCCGCTGAGCTAATCGCGCGGATGCGGTGCGACCGCAACGAACCCCGGGATCCGAAGATCACCCAAGATCCGACGTGCGCGATACTGGGATTGAACCAGTGACCCCCACCGTGTCAAGGTGGTGCTCTCCCGCTGAGCTAATCGCGCGGGGCAGGTGTCCGGCAGGGCCGGGCATGGTGCGCGATACTGGGATTGAACCAGTGACCCCTACCGTGTCAAGGTAGTGCTCTCCCGCTGAGCTAATCGCGCGGGGAGGCCACCCGGCTGAGCCGGGTGAGCCCCTTGGAGGTGGAGACGGGATTTGAACCCGTGTAGACGGCTTTGCAGGCCGTTGCCTCGCCTCTCGGCCACTCCACCAGGCAACACTGAAGGACGATCCTACACTGTCCTTCGTCGAGCGGACGACGAGATTCGAACTCGCGACCCTCACCTTGGCAAGGTGATGCTCTACCAACTGAGCCACGTCCGCCTGTCTCCCGGGGTCTTCACCGGTTTTCCCGGCTGCGCTCCCTGGCGACGTGTTGAACTCTAGCGGATTACCGGGCCAGCGAAAAATCCGTTCCCGCAGCATGCCCGGCGGGTCGCCGCCGGACGCCCCCGCGCCGACCGGCCCGGACGGGTGCGGCCGGGGGCGATCGACACCCTGGGTGACACCCGCAGGTCACCCGGCGTACGCCGGCGCGACGCCCGGCTCTGCTCACGCCCCCCGGCCTACACTTCAGGCACCGCAACCCGAGCAGAGCCCCGTGCAGGAGAACCGTGTCCGGCCACCCCGCCCCCCAGCACCCCCTCGCCCGCTTCGGCGGCCGCCTGGCGACCGGGCTGCGCGACGTCACCTCCGACCCGGCCGCCCTGGACTCCGCCGGCTGGTGGGCCGTCGCCTACGACTTCGAGGGCCGCCTCACCTGCGCCCGCTTCGAGGACGTCCGCCCCGCCCCGGCCCCGCCCTCCGGCGCCGGCTGGCTCGGCCCGGCCGCCGGCGCCTGGCGCAGCTCGCTCGACCGCGCCGCCTACACCGCGGGCGTGCGCCGCGTCCGCGAGCACATCGCGGCCGGCGAGGTCTACCAGGCCAACCTCTGCCGGGTGCTCTGCGCACCGCTGCCCGACCCCGCCCGCTCCGACATCGACGCCCTCACCGGGCTGCTCGCCCACGGCAACCCGGCCCCCTACGCGGGAACGATCCGGCTGCCCGGGCACGGCGTGGAGATCGCCACCGCCTCGCCCGAGCTCTACCTGCGCCGCACCGGCCGCACCGTCTCCTCCGGCCCGATCAAGGGCACCGGCCGCACCGAGCACGACCTGCTCGACAAGGACCACGCGGAGAACGTGATGATCGTCGACCTGGTCCGCAACGACCTCGGCCGGGTCTGCGCCACCGGCACCGTCACCGTGCCCGACCTGTGCGCGGTCGAGAAGCATCCCGGCCTGGTCCACCTGGTCTCCACCGTCGAGGGCACCCTGCGCCCGGACGCCGGCTGGCCCGGGCTGTTCGCCGCCACCTTCCCGCCCGGCTCCGTCACCGGCGCCCCCAAGTCCAGCGCCCTGCGGATCATCGAAGCCCTGGAGACCGCCCCGCGCGGCCCCTACTGCGGCGCCGTCGGCTGGGTCGACGCCGACCGCGGCGAGGCCGAACTCGCCGTCGGCATCCGCACCTTCTGGATCGACCGGACCGACCCCGCGGCGCCCGAACTGCGCTTCGGCACCGGCGCCGGCATCACCTGGGGCTCCGACCCCGACCGTGAATGGGCGGAAACCGAGCTGAAGGCCGCCCGTCTGGTCGCGATAGCGTCGGGCACCGACATCCGTCCCGACTCCGACTGAACCCCGACACGGACCGAGCCCGGCGCCGCCATCCGCAGCCGGCCGGCCCGCGCCCGTCCCGCGAGGAGCACCCCGCGATGCAGCACCCGACCACCAGCTGGGTCAACGGCACCCTCGTCGACTCCGCCGACCCGGCCCTGTCCGTCCTGGACCACGGACTCACCACCGGCGACGGCGTCTTCGAGACCATGAAGGCCGTCGACGGCAAGGCCTTCGCCGTCACCCGCCACCTGGAGCGGCTCACCCGCTCCGCCCGCGGCCTCGGCCTGCCCGACCCCGACCACGACCTGGTCCGCGAGGCCTGCGCCGCCGTCCTCGCCGCCAACCCGATGCCGCTCGGCCGCCTGCGCATCACCTACACCGGCGGCACCGCGCCGCTCGGCTCCGAGCGCGGCGACACCGGCCCCACCCTGGTGGCCTCCCTCGGCACCGCCACCCGCCGCCCCGACACCACCGCCGTCACGGTCGTCCCCTGGCGCCGCAACGAGCACAGCGCCGTCGCCGGCCTCAAGACCACCTCCTACGCCGAGAACGTCGTCGCCCTCGCCGCCGCCCACCGCACCCACGCCTCCGAGGCCCTGCTCGCCAACACCGCCGGCCGGCTCTGCGAGGGCACCGGCTCCAACGTCTTCGTCGTCCTCGGCGGCCGCCTGCTCACCCCGCCGCTCGCCTCCGGCTGCCTGGCCGGCATCACCCGGCAGCTCGTCGTCGACTGGTGCGGCGCCGAGGAGGCCGACCTTCCGCTCGACGCCCTCCAGGAGGCCGAGGAGATCTTCCTGACCTCCTCCCTGCGCGACGTCCAGGCCGTCACCCGCGTCGACGACCGCGAACTGCCCGGCCCCGGCCCGGTCACCGCCAAGGCCATGGCCGCCTTCGCCCAGCGCAGCGGCGACGACCTCGACCCCTGAGCACCCGCCCCCGCCGCCCCGCCGAGGGAACCCCCGGCGGGGCCGGCGGCGTCCGGACCGGTAGAAGAGCCGGACGGCGGGGAAGGGACCCCGACATGACCACCACGCTGCGCCCCGAAAGCCCGGAGACCCCCACCCCCGCCGGCGGCCGCACCCGGCGCTGGCAGATCTGCGTCAACGGCCGCCCGGTCGGCGGCCTGCGCACCACGGCCGTCCGGCGCGGCGGCCAACTCTGGGGCGAGATAGCAGAGTTGGAGGTCAGCAGCGGACGCGGCCGGGGGCGCGGGACGATCGGCGCGCTGGCCGCCGAGGAGGTGCTGCGCGGCTGGGGCTGCACCCGGGTGGACGCCGACATCCCCGAAGCCGCGCAGGTCGCCCGCTCGCTCGCGGTCACCCTCGGCTACACCGAGCGGATGCGGAACATGGTCAAACGGCTGGACGCGCCGCCGGCCCTGCCGACCGGCGTCGCCGCCCGCCCGATCGGCGCCGCCGAGTTCCCGGCCTGGCTGGCCGAGGCCAAGGCCGGCTACCTGCACGACCTGTGCGCCTCCGGCCTCGACGAGGAGGAGGCCCGCGCCAAGGCCGACGCCGACCACGCCAGGCTCCTGCCGCAGGGCGCGGACACCGCGGGCGTCGCGCTGCGCCGCCTGTACGGGGCCGGGGAGGAGCCGCTGGGCTCGCTCTGGCTGGCGCTGCGGCTGCGCGACCTGCCCGACGGCGCCCCGCTGGCCTGGGTGATGGTGGTCGAGGTGGCCGACGCCCACCGGGGGCGCGGCCACGGCCGGACGCTGATGCGCCTCGCCGAGCACGCCTGCCTGTCGGCGGGCGTCCGCCACCTCGGGCTGAACGTCTTCAGCGGCAACTCGGTCGCGATCCGCCTCTACGAGTCGCTCGGCTACCGGGTCACCAACCGGGTGTACGGCAAGCCGCTGCTGTGACGGCGGGCCGGCGGCCCGCCGCGGGTCAGGACGCCTTCGCGGCCTCGACGGCGGCGACGACGCGCTCCAGCAGGCCGTCCTGGCTCTTCCCGCCGTCGAGGCGCTGCCCGGCGATCACGTACGTCGGCGTGCCCGTCACCCCGATCGCCCGGCCCTCGGCCTGGTCGGCGTCCACGGTCAGCATGTGCCGCCCGTCCACCAGCGCGGTGTCCACCTCCTCGGCGTCCACCCCGACCTCCCGGGCCACCTCCAGCAGCACCTCGGTGCCGCGCGCCTCCAGGTCCTCGACCCGCTCCAGCAGCGCCTCGACGAACGGCCAGCCGAGGCCCTGCGCGAACGCCTCCTCGGCGGCCTCGGCGGCGGCGTAGGCGTGCTTGTGCTTCTCCAGCGGGAAGTGCCGCAGCTCGATCGCCAGCGCGTCGCCGTAGCGGGCGCGCAGCGTACGGACGTCGGCCAGGGCGGTGCGGCAGTCCGGGCACTGGAGCTCGCACCAGAACTCGAGACGGGGGAGGGAACCTTCGATCATGCCCCCAGTGTTCCATCAGTGGGGCCTGTGCCGTTTCGGCGACCGGGTCCGGCCAGTTCGCCAGACCGGAGTTCGTGGGAGGTCCGACGAGATGATCAGTTCGACCGGCAGTCCGACGGCCGGAGTGAGGACCGAGAGGAGGCGGCCGTGCTGACGGCGGCGGTCGCGTTCACGTTGACGGCGGCCGGCACGGCCGTGGCGGGCCTGCGCGCCTACCGCCGGCGCTTCCTCTCCGCGACCCGCTGGTTCGCCGTCGCGCTGCTGCCCGCCGGCCTCTACCTGACCGGCCTGTTCCCGGTGGCCCGGACGATCGGCGACGAGATCGCCGACTGGGCGGTGAAGCTGGTCCTCGACCCCCGGGTGTGGACCGGCATCGTGCTGCTGGCGATCTCGGCGGGGCTGCTCGTCACCACCCGCTGGGTGGGCCGGCGCGGCGCCGTGACCGAGGGACGCGAGGGCGCCGCGCCCGCCGCCGGGCCCGCCCCGGCCCGTCCGGCCGTGGCTCCCGCCGCGGCCCCGGCCGCTCAGCCGGCGCCGCAGCGCGCCGAGAAGGCCAAGGGCACCGGGCGGGGCAAGGGCGACGACGGCCTCGGCGGCGAGTTCGCCGACATCGAGGAGATCCTGCGCCGCCGCGGCATCTGAGCGCGGCGTCCCGGCCGCTCAGGCCGAGGCGACCGGGTCCGCCGAGCGCTGGCGGGCCCGGTAGGCGGCCACGTGCAGGCGGTTCCCGCAGGTCCGGCTGTCGCAGTAGCGGCGCGAGCGGTTGCGCGAGAGGTCCACGAAGACCCGCGCGCAGTCCGGCGCCTCGCAGCGGCGCAGCCGTTCGCGCTCGCCCGCGGTGAGGATGAAGGCCAGCGCCATGCCGAGTTCGGCGGCCAGGTGGTCGCCGAGGGCGGCGTGCGGCGCGAAGTAGTGGATGTGCCACCCGTGGTGGTCGTGGTTGGTCAGCCGGGGGGTCGTGCCGGCCGCCGCGACCAGCGCGTTGACCAGTTCGGCGGCCTCCTCGGTGGACTCCGTGCCGAAGACCTCGCGCAGCCGTGAGCGCAGCTCGTGCACCCGGCGCAGGTCGTCGCCGGTCAGCGAGTCGACCTCGCTGATCTCCTGCCGGCCCACGAACGCGTCGAGCGCGGCCACGTCGGGCAGCAGCTCGGTGCCGCACACCTCGGGTGCGGTGTTGAGCAGCTCGACGAGGATGCTCAGCGCGCACTCGGTGTCATGGGTGATCAGCACGTGGAGGCTCCTCGCGCGGAGGGGGTCGTGGGCACCCCGCGACTACGGGTCATTCCCCGACCATACCGGGGCGGTGCGGCGTGCGGCGGCGGCTTGCGTCGAAGATGCGTACGGATTCCGCCAGTGTGTGCGGATCCTTCTGCGGAAAACGGCCGCGCCCGGCAGCGAGGCCGGCCATCCGCGGGATGGCCGGCTCCGGTGCCGGGCGCCTTCGGTGCTGCGGGCCCGCTCCACTGGGGAGAGAACCGTTTCGTCACCGGCCCCGAGACCGCGTCGTGCGCGGCTGATTCTGCTGCCGTGCCCCCGAGTAGGACGGCTGCGGTTGACGGCAGGGGCTACGACCCCGCCGACAGCGGGGTGCGACCGCCACCGGTCGGGGTCAGCTTTCGGCGAGGATGTGGGACAGCTCCCGGTCGAGGTCGAAGTGACGGTGTTCGGTGCCGGGGGGCACGGCGGCGTCCGTCCGCTTGAGGAACGACTCAAGCGCCCGGGCCGGGGCCTCCAGCAGGGCTTCTCCTTCCGGAGAGCTCAGGGCGATGCAGACCACCCCTTGCCCGTGACTGCGCGAGGGCCACACCCGGACGTCGCCCGTACCGGTGGGTCGGTGCAGCCCCTCCGCAAGGAGATCTCGGGCGAACACCCACTCCACGGTCTCGTCGGCGCCGGTGTGGAAGGTGGCGTGCACGGCATAGGGGTCGGCGGTGTCGTAGCGAAGGCCCGCGGGGACGGGCAGTGAGGACTCGCTGGACACGATGAGGCGCAGGTGCAGCTCGCAGCTGACCGTGGTGTTCATAAGCGCCATGGCCTTTCGCTCAGTGTGCGCTCGGGGAATCGCACGTCGGCGAACGGACCATCCCACCTCCACGACCGATGTAAACCCCTCTGTCCCGATTCGGGCGCGAGTCGTACCCCTTACGGCGCATTGCGGAATCGCCACAGAGTGTCCGCCGGGCGATTACCGGGCCCCTTCTCGGTTAGTTTCCTGGCATGACTGTGCGAAGCGACGAGGCACGCGGGGACGCGGGCGGGAACACCGGAACGGGGGATGCGATCGTGCCGGACGACACGGGGGTGCCGACGGGTGCGGGTGACGAGGGGGCCCCGGAGGGCGGCGCCGAGGGCGGCAAGCCGCTCGGCTCGCGCGCCCCGCGGTTCATCCGCCGCTCCCGTCCGCTGCACCTGAGCTGGCAGGTGGCCGTCTTCCTGGTCGGCCTGGCCGTCGTGGTGCTCGGCGTGATCATGCTTCCGCTGCCCGGCCCCGGCTGGGTGGTCATCTTCCTGGGCATGGGCGTCTGGGCGACCGAGTTCGTCTGGGCCCAGCTGGCACTGCGCTGGACCCGCCGCAAGGTGGCCGAGGCCGCGCAGAAGGCCCTGGACCCGCGGGTCCGGCGCCGCAACCTGACGCTGACCGTGATCGGCCTGACGCTGATCGCCGCGCTCGGCGGCTGGTACCTGTGGAAGTACGGGCTGGTCATGCCCTGGAAGATCCACGAGGACTGAGCCGTCCGGCCCCGTCCGCCGCCTCCCGGGGAGGGCCGTCCGGGGGAGGCGGCGTGTTCGGACCACCCCCCGGGATGCGGTAATGTTTTCCCTGCACCCGGGCGATTAGCTCAGCGGGAGAGCACTTCGTTCACACCGAAGGGGTCACTGGTTCGATCCCAGTATCGCCCACCGGAATGCATTGTGATATGTGAGGCCCAGCCGATTATCGGCTGGGCCTCACATGTATTTCCACAATCCGCCGAACGGTGCCGGGAATGTGCTGAGTCCCAGTCACCTTCCGTGCCGCGCAGGAGTTCTGCGGATGCGTCGGGCGGCACTCCCCGAACGAGTTGTACGACACCCCCCGAATGGTGCTACAGTTCTTCTCGTTGCCCGGGCGATTAGCTCAGCGGGAGAGCACTTCGTTCACACCGAAGGGGTCACTGGTTCGATCCCAGTATCGCCCACCGGACAGCACGCAGGCCCTGATCGGAAGACCGGTCGGGGCCTGCGGCGTTCCCGGGTCCGGCGGGCTACGCCGCCACCTCGCACTCGTGCTCCGGCGACAGCCGGCGGCCGCAACCGCACCGGGCCGGCCGCAGCGGCCACGACAGGTCCACCCGCTCGTCCGCCCCCGACCGGTCGAACCAGGCCTGCAGCCCGCGCGCCTGCGCCGCGTGCCAGACCGCCTGCCGCAGGTGCAGCTCCGCCGCCGTCAGCCCGCCCAGCGCCCCCGGGTACCGCGCGCCGATCGTCCGCACCACCTCCAGCGCCGCCCTCGCGTCCGCCCCCGCGTCGTGCGCCCCGGTCAGCTCCACCCCGTAGTGCGCGCACAGGTCGGTCAGGGTCCGCCGGCCCCGGCGGTAGCGGTCCACGTACTTGTCCAGCACCCGCGGATCCAGCACCAGCAGCGCCGCCGGGCCGATCGCCTCGGCCAGCGACACCCCCCGGTGCCGGCGCAGCTCCCGGTCCAGCAGCGTCAGGTCGTAGGGCGCGTTCATCACCACCACCGGCCGCCCGGCCCGTGCCTGCTCGGCGAGCGCGGCGGCGACCTCGGCGACCACCACCGCGGCCGGCCGCCCGTGCGCCCGCACCGTCTCGTCGCTGATCCCGTGCACCGCGCGGGCGCCGTCGGGTATCGGCACGCCGGGGTCGGCGAGCCAGTCGGTGGCCACCGGGGGCGTGCCCGGGGCGGTTTGGACGACCAGGGCGGCCGAGACGACGCGATCGGTCTCGATGTCCACGCCGGTGGTCTCGGTGTCGAAGGAGGCGAGCGGGCCGGTGAACCAGTGCTGCTGCATGACTGCCCCTCGAAAACGGCGCGTTCCCGCCCCGGTGATACCCGCCCCTGACGCCCCCTCAACCGTTTGGCGCCGCACCGGCCGGGCACCCTGCCCACGGGCGCCCTGTTCGAATCCGGACGGGCCCGGGGGGACGGGGGAGGACGAACGGTCATGGCGCTGACGCAGCCGCAGCCCGAGGAGGCGGCGGACGTCCTGCGGGGCGACCTGGCGGTGACCGCCTGCATGGAGACTCTGCAGGTCGGCTACCTGCACGCGGTCGCGGCCGCGGCCGGCTGCTCGCTCTCCCAGCCGTTCCCCGACAACGGCATCGACTGGCAGGTCAGCCACGGCTCGCGCAGCCACGAGGTCGACGACGAGGTCACCGTCAAGATCCAGCTGAAGGCCACCCAGCAGATCGCACCCGACCCGCGCGGCGCGTTCTTCTCCTTCACCCTGGACAACGACCACCTGCGCAAGCTCGCCCGCCCCCGGGTCGCCGTGCCCCGGATCCTCGTCGTCATGCTGCTGCCCCGCCGCGTCGACCGCTGGCTCGCCGCCCGCCCCGACGCCCTCGAACTGCGGCACTGCTGCTACTGGGTCAACCTGGCCGGCCACCCCGTCACCGGGCAGCGCCGCACCAACGTCCGGGTCCCCACCGCGAAGGTCTTCGACGACCGCGCCCTGTGCGACATCATGGCCCGGGTCGGCGCGGGCGGCAGCCCGTGACGGCCCGGGCCCGGCCGGGAGGAGCCGCCCCATGACACTGCCCCACGGGCCGATGCGTCCCACGCTCGGCGAACCCCCGCAGACCGGGCCGCTGCCCGATCCGGCCGCCGTCGACCCCGCGGTGCTCGCCACCCTGCTCGCCCGGCACGGCTGGGTCCGGCGCGGCGGCCCCTCCGCCCGCTACGGCCGCTGGACGCCCCCCGAGGGCACCGACCCCGGCGTCAGCCTGCTCGTCCCCGCCGGTGACGGCTTCGACGACGCCGTCGACCTGCTCACCGACGCCGTCACCGCGCTCGCCCGCTCCGCCAGCCCCTCGGCCCGCGCCATCCTGCTCGCCCTGGCCGTCCCCGGCGACGAGCTCCAGTGGCACCGCGACCTCGCCGCACCCCAGGGCGCCGCCGCCCCCGGCGCCCTGCCCTGGGACGACACCGAACGGCTCCGGCTCGCCGCCCGCGCCATGCTCGCCGCCGGCGCCAAGGCCGGCCGCACCCGCGCCGCCTACTTCGGCGCCCGCCTCGACGCCTGGGCCGGCGACTTCCTCGACCGGGTCCTGGTCGTCGACGGCGGCTCCGGCCTGACCGCCTACACGCCCGCCCCCGAGGGCCGGGCCGCCGTCACCACCCTGGTCCGCGCCCTGGAGGCGCTGCGCGACGCCGTCGACTACCGGCGGGTCAGCGGCGGCGGCGAGGCCTTCGAGAACGCCGTCCAGTCCGGCGTCAGCCGCGAACTCGTCGAGTCCGTCCAGGAGCTGGTGCGCGGCGCCACCGCGGGCCGGTTCACCGTCGCCTGGTCGGCCGCCGCCGGCACCCCGGGCGGCTTCGGCGACCGCCGGATCGCCGTCGAGTTCTCGCCCGGCGACCTGCCCGCCCTCGGCGAGGCCGCCGAACTGCTGGAGCGCATCGAGCCCGCCGTCGCCGTCACCCTCGTCGGCCTCGTCGTCCGCCTCAAGCGCGCCGACCCCGCCGGCCCGGGCAGCGTGCGCCTGCGGGTGCTCGGCGGCGCCGAGGTCGACGAGGTCAAGGTCCGGCTGCCCGACCCCGCCTACCGGACCGCCGCCGAGGCCCACCTGGCCGGCACCCCGGTGCGGATCAGCGGCCGTCTGGAGCGGCGCGGCGGCTTCCGCCGGCTGGTCCGGCCCACCGGCCCGGAACCGTGCGGACTGGAGGAGGCCGAGCGGGAGCGCCTGCTCAAGACCCTGGGGGAGGGGCGGGGGGAGTAGGACGGGACGGAGGTGACGGTGGGGCCACCGGTCTCGGTACCATCGTCAGGCGCAGCGCTGTGCTGCGCCCTCTGAATCCAGCACGTCAGGAGAGACCGGTGACGGACGTCCGGGTAATCATCAACCGCGAACCCGATCGGGAAGAGCGCGTGGTGACCACGGGCACTACGGCCGCCGAGCTCTTCGCCGACGACCGCTCGATCATCGCCGCCCGGGTCGGCGGCCTGCTCAAGGACCTCGCCTACGCCCTCCAGGACGGCGACGAGGTCGAGCCGGTCGCGATCTCCAGCCCGGACGGCCTCGACATCCTGCGCCACTCCACCGCGCACGTCATGGCGCAGGCCGTGCAGCAGCTCTTCCCGGAGGCCAAGCTCGGCATCGGCCCGCCGGTCAAGGACGGCTTCTACTACGACTTCGACGTCGAGAAGCCGTTCCACCCCGACGACCTCAAGGCCGTCGAGAAGAAGATGCAGGAGATCATCAAGCGCGGGCAGAAGTTCTCCCGCCGGGTGGTCACCGACGAGGCCGCCCGCGAGGAGCTGGCCGCCGAGCCGTTCAAGCTGGAGCTGATCGGCCTCAAGGGCTCCGCCGCCACCGCCGGCGAGGGCGCCGACGTCGAGGTCGGCGCGGGCGAGCTCACCATCTACGACAACCTGGACGCCAAGACCGGCGAGCAGTGCTGGGGCGACCTCTGCCGCGGCCCGCACCTGCCCAGCACCCGGATGATCCCGGCGTTCAAGATCATGCGTTCGGCCGCCGCCTACTGGCGCGGCAGCGAGAAGAACCCGATGCTCCAGCGCCTCTACGGGACCGCCTGGCCGAGCAAGGACGAGCTCAAGGCGCACCTGGAGTTCCTGGAGGAGGCCGCCAAGCGCGACCACCGCAAGCTCGGCAACGAGCTCGACCTCTTCTCCATCCCCGAGGAGATCGGCTCCGGCCTCGCGGTCTTCCACCCCAAGGGCGGCATCATCCGCCGCGCCATGGAGGACTACTCGCGCCGCCGGCACGAGGAGGAGGGCTACGAGTTCGTCTACACCCCGCACGCCACCAAGGGGAAGCTCTTCGAGAAGAGCGGCCACCTCGACTGGTACGCGGACGGGATGTACCCGCCCATGCAGCTCGACGAGGGCGTGGACTACTACCTCAAGCCGATGAACTGCCCGATGCACAACCTGATCTTCGACGCGCGCGGCCGCTCGTACCGTGAGCTGCCGCTGCGCCTGTTCGAGTTCGGCACGGTGTACCGGTACGAGAAGTCCGGCGTGGTGCACGGCCTGACCCGCGCCCGCGGCTTCACCCAGGACGACGCGCACATCTACTGCACCCGCGAGCAGATGGCGGACGAGCTCGACTCGACCCTCACCTTCGTGCTCAACCTGCTGCGCGACTACGGTCTGACCGACTTCTACCTGGAGCTGTCCACCAAGGACCCGGAGAAGTTCGTCGGCAGCGACGACGCGTGGGAGGAGGCCACCGCCGTCCTCGCCGCCGTGGCCGAGAAGCAGGGCCTGCCGCTGGTCCCGGACCCGGGCGGCGCGGCCTTCTACGGTCCGAAGATCTCGGTGCAGGCGCGGGACGCCATCGGCCGCACCTGGCAGATGAGCACCATCCAGCTGGACTTCAACCTGCCGGCCCGTTTCGACCTCCAGTACACGGCGGCGGACGGCTCGCGCCAGCAGCCGGTCATGATCCACCGTGCGCTGTTCGGCTCGATCGAGCGGTTCTTCGCGGTGCTGCTGGAGCACTACGCCGGCGCGATGCCGCCGTGGCTGGCCCCGGTCACCGTGACCGGCATCCCGATCACCGACGAGCACGTGCCGTACCTGCAGGAGGTCGCGGCCGAGCTGAAGAAGCGCGGGATCCGGGTCGAGGTGGACACCTCGGACGACCGGATGCAGAAGAAGATCAGGAACGCCCAGAAGGCCAAGACGCCGTTCATGCTGATCGCCGGCAACGACGACGTCGAGGCGGGTGCGGTCTCCTTCCGCTACCGCAACGGCGAGCAGAAGAACGGCGTGCCGGTGGCCGAGGCCGTCCAGGAGATCGTGGACGCCGTGGAGCGCCGGATCCAGGTCTGACGCCCTCGGTGGTGCGCGGGCGCGGGGCGGGCTCCTCAGGGAGTCCGCCCCGCGCGGCTTTGCAAGCACGGTTGGGCGAATATGCTGATCAGCATGACGACTGAGCCGGAACTGCAGCAGGGCGTCGGGGAGCCGGACGGCTTCCGCCGCCTGTGGACCCCCCATCGGATGGCCTACATCCAGGGCGAGAACAAGCCCACCGGCCCGGCTCCGGACGACGGCTGCCCGTTCTGCTCGATCCCGTCGCTGAGCGACGAGGACGGGCTGGTCGTCGCGCGCGGGAGCGCCGTGTACGCGGTGCTGAACCTGTACCCGTACAACGGCGGGCACCTCATGGTGGTCCCGTACCGGCACGCGGCGGACTACACCGAGCTGGACGAGGCGGAGACGGCCGAGCTGGCGGTGTTCACCAAGAAGGCGATGACGGCGCTGCGCGCGGCCTCGGGCGCGCACGGCTTCAACATCGGCATGAACCAGGGCGCGGCGGCCGGGGCCGGCATCGCCGCCCACCTGCACCAGCACGTGGTGCCGCGGTGGGGCGGGGACACCAACTTCATGCCGGTGGTCGGCCACACCAAGGTGCTGCCGCAGCTGCTGGCGGACACCCGCAAGATGCTGGCCGAGGCCTGGCCGCAGGGCTGAGGCGCGCAGCGAGAAGGGCCCCCGCCGACCGTCGGGTCGGCGGGGGCCCTGCGTCGTGCGGGCTCAGGCGTCGTAGTGGTCGACCTTGAACGGGCGGCTGCCCTGGGCCTCGGCCTTGAGGCCGGCCGCGCGGCCCTTGAAGGCGCGCTCGGTGTCGAGGTCGTGCTCGGCGAGGAACTCCAGGGTGGCGGCGTGGACGGCGCCGAGCACCGGGTGGGAGGAGTTGAGCGCGTTGTCGGCCATGGTGCGGGTGCCCCAGGGCTGGCCGGCCCAGATGTGCCGCAGGCCGAAGGGTTCGGGCAGGCCGAGGCCGCCGCCGAGCCAGGAGAGCAGGCCGGGCATCCGGTAGAAGGGGGCGCGGACGGCCTGCCGGACGACCTCGTCGTTGTCGATCAGCGGGAGCTTGACCGTGCGGTTCTCCCAGAACCGGAAGGTCTTGGCGACGGACTTCTCCTTGTCCTTGGGCTTGTCGAAGAAGAAGCCGTTGATCGGGCCGAGGGCGTAGCCGGCGACGGTGATGTTGAGGGTGTTGGCGAGCAGCACGACGGTGACGGTGAAGGTCAGGACGAGCTTGCCGTCGTGGGTGATGAACTGGGTGGCGAGATAGTGGCGGGGGCCGCCGCCGAAGGTCTGCTTGTCGGCGATGGCCTGGACGGCGAAGTCGCGCATGAGGTCGCCGTCCATGTCGGCGTTGCCGGGGCGGCTGATCTCGTCGGCGCTCTCGCCGACCTCGTAGACGACCCACTGCTTGACCTGGACGTTGGGCATGCCGCTGTTGGCGACCTCGCTGATGCCGAGGCCCTTGAGGTGGCCGGCGATCTTGCGGACGAGGTCCCAGGGGTGGAACTGGCGGAAGTCGATCTGTCCCTCGGCGGGGCGCAGGGTGTCGATGAGCTTCCACTCGCCCCAGCGGCGGCCGATGCCGAGGATGCCCTTGGGGCCGGCGTAGTGCTGGACGTTGGTCTCCTGCTCGGACTCCAGCCGGCCGAGCTTGGCGCGCAGGTCGGCGGCCTTCTTGTCGAGGTCGTCGCGGGGGACGGCCATCGGGACGGTCGCGGCGACGGCGTTGCCCTCGGCCAGGGACAGCCAGCGGGCGCGGAGGTCGACGGCGGTGCGTTCGACGATGCGCCGCGCGAGGTACCAGCCGATGACCGGGGCGAGCATCACGATGCGCAGGTAGAGGCCGAGGACGCCGCCGGCCGGGGGCTTGATCGCGAGCAGCACGGCGAGCGCGGCGGCCAGGATCAGGACGACGGCTCCGTAGACGCCGGCGTTCTTGGGGTTGTCGCGCCTGAGCCAGGCGCGCAGCTGGAAGGCGCCGAGCCAGACCAGGGTGCCGGGCAGGCAGAGCAGGCCGGTGACCACGGAGACGGTGGACAGCTGCCGGTCGCGGTTGCGGCGGATCTCCTCGGCGGCGAGGGCGTGCTCGACGATCTGGCGGGTCTCGACGCCGAACGCGGGCACGAGTGGCTTGCGGTCGCCGCCGAGGGTGCGGGAGATGAGCGCCTTGCTGAAGGCCTCGCCGAAGTTGGGGGCGAAGAGGGCGAAGCGGCCCTTGTTCGCGCCGGCTCCGTCGAGTCTGGCGGCCTCGACCGTGAGGTCGCCGTCGCGGTACGCGGCCGAGGAGAGCGCCTGGGTACCGGCGGTCTGCGGGCCGGCATCGGTCCGGGGTATCTGCGCACCCGGGGTCATGTCGAGTGTGGTCACGGTGGCGTCCCCTCCTCCCCTTGTGTCCTGCGGCAGGTTACCGTGCCGGGGTCCCGGCGCGCGCATGATCGTCTGAAGTGCCGTCACGAACGGGCCACGGTGGACCTGTGGGGCATGATGCCCACGTTTCGGCTGTTCGACGCACCCGGACGCGGGCCGGTGGGCGCGATGGTGCACGATGGCGGCATGGAGAGCGGTGGGCTGACGGATCCGGTGCTGGTGTTCGACGGGGACTGCGGGTTCTGCACGACGTGCGTGACCTGGGCGGAGCGCTACCCGCGGCAGACGCTGGCGTCGGGGGGCTGGGAGGCGGTGCCGTTCCAGTTCGCGGACCTGGCGGGGCTGGACGCGGTGGCCGGGGGGCGCGGCGAGGTGTCCTGGGAGCGCGCGGAGCGCGAGGTGCTCTGGGTGACGCCGGCGGGCCGGGTGTACGGCGGGGCACAGGCGGTGGCGCGGTTGCTGATGCGCTCGGGCGGGGCGTGGGCGTACCTGGGCGGGGTGCTGGCGCTGGCGCCGGTGCGGCCGGTGGCGGCGCTGGTGTACCGGTGGGTGGCGGCGAACCGGCACCGGATGCCGGGCGGGACGCCGGCCTGCGCGCTGCCGCGCCGGTGAGCCGGTGAGCCGCTGACTAGCCGTCCGTGAAGCGGGCGGCGAGGGCGGCGGGCATGGGTTCGTGGCGCAGGTGGGCGCGGGTGAACTCGGCGGTGCCGTGGGTGAGCGAGCGCAGGTCGACGGGGTAGCGGGCGAGTTCGAGTTCGGGGACCTCGGCGCGCAGCAGGGTGAGGCCGGGGCCGCCGGTCTCGCTGCCGAGGACGCGGCCGCGGCGGGCGGAGAGGTCGCCGAGGACGGCGCCGAGGTAGTCGTCGGGGAGCAGGACGCTGACGGCGGCGACGGGTTCGAGGAGCCGGATGACGGCGTGTTCGGCGGCGTCGCGCAGGGCGAGGGCGGCGGCGGTCTGGAAGGCGGAGTCGGAGGAGTCGACGGAGTGCGCCTTGCCGTCGGTGAGGGTGACGCGGATGTCGACGAGCGGGTGGCCGGTGGCGACGCCCTTGGCGAGCTGGGCGCGGACGCCCTTCTCGACGGAGGGGATGAAGTGTTTGGGGACGGCGCCGCCGACGACGTGTTCCTGGAACTCGAAGCCGGAGCCGGCCGGGAGGGGTTCGACCTCCAGCTCGCAGATGGCGTACTGGCCGTGGCCGCCGGACTGTTTGACGAGGCGGCCGTGGCCGGCGGCGGCGGTGCCGAAGGTCTCGCGCAGGGCGACCTTGTGCTCGACGGTGTCGACGTGGACGCCGTGGCGGTTGCGGAGCCGGTCGAGGACGGCGTCGGCGTGGGCCTCGCCGGTGCACCAGAGGACGAGCTGATGGGTGTCGGGGTTCTGTTCGAGGCGTAGCGCGGGGTCCTCGGCGGCGAGCCGGGAGAGGGCCTGGGAGAGCTTGTCGTCGTCGGCCTTGCTGTGGGCTTCGACGGCGACGGGCAGGAGGGGCTCGGGGAGCGGCCAGGTGTCGAGTTCGGCGAAGTGGCCGGGTTCCTGGACGGTGTCGCCGGAGCGGGCGGTGGTGAGTTTGGCGGCGCAGACGAGGTCGCCGGCGACGGCGTGCGGGACGGGCCGCTGGAGTTTGCCGAAGGGGCTGGTGAGGCCGGTGACGCGTTCCTCGCCGTCCTGGTCGGCCGGGTGGTCGGGGCCGGTGAGGCGGATGCGGGTGTCGGGGCGCAGGGTGCCGGCGTAGAGGCGCAGCAGGCTGATGCGGCCGACGTAGGCGTCGCCGGTGACGCGGACGACCTGGGCGGCGAGGGGGGCGTCGGGGTCGCAGGCGGGGGCGGGGCGGGTGCGTTCGGCGGGGGTGGGGAAGGTGGTGGTGATGAGGTCGAGGAGTTCGGTGGCGCCGAGGCCGTGTTCGCTGGTGGGGACGGCGGGGTGGAGGGTGCAGGCGAGGACCTCGCGGCGCATGCCGGCTTCGAGGGAGTCGGTGTCGGGGGTTTCGCCGGTGAGGTACTGCTCCATGAGGGTGTCGTCCTGGCCGGAGATGGCTTCGACGAGGCTCTCGCGGGCGGGGGCGGTGTCGGGCAGGGGGTCGGCCTGGCCGTAGGTGTGGCCGGTGAGGAGGTCGACGCTGCCGTCGGGGCGGCCGTCGTGGTGGACGGGCAGGAAGAGCGGCCTCAGGGTGTCGGGGCCGAGGCCGAAGGCGTCGTGGCAGGCGGTGAGGATGTCGTCGAGGCTGCCGCGGGCGATGTCGAGCTTGGCGACGGCGATGGCGCGGGGGATGTTCTCGGCGGCGCACTCGCGCCACAGGGTGCGGGTGGGGGCGGTGACGGGGTCGGTGGCGGAGACGACGAAGACGGCGGCGTCGGCGGCGTGCAGGGCGGCGCGCAGGTCGGCGGCGAAGTCGGGGTGGCCGGGCGGGTCGAGCAGGTTGATCTTGGTGCCGCGCCATTCGAGGGGGAGCACGGAGAGCTGGACGGAGCGCTGCTGCTGGTGCTCGATGGGCTCGTGGTCGGAGACGGTGGTGCCGTCGGTGACCCGGCCGGGGCGGCCGACGGCGCCGGCGGCGTACGCGAGGGACTCGGCGAGGGTGGTCTTGCCCACGCCGGCGCAGCCGATGAGGACGACGTTGCGCAGGTCGCCCGGTCCGGCGACGGCGGGGGCCTGGCCGGCTCTGGCGGTGCTGCGGTCGGGCATCGGGGTCTCCTCCCGTCGCGCCGAGGCTGTCGGTGAAAGTCTAGGGCGTGTCTTGTGGATCAGCTCGGACAAGGCCGCGGCGTCAGGGTGCGTGCATCGCAAGGCGGAGGAGGGAGTCCATGCGGAGCATCGGCGACCGACGACAACGCGGCGAGGGGCGTGCCCTGGCGTCGCGGACCCGGGCTGATTCGCAAGACACGCCCCCGGGGCGGGGGTGGCCGGAGGCGCGCGAGCGGCATGCGGGGGTGGTGTGTGCGCGGGGGAGGTCGGCGGGCGTGGCTACGATGGGTGCGCCGGGTGGGCTGATCCATGCGGTCGTCTGCCGCGCCCTCTGGCCGCAGGCGGGTACCAGGGAGATCGGAGCGGTCGGGAAGGCCATGCTCAACAAATACGCGCGTGCCTTCTTCACACGTGTCCTGACCCCGTTCGCCGCGTTCCTCATCCGATTGGGTGTGAGTCCGGACACCGTGACGCTGGTCGGTACGGCCGGTTCGGTGGCGGGTGCGCTGGTGTTCTTCCCGCGTGGGGAGTTCTTCTGGGGCACCATCACGATCACGCTGTTCATCTTCTCGGACCTGGTGGACGGGAACATGGCGCGGCAGCTGGGGCGGTCCACGAAGTGGGGGGCGTTCCTGGATTCGACGCTGGACCGGGTCGCGGACGCGGCGGTCTTCGGCGGTCTGGCCATGTGGTACGCGGGCAAGGGTGACAACAACCTGCTGTGCGCGGTGGCGGTGTTCTGCCTGGCGAGCGGGCTGGTGGTGTCGTACACCAAGGCGCGGGCGGAGAGCCAGGGGCTGCCGTGCGACGTGTCGGGGCTGGTGGAGCGGGCCGAGCGGCTGGTGATCAGCCTGGTGGCGGCCGGTGTGGCGGGTCTGTCGACGTTCGGGGTGCCGTACGTGGAGTGGCTGCTGCCGGTGGCGCTGTGGCTGGTGGCGGTCGGCAGTCTGGTGACGGTGTTCCAGCGGATGCTGACGGTACGGCGTGAGGCGTTCGAGGCGGACCGCGTGGCGGCCGGGAGCTGAGAGGGGGCGGTTGCGCGGTGAGGGAGCGACTGATGGACCGGCTGGTGTACACGGCGTACGCGGCGGGCTGGGCGGTGCTCAAGCACCTGCCCGAGCCGGCGGCGCGGGGCCTGTTCGACCGGCTGGCGGATTCGGCGTGGCGGCGGCGCGGCAAGCGGGTGCTGCAGTTGGAGGCGAACCTGCTGCGGGTGTGCCCGGACGCGGACGAGGCCCGGCTGCGGGAGCTCTCGCGGGCCGGCATGCGCTCGTACATGCGGTACTGGCAGGAGTCGTTCCGGCTGCCGGTGTGGGGCCGCGGGCGGGTGCTGCGGGACGTGCGGGTGGACGGCTTCGAGCACGTGCAGCAGGCGCTGGAGTCCGGGCGGGGCGTGGTGGCGGCCCTGCCGCACATGGGCAACTGGGATCTGGCGGGGGCCTGGGTGGCGACCCGCGGGTATCCGTTCACGACGGTGGCGGAGCGGTTGGAGCCGGAGCGGCTGTTCGACCGGTTCGTGGCGTTCCGGGAGAGCCTGGGCATGGAGGTGCTGGCGCTGACCGGCGGCTCGGTGAACGTGGTCGGCACGCTGGCGCGGCGGCTGCGGGCGGGGAAGCTGGTCTGCCTGGTGGGGGACCGGGACCTCTCGGAGGCGGGCATCGAGGTGTCGTTCTTCGGCGAGGCGACGCGGATGCCGGCCGGTCCGGCGGCGCTGTGCCAGCGGACCGGGGCGGCGCTGCTGCCGGTGTCGCTCTGGTACGAGGGGCGGACCATGCGGGGGCGGGTGCACCCGGAGGTCGTGGTGCCGGCGGAGGGCGACCGGGTGGAGAAGACCCGGGCGATGACGCAGGCGATGGCCGGGGTGTGGGAGGCGGCGATCCGGGAGCATCCGGAGGACTGGCACATGCTGCAGCGCTTCTGGCTGGCCGACCTCCCGGTCCGTGAGACGGTGGAGGCGGGGGCCGTGCGGGTCGGTGGCACCGGCCGTCCGGCCGTCCGGGAGCCCGCCGTCCGCCCGGTGGCGGAGGCGGCCGGGGAGCCGGCGGCCGAGGCGTCGGGGGCCTGACGACCGGCGGACCGCCGTCCGCACCGCCCGCACCGCATCGCACTGCCCGCAGGATCTCGAGGAGACGCGTGAAGATCGGCATCGTCTGCCCCTACGACTGGGACGTCCCCGGCGGCGTGCAGTTCCACATCCGGGACCTCGCCGAGCACCTGATCGGCCTGGGCCACGAGGTGTCGGTGCTGGCGCCGGCCGAGGACGACGAGGCGCTGCCGCCGTACGTGGTGGCGGCGGGGCGGGCGGTGGCGGTGCCGTACAACGGCTCGGTGGCGCGGCTGAGCTTCGGGATCCTGTCGGCGGCCCGGGTGCGGCGGTGGCTGCACGAGGGGCGCTTCGACATCCTGCACGTGCACGAGCCGGCCGCGCCGAGCCTGTCGATGCTGGCGGCGTGGTCGGCGTCGGGGCCGATGGTCGGCACCTTCCACACCTCGAACCCGCGCTCGCGGGCGATGATCGCGGCCTATTCGATCCTGCAGCCGGGCCTGGAGAAGATGCGGGCGCGGATCGCGGTGAGCGAGTACGCCCGGCGCACCCTGGTGGAGCACCTGGGCGGGGACGCGGTGGTGATCCCGAACGGCGTGGACGTGGGCTTCTTCGCGGGGGCGGAGCCGGACGAGCGCTGGACGGGCGGGGCGGCCGAGGGGCGGCCGGGGACGATCGGCTTCGTCGGCCGGATCAACGAGCCGCGCAAGGGGCTGCCGACGCTGCTCGCGGCGCTGCCGCGGATCCTCGCGGAGCGGCCGGGGGTGCGGCTGCTGGTGGCGGGCAAGGGCGACGAGGAGGAGGCGGTCGCCGGGCTGGCGCCGGAGGTCCGCGCGCAGGTGGAGTTCCTCGGCATGGTGAGCGACCGGGACAAGGCCCGGCTGCTGCGCAGCGTGGACCTGTACGTGGCGCCGAACACCGGTGGCGAGAGCTTCGGGATCATCCTGGTCGAGGCGATGTCGGCGGGGGCGCCGGTGCTGGCGAGCGACCTGGACGCGTTCAAGCAGGTGCTGGACGGCGGGGAGGCGGGGGAGCTGTTCCCGGTGGAGGACGCGGACGCGCTGGCGCGCTCGGCGGTGCGGCTGCTGGGGGACCCGGGGCGGCTGGCGGAGCTCTCGAAGGCGGCGTCCCGGCACGTGCGGCGGTTCGACTGGTCGACGGTGGGCGCGGACATCCTGGCCGTGTACGAGACGGTGACGGCCGGGCAGGCGGCGGTGGTCGGGGAGGACGAGCGCAGCGGGCGGCGGGGCCGGTTCGGGCTGGCCCGGGACTGAGACCCCGGTCCGGGACCTGGAGGGGGGCGGGCACGGTTAGGGTCGGACCGTTCCCCGTCCGTGCGTTCCCGCGTTCCTGGAGGCCCCGATGCCGCAGATCTCCGTCGACTACTCCCCGAGCCTGGCCGGCTCCTTCGACCGCCGTGAGCTGGGCGTGGCGATCAACCGGCTGACGGTGGAGACCATCGCCGTCCAGCCCGAGGGCTGCAAGACGATCTTCCGGGCGACCGACCCGGAGGTCGTGGTGGCCTTCGGGGAGCGCGCCGAGGCGCAGGTGTTCGTGCAGCTCCAGATCTTCCCGGGCCGTAGCCCGGAGACGAAGGCGGCGCTCACCGAGGGGGTGCTGGCGCTGCTCGCGGAGCGGGTGAAGCCGGCGCCGGGGGAGCGGCTGCACCTGGCCGTGGACGTGCGCGACATCGACCGCGCGGCCTACCGGAACACGGCGATCGAGGGCTGAACCGGGGGCACCCGGTAGCGTAGCGCCCCGTGACTACCTGGATCTGGGCCGGCGTGGCCGTGGTGCTGTTCGGCATGTACCTGAGTTGGACGGCCGGAAGGCTGGACCGGCTGCACGCCCGGATCGACGCCGCTCGTGCGGCGCTGGACGCGCAGCTGGTCCGCCGGGCTTCGGTGGCGATGGAGCTGGCGACGTCCTCGCAGCTGGACCCGGCGGCGTCGCTGCTGCTGCTGGACGCGGCGCACGCGGCGCGGCAGGCGGAGGACGAGCAGCGCGAGGTGGCGGAGAGCCAGCTGAGCCTGGCGCTGCGGGCGGTGTTCGCGGAGCCGGAGCAGGTGGCGGCGCTGGTGGCGGCGCCGGGCGGCGAGGACGCGGTGCGGGATCTGACGGCGGCGGTGCGGCGGGTGCCGATGGCGCGGCGGTTCCACAACGACGCGGTGCGGGCGGCGCGGGCGGTGCGCGAGCACCGGCTGGTGCGGTACTTCCGGCTGGCGGGCAAGGCGCCGTTCCCGCTGGCCTTCGAGATGGACGACGCGCCGCCGGTGGCGCTCACCCCGGAGGGCGCTCCGGCGTAGCGCGGGCCGTCGGCGCCGGTGGGAGCCGGTGGGAGCCGGTGGGAGCCGGTGGGCTCCGATCGGAGTCGATCGGAGTCGGTCGGAGCCCGTCGGCGGCCCCGGTTCGGCCTGTTGTGACGGGTGGAGCCCGGATACGGCCTCTTTGTCGTATCCCGCCGGACCGGCTGGACTTGGTGGCGCATGGAGGGCCGGTCTCTTCCGCCTACCATAGGGCGATAGCACTGGTTCATCTTCGAGTGAGGTCTCACGTGTCCACCACCCCCACCACCGCAGACCAGCCGCAGATCGGCACCGCCCGGGTGAAGCGCGGCATGGCCGAGCAGCTCAAGGGCGGTGTGATCATGGACGTGGTCAACGCCGAGCAGGCGAAGATCGCCGAGGACGCCGGCGCTGTGGCCGTCATGGCCCTGGAGCGGGTGCCCGCCGACATCCGCAAGGACGGCGGCGTGGCGCGCATGTCGGACCCGAACATGATCGAGGAGATCATCGCCGCGGTCTCGATCCCGGTCATGGCGAAGTCCCGGATCGGCCACTTCGTCGAGGCCCAGGTCCTCCAGTCGCTGGGTGTCGACTACATCGACGAGTCCGAGGTGCTGACCCCGGCCGACGAGGTCAACCACTCCGACAAGTTCGCGTTCACCACGCCCTTCGTCTGTGGTGCCACCAACCTGGGCGAGGCGCTGCGCCGCATCGCCGAGGGCGCGGCCATGATCCGCTCCAAGGGCGAGGCCGGCACCGGCAACGTCGTCGAGGCGGTCCGCCACCTGCGTCAGATCAAGAACGAGATCGCCAAGCTGCGCGGCTTCGACAACAACGAGCTGTACGCCGCCGCCAAGGAGCTGCGCGCCCCGTACGAGCTGGTCAAGGAGGTCGCCGAGCTCGGCAAGCTGCCGGTCGTGCTGTTCTCCGCCGGTGGCGTGGCCACCCCGGCCGACGCCGCGCTGATGCGCCAGCTGGGCGCCGAGGGCGTCTTCGTCGGCTCCGGCATCTTCAAGTCGGGCGACCCGGCCAAGCGTGCCGCCGCGATCGTCAAGGCCACCACGTTCTTCGACGACCCGAAGATCATCGCCGACGCCTCCCGCAACCTGGGCGAGGCCATGGTCGGCATCAACTGCGACACCCTGCCGGAGAGCGAGCGGTACGCCAACCGCGGCTGGTAATGCGCTGTGGACGGCCCGCCGCGCGATGAGATCATCGGCGCGGCGGGCCGCCGTGTGTCGTCGAGTCCGAGAGTCAAGAGGTACGAGAAGTGTCCACTCCAGTCATCGGCGTCCTCGCCCTTCAGGGTGACGTCCGCGAGCACCTGGTCGCACTGGCCGAGGCCGACGCGCTCGCCCGCCCGGTCCGCCGCGCGGAGGAGCTGGCCGAGGTCGACGCGCTGGTGATCCCCGGCGGGGAGTCCACCACGATGTCCAAGCTGGCGCTGCTGTTCGGCGTGATGGACCCGCTGCGCGCGCGGGTCGCCGCCGGCATGCCGGTGTACGGGACCTGCGCCGGCATGATCATGCTGGCGGACAAGATCCTGGACGGGCGCGAGGACCAGGAGACGGTGGGCGGCATCGACATGACGGTGCGCCGCAACGCCTTCGGCCGCCAGAACGAGTCCTTCGAGTCCGGCGTCGCCTTCCAGGGCCTGGACGCGGACCCGGTGCACGGCGTGTTCATCCGCGCCCCCTGGGTGGAGGCGGTCGGCGCGGGCGTCGAGGTGCTGGCCGAGCTGCCGGCCGCCGACGGCCCGGAGAGCCGGATCGTGGCCGTCCGTCAGGGCAACCTGCTGGCCACCTCGTTCCACCCGGAGCTCACCGGCGACCACCGGGTGCACGCCTACTTCGTGCGCATGGTCGAGGAGCACCTCGCCGCCGCGTGACCGCGCGTACGCGACCGTGTGCGGTCGGGCGGCGGCCGCACCGGTAAGATCTCATCTGTTCATTTCCCTTTGGCGACGTAAAGGAGCTGGCGATGTCCGGCCACTCTAAGTGGGCTACCACCAAGCACAAGAAGGCCGTGATCGACGCCAAGCGCGGCAAGCTCTTCGCCAAGATGATCAAGAACATCGAGGTGGCGGCGCGCACCGGCGGCCCCGACCCGGCCGGAAACCCGACGCTCTACGACGCCATCCAGAAGGCGAAGAAGAGCTCGGTCCCGATCGACAACATCAACCGCGCCGTCAAGCGCGGTGGCGGTCTGGAGGCCGGCGGGGCCGACTACCAGACGATCATGTACGAGGGCTACGGGCCGAACGGCGTCGCGGTGCTCATCGAGTGCCTCACCGACAACCGCAACCGCGCCGCCTCCGACGTGCGCGTGGCGATGACCCGCAACGGCGGCTCGATGGCCGACCCGGGCTCGGTCTCCTACCTGTTCACCCGCAAGGGCGTCGTGATCGTCCCCAAGGCGGACGGCGTGGACGAGGACAAGCTCTTCGAGGTCGTCCTGGACCAGGAGCCCGAGGAGATCAACGACCTCGGCGACTCCTTCGAGATCGTCTCCGAGGCCTCCAAGATGGTCGCCGTGCGCACCGCCCTGGTGGACGCCGGCGTCGACTACGACTCGGCCGAGGCCAACTTCCTGCCGAGCATGCAGGTCGAGCTGGACGTCGACGGCGCCCGCAAGATCCTGAAGCTGATCGACGCCCTGGAGGACAGCGACGACGTGCAGAACGTCTTCGCCAACTTCGACATCAGCGACGAGGTCGGTGCGCAGCTCGACGCCGAGTGATCGTGCCCCCTCCCGGCCCGGCGGTCCCCAGGACCGCCGGGCCGGTGTCGTTCGGGGCGCTGTCGGTGGCGGGGGGTAGCCTTCGCAGGTCGCGCGCTGCGAGTCGCCGGGTCCGAGCGCCCGGAGACGAGCGGCGCATCACAGACGAGCGGCGCATTACAGAGGAGGGGAAGCCGTGGTGCGGGTGCTGGGTGTCGACCCGGGGCTGACCAGGTGCGGGGTCGGCGTGGTCGAGGGCGCGCCGGGCCGGCCGCTGCGGATGGCCGGGGTCGGCGTGGTGCGCACCCCCGCCGAGGCGGAGATCGGGCAGCGGCTGCTGCTGGTCGAGCAGGGCCTGGAGGCCTGGCTGGACGAGCACCGGCCCGACCTGGTGGCCGTCGAGCGGGTCTTCGCCCAGCACAACGTCCGCACCGTGATGGGGACGGCGCAGGCCAGCGCGGTGGCGATGCTCTGCGCGACCCGGCGCGGCATACCCGTCACCCTGCACACCCCGAGCGAGGTCAAGGCCGCCGTCACCGGCTCCGGCCGGGCCGACAAGGCGCAGGTCACGGCCATGGTGCAGCGGCTGCTGCGGCTGGACGCGCCGCCGAAGCCGGCCGACGCCGCCGACGCGCTGGCGCTGGCCATCTGCCACATCTGGCGCGGCGGCGCCACCAACCGCCTGGAGGCCGCGGTCAAGGCGGCCGCCCGCACCACCTCCCCGCACGGCCCGAGAGGAACCATTCGATGATCGCCTTCGTGCAAGGACCCGTGGCGGCGCTGTCCGGCGGCGTCGCGGTGGTCGAGGTCGGCGGGGTCGGCATGGCCGTGCAGTGCACGCCGAACACGCTGGCCGGCCTGCGGCTGGGGGAGCCGGCCCGGCTGGCGACCTCGCTGGTGGTGCGGGAGGACTCGCTGACCCTGTTCGGCTTCGCGGACGACGACGAGCGGGCCGTCTTCGAGATCCTGCAGGCCGCGCCCGGTGTCGGTCCGAAGCTGGCGCAGGCCGTCCTCGGCGTGCACAGCCCCGACGCGCTGCGGGTCGCGATCGCCAACGGTGACGAGAAGGCGCTGGTGGCGGTGCCCGGCATCGGGAAGGCCAAGGCCGCCAAACTGCTGCTGGAGTACAAGGACAAGCTGGGCGCCCCGCACGGCGGGGTCCCGGCGCAGAAGCCGGTCGCCAGCGGGCCGGCGCCGTGGAGCGAGCAGCTGCACTCCGCGCTGGTCGGCCTCGGCTACGCGCCCCGCGAGGCGGACGACGCGGTCGACGCCGTCACGCCGCAGGCGCAGGCGCAGCCGGTCCCGGACGTGGGCGCGCTGCTGCGCCTGGCGCTGCGCGGACTCAACCGGTCTCGCTGAAGCCATCTGACGACCTGTCCCTTTGTCGACACCGATGTGGGAGCCCCCTCCGATGAGCCCGTACGACTCCGAGCCCGCCGACCGGCTGGTGACCGCCGCCGCCGACGGGGAGGACCAGGCCGTCGAGGCGGCGCTGCGCCCCCGGCTGCTGGACGAGTTCATCGGCCAGGAGCGGGTGCGCGAGCAGCTGTCGCTGGTGCTCCAGGCGGCCCGCCAGCGCGGCGCCGCCCCCGACCACGTGCTGCTCAGCGGCCCGCCCGGGCTCGGCAAGACCACCCTGTCGATGATCATCGCGGCCGAGCTGGGCGCCCCGATCCGGATCACCTCCGGCCCGGCGATCCAGCACGCGGGCGACCTCGCGGCGATCCTCTCCTCGCTCGCGGAGGGCGAGGTGCTGTTCCTCGACGAGATCCACCGGATGTCCCGGCCGGCCGAGGAGATGCTCTACATGGCGATGGAGGACTTCCGGGTCGACGTGATCGTCGGCAAGGGGCCCGGCGCGACCGCCATTCCGCTGGAGTTGCCGCCGTTCACCCTGGTCGGCGCGACCACCCGGGCCGGCCTGCTGCCGCCGCCGCTGCGCGACCGGTTCGGCTTCACCGGGCACATGGAGTTCTACGCGCCCGCCGAGCTGCAGCGGGTGGTGCACCGCTCGGCCGCGCTGCTGGACGTGGAGATCGACCCGGCCGCCGCCGCCGAGATCGCCGGCCGTTCGCGGGGCACGCCGCGGATCGCCAACCGGCTGCTGCGCCGGGTCCGCGACTACGCGCAGGTGCGGCACGACGGCGTGGTCAACGCCGCGATCGCGGGCCAGGCGCTGGACGTCTACGAGGTGGACGCCCGTGGTCTGGACCGGTTGGACCGGGCGGTGCTGGACGCGCTGCTGCGGCTGTTCGGCGGCGGCCCGGTCGGGCTGTCGACCCTGGCGGTCGCGGTCGGGGAGGAGGCCGAGACGGTCGAGGAGGTCGCCGAGCCGTTCCTGGTCCGCGAGGGTCTGCTGGCCCGCACCCCGCGCGGGCGGATCGCCACCGCCGGGGCCTGGCGGCACCTGGGCCTCACTCCGCCGGCGCAGCCCGGGCGCGGCGCGGTGCCGCCCCAGCCGGAGCTCTTCGCCCAGGAGAAGGCCGAGGACTGACGGCGCGCCCGGGGTCTGGGCCGAACGGGTGACGGCGGAGCGTGTGCGGATCATGCGCGCCCGCCGTGCGGGGCACCCGGCGAAGGCGGGGGAGAAGTCCGGGGAAACAGTGCAGGCGGAGGCTCGCCACTTTCGGCGGCAGGATGCGATGCTTGGCGTTGTCCGATCACTTCGGGGTCGCCTAGACTCCGCCGGACCGCCCCTCTCACCCGACGGGACGACCAATACCACACAGGCCGCCGGCCGGCGGCCCGTAAAGGACCCTGGCTGCAGTGAACCTCATCATCCTTCTCCTCCCGATCCTCGCGATCGTGCTCATGTTCCGGTCGCAGAAGAAGCGCCAGCAGCAGATGCAGCGGATGCAGACGTCGCTGGAGCCGGGGGCGGGCGTGCGGACCATCGGCGGTCTGTACGCGCTGGTGAAGGCGGTCAACGAGGAGACCGTCGAGCTGGAGATCGCGCCGGGCGTGGTCTCCCACTTCACCAAGAGCGCGATCGCCGCGATCCTGGACCGCGACGAGTACGACGCGATCATCCACGGTCGCCCGGCCGAGGACGAGGGGGTCGACGCCTCGGACGAGGACGTCGAGGTCGAGGCCGCGCAGGCCGACGCGAAGCCGCTGTCGTTCAGCAAGGACGACGCCGACAAGGGCGACGCGAAGGCCGAGGCCGAGGGCGGGGCTCCCGCGAGCAAGTAGTACGGTCGGGCACCCGCCCGGCCGCGCGGCGTTGTGCCGCGAGCCCACAGGACTCAGGGCCGCAGTTCCGCCACTCCCCGCCCAGCCGCGTGCCGGGCGGGGGTCGGTGGGGGGAAGTGGCATGGACAGGGAGAAACGAGCAAGGTGGCAACACCCAAGTCGCGCCCGCGCGACGGTTACCCAGGGCGGGCGTTGGCCCTCATCCTGGTCGTCACCGTCGGACTGGTCGCCCTCATGTTCGGGACGGGCAACACCAAGCCCCGGCTCGGTATCGACCTCGCCGGCGGTACCAGCATCACGCTGAGCGCGAAGTCGACCGACCCCAAGGCGATCAACAAGTCCAACATGGACATCGCCACCGGGATCATCGAGCAGCGCGTCAACGGTATGGGCGTCTCCGAGGCGGAGGTCCAGACCCAGGGCGACCGCAACATCATCGTGAACATCCCCAAGGGCGGTGACAAGCAGAGCGCGGCCGACCAGGTCGGTACCACCGCGAAGCTGTTCTTCCGCCCGGTCCTCGCCCTGGCCCCGAGCGGCATCCAGGCCCCGGCCCCGACCGCGTCCCCGTCGGCGGGCGCGAGCGGCACCCCGAGCGCCCCGGCCGCCACCGGCACCCCGAGCGCGAGCGGAACCGCCGCCGCGACCGGCACCCCGAGCGCGAGCGCCACCAAGCAGGGCCGCCCGGCCGGTGAGGCCCTCGCGGCCGACACCCCGACGACGCCCGCCGCCACCACCGGTGCCACCGCCTCCGGCGCCCCCTCGGCGCCCGCCGCCACCGGCGCCCCGAGCGCCGCCGCGACCGACCCGGCGGCCACGCCGGACCTCTCCACGGCGATGACCTCGGGCACCGTCCCGCCGGAGCTGGCCGCCCAGTTCGCCGCGATGGACTGCACCAAGCCGGACCAGCGGAAGAACTACCAGGGCGCCGACAACGCTCCGGCGGTCGCCTGCACCCAGAAGGACGAGAACGGCGTCTACTACAAGCTCGCCCTCGGCCCGGTCGCGGTGCAGGGTAAGAACGTCTCCAAGGCGCAGGCCACCATCGACACCCAGCAGGGTGGCGGCTGGCAGGTCCAGCTCCAGTTCGACGGCACCGGCACCGACGCCTTCACCGCCGTCACCGGCCAGCTCGCCGCCCAGCCCGACCCGACCAACCAGTTCGCCATCGTGCTGGACGGCCAGGTCGTCTCCCACCCGTACGTGCGCAGCGCCATCCCCGGCGGCTCGGCCGTGATCTCCGGCAACTTCACCCAGACCGAGGCGCAGAACCTCGCGAACGTGCTGAGCTTCGGCGCCCTGCCGCTGGAGTTCACCACCAGCGACGTCACCACCGTCTCCCCGCAGCTCGGCGGCGACCAGCTGAAGGCCGGCCTGGTCGCCGGTCTGATCGGCATGATCCTGGTGGTCGCCTACTCGCTGGTCTACTACCGCGGTCTGGGCCTGGTCTCGATCGCCGGTCTGCTCGTCTCGGCGGCGCTGACCTACTCGATCATGAGCCTGCTCGGCGCCGGGATCGGCTTCGCGCTGAACCTGCCGGCCGTCTGCGGTGCCATCGTCGCGATCGGTATCACCGCCGACTCCTTCATCGTGTACTTCGAGCGCATCCGCGACGAGGTCCGCGAGGGCTCCCCGCTGCGCCCGGCCGTCCAGCGGGCCTGGCCGCGCGCCCGGCGCACCATCCTGGTGTCGGACTTCGTGTCCTTCCTCTGTGCCGCCGTGCTCTACCTGGTCTCGGTCGGCAAGGTCCAGGGCTTCGCGTTCACGCTGGGCCTGACCACGGCGCTCGACGTCGTCGTCATCTTCCTCTTCACCAAGCCGCTGATCACGCTGCTGGCCCGCCGGAAGTTCTTCCTCGACGGCCACCCGTGGTCCGGGCTGGACCCGAAGCGGCTGGGCGCCCGCCCGCCGCTGCGCAGCACCCGTCGTCGCACCCCCTCGTCCTCCGCCGCCGTGAAGGAGGCCTGACACCGTGTCGCGCTTCTCCAATCTGGGCCACAAGCTCTACCAGGGCGAAATCAGCTTCGACTTCGTCGGCCGGCGCAAGCTCTGGTACAGCATCTCCGCGGCGATCGTCCTGGTCGCCGGGATCGGCCTGGCGATGGGCCTGCACCTGGGCATCGAGTTCAAGGGCGGCTCGGTCTACACCGTGACCAAGCCGGGGCTGACGGTGTCGCAGACCCAGGAGGCGGTCGACAAGATCGTCTCCTCGCACCCGCTGGTGCAGTCCACCGACAACGGCAAGATCCGCATCCAGATCTCCTCGGAGGACAAGACCACCTCCGCGGAGGTCACCGGCAAGCTGTCGCAGGAGCTCGGCGTCCCGGTCGGCGAGATCGAGGCCCAGGTGATCGGCCCCAGCTGGGGCGAGCAGATCTCCAACAAGGCGCTCACCGGTCTGGTCATCTTCATGATCCTGGTGACGATCTACCTGGCGATCGCCTTCGAGTGGCGGATGGCGGTGGCCGCGCTGGTCGCCCTCATCCACGACCTCCTGATCACCATCGGCGTCTACGCCCTGGTGGGCTTCGAGGTCACCCCGGGCACCGTGATCGGCTTCCTGACCATCCTCGGGTACTCCCTCTACGACACGGTCGTCGTCTTCGACACCGTGAAGGAGAACACCAAGGGGATCACCAAGCAGAACAAGCTCACCTACAGCGACGCGGCCAACGCGGGCCTCAACCAGACCCTGGTCCGCTCGCTCAACACCACCGTGGTCGCCCTGCTCCCGGTGGCGGCGCTGCTGTTCATCGGCGGCGGTCTGCTCGGTGCCGGCACCCTGAACGACATCTCGCTGGCGCTGTTCATCGGTCTCGCCGCCGGTGCCTACTCCTCGATCTGCGTCGCCACCCCGCTGCTCGCGCAGCTGAAGGAGGAGGCGCCGGAGATGAAGGCCCTGGCCAAGCGGGTCGCCCAGCGCCGCGCCGCCGACGCCAAGGCCGCCACGGCCAAGGAGGCGGGCGACAGCGAGGAGATCGCCGACGAGGACCTGCCGGCGGGTATGGTCGGCCAGCGCGGTGGCGCGGCCGGCACCACGCGCGCCAAGGGCCGTCCGTCCACCAAGCGCTGACCCGAGTCGACCGTTAGGACCCTTCGTGACCACCGCCGACACACCCCTGGCCGAGCTGCTCACCAGCCGGATCCGGGACGTCCAGGACTACCCGAAGCCCGGCGTGCTGTTCAAGGACATCGCGCCGCTGCTCGCCGACGCCGAGGCCTTCGCCGCGCTCACCCGGGCGCTGGCGGACCGGGCCGCGGCGCTCGGGGCCACCAAGGTGGTCGGCCTGGAGGCGCGCGGCTTCGTGCTGGCCGCCCCGGCGGCCTTCGCGGCCGGGATCGGCTTCGTGCCGATCCGCAAGCAGGGCAAGCTGCCCGGCGAGGTGTTCCGCCGCTCGTACGAGCTGGAGTACGGCTCGGCGACGCTGGAGGTGCAGTGCGACGCCTTCGCGCCCGGTGAGCGGGTGCTGGTGGTGGACGACGTGCTCGCCACCGGCGGGACCATCGGCGCCTCGCTGGACCTGGTCAAGGAGGCCGGCGCGGAGCTGGCCGGCGTGGTCGTGCTGATGGAGCTGGGCTTCCTCGACGGGCGCGGGCGGCTGACCCCGCACCTGGGCGGCGCTCCGCTGGAGACGCTGGTCACGGTCTGAGGACGCACGACCCAGGCGGGCGGCGGCCGGAGCATTCCGGCCGCCGCCCGCTGGTGTGTCCGGCGGATGTCCGCCGTGTGTGCGGGCCCGGCCGACCGAACGTCCCGGCGCAAGGCTCGGTACCATGAAGATTCATCCCCTCCCGGTTGCGCGGGCCGCGGCCCGAGCCGTGCGGCGCCCGCGGGGGGCAGGCCGAGCGCCCTGAGGAGTGTCCTTGCCCGACGAGGTTGTGCCCACGGCGGCTGCGGCCGCCCCCGAGAACCGGCCCACGCCCTCGGGGGCCACCCCGGCACGTCCGGCGCCGACCCCGTCCCGCCCGTCCGCCCCGGCCGGCCGCGGCCCCTCCGCCGGCGGCGGCATGCGGGCCCGCCTCGCCCGCCTCGGCGGCCAGCGCTCCAGCGTGCTCAACCCCGTCCTGGAGCCGCTCTTCCGCTCGATCCGGGCCAACGACCCCAAGGCCGACCCGGCGCTGCTGCGCGACATCGAGAAGGCATACGCGGTCGCCGAGAAGTGGCACCGCGGGCAGAAGCGCAAGAGCGGCGACCCGTACATCACCCACCCGCTGGCGGTCGCGACGATCCTGGCCGAGCTGGGCATGGACGCCCCGACGCTGATGGCCGGGCTGCTGCACGACACCGTCGAGGACACCGACTACGGCCTGGAGACCCTGCGCAAGGACTTCGGCGACTCGGTGGCCCTGCTGGTGGACGGCGTCACCAAGCTGGACCGGGTCAAGTTCGGCGAGGCCGCGCAGGCCGAGACGGTCCGCAAGATGGTCGTCGCGATGGCCAAGGACCCCCGGGTCCTGGTGATCAAGCTGGCCGACCGCCTGCACAACATGCGCACCATGCGCTACCTCAAGCGGGAGAAGCAGGAGAAGAAGGCCCGCGAGACCCTGGAGATCTACGCCCCGCTGGCGCACCGGCTGGGCATGAACACCATCAAGTGGGAGCTGGAGGACCTCGCCTTCGCGATCCTCTACCCCAAGATGTACGACGAGATCGTCCGGCTGGTCGCCGAGCGCGCCCCCAAGCGGGACGAGTACCTGGCGACCGTCATCGACCAGGTCCAGGGCGACCTGCGCGGTGCCCGGATCACGGCCTCGGTCACCGGCCGGCCGAAGCACTACTACTCGGTCTACCAGAAGATGATCGTCCGGGGCCGGGACTTCGCCGAGATCTACGACCTGGTGGGCATCCGGGTCCTGGTCGACACCGTCCGCGACTGCTACGCGGCGCTGGGCACCATCCACGCGCGGTGGAACCCGGTGCCGGGGCGGTTCAAGGACTACATCGCGATGCCCAAGTTCAACATGTACCAGTCGCTGCACACCACGGTGATCGGTCCCGGGGGCAAGCCCGTCGAGCTGCAGATCCGCACCTTCGACATGCACCGCCGCGCCGAGTACGGCATCGCCGCGCACTGGAAGTACAAGCAGCGCGCGGTGGCCGGCGCCTCCAAGGTGCGCACCGACACCCCGACCCAGACCCGCAAGGACGACAAGGCCGGCGCCGTCAACGAGATGGCCTGGCTGCGGCAGCTGCTGGACTGGCAGAAGGAGACCGCCGACCCCAGCGAGTTCCTGGAGTCGCTGCGCTTCGACCTGGCCAGCAACGAGGTCTTCGTCTTCACCCCCAAGGGCGATGTCATAGCCCTCCCGGCCGGGGCCACCCCGGTGGACTTCGCGTTCGCGGTGCACACCGAGGTCGGCTACCGCACCATCGGGGCCCGGGTGAACGGGCGGCTGGTGCCGCTGGAGTCGACCCTGGAGAACGGCGACACGGTCGAGGTGTTCACCTCCAAGGCGGAGAACGCCGGGCCGTCCCGTGACTGGCTGGGCTTCGTCAAGTCCCCCCGGGCCCGCAACAAGATCCGCGCCTGGTTCTCCAAGGAGCGCCGCGAGGAGGCGATCGAGCAGGGCAAGGAGGCCATCGCCCGCGCGATGCGCAAGCAGGGCCTGCCGATCCAGCGGATCCTCACCGGCGACTCGCTGGTCACCCTCGCCCACGAGATGCGCTACCCGGACATCTCCTCGCTCTACGCGGCGATCGGCGAGGGCCACGTCACCGCGCAGAACATCGTCCAGAAGCTGGTGCAGGCGCTGGGCGGCGAGGAGGGCGCCACCGAGGACCTCGCCGAGACGGCCACCCCGACCCACGACAACCGGCGCGCGGTGCGCCGCCGGGCCAAGGGCGACCCGGGCGTGATCGTCAAGGGCGTCGAGGACGTCTGGGTGAAGCTGTCGCGCTGCTGCACCCCGGTGCCGGGCGACGCCATCGTCGGCTTCGTCACCCGCGGCAACGGCGTCTCGGTGCACCGCGCCGACTGCGTCAACGTCGAGGCGCTCAGCCAGCAGCCCGAGCGGATGATCGAGGTCGAGTGGGCGGCCACCCAGTCCTCGGTCTTCCTGGTGGCCATCCAGGTCGAGGCGCTGGACCGCTCCCGGCTGCTCTCCGACGTCACCCGGGTGCTGTCCGACCAGCACGTCAACATCCTGTCGGCGGCCGTGCAGACCTCCCGGGACCGGGTGGCGATGAGCCGCTTCACCTTCGAGATGGGCGACCCCAAGCACCTGGGCCACGTCCTCAAGGCGGTCCGCGGCGTCGAGGGCGTCTACGACGTCTACCGCGTCACCTCGGCCCGCAAGTAGCCGGCCACGCCACGCGAAAGGGCCCCCGGGGATCGCTCCCCGGGGGCCCTTTCGCGTGGGTCCGCGGCCGGATCAGCCGCTGAACTCCTCCTGGCTGCGGTGCGCCTGCTCCAGCAGCTCCTGGACGCCGGCCAGCTCGGACTCCAGCTTCGCCGCCTTGGCGGTGTTGCCGGCCGCGCGGGCCTTGTCCAGGTCGGTGCGCAGCTTCTCCGCCTTGGCCTGGAACAGGCCGACCATGCCGGCGGCGCGGGCCTTGGCCTCCGGGTTGGAGCGCTTCCACTCGCTGTCCTCGGCCTCGCGGATGGCCCGCTCGACCGTGTTCAGCCGGCCGTCCAGCTTCGGACGGACGTCGCGCGGCACGTGGCCGATGGCCTCCCAGCGCTCGTTGACCTCGCGCAGCGCCGCCTTGGCCGCCTTGAGGTCGGTGATCGGCAGGATCGCCTCGGCCTCGGCCGCCAGCGCCTCCTTGAGCTTCTGGTTGGCGACCTGCTCGGCGTCGCGCTCGCTGAACACCGCGGAGCGCGCCTGGAAGAAGACGTCCTGGGCGCCGCGGAACCGCGCCCACAGCTCGTCCTCGACGTCGCGCTGGGCGCGGCCGGCGGCCTTCCAGCGCGCCATCAGGTCGCGGTAGCTCGCCGCGGTGTCGCCCCACTCGGTGGAGGAGGAGAGCGCCTCGGCCTCGGTGACCAGCTGCTCCTTGGTGAGCCGGGCCTGCTCGCGCTCGGCGTCCAGCGCCGCGAAGTGCGACTTGCGGTGCTTGGAGAAGACCGAGCGGGCGTGCGAGAAGCGGTGCCACAGCTCGTCGTCGCTCTTGCGGTCCAGGCGGGGCAGGCCCTTCCAGGTGTCCACCAGGGCGCGCAGCCGGTCGCCGGCCTCCCGCCACTGGGTGGACTCGGCGAGCTGCTCGGCCTCGGCGACCAGCGCCTCCTTGGCGGTGCGGGTCTCGTCCTGGGCCTTGGCCCGGGCGACCTTGCGCTCCTCGCGGCGGCTGTCGATCTCGCCGGCGAGCGCGTCCAGCCGCTGGGCCAGCGAGGCCAGGTCGCCGACCGCGTGCGCCTCGGTGACCTGCTCGCGCAGGTGCTCCAGTGCGGCCTGGGCGTCCTTGGCGGCCAGGTCGGTGGTGCGCACCCGCTTCTCCAGCAGGCCGATCTCCACCTCGATGCCCTGGTACTTGCGCTCGAAGTAGGCGAGCGCCTCCTCGGGCGAGCCGGCCTGCCAGGAACCCACGACGCGTTCGCCGTCGGCCGTCCTGACGTAGACCGTGCCCTGCTCGTCGACACGGCCCCACGGGTCGCTGCTCATAGCGCGTCCTCCACATGACGTCGCGCCCGCGCCGGGGCGGTACGCGTCCGTCGTCCACAGTTGATGTGCGGCGGACCGATGAGTCCGCCGTCCCCGTCCGCCGTGTCCTGCTGCCGAGGGTGACGGCCGGCGGGTCTGGGCACCCTACACAACGCCAACATAGGCGACCAGGCCCGGTGCTGTCCGCATCCGGGCCGGGCGATTTCGGGCCGGGGCCGCCCCGGCGCGCCCTGGCGGCGCGCCGGGAGGGCTCCGGGGCGGATCAACCCTTGGCGGCGGTCACCGAGTTGAGGGTGACGTCGGCCATCGGGTGGCCGTCCGTGCCGCCCTCCAGGGTGCCCGCGGCGGCGATCTTCTGGAGCACGTCCAGACCGCCGGTGATCTTGCCGAACGGGGTGTAGTTCGGCGACAGCTGGGTGTCCTTGTAGACGAGGAAGAACTGGCTGCCGTTGGTGCCCGGGCCGGCGTTGGCCATCGCCACGGTGCCGGCCGGGTAGGTGGCGCCGGTGAGGTTCTCGTCGGCGAACTTGTAGCCGGGACCGCCGGTTCCGCCCGGGGCGGTGGCGCTGGCGGTCGGGTCGCCGCACTGCAGCACGAAGATGCCGTCGGTGGTGAGCCGGTGGCACTTGGTGTGGTCGAAGTACTGCTCGCCGGCCAGGAAGGCGAAGGAGTTCACCGTGTGCGGCGCCTTGGCGGCGTCCAGCGACAGCGTCACCTTGCCGCAGTTGGTGTCCAGGGTCACCGCGTAGGAGGCCTTGGCGTCCACGGTCATCGCCGGCTCGGCCTGCCACTGCTTGCCGTTCGGGGCGCCCGGCGCCGGCTCCCCGCAGCCCTCGACCGGCTTGCGGGTCGCCGCGGTGGGCTCGGTCGCGTCCGGGGACGGGGCGGCCTGCGCGGTGCGGTCGTCCTTCTTCTTGTCGTCCGAGTCGAAGGCGCCGGTCGCGAAGAGGGTGCCGCCGCCCGCCAGCACGACCACGGCGAGTGAGGCGCCGAGGATCGTGTTGCGGCGCTTGCGCGCGGCCACCTGGGCGGCCCGGCGCTCCATCTGGCGCTCGTACTTGTCCCGGGCGAGCTGCCGCCGCCGCTGTTCGCTGCTGACCACCGGCTCTGTCTCCTACGGATGTGCTGATCGCGGATGTGGGGGCTTCGTCTGTGTGCGACGCCGATGCGGATCATCGCACCCATCGGCGGCCAAGTGTAGGGACCGCGACCGTAAGAACGGGGTGAACCGTTCAGCTCGAAGTGAACCTGTCACGCGGATCTGGTTCGCAACCGGACCCGCACCGCCGGTAGGCTGCCCCTACATCACCGTTCGTAGCCGCAGCCCCAGCCGCCGCGGCGAGCGACGCCGAAGAGCCGAAGACCGACACCGAAGGACGCGCGTGTTCATCGCCGGATTCCCCGCTGGAGCCTGGGGCACCAACTGCTACCTGGTCGCTCCGGCGCCGGGCGAGGAGTGCGTCATCGTCGATCCGGGCCACCAGGCCGCCGCCGGCGTCGAGGAACTGGTCCGCGAGCACCGGCTCAAGCCGGTCGCGGTGGTGCTCACCCACGGCCACATCGACCATGTCGCCTCCGTGGTCCCGGTCTGCGGCGCCAAGGGCGTCCCGGCCTGGATCCACCCCGAGGACCGCTACATGATGAGCGACCCGGAGAAAGCGCTCGGCCGCTCGCTCGGCACCCAGCTGATGGGCGAGCTGACCGTCGGCGAGCCCGACGACGTGCGCGAGCTCACCGACGGCGGCGTGCTGGAGCTGGCCGGTCTGTCACTCACCGTCGACCACGCCCCCGGCCATACCAGGGGGTCGGTGACGTTCCGGACGCCCGCCGCCGAGGACCTTCCCCCGGTGCTCTTCTCGGGCGACCTGCTCTTCGCCGGCTCCATAGGGCGAACCGACCTCCCGGGCGGGGACGGCGAGGCGATCCTGCGCTCGCTGGCCCGGGTGTGCCTGCCCCTCGACGACGCCACCGTGGTCCTCTCCGGCCACGGCGGACAGACCACCATCGGCCGCGAGCGCGCCACCAACCCCTACCTCCGGCAGGCAGCGGGGGCGGCCGGCGCCCCGGCTTTCCCGCGACGAGGAATGTGACGGAAGAGAAGTTGAGCACCTTCACCGCCCCCAAGGGCACCTACGACCTGCTGCCGCCCAGCTCGGCGACCTTCCTGGCGGTCCGCGAGGCGATCGCCGCGCCCGCCCGCCGGGCCGGCTACGGCTACGTCGAGACCCCGGTCTTCGAGGACGTCAAGCTGTTCTCCCGCGGCGTCGGCGAGTCGACCGACATCGTCAGCAAGGAGATGTACACCCTCACCACCAAGGGCGGCGACGAGCTCGCGCTGCGCCCCGAGGGCACCGCCTCCGTGCTGCGCGCCGCGCTCCAGGCCAACCTGCACAAGCAGGGCAACCTGCCGGTCAAGCTCTGGTACTCCGGCTCCTACTACCGCTACGAGCGCGCCCAGAAGGGCCGCTACCGCCAGTTCTCGCAGGTCGGCGCGGAGGCGATCGGCGCCGAGGACCCGGCGCTGGACGCCGAGCTGATCATCCTGGCCGACGACGCCTTCCGCGCGCTCGGCCTGAGCGACTACCGGCTGCTGCTCAACAGCCTCGGCGACAAGCAGTGCCGCCCGGTCTACCGCGCCGCCCTGGTGGAGTTCCTGGCCGGCCTGGACCTCGACGAGGACACCCGCCGCCGCGCCGGGATCAACCCGCTGCGGGTGCTGGACGACAAGCGCGAGTCGGTGCAGGCCCAGCTCGGCGGCGCCCCGATGCTGCGCGACTACCTCTGCGAGGACTGCAAGGCCTACGACGAGAAGGTCCGCGAGCTGCTGACCGCCAACGGCGTCGCCTTCGTCGACGACCCCAAGCTGGTCCGCGGCCTCGACTACTACACCCGCACCACCTTCGAGTTCGTGCACAACGGCCTCGGCGCCCAGTCCGCGATCGGCGGCGGCGGCCGCTACGACGGCCTGTCCGAGATGATCGGCGGCCCGGCGCTGCCCTCGGTCGGCTGGGCGCTCGGCGTGGACCGCACCTTCCTGGCCCTGGAGGCCGAGGGCGTCACCCTCGACCTGCCGGCCGCCACCTCCGTCTACGCCGTCGCGCTCGGCGAGGAGGCCAAGAACGTCCTGTTCGCCAAGGTGATCGAGCTGCGCCGGGCCGGCGTCGCCACCGACCTCGCCTTCGGCGTCAAGAGCATCAAGAACGCCATGAAGTCCGCCGACCGTTCCGGCGCCCGCTTCGCCCTCATCGCCGGGGACCGCGACCTCGCCGAGGGCGTCGTCCAGCTCAAGGACCTCACCACCGGCGAGCAGAACCCCGTCGCCCTCGACGCACTCGTCACCACCCTGAAGGAGAAGCAGCTGTGATCCGCACGCACGACGCGGGCACGCTCCGCCCGGAGCACGCAGGCACCACCGTCACCCTGGCCGGCTGGGTCGCCCGCCGCCGCGACCACGGCGGCGTGGCCTTCATCGACCTGCGCGACGCCTCCGGCACCGTGCAGATCGTGGTCCGCGACCTCGACTCGGTGCACGGCCTGCGCGCCGAGTACTGCGTCAAGGTGGTCGGCGACGTCCGGGTGCGGCCCGAGGGCAACGAGAACCCGGACATCCCGACCGGCGCCGTCGAGGTCGTCGTCAGCGCGATCGAGGTCCTCTCCGAGGCCGCGCCGCTGCCGTTCCCGGTCGCCGAGTACGAGCCCGGCACGGTCAACGAGGAGGTGCGCCTGCGCTACCGCTACCTCGACCTGCGCCGTGAGGGCCCGGCCAAGGGCCTGCGCCTGCGCTCCAAGGTCAACAACATCATCCGCCGGGTGATGGAGGAGAACGACTACCTCGACATCGAGACGCCGTACCTCACCCGCTCCACCCCCGAGGGCGCCCGCGACTTCCTCGTCCCGGTCCGCCTGCAGCCCGGCCACTGGTACGCGCTGCCGCAGTCGCCCCAGCTGTTCAAGCAGCTGCTGATGGTGGCCGGCATGGAGCGCTACTACCAGATCGCCCGCTGCTTCCGCGACGAGGACTTCCGTGCCGACCGCCAGCCGGAGTTCACCCAGCTGGACATCGAGGCCTCCTTCGTCGACCAGGAGGACGTCCTGGCCCTCGGCGAGAAGATCATCGGCGCGATCTGGCGCGAGGTCCACGGCTACGAGATCCCCGACCCGCTGCCGCGGATGACCTACGCCGACGCCATGGGCCGCTACGGCTCCGACAAGCCGGACGTCCGCTTCGGCCAGGAGCTCACCGACCTCACCGCGTACTTCAAGGGCACCGACTTCCGGGTCTTCCAGGCCCCGTACGTCGGCGCCGTGGTGATGCCCGGCGGCGCCTCGCAGCCGCGCAAGCAGCTCGACGCCTGGCAGGACTGGGCCAAGGCGCGCGGCGCCCGCGGCCTCGCCTACGTGCTCATCGACGCCGAGACCGGCGAGCTGCGCGGCCCCGTCGCCAAGAACCTCTCCGAGGAGCACCTGGCCGGCCTGGCCGCCGCCGCCGGCGCCAAGAACGGCGACGCGATCTTCTTCGCGGCCGGCAAGGAGCGCGCCTCCCAGGAGCTGCTCGGCGCCGCCCGCCTGGAGATCGGCCGCCGCTGCGAGCTGATCGACGAGTCCCAGTGGGCCTTCCTGTGGGTCGTCGACTTCCCGATGTTCGAGCCGATCGAGGACGACAAGGGCGCGTTCCAGGGCTGGCACGCCGTGCACCACCCCTTCACCGCCCCCACCGCGCAGTCGCTGGCCACCTTCGACACCGACCCGGGCAACGCCCTGTCCAACGCCTACGACCTCGTGCTCAACGGCTCGGAGCTGGGCGGCGGTTCGATCCGTATCCACCAGCGGGACGTGCAGAAGCGGGCGTTCGACGCGATCGGCCTCTCCGAGGAGGAGGCCGCCTCGCAGTTCGGCTTCCTGCTGGACGCCTTCAACTACGGCCCGCCGCCGCACGGCGGTGTCGCCTTCGGCCTGGACCGGATCGTCACCCTGCTCGGCGGGTACGACACCATCCGGGACGTCATCGCGTTCCCGAAGACGTCCACCGGCGGCGACCCGCTGACCGGCGCCCCCACCCCGATCACCCCGGCGCAGCGCCGCGAGGCCGGCGTCGACGCCCAGCCCAAGGTCCGTGAGGAAGCCAAGTCCGAGGGTCAGCCGAAGGCCTGACACCCCGTCGGCCGACATCGGCTAACCTTTCACGGCCCCGGACAGCATTCCCGCTGTCCGGGGCCGGTCCACAACGGCGTGCGACAGAGAGAGGGTTCCCTGTGAAGGTCAGTACCAGGATCGAATGTCCCGAGGACGCCCCCGCCACCAGACGTGTCCACATGGCCGCCTTCCCCGGCCCCGACGAGGCCGACCTGGTCGACGCGCTGCGCCGCGACCCGGCCTGGCTGCCGGACCTGTCGGTGGTCGCGGTCGACGACTCCGGGCTGGTGGTCGGCCACGCGCTGCTCACCCGGCTGCGGGTCGGCAAGGGCAAGGGGCTGGCGCTCGCGCCGGTCGCCGTCGCCCCCGAATGGCAGCGCAAAGGGGTCGGCGAGCTGGTGGTCAGGGCCGCGCTGACGGCCGCCGAGGACGCCGGCGAGAAACTCGTCGTCGTGCTCGGCGATCCCGACTACTACGGCCGATTCGGCTTCATCCCGGCCCAGCGGCACGAGGTGAGCGGCCCGTTCGAGGTGCCCGACGGGTACTTCCAGACGCTCGCACTGCCCGGGTACGACGGCTCCCCGCGGGGCCTGTGCCACTACCCCGAGCCCTTCGAGGCCGTCTAGCGTCCAGCCCTACTGCACCGTCCGGGCCGAGCGGGCCGGCTTTCCTCCGAGACCTATCGTGGTGCGGCAACTGCGCACGAACGCGGTCATGGCGGGTGTCGGCTCCCGGTCCTTCGGCCAGTACAGCCCGACCTGGCTCGGGCTCAACCCCCGCACCGGCCGGTACGCGACATCCTCGCGCGGTGCCAGCCGGCTCATGGTCTCCGGGGCGAAACCGACGCCCTGGCCGCACACCACCGCGGTCAGCCACTCGTCGGTGTTGTGCGCCACCGCGCCGATCCGCACCGGTCGCCCGCCCCGCTCCCGGACCGCCAGCCAGTAGTCCCGCCAGTGCCCGGCCTCGTGCGGGATCGCCACGAAGGGCTCGTCGAGCAGCTCCTCGAAGTCGATCACCGCACGGTCGGCCAGCCGGTGCCCGGCCGGCAGCGCCGCGCACCGCGCCTCCTCGCCCAGCACGGCCACGCTGTACCGCTCGGCGAGCGCCGGCGGGGCGTGCCAGAGCGTCAGGTCGATCTCGCCGGTGGCCAGGCCCGAGGTCGGGTCGAACCAGTTGTTCTGCCGCAGCTCCACCTGCCAGCCCGGCATCCGGCGGGCGAAGTCCGCCACCGTGCGCCGGGTCATCAGGTTGATGATGCCGCCCTCGAAGCCCACCCGCAGCGTCGAGCCCTGGTCCGCGGCGGCCGCCCGGGTGGCGCGCAGCGCCTCCTCCCAGCCCGCCAGCAGCGCCCCGGCGTGCGCGGCCAGCGCCCGGCCGGCCCGGGTGGGGGCCATGCCGCGCCGCGACCGTTCGAAGAGTTCGACCCCGAGCTGGCTCTCCAGCTGGCGGATCTGCTTGGTCAGCGTCGGCTGGGAGACGAACAGCCGGGCCGCCGCCGCGGTCAGCTGGCCCTCCTCGCAGACCGCGGCGAAGCTGCGCAGCAGGCGGGTGTCGACATCCATGCCCCAAGGTTATGGAACCGGAAATTGGACCCGTCCGGCAGGTCTGGGTCATGGTTGATCGTTCGGTCCTCGGACCGGCCGACGGGGGAGCCGGGCAGCGGCGGTTCAGGGGGCCGCCGCTGCCCGGCCGGAACCCGCCGACCAGCGGGAACCCGGTCCAGGACGTACGGTGAAGGGTCATCAGCACCCCACCGAACGGAGGCCCCAGGTGGCAGCGAAGGCCCAGCGCGAGCAGAGCGCCCCCAAAGCGCGGACCGGTCCGGGCGAGCGCCTGGCGAAGAAGCCCTACGAGCGGGAACTGCTGCGGCTCCAGCACGAGCTGGTGAAGCTCCAGGAGTGGGTGCGCGCCGAGGGCGCCCGGCTGGTGGTGGTCTTCGAGGGGCGCGACGCGGCCGGCAAGGGCGGCGCGATCAAGCGGGTGACGGAGTATCTGAACCCGCGCATCGCCCGGGTCGCCGCGCTGCCCGCGCCCACCGAGCGGCAGCGCACCCAGTGGTACTTCCAGCGCTACGCGGAGCACCTGCCGGCCGCCGGGGAGATCGTCCTGTTCGACCGCAGCTGGTACAACCGGGCCGGGGTGGAGAAGGTGATGGGCTTCTGCACCGAGGAGGAGTACTGGCAGTTCCTGCAGCAGTGCCCGACCTTCGAGCGGATGCTCACCGAGTCCGGCCTGCTGCTGCGCAAGTACTGGTTCTCGGTCAGCGACACCGAGCAGGAGCGGCGCTTCCGGGACCGGCTGGAGGACCCGATGAAGCGGTGGAAGCTCTCGCCGATGGACGTCGAGTCGATCACCCGCTGGGAGGACTACTCGCGGGCCAAGGACGAGATGTTCCTCCACACCGACACCCCGGACTCCCCGTGGAACGTGGTGGAGAGCGACGACAAGCGGCGGGCCCGGATCAACATGATCGCCCACCTGCTCTCCACCGTCCCCTACCGCGAGGTGAAGCCGCCGGCGATCGAGCTGCCGGACCGCCCGGCCTCGCGCGGCTACCAGCGGCCGCCGCGCGACCTGCAGCGGTACGTCCCGGACCACGCGGCGGGCCTCGACGGGTAGTAGCGGGCCCGGGCCGTTCGGGCCGTCCTGTCGGCGGGCTCGCATAGGCTTCCGGTGTGGACGAACCGGACCTCTTCACCGCCGCCGCCGAGGAACGCCAGAGCAAGGAGCCCGGCCGCGCGCCGCTCGCCGTGCGGATGCGTCCGCGCACCCTGGACGAGGTGGCCGGCCAGCGGCAGCTGCTCAAGGACGGCTCCCCGCTGCGCCGGCTGGTCTCGGGCGCGCGCGGTCCGGCGGCGACCAGCTCGGTGATCCTCTGGGGCCCGCCGGGCACCGGCAAGACCACGCTGGCGCACGTCATCAGCCAGGCGGTGGAGGGGCGGTTCGTCGAGCTGTCCGCGATCACCGCCGGGGTCAAGGAGGTCCGCGCGGTCATCGACGGCGCCCGCCGCGCGGTCGGCATGTCCGGCCGGGAGACGGTGCTCTTCCTCGACGAGATCCACCGGTTCTCCAAGGCCCAGCAGGACTCGCTGCTGCCCGCCGTGGAGAACCGCTGGGTCACCCTGATCGCCGCGACCACCGAGAACCCGTACTTCTCGGTGATCTCCCCGCTGCTCTCCCGCTCGCTGCTGCTCACCCTGGAGTCGCTGACCGACGACGACGTGCGGGCGCTGCTGCACCGCGCGGTCGCGGACGAGCGCGGCCTGGAGGGCGCGGTGGAGCTGAGCCAGGAGGCCGAGGACCACCTGGTGCGGCTGGCGGGCGGGGACGCCCGCAAGGCGCTCACCACGCTGGAGGCGGCGGCCGGCGCGGCGCTGGAGAAGGGCGAGGCGAGCATCACGCTGGCCACCACCGAGACCGCCGTCAACCACGCGGCGGTCCGCTACGACCGGGACGGCGACCAGCACTACGACGTGGCCAGCGCGCTGATCAAGTCGATCCGGGGCAGCGACGTGGACGCCACGCTGCACTACCTGGCCCGGATGATCGAGGCGGGGGAGGACCCCCGGTTCATCGCCCGGAGGCTGATGATCTCGGCCAGCGAGGACGTCGGCCTGGCCGATCCGACGGCGCTGCAGACGGCGGTGTCGGCGGCCCAGGCGGTGGCGCTGATCGGCTTCCCGGAGGCGCGGATCATCCTCTCCCAGGCGGCCATCGCGCTCGCCCTGGCGCCCAAGTCCAACGCCGCCTACCTGGCGATCGACGCCGCGCTCGCGGACGTGCGGCAGGGGCTGGCCGGCCCGGTGCCGCCGCACCTGCGGGACGCGCACTACGGCGGGGCGGGCAAGCTGGGGCACGGCAAGGGGTACCGGTACCCGCACGACCTGCCGGAGGGCATCGCGGCCCAGCAGTACGCGCCGGACGCGGTGCACGGCAAGGCGTACTACCAGCCGACCCGGCACGGCGGTGAGGCCCGCTACGCGGACGTGGTGGAGTGGACCAGGGCCCGGCTGCGGGGGGAGACCGGGAGGGCGGCCAAGGGGGAGGGCAAGGGTGGGGACAAGGGCGGATCAATGTCAGGGTGATCTGCCGGTATACTCGGGCGGAGTGCCGTGTCCCGGGACGGCGGCGGGGGAGACCCCGACCGACCGGCCGCACCAGCGGGGCATCGGCCGTCGGCCTCCTTCGGGAGGTCCGCACCAGGAGCGTCGCGCACCGTTTCGGTGTCGCGGGTGACCCGGTTTCCGGGTCGATCCGTGTGACAAGCACACTTCGTGCCCGGCTCCGGAGAGCGGCTGATCGCACTGCCCTCGGGCGGTGGGGTTTTCTCCGGGTCGCGACGTGCGACCTCCGTCAACACCTGGTGAAGCCGTATTCGTAAGCAAGGAAGGTTTGGTTCATGGCGAACCAGAAGCGCCCCAAGGTCAAGATCGCGCGTGCGCTCGGCGTGCCGCTGACCCCGAAGTCCGTCAAGTACTTCGAGGCCCGCCCGTACCCGCCCGGCCAGCACGGCCGTGGCCGCAAGCAGAACTCGGACTACAAGGTCCGTCTGGTCGAGAAGCAGCGTCTGCGCGCTCAGTACGACCTGAGCGAGAAGCAGATGGCGCGCGCGTTCGACCGCGCGAAGAAGGCCGAGGGCAAGACCGGTGAGGCGCTCGTCGCCGAGCTGGAGACCCGCCTCGACGCCCTGGTGCTGCGTTCGGGCATCGCCCGCACCATCTACCAGGCCCGTCAGATGGTCGTCCACGGCCACATCGAGGTCAACGGCGGCAAGGTCAACAAGCCGTCGTTCCAGATGAAGCCGGGCTTCGTGGTCACCGTCCGCGAGCGCAGCAAGGAGAAGGTCCCGTTCCAGGTCGCCCGTGAGGGTGGCAACGCGGGCGAGGGCCAGACCCCGAAGTACCTCGAGGTCAACCTGAAGGCCCTGGCCTTCCGCCTGGACCGTGCGCCGCAGCGCAAGGAGGTCCCGGTGATCTGCGACGAGCAGCTCGTCGTCGAGTACTACTCGCGCTGACCCGCGAGCGGTATCACCTGCGGTACCCAGCGAGCCCCCGTCGCCCTTGTGGCGGCGGGGGCTCGCCCTTGTCCGAACGGACCGGCCGGGCGGGCCGGACGGATCAGGGGGGACCGGGTGGGGTCAGTACGACTCGCCGGTCATCGCGGAGGCCAGCCGCAGGTGCGGGCGGGCCTCCTCGGCGCGGCCCTGGCGCTCCAGGGTGCGGCCGAGCATCAGCCGGGCGTAGTCCTCGGCCGGGTCCGCGTCCAGCACCCGGAGCAGCTCGGCCTCGGCCTTGCGCAGCTGGGCGGAGTGGAAGTAGCTGCGGGCCAGCAGCAGCCGGACCGAGAGGTTGGCCGGCTCCTCGGCGACGATCCCCTCGAGCATCCGGGCGGCGTCGGTGTACGCCTTGGATGCGAAGTAGAAGTTCGCCATGCGGTACTCGTCGGCGATGTTGGCCACGGGGTGCTCCTTCCGTACGGTGGTTCCGCCCGCTCCAGCAATGGACAAGTTTCAACTATTCCCGGGCCCGCCCGGGGGCCTCACCGCCCCACCGGGGAGCGGACCCGGACCGTCGGGGTGCCCGCCGCCCAGCGCGCGGTGCACGGCGGCGTCCAGGTCGAGCCGGGTGCCGGTGGCGAAGAAGTCGGTGAACTCCCGCTCGGTCAACCCGGCGACGGTGCGCTCCTCGCAGGCGCGGTGCGGGCCGTCGAAGGTGCGCGAGCCGAAGAAGGGCTTGCCGACCGCGCGCCGGATCCGGTGCGCGGCGCCCTGCAGCACCCGGGCCTCGCGCAGGTCGCCCCGCTCCCCGGGGCCGGCCGGCTCGGTCTCCAGCAGCGCCAGCAGGTCGATCGCCAGCACGATGCCCAGCAGGTCGTTGAAGAGGTGGTTGAGCCGCACGCTCTCCCGGGCCAGCGTCCGGGCCGGGCGGACCTCGCCGTTCAGCCAGTGCGCGTACGCCAGCGCGTAGAGCCCGTACGCGTACGCCCACTGCTCGCCGTGCTCCTCGCACAGCTCGCGGACCCGGCCGAGCCAGAGCTCGCCGCTCTCCCGGTCGCCCTGGAAGAGGTGGGTGATGCCCAGCTCGAACATCGCCATCAGTACGTTGCTGTTGAGCTCGCCGATGGTGCGGTAGTGCCAGAGCGCCTCCTCGAGCAGCTCGGTGGCGCGGGCCGGCTCGTCGTCGATCAGCGCGGCGCAGCCCTGCCGGTGCACCGCGTAGGCCAGCGCGCGGTCGTCGCCGGTGGCCAGCGCCTGGCGGCGGCACTCCTCCAGGGCGGGCCGGGCGGCCGCCAGGTCGCCCTGCAGGGTGGCCGTGTAGCCGGTTGCCCAGAGGGCCTTGGCGCGGGCCTCGGTGGGCTCGGGGTCGAGCGCCAGCGCCCGTTCCAGCCAGTGCCGGCCCTCGCCGAGGCGGCCGCAGCCGACCCAGTAGAACCAGAGGGTGCCGGCCATCAGCAGCGCGATCTGCTCCTCGCCCGGCTCGGCCAGGCAGAACTCCAGGGCGGCCCGCAGGTCGGCGTGCACCAGTGCGGTGCGCTCGGCGGTCTCCGCCTGCCGGGGGCCGAACCACTCGACCTCGCCCCAGGTGGCCACGCCCAGGTACCAGTCCCGGTGCCGGCGCAGCAGCCGGAGCTCCTCGCCGCCCGCCCGCAGCCGCTGCAGCCCGTACTCGCGGAGGGTGTCCAGCAGCCGGAACCGGACGCCGTAGGGGCTCTCCTCACCGGCCCGGCGGCCGGGAGGCGCCCCCACGCGCAGCACGACGGACTTGGCGACCAGCTCGGTGAGCAGGTCGAGCAGCTCGTCCGGGTCGACGCCCTCGCCGGTGCAGACGTACTCGGCCGCGTCGAAGTCGAAGCCGCCGGCGAAGACCGAGAGGCGGGCCCAGAGCAAACGTTCCTGCACTGTGCAGAGCTCATGGCTCCAGCCGATCGTGGTGCGCAGCGTCCGATGGTGCGGCAGGGGATCCGGATCGCCGCCGGTCAGCAGCCGGAAGCGGTCGTCCAGCCGGGCGTCGATCTGCTCGACCGACAGCGCCCGCAGCCACCCGGCGGCCAGCTCCACGGCCAGCGGAATGCCGTCCAGCCGGCGGCACAGCCGGGCGATCGCCCCGGCGTTCGTGGCGGTGACCGCGAAGGACGGCAGCACCGCCCGGGCCCGGTCGGCGAACAGCCGCCCCGCGTCGGGGAGGGCGCCCGCCGCGCCCGCCGGTTCCCGCGGCCCGACCGGCAGCGGGGCCAGGATCAGCAGGTGCTCCCCGGCCGTGCGCAGCGCCACCCGGCTGGTGACCAGCACCCGCAGGCCGGGCAGGGCCCGCAGCAGCGCCACGGCCAGCTCGGCGCAGGCCGCCGCCAGGTGCTCGCAGCCGTCCAGCACCAGCAGCAGCCGGCGCCCGGCCAGCTGCTCGGCCAGCACCTCCAGCGGGGACCGCGCGGTGCCGTCGGTCAGCCGCAGCGCCTCCAGCGCGGCGTGCCCGAGCAGCCGCCCGTCCCGCACCGGCGCCACCTCCACCAGCCAGGTGCCGTCCGGGAACGCGCCGGTGGCCCGGGCCGCGGCCCGCAGCGCCAGCCGGCTCTTGCCGACCCCGCCCGGGCCGGTGACCGTCACCAGCCGGTGTCCGGCCAGCAGCAGGGCCAGCTCGGTCAGCTCGCGCTGTCGGCCGACGAAGCCGGTGACCTCCGCCGGGAGCCGCCCCGGCCCCGGCCGGTCCGGCCGCGGTGTCGATTCCCCGTCCAAACCCTGCTCCCCGCTTCGAGGCCCGGGCCGGGCCGGCCCGGGCATCCGTCCGTCCGGGCCGCCCGGGTGGCGGCCTGCCCGGCAGAACGAGGTGACCGACGGGTAGGTTACGCGCGCGGATCGCACACCCGGTCGGATCGCCGCGCGCCCCGCGCGGGGAAACCCGGTCCGGAAACTCCGTGCGGTCGCGATAGGGTTCCCTAGGGCCTGTCTCCTGGATTCTGCCGGACCCCGGCAAGGTCCAGGCGACAGGGCCCGGGCATGGGTGCCCGATGAAACGCAAGGCGAGGGAGCGCGCAAAGGTGTCCGTGGGAGAGCTGGCCGGCCTGCTCGTCGCCGTGTTCTGGGCGGTCCTGGTCACCCTGCTCGCGGTCGTGCTGGTCCGGCTGTCGCGGGTGCTCAAGGAGGCCACCGTCCTGGTCTCCGCCGTCACCGAGCAGGCCGTGCCGCTGCTGACCGACGCCGGGGCCGCCGTGCGCAGCGCCAACGAGCAGCTGGAGCGGGTGGACGAGATCACCGCCAACGTGCAGGACGCGGCGGCCAACGCCAACGCGCTCTCCTCCACCGTCGCGGCCACCCTCGGCGGCCCGCTGGTCAAGGTCGCGGCGTTCAGCTACGGCGTGCGCAAGGCGGTCGCCAAGCAGCAGGGCGCCGCCACGCTGCCCACCCAGCCGGCCGAGCGCGAGGAGCTGGCCCGGCTGATCCGGGCCGAGGTGCGCGCCGCGACCGCCCCCAGGGGCGGCCTGCTCTCCAGGGTCCGGCGCGCGGTGAGGAGCTGACGGCATGGTGCGACGCATCTTCTGGATGGCGGTCGGCGCCGGCGCCACCGTCTGGGCCGTGAACAAGGCCAACGAGACCGTGCACCGGCTCACCCCGGACAGCCTCTCCGGCACCGCCGCCCGCGGCGCGCTGCACCTGGGGGACCTGGCCAAGCAGTTCGCCCAGGACGTGCGGGCCGGCATGAACGAGCGCGAGGAGCAGCTGCGCGAGGACCTCGGACTGGACGGCACCGCCGTCGTCGAGCCGCGCCGCCGCAACGGGGCACTGCGCGGCGAGCCCCGGTACCGAGCTATCTCGGCGGCGCCCGGGAGCCCGGCCGCCGCCCTGCCTCCGCCCAGCCGTGCCCGCGGGTCCTCCGACGGAGCCGGCACCACCCCCCCAGCCATCGAGAAAACGCCCCGGCGCGCGCTCGCGCCGCGGGGCGGTACCAACCGGAAGGACCACTAATGGAGTCGGCAGAGATCCGCCGCCGCTGGCTGCGCTTCTTCGAGGAGCGCGGCCACACCGTCGTTCCGTCGGCGTCCCTGGTCGCCGACGACCCCACCCTGCTGCTGGTCAACGCCGGCATGGTCCCGTTCAAGCCCTACTTCCTGGGCGAGGTCAAGCCGCAGTTCTCGCGCGCCACCAGCGTCCAGAAGTGCGTGCGCACCCTGGACATCGAGGAGGTCGGGAAGACCACCCGGCACGGCTCCTTCTTCCAGATGTGCGGCAACTTCTCCTTCGGTGACTACTTCAAGGAAGGAGCCATCAAGTTCGCGTGGGAGCTGCTCACCACCCCTGTCGCGGACGGCGGCTACGGCCTGGAGAAGGAGAAGCTCTGGATCACCGTCTACAAGGACGACGACGAGGCCGAGCAGATCTGGCGTGACGTCATCGGCGTGCCCTCGGAGCGCATCCAGCGCCTGGGCATGAAGGACAACTTCTGGTCGATGGGCGTCCCCGGCCCGTGCGGCCCGTGCTCGGAGATCAACTACGACCGCGGCCCCGCGTACGGCGAGGAGGGCGGCCCGGCCGTCAACGGCGAGCGCTACCTGGAGATCTGGAACCTGGTCTTCATGCAGTACGAGCGCGGCCACGGCGACGGCAAGGACGGGTTCGAGATCCTCGGCGACCTGCCGAGCAAGAACATCGACACCGGCCTCGGCCTCGAGCGCCTCGCCGCCATCCTCCAGGACGTCGACAACCTCTTCGAGATCGACACCAGCCGGATGATCCTGGACCGGGCCGCCGAGCTGACCGGTCACACCTACGGCGCCGAGCACAAGGCGGACGTCTCGCTGCGCGTGGTCACCGACCACATCCGCACCGCGCTGATGCTGATCGGCGACGGCGTCACCCCCGGCAACGAGGGCCGCGGCTACGTGCTGCGCCGCATCCTGCGCCGCGCCATCCGCAACATGCGCCTGCTGGGCGCCACCGGTGTGGTCGCCAAGGACCTCACCGACATCGCCATCAAGGCGATGGCCCCGCAGTACCCGGAGCTGGAGACCGACCGCAAGCGCATCGAGACGGTCGTCGTCGGCGAGGAGGCGGCCTTCCTCCAGACGCTGAAGGCCGGCACCAACCTGCTGGACGCCGCGGTCACCGAGACCAAGCAGGCCGGCGGCGCGGTGCTCTCCGGCGACCAGGCGTTCAAGCTGCACGACACCTACGGCTTCCCGATCGACCTGACCCTGGAGATGGCCGAGGAGCAGGGCCTCCAGGTCGACGAGTCCGGCTTCCGCCGCCTCATGCAGGAGCAGCGGGACCGTGCCAAGGCGGACGCCAAGGCCAAGAAGATGGGCCACGCCGACGTCGCCGCGTACCGCGAGGTGGCCGACGCCTCGGGCGCCAGCGTCTTCACCGGCTACACCCTCACCGAGGGCGAGGCCACCGTGGTCGGCCTGCTGGTGAACGGCGCCCCGGCGCCGGCCGCCTCCGAGGGCGACGAGGTCGAGATCATCCTCGACCGCACCCCGTTCTACGCCGAGGGCGGCGGCCAGCTCGCCGACCACGGCCGGATCCGGCTGGAATCCGGCGCGGTCGTCGAGATCCGCGACGTGCAGCAGCCCGTCCCGGGCGTGATCGTGCACTCCGGCGGCGTGCTGTTCGGCGAGGTCGTGCTCGGCTCCTCCGCGTACGCCACCATCGACGTGGAGCGCCGCCGGGCGATCGCCCGCGCCCACTCGGCCACCCACCTGACCCACCAGGCGCTGCGCGACGCGCTCGGCCCGACGGCCGCCCAGGCCGGTTCGGAGAACGCCCCGGGCCGCTTCCGCTTCGACTTCGGCTCGCCCGCCGCCGTGCCCGGCAGTGTGCTGACCGACGTCGAGCAGAAGATCAACGACGTGCTGACCCGCGAGCTGGAGGTCACCGCCGAGGTCATGACGATGGACCAGGCCCGCAAGGCCGGCGCCATCGCGATGTTCGGCGAGAAGTACGGCGACTCGGTCCGCGTCGTCACCATCGGCGACTTCTCCAAGGAGCTGTGCGGTGGCACGCACGTCGGCAACACCGCCCAGCTGGGCCTGGTGAAGCTGCTCGGCGAGTCCTCGATCGGTTCCGGCGTGCGCCGCGTGGAGGCCCTGGTCGGTGCCGACGCGTACCGGTTCCTGGCCCGTGAGCACACCGTGGTCGCCCAGCTGACCGAGCTGGTCAAGGGCCGCCCGGAGGAGCTGCCGGAGAAGATCTCCGGCATGCTCGCCAAGCTCAAGGACGCCGAGAAGGAGATCGAGCGCTTCCGCGCCGAGAAGGTGCTCGCGGCCGCCGCGGGTCTGGCCGACTCGGCCGAGGACGTGCACGGCATCGCCGTGGTGGCCGCCCGGGTCGCCGACGGCACCGGCGCGGACGAGCTGCGCAAGCTGGTCCTGGACGTGCGCGGCCGCCTTGGCTCGCGCCCGGCCGTGGTCGCCGCCTTCACCGTGGCGAACGACCGCCCGCTGACCGTGATCGCCACCAACGAGGACGCCCGCGGCCGCGGCATCAAGGCCGGCGAGCTGGTCCGCACCGCGGCCAAGACCCTCGGCGGCGGCGGTGGCGGCAAGGACGACGTCGCCCAGGGCGGCGGCACCAACCCGGCCGCGATCGACGAGGCCGTCGCCGCGGTGCGCGGTCTGGTCGCGGAGCGTGCCTCCTGATGGGGTCCGCGTTCTGATGGAGTTCGAGGAGAAGCCCTTCCGGCGCGGGCGGCGGATCGCCGTCGACGTCGGGGACGCCCGGATCGGGGTCGCGTCCTGCGACCCCGACGGGGTGCTCGCCACCCCGGTGGAGACCGTCCCGGCCGGGGTCAAGTCGCAGGCCCGGATCGCCGCGATCGTCGAGGAGTACGACGCGATCGAGGTGATCGTCGGGCTGCCGCGCTCGCTCAGCGGCAAGGAGGGGCCGGCGGCCGAGAAGGTCCGCGGCTACGCGGTCCGGCTGGCCAACCGGCTCTGGCCGGTACCGGTCCGGCTGGTCGACGAGCGGATGTCGACGGTCACCGCGACCCACGGGCTGCGCGCCTCGGGGGTCAAGGCCAAGAAGGGCCGCTCGGTGGTCGACCAGGCCGCCGCGGTGGTGATCCTGCAGACCGCCCTTGAGTCCGAACGGGTGAGCGGACGCCCGCCCGGTGAGAGCGTCGAGGCGGCGGGCTGACCGGCCTGTTCTAACGTCCCGAAGAGGGTCCGTGCGGACGCGCGTCCGCACGGACCCCTCTGCCGTTGCCGTCGCGCCGCTTGCCGCGCCGACCGCCGAGGGGACGCCGTGACCGACCTGGACCTCACACCCGGCCTGAGCCCCGGCCACCTCGGTGCGCCGGCGACCGAACCGGAGGGCCGCCCGCCGGGCGCGCCCGCGCCGCGCCCCGGTGCGCCGGATCCGCGCCGGCGGCGCACCGGGCTGGCCTGTCTGCTGACCGCGCTGTCGCTGATCGCCGTGTTCGGCGGGATCGGGCTGGCCGGCTTCAGCTGGATCCAGGGGCAGCGCAAGCCGCCGGCCGCGGCCGACTACACGGGCAACGGGTCCGGTTCGGTGCAGGTGTCGGTGCCGGAGGGCGCCGGCCTCAGCCAGATCGCCTCCGCGCTGGTGCGCAACGGCGTGGTGGCCAGCTCGCTCGCGTTCACCCGGGCCGCCAAGGGCAGCGCGGCGGCGGCCGGGCGGATCCAGCCCGGCACGTACACGCTGCGGCTGAAGATGTCGGCGGCCGCCGCGCTCGCCGTGCTGATCGACCCCGCCAACGCCAACGGCCTGACCATTCCCGAGGGTTGGCGCGGCAGCCAGATCTACGCGGCGATCGACCGGAAGCTCCAGCTGCCGCCGGGCACCGCGGAGCAGGCGGCCAAGGACCAGGCCGCGGAGCTGGGCCTGCCGGAGACCGCGGGCGGCGTCCCCGAGGGCTACCTGTTCCCCGCGACGTACGCGGTGACCGACGACACCACCGCCGCCGACCTGCTGAAGCAGATGGTCGACCGGGCCGGCCGGGAGTTCGCCCGGGACGACGCGGAGGTCGTCGCGACCAACCTCGGGCAGTCCCTGTACGGGCTGGTGACCATCGCGAGCATGGTGCAGGGGGAGGCCGACAACCCCGAGGACATGGCGAAGGTCGCGCGGGTGATCTACAACCGGCTGGCCAAGAACATGCCGCTGCAGCTGGACTCCACCATCAACTACGCGATGGGCCGCTCCACGCTGAACACCAGCGTCACCGACACCCGGCTCGACTCCCCGTACAACACCTACAAGCACCCGGGGCTGCCGCCGACGCCGATCTCCAACCCCGGGAGGCAGGCGATCATGGCGGCGGTGGACCCGGCGCCGGGCGACTGGCTCTACTTCGTGACCGTGAAGCCGGGGGACACCCGGTTCACCGACAGCTTCGACGTGCAGCAGAAGAACGTCGCGGAGTTCAACGCCAACCGGGCCTCGGCGGGCGCGACGGCGTCGGCGGGCGCCACGGCCTCCGCGTCCGCTCCGGCCCCGGCCTCGCCGGGGTCGCCCTGAGCGCCGGGCGGCGGCCCGACCGGCCATCCGACTGCGGTACGGTAGCGTCTCCGTCCAGGTGTTGCGCTAGCACGCCGGTTCGACAAGCAGCCGGGACGCCGTCCCGGGCGACCGGGCCGATCCTCCGGTCGTCTCCGTCGGTATAAGGGGATCAATGACCGATCTGGGTCGGGGCTACGGCCCCCAGGGCTCCGAGCCGTGGCATCCGGGTGACCCCGGGTACGGCGGTCAGCAGCCGGTCCCCGGCCAGCAGGACGGGCAGTGGCAGGAGCATCCCCAGCATTCCCAGCAGCAGTACGGCGGTCAACAGGGCTACCCCCAGCAGCAGACGCCGCAGCAGGGGATGGACCCGCAGGGCATGGGCGGTCAGCAGGGCTACCCGCAGCAGGGCGGCGGCCAGCAGGGCATGGGCGGTCAGCAGCAGTACGGCGGTCAGCAGGGCTATCCCCAGCAGCAGGGCTATCCGCAGCAGGGGATGGGCGGTCAGCAGGGCTACCCCCAGCAGCAGGGTGTGCCTCAGCAGCAGGTGCCGCAGCAGGGCATGGGCCAGCAGCAGGGCTACCCGCAGCAGCAGATGCCGCAGCAAGGTGTGCCGCAGCAGCAGGTGCCGCAGCAGGGTGCCGGTCAGCAGGGCGCCCCGGCGCGGCAGGAGCAGCGACCGGCCGCCGGGCAGCCCTCCGGCCCCGGGCCGGACGGCATCGACTGGGAGGCGGAGGCCGCCGCGCTGGAGGCCGGTGCCGACCCGGCCGCGCCCGTCGACGGCGGTGAGCACGCCGAGGACGAGTGGGACGGTCACGAGGGCGAGTACGCCCAGGACGAGTACCACGAGGACGGCGCGCAGGACGACGGCCACGGCGGTTTCCTCGGCGCGGAGGACGACTCCCGCGAGGCGAAGAAGAAGCGCAAGGAGAAGGGCAAGAAGTCGGGCCGGCGCAACGGCGGCGCCTGCCTGGTGGTCGCTCTCGTGCTGCTCGGTGCCATGGGCGGCGCCGGCTACTGGGGCTACGGCTTCTACAAGGACCACTTCGGCCCGCCGCCGGACTACGCCGGCCCGGGCACCGGTTCGGTCAACGTGGAGATCAAGCCGGGTGCGGCGGGCACCCAGATGGGCCTGGCGCTGAAGAACGCCGGGGTGGTCAAGAGCGTCGACGCGTTCAAGGCGGCCTGCGACAAGAACGTGAAGTGCTCCACCATCCAGCCGGGCGCCTACAGCATGCCCAAGGAGATGTCGGCCGAGGGGGCCGTGCAGTTCCTGGTGGAGGCGAACGGCGGCGAGAAGCTGATCATCCAGGAGGGCCTGACCTCCACCGCCACCTACGTCAAGATCGACGAGAAGCTGAAGCTGCCCAAGGGCACCACCGCCAACGTCGCCAAGGAGCAGGTCAACAGCCTCGGCCTGCCCGCGTACGCCAACGGCAACATCGAGGGCTTCCTCTGGCCGACCCGCTACTCGATCACCGAGGGCATGAAGCCCGAGGACCTGCTCAAGCAGATGGTCAAGAACGCCGTGGACCGCTACGCGGGCCTGGACGCGGAGGCGTCGAAGATCGGCCTCAAGTCCGGCTACGAGGTGGTCATCGAGGCGAGCATCCTCCAGGCGGAGGGCAACAACAAGGAAGACTTCGCCAAGATGGCCAAGACGATCCAGAACCGGCTGGCCGACAAGGGCAAGGTCAACGGCAAGCTGGGCATGGACACCACGCTGCAGTACGCGCTGGGTACCAAGAACCTGGAGAAGAAGGACATCAACGACGGCTCCAACAAGTACAACACGTACATCAACCCGGGCCTGCCGCCGGGACCGATCTCGAACCCGGGCGACGACGCGCTCAAGGCGACGCTCAACCCGGCGGACGGCAAGTGGCTGTACTTCATCGCGATGTCGCCGACCCAGACCCTGTTCGCGGATACGGACACGGAGCACGCCAACAACGTCAAGGCGTACTGCACGGCGGCCGGCCAGAAGTTCGACCCGATCGCCGTTCACTGCACCACCAAGTGACCGCCCGCCGGGGGGCCGTTCAGGGAGAAACACCAGCGTGACCAGCAAGCACCGGGCGGCCGTCCTCGGCTCGCCGATCGCGCACTCGCTCTCGCCCGTCCTGCACCGGGCCGCCTTCGCGGCGCTCGGGCTGGACGGCTGGCGCTACGACCGCTTCGAGGTCGACGAGGCCGGGCTGCCCGGCTTCCTCGCCGGGCTGGACGAGGCCGAGTGGGCGGGCTTCTCGCTCACCATGCCGCTGAAGCGGGCGGTCATCCCGCTGCTCGACGAGGTGAGCGCGACCGCCCGCGACGTCGAGGCGGTGAACACCCTGGTGTTCAGCGCCGACGGGCGGAAGTCCGGCCACAACACCGACGTGCCCGGCCTGGTCAACGCGCTGCGCGAGCGCGGCATCACCGAGGTGCCGGCCGCCGCGGTGCTCGGCGCCGGGGCCACCGCCTCCTCGGCGCTGGCCGCGCTGGCCGCGATCGGCACCCGCGAGGTCACCGTCTACGTCCGCAGCCCCGAGCGGGCCCGGGAGATGGCGGAGCTCGGCGAGCGCCTCGGCGTGGCCGTGCGGACCGCGGACTGGGCGCGCGGCGCCGAGGCGCTGACCCACCCGCTCACCGTGGCCACCACCCCGGCCGGGACGACCGACGGCTTCGCCGGGGACCTCACCGCCGACCCGGGCGCGCTCTTCGACGTGCTGTACCACCCGTGGCCGACCAAGCTGGCCGGGGCCTGCGCCGAGCGCGGGGCGACCGTGCTGGGCGGGCTCGACCTGCTCGTGCACCAGGCGGTGCTGCAGAACGAGTTCTTCACCGGGCGCGCCCCCGGGCCGCTCGCGGCGATCCGCGCCGCCGGCGAGGCCGCGCTGGCTGCGGCCTGAGGGCGGCCCGGCAGCGCCCCGGCGCCGCGCCGACCGGCCGTTTCGCGTCCGCGGGTCGGCCGGATGCTGTCCGGTGACCGGACTGCGCGGCCGGTCGGGCGGTCCGGCATGAAAGGATTCGGGGAGAAGGCACGCCCGGGCGGGTGGCGGCAGCGCCGCGCCGGTCCGCTGATGAAGGAGCTCCGTTGGGTACGTTGCGCTGGCTGACGGCGGGGGAGTCGCACGGCCCCGCACTCGTCGCGACGCTGGAGGGCCTGCCCGCCGGTGTACCGGTCACCACCGCGATGGTGGCCGACGCGCTGGCGCGCCGACGGCTCGGTTACGGTCGCGGCGCACGGATGAAGTTCGAGCAGGACGAGGTGACCTTCCTCGGCGGCATCCGGCACGGCCTGAGCATGGGCAGCCCCGTCGCCGTCATGGTGGGCAACACCGAGTGGCCGAAGTGGGAGCAGGTCATGTCGGCCGACCCGGTCGACCCCGAGGTGCTCGCCGGTCTCGCCCGCAACGAGGCGCTGACCCGTCCGCGCCCCGGCCACGCCGACCTGGCCGGCATGCAGAAGTACTCGATCGAGGAGGCCCGTCCGATCCTGGAGCGCGCCAGCGCCCGGGAGACCGCGGCCCGGGTCGCGCTCGGCGCCGTCGCCCGCTCCTACCTCAAGGAGACCTGCGGCATCGAGATCGTCAGCCACGTGGTCGAGCTGGCCGCCGCCAAGGCCCCGGCCGGGGTGCTGCCGCTGCCCGCCGACGAGGCGAAGCTGGACGCCGACCCGGTGCGCTGCCTGGACGCCGACGCCTCGAAGGCGATGGTCGCCGAGATCGACCAGGCCCACAAGGACGGCGACACCCTCGGCGGCGTCGTCGAGGTGCTCGCCTACGGCGTCCCGGTCGGCCTCGGCTCGCACGTCCACTGGGACCGCCGGCTGGACGCCCGCCTCGCCGCCGCGCTGATGGGCATCCAGGCGATCAAGGGCGTCGAGGTCGGCGACGGCTTCGAGCTGGCCCGCGTCCCCGGGTCGCAGGCGCACGACGAGATCGTGCCGACCCCCGAGGGCGCCAGGCGCGTCTCCGGCCGTTCCGGCGGCACCGAGGGCGGCCTGTCCACCGGCGAGCTGCTGCGGGTGCGCGCCGCGATGAAGCCGATCGCGACCGTGCCGCGCGCGCTGCGCACCGTGGACGTGCGCACCGGTGAGCCGGCCAAGGCCCACCACCAGCGCTCGGACGTCTGCGCGGTGCCGGCGGCCGGCATCGTCGCCGAGGCGATGGTCGCCCTGGTGCTCGCCGACGCGGTCAACGAGAAGTTCGGTGGCGACCACGTGTCGGAGACCCGGCGCAACGTGCAGAACTACCTCGACCACCTGATCGTCCGATGAGTTCGCCGGTCGTCGTGCTGGTCGGCCCGCCCGGCAGTGGCAAGTCCACCGTCGGGCGGGTCCTCGCCGAACGCCTCGGCGTCGGGTTCCGCGACACCGACGCGGACATCGAGGAGCAGGCCGGCAAGCCGATCCCGGACATCTTCGTCGACGAGGGCGAGCCGCACTTCCGCGCCCTGGAGGCGGCGGCGGTGCGCGGCGCCGCCAACGGCCACGCGGGCGTGCTCGCCCTCGGCGGCGGCGCGGTGATGGCCGAGCCCACCCGCGAGCTGCTGCGCGGCCTGCCGGTGGTGTTCCTGGAGGTGCCGCTCGCCGACGCGGTCAAGCGGGTCGGCCTGGACGCCCCCCGGCCGCTGCTGGCGGTCAACCCGCGGGCCCGCTGGCGCGAGCTGATGGAGGCCCGCCGCCCCCTCTACCTGGAGGTGGCCACCGCCGTCGTCGACACCGCCGGCCGCACCCCCGAGCAGGTCGCGGACGCCGTACTGGAAGCACTGGAGCTGAACAACCCCCATGACTGACAACGTCAGGATTCACGTCGGCGGCAGCGCCGGCCACGACCCGTACGACGTGCTGATCGGGCACCAGTTGCTCGGCGAGCTGGCGCCGCTGATCGGGACCCGGGCCCGGCGGGTGGCGATCATCCACCCCGAGGCGCTGTCCGCCACCGCCGAGGCGATCCGCGAGGACCTGCTCGGCGAGGACTACGAGGTGATCGCCCTCCAGGTGCCCAACGCCGAGGACGCGAAGAGCGCCGAGGTGGCCGCGTACTGCTGGTCGGTGCTCGGCCAGACCGGCTTCACCCGCACCGACGTGGTCGTCGGCCTCGGCGGCGGGGCCACCACCGACCTGGCCGGCTTCGTCGCCGCCACCTGGCTGCGCGGGGTCCGCTGGGTCTCCATGCCCACCACGCTGCTCGGCATGGTCGACGCGGCGGTCGGCGGCAAGACCGGCATCAACATCGCCGAGGGCAAGAACATGGTCGGCGCTTTCCACCCGCCGGTGGGCGTGCTGGCCGACCTCGCGACCCTGGAGACCGTGCCCCGGCACGACTACGTCTCCGGGCTCGCCGAGGTCATCAAGTGCGGCTTCATCGCCGACCCGGCCATCCTCGATCTCGTCGAGGCCGACCCGGAGGGCGCCAGGACGCCGGCCGGGCCGCACACCGTCGAGCTGATCCGGCGGGCCATCCAGGTCAAGGCCGACGTCGTCTCCGGGGACCTCAAGGAATCCGGGCAGCGCGAGATCCTCAACTACGGCCACACCCTCGGCCACGCCATCGAGCGCAACGAGCGCTACAAGTGGCGGCACGGCGCGGCCATCTCGATCGGCATGGTGTTCGCCGCCGAGCTCGGCCGGCTCGCCGGGCGGCTGGACGACGCGACCGCCGACCGGCACCGCACCGTGCTCGCCTCGGTCGGGCTGCCGCTCAGCTACCGCGCGGACGCCTGGCCCAAGCTGCTGGACGCGATGAAGGTCGACAAGAAGTCGCGCGGCGACCTCATCCGCTTCATCGTGCTGGACGGCCTCGGCAGGACCTCCGTGCTGGAGGGCCCCGACCCGTCCCTGCTGGTGGCCGCCTACGCGGAGGTGTCCTCGTGACCCGGGTGATGGTGCTGAACGGCCCCAACCTCGGTCGGCTCGGCAGCCGCGAGCCCGATGTCTACGGCTCCACCTCGTACGCCGGGCTGGTCGAGCGCTGCACCGCGCTCGGCAAGGAGCTGGGCTTCGAGGTCGAGGTGCACGAGACCAACTCCGAGCAGACGATGGTCGAGTGGCTGCACGAGGCCGCCGACGGCCGGGTGCCGGTGGTGATCAACCCGGGCGCGTTCACCCACTACTCGTACGCGATGCGGGACGCCGCCGCGCAGCGCACCGCGCCGCTGATCGAGGTGCACATCTCCAACCCGTACGCCCGGGAGACCTTCCGGCACACCTCGGTGATCTCCGCGGTGGCCTCCGGCACGATCGCCGGGTTCGGGATCGGCTCGTACGAGCTGGCGCTGCGGGCGCTGGCCGACCGGCTCGCCACGGGCTGACGGGGCGGGCTGACGGAGCGTCGGCGCCCGGACGGCGCCGGGGCGGTGACCAGCGCAGGTGCGGCGGCGGACTGTGTCCACCGCCGCACCGGCGTGTAGTGTCCCCGCTGAAGGATGTCGGGAGGTGACCGTGACGCAGTACTCCGGGGGTGTACCCGTCCCCCCTCGTCCCGTCGCTCCGCCGGCCCCGGCCTACCCGGCGTCCGTGGCGGTGCCCGCCGCGTCGTCCGGGCCGCCGACCGTTCCGGTGCCGGTCGTCCCGCCGGGCCCGCCCGTCGCACCTGCTCCCGCACCTGCTCCCGCGCCCGCACCGGCCCCGGCACCCGCTCCGGTGCCGGCCGGCTCCACCGGCCACTTCCTGCTGCCGCCCGGCGCGCCCGTCCAACTGCCCGTCCGCCCGCCGCAGCAGCACGCGGCCACCGGCCCGATCGCGGTGCTGCTGATCGGCCCGGCCGGCGCCGGCAAGACCACCGTCGCCCGCCACTGGGCCGAGCGGCGCCCCACCCCGACCGCGCACATCAGCCTCGACGACGTCCGCGAGTGGGTGCAGTCGGGCTTCGCCAACCCGCAGTCCGGCTGGAACAACGCCTCCGAGGCGCAGTACCGGCTGGCCCGCCGGACCTGTGGCTTCGCCTGCCGCAACTACCTCGCCAACGGCATCTCCTGCATCATCGACGACGCCGTCTTCCCCGACCGCCCGGCCATCGGCCTCGGCGGCTGGAAGCGGCACATCGGCCCCGGCATGATCCCGGTGGTGCTGCTGCCCAGCCTGGACTCGGTGCTCGGCCGCAACGCCCGGCGCAGCGGCAACCGCCGGCTCGGCGACGAGGAGGTGGCCCGGATCCACGGCCGGATGGCCGGCTGGTACAACTCCGGGCTGCCGATCATCGACAACTCCCACCTCGACGTGGCCGCCACGGCCGCCGCACTCGACCGGGTGATCCTGGCCCGGCTGATGGGCGTCCCGGTGCGCTGAGCGGCTCGCTCGGCCCGGCCGGACTGTCGGTGCCGGCTGCGATGATGGACGGGTCCTGAACGAATCACCGGGGGGAGCCGCGCCCGTGCCGGAAGGCCACATCATCCACCGCCTCGCCGCCGAGAACCACCGCGCCTTCGGCGGCCGGCCGGTGCGGGCCAGCAGCCCGCAGGGCCGGTTCGTGGACGGCGCCAAGCTGATCGACGGGCGGGAGCTGGCCGCGGCCGAGGCCACCGGCAAGCACCTCTTCCTCGGCTTCGGCGAGGACGCCTGGGTGCACGTCCACCTCGGCCTGTACGGCGGCTTCACCTTCGGCGACACCGGCGACGGTCCGGCGCCCGAGCCGGTCGGCCTGGTGCGGCTGCGGCTGGAGAACGACGAGCACTACGCCGACCTGCGCGGCCCCAACACCTGCGCGCTGATCACCGACGCCGAGAAGGCCGCCGTCGCCGCCCGCCTCGGCCCCGACCCGCTGCGCGCCGACGCCGACCCGGACGCCGCCTGGCGGCGGATCACCGGCAGCCGGACGACGATCGCCGCCCTGCTGATGGACCAGAAGGTGCTGGCCGGCGTCGGCAACGTCTACCGCGCCGAGGTGCTGTTCCGGCACGGCATCGACCCGCAGCTGCCCGGCCGCTCCCTGCGCCGCGCCGAGTGGGACGCGCTCTGGGCCGACCTGGTCGTCCTGATGCGCGAGGGCGTCGGCGCCGGCCGCATCGACACCGTCCGCCCCGAGCACACCCCCGAGGCGATGAACCGCCCCCCACGCGTCGACGACCACGGCGGCGAGGTCTACGTCTACCGCCGCGCCGGGCAGCGCTGCCTGGTCTGCGCCACGGACGTCCGCACCGAGGAGCACGCCTCCCGCAACCTCTTCTGGTGCCCCACCTGCCAACCGCCCCGCCCCACCGCGTGATCCCGGCTCAGGTCCGGCCGTAGGCTGGGGCCCGGCACTCGACGGGGCGGAGGGAGCACGCGGATGACGGACGGAGACCGGACGGTCAACACCGTTTCGGGCACGGTTCACGGCATGGTGGTGCAGGCCGGCACGGTCGTCATGGCGGCGTCCGGACTCGCCGTGCCGCGCCAGATCCGCGGCCCGCGCCGGGCCTTCGTCAACCGGGAGGGCGAGTTCGCCCGGCTGGAGGCGGCGCTGGGCCGGCTGGACGACGTCCGGCCGGCCGTGGTGGCGTTCACCGGGCTCGGCGGCGTCGGCAAGACCGAACTCGTCGCCCAGTTCGCGGCCCGGTCCGCGGCGCACTTCCCGGGCGGCCAGCTCTACGCCGACCTCGCCGCCCACCGGCACCTCGGCGGGGCGGACCTCGGGGAGGTGCTCGGCGGCTTCCTGCGCGGCTTCGGGCTCCCGTACGTGCCGGACACCCTGGCGGAGCGGGCGGCGGCGTTCCGCACCGTGACGGCCGCCGGGCGCCGGGTCCTGGTCTTCCTGGACAACGTCGAGCACGCCGCCGAGGTCCGGGCGCTGCTGCCCACGACCGGGCTGCTGGTGGCCGCCGGCCGGCGCCGGCTGCCGGGGCTGGCCCTGGACGGCGCCGAGCTGGTGCGCCTGGACCCGCTGACGACCGGCGCCGGGAGCGAACTGGTCCGCGGCTGGCTGGGCCCGGGCCGGGGGACGGACGCGGAGCTGGCACGGCTGGTCGAGTTCTGCGGCGGCCTGCCGCTCGCCCTGAACGCCGTGGGCTTTCGGCTGCTCGACCGCGAGGACCTGCGGGTGGACCGGGTGCTGGCCGAACTGACCGACAAGGAGCGCAGGTTGTCGTCCCTGAGCAATGAGGAGGGTGCGGTCGGGGACGTCCTGGACGCCGTCCACCGGCGGCTTCCCGAGCACACCCGTGCGTTCTACCGGCTGCTGGGCGTCAATCCCGGGCCGCTGGTCTCGGTCGAGCTGGCGGAGGCGGTGGGGGTGCCGCGGGCGGCGGACGGCCTGGCGGACCTGCGCTCGGCGCACCTGGTGGACGACGTGGCGCAGGAGGGGCCGGAGCGCCGGTACCGCGCCCACGACCTGGTCCGGCTGCACGCCGCCGGGACGGTCCGCGAACTGCCCGGCCGGCTGGAGCTGCTGGCCCGGATCGTCGCCTACTACCGGGGCCGCGCGGCGCTGGCCGACCGGGCGATCGGCGACCGCTTCCGGCTCCAGGAGAGCGGAGCCGGGCAGGGGCTGGCGGGGTTCGGCTCGGGGGCGGACGCGCTGGAGTGGCTACAGAGCGAGCGGGCCAACCTGCTGGGCGCCGTCCGGGCCGCGGCCGAGCAGCGCCGGCACGGTGAGGTGTGGCGGCTGTGCGAGTCGCTCTGGCCGCTGTACCACGGGCGCAAGCACTACGGGGACTGGGTGGAGAGCCATCTGCTGGGCATCGAGGCGGCCCAGTGGGACAACCGGCCGGACGCCGTGATCCGGATGCGCAACCAGCTCGGGCGCGCCTACTACGAGCGCGGGGAGTACCCGCTCGCGGGCGAGCAGTTGGCGGCCGCGGCCGCCCTGCTGCCGGAGGTGGACGAGCCGCGGCTGGCGGGTGTGCTGTGGGAGACCGACGGCCTGCTCTGCCTGGCCGACGGGCGGCCGGAGCGGGCCGTGGAGCTGTTCACGCTGGCCCGGGAGGCCAATGCGGGCGACCCGCACGGTGTGGTGGTGCAGAGCTACAACCTCGCCCAGGCCCTGGTGGCCGCGGGGCGGGCGGAGGAGGCGCTGGCCGTGCTCGGGGAGGCGACCGCGCTGGCCGGGCGGGAGGGCGACGCCCCGATGCTGATGCGGCTGCCGCTGGTCGAGGCCCGGGCCGAGCGGGCGCTGCACCGGCCGGCGGCGGCGGTCGGCGCGGCGGAGCTGAGCGCCGGGCGGGCGCGGGAGCTGGGGCAGCCGAGGAAGGAGGAGGCGGCGCGGGCGCTGCTCGTCGACCTGGCCCAGGAGCTGGGGGACACGGCCCTGGCCGAGCGCAACCGCGCCCGGCTGCGGGAGCTGCGGGGGCGGTGAGCGGGGTCAGAGCGGCCGGGGGGTGAAGGCGACGGTGGTGTGGTGGGGGCCGGTGCGGAGGGTGAGGGGGTGCCGGGGGAGGGCGGCCGGGGCGGCGGCGGGGGTGGTGAGCCAGTGGGCGACGGCGGAACCGAGGAGGAGGGGGTCGAGGCGGGGGGCGGGGGCGCCCCAGGGGCGTTCGGCGTGGGCTTCCAGGAGGAGGCCGGTGGGCAGGCGCAGCAGGTGGCGGGCCGGGCCGAGGGCGGCGACGGCGACGGCGAGGCCGGGGAGTTCGGCGGCGGTGGCGGCGAGCCAGGCCTCGGCGGGCTGTTCGGCGGCGGTCTCGGTGCGGGCGAGGACCTCGGCGGTGTGCCGCAGGGCGAGGCGGGGTTCGTCGGCGGCGACCGCGTGGAAGCCGCGCGGGGTGTGGTGATCGGGGCCGACGGGGTAGCGGCGCAGGTGGACGGCGGTGCCCTCGCCGGTGGCGACGACGTCGTAGGCGGTGGGGCGTTCGGCGGCGAGCGGGACGGGCCGGGGGTAGGGCAGGGGCCGGGGGTCGCCGGGCGGCGGCTCGATGCCGGGCAGGTAGGAGAGCAGGAGGTCGCGCAGTACCCGGGCGGACTCGCCGCGCCGGCCGAGCGAGCGGTCGGTGATCGGGCGCAGGGCGGCCGGGTCCTGGTCGGCCATCGCCCGTTCGAGCTGGGCGAGCAGGTCGCCCTCGGGGTCGAGGACCGGGGCGGCCTGGCCGAAGGCGTGGCTGGGGGAGCGGGGGTCGAGTTCGGCGGCGCCGGTGGCGACCAGCAGGGTGCGGCGTTCGAGGGCGGCGCCGTAGAAGGAGACCGAGCCGTGGTCGCCGATCACGCAGTCGGCGGCGATCAGCGCGGCCTGCCAGCCCTGGTCCGGGGGGAGGAGCCGCAGGCCGGAGCGTTCGGCGGCGGCGAGCAGGGCGCGCGGGTCGTGCCGGGCCCAGATGTTGGGGTGCAGGACGACGGCGACGGTGTACTCGTCGGCGGGCAGCTGTTCGACCAGCCGCAGCGGCAGGCCGGGGTGGCGGCCGAGTGAGGAGTGCGCGCTCCAGGTGGAGTTGACCACCACGAGCCGGCGGCCGTCGACCGCGCCGAGGGCGGCCCGGTAGCCGTCGCGGGCGGCGAGGCCGGCCAGCATCCGGTCGAAGCAGGGGTCGCCGACCTCGCGGGCGCGGGGCAGTGCCTCGGGGCAGGCGGTCCGCAGGCGGTCGAACTGCTCGCGGTGGGAGAGGCCGATGACGGCGGGGAAGACCCGTCCGCGGTGGGTGAGTTCGCGCCGGGAGAGCCCGGCGGCGGTGACCGTGTCGCCGGTGGACTCGGGGACCAGGCGGTTGTAGCCGGCGCCGTGCGGGAGGACCACGAGGGGTGCGCGCAGCCGGTGCATCGAGGAATGGACGGCGCAGGCGACGGCGAGGTCGAATGGCTGCCGTACGGCGTCGCGCCAGGGCAGGACGGTGAGGCCGGGCTGGGCGCGGAGGTAGTCGTCGAGTCCGGCGGTGAACGCGGAGCCCGGGTTGACGGTGACGGCGAAGCCGATGCCGTCCTGCTCGCGCAGCAGGGTGAGGACGTCCAGGACCCGGGTGGCGGAGGTGAGGGTGCGGGCCACCGCCAGGACGCGGGCCCGGACGGGCCGGGTGTCCCAGCGGTCCTCGTCGGGCCGGGCCCGGAGCCGGCGGCGGTTCAGCACGCCATGATCGTACTCAACGGGCCCCGGCCGGGCGCGGTGTTCGGACGGGGTCGCCCGGGACGGTCCGCGGACGGCCCGTTGCGGCGGGCGGGGGCTGTGATCCTGCCCACCCGCGGGGGTGCGCGGCCTTGCGGGTGTTCGGCCGGGCCGCCTACGGTGTTCCCCGCCGTGGTGCTCGGGAAGACCGGTGACGGACCCTCAGGGGTCCCAGTCCGGAGCGGCCCTCGCCACTGTGATCGGGGGAGAGTGTCCGTACCCACGACGCCACTGGGCGCCTCGCGCGCTCGGGAAGGCGGGTACGGGAGCCCCGTCAGCCAGGAGACCGGCCGCGGCATCTCACGAAGTCATTCCACGAGGTGCTGGAGCGTGATCCGCAGATGACCCTGCCCGAAACCGCCGCGGCCGCGGCGCCGCCCGCCGCCCTGCCCGCCTTCCGCTGGCGCCGCGAGGACACCCTGCGCACCGCCGGGCTGATGGGCGTGATCCTCGCCATGCACCTGGTGGCGTTCGGCACGCTGATCTTCCTGGTCGCGCCGGAGAAGTACGAGGTCGGCACCCAGGTCTTCGGGGTGGGCCTGGGCATCACCGCGTACACCCTCGGCATGCGGCACGCCTTCGACGCCGACCACATCGCGGTGATCGACAACACCACCCGCAAGCTGATGGCGGACGGCCGGCGCCCGGTCTCGGTGGGCTTCTGGTTCGCGCTCGGGCACTCCTCGATGGTGGTGCTGATGGCCGCCCTGGTGGCGGGCGGCGCGCAGCTGGCCAGCACGCTGATGGACGACGAGTCGACCACCCACCAGTGGCTGGGCGTGGTCGGCACCTCGGCCTCCGGCGCCTTCCTCTACCTGATCGGCGCGCTGAACCTGGCCGCGCTGTTCGGGATCCTGAAGGTGTTCCGCTCGATGCGGGCCGGGCAGTTCGACGAGGTCGAGCTGGAGGCGCACCTGAACTCCCGCGGCCTGCTGGCCCGGGTGCTGAACCGGGCGACCCGCTCGATCACCCGGCCCGGGCAGATGTTCCCGGTCGGCATGGTGCTGGGCCTGGGCTTCGACACCGCCACCGAGGTCACGCTGATGGTGATGGCCGGCTCGGGCGCCGCCTCCGGTCTGCCGTGGTACGCGATCGTCTGCCTGCCGCTGCTGTTCGCGGCCGGGATGAGCCTGTTCGACACGCTGGACGGCACCTTCATGAACTTCGCCTACCAGTGGGCGTTCTCCAACCCGGTGCGCAAGGTGTACTACAACCTGACCATCACCGGCCTGTCCATCGCGGTGGCCTTCCTCATCGGCACCATCGAGCTGGTCGGCGTGCTGCACGAGAAGCTGGACCTCACCGACCCGGTGACCGGCTGGATCGCGGACATCTCGCTGGACAACGTCGGCTACGCGATCGTCGGCCTGTTCGTGGTGGTCTGGGCCGCGGCCATCGCGTACTGGCGGCTGGCCGGGGTGGAGCGGAAGTGGAGCCCGGGCGCCGCGGGCGACGGGCCGCGGTAGCCGCCGCAGCGGCGGCCCGGGTGGGGGCGTTCGGCGGGCGGATCGGGGGAGGGGTTCGTAGGCTCGACGCATGGCTGATGCGTACGCGGGCCGCCGGGAGCGGTTGCGGGAGCACTGCGGTGCGTCCGGGGCCGACGCGGCGCTGGTCACCCGGGCGGCGAACGTGCGGTACCTCACCGGGTGCCCGCCGTGCGGCGCGACCCTGCTGCTGACCCGGGACCGGGTGCTGCTCGCGCTGCCGGACGACCTGCCGCCGGACGACTCCGGCGAGCACCTGATCGCCCCCGAGGTCACCCGGCTACCGGTGGCGGCCGGGTCGGACACCGCGCTGGCGGCGGCCGCCGCCGCGGCGCGGCTGGGGGTGGCCGGGCTGGCGGTGGAGGAGCACGACCTGACGGTCACCCGGCACCGGGCGGTGGCCGGGCTGGCCGAGGGGGTGCGGCTGGCGGACGTCGGCCGGGCGGTGGAGCGGCTGCGGGTGGTCAAGGACGAGCACGAGATCGCCGACCTGCGGATCGCCGCGGAGATCGCCGACCAGGCGCTCGGCGAGCTGCTGGAGTCGATCCTGGTGGGCCGCACCGAACGGCATCTGGCGATGGAGCTGGAGCGCCGGATGATCGACCACGGCGCGGACCGGGCGGCCTTCCCGGTCTCGGTCGGTACCGGCTCCCACTCCGGCCAGCCGGCGCACCAGCCCACCGACCGGCGGGTGGAGGAGGGCGACTTCCTGACCGTGGTGCTCGGCGCGCAGTACCGCGGCTACGGGGTGTCCACCGCCCGGACCTTCGTGATCGGCGCGGCCCCGGCGCCCTGGCAGGTCGAGCTGCACCGGCTGGTGTTCCGCGCCCAGCGGGCCGGGCGGGAGGCGCTCGGGCCGGGGATCGAGCAGTGCGTGCCCGACCGGGCCGCGCGGGAGATCCTCCGGGCGGCCGGGCACACCGAGGGCTCGCCGCACCCGGTCGGCCACGGCATCGGCCTGGAGATCCGGGAGGCCCCGCGCCTCGGCCCCACGGACATGGGTAAACTGGACAGCCGCGTACCGGTCACCGTCGGCCCGGGGGTCCACCTCCCGGGGCGGGGCGGGGTCCGGATCGAGGACACGCTCGTCGTGCGCCCCCTGGATGAGGGCGGGCCCGAGCTGCTCACCATCACCACCAAGGAGCTCCTCGCCCTGTGACACGGGTGTGCCGCAGGACGCGACCCTTGGTTCCTTGACAGCTATATCCAGGAGTAAGTGCGCCCGTGGCTTCCACGAACGATCTCAAGAACGGCATGGTCCTCAACCTGGACGGCAAGCTCTGGGCCGTCGTCGAGTTCCAGCACGTCAAGCCCGGCAAGGGCCCGGCCTTCGTGCGCACCAAGCTCAAGGAGGTCCTCTCGGGCAAGGTCGTCGACAAGACCTTCAACGCCGGTGTGAAGGTCGAGACCGCCAACGTCGACAAGCGCACCATGCAGTTCTCGTACAAGGACGGCGAGAACTTCGTGTTCATGGACATGGACACCTACGACCAGCTGACCATCGAGCCGGGCGTGGTCGGCGACGCCGCCAAGTACCTGCTGGAGGGCTTCGACGCCCTCGTCGCCCAGCACGACAACAAGCCGCTGTACGTCGAGCTGCCGGCCGCGGTCGAGCTGCTCATCGCCGAGACCGAGCCGGGCGTCCAGGGCGACCGCTCCACCGGTGGCACCAAGCCGGCGAAGCTGGAGACCGGCGCCGAGATCCAGGTGCCGCTGTTCGTCACCACCGGCGAGAAGGTCAAGGTCGACACCCGCGACGGCAGCTACCTCGGCCGGGTGAAGTAAGTCCGTGTCGTCCGCACGCACCAAGGCCCGCACGCGAGCCTTCCAGATCCTGTTCGAGGCCGACCACCGCGGGGTCGACCCGCTGACGGTCCTCGCCGACTGGGTGGCCCGGGCCCGGGAGCCCAAGCCGGACGAGGGCACCCCGCAGGTCGGCGAGTACACCATGGAGCTGGTCGAGGGTTACGTCCAGCACGCCCGCCGGATCGACGAGCTGATCTCGCAGTACGCGATCGGCTGGACGCTCGACCGGATGCCGATCGCGGACCGCAACGTCCTGCGGCTCGGCGCGTACGAGCTGATCTGGGAGGACCGCGTCCCGGACGCGGTCGTCCTGGACGAGGCCGTGGAGATCGCCAAGGAGTACTCCACCGACGACTCCCCGGCCTTCGTCAACGGCCTGCTGGCCCGCTTCCTGGAGCTGAAGCCCAGCATCCGCCGCTGAGCCCGCGCACACCGCGCCGAGGGCCGCCGGACCGCAAACGGTCCGGCGGCCCTCGTGCATGGTCACCGGGGCGGCGTATGGTGGTGGCTACTCGTCAGTAACCCGGCGTGCCGGCGGCCGCACCCGCCGGCGACCCCGCAGCGAAGGGCAGGCCACCTCCATGACCACGGCGATCCGCAGCGAGTTCGACCAGGGCATCGCCCTCACCCCGCACCCGGAGGAGCCCGGCCGCTACGACGGCGAACTCGGCTCCGGCTGGCAGATCGGCGGCGGCGTCAACGGCGGACTGCTGCTGGCCGTGGCCGGCCACGCGCTCACGCTCGCGCACGCCGCCCACCCGGGGGGCGCCGGCCACGCCGACCCGGTCTCGATCAGCGGCTACTACCTCTCGGCCGCCACCCCCGGCCCGGCCACCGTGCGCACCGAGGTGATCCGCGCCGGCCGCTCGCTGTCCACCGGCACCGCCGCGCTCAGCCAGGGCGGCGTGGAGCGGCTGCGGGTGGTGGCCAGCCACGGCGACCTCGCCGCCCACGACGGCGAGGCGCGCACCACCGCCGTCCCGCCGCAGCTGCCGCCGCCGGACCAGTGCATCGGCGTCGAGCACGCGCCCAAGGAGTTGCTCACCCAGGCCGCCCTGCTGGAGCGGTTCGACATGCGGCTCGACCCGGCCACCGTCGGCTGGGCGCTCGGCCGGCCCTCCGGCGTCGGTCGGATCCAGGGCTGGTTCCGGCTCGCCGACGGCCGCGAGCCCGACCCGCTGCTGCTCCTGCTGGCCGCCGACGCCCTGCCGCCGGTCACCTTCGACCTCGGGATGCCGGGCTGGGCGCCGACCGTCGAGCTGACCGTGCACCTGCGCGCCAAGCCCGCGCCGGGCTGGCTGCGGGTGGTCCACGCCACCCGGAACCTGGCCGGCGGGTACTTCGAGGAGGACGCCGAGGTCTGGGACGGGACCGGCCGCCTGGTCGCCCAGTCCCGTCAGCTGGCGCGGGTGCCGAGGTAGCGTGCCGAGGTAGCGCGAGGCCCTCGTGAGCGGGCGTGCACGCCCAGTGACGGGTGCGCCGCGCGCGGGTCGGACGCGCGGGGCGCGAGCGGTGGGCCGCACAACCGTGCGTGACCCCAAACATCCGATTCACCCTCGGTTACAGTCCTGTGACACGTCGTACGTGTGCGCCACGCGGGGTTGGGGAGGACAAGGGTCGGCGGTGCCACCCGCCGCCGACCCGACCGACCCGCCCGCCCGCCCCGTCCGAGGAGCTCCGATGAGCCGCAACGGCCGCGCCCGCCGCACCCCCGACTGCACCGCCGCGGGTTCCCGCCCCCGGGCGCGCTCGCGCGCCGCCGCCGACCGCGACGGCGCCTGCGAGCGGCAGCGGGCCGAGGGCGCCGGCCAGGCCTTCGTGATCGGCGTGCTCACCAGCCCCGCGGACTTCGCGCAGGCCCGCGCCTGGCGGTTGTCCGACGCGCCGGACCACGAACAGTACCTGCGCGAGACCGCCGAGCTGCTCGCCGACGCCCGGCGCCGCTTCGACACCGTCCGGGCCCGGATGTTCCACCCGCAGGACTTCGCCGAGTTCTGCCTGCTGCACGGCCTCGACCCGGCCGAGCCGGCCGCCCGCGACCGCTACCTGGTCAACCCGGCGCTGCGCACCCAGCTGCTCGCCTACCAGGGCGAGGAGCTGGTCGGCGACTTCGTCCCCCGGCTGGTCCGGGCCCGTGAGAACGGCCTGACCCTGCGCCACGCCGACCTATTGCTCGACGGCCGGCTCCACGGGGAGCGCGACGACGCCGTGCGCGGCGCCTACGAGCAGGGCGCCGAGGTGTTCCGCCGGATGCTGCTCGGCGCCGGCAGCGGGGTCTACGAGCTGCGCCTGTCGGTGGACGCGCCCGGCGGGCGGCTGTCCGCGGCCGCCCGGGTGCTCCAGTGGGAGGACGGCGTGGTCCGGATCAACGACGAGGACCTCGAACTGCTCTGCGCGGTGTTCTGCGCCGGGCTGGCCCGCGAGCTGCCCGGCCTCGCGGTGCTGCACGGCGCCCAGGGCACCGCGGCGGCCTGCGGCGAGTACCTGGCGACGGCCTGGGCCTGGACCAGCGAGGGCCGGGTCTGGGCGCCCGCCGCCGGGCCGGTGCGGCTGGACGGGGTGGCCGCCGAGCCGGGCTACCGGCTGGAGACGGTCTGCTAGGGCGCGAGCCGGGCTACCGGCTGGAGAGCTTCCGCCGGAGCGCGACCCGGGCCGACGGGGCGCGGGCGTCCCGGAGAGCGCCGCGGCGCGGCACCCCTCGCGGGGGCCGCGCCGTGACGTTTCTGCTGCTGTCCGCCGCCCCCGAAGGCGGGAGGCCGACGGGGAGGCCGGCGGGAGCCGGTGCGGCGAGCCTCAGCCCGCCTCCTCCTCGCGCACCGCGCGGCGCGCGTCGGGGTTGAGCACGCCCCAGGAGATCAGCTGCTCGGTGAGGATCGACGGCGACTGGTCGTAGATCACGGCCAGGGTGCGCAGGTCGTCCTGGCGGATCGACAGCACCTTGCCGTTGTAGTCGCCGCGCTGGCTCTGGATGGTCGCCGCGTAGCGCTGCAGCGGGCCGGCCTTCTCCGACGGGACCTGGGTCAGTCTTTCCAGGTCGAGGACCAGGCGCGGCGGCGGCTCGGCCGCGCCACCGGGTGTACCGCCGGGCAGCAGCTCCTGCACCGGGACCCCGTAGAACTCAGCCAGTTCGGCCAGCCGCTGCACGGTGACCGCACGGTCGCCGCGCTCGTACGAGCCGACGACGACCGCCTTCCAGCGCCCCTGGGACTTCTCCTCGACACCGTGCAGGGAGAGCCCCTGCTGAGTGCGGATGGCTCGGAGCTTGCCTCCGAGCTGCTTCGCGTAGTCGCTGGACATTGATCTCCCCGGACGAGATTGCTTCGCGTTCAGTGGTGGGTCACGGGCGATTGGCCGACGTCGTTACCGGTGGGTTCGACGTCCGTCTCGTAACTCACTGTGAGGTTACGTAGAGTGAGGTAGTTGCGTCAAGCCGAATGGGGCAGTCGTGCGAATGGGCCGCATCACCGGTGCGTCCGGTGCGTGAACCGCGGGGAGCGGAATGATGGCCGACGGTTGGCCGCAAATGACGCTGTTAGGATGACCGGAGCCCGCGCCGCAGTTCAGGCCGGGAGTTTCCAGACATCCTTTAAGGCCCGTCCAGTGAGGCGGGGAAGGAGGTCCGCCTCGGCATGACCGCACACCAGGAATCCGCGCCGCGGCCGCCGCACCAGGTGCTGGACGGCACGGACATCGCCCGGGTCATCACCCGGATAGCGCACGAGATCGTCGAGCGCGCCAAGGGCGCCGAGGACGTCGTGCTGCTCGGCATCCACACCAGGGGCGTCCACCTCGCCCGCCGGCTGCACGCCCGGCTCGCCCAGATCACCGGCCGGGACATCCCGCTCGGCACCCTGGACATCACCATGTACCGGGACGACCTGCGGCTGAAGCCCGCCCGCGCCCTGGAGCACACCGAGATGCCGCCCGGCGGCATCGACGGCAGGCTCGTCGTCCTCGTCGACGACGTGCTCTTCTCCGGCCGCACCATCCGCGCCGCGCTCGACGCGCTGAACGACATCGGCCGCCCGCGCGCCGTCCAGCTCGCCGTGCTCGTCGACCGCGGCCACCGCGAGCTGCCGATCCGCGCCGACTACGTGGGCAAGAACCTCCCCACCTCGCTGCGCGAAGCCGTCCAGGTGCGCCTGGCCGACCGCGACGGCGTCGACGCCGTGCTCGTCGGCGACCGCGACTTCGCCGCGCGCTCCTCCCAGGCCCTGGCCGCCCGCCCCACCGAACCGCACCTCCCGGAGTAACCCGCGTGAAGCGCCACCTCGTGTCCGCAGCCGACCTCAGCCGCGACGACGCGCTGCTCATCCTGGACACCGCCGAGGAACTCGCCCAGCTCTCCGGCCGGGCCGTCAAGAAGCTCCCCACCCTCCGCGGCCGGACCGTCGTCAACCTCTTCTTCGAGGACTCGACCCGCACCAAGACGTCCTTCGAGGTCGCCGAGAAGCGGCTCTCCGCCGACGTGATCAACTTCTCCGCCAAGGGCTCCTCGGTCTCCAAGGGCGAGAGCCTCAAGGACACCGCGCTCACCCTGCAGGCGATGGGGGCCGACGCCGTCGTCATCCGGCACCACGCCTCCGGCGCGCCGGCCCGCCTGGCGCAGTCCGACTGGCTGCACGGCAGCGTCATCAACGCCGGTGACGGCACCCACGAGCACCCCACCCAGGCGCTGCTCGACGCCTTCACCATGCGCCGCCACCTCAACCCGGGGACGCCGGGCAATGCCCTGCGGCGAGGGCTGGACGGGCGGCGGGTGACCATCGTCGGCGACATCCTGCACAGCCGGGTCGCCCGCTCCAACGTCCACCTGCTCACCACGCTCGGCGCCCAGGTCACCTTCGTCGCCCCGCCGACCCTGCTGCCGATCGGCATCGAGAACTGGCCCTGCGAGGTCAGCTACGACCTGGAGCGGGTGCTCCCCAAGACCGACGCGCTGATGATGCTCCGGGTCCAGCGCGAGCGGATGAACGCCGCGTTCTTCCCCACCGAGCGCGAGTACAGCCGCCGCTACGGCCTGAACGCCGTCCGGATGGCCCGGCTGCCCGAGCACGCCGTCGTCCTGCACCCCGGCCCGATGGTCCGCGGCATGGAGATCACCGCCGAGGTCGCCGACTCCCCGCGCTGCACCGTGGTCGAGCAGGTCGCCAACGGCGTCTCCGTCCGGATGGCCGTGCTCTACCTGCTGCTCGGCGGAGCCACTCCCGCCGACACCCCCCGCACCGACTCCGTGGAGATTGCTCAGTGACCACCTACCTGATCCGCAACGCCCAGATCCTCGGCGGTGTCCCGCAGGACCTCCACATCGCCGACGGCGTGATCCGGGCGATCGGCACCGGCCTGGTCGCCGAGGCCGACATCGAGATCGACGCCACCGGCCTGATCGCCCTGCCCGGCCTGGTCGACCTGCACACCCACCTGCGCGAGCCCGGCCGCGAGGACGCCGAGACCGTCCTCACCGGCACCCAGGCCGCGGCGAAGGGCGGCTTCACCGCCGTCCACGCCATGGCCAACACCTTCCCGGTGGCCGACACCGCCGGCGTGGTCGAGCAGGTCTGGCGCCTCGGCCAGGAGTCCGGCTACTGCGACGTGCAGCCGGTCGGCGCCGTCACCGTCGGCCTGGAGGGCAAGAAGCTCGCCGAGCTCGGCGCCATGCACGACTCCGCGGCCGGTGTCCGGGTCTTCTCCGACGACGGCAAGTGCGTCGACGACGCGGTGATCATGCGCCGCGCCCTGGAGTACGTGAAGGCCTTCGACGGCGTCGTCGCCCAGCACGCCCAGGAGCCGCGGCTGACCGAGGGCGCCCAGATGAACGAGGGCCAGGTCTCCGGCGAGCTCGGCCTGGGCGGCTGGCCGGCCGTCGCCGAGGAGGCGATCATCGCCCGGGACGTGCTGCTCGCCGCGCACGTCGGCTCCCGGCTGCACGTCTGCCACGTCTCGACCGCCGGCTCGGTCGAGATCATCCGCTGGGCCAAGGCCAAGGGCTGGGACGTCACCGCCGAGGTCACCCCGCACCACCTGCTGCTGACCGACGAGCTGGTCCGCTCCTACGACCCCGTCTACAAGGTCAACCCGCCGCTGCGCACCGCCGAGGACGTCCGGGCGCTGCGCAAGGCGCTGGCCGACGGCACCATCGACGCCGTCGCCACCGACCACGCGCCGCACCCGGCCGAGGACAAGGACTGCGAGTGGGCCGTGGCCGCGATGGGCATGGTCGGCCTGGAGACCGCGCTCTCCGTGGTGCAGCAGACCATGGTCGACACCGGTCTGCTGAACTGGGAGGGCGTCGCCGACCGGATGTCGCACCGCCCGGCCCGGATCGGCCGGCTCGCCGGGCACGGCCGTCCGGTCTCGGTGGGTGAGCCCGCCAACCTGGTGCTGTTCGATCCCGCGTACCGTGGTGCCGTGAACCCCGACAGCTTCGCCACCCGTTCCCGCAACACCCCCTACAAGGGCCTTGACCTGCCCGGACGGGTGCACGCCACCTTCCTGCGCGGCACCGCCACGGTGCTGGCCGGCGAGCTGGTCGAGCAGGGCGGGCTCGCGTGAGCTCCGCGGTCCTGCTGGCCCAGGAGCAGGCCAGGGTCACCAACTGGCCGGGCTACCTCGGCTGGACGGTCGGCCTGCTGCTGCTCGTCGGCCTGGTCTACTGGCTGATGCGCCAGGGCTGGAACTGGCGCCGCACCCTGCAGTCCGGCATCCCCCCGCTGCCGGCCGTGCCGGAACGGGCCGGGCGGACCATCCTGGAGACCAGCGGCCGGTACCACGGCACCACCACCGCCGGGAACTGGCTCGACCGGGTCGTCGCGCACGGCCTGGGCACCCGCAGCCGCGCCGATCTGACCCTCGGCGAGGACGGCCTGCTGGTGCAGCGCCCCGGTGACGTCGACTTCTGGATCCCCGCCGAGCACCTGACCGGCGCCCGCACGGACTCCGGGATCGCCGGCAAGGTCGTCCCCTCCGGAATCCTCGTCGTCACCTGGACCCTCCCCCAGCCTTCGGCCGGGGGGACCCCCATGGGAACCGAGCTGGACTCCGGGTTCCGGGCCGACCACCCCGACGAGCACACCGCCTGGGTCGAGGCGATCACCCAGCTCGCAGCAACACGTACGACGACGAAGAAGACGGAAGAGGCCGCGTCATGACCGCACCTGCCCCCACCACGCAGCACCAACGGCGGGAGCGCCCGTTCTCGGACCGTGCGGACGCCGTGCTCGTCCTGGAGGACGGCCGGAGCTTCCGCGGCCAGGCCTACGGCGCGACCGGCGAGACCTTCGGCGAGGCGGTCTTCAACACCGGCATGTCCGGCTACCAGGAGACCCTGACCGACCCCTCGTACCACCGCCAGGTGGTCGTGATGACCGCCCCGCAGATCGGCAACACCGGCTGGAACGACGAGGACGACGAGTCCAAGCGGATCTGGGTCGCCGGGTACGTCGTCCGGGACCCCGCCCGGGTCGCCTCCAACTGGCGCTCCCGCCGCTCGCTGGACGAGGAACTGGTCGCCCAGGGCATCGTCGGCATCAGCGGCATCGACACCCGGGCGCTCACCCGCCACCTGCGCGACCGCGGCGCGATGCGCTGCGGCATCTTCTCCGGCGAGGCGCTGGCCGAGCCGGCGGCGCTGCTGGCCAAGGTGCAGTCCTCGCCCGAGATGAAGGGCGCCGACCTGTGCGCCGAGGTCGCAACCACCGAGCCGTACGTGGTGCCCGCGATCGGTGAGAAGCGCTTCACCGTCGCCGCCCTGGACCTCGGCATCAAGGCGATGACCCCGCAGCGGATGGCCGAGCGCGGCATCGAGGTGCACGTGCTGCCGGCCGACGCCACCCTGGAGGACATCTACGCGGTCGACCCCGACGGCGTGTTCTTCTCCAACGGTCCGGGCGACCCGGCCACCGCCGACCACCAGGTCGCCGTGGCGCAGGGGGTGCTGGAACGCAAGACCCCGTTCTTCGGGATCTGCTTCGGCAACCAGATCCTCGGCCGCGCGCTGGGCTTCGGCACCTACAAGCTCAAGTACGGCCACCGCGGCATCAACCAGCCGGTCCAGGACCGCACCACCGGCAAGGTCGAGGTCACCGCGCACAACCACGGCTTCGCCGTCAACGCACCGCTCGACAAGGTCAGCGACACGCCCTACGGGCGGGTCGAGGTCTCCCACGTCTGCCTCAACGACGATGTGGTCGAGGGCCTCCAGGCGCTGGACGTGCCCGCCTTCTCGGTGCAGTACCACCCGGAGGCCGCCGCCGGCCCGCACGACGCGGCGTACCTCTTCGATCGTTTCGCGAAGCTCATGGAGGGCCAGCGTGCCTAAGCGCACTGACATCAAGTCCGTTCTGGTGATCGGTTCCGGTCCGATCGTGATCGGTCAGGCTGCCGAGTTCGACTATTCGGGCACGCAGGCGTGTCGGGTTCTGAAGGCCGAGGGCCTGCGGGTCGTGCTGGTGAACTCGAACCCGGCGACGATCATGACGGACCCGGAGATCGCGGACGCGACCTATGTGGAGCCGATCACCCCGGAGTTCGTCGAGAAGATCATCGCGAAGGAGCGGCCGGACGCGCTGCTGCCGACGCTGGGCGGGCAGACCGCGCTGAACACCGCGATCTCGCTGCACGGGGCCGGGACGCTGGAGAAGTACGGCGTCGAGCTGATCGGCGCGGACGTCGAGGCGATCAACAAGGGCGAGGACCGCGAGCTGTTCAAGGGCGTGGTCGAGGCCGTCAACGCGAAGATCGGCCACGGCGAGTCCGCGCGTTCGGTGATCTGCCACACCATGGACGAGGTGCTGGCCGGGGTGGACACCCTGGGCGGCTACCCGGTGGTGGTGCGCCCGTCGTTCACGATGGGCGGCGCCGGGTCGGGGTTCGCGCACGACGAGGAGGACCTGCGCCGCATCGCGGGCCAGGGCCTGACGCTGTCGCCGACCACCGAGGTGCTCCTGGAGGAGTCGATCCTCGGCTGGAAGGAGTACGAGCTGGAGCTGATGCGCGACCGCAACGACAACGTCGTGGTCGTCTGCTCGATCGAGAACTTCGACCCGATGGGCGTGCACACCGGTGACTCGATCACCGTCGCCCCGGCGATGACGCTCACCGACCGCGAGTACCAGATCCTGCGCGACATCGGCATCGCCGTGATCCGCGAGGTCGGCGTCGACACCGGCGGCTGCAACATCCAGTTCGCGGTCAACCCCGACGACGGCCGGGTCATCGTCATCGAGATGAACCCGCGGGTGTCCCGCTCCTCGGCGCTGGCGTCGAAGGCCACCGGCTTCCCGATCGCGAAGATCGCCGCGAAGCTCGCCGTCGGCTACACCCTCGACGAGATCCCCAACGACATCACCGAGCAGACCCCGGCGTCCTTCGAGCCGACCCTGGACTACGTGGTCGTCAAGGTCCCGCGGTTCGCGTTCGAGAAGTTCCCCTCCGCGGACGCCACGCTGACGACCACCATGAAGTCGGTCGGCGAGGCGATGGCCCTGGGCCGCAACTTCCCCGAGGCGCTGCAGAAGGCGCTGCGCTCGCTGGAGAAGAAGGGCTCCCAGTTCACCTGGGCCGGCACGGTCGGCGACAAGGCGGAGCTGCTGGCCCGCGCGGTGGTGCCCACGGACGGGCGGATCAACACCGTCATGGAGGCGATCCGCGCCGGCGCCACCCCCGAGGAGGTGTTCGAGGCCACCAGGATCGACCCGTGGTTCGTCGACCAGCTGTTCCTCCTCGACGAGATCGCAGGCGAGCTGGCACGGGCGGAGAAGCTGACGCCGCAGCTGCTGCGGCACGCCAAGCGCCACGGCTTCTCCGACCAGCAGGTCGGGGAGATCCGCGGGCTGAAGGCGGACGTGGTGCGCGAGGTGCGGCACGCGCTCGGCATCCGCCCGGTCTTCAAGACCGTCGACACCTGCGCGGCCGAGTTCGCCGCGCACACCCCGTACTTCTACTCCTCCTACGACGAGGAGAACGAGGTCGCCCCGCGCACCAGGCCCGCGGTGATCATCCTCGGCTCCGGCCCCAACCGCATCGGCCAGGGCATCGAGTTCGACTACTCCTGCGTGCACGCCTCCTTCGCGCTCGCCGACGCCGGCTACGAGACCGTGATGGTCAACTGCAACCCGGAGACCGTCTCCACCGACTACGACACCTCCGACCGGCTCTACTTCGAGCCGCTCACCCTGGAGGACGTCCTGGAGATCGTCCACGCCGAGCGGCAGGCCGGCCCGCTGGCCGGCGTGATCGTCCAGCTCGGCGGCCAGACCCCGCTCGGCCTGGCCCAGGCCCTCAAGGACAACGGCGTGCCGATCGTCGGCACCCAGCCCGAGGCCATCGACCTCGCCGAGGAACGCGGCGCCTTCGGCCGCGTCCTGCGCGACGCCGGCCTGCCCGCCCCCAAGCACGGCACCGCGTTCTCCTTCACCGACGCCAAGGCCATCGCCGACGAGATCGGCTACCCCGTCCTCGCCCGCCCCTCCTACGTCCTGGGCGGACGCGGCATGGAGATCGTCTACGACGAGGCCTCCCTCGCCTCCTACCTCGAACGCCACGCCGGCCTGATCTCCGAACACCCCGTCCTCATCGACCGCTTCCTCGACGACGCCGTCGAGATCGACGTCGACGCCCTCTACGACGGCACCGAGCTCTACCTCGGCGGCGTCATGGAACACATCGAGGAAGCCGGCATCCACTCCGGCGACTCCGCCTGCGCCCTGCCCCCCATCACCCTCGGCGGCCACGACATCAAGCGGCTGCGCACCTCCACCGAGGCCATCGCCCGCGGCGTCGGCGTGCGCGGTCTGATCAACATCCAGTTCGCCCTGTCCGGTGACATCCTGTACGTCCTGGAGGCGAACCCGCGGGCCTCACGGACCGTGCCGTTCACCTCCAAGGCGACCGCGGTACCGCTCGCGAAGGCCGCCGCCCGGATCTCGCTGGGCGCCACCATCGCCGAACTGCGCGCCGAGGGCCTGCTCCCGGCCGACGGCGACGGCGGCACCCTGCCCGCCGACGCCCCGATCGCGGTCAAGGAGGCCGTGATGCCCTGGAGCCGCTTCCGCGACGTCCACGGCCGCGGCGTCGACACCGTCCTCGGCCCCGAGATGCGCTCCACCGGCGAAGTCATGGGCCTCGACCGCGTCTTCGGCACCGCCTACGCCAAATCCCAGACCGGTGCCTACGGCGCGCTGCCGACCAAGGGCAAGGTCTTCGTCTCGGTCGCCAACCGCGACAAGCGCAACCTGGTCTTCCCGGCCCGGGCGCTGGTCGGCCTCGGCTTCGAGCTGCTGGCCACCGCCGGCACCGCCGAGGTGCTGCAGCGCGGCGGCATCCCCGCCACCGTGGTGCGCAAGCACAGCGAGGGCGAGGGCCCGAACGGCGAGAAGACCATCGTCCAGCTGATCCACGACGGTGAGGTCGACCTCATCATCAACACGCCGTACGGCACCGGCGGCCGTCTCGACGGCTACGAGATCCGCACCGCCGCCGTCGCCCGCGCCGTGCCCTGCCTGACCACCGTCCAGGCCATGGGCGCCGCCGTCCAGGGCATCGACCGGCTGCTGCGCGACGAGGTCGGCGTCATGTCGCTCCAGGAGCACGCCGAGCTGATCAACGCCGGCCGCGCCAAGTAGCACCACTCCAGTGGGGGGCACCAGTACCGCCGGGTGCCCCCCACTTCCATGCCCTGGGAGGACTTTGTGTACAAGCTGCTGTTCGACCTCGTCTTCAAGAAGATGGACCCCGAGAAGGCCCACCACCTGGCCTTCTTCTGGATCCGGCTGGCCTCCTCGGTGCCCGGCCTGCGCGGCCTCGTCCGCCTCGCGCTCGCCCCGCGCGACCGGGCGCTGCGCACCGACGCCCTCGGCCTCGCGCTGCCCGGCCCGTTCGGCCTGGCGGCCGGCTTCGACAAGAACGGCGTCGGCATCGACGGCCTGTCGATGCTCGGCTTCGACTACGTCGAGATCGGCACCGTCACCGGCGAGGCGCAGCCGGGCAACCCGCAGCCGCGGCTGTTCCGGCTGGTCGAGGACCGCGCCCTGATCAACCGGATGGGCTTCAACAACCAGGGCTCGGCCCGGGTCGCCGCGCGGCTCGCCGCCCGCTCGCACACCAGCTCCACGCCGGTGGTGGGCGTCAACATCGGCAAGACCAAGGTGGTCGAGGAGGCCGACGCGGTCGCCGACTACGTCAAGTCCACCGAACGGCTGGCCCGCTTCGCCGACTACCTGGTGGTCAACGTCAGCTCGCCGAACACCCCCGGGCTGCGCAACCTGCAGGCCGTCGAGCACCTGCGCCCTCTGCTGAGCGCCGTGCGCGAGGCCGCCGACCGGACCACCCCGCACCACGTGCCGCTGCTGGTCAAGATCGCCCCCGACCTGGCCGACGAGGACATCGACGAGGTCGCCGACCTCGCCCTGGAGCTGGGCCTGGACGGCATCATCGCCACCAACACCACGATCGGCCGCGAGGGCCTGCGCAGCGACGCCGACCGGGTGAAGGAGATCGGCATGGGCGGCCTGTCCGGCGCCCCGCTGAAGGAGCGCGCGCTGGAGGTCCTCCAGCGGCTGCGCGCCCGTACCGGGGGCCGGCTGGTGCTGGTCTCGGTCGGCGGCATCGAGACCGCCGAGGACGCCTGGCAGCGGATCCTGCACGGCGCGGACCTCGTCCAGGGCTACAGCGCCTTCATCTACGAGGGCCCGTTCTGGTGCCGGCGCATCCACAAGGGCCTGTCGGCCCGCCTCCGGGCCGGCGGCTTCCGCAGCCTGGCCGCGGCCGTCGGCAGCGCCGTGGACGGCCGGTAGGGCCGTGGACGGCCGCAGGGCCGCCCGAACCCCTCTTCTCACGCTCTCCGGAAGGACGTCATGACCCTCGCCCCCTTCGGCACCCGCCTGCGCCACGCCCTGGACACCCGCGGCCAGCTCTGCGTCGGCATCGACCCGCACGCCTCCCTGCTGGCCGCCTGGGGCCTGGAGGACACCGTCGCGGGCCTGGAGACCTTCAGCCGCACCGTCGTCGAGGCGCTGGCCGGCCGGGTGGCCGTGCTCAAGCCGCAGGCCGCCTTCTTCGAGCGCTTCGGCTCCCGGGGCGTCGCCGTCCTGGAGAAGTCCGTCGAGGAGGCCCGGGCGGCCGGCGCGCTCGTCCTGATGGACGCCAAGCGCGGCGACATCGGCTCCACCATGGCCGCCTACGCCGAGGCCTTCCTGTCGCCCGGCAGCCCGCTGTTCTCGGACGCCGTCACGGTGAGCCCCTACCTGGGCTTCGGCTCGCTGCGCCCGGCGCTCGACCTCGCCACGGCCAACGGCGCGGGCGTCTTCGCGCTGGCGCTCACCTCCAACCCGGAGGGCGCCGAGGTGCAGCGCGCCGTCGGCGCGGACGGCGAGCCGGTGGCGGCCGCCGTGCTGCGGCAGCTGGCCGCGGAGAACGCCGGTGCCGAGCCGCTGGGCTCGTTCGGCGCGGTGGTCGGCGCGACGCTGGCCGACGCGGGCGTGGACCTGGCGATCAACGGCCCGCTGCTCGCCCCCGGGATCGGCGCCCAGGGCGCGACGATGGCGGACCTGCCGCGGGTCTTCGGCGCCTCGGTGCGCAATGTGGTGCCGAGCGTCAGCCGGGACGTCCTGAAGCACGGCCCCTCGGTGGAGGCGCTGCGCTCGGCCGCCGACCGTTTTGTCCAGGAGTACGCGGAGGCGGTCAAGTAGCGGGCGAGGAGGAGGGGTTCGCCCCTGGCGAACGCCGTGCGGGGCCGCGATGACGTGCTGCGACGGCCCGCCGGGGCGGGCGCCCGACGTGAGCGCCGTCACATCGGCGCCGCCCAAGGTTCGCAATCACGGTCATTTTGCCCTGGAAAGTCCTGGTCGGCCTTGGCTGACCAGGACTTTTCGTGTTCTTTTCCTGACGTGGCGCCGCAATCCGGGTAGTGTCCGGCGATAGGTCACCGAGGAGCCGCGAAACCTGCTGCTCCCGCAGGTCAGGGGCGGCGAGTTCGCTCTCTGGCCGGTGCCCTGGGAAGCACAACAGTCATAGTTCAATCCCTTCCATCCACCCTGAGGTGAACGGCGTGGCTCTTCCGCCCCTTACCCCTGAACAGCGCACCGCCGCGCTCGCCAAGGCCGCCGAGGCTCGCCGGGAGCGCGCCGAGGTCAAGAACCGGCTCAAGCACTCCGGCGCCTCCCTGCACGAGGTGATCAAGGCCGGCAAGGCCGACAACGACGTGATCGGCAAGATGAAGGTCTCGGCCCTGCTGGAGTCCCTTCCGGGCGTCGGCAAGGTTCGGGCCAAGCAGATCATGGAGCGGCTCGGCATCTCCGAGAGCCGTCGTGTCCGTGGTCTCGGAACGAACCAGATCGCCTCCCTGGAACGGGAGTTCGGCGGCGGTGCCGCCTGACCGTGCCCCCGTGGTCCCGGGATCGTCCGCGATCCGGGATAATCGGTGCATGAGTGAGCGTCCGCGGCTGACCGTGCTCTCCGGCCCCTCGGGGGTCGGCAAGAGCACGGTCGTCGCTCATATGAGGAAGCAGTACCCCGAGGTCTGGCTCTCGGTGTCGGCGACGACCCGCCACCCGAGGCCGGGCGAGCAGAACGGGGTCCAGTACCACTTCGTCGACAACGACGAGTTCGACAAGCTGATCGCCAACGGCGAGCTGCTGGAGTGGGCCGTGTTCGCGGGCAACCGCTACGGCACGCCCCGGGCGGCGGTCGAGGAGAAGCTGGAGCGCGGCGAACCCGTGCTGCTGGAGATCGACCTGCAGGGCGCCCGGCAGGTGCGCGAGTCCATGCCCGAGGCGCAGCTGGTCTTCCTGGCCCCGCCGAGCTGGGACGAGCTGGTCCGTCGGCTCACCGGCCGGGGCACCGAGCCGCAGGACGTGATCGAGAAGCGGCTGGAGGCCGCCAAGGTCGAGCTGGCGGCCGAGCCGGAGTTCGACACGACCCTGGTCAACACCTCGGTCGAGCAGGTGGCCGGCGAACTGCTAGCCTTGCTCGGTGTAGCCTGACCTGTTGTCTTTTCCACCCTTTCGGAAGGTTTTCGCGTGTCCTCTTCCATGACCGCGCCCGAGGGCATCATCAACCCGCCGATCGACGAGCTGCTTGAGGCCACCGACTCCAAGTACAGCCTGGTCATCTACGCGGCCAAGCGTGCGCGCCAGATCAACGCGTACTACTCCCAGCTCGGCGAGGGCCTGCTGGAGTACGTCGGCCCGCTGGTCGACACCCACGTGCACGAGAAGCCGCTGTCGATCGCGCTGCGCGAGATCAACGCCGGCATGCTGACCGCCGAGGCGGTCGAGGCCGCCTGAGGCGGTCCCACTTTCGTGTGAAGGGTCCGTCGGAGTCCGCTCCGACGGGCCCTTCGGCGTTGTGGGGGGTGCCACGGTGCGGGTGATCGCCGGCGCGCCGTAGGGTTGGCGGGCACCTGAGGACCGCCACGAGGAGAGCTGGGGAACATGAGCGGCAGCACGGAGCGGACGGACGCGCCGCGGGTCGTCCTCGGCGTCAGCGGCGGCATCGCCGCGTACAAGGCGTGCGAGCTGCTGCGGCGGTTCACCGAGTCCGGCCACCGGGTGACCGTGGTGCCCACCGCGGCGGCGCTGCACTTCGTCGGCGAGGCCACCTGGGCGGCGCTCTCCGGCCGACCGGCCGCCACCGAGACCTGGGAGAACGTGCACGAGGTGCCGCACGTGCGGATCGGGCAGAACGCCGATCTGGTGGTGGTCGCCCCGGCCACCGCCGACCTCATGGCCAAGGCCGCCCACGGGCTGGCCGACGACCTGCTGACCAACACCCTGCTCACCGCGCGCTGCCCGGTCGTCCTGGCGCCCGCGATGCACACCGAGATGTGGGAGCACCCGGCCACCCGGGAGAACGTCGCCACGCTGCGCCGCCGGGGCGTGATCGTGCTGGAGCCCGCCAGCGGGCGGCTGACCGGCAAGGACACCGGCAAGGGCCGGCTGCCCGAGCCGTCCGCGATCTTCGACGCCTGCCGCGCGGTGCTGCGGTACGGCGGGGAGCGGACCGACCTGGCCGGCCGGCACGTGGTGGTCTCGGCCGGCGGCACCCGGGAGCCGCTGGACCCGGTCCGGTACCTCGGCAACCGCTCCTCGGGCAAGCAGGGCTACGCCCTGGCGGCGACCGCCGCGGCCCGTGGGGCGCGTGTGACGTTGATCTCGGCCAATGCCGCGCTGCCCGACCCGGCCGGGGTGGACGTGGTCCGGGTGGCGACCGCGCTGGAGTTGCGCGACGCCGTCCTGAAGGCGGCCGAGGGCGCGGACGCCGTGGTCATGGCCGCGGCGGTGGCGGACTTCCGGCCCGCGGTCTACGCCGCCGGCAAGATCAAGAAGGTCGAGGGCGTCGAGCCGGCGCCGGTGGAGCTCGTCCGCAACCCCGACGTCCTGGCGGAGCTCTCCGCCCACCGCACCCGTTCGGGTCGAGTCGTGGTGGGATTCGCGGCCGAGACCGACGACGTCCTCGCCCACGGCCGGGCCAAGCTCGCCCGCAAGGGCTGCGACCTGCTGGTCGTCAACGAGGTCGGCGACGGCAAGGCCTTCGGGCAGGACGTCAACGAGGCCGTGGTACTGGGCGCCGACGGCAGCGAGACGCCCGTCCCGGTGGGGCCGAAGGAGGTCCTCGCGGACGTCGTCTGGGACCTCGTCGCGGAACGGCTCGATTCCTTCGTCGGCTGATCTCGCAGAGTGGTCGGCCGGTCTCCAATCGCGGAATGGCGTGACGTTTCTCGGTAGCTGACCGTTACACTCCAGGAATCAAGTCTTTCCGGAAGCCCCCGGATCCGTCCGGGGTCTTTCAGTCAGCAGCCGCTGCAACCCCAGGGAGCGCTGTGTCTCGCCGCCTGTTCACCTCGGAGTCCGTCACCGAGGGACACCCCGACAAGATCGCTGACCAGATCAGCGACACCATCCTTGACGCTCTCCTCCGCGAGGACCCGACCTCCCGGGTCGCGGTGGAGACGCTCATCACCACCGGCCAGGTGCACGTGGCCGGCGAGGTGACCACCAAGGCGTATGCGCCGATCGCCCAGCTCGTCCGGGACAAGATCCTGGAGATCGGTTACGACAGCTCCAAGAAGGGCTTCGACGGCGCGTCCTGCGGCGTCTCGGTGTCGATCGGCGCCCAGTCGCCGGACATCGCCCAGGGCGTCGACACCGCGTACGAGGCCCGGGTCGAGGGGTCCACCCAGGGGGACGACACAGACGACCTGGACCGGCAGGGTGCGGGCGACCAGGGCCTGATGTTCGGCTACGCGTCCGACGAGACGCCCGAGCTGATGCCGCTGCCGATCACCCTGGCCCACCGCCTCTCGCGCCGCCTCACCGAGGTCCGCAAGAACGGCACCATCCCGTACCTGCGCCCCGACGGCAAGACCCAGGTCACCATCGAGTACGACGGCGACAAGGCGCTGCGCCTGGACACCGTGGTCGTCTCCACCCAGCACGCCAGCGACATCGACCTCGAGTCGCTGCTCACCCCGGACGTCCGCGAGTTCGTCGTGGAGCCGGAGCTGAAGGCGCTGGCCGACCAGGGCATCAAGCTCGTCACCGAGGGCTACCGCCTGCTGGTCAACCCGACCGGCCGCTTCGAGATCGGCGGCCCGATGGGCGACGCCGGCCTCACCGGCCGCAAGATCATCATCGACACCTACGGCGGCATGGCCCGCCACGGCGGCGGCGCCTTCTCCGGCAAGGACCCGTCCAAGGTGGACCGCTCGGCCGCGTACGCGATGCGCTGGGTGGCGAAGAACATCGTCGCCGCCGGCCTCGCCCGCCGCGCCGAGGTGCAGGTCGCGTACGCGATCGGCAAGGCCGAGCCGGTCGGCCTGTTCGTGGAGACCTTCGGCACCGAGACCGTGCCGGTCCTCACCATCCAGAAGGCCGTCAGCGACGTCTTCGACCTGCGCCCGGCCGCGATCATCCGCGACCTGGACCTGCTGCGCCCGATCTACTCGCAGACCGCCGCGTACGGCCACTTCGGCCGGGAGCTGCCGGACTTCACCTGGGAGCGGACCGACCGCGTGGAGCAGCTGAAGAAGGCCGTCGAGGCCTGATCGGCCCGTTCGACCCTTTGATGGCAGGTGGTGGCCGCCCGGTACGCCGGGCGGCCGCCACCTGCCGTTTTGTCGGTGGGACCTGGTACTACTTGGGGCGATGAGCAGCACGCAGGGGAGTGACGAGGGCGGGGCGCCGGAGCAGCTGGCGTTCATCCGGGAGACGGTCCGCCGGGCCAAGCCGCGCACCTGGCGCGGCGCCAAGCGGGCCGAGCACCTGCCGGTCGCCCGGGTGGTCGTCGACAAGGGCGTGCTCACCATCGACAAGTTCTTCGACTACGAGGTGCCGGCCGCGATGGCCGAGGACGCCAGGCCCGGTGTGCGGGTCCGGGTGCGCTTCGGGGCGCGCGTGGTCAAAGGCCAGCGCGAGGGGGGGGAGCTGCACGACGGTTTCATCGTCGCCCGGCTGGAGAAGAGCGACTTCCCCGGCCCGCTGGCCCCGCTCGCCCAGGTCCTCTCGCCGGAGCCGGTGCTCAGCCCGCCGCTGCTGCGGCTCTGCCGCACCGTGGCCGACCGGTACGCGGGCACCCTGGCCGATGTGCTGCAGCTGGCGGTGCCGCCCCGGCACGCCAAGGCGGAGGCCGAGCCCTCGCCGCCGCCCCGTCCCGGCCCGCCCGCACCCGCGCCCGGCGGCTGGTCCCGCTACCCGGCCGGCCCGGACTTCCTCGCCGCGCTGGCCGGCGGCGGCTCGCCCCGCGCGGTCTGGACGGCGCTGCCCGGGCCCGGCTGGCCGTACGAGATCGCCCGCGCCGTCGCGGCCACCCTGGCCGGCGGGCGCGGCGCCCTGGTGGTGCTGCCGGACGGCCGCTCGGTGGCCCGGGTCGACCGGGCGCTGACCGAGCTGCTCGGCGAGGGCATGCACGCCGTGCTGGCCGCCGACCTCGGCCCGCGCGAGCGCTACCGGCGGTGGCTGCAGGTCAGCCGCGGCTCGGTGCACGCCGCCATCGGCACCCGGGCCGCGATGTTCGCGCCGGTGCACGACCTCGGGCTGGTGGTGGTCTGGTCCGACGGCGACTCCAGCCACAGCGACCCGCGCGCCCCGCACCCGCACGTGCGGGAGGTCGCCCTGCTGCGCGCCGCCGAGGAGGGCGCGGCCGTCCTGCTCGGCGGGCACGTCGTCACCGTGGAGGGCGCCCAGCTGGTGCGCACCGGTTGGGCCCGGGCGCTGGGCGCCGACCGGGAGACCGTCCGCCGCACCGCGCCGCGGGTGCGCACCGTCACCGACCAGGACCAGCACCGGGACGCCGCCGCGCAGGCCGCCCGGCTGCCCTCGGTCGCCTGGGAGGCGGCCCGGGAGGGCCTGGCGGCCGGCGGGCCGGTGCTCATCCAGGTGCCCCGGCGCGGCTACGTGCCCCGGCTGGCCTGCGGGCGCTGCCGCACGCCCGCCCGCTGCCGGCGCTGCGAGGGCCCGCTGGAGGCGGCCGGGGCCGATGCGCCGCTGTGCTGCCAGTGGTGCGGCGAGGAGGAGCGGGACTGGCACTGCCCGGAGTGCGGCTCGTTCCGGCTGCGGGCGCAGGTGGTCGGCGCCCGGCGGACGGCCGAGGAGCTGGGCAAGGCGTTCCCGCGCGTCCCGGTGCGCACCTCCGGGCGGGACGCGGTGCTGACCGGCGTCCCGGACGAGCCGGCGCTGGTGATCTCCACGCCCGGTGCGGAGCCGGTCGTCGAGGGCGGCGGCGGGTACGCGGCGGCGCTGCTGCTGGACGGCTGGGCGCTGCTGAGCCGGCCCGACCTGCGGGCCGGCGAGGAGGCGCTGCGGCTCTGGCTGGCCGCCGCCGCGCTGGTGCGGCCGGCCGCCGAGGGCGGGACGGTGGTGGTGGTCGCCGAGCCGACGGCGCGGCCGGTGCAGGCGCTGGTGCGCTGGGACCCGCTCGGGCACGCCGGGCTGGAGCTGGACGAGCGTGCCCAGCTGCACTTCCCGCCGGTCGCCCGGATGGCCTCGGTGAGCGGCAGCCCGGCGGCGGTGGCGGATCTGCTGAACCTGGTCCGGCTGCCGGAGGAGGCGGATGTGCTCGGGCCGGTGCCGGTGGCGGCGCTGCGGGGGGAGGAGCAGGAGCGCGCGCTGCTGCGGGTGCCGCCCGGGCAGGGCGCGGCGCTGGCGGCGGCGCTGAAGGCGGCGCAGATCGCGCGGATCGCGCTGCGGACGCCGGAGGCGGTCAAGGTGCGGATCGACCCGACGGACATCGGGTGACGGGCATCGGGTGACGGACGTCGGGGTGACGGGTGTCCGGGGGCGGACGTCGGGGTGACGGACGTCGGGTGAGGGGCGCGGTGTCCGTGCCGCGGCCCCCACCCGGCGTCCGGGGGCGTCAGCCGCGCAGCGGGACGCCGGGGCGGTCGAGGGCGGTGCGGTCGATGGTGGCGCGGTCGAGGGCGGTGCGGTCCAGCGCGGTGCGGTCGAGGCCGCCCTGGCGGGCGGCCGGGACGGTCGCGGCGAGTCCGGTCGGGGCGGGGGAGCGGTCCCGCTCCGGCGGGTGGGCCGGCGCGTGGGCGACCGCCGGGGTGTGGCCGGACAACTCCTCGGAGCGGTCCGGGCGGCTCGGGCTCGGCACCGCACCGCCCGCCGCCAGCAGCTCGCTGGTCGGCCGGCGCATCCCGTACCGGCGGTGCACCGCCTGCTTGGTGACCCCGAGGGCCGAGCCCACCGAGTCCCAGGAGAAGCCCAGCGCGCGGTCGAACTCGACCGCCGCCGCCACCAGCGTCTCCACGCTCTCCCGCAGCTCCTGCGCCAGGCGCACCGTCGGCGCCGGGGCCCGCCCGTACACCACGAAGCCCGCCGAGGTGCTGGGGCGGCGCGGCCGGTAGACGTTGCCCAACTGGGCGGTGAGCGTTCGCAGGGCGTCGACCTGTCGCCTCACCCGCTCGATGTCCCGCACCAGCAGGTGCAGGCTCGCCCGCGCCCGGGCGTCGTGGTTGATCTGCTCAGCCATGGCCTACGTGCCACCTTCCGTACGGTTCGGCTCGGCCGGAGCGTCCTTCCCGCGCGCTCCGGCCACGGTCAATTCCACTTGACCAACGCCGGACCGCCCGCCGGGGTCACGCAGGCGGGGCGAGCGGGATGTGCCGGAACCCGGTTCGGGCGGATTGCATAGACTGACGGACGGCCGCGTGCACGCCGCGCGGCCCGCTCGTCGCCAGCTTCCCGACCCCCGCACCCCGGACCCAGACGGACAGGAGCCCGCATCCGTGGCGATCCAGCCGATCCGCATCTTCGGAGACCCCGTCCTGCGCGCCACCGCCCGGCCCGTCACCACCTTCGACAAGGAGCTCCGCACCCTTGTCAAGGACCTCACGGACACCATGCTCGACGCCCCCGGCGCCGGCCTGGCCGCGCCCCAACTCGGTGTCTCCCTAAGGGTGTTCACCTACCACGTGGACGGCGTCACCGGGCATCTGATCAACCCCGACCTGTCGCTCAGCGAGGAGGAGCAGGAGGGCCCCGAGGGCTGCCTCTCACTGCCCGGCCTGCGCTACGACACCCGGCGCGCGCACGGTGTCGTCGCCAGGGGCTTCACCATGTACGGCGATCCGGTGACCATCGAGGGCACCCAGCTGCTCGCGCGCTGCATCCAGCACGAGACCGACCACCTCGACGGCATCATCTTCATCGACCGCCTCGACACCGAGCGGCGCAAGGCCGCGCTCAAGGCGATACGCGAGTCGGACTGGGGATCGGGCCCCGCGCCGGTGGTCAAGGTCTCCCCGCACAGCACCTTCGGCGCGGCGCGCTGACACCCCCCCCGCTTCGAACAACGCCAACTCCGCACTGCAGAAAGGCACTTGATGCGCCTCGTGTTCGCCGGCACCCCCGAGGTCGCCGTTCCCGCGCTGGACGCCCTGCTCGCCTCCGACCGGCACGAGGTCGTCGCGGTGGTCACCCGCCCCGACGCCCCCGCCGGCCGCGGCCGCAAGCTCGTCGCCAGCCCCGTCGCCCAGCGCGCCGAGGAGGCCGGGATCGAGGTCCTCAAGCCGGCGAAGCCGAGCGACCCCGACTTCGTCGCCAGGCTCACCGAGCTCGCCCCCGACTGCTGCCCGGTCGTCGCCTACGGGGCCCTGCTGCGCCCCGGCACCCTGGAGATCCCCGCACACGGCTGGGTCAACCTGCACTTCTCGCTGCTCCCCGCCTGGCGCGGCGCCGCCCCCGTCCAGCACGCGGTGCTGGCCGGCGACGAGGTCACCGGCGCGTCCACCTTCCTCATCGAGCAGGGCCTGGACTCCGGGCCGGTCTTCGGCGTGCTCACCGAGGAGGTCCGCCCCGCCGACACCAGCGGTGAGCTGCTGGAGCGGCTCGCCCACTCCGGTGCCCGGCTGCTCGCCGCCACCATGGACGGCATCGCCGACGGCACCCTGCACGCCGTCCCGCAGCCCGCCGAGGGCGTCACCCTCGCCCCCAAGATCACCGTCGAGGACGCCCGGATCGACTGGACCGCGCCCGCGCTGCGGGTCGACCGGGTGGTGCGCGGCTGCGCCCCCGCCCCCGGCGCCTGGACCGAGTTCCGCGGCGAGCGGCTCAAGGTCACCGGCCCGGTGCGGCTGCTGCCCGACGCCGCCGGACTGGCACCGGGCGAGCTGGCCGTCGGCAAGAACAGCGTCCGGGTCGGCACCGGCAGCCACGAGATCGAGCTCGGCGAGGTGCGGCCGCAGGGCAAGAAGGCCATGCGGGCGGCGGACTGGGCGCGCGGCGCGCGCATCGAGTCCGGCGAGCGGCTGGGCGAGTCCGGCTGAGACCGGTTTTCCGCGTTACTGTTCGAGAGATCCAGAAATAACCCCCGCAGCACTTTGAGGCACATCCCATGAGCACGCCCGGCAGTACCCACGGCACCTCCGGCACCACCAGCGCGTCCGGCGGCAAGCGCGCCCCGCGCCCGCACCGGCGCCCGAAGAAGGACCCGGCGCGCATCGTCGCCTTCCGCGCCCTGCGCGCCGTCGACGAGCGCGACGCCTACGCCAACCTCATCCTCCCCTCGCTGCTCCGCGAGGCCGAGCAGAAGGGCATGGACCGGCGCGACGCGGCCCTCGCCACCGAGCTGGTCTACGGCACCCTCCGGCTCCAGGGCACCTACGACGCGATCATCGCCGCCTGCATCGACCGCCCGCTCGGCAAGGTCGACCCGCCGGTCCTCGACGTGCTCTCGCTCGGCGCCCACCAGCTGCTCACCACCCGCATCCCCAGCCACGCGGCCGTCTCGGCCACCGTCGAGCTGGCCCGGGTGGTGCTCGGCGACGGCAAGGCCAAGTTCGTCAACGCCGTGCTGCGCCGGATCAGCGCCCACGACCTGGACGCCTGGATCGAGCGGGTCGCCCCGCCGTACGAGCAGGACGCCGAGGACCACCTGGCCGTCGTGCACTCCCACCCGCGCTGGGTGGTCGCCGCCCTGTGGGACTCGCTCGGCCGCTGGCAGCCGGACGACTCCGGGCGCACCGCCGTCGAGCGGCTGCTGCGCGCCGACAACGAGCGCCCCGAGGTCACCCTGGTGGCCCGCCCCGGCCGGGCCGCCGTCGGCGAGCTGGCCGACGCGCTGCCCGAGGCCGAGCCGGGCCGCTGGTCCCCGTTCGCACTGCGGCTCGCCGAGGGCGGCGACCCGGGCTCGGTCGCGGCCGTGCAGGAGAACCGGGCCGGCGTCCAGGACGAGGGCAGCCAGCTGGTCGCCCTCGCCCTCGCCGCCGCGCCGCTGGACGGCCCGGACCGGCTCTGGCTGGACGGCTGCGCCGGCCCCGGCGGCAAGGCCGCGCTGCTCGCCGCGCTCGCCGCCGAGCGCGGCGCGGCGCTGGTCGCCAGCGAGAAGCAGCCGCACCGCGCCCGGTTGGTCGCCCGGGCCCTGGCCGGCAACCCCGGCCCGTACACCGTGATCGCCGCCGACGGCACCCGCCCCGCCTGGCGCTCCGGCGGCTTCGACCGCGTCCTCGTCGACGTCCCGTGCTCCGGCCTCGGCGCCCTGCGCCGCCGCCCGGAGGCCCGCTGGCGCCGCCGTCCGCAGGACGTCGCCGCCTTCGGCCCGCTCCAGCGCGACCTGCTGCGCTCGGCCGTCGAGGCCACCCGGATCGGCGGCGTGGTCGGCTACGCGACCTGCTCCCCGCACCTCGCGGAGACCCGCGCGGTGGTGGACGACGTCCTGCGCACCGAGGGCGCCCGGCTCGAGTGGATCGACGCGCGGCCGCTGCTGCCCGGCGTCCCGTCCCTCGGCGACGGCCCGGACGTCCAGCTCTGGCCGCACCTGCATGGCACGGACGCGATGTACCTGGCCCTGCTGCGCCGTACGGCGTAAGGCGTGTCCGACCGTTCGCGTCGGATCGACGGGCGGCTCCCCGAGCCTCCGGCCGGGGGCGGAGTCCATGCGGTGGGGGCGCCTCCCGGCTGACGGGCCGGGGGCGTGCGTGCCCTGGTGTCGCACGCCCGGCGGGAATGGTCGGACACGCCTCGGCGGCCGGTTCGCGGTCCGGCGGCGCACCGGGGCCCAGGGCCCGTGGTGCGCCGCCGTGGTGTCGGTGGGGGCCGGTGCGGCCGGGCCGGTGGGGTCGGCGGTGAGGTCAGTGGGCGGTCAGGGCGGGGCGGGGGACCGGGCGGGCCGGGTCCGGGCGGGTGCGGGCCGGCAGCGGGCGGGGCGGGCCGGTGGGGGAGGTGACGACGCCGCGGACCAGGTCGCGCAGCCAGCGGTGGCCGGCGTCCTGGTCGTTGCGCGGGTGCCAGGCCATGCTCAGGACCACCTCGGGGAGCTCGACCGGGAGGGGGAAGGTGGCCAGGCCGAGGGCCTCGGCCGCCGGGGTGCCGAGGCGGGCCGGGGCGAGGCCGACGAGTTCGGTGTCGCGGAGCAGGAAGAGCGCCGCCGGGTAGCTCGGCACGCTGGCCACCACGCGTCGGGCGAGGCCGAGTTGGGCGAGGCGCTGGTCGACCTGGCCGAGGCCGCGGCCGTGCCGGGAGACCGTGAGGTGGTCGGCCGCGGCGAACTCCTCGGCGCTCGGGGGCGCGCCGTTGGCCAGCGGGTGGCCGGTGCGGGCGATGCCCACCAGGCGGGTGGTGGCGAGGGGTTCGGTGCGGGTCTCGGGATCGAGGTGGTCGGTGACGCCGACCTCCAGGTCGATCAGGCCGTCGCGCATCGCACTGGTGCCCTCCAGGTCGTCGCCGAGGAAGCGCAGGGTCACGGTCGGGGCCTGGGCGCGGACCGCCGCGAGCAGGGCCGCGCCGATCGTGGTCAGCAGGACGTCGCCGGTCCGCAGCGTGAAGCGGCGGTTGAGCTCGGCGGGTTCGGTGGCGGCGGGCGGTATCAGCAGCGCCTGGCCCCGGCTGACCAGGGCGCGGACCTCGGAGCGCAGTTCCACCGCGCGCGGTGTCGGCACCAGTCCGCGCCCGGCCCGGACCAGGAGCGGATCGCCGAGCACTCGGCGCAGCCGCCCGAGCGTGCGGCTCATCGCCGGGGCCGAGGTGTGCAGCCGTTCGGCGGCACCGGTCACGCTGCCCTCCTCCAGCAGGGCGTCCAGGGCGACGAGCAGGTTGAGATCGAGGTCCGGCATGGGGTTCTCCGCTGGTGGTCGGTCGGCTGGGTGGGGGTGTGGGGGTAGGGATGACCGGAGGTGGAAACTGTGCTGACCTGAGTTTCGCGGGAGCGCGTGACGACTCGGCATCTGGCGTCGATCGCCACAACTCCCCTTGGGAGTAAAGGATCTGACGTGATGATTGACAATGACATGTTGGTGCAGGCCTGCCAAGGAGGCCGTGTGCCGACCTTCTGGGCATCCGGCGGCGTACGCCGGCCGGTGCGTCGGAGTGGTACAGACCAGAGGGCTCGCGCCGGAGCGCGCGCCCGGGTGGATCACGCCCGTGTGGTGCCCCGGGCGGCCCGCCGGGGCCAGTGGGCCCGCAGCGGACGGTAGTCGGTCACCGTGATGCCGTGCTCGGCGAGCAGCTCGCGGGTGCGCGGGGCGAGCAGGAAGGCGTGGTCGGAGCGGCGGACCCGCCAGCCGCCGTCGCCCCGGCGGGTGGCGGGCGTGGCGAGGCTGGGGTGGACGGCCCACTCGGTCAGGCCGGGCGGGAGTGCGGCGAGCAGCCGGGCGTAGCGGGCGGGCCTGTCGTCGAGCGGGACGGCGAAGCTGTCCAGGAAGGCGTGGTCGACGACCGGCAGCCCGCGGGCGCGCAGGCGTTCCAGCGCGGGCGCGAGCCAGATCCGCACGGCCAGGCCGTACTCGGCGCCGAGCGCGAGCGCGAGGTCCAGGAGGTCCGGGCGGCCGGCGTCGGCCAGGCAGTGGAAGTCGAGGTGGGTCGGGTGCAGTCCCGGGCCGGTGGCGGCCTCGATCTGGGCGCGGAACTCCCGTTCGGCGTGGGCCGCGTCGGCCCGGGCGAGCAGCCGGGTCCGGCCGTCGGGGGTGGCCGGGAAGAACCGGCCGGCGGGGTCGAGCAGCGAGGGGACGGCGGCGGCCGGGGCGACCGGGCCCCAGCGGAACCCGGGCTCGTCGGTGTCGCACACCAGGGTGAGGTGGATCCCGAACGGCAGCCCGGGCCGCTCGCGCAGCAGGCGCAGCGCGTGGGCGGATCCCGGACAGCCGGTCATCAGGCTGCAGGAGGCCGCGACCCCGTGTTCGATCGCCTCGACGACGGCGAGGTTGACGTCCTCGTTGAGGCCGAAGTCGTCGCAGTTGAGCAGTAGCAGGCGGGTGCCCGGCGGGTGGCCGAGCAGTTCGCTCGCGAGGGGGGTCGGCCGCGTCACGTCCGTAGTCTGCCGGGGCGGGCGCGGCGGCGCAGCGGGTTTTCCTCAGGCCTCGCGGGCGGCGCGGCGCTGCCGCTTGCCGAGCGGGGCCTGGGAGAGGTCCTCGGCCTGGGAGCGGAGGTTCTTGTAGCCGTAGCCGCGTTCGTCGAGCCAGGTGCGGGCGGACCGTTCGGCGCGCTCGGTGGCGTCGAGGATGTCCTCCTCGGCCTCGCCGCCGTCCTGGTAGCGGAAGGTGAAGACGGCGCGGGCGTTCAGGTCGTAGCTGAGGTGGCCCTCGGGGGTGAAGGCGGCGAACAGGATGTCGTGCTCGGCGGCGCGGGACCGCAGTTCGGCGTGCTGCTCGGGGGTGAGGCCGTCGAAGACGCCGCGGACGGTGATGCGGAAGGTGCGCGTGCTCATCCGGCGAGCGTATGCCGCGCGGGCACCCGCGGGCGACGGGTTTTCGGGGGAGCGGACGGCGCCCTGGGCGTTCACCGGGACGTCCAGGAGGCCGACCGCGAGGCCGTCCGGGCAGGCCACCACCGGCGGGACCGGGTGGTTCGGCGCCCGGGCGCCGTGCCCTCCGGCGGTGCGGGGGCGTCTACCGCGGGTCTTCCTCGGGGCCGGGTGCGCCGGCCGGGCGGTTGGTCCGGACGCAGCTGTGGGGGAGCGGCGGGAAGCCGTTGAACCCGCGCGTGGTGTAGGCGGTGGCGTAGGCGCCGCAGGAGAGGACCCACACCGGGTCGCCGGAGGCGGCGTCCCGGGGGACGGGCATGCCGGCGCCCTCGTCGGCGTAGGCGTCGTCGCTGTCGCAGGTGGGGCCGGCGACCACGGCGGGCACGGTCGGGGACCCGGCGCGGGTGGGGAACTCCAGCCGGTAGCGCAGCTCGTCCATCTCGTACAGGCCGTTGAACTTGCCGCAGCTCAGGAAGAGCCAGTGCGACCGCTCCCCGTCCAGTTGCCGACGCTCCGTCAGGCGCACGACATGGGCCCGGATCGCGCCGTGGTCGGCGACCAGGTGGCGGCCCGGCTCCAACAGGAACCCCAGCGGCCCGGCGGAGACCTCGCGCAGGTACTGCATGCCCTCCCGGATCACCGTGAACATCTTGTCGACCGGCGGGTGGAGCGGGTTCCCGCGCCGGTCGAGCACGCCGAGCGCGGGCAGGCCGCCGCCGAGGTTGACGTGGTCCAGCAGGATGCCGTGGCGGTTGGCCTCCACGATCACCGCGGCGAGCGTCTCCAGCGCGTGCTGCCAGGCCTCGGAGGTGAGTTGCTGGGAGCCGACGTGCACCGACAGGCCGGCCGGGACGAGTCCGGCGTCGCGGGCCGCCGTCAGCACCCGGAGGGCGTCCTCGGGCGAGCAGCCGAACTTGCGGCTCAGCCCCCACAGGGCGCCCTCGCCGGTGGTGGCGAGCCGGCAGAACACCCGGGCGCCGGGGGCGTGGGCGGCGAGCGCGGCGACGTCGGCCAGGCTGTCGGTGGCGAAGTCGCGCACGCCGAGCCGGTACGCCTCGGCGATCTGGTGGTCGGACTTGACGGTGTTGCCGTAGTGGATCCGCTCGACCGGCACGCCGGTGCGCAGCGCCTGGGCGATCTCCTGCGGACCGGCGGCGTCGAAGCCGGCGCCCCGGGCGGCCAGGCAGTCGAGCACCTCGTCGACCGGGCAGGCCTTCATCGCGAACCGTACGTCGATGCCGGGGAGTTCGCGCAGCAGGGCGTCGTACTGGGCCTCGATGCCGTCGAGGTCGAAGATGATCCGGTCGTCCTCGGCGGCGGCCAGGGCGGCGCGCAGGCGTCCGTAGTCAGGCATGGTCGGCGCTCCGGCCGGCTCGGGGCGCGGTCGGTGGACCGGGCGGGGTGGCGCGCGCGGCGCGGACCGGCGGCGTCCAGGCGTCGACGAGCAGGGCGGCCTCCTCGTCGAGGGCGGCGATGGCCGGGGCACGGAACCGGTCGGCGGGAAGCGCGGGGCAGACGTCGCGCACGGCGGTGTCCCCGTTCACGCCTCGCCGTCCCGGGCCGGGGACGCGGCGTTCCAGGACTCCGGGCCGAGCGGCTCGGCGCGCGCGGCCCGGGGCCTGCGGACGGAGCGCACCCCGCTCGCGGAGGTGTCGGCGGCGACGCGGTGGGTCGGCCTGCCGTTCCGGGCCGGCAGGCCGCCGGCCTTCAACTCGGGCCGCACGCGCGGGAACCCGGTGCGGTCGACGGCCGGGCGGACCGGGGCGCGGTCGGTCGGCCGGGCGGCCTGCCGCGCGTCGAAGCGGCGGAACGGCTCGGGGTCGCACGGGAACCCGCCGTAGTCCGGCTCGCTGAAGTGCGGGTGCTCCGAAGCGGTCCGGAACAGGTGCCCGTCGGGCTTCGGCATCACGTCACTCCAAGGGTCGGGTGGGGGCGTCCGGGCGGTCGTCGGCCGTGCGCCGGAGGAGGGGGCCGGGCGGCGGGACGGGACGCGGGGCATGGCGGGTGCGGGGCCGGGCCCCCGGGAGCGGTGAGGGGGCGGTGAGGGAGGGGTTTCCTCGTCCGACAAGGAGTGCCGCTGACTGTTCCGGCCTCGTCAAACGCGTGTTCCCCTACGGTGGACTAGACCAACTTCCGGTGTCAACCCTCGTCCTGACGGCCCGGCCGGGCGGACCGTCGCTCGGTGGGCGACCGGCCGTGACCTGCGCCGAAGCCCTGGTCCGGGCATCGGGGCCGGGTGGTGCGGCGTTCGGCCGAAGGGGATGAGCGGGCGCCTCCTGGGGCAGTCGGGAACTGCCTCAACGGGCAAGTGGAGTTGACGCTCGGCGAGTTGGCACCCGCTCGGACCCGGGTGGGGACAACCCCCCTCCGCAGTGGCGGGATTGCCGCATGGTTCGTCCACGACGGCCCGCCTACCGTTGTACTCGTCCGCCGGAGGGGCCGGCGGACGGCACGAGGGCAAGGCCCGGCGGGCGAGGGGGACTTCGGCCCGGGGCGGATGGGGAGTGCGTGATGCGAACGACGACGGGGCGGACCGGTCGGGCCGGACGGGCCGGACGGGCCGGGCGGACGGCGCGGCTGGTGGCGGCGGGTGTGCTGGGGGCGGTGCTGGTCGGCACGTCGGCGCCGGTCGCCATGGCCGCCGGCGCCGCGGGGGCGTCGGGCGGTGGGGCGGTCGCCGTGGCGGCGCCGGGGGCCGCGACCGGGGCGAATCCGGTGAGTCCGGCTTTCGCCGCGATCCAGGGCGAGTTGGGCGCCGTGGTGGACGCCGGCGAGGCGACCTGGGACCTCGCCCGGGTGGTGGACCGCGGCCGCACGCTCTGGCAGGGCACCGCCGGGGTCGCCGAGCTGGACGACCGGAGCGCGGTCGACCCGGACGGCCGGTTCCGGATCGGCAGCCTGACCAAGATGTTCACCGCCACCGTGGTGCTCCAACTGGTCGGCGAGGGCCGGGTCCGGCTCGACGACCCGGTCTCGGCGTACCTGCCCGGTGTGGTGCCGGGCGGCGAGCGGATCACCGTCCGCCAGTTGCTCGACCACACCAGCGGGCTGTTCAGCTACACCGACGACCAGCGCTTCGTGCCCCGGACGGCGGAGGGCGTCGAGGCCTGGGCCGCCACCGGCCGCTGGCGCACCTGGACGGCGGAGGAGATCGTCGCCGACGCGGTGGCCCACCCGCCCTACTTCGCGCCCGGCGCGTCCTGGCACTACTCCAACACCAACTACCTGCTCGCGGGGATGATCATCCAGAAGTCCACCGGGCGCACCTGGAACCAGGAGGTGGAGCGGCGCATCATCCGGCCGCTCGGCCTGCGGCAGACCTCGATGCCGGTCTCCTCGCCGCTGATCACCGGCCCGCACGCGCACCTGTACACCCAGCTGCCCGGCGGCCCGGTCGACACCACGCTGATCAACCCGTCCGCCGGAGGCGCCGCCGGGGCCGGCATCTCCAGCACCGCCGACCTCGCCCGCTTCCACGCCGCGCTGTTCGGCGGGCGGCTGCTGCGCCCGGCGGAGCTGGCCGCGATGAAGGCCACCGTCGACACCGGCGTGCCCGGCTACCGGTACGGCCTCGGCGTGGGGAGCGTCGATCTGGGCTGCGGCGTGGTCTGGGGCCACTCCGGCTCGATCCACCGCAACATCGCGTACGTGCTCGGCACGGAGGACGGCCGGCGGCAGGCCGTCGTGGCGGCCGGCCAGTACGGCTACCGGGACCCCGACGACGTGTTCGCCGGGCTGGAGAAGGCGGCCTCCTGCGCGGTGGCCGGCTCCGGGGCGGGCACGGGGTCCTGAGGCGCGCGGCCGGGCCCGGGGTGCGCCCCCGGGGCCGGCCGGTGGCCCGCGGCCCGTGCTCGGGGGCGTGCGGAGGGGGACGCGGGGCGAAGCCGGGGTGCTGTACCCGCGGTGGTCCGGCCCGGCTCCGGCGGGTGTGTCCGCCGGAGCCGGGCCGGAGCGGCGGCCCTGATCAGAACGCGACGGTCGTCAGGTACGAGCCGTTGCCGCGGATGCCCGCGAGCAGGAGGGTGTGCCCGCCCGGGGCGACCGTGGCGGCCGAGACGCCGTCCAGGCCGAAGCCGGTGAGCGTCTCGCCGGGGAGGTTGAGGTCGGTCGCGGTGTCGTAGGCGAGCACCGAGGCCTGCGGCGTCCAGCTGTCCTTGAGCAGGTAGAGCCGCCCGCCGTCCGGGCTCACCGACACGTAGTGGAGGTCGACCGGTCCGGTCGCGAAGGTGAAGATCGGCCTGGCGACGTCGGTGAGCGTGTTGACGGCGTACCCGGTGCCGGTGGAGGTCTGGGAGCCGAGGGCGTAGAGGCGCAGGCCGTCCGGGGAGGCGGCCAGTTCCTTGGTGGCGCCGACCCGCTGGACGGTGCGGAGGAAGGTGGGGACCGCGGTGGTGGTGTCGAGGTGCTCGATGCCGAAGTCGCTCGCGACGTACGCCGCGGCGCCGCCGGCCTGGAGGGTGAGGCCGCTCGCGTTGTAGCCGTGCAGCGGCAGGGAGCCGGTGAACGCGCCCTGGCCGGGGCCGAACACCAGGACCCGCCCGGGCCGCACCCCCTGGCCGGCGGCGAGCGGACCGTTCTGTCCGACGTACACCTTCGAGCCGTCCGGGCCGACCGCGAGGCCGGTCAGCGCACCGGGCGACCAGCCGGCCGGGCGGTCCTGCTCCGGCGCCGGGGTGCGGGAGAGTACGGTGTTGGCCGCCGTGTCCACGGCCACCAGGTGGTCCGCGACGATCACGTAGAGCCGCCGGCCGTCCTGGCTGACCACCGGGTTCCCGGCGGTGCCGTCCTCGGCCAGGGGCAGCTCGGCGACGACCGAGCCGCTGCGGAGGTCCACCGTCCGCAGCACGACCGGCGTGCGGCTGCCGTTCCGGTCGGCCGCCACCACGTACGCCTTCGTCCCCTCCGGGCTGGCGGTCAGCCCGAGTGCCCGCCAGCCCACGGAGGTGCCGTTCTGGGTGGTCGGCGCCGGGTCGGCGGTGGCGGTTCCGGCGGCGGTGCCGGTCAGCAGAAGCGCCGCGGCTGCCGCCAGTGACGCGGTCCAACGGGCCTTCGACACACGCGAATTCATGATTCCCCACTCTATGGTCTAGACCTCATGTCGTGGTGCGTGGGCCACGCTAGGGCATGCGGAGGCCTCTGCGGGGGGCGGTTTTTGGACCTTGTGCGAGCAGGGCGATCGGGCGTTGTTCCCGGATCGGCCATAGGTTCGCTCTATGACCTCATAGATCCGCACCGCCTACAGTGGCGAGATCCGGCAAGGTTGGGTGGGTGTGGGTCACCCTCGCCCGTCCGCCCTGCCACGTCCGCTCCCGTTCGGAGGACCGCTCCGCCATGACCCGCCCGATCCGCGTCGCGATCGTCGGCGCCGGCCCCGCCGGCATCTACGCCGCCGATGCCCTGCTGAAGTCCGACGCCGCCCAGCAGCCCGGGGTCTCCATCGACCTCTTCGAGCGGATGCCCGCGCCGTTCGGGCTGATCCGGTACGGCGTCGCGCCGGACCACCCGCGGATCAAGGGGATCATCACCGCGCTGCACCAGGTGCTGGACAAGCCGCAGATACGTTTGTTCGGCAACGTCGACTACCCCTGTGACCTCACGCTGGACGACCTGCACCGCTTCTACGACGCCGTGGTCTTCTCCACCGGCGCCATGGCCGACCGCGCGCTCGACATCCCCGGCGTCGGCCTCGACGGCTCGTACGGCGCCGCCGACTTCGTCTCCTGGTACGACGGCCACCCGGACGTGCCGCGCAGCTGGCCGCTGGAGGCCGAGAAGGTCGCCGTGCTCGGCGCCGGCAACGTGGCCCTGGACGTCGCCCGCATCCTCGCCAAGACCGCCGACGAGCTGCTGCCGACCGAGATCCCGCCGAACGTCCACGAGGGCCTGAAGCGCAACCGGGCGCTGGAGGTGCACGTCTTCGCCCGCCGCGGACCGGCCCAGGCCAAGTTCAGCCCGATGGAGCTGCGCGAGCTCGACCACTCGCCGAACATCGAGGTCATCGTCAACCCCGAGGACATCGAGTACGACGACGGCTCGATCGCCGAGCGGCGCGGCGCCAAGCACGTCGACATGGTCGCCTCGACCATCGAGAACTGGGCCATCCGCGACGCCGGCGACCGCCCGCACCGGCTCCACCTGCACTTCTTCGAGTCCCCGGTGGAGGTGCTGGGCGAGGACGGCCGGGTGAGCGGGCTGCGCACCGAGCGCACCGAGCTCGACGGCACCGGCAACGTGCGCGGCACCGGCCGGTTCACCGACTGGGACGTGCAGTCCGTCTACCGGGCGATCGGGTACTACTCCGACGAACTGCCCAAGCTGCCGTTCGACCCCGTCTCCGGCACCGTCCCGAACGCGGCCGGCCGGGTGCTCGCCGCCGACGGCTCGCACCAGGACGCCGTGTACGTGACCGGCTGGATCAAGCGCGGGCCGGTCGGCCTCATCGGGCACACCAAGGGCGACGCCAACGAGACCGTCGCCTGCCTGCTCGCCGACCACACCGAGGGCCGGCTGCCCGGCGCCGCCGAGCCGGAGCCGGAGGCGGTCGTCGCCCACCTGCGGGAGCGCGGGGTGCGGTTCACCACCTGGGAGGGCTGGTACGAGCTGGACGCCCACGAGCGCGCGCTGGGCGCGGCGGAGGATCGTGCGCGGGTCAAGGTGGTGGAGCGGGAGGACATGCTCCGGCACAGCGGGGCGTGACCGGCCGCGGCTGCGCCGGGGCGCGGCCTAGGGCCTGGGGGCTCGGGCCTCCTTCGGCGGCGGGGCGAGGACGACCGGCCACGCGCCGTCGCCGGCCGGCAGGTCGTCCGGCGCGAGCCACGGGCCGGCGCTGAACACGGCGGTCGCGGTGCCGGCCCGGGCGTAAAGCCCCGGGTCGACCACCGCGACCGCCGTGGAGCACCAGGCGTTCGTCTCGTTGCACGGGTACTCGCCGACCTTGGTCCCGGCGGGCACGGGGCCGTAGTTCGGGACGTCCGGGCAGAGTCCGTCCTCGGCGTTGCGGATGTTGTCGTCGCCGTCGCCGTAGGCAGGAGGAGTCGGCGGGTCGTGCGAGGAAGGCGGCGCGGCGGCGCGCGGGCGACAACCGATGTAGCGTGGCGCTTCATGGTCGTCACCTTCGAGTTGGGCGTCGAGGACCTCGCGGACACCCGCTTCGCCCTCTCGCCGCTGAACGAGGCCGTGCTCAGTCTGCGCGTGCTGCGCGATCCGGGCCTGTCGGCCGTGCACCTGCCGTGGCGGCGGTCCGCGCTCCGGGCGATCGGCGAACTCGGCGCCGCGGAGGGCCGGTTGCTGCTCTCCCTGGTCGCCGGGCGGGGGACCGTGCCGGACTTCCTCGCACCGCGTCCGCCGGCCTTCGCGCCCGCCTTCGAGGAGGAGTTGGCCGCCGTCCGCCGCACCGCCCCCGAGACGGTCCGCCGCGACCTGGCGGACACCCACCTGCCGGACCCGCCGCCGGAACCGCTGCGCACCGCCCTCGCCGGCGGCGACGCCGAGGTGCGCAGGCTGCGCGACGGGATCTGCGAACTCCTCCAGCACTACTGGGAGATCGCCCTGCGGCCGGAGTGGCCGGGGATGCGGCTCCTGCTGGAGGCCGACATGACGTACCGGGCGCGCCGGCTCGCCGTCGGCGGCGCCAGGCTGCTCTTCGCCGACATGCACCCGTTCCTGCGCTGGCACCGCGGGGTCCTGCACATCACCGACATGCTCAGCCACCACCACGTCGTCGCCTCCGGGCGCGGCCTGCTGCTGCTCCCGTCCGTGTTCGCCCACAAGCCGGCGCCGCCGCTCGGCGCGGACGGCGCGCCCGCGCTCGCCTACCCCTGCCGGGGCGTGGCGACCCTCTGGTCCGGGCCGCCCGCCGTCGACGCCCCCGCGCTCGCGCTCGCCGTGCTGGCGCCGCTGGTCGGGGCCGCCAAGGCCCGGCTGCTCACCATGCTCGACGAGCCGCTGGCCACCGTCGAACTCGCCCGCCGGCTGCGGGTGACCCCCAGCGCCGTCTCCCAGCACCTGCGGGTGCTGCACGCCGCCGCCCTGGTCGCCCGGGCCCGTGTCGGCCGCCAGGTGCTCTACCGGCGGACCGCGCTCGGCGATCGGCTGGTGGGTGGCGTGGGCGGGTAGTCGGGGCTGGTCGGGGCTGGTCAGGGCAGCACCAACCAGCGGCGGCCGTCGAGGAGTTCGCGGGCGGCGTCCAGGTGGCCGGCGTGGCAGGCGGTCTCGGTGATCACGTGCAGCAGGACGTCGCGCAGGGTGTGCAGGTGCGGTTCGCCGAACAGGTCCTGCGGCCACCAGGCGAGGGCACGGTCGGCCGGGGTGGCGGCGATGACGGCGTCGGCGAGGTCGGCCTCCCGGCGGTACCGGTCGAGGACGTCGGCGGCGGGCACGCCGGTGTCCACGCGCCAGGCGTCGTCCTCGTCCGCGAGGCCCTGGACGACCGCCGCCTCCCCGGCGACCACCGCGCGGAACCAGAACCGTTCGACGTCCAGCGCGAGGTGCTGGACCAGCCCGAGGCAGTGCCAGCCGGACGGCAGCACCGGCCGCCGCAGCGCCTCGTCGTCCAGGCCGTCGAGGATGCCGAGGACGTGGCGCCGCTGGGCGTGCAGGGCGCGGAGCAGCGCGGTGGTGCCGTCGGTGCCCCCGGTGCCGTCGGTCATGACGCGGCCGGGGCGGCGAGGGTGGCCGGGTCGGTGTTGGCGCCGCACAGGACGACGCAGACCCGCTCGCCGTCGGCGGGGCGGTAGCCGAGGCCGCCGTCCTCCTCCTCGCTCCCGGTGAGCAGGGCGGCGAGGGCGGTCGCGGCGCCGTGTTCGACGGCGATCCGGCGGTCCTCCCAGAGCGACTGCCGGGCCCGGACGATCGCCTGGTCCGGGACGAGGACGGAGCGGACGTCGTGGTCGCGCGCCACGTCCACGGCCAGGGCGGTGGCGCGGCGGGCCCCGAGGGAGTCGCCGGCCACCGAGTCCACCGTGACGTCCACCGGCCGGCCCGCCGCGAGCGCGGCGTGCAGCGCGCGGGAGCCCTCCGGCTCGACCGCCACCACCCGGACGCCGTGCTCGCGGGCGGCCGCGGCCACCCCCGCGAACAGCCCGCCGCCGCCGACCGCGACCAGCACCGTGTCCAGGCCGGGGAGTTGCTCGTGGACCTCCTCCAGCAGGGTGCCCGCGCCCGCCGCGATCAGCGGGTGGTCGTAGGCGTGGCTCGCCAGCGCGCCGGTGGCCGCGGCGTACTCCTCGCAGGCGGCGAGCGCCTCGGCGTACTCCGTGCCGACCAGTCGGACGTCCGCCCCGTACGAGCGCAGCCGGGCGACCTTCACGCCCGGTGCGTTGGCGGGCAGGAACACGGTGGCCCGCACGCCCTGCTGCCGCGCCGCCCACGCGCACGCCAGCCCGGCGTTGCCCCCGGAGGCGATGGTGACCCCGGCGTCCGGCAGGGATCCGGCCTCCCGGTGGGCCTGGAGGAAGTTCTGCGCCCCGCGCGCCTTGAAGGAGCCGGTGTGCTGCAGGTACTCCAGGGCCAGCCACAGCCCGCCGCCGTCGGTCCCGCCGCCCCCGTCGCTCCCGTTGTGGCCAGGCGCGAGCGCCACCGGCCGCACGCGGCCCGCGATCCGCTCCGAGGCCGCCTTGATGTCGTCGTAGCCGAGATGCTGCTGTCCCATGGTGCGCCGCCTCCACATTCGGGTCCCGCCGTCCTTGTACGGCGAACCGTGCGTACCGTACGTACCGTACGAAACACCGGAGCGGCCCGCGGAACCGGGGACCGGCCCGGGAACATCACCGCAACCGTACGAGAACGAAGAACGGAGGTGGGCGAGATGATCGGTGTGCTGCTCATCGGCATCCTGGCCCTCGTGGTCGGGGGCTGCGCCTGTGTGGTGTGGGCCGACCGCGGCGGCCCCCGGTGGACCCGCGTGGTGGCGGCCACCACCGTCGGCGCCGGGCGCGTCCTGCGCCGCTACCAGAAGTCCCAGCGGCGTGAGGTGGGCAGCGGCGGCGACGACTGACCGGGGCGGGAGCCGTCGTCGTCCGGGCCGCCGTTCATGACCGGTGGAGCGTGGCCGGGGCGGGCCCGTGCGTCGCGCGCTCAGCGCACGCGGACGTCCCACTGCCAGGTGCCCGCCGGGCGGCGCGGGTGTCCCCGGAGCGGGGTGCGGCCGGTGCACCGGAGCAGGGTGTCCGTGTGGCCGTGGCCTCCAGCAGCGCTCGCCCGCGCGCAGTCCCTGCTGGAGGCCACCGACCTCCCCGTGGAACGGGTCGGCGAACGCGGCGGTCCGGGCAGTGCCACCGACCTGCGGCGGTCAGGCCCCCGGTGATCCGCGCCCTGGAGGCGACGGCAGCCGGAGCCTCAGAGCCGGCCCTCCACGCGCTGGAGGCGCATGCCGACCGTCCGCCAGAGCCAGCCCACCGAGAGCGGCAGCGTCACCAGCCCGAGGCCGACCGCGCCGCGCATCCGGTGGTCCGTGAGGCGGCCGCACCTCCCGGCGTCGTCCCCGTACCCGGTGGCCTCGAAGAACACCGGCGATCCGCAGTCCAGGTGGTGGCCGTTCGGATAGGTGTGCGAGAGCGGCAGGAAGGCCAGTCCGACCGCCCACAGCCACGCACCGAGCGCCAGCAGCCCCAGCGCGTTCACGCCCCAGCCCCACGAGCGCTGGGCCCGCCGCCACGCGCGCTCGTCCCGCTCCCGCAGGAGCGCCCCGATCTCCCCGGTCTCCATGACCTTCCCCCCGCTTCCGTGCGATCAACGGCCGGGGAGAGCATCCCAGATCGATCTTCCCGGCCGTCCACGGGGTCGGTCGGAAGCCGGGGTCGGAAGCCGGGGTCGGAAGCCGGGTCAGAAGTCGAAGAACGCGCCGGTGGTGCGCAGCAGGACGCACTGGTTGCCGTAGGTGTGCTGGAAGGAGAGCGGCCGGCCCCGGTACACGCCCTTGGCCGTCACGGTGTAGGGGTCGTACAGGTCGTTGCAGACACCCGGGTTGACGTCCAGTTGGTCGAGGTCGCCGTTGACGGAGTCGAGCAGCCGGCAGGCGGTGACCGGGTCGGGGTGGGTGGTGGTGGCGTCCGGCGGACAGTCGAGGGCGGCGACGTGCGGCGTGCCGGAGGTCGGGGTCGTGCCGTGCGCCACCGTCAGCCGCAGGACCGCCTCGGGGGCCTGGGCCGCGGGGACGGGCGTGATGGCGTTGGCGGTGTCCGCGAGACCGGTGGTGAACAGGGCGGTCGCGAGGAGGGCGAGGGCTCGGGTCGTCTTCACGCCCGGCGCAACGACCTGCCACCGGCCGGGTCACGGCCGACCGTCGCCTCGGAGTGGGAAGTCGGCGGATCCGACTTCCCACTCCGGGTCAGGCGGTGAAGTGGGCGGAGCGGGACTCGACGGCCCGGACGAAGGCGGTCCACTCGGCGTGGTCGAACGCGAGGTGGGGCCGGCCGGGGTCCTTGTCGTCGCCGAGCCAGACGTCGCCGTTGGGGAAGCGGGCGATGATCACACAATTACCGTTGCCGTCACCGGAGAAGGGGGACTTGGACCAGTCGGCGTCAGCGGGGTTGTGGTCGTAGGGATCGTGCTTCTGGCTCACGTCAGCTCTTCCAACTTGCGCTCAAGGGCCGTGATGGTGTCGGCGGGAGACAACGCGTGCCGCTTGACTCGGGCGAAGGCTCGCTCGGCTCGTCGCACGTCGCGTCCCGTCCTACGCGGGAGCATACCGCCGACGGCTTCGATGAAGACGAAGCCGTTTTCGGTATCGCCCGGGAACTGCATGAGGGTGACCCCCGAGGACAGAATGCCGGTCCGACCTGCGCTGAGCGGCACCATGCGCAGGGTCACGTTCGGCAGTTGGGCGACCCTGATGGCGTGCCCGATCTGCCGTGCCAGGACGGACTGATCGCCGGCGATCAGCAGCGCGACCTCGCCGAAGTACGCCTCCAGCGTCAGAGCCGGCTCGTCGGAGAGTCGTCGTTGCCGGAGGATCCGGACCTCGGCGCCCGCTTCGACGCTCTCCTCGTTGGGCGAGTCGAGGCCCGCCGCGATCATCTCCATCGCGTACTCGTCGGTCTGGACGAGGCCGGGGAACCCGGAGGGGAAGTAGTCCAGCATGGACGCGGCCTCGGCTTCGAGTGCCAGGTACTCCGCGAAGGCCGGCGTGATCGCCTCGGCGTAGTCCAGGTTCCGCCACCACTGCTTCGGCGGGCCGCTGCCGAGGAGGTTCTCGTAGTACTCCCGGTCCGCGCCGGTGACCCCGTAGTAGTCCAGGAGCGTCGCGAGGTCCCTGGGACCGACGGGCTGCTCCGCCCGCTCCATCTTGCTGAGGCGGGCGGCGCTCCAGCCGTCCAGACCGCGGGTGACCTCCAGGAGCTTCCTGTTCTGCTCCAGCCGCAGGGCTCGGAGTTCGTCGCCGAGTCTGATCTGCCGGATCGTGGAGAGGTCGGTGGTCAAGTGGGTCCCTCCCTTCGGATGTTGGGGCCCAGTCTTGCCGCACGCGCCGCCGCGACTCAAGCCGCTTCCAAGGTCCACCGACGTTCCGGGGCATTCATATAGGTATTCGATTCATGGGGCTTCGGCTCCACCTTCAGAGGTTCGGCGCCATCCTCCGCCGGGGCGGTCGCTTCGCTCTCCGTGACGGCGCCCCCGTTCCCCGGTCCGCTCATCCGACCGGTATGACGGGGGTGTGTCACGCTGGTGGGTGGGGCGTTGCCGGTGCACGACCGAGGTCGGGAGGCTCGCGATGGCCGAGATCAGGGTGAACGGGGTGTCGCTGTACTACGAGACCCGGGGCGCCGGGCCGGGGCTGGTGCTGGTGCACGGGTCGTGGACGGACGCCGACAGCTGGTCGCGCGTCCTGCCGGGGCTCGCCGAGGAGACCACCGCCGTCGCCTACGACCGGCGCGGGCACAGCCGCAGCGAGGACCTGCTCACCCAGGGTTCCGTGTACGAGGACGCCGCCGACCTGGCCGCCCTGATCGTCGGCCTGGGCCTCGCGCCGGCCTACGTCTGCGGCGACTCCTACGGCGGCCTGATCGCCCTGCGCCTCGCCGTCGGCCGCCCCGACCTGCTGCGCGGCGTGGCCGTCCACGAACCGCCCGCGACCGGCACCCTGCTCGCCGACCCGGAGCTGCGGCCGCTGGGCGTCGCCTTCGCCGAACGGATCTCCGCCGTCCGCGAACTGCTCGAACAGGCCGAATCGGCCGCCGGGGCCGAGCGCTACGTCGACACCGTCGCCTTCGGCCCGGGGGCGTGGGAACAACTGCCCGCGCCGGTCCGGCACACCTACATCCGCAACGCGCCGACCTACCTCGACGAACTGCGCGACCCCGACGCCCTCGACCTCGACCTCACCGCCCTCAACCGCTTCACCGAACGCGTCCTGCTCACCCAGAGCGACGACAGCGAACCGATGTACGGCGAGATCCTCGACCTGATCGACCTCTCCCTCCCCAAGCCCGACCGCCACGTCTACGCCCGGGCCGGTCACGCTCCGCACCTGTCCGAACCCGAGCAATGGGTCCGCACCACCCTCCCCCGCGCCCTGGGGTGAACCCCACCCCGGGGGGCGCGAACCCCCCGCCGCGCGCCTCTGCCGTATGGAACAAGGGGGATTGGACGATTGGGTCCGTGGGGCCGTACCGGGTCCGCGTTCGCGGAGGGCCCCGCGTTATGGCAGTCAAGCAGCGCACCCGTGCATGGGCGGAGGTGAACTGGCCGCCGGCGCCGTTGTTGCCGAAGCTGTGGGGGCGAGTAGGGGCAGGGCGCTTCGGCCGGTGATCAGGACGGTGCCGTCGGCGCCAGTGCGGCGGTGATGACGCGGTTGAGTGCGCGGTCGAAGACGGCGTCGGGGTCGCCGGACGGGGCGCCGGCGGTGGCGAAGGCGGCGGCCAGGTGGGGGTAGGCGCCGCCGGCGGCGGCGCGGCCGAGGTAACCGGCCAGTTCCGCCTGCCACTTGGCGCCGGACGCCGCCGTGCGCTCGTACTGCGCGTACTGGCAGACGAACCCGTTGAGCAGGGCGAGCGCCTCCAGGCGGGCGGCGCCGTCGAGGCCGCTGGGTTCGGTGACGGCGAGGAAGTGGTCGGTGTAGCGCAGGGCGTGCGGGCCGAGGCCGGGGCGGGCGATCACCAGGGCCGGGACCCAGGGGTGGCGGCGCAGCGCGGCGAGCTGCTCGTGGGCGAGGCGGCGCAGGTCGGTGCGGCAGTCGCCGGTCGGGGTGAGGGCGGAGTAGTCGTACTCGCCGGCGACGGCGTCGAGCATCAGGTCGAGCAGGTGTTCCTTCTTCGGCACGTAGTTGTAGAGCGACATGGTGCCCGCGCCGAGCGCCGCGGCGACCCGGCGCATGGAGACCGCGTCCAGACCCTCCGCGTCGGCGATGGTGATGGCGGCGGCGGCGATCGAGGTCCGGCTGTGGGCCGGACGGGGGCCGCGGCCGGTGCGCTCGGGGCGCAGCCAGATCAGCTCGGGGGCCTCGCCCGGAAGCGGGGCGGGCGCGGAGCTGCGGTGCGGGGGCTGGTCGGACGGCACTGGTTGATCACCTCGGTTCCCCATCTTAGAGACGTACGGCGTACGTAGTACGATGCGCTCGCACGTGCTTCTACGTACGCTGTACCTAGTGAGGCTGTATCTAGTGAGGGGAGTGGGCGGAGCCATGTCCGACACCGTCCGGAAGCAGAACCACGCCGTCGCCGCCATCGAGATGGCGGGCGTGGAGAAACGATTCGGCACCACCCGCGCCCTGCGCGGACTCGACCTGACCGTCCCCGTCGGCACGGTCTGCGGCCTGCTCGGCCCCAACGGCGCGGGCAAGACCACCGCCGTCCGCGTCCTCGCCACCCTCGTCGCCCCCGACCGCGGCACCGTCCGGGTGGCCGGCCACGACGTGGTCCGCGCGCCCGACGCCGTCCGCCGCAGCATCGGCCTGGCCGGCCAGCACGCCGCCGTCGACGAGGGCCTCACCGGCCGCGACAACCTGCACCTGCTCGGTCGGCTGCACCACCTCGGCGCCCGTGGCGCCCGGGCCCGCGCCGGGGAGCTCCTGGACCGCTTCGGGCTCGCCGAGGCCGCCGACCGCCTCGTCCGCACCTACTCCGGGGGCATGCGGCGCCGCCTCGACCTCGTCGCCAGCCTGGTCACCGCGCCGCCGGTGCTCTTCCTGGACGAGCCCACCACCGGCCTCGACCCGCGCAGCCGACAGCAGATCTGGGACGTGGTGCGGGAGTTGGCCGCCGCCGGCACCACCGTGCTGCTCACCACCCAGTACCTGGAGGAGGCCGACCGGCTCGCCGACTCGGTCGTGCTCGTCGACCACGGCGCCGCCATCGCCACCGGTCCGCCACAGCGGCTCAAGGCCTCGATCGGCACCCGGGTCTCGGTCACCCTCGCCGACGCCGCCCAGCTCGGCCGGGCCGCCGTGGTGCTGGCGGCGCTCGCCGGCAGCGGCGACGTGCTGGTGGACCAGCACGAGCGGACGGTGGAGGTGGTCTCCCGGCCCGGGGTGGAGGTGCTGCTGCCCAGGCTGGTACGGGAGTTGGACGCGGTGGGGGTGGTCGCCCGGGACGCCGCGCTGCGGCCGCCCTCGCTGGACGACGTCTTCCTCGCCTTCACCGGGCGCGCGGACGACGCGCCCGACGCACCCGACGCCACCGTGGAAAGGGCCGCCTGATGACCGCCTCCGCGCGCCTGCTCGCCGACACCTGGGCCTCGATGCTCCGGGTCCTCCTCGCCTACCGCCGCTCACCCGGACTGCTGGCCGCCTCGCTGGGCGTTCCCGTGGTGATGGTGGTGGTGTTCGGCTATGTGTTCGGCAGTGCCATCGCCGTCCCCGGGTCGGGGGCCGGGCCGGGGGACGGGGCCGGGAACGGGGCCGGGGGCGGCTACCGGGAGTTCCTGATGCCCGGCCTGTTCGCCATGGTCGCCGTCAACGGCGTCATGCCCACCATGGTCGGCGCCGCCCGCGACGTCGGGCGCGGCGTCACCGACCGGCTGCGCTCGATGCCGGTCTCCCGTACCGGCCTGCTGCTCGGCCAGACCCTCGCAGACCTGCTGGTCAGCCTGGTCGTCCTGGCCCTGCTGGCGGCGGTCGGCCTGGCCGTCGGCTGGCGGATCCGCGGCGGACCGGGCGACGCCGTGGCGGCGTTCGGCCTGCTGCTGCTGTTCCGGTTCACCATGACCTGGGTCGGCCTGCTGCTCGGCCTGGCCGTCGGCAAGGAGGAGGCGGCCGGACAACTGGCCGTCGCCGTCTTCCCGTTGGCGATGGTGACCAACGCCTTCGTGCCCACCGGCGGCATGCCCGGCTGGCTGGCCGCGCTCGCGGACTGGAACCCGATGAGCGCGGTCGTCCAGGCCGGACGCGAGCTGTTCGGCAATCCGTCCGCCCCGGCCGCCGCCTGGCCGATGCAGCACGCGGCCCCGGTCACCCTGCTCTGGTGCGCGCTCCTGCTGCTGCTCTGCGGCCCGCTCGCGGTACGGAAGTTCGCCACCCACGGCACCCGCGGGCGCTGACCCTCCGAGGTTGCGCGACCCGTGTCCCACGGGGCGGAATGTGCTGGACAGCACGGCCGGTGCGGCTCAGGGTGGCTCCATGGAGTTCACCCACCTCGGCCGCACCGGCCTCACCGTCTCCCGACTCTGCCTGGGCACCATGAACTTCGGCCCGCACACGGAGGAGTCCGACGCCCACCTGATCATGGACAGCGCCCACGAACAGGGCATCAACTTCTTCGACACCTCGAACAGTTACGGCCGCGACGCCGAGGGCAACCAGAAGGGGCGCACCGAGGAGATCATCGGCCGCTGGTTCGCCAAGGGCGACGGCCGCCGCGAGCGCACCGTGCTCGCCACCAAGGCCTACGCCCCGATGGGCGAGTGGCCGAACGAGGGCCGGCTCTCCGCCCTCGCCATCCGCCGCGCCGTCGAGGCCAGCCTGCGCCGCCTCGGCACCGACCACATCGACCTCTACCAGATGCACCACATCGACCGGGACACGCCCTGGGAGGAGATCTGGCAGGCGATGGAGGTCCTGGTCGCCCAGGGCAAGATCATCTACGTCGGCTCCAGCAACTTCGCCGGCTGGCACCTCGCCCAGGCCCAGGAGGCCGCCCGCAGCCGCCACTTCCTCGGCCTGGTCAGCGAGCAGTCCCTCTACAACCTGCTCGACCGCACCATCGAGCTGGAGGTCATCCCCGCCGTCGAGTACTACGGGCTCGGCCTGCTCCCGTGGTCCCCGCTGCGCAGCGGCGTGCTCAGCGGCGCCCTCCGCAAGGAGCGCGAGGGCGGCCTCGTCCGGGGTGCCATGACCCACGCCGGCGAGATCCTGGAGGCCAACCGGCCCCGCATCCAGGCCTACGAGGACCTCGCCGCCGAGGTCGGCGAGCACCCCGCGGACCTCGCCCTCGCCTGGCTGCTCTCCCGCCCCGCCGTCACCGCCCCCATCGTCGGCCCGCGCACGGCCGCCCACCTCGACGCCGCCGTGCACGCCCTCGACATCAAGCTCGACGACGAGGTCCTCGCCCGCCTCGACATCCTCTTCCCGGGCCGCAAGCCGGCCCCGGAGGACTACGCCTGGTAGGAGCCGTCCGCGGCTGTGAACCACCCGTGCCCGCCGACGAGCGGGCGCGGGAGGGCAGGCGGGCAGGCGAGCAGGCGGGCTGCGGCGTCGGAGGGCGGCCGGGCTGCGGGCGTCGGCGGCTGGCTGTGGCCGGCTGTGGGCGGAAACAGCAGTGGCAACGAGGATGTTCACTCGTTGCCACTCTCAACGTATAGCGCACGGGGGGCCTTGCGGCAAGGGGGAGGGGCAGGCGCAGAATCGTCGGCCTGGGCCGGGACGGGGCGGAACGGCAGGATTCGCGGAGTCCATGACGTTTCGCCCGTATCGGCGAATGTGCGGGAGCGACGGAACGGGGCCTTCGGTGCTGGATGTGGTCGTGGTCGGCGGCGGGCCGACCGGGTTGATGCTGGCGTGCGAGCTGCGGCTGCACGGGGTCGGCGTGGTCGTGCTGGAGCGGCTGGGGGAGCGGGGCGGGGAGTCGCGCGGGCGCGGGTTGCACGCGCGCAGCGTGGAGATCATGGACCAGCGCGGATTGCTGGAGCGGTTCCTCGCGGTGAGCGAGAAGTTCCAGGTGGGCGGGCTGTTCGGCGGCGTGATGACGACCTGGCCGGACAGCCTGGACACGGCCCACCCGTACGGGCTGGCCACCCCGCAGGCGGTCACCGAGCGGTTGCTGGAGGAGCGCGCCCTCGAACTCGGGGCCGTGATCAGGCGCGGTTGCGAGGTCACCGGCCTGGGCCAGGACGCGGACGGCGTGAGCGTCGAACTGGGGGACGGCACGCGGCTGCGCTCGCGTTACCTCGTCGGCTGCGACGGCGGGCGCAGCACGGTCCGCAAGGCGCTCGGCGTGGGCTTCCCCGGTGAGCCCGCCACGGTCGAGACGCTGATCGGTGACCTGGAGCTGGCCGCCGAGCCGGCGGAGGTGGCCGCCGTGGTGGAGCGGGTGCGCCGGACCGAGCTGCGGTTCGGCGTGGCCCCGGACGTGGACGGCCGGCCGGGGGTCGCGCGGGTGATCGTGCCGGCGGCCGGCGTCGCCGAGGACCGGGCGACGCCGCCGACGCTCGACGAGTTCAAGGAGCGGCTGCGCGCCGTCGCGGGCACCGACTTCGGCGCCCACACGCCGCACTGGCTCTCCCGGTTCGGCGATGCCACCCGGCAGGCCGAGCGCTACCGGGCCGGCCGGGTGCTGCTGGCGGGCGACGCGGCGCACATCCACCCGCCGACCGGCGGGCAGGGCCTCAACCTCGGTGTGCAGGACGCGTTCAACCTCGGCTGGAAGCTCGCCGCCGAGGTCGCGGGGTGGGCGCCGGAGGGGCTGCTGGACAGCTACCACACGGAGCGGCACCCGGTCGGCGCCCGCGTGCTGACGAACACGCGCGCGCAGATGACCCTGCTCGGCAGCGAGCCGGGGCCGACCGCGCTGCGGGAGCTGTTCGCCCGGCTGATGGAGGTCGAGGAGGTCAACCGCTATGTCACCGGCATGATCACCGCCGTCGACGTCCGCTACGACCTCGGCGACGGGGACCACGCACTCGTCGGCCGGCGGCTGCGGGACGTGCGGCTGTCGGGGGAGCGCCGACTCTACACGCTGATGCACGGCGGCCGCGGGCTGCTCCTCGACCGCACAGGCGGCCGGCTCTCGGTGGACGGCTGGGCCGACCGCGTCGACCACGTCGCCGACGCCGATGCGGAGCTGGACGCGCCCGCCGTCCTGCTGCGACCGGACGGGCACGTGGCCTGGGTCGGCGGCGACCAGGGGGAGTTGGCGGCCGCGTTGACCCGGTGGTGGGGAACTCCGGTGCGGGGCTCGGCGGCGGGGTGAGGAGCCGGCGGCGGTGTGATAGCACTGCCCGCATGACGGAGAGGCCCGCGGAGCGCGGGAGTTACCACCACGGGGCGCTGCCCGAGGCGCTGGTCGGGGCGGCGTTCGAGCTGCTGGACGAGCTGGGGCAGGAGAAGGTCACCATGCGGGAGGTGGCCCGGCGGGCGGGGGTGTCGGCGGGGGCGCCGTTCCGGCACTTCGTGGACCGGCGGGCGCTGCTGACGGCGGTGGCGGACCGGGTGCTGGCGGACTTCGAGCGGTGGCAGAACGCGGAGATGGCGGCAGCGGGCGCGGGCGCGGGGGTGGGTGCGGGCGCGGGTGCGGGTGCCGGGGACCAGCGGGCCGTGCTGCGCGCGGTCGGGCTCGGGTTCGTCCGGTACGCGATCCGCCACCCGCACCGCTTCGAGCTGGTGCGGTCACGGGTGTTCGTGCCGTCCCCGCAACCGGAGCTGCGCGAGCGGCTGTCGGGGATCGATCGCGCGTACACCGAGGTGATCGTCGCCGACCAGGCGGCGGGGCTGCTGCGGCCGGGCGACCCGGCGTTGGTGGGGCTCGCGGGGCAGGCGCTGGTGTACGGGCTGGCGCAGATGATCGTGGACGGGTACCTGCCGGCCGAGAAGGCGGAGGAGGTGGCCGCGCAGGTGATCGACACCTTCGGCCGGGGGGTCGCCAACCCCCGCTGAGCGGAGGGGACTTCGCTTGCGCGAAGGGTTGACCGGGTCGGTGCGCGCTGATGTAATCACCGCTTACATCGGCCTCTACCCGCGGGTAGCCAAAGCGGCGGGAGGACGGCCGGAAGAGCCGACTGGCTGGGGGCAGACGTGTTCGCGAAACCGACGCCGGGCTTCACCACCGCGGCCGCCACCGGGGAGACCGTCGTGCTGCTCATCGGCATGCGGGTCAACCGGTTCTGGGCCGTCCACCAGTGGGTGCCGGTGATGCTGGCGATGTTCCGGATGCTCCACGAACTGGGCCGGGAGCCGGAGCGCGGCCTGCGCGGGAAGGTCCTGCTGACCGCCTCGCCGCGCACCTACTACGTCGTCCAGTACTGGGAGTCCAAGGAGAAGCTGTACCGGTACGCGACCGCGCCGGACGCCTTCCACCACCGGGCGTGGAAGATCGCCAACGGGAAGCTCAAGGACGGTCGGCTGCGCGGGCTGGTCGGGCTCTGGCACGAGACGTACGTCGTGCCGGAGGGCTCCTACGAGTGCGTGTACTTCGACATGCCGCCGTTCGGGCTCGCGGGTGCGACCGGGGTGCTGCCGGTGGAGAGCCGGGGGCGGAGCGCCAAGCAGCGTCTCGCCTTCCGCTCGCCGGAGCCGGAGCCGGAGCCGGAGCCGGGGCCGGAGTCGGGGGAGTAGCCGGCCGGCCGCCGTCCCGCGTGCCTCCCGGCGGGGGGACGGCGGCCGGCCGGGGGCGTCAGGCCGTGGTGGTCGCGGGCAGGCCGATGGGGTTGATCGGGGGCAGCGCCGTGCGACAGAGCGCCGAGATCGGCTTGAGGGCGGCGGCGAGCCGGTCGAGGTCGGCCCGCGGGTGGTTCTCCCAGACGCGGGCGGCGGCGAGGTCGGTGGCCGCTTCCAGGGACTGGTGGCGGATGCGGCCGCACTCGGTGATGGTGCCGCGTTCGGTGAGCCAGCCGCGCTCGACCAGGCGGGCGGCGGCCGCGTCCCACTCCTCGTCCGTCCAACCGCGCATCGGCTGCAGCGCCTCGCGCCGCACGTCCAGGGCGCAGCGGACGACCAGCGCCTCGCAGCCGTCGAGGCCCGCGGAGACCAGGGCGGCGATGTGGCCGTCGCCGCGGTGCTCGCGCATCACGGTGGCGGCCTGCCAGAGGCGGCCGTGCAGGTCGGCCGGGCGGGGGAGGGCGGCGTTGGCGGCGGCCAGGACCCGCCCGGCGCAGTCCAGCCGGGTGACGGCGTCCTCCAGGAGGTCGGTCGCCAGCTCGACCTGCGCCGGGTCGACGTGCTCCAGCAGCCGTGCCAGGGCCGCCGAGGCGCCGGCGGCCCGGGCGGCGAGCGCGGTCTCCGGGTCGGCGAGCTTCCAGACCGCGGGCAGGGCGCGCTCGATCGGGGCGGGCGCGAAGTTGAAGAACGCGGCGATCACCGGCGTCGCGTCCACCGGGCCGAGCGGGGCGGCGCGGCCGGCGAAGTAGCTGCGCGCGACACCGCGCAGGCCCACCGCCTCGAACGCACCGAGGCCCTCGGGGGTGAAGTAGGTGACGGCGTGCACGGGTTCGAAGAGCCACCACAGGGCCCGGGCGGGGTGGACGAGATCGGCCAAGGGAGAACCTTCCTCAGGGAGGGGAGGGAGCGGGCGCGCCGTACGGGTGTTCTTGTGCAGGTAGTCGTACTGGCTGATGACCACGGCGGCGGTCACGATAACCCTGCCAGGGGTGTGATGACGGTCACGAGGAGGTCTCGGTGGTGACACGCGGCCGACGGTGCACGAGATGATGACCGGGGCGCGCCCCGTGCACGCCCGATCCCTCGCAGACGGCACGAAGGCAAGAAGAGGTAACAGGCCCCATGGCGCAGATCAACCCCAGCATCCTGTCCGCGGACTTCGCCCGGCTCGCCCAGGAGGCCGAGGCCGTGCGGGGCTCGGACTGGCTGCACGTCGACGTGATGGACAACCACTTCGTGCCCAACCTCACCCTCGGGGTCCCGATCGTCGAGTCGCTGGCCCGGGCCACCGACACCCCGCTCGACTGCCACCTCATGATCGAGGACCCGGACCGCTGGGCCCCCCAGTACGTCGAGGCGGGCGCCGGCTCGGTCACCTTCCACGTCGAGGCCGCCGCCGCGCCCGTCCGCCTCGCCCGCGAGATCCGGGCCATGGGTGCCCGCGCCTCGATGGCGCTCAAGCCGGCCACGCCGATCGAGCCGTACGAGGACCTGCTGCCCGAGCTGGACATGCTGCTGATCATGACCGTCGAGCCGGGCTTCGGCGGCCAGGCGTTCCTGGACATCATGCTGCCGAAGATCCGCCGGGCCAGGCAGCTGATCGCCAAGCACGGGCTGGAGCTGTGGCTCCAGGTCGACGGCGGCGTCTCGGCGAGCACCATCGAGCGCTGCGCCGAGGCCGGCGCGGACGTCTTCGTCGCCGGTTCGGCGGTGTACGGCGCCGAGGACCCGGCCGAGGCGGTCGCCAAGCTGCGCACGCTCGCCGAGGGCGCGAGCGCCGACGCCTGGTGGGCCTGCCGGCACTGAACCCGCCGGCACTGGGTCCGCCGGCACTGGGCCCGCTGGCACTGGGCCCCGGCCGGGCGGCCCCGGGTGGAGGATCGCCGGGCCCTGGTGGAGGATCGTTGCGACGACCCCTCCGGCCGGGGACGGCGCTCCCCGACCCCGACCCGCCCCGGCCCGACGCGCACGGTGGTGACCGCCCCATGAGCAACCTCGACGTCAGGCCCGCCCCGACCACCTGCGGCGGCGAGGCCGACCGCGGTCCGGTCCGCGACCTGCTGACCGGCCGCCGGGTCCAGCTCGGCGAGAGCACGGTGGTGCGCCGCCTCCTCCCGAACATGGGCCGGCGGATGGTGGGGGCGTGGTGCTTCGTGGACCACTACGGTCCGGACGACATCGCGGACGAGCCGGGCATGCAGGTCCCCCCGCACCCGCACATGGGCCTGCAGACGGTCAGCTGGCTGCACGCCGGCGAGGTGCTGCACCGCGACAGCCTCGGCAGCCTGCGGACCGTGCGCCCGCGCGAGCTGGGCCTGATGACCTCCGGCCGGGCGATCTCCCACAGCGAGGAGTCCCCCCGCCCGCACGCCCCCCTCCTGCACGGCGCCCAGCTCTGGGTCGCCCTGCCCGACGCCCACCGCCACCGCGAACCCGCCTTCGAACACCACCCCGACCTGCCCACCGTCACCGCCCCGGGCCTGACCGCCACCGTCATCCTCGGCACCCTCGACGGCGCCACCTCCCCGGGCACCACCCACACCCCCCTCGTCGGCGCCGACCTCACCCTCACCGCCGGCGCGAACCTCCGCCTCCCCCTCGACCCCGACTTCGAGTACGCCGTCCTCACCATGTCCGGCACCCTCACCGTCGACTCCGTCCCCCTCGACCCCGGCGCCATGCTCTACCTCGGCACCGGCCGCCACCACCTCCCCCTCCACGCCGACACCGACGCCACCTTCCTCCTCCTCGGCGGCGAACCCTTCGCCGAGAAACTCGTCATGTGGTGGAACTTCATCGGCCGCACCGGCGAGGAGATCCTCCAAGCCCGAAACGACTGGGAGACCGGCACCCGCTTCGGCGAAGTCCACGGCTACGACGGCGCCCGGCTGAGGGCGCCGGAGCTGCCCGACGTCCCGCTGAAGTCCCGGGGGCGGGAGCGCTGACCTGGGGACGAGCCGTCACGGCAGATGTGTGCGACGGCCAGGTCGCCGAGGACGGGGAGGAGTGGGATCGCCTGTGTCCACTCCCCGCCCGCGAGCGGGTCGTGGACGAGGGGGCGGGGTCGGACGGGCGCTACGGCTCGCCGGTCAGGTCGCGGACGAGGGTGGCGCTCGGCTGGGGCAGTTCGCCGTAGTCGGGGTCGTCGCCGGCGACGGGGAGCTGGTGGATCACGGCCGCGAGGCGGGGCGGCAGCTTCACGTCGAGGCCGTAGTGGCAGCGGGCGAGGATGTCGGTGAGCACCTTGGCCGGCAGCAGGGCGCGCGTGGAGCCCAGGACGCGTTGCGGGGTGCGGGGGGTGGTGGCCAGTGCTTCGGCCTGCTGGCGCCAGACCTCCGCGTCCAGGAACTCCCCGAGGCTGCGGTGCAACAGGCTGAGGAAGGACGCGGAGGTGTAGGAGCCGCCGCCGGCCGCGAACTGCCACCAGAACTGGGCGCCGTCGCGGTGGCCCGCGACGTACAGCAGCGCGCCGAGGACGAGGGCGCCCTCGGGGTGGATCTGTTCGCCGTCGACGAGCAGGCCCAGGGAGGCCGCGGCGGACGGCATCGCGAGGACCAGGGAGGCGGCGAGGTCGAGTTCGTGGGCGGCCTGCTGGTGGTCGGAGGACAGCGGGGTCGGGGCGGTCAGCAGCCGGTCCCAGGACACGCCGGCACCGCCGGGCTGCGGTCGCGGGGACCGGGTGGGCGGGTGGACGCCGGCCATGTTCGGGTGCAGGGCGCGGTCGTGTTCGATGGTCACCGGCCCGCTCCCCGCCGGCCGCCGAGCGACGCGGCCAGCCGGTCGAGGGCCTGGCTCGCGGTCGAGCGCACGTTGGCCTCCGTCGTCCCCAGGTAGTCGGCGATCTGTTCGTCCGGCAGGTCGAGCAGGTACCGCAGCACGATCACGTCGTGGCGCCGCTCGGACAGCCGCCCCAGCGCAGCGTACAGCTGCTCGTTGCTGCCCGAGGTCTCCATCAGGTGTTGCGCCCGCTCGGCGGCGCTGCGCACCGCGTAGACCCACCCCGGGGCGCTCGCCTGGGTGGGCAGCGGCTCGCCGTTCATCATCATTCCCGCCAGGGACGCGCCGATCTCCTCCTTGAGGATCGCCCAGGCGTGGAACGGCGGGATCTTCTCCCGCAGGATGCGGGCCCACTCCCCCCACACGCGGACCTTCGCGAGCTCCACCACCGTGTGGGCGGCGTCGTCGTCGCGAAGGCGCGCGCGGGCGAACCCGATCCAGGCCTTCCCGTGTGTGTCGCAGAACGCGTCGAACGTCAGGCGGTCCCGGTCGCCGACCACCCAGTCGCTCTCGGTCACGTCCCATTCCTCCCCCGCGGCACCCTGTCGGTCGCCGCCCGGCACAGGCCGCCGACTGTGGGGGCGCCCACGGCCGTACGGCGGTCACAGCGGGAACTCGCGTCCCCCGTAGGAACATTAAGGCGTATTAGGTGCCGAGATGTTAAGGAGGGGCAAAGGGTTTCAAGATCAGACAGAAGGCGCGGCGGATGACGATGGGTTTCTGCTCGAACACGGTCGAAGTGGGCTGCCATATGATCTGTTTCAGTCGTCCTCCCGTACAGGCGCGCCGCCGCCGGTGGCGGTCTTGATTGGCCGTTCGGACGTGTGGGCATAGTGGATGCGGCCGCGCCAGGGGGTTCGCCACCCGTTCGCCACGGTGGCGCGGACACAGATCGGGCCTGTCCCGGCGCGCGGCGGGTCGACGACCTATCAGGGGGGAAGCACATGACGGACTCAGGGGGAAGCACATGACGGACGGCACCGCCCGGATCGACGACGTCGAGGTCAATCTCGACATCCACCTGGCACACTCGGCGCGAATGTACGACTACTACCTCGGCGGCACGACGAACTTCCCCGCCGACCGGGAGGCCGCCGGGCGGGCCCTGGCGGTCTTCCCCTACGCCCGGACCGCCGCGCGGGCCAACCGCGCCTTCATGCGCCGGTCGACGAAGCTGCTCGCCGAGGCCGGCATCCGGCAGTTCCTCGACATCGGCACCGGCATCCCCACCTCGCCGAACCTGCACGAGGTCGCGCAGTCGGCCGCACCGGACGCCAAGATCGTCTACGCCGACAACGACCCGATCGTGCTGCTCCACGCCCAGGCGCTGCTGCGCGGCACCGAACAGGGCGTCACCGCCTACGTCCAGGCCGATGTGCGCGCGCCCGGCGAGCTGTTGGACGCGGCCCGCGGCATCCTGGACTTCACCCGGCCGATCGCGCTCAGCATGAACGCGCTGCTGCACTTCGTGCCGTCCGACGCCCACCGGATCACCGAGGGCCTCAAGGCGCAACTGCCCAGCGGCTCCGCGCTGGTGATCAGTCACGTCACCCCGGACTTCGCGCCCGAGGAGACCGCCCGGCTCATCCAGGTCTACACCGCCGCCGGAACCCCCGTCGCCGCCTGCACCCGCGACGAGGTCACGCGGTTCTTCACGGGCTGGGACCTCATGGAACCGGGCGTCGTCGCCACTCCGCGCTGGTACCCGGAACTCGCCGGCGACACCGAACACATCACGGACGCAGAGGCCTCCTGCTACGGAGCCGTGGCCATCCGCCCCTGAAGCCCTGCCTCCAGTCTGGCACCGCCGGTGCCCGGATGTTCAAGCGGCGGCAAAGGGCTTTCGTGGAAGGGGGCGGAGACGACCGAACGGGACGCCGTGGCCCGGGAGTTCGCCGGTCGGCCCCCGGGGCCGGGTGGCCGGGGGAAGAACTCTTGGCGGCCAGGAGCGCGGGAAGGGCCGGATGTGGGCTGGTAGCTGCCTCCAACTGAGGTGGTGGAGCCAGGAGTTGGGTGGGCCGAGGTGTTGTCGGGGGGTGGGTGGGTGGTGAAGATGGGCGCACCTCCGGCCGGTGGGGTCGGGTGGGTGATGTCCGGGAGGGATCTTCGATGCGTTCGATGGCTGCCCGTGTGACGACGGGGCTTGCGGCTGCGGTGTGTGCGGTGGGGGTGCTGGCGCCGGTGGCGGTGGCCGATCCGCCGTTCGGGGTGGTCCCGGCGGCCACCGACATGGTGGGGGTCGGGGTCGACACCACGCAGGGGTTCATGAACCAGACGTCCGGTGACTACAACGCCTCCCTCACCGCCGGACAGCCTCGGCTCTACAGCTGGGACGCGACGGGGTACAGCCCGATCACGCCCAAGGCCGGTGCGACGACCATCGCGCGGCCCGACGGCAGCGGGGCCGGGTTCAACGCGCTGATCAACAACACCGGCGCGACCCTGGACTACTCCCGCTCCTCGCGCGGGACGGTGGTCGGTGACCCGACGTCGTACAGCTTCGTGCCGTTCGCGCGGGACGCGGTCGGCTGGTCGGCGAAGGCGGGCGGGCACGCGCCGGCGAACCTGAGCACCGCCCAGCTCAAGGGCATCTACGAGTGCACCATCACCAACTGGGCCCAGATCGACCCGTCGCTGGGCAACGCCGCCATCAAGCCGGTGCTGCCGCAGGCGGGCTCGGACACCCGCACGGCGTTCCTGAGGGCGCTCGGCGGCAGTACGGTGATCATCCCCGGTGCCTGTGTGATCTCCGGCCCGCGCAACGACCGCGGCACCGACCCGCTGCTCAACGACGTCGACGTGGTGTTCCCCTACTCGATCGGCGTCTACGTCGACCAGGTGTACCGCGGCCACGGCACGGTGGTGGAGTCGCCCGGTCCGCTCACCCTCCGCAGCATCAACGGCATCGCGCCCCTCAACACCTCGCAGAGCATCAACCCCGCGTTCGCCGCGACCGCGTACGGCCGCCTGCTCTGGCACATCTTCCGCACCCCCGAGCTCACCGGCGCCAACCCGCACGGCGCCGCCCTGCGCGCCGTCTTCGGCGTCGGGGGGTGGATCTGCGCCCACCCGGCCGTGATCATCGCCTACGGGTTCATCCCGATCAACAACTGCGGCACCTCGGTCAGCCCCACGGGCAGCGGCGCCGGCCTCTGAGCCCGGAGGGTGTGCCGCCCGTAGGAGAACCGGGCCGGTGGGGGGCGGCTCGGTTCTCCGGCGAGAGGGCGAGGTCAGCGGCGGAGCGGACCCTCGCAGGTGTAGTCGGCGGTGCCGGCCTGGCCGGTGGGCCAGACGTCGATCTTGCCGAACCAGCAGTTCATGTCGGCGAGGTTGTTGGCGGCCGTGCCGGCGCGGGTGAGCAGGAAGTAGTCGACGGTGTCGGCCATCGACTCGCGGATCCGCCCGGCGCCCAGGGTGTTGTTGAGGTTGGTGGTGATCCGGCCGGTACAGGTGAACCGCATGGTGTTGTTCCAGTCGGCGTTGTCCTTGCAGACCGGGGCGTTCTGGGTGGCGCGGGCGAAGGCGTCCTGCACCTCGGAGGCGTAGGCGAAGCGCAGCTGGCCGTTGGGCGTGAAGCCGGTGTCCGGCACGTAGAGGTCGTCGACGCGCGGGATCTCGGCGTCGAGGTAGGCGGTGTACTCGCGCTGGAGGCCGGCGTCCCTGCCGAGGCGGTCGCGCCAGGCGTTGTAGCCGTCGAGGTCGTCGGCGCGCAGCAGGCGGTACATTTCCGCGAGCTGGTCGGGGTGGCGCTCGCCGAGCAGGTTGAAGAAGGTGGCGGCGTACGGGTAGACGCGGAAGCCGAGGCCGCGCCAGCTGGCGTGCAGGATCTGGTCGACGGTCAGTCGCGGGTTGCCGTCGCGGTCGTCCCAGGCGATCTGGCGGACCATGTACTTGCGGGCCTTGACGCCGTCCTTGGCGGTGGCGCCGGCGAAGTACTCGGCGGTGCCCTCGTTCATGGCGAAGGTGGCGTCGCTCGGCCAGCGCGTGGTGTAGCCGCTCTCGGGGATGGCCCAGCGGGCGTTGAGGTAGTGGGTGTACTCGTGCCGGAAGAGCTCCTCCAGGCTGAAGTACGACTCGTCGCTGGTGCGCTGGTAGGTGTAGAAGGTGGAGCTCTCCTCGATGAACATGCCGCCGTTCTCGACGTCGCTGATGCCGAACAGCAGGTACTGCAGCCACTTGTAGTTGGTCTTGGTGTCGTACAGCTGCACGGTGAGGACGGGGTGGGTGTCGTCGGCGAGCGGCTGGTCGGTGCCGATGGTGCGGAAGAACTGGGCCTTGACCTGCTTGGTGGCGTAGTAGAGCTGGTCGGCGGTGGCCTTGTCGAGGGCGGTGCGGATGACCAGGGTGCCGTTGTCGTAGCTGTAGGTGTTCGGGAAGTAGTGCTGGATCAGGTCGGCCCGGCAGGCCTCGTACGGCTGGCAGAGGCCGAAGTCGTTCACCGGGACGGCCACGTTGAGCCACGGGCGGCTGAGCCGGCCGAAGTTGTTCCGGACGGTGGTGATGACCCCGCCGACCTCGGCCTTCATCTCGGGCTTGAGCGCCGCGACGGTGGCGAGGCGGGCGTACTCGTTCATGGCGTCGCCGACGGCCCACTCGGTGTCGGTGCCCTTGAGGTGGGTGTAGGTGGCGAAGTCGCGGATGGCGTGCCGGTAGCCCGGATTGGCGGCGGCGGCCGTCTGGAAGTCGCCGCCGTCCTCGCTGGCGTTGTTGACGCCCTGGAAGTTGATCTGGAGCGAGCTCTGCAGCGCCCAGTTCCACCCGCGGTTGCCGATGTACGGGCTGCCGGCGGTGGCGTACTGGCGCAGCACCCGCTCGGTGAGCGGGAGGCGGTCGGGGCGCAGCTTGGGGGCGGTGGAGGTCTGGAGCAGCTCGCCCATGGCGTAGCCGGCGGCCTCGGTCGGCTCGAAGACCCGGGGGTTGGCGGTGTAGGCGGCGATCGCGCCCTCGATCGCGTCCATGGTGGTGTCGTCGTTGATGTCGAGTTCGGCGTGGTCGAAGTCGAACAGGACGGCGACGTGCAGGAAGTACCAGAGTTCCTGCTGGTTGAGGGTGTTCGCGCTGTCGACGCGCGGCGCGAGCGTGGTGATCCGCTCGGCGACGGCGCGCACGTGGGCCGGGGTGAGGACCTTGGTGAGTTCGGGGCTCCAGTTGCGCAGCAGCGGGAGCAGGCAGCCCTCGTAGCTGTGCGACCGGTCCGCGAGGAAGTCGGCCAGGGCGCCGGGGGAGAGGGCGGTGAAGGAGGCGAGGGAGCAGGCCGCGCCGGTGTCGGCGGCGAGTGGGGCCGGCGCCGCGGTCGCGGTGGTGAGGTCGGACGGGTCGGCGACCGGCTGCCCGGCGGTCGTCGTCGGTTGGCGGGTCTCGCTGCCCGGCGCGCCCTCGGGGCCGGGGAGGCCGGTGGAGGAGGCCCCGTGGGCGACGTCGCCCGTCGGGCCGGCCTGGTGGCCGGCGGCCTCGCCGAAGGTGGACGGGGCGGTGGCCGCCGTGGGGACGGAGCCGGGCGTGGCGGCCTGGGCGCTCTGCACGAGCGGGGCCGCGAGGGTGGCGGCGAGGGCCGCCGCGAGCAGGACTGTGCGCAGACGTGGGGTGGCTGACACCAGTTCTCCAGTGAGGGTGTGGGGGTGCGCGGCACTGGGTGTGGTACGGGCCGAGGGCGTGGGGGAGCACCAGGACCGCGGAGAGTCGCGCGGAAGTTGAGCGGGCAACGGATCGGCGTGGGTTGCTCTCGACCCGTCATCAGTAAAATAGTAATGTCAAATTGCATTGCGCAAGAGGCTTTCGGGCGGGCATCCGGTGGGCGTCGGGTGGGTGTAGGGCGCGGGTAACGAGAGGGTCTCGACCGGCCCGTTTCGGCCGCACGGGTCTTGACGCGGACTCGACCAGGGGCGTTTGCTGGCTCCCGCTCGTTCGGTGTTGATCGGTTCTGTTTGTTTGTGTGTGATTTGAACGTTCAAATCGCCCCAAAGGTGGGGGAGAGTCATGCGTGATTACCTGGCGCAGTTCGCCGAACCGTTCGGCTACCTGGACTTCGCCCGGTTCGGGCCGGTGTCGGAGCGGGTCCGCCGGGTGCTCGTCCGTGAGGCTGACCGGCTCCACCGCCGTGGCTGGGCCGCGCTGGACCGCCTCGACGCGGAGGCCGTCACGGCCGCCGCGACGGCGGGTGAGCTGCTCGGTTGCGCGCCCCACGAGGTGGCCTTCGTGAGCTCCACCTCGCACGGGCTCTTCGCCGCCGCCCATGCGCTCGGTCGCGGGTCCGGCGGCGCGGACGGCACCGTGCTGGTGGCACGGACCGACTTCCCCGGCGCCCTCTACCCGTGGCTGCGCGCCGCCGAGAACGGCGGACTGTCGGTGCGCCAGCTCGACGGCCCGCTCACCGTCGACACCGTCCGCGCCCACCTCGACGAGCGGGTGCGCGCCGTCGCGGTCTGCGCGGTGGACGCCGCCACCGGCTTCCGGGCGCCCCTGGCCGGCCTCAAGGAGCTGATCGGCCCGGACCGGGTGCTGGTGGTGGACGCCGTCCAGGCCCTCGGCGCCGTCGACATCGCCGCCGACGCGGCCGATGTGCTCGCCTCCGGCGGCCAGAAGTGGCTGCGGGCCGGCTGGGGCGCGGCCGTGCTGATGGTCCGCGACCGGGTCGCCGGGCGCCTCGGGCCCGGGCTCGGCGGCTGGTCCGGCGTCCTCGACCCGATCGAGGCCCCCGCCCATCCGTGCCCGCCCCGGCCCGGCGCCGTCGCCCACACCCTCACCAACCCGGACGGCCCCGCCGTCGCCGCCCTCGGCACGGCGCTCGCGCTGGTGCGGGCCACCGGCCCCGCCCGGATCGAGGCCCGGATCGGCGAGGTGCTCGGCGGACTGCTCGCCGCCGCCCGCGCCGCCGGCGCCGAGACCGACGGCGGGCCGGACGGGCCGGGCGGGCCGGAGGGTCCGAACGCTCCTGGGTCCGGCGACGGCGGTGGCAGCGGCATCGGCCGGCTGCGGCTGCCCGGCGCCGACCCGGCGGCCGTCCACGGCGCACTCACCGCCGCCGGCCTCGCCACCACCCTGCGCGGAGGCTGGATCCGGCTGTCGCCGCACGCCAGCACCGACCCCGAGAGTGCCGAGCCGCTCGCCGAGGCGCTCGGCCGCGTCCGGCGGGGCGTCCGCGTCGCCTGAGCGGACACCCCCGCACCAGCCACCCACCAGCACGCCCTCTTCCTCCGCCCTTCACCCCCCTTGGAAAGGCCTGCCATGTCACACCTCACCCGCCGCGACCTGCTGCGCGCCTCCGGCGCCGGCCTGCTGGCCCTGTCCGCCGGCGGAGCCCTCTCGGCCTGCGGCAGCTCCGACGGCGCCGGCTCCTCCGGCGGGGACGCCGCCACCGGCACCGTCACCGTCTGGTCCTGGACCAGTGCCGCCGAGGCCCTGCGCGGCGTGGTCCCCGCCTTCGAGAAGGACAACCCCGGCATCAAGGTCGACGTCCAGGACGTCGGCAACCCGGCCATCTGGGACAAGATCACCGTCGGCCTGGCGGCGGGCGGCCAGGGCCTCGCCGACGTACTGCACATCGGCTGCGACTACCTGCCCGGCTACCTGGAGAAGTTCCCCAACGGCTTCGCCGACCTCTCCGCCCTCGGCGCCGACGCCCACAAGGACAAGTTCACCCCCGGCCTGTGGCCGGTCGTCACCGACAAGGCCGGACGGGCCCGAGCCTTGCCCTGGGAGGTGAACGCCCAGGGCTTCTTCTACCGCAAGGACATGTTCGACAAGGCCAACCTCGACCCGACCACCTTCGCGACCTGGGACGACGTGATCGCCGCGGCCGACGCCTTCAAGGCCGCCAACCCCGGCGTCGGCCTGGTCGGCCTCAACCGCACCGGCACTCCCGGCCCCGACGTGGACTTCCTGCAGGCCCTGATGCAGCAGCAGGGCGTGTTCTTCTTCGACCTCCAGGGCGACATCACCCTCACCGCGCCCGAGTGCGTCCGCGCCCTCACCGTCGTCAAGCGCCTCAACGACGCCGGCCTCGTCCTGGAGACCCCCGGTTCCACCGTCTGGCGCGCCCAGATGAAGGAGAGCAAGCTCGGCGCCGGCCCGCAGCCCTCCTGGGCGGCGCACTTCATCGAGACCAAGTTCCCCGACCTCAGCGGCAACTGGCGGCTCACCCGGCCCCCGGCCGTCACCCCCGGCGGCAAGCGCACCGCCCTGGTCAACTCCACCCACCTCGCCGTCGCCGCCTCCAGCCCGCGCCGGGCCGCCGCCTGGAAGTTCGTCGAGTACGCGCTCACCCGGCCCGACGCCGTCAACGCCATGTTCAAGGCCGGCAGCGTCTTCCCCGCGCTCACCGCCGCCTACCAGGACCCGGTCTACAGCGAGCCGAGCGCCTACTACGGCGGCCAGCCGGTCCTGAAGACCTTCACCGACCTGCTCGCCGAGGGCGGCGACGCCACCAACTACTCCGGCGACTTCGCCCGCGCGCTCAAGCTCGTCAGCGACGCCCAGAGCAAGGTGCTCACCAAGGGCGCCGACCCGGCCGAGGCGCTCCAGGAGGCCGCCAAGCAGCTGGCCCAGCAGACCGGGCGCAAGCTCAAGTGACCTCCGCCGTCCCCTCGGTGGCCGACCGGACCCCGCTCGCGAGCACCCCGCTCCCGAACGCCCGGGTCCGCCGCGCCCGGCTGCGCCGCCGGGCCGTGCCCTACCTGCTGCTCGCGCCCGCACTGGTGCTCTTCGGCGTCTTCAAGGCCTACCCCATCGTCTCCTCGATGCTGCTGTCGCTGACCGGCGGCTCCGGCAGCGCCACCCACAGCGCCGGACTCGCCAACTACCGGCGGCTGCTGGACGATCCGCTGTTCTGGACGGCGCTCCGCAACACCGGCCGGATCCTCGTCGTGCAGGTCCCGGTGATGCTCGCGCTGGCCCTGCTGCTGGCGGTCGGCCTCAACGCGGCCCTGGTCCGCTGGCGCACCGTGTGGCGGCTCGGCGTCTTCATGCCCTCCGTCACCGGCCTGGTCGCCACCGGGGTGCTGTTCGCGTTCCTGCTCAACACCGACAACGGCGCCGTCAACAAGACGCTCGCCGCGATCGGCCTGCCCGCCGTCAACTGGTTCGGCAGCGGCTTCTGGTCCCAGATGGCCATCGTCCTCGTCCTGACCTGGCACTACACCGGCTACAACGCCGTCATCTACCTCGCGGGCCTGCAGGGCATCCCCAAGGAGCTGTACGAGGCCGCGATGGTCGACGGCGCCGGACCGGTGCGCCGGTTCCTCTCGGTCACCCTGCCCGCGCTGCGGCCGGTGGTGCTGTTCACCGTGGTGCTCTCCACCATCGGCACCCTCCAGCTGTTCGACGAGCCGTACGTCCTCACCCGCGGCGGCCCCGACAACGCGACCCTCACCGTGTCCATGTACCTGTACGACAACGGCTTCCGCTACTTCGACTTCGGCTACGCCTCCGCCATCGCCTACGCACTCACCCTGCTCGTCGCGGTGCTCGGCGCGGTCCAGATGCGCCTGATGGGAGAACGCGAATGACGACCGCCGCCCCTGCCGCGCCGGTCACGCCCGCCGCCCCCGCGGGTCGGCGCCGCCGGCTGCGCGGCTGGCCGACGACCCTGCTGCTCGCCGCCGTCGCCGGCCTGTCCGTCGCCCCCTTCTACTGGCTGGTGGTCGCCGCCACCCACAGCGACACCGAGATCTTCGACTGGCCGCCCCACCTGCTGCCCGGCTCCCACCTCGGCGAGAACCTGCGGCACCTCCAGGACCGGGTGGGCATCGGCCGGGTCGTGCTCAACTCGCTGCTGGTGTCCGGGATCCAGACCGTCGGCGCGCTCGTCGTGGCGCTGCTCGCCGGCTACGCCTTCGCCAAGTTCCGCTTCCGCGGCCGCACGGCGCTGTTCGCCGTCCTGCTGTCCACGCTGGTCGTACCGGACCAGGTGATGCTCGTCCCGCTGTTCAAGATGATGATGTCCTTCGGCCTGCTCGACAGCTACCAGGGCCTGATCCTGCCCGGCCTGTGCGTGCCGTTCGCCATCTTCCTGATGCGCCAGGCGCTGGCGAGCATGCCCGACGAACTGCTCGACGCCGCCCGGGTCGACGGCGCCGGGGAGATCCGGGTGCTGTTCGGCGTCGTCGTGCCGGTCATGCGGCCGGTGCTCGCCGCGCTGGGGATCTTCCTGTTCCTCGGCTCGTGGAACAACTTCGTCTGGCCGCTGATCGCCCTGCGCACCCCCGAGATGCACACCCTGCCGGTCGCGCTCGCGACCCTCCAGGGCATGAAGGCCAACACCGACTACGGCCTGATCCTCGCCGGAACCGCGCTGTCCACCCTGCCGATGATGGTCCTCTTCCTGGTCCTCCAACGGCAGTTCATCTCCGGCCTGCTGGCCGGCGCCACGAAAGGCTGAACCGAACCATGACGGAGAACGCCGAAGGCACGGCGGCCGCGGAGATCTGGGAGCCGCACGCCGCCGCCACCACCGCCCGCCCGCGTCCGCTCGCCGTGCCCGGCCTCGCCGCCGGCCGGCTGGAACTGCTGGTCACGGGCACCGCGAGCGTGCGCACCATCGCCGCCGACGTCGTCGAGGTGACCGCCGCGGCCACCGCCGAGGACGCCGGCCACGACGCTCCGGGGGACGTCCGGATCGAATGGCGCCTGCCCTGCACCGACGTCACCTCCTTCTGGACCCCCGAACCGCGCGGCACCGGCTGGCTGCCCGCCGCCTGGAGCGCCCCGCGCCGCACCACCCTCTCCCGCGGCGCCCCCGTCGCCGCCCTGGTCGGCACCGGCGACACCGCGCGCTGCGCGTTCGCCGCCGACCGCGAGGACGCCCTGGCCAGCGCCGGCGTCGTCGAGGAGAGCGGGGAGTTCCGCTTCTGGGTCCAGGCCGCCGGGCGGCTCACCGTCCGCATCGACACCTCCGGCCGGCACTTCGCCCAGAGCCTCGCCGACCTCGCCGACTGGTGGGCCGCCGGTGCCGCCGGGGCCGACCGCCCGCCGCACGTCCCGGACGCCGCCCGCCGTCCCGCCTACTCCACCTGGTACGCGCTGCACCAGAACATCACCCCCGAGGCCGTCGAACACCAGGCCGCCCTCGGCAAGGACCTCGGCCTCGACACGATCATCGTCGACGACGGCTGGATGACCACCGACCGCACCCGCGGCTACGCCCACTGCGGCGACTGGGAACCCCGCTCGCTGCCCGACACCGCCGCCCACGTCGCCCGCGTCCACGACCTCGGCGTGCGCTACCTCCTGTGGTACGCCCTGCCGTTCATCGGCAAGGACAGCGCCGCCTGGGACGCCCTCTCCCCGTACGCGCTCGCCGACGCGGGCCACCTCGGCGCCGTCGTCGTCGACCCCCGCTACCCGCAGGTCCGCGCCCACCTCGCCGACCGGCTCGCCCGCGCCGCCGAGGAGTGGGGCATGGACGGGCTGAAGGTCGACTTCGTCGACTGGTTCGGCGTCCAGGACCCGCCCGCCCCCGGCCCCGAGGCCGACTGCGCCACCGTCGACGAGGGCGTGCGCCGGCTGCTCGGCGAGATCCGCCGCCGGATCGACGCCGTGAACCCCGAGGCGGTGATCGAACACCGCCAGCCCTACGTCAGCCCCGGCCTGTGGCCCTACGCCACCATGGTCCGGGCCACCGACTGCCCGCTCAGCCCGCACGAGAACCGCCAGCGCATCGTCGACACCCGGCTGATCGCCGGGCCGCTCGCCGTCCACTCCGACATGCTGATGTGGCACCCGACCGAACCGGCCGAACAGGTCGCCTGCCACCTGATCAACGTCCTGTTCGGCGTGCCGCAGATCTCCGTCGACCTCGCCGCGCAGAGTGCCGGGCAGCGGGAGGCGCTCGCCTTCTGGCTGGGCGTCGCCCGCGCGCACACCGACACCCTGCAGCTCGGCGCGCTGCGCCCGGCCCGGCCGGACCTCGGCTACCCGATGGTGACGGCGGTCGGGGACGGCGAGGTGGTCGTCGGCCGCTACGCGGCGCTGCCGGTGGCGGCCGCGGGCCAGTGGCGTACCCTGCTGGTCGCCAACGCCGACGCCGACCCGGACGTCCGCCTGGCGGGCGGCCACGGCAGCGCGCAGGCCACCGTCCAGGACGCCCGCGGCCGGACCGTCGGCACCTCGACCGTCGAACTCGACGGCGGGGCCACCGTCCACGTCCCCCGGGGCGGCCTGCTGACCCTCCGCCGGGTCTGAGCGGCCCCGCCCCTGTCCGAGGAGCGCCGATGACCACCCCGGGACCGCGTCCGGCCCGCCGCGCCACCACCGTCGCGGACGTCGCCCGCGCGGCCGGGGTGTCCCGGCAGACCGTCTCCAACACGCTCAACGCCCCGCAGCGCGTCCACCCGGACACCCTCGCCCGGGTCACCGCCGCCATCGACCGGCTCGGCTACCGGCCCGACCAGTCCGCCCGGTCGCTGCGCACCGGCGAGCGGCGCACCCTCGGCTACCTCGCCCCGGTCGACGACCCGCACGACCCCAACCCGCTGATGGCCGGCTTCCTCGAAGCCCTGGTCGACGCCGCCGGCGCCGAGGGCCACCACGTGCTGCTCCTCCGCCCGGCGGCGGGGGAGCAGCACGCCCGGGCGGCGATCGACGCCGTGGTGGCGGCCCGCCAGGTCGACGGACTCGTCCTCGCCGACGTCCTGCCCGACGACGCCCGCGCCGCCCACGCCGCCCGCCTCGGCATCCCCTTCGCCGCCTTCGGCCGCACCGGCCCCGACCTCCCGCCGCACTGGGTCGACATCGACAACGCCGCCGCCACCGCCGAGGCCGCCCGCCACCTCGCCGAACGCGGCCACCGCCGGGTCGCCTTCGTCGGCGCCCCCACGCCCCTGCCCTGGCTGGCCGCCCGCCGCGAGGGCTTCCACCGCGAGGCCGCCCGCCTCGGCCTCACCCTGGTCCCCCCACCCGCCGACGGCGACCTGCGCACCCTGCTGCGCACCCCCGACCGGCCCACCGCCCTCGCCGCCGACAACGACCTCGCCGCCCTCGACCTCTACGAGGCCGCCCGTACCGAGGGCCTGCACATCGGCCGCGACCTCGCCGTCACCGGCTTCCACGACACCCCCCTCGCCCGCCACCTCCGCCCGCCCCTCACCTCGCTGCGCCTGCCCCTGCGTGCCATCGCCACCGCCCTGGTCACCCGTCTCCTCGCCCAGGTCCGCGGCGAACCCACCCCGGCCGAGGGCGTCGAACTGCGCGCGGAGCTGATCGTCCGCCCCAGCTCGTCCCTCCAATCGCCGCGCCCCTGAAGGGGGGTGGCGGGCGCGCCTCGGTCTGGACACGGCGGGAGCGTTCGGCGGAAGCTGCTCGTCTGGTGGGTGTGCCATCGCCACCGTCCTGGTCACCCGTCTCCTCGCCCAGGTCCGCGGCGAACCCACCCCCGCCGAGGGTGTCGAACTGCGCGCGGAGCTGATCGTCCGCCCCAGCTCGTCCCGCCAATCGCCGCGCCCCTGAAGGGGGGTGGCGGGCGGGCCTCGGTCTGGACACGGCGGGAGCGTTCGGCGGAAGCTGCTCGTCTGGTGGGCGTGTCGGCGGCGTTGCCGGGATGCCCGGGCGGACATGGAGGATGCGTGGTGCGTCGGATCGCGGTGGTCGGGGCGGGGCAGGCCGGGTTGCAGGTGGCGTTGGGGCTGTTGGGGGCGGGCGGGTACGAGGTGACGGTGGTGGCGGCGCGGACGCCGGCGCAGGTGCGGGGCGGGGCGGTGATGTCGACGCAGGCGATGTTCGGGCCGGCGTTGCGGGTCGAGCGGGCGGCGGGGCTGGACCTGTGGGAGGGGCAGGCCCCGGGGGTGCGGTCGGTGGACGCGGTGCTGGTGCCCGAACCCGGGCTGCGGGCGCTGGAGTTCACCATGACGCTGGACGATCCGGCGCAGTCGGTGGACCAGCGGGTGAAGACGGCGCGCTGGCTGGAGCTGGTGGAGGAGCGCGGCGGGCGGGTGGAGTACCGGGAGCTGGACCTGGCCGGGCTGCGGGAGTTGGCGGCGGCCAACGAGCTGACGGTGGTCGCGGCGGGGCGCGGCGAGCTGGCCGGGATCTTCGAACGGGACGCCGCCCGTTCGCCGTTCGACGCGCCGCAGCGGCGGTTGGCGGCGCTGTACGCGCACGGGGTGGGCGCGCCCGACCCGGCGGCCGGGCCGCGGGCGCGGATGCACGCGGTGCCCGGGGTGGGGGAGTTGTACCTGCAGCCGGCGCTGACGCTCTCGGGGCCGTGCGACATCCTGCTCTGGGAGGCGCTGCCGGGCAGTGGCTTCGACTGCTTCGCGGACCGGCCGGACGGCGCTGAACAGCTGCGGCGGATGCGGGAGTTGATGGCGGAGCACCTGCCCTGGGAGGCGGAGCTGTGGGCGCGGGCCGAGCCCACCGACGCCGGCGGTTCGCTGTACGGCGCGCTGACGCCGGTGGTGCGGCGGCCGGTGGCGGAGCTGGGCGGCGGGGTGGCCGTGTGGGGGATCGGGGACGCGGTGGTGGTGAACGATCCGATCACCGGGCAGGGCGCCAACAGCGCGGCGCGGGCGGCGGAGGCGTACCTGCGGGCGATCGTCGAGCGCGGGGACGGGCCGTTCACCGCGGCGTGGATGGCCGGGGTCTTCGAGGAGTTCTGGGAGCGGCACGCCCGCCACGGGGTGGCGCTGACGGCGGCGCTGCTGACGATGCCCGACCACCTCCAGGCGGTGTTCGCGGCCGCCGCCGAGCACGAGGCGGTGGCCCGGCGGCTCGCCAACACCTACGCCGAGCCCGCCGACCACGCCGCCTGGCTCGCCACACCGGAGCTGGTCGGCGCGTACCTGGCCACCGTCGGCTGAGTCCGCCCGAAACCCTCGTCAACCCGCCGGGGATCGTGCATCCTTGGGGCGCCGCGAGAGGCGGGACACGGGACGACGCGCGAGGGGGAAGCGTGAAGAACAGCGGTGGGCCGGACCGTCCCTGGCGGGACCCGGAGCGGCAGGTGCCGCCGCCGCCGTCCAGGCCGCCGACGGTCGGCTCCGAGCGGGGCCGGCTGCCGATGGCGACCGGCCCGTCGGCGGTGCTCACGGCCTCGGTCGACCTGCGGGTGAGCAAGCGGCTGCTGTGGGTGGGCGGTGCGGTGTACCCGCTGCACACCATCGTGCGGGTGTACAGCTTCGTGCTGTTGCCCAAGCGCAAGGAGGCGGTGCTGCAGTTCGGGCGGAGCCTGGTCCAGTCGCTGACGCTGGCCGTGCTGCTCGTCGTCGGCGCCGCGTTCCCCTTCGGCGTCGGGGAGAAGGTGGAACCGCTCAGGGGACTGGGCTGGCTGGTCGCCCTCGGGTGGGCGGGCTACGGGCTCGTGCAGTTGGGCGTCGTCCTTCGCGCGCCGTCGATGCCCGTGCTGGCGGTGGACACGGCCGGCTCCGCGACCGCCCTGGTCGGGACCGCGGACCAGGCCAGGCTCCGCGAGGCGGTCCGGCTCCTGTCGTACGCGCTGGAGAACCCCGAGACCGAGGTCGAACTGCGGGTGGAGTCGCTGACGGTCAACACCGGGAACTACCACCTCGGCGACAACGTGAACATGTACGGCGGCAGCGGGAACACGGGGAAGGTGAACGGATGAGCGGCGACCACTTCCACGGCGACGTGGTGAACATGCATGGCGGCACCGGGAACACCGGCATCGTGCACCACCATGCGCCGGGCACGCCGGAAGCTCCGGTCTCGGCGGAACTGGTGGCGGCGGTCCGGGAGCTGACGGACCTGATGCGGCAGCTGCGGGACGGGGCCGCGCCGAGGACCGCGGAGTCGATCGACGAGGTGCTGCCCGCCATCACCGTCGGTCCGCAGGCGGTCCCGGGCGAGCGGCACCGGGCGCTGCTGGCCGTCGCGGGGATCGCCGCGACGATCGGCGCGGTGGGCACGCCCGTCCTGGAGGCGGTGAAGCGGGTCCTCGACCTGCTCGGCGGCCAGTAGGAGGCCCGGCTGCCGTCAGGGCGCGTCGCCGATCCGCAGGTCGGTGGTGATCCGGCGGCGGCCGGTCAGCAGGGCCTCGGCGAGCACGCCGGCGGCGACCAGGGCGGTGAGGGCGAGGGCCGGGGGCAGGACGGCGGCGGGGTGGAGCGGCAGGCCCGGCGGTACGCGGGTGCCGATCAGGGCGGACAGGTCGAGGGCCGGGCCGAGCAGGGCGACGGCGGCGAGGGAGGCGAGGACGCCGCCGGCCGCCGCCAGCAGGGTCTGCGGCAGGGCCTCGAGAAGGATGAGCGCCAGCCCCTGGCGCGGGCGCAGGCCCATGGTGCGAAGCCGGGCGAGGGCGGCGGCGCGGTCGGGGGCGGCGCGCAGCAGGGTGAGCAGGGCGGCGATCAGGGCGAACACGCCCGCGCCGGCGGTGGTGGCCCGGAAGACCCGGTCGGCGGCGCGCTGGAGGGGGTCGCCGGCGAGCGAGGCGGTGAGGCCGGCGGAGGTGTTCAGCAGGTAGCCGTCCGGGATGTCCTCGGGGCGCGGGCCGACGACCGGGACGCCGGTGAGCCGGGCGGTGTCGGCGAGCAGCGGGTGCACCGGCTGGTCGTGCAGCAGGCGTCGGACGGCCGGCTCGTCGATGTCGCCGACGGCGAACCAGTGGCCGTGGTCCCGGAGTTCGGGCAGGCGGGCGGTGGCCGGGCCGGCCGGGAGGACGACGAACGGATGGGTGGAGTCGCGCAGCGCCGGGGTGGCGTCGATGGTGCCGGCGTACTGGGCGCGCAGTTCGCCGGTGCTGCTGAGGTAGATCCGCTCCGCCCCGGCGTGGCCGCCGAGCTGCTCGACGAGTCCGCGGGAGTAGAGGGCGGGGACGGGGACCTCGCGCCCGGCCGGCCAGAGCGGGCCGTCGGGGGCGGCGAGCAGCGCCGGGTCGAAGGCGCCGCGGCCGACGGAGCGGGAGATCTCGGCGTAGGCCTGCGGGTCGACGACGACCAGGCTGATGGTGAGGTGGCGCTGGCCGGGGCGCAGCACCGCCGCGTCGGTCAGCAGGGTGACGGCGGTGGCGGCCCGCACGCCCGGCAGCCGGCCGGCCGCCTCGGCGAAGGACGCCGCCAGGCCGTAGCCCTTGGGGGCGCTCACCATGGCGTCGCCGCCGGTCGCGTACCGGGACTCGCGGGTGCGGCCGGTGTCGGTGGCGGCGAGCACGTCGGCGCCGAACCCGGCCGTGGTGACGGCGAGCAGCAGCGCGAGTATCGGCAGGACGGCGGGGCGCGGGCGGCCGCCGGTGCCCCGCGCGGCACCGGCGAGCCCGAGGAAGCCGACGGTGCCGCGCCGCCGGCCGACCGCCCGCGCGAGGGCGCCGAGCAGGGGCGGCTGGAGCCGGGCGAGCAGCAGGCCGGTGCCGAGGGCGATCAGCAGCGGGGCGGCGACGAGCAGCGGGTCGATCCCGGCGCCGGGCGGGGCGGCGCCGCGTCGGCGGACCTCGACCACGGCGGCGGCGGTGACGGCGAGCAGGGTGAGTTCGCCGACCACCCGGCGCGCGCCGCCGCCCCGCGCGCCCCGGCCGGCCCCCGCGCGCGGGCCGAGCAGCAGGAGCGCCCGGGCCGGGAAGGCGAGCAGGGCGAACGCGGTGGCCGTCGTCCCGGCGAGCAGGGCGGCGCCCCAGCGCGGGGTGGGCAGCAGCAGGAGGGCGAGCAGTGTCCCGAGCGCGGCGCCGGGCAGGACGAGCGTCGCGCCCTCGCCGAGCAGCCACCGCAGCACGCCCCGGCGGGAGCCGCCGCGGGCCTGGAGCAGCAGGAGTTCGGGGCCGCGCCGGTCGGCGGCCAGCGCGGCGGCCAGGCACAGGACGACCACGACGACGCCGGCCAGCCCGGCCGGGCCGAGCGCCGCCGACGGCGCGGCGGCGTCCCGCCGGGCGGTGGCCAGGGCGAACAGCTCGGGCAGGTCGGAGAAGGTGCGCAGGTCGGCGCGGCCGGTCTCGGTGGCGAGCCGGGCGGCGGTGGGGCCGGTCAGGTAGCTCGCGAGCTCCCGCTCGGCCTGCGGCAGCCGGTCGGCGCGCAGCGAGTCCGGGTCGACGGGCAGCCGCCAGTAGAGCTGTCCGCCGTCCGCCCAGGTGAGCAGGCGGGGCAGGTCGTCGCCGCTGGTCAGGCCGGTGGCCTCCCACCAGCGCTTCCACTCGAAGGTGTCGGGGATCCTGAGGCAGGGCCGGTCGAGGCAGTGGACGTCCGTCCAGTACGGGTCGGCCGCGTCCCGGACCCGGAAGGTGCCGACCACCTCCGTCCCCGGGGAGGGCGGGAGACGGGGGAGCGGCTCCTGGGAGAGGACGTCGCCGACCCGGATGTTGAGCTTCTCGGCGGTGGTCTGCGACACCACGATCTGCAGCGGCCGGTCGGCGGGGGCGGCGGCCGGCCACCGGCCCTCGGTCAGGGTGGCGTGCTCGGCGAGCCCGGCGAGGTAGCGCAGCTGGAGTCTCGGGGAGGGGCCGTCGGGCCTGGACAGCTGCGGGTCGGTGAGGGTCCGCGGCTGGTTGCTCCGCACGCCGTGGACCGGTCCGCTCGCCGAGACGCGGAACTCCCCGCCGGTGCGGGCCGTCAACTGCTCGGCGGCGGTGGCCAGTCGGGCGGCGGTGTCGTCCGGGCGGAGCGCGGCGTGGGTGACCAGGCTGGTCGCGTCGATGCCGCGGTCGCGCAGGAAGTCGCGCAGGGCGGCGTCCTCGCCGCGGTCGACGCCGCGGGGCAGGCCGGCGGCGAGCAGCACGACCGCGAACACCAGGACGGCGTTCAGCAGCGCCGTCCAGGGCGCGGCCCGCAGCCGGGTGCGCACCCACCGCGCGGGCCGGTGGCCGCGGTGCGCGGCGGCTGCGGCGGGTGGCGCCGGGTCCTGCATCTGCCGGCTCCCCCCGGGCCGCCGGTGCCTGGTGACCGGATAGCGGACGATGCTGCCAGAGCGGTGCCCGCGGCGGAAGGTCCGTTCGGGCAGAGTCCGCGCGGCCCGGGCCCGGTCGGACCGTTGTCGGTGCGGGCGGCTAGGTTCTGAGGTGTCGCCGGGCGCCTGGACACGAGGCCGCCCGCCGCGCCCCGCACCCCCGTCACGCCGTGCCCGGAAGGGACCCACGCCATGTCAGCCACCGCCACCGACGAGCAGTCGACCTACCTGGAGCTGTCCGAGGACAGCGGCAGCGCGCACAAGTTCTACGAGGTCCGGGTCAGCGGGGTGGAGGTCACCGTCACCTACGGGCGGATCGGCGAGGGAGGCCAGGTCAGGACCACCAGCTACCCCTCGCCGGAGAAGGCCGCGTCGGCCGCGGCCAAGAAGATCGGGGAGAAGGTCCGCAAGGGCTACGCCCCGGCGGTGCGCGGGGTGCGGCAGCGGCGGGAGGTGACGCGCCGGGCGATCGTCAGCAGCCGCTCGACGGCCCGGCAGGCGCCGGTGCTGTGGCGCTTCCGCTCGGGCGCCGCGGCCTTCGGCATCTTCGTCGGCGAGGAGCACGCCTGGGTCGGCAACGAGAGCGGCGACGTCTACACGCTCACCCACGACGGCGAGGTGACCGGCCGCTTCGGCCTGCCGGACGGCGTCAAGTGCATCGTCGCCGACGACTGGTGGATCTACGCGGGCTGCGACGACGGCAAGGTGTACGACCTGGGCGGCAAGGTGCCGCGGGTGGCGTACGAGATAGCCGAGGACGTCGACATCTACTGGCTGGACATCCACGACGGCGTGCTCGGCGTGGCCGACGCGCGCGGCGGGATCACCACCGTCGACCACGAGGACGAGTTCCAGTGGCGCCGCAAGGCCGAGGGCACCGACGGCTGGATGGTGCGCTGCGACAGCGACGGCGTCTACCACGGCCACTCGCGCGGGGTGGCCCGGTACGCGGCGCGCGGCGGTGCCCCGGTCTGGCACACCGCCACCGACGGCGCGGTGCTGTTCGGCTGGCAGGAGCGCGACGAGGTGTTCGCCGGCACCTCGCGCGGCTCGGTGCACCGGCTGCGCAAGGCGGACGGCTCCGAGGCGGCCCGCTACCGCTGCGACGCCCCGGTGTTCTCCTGCGCGGCCTCGCCCGACGGCCGCTACGTGTTCGCGGGCGACAACCACTCCTCGGTGTACTGCTTCGCGGCCGACGGCACCCGGCTGTGGAAGCTCGGCACCGGCTGCGGCTCGGCGTACAGCATGCAGTACCGCGACGGCCGGCTCTACCTGGTGACCACCGACGGCTCACTGGTCTGCCTGGACGCGAGCGAGGCGGCGGTGCGCGCGGCCGAGGAGGGCCGGCTGCCGCAGGCCGCCGAGGTGGACGGCAGCGGCTGGACGGCGGCGGTGGCCGGCGCCGCGATCGAGTCGGTGACCGTCGGCTCGGCGGGCGCGGCGGGCGGCATCGAGGTGGAGTGCGTGCAGGACGGCACCCGGCTGCGGGTGCGGGTGGTGTCGCCGGGCTACGACCCGCTGCGCCGGGTGCAGTTCCCGAAGGACATCCGGGTGCCGGGCGCGCGGTACCTGGTGGCGGAGGTGCTGGAGTCCGGCAGCGGCTCGTTCTACCGGGCGCGGGGGGACATCAAGCGGCTGCTCTGAGTTCCCCTGACGGACGTTCCGTCCACGTCTGATGACCGTTGACAGCCCGGAGCGGGCCTCGGTGTAATGCGGGGGCAATGTGCACGGCACACCGACCGTTTCGGGCTGTTCCCGGGGAAGCAGGGCGTCATGAGCGTGGACACCGCGGCCGTCGCGGACTCCGGAGAGTCGACGGGCGCCACCGTGCCGCAGCCCCGGATGGCCGCGCTGTACGAGCGCGACCGGACCTGCCAGGGGCTCGGCATCGCGCTCGACGAGGTGTCCACCGGGCACGCGGTGATGCGGATGACGATCGGCCCGGCCATGGTGAACGGGCACGGCATCGCGCACGGCGGCTTCCTCTTCCTGCTCGCCGACGCGGCGTTCTCCTACGCCTGCAACAGCTACGGCCCGGTGACGGTCGCCCAGGCCGCGCAGGTGACCTTCCTGGCGCCGGCGGCGGTGGGGGACGAACTGACCGCCGAGGCGGTGGAACGCACCCGCGCCGGGCGTACCGGCGTGTACGACGTCACGGTGCGCAACGCGGCCGGCAAGGCGATCGCGGAGTTCCGCGGCCAGAGCGTGATGCTGGCCGGTACGCCGCACAAGGGCTGACCGCCGCGCACGGGCCGGTCGCCGCGCACGGACCGGTCGCGGCCGCCCGGGCGGGGGGACACCCGCCCGGGCGGTGCGCCGGGTCAGGCCGGCGGGCGCTCGTCGATGACCTGCTGGAGCTTGCCGGTGCGCGGGTTGGTGACCAGCTCCGAGCGCGGCACCCACTCCACCACCAGGTCGTGGATCACGTCGGCCGCGACGTCGTCCGGGTAGAGCGGCCGCGCCTTGTACACCGCCTCGACCAGCTGCCCGGCCAGCCCGGCCGGCGGCTCCTCGGTGTAGCCGAGACGCAGGATCAGCCCGTCCTTGCCGTCCCAGCGCCGCTGCACCATCTGCATGCCGGAGATGATCTGCTCCGGGTCGTGGGCGAGCAGAACGGCCCGGATCTCCTCGGTCGGCATCGCCACCGTGCCGACCCGGGCGCCCTCGGTGGACCGGCCGACCAGCCGGAACCGTCCGCGCTCCACGTCGACCCACTCGGCGCGGTCGCCGGTCGGGTAGCGCAGGATCGGCATCAGGGTGCGGAACAGGTTGGTGACCACGACCCGCCCGGGCACCCCTTGCTCGGTGATCGGCTCGCCGGTGGTGTCGTCGACCAGTTCCACCACGGTCCGGTTCGGGAACGCCTCGTGCACCCGGACGTCGTCGCCGGGCACCGGCGCGCCGACCAGGCCGGCGTCCACCGAGGCGTAGCCGATCGAGGAGATGGCCGCGTTGGGGAACGCGCGGGAGAGGATCGGGCGCAGGTCGGCGAAGAGCAGGTCCCCGCCGAACAGCAGCAGTTCGATCCGCTCGGCGACCTTGCCCTCCTTGACCAGGTGCTCGGCGACCGAGCTGAGCTTCATCGGCTCGCCGGCCAGCACGTCCACGCCGAAGTCCTGGATCAGCCCGGCCACGTAGGCGTCGGGCGCGGCGCCGACGGGCAGCCGGACGTTGTCGACCGGGGCGTGGTGCAGGGCGTTCTCGATGTAGAGGAAGCCGCCGTACAGCTCGCCGGCCCAGAACAGGTTGGCGACCCGGTGGCCGGGCTTGAGGCCGGCCTGGACCAGGCCCGCGCCGAAGGCGGTGACCGAGTCGGTGTGCTCGGTGCGCGACCAGGGGGAGAACTTGGGGACGCCGCTGGTACCGCCGGTCTTGTAGACGCCGGCGTCCGTCAGCGGGCCGGTGAGCAGGCGGTTGTCCGGCCAGGAGTTGGCGGCCCAGAAGGCGCTCTGCTCGATCAGCGGCAGCTGGGTGAGGTGCTCGACGCGCGGCGGCAGGTCCCGGTAGAGCTCCGCGTAGAAGGGGGAGTTGCGGCGGGCGAAGTCGACCAGCTCGGGGAGGGGCTTGGCGGGCATGCGAACGGCTCCTGACGGTTGATCAGTGCTGGTCGGCGCGGCCGATCCAGGTGCGGGCGAGGGTCTGGACGGCCGAGCCGTCCGGGTCGGCGAGCTTCTGCGCCAGGTGGGCGGCGGCCCAGGCGTTGGTGGGGACGCGGAAGGCGGGCCGCTCGGCGCGCAGCGTCCGCACCACCACCTCGGCCACCTCGCGGGCCGGCTGCCCGGCGGCCTCCCAGCCCTGGCCGCCGACCCGGGACAGGTAGTCGGCGAAGGTCGGCGCGTAGGGGCCGGAGGCGGCCGCGATGGTGCGCCGGTCGATGTCCGGGAAGACCCCGAACCCGGTGTCGGGCACGAAGCCGGGGACGACGACGGAGACCCGGACGCCGTGCGCGCCGGCCACCGGGGCGAGGCTCTCCATGAAGCCCTCGACGGCGGCCTTGGCGGCGCAGTAGGCCTCGTTGAAGGGCTGGCCGACCACGCCGTGCACGCTGCCGATGGTGACCAGCCGGCCGCCGGAGGCCCGCAGCAGCGGCAACGCGGCGCGGCTGACCGCGATCACGCCGAAGAAGTTCACCTCCAGGTTCGCCCGCAGCGCGGCGTCGGTGGACATCTCCAGGGTGGGGTCGAAGTTGGAGACCCCGGCGTTGTTGACCACCGCGTCCAGCCGCCCGTACGTCGCGGCCACGCCGTCGACGCAGGCGGTGACGGACGCGGGGTCGGTGACGTCGAGCGGGCGGACGTCCAGCGCGACGCCGGCCTGATCGGCGGCCTCGCGCAGGGCCCCGGCGCGAGCCGCATCGCGCAGGGTCGCCACGGTGCTGAACCCGGCGCGGGCGGCGGCCACGGCGGTGGCCAGGCCGATGCCGGAGGAGCAGCCGGTGATCAGCAGGACGCCGTGCGCGCTCACGACGCGCTCCCCGACAACTCGGGTGCGGTGTCGGTGGATTGCGGCTTCTCCGAGCGGGCGGCGGCGTCCAGCCGGGCCTGGATGCCGAGCGCGGGCAGGAAGGAGCAGGCCGCCAGCAGCGTGCCGCCGGCCATCACCCAGCGCGCCGCGTCCCGGATGCCGAGCGGTTCGGTGAGCGCGGACACGGCGAGGCCGCCGACCAGCGCGGCGAGCGGGATCACGCCCCAGGTGACGGTGCGGAACGCCGCGTGCATCACGCCCTGGTGCTCGGCGGACATCCGCGACTGCCGGGTGGGCGCGCTGCACACGTTGATGCAGGACATGAAGAAGCCGTAGCAGCCCATGGTCACCGCGATCACCGGTCCGGCGGGCAGCGCGGGCGCGGCCAGCACGCCCAGTCCGACCAGGCAGTGCAGCAGCAGCGACCAGGCCAGGGTCCGCCCCAGGCCCAGGCGCGCGCCGATCCGCGGCGCGACCACGGCGCCGATCAGCGCGCCCACCGCGCCGACCGACATGGCCGCGCCGAGCACGCCGACCGACACGCCGAGGCCCCGGTAGGCGAGCACCGGCAGCACCGTGACGAAGATCGGCCCGCCGGAGTTGAGCGTGACGGCCGCCAGCACCACCCGGCGCAGCACCGGGTCGGCCCAGTTCATCCGGAAGCCCGCGGTCAGCCGCTCCCACACGCTGCCCTCGACGACGGTCCGCTCGCCCCACGCCGGCATGGACCGGAAGCAGGCGGCGGACACCAGGTAGCTGGCCGCGTCCACCAGCAGCGCGCCCACCCCGAGCGCGCTGTACAGTCCGGCGGCGATCGACGGGCCGGCCACCTCGGAGACCGAGTTGCTGCCCTCCAGCCGGGAGTAGGCGCGCACCATCCGGTCCTCCGGCACCACGGCGGGGACGGCGATCAGATAGCCGACGTTGAAGAAGATGGTCGCTGCGCTGATCACCGCCACGCAGCCGAACAGCAGCGCGGTGGAGAGGAAGTCCAGCCAGTAGGCGAGGGGGATCACCAGGACGGCGGCCAGCCGCAGCAGGTCGCAGACGAGCATCGTCAGGCGCTTGTCCCAGCGGTCGACGAGCACGCCCGCGACCGGGCCGAGCAGCGGGATGCCGAGGTACTGGGCCATCGCCACCACGCCGACCTGGAGGGCGGAGGCGTGCAGGACGAAGATCATCAGGGTGGGGACGACGAACACGGTGATCCGGTCGCCGACCACGCTGACCGTCTGGCCGGCCCAGAACAGGTTGAAGCCGCGGCCCAGGTCCTCCGGCCGCCGCGGCTTCACGAGGCCTCCCCGGTGACCCGCTGGACCTCGCGCACCACGAGGGAGGCCGTCTTGCCGGTGCGGTCGTTGCCGACCAGCGCCTCCGCCACCCGGACCGTGACGCGCTCCGGGTCGTGCTGGAAGGCGGTGCTCAACGTGAAGGTGCCGGACAGCAGTTCGGCGCGCAGGGCCGCCGCGTCCACCGCCGCGCCGGGGTCGGCCAGCAGCAGGACGTCCACGCCGGTGGCCCGGCCGCCGTCCTCGGTGATCACCACCTGCGCCCGGGAGACGCCCGGTTCGCGCTCCGCCCGGGCGACCAGCTCGTCCACGTGCAGGCCGAGGCCGCGCACCTGGACGACGTTGTCGCGCCGCCCCAGCACCCGCATCGCCCGGCCCGGCCGCCCGCACGGGCAGGTGGTCAACTCGCCCGCGTCGCCGGTGCGGTAGCGCAGCACCGGGTTGAGCATCTCCGGGTCGAGGGTGGTGAAGTCCAGCAGCCCGTCCGGGCCCGCGTGCACCAGCTGCTCGGGCAGCGGGTGGAAGGTGTCGGCGGGGCAGTCGGGGGTGTTGGTGCCGACCACCCAGGTCTCGGTGGAGCCGAACATGCCCCAGCGGCGGGCCTGCGGCGCGACGGCCGCGAGGTCCTCCTCCAGCTGCGGCTGCCAGGCCTCGCCGAGCCAGAGCACCTTGCGCAGGGCGGGCAGCCCGATCCCGGCGGCGCGGGCGTGCGCGAACCACAGGCGCAGCACGCTCGGGGTGCCGCCGATCGCGGTCACCCGGCGGTCGGCGAGGAAGGCCAGCCAGTCCGGGTACTCCTCGCGGGTGATCGAACCGAGCGCGATCACCCGGCAGCCCGCCCGGTCGGCGAGCGCGGCGGCGAGGAAGTGCGCGCCCCACATCCGGCCCGCGCCCCAGGCGTTGGCGAACACGTCGTCCCGGTCGAGCGCCTGCCAGTGGTCCTGGACGGCGGCCATGTAGAAGCCGGTCGGCGCGTAGCCGACCTTGGGCGCGCCGGTGGAGCCGCCGCTCTGGAACAGCCAGGTGGCGGCCGTGCCGGAGCGCGGCTCCAGGTGGACGAGGGCGGTGTTCAGATCGTCCTTGAGCAGCGGCGGCAGGGCGGCCAGCTCGTCCAGGCGGCGCAGGCCCTCGGGGTGGCCGGCGTAGCGCGGCGCGAGCGCGGGCACCGTCCGCAGCAGCTCCAAGGTCCGTGCGGCGACGTTCAGTCGGGCCTCGGCCGCCTCGGGCGGCAGGGAGAAGGCGTCGGTCATCGGGTTTCCGATCGGGGGGTGGGGGCGAGGGGGCGGTTCGCGAGCCACTTGGCGTGGGCGTCCCGGTAGGCGGTGAACCGGGCCCGGGTGATGTCCCGTTGCAGGGTGCGCCCCGGGTCGTCGAAGTCCGGGGCGATCACGCCGTCCGGCTCAAGCTCGGAGAACCAGTACCGCTCGCCGTCGTACAGGAAGTCCACGCAGAAGAACGGGATCGCCAGCTTCTCGGCGAAGTACGCGGTGGCCTCGGCCAGTTCGGGCGGCACCGGCGGGAAGTCCATCGAGCCGCCGCGGCTGGCGTTGGCCACCGGCGAACCGGCTTCGGGCACCCGCCGCAGCGCCGCGTACGGCTTGCCGTCGATCACGTAGACGCGGTAGTCCACGGTGCCGTCGCCGAGGTAGGGCTGGGCGATGAGCGTGGTGTCGCCGCCCTGGGCGAGGCTGGCCAGGCCCCGGACGTCCTCCGGGCCGCGCGCCAGGTTGATCCCGCCGCCGCCGCACCAGCCGGCCGGCTTGACGATCGCCGGGTAGGTCAGGGAGCCGAGCGCCACCTCGTAGTGGTGCTTGGCGACGTCCCGGCCGGTGCCGATCCGGATCGAGGGGATCGGCGGCACCGGCGAGTCGGCGAGGTGCAGCACGGTGGCCAGCTTGTCGTTGCCGATCAGCGAGACCTGCGGCGGGAACGGCAGGTAGAAGCCGGCCTGCTCCAGCACCGCGTACAGCGCGTACTGGTTGAAGACGTCCATCGACTGGTACGGCAGCGAGTAGAGCGCGGTGATGAACAGGGTGTCCTGCGGGGTTACCGGCTCCTCGTCGACGTACACCAGCGGGCGGGCCGGGTCGGTGGCGTCCACGGTGACCGCGTCCGGCGCGTGCCGGCACCAGGTCAGGCCCAGCTCCTCGGCCACCTCGGCGTAGAGGTCCCAGAAGTAGTGGCGCCAGGTCGCGGTCGTCCGCGTCGACTCGCGGTCGGGGAAGATCCAGCACATCCGGCGCAGCGGGCCGGGGTCGTGCGCGGCGGGATCGGGTCGCTGCGGGGCGGCGGGGTTCACCGTGCTGCTCCTTCCTGGGGTGCGGGGTGCCCGGCCCGGTCCGCCCACCAGCGGCGGCCGGCCTCGGGGAGGGTGTCCACCGGGTCGTAGTAGGGGTGGAGGCGGTCCAGCGCGTCGTGCCCGGCCGGGGCGGCGTCCGCCGTGCGGACCTCCAGCCCGGTGCGGTAGTTCTTCGTCCAGTACGAGATGCCGCGCTCGCGGTCGTACGCCACCACCTGGTGCACCCAGCGCTTGCCGAGCCGCGGCACGTCGCAGACCAGGCGCGGGGTGGCGTAGCCGGGCAGGTAGCCCATGATCGCCTCCTGGAGGCGCTGCGCCTGGTGGAGGCTGGTGCGCCAGTGCTCGGCGTTGGGGATCATGTCGCAGAGGTAGAAGTAGTACGGCAGGATGTTGGCCTCGCCCTGGAGGGCGAAGCAGAGGTCCAGCAGGTCCTCGGGGGTGTCGTTGACCCGCCGCATCAGCACGCCCTGGTTGCGCACGTCCCGCACGCCCGCGTCGAGCAGCGCCCGGGCCGCCTCGGCGACCAGCGGGGTGATGGAGCGGACGTGGTTGGCGTGGGTGTGCACGGCGAGGTTGACGGCCCGCTGGGCGGCGATCGTCGCCACCCGGTGCACGCCCGCCAGGACCTGCGGCTGCAGCCAGTGCTGCGGCAGTCCGACCACCGCCTTGCTGGCGAGCCGGATGTCGCGCACCGACTCCAGCTCCAGCAGCCGGCGCAGGAACGACTCCAGCTGCGGCCAGGGCACATTGGCGAGGTCGCCGCCGGAGACGACCACGTCGCGCACGGTCGGGGTGCGCTTGAGGTAGTCGAGCATCTGCTCCTGGCGGTGTTCGGGCCGCAGCGCCAGGCGGGTCTTGGCGACCTGCGGCGTGGAGGTGCCGACCAGGTCCATCCGGGTGCAGTGGCCGCAGTACTGCGGGCAGGTGGCGACCAGTTCGGCCAGCACCTTGGTGGGGTAGCGGTGGGTGAGGCCCTCGACGACCCACATCTCGGCCTCGTGCAGCGAGTCGCGCTCGGCCTTGGGGTGGCTGGGCCAGTGCGGGAGCCGGTCGGCGCGCACCGGCAGCATGTAGCGGCGCACCGGGTCCGCCAGGAACGCGGCGGTGAACGCCTCGGGGGTGGTCGGGGCGTGCGCGGCCATGGTGTTGAGCAGCTGCGGCGGCACCAGCAGCGGCATGGTCGCGAACTGCTCCTGGTCGGAGTCGAGTTGGGCGTAGAGGTCGGGGGTGAGCAGATCTCCGACGACGGCCCGCAGTTGGCGGGTGTTCTTGACGCAGTGGGCGCGCTGCCACTGGGCGTCGCGCCACTGGTCCTCGGTCACGTCGCGCCAGCCCGGCAGCCGGCGCCAGTCCGGCTCCACCAGGGGCGTGCGGACGTACTGGTAGGGCTGCGCGGGCGCGGGGTGCGCGGCGGCAGCGTGCTGGTCGTCCATCCGGGGGCTACTGGCCGGTGAAGAGGGTGGCGAAGCGGGTGCGCAGTTCGCGCTTGAGCACCTTGCCGGTGGGCCCGAGCGGGAACTCCTGCGCCGTGCGGGCGATCCGGACGGCGGCGAGCGCGGCCAGGCCCGCCTGCGCGAGCGCCTTGTTGGCGGCCTCCTGCACGTCCGCCTCCGTGGCCTGCGCCGCGTCCTGCTGCAACTGGACGACGGCGATGGGCCGTTGGCCCTCCCCGGCGGCTCCGGGCACGCCGACCACCGAGCAGTCCCGGACCAGCTCGGCGCAGTCCGCGAGCAGCACCTCCTCGATCGGCAGGCTGTAGACCGGTCCGGTGGCGGTGTCGATGACGTCCACCGTCCGGTCCAGGTGGTAGAACCGGCCCTCGGCGTCGCGCCGGGCGACGTCCCCGGTCAGCCAGTACCCGGCCAGCTCGAAGCTGCCGGTCAGCCGCTCGTTGTTCCAGTAACCGGGCGTGCGCGAGGGCGAGTCGATCGCCAGCAGCCCGACCGTGCCGTCCGGCACCTCGCCGCCGTCCTGGTCCAGCACGGCGGCCCGGCGCACCACCTCCAGCGGCTTGCCGACGCACCGGTCGTCGCGGGCCGACTCCGGCGTGGTCACCTGGCCGAACAGCGCCATGCCCATCTCCGAGGAGCCCAGGCCGTCGACGAACTGCGAACCGGGCAGGGCGGGTTGCTCCGCCTTCTGCTGCGGCAGCAGCCAGGGCCGGATCAGCCCGGCCGGGCGCTCGCCCAGCTGGACCAGGCGGCGGATGTGCCCGTAGTGCGCGCTGTCGCCGGTGTTGAACCAGGAGTGCACCCTGGCGGCGGCCTTCACCGGTGCCTCCCCGGTGGCGAGTTCGACGAAGGTGCGCGGGAAGGAGGCCACCATGGTCGGCCGGAACGCCTCCATCACCGGCTCGACGACCGCGCGGCGCCAGTCGGCCATCACCACGGTCGGCAGGCCGAGCAGGGTCGCGGTGAGGAAGTAGCTCAGGCCGCCGGCGTGGGTGTGCGGCATCAGCGACATCAGCCGGTCGTACGGCTCGGCCGGGAAGCGCACCATGCGCGGCTGCTTGCCGTCCCAGAACTGGCGGTGCCCGAGCATGGTGGACTTCGGGGTGCCGGTGGTCCCGGAGGAGTGGATCAGCGCGACCACGTCGTCCGGCGCGTGCCGGTACGGGTACTCGGCGGGCAGGGCGCCGGAGGCCTCCGCGTCGAAGGCCTGGACCTCGGCGGCGAGCGCGAGGAACCGGGGCCGGCGCTGCGGGTCCTGGCGGTAGGCGGCGGCGAGCCGGGTGGTGTCGTCGGCGACCACGCCGACCACGCCGACGTGGTGGAGGTAGCGGACCATCACGTCGTGCCGCATGGCGTCGTTGACCAGCGCCGGGACGGCGCCCAGCGCGGTGAGCGCGAGGAAGTGCAGCAGCGGCTCCAGGCCCTCGGCGATCACCACGGCCACCGGCTCGCCGGGGCGCACGCCGTTGGCGTGGTACCAGGCGGCGTAGCGGTCGCGCAGCGTGGCCAGGTCGAGCAGGCTGTGGCCGCGCAGCACGACGGCGCCGCGGTGGTCGGTGTGGTGGCTGTAGGCGAACGGGACCGCGCGGTTCGGGTTCACCGCGAGGGCGTGGTCGAGGAAGTTGCCCGCCCCGAGGCCGGGTTCGGCCATCAGCCGCTCGCGGGCGGCGAGCGGCGCGATCGGGGAGGGCGGGGAGGGCGGGGTGCTGCCCAGGGGGGAACTCGGGTCGCTCATGGCGTCTCCTGAGAGGGGTGGCCCGCGGTTCTTGTGGAACGGGAGCACGGGCTGCGGGGGGAACGGTGCCGGGTGGTGCCGGCGGCGGGGCGGCGGATCAGGCCTCGCCGTCGAGGATCTCCGCGACGACCCGGTGGCCGGAGCGGATCGCGCCCTCCAGCAGGCCGAAGAACTCCGTGCTGGTCTCGGTGCCGGCCCAGTGCACCCGGCCGTGCGGCGCGGTCAGCGCCGGGCCGAGCCGCAGCCAGTCGCCCGGCCCGAAGAGCGCCGCGTAACAGCCCTTGCTGTACGGCTCGTTGACCCAGTCGGTGACATGGAAGCCGACCGGCTCGGGGAGCATCGGGAACAGCCGCGCGGCCTGCCCGACGGCGGCCGCGCGCTGCTCGCGCGGCGCCAGGGCGGCGTAGCGGTGCGCCTCGGCGCCGGTGACGAAGCCGGTCAGCACCCCGACCGCCGAGCCGGCCGGCGAGTCGTCCACCGTGGAGAGCAGCGGGCCCTGCGCGTTGACCGACCAGCCGGAGAGGCCGTGCTCGCGCCAGACCGGCGAGGGGTAGACCAGGTTGACCTTGACCGCGCAGCCGCGCCCGGTCCGCTCGCCCGCCCGGCGGGCCGGCGGCTCGGGGCCCAGGTCGAGGGCGTCGGCGAGCAGCGGCGGCAGCGCCACCACGGCGGCGTCGGCCCGGTAGGCCGCGCCGCGCTCGGTGTGCACGGTGACCCCGTCGGCGTCCTGCGCGACGGCCCGCACCGCCTCGCCGAGCCGGACGGTGCCGCGGTGCCGCTCGGCCAGCCGTGCGGCGAGCCGCTCGCAGAGCAGGTGCGCGCCGCCGGCGATCCGGTCCTGCTGGGCGCCGCCCTCGAAGGCGTTGAGGTAGCGCAGTCCGCCGCCCGAGCGCAGGTAGAAGGCCATGTGCAGGACCGAGATGTCGGCCGGGTCGGCGGCCATCATCTCGCCCAGGAAGAGCGGGAAGAACAGGTGGGCGTCCGGGTGGGTGAGGTACTGCTCGGCCCACTCGGCGGCGGTGAGGGTGTCCAGCCGTTCGGCGTCCGGGGTGAGCCAGGGAGCCTCGGGCCGGACGGTGGCGGTGAGTTCGGCGAGGTGGTCGAAGAGCTCGCCGAGCGCCACCGCGTTGAGCGGCGGGAAGCGGCCGTCCCGGGTGGCGTGCTCGGGGCCGTCGCCCCGGTGGCCCCCGAGCGCGAAGCGGCTCGCGCCGAGCATCGTGGTGGGAGTGGTGTGGAGGTCCAACTCCTTGATGAGGTTCAGGAGTTCGGTGTGCCGGGCGCCGAGGTAGGCGGCGCCCGCGTCGATCCAGGCGTCGGGGGCGACCTCGATCCCGTGGGTGCGCCCGCCGACCCGCTCGCGTGCCTCCAGCACGGTGACGTCCACCCCGCGGGCCGCCAGCCCCTCGGCGGCGGTCAGCCCCGCCGGTCCGGCGCCGACGACGACGGCGGAGCGCGCTCTGCCGCCGGTCATCCGACGGTCGCGATCAGCTCGGCGAGGCCGGCCGGGGTCGGCGCGAGCACGAAGTCCTCGAAGGACAGCTCGACGCCGTACGTCCGGGCGAGGGCGCTCAGCACGCGGGTGGCGATGAGGGAGTCGCCGCCGAGGAGGAAGAAGTCCGAGTCCGCCGCGACGTCGTCCGTCTCCAGGACGCGGCGGAAGATCGCCGCCACGCCCTCCGTGTCGGGGGGAGTGGTGTCTACGCTGCTCAAGGAGGCTCTCCTAGGACCGTCGGGTGGTGCGGTGCGCCGGGGCAGCACCGGGTGAGGGTGGACCGTTGGTGTGCGCCGGCCCGGGCGCGTGAGGGGGGAAGCGTCAGGGGTGGGCCGGTGCCGGGACGGGCGCCGAGTGGCGGTGGTGCGAGGCGGCGCGATCGACCTTGCCGCTCGCGGTGAGCACCAGTGCGGGCACGACGGTGATCCGGCTGGGCACGAGATGGCCGGGCACCCGCTCGCGCAGGTACGCGCGGACCTCGGCGTCGAGCGTCCCGGCCGCCGCCCCGGCGCGCGGGACCACGTACGCGACCAGCGCGGAGCGGCCGGCGACCGTCGCGCCCGTCACCGCCACCGCGTGCACGCCCGGGTGCCCGCCGATGTGCGCCTCCACCTCGGCCGGGTCGACCCGGATCCCGCGCACCTTGAACTCGCCGTCCAACCGGCCCTGGTGGGTCAGCACGCCGTCCGGCGCGCGGCTCACCCGGTCGCCGGTGCGGAACCAGCGCAGGCCCTCGGCGTCCTCGGTGAAGCGGGCGGCGGTGGCCTCCGGCAGGCCGAGGTAGCCGAGTGCTACGGCGGGCCCGCCGATCAGCAACTCGCCGCGCTCGTCGATCCGTTCGCGCACATGGGGCAGCGCCCGGCCGATCGGCACCCGGTCGCCGGGCGCCCAGGGCCGGTCGCGGTCGGCGGCCAGCGGGCCGTGCAGGTCGACAGCATGGGTGATCAGCGTGGTCTCGGTGGACCCGTAGGTGTTGAGCAGCCGGATCCGCCCGGTGTCGAGGGCGGCCCAGTCGGCCAGCCGCGCGGGGTTGGCCGCCTCGCCGCCGATCACCACCAGCCGGACGCGGCCGGGCAGCGCGGCGCGCTCCTCGGCGAGGTGGAGGACGAGTTCGTGCCAGAAGGCGGTGGGCAGGTCGAGCACGGTGATCCGCTCGCGCTCGATCATCCGCAGGAAGCGCGGGAACGACCCGCTGTGGGCCTCGCGGTCCAGGACGAGCGCGGCGCCGGTGGTGAGCGTCGGCAGGATCTCCTCGAAGCAGGTGTCCCAGTTCAGCGAGGCGAACTGGAGCACCCGGTCCTCGACGGTGAGGCCGAACAGGGTGCGCAGCGAGTCGACGGCCGCGGAGATCGCGCGCCGGGGTGTGACGACGGGTTTCGGCTGCCCGGTCGAACCCGACGTGAAGAGCAGATAGGCCGGCCGCTGCGCGGCGTCCCCGGGCGTCCCGGCCGATCGCGCTGACCCGCCGGCGGTGTCCGGGCCGGGTCCGGGGTCGAGCCCGAGGGCCGTGCGGCACCCGACCGCCGCCAGCATGTCCCGCCGCCGTTGCGGCGGGAACGCCGGGTCGACCGGGCAGTACGCCCCGCCGGCGGCCAGGATGCCGAGCAGCCCGACGACGGTGTCCGGCGCATGGACCGCCGGAACCGCCACCACGCCCGGTGCGGGGCCGATCCGGTCGGCCAAAGCGCGTGCCAATTCGTGCAGTTGGCGATAACTGACGTCCTGCCCCTGGTGGACGATCGCCGGTCGTGCGGGATATCGGCGCACGGTTTCCGTGAACGCGTCAATCAGGTCGGAAGTGGCTCCGTGGATGTTGCGGTTATTTGTCATGCCCGCCCCAGAGAATGCCGTGCGAGCACGTGTTCGGTACTCGGCGGACCGGGACTCTACCCGCCGAACCTGCGGAGCCACAATGGTTGTTGAGGATGTCGCTTCAAGGATGTGTGGTTGACATGTGAACGGGGCCGGCGCTATTCGGGCGGGCCGCTGTGGCCCGGGTGACTGCGGAGGGTGTCCGGGCGGTGACTGCTCGCCCCGGGGCGGCGGCGGCGCCTTTCCCCCGGAGATCGCACACGATCCGACTCCGCTGCCATTTCGCGCCGCCGTCCCGTCGCGCGCGGGAGGTGGTGTGAACGGGAGGTGACGCGAACGGGGCGGGGCGCCGGTGCGACCGGCCCCCCGCCCCGCTCCTGGCCGTGCGTCAGCAGGACAGGTTGCCGCCGCCGACATCGGTGCCCAGGACTCCGACGAACTTCTTGTAGAGGTTGATCCGGTCGTCACGCTGGGCCGGGTTCTTGCCGTCGCACTCCAGCGCGCCGTTGATGCTGCGGATCGTCTCGCCGAAGCCCTTGTTGTTGACGATGGCGTCGTGCGGGGTCGTCCGGCCGGCGCCGCTCTGCGTGTTCCAGAACCAGAGCGCGGTCTTCCAGGAGACCGCGGAGTCCCGCTCCGCCAGGTACGGGTCGTGCAGCAGGTCGATGCCGAGCGCGTCGCCGGCCGCCTTGTAGTTGAAGTTCCAGCTCAGCTGCAGCGGTCCGCGCCCGTAGTACGCGGCCTGGCCCGCCGGACAGCCGTACGACTGCGAAGTGTCGCAGTAGTGGGGGTAGTTCGCGGTGTTCTGCTCGACGACGAACTTCAGCCCGCCGGTCTCGTGGCTCACGTTGGCGAGGAAGGCCGCGGCCTCGCGCCGGCGGGTGGCGGTGTCGCCGGTGGCGGCGAACTTCGGGTACGCGTTCAGCGCGTTGACCAGCCCGGCGTAGGTGTAGAACGAATTCCGGCTCGGGAAGAGCTGGTTGAACTGGGACTCGCTGACCACGAAGGAGCCGGCGGCGGAGGCCGGCGCCGTCTGTCCGGCCAGGGAGAGGGTGCTCAGCGCGGCGGCCGAGGCCGCCACCGAAAGGGCGCGCAGAAGCTTCATCGTTCCTCGCAGGTGATTTCGGGAATCGGTCGGTGATGCGGTGCTTCGGGAGCGAAGCGCCGGAATCATCGTGGTGCCCGATTCCCGGAATCCGCGGTGCGCGCAGCCGCAAACCACCCCTTCGGGGCGAATGTGTTCCGGTGATCTGACGATAAGTCAATACAGGGGCGACGCGGGGGTGTTCATGAGGCCTGGCGGGTGGGGATCAGTCCGTCCGGCGTGGGGCGAGGGAGGTGAGCACGACCGCGATGTGGCTGTACCCGGGGATGGGCGCCCAGGCGGCCTTCTCGTAGCGCGCGGCGTCGGCGAGGCCGAGCTTTTCTGTTCGCGCTCGTGGAGACCACGATCACCCATGGACCGGCCGGCCCGACACGCCCCCTTCGGACCTCAGCGCAGCAGCGCGGCGGCCGCCGCCAGCAGGTCCTGGTTGTGGCCCAGGACGTCGCGCCTGGTCAGCCGGTGCAGCGGCTCCGCCGCCACGCCGAAGTCCTCCAGCGGGACACCGGCGTTGCCCCCGGCCCGGGTGGCGCGGCGCAGGGCGACCCGAAAGCCGGCGCCGCGCGGCAGCGGGGCCGGCAGACCGGGCAGCCAGACGCCCAGCAGCTCGTACGTCCACACGTTGGCGCCGCCCGCGCCGGTCGTCGCGGCCGTCCCGAGGACGGGGCCGAGCCCGTTGTCCGCGAAGCCGGCGGCGAAGATGTCCGCGGCCGAGTAGGTCAGGGCGTCGACGATCAGCACCTTGGGCCCCGCGTAGCGCGCCAGCCCGTCGGCGACCGCCTCCGGATCGGTGAGCGGGAAGGCCTGCGAGTACGGCTCGCCGCTCTCCACCGCGTCCCGGATCGAGCGCGCCCACGGGCGGAAGGCCGGGTTGGCGCGGGCCAGGGTGAGCGCGGTGCGGGTGGTCGGCAGCGCGAACCGGACCGGGGCGACGGGCCCCGCGCCGCCCAGCACCCGCAGGGCGGCCTCGGCGGCCAGGATGTTGCCGCCCGGGTTGCCGCGGATGTCGACGATCAGGCCGTCCGCCGGCGCGGCCGCCGCGATCGCCGCCACCTGCTCGGCGAACCGCCGCGCGCTCGCGACGTTGAACGAGAAGACGCGCAGGTACCCGTACGGGCGGCGGCCGCGCGTCCTGCGGTACGCGAGGACGTCCCGGGGCGCCCGCGCGGCCGAACGGCGGGCCGGGGCCGGCGCGAACAGCGCGCGCTTGGCCTGGCGGGTCGCCTCGTTGCCCGCGTCGATGCCCAGGTGGCTGCCGAGCGTGGGCACCGGGTCCTGGTCCCGCCCCCGGTGCCGGTCGGCGGCGCGCACCCGCCACGGCACCCGGCTCTCGCGCAGCCGTCCGTCGGGGGTGCGGTAGGTGAGCTGGACCCAGCGCTCGTCGGGCGGGGGAGCGGTCCGCAGCGGGCGCAGCGTCAGCGACTCCAGACCGCGGGCGAGGCGTGCGTCGGGGCTGCAGCCCACCTGGGCGGCCGCGCTGCGCTCGATGGCGCGCTCGACCGGGACCCCGTTCCACAGCTCCAGTTCGACGCCGGCGTCGAAGTCCGCGTGCCGCAGCGAGTCGTCGGTCCGGGAGACCAGGTAGTGCGGCGCGCCGTCCTCGTCCCGGTAGCCCTCCACCAGGAACCCGAGCACGGCGACCTGTCCCCGGTACGGGTCGGGGAGCTGGTAGACGGTGTGCAGGTCGCGCAGGTCCCGGAAGACGGCGGTGAGTTCGCCGTGGAACTGGAGCTCGCCGAGGTCGGGCACCCGCCGCTCCAGCAGGCGCAGCCGCTGGACCGGATCGGTGGCGTAGCGCGCCCGCTTGAGCGGGAGGTGGACGTACAGCTCCTCGAGCAGCACGCGGGCGGCGGCCAGCAGCCGGTAGCGGTCGGCGAGCGGCAGCGGGTCGGCGGCGGCCCGGGCCAGGAAGACGTCCAGCCCGGTGGAGTCCGGCAGCGCGCGGGCCGGGGCCGAGACCCGCGGGCTCACGGGTAGCGCGCCTTCAGCCGCTGGAGCTCGGGGATCGCGCCGCGGTCCACGGCGGCGAAGAAGGCGGCGTCGTGGGTCAGCGCGTCCGGCTCCGGGACGACCAGTGCGGCCGGGACGTCGTCGGTGCCGGCCAAGGCGGCCGCCTCGCCCTCGGGCAGGTCGCCGAACAGGGCGAGCGGCGCGTCGGGGTCGTCGAGCGGGCCGCCCCAGGCCGCCAGCGCCTCCTGGGCGCCGCGCCAGGCGGCCTGCGGGTCCCGGCGGACCCCGGCCAGCGCCCGCTTGACGGCGGGCCAGTCCGGATCGGTCAGGGCCACCCGGCGGCGCAGCCCGGGCGCGGGCTCGATCGCGCTGGTGGCCGCGGCCCCGGCGGCGGTCATCAGCGGCTGCGTCCCGTAGCACGGCCGGCCCCGGACGACCACCAGCAGGACGTGGCGCTCGGTCGCGTCGATGACGGCGCGGTACACGTCCCCGGCCGGGTCGGGGCGCGCCAGCACCAGCAGGTCGGCGGCGCTGCCGGCCGCCAGGCGTCCCACCTGCGGCCCCCAGGCGGTGGCCAGCGCGTCGCCGGGGCCCGCGGTGACCAGGTCGCACAGGGCCCGGTCGTCGAAGTGGCCCTCCAGCTCGTGCCGGTTGAGGCCGTCGGCCACCTTGAGCTCGCCCAGGACGTGCTTGGTCCCCGACGGCGACCAGTCGGAGCCGAGCACGATCCGCAGTCCCTGCGCGGCGGCCGCGACCACGTCCGTCGTCTCGCGGTAGAGCCAGAGGTTGGAGAACGGCGACCACACCACGGTGCCCCGCTCGGCCGGGTCCACCGCCGCCACCGCGCCCTGCCAGGCCGCGAACTCGGCGGGCGTGAGCGCGGTGCCGTGCACGCCGACCAGGCCCGGCCGCAGGCACGGCGTGAGGTCCGCGAACTCGCGGTGGACGTGCGACACCGGCTTCGCCGGGTCCTGCTCCACGGCGCGCCGCCCCTCCGCGACGTGGTAGATCAGCACCCGGGTGCCGTCGAGCTTCGGCGCCGTCTCCTCGCGCAGCACCTCGGCGTCCTGCTGGAGCGCCGAGGTCAGGATCACGTCCCGCCCGGCCGGCAGCCTCTCGGTGTCGACGATCCGCACCAGCCCGCCGTCCAGCGGGCGGGTCGAGTGCGGCGCGCCCTGGACCGACGTCGTCCCGCCGACCAGCGCCTTGACCTCGACGTACGCGAGCAGCGCCGCAGGCGCGGCGTGGCCGAGCACCTTGGCGGGCCAGGTGACGGTGCTCGCGTAGTCGGGCGCGCGCCGTTCGTCCACCCAGCGGTCGTGGTGCAGGTACGGGACGCCGACCGCCTCCCAGAGCGGCAGCGTGTGGTACGCGAGGTGGCCGTGCAGGTCGACCAGGCCGGGCAGCACCAGCGCGCCCGTCCCCGTGAGGTCGACCACCGGGGCGGCGGCGAACCCGGTGGGCGGCGGCTGCCCGGCCGGCTGGACGGCGTCCAGCCGGCCGTCGTCCCCCGCGTACACGGCGCCGGGGTCCAGGACCCGGTGCTGCTCGTCGAAGGTGACGACGGTGCCGCGCAGGACGAGCGCCATCAGCCCGGCGCCTTCCAGACCAGCGTGTGCCCGTCGTCCGGGGTCGGGCGGCCGACCGAGTTCTGCAGCCCGGTCCCCTTGGCGCGCACCCACGCGTCGTCCCCCAGGAACACCGGCGCGCCGAACGGCAGGTCGCGGCGGGGGACCGGACGGTAGTCGGCCTCCTCGAAGGCGTCGCCGTAGTTCGGGCCGGTGTTGTCACCGTCCTCGTCCGGCCCGACGACGGGGCGCAGCGTCGTGATCGCCGCGCGCCAGCCGTCCAGCAGCGCCACCGGGTCGTGGCTCGACGGGTGCGGCACCTTCACCAGCACCGCCTGCTGCGGCCGGCCGTCCCAGAGCCGCACCGCCTCCTGCGCCATGAACCCCATCGCCACGACGGCCTCCAGGCCGGCGCCGACCGCGGCGCCGAACACCTCGTTGCGCCACTGCAGTTGGGCGGCATCGGCGAGCCGCTCCTTCATCGCCTCGGCCCGCGACGGATGCACCGCGTACGCCCACGCGTTGAGGCAGACGTAGGACCGGGTCAGGCCCAGCTTGCCGAGGAACCCCTGCACCCGCTGCCCGGCGTCCCCGACCAGGCTGCGCCCGGCGATCCGCTCGGTCGGCCCCGGATCCGAGGCCACCACCAGCACCCGCGCCGAGCCGTCCAGCCGGCCCCGGTAGAAGACCGGGCCCCAGTCGAACCAGAACGCCTGCGCGTCGGGCGGATCGGGCACCCGCCCGAACAGCTCCGCGAACGCGTCCGAAGGCCCCCGGTCGAACTCCGCCATCGCCCACCACCTCCTCACCGGCGGCCACCCGGGCACCGGCGCTCACGCGGCACGTCGGCCGTCGCGGTGTTCCTCCCAATGGACCACACCACCCCCGCCCCCGCAAACCGTCCCGGGCTCAGCCCTGCCCCGAACGGCTCGTCGCCCCACCGGAACCGGGCCCGGCCCTCGCCGATGTGCGGGAGGCCTCTCGCGGTTCGTGCTCACCCTCCGCTGTCGGCCCGCCGTGCGGCCCGGGCCTGTGCGTTCGTTGCCAGGACGCCGCACCCGCCGCCCGCCTCAACCCAGACCGGTGCGCGGGTCCAGGAGCCAGTGGTTGGTGCGGAGGACCCGGTCGGCGAAGGTGACGTCCTGCTCGCCCAGGAGCCGGAAACCCAGGGCGCGGCAGATGCCGTTGGACGGGGCGTTCGTCGTCGCCGGGAACGCATGGACCAGCCCCCACCGGCCGTCGTCGCGGGCCAGCTCCAGCAGCGCGCGAACCGCCCGTTTGCCGAGCCCCCGGCCCTGGAACTCCGGCAGGACCATCCACCCGATCTCGGAGATCCGCTCGCCGCCGTCCTCGTGCGCCCACAGGGTCACCGTCCCCGCGACCACCCCGGGCGCGGCCCCGTCGGGCACGATCATCTTGATCCAGTCGGTGTCCGCCGCCGCCCGCCGGACGTCGCGTCCGACCTTCGCCGCCATGCCCTCCCGGGGCAGCGGCCCGCCCAACTCGGCCATCATGGCCGGGTCGCACCGCATCCGGGCGTAGGCGTCGACGTCGCCGTACCCGACATCGCGAAGCAGCATCCGTGATCACCCTTCACTCGGGGCTGCATGCGTACGGATCCGATCATGGCCGGTTTCCCGGGCGCGGGGCAGACGGGCCGGAGGCGGGTGCCTACGCTGGGCGTCCATGTCGATGACCACCTGGGCGATCCGGCGTGTGCGCCTCGTCGCCGCACTGACGTTGTTCCTCAGCCTGCTGGGCTTCGGCCGGCCGGCCTTCGCCGCGGCCGATCCCGTGCCGCAGTACTTCGCGCTGAGCGTCGACGACACGACGCTCACGCCGGGCCAGGCCGCCACGTTGTCCGTGACCTTCACCAACCGCCAGGCCACCCCGGTGACCTTCCTCTACGTGTCGCTGTACGCCTCCGAGTGGGGCTCGCCGCCCTCCACGGCGGTCCACCGCGAGTTCACCGGGTGCTCCGGCGCGAGCTGGTGCGACGTGGCGCCGATGAGCGTCCGCTTCAACCTGGTCTCACCCTCGGTTCCGATCGCGCCCGGGGACAGCCGCACCGTGACCCTGCCCTTCCGCTTCACCGCGGACTCGGACTGCACCGCCGGGGCCCTGGTGGGCTTCCACGTCTACTACTTCTACTACGAGTACGCCCAGGGCACCTACCAGGGCGGCGAGCTCCCCGCCACGCCCGCCGTCAGCTCCCTGGTCTGCCCGCCCGCACCGTAGCGCCGCGCTCCTCGGGGGCGGGCCCGCCCGCGGGCCACCGCACGCCCTCGTGCCGGTCGTTCAGCCAGGCGAACTGACCCTCCCGGGTGACGGTCAGCCCGTAGGCGCACGGCTCCGGGCGGCCCAGCGACTCCCACTGCGACCACGCGAGCAGCACCTCGTCGCCGATCCGCCGCGCACCGCCCTGGCTGAGGACGGCCCTGCCGCCGTCCACGGCGGAGAAGGAGGCCCACGAGGCGGCGCCGTCGTGGATCCAGGTGGTCACCCCGTGCTCGTCGTGACCGGTGGCGAGCACCGCGTCGGGTACGGCCACCCGCAGCGCGAACCGCAGGTGCCGGTCCTCCTGGAGCGGGGCCGGATCCCGCGCGACGAGTTCGCGCACGTCGGCCGGCCCCCGGGCCGGGACCGCCGCCGGCGCGGGGTCGTTGCGGTCCGCCATGAACCGGCCGAGGCCCCGCACCCACCCGGAGGCGCTGCGCCCGTCCTCGGCGACCGTGAGCGCGACATGGCCCAGCCGCCCCCAGGGGTGGACGATCCGCCCGCCCGGCCGGGTGGCCTCGATCCAGGTCCACGGCACGCGTTCGACGGCGTAGGTGGCGATCACCCGGTCGAACCGCCCGCCGCCGGGCGGGGTGGTGGTGGCGTCGGCGGTCAGGACGTCGACGCCCAGGCCGGCGGTCGCCAGCCGGTCCCGGGCGAACGCGGCGAGGCCGTGGTCGATCTCGGTGGACACCACCCGCCCCGGCCCGGTGCGCCAGGCGGCCAGCGCGGCGTTCCAGCCCTGCCCGGCGCCGACGTCCCAGACCCGGTGCCCGGGCTCCAGGAGCAGCGCGTCCAGCATGTCCACCACCACGCCCTGGGCGGACAGGCTGGAGGACGGCAGCCCGCCGGACACCTGGGTGACGGCGGCCGCGTCCTGGCTGCCGTACAGCTCGTCGGCCCAGCCCTCCGCGTCCGTCCGCCGGTCCACCGGTGCGTACGCGTGCCCGTCCCAGCGCCACAGCCGGGTCGGCGCGAAGAGGTCGCGGGGCAGCTCGGCCACGGCTTCGCGCAGCCACGGGGCCCGCTCGGGCCAGTCCCCGCGCGCGTCCATCGCCTCGTCGAGCGACGCCCGCCGCTTCGCCAGATCCACGCGCCCATCCTCGCCGCGGGGCCCCGGCAGCGGCAGAGGAGTGCGGAAGCGCACCCGGGGCGTGCGGGCACCCGGCCGCCGTCCGGCGCGGGAAGTCGGCCCGGCCGACTTCCTGTGCCGGTCGGAGGCCGGGGGTCGCCGATCGGGGGTCGGAGCTCAGAGCCGGATGTCGGGGGCCTGGAGGACGATGCGCAGGTTCTCGTCCGCGCGGTCCGCCTCGACCTCGGGGCGGAGCCAGACGTTCTGCACGGCGTCCTCCTCCGGGCCGTCCTCCACCCGCACCCAGAGCAGCAGGCCCCAGATCACCGTCGGTGCGTAGCCGTCGAGTTGGCCGCCGAAGCCGATCGGCACCGCGACGCCGATCCGGGAGGGCGGGGGCCGGTCGAAGTCGGGTGCGGCGAAGTCCGAGGCGTCCTCGCCGGCCAGGACGACGGGGGTCTCGATCACCTTGAGCCAGTGGACTTCGAGGCCGTCGGCGATCCGGTCGAGCGCGACGGCCAGCCAGCCGCGCACCGCCGCCTCCGGGTCGGGAAGCCAGCTCAGCGGCCCGTCGGGGTCGGTGGCGCGGGCGAGGTCGTCCTGCGGCGGACCGAAGTTCTCGTTCTCGACGGCCTCGCCGATGACGTTGCCGTCCCGGTCCAGCTGCCACCAGCGCCGGATGGCCTCCTGCGGCGCCCAGTTCTCGGCGGAGTACTCCCCGGCCACCTCGTAGATCCAGGTGCCGCCCTCCCGCCCGGGCGGCAGCGGCGGGTCCTGCGGGCCGACCGGGCGCATCGTGCCGCGCGGCGGTGCGTCCTGCGGTGTGGCCGACCGGTTGCGGCGTTTGCGGCCGAAGATCCCCATCCCTCGCCCCTTCCCCTCGATTGCGGGAATTCTTCCCCGGGGCGGCCTCACGTAGTGAGAGGAGCGGCAACAAGAAGTTCATCCAACAGAACTGATGGGTCATCAGCTGAGCGCGGGGCGCCGTGCCCTGTCGCACGATGAGGACGGAGTGCCGAAGCACCACAGACCGCACCGCGAACAAGGCCGCCGAGCAGCTGGGCGTGTGGCGGTGTGGGGGAGGCCGCCCGAGGCCGGTCGATCCGAACGTCGGATCGACCGGCCTCGTCGGGATTTCGTCGCCTGGTCAGGCGACGTAGACGAGGTTGAGCCAGAACATCTCCATGGGGCGGGCCTGGTTGACCGTGCCGATCGTTCCGATCTTGTTGCCCTCGTAGGTCATGCCGCCGAGCCAGCCGACGTCCCGGGAGTAGGCGTTGCCGTTGATCCCGTTGGCGTGGGGCTGGACCTGGATGGCCTCGATGGGGCTGTTGATCCCGGTGGTGCCGATCTGGAAGTTCCCCGAGGTCTTGCAGACGAAGTTGCTGTCCCAGCCGTAGTTGGTCCGGTGGGCCCTCGCGCAGAAGGTGTCCTGGTCCCCGGGGTTGATCTGGAACTCGATGGCCTCGATGTTCTTGGCGAGCCCCTGGGTGCCCGCCCACTGGCCGTTACAGCTCCACGGCTGCCAGCCCAGGTCCTGGACGTGTGCCCGGTAGGCGAACCTGCCGTTGCAGACGCTCGTGGTGGTGGCGGTGGCCTGTCCCGCCGTGGCGGCGAGCCCGCTCAGGGCCACCGCCCCCGCGACGGTCACGCGCAGCACGGTCTTTCGCATGTCCTCCCCTAACCGATGCCCCTGGCGGGCATCCTCCGCGGCAGATCCTCGATGATCACGCCTCGCGCCCAAGATGGTGCGTCAGCGGAAAGTCCGTAGTCAATGGATATGCCGGTGGCCGGGAACGGGCGAGTGGGCGAACGGCGAGCGCCGTGGGGGAGCGGGCCGGGGCCGGGAGGTGTGCAGCTCCCGGCCCCGGGGTTCAGCGTGTTCGGGTCAGCAGGGGACCGGGGTGCTGACGGAGACCGGGGACGGGAACCAACCGAACTTGGACACGCTGAAGGTGCCGCTGACGACGTTGTTGCACGGGACGGTGCTGCTCGGGCCGTTGACGGTGACCGTGCTCGCGAGGAAGTTCACGTTCTGGTTGACGGAGCCCAGCGAGGCGCCGCCGACGACCTGGCCGGAGATCGTGGTGGAGAGCACCTGGGGCTGCGGCGGGAAGTCGGGGGTGGGCGGGCCGGCCAGGGCGACCCGGCCGAGGAACTGGACGTTGGTGCCGGTGATCGCGGCGCAGACCTGGGTCATCAGACCGGCCTGAAGCGACCACGGGCTGCAGGTCTCCGTGGTGGCGGTCGTGGTCGCGGTACCGGTGGTGGCGGCCTGGGCGGGAACGGCCATCAGCGTGCCGGCGGCGGCCGCGCTCGCTGCGAGCAGGGTCAGGCCCTTGAGCGGACGTCGGTTCATCGTGCGTACTCCTTCACTTGGTGGGGTCCGGCGTGGGACATTGCCGGATCGGGTAATGCCATTGCACTTGTGCCATGTCACATGTGCAATGGCACAAGTGTGGCTCAGGTTTGAATGTCAAGTGGGGTCTTCGGGCAGGAAACGATGATCAAGTCCGGAAAATGACCTTGGATGGCGAGATTTTGTCGTAGTTGCTGATGCTCGGCGGGGCTTCGGATAGCAGTTCGGGTGGGCGTGAAGGTGAACGATGGACGGCCGAGTTGTGAGTGAATCGCGGACATGGCGTGTTCGCCGGGGGCGGGGCTCGCGGCCGCGGTGCCCGTCGCGAGAGCCGTCTTCGGTGACGACCCCGTGGTCGTCCGACTGACGGCCGACTCGGCGGCCGGGTTCAGGGGAATGACCGGGGGCTGCCCGACGGCGCCGCGATCACCCCGGAGACGGTCGTCGAGGTGAACGTCGCCGATCCTGTCCGTGCTCAAGAACGGCCGGGCGCGTTCGATCCGGTTCAGCACCCTCACCGCGCTGTGCGACGTCCTCGACTGCCGACCCGGAGACCTGCTCACCGTGTCGGCCGGGCCCGGCGGCCGGACCGGGGACACTGACCGTCGCCGAGACCCTCCGGCGGCCCGGCGGTCACTCAGCGGGCGGCCTCCCGAGCCGGCCGCCGCAGGAGGGCGAGGCGGCTGGCGGTGCGGTCGAGGTCGCGCATGAGGGCTGAGCCGTCGGACAGGCCGGCGAGCGGGTCGGCGCCGATCAGGACCAGGCGGACGTCCCGGTCGCAGCAGACGTCGACCAGGTTGGCGAAGCGCCGACGGCCGTCGGGGGATGCCTCGGTGAGCGGTGGGACGCCGTCGACGACGATGGTGGCGAAGCGGTCGGCGAGCGCGAGGTAGTCCGCGACGGCGGTGAGGCCCTCGCACAGCTCCCGGAAGCCGAACCACACGTGGTCGTCGCGGACCGCCCGGACCGGCAGCTCACGGTGGTGGGCGGCCACCGTGCCCGCCTCCGCGGGGCCGGGCGGCGTGAGGCCGGCCGAGGTCTCGTCGCCGGGGTGGAGACGGGCACCGAGGCCGAACCCGTGGGCACGGTCCGGGCGGGGCCGCTGCCGGAAGTCGACCGGCCCGGAGATGTCGAGCACGTCCATCCGCTCCTCGATCAGCCTGATCGTCGGCTCGAAGAGATGGTGGTACAGGGGATCGGGCATCAGCCCGGCGGGCGGGTAGTTGGACGTGGTGATGAGGGTGATCCGACGCTCCAGGAGGGTGCCGAGGAGGCGGGCGACCAGCATCGCGTCCCCCGCGTCGTGGGCGTGGAACTCGTCGAAGACGAGGATCCGGCAGTCGCCGAGCAGCTCGTCCACAGCCTGGTCCACCGCCGCGCCGTCCGCGGTCGGATGCCCGGCGTGCTGGGCGACGCCCTCGTGCAGCCGGCGGAAGAAGTCGTGGAAGTGCAGCCGCCGCTTGCGCGGGGTGGGAAGGCCGTCGAGGAAGGTGTTCACCAGCCAGCTCTTGCCCCGGCCGACCGGGCCCCAGAGGTAGAGGTGCCGCGGACTGCGGCGCAGCCGCCAGGCCGGGTGGGCCAGCTCGCCGGCCAGCCGGCTGAGCCGTTCGACCGCAGGCTCCTGGGCGGGATCGAGCGTGAACCCGCCCTGCCCGGCGGCCCGGTGGAAGTGCCCGCGCATCGCCTCGTACTGCTTCTGCACCCTGTCCGTCATGGGATCGGACCCTAGCAGGGTGTCAGAACCGTGAAGATCGCCGGGAGTTGCCTGGTCAGCGGGCCCTCGGGAGGGTGCTGCCTCCGGACGGCCCGACCGCCCCCGCCCTGCGGGCGGGGCGCCGACAGGCGTGTTCTGTAGGGGTGGTGGGAGTGGGAAGTCGGGCCGGTCGACTTCCCACTCCGGTCATGGCCGGGTCGTCACGGGGAGATCGTCAGGTCCACGTCCGGGCCGACCTCCGTGGCGGCGTAGAAGCTCCCCTTGGCCGAGTAGCGGGATGCGCGGCCCGTCTCGCGTGCCACCCCCACCATGTAGGTGGTTCCGTCACCTTGCCGATTGTGGATGTTCCACGCGCGGAGGGGGTCTGGCCACGCCTCCACCGGTGGTGCAGACTTCGCTTCGTACGCATCCCAGTCCGGATGTGTGGTTTCTGTCGAGGGGGGCTAGATGGAACGCCGTACGGTTCTGCGTGGTCTGGTGGGTCTGCCGGTCGGAGCGATGGCGGTCGTCTCCGCCGCCCGGCCGGCCTGGGCGGACTTCACCACGACGGTGAATCCCCAGAATCAATGGGGGACTTGGGAAGGGTGGGGCACCTCCTTGGCCTGGTGGGCCAACCAGCTCGGCCCCCGGGAGGACCTCGCCGACGTCCTGTTCAGCCGGAACACCGTCCAGTTCCAGGGGCAGACGGTGCCGGGGCTGGGCATGAACGTGGTCCGCTACAACGCCGGCGCCTCGGGGACGAACAGCATCGGCGGCAGGACGATGCAGCCCGTGGCGGCGCTGGACGGTTTCAAGAAGATCGAGGGCTACCAGCTCGACTGGTACTCGGCGGACCCGGGCTCGTCCAGCTGGAACTGGAACGCGGACGCGCACCAGCGCGACATGATGTGGCTGGCCCGGGACCGCGGCGCCGACAGGTTCGAGCTCTTCAGCAACTCGCCGATGTGGTGGATGCTGAAGAACGACGATCCACAGGGATCGACGGACGGCTACACCTGCAACCTGCGGGACGACAACTTCGGCCGCCACGCGGCGTACCTGGCGACGGTGGCCCGGTACGCCCACGACCACTGGGGAATCGATTTCACCTCCGTCCAGCCGGTCAACGAGCCGGGGGCCAAGTGGGGCGGACACGCGGGCTACAGCCAGGCGCAGGAGGGCTGTCACTTCGACCGGGCCCAGGTGGCCGAGCTCGTCCGGCTGACCCGCGGTCAGCTGGACGCCCGCGGACTGCAGTGGATGATGGTGGCGGGCCTCGACGACTGGGGCGTCGGCGACGCCGTCTTCAACTGGACGAACAACCCCGACTTCGACGCCGCCACCCGCGCGGCCGTGGGACGGGTGAACGTCCACGGCTACGAGTTCAACGGCGACCGCGACGCGCTGTACCAGGCCGTGGCGGCGGACGGCAAGAACATCTGGATGTCCGAGTACGGCGACGGTGACACCAGCGGCCTGACGCTCGTCCGGAACCTCCACTACGACCTGCGCTGGCTGCACCCCACGGCATGGGTGGCCTGGCAGATCCTCGACTGGGAGAACTACGGGCCGATCACCCTCACCGGCGGGGTGATCGGCGCGGTCAACCCGAAGTTCTTCGTGCTCGCCCACTACATGCGCCACATCCGTCCGGGCATGACGATCATCGACGCGGGCCACCCCGATGCCGTCGCGGCCTACGACGCGGTGAACCACAAGCTGGTCATCGTCGCCGTGAACTACGGGCAGGGGCAGTGGATCAACTTCGACCTGTCCCGCTTCGGCAACCCAGGACAGGACGGCTCCGTGATCCCGAGGTGGGCCACCGGGACGGACGTCGGCGGCGAGCGCTACCAGCACTACCCCGCGGACACCGTGCTGCACGGCAACGAGTTCTGGTCCTACTTCAACCCCCGCACCGTGCAGACCTTCGAGCTCTCCGGGGTCTACCTGTAGGTCTGCGTCCTGACCCGACACGGTACCGGCGGGGAGCCATACTGCTGTGCTCTGTTGGCCGGCCCGCCCAGGTGCCGGCACAGCGTCAGGACACGGCGGAAGCCGAGGCTGTCGGCGCTGACCCGGGCCGGCGGACCGGCTGACGGTCCGCCGGTCTCAAGGACACCGTCTCGCTGCGCCGGGGCGAGTTCGCGGCGGTGGTTCGTTGGCGGTGTTGAGGTCGGACCTGTCGGTGGGTTTGTCGGGTTGGTGGTGGGTACGGGCGGGCCCCCGCCGCGGTGGTGCGGCGGGGGCCCGGTTGGTTGGTGGGTGGGTTGGTGGGGGTCAGGTGGTGGGGTTGAGCATCCAGCGTTGGTTGGCGCCGGCGTTGCAGTCCCAGATGCCGAGGCGTGTGCCGTTGGTGGTGTTCCATGCGGGCAGTTCGAGGCAGCGGTTGGAGTGGGGGTTGTAGAGGCTGTTGTCGGCGCGGCGCAGCCATTTCTGGCCGCCCTTGAGGTTGTCGCAGTCGGCGAGGACGGCGGGGGTGCCGTTGGCGGTGCCTTCGTTGCGGACGGTGACGCACTTGTTCTGGATGATCAGGGCGTGGTTGTCGGTGTTGAACTTGAACTGCTGGTTCGGGCCGGCCCAGCAGTCCCAGACACCGATCTCGGTTCCGCCGCCGAGGTTGTCGAGGCATTTGCCGCTGTTGAGGGCGCTGTTGACGGAGATGGTGGTGTTGCTGATGGCAAGGTTGCTGACCTGCGGGTCGGTGAGGGCGTAGGGGTAGGCGCGTACGTCGCTGATGGAGCCGTTGAAGCCCTTGTCGTCGGGGCGGAAGACGGTGGTCTCGGCGCCGATGGTGAGGGGGCCGCCGCTGTACCAGGGCTTGGAGTTCTTGACGGCGTTGACCGCCCGGCCGTTGACGTAGAGCGTCATGGTGCTGCTCTGGGCGTTGTAGGTGCCCACGAGGTGGGTCCAGCGGCCTATCTGGGCTTGGGCGGCCTGGGAGCCGCCGGCGACGTAGTAGGTGCCGGTGTTGATCCGGTCCTCCTCGGGGGCGGTGAAGGCCCAGGTGCCGGTGGCGGCGGAGTAGTGGAGGTAGAAGGGGCTGCGTTCGTTGCCCCTGATCGAGAGCACCGTCTCGTAGTCCGTGGCGCTGTCGAGCCTGACCCAGGCGGCGACGCTGTAGCTGCGGCGGGTGTCGATGCCGGGGGCCTGGGAGGTGCGGTAGTAGCTGCCGCCGTCGAGGAAGGTCGCGTTGTTGGCGGTGGCGTTGCGGTCGGCGGTGAAGACCGGGTTGCCGCTGCGGGTCAGCGGATTGGTGGCACTGCTGTCCGTCACGGGTGCGCCGGGGTCGGGACGCATGGTGTTCTGGCGGTCGAGGGTGTACCAGTCGGGGGTGACACGGGTGTTGGCGACCGCCACGGGTCCGATGTCCCAGGTCATGCCGGGGTTGGCGGCGTCTCCGGTGCGGTGGCCCCACCAGATCTGGATGTCGCCGGAGTGTTTGTTGACGCTCCACAGGGCGGGGGCGCCGTTGCCGAGGAGGTCGCCGTCGGAGCCGAGAGCGGGCCAGGAGTCGAGGGGGACATTGCCGATGCGGGTGGTGCCGGCGATGGCGGTCAGGGTCGGGACGACGAGGGGGTTGCCGTTCTCGTCGAGGACCGGGTCGCCGAAGTCGGGGTCGACGACGTTGAGGGTGCCGGGGGTGAAGGTGTAGGCGGTCAGGTCACCCGAGGTGCTGGAGGTGCCGAGCGGGCGCAGGTCGCGGGCCCACAGGCCGGGGCGGGTCTGGCTCGCCCAGTCGCCGGGGGTGATGAGCTCCTTGTCCTTCCAGCCGCCGGCGGCGAGGCGCACGGGCTGGCCGAGCCGATTGGTGGTGGTGGCGGGGAAGAACCACAGGGCGGCGTCGCTGCCGTCGCTGTTGGCCTCGACGGTCACCAGTCCGGTCTTGTTCTTGAACTCGAGCTTGATGTCGAGGTCGGTGTGGGCGGGGTCGCCGAGGGCGGCGACGCGCAGGGTGCGTGACCAGGTGCCGGCGTAGCCGGTGCAGTAGGCGGAGTCGTTGGGGGGTGTCACGCAGGCCGGGCGGCCGAGCGTGAGCTTGCTGTCGTAGCGGCCGACGGAGCGGCTGTTGCCGGGGTTGCCGTAGAGGTAGAGGTTGGGGTCGTCCTTGACGTGGACGAACAGGTCGTCGACGTGTTTGCCGCCGGTGAGCGCGCCGCGGTGGCTGTACTGGATGGCATCGGTGGCCCAGGTCTGCCCGTTCGGGGTGTCGGCGGGCCGGGCGGCGAGGGCGGCGGTGGGACTCTTGGCGTTGGTGTTGCCGGGGATGCTGTAGGTGCGCAGGTTGCCGGCCTGGTCGGCGGTGAGGATGTCGGCGGCGCCGTCACCGGTGACGTCACCGAAGACGGGCTGCGGGCCGTCGGGGTTCCAGGGGACGTAGAAGGCGTACGGGACGATGGGGGAGACGTTGCCGGCGTTGTCCTGGACCTGGATGTGGAGGAGGTTGGTGCCCCAAGCGGTGGGGGTGACGGGCACACCGCCGGCGGGCATGTTGCTTCCGCACTGCCAGGATGCCCCTTCGAGGAGGGGGTCCGAGCCCCAGCGGGCGCAGACGACGCCGGAGGCCTGGCCGCCCGAGGGGGTCGGGTCGGCGGAGGTGTAGGGGACGTAGCCCTCCTGGTGGAGGCGCACCTTGGTGGTCTGGCCGTTTCCGGAGGGCGGGAACTGGGTGGTGAGCGCGTCGTCGGACAGCTGTTCGTAGAGGGAGGGGACCTGCACGGTGGGCTGGGTCTGGTCGACACCGAAGTGGCAGGTGGGGGTGGAAGCCGACATGCCGATCAGCTTGTCGCTGGCCATGATGCTGTAGCCGTATACGTGGCCGTCCTTGAGGACACCGCTGGGGACGGGGAAGGCCGCGGTGCTGTTGTTGTCGACGAGGCTGCTGTATCCGTCGGCGCCGGGGGCGCCGGGCAGCATGTAGTCCCAGATGTGGCTCCAGGAGTACAGGTTCTGCTGGACGGGGCTGCTGACGGTGGCGTTGAGGGTGACTCCGCTCAGGTTGGTGCCGGCGCCCAGCCAGCCCCAGCCGTTGCCGTCGCAGCCCTGGATGGCACGGTCCGGCGAGACGGTGCGCGGCGCGGGGTAGGAGTAGGGGTTGGTGGGGATGTTGGGAGTGCGGTCGTATTCGACGATGACGCTCGGCGTGTAGTCGAGGCGCTTGAAGGCGAGCTTGTCGCTCTCGTTGCCCTCGACGGTGAAGGTCAGGTTGGGGTTGGCGACCGCGTGCACGCGGTAGGCGTCGGTGACGTTGAACCTGAACTCGAGGGGATTGGAGCAGCCCGGGTTTCCGGACCCGCCGACCCAGGCGGTGTCCCCGACCTGGCCGCCGTAGTGCTGGGGGGAGTTGTTCCAGGTGGTGTCGCGGTCTATCGGCCGGTCCGTGAGGAACAGGTTGAGCGGGTACTGCTTGGTGCAGTCCCAGTTGGAGGACTTGGACTGCGACATCGTCATGATGGCGTAGTTGATGTAGGCGCCGCCGAGGCTGCTGGTGTCGATCTTGAAGAAGGCCCGTTCCAGGCCGGTCTTGACCTGGTAGTCCTGCAGGCCGACGCCGGGCCGGTTGTAGGGCTCCTGGGCCGAGACCGCCTTCATGTAGTTGCTGGTGTTGGGGTAGGCGGACTGGGTCCAGGTCCAGGCGTTGGCGATGGGGTGCTCGTAGATCCAGCCCGGGTCGATGAACCACGGCCCCTGCCCGTTGGCGAGGATGTCCTGGTCGGGGGTGAGGGTGATGGTGCCCGCCGCGGTGCTGGTGGGCATGACCGATACCCGGGCGTTGCTGCCCGGGCCGTCGACGGTGCTGGTGACCGGGCCCTCCGGATCGCCGGCGGCGGGTACAGCCGGGGAGGCGGCACCGCTCTTCGGTGCGGCCGGGGAGGCAGGGGTGTTCTGCGCGGGCGGGGCGGTCTGGGGAGCCTGGGCCGGGGGAGTGGTGGTGCTGTCCCACATCCGGGGGGCGGGGGCGTGCCAGCGCACGGTGCCGTCCTCGGCGGCGGCCGTGAGGCTGTAGTCGGCGTTCGACGTCACGCTTACACCCACGGTGGTCACGGGGAAGGTGACGGACTGCAGCGCCGGGTTCGCGGCCGCCTCGGCGGTCTTCACGACGAAGACGGTGCTGAGGCCGCCGAACTTGGTGGCGGTGGCCTTCAGGTCGATGCCGGGGGCGACCTCCGGGTAGAGCACGCCGTCGCCGTCCCCGTCCACGTGCCCCTGGGGCAGCGGGAAGGGCGAGTGGAGGATGAGCTGCTTCCCGTCGGAGCTGGTGAGAGTCGCCAACGCCCCGGGACCGCCGGCCGACAGGTGCACGCCGGCGCCGGCGGCCTTCGGCCGGAAGCCGCCCTGCGGGTCGGCGACCAGGGTCGCGTCGAGGTCCGCCCACGCGCCGTCCTGCTCGACCCGCTGCTGCTCCAGATGCTGGGTCTTCCGGAGGTGGCCCTGGGGGGTGGCGACGGTCTCGCTGAAGTCGTCGGTCAGCGATTCGACCGGCTCCGCCACACCGGTGGCCTTGGCCTTCTCGATCGCCTTCTCGGCGTCCGTCGCGGGCGGGCGTATCTTCGCCTGCTCGGCGTCCGCCTCGGCCATCACCTCGGCCAGGCTCTTGGAGCCGGGCGGGGAGTCGGCGAGCGCGATGGGTGCCGGAAGACCGGCGCACAGAACGAGTCCGAGGCCGAGCACGGGCAGGCGCAGGGCCATGGCTCGCGTTCGGCGTCGGGCGGGGCGTGGTCTGGGGAGTGTGGGCATGGCGAAGCCTTCCCGACGAGGAGAGATGGGTGCGGACGCGGCCGGGGTTGGCGCTGAGCGCAGGACAGACGCAACCTGTCGCGATCCATGACGCACCGTCAATAGTTCGTTCACATCGACGGGTTGATCTAGCGTCAGTTAATACCATTTGTTGGTCAAGTGATTTAAATCACACCCCCTGGGTCTCTATCGATTCCTCGACATCGGATGTAAACGACCCATAAGGTCGGCTGGCCTTTGATCAACTCGCCGTGTCCCCGGGCGCGGTCACCAAGTGGAGGGTGACGGTGTTCTCTCACCGTGCTCGCTCGGCCCGCAACCGGGCCGCCAAACTGCGACGCTCGCGAACCGCCCTGCTCGCCACCCTGGCGGTCGTCGGCTCACTCGTGGTGCCTGCCGGGGGAGTGGCCTTCGCCGCTGCCCCCGACTACCACCGCGTCTGGTCGCCGCCGAACACGCCCCTGCCCGGCACCGCCTCGGTCACCGGCGAGAACGCCCCGCCCCCCGCGCGGCCCGCAGTGAAGACCGAGCCCGCCAAGCCCGCCGAGGACAGGAGCGGCCGCACCGCCCCCTTCGGTACGGCGACGCTCGACCTCGCACCGGCGCCCGCCGCCGACGCGACCACCAGCCGTCCCGACGGTCGCAGCAACACGCTCGGGGAATCGGCCGCAGCGCCCGCCGCGAAGGCCGGCGACCTCCCTGTGTGGGTGTCCTCCATAGCCGGCGGCGACACCCCCTCGCCCGAACGGCGCACCGACACCACGAGCGGCCAAGCGAAGAACCCGAAGGTCAACGTCACGGTCGCCGACGCCGCCACCACCAAGGCCGCGGGCGTCAGCGGAGCCCTCGTCGCCCTCTCCCTCGCCGACCAGCACCCCGTGACCACCGCGCGCGTCGGCCTCGACCCGGCCGCCCTCGCCCCCGCCTACGGCGGCGACTGGGCCACTCGTGCGACCCTGGTCGCCCTGCCCGCCTGCGCGCTCACCAGCCCCGGCGCCGAGCAGTGCCGCACCCGCACCCCCGTCCCCTCGCACTACGACGCGCAGACCGACCGGCTTGTCGCCGACGTCGACCTGCCCGCCGCCCAAAGCACCACCTCGCCCTTCGCGAAGACCGCGACTGCCTCCGCGCAGGACTCCAGCACCACCACTGCGCCGGCGATCGTCCTCGCCCTGCAGGGAACCACCGGCGGAAGCGCCGGCACCTACAGCGCCACCAGCCTCAACCCCAGCCAGGGCTGGTCCGCCGGCGGATCCTCCGGCTCCTTCACCTACAACTACCCCGTCCAGATGCCCCCCAGCCTGGGCGGCGGCGTCCCGCAGATCGGCCTCTCCTACGATTCCGCGTCCGTCGACGGCAAGACCTCCGCGACCAACTCCCAGGCCTCCTGGATCGGCGAGGGCTGGGACCTCGGCTCCGGCTTCGTCGAACGCTCCTACCAGCCCTGCTCAAAGGCCGGCATCGCCAACTCCGGTGACCAGTGCTGGGCCGGCGCCAACCTGACGATGTCGCTCGTCGGCCACTCAGGTCAGCTCATCCCCAACGACGGCTCCTGCGACACCACCGACCCGCGCACCGAGCTGTCCAACTGCACCTGGCGCCTGCAGTCCGACGACGGCACCAAGGTCCAGTTCCTCACCGGAGCCGACAACGGCACCTGGAACGGCTCCTACCTCAAGGTCACCGACACCGCCGGCACCGCCTACTACTTCGGCCTCAACCACCTCCCCTCCGCCCAGGGCACCCCCACCAGTACCGGGCCCGAGACCCGCTCCGCCTGGACCGTCCCCGTCTTCTCCCCCAAGCCCGGCGACCCCTGCTACGACCCTGCCAAGGGCAACGCCTCCTGGTGCCGCAGCGCCTGGCGCTGGAACCTCGACCAGATCGTCGACCCCCACGGCAACCTCACCACCTTCACCTACGCCCCCGAGACCAACCACTACGCGCTCGGCGCGGGCCAGAACCACGGCACCGGCACGAACACCCCCTACACCCGCGCCGGCAGCCTGCAGTCCATCGCCTACGGCCAGCTCCTGTCCGACCAACTCGCCGCCAACGGCACCCACCCCAGTGCCTCCCAGGTCGTCTTCGACACCGCCGAGCGCTGCCTCGCCGGCACCGACGCCTGCCGGCCCGAGCAGCGCACCGCCGCGAACGCCGGCAACTGGCCCGACGTCCCGATCGACCAGCAGTGCTCCGCCACCGACCCGTGCGCCAACGCCGGCCCCAGCTACTGGACCACCCGATGGCTCACCACCATCACCACCAAGGTGCGCGTCAAGGGCGACTACCGCCCCGTCGACACCTACCAGCTGACCCGCACCCTCGAAGACCCCCACGACACCAGCACCACCTCGCCCCGCATTCCCTGGCTCGCCTCGATCCAGCGCACCGGCCACAGTGCCGGCCAGGCCGACGTCACCCTCAAGCCGGTCACCTTCGCCGGCATGCTCCTGCGCAACCGCGTCGACGGAACCGTCCCCGCCAGGTCCGACTTCTTCCGCCTTCGCATGGCGGCCATCACCACCGAGACCGGCGGCGCCATCCGCGTCGAGTACATCCGCCAGTCCTGCTCCCGCGTCAACAACACCATGCCGGCCGCGCCGGACAACAACACCCTGGCCTGCTACAACGTCAAGTGGTACGAGCCCAACACCAACAACCCCGTCGACGACTGGTTCCTGCGCTACCCCGTCAACACCGTCACCGTCGACCCCCGCGACTTCATCAAGGGCTCGATCGGCCAGACCACCACCTACACCTACGGCCCCGCCGCCTGGCACCGCAACGACGCCGAAGGCATCGACACCGCCGCCCGTACCTGGGACCAGTTCCGCGGCTTCGCCTCCGTCACCGCCGTCACCGGCGCCCCCAACCACCCCCAGGAACCGCAGACCAAGACCGCCACCTACTACCACCAGGGCATGCACGGCGACTACGACGCCGCCGGCAACCCCCGCAACCGCACCCTCCAGGGCCCCACCAGCGGCCCCGTCACCGACCACGACTGGCTCGCCGGCCAGGTCCTCGAATCCGACACCTACGCCGACGCCACCGCCACCACCCCCGCCGCCAGCAGCGTCAACACCAGCACCGAACCCGGCGAGAGCGCGACCCACAGCCGCGGCACCGGCCTGCCCGCCCTCAAGGCCCGCTACGCCGCGCCCGCCCAGAGCACCGTCACGGCCAGGGCGAAGAAGGCCGACGGCTCCTGGCGCACCACCACCGACACCACCTTCACCGACGCGAGCGCTCCCTACCGGCCCGCGAAGGCACTGCAGCAGGCCGACGGCACCCCCGACGTGTGCGTGCGCACCACCTACGCCGCGGGCCCCGCCTCGCCGATCATCAACGCCGTCTCCCAGACCCTCACCGTCTCCGGCCCGAACGCCTGCGAGGCCGCTCCGACGGCCGCGAACACCGTCTCCGGCGGCCGCACCCTCTACGACAACCAGCCCTTCGGCACGCTCGGCGCCACCGCGTCCGCCTCCAGCCTCCAGGTGCTGGAGAAGTACGACGCCAACGGCACCGCCCAGTGGACCACCACCGGGACCAGCGCCTACGACGCCTACGGCCGCCCCACCACCGTCACCGACCCCACCACCACCGACGCCGCCCACCCCAACGGCGCCGCCACCACCACGCTCTACACCTCCGGTGCGGCGGGAGAGCTGCCCGACAAGAACACCGTCGTCGCCCCCGCCCCGGCCGGCACCCCCGAGGCGGCCACCGGCTGGACCTCCACCGTCACCCTCGACCCGACGCGGTCCCTGCCGCTGACCACCACCGACGCCAACGGCCGCACCGTCACCCAGACCTACGACGCCCTCGGGCGCCTGACGGCCGTCTGGCAGGCCGGACGTGCCACCGCCGAGCCCGCCGACTACAAGTTCACCTACCAGCTCAACAACGACACGGCCTCCTCCATCACCACCGAGACGCTGCGTGCCAACAAGAGCTACCACCGGTCCATCCAGATCCTGGACCCCCTGGCCCGCGTCGTGCAGACACAGAGCGACCCGGCGAACTCCGCCTACGCGGGCCGGATGGTCACCGACACCTTCTACGACACCCACGGCCGTCCCGCCGCCACCAACAACACCTACTACAACAGCCTCAACCCGCCGACCACCCTGCGCTTCGAGCCCGACAGCTCGAAGGTCCCCAGCCAGACCCGCAACGTCTACGACGGCATGGGCCGCGTGATCGCAGGCCAGTCCCTCGCGTACGGCGCCCTGCAGACCACCACCGCCACCGCCTACCCCGGCGCCGACCGGGTCGACGTCACCCCGCCGCCCGGCGGCCGGGCCATCACCACCGTCAGCGACTCGCGCGGACGCACCCTGCAACTGTGGCAGTACCGCACGCCTGCGCCCACCGGAAACCCCGCCGACGCGGACGTCACCTCCTACACCTACTCCCAGCTCGGCACCGAGACCTCCCGCAAGGACGCCGCCGGCAACACCTGGACCTACGGCTACGACCAGCGCGGCCGCCGCACCACCACCAGCGACCCTGACGCCGGTACCAGCACCGTCACCTACGACGCCGCCGGACGCGTGGCCACCACGACCGACGCCCGCGGCCAGAGCATCGTCTCCACCTACGACCTGCTCGGCCGTCGCACCGGCACCTACAAGGACTCCGCGGCCCCCGCGAACAGGCTCACCGGCAACACCTACGACACCGTCGCCAAGGGCAAGCCCGCCACCTCCACCCGCTATGTCGGCGGCCAGGGCGGCGCGGCCTACACCACCGCGATCACCGCGATGGACACCGCCTACCGGCCCACCAAGAGCACCGTCACCATCCCCGGTAGCGAGGTCGGAAAGGCCGACCCGCTCACCTTCACCTACCAGGCCGTCTTCGACCCCATCACCGGCGCGCCCACCAAGCAGGGCCTGCCCGCCGCCGGTGACCTGTTCGCCGAGGTGGTGACCTACAACTACGAGGCCTACGGCCTCCTGCACGACATCGGCGGACTCGGAGGCGTCGCCTACGACGTCCAGTCCGACTACGACGCCTACGGCCGCACCATCCGCTCCACGATGAACCCGTACGGCACCCAGATCGTCACCACCAACACCTTCGACGAATCCACTGGCCGCCAGATCAACCAGTTCGTCGACAAGCAGACGGCCACCACGGGCACCGTCCAGCACACCACCTACGCCTACAACCAGGTCGGCCGCATCACGGCGATCCGCACCATCCCCAACAACACCCCCTCCGCCACCGACCTGCAGTGTTTCAGCTACGACTACCTCGGCCGCCTCACCACGGCCTGGAGCGACACCGGGCGCCTCAACCAGGACCCCAGCCCCGCCGTCGGCGGCCAGGGCCGCTGCGCCAACGCCACCCCGACCAGCGGCGCCCAGGCCCCGGCCACCACCGTCGGCGGCTCCGCCCCCTACTGGCAGAGCTACCAATACGACCTGACCGGCAACCGCACCGGCATGGTCGCCCACAACCCCGGCGGTGACACCTCCAAGGACGTCACCACCACCCAGACCTTCCCGGCCCCCGGTACCCGCAACGCCACCGTGCCCGGCACCGGAGGCGGCACCGGAGGCCCGCACGCCCTGCTCACCTCCACCAACCGCGTCGGCACCAACACCCCGACCACCAGCACCACCCAGTACGACGCGGCCGGTCACACCACCGCCGTCACCGACACCGCCGGCACCACCACCCTCACCTGGAACGGCGAGGACCGGCTCGAGTCCCTCAACAGCACCAGCGCCGGCACTACCACGTACGTCTACGACGCCGACGGCAACCAGCTGGTCCGCCGCAACCCCGGCAAGACCACCATCAACCTCGCCAACGGCGACGAACTCGTCTACAACACCGCCACCAAGACCCTCACCGCCTCTCGCTACTACTCCGTCCCGGGCGGCATCACCCTGGTGCGCCAGGGCGGCAACGAACTCACCTACCAGTTCTCCGACCACCACGGCAGCAACACCCTGGCCATCAACGCCAGGACCCTGACCGAGAACCGCCGCCCCACCGATCCGTTCGGCAACCCCCGCGGCACCCAGCCCTCCATCTGGGCCGGCGACCACGGCTTCGTCAACGGAACCAAGGACGACGTCACCGGCCTCACCAACCTCGGCGCCCGCCAGTACCAACCCACCACCGGCCGCTTCCTCAGCCTCGACCCCGTCCTCGACGCCGGCGACCCCCAGCAGTGGAACGGCTACGCCTACTCCGAGAACGACCCGGTCAACAAGTCCGACCCCAGCGGCCTGCGCTCCGAGGAGTGCGGCACTCTCTACGCCTGCGGCTCCGCCGGCACCATCACGATGAGCAACGCGGCGGAGACCACCGCGCACAACATGCCTGGTGTCACGCCGCCGCCGTTCGTTGACAAGCCCTACAGCACGGTCGGCGTCACCAGCGGCAGCGGAGAAGGCGCTAGCCCCCCCGGAGGGGGAACAGGCGCTCCTGCCCCGGTGAACGAGAGCGCCAAGAAGGCCTCGGACGCCAAGACGAAGGTCATGAACGCCGGCAAGAAGCTTGCGAAGATCGTTGCCGACGAACTGGGTATCACCGACGCCATCGACTGCGTCACCACCGGTGACCTCGGCTCCTGCGGCGAAACTGCCCTCAATGTCGTGACCAGCATGTTCAGCGGGGGCCCCCTCACCAAGCTCCTCGCCAAGTACGCCTTCCGCTGGGGCAAGGCCTACGAACTCGCCAAGACCCTCAAGACCCTCGCCGGTGAACTCTTCGACGGCCTCAAGACCTGGCGCCGCGAATCCAAGGCCGCCAAGGAAGCCGAAGACGCCGTAGCCGCCGCCTGCCCGCTCCCCATACGCGCGCCCCACAGCTTCCCACCGACCACACCCGTCCTCCTCGCCGACGGCAGTACCAAACCCATCGGTGACATCACCGCCGGCGACCAGGTCCTGGCCACCGACCCCCAGACCAACACCACCTCCGCCGAAACCGTCCTCAACACCATCGTCACCCCCGACGACACCCTCTTCACCGACCTGACCCTCACCACCGCCACCGCCACCGGCTCCAGCACCCTCACCTCCACCCAGCACCACCCCTACTGGGACACCACCACCTCCCGCTGGACCCCCGCCGCAGACCTCCAGCCCGGCCACGCCCTCCTCAGCGACGACGGCACCACCGTCACCCTCCAGTCCATCCGCAACTACGAACTCCCCCCGACCGAAGCCCACGACCTCACCGTCTCCAACCTCCACACGTACTATGTGCTGGCAGGGACCACGCCGGTCCTGGTCCACAATTGCGGCGAGGGGTACGCGGACGTCTATTTTGACGACGTCGAGGAGCATGCTTCTATCGCAGTGACACATGGAGAAAATACGGTCCACAGCGAGGCTGGGTGGAGGGCGAATTCTGGAGACCATTCCGTCGCAGGAATTCGCCCAGAAAGCGCTTCGCATGCACCTGGAACAATTGTTGTCAGGGTCCCTCTTCCCAATGCTGAGAGGGCGCAGTATGCCCAGAGGGCCATGGATGAATTCAGCATGGGGCCTTATGACGAAAATACGAATAACTGCGTGACCTACTGTGCTCGGATTCTTGAGATTGGCGGCTTCAAGGTGCCAGTAAATGATTCCCAGAATATCTCGGGATGGCTACTGAATTCTTCGCACCCGCAGAGGAGGCTTTAATCGTGACACGTGAAGGCTGGGAGTCGCTCAAGGGGAAACCGATGAATTGGGAAGCTCCAGACCGATTGCGTTCCCCTACGGCTTCGACAACGGTCAATCTGGCTGTTCAGATGATGGGCAGCAATATCATCGGAAACGAACTCATCGAGGCCGTTGCGGGGTTTGTCTCTGCCAAGGCGCGAGTTGAGCTGTGGGCGGGGAGCCGTCAGCCGCCATTGACGTTCGAGCAGAATCTCGCCGTGGGTCGGGCGGCTTCGGATGCGCTGAGAATCGTTTACGAGTCTTGGATTGCATATGAGCTGGCATACAGCTCGGCAGGCGGGAGGATCCTTCAGATGGGCGATGAGGCGAGTTCCCTCAAGGAGGCGATCCTGAGGGCTACGGCCATCCTCGTGCGCGCAAGGGGCGAAGGCGCTGGGTGACCTGGCATCACCCCGCGCGACTGCGTCGCGCAGTGACTGCGTGAGGCAAGGTCAACGGTGACGATCACGCGTACGTGTGTTCGTCACCGTTGACAGTCTGTCAGAGGGCATTTGGTGAGCGTAATTTGCCCTTTACTTCCTAGTAGGTCCCTCGCCAGGTTGGTGTGGTCTCGTCCGCTATGCGCTTGGCGAGGTTGTCGATCGAGGCGATGTAGATCATGGCTTCGGAGCTGGCTGGGAGGGTCTCGTAGTCGCGGGTAAGGCGGCGGCGCTGCATGAGCCACCCCAGGCTTCGTTCGACGACCCACCTTTTCACGACGTGAAATCCGGGGACGTCTGACTTCCGGTGGACGGCTTCGACATCGATGCCCAGGATTGCGCCGTGCTCGATCATGGCGTTCTTGAAGCCGGTGCCGACCCAGCTCTTGGAGATGCTCGGGTAGGTCTTCTTGGCCTGGTTGAGGAGGCGTATTCCCAGGGCGTTCTCGGACAGGCTTGCGGCGGTGACGGTGACGGTGACGGCGAGAACGAGTCCGATGGTGTCGGTGAGGATGCCTCTCTTCCGGCCGACGATCTTCTTCGCAGCGTTGGTTCCCTGGCTGGCCAAGGGCACGTTGGTGGAGGTCTTCACGCTCTGGGTGTCGATCACCGAGGCAGTCGGCCCGGGCTTGCGACCTTCCTTTACCCGGGCCAATCCGGCGAGGTCATAGTTGAGTTGGGCGAAGATGCCCTCGTCGCGCCATGCGGCGTAGTAGGCGTAGACGGTGCCGTGATTTGGGAAGTCGCGCGGAAGATACTTCCAGGGGATTCCGGTGCGGTTGACGTAGAGGATCGCGTTGAAGACGTCCCGCAGGTCGACCTTCGCCAGCTGGCCGGTGGGCCGGCGGTCGAGCCGGGCCTTTCTCCATGCCGTCAGAATCGGCTCAATGAGGGCCCATCGGGCGTCCGACAGATCGCTTGGGTACGGCTTGCGCTCGGCCATGACACGGCGTCAGCACGGATGGGGTGGAGGATCCCGTTCCACTGCCCGTTGGGCGTTTCTGTGATTTCTTCAACCAGGCGACTTCAAGGCATGGATACGGGCGAGACGGACAGTCGACCCTCTGGCCGGAGGAAGGACGTTGCTGATTTATCAGGCATAACGTCACCAAAGTGGCACGACCATAAGCCATTTACAGGATGAGATATGCCAAAACGCCCACTCAGAGCTTGGCGCCTGATGGGCGGCAACGACAGTGCGGCCAGGAGTGACGGCGAGGCCGCTGAGTTCGAGCGGGAGGCCTGTTACGAGGGTTGCGATCGCGTCAGGGGTGGCCGAGGGCCTGGAGCTGGCGGACGAGGTCGCGGGTCTTGCGGGCGCTGTTCAGGTGACGCTGGTGCCAGTCCGCGCCGAGGTCCTGGTAGCGGGCGTCGGGGTCGTTGATCAGGTGCCAGGCGATGACGAGGATCGAGCGGGCGACGGCGACCAGCGCTTTGGCGTGGCCCCGGCGTTTGACGATCCGGCGGTAGCGCGAACCGAGGAAGGTGTCCGTGTGGGCGGCGGAGTTGGCCGCTTCGCCCAGGGCGCCTTTGAGCCAGGGATTGCCCCGGCCGGCCGGGCCGGTGGTGTTCTTCGTCCCGGACTGGATGGTCCGGGGGCAGAGCTTGGCCCAGGAGACCAGGTGTTCCGGGCTGGGGAAGCGGCTCATGTCCAGGCCGATCTCGGTGAGGATGATTTGCGCTGTGGCTGCTCCGACTCCGGGGATAGCGTCAAGGCGCTCGACCAGCTCGGGCCCGGGGCGTCCGGCGGCGGTCGGCGCGCCGTCGTGCTCGCCGGCGGCGGCCGGGCCGGCCAGCTCGCGGAGAAGCGCCGAGACGTGTCGGTCGAGTTCGGAGATCTGCCGGGTGAAATGGTCGACGGTGTCCAGCAGGATCCGCAGGAGATGGCTGTGGTGCTCCTCGAACTGGCCGGTCAGCGCCTCGACAAGGGCATCCCGTTTCCTGACCAGGCTCCCGCGCGCGAGGTCGGCCAGCGTGCGAGGGTTGCGCTCGCCGGCGACCAGAGCGTCGAGCATCGCCCGGCCCGAGACGCCGAAGAGGTCGGAGATCACGCTGGAAAGCTTGATCTGTGCGTCTTCGAGGGCCTTCTCGACGTGGTGCTTGTAGCGGGTGCGGTCCTGCGTGAACGCGATGCGGGTGCGGGTGAGGTCCCGTAGCCGGCGCACCGGCTTCGGCGGGACGAACGAGGCGCGGACCATGCCGCGCTCGGCGAGCTTGGCCAGCCAGACCGCGTCCAGTCTGTCGGTCTTCGGGCGTCCCGGGACGTTCTTCACCTCGTGGGCGTTGACCAGCCAGCACTTCAGGCCGCGGGCCTCCAGAAGGTAGAAGAACGGCTTCCAGTAGTTGCCGGTCGCCTCCATCACCACCCGCTGCACGCCTTGGCAGAGCAGCCGGTCGCCCAGCTCCAGGACCGCGTTGGTGGTCGAGGCCACCGTCCAGACCTGCTGAACCCGCCGCCCCTCGCGCTCCTCGTGCGGCAGCCGCATGCAGACCACTCCGGACGCCTTCGCGATGTCGATCGCCGCGACCCGGGCCACCGCCCCGTCGGACAGGTCCTCCCTCGTCTCCTCCACGGTCGTCCTCCCTTCGTGCGCGCTGTTGGGACGGGGGCCGTCCGGGAGGCCCGAGGGAGGCGGAGAAGCTGAACGGCGTGCTCAAGGCGACAGTGCGTGGTCCCTCGGACGGCCCCCTCACCAGACTCCTATGCGGACTCGAGACCCAAACATCGTGCGGCGTCAGCGGACGGCCCCCGCACCGATTTTCACGCCCGCGAGGCGTCACCCGCAGGTGAACGGCTGACTCCTATAGATCGTCAAGCGGCCTAGAGGAGCGGGTTCTGTGTGGTTGATGGGCGGGTGAGGTGCTTGTAGACCCCGCGGGCGATGAAGTGTTTGCGGCAGCGGAGGATGTCCTTCTCAGACATGCCCTCGGCGACTCGTCGGGCAACGTAGTCCTTGGTCCGGTCGTCGTAGCGCATCGGACCAGGGCGATCGCGTGGAAGTCGTTGTTGGCTTGGCGGTCGCCGCCGCGGTTGGGACGGTGGCTCCGGCAATGGCAGTGGCGGTGGCGGCACGCCTACCAACCCGATGAACACCAGCGTCAAGAAGGCCTCCGACGCGAAGGGCAAGGTCCTCAACGCCGGCAAGAAGCTGGCGAAGATCGTCGCCGACGAACTGGGCATCACCGACGCCATCGACTGCGTCACCACCGGGGACCTCGGCTCCTGCGGCGAAACTGCCCTCAATGTCGTGACGAGCATGTTCAGCGGGGGCCCCCTCACCAAGCTCCTCGCCAAGTACGCCTTCCGTTGGGGCAAGGCCTACGAACTCGCCAAGACCCTCAAGACCCTCGCCGGTGAACTCTTCGACGGCCTGAAGACCTGGCGCCGCGAATCCAAGGCCGCCAAGGAAGCCGAAGACGCCGTAGCCGCCGCCTGCCCGCTCCCCATACGCGCGCCCCACAGCTTCCCACCGACCACACCCGTCCTCCTCGCCGACGGCAACACCAAACCCATCGGTGACATCACCGCCGGCGACCAGGTCCTGGCCACCGACCCCCAGACCAACACCACCTCCGCCGAAACCGTCCTCAACACCATCGTCACCCCCGACGACACCCTCTTCACCGACCTCACCCTCACCCTCACCACCGCCACCGGCTCCAGCACCCTCACCTCCACCCAGCACCACCCCTACTGGGACACCACCACCTCCCGTTGGACCCCCGCCGCAGACCTCCAGCCCGGCCACACCCTCCTCAGCGACGACGGCACCACCGTCACCCTCCAGTCCGTCCGCAACTACGAACTCCCCCCGACCGAAGCCCGCGACCTCACCGTCTCCAACCTCCACACGTACTATGTGCTGGTGGGGACCACGCCGGTCCTTGTTCACAACAATGACAAGAATGTTCTGGGATGCGGTCCGGCGCTGGGCGACCTTCCGAAGGACTATCCGCGTCGCACAGCAGGAATTCTGGACACCGGAACCGACCAGCTGCCCATGGTCAGCGGCCCCCTAGGGCAGGCATCCAAGGGAAATCCTGACTTCGCAAAAGATATTCGCCTTCCGGGGGTAGTAGAAGGATTTGAGGACCACGTGGAGGCACACGCATCTGCATCTCTGCGAGCAAACCCAGGAGTTACGAGGGCGCGGTACTATATATCGACCACAGGAACGGAACCTGCTCGGCCTGCCGAAGCTCACTCCCCAATATGCTCCCAGAAGGGGTGAAGCTCTGGGTCAGACCTCCAGTGAAATCCGAGGGACCATTCGTCGGACTAGCCGACTAATCAGCAAGGATATCCGGCTCGGCGCACTGGGGAGCCGAGCCGGAGATCTAAGATCAATGCCTGGAGTATCTCACCAGGGAAGAGGCTAAGTCGGGATTGTTTCCGCCGCCAAGAAAACGCTCCAGATTGTCTCAGGCGCATGGTCCACCCAAGCCAGATCTTCCAGCGCATTTGCACCCAGTAGAATAACCTGTGAATCTACTGAGGTCTGACTGGGGCGAATCATGCAAAGCCAATTTTCGCCCCGGGCCAAAGTTGCGCCCGGAGTTGGCCAACCCCATGGGCGGAATGAAAGAATTCGACACTCGCGATGCGACAAAATCCACTGCCCGGATCCCGCCGTTGCGGACTTCTGGGCCGGTGCCCCCAAAAGGGCCTCAACTACGGTCGCGTGAACCAAAAACTCCTCCAAGGTTTCCCCCGTCGGCTCCCAATCATTCGATGGATTGGACATATCGCGATCATATACAAAATTTTCTAGATGCGAATCAAAGGCCCACATCCAACCCCCCTGATTCTCAACCCAGAATGGCGTCAAATCGCCATCCGAGGTCAATTCATCCAGTGGAATAGGATAGTTCTGCGCAATAATCTCGTGATCCCACTGAAGTCGAATTGAGTTCCACCCCAGAAGGACCTCTGGGGCGGCACTCTGCATCAGCAGTGGAGGTTTGCTGCGGGCGGGCGGACCGTACCATTCGCCGAGGAATTGTTCCAGGCTCTCAAGGTTCTTGTCCATGGATCGACATTATGCCCGATAGCGGCCAGCTGGTCTATCGGGCACCTGCGCAGTCCGGCTTTGGGTCACACCTGAAGGCATAGCTCGCCCAGGCCCCAAAGGCAGCCCAGTCGCACTTCTCAAACTAGGCTACTCGGTGTTAAATCAGATCCACAAGTGTCACGCTAGGTAGTTTACTTGCCTGGGGAGACGGCGCACCGAGGCAATCCACCGGAAACTCCAAAGGCCTTTAAGGCTCCAGCAGACGCAGGTCTCAGTCCGAGTTCCATCGGCAAGGGAGCCGGAGTTTCAAGGACTGGCAATACGCCTTGGCGAGTAGTTCTAGGGAATGGTGGCTAGTGGATTCGATCAGTCTGACAGGGGCACTGTCCCTCACTAGGATGCGCCCCATCCTTGAGGTTGCGGAAACTCCGTTTCTGGCAGAGATCGACAGTATCGTCACTGCGTGCGCCTCCCCAACTGGCCCTAAGTGTGCGCGGGAGATTGATGCACTGAGGTCCTGGAGGAGTAAAATCGGCACGCTAGAGGATTCATCCACCCCGGGATATTTTCAATCGACTGCCGCCGGCGTGGCCATCCTTGTAGCCTCAATCGGTCTCTCGCCAGGTGATCGAGGATGGAATATTGGATCAAGTGTGGGAAATTTCTGGGATTCCTGCGATGACGCTCTTCACGCCGCCGATGGATACTCCAGGAGCGAGTTCCAAGGGATCAAGACGACCCTACGAGGAGTTGAAGACGTCTGGCACGATGGAGACGTTCACCTTTTTCCTGAACCTCTCGGAGACTTCTCGGAAGTATTCGAGGAGCGCCTCTCTAAGATTCGCTCAAATTTCCCAAAGCGCCGACAAATCGCACGGGTCGTAGCCGAATGTGCCGGATGGAACATTCCCACTAGCCTTGCATAGCGACTGACTTATTAGAGAACTCGAAGAAATGCCTCCGGGTCCCTGCATCGATATGACTATCGATGCAGGGACCCGGAGGCATTGACGTCACCAGTTGACGTCACCAGGCGGGGACCAAGATCCCATTTCCGGACGGATCGTCGTCACCGTCGTGGTCGGCGGGCCCGGCCTTGGGGCTACGGAGGGCCGGTCGAGGAGGTCGATGGCGTTGCGTTGGACGCGGAGTCTGACGTGGGTGTAGACGACGATCCGTCGGCATTCGTGGATGTGCGCTGAAGCCCGTGGTTGTTTCGCCGCCGCCGTTGCCGTCAAGACCCAAAGAAGCCTTGCCGGATACCGCTCCGGCGAGGCTTCTCGGGCGGGTCAGAAGTTCCAGGTGAAGGCTGTGGAGGCGGCGGTTGCGGTCAGCCAGAGGAGGATGGCGATGGCCAGGATGAGGGCGGGGGGCATCGGCAGCGCCACGAAGACGAGGGAGGAGATGAGCGCGAGGGTGAGGGCGATTACGCCGACGGCGGCGAAGCGGGGCAGTTCCGGGCCCAGCCGTGGCCAGGTCAGGCCGTGGGTGGTGAGGGCCGACCCCAGGGCGATCAGGAAGGGGACTCCGAAGGAGACGAGGTAGGACACGTCCTGGTTGTCCACGCGGTGCCCCTGGTAGGCGAGCGCGGCGACCCGCCCGCGGAAGATCGTCAGGTCGATGTCCGCGCCGATCCTCACCCTGTCGTAGAAGGCCTCGGTGACCTCGTAGCCCCGCGCGGGGGCCGCCTCGCGCGCCACGGTCACCGTGTGACCGCCGGCCGGCTTGGCGGCGCCGGGACCAGCCCCGGGGTGGACGGACTTGGCCGTCACCACGCCCGTCTCGTGCCGCACGCACTCCGTGCCGGGCCCGTGCGCCGTTGCGCCGCACGCCGGGGCGTTGCGGTAGGCGTACACGCGTATGTCGGCGTCGGCGAACCAGAGGAAGCCGATGACGGTGGTGGCCAGGCCTGCCAGGACGAGCAGGACCTGTGCCAGTGAACGGTTGGCGGATCGGGGGAACTGGGGACGGGCCGGAGGCCTCTTCTCCCTGGTCCGAGTGTTCATGGCAACCCCGGCGGGTCGTCGGTGGGTGGAGTGTCAGAGGTCGGTGGTGGCGGCGAAGTTGATGAACGCCTGCCAGGCGGCCGGCTCGAAGGTGAGGTGGGGGCCGGTTTGGTCTTTGGAGTCGCGGACGTGGATGGTGCCGGGGGTTTCGGCGACCTCCACGCACTGGGCTCCTTCGTTGCTGCTGTGGCTGCTCTTGAACCAGGCCAGATGGGTCATCAGATGTCGGCGTTCGCCGCGAAGTTGACGAAATCCTGCCAGGTGGGAGGGTCGAAGGTGAGGTGGGGGCCGGTTTTGTCTTTGGAGTCGCGGACGTGGATGGTGCCGGGGGTCTTGGCGATCTCGACGCACGCAACATCCTCGTTGCTGCTGTGGCTGCTCTTGAACCATGTCAGCTCGGTCATGGGTCCAGGATGCGCCGACGGCCCGCCGCAGGGAAGCGGCGGGCCGTCGGTGGGGTGCTGTTTCAGACGTCGGCGTTCGCGGCGAAGTTGACGAACGCCTTCCACGCGGCCGGGTCGAAGGCCAGCTGAGGGCCGGTCTTGTCCTTGGAGTCACGGACGTGGACGGTGCCGGGCGTCTCGGCGATCTCGACGCACGCGGCGCCCTCGTTGCTGCTGTAGCTGCTCTTGAACCACGCCAGTTCGGCCATGCCTACCGCTCTCCCAGAATCTGCTCGATCAGGGCCAAGGACTCTCGCATGGTGAGCGCCTGGCCCCTCAGGGTGCCGTACCGTGCAGCCATCTTACGGACCTCCGCCGGATCCGTGATCAGCCTGTTCACGTGCTGCACCTCGACGTAGGCGATCTGCGCGCGGCCGCTTGGGGTGAGGAGGATGAACGATCCGCCCATGCCCGCGTTCTCCGTACGATCGAGCGGCATGACCTGGAGCTCCACGCCCCGGATTTCGGCGACCTTGAGGAGGTGGCGCAGCTGGGCCTGGTGAACGTCCCGGCCGCCCAGGGGGCGGCGCAGGGCGCTTTCGTCGATCACCCAGCTCATCAGCGGCAACGGCCAGCGGTTCAGAATTTCCTGACGGGCCATCCGCGCGGCCACCCAGCCGTCGACCTCCTCGACGGAGAGCCACGGCCGTCGCATGTCGTACAGAGCCCGGGCGTGCGCCTCGGTCTGGAGTAGTCCCGGAATCTGCAGGCTGTTGTACTCGTGGATCTCGATCGCCTTCGATTCCTCGGCCGTGAAGGCCTTGGAGAACGCCGGGTGGCGCTCACTGATCCGGATCTTCGCCTTCATCACGTCGTCCGCGATGAGCTTCAGCGCCCCGCCCGCGCCGACGGCGTCGTCCACCTTCGCCAGGATCTCGATCCTCGGCGTCCGCTTCCCCCGCTCGACCGCGCCGAGCATGTCCTCGCTGTAGCCGATGATGTCGGCCAGCTCGCGCTGCGTCAGCCCCGCCCGCTCGCGGAACATCTTCATCAACTTGCCCACGGCGCTGTAGAACTCCGCGACCCCGTCCGAGTTCTCCGCCGTCTCGCCGTCGTCGAAGACCGTACGCTCGACACCACTAACCATGGGAATCACCCCTGCTCACACGTGTTTGCGACCGAATGATCCGAGCCGCCCCGACCGGTCGACCCTCCGCGTCCGCACAAGCACGCTCCGTGCCTGGCCGACTCGTGGTCAGCGTACGTCCGGGCCAGCAAGATTTTCTCCATGACGACCGAAATTCCGCTCGACAACCCCCAGCGGCACACCTCCACGCTCGCCGCCACACCGAAGGGCGCCTGTCTCTGCCGGGCCATCGCCAGACGCCAACTCGGCCTCTGGGGAGTCGATTCCACGTTCGGAGAGCCGTTCCATTCCGCGCTGATCATCGTCGCGGAGCTGGCGTCGAACGCGATCAGGCACGGTCGCGTTGCGGGGCGCGGATTCGAGCTGCACCTCTGCCTCACCACCCTTGTGCGCCGGGGCGCCACCCTCCGGATCGAGATCTCGGACTGCCGGGGCGACCGCCTGCCCGTCCTCTCCACCCTCCCCGCCGCCCGCACCTCGGGCGCCCAGTCCGGCCGGGGCCTGGTCCTGATCGACGCCCTCGCCGACCGCTGGGGCACCGTTCCCCGGCACCCCAACGCCAAGACCGTCTGGGCCGAACTCGACCTCGCCGATGCCCGCTGAGCCCCGCCACGGCGGGCCGCCGCCGCCCGCCGTCGGGAGCGCCGCGCTCTGCACCGTGCTCCCGTTCGTGCTGCTCCTCGCCCTGCTGGCGTGGGCCTACCCCCTCACCACCCACCACCACGGCCACCACCCGCACCCCGTCCCCTTCCCGGTCCCCACCTCCACGGCCACGCCCCGTTGACCCCGGCGGCGGGGGTCGGGGTACCGCCTCCGGGAGCCGTCGGGGTCGGGCCCCTGCCCAGGTCGTAGCCTCCCGGTCGGGGGGTGCGACCTGGTGGGGAGAAGGGGTCGGACCTGAGTCTGACGATCCGCCGCCCGGGCACTGGGAGAGTCGCAACCACCGAACAAGCGGCGGAAGTTGGAGACGGCTTCCGGTGGAGATCACGGAGGTTGGCATGGTGGGGACGTCGAGGGGCGGGGCCGTCCGCGTGGCGGCGGTCGTGCTGGCGGGGGCGGGCCTGGCGGCCGGTGTGGTCCCGGCGGCGAACGCGCAGGACACCGGCGCCGCGACCGCCGTCAGCGCGGTGGCGGACCAGGCGCGGCGGGTCGACCGGGCGGCGCTGGACGCCGGCCTGCGAGCGGTGGTGGCGTCGGGCGGTGCCACCGCCGCGCTCGGCCGGGTGCGCGAGGACGGCCGTACCCTCTGGAAGGGCGCGGCCGGTACCGCCGACCTCACCACCGGCGCCCCCGCCGCGGCCCGCGACCGCTTCCGGATCGGCAGCGCCACCAAGACCTTCGTGGCGACCGTCGTCCTCCAGCTCGTCGCGGAGCACCGGATCGGCCTGGACGACCCGGTCGAGACGCACCTGCCCGGCGTCGTGCGCGGCGGGGCCGGCATCAGCGTCCGCCAACTGCTCAACCACACCAGCGGCCTCTACAACTACACCTCGGACCCGGCCTTCGCCTACGCCGACGACGCCTCGTTCCAGACCTGGCTCAGCACCGACCGCTGGAAGTCGCGGACGCTCGCGGAACTCGTCGCCGTCGCCGAGGGCCACCCGGTGTACTTCCCGCCGGGGCAGGACTGGCACTACTCCAACACCGACTACATCCTGCTCGGCATGCTCATCGGGAAGACCACCGGCCGCAGTTGGCAGCAGGAGGTCGAGCGCCGGATCATCCGGCCGCTCGGCCTGAGCGAGACCACCATGCCGGAGAACGACCCGACCGTCCCCGGTGACCACACCCGCGCCTATGTCAGCCTGCCCAGCGGCCCGGTGGACATCACGCTGTTCAACCCGACCATCGCCGGCCCGGCCGGCGCCGGCATCTCCACCACCGCCGACCTCGCCGCCTTCATGTCCGCCCTGCTCGGCGGACGGCTCCTCGGGCCCGCCGAACTGGCCGAGATGAAGCGCACCACGGGCCTCGGACGCGGGGCCGACTACGGCCTCGGCCTGGAGCGCACACCCACCCCGTGCGGGGACTTCTGGGGCCATCGCGGCGACAGCCTCGGCTACAGCAGCATCATGCTCGGCGACGACACCGGGCGGCGCCAGGTCGTGCTCTCCCGCAACCCGTACGACCCCGCCGGCCTGCCCGCCGCCGAGGCCGCCTTCACCAGCCTGGTGACCGCCGCGGCCTGCGCCGGCCGGACCGCCTAGGAGCCTCGTCCAGCATGGATCCGGAAGCTGTCGTCGGGGACACCCCGGCCGGTCTGCTCGATGAAGAGGACCAGTACATCCGCATCCCCGCCGTCTGGTCCTGGATACTCGGCGCGCCCTCGCGGTACGAGCAGGGCCGGAGGGAACGGGAAGCGTCGGCCACGACGGCCGACTGACGTACGCACGGGACGACGTGGCACGCGATCTCGGGAACGCCGGGCGGTGCGGCCGAACGGTGAGGCGGTAGTGGTCAGAGCACGCCGACGGTCCTCCAGGCCTTGTTGACGGCGTCCAGTTCGCTGCCGGTGCCGTAGAGCTCCTCGGCGACGGCCGCGGTCAGCTCGGCGAAGTCGGCGAACGTGGCCTCCTCGGTGAGCTTGCCGCCGGTGACGGCGTCGTACCAGATCCGGCCGGCCTTCTCCCACGCGTTGCCGCCGATGGCGGTGGCGGTGAGGTGGAAGGCGCGGTTGGGGATACCGGAGTTGAGGTGGACTCCGCCGTTGTCGCGGTGGACCGGCAGGTCGTGGTAGTCGTCCATGTGGGCCGCCTGGGGGTCCTTGCCCATCCGGGGGTCGTCGTAGGCCGTGCCGGGAGCGGCCAGCGAGCGCAGAGCCCCGGCCTTGCTGCCGGGGGCGAGCATGCCGGCGCCGAGGAGCCAGTCGGCCTGGTCGGCGCTCTGGCCGAGCGCGTACTGCTTGACGAGGGAAGCGAACACATCGGCGACGGACTCGGAGAGCGCACCCGACTGGAGGACGTACAGGAGTTCGGGTTTCACGATCTGCCGGGCCAGGCCGGCCGCGACGACGTCGAGGAGCTCGCGCGGGCGCAGCCGGAAGAACTCGCCGTCACCGTCGCCGAGGACGAGCCGCTCGCCGTCCCAGAACACGTTCGCGAACTTCTCGCGGTAGTGGACGGAAGCCCGCAGGGGGCCGCCCTCGCCGTCGAGGGAGTTCCGGCCGTAGGCGGTCAGGAGGAAGTCGAAGGTGGTGCCGAGCGCGTCGTAGACGGCGTTGACGAGCTCGTCCTGTCCGGGGCCCTCGCCCTCCGAGCGCACCAGGGAACCGGGGAGGCTGTCCTTGTGGCCCGCGTCGTAGATCTCGCGGCGGGGCGTGGGGGTGTTGTCAGTGTCCATGCGATCCACTGTGGGCGACGATCTGCCCGGCTGCCGCGATTTCGACGGTTCCCGGCCGCGTGTCCCGGTGCCGATGGTAGGAGTCCGGCCGACCTCGGCCCGAACCGGCGCTGTCCGGGCGATGGTTGGGCTGCGAGGTACCCCCGGAGGGGGGTGACACGCGGCGGGGTCGCCCCTATGGTCCAGACCTATGCTGACGAGAGCACGCGTGACCGGACCGCTGAGAACCGCCGTCGCCGCCCTCGCCCTGGTGCTCGCGGGCGCCGGGGTGGCCGAGGCCGCACCGGCGCCGCCGGCGGAGCGGCCGGTCTGGACGGACTGCCCGGCCGACCCGTCCGGGGCGCCGGTGGATCCGCGGCTGCGCTGCACCACGGTCCGCGTACCGCTGGACTACCGCGCCCCGCACGGGCGGACCATCGAGATCGCGGTGTCGAAGCTCGCCACCGCCAAGCCGGGGCTGCGGCGCGGGATCCTGGTGCACAACGGCGGCGGCCCGGGGGTGGCCAGCCTGCACCTGCCCAGCTCGCAGGAGGCGGGCTACCCGCAGGAGGTGCTGGACCGGTACGACCTGGTGAGCTTCGACCCGCGCGGCGTCGGCCGCAGCACCCCGGTCGGCTGCGGACGGAGCGCCGCCTCGCTGCCCAACGAGCTGGTCTTCCCCTTCCCGGCCCCGGACGGCTCGATCGACCAGAACGTGGGCTTCGCCCGCCGGCTGGCCCGCGACTGCCTGGCCAACGGCGGCGAGTTGATCCGCCATCTGACCACCGCCAACACCGCGCGCGACCTGGACCGCATCCGCGCCGCCCTCGGCGAGCAGCGGATCTCCTACCGCGCCGCCTCGTACGGCACCTACCTGGGCGCCGTCTACGCCGAGTTGTTCCCCGGGCGGACCGACCGCTTCGTGCTCGACGCCAACGTCAGCCCGAACGTCACCTGGCAGGACCGGCTGGCGTCCTGGGACGGGGCGAGCGAGCTGCGCTTCGAGGACTTCGCCGCCTGGGCGGCCGAGCGTGACGCCGCCCTGCGGTTCGGTGCGACCCCGGCCGCCGTGCGGGCCAACTACCTCGCGCTGGCGGCCGAGTTGGACCGTGTGCCGGTGACCCACCCGGTCGCCGGGCCGGTCAACGGGAACCTGTGGCGGGCGATCTACCGCTTCGACTCGTACCACGAGTCGCTGTTCCAGGAGATCGCCGACTGGTGGCGCTACCTCGCCGACGACGGAGCCGGGCCGGTCCCGTACTGGTGGCTGGTCAAGGGCACCCCGGGCGTTCCCGAGGACAACGACGTGGCCGCGCTGGTGGCGGTGCTCTGCGGCGACACCCCGGCGCCGCGCGACCTCGCCCAGTATCAGCGGAAGGTGACCGACAGTCGGCAGCGCAACCCGATCGTGGCCGGCATGGGCGCCAACATCTGGCCCTGCGCCTTCTGGCCCGCCCCGCTGGAGCCCGCCGTCCGGGTCACCGACCGGGGGCCCGCGAACATCCTGCTGCTGCAGACCACGCGGGACCCGGCCACGCCGCTGGTCGGCGCGCTGGGCATGCGGGCGGCGCTCGGCCGGCGGGCCCGGATGGTGACGGTGGACGGCGGCAACCACGGTGCCTACGACCGGTCCGTCCCCTCCTGCGCGGTCACGGCCGCCGACCGGTTCCTGAGTACCGGTGTGCTGCCCGAGCGGGACCTGTCCTGCCGCCCGGACGCTGTCCCGCCCCGGTAAACGGCCCGGCGGCCCGGCATCCCGGCCCGGTAAACGGCCCGGCGGCCCGGCGCGAACGGCGCCGGGCCGCCGCCGTCAGCGGACCAGGTGGACCTCCGGGACGGCCGGGGAGGGGCTGGTGAACAGCGAGGTGGGCCGGTGGCGCAGGTGGAGGTCGAAGAAGGCGGCCAGGTAGGCGCGTTGGGCGGCGACGGCGCGGCCGGGGTCGATCGTGCCGAGGAGGTGGTCGACCTCGTCGGCGGGCCAGGCCATGGCGGGGCGGGCGGCGCTCAGCAGGACCTCCAGGTCGGCGAAGCTGCCGTGCCCGGAGTTGTCGAGCAGGAGCTGCCGGCGCCAGGAGGTCAGGCGCGGCCAGAGCGCGTCCCACATCGCGTCGCGGGCCGGGCGGGCGTCCGAGGCGCCGAACAGCAGCAGCGGGCGGTCCAGGCCGTCGGTGGCGACGGTGCCGAAGACCGGGCCGTCGAGGGAGGCGCCGGCCAGCACGCGCGGGTCGTCGTGCAGGGTCTGGACGGCGGTGGCGCCGCCCATCGAGTGGCCGGCCATGCCGACGGCGGCGAGGTCGAGGGCCGCGCCGAGGCCGGGCGGGAGGGGGCGGTGCTCGGCGTCGGGGTTGGTGCCGGCGGCGAGGTCGGTGAGGCGGTCGAGGACGAAGCGGGTGTCGGCGGTGCGGTAGGCGACGATCTCCTGGTCGGTCATGGCGAACACGGCGGGCTTGTTGCGCACCTCCAACCGGCCGTCGGGGAAGGCGACTTCACCCGCGTCGAAGGTGTGGTCGAGGACGACGACGACATAGCCGCGGGAGGCGAGGTCCTCGGCGGCGAGGGTGCCGAAGGAGCGGTCGGCGCGCGAGCCGGGGGAGTAGAGGACCACCGGATGGCGGCCGGTGCGGTCGACGGGCGCGTCCTGGCGGGAGTGGGTGGTGGGCCAGAGGAGGCTGCCGGGGGCGGCGCCGAGGTAGTCGGATTCCAGGTGGGCCCGCTCGGCGGCTCCCGTCCACGGCGCGAGCCGGTGGGCGGAGGTGCCGCAGGCGGCGGCCGGGTACCAGAGCTGCGCCATCAGCTCGCGCGGACGCGGGGTGGGCGCCCAGCGGTCGGGGCGCTGCGGGTCGACCAGGTGGAGGGTGGTGGTGCCGACGGGCAGCGGGCCGGTCGGCGCGGGGAGGGTGAGCGGGATCGGGGCGGTGGCGGCGGTAGCGGTGGCGGTGACGGCGGGGGGCCGGGCCTGGGCGTAGGCGGTGGAGGCGGCGGTGCCGGCGAGGGCGCCGGAGGCCAGCAGCACGGCGAGCGCGGCGGTGACCGGCCGGGAAGGGCGGTGGGGCATGCGGGAGTTCCTCCGGGGATCGGGTCGGGTGGTGCGGTCCCCACCGTGGCGGCCGGATTCCGTCCGGCGCGTCCGGCCGTGGGCATACGACCGTGGTCGGATGCCGGTCCCTCCGGCCGTGGCTAGCCTGGCCGGATGCTGAACGACGAGCGGGTCGCGCCCGTCCCGTGGACCAAGCGGCTGGCGCCCGCGCACCGGGTGTGGACGGACCCGCTGGCCGCGCTGGCCGGCACGGCCGTGACCGCCGCCCGGGTACTCGAAGCCGCCCGGCACTTCGACCCGCACGGGCGCGGCAACCCGCCGCCGGACGGCCCCGCTGCCGTGGCCGTCGCGCTGCTCGCCGCTGTGGTGCTCGGGATGGCGCTGGCCGCCCGGCGGCGGGACCCGGCCGGGGCGTGCCTGCTGGCCGTGCTCGCCTGGGCGGGAGTGGTGGCGGGCTGCCGGCAGCCCGCGATCGGGGTGGTCGCGGGCTTCTGGGCGGTGCTGGTCGGGCTGCTGGTGGCGTACACGGCGGCGGCCCACGACCGGCGGGCGGCGCGGGTGGCGCTCGGCGCGGCCGCCCTCGGCTGGGCGGTCACCCTGGCGGCGCCCGCCGAGGTGGGCCGCAATGTGCTGCTCGCGGTGATCGGGCAGGCGCTCGCCTGGGCGGTGGGGAACGCGGTGCGCCGCCACCGCGCGCACACCGCCGCGCTCGCCGCCCAGCGGGCCGCCCTGGAGCGCGCCGCCGCCTCGGAGGAACGGCTGCGGCTGGCAAGGGAGTTGCACGATGTGGTGGCGCACAGCCTGGGGGTGGTGAGCGTCCAGGCGGGCTTCGGGCGGTACGCGCTGGAGCGCGCCGCGCAGCAGGACGGGCCGGCCGGTGAGGCGTTCGCGGCGATCCGGACGGCGAGCGCGGAGGCGCTGCGCGAGACCCGGGCGCTGCTGGCGGTGCTGCGCGAGGACACCGGACACGGAGCGCCGCCGCCGGCGCCCGCGCCCGGTCTGGCGGCGGCGGACCTGGAGCGGCTGGCGGAACGGACGGGCGCCGCGGGTGTCGCCGTGCGGGTGCGGATCCGCGGCCGGGAGCGCGAACTGCCGTCCGGCGTCGGTCTGTCGGGCTACCGGATCGTCCAGGAGGCGCTCGCCAACGTGGTCCGCCACTCGGGCGCCGCGTCGGCCCGGGTGGAGGTGGAGTACCGGGACGGCGCGCTGTGGCTGGAGGTCACCGACGACGGTCCCGCCGGGGGCCGGGCCCGCGTCGCCACGCCGCCGGGCGGCACCGGCCTGGCCGGGATGCGCGAGCGGGTGGCCCCGTACGGCGGCTGGTGCGTCGCCGGGCCGACCCCGGCGGGCGGGTTCCGGGTCACGGCCGGCCTGCCGCTGGAGGCGGCGGCCGTCCCGCGGCGTGCGGCGGAGGTGGTCCGGCCGTGACGATCCGCGTCGTGGTCGCCGACGACCAGGCCCTGGTGCGCGCCGGGTTCGCCGGAATCCTGCGCCTCGCCCCCGGCTTCACGGTGGCCGGCGAGGCGGCCGACGGCGCCCAGGCCGTCGAACTCGCCCACCGCGAACGGCCGGACGTCGTCCTCATGGACGTCCGGATGCCCGGGCTGGACGGCATCGAGGCCACCCGCCGGATCACCGCCGGACCGTCCGGCAGCCGGGTGCTGATCCTGACCACCTTCGAACTCGACGAGTACGTGCGCGGCGCGCTGCACGCCGGGGCCGGCGGCTTCCTGCTCAAGGACGCCGAACCGGCCGAACTCCTCGCCGCCACCCGGGCGGTGGCCGCCGGCGAGGCCGCGCTCGCGCCCAGCGTCACCCGCCGGCTGATCGCCGCCCTGCTCGCCGACGGTCCGCCGGCCGCTCCGGAGGACCCGGCCCGGACCCGGGCCCGCGCGGCCGTCGCCGCCCTGACCGGCCGCGAGCGCGAAGTCCTCGCCCTGGTCGGCGACGGCCTCACCAACCCCGAGATCGCCGCCCGCCTGCACATCACCGAGGGCACCACCAAGACCCACATCGGCCGCCTGCTGCACAAGCTCGCCGCCCGCGACCGGGTCCGGCTCGCGATCCTCGCCCACCACGCGGGCCTGTCCCGGTGATCTCCCGGCGGGTTTGACACGCTTCTTCGTATCGAGAATATTGGATACGTCATGAGGGGTTCGCGGAAGGAGGTGGACGGTGGATCCGCTGGCCGTTCACAAGGCGCTCGCGAACCCCGCACGGGCGGAGTTCCTGCACTGGCTGAAGACGCCCGAGCGCTACTTCGACGAGGAGTACTACCTCGAGCGCGGCGTCGGGTTCCACATCGGCGTGTGCGTGACGGAGATCCGGGAGCGCTCGGGGCTGGCCCAGTCGGTGGTCTCCGGCTACCTGCAGATCCTGCGGGACGCCGGACTGCTGGTCTCGGAGCGGGTCGGCAAGTGGACCTTCTACCGCCGTGACGAGGAGACGATCGCCGCCTTCGCGGCGTACGTCCGCGACGAGCTCTGACGCCCGGGCAAGGGTGCGCCGTGTGGGCGCACCCTCGTTTTTCGGGGAAATTCATCTAACTATCTAGATTTGTAGGTTGGTCTGCCATGGGAAAGACCGGTCCTGTCGTCCTGACCCTCTCCCTGGGGGTGTTCGGGATCATCACCACGGAGATGGGCGTCGTCGGCGTCCTGCCCAGGGTGTCCGAGGAGCTCGGCGTGCCGCCGTCCACGGCCGGCTGGCTGGTCGGCGTCTTCGCGTTGGTGGTGGCCGTGGCCGGCCCGTTCGCCACGCTGCTGGCCTCCGGCATCCGGCGCAGGACCGTGCTGGCGACCGCCCTCGCGGTGTTCGCCGCCTCCAACGCGGTCTACGCGCTCACCGACCGGTTCTCGGTGATGCTCGTCTTCCGGATTGTGCCGGCGGTCTTCCACCCGGTGTTCTTCGCGGTGGCGCTCACCGCCGCCGCCCGGCTGGTGCCCCCGGAGAAGGCGACCCGGGCCGCCACCACCGTCTTCGCCGGGGTGACGCTCGGCTTCGCCTTCGGTGTGCCGATCACCTCCTACCTCGCCGAACACCTCTCCCTCGCGGCCGCGTTCTGGTTCGGCGCGGGAGCCAACCTGCTCGCGCTGATCGGGATCCTGGCGCTCTTCCCGGCGATGCCCGCCGAGCGGCGCCTGTCCTACGGCAGCCAGCTGGGGATCCTGCGCCGCCCCCGGGTCCGGCTCGCCCTGGTGGCCGTGGTGCTGGTCTTCGCCGCGATGTTCTCGGTCTACGGCTACTTCGCCGAGTACCTGGAGCGGGTCACCCACCTCGGCGGGTCCACGATCGGCGCCCTGCTGATGGCGTTCGGCATCGTGATGGTGCTCGGCAACCTCGTCTTCGGCCGGCTGCTGGAGCGCCACCCGGTCCGGACGGTGACCGCCTTCCCGGTCCTCTACGTGCTCGTCTACGCGCTGGTGCGGGTGGTCGGCCCGTGGCCCGCGCCGATGGTCCTCGGGGTGCTGCTGTGGGGGGCGGTGCACTCGGGAGGGCTGGTCGTGAGCCAGACCTGGCTGGCCCGGGACGCCCGGGACGCCCCGGAGTTCGGCAACAGCCTCTTCATCTCCTTCTCCAACCTGGGCATCACCCTCGGCACCGCGGTCGGCGGACTCGTCGTCGCCACCGCCGGGACGCGCCAACTGCCCTGGGCCGGAGCGGCGTTCGCGCTGGCGGCGCTGGCCGCCGTGCTGCTGCGGCGCCGGCTCGGGCCGGAGCCGGAGCCGGGGGCGGAGTCGGAGCCGGAGCAGGCGTCGGGGTCGGAGTCGGAGTCGGCGAGGTTTTACCGAACGGTCGACCAATCGCCCAGTGTCCTCGGGTAGCGTCCGGAGCCGTCCCTTCCGAACACCACCGCGCGTCCCGCCCGCCTCCCCGGCGGGCGGGTCCGCCGAGGAGGCCTGCCATGAACCCGGTCGACCTGTACACGACGGCGTCCGCGCTGCCGACGCCGTGGAACTCCCTCGCGCTCGGGCGGGTGGGGACGGCCACCGTGAAGGTCCTGCGGATGGACGGACGGCCGCTGCCCGCCGAGGCGCACGACGACGCCGAACTGCTGCTCGTGCTCGACGGCCGGCTCGAACTGCTGGTGGACGGCGCCGAGGTGGCGGTCGGCCCGGGCGAGCTGTACCTGGTCCCGGCGGGTGCCCGGCACGCCGTCCGGCCGGGCAGCACGGGGACGCTGGTCCTGGTGGAAGCGGCCGGGGCGGCCGGTGTCGGCGGCTTCACCCGCGCGGAGGCGGCGGCCGCCACCGAGGCCGCCGCGTACGACGGCCCGGGTGACGGCCTGGACGACGAAGCTGCTGCTGCGGTCGCCGAGGAGACCGCGTTCCAACCCGGCTAGGCGATGAGCGTGTGAGCCGGCGGGGCGGGCCTCAGGGGCGCCAGACCGCCGTCAGGTGGGAGGGGTAGAGGCTGCCCGGCGAGCGGAGCAGCCAGAGGCCGACGACCAGGCCGGCGTTGTTGACGAACAGGGTGGTGTTGTCGGAGCTGTGGGGGGCGAGGTCGGTGAGGGTGCCGTCGGGGGCCCAGATCCGGCCCGACTGGTACTGCCGGGCCGGGATGCCGTCCCACTGGTAGCCGATCGCGGTGCCGGAGTCGTTGACGCCGACGGCGATCGAGTTGCCGCCGGTCAGGGGCTCCCGGGGCAGCGGGGTGAGGGTGCCGTCCGGGCTCCAGCGGGCGGCGTGCGTGGCGAGTTGGCCCGGGTCCGGCTGGTACTGGCCGACGACGGTGCCGGAGGCGTTGACCGCGGTCGGCGTGGTGTACGCGCCCAGGTCGCGCAGGGTTCCGCCGGGCGAGCGGACCAGGCCGTGCCGGCTGCTGCCGATCCCCTGCGGCCGGTCGGCGACGCCGATCACCGTGCCGGCGTCGTTGATCCCCACCGGCCAGTCGCCGCGTCCGGCGGTCGGGCCGGTCTGGAACCGGACCGGGATGCCGTCGGGGCGCCAGACGATGCCGTGGAACGCGCCGATGCCGGTGTAGGAGCGGCCGATGGCGAGGCCGGCGCTGTTGACGCCGAGGACCTCGCTGGTGGTGTCACCGGGCAGCGGGGCGAGGGTGACGGTGGTGCCGTCCGGGCGCCAGGCCACCGCGTGGGTGTCGACGGAGCTGGTGTAGGAGGTGCCGACCACGATGCCGCTGCCGCCGATCGCGGCGGGCCTGCTGTACAGGTCGCCGGGCAGCGGGGGCAGGGCGGTGGGGGTGCCGTCGGCGGCCCAGCGGACGGCGGTCGACTGCCAGGAACCGCCGGCGGCGGGCCAGGAGATGCCGATGGCGAGGTTCGCGTCGTTCACCCCCAGGGCCTGCGCGTAGGCCGCGCCGGGCAGTGGCGGGAGGGTGGCGGGGGTGCCGTCGGCGGCCCAGCGGATCGCGCTGGCCTCGACGCCCTGCCCCGAGGCGTAGGCGTAGCCGACGACGACGCCGGCGCTGTTGACCCCGGTCGGGTCGCTGGAGGACTTCCCGGGCACGCCGGTGGGCAGCACGGTCATGGTGGGTGCGGTGGAGACGGCGGAGGCGGTGGGGGCGGCGCCCAGGAGCGCTCCGGTGCTGAGCGCGGCGGCGACGACGGCGGTCGCCGCCCGTCGGCCGGGTCGGACGGTCATGGCACGGGTTCCCTGTCTGCTCGGCGGCAAGTCGGCCCGGTCGCGGAGGTGTTCGTGGTGGACGGGCCGCTGGTGCGTGCGGTGGTACGGGGTGCGCCGTGTGCTCCGCCGGCGGTCGGGGCGGCGGTCGTTACGGGCGCGACTCTAGCCGCGCCACCTCGGCTTCGCAGGGGAATCGGCCAATCCGAATGCGTTCCGCAGGTGCCGAGACGGCACTGCCGTGAGAGATGAGGGAGACGGGGAGCGGTTCAGCAGCACTCGTCCAGGTAGAGGAGGGTCCGGCCGTCGGCCGAGGCGAACTCGAAGGGGCGGTAGGTCGGGGACTCGCCCGTGTCGCTCAGCCGGTCCTTGACGGTCTGCCAGGTGTCGGCGCGGTCCTCCGGGGCGATGTGCCGGTACTCGAAACCGGCGCCGACACCGATGATCACCGCGTCGGCCGCGGTGAGCAGGCGCTTCACGAGGCGCGGTTGGAGCGGCCCGCGGACCTTGCGCCAGCGCTGCCCCCGGTCGTCGACGAACTCGGTGCGGCCGGCGGGCGACAGGACGCCCTCGCGGTAGGGGTGCTCGACCGGGGGAAGGTCGGCGGTGACTTCGGCCAGGGTGGCGGCGCGCGGGCGCTTCTTGGACATGGCGCCAGTCTCTCAGTGGCTCCGGGGCCGGGGCCGGTCGCGGGGGGAGATCGCGACCGGCCCCGGCTGTCGGGGGAGGGGGGTCGGCGGGGGAGGCGTGGTCGCGGACGACCGGGAGGGCGGCCCAGCGGCGGGCGAGGCCCCGCGGTGCGGTTCATCTGCGGTAGAGCTTGCCGTGCCGGGTCCGGCGCCGCTGCGGGCCGTAGGTCCCGGGCGGGGGGAACAAGGGTCCCGAGGGTGGGCGGGCCCGCGAAAACGCCGGACCCGCAACGGCGAACGCCGTTGCGGGTCCGGCCGGGTCCGGCGCGGGTCCGGAACCGGGAGCGGTGCTGCTGGTGGTGCTACAGGACGACGTCGAAGAACGACGTCCAGCCGGTGCCCACCAGGGTGCGGCCGCCCGGAAGGTAGTCGTACATGTCACCGGTGTTGTAGACGCCGACCTGTTCCGCCGCGCCGTCGTTGTCGAAGTCGCTCACGAAGGGGTTCCACTCGTTGACCCACCAGCCGTTGCCCCAGAAGTAGTGCGCACCGAAGCTGGTGCTGCCGTAGGTGCTGGTGTTCGGGAACACGCGCAGGTCGCCGGTGTTCAGCCGGCCGATGAGGTCGGGCTTGAAGTCACCGTTGACGTCCGCGATCCGGATGGTGACCCATCCGTCCGGCCACCAGCCGTTGCCGGCGAAGTTGCGGCCGCCGAAGGTGGAGGTCCCGGTGCCGCCGGTGCCCGGGTAGATCCAGAGGTCGCCGCCGCTGTCGCGGGCCACGACGTCGGTCTTGCCGTCGGCGGTGACGTCACCGAACGCCAGCGTGGTGTAGGACCAGCCGACGCCGATCAGGCTCGGGTCGCCGACCGTCCGGTCCGTGCGGCCGGTGCCGGGGTAGAGCCACATCTCGCCCAGCCGGTTGACGCCGACGATGTCGGTGTGGCCGTCGTTGTTGAGATCGGTGGCGTAGATGCTGGTCCAGTAGTCGCGCCACCAGCCGTTGCCGGCGAAGTACCGGCCGCCGCCGAAGGTGCCGGTGCCGGTGCCGCCGGTGCCGGGGTAGACCCAGACGTCGCCGTTGGCGTCCCGGGTGAGGATGTCGGTCCTGCCGTCCGCGTTGAAGTCGGGCCGGCTCTGGCTGCCGCTGGTCCACTGGCCCTGGCCGGCCGGGTTGTAGATCACCAGGACGCCGTGTTCGAGGACCATCGCGTAGGAGTTGGGCTTGCCGTTGGTGTGGGAGTTCCAGAGTGCCTTGGAGCCGTCGGCGCTGTAGACCACCAGGTTGCCGTCGGCCTGCATCCGGGCGAACGCGTTCGGGTTGCCGGCGGTGTTGGAGGCCCAGAAGGTCTTGCCGGCCTTGGTCAGCACCAGGTTGCCGTCGGCCTGCATGGTGAGCTTGGCGGTGCCGGTGGCGTACTCCTGGCCGGAGGCCAGGTTGGTGCCGGAGGGGATCCGGGCCCCGACGACGCCGTCGATCGTCCAGCCGCCGGAGAAGGAGTTGACGCTGCCGTTCCAGGCCTGGCCGTACCAGGCGAACAGGGTGTTGTCGGCCTTGCGCGCCCACAGGTCCGGGACGCCGTCGCCGCTGATGTCGCCGACCGAACCGACCGTCGGCCAGAGGTCCTTGGTGACGCCGTAGCCCACCTTGGTGCGGTCCTTGGTGCCCCAGGTCGCCAGGTCGACGACGCCGTTGGCGTCCTTGCTGCCGTAGGAGCGCAGGATGTCGCCGCCGACCTCGTCGCGCAGCCAGAGGTCCGGGACGCCGTCGCCGTTGAGGTCGCCGGGGGCGATCACGGTGTACTTGTCCCAGTCGTTGCCGCCGACCAGGACCGGGTCGGAGTTGTCCAGGTAGTCGTTGCGTGCGCCGTAGTAGGCCCAGAGCAGCTTGCCGTCGCGCACCAGCAGGTCCGGGACGCCGTCGCCGTTCAGGTCGCCGGGCGAGAGGATCTGGGTGTTCGGGTTCTGGAAGTGGTCGTTGCCGGACGGGCAGGTGCCCTCCTCGTCGGCGACCGGGCAGAACACCTTGAGCTCCTGCTTGCGCTTGCCGAAGTTGACGCTCGCGGTGCCGAGGCCGTTGTTCGGGTAGCTCCAGAGCTTGCGGCGCTTGTCGACGCTGTCGTACTCCAGGCTGACGAGGTCGTTGTAGCCGTCCTCGCCCCAGTCGCCGGAGTAGGTGATGCGCGGGTCGGTGAAGCTCAGGCCGCCGTTGGTGGCGGAGGAGAACCGGCCGTCGCCCTGGCCCGCGTAGGTCAGCAGGGTGCCGTTGGAGTCGACGCTCCAGATGTCCTTGTGGCCGTCGCCGTTGAGGTCGTAGGGGAGGTCCCTGGTCTGCGAGCGGCCGGCGTAGAACAGGTACGTCGCGGTGTCGGAGCGGTTTCCGGCGGCGTCCTGGCTGAAGGCGTGGACGAAGTGCGGTCCCACGCCCGAGGGGGTGAGGGAGATGGTGGCGGAGCCGCCGGCGGGGACGTCCCTGGACTTCACCGACTGGTCCCAGTCGGTGAAGTAGCCGTACCGGACGACGTCACCGATGCCGTTGGCGGAAAGGGTGAAGTCGCCGGGGTTGCGGGCCTTGCCGGTGCCGGCCGGCCAGCCGTTCTCGCCGTTGGGGAAGGCCGCGGAGTCGATCTTGGGCGGCTTGGCCGGGCGGGTCCGGTCGACGGTGAAGCGGCAGGTGGTGCTCCAGCCGGAGTACTCGCTCTGGTCGTACGCCCGGACCTGCCAGGTGTAGTCGCCGGTGGGCAGTTCGGCGTCCGGCACGACCAGGGTGGAGACCCGGCCCTTGAGCGCCGGGATCCACTTGTCGGCGACCAGCGCGCCGTCGCGGAAGACCTGGAACTGCGCCGAGAGGTTGCCCGCGTTGGGGTCGTCCACCAGCGCGTAGAGGCTGACCGTGGTGTTGCCGATCAGGCCGCCGGTGGCGCAGTCGGTGCGCGGGTTGGTGCCCAGGCCCGAGGGGGTCAGCGGCGGGTCGTTGTACTTCGTCTCCAGGTAGGCCGACTTGGAGTCGAACTTCTTCCAGCCGTAGGTGTCGCTCTCGTTCTCGGCGTACAGGCCGAGCGTGATGTTGGGGTCCCCGGCCGCGGCGACCCGCTGCATCTTCCAGGTGAGGTCGAACTCGAGGTTGCCGCCGGGGCAGCTGCTCGAGTTCCAGCCCTTGGACTCGTTGACGGTCCGCAGCCAGTCGATCTTGTTCGGCTGGTGCTCCCAGGTGGTGTTCTTGTCGATGCCGGTGGTGTGCCAGAGCTGCACCGGACGGGCCTGGCAGGACCAGGACCAGACGTTGTTGATCCGGAAGGTGGAGGAGATCACCTTGCGGCCCTTGACGTTGCTGGTGTCCAGCTGGAAGAAGGACCGGGAGAGGCCGTTGGTCTCGTTCTCGTAGCCGACCCGGGCCACCTCGTTGGCGTTCCAGAAGCTCGACTTCGGGTACTTCTTGTAGACCCGGGTCCAGTTCTGCCGCCCGCCCCACGCCCAGGACGGGTCGATGTAGACCGGGTACCGGGTGTCCGTGGCCGTGAGCAGCGCCTGGTCGGGCGTGATCTGCAGGGTGTTCCCGCTGACCGTGGTCGGCATGACGGCGTCCTTGGCGCCGGCCGGCTGCTCGAACCCGCTCGCGGGGTCGGCGGCCCCGCCGAGGGTCTGGGCGGTTCCGGCGGCGGGGGCCGCCGCGGACTTCGCGGCCGGGGCCGCGGGCTGGCCGCTGCTGACCGTGGTGGAGTCCCACATCATCGGCGGCGGGCTGGTGAACACCGGGCGCCCGGCCGGGTCGGTGGCCTGGACGGCTCCGGTGGCCGGGTCGGTGGCGACCGTCACACCGACCGTGGACATCGTGTACTTGAGCGTGGCCAGCTCGGGGTTGGCCGCCGCCTGGGGCGTCTTGACGACCACCAGCTGCGAGAAGCCCTCGACCTCGGCCTTCAGCTGGACGTCGACGCCGGGCAGCACCTCGGCGTACGTGGCGACGTTCCCGGAAAGGGTGGGCGCGGGCAGCGGCTTCGGCCAGGAGAGCGAGAGCGTGCGCCCGTCCTTCACGCCGGTCAGCAGCGGACCGGTGCCGCCGCCGGAGAAGGCGACGGTGACCGAGGCGGCCTTCGGCCGCACCGAGCCGTCGGCCGAGACCTGCAGCGTCGGGTCGGTGGCCACCCAGGCGCCGCCGCGCAGCACGCGCACCGGGGTCCCGTAGTGGCGCACCGAGAAGGTGCCGTCGGGGTTGGCCCAGGTGTCCGACAACTCGGTGCGGGCGTTCACGAGTTCGGCCGGGGCGCCGGTGGACTTGGCCTGCTGGAGGGCCTTCTCCTCGGGGCTGACCGAGCCGTCGTCCGCGGGCGTGGTGCCGGCGACGGCCGGGGCGGCCGGCAGCGCCCGGGCGACGGTGGGCGGCACGACGGCGAGGCCGACCGCGAGCCCCCCTGCCAGTGCCAGGGCTATCGCCCCGTTCGGCCGCAAGCCTCTGCGGCCGTTTTGGGAAAGGATGGTCACGCTGATTCCTTCGGGATGGGGTTCCTTGCACGAAGCGGTAGGACTATACCGGCCGGTCAACCCCCCTCCGGGGCGGCGTTTCCGACTGGTCGTAAGAGTGATCGGCCCTCATGAACCGGTATTCGGACGAACGTTGAGTGGCATTCACCCGCAATGCGCGCGAGGGCGATCATTGGCCGCACAACCGGACATTCCGGCTCGCATCGCAGGTGAGTGGTGGCAAATGATCTGCCGGAAACCCTTGCTAGCCTTCCCCGGCTCATTCAGAATCTTCGGAGGGGACCGGAGTGAGACATTCCGTTGTTCGCTGGTTGGCGACAGCCATCGCCACCACCGCATTGATAGGGGCGCTTCCGGGTTCGGCCGTCGCTGCGGGTTCCCGCAGCTCACGGCCCGACCTGCCGGCCTTGCAGGACGCCAAGCCGGTACCGGTCGAACCGGTACGGTTCGGCGAGGAGAAGCGGCCGAACCAGGCCGCGGTGACCGAGGGGCCGGCGCCCGCGGCCGTTTGGCCGGGATCCGACCGCATTTCCGCGCGGGTGCGCGGCGCGGCCGACAAATCGCCGGGACCGAAAGCGAATTCACTGCGCAAGCAGTCCGACGACGTACCGGCCGGACGGCTCGGCGTCACCGTCGCCGACCGGGAGAAGGCCCGGGCGGCGGGGATCGACGGCGTACTGTTCTCGGTGGCCGCCTCCGGACCGGATACGGCGGAGAAGGTCGACGTTTCCGTCGACTACTCGTCCTTCGCCCGGGCGTACGGCGGTGACTGGGCGTCACGGCTCACCCTGGTGCGGCTTCCCGGCTGTGTGCTGACCACGCCGGAGAACGCCGAGTGCCGGACGCCGGAGCCGTTGGCGTCGGTCAACGAGCCCGTGAAGGGCACCGTTTCGGCCTCCGTGGACGCGCCGGCCGGCCCGGCCGCCGCGGCGAAGGGCGCCCTGCTCGCCGCCCCGGCCGTCGCCGCGGCCGGTGCGCCGATGGTGCTCGCGGCCACCGCCGCGGCGTCGGGCCCGTCCGGGGACTACAAGGCGACCTCGCTCCAGCCCTCGGGTGCCTGGACGGCCGGCGGCTCCACCGGAAGCTTCGACTGGTCCTACCCGATCAGCGTGCCCTCGGTGCCCGGCGCGCTCCAGCCCACCGTGGCGCTCGGGTACTCCTCGTCCTCGGTGGACGGCCGCACCTCGGCCTCCAACAACCAGCCCGGCTGGCTGGGTGACGGCTGGTCCTACGAGCCCGGCTTCATCGAGCGCCGCTACAAGGGCTGCAACGACGACCAGTCCGGCGGGACCAACACCGCCAAGGTCGGCGACCTGTGCTGGTACAACGACAACGCGGTGCTCTCCCTCGGGGACAAGCACACCGAGCTGGTCTACGAGGCCGGCAAGGGCTGGCACCCGGCGACCGACTCCGGCGAGAAGGTCGAGAGGCTCACCGGCGCGGTCAACGGTGACAACGACGGCGAGTACTGGAAGATCACCACGGTCGACGGCACCCAGTACTTCTTCGGCCTGAACCGCCTGCCCGGCCACACCGCCGGCTCGGCCGAGACGAAGTCGGCCTGGACCGTCCCGGTGTTCGGCAACCAGTCCGGCGAGCCCTGCTACAACGCCTCCTTCGCCAACGCCTGGTGCCAGCAGGCCTGGCGCTGGCAGCTGGACTACGTGGTGGACCCGCGCGGCAACGCGATGGCGTACTACTGGAACACCGAGTCCAACAACTACGCCCGCAACTGGAGTTCCACGACCGGCAAGGGCACCGCGACGCCGTACGTGCGCGGCGGCTGGCTCGACCGCGTCGAGTACGGCCTGCGCGCCGACACCGTCTACAGCGCCAAGCCGACGGGCGTCGTCAAGTTCGACGTCGACGAGCGCTGCCTGGCCGACTGCGGCACCTTCGACGAGGCCCACGCCAAGAACTGGCCCGACGTCCCGTTCGACCAGTACTGCGCCGACAACGCGGACTGCAAGTCCAACGCCTCGCCGACCTTCTGGTCCCGCAAGCGGCTGACCGCCATCAGTACCAGGGTGCTCACCGGCGGCGCCCACCAGGACATCGACACCTGGAACCTGGCGCAGAGCTTCCCGCCCTCGGGTGACGGCATCTCCACGCCGATGTGGCTGGCCTCCGTCGCCCGCACGGGCAGGAGCAACGGCAGTATCACGCTCCCTGCGGTCACCTTCGCGGGCGAGCAGATGGCCAACCGCGTCGACAAGACCGGCGACGGGCTGGCCCCGTTCGTCCGGCTGCGCCTGAACCAGGTCACCACCGAGACCGGCGGCACCATCGGGGCGTACTACTCGGAGCAGGACTGCACCCCGACCACCCTCCCGCCCTCGGACGGGAGCAACACCACCCGCTGCTACCCGGTGAAGTGGGCCGCCGAGGGCACCACCGCCAAACTCGACTGGTTCAACACCTACGTGGTGACCAAGGTCGTCGAGAGCGACAACGTCGTGGAGAGCCCCGACAAGGTCACCGAGTACTCCTACCTCGACGGCGCCGCCTGGGCCAAGAACGAGGACGAGTTCACCAAGGCCGAGGACCGCGTCCACTCCGTGTTCCGCGGCTACGGCCGGGTGCAGACCCGCACCGGTGCCGGGTACGACGCCCGGACCCTCACCGAGACCCGCTACTTCCGGGGCATCGACGGGGCCCAGGTCGCCGACTCCACCGGCGCCGCGGTCACCGACCGCCCGCAGTTCGCCGGCCAGGCGCGCGAGAAGAGCACCTACAACGGCGACGGCGGCGCGCTGGTCTCCGCCATCTCGTACACGCCCTGGCGCTCCGCCGCGGCGAGCGCGACCCGCGGCCGGGCCGGCCTGCCCGCCCTGGAGGCGTACTTCACCGGCGTGGAGAAGGAGCGCACCCGCACCGTGGTGAGCGGCGGCGAGCGCACCACCTCGCTGTCCCGGACCTTCGACGCGTACGGCATGGTCAGCACCGTCTCCGACCTCGGCGACGAGGCGAACGGCAACGACGACACGTGCACCACGACGACGTACGCCCGCAACACCGCGGCCTGGCTGCTCGACCGGGTCGCCCGGGTCGAGACCGTCGCCGCGGCGTGCGGCGGCGCCGTCAGCCGCCCGGCCGACGTCATCTCCGACCAGCAGACCTTCTACGACGGCGCGACCGCTCCCGACACCGCGCCCACCAAGGGCCTGGTGACCGAGACCCGGGGGATCAACGGGGCGGGCACCGGCTACGACACGGTCTCCCGCACCGGCTACGACGCCTACGGCCGGGCCGTCTCGTCCTTCGACGCCTACGGCAAGCAGACCACCACCGCCTACACCCCCGCGGCGGGCGAGGTGCCCACCCAGAGCGTGGTCACCAACCCGCTCGGCCACACGAGCACCACCACCCTGGACCGCCGGGGCCAGGAGCTGGCCGTCGCCGACGCCAACAACAAGGTCACCGCCAGCGCGTTCGACGCGCTGGGCCGGGTCACCAAGGTGTGGCTGCCGACCCGCTCGGCGACCACCTACCCCGACTCGCCCAACTACTCCTACGGCTACCAGGTCCGCAACGACGGTGTGAACGTCATCAGCACCGCCACCCTCCAGCACGACTCCACCTACCTCACCCGGTACGTGCTGCTGGACGGCCTGCTGCGGACCCGGCAGACCCAGGAGCCCTCGCCGAGCGGGACGGGCCGCCTGGTCTCCGAGGTGTTCTACGACACCCGCGGCCTGGCCTGGCGCGACTCCGGCAAGTTCTACGCCGACGGCGCCGCCGAGGGCGTCCTGGTGCTCGGCCAGGAGCTGAAGTACCCGGCCTCCACCGACACCCTGTTCGACGGCGCGGCGCGTCCGACCGCCGTCATCGCCAAGCGGTTCGGCGACGAGACCAAGCGGACCACGACCACCTACCAGGGCGACGCGACCACGGTCGTCCCCCCGCAGGGCGCCGTGGCCACCACCACCTACACCGACGGCCGCGGCCGCAAGACCGAGGTCAAGGAGTACACCGACCCGGCCCGCACCACCGCGCAGTCGGTGAAGTACGGCTACGACAAGCGCGGCCGGCTGACCGAGGTCAGCGACCCGGCCGGCAACAGGTGGACCACCGGCTACGACGTGCGCGGGCGCGTGGTGCAGACCGACGACCCCGACAAGGGGCGGACGACCACCGTCTACGACGCGGGCGACCGGCCGGTGGAGACCACCGACGCGCGCAACACCACCCTGCGCACCGACTACGACGCGCTCGGCCGGCGCACCGCGCTCAAGCAGGGCACGGCCGCGCTCTCCGAGTGGGTCTACGACACCGTGGCCAAGGGCCAGCTGTCGAAGACCGTCCGGCACGTCGACGGCGCGGACTACGTGGTGGAGGTGACGGCCTACAACAGCCTGTACAAGCCGACCGCCAACCAGATCACCGTCCCCACCACCGAAGGCGCCCTGGCCGGCACCTACAAGTGGACCACCTCCTACAACGCCAACACCGGCCAGGCGATGTGGACCCAGCAGCCCGCCGCCGGCGGACTGCCCCAGGAACGGGTCACCAACGCCTACACGCCGACCATGGGCCTGGCCGCGACCGTCTACGCGGGCAGTGACGCGATCCTCTCCTCCGCCACGTACGACCACTACGGGCGCACCACCCGGGAGGAGTTCGGCGCGTTCGGCAAGCAGCTCTGGGCCTCGTACGAGTACGACGAGCACACCGGGGCGCTGACCCGGGCGGTCACCGACCGGGAGACCGCCCCGCAGCGCATCGACGACACCGGCTACAGCTACGACCCGGCCGGGAACGTCACCGGGATCACCACCGGCAGCGGCCAGGACGCCGCCCGGGTCACCGACCGGCAGTGCTTCACGCTCGACGGGCTGCGGCGGATCACCGAGGCCTGGACGGCCCGGGACGCCTGCACCGCCGGCCCGCAGGGCAACGTGGCGGGGCCGGACGCCTACTGGACGTCCTACACCTACGACACGCTGGGCAACCGGAAGACCGAGGTGCGGCATGACAGCGCCGCCGGTGACGTGAGCAGGACGTACACCACCCCGGCGGCGGGCGCGGCCCGTCCGCACGCGCTGACCTCGGTCTCCGAGACCGGGCCGGGCGGCACCAGGACCGACCAGTACGGCTACGACGCGGCCGGCAACACCACCTCCCGGCAGACCGCGGGCGGGTCCCAGACCCTGGAGTGGGACGCCGAGGGCCACCTGGCCAAGGTCACCCAGGGCGCGGCCGTCAGCAGCTACCTGTACGACGCCGAGGGCGCCCGCTTCCTCCGCCGCGACTCCACCGGCACCACGCTCTACCTCCCGGGCGGCAACGAACTGCTGCTCCCGAAGAGCGGCCCGGCGGTGGGCACCCGCTACTACTCCGTCGGCTCCAGGACGGTCGCCGTGCGGACAGGGGGCGCGCTCACCTTCCTGCTGGCGGACCGCCAGGGGACGGCGACCGTCCAGGTGGACGCGCAGACCCAGGCGGTGACGCGGCGCAAGACCACCGTCTTCGGCGGCCCGCGCGGCCCGCAGGCCACGGCCTGGGCCGGACAGCGGACCTTCGTCGGCGGCACCCAGGACGCCGACACCGGCCTGACCCACATCGGGGCGCGCGAGTACGACCCGGCCACCGGCCGGTTCGTCAGCGTCGACCCGCTGCTGACCACCGAGGACACCCAGCAGCTGCACGCCTACGCGTACGGCAACAACAACCCCGTCACCTTCAGCGACCCGACGGGCAAGAAGATGTGCGCGGACAGCTGCGCGTCGGGCGAGGCCTGGGTCAGTTCGAACGGCACCTTCCACGAGGCGACCGCACCGGCCCCGTCGACGCCCGCACCGTCCTCGTCGACCTGGGACGTGGACTGGCGCCGGACGGGCGCCGACACCGCGAGCGCCTACACGTACTCCTACACCGAGGACGCCAACCGCCGCCGCAACCAGTACCGGGCCTCCGACCGCATCGCCAGGGACACCGCGCAGGAGATGCGGTCGGCCTACGGCGACAAGGCGGCCGCCCAGTGGGTGGCCGACGAGCGCAACGCGCTGCGAAAGTACTACCGGAGCCCGTTCGAGGACTGGTACCTGCCGCGCAAGCGCGGCGAGCGGGACTTCCCCACCTACGACGCGCTGCGACAGCGCAAGTCGGACGTCGAGATCATCGAGAGCGCGGCGAAGACCAACCCCCGGGCGAACCAGCTGGCCAGAGCGTCCAAGATCGGCGGACGGGTCCTGCTGGGCGTCGACATCGGCCTCGGGGTCTACGAGGTCGCCACGGCCCCCGAGGGCGAGAAGGTCCGCACCGCGACCCGGGAGGCGGGCGGCATCGGCGGAGCCATCGCCGGGGCCAAGGGCGGTGCCGTGGTCGGCGCGGCCATTGGTAGCTTGTTCCCCGGCCCCGGGACGGCCATCGGGGCGGTCGCGGGCGGCGTCATCGGCGCGGCGGCCGGCAGTTACGTCGGCCGGAAGATCGGCGGCTGGGTGGGAGGACTGTTCAAGTGACGGAACCGATGCGGGCCGCCCCGACGGCGGTGCTCCGGGAGGGCGACGACCTGGTCGTCGCCGAGCTGCGGGAGGGCTCGCTCGTCCGGCGGTCCCGGCTGCCGGGGTGCCAGATCCGTGAGCTCCGGGCGTACCCGGTGCGGATCGTGCGGCACGACCGCGGGGTCTGCGTGGTCGCCCCGGCCGCCGACGGCGGTGCCCCCGTACACGTCGCGGACGGTGTGGGCGGGGAGTTCACCACCCTCCCGGCCTCGCCGGCCACCGATCCGCAGCCGGGCCAGTACCACGTGCTGCGCGACGGCACGACCGTGCTGGTCGGTGCGACGCACCGGGAGACGGCCCTCGGGAACCTGCGCAGTGTGCACCGGCTTCCCTGGGGGGCGACGGCCTGGGAGGAACTGACGGTCCCGGAGCAGTACCTGATCCAGGGCGCCACCAGTACTGCGGAGGAGCCGCTGGTGCTGGTCGGCGGCAGGCTGTCGCCGCCCGACCGCTCCGGCGAGCAGCCGGGTCGGCGGCCCGTGCTGCTCACCCCGGCGCCCGCCGGGGAGGGGTGGCGTGAGCTGGACTTCACCGGGTGGGGCCGGCCGTCGGTCGGCCTGCGTCGCAAGCTCGGCGGGGCCCTGGTCGATCCGCGCTCCGGCGCGCTCGGCACGGCGGCCGGCACGGCGGGCCTCTGGTGCGCGGTGACCGAGTTCGGCGACTGGTGGGAGCACTCCCTGCTCTACGGGGCGGACACGGCCGCGCGGTCGTGGTCGTTCCTCCGGCTCTCGCACGACGGCCTGGCGGGGCGTCCCTCGGTCACGCCGGACGGTGTCACCGCCGTCTCGGCCGCCGGGCGGCTGCTGCGCTACCCGCGGAAGAGCCACCGGTGGACGTCCTCGGACCTGCGGCCCGTGCTGCGCGGGCTGTTCCCCGACGCCCCCGGTGCGGTCGTCACCGACACGGCGGTGGCGGGGGACCGGCTGCTGCTCGCGGTCGGCCCCTCGGGCGGGGAGCTGCCCAGGGCCACGCGCGTCTGCTCGCTCCCGCTGGACGGGACGGCGGTCGAGACGCTGTACGACGCCGCGGATCCGGACCGTGAGGTGCTCGCCCTGATGGCCTGACACCTGCGGTTCCCGGGCCCCCGCTCCTCCGTTCGGAGGGGCGGGGGCCCTTTCCATTGGGGTGAGTCTTGTTTTCAAACTATCCCTGCGTAGACTGGGCGCCCAGCTGGTTGGAAAATCGAACTAACAGGCATTCGGAGGCCGTCCATGGGATCCAAGCTGCCGCGCAGGCTCGCCGAGCACCCCTCGGTGCGGGCGGTCCTGGCCGCTCGCGCCGAGGCCGGGGCCGGGGCCGCCGACACCCCGCCGCCGGTGATCGACGCCGACTGGCTGCGGGAGCTGTGCCTGCGTGCCGGGGCGGACGACGCGGCGGCCGTCGGCCTGGACCACCCGGACCTCGCCGGGGAGCGCGAGCACGTGCTGCACGCCCTGCCCGGCGCGCGGACGCTGGTCTCGCTCGTCGTCCGGATGAACCGCGAGGACGTCCGCTCGGCCGCGCGCAGCGTCGCCAACCAGGAGTTCCACCGGGCCGGCGAACTCGTCAACGACGCCGCCCGCACGGTGGTCCGCGCCCTGGAGGACGCCGGCCACCGGGCCGTCAACCCCTCCGCGACCTTCCCCATGGAGATGGAGCACTTCCCCGGCCGGATCTGGGTGGTCGCCCACAAGACGGTCGCGGTGGCCGCCGGCCTCGGCGTCATGGGGCTGCACCGCAACGTCATCCACCCCCGCTACGGCAGCTTCGTGCTGCTCGCCACCCTCCTGCTCGACGCCGAGGTGAGCGCGCACGGAGAACCGCTCGACTACAACCCCTGCGTCGACTGCAAGCTCTGCGTCGCCGCCTGCCCGGTGGGCGCGATCACCAAGGACGGCGACTTCGACTTCCTCGCCTGCGCCACCCACAACTACCGCGAGTTCATGGCCGGCTTCACCGACTGGGTGCAGACCGTGGCCGACAGCGAGGACGCCGCCGACTTCCGCGGCCGGGTCACCGACGCCGAGAACGCCTCCATGTGGCAGAGCCTCGCCTTCAAACCGAGCTACAAGGCGGCCTACTGCCTCGCCGTCTGCCCGGCCGGCGAGGACGTCCTCGGCCCCTACCTCGACGACCGGCGGCAGTTCATGGACACCGTGCTGCGCCCGCTCCAGGAGAAGCCCGAGACGCTCTACGTCCTGCCCGGCTCGCGCGCCAAGGAGTACGCCGAGCGCCGCTTCCCGCACAAGCCGGTGAAGGAGGTCAGCGGCGGGTGGAGCGCCCCGGCGCCCGGGGCGGGACGAGCGGGACGAGCGGGCTCTGACGGGCTCTGACGGGCGATAGCCCCGGCCCCCTGCCGTCCGATGGTACGCAGGGGGCCGGGGGGCGTGCGGCGTCAGCCGGGGCGGACGGGGGTGCGGGGTGCGGGCCGGCGCTGGGCGGGGACCACGGCGACGGCCGGGCGCAGCGGGTGCAGGGCGAGGACGGCGCGGGCGATGGCGTCGGAGTCGCCCAGGATCACCGAGTTGACGCCCGGGCGGATGCCGGCCGCGGTGACCCAGTGCACCGCCTCGGTGGGGATCCCGTAGGCGAAGCGGCGCGGGTGCGCCCGCCCCGCCCCGTCCAGCAGGCGGGACGGGCGCTCGGTGACCGCCAGCCCGCCCGTCTCGTAGCCGGGCCCGGTGGCGTCGGGGATCCGGTAGACCCCGGCCTGGCCGTCGTCCAGCAGCCCGCGCAGCAGCCGGTCGCCGGTGCGCCGCAGGTCGGGCTCGGGAAGCCGGGCCTCGACGAGCACGGCGGCGCGCAGCGGGGGTGCGTCGATCGCGGGGGAGTGGGCGGTGAAGGCGGGCCGGCCGCCGCGCGGGTCGAGGGTGATCCGCACGTCCGGGCCGAGCAGGTCGACCACCCCGGCCTCGACCAGGGCGCGCAGTTCGTCGATCCGGGAGGCCGGCGGGCCGATGGACAGGAAGGCGTTCAGCGGGGTGTACCAGGACTCCAGGTCGTCGCGGTAGGAGGAGCCCTCGATGCCGCCGTGGTCGACGGCCAGCCGGATCTCGTTGCGCAGGTCGCGCAGCACGTCCAGGGCGGCCTTGAGCGGGCCGCTGAGGTTGCCCGCCCGGGCCTCGCGGACGTCGTGCTCCAGGCGGTCGACGATCCAGGCGCGGTGCTCCGCGCGGGAGGCGAAGCGCCGGCCCGCGTACGGGCGGGCCAGTGCCTGCCAGTCCCAGCGCTGCCCGGCGGGGATCGCGTGCCGGTCGAGGACGGCCGCGGCGCGGTCGGGGCCGGGGGCGGCCAGGTACTGCTCGGCGAGCCGCTCGCCGTCCTCCGGGCGGCCGGCGGCCGCGAGCAGGGTGGCGTAGTAGACGGCCTCGACCTCGCGGGCGACCAGCGGCCACAGGTCGCGGACGAAGCGCACCGGCTCGCCGGCGGCGGCCCGTTCGCGCAGCCGGGCCGCGTACGCCTCGGTGAGCAGCCGGGGGTGGTACCGGCCGTGCGCGCCCTTCTCGTTCTCGCCGCGCGCGTGGTGGGGGACGCCGCGCCGCGAGCCGGCCAGGATCAGCGGCTCCTGCCCGGAGGGGTGGTAGACGAGCCGGCCGCCGCGTTCGGCGAACCGGCCGCCGCGGCCGCGGGTGAGCAGGGCGAGGTGGTCGAAGAAGTTGAGGCCGAGGCCGCGGACCAGCACCGGGCGGCCGGGCAGCAGGGCGGCGAGGTCGAGGTCGGCGGGGTTGGCGGGCGGCAGGTGGACGAGGCCGTGCGTGGCGGCGGCCCGGGTCAGGGTGCGCTCGGCGGTGGTCGGGCCGGTCGCCAGGTGGCCGAGCGCCAGCACCACCGCGTCCAGGTCGGCGATCCGGCGGCCGTTGGCGAGCACGAGCACCTGGGCGGCGCCGGGCAGTGAGTCGGCGTCGGTCAGCCGGACGGCGCGGGTGCGGTGCTCGACGATCCGGCAGTGCGCGGGGGCGGCGGCGCGCACCCGGCGGTGCACGTCGCGCAGGTAGCGGCCGTAGAAGGCGCGGGTCGGGTAGGTGTCGGGCGTGAGGGCGCGGGCCTCGGCCCGCACCTGGTCGTCGAACTCGCCCGGACCGCCCTGCGGGACGGCCGACTTGGCCCACTCGTAGAGGCTGGGGCCCTCCTCGACCGGGCCGTCGATGGTGACGCTCGGGTCGGTGAAGGCGGTGACCTGCGAGGCCACCGTGTTCATCAGCAGCAGCCGGGACTGGTTGGTGCGCCAGACCCGGCCGGCGCCGGGCGGATAGGGGTCGACGAGGTGGACGGTGAGGGCGGCGGCCGACGGGCGGGAGCGCTCGTTGGCCAGCAGGCGTTCGAGGACGGACAGACCGCGCGGGCCGGCGCCGACCACGGCGATCCGGCGGTGGCGGGCGGCGGTCGGGCCGGGGGAGTGGGGAGCCATGGGTGATGTCCTCCCGTGCTTGGCGTTCGGACCTGTCATGGGGGTGACGCCCCGCCGGCGAAGGCGGAGTCCGGCGGGGCGTCGGTCGGGCGGTACTGGGCGGGTCGGGCGGGTCGGGTGGCTACAGGTGGCTACGGGTGGCGCAGCAGGATCTTGCCGAGGCTCTCGCGGCGCTCCAGCCGGGTGTGCGCGGCGGGGGCGTCGGCGAAGTCGTAGGTGCGGTCGATCCGGGCCCGCAGGGTGCCGTCGAGGAGTCCGGCGAAGAGGTCGCCGGTACGCGCGGTGAACTCCTCCCGGGTGAGCACGTGCTGGGTGAGGCTGGGCCAGGTGAGCTTCAGCGAGCCCTTCTGGACCAGCACGAACGGGTCGATCGGGTCGGGCGTGCCGCTGGCCCGGCCGTAGACGACCAGGGTGCCGCGCGGGCGCAGCGAGTCGAGGCTGTCGAGGAAGGTGTCCTTGCCGACCGAGTCGTAGACGGCGTCGGCGCCCGCGCCGTCGGTGATCCGGCGGACCGCCTCGCGGAAGTTCTCCCGGTCGTAGCGGACGACGGCGTCGGCGCCGAGGCCGAAGACCAGCTCGGCCTTCTCGTCGGTGGAGACGGTGGCGATGACGTGCGCCCCGGCCCGCTTGGCGAACTGGACCAGGAACTGCCCGACCCCGCCGGCGGCGGCGTGCACCACGACGGTCTGGCCCTTGGCGATCGGGTGCGAGTCGTGCGCCAGGTAGTGGGCGGTGAGCCCCTGGAGCATCGCGGCGGCGGCCGTCCCGGAGTCCAGGCCGTCCGGCACGGTGGTCGCCAGCCGGACCGGGACGGTGACGAACTCGGCGTAGGCGCCCGGGAGTTCGCCGTAGGCGACGCGCTCTCCGACGGCCAGCTCGGTGACGCCGGGGCCGACGGCGTCGACCGTGCCGACGGCGTCCATGCCCGGGACGAACGGCAGGGCGACGGGGAAGACGCCCTGGCGGTGGTAGACGTCGACGTAGTTGACGCCGATGACCTCGGTGCGGATGCGGACCTCGCCGGCCGCGGGCTCGGTCACCGGGACGTCGTCGACCTGGAGCTGCTCGGGGCCGCCGGGGGCGTGGACGCGGATCGCCTTCATGGGGTGGTACCTCGGCTGTTCTGGTAGGCGGGTCGGGGGTTGGTGGTAGCGGGCGGCGGCTGGTTGCCGCCGCCCGGGTCATGGGCCGGCGCCGGCGTCGGTGCCGGTTCGGGTGTCGGTGCCGGTTCGGGGGGCGGTTCGGGTGCCGGCGCCGGTTCGGGGGCCGGGCGGTTGGCGAGCAGCCCGCCGCGGATCATCAGCGCGCCGCCCAGCAGTTGCAGCGGCGTCGGCGCGAGGCCGAGCGCCAGCAGGGCGACGAGCACCGTGAACGCCGGCTCCAGCTGGAGCACGCTCGCCGTCTCCCACGGGCGCAGCCGCTCCAGCGCCAGGTGCAGGGTGACGTAGGCGAGGCAGAAGTTGGTGACGGCGAGCAGGAGTTGGAGGCCGAGCGTGCCGGCCGTCGGGTGCCACCGCAGCGGGCCGGGGGTGAGCAGCAGGACCGGCAGCAGGACGACCGCCGCCGGGACCAGCCGCCACAGGGCCAGCTGCAGCGGCGGCACCTTGGCCATCAGCGTCTTGGCGGGCAGGAAGGCGAGACCGGCCAGCACCGCGCCCGCCAGCACCAGCAGGTCACCGGTGCCGACGGCGGTGAAGCCCGCGCCGGGGTCGCGCAGCACCACCAGCACCCCGCCGGCCAGGGTGACCGCGAGCCCGGCCGACTGCCGCCTGCGCAGCCGGTCGCCGAGCAGCAGCACGGAGGCCAGCACGGCCGTCGGCCCCTGGAGCTGCATGAGGAAGCCGCCGTTGACCGGGCTGGTCCGGCTCAGCCCGCTGATCACCAGGACCAGCGAGAGGCCGGTGCCGACCACCGAGACGAAGCCCAGCCGGAGCCGGTCCCGCCCGGTCAGGCCGCGCGGGACCAGCGGCCGGCGCCGCACCGCGAGGTGGGCGGCCAGCAGCACGGCGCCGATCGACAGGTTGAGCTCGGTGGTCAGCAGCGGGTCGATCTCGCGGGTGACCCGGTTGGCCAGCACGGCGCCCGCGCCGAAGAAGGCGGCGGTCAGCAGCGCGAATGCGTACCCCTGCGCGCGCACGCTGGGCTCAGCGCGCCTTCACGCGGACCGCGTGCCCGCGTTCCACCCCGTACCGGGCGGCGAAGTCGCCCTGGTTGAGGGCGAGTCCGAGCTGGTCGCGGCTGGCGATGTAGGCGAGCGGCTCGCCCTCGCCGGTCTCGCCGAAGGTGCGGCGCAGCGGGGTGGTGATCCGGGTGCCGCCGATCTCGATCTCCAGCTCGGCGTCGAAGGCGATGCCCCGGGCGTCCAGGAATTCCCGGGTGATGCTCGTCCAGACGTTCCCGTAGTTCTTGTCGAGAATCGCCACCTCGCCGATTATCCAGTCTCCTTCGACGACGGGTTCGGCGACCTCCAGCAAGGTGATATCGGCGACCTCGATTTCCTCGCCGATTTCACTGAACGGCACGCCGTTGGCGATGTGCGCGGCGGCCGAAATCACGATGTCGCGTCCGTAGAACGTCGGGTCGACGACGGGCCGGCGGACCTTTTCGGCGGTGATCCGGCGGACCTCGGCCACGCCCGCCTCCCGGACGATCCGGGTGAGCAGGCCGTTGTTGGGGGCGAAGTAGGTGTGCCCCTGGGGCGTGCGCACCCCGATCGCGTTGTCCTGGACGCCGGTGTGCGGGAAGGTGACGCAGGCGAAGACCGCGTCGGCCGGGAAGTAGCGGAACGAGTCCCGGATGTACAGGCCGGCCTCGTAGATGTCGAACGGCGTGACGTCGTGCGTGACGTCGACGATGTTGGCGTGCGGGGCGATGCTGAGCACCATGCCCTTGCAGATGCCGACGGCGTCGTCGACGAGGCCGAAGTCGGTGAGCAGCCCGACGATCGGCCGGGGCGTGAGCAGGCCCGGGCCGGTGGGGGTGGCGGGGGCGCTGGCGGGAGCGGACATGCTGAACCCTTTCAGGATTACCGAAACGGGGTGGCGTGCATGGCGGTCCGGGATTTTCCGGCGGTGAGAATCGCCCGGGTAAAGGACGGTTCAAGCGGCGCGAGATTGAAGTGAGGCTAGCACCCGGTCGGTCGCGAAGAAAGCGTGTGCTGTTGCGGCCGTATGAAGTCGTTTTTAATAAACGGAACGATACCGGCCGTTTGCCGGAAAAGCGGCCGCCGGGGCGGGTGTTCGCACGCGGGCGGAATCGGTGCGGGCGTGCACCGCCGCAAGCCGGGGCGGCCAATCCGGGGGCCCGCACCGCCGTCGCCCTGCCGCGGGCGGTCGAAGTCCGTTGCCACCTCAGGTGCGTGACGGTCCGTCGGATCGTCTGAGCGGCCGATTTGCGGGCGGGTGGTGCGGCGTGATTGGCTGCCGCCCGGTTGCTGTCGTGATCATCCCCCGGGATCCGGCCGAACTCGCCCGCCACAGCGGTGAGATGCCCTGACAGGGTGGGCGGGGCGCGCTACGGTGGGCGGGGGCGAGAGGGACGCGTGGCGGCACTGGCCGTCGGCGCCCGAAGACCTGCTGGTCGGCGTCTGTACAGGCCGGAAGGCCGTGCTCGCAGACGGCCGACCCGCTCGTGGTGGAGGGACGGGCGGCGCTCGTCCGCCTTCGAGCGGGCATGACCAGTGGGCCGAGTGGGGCGGGCGGGTCCGCGCCGGCCGCCCCATTCGGTTGGCACGGCGTGCCGCCGCCCGCAATCGGCCGAAGTCGGGGACAACACGGCTCCGGGCGGCTACGGTCGATCGGGCAGCCGGACAACCCGAGGGGGCGGGATCTTGCACTGCGGGATCGACAGCATGCTGGAGCCGACGCCGTGATCCATGCCGTGGTGGACCTCGACGAGCACGGGCGGCTGCTCGTGCCGGGTACCCGCACGCCGGTGCCGGAGGGACGGGTGGCCGAGCACCTGGCGCGCCACCTTCAGGTGCCGGCGCGGGCCACCGACCTGTACGTGTACGTGCACGGGTGGCAGACCGGCGCGCGGGCGGCCGTACAGACGGCGGACGCGCTGATCGCGCGGGCCGTCGGGCTGGGGCGGTCGGCGCCGACGGCGTACCCGGGGCTGGCGGCGCGCGGCTACCGGCCGTGGTGCGTGGTGGTGCGCTGGCCGTCGTCGAGCCCGCCCTCGCCGGCCGGGTACCGGCGGATCCGGGACCGGGCGCACGCGATGAGCGGGCCCGGGGGCGGGCAGGCGGAGTCGGTGATCGGGCAGCTGCTCGGCCACCTGGACGCGGCGCGCGGACGGCCGGACGCCCCCGGGGCGCCGGCGAACCGCTCGGGCCGGTACCTGCACCTGGTGGGGCACTCGTTCGGCGGCCGCTTCCTGTGCGAGGCGGTGCAGTGGGCGGCGGAGCGGCCGGCCGCGGAGCCGCGGCTGCCGGGGTGGCGCGGGCGGGCGGACCCGGCGCGGCCGTTCACCGCGGACAGCGCGCTGGTGTTCCAGCTGGCCGCGCCGAGGGACGCCTTCGACCGGCTCTTCCCGCGGCTGTTCCCGGCGCCGGGGCGGCCGGGGGCGCCGCTGCGAGGGCCGCTGGTGCTGACGCACTCGCGGTGGGACCGGGCCGCCGGCTTCTGGCACCTGCGGGCCGAGGGCGCGCCCGGGATCGGGCACTCGGGGGTGGGGGCGGCGCCGGTCGGGCAGTACTCCACGGCGCTGCTGGCGACGGACACGCCGTACTCCCGGCGGGCGCTGGACCATCCGATCGTCAACGTCGACGCGGGCCGGGTGTTCCGGGGGAGTGCGACGGGGCGCCGCCTGGCGCCGGCGGGCGCGCACGCGGACTTCCTGCACCCGGAGTCGGCCCACCTGCTGCTCAGCCTCGCGGCGTTCTCCCGCTGAGGGGAGGGCGCGTTATCGTCCGATTGCCCGATTCGGCCGGTGTCATCACCTGATGATCACTTGTCGGCCGAGAACGCGATGCCCCCCGTACCGCACGGTCCAGTCCAATCCCCTCCGTACACAGCCGGTGTCCTCCGCCGGTTCAGCCCAGCGTACGGAAGGCAGCCCAGACCCATGGCCCGCACAGACGACCAGGCCTCGCACGACCAGCAGTTGCGGGACGCCGCGACCCGGCTCGGGATCGGCCGCCGCCGCTTCCTGACCGTCACCTCGGCCGCCGCCGCGCTGGCGTTCACCACCAACCTGCCGAGCGCCCACGCCGCGGACGCCGAGATCGCGCCCCGCACGCTGACCGAGAACCCCTTCACCCTGGGCGTCGCCTCCGGCGACCCGCTCAGCGACGCCGTCGTGCTCTGGACCCGCCTCGCCCCCCGCCCGCTGGAGCCCGGCAACGGCCTGCCGCCCACCGGCGTGGTCAAGGTCGACTGGGAGATCGCCCGCGACGAGAAGTTCCGCAAGGTCGCCCGCCGCGGCACCGCCAAGGCCCACGCCGAGTTCAACTACTCGGTGCACGTCGACGTCGACGGCCTCGACGCCGACCGCGTCCACTGGTACCGCTTCAAGGTCGGCAGCTGGGTCAGCCCGGTCGGCCGGACCCGCACCTCCCCGGCGCGCGGGCGCCACATCGAGGAGGTCCGCTTCGGCCTGGTCTCCTGCCAGGCCTACGAGGACGGCTACTTCACCGCCTACAAGCACCTCGCGAACGAGGACCTCGACGCCGTCTTCCACGTCGGCGACTACATCTACGAGTACGGCATCGACGCGGTCGGCGGCGACCGCAAGTACACCGACCGCACCCTGCCCTCGCTGTTCAACCACGAGACCACCACCCTGGAGGACTACCGCCTGCGGTACGCCCTCTACAAGACCGACCCCGACCTCCAGGCCGCGCACGCCGCGCACGCCTGGTACGTCACCTGGGACGACCACGAGGTCGAGAACAACTACGCCGCGGGCATCCCCGAGAAGAACCAGTCGGTGGAGGCCTTCGTCGCCCGCCGCGCCGCCGCCACCCGCGCCTACTGGGAGAACATGCCGCTGCGCATGCCCAAGCCGGACGCCACCGACCTCAAGCTGTACCGCCGCCACCACTACGGCAAGCTGGCGCAGTTCGACATCCTGGACACCCGTCAGTACCGCTCCGACCAGGCCAACGGCGACGGCTGGCAGTTCCCCACCCCGGAGTCGGAGAACCCGGCCCGCACCCTGATGGGCGCCACCCAGGAGCGCTGGCTGATGGACGGCTTCCGCAAGTCCAAGGCGGTGTGGAACGTCGTCCCGCAGCAGGTCGTCTTCTCCCGCCGGAAGAACACCACCGCGGCCGCCTCCAAGCTGTCCATGGACGCCTGGGACGGCTACCCGGCGGCGCGCGAGCGGTTCCTGGCCGGCGCCGAGGACATCGGCGTCGAGAACCTCGTCATCCTCACCGGTGATGTGCACGTCGCCTACGCGATGGACGTCAAGCGCAACTTCGACGACCCGGACTCGCGGACCGTCGGCGTCGAGATCGTCGGCACCTCGATCGCCAGCGACGGCGACGGCGAGGAGCACCCGGGCAACTGGGGCACCCTGACGGCCGCCAACCCGCACATGAAGTTCTACGACGGGCGGCGCGGCTACACCGCGATCACGCTCAACGAGGAGCACGCGCGGGCCGACTACCGGGTGATCTCGCACATCACCCGCCCGGGCGGCACCGTGAGCACCGCCGCCTCCTTCGTCACCGAGGCCTACAACCCGGGCATGCAGCGCGCCTGACGCCCCGGCTCCCGATCACCGGCCCGGCCGTACCGCTCCCCGATGCGGTACGCCCGGGCCGGCCCATGTCCGCAGCACGCCGGCCGCACGTCGGCCGCACGTCGGCCCCAGGCCCGCCCCGGGTCCGCCCCCGGGAGCGGCAGCTCCTCCTCGGGAGGGTTCGTGGACGATGCGGAGGAGTCGTGAACCTGTGGTGATCGGCCGTTGATCGACCGTAGAACACGGCCGTGGACCATCTGCGAGCAGGGGAACCCGGCTCGGCGGTCACCACCGCCCGGCGCCGTCCTCGGGTGCGCCGCACTGACGCCCCGAGCCCCTGGTCCCCGGTAGTTGGCCAACCCACGGAAGGCGGACGGAGCATGGACGGCGTTCACACCCTGCAGTCGACGGCGGGCTTCGGAGAGCTGCTCAGGATCCGGCGCGAGCGCATCGGCCTGACCCAGCAGGTGCTGGCCGATCACGCGACCCTGAGCGTCCGGGCGATCCGCGACATGGAGAGCGGACGGGTGCAGCGCCCCCGGCAGGAGACGGTCCGGCTGCTGGCCGACGCGCTGCGCCTGGAGGGCCGCAGCCGCTCGGTGTTCGAGGCGGCGGCGCGCCGCCAGGCGTTCGCCGAGGAGCCGCGCGACGAACCGGCCGCCCCGCCGGTGGCCCGCGGCGCGATCGTCGGCCGGGAACCCGAGGTGGACGCGCTGACCGACGCCCTCGCCGTGCACGGGGACCGGCTGGTCACCGTGACCGGTCTCGGCGGGGTCGGCAAGACCAGACTGGTGCTGGAAGCCGCCCGCCGGCTGCATCTGACGGCCCGCTGGTCGGTGCGCTGGACGGACTGGGCCCGCCAGCCCGGCATGGGCCCCGAGCGCCGCGCGGAGCTGGTCCGGGCGATCGGCAGCCGCCCCACCCTGCTGGTCCTGGACGGCGCCGACACCGGGGTGGAGCCGGCCCTGCTGGACGAGCTGTTCCAGCGCTGCCCCGGCCTGCGGGTGCTGATCACCGCCCGGGTCGCGCAGCCGCTGCCCGGCGGCCAGGTGATCCCGCTCGCCCCGCTGCCCACCCCGGGCCCGGACCTCGACCACGACCCGGCCGCGCTCGCCGAGGTGGGCGCCGTGCGGCTGCTGCTGTCGCACCTGCGCCGGCTGCGCCCCGGCTACCGGCTGGAGCCGGAGGAGGCGCCGGCGGTGGCCGCGCTCTGCCGCCTGCTGGACGGCCTGCCCGGCGCGCTGGAGCTGGCCGCCGGCTGGTCGACGGTGCTCTCCCCACGCCAGCTGGTGGCCCGGCTGGCCGAGGGGCCGTTCCAGCTGGCGCCGCCCCCGGCCGGGTTCGGCGGGTGCGGCGGGGTCGGCGAGGCCCTGGACGCGGCGCTCGACCGGCTGACGCTGGGCCAGCGCGACCTGCTGGCGCGGCTGGCCGCCGAGCCGGGGGACTGGTCGGGCGAGGACGCCGTCGAGCTGAGCGGCCGGCCCCCGCAGGAGTCGCTGGCCGCCGTGCACGAGCTGCTGGCGCGCGGGCTGATCCGCAGCGTCCCCGCCCGCGACGGCGTCCGGTTCACCGTGCTGAACCTCTGCCGCCGGCTGTTCGGCGCCGCCGGGGCGTACCCGGTGCTGGCGACCGCGAGCTGAGGCGGCCCCGGCCCGTCCGCGGTTCCCGCCCCGCCGATACTGCCCGTCACTTGCCGGGTGAGCTGCCGGTCCGCCCGCCGGATCCTCCCTAACGTTCTGTTCAGCACTCACCGAACTCACCGACACAGAGGGTTTGCGCCGTGGACCAGTTGGAGCAGCAGCGCCAAGAGGCCGGACCGGCCGGGCTGGAGGTCGTCGTGACGACCACGGCCTCGGACTCGCACACCTGGAACCTGGTCTTCCTGCAACTGCTGCTGGAGGAGCTCGGCCACCGGGTCAGCAACCTGGGCGCCTGCGTGCCGGACGACCTGCTGGTCGCCGAGTGCCGCCGGATCGGGCCGGACCTCATCGTCCTGAGCAGCGTCAACGGGCACGGCCACCACGACGGCCTGCGGGTGATCCGCGCGCTGCGGGCCTGTCCCGAACTGGCCGGCACGCCCACGGTGATCGGCGGCAAGCTCACCATCGCCGGGAGCGGCGATCCGGACCGGCAGCGCTCGCTGCTGGCCGCCGGGTTCGACGGGGTCTTCGAGGAGGGGCGCTCGGTCGCCGACTTCCGCTCCTTCGTGGGCTCGCTCCCGGCTCCGGCCGCGGCGCTGGCCCGGGGCTCGCGATGAGCGCCCTCGCCGCCGCACCGGGCGGCCGGCTGCCCGCCGGATCCGGCTTCGGCGCCTTCGTCGCCCGGGCCCGGACGGCCGGCGCCCTGGTGGTCCAGCCCCGGATGGGCATGGCCGACCCGCTGCGGATGCGCGACGGCCTGCTCGCCACCCGGGGCGCGGACGCCGTCACCGTCGGCACCATCACCCTGGACAGCTACACCCGCACCGGCGACCTCGCCGCGGCCCGCCGCGCCCTGGCCGACGGGGTGGGGCTGAACGGCTACCCGATCGCGGGCCACCCGGTGGACGTCACCCGGGCGGTGCTGCGCGGGGTCGCCGACGGGGGCTTCCCGGTGCAGGTCCGGCACGGCTCGGCGCGGCCCGAGCACATCGTCCGCGCACTGCTAGCGGTCGGCCTGGACGCCACCGAGGGCGGCCCGGTCTCGTACTGCCTGCCGTACAGCCGCACGCCGCTGCGCGAGGCGGTGGAGAGCTGGCGTCGCAGCTGCGAACTGCTCGCATCCATCCGGGAGTTCGGCGCCGAACCGCACCTGGAGACGTTCGGCGGCTGCCTGATGGGCCAGCTCTGCCCGCCGAGCCTGCTGATCGCGGTGAGCGTGCTGGAGGCGCTGTTCTTCCGCCAGCACGGCCTGCGCAGCATCTCGCTCAGCTACGCCCAGCAGCCCGACCCGCGCCAGGACGAGGAGGCGCTGACCGTGCTCGGCCGGCTCGCCGACGAGCTGCTGCCCGACGTCGACCGCCACCTCGTGCTCTACGCCTACATGGGCGTCTTCCCGCGCACCCCCGGCGGAGCCCGGCTGCTGCTGGAGGACGCGGCCCGGCTGGCGGTGCGCACCGGCGCGGCCCGGCTGATCGTGAAGACGACGGCCGAGGCGCACCGGATCCCGACCGTCGCCGAGAACGTCCGGGCCCTGGAGACGGCCGCCGCGGCCGCGGGCGCCGAACGCGTCCGCCCGCCGCTCGCCGTGCCCGACACCGGCATCGAGGCGGAGGCCCGGGCGCTGATCGGCGCCGTGCTGGAGCTGGACGCGGACCTCGGCCGGGCCCTGGTCCGCGCCTTCGCGGCCGGCTACCTGGACGTGCCCTACTGCCTGCACCCCGACAACGCCGGCCGGGCCCGCAGCTCGCTCGGGCCGGACGGGCGGCTGCACTGGTCGGACGTCGGCTCGATGCCGATCGCCGGCCTGTCCGGCGGCCCGCGCCCGCCGATCCTCGGCTCCTCCGACCTCCTCGGCGCGCTCTCCCACGTCCAGTGGAGCTACGACAGCCGCGCCGTCGACACCCCGGACCTCGACCGCACACCCGCCGCACCACGAGAGTTGGGACTCACCACGCCATGACCACCGACGGGCCCACCCCTGCGACCGCCGCCGCGATGCTCCCCGACCCCGGCCGACACCTGACCTCCCCGACCACCCGCGCCGCGCTGCGGATCCAGCACCAACTGCTCTCCGCCGCCCGCGAGTACCTGCGCGGCGAGGGCTTCACCGAGCTGCTGCCGCCGATCATCGGCCCGGTCACCGACCCCGGCTCGCGCGGCTCCAAGCAGGTCGACGTCGACTTCTACGGCCACCGCTACAAGCTGATGACCAGCGCGATCCTCTACAAGCAGGCCTCGCTGCTGGCCTTCGACAAGATCTTCTGCGTCGCGCCGAACGTCCGGCTGGAGCCGCTGGAGACCGCCGGGACCAGCCGCCACCTGGCCGAGTTCCACCAGCTCGACGTCGAGGTGGCCGGGGCGAGCCGGGACGACGCCGTGCGGCTGGTCGAGGAGCTGGTGGTGCACATGGTCGACAGCGTGGTGCACGAGCTGCCCAAGGAGTTCGCCGAACTCGGCCGGGACACCGGGGCGTTCGCCGAACTGCTGAAGGGCTCCTTCGGGCGGATGCGGCACGCCGAGGCGGTCGCCGAGCTCCGGGGCGCGGGCCACCCGCAGAGCCCGGACGCCGAACTCGACTGGGACGGCGAGGCGTTGCTCTCCAGCCGGCGGGACCGGCCGTTCTTCGTCACCGACTACCCCAAGGGCTCGCGCGGCTTCTACGACCGCGAGAACCCCGAGGACCCGGGCCTGCTGCGGAACTTCGACCTCATCGCGGCCGAGGGCTACGGCGAGCTGTGCAGCGGCAGCCAGCGCACCAACGACTACGCCGAGATCGTCACCCGGATGCGCGAGACGGGGGAGAACCCGCAGAAGTACCGCTGGTACCTGGACCTGGTCCGCGAGGGGGTGCCCGGCAGCGCCGGCTTCGGCATCGGCGTCGAGCGGCTGACCCGCTACGTGGCCGGGCTGGACGCGGTGTGGCAGGCCAGCGCCTTCCCGAAGGTGGCGGGGGTGGTGACGCCGTGAGTGACCTGAGCGCGCCCGGTTTCCCGGAGGAGGAGGTCCGGCAGCGGGCCCGGGCCGGGACGGCGGCGGCCTTCCCGCCGCCCGGCAGCTACGGGCAGGTGCTGTTCGGCGCCGGGCGCCCGGCCGGCGGGCTCGGGGCGCCGGACGCGTCGGATGCCCTGGACGCGCTGCGGATCGTCCCGCCGGTGTTCGTGCCGCAGCGGCTCGCCAAGCTGATCGACCTGGGCCGCGAGCCGGACTACCGGGACGTCGAACTCACCACCGCCATCGGCGGGTTCACCTCCGCCCTGCCGGTCTACGTGTCCGCGACCGGCTCCACCCGGGCGGCCGGCGGGGACCTCGGCCTGGCGCTCGGCCGGCAGGCCGGCGCGCTCGGCCTGCCGATGGTGATCGGCGAGAACATCGTCCCGGTGAACGGCTACGGCCGGCTCGGCGAGGCCGCCGACCGCGCCCTGCTCGGCCGGCTGCGGGCCTACACGGAGCACCTCCCGGACGGGCTGGGCGGGGTGGCCGTCCAGCAGTCCACCGAGGACGCCGACGCCGAGGTGTGGAACCTCCTCTACAGCGACCCGGCGGCCCTTCCGCTGCTCGAATCGGGGCGGCTGGCCTTCGAGTTGAAGGTCGGGCAGGGGGCGAAGCCGGGGCTCGGCGGGATGACGGTGCTGGACGCCGCGGCCGCCGCCCGGCTCGGGGACCGCTACGGCCTCGACCCGGTCTTCGGCGAGGACGGCCGGGTGCTGCGCGCCGGCACACCGGGCACCTTCACGGCCGAGATCCTGCGCCAGCAGGTCCGGCTGATGCGCAACAACTTCCCCCGGGCCCGGGTCTGGGTGAAGCTGCACCCCGGCCGGGACGTCGCCGAGGCCGCCCGGGTGGCCGCCGAGGCGGGCGCGGACGCCGTCACCGTGGACGGCGCGGAGGGCGGCACCGGCTGGGCGCCGGGCGCCTTCCCGGCGCAGGTCGGGCTGCCGCTGGCGGAGTGCCTGCGCCGGCTGGCGGCCGCCGGGCCGCCGCCCTGCCTGCTGGTCTCGGGGCGGATGTGGGAGGGCGGCCGGGCGGTCAAGAGCCTGGCGCTGGGTGCCCGCGCGGTGGGCCTGGGCCGGGCGGCCCTGCTGGCCGCGGCCGAGGACCCCGAGGAGGGCCTGATCCGGTTCACCGACTGCCTGGCGCTCGAACTGCGGCTGCTGATCAGCGCACTCGGGAAGTACACGCCGGCCGCCGTGGAGCGGGCGGACGTGTGGTCCCCGGATTTCCCGGAGTAATTCCGATCGGCCTGTCCAGGCCGTCGTGGAGCGAATTCACCTGAGCCCGCCGAGGCGCCCCCGTGCGCCCCGGCGGGCCGGTCGTGTTTCTCCAACTCCAGCGCGTCAAGCGGCAGTTGAAACTGCCGATGGTCTTCCGGGAATTCTGCCGATCGGCGCCGGAAAGCCGCCCTATCGTCGAGATCACTGCCCGCAGCGTCGTTAATTCATCGGGGTTGGATGATGGAATCTCGCGGTTTCCCCTTCATGTCCGTCGCGCGCCGGTTCCCGGACCGGCCGGCCGTACGGCTCGGCGCCCGGACCGTCCGCCACCGGGAGCTGGACGAGCTGAGCGGCGCCCTCGCCGCCCGGATCGCCCCCGGGCGGACGGTGGCCGTCACCGGCCGCGACCGGCTGGACCACCTGGTCGGCCTGCTCGCCGCCCTCCGGGCCGGGGCCACCTACCTGCCGCTGGACCGGGAGGCCCCGGAGGAGCGCAACCGCTGGATCCGCGAGGACGCCGGTGCCACCCTCGCCCTCACCGACGGTGAACTCGCCGAGCTCGGCCCGGCGGGCGCGGCGGCGGTCGAGGCCGTGCCCGCCCCCGGCTACCTCATCTACACCTCAGGCACCACCGGCCGCCCCAAGGGCGTGCACGTCCCGCTCGCCGCACTGACCGGCCACCTGGCGGCCGCCGTCGACCGCTTCGGCCTCACCGCCGACGACGTCGTCCTGCACCTCGCCCGCCCGACCGTGGACGTCGCCGTCGAGCAGGCGCTCACCGCCCTGTCCGCCGGCGCGTGCCTGCTGGTCCCCGAGCGGCAACTGCTCGGCCCGGACGCCCTGCTGGACCTGCTGGACACCGAGGGCGTCACCGTCGCCAACCTGCCCGCCGGCTACTTCCAGGAAGTGGTGCCGGCCCTGCGCGAGCGCGCCCGGGCGCCCCGCGCGCTGCGGTTGATGATCTCCGGCAGCGACCGGCTGCACCCCGACGCCGCCGCCTCCTGGTGGGCCGCCACCGGCGTCCCGCTGCTCAACGCCTACGGGCCCACCGAGACCGTGATCACCGCCACCGTCCACGAGCTGTCCGGTCCCCCGCAGGCGTCCGCCGTCCCGATCGGCACCCCGCTCGGCGAGCGCCGCGCCTACGTCCTGGACGACCGGCTGCGCCCGGTGACCGGCCCCGGCGAGACCGGTGAGCTCTACCTGGGCGGGCCGCTGCTCGCCTCCGGCTACCACGGCCGCCCGGGCCTGACGGCGGGCCGGTTCGTCGCGGACCCGTTCGCGCCCGGGCCGGGCGCCCGGATGTACCGCACCGGCGACGTCGTGCGCCGCGAGGGCCCGGACGCCCCGCTGGAGTTCGTCGGCCGCGCCGACCACCAGGTGAAGATCCGCGGCTTCCGGGTCGAGCCCGGCGAGATCGAGCAGCTGCTCGCCGCCCGTCCGGGCGTCGCCGCCGCCGTGGTGGTCGCCCACGGGGGCAGGCTCGCCGGGTACGTCACCGGCGACGCCCCCGACCCCGCCGCGCTCCGCGCCCACCTGGCCGAGCGACTGCCCGAGTACCTGGTCCCGGCCACCATCACCGCGCTGGACGCCTTCCCGCTGACCCCCGGCGGCAAGGTCGACCGGGCCGCGCTGCCCGAACCGCAGTCCGCGCCCGCCGCCGCCCCGGCCGGCCGGCCGCTGCGCACCCCGGCCGAGCAGCTGATCGCCGCCGTCTGGGCGGACGTGCTGGGCGTGCCCGAGGTCGGCGCCGACGACAACTTCTTCCACCTGGGCGGCGACTCGCTCACCGCCGTGCGCGTGGTCGGCCGGGTCTTCGACGTCTTCGGGATGATCTCCCCGTACACCATCTTCGACGCCCCGACCCTCGCCGAGTTCGCCGCCGCCGTCACCGCCGCCGCCGGGGGCGAGCGCCCGCCGCTGACCCGGGCCGGGGCCACCTCGGCGCCGCTCTCGCCCTACCAGCGCGGACTCTGGTTCCTCGACCAGTGGAACCCGGGCGCGCCCACCTACGTCGTGCCGTGGGTGTTCCGCTTCGCCGGCCCGGTCGACCCGGAGCTGCTGCGGCGGGCGCTGGAGGGCGTGGTGGCGCGGCACGAGGCGCTGCGGACCACCTTCGAGCTGACCGAGGACGGCCCCCGCCAGCTGGTCCACCCCGCCATGGAGGTGCCGTTCACCGTCACGGACACCGCCGCCGACCGCGTCGACGCGCTGGTCGCGCAGGCCGCGCTGGTCCCCTTCGACCTGGAGACCGGCCCGCTGCTGCGCGCCCACCTCCACCGCACCGGCGACACCGCCACCCTGCTGCTGCTCTGCCACCACATCGTCTGGGACGAGGGCTCGCTGCCCGTGCTGGAGGGTGAACTCGCCGCCCTGTACGAGGCGCTGGCCGCCGGCCGCCCGGCCGGGCTGCCCGAGCCCGGAGTCCAGTACGCCGACTACAGCGCCTGGCAGTACCGGGACCCGGCCCACGCCGAGCGCCAACTCGCCCACTGGCGCGAGCACCTGGCCGACGCGCCGACCGAGCCGGCGCTGCCCACCGACCACCCCCGGCCCGAGGTGCAGCGGTTCCGCGGCGACTTCCACCGCTTCGCGATGCCGCGCCCGGTCGCCGAGGCGGTCCGCGCGCTGGCCCGCAGCGAGGACGCCACCCCGTTCATGGTCCTGCTGGCCGGGCTCGCGCTCACCCTGCACCGCCGCACCGGGCAGCGCGACCTGGTGCTCGGCTCCCCGGTGAGCGTCCGCGGCCGCTCCGAACTGGACGCCCTGGTCGGCTACTTCGTCAACCTGCTGCCGCTGCGGGTGCGGCTCGACCAGTCGGCGGACTTCCGCGAGCTGGTCCGGCACGTCCGCGAGGTGGCGATCGCCGGCTACCGCCACCAGGAGGCGCCGTTCGACGACATCGCGGCGAGCGCCCTGGAGGACCGCCCGGACGACCGCGCCGAGAACCGCAACCCGCTCTGCCAGGTGCTGCTGGAGCTGCACCCGCTGGACACCCGCCCGCTGACCGTCGGCGGCATCGAGGTGACCCGGGAGCTGTACTCCAACCCGGTCTCCCGCTTCGACCTGTCGATCTCCGTCGACGACCGGGGCACCGACTTCACCGGCCGCTTCGAGTACGACTCCGACCTGTTCGACGCCGCCACCATGGCCGAGCTGTGCGAGGCCTGGCTGGGCACCCTCGCCACCGCCGTCGAGGCGCCCGTGCACGCCCTGTTCGAGGCCCGGGCCGCCGGCGCCCCGGACGCGCTCGCCCTCGTCTCCGGCGAGCAGCGGCTCTCCTACGGGGAGCTGAACACCCGGGCCAACCGGCTCGCCCACCACCTGGCCGAGGCCGGGACCGGCCGCGGCGACACCGTCGCCGTGCTGGTCGAGCGCGGACCGGACCTGGTGGTCGCCCTGCTCGCGGCGCTCAAGTGCGGCGCCGCCTACACCCTGCTCGACCCGGACTTCCCGGCCGAGCGGCTGGCCGGCGCGGTCGCCGACTGCGCGGCCCCGCTGCTGGTCACCCACCGCCACGCGAGCCCGCCGTTCCCGGTCGGGCGCCACCTCGACCTGGACGCGCAGGCCGCCGCGATCGCCGCCCGCCCCGGCCACGACCCGGGCGTGCCGGTCACCGGTGAGGACCTCGCCTGCGTGATGTTCACCTCCGGCTCCACCGGCCGCCCCAAGGGCGCCGCCGTGCCGCACCGCGCGCTCACCACCACCTACCTCGGCCAGGACTACGCCCGCTTCGGCCCCGACGAGGTCTGGCTGCAGTGCTCCCCGGTCTCCTGGGACGCCTTCGCCCTGGAGCTGTACGGCGCGCTCGCCTTCGGCGGCGTCTGCGTGCTGCAGCCCGGCCAGCGGCCCGACCCGCAGGCGATCGCCGAGCTCACCCGGCGCCACGGAGTCACCCAACTCCAGCTCTCGGCGAGCCTGTTCAACTTCCTGCTGGAGGAGTTCCCGGAGACCTACGACGACCTCAAGGTGGCCTTCACGGCCGGTGAGCGGGCCTCCGTCACCCATGTCGGCAAGGCGCTCGACCAGTACCCGGACCTGGTGGTCGCCAACGGCTACGGCCCGGTGGAGAGCCTCGGCCTCACCACCTGCCACCGGGCCACCCCCGAGGACGCGGCGGGCGGCAGCATCCCGATCGGCCGCCCGCTGCACGGCAAGGCGGTCCACGTCCTGGACGAGCGGCTGGAGCCCGTCCCCGACGGCACCACCGGTGAGCTCTACGCGGCCGGCGGCGGCCTCGCCCACGGCTACGTCGGCCGGCCCGCGCTGACCGCCCAGCGCTTCGTGGCCTCCCCGTTCGGCGCTCCCGGCGAGCGGCTCTACCGCACCGGCGACCTCGGCCACCGGCGTCCGGACGGCCTGCTGGAGATCACCGGCCGGATCGACGACCAGATCAAGGTCCGCGGCTTCCGGGTCGAGCCCGGCGAGATCGAGGACGCGCTGACCCGCCACCCCGCCGTCCGCGAGGCCGCCGTCACCGTCCACGAGCCCGCCCCCGGCGACCACCGGCTCGCCGCCTACGTCACCCTCGACGCGGGCGCGGACGGGACCGACCCCGAGGCGCTGCTGGACCACCTCGCCGGGCTGCTGCCCGAGCACATGGTCCCGGCGACCCTCGACGTGCTGGACGCCCTGCCGCTCAACCCCAACGGCAAGGCCGACCGCAAGGCGCTGCCGGCCCCCGCCGGGCGCCGCGCCGCCGCCGCGGCCGACCCGCTCACCGCGCGCGAGCGGCTGGTCGCCGACGCCGTCCGCGCCGTCCTGGACCTGCCGGAGGACCTCGGTCCGGACGCCAACTTCTTCCGCATCGGCGGCAATTCGCTGGCCGCCGTGCGGGTCGCGATGAAGCTCTCGCAGCAGACCGGCACCCGCGTCCCGCCGCATGTGGTGTTCCGCGGCCGGACCGTGGGCGCCATCGCCGAACGGCTGGCCTCGTGATGACGGGCCGGCCCGACCTCAGCCACGCCCACCCCGGCCGCCCCGACCTCAGCCGCCCCGAGGCCAACCGTCCCGACCCCAGCCGGACAGGAAGGAACGACGCCGTGAGCCCGTCCGCCGACCCCGTGGCCGAGCCGGCCCGCACCGCGCCCGTCTCGGGCCTCCAGCGCGGCCTGTGGTTCCTCGACCACCTGAACCCCGGGACCGTCACCTACACCACCCCCTGGACGTACGAGGTCACCGGTCCGCTCGACCTCGGCCTGCTGGCCCGCGCCCTGGACGCCGTCACCGCCCGGCACCAGGCCCTGCGCACCACCTTCGCGCTGCACCCCGACGGCCCCCACCAGCACGTCCACGACGCCCTCGCCGTGCCGCTCGCCGTCACCGACCTGCGCGGCCTCCCGGAGGGCGAACGGGACGGCAGGGCCGAGGAGTTGATCGCCGAACGGGCCGCCGAGCCGTTCGACCTCGCCACCGGCCCACTGCTGCGCGCCGAGGCGATCCGGCTCGCCGAGGAGCGCACCACCCTGCTGTTCGTCGTCCACCACATCATCTGGGACGGCTGGTCGGCCGAGCTCTTCGAGCGCGAACTCACCGAGCACTACCGGGCCTTCGCCGAGCGGCGGACGCCGGACCTGCCCGCCCTCACCACCCAGTACGCCGACTGGGCCGAGGAGGAGCGGCTCACCTCCTACGAGGAGCACCTCGCCTACTGGAAGGACCGCCTCGACGGCGCCCCCGCCCTGCTCGACCTGCCCGGCGACCGCCCGCGCCCCGCCGAGCGCGGCGAGCGCGGCGCCACCGAGCACTTCGGCCTCGCCCCCGGCACCGCCGCCCGCGTCCGGGCCCTCGCCGAGCAGGAGGGCGCCACCCCGTTCACCGTCCAGCTCGCCGCCTTCGCCCTGCTGCTGAACCGCTGGACCGGCGCCGACGACCTGCTCGTCGGCACCCCGGTCACCACCCGCAACCGCCCGGAACTCGCCGACCTGCTCGGCTACTTCGTCAACCTGCTGCCGCTGCGCATCCGGCTCTCGCCGGGCGCGACCTTCCGCGGGCTGGTCGCCGACCTCCAGGACGGCGCCTTCGACGCCTTCGGCTACCTCGACCTGCCGTTCGACCAGCTGGTCGACCACCTCGGCACCGCCCGCACCCCGCAGCACCCGCCGCTGGTCCAGGTGGTGTTCGGCGCCCACGGCGAGGACCGCGCCCCGCTCGCCCTCGGCCCGGCCACCGCCCGGCGCGCCGTCCGCTCCAACGGCACCAGCAAGTTCGACCTGACCTGGTCCGTCTTCGAACCGGCCGAGGGCGCCGACGGGGACGCCGGGCTGCGCGGCGAGGCGGAGTACAGCACCGAGCTCTTCGACCCCGGCACCGTCCGCCGCCTCGCCGCCGACTACGCGGCCCTGCTGGACGCCGCCCTCGCCGACCCGGACGCCACCGTGCGCCGGCTCACCGCCGCCCCCGCGGCCGGGCGACAGCCCGGCCCGGCCCGGCTCGACGAGGGCCACTGCCTGCACCACCTCTTCGAGCGGGCCGCCGACGCGTACGGCGACCGGCCGGCCGTCAGCGACGGGAAGGAGACCCTCGACTACGCCGAACTCGACCGCCGCGCCAACCGCTTGGCGCACACCCTGCGCGCCCGCGGGGTGCGCCCCGGCGACCGGGTCGGCCTGCTGCTGGAACGCACCGCCGCCGTCCCGGTCGCCGTCCTCGCCGTCCTCAAGGCGGGCGCCGCCTACGTGCCGGTCGACCTCGCCGCCCCCGCCGACCGGGCCGCCCTGGTCTTCGGCGACACCGCCGTCACCGCCGTGCTCACCGACCGCCCCGACCGCGCCCCCGCCGGCCCCTGGCAGACCCTCGACCTGAGCGCCCGGTCCGCCGAGATCGCCGCCCACCCCGACACCCGCCCGCCCGCCGCCGGCCGCCCCGGCGACCTCGCCTACCTCATCTTCACCTCCGGCTCCACCGGCCGCCCCAAGGGCGTGGCCGTCGCCCACGAGCACGTCAGCCGGCTGCTCGACTCCGGCCGCGAGCACTTCGGCTTCGGCCCCGACACCACCTGGACGCTCTTCCACAGCTACGCCTTCGACTGGACCGTCTGGGAACTGTGGGGCGCGCTGCTGCACGGCGCCCGGCTGATCGTCGTGCCCTACCTGACCAGCCGCTCGCCCGAGGAGTTCGCCGAACTGCTCGACGAACAGCGGGTCACCCACCTGTGCCTCACCCCGTCCGCGCTGCGGCAGCTCGAACCGGCCCTGCGCCGCCGCCCCCGCGAACTGCCCGCGCTGCGCTGGATCATGCTCGGCGGCGAGGCCCTGGACCCGGGCGTCGTCCAGCGCTGGCACGAGCTCGACCCGCTGCCGCCCGCCCGGCTGTGCAACCTCTACGGGATCACCGAGACCACCGTGCACGTCACGATCCACGACGTCGCCGAGGGCGGTGCGGGCTTCGAGCGCAGCCTCGTCGGCGAGCCGATGCCGCACCTCACCGCGGCCGTCCTGGACGACTGGCTTCGCCCCTGCCCGCCCGGCGTCCCCGGCGAGCTGTACATCGGCGGCGGCAGCCTGGCCCACGGCTACTGGGGGCGCCCCGGCCTCACCGCCGGCCGCTTCGTCGCCGACCCCGCCGGCCCGCCCGGCGCCCGGCTCTACCGCACCGGCGACGTCGCCAGGCGGCTGCCGGACGGCGGCCTGGAGTACGTCGGCCGCGCCGACTTCCAGGTCAAGCTGCGCGGCTTCCGGATCGAGCTCGGCGAGATCGAGAACGCCCTCGCCGCCCACCCGGACGTCGACGCCTGCGTGGTGACCGTGCACGACGACCGGCTCGCCGCGTACGTCACCGGCCGCGCCCCCGAGGACCTGCGCGGCTTCCTGGGCCGCTCGCTGCCGCAGTACATGGTCCCGGCGAGCGTCACCGTGCTGGACGCGCTGCCGCTCACCGTCAACGGCAAGGTCGACCGGGCCGCGCTGCCCGCCCCCGGGCGCGCCGCCCCCGAACGGGCCGGGTGGCACGTCGAGCCGCGCTCCCCCGAGGAGGAGCTGTTCGCCGCCGTCTGGACGGAGGTGCTCGGGGTGGCCGGGATCGGCGTCCACGACGACTTCTTCCACCTCGGCGGCGACTCCATCCGGGCCGTCCAGCTGGCCGGCGCCCTGCACGACCGCGGCTGGCAGCTCTCGCTGCGGGACGTCTTCAACGCGCCGACCGTCGCCGCCCTGCTGCCGCTGGCCCGGCCCGTCGAGGCCGACCCCGGCGCCGACCGGCCGTTCGCCCTGATCGACGAGGACGACCGCGCCGAGCTGCCGCCCGGGATCGTCGACGCCTACCCGATGGTCTCCATGCAGCTGTCGATGGTCTTCCACATGGAGGTCGCCGGCGGCACCGACAGCTACCACAACGTCAACTCCTACCGGTTCGGCGGCGCGCTGGACGAGACCGCGCTGCGCCGCTCCGTCAACGAGGCGATGGCCCGGCACGCCGTGCTGCGCACCGGACTCGACCTCTCCGGCTACGGCGAACCGCTCCAGCTGGTGCACGGCACGCTGCCCGCCCCGGTCGAGTTCGCCGACCTGCGCGGGCGCACCGGGCCGGAGCAGGACGCGGCGATCCGCGCCGTCTTCGAGCACCACCGCGACCGGCCGTTCGACCTCACCGCGCCCCCGCTGTTCCGGATCACCGTGCAGCGCCTCGCCGCCGACGCCTTCCAGCTCACCGTCTCCGAGCACCACGCGATCCTCGACGGCTGGAGCTTCACCTCGCTGCTCACCGAGATCCTCGAACGGCACGCCGTGCTCGCCGCAGACCCGGTCTCCGCGCCCACCCCGCCGCCGCGCACCGCCTTCCGCGACTTCGTGGCCGTCGAACGGTCCGCTGCCGCGGACCCGGACTCGCTCGCCTACTGGCACCAGCGGCTCGACGGCGCCACCGGCCAGCTCTGGCCGGGCAGCGAGGACGTCCACGAGCTGCCGCGCACCGTCGAACGGGTGCTGCCGGACGCCCCCGGGCAGCTTCGGGCCGTCGCCGACGCACTCGGCGTCCCGGTGAAGTCCGTCGCGCTCGCCGCCCATCTGCACGCCCTCGCGCACATCACCGGACGGCGGCGGGTCACCACCGGGCTGGCGATGAACGGCCGGCTGGAGCGGCTCGGCGGCACCGAGGTGTACGGGCTCTTCCTCAACACCGTCCCGCTGGTCGCCGAACCGGGGGAGGACCTGGCGGCGCTGGTGCGGCACGTGCACCGCGAGGAACTGGACATGATGCCGCACCGCCGGGTGCCGTTCGCCCGGCTGGCCCGGATGATGGCCGACACCGCGCTCGACAGCCAGTTCGGCTACCTGCGCTTCCACGCCCTGGGCCGGCTCAGCGCGGCCCGCATCGAGGACGGCCGGATCGGCACCGAGCCCACCTACCGGCACGAGCCGAACAGCTTCACCTTCGGCGCCTCGCTGATCCAGGACCCGGTCACCCAGCGGGTGCTGCTGGCCGTGGACCACCAGCGGGCGCTGGTCGACGACGCCACGGCGGAGGAGTTCATGGACACCTACGCGGCGGCCCTGGCCCGCCTGGCCGCCGGGGTCTGACGGGGCGCGCCGGGCCCGATCGCGGGCAGCCTTCCGGGCCCGGCCCCCGTCGACGACCCCCACCCGACTTCGAGCACCACCGTTCCACCCCCACCCTTCCCCGCCCCGCCCTCGACCGAGGAGTACCCCGTCATGACCACCTTCGCGGAGCCGGCCGTCCTCGCCCCCTCCACCGCCCCGTCCACTGCCGCCACCGCCGCCACGGACCTGCTGACCCGGCTGCGCGCCGCCGTCGCCGCCGACCCGGACCGCCCCGCCGTGCACGCCGCCGACGGCAGCCTCGACTTCGCCGCCCTGGACCGCCGCACCGCCGCCCTGGCCGCCGCCCTGCGCGCCGCCGGCGTCGGGCGCGGCGACCGGGTCGGCGTCCACCTCGCCCGCACCCTGGACCTGCCGGTCGCGCTGCTCGCCGTCTGGCGGGCCGGCGCCGCGTACGTCCCGCTGGATCCGGCCTACCCGGCCGAGCGGATCGCCTTCATGGCCGCCGACGCCCGGCTGACGGCCGTGGTCAGCGCCGACGCGGCGCCGCCCGTCCCGGCCGGCGTCGCCGTGCTCCGCCCGGACGCCGAGGCGCCCACCGCGGCCGACCCGGGCGCCCCGCACCCGCTGGACCCGGCCTACGTCATCTACACCTCCGGCTCCACCGGCCGCCCCAAGGGCGTCGAGGTGCCGCACGGCGCCGTCGCCGACCTCGCCGCCGGCCTGGAGGGGATCGGCGCCTACCGGCCCGAGCCGTCCGTCGTCGCCTGGAACGCCAGCGTCTCCTTCGACGCCTCCGTCCAGCAGTGGATCCGGATCTGCCGCGGCGACACCCTGGTCGTCGTCGACGACGCCCGGCGCGCCGACCCGGCCCGGCTGGCCGCGCTGCTCGCCGAGCACGCCGTCACCGACCTCGACCTGACGCCGTCGCACTGGCAGCTGCTCCGCGAGCCGCTGCTCGGGGGCGACGCGGCGGTCCCGCGCCTGTTCATGGGCGGCGAGCCCGTCCCCGAGCGCACCTGGCGCGAGCTGGCCGAGGGCGGCATCGAGGCGTTCAACCTGTACGGGCCGACCGAGTGCACCGTCGACGCGATCGCCGCCCGGATCACCGGCCCCGGCCCGCACCTGGGCGAGCCGCTGCCCGGCGTCCGGGTGCGGCTGCTGGACGAGCGGCTGGCGCCGGTCACCGAGCCCGGCGCGGTCGGCGAACTCTATCTGGGCGGGCCCGGTCTGGCGCACGGCTACGCCGGGCAGCCGGGGTTGACCGCCGGGCGCTTCGTCGCGGACCCGGCCGCCCCCGGCGCGCGCATGTACCGCACCGGCGACCAGGCCCGCCGCTCCGCCGAGGGCCTGCTGGAGTACGTCGGCCGGGTGGACCGCCAGGTCAAGGTGCGCGGCTTCCGAATCGAGCTCGGCGAGGTCGAGCACGCGGTGGCGGCGCTGGACGGCGTCACCGCCGCCGCCGTCACCGTGCACGAGCCCGCGCCCGGGGACACCCGGCTGGCCGCCTACGTCACCGGCCCCGCGGCCAGCCCCGCGGACCTGCTGGCCGAACTGCGCCGCACCCTGCCCGCCCACCTGGTGCCGGGCACGGTGACCGTGCTGGACGCGCTGCCGCTCACCCCGAACGGCAAGGTCGACCACCGCGCCCTGCCCGCACCCGCCGCCGAGGCGGCGCCGTCCGGCGCGGGCGGGGGAGTGGCGGAGCAGGTCGCCGAGGTGTGGCGCACCGTGCTCGGCGTCCCCGAGGTGCTGCCCACCGACGACTTCCTCACCCTCGGCGGCCACTCGCTCGCCGCGCTGCGCGTCGTGCACCTGCTGCGCCGCAGGCTCAACGTCGAACTCCAGCTGCGCCACCTGCTGGACGCCGCCGACCTGGCCGCCTTCACCGAGGCCGTGCGGCGCGCCGCCGACGCCGGCCCGGCCGCCGCCCGCCCGGCCCTCACCGCCCGCCGCCCGGCCGTCCGATGAGCACCGCCACCCCTTCGACCCCCGCCCCACCCGACCGCCGGCGCCGCCCGGCAGCCGCCCGGGACCAGGCGTCGCCGACCGAGGGCGACGGGATCTCGCATCCCCCCACCGCGGTCCGCCCGCCGATCACCGCCCGGCCGCGCCCGGACGCCGGCGCCGTCCCGTACCGCCCGGCCCTGCCACCGGCCCGGGCCGTGCCCGCCACGCGGCCCCGCGCCGAGGGTGAATGGTTCCTCCTCCCCGCCCCCCAATCCGCGAGCCCCGTAAGGCTGTTCTGCTTCCCGCACGCCGGCGGCGACGCCACCGCCTTCACCCCGCTGGCCCGGGCCCTCGCCCCCGCCGCCGAGGTCTGGGCGCTGCGCCCGCCGGCCCGCGGCGGCCGCAGCCGCGACCCGATGCCCGCCGACTTCGCCGCCCTGGTCGAGGTCGTCACCGCGGCCCTCGCCCCGCACCTCGGCCCCGGCCGGCGGGCCGCCTTCTACGGGCAGAGCTTCGGCGCCCTGCTCGCCTACGAGGTGGCCCGGGCGCTGCCCGCCGACCGCCGCCCCGAGCTGGTGGTGGTGGCCGGGGCGCCCAGCCCGGCCGAGTGGACCGAACGCGAGACCAAGGACCTCGACGCCGCCGAACTCCTGCGCCTGACCGGTCTGGAGGAGCTGGTCCGGGCCGATCCGGAGCTGGTCGAGCTGGCCCTCGGCGGCATCCGCACCGACCTCGCGGTGAGCGCCACCTACCGGTACCGGCCGCACGCGCCGATCGGCTCCGCGCTCTACGCGCTGGCCGGCGCCGACGACCCGATGCTCGCCGGCACCGGCCTCACCGGCTGGGCCGCCCACACCCGGGGCGCCTTCGGCCACCGCGTCCTGCCCGGCGGGCACCTGCTCGCCACCGTCGACCGGCCCGGCCCGGTCGACCTCCTGACCTCCCTCCTGAACCCCCTCCCGGCCGGCCGTCGCCCGGCCGACCCGACCGCCACCGAGGAGCAGCAGCCATGGTGACCACCACCTCCGTCGACCTCACCGACCCCGCGCTGTGGGCCCGCCCCGACACCCCGGAGCTGGTCGCCGAACTGCGCGCCGAGGCGCCCGTCCACCGCACCGACACCGTCGACGACGGGCCGATCTGGTCGGTGATGACCTACCGCGAGTCCGCCGACGTGCTGCGCAACGCGGCCGTGTTCAGCTCGGAGTCCGGCTCGCTGCTGGGCGCGGGCGTCGGCAACGTGCCGGTCGGCTCGGGCCGGATGATGGCCCTCACCGACCCGCCTCGGCACCGCGAACTGCGGGCCCCCGCAAACCCGTTCTTCTCCAAGGGCGGGGTGCGCGGCGCCTCCCGCTCGATCGCCGACCGGGCCGCCGAGCTCTTCGACCGGGCCGTCGAGCAGGGCGAGGCGGACCTCGTCGACGTGGTGTCCGCGCTGCCGCTGGCCGTCATGTGCGACCTGCTGGACGTCCCGGAGCAGGACCGCGACATGATGGTCCGGGTCTGCGACGTGGCGTTCCTCGGCGCCACCCCGGAGGAACGCCGGGCCGGGCACCAGCAGTTGATCCCCTACCTGCTGCACCAGGTGATGCTGCGCCGCACCGATCCGCGCGACGACCTCATCTCGATGATGGCCACCTACAAGGTGAACGGCCGGCTGCTGCCGGTCGAGGACGTCGTGCTCAACCTGGACAACATCGTGGTCGGCGGCGTCCAGACGGTCCGCCACACCGCCGCGATGGGGCTGCACACCCTGGTCAACCGGCCGGACCTGTGGCGGCGGCTGCAGCGCGGCGAGGTGTCCATGGACTCCGCGGTGGACGAGCTGCTGCGCTGGACCTCGGTCGGGCTGCACACGCTGCGCACCGCCACCCGGGACATCGAGCTGGCCGGGCGGCAGATCCGCCGCGGCGACCGGGTCGCCGTCTGGGTGTGGTCGGCCAACCGCGACCCGGAGGCCTTCGAGGCGCCCGAGGAGATCCGCCTCGACCGCTCGCCCAACAAGCACCTGGCACTCGGCCTGGGCGCCCACTACTGCATCGGCGCGCCGCTGGCGAAGACCGAGCTGAGCGCGCTGTTCACGGCGGCGCTGGAGAAGGCGTCGGCGATCGAGCCGGCCGGTCCGGCGGAGTACAACCGCTCGATCATCAACTTCGGCCTGGACCGCTTCCCGGTCCGGCTCACCCCCCGCTGAGCGCCGTAGCGCACCACCCCGCACAGCACCCCCCGTTCGACCCCCGCGCCGAGGCCCGCGCAGGAGGACGGCAGTCCCGGAACTGCCGCTCTCCTGCCGGGCCTCGTGCCGCTTCCGGCCCCGCCGCGCCCCTACCTTCGAATCACCGCACCGCGACCACCACCTCACCGAGGAGACCACCGTGAGCAACCCGTTCGAGGACGACAACGCCGGCTACCTCGTCCTGGTCAACGACGAGAACCAGCACTCGCTCTGGCCGGTCTGGATCGACGTGCCGGCCGGCTGGAGCACCGTCCACGGCGAGGCCCCCCGCCAGGAGTGCCTGGACTGGATCGAGGCCAACTGGACCGACATCCGCCCGGCCTCGCTGGTCGCCGGCCTCGACCGCCGGTGAGCGCCGCCATGGTCACCTGGGAGCTGAACCCCGGCCGTCCGGCCCTGGCCCACGTGCCGGCCGTCGCCGACCTCGCCGAGGGCACCGCCTGGCTGCGCGCGCACGAGGCCGAGCTGACCGCCGCGCTGCACGAGCACGGCACGATCTTCCTGCGCGGCCTGCCGGTCGCCGCCACCGAGGACGTCGCCGCCGTGCGCGACGTGCTGATCCCCGAGCCCACCCCGTACCGGGAGAAGGCCACCCCGCGCAGCGACTTCGGCAACGGCGTCTTCTCGTCGACCGACCTGGCGGCGGCCCTGCCGATCCGGATGCACAACGAGAACAGCTACACCCTGACCTTCCCCGGCCGGCTGCTGTTCGCCTGCCTGGTCGCCCCGGAGACCGGCGGCGCCACCCCGACCGCCGACGTCCGCAAGGTCCTCGCCGCCCTTCCGCCGCACCTGGCCGAGCGCGGCCGGACCTCCGGCTGGACGCTGAACCGCAGCTACTCGGAGTACGTCTCGCTGCCGTGGCGGACCGCCTTCGCCACCGAGGAGCCCGCCGAGGTCGAGCGGTACTGCCGGGAGAACGGCATCACCTGGGAGTGGCTGGAGGACGGCACCCTGCGCACCAGCCAGCTGCGGCCGGCCACCATCCACCACCCGCACACCGGTGAGGAGGCCTGGTTCAACCACCTGGCCTTCTGGAACGAGTGGTCGCTCGACCCGGACATCCGGGAGGCCATGGTCGAGGAGTTCGGCCCGGACGGCCTGCCGTTCAACACCGGCTTCGGCGACGGCGAGCCGTTCACCCGCGAGGACGCCGACGCGCTGAACGCCGCCTACGAGGCGGCGACCGTCCGGGAGGCCTGGCAGGTCGGTGACGTGATGCTGGTCGACAACGTGCTCTGCGCGCACGGCCGCGACCCGTACCGCGGCGACCGGAAGATCGCCGTCGCGATGGGCCGCCCGGTCGACGTCCTCGACTGCCGCCCCTCGGTCCTGCCGACCACCGCCGTCGCCGCGTGACGGCGCCCCCCACCCGCCCGTGACGTGAGCAGAGGAAGCACCGTGATCCCGGTTTCGTACGCACAACAGCGTCTGTGGCTGATCGACCAGATCGAAGGGCCGACCGCGCTCTACAACCTGCCGTTCGCGGTCCGCCTGCGCGGCCCGCTCGACACCGCCGCGCTGCGTGCCGCGACGGCGGACGTGGTCGCCCGGCACGAGGCCCTGCGCACGGTGTTCCCGGTGGACGACGAGGGCGTGCCGGTGCAGCACATCCTGCCGTCGGCGCAGGCGTCGATCGCCTTCGCGACGGTGGAGTGCGCACCGGCCGGCTATCCGGCCCTGCGGGACGCGGAAGCCGCCCACACCTTCGACCTGAGCGCCGAACTCCCCATCCGGGTCACGGTCTTCTCGCTCACCCCGACCGACGGGGACACCCCCGAGCACGTGCTGCTCGTGGTGCTCCACCACATCGCCGGCGACGGCTGGTCGCTCGGCCCGCTGCTGCGCGACCTCGCCGCCGCCTACACCGCCCGGCTCTCGGCCGGCGAGCCGCAGTGGGAGCCGCTGCCGGTCCAGTACGCCGACTACGCCCTGTGGCAGCGCGAACTGCTCGGCGAGGAGTCCGACCCGTACAGCCTGATGAGTCGTCAACTCGACCACTGGAGAGGAGTTCTGTCCGGCCTGCCGGAGGAGCTGGAGCTGCCGGCGGACCGCCCCCGGCCGCCCGTGCCGACCGGCGCCGCCGACGCCGTCCCGTTCACCTTCGCCCCCGAACTGCACGCCGCGCTGGCCGAACTGGCCCGCGCCCGGCGCGCCACCCTGTTCGCCGTGCTCCAGGCGGGCCTCGCCGCGCTGTTCACCCGGCTCGGCGCCGGCACCGACATCCCGCTCGGCACCGGGGTGGCCGGCCGCTCCGACGAGGCGCTGAGCGATCTGGTCGGCTTCTTCGTCAACACCCTGGTGCTGCGCACCGACACGTCCGGCGACCCCTCCTTCGCCGAACTCCTCGGCCGCGTCCGGGAGTCCCAGCTGGACGCCTTCGCGCACCAGGACGTGCCGTTCGAGCGGCTGGTCGAGGAGGTCAACCCGGCCCGCGCGCTCGGCCGCCACCCGCTGTTCCAGACCCTGCTGGTGCTCCAGAACCACGAGGAGGGCGAACTCGGCCTGCCCGGGCTGGAGTCGGCGCCCGAGCCGCTCGGCCTGCGGGTCGCCAAGTTCGACCTCAACATCGGCGTCACCGAGCGGCACGGCCCGGACGGCGCCCCGGCCGGCCTGGAGGGCTCGGTCGAGTACGCGGCCGACCTGTACGACCGCGCCACCGTCACCGCCCTGGTCGAACGCCTCGGCCGGCTGCTCGCCGCCGCGGCCGCCGACCCGCAGGCGCCGATCGCCACCCTGGACATCCTCGCCCCCGAGGAGCGCGCCCGCCTCGCCGAGGACTGGAACGCCACCGCCGCGCCGGTCCGCACCGGCTCGCTGCCCGCCCTGTTCGCGGCCCAGGCCGCCCGCACCCCGGACGCGGTCGCCCTCGCCCACGACGGCGGCGCCGTCACGTACGCCGAGCTCGACACCCGCGCCAACCGGCTCGCCCACCACCTGATCGCCGCGGGCGTCGGCCCCGAGTCGCCGGTCGCGCTGCTGATGGAGCGCTCGGTGGACCTGGTGGTCGCCACCCTCGCCGTGCTCAAGGCCGGCGGCTGCTACGTGCCGATGCACGCGAGCCTGCCGCCCGAGCGGATGGCGGCGCTGCTCGCCGACACCGCCGCGCCCGTGCTGCTCACCGACCGCGCCGAGCCCGGCTTCGCCCACGACGCCGTCGTGGTCCGCCCCGGCGACGAGGCGGGGGCGCCCGGCCACGACCCGGCGCCGCCCGTCCACCCGGACCGGCTGGCCTACGTGATGTTCACCTCCGGCTCCACCGGCACCCCCAAGGGCGTCGCGGTGCGCCACCGCGACGTCGTCGACCTCGCCGACGACCGCCGCTGGCGCGACGGCCGGCACGAGCGGATCCTGCTGCACTCCCCGCACGCCTTCGACGCCGCCACCTACGAGCTGTGGGCGCCGCTGCTGCACGGCGGCACGGTCGTCGTCGCCCCGCCCGGCACCCTGGACGCCGCCGCCCTGCACGCCGTGGCCACCCGGCACGGCGTCACCGCGGTCTTCCTCACCAAGGCGCTGTTCGACCTGGTCGCCGAGCAGGCCCCGGAGACCTTCCGGGCCCTGCGGACGGTCTGCACCGGCGGCGAGGCCGCCTCCGGCACCCTGATGCGCCGGGTCCTCGACCACTGCCCGGACCTGCTGCTCGCCCACGTCTACGGGCCCACCGAGGCCACCACCTTCGCCACCCACCACCACCTGCTGCCCGCCGACCTGGACGGCGCCCGGGCGCCGATCGGCCTGCCGCTGGACAACATGCGCGCCCACGTCCTGGACGCCCGCCTCCAGCCGGTGCCGCCCGGGGTGCCCGGCGAGCTGTACATCGCCGGGGCGGGCCTGGCCCGCGGCTACTGGCGCCGGGCCGCGCTGAGCGCCGAGCGGTTCGTCGCCGACCCGCACGACAAGGGCGGCCGGATGTACCGCACCGGCGACCTGGTGCGCCGCCGGCCCGACGGCGCGATCGAGTTCCTCGGCCGGATCGACGGCCAGGTCAAGCTGCGCGGCTTCCGGATCGAGCTCGGCGAGATCGAGGCCGTGCTCTCCCGCCACCCCGCCGTCCGCCAGGTCATCGTCGTCCCCCGCGAGGACCGCCCCGGGGACACCCGGCTGGTCGGCTACTGCGCCGTCCTCGACGCCGACGCCGACGCCGCCGACGCCGCCAACGCCGAACTCGCCGCCGAACTCAAGCGGTTCGCCGCCGGGACGCTGCCCGGCTACATGGTCCCGTCCGCCGTCGTGGTGCTGCCCGCCCTGCCGCTGAACGCCAACGGCAAGGTCGACCGCCGCGCCCTGCCCGCCCCCGACCTCGGCGCCGACACCGAGGGCCGCGCCCCGCGCGACGAGCGCGAGCAGGCCCTGTGCACGCTGTTCGGCGAGATCCTCGGCATCGACGGCATCACCATCGACGACGACTTCTTCGCCCTCGGCGGCCACTCCCTGCTCGCCACCCGCCTGGTCGGCCGGGTGCGCGCCGAACTCGGCGCCGAACTCGCCATCGGCGACCTCTTCCAGGCCCCGACCGTCGCCGCCCTCGCCGCCCGGACGGCCGGCGCCCCGGCCCGCCCCGCGCTGCGCCCCGAACCGCGCCCCGAGCACCTGCCGCTCTCCTTCGCCCAGCGCCGCCTCTGGTTCCTCGGCAAGGCCGAGGGCCCCGGCGCCACCTACAACGTCACCCTCGCGCTGCGGCTGACCGGCCCGCTCGACACCGCCGCCCTCGAAGCCGCGCTCGGCGACGTCGCCGCCCGCCACGAGTCCCTGCGCACCGTCTTCACCGAGCACGACGGCGTGCCCCACCAGCGGGTGCTGGCCGCGCCGCCCGCCCCGCTGCTCACCGTCACCGACCGCCCCGCGCAGGCGCTCGTCCACCACACCTTCGACCTGGCGGCGGACCTCCCGCTGCACGCCTACCTGCGCCCCGAGGGCCCCGAGGAGCACGTCCTCACCCTGGTGCTGCACCACATCGCCGGCGACGGCTGGTCGCTGCGCCCGCTGTTCCGCGACCTCGCCGAGGCCTACACCGCCCGCCGCGCCGGCGCCGCGCCGCAGTGGCGGCCGCTGCCCGTCCAGTACGCCGACTACACCCTCTGGCAGCACCGGCTGCTCGGCGCGGACACCGACCCGCAGTCGCTGCTCGGCGGTCAGCTCGCCCACTGGCGCGAGGCGCTGGCCGGCCTGCCCGACGAGCTGCCGCTGCCGCTGGACCACCCGCGCCCGCCGGTGCCCACCCACCGCGGCGACGTCGTCGAGCTGGAACTCGACGCCGCCCTGCACGCCCGGCTCGCCGCCCTGGCCACCGAGCACGGCGCCACCCTGTTCATGGTCCTCCAGGCCGCCTACGCCGCCCTGCTGCACCGCTTCGGCGCCGGGGACGACCTGCCGATCGGCACCCCGCTGGCCGGGCGCCTGGACACCGCCCTCGACGAGCTGGTCGGCTTCTTCGCCAACACCCTGGTGCTGCGCACCGACCTGAGCGGCGCGCCCACCTTCGCCGAGCTGCTGGGCCGGGTCCGGGAGGCCGACCTGGCCGCCTACGCCCACCAGGACGTGCCGTTCGAGCGCCTGGTCGAGGAGCTGAACCCGGCCCGCACCCTGGCCCGGCACCCGCTGTTCCAGGTGATGATCGCCTTCGACAACACCGCCGGCGGCGGCCCCGCCTTCCCCGGCACCCGCGCCGCCTACGAGCCGCTCGGCCTGCCCACCACCGCCTTCGACCTCACCCTCAACCTCTCCGAGCGCCACCACCCGGACGGCAGCCCGGCCGGGCTCTGCGGCGGCCTGGAGTTCGCCGTCGACCTGTTCGAGCGGGCCACCGCCGAGCGGCTGGCCGCCGCCCTCGTCCGGCTGCTCGCCCAGGCCGCCGAGCAGCCGCACCGCCCCGTCGCCGAGCTGGACGTGCTCGGCGCGGCCGGGCACGCGGCGCTCGCCCGCTGGCACGACACCGCCCGCCCCGGCGGCGAGGTCCTCGTCCCCGCCGCGTTCGCCGCGCAGGCCGCCGCCACTCCGGAGGCCACCGCGCTGACCTTCGGCGAGGAACAACTGAGCTACGCCGAACTCGACGCCCGGGCCAACCGCCTCGCGCACGGCCTGGCCGCCGCCGGGGTCGGCCCCGAGTCGCTGGTCGCGCTCGCCCTGCCCCGCTCGGCCGAGTCGGTCGTCGCCGTGCTGGCCGTGCTCAAGGCCGGCGCCGCCTTCCTGCCGCTGGACGCCGAGTACCCGCGCGACCGGCTCGCCCACATGCTGGCCGACGCCCGCCCGGCCGCTGTGCTCAGCACGGACGCCTGGCCGCTGCCCGAGGTCCTCGACGGCCTGACCGTACTGCCCGCCCGCGCCGCCGCGTGGGCCGGGCTGCCCGCCGACGCCCCGGCCGTGCGGATCGGCCCCGAGAACGCCGCCTACGTCATCTACACCTCCGGCTCCACCGGCCGCCCCAAGGGCGTCGTGGTCCGCCACGGCGGCCTCGCCAACCTGCTCGGCTTCCACCGCACCGGCACCGTCGCCGCCGCCGAACAGGCCCACCCCGGGCGGCGGTTCACCTTCGCCCAGACCGGCTCGCTGTCCTTCGACACCGCCCTGGAGTCCTTCCTCTGGATGGTCGCCGGCCATGAGCTCCACCTCGTCGACGACGACCTGCGCCGCGACGCCGCCGCCCTGGTGCGCCACCTCGCCCGCACCGGCGCCGACGTCCTCGACATCACCCCGGGCCACGCCGAGCGGCTGATCGAGGAGGGCCTGCTGACCAGCTGCCCGCCCGCCCTGCTGATGGTCGGCGGCGAGGCCCTCGGCCAGCAGCTGTGGGCCGCCCTCGACGCCGCGCCCGACACCGTCGTCCTCAACATGTACGGGCCCACCGAGTGCACCGTCGACGCCCTGCACCACCGTCTCGACGGCACCGCCGCCCGCCCGCTGATCGGCCGCCCGCTGCCCAACCTGCGCGCCCACCTGCTGGACGCGCGGCTGCGCCCGGTGCCCGTCGGCGTGCCCGGCGAGCTGTACCTGAGCGGCGCCGGCCTGGCCCGCGGCTACCTCGGCCGCCCGGCGCTGACCGCCGAGCGCTTCGTCGCCGACCCGACCGCGGCCGGCGGCCGGATGTACCGCACCGGCGACCTCGCCCGGCGCCGCCCCGACGGCTCGGTGGAGTTCCTCGGCCGCACCGACCACCAGGTCAAGGTCCGGGGCTTTCGGATCGAACCCGGCGAGATCGAGGCCGTGCTGGCCGGCCACCCGCAGGTGCGGCAGGCCGCCGTGCTGCCGCACCGGGACGGCACGGCCGGCACCCGGCTGGTCGCCTACCTGGCCACCGACGCCGACCCGGCGGACCTGCGCGCCCACGCGGCCGCCGCGCTGCCCGACCACATGGTCCCGGCCGCCTTCGTCACCCTGGAGGCGCTGCCGCTCAACGTCAACGGCAAGCTCGACCGGGCCGCCCTGCCCGCCCCCGACTTCACCGCGACCGCCGGCGGCCGGGCCCCCCGTACGGCCCGCGAGGAGATCCTCTGCGGCCTGTTCGCCGAGGTCCTCGGCCTGGACGGCGCCGTCTCGATCGACGACGACTTCTTCGCCCTCGGCGGCCACTCGCTGCTCGCCACCAGGCTGCTCAGCCGGGTCCGCGCCACCCTCGGCGCCGAGGTCGGCATCCGGGACGTCTTCGAGGCCCCGACCGTCGCCGGCCTCGTCGAGCGCCTCGACGGCGCCGAGGCCCGGCCCGCGCTCACCGCCGGCCCGCGCCCCGAGCGGCTGCCGCTCTCCTTCGCCCAGCAGCGGCTCTGGCTGATCGACCGGATGGAGGGCCCCAGCGCGCTCTACAACATGCCGCTCGCGCTGCGCCTCACCGGCGAGCTCGACCGCGCCGCGCTCACCGCCGCGCTCGGCGACCTGGCCGGGCGGCACGAGAGCCTGCGCACCGTCATCGCCGAGCACGACGGCGAGCCCCACCAGCGGATCCTCGCCGACGCCGCGGTCCCCGTCGAACTCCTCGACTGCGCACCGGAGTCCGTCGACGCCGAGGTGGACCGGGCCGCCCGCCGCCCCTTCGACCTGGCCGCCGAGCCGCCCGTCCGGGCCACCCTGCTCCGGGTCGCCGAGGACGAGCACGTCCTGGTCGTAGCCCTGCACCACATCGCCGGGGACGGCTGGTCGATGGGCCCGCTGCTGCGCGACCTCGCCGAGGCCTACACGCTGCGCCTCGGCGGCGAGCGGCCGGTGTCCGGGCCGCCGGCCGTCCAGTACGCCGACTACGCGCTCTGGCAGCGCGGGCTGCTCGGCGACGAGGCCGACCCGCAGAGCCTGCTCGCCCGCCAACTCGCCTACTGGCGCGACACCCTGGCCGATCTGCCGGAGGAGATCGCGCTGCCCGCGGACCGCCCGCGCGGCGCCCGCGCCGACCACCGCGGCGAGCGCGTCGCCCTGCCGATCGACGCCGGGCTGCACCGCGCGCTCCTCGCGCTCTCCCGCGAGCACCGGGTCACCCTCTTCATGACCTGCCAGGCCGCGCTCGCCGCGCTGCTCACCCGGCTGGGCGCGGGCACCGACGTGCCGATCGGCTCGGTGGTCGCCGGCCGCTCGGACGAGGCGCTGGACGATCTGGTCGGCTTCTTCGTCAACACCCTGGTGCTGCGCACCGACACCTCCGGTGACCCGAGCTTCGCCGAACTCCTCGGCCGGGTACGGGAGACCGGCCTCGGCGCCTACGCCCACCAGGACGTGCCGTTCGAGCGCCTGGTCGAGGAGCTCAACCCGGCCCGCTCGCTGGCCCGCCACCCGCTGTTCCAGGTCGCGCTGGTCCTCCAGTCCAACGGCGAGGGCGCGTTGGAGCTGCCCGGCCTGGCCGTCGAGGCGCTGCCCTCGGACACCGGTGTCGCCAAGTTCGACCTGAACGTCACCCTGGAGGAGTTCTTCGGCCCCGACGGCGCGCCCGCCGGCATGGACTGCGCGCTCGACTACGCCACCGACCTGTTCGACCGGGAGACCGCGGAGGCGATCGCCGCCCGCTTCGGCCGCCTGCTGGCCGCCGTCGCGGCGCAGCCCGGCCGGCCGATCGGCCGGGCCGACCTGCTGGACGAGGGCGAGCGCGCCGAACTCCTCGGCGGCCAACGCCCGTTGCCCGCCCGCCTGCCGCTCGTCCCGGCCGCCTTCGCCGAGCGGGTCGCGGCCGCCCCGGACCTCACCGCCCTGGTCCACGGCGCCACCCGGCTCAGCTACGCCGAACTGGACGCCCGCGCCAACCGGCTCGCCCACGGCCTGCTGGCCGCCGGCATCGGCCCCGAGTCCGTGGTCGCGCTCGCGCTGCCCCGCTCGGTGGAGACGGTGGTCTCCCAACTCGCCGTGCTCAAGGCCGGCGCCGCCTTCCTGCCGCTGGACGCCGAGTACCCGCTGGAGCGCACCGCCCACATGCTGGCCGACGCCCGCCCGGCCGCCGTGCTCAGCACGGACGCCTGGCCACTGCCCGAGGCGCTGGACGGCCTGAGCGTGCTGCCCGCCGACGCCGGGGCCTGGGCCGGGCTGCCCGCCGAGGAGCCGGCCGTCCGCATCGACCCGGCCCACGCCGCCTACGTGATCTACACCTCCGGCTCCACCGGGCGCCCCAAGGGCGTGCTGGTCAGCCACGGGTCGATCGCGGGCCTGCTGGCCGCCCACCGGGCGGAGACCTTCGGCGAGCCCGAGCGCGTCCACGGCCGGCTGCGGGCCGCGCTGACCGCCTCGCTCTGCTTCGACGCCTCCTGGAACAGCCTGCTGTGGATGGTCGCCGGCCATGAGCTCCACCTGATCGGCGACGAGCTGCGCCGCGACCCGGCCGCGCTCGTCCGACACCTGCACACCACCGGTATCGACGCCCTCAACCTCACCCCGACCTACGCCGAACAGCTCATCGCCGAAGGCCTGTTGGAGGGCGAGGACGCCCCGCGCGTGGTGCTGCTCGGCGGCGAGCCGATCGGCCAGGCGCTGTGGACCCGGCTGCGCGAGGCGGCCCCGCGCACCACCGGCCACAACCTCTACGGCCCCACCGAGGCCACCGTCGACACCCTGCTCCAGTCCTACGCCGACTCCGAGCGCCCCTCCATGGGCCACACCGTGCTCGGCACCCGCGCCTACGTGCTGGACGAACACCTGGCCCCCGTCCCGACCGGCGTCCCCGGCGAGCTGTACCTGGCCGGTCACAGCCTGGCCCGCGGCTACCTCGGCCGCCCGGCGCTGACCGCCGAGCGCTTCGTCGCCGACCCGTTCACGCCCGGTGCCCGGATGTACCGCACCGGCGATCTGGTCCGGCGCACCCGCGACGGCGGCCTCGACTACCTCGGCCGCACCGACCACCAGGTCAAGGTCCGGGGCTTTCGGATCGAACTCGGCGAGATCGAGCAGGTGCTGGCCCGCCACGAGGCCGTCCGGCAGGCCGTGGTCACCCTGCACGAGAGCGCCGACGGGGACCGCCGGCTGGTCGCCCACTGCGCCACCGCCGCCGATCCGACCCCCGAACTCGCCCTGGAACTACGCCGGTTCGCCGCCGAGACGCTGCCCGGCTACATGGTCCCGGCCGCCGTCGTCCCGCTCGCCGCGCTGCCGCTGACCGGCAGCGGCAAGGTCGACCGGCGCGCCCTGCCCGCCCCCGACTTCACCCTCTTCGCCGGCGGCCGGGCGGCCCGCACCGCCCGCGAGGAACTGCTCTGCGGACTGTTCGGCGAGGTCCTCGGCCTCGACCGGGTCTCCATCGACGACGACTTCTTCGCGCTCGGCGGCCACTCGCTGCTCGCCATGAAGCTGGCCGGCCGGGTCCGCTCGGTGCTGGGCGCCGAACTCGGCATCCGGGACGTCTTCGAGGCCCCGACCGTCGCCGGCCTCGCCCAGCGCCTGGACGGCGGCGCCGAGGCCCGGCTCGCCCTCACCGCGGGACCGCGCCCCGAGCGGCTGCCGCTCTCCTTCGCCCAGCGGCGGCTCTGGCTGATCGACCGGATGGAGGGCCCCAGCGCCCTCTACAACCTGCCGCTCGCCCTGCGCGTCGGCGGCCCGCTCGACCCCGCCGTGCTGGCCGCCGCGCTCGGCGACCTGGTCGCGCGGCACGAGAGCCTGCGCACCGTGATCGCCGAGCAGGACGGCGAGCCCCACCAGCGGATCCTCCCGGCCGACGAGGCCCGCGTCCCGCTCGACCACCGCACCACGGCGCCGGCCGACCCGGCGGGCGCGGTCGCCGCCTGCGCGGCCGTCCCCTTCGACCTCTCCGCCGACCTGCCGATCCGCGCCCACCTCCTCCCGGCGGGCGACGGCACCGACGACCAGCTGCTGGTCCTCGTGCTGCACCACATCGCCGGGGACGGCTGGTCGATGGACCCGCTGCTGCGCGACCTCGCCGCCGCCTACGCCGCCCGCCGCGACGGCACCGCGCCCACCTGGCGCCGGCTGCCCGTCCAGTACGCCGACTACGCCCTGTGGCAGCGCGAGCTGCTCGGCGACGAGGCCGACCCGCAGAGCCCGGCCGCCCGCCAACTCGCCTTCTGGCGCGACACCCTGGCCGGCCTGCCGGAGGAGATCGCGCTGCCCGTCGACCGGCCCCGGCGCGCCGACAGCGGCCACCGCGGCGAGCGCGTCGTCCTGCCGCTCGGCGTCGGCCTGCACCGCGACCTCGTCCGGCTCTCCCGCGAGCACCGGGTGACGATGTTCATGACCCTGCAGGCCGGGCTCGCCGCGCTGCTCACCCGGCTGGGAGCCGGCACCGACGTGCCGATCGGCTCGGTGGTCGCCGGCCGCTCGGACGAGGCGCTGGACGACCTGGTCGGCTTCTTCGTCAACACCCTGGTGCTGCGCACCGACACCTCCGGTGACCCGAGCTTCGCCGACCTGCTCGCCCGCGTCCGGGAGAGCCAGCTCGACGCCCACGCCCACCAGGACGTGCCGTTCGAGCGCCTGGTCGAGGAGCTCAACCCGGTCCGCTCGCTGGCCCGCCACCCGCTCTTCCAGGTGATGCTGCTGCTCCAGGGCGGCACCCCGGGGGCCGCCGGGCCCGGCGATGCACCGCTCGACCTGGCCGGGCTGCCGGCCGCCGTCGAGCCGGTCGGCGGGTACGCCGCCAAGTTCGACCTCTCGATCGGCATGGGCGAGTCCTTCGACGCGGACGGCACGCCCGCCGGGCTGGAGTGCGCGATCGACTACGCCACCGACCTGTTCGACCGGGAGACCGTCGAGGCGATCGCCGCCCGCTTCGGCCGCCTGCTGGCCGCCGTCGCGGCGCAGCCCGGCCGGCCGATCGGCCGCGCCGACCTGCTGGCCGAGGGCGAGCGGGCCGAACTCCTCGCCCCCGCCGCCCCGCTGCCCGCCGAGGTGCCGATGCTTCCGGCGGCCTTCGCCGCGCAGGCGGCCCGCACCCCGGAGGCGACCGCCCTGGTCTTCGGCGCCACCCGGCTCGACTACGCCGAACTGGACGCCCGCGCAGGCCACCTCGCCGCCCGGCTGCGCGCGGCCGGCGCCGGACCGGACACGGTGGTCGCCCTCGCCCTGCCGCGCTCGGCCGAGACGGTGGTCGCCCTGCTCGCCGTGCTCAAGGCCGGCGCCGCCTCGCTGCCGCTGGACGCCGAGTACCCGGCCGAGCGGACGGCGGCGATGCTCGCCGACGCCGCGCCCGCGCTGGTCGTCACCGGCGACGGCTGGCCCCTGCCGGAGCTGCTCGCCGGCCTGCCCACCCTGCCGGTGCACTCCGACGAGCCGGTCGCTCCGGCTCCCGCTGCTCCCGCCCCCGACCCGGCCCACGCCGCCTACGTGATCTACACCTCCGGCTCCACCGGGCGCCCCAAGGGCGTGGTGGTGACCCACGGGTCGATCGCCGCCCTGCTGGCCCACCACCGGGCCGTGACCTTCGGCGAGCCCGAGCGGGCCCACGGCCGGCTGCGTGCCGCGCTGACCGCCTCGCTCTGCTTCGACGCCTCCTGGGACAGCCTGCTGTGGATGGTCGCCGGCCATGAGCTCCACCTGATCGGCGACGAGCTGCGCCGCGACGCCGCCGCACTCGTCCGGCACCTGCACACCACCGGCATCGACGCCGTCGGCCTCACCCCCGGCTACGCCGAACAGCTGGTCGCCGAAGGCCTGCTGGAGGGCGAGGCCGCCCCGCGGGTGGTGCTGCTCGGCGGCGAGGCCGTCGGCCAGGCGCTGTGGACCCGGCTGCGCGAGGCGGCCCCGCGCACCACCGCCCGCAACCTCTACGGTCCGACCGAGTCCACCGTCGACGCCCTCACCCACCCCTTCACCGCCACCGACCGCCCGTCGCTGGGCCGGACCGTGCTCGGCACCCGCGGCTACGTGCTGGACGAGCACCTGGCCCCGGTCCCGCCCGGTGTCCCCGGCGAGCTGTACCTGGCCGGCGCGGGCCTGGCCCGCGGCTACCTCGGCCGCCCGGCGCTGACCGCCGAGCGCTTCGTCGCCGACCCGTTCACGCCCGGCGCCCGGATGTACCGCACCGGCGACCTGGTCCGGCGCACCCGCGACGGCGGCCTCGACTACCTCGGCCGCACCGACCACCAGGTGAAGATCCGGGGCTTTCGGATCGAACTCGGCGAGATCGAGCACGTGCTCACCCGCCACCCCCGCGTCCGGGCCGCCACCGTGACGGCCCGCGAGGACGGCGCCGGCGGCCCCCGCCTGGTCGCCTACACCGTCCCCGAGGGCGCCACCGCGCCCGACCCGGCCGAGCTGCGCGCCTTCGTCGCCGAGTCGCTGCCCGGCTACATGGTCCCGGCCGCCGTCGTCACGCTCGACGCCTTCCCGCTGACCGGCAGCGGCAAGGTCGACCGGCGCGCCCTGCCCGCCCCCGACCTCACCGCTTCGCCCACCGGCCGGGCGCCCCGCACCCCGGGCGAGGAACTGCTCTGCGCGCTCTTCGCGGACGTCCTCGGCGTCACCGGCGTCACCATCGACGACGGCTTCTTCGACCTCGGCGGCCACTCCCTGCTCGCCATGAAGCTGCTCGCCCGGATCCGCACCGCCCTCGGCGCCGACCTCGGTATGCGGGCCGTGTTCGAGGCCCCGACCCCGGCCGGGCTGGCCCGCCGGCTGGAGGGCACCGCGGGGGAGCGGTCCGACGCCCTGGACGTGCTGCTCCCGCTGCGCGCCCAGGGCACCAAGGCCCCGCTGTTCTGCGTCCACCCCGCCGCCGGCATCAGCTGGGTCTACTCGGGCCTGCTGCGCCACCTCGACCCGGAGCGCCCGGTCCACGGCCTCCAGGCCCGCGGCCTGCGCGGCGGCTCCGCGGCCTCGGTCACCGAGATCGCCGAGGACTACGTCCGGGAGATCCGCGCCGTCCGCCCGCAGGGCCCCTACCACCTGCTCGGCTGGTCCTTCGGCGCGGTGGTCGCCCAGGAGATGGCCGTCCAGCTCCAGGCGGCGGGCCAGGAGGTCGCCCTGCTGGCCCTGCTCGACGGCCTGCCGGCCGACCACACCGCCGCCCGCCGGCCCGCCCCGCCGACCGACGACCCCGTGGAGACGCTGGCCGCACTGCTCGCCTCGCTCGGCTACGACCCGGCCGACGGGCGCGGCCGGGCCGAGCTCACCGCCCTGCTCGGCGAGGCCGCCGGCGTCCTGCCCGACGTCTTCGACCTGCACCGCAAGCTGATGGCCGAACACGTGCCGGGCCACTACCGGGGCGGCGCCGTCTTCGTCGGCGCCACCGCCGACAAGCCCGCCGACTGGCCGTACGAGGCGGCCTGGGCCCCGTACCTCGGCGGTCCCGTCACCGCCCACCGGATCGACTGCGCGCACGGCGCCCTGACCCAGCCCGCGCCCCTCGCACGGATCGCCGCCGTGCTGGCCGACACGCTTGGAGACTGACCCGCCATGACCACGAGTACCACGAGCGCCGCCCCGGTCGAGCCGTCCGCGGTGTCCGACCGGCCGCCCCGCAGCCGCTGGGGCCTGTGGGCCCAGGGGAACTTCCGCAAGCTCTGGATCGGTGAGACGACCAGCGGCCTGGGCACCGCCGTCGGCAACGTCGCCCTCGCCCTGGTGGCGGTGGTCACCCTGGACGCCTCGCCGTTCATGGTCGGTGTGCTCACCGCCTCCGCCTGGGTGCCCTGGCTGTTCCTCGGCCTGCTGGCCGGCGCCTGGGTGGACCGCTGGCCCCGGCTGAAGGTGATGCTGGTCTGCGACCTGCTGCTGCTCCTGCTGTTCGGCAGCGTGCCGGTGGCGGGCTGGTTCGACGCCCTGACGATGGCCCAGCTGATCCTGGTGGCGCTGCTGGCCGGTGCGGTGAAGGTGTTCTTCTCCACCGCGTACAGCGCGGTGCTGCCGTCCCTGGTCGCCAAGCCGGACCTGCTGGAGGCCAACGTCAAGCTGCGCTCCGGGGACTCGGCGGCGGAGATCGCCGGGCCGGGGCTGGCGGGCCTGCTCTCCCAGGTGTTCGGCGCGGCCAGCGGACTGCTCGCCGACGCGGTCACCTACCTGGTGTCGGCGTTCTGCCTGGGCACCATCCGGGCGGAGGAGACCCCGCCGGCGAAGTCCGAGCGGCGCGGCATCCGCCGCGAGATCGGCGAGGGCGTGCGCTTCCTGGTCCACGACCCCTACCTGCGCACCCTCGCCTCCTTCGCGGCGGTCGGCAACCTCGGCCTCAACGGCATCCAGGCCGTGCAGACGGTCTTCCTGGTCCGCAGCGTCGGGGTGTCGCCCGGCGGCGTCGGCGCCGTGTTCGCGGTGGTCTCGGTCGGCGGCCTGGCGGGGGCGGCCCTCGCCGGGCGGATCGCCCGCCGGTTCGGCACCGCCCGCGGGCTGCTGCTCTGCGAGCTGGTCGCCGCCCCGTTCATCCTGCTGCTGCCGATGGCCGGCGCGCGGCTGCCGCTCGCGGTGAGCGCGGTCGCCTGGTCGGTCGCGGTCTGCGGGGTGATCGCCGGGAACGTCATCGCCGGCAGCTTCTACCAGGCCTACTGCCCGCCCGCGATGATCGGCCGGATCCGGGCCAGCGCCTCCACCGTCAACTTCAGCGCCATCCCGGTCGGGGCCCTGCTCGGCGGCTGGCTGGGCGAGGTGCTCGGCGCCCGGACCACCATCTGGATCATGGCGTGCGTGCTGCTCTCCGCGGGCGCCGTGCTGCTGACCAGCCCGCTGCGCGCCATGCGCGACTTCCCCGAGCGCCCCGCCGCCTCCTGAACCCCGCCGCCTCCTGAACCCCGCCGCTCCGCCCACCCTCACCCCTTCCGGAGTCCCGCCATGACCCGCACCGCCCGCCCCCGCCACTACCTGATGTGCCGTCCGACCCACTTCGAGGTCAGCTACGCCATCAACCCGTGGATGGACCCGGCCAAGCCCGTCGACACCGCCCTCGCGGTCGCCCAGTGGGAGCGCCTGTACGAGCTGTACGTCGAGCTCGGCCACCGCGTCGACCTCATCGACCCGCTGCCCGGCCTGCCCGACATGGTGTACGCGGCGAACGGCGCCACCGTCGTCGACGGCCGGGTGCTCGGCGCCCGGTTCCGCAACGCCGAGCGGGCCGCCGAGGGACCGGCGTACCTGGAGTGGTTCCGGGCCCGGGGCTTCACCACGCTCGACCCGGTGCACGTCAACGAGGGCGAGGGCGACCTGCTGCTGACCGACCGCTACCTGCTGGCCGGCCGGGGCTTTCGCAGCGTCTCCGCCGGGCACGCCGAGGCCCAGGAGTTCCTCGGCCGCCCGGTGATCGGGCTGGACCTCGTCGACCCGCGCTTCTACCACCTGGACACCGCGCTGAGCGTGCTCGACGGCGAGCAGATCATGTACTACCCGGGCGCGTTCTCGGCCGGCAGCCGGGCGGTGCTGCGCCGGCTCTTCCCGGACGCGGTGCTGGTGGGGGAGGAGGACGCCGAGGCGTTCGGGCTCAACGTGGCCGGTGACGGCCTGAACGTGGTGATCCCGGAGCCCGCCACCGGGGTCGCGGCCAGGCTGCGTGCGCACGGCTACCGGCCGATCGGGATGGACCTCTCCGAGCTGCTCAAGGGCGGCGGCAGCGTGAAGTGCTGCACCCTGGAGATCCGGGAGGCCGTCTGACCTGGGCCGACGGCGATCGACACCCCGATCGACACCCCGATCAACGCGGCCGATCGACGCACGCTGCTCGTGCGTCGATCGGCCGTTGAACGCCCCTTGCCATGCTGATCACGTCAGCCGGGGAGAGCCCGGCGGAGCCCCTTCCCGGCAGGGAAGACCACCCGAGGAGCAGTCATGGCGAAGCGTTCGACGATCGGTACCGCCCGGATCAGCCTGGCCGTCGCGGGCCTCGGCCTCGGCGCCCTGCTCGCCCTCGGCGCGACCGGCACCGCGATGGCGGACGGCGCGACCGGCACGGGCACCGGCACCACTGCCCCCACCGCCACGCCGACCCCGACCCCCACCCCGACCGACGGCGGCGGCCACTCGGACTGGAACAGCACCGGCTCCTGAGCCCCGGCCGCCCCGATGACCGCGCGCAGAACCGTTTCTGCCCGCGCCCGGACCACCCCCGCTCACGGATCCACCAGCGCGAACGCCGGCTCCGCGAGCAGCCCCGCCACCTCGGCGGCCTCCGGAAGCCCCAGCCGCCCGAAGATCGCGTGCGCCTCCCGCAGCCGCGCCCCCGCCTCGGGCCCGCGCCCGAGGTCCGCCAGCGCGCAGCCCAGCACCACCAGCGCCTGCGCCTGGTCCCGCTCCGCCCCCAGCTCCACGCAGAGCGCCAGCGCCTGCTCCGCGTGGTCCAGCGCCTCGTCGGCCCGGCCCAGCTCGCGCAGACTGTCCGCCAGCCGGTAGCGGGCGTGCGCGGCCCGGTCCCGCAGACCGGCCGCCACCGACACCGCCAGGCACTCGCCGAACCAGGTCACCGCCTCCTCGTGCCGGCCCAGCGCGTGCAGCGCCGACCCCAGCACGTACAGCGTGTACGCCCGGCCCGGGTCGTCCTGCCGGGTCCGCAGCTCGGCCAGCACCTCGTGGCAGATCGTCACCGCCTCGTCCGCCCGGCCGCTGCGCACCCGCGCCAGCGCCGCGTTCACCGTCGTCACCAGCGCGCCGGAGCGGTGTCCCAGCCGGTTGGCCAGCAGCAGCGCCTCGTCGTAGTGGTCCACCGCCTCGTCGTAGCGGCTCAGGAACTGGCAGATCAGCCCGAGGTCGTTGAGCGCCTGCCGCAGGACCACCGAGTCCCCGGCCGCGCGCGCCGCCTCCACCGCCCGCCGGGACGCCTCCTCCGCCGCGTCCAGCCGGGTCGCGGCCAGGGCGACGTTGCCGCGCAGGAAGTGCGCCCGCCCCTCCGCCCGGAGGTCCCCGTCCCGGGCGGCCGCGCCGGCCAGCGCGTCGGCCGTCGCCGCGAGCTGACGGCTCGGCGGGGTGAGCACGAACGGGGTGAGCGCGATCAGCAGGTCGATCGCCGCCCGCAGCGACGCCCCCCGCCCGGTGGCGGGGTCGGCGGCCACCTGCGCCGCCAGCGCCACCGCGCCCGCCCCTTCGACGGCCGCCCACTCGCGGGCGGCGTCCCGGCCGGGCAGCGGCACGCCGGGGGAGTGCGCCGGGCCGAGCGCGCCCGCCGCCGGGTCGCCCGGCACGGCGTGCTGGAAGGCGGTGCAGGCGGTGGCCAGCAGGTGGTCCAGCAGCCGGTCCCGGGCCGCCACCGCCTCCCCGCCGTCCGCCGTCCCGCCGTGCGCCGTCCCGGCCGGACCGGATCCCTCGGCCGGACCGGCCCCCTCGGCCGGTCGTCGACGGGCGAACGCCCGCAGCAGGTCGTGGTACCGGTAGCGGCCGGGGAAGGGCGACTCCACCATCGCCACGTCCACCAGCGCCTCCAGCAGGTCCTCCGCGTCGTACGCGTCGAGGTCCAGCAGCGCCGCCGCCGCCGGCAGTCCGATGTCCGGCCCGTCCACCGAGGCCACCAGCCGGAACGCCCGGGCCTGGCCTTGCGTCAACTGGCGGTAGCTCAGTTCGAAGGCCGCCGCCACCGCGAGGTCGCCGATCCGCAGCTCGTCGATCCGCCGCCGCTCCACCTGAAGCCGGCGGCTGAGCGTCTCCACCGTCCAGCCCGGCCGGGCGGCCAGCCGGGCGGCCACGATCCGCACCGCCAGCGGCAGGTGCCCGCAGGCCACCACCAGCTCCCGGGCGGCGTCCGGCTCGGCGGCCAGCCGCTGCGCGCCGATCGTGCGGCCGAGCAGGTCCAGCGCCTCCTCCGGCTGGAACACGTCCAGGTCGACCTGCACGTTCGCCGGCAGCCCGGCCGGCCTGGTCCGGCCGGTGGTGAGCACCGCGCAGCCGACCGCGCCCGGCAGCAGCGGCCGGATCTGCGCCGCGTCCTTGGCGTTGTCGAGCACCAGCAGCAGGCGCCGGCCGTCCACCACCGAGCGGAACAGCGCCGAGCGCGCGTCCAGCCCGTCCGGCACCGCGTCCGCCGCGACCCCGAGCGCCACCAGGAAGCCGCTCAGCACCGCCTCCGGATCGGCCGGCACCGGGTCCGAGCCGCGCAGGTCCACATACAGCTGGCCGTCCGGGTAGGCCTCCCGGACGCGGTGCGCCACGTGCAGTGCCAGCGCCGTCTTGCCGACCCCGCCCATCCCGACCACGGTCGCCACCACCAGCGCCTGCGGATGCTCCGCAGCCCCGCCCGCGCTGGCCTCCGGGGGAGCGGCCAGCGCCTCGCACAGCACCCGCACCGGCGCCGTCCGCCCGGTGAAGTCGGCGGCGTCCGGCGGCAGCTGGGCCGGCCGCGGCGGCGCGCCCGACGGCCGGGCGGCCCGGCCGGGCGCCTGGGCCGGGTCGCCGCCGCCCCGGTCCGCCGCACCGCCCTCGCCGTCCGCCGCCTGCGCCCGGTCACCGGCCGTGCTCCCGGCGGCCGGGGCCGTCACCGCCGGGGCCGTCGCCGCCGTGCCGCCACCCGGCTTCGGCGCGGCCAGCGCCGGGTCCCCCTCCAGGATCCGCCGGTGCAGCTGCTCCAGCTCCGCCCCCGGCCCCACCCCCAGCTCCGCGAGGAACAGCTGCCGCACGCCCCGGAACACCGCCAGCGCGTCCGCCTGCCGCCCGGCCTGGTACAGCGCGCGCATCAGCAGCCCGTACGCCCGCTCGTGCAGCGGGTGCTCGGTGGTGAGCGCGGTCAGCTCCGGGATGCACCGCGAGTGGCGGCCCAGCGCCAGGTCCAGGCCGATCCGCTCCTCCAGCAGGGTCAGCCGCAACTCCTCCAGCCGCTGCCGGTGCCGCTCCGCGAACGGCCCGGGGATCCCGGCCAGCGGCTCGCCCTGCCACAGCTCCAGCGCCTGGTTGAGCAGGTCGCGGGCGCGCAGCGGCTCGCCGCGGGCGGTCCGCTCCGCCTCGGCGGCCAGCGCCTCCGCCTGCGCGGCGTCCACCGCCAGCTTGGGCAGCACGAGCCGGTAGCCGTCGCCCATCGAGACCAGTACGCTGCCCGCGGCCCGCTCCCCGGACCCCCCGGACAGCCCGGACCCCTGGGGATCGGCCGGCTCCACCGCGTCCAGCACCTTGCGCCACCGCCACGCGTACGTCCGCACGGTGGTCATCGCCGCGCCCGGCGGCTCCTCGCCCCACAGTGCCGCGATCAGATCGGTGGCACTCGCCGCATGGCCGGGCCGCAGGAGCAGCACGGCCAGCATCGCCTGCTGCTGCGGGCTGCCCACCTTGAGCGCCGTCGCGCCGCGGTGAGCCCGCATCAGACCCAGTACGGAAAAACGGAGATCGCCCATCCTGCCCCCTGCTGCCCCAAGGACAGTGCCCGCCCCGCCCGTGCACATGTCAGCTTCTCTGTGATGTTGAACCACAAGGTCACGCGCGGTGTCGAGGCTCCGTTGAGCCTGTGGTGACCGCGCGTTGAACCCGACCGGCCAGAATCGCCGTGCCGGGGCCCGCCGGAGACGGTCCGGTCCGCCCCTCCTTCACCTCCCGCGGCCGGGTACCCCCGGTAACCGGCCGTGATTGCCCCCGCCCTCGGCCGTCGGCGGCGTCGGGCGCCATGACGATACCTTCGGAGGCGGACGTCCGTGAACACCGCTTTGCTGTACAACCTGCTCGACGTCGACCCGGTCGACGGGCCGGCCGAACTGCTCCACCGCGCCCGCGGCAGCCGTCACCTGCCGCACCTGGTGCTCTCCGCCCTGGCCCGCGACGACGTCCGGATGGGCGAGCCCGCCCGCGAGGAGCTGCGCCGCGCCCGCACCCGCGCCGACCACTACGCCCGCCTCGCCCACGAGCTCGCCCGCTCCACCGGCGCGCGCGCGATCCACGGCGTCCCGCTGGCCGGCTACTACCCGGCCGGCCTGCTCCGGCCCCAGGCCGCCCTGGACCTGGTCGCCCCCGGCGAGGCCGCGCTCTGGCAGGCCGTCGTCCGCCTGGTCACCGACCACCCGGTGGAGACCGTCGACGTCACCCTGCTCGGCGACCGCCCGCACCACACCGAGGTCACCGTCCGCTGGCCCGCCGAGGACCCGCTGCTCGACCCCTGGTACCGCGTCCACCTCACCACGGCGGCCCTGCCCGGCGACCACGCCGCCGTGCCGGTGCGCCCGTACCTCGTCGCGGACGACCACGTCGAGTGCCTCATCGCCCTGGCCGAGGCCCACCTGCGCGCGCCCGCCGGGGCGGAGCCCGACCCGCTCACCCTCCTCGACCTGTGCTGTCTCAGCCACCAGCCCTTCGAACCCGCCGAGACCGCCGCCGTCCTGGCCGCCTACCGGCTCGCCCCGGAGGCCGCCGCCCTCCTCGACCTCGCCGCCGCCCGCCTCCCGCTCGGCACCCTCGCCGCCGTCCGCGCCGCCCTCACCCCCGAACTCGCCGCCGAACACCGCCGCCGCACCGACGCCGCCGCCACCCCCCGGCTGACCACCCGCCGGGGCACCCTGCTGCGCCGCACCGTCATCCGCCACGACTGGGACGAGGCCCGCCTCCTGACGGCCCCGGACCGCACCACCCTGCTGCTCACCCCGGTCGCCGACTACCTGCTCACCCCGGCCGGCCCCGCCGGCCGCACCGCCGCCCTGGCGGCCCTCCAGGACTGGGACGGCCTCGGCTGACCGCCCGCCGGGCCCTCCCGTACGACGACGGAAGGGTGCGCGCCCGCCGCGGCGGCCACACACCCTTCGCTGTCACTCGCTGTCGGCGTCGCCGACCGGTCCGTCCGTCAGATCGACCAGACCTGGTCCGCGAACTGCGGGATGCAGTCGTACTGGGTCAGCTTCGACCCGGGCGCACTGTCGCCCGACCAGGCGATCGCGCACCGGTCGGAGAAGGTGTTGCGGATCTGGTAGCCGCCGTCGACCTTCTCCAGCTTCCAGAGCTGGTCCGGGTACTGCGGGTCGCAGTCGGCCTGCACGATCGGGCCGCCGTTGTCCGGGGTCTGGTGCGGGGCCAGCAGGCACTTGCCGGAGTAGGTGTTGCGGATCTGGTAGGTGCCGGCCGGGGTCTTCCGGAAGTCCCAGACCTGGTCGACGTACTGCTTGTCGCAGCCGATCTGGATCACCGGCGCGCCCCACTCGGGGGTGGACCACGGCACGTACGCGCACAGGCCGCTCAGGGTGTTGACCAGCGAGGCGGTGTGCAGCCGGGTGTCCAGCAGCCAGCCGGCGAGGTCGTCGACCCGGGTCTCCACCGCGCCGGTCCGGGTCTCGGCGGTGCCGAAGCAGCCGCCCTGCCAGGAGGTGCTGTTGACGGCGACGAGCTCCGCCCGGCCGTTGACCATCCGCACCGCCGGGCCGCCGGCGTCACCCTTGCAGATGCTGTCGCGGCCCGCGGTCCTCCCGGTGACGGCGAGGGTGGTGGCGGTCGAGGACTGCACGGTGAACTGGCCGTTGTGCAGGGCGAGCGGCGACCACTCGGCCTTGGTGCGGCCGTAGCCGTTGACGGTCAGGGTCTCCCCGGCGACCGGCGCCGCGCCGAGCGGGACGGTGGGGATGCCCTGGGCGGGCGCGGCGAGGCGGGCCAGCACCAGGTCGCGGTCGGCCCGGGGGACCAGTTCGGTGACCTCGGTGACGTGGCCGGTGCCGGTGGCCGTCAGGTCGGTGCGGCCGACGGTGGCGACGGTCCTCAGCTTGGGCGCACCGGCGGCGAGCGCCAGCGGCTGGGCCGGGTTGTCGGCGAAACAGCTGCTCGCCGTCAGCACCCAGTACGGGTCGACGAGCGAACCGGTGCAGCTGCGCTGGCCGTTGCCGATGTCGAGCTTGGTGGTGTACGTGTGGAAGTCGGTGGGCACGGTGTCGCCGACCACGGCGTTGGCCGTTGCGCCGGTGAGCATGCCGCCGACGACGGCGGCCGAGGCGAGCAGGCCGGTCATCCACGCGGCGCGTGAACGGGTGCGAAGCACGAGGGGTCTCCCGGTGTCAGGGCAGGGCCGGAGTGATGTCGGGCCAGGACAGCGCGGACCCCGCCGCGCTCGGGCGGCGGGGTCCGGGGGCGTCACTTGACGGCGGTGAGGTCCAGCAGCGAGAACGGGCGGCGCTGCGGCACGTCCTTGGCCTCGCCGACGCTGTTCGACTGGTTCCTCAGCAGCGTGTAGGTCTTCTCCTCGGCCTGGTCGCCGGTGCCGGTGACCATGCGGGCCGTCACCGCGTAGTCGGGGGTCGTGATGCCGTAGACGGACGGCACCTCCATCTTGAGGGAGGCGGTGTTCCCGGTGATCCGGAAGCAGACCTTGCCGAGGCCGCGGGTGTCGAGCATCAGCACCTTCTCCGCGCTGCCGGGGGTGGGGCAGTCGACGAGGACGATGTGGCCGTCCCCGGAGATGAGCCTGAAGCCGCGTTCCGCGAAGATCTTGTCGGAGTCCGGGTAGGCGAAGTCCTCGACGGCCGGCGGCGGGGTGTCGTCGGCGGTGGCGACCGTGGAGCCGGCCGGCACACCGGTCGCCGCGTTGGCGACCGCGACACCGGTGAGCACGACGGAGCCGGCGACCGCGCCGGCGACCAGCAGCTTGGAAATGGAGCGCATGGGAATCCCCCCTGGAGAGTTTCGGATTCGGTGGTTCACGGCGTCTGCGGGAATGGCTCGGCGGCCGTTACCGGAAGCATTGCTATCACGAACGGATGATGTTTTGGAAGATCGTTCAGCGGAGCAGGAGGGGAATCGTCGACCCATGAGTATGTGTGCGAACTGTGCGAATGGGGCGATATTCCGAACGGCCCCTTGCCGGGCGGTTACGGCTTGAACAGGTGAACGAGGCCGCCCATCGCGACCGCCGCGAGGCTGAAACGGATCATGGCTTCCTGGGCGAGGCCGTAGTGCTGTGGCTGCAGGCTGCCGTCCTCGGGCGTCTCCCGGATCATCCGTGCCATCTTCCTGCGGAACCCGACCAGGCTCAGGGGAAGGGACAGGCAGGCGATCGAGTACATCGAGAGGATCAGCTGGTCCGGGTAGTCGGGCTTGGCGACCGAGGCGACGTAGGCGAACGTCGCGAAGACCGCCGGCATGAACGACATGCGGATCCGGGTCTCGCGCGTCGGCATCGGAGGCACCAGCAGCGCGAGATTGACGGCCGTGGCCAGAGCCGCGATCAGCCACCAGGAGGTCGTGCTGAGGCCGAGTTCGTACATGTCCACCCCTTGTCGACCGTGGGGCCGCGTCGGACGCGGCCCCACGGTCCCGTTCGGATTGACTCACCGCACTTCGGCAGCCTAGACCGCCGGACGGTTCAGGAGATCACCAGGTGAACATGCCGATGAAGCTGGAGGCCGCGTTGGCTCCACCCTCGATGATCTTGTTGCCGAGCGACCTGGCGCCCTTGATGCTGGTCCTCACGATCGGCGCGGTGACCCTGTTGAACACCTTGCCGAAGGGGCCTCCGATCGTGCCGACGAGGACGCCGGTCGCCGCGTTGAGGAACTCCTTGCTGTTCCAACCGTCGGAGTACAGGAAGCCGCCGGCGCTGAGCAGACCGGCGCCGAGGGAGAAGGCCCCGAAGACGGTGAACCCGATCTCGCCGAGGGGCGGCGGAATGACGAGCGAAGCGGCCGCGGCCATCGCCCAGACGGTGCTGTAGTGCCCCATCTCCGTGGCGAAGTTGCGGGCGCCGTCCTTGCCGTCGCCGCCCGTTCCACCGGTCCCACCGGTCCCACCGCTTCCGCCGGAGCCCGCGGGCGGGGTGGCGGACGCCGTTTCGTTGACCTTGTCGTTGGCCGGGTTGTTGGACGGGTTGACGTTCGCGGCCTCGGCGGCGCGCGCCGCCTGAGCCGCCGCGGCGGCGGCCGCCGCCTGCTCCTGGGCCCGCTTGTCCGCCGCGATGGTGCGCGCCTCCCGGGCGGCCGCGGAGGCCTCGGAGGCGCTCTTGCCGGCAGCCGTCGCCGAGGCCGCCGCGCTGGCGGCCGAGGTGCGCGCGCTGGCCGCCGAGGCGGTGGCCTTGTCGGCGGAGGCGACCGCCTGGTTCAGCGAGTAGTTGGCCGCGCGGTTGGCCTTCTGCGCGGTCGCGGCGGCGGACTTGGCCTGCTGGGACGAGGCGGCCGCGGCGTTCGCCGAGGCGTCCGCCGCAGCGGCCTTGGCCTTCGCGTCGTCCGCGTAGCCCTTGGCCTGCTGGGCCGACGTCTGGGCCTTGGCCGCCCAGTCGTTGGCCTCCTCGGCGGCGCTGCGGGCGTTGGCCGCGACCTGGTACGCCAGCTGGGCGTTCTCGGTGGCGGTGACCGCGTCCTTCGCCGCGTTGGCGATCAGCGCGAGGATCGAGGACACGTGGGTGTCGGTGTCCGAGTCGAGTACGGCGGCCTTGTGCTGGACGGTGGTCACGAAGTCGTGCTGCATCCAGGCCGGCCCGGCGAGCGCGATCTCGGCCGCCGCCTTGACGTTGGGACCGCCTTCGCTCAGCAGGGTGAAGATCGCCACCCGGTCGTCCTCGGCCACGGCGCGCTGGTAGCCGGTGTGGACGAAGTCGGACATCGCCTTGGGGCTGCCGTTGCTCAGTGCGGCGTTGGCGTCCCGCCGGACCGCGATCCCGGCGTCGGTGAGCATGGTGAAGATGCTGAACCGGAGGTCGTCGGCCTGGGCGTCAACCGCGCCGCCGGAGAGGAACTTCGGGACGGCGGTCGGGTCCGCGCTCTCCAGCGTCCGCTGGGCGGCCGTCGCGAGCGTGGAGGTGCCGATGGTGGACATGTAGGCGACCTTGTCGCGGTCGTCCAGCCGCAGGCTGTCCTGGTACTCCTTCTTGGCCCAGGCGACCACGCCGTCGTCGTTGTCGGCGAGCGCCGCCCGGGCGGCGTCGCGGGTCCAGTAGCCGGCGGCGCCCAGCAGGTTGACGGCGGCCTGGCGGCCGAAGCCCGCCGCCGTCTTCGTGTCGGTGCCGGTGGCGGAGGCCTTCTGCACCAGGTCCTTGGTGGCCGCGTCGAGCGCGGCGGCCGAGGTCTGGTCGCTGGTCAGCTTGGCCTGGTCGGCGGCCTCCGCCTTGACGAGGGCGGTGGCCTCCTTGAGACCCTCCTGCTTGTCGGCCTCCAGGCCGGCGGCCTCGGCCTCACGGGCCAGCTTCTCGATGCTCTGGGCCTGCGTGACGGCGTCGTTCGCGGCGGTCGCGGCCTCGATCGCGGAGTTCGCGTGGGCGGTCGCCGTGTTGGCCCAGTCCTGCGCCTGGCCGGCCGCGTCGGCGGCCTGCTCGGCGGCGGTGGCCGCCTTGTCGGCGTGGTCGGCGGCGCTGTTGGCCTTCCGGTTCGCCTCGGCCGCGTGCGCGGCGGCCGAGTTGGCGAGGCTCTCGGCCCGGCCGGCGGACGCGGTGGCCAGGTTCGCCGCGGAGCGCGCCTTGGCGGCCGCCTCGCGGGCCCGGGCCGCCTGGGCGGTGGCGGCGCCGGCCGAGTTGCCGGCCTGGGCACTGGCCTCGGCGGCGGCGGCGGCGTTGTTCGCGGCACGGGCGGCGGCGGCGCCGGAGCGCCCGGCCTCGGCGCTCGCGGTGGCCGCCGAGGCGGCGGCCGAGGCGGCGTCCCGGGCGCCCTTGGCGGCGTCCCGGGCACCCCGGGCGGCGTCGCGGGCGGAGGCGGCCTCGTTCCGGTTGCCCGCGGCCGAGGCGGCGGCCCGGTACGCCTTGGAGGCGGCCTGCTCGGCCGCGGCCGCGGCCGAGGCGGCCGACTGCGCGGCCGAGGCGGCCGTGCGCGCGGCGGCGACGGCGGCGTTCGAGGCGGAGACCGCCGTCTCGGCGGCCGCGGCCGCGCCCTCGGCGGCCTGTGCGGCCTTGTTGGCCGCCTCGCCCGCCTTGGTGACGTCGTCCTTGGCGGCGGCGGCCTCGGCGGCGGCTCGCTGCGCGGCCTCCTTGGCCTTGCCCGCGGCGTCCTCGGCGCGGGCGCCGGCCTGCTTGGCGTTCTCGGTCGCGGTCTTCGCGCGCTGGCCGGCCTCCTTGGCCGCCTGGGCGAGCTGGGTGATCGAGAGCGTCTCCTGGTCCCGGGTCCGGGCCAGGTACTGGCCGTTCTCCAGGAACGCGCGGATGTCCTGGGCCGTCCCGGCGAGTGCCCGGTTGGCCTGCTTGGTGTACTCGGGCCCGGGGTTCTCACCGAGCGCGGCGAAGATGGCGAACCGGTCGTCCTCCTCCTGCGCCTTGGCCTGGCCCGTGCTCAGGAAGTCTTCCAGCGCCTTCTGGGTGCCGGCGTTCAGCGCCTTGTTGGCGGCCGCCCGGACACCCGCCTCGCTGTTGTCCAGCACGTAGAAGACGGCCGCGCGGCGGTCGTCGTTCATCGGGTTCTGCCAGCCCGACGTCAGGAACGTGTGGACGTCGGCGTCGGTGCCGCTCAGCGCCTTGTTGGCGGCTTCGCGGACCCCGACGCCGACGTCGCTGAGCATCTTCAGGATGGCGAAGCGCTCGTCCACGGCGTTGGCCCGGGCGAGGGTCTCACCGAGGAACTTGGTGAGGTCGGCGTCGGAGCCGACCAGCGCCTTCGCGGCGGCGTCCTTGGTCGAGACGCCGCCCAGCTCCCAGGCCTCGACGACCTTGCCGCGGACGTCCGCGGGCAGCGGCGCGGGCCCGGCCTCGGACGGCAGCGCGTGGGCGACGGTCGTGCCGGCCACGGTGGCGGCAAGGGTGAGTGCGATCAGAGCCGAGAGCTTCTTGCGGATCCGCCGCCCCTGCGGCGATCCTGTCCGATTTGTCGTGTAGGTCATAACCCCTCACGTTTTCCCCCGGGCCCGTCAGGGCCCCTTTGTACCGGGACAGTTGTCGCGGCACCGCGAGGAGCCTAGTTGTGTACGGACGAAATTCCGACCCCCGTTTTCGATTGTCCGAATGTGTACGCACTGGCTTGATCGCCACGCTGGTTCGAATACGTATTGTTCATCGCAAAACGGGCGCGGGGGATTGACGGTGGATCATTCGGGTATGCCGTCCGGACGCACTGTCGGGCCGGGAGCTCAGTCCTCGATCTCCTCCGCCCCGCTCAGGTCCTCCAGCCGCACCGGCCGCAGCCCCTCGAACACCACCCCGACCCCGTACGGCTCGCAGAGCGGCAGGTCCCCCACGGCGAACCGCAGCAGCCACCCGTCGGGGTAGACGTTCACCTCCGGTGCGTCCAGGGCCGCCTGTTCCTCCGTCACGCCCAGCGCGGCGCAGGCGAACCGCCGCGCCCGCGCCACCAGCCGCTCCGAATCCGCCAGCACCTCCCCGAGCAGCCCCAGGTCCACCGCCCCGACGTCCTCGCCCGCCTCCACCATCACGTTGACGTCCACCGCCCACCGCTCCGGCTCGGCCACCCCCCACACCGTCAGCCCGCCCGGCCCCTCGCACACCCGCACCAGCGGCCCCACGCTCTCCGGCATCCCCGCGCCTCCCTCTCGTCTCCGGTCGACGCTGACGGTACGTGAGGACGGTCCTCGTAGGCTGGATCCCACCAGGTTTCCTTCGGCGAGAGGCGGGCGGCATGGCGGGCGAACGGGCGGAGCTCGGGGTGATCGGCGGGTCCGGGCTGTACGCGCTGCTGGACGACGTGGCCGAGGTGGCGGTCGGGACGCCGTACGGGCCGCCCAGCGACTCGGTGTTCGTCGGCGAGGTGGGCGGGCGGCGGGTGGCGTTCCTGCCCCGGCACGGGCGCGGGCACGGGATCCCGCCGCACCGGATCAACTACCGGGCGAACCTCTGGGCGCTGCACGCGCTCGGGGTGCGGCAGGTGCTCGGGCCGTGCGCGGTGGGTGGGCTGCGGCCGGAGTACGGGCCGGGGACGCTGCTCGTGCCGGACCAGTTCGTGGACCGCACCGCCGCCCGGGCGCAGACCTTCTACGACGGCGCGCCGCTGCCGGACGGCTCGGTGCCGGGCGTGGTGCACGCGCCGATGGCGGACCCGTACTGCCCGGCGGGGCGTGCCGCGGTGCTGGACGCGGCCCGCGGCGCCGCCTGGGAGCCGGTGGACGGCGGCACCCTGGTGGTGATCGAGGGCCCGCGCTTCTCCACCCGCGCCGAGTCGCGCTGGTTCTCGGCGAACGGCTGGTCGACGGTCGGCATGACGGGCCACCCGGAGGCCGTGCTGGCCCGTGAACTAGGACTCTGCTACACCTCGTTGAACCTGGTCACCGACCTGGACGCGGGCGTGGAGAGCGGTGCGGGCGTCACCCACGCCGAGGTCCTGGAGGTGTTCGGCCGCAACGTCGACCGGCTGCGCACCGTGCTGTTCAAGGCGCTGGAGGCACTGCCCGCCACCCGCACCTGCCCCTGCCGCCACGCCCTCGACGGCTTCACCCCCGGCCTGCCCGGCGTGCCGGGGGAGTAGCACCCGGACCTCGGCCGTCGAGCAGCGGCGGTACCGGATTTCGCCGCGGCCTGACCAGCCGATATGAAGGAATGCTGTATCCCGCACCGGGATTCTGTCAGCATTTCCTCATGGAGATCCGCCGCGTCACCCGCGCCGAGGACGTCCAGGCCGCCGGGCACCTCTTCGACTCGCCGCCGCTCCCCGAGGCCACCGCCCGCTTCCTCGCGGACGACCGCCACCACCTCCTCGTCGCCTACGTCGACGACGCGCCGGCCGCGATGGTCACCGGGGTGGAGACCACCCACCCGGACCGGGGCACCAGGATGCTGATCCACGAGCTGGGCGTGGACGCGCGGTTCAGCGGGCGCGGCATCGGCCCGGCGCTGACCACGGCGCTCGCGGACCTCGCGCGCGACCTCGGCTGCTACGGCATGTGGGTGCTCGCGGACGTGGACAACCCGGCGGCCCGCTCGGTGTACCGCTGCGCGGGGGCCGTCGCACGGCAGGGGCCGCAGGAGGTGCTCGTCTGGTCCTTCGAGGACACCGCCCCCTTCTGAGCCCCTCGGGAAAACCCGGTGGCGGCCCGGTCCGCCGCGGACGACCATGTCCCATATGAGCGACCAACCCGCGCGATGGACCCAGGCGACCGTCTACCCCGACATGTGGATGGACCCGGACGACGACCCGCGCACCCTCGAAGGGCCCGCCCCGGACGGCGAACTGGCCGTACTGCTGGACTACATCAAGAACTACCGCCTCACCCTGCTCCTCAAGTGCCAGGGCCTGGACGCCGAGCAGCTGGCCCGCCGTTCGGTGCCACCGTCGACGATGTCGCTGCTCGGCCTGGTCCGCCACCTCGCCAGGGTCGAGCGCGACTGGCACAACTGGATCACCGACGGCGAGCCGCTGCCCAAGCTGTACGGCGCGCGCGACGCCGACTTCGAGGGAGCCGTCGCCGACCAGGCCGTGGTGGACGCCGCGTTCGCCGACCTGGAGCGCGAGCAGGCCGCCCTGGACGCCACCCTCGCCCCGCACTGCGGCGACCTCGGCGCCCGCCTGGGCCGGGAGAAGCTCGCCGTCCGCGAGATGATGGTGCACATCATCGACGAGTACGCCCGCCACTGCGGCCACGCGGACCTGCTGCGCGAGTGCGTCGACGGGCGCGTCGGTCAGTAGGCCCGGCGCCGTCGCGAGTTGCGGCACCGCAGTTCCCGGACACCGCTGGGGCCGCGTCCGATCGGACGCGGCCCCGTGTGACATGACTGTGCGTCAGCGCACCGGCTGCGGAGCGGGCCGGGCCGCGCGGGCCGGACGGGCCGCCGCGCCGGGAGCGGCCGGGGCCGCCGCACCGAGCGCGGTGCCGCGGGTCTCCTCGGCCCAGAGCACCGAGACCAGCAGGCCGCACGCGGTGACGCCGGCGGCGATCAGCATGGTCGGGCCGGTGCCGATGCCGGTCAGCGAGAGCGGCAGCAGGTAGGTGCCGACGGCGGCGCCGATCCGGCTGACCGAGGTGGCCACGCCCACGGCGGTGGCCCGGACCTCGGTGGGGAACAGCTCATTGGGGTAGGTCCAGTCGAGCACGTTCGGCCCGCCGCACAGGAAGGCGTACGCGCAGAGCGCGACCACCACGACGGCGGCCGGGGCGTCCGGCCACAGGCCCAGGACGGCGAGCGGGACGATCATCAGCGCGAAGGAGCGGATGATCACCGGCCGGCGGCCCCAGGTGTCGATCAGGCGCAGCGCGGGGTAGCAGCCGAGCAGGAAGACCAGGCTGATCAGGCCGGTGCCGAGGGTTTCGAGCACGGTGCCGCCCGGCATGCCGAAGGCCTCCAGGAGCTGCGGCCCGAAGGTGAGCATCGCGAACAGCGGGCCGACCTGGCAGAGGAAGAACAGCCCGCAGAAGAGCGTCCGCCGCCGGTAGGGCGGGGTCATCAGCAGCCGCAGGCCGGTCGGGGCGCCGGGCGCGGTGCGCTCGGGCATCAGCTCGCGGCCGTCGACCTTGACCCCGAGATGGCGCTCGACCAGCCGGACGGCCTCGCCGACCCGGCCGTTGGCGGCCAGCCAGCGCGGCGACTCGGGCGAGCCGCGGCGGATCACCAGGAACACCACGCACAGCACGGTGGAGCTGGCCAGCATCCAGCGCCAGCTGCCCGGGCCGCCGAACGTCAGGAAGAGGTAACCGGTGACGTAGGCGAGCACGGCGCCGGCGTACCAGGCGACGATCTGCTGACCGAGCAGCCGCCCGCGGTCCTTGGCGGGCAGCCACTCGGCGAGCAGAGACGTCGCGATGGGGTAGTCGGCGGCCACCGCCATACCGAGGACGAAACGCAACAGGGTGATCGCCCAGACCGCGTCGACCCAGAAGGACAGCACCGAGCAGACGATCATCACGAGCAGGTCGGCGGTGTACATCACCTCCCGCCCGATCTTGTCGGTCAGCACGCCGAAGAGCGCGCCGCCGACGAACATGCCGACCAGCGCGGCTGCGCCGATCAGGCTGACGTCGGCGGTGGAAAGCCCCAGCTCGGGGCGCATGCCGATGAGGGCGACGCCCACGATGCTCAGGATGTACCCGTCGAGCAGCGGTCCACCGGAGCAGGCGAGGGCGAGCCTGCGGTGGAAGGCGGTATACGGGGCGTTGTCGATGGTGCGGGACATTTGTTCGGGTCCTCCGGAGCGCACCGCGTGCTGTCGCACCCGTGCGCCGCGTAGACGGTCGTTGGCGGTCCGCCGTGGGGCGGGCCGTTTGCCCGGTGTCCACCGGGCGACCGTCCACAGTTGCCCGGGTCGAGGGGCGAACCTGCGGGGGCGAAGGTCAGGGGAAGACAGGGCGGAGGTCCCGAAACGGACGGGACCTCGGCCCGTGCCGGAAGCGTCCTTGCCCTGCAACGCCAGGGCGGACGCGGGCCGCCGGGCGGCCCGCGTCGCGCAGTGTGACGCTCGGCACCTTTGCGGCTATTCGGCGGGGGTGCCGCGGAGGAGGAGGGGGAGGTGGGCGCCGCGGGTGAGGGCTTCGAGGGCGTGGGTGATGCGGTGGTGCTGTTCGGGGGGCATGGCGTCGGGGAGTTGGGTGGCGTGGAGCCAGTGGACGGCGGTGATGGTGTGGGGCGGGCGGTGGCGGGCGACGATGCTTTCTTGGGCGGGGGTGAGGCGGCCGCCCCAGTAGACGAAGTTGACGCCTTCGGGGAGGTGCTTGGCGTCGATGTAGTCGGTGGCGAGGATGTGTCGCAGGGGGAGGACGAGGCCGGTGTCGGTTTCGGTGTGGCGGCGGGCGGCGAGGTGGGGGAGTTCGTTGGCTTCGGCGCTGCCGCCGGGGAGCATGAGGCCGGATCGGTAGGCGGTGCCGACGAGGAGGACGGCGTCGTCGCGGTTGAGGATGAGGGCCTGGTGGCCGAGTCGGCGGCGGGGCGGGTTGGTGAGGGTGGTGGGGAGGTGGTGAAGCATGGGGGCTCCTAGTTCTTTTCCGAGGAGATCCAGGTGAAGCAGGCGGGGAGGCCTGCGGAGATGCCGGCCGCGAGGATCAGCCCGAAGATGAGGAGTTGCGGTCCGAGGGGCCCGTCGTGGATCGGCCAGCAGACGAGTGCGGCGGCGAGGGTGCTGAGGGCGGGGACGCCGAGGGCGGTGGCGACCAGCTTGAGGGGGCGGTTCACGCCACGTCGGCGGTGCGGGGCCGGCTGGGGTGCTGGACGGTGATGAAGCGGGGCGTGGTGAGGGCCTGGATGTGCTCGGGCTTGGTGGTCCACTCGCAGCCGCCGCGCTCGTGGCGGAGGTAGGAGAGGCCGGTGAGGGTGTCCATGTAGACGCCTTCGACGGGGTTTCCGTCGAAGTCCCGGTGCGCGAGGTCGAGCACGACCTCGCCGACGACGGGGGTGTGGATGGGCATGGGGGCTCCATTGGTTGCGCAGGGTCCCGGATCTCTCACGGGGTGTAGCCATGGTGGCCCGTTGGGCTCTACGATGGCCAGGGCCTAACCCTTGACTGTTCACCCCGGTTAGAGGTGTCAACACTCGTGGAAACTCAGGATCATGACGCGTCGGTGTCTCCACTCGTCCGCTTCGGCCAAGAACTCCGCAGGTCAAGACGCGCTATGCGGTGGTCGCAGGCTGAGCTGGGGCGACGCATGGGCTACTCGGATGCCATGATCTCTTACATCGAACGAGCGAAGAAGCCGGTAACCTCTAACTTCGCGATTAAGGCAGATGAGGTGTTCCAGACCGGCGGCACCTTCCTGGAGTTGTGGCGGCGATACGCGAGGGCCAGTCTGCTGGAAGGCTTCGCCGAGTTTGCGGACGCGGAGGCCAGGTGCCGGCGACTCCGGACGTTCGAGTTGGGCGTCATCCCGGGGCTCTTTCAAACCGAGGCGTACGCGACAGCCCTTGAGACCGCGAACATTCGACGGGGGAGTCTCACGCAGGAACAGGCAGACGAACGTGTGGCCTTCCTGATGCAGCGGCAACGACTCCTTGACCAAAAGGCCCCGCCGACAATCCACGCAGTCTTGGATCAGAGTTGCTTGCTGCGTCCTATCGGAGGTCGCGCGGTGATGCTCAACCAGTTGGACCACTTGGAGTCGTTGGCCGCGCACCCGAACATCACCATCCAGGTAGCTCCGTTCGAGCTGGCTGAGCAGCGACCGTTCGTGTTGCCTCTGGTCCTTCTCACGCTGCCTGATCGATCAGTTGTTGGGTACGCAGAGTCCCAGTTGCGGGGATACCTGGAGCGCGGGCGCCCCACTATCGCGGGCTGGGAAGAGGACTACGATCAGCTTCAGGTGGAGTCGCTGTCCACGGCGGCCTCGCTCACCATGATTCGCGCTGTTCGGAAGGACCTTGAATGACGCCCATCAACCTAGCCGACGCCCGATGGGTGAAGTCGCGACACAGTGGTAACGGTGGAAACTGTGTCGAGATCGCGCCCGATTTCCCCGGCCTTGTCCCCGTTCGTGACTCGAAGGACCCTGAGGGCCCGGCCCTCGTGTTCCCCGCCTCCGCCTGGCGGGCGTTCGTCGCCGGCGTCCAGTCGGGCGAGTTCGGCACCATCTGAAGCACCGCCACCCGAGGGCCCTGACCGCCGCGCCGGTCAGGGCCCTCGTCGCTGAACGGCCGGTTCTTGGATTCACCCAGACAGTCGACACGCCTACCGTGAATGCCATACAGATCCGCCCCGACTCGGGAAGGTCTCGAATGGCAACCACCGACCTCGGCGACACCCGCTGGGTGAAGTCCAGCTACAGCAACAACGGCGGAACCTGCGTCGAGGTGGCACTCGCCACCGCCCGGTGGCGCAAGAGCAACCACGATGGTCAGGGCGGTGAGTGCGTGGAGGGCTCCGCGGGCTTCCAGAGCGCCGTCCCTGTCCGTGACTCGACGGACCCCGAGGGTCCGGCTCTCGTCTTCCCTGCCTCCGCCTGGCACGCGTTCGTTGCCGGTGTCCAGGCGGGCGAGTTCGGCTCGGTCTGACGCAAGCTCGTGTTGGGCCCCCGACCGGAATCCCGGTCGGGGGCCCACTGCTTGGGGTGCCGCGCTACCGTTTTTGTGAGGAGGCCGGCCGCGATCCGGAGCCGACCGCGGCGGTGATTGACGCGTAGTCACTGCGGGCGGCGGCCACCCGCGGCTACGACGGGGCCAAGAAGGTGCCGGGGCGCAAGCGGCACATCGTGTCGACTGCCTGGGGCCGCTGCTGGCCCTGATGGGCACCGCGGCGATGCTCATGAGCCGCCGGCCGGCCCGGCGGCGAGCGTGAACCGTCCCGGGGTGGGTCCGGGCCTTCACCCGTGAAGGCCCGGACCCACGATCGAGGGCGTCATACAGCACGATCTGGTTCGCGAAGCGGTTGAGGATCCACAGCACGCGATGCCCACGTGGCGTCCGGGCTCCCCCCGGACACATACGCGGCGAATACAGAGGTATCGAGATCCTTGAGGGACTCCAGTACCAGAGTGGCAATCGCAAAGCGAGGATCGCAGCGATCAGCGGCCTCGGGAACGGCGACGACCGTCATCTGGGCCGACACGCCGGCGAGGACGCCGTTGAGCGAGTCCTCGATCACAACGCACTCGTCGGGTGACGCGCCGAGGGCGGCGGCCGCGCGGAGATAGGCGCCCGGGTGGGGCTTGCCGTGTTCGTCGTCTTCGGCCGAGAACACGGCATCGAAGGATCGGTCAAGGCCGGTGCTCGCGAGCGCATGCCGAATCACCGACTCCGGCGAAGACGACACGACGGCCATCGCCCTCGATGCACGCGCGCACGCCGCGACGGCGTGCTCGGCGCCGGGTTTCAGCGCCACTCCCGCCAACCTACGGCACACGGCGGCCACGATCTGCTGCTCGACGTCGTCGGGGTCGGCTTGAATGGTGGCCCGATCGAACCAGTAGGCCACCATGTCCCTTTGCCGCAGCCCGCGCGTCGCCGCCTGCATCTCCGTTGTGAGGTGCAGGCCAAGCGGACCGAACACTTCACGCTTTGCCGCGTCCCAGATCGGCTCGGAGTCGATCAGAAGGCCGTCCAGGTCGAATAGGACAATCGGTTGCATCGGTTGCTCTTTCGTTGGCGATCCCGCGAGGACGAGACGAGACGATTCGCTGCCCCGCCGTGCATGAACAGATGGTGCCGTGGTCGATGACGATGCTCATGAGCCGCCGGCCGGCCCGGCGGCGAGCGTGAGCCGTCCCGGGGTGGGCTCGTCGGCCCGGCCCCGGTCGGCCAGCCGCTTCGTCTTCGATCGAACTCCTTCCACATTAGCCGGAACCGGCTCCAATCCGAGTACGGCAGTGATCTCCTGACAGGGCATCACTGGCTTCCCTCCTCGCGGAGCAGGACCCGAAGGCCCTCGTGGCCGATGTCGTCGACCACCCCCTCGGCGACCAGGAAGTCGGCCGGCTTGGACTTGGCGATCTTCTTGATCTCGCGGCGCTCGGGAAGGGTGAAGGTCCTCGGCCGACCACCCTTGTACCTCGGGTAGAGCGCCTCGAAGCCGTCGACGTTGAAGTCGTGGATCACGTCCCGGACCCGGTCCGCGCTGGTGAAGGTCACCTCGGCGATCTTCGCCACGGGCATGCCCTGGGCCGACAGCAGCGCCATCTGGGCCCGCCGCCAGGTCACCACCGACCCGGTGCCCCTGCGGATGATCCGCAGCAGCCGCTGTCCCTCATCGTCATCGATCTCGCGCACGCGCACACGTCCAGCCACCGAGCACTCCGACGCGACGCGCCGCCCGGCCCGGAACCCGGCGGCGCGTCACCTCACGATAGGCCGGAGCCTAACTGATCCGGTGTCATACACCAGTGGTGCCGTCGATGCGCTCCCGGAGCAGGTCGGCGTGGCCGTTGTGGCGGGCGTACTCCTCGATCATGTGGACGTAGATCCAGCGGAGGCTGACGTCCTGCTCCATGAAGCGGCCGGTGTCGGTCAGAGCGCGGTCGCCGCAGAGCTCGCGGCCGCGGGCGATCTCCGCGTGCCAGGTGGCCAGAGCGTCGTGCAGTGTGGCGCCCTCGGCCAGTTCGAATCCGCCGTCGGGGGCAGACGGGTCGGCCTGCGGGTCGTAGATGGGCGGGGCCTGTTCTCCGGCGAACACTCGACGGAACCAGTTGCGCTCCACCTCCGCCATGTGCTGGACGAGGCCGGTCAATGTGAAGCCGGACGGTTGCACGGACGCGACGGCGGCCTGCCCATCGTCCAGGCCCTCGCACTTCATGGCGAGGGTGGCGCGGTGAAAGTCAAGCCAGCTTTCGAGCGTGGTGCGCTCGTCGGCGTTCAGGGGCGGCAAAGGGCGTTCGATGGAACTCATCGGTCGATTATGTCGGCAACGGCCGAAGCCCTCTACAGGAGACCCACTCAAGTTCGGTACGACAACGGCTTCTGAAGCCCAACGCCTCCACCCCCGTGCACCGGCGCAAGAGCTCCTACAGCAACAATGGCGGCCAGTGTGTTGAAGTCGCGACCTCCCCCTCCACCACCGTCCCTGTCCGTGACTCGAAGGACCCCAACGGCCCCGCCCTCATCACCGTCTGATGCGGGCAGTCGTCAAACCATGTGAAGGACGACGTGGCCGGCCAGGCGTGCGAGGCTGGGCCGGTGCTGATCGCGATGGCCGGGTTGCCCGGCGCAGGGAAGAGTTCGGTCGCCGGGGAGCTGGGGCGGAAGTTGGCCGCTCCGGTTGTGTCGGTGGATCCGATCGAGGCCGCGATGTGGCGGGCCGGGGTGGCTCGTTCACAGCCGACCGGCCTTGCCGCATACGGTGTGGCCGAGGCTGTGGCCGGCGGTGTGCTGGCCCTGGGGCAGACGGCGATCGTCGATGCGGTCAACGCGGTGGAGGAAGCGCGGGCGCAGTGGCGTTCGCTGGCGTCTCGCCACGGCGTCCCGCTGGTCTTCGTCGAGGTGGTGTGCTCGGATCCGGCGCTGCACCGCCGCCGACTGGAGGGCCGCTCACGCGGCATCGACGGCTTCCACGAGCCGACCTGGGAGGCGGTGGAGCGGCAGCAGCAGGAGTTCGCTCCGTGGGCCGACGACCGCCTGGTGCTGGACAGCGTGACCGACATGTCGCAGAACATCGCGACGGCCCTGGGGTTCCTCGCCGCGACGTCCTGACCCCTGGCGCTCCTTCTCCACCGCCGTCCAGGACGGCGAGTTCGGCATCATCTGAAGCACCGCCACCCGAGGGCCCTGACCGCCGCGCCGGTCAGGGCCCTCGTCGCTGAATGGCCGGTTTCCGGGTCCGCCCCGGGAATCGGTTTCGCGAGCCTGGATCCGCATCACCCGCCAGTCCTCCTTCCGGGGTCGTGGCGCGAACCAGCCCCACATCTCCTTCCGTGCCGACCGGTCTGTTCACCGGTCGCGGCCGGCGCCGTCGTCTCGCGGGGCATGCGGGTGCCGTCCGGTTTGCAGGTCGTCGGCGTCCCGGCCCGGATCCGCCGCGAGCCGACCCAGGAGGAGCGGACCGGCATCAAGGCCAACGCCGAGGGCTACCTGCTGCCGGCCGATGGCCACCGCTCTCTCCGCCCGCTCCGCCGGCCGTCCCGTCCGCCCCGGACGCCGGGGACGGCCCTGCAGCCTGAGCGCCGGGCAAACGGCAGCCGCCCCGGGGCCGGTGGGTCCGGCAGAGGCAGGCCTCGGGCCTGGCGGCCGCGCGGCGACGGCCGGTGGCAAGAGCAGGACTCCGCCGAGCGGGCAGGCGACAACCCCGGCGCCGGCTTGGTACTGTGACGATCCAAAGTATTTGAACGCGTTCAATACTGGGGACGGGCGATGGAGGATTCACGGGTGCGGGATTCGGTGCCGCGCAGCGCACGGGTCCTGGCGGTGCTGGCAGTGCTCTGCGCTGCGCCGGCGGTGTTCTGGGTAGCCGCCGTCGGCGGGTCGGTGATCGACGGTGGGCTCGTCGTCGGAGCCCTGGTCGCGGCCGCACCACTACTCGCGCGCAAGGCTGCCGACTTTCGGGTGTACTGCCTGGTCGCCGGGTGGGTGCTGCTCGCCTTCTCGGTCCTGGGTTTCCTCTCCGGGCTGTTCGTGCTGGCCCCGGCAGGCGTGATCCTCCTCGCGGCGGGAAGCCGGGCACGCCCCGGCTCGCACCGTCTGGCCGTCCTGGCAGGCGGCACGGTGTCGGTGGTGACCCTCGGCCTGGCCGGCTGGGCGATCGGCCAGACCTGGATCTCCCCGCACTTCCAGGACCCGGACGCATACGTCGCCACCGTCCGGGAGGACAGCCCGCTCCTGAGCGCCACCTACTCCCTGTCGACGGTCCTCCGGGGAGCGGCCGACAGCCCCGCACTCGGCGACAGCGTCACAGACATCTCCCTGAGCCGGAACGGCGGAACGCCCGGAGCGCGCCTCATCGTCGTCTTCGACCCCCGCACACCCGCCACCACCCTCGCCGACCTCCGGCAGAAGATCGCAGGCCTCCCGGGCGTCGAGGACGTCGGACTCTGCGACCCACCCACCGGAAACTGCCGCTGAACCCCCATCGGCGCACCACCCACGCAGACCTCCAGGCGTACCTCGGCCTCAGCCTCCGGCCCCGGCGGCCCACACGGCCGGCGAGTCGGGCCATTCCTCGAACCAGAAGTCCAGTCGGACGTTCTGGGCGCCGTGAACTTTGGCAAGGGTCTGCATCGCGGTCTGCCGCGCCCCATCCCGGCCGGATCACTCCAGGGGCCGGGGAAGGGGTCGGTGGCCGGGGAAGGGGTTGGTGGTGCCGCGCCCGGGTCGGCGGCCTGGGCGGGCGACGGGAAGCAGGACGCGACACCGATGACAACTGGCGCGCCTCACTGACAGATATCGCGTCGGTACGCCAGGGACATCGGGGCGATATACCTGCATTTCGGGGCAATTCCGAGGTTCAAGGGGTGTTCAAAACTCGCCAAAGGGAAGCCCGCCAAAATACCTCCCTGGGGGTACGGGAAGGTGAAGAACCTCTGACATACTCCGGAATTCCCGGAGGAGATTCCCCGGGGTGAATGGGACAAGGTGGGACCTTGAAGACGAAGGTACGTCTGATCGCGCTCCTCTTTGCTGTCATCGGCGGGATGTTCGGCCTTGCCGCGCCCGCGCACGCCACGGCCACCCACTATGTGGACATCGAGGTGGGGGCCGCCCCGGGCTACTACGACAACGTCAGCGGCTGCACCGCGACGTTTTCCTACGGGGCTCCCTCCCGCGTGCTCCTGTGCGGGAGTCAGACCACGATCGTGACGTGGGCGGACGGCCGCAAGGAGGTCACCGGACTGGGCACCGACCACGCCGTCTGGACCTCGGCGCAGACCACGGCCGGGGGATCCTGGGCCCCTTGGGAGAGCCTGGGCGGCAGCGGGCTCGACCTGAAGTACGGAGTGGCCTGGCCCAATCCGTCCAGCGTCGGCGCGTGGAGCGGCGACTACCAATTCTGGTGCCGCACCATGAGTGACGGCTGGGGCCCCTGGCACCTCTGCTGACTTCGGACATCCGGGCAGCAAACCCGAATTCCGGGACGGTTCCGACACCTCTCGGAACCGTCCCGGTCGTCCTCCTTCGCAGGCCCTTGAGGTGGTGCGAGCGGTAGTGGGATCCGGTCGGAAGTGATTCGATTCCCGCAGGCGAAGCGCAGGGCGAAAGCCAAATGGCAGACGCGAACTCAATGCTGCCGGCCCCGACCGGTTCCCCGGTCGGGGCCGGCAGTACTTGAAGGAGCTGATCCTGTCGTTGATCCACGACGGCACCGAGGAGCACTTCTCCCAGGGCCCGATCTTCCGCGAGCAGGAAGTCGACGCCGTCGACTTCCTGCTCCGACCCACCCGTCCGCCCACGACGGGCGCAACCTCGGGTCGGAACGCTCCGTCTCAGCGGCCGTCGCCCGGGCGGTGGACGCTGAGGTCGCCGTGGGCCGACAGCGCGCTGGCCAGGTCACCGGGCTTCTGCCGCAGGGTGGCGTCCAGGAAGGCGAGCGTGGTCGCGGCGACGACGCGCGGACTCCTGGTGCGGCCCAGGGAGCCGACCAGCGAGGGCACGGGTGGCAGGTACAGGGGTCCGTCCATGAAGGTGAGGTGTGCGGCGCCCGGGATGGTGAGCCGGTAGCTCGTCGCGGTGCTGAGCTTGAGGACCTCGGTCAGGCGGGGGAGGTAGCGCTCGTCGGTGCCGGGCCCGATGGCCTGGGTGAGCGCGAGCACCGGTTGGTGGAAGGGGGCCCGGTCCGGGTCGCGAGGGTAGCCGTCCAGGTCGATGACGGCGGCGAACCGGGCGTCCTGGCGGGCCGCTTGCAGGGCGGCGCCGCCACCCAGGGAGTGGCCGGTCACCGCGGCCCGACCGGTGTCCAGACGTCCGGTCAGCGAGCCGTCGAGCTCGCCCCGGTCCAGCCGGCCCAGTTGGGTGAGGACGAAGCTGAGGTCCGCGGCCCGGATCCTCGTCGTCTCGACGGCCCGCCGGTCGTCCTCGTCGTCGTCGCCGGTGGAGGCGATCTCGGTGTCGATCGTCCGGCCGTCGGCGAGGACGACGGCGGCGGAGTCGTACGGGTGGTCGAGGCCGGCGACCAGATAGCCGTTGCTGGCCAGTTCCTCCGCCCAGGCGGTGTTCTGGGTGCGCACGCCCCCCAGTCCGGGCGAGAACAGCACGACCGGGAACCGTCCGCCGTCGCGGGCCACCGGCGCGTCGGGGACCGCATGGGTGCGGGCGCGCGGGACGCCGTCGATCAGGAAGGCGGGGAGGCCGGTATAGCTCGCGAGGGCGTCGGCGACGGTGCGCGCCTCCTGCTCCGTGCGGCCGAGGTACTGGGCCCGCCGCGTCCCCGCGGGGCTCCGCTCGGCGGGGTACCAGAGCTGGACCACGACCGTGCGCCGGTCGTCGGGTTCGGGCGTGGCGGTCTCGGGGCGGTCCGGGTCGGTCCACTGCATCACGCGGGTGCCGACCGCGAACGGGCCCGTCGGCTCGGGGAACACGGGGACGGGAAAGGCCCAGGCGGCCGCCGGTCCGGTGCAGGTCAGGCCGACGCAGACCAGCGATCCCGGCAGCGCCATCCACCACCGGGCCCGCCTCGCCGGCGGGCGGCCGGTACGCCGGCGGACCAGCGGGGAGAGGGCGAACGGCAACGCCAGGGCGGCGCCCGCCAGTACCGGCAGCATCTGCCAGCGGATCCCCACCACGCCCAGCACGATCGCGGACAGCGCGAACACCGACCCGGCCGCGATCGTGACGGGCGGGCGGGCGGCGGGCGGAAGCCAGCGCGCCACCACCAGCACGACGGCGCCCAGCAGGGCGAGGATCTCCAGGAGGGACATGTGCGGTCCCGTGATGATTTCGGTCACCCGGCCATCGTCGGCGCGGGGCAGGCGCCGCCACATCGATCCCGGGTCGCCGACGCGTGCCACCGCAGTCGCAGTCCGGGGCGGGTCGCCCGTGCCACCGCAGTCGCAGGCGAACACGCCTGCTCGGCGCCCGCTTTGCGACCACGGGAGGTACCGGGACTCCTCCTGGAGTCGGAGGCCGGCCCGGTGCCGTCGGCCGGTGGACTCATGCGTTCCGCCGGACGGCGGCCTACCGTGACAGGGCCGCGGTACGTGCCGGGCCGCGCGGGCCGCACGCTCCCCCTTCCCGCCGCCGGCTCCGGCCGTTCGCGGTGGCGGCTCCGACCGGGGCCGCCGTCACGCCGAATCGACAGGGACGTGTGATGACCGAGGCGGCCGCGGAACCCGGCACCGCCCCTCCGGTGCGCCACCGGGACCGGGTGCGGCGGGCTTGGACGGCCGGACGGCCGGCGAGGTACGCCGCCCGGGCCTCCGCTCGGGCCTCCGCCCGGGCGGCGCGGCCGCTGAGCGCCGCCCGGCGCTGGGGCTCCCGGCTGCCGCCGGTGGTGTGGGACGCGCTGCTGCCGGTGCTGCTCCTCGTCAACATCCTGACCACGCAAGCGCCGCACGGGCTGCCGGTGGCCGCCGCCCTCACGGCCGCTCTGGCGCTGCCCCTGCTGTGGCGGCGCCGGGCACCGCTCACCGTGTTCGGCGTCGTGGCGGCCGCGGCCTTCGTCCAGTGGCTGCTCGGCGTCCAACTCCCGGCGGACGTCGCCCTGCTGGTGGCGCTCTACACGGTGGCCGCGAACGCGGGGCGGCGCGGTACGCTCCTCGCCGGTGCCGTCGTGGAAGCGGGGGTCCTGCTGGCCTGTCTGCGCTGGACGGCGGACGGCGCGTTCGTGACCCCCTTCGTCGCGGTGACCGCGATGGCCGTCGCCGCCGCCGTGCTCGGCATGAACGTGCGGACCACGCGGGCCTACCTCGTGGCCGTGGAGGAACGGGCCGCGCGCTTGGAGCACCAACAGGAACAGCAGGCGCGGCTGGCCGTCGCCGAGGAGAGGACCCGGATCACCCGCGAGATGCACGACATCGTCACCCACAACCTGTCCGTCATGGTCGCGCTCACCGACGCCGCCGTCTACGCGCAGCACCGGGCGCCCGACAAGGCGACCGCCGCGATGCTCCAGATCTCCGAGACGGGCCGGCAGGCCCTCACCGACATGCGGCGCTCCCTGGGCGTCCTGCGGACCGACGAACCGGACGCGGAGCGCCACCCGCTGCCCGGCATCGCCCAACTCCAGGCGCTCGCCGACCAGATGTGCGCCGCCGGGCTGCCGACCGGCCTCGAAGTCCACGGCGGCCACACCCGCATCCCCGCCACCGCCCAGCTGACCGTCTACCGCCTGGTGCAGGAAGCCTTGACCAACGCCCTCAAGCACACGCCCCCCGGCACGCACGCGAAGGTCCGGGTGCGCTGCTCGGCCGGGACCGTCACGGTGGCCGTCACCGACAGCGGCCCGTGCCCGCCGCTCCCCGGCCCCACGCCGTCCGGCCACGGCATCCCGGGCATGCGCGAGCGCGCGGCCGCCTACGGGGGCAAGCTGCGGGCCGGACCGCTCCCGGGCGGCGGCTGGGGCGTGCACGCCCGCCTCGACCTCGGCAGCGGCGGGGCGGCGTCCGCATGACGATCCGCATCCTGATCGTCGACGACGAGGCGCTGCTCCGGATGGCGTTCGGCACCGTCCTGGAGGCCCAGCCCGACATGGCACCGGTCGGCGAGGCGGCGGACGGCGCCGAGGCCGTGCGCCTCGCCAGGGAACTGCGGCCCGACGTCGTCCTCATGGACGTCCGGATGCCCGGGACCGACGGGATCGAGGCGACCCGAGGGGTCATCCGGGCCTCCCCGCGGAGCAGGGTGCTGATCCTCACCACCTTCGACCTCGACGAGTACGCCTTCGCCGGGCTGAGCGCCGGGGCCTCGGGCTTCCTGCTGAAGAACACCCGGCCCGAGGAACTGCTCGCCGCGATCCGCAGCGTGGCGGCGGGCGACGCGGTGGTCTCCCCGCGCATCACCCGCCTCCTGCTGGAGAACTTCCGCCCGCACCTCCCCGACGGCACCGACTCCGGCCCCGACGAGCGGCTGCAACGGCTCACCCCGCGCGAGCGCGAGGTGCTCGTCGAGGTGGGCCGCGGCCTGTCCAACACGGAGATCGCGGCCGCGCTGTACCTCGCGGAGGCGACCGTGAAGTCCCACCTGGGGCGGATCCTCCAGAAGCTCGAACTCCGCGACCGGATCCAGGCCGTGATCTTCGCCTACGAGAGCCGCCTCATCCACCCGGCCTGACGCCCCCGCCCGGCGGGCCCCGGAGACGCGCGCCCCCGGGGACCCGCCGAGGCGGCTGTCCTCTCCCGCCCCGAGGTCCGGGCCCTGGGGAGCGCAGGGGCGGACCCTCCTAGAAAACTCGGATACCGGAAGTCGACCGGACACGGACAAACTGGGGGCCGATCGGGCCGGCCGCTCCGACGGCACCCCACCAGGCCGGCCCGCTCCCTTCCCCGACCAGTCGATGAACCATGGAGTGGCCCGTGCGTTTCTCCTCGATAAGGCGCGTTCTGCTGGCGCTCGTGCTGGCACTGGCAGGTCTGGGGCTGTTGCCGACCGCCGCGTCGGCCAACACCCCGGCGACCGTGCTGTTCAACCAGCTCTCCCAACGCTGTCCGGACGGCGCGGTCGACGGCCAGGACATGCACCCCTGCGCCCCGTCGGACAACCCCGGCATGTGGGTGATCAACCGGATCGGGCGCGACCAGTTCATGATCGCGGAGACCCGCGGACACGGCTGCCTGTCCTTCGCCATGACGGTGCCGACCGTCAAGCCCTGCTCGCCGTCGGACGCCTACCAGCTGTTCGAGATCACCCGCTACGAACCCGAGGCGGCGCTCTACGGCCTGGTCGGAATGCGGATCAAGAACCCGAGCACCGGCTGGTGCCTGGACAACCTGGCCAAGCGCTACGGCGGCTGGGAGCTCAAGGAGAACACCTGCCTCGACACCGGCCGCCAGCAGTGGGACATCGACCGCACCGCCTACGAGTCGGTCTGGGGCGCCCCGGGCGGGCACGCCGGCATGACCTGGACCACCCTGGAGCAGCGCGCCGACAACGTGGTGCACGTCGGGTTCGACGACCCGAGCCGCAGCAACCCGTACGTGGGCGACCACCCCTCCAGCGTGGTGCTGCCGATGCTGTGCATCTACCAGGACGGACGCTCCGCCCCCAGCGGGGTGCCCACCAGCGGGTACCACGCCTGGTCGGGCGGTGAGGTGAGGGTGACCGCGGGGCTGGCCGGCTGGCAGCTCCCGAGCCGCGCGGCCGCCGACCGGAAGTGCGCCGACAGCTTCGGCGGCGGCTGGCGGATGGCGGAGTTCCACGACGGCAACGGCTGGGGCCTGTGGGCCAACGGCACACTGCCCGCGGGCACCCGGTTCTGGACCGCCATCGACGACCAGCCCGCGAACCCCTGGAGCTGAACCGCTCGTCTCCGGCGGCCGGTCGGTCCGAGGGCCGACCGGCCGCCCCTCCGGCAATCCCCGTTACGTCCTCGGGGGCAGGGCGAGCGTCGGCAGGTGATCGGCCGTCAGGAGGGCGACGAGTTCGCGCCGGTTGCGCACGCCCGTCTTGTCGAGGATGGCCGTGACGTGCTGCTGGACCGTGGGCACCGTCAGGTGGAGCAGCGTGGTGATGTCCTTGGTGCTGCTGCCGCGCACCGCGTGCAGGGCGAGCTGGCGTTCGCGTGGGGACAGGCCGTGGGCGAGGATCGCCACCGGCAGGCGGTGCAGGGGCGAGGCGGGGGAGATGACGACGGCGACCTCGCCGTCCCTGCCGTCCCCGCCGTCCAGCGGGGACGCGTACAGCGTGAACCACCGGCCGTCCGGGGTGCACACCCGCACCTCCGAGGTGCCGGTGTCGCGTGCGGCCCGGCAGGCGACGGTGAGGAAGCCGGTGGGCACGGCGCAGGCGCGGGAGATGGGTTCGGCCATCCGCCGGATCAGCTCGCGGGCTCCCGCGTCGGCCGAGCGGAACCGCCCCTGCGCGTCCAGGATCGCGACGGCCGGCGGGTGGCCGGCCTGCACCGACCGGTCGGAGCGGGCGCGGCGCAGCGTCACCAGGTGTGCGTTGCGCAGCGCGGCGCCGATGGGTGCGATGATGCGTTCGGCCAGCCGCAGTTCGGCCGGGCCGTAGCGGCCGCGTCGGTGTCCGCGCATGAGGGCGGCGCTGGCCCAGCGGCCGCCGCCGAGGTCGAAGTTGATGCGCAGTTCGTCCCCGTAGCCGCAGGGCCGGAGCAACTCCTGGTAGCGGACGCTGGTGCCGGGGCGGCCGTCGGTGGCGCGGTCGAGGGTCTGCACCCGGTGTCCGGCGGCGCGGATGGCGGTGAAGTTGGTGGTGTCCTCGCCGAACATCTCCAGGTGCACGGCCTGTTCGAACCGGCCGGGGTCGAGCCCGTCGGCGACGGTGGAGGTGGGGAAGCCGGTGACCGGGTCGGTCCCGTGCCAGCAGCCGCCGTCGAAGCCGAGCGGGCCCGCCAGCAGCGTGTGGAGCTCGCGGAACAGCTCGCCGGTCGACGGCCGGCAGGCCGACAACTCCGCGATGGCCCCCAGGACTTCCCGTTCGATTTCACGTCGATTGGCCACGGACGAGATCCTACGGAAGCCGCGGCGGTGCGCGCGACGCCGCCGCCACCGCGACCGCCGTCCGTGACGGCTTGCCGGCGGAACCCGCGGCCTCCGCTGTTCCGGTGAACCGACGGCCCGGCGACCGGGCGCCGGCGCAGCCGGACCAGAGCCGCCGCGGCGCCGAGCAGGGCGGCCAGGGCGCAGAGCTGCGTCCCGTGGTTCATCGCGGCGGTGAACGTCTCGTTCGCGGCCGCGACCAGCCGGCCGGCCCTCGCCATCGGCGGCTTCTCGCGCGGCCCGGCTCCCGCCCGTCGTCACGAGGGGGACTGCGACGCCGCGCAGTGGGCGTGACCTGGTGTCACATCCGTGGGCAGGTGTAGCAGTCCGGTGACACGGAACGCGCCGTTCCGTCGATTGTTCGCACTAGGTTCGATCGGGCGCCCCTCACTCGACCTCGTGCTCAGGAGAACCCGCATGCCCCTCTCGGCGACCCGCCGTGCGACCACCGTCCGCACCCTGGCCGGCACCGTCCTGGCAGCCGCCCTGATCGTGCCCGTCGCGACGGCCTGCGGCTCCACACCGGCCGCGAACAGCGCCACCGCGCCCGCCGCCACCGCGCCGCCCGTCACCACCGCGCCGCCCGCCGCCACGCCCACCGCGCCGCCCGTCACCACCCCGCCGCCCGCGGCCCCGGCCACCACGAGCAGCGCACCCGGCCGCACCGCGTCGGCTGCGCCGACCGCTCCGACCCCGCCGCGGACCACCGCTCCGGCCACCACGGCCAAGGCGAAGGGCCCGGTCCACACCTTCCCCCTGGTGGACGGCAGCACGGCCGAGGTCCAGGAGACCGGGAACCAGAACCACGTCGCCAGGATCGTCCACAACGGCGCCGTCCTGGCCACGTTGGAGACGAAGGACGCCGACGCGGGGATGGACGGCAACGGCATGTTCGTCGTCCTCTCGGTGGACGGCCAGGTCCACTCCTGGATGGGCGGCGAACACCAGGGACCGGGCACCTTCAAGCTCGCGGGCGGGTGGACGGCCAAGGTCACGAAGGTCGGCGAACTCCGGTACCGCGCGGAGATCCGCGGCCTCGACAACGCCGTGATGGACACGCTGGAGGCGAACCAGCAGGACACCGGAGCCGTCGCCAACGGCGTCTGCATCGTGCTCAGTGCCGGCGGCGAGATCAGCTCCCACCTGTGATCGGACTCGCGGGTCTGTGCGGGTCTCCGCCGCCCCGTCTACCTGATGCCTCGTCATATCACGTTCGCCCAGCCGTTGTTCAGGCCAGAGCAGGGCGGGTTCGGGCCAGCTCCCCGGGATCGCGGTTCGTCGGCCGCCGGTCGGCGCGTACGGTCGGAAGGCTGGTCGGCACCGCTTCCCCGTACCCCCCCGTACCGGTCCTCCGCTGCGCGTCGTCTGCCCGCATCGTGTGAAACGCCGAGGTAGGGAGTCCTCATCGTGCCCGCTCTGCTGAACTACGAGATCGTCACGGATCCGACATCGCTCCAAGTGTCCTCCGACGGGGTGCCGTCGGTCGGGACGGTGTACGTGATCGCCTCCAACACCCACCAGGCCGCGGTGGACTGGTACTACATCGACGTCGAGATCCCGGTCGGCAAGGACGCCGAACACCTCACCGACGACCCTGACGCGATCAGGCCGAGCATCAGCAAGACGGGGACGCGGAAGTGGCGAGCGGAGCCGAGCTTCGCGCGGGCCGGCGGCACGACCTTCCGGGCGAAGGGCCCCTCCGACGACGACCCGGTGACCCTGCGCCGCGACGAGGCCCTGATCCTGAAGCTGGAGAACATCCCGGTCTCCGGCAAGGAGGGCCTGGTCTGCCTGAGCATCCACGAGAAGTCCGAGGGCGGGGACAGCGGAACGCCCGAACGGTCGGGTCACTACACCACGGTCCTGGGCGTGGCCAAGCAGACCTCGAAGGCCCCGCGCAACTTCCGTGCGGAGACCTCCCTGCTGGACGGGGACGCGGGTGACGCCCTCGTGCTGAAGTGGGACGGGCCCAGCAACCTCGACTACTGGGTCCTCGACGCCACGGGGACCGAGGTCCACCACGCTCCGGCGTCCCGTCATCCCGTGGTGACGCAGGACGGCTACTCCCCGTTCCTCGACGCTCCGAGGCGGGGCACCACCTACACCCTGGTGGCCGCGCCGGCCGGCGCCGGGCTGCCCGGGGCGGGCTACTTCCTCACCACCACCGTCCACGCCCTCGTCCCCGAGTTCGCGAGCGGCACGCGCACTCCGTGGATCGAGGGGACGGCGGCCAAGGGCCGTGTCGTTTTCGCGTCGGACGGCGTGGCGGTCCAGAACGACGGCCACGCCCCGGGCCGGGTCAGCGCCGACAGCGCCGACGTGCAGAGCGTGAAGACGGCGCTGGTGCGGGGGCGCGGTGACGCCGACGGGTGGATCGACTTCCCGGAGAGCGGCGTGAACGTCTTCCACGGCCCGCAGCGCGAGGCGGGCACCGTCACCGCCGGCTCGGCCGACGTGAACAGCGTGAAGACCAAGTGGGTGCAGGGGCGTACCGACAGCGCGGGGTGGATCGACTTCCCGGACACGGGCATCGAGGTGTTCCACGGCCCGAACCGGGACCTGGGCACCGTGGACGCCGACACGGTGAAGGTGCGGCAGGTGCGGGGCCGGAACGACGCCGACGGCGGGATCGACTTCCCCGAGAGCGGCGTGAACGTCTTCCACGGCCCGCAGCGGGAGGCGGGCACCGTCACCGCGCACCGGGCCGACGTGACCGGCGTCAACACCTCGTGGGTGCAGGGCCGGGACGGCAGCGCCGGGTGGATCGAGTTCCCGCCCGCCGGGCTGAACGTCTTCCAGGGCGCCGGGGACCGGCAGTGGGGGACCGTCGCGGCCGGCAAGGCGGACCTGGACGACCTGGTCACCGCCCGCGCGCTGGTGAAGGAGCGGCTGACCATCCAGGGCGGGCTGACGGTCGGTGACGTGCTGGAGACGCAGGAGGGCCCGTCCCGCCTGATCGTGCACGGCCGGCTGGAGGCCGGGGACGAGGTGCACGCCCACCGGAGCCTGGTGGTCGACGGCGACCTCACCGTCCACGGCGACGTCCGGCCGCTGCGGAACCTGGAGGTCGGCGGCACGGTCAGCGCGAGCGACCTGACGGTCAGGGGCAAGCTGACGACCAGCGGCGACCACGCCCTCACCGTCCACGGCGAGTCGGTCTTCGAGGGGAAGGTCAACGCCAACGAGCACCTGTCCGTCCGCAGCGCGGAAGCCGGCTGGATCCTGCACACCAACGACGAGAAGGTGGCGATCCAGGGCGACTTCTGGGTCAGCGGGGAGTCGCTCTTCCACGGGAAGGTGAACGCCAACAAGCACCTGTCCGTCCGCAGCGAGGGCGTCGGCTGGATCCTGCACACCAACGACGAGAAGGTGGCGATCCAGGCCGACCTCCGGGTCCACGGGAGCCTCCACGCGGACAGCTGACGCTCGCCGCTACGCTTCGTGCCGGACCCGCGCCACTGCGTGAGAGACTGGCGCGGTCAGCGTGACCCGCGTGCAAGGAGAAGACATGGCCGAGCGCCAGAACGGCACCGTGAAGTGGTTCAACGACGAGAAGGGCTACGGCTTCATCACCCCGGAGTCCGGCCCTGACCTGTTCGTGCACTTCAGGGCGATCGAAGGGAACGGCTTCAAGTCCCTCGTCGAGGGCCAGAAGGTGACGTTCGAGGCGGTCCAGGGCCAGAAGGGGATGCAGGCCGACAAGGTCCAGGTCGTCGGAGGCTAGGACCGGACCGGGACGGACCGCGACCGGGGCTCACGCACACGCGTGGGCCCCGGTCAGTCGTTTCGCCCGCCCCCGGGAGGCGTCGACGGCACCGGAGGCGCAGCACTGACCGAGGGCGACGCGGGGCTCGCCGACAAGTCTTCTTTCCTTGACAAATTTTCTTGTCGGCAGCACTCTGGAGACGTGCTGGACGTCGCTGTGATCGAAGAACCCGCCGCGGCCGAGGCGTCCCTGGACCCCATCCGGTCCCGGATCCTCGCCGCCCTGGCCGAGCCCGGCTCGGCGGCCATGCTGGCCGGCCGGCTGGGCCTGCCCCGGCAGAAGGTCAACTACCACCTGAAGGAGCTGGAGCGGCACGGACTGGTCGAACTCGCCGAGGAACGGCGTAAGGGCAACGTCACCGAACGGGTGTACCGGGCCACCGCCGCCTCCTACGTGATCTCGCCCGCCGTGCTGGGCGCCGTGAGCCCGGACCCGTCCCGCTCGCCCGACCAGCTTTCCGCCCGGTGGCTGCTGGCGCTGGGCTCCCGGCTGGTGCAGGAGGTGGGCACGCTGCTCACCGGCGGCGCCCGGGCCCGGCGGCGGGTCGCCACCTTCGGCATCGACGCGCAGGTGCGGTTCGCCTCCGCCGCCGACCGCACCGCCTTCGCCGACGAGCTCGCCCAGGCGGTGGCCGTCCTGGTCAGCCGCTACCACGACGAGTCGGCCCCCGCCGGCCGCACCCACCGGGTGGTCGCCGGGCTCCACCAGATCCCCGCGACGGCCCCCGGCGCGGACACCGCCCCCGAGTCAGGACCGGAGAACGCCCGATGACCCACCCGTTCGAGATCGAGCTGGAGACCGTCCTGCCGGCGAGCCCGGACGACGTCTGGGAGGCGATCGCCACCGGCCCCGGCCTGGACTCCTGGTTCATGGGCCGCAACGAGCTGGATCCGCGCGAGGGCGGCACCGCCGCCATGGAGATCGGCGGCCACCGCGAGGACGCGGTGATCACCGCCTACGAGCCCGGCAAGCGCCTGGCCACCCGCACCGCCACCGCCGAGAACGGCCGCTTCATGGCCTTCGAGTACCTCATCGAGGGCCGCGAGGGCGCCGCCACCGTGCTCCGGGTCGTCCACAGCGGCCTGCTCGGCGACGACTGGGAGGACGAGTACGACGCGCTGCGCCGCGGCTGGCCGTTCCACCTGCACACCCTGCGCGAGTACCTCGCCCACTTCCCGGGCCGCACCGGCACCCCGGTCTTCGCCGTCGGCCCGGTGCCCGGGCGGCCGGCGGAGGAGCTCCGCGCGGTCCTGGCCCGCGCCCTCGCCCTGCCGCAGCCGCCCGCCGTCGGCGCGCGGCTGCACGCCGAGCCGGCCGGCCTGCCGCCGCTGGAGGGCGAGGTGGTCTGGGCGGACGGCGAGCGCTTCGCCCTGCGCACCGCCGACGGCCTCTACACCTTCCACCACAGCACCGGCCTGGTCCTGATGTTCCACCACCTCTTCGGCCCCCACCCGGAGGCCGCCGAGCCCGCCTGGCAGCAGTGGCTGACCGGCGTCCTCGCCTGATCCCGAACAGCACCGCACCGCACCCCACCGCACCCCACAGCTCACCGAGGAACCACCATGCGCACCCTGATCAGCACCGCGTTCATCTCCCTCGACGGCGTCGTCGAGGCCCCCGGCGGTGAACCCGGCTACCGCAACTCCGGCTGGACCTTCAAGGACATCGAGTTCGTCCCCGAGGCCTACGAGATCAAGGGCCGGGAGCAGGAGGAGGCCACCGCCGTGCTGCTGGGCCGGGTCAGCTACCAGGCCTTCAGCCCGGTGTGGCCGGACATGGCGGAGTTCGGCCGCTACAAGGAGCTGCCGAAGTACGTCGTCTCCACCACCCTCACCGAGGACGACCTGGTGGCGAACTGGGGCGAGACCACCATCCTGCGCTCGCTCGACGAGGTCGCCGCCCTGAAGCGGACCGAGGGCGGCCCGATCATCGTCCACGGCAGCGCGTCCCTCAACCGGGCCCTCTCCGACGCCGGCCTCGTCGACCGCTACCACCTGCTCGTCTACCCGCTGCTGCTCGGCGCGGGCAAGCGCCTGTTCAGCGGCACGGACAAGGACGCCCAGAAGCTGAAGCTGGTCGAGCACGCGGTCTACTCCAACGGCCTGCAGAAGCAGGTCTTCGACGTGGTCCGCTGACGCCGGCTCCGGTTCGGCCGCCCGCCGCCTCCCGAAGTGCCCGCCGCCTCCCGGAGCGTCACCGCTCCCGGAGGCCCCGGGCGTCCCGGGGTCTCCGGCCGGAGGGTACCCCCGCCCCGTTTTCGACGGGCGCGCCGGGTGGCAGCATGCGGGGATGACTGATCATCAGAACATCGTCGTGCCCTTGGAGAACTACGACCTGGCCGAGATCTTCGGGGACACCCAGGACGCGTTCGGGGTCGCCGCGTTGGGCTTCACCTGGCGGCCCAAGGAGCACCACTTCGGGATCCGCGCGGAACCGGGCGGCCGGGTCGTCGCGCACGCCGGGCTGGTGGTCCTGTCGCTGTCGGCGGGCGGTCGGCGCACGGACGTCGTCGGGCTGGGCGGCGTGGCCGTCGTCGCCGACCGCCGCGGGCAGGGCCTCGCCCGCGCGGTGGTGGAGGGCGCGCTGGCCGGCGCCCGCACCCTGGGGCCGCAGCTGGCGATCCTCTTCTGCCGCCCGGATGTGGCCGGCCTCTACGCGCGCCTCGGCTGGCAACCGTTGGAGGGGCCCGTCGAGGTCGACCAGCCCGCCGGGCCGGTGGTGATGCCGCTGCGCACGATGTGGTTCCCGCTGCACGAGGGCGCGCAGGGTCCCGTGGGCGCCGTGCGGCTGCACTCCCTGCCGATGTGAACGCGGGCTGCCGATGCGAGCGCACGCGCCCCGGGGCGCGCGGACGGCCGGGTTGTCGGTGGCGCGTGCGATGCTGGGTCTGTGGTGTTCGATTTTGAGGCCGAGCTCTGGATCTGGGACGCGCGGCGCGACGACAGTTGGACCTTCGTCAGCCTGCCGGTCGAGGCGTCCGAGGAGATCCGCGACGTGGCCGCCGGGCCGCGCCGCGGCTTCGGCTCGCTGCGGGTGCGGGTCACGCTCGGTGACAGCGCCTGGCAGACGTCGATCTTCCCGGACAGCACCCGCGGCTGCTACGTCCTGCCGGTCAAGCGGGCCGTCCGCAAGGCCGAGGACCTCGAACCCGGCGACCTCGCCGCCGTCACCGTCGAACTCATCGACCTCTGAACGACCGGCCCGCCGCAGCACCCGCCGGTACCGGTACGTCCCGTGGATCGGCCGGTGGCCCAGGGCCCCGTTGACGCTCCGCAGGGCGGAGTTGCCCCTCTCCATGCCAGGACGGAAACGCTCGCCGAGCGATGAGTCGGGTATAGCTAGCTGTACCCCGCTTGGGCAGCTACCCGTAATGGCCCGGGGCCCGTGGACCGGAAGAGTCGACGCCGAAGGAAGCACGCGATCGAGCGGACCGGAAGGCGGACGACATGCGGGTACGGGGAGAACGGGAACAGCGCGCGGCGTGGAAGGCGGAGGCGGCGGTGTTCCTCGCCGTCGCGTTCCCGGCGGCCGGGGCGCTGGGCGCGCTCCAGCCGGCGACCGGGATCCCGGAGGAGGTGCTCCAGCTCACCCAGTTCGGCCCGGCCGCCGGGGTGCTGGTGGCGGCCTTGGTGTGGCCGGAGCGGATCCGGGGGCGGCTGTCCGGCACGGGCACCGGTGCGCGGGCCGCCCGAAGGGACACCGCCTGGGCCGAGACCGCCCGACCCGACACCGCCCGAAGGGACACCGCCTGGGCCGACACCGCCTGGGCGGGCCCGGGCCGGGCCGGGCGGCTGCTGCTGCTCACCGCGCCGCTCGTCATCGCCCTGGCCGCCGGGGCCTACGCGCTGCTCGACGGCGACGCCAGGTTGACCGACCCCCGCTCCCTCGCCCACCCGTTCACGCTGATCGTGCTGGCCCAGCTGGTCGGGGCGTGCGGCGAGGAGATCGGCTGGCGGTGCTTCCTCCAGCCGCTGCTGCGCACCCGCCTCGGACCCCTCGCCGCCTCGGTCGTGGTGGGCCTGCTCTGGGGCGGCTGGCATGTGCAGGTGTTCGCGCAGCGGCCCGCGTACGCGGCCGGGTTCCTGCTGGCCGCGGTGGCGATGTCGGTCGTCCTCGGGCTGGCGCTGGAGGGCGTGCGGGCGAACCGGCTGCTGCTCGCCGGCGGCTTCCACACCCTGATCAACCTCGGGATGCTGCTGACGATGGACGAGGAGGACGGCACGGTGCTGCCCATGGTGCTGTTCGGCGCCGCGTGCCTGCTGGCGGCGGTGCCGTGGGTGCTGCGGGCCCGGCGGCGCGGTGCGCCGGACGGTGCGCCGGACGGGGCGGCGGACGGCGCCCGACCGCACCGGGGCGAGGCGCTACCGGTCGTGCCGGATAGGATCCCGGCGGCGCGGCACGGGGCGCGCTGAGGTGACGGAGCGGCGGGCGGGCATGACGGCGGGTCGGGGCGGGACGGCAGGGGCCGGCGCGGAGGCGGTGCCCACGGCGCGCGCCCAACTGCGGGCGCTGGCCCGCTGTCAGCGGCTCTCGCTGTACTCCTTCGCGGTGAGCGCGGTCGGCGCGCTGGTGGTGGGGGCGCTGATGCTGCTCCCGATCGGGGTGGGCCGGCCGTTGCTGCCGGGCGCGGCGGAGGCGCTGCGCCGGCTGTCCGACCGCTACCGCTGCTGGACGGAGCGCTGGACGGGAACCAGGATCAGCCCGCCCGAGCCCCTGCCGCCCGCGGAGGGCCCGCGGCGTCGGCGGGCCGTGCGCATCCTCGGCGACGACGGCTTCTGGCGGGACCTCAGGTGGTCGTGGCTGGAGCCGTGGACCGGCGGGCTGCTGGTCGCGGTGCCGCTCTGGCTCGTCGGGTTCGGGCTGTTCGGCGCGGTCGTCCAGCCCTTCGTCTGGCCGTGGCTCGGCCCCAGCAACTGGTACGCCTTCGTGCTCGTCGACTCCACCGCCTCGATGCTCGCCGCCGCCGTGCTCGGCCTGCTGTTCGTCGGGGCGGGCCTGCGGCTGGCGCCCACCGCGCTGGAGCTGCACGCCCGCTGGAGCGGCCGGGCGCTCGCCGCGCCGTACACCACCGAACTGGTCCGGCGGATCGAGCACCTGACCGACACCCGCGCCGAGGCGCTGGACGCCCGGGCGGACGAACTGCGGCGCATCGAACGGGACCTGCACGACGGCGCGCAGGCCCGGCTGGTCGCCGTCGGCATGGCGCTGGACGAGGCGACCCGGCTGCTGGACACCGATCCGGGCGGCGCCCGGAAACTCCTGCGGGAGGTGCGGGCCGGCTCGGCGCGGGCGCTCCAGGACCTCCGCGACCTGGTCCACGGCATCCACCCGCCGATCCTCACCGACCGCGGCCTCGGCGACGCCGTCCGCTCCCTCGCGCTGGACAGCTTCCTCGACGTGCACGTCACGGCCGATCTGCCGGGGCGCCTCCCGGCGCCGGTCGAGACCGCCGCCTACTTCGCCGTCGCCGAGCTGCTCGCCAACGCGGCCAAGCACTCGGGCGGCCGCGAGGTGACGGTCCGCCTGGCGCACGCGGACGGCACGCTGCGCGTCGTCGTCGCGGACGACGGCCACGGCGGCGCCCGCCCGGAGGGGGGCACCGGCCTGCGCGGTGTGGTGCGCAGGCTGAGTACCGTCGACGGAACACTCGCCCTGGACAGCCCGCCGGGCGGCCCGACCACCGTGACCCTGGAGATACCGTGCGAGCCCCCCTGCGAGATCCCCTGCGCGTCGTCCTCGCCGAAGACCTCTTCCTCCTCCGGGACGGCCTGATCCGTACGCTCCAGGAGCACGGCTGCGACGTGGTCGCCGCCGTCGACAACGGACCGGCCCTCCTGCGCGCGCTGCGCGAGCAGGAGCCGGACGTCGCCGTGGTCGACATCCGGCTGCCGCCGAGCTTCACCGACGAGGGCCTGCGCGCGACCCTGGAGGCGCGCCGGTCGCGCCCCGGCCTGCCGGTGCTGATCCTCTCCCAGTACGTCGACCAGCTCTACGCGCAGGAGCTGCTGGCCGGCGGTCAGGGCGCGATCGGCTACCTGCTCAAGGACCGGGTCACCCACACCGCGCAGTTCGTGGACGCGGTGCGGACCGTCGCGGGCGGCGGCACGGTGATGGACCCGCAGGTGATCGCCAAGCTGCTGGCCCGCAGCGACGCCCGCGGCAACACCGCCGAGCTGACCCCGCGCGAGCACGAGGTGCTGCGGCTGATGGCCGAGGGCCGCTCCAACGCCGCGATCATGCACACCCTGCACATCGGCGAGAGCGCCGTCGCCAAGCACACCGCGAGCATCTTCGGCAAGCTGCGGATCGAGGCCTCCGCCGACGACAACCGCCGCGTCCTCGCCGTCCTCGCCTACCTCAAGCGCTGATCCGGCGTCAGTTTCCGTTCGCCGCTTGACCTTCACACCGGTGTGAAGGCCGAGGATGGCGCCATGATCGACGATCGGAACGGATCAGCGAAAGACGTTCCCGTGGCCGTCCTCGGCCTCGGGCTGATGGGGCGGGCGCTGGCGGGGGCGTTCCTGCGCGCCGGGCACCCCACCACGGTGTGGAACCGCACCCCCGGCAAGGCCGACGAGCTCGCCGCCGCAGGGGCCCGCCCCGCCGCGACGCCCGAGGAGGCGGTGGGCGCCGCCGGCCTGGTGGTGGTGTGCGTCTTTGACCACACCGCCGTCCGCGCGCTGCTCGACCGGCTCGACGCCGCCGACCGGGGCCTGCTCGCCGGCCGCGTCCTGGTCGACCTGACCTCCGGCACCGCCGCCGGGGCCCGGGAGCACGCCGCCCGGGTGGCCGCCGCGGGCGGCGGGTACCTGGACGGCGCGATCCTGGCCGTGCCGCCGGCCATCGGCACGCCCGAGGCCGTGGTGCTGTACAGCGGCGCCCAGGCCGACTTCGAGCGCCACGCGCCCGCGCTGCGCAGCCTCGCCCCGGACGCCACCACCCACCTGGGCGAGGACCACGGTCTGTCCGCGCTGCACGACGCCGCCGTGCTCGGGCTGATGTGGAGCGTCCTGAACGGCTTCCTGCACGGCGCCGCGCTGCTCGGCGCGGCGGGTGCGGACGCGGCGGCCTTCGCCCCGCTCGCTGCCCGCTCGACCGTGACGGTGGCCGGCTGGCTGGCCGACTACGCCCGCCAGATCGACGCCGGCGCCTACCCGGCCGACGACGCCACCCTGGAGACCCACGCCGCCGCGATGGACCACCTCGCCGAGGAGAGCGCGGCCCTCGGCGTGAGCACCGAACTCCCCGACCTGGTCCGGGCGCTGGCCGGGCGGGCACTGGCGGCCGGGCGGGGCGGCGAGAGCTACGCGGCGCTGATCGAGCAGTTCCGCCGACCTGCGCCGCCCGCCGGTCCGGACGGCGGAGAATGACCGCCATGACGACGACCTTCGATCCCCGCACCCTGCTCGCCGAGAGCCGCCTCGGCGTGCTGGCCACGCTCAAGTCCGACGGGCGGCCCCAGCTCTCGCCCGTGATGCCGTTCTACGACCGGGCCGCCGAGCGGCTCTACGTCTCGATGGCGGAGGGCCGCGCCAAGACGGCCAACCTGCGCCGCGACCCGCGCGCCGCCCTGGAGGTCACCCGCGCCGACGGGTGGGCCTGGGCCACCGCCGAGGGCACGGTCACCCTGGTCGGCCCGTCGGCCGACCCCGCCGGGCCGGAGGTGGCGGCCCTGGTCGACTACTACCGGCGCGCCGCCGGCGAGCACCCGGACTGGGACGAGTACCGGGCCGCCATGGTCGCCGAGCGGCGCGTCCTCATGGTCCTCGCCGTCGAGCACGTCTACGGCGCGCAGTCGGGCTGACCCATCCCCGGGCCGCGCCTCTGGCGCCCGGGCGCGGCGCTCGGGGCCGGTCGGCCGCAGGGGTCGGCGTAGGGCCGAGTCGGAGAAGGTGTTCTCCCACTCGGCCCGGGCGTAGCGGACCGCGCGGACCGCGCAGAGGCCCCGGTGGAGCCGGTCGAAGTCCGCCGGCACCAGGAGGCTCTCGGCGCCCAGCAGGGCCGGCGGGCTCGACGGGACCCGGAGCAGCAGCCCGCCGTCGCCCGGCCGGAAGCCCGCCGGGGTGAGGCCGGAGCGGTCGAGGCGGGTCTGCGCGATCAGCTCGGCGCTCCCGGCCGGGGCGCCGTCGGCCGGGAGTCGCCGGGCCGACGGCCGGCGAGGTCACCCGGCTCGGCCCGCCCGGCAGGGCGTACCGCTTGCCGGGGCGGTCCAGCCGGGGGAGGAACGGCTGCCCGAGGTCGGAGAGCGCGGCGATCGTCCGGTCGCCGACGCGGCGCGCCGTGTCGCCGAGCCGGGGGCCGGCGGCGAGCCGGGTGGCCTCGCCGTCCGCTCCCGGCATCGCGCCGACGGGGGCGGCGGGCCGTTTCCCTCGGCGTCGGAGCGGCGGACGGTGACGGTCTGCCGCTCCCCGCCGGCAGTTCGCCCGGGCCCGTGCGCCCCGCTTCCGGCCCGGCAGGGCGCCGACCGTCTTGACGGCCGTGCGACGCGGCGCCCGCCGGCCGGCGGCCCCTTACGTCCGGTCAGGCGCGGGCGTCGGCCGGGGTGACCGGGCGGTGCATCGTCGTGACGGCGCCGAAGCCCAGCAGCGTGCGCAGGTAGGGGGTCCGCTCGGTGCGGGCGGCGGTGAAGCCGTGCCGCTCGTAGAGGGCGCGGGCGCGCGGGTTGACGTCGATGACGTCGAGCCGGACGCGGTGGCAGCCGTGCTCGGCGGCGACCGCCGTGACCTCGGTGAGCAGCCGTCCGCCGATGCCCAGGCCGCGCCGCCCGGCGTCCACGGCGATGCCGTCCATCACCAGCTCGCCCGGTTCGGGGGTGCGCTCGAAGAGGGCGAGGACGGCGAGCCGGGGCAGGCTGCGGAACAGGCCGTAGGCGGCCAGCACGTCCCCGACGTCGCCGCCGGTCAGGCCGCGCCCGCCGAGCTGGTAGCCCGCCACGCCGACGACCTCCCCGCCGTGCACCGCGACGATGCCGCGGTCGTGGTGGAGGTGTTCGGCGATGAAGGCGCGCCCGGAGTCGGGCGGGTCGAGCGCCGGGCCGAGTTTGCGGCCGAACGCCTCCCAGTACAGCGCGGCGACCCGCGCCTCGGCCCCGGTCGGCACCGCGCGCAGCAGCGTCGGTCCGCCGTTCCCGTCCGTGGTTCCCCTCATGGTGCGCCCCTCTCGCTCGAACTTGCGTGATCGATCCTATAACGTTCATGCTCAGAACGAGCGTTTGCATCGCGATAGTTTCTGGAGGGGATTCCATGGAGCAGACCCGACCCGCCGCGACCACCGCCGCCCCGGACCGGGAGAGGGCCGGTCCGGGGCGGCTCGCGGACGTCGACGCGCTGCGCGGATTCGCGCTGTTCGGCATCCTGACCGTCAACATCACCTACCTCGCCTCCGCCTTCCACGGCACCGGCGTCGACGAGCCCGGCTTCGGCTCGCCGCTCGACACCGGCGTGCGGGCCGTGGTGGCGCTGCTGTTCGAGGCCAAGTTCTTCCTGCTGTTCTCGTTCCTCTTCGGCTACAGCTTCACCCTGCAACTGGACTCCGCCGAACGGCGCGGAGCCCGCTTCACCCCGCGCTTCCTGCGGCGCCTGGCCGGGCTGTTCGTGCTCGGGGGGCTGCACGCCGTGCTGCTCTTCCCCGGCGACATCCTCACCACCTACGCGGTGCTCGGGCTGATCCTGCTGGCGCTGCACCGGATCCGGCCGCGCACCGCCGTGCGCACGGCCGTCGTGCTGTTCACGGTGACCTGCGCCGCCTACCTGCTGCTCGCCCTGGCCCTGCGCGGTGCCGACGGCGGGGACCCGGCCGTCGCCGCGGCCGACGCGCAGCGGGCCACCGAGGCCCTGCGCGGCGGCTTCGGGTCGGTGGTCGGGGCCCATCTCGACCAGCTGCCGAGCGTGGTGTTCCTGCTGGTGTTCTTCCAGGCCCCGGCGGCCCTCGCGGCCTTCCTGCTCGGGCTGGCGGCCGGCCGGCACCGGGCGCTGAGCGACCTCGCCCGGCACGACCGGACGCTGCGCCGGCTGCAGGCCGTGGGCTTCCCGCTGGGGCTGCTCGGCGCGGGCGTCTACACCTGGTCGGCGCTCGGACACCCCGGCCCCTCGGTCCAGGTGTTCGCGCTCGGGGTGGACGTGGTCACCGCGCCGCTGCTGGCCGCGGCGTACGCGGCCACCGTGCTGCGCCTCGCGCGCGGGCGGCACGGCCGGCGGCTGGTGGCGGTGCTGGCGCCGCCCGGGCGGATGACCCTGACCAACTACCTGACGCAGTCGCTGGTCTGCGTGCTCGTGTTCACCGGGGTGGGGGCCGGGCTGGTCGGGCGGGTGGCGCCGGCCGGGGTGGCGGCGATCGGCGTCGCCCTGTTCGCGGCGCAGGCGGTGTGCTGCCGCTGGTGGCTGGCCCGGCACCCGTACGGGCCGGTGGAGTGGCTGCTGCGCGCGCTCACCACGCTGTCGTGGCCGCGCTGGCGCGGCGCGGCGGAGGCCGGCACCGTGGAGGCCGGCACCGTGGCGGGCGGCGCGGTGCGGGCCGGCGCGGCGGAGGCCGGGCGGGCGACGGCGCCCGGCCCCCGGGGGCCGCTCAGCTGAAGTCCAGCGACCCCGTCCGGGTGCGCTTGAGTTCGAAGAACGCCGGGTTCCCGGCGAGCAGCCGGACGCCGTCGAAGACCCGGACGGCCTCCTCCCCGCGCGGGATCGCGTTGAGCACCGGCCCGAAGAACGCGGTGCCGTCGACGTGGATGGTCGGGGTGCCGACCTCCTCGCCGACCGGGTCCATGCCCGCGTGGTGGCTGCGGCGCAGCGCCTCGTCCCACTCGGTGGCGTGCGCGGCCTCCGCCAGCTCCTCCGGGAGGCCGGTCTCGGCCAGCGCCTCCCGGACGAGCTTGTCGTCCGCCTCGCGGTCCTCGATGTGCAGCCGGGTGCCGAGCGCGGTGTAGAGGTCGCGCAGCACCTCGACGCCGTGCTGTTCGGCGGCGGCGGTGCAGACCCGGACCGGGCCCCAGCCGGTGGCGAGCAGTTGCCGGTAGCGCTCGGGCAGGCCCTCGCGGCCCTCGTTGAGGACCGACAGGCTCATCACCCGGAAGGTGAGGTCGAGGTCCCGGTGCTTCTCGACCTCCAGGATCCAGCGGGAGGTGATCCAGGCGAACGGGCAGACGGGGTCGAAGTAGAAGTCCACGGTGTTGGTCACCCGGTCGAGCGTAGGGGCCCGGCGGACCGCCGGGAAGGGCCGGTCCGGCGGGGATTCCCCGGACCACTTGCCGGAACGGCCCGCCGGGCGCACGCCCGGGGCACCCGCGACGCGCCCGGGCCGCGAAACCATCCTCAGGGGTGACGCTGCGTCAGCGTGCCTGCTCGGCGGCCTCCCCCTCGCCGCTGAATCCCATCCGCCATTCGGGTGAATTCGCGGCTTCCGATGTTTTCGATCATGGGCGACTATGCTGCCGCCGGGTCAGGCCCTCGCGAAGCCCTCGCGATGGGCGGTTCGGGACGAGGGCGGGAGCCGAGAAGATGATGGGACCGGCGCATTCGCTGTCCGGCGCGGCGGCGTGGCTGGGCGTGGGGGCGATCGCGGAGGCCATGGGTGAACCGATGCCCTGGCCGGTGCTGCTGACGGGGGCGCTGATCTGCGCGGGCGCCGCGCTCGCGCCGGACCTCGACCACAAGGCGGCGACCATATCCCGGGCGTTCGGCCCGGTGTCGCGCATCCTCTGCGAGGTGATCGACAACCTCTCCTACGCCGTCTACAAGGCGACCCGCAGCAGGCACGACCCGCGCCGCTCCGGCGGCCACCGCACGCTGACCCACACCTGGGTCTGGGCGGTGCTGTGCGGCGCGGGCGCGTCGGCCGTCACCGTGTACGGCGGACGGTGGGGCGTGCTGGTGGTGCTCTTCGTGCACATGGTGCTGGCCATCGAGGGCCTGCTGTGGCGCCAGGCCCGGGTCTCCAGCGACGTACTGGTCTGGCTGCTCGGCGCGGCCGGCACCTGGGTGATCACCGGGGTGCTGGACAAGCCCGGCAACGGCGCGCTCTGGCTGTTCGACCAGCCGGGGCAGGAGTACCTGTGGATCGGCCTGCCGATCACCCTCGGCGCGCTGGTGCACTGCCTGGGCGACGCGCTGACCGTCTCTGGCTGCCCCGTGCTGTGGCCGATCCCGATCGGCCGCAGGCGCTGGTACCCGATCGGGCCGCCGAAGGGGATGCGGTTCCGGGCCGGCAGCTGGGTGGAGCTGAAGGTGCTGATGCCGGTGTTCATGGGCGCCGGCGGTCTGTGCGCGGTGGGTGCGCTCGGCTACTTCGGCTGAGCGGGCCGCCGTGCGGTGACTCGCGAACGGGCCCCGCACCGGAGGGTTTCCTCCGGTGCGGGGCCTTCTGCGTGTCCGGTGCGGGGTCAGTGCCGGTGCGGGGTCAGTGCCGGTGTCCCGCGGCGTCGTGACCGGCGGTCGCGGTGGTCGGTGCGGGCGCCTCCGGGGCGGGCGCCGGTGCGCCGCCGACGGGGAGGGTGAAGGCGGCGGTGTGCACGGTGCCCTCGTGCCGGAAGTCCAGGAACAGCCGGTACTCGCCGCCGCTGGGCGCCGTGGTGGTGAAGGTGATCGCCGGACCGCCGGCCGTGGCGGCGCCCTCGGGCAGTTGGCCGTCGGGGTGGACGTGCAGGTAGGCGAGGTCGCCGGCGCGCAGCGCGACCAGGTGGCCGGCCGCGCCGAGGTACGGCTGGAGGTCGGTGACGGGCCGGCCGTCCCGGCCGACGCTCAGCGTCAGCCGCCCGGCCCGGCCCGGGGTGAGCTCGCCGTCCAGGGTCACCGTGTAGCCGTCGACGGTGACGGTCCGTCCGGTGCCGGGCAGCGGTGCCGGGCGCAGCTCGCCGGCGGCGTGCAGGTCGGCGCCCAGGGTCAGGCCCTCGGCGTCGGCGGCCGGGGTGAAGTCGGCGAACACCCGGTAATCCCCGGCGGCCGGCAGGGCGACGGGCGCGCTCCAGGTGCCGTCGGCGGCGCGGACGGGGTGCAGGTGCTGGAAGGTGGCGAGGTCGCGCGGGGCGACGATCAGGTGCAGGTCCTTCTCGTGCGCCGGGCGGTAGTCGGTGACCGGCCGACCGTCGGCGCCGAGGATGCGGAACCGCAGCTCGGTCGGGGCGCCGGCGGTGACGAAGGGGTTCTCCAGGGCGAGCGTGTAGCCGCGCTCCGAGACCTGCAGACCGCCCGGACGCTGCTCGGCGGCTGCGGCTGCGGCTGCGGCTGCGGCTGCCGCGTCCGTGGCGGCGGGGGCCGGTGTGTGCCCGGCGTGCGCGGCACTCGCGGGGCGCGGGTCGGGCGTGCCGTCGCCGGTGAGGTGGCCGACGCCGTACGCGGCGCCGAAGGCGGTGGTCACTCCGGTGGCGAAGGCGGCGATCTTCAGGGCGGTGTTCATGGCGGACTCCTTGCGGCGCGGGCATGGGCGGGGGCGCGGGTGTGGCTTCGGACGGGGGTGCGGGCGGGGGCGGTGGACAGGGCGGGCCCGGGTGCGCCTCAGGCCCGCATCAGGCGGGCGATCGCCTGCGAGGCCTCGGTGACCTTGGCGTCCGCGTCGGCGCCGCCCTTGGCGATGGCGTCCTGGACGCAGTGGCCGAGGTGGTCGTCGAGCAGCTGGAGCGCGACCGACTGGAGCGCCTTGGTGACGGCCGAGATCTGGGTGAGCACCTCGATGCAGTAGCTGTCCGTGTCGACCATCCGCTGCAGTCCGCGGATCTGGCCCTCGACCCGGCGCAGCCTGCGCTGCACCTGGTCCTTCTCGTGGTGGTAGCCGGTCATGGGGGATCTCCCGGGATCGTCGAGCTGGTCCTCCGACGCCCTCGATTAGATACCCCTAGGGGGTATAGAGTCAAGGAGGGGCCGCGAGGGCCGAGGGGTTGCACGGCATACCCCCCAGGGGTATAAAGGAGCCATCGCCGAGCGATACCCCCACCGGGTACGACGGCCCCGATCGACCTCATGGAGGAACCCATGTCCTGCTGCTCCACCGACGGCACCTGCTCCACCGGCGCGACCGCCACCGTCGACCCCGCCGCCGTCACGACCGTCTACGCCGTCGCCGGGATGACCTGCGGCCACTGCGAGCAGGCCGTCACCAGGGCGGTCTCCGCCCTCCCCGGCGTCACCGCCGTGCGCGTCGACGTCGCGGCCGGCCTGGTCACCGTCTCCGCCGGCACGGAGCTGGGCGAGGCGGCCCTGGCCGCCGCCGTCGACGACGCCGGCTACGCGCTCACCGGCCGGGCCTGACCGCCCGGCGGGCCCGGGGCCCGGCCTCCGGCCGGAGCCGCCCCTCTCCGAACCCCCTGGGGGTATCGGGCCCCGGACCTGAACCCGCCCCACCCGTCCCACCCGCCCCACCGACGACCCACGAGGAGCCCAGATGACCACCCAGGCACCCGCCTCCACCGAGGTGGAACTCCAGATCGGCGGCATGACCTGCGCCTCGTGCGCCGCCCGGATCGAGAAGAAGCTCAACCGCATGGACGGTGTCACCGCCACCGTCAACTACGCCACCGAGAAGGCCAGGGTGAGCGTCACCGGCGCCGTCGAGGTCGCCGACCTCATCGCCACCGTCGAGGCCACCGGCTACACCGCCGCCGTGCCCCGCCCCGCCACCCCCGAGCCCGCCGGCGCGGACGGCGGCGCCGAACCCGCCGACGAGCTCGCCCCGCTGCGCCAACGGCTGATCACCGCGCTCGCCCTGGCCGTCCCCGTCATCGCGATGGCGATGGTCCCCGCCCTCCAGTTCGACAACTGGCAGTGGCTCTCGCTCACCCTCGCCGCCCCCGTCGTCACCTACGCGGCCTGGCCCTTCCACAAGGCCGCCTGGACCAACGCCCGGCACGGCGCCGCGACCATGGACACCCTGGTCTCGCTCGGCACCGGCGCCGCCTTCCTCTGGTCGCTCTGGGCGCTGTTCCTCGGCCACGCCGGGATGCCCGGCATGCGGCACGGCTTCGAGTTCACCATCGCCCGCAGCGACGGCTCGTCCAACATCTACCTGGAGGCCGCCGCCGGCGTCACCGCCTTCATCCTGGCCGGGCGCTACTTCGAGGCCCGCTCCAAGCGCACCGCGGGCGCCGCGCTCAAGGCGCTGCTGCACCTCGGCGCCAAGGACGTCACCGTCCTGCGCGGCGGCACCGAGGTCCGCGTCCCGGTCGGCGAGCTGACCGTCGGCGAGCTGTTCGTGGTCCGCCCCGGCGAGAAGATCGCCACCGACGGCGTGGTGGTCGAGGGCGCCTCGGCCGTCGACGCCTCGATGCTCACCGGCGAGTCCGTGCCCGTCGAGGTCGGCGTCGGGGACGCCGTCACCGGCGCCACCGTCAACGCCGGCGGCCGCCTGGTCGTCCGGGCCGCCCGGGTCGGCGCCGACACCCAGCTCGCCCGGATGGCCAAGCTCGTCGAGGACGCCCAGAGCGGCAAGGCCGCCGCCCAGCGGCTCGCCGACCGGATCTCCGCCGTCTTCGTGCCGGTCGTCATCACCCTGGCCCTGGCCACCCTCGGGTACTGGCTCGGCACCGGCGAGGGCTGGACCGCCGCCTTCACCGCCGCCGTCGCCGTGCTGATCATCGCCTGCCCGTGCGCCCTGGGCCTGGCCACCCCGACCGCGCTGCTCGTCGGCACCGGGCGCGGCGCCCAGCTCGGCATCCTCATCAAGGGCCCCGAGGTACTGGAGAACACCCGCCGCGTCGACACCGTGGTCCTGGACAAGACCGGCACCGTCACCACCGGCCGGATGACCCTGCTCGCCGTGCGCACCGCCGAGGGCGTCAGCGAGGAGGAGGCGCTGCGCCTGGCCGGCGCCGTCGAACACGCCTCCGAGCACCCGATCGCCGCCGCCGTCGCCGCCGCGGCCGCCGAGAGGCTCGGCGCCCTGCCCGCCGTCGAGGGCTTCGAGAACGTCCCCGGCCTGGGCGTCCAGGGCGTCGTGGACGGCCACGCCGTGGTCGCCGGCCGGGAAGCCCTGCTCGCCGCGTGGTCGCAGCACCTGCCCGCCGCGCTCGCCGAGGCCAAGCGGGCCGCCGAGGCCGCCGGCCGCACCGCCGTCGCGGTCGGCTGGGACGGCGAGGCGCGGGCCGTGCTGGAGGTCGCCGACGCGGTCAAGCCCACCAGCGCCGAGGCCATCGCCGAACTGCGCGCCCTCGGCCTGCGCCCGGTGCTGCTCACCGGGGACAACCGGCTGGTCGCCCAGGCCGTCGCCGCCGAGGTCGGCATCCCGGCCGAGGACGTGATCGCCGAGGTGCTGCCGCAGGACAAGGTCGCGGTGGTCCAGCGGTTGCAGGGCGAGGGCAAGGTCGTCGCGATGGTCGGCGACGGCGTCAACGACGCCGCCGCGCTCGCCCGGGCCGACCTCGGCCTCGCCATGGGGACCGGCACCGACGCCGCCATCGAGGCCGCCGACCTCACCCTCGTCCGCGGCGACCTGCGCTCGGCCGCCGACGCCATCCGGCTCTCCCGCAGGACCCTCGGCACCATCAAGGGCAACCTGTTCTGGGCCTTCGGCTACAACGTCGCCGCCCTGCCGCTGGCCGCCGCCGGGCTGCTCAACCCGATGATCGCCGGTGCGGCGATGGCCTTCTCCTCGGTCTTCGTGGTCGGCAACAGCCTCCGGCTGCGCACCTTCCGCTGACCGTCCGTCCGCCGATCACGGGAGCCCCCGGAACCGCCCGGGGGCTCCCGCACGTGCGGCCCGCCCCGCCCGCGCCGCGTCCCGCACTGGCCCGATGAGGGGACACCGCCGAGGCGTTCCCGCAGGTCGGCGGCCCGGTCGCATAGCCTGTCGCCCTGCCGTCGGCCGGACGGCTTCGGGGCCGTGGACAAGGGGTGCAGGGTGGCTTCCTCGGGTGCGGACGGCGCGGGCGGCTCGTACGGCCCGGGCGGCGGGACGCCGGTCCCCGGCTCGGTCGGCGGGGGCACCCCGCGCGAACGGCGGTTCCGCGCCTGGCTGCTGGAAGGCCTCTCCGACATGGCCAAGCAGCACCCCGGCCCGCACGCCCAGGCCCCCGCCGAACGGGGCCGCCCCTGGTGGCGGGTGATGTGCCTGACCGGCCTCGACTACTTCTCCACCCTCGGCTACCAACCCGGCATCGCCGCCCTCGCGGCCGGTCTGCTCTCCCCGGTGGCCACCGTGGTGCTCGTCGTGGTCACCCTCTGCGGCGCCCTGCCCGTCTACCGCCGGGTGGCCGTGGAGAGCCCGCACGGTCAGGGCTCGATCGCGATGCTGGAACGCCTGCTCTCGTTCTGGAAGGGCAAGCTCTTCGTCCTCGCCCTGCTCGGCTTCGCCGCCACCGACTTCATGATCACCATCACCCTGTCCGCGGCCGACGCCACCGCCCACCTGGTCGAGAACCCCCACCTGAACAGCGCCCTGACCGGCCATCAGGTCCTCATCACCCTGGTGCTGGTAGCCCTGCTCGGCGCCGTCTTCCTCAAGGGCTTCAGTGAGGCGATCGGGCTGGCGGTCGTCCTGGTCGCGGTCTACCTCTCGCTGAACGTGGTGGTCGTCGTCACCGGCTTCTACCACGTCCTCAAGTCCCCGCACGTGGTCGGCGACTGGGCGGACGCGCTCACCGCCGAGCACGGCAACGTCGTCGCGATGGTCGGCGTCGCCCTGGTGACCTTCCCCAAGCTGGCGCTCGGCCTCTCCGGCTTCGAGACCGGCGTCGCCGTCATGCCGCTCATCGAGGGCGACCCGGACGACACCGAGGAACGCCCCACCGGCCGGATCCGCGGCGCCCGCAAGCTGCTCACCACCGCCGCCCTGATCATGAGCGTCTTCCTGATCACCACCAGCTTCATCACCACCCTGCTGATCCCCAAGGAGGCCTTCGAGAAGGGCGGCCAGGCCAACGGCCGGGCGCTCGCCTACCTGGCCCACGAGTACCTGGGCAACACCTTCGGCAGCGTCTACGACCTCTCCACCATCGCCATCCTCTGGTTCGCCGGCGCCTCCGCGATGGCCGGCCTGCTCAACCTGCTGCCGCGCTACCTGCCCCGCTACGGCATGGCCCCGCACTGGGCGAAGGCGGTGCGGCCGATGGTCATCGTGCTCACCCTGATCGCCTTCCTGGTCACCTGGATCTTCGACGCCAGTGTGGACGCCCAGGGCGGCGCCTACGCCACCGGCGTCCTGGTGCTGATCAGCTCCGCCGCCATCGCCGTCACCATCGCGGCCCGCGCCGCCCGCCAGCGCGGCTGGACCATCGGCTTCGCGGTCATCGCGGCCGTCTTCGTCTACACCACGGCCCTCAACATCGCCGAGCGGCCGGACGGCGTGAAGATCGGCGCCTGCTTCATCGCGGCCATCATGCTCGTCTCCTTCCTCTCCCGCCTCAAGCGCGCCTTCGAACTGCGGGTCACCGACGTCGTGTTCGACCAGTCCGCCGAGCGCTTCGTGCGCGACTACACCCACCGGCCGCTGCGGCTGATCGCCAACGAGGCGAAGAGCCGCGACCTCGCCGAGTACCAGGAGAAGAAGCACCAGATCCGCGCCGACAACGACATCCCCGCCGAGGACGACCTGGTCTTCGTCGAGGTGACGGTCCGCGACCCGTCCGAGTTCGAGGCGGTGCTCACCGTGCACGGCGAGGTCCTGCACGACCGCTACCGGGTGCTCAGCCTGGAGAGCTCCAGCGTGCCCAACGCCCTCGCCGCCCTGCTCCTCACCGTCCGCGACCGCACCGGCCAGCAGCCGCACATCTACTTCGAGTGGACCGAGGGCAACCCGTTCGCCCAGTTCCTGCGCTTCTTCCTGTTCGGGCAGGGTGAGGTCGCGCCCGTCACCCGCGAGGTCCTGCGCGAGGCCGAGCCGGACCCGGCCCACCGCCCTCGCGTGCACGTCGGGTGAGGGGTTGTGCCGATGGGTCGTCAGATGCCTACCATGGCGTACCCATCGGCCCCACCCCGCAGAGGAGCAACACCCGTGCGCCATCGCAGGTTCGGCTCGATCGCCCTGACCGGCGCCCTCGCGCTCGTCGCCCTCGGCAGCGCCCCCGCCGTCGCGTCCGCCGCCGGGCCCTCGCCGTCGGGTGGCGCCCGGCACGGCGTCGAGGTGTTCGGCGAGGACGGCTCGATCGGCCGGGCCACCGTGCCCGCCGCCTCCCCGTACCTGGCCGCCGGCCGGCCCGGGCTCGCACCCGCCGCCGGGGACGGCGAGGTCACCACGGTGCTGCGCAACGGCGAGCCGGCGGGCAAGGTCGACGTCGTCGTCATCGGCGACGGCTACACCGCCGACGAGCAGGAGAAGTTCCGCGCCGACGCCGCCGCCAAGTGGCAGGAGCTGAGCGCCGTCGAGCCCTACGCCGCCTACCGCGGCCTGTTCAACGTCTGGGCGGTCGCCACCGTCTCCGCCGAGTCCGGCATCACCGGCGACCCGAACCGCACCACCGTCCGCACCACCGCCCTCGGCTCCTACTTCTGGTGCGACGACATCGAGCGCCTGCTCTGCGTCGACACCAAGGCCGTCGAGACCTACGCCGCCAAGGCCCCGCAGGCCGACCTCGTCCTCGTCGTCGCCAACACCGCCAAGTACGGCGGCGCCGGTTACAACGTCGCCTCCCCGCTCGGCTACGACGGCATCGCCACCGTGGCGGGCGGCAACCCGAGGGCCGGCCAGATCGCCGTGCACGAGACCGGCCACTCGCTCGGCAAGCTCGCCGACGAGTACTTCTACGACGGCGACGACGTCTACCCGGCCGAGCTGGGCGAGCCGGACGAGCCCAACATCAGCCTGTCCACCGCCGACCGGCTGGCCCGCGACCACACCAAGTGGTACCTGTGGCTCGGCCGGACCTCGCCCGACGGGGGAGTGGTCGGCGGCTACGAGGGCGGCGGCTACTACCCCAAGGGGCTGTACCGGCCCACCGAGAACTCGGTGATGCGCTCGCTGGGGCGGGAGTTCAACCTGCCCGGGCGGGAGGCGATGATCGCCGGGTTCTACCGGCACGCCGTCCCGCTCACCAGCCCCACCCCGGCCGGCACCCCGCTCACCCGCGCCGACCGGCTCACCGTCGACCTCCCGGTGGCCGGCACCGTCCTCACCTGGTCGGTGGACGGGCGCGAACTCCCGCAACTGCGCGGCCGCACGGAGGTCAACCTGGCCACCGTCCCCCTCCCCGGCCCCCGCGGCCGCGTCCACACCCTCACCGCCACCGCCACCGACCCCACCCCCGCCGTCCTCGACCCCGCCCTCCGCCCCCGCCTGACCGCCACCCTCTCCTGGCCCGCCACCCGCTGACCCGCCCCGGCGTGGAAAGTCGGCGGGTCCGACTTTCTGCGCCGGGGGCGAGGCTTCGCTCCGGCTGTGTTCGGCTGACGGGTGCGTGCCGCTGGGCGTGGCGGGAGTGGGAAGTCGGCGGGTCCGACTTTCTGCGCCGGGCCGGGCATCGCCGTCCTTGCGCGTGGCCACAGCCGCCCTCCTCACCCACTCCCCGGACTCGCCCCGGCGTGGGAAGTCGGCGGGTCCGACTTCCCCGCCGGGGGGCGAGGCTTTGCTCCGGCCGTGTTCGGCTGACGGGTGCGTGCCGCTGGGCGTGGGAAGTTGGCGGGTCCGACTTTCTGGGCTGGGGGTCAGGTCGCCGTGAGGACCGCCTCGTCGTACGGGGTGACGGTGGTGAAGCCGAGGCGGTGGTAGAGGGCGAGGGCGGTGGGGTGGTCGGCGCGGACGTTCAGGCCGATGTGGTCGGCGCCGCCCTCCGCGAGGAGTTCGCAGAGGCGGGCCGTGCAGGCGGCGGCGAGGCCGCGGCCGCGGGCCTCCGGGTGGGTGGTGACGTTGCCGATCACCGCCACCCGCCGTTCGGGGGAGGACACGTGCACGCCGGCCGTGGCGATCAGCCGGCCCGCGTCGTCCCGGACCCCGACGTACGGGCCGGCGGTCAGCATCCGCTCGTCGAACCAGTTGCCCGGGTACCCGGCGGCGAACAGGGCGAGCAGGTCCGGCAGGTCCGCCGCGCCGAGCGGCGCGACCGGCGCGGCGCCGGGCCCGAGGTGGGGCGCGAGGGCGGTGCGGTCGGTGAGCGCCATCCGCAGCATCGCCGTCCGGTGCTCGGCGCGGTAGTCCGGTGCCAGGGCGTCCACCCCGCCGGCGGTGAGGTGGGCGAGCAGGCGCCGGGGCAGGACCTGGCACATCGCCCGCAGCAGCCCGGCCAGCTCGCCGGCGCGCTCGGGCCTGGCCAGACCCAGCAGCGTGGGCACCTCCCCGACCGCGTACAGCAGCGCCACCGGGCCGTCCGCCGAGGCGGTGTACCAGGCGGTGTGCGACCAGAACGGCTCGTCCAGATCGCCGAGTTCGAAGAGATGCAGCTCCGGGTCGCGGCCGAACCGGTCGGCGAGCGCCGTGCGGTCGTGCAGGCTGGTCAGCGGGGCGGAGGGGGAGGCAGCGGAGGGCATCCGCCGAGCCTACGCCCGCCCGCCGGGCCCCCGGCCGGCCGGGCCGAGGAGCGCGCGCAGCCGGCCGGGCGGCAGGCCGGCGGTCCGATGCACCACCCGGGTCAGATGCGCCTGGTCGCTGAACCCCAACTCCTGCGCCAGCGCGGCGAGTCGCGTCTCACCTTCGGTCAGCCGCTCCAGCGCGAGGGTGACCCGCAGCCGGTTGCGGTAGCGGGCGATCCCCTCGCCGGTCGCGGCCCGGAAGATCCGGCTCAGGTGGTGCGGCGAACAGCCGACCGCCCGCCCGAGCTCGTCCAGCCCGAGGCCGAGGTCGGCCGCCAGCGCCGCTCGTGCGGCGTCCACCAGCCGTCGGCGCTCGGTGTCCCGGACCGGACGGCCGCTCTCGACCCTGGCCGCCGGGGCCAGCGCCGACAGCACCTCGCCCGCCAACGCCAGGGCGCGTTCGGCCAGTTCGAAGGCATCCGCCCCGTCGCGCGCCCGGGCGGCCAGCAGCCGGTGGGCCACCGCCATCCGGGGCGTGGTGAACACCAGCCCCTGCGGCACCTCCGGATCGCCGCCCAGCAGGTCGGCCACCTGGGGTTCGGAGAGCACCAGCTCGGTGTAGCGGTCGCCGCCGCACGGGTGCGCGAACTGCTGCTCGCAGCCCATCCGTTCGACGTACACGCAGGCCGGGTCCAGGACCTGCTCGAGCCCGTCGGCCCGCCCCCGGAACATCCCGCGCCGCACCAGCACCAGCCCGAACACCGGCGCCGGCCGCAGCTCCGTCCACCCGTGCGGCGGGTCCTGGCAGGACACGTCGGCGAGGAACAGGTCGTCGCCGTTCAACAGGCACGCGCGCTCCACCGGCATGCCCGCACCCTACCCGCTGCCGCAGGCTGCCGCTCCTTTCAACCGGTGTGCAGGGGAGGGAAGTTGCCGAGGTCCGCCGGATCCCGGTCGGCGACTTGGACGGGCGGCCGGGCCCACGGCCGGACGCCGGTGGCGGACGCCGGTGGCGGACGCCGGTGCCCGGCGCACGGGAGAACCGGGTCCGCCCCCGGGCGCCCTCCACCGCGACGCGCTCCCGGTCCGCGCCTCCGGAGCGCAGCGGCTCCGCGAGGACGGCGACCGTGCCGTATCCCTTGTAGGCGACGAAGGACGGCGCCTCGGCCAGCCGCTCGCGCCGGGCCGCCCCGACGCGCGCGCCGAGCGGCCAGAGGAGTTCGGGCAGATACCGCAGAAACGGGATCGCGGCGCCGTCACCGCCCAGCAGCGTCCGCCGGCCGGCGAACCCCGGCTGACCGGCCGGGGCGCCGGGCAGCAGGAGCAGGGCGGTCGCGCGGCTGTCGACGAGCCCGACGACGCTGCCGCCGCGCGGAGCGAGGTGGTTGCGCAGGACCGGTGTCCCGGATGCCCGGTAGACGCTGAGCTCGGCCGCCACGGCGATCCGGGGGTGGCCCGCGCCGAGAAGGAAGCCCCGAAGATCCGCCGGCCGTGGGACTGCGCCGGCGCGAGGCGCGCGACCAGGGCGGTCGGCCGGTCGGTGAGGGTGTCCAGGGCCGCCGAGGAGCAGAGGTACGGCAGCCCGAGAGCGGCCACACCCAGGCCGGCCAGGTCGTCGACGACGGCCGCGGCCCGCTGCGGGTCGGCCGCGGTGTCCCGCACCACCAAGCCGACCGGTCGTCCGGCGATCCCGCCGGCCCCGTTCACGTTCTCCACGGCCAGTTCGAGTCCGGCGAGCAGATGCCCGCCCGCCTCGACCCAGCCGGGCCCGGACCGCAGGGTGCCGGGGCCCGTGATCATGCCGGACATGGCAGCCACGACCGCCGCCGGGAGGCAAGCGGCTACCGGCGGCTTGCCCGGGCGGGGGCGGATCGCGCAAGAAACGACAAGCCGCGGGCGCGGGCACGGCGGGAAGGTGGAGACGGCCGGCGCCCCGGACGGGGGTCGGGGCGCCGGCCCGGTCCGTCGGCCCCCGTGCTGCCCGTACCCCGCCCGAGGAGTCCCGATGAGAGTCCCGATGAACGATCCGACCGCCCCTTCCGCCCCTTCCGCCGCGCCCGGTCGGCGCCGGGTGCTGCGCGGGGCGCTCGCCCTCGCCGGCACGGTGGCGCTCCGGCCGTCGGCCGCCGCGACGCCCGCCGCCGCAGCGCCGGCCGCCGCAGCGCCGACCGGGTCCGCCATCGCCGTGCGGCGGTTCGGCCGCTACGAGGTACTGGCGCTGCTCGACGCGCACGGCCCCTTCCCGGGGACCCGGCAGGCCGCCTTCCCCGACGCGACGGCCGCCGACTGGGAGCGCGCCCGGCGGCTGGACCCGGCGGCGTTCGGCCCGGGCGACACCTGGGAGCCGGACTTCCGCTGCCACGCCGTCCGCCGCCCCGGCGGCCGGGTCACCCTGGTGGACACCGGTATCGGCCCGGTCGGCAGCCCGGCCTCCGGCTGGGCACCCGTCCCCGGCAGGCTGCCCGCGGTGCTCGCGCGGGCCGGGATCTCCCCGGCGGACGTCGAGGCGGTGGTCCTGACCCATCTGCACGAGGACCACTACGGCTGGTCGGTCACCCCCGAGGGCGTGCCGGTGTTCCCGAACGCCCGCTACCTGGTCCAGCGCACAGAGGTCGCGGCGCTGGGGCCGACCCGCACGGCGCGCACCTACGTCGTCGAACCGCTGCTCCGCGCCGGGCGGTTGACCGAGGTCGACGGCCGGACGGTGCTCGCCGGCCCGGCCGGCCCCGGGGGCGCGGTCACCCTGCTGCCGACCCCCGGGCACACGCCGGGCCACCAGTCGGTGCTGGTCGAGGGCGGCGGCGACCGGCTGCTGGTCACCGGGGACGTGCTGGTGCACGCCGTCCAGCTGGTCTCGCCCGCCGTGCGCTACGCCTACGAGGCCGATCCCGCGACGGCCCGCCGCAGCCGCGAGCAGCTCCTCGACGACGCCCGCCGCACAAGGGCGGTGCTCGCCACCGCCCACCTCAACCGGCCCTTCGTACGGCCGTGGGCCGTGGAGGTGGCCACGGGCTGACGCCCGCCGGGGTCCGCCGAGGTCGGGGCCGGGCCCACGGCTTCCCGGGTGTCCTTCGGCGCCCTGGCGGGACGGGCGGAGGTGTGGTCCCATCGGCTCCAAGGGGCGGGCCGGGGGGCACCGCCGGAGCGGAGAGGGGTCGGGTGGGCATGGGCGAGCAGCCGTTCCGCACCACGGAGACCGGGGACGCCCCGGTGGTCCTCGCCCCGGACGGCGCCGTCGTCCGGCCGCTGCTGGCCCTGGACGGCCTCGGCAGCCAGGCGGTCTTCGAACTCGCCCCCGGCGCGGTGACCAGGGCGGTGTCGCACACCACCGTCGAGGAACTCTGGCACGTCACCGGCGGCAGCGGGCGGATCTGGCGGCGGCAGTCCGGCCGGGAGAGCGTGGACGCGCTGCGGGTGGGGACATCGGTCTCGGTGCCGCTGGGGACGGCCTTCCAGTTCCGGGCGGACGAGGACAGCCCCGGCCCGCTGCGGATCGTCGCCGTCACCATGCCGCCCTGGCCGGACGGCTCCACCACGGAGGCCCGCCCCGAGCGCGGCCCCTGGCAGCCCACGGTGGGCTGACGGGGACCGCTCCCGGGGCGGGCGGGGCGGGGTGGACGCGGCGAGCGTCAGAGCGGCAGGTCCAGCTCCTGGCCGGGCTGGATGAGGTCCGGGTCCTCGCCGAGTACGGCCCGGTTCCGTTCGAACAGGGCGGGCCAGCCGCCGGGGAGCCGGAACCGTTCGGCGATGCTGTCCAGGGTGTCGCCGGGACGCACCGTCCAGGTGCCGGATCCGTCGGCGGGGGCAGGCGCGGCGGGGGGAGGCGCGGCGGGCGTCCCGCTCGTGGTCTCCTCCTCGTCGGCGGGCGGCGCCTCGTGGACCGGCCGGGTGCCGACCGCCGGCCGCTCGCTGGTGCGGGTGGCGCGGGCGCCGCAGACCGGCCACGGCTTGAGGCCGCGCCGTTCGGCGAGCCGGTCGGCGACGGCGATCTGCTCCTCGCGGCTGGCGAGGTCGGCGCGCGGGGCGTAGGCGAGGCCGCCGTTCTCCCGCCAGGTCGACCGGTCGAACTGGAGGCCGCCGAAGTAGCCGTTTCCGGTGTTGATCCTCCAGTTTCCGCCGCTCTCGCAGGCGGCCACCCGGTCCCAGTCGATCACGGCCCCCCGATCGGTGCCCGTCCCACCTCCCCGACCCGGTGGCGCGGCGTGTGCCGCAGGGGCGGCGAGGACGGCGGCGGCCAGGGTGCAGACGGCGGTGGGGAGCAGGCGGCGCAGGTGCGCGGTGGGGGGCATCGGCGGCTCTCAGGTCCGGGGACAGGGCGTGGGCCGCTCGGGGAGCGGCGCGTTCCACCGACGCACGCCGGGGGCGCCGTTGCGCCGCCGACACGTCGGCCGGGTCACCCGACCGGCTCCGCGCCACCACCCGACCGGCCCCCGGCCCGTTCGCGCCCCGCGACCGCCCCGCGACCGCCCCGCGCGCATCCCGCCCAGGCCGTCCGGAGCCCTTCCGGGCAGACGACGGCCCCCCGGCGCGAACGCCGGGGGGCCGGGGGAGGAGCGTATTCGAAAAGGCGGTGAAGCCGCAGGTCAGCGGGCCTGCTGGCGCTCGGCCGCGGCGGCGGCCTGCTGACGCCGCTTCTCCTCCTTCTCGTGCATCTCCTTGACCCGGGTGGCCTCCTTGCGGACCTCCGCCTGGATCGTGCGCTCGCGCCGGAGCCACTCCGGGTTCTCGTCGCGCAGCTCCTCGATCTGCTCGGTGGTGAGCGCCTCCGTGATGCCGCCGCGCGCCAGGCCGGACGCCGAGACGCCGAGGCGCGAGGCCACCACGGACCGCGGGTGCGGGCCGTTGCGGCGCAGGTCCTGCAGCCACTGCGGCGGCTCGGTCTGCAGGGCGGTGAGCTCCTCGCGGGAGATCACGCCCGACTGGAAGTCGGCGGGGGTGGCGCCGAGGTAGACCCCGAGCTTCTTCGCCGCCGTGGCCGGCTTCATGGTCTGCGTGGTCTTCTGCTTGAGCGATGTCATGGTCACCAGGGTAAGCGAGCGGACGCCGCCCCCCGTCACGGTCGGTAGCCTTGGTCGGGTGACAGAGATGCAGGTGACACCCTCGTTCCGGCTGGCGTACGTCCCGGGCGTGACCCCCGGCAAGTGGGCGCGGGTCTGGTCGGACCGGCTGCCGGACGTTCCGCTCGCCCTGGTCGCGGTGGACGCCGCCGACGGCGAGCCGACGCTGCGGGCGGGCGACGCGGACGCGGCGCTGGTGCGGCTGCCGGTCGACCGGACCGGTCTGAGCGCCATCCCGCTGTACACCGAGACGACGGTGGTGGTGTTCCCGAAGGACCACTGGCTGGCGGCGGCCGAGGAGGTCACCGTCGAGGACCTCGCCGACGACGTGGTCTTCCACCCGCTCGACGACACCCTCGAATGGGAGCAGCTGCCCGGCCGGCCCGCCATCGAACGCCCGGCGACCACGGCGGACGCGATCGAGCTGGTCGCGGCCGGCGTCGGCGTGCTCCTCGTCCCGCAGTCGCTGGCGCGCCTGCACCACCGGCGCGACCTCACCTACCGGACGATGACGGACGCCCCGCAGTCCCGGGTCGCGCTGTCCTGGCCGGAGGAATTGACCACCGACCTGGTGGAGGAGTTCATCGGCATCGTGCGCGGCCGCACGGTCAACAGCTCCCGCGGCCGCGGCCAGACCGCCGCCGCGGCCCAGCCCCCGGTGAAGCAGCAGCCCCCGGCGAAGCAGCAGCCCGGCTCCGCCAAGGGCGCGGGCAAGGGCAGGTCCACCGGCGGCCGACCGACCACGGGCCGCACCGCCACCGGCGGCGGCCGCCCCCGCGGCGGCTCCGGCTCCTCCTCCGGCGGCTCGGCGGCCGCCCGCCGCGGCCGCCCCAAGCGCCGCGGCTGATCCGGGGCCGAGCCGCCGGGTCGGGGCCGGGTGCTCCCCCTGCTGTCCCTGGACAGCTCGTCGGTGCGGCGGGCGACCGGGCCGCGTTCCTCCGGCCGCCGCAGCCGTTCGGTGACCGCGGCGCCCGGGGCGATGGCCTCCCGGGCGAGTCGGGAGGGCGCCCGGCTCGCGGGCTCGGCCCTCGGGCTCAGGTGGGCGGCGCCGGGGTGTCGTTCCGGTGGGCGGTCACGGCGTTCAGCAGGGCGGCGCCCCGCTCGGCGTCGTCCACGCTCACCGCGAAGTCCGCGCCCTTGCGGGGGCGGACCACCAGGCACTCGCCCCGGCGCAGCATCACCGTGGTGCCCAGGCCGCTCAGCCGGTAGCCCCAGCCGCCCACCTGGGCCGGGGTGCGGTGCTCGGACCGGGCCGAGGCGATCTCCTCCGGCGCCCAGTGCCGGGAGGGCCGGCCGAACGGGCCGAACGCCACGGTCAGGCCCTGTTCGGTGACCCGCGCCCGCACCGACGAGCAGACGGCTCCCGCCACCGCGACGACCGCCAGCGGCGCGGCGATGGCCCAGGCCAGACCGCCCAGCCCGGCGAACCCGGCCAGCGCGGATCCCGCCGCGCCCAGTCCCGTCACCGCGGCCAGCAGGCCGAGCCAGGGGTTGGCCGCCCGGGAGAGCCAGACGGCGCGCTGCCCGTCCGGGAGTTCGAGCCGCGGTCCGTCGGCGGCCGTCACGGCGCGCGGCCCGGGGGCCCCGCGCCGGGCGAGCCGCCACGCCGCCAGGCCGGCGCCGACCGCCGCCGCCAGGATCAGCGCCACCTCGGCGCCCAGCGGCCGGGCCTCCTGCCAGCTCGCGCGGTCGAGGTTGGCGGAGACGATCGAGAGCTGGGCGCCCGTCAGGAGCACACCCCAGAAGGCGAGTCCGGCGGCCGCCCAAGGCCGCGCCTGCTCCCCGCCGCGCCGGCGGGCGACGGCGCCCGCGGCGACCGCGACCGCCCAGGCGCAGGCGGGGGCCAGTGCCGCGGCCGTCAGCGACATCGAGCCGTCCGGGTGGGTTCCGCTCCAGTGCGTGGCCACGGGCTCCGGCAGCCGGCCCCGCGCCGTCCACGGAAGTCCGAGCAGCAGCACGAGCACCCCGGACGCCCCGGTGGCCCACAGTGCCGCCGTCCTGCCGCGCCGTCCGTCCCGCCGCGCGCCCTCGCTCATTCCAGCCCCCTGATCATCTCGACGAGCTCCTCCCGGCCGAATCCGGCGTGCGCCGCGTCGGCGACCAGCCGGCGTACCGCGTCCAGCAGTTCGGCACGCCGGTCGGCGCCCTGCGCGACGGTGACGCCGCGCCCGCGCCGGAACTCCAGCACCCCTTCGTCGCGCAGCGCCCGCAGCGCCCGCAGCACCGTGTTCGCGTTCACCCCGAGCGCCGCCGCCAACTCCCGTGCGGGCGGCAGCCGTTCCCCGGGTGCGCACTCGCCCTCCCCGACGGCCCGCCGGACCGCCGCCGCGACCTGCTCGTGCAACGGCCGTGCGTCCCCGGCCTCCAGCTTCAGCAACATGGTGCTAGTGACGGTAGCACCATATTGCTGTCCGGCCAGGGGTGAGGACTCCTCCGGTGCCGAGAGGCGGGGCGGGCTGGTTGGATGCCGGTATGACGGACTGGTCCCGACTCACCCATGCCCATGGTCCCGCCGACGACATTCCGGACCTGTTGGACCGGCTCGTCTCGGCCCCGGACGCCGACCTCTGGAGCGACCTGTGGTCGGCGCTCCACCACCAGGGCACCGTGTACCCGGCCAGCTTCGCGGCGCTGCCCTGGCTGGCCGGAAGGGCCGGGTGCGGGGAGCGGGAGCAGGAGGTCAACGCCCTGCTCCTGGCCGGCGCGATCCTGGCCGGAGCCGGGCAGTCCGACGGGGCGGGCGAGGTCCGCGCGCGGTTCGCGGCGGAGACCGCCACCCTGCTGGCGGCGGTGAACCGGCACCTTCGGACCGAAACGGACCCCACCGACTACGTCCACCTGCTGGAGGCCATGCTGGGCTTCGAGGGCACTGCCGGCTGGAGCGAGGAGCTGGCCTGGGGGATCGTCAACGAGGAGTACCAGATCGCCTGCCCGGGCTGCGAGGTCGATGTGTTCATCGCCCTCGGCGAGCGCGGGTTCTTCTCGGCCGCCGAGGACTACGTGCTCGCGAAGGCGGACGTCGAGACCCGTCCGCTGAGCCCCGCGGCCCCCGCCGAGCTCGACGGCATCGGCCGGCGCCTTCACGATCTCGCGCTCGCCGACGGCCGGCGCGAGGTCGCCGGTGTGCTGACGTACGTCTTCGGCCGTGCGGTCTGCCCCGTCTGTGAGGTCGGCTTCGCCGTCGCCGACGGGATCGTCTCCGACCGGTGACGGCGGTGGCGGCCCGCCCGCCCGGGTGGTCAGCTGCGCAGGGCACGGCGGGCGGAGGTGGTGAGGAGGGCGGTGGCGAGGAGGGCGAGGGCCAGGGCGGTGACGAGGACCGGAGAGGGCCCGGCGGGGTGGCCGGCACGGCGGACGGTGCCCATGAAGTCGAGGGCGGCGACCTGGTTCACCGCCAGGTACCAGAGCGGGAGGTAGAGGGCCTGGAAGAGCCGGTGGGTGCGGGAGAGGGTGCCGAGGGCGAGGGCCAGCGAGGGGATGAACAGGGCGCCGGCCGACCAGGCGGCCACGCCGGCGGTGTCGCCGGCCGCCGCGAGGCGGACCAGGACGCCCGCGCCGACCAGGGCGGTGAGCAGGACCCCGGCGGCCCATTCGGCGAGCAGCCGGGCGCGGGCGGCCGGGTAGGCGGCGAGCAGGGCCTCCAGACCGTACTCGGCCGAGCGGCTGCCCAGGCGGGACCAGAGCAGGACCGGCCAGACCCAGGCGGCGGGCAGCAGCGCGCCCGCGCCGGTGTCCGGCGGGACGGCGAGGCCGGCCGCGACCAGGCCGGCGGCGGCGAGCCACCACCGGCGCGAGGCGTCGGCGAACAGCATCCGGGCCTCCCCGAGCAGCAGTCGGCCGAAGCCGGGGCCCGCTCCCGCGCCGGCCGGGGCCGTGGCCGGGGCCGTGGTGGGCAGGGTGAGCGGGAGGGCCGGGGGAGCGGCGGGCGCCGGCGCCGGCTCGCGGCCGCCCGCGAGCGGCCGTCGCTCGGCCGAGGCGCCGCGCGCCGGGTCGAAGCGGTCGAACCAGAGCGCGGGCAGCGCGGCGAGTGCCACCGCGAGCAGCACCAGCAGCAGCCGCTGGGCGAGGAAGCCGCCGTCCAGGCCCGCGCCGTCCCACCGGAACGGCTCCAGTGGGCCGTCCACCTTGGTCAGACCGAGGCTGAAGTCGTCGCCGCCGAGGTCGACGCCGCGCGCGGCCAGCCCGTCGCGCAGCGAGGCGGCCACCGGCCCGAGGCCCAGCCCGCCGAGCGGGGCGCCGTCCCGTTCCCCGGCGATCAGCAGGAGCGGGGCGCAGGCGAACCAGACGACGTTGCCCGCACCGCCGCGCAGCAGCGGCACCGTCTCGAACAGGACGGCCAGCGCCGCCGTCGCCACGAGCAGCGGCAGCGTCAGCACCAGGAAGGGCGTCAGCAGGGCGAGCGGGTCGAGGGAGCGGTCCTCGCCCCGGACCAGTTGCAGGGCGGGCGCGGTGAGCGCGAGCACGCCGAGCATCGACGCGAGGACCAGCAGGTTGCCGAGGAACTTCGCGAGCAGCAGCTCGGCGGTCCGCAGCGGCGTCGCGGCGAGGACCTGGCCGACGCCGGTCTCCTCGTCGCGCCCGAGCCCCTTGCGGACCACGTAGAACCCGCCGAGGGTGAGCCAGAGCGCGCCGGCCAGGGCGGTCGCGGCGCCGACGTACGCGCTGGTGTACTCGCCCCGGTAGCGGCCCAGCGCGAGGATCGCCCAGTGGCTGTCGGCGGGCGGGACGGCGAGCAGGCCGAGGCCGACGGCGGCCAGCAGCGTCACCGCGTAGGCGGGCCGGCGGACCCGGTCGCGGAAGTCGCCGAGGGCGAGCCGCCAGAGGCGGGCGAGCAGGCCGGCCCGGGTCGCGGCGCGGAGGCTCGCGGTGGGGAGGTCGGCGGCGGGGAGGTCGGTGGCGGGGAGGCTCGCGGTCATCGCCGCACCTCCGGGCGGTCGTTCGCGGCGGCCGGCCGGACCAGGCCGAGGTACGCGTCCTCGAGGTCCGGCGCGACCGGCACCGCGTCGGCGAACGGCGAACCGTCCGCGAGCAGCCGCAGCCGCACCCGGCCGTCCCCGGTGCGCACCATGCGGCTCACCACGTACCGCGCCTGCACGGCCGGCACCGCCTGCGGGTCGACCAGGACCTCCCACACCCGGCCGGCCTGGCCGTGCAGCAGCTCCTCCGGGCTGCCCCGGCGCAGCAGCCGCCCGCCGGCGACGACCGCGATGTCCCCGGCCACCGACTCGATGTCCGAGACGATGTGGGTGGACAGCAGCACCACCCGCTCCTCGGCGAGCGCGCTCAGCAGGTTGCGGAAGCGCACCCGCTCCTCCGGGTCGAGACCGGCGGTGGGCTCGTCGACCACGATGACGCGCGGATCGCCGAGCAGCGCCTGGGCGATGCCGACCCGGCGCAGCATGCCGCCGGAGTACGCGCCGAGCGGTCGGCGCAGCGCCTCGGTGAGGTTCACCAGGGCGAGCAGCTCGTCGATCCGGGCCCGAGCGGAGCGGGCGGAGAGGCCCTTGGCGGCGGCCAGGTAGCCGAGGAACTCCCGGGCGGTGAGCTTCGGGTGGACGCCGAAGTCCTGCGGGAGGAAGCCGAGTTCGCGCCGGAGCAGCTCGGGCTTGGCGAGCACGTCGGCGCCCCGGTAGGTGAGCCGGCCGGCGGTGGGCCGGGTGATGGTGGCGACGATCCGCATCAGTGAGGACTTGCCCGCGCCGTTCGGCCCGAGCAGGCCGAGCAGCCCGGGGCCGAGTCGCAGCGTGAGGCCGTCGACGGCGCGCTTGCCGCCGCGGTAGACCTTGCTGACGTCGGTCAGTTCGAGGTGGGGCGGGTCGTTGTGGCGGGCACCGGGTCGGGTGTCGGGTCGGACGTCGGGTCGGCTCATGTGATCTGCTCTTCCGGCGGGTGCGTGGACGGTGGCTGACGTCGACGAGCGTCCCCGATCGGCGGGTCGCTGCCATCTGCCGTTCGGCAGAGATCGGGCTCGGCGAAGGACGGAGGTCGGCGCGCGCCGACCCTTGACAGGTGGTTCGGGTACTGGATTACTTGGCCCCATCAAGGGCCAACCGAATGATCGGTCGGTTTTGCTGGAGGGAGGCGCGATGAGCGGCGGAACGGCGGACCCGGGTGGAACGGCGGCACCGGAGGCGGCGCGACTCGGCGAAGCCCCGCCGGCCGGTCTGCTGGACGCCGGCGAGCGGATGACCCGCGAGGAACTGCGCGCGCACCAGCTGAAGCACCTGCGGGCCACGCTGCGCCACGCCTACGACAACGTCGAGCTGTACCGCCGCAGGTTCGACGCGGCCGGCGTCGCCCCCGAGGACTGCCGCACCCTCGCCGACCTCGCCCGCTTCCCCTTCACCACCAAGGCCGACCTGCGCGACACCTACCCGTTCGGCATGTTCGCCGTCCCGAAGGAGAAGGTCCGCCGGATCCACGCCTCCAGCGGCACCACCGGCCGCCCCACCGTGGTCGGCTACACCGAGCACGACCTCGACGTGTGGGCCGACGTGGTGGCCCGCTCGATCCGGGCGGCCGGCGGCCGCCCCGGCCACACGGTGCACATCGCCTACGGTTACGGCCTGTTCACCGGCGGCCTGGGCGCGCACGCGGGCGCCGAACGGGCCGGCTGCACGGTCGTCCCGGCGTCCGGCGGCATGACGGCCCGGCAGGTCCGGCTGATCCAGGACCTCCGCCCCGAGATCATCATGGTCACCCCGTCCTACCTGCTCACCCTGCTCGACGAGTTCGAGCGGCAGGGCGTCGACCCGCGCACCACCTCGCTGCGGGTGGGCATCTTCGGCGCCGAGCCGTGGACCGAGGAGATGCGTGCCGAGATCGAGCGGCGGATGGACCTGCACGCCGTCGACATCTACGGCCTCTCCGAGGTGATGGGGCCCGGCGTCGCCCAGGAGTGCGTGGAGACCAAGGACGGCCTGCACATCTGGGAGGACCACTTCTACCCCGAGGTGGTCGACCCGCTGGCCGACGACGTGCTGCCGGACGGCGAGAGCGGTGAACTCGTCTTCACCACGCTCACCAAGGAGGCGCTGCCGGTGATCCGCTACCGCACCCGCGACCTCACCCGGCTGCTGCCCGGCACCGCCCGCCCCGCCTTCCGCCGGATGGCCAGGGTGACGGGGCGCTGCGACGACATGATCATCCTGCGCGGGGTCAACGTCTTCCCGACCCAGATCGAGGAGGTCCTGCTGCGGGTGCCCGCCGTCGCGCCGCACTTCCAGCTCCGGCTGACCCGGCGGGGCCGGCTGGACCAGCTGACGGTGCGGGTCGAGGCGCGCCCGGACGCCGCCCCCGAACAGCGGGACGCCGCCGCCGCGGCGATCGCGCGGGGCGTCAAGGACGGGGTCGGCGTGAGCGTGGACGTCGAGGTGGTGGACCCGTACAGCCTGGAGCGCTCGGTCGGCAAGATCCGCCGGATCGCGGACCTGCGGGAGGGCTGAGTCGCAGGAGGGCGTCGCCGGGCGTCACTTCTCGACGAGCACGACGTCCTCGATCGGCCGGGTCATCCGGACCGTGTCCCCGCTCACCTCGACCAGGTGCTGCAGGCCGCGGACGGCCGTCCGCCGCTCCGGGACGCGGAACTCCTCGCCCTCGCCGGCCAGATAGGCCGGGAAGGAGTCCAGTGCGGGGCCGAACAGCCGGAGGTAGTCGGCGAGCCGGCGGAACAGCTTGGGCAGCAGCACCTGCTGATCGGTGATCGAGGCGAGGCCGGTCACCTTGGCGCCGTCGGTGGTGAGGTCGTTCTGCCAGACGCTGCCGGGGGCCCTGGCGGCGCGCGCCTGCCCGGCGACGGCGGCCAGTTCGGCCCGCAGCACGTCGGGCAGGCTGCTGTAGAAGGTCGGGTATACCAGCCCGCGCGCGAGCAGGTGGTGGTTGGCGGTCTCCCGCAACAGGTCCACGCCGAGGGTGATCCGCTCGCCGCTGCGCGTGCCGGCCGGCGGCTTGCCGCGTCCGACCAGGGCGATGGCGCGGCCGTGGACGTCGGCGCCGGCGGTCAGCACGTACCCGGGCACGGTCTCCGGGGTCGCGGCCGTCACCTTCTCGTCGGCGTTCCGGACGACGTCGGTGAAGCCGAGCCAGGCGATCAGTTCGTCGCGGGCCGCGTGCGCGCCGAGGTCGAGCGGCTGGTGCACGGTTCCGGGGCCGACGCCCGTGTAGTGGGTCTCCAGCGCGTCGATCGCCTCCAACCGCACGGTGCCGCCGCCGGTGCTGTTGCGCTTGACGCGGTGGCCGCCCGGCACGTCGTGCCAGAAGCCCGGGTCCTGCGGGGTGAAGTGGACGGTGTCGCCGTCGGGTTGGCTGTCGACTATTCGGTAGGTGCCCTTGATGACGAGCATGGACACGGTCGCCTCCGCTGGTGGGTCTGCCCCGGGTGGGTGTGGCGCCGGTGGGCCGGGGCCCCGGCGGCCTCATTCTGGCGGCGGGAGGCGGCGCGGCGGGGGAACGGTCCGGTGAACAGCGGGGGGCGCTGCGGCGGGGGGCGTGAACCGGGCTGTGCGGGGCGGGTGAACGGTGCTCGCGCGCCCTCTAAGCTGAGCCCATGAGCGGGAGCGTCCAGGTATCAGGTGCACATGCGTCGCAGCACTCCGGCACGGACGAACGGTTGGACGTGGCCGCCGGGATCCTCGCCCTGCTCGCCGACCGCACCCGGCTCGCGCTGCTCCAGCGGCTGAGCGAGGGCGAGGCGGACGTGACCACGCTGACCGAGGCCGCCGGCGCGGCGCGCCCGTCGGTCAGCCAGCACCTCGGCAAGCTGCGGCTGGCCGGGCTGGTGTCGACCCGCAAGGACGGCCGGCGGGTGGTGTACGCGCTGCGGCACGGGCACCTGCGGCGGCTGGTCCACGAGGCGCTGAACGTGGCCGACCACCAGATCAGCGGGCTGCCCCCGCACGACTGACCGCCGTGATCCGCCGCCCTGCCGGGGCGGGCCTTCTCCTCACCAATGCGTGCACACGTATGCACATGTTGCCCTATTCTGGAGGGACGGCAGCCCGAACGTGGCGCCCCGGCCTGCCCGGGCCCGCGCCGAGTCCGAACGGAGTCCCCGATGCTCTCCGTCCTGCGCAACCGCACCTACCGCCACCTGTTCACCGCCCAGGTGGTCGCCCTCGCCGGCACCGGCCTGGCCACCGTGGCACTGGGCCTGCTCGCCTACGACCTGGCCGGGCCCGCGGCCGGCTCGGTGCTCGGCACCGCGCTGGCGATCAAGATGGTCGCCTACGTGGGCATCGCCCCGGTCGTCGCCGCGCTCGCGCACCGGATCCCGCGCCGCCGGCTGCTGGTCGCCGCCGATCTGGCGCGCGCCGGGGTGGCGCTCGGGCTGCCGTTCGTCGGCTCGGTCTGGCAGGTCTATCTGCTGATCTTCGTCCTGCAAGCGGCCTCGGCGACGTTCACCCCGGCGTTCCAGTCGGTGATCCCCGAGGTCCTGCCCGAGGAGCGCGACTACACCCGGGCGCTGTCCCTCTCCCGCCTCGCCTATGACACCGAGAGCCTGGTCAGCCCGGTCCTGGCCGCCGGACTGCTGGCGCTGGTCGGCTACCAGTGGCTGTTCTGGGGGACGGTGACCGGCTTCCTCGCCTCGGCGGTCCTGGTCGTCTCGGTGGCCCTGCCGGGCCGCGCGAACCGGGCCGGGGCGGCGGTGGCCCGCCCGGCCGGGGCGCTCGGCGCGCGCTCGCTGGCCGGGATCCGGCTCTTCCTCGCCGTCCCGCGGCTTCGGGCGCTGCTCGCGCTGGACCTCGCCGTGGCCGCCGGCGGGGCGATGGTGATCGTCAACACCGTCGTTTACGTCCGCGACCAGCTCGGCCGGTCGGCCGGCGACGTGCCCCTCGCGCTCGGCGCGTACGGCGGCGGGTCGATGGCGGTCGCGCTGCTGCTGCCCCGGGTGCTCGACCGGGCCGCCGACCGCGCGGTGATGCTGCCCGCGGCCTTCGCCGTCGCCGGACTGCTCGCCACCCTGGCGGTGGTCACCGCGGCGGGACGGACGGCGGGCGGCGGCGGTGGATGGCGCTGGCCGGCGCTGCTCGCCCTGTGGGCCGGGCTCGGCGCGGCCGGCTCGCTGATCCTCACCCCGGGCGGCCGGCTGCTGCGCGCGGCGGTGCCGCCGGCCGCCCTGCCCGCCGCCTTCGCCGCGCAGTTCTCGCTCTCCCACGGCTGCTGGCTGCTCGCCTACCCCCTGGCCGGCTGGCTCGGCGCCACCGCCGGGCTCCCCGCCGCCACCCTGGCCCTCGGCGCCCTCGCCCTCGCCGCGGCCGTCCTCGCCACCCGCCTGTGGCACCCGACCCCGGCCCCCCGCCCCACCCCGGCCCGCCTCCGCCCCCTCTCCCGGCACCGTTCGGCCGCCCGCTGACGCTCCGGCAGCGGGGGATTTCCCTCGGCAGTGGTTCCACCGTCGCCCGGCGGTTCGCCGATGCCCTGGTGGTGGGTGGGTGGTCTCTCCGCTCCCTGTCCCGGCACCGTTCGGCCGCCCGCTGACGTTCCGGTGGCGGGGGATTTCCGCCGACGCTGGTTCCACTGTCGCCCGGCGGTTCGCCGATGCCCTGGTGGTGGGTGGGTGGTTTCTCCGCTCCCTGTCTCGGCACCGTCCGGGCGCCCGCTGACGTTCCGGCGGAGGGTGTTGGGGAGGGGATCTCCCTCGGGACTGGTTCCACCGTCGCCCGGTCGTTCGCCGACGCCTCGGTGGTGGGTGGGTGGTCGGTGGGCCGGTGTCGGTGTGGCTTGTTCGTCGGGATGTTGCGTCCGGGCTGCGTTTGTTCGAATGCCGGGTAGGGGTGCGTCGGGTGGTGGCACGACGAGGGCGGTCCTCGCCGCAGCCCTACCGGCAGCGCAGGAAGTCGGATCCGCCGACTTCCTGCTCCCGGTGGTAGGCGCGTGTCAGGTGAGTGCGGTCGGGGCGGAGCCTTGCTGTCTGGCGGGGGAAGTCGGATCCGCCGACTTCCCCGCCCGGTGGTAGGCGCCCGTCAGGTGAGCGCGGTCGGGGCGGAGCCTTGCTGCCCGGCGCAGGAAGTCGGACCCGCCGACTTCCTGCTCCCGGTGGTAGGCGCGTGTCAGGTGAGTGTGGTCGGGGCGGAGCCTTGCTGCCTGGCGGGGGAAGTCGGATCCGCCGACTTCCTGCTCCCGGTGGTAGGTGCCTGTCGGGTGAGTGCGGTCGGGGCGGAGCCTTGCTGCCCGGCGCAGGAAGTCGGACCCGCCGACTTCCTGCGCGGGGGGCGGGGCCGGTGGCCGTGGCCGTGAGGGTGGGCGGTGTGTGGCTCGGGGCGGCGTGGGAAGTCGGCATGCTCGACTTCTCACGCCGCCCCGGGGCAGGTCGTGGGAGGGGGCTCGTGTCTGCCGGCGCCGGTGTTCGGTGTGGTGCCCCCGCCCGGCAGCCGGGCGGGGGCGGCAGGGAGGGCAGTGCTCCGTCCCTGTCGCGCTCGCCCGCTCGCCGGCCCGTCGCGTCCGGCCTGCGGCCGTTGCGAGGTCTGGTCGGCCTGCCGGGAGGCGGAATCGTCTCCTCAGCGGGCGTCGGCGCGAGCCGGGCGGGGGTGGGTCTCGTACATCCGTACCGCCACCACCGCGCCCGCCACGGCGGTGAGGGCGGCGACGGCCCAGATGGCGGTGGTCAGGCCGTAGGCGTCGGCGAGCGCTCCGGCGAGGAGGGCGCCGACGGCGAAGCCGCCGTCGCGCCAGAGCCGGTAGACGCCGACGGCGCGGGCGCGCCAGGCGGGGTGGGCGACGTCGCCGATGACGGCGAGCAGGGTCGGGTAGACGAGCGCGGTGCCGGCGCCGAGCAGGATCTGGGCGAGCGCCCACACCTCGAAGGTGGTCCCGGCGGCGACCAGGCCGATCGCGACCGCCTGCACGAGCATCCCGGCCGTGATCAGGTGCTTGCGGCCGATCCGGTCGGACCACCAGCCGGTCAGGATCTGGCCCAGACCCCAGACCGCCGGGTAGAGGGCGGCGAGCAGGCCGATCCGGCCGATCGACAGGCCGTGCGCGGCGAACAGCAACGGGAAGATTCCCCAGGCCAGGGCGTCGTTGAGGTTGTTGACCAGGCCCGCCCAGCTGGCCGAGGACAGGGCCCGGTCGGTGAGGCTGGTGGTGCGGGCGACCTGGCCGGTGGTCAGGGCGCCGTGGTGGCCGGGGTCGGCGGGGGCCGGGTGGAGGGCGGCCTCCGCCCGGGCGTGGTCGCGGGTCTCGCGCACGGCGAGCGCGGACAGCCCGAGACCGAGGGCGGCGTACGCGATGCCGAGCAGGAACGGCTGCGGGCGCAGTCCCCAGTGCGCGGCGATCGCGCCGGTGCCGATCGCGGTGGCGGCGACGGCGAGGTAGCCGGCGGCCTCGTTGAAGCCCATCGCCAGGCCCCGGCGGGCGGGGCCGACCAGGTCGATCTTCATGATGACGGTGGTCGACCAGGTCAGACCCTGGCTGACGCCGAGCAGGACGTTCGCGAACACCACCCAGCCCCAGGTCGGCGCCCAGATCAGCAGCAGTGGCACCGGGAGGGCGAGCAGCCAGCCGGCGACCAGGACCGGTTTGCGGCCGTAGCGGTCGCAGAGGGCGCCGGCGAAGAAGTTGGTGACGGCCTTGGTCGCGCCGAACGCCACGATGGAGGTCAGCGCGGCCGTGTGGGCGGAGAGGTGGAAGGTGCGGTCGGCGAGCAGCGGCAGGACGGTGCGTTCCTGGCCGAGCATGCCGCCGACCAGGGCGTTCACCGCGACCAGCAGGGTGAACCGGGCGAGGTTGGCGCGGAGCCCGAGCCGGACGGCGGGGCGGGGAGGGGACACGGTGGCGGTCACGAACCGTCCTCCAGAATGGGCGGGATCCGGGTGGCGGCCGGGTGGCATGCCCACCTCGCCGCTTCTACAATAATCCATGGATTTATGGAGGAAGCCATGGGAGATCCCGCACGCAAGGCCGCGCTGTTCGACGCGCTGGCCGCCACGGGCAAGGCGCTGTCCAACGGCAAGCGCCTGGAGCTGCTGGACCTGCTCGCCCAGGGCGAGCGCAGCGTCGACGCCCTCGCCAAGGCCGCCGGGCTCGGCCTGACCACCGCCTCCGCCCACCTGCAGACCCTCAAGCAGGCCGGGCTGGTGGCCACCCGCCGGGACGGCGTGCGCATCCACTACCGCCTCGCCGGCGACGACGTCGCCGCCCTGTACGCGCAGCTCCAGCGGGTCGCGCTCGCCCACCTGGCGGCCACCGGGCAGGCCCGCGCCGCCTATCTCGGGCCGCCGGACACCGGCCACCTCACCCGGGAGGAGCTGCTGGCGCGGGTCAAGGCGGGCACCGCGACCGTCATCGACGTGCGCCCGGCCGAGGAGTACGCCGCCGGGCACATCCCCGGTGCGCTGTCCGTCCCGCTGGACCAGTTGGAGGCCCGGCTCGCCGAGCTGCCCGCCGGGGTGGAGGTCGTCGCGTACTGCCGGGGCGCCAACTGCGTCCTCGCCCACGACGCCGTGCGGCTGCTCACCGTGCGCGGCCGCAGCGCGAAGCGGCTCGCCGACGGCATGCTCGAATGGCGCCTGGCGGCCCTCCCGGTCGAGGCGGGCGCCGCGTGAGCGCCCCCGCGACCGGGGTCGGCGAGCCCGGGGCGGTCCTCGTGGACGGCACCGGCATGCTCTGCGTCACCCTGCTGCTGCACCTGCGCAAGCGCATCGCGGGCCACCCTGCCGGGACGACGGTGCACATCGTCAGCACCGACCCGGCGGCGCCGCTCGACCTGCCGGCCTGGTGCCACCTGACCGGCCACCGCTACCTCGGGCCCGTCCCCGACCCGGAAGGGCGTGACGTCTACGCGCTCCGGCTCGCGGCGGACCCGACGCCGACCCGGCCCGACGCCCCCTGGCATCCGGCCACCGGCTGAAGCCTTGACGCCGGTCGCCCCCACCCCCGGCGTGCATGTTGGTTCCTGTTCGATATTGTTTGGTCATGTGGTTGAAGGGAAGCCCCATGAGAGGGAGCACGTCATGCCCGCGACGGTGACCGACCCGGCCGGGCCGGCCGGTACGACGACCAGGACTGTCACCGAACTCGCCGACGGCCGCGAGTTGATCTACTACGACCGGGGCGCGCCGCCCGCCGGCCGGACGGTCGCCGACCGCCGGCCGCTGGACGCCGCCGCGCCCTCCTCCGAGGTGCGGCTCGACCCGCTGACCGGCGCCTGGGTGACCATCGCCGCCCACCGGCAGGCGCGCACCTACCATCCGCCGGCCGACGAGTGCCCGCTCTGCCCCAGCCGGGACGGACGGCTCAGCGAGATCCCGGCGGCCGACTACCAGGTGGCCGTCTTCGAGAACCGCTTCCCCTCGCTCGCGGGCGAGCCCGGCACCCACCCCGTGCCGTCCGCCGACGGCGACCCGCTGCACAGCCGCCGCCCCGGGGTCGGCCGGTGCGAGGTGGTCTGCTTCACCGCCGACCACGACGCCTCCTTCGCCGAACTGGACGAGGACCGCGCCCGTCTGGTGCTCGACGCCTGGACCGACCGCACCGCCGCGCTCGCCGCCCGGCCCGGCGTCCGGCAGGTGTACTGCTTCGAGAACCGCGGCGCTGAGATCGGCGTCACCCTCGCCCACCCGCACGGCCAGATCTACGCGCTGCCCTTCATCACGCCACGCACCGCCCGGATGCTCGACCAGGCCGCCCGGCACCGCGCCGCCACCGGCCGCAACCTGTTCGAGGACCTCCTCGCCGCCGAGCGGACCTCCTCGCGCGTCGTGCTCGCGGGGGAGCACTGGACGGCCTTCGTGCCCTTCGCCGCCCGCTGGCCCTACGAGGTCCACCTCCACCCGCACCGCCGGGTCCCCGACCTCACCCACCTCACCGAGGCCGAGCGCGCCGAGTTCGCCCGGGTCTACCTCGAACTGCTGCGCCGGTTCGACAACCTCTTCACCGACCCCGCCGACGACGGCCGCCGCGTCCGTGCGCCCTACATCTCCGCCTGGCATCAGGCGCCCGCCGGGCAGGAGGCCGAATTCGCCCTCCACCTGGAGCTGTTCACCGTCCGGCGGACGGCCGACAAGCTCAAGTACCTGGCGGGCACCGAGTCCGGCATGGAGGCGTTCATGAACGACGTCGCCCCGGAGGACGCCGCCCGGCGCCTGCGCGAGGCGGCGGCCACCGTCCCCACCGTCCCCACCGCTCCCACCGCCCCCACCGCCCCCACTGCTCCGACCGACGGAGGACCGCAGGGATGACCACGACCGGCACCACGCTCGGCAACACCTTCGAAGCGCTCTACGGACACGCCCCCGAGGGCGTTTGGGCGGCCCCCGGCCGGGTCAACCTGATCGGCGAACACACCGACTACAACGACGGATTCGTGCTCCCGATCGCGATCCCGCAGGCCGTGCGGGCCTACGCCCGCCGCCGGGCCGACGGGGTGCTGCGGCTCACCTCGACCCGGGTGCCCGGCGAGGTCGTCGAGCTGGACGTCGCCGGGCTCGCCCCGGGCGGCGTGGCGGGCTGGGCCGCGTACCCCGCGGCCGTCGTGTGGACGCTGCGCCGGGCCGGGTACGAGGTGGGCGGCGCGGACGTGCTGCTCGACAGCGACGTGCCCGCCGGCGCCGGCCTCTCCTCCTCCGCCGCGCTGGAGTGCGCCGTCGCCACCGCGTACAACGACCTGTACGGACTGGGGCTGGAGCCGGCCGAGGCGGCCCTGCTCGCGCAGCGGGCCGAGAACGAGTTCGTCGGCGTGCCGTGCGGGATCATGGATCAGATGGCCTCGATGGTCTGCCGCGCGGGGGCCGCCCTGCACCTGGACGCGCGCGACCTCTCGGCCCGGCACGTGCCGCTCGACCTGGCGGGCGCCGGCCTCACCCTGCTGGTCCTCGACACCCGGGTGCAGCACGACCTCGCCGACGGCGCCTACGCCGCCCTGCGGGCCGGCTGCGAACGGGCCGCGGCCCTGCTCGGACTGCCCGCCCTGCGCGACCTCGCCCCGGCCGACCTGCCCGCCGCTCTCGGGCAACTGCCCGCCGACCTGGTCCCGTTGGTGCGGCACGTGGTGACCGAGAACGACCGGGTCGAGCGGGCCGTCGACGAGCTGGAGCGGCACGGTCCCGCCGCGCTCGGCCCGATCCTCACCGCCGGCCACGCCTCGCTGCGCGACGACTACCGGACGTCCTGCCCGGAGACCGACCTCGCGGCCGCCACCGCCGTCGCCGCCGGAGCCCTCGGCGCGCGGATGACCGGTGGCGGTTTCGGCGGTTCGGTGATCGCCCTGGTGGCGACGGAGCGGGCGGAGGCGGTGGCCGAGGCGGTGGTCGGCGCCTTCGCGGCGGCCGGGTACGCCGAGCCGCAGGTGTACCGGGCGGTTCCCGCGGAAGGGGCCCGCCGGGAGGCCTGACGACGCCTCCCGGCCGGTCCTGTCCCGCCCTGTTCGCTCGGCTCGGCTCGGCTCAGCTCGGCCGGCCCGGTTGGCCCGGTCGGCCGCAGAACTCGGCCTCGGCCAAGGGGAGTTTGTCGCGGAACCAGTCGGCGTTGGCGTTGAGCGCCAGGACGTGCCGCCCGTCCCGGGTGGTCAGCGCCAGCGTCGACGACCCGTGGATTCCGCCGTCGTGTCCCCAGACGGTGACACCGCAGGAGAGCGTCCCGGAGCCCAGGCCGAGACCGCCGCTGCCGTGCGGCCCGGGGGTGGTCATCTCGGCCAACTCGGCCGGGGGAAGAAGCCGTCCGCGCATCAGGGCGGAGAGGAAGCGGGTCAGGTCGGCAGTGGTGGAGACGATCTCGCCCGCGGATCCGGCCATCGACGGGTTGAGCTCGGTGACGTCCAGGGGTGTCGCCGAGCCGCCGAACAGCGTCGAGTAGCCGCGCGCGTGCGGCCGGGGCAGGCCGGTCGTGGTGCCGGGCACGCTCGTCCCGGTCAGGCCCAGCGGCCGGATGATCCGCCGCTCCACCTCCTCGCCGTACGGGCGGCCGGTCACCCGCTCGATGACCATCCCGGCCAGCAGGTAGTTGGTGTTGGAGTACCGGTGCGAGGTCCCCGGCGCGAAGACCGGGGGATGGGCGACCGCGATCCGCACCAACTGCTCCAGGCTGTAGGTGTCGTAACGCCGGGTCAGGAAGGCCGGCGCGAACAGGGCCGCGCCCATCCCGGGGTCGTCGCCGTAGTCGAAGACGCCGCTGGTGTGGTTGAGCAACTGGCGTACGGTGATGGCCGATCCGTCGTTCCCGTTCCCGCTCACCAGGCCGGGCAGCCACCGCTCCACGGTGTCGTCGAGGTCGAGCCGCCCCTCGGCCTGGAGCTGGAGCACCACGGTCGCGACGAAGGGCTTGGTCACGCTGCCGATCCGGAACCGCTCCCGGGGTGACCGCGGCTGCCCGGTCGTGGTGTCCGCCACCCCGGTGGCCGTCGACCAACTCCCCTTCTCGTCAACGGCGGTGGCGATCATACCCGGCAGTGCGGAGGTCCGCAGGCTCTGCTCCATCGCCGCCCCGGTCGCCGCGTGCGCGGGCCCGCCGGGCGCGGCGGCCGCCGGCGCCGCCGCCCCCGCCGTCAGAGCCGCGGCCACGGCCACCGCGCCCACTGTGCGTCGAACTGTCCTGCTGCTGTGCGTCATTCGTTCCTCCGAGGTCCATGACGCCCGCCCCCCGGAACCAGCCTCCGCCGAGGCCGGCGCGGGCCGGATCCTCCTGCGGACCGATCGTTCCCGGAGATCTCCCGGAGCGGTTCCCGGACAGGGCCCCGCCCCCACCCGGTCGGGCGGGGGCGGGGCCCGGCGCGGGCCCGGCCCGGTTCGCCGGGCGGTCACGAGGAGTTCCGCCCGAGGTGGCGGGTCGGTTACCGACGGGCACTGACGCACCGCAAAGTACGGTCTTCTGTCCGGGAGTTCATCCGCCTACGGTGATTCGGTACCTGTCGAAGACCCGGCGTTCGGCGGATTGACACCGGATGTCACCGAAAGCCGCCGGACGACTCGGAGCACCGATGGCCATCCTCAAGACCTACGCCCGGCTCTGGGCCGACGGCGTGGACCACGCGCTCCCGCTGCTGCGCACCCTCACCGGGGCCGAGCCGGACCTGCTGTTCCGCTTCCACGAGATCGAACTCGCCGCCATCGGCGACTTCCTGGTGATCGCCGGCCCGCCCGCCGAACGGGCGAAGTACGCGCACGCCTCGGCGACCGTCGTGGTCTCCGACCTCGACGAGCTGCGCGAGGTCCTGGAGGCCGCCGGCGCCGTCGTCACCACCCCCGAGACGGCCGCCCCGACCGGCCGCTTCCTCTACGCCCGCCACGCCGACGGCGCGGAGGTCGAGTACGTCGAGTGGGTCCCGGAGCTGGTCCGCCGGATCGTCGACCGCGAGTCCTGACGCAGAAGACGGCGGGCCGCCGCGGGACGGATGTCCCGCGACGGCCCGCCGGTCCTGCCGGGGCCGGGGCTACCAGCGGCCGACGACCGGCCGGTCGCCCCGGTTGCCGAAGCCGACGTTGTAGACCACCGTCGGGGCGTCCTTGGCGGCGCCGAAGAAGGTCGCTTCGGTGGCGCGGTAGACACCGACCTGGTCGGTCCCGTCGCCGTCCCAGTCGCCGACGATCGGCGTGTCGCCCGGGTTGCCGAAGCCCAACTGGTGGTCGACCTGGCCGACGGCGTTGGTGTCGCTCAGGTAGAAGGTCTGGTTGACCGAGCGGTAGACGCCGATGGTGTCCTTGCCGTCGCCGTTCCAGTCGCCGATGACCGGGGTGTCGTTGGGGTTCCCCATCGCCACCACGATGCTGACGGTGGCGTTGTCGTTGGTGAGGAAGAACTTCGCGTCGGAGGGGCGGAACACGCCGATGGTGTCGGTGCCGTTGCCGTCCCAGTCGCCCACCACCGGGATCTCACCCGTGGTGCCGAGCTGCTGGGAGACGGCCACCGTGCTCCCGTCGTTCGACAGGGCGAAGAGGTTGGTGGACGGCCGGAAGATGCCGATGCTGTCCTTGCCGTCGCCGTTCCAGTCACCGGTCAGCGGGCGGTCGCCCGGGTCGCCGTACGTCGTGGAGCCGGCGACGCCGCCGTTGGCGTCGGCGGTGAAGAACTGCCGCGTGGACGGGCGGTACACGCCGACCAGCGAGCGCCCCGGGACGCGGGCGGTGAGCTGGACGTCCAGGTAGTTCTGGTCGATGCCGACCTTCCGGCCGCCCCAGGTCTCCTCGATGTTGCCCTGGAACTGGTGCACCCGCTGGTGGTCGGCCCACATCGTCGCGGGGACCCTCGGGTCGTTGGTGGTCTGGTCGTTGTTCCAGTTGGCGGTCCACAGCGCGTCGGGCATCGTGTAGCCGTTGCCCTGGTGGGCCACCAGGTCGGCTATACCGGTCGAGCTGCTGCTGTAGTAGCCCGCGTTGTAGCCGAGCTCGTGCAGCCGGGCGGACCAGGCGGACACGAACGGCAGGACCTTGGCCGAGTACAGGTCGACCTTGTACGACTCCATGTTGAAGTACAGCAGCGAGCCGGTGCCGAACCCGAGGGCGGCGGCCTGGGTGGCGGCGTCGTCGGCGGCGGCGCGGCCCTCGGCGTCCGGCGAGACGATCTGGTGCGCCTGGGTGCCGGCGTACAGCGGCAGGAACTTCCAGCCGGCGTTGGCCTGGCGCTGGACCCAGGAGGCGGTCAGGTTGGGCTGCGAGCAGGCCCGTCGGGCCCCGCCGATGTAGATGCCGACCGCCCGGTACGGCGAGGCGGTCATCCAGGCGTCCATGGTGGCGTTGTCCTGCGCGGTGCAGGCGTCGAAGCCCAGGCCGGTGTAGTTGGTCAGGTCCGCGGCGGCGCTGCTGAGCGTCGCCGCGGCGGCGGCCGGCGCACCGGCGGCGGGGGCACCGGCGGCGGGGGCCGTGCCCTTGGCCTGCGCACCCTTGGCCGGGGCGCCCTTCGGCGCGCCGGTCGGCAGCCCGGCGCTGGCCAGGACGCGGCGGATCAGCGCCTGGTCGCCGTCGTAGGTGCCGGTCGCCCGGATCCCGGGCGCCGTGGCCACCACCTCGTGGCCGATGGCGTTCACGGTCGTACCGGCCGGCGCCCCGCCGTCCGCGGCGGGCTCGACCAGCAGGGCCTCGGTGCGGCCGGTCAGCCCGGCCGGACAGTTCTGCTCGGCGCCGGGCGTGCCCAGGTAGACGGCGTGGCGGTCGAACCGCACGCACGCCGTCGGGTCGGCGGCGAGGTCGACCACCGGCCAGCTCTCCGGTACGGAGAAGCTGTGGCCGAGGTAGGAGACGTTCTTGACCGGGTCGGCGGCCGGCGCGGCCTGTGCCGTGCCCGCCGCGCCTCCCATCAGGGTCGCCGCCGCGAGGGCGGCGGCGGCACCGCGCCAACGCTGCGGTGCGGAAGTGCTTCCGAACAACACGGTTGAGTCCCCCTCAAGTCGCGGCCCGCCCTCCCGGCGCGGCCGGGTGATCGATCACCGCTAGGGACAGTACCCGCAGGCGCGTGCGAAAACTGCTCCGGGTACCCACCAAATCTCCCGGCGACGCCGGGACCATGGTCCCGCCGGTTTCACCCGTCCGGCCCTGGCGGCGGGCCGGGGCGTGACGTGGGATGGAGGTGAACGGGGCCCCGGGGGATCGGGAACGGCCCCGCCGGCACGAAGGGCAGGAGCAGAACATGAAGGCCGCCGTCGTCCACGACTTCACCCAGCCGCTCGTGATCGAGGAGCGCCCGGTGCCCGACCCGGCCCCCCACCAGGTACGGGTGCGGATCGAGGCCTCCGGTCTCTGCCACACCGACATCCACGCCGCGCGTGGCGACTGGCCGGTCAAGCCGAACCCGCCCTTCGTCCCCGGCCACGAGGGCGTCGGCATCGTCGAGGCGGCCGGCGCCGAGGTCCGCCACGTCCGGGTCGGCGAGCGGGTGGCCATCCCCTGGCTCGCCGACGCCTGCGGGCGCTGCGACCACTGCGTCTCCGGCTGGGAGACCCTCTGCACCCGGCAGCACAACAGCGGCTACTCCGTCGACGGCGCCTACGCCGAGTACGCCCTCGCCCACGGCGACTACGTCGTCCCCGTGCCCGACGGCATCGACCCCCTCGACGCCGCGCCGCTCTCCTGCGCTGGCGTCACCACCTACAAGGCCCTCAAGGTCTCCGGCGCCGGCCCCGGCACCCGCGTCCTGATCTCCGGCATCGGCGGCCTCGGCCACCTCGCCCTCCAGTACGCCCGGATCGCCGGCGCCGAGACCATCGCCGTCGACGTCACCGACGACAAGCTCGCCCTGGCCCGCGAGCTCGGCGCCGACCACGTCCTCGACGCCCGCGTCCACGACGTCGCCGCCGAGGTCCAGAAGCTCGGCGGCGCCCACGCCGCCATCGCCCTCGCCGTCAGCAACGCCTCCTTCCAGGCCGCCTACGCCGCCCTCCGCCGCGGCGGCAGCCTCGTCCTGGTGGCCCTCCCCGCCGAGGGCAAGCTCGAACTGCCCGTCTTCGACACCGTCCTCAACGGCACCAAGGTCATCGGCTCCATCGTCGGCACCCGCGAGGACCTCGCCGAGGTCTTCCAGCTCCACGCCCTCGGCCGCACCCGCGTCATCCGCGAGACCCGCCACCTGGAGGACGTCAACACCTGCTTCGACGAGGTCCTCACCGGCAAGGTCTCCGCCCGCCTGGTCTTCGACCTGCGCTGACCCCGCCGCACCACCACGGCGCGCGGCCCCGACCGGAACCCTCCGGCCGGGGCCGCGCGCCGTTCCCCTCGACGCGCCCGTGACCTGCGCCGTTCGCCCCGGTGGACGGCGCTCGGCGATCACGGAAACCGATTGCCAGCCCGCGCTCGAACACACTAGCGTTCGACCGCGCACCGATCGCCGAGGTGAGGTCCTGTCACCTGACGGGAGATCGGCCTGGGCATCAATCGGACAAGCCCCCTTCGTTCACCGGTCGCCCTCGTGCGGCACGTGGCGGTCGGCCCCGGGCCGAGGGGGCCCTGCTGCGAAGGCGAACTGACAGATCATGCGTGAATCCCGTCCCCCCAGAAGGCCGGGCGGCCTGCTGGCGAGAGGCCTGGCGCCGCTGTGCGCGGCCGGCCTCGTACTGGCCGCGCCCGGAGCCGCGTTCGCGGACGCCCCGACGGCGGCCGGCGCCCCCGGGCCGAACACCCCCAGCGCGATGACCACCAGTCCCCAGCCCGTCAACCCCACCGGAAACGCGTGCGGCGGCGGCACCCCCGGGTGGATCGGCCGGACGGTGCCACTGCCGGACAACACGTCCGACGTGCGACTGTCCGCATTCGCCGACTCCGCGCCGCCCGGCGCCGGCCTCACGGTCGGGTTCCACGTCTGGGACATCACGGTCGGTGAGAACAGCGAGTCCGCGGGCGGGAGCCGGCCGACCAGCCAGACCGTTCCCGCGGCCGGGGGCACCGGTCAGGCCTACGTCGGCCGCGCGCTGCAGGACGGTCACCAGTACGGCTGGAACGCCTGGTCCACCGCCGGGGGCGTGACCAGCCCCGTGACGGCGTCCTGCGCCTTCAACATCGACCTCACCGCACCGACGCTCGCGTCCATCGCGCCCTCCACGGTGTTCCCGCCGGTGGGCAGCGGCGCCAAGCCCACCGGCCGCGCCGGGGACCGCGGCATCACCGTCCGCGTCACCAGCAAGGAGCAGGTCCCGGGCGGCTGCACGCCCGGCAGCTGCGTCACCAGCGGCGTCCGCGAGTTCCAGTACGCGCTCGACGACACCGGCTCGCCCACCGGCACGGCGCGCGTCGCGGCCTCCCTCGCGGCCGACGGCACCGCGTACGCCGACGTCCCGATCAGCGTCGGCGTCGCCAACGGGGGAAGCCACCGGCTGACCGTGCGCGCCGTCGACGGCGCGGGCAACTCCGAGCCGCAGTGGGCCACCTACGACTACTTCGTTCCCGCCGGGCCGACCACCGCGCCCGTGGCGGGCGACGTCGACCTCGACGGCATCCCCGACGCCCTCGTCCCGGCCGCCGACGGCTCGCTGACCCTGGTCCGGGGCGGCAGCGCCACGGCCGGGCCCGAGACGGCCTCCCCGGCGGACCGGAGCCCCCGGCACGACAACTGGAACACCTACCTGCTGGCCCACCGCGGTGCGGTCATCGGGAGGGGCGACTCGCTGTTCGCCTACCACAAGACGGAGAAGCAGCTCTACGTCTACGTCAACGACGCGAACACGAACGGCACCGCCGGCCACTTCACCGGCACCGCCGTCCAGCTGGGCACCGGCGGCGTGTGCGACAGGGGCGTCGACGGCACCTGGAACAACATCACCCAGATGACGGCCGTCCAGCGGGGCACCGGGGGGACCGGTCTCGTCACGATCGAGAACGGCCACCTGCGCTACTACCCCTCCGACACCCTCTGCCACCTCGGCACCGGCGTCGAGCTCGGTGCCGACGGCGCCGACTGGAGCGGCTTCACCCTGGCGTCGCCCGGTGAGGTCGACGGCGCGCCGACGCTCTGGGTGCGCGACTCCGTCACCGGGGCCGTCACCGGCCTGTCCCTGCCGCTGGACGCCGCGGGCAAGCCCGTGAACGGCTTCACGCGCCTGGCGGTGCCCGCCCACAAGCCGCTGGCCTCCGCGCTCAAGGACGCCGCCGGGACGAGCCTGTGCGCCGACATCGACCACGGCTCGACGGTCAACGGCACCGCCGCCGTGCTGGGGGCCTGCTCTGACCAGGGCGCGGCCCCCGGCCAGGCGTTCACCCTCGGCACCGACGGCCTGCTGCACGTCCTCGGCAAGTGCCTCGACGTCACGGGCGGCGCCACCGCGTCCGGCTCGCCCGTCAACCTCTGGTCCTGCAACAGCAGCCCGGCCCAGAAGTGGGTCACCGGCCCCCACCCGGGCACGCTGAAGAACCCGAACTCGGGCAAGTGCCTCGACGCGCCCGGTGCCGCAACGGCGGGTGGCCGCCTGGCGATCGGGGAGTGCACCGACGGGGCGGCCCAGCGGTGGGCGGCTCCCACCGCCCTCGCGGCGCTCCCGCTCGGGCTCGCCGCAAGCGTCTTCCCCGTCCTGGACGCGCCCGGTGACATGACCTCCGACGGATTCCCCGACCTGATCGCCACCGTCTCCGACGGCCGGCTGCTCCGCTTCCTGGGCGCCGCCCCGGAGGCGGGCCTGCCCCGGTTCGCCACGCCGAAGGAGGTCGTGGAGCAGCTGCCCGGCCACAACATCAGCTCCGTCCACAACCCGGGCCGCTGCCTCGACAACTTCGGCGCGTCCGACGGCGGCAGCCTGCGCCTCTACGACTGCTGGAACGGTGCGAACCAGAAGTTCGGCTTCGCCTCCAACGGCACCCTGCGCAGCGGCGACCGCTGCGTGACCGTCCAGGGCGACCTGACCTCCTGGGGCACCTCGGTGGTCTTCGCGGACTGCCGGGCGACCAGCGGTCAGATCTGGACCTACCAGGGCGACGGCTCGCTCTACAACCCCGCCGCCGGTGCCTGCCTGGACCTGCCCGGCTGGAACGACGCCAACGGCACCGCCCTGATGATCTGGGGCTGCAGCGGCAACGCCAACCAGCGGTGGACGCTCTTCCCCAACACCGCCTGACCGGCTCCCCCGAACGCACCGCGGGCCCGCGACGCACCACGCGTCGCGGGCCCGCGGCCGTCGAGGTGGCCGTCACGGTGGCCGTTGAGGCGGCCGGGGTGAAGTGGCAACGGGAAACGGGCGGTCGGGGCGTCCCGGCGCTGGCCGTCAACTTCTTCCCGGTCCTAGCATGTTGGGCGGGGAGCTAGGGGGAGCGATGAGCCACGAACTGTTCAGGACGCTCGACCGGGCCGCCGGCCGGAGCATCGCCGAGCCCGGGCTGGACACGCTGGTGGGCGGGCTGCTGGCCCAGGTGGCGCGGGGGACGCGGGTGCTGAGGGCGGTGGCCCATCCGCTCGGGTTCTACTGTCTGCCGGTGCTGCGCGACGGCGCGCTCGGGGTCTGTGTGCACGTGTTCGACCCGGTGACCGCCGCCGGGCAGCGGGAGATCCACTGCCACAGCTGGGAGCTGAAGAGCAGCGTGCTCTACGGCCGGATCGGCAATCTGCGGATCGGGGTGTACGACGAGCCCGCCCGGCCGAGCCACCGGGCCTACGAGGTGCACAGCGACGCCGCCTCCGGGGTGGACGAGCTGCGGCCCACCGCGCGGCTGGTGCGCTGGGAGCCGCTGGCCGAGCAGACCAGCGGGCGCGGCGAGACGTACACCCTGCGGGCGGGGGAGTTCCACGCCACCGTGCTGCCGGACGGCACGCCCACCGCCACCGTGGTGCTCGGCCGCACCGTGCCGGGGCCGGTGGACGTGGTGCTGGGGCCGGTGGACGGCAGCGCCCGCCGCGTGGTGCGGCGGCTCTGCGACGCGGACCGGACGGCGCGGATCGCCGCGGAGGCGGCCAGGCGGATCGGTGGACGGGACGACGGCTGACCCGGGTGGCGGGCCGGCTCAGGCGAGGCGGCGCAGGTCCCGGTACTTCGACTGCAGGAACCTGGAGAAGTCGTCGACGTGGTCCTGGTAGTCCCGCCGCCACTTGTCGATGTCGCTCTGGGTCACCGGCTCCCCGAGTAGGCCGGCCAGGTGAGCGGCCAGGAAGTCGTCGTTCTGCTCGGGAGTGAAGCTCACCTTGCTGTTCGAAATGCCGAACCGGCGAGTCAGGTCGAGGCGGAGCGTCTTGTAGAGGAACGAGTTCGCCGGAAACCGCATGGATTCGGGCATTTCCTTGGCCTGGGACTGTGCGCCGTGGTACCAGGAGATGTAGACGGATTCGTCGAACATCTCATAGCGGTAGACCGCGGTGTCCTCGATGTACAGAAGATCGACCTGGCAGAAGCGGCGGTAGTCGAACAGTGAGACCACGCTGATGATGAGTTCATCGCGGAGTTCGGCCTCGAGCTGCTGGGGCTCCTTGCCCGCGAACCGCTCCCAGTAGACCCGGTCGGCGGCGCGCCGCCCGATCGCCCTCGCGTCGCCCGGGCTGAGCATGGCGACCTTCACCTGCTGCGGATAGTGGTTCGAGGCCCGGAGTCGAGCGGCCACATAGCGGGCACTCGGGCCGCGGAACGCGTAGAACCCGGTTTCCTCGAGGCTGCGGATCATGTCGATGTTGAACCGCTCTCCGTACTGGCCGTCCTTGGGGTCCAGCGGAGGGTAGAGCGCGTCGGGGAGGTACTCGCTGTTGCCTTGCGCGACGGTCGCCGTCAGCTCCTGGGAGTAATGGGTGAAGCTGGCCGCGAGTGACTGCTGCAGGCCCTTCTCCTGGAGACGTGAGCTCAGGACCGAGAAGATCACCGCGAAAATGACACTCGCGACCAGGCTGAGTCCGAGATTCGCGAGGATCTGGCGTGCGGTCAGGGTGCGATCCAGGTTGACGAACACGATACCGACGATCAGGGTGACCAGGCACGCCACTGTGAACGCGTAGTCGACCAGGGTCTTCGAGGTGCTCCTCGGGTTCGTCGCCATGCGCTCTCCGTCTCCCATGAGACCTGCCCCTGCGGGCAGGATGATTGACTGAACGTCAGAGTCATACCAGAGTCGCCGGCCGGTCACCTGCCGCCGGTCAGCGCCAGCGCCGCCGTCGCCAGCGCGACGCCGCCCAGCGCCAGGACGGCGCTGGTCGCGGCGACGCCGCGCAGCGGCACGCGCAGGCCCGCCGAGCGGCAGCGCTCGTACCAGAGCAGGGTGGCCAGCGAGGCCCAGGGGGTCACCAGCGGGCCGACGTTGGTGCCGATCAGCAGGGCCAGCAGCTGGGTGTGGTTGCCCTCCGGCACGGCGGCCTCGCCGGCCAGGTACACGGGCAGGTTGTTGAGCAGGTTGGACAGGCCCGCGCCGACCGCCGAGGCCCGGAAGAGGCCGAGGGTGCCGCCGTCCGTGCCGATCGCGTCGGCCAGCAGCCGGTGCAGCCCGTGCGCGTCCACGGCCTGCACCACCAGGAACATGCCGGGCACCATCACCAGCAGCCGCCAGGGCACCAGCGAGGCCCGCAGTGCCTCCGGCCGGCGCACGGCGAAGGCCGCGACCACCACGGCCGCCGCCGCGCCCGAGGCCGCCCAGAGCGGGACCACCGCCGCCAGGCTGGCGGCCAGGAAGCCGGTGCAGGCCAGCGCGCAGATCCGGAACAGCGCCCGGTCCCCGGGCCGGTGCGCCTCGGGCGGCAGGTAGCCGTCCGCGCCGCGCCGTCCGCGCCGCCAGTAGAAGCCCCACAGGCAGGCCATGGTGACCAGCAGCGCGGCCAGTTGCGGCGCCCACATGGCGCGGGCCAGGCCGGCGGGGGAGAGCGCGACCCGGTCGGCGGCCAGCAGGTTGGTGAGGTTGGAGACCGGGAGCAGCAGGCTCGCCGTGTTGGCCAGCCAGACCGTGGTCATCGCCAGCGGGAGCGGGGCGATGCCCACCCGGGTGGCCAGCGCCAGCATGACCGGGGTGAGCAGCACGGCGGTGGTGTCCAGGTTGAGCACCGCCGTGGTGAGCGCGGCGAAGCCGACGCAGAGCAGGAACAGCGCGGGGTAGCTGCCCCGCCCGGCCCGTGCCACCCAGGCCGCGACCACGTCGAACACTCCTGCGGCGCTGGTGAGTTCGGCGAGCACGATCACCGAGCCGAGGAAGGCGAGCAGCGGTGCGATCCGCTGGACGGCGGCTCCGGCGGAGTCCGCCGGGAGGAGCCCGGTGGCGAGCAGGAGCAGGCCGCAGGCGAGAAGTCCCGCCGCCAGCAGGTCCAGGGGGTGCAGCCGCTTGACGGCGGGCCAGTACGCGAACACGGACGTCAGGGTCGCACACGAGGTGTTGCCGGTCGAGGCCGCGGGTCGCACGGAAGGGCGGACTCCGCACCCGTGTTCGAGGAACGGCGACCGAAAACCACCCGGATCCGTTGCGGTGAAACAGGGTTGAGCCTCTCCGGATCGGTCATAAGCTCCTCCCATGGGGGCTCTTGACACGAGCCCGGGTGGCCCCGGGCCGATCGACTTCTTCATCAGCTACTCTCCGGCGGACGAACGCTGGGCGGCCTGGATCGCCTGGACCCTGGAGGAGGCCGGCTACCGGGCCTTCCTCCAGGCCTGGGACTTCGTGCCCGGCACCAACTTCGTCGACTTCATGGACCGCGGCGTGACGGAGTCCGCCGCCGTCATCGCGCTGCTCTCGCGCAACTACGAGCGGTCGCGCTACGGCCGGATGGAGTGGCAGGCCGCGCTGCGCGCCGATCCGGACGCCCCCGAGCGGCGGCTGGTGACCGTCCGGATCGAGGACATCCCGGTCGACGGCCTGCTCGCCACCCTCACCTACATCGACCTCGTCGGCGTCGCCGAGCCCGCCCGCGCCCGCGAGCTGCTGCTCACCCGGGTCGCCCAGGCGATGGACGGCCGGGCCCGCCCCGACCTGGTCCCCGGCTACCCGGGCAACGGCAGCGGCGGCGGCAGCGGCAACGGCAGTGGCGGCTCCGGCGGCCCCCTCCGGGCCCGGACCGCCGTCCCCGCCGCACGCCAGGTCGAGGGCACCGGCCGGGCCGGACGCCGCCGCCCCACCGTCCAGCCCGAGTACCCGCAGGACGCCGGCCGCCCCGGCGGACGCGAGGCGGTCACCGTCCTGCACCTGGCCGGGCCCGCCTTCGGCAGCGGCCACGACCCGGTCGACCTCCAGGCCGCGATCTGGGGCGACCTCGTCGAACTCGCCGACGCCGGCGCCCCCACGCCCGAACTCGTCGTCGTCACCGGCGACCTCACCGCCTCCGGCAGCCCCCGCGAGTGCGAGCAGGCGCTCACCTTCCTCACCGGCATGCGCGCCCTGCTCGGCCTCGAACCGCACCGGGTGGCCGTCCTGCCCGGCGGCCAGGACGTCAACCAGGCCGCCTCCCGCGCCTACTTCGCCACCTGCGAGGCCGACGAACTGCGGCCCGCCCCGCCGTACTGGCCCAAGTGGCGGCACTACGCCCGGCTGTTCCAGGAGTTCTACCAGGGCCTGGACGTGGTCTTCGACAGCGCCCAGCCGTGGACGCTCTTCCCGGTGCCCGAACTCGGCACCGTCGTCGCCGCGCTCAACTCCTCGATGGCCTGGACCCACCGGCCCGAGGACCGCTACGGCTGGCTCGGCCCCGAACAGGCCGCCTGGTTCGCCCAGGCGCTGCGCCCCTACGAGAACGACGGCTGGCTGCGGATCGGCGCCGTGCGCCACCCGGTCACCCCGGGCTCCGGCGTGCGCTCCGCCAACCTCGCCCCCGCCCGTGCCCCCCGGGGCCCGGACGCCGAACCGCTGCGCGACGGCGACCGGTTCACCCGGCTCACCGCGCCCCGCCTCCACCTGCTGCTGCACGGCCCGGGCGAGGGCCGCACCGCCCCGCGCACCCTCACCACCTCGGCCGGCGAGCTGCCGGTGTTCGCCGCGGCCGCCCCCGGCGCCCACCAACTGCTCCAGGTCACCCGCGAGGGCCTCACCCGCTGGCCCGCCCCCGCCGCCGAACGCCAGCGGCTCACCGCGCCCTGGCAGCGCGCCGGGCGCGTCTTCCCGGCCCCCGTGCCGGCCGCGCAGGCCGGCCCGCCGCAACTGGAGGAGGTCCGCGAACCCGCCGACACCGACCACGAGGCGCGCGCGCTCGCCACCCCGGAGGAGGCCCTGCTGGCCCGGGTCGCCGAGGTCTGCCGCACCCGGCACCCCGGGGCCCAGATCCGGCCCGTCGCCGGCACCGCCACCCAGCTCTTCGTCACCTGGGCCGAATCCGGGCTGGTCCGCCAGCAGCGGGTGGCCGCCTGCGTCGGCACCCCCACCGAGGAGGAGGTCGAGCGCTTCGCCGACTCGGTGCACGCCGACGGCGCCGCCCTCGACGCCGAACTCGTCCACGACGGCCCGCCGCCCTCGCGCGAGCTGCGCGACCGGGCCCGCCGCCGGGGCGTGCGGCTGCGCAGCTTCCTGGAGTTCCAGGGCCTGATCGACCTGCGCGGCCACGTCGCCGCGCAGACCGAGCGGCTCGCCACCGACAGCCAGTACCACCCCGGCCTCTACCTGCCGCAGCGCTACCGCGACACCGAACGCCCCGGCGCCGAGGAGCGCGACGGCCTGGTCGAGGAACTGCTCCGGCTGCTCGACTCCGATCACGGCCGCTTCGTCCTGCTGCTCGGCGACTTCGGCCGCGGCAAGACCTTCGCCCTGCGCGAGCTCGCCCGCCGGCTGCCCGCGGAACTCCCGCACCTGTCCCCGCTGTTCATCGAGCTCAGCGCGCTCGACAAGGCGCACTCGCTGGACGGCCTGGTCGCCGCCCACCTCACCGAGCACGGCATCGACACCCTCGACCTGCGGGCCTTTCGCTACATGCTCCGCCAGGGCCGGGTGGTGCTGCTCTTCGACGGCTTCGACGAACTCGTCAACCGGGTCAGCTACGAACGCGCCGCCGACCACCTCCAGGTGCTGCTCGACGCCGCCGTCGACAACGCCAAGATCGTCGTCACCAGCCGCACCCAGCACTTCAGCTCCCACGAGCAGGTGCTCACCGCGCTCGGCGAGCGCGTCGGCCTGCTCCCGCAGCGCCGGCTCATCGCCGTCCAGGACTTCACCCCGCACCAGATCCGCGGCTACCTCGGCAACCGCTACGGCAACCAGGAAACCGCCGACCGCCGGATGCGCCTGCTGGAGGCCATCCCCGACCTGCTGGCCCTGTGCCGCAACCCCCGCCTGCTCAGCTTCGTCGCCGACCTCGACCACGACCGGCTGCGGTCCGTCGCCGGCGCCGGCCGGGCGCTCAGCGCCGCCGGCCTCTACCAGGAGGTCTTCACCGCCTGGCTGCGGTTCGAGGAGCAGCGCGGCCACGGCGGCCCCGGCGCCGCCCCCGGCCTGCACCTCGACCAGCTCTGGCAGGCCGTCACCCTGCTCGCGCTGCGGCTGTGGGAGAGCGGGCGCAGCTCCATCCCGCTGGACGAGATCGTCGACATCGCCGGCGTGCTCAACGGCCTCGCCGAGAGCCGGATGCCCACCCCGCAGGTCGCCCACGCCGTCGGCTCCGGCAGCCTGCTGGTCCGCTCCGACGAGGGCATGTTCCACTTCATCCACGGCTCCGTGGTGGAGTGGCTGGTCGCCCGGGCCGCCGCCGAGGCGCTGCTGCGCGGCGACGCCACCCTGCTCGGCCGCGGCCCGCTCAGCCGGCTCGCCGTCGAGTTCCTCTGCGACCTCGCCGACCACCAGGTCTGCCAGCGCTGGGCCCGCTCCGTCCTGGACGCCCCCGAGACCGGCTCCGAGGCGGCCCGGCTGAACGCCGTCAAGGTCCTCGACCGGCTGCGCGTGCCCGCCCACACCGACCTGCGCGGCGCCACCCTGGCCGGCGAGGACCTCTCGCACCGCGACCTGTCCGGCGTCGACCTGTTCGGCGCCGACCTGCGCGGCGCCCGGCTGCTCGGCGCCGACCTCTCCGGCGCCGACCTGCGCGGCGCCCGCCTCGCCGGGGCCCGCCTGGACTCCGCCGACCTCAGCGGCGCCGACCTGCGCTTCGCCGACCTGCACGGCGCCCGGCTGATCCGCACCGACCTGCGCGGCGCCCGGCTGCGCGGCAGCCGCTGGCAGCGGGCCGCGCTGATCTCCGCCGTCACCGACGAGGAGGTGCTGGCCGCCCCCGAACTGCGCGCCGCCGCCATTGCCCCCGGCCTGCCCGTCGAGGCCGGCTTCAGCCCCTCCGAGGTCGGCGTCCCCTACGGCTTCGACGTGCGCTCCACCCGGCTGCCCGAACCCGTCGCCTTCAGCCGCGACGGCCACCTGCTCGCGGTCGGCTCCGAGGACGGCAGCGTACTGGTCTGCGACGCCGTCACCGGCATCGCCCTGCGCACCCTCAAGGACCACATCGGCCGCGTCTACGTCGTCAAGTTCGCCGGGGACGTGCTCGCCACCGGCAGCGCCGACGGCACCGTCCGGCTCTGGGACCCGGTCTCCGGCGAGTGCCGGCACCGCCTCGACGTCCACCCCGGCGGCGTCTGGCCGGTCTCGCTCGCCCCCGACGGCCGGATGGTCGCCACCGGCGACCTCAACGGCGTCGTCACCCTCTGGGACACCGCCACCGGCGAGCCGCTGCACCGCCTGCCCGGCCACGCCGCGCCCGTCTACACCGCGGTGTTCAACCCCGACGGCACCGTGCTCGTCACCGGTGACCAGGGCGGCGGCGCCCGCCTGTGGTCCACCGCGAACGGCCGCCGGCTCGCCGTCCTCCCCGGCCACCGCGGCACCGTCTACCGCTCCGCGTTCAGCCCGGACGGCACCCTGGTGGCCACCGCCGACGGCGGGCCGGACGACGGCACCGGCGGCACCGTGCGGATCTGGGAGGTGGCCGGCCGCCGGCTGCGCCACAGCATGTCCGGCCACGCCGGGCGGATCTACACGCTGGCCTTCCACCCCGACGGCGACCTGCTCGCCAGCGGCGACACCGAGGGCCAGATCCGGTTCTGGAACCCCCTCGACGGCACCTCCGTCGGCCGGCCCGAGGACTCCACCGGCAAGATCTACCAGGTCACCTTCGACGAGGCGGGCACCCGGTTCGCGGCCAGCGACAGCGACGGCGGGGTCCGGGTCTGGCGGGTCGGCGCCGAGGGCGCGGGCGCCGCGGGGGCGGTGGGCGCCCGCGAGGTGGTGCCGCTGCGCCGCCAGCCGCCGGAGCACCGGGGTTCGGTCTGGGCCTGCCGGTTCCGGCCCGGCTCGGGCCGCGGCGGCGCGGAGAGCGACCCGCTGCTGGTCACCGGCGGCAACGACGGCCGGGTCCGGCTCTGGGACCCGGCCAGCGGCCGCAGCCGCCAGCTGCTGCGCGGCCACGGCCGGCGGATCGGCTCGCTCACCTTCAGCGGCGACGGCAGCCTGCTCGCGGCCGGCGGCAACGACGGGGCGGTCCGGGTCTGGGACCCGTCCACCGGCCGCCGGCTGCGCGAACTCTCCGGCCGCAGCAGCCGGTTGGTCTCCGCGGTGTTCAGCCCGGAGGAGGCCGTGCTGGCCACCGCCACCAACGACGGCGACCTGTGCCTGTGGAACGCCCGCACCGGCGAGTACCTGCGCGAGATGGACGTCGAGACCGAGCACGTCTGGGCGGAGGCGTTCAGCGCCGACGGCGTCCTGGTCGCCACCGCCAACGACGACGACACCGTCCGCATCTGGTACCGCCGCACCGGCGCCCACCTCACCACGCTGCGCGAGCACCGCGGCCGGGTCCGCTCCATCGCCTTCAGCCCGGACGGCCGGCAGCTGCTCACCGGCTGCGACGACACCAGGGTGCGGGTCTCCGACATCGCGACCGGCCGGGTGGAGGCCGAACTCGACGGCCACACCGACCGGGTGTACGCCGTCGCGCCGTCCGTCCACAGCGACTGGCTGGCCAGCGCCTCCTGGGACGGCACCGCGCTGATCTGGGTCGACCGCACCGTCCGGCACCGCCTCACCGGCCACGTCGGCCGGCTGTGGACCGCCGCCGCCCACCCGCACCGCCCGCTGCTCGCCACCGCCGGCGACGACCGGGTGGTCCGCGTCTGGGACCCGCTGGCCGGCACCGAACTGGTCGGCCTGCGCGGCCACACCGGCCGGATCCTCGCCGTCACCTTCAGCCCGGACGGCTCGCTGCTGGCCAGCGGCGGCGAGGACGGCACCGTCCGCCTCTGGAGGGTCCCCGCCGACGGCCGCCCCACCGCCCTGGCCACCCTCCTCGGCGCCCCCGACGGCTGGGCCGCCCTGCTCCCCTCCGGCGCCTACAAGTGCGAGGGCGACGTGGCCGGCGAGTTCTGGCACGCCGTCGGCATGTGCCGCTTCGAACCCGGCGAACTCGACACCCACCTCCCCGGCCTCCACCGCCTCCCCCTGGAGGAGGAGCTGTAGGGAATTGCGGGAACGAGGACGGGGCCCCGCCGTTCGCACACCGGCGGGGCCCCTGGGGGTGGTGCTCTCGGGTGCTGCCTACTGGTACTGGACGGAGAGGGTGGCGCCGGCGAAGTCCTGCTGGGCGGCGAGGCTGAAGTAGGCCCACCCGGCGGGCGGGTTGGTGATGGTCAGCGTCTCGCCGTTGCCGGCGTTGGTGGACTTGGCGAGGGCGTTGGCGGTGGTGGCCCAGTTGGAGCCGCCGTAGTAGAGGTCGGCGTTGCCGGTGCCGCCGCTGCTGGTGATGGTCAGCGTCTTGACGCCGGCCGGCAGGTTGACGAAGTGGTAGCTGTAGTTGCCGGTGGTGGCGGCCAGGTTGTCACGGCGGCAGTTCTTGTCGAACTGACGGGTGTCGGGGATGGTGCAGACCGGGACGGTCGGGGTGACCGGGCCGGTGGGGGCCTCCGGGAGCGGGCCGCAGTCGTTGCTCGCGCAGGCGTCCAGCCAGGTGTTGAAGTCGGCGTCGTAGCGGGTGCCGATGTCCTGCTTCAGGAAGGCGCGGGCACCGTTCCAGTCGGCGGCGCGGTACTTGGTGAGCACGGTGTCGACGTCCGCGCGGTGCTTCTGGAGCATGTAGCGCACGGCCAGCCAGCCCCAGCGGTAGACGCGGTTGGTGTTGACCTCCGCGCTGGCGGTCTGGTCGTAGACGGTGTCGAACAGCTCGCTGAGCTTGTAGGCCTTGGTGGCGGCCAGGTCGATCGCCTTGTCGTTGCGCTCGTTGCGGTAGGCGGCCGAGATGTTCTCGGCGATGCCCTCGACCCACCAGGTGGTCGGGGTGAGCTCGCTGGCCGCGAAGTCGCCGCCCATGTTGTAGCGGCCGTCGAGGTAGTGGGTGTACTCGTGGTTGAGGTTCCAGATCGAGAACGTCGAGGTGTCCCACCAGACCTCATGGGCGATGAAGCGGGCCTGGTTGCCCGGCTTGCTCGGGTCGCCCTCCTCGTACATGCCGCCGTTGTCGACGTCGATGTCGTAGAAGGCCCAGGCGTACAGCTTGTAGTGGTACTCGTCGTTGAAGACGACGACCTCAAGGTTGGTGTTCACGTCCCCGGGGATGACGCCCTGGTCACCGATGATCTTGTGGAAGAAGGGGTTCTGGTTCACCAGGTTGGTGCAGGTGGAGGACAGCTGCCAGGGGGACATGTCCTGGGCCCGGATCTTCAGGTCCGGGTTGCAGGTGTACGTCGTCGGGAGGATCACCGGGATGAGGCGGGCGCCCAGGTCGCAGATGCCGTAGTCGGCGCAGTGACCCTTGTCGAACTGGCGGGTGGCCCAGCCCAGGTTCATGGTGATCGGGGCCGTCGGGCCGGTGTTCGGCCAGCGGGTGATCAGGTCCTTCAGGATCGGCCGGAGCCGGGGCTTGAGCTCGTCGACCTTCAGGGCGTAGCCGAGGTAGCGGCCGGTGTTGCTGACGAGGGTGTCGTGGTTCAGCACCGGCTCGTTGCGGGTGATGAAGCCGGCCCAGGCGTCGACAATGGTGGGGTCGGCCCGGAGTGCGGCCTTCCAGCCGGTGGTGTCCTTCTTGTCCTCGAAGCCGTCCTTGACCATCGGGTCGAACCGCCGGACGGTGGCCTGGAGGCGCTCGGGCGCGGTGAGGCCGTCGTAGGTGGAGAGCAGCCACTTGTAGACACCGGCGTACCGGCCGAGCGTCGAGGTCTGGTCGATGAACGTGGCCGTCTCGATGAGGAGCGCGGCGTTGGCGTTGGTGGTGTCCTTGCTGTGCGGGGAGGCGAAGAACGCGTCCAGCGCGCCGTTGGCCGCGGCGGTCAGCGTCGGGCCGTAGGTGCCGACCACGGCCGGGTAGTTCGACTGCACCCAGTAGGCGGCGCGCAGGAACAGCAGGAGCTGCCCGATGTTGGTGCTGTTGTCGCCCGGGTAGGCGGGCGAGTCGTCGCGCAGCGCGTTGGCGACGGTCACCAGGTTGGACTCGCGGAAGGCGGTCGCCGCGTTGTCCCCGGTGAGGTCGAACAGCGGGTAGGTGCACTCGACCTTCGGCAGATCCTTGAGCTTCTGGACCAGCGCGCTGCCCGTGGCGCTGATCAGCTCGGAGAGGTCGGTGGGACAGCTGTCTGCGGCGGCGGCCGAGAAGCCCTTGGCGGCCGGGGCAGGCGCGGCGGTCGGGGCGCCGAGTGAGCGCTCGTCCCGGTCGTTGTCGTCGGCGGAGAGCTTGAAGGGGTGCGTCCGTCGGATGTCGGGCTCGGGGAACGGGATCGACCGGGGCGCCGAAGAAGAGGTGGTGCCGGCGGCGGCAGGGGGGCCCGCGGGGGCCGGGGCGGCCTGGCTCTGCGGGGCGAAGAGGCCGATCGCGAGGAATAAGGCGGTGCCGAGCGCAGGGACTCTGCGTGCGGTGGCGGCGGACATGCGGAAGGAACGCATCTGTGGGGGCCTCCGGGCCGTCGGGGCCGTGTGTTTTGGGGCACACGGTCTTCGATGTGTGACATGTAAAATGGCACACGTCACACTCCGCTGGGAAGATCGCGGACCGAAGAATTGTTCGCCGCAACCGAAACGTTGTCAGTTCGTTTGCCGGCCAAGCTCCGAGGGGGTGTGCGCGGGCATGGGAAGGGCCCCGCCGGATGTCCCGGCGGGGCCCTGCGCGTACGGAGACTGCTTACTGGTACTGGACGGAGAGGGTGGCGCCGGTGAAGCTCTGCTGGGCGGCGAGGCTGAAGTAGACCCAGCCGGCGGGCGGGTTGGTGATGGTCAGCGTCTCGCCGTTGCCGGCGTTGGTGGACTTGGCCAGCGCGTTGCCGGTGGTGGCCCAGTTGGAGCCGCCGTAGTAGAGGTCGGCGTTGCCGGTGCCTCCGCTGCTGGTGATGGTCAGCGTCTTGACGCCGGCCGGCAGGTTGAGGAAGTGGTAGCTGTAGTTGCCGGTGGTGGCGGCCAGGCCGTCACGGCGGCAGTTGTTGTCGAACTGACGGGTGTCGGGGATGGTGCAGAGCGGGGTGGTCGGGGTGACCGGTCCGGTCGGCGCCTCCGGCAGCGGGCCGCAGTCGTTGGTGGCGCACTTGGTCAGCCAGGCGTCGAAGCCGGCGTCGTAGCGGGTGCCGATGTCCTGCTTCAGGATGGTGCGGGCGCCGTTGAAGTCGCCGGCACGGTACTTGGTGAGCACCGCGTCGATGTCGGAGCGGTGCTCCTGGAGCATGTAGCGGACGGCCAGCCAGCCCCAGCGGTAGACGCGGTTGGAGTTCTCGTCGGCGTCGGCGGTCTGGCCGTAGACGGTGTCGAACAGCTCGCTGAGCTTGTAGGTCTTCTTGCCGGCCTCGGTGATCGCGTCGGCGTTGCGCTCGTTGCGGTAGCCGTAGGAGATGTTCTCGGCGATGCCCTCGACCCACCAGATGGTCGGGGTGGTCTGGCTGGCCTCGAAGTCGCCGGCCATGTTGTAGCGGCCGTCGAGGTAGTGGGTGTACTCGTGGTTCAGGTTCCAGATCGAGAACGACGGCCGCAGCCAGGACGCCTCGTGCGCGATGAAGCGGGCCTGGTTGCCCGGCTTGCTCGGGTCGCCCTCCTCGTACATGCCGCCGTTGTCGACGTCGATGTCGTAGAAGGCCCAGGCGTACAGCGAGTACTGGTCGTAGTCGTCGAAGGCGACGACCTCGAGGTTGGTGTTCACGTCGCCGGGGATGGCGCCCTTGTCACCGATGATCTTGTGGAAGTAGGCGTCCTGGTTGATCAGGCTGGTGCAGGTCGAGTCCAGCTGGCCGGGGGACATGTCCTGGGCCTTGATCTTCAGGCCGTCGTTGCAGACGCGCTGGATCGGCAGGATCACCGGCATGAGGCGGGTGCTCAGGTCGCAGATGCCGTAGGCCGCGCAGTTGCCCTTGTCGAACTGACGGGTGGCCCAGCCCAGGTTCATGGTGATCGGGGCGGTGGGGCCGACGTTCGGGTAGCGGTTGATCAGGTCCTTCAGGACCGGCCGCAGCGTGGTCTTCAGCTCCGGCACGTCCAGGGCGTAGCCGAGGTAGCGGCCGATGTTGCTGACGACGTCCCAGCGGTTCAGCTGCGAGTCGTTGCGGGTGATGAAGCCGGACCAGGTGTTGAGGAGGGCGGGGTCGGCCTTGAGGGCGGCCTTCCAGCCGGTGGCGTCGGTCTTGGACTCGTAGGCGTCCTTGAGGACCCAGTCGAACTCCGACACGGTGGCGGTCATCTGGGCGGGCCAGGTGTTGCCGTTGTAGTTGGCGAGCAGCCACTTGAACACGCCGGCGTTGCGGCCGAGGGTGTCGCTCTGGCCGATCACCTTGACGACCTCGACGAGGAGCGCGCCGTTGGCGTCGGTGACGTCCTTGCCGTGCGCGGAGGCGAAGAAGGCGTCCAGCGCGGCGCCGGTCGCGCCGTTCAGCGCGGAGCCGTAGGAGCCGACGAGCGCCGGGTACTTCCACTGCACGTAGTAGCCGGCGCGCAGGAACAGGACCAGCTGACCGATGTTGGTGCTGTTGTCACCCGGGTAGGTGGCGGAGGCGTCACGCAGGGCGTTGGCGACGGCCACCATGTTGGCCTCGCGGAAGGCCTTCACGCTGTCGCCGGTGACGTTGAACAGCGGATAGGTGCAGTCGACCCGCGGCAGGGCCTTGAGCTGCTGGACCAGCGCGCTGCCCGTGGCGCTGAGCACTCCGGAGAGGTCGGGACAGGGGTCGGCGGCCGCGGCCGAGAAGCCCTTGGCGGCCTTGGCCGGCTGGGTGGCCGGGGCGGCCGGCGGGGCCAGCTCCTCGGTGCTGTCCTGAGCGGAGAGCTTGAAGGGGCTGGTGCTCTTGGCGTCGGGAGACTTGGGCACCGGGATCGATCGCGGCGTCGACGAGGCGGCGCTGGTGCCGGCCGGGGTCGCGGCGGTGCCGGCCGGGGCGGCCTGGCTCTGCGGGGCGAACAGGCCGAGTGCGATGAAGAAGGCGGCACCGAGCGCAGGAAGCCTGCGCGCGTTGGCCTTGGAAATCCGGAAGGGACGCATCTGTGGGGGCCTCCGGGGCCGTTCGGGGTCGCGGTTTGGGGGACCGCGGCCTCTCGATGTGTGACATGTAAAATGGCACACGTCACAGTGCGGTGGGAAGATCAAAGATCGAAGAATTGTTCGCCGCAACCGAAACGTTGTCAGAGGACAGTCGTATGGGGCTTTTGTTCCGGACCTGACGACCTCGCGGGACCTCAGGCGGCCCGCACCGTCGCCCGCGGGGTGAGCGCCGCGAACTCCAGCGGCGCCGACGGGTCGACCGACAGGTCCGCCGGGGCCGGTGCGGCGCCGGCGCGCACCAGCAGGTCGCCGACGGCCGCGACCATCGCCCCGTTGTCCGTGCACAGCCGCAGCGGCGGCACCCGCAGCGCGATCCCGGCCGAGGCGCAGCGCCGCTCGGCCAGCTCCCGCACCCGCGAGTTGGCGGCCACCCCGCCGACCACCACCAGCGTTCCGATCCCGTGGTCCAAGCAGGCCCGGACGGCCTTGCGGGTCAGCACGTCGGCGATCGCCTCCTGGAGCGCGGCGGCCGCGTCCGGGACGTGCGGCTCGGTGCCGGCGGCCCGCTGCGTCTCCACCCAGCGGGCGGCGGCGGTCTTGAGGCCGGAGAAGGAGAAGGCGTACGGGGGGTCGGCCGGCCCGCTCAGGGGGCGCGGGAAGCGCACCGCGCGCCGGTCGCCCTCGCGCGCGGCCCGGTCGATCGCCGGTCCGCCGGGGTAGGGCAGGCGCAGGATCCGGGCGACCTTGTCGAAGCACTCGCCGGCCGCGTCGTCCAGGGTGTCGCCCAGATGGACGATCGGGTCACGGGCGAGGTCGCGGACCAGCAGCAGCGAGGTGTGCCCGCCGGAGACGACGAGCACCACGCAGGGGTCCGGCAGCGGCCCGCCGTCGAGCGTCGCGGCGGCCACGTGCCCGGCCAGGTGGTGCACCCCGTAGAGCGGGACGCCGAGCGAGAAGGCGTACGCCTTGGCCGCCGCCACGCCGATCCGCAGCGCCCCGGCCAGGCCCGGACCGGCCGTCACCGCGACGGCGCCGACGTCGGCGAGGGTCAGCCCGGCCCGGTCCAGCGCCTCCCGGACCACCGGCGCCATCGCGTGCAGGTGCGCTCGGGCGGCGATCTCCGGCACCACGCCGCCGTAGCGGGCGTGCTCGTCCATCGACGACGCCACCGCCTGTCCGAGCAGCACGCCGTCGCGCACCAGGCCCGCGCCGGTCTCGTCGCAGGACGACTCGATGCCCAGCACCACCGGTGCGTCGGTCATGGTCACTCACCCTTGCCGCTCATTACACACTGCCGCGCCCATTGTGCCCGACACGGCGGGAGGAATATGCAGGAGCCCCTTGTGTGTTCTTGCAACTGATACGCAATAGTGTTGTCCCGGCACGATCGTCATCGTTGAACCCGCCGAAAGGGGCCGTGTCCTGATGGGCACCTACTCGCTTCCCGACCTGCCGTACGACTACTCCGCGCTGGAGCGCGCGATGTCCGCGGAAATCCTGGAGCTGCACCACTCCAAGCACCACGCCGCGTACGTCAAGGGCGCCAACGACACCCTGGAGCAGCTGGCCGAGGCGCGTGACAAGGAGCAGTTCGGCGGTCTGGTCGGCCTGCAGAAGACCTTCGCCTTCCACCTCTCCGGCCACGTGCTGCACTCGCTGTTCTGGCAGAACCTCTCCCCGGAGGGCGGCGACCGCCCCGAGGGCGAGCTGGCCGACGCCATCACCGAGCACTTCGGCAGCTTCGAGGCCTTCAAGAAGCAGCTGACCAACGCCACCACCGGCGTGCAGGGCTCGGGCTGGGGCATCCTCTCCTGGGAGCCGCTCGGCGGCCGCCTGATCGTCGAGCAGGTCTACGACCACCACGGCAACGTCGGCCAGGGCACCACCCCGCTGCTGGCCTTCGACGCCTGGGAGCACGCGTACTACCTGCAGTACAAGAACGTCCGCCCCGACTACGTCACCCGCCTGTGGGACGTCGTCAACTGGCAGGACGTCTCGGCCCGCTTCGCGGACGCCAAGAGCGCCTGACCCAGGGCAGGGCAGGTAACGGAGGGCCCCCGGCCGGTGCGAACCGGCCGGGGGCCCTTTCGTCTCGATCGGGAGGTTCAGGTCACGCGGACGGTTCCGGCTCTAAGCCCCCGTCACTCTGCGGCGTTGGCGCGTTTGGCGAGCTTCACCAGTTCCGGCGGTGCGCTCCGACCCGCCAGGAGGATGAGCTCGCGGATGGCCGACCGGGCCGCCAGGTGGCTCCGGACACTCTCAGGTGCCAGCTCCTCGGCCCGGAGGAGGCAGTCGACGGCCTCCCCGAGGTGGCGCCTCTGCGCGTGGGCCCTTCCGAGGTCGACCAGCAGCCGTGACCGCCGCTCGGGCGAGAGCCGACCCGCATCGATCCGCTTCCCCAGGTCCAGCGCCTCGCCCGCGTCGCCGAGGTCGATCGCCGCCGACACCGCCTGGATCTCGACGTTCGTGGGGCCGAACTCCAGATTGAAGTCGTTGCGATCCTCGCCGAGCAGCGCCGCGACCTCTCGCGCGTCGGCGAGTTCCTTCCGGGCCTGCTCGCGTTGGCCGGCGCGGGCGGCGGCCAACGCGAGGACCAAGTGGAGCGAGCCGAGCACGGAGAGGGCTTCCGGCGAGGGTGGTCCGGCCGCTGAGATGTATGTCTGAAGGGCCGTCACACCCCTCCCGGCCACGTGTTCCGCCTGGTCCAACCGCCGGAGCCGGACGAATGCGTGGGCCAAGCGGTAGATGCCCGCGAAGACTTGAAGAGGCTCGCCGGACTGCTCCGCGGCCCGGATCGCCCGATCGGCGGCCACCCAGGCCGCATCGGCCTCGTCCTGGCGGACGAATGCTGCCGCGACCGCCTGATACGCCTGGCTGAGGAGGAGCTGAAGTTCCGGCCGCTGCTCCGGGGAGGCGGTCCGTGTGGCGGCTTCGAGTCGGGGCAGGGTATCGGCGACAGCTGTGCTGAGCTCCGCGAATCGGGCGTTGTGCGTCAGATGCCAGAGCTGCGCCACAGCGGTGGCCAGCTCGGTCGCGTCGGGTGCTGTTACGGCGGGGTTCTCGTCGAGCACGGCATCGAGCGCGGGGTGCCCTGAGAGTGCGAGCCGGACCAGGTCGAGGTCGTTGACCTGATCCGAAGTCGGCGACGCGGATCGGGTGGGCGACGGGGCATCCGGCCTCAGCGTCTGGACGGAGACGCCGAGGCCGTCAGCGAGCAACTGGAGTACATCGAGACGTACGACCGGCTGGATACCGCGCTCGACCTGCGACACCCAGCTGGCGGTTCGGTTGACGGCTGCGGCGAGCTGGTCCTGCCGCATGCCACGCGCCTTGCGGAGCTGGGCCACCCGGGCGCCGAACGCCCGTTGTTCCTCGGGACTCACCGGCCGGACCTGTCGGCGGACGGTCCCTTGCCGTCGATCTCGTCAAGGAACGTGACCTCGAACGATTCGAGGTGCTGGCCGCGCTCGGCCAGGAATCGGCGGACGTGAGGCTGCCGTTCGTGCTCCTCGAACGCCTCGCGGTCCGCGTACAGCTCGTAGAAGACCCGGACGCGCGGTTCGTCGGGCACGGCGTGATTGACATAGACGAGAGTGCCGGGCTCCTTGGTGCGGATCCCTTCGAGTGCTTCCCGAGCCAGTTCGTCGAAGGCGTGAGCGGCCGTCACATCACGGGCGACGAAGCGTACAACGAGGCCGAATCCCATGTTCTCCCCTTCCTGGATCGGTCGAGTCTCGCACGACTCGGTGAAGAACTGCGAGTAGCAGAGATTCTTGACTCACAGTTTTTCTGCGACTACTTTCGGTGTTGCAGTCGTGGCGGAGAGCCACGAACGGCTCCCTTTCGCTGCCGTCTTCCGGCAGTGCTGTCCATCTGTGGTGGTGGAGGATCGATGGGGTGGAATGTGACCGTCAGCCCGCTCAGCAGTGCCCGGTTCCCGGTTCCGCTGGAATGGGGGCGCCGCCGGCACCGGAGGCGGTGCCGGCGGCGCGGTGGTTGGTGGGGGCGATCGTGCGGGAGTGGGGTGTGCCGCTCGCGGACGACGTGTTCAAGGACCTGGAGCTGTGCGCGAGTGAGGTGATCGCGAATGCGCTGCTGCATACCAAGGACCGCTGTGCCGTGACCGTGTTGCGGCGGCCGGGGCGGCTGCGGGTCGAGGTGACCGACAGATGCCCCGCGCTCCCGCGGCGGGAGCGCGGGGCCGAAGCGACGGGCGGGCGTGGGTTGTTGCTGGTGGAGGCGCTGGCCGGGGCGTGGGGCTGGTACCCGCAGGTGGACGGCAAGGTGGTGTGGTTCGAGTTCTCCGAGCAGCGCGAAGCGCCGTGCCCCCACGGGTGGGGCACGGCGCTCGGGCTCGTGGTGGCGTAGTGGCTCAGTGCAGGCCGAAGGCGTCCAGGATGGTGTCCGCCGCGAGGGTGGCGGTCAGTTCGCCCTCGCGGACGCGGCGTTCGAGGTCGGGGAGCAGGCGGGTCACGTCCGGGTGGGCGTGGAGGCGGGCGAGGAGCTGGTCGTGGACCATCGCCCAGGTCCACTCGACCTGCTGGTCGCGCCGTTTGGCGGCCAGCGCGCCGGTCGCGTCCAGCACCTTGCGGTGCTGCTGGAGCCGCTCCCAGACGACGTCCAGGCCGCTGCCGTCGCGCCCCGAGCAGGTCAGCACCGGCGGCGTCCACGGGGCGTCCGGGGCCTGCAACAGCCGCAGCGCGCCCGCGAGTTCCCGGGCCGCGCCCTTGGCGTCCGTCTCGTGCGGGCCGTCCGCCTTGTTGACCGCGATGACGTCGGCCAGCTCCAGCACGCCCTTCTTGATGCCCTGCAACTGGTCGCCGGTGCGGGCCAGTGACAGCAGCAGGAAGGAGTCGACCATGCCGGCCACCGTGGTCTCCGACTGGCCGACGCCGACCGTCTCGATCAGCACCACGTCGTAGCCGGCCGCCTCCATCACCAGCATCGACTCCCGGGTGGCCTTGGCGACCCCGCCGAGCGTGCCCGAGGTGGGCGAGGGGCGGACGAAGGCGTTCGGGTCCACCGCCAGCCGCTCCATCCGGGTCTTGTCGCCCAGGATCGAGCCGCCGGTCCGGCTGGACGTCGGGTCGACGGCCAGCACCGCGACCCGGTGCCCGAGCCCGGTGAGCATGGTGCCGAAGGCGTCGATGAAAGTCGACTTGCCGACTCCGGGCACGCCCGTGATGCCCACCCGCACCGCACCGCCCGCGTGCGGCAGCAGCGTCGTCAGCAACTGCTGCGCCAGCGCGCGGTGGTCCGGCCGGATGGACTCGACGAGGGTGATGGCCCGCGCGATGTACGCGCGCGAGCCCTCCCGCACGCCCGTCGCGTAGCTGTCGAGGTCGATCGTCCGGGGCGCCATCGGATCAGCGCCTCAGAGCTCGTGGCCGAGATCGGCGGCGAGCGACTTCAGCAGGTCGTAGGCGGCCTCCGGGATCACCGTGCCGGGCGGGAAGACCGCCGCGGCGCCCGCCGCGTACAGCGCGTCGAAGTCCTGCGGGGGGATCACCCCGCCGACCACGATGGTGATGTCCTCCCGGCCCGCCGCGGCCAGTTCGGCGCGCAGCGCGGGCACCAGGGTGAGGTGGCCGGCGGCCAGCGAGGAGACGCCGACGATGTGCACGTCCGCCTCGACGGCCTGGCGGGCCACCTCGGCCGGGGTCTGGAACAGCGGGCCCACGTCCACGGTGAAACCGAGGTCGGCGAAGGCGGTGGCGATCACCTTCTGGCCGCGGTCGTGGCCGTCCTGGCCCATCTTGGCGACCAGGATGCGGGGCCGGCGGCCCTCGGCCCGCTCGAACTCCTCGACCAGCTCCCGGGTGCGCTGCAGGGGGGCCGACGGGCCCGCTTCGTCTCGGTACACACCCGAGATGGTACGGATCTGGCCGGAGTGGCGGCCGTACACCTTCTCCAGGGCGTCCGAGATCTCGCCGACGGTGGCCTTGGCGCGGGCCGCGTTCACCGCCAGGTGCAGCAGGTTGCCGTCCAGCGAGCCGCCGCGCTGCGGACCGGCCTCGGCGGCCCGGGTGAGCGCGTCCAGCGCGGCGCGGGTGGCGGCCTCGTCGCGCTCCTCGCGCAGCCGGCGCAGCTTCTCGATCTGGCGGGCGCGCACCGAGGAGTTGTCGACCTTGAGCACCTCGATCTGCTCGTCGCTCTCCACCCGGTACTTGTTGACGCCGATCACCGGCTGGCGGCCGGAGTCGATCCGCGCCTGGGTGCGGGCGGCGGCCTCCTCGACGCGCAGCTTGGGGATGCCCGCGTCGATCGCCTTGGCCATGCCGCCGGCCGCCTCGACCTCCTGGATGTGCTGCCAGGCGCGGTTCGCCAGGTCGTTCGTCAGCTTCTCGACGTACGCCGAGCCGCCCCACGGGTCGATGACCCGGCAGGTGCCGGACTCCTGCTGGAGCAGCAGCTGGGTGTTGCGGGCGATCCGGGCGGAGAAGTCGGTCGGCAGCGCCAGCGCCTCGTCCAGCGCGTTGGTGTGCAGCGACTGGGTGTGGCCCTGGGTGGCGGCCATCGCCTCCACACAGGTGCGGGTGACGTTGTTGAAGACGTCCTGCGCGGTGAGCGACCAGCCGGAGGTCTGCGAGTGGGTGCGCAGCGACAGCGACTTGGCGTTCTTCGGGTCGAACTGCTTGACCAGCTTGGCCCAGAGCAGGCGGGCCGCGCGCAGCTTGGCGACCTCCATGAAGAAGTTCATGCCGATCGCCCAGAAGAACGACAGGCGCGGCGCGAACGCGTCCACGTCCAGCCCGACGTCCAGCCCGGCCCGCAGGTACTCCACGCCGTCGGCCAGGGTGTAGGCCAGCTCCAGGTCGGCGGTGGCCCCGGCCTCCTGGATGTGGTAGCCGGAGATGGAGATCGAGTTGTACCGGGGCATCTTCTGCGAGGTGTAGGCGAAGATGTCCGAGATGATCCGCATCGACGGCTGCGGCGGGTAGATGTAGGTGTTGCGGACCATGAACTCCTTGAGGATGTCGTTCTGGATGGTCCCGGCCAGCTTCTCGGGCGGCACGCCCTGCTCCTCGGCCGCCACGATGTACAGCGCGAGGACGGGCAGCACCGCGCCGTTCATCGTCATCGACACCGACATCCGGTCGAGCGGGATGCCGTCGAACAGCTGGCGCATGTCGTAGATCGAGTCGATCGCCACGCCCGCCATGCCGACGTCGCCGGTCACCCGCGGGTGGTCGCTGTCGTAGCCGCGGTGGGTCGGCAGGTCGAAGGCGACCGACAGGCCCTTCTGGCCGGCCGCCAGGTTGCGGCGGTAGAAGGCGTTGGACTCCTCGGCGGTGGAGAAGCCGGCGTACTGCCGGACGGTCCACGGCTGGTTGACGTACATCGTCGGGTACGGGCCGCGCAGGTAGGGCGCGATGCCCGGGTAGGTGCCCAGGAAGTCCAGGCCCGCGAGGTCCTCGGCGGTGTACAGCGGCTTGACGCCGATGCCCTCGGGGGTGTCCCAGAGCTGCTCGTCGACGTCCTTGCCGGTGGCCTGCCGCCAGGCGGCGCGCCACTGGCCGTCGGTGACGCCCGCCGGGGCGTCCGCGCCGTCGGCGTCCAGCCCGATCGTGGTGAAGTCGGGGATCATCGGGCCACTCCGATCGCGTCGGGCACGTCCACCGGCTCGGGCGCGGCGGGCGCACTGGGCGCACCGGGCACGTCGAGCAGGTCGAGCAGGGAGGTCAGGACGGCGACCGCGTCGCCGCCCGCGAAGACGAACGCGTCCACGCCCGCCGGCGGCGTCGCACCAGGCCGGCCGGCCAGCAGCACCCGCCGCGCGCCGGCCGCCCGGAGCGCGGCGGCGACCGCCTCGGCCTGCTCGGCGTACAGGGCGTCGCTGGAGCAGAGGCAGGCCACCGTGGCGCCGCTCGCGGCGAACGCCTCGGCGAACGCGGCGGGTTCGGTGCCCTCGTGCGCGGTGGTGGCGATGCCGCCGGCCTGGAACAGGTTGGCGGCGAAGGTGGTGCGCGCGGTGTGCGCGCCGGCGGTGCCGATCGAGGCCAGGAACAGCGCGGGCCGCGCGCCGGTGGCCGCGAGCCGCGCGTCCGAGCGGTCGCGCAGCGCCTCGAAGGCCTCGGCGCGGCGCACCGTCGGCAGCCCGCCGGACGGACCGGCCGGGGCCGGCGCGCGGACCAGCGCCTGCTCGCCGAGGTTCGGGAACTCGCTGACGCCGGTGATGGGTTCGCGCCGCTTGGCGAGCCGCGCCGAGCGCTCCGCCCAGGTGGCCGCGATCCGCTCGCCGACCAGGCCCGACTCCAGTGCGGCGCGCGGTCCGCCGGCCCGCTCGATCTCCTGGAACCACGCCCAGGCGGCGTGCGCCAGCTCGTCGGTCAGCCGCTCCACGTACCAGGAGCCGCCGGCCGGGTCGACCACCCGGGCCAGGTGCGACTCCTCCAGCAGGACCGCCTGGGTGTTGCGGGCGATCCGGCGGGCGAAGGCGTCCGGCAGGCCGAGCGCGGCGTCGAACGGCAGCACGGTGACGGCGTCCGCGCCGCCGACCCCGGCGGCCAGGCAGGCGATCGTGGTGCGCAGCATGTTCACCCACGGGTCGCGGGCGGTCATCATCACCGCGGAGGTGACGGCGTGCTGGCGCTGCGCCGAGGCGGCCGGGGAGGCACCGCAGGCCTCGGCGACCCGGGCCCAGAGACGGCGCGCGGCACGGAACTTGGCGATCGTCAGGAACTGGTCGGCGTCGGCCGCGTAGCGGAACTCCAGCTGGCCGAGCGCGGCGTCCACCGACAGCCCGGACGCGGTCAGCGCGCGCAGGTAGGCGACACCGGTGGCCAGCGAGGCGCCCAACTCCTGCGCGGGTGAGGCGCCGGCCTCGTGGTACGGCAGCGCGTCGACGACAAGCGCCCGCAGGCCGGGGAAGCCCTCGGCGCAGCGGGCGGCCAGCGCGGTGGCCTCGGTGAGCAGCGCGTCGGTGCGGGCGGCGTCGCCGGTGCGGGCCTGCAGGCCCAGCGGGTCGGCGCCCAGGGTGCCGGCGGCGGAGCCGGGGGAGACCTCGCGCTCCTGGTACAGCTTGAACAACTGCGCGGCGGCCTCGGGGAATTCGGCGCCCGCGTCGAGCACCACCCCGGCCAGGTCCAGGTAGACGCCGGTGAGCGCCTCGCCCAGGGCGGTGACCGGCAGGCCGTCGCCGCCCAGCTCCAGCCAGAGCGAGCCGCCGCCGTGCTCCAGATCGGCCAGTACGGCCTCGTTGGTGCGGCGCGGATCGGGGTCGCCGTGGCGCTGGCGGACGTCCCAGCCCGCGACCGAGGCGCCCTGCGGGCGGGCGCCGCGGACGAACGGCGGGAAGCCGGGGAAGCCCGGGTCGGCCGGGGCGTCCTCGGCGGTGTACAACGGGCGGGCGCGCAGCCCGTCCTGGAGCGCGGTGCTGAGCGCGCGCTCGGCCGCTGCGCCGTCCTCGGGCTGCGCCCCCGACTTGCGCAGCACACCCTCGACGAGGGTCTGCCACTGCTCGCGGTGGGCGGCCGGGAACTCGGCGGCCAGGGGAAGCCCTTCGGGCGGGACCGTCATGCCCCGCAGGTTAGCGCCCGTGAACGGGAGCGCAGGAGAGGTGACGGGTGTGACCTTGCCCTCGCTCTGCACTCTGTTGCACTAGCGGTGCCGCGCGGGGGCCGGGCGGGCGGCGAGGTGGGTGGCGGGGCGGGGCCGCGGGGCGGGCGGCTTGCGGAAGGGCGGCCGTCATCTATTAACTTACTTAGAAGAGCGCGGGCGGAGGGGTCGGCTCTCCCCGGAACGCCCCCTGCCCGCGTTCCCTCCCCCTCTCGTCCCCGCCCCTTCGTCCGTGCCCCCGCCCCCGTCCCGAGGAGTCAGTCGTCATGGGAAAGCGCCGCAAGCCCAGCCCGCCCAGCCGGGCCCGCCTGGCGGTCGTCACCACCGCGATGGCCGGCGGCGTCGTCCTCGCCGCGGGCCCCGCACAGGCCGAGCCGTCGCCCGGCCTCGCCGCCGTCAAGGAACAGGTCGACCAGCTCAACGAGGAGGCCGAGCAGTCGATCGAGCGCTACAACGGCTTCCAGGAGAAGCAGCAGAAGCTCCAGGGCGACGCCAACCGGATCCAGGAGAAGGTGGCCCGCGGCCAGGAGGCGATGAACGAGCTGCGCACCCAGCTCGGCGGCATCGCGGCCGAGCAGTACCGCAACGGCGGCCTCGACCCGTCCGTCCAGCTGATGCTCGACTCCGACCCGGGCGGCTACCTGGCCCGGGCCGCCGCCCAGAACCAGGTCGTCGACTCCCAGGCGGCGCTGCTCCGCCAGGCCCTCGACGAGCAGCGCCGGCTCGACCAGGACCGAGCCGAGGCCACCGCCACCCTCGCCCAGCTCGACGAGGCCGCCAGCGCGCTGGCGGCGGAGAAGAAGGGGATCCAGGACAAGCTGGCCAAGGCGCAGGCGCTGCTCAACAAGCTGAGCGCCGCCGACCGCGCCAAGGTCAACGCCCAGGAGGCCGCCGCCACTCGCGCCTCCCGCTCCGCCGCCGAGCGCCCCGCCGACACCGGACCGGTCACCGGCCGGGCCGCCACCATCGTCCAGTTCGCCTACGCCCAGCTCGGCAAGCCCTACGTCTGGGGTGCCACCGGGCCCTCCGGCTTCGACTGCTCCGGCCTCACCGGCGCCGCCTACCGCGCCGCGGGCGTCAAGCTCCCGCGTGTCTCCCAGGACCAGTGGAAGGCCGGCGCCCGGATCGCCCGCGGCGACCTCCAGCCCGGTGACCTGGTCTTCTTCTACGGCGACATCCACCACGTCGGCATCTACATCGGCGGAGGCAAGATGATCCACGCCCCCCGCACCGGCAAGAACGTCGAGGTCCTCCCGATCGACGCGATGCCCTACGTCGGCGCCGTCCGCCCCTGAGCCGGGCGCTACCCGGCGGGGTCCGCCGGCGGCGCCGGGTACTCGAGGCGGGCGACCGCCGGGGCGGAGACCACCTGGACGTCGGCCGTGCCCGGGACGGCGACGTGCACGAAGCCGCCCTCGATCGCCAGCCGGACGCCGGTGAGGCGGGTGCGGGGAGTGCGCGCGCCGTCCAGGAGGGCGTAGCCGGACATCAGTTCGATGCTGGCGCCCTCCCGCCAGTTCAGCCCGCCGCTCACCGGCCCACCGCCGGGTCGGCAGCCGGGTCCGCAGCCGGGACGTCCATCGGGGCGAGTGGCGGGAAGCCCGGGTCGGGCTCGGCGCGGCGGTTGAAGTCGCGTCGTTCGGCCTCGGCGGTGTCCGGGACCGCTCGGGGGGTGCGGGGCATGAGGTCCTCTGTGGGGTCGGCCTGCTTGATGCTAACCATTGAACTCTTCGGCGATGGTTAGGTAAACGGGTTTCCGGGGGAGCCTCAGGCCCGCTCGGGGCGGAAGACCGGGTCGGGCCAGTCGCCGACCGGGGTCATGGCGTCGAGTGCCGCGCTGATCGTCCGCTCCTCGTAGCGGAAGTGGGACTGCATGATCGCCGCGAGGCCGTCGAGCTCGCCCCGGATCGTCGCGCGCTCCGGGGCGGCGGATCCGGCGGCCCGGAGCGCGAGTTCGCGCACCCGGGTGAGGAGCGAGGTGATCAGCCCGTGGTCCTCGACGAGCTTGGCGATCGTCGGGGCGAGCTCGGGTCGCTCGCGCCGCAACTGGGCGAACAGCCCTTCGTCCTCGCCCTCGTGGTGGGCCGTCAGGGCCTCGCAGAAGGCCAGGCAGTGGGCGGCCAGCGGATCGTCGTCCAGCCGGCGGGAATCGGGATCGGGATCGGACCTGAGGTCGTCGATCCGGCGGATCAGGTCCCGGTGGACCCGGGAGAGTTGGATGCTGAGGGCGACCGCGCGGTCGCCGCCGGGGAAGCCATGACCGGCCGCCCTTTCGGGTTCCGCACCTCCATGCCTGGCGCGGTCCGCCACCGGCACGCGATGCCCCGTGATCCCATCACGCGTCACGGCCTCGCGGCAAGCCCGTTTCGGGTCGTCGCGTGCGGGCGCCGGTCAGGACCGGGGCGGCAGGCGGTGGAGCCGGACGTCGGCGAGGCGGCCGTCGTCGACACGGGCCGTCAGGTAGGTGGCGAACGGCTCGCGGCGGCGGTCGGTGGGCGATCCGGGGTTGAGCAGCCGCAGGCCGCCGGGGGCGGTGCTGTCCCAGGGGATGTGGCTGTGGCCGAAGACCAGGACGTCGGTGTCGGGGAACCGCGCCTCGCACCGCTGCTCGCGGCCCCGGGCCGGGCCGGTCTCGTGCACCACGGCGAAGCGCAGGCCCTGGAGTTCGGCCCGCGCGATCTCGGGCAGGCGCTCGCGCAGCCCCGGCCCGTCGTTGTTGCCGTGGACGGCGACCAGCCGCGCGGACCGCGCGAGCAGCAGGTCGAGGGTGGCGGTGTCGACCCAGTCGCCGGCGTGGAACACCACGTCGGCCTCGTCCACGGCGGCGAGCAGCGGTGCGGGCAACTGCCGTGCGCGCGGCGGGACATGGGTGTCGGAAGTGATCAGCAGGCGCATCCGGGGCTCCGGCGGGGTGACGGGCGGTGGGTCCGATCCTCCCCGGGCCGGAGGGGCGGAGGGCCGTCGAAACGCCGGGTGTCGTCCTGCCGGGTGCGGTCCTACGGGTGCGGGGCGCAGGCGAGGAGGTAGGGGAGGAGCGGGGCGGCGAGGGCGGCCAGGCGGTAGGCGCGGGCCGGGGGCGCGGGGGTGTGGGCGAGGCGCTGGACGCGGGCGAGCACGCCGGTGGACGCGGCGGCGAGCGTGCCCGGTCCGGCGGCCGGGGCGGCGGTGGCCAGCGCGTACAGGGCGCCGGCCAGGTCGGTGCGCGTCACCCGGGCGAGCGCGGCGTCGTCGGCCGCCATCTCCAGCAGCAGCGCGACCTCCGCCCGCCCGAGGCGGGCCAGCGGCAGTCGGCGGCCGAGGAGCAGCGCGAAGGTGTCCGCCGCGAGCAGCACCAGGTGGTGACGCCCCCGCAGGTGGCCGTGCTCATGGGCGACGGCCGCGGCGAGCCGGCGCTCGTCCAGCAGTTCCAGGGCGCCGCGGGTGGCCACCACCCGGGCCCGGCGGCCGGGCAGGCAGTAGACGGCGGGCCGAGGGTCGTCCAGCACCAGCAGGTGGCGCCGCGGATCCCGGGCGGCCACCAGGTCCAGCGCCGTCCGGTGCCGCCGCCGCGCCCGGGCGGCCCGGGCGGCCAGCACCGCCGCGACCGCCGCGACGGCCGCGCCCGCGGCGGCCGGTATCCACCAGCCGTGGGCGTGCGGCGCGGCGGCGGTGGGCGGTTCGACGTGCGGCAGCAGTCCGACCAGCCCGGCCGGCTCGTGCCCGAGCGGGGCCAGGAGGTGGTGCGCGGCCAGCAGCAGACCGGTGCCGAAGGAGGCCATCAGCGCGAGCCAGACGGCGGCGCCGAGGCCGGGGCGGTCCTGGAGCCGTCGCGAGCCGGCCAGCCGCCTGGGGAGCAGGACGCCGACCAGGAGCAGGTGGAGCGCGAGCAGGACCAGGGTCACCGGGCGTCGTCCCGGGCCTTGACCTGCTCCAGGGCGGCGAGCAGAGCCGTCGCCTCGTCCCCGCTGATCCGGTCGACGAAGTGCAGCAGCGCCCCGGCCCGGTCGGAGGTGGTCTCCAGCGCTTGGTGCATCAGCTGCGCGGTGTACGACTCGCGGGTGCAGGTGGGCTGGTACACCCAGGCGCGGCCGACCTTCTCGCGCCGCAGCCACCCCTTGGTGTGCAGGATGTCGGCGACCGTGTTGACGGTGGTGTACGCGACCGGGCGCGCGCGCCGCAGGTCGTCGACGACCTCGCGGACGGTGGCCGGGCGGCCCCAGGACCAGAGCCGGTCCATGATCTCGGCCTCCAGATCGCCGAATCCGCGCAGCACCCGTCCGCTCCTCTGCCGTCCTGCTCGCCGTGCCGTCTGAACTGCTGTGCCGTCTGCGTGCTGTTCCGTCTGACTGCTGTTCCGCCCGCCGGCCGTGCCGCCCATCGTACGGCCGCCCGGGTGCCGGGACCGTCCGGGCGGGGAGCCGTGCTCAGGGGCGCATCCGGCGGACCAGGTCGGCGGCGGCCGCAGGCCAGTGCGGGTGCTCGAAGCCGAACCCGGCCGCCAGCAGCCGGCCCGGCACGACGGCCCGGCTCTTCAGCAGCAGCTCGGTGTCCGAGCGCAGCGCGAACGCCCCCGCCCGGGCCATCCACCGGGTGGCCGGCAGCCCCACCGGGACGCCCCTGGCCCGGCGGATCGCCTGCATGAAGGCCCGCTGCTGCAGCGGCGCCGGCGCGGCCAGGTTCACCGGGCCGGTGACGTCCTCGCGGTCGAGCAGGAAGCGCACGGCGCGGGCCAGGTCATGGTCGTGGATCCATGACACGTACTGCGCGCCGCCGTCCACCGGCCCGCCGAGGCCGGTCCGGGCGAGCCGCACCAGCCGGTCGAAGGTGCCGCCGGCGTCCGGGCTCATCACGGCGGCGCAGCGCAGTGCGATCCGGCGGGTCCGCGGGGTGGCGGCGTCCGACTGCTCGCGCTCCCAGTCGCGCGCGATCCGTACGCTGTGGTCCCAGGACCGGGGCGCGTCGGGCTCGCCGCCGCCGATGACGCCGGTGGCCTCGTCGTGCGGGGTGCCGAAGGTGTGGCGGTAGATGGTGGCGGTGCTCATCTGCAGCCAGACCCGGGGCGGACGCCGGGCGCCGGCGATGGCCCGGCCGACGGTCCGGGTGGAGTGCACCCGGGACTCGCGCATGTCGCGCAGGTTCTGCTCGGTGTAGCGGCAGTCGATGCTGCGTCCGGCGAGGTTGACGACGGCGTCCGCGCCGTCGAGCGCGGCCGTCCAGCGGCCGAGCGAGCGGCCGTCCCAGTGGAGTTCCTGGTCCCGCCGGGGCCGGCGGGTGAGGACGAGGACCTCGTGGCCCTCGGCGGTCAGCGCCCGGTCCAGGATGCGGCCGATCTGCCCGGTCCCCCCGGGTATGACGATTCTCATCGAGACCCCCTCGGTCGTTCGTCGGTACCCACCCTAGCTCTTGGTCTGAACGTGTTCAAAATGCCGGGGCCGCCAGGACATGGCCGGAAATGTGACCGAATCCGTGGAACCACCGCCCCCGTTTGTCCGACTGCTGGGCCGGATCCGATTGTCTGCTCGTCCAAGGAGTGCTCGCGCATGTGCGGAATCACCGGCTGGGTGTCCTTCCACCAGGACGTCCGCCACAGCGCCCCCGTCATCGAGGCGATGACCGCCACCATGACCCTGCGCGGCCCCGACGCCGGCGGCGTCTGGCTCGGCCGTCACGCCGCCCTCGGCCACCGGCGCCTCGCCGTCATCGACATCGAGGGCGGCGCCCAGCCCATGCCCGACCGCCACGACGAACCCGGCGCCGTCCTCACCTACAGCGGCGAGGTCTACAACCACCACGAACTGCGTGCCGAACTGCGCGCCAGGGGACACCGGTTCGAGACCCGCAGCGACACCGAGGTGGTGCTCCGCGCCTACCAGGAGTGGGGCGACGCGCTCGTCGACCGGCTGGAGGGCATGTACGCCTTCGCCGTCTGGGACGAGCGCGAGCAGCGCCTGCTGCTGGTCCGCGACCGGCTCGGCGTCAAGCCGCTGTTCTGGGCCGGGATCGACGGCGGCCTGGTCTTCGGCTCCGAGCCCAAGGCGCTGTTCGCCCACCCCGAGGTCACCCCCACCGTGGACGCCGACGGCCTGCGCGAGGCCTACAGCCTGCTCTTCAACACCGGCCCCACGGTCTGGTCCGGCGTCCGCGAGGTCCACCCCGGCGGCCTGCTCGTCCTGGACCGCTCGGGCGTGCGCGAGCGCCGCTACTGGGAGCTCACCGCCCGCCCGCACACCGAGGACCTGGACACCACCAAGGAGCGGATCGGCGAGCTGGTCAACCGGGCCGCCCGCGCCCAGCTGGAGGCGGACGTCCCGCTCTGCAGCCTGCTCTCCGGCGGCCTCGACTCCACCATCGTCACCGCGCTGGTCGCCGACGAACTGCGCGTCCAGGAGGGCCCGCAGGCCAAGCTGCGCTCCTACGCCGTCGACTACAGCGACCAGGCCGAGCAGTTCACCGGCGATGTGCTGCGCACCGGCCACGACACCCCGTACGCCGCCGAGGCCGGCGCGTTCATCGGCAGCGAGCACTCCACCGTGGTGCTCGACCCGCGCACCCTGCTCGACCTGGAGCACCGGCGGGCCGTCGTCGTCTCCCGGGACTCGCCGATCGGCGTCGGCGACATGGACACCTCGCTCTACCTGCTGTTCGGCGAGATCCGCAAGCACTCGACGGTCGCGCTCTCCGGCGAGGCGGCCGACGAGGTGTTCGGCGGCTACCCGTGGTTCCACAACCCCAAGGCGCTGGCCGCGCAGACCTTCCCCTGGCTGCTCGTCACCGGGGACGAGGCGGCCATGCCGATCAACCCGGACCTCGCCGCCCACCTGCGGATCGCCGAGTTCCGTGACGACACCTACCGCAGCTCGCTGGCGGCCGTCCCGCACGTCGAGGGCGAGAGCGCGACCGAGCACCGGCAGCGCGAGATGCAGCACCTGTCGCTGACCCGCTGGCTGCGCCAGCTGCTGCACCGCAAGGACCGGCTGTCGATGGCCCAGGGCCTGGAGGTGCGGGTGCCGTACTGCGACCACCGGCTGGTCGAGTACGCGTTCAACGCCCCGTGGGCGATGAAGAACTACGACGGCCGCGAGAAGAGCCTGTTGCGTGCCGCCGGTCAGGGCATCGCCCCGGAATCGGTGCTGTGGCGGCCGAAGAACCACTACCCGGCCACCCACCACGCCGACTACAACCGCGGCCTGCAGCGGCTCGCCCGGGAGGCGCTGGACGCGCCGCACGTGCGCGACATCGCGGACGAGACGGTGATCAAGAGCAGCCTGGACACGCCGGCCGACCAGCTGGAGTGGGGTCACCGGCTGCGGCTGGAGCGGGTCGTGGACCTCGCCCTGTGGCTGGACCACCACCGCCCGGCGCTCGCCGTCTGACCGTCCGGCCGTCTGACTGTCTGACTGTCTGTGGCGGGACCCGACACCGTGGTCGGGTCCCGCCGGCCGGGCGCGGTTAGGCTGAGGCGATGCTGCCCCGGATGCACAGCGACCCCCGGCACGGCCCGCTGGTGCCGATGCTCCTGGTGCTCACGGTGGTCACCGGGCTGGTCGACGCGGTGAGCTACCTCGCGCTCGGGCACGTCTTCGTCGCCAACATGACGGGCAACGTGGTCTTCCTCGGCTTCGCCCTGGCCGGCGCGCCGGGGCTGTCCGCGACGGCCTCGCTCGCCGCCCTCGCCGCCTTCCTGGTGGGCGCGCTCGCGGGCGGGCGCCTCGCCGAGCGCCGCCCCGGCCACCGCGGGCGGCTGCTGGTGACCACGGCCGCCGTGCAGTCGGCGCTGCTCGCCGCCTGCACCGCGTTCGCCGCGGCCTTCGGCCACACCGCCGACCCGGTCCGCTACACGCTGATCGGTGTGCTGGCCGCCGCGATGGGCCTGCAGAACGCGGTCGTCCGCGCGCTCAAGGTGCCGGACCTGACGACCACCGTGCTGACCATGACGCTCACCGCGCTGGCCGCCGACCGCACCGGCACCCGCCGACTCGCCTCCGCCGCCTGGATGTTCGCGGGTGCCCTGCTCGGCGCGGTCCTCGTGCTGCACGCCACCGTCCCGGCCGCCCTTGCCGCGGCCCTGGCCCTCCTCCTCACCGTCGCCGCCCTCACCCACCACGCCTCCCGCCACCCCACCACCCCCTGGCCCCACCCCACCCCCTGACCACCCCCCGGCGGCCCCCTCCTCTGGTCCGCCCCCCCGGCTGCCCCTCCGCCCACCTTGCTGAGCGATCTCCCCCCACCCCGCCACCCCTGGCCGCCCCCGGCGGCCCACCTCGCCGGTCCGCCCCCCGCCACCCCCCGGCCCACCTCCCGCTATCCCCCCTCGCCGCCCTCGGCGGCCCACTCCTCCGCCTCACCTCCCGCCACCCCTGTCCACCCCGCCCCCCGGCGGCCTCCCCGCTCACCCCGCTGGCCCATCTCCCGCCACCCCTGGCCGCCCCTCGGCGGCTCACCTCTCCGATCCCACCGCCCGCTGAATATGTAGACCGGTCTACTGACCGTCACCGCGCGCCGCTGGAGTGGAAAGTCGGCCGGGCCGACTTCCTGCGCTCGGTGGTGGCCGCCGGAGGCGGGGAATCTGTGGACCGGTCTACATATTTTGTGGACCGCGGCCGGGGTTGGCGCCGCACGGCGGAGTGGAAAGTCGGCCTGGCCGACTTTCTGCGCCCGCTGGGGAGCCGGGGCGGGCAAATCTATGGACCGGTCTACATATTCGGCCGCTCGATGCCCGCTCGACGCCCCGCTCGATGCTGGGGGCAGGGGCAGGGGCAGGGGCAGGGGCAGGGCGCGGGCCGGGGCGCGGGCAACGCCGGGGCGTGGAGCAGGAAGTCGGCCCGGCCGACTTCCTGCTCCAGCGCGGTCGCCGTGGCTGCCCGTAGTCGCCGGGGAGCGTGGTCTATAGACCGGTCTACATATTCGTGGTGGGGAGGGGGCCGGTGATGAGGAAGGTGTCGAGTTCGGTGCCGTACCAGCGGGTGGAGCGGCCGCGGGGGGTCATGCCGAGGCGGTGGCAGACGGCGGCGGAGCGGGTGTTGCCCGGGCGGACGACGGCGTGGATCTCGGTGAGGCCGTCGGCGAAGCCCTTGGCGAGGGCGGCGCGGGCGGCCTCGGTGGCGTAGCCGTTGCCCCAGGAGTCGGGGTGGAGGTGCCAGCCGACCTCGACCTCGCCGTTCCCGCTCCCGTCCTCGTCCGGCAGCGGGAGGAGCATCACCGAGCCGACCACCACCCCGGTGTCCCGCCGCTCCAGCGCCCAGATGCCGTACCGGGCATCGGCCGAACGCGCCCGCCATCGGTCGATCACCGCCGGCACCTCGGCGGGCGACTCCAGCGCCCGCGGCGCGGCGCCCAGCCACCGCGCGACCTCCCAGCGCGAGTACAGGTCGTACGCGCGCTCGGCGTCGGTGTGCTCCCAGAGGCGCGCGGTCAGGCGGTCGGTACTGAACAACGGTGCTCCTCGAACGGTGAACGATGGTGCGGGCGCTGCTCCGACGTGCGGTCGGCCGCGACCGGTCGCGGTCAGTCGTCCTGCGGCTGGCTGGTGCGCCCGGACCAGCGGGGCTCCCAGTGGGCCCAGGACCGTTCCCAGGCGCGGTCCGCCCGCCGCTCGAGGAAGCGCAGCCGCAGGGCGAGCGCCCCGCCGATCAGCGCACTCAGCGTGGCCGAGCCGGCCAGGCCGACGCAGACCGCGCCGACGGTCAGTCCGAGCCGGGTGGCTGGGGCGGTGGCGGGCCGGCCGTCGTCGTCCACCCACAGGACGATGGTGGAGCCGTTGGCCGTGCTGCGCGGGGCCTCGACGGTGCCGGTGCGGGCGAGGCCCTCGGGTGTCGTCCAGGAGACCGAGGTGTCGGTCCGCTTCTGGTAGCCCCCGCTCCAGCGCCCGGCCCCGGTCTCCTCGGTGCGGAGCTTGCCGAGGACGAGCGCCTCGGTGCGGTGCAGGCGGCCGCGTTCGGACTCGGCGGTCCGCCCGGCGGCGCGGTAGCCGAGGACGGCGGCGGTGACGACGCCGGCCAGGCCGACGACCAGGGCGAGCCCGGCGACGAGCCAGGCCCGGCTGCGGGCCCGGTCGACGGGCCGGGCGAGCGGTTCGCGGCGCTGGACGGTCCGGCGGCGGCCGAGCGCGCGGCGCAGGTGGCGGCCGGCCCGCCGGGGGAGGGGCGCGGTGCGGGCCGAGCGGGGTGAGCTGGACACGATGCGTGCTCCTCACGACTGTTGGCGTGGTTCGGCCCCGTCGGATCCCAATCTCTCCCGGCACCGGCCCCTCGCACAAGAGCCGGGTGGTCCCGCGCGCCGGTCCGGCAGACAGGTCCTAAGCCCCTAACCGCAGCGCGGGACCGGGACGTTCGGCCCTCGGCGGGCCGGGGGCGCAGCGGGCAGGCTGGGCCCTGACCGCGTTCTCGTGCCGGGGACGCGGAGGCCCGGCCCGCTGTGGGGGCTCGCCGGGCCGCCGTGCAGAGCGGGGGACGGGTTGGGGCCGTCCCCCGCTCGCGGCATTCCCCAAGGAGAGATCGACATCGCGTTTCACCAGGTCAAGGCCGTATTCTCGCCAGCTATACACTCGATGTATACCTCTGGTGTATGGTCCTCTCATGAGTGTTCCCCTGACCCTTCTAGGGCTGCTGGAGCGAGAGCCGAGCCACGGCTACGACCTCAAGCGCGACTACGACACCTTCTTCGGACGTGGCAAACCCCTGCCGTACGGTCAGGTCTACGCCACCCTCGGCCGCCTGGCGCGCGACGGAAAGGTCGTCCCCGGCGAGGCCGAGCCCGGCGACGGTCCCGAGCGCAAGCGCTACGTCATCACCGAGGCCGGCGTGACCGAGTTCGAGCACTGGCTCGCCGAGCCCGTCGCACCCGAACCCACCCTGCAGTCCGTGCTCTTCACCAAGGTCGTGCTGGCCCTGCTGCTCGGCCGCGACGCCGAGGCCTACCTCGACACCCAGCGCGCCGCCCACCTGCAGCGGATGCGCGAGCTCACCGAGCTCCGCCGTACCGGCCCGCTGGTCGACGCCCTGCTCGCCGACCACGGCCTCTTCCACCTGGAGGCGGACCTGCGGTGGATCGACCTGACCACCGCCCGCCTGGACGCCCTTGCCGCGGAGGTGCGCGCATGACCCCCCTGATCGAAGCCCGCGACGTCGAACTCTCCTTCGGCGAGACCCCGGCCCTGCGCGGCGCGAGCCTGGCCGCCGGGGCCGGCGAGGTGCTCGCCGTGATGGGCGCCAGCGGCTCCGGCAAGTCCACCCTGCTGCACTGCCTGGCCGGCATCCTCGTCCCCGACGCGGGCGAGGTGCTGTTCGACGGCCAGCGGATCGACAACCTCGACGAGAACCGGCGCAGCGCCTTAAGGCGTGACCGCTTCGGCTTCGTCTTCCAGTTCGGCCAGCTCGTCCCGGAACTGACGGCCGAGGAGAACATCGCCCTGCCCCTGCTGCTCTCCGGCGTCCGCCGCTCCGCCGCCCTCGCCGACGCCCGCCCGTGGTTCGCCCAGCTCGGCCTCGACGGCCTGGAGCGCCGCCGCTCCGGCGAGCTGTCGGGCGGCCAGGCCCAGCGGGTCGCGCTCGCCCGGGGCCTGGTGGCCCGCCCCCGGGTGCTGTTCGCCGACGAGCCGACCGGCGCGCTGGACTCGCTCACCGGCGAGCAGGTGATGGCCCTGATGGTCTCCGCCGCCCGTGAGCAGGGCACCACCGTCGTCCTGGTCACCCACGAGCCCCGGGTCGCCGCCTACGCCGACCGCGAGGCCATCGTCCGTGACGGCCGGGCCCGCTCGCTCTCCACCGGCTACGCCCCCGGCGGCCCGGCGGCGGAACGGGTCGCCTCGTGATCGCCTTCGCCCTGCGCCTCGCCGTCAGCGGCGGCCGGCAGGCCGTCGCCCGGCTGCTCACCATCGCCGCCGCCGCGGCCGTCGGCGTCGGCCTGCTGCTCTCCACGATCGCCGCCGTGAACGCCGTCGGCGCCACCAACGAACGGATGCTCTGGGCCAACAGCGGCGCGAAGAGCCGCACCGAGACCGCGGACGTCGACCCGCTCTGGTGGCGCGACCACAGCCCGGAGTTCTACGACGGCAAGCGACTGCTGTACATCGACGTCGCCGCCACCGGGCCGACCTCGCCCGTCCCGCCGGGCCTGGCGAAGCCGCCCGCGGCGGGTGAGTACTACGCCTCGCCCGCCCTCGCCGAGCTGATCCGCGAGCAGCCCGCCGACCAGCTGGCCGACCGCTTCCCCGGCCGACTCGCGGGGGAGATCGGCGAGACCGCGCTCGCCTCCCCGGACTCCCTCGTCCTGGTCGTCGGCCAGGACCCGGCGGCCCTCGCGGCCCGGCCGGGTGCCCGTCAGATCACCACCATCGCCACCGAACTCCCGTCGGACTGCCGGAGTGACTGCCCGGCCACCGGCACCCGCGGCGACGCCATGACGCTGATCCTCTCGGTGGTCGCCGGGGCGCTGCTCTTCCCCGTGGTGATCTTCATCGGCACCGCCACCCGGCTCTCCGCCGCCACCCGCGAGCAGCGCTACGCCGCGATGCGCCTGGTCGGGTCGACGCCCCGGCAGATCACCCTGATCGCGGCCGTCGAGTCCACCCTGGCCGCCGTCGCCGGCACCGTCCTCGGCTTCGGGCTGTACCTGCTGCTGCGCCCGCTGGTGGCGACCGTCCCGTTCACCGGGGACCGCTTCTTCGTCGAGGACCTCACCCTCACCGCGCCGCAGGCCCTGGGCGTGCTGCTCGGCGTCCCGCTGGCGGCCGCGGTGGCCGCCCGGCTCGCGCTGCGCCGGGTGACCGTCTCCCCGCTCGGCGTCAGCCGCCGGGTCACCCCCAAGCCGCCGTCCGCCTGGCGGGTGGCACCGCTGCTGGCCGGACTCGCCGAGCTGGCCTGGTTCGTCGGCCGCCGACCCCACACCACCAACGGCCAGACCGCGGCGTATCTGACCGGCTTCCTGGTGATCATGCTCGGCCTGGTGGTGGCCGGCCCCTGGCTGACCATGACGGCCGCCCGCGCGGTCGCCGCCCGGACCGGCCGCCCGGCCACCCTGATCGCCGTGCGACGCCTCGCCGACGACCCGAAGGCCGGGTTCCGCTCGGTGGCGGGCCTGGTCCTGGCGCTGTTCGTCACCACCGCGACGGTCGCCATCATCGGCACCATCGACACCAACCGGGGCGTGCTCAGCGGCGACCCGCAGACCCGGGTCGCGGTGTCGCACGGCGCCATGGTCGGCGAACCGCCGATGACCGACGCCGTTCCGGAGCAGGTCCTCGCCGGTCTGCGGGGCGACCCCGGCTTCCGGGGCCTCGCGATCGTCCACGCCAACCCGGCCGGCCTGGCCCGTGACGCGTCCAAGCCGCCCGGCTGGCCCGCGCCCGTGCTCGCGCTCTGCTCGGACCTCGCGCAGGTCCCGGTGGTCGGCCACTGCGCCCCCGGCGCCGAGGTGGCGGCCGTCGCGCCGTACGGCTTCCTGGACCTCGAGTCGCAGGACTCCGTCGAGTGGCCGACCGCGCCGGTCACCGCCGAGGCCGCCGCCCGGCTGCCCGTGCAGTCGGTCTACGTGACGACCGACGGGTCGACGGCCGCCAAGGAGCGGGTGCGCACGCTGCTCGGCCGGTCCTTCCCGGACCAGCACGCCCGGATGGTCCAGGACTGGGGCTCCGAGCAGCAGCAGATGCTCGCCGGCTGGCGGCAGCTGGCCGACGTCGTGCTGCTCACCACCCTGCCGATCGCCGGCTGCAGCCTCGCGGTCAGCGTGGTCGCCGGACTGTCCGACCGGCGCCGGCCGTTCGCGATGCTCCGGCTCACCGGGGCGCCGCTGGGCCTGCTGCGCTGGGTGATCGCCCTGGAGAGCGCGCTGCCGCTGCTGGTGGTGGCGGCGATCGCGACCGGGACGGGCTTCGGCGCGGCGGCGATGTTCCTCAAGTCGCAGATGAACTACGACCTGGTCTCGCCGGGCGCGGTGTACTTCGGGCTGGTGCTGCTCGGGCTCGTGGTGTCGCTCGGGATCATCGCCTCCACGCTGCCGCTGCTGAAGCGGATCACCGGCCCCGAGGCGGCCCGCAACGGCTGACCCGCCCGGAGCCGGTGACGGCTCGCCCGCGCGGACCCCGCCCCGGAACCGGAGGCGGGGTCCGCGCGTTCGGCGTGCATCGCGGACCGAAGGCTCAACGGGGCGAGCGTCACCGGCGAGTTCCGAGCGGACCGGGTGAGAGCCGCCCCGGCGGAGCGCTTCGGCGCCCCGCCGGGGCGGCTCTCACCGGACGACGGGGTACGCGTGCGTCCCGGCCCGGGGCGCGCCGACGCCGGGCTGCGGCCGCCAGCTGGCGAGCACCAGCCCGGACGGGTAGAACATCGGCTTGGGCAGCGCGTCCAGCGGCAGCCGCTCCCAGCCGCCGCACGCGTGCGGCTCGGTGACCACGGCGGGCGCCAGGCTCGGCGGGGCGAGCACCGCGGCGGTCAGCCGGGGGCGGCCCAGCTCGTGGTCGAGCAGCACCGCGAGCACCCGCATCTCCCCGGCGGGCAGCACGATCCCGGTCTCCTCGGCCAGCTCGCGCGCGGCCGTCTCCTCGAAGGACTCGCCCGGGTCGACCTTGCCACCGGGCAGGCTCCAGGTCGGCGGCTCGCCCGGGGTGGTGCGGCGGCCGATCAGCACCCGGCCGTCCCCGGTGGGCACGATCACGCCGGCGCCGAGCAGCGGTGCGGTGGTCATGGCGGTTCCTCCGTCGAATCGGGGCCGGGGTTACCAGGCGGCGCGCTCGAAGTCCTTCAGGAAGCAGCCGTAGAGGTCCTCGCCCTGCTCGCCGCGGACGATCGGGTCGTAGACCCGGGCCGCGCCGTCGACCAGGTCGAGCGGGGCGTGGAAGCCCTCGTCGGCCAGCCGCATCTTGTCCGGGTGCGGGCGCTCGTCGGTGATCCAGCCGGTGTCGACGGCGGTCATCAGGATGCCGTCGGTCTGGAACATCTCCTGCGCGCTGGTGCGGGTGAGCATGTTCAGCGCGGCCTTGGCCATGTTGGTGTGCGGGTGGCCGGCGCCCTTGTAGCCGCGCTGGAACACGCCCTCCATCGCGGAGACGTTGACCACGTACTTGCGCCGGGACGCCGAGGCGGACATCGCCGGGCGCAGTCGGCTGATCAGGATGAACGGCGCGGTGGAGTTGCAGAGCTGGACCTCCAGCAGCTCCACCGGGCCGACCTCGCTGACGGTCTGCACCCAGCTGTTGGTGTCCGCGAGGTCGGGGACGAGGCCGCCGGCGTCGATCGCCGTGCCGGCCTGGATCCGTTCGGGGGTCGCCGAGCCGGTGACCAGGGCGAGCGAGGTGACCTCCTCGGCGGAGATCCGCTCGTCGCCGCCGGAGGCCTGGTGCGGCAGGGCGGGCAGGTCGACGCTGCCGCTGTTGAACCGGCCGATGGTGGTGGACTGCGGCAGCTCGCCGGCCGGCAGCGGCGCGGACTCGGCGGCGACCAGCTCGCGGTAGGACTCCGGCGGCCGGCGCACGGTCTGCGCGGCGTTGTTGATCAGGATGTCCAGCGGGCCGTCCGCGGCGACCTCGTCGGCCAGCGCCATGACCTGCGCCGGGTCGCGCAGGTCGATGCCGACGATCTTCAGCCGGTGCAGCCACGCGGCGCTGTCCGGCATCGCGGTGAAGCGGCGGATCGCGTCGTTGGGGAAGCGGGTGGTGATGGTGGTGTGGGCGCCGTCGCGCAGCAGCATCAGCGCGATGTACATGCCGATCTTGGCCCGGCCGCCGGTGAGCAGCGCCCGCTTGCCGGTGAGGTCGGCCCGGGCGTCCCGGCGGGCCCGGTTCTTGACCGCGCAGTCCTGGCAGAGGTTGTGGTAGAAGGCGTCGACCTCGGTGTACCGCTGCTTGCAGATGTAGCAGGAGCGGGGGCGCTCCAGGATCCCGGCGATCTCGCTGGTGGTGACGGTGGTCAGGCCGAAGGCGCCGGCCGTCTCGTCGTCGATCCGGGTCGGGGCGCCGGTCGCGGTGCGCGCGGTGACCTCGCGGTCGTTGGCGGTCTTGCGGGCCCGGGTCTCCTGGCGGCGACGCTGCTTCAGGGTGCGGAATACGCCGCCGACGGCCTGGCGGACGCTGATCGCGTCCGGATGGTCGACGTGCAGCTCGTCCAGCTCGGCCAGCACCTCCAGGCAGAGCCGCAGCCGCTCCGGGTCGAGGCCGGGGCCGTAGTCGACCTCCTCGGCGGTCCCGGTGCCGTTGTCCTGCTCGATGTCCACGCCCGCCGCCGTCATGCCGTCTGCCGCTTTCCCACTCGCCTCGCCGACCACGGCGTTCGCCGCGTCACCGCGTGAATGCTACGGGAGCGGCCCCGGCCGGGGCGAAAAGCGGAGTATTTGGAGGATCCTCCAGGTCTACGCGCGGAGCTTCGATCATGGCTTGTGTACAGCGCCAGCAATCGTGGTCGAACTGGCTTTTGGCGAACGGCTGCCGGAGAATCGAACGTCGGGTGCAGGGGCGCCCGAGTGCGCCCTGCGGCAGAGCCGCACCCGCACCCGAGGTGTATTTTCTCCCAGCCAGAGAGCCCCGTTTCATGCGCTTCCTGAACGACCTCATGCCCTCGTACGACCTCACGTACGACGACGTCTTCATGGTCCCCAGTCGATCCGCCGTGGGCTCCCGCCAGGGTGTCGACCTCTCCTCCAACGACGGCAGCGGCACCACCATCCCGCTGGTCGTCGCCAACATGACCGCCATCGCCGGCCGCCGGATGGCCGAGACCGTCGCCCGCCGCGGCGGCCTGGTGGCCATTCCCCAGGACATCCCGACCGAGGTCATCGCCGAGGTCGTCGGCTGGGTCAAGCGGCGCCACCTGGTGCACGACACGGCCATCACCCTCGACCCCGGCGCCACCGTCGCCGAGGCGCTCTCGCTGCTGCCCAAGCGCGCCCACGGCGCGCTGGTGGTGGTCGAGGACGGCCGTCCGGTGGGCGTCGTCACCGACTCCGACTGCCAGGGCGTCGACCGCTTCACCTCGCTCTCCGAGGTGATGTCCCGCGAGCTGCTGCTGCTCGACGAGGACGTCGACCCGCGCGACGCCTTCGACAGGCTGAGCGAGGGGCACCGCAGGCTGGCTCCCGTGGTGGACGGCGAGGGCCGCCTGGTCGGCATCCTGACCCGCACGAACGCGCTGCGCGCCACCCTCTACACCCCGGCCGTGGACGCCGCCGGCAAGCTGCGGATCGCCGCCACCGTCGGCATCAACGGCGATGTCGCCGGCAAGGCCAAGGCCCTGCTGGAGGCCGGCGCCGACGCGCTGGTCGTGGACACCGCGCACGGCCACCAGGAGTCGATGATCGGCGCGCTGCGGGCCGTGCGCGGCCTGGACCCGCGGGTCCCGGTCGTCGCGGGCAACGTCGTCTCGGCGGCCGGCGTGCGCGACCTCGTCGAGGCGGGCGCCGACATCCTGAAGGTCGGTGTCGGCCCGGGCGCGATGTGCACCACCCGGATGATGACCGGTGTCGGCCGACCGCAGTTCTCGGCCGTTCTCGAGTGCGCCGCCGAGGCCCGCCGGCTCGGCAAGCACGTCTGGGCCGACGGCGGCGTGCGCCACCCGCGCGACGTCGCCATGGCGCTGGCCGCCGGCGCGTCCAATGTGATGATCGGCTCCTGGTTCGCCGGGACCTACGAGTCGCCCGGGGACCTGCAGACCACCGCCGACGGCCGGCAGTACAAGGAGTCCTTCGGCATGGCCTCGAAGCGGGCCGTGAGCAACCGCACCGCGCAGGACTCCTCGTACGACCGGGCCCGCAAGGCGCTGTTCGAGGAGGGCATCTCGCACTCGCGGATGTTCCTCGACCCGGCCCGCCCGGGCGTCGAGGACCTCATCGACTCCATCGTCGCGGGCGTGCGCAGCTCCTGCACCTACGCGGGCGCGGCCACCCTGGAGGAGTTCCACGAGAAGGCCGTGGTCGGCATCCAGAGCGCGGCCGGCTACGCCGAGGGCAAGCCGCTGCACTCCAGCTGGGCCTGAGCCTGCGCGCGCCCGGCGGCCGGCCCGCTCCCCGTGGTGGGGAACGGGCCGGCCGCCGGGCCGAGGGCCAGCGGCAGCAGCAGCGCACGGCCGAGCAGCCCGACCGCGCCGTCCAGCGCCGTGCTGAACGCCGCCGCAGCCGCGGGCCGCTCGCGCAGCTCCCAGAGCACCCGCACCGAGGCCCAGGCGGCGTCCCGGGCGGTGTCGACCGACCACGCGCCGAGCCGGTGGGTCAGCGGCTCGAACCGCTCCAGCAGGTCGGGCCCCGGCATCAGCTGCTCCCGGACGGCCGTCTCCACCCCGGCCAGCAGGTCGTTGATCCGGTGGTAGTCGCCGGCCAGCTGGTCCGGTTCCCGGCCGAGCCGCCGGCAGGTGTCGAGGACGGCGAGCGGCAGATCGTGCTGGATGTGGGCGTTCATCCCGGCCAGCGCGAACTGGACGGGGTGCACCTCCGGGTGCGCGCGCAGCTCGAACAGCGGCCGCCAGCAGGCCGGCGGCCGTCGCCGCGCCGCGACCGCGTCCACCGCCAGCAGGTAGCGCCCGGCGAACACCGCGTCGAGCACGCCCATCGCGGACGGGTCCGCGAACCCGCCCAGCCGGTCCCGGACGCTCTCCGTGACGGTCAGGTACATCCGGTTGAACACCGCGACCCCGTCGGCGGGCGGCAGTTCGGCCGCGATCGTCCGCAACCGGCGGACCACCGCGTCGATCCGCCGCACCGCCCCCGTGCTCCCCGTGCTCCGTGTGCTCCGCGTGGACGTCCTGACCATGCGTCACCTTCCGGCGCCGTTCGTGCACTGATCGCATCATCGTGGCACGCCGGGCCGGTGAATCATCGGTTCAACGCGTAGTCCAGCACATACGTGTGCCGCCCCTCCCCGTCCACGTCCAGCGCGAACACCCCGGTGATTCCCGCCAACTCGCCCGAGCCGGTGCCCTCCACCACCCGGATCGCCAGCCGCTCGCCGTGGCTCCCCGGCGCCGCGTGCTGCAGCACGAACGACCCCTGCCGCCCGTCCAGCGCGCCGGTGAACCGCTCCACCGCCACGTACGCGGCCGGGCCGCCCGCGCCGTCCAGCACGGACAGCATCCGCACCACGCTCGCCCCGGTCAGGCCACCGGTGAACTCCTTGGTGATCCGCACCCGGCCGACCGCCGACCCCGGCTGCTCGTCCGTCTCCTCCGGCTCGAAGGCCGTCACCTCGAATGCCCCGCTCGCCCTGTTCCCCATCGCACCGTCCCCTCGCGAAGGCCCCACGCGCCCGGCGGGTACCGACCGCACCGCCACCCTCCCACGCCGCACCGACAATCGCCCGGGCGTGCGCCGCCGCGCCGGGCTCACCGCTCCCAGCGGAGCGCCAGGGCGGCGGCGTCGTCGGCGAGGCCGGTGGGGGCGACCCAGGCGTCGAGGTCGGCGAGGAGGGCGTCGAGCAGGTCGTCCGGGGTGCCGGCGGGGAGCCGGGGGAGGCGGGCGGGGAGGGGGTAGAAGACGTCCGCCGCGTTGCGGGCCTCGGAGACGCCGTCGGTGTACAGGAGCAGCAGGTCGCCGTGGCGCGGGTGGACGGGGTCGGCGTGGTAGCCGCCGTCGCCGGTCAGGCCGAGCAGGCCGAGCGGCGGGGCGTGCCGGGCCGGGGCGAGCTCGGTGACCCGGTCGGCGCGGCGCAGCAGGGGGTGCGGGTGGCCGCAGTTCACCAGCAGGGCGGCGCCGTCCCGGTCCACGCCGAGCAGCAGCGCGGTCACGAACCGTCCGTCGGTCGGGCGGTCGGTGAGGGCGGCGTCGAGCCGTTCGGCGAGCCGGGCGAGGTCCGGTTCGGTGCGGGCAGCGGTGCGGAAGGCGCCGAGGACGTCCGCGGCCGTCTCCACGGCGGGCAGGCCGTGGCCCTGGACGTCGCCGAGCAGGATCCGGACGCCGTACGGGGTGTCCGCCACCTCGTACAGGTCGCCGCCGATCCGCGCCTCGGCGGCGGCCGCGACGTACCGCACGGCGATCCGCAGCGGCCCGGCCCGCTCGGGCGGCGGGCGCAGCAGGGCCCGCTGGGCGGCCTCGGCGACGGTGCGGACGTGGAACAGCTCGCGTTCGCGGGCCGCGATCAGCACGACGTTGGCGGTGCTGGCGAGGGTGGCGGCGGTGATGGTGATCAGCGAGGCCAGGTGGACGGTGCCGGGCAGGTGGCTGTTCTCCTCCTCCAGCAGCGCGGCCACGGCGATGGCGGCGATCCCGGTGACCAGCGGCACCCGGGCCCGCCGGGTGGTCGCCCCGACCAGGACCGGCGCCACGGCGAGGACGGGGGAGAGGGTGGTGCCCGGCCCGGTGAACAGATCCGCCAGCACGGCCCCGACGAGCAGCAGGAACGCGCCGTACAGCAGCAGCCGCGTCCGTCGGGGCAGCCGCGGCAGCGGCACCGCACCGTCCTCGGACCCGTCACCACCCACGGCCACGCCTCGCCTCCGCAAACCCGCCCCCCGTCCACTCTCCACCGCCCCCCACCCCACCGGCATCCCGGAACGGGCGGTGGCCGGGAGGACGTAGGGTGGCGGGCGAGATGAGACGTAGGAGTACGGCGCCGGCCTCGCCGCTTCCGCAGCGGTTCGGGGTGGATCCGGTGCACCTGCGGCTGCCCGTGGCGGGCGGGCCGTGGGAGACGGTGCGGGCGTATCTGGTGGAGCGCCTGCCGGCGGTCGCGGCGGAGCGGGTGGACGGGCTGCTGCGGGACGGCGGGGTGGTCGGCGAGGACGGGCGGCCCGTCGGGGCGGCGGAGCCGTTCCGGCCGGGGGCGCACCTGTGGTTCTACCGGGAGCTGCCGCCGGAGGTGCCGGTCCCGTTCGAGCTGGAGGTGCTGCACCGGGACGAGCACCTGGTGGTCGTGGACAAGCCGCACTTCCTGGCCACCACCCCGCGCGGGCGGCACGTCGTGGAGACGGCCCTCTCCCGGCTGCGGCACGCGCTGGAGCTGCCCGCGCTGAGCCCGGCGCACCGGCTCGACCGGCTGACGGCGGGGCTGGCGATGTTCGTGGTCCGGCCGCAGGACCGGGGCGCCTACCAGGCGCTGTTCCGGGACCGGCTGGTCCGCAAGGAGTACCGGGCGGTGGCGGCGTACGACCCGGCGGTCGTGCTGCCCGCCACCGTGCGCAGCCACATCGTCAAGGAGCGCGGGCGGATCGCCGCCCACGAGCTGGACGAGGCGCCGAACAGCGAGAGCCGGATCGAGCTGCTGGAGCGGCGCGACGGGCTGGGCCGCTACCTGCTGCGGCCGACGACCGGGCGCACCCACCAGCTGCGGCTGCACATGAGCGGTCTGGGGCTGCCGATCCTGGGTGACCCGGTGTACCCGGTGGTGCTGCCGGAGCCGGCCCCGGACGACTTCCGCCGCCCGTTGCAGCTGCTCTCCTCGGCGATGGAGTTCACCGACCCGCTGAGCGGCCGCCCGCGCCGCTTCGAGAGCCGCCGGACGCTGGCGGCCTGGACGGACCGCGAGTCCTGGTAGCTTCCGTTCGGCCGACGCCGGCCGGACGGCTGCCCGGGGAGGGCCCTCGCCCCGGCCGACGACGCCTGACGCTCCACGCGCCCCCCGGGGCTAGCGTCCGGACGCTCCCGGCGGCAGCTCCAGCTCGAACCAGACCACCTTCCCCTCCGGCGTGCGCCGGCTGCCCCAGCGGTGGGCGAGCTCGTTCACCAGGTGGATGCCGCGCCCGCCCTCGTCCTCCTCGTGGGCGCGCCGCATCCGGGGGGTGGTGATGTCCCGGTCGGCGACCTCCACGGTGAGCGTGCGATCGCAGAACAGCCGCAGCTGGGTGGGGGATCCGGCGTGCACCAGGGCGTTGGTGATCAGCTCGCTGGTGAGCAGCTCGGCCCAGTCGGCGAGGGCCTCCAGCCCCCACGCGCCGAGCGTCTCGCGGGTGAAGCGCCGCGAGTGGGCGACCATCGCGTGGTCGCCGCCGAGCGGGAGGGTGGCGATCCGGTCCGAACCGGCCGGCCGGACCTGGGCCACGATGACGGCGATGTCGTCCTCGCTGGTGCGGCCGGTGAGCCGGGTGAGCACGGCGTCGCAGGTCTGCTCCAGCGAGCCGTGCCGGTCGGCGACGGTGCGGCAGAGCAGCCGCAGCCCCTCGTCGATGTCGCGGCCGCGCCGCTCGACCAGGCCGTCGGTGTACACCGTCAGGATGCCCTCCTCGGGGAGGGTGAACTCGACGCTCTCGAAGGGGACTCCGCCGACCCCGAGCGGGGCGCCGGGCGGCAGCTCGACCAGGTGGGCGTTGCCCTCGGTGTCGGACACCACCGGGGGCAGGTGGCCCGCGCAGGCGGCGGTGCAGCGCCGGCCGACGGGGTCGTAGACCACGCAGACGCAGGTGGCGAACTGTCCCTCGCCGAGCGCCGTGGTGGCCTCGTCCAGCCGCTGCAGCACCCGGTCGGGGGCGATCTCCAGGGTGATCAACGTTCGTGCCACCGTCCGCAGTTGGCCCATCGTCGCGGCGGCCCGGATGCCGTGGCCCATGACGTCGCCGACCACCAGCGCGACCCGCCCGGAGGAGAGCGGCACGACGTCGAACCAGTCGCCGCCGACCTCGCTGACCACACTGCTCGGCAGGTACCGGTAGGCGAGCTCCAGCCCCGGCGTGCGGTGGATCTCCTGCGGCAGCAGGCTGCGCTGCAGGGTGAGCGCGGTCTCCCGCTCCCGCCGGTAGAGCCGGCCGTTGTCGATGGCCAGCGCGGTGCGGGCGACGAGTTCCTCGGCCAGCGCGCGGTCCGCCGGGCCGAACGGCACCGGGTTGCGGTTGCGGACGAACTCCGCGCCGCCGAGCACCAGTCCGCGCGCCAGCAGCGGCACCATCAGGTACGAGTGCACGCCGGCCGCCAGGCTCGGCTGCACCCGGTCCGGCGAGGCCACGATCCGGCGCAGCGCCGCCTCGTCCACCTCCGAGACCAGGATCGAGCGGCCGGTGCGCAGGCTCTGCGCGTACACCTGCGCCGACTGCGAGGTCTGCCCGACGGCGTCGGCCGCGTCCGCCATCCGGCCCTGCTCGTCCAGTTCGCCGACCGCCACCGCCCGCATCAGCACCGAGCCGTCGGGCGGCACCGGCGCCGGGTCCTCGCCGTCCAGCACCGCCTCGCGCAGGTCGACGGTGACGAAGTCGGCGAACCGCGGGACCACCACCTCGACCAACTCGTGGGCGGTGCGGTGCAGATCGAGCGTGGTGCCGATCCGGCCGGACGCCTCGTTGAGCAGCGACAGCCGCTGCTGCGCGGCCCAGGCCTCGTCGAGCGCCCGCTGCCGGGCGGCCGCGGCGTCCCGCTCCCGGGTGAACAGCAGCGCGTTGTCGATCGACACGGCCGCCCGCACCGCCAGCTCCCCGGCCAGCGTCAGGTCGTCCTCCTCGTACGGGCGGTCCACCACGGTCCGGTAGAACGCGGCGACCCCGACCGGCGAGCCGCGGGCGATCAGCGGAACCACCATGAACGAGCGGACGTTCTGCTCGCGCACCGCCGCCACCCGGACCGGGTCGTCCCGGAACCAGGCCAGCCCGGCCGCGTCCATCCGCGGCACCAGCACCGGGGTGCGGTGGGTGAGCGCCCAGGCGTAGGGGGTGGAGGGGGCGAAGCGGTGCACCCCGCCGGTCCGGTCGATCGGGCGCAGCGTCGAGTGCGCCGCCGCCTGGAACGCCATCCGCCGCAGCAGTGCCGAGCCGTCGGCCGACGGGCGGGCCTCGCGCTCACCGCGCACCAGGTCGTCCAGCACCTCGACGACCACCGTGTCGGCCAGCCGGGGCGTCGCCACCTCGGCCAGTTCCTGGGCCGTCTGCGTGAGGTCGAGCGTGGTGCCGATCCGGGCGGAGGCGGTGTTCACCACCGCCAGGCGCTCCTGCGCGGCCTTCGCCTCGCGCAGCGCCTGCTGCCGGTCGAGCACCGTCTGGTGCTGGCGCAGGTACAGCCGGGCGTTGTCGATGGCCACCGCGGCCCGGGAGGCCAGCTCGTCGCCGAGCGTGATGTCCGCCTCGGCGAAGGACTCCCGCTCGCCGCGCCGGGAGAAGACGATCATGCCGAGCGTGGTGCCGCGCGCCACCAGCGGGGTGATCCGCACCGAGCGCGGACGGTCGCCGAGGTACGCCTGCCGGCCGCTGTCGGTGATCGCCTCGCTGAGCGGCGGCAGCTCCCAGGACGGCACCACCACCGTCCGCCCGCTGGCCAGCGCCCGCGAGTACGGGGAGTCCGGCGCCAACTCGTAGACCGCGTCCACCGGCAGCGCGTCCGCCGGGTAGAGCGGGTCGGCGGTGGTCAGGGCCAGCCGGCGCACCTGCAGCGGGGCGGTGGGGTCCAGCGGCTCGACGTCCCGGCCGGCGGCCAGGGCCTCCAGGGCGAAGACGCCGCTGATGTCGGCCACCTTGGGCACCATCGCGTCGGCCAGCTCCCGGGCGGTCTGCCGCAGGTCCAGCGTGGTGCCGATCGAGGCGGTGGCCTCGACCAGCAGGGTGAGCCGTTCCTGCGCGCGGGCGGCCCTGGTCTCGGCCTGGAAGCGCTCGGTGACGTCGACGACGGTCGAACTCACCCCGAGGATCCGGCCGCCCTGGTCCTCCAGCCGGAAGTAGGCGGCCGACCAGGCGTGGTCGCGCGTCGGGTCGCCCGGCGTGCGGCCGTACGAGCGGGCGTCCACCACCGGCTCGCCGGTCTCCAGCACCCGGCGCATCACCGCCTCGCTCTCGGCGCCGTTGATGCCGGGCAGCAGCTCGGTCAGCCGGTGCCCGAGGTGCTGCTCCACCGACAGCCCGTTGATCCGCGCCAGCGCCTCGTTGAGCCGCACGAAGGCGAGCCCGGTGTCGTACACGCTCATGCCGACCGGGGCCTGCGTGAAGAAGCCGTCCAGGACGGCCAGGTCCGACTGGATCCGGCGCAGTGTCGTCACGTCCGACGCCACCGCCAGCACCAGTGGGCTGCCGCCCGGCCCGGTGATCGGATGGGTGCGGAACTCCAGGTACACGAGGTGCCCGTCGCGGTGGCGCACCGGGAAGACGCCGGACCAGCCGCGGCCGTCCAGGATCCCCTGGAACAGCTCGAGCACCTCCGGCCGCCGCTCGTCGGAGACCAGCAGCTGGGCGGCCCGCGCGCCGATCGCCTCCTGCGCGGAGTAGCCGAGCAGGGCCTCGGCGTCGCTGCTCCAGTGCAGGATCCGGCCGTCGGGCTCGATCAGGGCGGTGGCGATCGGCACCATCAGCAGGGCCTCCGGACCGTCGGGCCGTCCGGGACCGCCGGCCTCGCGCCGCTCATGCCGTTTGTTCACCATGCTCGGTCACCATGGCCAGAACCGCCCGGAGATCGCCGACACCAGCCCTGCCATCTTCCCACGCGCCCCGCCACCCCCGCGCGGCACGCCCGCCGCCCGCCCGCCGTCCGCCCGCCGGCCGACCCCGCCCGCCCGCCGGCCCGGCCGGTCCCGCGGGCGGCTCAGCCGTGGCCGGTCTGCAGGCTGCGCAGGAGCTGGGTGCCGGCGCTGTCGACCGAGCGGCGGGTGTTGGCCAGCACGACGACCCCGACCTGCTGCTCCGGGTCGAAGGCCGTGAAGGAGCGGTAGCCGCCCGTGCCGCCGTTGTGCCAGATCCTGAGGTGGCCGCCCTGCCGGGCGTGCAGGCGGTGGCCCAGCCAGCCGAGGTGCGTCCAGGCGAACGGGTGGACCCGGTGCCGCACCTCGCGGGTCAGCGCGATCGCCGGCCCGAGCGGCGAGCCGCCGTCGGCGCCCTCGGGCCCGGCCGCCAGCTGGGCCCGCAGGAAGACGGCCAGGTCGGCGGCGGTGGACTTGAGCGCGCCCGCCCCCGCGAGGCCGGCGAGGTCCCAGCCCGGCACCGGGCGGCCGCCCGCCGTGTGGCCGGGGGCGAGCCGCGCGGTCTGCTCCGCGTCGGGCGCGAGCACCGTGTCGGCGAGCCCGAGCGGCTCGCAGACCTCCCGCCGGACCAGCTCCCCGTACGTGACGCCCGCCCGGTGCGCGAGGGCGAGGCCGAGCAGTCCGGCGCCGAGGTTGGAGTAGCGGAAGCTGCGCCCGGGCACGGCCCGCGCCCTGGTCCGGCCGAGGCTGCCCAGCAGCCACTCGGTGGTGCAGTGCGCGTAGGGGTCGGGCTTGTTGGGGGTGAGCAGGGAGGAGAGCAGCATGCCGGCGGGCAGGCGCGGCAGGCCGGAGGTGTGGGTCGCCAGGTGCCGCAGCGCGATCGGCTGCGGGCCCTTGGCGGGGACGGCGGCGCCGGCCGGGAGCGCGTCGGCGAGGAGGTCCGCGAGCGGCTCGTCCAGCGCGACGGTGCCCGCCAGGGTCATCCGGGCGAGCGCGAGCGAGGTGAAGACCTTGGTCACCGAGCCGATCTCGAACAGCGTGTCCGGGCCGGGTCGCCCGCCGGCGGGGCCGGGGCCGGTGCGTCCGGCGCCGCGGATCTCCACCGAGCCGCGGGCGAGGCCGGCGACCACCGCGCCGACCTGGGGGCCGGCGAGGCGGTCGGCGGTCTGCTGGACGAGGCTGCCAAGATCGTTCATGCCCCCGAGCCTAGGAGCGGCGGGAGGGCGGCGGCGTCCACCGCGGCGACGATTTTCACCGTGACCCCGCTCGTCCCCCGGAAGGACGGGCGGGACGGGCGGGGTCACGGCCCGGTTCAGCAGCTCAGGTTGTTGCCCGGCACGGTGCCGAGCAGCTGGGTGAAGCGCTGGTAGGCGTTGATCCGGCTCTGCACCTGCGCGGGGTTGCCGCCGTTGCACTCCAGCGAGCCGTTGATGCTGCGGATGGTCTCGCCGAAGCCGTAGCCGTTGACGATCGCGTTGTGCGGGGTCATGGTGCCCGGACCGCTCTGGGTGTTCCAGTACCAGAGCGCGGTCTTCCAGGCCACGGCCGGGTCGGTCTGCACCAGGTTGGGGTTGCGCAGTAGGTCGATGCCGAGGGCGTCGCCGGCCGCCTTGTAGTTGAAGTTCCAGCTCAGCTGGATCGGGCCGCGCCCGTAGTACGCGGCCTGGCCGGCCGGGCAGCCGTACGACTGCGAACTGTCGCAGTAGTGGGGGTAGTTGGCGGTGTTCTGCTCGACGACGTAGACCAGCGCACCGGTCTCGTGGTTGACATTGGCGAGGAAGGCCGCGGCCTCCTGCCTGCGGACGGTGTCGGTGCCGGTGGCCGCGAAGGCGGGGTAGGCGGCGAGCGCGTCGATCAGACCCTGGTAGGTGTAGAAGGGGTTCCGGTTCGGGAACATCTGGTCGAACTGGGCCTGGCCGACCGGGAATCCGCCCGGGTTCGGGGTGCCGGTCGAGGTCGGCGTCACGGTCGGCGTGACGGTCGGGGTCGGGGTCGTCGTCGGACCGGTGCCGCAGCCGCCCTGGTCGGACCAGACGCCGGAGCCGCCGGTGCTCGGCGGCTCGTTCTGGGTCCACCACTTGGCGAGCCAGTTGTGGCCGTTGTAGGAGACGGCGGCGCCGCCGGTGTAGACGGCCGAGGAGTTCCAGGGCGTGGCGCAGACGGCGGCGCTGGCGTTGGCCGCGGGCAGCAGCAGGACCACCGTCAGCGCCGTGGCGACGGCGGACAGCAGTGCGAGCAGGCGTTTCGTGGACACTTGATCACCCCTTGTGCGGTGTGGGGCCGCACGGTCGTGGAGGTAGGGACGTCGGGGCAGGGGAGCCGGGCCCCGCGGGCTGGGGGCACGTCGTGGGGGACGGGCCGACCGGGGTGCGGGCCGATGCGGGGCTGACCCAGACTCAAGCGGAATGGTCTAGACCTGTCAAGGGGTTGCGGGCAAAAGGCGTGCGGTCTGCGGGGCGGCCGCGACCCGCCCGCACCGGTCCTGTCATGACCAGGTCTCTCCATCTGGAAGGATGGCCGGGTGGACGAGACCTCCGACCCCGCCGCCCGGTCCGGTCCGGGCGCGCCGATCCGCTCGGGCATCCCGGAGCACGGCCGGGTGCCCAAGTACTACGCCGTCAAGGGCCGGTTGGAGGAGCTGCTCGACGAACTCGGCGAGGGCGGCGTGCTGCCGACCGAGCGCGACCTCGCGGCCCGCTTCGGGGTGGCCCGCGAGACGCTCCGTCAGGCCCTGCGCGAGCTGCTGATCCAGGGCCGGCTCCGGCGGCGCGGGCGCAGCACGGTGGTGGCCGGCCCCAAGCTGGAGCAGCCGCTCTCGCTGGCCAGCTACACCGAGGGCGTGCGGCGCCAGGGCCGGGTCCCCGGGCGCACGCTGATCGGGCTGGAGCGGCTCGGCGCCGAGCCCCAGCTGGCCGGGCAGCTGCGGCTCGCCCCGGGCGAGCCGGTCTGGCACCTGGAGCGGGTGCTGCTCGCGGACGGCGAGCGGGTGGGCCTGGAGAGCACCTACCTGGCGGTCGGCCGGGTCCCGGCGCTGGACGTCGAGTTCGACCCCGGCTCCTCGCTGTACGCCTACCTCGCGCAGAAGGCGGGCATCGGCTTCGGCGCCGCCGACGAGCGGATCGAGACGGTGCTGGCCACCCCGCGCGAGGCCCTGCTGATCGGCACCCCGCCGGCCCTGCCGATGCTGCTGCTGCACCGGCTGACCCGGGACGCCGAGGACCGGCCGGTGGAGCGGGTGCGCTCGCTCTACCGGGGTGACCGGTTCAGCTTCACCACCCGCCTCGAAGCGGACTGACGCGCCCGCGCGGCCGGGGTGCCCGACGCCCGGGTCGGCCGACGCGCGGACCTCAACCCTGCGACGGGGCGAGCGCGGCCCGCAGCCGCTCGGCGACCAGCGCCGCGCCCGCCTCGTCGGGGTACGCCCGGCGCGGCCAGAAGAAGCCGCGCAGCCCGTCCTTGGGATTGCGCGGCACCACGTGGACGTGCAGATGCGGCACCGACTGGCTGATCCGGTTGTTCGCCGCGACGAAACTGCCCGCCGCGCCCAGCCCCCGCTCCACCGCCGCCGCCACCCGCTGCACCCGCAGGAAGAACGGGCCCACCTGCGCCGCCGGCAGGTCCGCCAGGGTGCGGTGGTGGGCGCGCGGCACCACCAGCACATGGCCCGGGAACAGCGGCCGGCGGTCCAGGAAGGCCACCGCCGCCTCGTCGTCCAGCACCCGGTGCGCGGGCTCCGTGCCCGCCACCACCGCACAGAAGACGCAGTCCATCCGTCCATTCAACCGGCCCGCCGCGGCCCCGGCATCCGCTCGGCGGGGCGCCGGCGGGAGGTCACCCGAGCGGACCCCGAGCGGGTGCGGCCCACCGCCCCCGGGGGGCACCGTGCAGGTGGGGCGCGCGGCGCGTCCCGTCGACGAGGAGGTGGCCCGGATGGCGGGCAAGTTCGAGATCTACGAGGACGCCGGAGGCAAGTACCGGTTCCGGCTCAAGGCGGGCAACGGCGAGATCGTCGCGACCGGCCAGGGGTACGCGAGCAAGGACGCCGCCCACAAGGGCGTCGAGGCCGTCCAGCGGGCGGCGGACGGCGCGAGCGTGGTGGACGTGAAGTCCAAGGCCGCGGCCTGACCGGCCCGGGACGGCGGCAGCGGGGCCGTCCCCGGACACGAGCGTCGTCCGGGGCCGGCCCCGCTGCCGCCGTCTTCTTCCCGCCGCCCGGCCCGCTACTCGTAGCGGTAGAGCAGGGCCTCCCGCTCGTTGCGCTCGATCGCCTCGACGGTCAGCTCCGGGTCCGCCAGGTGCGCGAGGGTGACCTCGGCCGAACTCGGCTGGGCGTCGGCGGCGAGCCAGTTCTCCGGCTTCCACGCCGAGGCGCGCAGGAACGCCTTCGGGCAGTGCGCGAAGACCTCCTCGACCGCCACCACGATCGCGCTGCGCGGGGGCTTGCCGACCGCCGTGAGCTGCTCCAGCAGCCGCGGGTCGGTGGAGACGCAGGCCCGCCCGTTGACCCGCAGCGTGGTGTCCCGGCCGGGGACGACGAAGATCAGCCCGACCCGGCCGGTCTCGACGATGTTGTGCAGCGTGTCCAGCCGCTTGTTGCCGGTCGCGTCCGGGATCGCCAGGGTGAACTCGTCGAGCACCGAGACCAGTCCGGGCGGCCCGCCGCGCGGCGACACGTCGCAGCGCCCGGCGGCGTCCGTGCTGGCCACCAGGACCAGCGAGGAGCAGGCGATCAACTGCCGGGCGACCTCGTGGATGCGGTCCACCTGCTTGCGGCGCGCGTGCTCGCCGGGCTGCTCGTAGACCTCCCGCAGCTGCGCGGCGTCGCGGACGGCGGTGGCGCCGAGGGCGTTGTAGAGCGCGGACGGCCCCGGCGGCCCGGGAAGTGACGGAACAGCGATCTCCGGTGTGCTGGTCATACCGGCCAACGTAACGGAGCTTCCCGGGGCCGGACAGGGAGGGCCGCCCGGCTCAGACGGCGAGCGGAACCGCGTGCACCTCGTCCGCCGGGTGCCCGCTGCGCTCGTGGATCCGCTGCACGGCCTCCTTCGAGGGCGCCTCGGAGAGGCAGTAGACGACACCCGCCTCCGGGTCGGCCCACGCCTGCTCGAACCGCACGCCCTCGTCGGCCTGGATGTCCAGGTCGGCCTGGTGCGCCATGCGCAGTTGTTCCTCGGTGATGCCGGCCATCCCGTGGTGGACGTCCATGAACCTGGCCATCGTGCTCGCACCTCCTGGGGCCGGAGCCCGCGCCCGGCCCGCAACCCGCCCCTCCCACCAGCTTGCGCCCCCGCGGACCCGCGCGCATTCCCGGTGCCGCCGTGAAACAGACCACAGCGAAGGCCTCTCCCGGGCCCCGCGCGGAGCGTGGCACAATGACGTCAGCAGTAGCAGTGACGTTCAGCGCACTCCGGGGTCGGTGAAAATCCGAACCGGCGGTTACAGTCCGCGACCCGTCCGCAGCCAGCGGCCGGTTGACCAGGTGAAATTCCTGGACCGACGGTTAAAGTCCGGATGGGAGGCGTGCGCGGCGGACGAGTGAGCGACACCCGTGGTCCCCCGGTGGACCGCGGGAGGTGAGGTACGGCGACGGTCGAGGGCTTCCCTCCTCCGGCGTGCGGTGCGGCAGCGGCCCGACGACGGGTCCCGCAGCCGTCCGGCGAGCCGTGCGCCCGTGCACCCGTCCGTGCCATCTCCCGTGCCACACCCCGGAGTCCGCGCCCCAAGCGCGAGGAGGACCCGGGTGTTCACCGGCATCATCGAAGAGCTCGGCGAGGTCGTGTCGATCGAGGAGATCGGCGACTCCTCGCGAATCCGCCTGCGCGGCCCGGTGGTCTGTGAGGGCGCCCGCCACGGCGACTCCATCGCGGTCAACGGCGTCTGCCTGACCGTCGTCGACACCCCTTTCGAACTGGCCGCCGGCACCGGTGAGTTCAGCGCCGACGTGATGGCCGAGACCCTCCACCGTTCCAGCCTGGGCGCGTTGAAGCCCGGCTCGCGGGTCAACCTGGAGCGCGCCATGGCGCTCGGCGCCCGCCTCGGCGGACACCTGGTGCAGGGTCATGTCGACGCCACCGGACGGCTGTTGAGTCGTGAGCCGGGGGAGCGCGACGCCGCCGGCGAACTCCGCTGGGAGGTGCTGCGCTTCTCGCTGCCGGAGTCCATCACGCGCTACCTGGTGGAGAAGGGCTCGATCACCGTCGACGGCGTCAGCCTCACCGTGGTCGAGGCCGCCCGCGACAGCTTCACCGTCAGCCTCATCCCGGCGACCCTGGCACTGACCACGCTCGGCACCAGGGCCGTCGGCGAGAGCGTCAACCTGGAGGTCGACGTCCTCGCCAAGTACGTGGAGCGGCTGCTGGATTCCCGCACGCTGCCCCCGACCGCCACCGGGGAGGACCGGTGAACTGGCTCAACGGTGACGCCTTCACGGTGTTCGGCCAGCACGTGAAGTGGTCCGACATGATCGGCAACCTGTTCGGCATGGCCGGCCTCGCCCTCGGCTGGCGCCGGTCCGTCTGGAGCTGGCCGGTCCAACTGCTCTCCGGCCTGGTCCTGGTCACCGCCTACCTGGCCGGCGACGTGCCGGGCATGGTCGGCAAGCAGCTGATCGTCATCGCCACGGCCGCCTGGGGCTGGACGCGGTGGCGGCACGGCCGGCAGGGCGCCGGCGAGGTCGCCGTCCGCTTCGCCACCTGGCGCGAACGGGCCGCGCTCGCCGCCGGCACGGCGGCCGGCACCGGCCTGCTGGCCTGGGCCTTCCTGACGATCCCCGCGCTCGGCTCGTGGAGCCCGTGGGCGGACGCCTACATCTTCGTCGGCACCCTGGCGGCGATGGTCGCCCAGGCCCGCGGCTGGGTGGAGTTCTGGTTCGCCTGGATCGCCGTCGACCTGGTCGGCGTGCCGCTCGCCTTCAACACCGGCTACACCTTCTCCGGCCTCACCTACTCCGTCTACTTCGTCCTGGTCCTGCTCGGGCTGCGCTCGTGGTGGCTGAGCACCCGCGCGCCGCGCCCCGTGTCCACCACCGTCCCGCAGGGAGCAACGGCATGACCGAGAACCAGTCCGACGCACTCGTCCTCGACCCGGTCGAGCGGGCCGTCGCCGACATCGCGCTCGGCCGCGCGGTGATCGTCGTCGACGACGAGGACCGCGAGAACGAGGGCGACATCGTCTTCGCGGCCAGTGCCGCCACCCCCGAACTGATGGCCTTCACCATCCGCTACAGCTCCGGCGTGATCTGCGCCCCGATGACCGGCGCCGAGCTGGACCGCCTCAAGCTCCCCCCGATGACCCAGGTCAACGAGGACCGCAAGGGCACCGCCTACACCGTCTCGGTGGACGCCCGCGAGGGCGTCGACACCGGCATCTCGGCCGCCGACCGGGCCCGCACCGTGCGCCTGCTCGCCTCGCCCGGTACCGGGCCCGGCGACCTCGCCCGCCCCGGCCACGTCTTCCCGCTGCGCGCCGTCGAGGGCGGCGTGCTGGTCCGCCCCGGCCACACCGAGGCCGCCGTCGACCTGGCCCGGCTCGCCGGACTCGCGCCGGCCGGTGCGATCGCCGAGGTGGTCAACGACGACGGCACCATGGCGCGGCTGCCCGAGCTGGTCGCCTTCGCCCGCGAGCACAACCTGGCGATCATCTCCATCGAGGACCTCATCGCCTACCGCCGCCGCACCGAACTGCACGTCGACCGGGCCGCCGTCACCGCACTGCCCACCGCCTACGGCGAGTTCACCGCCATCGGCTACCGGGGCACCCTCGACGGCGTCGAGCACATCGCCCTGGTCGCCGGCGGCCTGGACGCCGAGGGCCGGCTGCCGGACGGCGAGGACGTGCTGGTCCGGGTCCACTCCGAGTGCCTGACCGGAGACGTGCTCGGCTCGCTGCGCTGCGACTGCGGCCCGCAGCTCCAGGCCTCGCTGCGCAAGGTCGCCGAGGCCGGCCGGGGCGTGGTGCTCTACCTGCGCGGCCACGAGGGCCGGGGCATCGGCCTGGCGCACAAGCTGCGCGCCTACGAGCTCCAGGAGCGGGGCCGCGACACCGTCGACGCCAACCTCGACCTCGGCCTGCCCGCCGACGCCCGCGACTACAGCATCGGCGCCCAGATGCTCTGCGACCTCGGTGTGAGCTCGCTGACCCTGCTGACCAACAACCCGGAGAAGCTCACCGCGCTCACCGAGCACGGGCTCAAGGTCACCGGCCGCGAGCCGGTCGAGATCCCGGCCGGCGAGCACAACGCGCGCTACCTGCGGACCAAGCGCGACCGGATGGGCCACGACCTGCCCGGCCTCGACGGCTGAGCCCGACCGACCCGCGAACCCCGTATTTCCGAACCACCGAAAGGCACCCGCACATGAGCGGCCACGGAGCCCCCGAGCTGACCATCGACAACGCCGCCGGCCTCAAGGTCGCCGTGATCGCCGCCCAGTGGCACGAGCAGGTGATGAACGGCCTGCTCGACGGTGCCCACCGCGCCCTCAAGGAACTGGGCGTCACCGAGCCGACCGTCCTGCGCGTCCCCGGCACCTTCGAGCTGCCGGTCGCCGCCAAGCGCCTCGCCGAGCGCGGCTTCGACGCCGTGATCGCCCTCGGCGTGGTGATCCGCGGCGGCACCCCGCACTTCGACTACGTCTGCCAGGCCGCCACCGCCGGCCTCACCCAGGTCGCCGTGGACACCGGCGTCCCGGTCGGCTTCGGCGTGCTGACCTGCGACAACGAGCAGCAGGCCGTCGACCGCGCCGGCCTGCCGGGCTCCGCCGAGGACAAGGGCCACGAGGCGGTCACCGCGGCCGTCGCCACCGCCGCGGCGCTGCGCGCGCTCTGACCCGCCCGGCCGGGCCGGCCCCCGGACCGTGGACGTCCACCGGACTGTCCACGGTCCGGAACCGTTTACCGTCCGTCCGTCCGCACGCCGTAAGGTGAGTCCCATCATGGCTTCGAAGACATTCGAGGAGCTCTTCACCGAGCTCCAGCAGAAGGCCGCCACCGGCGACCCCTCCTCCTCCCGCACCGCGCAGCTCGTCCAGCAGGGCGTCCATGCGATCGGCAAGAAGGTCGTCGAGGAGGCCGCCGAGGTCTGGATGGCCGCCGAGTTCCAGTCCGACGAGCAGACCGCCGAGGAGATCTCCCAGCTCCTCTACCACCTTCAGGTGATGATGGTCGCTCGCGGGCTGACGCTCGACGACGTCTACAAGTACCTCTAGGCCCAGGCCCGGAACACCCCCCCCACCACCCACACCGAACAGGTAAGGAACCGACCTCCATGCTGCGCATCGCCGTCCCCAACAAGGGTTCGCTCTCGGGTCCCGCGGCGGAGATGCTCCATGAGGCCGGCTACCGGCAGCGCAAGGACGCCAAGGAGCTGGTCCTGGTCGACCCGGGCAACCAGGTCGAGTTCTTCTTCCTGCGCCCGCGCGACATCGCCGTGTACGTCGGCTCCGGCCGGCTGGACGTCGGCATCACCGGCCGCGACCTGCTGCTGGACTCGCACTCCAACGCCGAGGAGGTGCTCGCGCTCGGCTTCGCCGGCTCGACCTTCCGCTTCGCCCGCCCGGTCGGCGTGGACGTCGAGGACGTCAAGGGCCTGGAGGGGCTGCGGATCGCCACCTCCTACACCGGCCTGGTCGAGCAGCACCTCGCCGGCCACGGGGTGAAGGCCACCGTCACCAAGCTGGACGGCGCGGTGGAGACCGCGGTGCAGCTGGGCGTCGCCGACGTGATCGCCGACGTGGTGGAGACCGGCACCAGCCTGCGCAACGCGGGCCTGGAGGTGTTCGGCGAGCCGATCCTGATCTCCGACGCCGTGGTGATCCGCCCCAAGGGCGCCGGCGAGGACCCGGCCGTCGAGCAGTTCCTGCGCCGTCTGCAGGGCGTGCTGGTGGCCCGCCGCTACGTGCTGATGGACTACGACATCCGCGCCGAGAACGTCGGTGCCGCCGTCGCGCTGACCCCCGGCCTGGAGTCGCCGACCGTCTCCCCGCTGCACACCGAGGGCTGGGTGGCGGTCCGCTCCATGGTGCTCCGCAAGGAGGCCCAGCAGATCATGGACGACCTCTGGGGCATCGGCGCCCGGGCCATCCTGGTGACCAACATCCACGCCTGCCGCCTCTGAGCGACCCGCGGGCATAAGCACCGGTTGAATGGGGTGGGGCCGCCGTCGGGCGTCCCCACCCCATTTCCGTACCACCCGATCGATCACCCCCACGGAGCCCCTCGTGTCCAGCACCGCCGAGTTCCCCGTCACCTGGGCCCCGCGCCGCACCCGCGCGGTGCTGCTTCCGGTCTGCGCGCTGCTGGTGGTGCTGTTCGCCGTGATCGCGGTCGCCCTCCCGCCGAACTGGCAGCTCAACGACCGGATCATGATGGCGGCCAGCGGCGTGCTGTTCGCCGGCGTCGGCCTGATGCTGGCCCGGCCGCGGGTCCGCGCCGACGCCGAGGGCGTGACCGTGGTCAACTTCGTCCGCAGCCGCCGGCTGGCCTGGGCGGAGATCGTCGGCGTGAACTTCCGCCAGGGCGACCCGTGGGCGACCCTCGACCTCGCCGACGGCACCTCGCTGGCCGCCGTCGGCATCCAGTCCGGCGTGGGCAAGGACCAGGCCATCGCCGACGCCCGCGCCCTGCGCGACCTCGTCGTCCACCACGGCGGCTGAACCGCGGTGGCTGAACCACGGCGGCTGAACCGCGGTGGCCGCCGCACCGCGGTCGAACGCCGGGCGGGTCCGAACGCCCGGGCGGGTCCGAACGGGGATCCGACACCCGCACGGGTATGGTCTACGCTGGTAAAAGCGGGGCAAAGGCATTGCCCTCCCCGAAATCGACCTGAGGAGTGACACTCCCCGTCCATGGACGATCCGTCCGGTAGTACCTGCGCCGCCCTCCTTCCGACCACTGGAAGGCAGGCGGCACTGTGATCACCGCCTGGCTGCTGCTCTTCGCGGCCCTCCTGCTCATCCTGGCCAACGGCCTCTTCGTAGCCTCCGAGTTCGCCTTCGTGACCGTGGAGCGCGGCGCCGTCGAGCGCGCCACCGAGGCCGGGGACGCCAAGGCCGGCCGGGTCTCGCGGGCCCTGCGCCACCTCTCCTTCGAGCTCTCCGGCGCCCAGCTCGGCATCACCGTCACCTCGCTGGTGGTCGGCATGCTCGCCGAGCCCGCGCTGTCGACCCTGCTGAAGCCGGTGTTCACCGCCATCGGCCTGCCCGCCGGGGCCGCGCGCGGCGCCGCCGTGGTCATCGGCATGCTGTCCGCCACCGTCGTCCAGATGGTGATCGGCGAGCTCGTCCCGAAGAACTGGGCGATCTCCCGCCCGCTCCAGGTGGCCCGCGCGGTCGCCGCCCCGCACATGGCGTTCTCCCGGGTCTGCCGCCCGCTGATCCGGGTCCTGAACGGCTCCGCCGACCGCATCGTGCGCGCCTTCGGCATCGAGCCGCAGGAGGAGCTGGGCCACGCCCGCACCCCCGCCGAGCTGGTCTCGCTCGCCCGGCACTCCGCCAGGGCGGGTGCCATAGACGAGGAGTCGGCCACCCTGTTCGTGCGGACCCTCGGACTCGGCGACCTCACCGCCGAGTCCGTGATGACCCCGCGCATCGACGTCTCCGCCCTGCAGCACGACGCCAGCGCCGCCGACGTCCTCAACCTCACCCGGGCCACCGGCCTGTCCCGCTTCCCGGTCTACACCGACAGCCTGGACGAGGTCACCGGCACCGTCACGCTCAAGGACGCGCTGGCCGTCCCGGCCGCGCGCCGCTCGGCCGTCCGGGTCGCCGACCTCGCCGTCCCGCCGCTGCTGGTGCCCGAGACGCTCCCCGCCGAGCGGCTGCTCGACCGGCTGCGCCGCCTCCAGCCGATGGCCATCGTGGTCGACGAGTACGGCGGCACCGCCGGCGTGGTCACCGTCGAGGACATCGTCGAGGAGATCGTCGGCGCGGTGCAGGACGAGCACGACCCCGCCGACACCCCCGAGCTGCTGCCGCTGCCGCCGGTCGACGGGCAGCCCGCCTGGGCGGCCGAAGGCCGCGCCCGGCTCGACCAGCTGGAGGCCATCGGCCTGCACGCCCCGGAGGGCCCGTACGAGACGCTGGCCGGCCTGGTCGCCGATCTGCTCGGCAAGCTCCCGGACCCCGGTGAGCAGGCCGAGCTGCCCGGCTGGCGGCTCACCGTCGAGGCGGTGGACCGCCACCGGACCAGCCGGGTCCGGGTGGAACGCACCGCCGGACACCACCACTTCCTGGGCGACGACGAGGACGGGACCCGATGACCGCGCTCCAACTGGCCGTCGCCGTCCTGCTGCTGCTCGGCAACGCGTTCTTCGTCGGCGCCGAGTTCGCCGTCGTCTCGGTCCGGCGCAGCCAGATCGAACCGCTCGCCGAGGCCGGCAACAAGCGCGCCCGCACCGTGCTGCACGCGCTGTCCAACGTCTCCGCGATGCTCGCCGCCGCCCAGCTCGGCATCACCGTCTGCTCGCTGGGCCTGGGCGCGCTCGCCGAGCCGACCATCGCCCACCTGCTGGAGGGCCCGTTCCACGCGATCGGCATCCCCGCCGGCCTGCAGCACCCGCTGGCGTACGGCATCTCGCTGGCCGTCGTGGTCTACCTGCACATGGTGGTGGGCGAGATGGTGCCGAAGAACATGGCGCTGGCCGGCCCCGAGAAGGCCGCGCTCTGGCTCGGCCCGCCGCTGGACCGCCTCGCCCGCTGGCTCGCCCCGGTGATCTCCACCCTCAACGCCTTCGCCAACGGCGTGCTCAAGCTGTTCAAGGTGGAGGCCAAGGACGAGGTGGAGTCGGTGTTCACCACCGAGCAGCTGATCTACCTGCTCGCCGACTCCGGGGACGCCGGCCTGCTGGAGAAGGACCGCCAGGAGCGCCTGGAGGACGCCCTGGAGCTGGGCCGCCGCCCGCTCACCGACGTCCTGCTCACCCCCGAGCAGCTGGTCACCGTGGACACCAAGGTGACCGCCGCGCAGATCGAGGAGCTGGCGCTGCGCACCGGCTTCTCGCGCTTCCCGGTCACCGACGGCGACCCGGCCGGCCACGGCTACCTCGGATACCTGCACCTCAAGGACATCCTGGACGTCGAGGACCCCTCGGTGCCCGTCCCGGCCCGCCTCTGGCGGCCGATCACCGTGCTGCGCGGCACCCTGCCGCTGGACGACGCGCTGGGCGCGATGCGCCGGGCCGCCTGCCACCTCGCGGCCGTCCTCGACCAGGACGGGCGGACGCTCGGCGTGGTGATGCTGGAGGACGTGCTGGAGGAGCTGGTGGGCGAGGTGCACGACCCGGACCACCGCTCGGCGGCGCTGTAGCGCGGGCGGGTTCGCTCCGGGCGGGTTCGCTCTGGGCGATTCCGCTCTGAGCGTGCCGCCGTTCCCATGCCGGCCACCCGATGGGCAGGGTGGTCGGCATGAGACTTCTCCTGCTGGGTGGTACGGAGTTCGTGGGGCGGGCCGTCGCCGAGGCGGCACTGGAACGGGGATGGGAGGTCACGGTCTTCCACCGGGGGACGCACGCCGCGCCGCCCGGGGCGCGGGTCCTGCACGGGGACCGCACGGCCGAGGGCGGGCTCGCCGCCCTCGCCGAGGGGGCGTGGGACGCGGTGGTGGACACCTGGTCCGCCGCCCCGTCGGCGGTGCGCGACAGCGCCCGCCTGCTGGCCGGCCGGGTCGGCCGCTACGCGTACGTGTCCAGCCGGTCGGTGTACGGGTACCCGACGCCGGTCGGGACCGACGAGAGCGCCCCGGTGGTGGACGGCTCGCCGGACGACGGCGAGGTGCCCTACGCCGAGGCCAAGCGTGGCGGCGAGCTGGCGGCGCTGGACGCCTTCGGCGACCGGGCGCTGCTGGTCCGCGCCGGGCTGATCGTCGGACGGTACGAGAACATCGGCCGGCTGCCCTGGTGGCTCAACCGGATCGCCCGCGGCGGCCCGGTGCTCGCGCCCGGCCCGCGCGACCTCGCCCTCCAGTTCATCGACGTCCGCGACCTCGCCGACTGGACCCTGGACGCCCTCGCGGCCGGCCTCGGCGGCCCCTACGACCTGGTCGCCCCGCCCGGCCACAGCAGCACGGGCGAACTGCTGGAGGCCTGCGCGGCCATCACCGGCTCGGACGCCGAGCTGCGCTGGACGGCCCCGGAGGCGATCGCCGCCGCCGGGATCGAGCCGTGGACCCAGCTGCCGTTCTGGGTTCCGCCGGGCGAGTTCCACGACACCATGCACGGCGCCTCCGTCGGCAAGGCGCTGGCCGCCGGACTGCGCTGCCGGCCCACGGCCGACACGGTCGCCGACACCTGGGCCTGGCTGCGGTCGATCGGCGGCGTCGCGCCGCACCGCCCGGACCGGCCGGCGGTCGGGCTGGACCCGCAGGCGGAGGCCGAGGCGCTGGCCGGCTGACCCGCCCCGGGCCCGCCCGGGCCCGCCGGGCCGGGGCCGGGGCGACGCGGACGCCTCAGCCCCGGTCCGGCCCCGGATCCCGCCTCAGCCCCGGCCGTCGATCAGCTCGCCGTAGGCCTGCACCAGGTCCGGCAGCCTCAGCGTGGCGAGGTCCTCCCGGCCGGGCGGCTCGCGCAGCAGGGTGAGCCGCAGGTCACGGTAGGCGCAGGACTTCTCGTACAGGGTGCGGATGAACCGGCCGTTGCCGAGCTCGTCGATCCAGCCCTCGCGGACCACGTGGGTGCAGATCGAGGCCAGCTCCTCGGCGGCGTCCTCGTCCCAGCCGTCGCCGTCCTGCCCGGCGAGCGCGGCGCCGATCGCCGTCAGCTCGCCGGGGCGGTAGCTGGGGAAGTCGACCCGGGTGGTGAAGCGGGAGTTGAGGCCGGGGTTGGCGGCCAGCAGCCGGTTCATGCCCTCGGGGTAGCCGGCCAGGATCACCACCAGCCGGTCCCGGTTGTCCTCGGCGCGCTTGAGCAGCACCTGGAGCGCCTCGTCGCCGTACGCGTCGCCCTTGCTGTAGCCGGAGTTGGAGAGGCTGTAGGCCTCGTCGATGAAGAGCACGCCGTCCAGCGCGGAGTCGATCAGCTCGTTCGCCTTGACGGCCGTCTGGCCGAGGAACTCGCCCACCAGGTCAGCGCGTTGGGCCTCCACCAGATGGTCGCCGGAGAGCAGGCCGAGGGCGTGGAAGACCCGGCCGAGGATCCGCGCGACGGTGGTCTTGCCGGTGCCGGAGGGGCCGGAGAAGACGAAGTGGCGCTTGGGCGGCTGGACCGGCAGGCCCTGTTCGGCGCGCAGCCGGGCCATCCGCAGCTGCGCGGAGAGCGCCCGGACCTGCCGTTTCACCGGCTCCAGGCCGACCATGAGCGAGAGTTCGGCCAGCGCGGCGTCCAACTCGACCTGGTTTCCCTCGCGTTCGAGCGCCGGGTAGGCGTTGGAGACGCGGGGGAGGGCGGCCTCGCCGCGCGCCGGCGCGGGCGCCGTCGGGGAGACGGCGGCGGGTTGCGGCGCGGTGGAGCCGGAGCGTCCGCCGGTGGCCAGCGGGGGCGGCGCGCCGGCGCCGCCGCCGGACCTGTTGTCGGTGCCCGTGCCCGGTCCGGCCCCGGTGGGCACGACCGGGAAGCCGTCCCCGTCCGGCACCGCCTCGCCCGCCCCGTCCGCGAGCGGCTCGTCGAGGACCGGCCCGCCGAAGAGGTCCGGCCCGCCGAAGGCGTCCGCGAAGCCGGGGGAGCCGGCCGCGTCCGACCCGGCCGGGTCGGCGCCGGGCGCCTCGAAGTCCGGCGGGTCCAGCAGCGCGGCGTCCAGCGCGTCCTCCTCCGGACCGCCGCGCCCCGCCTCCCGGCCGCCGGCCCCGGCGGCGTCCAGCAGGGTGTCGGCGACGCCGTCCTCGGTCGAGATCGCCGCGAGCCGGGCCGCGGTGTCCATGAACGCCGGATCGGCCCGGTGCACCGCCCGGTAGAGCGGTAACGCGGCCGCGGTGCGCCCGGCGCCCTCGTAGGCGCGGCCCAGCCAGTACCGCAGCTCCTTGCGCTGCGGCTGCTCGGAGCGGCAGCGGGCGAGCGAGGCGGCGAGCGGGGTCTGGGCCTGGGCGCACATGTCCAGCCGGACCCGCGCCATGCCGGCGAAGAGCCCGGCCTCGATGCCGAGCAGCGCGTCGTCGAGCAGCCGGTCGGTGTCCCGGATCAGCTGCTCCCAGTCCTTGAGCAGATAGGAGCGGCAGGCGTGCAGGAAGCGCGCCGACGGGTCCTCGGCGGGGGTCGGGCACTGCTCCAACGCCTGGTCCAGCTCGGTGAGATGACGGCCGTCCAGCCAGTGCGAGGCGTGCGCGAGGGCGAGGTCGCGGGGGGTCTCCAGGATCGGCTGCACCCACCAGCCGAGCCAGTACCAGGAGCTGAGCGGCCGGGCGTGCCGCTGCCGCTGCTCACCGAACCGTGTGCGGTGGCGGTACATCGCGAGCAGCGCGCCGGAGGTGTCGCTGCGCAGCGCGTGCAGGCCGAGCCAGGCGTCGGCCATGCCGGGGTCGAGCCGCACGGCGGCGCGGAACTCCTCCTCGGCGCGGCTGTACGCCCCGGCCGTGTAGGCGTCCATGGCACGCAGCCAGGCGCGGTCGGCGAGCCGGTTCGGTGCCGGGCCGCCCGCGTTGTTGCTCTGGGAACTCTCCGTTGTCACTCAACGCCCCCCGCGGTGTGGCTCGGGGCCCGGCCGGTGCGGCGTTGTCACGGTCCCCGCCGGGGTCGTGTGCCCCCGGGGCGCATATGCGCCTGCCAGGAATCGTACCGGCGCCGCGCTGATCCGGAAGGGTGCCGCACGATGTCAAAAGCGATCGGGCGGACGGCCGTTGACGGCCGGACGGATTCGGGGCGGGAAGGTCGGACGGCATCCCCGGCTCACGGGGGAACAAGCCGGGGATGCCGGGTCCGAGGTTGCGGAATCAACGATTCCGGCCACGAGTGAGAACCTATTTCCCGGCGACAACGCAGGTCAAGGGGGTTGTTGAAGTTTCACCGACGGTGCTCGGCGCGATCCGCCCGGTCACCCCGTCGACCACCGTGTCGGCGTGCGGACGGCTCGGGTCGGCGGCGAAATGCGCCGATTCGGCGAGCGCCCAGCCGGCCCAGAACTCCGCCAGCTCCGGTCCGTCGCGCTCCTCGCCGCGGCGCCGGGCCGCGACCGCGTCCAGCTCCATCCACACCAGCCGGCTCAGCCAGGGCCGCACCGCGCGCCGCCCGGCGCCCACCCCCTCGACCAGTACCACCGGCGCGAGCGGCACCGCGGCCGGTCCCGCGAACCGGCGCAGCGTCCAGTCGTACACCCGGTACTGCGCGTCCCGCCCCGCCGCCAGCGGCTCCAGCACCTGCGCGCGCAGCCGTCCGGTCCAGCCGAACGGCTCGGCGTGCGTCGCCAGGTCGTCCAGGTGCACCACCGGGGCGCCGCCCAGCGCGGCCGACAGCCGGCCGGCGAAGGTCGTCTTGCCCGAGCCCGCGTGCCCGTCCACCGCGACCAGCCGCACCGGACCGCAGGAGGGCGGCAGCGCCCGCAGCTCGGCGGCGAGCGCGTCGACGGTCTGGGTCCCCATTACCGGGGCGACGGAGGTCTCGGAAGCAGCCACAACGTCAACCCTACGGGGGCCGGTGTGCCGGTACGGACAGTGATCCGGTGCAGGTCGTGACGGCAGCGCCGCGATCGGGCATACTCGCATCGCCGAGCATGTGAACGGCCGTTCACCGCGATCCGGTGCCGGCCGGGCCGAGCTGCCACACCCCGCGCGGGCCCGACCACACCCGGGGGCCCGGCGCACGACCGAGGAGGCGACCAGCCACCATGACCACCTCCCCCGCGAAGGCCGTCGACCGCCAGCTGCCCAGCGAGGAGGCCCGCGAGCTCCTGAGCCTCACCCGGGACCTCGTCCAGCGCGAGCTGCAGCCGCGTGCCGCGCAGGACGAGGCCGCCGGCCGGTTCCCGCGCGAGGTCTTCCGCACGCTCGGCGAGGCGGGCCTGCTCTCGCTCCCCTACGAGGAGCGGTACGGCGGCGGCGACCAGCCGTACGAGGTCTACCTCCAGGTGCTGGAGGAGCTGGCGGCCGGCTGGCTCGCCGTCGGCCTCGGCGTCAGTGTGCACACCCTGTCCTGCCACGCCCTCGCCACCTTCGGCACCGAGGAGCAGCGCGACCGCTGGCTGCCCGGCATGCTCTCCGGCGAGCAGCTCGGCGCCTACTGCCTCTCCGAGCCGCAGTCCGGCTCCGACGCCGCCGCCCTGCGCACCCGCGCCGACCTGGACGGCGAGGAGTACGTGGTGAGCGGCACCAAGGCCTGGATCACCCACGGCGGCCGGGCCGACTTCTACAGCGCGCTGGTGCGCACCGGCGAGGAGGGCGCGCGCGGCATCAGCTGCCTGCTGGTGCCCGGCGACCAGCCCGGCCTCTCGGCCGCCCCGCCGGAGCAGAAGATGGGCATGAAGTCCTCGCCGACCGCCCAGCTGCACTTCGACGGCGCCCGGGTCTCCCGCGACCGGCTGGTCGGCGCCGAGGGCCAGGGCTTCCAGATCGCGCTCGCCGCGCTGGACTCCGGCCGGCTCGGCATCGCCGCCTGCGCGACCGGAGTCGCCCAGGCCGCGCTCGACCTCGCCGTCGACTACGCGCGCACCCGCCGCCAGTTCGGCCGCCCGATCGCCGACTTCCAGGGCCTGTCGTTCATGCTCGCCGACATGGCCACCCAGATCGAGGCCGGCCGCTCGCTCTACCTGTCCGCCGCCCGCCGCCGCGACGCCGGCCTGGCGTTCTCCAAGGAGGCGGCGATGGCCAAGCTGTTCTGCACCGACGCCGCGATGCGGGTGACCACCGACGCCGTCCAGGTGCTCGGCGGCTACGGCTACACCCAGGACTTCCCGGCCGAGCGCTTCATGCGGGAGGCCAAGGTGCTGCAGATCGTCGAGGGCACCAACCAGATCCAGCGCCTGGTGATCGGCCGCCACCTCACCAAGGGCTGAGTCCCGGGCCGGGGCCCGACCGCCCGGCCCGACCCCGACCGGCCGCCCCCGGCTCCGCGAGGAGCCGCGCGGGGCGGGTCCGCAACGGCCCCCGGGCGTCACTCCAGGGTGCGGAGCGACGCCCGGGGGCCGTTCTGTCGAGTCGTCGGAGGCCGTGCGGTGCGCCGTGCGGTGCGCGGGGGTTCAGCGCCGGGAGAAGCGGCCGCGCTGCTCCGGGATGGCCGGCGCGGCGGCCGAGCGGACCGGGCGGTGCACCAGCGCGTGCGAGAAGGGCTGGGTGCGCCAGTCGTGCTCGCCCGGCGGCGCCATCAGCGCCTCCAGGGCGGTGGACCCGGTGTCCTCCGCGCTCTCCACCTCGACCAGGTCGTCCGTCGGCATGCCCGAACCGGGGCAGAGCGCGGGCGAGAAGGGGTGCCAGGGCCGCGGCAGGACGGCGTGCTGCGGCAGCCGCTCCTCGTCGTCCTCCAGGGCGATCGGGCGACGGCACGACGGGCAGTGCACCCGGACGATCTCCCAGGCGTCGGCCTCGCCCGGATCGAGGCCCGGCGCGCTCTCGTAGGGGACCGCGAGGTCCTCGCGGTCGGTCGTATCGTGGGCGTCGTCCGCGCCCGTCGGGCGCTGGTCGGTAACGCGCATGGTGATCCCCCTCGGATCGGGCCCGGCGTGGTCGCCCGGGGCCACAACCAGCACTTCCCTCCGAAACGGACTCATAACCCTGCGGTTCCTCGCACTGTGATGCACCGGGTGTGTCCTTCGCCACATTCGTCCGGCATGTGCCCGCGCGGCACCCCGGGGCGCGCCGGGTGACACTCCGTGCCCCCCTACCGGCCCCGCGTGCGCCCCGGGGAGCGGGGGCCGTACGCCCCCGCGCGGCGATCCGCACGCCCCCGAGGGGGTAGGTTTGCGCCTTGTGGAGGATCTCGACCAACGCATCGTCCGGCTGCTCCTCCAGGACGGCCGGATGAGCTACACGGACCTGGGCAAGGCCACCGGCCTGTCCACCTCGGCGGTGCACCAGCGGGTGCGCCGGCTGGAGCAGCGCGGGGTGATCCGCGGTTACACCGCGATCGTCGACCCGGACGCCGTCGACCTGGCGCTCACCGCCTTCATCTCGGTCAAACCCTTCGACCCCAGCGCCCCGGACGACACGCCCGAACGGCTGGCCGATCTGCCCGAGATCGAGGCCTGCCACAGCGTCGCCGGCGACGAGAACTACATCCTCAAGGTCCGCGTCGGCGCCCCCGGTGACCTGGAGGACCTGCTGGCCCGCATCCGCAGCGCCGCCGGCGTCTCCACCCGCACCACCGTCGTCCTGTCCACCCCCTACGAGGCACGACCCCCGAAGCTCTGACCGGCCCGCGCGGGGGTGCAGACTAGGCCGCATGACCGAACGCAACTCCCGGACCGTCCTGCTGCGCGGCGGCGCCGTCTACAGCCCCGCCGACCCCTTCGCCACCGCCATGCTCGTCGAGGGCGGGCGCGTCGCCTGGGTCGGCAGCGACGGCGCCGCCGAGGCGTACGCGCAGACCGCCGACGAGATCGTCGAGCTGGACGGTGCCCTGGTCACCCCCGCCTTCGTCGACGCCCATGTGCACGCCACCTCCACCGGTCTCGCGCTGACCGGCCTCGACCTCACCGGCACCCCCTCGCTGGCCGCCGCGCTGGCCGCGCTCACCGCCTTCGCCGCCGCCCGGGAGCAGCCCGGCGGCGTGCTGATCGGCCACGGCTGGGACGAGACCGGATGGCCGGAGGGCCGCCCGCCCACGCTCGCCGAGCTGGACGCCGCCGCCGGGGGCGCCGCCGTCTACCTCTCCCGGACCGACGTGCACTCCGCCCTCGCCACCAGCGCCCTGCGCGCGCTGACCGAGGGCCTCGCCGAGCAGCCCGGCTTCCACGCCGACGGCCCGCTCACCCGCGACGCCCACCACGCCGTGCGGCGGACCGCGCTCGCCCGCCTCACCCCCGAGCAGCGCCGCGCCGCCCAGCGCGCCGCCCTGGCCCGCGCCGCCGAGCTCGGCATCGGCGCCCTGCACGAGTGCGCCGGGCCCGAGATCTCCTCCGAGCAGGACCTCGCCGCCCTGCTGGAGCTGGCCGCCGAGGGCGAGGGCCCCGAGGTGTTCGGCTACTGGGGCGAGCTGAGCGAGCGCGGCGGCGTCGAGACCGCCCGCCGGCTCGGCGCCGTCGGCGCGGGCGGGGACCTCTTCGTCGACGGCGCGCTCGGCTCGCACACCGCCTGCCTGCACCGCGACTACACCGACGCCGCGCACACCGGCACCGCCTACCTGACCGCCGGCCAGGTCGCCGACCACGTCGCCGCCTGCACCGAGGCCGGCCTGCAGGCCGGGTTCCACGCGATCGGCGACGCCGCGGTCGCCGCCGTCGTCGAGGGCGTCCGCGCCGCCGGCGACCGGGTCGGCGCCGACCGGGTCCGGGCGCTGCGCCACCGGGTCGAGCACGCCGAGGCGCTGGACGACAAGACCGTCGCCGCCTTCGCCGACCTGGGGCTGACCGCCTCCGTGCAGCCCGCCTTCGACGCGGCCTGGGGCGGCCCGGACGGCATGTACGTCCAGCGCCTCGGCGCCGAGCGGGCCGCCGCGCTCAACCCCTTCGCCGCCCTGCTGCGCTCCGGGGTCCCGCTGGCCTTCGGCTCGGACGCCCCGGTCACCCCGCTCGACCCCTGGGGCACCGTGCGGGCCGCCGCCTTCCACCGCACGCCCGAGCACCGGATCTCGGTGCGGGCCGCGTTCACCGCCCACACCCGCGGCGGCTGGCGGGCGATCGGCCGCGACCAGGACGGCGTGCTCGTCCCCGGCGCGGTCGCCAGCTTCGCCGTCTGGGCCGCGGGCGCGCTGGTCGTCCAGGCCCCGGACGACCGGGTGGCCGGCTGGTCCACCGACCCGCGCTCCGGCACCCCCGGCCTGCCCGACCTCACGCCCGGCGAGCCGCTGCCCACCTGCCTGCGCACCGTGGTCCGCGGCCGCACCGTCCACCTGGCGGCCGCCGAGTAGACCGGAGCACCACGGCGGGCGGGCGGTCCCGGGACCACCCGCCCGCCACGGGTATGACCCTCAGCTCACGGCGGGGTGTCGTTCCGGGGTACCTTCTTCGGACAGCGTCCGAACAGCCGTCCCGTTCCCCCGCGGGGCGGCGGCGAGAGAGATGGTGCGACGGTGGCCATGCCCGTCACCCAGGAGCGGTCCGGGACCGCACCCGAGTCCCCCGACGAGGCATCAGGCCCGGGCCGCGGCGCCCGCGCGCTCGCCCGGCTCCGGGCCGGCCTTCCCCGCACCGGGCTGGCCGCGCTCGCCGGACTGCTGCTCGCGCTGGCCTTCCCGCCGTTCGACCTCTGGCCGCTGTCGGTCCTCGGCGTCGCCGCGCTCTCGCTGCTCACCCGGGGCCGCACCGCCCGGCAGGCCGCCTGGACCGGCTTCGCGTTCGGCCTGCCGTTCTTCCTGATGCTGCTCAGCTGGCTGCGGGTGATCGGCTGGGACGCCACCGTCGGCCTGTCGGTCGTCGAGGCGCTGTTCCTCGCCGCCCTCGGCTCCGGCCTCGCCATCACCTCCCGGCTGCCCGGCTGGCCGCTCTGGGGCGCCTGCCTGTGGATCACCCAGGAGTGGGCCCGCGACCGGCTGCCGCTCGGCGGCTTCCCCTGGGGCCGGCTCGCGTTCGCGAACACCGCCACCCCGTACACCCCGCTGGCCGCGCTCGGCGGCGCCCCGCTGGTGACCTTCGCCGTCGCCCTGTCCGGCACCCTGCTGGCCTGGGCCGCCGTGCGGGCGGTCGGCCGCGGCACCGCGCGCCGCCCGGTGCAGGCGGCGGCCGCCGGGCTCGGCGCCGTCGCCGCGCTGCTCGCCGGCTACCTGGTGCCGGTGCCCACCGCGCCCGCCGACACCGTCAAGGTCGCCGTCATCCAGGGCAACGTGCCCAACCCCGGCATGGACTTCCTGGGCCGCCCGATGATGGTGCTCAACAACCACGCCGCCGCCACCGAGAAGCTCGCCGAGGACATCGAGGCCGGCCGGGCCGAGAAGCCGGACATCGTGATCTGGCCGGAGAACTCCTCCGACCTCGACCCGTTCAGCGACCCGGTGGCCTACGCGCGGATCGACGAGGCGGTGCGGGCGATCGGCGTGCCCACCCTGGTCGGCACCCTGGTCGACGGCCCCGACGAGCAGCACGTGCAGAACGAGGGCATCGTCTGGGACCCGAAGACCGGCCCCGGCGCATCCTACACCAAGCAGCACCCGGTGCCGTTCGGCGAGTACGTGCCCTTCCGCGACCAGCTGTCCAAGGTGATCACCCGGCTCCAGCGGGTCGCCCGGGACTTCTACCCCGGTGACCACAACGGCGTCATGCAGCTCGGCCCGGCCCGGATCGGCGACGTCATCTGCTTCGAGGTCGCCTACGACGAGATCGTCCGCGACACCGTCGAGCAGGGCGCCCGGGTCCTCGTGGTGCAGACCAACAACGCCACCTACGCCAAGACCGGCCAGCCGGAGCAGCAGCTCGCGATGAGCCGGCTGCGCGCCGTCGAGCACGGCCGCGCGGTGCTGATCGCCGCGACCAGCGGCATCAGCGCGGTGATCGCCCCGGACGGCACCGTCGTCCAGCACACCGAGGAGCTGACCGCCGCCGAGCTGTCCGCGACGGTCCCGCTGCGCGACGGCACCACCGTCGCGGACCGGGTCGGCGCGGCCCCGGAGTGGACCCTCTCCGTGGCCGGCCTGCTGGCCTGCGCCGGCGGCGTGCTGCTCGCCCGCCGGCGCCGCGGCGGCGCGGACGGCACCCCGGACGCCACCCCGGGTGGAACACCGGCCGCCGGCTGATCGTTGGACCAGGTGGTGCCGTAGCCGGCCCGGACCTCCCGTGCGGCGCGCAGAGCACCGCTTGGAGTGGATTCGTACCGTGACCCAGCAAGCTACCCCCGCCCGTCCGGCGCCGCGCTCGAAGCTGCGGCGGGTGCTGCCGCTGCTGCTGACCGCCTGGTTGGTGCTGGAGATCTGGCTGCTGGTCCAGGTCGGCTCGTGGCTGGGCGGCCTGACCGTGGTGCTGCTGCTGATCGCCGGCGCGGTGATCGGCGGCTCGCTGATCAAGCGGGCCGGCGCGCGGGCGCTCTCGGCGGCCTTCGAGCAGACCCGCGACCCGAAGTCGAAGCAGCCGCAGACCGGCACCAGCCTGACCGTGCTGGCCGGCCTGCTGCTGATCCTGCCGGGCTTCCTCTCGGACGTCCTGGCGCTGACCCTGCTGTTCCCGCCGACCCGCGCGCTGTGGCGGGCCGCCGGGCGCCGGATGGCCGACAAGGCCCTGCGCTCCACCACGGGCGTGGGCGCCGATCCGTTCGCGGACGCGATGCGGCTGCAGGAGCAGCTGCGCATCCACCGCCCGGACGGCAAGGTGATCCAGGGCGAGGTGGTCGAGCCGGGCACCGGTCCGGCCGCCGGACCGCAGGGGCCGGACACCACCTACCGCCCGCCGATCAACGGCTGACCCGGCCGCCCGCCGGGCGGCCGGCGCCGGCCAACGCGAAAGGGACCCTGGTGGCCAGGGTCCCTTTTCGCGTGCCCCCGCCCGTCGGCGGGAGCGGGGTCAGGCGCTCTTGCGGGTGTCCCGCGGGTGCACCGCGAGGTTCATCCCGCCGGAGCGGAGCACGGCCAGCCGCTCGGCCAGTACCTCCTCCAGCTCCTCGCGCGTCCGGCGCTCCATCAGCATGTCCCAATGGGTGCGCGTCGGCTTCACCTTCTTCTCCTCCGGCTCGTCGCCGTCGAGAAGTGCCGCCTCCTGCCCGCAGAAGCGGCATTCCCAGGCCGCGGGGATCTCCGCCTCGACCGAGAAGGGAACCTCGAATCGGTGTCCGTTCTGACATGCATACTCGACGGTCTGGCGGGGAGCCAGATCGATACCGCGGTCGGTCTCGTAGCTAGTGGCCCCGAGTCGCGTGCCGCGGAGAGCTCGCTCGCTCATGAATCGTGCCTCCCGGGCTTATGGCCCACAGGACTAGTGGTCGCTGTTCTTCGTCGTTCGGTCAACGCTCGGCTTCCGACGAAGATTCCCGTCCCGGGACATGCGTCGTCTGTCGTGCCGCCCCTGTTTGTACCCACCGGCGCCCGATTTGTCACATCTGGCCGGTGATATCACCCCAGGTGTCACCTATTTCACATCCGGTGATCGGGCAGCCGTTCCCGGACGAGCGTACCGGGACGGGAACCGGCGGCCCGCGCCGCCCCCTCCCGTTCGGGTGCGGGTCCGCCGGTCCGCGCGGTCAGGCGAGCGGGCGGAATCGTAGCGCGCCCGGGCCCTTGGCGAGGTCCACCCCGGCGTGCGGCTCGGGGTCGAGTTCCACCGGGACGGTCGCCGGACCGGCCGGGACCGGCCGGCCGGGCGCGGCCGGGGCCGGTGCCTCGGTGCGGGTGTCGCGGTGCGGCAGCAGGGCGATCACCGCGTCCCGCAGCGCGGCCGGGGCCTCCTCGTCCAGCGGGTCGACGGTGGCCGGCACCTGGAGGCGGACCGGGGCGCCGGCGCCGATCCGGGCGTAGCCGCGTCCGGCCGGGGCCTGGGCCGCGGGCACGATGTCCAGCGGCACGCCGAGCGCCGCGTGGCCCGCCTCGGGGCCGGCCGGCCCGAGCACCACCCGGGCCCGGGTGGTGGCCCGCACGCTCGGCGAGATCCGGTCCCGGGCCTCGACGTCGTCGGCGACCACCACGGTGACCCGGGCGGCCCGGCCGTGCCGCAGCGGCAGCTCCAGCAGGTCCTGCGGGTCGGGGCGGCCCTCGGCGTGGGCCAGCTCGCTCAGCTCGGTCGGGTGGTCGAGCAGCAGCCACAGCGGCCGGGTGACGTCCTGGGGCACGGCGGTGCCGGCGTGCCGGGCGGCGTTCAGCACGGTGAGCCGGCGCTCGGTCTCCTGGGCCGCCCACTGCAGCGCGGCCAGCGCGCCGTGCAGGCTGGTCTCCACGGTGTGCACGCCGGGCCGGTTGACCAGGCAGGCGTGCTCGCCGGTCCCGGCGCCGTCGATCACCACCAGGTCGGCGAACGGCAGGGCCTGCAGCGCCACCGAGCGGACCAGGCTGGAGGTGCCGTAGCCGCCGACGCCGAGCGCCAGCAGGTGCGGCTCCGCCGAGCGCGGGCCGGTGCGCCAGACCACCGGCGGCTGCTGGGCGAGCGCCCCGCCCTGGTGCACCGGGATGGTGCGGGCGCTGCCGTCCCCGTCGGTGAAGCCGAGCACGATCTCGCCGGGGGCCGCCACGAACCGCTGCGCGGCGATGTCGGTGGGCAGCGGCGCCAGGGCGGCGATCCGCAGCTTGTTGGACTCCTCGTCCCAGTCGAAGCGGTACTCCCGGGCCCGCCCGGCCTTGCCCTGGACGACCTGCTCGATCCGGGCCCGGGCGGTCGGCTCGGTGTCGGTGAAGTACGCCGGGTAGGCGATCTCCAGCCGGGCGAGCCGGCCCTCGGCGTCGAACTCCCAGCCCGAGAAGACGTCCCGGTGGCTGCCCTCGTGGTGGTAGAGCGGGCTGAGCCCGTCGGGCCCGGCCAGGTACGGGGTGAGAGCCGCGTACAGCGCGGTGAGCTTGACCTCGGCGAGGTCCGGCTCGGGCGGGGCGGGCGCGGCCTTGGGGGCGCGGCCCGCCCAGGCGGCGCTGGCCATCAGCGCGATCAGGGCGAACAGCAGGCCGTGCGGCAGCAGGTAGATCCCGATCAGCAGTGCGGCGGTCAGGAAGAGCGTCGGGCCGCGCCGGTCCTTCGGGGTGGTCCGCCAGCGGTCCTTGGCCCAGGCGGTGTGGTGGCGCAGTCCGCGGCCGATGACGGTGAGCGGCGCGAACATGTCGGAGGCGTGGTCGCCGGCGGTGCGGACGAGGTCGCGGCCCCTGGTGAGGTGCTGGCGGTTGAGCGGCATTCCTGGCTCCCCGGGCGAGTGGGACGGTCGGTGGGAAGGGCTTGCTGCAACGACCGGGCCCGGGGCGGTGGGATCCGCGCCCGGGCCGGTACGGGAAGGAAGGGGGTCAGAACTTGATGCCGCCGAGGAGGCTGGCGAGGCTGGCGCCGCCCGCGGTGATGCTCGGTGCGATCGAGGAGCCGGCGACGTAGAAGCCGAAGAGGGCGCAGACGAGGGCATGGGAGACCTTGAGTCCGTCCCTGCGGAAGAAGAGGAAGGCGATGGTGCCGAACAGGACGATTCCGGAAATCGAGAGGATCACGATCTGCTCCTCGGGGGGAGGGGGCGGGGACAGTGCCACGGAAAGTGCCACAATCGTGACAAAAGGTAATAGCGGATGGAACGGGGCAAATGGGTGGATTCCCGGAGCGGCCGGTCCGTGCCGGAAAGTTCGCCCGAACGGCCGCGCAACCTCCGCGGCCATGCCTCGTGCGCTACCGTGCCTCCGGCGCGACCGCCGACAACGCCGGACGGCCCCCGCCGGGGCGCGTCCCCGGAGAAAGGCCGAGACATGACCGACACCCCCGACGCCGATGTGATCGCCCTGGCCGGCAAGCTCTTCGACGCCGCCCGGGCCGGCGACACCGCCACCCTCGCCGCGTACGTCGACGCCGGCGCGCCGGCCAACCTCACCAACGACCGCGGCGACACCCTGCTGATGCTCGCCGCCTACCACGGCCACGCCGCCGCCGTCACCGCCCTGCTGGAGCGCGGCGCCGACCCGAACCGGGCCAACGACCGCGGCCAGACCCCGCTCGCCGGCGCGGTGTTCAAGGGCAGCGACGACGTCCTCGACGCGCTGCTCGCCGGCGGCGCCGACCCGTCCGCCGGCACCCCGTCCGCCGTCGACACCGCCCGGATGTTCGGCAAGGAGGCCCTGGTCGCCCGCTTCGAGGGCCGCCCCGAGGCGGGCTGAGCGCGGGCCTTAGGCTTGACCACCATGGAGAGCACCACCACCGGAGGACCCTTCGTGCACGACGCGAAGGGCGACGGCATCGAGATCCGCATCACCGGCTTCGGTCACCCCGACGCCCAGCTCCTCGCGGCCGAGGTCCAGCAGGAGTACGTCCGCCGCTACGGCGAGGCCGACCTCACCGAGCTGCACCCCGAGCACTTCGACCCGCCGGCCGGCCTCTTCCTGGTGGCCTACCTGGACGGTGTGCCGGTCGCCTGCGGCGGCTGGCGGGCCAAGCGGGCCGCGGCGTTCGGCATCCGCGACACCGACGCCGAGCTGAAGCGGATGTTCGTCCGCCCCCAGGCGCGCGGCCGGGGCCTGGCCCGGGTGGTCTTGCGCCACCTGGAGCGGACCGCCGCCGAGGCCGGGCGCACCCGGTTCGTCCTGGAGACCGGCACCGAGCAGCCCGAGGCCGTCGCCCTGTACGCCTCCGAGGGCTATGCGGCGATCGAGAAGTTCGGCCTCTACCGCGAGCACGAGCAGAGCATCTGCCTCGGCAAGGAGTTCGGCGGCGTGCCCGCCGTCTGACCCGCGCCCCGGCCGGGTAGCCTCCCGGGGGGTCCGCGGGGGCCCACTCGGGAGGGCTCGCGGGAGACGGGGGAGCGGTACGGATGACCGGATCGGTGCCACTCGCGCCGCTCGCCGAACTCGGCGCGCCCGGCGGGCCGTTGGAACAGCTGCTGGTCGCCGGCCTGCGCGCCGCCGGGACCGGCGGCGTCTGGTCGGTCGGCGACGCGGGCGGCGTCCGGGGCCGCGGCCGCACCGGCGTGCTCGGCCAAGGCCCGTACGGTGGGCGGCCGATGGGCCATGACACGGTCTTCGACCTGGCCAGCGTCACCAAGATCGTCGCGCTCTGGCCGTGCGCCGGAGCGCTCCGGCAGGCCGGCCGCCTCCCGCTGGACCGGCCCCTCGGCGACTACTGGCCGTCGGTGGCCGGTCGTCCGGCCGGCTCCGTGACGGCCCGTCAACTGCTGACCCACACCGCCGGGTTGCCGCTGCGGACCCGGTTCGCCGAGCTGTACGGGACCGACCCGGCGGCGATCCGGGCCGGAGTGCTCGCCGCCCCGCTGCACCGCCCGCCCGGCGCCGCCGTCGAGTACACCGACCGGGCCGCCGTCCTGCTCGGCCACCTGGTGGAGTTCCTGGCCGGCGCGCCGCTCGACGAACTCGCCGCCCGGCAGACCTGGCGGCCGCTCGGCATGGCCGACACCCGCTACGGCCCGCTCGGCCCGGAGTTCGCCGGCCGCACCGCCCCCACCGAGTACGAGCGGACGGCGGACGATGTGCTCTGCGGTACCGTGCACGACCCCTCCGCCCGGCTGCTCGGCGGCGTCTCCGGTAACGCCGGGGCCTTCTCCACGGCCCGTGACCTGGAACGCTTCCTCACCGCGCTGCTGGCCCCGCCCGCCGGGACCGCGCTGCCGTGGGGCGGGCCGTGGATCGCCGAGTCGCTGCGGGTGCAGACCGGCGGACTCGCGCCCGCCCGCGGCCTGTCCTGGCTCTGCGCCGCCGGTACCGACCCGGCCGAGGGCACCTTCGTCCACTACGGCTTCACCGGGACCGGCATCTGGATCTCCCGCCGCCGCGGCCGCTGGGCGCTGCTGCTCACCAACAAGGTCCACTACGACCGGGACTTCCGGCCGCTCACCGACCTGCGCAATGCCTTCCGCCGGGCGGTCTTCGGTTAGGGCGTGGGGCGAAAGACTTCCCCCGGGAATTCCGGGAGCCATTCGGACGATGCTTCCCGCCATTGACGGGGGAGCTGCCGAGGGGCATGCTGATCCCTGTTGCGGGACTATTGCGCAAGGCTGTCACCGATATTTCCGACGTCCCGGGGGAAGGGCGCCGGAAACAGGGCCGGAAGACCCACCAGATTTCTGGGGGGTGAATCCGCTCCGGCCGTCGGGGGGTGTCGGCCACTCCGCCTCGGCCGGGATCGGCCGAGGTCAGCGCCGTGACGCCCGGAGGGATACGGCCCGGGCGGCGGCGACCGTGAGTTTCCAGGGCAGCGCACGATTTCAGGAATGCGGTGATTCCATGGTGGTCCAGAACTCTGCCGGAGACCGGCGTCGGACCTTCCCGGGCGGCGGCCGGGAGATATTCGCAGGGGAGTCCGGCAAAGCCGCCCGGCCGGTTTCCGGGGCGGCTCCGGAGGAATTGCCCGGCGAGGACTTCGGTACGGCGCTGCGGCGGCTCAGGCTGGAGCGCGGCCTGTCCATGCGGGCCCTCGCCCAGCGGCTCGGCTACAGCGCGCACAGCGTCTTCTCCGACATCGAGGCCGGCCGCCGCATCCCCTCGGAGGCGCTGACCGGCTCCTACGAGGAGTGCTTCGGCCTGCCGCTGGGCTCGCTGCTCCCGCTGCGGCGACGCGCCCTGGTCGACCGGGCCCGCCGGCTGACCGACCGCCCGGCGCCCGCCGCACCACCGGCGCCCGTCGCACCACCGGCGGCGCCGCTTGGGCCGGGGCCGACCCGGGCCGCGCCCGGCGGCGGCCCGCACCGGCCGGCCGCGCCCGACTCGGTACTGGAGGCCGCCGCCCGGCTGGCCGTCGCGGTCCTCTCCCGCACCCGGACGGTGGTCGACCGCTGGCGCGGATGAGGAACCCGGCGGCGGGCCCTCAGCCCGTCGTGGCGGCGCGCCGCTCCAGGCACTCGGCGCGGGCGGCGCGGACGTCCTCGTCGTCCGGGAGCAGCTCGGCGGCGATGTCCAGATCGGCCAGCGCCGCCTCCCAGCGGTCCGTGCGCAGCAGTACGTAGGCGCGGTTGAAGCGGACCAGCGGGTCCTCGGGCGCGAGGCGGACGGCGTGCTGGAGGTCGGCCAGCGCGGCCTCCGCTTCGCCCGCCCGGTAGGCGGCGCCGGCCCGACCGCAGAGCGCGGGCAGCAGGTCCGGATCGGCGCGCAGCGCCCGGTCGAAGGCCTCGATGGCGGAGCGCTGGTCGTCCTGCTCGGCGTGCACCCGGCCCAGCACCGCCAGCAGGTGGGCGTTCTCCGGGGCCAGCGCCAGGCCGGCCAGGGCGTCGCGCTCGGCGCCCGCCACGTCGCCCTCGTCCAGCAGCAGCCCGGCCCGGTTGACGTAGGCGTCGACGAAGCTCGGGTCCAGCACCAGCACGTAGCCGAAGTCCGCGAGCGCGCCCTCGACGTCGCCCAGCGAGCAGCGGACGTCACCGCGGTTGTAGTACACCTCCGGGAACGGCGGACCGAGCCGCAGCGCGGTCTCGTACGCGGCCAGGGCGCCCTCCTCGTCGCCGCGCCGGCGCAGCAGGTTGCCGAGGTCGAAGTGGTACTCCGGGTAATTCGGGTCGCTCTCGATGACGGAGCGCAGGTCCGCGAGCGCCTCGTCCAGCCGGCCGAGGCCGGTCAGCACGGTGGAGCGGTTGTGCCGCAGCACCGAGCGGTGCAGGCTGTGCTCGTCCGCGCCGAGGTCCCGGTCGAGCTCCGCCAGTCCGGCGGTGACCAGGTCGAGCGCGGCCTGCGGGCGCCCGCGGTGCGCCTCGATGAGGGCCAGGCCGTTGTGGTGGAAGACGGTGTTGAAGGCGCGCTGCCGCGGGTCCGGCAGCAGGGAGGCGATCGCGATCGCCTCGTTGATCCAGGCCACCGCCCGCTCGTGGTCGCGGCGGTCCGGGGAGCGGTGCCGGGTGTAGAGCATCGCCGTCGCGTACGCGCACTGGAGGTGGGCGGTCGGGTCGACGGAGTGGACCCGGACCTCGTGGCAGACCGCCTCGGCCTCGTCGGCGCGTCCGAGGGCCGACAGCGAGGTCGGCATCTTGCCGGTGAAGTGCCACCAGGCCTGCGGGAACGCCACCGGGTCGAGGTGGGAGCGGCCGCGGCGGCAGAACTCCAGGCTGGCGTGGTAGAAGCCGAGCAGCATGCAGGCGTCCATCGCCCTGGCGAGCGCCGGGAGGCCGGCGCCGCCCACGTCGGTGCCGTGTTCGAGGTGGTAGGGCAGGGCGCCCAGGTCGAGCGAGGGCTCGCCGAGCGCCGCCAGCTCGGCGGCCCGCCGGTCGTGCAGCTCCCGGCGCTCGCGCACGGGCAGCGCGCGGTAGGCGGCCAGCGCGGCGGGGTCGTCGTCGGTGCCGTCGCCGGCCACGTACCGGGCGGCCCGCTCGGCCTCGCTCCGCGGTCCACCCTGCGCGGCGGCGGGGGCGGCCGGGGCGGCGAGTAGCGTGCAGTACCGGGCCAGCACCTCGGGCAGGTTCTCGCCGAGCGGCGTGCCGGCCTCCACCGCCCGGTCGACGGGCAGCGGGTCGAGCAGCGCCGCGGTCCCGCCGGCGACCACGGTCAGCAGCGCCGGGTCGGTGCGCCGGAGCAGGACGGAGAGGAACTCCAGGTCGGTCGGGTCGGCGTGGTCGAGGTCCTCGACGACCAGAGCGTGCGGCCCCTCGGCCCGCCGGGTCAGCAGCTCGGCCAGGAACTCCTGGAGGCCGTGCGCGATGCGCAGCGTCCGCCAGCGGGAGTAGAACCTGGTGCGTTCCTGCGGGACGGCCAGCGAGGTCAGCGTCTCCCGGGCGGCCGGCACCCGCCCGCGCAGCTCCGGCGCGGCGGTCAGCAGCTCCACCTCGTGCGCGGCGACCAGCTCCGGCCACCGCTCGGCCGCCGCGGGAACGACGGCGCGCAGCAGCGTCCCGGCCGCCGTGTAGGGGCCGCGCAGCCGGCGGTGCGCGGAGACCTCGGGCAGCAGCGGCTGCGGCAGCGCGAGCGCGGCCCGGGCGGCGGCGCGGTCGCGGCGCAGGCTCCCGGTCACCAGGACGTGGTGGCCGGATCCGGCGGACGGTGTGGACATCGGACCTCCAGAGGCGGCGGGGGCGTTGGGGCGGGACGGGGTCGGGGTCACGGGGCGGCCGGGAGCACGCCGGGGGCGGCCGCCGCGCGCCGGGTCCGCCGCTCGCGCAGGTACAGCGCGGTGGAGAGGGCGACCTCGCCGACGGTCAGGACCAGGAAGACGATGCTGTCGGCCAGTCCGGCCCAGCGGTGGCCGCCGTCCCCGGAGAGCTGGTCGAGCACCGACCGGGAGGCCCGGGCCACGATCGGCGGCAGGTTCACCGCCAGCGTCGCCAGGGCCAGCGTGTAGCCGACCGCCATCAGCACCGCGTACCAGCGGGCGACCGCGCGGTCCCGCGGGTGCCAGCGCTCCGGGTCGTACGGGGCCGGGCGGCCGCGCAGCCGGGCCCAGTGGTCGGCCAGCAGCTGCTTGGCGGTGGTGTGCAGGTCCACGCAGCCCAGGACCGTGACGACGAGGTAGTACACGTCGGTGCGCAGGAAGAAGAAGGCCTGCCAGACCACCCGCAGCACGGTCGAGTAGGCCAGGCCGAGCGCGACCCCGCCGACCGCGGACAGCGCGCCGTCGGCGTGCCGGGTACCGGCCGCGACCAGCGTCAGTACGGCCAGCACGCCCAGGTCCGCCAGTACCCCGGCGAGCATCGGCAGGATCCGGCGCCGGCGGTCCACGCTGACCAGGCCGTCGAGTTCGGTCTGCACCACCACGAAGTACAGCCGCCGGCCCACCGACAGCCTGGAGGGCAGGCCCAGCCGCCGGCCGGCCAGCGCGTGCGCGGCCTCGTGCACCAGGATCAGCGGCGCCTGCGCCAGGAACATCACGACGACCAGCACCGACAGGTACGGGCTGAAGAACAGGTGCCGGTAGCCGGGGACCAGCTCGGGCGAGCGCACCAGGGTGACCGCCGAGCCGGCCAGCAGCGCCAGGTACAGCGCGGCGCCGGCCGGGGAGAACACCGCGCGGCCCAGCCGCTGCCAGCGCACCGGCGCGGGCGGCGGCGCGGGCGCCTCGCCGGGGTCGCGCAGGAAGCCCAGCTCGCCGAGGTCGGTGACGAACTCCGCGATGTCGACCGCCTCGCCGTAGCTCTGCGCGTACCACCGGGCCGCCTCGGCGGGCTCGGCGCCGTCGACCAGCCGCCGCAGCAGGGCGGCGCCGTCGGCGGGCAGCACGACGAAGGTGCCCTCGTCGAGCCGGCCGACCGTCACCTCCTCGCCCTCCGGCAGGAAGACCAGCGGGTGGAACGTCAACGGGCCGGTGTCGCGGGGCTGTTCGGGGTTGGCGTGGCCGCTGCCCGCCGGGCCGGGCGGTGCGGTGGCAGGCCGCTCTGGCATCGCTCCTCCATGCGGATCGCCGACGGGGGTGGGCCGGTGGGCCAGCGGCGGCGGGCGGGATCGTGGAACCGCCCGCCGCCGGGCGTTGCGCTCGCGACTAGGCCGGGAGCACGACGGGCGGCCAGGTCGGCCCGCAGGGGCCGCCGCCGTAGAGCGAGGCGCCGCTGGTCAGGCGGACGGAGCCCGCCTTGCGGATGGCGATCTTCTTCATGTCGGTCACCTCCTTTCACCGGGCGTGGGGACGACGGTGCCCCCGGGCCGGACCCCGGCCGCCGCAGTGGGCGGCTGCTGGGGTCCGTCGGGGACACGTCATCTCTAGCAGGGGAGGAGGGCTGTACTCGATGCCTCGCGAACACTTCGGATCCAGGCCGAGAACTGGTCGCGTACGGCGCCGCGAACACCGCGTGGGCGGCGAACTGACGTCACGTCAGGCCGATGGTGCGTCAGAGCAGCGTGGACCAGTAGTACCAGAACCGGTTGAGGATCAGCAGCGCGATCACCGCCGCCCACAGCACCGGCGGCGCCCAGTGGTAGCGGGCCGCCTCCCGGACCACCGGCCGCAGCCGGGGACCGACCGGGATCACCCCGGAGCGCAGGTTGTGCAGCGTCGTGTACCAGAACAGCGGCACCACCGTCGCCCAGACCACCATGCAGAACGGGCAGAGCGCGCCGATGTCGTACAGCGCCTGGTCGATCAGCCAGTGCACGAAGCCCACCCCGACCAGGGTCCCCGCCTGCAGGCCGAGCCAGAACCACCGGCGGTACGCGGCCCCCGCCAGCAGCCCGGCGCCGACCGCCGCCAGCGCGCCGAACGCGGCCAGCCCCAGCAGCGGGTTGGGGAAGCCGAACACCTCGGCCTGGTCGGTGCGCATCACCGAACCGCAGCTGATCACCGGGTTGAGGTTGCAGCTCGGGATGTAGGAGGGGTCCTCCAGGAGGCGGAGCTTGTCGAAGGTCAGCACGGCCGAGGCGGCCAGCCCGATCAGGGCGGCGATCAGGACGAACAGCGAGAACGCGCGGCCCGCGCCGACCGGCGCCGAACCCGGCGCGGCCGGTGCGCAGGAGGCGGGGCGGGAGGACGGGGAGGAAGGGGGCAGAGCGGTCGATGCGGTCATGGCAGAGCACTCCGTGGGTGAGGATGAGGCCGGCCCGGCCGGGAATCGGCCGGGCCGGTGGTGCTCACTGCAAGCCCGCGGCCTGCTTCACCTGGGCGGTGAACTGCTCCGGCGTGAGCGCGCGGTTGCCGCTGAACAGCGTCAGCGCCTTGCCGTCCACCTTCACCGTCGGGGTCCCGGTCACCCCGCTGTCGTTGAACGCGTCCGCGACCTTCTTCGCCCACGGCGCGTACGTCCGGTCGTTGACCGCCTTGACGAACGCGTCCGTCTTCAGGCCCGGCACCTGGTCGGCCAGCTCCAGCAGGTGGTTGACGTCGCCGAAGCCGTCCTCGCGCTCGTCCGGCTGGTTGGCGTACAGCACGTCGTGGTACGCCTTGAACTTGTCCACGCCCTCGTTCGCCGCGGCGCCGACCGCGGCCAGCGCGGTGCGCGAGCCCTTGCCGCCGAGGTTCTTGTCCAGGAACGCGGCCAGGTGGTACTCGACCTTGACGGTGCCGTCCTCCACCAGCTTCTTGACGGCCTCGCCGTTGGTGGCCTCGAAGGTCTTGCAGACCGGGCAGCGGAAGTCCTCGAACACCTGGAGGGTGTGCGTGGCCTCCGGCTTGCCCCAGGTGATCACGGTGCCGTCGGCGCCGGAGGTGTTCGCCGGGACGACCAGTGCGGTCGGCTCGGCCGCCGCGGTGGAGGACTTGTCGTCACCGGCCGTGCCGATCGCGAGTGCGGTGCCGCCGACCAGGGCGAGCGCGACGGCGGCCGAGACGCCGACGACGATCCGCTGACGGCGCTTGGCGGCCTGCTTCTCCTGGCGCTGGGCCTCCTGGATGCGCTCACGGGCGCTGATCTTCTGGGCCTGCTTGCGGGAGGGCTTCTGGTTGGGGTGAGCCATGCTCGGTCAACTCCGTGGTGGGGGCGCGCCGCGGGGCGCGCGGGGGTGTCCCGCTCCGGCGCGCGGCACGGCGTGCTCTGCACGGGTGCGCGGCATGCGTCGGCCGGAGGGGTGACTGGACGAGAGTCGGAGTTGTGCGCCGCCCGCCACGGGTCCTTCGGAGGACCGGCCTTCGAAAGGCTCGTCAGCAGGCAGGCGCGAGCAGCGGCGGGCCGCGGCGCGGTGCCGGGCTCAGCACCACGTCCTCACGGCGCGGGCGGCGGCGGTCCGGGACCGGCAGCGGCACCCGCAGCACCGGCCGGACCGGCGCCGGGACCAGCAGCAGGACCAGCGCCCGCAGCGGCGCCGCGACGGCCTGGCGCAGTGCGCGCAGCGCCCGCCCGAGGCCCGACAGGGCGGCGTCGCCGAGCCGCAGCCAGGTGGCGGCGGCGAGCGCGATCACCAGGTGCACCAGCAGGAGCAGCACCTGGGTGGCGGCGGGCGCCAGCCGTCCGGAATGCCCCAACTGGCCGTAGAACAGCGAGGACCCGTCCACCGAGCCGCCGCCACAGACCAGCAGGTTCATGCCGCGGGCCGGGAGGTCGCCGCCGAGGACCGGACCACAGGTGGTCTGGCCCAGGTTGAAGGTCGTGTTGAGCAGCAGCTCGACCGGGACCATCACGGCCGCGATCTGCGACAGCCGCCGCTCCCCGCCGGCCAGCACGGCCGAGACCAGGAAGACGACGGCGGCGGCCATCGCCACCAGGGTGAGCGGCAGCGGACGGCCGGTGATGAGGACCTGGCCCAGCGCGGACAGCGGCACGGCGAGCGCGGTGAACACCGCGGCCCGCAGGGCCCTCGTCGCGTGGGTGGAGGTCGTCACGTCCGGGAGTATGTCACGACGTTTACAACGGGCACGAGGGTGCGTCCGGGGTTGCGGCCGGATCGGGGCACAGGTTGTCCCGCATCGGTTGTTCGTTCGGGAGGTGGGGGCGGGGAGTTCACCGAAGCGATGGGTTTGGCGGGGCGCGGGGCGGGTGAGGGGGCGTCAGGCGCTGACGGGGGCGGTGGGACGGTCCGACAATCGGGCGATGGACTACGCCCTTGGCCCGGGGCCGTCGGTGCCGGTGGCGCCGTCGCCGCCGGTGGTGCCGTGGACCTTGCCCTGGCCGTCGCCGTGGCACTGCCCGTCGCCGTCGGTGCCGTCGCCCTCGCCCTCGCCGACTGCGGTCGTGCCGACGCCGACGGTGTCCCCGGCGCCGTCGTCGTCGCCGCTCCCTTCGCCGGCTCCTTCGCCGAGCCCCGTGCCCGCGCCTGCGCCTGTGCCCTTGGTGGTGCCGACATCCCCGGCCGCCTCACCGCACCCGGTGAAACCGGCCCCGGCCTCGATCCCGCCCCGGGCCCCGATCACCGTGGAAGCGGTGGCGCCCGTTCGGCCGGCCGTGCCCGTCCCGGCGCAGGCCTCGCCCAGCTGGACGGCGCAGCCCCCGCCCCCGGTCCCGCCGCCCGCCCCCAGCCCGACGGCCACCCTCGCGGTCGTCGCCGCCGTGCCCCCGCCCCCCGCCGCTCCGCCCGCCGTCGGGCTCGACCCGAGCACCTGGACCGCCGTGCTCGTCCTCACCGTCCTCGTCCCGGCCGCCCTCGCGGCCGCCCTCGGCCACCACCACGCGACCTCCCGGAGCCGCCGATGAACCCCGCCCCCCTGCTGAGCGCCGCCGCGTGCGTGACCCTGGCCGTCGGCGCCCTCGCCGTCGCCCACCGCGTGCGCCCGGTCGTCCCGGAGGGCGAACTCCCGCCCGAACCCCACCCCGTGCTCTCCAGCATCGGCGCCGGCCTGCTGTCCGGCTTCATCCTCCTCACCGGCTTCCTGGTCGCCACCGGCTGGGCCGCCCGCAGCACCGGCATCGCCCCGCCCAGGGGCCTCTACCTCGCCGACATCGCCGCCGGCACCGCCGTCCTCCTCTACCCCGCCCTCGCCGGCCTCCCCTTCACCCCCCGCTACACCACCGCCGTGGTCTTCTTCGCCGCCCTCGTCGGCTACACCATGTCCCTGGCCGTCCAACTCCGCCCCTGAGCCCACCCACACCGACACAGCCCCGCCGGAGCGGGGTGGCGCGAGAAGTCGGCCCGGTCGACTTTTGAATCCGCGTGTTCCTGTCAATCGAGGCTGCTGTTGTGCGCCGGCGGGCGGGTGCGGGGTGCCTTGGCAGGCTGGCGGCGTGGGAAGTCGGGCCGGTCGACTTCTCGCGCCGCGTGCCGCCGGGTTGGTTGATGGAGCGGGAAGTCGGGTGGGTCGACTTCCCACTCCGGGTGTCGCTGTGGTGGGGCGGGGGTTTGTGTGTGGGGTGGTGGTGTGGAAGGTCGGGTGGGTCGATTTCCCGGGTTGGGTGCTGCTGCGTCTTGCGGGGGGTTTGGCGATCTCGGGTGGTGCGGCTGGGTTGGTTGGTGGGGTGGGAAGTCGGCCGGGTCGACTTCCCAGGCCGGGTGCTGCTGTGGTGGGTCGGGGGTTTGTGTGTGGGTTGGTGGTGTGGAAGGTCGGCCGGGTCGACTTCCCGGGTTGGGTGCCGCTGTGTCTCGCCGGGGGCTTGGCGATCCCGGGTGGTGCGGCTGGGTTGGTTGGTGGAGTGGGAAGTCGGCCGGGTCGACTTCCCACGCGGGGTGCTGTTGTGCTGGGGCGGGGGTTTGTGTGTGGGGTGGTGGCGCGAGAAGTCGGCCCGGCCGACTTCCCGGGTTGGGTGGCGCTGCGTCTCGCGGGGGGCTTGGCGATCCTGGGTGGTGCGGCTGGGTTGGTTGGTGGAGTGGGAAGTCGGGTGGGTCGACTTTTGAATCCGCGTGTTCCTGTCAATTGAGGCTGCTGTTGTGTGCCGGCGGGCGGGTGTGGGGTGCCTTGGCAGGGTGGCGGCGTGGGAAGTCGGGCCGGTCGACTTCTCGCGTCGCGTGCCGCCGGGGCGGGGTGTGGCTGGGTTGGGAGGTGGCGTGGGGCGTCGGGTGGGTCGGCTTTTCGGGTTCGCCTGGCCCTTGGGGGGTGGTCGGAAGGGGGTCTGCCCGGGGTGGGGCGGGAGGGCTAGCCTGGAGGCGTTCCGGAGGCGCCAGGGAAGGGTGCGGGCGGATGGCGGGCGATGTGGTCACGGTGGGTGAGGTGGTGCTCGGGCGGGTCCGGGCGCAGGCTGAGGTGTTGGCCGGGCTGGACGAGGCGGTGCGGGCGGACCAGCCGGACGCGGTGCACCGGATGCGGGTCGCGTGCCGGCGGTTGCGCAGTGCCTTCCGCACCTACCGGCGGCTGCTCGCGCCGGGGGCCGCGGACGAGCTGGTGGCCGAGCTGCGATGGCTGGCCGCCGCGCTGGGGCGGGCCCGGGACCGGGAGGTGCTGGGCGAGCGGTTGGCGGCTCGGGCGCGGGAGCTGCCCGCGGAGTGCGGGCCCGAGCGGGTCGCGGCGGAGTTGGAGCGCTGGGGGAGGGCCGAGTACCGGCGGGTCCGGCCGGAGGTGGTGGCCGCGCTGGACAGCCCGCGCCGCCGCGCCCTCGCGGACGGTCTGACGGCGCTGCTGGCCGAGCCGCCGCTGCGCGGCCGGGCGGGCCGGGCGGCCGGACCGGAGCTGGCCCGCGTGGCCGCGCGCGAGCAGCGGCGGACGGCGGAGCGGGTGCGGTCGGCGCTCGCGGGCGGCGCGGAGCGGGACGTGGCGCTGCACGAGGCGCGGAAGGCGGCCAAGCGCGCCCGGTACGCGGGTGAGACCGCGGTGCCGGTGGCGGGCGGGGCGGCGGAGCGGTACGTGGAGCGGATGAAGGCCGTCCAGGAGGTGCTGGGCGAGCACCAGGACGCCGTGGTGGCGTCGGCCGCGCTGCGGGACCGGGCGGGCGCGTCCGAGGAGCAGTTCGCCTACGGCGTGCTCTACGGGCAGCAGCTGGCGGAGGCGGAGCGGGCCCGGCTCGCGCTGCCCGAGGTGTGGGCGCGGGCCGCGCGGCCGAAGCTGGCCCGGTTCGTCTGAGGGCGGGCGTCACTCCTCGGCCGGGTCGAGTCCGGCGGTGCGGGCGGCGGTGCGCAGCAGCTCGCGCAGCATGGTCGTGCTGAGCCGGCCGGTGTTGGTGTTGCGCGGGCTCACGTGGTAGCAGCCGTACAGCTCCAGCGGCGGGCCGCCGTCCCGGGCCGGCAGGGTGACGTGGGCGCCGTGGCCGAACAGCGGCCGGGGCCGGGGGAGCGTCCAGCCGGCCGCGTCGAGCGCGGGGAGCAGCGCCTGCCAGGCGAAGCCGCCGAGTGCGACGACGCTGCGCACGGTGGGGCGCAGGAGGTCGAGTTCGCGGGCGATCCAGGGGCGGCAGGTGTCGCGTTCGGCGGTGGTGGGCTTGTTGTCGGGCGGGGCGCAGCGGACCGGGTCGGTGATCCGCACGCCGTGCAGGGCCAGGCCGTCGCCGTGGCGGACGGACTCGGCGCGGTTGGCCAGGCCGAGGCGGTGCAGGGCGGCGTAGAGCAGGTCGCCGGAGGGGTCGCCGGTGAAGATCCGGCCGGTGCGGTTGGCGCCGTGCGCGGCGGGGGCGAGGCCGACCAGGACGAGCGGGGCGTCGGGCGGGCCGAAGCCGGGGATGGGGCGGGCCCAGTAGTCCCAGTCCAGGTAGGCGCGGCGCTTGGTGCGGGCGGTCTCCTCGCGCCACTCGACCAGCCGCGGGCAGGCCCGGCAGCCGGTGACGACGCGGTCGAGGGCGGTGAGGTCCGCGGCGCGGGCGGCGGCCGCGGCGGGGTGGCGCGGGTGGTCCGGGTTGTCGGCGGGGTCCGGCGGGCCGGCGGGGGGCTGCGGCTGCGGCATGGCGACGATCCTAGGGTGTGAACCGGGTTCGACCGGGCGCCGACCGGGCAGGCGTAGCGTGGAACCAGTGGTTCCGGCGGCCGACGGCCGGGTCGGGTCGGCGACGGCCGGGGCTCGCTGCTGCGTGAGGAGGCCGTCATGGTCGTCGATGTGGTGGTCGGGGTCATTGTCGCGGTGCTGCTGTTGACGGCCGTGGTGGGCGGGCTGAGCCTGCGGGTGGTGCAGCAGTTCCAGCGGGGCGTGGTGTTCCGCTTCGGTCGGGTGCGCGACGAGGTGCGCGATCCGGGACTGGTCGCGCTGCTGCCGGTCGCGGACAGGCTGCGCCGGGTGAACGTGCAGATCGTGACGCTGCCGATCCCGGCGCAGGAGGGCATCACCCGGGACAACGTGACCGTCCGGGTGGACGCGGTGGTGTACTTCCGGGTGGAGGACCCGGTGAAGGCGATCGTGAACGTGCAGGACTACAACTTCGCGATCTCCCAGGTGGCGCAGACCTCGCTGCGGTCGATCATCGGCAAGAGCGAGCTGGACGACCTGCTGGCCAACCGCGAACCGATCAACCAGGGCCTGGAGTTGATGATCGACAGCCCGGCGCTGGGCTGGGGGATCGAGATCGACCGGGTGGAGATCAAGGACGTCGCCCTGCCGGAGGCGATGAAGCGCTCGATGTCCCGGCAGGCGGAGGCCGAGCGGGAGCGGCGGGCGCGGATCATCACGGCGGACGGCGAGTTCCAGGCGTCCGCGCGGCTGTCGGAGGCGGCCGCGGTGATGAGCGCGACCCCGGCGGCGCTCCAACTGCGGTTGTTGCAGACGGTGGTGGAGGTCGCGGCGGAGAAGAACTCGACGCTGGTGCTGCCGTTCCCGGTGGAGCTGCTGCGGTTCCTGGACAGCGCGACCGAGACGCACCGGCGCGGTGTCGCCGAGCGGGACGGCGCCGAGCGGGGTGTCGACGGGGCGGACGCGGTGGAGCAGGGGACGGCGCAGGCGCCGACGCTGCCCGGCCTGGAGCAGATGGAGCAGTTGGAACTGCCGCCCCTGGAGGAGGTGCTGGACCACTCGCCGCTGGACCCGCCGGAGCGGCGCGAGGGCGGCGGTGAGCAGGGCAGCGGCGAGCAGGGCGACGGCGGGACGTAGCGGGCCCGGTGGCGGGGCTCCCGGCGCCGGACCACGATGGAGACGTGGGAGTGGCAGGCACGTCAGGAGGCCGATCATGACCAATGCGGGCGACATCATGCACCGGGGCGCCGAGTGCGTGCGCGAGCACGAGACGCTCGCCGCCGCGGCCCGGATCATGAAGGAACGCGGAGTCGGGGCATTGCCGATCTGCGGGGAGCGGCAGAAGCTCCTGGGCATCCTCACCGACCGGGACATCGTGCTCAAATGCGTGGCCGAGGGCCTGGACGCGGAGCAGGTGACGGCCGGGGACGTGGCCCAGGGGCGGCCGATGACGGTGGAGGCGGACGAGGACGTCGAGCAGGTGCTGCGGGTGATGGAGCAGTACCGGGTGCGCCGGCTGCCGGTGATCAACCACCCGGAGCACGAGCTGGTCGGCATGATCAGCGAGGCGGACATCGCGCGCGGTATGCCGCAGGCGCGGGTCGCGGAGTTCGTGACGGCGGTCTGCGCCGAGGACTCGCCGCGCTCGAAGGAGGTGCTGGAGACGCCGCAGGGCGTGTGAAGGACCGGACCGGACAGGGCGGCTCAGGCCAGCGCGTAGACCGCGGTGGCGTGGGCCGCCGCGTCCTCCTCGCCCTCCGCGCCGAGGGTGATGTCCAGGAAGGCGATCCGCCGGCCCAGCTTGGTGACCCGGGCGTGCACCAGGACGTCCCGCCCGGTGACCGCGCGCTGGAAGCTCGCCGACTGCTGGACGGTGGTCACCGGGCCGAAGCCGCCCCGGGCCGCCGCGACGGCGATCACGCCGGCGGTGTCGGCGGCGGCCATCAGGGCCTGGCCGGAGAGCGCCCCGCCCTCCCTGGCCAGCTGGTCGGACCAGGGCAGCCGCAGCACGGCGTGGCGCTCGCCGGTGTCGGTCACCGACAGGCCGAGCGCCCGCACCCAGGGGGCGAAGTTGTCGGCCAGGATCCGGTCCGCCTCGGCGGTGGTGAGGGTCATGCCGCCATTGTGGCGGGCGCGTCGCACGGTGTCAGCGTCGCACGGCGTCCGCGCCGTACGGTGTCGGCGCCGTACGGTGTCAGCGCCGCACGGTGTCAGCGTCGCACGGCGTCAGGGGGTCCGCCGGTCGTCGGAAGGCTGCGCGCGCAGCGCCCGCCGCATCAGCTCCGCCAGGTGCAGGGCCCGGCGGCCGTCGGCCAGTTGGGCGATCTGGGTGCGGCAGCTGAAGCCGTCCGCGAGGAGGACGGTCTCCGGCCCGGCGGCGCGCACCTCGGGGAGCAGGACGCGCTCCGCGATCGCCACCGACACCTCGTAGTGGCCGCGCTCGAAGCCGAAGTTGCCCGCCAGCCCGCAACACCCCGAGTCCAGCACCCGGTTGGCGACGCCCATCCGCCGCTCCACCCGGCGGTCCGCCGCGCTGCCGAGCACGGCGTGCTGGTGGCAGTGGGTCTGCGTGACGGCGTCCACCGGCAGCTGCGGCAGCGGCGCGTCGGGCGCGTACTCGTCGATGAACTCGGCGAAGGTGCGGGTCCGTTCGGCCAGCGGGCGGCCCTCGGCGCCGAGCAGGCGCGGCACCTCCTCCCGCAGGGTCGCGGTGCAGCTCGGGTCGAGTCCGACGACCGGGGTGCCGGCGGGCAGGCCGGTGGCGGCGAGCGCGGCCAGGCTGCGCCGCATCACCCTCCGGGCGCCGGGGAGTTGGCCGGTGGAGTACCAGGTCAGCCCGCAGCAGACCGGGCCGGCCGGCAGCCGGACGTCGAAGCCCAGGTGCTCCAGCACCTCGACGGCCGCGCGCAGCACCTCCGGCTGCAGGTGGTCGGCGAAGGTGTCCGGCCAGAGCAGCACGGGCGGCGCGCCGGCCGGGGCCGGGCCGGTGGCGGCGCGGTGGCGCCGGTACCAGCGGGTGAAGGTCTCCGGCGGCAGGACCGGCAGCACCCGGCGCGGGTCGATCCCGGCGAGCCGCTTGAGCGCGCCCGCCGCCGGTGAGCGGGCGACGGTGTTGGCCAGGCCGGGCGCCAGGGCCGCGCCGCGCAGCCAGAGCGGCAGCCGGCCCAGCGCGTAGTGCGCGGCGGGCCGCGGCCGGTGCCGGTAGTGCTGGTACAGGAACTCGGTCCGGTAGGTGGCCATGTCGACGTGGACCGGGCAGTCGCTCGCGCAGCCCTTGCAGCCGAGGCAGAGGTCCAGTGCCTCGCGGACCTCGGCCGAGCGCCAGCCGTCCGTGATCGCGCCCCCGGACGGGCCGCCGCCGCGCAGCATCTCGGCGAGCAGCCGGGCCCGGCCGCGGGTGGAGTGCCGTTCCTCGCCGGTGGCCATGTAGCTGGGGCACATCACCCCGGTGGCCGGGTCGACGCACGTGGCGACGCCCACGCAGCGGCGCACCGCCTTGGCGAGGCTGCCGCCGTCCTGCTCGTACGGCAGGGCGAGCGGCAGCGGAAGCACCGGGCCGGTGAACCGCAGGTTGGCGTCGAGCGGGCGGGGGTCGACCAGGGTGCCCGGATTGAGCAGCCGCTCCGGGTCCCAGATCCGCTTGAACTCCCGGAACAGCTCGATGACTTCGGGCGGGTACATGCGCGCCAGCAGCTCGCCGCGGGCCTGGCCGTCGCCGTGCTCGCCGGAGAGCGAACCCCCGTACGAGACCACCAGATCGGCGGCCTGCTCCAGGAACTCCCGGAACACCAGCACCCCGTGGGGCGCGGCGAGCGGGAAGTCGATCCGCAGGTGGACGCAGCCCTCGCCGAAGTGCCCGTACGGCACACCGCGCAGGCTGTGCCGGCGCAGCAGCGCGCGCAGCTCGCGCAGGTAGTCGCCGAGCCGCTCCGGCGGGACGGCGGAGTCCTCCCAGCCGGGCCACGCCTCCCCGCCCCCGGGGAGCCGGGTGACGGTGCCGGCGCCCGCCTCGCGCACGCCCCACAGCTGGCGCTGCTCGGCCGGGTCGGTGACCACGGCGACGGTGGCGGTGCGCTCGCGCCGGACGGCGTCGGCGATCCGGCGGGCCGCGTCCAGCGCCTCCGCCGGGGTGGCGCCGCCGGTCTCCAGGAACAGCCAGCAGGCGCCGTCGGGCAGCCGGTCCAGGGCGGGCGGGCGCGGCCCGGCGGCGAGCAGCGCGGCGACCAGGTCGGCGGCCATGCCCTCGACGGTGAGCGGGCCGAGCGGCAGCAGCGCGGGGACGGCGTCGGCGGCGGCCGTCTCGTCCGGGTAGCCGGCCAGCACCAGGGCGCGGGCGGGCGGGTCCTCGACCAGCTTGACGGTGGCGCCGAGCAGCAGCGCGCAGGTGCCCTCGGTGCCGGTGAGCGCGCGGGCCAGGTGGTGGCCGCGTTCGGGCAGCAGCGCGTCCAGCGGGTAGCCGGAGACCCGGCGCGGCAGCACGGGCATGCCCCGGCGGATGACGGCCAGGTTCCGTTCGGTGAACTCCTGGAGCCGGTGGTGGAGTTGGCCGGCGCGTCCGGGCAGGGCGGCGAGCGCGGCGCGCCCGTCCGGGCCGAGCGGGCCGCTGACGGTCAGCTCGGTGCCGTCGGCGAGCAGCAGGTCCAGTGACTCGACGTTGTCGGCCGTCCGGCCCCAGGCCACCGAGTGCGCGCCGCAGGAGTCGTTGCCGATCATGCCGCCGAGGGTGCAGCGGCCGTGCGTGGACGGGTCCGGCCCGAACCGCAGGCCGTACGGGCGCGCGGCGCGCTGCAGGTCGTCCAGGACGGTGCCGGGCTCGACCCGCGCGGTGCGGCGCTCCGGGTCCACGCCGAGCACGGCGCCGAGGTGGCGGCGGAAGTCGAGCACCACCGCGCCGGGGCCGATCGCCTGCCCGCCGATGCTCGTCCCGGCGCCGCGCGCCACCACCGGCACCTCGTAGCGGCGGCAGAGCGCGAGCGCGGTGCGCACGTCGTCCAGGTCGGCGGGCTTGACGACGCCGAGCGGCAGCTGGCGGTAGTTGGAGGCGTCGTGGCTGTAGACGGTGCGCTCGGCGGCGCCGAAGCGGACGTCGCCGCGCAGCACGGCGGACAGTTCGCGGGCCAGGTCGGTGCCGGGCGCGGTGTCGGGTCGGCTCACGGGCGGTCCTCCCGGGCGGTGGGCGCGTCCAGGTGATGGGTGCGGCTGAGCCGATCATCGCAGCCGCGCCGGGCGGGCGGTACCGGGAAAGGGCTGGCCGAGGAGGCGGGGCGTCTGGCACTGTCGGCTTCCATGATCACCGACCCTCACGACGACCCCCGCCCCTTCCTCGCCCACCTGCCGGTCGGCGAGCGGCTCCCGATCCCCGAGGACGCCGCACCGTCCTGGGAGATCTTCCCGTACCAGCCGGCCGAGGGGGGCGAGCTGCGGGTGCGGCCGCTGGACGCCCCCGAGCTGCCCGAACCGCCCCGGCACGGCGAGGCGGGCGCGGCGGAGTGCGGCGAGTGCGACCGCCCGGACGAGGACTTCGTCTGGACCGACGAGCACTGGCGCCTGCGGGCCTACGGCCAACCGCACGGCCTGCCCGCCGTGCTGCTGCTCAACCCGCGCGGCCACCACGACCTGCTCGACCTGCCGCCGGCCCGGGCGGCGGAGCTCGGCCCGGTGCTCCAGCGCGTGGAGCGGGCGATCCTCGGACTCGGCGGCATCGGCAGGGTCCACGTGAGCCGCTGGGGCGACGGCGCGGCCCACCTCCACCTGTGGCTGATCGCCCGTCCCGAGGGCCAGCGGCAGCTGCTCGGCTCCACCCTGCCGCTGTGGATGGACCTCCTGCCGCCGCTGCCGGACGAGGTCCGTGCCGACACCCTGCGCCGGATCGCCGCCGCCCTCGCCGCCGACGGCGGCACCGCGCACGCCTGACCGCCCGGCCACCTGCGCCGCCGGGCCGGTCCCGGCCGCCGTGCTGCCGGGTGCGGCCGAAGGGCAGCGGGTCGGCCGGCCCGGTCCGGGCCGGCCGGTCGGCGAGGGAGCCCAGGGCGTCGAGGGCGCAAGGCTTCCCGCCGCGACGGTCACGGCGTCGTGTTCCCGAGAGGGACGCTCCCGGGCGTGCGGAGGCTGGGCACCGGGCTCGACCACATGGTTGCGCGGGACGGCGCCGACAACGACAGGAGCCCTGACCCTGAGGAGTCGGCCGGAAGTTGATCACTGTGGTGGGCTGTGCGCCGCCTCTTGAGTGAGTGAAGAAGGTATTCGACGGCGTCGACAGTTCGTCCCGGCGGGATGCCTTGCCGACTGGGCTCGCCGGGTTGGCTGGGGCATGGCTATTCGCAGTGATCGGCCCCTGCTGACCGATCCGAGTGAACCTTTCAGCAATGCCGGTGGCGGTCATCGCGCCTGACAACGTCGGCGCGCGGAGGTCCGCAGGATGAGCCAAGGTCTCCACAAGTGAGGAAACGATGATCAGACGAATCGCCGTCGTTGTTGCTGCTGTCGGTAGCCTGCTGCTCACGGGCGCGGGCGTGGCCGGCGCGAACTCCGGTGTCCACCGGGGTCACCAGGGTGGCCACCATGGGCACCAGGGCGACCACCATGGGCAGCCCGGGGTCTTCTGTTCCGCGGGTTCCGACGGTTTCGTGGCGAACTGCGGCAATACCTACGTCTACAACCCCAACGTCCTGGGCGGCCTGCTCAGCTTCCTGTCGGTGCCGCCGACCACCGGCGGCGGGGGCGGGAACAATGGCGGGGGCGGGAACAACGGCAGCGGGAACGGCAGCACCGGCGGCGGCAGCAGCGGTGGCAACAGCTAGCACTGCAAGGGTGCTTGACATTGCGAGGCCTCAGCTCTCGGGCTGTGGCCTCGCCTGTTTACGGCCGATCCGGCCTAGGTTTTGGAGTCGGTGGAGTCAGTGCGGGGTGTGGTCGATTGTCGACAGGCCCGACATCCGGCGGACACTCTTGGGTGCACGGGTGCGGTTGCCCTTGGGGGGCGGTCTTGGCGACCGGCGCATCATTGCGGAGACTCTTGGCAACCCATGGAGCCCCATTTGGCTTACGGTCGTACAGCTCCGCTCGCCGGGCCATGACACATCCGTTCCATGGATGACGGAAGTGCCCGAGCAGCGAGTCCAGGCAGTCCGCCGGCTGTCTCCGCTCGTCGTAGGCGGGGACCACGACGCTGGTCAGGGGTGAGGGCATGACGCGGGAGCGTAGGAGCGCCTGCGAACGGTGGCAAAGCGCTGATGGTCCGTAGGCGGGGAAGCTCCCGTCAAATCGGCCGTACGTACGCCCTGTCTTCACCGATCGCTCACCGGGCGCGTCCACGTCAGGGCCGGGATCCCCCCTCGTGGTTCCGGCGCGCGCGGTCCCGGACCGGCGGGCAGGCTGGAGGCGTCGGCACGGTCGGGACACGGACGGAGGCGGGCCTGTGGAACAGCTGACGCGGCCACCCCGGGTCGGCGAACTCACCGCCTTCCTGGCCCGGCTGACCACCGTGCTGCTGCGCAACAGCGGCGAGGGCGTCGAGGAGCTGGAACCGGCCGTGGCCGGGGCGGCCCGGGTGCTCGGCGGCTCGGCGCGGCTGCTGGTCGTCCCGGAGGGCGCGGTGCTCAGCGTGACCTCCGGCGGCGGGACCAGCACGGTGACCGTCCGGGCGTTCCCCGAGGTGTTCCGGCTCGACCAGGTGGCCGCCGTCCGTGCGCTGCTCGCCGACCTCGCGGACGGCCGGCTGACCCTGCCCGCCGCGGCCGGGCGGCTCGCCGCCGTCGACACCGCCCCGCCGCCGTACCCCCGGTGGGCGAAGGCGCTCGGGATCGTGCTGTTCTCCCTCGGTTTCGCCCCGCTGATGCAGCCCACCTGGTGGGAGGTCGGCTCCACCGCCGTGCTCGCCTCGGCGAGCGCGACGCTCGTGCTGGCGGCGGGCCGTCGGCCCCGGCTGGGTCCGGTGCTGCCGCTGGCGGCGGCCGTGGTGGTCTCGGTGGTCGCGCTGCTGGTGTTCGCCCGCACCCCGGCGCACGGCGGACCGGTGCTGATCATGCTGCCCGCGCTGTTCTTCTTCGTCCCCGGTGACTACCTGAGCGCGGCCACCGCCGAACTCGCGGCCGGGCACCTCACCCCGGGCGCCGTGCGGCTGGTCTACGCGGTGTTCCTGCTGCTCCAGCTGTACGTCGGGATCCTGATCGGACTCGCCGTCACCGGCCGGGACCGGCACGCGCTGTTCGATCTGACGGCGACCCAGGACCTGCCGCGCTGGGTGCTGTTCACCGCCTGGATCGTCTTCACCGCGGGTACCGTGCTCGCCTTCGCCGTCCCCGCCCGGTTCGGGCCGGTGCTGCTGCTCCTGGTCTACCTGACGGTGGCGGTGCAGAGCCTGGCCACCTGGCTGGCGGGCGAGGTGGCCGGGACCTTCGCCGCCGCCGTCGTCCTCGGCGCCGCCGCGACCCGGCTCGCCGCCCGGCCGGGGGCGCCGCCGCGGCTGATCCTGCTGCTGCCCGGCTTCTTCACCCTGACCGTCGGCTCGCTCGGCATGCGCGGCCTCACCGACCTGGCCGGCGGGCACCCCATCGGGGGGTTCCGCGACCTGATGGAGCTGGTCACCCTGGTGACGGCGATCGCGGTCGGGCTGGTGACCGGCGAGGTGGTGGCGGCCGTTCGGCGCGGCCCTTGAAGCCGTCCTCGAAGGGGGCCGTTCAGACCGCGCCGACGGCGGCCGTCCGGGTGCCGGCGGGCGCCCCGACCAGCTCGCGGACGTACCGGTCGAGCCGGTTCCCCGTCGGCTCCAGCACCCGGCCGGCGTAGCGGAAACCGGCCCGCCGGGCCACGGCCGCCGAGGCGAGGTTCTCCGGGTCGACCCGGATGACGCCCTCGGTCGCGCCCTCCAGCGCCGCGTACCGGCCCACCAGGTGAACCGCCCGGGTCACCAGGCCCCGGCCGCGCCAGGCCGGGTAGAGGCCGTACGCGATGTTGACCTGCCCCGGGCCGAGGCACGGCATCGCGAACCGCAGGTCGATCGTGCCGACCAGCACCGGTTCCGGCCCGGTCCGGATCCCGAACACCCGGGCCGGCCCGCGGTGCACCCACTGCGCGGTGCACCGCCGCACGTACTCCTCGGTGCCCGCCCGGGTGCTCGGCCCGCCGTTCAGCCACCGCACCAGCAGTTCGTCCTCGCCGGCCAGGTGCGCGTCTATGTCCGCCGCCCGGAACGGCGTCAGCGTGACGACCCCGTCGGAGAGCCTCACATGGTCCATGGGTCCCACTCTGGCGCCCCGGACGTGCGCGGGGCCATCAGGATTTCGGCCAGCTCACAGTCCGGACCACGCGCCCCGTCGGTCATCGACGCGGGAGCCGGCTCAGTACCAGTGGTGGGACTGCCAGAACGCCCAGGCGCCGCACGGGCTGCCGTAGCGGGAGTTCATGTAGTCCAGGCCCCACTTGATCTGGGTGACCGGGTTGGTGCGCCAGTCGGCGCCGGCCGAGGCCATCTTGGAGCCGGGCAGGGCCTGGACCAGGCCGTAGGCGCCGGAGGAGGGGTTGGTGGCGGTGATGTTCCAGCTGCTCTCGCGGGACACGATGTTGTTGAAGCACTGGAGCTGGCCGGCCGGGACGATCTGGGCGGCGATCTCGCGCGGGCTGCCGGAGTAGGACGGCTTGCTGTTCAGGGCGGAGCGCTCCTGCGAGCGGGAGGCGGCGGCCTCGGCGTCGGCCTTGGCCTTCGCGTCCGCCTGGGCCTTCGCCTCGGCCTCGGCCTGCGCGGCAGCGGCGGCCTGCGCCTGCGCGGCGGCGTCCGCCTCGGCCTGGGCCTGCGCGGCAGCGGCGGCCTGCGCCTGCGTGGCGGCGTCCGCCTGCGCCTGCGCCGCGGCGGCGGCCTGCGCGTCCGCCGAGGTGTCGCCGGCGGTGCCGACCACCGCGGCGGCGGGGGCCTCGGCGACGGCGGTCCCGCTGTCCGGGATGGCGAGGGCGGCGGTGGCCGCGCTCGCCACCACCAGGGTGGTGATCCCGGTGATCAGCGAGTTGCGGCGGGCATGGCTGAGCTGCATGGAGCGGTCGATCCTTTTCCGTCGGGGTGCCGTCGGGGCCTCGGTGGCCGTCGGGGCGTGCCGGCCCCGGGCGGGGCGGCGGCGCGGGCGCCGGACATCGCGCGGGACCCGCTCGGGGGAGCGGCCCGCGGCGGCTCCGGGACGGCCGTGGTGGTGTCCCGGTGCGGACGGGCGGGGTGGGACGGGTTGCGCGGCGGGGGACCGGCCGCGCTGCCTGGCGACGGGCCATTCTTGGCAGAGCCCGGCGGGGGCGGCAAAGCCGCCTGCTACGACGGGCGGTAGTGGAGCGAGCGGCCGGAACGGCGAAGCGCCCGGCCGACGGCGGGCGCTTCGTGGCGTTTTGTCCGTTTCGAGGAATCGATGGGGGGATCGGCGGAGTCGTCGACGAACCAACGGCCCGAACCGGCCCGCCGCCTGGGTCGTTCCGGTCCGGCGCCGCCCCGTCGGTCGCGCGGGCACCCGCCGGGCGGCGTCCCGCGGAGCCCCGGTGGCGCGCCGCCGGGCGGCCGTCCACTATCGGCGGCAGTAGACCGCCCGGTCCCTGTGGGGGGCCTCACACGCGGGCGGGACCGGGGTGGGCGCAGGGTGACGGCGCGCTCACGCGCCGCGGTACGCGTTCGGCTCCACCGGGCGCGGGGCGGCGGCGTACGGGTTGCCCGCGGCCGGGCCGTCGGCGTACGGGTTGCCCGCCACGGGCCGCTGCGCGTCGTAGCCCGGCAGCTCCGGGACGGCCGCCGCGTCAGGCTCCTGGCCGCCGTCCTCCTCGCCGCCGTCCTCGCCGCCACCGTCCTCCTCCGCCGGCCCCTCCTCGACGGGCACCAGGTCGCGGGCCAGCAGCGTGGCGCCGGCCACCGCGCCCGGCATGGCGACCACCGTCACCAGCGGGACCAGGAAGCCCAGCACCAGCGGCACGCCGAACCCGAGGGCCAGGCCGAGCCGCCCGCGCAGCAGCCGCAGCCGCTCGCGCTGCGGCACCCCGCGCCGCTGCAGCGCGACCGAGGTCAGCTCCAGGGTGAGGAAGAAGCCGGAGACCGCGAAGCCCAGCACCGGCACCACGGTCTGCCCGACCACCGGGACGAACCCGGCCGCGAACAGCAGCACGCCGAAGCCGCCGGCCCGCACCAGGACGAGGAGGCTGTCCCGGGCCGCCACCACCAGCTCGCGCCAGAGCGGCACCTCCGGCGGGGTCGGCGCGCCGCCCTCGGTCTCGTCGACCTTCTCGCACAGCTCCTCGTAGAACGGCTGGCCGACCAGCAGGGTGACCGCCGTGAAGGTGAGCACGGACAGCAGCAGCCCGCCGACGAAGACCAGCGCGGCGAGCGTGGTGCGCAGCAGGTCCTGCCAGAGCGAGGACCAGGAGTCGGCGAACGGGGTGGCCCACTCGGCGAGGTCCCCGGACCAGCCGGCCAGGAAGAACAGCGCCACCGCGTAGCCGACCAGGGTGATCAGCGCCGGGAGCATCCCGAACGCCCACCAGCGGCCGTGCCGCGCCACCCACTTCTGGCCCTTGGCCAGGTACCCCATCCCCGCTGCAAGATCTCGCATGAGGGGAAAGGGTAGGGGCCGCAGCGTCGCCGGGTCATGTCCGGTCCGTCACGGAACGGCACCGGAAAGGCGGCCGGGCCCGGGAGCCTCCGCAACGGCTCCCGGGCCCGGTGCCCGCGGACGGTACTGCGTGCCGGCTCAGGAGGCCGGTGCCACCGCCGCGGCCCGCCGCCGGCGGCCCACCACGGCCGACGCCGCCAGCACGATGGCCGCGGCGACCAGCGACAAGTACATCTGCTTCCGACCGTCGGCGTCGGTGAACATGTACGCCACCACGAACCCGATCATGCCGATCGCGGCCCAGGTGAGGTACGGGTACAGCCACATCCGGACGGTCAGCCGCTCCGGGCACTCGTGCTCGAGGATCCGGCGCATCCGCAGCTGGGAGAAGCAGATCACGAGCCAGACGAAGAGCGCCACCGCGCCGGACGAGTTCAGCAGGAAGGCGAAGACGGTGTCGGGCGAGGTGTAGTTGAAGAACACCGCCACGAAGCCGAACACCACCGAGGAGAGGATCGCCACCCGCGGCACGCCGCGCTTGGTCACCGTGGCGAAGGCCTTCGGCGCGTCGCCGCGCTGTCCGAGCGAGTAGGCCATCCGGGAGGCGGTGTACATGCCCGAGTTGAGGCAGGACAGCACGGCCGTCAGCACGATCACGTCCATCACCCGCCCGGCGCCCGGGATGCCCACGTGCTCCAGCACCGCGACGTACGGGCTGCCCTCGACGGCCGCGGAGTCCCACGGCAGCAGGGTCACCACGAGCAGGATGGAGCCGAGGTAGAAGATCCCGATCCGCCAGATGACGCTGTTGGTCGCCTTGCTGACCGCCTTCTGCGGGTCCTCGGACTCGCCGGCGGCCAGGGTGACGATCTCGCTGCCCATGAAGGCGAAGACGACGGTGAGCATGCCGGTGAACACCGCGCCCACGCCGTGCGGCAGGAAGCCTTCGTGGCCGGTCAGATTGGTGGCGCCGACCGCGTGGGTGCCCGGCAGCAGGCCGAACGCGGCCAGCGTGCCGATCACCAGGAAGGCGGCGATCGCCACCACCTTGATCCCGGCGAACCAGAACTCGAACTCGCCGTAGGAGGCGACCGAGCCCAGGTTGGTCGCGGTCAGCACGGCCATCACGATCAGCGCGAACGCCCACTGCGGCACGCCCGGCATCCAGTTGTTGAGGATCTTCGCGCCGGCGGTGGCCTCGACGGCCAGCACCACCACCCAGAAGAACCAGTACAGCCAGCCGATCGTGAACCCGGCCCAGCGGCCCAGCGCCCGGTCCGCGTACGCCGAGAAGGAGCCGCTCTGCGGGTCGGCCGCCGCCATCTCGCCGAGCATCCGCATGACCAGTACGACCAGCACACCGGCCAGCGCGTAGGAGAGCAGGATGCCGGGGCCGGTGGCGGCGATGCCCGCGCCGGAGCCGACGAACAGACCCGCGCCGATCACACCGCCGATGGCGATCATCGACAGATGACGGTTCTTGAGCCCGGCCTTGAGGTGGCCGTCGCCGCCCTGGCCGGGGGAGGGGGAGTTCCCGGGGGAGCCGGCCGGTGAGGAACCGGCCCGGGTGGTGATGTCCGCACGCATCGTGAGGGTGCCCTGTGCCTTTCCGGCGCGGCCTGACCCTCGGCTCGAACGCCGGAGGGTGGGGGACGGATCCGCGCATTGCGGTGCAACCTAGTCGCTACCTCCGGCTATCGGAACAAGGCGCCGCGAAATGTTCGTTGAGCGGACGGAAAAGGCCAGGTCAGCGCAGGTGAGAAGAGGCCGCGAAAAGCTCAAATCTGACGCAGCGGCAGCACGTTGGGGCCCTCCGGCGGGGTTTGTCAGGCGGCCGTCCATACTTCTCGCGTGATGATCGTCCTCGTGGTGCTCGGTGCCCTCCTCGTCCTGGGCCTGCTGGCCCTCGTCCACTGGTACCTCTGGCGGCGGCTGGTGCGCGACGTCTCGGCGCCGGGCGGCCGCTGGCGCCGGGCCGGCACGGTGCTCGCCGTCGTCCTGCCGGTGCTCTCGATCGGCGCGCTGGTCGGCGGGCGGGCGTTCCCGATGGCGGTCGAGCGCTGGTTCGCCTGGCCGGGCTACCTCTGGCTGCCGGTGCTGCTGTACCTGCTGCTCGCGCTCGGGGTCGGCGAGCTGCTGCGACCGCTGCTGCTGCGCCTGCCGGTCCGCCGCACCGCACCGGCCGCGGCCGCCCCGGAGGCCGCCCCGGAGTCCGTCGATGAGGACGGCGGGGAGGCGCCCGACGCACCGGAGGCGCAGGCCGCCCCCTCGCCGGAGCGGCGGCTGTTCGTCGCGCGGGCGGTCGCGCTCGGCGCCTCCGGCGCGGCGGCGGCCGTGGTCGGCACCGGCACCTACGGCGTCCTGCGCGGACCGCGGCTCAAGCAGGTGACCGTCCCGCTGGCCAAGCTGCCGGCCCGCGCCCACGGGTACCGGATAGCCGTGGTCAGCGACATCCACCTCGGGCCGCTCCTCGGCCGCGCCCACACGCAGCGGATCGTCGACACCATCAACGCCGCCAAGCCCGACCTGATCACGATCGTCGGTGACCTGGTCGACGGCACGGTGGCCGAACTCGGCCGCGACGCCGAGCCGTTGGCGCAGCTGCGGGCCCGCGACGGGGCGTTCTTCGTCACCGGCAACCACGAGTACTTCTCCGGTGCGGCGCCCTGGGTGGACTTCGTCCGGGAGCTGGGCGTCCACCCCCTGCAGAACGCCCGGGTGGAGCTGGGCGGCTTCGACCTCGCCGGGGTCAACGACCTCGCCGGGCAGCGGGAGGGCGACGGCCCCGACTTCGGCCGGGCGCTCGGCGACCGCGACCCGGCCCGCACCGCCGTCCTGCTCTCGCACCAGCCGGTCACCATCCACGACGCGGTCCGGCACGGCGTCGACCTCCAGCTCTCCGGCCACACCCACGGCGGGCAGCTCTGGCCGGGCAACCTGATCGCCGAGCTGGCCAACCCCACGGTCGCCGGGCTGGAGCGCTACGGCGACACCCAGCTCTACGTGACGCGCGGCGCCGGGGCCTGGGGGCCGCCGGTCCGGGTCGGCGCGCCGTCCGACATCACCGTCGTCACGCTGGCCTCGCTCCGGGCCTGAGAAGGCTCCCCGCCCGAGGAGGCTCGCGGCCCGAGGAAGCGGGGTCGCGGGCCTCGGCCACCTCCAGCAGGACGATCCGCCGCGCGTCCGCCGGCCGCCCGGTGAGCCGGGCGGCCAGGATCGCCGGGAGGTCGCTCTCGCGCGAGTACCCCGGCACCACGGTGACCTCGGCGTGCCGCACCCCCGCCGCGCCGGCCAGTGCGTACCGCACCCGGTACGTCGTCGCGTCCGGCGGCGGGGCCGGCCGGCTGCTCCGCTCCACACGCCCACCTCCGTCCCGCCGTCCATTGTCCGCCCGACCGGTCCGCGACGGGTCCGGCGGCATCCTGTGGCCGAACGGCGCGAATCCGGGCAGAGTGGAAATCTCCGGGGCCGGTGCCCGGCCGGCGCGAACCGCGGGACGGCTCCGGGAAGGAGCGACCCCATGCAGACCACCTGGAAGGGGACGATCAGCTTCGGCCTGGTCTCGATCCCCGTCCACCTGTACTCCGCCACCAAGGAGCACGACGTCCCGCTGCACCAGGTGCACACCAGGGACGGCGGCCGGGTGCGGATGAAGCGGTACTGCGAGCGGGAGGAGAAGGAGGTCCCGTACACGGAGATCGCCAAGGGCTACGAGTCGCCGGACGGCCGCACCGTCACCCTCACCGACGAGGACCTCGCCGACCTCCCGCTCCCCAGTAAGAAGATCATCGACGTGCTGGCCTTCGTCGACGAGGGCGAGATCGACCCGCTGATGTTCTCCAAGGCCTACTACGTCGGGGTCGCCGACAAGGCCGCCGCCAAGCCCTACGCGCTGCTGCGCGACGCGCTCGTCGAGTCCGGGCAGATCGCCGTCACCAAGATCGCGCTGCGCACCCGGGAGTCCCCGGCGGTCCTGCGGGTGCACGACGGCACGCTGGTGCTCCAGACCTGCATCTGGCCCGACGAGGTCCGCCCGGCGGCCGGCATCGCGCCCGAGGAGGACGTCGCCGTGCGGCCGCAGGAGCTGAGGATGGCGCGCTCCCTGATGGCGACCCTCTCCGAGGACTTCGACCTCGACCAGCTCCACGACGACTACCAGCAGGCGCTCCAGCAGGTGATCGAGGCCCGGCTGCAGGGCGTCGAGGTGCCGCACGAGGAGGAGGCGGGGGCGGCGCCGGACAACGTCATCGACCTCATGGAGGCGCTGCGCACCAGTCTGCGGCAGGCCAAGGACGCCCACCCGGGCCGCACCCGCGCCGAGGAGGCCGGGGAGGCCGGGGAAGCGGAGGACGCCGAGGAGGCCGACGAGAAGCCCGCCCCGCGCAAGCGCGCCGCCGCGAAGAAGACCACGGCGGCCAGGAAGACCACGCGGTCCGCCGCGAAGAAGACCACGACCCGGAAGTCCGCCACTCCCCGGAAGGCCTCGTGACCTCCCCCGACCGACACCCCCGGAGGCGATTGCCGATGGATCTCATCACCTACAAGGCCCTGGACACCGGCCCCGACGCACCGGAGCACCCGAGCTGGGCGCACCGGGCCCTGCACTGGCTGTGCAGTCTCACCCCGACCGCCCTGGTCTTCATGGTCGGCCTCTCGCTCGGCCTCGGGGCCGTCGCCGCCCAGGTGACCTGGCTGCCGATGCTGATCGTCTTCAGCGTCGTCTGGGGCGCCACCCTGCTCGCCCTGGCGGGTGTGTTCGTCCGCTGGCGGACGACCCTCCCGGTCCGCCACCGGATGGCCACCTGATCCCGTCCCGACGGTGGCCCCGGTCCGTACCGGGGCCACCGGTGCGTCCTCAGCCCTTGAACAGGTTGTGGCCGACGTCCGAGGGGACGATCTCCTTCACCGGCGTGCTGTTCCCGTCCGGGACCGCCGCGCCCGGCACCGGCTCGTCGCTCTCCCGGTGCAGCAGCACCACTCCGTCCTCGGCCCAGACCTGCCGGTAGCCGTGGGCGAGCAGCAGTTCGATCCGGTCGGCCTGCTCGTCCGTCGTCTGGAACGGGAAGGTCCGGGTGTCGGAGCGGATCAGGACGTAGTCGCGCCCGCGCGGTGTGGCGTCCACCAGGACGACGTCGGTGCGGCCGACCAGCCGGGGCACCACCTGGTTGTCGGCCTCCACCAGCGCGCCGTCCGGGATCTGCGCGGCGCCCCGGACCAGGGCGGCGTTGCTCGCCGAGGGGCGCCAGAAGGCCGGGGTGAGCACGCTGATCCCGCCCAGCAGCAGGCTGCACGCCAGCGAGCCGGCCACCACCGCCGTGCCCAGGCCGTAGGCGGCGCGCCGGTGCGTCCCGCCCCGGGCGTACAGGCGGCCGAGCACCTCCAGGCAGGCGGTGAGCAGCACCGGCCAGAGCAGGGCGTCGTAGTGGTGGGCGATCGACCAGTGGTTGGGGTTGTCGGAGAGCACGCGCTCGGCGAGCAGCGGCAGCAGGCAGAGCGTGGTCGCGGAGCGCAGCGGCAGCAGTAACAGGGTGCCGAACAGCCAGAGCAGCAGCAGCGGCTTGACGGTGGCGTCGGTGGCGACCCGGACGAGCAGCAGGGGGTCGCCGAGCAGGTTGGTGAACGCGGTCCCGGCGTCCGGGCCGATCGGGCCGTACACCCAGTAGTAGTCCGGCTGCCCGCCCATCGCGGGGATCAGCCAGACGATGGCGAGCGCCGAGACCAGCGGGCCGCCGACCAGCAGGCCGGCGCCGTGGGCGAGGCCGCGGCGGTCCCCGGCCCGCTCGCCCTGCCGGTCGCCGCGCGGGCGGCTGCGCCAGAGCAGGACGAGGCCGTAGACGCCGACCAGCAGGCCGAGGTCCTCCTTGGTGGCGCAGAGCAGGGCGGCGGCGAGGACGGCGGTGCCGTAGCGGCGGGCGAGGCCGCGTTCGAGCATCAGCAGGATGAGCGGGACGGCGAAGGCGACCTCGTGGAAGCCGCCGCGCCCGGCGGCCAGCAGCGGCCAGCCGAGGCCGTAGGCCAGGCCGGCCAGGTCGGCGATCCGGCGGACGGCGCGGGTGTGCGCGGCGTCCGCCTGCCCGCCCTCCTCGGCCCGCTCGGCGCCGCCGTCCGTGGCGGTGCCGCCGACCGGGCGGGGGAAGCAGTGGACCGCGATCCGGCGGATCAGCGGGACGCCGGCCGCCAACAGCAGTGCCTGGCCGAGGATCAGCGTGCGCGGGTCCTCCCAGATCCAGTACAGCGGGGCGAGCGCGGCCAGGATCGGCGAGAAGTGGTCGCCCAGCAGGGAGAAGCCGGGCGGGAACTCGTGGTGGTAGCTCTTGACCGGGGAGATCGGCAGGCCGAAGTGCGCGTATCCGGCCACGCCCTGGTGGAAGATGCCGAGGTCGAACCCGCCGAGCAGGACCGCCGACCACTGCTGGAGCCCGCAGGCGGCGGTCACCGCGAAGCAGAGCAGGGTCAGGACGGCGGTCCGGCGCCCGGCGAGCGGGCCGGCGCTGCCGGGCGCGGACGGGCGGGCGGCGCGCGGCAGCAGCGGTCGGTTCGTTCGGGTGGACGGGCTGAGCCCGGTTTCGACTGGCACGGGATCCCTGAACTGGTCGGAGACGGGGGCAGGTTCGGAGCGGGGCGGACCGCCCCGGGCCGGGCGGGCCGGGGCGGTCCGGCCCGGGGCGGCGGGTCAGCCGGCCCCGGGCGTGCCGGGCGCGGGCGTGTCGGCCGTCGCGGCGGGGCCGCCGGCCGTGCGCTGCAGCAGCGTGATGCCGTGGTCGCTGCGGACCACGTGGTAGCCGCCGCGCTTGGCGGCGGCGACCTCCTGCCGCTCCTTGTCGGGTGGCAGCGGCCAGCCCATCGGCTGGTCCTCGTCGACCACGATCCACTCGGCGCTCGACCACTGCTGCGGCCAGCCGAACACGATGACCTCGCAGCGGTTGGTCAGCTGCGGCACCAGCCGGTTGGAGGCGGCGACCCGGGCGTCGTCCGGGACGGCGGCCAGTACCGACCGGGCGGCCTCGACCCGGGCCGGCGTGCGCCAGAGGTCGAGCGTGAACAACTGGCTGAACGCGAAGCCGGGCAGCAGCGCGAGGGTGACCGCCGCGCTGACCGGCAGGGCCGCCCGGGCGAGCCACCGGGGCAGCACGCCGTCGCGCTCCCGAGCCTTCACCAGGACGTCCACGAAGGCGATGAAGACGATCGGCATCAGCACCGCGCTGTAGTGGTAGCTGGTGCCCCAGTAGGCCGGGTTGTTGGAGAGCAGCCGCCAGCCGAGGGTGGGCAGCGCGACCAGCAACAGCGGCGAGCGGGCGGCCAGCAGCGCGGTCGGCGCGAGCAGCATCAGGACGGTGGTGACCTTCTCGCCCGGGGTGACCAGGTCGAGCGGCAGGGTGAGCAGGTTCCGGCCGCCCGAGCCGCCGCTCAGGTTGTCCCAGTACGCGAAGCTGCCGCCGGGGCTCATCGCCGGGAGCAGCACCAGCAGTTCGAGCAGCGAGGCGCCGACGCCGAACACCACGGTGGCCGCGCCGACCCGGCGGTCGCCGCGCCACAGGATGTACGCGCCGACGGCGGCCACGGTGATGCCGAGGTCCTCCTTGACCAGCACCAGCGGCGCGGCCCAGAGGGCGGCGGCGGTCCAGCGCCGCTCGCCGAGCGCGGTGACCGAGAAGGCGATCAGCGGCACCGCGAAGGTGATCTCGTGGAAGTCGAAGCCGAGCGCCGAGGCGAGCCCCCAGGAGAGCCCGTAGCCGAGGCCGGCGACCAGCGCGGTGGCCGGTCCGGCCCCGCGCAGCGCCCACCGGCAGATCGGCACGGCGGCGACGGCCACCAGGGCGGACTGGGCGAGCAGCAGCGTCTTGGCGGAGGGCCAGATCCAGTAGAACGGGGCGAGGGCGGCGAGGACGGGCGAGAAGTGATCGCCCAACAGATTGAAGGAGGGGCCCTTGAGTTCGACGATCGGGCCGCGGCCCTCGGCGTATCCGCGGACGCCCTGTTCGAAGATTCCGAGGTCGTATCCGCTGGTGAGCAGGAGCTCGTGGCGGCGGACGGTGAAGAACGCGTAGATCAGGAACAGTGCGAGGGCGACCGCCCAGGGGATGAACCGCGTCCGCCGGTCGGCGGGGGCTAAGGTGACCGACGACTCGTCACTCTCCGTCCTGCGGTGGAGTGCTGATGTGAGTGTACTAATGGTCACTGAACATCCCCGTCGTTCCGGGTGCGAGTGGTCTTGCGGCCGATTCTGGTCGGAGGCCCGAGGTGGCGGGCTGGTTCAGCCGTGAGCGAACGCCGCCGGGTATGTCGGCCCCGGAGTGGGGACCGTAGCATGGGGAAGCCCTCCCCGGCGATTGAGGCGCCGGGGAGGGCGGCCCCCGCTTGACGAAGGGGCAGTTCAGGGGTGACGAACGGTCATATCGGATGCCCGATTGAACCGCCGGTCGACCTGACGGCCGGTCACCGCCACTGCTGGTACGAGCCGCCGTTGCCGCTCAGGGCGTAGACGTCCCCGTTGGCGTTGCTGTCCAGGTAGAGGCCGGTGGCCAGGTTCTGGTAGGTGTTGCCGTAGGTGGAGGCGCGACGGACCCACTTCTGGTAGCTGCCGCCGTTGCAGCTCAGCGCGTAGACGTTGCCGTTGCCGTTGGAGTCGAGGCAGAAACCGGTGGCCTTGTTCTGCAGGGTGAAGGTGGAGCCGCCCAGGTCGGAGGCGTACCAGCGCTGGTACGAGCCGCCGTTCCCGGGGAGGGTGTAGACGTTGCCGTTGCCGTTGCTGTCGAGGAAGCGGCTGGTGGCGACGTTCTGGAGGGTGATCTCGGCGGCGGCGCTCGCCGGGCCGGCGGCCAGGACGGTCATGCCGCCGGCCAGCACGGCGGCCGAGGAGACGAGGGCGGCGGCACGCTTGAGGGACTTCATCGCGTTTCCTTCCCGTGGTGACCGACCCTCCGGCCGGTCACCGCAGAACGTAGCCGGAAATGCGTCTCCGTCGGCTTTCTATTCACGGGATGGGCGCGCGTTCAGCCATCCGAAAAGAAGCGGTTCAGCTTTTATCAATATGAGCGGAAGAATTTACGCAGGTTTGTCAACGAAGGGATTTTGTGGGGGTCCTGTCCAGGTGAGGTGAAGGGCGTTCCCCGGTGCTCGCCGCTCCGGTCTCCCGGGAGGCGGACAAAGCGGAACAATCGACTGTCCGGAAACCTGGCCGGATCCGGCCGGGGCGCGCGGCCCCGGCCGGGGGCGCGGACGGGGCGCGCGCAGACACGCCTCAGGCCACCCAGACCGTGGTGATGTTGCAGAACTCGCGGATGCCGTGGCCGGACAGCTCCCGGCCGAAGCCGGAGCGCTTGACGCCACCGAACGGCAGGGCGGGGTGCGAGGCCGTCATCCCGTTGAAGAACACCCCGCCGGCCTGGATGTCCCGCACGAAGCGGTCCTGTTCGGCCGGGTCCTCCGTCCAGACGTTGGAGCTGAGGCCGAACGGGGTGTCGTTGGCCAGCGCGACGGCCTGGTCCAGGTCGTCCGCCCGGTAGACGGTGGCGACCGGGCCGAAGGTCTCCTCGTGGTGGATCCGCATCCGCGGCGTGATGCCGGTCAGCACGGTCGGCTCGTAGAACCAGCCGCCGTCCAGGCCCTGGGCGTCCAGGCCCTCCGGCCGGCGCCCGCCGCACTCCACCCGGGCCCCGTGCGCCCGCGCGTCGTCGACCAGCCCGGCCAGGTCGTCCCGCCCCTGCCGGCTGGCCAGCGGGCCGACCTGGGTGGCCTCGTCCATCGGGTCGCCGACCTTCAGCGCCCGCATCGCCGCGGTGAACGCCGCGGTGAAGCGGTCGTAGACCTCGACGTGCACGATGAACCGCTTGGCGGCGATGCAGGACTGCCCGTTGTTCTGCGACCGCGCCGTGACGGCGGTGGCGACGGCGGCGTCCAAGTCCGCGCTCGGCAGGACCACGAACGGGTCGCTGCCGCCCAGCTCCAGGACCGCCTTCTTCACCTCGTCGGCCGCGGTGGCCGCGACCGCCCGCCCGGCCGGCTCGCTGCCGGTGAGCGTCACGGCGGCCACCCGAGGGTCCCGGATCACCGCCTCCACCGCGCCCGAGCCGATCAGCAGGGTCTGGAAGCAGCCCTCCGGGAAGCCCGCCCGGCGGAACAGCTCCTCCAGCGCCACCGCCGTGCGCGGCACATTGGACGCGTGCTTGAGCAGGCCCACGTTGCCGGCCATCAGCGCGGGCGCGGCGAACCGCACGACTTGCCAGAGCGGGAAATTCCAGGGCATGACGGCCAGGACCACGCCCAGCGGCCGGTACCGCACGAACGCGCGGGCCGCCCCGGAGTCGGCCACGTCGGCGGGTTCCGGGTGCTCGTCCGCGAGCAGCGCCTCGGCGTTCTCGGCGTACCAGCGCATCGCCTTGGCGCACTTGGCGGCCTCGGCGCGGGCGGCGGTCAGCGGCTTGCCCATCTCCTCGGTCATCGTCCGGGCGACGGTCTCGCGCTCCCGGTCGAGCAGGTCCGCGGCGCGGCGGAGCAGGCCGGCCCGCTGGGCGTAGGAGGTGGTGCGGTACGTCCGGAAGGCCGCCTCGGCGCGGGCCAGCCGCTGTTCGAGGCCGGCCGCGTCCAGGGGTTCGAAGGTCTCCAGGGTCTCGCCGGTCGCGGGGTTCACGCTTGCGATGGGCATCGCGGCCCTCCCGGGGGTGTGCGCGGTGGACGTGTCGGTCCTCCCACCCTCGCCCACCGCCCGCGCCGTGGCACGCCGGTACGGCCCGGCGTGTCCCGCCGGGCGGCGGTTCGCCGGCCGCCGGACTACTCGGGCAGCGCCTCGGCCCGGACCGCGGCCGCGCGGGCGCGGGCGCCGGCCCTGGTCCGCCCGGCGGTGACCAGGCGGCGGGGGAAGCGGTGCAGGTACTCCGCCTCCAGCTGCCCGGTGCGCAGGGTGTGCCGCTTCAGCGCCTCCTCGGAGCCGTACAGGAAGGTCTCGTGCCTGGTCCGGTGCAGCTGCTCCAGCTCGTGCACCAGGGTGTCGTTGTCCAGGGCGTGCGGGGAGATGCCCTCGGGCCTGGTGTGCGGGGCGTCGGGGTGCCGCATGTCCACTCCCTCGTCGGCGGGAACCGGAAACCCCCCGAGTACCCGGTGCCCCGCGAGCCCCTCCGGTACACGCGTCCGGTGGCCGCCGGGACGGACAAGGATTCTCGTACAAGGGCTGTTGCACAAGAGTCCTTGTGGATATCCTCGCCGCATGACCGAGCCCACCGAGCCCACCGAGCCCGTCGCGGACGGTGTCCGGCAGATCGCCGACTCCCGCGTCCTGGCCGCCCTCACCCACCCCGTCCGCCGCCGCCTGCTGGACCTCCTCGCGGTGGACGGCCCCGCCACCGTCGGCCTGCTCGCCGAGCGCACCGGCCAGGCCGTCGGCAGCATCAGCCACCACCTCAAGGTGCTGGCCGGCGCCGACCTCGTCGAGGAGGCCCCCGAGCTGGCCCGCGACCGCCGCGAACGCTGGTGGCGCCCGACCGCGGGCACCCCGCGCTGGCGGCGCGCCGACTTCGCCGCCGACCCGGTCGCCGAGGCCGTCGCCGACGCGGCCGGCTCGCTCCAGCTGGAGCGCCAGGCCGCGCTGGTGCGCGGCTGGTCCGCCGCCCGCCACGACTATCCCGAGCCCTGGCGGGAGGGCTGCGCCGTCGCGACCGAGACCTGGCTGCGGCTCACCCCGGAGGAGGCCCGCGAGCTGGCGGGCGAGCTGGTCGCGGTGCTGGCCCGGTGGGCCGACCGCCCGGTTCCGGAGGACGGGCGCGCGCGGGAGTCGGTCTTCGCCTTCGCCCACAGCGTCCCGGCCCGGCCGTGACGGACACCGGCCTGCGGGGCACGCCCCGGTTACCCGCCGGCCTGTTCGCCGACCGCGACTTCCGGCTGCTCTGGGCGGGCGAGACGATCAGCCGCCTCGGCTCGGCCGTCACCGCCGTCGCGCTGCCGCTGGTCGCGGTGGTCACGCTGGACGCCGGACCGCTCGCCACCGGCCTGCTGAGCGCCGCCGTCTGGCTGCCCTGGCTGCTGATCGGCCTGCCGGCCGGGGTCTGGGTCGGGCGGTGGCGCCGGCGCACCGTGCTGGTCCGGGCCGACCTGGTCGCGGCGGCGCTGTACGCCTCGGTGCCGGCCGCCGCCCTGCTCGGCGTGCTGACCCTCGCCCAGCTGGTGCTGGTCGCGCTGCTCGCGGGCACCGCGGCGGTCTTCCTCGGCACGGCGCACCAGGCGTACCTGCCGGATCTGCTGCATCCCGAGCGGCTCACCGAGGGCAACGCCAGGCTCCAGGGCGGCGCCTCGGCCGCCCAGGTCGCCGGGCCGGGCGTGGCGGGGCTCACCGTCCAGGCCTTCGGCGCGGCCGCCGCACTGCTCGTCGACGCGGCGAGCTTCCTGGCCGCCGCGGCGGCGCTGCTGCTGATCCGCGACCGGCCGGCGCAGGCCCCGGCGGCCGACCCGGCGCCGCTCGGCCGCCGGGTCCGCGAGGGGCTGGCCTTCGTCCGCCGCGACCCGTACCTGCGCGCGCTGCTGCGCTACGGCGCCGCCGCCAACCTCGCGCTGGCCGGCTACCAGGCGGTGGCCGTGCTGTTCCTGGTCGACGAGCTGGGCGTGGCCCCCGCCGCGGTCGGCTGGCCGGCCGCCGCCGGGGCGCTGGGCGGGGTGGCCGGCGCCGCGCTCGCCCGCCCGGTCACCCGCCGGTACGGCACCGCGCGCGGTGTGCTGCTCGCCCTGCTCACCGCCACTCCGTTCGGCCTGCTGCTGCCGAGCGCCCGGCCCGGCGCGGGGGTGCTGCTGTACGCGGCCGGGTCGGCGGTGATGGTGGCCGGGGTGGTGCTCGCCAACGTCGTGATCGGCGGCTTCCGGCAGCGCTACGCGCCGCCCGCGCTGCTCAGCCGGGTGGTGGCCACCTCGATGGCCGCCAACCAGGCCACCATCCCGCTCGGCGCGGTGATCGGCGGCGGTCTGGGGGAGTGGCTCGGCCTGCGGCCGGCGATGTGGATCACGATCGGGCTGCTGGTGGCCTGCGCCGCGCTGCTGATCGCCTCGCCGCTGCGGCGGGTGCGTGACCTGCCCGATGCGTGGTCGGAGACGCCAGAAAAGTAGGATGACCACTTCGTATCCGCACCGCGATCCCCGGACAGGCCCCCGATGCCCCTCCCCAAGGCCGAACTGCACCTGCACATCGAAGGCACCCTGGAGCCCGAGCTCGCCTTCGCGCTCGCCGCCCGCAACGGCGTCACCCTGCCGTACGCGGACACCGAGGAGCTGCGGCGCGCCTACGCCTTCACCGACCTGCAGTCCTTCCTCGACCTGTACTACGCGCTGATGGCCGTGCTGCGGACCGAGGAGGACTTCGCCGAGCTCGCCGACGCCTACCTGGCCCGGGCGGCGGAGCAGGGGGTCCGGCACGCCGAGATCTTCTTCGACCCGCAGGCGCACACCGCGCGCGGCGTGCCGCTTGCCGTCGTCGTGGACGGCCTCGGGCGGGCGCTGGACCGCAGCGAGGAGCGGCACGGCATCAGCACCCGGCTGATCATGTGCTTCCTGCGCGACGAGTCCGCCGAGTCCGCGCTGGAGACCTTCGAGGCCGCCCGCCCCTGGTTCGGCGGCCGGATCACCGGCATCGGGCTGGACTCCGCCGAGGTCGGCCACCCGCCGGCCAAGTTCCGCGAGGTCTACCGGCGTGCCGCCGAGGCCGGCCTGCACCGGGTCGCCCACGCCGGCGAGGAGGGCCCGGCCGCGTACATCACCGAGGCGCTGGACGTGCTCGGCGTGGAGCGGATCGACCACGGGCTGCGATGCCTGGAGGACCCGGCGCTGGTCGAGCGGCTGGTCCGCGAGCGGATCCCGCTCACCCTCTGCCCGCTCTCCAACGTCCGGCTGCGCTGCATCGACACCCTCGCCGACCACCCGCTGCCCGCCATCCTCGCCGCCGGCCTGCTGGCCACCGTCAACTCCGACGACCCGGCCTACTTCGGCGGCTACGCGGGCGACAACTTCGACGCCCTCGCCGAGGCCCTCGGCCTGGACGACGAGACCCTGCGACTGCTGGCCGCCAACTCCTTCCGGGCCTCCTTCCTGGACGAGGACCGCCGCGCCGCCCTGCTGGCCGAGGTCGCCGCCTACGGGTTCGCGCCGCGGACCGCCGCCCGGGCGTAGCGCAGCAGGACCACGCCGTTGCCGAAGGCGCGGGTGGTCAGCAGTTCCAGGTCCTCGGGGACGCCGTCGGCCGGGAACAGCGGCCGGCCGCGCCCGAGCAGGACGGGGTGGACGAGCAGGTGGTACTCGTCCACCAGGCCGTGGGCGCGCAGGGACGCGGCCAGGCCGGCGCCGCCGAGGGCGAGGTCCCCGCCGGCGGCCGCCTTGAGCGCGGCGACCGCCTCCGGGGTGGCCTCGGGGAGCACGGTGGTGTTCCAGTCGGCCTGCCGCAGGGTGCGGGAGAAGACCGTCTTCGGCATCTCCCGCCAGATCCGGGCGAACTCGGCGGTCCAGGGCTCGGCGGCCGGGTCGCGGTCGGCGGTGGGCCAGAAGTCGGCCAGCAGCTCATGGGTGACCCGGCCGGAGACGAGGCCGGCCATCGAGCCCAGCACCGCGTTGAGGTAGCGGTGCACCTCCTCGTCGACGCGGTTCCAGGAGATGTCCCGGTCCGGTCCCTCGAAGTAGCCGTCCAGCGAGACGGACATGAAAAGAACGATCTTCGACATCGCGGCCTCACCGGGATCGCGGAGCGCCCGCCCCCGGGCCGACGCGGCTCCGGAGGCGGGCGGGGGGTCAGATCAGTGTGGACCAGTAGTACCAGAACCGCTTGAGGACCAGCAGCACGATCACCGCGTACCAGAGCGCCGGCACCACCCAGTGGTAGCGCGCCGCCTCCCGCACCACCGGGCGCAGGCCGCGCGGCACCGGGATGATCCCCGAGCGCAGGTTGTGCAGCGTGGTGTACCAGAACAGCGGGATCATCGCCGCCCACACCACCATGCAGTACGGGCAGAGCGCCCCGATCCGGTACAGCGCCTGGTACATCAGCCAGGTCACGAAGCCGATCCCGAACACCGTCCCGGCCTGCAGGCCCAGCCAGAACCAGCGCCGGTACGTCGCGCCCGCCAGCAGCCCGGCGCCGACCGCGATCACCACCGCGAACCCGGCGAGGCCGAGCAGCGAGTTCGGGAAGCCGAAGGCCTCGGCCTGGTCGCTGCGCATGATCGAGCCACAGCTGATGATCGGATTGATATTGCAGTTCGGAACGTACGACGGGTCCTTCAGCAGCCGGATCTTGTCCAGCGTGAGGACGACGGAGGCGAACAGCCCCAGCGCGCCGCCGATCACCAGCAGCAGGGCGAACGGGCGGCTCGCGCCGTAGGTGCGGCGGGCGGCGGGGGCGGTCATCCGGTCACCTGCTTGACCATCGCGGTGAACTTCTCGGGCGCGACGGGCGCGCCGCCCGCGAAGACGTCGAGCTTCTGGCCGTCCAGGCGGACCGTCGGGGTGCCGGTGACGCCGCTCTTGTCGAAGGCCTTGTTCACCTGGGTCGCCCACGGCACGTAGGTGCCCTCCTGGACGGCCTTGACGAAGCCGTCGGTCTTCAGGCCCGGGACCTTGCCGGCCAGGTCGAGCAGGTGGTTGACGTCGGCGAAGGCGTCCTCGCGCTCGTCCGGCTGGTTGGCGTAGAGCACGTCGTGGAACTGCTTGAACTTGTCCACGCCCTCGTTCAGCGCCGCGCCGGCGGCGGCCAGCGCGGTGCGCGAGCCCTTGCCGCCGAGGCCCTGGTCGAGGAAGGTCGCCAGGTGGTACTCGATCTTGTAGCTGCCGGCGTCGGCGAGCTGCTGCATGGTCGCACCGGTGGTGGTCTCCAGCTGCTCGCAGTACGGGCAGCGGAAGTCCTCGTAGACCTCCAGGGTGTGCGGGGCGTCGGCCTTGCCGTAGGTGATCACGGTGCCGTCCGCGCCGCTCGCGTTGGCCGGGACGACCAGCGGGCCGGAGGCCGCGGTGTCGCCGGAGCCGGAGGAGCCGCCGACGGCGAGGGCCACGCCCGCCACCAGGGCGAGCACGACGGCGGAGGCGGCGCCGACCACCGTGCGGCGGCGGATCCGGGCGGACCGATCGGCGCGCTCGCGCTCCTCGCGCATCCGCTCGGTGGCGGCCCGGCGGGCGGCCTTCCGGTCGGCGTTCGCGGCGGTCTTCGGGGTCTTCTTGGGGGAGGTGCTCATGGGAGGGGTCGTCCTGGTGCTCGTAACGGCGTGCGGGCGCGGAGGCGGCGCGGCCGGCCGAGGACCCTCGCGGGTGCTGTTCTCAGCGGGCCGGCGCGAGCATCGGCGGTCCGCGCCGGACGGCGGGGCGCAGGACGACGGATTCGGCGGGCACCCGGACGCGGCTGGCGCGCGGGAACGGCACCCGGGCCACCGGGCGGGCCGGCAGCGGGGCGGCGAGCAGCAGCAGCCGGCGGCCGGCCGCGGCGGCGAAGCGCTGGGCGAAGTCGCCGAGGATCCGCACCGAGCGGGCCAGGCCGCACAGCGCGGCGTCGGCGCTGCGCAGCCAGGCGGCGGCGGCCAGCGCCAGCGCGGTGTGCAGGAGCAGCAGCACCGCGAGCCCGGCCGGCCGGGAGAGGCCGTGGCCGAGCAGGAGGCCGCCGAGCGAGCCGCCGCCGCAGAGCAGCGGTTCGAGGCCGCGCGCGGTGCCGGGCGGCAGCGAGGGGCAGGTCGACTGGGCGAAGCCGAACAGGGCGCTCAGGCCGAGCTCCAGTGGCAGGAAGACCGCCACGACCGCCCGGTAGCCGCGCTCGCGGCCGGCCAGCGCGAAGGCCACCGCGAAGACGGCGGCGCCGGCCAGGGCCAGCGTGCCGAGCGGCAGCGGACGGCCGGTGACCAGCACCTGGCCGAGCCCCGCGAGCAGCACGAGCAGCGCGGCGAAGATCGCCGCGCGCAGCGTCCTGGGGAGCGGGGCCGTGCTCATGGGATCCGAGTGTGCCACAGGTGGAGCGTCGGACGGCGGGCCCGGCAGGCTGCTGTGAAGATCCTCACGACCACCCCTGAGCTGGTCTTATATCCCGTTTACGTCCACGATCCGGGGCGGCTCGACGACCGGTGCGGGCGGCTCGGCGGCGGCCGCCACCCGGGTCTCCACCAGGTCCCGGAACAGTGCCAGGTCGGTGCGGACGGCGCGTTCGATGGCCCCGGCCAGCGCGAAGCCGCGCGGTCCGCCGAACACCTCGTGCATCTCCTCCGGGTCGTACTCGATGCGGATCTGCACCCGGGTGTGCGCGCGGTCGAGCGGGCGCAGCGCGAAGGCGCCCCGCAGGGGCACGCCGTCCAGGGTGCGCCAGGCCATCACCCGGCCGCGTCCCCGGTCGGTGATCTCGGTCTCGACGTCCCGCCCGGCGCCGGCGACGTCCACTTCGAGGTGGGCGAGGTTGCGGCCGTGCGGCTGGGCGCTGCGGACGCCGTCGACGAACCGCGGGTAGTCGTGGACCCGGTGCAACTGCTCCCAGGCGGCCAGCACCGGGGCGTCGATGTCGATCTGTTCCTCGAGCGTGCTCATGGCGGGCCGGACCTCCTCGGCTGGCGCGCGGTCGACCCCTCCAGACTGCGCCGGGGGCCGGTGGACGGCAAAGCCGGCGGCGGGCGGGCGGGCGGGGGGCGGGCGGCTGCGCGAGACTGGGCGCATGCCGGAGCTGCCCGAGGTCGAGGCCCTGACCGCCTACCTGTCGCAGCGGCTGACCGGGCGGGTGATCGCCGAGGTCCAGCCGGTGGCGATCAGCGCCCTCAAGACCTACGACCCGCCGGTGACCGCGCTGGCGGGCCGGACGGTGGGCCCGGTCGTGCGGCACGGCAAGTTCCTCGACATCGAGGCCGGTGGCCTGCACCTGGTGGTCCACCTGGCCCGGGCGGGGTGGCTGCGCTGGAAGGAGGGCCTGCCCCCGCTGCCGCCGCGGCCGAGCGCGCGCAACCCGCTGGCGCTGCGGGTGCGGCTGGAGGGCCCGGAGGCGGACGGCTTCGACCTGACCGAGGCGGGCACCAGGAAGGGGCTCGCGGTGTACGTGGTGCGGGAGGCGGCGGAGGTCCCGGGCGTGGCCCGGCTCGGCCCGGACCCGCTGGACCCGGGTTTCGACCTGGCGCGCTTCCGCGCGCTGCTGAGCGGCGAGCGGCGCCGGATCAAGGGCGTGCTGCGGGACCAGGGCGTGCTCGCCGGGGTCGGCAACGCCTACTCGGACGAGGTGCTGCACGCGGCGCGGATGTCCCCGTACAAGCTGGCGGCCGACCTCTCGGACGAGGAGACGGCCCGGCTGTTCGAGGCGCTGGGCACGACGCTGCGCGAGGCGGTGGAGCGTTCGCGGGGGCTGGCGGCGGGGGAGCTGAAGGCGGAGAAGAAGCTGGGTCTGCGGGTGCACGGGCGCACCGGGCAGCCCTGTCCGGTCTGCGGGGACACCGTGCGGGAGGTGTCCTTCGCCGACTCCTCGCTGCAGTACTGCCCGACCTGCCAGACCGGCGGCAGGCCGCTCGCGGACCGGCGGCTCTCCCGGTTGCTGAAGTGAGGGGCGGCTGCTGAAGTGAGGGCGGCTGCCGACGTGGGGGCCGACGGGCCGCCCGGTCTGCGGGCCGGCCCCGCCCGGTGGGGGCGGGGCCGGTGGCGGCCGGGTTCCGGGCGGTGGCTCAGAGCTTGCGGGCGACGCCGCCCCAGTAGTACGCCATGTACGGGTCCTCGGGCTGCTCGCCGTCCGGGTGCCAGGCCATCACCGGGGCGACGCCGGGCTCGATCAGCTCCCAGCCGTCGAAGAACCGGGTGACCTCCTCCTTGGAGCGCGGCACCAGGGTCATGCCGGCCGCGCGGGCGGAGGCGGTCACCTGGGCGACGGCGGCCTGGTTGAAGTCCTGGGTCGGGTGGGTGAGCGCGAGGTAGCTGCCGGAGGGGAGCGCGTCGCGCAGCGCGGCGACCTTGGCCCACGGGTCGTCCTCGTCGGCGATCAGCATCAGCACGGCGATCATCAGCAGGCCGACCGGCTGGGAGAGGTCCAGCGTCGAGTTGAGGGCCGGGTCGGCCAGCAGTTCGGCGGGCTTGCCCAGGTCGGCGTGGATGTAGGTGGTGCGGCTGGCCGGGGTGGAGACCATCAGCGCGCGGGCGTGGGCCAGCACGATCGGGTCGTTGTCGACGTAGACGACCCGGGTGCCCTCGCTCGCCGCCTCGGCGATCTCGTGGGTGTTCGGCGAGGTGGGGATGCCGGTGCCGAGGTCGAGGAACTGGCGGATGCCGTAGTGCTCGGCGAGGTGGCGTACGGCGCGCCCCTGGAAGCCGCGGTTCTCCTTGGCCTGCGCCTTCATGGTGGGCACGGCCTGCTCGATGGCCTGGCCCATCGCGCGGTCCGGCGGGAAGTTGGTCTTCCCGCCCAGCCAGTAGTCGTAGACGCGGGCGGAGTGCGGGGTGCTGGTGTCCACCCCGTACTTCTCCCACTGGCTCAGTTCGGCCTCGTCGCTGTCGGAGCGGTCGGTGAAATCCTGACTTTTCGTCATGGCCACGTCCTCTGAAGACAGATCATCACACTGGGAGAGGTCAGATTAGCGGGCCGAACGGGCTTCCGGTCACGGGGTGCGCGAACCCGTCGCGACATGGGCCGTTGGGGTGGTGATCAAGCCCGTCGGGGTAGCCGCTGGGAGGCGGGCCGATGAACGGGGGAGACATTCGCCATGCTGTCTGATCGTCAGATTACTTCGCGAAGATTGCTGCTGGTCGCGGCGGGGATGTCGCTGCTCGGGCTGACCGGCTGCGGCCGGGGTGAGGAGGTGGTGAGGGCCGCCCGGGCGGCGCGTCACCCGGAGCCCGAAGCCGTGCCGGGCGAGGCCTCCGCCGGCTCCTCCGGTGAGCCGGGCCCGTCCGCCGTTCCGTCGGCCGTCCCCTCCGGGACGCCGGCCGGGACGCCGAGCCCGTCCGCCGCCGCTCCGACCGCCTCGGCGGCCGCCGGGACCCCTTCGGCGGCCGCGCCCGCCCCCACGGCTCCGGCCCCGGCCGCGCCGACGCCCGCGCGGGCGCTGACGGCCGCCGAGACCCGGCCGGTGTACGAGCTGGACTCCGCGCGGAAGGTGGTCGCGCTCACCATCGACGACGGTCCGGACCCCCGGCACACCCCGACCGTCCTGGCGCTGCTGGAGCAGTACGGCATCCGGGCCACCTTCTTCCTGATCGGCGAGAACGCCGTCGAGCACCCCGGCCTGGTCGGCGAGATCGCCGCGCGCGGCCACCACATCGCCAACCACACCTGGACCCACCCCGACCTGCGGAGCCTGTCCGAGGGCAAGGTCCGCGACGAGCTGGAGCGCACCTCCGACCTGCTGCACCGGACCACCGGCAAGGTGCCGACCTGGTTCCGGGCGCCCGGCGGCGACTGGTCCTCGACGGCCCTGCGGGTGAGCGGCGAACTGGGCATGCGGCCGATGGCGTGGTCGGTCGACCCCAGGGACTGGGCCCGCCCCGGGACGGGCGTGATCACCGACCGGATCCTCAAGGACGTGCGCCCCGGGGCGATCGTGCTCAACCACGACGGCGGCGGGGACCGCTCGCAGACGGTGGCGGCGCTGAAGGCCTACCTGCCGGTGCTGATCGACTCCGGCTACCTCTTCACCGCCCCGGCGGGATGAGCGGTTCCGAGGGTCCCGGCGGCGGTCCTTCCGTCGGCCCCGGCGGCGGCGTCCGGGGAGCGGCGGGCGAGCAAATGGACGAATGGAGGAGTCGCGGGAAACGCGCTTAAACCACCCGAAAGGATGGATAAGCAGAATCGTTTCCCCGATTTTTGGGCCTCTAGGGTGATCTCGCACCAATTCCCCAGGTACCACCCGAGTACCGCTTGAAAGGTCCACCCGCCATGCGTCTGCGCAACGCCGTGCTCGCCGCCACCAGTGCGATCGTGCTCGTCCTCGCCGTCCCGGTCTCCGCCAACGCCGCCGACGGCGAATTCCGCTACAAGTACGGCTCCGACTTCGCGGGCGCGCTGATCGACCCGAAGGGCAGCGCGTGCATCGACCTGCCGGAGGCCACCGACGCGGAGCCGGCGTTCGCGCCGTCGAACCAGACCCGCTCGACCGCCACCGTCTTCCGCGACTTCGGCTGCGGGGGCGACACGTACTTCGTGCTGCGGCCGGGTGGGCGGGCCGGAGAGCGCCTGCTGGTCCGCTCGGTGGTCTTCTCCTGAGCCGGCCGGGCGGCCGGAAGTCCTGCGAAGCGAATTCGTACGAAGCACGGGACACGGCGGCGATTGGTTGAGACCATTCCGGTGAACCGGCCGTGAACACCCGGCCGGCGGCGTGGGTGACGACACCGGGAGCGGCCGTGCAGATCCGAACAGCTGGGTTCTCCGCCCGGACCCGCAGAGCGCTGGTCCTCGCCGCCGTCCTGCTGCTCGCCGCGGTCGGCTTCGGGGTCCAGCGGGCGATCGGCGGCGAGGACGCCGGTTCGGCGGGGGCCGTCGCCGTGCCCGCCGGCCCGCGCACCGCGGACCGGATCGTCCCGGTGCCGCTCTCCGTCGCCGCCGGCTCCGGTCCCGGCTACCGGCTCACCGGGCGCACCGCCGTGCGGACCGTCCCCGGGGCGGAGGCCGTCGAACGGCAGGCCGGCGAGGTGCGGCGGATCGCCGAGCAGCTCGCCGAGGCGCTGCGCCGCCCGACCGGGCTGCCGCTCCCGGTGGCCGCCGACGCCGACCCGGCGGGCGCCGACGGCATCAGCCTGCTGCTCGACCCCGCGCTCCCCGAGGCGACCGGCACCGAGGGCTACCGGCTGACGGCCGACGCGACCGGCGTGCGGATCACCGCCCGCGCCCCCGAGGGCCTGTTCCGGGGCACCCAGACCCTCCGGCAGTTGCTGCCGCCGCAGATCGAGAGCCCGCGACCGGTCGGCGGCGCCCCGGAGTGGACGGTCGCCCCGGTCACCGTCGAGGACCGCCCGCGCTACGGCTACCGGGGCGCGATGCTCGACGTCACCCGCCACTTCTTCACCCCGGACGAGGTCAAGGGGTTCATCGACCGCCTCGCCCTCTACAAGCTCAACCACCTGCACCTGCACCTGAGCGACGACCAGGGCTGGCGGATCGAGATCCCGGCCCGGCCGGCGCTGACGAAGGTCGGCGCGGTCAGCGAGGTCGACGGCACCCCCGGCGGGTTCTACACGGCCGCCGACTACCAGGAGATCGTCCGCTACGCGCAGGAGCGCTACCTGACCGTCGTCCCCGAGATCGACCTGCCCGGCCACAGCAACGCGATCCTCGCCTCCTACCCCGAGCTGGACTGCACGAAGAGCGCCCGTCCCTGGCCGTACACCGGGATCGAGGTCGGCTTCTCCACGCTCTGCCCGACCGGCGACGAGGTCTTCGCCTTCACCCAGGACGTGGTCACCGAGCTGGCCCGGCTCACCCCGGGGCCGTACCTCCACCTCGGCGGCGACGAGGTGAAGAAGATGGCCCCGGCCGAGTACGCGGAGTTCGTGAAGCGGGTGAACGCCCAGGTGCTCGCCGCCGGGAAGACCCCGGTCGGCTGGAACCAGACCGCCCCGGGCGGGGGCGGGGTGCTGCAGTTCTGGGACGGCCGGGCCGGGCGCGACGTCGAGCTGAAGGAGGCCGCCGAGCGCGGCGCCAAGGTGATCATGTCGCCGTCCGGCCGCAGCTACCTGGACATGAAGTACGAGTCGGGCTACCCGCTCGGACTGGTCTGGGCCGGCACCATCGACGTCTGGACCGCCTACTCCTGGGACCCGGACACCCTGGTGCCGCTGCCCGCCGGCTCCGTGCTCGGCGTCGAGGCGCCGCTGTGGACGGAGACCCTGGACACCCCGGAGGAGCTCGACGTCATGCTGCTGCCCCGGCTGCCCGCGCTCGCCGAACTGGGCTGGTCGTCCAGGGAGAGCCACTCCTGGGAGCGGTTCAGGACCCGGCTGGCCGAGGAGGGCGCCCGCTGGGAGGCCGCCGGGTACCGCTACGAGAAGCGCGACGAGGTGCCCTGGCCGGCCCGGTAGGGCGCGCGCCGGGTGGCCGGGGGCGGGGGTGCGGACGTAGGTTCGAAGGGTCCCCGCGTGAAGGGAGGGCGGCGATGACCGGCAACGGCTACGCACACCCCGAGGCGCTGGTCGGCACCGAATGGCTGGCCCACCACTTGGACGACGGCACCCTGCGGGTGGTCGAGGTGGACGAGGACACCGCGGCCTACGCCCGCGGTCACCTGCCCGGCGCGATCGGCTGGGACTGGACCGCCGACCTGCACAGCCCGGTCGGCCGCGACTACGCCGACCGCGCGGGCGTCGAGCACCTGCTGCGCGCCGCCGGGGTCGAGGACGACACCACCGTGGTGCTGTACGGCGGCAACGACAACTGGTTCGCCGCCTACGCCTACTGGCTGCTGCGGCTGCGCGGCTACGGTCCGGTGCGGCTGCTGGACGGCGGGCGCAAGAAGTGGGAGCTGGAGGGGCGCGAGCTGACCGAGGAGGTCATGGACTACCAGCACAGCGCCTACCGGCTGACCGGGCCCGAGCACCCCGAGGTGCGGGCGCTGCGGGACGAGGTGCTGGCCAAGGCGGAGGTCTTCGCCAAGCCGGGGGCGGACGCGGTGCTGGTGGACGTCCGCTCGCCCGCCGAGTACCGGGGCGAGGCGCTGGCGCCGCCGCACCTGCCGCAGGAGCAGGCGCAGGTGCCCGGCCACATTCCCGGCGCGGTCAACATCCCGTGGTCGCGGGCGGCCAACGAGGACGGCACCTTCCGTTCGGCGGAGGAGCTGCGGGCGCTGTACGGCGGGGAGGGCGTCGAGCCGGAGCGCGAGGTGATCGCCTACTGCCGGATCGGGGAGCGCTCGGCGCACACCTGGTTCGCGCTGACCGAGCTGCTCGGGTACCCGCACGTCAAGAACTACGACGGCTCGTGGACCGAGTACGGCTCGCTGGTGCGGGCACCGGTGGCCCTGGGGGCGTAGCGGGTCCGGCTGCACGGGGTGTCCGGCCGCACGGGAGCGTCCGGCCGTTCGGGGGTGTCCGGCCGTTCGGCGCATGACGGGTCGTCGGACCTTCATGACGGGTCGTCACATGCCGGAGGCGGCATGATGTCGGCCTGTATCTTCTTATGAACATCTCATTGTTCAGGCGTAGGCCCGGGGTGGTCGGGACAAGGATCGATCCGACCCGTTGTCCCAGTGACCCTGTGGAGGACCACTGTGCGCAAGAGGCTGATCGTCTCTGCCGCTGCCGGCGCGCTCGCCCTGCTCCTGTCCGTCCCCGCCTCCGCGGCCCAGGCCGGCCCGGGAGCCGCGGGCGTCGGCGATCCCTACTATCCCTTCGCCGGCAACGGCGGCTACGACGTCTCCCACTACGACATCCGGCTGAAGTACCAGCCCGCCACCGACGAGCTGGAGGGCACCACCACCGTCCTGGCCACCGCCACCCAGGACCTCACCCGCTTCAACCTGGACTTCGTGCTCCAGGTCAAGGAGGTGCTGGTCAACGGGCGCGCCGCGTCGTTCGCCACCTCCCGCGAGCAGGAACTGGAGATCACCCCGGCCCGGACGATCGCCAAGGGCAGCCCGATCACCGTCGTCGTCCGCTACGCCGACAAGCCCGGCCAGGTCCAGCGCGGCGGCTACTCCGCCTGGCGCCGCACCCCCGACGGCGGCGTGGCCGCCCAGGAGCCCGAGAGCGCCGCCTGGTGGTACCCGAGCAACGACCACCCCACCGACAAGGCCACCTTCGACGTCTCGGTGCTGGTGCCCAACGGCACCGAGGTGATCAGCAACGGCACCCGGACCACCAGCCAGCGGCCCGGCTGGACCCGCTACAACTACCGGCAGACCAAGCCGCAGGCCACCTATCTGGCCACCCTGGCGATCGGCAAGTTCGACGTCCGCCAGGACACCACCCCGGGCGGGCTCCCCGTCATCACCGCCTACAGCCCGGACCTCGGCGTCAACGCCGGCGCGGCGCGGGCCAGCGTCGAGCGCACCGGCGAGCTGACCGACTGGCTGAGCACCGTCTTCGGCGCCTACCCGTTCGACACGGTCGGCGGCTACGTGCCCAACGTGCCCACCAGCTACGCCCTGGAGACCCAGGGGCAGATCTTCTACAGCCCCGCGCAGTTCGCCCGCGGCTCCAACACCTCCGTCGTGGTGCACGAGCTGGCCCACCAGTGGTACGGCGACAGCGTCTCGGTGCAGCGCTGGAGCGACATCTGGCTCAACGAGGGCTTCGCCCGGTACGCGCAGTGGCTCTGGTCGGAGCACGAGAACGAGGGCACCCCCCAGGAGCTGGCCGACTTCTTCTACGACTACTACCCCGCCACCGACGCGTTCTGGTCGGTCAAGCCGGGCGACCCGGGCGCGGACCAGCAGTTCGCCGGTGCCGTCTACGACCGGGGCGCGATCACCCTGCAGGCGCTGCGCAACACCGTCGGCGACGCCACCTTCTTCAAGATCCTCAAGGGCTGGGCGGCCGAGCACAAGTTCGGGAACGCCACTGTCCAGCAGTTCCAGGCGTACGCCGAGCAGATCTCCGGCCGGCCGCTGGGCACGCTCTTCACCACCTGGCTGTTCACCGTGGGCAGGCCGGCGGCGGGGTCGGACGGCATCGGGGTCCCGGCCCCGGCCGCGGCGGGCCTCGCGCCGGGCGCCACGACGGGTACGCGGCCGGAGCCGAAGTCCTGGAAGAAGATCCAGCAGACCAACAACGTGCACGAGCACACGCGCTGACGGCCCATCAGCCATGCGGGCCGGGGCCCGGCCGTCCGGACGTGAGCGGACGGACGGGCCCCGGTGTGCTGCGGTCAGGGCCGGAGGGCGCGCTCCTCGGTGAGCACCAGCTCCTCGACGCCGTAGAGGAAGCGCTCCATCGCGGGCCGGGGGAGCACCGCCGGGTCGGCGGTCATGGCGAGTTGCAGGGCGGTGGGAGTGCTCAGGGCGTCCAGGGCGTAGGTCAGCCCGGGGCGCGGGTCGAAGTCGACGGGCCAGTCGAGCGTGGTGCGCCCGTCCTCGCCCCCGGTCGGCGCGGACTGCGCGGCCAGGCCGCTCGGGAGCAGTTCGCGGGTGTCGTTGAAGACGCAGGAGCGGTCGGCGAGCGGCACCTGCTCGGCGGTGAGGCGCTCGACCTCCGCGTCGAGCAGCCGCCGGTCGTAGTAGGCGTGCCGGTAGGCGGCGATCGAGGCGGCATGGGTGCGGCGCACCACCTCGCCGAACTCGCCGTCGACGTCGGGGAGGTGGAGCAGGGCGTCGCCGGCGACCACGCTGACGGCGTCGGTCAGGCCGGACAGGAAGCGGTTGTTGACCACCACCTGGAGGACCGCGTCCGAGCGGCCGGCCAGCCGGGCCGTCATCGCGGCGGCGGCCGCGAGCAGGACGGCGGAGGAGCCGGCCCGGTGCGCTGCGGCGACCGTGTCGACCGCCCGCAGCAGGGCGGGCGAGCTGAGCACGGCGTTCGGGAACCGCTCGGTGGAGCCGGTCCCGGCCCGGGTGTGCGCGCCGTTCGGCGGGAAGAGCCGGGGCGGGGCGGAGCGCAGCTTGCGCAGGGTGTGCGCGCGGGCGTTGGCATCGCGCTTGAGGCCGCGCTCCGAGGTCTGGAACGCGGCCTCCTCCAGCGGCTGTCGGGGTGAGCGGGCGGCCCGCACGGCGTCCGGGGCGGTGCCCACGGCCAGCTCGCTGAGGTCGCGGACCAGCCGGCCCATGCCGGTGCCGTCCACCGCGGTGTGGGACAGCACCAGGGAGATGTGCCGCGCCAGGCCGTCGGCGACCACCAGGCCGGCCCGGATCGGCCACTCGGTGGCGCAGTCGAACGGTCGGCCGGCCAGCTCCTCGTGCAACGCGCCGCCGACGGCGCCGAGTTCGTCCCGCCCGGCGTCCGCCGCGCAGTCGCGGACGTGCACCGTCAGCCGGCCGGCCGGATCGACGTGCTGGCGCAGGCCGGTGCCGTCCGGCTCGGGCAGCAGCCGGGTGTGCAGGGAGTCGTGCAGGTGGAGCAGGTGCCCGAGGGCGTCCAGGACGGCCGGCAGCGGCAGGCCCGGGTCGAGCGGGGCGGCGGTGGCGATGTTGTAGCGGGGGCGGTCGGCGGGGGCGAGGCGGTTGACGATGTCCCAGATGGCCCGCTGGCCCCAGGTGGCGGGTCCGCTGCCGGAGCGGCCGTCGGCGAAGCGTATCTCCAGTTGTCGACTCGTAGTCACCGTGGTGGTTCTCCGATGTGCTGGTTCGGACGCGGCGGTTGGTGCGGGTGGGCGCGGTGGGAGCCGTCGTGGAGAGTCTGCTGCACCGCCCGGACGCCCGTCGAGACCCCTGCTCGGACGGTGCCCGGCGGGTGCAGGGTGCCGGTCCGGGCGACCCGGGCGTACCAGTGGGCGCTGGACTTCGGGGTGCGGGCCAGGGTGCGGTGGTCGACGTGGACCAGGCCGAAGCGCTTGGCGTAGCCGTACGCCCACTCGAAGTTGTCCAGCAGCGACCAGAGGAAGTAGCCGCGCACATCGGCGCCCTCGGCGACGGCCCGGTGCAGGGCGGCGAGGTGGGCGTGCACGTAGGCGCTGCGGTCGGGGTCGTCGACGGTGCCGTCCGGGCCGGGCTCGTCGGGGTAGGCCGCGCCGTTCTCGGTGACCATGAGCGGCAGTTGCGGGTGGCTGCGGGCGAGCGCGGTGAGCAGTTCGTACAGGCCGGACGCGTCGACGGCCCAGTCCATCGCGGTGCGCTCGCCCGGGGCCCGGTGGAAGCCGACCCGGTCGGCGCCGGGCCAGGGGGAGGCGCCGCTCGCGCCGTGGCCGTCCTCCCGGGCGGGGTCGGTGCCCTCGGGGGCGGCGGAGACCACGCTGGGGGTGTAGTAGTTGACGCCCAGCCAGTCCAGGCGCTGGTGGATCGCGGCCGGGTCACCGGGGCGGACGAAGGACCAGTCGGTGAGCCGCGCGGTGTCCGCGAGCAGGTCCTCGGGGTAGCCGCCGTCCAGCATCGGGCCGAGGAACACCCGGTTGCCGACCGCGTCGATCCGGCGCGCGGCGTCCCGATCGGCGGCGGACGCGGTGAGCGGGCGCACCGCGTGCAGGTTGAGCGCCACCGACACCCGGGCCCCGGCGGGCAGCACCGAGCGCAGCGCCGCGACGGCCAGGCCGTGGCCGAGGTTGAGGTGGTGGGCGGCGCGCAGGGCGGCCACCGGGTCGGTGCGGCCGGGGGCGTGCACGCCGGAGCCGTAGCCCAGGAAGGCGCTGCACCAGGGCTCGTTGAGGGTGGTCCACTGGGTGACGCGGTCGCCGAGCGCCTCGCCCGCGAGGGCCGCGTAGTCGGCGAAGTGCTCGGCGGTGCGGCGCTCGGGCCAGCCGCCGGCCTCCTCCAGCTCCTGGGGGAGGTCCCAGTGGTAGAGCGTGGCGACGGGCGTGATCCCGGCGGCGAGCAGTTCGTCGGCGAGGCGGCGGTAGAAGTCCAGCCCGCGTTCGCAGGCGGGGCCGCGGCCGGTGGGCCGGACCCGCGGCCAGGCGATCGAGAACCGGTAGGCGGTGAGGCCGAGTTCGGCCATCAGCCGGACGTCCTCGCGGAAGCGGTGGTAGTGGTCGGCGGCCACGTCGCCGGTGTCGCCCCGGTGGACCTTGCCGGGGGTGCGGCAGAAGGCGTCCCAGATCGACGGGGTGCGGCCGTCCTCGGCGGCCGCGCCCTCGACCTGGTAGGCGGAGGTGGCGGCGCCCCAGTGGAAGCCGGCCGGGAAGCGGGGCGCCGCGGTGGTGGCGCCGGAGTCGGGCGGGGTCATGGAGGGCTCCAGGGGCGGGCGGGGGCGGGGCCGGTGTGCGGCCGCGCCGACGGCGGTGCCGTCCACTACGTGTCTGCCCGGCAGGACGGCGGTCGGCACGGGGGAGGGCCGGCGAACCGTGCTGCGGGGGCGTCAATGAGGCGCGGGAGTCCGAATCCGATCGAGTGGTTGATCTTCCCGTCCGGGTGATGTCGGTTCCGCTGCGTCGAGTGTGCGCCAAGAGTGGTGCGCCATGACCACTTCGGATGTCCGCGCTACCGACACACGATCCACCACGACGACCGCCGACGGCGGGGCGTCACCCGGCGGGCCCTCGCGGCGTACCGTCGTCACGATGACCGGGGCCTCGGTGCTCGCCGCCGGGCTCACCGCCGCCTCCGCCGCGCCCGCGGCGGCGCTCGCCCCGGCCGCGCCGCCGGCCGTCGCCCCGGCCGCGGTGCCCCCGGGCACCGACGAGCAGGCCTACACGACGGTGGCCCGCGCGATCGCCGTCTACGACGAGCACGACCGGCCGCTCGTCCCCGGCTATCTGAAGATCGTCCGGGACGGCCTGCCGGCCGCGCGGGCGCGCGCGACCAAGCGGGTCCTGATCGTCGGCGCCGGACCGGCCGGGCTGCTCGCCGCCGACCTGCTCAACCGGGCGGGCCACGACGTCGTCGTCATCGAGGCCAACGGCAACCGGGCCGGCGGCCGGATCAAGACCTTCCGCGAGGGCGGCCACGAGAACGGCCGGCAGCCGTTCGCCGACCCGAAGCAGTACGCCGAGGCCGGCGCGATGCGGCTGCCCGAGAGCCACCCGCTGGTGATGGCGCTGCTCGACAAGTACGACCTGCCGCGCCAGGAGTTCCTGCTGGTGGACGTGGAGGTGGCGAACCCCTCGGTCCGGGCCAACCGGGCCTGGATCCACGTCAACGGCCTGCACGTGCGGCGGGCCGACTACGAGGCCGACCCCAGGGAGGTCAACGGGAGCTTCGGCGTCACCGGCGCCGACCGCGGCCGGACCGCCGCCGCCATCTACGCCGCGGCGCTCGAACCCGCGCTCGCGCTGGTCCGCGGCAAGGAGGGCGCGGCCCTCGTCGAGGGCTGGTCCACCGTCCTGCGGCGCTACGGCCACTGGTCGATGTACCGGTACCTCACCGAGGAGGCCGGCCTGGACATCAGGACCGTCGACCTCGTCGGCACCCTCCAGAACGTCACCTCCCGGCTGCACCTCTCCTTCGTGCACAGCTTCCTGTCCGCCGCGCTGATCGACCCGAAGACGAAGTTCTGGGAGATCAAGGGCGGCACGGCCCGGCTCGTCGACGCCCTCTACGCGGCCGTCAAGGGCAAGGTGCGGTTCGACCGGCGGGCGGTGCGCATCGACCGGGAGGGCGGCAAGGTCCGGGTGCACACCGTCTCCGAGGACGGCCAGAGCGGCAGGGGCGGGGTCACCGAGGTCTTCGAGGGCGACGAGGCGATCATCACCGTCCCGTTCGCCGGGCTGCGGCACGTGGCCTTCGAGCCGCCGCTCGGCTACGGCAAGCGGCGCGCGATCACCGAGCTGCACTACGACGCCGCGACCAAGGTGCTGCTGGAGTTCTCCCGCCGCTGGTGGGAGTTCACCGAGGAGGAGTGGAAGGCCGCGCTGGACGGCATCGAGGCCGGGCTCTACGAGCGCTACCGGGCGGGCCGGGTCGAGGACGGCCGCCACCTCGGCGCGCACGACTCCGTGCGGCAGCTCGGGGTGAGCGTCCCGGAGGACCTCAGGACGTGCTTCGCGGACTTCCGCCCGGTCGGCGGCGCTCCGGAGGCCGCCCACATCCGCGGCGGCGGCTCGGTGAGCGACAACGCCAACCGGTTCGTCTACTTCGAGCACGCCCACCCGATGGAGGGCAGTGACGGCGGCGTGGTGCTCGCCTCCTACAGCTGGTCCGACGACGCGCTCAAGTGGGACGCGTACGCCGACGAGGAACGCTACCTGCGGGCGCTCGCCGGGGTGCAGGCGATCTTCGGGCGCCGCTGCGAGGTCTTCTTCACGACCAGGAGCAAGACCCAGTCGTGGGTGCGCGACCACTACGCCTACGGCGAGGCCTCGGTGCTGCTGCCCGGCCAGCACGCGGAGCTGTTCCCGGACATCCCGGGCTCCGAGGGGCCGCTGCACTTCGCGGGGGACCACACCTCCACCAAGCCGGCCTGGGTCGAGGGCGCGCTCGAATCGGCCGTCCGGACGGCGCTGCTGGTCCACCAGGGCTGACGCGGGCCCGGGGCCGGCGCGGCCCCCGGGGCCGACGTGGCCCCGCGGCGGAGCGATCCCCGTGGCGGGCGGGGACCGCTCCGGGCCGGGCGGCCGGCTCCGGGCCGCCCGGTCGGCGGCCGTCCGGTCAGCGGCGGGTGGCGGTGACGAGGTGGTAGTCGAGCAGGCCGTCGCGCCAGGTGCTGAGGAAGTTGCGGGTCCAGTGGCCGCGCGGGACGGCGCCCGCCAGGAACCGGTCCAGCCCCGGCCACACGTCCGCCCCGATGGACTCGGTGCGGAGGTCGGTGAAGCCGGCCGCCGAGAGGTCGGCGGTGAACGCGTCGAGCGGGTGGGCGACGTCCAGCCCGTTGGCGAAGCTGCCGAGCAGGATGCTCAGCCGCTCGGCGACGTCCGGCCCGTCGGCGCTGAAGAACGTGGTGACCACCAGCCGCCCGCCCGGCCGCAGCACCCGGGCCGCCTCGCGGGCGAACCCGGTCAGCTCGCGGAAGTGCTGCGCCGCCTCGACCGAGTACACGCCGTCCAGCGAGGCGTCCGCGAACGGCAGGTCGTCCGCCGAGCCCAGCGAGTAGCCCAGCCGGTCCGGGAAGGTCGCCAGGGCCTTGGCGTTGACGGCGCGGGCGCGCTCGATCTGGTCCGGGTGGATGTCGACGCCGGTCACCGCCGCGAAGCGGAACTCGCAGAGCGCGAGCGCCGCGCCCAGTCCGCGCCCGCAACCGACCTCGCCCAGCCGCAGCGACTCCCGCGGCCCCGGGAAGGCGCGCAGCACCCGGCGGTAGAGGTCCTCCTGGCTGCGGACGCGGTCCTCCGGGGTGGGCGCGTCGGTGCGGATGCCGCTCCAGTCGCCGAAGTTGATGAATCCGCCGCCGAAGCCGGCGGTCCGTGACAGATCGTCGGCGCCGTAGGTCTGGCGTACCGGTCCGGGGATGCGGTCCTGGCTCATGGCTCGCTCGGGCTCCTCGTGTGTAGTGGCGGCGGCCGCTGGGTGGCGGCGACGGGCGGGGGGCCGGTGCTCCGGGCCCCTCGCGGGCGCGCGCCGCAGTACGTACCCCAACATGCCCAACTCGGAACTACCCGAAGGAAGTGGTTTCGCGCGACAACACGCAGGCCAATCGGGTTGTGAGTGATACCAGATGATGAGCATGCTTACTGTGATGACTTCGGTTCCGGGGCGGCAGACCGGCGCGTTCTCCGCGCTGCTCGACCCGGGGGCGGACCCCGGACCGGTGCACGTCCACGGTCTGGCCGCCGAGCGGCTGATCGGCGGCGCGGCCCGGCCGCCGGAAAAGATCGGCGGGACGGCCCGGCGCCCTGGAAGACTGGGCGCCGCGATCGTTCGGATGCGAGGAAGACGAGGAGCGTCGTCATGGGGATGGACACGGGGGACGGGCGGGTCGCGCCGCCGCTGACCGGTGGTGAGCGCGAGACGCTGCGGGCGTACCTGGACTTCCACCGGGGGACGCTGGCGATGAAGTGCGCCGGGCTGACGGACGAGCAGCTGCGGCAGCGGTCGAGCCCGCCGTCGACCCTGACGCTGCTGGGCCTGGTGCGCCATCTGGCGGAGGTCGAGCGGACGTGGTTCCGGCGGGTGATCGACGGGGAGGACGTCCCGCTGGTCTGGTCCCCGGAGGGCGACTACCAGGCCGCCTACGACACGACCGGCGCGGACCGCGCCGAGGCGTTCGCGGTCTGGGAGGCGGAGGTGGAGCACGCCCGGCGGATCGAGCGGGAGGCGCGGTCGCTGGACGTCACCGGGTACCAGCCGCGCTGGAAGGCGGAGGTCTCGCTGCGGCTGGTGATGCTGCACCTGATCCACGAGTACGCCCGGCACAACGGGCACGCCGACCTCCTGCGGGAGGCGATCGACGGCGAGGTCGGCGCCTGAGGCCCTGAGGCCGGCGCCCGGGGCGAAGGCCGTTCTTCCGTCACGAGGCGTGCGGTGCGGCGCAGTTCGGGACAACGGGCGCCCACCAGTAAAGGTGTGGACCAATCCAGACATTCCCTATGCTCTCCCCCTGATCGGCTGATCGGAACGCGGTGGGGAGCGGCAGTGCGCATCAATCTGCTCGGACGGTTCGAGGTCCAGGACGACCACGGCAGGGTCCTGCCGCAACCCGGCCCCAAGCGGCGCGCGTTGCTCGCCGCACTCGCCCTGGACCTCGGCCGGAGCGTCCCGACCGAGCGGCTGGCCGACCTGGTCTGGGACGGCGCCCCGCCGGCCACCGCCCGCTCGGCGCTCCAGGGCCACGTCACCGCCGTGCGCCGTCTGCTCGCGGCCGCCGCCGACGGCGCACCCCCGGCCGGCTCCATACCCGAGGACCCGGACGGGCTCCACCTGGTCACCCGGGGCGCCGGCTACGCGCTGCTCGGTCACCCCGACGCCGTCGACGCGCACCGCTTCGAGCGGCTCCGCGCCGCCGCCGAGGAGCCCGCCGCCGACGCCCCGGGCCTGCTGGGCGCCGCGCTCGCGCTCTGGCGCGGGCCCGCCCTCGACGGGTGCGGCTCCGCCCGGCTCGCCGCCGAGGCCGGACCGCCGCTGACCGCCGCGCGTTGGCGGGCCGTCGAACGGCTCGCCGCCGACGCCCTCGTCCGGTGGGACGGGGCCGACGGCCGGATGCCGGACGTGGTGGCCCAGTTGACGGCCCTGCTCGCCGCCGAACCGGGGCGCGCGAGCGCCGCCGCGCTCCTCGCCCGCTGCCTCGAACGGCCCGCGCCGCCCGCGGACTGGAACGGTGCGACGCGGAGCGGTGAACTGCCCGACGAACCGGGCGGGTTCCTCGGGCGGACCGGTGAACTCGCCCGCCTCGACGCGGCCGTGGCCGCCGCCGACGGCCGCCCCCTGCTGCTCACCGGGCCCGCCGGCGTCGGCAAGACCCGCCTCGCCCACGCCTGGGCCGAGAGCCGTGCCGACCGCTTCCCCGACGGCCGGCACACCGTCGACCTCCGGGGCGACGACGACACCGCCCCGCTCACCCCCGCCGCCGCCCTGGCCGCGCTGCTCCGCGACCTCGGCGCCGGCGAGGGCTCGGGCGAGGGCTCGGGCGAGGGCGCCGACGGGCGCGAACTCCCGGCCGGCACCGCCGAACGCGCCGCCCTGCTGCGCACGGTGACCGCCGGCCGCCGGCTGCTGCTCCTGCTCGACGACGCCCGCTCCGCCGAGCAGGTCGAACCGCTGCTGCCCGGCCACCCCGGGGTGCTGGTCCTGGTCACCGGCCGCTCCCGGCTCACCGCCGACCTGGTCGCCCGCCAGGGCGCCGTCCCGCTGCCGCTCGACGCGCCGGCCCCCGCCGAGGCGGTCCGCCTGCTCGCCGCCGCGGCCGGCGCCGGGCGGGTCGCCCGGGAACCGGAGGCCGCCGCCCGGCTGGCCGCGCTCTGCGAGCGACTGCCGCTCGCGGTCGGGGTGGTGGGTGCCCGGCTCGCGGCCGGTCGCGGGAGCGCCGCCGCCCTGGTGGAGGAGCTGGCCGAGGAGCGGCGGGCGGGAGCGGACGCTGTGGCGGCGGCCCTCCGGGTGGGCCTGCGGGGCCTGCCGCCCGAGGCCGGGCGGGTCTTCGCGCTGACCGGCCTGCTCCCCGGCGGGAGCCTGGAGGCGCGGGACGTGGCCGCGCTCGGCGAGGTGCCGCAGCCCCGGGCGGGCGAGCTGCTCGCGGCGCTCGTCGCCGCCCGGCTGGTGGAACAGACCGGGCCGGGGCGGTTCGAGCGGCCCGGTCCGGTGCGCCGGTACGCGGCCGGACTCGCCGCCGGGCTCCCGGCCGGCGAACGGGCGGACGCGCTGCGCCGGCTGCTCGGCCAGTGGGCGGAGACCGCCGAGGCGGCCTCCGCCGGATCGGGCGAGCCGGGGGAGCAGGCGGGCGCCGTGGCGTGGTTCAGCCGGGTGCGGCCCTCCCTGCCGGCCCTGGCCCGCGCCGGTGCCGCGCACGGCCTCGACGCGGAGGCGTGGCGGCTCGCCCACGGCTGCGGGCCGCTGCACTACCACGACGGCGCCCACCCGGACGCGTGGGAGGAACTCGCCCGGGAGGGCCTGGCCGCGGCCGAACGCCTCGGGGACCGGACCGCCCGGCTCCGGCTGCGGACCGACCTGGGCCTCGCCCTGGTCTCCCGGAAGCGCTTCACCGAGGCCGCCGAGGCCGCCGAACGGGCCGTCCTCGACGCCGGGGGCGTCGACGACACCGCCGTCCGCGACCGGTGCCTCACCGCGCTCGCCGGGACCCTCGCGGCGTCCGGCCGCGGCTACCGGGCCATCGCCGTGCTGGAACGCGTCGCCACCTCCTGCGAGGCGCGCGGCGACGGCCCGTCGACCGCCCGCGCCCTGGACCACCTCGCCCACTGCCTGCACCGGGTCGGGGAGGCGGAGCGCGGGCTCGCCCACACCGACCGCGCCCTCGACCTTCTCCGAGACCACCCCGACGACCCGCTCCAGGGCACGCTGCGCTTCAGCCGGGCGGAGGCCCTGCGCGTCCTCGGCCGGGCGGAGGAGGCGCTCGCCGCGTCCCACGCGGCACTCGCCGTCGCCGAGGAGCACGGCGACACCCGGCTCGCCCTGCTCGCCCTCGACTTCAACGGCGCCGTCCTCGCCGAACTCGACCGCCCGGGAGAAGCCGCCGACTGCTGGCGCCGCGCCCTCGCCCTCCACACCGCCGAGGGCCGCCCCAACCCGGCCCTGGCACGCCGCCTGGCGGCGCTGGAGGCATGAGGGGACTCCCGCCCCGGAAGCCCCCGGCCGGGTTCGGCGCGGTTGTCGGTGACGGCCGCTACGGTCCTCCGGAGCGTTACCCACGACCGCCGCACGCCCCGGAGGACACCTGTGCCCGCGCTCGACGACTTCGACACCTGGGAGCCGCTGCTGACGCTCCTTCGGGCCGAGCACGCCGACCGCCTGGCCGCCGCACCCGGCCACGTGGTGGGAAGTGTCGGGTCGACGGGGTGGCGGCTGCCCCTCGACCGGCAGTCCGCCGAGCGGGCCGCGGCGCCGGTGCAGCGTGCGCTCGCGGAGGCGGGCGTTAGCGAGGTGATGTTCGCGGCGGACATCTCGCCGGACGGCCGGACGGTCCTGCAGGTGTTCGACGCCGGCTCCGCGACGGAGTTCCCGGGCGCCTTCGCGAGCCCGAGCCCGGGCACGCTCGTCCTGGTCGAGGACGCCGTCGCCGAGCCCTGGCGCCGCCAGCCCGAACCGGTGCCCGGGGCGGTGACGGCGCCGTCCGCGGACCCGGCCCTGCTGGAACGGACGCTGCGCGAGCGGCTCCCCGACGCCGTCGGCGCGACCGAGGAGGAGATCGCCGCCGCCGAGGAACGGCTCGGCGTCGCCCTGCCCGAGGAGCTCAAAGCGCTCTATCGCGTGACCAGGGTGTGCCCGGCCGGCCCGGAGGGATCGGGGGACCGGGAGGCCGACTTCGCGGAGGAGGAGGCCGCCGATTCCGCGGTCGGCTGCGAACTCCTCTCCCCGGAATGGCTGTTCACGGCCGACTCGATCCGGCGGCCGTGCCCGTGGCGGTTCGCGGCGACGACGGCGGTCGTCACCCCGCCCGACGCCGCCGTCCAGGGCCTGGTCGGCTCGCCGGGCTGGATCGCCTTCGGCAGCAACGGCGGTGACACCTACGCCGTCGACCTGACACCGGGTCCGGGCGGCCACCTCGGCCAGGTCATCCTCATCGGCCACGAGGAGAGCATCGGCGCCGAACTGTACGGCGAGTCCCTGACGGAGCTGGTCCTGAACCACTTCAAGAGCAGCATCCCGGCCGGCGGCCCGGAGCAGCTGTGGCCGGCCACGGCCCGGGTCGGCGGAGGATACGACGTGGCCGACCTCGCGTCCGCCGCCCACCCCGACCTGGAGGTCGTGGAGATCCTCGGCCGGAGCGGCACGCCCGTCGGCCTCGCCCCGATCGCCGGGCTGCCGCGGGTGCGCACCCTCACGGCGCAGCCCGGCAGGCTGGCCGACCCGCTGGAGGTCACCGGTCTGCCGGGGCTGGAGTACCTCGCACTCGGGCCGGACGAGTGGCGCGTCCTCCTGGACGCTGGAGCGGTTCCGCGGGGACTGTCCGCCGCCTGCGTCACGGTGCGCGGCGACGAGCACCCCTCGGCGGTCGTGGAGGTGGCCAATGCCCTCCTCGCCCTCTGGGACCGCCCGCTGATCACCCGCACCACCACCGAGGGGCACCTGGGCCCCTCGGGAGCGGCGGACGGCTGATCTGTCAGCGGCGGTGGACGGGGGTGGTGAGGACGGCGAGGGCGAGGGTGAGGACGGCGAGGCCTGACCAGGAGGCGGCGGGGAGGCGTTCGTCGAGGGCGGCGACGCCCAGGACGGCGGCGACCGCGGGTTCGGCGAGCGTCAGGGCGGTGGCCGTCTGGGCGGAGGTGTGGCGCAGGCCGCGGCCGAAGAGGCGGTAGGCGAGGAAGGTGGTGACCACGCCCAGGTGCAGCACCACGAGCAGCCCGCGCGGCGCGGTCAGCCAGTGCGGGTCGCCGATCAGCAGCACCGGCAGGACCAGCACGGCGGCCGCGCCGAACATCGCGCCCATCACCCCGGCGGACGGGTGGCCGTGGGCGATGAGGCGGCCGCCGACGAGCGAGTAGGCCGCGTAGGAGAGTCCGGCGAGGGCCGCCAGCAGGACGCCGGGGAGGTCCGTGGCGGTGGCGCCGCCGGTGAGTTGCGGGCCGAGCACCAGCAGGGCGCAGCCGAGCACCGCGGTCGCCGTGGCGCAGGTCCAGCGGGCGGTGGGGCGGTGGCCGCCGGTCAGCCAGGCCAGCAGGCCGGTGAAGACCGGAGCGCTGCCGAGGGCGATCACGGTGGCCACCGCCACCCCCGTGCGGGCCACGGCGGGGTAGAAGGTGAGCGGGTACCCGGCCACCGCGAGCGCGCCCAGGACCAGCAGCCGCCGTTCGCGGGGCGTGCACGTCCTGGGCAGGGAGCGGGCGGTGCGGTCGGACAGGAGGAGCAGCAGCCCGCCGAGCACCAGCCCGGCGCAGCCGATGGCGGCTGCCGGGGCGCCGGCGGGGGCGAGCGAGCCGGCCGTGCCGGTGGTGCCCCAGAGCACGGCGGCGGCGAGGACCGGCAGCGGGCCGGCGAGGGGGCCGGGGCGGCGGGCCGGCGCGGAGGCGGGCGCGGAGAGGGACGGGGACGCGGGCGTGGAGGCGCGGTTCGGCACAGTCGTGGACTTCCGTTGTCGAATTCCGGGATTCCGGCAGGCGGACTGGATTCGGAACGGGCGCACGACACGGACTCCCGGCGCCCTTGCGGGCCGGCCGGGGGCGCGGGATCAGGCGTGCCGGTGTGTGCGCCCGGTCAGGCGGACAGCGGTGGCAGCACGACGTGCCAGTACGAGGTCATGCGGCGATGCTACCGTCCGCCGCCGTCGGCCCGGCCGGGCCCCGTGGTGAACGCGGCACGGGCCGGCAGCCGTACTCGTCAGCGTGACGGTGATGACCACGGGACGTGGTGCTGGCAAGCTGGCTGCCATGGCGGAAGCGGTGGGCGAGGCGGGGATCCGGGAGTTGGTCGCGGGGTGGCTCGCGGCCGAGCCGGCGGAGCCGGCCGAGGACGACGGGCGCGCCGGGCCGGGCGGGCGGATCGGCGGCGGGTGGGCGGTGCCCCCGGCCGACGGGGCGGCGGTGGTCGCGGCCGCCCGGCGGCTGGCCGTGGACGGTCTGGGGCGGCGCGGGCCGCGGACGGCGGTCCCGGACGGACTGCGGAGGATCGCCGAGGCGCTGGTGGTCGACGAGCACCCCTCGGCCGTGCGGTGGACGCCGCTGGAGCGGACGCAGGCGGTGGAGTGGGTGGCGCTGCTGCTGCACCGCTTCGGCGAGGACGGCGTGGCGGCGTTGACGGCGGCGCTGACGGCGGAGTCGACCGGGGAGCCGGGGCCGGCCGATCCCGGGGTGGGGGACCCGGAACCCGGACGGCGGCGGCCCTCAGCCGGCTAAGGCGGCCAGCCGTTCGTCCAGTTGGCGGACGACCGCGGTGTCGCCGAGCCGCCCGTACAGGCCGCGTGCCGTGCGCAGCGTCCAGACGGCCTCGGGGGCGCGGCCGGTGGCGAGCAGGAAGTCGGCGAAGTGCCGTTCGGCGACCGCGTGCAGGTGCACGGCGCCGGCGAGCCGGCAGCGCTCCAGCGTCTGCCGCCAGGCCTTCTCCGCCTCCGCGGACCGGCCGAGCAGGTGGAGGGCGTGCGCCTCGTTGATCATCGCGGACAGGTGGAAGACGGCCAGCGGGTGCTCGGCGAGCAGCGCGCGGGCCTCGCGCGCGCGCCGCAGCGCACGCGCGGGCTCGCCCGCGAGGCCGTACAACCCGGCGGTGTTGCTGAGCGCGTAGGGGGCGTGCTCGGCATGGCCGTGCGCCTCCGCGAGGGCGATCGCCTGCTCGCCCAGTCGGACCGCCTCGGTCGGCCGCCCGCCGGCCGCCGTGGTCACGGCCAGCACGGTGAGGGCCTGCACCCGGACGGTGTCGGCGGTCCCGTCGGTGCGGTCGACCGCCCGGCGGGCCAGCCGGTGCGCCTCCGCCGTCCGGCCCCGGCCGCTCAGGGCGCGGGCCGTCACGGCCTCCATCGCGGCGACGGCCGCCGGGTCGCCGGTGCGGCCGGCCGCGTCGAGCCCGGTCCGCAGGCAGGCCAGCCGGTCCGCGCGGCGGCCGACGCTGTAGTAGAGGCCGTCGGCACGGTAGGCGAGTTGCCAGGCGCGGTGGGCGTCGCCGCCCTCGGCGGTGGCGGCGACCAGGCCGCGGACGGCGGGCTCCTCGGCCTGGAACCAGTCCAGGGTCGAGCGGACGGTGGGGAAGCGCGGACGGCCGGTGCGGCCGGCGGCGCTGTCGGCGCCCGCGCCGGGGGCGGGCTGGAGCAGGGCGGCGCCGTGGGCCACCGCCGCGAGGTAGTGGTCGGCCAGGGCCGCGGTGGCCGCGGTGCGCTCGCCCGCCGGCCGCGCGTCGAGGAGTTCGGTGCCGTACAGCCGGATCAGGTCGCAGCGGCGGTAGCGGCCGGGGGAGGTCTCGGTGAGCAGGTGGTGCGCGGCGAGCGCCGCGAGCGCGCCGCCCGCCTCGGCGGGGTCGGCGCCGAGCAGCGCGGCCGCCGCCGGGACGTCCGTCTCGGTGCCCGGGTGGACGGCGAGCAGGGCCAGCAGATGGGCGGCCGTGTCCGGGATGTGGGCGAGCGTCAGGTCGAGGGAGGCCCGCAGGCTGGTGCTGCCCCGGGTGTCCAGGGCGTTCAACCTGGTCCGCTCGTCGGCGAGTTCGGGCACCAGGTCGGCGATCGCCCAGCCGGGGCGGGTGGCCAGCCGGGCGGCGGTGATCCGCAGGGTGAGCGGCAGCCGTCCGCAGAGCTCGGCCAGCCGGTCGGCGGCCTCGGGCTCGGCGGCCACCCGGGCGCGGCCGAGCAGGTGCTCCAGCAGGCGGCGGGCGTCCTCGGCGGGCAGCGGGCCGAGCCGCAGCGGGGCGGCGCCCTCGGCGACCACCAGGTCCTCCAGGCTGCTGCGGCTGGTGATCACGGTCGCGCCGTACGGGCCGGACGGCAGCAGGTCGGTGAGGCCCCGGGTGTCGCGGACGTTGTCCAGCACCACCAGCAGCCGGCGCTCGCGGGTGAGCGACCGGTAGAGCGCGGCGCGGGCCGCCCGGTCGCCGGGCAGCGCGGCCTGTGGCACGCCGAGGGCGAGGAGGAACCGGCCGAGCACGGCGGCCGGTTCGGCGGGCCGGCCGGGGCCGAAGCCGTTGAGGTCGGCGAAGAGCCGCCCGTCCGGGAAGGCGGCCGCGGCGTCGTGCGCCCACCGTACGGCGGTGGCGGTCTTCCCGGTGCCGGCCGGGCCGACCAGGACGCCGAGGCCCGCGCCGTGCGGCAACAGCTCGCCGAGCTTGCGGAGTTCGGCCGAGCGGCCGACGAACCCGGTGGTCGGGCGCGGGAGTTGGTCGGGCGACGGGCGGCCGACGGCCGGGGCGGCCGGTCTGAACCCGGCTGCCGGGGGCTGGAGTTGGCCGATGCTCCGGTTCTCGCCCCGGGCGATGGACGCGCGCGGGGTGGGCTTGCAGCTCGCGAACGGGGTCGGCGCCGAGGCGGCGCGGGGGGAGCGCGGGGCGGCGGCGGGTGCGGTGGTGCCGATGGTGCCAGTAGTGCTGATGGTGCCGGTGGTGCCTCCCTGGCGGGGGAGGCCGATGATCCGGGTGGGCGCCGCGGCGCTCGGACCTCGCCCCGGCTCCTTGGCGAGGAGTCCGGAGACCGCCGACCGCAGGGCGGCGCCCGGGCCGACACCGAGGTCGGCGGCGAGCCGGCGGCGGGTCCGGTGGTAGGTGTTCAGCGCGTCCCAGGGGCGCCCGGCCTGGTTCAGGCAGAGCACCAGCAGGGCGGCCAGCGGCTCGTTCCACGGGTCCGACTCCAGCGCGCGGTCGAGGTCGGACACCGCGGCCGCCCCGAGGCCGAGCCGCAGCAGCCGCTCGGCCCAGGCCTCCAGCGCGAGCGCCCGGTCCTTGCGGAGGCGGTCGGCGAGCGCGTCCCGCAGGTCGGTCTCGGGCAGATCGGCCAGGGCGGCGGGACCGTGCCACAGGTCGAGCGCCCGGCGCAGCAGACCGGCCGCCGCCTCGTCGCCGGCCGGGGTGCGCTCCGCGGCGGCCTGCGCGACGAGCTGCTCGAACAGCAGTGAGTCCACCGCGTGGGCCGGGCCGTCCAGCCGGTAGCCCGGCGGACGGGTGGACAGGACGAGGTCGGAGCCGGCGATCAGCTTGCGCAGCGCCGCTATGTGGCCCTGCAGGGCGGCTCGGGCCTGGGCCGGAGGGGTCTCGCCCCAGAGCAGTTCGAAGAACCGTCCGACCGGCACGGTGCGGCCGAGTTCGAGCGCCAGCAGGGCGAGCGCGGCGCGCCGCTTGGCGGCGGCGGGCTCGACGGACCGGCCGTCGGCGGTCCGTAGTTCCACCGGCCCCAGCAGCCGAACGAACACGGATCCTCCCAGGTGAGAGCGGGTGGACGAGGGTGTCCGTCCCTGTGCGGGGCGCAGTCTAGCCACGCTGGAGGTGCGGTTTGTGACGTTCGGTGCGCGGTTTCGTGAATGGTGTGGATCGGTCCGTCCGGGGGGTTGACGGGATCCGGTCCGTCGTCTCCCCGGTGCGTGGCGGGCGGGGTCCGCTGTCCGTCATGGACGGTGTGCCGGGGTGGGACGGTGGCGACGCCGCCGCCGAGGCACCGCCGGGCCGGTGTCTTCCGGGTGCAAACGAGGCGGGTGCCGGACGCGGGCCGGAGAGTGGAGTGACGGGTGTGACGCGTGTGACGGGTGGGGTGGATGGGGCGGGCGGCCGCCGGGGCGAGCGGCCGGGTGGGACCAAGGTCCCGGGGCGGGCCGGTCCTCCGGTGCGCTGCGTGCGCGCGGCGGTTCGGGAGGTGTGCGCGATGGGGCGGGCGGGCCTGCCCGATCGGGAAACCGGTGCGGAGGCCGTCGTGGCCGGTCGCACCGGCCCGGGGACCGTGCGGGAACGACCCGTTACGGCTCTTCAACGGCCGGGGCGCGGCGAAGGGTTCACCGGCCGGAGCGGTCGTGGCCGGGGTGTGGCGACCCGTGAACCCGGGCCTCCGGACGCGCCGTCGAGAGAAGTGGCGGGGCTGTGGCGGTTCCGCGGGCTTCGACCGCCGGAAGGGCGACCATGCTGCGAATGAACGGGCCCCTGCGGATCACGGTCCTCGACAAGGACGCCTTCTACGAACAGCGCGTGGTGGTGCGCACCCCGTACGGCACCTTCGTGCTGGAGGGGCGGACCGGAGCCTCGCTGGACGTGCGGGCGGAGGAGTGGGAGCTGGAGTTGCAGCACTGCGTGCCCGGTGCCGGGTGGCGGCCCAACGTCCGGGTGCTGCCGTATCCGTGGCAGACCTCGCGGAGCGGCGTGCGCAGCCGGATCGTGCGCAGCAAGGACTGCGACTGGCCCCAGGGCGACCCCACCGAGCGCAACCTCGTCCTGCGGCTGTCCGGAACGGTCGCCGAGCGCCCGGGCGGGACGGCGTCCCCGGCGGAGGGCCTGGGCCCGGCCACCCGTGGCGGGATGCGGACCAGCGGCGGCGCGGGCTTCGGCGCGGCTGTCGGTGCGGCTGTCGGTGCGGCTGTCGGTGTGGTGGGAGGCCAGGCCCCGGTGGCGGTCCGGGCGACGGTGGCCGGGCAGGACGCGGCCGCCGTCGCGGCGGCTCCGCCGGCGGGTGTGCCCGCGTCGGGGGCGAGGCCGGCGTACGGGGGCACGGCGGCTCCCGGGGTGCCCGCGCACGCCGGGAGGCCGGCGTACGGGGGGACGCCCGGGTACGGCGCGAGCACGGTCCCCGGTGCGGCGGCGACTGCGGGGGAGGCGCCGGCCGGCGAGGCCGGGCAGCACGTGACCCTCGTCCCGGCGGTGCGCAAGGCCGGTGGGACCGTCCAGCCCCAGGCGGGCAGGCTGTCGGTGGGCCGGGTGCTGCCGGCGGAGTCGGCGGCCCCCGTCGCCGCCGTGCCCGCCCGTCCGGCGGTGACGGGCACCCCGGCGGCCGCGCCCGTCGCGACGGCCACCGAGGCGTGGGCGAGCGGCCGGTAGGGGCGAAGGTGCCGACCGGGTGGGTGATCGAGTCCCGCCGGGCGCCGGGCGCCGGGCGCCGGGCGCCGGGCACGGGGATGTGGGCGTGGATCGGCCGTCCTTCGTCCTGCCTGCGCGCGTCAGCGTCTGCGTGAAGGTCGCGGCCGCTGATCGGCCGGTGCCCGCGGGGCCGGGGGACGGCTGTGCCCGTCGTGACGGCCACTGAGGCGTGGGCGAGCGGCCGGTAGGGGCGATGGCGCGGACCGGGTGGGTGATCGGCCCGCGCCGGGCGCCGGGCACGGGGATGTGGGCGTGGATCGGCGGCCCTTCGTCCTGCCTGCGCGCGTCAGCGTCCGCGTGAAGGCTGCGGCCGCTGATCGGCCGGTGCCTGCCGGGCCGGGGGACGGCTGTGCCCGTCGTGACGGCCACTGAGGTGTGGGCGAGCGGCCGGTAGGGGCGATGGCGTCTGGCTCATCTCCCCAGCCCGGTCCGCGCGGCGGCGGGACCGTTGTTGGGCGTCCACTCGTGCTCCGGGGTCGCGTGGGTGATCGGCCCGCGCCGGGCGCCGGGCGCCGGGCGCTGGGCACGAGGACGTGGTCGCCGGTCCGGCGGTGCTTCGTCGTGCGCGGCCCGGTCGGGTGCCGGGCGGGCCGGAGGCGGGCGGGCCGGGGATGTCGAGGCCGGGCGCGCATCGCAGGCGGCCGGCCGCTGATCGGCCGGTGCCTGCCGGGCCGGGGGACGGCCGTGCCCGTCGTGACGGCCACTGAGGCGTGGGCGAGCGGCCGGTAGGGGCGATGGCGTCTGGCTCATCTCCCCGGCCCGGTCTGCCCGGCGGCGGGACCGTTGTTGGGCGTCCACTCGTGCTCCGGGGTCGCGTGGGTGATCGGCCCGCGCCGGGCGCCGGGCGCTGGGCACGAGGACGTGGTCGCCGGTCCGGCGGTGCTTCGTCGTGCGCGGCCCGGTCGAGCGGCGGGCGGGCCGGAGGCGGTGCGGGGCCGGGGACGCCGGCCGGGCGCGCATCGCAGGCGGCCGGGCGCCGGGAGGCACCGGTGTCCCCGGAGTCGAGCCGTGTGGCGCCCGGCGGGCCGGGTGAACGGGCCTGGCCGCAGAGCGTGATCGCTGCGCCCGGTTCCCCGCTGCCGATCCGGACCGGCGGCCTCAGCGGCCGGGGCCGTCGAGGTCGACGCCCGGGGTGAGGTGGAAGCGGGCGGGGGAGTCGGCCCGGGGGCGTTCGGCCGCGGGCATGGTGGCCCGGCGTTCCAGCCAGGCGCGGAGGCGGGTGAGGGCGTTGCGGTTGCGTTCGGAGGGGTCGCCGCCCGATTCGCGCAGCAGGACGCAGGCCGGGCGGTCGCCGTCGGCGGTCACCAGGCCGACGACGGTGAACGCCGTGCCCGGCGGGAACACCGCCTGGGCCGGACCCTCGCCGGAGTCGAAGACCGAGGTGCGCCGACCGGTGGCCGACCAGACGAGGAACTCCACGGAGGAGCCCGGGAGTTCGGATCCGGGCGCGGTCAGTCCGGACAGCGGCGCCGGTTCGCGGAACTGCCGGCCGGTCGGGTAGTGGGCCAGGACGGACTCCGGGTCCGGACCGGCCGCGGTGCCGAGCAGGACGGCGCCGTGGTGGCTCGGCAGGCGGCGCAGGCCGGAGCCGAGGCAGCGCAGGAAGGGCTGCAGCACCGGGTCGCCGGACCGCGCGGCGGCCACCAGACCGGCGCGGGTCGCGGGGACGCCGGTGTCGGTGTGGTGGAGCAGGACGGCGGCCAGGTCGGGCTTGAAGTCGTCCTGGGAGGTGGACCGCAGTCCGGGGAGGCGGGTGGCGAGCTGCTCCAGCCGGCCGGTGCAGCGGTGGTAGTGCTCACCGAGCAGGGTGCGGACGGCGTCGCGCTCGGCGGCGCTGGTCGCGGTCACCGGTGCCGGGCAGTCGTCGAGGCCGAAGTGGCGGGCCGTCGTCCGGCGGGGGGACGGTGCGGACGTCGCGGCGTCCGGCGACTCCTCGGCCGGGTCGCCGGCGGGTTCGGGCCCGGCTGCCGCCTCCTCCGGCGTGGCGGTCGGGGGCGGCGCTCCGGTGTCGGGCTCGACAGGCGGCTCGGTGGGCGGCTCGACCGGGGGGACCTCGGGGGTCCGGAAGGGAAGGGGCGCGCCGCTGCTGGCGGGCCGGGCCGACGGGCCGGCCGGCCCGGCACCGGCGACGGCGGCGCCGCCGAGGGCGGGCGGGGGATTGCTCGTCCCGCCGACGGCGTCCGGGGCCCGGCGGGAGGGCGCGGTGACTCCGGCGGAGCTGCCGGTGGCGGGAGCGGCGGTGGCCCGGACGGGCGTGGGCAGCGGGACCGGCAGCGGTTCCGGCTCGGGAACCGGGGGCACCTGCTGCCGCGCCGGCCTCTCGGCCGCCGTCTCCGCGTCCGCCTCCGGAACCGCCGGTACCCGGTGAGGGGCCGGGAGCTCGGCCCGGACGTCGGGGCGGGCGCCCGGGCCGAGGCCGAGGGTGCCCGCCCCGACGGCTGCCGGGGATACCGGGGCTGCCGGGGCGGCCGGGACCGGGCGCGGCGCGGCGGTCGGGCGGCCGATGCCGTACGACACCGGGGCCACCGCACGCGGGCCGTTCAGCGGCTGCTCCGCGCCGAGCCACTCCAGTTCGTGCATCCGCGCCACGAAGCGGCCGACGCGCTCGGCGGCCGGTTCGAGCAGTCCGTGGACCAGCAGCCCGAACCCCTCGGCGCCGGCCGCCGGAAGCCGGTCGAGCAGGGCGCCGAGCTCCTCGAAGGCGTCGGCCGGCACCGGCCGGTCACGCTCCCCGACGATCAGCAGGGGGCGGGCCGCCTCGGGGCGCCGGAAGCGCGGGGTGAGGACGTGCGGGGGTTCGGGGCGCAGCCAGAGCCCGGCGGGGACGGCCTCCAGCGCCCAGTACGGGAAGGCCTGGAAGACCGCGGGTCCGTCGGTGCGCCAGTCGGCGCCGCCGTTGCGCCAGGCGGCGGGGGTGGTGGGCGAGCCGGGGGCGGTGGCCAGGCGCAGCAGGAACGGCTCCCAGCCGGCCCGGCCGCCGCCGTCCAGGATCCGCGAGGTGGGGCCGCCGGGGCCGAGCACCGGCAGGCCGATCGAGGCCTGCACCGGCCGGGCCGTGCGGGCGGCCAGCGCGCCGGTGAGCGCGGCGAGTTGGTCGGGGGCCGCCCAGGGGGCGCTGACCAGGGGGCGGTCGGTGCCGAGCGGCAGGGCGAGCACGGCCTCGGTGAAGTCCTCGGGCAGCAGGACCGGCCGGGCCGGGGTGCCGATGAGGACCACGGCGTTGCCGGGCGGTGCGGCGGCCAGCCGGAGGTCGGGCAGCGGGGCGGTGGACGGGTCGCAGGGGTCGGTGAGCCAGAAGCCGGCGGGCAGCCGCAGGACCCGTACGGCGTCGGCCCGGCCGCCGACGACGGGCGCGGGCGCGAAGCCGGGCGCGGGCACGGGGCGGGGGGCGGACCCGACGGAAGGGGCGGGCGCCGGGGCCGGAACCGGGGCGCCGGCGCCGATGGTGTCGTGGATCCGGCGCGGCGCCTCGCCCGGTTCGCAGCGCCACCAGGAAGAGGCCTCGACCGCGCCTTCGGGGTCGGTGACCTTGAGGTTGCCGCCGGGCGTGATCTCCACCAGGCCGTCCGGCGCGACCACGGGCACCCCGGCGCGCTCGGCGACGACCTCGGCCGGGCGCCGCCCGTTGGGGGCGAGCGCGGCCAGGCCGGAGGCGGCGAGGACCAGGTGGGCGGCGCCGCGGGCGCGGGCGATCACGCCGAGGTCGGCCATCCGGTCGCGCAGGACCTTGGCCGAGTCGGGCGCGGCGGCGACCACCACGACGGCGTCCGGGACGGGCCGCAGGGTGCCGACCGCCGCCGACAGTTCGTCCTCGCGGGCGGTGGACGACGCGATCACGAAGTGCGGGCCGACCGCGCGGAGCACCGACGGGCCCGGCGCGGCGGCCCGCGCCGGGACGGGCAGGGCGGCCGGCCGGGGCGCGGAAACGGGCGCGAAAGCGGGCGCGGAAGCGGGCGCGGGCACGGAGACGGGCGCGGCGGCGGCGCCCCCGGCCGGCAGCGCCTGCTGCGGCCCGCGCCGGAAGCCGAAGCGGCGGCGGGGCTCTGCCGGGGGTGCGGGGTCGCCGGAGCGCGCACCGGTGCGGGAAAGGCTCATCGTCCTGGACTACGGCCCCCGCCGCACCCCCGGTTCACCGCCCGCCCTGCCCCTGGCCCGGCGGGTCGGCCGCGGCGGACGGTTCGGGGTCGGGCATCAGGCCGGTCTGCACCTGGACGGTGCGGCGGCGGGTGATGTGCAGGGCGCGGCCGGGGGGCAGGACACGGGGTTTGACGCTGCCGAACAGGGTGCCCTCGCTGGGCGGGCAGGAGAGCAGGGTGACCGGTGTGTTGACGTCCTGGAGGCGGCGCAGCAGCTGGTCGCTGTAGGCCCGGCCGATGCCGTTGGCCGAGCGGGCGACGATCAGGTGCAGGCCGAGCTCGGCGCCCTGCGCCAGGTGGTCGAGGAGCGGGCCGAAGGGGCCGCTGCCCATCTGGTTGGGGATGAGGTCGTAGTCGTCGACGACGACGAAGAGCTCCGGCCCCGTCCACCAGTCGCGCAGCCGCAGCCGGGCCGGGCTGATCTCCTCGCCGGGCAGCCGGGCCTCCATGGCGCGGGCCGCGCCGGTGACGACCTGCTTGAGCACGTCCACCGAGACGGCGTAGCCGAGCCGGTACTCCTCCGGGACGCTCTCGTAGAGCCCGCGCCGGAAGTCGACGAGCATGATCCGGGCCTCGGCCGGCGTGTAGGCGGAGGTGATCCCGTCGACCAGCAGCCGCAGCAGGTTGGTCTTGCCGCTCTCGCTGTCGCCGACCACCAGCAGGTGCGGCGACTCCTCGAAGTCGTGCCAGAGCGGGGCGATCGCGGTGTCCTCCAGGCCGATGGCGACCCGCAGCCGGCCCTCGGGCCCGGGCAGCGCGGAGGAGTCCAGCAGCAGCGGCAGCATCCGCACCTCGGGTGCGCGCGGTCCGGTCCAGTGCTCGTTGACGGCGTCGACGAGGTCCGCGACGCCGTCGGCGAGGGTGTCGGCGCCGGCCTGGCCGTCGAGCCGGGGGAGGGCGACGAGGAAGTGCAGCCGCTCCTTGGTCAGGCCGCGGCCGGGCAGGTGCGGGACGGTCTCGGCGGCCCGCATGTTGATCATGGAGTCGATGGGGTCGCCGAGCCGCAGCTCGAAGCGGGTGCCGAACTGGTCGCGCACCCCGCTGGACAGCTCGCCCCAGCGGGCCGCGGCGACGACCAGGTGCACGCCGTAGTTGAGGCCGCGTCCGGCGATCGGGGTCAGCGCGGCCACCAGGTCCATGAACTCCTGGCGCAGGGTGCCCCAGCCGTCGATGACCAGGAACACGTCGCCGTGCCGGTCGTCGGCGAGCTCCGGGTCCCCGGTGGCCTTGCGGCGGCGGAAGGTCGTCATGGAGTCGATGCCCAGCTGGGCGAACCGCAGTTCACGGCGCGCGATGACGGCGTTGACCTCGGCGATCGTGCGGCCGACCCGCTCCGGGTCGTGGCGCCCGGTGACGCCGCCGACGTGCGGCAGCCCGCGCAGCGAGGAGAGCGTGCCGCCGCCGAAGTCCAGGCAGTAGAACTGCACCTCCTGCGGCGTGTGGGTGAGCGCGAGCCCGGTGATCAGGGTGCGCAGCAGGGTGCTTTTGCCGCTCTGCGGACCGCCCGCGATGCCGACGTGGCCGCCGGCGGCCGACAGGTCGGCGGTGAGCAGCTCGCGCAGCTGCTGGAACGGGCGGTCCACCACGCCCACCGGCACGGTCAGCGTGCCGACGGCCGGGCGGCCGTCGGGCGCCAGCCCGTGCCGCGTGGTGGGGGTGAGCGGCGGCAGCAGCTCGTCCAGCGTGGGCGGGGTGTCCAGCGGCGGCAGCCAGACCCGGTGGGCGGGCGGACCGGCGTCGAGCATCCGCTCGGCCGCCAGCTCCAGCAGGTTCGGGGCGTCCTCCTCGGCCGCCTCCCGGGCCTCCTCGGCGGCCAGCACCTCCGGGTCGGGGTCGCGCGGCGCGACGTACTCGGTGCCGTAGGCCACGATCTGGCCGGCCACCGCGGCCTGCTGGACGGCGCCGCGCCGGCGCCGGTAGGGCCCGGAGACGTACGCGGCCTTGAACCGGGTGAGGGTGGCGATGTCGCTGCGCAGGATGCCGTTGCCGGGCTGGGAGGGCAGTTGGTAGGCGTCGGGCACGCCGAGCACGCCGCGGCTCTCCATGGCGGAGAAGGTGCGCAGGCCGACCCGGTACGACAGGTGGGACTCCAGCGCGTGCATCCGGCCCTCGTCCAGCCGCTGGGAGGCGAGCAGCAGGTGGACGCCGAGCGAGCGGCCGAGCCGGCCGATCATGATGAACAGGTCCATGAAGTCGCGGTGCGCGGAGAGCAGTTCACTGAACTCGTCGACCACGACGAAGAGCGTCGGCAGCGGGTCGAGCTGGGTGCCGGCGGCCCGCGCGGTCTCGTAGTCCAGCAGCGAGCTGTAGTTGCCGGCCGAGCGGAGCAGTTCCTGGCGGCGGTTCATCTCGCCGTGCAGGGCGTCGCGCATCCGGTCGACCAGGGCGGCCTCGTCGGCCAGGTTGGTGATCACCGCGGAGGTGTGCGGCAGCTCGTCGAGGCCGAGGAAGGTCGCGCCGCCCTTGAAGTCGACGAGGACGAAGTTGAGCGTCTCCGAGGAGTGGGTCAGCGCGAGCGCGAGCACCAGGGTGCGCAGCAGCTCCGACTTGCCGGAGCCGGTGGCGCCGATCAGCATGCCGTGCGGGCCCATCCCGCCCTGGGCGGACTCCTTGATGTCGAGCTCCACCGGCTTGCCGTCCGCGCCGACGCCGATCGGCACCCGCAGCCGGCGGCCGCGCGGGCGCTCCGCCCAGCTGCGGGCGATGTCGTGCTGGTACAGGTCGTTGATGCCCAGCAGCGAGGTGAGGTCGAAGTCGGTGCTGAGCGGCTCGGAGACGTCCATCGCGTCGCCCAGCCGGTACGGGGCGAGCGTGGTGGCGTAGCGGCGGGCGGCCGGGGCGCTCAGGGCGTCCGGGCGGCCGAGCGGGGTGAGCTCGTCGCGCCGGTTGCGGTCGGTGGTGACGAGGTCCAGCCGGTCGCCGGTGATCCGCAGCCGCATCCGGAACGGCGCGTGCTTCCACTCCACCGCCCCGGAGACGTCCAGCAGCACGGCGTTGCGGTAGCCGGCCAGCAGGGCGCGGCTGCCGCCGGGCAGCTTCACCCCGTCCAGGACGATCAGGGTGAACGGCTCGTCCCGGCCGGGCTGGGTCTCCGGCTCGTAGGGCGGCCGGTCGGCGAACTCCGGGCCCAGCAGCTGCTCCAGCTCCAGCAGCGAGTCGGCGACCAGGCGCACCGGCCCGGCGCCGTCCGTCTCGGTGGGGTGCAGGGAGTGCGGCAGCCACTTCAGCCAGGCCCACTCCTCGCGCAGCTCGCGGGAGACGGCGGCCGCGATGCGCAGCTCGTCCGGGGCGTGGAAGAACGCGAGCTGGGCGATCATCGCCCGGGCCAGCGCGCGGGCCGGGCCGGGGTCGGCCGGCTCGGGGGGCTCCGCTCCGGCGGGCGCGGGGGGCGGGGCCTGCGCGCCGTCCGCCGGCTCGGCCTCGGGCGCGGGGTGCTCGCAGCGCAGCAGGACGTGGGCGTAGCCGCGCACGTGGACGGCGATCGGCTGGTCGTCGATCGAGCCGTAGGCGTGGATGAAGCGGCGCAGTGCGTGCGCGCACAGCGGCTCCAGGTCCTCCACGGGCTGGGTGGCGAGCGGGGCCAGCTTGACCGCCAGGCGCTGGGAGCCGGTGGCGATCCGCACGTCGCCGAAGTCCGGGTGGGCCGCCCGCCGCTCCCACAGCCGCGAGGTGCGCACCAGCGAGCCGAGCGCGCCGGGCTCGGGGTGGCGCCAGGCGAGGGCCAGCCGCTGGTTGACGATGTGGCGGCGGACCTGGCGGCGCACCTGGGAGAGGTAGCGCAGGTAGTCGCGGCGCTCGCCGCGCAGCTGGCGCTTGCGGTCGCTGGCGCCGCGGATCAGCTGGGTCACCAGCATGCCGACGGCGGACAGGCCCATCATGCCCATCGCCACATAGGTGAGCGGACCGCCGTTGGACTGCGGGTTGAGGAAGATCATCACCATCGAGAGCGAGCTCAGCGCCATCGGCGCCATGGCGATCATGTTGGACATGCCGCTCTGCTGCTCCGGAAGGACCGGCGGCTCCTGCAGCTGGAGCTCGCCGTCCGGCATCGCCGGGCCGGGGCGCCGGGGCGGACGATCGACCAGGACCACGCTCAACGGGGCTCTCCTCTCGCGGCGCCGGCGGCGGCGCCGATGGCGGGGGGTCCGGCGGCCCGGGCCGTGCCGCCCGCGGACCGCGCCGCACTCGGGCCTACGGCCCGTGGGGTCCCGCCGGTTCACCGGTGGCCGGCCCGCCCGCCGTCCGGGCCCGCGCGCACCGGGTGAACCGCCCGCCCGTCGCCGTCCGTACCTGTGACGGGAGAGCGGGCAGGCCGATTCCACGGGAGGACGCGACAGGTGAGCAGCACCACGGTGGCGACAGGGCTGGTCAGACTGAGGTTCCGCGCCCCCGGGGCGGCCTTCGAACTCGCCCTCCCCGGCGACGTCGTCCTCGCCGACCTGCTGCCCGCCGTCCTCGGCTACGCCGGTCCCGATGTCGCGGAGAGCGGCACCGAGCACTCCGGCTGGGTCCTCCAGCGCCTCGGCGGACCGCCCCTCGACGAGGAGCGCACCCTGGAGGAACTCGGGCTGAGCGACGGCGAGGAGCTCTTCCTGCGCCCGGTCCGGGAGACGCTGCCCGAGGTGCACTTCGACGACCTGGTGGACGGCGTCCGGGCCGGCACCACCGCCCGCGGCGACTCCTGGCGGCCCGCCGCCACCCGCGGGCTCGCGCTCGTCCTCGCCCTGGTCACGCTGGCCGGCGGCCTGCTGCTGCTCGCCCTGCCCGGCCCACAGGGCCCCCGGTGCGCCGCCGCGGCGGTCGTCGCGGTGCTGCTGCTGGCCGGGGGCACGGCGGCGGCCCGGCTGCTCGGCGACCCCCGGGCCGGGACGGCGCTGGTCGCCGCCGGAGTGGTCCACGCGGCGGCCGCCGCCGCGCTGGTCCCCGGCGTCACCGGCCCGTCCCGGCTGCTGGCGGGCGGTTCGGCGGCGGTCGGCGCCACCGCGCTGGCGCTGGCGCTGGTCGGCTCCGGACCGTTCTTCGCCGGGCTGCTGGTGACGGCCTCGCTCACGCTGGGGGCCGGGGCGCTCGCCGCGTCCGGCGCGCCCACGGCCCACATCGCGGCGGCGCTCGCCGCCGTCGCCGTGCTGTTCGGCGCGTTCGTCCCCGGCCTCTCGTTCAAGCTGGCCGGGATGCGGCTGCCCGCGCTGCCCCGCAACGCCGACGAACTCCAGGAGGAGATCGAGCCGTTCCCGGCCGAGGACGTGCTCGCCCGCAGTCTCGTCGCGGACAGCTACCTGGCCGGGTTCTTCGCCGCGGTCGGCACCGCGTGCGCGGTCACGCTCGCCCTGCTGGCGCTGGCGCGCGACGGCGGCTGGGGCACGACGGCGCTGGCCGCCGACCTGTCGGTGCTGGTCCTGCTGCACGCCCGCGACATCGGCGGGCTGCGCCAGCGGCTCGCGCTGCTGCTGCCGGGCGCGCTGGGCCTCGGCCTGCTGGCCGCCCGCACGGGCTGGGACGCCGAACCGGGCGCGCGGCTGGTCGTGTTCGCCGTGCTGCTGGCCGTCGCGACCGGGCTCTGCGCGGCCGCGTGGACGGTGCCCGGCCGCCGGCTGCTGCCGTACTGGGGCCGGGCCGGGGACCTGCTGCACTCGCTCGCCGCGCTCGCGCTGCTGCCGCTCGCGCTCCAGGTGTTCGGCTTCTACGGGGCGATGCGCGGCCTGGCGGGCTGAGCACCCTCCCCGGCGCGGCCGCCAGGCCGCAGACCCGATCCGACCCGAGGTACCCGCACCGAGGAGGACCACCGCCATGCAGTCCCGACGCGACCAGGTGCAGGCCCACCTGTTCGTGATGAGCCGGATCGCCGCCGGCGTCCTGCGCGCCGAGCCGGACGCCCCCGACACCCCCGTGGGCCGGACCAACCGCGGCGCCGCCATCGGATTGGCCCTCGCCCTGCTGATCGGCGCCGGGGCCGGCGTCTACGGGCTGGTCAAACCCGGTGGCGCGAGCGGCTGGAAGCAGCCCGGCACCCTGGTGGTGGTCAAGGAGACCGGCGCCCGCTACGTCTACGCCGGCGGCCTGCTCCACCCCGTCCTCAACGAGGCCAGCGCGCGGCTGCTCGCCGGCGAGCAGCTGAAGGTCGACCAGGTCTCGGCCCGCTCGCTGGAGGGCGCCGCGCGCGGCACCCCGGTCGGCATCGTCGGCGCGCCCGACGGCCTGCCGGCCCCGGCCGCCGTGACCGGCGCCGACTGGCTGCTCTGCACGCTGCGCACCACGAGCGCCGGGACCGGGGCGCCGGCCAAGCCCGTGCCGCAGCTCTCGGTCGCGATCGGCACCCGGCAGACCGGCCGGCCGGCCGGCGACCAGGGCGTCCTGGTCGCCGGCCCGGACGGTGCGGTCCACCTGCTGTGGCACGGCCGCCGGTTCACGGTGGACGCGGTGGGCGGCGCCGTCCGGGCGCTCGGCTGGTCCGCCGCCGCGCCCGTTCCGGTCACCGCCTCCTTCCTGGCCGCCTTCCCGGCCGGACCGGAGCTGCGGGCCCCGGACGTGCCGGGCCGGGGCAAGGACGGCCCGGCGCTCTCCGGCCGCCCCACCCGGGTCGGCCAGCTGTTCACCGGCACCGGCGAGGAGCGCTACCTGCTGACGGAACAGGGCCTGGTGGCCGTCACCGCCACCCAGTTCGCCCTGCTCGAAGGCGATCCGCGCACCCAGCAGGAGGCCTACGCGAGCGGTCCGGCGACGCCCGCGCCGGCCGGCGCGGCCGACCTCGCCGCGCACACCGCGCCGGCCTCGGCGGCGGCGGCCTTCGCCCCCGAGGGCCTGCCCGGCCGCCCGCCGGCGCTGCTGCCGCCGCGGGCCGAACAGGCGCTCTGCGCGGCGCTGCGGCCCGCGGCCGACGGCGGGCAGCTGGACGTCGCCGTGCTGGACGCCACGCCCGTGCTCGGCCTGCCGCCGGTGCTCCAGCCCGGCATCCTGCCCAGCTGCACCCCGGCCGACCGGATCGCGGTGCGCCCCGGCGGCGGCGCGCTGGTCCGGGCGGTGTCCGGGGCCGGCTCCGGCAGCACGCTGTACCTGGTCACCGATGCGGGCGTGAAGTACCCGCTCGCCTCGCCGGCGGTGGCCGAGCGGCTCGGCTACCCGAAGACCGCGCCGACGGCGGTGCCCGGGCGGGTGCTGTCCCTGCTGCCCACCGGTCCCAGCCTCGACCCGGCGCCACTGGCGGGCGGCGTCGTCCAGCCCGCGGTGACCGGCGAGGGGCGCTGCACGCGCTGATCCGCGGCGGCGGCGGCCGGGGGTGAACCGGTCGGCCGCGCCGTGCCGTTCACCCTGGCGGGCCGGCCCGACCGGCCCGCGGCGAATCCCGCCGGCCGGGAGCGGCCGACGGTACCGGAGGAGGTACGCACATGGCCCAGCAGACGACGGTCAGTCAGCAGGTGCTGCAGGACATCAGGACCCAGGTCGAGCAGAAGTACGCGGCGATGAGGACGACCGCCACCTACATCGAGGACATCAACGCGGCCATCCGGGACAGCTTCGAGGGCGCGGCCAGTACCACCTTCCAGAACAACATCAACGACTGGCTGGCCCAGTACGCGAAGGTCTCCCAGGACTACGACGCCTTCCACGGGAAGTTCGGCGACACCGGCCAGATCTTCGCCGCGGCCGGCGACCACACCCTGACGGTCGCGACCAACAGCCTCGGCGGCGATCCCGGCCCCGCCGCCTACGTCGAGGGCGTCCTGAACCCCCCCGCGGCCCGCTGACCTCTCTGCACCGACCGCTCGACCAGAAGGGAACCCACCATGGCCGAAGGCCACATGTCGCTCCACTACGCGGGCGTCGACACCGCCATCAACGACCTGGAAGCGCATGCCAAGACCATGCACGACCAGATGGAGGACCTCAGGACCTATCTCGGCACCAAGATCGGCGTCGAGCTGCTGGGTGACTTCTCGACCGCCGCGGACACCCTCTCGAAGACGCTGCACAACGCCGACCAGGCGATGGGCGGCAAGATCGTCAACGCCCACAACGCGCTCACCGAGATCCGCAACGCCATCAAGGACGCGGACATGCGGGCGAGCACCCACTTCGACCACGTCCAGGGCTGACCGGCGTGGCGGACGAGGGGAACGGCGACAACGACGGCGGCACCGTCAAGATCACCGACGGTTTCCTGGCGACCTTCTCCAGCACGACCATCAAGGCCTTCCTCGACGATGTCAAGACGTCGCTGCCGGTGCGGGAGCTCAGGGCCTACGGCGACGGCACCACACCGTTCCTGACGGGAAACAACTCCGGCAACTTCACCGCGCCGAACACGCTGGCCACCACGCTCAAGGCCTATGACGCGTCGGTCGCCGGGATGCTCGGGACGGTCGTCGGCCAGTTCGAGACCCTGATCATCGATCTCCAGCTCGCCGACCGCTACCTGAACAACGCGCTGGACGACTCCCTGGACTACGCGCAGTTCATGAAGCTGGCCGGGCGGACGCTGAACCCCGGCACCAAGTAATCCGGCGGGGGACCCCCCGCCACCACCGCGGAGTCGGCCCGGGCACGGGCCGGCCCCGCGCCACGTCCGGTCGGGCTCGGCCGCGAGAGGGGATGCCATGGGGCACATCTGGGAGGACGGGCTGACGTTCCTCGGGTCGACGGCCGACGCCAAGCCGGCCACCCGGGAGTCGGTGCGCGACGACGACAAGCCGTGGGTCAACACCGACGTCCGCAAGCAGGAGGTCCACTACGGCTGGCAGGGCGTCAAGGGCGACGGCACCGATGTGGCGCTCGACAGCTGGGTGGCCTGGTACTTCACCTACACCGTGGGCGTCAACACGGACGTGAAGCACGCCAGCTACGTCGTCGGCACCAACGTGAACTACCCGAACCTCGACGGCGCGGGTGCCAAGTTCGCGGCGTGGACGGCCAGCAGGGCGCCGCTGGAACGCTTCATCGACGGCACGATCAAGGGCAACGACCGGCTCGACCCGGCCGGCTTCACCAAGGCGGCGGACAACCTCCGGGACTTCACCTACTTCCTCGACGGCTGGATCACCAAGATCGGGACGGACTGGGTGAAGGGCATCGGGGAGGAGGACGGCGACTGGCAGGGCAGCGCGGCGAACGCGCTCCGCGCCCTGCTGCTGGCGTTCCGCAACGAGATCGACGCCGACAACCGGATCATCCGGATGGCCGACGTCGGCTCCTACCTGACGCCGTGCAAGACGCTGGTCGAGGATCAGATCGCGGCGCTGTGGAAGGGCTTCCAGGCCTGGTGGGCATCGGCGCAGGCCTGGCCGACGAACACGGTGACCGCGGCGCTGATGGAGGGGCTCAAGGGCGCGACGCTGAAGATCGAGAAGGCGTCCGACCGGACCCCGACCTGGCACAGCCGGGAGGACCCGGCCAACGGCGCGGCCGACGCCTACGGCAGGCTCGACCTGCTCACCTCCCTGAAGGTCACCGTGACCGGAGCGCCGTTCGGCGACCCCACGACGGTCGACTTCTGGAAGCAGGTCGACAAGCGGGCCCGGGAGATCTGGGTCGCCAATGTCGTGAAGATCCTCGACAAGGCGGCCGACGACGCGCTGACCGCGATCACCACGGCCTACGGGGCCGCCACGAACGCCGCCCAGCCGCTGAAGCCCTTCCCGCTGATCATGCCCGATCCGAAGAACCCGACGAAGGACGACCCGACGAAGGACCCCACCAAGGACCCCACCAAGGACGGGGCCCCCGACATCAAGGACATCACCGGCGGGCCGGACACCAAGGACGGCGGCGGTGGTCCCGACCTCAAGGACGGGGGCGGCGGTCCCAGCATCAAGGACATCACCGGCGGTCCGGACACCAAGGACATCGGCGGCCCGGACACCAAGGACATCAAGGACATCAAGGGTGTCGGAGGCAACTCCGGGAGCAGCGGCGGGAACACGCCGAACCTCAACCTCGGCAACATCGGCGGCAACAGCGGCACCAACACCCCGAACCTCAACCTCGGCAACAGCGGGACCGGCAACTCCGGCACCGGTGGCTCCGGCAGCGGCCCCAACCTGATCGGCAACCCCTTCCCGAACCTCAACACCGGCCCGCTGCCCGACAGCCTCCTCCCGGGCGGCACCGGCTCGAACCGGCCCGTGGTGGTGCCCCCCAGCTCCGTGATCACCAAGGACGGGCGGATCGTCGACGAGAACGGCAATCCCGTCCTGGACTCCAACGGCAACCCGATGGTGGCCGGCCCGGGCTACACCATCGGCCCGGACGGCGTCCTGCGCGACGGCCAGGGCAACACCGTCTCGCAGTACCGGCAGCTGCTCGCCGACCGCTACTCCGCGGCGGGCGACGACAGCGGCGGCGGTGACAACCTCCTGACGCCCAACGAGTTCGGCACCGGCGGCTTCTCCTACAACACGATGGGCCTCGGCGCCGGGGGCTCGGGCGGGGGAGGCTCGCTCGGCCTCGGCGGCGGCCCGATGGTCACCGGGATGGGCGGCGGCCTCAGCAACCGGGCGCTGGCCGCCGGCGGCGACCCGTCCCTCACCAGGACCGCGGTCGACCAGGCCAACGCCGAGCGCGCCGCCGCGGAGCGGGCCGCCCGGGCCGCGGCCCAGGAGCAGGCCGCCCTGACCGGCCAGCGGACCGCGACCTCGTCCGGCGGGATGCCGATGATGCCGGGCGCCGGCATGGGCGCCGGCGCGGGCGGGGCGGGCGGCGCGGGCAACGACAAGGACCGCCGCCGCACCACCTGGCTGGCGGAGGACGAAGAGGTCTGGGGCACCGACTCCGGTGCCGTGCACGGCGTCATCGGACGCTGACCGCCCCGGGTGCCGCCCGGCCGCCCCGTCCGGCGGCAGGGCGGCCGGGCGGCACCCGGGCCACGAGGAGAGACGAGGAACAGCGCATGAGCAACCCGTTCGCGGACCAGATCGCCCAGGCGATGGCCGACATGCAGACCGAGCTGGCCAGGGCCGAGGCCATGCAGCAGGAGATGAACGAGCTCACCGGCTCGGTCACCTCCAAGGACCGGATGGTCACCGTCAAGGTCGGTTCGCAGGGCCAGGTCGTCTCGATGACCTTCCACACCAACGACTACCGCGACATGGCCCCCGCCGAGCTCGCCAAGGTCCTCACCGACGTGCTCAACGAGGCCCGGGCCGACGTCGGCAGGCAGGTCGCCGAGCGCATCTCCCGGTTCGACGGGATCGGCGAGACGCTGCGGCTGTCGATGACCGGCGGCACCGAGCTGGACGAGATCCTCGAACCGCTCTGGGCGATGCGTCCGGGCTACGACGCCGAGGAGCGGACGAAGAAGGCCGACCGGCAGGAGGAGTTCCGTGGTTGAGCCGAACACCACCTCGAAGACGGCGATGCTCAGGAAGAGCTTCGCCGAGTTCTTCGAGCTCAAGGACTTCGTCGCCCAGCTCACCACCGAGGCCGAGCACATCAACGAGATCAACCTGAGCGTCGGCGGCAACGACGAGATCGGCCAGCAGTACCACGCCCAGGTCGACGACGGCACCAAGAACCTCTACGAGCTGCTCCTGAGGATCGGCTCCACCGTGCTCTCGGTCGGTGAGAACGGCGAGCTCCTCGCCCTCACCCTCGACCGGGCCGGCGACCACGCCAACGACCTCGCCAACGGCTTCTGACCCACCCGCGGCCGACGGCCCGACCCCGCGCACCGAACGGAAACGGCAGGCAGTTCCCGTGGCCCACTCCTCGATCGAGGTCAACGAATCGACCGCGAGGTTCTTCACGATCATCACCGGCATGCCCTGGCCGGAGATCCGTGAGGGGGACCTGCGCGACGTCCGGGACGCCTACGAGCAGCTGCACAAGGAGCTGCCGGAACTGCGGGCGCTGATCGCGAAGGTGGCGATCGCCTGCGCCCGGCAGTTCAAGGGCCAGGCCGCCACCACGTTCACCTACCAGATGAACGCGTTCATCGGCGCGAACGGCGGGGACGACTACGTGACGGCGGCGGCCAAGACCGCCAAGGCGCTGGCGGACTGCGCCGGCGACGTGGCCAACACGGTCGAGTACACCAAGTGGATGGCGATCGCCCAGCTGGTGCAGCTGATCGTCGAGATCGCGCTGGCGATCTTCTGGGCGCCGTTCAGCTTCGGTACCAGCCTGTCCGGACTGGTGCTCAAGAAGCTGCTCACCAAGGTCGCGCTGACGGCCCTGATGAAGTACCTGCTCAAGACCATCGCGATGCACACCTTCTCGGGCATCGTGGGCGGTCTGCTGATGGACGGCGTCATCCAGAACCTCCAGATCGGCCAGGGCAACCGCAAGGAGATCGACAAGGAGTACACCAAGCAGGCCGTGCTCTTCGGCGTCATCGGCGGTGTCCTCGGCGGCCCGCTCGACCTGCTCGGCCTGGGCCTGGGCAAGCTGCTCGGCCGGCTGCTGGGAAAGAGCGGCGGCCGGCTGCTCGCGGACAAGCTCAGCGACTACCTGGTGAACGGCGAGCTGAAGAGCCTCAAGGGCACGCTGAAGACCGCCGCCGAGGCGGCCGCCAAGTCCGGCGAGAAGGGCACGCTCGGCACCATCGGCAAGGAGACCTCGAAGGGGCTCGCCGACGAGGCCCTGAAGAAGGCGCAGGCCAAGGCGTTCGCCCGGGACCTCGGCAGCCTGATGGAGGCGTCCGCCGAGCAGCTCCAGGCGGGCTTCGGGAAGACCGGCAAGGGCACGCTCGGCGGCATTTTCGTCAAGGAGATGGAGAAGACCTTCGTCAAGCACCTCGGCGAGCAGCTCGGGAAGAAGGGGGCAGGGGCGCTCGGCCGCGAGCTCGGCGAGGCGTTCGCCGAGAAGTGGGTGGGCAAGTCCCAGCAGAGCGTCCTGTCCCGGGGCGCGGCCAGCGAGGGCCTCAAGGAGGCGCTCGGCGCGGTCCTCACCCAGGAGGGGAACGCCGGGAAGGGCCTGACCGCCCACCAGATCAACGCGCTGGGAAAGCACCTGCCGGACCTCGCCGACGGCCTGACGCAGGGCAACAAGATGTTCCAGCTCGGCCTGGCGCTCGGCAACTACGTCCAGTCCGGCACCCAGAACGTGCTCAGCGAGGGCTTCTACAACCTCATCTTCGGCGAGAACCACGAGTTCACCGTCACCGCGGGCAGCTTCGTCGGCGGCATGATGACCGCGATGATGGGCCACGTCCTGCACCTCGGCACGGCCCCGCTGATGCACGGCTACGCCGACCTGGTCCAGCGGACCCAGTTCCAGGCCGTCAAGGACGGGGCGTCCAAGTACTTCCCGCTCTACCACCCGATCAGCTTCGCCGCGCTCGCCAGCATGGCATCCGGCAAGCTCGTGCCCTTCCCGGTGCCCCGGATGGGCCACCCGGAGGCCTTCGAGTTCGCCAGGAGCTTCCGGGTCGACTCGCTGGAGGACGTCGCCAAGGGCCTGTCGCACGCCTCGGGGGTGGACATCAAGACCCCGCCGGCCGACCGCGAGGTGGCCGAGTGGATGCAGCAACTGCTGCCGTACGTCGACTTCCTGGCGGAGGAGCGGGGCGGCGGCGACCACCTCTCGCTGGCCGAGACGCTCACCCGGACGATCGGCGGCAGCACCGAGACCCTGGTGCCGACGGACGGTTCCACGGGGACGCCGAAGGCCGGCGGATCGAAGGACGGCGAGGGGAACGCCCCCGGGGCGCCGGTCAAGGTCCAGTCGGACGACGCCCCGGCCGTCGCACCGAAGCCGCGGTCGCAGGAGTCCGAGCAGAAGGCGCCGGACCGGAGGTCCTCCGAGCGGGCGCCCTCGGAGACCGCGGGCCAGGAGACCCCGCGGAGGAACGCTCCGGCCCGCAAGGGCGCGGCGCCCCCCGTGTCCACCGAGTCCGCGGGCGACGGGCCGGCCGCGCCCCGCAGGCGGGTCGGCGGGGCGGACGACTCCGCGGCCACCACGGAACACGCCACCGCCTCCGCGACGGTCGCCACCTCCTCCGCCGGCCACCCGGCCCCGGACCGCACTCCGGACCGCGCCCCGAACCCGCCGGTCGGCACCGACGCGTCCGGCCGCCACGACGTCCAGGAGCCGGCCCCCCGGATCCCCCGGCAGACCGGGAGCATCGCCTCGGTCCTCGGCGGTCAGGACACCCCCCTCGGCCGCACGCCCGACGACACCACGACGCGGCCCCGCACGTCCACCGACGAGGACAAGGCCCTCCCGCCCCCCGCCCCGGACGAGGAGGTCCCGCTGCCGAACGCGCCGTACGGCGGCGACGCGGACACCGAAGCCTCCGCGCGTCCGCCGGCGGCCGACCCCGCGACGGCCCCGGCGGCCGACCCCGCGACGGCCCCGGCGGCCCCGACGGCCCCGACGGCCGGGACCGTCCCCCCGCCGACCCGGCACAACGCCTGGCAGCCCACCGAACCCGACGGCACGCTGAAGGGCGGCCCGCGCCGCCCGCCCGCCCTCCAGGCCGGCGAGCGGCAGGAGACCCTGCCCAACGGCACGGTCCGGGTCTTCCAGGCGCGGCTGGACCCCTCGGTCGGCGAGGGCGCCCCGCTCGCGGCCTTCCCCTCGCGCTGGAGCCGTTCGCTGCTCGACCCCGGGACGGTGTACTACCCGAAGAGCTGGACCGAGGCGCACCTCGCCGCCCGGGTCGACGAAGCGCTCGGGAACGCGCAGCTCGTGCGCGTGGAGAACGGCGTCACCTTCAAGCTGGGCCGTGCCGACGACGTGTGGATCGAAGGCATGTACCTGGCGGACGGCAGCTTCCTGGGCCACCGACCGTCCCCGCACCAGTCGCTCCGCGACCCGCGGTACGACGTCGGCGGGGCGCCGACGGTCGGCCGGGGCGCCGAGGCGCCACTGACCGGCTTCGGTCCGGTCTCGGTCCGCCGCGAGCTGCTGTCGGACGGGACGGAGCTCGTCCGGCTCACCGCCCGGGTCAGGCTGGTGGGCACCGAGAACGTCCCGCAGCCGGATCTCGTGCGCGCCCAGATCGGGCTGCACCGGGCCGCCGGACGGCTGCTGGCAGGTCCGGACGGCACCACCCGGATGGAACTCGGGCTGCGGTTCACCAGGGACGGCGACGCCACCGAGATCCCGTTCGTCCCCGGGCAGGACCTCACCCTCCAGCAGGCCGTGCCGCTGCTGCACGAGGCCGCGACCGGACCGGGCCCGGCCGGGCTGCTGGCCGCGGTGCGGGAACAGGCGCCACCGCCGCCGCACACCGTCTCCGGCGAGACGATGCTCCTCGGGGCGCAGGCGCTCTTCGCACCGGCCGTGTGGGACCGCCCGACCGAGGGCCGCCACCTGCCGCGCGAGTGGACCGCCGACGAGGCCCGCTACGCCGCGAGCGTGGTCGCGCGCTCCGCCTTCCGGGCCCCGGCCGGCCCGGTGCCGCCCGGTGGCACGACCGCTCCCACGCTGCGCCACGGCGAGTTCGCCGGGGTGAAGCTCACCGTGCGGGTCGAGGACGGCCGCATCACCGACTTCTGGGCCCGGCCGGACCAGCGGGTCCCGGACCAGTCGGCCACGCCCGCGCCCGAGCGGCGCCGGGTGCTCGGGACCCGTGAGGTCGCCCCTCCGGCCGACGCCTTCGACCGCGCCCTGGAGGAGCGGCGGCTCCAGCGGTTCTCGGTGAGCCGGGTCAGGCTCGCCGACGGTGACACCGAGTCGGTGGTGACCGTCAAGGTGTATCTGGACACCGGCGACCTCGACCTGACGAAGCGGGCCGCCAAGGACGGCCTCAAGGACCTGACCAGGAACGCCCGCGCCAGGATGGCGGAGATCTACGACCTCGGCCAGCGGCTGCCCGGCGGCGACCGGCTGCGGGTGAAGCTCGCGTTCGTGCGCGGTCCCGGCGAGGCGCACCACACCGTGCAGGTCCACCCGACGCAGCCGCGGCCGAACGCCCTCAACTGGGGCCTGGACACCCCGGCCAAGGCCGTCGTCCACGAGGTCGGCCACCTGCTCGGGCTGCCGGACGAGTACCGCGAACCCTCCCGCCCCGGCCGGGTCCGCCCGGTCCACGGCGACGGCGGGATGATGGGGGCCACCACCCGCGACCGCTTCGACCGGGTCGGGGTGGACGCCGACAACCCGCACGGCAACGGCAGCCGGGAGGACCCGCGGCCCGTCCTGAAGGCGCGGAACCTGCGGCAGCTGGGCGCCGTGATCGACACCGCCTTCGGGGCCGAGCGCGGACCCGGTCCGGAGGGCACCCACCCGCCGCGCCCGCGGGTGAACGAGGACGCCCGGCGCGCCGCGCTGTACGGCGACCGGCGGGACGGCGGCCACCTGTTGCCGCCGCCGGGCTCGGACCGGCCCCGACCGGAGCGCGTGGCGGGGTCGGAGAACCGCAACGGCACCTTCCGGGTGCTCGGCGGCCCGGCCGACCCGGTGACGACGGGTCACCACCGGTCGGCCGGCGATCTCGCGCTCGGCCCGGCCGGGGCCCTGCGGGAGGGCGACCGCCACCGCACGATGTTCCCCGAGCACTGGTCGGAGGACGACGCGGTCTACGCGGCGGAGCAGGCGTACCAGCACGCCCGCCGCCAGGAGACCCCCGCGTTCACCGAACTGCGCCCCGGCAGCTGGTCGTTCACCGGCGAGTACGGCGGGGTGCGGATCGAGGGCCGGGTCGAGGTCCGGACCGAGTTCCGGCCGGAGAACCCGGCCGAGAACCGGCCCGGCGGCCCGGTCGAGGTCGCGGAGATCGTCTCCTTCCGTCCGGCCGACGACCAGGGCGGGCTGGGCGCGGCCCCGCACCTGCCGTGGCACCCGTTCCCGGACACCTTCGGCCAGCGGGTCGTGGACCTGGTGCGCTACGGCGACCGGCAGACCCTCACCGGCTTCCACCACCAGCCGGACCTGGGCCGGCCCCGGGAGGGGGACTTCTCCCCGGTGGAGCGGGCCGGCCACCGGATGGGCGTCAGGATGGGGAACCGCTCGTTCCACTCCAACCCCAACGGGACCTACCGCGCCACCGCCTGGTTCCTCGACCCGTTCGTCGCCCCGCGGGCCCACCTCGCGCAGTTCCCCTCCCGCTGGTTCAGGCGCGCGGACCACCCGACGAACATGTTCTACCCGTCGCACTGGCGGGCCGGCCGGGTCCTCGACGCCGTCGGGACGGCCTACGAGAACCGGAACCGGGCCGAGGACCGCGTCGTCAACGGCGCCGTCCACTGGACCGGCACGGGCGACGGCGTCCGGATCGAGGGCATCACCCGGGACGGCCGGCACCTGATCCACCGTCCGGCGGACGACCAGCCCGACGCCCGGCGGCGGGGGAACTCCGCCCCGCTCACCGAGCCCGGGCTGCCCGGCACCGGCAGGCGCCCGGCCGTCCTCGCCGACCTGAGCACGATCGCCGTGCCCCCGAACGAGGTCGGCGTGCTGAGGACCGGGGCCGGCCGCGGCCTGCCGCAGGAGTGGACGGCCGGGGAGGCGCTCTACGCGGCCTACGCGGGGCGGCCGTTGGTGAACGAGACCGCGCTCGACGACGGCGGGTCCCGGGGCCAGGTGAGGTTCGCCGGCGTGGAGATCACGGTGGTGCGCGACGGGAACCGCCGGATCGTCGACTTCATGGTCGCGGACGGCCATGTCCCGCCGCTCCAGCACGCCGTCCCGATACCCGAGCGCGGCTCGCGGCAGCCGGCCCGACAGACCGGTGGGACCGAGCCGCTGCCGCACTTCCCCGCGTCCGATGAGGGCTCCGAGCACGACACCGGTTCGCCGGACGGCCACCGCCGCCTTGACGAGGACGAGGCCATGGAGCTGTACCCGGAGTCGGACGAGGAGACGTCCTTCACGGACTCCACGCTGGACCTGCTCTCCTCCGACGACGAGGACATGGACTGGGAGGGCGGCTCCGGCGCCGGCTCCGGCCGCCGCTCCGAGGACGCGGACGCGCGGTCGGACCTGCTGATGGACCTGGACGAGGCACCGGAGCGGCCACAGCCGGTGCGACCGGCCTACGAGGCGCCGGCGCCGGACCTCAGGTTCGCCGTGGTCCTCGACCCGGTCGAGATCAGCGCGCCCGCCGACCCGGCGCTGCACAGCAGCACCTCCACGCACCACCGGCGCTTCCAGGCCTCCCGCGGCTACCTGCTGGACGGCACCCCGGCGGTCGAGGCCGTGGTGCGGATCCACCTCGACACCTCCCAGCTGCCGGCCGGCCAGGACCACACCGAGGCGCTGGGGGACCTGCGCGAACGCGCCCGGCGGAGCGTGGACGAGTACCTCAACACCGGCCACCGGCTGCCCGACGGCGACGTCCTGGTGGTGCGGGCCGAGTTCGTCGACGACCCCGGCGCGGCACACCACCGGGTCCTGGTCCTGGACGGGGACGTCCGCGAGCACAACGACCTCTGGGGCCTGCACTCGGACGGGTCCGTCCTGGGCCACGAGATCGGCCACCTGTTCGGTCTGCCCGACGAGTACCGGGAGCGGCGCCTCTTCGAGGAGGCGGTCGACGAGGACGGCGACGTCGTGGTCGTCTCCCACGAGGTCCGCCCCCGCCCCGTGTACACCGACGCCGGACTGATGGCCGGCACCCTGGCCGCCCACGACCGGGCCCGGGTCGACATGAACGCCGGGGTCACCCCGGACGGCACCCCGATGCGGTTCGCGCTCACGCCGCGGAACCTGCGTGAGCTGGGCGCGGTGATCGAGCAGGCCCTCGGCCCCGTGCAACCGGTGCCGAACGCCCGCGAACTGCCGCGCCGGGCCGCCTTCGACCTCGACTCCCGGCAGTCCTCGCTGTTCGGCGACACCCGCAACCCGGGCGGCCACCTGCTGCCCCCGACCGGTTCCGACCGGACGGCGCCCGAGCGGGTGGTCCGGGTGGAGCGCAACGGCGTCGTGGTCGCCGATTTCTCCCCGTCCTCCGCCGTACCGAGGGCCCGCCAGGTGGCCACCCTCTCCGCCGCCGGCGATCTGCTGACCACCGGGCCCGCCCACCGCCGGATGTTCCCGCGCAACTGGACCGGCGAGGACGCGGTGTACGCGGCCGAGCAGGCGTACCTGAACGCGCTGGGCACCGACACCGTGGTCCCGCTGGGCGGCAGCCGGTACCGCTGGACCGGCGAGTACGCCGGGGTGCGGATCGAGGGCGAGGTCCGCGGCGACCGGTTCCTGTCGTTCCGTCCGGCCGACGACCAGCCGGACGTGGACCCGCCGCTGAACGCCCCGCACCGCCCCACCCCCGACGACCCGGACCGGGGCACCGGGGCGTTCGGCCAGCGCGCCGAGGACGTCGTCCGCTACGGCGACCGGCAGCACCTCACCGGACTGCACCACGAGCTGAACCCGGACCACGTGGCGGACCCGGCGAACACGCTCCGGGCGCACGGCGTGCGGGTCGTCGAGACCACCCCCGCGATCCACAACGGCACCTACCGGGCCCGGGTGGCCTTCCTCGACCCGACCGTCGCGCCGAACTCCCCGCTCGCCGAGTTCCCGACCCGCTGGCGCTTTCGCGGCAACGCCGACGGCGGCAGCGGGCGCACCATGTACCCGCGCGAGTGGAGGTCCGAGGAACTGCTGAGCCGCGTCGACGAGGCGCACGACGGCGTCCCGGCCGACCGGCGGGTGTACCTGGAGGACGGCCGGACGTACTACTGGGTGGGCGAGGCCGACGGGGTCCGCATCGAGGGGCTCTCGCGCGACGGCGCCCACCTGGCCCACCGCCCGACCGACACCCAGCCGATGACCGGGTGGGACCAGAAGCGGGTGCTGAGCACCTCCGCGCCCACCCGGACCTGGATGGGCGACCGCCCGCTTGCCGTCTCGCGGGTGCTGTTCGACTCCGGGCAGGAGGGCCTGCGGATCACCGTTCCGGTGCGCACCGTCGTCGAGGGCCGGGTGACGCCCGAACTGCGTGCCTTCGCCGAGGAGGCGGTCCAGCAGCGGGTGAACGCGTACGTCCAGGAACGGGTGCGGGAGACCGCGGACGCGAACGGGGTGCCGCCGAGGCTGGTCGCCGTCGTCCTCGACTTCACGCCCGGACGGGCGGACGTCTTCTCCGAGGTGGTGGTGCGCCCCGACGCCGTGTCGGACGTGCCGGCCGTCCTGGGCCCGCTGGCCGTCCAGGGCCAGGACCAGGTGTTCAACGCGGTCGGCGCCGCGCTGAGCGACTTCACGACCCCGCTCGCGGACCTGGTCGCCCAGCAGGGCGCCCCCCGCGTCCCGGCCGACCTGCGCGAACCCGGCCCGCTGCGGCCGGGCGAGCACCCGCCCGCCGTGCTGGCCGGCTGGGACCAGCAGACCGCGCGGCAACTGCGGGACCTGGAGGCCCGGTTCAGCCTGGCCGCGGCGGCCGCCGATCCGCGCCTCCTGCCCGTCGGGCACAGCCTGCCCCGGGAGTGGACGGCCCGCGACGCGCGGTGGGCCGCCGTCCAGGTCCTCAACGAGCACGACAGCCGGTTCGGCTCGACCGTGACCGACGTCGTCCGGGGGAGTTTCGGCGGTGTCGAGCTCGCGGTCCACGTGGAGGACGGGCAGATCGTCCTGGTCACCGGCGTCGGTGACCAGCGGGACCTCGCGCAGCTGCACGTCCCGCCGTTCACGCTGGACGGCGGGGAGCAGCCCGCCCCCGCCCTCGCGGCCGACGTGCGGCGCGAGGGCGGCCAGGAGGATTCCCGGCAGCCCTCCACCCCGGCCGACAACGAACCGGCCGGCGCGCCGATGCTGCGCGCGCTCGTCGAGGACGACCCGCGGCTGCTGCGTGAGCTGTTCGGCGAGGCCGAGGGCGGACGGGTGTCCGCCGACCCGGCCACCGCGGAGCGGGCCCTGCGCGAGCTGGTCGAGGAGCGGCTGCGGCAGAACCCCGAGCTGGGGAGGGAGGCGTACGAGCTGTACGCCGCGTGGGCCCGCCGCCTGGGCGACGAGGTGGCGCACTGGCCGGCCTTCGTGGCGGACCTCCACCGGGAGATCGCCGCCTGGGGGGAGCACGGCCGGGACGCGGTGCGCGACCCGCGCGCCGTGCGCGACGCGTTCGCCGTGCTCACGGCCGCCGCGCTGGACCTCCGGGTCACGCTCGTGGACGTCGGCAACGACCGCGCGACGGTCTCCGAGTTCGGCCCGGCGAACGGTCGCCGGGTCACGCTCGACCACACCGAGCAGGACGGCTACTCGACCGTCGCCGCCGCGGAGCACCGGCAGGAGCAGCGGCGGCTCGACCGGCTCCGCAGGGAGCGGGCCGAGGAGGAGGCGGAGCGGCAGGAGGCCGAGGAGCGGGAGCGGCTGCGGAGGGAGGCCGAGGAGGACCTCTCGGAGGAGGAGCTGACCGCGGAGGAACGGCAGCGGATCCAGCGGAACGCCGCCGGCAAGCGCCGGGCCGAGGGGCCGGTCGACGACGGCGAGGACGTGCGCGAGAGCCCGGTCCGCGAGAGCCCGGTACGCGAGAGCACGGTGCGCGAGAACCCGGTGCGCGACAAGCGCGGGTCCGACCAGGATCTGCCGGAGATCCTGCGGCGGATCGAGGAGATGGAGAACGCCGAGTCCGGCAAGCAGGGGCAGAGCTCCGGCTCCCGGCTGCCGTTGACCCGGTCCGAGGACGAGAACGCCGGGCCGGTGACCCCGCCCAAGGACGAGCCGGAGCTCCCGGCCCCGCCCAAGGACGAGGCCGTCGTGGTGCCCGCCCCGCCCAAGGCCGACGAGCGGGAGCCGCTGCTGGCGCCGCGGACCGTCACCGAGTCCGGCATGCTCTCCGGCTCGCACATGGTGACCGGCATCGGCGAGCCGAACAGCGCGCTGGTCACGAACCTCGCCGATCGGATCGTCGGCGTCCTCCCCCCGGAGACCGTCAACCGGCAGGCCCTCGCCCACACGCTCGCCGAGAGCCTCTTCAGCGACTCCGGCCTGCGCGCCCAGGTGTCCGCGCTCTCCCGGGGAGAGGTCCTGCACATCCCGGTCGGGACCGACGCCCGGCAGGGCACCGTCACCATCCGCGGCGAGGTGGCGGACCTGGTGCACCGGGCGAAGGACAAGCCGAAGGCGAAGTTCGAGTACGAGGGCGGCAGCGACCGCGTCGTGACGCTCGGCACGACCACGGGCGGACGCAAGCGGCTCGGCCTCGGCCTCCAGGGGCGGTTCGACTTCTTCAAGCTGTTCCGGGTCCAGGGCGCCGGCGGGGTCCAGGGCGACCTGATGTCCTGGGAGGGCCTGACGACCCGGGCGCGGTTCTTCTCGCGGTCCAAGACCACCGAGCTCACCGAGATGTTCGACGGCCGGCTGCACCTGGAGGTCGGGTACCAGCCGGCCGGCCGGCGGGGGACGGAGGACCTGTCGCACCGGCTGGACCCGACGGCCGCGAACGTCGTGACCACGCCGATCGAGGTGGGTATCCCGCAGCGCGAGACCCGGGCCTCCGCCGAGGCCCCCGACCCCGCCCACCAGGGCTGGCCGGACGGCTTCGACCCGGCCCGCCGGACGCAGGCCCGGCTGCACCTGTCCCACGTCATGCTGGACGTCCACGCCAAGGGCCTGCCGCAGCTGCGCCCGACGCCGGGGGAGGACGCGGGCGGGAGCGTGGAACTCCAGGACCTGAACACCCCGCCCGGCCGGCCGGTGCAGCGGCAGGTCATGGCGGGCGTCGTCGACCTCCTGACCCGGCACGCCGACGTCCGGGCGGCGTTCGCGGGCAACACCCGGACGCTGTCCGACCGGCTGGTGGCCGAGTTCGGCTACCAGCGGCTCCAGCAGGACTTCAAGGGCATGACGAACGGCGAGGCCGTCGTCATCCGGGTCCCCGGGAGCGACGTGCGGATCGAGGTGAAGGCCGCCAACCGCGAGCTGAACGTGCTGGCCCTCACCAAGGAGACCGAGTTCAACACCGGCGCCGGCTCCGTGACGACCAAGCTGCGGCGGAAGGTCGTGAGCGGGCTCTGGCAGCTCCAGGGGGGCGGCAGGCTCGGCCCCGACACCGTCAACGTCGGCGGTGCGTACGGCATCCGCAAGGGGTCTGACTCGATCCACATCTCGGGCCGGACGCTGGAGACCGCGGTCACCACCAAGACCAAGGAGCCGGGGGCGGTCCTCGACGGCGACGGCTACCTGGAGGTGGTGGTCCGCAAGGGCGACCAGCAGGTGGGCGACGCCGTCGAGGTGCCGGTCGGGTTCCGCACGCTGATGCCGCAGGCGGACCTGCTGACGCCGCCGCGGACGGATCCGCAGGCCGGGACGGCGCCGGAGCACGGGCTCACGAGCACCCTCCTGCCGGAGTCCACCGTCGTCCGCGACATCGGTTCCGTCGGGGAGCTGCGGGCCGACCTGGAGCGGGCCGGGAAGGAGTACTACGGAAGCCTCTGGCCCGCCGTCCGGGACGAGGTCATGCAACTCGTCACCCAGCCCGCGCTGGCGACCCGACTCAGCGCGATGACCCGGGGGGAGCAGTTCGAGCTGAACTCCTTCGACCAGAGCAAGCTGGGCGTCCTCAAGGACTCGGCGCTGGGACGCAACCTCAAGGTGACCGTCCGGGCCACCCTCACGGACTCGGAGTTCCTCCGGCAGAGCGGCAACGCCGACCTCAGCCGGCAGAACGAGAGCAGCACGTTCACCTCCGAGCGCCGGCAGAGCGGGAAGCACAAGGTCAAGCAGGGCGGCATCGGGTTCCCGGTGGCCGAGAACCCGCCCTACGGCAACGCGGACCTCGGCCTCCAGGAGCGGGCACGTGTCGGTGTCCGTGACTCCGCCGCGGACAAGCTCTACGCGAACAGCAAGATCCGCGACGCGCAGAACATCCACCGCGCAACGGTGCGGCTGACGGTGACCCTGGAGGGCCGGGGCGGCGCGCGCGAGGTCAGCGGGGACTTCGGTACCGAGTTCGGCGTGCGGGCCCCGAAGGCCACGCTGGAGGCGGTGACGCCGACCGTCCTGCCGCGCAACGAACTCGGCGCCTCCACCGTGGTCGCGTTCAAGGAACGGGACGACGGGCGGAGCGGCGGCGGCGAGGTGCTCAGTGAGGTCCGCGGCGCGTTGAAGAAGCGCTTCGCCGCGCGCGGCGGTGTCTCCCGGGAGCTGGAGCGCGTCCTCGCCGAGGAACTCGGGGCGAAGACGCTCCAGGCCAACCTGTCCCAGCTCACCCGGGGCGGGGTGCTCAAGGTGCCGGTCGAGGGACCGGGCTGGTCGGCCGAGGTGCTCGTCCGGGCCAGGCTGAGGGACGCCCCCGTGCTTCGGCGCGAGGTGAACGACGCCGAGATCGAGGTCGGTACGCAGAACCGGACCGGCCACGGCGTCTCGCACGACCAGCGGGAGCGTGTGACGGGCACCGTCGGGCTGACCGGCAGGCCGGGCACGGACGGCAAGAGCGTGCTGACGGTCGACTACTCCTACCGTCACGACTCGGCGACCGGGATCGCCCTGGAGACCGCCGGAAGCACCGTCAACCGGGCGAAGAACGTGTCGAAGGCCGCCGTCTCCGACGCCGACGCCGTGTTCGACGTGGAGATCCGCGGCTGGACGGGCGGCCTGATCCCCACCACGACGAAACTCGAACCGATCACGATGAAGGCGGAGGTCGTCACCCCGCAGTACGGCGCCGTGGAAGCGCCGCGCGCGGTCCCGGACCGCATCTGGCAGACGCACCTGCTCGGCTCCTCCGACGTCGTCACCAACGTCTTCGTGCCGGACGGCGCGCGCACCGGTGCGACGCCGCCCGACTTCGGCAAGGCCCTCCTGCGCGGGGCGGGCGACCCGGGGGAGTTCGGCGGGAGGAACCTCACGAAGTGGCTGGACGGGCTGGGCAGGTCCGGCATCAGGCACAAGCTCTACGAGGTGCTCACCCCGAACACCCTGCACGACCAGCTCAAGGCCATGATGTCGGGCCGGGAACTGGTGGTCTCCGACGGCGGTGCGACCATCCGGATCGGCGCGTCCGTCCGGAGGCTGGCGCACACCGGCAGCACCACGACCACCGAGTTCAACACCGGGACGCAGACCGAGCACTCCCACTCGGCGGCCGACGGGGCGACCGGTGGCGGGACGGGCTCCGGCCACCAGCTGCGCGCCACGGTGGGCGTCACGGGCGGCGCCTGGTACGCGGGCGGGGCGCTGACCGGGGCGACCGGCCACGACACCCAGGAGACCTGGTCCAACCGCACGGGCTCCGGCAACACCACCAAGGTGAAGCCCAAGAACGCGAGCATCTTCACCGGCGAGGCGGACCTGCACTTCAGGGTCGAGTGGAAGGAGCCGGTCGGCAGCACGCCCCCCTTCGTGATGGCGACCAGGCACGCCTACTTCCGGCGCCCGGTCGGCATGGAGGCGGTCATCGACGTCGCCGAGACGAGGGCGCAGGCACCGGCCGGGGCCACGCCCAACCCGGGCAACGCCTTCGACTCCGCGACCGCGCCGCGCGGGGCGGCCCTGCGCGCGCTGGCCGACCACGGGCCGGAGGGCAACGCCGTCCGGATCCCGCCGGACCGGGTGTGGACGCACGGGCTGGTCGACACCGACGTGGTGCGGTCGGTCGGCATGGGGCCGGACGCGCGGCGGCAACTCACGGCGGGTGCGGAGGAGTTCCTGGGGTCGGGCACCTGGGACCGGATCCGGGGCACGGTGGGCCGGATGATCGACCCCGTGGCGCTGGCGAGCCGCCTCAGCACCCCGCTCACGCCGCTCACCCCGGCCGCCCCGGCCGGGAACGCCGGGCAGGCCCCCGCGAGCGGGGCGCCGACGCTCACGCACGGCCCGGGGAACTCCACGCTCCTGATCGGGCCGACCGACCTGGCCGGCGACGTCCGGGTGGAGGTCAGGGTGAAGGTCAAGGAACTGGAGTTCGTCCGGACCGACTCGGAGTCGGAGTCCAACCCGACCAACACGACCTCGGTCACCGACGGCGTCAACGCGCAGCGCACGCTCCAGGTGGCGGGCCGCCTCACCGGCGGTGCCAAGGGCGACCTCCACGAGTCCGTCGGCGGCCGCGCCGGCGGCTACCTCGACGGCGCCTACCAGCACCGGACCGACCTCGCGACCGGCGAGGGCGGCCAGCTCGTGGGCAACGCCAAGATCAAGACCGACACCGCGCGGTACCGGGGCTTCGCCGAGGTGGAGGTGATCTACCACAAGGGCGAGCTGAGGCTTCCCCGCAAGGAGCTCATGGCGATCGAGATCGACATCCCGGTCGACAGCACCAGGGACCACACGGAGGTGCCGACCGGCGGCTACCTGCGGTTCGATGAGGACACGCCCGGCGGCGAACTCCGGCTGCACGGCGCGCCGCGGACGGCGGTGACGTCGGTGGCGGACGCGCTGGGGCTGAGCCCGGACGTTCCGGAGGACCGTCCCCGGATCCTGGGCGTCGGCCACGCCGCCCGGGAACTGCTCGCCGGGTCGCTCACCACCGAGGGCGAGCGGGCCGCGCGGTGGCTGCGGGGCCTGGACCGGATGCTCCTCCTCGGCGCGGACGAGTCGAACGCAGGAGCCTTCGAGCAGCTCCGCAGGGTGCTCGACGGCCGTCCGGTGCCGGCGGGGGACCGGCGCCGCCTCCAGGAGCTGGCCGAGCACGTCGGTGAGGACCTCGCGATGACGGCGGCCGACGTGAACGCCCGGTGGGACGCCCCGGGCGTTCACCAGCCCGTGGACCTGAGCCTGCGGGTGCCGTCCGCCGGAGCGGATCCGGTGATCCGTCTGGAGGCCGACGGCCACAGCACGAGCGGCATGAACAGGCTGCTCGACGACGTCGGGCGACGAGTCCTCCGGGCGGAGGGCGACGGGCCGCAGCTGGTCGAGATCGTCCTGGACGTGTCGCCCGAGCGGGCCGCGAAGGAGGCCGCGCGGCTGGAGCGGAGGCTGCGCGAGGTGCTCCGGACGACGGAGCGCGAGGTGGAGGTGGTCATCGTGACCACCACGGCCCAGGTGGTGCGGGCGGAGCCGGCGGAGCCCGGCCGAGCCGCGGGCGGCGTCCGCAGGTTCCGGGTCGGACCGCCGTCGCGGGACGCGGCGGAGGACGTGCCGGTGCACGAGCCGCCGGTGCACGAACCGCCGGTGCACGAACCGCCGGTCCAGGTGCCGCCGGTGGAGAACGTGCCGGTGGAGAACGTGCCGGTGCAGGTGCCGCCGGTGCGGCGGGCGCCGGTGGAGGAGGTGCCGGAGCAGCAGCCGACCACGGAGCAGGGCGGTCCGCCCGTCCAGGAGCGGGTGCAGGAGCAGGTGCAGGAGCAGGTGCAGCCGACGCCGGTGCGGACGGTGGAGGACACACCGGAGCCGGAGCCGCCGCACACCCCGGAGGACGATTCCGTCACGTCGGATTCCTCGTCGCGGAGCGATTCGTCGGATTCGTCGGAGGACCTGTCGCGCGAGCGCGAGCACGAGCGGGAGGCGTCGGGCGACTCGTGGGTGACGGCCCCGCTCTACGAGGGTGCCGACGAGTTCTACCTGCACGCGGGCGCCCGGTTGGGGAACGAGTCGGACAACGTGTCGGTCGACTCGGACCTGCCGGATCTGCCGCACGAGCGCGAGGCGTCGGGTGCCTCGTGGCAGACGGCCCGGCTCTACGAGGGGGAGGACGAGTCGGACCCGCTGGATTCCCGCAGCGAGTCGTCGGAGGACTCGTGGGTGCAGGTCCAGCCGCCGCAGTTCTACCAGCAGGGCTCGAACCCGCCGCTGCCGCGGCGGCAGGAAGCCGGGCCGCCCCGGCACGAGGAGCCGCTCCCCGGGGAGAGCCTGGAGGACAGCATCTTCAGCGCCCTCACCCAGTTGAACGGCGGCGGGGAACAGGGGTGAACCGTTCGGCCGGGTCCGGCCGTAGGAACGGAGTGGGAGCACCCGAGGTCCCGTCGGCCGGGTGGCCCCGCCGACAGGGACTGCATGCGAGGCCGGAGGAGCTGCGGTGAGCACGAGTACGAGCGGGAACGGGGCTCGGGGCGGGGCGGCGGGCATCCAGCTGCCGTCGATGGACTGGGAGATGGAGGAGGGACCGGGCGAGCCGCCCGGGTCTTCCGGCCCCCGGGCCGCCCCCGGAACCGGTCCTGGGACGGCGGAGGCCCCGACCGAGCAGGTCGCCGTGCCGCAGTACGGACCCGTCACCCCGGCGGAGCCGGGCTCCGGTGCCGCCGCGCCCGACCCCGGGTACGGGCCCGGTGACGAGCCCGGCGGCCTGGAGCCGCCGGCCGGGGAGATGGACTACCCCGAGGCCGTCGAGCCCGAGCCGTCCGGCCGCCGGCGGTTCAAGCGGCCCGCGCTGGTCGCCGCCGCCACGGCGGGCGTGGTGCTGATGGGCCTGCCGTTCCTGATCACCGACGGCGCCGACGGCGGCAAGGACAAGAAGGGCGACGGCCGCGGGGTGAACCAGGCGGACCACCCCCTCGTCGACGGCCCGGAGATCGACGACGTCCCGGTGCCGCCCGCGCCGAGCGACCCGCCGGTGACCGGTGCCCCGACCCCGCCGCCCACCGACCCGGCCGCGACCGGGGAGGTCCCGGGCGCCGCCGCCGCGCCGCCGGCCGACGCCCCCGGCACCGTCCCCGGCCTCGCCCTGGGCGGGGGCACGGCCGGAAGCCCGGCGAACGCGGGGGCCCAGCCGGGCGGCGGGACCGCTCCGGCCGCCAAGCCGCCCGCGGGCGGGACGCAGCAGAAGAGCGGTGGCGGGACGACCGTGCAGCAGCCGGCCTCGGGTCAGCAGCCCGCGCCGCAGCAGCCGGCGCCCCAGCAACCCGCGCCCCAGCAGCCGGCCCCGGGCCAGCAGCCCGCCCCGCAGCAGCCGGCGCCCCAGCAGCCGGCCCCGCCGCCGCCCGCCACCCAGCAGCCGGCCCCGCCGCCCGCGGCGGCGAAGGCCACCTACAGCGCCGTCGGCGGCTCCAACTGCGGCACCTCCTCCGTCGCCTACGCCCAGAACGGCTGGTACGAGCAGGGCTCCACCGGCTGGACCAGCAGCTCGACGGGCGGCTACAGCGGTTCGGGCTGCAACGGCAAGTACGTGTCGATGCCGATGTCCGGGGCCGCGAACACGGACGACAAGGAGAACTCGGTGGTCTGGACGTTCTCCACCGCGCCGGTCGCGACGGGCACCTGCAAGATCTCCGTGTACGTGCCGAACAACTCCGACAACAAGGCCGTCGGCGGCGCGCCCGCGTACTACACCGTCCAGAACTCCTCCACGCCGAACAGCGGCAAGATCGGCGAGTTCTCGGTCAACCAGACCAGCAGCCGGGGCAGTTGGGTGACCGCCGGCGGGACGTTCGCGGTGAGCGGCGGCAAGATCGCCGTGATGCTGCACTCGCGCGGTGTCGACTGGGGCGGGAGCGCCACCGAAAAGGCGCACATCGCGGCCTCCGCCGTCCGCGCCGACTGCACCGCTTCCTGACGGCTCCCGATCCCGCCCGACCCCCCGCTCCACCCGACGAACGACGAAGACCCCCAGGAGAGGACGGCCATGTCTCGCCATGTGCTGACGGTGTGCCCGGAGCAGCGCGGCGGCCCGTACCGCACGATCGGCGAGGCGCTCGCGGCGGCCCGCAGCGGGGCGGTGATCTCGGTCCGCCCCGGCCGCTACGAGGAGAACCTGGTCATCACCAAGATGGTCACCATCACCGCCGAGGAGCCGCGCGGCAGCGTCCGGATCACCGCCCGGCGCGGCTGCGTCGTCCAGGTGGTGGCCGAGGCCGTCCAGCTCACCGGCTTGGTCGTGCAGGGCCAGGACGAGGAGCTGCCCGCCGTCGACGTGCCGCGCGGGCAGGCCGCGCTCTCCGACTGCGAGGTGGTCGGCAGCTCCTGGACGGCCGTCCTGACCCGCCAGCAGGGCTCGCTCGCCATGCGCGACTGCCGGGTCACCAACCCGGCCGGCGCCGGCATCGTCGAGACCTCCACCGGCACCAGCGTGATCGAGGACTGCGTCATCGAACACCTCGGCACCTCGGCCGTGGTGGTCGGCGAGCGGGCCAATCCGCTGCTGCGCAACTGCGTGCTGCGCGACGCCCGGGGCAACGGCGTGTGCGCCAACGGCGAGGCGCGCGGCACCTTCGAGGACTGCGAGATCTCGGTCACCGACAAGCCCGCCGTCGCCCTGGAGGAGCGCTCCACCACCCGGCTGCTGCGCACCTCCGTCCGCGACACCGGCATCGGCGTGTACATCAGCTCCGAGGCGCGGGTGGTGCTGGAGGACTGCACGGTCAGCGCCACCACCGGCCACGGCATCGCGCTGGCCGGCGGCACCGACCCCGAGCTGCGCCGCTGCTCCACCGCCCGTACCGCCGGGCACGGCATCCACATCACCGGCCGCTCGCGCGGTCACTTCGAGAACTGCGAGGTGGCCGACGCCGAGGGCACCGGCATCTGGGTCGGCGACAACGCCGGTCCGGTGCTCAAGGGCACCGTGGTGCGCAACTGCGGCGGAGCCGGTGTCGAACTCGCCGAGGAGAGCGCCGCCGACATCGACCGCCTGGAGATCCGGGACGTCACCGGGACGGGCCTGTCGATCGGCGGCGGCGCCAACCCGAGGGTGCGGCACCTGACCGTCACCGGCGCGGGCGCCGACGGCGTCGAGGCGCTGCGGGACGGCCGGGGCCGGCTGGAGGGCGTCGAGGTGACCGACGCCGGGCGGGCCGGGCTGCGGATCGCCGACGGCGCGGACACCTTCGTCGGCGCGGCCGTGGTGCGCGGCGCGCGGGGCACCGGGGTGCTGGTCGGCAAGGTCGGGCGGGCCGCGCTGCGCGACTGCGAGGTCAGCGGCTCCGGGGAGGACGGCCTCGCGGTCGACGACGGCGGCGAGCTGACCTGCACCCGGGTCCGCAGCCACGGCAACCGCCGGCACGGCGTGCGGATCGGCGCCGGCGGACGGGCCGTGCTGGCCCAGGTCGACGCGGTGGAGAACATCGGCGACGGCGTGCGGCTCGACTCCACCGACGCCGTCCGGCTCACCGGCTGCACTCTGGCCCGCAACCGCGGCTCCGGCCTGCGGCAGACCGTGCCCGGCGAACGGCTCGCGGTCGAGCAGCTGACCAGCGAGGAGAACGGCCTGCCCGACGCCCACGGCACCGCGACCGCGGCCACCGGCACCGGGCGCGCCGACGGCGCGCCCGCCCCCGCCGAGGAGGGGAGCCGCGCCGCCGAACCCGGTGCGGAACCCGCCCGCCCGGCCGCCCCGGCCGCGCCGCCCGGCCCGCTGGAGGTGCTGGAGTCGCTGGTCGGCCTGGCCGGGGTCAAGGAGCAGGTGGCCACCCTGGTCAACCTCAACAAGCTGGCCCGCCGCCGCGAACTGGCCGGCATGCCGGCCCTGCCGATGAGCCGCCACCTGGTCTTCGCGGGCCCGCCCGGCACCGGCAAGACCACCGTCGCCCGCCTCTACGGCGCCATCCTCGCGGAGCTGGGCGTGCTGCGCAGCGGGCACCTGACCGAGGTGGCCCGGGCCGACCTGGTCGCCTCGATCATCGGCGGCACGGCCATCAAGACCACCGAGGTGTTCCAGCAGGCGCTCGGCGGCGTGCTGTTCATCGACGAGGCGTACACCCTCTCGGCCGGGTCCGGCTCCGGCTCCGGTCCGGACTTCGGCCGCGAGGCGATCGACACCCTGGTCAAGCTGATGGAGGACCACCGCGAGGACGTCGTGGTGATCGTGGCCGGCTACTCCGCCGAGATCGGCGACTTCCTGGCCTCCAACCCGGGCCTCGCCTCCCGGTTCAGCCGCACCGTCGAGTTCGCCAACTACGAGGTCGACGAGCTGGTCACGATCGTCGAGCGCGCCGCCGCCGGCCACGGCTACGAGCTGGCCGAGGGCACCGGCGCGGCGCTCACCCTGCTCTTCGAACGGATGCCGCGCGGCGAGGACTTCGGCAACGGCCGGTCGGCCCGCAAGGTCTTCGAGGAGATGGTCGACCGGCAGGCCACCCGGCTCGCCGAGCAGGCCGAGATCAGCGACGAGGACCTCGCGCTGCTCGTCCCCGAGGACGTCGGCGTCGAGCTCGGACCGCCGGCCACGGAGGCCGACGGCACCGAACCGCTCGCCGAACTGCGGGCCCTGGTCGGCCTGCCCGCCGCCAAGGCCCAGGTCGAGGACCTGGTCAACCTGATCCGCCAGGTCCGCCGCCGCGAGGAGGCCGGGCTGCCGACCGCCACCATCAGCCACCACCTGGTCTTCGCGGGCCCGCCCGGCACCGGCAAGACGACGGTCGCCCGGCTCTACGGGCGGCTGCTGGCCGAACTGGGCGTGCTGCCCGGCGGCCAGCTGGTGGAGACCGCCCGGGCCGACCTGGTCGGCCGCTACGTCGGCCACACCGCCCAGCTCACCAAGGAGGCCTTCGACCGGGCCCGCGGCGGCGTGCTCTTCGTCGACGAGGCGTACACCCTCACCCCCCGGCACGGGGGCGGCGGCGACTTCGGCCAGGAGGCCGTGGACACCCTGATGAAGCTGATGGAGGACCACCGCGACGAGGTGGTGGTGATCGTGGCCGGCTACGAGGACGAGATGCGGCACTTCCTGTCCTCCAACCCCGGCCTCGCCTCCCGGTTCTCCCGCCAGATCGACTTCGGCCACTACACGGACGCCGAGCTGGTGACCATCCTGCGGAACCACGCGGAGTCCGCCGGGTACGCGTGCGCGCCGGAGACCCTGGCCGTCCTGGAGCACCTGTTCGCCGCCGTCCCGCGCGACCGCACCTTCGGCAACGGCCGTTTCGCCAGGCAGACCTTGGAGGCCATGATCACCCGTCAGGCCGGTCGCCTCAGCCGGTTGGAGGTAGCGGACTTGTCGGAGCTGAGCCTGCTGCTGCCCGAGGACATCGCCGCGGACCGCTCCGGCAGCCCGGCGTGAGCGCCGGAGGAGCCCGCGGCGCCCGCCCCGCCGCCGCGGCCGTCGGCGGCCTCGCCGTCCTGGAGCACCTGTTCGCCGCCGTCCCGCGTGACCGCGCCTTCGGTGACGGCCGTTTCGCTGGGCAGACCTTGGAGGCCATGATCACCCGTCGGGCCGGTCGCCTCAGCCGGTTGGAGGTCGCGGATCTGTCGGAGCTGAGCCTGCTGCTGCCCGAGGACATCGCCGCGGACCGCTCCGGCAGCCCGGCGTGAGCGCCGGAGGAGCCCGCGGCGCCCGCCCCGCCGCCGCGGCCGTCGGCGGCCTCGCCGTCCTGGCCGTCCTCGCCCCGGCGGCCCCGCCGACGGCGGCGGCGGCGGGGGCGAGTGCGCCCGGGGCCTCGGCGGTCGCCGGGCGGGTTGTCGCGGGGCCGATCGCTGCCGGGGTGGCTCTGCCTGCTGGGTCGGCGGTTGCGGGGTGGGTCGCTGATGGGTTGGCGTTGCCCGGGTCCCCGGTGGTCGCCGGGCAGGCCGTTGCCGGGCCGATCGCTGCCGGGCTGGCGCTTCCTGCGGGGTCGGCGGTTGCGGGGCCGATCGCCGTTGGGGTGGCGCTGCCCGGGTCCCCGGCGGTCGCCGGGCAGGCCGCTGCCGGGGTGGCTCTGCCTGCTGCCTCGGCGGTCGCCGGGTCGGCCTTGGGCGGGTCGGTTGTCCGGGCCGCCCCGGCAGTGCTTCCCGAGGTTGTCGGGGGATTTGCACCTGGCGGGTCGGCGGGGCGATCGGCTGTGCCGGGGTCGGTTGGGCCGATGGCCGCCGAGCCGTCGTCGAGGATCGGGCCGATCGCCGCCGGGCGCGCCCCGGAGGCGGAGTCCCTGGCTGCCGTCCAGGGCCTGGCCGTGCCGGGGGCGACCGTTCTGCGGGCGTCGGTCGTGGCGGCGGAGCGGCGGTCCGCCGCCGGGCCGACGCTGCCGGAGGCCACGCCGGGGACGGCCCCCGGGGCCGCGCCGCCGGGCGGGGCGGAGCTGCCCGCGATGGGCCAGACCGTGTCCGACGTGCGGCAGAACGGGTGCCGCAAGCCGTCCGGGAGGGTGGCCGACCGGTCCGGGTGGGCGCAGGCGTACCTGCGGCCGGAGACGGCGTGGCCGCTGAGCCGGGGGGCGGGGGTCACGGTGGCGGTGATCGGGTCCGGGGTGGACGCCTCGGCCGGGGCCGGGACCGGCGCGCTGGCCGGGCGGCTCGCCCTCGGACCGCGGCTGCACGGCGAGGGCGACGCCGGCCGGGACTGCGTCGGACACGGCACCGTCCTCGCGAGCCTGATCGCCGGCCGCCGGACGGCCGACGGCGCCCCGTCCGGCGTCGCGCCCGGGGCGAAGGTGCTGGCCGTGGCGGTCACCGACGACGCCGGGAGCACCAGCGCCGACCTGCTCGCCCGGGGCATCCGCGCGGCGGCGGACGGCGGCGCGCGGATCGCCGTGGTCGGGACGCCGATCGCGGAGGCGTCGCCCGCCCTGGCCGACGCGGTCGGCTACGCCACCGCCAAGGGCATGCTGCTGGTCGCCCCGGTGGGCCCGGACGGCCAGGCGGTCGCGGCCCCGGTGTACCCGGCGGGCTACCCGGGCGTGCTCGCGGTGGCCGCGCTCGGCGCCGACGGCGCCCCGGCGGACGGCCCGGCGTCGTCCGCCGTGTCGTCCGCCGCGCCGTCCGTCCCGGCCGCGGGCGGCTCGGGCGGCTCCGGCGGGCGGGCCTCGCGGGTGGACCTGGTGGCACCCGGCGAGGCACTGCTGGCCGCCGGGCCGGGCGGCGGCACCTTCACCGCCTCGGGCCCGAGCTACGCCGCCGCGCTGGTGGCCGGGGCGGCGGCCCTGGTGCTCGGCCGGTCGCCCTCGCTGACCGTCGAGCAGCTCGCCGAGCGGCTGCGGACCACGGCCTACCGGCCCGGTACGGCGCTGCCCGATCCGCTGGTCGGCTGGGGCACGGTGGACCCGGTGACGGCTGTCGCCGCCGGGGGCCCGCCCACCGCGCCGCCCGCCGCCCCGGCGACCGCCGACGGTGCGCGGCCCACCACCGAGCCGGTCGTCGTCCCGCCGCCGGCGGACCGTTCGGCCCAGCGGCTGGCGTCGGCGGTCGCCGGGGCGAGCCTGGGCGGCGCGGCGCTGGTCGGCCTGGCCGCGGCCGCGGTGCGCGCCGGACGGAACCGGGGCGGCCGCCGCCCGCAGTGAGGGCCCCACCCGGTACGACGGTCCCGGCCGGCCGGCCGCCCGCGAACGCGTCCCCAACGTCGCGCCAACGCCGCCGACCGCGCCCGCGTTGGCCCGCCGTTGGAGCCGGCTGCGAGCGTGGCAGCGCCCGGGAGAGCGGCCCGTCCGCCGTGGCATGCCCCCGCGCGCCGAGACAGCGATCGACCCAGGTACCGACCGTCGACCACCGACCGGGTACCGACGAATGACGAATGTCGTAAGGGGCTCAACAGCCGTGGCCATCGACGCTACCGCCCACGCCGGAACGACCGCCGGGGACGCCCCGGGGCCCGTCGCCCCGGCGCCCGCGCGGCCCACCCTGGACCAGGACACCCTCGCCGAGCTGTACCGGCTGCACGGCGGCCACCTGCTGCGCGCGATGCTCCGGGTGACCAGCGGCGACCGCGGCAAGGCCGAGGACATCGTCCAGGAGACCCTGCTGCGCGCCTGGCAGAACCCGGCGGCCATGCACCGCGGACCCGAGCACAGCGGCCCGTGGCTGTTCACGGTGGCCCGCCGGATCGCCATCGACCACTACCGGAAGGCGGCCGCCCGCGCCCAGGAGGTCCCGGGGGACGTCCCGGAGGACCACGCCGGCCCCCACGACCCGTACGACGAGGTGCTGGTGGCCCGGGACATGGCGGTGGCGATGGCCGAGCTCCAGCCCCACCACCGGGACGTGCTGGTCGAGTTGCACATGAAGGGCCGGTCGATGGCCGAGGTGGCCCAGGTGCTGAGGGTGCCGCTCGGCACGGTCAAGTCCCGCAACTTCTACGCCGTCCGCGCCCTGCGGCCGATCCTGGAGGCGCACGGCATGGCCGGGGCGGGCTGACAGGAACCGGAAACGGACTGGAATGAACCGTTCCTGACCCGCCGTCCGTAGACCAGGGTGGCGGCACCGCCACCGGCGCTCGTCCCCCGTACGGGCGCCGGGCCGACGGCCGTCCCCGGTGGCCGCTCTTGTGGGAGCGCGGACACCGGGGCGCCCGGCCGCAGGGGCGGTCCGCCGGTCATCCCCGGACCGGCGGACCGCCCCCCTTCCCGTGGACCCCCGTGGACCCCGTGCACCCTTGTGCCCGGGGCCGTCCGGCCGGGGTCACCACCCCAGCAGGTACGCCCCCCGCCGCAGTCCGGCCAGCACCGTGTCCGCCGTGACCTCGGCGTCCTCGGCGGCCGAGCCGTCCGTCTCCGCCACCGCGCCCCCGTTGAGCACCACGTAGTGCAGCGCCGCCCCCGTCGCCCGGCTCTCCCGGCGGAAGGCGTCCAGCGCCGTCGGCGCGACCGAGCCCTCCACCACCACCTGGTACCCGCCCGAGGCGAACGCGAAGGCCGCCTGCGCGGTGGCCGCCAGCGCGGTCACGTTCTGCCGCCGCGCCTCCGGCCGGTCGGCCTCCACGTACCCCTGCCGGACCGACCGCCGGAAGTCCTCCGCGCGCAGGTGGACGCTCGGGAAGAGCGCGTCCGCGACCAGCGGGGCGACCGCGCCGCTCCCGGCGCCGGCGGCCGGGTCGGAGAGGACGACCACGCTGCCCGCCCCCCGTCCGCCTCCGAGCTCCGGCCCACCTACGGTCGTACGGTTCACAGCTGCTGATCCCTTCGCGGGCCGGGGACGGACGGGGGAGCGGGGGGCGGGACGGCCGGAAGGTGTGCGGGCGAACCCGGACATACGGACAGCCGACCGTCTCGTCATATGAGTGACTGCTGTCGGAGATCAACCTAGTCCACCGTGCGCCCCGGAGTCCTCCCCTCCCCGGACCTCCCGCCGTCCCTCGCCGTCCCCTCGCCGTCCCCCCGCTTCCCGGCCGCCTCCCCGCTACCTCCGCGTCCGCAGCACGATCGGATTGGTCAGCGCCGCCATCGGACCCCACGGCAGCTCCGGGCCCATCGCGTTGCCCCGGCCCGGGCTCCCGTCCGCCCTCGGGTGCCGTACCTCGGCCCGGACGAACGCGGCGAGCGAGGCCGTGGTCCGCCACACCACCGTGCCGGCGCCCTCGGCCGGCAGCGACTCCTGGTGCAGCTGCCCCTCGTCGGTCAGGAACCGCACCGTGCCGTTCGGCACCCCGGAGACGGCGAGCCGGACGTCCACCGGCGCGTCCGCCGGGACGGCCAGCTCCTCGCCGATCCCCGCCTGCCGGCCGTCGCCGGTCGCGGTGAACTCCAGCTGGACGGCCGCCGATTCGGCCAGCCAACTGCGGCCGGCGCGCAGCCCCGCCAGGACGGCGTCCCGGTCGAGGTCCTCGGCGAACACCACCGTGTGCGGCGAGCCGATCACCTGCGGGACGCTGTGCGCGTCGCTGTTGCCGATCGCGGGCAGCCAGGACCGCCCGTCACGCAGCGCCACCGCCAGCCGGGCGTCCCAGGTGTCCACCGCCGACTCGTCGTCGTACGTCCACGGGCCGTTCCACACCTCGACGGCGTCCGCCTCCTCGTACCCGAACTTCCACTGGCAGGCGACGTACGGGCAGTACGGGTGCGCCGGCACCACCAGCCCGCCCTGCCGGCGCACCTGGCGGGCGAACCGGGGGAAGGCCTCGTCTCGCGAGCGGTAGCGCCAGTCGACGAACCGGCCCGGCTGCAGCCCCAGCGCCAGCCAGTGGCCGTTGCGGGTGGTCACCTCCTCGCCGAGCACGATCAGCAGGTCCGGGCCGGCCAGCGGGCCCCACACCCCGTGGGAGGAGGTGGTGTTGTGGTCGGTCGACACGATGAAGTCCAGCTTCGCCTCGCGCGCGCCGGCGGCCACCTCGGCGGGCCGGCGGCGCCCGTCGGAGTGCACCGTGTGCAGGTGGCAGTCGCCCCGGTACCAGGCCCGCCCGCGTCCCCGGGCGCGCTCCGGCGGGTAGGCCGGGGTGAACTCGCCGCCCGGCGCGCCGAACCGCAGCGTCACGTCGACCCGGTACTCCAGCCCCTGCGGCGCCACCTGGTAGGGCCCCAGCACGACGTGCCACCGGCCCGGGCGGATCGGGCCCGGCAGGTAGCCGGGGGTGGCCTGCTCCCGGCTCACCGCGAACGACGTCCGGAAGCCGCCGGACCAGCCGCGGAAGCCGCGCCCGCCGAGGTCGGTGCCGCGCTCGTCGAAGAGCCCGATGTCGCAGGAGTTGCCCGGGGTGCCGGGCGCGACGGCCGGCTTGTCGTACTGATAGGAGACGGCGATCTCGCGGACGCCGGCGGGGACGTCGAAGGGGAGGTGGACGAAGTCGGGGGCACCGGTCGGCAGCTTGCCGGTCAGCGTGATCGTCCGCTCGGTGCCCGCCCCGCCGCCCGCCTCGCCGTCGGCCGCCCGGGCGACGCCCGCGGTCGCCGTGGCCGCCGCCACCGCCCCGAGCGCCCCCGCCGCCAGTAAGCCGCGCCGGCCCAGGCGCGCCCCGGCGTCCTCGTGCATGTCCTCCGTCATCAAAAGCCTCCGTTCTCGTCGGGATGTCAGCGGAGTCCCGTACCCTCCCCGATGAACCTCCGGTGAGCCCGGCCCCACGGCCGTGCGGCAGCCCCGTGAAGGCCGCGCCCGCTTGCACGGGCGGCCGCGGCGGCTCTGAATGGAGGGGCATGGATCGGTGATCACTGACGGTCGGACAGGTTCGGAGCTTTCATGGCACTCAGTCGGCGGACCCTCCTGGCGGCGGCGGCCGGCACCGCCCTGGCCGGATGCTCGCCCACCCCGGCCGCCCAGCCGCCGACCGCCGCGCCGCCCACCACGGCGCCGTCCTCGCCCCCGCCGTCCGTGTCCGCCCCGCCGTCGGCAGCGCCCTCGCCCTCGCCCTCGCCCACCGCCACCCCGACCCCTACCCCGACCCCCACCGCCGCCCCGTCGCCCTCCGCCGCGCCGTCCGCCGCCCTGCCCACCCGCGCGGCCGTCACCGCCCGCTACGCCGACGCCGCCCCCACCACCTGGGGCCTCGACGTCCCCGGCGTGCTCACCACCCTCCCCGACGCCGCCGCCCCCGCCATCGCCCTCACCTTCGACGCCTGCGGCGGCTCCGGCGGCTCCGGCTACGACGCCGCCCTCGTCGCCACCCTCCGCGCCCACGGCGTCCCCGCCACCCTCTTCCTCAACGCCCGCTGGATCGACGCCAACCCCGGGGTCTTCGAGAACCTCGCCGCCGACCCCCTCTTCGAGATCGCCAACCACGGCACCGTCCACCGCCCGCTCTCCGTCACCGGCCGCTCCGCCTACGGCATCGCCGGCACCCGCGACCCCGGCGAGGTCTACGACGAGATCGCGGGCAACCTGGCCGAGCTCACCGCCCTTCTCGGCCACCCGCCCGGTTTCTTCCGCTCGGGCACCGCCCACTACGACGACGTCGCCACCCGCATCGCCGCCGACCTCGGCCAGCGGGTCGCCGGATTCAGCACCAACGCCGACGGCGGCGCCACCCTCCCCGCGGCGCAGGTCCAGCGGGAACTGGCCGACGCCGCACCGGGCGGCATCGTCATCGCCCACATGAACCGGCCCGGCTCCGGTACCGCCCGCGGCGTCGCCGCCGCCCTCCCCGCCCTGCTGGCCGCCGGCCGCACCTTCACCCGGCTCTCCGACGCCTTCCGGTAGGCGGGCCGTCCGGTCCGGGGGCGCGAGGATCGGAGGCCGCCCACCGGGCGGCCTCCTCGTTACCGGGCCTGCTCCTCACCGCGGCTCCGCCGCCGCACCGACCGCCGTGGACACCGGCAGCGCCGCCGCCACCCGGAACCCGGGCCCGTACGGGGCCGCGCTCAGCAGCCCGCCGTACAGCGCCACCCGCTCGCGCAGCCCCAGCAGCCCGTGCCCGGTCGACAGTTCCTGGTACATCTCGTGCTCCCCGCCCGGCGGGCGCCCCGCGCCGTCGTCCACCACCTCGATGAGCAGCGCCTGGTCCCAGGTGATCCGCACGACCGCGCGGGTCCCGGGGCCGGCGTGCTTGGTGATGTTGGTGGCGGCCTCCTGGATCAGGCGGTAGGCCGTCTGGCCGACGCTGTCGTCGATCCGCATCGGCGTGCCCCGGGTCTCCAGCGAGATCCGGACGCCGGCCTTGCGGACGTCCGCGAGCAGCCGGTCCAGATCGCCCAGCCCGTGGGTGTACCCGTCCTGGACCGCCGCCTCCGAACTGCGCAGCAGCCGCAGCATGTGCCGCAGCTCGGCCATCGTCGACCGGCCGAGGGCCTCGATGTGCGCGAACGCCTCGCCGCACGCCGGGTCCTCCGGCGACATGGCCCGCGCCGTCTCCGCCCGCATCACGATCACCGCGACGGCGTTCGCGACGATGTCGTGCAGCTCCCGCGCGATCCGCACCCGCTCCTGGGTGACCCGCATGCGCGCGTCGGCGACCTCCTGCCGCTGCCGCTCCGCCGCCGTCCTGGTCGCCAGGCTCCACCGCGCGAACCCCCACACCACCAGCGTCACCGGGACGTAGAACGCGATGTTCGCGACCAGCACGGGAACGGTCATCGGACCGTGGTAGCTGCCGATCGTCTCGGCGATCGCCAAGCCCATCGGGACGAGGCTGAGCACCAGCACCGTCAGGGCGACCCGTTGCCGGTACTGCGCGGCGACGGTGTAGAGGGCGATCAGCAGGCCGAAACACGGCGTGTAGTCGATGGTGTTGGCGAACGACAGCAGGTCGGAGGTGACGGCGATCACCCACACGGCGGCGAACACCGCCAGCGGACGGCGGCGCCGGACGACCAGTGCCAGGGCCTCGGCGAGGGCGAGCAGCAGCATCCAGATCCGCTGCTGCCAGTTCGCCCAGGGTGCGATCAGCGTGCCGAAGTAGAACAACTCCGGAAGGACCGCCGCCACCGCCAGCGCGGTGTCCTGCAGCCACACCGACTGCAGCCACCGCGTCGCCCCCTGCCGCCGCGTCCGCCCCTGCCCCTGTACCTGTGCCTGCGCCACCGCCGCCATCACGACCCTCCGCCCCGGCTCACGCCGCCGCCGCGTCGACGCCCGCGGCCTTCTCCGGCGCCCTGCAGCAGAGCCGACTGCTGCAGCAGGTGCCCATCGCGTACTCGCTGGTGCTCCCGGCCAGCAGGGCGTCGGCCTCGGGGGCCTTGTGCCACCAGGTGTCCGGAGGCCCGGCCTGCTCCGGCCGCACCACCCGCAATCCCAGTTCGGCGTAGGCCGCCCACTGGTCGCCGTGGTTGCGCAGCAGGACGTCGGCCAACTGCGCGCTCGTGACCTTGACGGCCGCCACCGCGAACGGCTCGTCCCAGACCAGCGTCAGCACCGCCGCCGCCGTGGTGATCCCGTCCCCGTCGAGCGCCGCCACACTGACGCCCCCGACCGGCACGACCACCGCTTCGCCCTCGCCCCCGGGCGAGCGCGAGATCCGGGCCACGAACCTCCGCCACGGATTGGCCAGCGCCTCGACCGGATCCGGTACCAGCACGGTCGCCGTACTGGTCAGCAGCCCGTATCCCTGCAGCTCGCCGACCACTCCGGCCTCCTCCCGCGTGTGCACGCTCACCGCCAGCGCGGGAACTTCGCTTACAGAATTGCTACTCACAGTCACACCTCGTGATCATCCCTGCCCGTGCTTCATCGCTACGGGCGACTACCCCCACCCTCCCTCCACTCCTGTCCCAGGAGCATGAGTCCCCGGCCCCACCTCTGCCCCGACCTGCGAACTCGCCCAGCTCGGTCGATTCGGGTGATGGTCCGTCATGACATTTGTCACGGGCCACCACTGAGAACTTTCATCACCCTCGGTGAGTACACGCACTTCCGGCACCCCGGGGCCACTGAAAGGCTGAACCGCATGACCGAACGCCTCCCCGCCCTGCGCCTCCTGCTGGCCGACGACGAGCCCGGTCGCCGGGCGGCCCTGGCCGCCCTGCTGGCCCTGGAGGAGGACCTCACCGTCGTCGCCGAGGCCGACTCCGCCCCGGCCGCGACGACCCTGGCCGTACGCCGGCGACCCGACGTCGCCGTCCTCGCGCTGCGCTCTCCCGGCCTCGACGGGGCGCCGCTCCCGCCCTGCCCGACCGTGATCATCACGACCCACGACCGCCCGGGCGACCTGCGCCGCGCCCTGCGCGCCGGCGCCCGGGCCTTCCTGCCACGCAGCGTGTCCGCCGCCGTCCTCGCCCACGTCCTGCGCACCGTCCGCACCGGCGCCCGCTACATCCACCCGGACACCCTGGCCCCGGACACCACCGTCCTGACCGCCGACGAACTCGACGTCCTCGACCTCACCGCCACCGGCGCCCCCACCACCCTCCCCCCGGCCACCGTCCGCCGCCACCTCACCTCCGCCGCCACCAAACTCGGCACCCCCCACCCCACCGCCACCCTCCACCGGGCCCACCGCCACGGCTGGATCTGACCGCCCCGGTGGCGGGTGTCACCGGTCGGAGCCGCCGGAACGCTTGCGATAGGGTCAACGCTCCGTGATTTCAGCAGGATTGGGGTGGTCCGATGCCCGGGTACGGTCGAACCGAGCTGGAGTGGGAGGAGCTGGCCGCGGCGGGGCGCGGCTATCTGATCGAGGTCGCGGAGGACGGCCGCCTGACGACGTACAGCGAGCTGAACGCCACGCTGGTGGAGCGGACGGGGCTGGCCGGCTTCGACTTCTCCCGCGCCGACCACCGGGCGGCCGTCGGCCACCTCCTGTGGCTCGTCGTGCAGAGCGGCCGCCCCGGGGAGGAACCGATGCTCTCGGCGCTGGTCCGCTACGAACGCGGCAATGACGCGGGCTCGGGGTTCTACGCGCTGGCTCAGGAGCTCGGGCTGCTGTCGCTCGGAGCCTCCGCGCTGGAGAAGGAGCGCTTCTGGACCGCCCAGGTGAACGAGCTCCACGCGGCCCACGCCCGGCGCCGTGGGCCGGGCGTGGGCTGAGCCGGGCTACCGCAGGACGGTGATGGCGGTGGCGAGGTGGCTCTCGTGGACGCGCCAGCGGCCGGTGAGGGTGGGGAGGGGGGAGGGGACGAGGAGGGTGGCGGTGAAGGTGCCGTCGGGGCGGAGGGTGAGGTCGGCTTCGGAGAAGTCGAGGAAGCGCTGGGTGAGGGGGAACCAGGTCTTGTAGACCGACTCCTTGGCGCTGAAGAGGATGCGGTCCCAGGGGACGCCGGGGTGGGCGGTGGTGAGGGCGGTGTTGCGCTGCTGTTCGGCGGGGAGGGCGATGGCGTCGAGGACGCCCTCGGGGAGGGGGAGCGCGGGTTCGGCGTCGATGCCGACGGAGAGGACGTCGTCGGCGCGGGCCACGGCGGCGGCGCGGAAGCCGGCGCAGTGGGTGAGGGAGCCGATGACGCCGTCGGGCCAGCCGGGGGCGCCGCGCAGGCCGGGCAGGAGGGGGCGGTAGGGGACGCCGAGGCGGGTGAGGGCGAGGCGGGCGCAGTGGCGCACGGTGGTGAACTCGCGGCGGCGGGATTCGACGGCGCGGGTGACGACCGCCTCCTCCTCGGGTTCGAGGCGGGCCTCGGGCGGGTCGGAGTAGGCGGTCTCGACGACGACGGGCACGGGCAGGATTTCGCTGATCACTGTTCCCCCGGACAGGACGGACGACATGGGCCCTTCGGAGGATAGCGTGATGATCCGCTATTCGAAGGCGGCGGCGGCCTCCCGAAGGGCGTCGGCGACGGTCGCGGGGTCGTCGGGGGCGGGGTCGCCGGGCCGGTAGGTGACGGCGCGCAGGCCGCCGCTGTAGCGGAAGGAGCGGTGGCGCTCGTACAGCGGCCAGGAGACCGGGGACTTCCGGTCGACGCCGACGCTGATGCCCTGGAACGGCGCCATCCCGATGAGCTGGTGGACCGGGCCGAGCCGGCCGGCCTCGGCGCCGTCCACCAGGAGGCGGAACTCCCAGCGCAGGCCCGCCACGGCCGTCGCCTCGACGGTGACCAGGCGGGCGCCGGGGGCGAGCGGGCCGGCGTCGGCCTCGAAGAGCTCGCCGTACTGGTTGTAGGCGAAGCGCAGCCGGCCGTCCTCGACGTACAGGCTGTAGCCGCCGCCCTGGTCGCCGTGCGAGACCAGCACGCCCGCGTCCTCGGCTCCGTGCCGGGCGAGTTCGACCTCGATGGCGAAGGAGCGGAAGGAGATCAGCCGCGACGAGCGGTACCGCTCCAGCTCGGGGGTGCCGGCCAGCAGTCGCAGCGGGCGGCGCAGCCGGGCGTCGTCGGGGTGGCGGCGGGCGAGCGCGCCGCTGCCGTCGGAGAGCGGGAAGACGCCGTTGCGCCGGGCGGCGGCCTCCCAGGCGGCGGACAACTCCTTGACCAGGCCGGGGTGTTCGGCGGCGAGGTCGTGGATCTCGGTGGGGTCGGTGCGCAGGTCGTGCAGCGCCCATTCGCCGTCGTCGTACGGGGCGCCGGGGCGGTGCAGGGTGACGAGCTTCCAGCCGTCGCGGTAGTAGCTGCGGTTGCCGGTCATCTCGCAGTACTGCTCGGGGTGGGTGGAGCCGGCGGCCGGGTCGCGCAGTACGGAGGCGAAGGCGAAGCCGTCCAGGGACTGCACGGCGGTCCCGCCGCGCCGCGCGGGCCGTTCGACGCCGGCCAGGTCGAGCAGGGTGGGCAGCAGGTCGGTGACGTACTGGTACTGGGTGCGCACGCCGGGGTCGCCCTCGGCGCGCGGGAGGCCGGCGGGCCAGGAGAGCACGAAGGGGACGCGGACGCCGCCCGCGTGGGTCTGGCCCTTGTAGAGGCGGAACGGGGTGTTGGAGGCCATGCCCCAGCCGCGCGGGTAGTGGACCAGCGAGCGCGGGCCGCCGATCAGTTCGACCTCCCGTTCGACGTCGGGGTTCCAGTCCTCGGGGAGGTCGGGGTGGTGGACGAAGCGGCTGAAGTAGCTGCGGGTGCCCTCGGCGCCGCCCTCGCCGGTGCCGCCGTTGTCGGAGGTGAACACCACGATGGTGTTGTCGAGTTCGCCGAGCGCGTCGAGGGTGTCCAGCAGCCGGCCGAGGTTCTGGTCGACGTTGTCGACCATGGCGGCGTAGACCTCCATGTAGCGGGCGTAGAGCTGCCGCCGGGAGGGCGTGAGCTCGCTCCACGGGCCGACCTCGTAGCCGGATTCGGCGTTGCGCTCCGGCAGTTCGGTGCCGGGCGGGAAGTGGCCGGCGGCGAGCTGGCGGGCGAACCGGGCGGCGCGCAGTTCGTCCCAGCCGTCGTCGTAGCGGCCCCGGTGGCGGGCGAGGTCCTCGGGTTTGGCCTGCAGCGGGCCGTGCACGGCGTTGTGGGCGAGGTAGAGGAAGAACGGCTTGTCGCTGTCGTGGGCGCGCAGCGAGGTCACCATGTCGATGGCGCGGTCGGTGATGTCGTCGGTGTAGTAGTAGCCGTCGGGGAGTTCGTCGATGTCCAGCGGGCTGTTGTCGCGGACGAGTTGGTGCGGGTGGAAGAGGCTGGTGAGGCCTTCCAGGACGCCGTAGTACTGGTCGAAGCCCTTCTGCAGCGGCCAGTTGGCGCGGTCGTCGGCGGCGTTGGAGGCGCAGTCGCGGGTGAGGTGCCACTTGCCGACGGCGTAGGTGGCGTAGCCGGCGTCGTGCAGCAGTTCGGCGAGGGTGGGGACGTCGTCGGCGATCGCCATGCCGTAGCCGGGGAAGCCGGGGTCGGCGTTGGCGACGAACGAGTAGCCGACCCGGTGCGGGTTGAGGCCGGTGAGCAGGGCCGCCCGGGCGGGCGAGCAGAGCGGCATGGTGTGGTAGTTGGCGAGTTTGACGCCGCGCTCGGCGAGGCCGTCGAGGGCCGGGGTGGGGATCTCGGCGCCGAACGGGCCGATGTCGCTGTACCCGAGGTCGTCGACCAGGACGACGACGATGTTGGGCGCGCCCTCGCGCGGGCGGACCCGGTCGGGCCAGGCGGGGGTGGACTCGCGGAAGGTGCGGCCGACGGTGCCGGGGAAGCCGGCGTAGGGGTCGCGGTACGGCGCGGCGTCGGGGGATTCGGGGGAGGCGGTCATGCGGTGCTCCGGGCGGTGAGGGTGGCGGGCCGGGGGTCCGGGCGAGGGGCGTCGGGGAGCGGGGCTTCCAAGCGCGGGACGGCGGCCAGGAGTTCGGCGGTGTAGGGATGTTCGGGCGCCGTGACGACCCGGTCGGCCGGTCCGGTCTCGACGATCCGGCCGCGGTGCATGACGGCGATCCGGTGGCTCACCTGCCGGACCACCGCGAGGTCGTGGGCGATGAACAGCAGGGCGAGGCCGAGGTCGCGCTGGAGGCGGGCGAGCAGGTCGAGCACCTGCGCCTGGACCGAGACGTCCAGCGCGGAGACCGGCTCGTCGCAGATCAGCACGCTCGGCTCGGGCGCCAAGGCCCGGGCGATACCGATGCGTTGGCGCTGCCCGCCGGAGAAGGCGCGCGGGTGGCGGTCGGCGCTTTCGGGGGCGAGGCCGACCTGTTCCAGCAGTTCGGCGACCCGCCGCCGGCGCGCGGCCCCCTCGCCCAGGCCGTGGGCGATCAGCGGCTCGGCGATGATCTGCCCGGCGGTCATCCGGGGGTTGAGGGAGGCGTACGGGTCCTGGAAGACCAGCTGCACCTCGCGCCGGGCGGCCTGCTCGCCGCCGCGCCCGAACTCCCGGCCCCGGAAGCGGATCTCGCCGCCGCTCGGGGCGTGCACCTGGACGAGCGCGCGGGCCAGCGTGGACTTGCCGGATCCGGACTCGCCGACCAGGCCGAGCGTCTCGCCGGGGTGCAGCGCCAGGTCGACGCCGTCCAGCGCGGTGACCTGGCGCCGACGCGAGCCGTAGGTCTTGCGCAGGCCGGTGACGGTGAGCAGCGGCTCGGGCCCGGGCGCGCTGTTGGCGGCGGCCTCCGAGGGGGCCTCCAGCCGGGGGACGGCGGCCAGCAGCTGCTTGGTGTAGGGGTGTTGGGGCGCGCCGAGCACCTCGGCGGTGTGGCCGGACTCGACCACCCGGCCGTTTCGCATGACCAGCAGCCGGCGGCAGGTCTGCGCGATCACCCCGAGGTCGTGGCTGATCACCACCAGCGCGGTGCCGGTCTCCCGGTTGATCCGGGTGAGCAGGCGCAGGATCTGCTGCTGGACGGTCGGGTCGAGGGCGGTGGTCGGTTCGTCGGCGACGAGCACCTCGGCGTCATTGGCCAGCGCGAGGGCGATCATGATGCGCTGGCGCTGGCCGCCGGAGAACTGGTGCGGGTGGTCGCGCAGCCGCCCGGCGGCGTCGGGGATGCCGACCAGATCGAGCAACTCCAGGGCCCGGGAGGCGCGTTCGCGCTTGTCGGGCCGGGTGCCGTGGGCCCGCAGCGCCTCGTCGAGCTGCTTGCCGACGGTGAGCACGGGGTTGAGCGAGGACATCGGGTCCTGGAAGACCATGGCGATCCGCCGGCCGCGCACGGCGCGCAGGGCGCTCTCGGGCAGGGCGGCGAGGTCCTGGCCGGCCAGCTCCACCGCGCCGCCGGTGATCCGGCCCCCGGCGGGGAGCATGTGCAGCAGGGCGAGCGCGGTGGTGGACTTGCCGGAGCCGGACTCGCCGACCAGGCCGAGGGTGTCCCCGGCGGCGAGGTCGAAGCCGACGCCGTCCACGGCGGTGGTGCCGTCGAACGCCACCGTGAGGTCGGTGACCCGCAGGACGGTGCGGTGGGGTGTGCTGCTGGTCATCGGCGGATCCCCCGGTTCAGGGCCTCGGCGATCAGCGTGAAGCCGAGCACCAGCGCGGTGGTCGCGGCCAGCGGGGCGGCCGCGAAGGTCGGATGGGTGGCGAGGTAGCCGACGGACTGGCTGAGGATCGAGCCGAGGGTCGGCTCCGGCGGGCGCACGCCGAGCCCGAGGAAGCTCATCGCACCCTCGATGAACACGCCGACCGACAGCGCCACCGCGGTCTGCACGATCAGCGGGTCGACGGCGTTCGGCAGCACGTGCCGCAGCAGCACCCGGCGCCGGGAGGCGCCGCCGACCCGGGCGGCCAGCGCGTACTCGCGCTCCCGCTGGACCAGGATGCCGGAGCGCAACTGGCGCCCGAACAGCGGGACTTCGGCGAGCGCGATGACGATGAAAACCGGCCAGCGGCCGGGGCCGAGCACGGCCGTGACGGCCAGCGCCAGGATCAGCCCGGGGAAGGCGAGCACCAGGTCGAAGGCCCGCTGGACGGCGGTGTCGGCCCAGCGGTGGGAGGCCGCGAGCAGGGCGAGCGAGCAGCCGAGCAGCGCGCCGACGGGCACGGCGCCGAAGGTCAGCGCGAGGTCGGTGGTGATGCCGTGCAGGACCCGGCTGAAGAGGTCCCGCCCGAGGTCGTCGGTGCCGAACGGGTGCTCGGTGCTGGGCCCGGCGAGCGCGAGCGGGCCCTGCGCGTCGGGGTCGCGGCCGGTGAGCAGCGGGGCGAGCAGGCCGGCCAGGGCGACGGTGCCGACCAGGGCGAGCCCGGTCAGGCCGCGCGCGGTGAGCAGCCCGGCGAGGTAGCGGTTGCGGGCGGTGGTGCGCGCGGGGCGCGCCGGGACGGGGGCGGTGAGGACGGTCATCGGTTACTCCCACCGGATCCGGGGGTCGAGCCAGGCGTACGCGAGGTCGGTGAGCAGTTGGACGGCGACGTAGCCGGCGACGATCAGCAGCAGCAGGGCCTGCACCACGGGGTAGTCGCGGCGCAGTACGCCCTGTTCGACGAGCTGGCCGAGCCCGGGCCAGGCGAAGATCCGCTCCACCAGCACCGCCCCGGCGACGAGGTGGCCGATCTGCAGGCCGAGCACGGTGACGGCGGAGGGCAGCGCGTTGGGCAGGGCGTGCCGCCAGACGATCCGGCGCCGCGGGACGCCGACGGCGGTGGCGGTGCGCACGTAGTCCTCGGCGAGCGCCCGTTCGATGCCGTCGGTGAGGTAGCGGGCGAGCACGGCGGCGCTGGGCAGGGCGAGGCAGACGGCGGGCAGCAGCAGGTACTGCAGCGCGAGGTCGGGGGCGTCGAGCAGGGACTCGTGGCCGCCGGCGGGCAGCAGTCCGAGGGTGACGGCGAACAGCAGCACCAGCAGCACGCCGGTGACGAACGGCGGCACGGCCAGCACGGCGGTGGTGAAGGCGCGCACGGCGGCGGCGACCGGGCGGCGCCGGGCGGTGGCACCGAGCACGCCCAGCGGCAGGGCCAGCAGGACGACCAGCAGCAGGGCGGCGGCGGTGAGTTGGACGGTCGCGCCGAGGCCGTCGCCGATCAGGTCGGCGACCTGGCCGCCGATCGCGTAGCTGGGGCCGAGATCGCCCGTGAGCAGATCGCCGAGCCAGCGCAGGTACTGGGACACCAGCGGTTGGTCCAGGCCGAGCCGGGCGCGGATCGCGGCGACGGCCTGCGGTCCGGCGTCGGGGCCGGCCAGCGTGGTGGCGGGGTCGCCGGGGATCAGGCGCAGGATGAGGAAGACCAGGAAGGAGGCGAGGAGGAGGACGAGCAGCCCGGAGGGCAGCCGCTTGAGGAGGAAGCTTCGCATGGGTTCGGGCCGTCCGGTCAGGCCGTGAGGTAGGCGTCGTCGAGGTTGAGGTAGCCGAACTTGTTGAGCGTGGCGCCGCGGACCCTGCCGCCGGCGACCTCGGTGAGGCCGGCGATGGCGAGGTCGATCACGAACTGCTCCGCCAGCAGGACGTCGGTGATCTGGCGGTAGAGCGCCTTGGCCTCGTCGCTGTCGCTGTCCGGCCGCTTCCAGGCGCGCTGGACGACGTCGGTGTAGGCGGGCGAGGTGAAGTGCGAGCTGTTCTTGGCCTCGTTGAACGGGTAGGCGCTCACCGCCAGGGTGGCGGGGTGGAGTTGGGCGAAGCCGTGGCTCAGCGTCCACAGCGCGGGCATGCTCTGGGCGATCAGCTGCTTCTGCATGGTGGGTGAGTCGGTGGGCTGCAGCACGGTCTCGATGCCGACCTGCTGGAGGTCGTACTGGAGGATCTGCGCGATGGCGGTGCTGCCGGGGTCGTTGCTGTGCGCGAACGGCAGGCTGATCCCGGAGAGGCCGGCGTCCTTGAGCAACTGCCGTGCGCGGTCCGGGTCGTGGCGGTAGTGGGCGGCGGCGTCCGCGGTGTACGCGGGGGAGGACTCGGGCCAGGGCGTGGCGGAGACGGTGCCGTAGCCGCCGAGCGCCTGCTGGACCAGCCGCTCGCGGTCGACGGCCCACGCGACGGCCTGGCGGACCCGCTGGTCGCCGACGTGCTCGGCGGCCAGGTTGACGCCGATGTAGTGGGCGCCGGAGCCGGTGTCGTAGGAGGTGATGCGGAACTGCGGGTCGCTCTTGAGGGTGGCGACGTCCTTGCCGCGGACGCTGTAGGACAGGTGGGTCTGGCCGGTCCTGAGCGAGGAGAGCAGTGATTCCGACTGGGGGACGACCCGGATCTCGACGCCGTCCAGGTAGGGGCGCTCCGGGTTCCAGTAGGAGGCGTTGCGGGCGAAGGTGATCGAGCTGCCGGGCTTGCGCTCGGTGAAGGTGTAGGGGCCGGTGCCGACCAGCTTCGTCCCGGCGAAGGCCTCCTCGACGGTGGCGGAGTCCGGGATGATCATGAACTCGAAGAGGTCGAAGAGGTTGCTCACCGGATGGGCGAGGACGAGCGTGAGCTCGAAGTCGCCGTTCTTGCGGAAGTCGGTGACGGCGGCGGCGGTGGAGCGCAACTGGGCGGAGCGGGCCGGGTTCTGCAGGTTCTTGACGGCGAACACCACGTCGTCGGCGGTGAACCGGCGCCCGCTGTGGAAGTTGACGTCCTCGCGCAGCTTGAGGGTGACGGCGGCGCCGTCCGGGGCGACCTGCCAGGAGGTGGCCAGCTCGGGCTGCGGCTTGAGCTGGTCGTCGTAGCGGGTCAGGGTGTTGAAGACCAGGCGCTGGACGAGCGTGTTGGCGCTCTGGGCGAACAGCAGGGCGGGGGTGAAGTCGACGCCGGCGCCGACCGTGAGGACGCCGCCGCGGCGCGGTCCCGTCGCGTCGCCGGCGGCCCGGCCGGCGGCGGTGTCGGCGGCCGAGCGGCAGGCGGCCAGGGTCAGCAGGCCGGCGCCGGCCAGGCCGCCGCGGAGCAGCGCCCGGCGGGAGAGCGGGGAGGCGGTGGGGAAGCTGGTCACGAGTGGGGTCCTCTGCGGGAAGGAGCTGTCGGGATCGGTCGGTGCGGCCGCGGGGAGGTCGTCAGGGAGTGCACCGGGCGGGCGTACAGGGCGCCGAGCGCGGCCGCCCCGGCGGCCACGGCGAGCACGTCGGCGCCGCGCCGCTGGGTGATCACCAGGTCGGCGTCGCGCCGCAGGTGCGAGCTGCGCGCGAACGCGGCGCGCACCACGTCCAGATAGGCCGGGTCGAGGGAGGTGAAGTGCTCGGTCAGGACCAGCAGATCGGGGTTGACCACGTCGGCCAGCAGGCCGAGCGCCCGGCCGACGGTCTCCGCGCGCCGTCGCACCAGCCGGTCGGCACGCGGGTCGCCGGCCCTGACGGCGGCCACCAGCGCGGTACGGTCGGGCCGTTCGGTGATCCCCTCGGCGGCCGCCGCCTCGAAGAGCGTGGTGTCCGAGGCGGCGGCCGCCAGACAGCCGGTCCGGCCGCAGTGGCACGGCGCGTCGCTGTCCGGCACCGGCAGGTGGGCGATGTCCCCGGTCGGCGAGGCCGGGCCGACGTGCACGGTGCCGGCCACGGCCAGCGCCGCGTCCACCACGTGGCCGACGAACAGGTGGACCATCGAGCGCCGGGCCGCCGGGTGCCCGAACAGGATCTCCGCCTGGGCCAGCGCCCGGGCGTGGTTGTCCACCTGGACGGGCAGCCCGGTGGCCTCGGTCAACAGCGCTCCGAGCGGCAGGTCCCGCCAGCCGAGCGGGTCATGACGGACGACCACTCCCCGCTCGCGGTCGACCGTGCCGCCGGCGACGGCGCCGAGGCCGACCACGGTGCGGCCGTCCGGGGCGCCGGCGAGCAGCCCGGGCAGCCGCTCCAGCAGCGGTCGCAGCACCGCCGGGCCGGTGCGGCCCCGGTTGCTCAACTCCCGGCGGTGCAGCACGTTTCCACGCGGGTCGAGGAAGGCGAAGGTGGTGTACGGCAGGCCGATGTGCAGGCCGGCCACCGCGATCCGGCCGGTGTCCACGTCCACCGGGAGCTGCGGGCGGCCGACCGCGCCGGCGCTCGGGGACGCCAACTCGGTCCGCTCGTGCAGCAGTCCGAGCCGGGCGAGGTCGACCACCTGTCGGGAGACGGCGGCCGGGCTGAGGCCGGTGAGCGCGGCGACCCGGCTGCGGGCCACCGGGCCGTGGTCCAGCACCGCCCGCAGGACGGCGGCGGCGTTGACGTCCCGCCGCGCGTCCCCGGTGCGCGGGCGGGCGGTGGTGGTGGTCGGGTCCTGCGTGAACATGCTTCGCCCTCCAGGGAGTTCAGGTCGCTCAGGAGTTCTGTGCGGCCTCCGCCTCCAGCTGCTCGGCCGGCACCAGCCCGGCCACCCGCGGCGGCTCCGCGGGCTCCAGCAGCCGGCTCACCGTGCCGTCCACGCCCGCCGGCAGGTCGCCGTCCAGGGTGATCCGGCGCACCAGGCGCGGCTCGTCGCCGTAGTCGTTGACGGCGTAGTGCTGGGTGGCGCGGTTGTCCCAGAGCGCGACGTCGCCGACCTGCCAGTCCCAGCGCACGGTGTTCTCCAGCCGCTCCACGTACCGCTGGAACAGCGTGATCAGCGCCTTGCTGTCGGCGCCCGGGACGCCCTGGATCCGCTGGGCGAAGGCGCCGAGCAGGAGGCTCCTCTCGCCGGTCACCGGGTGGACGCGGACCACCGGGTGCTCGGTCTTGAACGCGGTGGAGACGAACACCCGGCGGAAGAGGTCGGCGACCTCGGCGTTGTCGGCGAGCTCGGGGCGCAGCGCGAGGCTCGCCGCGTAGTCGTAGTCGTTGGTGTGCACGGCGCGCAGCGACTCGGCCAGCACCTTCAGCGGCTGCGGAAGGTCCTGGTAGGCGGCGGCGGTGTTGGCCCACACGGTGGAGCCGCCGGCCGGCGGCAGCTCCAGCGCGCGCAGGATCGAGGCCTTGGGGTAGGAGGGGACGAAGGTGACGTCGGTGTGCCAGTTGTTGGCGCGCACGCCCTTGGTGGCGTCCAGCTCGAAGACGTACCGGCCGTCGGCGCTCGGGACGGTCGGGTGACCGACCGGGTGGCCCAACAGGCGGGCGAACGCCTCGTGTTCGGCGTCGTCGAGGTGCTGCTGGCCGCGGAAGAACAGCACCTTGTGCTCGTACAGCGCGGCTTCGAGGGCGGTGACGGTCGCGGCGGGCAGGTCGCCGCCGAGGCGCACGTCGTGCACGATCGCGCCGATCCGGCCAGCGGCGGGGGTGAGGCGGAGGGCGGTGGTGGTGGCGGGGGTGGTGGCGGTGGGCATGGCGGTTCCTCGACTCTCGTGGAGCGGCATGGGGATGGCAGCGCGACGGGGACGGAGCGCAGCGGGATGCGCGGCAACGCCCCGGCGACGGACGCGGGCAGGGCGGTGGAACGGTGCGGGACGGCACACGCGTGCCGGGGGAGCGGGAGGCCGGACGGCCGGGCGTCAGCGGGCGAGTGCCCCGCGACAACAGCGACAGCGGTGGCGGGCCGGGGCGGTGCGGTGAACGGTGCTCATCGGCCCTCCTTCCGGGTCCGGGGCGCTGCGGGTGGGCTCGGCGCTCATCGTGCTGAAGCCCGTGCCTCCCTGTCAATCACCCGTTCTGCCTGGCGAGAAGGGGTGTTGCGGCTGTGTGGCGCCGCGTTGCGGGCGATGGTCGGGCGATGACGGGAGGGCTGCGGCGGCGTGTTCCCGCCCGTCGGGGGCGTGTCGGGATTACTAACTTTCGCAGCGGAAGAAACCCCGCCGGCGGCGGAAGGGCCCGCCCGGAGCGTGTCCGGGCGGGCCCTTCGGGGGCCGGGGCGGGCTGGTCAGACCCCCATCAGCCGGGCGAAGTCCAGGCCGAGGCCGCCGAGCACGGGGAGCGCGCCGAGGTCGGTGACGGCGCCGACCGGGATGCTGTAGCCCTGGTTGGCCTCCCGGGGGGCCGGCGCGGCGGCGGCCGGCGCGGTCGGGGCGGCGGCGCCGGCCGGTTCGGTCGGGGCGGCGGTGAACACGGCGGTGAGGGCCGCGGTGAGGGCGGCGAGCTGGGCGAGGGTGCGCACGGGGGCCTCCGGGGGGCGTGGGAACGGGCGTCCTGCCGAACGCGCGGAGAAGTCGTGCGGTCACGTGTCGTCCCTCCTTCGGCCGAGACCCGCCCCGTGAGCGCCCTGCCCGCCCCCGCCCCGGCTGTCGGTGCGGGCGGGCAGAATCGGCCCCGCGCACCCGGCGCGGCAGGACCGACAAAGGGGTGGACATGGCGAGGTACGTCACGGTGACGGCGGCGGTCACCATGGATCCGGCGCGGCTGCGGGAGTTCCTCCGCTCGCCGGTCGCCCCGCCCTCCACCAGGCCCGAGTCCGCCTGGAGCGGCCTCTGCGCCCCCTGGCACGACGAGGCCCTGCGCCGCCGGTACCGCGCCGAGCTGCCCGCCGCCCTCGCGGAGTGCGACCGCTGGACCGACGGCGACCACGCCGCCCTCCTCCACGGCCTCGCCGAGGACGGCGGCCTCACCCTCCGCCACGACGGGCCCACCGGCTCCCTCGCCGTCGACCTCGACACCCGCGTCGACTTCGAACTCCCCGGCCTGATCTGGGCGCTCACCGCCCTGCGCGGCCTGGCCGACGCCATGGCCGGCGAGGACACCGGCCTCGTCGAGCTCACCGCCGACTGGAGCGGCGGGACCGTACTGCTGCACCTGGCCCCGAAGCGCTCCGCCTTCCTCGACCCCGACCGGGACGCCGCCACCCTCGCCCGCGCCCGGAACGCGGCCTTCGACGCCCGCGCCGCCGCCGAGGCGGACGAGGGCGCGGAGGCCGCGGACGTCCTCGAACGCCTCCTGTCCTGACAGAGTGACCGGGCCCGGCCCCGGATTCTTGCAGGCTGTCGGTGGTTCGCGGACGGCGCGCGGGCGTACCGTCCCGGGAAACGGTCGGCGCGAGGTGGAGGTCGGGGTCCGTGGGATCCGGTGGCACGGGTGTGAACGGCGCGGGTGTGAACGGCGGAGTGTCCTTCTGGTGGGGCCGGCTCGGGCTGCCCGAGCCGCGGCCGGCGCTGCCCGGCAACCGCGAGGTCGACGTCTGCGTGGTCGGCGGCGGCTACACCGGCCTCTGGACGGCGTACTACCTCAAGAAGGCCGAGCCCGGACTGCGGATCGCCGTCCTGGAACAGCGCTTCTGCGGCTACGGCGCCTCCGGGCGCAACGGCGGCTGGCTCTACAACGGCTTCGCCGGACGCGGCGCCTTCGCCCGCCGCCACGGCCGGCAGCCCGCCGCCGCGATGCAGCGGGTGATGGACGCGGCGGTCGGCGAGGTCGCCGACACCCTGGACGCCGAGGGCATCGACGCCGACGTGGTGCGCGGCGGCGTGCTGGAGGTCGCCCGCACCCCCGCCCAACTCGCCCGCCTGCGCGAGTTCGCCGAGACCGAACGCGGCTACGGGCCCGACCGCGTCCAGGAGTTGAGCGCCGGCGAGACCGCCGGGCGGCTGCGCGTCGCCGGCGCCCTCGGCGGCGTCTGGAGCCCGCACGGCGCCCGCGTCCAGCCCGCCAAGCTCGCCGCCGGCCTCGCGGCGACGGTCGAGCGGCTGGGCGTCGACCTCTACGAGAGCACCCCGGTGACCGAGATCCGCGGCGGCCGCACACCCCGGGCGGTCACCCCGTACGGCACCGTCACCGCCCGGTACGTGCTGCGCGCCACCGAGGGCTTCACCTCGGGGCTCGCGGGCGAGCGGCGCACCTGGCTGCCGATGAACTCGGCGATGATCGCCACCGAGCCGCTCCCGCCGTCCTTCTGGGCCGAGGCCGGCTGGGAGGGCCGCGAGGTGCTCGGCGACTTCGCCCACGCCTACATGTACGCCCAGCGCACCGCCGACGACCGGATCGCCCTCGGCGGGCGCGGCGTCCCGTACCGCTTCGGCTCCGGGACGGACATCGACGGCGCCACCCAGCCCGCGACCGTCCGCCAACTCCGCGAGATCCTGCACGCGTTCTTCCCGGCCGCCCGCACCGCCCGGATCGAGCACGCCTGGGCCGGGGTGCTCGGCGTGCCCCGCGACTGGTGCGCCACCGTCGACCTGGACCGCCGCACCGGCCTCGGCTGGGCCGGCGGCTACGTCGGCAGCGGGGTGACCACCACCAACCTCGCCGGCCGCACCCTGCGCGACCTCGTCCTCGGCCACGACACCGAACTCACCCGCCTGCCCTGGGTCGGCCACACCGTCCGCCGCTGGGAGCCCGAACCCCTCCGCTGGCTCGGCGTCCACGCCCTCTACGCCGCCTACCACACCGCCGACCGCCAGGAGGCCGCCCGCCGCCGCCCCACCACCTCCCCGCTCGCCCGCCTCGCCGACACCATCGCCGGCCGGTAGCGGGGAAGGGCCCGGCCGGTCACCGGCCGGGCCCGGGCGCACCGGTGGGACGGCTCAGGCGCCGACGTACTCCGCCAGGTGCTGGGCGGTGAGGGTGCTGCGGGCGGCCACCAGGTCGGCGGGGGTGCCTTCGAAGACGATGCGGCCGCCGTCGTGACCGGCGCCCGGGCCGAGGTCGATGATCCAGTCGGCGTGGGCCATCACGGCCTGGTGGTGCTCGACGACGATGACGGACTTGCCGGAGTCGACGAGGCGGTCCAGCAGGGCGAGGAGCTGTTCGACGTCGGCCAGGTGGAGGCCGGTGGTCGGCTCGTCGAGGACGTAGACACCGCCCTTGTCGCCCATGTGGGTGGCCAGCTTCAGGCGCTGCCGCTCGCCGCCGGACAGGGTGGTGAGCGGCTGGCCGAGGCTGACGTAGCCGAGGCCGACGTCGACCAGGCGGGACAGGATGCGGTGGGCGGCGGGGGTGCGGGCCTCGCCGGTGGCGAAGAACGCCTCCGCCTCGGTCACCGGCATCGCCAGCACCTCGCTGATGTCCTTGCCGCCGAAGCGGTACTCCAGCACCGAGGCGTCGAACCGCCGGCCCTCGCAGTCCTCGCAGGTGGTGGCCACGCCGGCCATCATCGCCAGGTCCGTGTAGACGACGCCCGCGCCGTTGCAGGTCGGGCAGGCGCCCTCGGAATTGGCGCTGAACAGGGCCGGCTTGACCCCGTTGGCCTTGGCGAACGCCTTGCGTATCGGCTCCAGCAGGCCGGTGTAGGTGGCCGGGTTGCTGCGCCGCGAGCCGCGGATCTGGCTCTGGTCGACGGACACCACGCCCTCCCCGGCCGGGATCGAGCCGTGCACCAGCGAGCTCTTGCCGGAGCCGGCCACACCGGTGACGACGACCAGCACGCCGAGCGGGACGTCCACGTCGACGTCCCGCAGGTTGTGCGCGGAGGCGCCGCGCACGGCCAGCTTGCCGGTGGGCGTGCGCACCGCCTTCTTCACCTCGGCCCGGTCGTCCAGGTGCCGGCCGGTGACCGTGCCGGCCGAGCGCAGGCCCGCCAGCGAGCCCTCGTAGCAGATCGTGCCGCCCGCCGAACCCGCGCCCGGACCGAGGTCCACCACGTGGTCGGCGATCGCGATCACCTCGGGCTTGTGCTCCACCACCAGCACCGTGTTGCCCTTGTCCCGCAGCTGCCGCAGCAGGCCGTTCATCCGCTGGATGTCGTGCGGGTGCAGGCCGGTGCTGGGCTCGTCGAAGACGTAGGTGACGTCGGTGAGCGAGGAGCCGAGGTGGCGGATCATCTTCACCCGCTGCGCCTCGCCGCCCGACAGGGTGCCGGCCGGCCGCTCCAGCGAGAGGTAGCCGAGGCCGATCTCGACGAAGGAGTCGAGGGTCTGCCGCAGCGCGGCGAGCAGCGGGGCCACCGAGGGCTCCTCCAGGCCGCGCACCCACTCGGCGAGGTCGCTGATCTGCATCCGGCAGGCGTCGGCGATGCTGATCCCGCCGATCTTCGACGAACGGGCGGCCTCGGTCAGCCGGGTGCCGCCGCAGTCGGGACAGGAGGCGAAGGTCACCGCGCGGTCGACGAACGCCCGGATGTGCGGCTGCATCGCCTCCCGGTCCTTGGACAGGATGGACTTCTGGACCTTCGGGATCAGCCCCTCGTAGCTGACGTTGATGCCGCCGATCTTCACCTTGGTCGGCTCGCGGTGCAGGAAGTCCCGCAGCTCCCGCTCGCTGTAGTCGCGGATCGGCTTGTCCGGGTCGAGGAAGCCGGAGCCGCTGAAGACCCGCGTCATCCAGCCGTCCCCGGTGTAGCCGGGCACGGTGATCGCGCCCTCGGCGAGCGACCTGGTGTCGTCGTAGAGCTGGGTGAGGTCGATGTCGGAGACCGAACCCCGGCCCTCGCAGCGCGGGCACATGCCGCCGGTGACGGTGAAGCTGCGCCGCTCCTTCACCGTCCTGCCGCCGCGCTCCACGGTGACCGCGCCGGCCCCGCTGATCGAGGCGACGTTGAAGGAGAACGCCTTGGCCGAGCCGATGTGCGGCCGCCCGAGCCGGCTGAACAGGATCCGCAGCATCGCGTTGGTGTCGGTCGCGGTGCCCACGGTGGAGCGCGGGTCCGCGCCCAACCGCTGCTGGTCGACGATGATCGCGGTGGTCAGGCCGTCCAGCACGTCCACGTCGGGCCGGGCCACCGACGGCATGAAGCCCTGCACGAACGCGCTGTAGGTCTCGTTGATCAGCCGCTGCGACTCCGCCGCGACGGTGTCGAACACCAGGGAGCTCTTGCCCGAGCCGGAGACGCCCGTGAACACCGTCAGCCGGCGCTTGGGGATCTCGATGCTGACGTCCTTGAGGTTGTTCTCGCGCGCGCCGTGCACGCGGATCAGGTCGTGGGTGTCGGCCGCGTGCGGCCCGGGCGCCTGCGCGCCGCTCCTCGTGCCCGTGCTCATCGTCTCTCCGGTTCCTCTCGCCGTGCCCTCCGGTTCCGATCTAACCAGCCGGGTACGACAAGCGGTGTTTAGGCCGGTCGGAGGCCGCGCGCTGGCGGCCGGCCGGGGAGCGCCGCACGGTGGTGGCGGGGGACGGACGACGGGAGGTGCCGGCGGTGTCGAGGCGGGCACGGCTGTGGCGGACGACGGCGGGCCTGGCGGCCCTGGTCGTGGGCGCCGGCGCGGTACCGGCGACGGCCGCCGGGGTGCGGCTCGGATGGGCGGTGGCCGTGGTGGACCAGGCCTCGCGACGGGTGCTGGTGGTGCAGAGCGCGGACGAGCTGATCGCCTACCGCGGGCCGGACCGGCAGCCGGTGGTCTGGTCGTGGTCCGCGGACACCGCCGGCGACCTCGGCGACCTCGACCCGCGCCGCACCTGGGCGTTGCCGGACGAGGCGAAGAGCCGGGTGCGGGACGGCCGTCGGTACCTGCTGGTCACCGCCTCCGGGGGCCTGGCGGCCCTCGTCGACACCGCCACCGGCGCCACCGCGTGGGCCGCCGACACCGGACCGCGGGCCAACCCGCACAGCGCCGAACTGCTCCCCGACGGCAACGTGGCCGTCGCCGCCTCCACCGGCGGCTGGGTGCGGTTGTACGCCGCCTCCCTCGGACCGCGCGCCACCGCGCACGCCGAGTTCCGGCTGCCGGGCGCGCACGGGGTGCACTGGGACCGCCGCGCCCGGCTGCTCTGGGCGCTCGGCGACGACACGCTGACCGCGCTGCGGGTGGGCGGCACCGCGGCCGCGCCGACGCTCACCGCCGAGCGGACGGTGCCGCTGCCCGAGCCGGGCGGTCACGACCTGGCGCCGGTGCTCGCGGCGCCCGGACGGTTCTGGGTGAGCACGGCGGCGCACCTGTGGCGCTTCGACCCGGCGGCGGACCGCTTCACCCGGATCCGGCTGGGCGGCGAGGGGGCCGAGCGGGACATCAAGAGCGTGGGCGACGAGCCCGGCACCGGGCGGCTGCTCACCGCCGCCCCGGACCACGCCGGTCCCTGCTCCTGGTGCACCTCGGTGCTCACCCTGCACCGCCCGGACGGCAGCCGGAGCCTGCCCGGCACACACCTCTACAAGGCGCGCTGGTGGACCAGTTGGGGGAGCGGGGCATGAGCCCGGGGGAGGGCGGCCGGACCGGGGGAAGGACGGGGGCAAGGACCTGGGGAACGGCCGGGGGGAGGGGCGGGGGACGGGCCGGACCGGGCTGGCATTCGGTGGATGCGGCTGATTTTATGCAACGCCAAACTACTCCAATAGTGGTCAGTTTCCGCTCCGGTTCCGTATACCTCCCGGTAGCGCCCCGGGCTGGGATAGCGTCCATGGCGCCGGGGGGATCCGGGCCCGCTCGGCGGGTTCGCACCAACCAGAAATGCCCTACCCATCCCTACCCATTCAGGGAGAGAACTGTGCGAAATTTCGTTTCGGAATCGCGGTCCGAGAGCGTGGACGAGCTGCGGCTCGCAGTGGAATCACTGGCGGCCTTCCCGGCCCGCGCCGCGTTCCGCGGGACGGAGGTCGCCGACCGCCTGGCGTCGGTGGCGGATCTGTGCCGGGCGGTCGACGGCGTGCTCGACAGTCTGGTCGTCGAGGCCGCCGCCGAGGCCGCCGAGGAGGGCTGGACCGCGGCCCGGATGGCGTCCGAACACGCCGTCTACTACGCGCGGTTGCGCCGGGCGCTGCTGCTCACCGGTTCCACGGCAGAGCAGCGGTGAGCGCGGCAGCCACCCACGCGGTGGACGTCAACGCCCACGTGGTGGTCTGTCCCACCCGGTGGGCCGACGTCGACGAGAACGGGCACATCAACAACGCCCGGCTGGTCTCGTACGTGCAGGAGGGAATTTACGACCTGTTCTGCCACCACGCGGTCGCCGTCCGGGAATCGCTATTCCCGTCGGGATTCCTGATCGCCCGGCACGAGATCGATTATCTGGAGCAGCTGCACCACCGGCCGGAACCGTTGCTGGTGCGGCTCACGGTCGAACGACTGGGGCGCAGTTCCGCGCACGTCGTGGTCAAGGTGTGCCGTGACACGCACACGTTCATGCGGGCCCGGACGGTCGTGGTCGCCAGGGACGCGGTCTCCGGCCGGTCCCGCACGCTCAGCCCGTCGGAGCGACGGTTCCTCTCCGGGTTCCTCGCCGACGAAGCGGCTCCCGTGGTGCCGCCCCGGGTGGCGATCGCCTCGCCGCGCGGGTTGCTGGCCACGGCGTCCTCCGGGCACCACCAGTCCCGGCGGTGCCTGCCGAACCCCTCTGCCCTCACCAGGGGCGTTTCGGTGGTCCCGGACGGGCGTCGCGCCCGCTGACCTCCGCCGCGACCCCGATCGATGAGCGGCAGGATCCTGCTGGGGCAGGATCCTGCTTGGTTGTGCGGGCAGGGGATGGGATGGCGGCCGGGGGTGTGGCCGGGCCGGAACCGGGGGGCGGAACCGGGGGCGGGACCGGGGTGGCGCCGCTGGAGGACGAACTCCGCGGCGGTGGTGGGGAATTCGGATGTGGACCAGGTGCCGCCGGCCATCGGCCGGCCGCTCGGTGCTGCCCGGGCCGGTCAGCGGCAGAGCGCGGCCGCGCCGATCAGCCCGGCGTCGGTGCCGAGTTCGGCGCGCCGCACGTCCAGCCCGCGGACGTAGGACAGGGCGGCGTAGCGGTCCAGATGGCGGGCGAGCGGCTCGAACAGGACCGGGCCGGCCGTCGCCACCCCGCCGCCGATCACCACCCGCCGCAGGTCGACCAGTGCGGCGGTGGCGGCGATCCCGGCGGCCAGTGCCTGGGCGGCCCGGTCGAAGGCGGCCAGTGCCACCGGATGCCCGGTCAGCGCGTCCTCGGCCACCGCGCGCGCCGAGCGGTCGTCCGCGGCGGGCCGCCAGCCCCCGGCGAGGGCCCGGCGGGCGATCGCGGTGCCGCTGGCGATGCCCTCCAGGCAGCCGCGCGAGCCGCACGGGCACGGCTCGCCGTCGAGGTCGACGGTGATGTGGCCGAGGTGCCCGGCGTTGCCGCTGGGGCCGGGGCGCACGGCCCCGTCCAGCACCAGGCCGGCGCCGACCCCGGTGGAGACCACCAGGCAGAGCGCGTTGTCGGCGCCGCGGGCCGCGCCGCGCCAGTGCTCGGCGGCGGCCATCGCCACGCCGTCCCCGGCCAGCGCCACCCGGCGGGCGCCCACGGCGGGGTGGGCGGCGACCTCGGCGGTGAGCGGGAACTCCCGCCAGCCGGGGATGTTGACCGGGCTGACGGTGCCCCGGGCGAGGTCCACCGGGCCGGCGCTGCCGATCCCGACGGCGGTGACCTCGCCCCACCGCGGCGCCGCGGCGAGGTGGTCCAGCACCCGGTGCACGACGGCCAGCACCTCGGCCCCCGCCGCCCGCGCCGGGGTGGGCAGCTGGACGCGGTGGGCGAGCGTCCCGGCGGAGTCGACGAGCGCCCCGGCGATCTTGGTTCCGCCGATGTCGACGGCGGCGAACAGTTGGCCGGCGGCGTCGGGCGAGGGTGCGGTCATGGCGGGTGGCTCCGGGTGAGGGCGAGGGCGAGGGTGAGGGCGTCGGGTGGGCGGGACGGGGCGGAACGGAACCAGCAAACAGGATCGGGCCGACGGCGCGGACCGCGGGGTGGCGGGGATCGCGGGGCAGACCGCCTGCCCTTTCGGGCCGTTCCGGCCCGAACCGGCGGCGCGGATCGTACCCGGGAGTGTGCAACCTTCCGCCGCGCCCACCGCGTCACAGTGATGTCGGCGCACCGTCCTCAATATCCTTTCGCGACAGTGAAGTTCGTGCACTATTTGTCGGGTTCCGGTCGCCCTCCGGGCCTGTTGCAGAGCTGTGACAGTCCGGTGGGAAAAACTGTTCGATCCACAAGGATCGAGGGCTAGCATTCCGGCATGGCATCGAATCTCCCCCCGATATGGAGTGCACCCGAGGACGAGCCTCCCGCACCTTCCAGGAATTCAGCGCTGCGGTTCGCCCGCTACGGCGTGACCTTCCTGGGGGTGAGCGTGGTGTCCGGTGCGCTGCTCGCCGGCCTCGCCCTGCCCGCCGCGGGCGCACTCGGGTTGACCGCCAAGAACACGGCGGAGGGCTTCGACGACATCCCGGACGACTTCAAGACCCCGCCGCTCACCCAGGCCACCCAGGTCTTCGACGCCAAGGGCGGGCTGATCGCCAAGGTCTACGAGCGCGACCGCACCGTCCTCGCCGCCGAGCAGATGTCGCCGTACATGCGGCAGGCCCAGGTCGACATCGAGGACGCCCGCTTCTACGAGCACGGCGCCGTCGACCTCAAGGGCGTGCTGCGCGCGATCAGCAAGAACGCGGAGAGCGGCACCGCCTCCGAGGGCGCCTCGACACTGACCCAGCAGTACGTGAAGAACGTCAACATCGAGAAGGCCGGCGAGGACCAGGAGGCCGTCCTGGCCGCCATGCGCAAGACCCTGGGCCGCAAGATCCAGGAGCTGAAGGTCGCGATCAAGCTGGAGGAGGACCTGCCGAAGGAGCAGATCCTCACCAACTACCTCAACATCACGTACTACGGGAACGGCGCCTACGGTGTGGAGGCCGCCTCCCAGCGCTACTTCAGCAAGTCCAACAAGGACCTCACCGTCGCCGAGGCCGCCACCCTGGCCGGCCTGGTCCAGAACCCTTCGCAGTACGACCCGAAGGCGCACCCGCAGGCCGCGCAGAACCGCCGCAACACCGTGATCGACAAGATGCTGGAGAACAAGCACATCACGGAGGAGCAGGCCAAGGAGGCCAAGGCCGCGCCGCTGGGCCTGAAGTACAAGGACCCGCAGCGGGGTTGCATCACCGCCCAGGCGGGCATGGGCTTCTTCTGCGACTACGTCCGGCAGGTGGTCAAGCGGGACCCGGTCTTCGGGGGCACCGCCGCCGAGCGCAAGAAGTTCTGGGACCAGGGCGGTCTGAACATCTACACCACCCTCGACCCGGAGAAGCAGGCCGCCGCCCAGAACGCGGTGAGCTCCAACGTGCGGGTCACCGACAGCGTCTCGGCCGCCGCCAGCATGGTCGAGCCGGGGACCGGCAAGATCCTGGCGATGGCCCAGACCCGCCCGTACGGGATCGAGCCGGCCAAGAACCAGACCGTCGTCAACCTCAACGTGGACGCGGCGATGGGCGGCGGCAACGGCTTCCAGCCCGGCTCCACCTTCAAGCCGGTCGTCGCGGCCGCGGCGATGGAGGCGGGGCTGCCGCCGACCCAGGAGTACACGTCCCCGAACCGGATCGAGTACCCGACGATGAAGACCTGCGACGGCACCTGGAAGAACACCGACAGGCCCAAGACGACGGTGCCCAACGAGTCCGCGAGCGAGAAGGGGCCGTACCAGCTGAAGCAGGCGATGGCCCTGTCGGTCAACACCTACTTCGTTCAGATGGAGCAGGAGATCGGCCTCTGCGCGGTCAAGCAGATGGCCAACAAGCTCGGCATCACCTCCCGGGCCAGTGGCAAGCCGCTGGACGAGGTCCCCGCGATGGCCCTGGGCGTCGAGGAGGTGAGCCCGCTGACCATGGCCGGCGTCTACGCGGCCTTCGCCGCCGGCGGCACGTACTGCGCCCCGGTCGCCATCAGCAAGATCACCACCGTCGAGGGCAAGGACGTCCCCGTCCCGCCCGCCCGCTGCGAGACGGCGTTCTCCGAGAACACCGCCCGGGTGCTGAACACCATCCTGAACGGGGTGACCGAGAGCGGCGGCACCGGTTCGGCGCTCAGCCTGGAGGGCGACCGGCAGATCGCGGGCAAGACCGGCACCTCGGACCACAAGAAGGCCGCCTGGTTCAGCGGTTACACCCCGCAGCTCGCCACCTCGGTCTGGCTCGGCGGCCCCGCCGGGGGCGTGGAGATGCGCAACATCACCATCAACGGGAAGTACCGCCCCGAGGTGTTCGGCGCCGACGGCCCCGGCCCGATCTGGCGGGACGCCATGAACCAGGCACTGCGGGGTACGCCCAAGCAGTCCCTGCCGATGGCGGACATCCCCGACCCGGCGCCCAGGACCGACCCGGGCGCCACCGGCAGCGGCTCGGGCGCGCCGTCCGGCGGCTCGTCCGCGGGTTCCGCCACCCCGCCCGGCGGGCGGCGCTGACGTCCGTCCGGCCCTCGGCCTGAACGCCCTCGGCCTGAACGCCCTCGGCCCGAACGCCCTCCGACCGAACGCCCTCCGACCCGGCCCGGGTCGGAGGGCGTTCGGCCTGGCGGGGAAGCCTAGAGCGGACCCCAGCGGTAGAGCGCGGAGCCCCAGGTGGCGCTGTGCGGGAAGGTGGTGGAGAAGGTGACCGCCTTGCTGAAGCCGTTGTTCGAGCCGACGGGTCGGATCTTGGTTTCGAGCGTGTAGACGAGCGAGAGCGGGTACAGGCAGAGCGACCAGGTGTAGGTGCCGTCCTGGACGCGGATGTCCTCGCCGGGTGCGCTGCCGCCCGGGCTGTTGAGGGTCCAGGCGTAGGTGCCGGCGTCCAGGTGCAGCTGTCTGTAGACGCACTTCTCGGGCGGGGTCACGGGGGCGGGCAGCGGGGCCACCTGCCCGTAGTCGTCGAGGAACTCGTGCTCGGTGACGGCGGAGGCCGGGGTGACGGCCGGGCCGGTCACCAGGGCCAGGGCGAGGGCCGGCAGGGCGAGGATCCGGGTGAGTGCGCGCGGCTTCACTGGAGCGGCCCCCAGTTGTAGAGCATGGATTCCCAGGTGTAGGTGTAGGTGAAGGTGATGTCGAACGAGGTCTCCCGCTGGTAGTACGCCCCGCCGCCCACCTTGCTGATCGTGGTGGACGCGCCCCACACGGTGGCGCGCGGGAACACGCAGAGGGTCCAGGTGTAGTCGCCGTCCTGCACCTGGATGTCCTGGCTGGGGGCGTAGCCGCCCGGAGTGCTGAAGCTCCAGGCATAGGTGCCGGGGTTCAGGTGCAGCTGGCGGCTGGTGCAGTTCTGGGACGGGGTCACGGGGGCGGGCAGCGGGACCAGTTGGCCCCAGCCCTGCAGGAACTCGTGCTCGTAGGCGGCGTTCGCCGGGGTCACCGCCACACCCGTCAGCAGGGTGAGGACGAGGGCCGGGAGGGCGAGGATCCAGGTGAGTCGGCGTCTCATGCGTACCTCCGGTCGGCCGGGCGCCGTCGTGGACGGTCCCGGCGGTGGGGGGTCCAGTGGTCTACGCCAATTCTGCTGACCCGCCCCGGGTCCTGCCCATCCCAGAACCCTGGGAGACGGCGGCGCCCCCTCACCGCGGAGGGGGCGCCGCCTCGCCGTACCGGGTGCGCCGAAGCGGACCGCGCGGGACCGTTACGCGGGGAAGGGCCAGGTCGGGCACCAGGGCCAGACGATCTGGCCGGGGACCGGCGGGCCCCACGGCGGGCACGGCGGGAGGGGCGCCTGGCCGGGCGGGAGGGAGGTCCACAGGGCCTTGCCGTCCAGCGCGACCGCGATCAGGCCCTCGTTGTAGATGTCCAGTTCGGCGCCCCAGCGGCCGCCCGTCCGGCTGTTCCACAGCGGCGTGCCGGCGGCGGAGTACACGACGAGGTTGCCGTCGCCCTGCATGACCAGCGCATTGCCGTCCGGCATGGCGCCGGGGGCCACCCAGAGCGGCTTGTTGTCGCGGTAGAGCACGACGTTGCCGTCGCCCTGCATGGCGAGCACCACCCGGCCGTCCGGCGAGTACCAGGCCTGGTTGCGGCCTATCGAGGTGTTGCCGGGGATGCGGGTGGGCGTCGACAGCGCCGCGGTCGCGGCAGCCGCGGCGGGCGGCGCCCCGGCGGTCGAAGGGGCGGGCGCCGCCGCGGTGGCGTGGGCGGTCCCGGCGGTGAGGGTGGCGAACCCGACGGCGGCGACGGCCGCCAGGGCGGCGGCCCGGGTGCGGAGCGTGGTCATGGCGGGGTTGGGGATCCTTCCGGGCGGGGGCGGCGACCGGGTGGGGCCGCCGTACTGGCGGCGCGTCAGCTGACCCTGCGCGCCGGGCGCCCAGGCTATGGCCGCCGGTACGGCGGGCGGCGGCAGAAGGACCGGCAGCTTCCCGGCACCCCGCCGGTCAGCGGCCGTTGCCGAAGGTGCCCCGGGGGCCGGCGGGTTCGGCGCAGGCCTGGCAGAGGACGCGGGAGTAGACGGCCGCCGGGCCGCGGATCACCGCCTCGACGCCCCCGTACAGGGACCGCGTCCCCGCCGGCCCGCCGCAGAGGTGGCAACTGCGCAGCGCCTGCGCCTCGGTGTAGCAGTCCCAGCAGACCAGGCGGTCCGCCTCCTCGGCCAGGACCACGGTCGGCTGCGGGGCGGCCAGGTGGCCGCAGTACCGCAGGCTGCCGTCCTCCTCGGCGCGGAGCATCACCGCCCGGGTCTCCCGGAACCACGGCGGGGCCTGTTCCGGGGTGGTCCGTACCGGGGCCGGGCGGCCGGACGCGATCAGCAGGCGCTCGGCGTGGTCGCCGGCGGCCCTGATCTGGTCGGTGACGGCGAGGTGGGCGGGGTCGTCGCTCATGTGCACGTCCTTGTGCGAACGGTGGGACGGGGGCAGCGGTGGGGGGAGCGGCGTCCGTGGTGCGGCGCCGCTCCCGGTCTCCAACTGTCCTACCCGGCTCCCGCGTTATCCCTCCCCGGCGGTCGGCGTGTCGGCGTGCGCCCCCGGCGCGCACGGTGGCCGCGCGCCGAGGGAGTGCCGCAGTTGGTCGAGGCCGAACCCGAAGCGCTCGTCGAAGGTCGTGTCCTCGAGGTGCCGTGCCACCCGGCCGAGCGCCGGCTACCGGTCCAGCGTTCCGACCCGGCGGAGCACCGGCCGGTCGACGAAGCCGTCGCCCCCCTGGCCGCCGGCGAACGGGACCCGGTGCGCGCCCCACCACGGCGGATCCTGTTGATCCGGGCCCTCGGCGTCCCAGGCGCTCATCCGATGCTCGCGGACCTCGACGATCCGCTCGGCGGAGTACAGGGGGCCGCACGGCAGCACCCCGAGGAGTGGGCCGTCGCCGTCGTGGCACAGCAACGAAGCGCGCGGCGAGCGGATCACGGGCCGCTAGCCGAGCTGGTGGGCGCGGGCGAGCACCTCGGCCGGGGCCTTGGCCACCGAGCCGGTGTCGAAGGGGGGTTGCGGGTCGTACTCGGTGCAGAGCTGGATCGCCTGGGCGGTGACCTCGTCCGTCAGCAGCGCGGCCAACCGGACGGCCATGTCGATGCCGGAGGAGACCCCGGCCGCGGTGATCAGCCGGTCGTGCCGGACCACCCGGTCGGCGGTGTAGACGGCGCCGTGGGACTCCAGTTCGGCGGTCGCCGCCCAGTGCGTGGTCGCGGTCAGGCCCTTCAGCAGGCCGGCCGCGCCGAGCACCACGGAACCGGTGCAGACCGAGGTGGTGAACCGGGTGCCGGCGTGGATCCGGCGCACCCAGTCGACGAAGCCGGGATCCGCGAGCATGGGCCGGATGCCGCCCCCGCCCGGGACCAGCAGCACGTCGCAGCGCTCCACCTCGGAGTACGCGGTCGGGACGTGGACCGGCAGTGCGCCGAACGTGTCCCGCACCAGGCCGGGTTCGGCGGTGACGAAGCGAACGGTGGCGCCGGGCACGAGCGCGAGAATCTCGTAGGGTCCGATCGCGTCGAGCGGTTCGAACCCCTCGAAGAGCGGGATCACGATGTCCATGCGCCGCAGCATAGCCAGCGCCCGCCCGCCCAGCCCGGCCCCGCCCGTCGCCGGCCCCGCCCGTCAGCCGTCGCGCAGGACGCGGCGGCCGACGGGCGGGGCCAGCCGCAGCAGGGCCAGCAGCGCGCGGGTGGCGCCGACGGCGACGACGGGCCGTCCGCGCACGATGCCCCGCACGACGGCGTCCGCCGCCCGGGCCGGGGCGAGCTTGCGGGCCGGGCCCTCGCGGCCGGCGGTCATCGCCGTGTCGACGAGCGGCAGCACGACCTCCTGGACCCGCACGCCCGGGCTGGTCGTCCGCGCCTGGTGGCGCAGCGACTCTAGCAGGATGTGCACGGCCGCCTTGGTGGCGCAGTAGACCGGCGCGCTCTGCTTGGGCGCGTACGCGAGACCGGACGTGACGGCGACGAACGCGGCGCCCGGCGGGCCCGCGGGCGCCGCGGCGGCGAGGTGCGGCCAAGCGGCGGCGGCGAGTTCGACCACCGAGGCGAGATTGACCTCGATCTCCTGCCGGGCCAGGGCGAGGAGCTCCGGATCGGGGCCCAGGGTGAGCGGAGTGCGGTACTGGACAGCGGCGTTGGCGACCACGACGTCCAGGCCGCCGAGGCGTTCGACGGCCTCGGCGACGACCCGCGCCGCCTCCCCGGGCACCGCCAGGTCGGCGCGGACGGCGTGCCCGCCGGAGGCGGTGCGGCCGCAGGTGACGACGCTGGCGCCGAGGGCGGTCAGGGCTTCGGCGAGGGCCAGGCCGACACCGCCGGTGCCGCCGGTGACGAGGACGCGCTTCGAGCTGAGGTTCACGCCCGCCATCGTGGAGCGGCGCCGCCCGGTCCGCTTGTACGATCGCGCCATGCCCCGAAGCGGAGTCACCGGAGCCGACACAGCGCGCTCGGTCCGCCCGATGATGACCCGCGCGGTGCTGCACACGCTCGGCCCGCACCATGCCGGCGACCCGGGGCGGCGCGCCGAACGCCTGCTCGGTGACGGGCTGCCGGTGCCGGAACGGCTGCACGCACGGCTGGTGGCGGCCCTCGCGGCACGCGGCTGGCCCGCGCTGCGCACCGCCGCCGACCGGCTGCTCGCGGCCGACCCGCTCCTCGCCGACCTGGCCCGGTGCGGCGACCTGCCGCAACTCCTGGCCCGCGTCGGCCTGGTGGAGCCCTGGTTCCACGCCGGACACCGGACCCGCCGGGAGCTGAGGGACGACAGCACCCTGACGGTGCGCCACCTCCCCTCCCTGGGGAGAGCGCCGGGCCCGTCCGAATCCCTGCTCGTGTGCGCCCTGGACGTGGTCGGCACGGCGGCCGTCACCGGCCGCACCGCCCGGGTCGCGGTGTCGGCCGACGGCGCGGCGGGCCGTCCCGAGGAGGTGCTGCGCTCGGGCGCGTCCAGGGTCGCCGGCTGGCGGCTGCGCTGGTCCGACGGCCCGGCCGCCCCCGACCCGCACCCGCTGGACGCCGTCCGCGCGCACTTCGCCCGGGACCCGGCCCGGCCCTGGCGCCTGCCCACGACCGCCGCGCTGCTCGACCTGGCACCGCGCACCCTCCAGCGCGGCCTCGCCGCCGCCGGCACCTCCTTCCAGGCGCAACTGCTCGCCGTCCGCCTCTCCGTGGCCGGCCACCTCACCGCCCGCACGGCCCTGCCCCTCGCCGACATCGCCGCCACCGCCGGCTTCACCGACCACGCCCACCTCACCCGCCGCTTCCACGCCCACTACGGCTGCCCACCCTCGGAATTCCGCCGCGCCGGCCACCACTGACCCGGTCGGCCACGGCGCGGCGGCGGTGGGTCGACGGGGACTTCACCCGGATCAGGCCCAGGACATCTCAGCCGTCGCCGTCCCGGGCCGGACCACGTAGATGCCGGAGCCGGCCGGGGTCTCCTCGGAGTCGGCCATGAGCCGCTCGACATCCACCGTCGGCGGCCACCGGGTGCCCCGCAACGACCAACGGACGCCCGCGAGATCGACGCCCGCCAGGTCGACGTCCTGGAGGTTTGCCGCGGTGAAGTCGTCCAGCGCACCGGTCAGGAAGGCCGTGCAGAGTCCCGGTACGGGCCCCCGGACAAGAAGGACGCCCGCGTCGGCTTCCAGCTTGGCCGTGAGGGTTGTGGCGAGCCGGGAGGCAATTCTGTTGAGGCGGACGAGATGGTCGCGGGCGGCCCCGATATCGGCGAAGTCGTCGGTCTGGTGTGCGATCACCATCAGGGGCCTTCGGAACCGCGACAGTTGGCGGTGGGATCTGAACTCGTGGCCTTTCAGATCGTGGGCAAGGTAGGCCGCGATGCGCATGGTGGACTGGAAGAGGAGCAGTCGAACCGGTTTGTCGGTCTGGTCGTGCTCTCGCGGCTCCGTCGGGTGACCGGCGCCGTCGTCGAGTGCGCTGACGTGGTGCGCCAAGCTCCGGGCCTGGAGCCGAACGGCCCGGTTGGCGAGGCCTCGGTGCTTGATCCGCGTCAGGAGACGGTGGATCGCGGTGCTGCGTCGCCAGATGATCCCGATTGCTGCGCGGTCGGCGACGAGGATGGCGATCTCGGTGGCGAGCCCGATGCCCTCCAGGAGTGCGACTTCCGCAACGCCTTCGAGGATCACCGGGTGCCGACGCAGAGTTAGCTGATCCCTGTGGCTGAGCTGTTCGAAGGGCAGACTATGGTCCTCCTCCGTCGTCGCCGGCTCCTCGACCACGGGATCCGGCGCGTGCGCGGTCGGTTGGTGGATCGCCGCCAGGCCGGCGACGAGGTCCAGTGAACGCGCGAGATCCTGGACCAGGGAGTCATGGTGCGTGTGGATCCTCACGTCCCGCAGGCCGATGTCGAGATCCAGGGTGATGGCCAGGTCCTCGACGAGGCGGTCCCGTTGAGCGGTGAGCCAAAGGGACGTCGCGTCGGTGCCGGGCGTGGTCATGAGTCCTCCCGGTTCCTGAGCCGACCGGCGACCGCGCGGCGGGCCTTCATCAGATTCGCGCGGATCGTCGCCGGGTTGATGCCCAGCTCCTCGGCGATCTCCGTCGGGCTGTAGCCGTCCACGCTCCAGGCCAGTACCTGGCGTTGCCGTGGCGGCAGGCTGCCGAGGAGGTCCAGCAGCTCCTGTCTGCTCTCCATTTCGGCGAGTTCGTCGGTGGATCGGATCAACGGTCCCGGGGACTCCGGGAGTTCGTCCATCGGGTCCTCGGGCACCCGGCTGACGTACCGGACCAGGTCCCGGGAGGCGACCCGTCGCAGCCAGGCCTCGGGCGAGCGGATCTGCGACCAGCGCTGGTACGCCTTGATCATCGCCTCTTGGGCGAGGTCTGCGGCCAGCCTCGCCGGCGCGCCCTGCCACATCAGGAAGCCGACCAGTCTGGGGGTGAAGCGAAGGTAGAACTCGTCGAACTCCTCCTGGTCGGCCCGGTGTTCGGATGCCGGGAGAACGACCAGCCGAGCCGCGTCGTCGACGTTCACTCCTGCGGCTCCCGTGCACTTCGGGCGACGGTCAGCGTCCACGTGCTGCCGTCGCTGTGTACCTCGTGGAGGCGGCTGCCCCTGGGCAGGGTGCGGGCCAGTGCCTCCAACGTCCTTCGGTGGGCGTGTTCCTGGTGTACCCGCCACCGCAGGCGCAGGTACTGGCAGACCACGGTGGTGACTCGGGCGGCCACCGCGGACGCCGTGATCACCGCCGAAGCGCCGAGCGGATCCATCCGCTCCTCCTTCCCGACGGCCCGCCGGTGCGGGCCTTTCACAGGGAGGAGGCGCCGCGGCGCGCGGGCGTGAACCGATCGGGGGCGATCGGGGGGATTCGGTCCGGTGAGGGAGTCTTCCGGGGCGGGGGAAAGGGGGTACCGCGATTCGGACGGAACCGGGGGCGGCTGGTACTCAGCGGGCCCGGTGCGCCGTGCGCCCGGCGGTCAGCCGGTGGGGGTCGGCGTCAGGACGGCGGGTGTCGGGCCGTTCGGGCGGACGGTGATGCTGTAGACGGAGCCCGACGGGGTGCTCAGGAATTCCACCGTGTGTGCGGGGAGCAGGAGTTCGAGCAGTGCGGTGGACTCGCGGAGGGCGAACTGGGTGCCCAGGCAGGCGCGGGCGCCCAGGCCGAAGGGGAAGTAGGCGCCGAGGTGGGCGGGGCGGCTGCCGCCGGGGGCGAACCGGGTGGGGTCGAAGCGCTCCGGGTCGGGCCACAGGGCCGGGTCGCGGTGGGTGAGGTAGGGGCAGACCAGCAGGTCGGTGCCGGCCTCGACGCGGTGGCCGGCGAGCGTGTCGTCGGTGAGCGCGTGGCGGGGGAGGATCCACGCCGAGGGGTAGAGCCGCAGCGTCTCGCTCACCAGCGCCTGCACCGCCTCGCGCCGTTCGGGCGAGCCCTCGGGGCCGGCCGCGAGGGCGCGGTCGCGGGCGCCGGGGTTGGCGTCGAGGAGCAGGTACAGCCAGGTGAGGGTGGTGGCGGTGGTCTCGTGGCCGGCGACGAGCAGGGTGACGAGCTCGTCGCGGATCAGCCGGTCGGTGTACTCGGGGTGCTCCTCGGCGGCGTCGAGCAGGACGCGCAGCACCCCGGGGCCGTCGGGGCCGTCCTCGTGGCGGCGGGCCGCTTCGATGGCGGCGTGCGCGACGGCGTCGATCCGGGCGAGGTCCCCGGCGACGGCGTCGCGGGCCTGGTCGCCGTCGGGCAGCTGGGGGAGGGCGGCGACGACGGCGGGGATGCGGTCGAGTTCGCGTTCGGTGGCCGCGTCCAGCGGGTGGCCGGTGAGCGCGCGCCAGATGGTGTCGAGGGCGAAGTGGCGCATCTCCTCGCCGAGGTCGATGCGCGCGCCGGTGCGCGCGTGGCCGGCCCAGCGGTCGGCGGTGCGGCGCGCGGCGTCGGCGATCCGCTGCTCGTAGCGGCGCATCCCGGGGCCGGTGAACTGGGCCTGGAGCATGCGCCGTTGGCGCCTCCAGGCGTCGCCGGTGGCGGACAGGACGCCCTCCCCGGCGAGCATCCGGGCGCGGTGCGAGCGCTTGACGTAGCGCTCGGGGTGGCGGCCGAGGACGTGCTGGACGGCCTCGGGGTCGGTGACCAGGACGGTGGGCCGAGGGCCGATCCGGAACGCGGCGACGCCGCCGAGCCGCTGCCGGGTGCGGGCCAGCAGCTCGACCAGCTCGGCCTCCTCGGTACGCCACTCCTCGACCGCCTCGGGCGGCAGTTCGGGCACGGGCACGGGCACGGGCACGGAGCCGGGGTTCGCGCTGGTGGTCACGGGATCTCCTCGGTCGGCGACGGTCGGCCCGCGCCGACTCTACGTCAGCGGCCGCCCCGCCGGGCACCGGGAAGCGGGGAGGCCGAGCCACCGTACTGACGTTCCGTCAAGGGGCGGACGGTGGCCGGAAGAACTGCAGGACGGTGGCGGCGCCGAACAGGAAGGCGCTGGCCGCGAACAGTTGGAGGCCGTTGCCGTGCCGCAGGGCGACGGCGCCGCCGGTCAGGCCGAGGGCGCTCCCGACGGAGAACGCGGCGAGCTGGACGGCGGTGATGACGCGGTGGCGCGTGCGGCCGGGCCGCTCGCGGGCGGCGGACCGCGGGGCGCCGTTCGGGCAGCCGTTCGGGCAGTCGTGCGCCCGCTCGTCGGGGCCGCCGTCGAGGCCGCCGTCGGTGCCGCCACAGGGGCCGCCGGGGCCGGTGCGGACCGGCGGGCGCAGGTCGAGGGCGGGAAGGGTAGCGTCGATCCGCTCGCACGGCGCGGTTTCGGGCATCGGCGCGCTCTTCTTCTGGTGTTTGCCCGCTCGAATGTGCGGTGTGCCATTGTTGAACATGTCGAGTGCTCCTGATGAGTGCTTGTCGGGGCTGTCCGCCGGCCAGGGCCGGAATCCGCGTCGGCGGGCAGCTGTCCTGTGGTGCTCCTGAAAGGTGCTCAGGTCACGGTCCCCGCCGCCACCCGGTGCTGAGATGGGCGATCCGGTGGAGCTGGGCGCCGCCCGCGACGGCGGTGAGGCCGACGGTCCACTTGGTCGGCTCGATCACCACGGCCAGCACGCCGGCCAGGACGACCATGACGAGCCAGGCCAGGTCGGCGCGGGTGCTCTCGAAGGTGATGTTGACGACCATGGCTCCCCGGCGGGTCCGGGGCGCGCTCGGCCTGGTGCTCGCCCCGGGGTTGAGCAGCACGACGTTCTCCTCTCCGTTGCGGCGCAGCCGGCGGCGGCGTTCGACCTCGTCGCGCAGCCGCTGGTAGTCCTCGTCCGACACCGCCGCGCAGGTCCGCGGTGCGGTGGTCTTCAGCCTGGTGGCAGGGGGCGGTTCGCTGTCGTGCGTCTCCTTCGTGGTCTGGAGCGTGAGCATGTGTCAGTCGTCCTTCCTGTTGACCAGCATGGTTTCCTTGATCAGTTCCTCGAGTTGGTCGAGATGGGGCTCCTGCTTCCTGAGCGCCTTCCGGGCGTAGTGCAGGGTGGTGCCGACGGTGGCCTTGAGCATGCCCGCGGCCTCGGCGGCCTCGGCCCGGCTCATCCGGAAGACGATCTGGCAGTGGTAGACGGCCCGTCGGCGGGGCTGGAGTCCGTCGACGGCCGTGAGGCGGTCGGCGTCCTCGTCGAGGTGGCCGCGGAGCAGCCGGGAGAGCGGCTGGAGGGCGAGCGGCGCACGGGTGGCGGCCGCGGCGAGGCGGCACTGGGCGGCCCAGGACATGACGGTGTCGTAGACGACGGTCTCCGGGGCGCTGCGGGTGTTCTCCCAGTCGCAGAGGGCGCGGATGACGCCCTCCGTGGCGACGGCCTGCGGGTCGACCCGCGGGTCACCCTCTATTCGGAACGCCTCGGTGGTGCAGAAGGGGAGGAAGTCGTGCTGCAGCCACTGGTGGACCTCCTCGGGGATCTCTGCCGCGGTGTCCCGGTCGAGGGCTTCCCCGTACCAGTCCGAGGGTGGCTGGTGTGCCACTCGGTCCGCCTCCTTCCGCGCCGGCGCGCACGCGCGGCGGTGTTCCCCCGCCCGCTCGCAGTGGTTCTCCTACGGGAGGGAAACTAGGCGGCCGGAACGACCCCCGTTTACTGAGGGGAACGCCCAGGTGGCGGGCCGTGATCGTTTGTCCGGTCCAGACCATTCGGGGGGCGGGACCCGGGAACGGCGCCGCCCCGGCACCGGGCCGGGGCGGCGCAACGCTGTCCGGACATGCGGCGGCGGTGCCGCGATCCGTCCCCCTCGACGAACCGCGGCACCGCCCTTATCCCGTCCCGGAGACGATCCGGTCCGCTCAGATCGCCTGCCAGAGGGCCGGGACGATGTTGGGCTCCCAGCCCACCTGGGCCGTGTGGCCCTGGAGGCACCGGTAGCTGACTCCGTTCCAGGTGACGACGTCACCCGCCTGGTACGTGGTGCCCGGGGTCCAGGTGCCGCCACCGGGGCCCGGGTCGGAGGTGACCACCAGCGAGTAGCTGCTGGTGTGGCCGACCGAACCGGTGCCGGTCACGGTCAGGTTGTACGTCCCGTTCGGGACCGACGAGCCGACCGCGATGCTGAGCGTCGCGGAGCCGCCGGACTGGACCGAGGAGGGGCTGACCGAGGCGGTCACACCGGCCGGCGCGCCGGAGACGGCGAGGTTCACCGTCTGGGCCGAGCCGGAGGTGGTCTGGGTGTTCACCGTGGCGGTGGTGGACTCGCCCGGCTTGACGTTCCCGGTGGCCGGGTTGACCGAGACCGAGAAGTCGTTGGTCGGGATCGGGCCGCTGCCCACCGAGGTCTTCCACAGGGTGTAGGCGACGCCGTCGGCGCTGCGGTCGAGCACGGTGGCGTTGATGTTGCTGGTGGTGTCGCACGACGAGTGGTAGCAGGAGTCGTACGCCCGGCCCGCCGTGCCGCCCCACTTCGCCGCCTGGGACGAGGTCTTGGTGGCGCTGGCGCCCGCCGCGTAGCCCGAGGTCGGGATGCCGGCCGACTGGAACGAGGCGTCGTCCGAGCGGCCCTGGCCCTCGACGTTCTCCTCCGGCTGGAGGTTCAGCGAGTCCCAGTACGCCTTCATCGGCGCCGAGGTGGTGGAGTTGACGTTGTTGATGAAGTAGCCGGCGTTGGGCGAGCCGACCATGTCGAAGTTGTAGTAGCCCTTGATGGCGCCGCGCTGGGTGGAGCTGAGCTGGCTCACGTAGTACTGCGAGCCCTGGAGGCCCTGCTCCTCACCCGTCCACCAGGCGAACCGCACGTGCCGGGTCAGGCTGGGGTTCTGCTGCGCGAGGACGAGCGCGTTCTCCAGCAGGACGGCCGAGCCGGAGCCGTTGTCGTTGATGCCCGGGCCGGCGCTGACGCCGTCCAGGTGCGCGCCGAACATGGTGACCTGGTCGGACGGGCCGCCCGGCCAGTCGGCGATCAGGTTGTTGGCGGTGTAGGTGCACGAGCCGCAGGTCTGCTCGCTGACCTGGTAGCCGGCCGCCACGAGCTTGGCCTTCACGTAGGCCAGCGACTGGCTGTAGCCGGAGGTGCCGGTGCGCCGGTTGCCGCCGTTCTGCGAGGCGATGGTGTTGAGCTGCGCCAGGTGCGCCTGGACGTTGGCGACGCTGATGTCGGGCGCGCTGCCGCCGGGGTTGCCGCCGCCGACCGTCAGCGTGTACTGCGCGGTGTGGGTGGCCTGGCCGGTGGCGGTGACCGTGATGACGTACGTGCCCGGCGCGGTGCTCGCGCCGGTGGAGACGGTCATCGTGGCGGAGGCGCCGGTCTGCACCGAGGACGGGCTGAAGCCGACGCTCGCGCCGCTCGGGGCGCCGGAGGCGGTCAGGTTGACGCTCTGGGCGGAGCCCTGGGTCACCTGGGTGTTGACCGTCGCGGTGGCCGAGGAGCCGGGCTGGACGCTGCCGGAGCCCGGGTTGAGCGAGAGCGAGAACTCGTTGACCTGGCCGGTGCAGGTCGGGTCGCCGCTCTGGGCGGGGACGCTGATCGCGTCCCAGGCGGCCTTGGTGCGGTTGAAGAGGTTGCAGCTGGCGTCGAGGTTCTTGGCGGCGGTCAGGGTGGTGGTGCGGTAGCGCTTGTAGGTCATGCCGCTGGTCTTGAGGAGCATGCCGCCGTAGAAGATCCGGCCGGCGTCCTTGATGCCGACGCCGGTGACGGAGGAGCTGTTGCAGGTGGGGCTGGTGGGCTTGCCGCCGCCGGGGTTGGAGCCCTCGGCGAGGAGGTAGAACCAGTGGTTCAGGGGGCCGGCGGCCGCGTGGACCTCGGTGCTCGGGATGGAGGCGGAGTAGCAGTTGGGGTTGTTGCTGACGAGTGAGGGATTGTACATGTTGCGGATGGGGCCGCTGCCGACGAGGTTGATCATCTCGCCGACGAGGTAGTCGGGGCTGTCGTACGGCGCGGGCTGGTTGGCGTAGGCCTCGGTGAGGGCGCCGAAGATGTCGCCGGTGCCCTCGCCCAGGCCGTTCTCGTTGTTGGCGCCGCCGGGGGTGAACTGGTCGATGCCGTGGCCGAATTCGTGGCCGACGACGTCGATGGAGGAGATCCACTCGTTGGCGTTGCTGTGGCCGATGGAGATGGAGGAGCCGTCCCAGTAGGCGTTGACGTCGTTGAGGCCGACCTTGACGGGCCAGCTGCCGCCGTTGCCGTTGTGGCCGTTGCGACCGAGCCAGTCGCGGAGCATGTCCCATTCCTTCTGGGCCGCGAACATGGCGTCGCCGCAGCCGGTCTCCTTGCTGGTGGGGCTGCCGTTGCCCCAGGAGTCGGAGGACTTGGTGAAGACCTGGCCGGTGGCGTTGTCGGCGCAGCTGAGGCCGGGGCGGCCCGGGTCGCGCAGCGAGTAGGAGCTGCCGGAGCCGGTGGTGTTGATGGTCGGCGAGGGGCCGTTCCACTTGCTGTTGAGCGTGCCCGCCCGGACGTCGTCGTAGCTGTCGATGACCTCGCCGCTGCGGGCGTCGACGAAGACGTGCAGGGTGCTCGGGGCGGTCGCGGTGCGGCCGGTGAGCACGGTCTCCCAGGCGAGCCGGCCGGCGCCGTCCTGGACCCGGACGACCAGGCGCCGGGACTGCACGCCGTCCACCTGGGCCAGTTTGGCGCGGGCGGTCTTCTCCGCGTTGGCGGCGCTGACCAGGGCGGTGGTGGGCACGCCGAGCGGGCCGGAGGCGGCGGACTGCAGACCGCGCACCTTGCCCTGGCCGTCGGCGAGGACGACCGCGTCGCCGCCGACCACCGGCAGCCCCTTGTAGGTGCGCTCGTAGGCGACCGAGTAGAGGCCGCCGACCCAGGGGGTGACGGACTGGCGCTCATAGGTCTCGTTCGGCCCCTTGGCGAGGGCGTCCAGGCCTGCCGCGGCCGCCTGGTCGGCGGCGTTGACGGCGGCGGCCAGGGCGCTGGGGGGCGCCGCTGCGGCCGGGCCGGGATCGGCGGCGGCCTGGCCGACCGCGGTGGCGGTCAGCATGCCGGCCAGGACGGTCAGGGTGGTTCCCGCCGTCAGCAATCTGCGTTTCATTCCGAGGCTCCTCGAACGTGGGGGTGCTCGACCGCGGACGGTGTGCCGTCAGGGCGCTCACCGCGGGGCCGTTTGGGGGACGGCCGTTGCGGGCGTCCGCGCTCGGGTGCCGGAACCCTCACACGCCGTCATGGCCCGGTCAACGGTTCGGGCATGCCGGGCGGCCGGTTGGCAAATTCCGTCAAGTCACGTCAGGAGGCCTCGCTGCGCGGTGAGTTGACGCCTGGCGGGACATCCGGGCAGGTGGGGGCGGCCGAACCGGTCCGGGCGGCCGGTGTCGGGGAGGCCGGGGCGGCCGGTGGAGAGGTTGAGACCAAAGAGGGGAGAGGTAGAGACCAGTGACGGAAAGTGGTTGAGACCATCTCATGTACGCCGCAGGCCCTCGTCCAGTACCGTCCTCCTCAGCGGACCTCCTTACCGGAAGGCCCGGAACGCACTCGGGAGGGCAGCCCCGTGCACCGGAACCGGGCGGCGACCAAGCCCGCCGAGGACGAGGCCTGGCGTGCCTTCGGGCTGCGCCTGCGCCAGTGGCGCCGCCGCGCCGGCCTGACCCAGGCCCAGCTCGGCGCCGAGATCGGCTACGACCACACCGCCGTCAGCAAACTCGAACACGGCACCCGCCGCACCAGCCCCCGGATCGCCGACCGCCTCGACGACCTGCTGCTCGCCGACGGCGACCTGCGGGCCGCCTGCCGCCTCGCCGAGGAGGGCGTCCTGCCCGCCCCGGCCGGCCCCCCGGCCGCCGACCCCGTCGCGCCCGCACCCGGCGACTGGACCCGCGCCCCGCTGCCCGGCCCGCCCGTCGCGGCCCTCGTCCCCGCCCTGCCGCCCGGCCTCGCCACCCAACTGCCGGTCCGCCTCCCCGACTACGGGCTGCTCTGCCCGCTCCACGACGCCGCCGGCTGCGACGTCCCCCCGCCGGCCGACCTCACCGTGCTGCACGCCGCCTTCCGGGCCGCCGACCCCGCCGCCGCCCCGCCCCTGGACCCCGACACCGTGCACGCCCTCGCCGGCCTGCTCGCCGCCCACCTGCGGGCCGGCGACAGCCCCGGCGCCCCCGGGACCGGCGCCGTCGAGGACACCCTGCGCGTCGTACTGCGCCGCCTGGCCGCCCACCCGGCCGGCCCCGCCCGCCGCCCGCTCGCCCGGCTCGCCGGCGAGTACGCCCACGCCGCCGGCGCGCTGCGGATGCAGGACGGCCGCAACGCCACCGCGATGGCCTGCTTCTCCCGCGCCCTCGGCTGGGCCGAACTCGCCGAGGACGCCGCCACCCAGGTCGCCGCGCTCAGCGACATGAGCTTCCTCGCCCGCCTCGACGGCGACCCCGCGGCCGCCCTCGGCTACGCCCACGAGATCGTCCGGGTCGCCCCCGCCCGGCACTGGGCCGGTGCGATGGGCCAGATCGGCCTGGCCCGCGCCCACGCCATGACCGGCGACGTCCACGCCACCGTCCGCCACATCGCCCGCGCCCGGCACCACCTCGACCACATCGGGGTCCACGACGAGTCCGACGCCGCCTGGCTCTCCATCGCCTCGATGCGGCTGCGGGTCGAGGCGGGCGCAGCCGCCGCGCTGCGCGACGCGGCCGCCGCCGTCGACGACCCCCGGCTCGCCCGGCGCGCCGTGGACGCCGCCGAGACCGCGCTCGCCCTGCTCGCCCCCGACCAACTGCCCTCCGCCCGGCTGCTGTTCACCGTCCGGGTGGCCGACTGCCACCTGCTCGCCCACGATCCGCGGGCCGCCGCCGAACTGCTCCGGTCGGTGCTGGCGGCGGGCGACGGCGAGGACGGGCTGCCGCCCCTGGTCCGGCGCGAACTGGCGGGGCTGCGCGGCCGTTTGGTCGGGCACGGCCTCGCGGGCTGAACGGGCCGGAGCGCTCGCGGGGCCGGGCGCCGTCGGGCACCGTGATGCCCACGCGCCTCGATCACCGTCCGCCCGTTGCTCCGGCACAGGGTCGCGGCCGACGGGCCTCAGCGGGCCTCAGCGGGCGTCAGAGGGCGTCAGAGGGCGTCAGAGGGCGGCGAGGAAGGCGTCCAGCTCGGGCTCGAAGAGGTCCGGGCGCTCCAGCGGGACCATGTGCGCGGCGCCGGGCAGCACCAGCTCGCGGGCGTGCGGGGCGGTGTCGGCGACGGCCCGGGCGTTGGCCAGGATGTCGGCGCCGTCCAGCTCCCCGGTCAGGACCAGGGTCGGCACCGCCAGCTCGCCGAGCCGGTCGGCCGCGCCCGCCTCCCGCGGACGCCCGGCGCCGAAGCCGGCGGCGTGGCGCAGCACGTTGGCGGTCACCGAGGCGCGCAGCCGCTCCCGCAGCGCGCCGTCCACCTCGGCGGGGGAGCGGTGCGGGCCGTCCGCCCACATCCGCAGGAAGTGCTCCACGAACCGGCCCACGCCCTCCTCGCCGCCGGCGCCCAGCGCGGCGATCTGCCGCTGCGTGTGGTGGGTCACGAAGGGGTCGGTGAACGGCCGTCCGCTGACGCCCGGCGCGGTGAGCACCAGGCCCGCCACGCACCCGGGGTGGGTGAGCGCGGTGTCCAGGGCGATCCGGGAGCCGAGCGAGAGCCCGACCAGCACGGCGCGCGGCACGTCCAGGTGGGCGAGCAGGGCCCGCAGGTCGTCGGGGTGGGCGTAGTCGCCGCCGACGGTGGAGGAGCGGCCGTGCCCGCGGGCGTCGTAGCGGACGACGTGGCGCCCCGCGGCGGCGAGCCGGGTGAACTGCTCGTCCCAGCTGTGCCGGTCCAGCAGCCCGCCGTGCAGCAGGACGACGGCGGGCCCGGCGCCCTCCGCGACCTCGTAGGCCAGCTCGCCGCCTTCGACGGCTGCGGTGCCGGTGCGCGCTTCGGTCATGGTCAGTCCACTCCTCGGTCGTTCCGGTCGTTCCGGTCGGTTCGGTCGTTCCGGTCGGTTCGGTCGTTCTGGTCGGTTCGGTCGTTCCGGTCGGTCCGGTTGCGTTCGCCGGCGGCGCGTTCCAGCGCGTGGAACACCTCGCCGAGCCGGTCGAGCACCCGCAGGGCGGTGGCGACCTCGGCCGGATCCAGGTCGCCGAGGTGACGCCGCAGCGCCTCGCGCTCGGCTCCCCGGACGCGGGCGAGCACGGCCTCGCCCCGCGCGGTGAGCCGTACCAGCGAGGAGCGCCGGTGCTCCGGGTTGGCGACGGTCTCGGCCAGCCCGAGCGCCTTGGCGTCGTTCACCAGCCGCTGCACGGGCTGCCGGTCCAGGTCCAGCGCCCGCGCCAGCTGCGGCACGGTCCGCGGCCCGCCGCGCCGCAGCGCGTCCAGCACCGCGTGCTGCCCGGCGGTCATGCCCGTCCCGGCCAGCCCGCGCTCGACCGCCCGCACGATCACCCGGTGCACCGGCCACAGCCGCCGGATCACGTCGTCGAGCAGCCCCTCGACGGCCGGCCCGTCCCCGCCCGACTCCTGACTGACACTCATGGTGTCATCATGACATCAACGATGTCGTGATGGAACCCAAAGCCGGTCGACTGTCGGCACGGCCGTCGCGGTGCGCGGCGACACATCCTCCCCTCGCGACGTGACGGGGATCACGCCTCGTCGAAAACCCGCAGGTCGATCCGGGCGTCTAGCAGGTGTGAGACGCGCCAAGGCGGCACCGCCGCAGGAACTGGACGAGGACGGCCTCCTCCACCGGGTGGCCCGGGGGGACCGGGCCGCCTTCGAGGAGCTGTACCGGCGCACGTCGCCGTGGCTGGCCGTGCGGCTGCGCCGCCGCTGCGCCGACGAGCAGATCGTCGCCGAGGTCATGCAGGAGACGTACCTGGCGGTGTGGCGGGCGGCCGGATCCTTCGCCGGAAGCCGCACCGGCGGCACGGCCGTCGGCTGGCTGTGGACGATCGCGGCCCGCCGCCTCGTCGACGCCTTCCGGCGCCGCGCCCACCACGCCGAGCCGCCGGCCGCCGCCGCCCCGCACCCCGTGGCGCCCGCCGCCGAGGAGGAGGCGCTGGTGGCCACCGTCGGCGGCGACGTCGGGGACGCCCTGCGGCGCCTCGCGCCCGAACTCAGGGACGTCCTCCAGTCGATGGTGCTCGACGGACTGTCCGTCCGGGAGACCGCCGTGGTCCTCGGACTGCCCGAAGGAACGGTCAAGACCCGTGCCCGCCGGGCCCGGATCGCGATGCGGGAGGCACTGGCATGAGCGGCACCGAACACGCCTCGGCACGACTCATCGACGGCTACGCGCGCGGCGCCGCCGGTCTCGCCTCCGGTCCCGTCGCCGGCCTCGCCGCCGACGAGGTGTGGGCCCTGGAGGCCCACCTGGAGGCGTGCCGGAGCTGCCGCGACCGGCTGGCGGCCGCCGTCACCGCCGCGGCCCCCGCCGTGGCGGCGCTCACCGAGGCCGTCTGGGCCGACCTCGCCCCCCGCCTGGCCCGCGCCGCCCCCGCCCCGCCGCGCCGCCGCCTGATCGCCCGCCTCGCACCGTGGACGACACCCGCCATGACCCCGTGGCTGGCCATGGTCCTCGCCGTCACCCTGCTCGCCCTGCTGCTGGACCTGGCCGGCCCCGGCTCCGGCCGGATCTCCCTCGTCCTGCTGCTCGCCCCCGTCCTGCCGGTGGCCGGGGTGGCGGCCTCCTGGTCGCGCGGCCTCGACCCCGCCCACGAACTCACCGCCGCCACCCCGCGCGCCGGCCTGCCACTGGTGCTGCGCCGCACCGTCGCCGTGCTCGCCGTGGTGATCCCCGCCCTGCTCGCGGCGGGCCGGGCCACCGGGCTGACGGCCGCGCAGTGGCTGCTGCCCTGCCTGGCCTGCACCTGCGCCACGCTGGCGCTCGGCGGACTGATCGGCATGACCCGCGCCGCCGTCGCCCTGACCGCCGCCTGGACGGCGGCGGTGGCCGCGCCGACCCTGGCCGCCGGCCGCACGCCCTCCGTCCTGCGCGCGGACGGCCTGCCGCTCTGGTGCGCGCTCCTCGCCCTCGGCGCCGCCGTCGTCCTCACCCGCCGGGGCGCCTACACGACCCAGGGACAGAACCGTTGACACTCCGGAAGAACAGGAACCCCGCGATGCCCGCAGTGAGCACGGCCGACCTCGCCCCCACCCGCTACGCCCGGGAGATCCGGGCGAGCGGACTGAAGGTCAGGGCCGGCCGCAGGCGGATGGCCGTCGACGGCCTCGACCTGGCCCTCGGCACCGGCGTCCACGGCCTGCTCGGCCCCAACGGCGCGGGCAAGACCACCCTCGTCCGCGCCCTGGCCACCGTGCTGCGCCCGGCCGGCGGCGAACTGGAACTCCTCGGGCAGCCCCTCGGCGGCCCGGGCGAGTACCGCGCGCTGCGCCGCCGGATCGGCTACCTGCCGCAGCAGTTCGGCTACTACAAGCGCTTCACCGTACGGGAGTTCGTCGAGTACATGGCCTGGCTGAAGGAGGTGCCCGCCGCCGGCATCCCGGCCGCCGTGCAGCGCGCCGTCGAGCGGGTCGGCCTCGCCGACCGCGCCGACGAGCGGATGAAGGCCCTGTCGGGCGGCATGGTGCGGCGGGCCGGCATCGCCCAGGCCATCGTCAACGACCCCGCCGTGCTGCTGCTCGACGAGCCGACCGTCGGCCTGGACCCGGCGCAGCGGCTGCGACTGCGCCAGCTGCTCCAGGAGTTGGGGACGGACGCCTGCGTCGTCGTCGCCACCCACCTGGTGGAGGACGTCGCCGCCGCCTGTACCGACGTGGTGCTCCTCGCCGAGGGACGGCTGGTCTTCCACGGCACCCCGGACCAGCTGGCCGCCGCGGGCGGCCCGGAACACGAGGGCGACAGCCCGCTGGAGCGCGGCTACTCGGCCCTCCTCGCCGCCCCGGCGCGAACCGGAGGTGCCTGGTGAGCGTTCCGCTGCGGGTGCTGCGCACCGAACTGCGGTGCTCCGTCGCCCCCTGGGCCGGCGCCGCCGTCCTGGCCACCGCGCTCGCCTTCCTGGAACTCGCCCCCGGACCGTGGTCGAAGGGCAGCACCCTCTGGACGGCCCAGTGGACGTCCATGGCCCTGTGGACCCGGCACCTGCTGGTCTTCCTGTGGCCGCTCGCCCTCGGCCTCGGGGCCCTGCAAGGGCTGCGCGACCACCGCTCGGGGACCGCCGAACTGCTCGCCGCCACCCCGCGACCGGCCCGCCACCGCGCGGCCGCCCTCGCCGGCCCGACGGCCCTCGCCCTCGCCGGGGCCTTCGCGCTGCTCGTCCTCCTGGGCGCGGCGCGCCTGCTCGCCGGCGGCGCCGCGTCCACCGGCGCCGGCTGGCTGCCGATCTCGCTGGTGGGCGCGCTCGCGCTCGCCGCCGGCGCCGTCCTCGGCATGGGCGTCGCCCGGACCCTGCCCTCCGTCCTCACCCCACCCGCCCTGGCCGTCGCCGGCTTCGTGCTCACCAACCTCCTGCGCCAGAGGACCGACGCCGCCGTGCCGACCTCCGCCGTGCCGAACCGGCTCTCGCTGCTGTCGCCCATGCTCGCCGACGTCCGCCAGACCCTCCTCACCCTCGCCGCCCCCGTCCACCTCGGGCAGACGCTCTGGCTGCTCGGCCTGGCCGCCACCGGCCTCGCCCTGCTGGCCGCCGCCACCCGGCGCGCCCGGCTGCTCGCCCTCACGCCCCTCCTCGCGGGCGGGGCGCTCGCCCTGCTGGTGCTCCCCGCCGACCCCCGCGACACCTACGTCCTCGACCGGCCCGCGACGGCCCAGGTGTGCGACGGCCCGGTGTGCGTGACGGCGGCCCACCGGGCACGCCTCGACGAGCTGGCCGGCCCCGGCCGGGACGCGCTCGGCCTGCTGCACGGCGCCCTCGGCGACCGGGCGCCGTCCGCCGTGCGCGAGACCACCGTTCCGCGCGCGATCGGCGGCACGCCGGAACGCCCGGGCGACGCGCTGCTCGTCGACTTCGACGACGAGGTCATCGGCGCCGCCGAGGGAGAGGCGCTGACCCGCGCGCTGGTCGGCCAGGGCATCGCCCCGCTCTGCCACCCCCGCAGCGAGCGCGAGAGCGGCACGCTGCCGGAGACGGTCGCCCAGAGCATCGCGGCCGCCTGGGTCCTCGGCGAGCTGCGGCCGCTCGACAAGACGATGCACCGCGCGCAGGACCAGACCGACCTCGCCGCCCCGGTCTGGCAGGCGTTCAGCGCGCTGCCGCCCGCCGAGCAACGGCAGCGGATCGCCGCCCTGCACACCGCCGCCGTCTCCTGCGCGGACGACCCGCTGGACGCGCTGGCGGGCGGTGCGACCCGGTGAGGTGGCTGACCCTGTACGCGCGCTCGCGCCAACTACCTGCCACGCTGGCCGCCTTGGCGGCGCTGGCCGGCCTCGCGGCCCTCGCGCGGCTCGGTGACGGAGGCCTGGGCGGCCCGCGGGTGTCCGCCCTCCTGCTCGCCGCCGGGGCGATGGCGCTCTCCGCCGGACTCGGCGGCCAGGACCTCGCCCTGGAGCGCACGGCAGCCCTTCGCTGGCCACCCCGCCGGGCGGCCCACGTCCTGCTCTGCGCCGTCCTCGCCGCCGCCGTCCTGCCGCCGGGCCCCCTCGCCCTCACCGTCCGCGACAGCGCCGGCCTCACCGGCCTCGCCGCCCTCGGCGCGGCCTGCTTCGGGCGCGCCCACGCCTGGCTGCTCCCGTTCGGCTGGCTCTGCGCCTCCTTCGTCCTCCCGCCCGCCCCGGACCTGGCCACCCAGATCCTCACCTGGCCCCTCCTCCCACCCGGCACCACCCCCGCCACCTGGACGGCCCTCACCCTCGCCGCCACCGGCACCACCGCGTACGCCCTCGCCGGTCCCCGGCGATGATGGGCACGTGTTCTACGAAGACCTCACCAAGTACGACTACCGGCCCACCGACTCCTTCGACGACCCGGAGTCGGGTGTCTTCGCGGTCTGGTACCGCCCGACGTACACCCGGCTGAACGTCGGCTGGCTGGAAGCCGGCCGGCCGTACCCGACCGGACCGGTGCCGGACGGCTTCCTGGAGAAGCTGAAAGCCGTCCAGCGGGTCCAGTGGATGAACGTCTGCCTGGGCGTGCACGAGTGCGGCCTGTGCCCCGAGGAGGACGCCCCGGAAGGAAACGGGGAGGTGCGGATCCCTGGCGAGCCCGGCATCGCCTACGCCGCCCCGTTCCTGATCACGCACTACATCACCGCCCACGGCTACCGGCCGCCGCAGGTCTTCGTCGACGCCGTCCTCGCCGTCGACCTCGACGCCTGGGCCGCCGCCCGCTGGCCCGACGTCCCCTTCCCGTGGGTCCCGGAGGACGCCGAACGCATGCTGGAATAGCGCGACGTGACTTCGAGTGCGCTCGACCTCCCAGCCTCCCGGTCATGGCGAAGGCACTGGTGACCGGCGGGACGAGCGGGCTCGGGCCCGCGCCGGCCGCCTCCCCGGAGGCCGCCGGCTGCGCGAGCACGAGCGCTGACTCCCCGGTCCCCGGAGTGGGAAGTCGGACCGGCCGACTTCCCACTCCGCTCCCACGGCGCGGCCTCCGCCCGCCGGCGGGTTGTAGTAGAACCTGGCGGACTCGCGGAAGCTGTTCTCCGGGTCGGACTCGGCGAGCGGGAAGCAGAGGAACAACTGCGCGCCGCCCGCCGGGTGTTGCGGATGACGTTGGTCGCGATGCCCAGCAGCCAGGGGCTCAGGCTCCCGCCCTCCGGCGCCACCCGCGCGCGCAGCCGCCACGCCTCCAGGTAGGTCAGCGACACGAGGTCCTCGGCGGCGGCCCAGTCGCCGGTCATCCGCAGGGCGTACCGGTGCACGGCGCCGGAGTGATCCTCGAAGATCTGCCCGAACGCCGCCGCGCCCCCCGGCGCACCGCCGTTGCGGTGATCCGCGCGCCACACTCCGCTGCGCCGACGCGGGGCGCCGACCGAAACCCGCTTGCCCCCGAGGGCGTGATCACCTTGGCTGGGCGGCATGACCGACCTGCGCACCGACCTGCACACCGACCGCCTCCTCCTGCGCCGCTGGCGCGACACCGACCTCGAACCGTGGGCGGCGATGAACGCCGACCCCGAGGTCCGCGAGCACCTGGGGGCCGTCCTCACCCGCGAGCAGAGCGACGCCTCCGTCGCCCGCTTCGAGGCCGAGTTCGACCGCCGCGGCTACGGATGGTGGGCCGTCGAGGTCCGGGCCACCGGGGAGTTCGTCGGCTTCGCGGGCCTGGACGAGGTCGACGACGGCCTGCCGTTCACCGGCGTGGAGATCGGCTGGCGGCTCGCCCGGCCGGCCTGGGGCCACGGCTACGCCACCGAGGCCGCGCGGGCGGTCCTTGCCTTCGGCTTCGAGACGCTCGCGCTGCCCGAGATCCTCGCCGTGACCACGGCCGGCAACCTGCGCTCCCAGGCGGTGATGCGCCGGATCGGCATGACCACCGACCCGGCGGACGACTTCGACGACCCCGCCGAGCCCGAGGGTCCGCTGCGCCGCAACGTCCTGTTCCGCATCGCGCCGTCGCGGGGCTGACGGCTCACTCCGACGGCAGCTCCTCCGCCGTCAGGATCGCCGGCAGGCCGGGAAAATGCCGCTCGATGTCGGCGCGGCGGAGCGTGGCCATCGGGCTGTTGCCCGGTCGACCTGGCGGATCGGCCCCGCCTCGCGCAGCGTGCGGAAGTGGTGGGTGCCGGTCGCCTTGCCGACCGGCAGCGCGAACGAACTGCACGTCCGCGCGCCGTCCCTGGGCCCGGCGGCCAGCTCCCGCACGACGCGCGCCGCCGCAGCGGGTCGGCCAGTGCCGCGAGGACACGGCCGAGTTCGATCTCCGCCGGGTCCGGGTGCCCCTCGCCGTCGGGCATCGCCATCACCTCCCAGGTATGACGTGCACCGTGCCTCCCCGGTCGCCCGGCGTCCCGAGGTACGAGATCGTTCATACCTCCCGGAGGGATCCACCACAGCCCCTGCGCCTGACACCGGACCGCGACCCCCGGCGACGGCCCACCGCCGGAACCCCGGTACGGTGGGCCGATGCTGCTCCCCGCCGCCCCGCGCGTCCCCCTGCGGCCGCCGTTCCGGCCGACCGTCGACACGCCGTTCGGCCCGCTCGCCTTCGAGACGGTCCTCGGGGACACCGCCCTCCCGCCGCGGCCCGACGAACTCTTCGTCCTGCCCGGCGGCTCCGGCGGCCGCCTGATTGCCCGGTGGACCCGCCCCTCGGCCCGCGTCGAACTGCTGCTCACCGCGTACGACGCCGACCTGGACCCCGAAACCTGGGGGCCGCTGACCGACTGCCGGGCGGCGGTCTGGCGGATCGAGGCCCTCGCTCCGCTCGCGCGGGTCCGGTTCGAGGCGTCACTGCCGCACCCGCTCCCCGAGGGCGCCGACAGCGGCTGGGACGGCGGGCAGGCACTGGCCGCCTTCACCGTCGAGGACGAGCAGACCCGCCTCACCGTCGGCGGCAACGACGAGGAGGCGATCTGCGGGGCCGCCGAGGCGGGCGAGGCGCCCAAGCGCTGGACGGCCCTGCTCGACGAGGTCCACGCCCGGAGGTTCGACGGCTGGGGCGTCGACGCCACCGGCAGCCCCGCCATGACGTGGCGGCTGCCGCCACTGGAGGCGGGCGACCACTGCGAACTCCCGGTGGTGGCCGCCTGGGCCCCGGTCGAGGACGACACCGAGAACACCTGGTACGCGGTCATGCCCTCACCGACGGTGGTCCTGCGCCAGGTCGCCGCCGACGTGGCGAACGACCCCGCGCCCTGAGTGTTCTGACCACGGAGGTCGGTGACACGGCTCACGGCGAGATGGACCTTGGTGGTCAGCCGCCCCGGGAGCGGGCAAGTGAGCGGGATCGGTCCGTCGGGGCCGGTCCCGTCGTCGGCCGGCCGTCGCGCAGCCGGTCCACCGGCAAGATCACGGCCTACGGCTGGAGTGCCAGGCCGCGCTGGTACCAGGTGCCTGGCTCACCGCCGAGGTCGGCCGGGTCTGCCGGGCCGACCGGGACGAACCCGGCCTTGGTCAGCACCTTCTGGGACGCGGCATTGGCCTGAGCGGCTGCTGCCCGCAGTGTGTGCAGCCCGTGCCGTACTCCCGCCAGCCGGCACAGCTCCTGGACGGTCGCGGTCGCTATGCCGCGGCCTGCGACGTGCTGCGCGACCCGGTAGCCGAGGTTGGCAGTGCCGTCCTCCAAGTCGCACAGGTTGAACCGGCCCAGGACCGAGCCGTCCTCGGCGATCAGCACGTAGAAGGCGCAGATGCCGGCCGCTTGCTCAGCCAGCAAGGCGCTGTGCCGGTCGGCGAACCGGTCGTAGAACTCGTCGCCCCGGTCGGGAACCGAGGCGGCGAAGTAGGCACGGTTCGCCAGCTCAAAGGCCAGGACCGCCGGGGCATGGTCAGCATCCAGCTGCTTCAGCTCGGGCACGGCGCAACTCTATCCGGACGGCGCGCCGAGACCACCTGATTTTCCGCGCCCAACCCGTCCCGCCGCGACGTACATACGTGACGACCGACTGCACCCCTCTTCCTCCGTGCACCCCCAGGACGGTGGTGATCAGGTGCGGTGAACGGGCACATGGCAGATGCTCATCACTATCAGTCACTTCGGGGCTCGACTGCCGCGACGGAACACTGTCCGTAAGGGTGCGAATCATCTCCGTGGCGACTAGGCTTGGTGCCAAGTATCAGTGATGCCTGAGACTGTCGACTGCGACCGACGGGAGAGTCTCATGCTTATCGTTGTCCTGACGTGTACGGCAGTTGCTCTGCTGGGCCTCATGATCCGCCTTTCGCGACCTGCCTATGCCGATCTGAAGTGCGGCGACGCGCCCATGTATTTCGATGGCGGACTCGTCGTCACCTGGGCGGGACCCGCCCCCAAAGAGGCACGAGTGAGACTGGCGAACGGCGATGTCTTCGAGCGGGTGGAGCAGGCCACCGGGTCGGGAATTCCGCAGGACTACCCGGAGAAGTACCTGAAGAACCTTCGCACGTCCGAGGTGTTCAACGCCTGCACGGCGTGGACGCCCGACGAGCTGGTGCGCTGGCAGGGGCGCTATGGAATCGAGATGGAGCCCGAAGCCCTCAGCGTCTACGACAGCTACCTCAAGAGCGGCAACACCATCTTCATGGCGCTGGTGGACCATCCGAGTGTCCGCGATCCGGGAGCATTCGTGGCCTGCAGCCTGGTGCTCCAGCGCGCCGTGATCGTCTACAACAGCGGACGTCAGGACCTGTTCCTCCGCTCGTACTTCCACAGCGCGCGGGAGGACTCGTCGGAGTTTGTCAACTTCGCGCCTGGCGGCAGCGTTCACTACTCGTTCAAGACCGATACCGCCTGGTTCCCGCTGGAGCTGACCCGGTTCATCTCGGAGCCGTCCTCGTACGTCGAGCTGGATATCGTCACCCCCGAGGGATTCGACGAAAGCCTTCTTCCGGCCCCGTTCTCGACGCGAGAAACCGGCTATGCACTGCTGGGGGACATCAAGTACCAGGTGAGGAGGGCCTCGGCTGTCCTGAGAATCGGAGATCAACGTCAAGCCATCCCCGACTTCAGGCTCGCCCTTGGCCGCTGACACACCACGCCTGCCCCGCCGATAAATCGCGGGGCAGGTCTTCTGGCGGCCGGCTGGGGGAACGACTGGTGCACACTGCCGAGATCATATATCTGACCGGATTGGCGCTCGCACTCATTGCCGTGGCTTCGCTGACCTATTTCGTTCGGATAGTAACGGAGTCCATGGCACCGACACTGATGGTCGACGACCGGATCCTGGTTGTCCGAAAGTCGGTGCTGGCGCGGCGCTGTCCCGCTCGTGGCCAGGTTGTCATTTTCACCGCCGGTGCCGACGGGCGCAGGATGGTCAAGCGAGTCGCCGCCACCGGAGGAGACAGCCTCCTTCTCGACGGCAATGCCCTGACAGGCAATGCCCCGACAGATGAAGCGATCGACAACGAAACGCGTATGGACGTGCCCCCGGGCAGAATTTTCGTACTCGGGGACAACCGGAGGGTCTCGCGCGACTCACGAGAATACGGTTGCATCGGCTCTCGGCAGGTAACGGGCCGGGCTCTACTCGTGGTATGGCCGCCGCGCCGGGTGCGGGTCGTCCGATGACAACCACGTTTTCCCGGTCCGCTCGTGATCCCGCCCGTGGACCCTTCCACGCCGACGGCGGGCTGGGCGGTTGCAGGGTGCGGGTCTAGGGTGACGGGTGGATCATCGCTTCGGACGAGAGGCTTCGCACGGATGAGTGGGACGGTCACCGCGGTCAGCAGTAACGGGGAGTACTCCTTCACCAAGCCGAACCGGGAGAGCATCACACTGCTCGCCGGGCTCGGGGTGGCGGGGGACGTGCACGCGGGGGTGACCGTCAAGCACCGGTCGCGCGTCGCGCAGGACCCGACGCAGCCGAACCTGCGGCAGGTCCACCTCATCCACGAGGAGCTGTTCGCCGAGGTCGGCGAGCGGGGATTCGACGTGGCGCCCGGGCAGTTGGGCGAGAACGTCACCACGCGCGGGATCGACCTGCTCGGTCTGCCGGTCGGCACGCTGCTGCGGATCGGGTCGGAGGCGGTGGTGGAGGTCACCGGGCTGCGCAACCCGTGTCTGCAGATCGACCGGTTCCAGGACGGCCTGCTGAAGCAGGTCGTCGGGCGGGACGAGGCCGGGAACGTGGTGCGCAAGGCCGGGATCATGAGCGTGGTCGTGGCGGGCGGTGTGATCCGCCCCGGCGACGCGATCGAGGTCGAGTTGCCGCAGGGACCGCACCGCCCCCTCGAACGCGTCTGACACCGGGCCTACCGGACCACCTCCGGGACCGGCCGCGCGTAGCCGAGGTCCGTCGGGGCGAGCGCGTCGGCGGGACCGGCGGCGCGCAGGACGACGTCGAGGACCTGGTCCGGGTCGCACGCGTAACCACCGCTCGCCCAGGCCGGGTTGGCCTCGACCACCGCCCAGGTGCCGTCGCTCAGCGGGCCGACGTCGACCACGGCGGCGCTCGGCAGGCCGCCCGCCGCCAGGACGTCCGCCGCGAACGCGAGGACGTCCGGCCCGACCTCCGGCGAGACGGCGAGCGAGCCGGCCACGGCGTAGCGGCTCGCCGCGCGCACCTCGCCGTCCAGCACGAACAGCCGGTACTCGCTCGCGAACGCCACCACGTCGCTGACCAGGACCGGGGTGTCGTCGTCGAGGGCGTCCGGGCCGGGCAGGCCGCTTCCGTCGGGGTGGACCCGGGCCGGGAACAGCTTGTCGACCGGCGGCTTGAGGAACGCCGGTCGGCGCAGCCGCCGCGCCTCGGCCAGCGTGGTGCACTCCACCCGGCGGGAGAGCAGCTCGGCGGGCAGTGTGGTGAGCCAGTCGGCGGGCGGCTCCAGCGGGACGACGCCCAGCGGCCCGGCGGCGACGTCCGCGAACAGCGGGCCCCCGTACAGGTGCGCCGGCCGCAGCCCGGCGAGCTCGGCCGGGACCTCCCAGCGCACGGCGGTGTGCGCCCGCAGCCCGCGCCGACGGGCGCGGGTGAGCAGTTGGAGGCCGGTCTCGTTGATCCGGGGCGCGAGCATCAGGAGCGTCATGGGACGCCATGGTGGCCCACCCGCGACGGCTCCTGCCAGCGGATTTCCGCTCCGGCGTGCTGACCCCCCCAACGAAACGGGGTGGCCGTTCGTGTCATCAGGTAGGCGGACCGAGGGGAGGGTGAATGGCGGGGTGGGAAGGCCTTCTTGCCGAGTTGGTGGAGTCGCGCGGCTCCGAGCTCAACCGGTACGGCTTCCTCCTGAGCGGAGACCGCTCCGAGGCCGCCGACCTGGTGCAGGAGGCGCTGGTGCGGGTGTTCGCGCACCCTGGCCGGTCGTGGGAACTGGCCGACGTCGAGCGGTATGTCCGGCGGACGATGCTCAACCGCTTCCTGGACCTCCATCGACGCAGAGCGCGCTATGCCGGACTCGCGCCGCGACTGGTCGAGAGGTCCGCGAGCGCCGACCACAGCGGCGCGGTCACCGACCGGCTCGAACTCCTGGCGGCGTTGGGGTCGCTCTCGCCGCAGCAGCGGGCCTGCGTGGTGCTGCGGTACTACGAGGACCTCCCCGTGGCTTCCATCGCCGATCGTCTGGACTGCGGAGAAGGAACGGTCAAGAGACACCTCAGTGATGCGCTGGCGCGGCTGGCCGCAGCGCTGAAGGCGGCGCATCGAGATCCGGAGCGAGGAATGGGCGCGTGAATCCAGAGGAACTCCGTCATCAGCTGCCCTTCGTCGCCGACCTGGCGGGGCCGCCGCACGTCGACACCGGGAAGGTGGTCCGAGAGGTCCGCCGGCGTCGCGGGAGGCGCTACGCGGTCATGGGAACCGCCTTGGTGGTGGCGGTGGTTGCCGCGTTCATCGGCGCCACCCGGTGGAGCGGCCACCCCACGCGGACGGCCGAGCCAGCCGGAGCGCCGTCGGCCCGCGCCGCCGGCATCCACGTGTGCGGCGGGCGGTTGGACCTCCCCGGTGAGACGGCCACGCGCGACGGCCTCACGCTGACGGTCGGCTCCGTCCGCAGGGCGGACACTCAGGCCGGGCCGCGGGTCGAGGCCGCCATCACCGCCGATCGGCCGCTCACTGCCGTCTCCACGCCGCCGGAGTACATCGAGGTGCTGTACCTGCGGGACGGCGTCGTCGTCGGTGGCGGCCCGATGCTGAACCGGCCCGGGGACGGCGACACTCCGCAGGGCGTCGACACGGTCGGACATCCCCTGGACCTCGCACCGGGACAGCCGCTCACGCAGCAACTGGGGGCTCGGAACCGACTCTGCCCGTCGTGGGACTGGCCCCGGGTGTGGGCCGAACCCGGCGGCTTCGAGGTGGTCGTCCTGCTCCGGCAGCCGGTCGAGACGCCTGCCACCGGGCCCGCCGCGGCCGGGCCGCAGCTCCTGGTGGCGCGGGCACCGTTCCCGCGCTGAGAAGCGGGCTTCCCCGGGCCGTCCGGCCCGGGGAAGCCCTTCGGTGCGCGCGAGGCCCGGTCAGGCGAGCTGCAGGCCCCAGGTGTTGTAGACCGCGAGACCGGTATTTCCAGCTGTGCGCCCGTGCCCCCACCCGTGAATCGCCGAAGACGGGACCGTCCGGTTGCGCACTCGCGGGCGCCGGAGGGGCCGGCAGAACCGCGTGGTTCTCATATCCCTTTGCTGACAAGCTCGTTGACGACGCCGTGGGAGTGGGGAGCTGCCGGCGTCGACCGCGGACCGGTGCGTCCGGGCCTCGTGTCGGCTCCGCTCAGTACCGGGGCCGGTTGCGGCTCAGGTCGCGGGCGTGCAGCAGGGCCTCGCGGACCAGTGCGGTGAGGCGGGCGGTGCCTTCGGTGCTGGTGCAGTCCTGCGGGTAGGCGTGGACGGAACGCCACTCACCGTCGGTGAGCGGCGGCCGCGGGTGGCCGGGTTCGATGCCCTCGGGGAGGGCCGGCAGGCGGACCAGGAGGGTGCCCATGCCGGCCGCGACGACGGCGACCACGCCCTCGAACGCCAGGGCCGGCATGCCGTATACGCCTTCCACGGGGTGGCGCGGGGCCAACTCGGAGAGCCGGTCGCAGAGATCGGGGTGGGTGTGCAGCTGCCAGGGGCCGAGCTTGAAGTCCTTCGGGCCGCTGGGCGGGGTCGCCTGCTCGCGGAGGTGGGCGACCAGCGCGCGGTTCTCCGGGACGTCGGTGAGTGCCGGGATGGGAGCAGGGGCGGGGCGGCGCTTCCGCTTGGGCATGCGAACGATGATATCCGTTACCGCAAGCGGTAGTTGTGGAGGTGTGCGGCCGCTTCGAGCATGGCCAGGCCCCGGCCGGTGAGCCGCTGCTGCCAGCCGGCGAGGGCGGCGGCGAGGGCGCTCGTGCCGCCGGCCGTGCGGATCTGCTCGACGACGGCCGCGATGTCCCGGAGCCGGTAGCCGCCGCGGCGCAGCAGATGGGCGAGGTCGGCGTCGCGGACGTCGCCGGCGTGGAAGACGCGGTAGCCGGTGGTGGGGTCGCGGGTGGGGCGCAGGATGCCGGCCGCCTCCCAGGTGCGCAGGGTGGCGGGGGTGAGCCGGAGGCGGTGGGCGAGTTCGCCGATGGTGCGGGGGAGGGGGCCGTCGGGGGCCCCGGGGACGGTCGCGGCGGTGAGGTGGTCGACGGCCGCGCGGACGGCGTTGAGCGTCTCGCGGTCGCGGAGCAGCTGGGTGTGCCCGCCGTGGACGGCGGTCAGGGCGTCGTCCGTCCGGCCGTCGTGGACGGCGTTCATGATCGCTCCGGCGGTCCGGTGCCCGTACGCCCGGACGAGCGCGAGGAAGGTGCGCAGCGCCGCCGCGTGCAGCTCGGTGTAGATCCGGTACCCGGTGGCCGTGCGCTCGGCGGGCGGGAGGAAGCCGTCCTGCTCGTAGTTGCGGACGGCCTGGGCGGAGAGGCCGTGCTCGCGGGCGAGGTCGGCCGGGCGCAGGTTCGTCTTCTTGGTGGGGTTGCTGGGCACTTTGAGACTTTATAAGAGATTCCTCGGGCCGGGACCGGGAAAGTCTCAACCGGTCTTTCAGGGATACGCTTGAGGCTCATGACACAGGACATCCGAGAGTTCCTGCCCCCGTCGTGCGGCCTGGTGGCGTTCGGCGAGCCGACGCACCAGGAGCCGGCCTTCGGGCGGGCCCGCAACGAACTGTTCGCGCAGCTGGTCGAGTGCGGCTTCCGGTCGATCGTCCTGGAGACGGACCGGGTGGCGGCGCTGGCGGTGGACGCCTTCGTCCGCGAGGGGGTGGGGTCGTTGGAGGGCGTGATGCGGGACGGCTTCAGCCATGGTTGGGGGGAGCAGGAGTCCAACCGGCGACTCGTGGCGTGGATGCGCGCGTACAACCGGAACCGGCCGCCGGAGGAGCGGCTGGCGTTCCACGGCTTCGACGCCCCGACCGAGAACACCATGGCCCCGAGCCCGCGCCCGTACCTCGAACACGCCCGCGACTACCTGGGCGCCGAGGTGGACGTGGCGGCCCTGGCGGGGGACGACGAGCGGTGGAGCCGGGCGGAGGCGCTGCTGGACGCGGCGATGTCGCCGGGCGCCTCGGCGGAGGCGGACCGGCTGCGGGCGGTCGCGGACGACCTGCTCGGCCAGCTGTACGCGAGGGCGGCGGAGCTGATCGCGGCCACGTCGAGGGAGGAGTGGGTGCGAGCGAGGACGCGACTGACGGCGGGGGCGGGGTTGTTGCGCTACCACCGGCAGGCGGCGCGGCCGATGGAGCCGAGCGAGCGACTCGCGGGGCTGCTGGGGACCAGGGAGGAGATCACGGCCCGGAACCTGCTCGACATCCGGAGCCTGGAGGCGGGGCGCGGCGGGACGTTCGTGTCCGCCCACAACGGACACCTGCAACGGAACCCGAGCGTATGGCGGATGGAGGAGAAGGACGTGACCTGGAACGGCGCCGGCCGGATCGTGGCAGCGTTGGTGGGCGGGGAGGACTACTTCTTCGTGGCGGGCGGCCTCGCCGGCCGGCCGGGTCCGTGGGCCCTGGCCCCGGTGGAGGAGGAAGCGCCGCTCGTCGAGGCCGATCTGCTGCTTGAGGTCGAGGGTGGTGAGGAGGAGGCAGGCTGAGTCCGTTGTCGGAGGCCGCCCCTACGGTGACACCCATGAGCTACGACGTTTCCTTCCTCGACCTGCGCCGGTACCCCTCCGTGTCGGAGGCGATCGAGGCGGGGGAGGGCCGATCGTCCACCGTGCCGCAGGAGCTGGGTGAGGCGTGGCGGCGGATCACCCCGAGGGCGCTCGAACTGCTGGGCGACGCGGAGCTCGGCGGGAACGAGTCATGGCTCGGCATCGGGCATGGCCCGTCCGGCCTCCAACTGTCGGCGTACGGTGCGAACGTGATGATGAACGTGCCGTACTGGCACCAGGGGGAGGAGGCCGAGAAGGTGATGGCGCTGGTGTACGGCCTCGCCGCGATCGTGGAGGAGGAGACCGGCCTGAGCGCCTACGACCCCCAGACCGGCGACCTCCTCACCGCGTCACGGACTGCCGAAGCTGCCGCGATGATGAACGACACCGCTGGATGGCTCAAGCGCTACTGAGGGGGACGGGAGAACTCCCCGGCCCGGATGGCGGTCACGAAGGACTGCCAGGCGGAGGCAGGGAAGAGAAGGGCGGGGCCGTTGGGGTCCTTGGAGTCACGGACGGGCATGAGCCCCGGGTGCCCGTCGGCCACCTCGATGCACGCGCCGCCACCGCCGCTGTAGGAGCTCTTCCGCCAAGAGCTTCCGGCCTGATCAAGTTCCATGCGAGGACCTTTCATTCAGCGTGGATTCATGGCCTTGACATGGAGTGGAAAGTCGGTGAGTCCGACTTCTCACTCCAGGGGGCTGTCGAACTCGCCAGCGCGGATGGCGGTCACGAAGGACTGCCAGGCGTCGGTGGGGAAGAGGAGGGTGGGCCCGTCGGGCTCCTTGGAGTCGCGGACGGGCATAAGGCCCGCGTGTCCGTCGGACACTTCGATGCACTGGCCCGCATCGCCGCTGTAGGAGCTCTTCCTCCAACGGTCCTCAGCCAGGTCGAGCTCCATTCAAGGTGCCTTTCGTCCAGAACGGATCCCTTGATGTGGAGTGGGAAGTCGGCGGGTCCGACTTCCCACTCCGGGCGCCGGTGTCAGCGCTGGTCGAACTCCCCGGCGCGGATGGCGGTCACGAAGGACTGCCAGGCGTCGGTGGGGAAGAGGAGGGTGGGGCCGTTGGGGTCCTTGGAGTCACGGACGGGCATGACGCCAGGGTAGCCGTCGGCCACCTCCACGCAGCCGTTCTGTCCTCCGCTGTAGGTGCTCTTGCGCCAAGGAGCGTTGGTCAGGTCAACGTCCATTCATAGTCCCTCCGTACTGCACCGATCATGGCTACAGACGAGGCCTGGTTCAGCGCCTCGACCTGAAGCCGATCGTAGCCCTTGACCAGCGGAGTGACAGTGTCGATGTCTCGGTCGAGGAATCCCCGTACCTCGGTCTCGGTGTAGCTGAGCTGCTTGCGATCGGGCATCGCGAGCAACGTCACCGGCGAGCTGAATGGTCGGTCCTCACCTAGCGCGAACGGTGCCACTTGGATGAGGATGTTCGGCTTTGCAGCCAGGGCTTCGAGGTGAAGGAGTTGCTCCACCATCACTTCAGGCCCGCCGATCGGGCGACGCAAGCAGCTTTCATCGAGCACAGCGTGGAGGAGCGGGGGTGGCGTGCGTTCGAGGCACTGCTGTCGGGTCATGAGGAAGGCCACTCGTTCCTCGGCTTGCTCCGGTGTAGCCGTGCCTCGCCGGATGTTGCCCGCTTCCCAAGCGGTTGCATATGTCCGGGTCTGCAGCAGGCCCGGGACCGCTCCGATTGAGAACAAGCGGATCTCGGCCGCCTTCGCCTCGTAGTTGGCGTACTCGGGGAAGCCAGGCACCAAAGCGGTGTGCCTGTGCTGCCAGTACATCAGCGTCAGCGTGCCGCCGGTCTCCAGCACCTCGTCCGCCTTCATGGCGAACTTCAAGCTGGGCGGTCGGTGGGAAAGTTCGACGAGCGAGACGTGGGACGGGTCGCACCCGATCAGCCTCGCCAGCTGGGCCTGCGTGAGTCCACGCGCTTCGCGTGACCTGCGGAGTTGTACTCCGAAGGGAGCCCAGGGGCTCGACGTGGGGTCAAGTTCCCTCTTGTTCATGGTGGTTCCCCCAACGTTCCCCACAAAAGGGGTCAAGTCGTTCGGCGCTTCCGATGCTAACCCCTTCCGCGCCACTATGGGCACAGAACGTGAAAACCCGACTGCGGAGGGTTCCCATGAGACCTGCCCGAATCCAGCCCCCCACCAAGCTCCACGGCTACGGCGTGCGGTGGGACCCGTCGGCCCGGTGCTACCGGGTGCGCAACGAGACCTCGGGGGAGTGGCTGCTCGACGGCTCCGGCCTCCTCGCCGGGTTCTCCTCCTTCACGGCCGCCGAATCGGCGTACCGGGTGTTCGAGCCCCGTAGGGGGGCCGCCTGATGGGGCCGATCCTCAACCAGGCGACCGCCGACCAGCGGCGCGCGGCCGCGTACGCGATCGAGGACCTGACCGCCGTCCTCACCCTCGCCGACACCAAACTGCCCTCCCTCGAAGTCGACTGGGACTTCGGGCGCCGCACCGGCTGCTACCTCATCAGCCTCGGCGCCGCCCGCACCGAACAGATCGAGCGCATCACCGACCTCCTGCGGAAGGGACTGCGCCATGAACAGGCCCAGCGACCGGCCCACCCGCGCTGAACTCCTCACCACCATCGCCGTGTTCGCCGCCGCGAGCGTCATCGCCCACCTGGCCGCCTCGCTCGCCGACCCCCGCTCCTCCCGCCAAGTCTGGTGGCTCTTCTTCGCCGCCTCCCTCATGACCGGCTTCAACCGCACCACCAACACCACCGGAAAGTAGCCCCCGCCATGCGCACCCTCCCCCTGCGCGACCCCCGCCTGCTCGCCAAGCCCCCCGCCTGCCGGCTCGGCACCCAGGTCCTGCTGCGCACCCCCGACGGCCGCGTCCTGCTCGTCGACCCCGACTTCCTCGACGGCCACCTCCTCCCCGGCGGGGCCTGCCGCACCAACGAGCCCCCGCACCACGCCGCCACCCGCACCCTCCACGCCCAGACCGGCCTCCACCGACCCGTCACCCACCTCCTCGCCGTCGACTTCACCCCCGCCGACCGCTACCTCGAACGCCTCACCCTCGTCTTCGACGGCGGCACCCTCACCGACCGCGACACCGCCCGCATCACCGTCCCGCCCCGCCACCGCAGCAACCTCTTCGGCGCCCGCCTCGCCGACCCCCGCGACCTCCCCACCCTCCTCAGCCCCGCCCAGCACGCCCGCACCCAACAAGCCCTCGCCACCCTCGGCCGCACCCTCCCCCTCCTCACCCACGGCCAACACGCCGCCGCCTGAGCGTCGGACGCCGATCCTCACGAGGGCGCGGACCACGGAAAATCGGCTGAGGCCGCATCCGGGCATCGGCTACTGTGACCGCGAGACGCCGGCCGAACCGCCCCGAGACCTGATCGCGGGTCTACTCCGGGTGGATTCGGCGGACTCAGTGCCGAATTGAGCGAGCCCGGCGATCGGCCGTCCTCCGGAACGGCGTGGAGGAGCGCCGCGATCCCGGCAGCCCGAGACTGTGGTCGATGTCGTCGGCGGCGGTCGTGGAGTGCGCTGGAGGCTGGCTGTCCTCGCGCGAGGGGCGAGGACGAGAGGGGAGAGCGAATGTCGGACGTCGATGAGCTGATCCACGACCACCTGGTGGATTCGGCGGCGGTGCGCGACGGCGGTTGCGTCGTCGACCTGGGGTGCGGGAGAGGCCCTACCCTCGCGGCCTTTGCGCGCCGGCACCCCGGCGCCCGCCTGATCGGCTTCGACCGGTCGGCGGAGAGCGTCGAGGCCGCCCGGGGCCTGTTGGCCGGCCACAGGGGCGGCGCCGAGATCGAGGTGGCGGATCTGGCCGAACGACTTCCGTTGCCCGACAACAGTGTTGACGCCGCGGTCTCCTACAACGTCCTCGAGTGTCTTCCGGACCCTGCTGCGCTTCTCGCGGAGATCGCGCGCGTGCTCAAGCCCGGTGGCCGGCTGGTGGTGGCGCATGTCGACTTCGACTCCCTCGTGATCTCGGGAGCGAGCCGGGACCTCGACCGGCGGATCTGCCACGCCTTCACCGACGACCAGCAGCCGTGGATGGATCACGCGGACGGAAGGATCGGGCGGAAGCTGCCCGGCTTGGTGAACGCCTCGCCGTTGCTGGTGGAACGGGTCCATCCATGGGTGACGAGCTCGACCGAGCTGAGCGGTCATGCCGGCCGCCGGATCGAGGGCATCCGGCAGGCGCTGAGCAGTGCCGCGTCGAAGGGCCGGGGGTCTGTGTCCCTTGCGGAGATCGAGACCTGGCACGAGGCGCTGCGGCTCGCCGCAGATCACGGACGCTTCTTCCTCGCCGAGACGGCCGTGGTGGTGACAGCCCGAGCTTGACCCCAGGCGCGGGGCGGGTCTCCGCCGGGCCGAGCGAGTGCCGGACCGACCGCCAGCGGCCGCCCGACGGATCATGCGAACCCGGCAACCGCTGCCGTAGGCACCGTTGCGGTACTAGGTTTCGGGAGAGGCCCGGTGGCTGCGGCCGAGCACGTACCCGGCCGGACGGGCCAGAGCCGAGGAGTGGTGACAGTGGCGATGCGGGAGTATCCGCTGGTGGGCGGGCCGGTGGAGGTACGGGGTGCGTTGGACCTGGAGAGGACGCCGGCGGGGGTGATGCCGCGCCGATTGCCGGCGTGGACCAAGGAGCAGTACCAGGACCCGTCGGTCTACGGGGGAACGGTGATGCCTTCGGGGGTGCGGCTGGTGTTCCGCACCGATGCGCGGGTGCTCGAGTTCGAGGTCCTCACCTCCACGGGGCAACTCGACGGTGACCCCCGGCCTCGGCCGACCGGGATGCTGGAACTGACGGTGGACGGTGCTCCCGCCGGGCGCCGACGAGCGCCGCTGGGTCATGTGGTGCGGATGGCGGGCCCCGGGGCCGCGCAGCGACTGATACCGGGACAGCCGGGAACGGCACGTTTCGCCGGGCTGCCGGCCGGCATGAAGACCGTCGAGCTGTGGCTGCCGCAGCAGACCCCCACGGAACTGGTGGCGCTCCGTGCCGACGGTGAGGTCCTGGCGCCCCTGCCCGACGGTCGGCCCCGCTGGGTGCACCACGGAAGCTCCCTCAGCCACTGCCTCGAAGCCGACGGCCCCACCGGCACCTGGCCCGTGGTGGCGGCGTCGCTCGGGGCGGTGGAGGTGACCAACCTCAGCCAGCCGGGCAACGACATGCTGGACCCCTATGTCGCCCGGACGATCCGCGACCTGCCGGCCGACCTGATCAGCTTCAAGACGGGCGTCAACATCGTGGCCCGGGCCACCTTCCGGCTGCGGACGTTCGGCCCGGCGGTGCACGGATTCCTGGACACGATTCGGGACGGCCATCCGGACACCCCGCTGCTGGTGATCTCCCCGCTGAGCTGCCCGGCACTCGACGAGCGTCCCGGCCCGACCGGGGTGGGCCGGGACGGCAGGATCACAGCGCTGGGCGACCCGGCCGATCTGGCCCGTGGGGCGTTGTCGCTGCAGGTGGTCCGTGACGAGCTGGCAAGGATCGTGGCGCTCCGGCAGGCACACGATCCTCACCTGCACCACCTCGACGGACGCGAACTGCTCGGCCCGGCCGATGTGGACGACCTTCCCGACGGCCTGCACCCCTCCGCCGCCGCGTACCGCCGGATGGGCGAACGCTTCGCCGCCCACGCCTTCGCCGACGAGGGCCCGTTCCGCGCCCGCTCGCATACGCGGCCGATCGGCTGAACTCCAGCCCGTGGGGATTCACCGGGCCGCACCCTGCCGAGCGGGAGGGTGTGGCCCGGTGGCCCGAGGGGTCGCGGCAGCAGTCGGCGGGCCTGGTCCGATCGCCAAAGCTGTGAAGAGCGCGGTGGATTGGGCGCCGCCCCTGGTCAGCCAGGTGCGCGTCCCGACTGCGTGCCCCGACGGTCCGAAGCCATGGCCCTGCCCGGACCGCTCATTGTTCACGACTCGACGGGCGTCCTGGCTTCCCCGGCCGGGTCCCCGTCAGGTGTCGCGCAGCGCGGTGCGGGGGCTGAAGCCGGCCACGGCCAGGACGTCGGGGGCGGGCCGAACGCGCGACGAGCGGCCCTCACGGTCAGACTCGCGATGGCGGCGTTGGCGCCACCGCCGATCACGGCGCCGATACCGAAGGGTGCCACTCGGCCGAGCACGATGATTCCCTGCTTGGTGCCGTACTTCGTGACGAAGTTCCTCCCCAGGATCTTGTTGATCTGACGCAGCGTCTCGCCGGGTATCTTGGCGACGACCTGGCGTCCCCAGTGCTGCCCCGTACGCTCGGCGACCTTGGAGATGGTGGCCGAGCCGCTCCCGCCGAGCATGACTCCCAGAACGATCGTCCGGCGGCGTTCGAGCTCGTCGATGGGGACCCCGTGGACCTCGGCGATCGAGAGCGCGAAGAGGGCGCTCAGCTCAAGGGACGACAGCGCTTCGCCCGCCGACAGCGCCAGTGCGACTCCCGTGCCGACGCCGGGCGCGGCCGCGGTCCCGCCCACGGCAGCCCCCGTCCCGGTCAAGGCACTGACGTACATCCGCTCCAGATTGCGGATCACCTGGGCCGGTGGCGCCTCGGGGTTCCGCTGGCGGGCCCGGGCGATGTTCTTGCGCACCAGTGGGCTCTGGAGGTCGATCGCCTTGTCCAGGAGGTCGAGAACTCGTTGCCCAGGGGCGGATATCGCCGGATCCGGCTCGTCGGGGGCAGCCGTCGTCATGCCTTGCACTCCTTCAATCGCCGTGTCGCGACCGAGTCTCCCACCTCGCCGACCGAGTGGACCATGGTCCGGGCGGACCTGGCCGTCCGCCCGGCGCTTCGTGGTCGTGGCCCGCGCCCGCCGGCATCGCGCGTGACGGCGGGTCCATCGCGGCTGGAGGCGGGACGCGTTCGAGGTGGTCGGCGGCGACCGGTCGTACGACTCGCGGACGGCGGTCGGAGAAGAGGGCTCAGCCATTGCGGGCGACCCTGGACCGGAGCAGGTGATCGCGTGCGGTCGGAGCGCAAGCGCCGCTTCCGGGCCCTGTGTTGACTCCTTCGTATGCCGATCTTCGGATGCTAATATCTGCTGACCCCTTATCGGAGAATCCCCTGCGGAGCCCCATCCATGGATCCTGTTCTCACCGACCGGCTGGTGCTGCGCTCCTTCACCGAGGCGGATCTCGACGACCTGCACGACATCCAGCGCCGTCCGGACGTGACCCGGTATCTGCTGTGGGACACCCGCACCCGGGAGGAGACGCGCACCGCGCTGGCCACCAGGATCACGCAGTCCGAGCTGGCCGGGGCGGGCGACAACCTGGCCATCGCGGTGGAGCTGCGCGAGTCCGGTCGGCTCATCGGCAGCTTCAACCTGGACTGGCTGAGCGCCGAACTGGGCCGCGCCGAGATCGGTTTCGTGATGAACCCCGACCACGGCGGCCGCGGGTACGCCACCGAAGCCGGCCGCGAGGTGCTGCGGCTGGCGTTCGAGCGGTACGGCTTCCACCGGGTGGTCGGCCTGTGCAACGGGGACAACGGTGCGTCGATGCGGCTGATGGAGCGCCTCGGCATGCGCCGGGAGGCCTTCTTCGTGCAGGGCGAGATGCTCAAGGGGCAGCGGGCGGACCTGGCCGTGTACGCGATGCTGGCCGCCGAGTGGGCCGACGCGGGCGTCGCGGCTCGGCGGACCGCGGAGGGATGACGACGTGCCGGAGGCCGTTCGGGCGGACATCGGGCCGAGCCTTCCCGCGCCACTCGTGGCGCTGTGGAAGGCGGCGGACGGCCTGATGACCGAGGCCGGCGTGACCGTGTACTCGGCCGGGTGCATCGGCGAACGCAACGCCACCTACGAAGTCACGCAGTACGCGCCGGGTTTCGTGCTCGTCGGCGACGACAGCGGCGGCCGCGGGTTCCTCCTGCGTGCCGGTGATCCGCACTCCGCCGTGTACTCCTCGGACCTCGGCGATCTGGGCCCCGAGGACTTCGAGGTCGAGTCCGCGGACTTCGCGTCCTGGATCGCATCGCTCGGTGTCTCACTGCCCGAGTGACTCGGCGGCGTCGGCGCCTTCGGCACGCAACTGGCCGCGGGTGCGCGCCAGGATCCGCCCGAGCATGTTCTTGCCGTTCCCGGTCCTGCCCCGGCCCCAGTAGTGATCGGTGGTGGTGTCCTCGACGATCTCCTCGTCACCGGTGGACAGCAGGATCCCGCGGATGTCGGCGTGCGCGCGGAACTTGGCCGCCACCGCGCGGCGCATCACGTCGTCCTTGGCCCGTTCCCAGTCCCTGCGCAGCGGCCGGGAAGCGTCCCGGCCCAGCTCCGCCGCCCGCAGCGGGGTGCGCGCTCGCCGGACGAGGTCCGCGTGGCGGGTGCCCTTGAACTTCTGCGCCTGGAAGTAGTGCTCCGAGGTCGGCCACCAGAGGCCGTCGAGGTCGAAGCCGTGATCGGAGAAGTTCGAGAAGCATCCATAAGGGGCCTCGTCGGCGCCGTAGAAGTAGATCGTCATGGCTACCTGCAACCTCACGGGTGTGGCGGGAACCCCCGCACCGTGTCAGGCCTGCTCCGGCCCCCGCAACCGGTTTTCCTCCCGCCGGGCGCGACCGCGGTGGGCGGCGGAACTCGTCATTGAACACGTGCAAATGGCTCCAGCTCGTGGACGCCTCGGTGAGGTACGCCGTGGTCTTCGCGGCGGTCTGGATGCTGATCGGTCCGACGGCGCCCAGGCCTGAAGTGCCCCGGTCGCAGACCTGGCCGCCCAAGTGGTGTACGCCCTGCGGGTGATGCCCGCCCCGGCTGCCCGGCGTCGGGATCCGCCGGAGCACCACGGGGGCCTTCACCGAGGCGACGTTGGCGGCGGCCCGGCAGTACGCGCAGGCCCGCCGACGTCCCGGCGGCACCACGGTGGTTCGGGGCGGGGTGAGAGGATGGCCGGATGCCTGACTTCACCTCAACTGACGGAACGACACTGTTCTACTCAGTCACCGGAACGGGCCCCGCCCTGCTCTGCCTGGCCGGCGGGCCGGGGGCGGACGTACGCGACCTCGGCGACCTCGGGGGGCTGGACGGGTTCCGCACACTGGTCATGCTGGACGGCCGGGCCGCCGGACGCTCGGCGACCCCGACGGACCGCGCGAGCTGCGCCTTCACCGCGCAGGCCCGCGACGTGGAGGAACTGCGGCGGCGGCTGGGGATCGAACGCCTGGACGTGCTCGCCCACTCGGCGGGCACGCTGACCGCCCAGGCGTTCGCGGCCGACCGGCCGGAGCGGCTCGGCCGGCTCGTCCTCGTCACCCCGCCCGGCCTGGTCTCCCGGGACGTGGAGGAGGCCGAGGTGGCGGCGATCCGGGCCCGGCGCGCCGATGGGCCGGGCAGCGCCGAGGCGTTGGCCGCCGGGGCGCAGCCCTGGAGCTACGGCGCCTGGTCGGAGGCGGCGCGCCGGCACCACGAGGCCGAGGCCGGCTATCCGCAGCCGCCGTCGTGGCTGCGCGAGGCCTTCTACGTGCGCCCGGCCTCCGAGGCGGCCGCGGCCGCCGAGACCGCCCGTCGCGCCGCCGTGTCCAGCCCGGTGCTGGTGGTCGCCGGAGCCGAGGACGGGGTGGCGGGCGTCGATACGCCGCGCCGCGTCGCGGCCTGCTACCCGGCCGGGCGCCTGGAGGTGCTCGCCGGGTGCGGGCACTGGCCGTGGGTCGACGGGCCGACGGCCTTCCGTGACCTGGTCGCCGGGTTCCTGGGCGACTGAGGACGGCTACGAGGCCCCGACGAGGCGGAAGGCCAGGCAGACCAGGGGCGTGTGCTCCTCGACCGGGGTGCCCAACTGCTCCCAGTAGCCGAGGTGCCCGGCGCGCCACTCCGCCAGGGAGGCGTCACCCTCCCCCTCCGCCCGGGCGTGCTCCCAGGTGACCTCGGCGAACGGCTTCACCTCGACGCCGGTGATCTCGATGACCGCGACGGCCCGCCCGTCGTCGTCGAGCAGCGCCAGTCGTTCGCCGGGGTACTCCAGGCCCTCGGCCTCCTCGGCGTACTCCGCCAGCAGGCCGGTGGTGGCGGTCTTCCGGCCGGACAGCGCCAGGGCGTTCAGCTCGGCCCGTATCCGGCCCGGAGTGCCGAGTTCCATCGAGCGCAGGCCGTTGACGCGTGGCCACATCCTGTCATCACCTCTTCCGCGTACCGCGATCGTGTCTCCTGATGACGATAGGGCGGCGAGGCGGCCGGGCGGGGGCGAACACGCGCCAAGATAGGTTAGCCTTACCTAAATTCAGGTGAGAGGAGACGGCCCTGACCAGCACCACCGCCCCCGCGCGCTTCCTGCTCTTCCCGCTCCAGGTGATCCGGGTCACCCGGATCACCCCGCACATGGCCCGGATCACCCTCGGCGGCCCCGGCCTCGCCGGATTCGTCAACGGCGGCCTCGACCAGCGGGTGAAGCTCCTGCTGCCCCTCCCCGGACAGACCGAACCCGTCGTGCCCGAGGGCGAGGAGGAGTTCGGCTGGTACCAGAGCTGGCGGGCCATGGACCCCGCCGTCCGCCCGGTGCTGCGCACCTACACCGTCCGCGCCCAGCGCCACGACCCCGACGAGGTCGACATCGACATCGCCGTCCACGGCGACCACGGACCCGGCTCGCGCTGGGCCGTGACGGCGGCGCCCGGCGACCGGGTGGTCGTCTGCGGGCCGGCGATCGAGGACGCCGGCGGCGTCGAGTTCCGGCTGCCCGACGGGGCGGACTGGGTGCTGCTCGCGGGGGACGAGTCCACCCTGCCCGCCGTCGCCGCGATCCTCGACGAACTGCCGGCGGGCCTGCCGGTGAAGGTGTTCGCCGAGGTCGACAGGCCGCAGGAGCACGCCTACCTGCCCGCCGGCCGCGCCGGCACCGAGATCACCTGGCTGCACCGGGGCGCCCCGGGCACCCCCGCCCTCCCCGACGCCGTCCGCGCCGCAGCGTTGCCGGGCGGCACGCCGTACGCGTGGATCGCGGGCGAGGCGGCGGCCGTCCGCGAGCTGCGCCGCCACCTGGTCGGCGAGCGCGGCTACGACCGGCGCGCCGTCTGCTTCATGGGCTACTGGCGCCTCGGCCGCACCGAGGACCAGCGGGCCGACGAACCGGTGGAGGCGGACGCGGACTGAGGCGGGCTGACGCGGATTGACGCGGGCTGACGCGGGCGAGTCCGGATTCGAGGGCGCTCGAAGGGCTTTGCCCGGCGGTCCCGCGCGCCGTGAGACTGGCCGGGCCGACGCGATCACGGCGTCGGTGTACCGGAACGTTCCCCAAGGTGTCTCACGCAGCAGCGACTTCAGGAGAGTTCCCGTCATGAGAATCCCTCGTTCCCTCGTTCCCCGCGCCGGCGTCGCCTTCGGCGTCGTGCTGATGGCGGCCGGGCTGCTGGGCGGCCCGGCCCACGCGGCCGACGGCGCCCCGGCCGCGAGCGCCCCCGCAGCCGCCGCGGCCGTGTCCGATGCCAACCAGACCGTCATCTACGGCACCGCGGGCCTCAACCGCGGGGAGAGCTGGTCCTCGCCGGACGGCAGCACCGTGCTCTACCAGCAGTGGGACGGGCATGTGGTGCTGTACAAGAACAACGTCGCCATCTGGACGGCCGTCGGCACGTACGGCGTCGGCACCTACCTCTACATGCAGGCGGACGGCAACCTCGTCGCGTACGACGCCGGCATGCGCGCGGTGTGGAACAGCCGGACGCCGTACCACCCGGGCGCCTACCTCGCCATCCAGAACAGCGGCAACCTCGTCATCTACTCGGGCAGCACCCCGCTCTGGTGGTCCAACTACCGCCCCGGCGGGGACCCGACCGACCCCGAGTGCCGCCCGGGCCGCCTCTGCCCGTGACCGGGTGACCGGGTGACCGCATGACCGCATGACCGGGTGACCGGGTAGCGCGGTGACCCGCAGACCCGCCCCGCCCGGCTCCCGTCCGGGCGGGGCGTACCCGTGCGCGGTGCCCGAAAGGGCCGACCACCGCCACCGGGGGAACCGGGGGAGCGGTCGGCGATGTCGTGGGCGGCGTGAACTCCGACACCGCGCGCAACGAGCCCTCCCCGCACCGGATCGACCGCCGCCGCCTGCTGCTGAGCGCTGCGGCCGGGCTGGGCGCGCTCGCGGTGCCGGCCGGGGCCCGGTGGTGGGCGGTCCGGGAGACCGCCCGCGGCCCCCGGCTCTGGGACGCGGCGGACGCCGGCGGGCGGGTCGTCCCGTCGGCCGATCCCCGGGGGCACCTCTACGCGGCCGGGTACGACGGCAGCGTCCGGGCCCTCGACCCGGGCACCGGCGCCGTCCGCTGGGCCACGGCGGTCAGCACGGCCGACGCCGCCGAGAACCGGGGCGGCTGGCCGCTGGCCGAGGGCGGCGGCGTGGTGTGCGTGAACTCCGCGACCAAGGTCCAGGCTTTTGACGCCGCCTCGGGAGAACCGCGCTGGGAGGTCGCCGTGCCCGACTGGCGGGACTTCTCGACGGCCCAGGGCGTCGCCGTGGCGGGGGACAGTGTGATCATCGTCGACGGGGCGTCGCTGCGCTCCTTCGACGCGGCCACCGGCCGGGCCCGCTGGAGCGGCCCGCCGGCGGTCTCGGGCGCCCCGCTCGTGGCCGGGGACACCGTGTACGTCCCCGGCCGGTCCGCGGGGCTGCTCGCGTTCGACGTCCGCAGCGGCGAGCAGCGGTGGGCGCAGGACGGCGTCGGCTTCGTCTTCGACCCGCCGGTCGTCCACGGCGGCATCGTGCACGTGGCGGACACCGACCTCGCCTCGGGGAGGTCGACCGTGTTCGCCTTGGAGGCGGCCACCGGTCGGGTGCTCTGGAAGCGGGCGCAGCAGCACGGCCCGATCGGCCCGGCGGCCGCGGACGGTGCGGTCTGCCTGATCAAGGGGGACCAGCTGCTGGCCCTGGACGCGGTGACGGGCGACGAGCGGTGGACGGCCACCGTGCCGCGCGGGATGGGGCGGGGGACGAGTTCGCTGACGGCCGCCGAGGGCGCCGTGTACGTCGGGACGAACGACGACCGCCTCTTCGCGTACGACCTGACGACGGGCCGGCTGCGCTGGCAGGACGAGCCGGAGCGCCTCCGCGCCGACACCGCGTTCACCTGGGTCTCCCTGGCCGTCGCCGGATCCGCCGTCTACCGGGGCAGCCGCACCGGCCTCCGCGCGTTCACCGCCCTTCCCTCGGCCTGAGCCTGAACCTGAGCGCGAGCTTGAGCCTGAGCTTGAGCGCGAGCCCACCTGCGGGCCATGTATTTTGCAAAGTCTCATACTTTGCAAAGTGCGAGGGCGGCCACGACAGGGGCGGTGAACTGGGTATATGTGTCGATACTTTGCAAAGTGACACTTTGCAAAGTATCGACGGCGGGGCGAAGCGGAGGAGTGAAAAGGCCATGGTGCGGACGGCGTCCGGCGGGTAGCTTCGTACCGTGACCATGGTGAGCGGGGCGGGCGGCCGGGCGACGGTCGTGCTGTGGGCGGTGCTGACGGCGCTGTGCGTGGGGGCGGTCGGTGTCGCGCTGCTGCTCGGCCTGACCCAGGTGGCGCCCTGGGGGACGGCGGAACGCGTGGCGGTGTCGGAGTGCGAGACCAGGCACGCCGGACGCAACGCCTACGTCCAGTGCGACGGCCTCCTCGCCGACGGCACCCGCGTCTCACTGCGCCACGCCGGCCGGCCCGGCGAGAGCGTGGACGCGGTGCAGGCGCCCTGGGGCTCGTACGTCGTTCCCCGCAGGGGACTCGCCGCCTGGTCCGCGGCCCTGGCGGCCCCGGCGGCGCTGCTCCTGGCCGCCGCGGCGTGCACCGTCGCCCTGCGGCGGGCGGTGCGCCGGACCAGGAACCGGCCGATGGCCCTGCGCTGGTGAGACCCGCGAAGGCCGGCCCGGCCGACGCCCACGGCCCTACCGGCGCGGCGGGTCGATCCGGGTGCGGGCCGGAGCGAGGAGGCGGTTGAGCAGCTCGGCGCCCTCGGCGGTGTCCAGCGCGACGGGCGCGGGCCCGGCCGGCTTGACGAGGGGGGTGGCGGCGTCCCGCTCGTAGAGGACGCAGGCGCTGCTCCCCAGGTCCCGCTTGGACGGCCAGCGCAGCCCCAGCGCCCACGGCGCCTGGCCGCGGATCCAGGCCGCCCAGCGGCGGGTGCGCGGGTAGGCGTCGGGAGTGGAGTGGATCAGCCACTCGTCCTGGTGGACGGCCGCGAGCTGGTCGAGCGTCATCAGGCCGACCAACGGGATGTCGCAGGTGGTCTCGATCCGCGACAGCACCCTGCCCCGCACCGAGGCACGCCGGATCCGCCGCCGGCCACGCTCGTCGAACGGGACGCCGCGGACCAGCGTCTCCATCACCGCAGTCCGCTCCGAGAACCCGGCGTACAGGTACGGCAGGTGGGCGCCGTCGCCCTCGTAGGAGCAGAACCGGCCGCCCTCGTAATGGGTGTCGGAGGGGTTCGGGTTGAACGAGGTGGCCGGGTACGCGGCGGAGTGCACCCGGTGGAGGACGGTTCCGGCGGGCAGCACCTCGCGGAACGGGGCGGCGCGCACGGCCGGGGCGGGGACCTTCACGTCGGGCATGCCCTCACCACTCCGCGATCTCGGCGCGGGCGGCGGCGAGCAGCGTGCGCTCACCGGCGGTGCCCAGCAGACGGGCGGGCACGGCGTCCAGCCAGGCGTTGGCGCCCAGCCACCAGTCGGCCACGCCCCACGGGTCGTCGGCGGCGTCGAGCAGGCGGTTGACGGCCACGACGACGGGCAGCGGGCGTCCGGAGGCGCCGTCGAACTGGAACGACGGGAGCCGGACGGTGCCCTGGCGGTCGGTCAGCCGGATGAGGTCGGGGTCGGCGGGGTCGTGCCCGCCGGCCCGGTAGGCGGCGGCCGTGACGGAGTCCGCGGCGAGCAGCCAGTCGTCGGCGTCGTCGGGGGGCGAGGCGCCGGGGGCGGCCGAGGCGGGTCGGACCAGGTGCGCGATGCCGGCCTGGAGGGTGAAGGACCCGATGTCCTTGCTGCCGACCCGGACGCCGTTGTCGCCCCGGGCATAGCGCACGGAGTCGTCGAACAGCTCCCGGAGCGGGTGCCCGTCCGGGAGGGCGGCGAGCACCAGGCGGACGATCCTGCGCGCGACGCGTTCCGGATCGCCGGTCGTGTCCTCGGCGAGTGCCTGGAGCCCGGCCAGGGACGGCGCGTCGAGGAATTCGCGGATCTCGTCCCAGTGCGCGCGCAGCGCTGCCAGGACGTCCTCCGGTGGCACCACCGTCCCCTCACCCCCCTCAGCCCGGTTGCGACCCCGACCCCGCGGGTGCCGACGGTACGTCAATCTAGCGCGTCGGAGCCCGGCCGCGGGTGGTGATCTCGGATTTGCAAAGGCCGAACGGCCATGGCCGGTTCTGCGGCATGATGGGGCCTCAGCAGCACCTCGGGGGCGGTGCCGGTTCGCGCGCGGTCGTCTGTCACGTGTCCTCACGTCCTCACGTCCTCACGCACGACCCGTACCGGTCTCGGCGGCGCGTGCGCAGGGGGTCCGGACCGGTGGCATGCCGTCGGTCCGCGCCGCAGGTCACGACTCGCGCTCGGAAGGCGGCCGGTGAGCAGTTCCGCGGGATACGGGTGGTCCTACGTCAACCAGGAGGCCGAGCGCCGCCGCAGGTTGCGGGCCCGGCTGGCCGCCGAGGCCCAGCGCGCCGAGAACCTCCGGCGGGCCGAGGAGCGGCGGTCGGAGCTGCGTGCCCGGCTCGGCGAGCTGGGCGAGCAGGCCCAGGGGCTGCGCGGCGAGGCCAGGCAGCTGCGCCGCGCCTACCGCACGGCCCGGGTCACCGTGGAGACGGTCGCCGTCGGGGCGGGGGCGGACGAGGCCGAGCTCACGCGGGCGATCGAGCGCGCGCAGGCGGCGAACGCCCGCGCGGCGCGGGAGTTGGCGGAGGCGGTGCAGGACGTCTGGTCGGCGGTGCTGCCGGAGGCGGTGGCCGAACCGGAACGTCCGCGCCCGGTTCGCTCGGACCGGGCCGACCGCGCCGCCGCCGATGCCGCCACGGCCGAGGCCGCCGATGCCGCCGAGCGCGAGCGTGCCGAACGGACCGGGCGGGTCCGCGCCGGCGCCCTCGCCGAGGCGCAGGCGATCCTCGACCGCGACGTGCCCCGCTGTGACCCGGCCGACCTCGAGCGGGTGGCGGGCCTGGTGCGCTCGCTGAAGGCGGCCGGCACCGTCTCCGAGGTGCGGACGACGCTCACCGACCTCGCCGCGCTCGTCCAGCACTCGGTGCAGCGCCGCGCCCGCGAGGAGGAGCGCGCCGAACTGCGCGCCGCCCTGGCGGAACTGGCCCAGGAGGCGGATCCGGCCGACCGGGACCGGCTGCTCGCGTCCCTCGCCGCCGCCGACGACCCGGCGTACCTGCGGCCCGACGTGGAGGAGGCGCTGGCCCGGGCGGACGCGCGCCGCCACCGGGCGCCGGTGGTCGCGGCGCTCGCCGAGGTGCTGCGCGCCCGGGACTACCAGGTGGGCGAGGGCTTCGAGGACCTGCTCGCCGAGGAGGGCGCGGTGGTGGTGCCGTTCGGCGACCCGGACCCCGGGCGGGCGGCGGCCTCCGCTGCGGGCGGGACGGACGGTGAGCCGCCCGCCGCCGGGTACGGGCTGCGCCTGGTGCTGGCGCCCGGCCAGGCGACCCTGACCACGGCGGTGGTCCGCCGCGACGACGGCGGGACCGGCGACCGGGAGCACGACGAGGAGCGGAACGAAGAGCGGAACGAGGAGCGGGACGAGGAAGTCCAGCAGTGGTTCTGCGAGGAGCAGTTGCCCGCGATCGAGGAGGGCGTCCGGGAGCGGGGCGTCCGGCTGGAGCGGACCTCCGCGATGCCGCCGGGCGCGCTGGCCGCGGGCCTCGTGCCGGGCGGATGGTGGCCGCAGCCGCCGTCCGAGGCCGCCCCGCCGCGCCGCCGCAGGAAGGGGAGCGGCGCCACCAGGAGCGAGTCGACCGGAGCCCGCCCGAAGCCGCAGGAGCGTCACCGTGACCGCTGAGCCCCCGCCCGCCGACCGGGCCGCCCCTACGGACGGAGCCGACCGTACGGAGCGGGCGGACCTGCGCAAGGACGCCGCGCCGGACCCGGCCGAGGACAACGATCGCCCGGCCACGCCCAGTTGGATCCGCGAACTGGACATGGCGCTCACCGTCTACCCGCAGGTGCTGCTCACCGGCAACGTCCGTGACCAGTACCTGCTGCCGGACGACCACGCCGCCGGCAGCAGCGGGACGCTCGCGCCGTACACCCTCGGCGGAGTGATCGAGTCGGTCTGCACGGCCCGCGGCTACGGTGCGATCGCGTTCGTCGACCAGGTCAACGACCGCATCGCCCTGCTGCGGCTGAGCGCCACCCCGGAGCAGATCCCGGCGGTGATCCGGGAGTTCGTCGAGCGCGACGAGCGGTGGCGGCGCGGGCGCGGCGCGGCGCCGAACGGCTCCGGCGAGGGCGGCTCGGGCGAGGGCGGCTCCGGCGAGGACGACGACGAGGCGGACATGCTCGACCGCCTGCGCGACGCGATGGTCGGCGTCGTCCAGCACCCCGGCCCGCCGATCGCGCTGGTCGTCCCGTACGCCGGCCGGCTCGGCTCGCCGCAGGCCCCCGTCGACGGGGAGGCCGCCCGATTGTTCGCCGCCGCCGAGGAGTTGGGCCACACCGCCCGCCCGGTGCAGGGCGCGAGCACCGTCACGCCGTACAACACGGTGTTCTGGGTGGTGGAGCGACAGGAGGAACTGCCGAGGGAGTTCGCGGTCGGCAGCCGCGCCGTGCGGGTGATCAACGTGCCGCAGCCGCCGCACGACCAGCGGTTGGCCGCCGCCCGGCACGTGGTCGGTGGGCTCGCCCGCTACCAGGCGGCGACCGGCGGCCCGTCCCTGACCGAGGCCGAGACCGCGGCGGCGGCCAAGTCGCTCGCCGACTCCTCGCACGGGATGGGCAGTTCGGAGGTCATGGCGATCGGACGGATGGCCCTGGACCGCAGCCTGCCGGTGCAGCGGCTCGACGAGGCAGCCCGGCTGTACCGGATCGGCGTGCTCGACAACCCGTGGGCCACCGCCGCGCTGCGCGAACGCATTGCCGACGGCGAGGAGTTCCTCAACGGCAAGGTGATCGGCCAGCCGCACGCCGTGCGCCGCACCCTGGAGATCTTCATGCGCTCGGCGGCCGGGCTCAACGGCGCCCAGGCGTCCAGCTCGCCCAGCCGTCCGCGCGGCACGCTCTTCCTCTCCGGTCCGACCGGCGTCGGGAAGACCGAACTCGCCAAGGGCGTCGCCGAGATGATCCTCGGCAAGGACGCCCGGCCGATCCGCTTCGACATGAGCGAGTTCGCCGAGGAGCACGCCCGGGACCGGCTGATCGGCGCCCCGCCCGGGTTCGTCGGCCACGACGCGGGCGGTGAACTCACCAACGCCGTACGGGCCAACCCGATGAGCGTGCTGCTCTTCGACGAGATCGACAAGGCGAACCCGCGGCTGTTCGACCTCTTCCTGCAGATCCTGGAGGACGGCCGGCTCACCGACGGGCGCGGCGCCACCGTCTACTTCACCGAGTGCGTGCTGATCTTCACCTCCAACCTCGGCGTCGCCGCCACCGTGCTGGGCGACCCGCCGGGCGGTGGGGGCGCGTCGGGCGGCGAGGTCGCGTCGGGCACGGAGGACTCCGGTGCCGGGGCGGCGGGCCCGGACGCGGCCGTCGGCGCCGCACCCCGTGCCGCTGGTCGTCAACTGGGCCGCCACGACGATCCAGTGACGGTGCGTCAGGCCCTGCGCGAAGCCTTCGACCTCTTCTTCAACGAGCAGATCAAGCGGCCCGAGCTGCGCAACCGCTTCGGCGACAACTTCATCCCGATGGACTTCATGCAGGAGAAGTGGGTGCCGCGGATCCTCGACAAGGCCATCGCCTCGGTGGCGGCCCGCGTCCAGGAGGTCCACGGCGCAGTGCTCACCCTCGCCGACGACGCCTGGGAGGTGCTGCGGGTCGAAGCCACCCGGCGGCTCGACCACGGCGGGCGCGGCGTGCTGACCGCCGTCGAGTCGGCGCTGGTCAACCCGCTGGCCAAGGAGGTCTTCCGGAACCCGCCCCGGCGCGGCGAGCGCATCGAGGTGGTCGCCGTGGAGGGCGACGGGGACGGCGAGGGCTACCGCCTGGAGGTCGAACGGTGGCCGGGCTGAGCGCCGACGGCGCCGCCGCTGCCGCGTCCACCGGCGCCGTGGCCGTCCGGGTCGCCCAGGTCTCCCGGCCGGTGACCGCGCTCGGCCCCGGCCGTCGGCTCGGCGTCTGGTTCCAGGGGTGCACGCTGGCCTGCCCCGGCTGCATGTCCCGGCACACCTGGGACCCTTCCGCCGGACGGGAGTTGACGATCGAGCGATTCTCCGTGATGTGGCGGGCGGCGCTCGCCGAGGGCCTCGACGGCCTGACCGTCAGCGGCGGCGAACCCCTGGAGCAGCCCGCCGCCCTCGCCGCGCTGCTCGCCGCCGCCGACGCGGAACGCCGCCGGGCCGGGGCCACGGCCGACCTGCTGGTGTACACCGGCCGGGAGCCCGAGGAACTGGCCGCCGACCCGGTCAGCGCGGCGGCCCTGGACGGCGCCGACGCGGTGATCACCGGCCGCTACCGGGCCGGGCAGCCCACCCGGCTCGTCTGGCGCGGCTCGGCCAACCAGCGGCTGCTCACCCGCACGGCCCTCGGCCGCGAGCGGTACGCGCCCTTCCTGGACCACCGGCCGGAGCGGCCCGAACTCCAGGTGCGCGTGAGCGAGGGCGAGGTCCGGGTGATCGGGGTGCCGCGCCCCGGGGACCTGGGCCGGATCGAGCGCGACCTGGTCCGGCGCGGCGTGACCCTTCGGGAGACCTCGTGGCGACCGTGATCTACCGCTGCCCGGTGGGCGCACCGGGGGAGTGTCCGACCTCGGCCACCCGGGGGTACTGCCAGGTGCACATGTTCCAGCAGTTGGAGCGGTACGACCCGGCCGAGGACGCACCGCCCGCGCCGCCGCCCGTGCCGCCGTCCACTGCCGCTCCCGAAGCCGCCGAAGCCGCCGGGGCCGCCGGGGCCGGAGACCCCGCGACCCGTCCGGCGCGCCCGCCCCGGCGGCCGGTGGTCCGGCTGGCCCTGGTGATCGCCGGGGCCATGCTGCCCGTCCACGGCGAACACCGGCGCGGGGGCGGCGGGCTGGCGGTCGGCCGCGACGAGGCCGACTGCGCCGCCGTCCCCGGCCTGGCCGGCCTCGACCAGCTCTCCCGGCGCCACGCGCGGCTGCGCTGGATCGACGGCGCGCTGCACGTCGAGGACCTGGGTTCGACCAACGGCACATTCGTCGACGGCCGCCGGATCACCGGCCCGACCCCGATCGGGCCGGGGCAGCGGCTGCGGTTCGCGATGGACGTGGACGCCCAGGTGATCGAGATCGACGAGTTCGGCGCTCCCCGGTGAGCCGGGGGCGCGAGGAGGAGAACGGCACGATGGCCGACACACCGCCGGAGCCGAGCCCGCCCACCCGCAAGCAGGGCCGCGGGCAGGCGAACGGCCGGGGCCGCGTCCCCGGCCGGTCCCCGCAGCGGAGTCCGGGATCCGGCGACACGCCGCCCGCCGAGAGCCCGCGCACCCGCGTCCAGCACGGCCCCGGCGGCCCGGACGGCGGCGCCGCCGACGCGGCGAGCCCGCGGACCCGGGTGCAGCGCGGCGCCCCCACCCGGGTCCAGCGGCCGGGCGGCCCCACCGGCCCCACCAGCCCCACCGGCCCCGCCGACGCGGCCGCGCCCACCGACCGCCCCACCCCCGCCCCGCCGACCGCCGACCCGGCCGGTGCCTTCCCCGCCGCCCTCACCGACCGCTACCACCCGCTGGGCCCCGTCGGCTCCGGCAGCGAGGGCACCGTCTGGCACGTCCGCCGCGCCGACGGCGGCGGCGACGCGGCCGTGAAGGTCGGCAACCCCGGCGTACGGGCGGACACCGAACTCCTCGCCCACCTCGCCGGCGACCCCGCCTTCCGCCGCCACGTCCCCGAGATCCTCGGCCACGGCCGGGTCGAGCACGCGGGCGCGCTCTGCGACTGGATGGCGATGGAGTACCTCCCGGTCACCCTCGCCGACCACGTCGCCGAGCTGCGCACCCGGCGCCGGCTGGACCGGCCCGGCGAGAGCGAGCGGATCATCCGCGAGCTGGTCGACCTGCTGGCCTTCTGGCAGAGCACCGTCGCGCGCAACCCGGTCGACTTCAAACCCGCCAACATCCTGGTCCGCCCGGCCGGCAAGGGCGGCCGCGGCGCCGCCCAGTTCGTGGTGGCCGACTTCGGCGGCGTCGCCAAACTCACCGCCAGCCGCCGCTTCTCCACCGACATGCAGGTCACCGTCGCCTACATGGCGCCGGAGCAGCTCGCCGGCCACAACCACCCGGCCGGCCCGTGGTGGGCGCTCGGCACCATCCTCCATGAGGTGTTCACCGGCGCCGGCCGCTACCGCCGGGCGGACGGCGGGCTGATCAGCGACGAGGCGCTGCAGATCCGGCTGGTGATGGACGCCGAGGTGGACGTCTCGGCGATCGCCGACGAGCGGCGCCGGCTGCTGCTCCAGGGGCTGTTCACCAAGGACCCGGCCGACCGCTGGACGGCCGACCAGGTCCGCGCCTGGCTGGCCGGCGGCAGCCCGGAGGTGGTCCGCAGCCGGGTCGACCCGCCGCCGCCCGCGCCCGCCCCGACCGGGCCCGCGCACCGTCCGGTCGCCTTCCGCGGCGAGGACTTCCACGACCCGGCCGCGCTCGCCGAGGCGCTGCTCGGGCGGTCGGCGGACGCGGCGGCGTGGCTGGTGAGCGGCGGGGCGCGGCGGCTGCGGGACTGGCTGCGGGACGAGGTGAAGGACACCGTTCTCGACCTGCACTACCTCAAGGACGTCGAGCGCGGCACCCCGGCGGAGAAGTCGGCGGCGGCCTCCCGGGCCGTGCTGGCGCTCGGCGCGGCGTTCGCGCCGGGCGCCGTCCCGTACGTGCGGGACCGCCGGGTGGACGCGGCGGGGCTGGCGCTTGTGGCGGGGGAGCCGGACGGGCCGGCGTTCGTCGACGAGCTGGTCGCCGCCGGGCTGCCCGGGCTCGCCGCCCGCTTCCACTGCGGGCACGAGGCCTGCCCGGAGCGGGCCTGCGCCCGGCTGCTCGGGCTCACCCAGCTGGCGGCCGTGCTGGACGCGGTCGAGCGCGAGGCCCGGGCCCTGCGCGGTCGGCTGACCGCGGACGAGCGCAAGGCCGCGCGGCGTTGGGCGCTGCTGCTCACCGTCCAGCCGGACGGGCAGCGGCGCGCGGTCGTCCGGCGGATCTCCGCGCTGCCCGGCCCGCTGGCCGGACTGCCCCCGCGTGCCCACACGGCGGTCGCCGCCATCGGCGGAGCGGCGGGAGCCGTGGCCGCACGGGTGCGCGGCGGTGGGCGCGGAGCGTTCGGCCGCAGCTGGTCGGAGCTGAGCCGCCGGGCGTTCGCCGCCGACCCGGCCACGGCCGACGGCCGGGGCGTGCTCGCCGCGGCGGCCGTGCTGCACGTGCGCAGCGTCCGGGCGGAGGGGAGGGGGAGCGGCCGCAACCGGGGGGCGTGGAAGGCGGATCTGCGCGCCTGGTGGGGCGGCGCACGCAGCGTACTGCCCCGGCGCGCGGTGGCAGGCGTGCTGTTGTTCCTCGCGCTCGGGATCACCCTCTGGGCGGGCACGGTCTGGCGGATGGCCGTCGACTTCGGCGCGGGCACGCGGCTGCTGCCCGGCGGCCCGTTCGGCGGCCCGCTGCGGACGGCGGGCGAGGCGGCGGCGCGGGCGACAGCGGGCCAGCTCGGCGCGGCGCTGGTCGCGGCCGTGGCGGTGGCCGCGTTCCCGGCCCGGATCGGACGGCGGGTGCTGTTCCTCGCCGTCGCCGCCTCCTTCGCCGTCGGCTACCTGAGCCTCGGACCGCCGATGACGGTGCTCGAGCCGCCGCGGTCGGTGGTCGACCGGGTGGTCATGTTCGAGGGCGGGATCGGGAGTTGGGCGGGCGTCGGCGCGGTGGGGGCGGTGGTGCTCGCGCTGGTCCTCAACGGCCGCTCGGCGCGCTGGCTGCTCACGCCCGCCCACGCGGCCGCGGAACGGGCGGCGGGCGACCGCCGCCGCCTCGCCGCCCGCCGCCGTCCGGCCGGCGCGGGCCAGGCCGGTGGCTTCCGCGAGCGGCTGCTGTTCGGACTCGGCGGGACGCTGGTGCTGACCCTGCTGCTGTGGGCGGCGGTCGAGATCCGGCTGGCCGTGGTGGACCGCGACCACCACTCCACCGCGGAGTCCTGGGGCACCGGGGTGGTCGGCGCCGCCTACCAGGCCGACTACCTGCTGTTCCTGGCCGCCCTCGCCTTCCTCGCGGCCTGCGCCACCCCCCGGGCCGCCCGCCGCCTCCTGGCCGCCGCCGCGATCGGCACGGTGGCCCTCGGCGCCTGGCCCCCACCCCTCGGCCCCTTCGAAGCCCTCCGCATCCCCGTCCTGGCCCCCTGGTTCCGCTCCCTCGCCACCCTCTGGGGCCACGCCGCCTTCTGGGCCGCCCTCCTGCTCATGCTCCCGCTCGCCTGCTACCTGGCCCGCTGGACCACCCGCCGCTTCACCGCCCCCGCGGAGTAGCGCCGCCGCCGCACCCCCGCCGGCAGGGCCGGCCGGTCCGACGCCCGGCCCCGACGTCCCGCGCACGGTGGCGGGCGCGGACGGGGTCACCGCCTCCTGCGGCGGCCGTGGTGGCCGGCGGGTCCGGTGCGGGGCAGGGAGCCATGGGCGGTGACGCCGACCGTGGCCGTCGACGGGGGCGTGTCGGCGGGGCGGCCCCCGGTCGGGGCGTGCCCGTCGCGCTCACGGTGTTGGTGAGCGGATCGCGCGCGGCGTCCTCCGCGGTGACCCGGTAGGCGACCACCGCCCCGGCCCGGGTGACGCTCGCCGGGGCGGCCGACCCGGCGGTCAGGGTGCCGAAGTCGGGGTTCAGGTCGTTCTCGTCGCCGTCCTTGCGGCAGGCCTGGGTGATCAAGGTGTCCAGCACGTCCTCGGTGACGTCCGAACCGAGCGTCAGGTCGCTGACGAGGTGCGAGGCGTTGCCGTAGCAGGCGGGCGCGTTGGAGCAGTCGTCGTGGACGAGGGCGGACAGCGCCCAGGCGTCGCGGCCGACGGCCAGGGCCTGGGCGACGAAGTCGACGGCGAAGGTCCGCGAGGTGACCGTGCCGCAGCCCGCGCGCAGCGCGGCGTTGCGTTGGCGTCCGGGCCCTGCGCCGGAGCAGAGGCCCCGGGCCTCCGTCGGCGGGGTCGCGTCGCCGTCAGTGCGGCCGCAGGCCGGTGAGGACCACCTCCAGTACGCGCCCGCGTCCGGCCGCGTCGGGGCCGAGCTGATCCAGGGCGGCGTTGGCGCCGACCAGCAGGGCGAGCAGGTCGGGCAGGGTCAGCCCGGGGCGGACGGCGCCGGCCCGTTGGGCGCGGTGCAGGAGGTCGGCCAGCAGCTCGCGGATCGCCGCCGAGGGCCCGCGCAGCGAGGTGTGGACGTCGATGCCGGCCGCCGCGAGGGCCCCGGCGAAGGCGGTCTTGCCCACCGACTGCTCGGCGATCAGCCGGAAGCAGGCGAACAGGGCGTCGGCGGGCTCGGACTCGGCGGCGACCCGGGCCGCCCCGGCCGCGATCGTCTCCAGCCGGCGCACCATCACCGCCTCCAGCAGCGCCTCCTTGGTGGGGAAGTGCCGGAACAGCGTGCCGACCCCGACGCCGGCGGCGCGGGCGATCTCCTCGGTCGGCACGCCGACGCCCCGGGCGGCGAACACCGCGGTGGCGGCGTCCAGCAGCTTGGCCCGGTTGCGGGCCGCGTCCGCCCGGAGCGGGCGGTCCTGGGTGCCGCTCAACTCTCCAACTCCCTTTGCTCGACGGCGGAAACGACGGGACGCGGCCCCTGGACAACCGGAGTGGCCAGTCCGTATCGTGTTAAACGGAGTCGCTGGTCCGGTTCCGGCGACCGCACATCATTCCGGGGGTTGATCATGTCCGAAACGCGGTCGCCGCGCGAGGTGTTCCACGCGCTGCTCGACGGCATCACGGCCGGGCGGTTCGCCGAACTGGCCGGGCTCTACGCCGAGGACGCCGTGGTGGAGATGGTGTACCAGCCGGTCGGCCCGCGCCGGGTGGAGGGGCGGGCGGCCCTGCGGGAACGGTTCCTCGCCGTCGGCGAGCGCGCGCTGCTGGAACTGAGCGCCGACAACGTGGTGGTCCGCACGACCGACGACCCCGAGGTGGTCGTCACCGAGTGGGACTACCGCGCCCGCCACCGCGCCACCGGGCGGGAGGTGACGGTGGCCAATCTCCAGGTGCTGCGCGTCCGTGACGGCCTCATCGTGCACAGCCGGGACTTCCACGACCACGCCGCCCTCGCCGACCTGCTCGGCACCCCGCCGCCGCAGCCGGCCGCGCGGTAGCGGGAGAGCCCGGCACGGGCTCAGCGCGCGAGGATCCGGCGCAGCCAGCGGATCCGCGCCTCACGGGCGTCCAGGCTGATCGCCGCTCCGGGGGCGAAGGTGTCGAAGCCGTGGAACGCGCCGGGCCAGACGTGCAGTTCGGCCTCGCCGCCGGCCCGCCAGATCGCGTCGGCGTACGCCACGGCCTCGTCCCGGAAGGTCTCGGCCGACCCCACCTCGACATAGGCCGCGGGCAGCCCCGAGAGGTCCGCCGCCCGCGCCGGGGCCGCGTACGGCGGCAGGTCCGCGGCGCCGTGGCGCTCGCCCAGCGCGGCCCGCCAGGCGGTCGCGTTGGAGATCCGGTCCCAGGTGTCGTGGCCCGCCAACTGGTGGGCGGAGAAGCTGTCGTTGCGGTCGTCGAGCATCGGACTCAGCAGCAGCTGGCCGGCCGGGACCGGTCCGCCGCGGTCGCGGGTCAGCAGGGCGAGCGCCGCGGCGAGGCCGCCGCCCGCGCTCTTGCCCCCGACGACGACGCGCCCGGCGTCGATGCCCAGCCGGTCCGCGTGGTCGGCCGTCCAACGGAGCCCGGCGAAGCAGTCCTCCACCGCGGCCGGGTACCGCGCCGCCGGGGCGGCCTCGGTGGCAGGTGGCCCCGGCGAGCGCGCCGGCCGACGGCACCAGGCCCCACCCCTCCTCATCACCGGACATTCCTCCGCCTCGTACCTGGCGGTTCGTCAGAAATGGAAAGTCCTGACAGGGGGAGCCTTCAGGGCGGAGTATGAGCACCGGCTCAGGTTTGCAACTGAGCGCAACCGGCTCGACACGGGAGGATCAGATGGCACTACGGTTCGTTGCGAAGGACGAGAAGTCGGGGGATCACGGCTCTCCCACTGTGTGGGTAGACCCCGAGACCAGGGACTTCGTCATTCAGGGGTGGAAGATTGACGAGGCCACGACGGCGGACTGCTTGGCTGACGGTCCGATCCCGGATCATGAGACCGTGGTCCGCATCCCTGCCCGCATGGCCAAGGCGCTCAAGGAGGCGTTGGATGTCGCAGAGCTTGAACAGCTTCGCTGACCTTTTGAGGTCTGCGCGGGAGTCGGCGGTCCACCTGGAACTGCGCGATGTCTACGCGGTCGACAACGAGGACGAAGGCTTTCGCGCATGGAAGTCCGGTCGCCGACTCGACCCTGCTGATCGCGCGTCGTGGTGGAGGCCGTGGCTGGACCTCGTCCAGGAGGTAACCGCCAACGGTGTCTCCCTGCGACGAGCCAGGGTCATCTCGGAGCCCGCCAGCGAGTACATCCGGTACGAGCACTCGTTCACGTTCACCAACGTGGCCGGCGGCGAGCAGGTGCGCTGGCTCCCTCGCCGGGGCGCCTCTGATCTCCTGCTGCCCGGAAACGACTTCTGGCTGTTCGACGGCAAGATCGTCCAGTTCAACATCTTTGACGGCGACGGCCGATGGGTGCACACCGATCAGAGTGACGATCCCGCTGTGGCGCGCAACTGCGCGGCGGCTTTCGACGCTGTGTGGGAGCGTGCTGTCCCTCACGAGGCATTCAGCGTCGCCGAGTAGTCACCGCAGCCGGCCAGTTCATGTCCTCTTCTCCTCTCTCCAGTGCCCAAGCCGCACGGAAGGCGCTCGCCGATCAGCTCGACCAGATCCGGCGGGACGCCGGACTTTCAGGGCTTGAACTGGCCGCGCGGTGCGGGTGGCACAAGTCCAAGTCATCCCGCATCGCCCGCGGCCTGACGGTTCCCTCCGACAGCGACATCCGTGCTTGGTGCACAGCGTGTGGGTCTGCGGAGAAGGCAGCGGATCTGATCGCAGCGTCGCGGACCGCTGAGTCGATGTACACGCAGTGGCGAGACCTCCACCGCGACGGCATGAGGCGAGTGCATCAAAAGACGCTGCCGCTCTACCAGCGGACACGAAAATTCAAGGTGTACGCCTCCAACGTCATGCCAGGGATGACGCAGACGGCCCCGTACGCGACCGGACTTCTCCGTTCGATTACGACCTTCCAGGGCACTCCGGACGACGTGGAGGACGCGGTCAAGGCCCGGCTGAAGCGATCCCGTGTCCTGCACGACGCCAGCCATCAGTTCGCCCTGATCCTGGAAGAGGCCGTTCTCTACTACGGCGTCTGCGATGACGAAGCACTCGCTGGTCAACTTGACCACTTGCTCGGGGTCTCGTCCCTTCCGAACGTCTCCGTCGGCGTGATCCCGTTTCGGGCTCGCCGGACCGTCTGGCCCCTCGAAGCGTTCTACGCATTTGACGAGAGCCTTGTGGCAGTCGAGACGCTTACGGCGGAGGTCAACGTCACCGCTCCTGGTGAGATCCGCACCTACCTTCGTGCCTTCGCCGAACTGGCCAAGATCGCGGTTCACGGAGCCGAAGCACGAAGCCGAATCGCCAAGGCCCGCAGCGCTCTCGGGTGAACCTGTGCAACCGCGTGCAACTTCGTGGCACCGTCTGTAGCCGACTCCCTACGGTCTATCACGCACCCCCCACCGCCACGGCGAAGGAGGACAGACCGATGGCGAGACGCAACCCCCCGCGTGAGTACCGCGAGGTCGTGACCGGCCCGAGCAAGAGTGAGTCGAACCGACCGGCCGCTGGCTGGAACCCGCTGGACGACTACCGAGCGGCGAACCCCGCTGGCAGTCCCCCCTCCGCGGGCTCCCTGCTCCAGCGGGACGCCGTGCTCTCCTCCTGCGTCTGCCGGGACTGCAAGGCCCGCAGACCGGCGGCATGACCGCCATGCCCAAGGCCGCACGCCAGCGCATGGAACCGCCGCCGCTGTGCCCGTTCTGCTTCCTTCAGACGGCGTACGACTCCCCGTCGCCCACCGACGACACCTGGGGATGCGACATCTGCGGGCGCTACGGCTTCCTCCTGTCGGCCGGGTACATCAGGGCCCACCCCGGCACGGACGCGGTGGTCGTGGCGGGAGTCAACCGCCACCCCGCCGGCCGCGCGGCCTGATCGGTAACGAGCACCACTACACCGCACGCCCCGACCCGATGGAGAGGCGCAACTGTGAACAGTGTGATCCAGGGCGACCCGGTCCGGCACCGGACGGCCGGCTGGACGGGCACCGTCGCCGAGACCCCGAGCAAGCTCGCCAACCACGCCTGGGTGAACCCGGACAGCTCCAGTGACCCCTACCCGCAGATGGTCCTCCTGACCGACTTGGAGCCCGCGGAATGAGCGCCCAACCGCTACCCGTCCGCGTGACCCCGCCATTCCCCGTTCGAGAGGACATCCCCCCGCCGACGCCGGTACGGATCGTGGGCGAGGGGTTGGTCGTGGACCGCCCCGACGGCTACCGGCAGGGGACCTGCTGGGTCTGCCACCGCGAAACGCTGGTCTGCGCGGGCACCACGCTCCAGGCCCCCGGCGACAGCGAGAGCACCTGCCACTCGATCTGCGACGACTGCATCGCCCGCGCCCGTCGGCCCCGCCGCCGCGCCGCGATGCGGGCCGCGCTCGACAAGCGCCCGGCGTAGGCCGCCGTGGACGACGGACAGGAGGAGTACCGCGAGGCCGCCGACCGGGCCGCCCGAGGACTCCCGACCCCGCTGCCGGTGGCCATCGCGCAGACGGTCGCGCTGGTCCTGCTCGCGGTCGTGGCCACCGCGCTCATCGCCTCCGGCCGCTACTGACCGTCGACCCACGCCCCCGGGCGCCCCGTGAACTCCCGGCTCGTCGTGAACCCCATGACGGGCCGGGGCACCACGCACGACTGCCCGCCCGCACCCGGGCGAGCAGAGCCAACCCGATTGGAGAGGCACGTGAGCACCGCCACCACCCCCAGCTCCACCGTGGAGCTGGACGAGCTGGGCAAGTTCTTCACCATCACCGCCCGCCGGATCGACGCGGGCGACATCGCCCCGCAGATGTTCTCCGGCGCGATCGACGCGGCGTGGCACACCCTCGTCGCGGACCCGGCCGCGCACGAGGCGTTCACCCTCCGGCACGCCGGCCGCAAGCTGGCCCACGCCGAGAGCGCGGGCAGCGGCTTCATCTCGTGGGTGAGCGCCTACGAGGAAGCGTACGGCCCCCTGCCGGAGGCGTGGTTCACCGACGCCAACGGCACCGTCAACACCGAGGCCCTGGCCCGCTACCGTGACACCGGCCAGGTCTGGGCGGAGTGGGACTGCTCGCCCACCGGCGGCGACGGCGACGACGTGGCCCCGGCGGCGTCCTACCTGTGATCACCGCACCACACGACGGGGCGTCCCGGCTCACCGCCGGGGCGCTCCGTCTCACCGAGGCCCGCACGGAGAACCCCGTCAGCGTGGACGTGGACGGCTACCTCGCCCACCTCACCGAGCACTGCCCGTTCCTGCGGCCCTCCGCCCGCCGGGGCATGACCGGGTGGACAGTCTACGAGGTCGCCCCGGGCAGCCACCGCTACGCCGTGGAAGCGGAGTTGTTCTACGCCGGGGTCCAGGCCGCGGAGTGGGTTCGCCCGCTCATGGGCCGCCCGTACGGCCTCCTGGCGTGCGAGAACGTGGTGTTGGTCGGGCACTGCGAAGGGGCGGACCACCGGGAGCTGATGGCCTGGCCGCACTGGGCCCTCAAGAACCTCTACGCCCCGGTCGGCGTGATGTTCGGGAAGTTCGCCCAGGGGGCGGTCGAGACCGGCCGGCGCGGGCAGAGCATCCCGCCGCCGCCGTTCTCGTTCCTGCCGGTGCGGGCGGGCGTCCGGCCGCTGGACCCGAAGTTCCTGGAAGACACGCCCGACCTCGCCACGGCGCTGTCCGTGGCGGTGGACGACGGCCGGGACGTCTTCGAGCACATCCCTTGCGAATGGAAGGCAGTACGAGAATGGGCGAGTTCGCTTCCGATGCCGCAGCGGCGTTGAAGGCCGCGGAGGCCGTCTGTGGGCCGGTCGAACTGGAGGAGATCAGCGACCGCCGGGGTTCGGCGGTGTGGAAGGCCAGCGGGCCGCGCGGCGTGGTGAGCATCAAGCTCGGCACCGGCGAGGCCGCCGAGGTCACCGCCCGCGAAGCCTCCGTGCTGGACCAGCTCCCCGGCTACACCGTGACCGTCGGCCGCTTTGACGGCCGGGTCTGGTTCGTCACCCCGTGGCTGACCGGACCGTCCACCTGGGACGTCTTCCGCCCGGTCCGCACGGGCGAGGGCGGGCGGGTCGAAGCCCTCGCCGCTGCGGTCGATCTGTGCCGGGCGGTGACCGACCTGCACGAGGCCGGATGGGTGCACGGCGACCTCCAGCCCCAGCACGGCATCCACACCGAGCAGGGTGTTCGGCTGCTGGACTTCGCGTGGTCCCGCCGGCTCGGCATCACGCCGTGGTCGACGTTCGACGGCACGATGATCCACCTCACCGCGCCCGAGCTGGCCGCCCGGATCATCAACGGACCCCAACCCGTCGAGACCACGCAGAGCGCCGACGTCTACGCTCTCGCCGGCACCCTGTGGACCTGCGTCACCGGCACCTGGCCGCTGGACTACGAGACGGCCGGGCTCGCCAAGGGAACGCCGCTGGACGCCCTGCGCAAGGCCATCGCCCACCGCGCCGTCCCGCTGACCACCCGCCTGCCGTGGCCGTCCCTCCAGGCCCGCCTGCGGCACGTCCTGCTGGCCGCCCCCGACCACAGGCCGAGTGCTGCCGAGCTGACCATGCTCGTGAAGGCAGCGGACGCGTGATCGAGCTGCGGGAGCTGGAGCCCGATGACGCCGAATCGGTGCAGCGGATCTACGGCCCGGAGTCGGTCAGGTACCTGGGGCGGGGCCCGATGGAACTCCGCGACGCGCAGGAGTTCGTGGCCGACGCCGTCGCTGCGGCGAAGCAGAGCCCGCGCACGCTCCACACCCTCGGCCTGGTCGTGGACGGTGACCTGCTCGGCGTCCTCAAGCTCCACCTGGACCGCTCCGCCGCCGCCATCAGCTACATCCTGCGCCCCGACTCCTGGGGCCGGGGCTACGCCACCGAGGGGGTGCACAGCATCCTCGCCCTGGCGTTCGGCCGCCTCGGCCTGCCGGAGGTCCACGCCAAGCACCATCCTGACAACCCGGCCTCCGGTCGCGTCCTCCTCAAAGCGGGATTCGTTCCGTCCGGCGAGCACATCGACTGCCTGACATACGTCGTCCGGCCGGCGCGAACGGTCGGCGGCTCCCTTTTCGAACCCGCACTCCCGACCCCCAGGGACACCCCCATGAGCGACAGTTCCGGCCCCGGCAGCTTCGACCCCGACGGCAAGCGGTGGCGCGCCGAGTACACGTTCCTGGGGCAGGCTGCGGTGCCCGGCCCGGACGGACTGCCGGGCCTGCGCGGGATTCCCGACAACATCGGCTGGTCGGCCGCCGACGACTTCGAACGGCTCGCCACGCAGTCGCGCAGCGCCTCCACCGTGGGCCTGGGGCGGGTGGTGGCGTCCCGCTCCCGCCATGCGGCGAGGTTCTCCGGCGTGACCGGCTCCCGCGCCGCCGCCCCTGCGGCCGTCAGCGCGGCCCGCAGCTCCGGATCGAACGGCGGGGGAGCCGCGGCCCGGCCGCCCGCAGTCCGACCGTCGGCACCATTCCCCATGAACGCCCCCTCGCCCCCGTCGGGTGCCCCGGCGGCACCCGATCCGCCCAGCTTGCCAGCCCCGGCCGGCCGGCGCGGGGCCGGAGGGGGAAGTCGGCCCGTCCGACGTCCCCCTCCGGCGCGCCGGCCGTCAGCGGGCTACTTGCCCGGCGGGATGTCGTAGACGTGGTCGGGTGTGACCACGCTCGTGATGGCCCGGCCGAGCAGGGTGCTGGGCTCGGATTCCTCGGACATGATGTCGGTGTTGAGCAGCACGACCAGGGTCGCGCACTCCTCCGGCAGGTAGATGGTGAGGCTCTCGTAGCCGGGCAGTGAGCCGTTGTGGCCGATCCAGCCGTTGATGTTGAAGATGCCGAGCCCGTAGCCCGCGCCGGGAATGCCGGTCGGCAGGACGTCGAGCCGCTGCGCCTGGGTCCCGGGCGACAGCAGGGTGCCGGTGGCGAGGTCCGTCGCCCAGTGGCGGAGGTCGCGCAGGTCGGAGACCAGCGCGCCCGCCGACCAGGCCCAGGACGGGTCCCAGTGCGTGGAGTCGGCGACCGCGCCGCTGGGCGTTTGGTCAGTGTAGCCGTGGGCGTACGGCGCGGGGAGTTCGGTGCCGTGCGGGAAGAGGGTGTGCCGCAACCCGCTGGGCCCGGTGATCCGGTCGCGGACGAAGTCCTCCAGGCTCCGGCCGCTCACATGCTCGACCAGCAGGCCGAGCAGGATGTAGTTGCTGTTCGAGTACTGGAACTGCGAGCCCGGCGCGAACTCGTTCTCGTGCCGGTAGCCGTAGGCGAGCAGTTCCTCGGGCGTGAAGACCCGGTCGGGGTCGTCGAGGAAGGCGTTGACGAAGTCGGTGTCCGAGCTGTACGGGAACAGGCCGCTGCGCATATCGAGCAGGTCGCGCACCCGGATCTCCTCGCCGCCGGGGACGCCGTCGAGATGCGCCGCGATCGGGTCGTCGAGGCCGATCAGGCCCTCGTCCACCAGCTGCAGCACGGCGGTGGCGGTGAAGGTCTTGGTCTCGCTGCCGATCCGCATGTTCAGCCGGTCCGTCATCGGCGCGCCGGTCTCCTTGTCGGCGACGCCGAAGGCCCGGAGGTAGGTGCCCCGGCCGGTCATCCAGAGGCCGACCTGCACGCCGGGGATGCCCGCCTGCTGCATCACCTGCTGGATCGCCTCGTCGAGCCGCGCCTGGAGCTCCGGGCTCAGTTCGGGGGATCCGGCGGCGTCCTCGGCGATGGTCGTGGCGGTGGTCGTGGCCGCGGGCGCGGCGGCCGGTGCGGCGCCGAGCGTCAGCGGCAAGAGCGCGGCGACGGCGAGCGCGGCCGCGGCGAGCGTGCGGGTCGGTGAGCGTCTTCTCATGGTGCGGGGCCTCTCTGCGGTTCGGAGGAGGTCTGCTGATCCGATCGTCGGCGACGAGGGTCCGGCCGACCGGCCGTCCGATGCCCGGGCCGGGTGAAACGGCTGACGATCCATCCGATCGGCCCTGCCACCGCTCCCGCCGCCGCCTCAGCTGCTCCGCGCCCGTCCGCCGCGTCGACCACGGCCTCCCAGGCGTCCAGCAGCGGGCCACGAGCTCTCCGGCGCTCTCCGGGCGGGGGTTCGCCGGCGCGGCGGCCAGGTGGACGCCGTCCTCGCCGTAAGGGCCGAGCGGGCTGCTACCGCGGCATCCTGACGAGCATGGTGGCGGCCGTCGGCGGCCTCCTCGCGCTCACCACCCCGCTCGGCCACCACCCGGTGGGCGCCACTGCCCTGTTCACCCGGCTCGGCTTCTTCGGCATCGGCGGGTACGGCCCGTGGGTCGCCCACCCCGCCGAGGCCGCCCCGCCGGGCGCACCGGCTTGGCCCTCGGCCTGCTCCGCGACACGACCGGCGGCTACGCCGCCTGGGCCGTCCTCGCCACCGCCACCGCCCTGACGGCGGCCCTCACGTCCCGGGAGCGGCCGCCGAGGCCGCCCAGGCCGCGAGGGCGGTGAAGTCGTCGGCGGTCAGGCCGGTCCGGGGGTCGACCCGGTGCAGCAGCGCCGGGCCGTCGTGGCGCGCGCGGACCCATGCGCGGTCCGCGTCGGTGATCTGGTCGTCGACCCAGGCGAACGGGCGCCCGGCCGCCCACGCGACGATGTCGGGCGTCTTCCAGAACACACCCCCCTCCGGCCGCGGCCGGGGTTCGGACCAGGTGATGACGGGGAGCACGGGCAGCCCCAGCAGGGGCGCGAGGAAGTCATTGGCCTCGTGTTCCCACGTCGTCGCCCACACGAGGTCGAACGGCAGTGCGGTGAGGGCCGGCCCGTGCTCCTGGTTGAGCCAGACCCGCAGGGGCTTGGCCGGTCTGCCGGGCAGCCCGTACGCGGTCAGCCGCCGGCGCTCGGCGGCCTCCCAATGCGGCGTCAGCAGCCGGTGCGTGCCGTACCCCTCGGGCCGCCGGTGGGGCTTCGCCGCGTACGGGTTCAGCGGTCCGTCGACGTCCACCAACAGCAGTGGCCTCACCTGTGCACCCCCTCGGTGTCGTCCGTGCACGGTAGCGGTCGGCAGGCGGTGCGACCAGCGGATTTCCGCCTCCTCGGGGGCGGCCGGGGTTCGGGCGGGATGCCGGGGGCGCGGTGGCCGTGAAGTGGTCCCGTCCGTGGCGGAGTTGCTGTCCCGGAGCGCTCTCCGGCGCCGTAGGCTCGGCGGGGCCGCCGTGGACCGGTCAGGGCCTTCGGTCCGCTCGAACGAGGGGCGGCGAGGGAGTGGGACGGCGAGGACGCGGGGAGGGGAGAGCCGGTGGAGGACGAGGCGCGGGCGCTGGTCGGGCGGGGGCGGCGGCTGCTGGAGGAGCACGACGAGGCGGCCGATCCGCGGCGGGCCGCGCTGGCGCTGTCCGGGGCGCTCACCGCGTTCTCGGCGGCGCGCACGCTGCTGGAGGAGGCGGGCGCCGGTGGGCCGGCGGGGGCGCTCGCCGAGGTGCGGTTCCTGGTCGGGCTGACGCTCTCGGTGCGTTACTGGAAGGCCGTCGGGCAGCCCGAGTTCGGCGAGGACGACGCGATCCGCGCCGCTGTCCTCGCCGAACGCGCCGAGGCGGCCGCGCTGTTGACGATCACCGTGGCCGTGTACGGCCGGGACGCGCCGGAGTGGGCCGAGGCTACGCGTCGGCTGGGGCTGCTGTTGCACGCGCGCTACGAGGACGGTGCGACCGCCGGCGTCCCCGACCCGGCGGCCCGCCCCGACGACCTGGACCGGGCGATCGGGGCCCTGCGGCTCGCCTGCCCCGTCCCGGTGCCGCCCGGCCCCTGGCGGGCGGTGGCAGGGAACGACGCGGCCGACGAGGCGCAGGCCGTGTACGACGCGCAGGACCCCGGGGCGCTCGCCACCCTCGGTTGCGCCCTCGCCGATCGAGCGGGGCGTGACCACCTTCCCGCCGAACGGGCGGCCGCGGATGCCGTGCTGCAGGGCGTCCTCGACCGGCTGTCCCCGGCGGCGGAGGACTTCGCGGAACCGATCGAGCTGGAGGTTCGCGGACGCCTTGTCCGGTTGCTGCTGGACGAGCAGGACGGGGGCGCGGACGCGCGGGACGCCGACCGGGCCGTCGCCCACCTGGAGCGGGTCGTGGCCGCCACCGCCCCGGACTCCCCCCACCGGCTGACCTCCGCCCTGCGCCTCGTCGACCTGTACTGCTCCAGAGGCGAAGACGACGCCGCCCGCCGGCTCGCCCGCCTGCGCGAGCTGCGCCGGCTGGTCCCGCCCGACCACCCGCTCGGCGGGGTCGTGCGCTGGCTGCTCGGCGACACCCTCTCCGGCCTCTCCCAGCGCAAGGGGTACACCGCCAGTGCCGAGGCCCGCGAGGGGATTGAGGTGCTGCGCGAGGGCGTGGCGGGCATGGCCGAGGACGACCGGGTGCGGCCCGCCGCGCACGGGGTGCTCGGCACGCTCGTCAACGCGATGCGTCAGCACGAGCCGCAGACGTACCGCGTGGAGGAGGCCCTGCACCACCTGACCCGGGCGCTGGACACCATGCAGGAGGAGGAGCTGGGCGGCCTCCAACGCAGCGAGATCCTCCACCATCTGGCCCACGCCACCCTGGCGAAAGACGAATTCTCCACCGACCGGGCCGAGTTGGACCGGGTGATCGACCTGCTCGACGCCGCCCGTGCCCGGTCCTCGCCGGACAGCCGCCGACCCGGCCACCACCCGGACGGCTCGCTGGCGGCGGCGATGGGCAAGCGGTTCGCGCTCACCGGCTCCGTCGGCGACCTCGACACCGCGATCCGCCATCAGCGCGCCGCGTTCCGCCGGGCGGCCCCGGACGACGCCAACCGGGTGGTCTACCTGGAGAACCTCTCCGTCAACCTCTACCAGCGCTACGTCGTCGCCGGTGACCAGCGGGACCTGGAGGCCAGCCGCCGCTACACCGAGGAGGTCCTCGCCTATCTCTCGGTCTCCGAACTCGCGGGCCTGGAAAGGCTCGTGGCCACCGAGCGGCCGGTCTTGGAACGGACCCGGGTGCTGTTGGAGTTCCAGGCGGCCGTGACGGCCGGTGACGTCCCGGAGATGGTCCGGGCGGTGGACGCGCTGGAGCAGCTGGTCGCGGCGGTGCCCGAGGACGACCCACTGCGGCTGCCGGCCCTCGGCGACCTGGGCGCGGCCCTGTTCGTCCTCGCGCTGCACGGGCGGTCGGAGCTGTTGGCGAGGGCCCTCGGACTGATGACGGAGGCGGCGGAGCGGACCCCGGCGGGGCACCTGTACAAGTCCTTCCTGAGCCTGCGGGCCGCCGCCGCCCTCGGTGCGCTCGCCATCGGCCGTACGGAGGCCTCGTTCTCCGAGCGCCTGGCCGCGGCCGCCCTGCGGTACCTCGATGACTTCCTCACCGACACCGGTGCCGGCCCAGCCGGCCTGGAGGGGTCCCGCGCCTACCTGATGCGGGCGATCCTGCTGCTGACGCGCTACCGCCGTGCGGGCCGGTCCGAGGACGCCGCCGAGGCGCTGGCCACCGCGGGCGCCGTTCGCGAAGGGCTGCGGCACGGGGCACCGACCCAGTTGCTGGCGGTGGCGACCTGGATCATCGCCGAGGCCCACCGCGCGCGGCTCGGCCCGGGCGACCGGCGGGCCGCCCGGGAGGCCGGGCTGGCCACGCTGCGCGGGACGGCCGCCGCCACCCTGCTCCAGGCGGCGGCCGCCCCGGCCCTCGTGGTGGCCCGGGAGAACGCGGCCCGTGCGCTGACCATCGCCCGCTGGTGCCTCGCCGACGGGGCCGAGGCGCCGGGGGACGTCCCCGGGCCCGACCTGCGGGCCGCCGTCGCGGCGCTGGAGCTGGGCCGGGGCCTGGTGCTGCACGCCTCCACCGCCACCACCGACGTGCCGGACCTGCTGCGCACCGCCGGGCACCCGGACCTCGCCGACGCCTGGCTGTCCGGCGGTACCCCCCAGGACGGCCCGGCCGCCGACCCGTTCGACTTCGACGCACTGCTCGGTCTGCCCGGCACCCTGCTCGACTCGCTGCCCGGCGGCGCCGACATCCCCGTCCCGGACGACCTGCGCCGCCGTGCCCTCACCGCCCTCGCCGCCTCCCCGGCCGGGGAGGCGCTGATGGGACCGCTGCCGCTGGAGGAGATCGCCCGCAGCCTGCGCGCGGCCGGCGCCGACGCCCTGGTCTACCTGCTGCCGCCCGGTGCGGGGCGCAGCGGCGAGGCGGTGCTGGTCACGCCCGGCGAGGACGGCGCCGGCGCCCTCCACCTGCTGCCGCTCACCCTGGTCCACTCCGACGCGGTCCACTCCGACGCGCTCGCACCGCTCGCCGCCTACCGGCGGGCGCACGGCGACCGGCAGGCGACCCTGGACGCCCTGCCGCCGCGCCACCCGGAGCGGGTCGCCGCGCGGCGCCGCTGGCAGGCCACCCTCGCCGAACTCTGCGACTGGGCGGGCACGGTGGCGCTGCGCCCGCTGCTGCGCCACCCCGCCCTGCGGGCCGCCGCCCGCCGCGGGCCGGACGCGCCGCCCCGGCTGGTCCTGGTGCCGTTCGGCGAACTCGGCGGCATCCCCTGGCACGCGGCGCTGCTCAGCAGCGGGCTGCGGGACGGCGGCCGGCCGGTGCGGGCCGTGGAGCGGGCGGTGATCTCGTACGCGGCCTCCGCGCGGCAGTTCTGCGAGGTGGTCCGGCGGCCCCGGCTGCCGCTCGCGGAGCGGCCGGTGATCGTCGGGGACCCGACCCGGGAGCTGATGTTCGCCGAGGCCGAGGCCGAGTACCTGCACGCCGACCACTATCCGCACGGCACGCTGCTCGGCTACGTCGAGGGCGCCGAGGGGGCGGGTACCCCGGCGGAGGTGCTGGCCGCGCTGCCCGCGCCCGGACGGGCCGGGGCGTCCGTCCTCCACCTGGCCTGCCACGCGCTGCCGTCGGGGCGGTCGCCGCTGGACGCCTACCTCGGCCTCGCGCCGGACCCGCGCGCCGGGGACCGGCCGGGCCGGCTGCCGGTCGGCGACATCCTGCGCCAGGCCCAGGGCCGCCCGCCGGGCTCCCCGGGCGGCCTGGTCGTGCTCGACGCCTGCGTCAGCGACCACACCGGCGGCGACGTGGACGAGGCGCTCACGCTCTCCAGTGCCTTCCTCGCCGCCGGGGCGACGGGGGTGGTCGGCTCGCGCTGGGAGGTGGTGGACGACATGGTGTGCGTGCTGATGTACGTCTTCCACGGCCGTCTCGCCGCCGGGGACCCGCCCGCCGAGGCGCTGCGGCGCACCCAGCTGTGGGCGCTGGACCCTGACCGCGGCCTGCCGCCGGGCGCGCCGCCCGAACTCGTCTCGCTGGCCCGCCGCGACCCCGGCGCGCTCGACGTCTGGGCGGCGTTCGCCTACCAGGGCAGCTGACGGACCCGCCGTCAGGGGAGGTCGCGGTCCTTGCGGGCGTCGGTGACCCGGCGCGGGGCCGTGGCCTCGGCCGTCCCGGCCCGGCGGCGCCTCGCCCGTGCGTCGCCCGGCTCCCGGTACGGCGCGGCGGCCCGCCGACGGCCCCGCGTCCTACGACGTGCGCATGGCGGCGACGGCGGTCATCCGGGCGACGCGGCGGGCGGGGAGGACGGCGGCGGCGAGCCCGGTGAGGACGGTGAGGGCGAGGGCGCCGAGGACGGGGAGGACGGGCGGGCCGCCGAGGGTGCCGAGGGTGGCGGTGACGGAACGGGCGCCGGCCCAGCCGTAGCCGAGGCCGAGGGCGGTGCCGAGCAGGGCGGTGGCGAGGGAGAGCAGCAGGGCCTCCAGGGTGAGCATCCGGCGCAGCTGGGTGCGGGTCATCCCGATGGCACGGAGCATGCCGATCTCCCGGGCGCGTTCGTTGATGCCGAGGACGAGCGCGGCGGCGACGCCGAGGCCGGCGATGACGACGGAGAAGCCGAGCAGGGCCATCGAGATCAGCATCATCCGGTCGAGCAGCGAGCGCAGGGTCTCGGCCTGGGCGGCGGTGTCGGTGACGGTGAGCTGCGGGTGGGCGGCGAGGGCGCGGTCCATTGCGCGGCGGGCGGTGGGGCGGTCGGTGCCGGGGGCGGGGGTGACCCAGACGGTGGTGGCGGGGGCGCCGGGGGCGATCCGGTCGAGGGCGGCCGGGGTGACCAGCAGGGTGGCACCGCTCTGGAGGGTGAACGGGAGGGGGCTGCGGCCGGGTTCGACGCGCAGGGTGGTGTCGGGGTGGCCGGCGGCGCCGGTCACGGTGAGGGTGCGGCCGCCGTCGAGGCCGCCGAGGGCGGTGCCGTCGGTCAGGGTGCGGGCGCGGTCGAGGTCGTCGGCGGTGGGGTTGAGCCGGGCGGGGTCGACGGTGGCGACCAGGGTGTCGCGGCCGTCGACGCGGACGGTGGCCGAGCGGACCGGCGTGACGGAGAGTTCGCGCTCTCCGGTGAGCGCCGTGAGCGCCCCGGCGGGCACGACGCCGCCGGCGGCGCTCGTCGCCGAGAACACGCCGGGCTGGCGGGCGGAGACCACGGGCACCAGCGAGTTGGAGGTGACGTCCAGGGCGGTGACCGCGCCGACCATCATGGTCACCCCGAGCAGCAGCGCGGAGCCGGTGGCGCCGGTGCGCAGCGGGTTGCGGCGCAGCTGCTGGGTGGCGAGCCGGCCGGCGGTGCCGCCGAGGCGGCGGGCCGGGGCGCCGAGCAGGGCGACGGTGGCGGGCAGCAGCCGGTGGGCGAGCCGCAGGACGCCGAAGAAGCTCGCGATGGCGCCGACGGTGACGGCGAGCAGGGAGAGCGGCGGTGCGGCGAGCGCGCCGAGCACGACCAGGGCGGTGCCCGCCACCAGCAGGAACACCGCCCACACGGTGGCGCGCAGGCGCGTGCCGGTGCCGCCCGCCGGGCCGTGCCCGCCGGCGTCGAGCGCGGCGATCGGCGGGACGGCGGAGGCGGCCTTGGCGGGAGAGCGGACCGCGAGCAGGGTGAGCAGGACGCCGAACAGCGCGGCGAGGGCGCAGACCAGCGGGGAGGGGGTGAGCGAGAGGTGGACCGGGCCGAGGTCGGCGGTGGCCGCGACGGCCTGGCCGGCGGCGCAGACGCCGAGGCCGAGCAGCACTCCGGCGGTGGAGGCGCCCGCGCCGAGCAGCAGGCCCTGGCGGCGGATCATCCGGCGGACCTGCGTGCGGTCGGCGCCGACGCAGCGCAGCAGCGCCAGCCGGCGGGTGCGCTGGGCGAGCACGACGGTGAAGGTGTTGCCGACGACCATCCGGGCGACCGCGAGTGCGATCAGCACGAAGGAGAGCGCGGCGACCAGCACCACGCCGTACAGGGTGCCGCTCTCCCGGGTGGCGTTCCGCACGGAGGCCTCCCGGGTGTGCACCTCGGGGGCGGGGCCGCCGGTGCCGAGCGCCTCGCGCAGGGCGTCGACGGTGCGGGTCGCGGAGGTGCCGGGGGCCAGGCGCAGGTCGAGCCGCTCCGCGGCGGCGCCCGCGGCGTACCGGGTGACGGCGCTCTCGGGGACGCCGATGACGGGGTGTCCGGAGAGGCTGGGCGCGCCGCGGCCGTCGAGGGTGCCGGTGAGCCGGGCGGTGGTGGGGGCGCCGTCGGCCCCGGTGAGTCGGAGGTCCGCGCCGGGGCGGACGCCGAGGCGCTGCGCGGTGTCGGCGTCGAGCAGCACCTCGCCCGGCCCGGCGGGCCACTGCCCCGACTCGAGCAGCTGCCAGCGCAGGCCGGGGTCGGCGGCGACGGCGCTGACGACCGCGTCCGCGTCGAGCGGGTGGCCGTCGCCGGTCAGCAGCCCGCCGCGGCCGGTGAGGCGCGGGGCGAGCGCGGCGACCCCGGGCACCTGCCGGGCCCGCTCGGCGGTGGCGGTGTCGAGTCCGCCGCCGGCGAGCGGGCGGGTGATCTGGACGTCGCCGGGGCCGACCTCGGCCGCGGCGCTCTGGCTGAAGGAGTCGACCAGGGCGCCGCTGCCGCTGACCGAGGCGATGAGGAAGGCCACGCCGAGGGCGATGGCGGCTCCGCTGAGGAGGAGCTGGCGCAGTTGCCCGCGGAGTTCGGCGAGGGTGTGGCGGTAGGTGGTCATCGTTCCCGGTCTCGTCGCACGGCCGGTGGCCGGCCCGTTGTCGCTGGTCACCGGCGGTGTGCCCGGTGATCGGCTTCGAGCCTAGGAGTCCGGTCGCGGCCGTCCGATCGGCGGGAGGTCGTGTTCATGATCGTTCCGCTGGCGGAGAGCGGGCCCGCGGTCCTCCTCCGCGAGAGGTATGCCGTCCCCGACGCGGGTCGGTTGTCCCGGGGCGTCCCCGCTCGTCCCATTGGTCACCCTGGCCCCAGGAGTCAAAGTGGTCCATACCATTGACGCTCCGTGCGGGGGCTTCCTAGCATGATCGCGTTGCGGCGGCCGAACGGGGGCCCGCCGCCGATCCGCCGAGCGCGCCGCTCCCTCCCACCCTGCGGGCATGTGGCCTGGCGTTGTCCGAGTTGCCCGCCGTCCCGCCGTGAGGCGAGTGCCTAGGAGTGCCATGCCCGCGACCGCCCAGGAGTCCGCCCACCGACCCGGCCGGGGTGCCGGGCCCGCACGGTTCCCCCAGCCCGCGCGGTTCCCCCAGCCCATGCGGTTCCCCCGGTCCCTCACCGTCGCCGCGGCCTGCCCGTGCTCGGACGCCACCCGGGAGGCCGTGTGAACCGCGCCGTCCCCACCAGCCTGCCCCACCTGCTCGCCCACCGGGCCGCCGCCCACCCCGATCGGGCCGCCGTCGTCAGCGGCGCCGACCGGCTCGACTTCGGTACCTGGCAGACCCGCTCCGGCGCCCTCGCCGCCGCCCTGCGCGCCGCCGGCCTGCGCCCCGGCGACCGGGTCGGCCTGCGCCACGGCACCGCCGACTGGACGGCCTTCGCCGTCGCCCACCTCGCCGTGCTGCGGGCGGGCGGCGTCGCCGTCCCGCTCTCCGACCGGCTCGCCCCCGCCGTCACCGCGCACGCCATCGCCGACTCGGGCGCGGCGCTCCTGCTGCACACCGGAACCGCCCCGGACGTCGCCGGCGTGCGCACGCTCACCGAGGTCGACGCCGCCGGCCACCCCGCCGAGCCGGACCTGCCGCCCGTCGACCCGGGCGCGCCCGCCCAGATCCTCTACACCTCCGGCACCACCGGCACCCCCAAGGGCGTCACCGCCACCCACGCCAACCTGGCGTACGGCTGCACCTTCGACGAGCGCCGCCGCCCGCTGCGCCACTCGCAGGCCTTCCTGCACGCCTTCCCGGTCGGTACCAACGCCGGGCAGACCATGCTGGTCAACGCGCTCAACGCGCACGCCACCTGCGTCGCCGCCCCGCAGTTCACCCCGCTGCGGTTCGTCCGGCTGATCGCCGAACACGGCGTCGGCAGCGTCTTCGTGGTCCCCGCCATGGCGATCGAGCTGCTCGCCTCGGCCGCCTTGGCCAAGGCCGACGTGAGCGGCGTCCGACTGGTCGGCTCCACGGCCGCCGCGCTGCCCCAGCCGGTCGCGCTCGCGCTGAGCCGGGCCTTCCCGCACGCCCAGGTCGCCAACTACTACACCTCCACCGAGGCCGCCCCCGCCCAGATCACCCTGCTGTTCGACCCAGGGCGCCCCGACTCGCCCGGCCGGCCCGCCTCGCTCGCCGACCTGCGGATCACCGACGCCGACGGCCGCCCGCTGCCGCCCGGCGAGGCGGGCGAGCTGTGGCTGCGCTCGCCCACCGCACCGCGCGGCTACCTCGGCGAGCGGGACGGCGCGGTGTTCCAGGGCCCGTGGGTGCGGATGGGCGACCTCGGCCGGATCGACGCCGAGGGCTTCCTGCACCTGCTCGACCGGGAGAAGGACGTGGTCAAGTCCGGGGCCCACAAGGTCTCCACGCTCCAGGTCGAGAACGCGCTGCACGCCCATCCGCTGATCGCCGACGCCGCCGCCTTCGGCGTCCCGCATCCCGTGCTCGGCGCGGTGGTCGCCGCCGTGCTGGTGCCCGCGCCGGGCGCCGAGCCGCCGACCGCCGCCGCGCTGCGGGCCTTCCTGCTCGGCCACCTCGCCGCGCACGAACTGCCGGCCACCGTGCTGTTCCGCGACGCGCTGCCGCGCAACGAGGGCGGCAAGGTGCTCAAGCGCGAGCTGCGCCGCCTGGTGACCGGCGACGGCCCGGTCGTGCCCCCCGCTGGCGGCCGGACCCCCACCAGCGGCGAGGCCGTCCGATGAGCATCCGTCGCAGTCCTGCCCGGCGCGGCATCCGGCCCACCGGGCAGACCCTGGACGCCGGAGCCGCCTCGGCGGGCACCAGCTGCTCCGCGATCGCCGCCCGGATCCGCCAACAGCCGGGCGTCGCGGTCCCGTTGGACGTCTTTCTCGACACCCCCACCGCCCGCGGCGTCGCCGCCGCCGGCACCGATCTGCGTCAGGAGTGAACCCCGTGAGCACCGTGGACCCCTTGGAGCCCTCGGACCCCTCTGGCCCCTCGGCCCCCTCGGCCCCCTCGGCCCCCTCGGATCCCTTGGACTCCTTGGGCGCCGAAGCCCCGTACCAGGTGGTCGTCGACGACGAGGAGCAGCGCGCCGCCCACGTCGACCGCGCCTGGCCGGACATCCGCCCGCCCGGCCTGCGCCACCGGCTCGCCGAGCTGGTGTCCGCCGCCACCGACGGTCAGCTCACCGTCGCCGAACTCCTGGACTCCGAGGAGTCGTTGACCGCTCTCGGGGTCTCCTCCCTCGCCCTGCTGCGGCTCGCCGACGGCCTGGAGGAGGAGTTCGAGGTGCTGATCGACCTCGGCGACCCCGCCCTGCACGCCGGCGGCCTGACCGCCCTCGCCGCCCGGCTGCACGATCACGCCCCCGCCGCCCCGGTCGCGGAGCCGGCCGGATGAGCGGATCGACCACCGTCGCGGGCCCCGCGACGGCCCTCACCGTCCCCTTCACCGGCGCCCGGGCCGGGCGCGCCCCGCTGACCTGGGGCCAGCGCGCCATCTGGCACGCCATCGGCCGCACCGCGCCCAACGACCACTACTTCAACCTCGGCCGGATCCTCCCGCTCGCCGACCGCGGCGCGCCCGTCGACGAGGCGCGGTTGGCCGTCGCCGTCGCCGCGCTGCTCGACCGGCACGAGGCGCTGCGCACCCGGCTGGTCCTCGACGAGGACGGCGAACCCGGCCAACTCCTCGCCGCCGCCGGGGAGATCGCCGTCGAGGTGCGCGACGAGCCCGACCCCGCGCGCGCCGACCGGGCCGCCGAGGAGCTGCTGGCCGGCCTCACCGGGCGGCGCTTCGACTACGCGGGGGAGTGGCCCGTGCGGTTCGGCGCGGTGCGCTGCGGCGGGCGGATCACCCACGCCGTGTTCGCCCTGTGCCACCTCGCCTCGGACGGCCACGGCGCCGAGGTGCTGGTGCGCGACCTGCGGCTGCTGGTGCGGCGCGGCTCGGCGGGCCGTCCCGTCGACGTCACCCCGTACGACCTCGCGCACCGGCAGCACGGCCCGGCCGGGCGCCGCCGGGGCGCGGCGGCGCTGGCCCGCTGGGAGGCGGACCTGCGGCGGATGCCGCCGACGATGTTCCCCGAGCCGGTCGCCGAGCCGCGCGCGCCCCGGTTCTGGACCGGCCGGCTGGTGTCGGCGGCGCTGCCCCGGGCGGTGGACGCGCTCGCGGCGGTCCACCGGGTCAGCGGCTCCACCGTGCTGCTGGCCGCCGCGGCCGCGCTGGTCGCCGCCGACCGGGGCCACCCGTCGGCGGCCGTCATGCCGATCGCCGGGAACCGGGCCGCCGCCGACCACCGCGACCTGGTCGGCACGCTCTCCCAGGACGCCCTGGTCGTCCTCGACCTGCCCGTGGACCTCGACGGTGGGGCCGTCTTCACCGACCTGCTGCCCGCCGCCTGGCGGGCCGCGCTGGCCGGCTACCGGGCGGCCGCCTACGACCCGGTGGAGTGGGACGCCCTGCTCGCCCGGATCGCCCGCGAGCGCGGCACCGAGGTGCACCCGTACTGCTGCTTCAACGACATGCGGCTCGTCGAACGTCCGTTGTCGGCTGCGGAGTTGCCGACGGCGCAGGAGCTGGCCGGGCTGCGGCGGCGGACCGTGCTGGACTTCCCGGCCACCCAGGAGCTCGTCGCCTGCCGGTACTGCCTCCACCTCACCGGCGACGACTCCGCGCTCACCGTCACGCTCACCGCCGACACCGCCCACCTGCCGCCGGCGGCGATCCACGCCCATCTGCGGGCGATCGAGGAGGTGGTGGTCGCCTCCGCCGCCGGAGCCCCGCCCCGGATCGCGGCGCTGCCCGGCCTGCTGGGCCGGTTCGCCGACGACCGGTGTGCCGATGACCGGTGTGCCGACCGCCGGTCCGCCGACCACCGAGGCGCGGCGTCGTGACGGCGGCCGGCCCCGACGGCGTCGCGCGTCCGCTGGCCGGCGCCGAGGCGACCTCCTGCGTCCAGGGCGGCCGGCTCCGCTTCCGCCTCGGCGCCCGGGGCACCGCCGGCCGCCCGCTGCGCGGCCGGGTGGTCGTCACCGACGAGGTGAGCGGGGAGGTGCGGCTGAAGGCGGCCCTCACCGGCGTCACCCGGTGGGACCTCGACGTCCCCGCGCACTGGCCGAGTTCGCTGTACCGGGCGAGCTTCCACGACGAGCGCCCCGAGCAGCCGGCGCCCGAGCGCGACGCCGAGCACGAGGTGTGGTTCGTGGTGCGGGCCGCCCGCCCCGGCGCCGGCTCCGGCATCCTCGTCTCGATCCCGTTCGCCACCTGGCGCGCCTACCACCGGGCCGGCCAGCCCGGCCGGGGCCTCTACTACGCCGAGCAGCCCGACCGCGCCACCCGGGTCCGGCTCGACGCCCCCGGCGGCGGGCCGCCGCCCGAGCGCTGGGAGGAGCCGCTGCTGCGCTGGCTGCCCCGGGCCGGGTACCCCGTCGAGTACTGCTCCGGCTTCGACCTGGACGACCGCTCCTTCGCCCGATCCCTCTCCCAGTACCGGCTGTTGGTGGTCAACGGGCACGACGAGTACTGGTCCGCCGGCATGCGCGACAGCGTCGAGGAGTTCGCCCGCCGGGGCGGGAACCTGGCGTTCTTCGCGGCCAACACGGCGTGGTGGCAGATCCGGGTCGAGGACGAGCCCGACGGCGGCCGTTCGATGGTCTGCCACCGCGATGCCGCCGCCGACCCGGTCACCGCCACCGACCCGCGCCGGGCGACCGTCGAATGGTCCGGCTCCCCGGTGGAACGGCCCGAGAACGGGATGACCGGCGTCAGCTTCCGCAACGGCGCCGGCGCCTGGGGCGACGGCATGGCGGTGATCGGCCGCGAGTCCTACACCGTCCGCTTCGCCGACCACTGGGTCTTCGCGGGCACCGGACTCGCCGACGGCGACGGCTTCGCGCGGGGCTCGCTGGGCTACGAGACCGACGCGGCCGAACTCGACTGGTCCGCCGGTGTACCGCGCGCCACCGGGCGGGACGGCACACCGCGCTCCTTCGCCGTGCTCGCCACCGCCGACCTGCGGCACTGGCGCCGCTACGGGCAGGGCGGCTGGGCGACCATGGGCGTGTTCCGGCTCGGCGTCGGCACCGTCTTCAACGCCGCCACCATCAACTGGGGCCGGGCGCTGGGTGATCCGGTCGTCGAGCGGATCACCCGCAACGTGCTGGACCGCCTCGGCGGCGCCGCACCGGCGCCGCGCTGGCACACCGTCGGCCGGGCGGACGGCGTCCGCGCGCTCGCCGCCTGCGAGGGCCTGCTGTTCGCGGTGGCCGCCGACGGCACCACCCTGCTGCACCGGGAACCCTCGGACCAGAACCTCTCCTGGACGCCGTGCCCGCCGGCCGCGGGCCCGGCGCCCGCGCCGCGGATCCGCTGCCTCACCGCCCCGCGCGAGGCCGCCGGCCCGATCCCGCGCGCCCTTCTCGCCGTCACCGAGGACGACCGCCTCCTCGTCCGCGACCCCGTCCCCGGCCCGGCCCCCTGGACCCCCGCCGGCCGCACCCCGCCCGGCACGTGCGCCCTCGCGATGTGCGACGGCACCCTCTTCGCCGTCACCCCGCACGACGACACCCTGCACCACCGCCCCGCCACCGACCCGGACGCCCCCTGGCGCCCCCTCTGCCACGCGGCCGGCGCCACCACCCTCACCGTCCTCAACGGCCGCCTCCACGCCACCACCCCCACCGGCCTCACCACCCGCCCCCCGACCACCACCCCCGATCCCCCCTTCACCCCCACCACCCCCTTCCCCCCGACCCACACCCTCACCTCCCACACCGGCCACCTCCTCTCCACCACCCCCACCGGCCACCTCCTTACCCACCCATAGCCGACTCCCCACCCCAAGAAGCCCACCCGCGCGAGGTCAGCGCGGAGTGGGAAGTCGGCCGGGCCGACTTCTCGCGCCCGCCGGGTGTTGGGGTGGTGGGGCGGGATGTTCGCTCAACCGAGTCCCCAGCCAGGAGAAGTGACGTTTCCTCACCCCGAAAGCCGCGCGTGCGGAGTGGGAAGTCGGCCGGGCCGACTTTTGGCGCGTGCCGGGTGTTGGGGTGGTGGGGGAGTCCGCCCAGTGGGCTCCTCACTTCAGGGCGGAAACGTTTCCTCATCTCGAAGCCCGCGCGTGCGAGGTGGGCGGAGTAGGAAGTCGGCCGGGCCGACTTTTCGCGCGCGCCGGGTGTTGGGGTGGCTGGGCGGGGTGTTCGCTCAGCCGAGGCTCCAGCCAGGAGAAGTGACGTTTCCTCATCTCGAAGCCCACGTGCGCGAGGTGGGCGTGGAGTGGGAAGTCGGCCGGGCCGACTTTTGGCGCGTGCCGGGTGTTGGGGTGGTGGGGGAGTCCTTCCAGTGGGCTCCTCACTTCAGGGCGGAAACGTTTCCTCATCTCGAAGCCCGCGCGTGCAAGGTGGGCGCGGAGTAGGAAGTCGGCTGGGCCGACTTTTCGCGCCTGCCGGGTGTGGGGGTGGTGGGGTGGGATGTTCGCTCAACGGAGGCCCCACCCGAGAGAAGGGACGTTTCTCCAACGCGAAAGCCGCGCGTGCGGTGTGGGAAGTCGGTCGGGCCGACTTTTCGCGCGCGCCGGGTGTGGGGGTGGTGGGGTGGGATGTTCGCTCAAGGGAGGCCCCGCCCGAGAGAAGGGACGTTTCTCCAACGCGAAAGCCGCGCGTGCGGAGTGGGAAGTCGGGTGGGCCGACTTCCCACTCCGGGGAGGAAGCGTTTCTGCTGTTGTGTGGTGGCCGGGGCCGGGCGGCATCGGCTGTGGGCTATCCGAGCGTGAGCATTGCCTCGGTGATCGCGTCGACCGCTGCGTCGGGGATCGCGGTGGCGGCGTCGTCGAGGACGAGCAGTCGTGCGCCGGGGATCTCGTGCGCGAGCGCCTCGCCGTTGCCGACGGGGAAGAAGCGGTCGTGGCGGCCGTGGACGACGAGTGTGGGGACCTCGATCTCGGGGAGGCGCTCGCGCCAGCGGGGTTGGCAGTCGAGCCGGGCGAACACCAGGCGCATCTGGTTGGCCATCTGGACCGGGGGTGCGGTGCCGGGGGTGCGGTCCCAGATGCGGGCGGCGAGTGCGCGCGCGGCGGCGGGGTCGTCGCCGAGGATCTCCGCGCCGGAGGCGGCGAACTCCGCGACCGCCTCGCGGTCGGTCCAGTCGGGCAGGGGGCGCGCGAACAGCCGGCTCATCGTCGCCCGGTCGTGGTCGGGGAGGTCGTCGTCGGGTGGGCCAGGGGCAACCGCGCGGGTGCCGACCAGGGTGAGTGCCGAGAACGCGCCCGGGTGGTCGAGCACGGCCACCTGGGCGACCATTCCGCCGACGCCGATCCCCGCGAGGTGCGCCGGCCTCCCGCCGAGCGCGTCGACGAGGGCCGCCGCGTCGGCGGCGAGGCCGCGCAGGGTGTAAGCGGGCGCCTGCGGATCCTTCGTCGTCGACTCCCCGCTGTCGCGCAGGTCGTAGCGCACCGCACGGCGTCCGCCGGCGGCGAGGCGCTCGCACAGCGCGTCGGGCCAGGAGAGCATGGTCGTCCCGCCCGCGAGCAGGACGAGTGGTGCGTCGTCGGCACCGAAGGACTCGATGCCCAGGACGGTCTCATGGGCGTTGACAGTGCTCATCGGATCACCGGAAGAACGTCGTGGGTCGGGTGGGTCGCGGTCGATGCCGAGACTACGCTCCGCCGCATCAGCGTGCGCGGCGATTCGCCGTCCGGCCGACGGTGCTCTTGCCGGGCCGGGCGCGGCTCGGGGAGGATCGGCCGCATGCGGGACCAGAACGGGGACGGATCACACGGGAAGGACCCCGGGCGGGGCGGGGCGAAGCCGCAGGACGCCCGGGACGCCGCGGAGTTGGCCGCTCTGCTGCGCGGGCTGAAGGAGCGGTCGGGGCTGTCCTTCCGGCAGTTGGAGGAGCGGGCGGCCGAGCGCGGCGAGGTGCTGCCGCGCAGCACGACCGCCGATCTGCTGCGGCGCGACACCTTGCCGAGGCAGGAGGTCCTGCTGGCCTTCCTGCGCGCCTGCGGGGAGGACGCCGACACCGGCGCCTGGCTCGCGGCGTGGCACCGGCTCGCGGCAGACCCGGCACCGGCACCGACGCCGGCCCCGGCGCCGACACCGGACCAGGCCTCGCCCGCGCGCCGGTCCCACCCGTGGCTGCTCGCCCTCGCCACCGTCACAGCGGCGGCCCTGCTGGGCGGTGGCGCCTACCTGCTGGCGTCGGACGAGGGGACGGCGGACCGGGCGGCCCCGGACCCCGGCGCCCCGCCGTCCGGCACCTACCGGATCCGCTCGGACGCCTCGGGCCTCTGCTTCTCCGAACGCGAGGACGAGGGCAAGGGCCACGTCTACCAGGCGGACTGCGCCGCGGCCGTCCCGGTGTACTCCCTGGAGCCGCTGGACGGCGGGCTGTTCCGGCTGAGGTCGTTGCACCCGGTGTTCGGCTACGGCTGTCTCGGAGTGGAGAAGGGCAGTACCCGGTCGGCCGCGCAGGCGGCGGACGACTACTGCGGCGGGCGCGGCACCTCGGAGCGCTTCCGCCTGGAGCCGGCCGCGGGCGGCGGCTTCCGGATCGTGCCGCAGCACAGCGGCTCCTGTCTGACGGTACCGGGCGGGGCCGCCACGACGGCGAGCACCCCGGTGGTCCAACTCGCCTGCGATCCGGCCGAGTCCGGCCAGGTGTTCCGCTTCGACGCGGTGCCCGCGCCGACCTCCGTCCCCGACATCACCGCCCACCCCTAGCCGCACTGACCAGCGGCGACGGTGACCGGCCCTCGGCGCGGGGCCGGCGGGGCGGGTCCGGTACGGTGTGGGCGAGGAGAGGGGGGCGGAGCGGATGTCCACAGGGCCCGAGGGCGGTCTGAGCGCCGATGAGGCGGTTCGCGCGATGCTGCTCTTCATGCCGAGGGTGGCGGCGCGGCTGAAGCGCACGCCGGTGCCCGCGCGGCTCCGTTCGGCGAACCTGGCGCCCCGTCACCTGTCGATGCTCTCGTTCCTGCTGTTCGACGGGCCGATGCCGGTGAACCAGTTGGCGGCGCGCCTGGAGGTGGCCCCGACGACGGTGAGCCTGATGGTCAGCGACCTCACCCGGCAGGGGGTGGTGGAGCGCGGGGTCGACCCGGCGGACCGGCGGCGCACGATCGTCACCATCACCGAGGAGCCCGAGACCAGGGCGGCGATCGAGGGCTGGCTGGCCAACGGCGCGGCCGCCTGGCGCCGCGCCTTCGAGCCGCTCGCGCCGGAGGAGCGCGCCCTGTTCGTGCGCACCATCGAGGCGTACGAACAGGGCGCCTCCGGCCCCGCGCGGACCGGTGACTACCGGTCGACCGGCATCGACATGTAGACGGCGCGCGGGCCGTAGCACTCCGGGACGGCCACCTCGCGGTGCGCGCGGTAGCCGAGCAGGGCGAGCAGGATGTCGGTGCGGCGCACCGCGACCATCGAGAGCCGCTCGAAGCCCCGCTGACGCGCCTCCTCCCGCAGGTGCCGGATGAACCGCAGGGCGAGGTCCCGGCCGCGCAGTTCCTCGGTGATGACGAGGTCGTGCACATGGAGGTTGGTCGACTCGAAGACGGCCTCCTCGGGGCTGCTCAGGTCCGGGCAGCGGTAGAGCGGGTACGGCAGGCTCAGCAGGTAGCCGACGACCCGGCCGTCGTGCTCGGCGACGTAGCAGGTGTCGGGCGAGGCCTGGCCCCGGGAGTACAGCGCCTCGCGCCCCTCCGACAGGCCGTCGGCGGCGTACGCGGCGGACTCCAGCTCCACCACGGTGTCCCAGTCGTCCTCCGCGAGCCGGCGGAAGGTGACCGCCTCCGTGACGCGCGGGCCCGCGCCGGTGTCGGCCGTCATCCGCGCACCGCCTCGGTCCGCGCGGCGGCCGTCAGTGGCGCCCGGGCGTCGATCAGCGGCTTCAGGAAGTCCCGCTGCCGCGTCTTGTCCGGGTGGTGCGTGACCACGCGCTCGACGGGCGTCAACTCGGCCGCAAGGAAGGCGTGTTCGGCGCGGTCCGCCGGGTCGGAGGAGTGCGGCGCGAGCAGGTGCGCCTCGACGTCGGAGCGCTCGGCGGCGTACCCGGCCTCCGCGCCGGTGGCCGTGATCATCCCGCCGCACGCCCGGTTGGTGGGCGGGGCGAGGCAGATTCTTCTCATGCCGCTTCTCCGATGGGTGAGCTGAGTGGTCGTCGGGTCCCGAGGGTATGCTGCGCCGGGCCCCGAGGGGGCGTCGGCCCGCGGCGGGTCCGGACCGCCCCCACATCGCCGCGTCCCGGGCCCGCCGGGGCGGCGCGGACCCGGGGCGCGGTGAATTCGCGCTGCTGACAAGCGCGTTCACCAGGCCTCCGTCGGGTGGAGGCCCGGCCTTCCGACTACGGTGGACTAGACCAACTGGGGTGTCAACGCGGGCCGCCCGCACGGTCCCCGCCGTGCCGTTCCACACTGCCCGAACGGGCAGACCGCCCGCCGGGCGCGGGGTCTCAGACCCGCCCCAGCAACGGGTCCTGGCGCAGGACGGCACGGTGGACGCCGGCGAGCTCCGCGCCGGGCTCGATGCCGAGTTCGTCGACGAGCCGGCGGCGGGTCCGCTGATAGAGCGCGAGCGCCTCCGCCTGCCGGCCGGTGCGGTACAGCGCCCGCATCAGCAGGGCCTGCGGCTGCTCCCACAGCGGTTGGCCGGAGGTCAGTCGCCGAAGCCGGGCCACCGCCTCCTCCGTGCGGCCGAGCGCGAAGTCCGCCTCGGCGACCAGCTGTTCGGCCCCGAGCCGGACCTCGTCCAGCCGGGCGGCCTCCCACTGGAACGCGGGCAGCCGCTGGAGCTCGCCCAGGGCCGGGCCCCGCCAGAGCGCCAGCGACTCCCGGGCCGAGGCGCGGGCGGCGGCCGGTTCGTCGGCGGCGAGCACGGCCCGGGCGGCGTCGAGGAGCTGTTCGGCGCGCCGGTGGTCGAGCTGTTCGTCCCGGACGACGAGCCGGTAGCCGGACGGGCCGCCGAGCAGGCGCGGCGCCGATCCGCCGGTGTCGCCCGGGCGGGCCAGGGCGGTGCGCAGCCGGGAGACGTAGCTCTGCAGGGTGTTGAGCGCGCTCGCGGGCTCCCGCCCGCCCCAGACGTTGTCGATCAGCGGCCCGACCGGCACCGGGCGGCCGGGGGAGAGCAGCAGGGTGGCCGGCGCCGCCCGCTGCCGGGTACCGCCGATCGGCAGGCTCGCGCCGTCGAACCGGACCTCCAGGGGCCCGAGTGCGCACGGCTCCCAGGCCCCCGCCACTCTGCCCGCCCCGCCGTCCGTCCTGCCGTCCGCTCTGCCATCGGCTCTGCCGTCCGCGCTGTCGTCGCCCGCTCTGCCGCTCACGCTGCGCCAACGGCGCGGGCCGGGAGATCCGCGGCCACCGGGACGGCTACGCCACCGACTGCACTGCCCGGGGGCGCCGCTCTACCAGCTGGTCACCTCCGGCGCGCTGGAGCCGGGCGCGGGCTCCGGGCCGGCGGACGGCGGCTGGGCGCCGTTCCCGGGGGCGGAGTGGTTCCGCACCGGCCCCCGCAGCCCGCTGATCACCGCGATGGGCCGCCGCCTGCTGGAGGAGGGCTGCGGCGCCTACCGGCAGGGCCCGGGCCCGCAGTGGAGCGAGGCCGACCGCCGGAGCTACGCCCGCTGGCAGCGCAAGCTCGGCTACGCGGGCGCCGATGTGGACGGCTGGCCCGGCGCCTCCTCCCTGGGCCCGCCTGCACGTCCCGCGGTCCTGACACCCGGACACCGCGGCCCGAACCGCGGCCCGCCGCCCGCACCCCGGGCGGCGGGCTCGGCCGCGCGGTGCGGGCTCAGTCCGCCGGCAGGTGCGCGAGCATCCGCTCCATGCCGCCGACCCAGTTGGCCCGCAGCGCCGTGATGGCGCCCGGCAGGTCGTCCTCCAGGAGCCGGCGGGCGATCTCGCAGTGCTCCTCCGACTCGCGGGCCACCGGTTCGTCCTCGGCGACGATCAGGTTCTCGTAGCGCCGCATCCCGGCCTTGACCCGGGTGAGCAGGTCCAGCAGCCGCTCGTTGGCGCAGCCGCTGAGCAGCAGGCCGTGCCACTCGTCGTCGCGCCGGTCGACCGTGGCGTGCGCGGCCACCTGGTCGGGGAAGCCCTGGGCGAGGTCCAGCAGCCGGGGGGCGATGGTCCGCAGGTGCCCGGGGTCGGAGGACTCCAGCGCCAGCGCCTCCAGGGCCGCGACGATGGCGACCAGCTCGCGGAACTCCTTGCGGCTGACGGGCGCGAAGCGGAAGCCGCGGCCCTGGCTGCTCTCCAGTACGCCCTCGCCCGCGAGCGCGATCAGCGCCTCGCGCAGCGGGGTGCGGCTGACGCCGAGTTCGGCGGCCAGCACGGCCTCGTTGACATCGGTTCCCGCCGCGAACTCGCCGCGGGTGAGCCGGTCCATCAGCTCGTCGCGGATCTGCTCGCGCAGCGGACGGCGCTCGATCGCCATCGCGTCCCCCTGACTTCCGGAGTGAAGCACACCTCTTGACCCGCCCCAGTGTACTGCACTATGCATTTTGAATACAAAATGCGAAACGAGGCGGAACGGGGTTTCCTCGACCCCGGGGGAGGCGCAGCATGGGCCTGACACGGGTACCGGGTCTGCTGTTCGGCGGTGACTACAACCCCGAGCAGTGGCCCGAGGAGGTGTGGCAGGAGGACGTCCGGCTGATGGCCGAGGCCGGCGTCAACCTGGTCACGGTCGCGGTGTTCTCCTGGTCCCGGCTCGAACCCGGGCCCGGCAGGTACGAGTTCGGCTGGCTCGACCGCGTGCTCGACCTGCTCCACGCGCACGGCATCGCCGTCGACCTCGCCACCGCGACCGCGACCCCGCCGCCCTGGCTGGTCCGCGCCCACCCGGAGGTCCGGCCCGTCGACGCCGCCGGCACCCGGCTGGAGTTCGGCTCGCGCCAGGGCTACTGCCCGTCCTCCCCGGTGTTCCGCGCCGCCACCGTCCGGCTGGCCCGGGCGATGGCCGAGCGCTACCGCGAGCACCCGGCGCTGGCGATGTGGCACGTGAGCAACGAGTACGCCGACCACACCGCCGAGTGCTTCTGCGAGGAGTCCGCCCGCGACTTCCGCCGCTGGCTCCAGGCCCGCCACCGCTCGCTCGACGGCCTCAACGCCGCCTGGGGGACGTCCTGCTGGGGCCAGCACTACACCGACTGGACGCAGGTCGAACCGCCCCGCAAGGCCCCCGGGCCGGTCAACCCGGCCCAGCTGCTGGACTGGCGGCGGTTCTCCAGCGACGCGCTGCTCGCCTGCTTCGAGGCCGAGCGCGCCGCCCTCAAGGAGGTCACCCCGGACGTCCCGGTGACCACCAACTTCATGAGCGTGCTGCGCGACCTCGACTACTGGACGTGGGCCGAGGGCGAGGACGTCGTCACCGACGACGCCTACCCGGACCCGGCCGACCCGCGGGCACCGGTGAAGGCCGCGCTCAGCTACGACCTGATGCGCTCGCTGAAGCGGCAGCCCTGGCTGCTCCTGGAGTCCGCGCCGAGCGCGGTCAGCTGGCGCGCGGTCAACCTCCCCAAGGACCCGGGCGTGATGCGGCTGGACAGCCTCCAGGCCCTCGCCCACGGCTCGGACGGCGTGATGTTCTTCCAGTGGCGCCAGGCCAGGTACGGCCCGGAGAAGTTCCACTCGGCGATGCTCCCGCACGGCGGCACCGGGACCCGCCGGTGGCGCGAGACGCTCGCGCTCGGCGCGGACGTCCGGCGGCTGGCCGAGGTGGCCGGCAGCACCACCCGGGCCGAGGTCGCGCTGCTGCTCGACTGGGACAGCTGGTGGGGTCTTGAGGCCCCCGAGTCGATGCCCACCGACCGGCTGCGGCTGCACGAGCTGCTGCTCTCCTGGTACGCGCCGCTGCACGCCCGGGGCGTCGCCGTGGACCTCGCCCCGCCGGGCCGCGACCTCTCCGGCTACCGGCTGGTGATCGCCCCCAACCTCTACCTGTGCACGGCCGGGCACGCGGCCGCGCTGGCCGCCTTCCCCGGGCAGCTGGTGGTCGGCCCGTTCAGCGGCGTGGTCGACGCGGCCGACCAGGTGCACGACGGCGGCGCGCCCGGCCCGCTGCGCGAGCTGCTCGGGGTGGGCGTCGAGGAGTGGCGCCCGCTGCCGGACGGCGTCACCCAGGAGGTCGTCACGGCGGACGGGACCGTGCTGCTCGCCCGCACCTGGACCGAGTGGCTGGACACCTCCGACGCCGTCGAGGTGCTGGCCCGCTACCGGGGCGGCCCGCTGGACGGCCGCCCGGCCGTCACCCGGCGCGCCGCCGCCACCTACCTGAGCTGCCTGCCCGAGGACCCGGCCCCCTTCCTGGACGAGCTGCTGGCCGCCGCCGGGATCACCGGCGTCACCGGTCCCGGCCTGCCCGTCGGCGTCGAGGCCTGCCGGCGCGGCCCCTACCTCTTCCTGCTCAACCACGGCACGGCGCCCGCCACGGTGCCCCTGCCCGAGGACGACCGCTTCACCGACCTGCTGACCGGCCGTCCGCTGCCCGGCGGCCCCGTGACCGTCGCACCGCGCGACGCCGTGGTCCTCAAGCCCCGACCGACTCCCGAGGAGCGTGCGTGACCCACCCCTACATCCCCAACGCGGGGCCCGAGACACGGGCGGCGATGCTCGCCGAGATCGGCGCCCCCGACGTCGCGGAGTTCTACCGCGACATCCCCGCCGACCTGCGCCTCGACCGCCCGCTCGACCTGCCCGAGCCGTTCGCCGACGAGCAGGGCCTGACCCGGCACCTGCGCGGCCTGCTGGCCCGCAACACCGACCCGGCCGCGCTGCTGAGCTTCCTCGGCCACGGCTGCTACCCGCACTACGTCCCGGCGGTCTGCGACGAGGTCAACGGCCGCGGCGAGTTCCTCACCGCCTACGCGGGCGAGCCCTACGCGGACCACGGCCGCTTCCAGGCGCTCTTCGAGTACGTCTCGATGATGGCCGAGCTGCTGGAGATGGACGTCGTCAATGTGCCCACCTACGACGGCTACCAGGCCGCCGGCACGGCGCTGCGGATGGCCGCCCGCCGCACCGGCCGGGCCAGGGTGATGGTCAGCGGGGCGACGGCGGCCGACAAGCTGGCCAAGATCCGCGACTACCTCGCCCCGGACGTCGAGGTGCTGCTCGCCCCGGTGGCCGACTCCGGCGAGCTGGGCGAGGTCCGCCTGGACGACACCTTCGCCGCCCTCTACCTGGAGACGCCCACGGTGCACGGGGTCGTCGAGACCCGCGGCCGTGAACTCGCCGAACTGGCGCACGGCGTGGGCGCCCTGCTGGTGGTCGGCACCGACCCGATCTCGCTCGGCGTGCTCGCCCCGCCCGCCTCCTGGGGCGCCGACCTGGTCTGCGGGGACATCCAGTCGCTCGGCATGCACCCCCAGTACGGCGGCGGGCAGGCCGGGTTCATCGCGAGCCACGACGACGAGCGGCTGGTCGCCGAGTTCCCGTCCCGGCTGTTCGGCATCGCCCCGACCGAGGTCCCCGGCGAGTACGGCTTCGGCGACGTCTTCTACGACCGCACCTCCTTCGCGCTGCGCGAGGAGGGCAAGGAGTGGGTGGGCACCGCGGCCGCCCTGTGGGGCATCACGGCCGGCGTCTACCTCGCGCTGATGGGCCCGCAGGGCATGCGCGAGCTGGGCGAGACGATCCTCGCCCGGACCCGCTACGCGATGCGCGCGCTGGCCGCCGCCGGGGCCGTGGTGCGCCACCAGGAGTCCGTGCACTTCCGGGAGTTCGCCGTCGAGGTGCCGGACGCCGACGCGCTGCTCGCCGCGCTGCGCGGCCGCGGCATCCTCGGCGGGGTGCGGCTCGGACCCCGGGAGGTGCTGGTCTGCGTCACCGAACAGCACTCCGTCGCCGACATCGACACCCTCGCGGCGGCCGTGCGGGACGCCCTCACGGCCCTCGCCGCAGCCGCCCCCGCCCCCGCCCCCGCCGCCCCCGCCGCCCCCGACGCCCCCGCCGCCCCTGGAGCCGCCACGTGAGTGCGCACGAAGCCCCCGAACCGTTCGCGACCCTGCCGGTGGCGCCCAAGCCCGGCCTGCGCCGCTTCCACCAGGCCCGCTGGGACGAGGAGATCGTCTTCGAGCTGTCCCGGCCCGGCCGGCGCGGCGTGGGCGTGCCCGCCCCGGAGGCGCCCCTGGTCGAGCTGCCCGAGGGCGTCGCCCGGCGCACCCCGCCCGCGCTGCCCGAGCTCTCCCAGAACCAGGTGGTCCGGCACTACCTGCGGCTCTCCCAGGAGACCCTCGGCGCCGACTTCACCATCGACGTCGGCCAGGGCACCTGCACCATGAAGTACAGCCCCAAGGTCAACGACTCCTTCGCCCGGGACCCGCGCGTCGCCGCCCTGCACCCGCTGCAGCCCGAGGACACCGTGCAGGGCGTGCTGGAGATCTACTGGCGGCTGGAGCAGATCCTCAGGGAGATCTCCGGCATGGCCCGGGTCTCGCTGCAGCCCGGCGCCGGCTCGGCCGCGATCTACGCCAACATCGCGATGATCCGCGCCTACCACGCCGCCCGCGGCGAGGGGGAGCAGCGCGACCAGGTGATCACCACGATGTTCTCGCACCCCTCGAACGCGGCCTGCGCCAAGGTCGCCGGGTACGAGGTGATCACCCTCATGCCGGACGCCGAGGGCAATCCCGACATCGAGGCGCTGCGCGCGGCCGTCGGCCCGCGCACCGCCGCCCTGATGATCACCAACCCGGAGGACACCGGGATCTTCAACCCGCGGATCCGCGAGTTCGTCGAGCTGGTGCACACGGCGGGCGGCCTGGCCTGCTACGACCAGGCCAACGCCAACGGCATCCTCGGCATCACCCGGGCCCGGGACGCCGGCTTCGACCTGTGCCACTTCAACCTGCACAAGACCTTCTCCACCCCGCACGCCTGCGGCGGTCCGGCGGCCGGGGCGTGCGGCGTCTCCGAGGCGCTGGTGCCGTTCCTGCCCGGGCCGGTCGTCGACCGCGCCGGCGACTCCTTCACGCTCACCGTCCCGGAGCGCTCGGTCGGCAAGATCCGGCCCTTCCTCGGGGTGACGCCCAATGTGGTGCGCGCCTACGCCTGGGTGATGGCGCTCGGTGCGCGGGGCCTGCGCGAGGTCGCCGAGACGGCCGTGCTCAACAACAACTACCTGCTGGCCAAGGTCGCGCGGATCCCCGGCGCCTCGGTGCCGTGGGCGCGGCGCCGCCGGGTCGAGCAGGTCCGCTACTCCTGGCAGCGGCTCGCCGAGGAGACCGGCGTGCACTCGGAGGAGATCGGCATCCGGGCGGCGGACTTCGGCGTGCACTACTGGACCAGCCATCACCCGTACGTGGTGCCCGAGCCGTTCACCCTGGAGCCGACCGAGTCCTACTCCCGGGAGGACCTCGACGAGTACGCGGCGATCCTCGCCCACGTCGCCGACGAGGCCCGCAAGGACCCGGAGTTCGTGCGGGGCGCGCCCTACCGGCAGACCGTGCACCGGATCGACCCGACGGCGCTGGACGACCCGGCCCAGTGGTCGCCCAGCTGGCGCGCCTACCTGCGCAAGCACGGCGCGAAGCGGCCGGGATGATCGTCGGCCTGATCGTGAACCCGGTCGCGGGCCTCGGCGGGGCGGTCGCCCTCAAGGGCAGCGACGGGCTGGACGTCCAGGCCCGGGCGCTCGAACTGGGCGCCGTCCCCCGGGCCCGGGCCCGCGCCGCCGCCGCGCTGCGCGCCCTGCACGCCCGCCGCCCGGAGGCCGTGGTCCGCACGGTGGCCGGGCCGATGGGGGAGGACAGCGCGCTCGCGGCGGGCGTCCGGTACGAACTCGCCCACCGGCCGGCCGCGTCGCACACGGAGGCGGCCGACACCCGGGCGGCGGTGGCGGCGCTCGGGACGGTGGACCTGCTGCTGTTCGCGGGCGGCGACGGGACGGCGCGCGACGTCCTGGACGCCGGGCCGCGCCCGCCGGTGCTCGGCGTGCCGGCCGGGGTGAAGGTCTACTCGGGCTGCTTCGCGGTGAGCCCGGCCGCGGCGGGCGCGGCCGCCGCCGTCTTCGACGGGCGGACCGCCGAGGCGGAGGTCGTCGACCTCGACGAGGAGGCCCACCGCGCGGGCGGTCTCGGCGCCCGGCTGTACGGGACGCTGCGGGTGCCGGCCGGGCGGGCCCGGCTGAGCGGGCGCAAGACCGGCTCCTCGGCGGCGGCGCCGGGCTCGGCGGAGTCCATCGCCCGGGCGGTGGTGGCGGCCATGCGGCCGGGCACCGCGTACGCGCTCGGGCCCGGCGCCACCACGCTCGCCGTCGGGCGGGCGCTCGGCCTGGAACTGACGCCGCTGGGCGTGGACGTCGTGCGGGACGGCGCCGTGCTCGGCCGTGATGTCACGGAGCGGCAGCTGCTCACCCTTGCCATGTCACAGGTGACGCATGGCGTGTTGTCGGTGATCGGCGGGCAGGGCTTCGTGGTCGGGCGCGGCAACCAGCAGTTCAGCCCCCGGGTGCTGGACGCGCTCGCCGAGATCGTCGTGCTCGCCACCCCGCAGAAGCTCGCCGCGCTCGGCGGGCGTCCGCTGCTGGTGGACAGCGGCGACCCGCTGGCCGACGCCGCGCTCGCCGGCCACGTCCGGGTGGTCACCGGCCACCGCGAATCCGTGCTGTACCGCATCCAGTCGGCGAGTGAGGAGCTCCTATGAACAACCCCACCGGAACCACCTCCGGCACCACCCTGCGCAACAAGGTCGCCGTCGTGACCGGCGGCGCCTCCGGCATCGGCCGGGCCACCGCCCGGCTGTTCGCCGCCGAGGGCGCCGCCGTGGTCGTGGCCGACCTCGCGGACGCCGGCGAGGTGGTCCGCGAGATCGAGGCGGCGGGAGGGCGGGCGGTCGCGGTGCGCGCCGACGTCTCCTCCGAGACCGACTGCGAACGGATCGTCACCATCGCCGTCGAGACCTACGGCGCCCTGCACGTCCTGTTCAACAACGCCGGGATCATCCTCCGCCGGACGGCGCTGGAGATCTCCGCCGACGAATGGGACCGGGTGATGGCCGTCAACGTGCGCTCGGTCTACCTGATGTGCCGCTTCGCCGTCCCGGCGATGACGGAGGGCGGGTCGATCATCAACACCGGCTCCGGCTGGGGGCTGAAGGGCGGCGCCAACGCGCTCTCCTACTGCGCCTCCAAGGCCGCGGTCGTCAACATGACGCGCGCCCTGGCGATCGACCACGCCGCCGCCGGGATCCGGGTCAACTCGGTCAACCCGGGCGACACCGTGACGCCGATGCTCCGCGACGAGGCGCGCCAGCTCCAGGAGGAGTGGGCGGCCTTCGAGAAGGACGCCGCCGACCGGCCGATGGGCCGGGCCGGCTCGCCGGAGGAGATCGCCGCCGCCGTGCTGTTCCTGGCCGGCGACGCCAGCAGCTACATGACCGGCTCCGCCCTCGTCGTCGACGGCGGCGGCCTCGCCTGACCCCCGCAGGTCCGACGCTCACACCCCCATCCCCTCACGAAGGCCCAGGAGGCACCCGTTGTCCGCTTTCACGAGAAGAACAGCCCTGGCCGCCGCCGCGCTCGCGCTGGCCACCACCGTCTGCGCGTGCAGCGGCACCAACGGCGCGGGCGGCGCCGGCGGCTCCGAGGCCGACGGCGGCAAGGTCACCCTGCGCTGGTCGACCTGGGGCTCGGCCGAGGACACGGCGGTCTTCAAGGCCTTCACCGACGAGTTCGCCAAGAAGCACCCGAACATCACCCTCAAGCTGGAGCAGGTCGCCTCCTACGAGGACTACCAGCCCAAGCTGCTCACCCAGCTCACCTCCGGCACCGCCCCCGACGTCTTCTACGTCGGCGACGACTACATCGGCAAGCTGGTCGCCGACGGCGTGCTCGCCCCGCTGGACGCCCAGTTGGCCGGACCGGACAGCCGCAGCAGGCCCGCCGACTTCTTCGAGGGCATCTACGGCGGCGCCAAGAAGGACGGCGTCACCTACGGCGTCCCCAACGACACCAACCCCGAGGTGCTCTGGTTCGACCAGAAGGTACTGGCCGCCGCCGGTATCACCGAGGACCCGGCCGCGCTCAACGAGGCCGGCCAGTGGACCATGGCCAAGTTCCAGGAGATGAACGCCAAGCTCAAGGCCGCGGACAAGACCGGCACGATCTTCTGGAACTGGTACGGCGCCAACTACAGCATGGTCAACGGCTTCGGCGGCAAGGTCTGGGACGGCGGGAAGTTCGTCGCGACCACCGACCCGAAGACCCGCCAGGCGCTCAAGGCCCTCGCCGACGGCTACCGGGCCAAGACCTTCGCCTCCGCCGACCTGCTGCCCGAGGGCAACGGCGCGGCCACCCAGTTCATCAAGCACAAGGCCGGCTTCTACGCCGGCGGCCGCTGGGTGATCGAGGGCATCGACAAGGGCGGCGACCGCACCGGCTACGACATCGTGCCGTTCCCCTCCGAGTCCGGGCAGCCGATCCCGGGCGCCGTCGCCGCCTCCTACCTGGCCATCAACAAGGACGGCAAGCACCAGAAGGAGGCCTTCACCTTCCTGACCGAGTTCGTCGGCAAGGAGGGCCAGCAGCTGCGGCTCAAGGGCGGCAGCGGCGTCCCGTCCGTGCGCGGCGCCGAGAACGTGGTGACCGACGGCGCCTACCCGCCGCACGCCAGGACCTTCCTGGACGTGCGCGACCGCGGCTTCGCCAACTACCCCGACGAGGTCGCCGTCCCCGGCCTGACCAAGGCGATCAACGACCAGCTGATGAAGATCTGGGAGGGCAAGGTCGGCTTCGACGAGGGCATGACCCAGCTCCAGAGCCTGGTCGACGGCATGAAGGGGAAGCAGGGGTGAGCGCCGTCACCCAGGCGGCGGCCCGGCGGCGCAAGCGCTCCGCCGCCGGGCCCGCCCCCGCCGCCCCCGCCGCGCGCGGCGGCCGCGAGCCGCTCTGGCGCCGCCGCGACCGCCGCTGGGCGCTGGTCTTCCTCGCCCCCCAACTGCTCGGGCTGCTGGTCTTCCTGGTCGGCCCGCTCGGCTTCGCCGTGGTCCTGTCCTTCCTGCGCTGGGACGGCCTAGGCGACGCCACCTGGGTCGGCCTGGACAACTTCCGCACCCAGCTGACCGACCCCGAGTTCGGCCGCGCGGTGTGGAACACCCTCAAGATCGGCCTGATCACCGTGCCCGGCGGCCTGGTCCTCGCCCTGCTGATCGCGCTCGCCCTGCACGGCGTGCGCGGGCGCACCGCCTACCGGGTGGTCTACTTCCTGCCCGTGGTCACCAGCTCGGTCGCGGTCTCGGTGATCTGGCAGATGATCCTCGGCGGCGGCGCCGACGGCATCCTCAACGGCACCGTCCACGACCTGTTCGGCGTCACCCTGCCCGACTGGCTGGCGGACCCGGACTGGGTGGTGGTCGCCGTGGCGGTCGTGACGATCTGGTCCTCCCTCGGGCTCAACGTCGTGATCTTCCTGGCCGGCCTGGCCACCGTCCCGGTCAACCTGCTGGAGGCCGCCCGGATCGACGGCGCCGGGCCGTGGCAGACCCTGCGCTCGGTCACCCTGCCGCTGCTGTCGCCCACCGTCTTCTTCACCGTGGTGGTGTCGGTGATCAGCTCGTTCCAGGCCTTCGACCTCGTCTACGTGCTGGTGAACCCGGACCACAACGAGGGCGCCCAGACCATCGTCTACAAGGTCTACCAGCAGGGTTTCCGGGAGTTCCACTTCGGCCTGTCCAGCGCCGCCGCGCTGCTCCTGCTGCTGCTGACCCTGGTCGTCACGGCGGTCCAGTTCCAGGCGCAGAAGCGCCTCGTCCACTACGAGTCCTGAGGCGCCGCCATGACCGTCCGCCACACCACCGCCCCCCGGCAGCTCCTCCTGCACACCGCGCTCGTCCTCGGCGGCCTGCTGATGCTGTTCCCGTTCGTCTGGATGGTGCTGACCTCCTTCAAGGGCGTCAGCCAGATGATCAACGAGCCGCTGGCCTGGCTGCCCTCGCCCTGGCGCACGCGCAACTACCCCGACGTGCTGGGCGGGGTGCCGATCGGCCGGGCCTACTGGAACAGCATGTACATCGCGGCGATCACCGTCGCCGCCACCCTGCTCACCGGCGCGATGGCCGCCTACGCCTTCGCCCGCATCCCGTTCCGCGGCTCCGGGCCGCTGTTCGGCCTCTTCCTGGCCACCCAGATGGTCCCGGCGCAGGTCACCATCGTGCCGCTCTACATCATGCTGGCCAAGCTCCAGCTGATCGACTCGCACCTGGCGCTGATCCTGCCCGCCGTCGCCAACCCCTTCGCCGTGTTCCTGCTGCGCCAGTTCATCCGGGCCGTCCCGGTCGAACTGGAGGAGGCGGCCCGGATCGACGGCGCCGGCCGCTGGACGATCTTCTGGCGGATCGTCCTGCCGAACATCCGCCCCGGCCTGTGGACGCTCGGCATCATCGTCTTCCTGGCCAGCTGGAACAGCTACTTCTTCCCGCTGGTGTTCCTCAACAGCTCCGAGCTGTTCACCGTCCCGCTGCTGCTCGACTCCTTCAACTCCCAGCGCGGCGGCATCGACTACGGCCTCACCGCGGCGCTCTCCGCGATCACCGTGGTGCCGATGCTGATCGCCTTCCTGATCGGGCAGCGCAAGATCCTCAACAGCATGGCCTCCTCGGGCCTGGGAGGCCGCTGATGTCCCGATCTCCTGCGTACGGCGTGGAACTCGACCTCGTCGAGCGGCCGTTCACCGAACGCGGCGCCCGGCTGCTGGTCACCGCGGGAGCGGACCGGGGCGAGGGCCTGCGCGTCGCCCGGGCCGAGTACGAGACCCCGCTCGCCGCCACCACCGAGCTCACCGGGCTCCTGGTGCACGACGCCGCCGGCACCCCGCTGCCGGTCGTCGCGGCCACGCCCGTCGAGGTCGCCTTCGCCGGCGGGGTGTCGCTGCTGTTCGCCGACCCGGCCACCCTGGTGCTCGCCGGGCACGGCGCGCGGGCCTCCTGGCGGCTGCCGGACGGCACGGCGCGCGGCCTCGCGCTCGACGGCTGCCACGTCCTGGTCGGCCCGCCGGGGGAGTGGTCCGCCCCCGCCGTGCGCGCCGCCGCCGAGGCCCGCTGGGCCGACTGGTTCGCCCGGATGCCGGCCGTCCGCCCCGACCTCGCCGGGCGGGCCCGGACGGCCTGGTGGACCCTGGCCGTCAACCTGCTGCCGATCGCCGGGCGCGAGGGCCTGGTCCCCTCCAAGTACGGCTACGTCGGCGTCTGGAACTGGGACGCCCTGTTCCACGCCGTCGCCCTGCGGCACGGCGACCCGGCGCTCGCCCGGGACCAGATCCTGCTCCTCCTGGACCACCAGCTGCCCGACGGCCGGCTGCCCGACGTGGTGCACGACCACGGCGTGCTGGCCGACACCACCGATCTGCCGCGCGCCGACCACGCCCGCCTCGCCGAGCACGTCGGCAGCGCCAACGGCGCGCGCCCCGAGCGCGCGCCGGTCCCGGTCACCAAACCGCCCCTGGCCGCCTGGGCCGTCTGGAAGGTCCACGAGACCGACCCGGACATCCCCTTCCTCGCCGCCGTCTACCCGCGGCTGGTGCGCGCGCACGCGTGGTGGTTCGCCGCCTCCGACCCGGACGGCGACGGCCTGCCCGAGTACCTGCACCCCTACTCCTCCGGGCTCGACGACAGCCCGGTCTGGGACTACGGGCCGCGCGCCGAGCCGCCCGACCTCAACTCCTACCTCGTCCTGGAGGCCGACCGGCTGGCCGACATCGCGGCCGTCCTCGCCCGCCCCGCCGAGGCCGCCCGCTGGCGCGAGCGCGCCGCCGCCCACGCCCGGCTGCTGGTGGACCGGCGCTGGGACGGCACCCGCTTCACCACCCTGGCGGCGGGCGCCCCCGTGCCCGTGCGCACCGCGCTCGACCTGATGCCCCTGTTCACCGGCCGGCTGCCCGCCGAGGTCGCCGCCGCGCTGGAGCGGACCCTGCGCTCACCGGCCTACTGGGGCGAGCGGCCGGTGCCCACCGTGGCCTTCGACGACCCCGCCTTCGACCCGGAGGCGATGTGGCGCGGCCCGGTCTGGCTGAACGTCAACTACCTGCTGGTGGAGGGGCTGGAGCGCTCGGGATTCCCGGAGACGGCCGCCGAGCTGCGCGAGCGCACCCTCGCCATGGTCCGGGACGCGGGCGGCCTCTACGAGTACTGGAACCCGCTGACCGGTGCCCGCGCGTCCCGCGCCACCTCCGGCTTCGGCTGGTCCGCGGCGCTCTTCCTGGACCTCGCCAGGATGGTCGGATGATCTGACTGTCTCTTTCTCCCTTCATCGCCTGACGTGCCGTCACTACCCTTTGCCTGCGAACGGAGGCCCACCACGACAGAGACGGAGCACCGACCATGCGAACCCGCCTCAGGCACACCCTCGTCGTCCTCGTCACCACCCTGCTCGCCGCCGCGGCGGCCCTGACCGCCGCGGCCCCGGCGCACGCCATCGTCGGCGGCACCGCGGCGACCGCCGGCCAGACCCCCTACCTCGTCTCCCTCGCCCGCGGCTCGCACTTCTGCGGCGGCACCGTCCTCGACCCCACGACGATCCTCACCGCCGCCCACTGCGTCGCGGCCGGGGACGCCGGCGCGCTCACCGTGCGGGCCGGCAGCCTCCAGCACGCCTTTGGCGGGGTGCGGGTCAAGGTCACGTCCGTCCTCCTGCACCCCTCCTACAGCTCCGCGACCCTCGACAACGACCTCGCCCTGCTGCGCCTGGCCACCCCGCTCGGCGGCAGCGGCATCGCCGCGCTCCCGCTCGCCGCCACCGGCAACGACCCCTCCTCCGGCAGGGCCCAGGCCTCCGGCTGGGGCGCCACGGCCGAGGACGGCCAGCTGTCCGCGGCCGCCCGCATCGTCACCGTCCCGCTGATCAGGCGCGAGGGGTGCCGCCAGGAGTACGGGCCCTCCGTCGTCACCGACCGCATGATCTGCGCGGGGGAGGACGCCGGCGGCAAGGACGCCTGCCAGGGCGACAGCGGCGGCCCGCTCGTCCAGGGCGGCGTCCTGATCGGCGTCATCTCCTGGGGCGTGGGCTGCGGCCGGCCCGGCAACGCCGGCGTCTACACCCGGATCGGCGCGCTGCGCCCCTGGATCGACGCCCACCGGACGGCCGGCTGACCCGCGCCGGCGCCCGGGCCGCCCGCAATCCCGTTGCGCGGGCGGCGGCGGGCCGGTGATGATCCGTGGCATGACCGTCGACCGGGCCCTGCACCCCTACCCCAAGATCCCGGCCCGCGGAGGCGTCGCGGCCTGCGGCGCCCGCGCGTGGGTCGCGGTGGAGAAGGTGCACGGGGCGCACTTCGCCGTCGTCTGCGACCGGGAGGGCGTGCGGCCCGCCAAGCGGCGCGAACTGCTCGGCGACGACGCGCTCGACGACTTCTTCGGCGTCAGCCGGATCTGGCCGGCGCTCGCGGTCGCGGCGGCCCGGTTCGCGGCGGCGGTGCGCGGGGCGGCGGACCCCGGCGCGGTGGTGACCGTCTACGGCGAACTCGCCGGCGGCGGCTACCCGCACCCCGAGGTGCCCGCCGCCGACGGGGTCCAGCCGGTGCAGACCGGCGTCTGGTACGCGCCCGGCCTGCACTGGCTGCCCTTCGACGCCACCGTCGAGGGCGCCGACGGCCGCCGCTGGCTCGCCGACCGCGCCCTGCGCGAGGCCGCGTCCGCCGCCGGGCTCGTCTGCGTCCCCGCGCTCGGCCACGGCGCCCTGACCACGCTCCAGGACCTGCCCGCCACCTTCCCCACCCGCCTGCCCGCCCTGCTCGGCCTGCCCGGCCTGCCCGGCAACCTCGCCGAGGGCTACGTCCTCAAACCGGCCGGCGCCTGGCCGCCCGAGGCCGGGCCGCGACCGCTGCTGAAGGTCAAGCAGCCCGCCTTCGCCGAGGACGAACGTTTCGACGGCGCCCGCCCCTACCTGCCGCCGCCGGACGGCGCGGCCGGCGTCCCCGCCTGGCTCCTGGTCCGGGCCGCCGCCCTGCTCACCCCCACCCGGGCGGCCGCCGCCGTCAGCAAACTCGGCCCCCGCACCCCGCCCGCCGCCGTCGCCGCCGAGATCGCCCACGACCTCACCGACGAACTCGCCGAGGCCCTCGGCGGCCTCCCCGCCACCACCCGCCACGCCCTCCACCACGCCCTCACCCCCGCCGCCCACACCCTCGCCCACTTCGACGCCGAGGACCGCCGCACAGGCTGACCCGCCGGACCCCACGGGCGGTCAGGGCAGCAGGACGACCTGGCCCGCGTAGTTGAGGCCGGCGCCGAAACCGACCAGCAGGGCGGTGTCGCCCGGCCCGGTCGCGCCGGCCTCCAGCAGGGCCTCCAGGGCCAGCGGCACCGAGGCCGAGGAGGTGTTCCCGGTGCGGGCCACGTCGTAGGAGACGGCCGTGTCCGGGCCGAGTCCCAGCCGTTGCGCCATCAGGTCGATCATCCGGGCGTTGGACTGGTGCGGCACGAACACGTCCAGCTCCGCGGGCGCCACCCCGGCGCCGTCCAGCGCCCGGCGCGCCCCCGGGCAGACCTCCTCCATCGCCCAGCGGAACACCCGCCGGCCGTCCATCCGCAGCCAGGGCCGCTCCGTCGTGCCGGGCGAGCCGGCGTAGGCGTCCCACCCGCGCGACATCCGCAGCGAGTCGAAGAACCGGCCGTTGGCGGCCCGTGCCACCGGCCCGATCCCGGGCCGTTCCGCCGGGCCGACCACCGCCGCGCCGGCGCCGTCGGCGAACAGGAAGGCCATCGAGTCGTCCGTCGGGTCGACGATGTCCGTCATCCGCTCGGCGCCCACCACCAGGACGTGCCCGGCGCTGCCGGAGCCGATCGAGTCGGCGGCCAGCGCCAGCGCGTGGCAGAAGCCCGCGCAGGCGGCGGAGAGGTCGATCCCGGTGGCGCCGTGCGCGCCCAGCTCATGGGCGATCCGGACGGCGGTCGGCGGGGTCATCAGCATGTTGGAGGTGCTCGCCAGCAGCACCAGGTCGATGTCGGCGGGCCGCACCCCGGCCCGGGCCAGCGCCTTCTCGGCGGCGGCCGCGCCCATCACCGCCAGGGTCTCGTCCGGCCCGGCGAACCGGCGTTCGACGATGCCGCTGCGGCCGGTGATCCACTCCTCCGGGTGCCCGATCATCCGGCCCAGCTCGGCGTTGCCGACCACCCGGTGCGGCCGGTACCCGCCGACCCCGAGCAGCCGGCTGTGGCCCGCCGGCGCCGCCCGCAACCCCTGCGGCCGTGGCCGCCCGGGCCGTCCCGCACCCCGCCCCGTCCCCTGCTCGGCCATCGTCGACTCCCCTTCACGCCGCTCGCGTCGGAACTCCGCGGCCAGCCTCCCGGCGGCCCCTGGAACCCGGCTGGAGCCGTGCGCCCCCGGTGCTGTCCAGCGCGGCTCGACCGCAGCCCCAGCCGGGGCGCCGACGGTGGCGGTGTTCACCGGACGGAAGGAAACGGAAACCCCATGGCTGGCTTCACGCTCACCGACTTCCAGCAGATCGTGGCGAAGTGCTTCGAGGGCACCGACGGCGGCGAGCTCGACGCGGCCTCGGTCGACAACGAGTTCGGCGACCTCGGCTTCGACTCCATCGTGGTCTACGAGATCGCCGTGCGGATCCAGGACGACTACGCCGTCGCCATCCCCGACGAGGACCTCGACGACCTGAAGACGCCGGCCGCCTTCATCGCGTACGTCGACGCCCGCGTCCCCGCCGCGAACTGACGGTGTCGAGGGCCGACGGAAGGAAGGAGGACCGGCTGTGAACCGAAGCGTCGCCATCACCGGGATCGGGGTGGTCGCACCCGGCGGGATCGGCCGCAAGGCGTTCTGGGACCTGCTCGTCTCCGGGCGCACCGCCACCAGGACCATCTCGCTCTTCGACCCCGGCCGCTTCCGCTCGCGGATGGCGGCCGAGGTGGACTTCGACCCCGCGCTGCACGGACTGACCCCCCGGGAGGTCCGCCGGCTCGACCGGGCGGCCCAGTTCGCCGTGGTCAGCGCCCGTGAGTGCATCGCCGACAGCGGGCTGGAGTTCGCCGCCCTGGACCCGCACCGGGTCGGGGTCAGCGTCGGCAGCGCCGTCGGCGGCACGACCACCCTGGAACAGGAGTACCTGGTCCTCAGCGACAGCGGCCGGAAGTGGGAGGTCGACGGCGCGTACCTGTCGCCGCACCTGTACGACGCCTTCGTGCCCAGCTCGCTGGCGGCCGAGGTGGCCTGGACGGCCGGCGCGGAGGGCCCGGCCACCGTGGTCTCCACCGGCTGCACCTCGGGGCTGGACGCCGTCGGCCACGCCCGCGACCTGATCGCCGAGGGCAGCGCGGACGTCATGCTGGCCGGCGCCGCGGACACCCCGATCTCGCCGATCGCCGTCGCCTGCTTCGACGCCGTGCGCGCCACCTCGGTGCGCAACGACGACCCGGCCCACGCCTCGCGCCCCTTCGACCGCGGCCGCGACGGGTTCGTGATCGCCGAGGGCGCCGCGATGTTCGTCCTGGAGGAGCTGGAGCACGCCCGGGCCCGCGGCGCGCACGTCTACGGGCTGCTGTCGGGGTACGCCACGCGCTGCAACGCCTACCACATGACCGGGCTGAAGAAGGACGGCCGGGAGATGGCCGAGGCGGTCCGGTTCGCGCTGGCCGAGGCGCGCCGCGCGCCCGAGGCCGTCGACTACGTCAACGCCCACGGCTCCGGCACCAAGCAGAACGACCGGCACGAGACGATGGCCTTCAAGCTGGCGCTCGGCGACCACGCCTACCGGGTGCCGGTCAGCTCGATCAAGTCGATGGTCGGCCACTCGCTGGGCGCGATCGGCTCGATCGAGATCGCCGCCTGCGCGCTGGCGATGGAGTACGGGGCCGTCCCGCCCACCGCCAACCTGCACGAGCGCGACCCCGAGTGCGACCTCGACTACGTGCCCAACGAGGCCCGGGAGGCCCGGCTGGACACCGTGGTGTCGGTCGGCAGCGGCTTCGGCGGCTTCCAGAGCGCGATGGTGCTGACCCGGGCGGACGCGGCATGAGCGGCCCCGACACCCGAGCGGCCGTCGCGACCGACCGGCCGGCCGACGGCGCGAGCACGCCGGACACCGCCGTGGTCACCGGCATCGGCGTGGCCGCGCCCAACGGCCTGGGCACCGAGGCCTGGTGGGCGGCGACCCTGCGCGGCGAGAGCGGGATCCGCCCGATCACCCGCTACGACGCCTCCCGGTACCCGGTGCGGCTGGCCGGGCTGATCCCCGACTTCGACGCCGCCGCGCACCTGCCCGGCCGGCTGCTGCCGCAGACCGACCGGGTCACCCGGCTCGCGGTCGCCGCCGCCGACTGGGCGCTCGCCGACTCCGGGGCCGACCCGGCCGCGCTGCCCGAGTACGGGATGGGCGTGGTGACCTCCAACGCCACCGGCGGTTTCGAGTTCACCCACCGCGAGGCCCGCAAGCTGTGGACCAAGGGCCCGCAGCACGTCAGCGTCTACGAGTCGTTCGCCTGGTTCTACGCCGCCAACACCGGCCAGATCTCGATCCGGCACGGCATGCGCGGCCCGAGCAGCGTCCTGGTGGCCGACCAGGCCGGCGGCCTGGACGCGCTCGGCCACGCCCGGCGCACCCTGCGCCGGGGCGGCGCGCTGGTGGTCAGCGGCGGGGTGGAGTCCGCCTTCGATCCCTGGGGGCTGGTCGCCCACCTGTCCGGCGGCGGGGTCTCCCTGGTCGCCGACCCGGAGCGGGCGTACCTGCCGTTCGACACCGAGGCCGCCGGCCACGTGCCCGGCGAGGGCGGCGCCGTCCTGATCGTGGAGAGCGGCACGGCCGCCGCCGCGCGCGGGGCCCGCCAGGTGTACGGCGAGATCGCCGGCTACGCGGCGACCTTCGACCCGGCGCCAGGCTCGGGCCGCCCGCCCGGGCTGGAACGGGCCGCCCGGCTCGCGCTCGCCGACGCCGGCCTCGCCGCCGGGGACATCGACGTGGTGTTCGCCGACGCGGCCGGCGTCCGCGAGCGCGACGACGCCGAGGCGGCGGCCGTCGAGGCGCTGTTCGGCCCGTACGGCGTCCCGGTGAGCGTGCCGAAGACCCTCACCGGGCGGCTCACCGGGGGCGGGCCGCCGCTGGACACCGCCGCCGCCCTGCTGGCGATCCGCGACGGCGTGCTGCCGGCCGCGCGGATCACCCGGCCGGTGCCCGGCCACCGGCTCGACCTGGTGCGCGGCGAACCGCGCCCGGCCCGGGTGCGGGCCGCGCTGGTGCTGGCCCGCGGCCACGGCGGCTTCAACTCCGCCCTCGTGGTGCGCGCCCCCGGCCCGGACACCCGGCCCGCCGTCCGGCCCGCCCCCGGCCCGGACGCCCCCCGGACGACCCGCCAACCCGACCCCGACACCACCCGGGAGGACCGGCCATGAGCCGCCTGACCTTCGACGACCTGCGCGGCATCCTCGCCGAGTGCGCGGGCGAGGACGAGCAGACCCGGATCGACCCCGAGGCCCTGGATCTGCCGTTCACCGACCTCGGCTACGACTCGCTGGCCCTGCTGGAGACGGCCGCGGTGATCACCCGCCGCTACGGCACCGACCTCGCGGACGACGTGGTGGCGACCGTGGAGACCCCGCGTCAGCTGCTCGACCTGGTGAACAGCGCGATGGCCGAAGCGGCCTGAGCGAACGCCCACCCATCCGAGTTCGAGAGAGGAGCGCCGCCATGGCGGAGCAACAGCGCGGAGCGGCCCTGGTCACCGGGGCCACCCGGGGCATCGGCCGGGCCGTCGTCGAGACCCTGGCCCGCCGCGGCCACCCCGTCTTCCTCGCCGCCCGGGACGCCGAGCAGGTCGCCGCCACCGTCGAGGAGCTGCGTGCGCAGGGCCTGACGGCGGACGGCGCCGCCTGCGACGTGCGCTCGCGCGACGAGGTGCGGGGCTGGGTCGCGGCCGCCGTCGAGCGGTACGGCCCGGTGGAGGTGCTGGTGAACAACGCCGGCCGGGGCGGTGGCGGGGTCACCGCCGACCTGCCCGACGAGACCTGGTACGACGTCATCGACACCAATCTGAACAGCGTCTTCCTCATCACCCGGGAGGTGCTCACCACCGGCCGGATGCGCGAGCGCGCGAGCGGGCGGATCGTCAGCATCGCCTCCACCGGCGGCAAGCAGGGCGTGCTCTACGGGGCGCCGTACTCGGCGTCCAAGCACGGCGTGGTCGGGTTCACCAAGGCGCTCGGCCTGGAGCTCGCCAAGAGCGGCATCACCGTCAACGCGGTCTGCCCCGGCTACGTCGAGACCCCGATGGCGGAGGGCGTGCGCCAGGGCTTCGCCGCCCTGTGGGGCGTCACCGAACAGGAGGTCCTGGAGCGGTTCCTCGCCAAGATCCCGCTGGGCCGCTACACCGAGCCCGCCGAGGTCGCCGCCTTCGTCGGCTACCTGGTCAGCGACGAGGCCGCCCCGATCACCGCCCAGGCGCTCAACATCTGCGGCGGCCTGGGTAATTACTAGCAGCCCCGACCACGGAACGACCCCTGCGACGGAGAGACCCATGACCACGCCACCGCCCGCACCACCCCCCGCACCGGCGACACCGCTGCGCCGCACCGCCGAGCACACCGCCGACCTCCGGGCCCCCGCCGACCGGGCGTTCCGGCTGATCGCCGACGTCACCCGCTGGCCGCTGCTCTTCCCGCCCTGCGTCGCCGCCGACGTGCTGGAGTCCGACCTCGACTCCGAACGGATCCGGCTGTGGGCCGTCGTCGGCGAGGAGGTGCGCAGCTGGACGTCGCTGCGCACCCTCGACCGCGAACGGCTGCGGATCGACTTCCGCCAGGAGGCCCCGAGCCCCCCGGTCACCTGGATGGGCGGCCACTGGGAGTTCGCGCCCGGCGTCGACGGCGAGCGCACCACCCGGCTGGTGCTCGGGCACGAGTGGGCCACCGTCGGGGCGCCCGAGCAGTCCGAGCGGATCGCCCGGGCGCTGGACGGCAACAGCGGGCAGGAGATCGGCGCCGTCCGCTCCTGGGCCGAACGCCCGGAACCGCTGGAGGAGCTGGTGTTCTCCTTCGAGGACCGGGTGGAGGTGGCCGGTCCGCCCGAGGCGGTGTACGACGTCCTGCACCGGGCCGACCTGTGGCCGGACCGGCTGCCGCACGTGGCGGCCGTCGACCTGGAGACCGCCGCCGCGACGCCGGTCACCGGCGGGGCCGAGGTCCAGCGGCTGACCATGGACACCCGCGCCGAGGACGGCTCGGAGCACCGGACCCGCTCGGTGCGGCTCTGCTTCCCGCACCGGCGGATCGTCTACAAGCAGACCACCCCGCCGGCCGGACTGCTCGGCCACAGCGGCGCGTGGATCCTCACCCCGCACGGCGCCGGGACCGCCGTCACCGCCGTGCACCGGGTGGCGCTCGACGCGGCGGCCCTGCCCCGGCTGTTCGGGCCCGACCCGGACCTCGCGGCCGTGCGCGCACGGGTGCGGGCGGCGCTCGGCGGCAACAGCCTGCGCACCCTGGAGTGGGCGCGCTCCTTCGTCGAGGGCACCGCGGCCCCCGCCTCCGGGGCGGCCCGATGACCGGGCCGGCCGCCCCGCACGGCGGCGTCCCGGACGCCGACCGGATCCGCCTCCAGGAGGTCGCCGACGGGGTCTTCGCCCACGTCCAGGACCCCGGCGGCTGGTGCCTCAGCAACGCGGGCGTGGTGCTCGGCGGCGGCGAGAGCCTGCTCGTCGACACCGCCGCGACCGAACGGCGGGCCCGCCGGCTGCGCGCCACCCTGACCGGCCTGACCGCCGTGCCGCCCCGGCTGCTGGTGCTCACCCACTTCCACGGCGACCACGTCTTCGGCGCCGGGGTCGCGGCGCCGCAGGCGGCCCTGGTCGCCCACGAGAACGCCCGCCGCGAGATGGCCGAGGCCGGCCTCGGCCTCACCGGGCTGTGGCCGGCCGTGGACTGGGGCCGCGTCGAGGTGCGGCTGCCGCACCTCACCTACCGGGACCGGCTGACCGTGCACGTCGGCGAACGGCCCGTCGAGCTCCTGCACTTCGGGCCCGCGCACACCACCGGGGACACCCTGGTCTGGCTGCCGCAGGACGGCGTGCTGTTCGCCGGGGACGTGCTGCTCTCCGGCTGCACGCCGTTCCTGCTGATGGGCTCGGTGCGCGGCACCCTGCGCACCCTGGACCGGCTGCGCGAACTCGCCCCCCGGACGGTCGTCCCCGGCCACGGTCCGGTCGCCGGACCGGAGCTGCTGGACGAGACGGCCGGCTACCTGGAGTGGCTGCTGAGCACCGCCGAGGCGGGCCTCGCCGCCGGGCTGACCCCGCTGGAGACCGCCCGGGACGCGGGCCCCGGCCCCTTCCCGCACTGGCTGGACGGCGAACGGGTGGTCGGCAACCTGCACCGCGCCTTCGCCGAGCTGACCGGAGCGGCGGAGGGCGCCGCCCTGGACGTGGTGCGGATCTTCGGGGAGATGGTCGAACACAACGGCGGACGTCTGCCCGAGTGCTACGCCTGACGCCCGCCCGCGTGCGAACGGCCCCGGCCGGGGAAGGCCGGGGCCGTTCGCGTGCCCGGGGCGCGGTGGCGGTGCGTCAGACCGGTGCACCCGTGCGGCGGGCGCGGGCGGCCGGCGGGCGGACCCAGGTGTCGAGGACGGCGGCGGAGAACAGCCCCAGCCCCCGGGCGCGGGCCCGGGCGAGGTCGGCCGGGGTGTCGACGTCCAGCCGCAGACCGGGTCCGGCGGCCAGCGCCGGCTCCCCGGCGCCGGCCGCCCGGGCGAAGGACGGGACCAGCTCGGCGGCCCGCAGCGCGGTCACCGCGGTGGTGCCGGCGCCGGTGTGGTCGGCGACCCGGGCCCGGCGGTGGCGCCGCGCCCGCGCCAGCAGCTCGGCCAGCTCCTCGGGCCGCAGGGTGGGCAGGTCGGAGGCGAGCACGGCCACCGGGCTGTCCGGGGCGAGCGTGGCGGCCCCCGCCAGGGCGGCCGCGTCCGGCCCGGCGTGCCGTCCCTCGGGCGCCGCCGCCGCGCCCAGTGTGTGCGCCTGCCGGGCGGCCAGCGGGTCGTCGGTCACCACCAGGACCAGCCCGACCCCGGGCGTGGCCCGTACGGCCCGCAGGGTGTCCAGGAAGAACGCGTGCGCCAGCTCGGCATGGTGACGTCCGCTGTGCCGGGCCAGCCGCTGCTTCGCCACCCCGAAGGGCCGCACCGGCAGCACCACCGACCAGAGCACGCTCTCCCGATACGGCTCAGCTGTCATACCCCCCACCCTCCGGCCCCGCTCTGGAGCCCCCCTCCACCCCCGCTGGAGCACCGGTCGCCGGCCCGGCTCCGGACGCGGGCCCCCGGCCCGGGCTCGGGCGGTCCGGGCTCAGGCGGTCCGGGGCACCTGGGCGAGGGCGGCGTGGAAGGCGGTGAGGTCGGCGGGGGTGCCGGTGCGCAGGGGGGCGGCGAGGAGGGGGGCGATGACGGTGGCGCCGGAGCGGACGGCGGGGTGGTGACGGGCGGGGGTGGAGAGGCTGCGGTCGGGGCTGGCGTCCAGCAGGAGCAGACCGGGGCTGGTGCCGGAGCGGTCGAGCAGGGCGGACAGCGCGGGCCACCAGCGGACCGGGAGCGCGAGTTGGCCGGCCCAGAACCGCGGGTCGCGGGCCTCCTCGGGGCGGACCTCGGCGGCGGTGCACGCGGAGAGCACGGGGGTGCGCGGCGGCTGCGGGCCGAGTCCGGCGAGCGCGGTGCCGAAGCGGTGGGCGGTGGAGGCCAGGGCGGGGGAGTGGAAGGCGTGGGCGGAGCGCAGGGCGCGGACGGTGCGGCCGGCCGCGCGCAGCCGCTCAGCGGTGGCGCCGAGGGCGGCGGACGGGCCGGCGAGGACGGTCTGCCGGGGGCCGTTGACGGCCGCGAGGGCGACGCCGGGGCCGAGCCGGGGCGGCAGGTCGGCGGGGGCCGCGGCGACGGCGAGCATGCCGCCGCGGGTGCCCGGGCCGAGGTCGCCGCTGCGGGCGTCGACGAGGACGGACAGCCGGTCGGCGGGGAAGACGTCGGCGAGGGCCGCGGCGGCCAGCTCGCCGACGCTGTGCCCGAGCAGCAGCGCGGGCCGGCCGGCGGCGGCCTCGACGGCCCGGCCGAGCGCGTGGCCGACGGCCAGCAGCAGCGGCTGGGCGGTCGCGGCGTCGTCCATGGCCGGGTCGGGGGCGGGCCGCAGCCAGGCCCGCCGCAGCTGCTCGCCGCGGGCGCCGAGGGCGGCGAACGACCGGTCCAGGTGCTCGGTGAAGACCGGTTCGCCGCCGTACAGGCCGGCGGCCATGCGTTCGCGTTGGGCGCCCTGGCCGGGCAGCAGCAGCACGGTCCGGCGGTGCTCGGTCATGGTCGTCTCCGGTGGGTCGTCGGCCGTCGGCCGCTGGTCGTCGTCGGGAGCGTGCGGGGGGCGCCTTGACCCGGGGTGGACCGGGACTCAAGCCAGAATCCTGGCCCCGCCGCGAGGGTGACGGTGTGACGGATGTGCTCTTCCACGACGACTTCCGCGCCGGGTTCGACACCGGGGCGCTCTGGCAGGCCGGCGGTGACGGGGTCGCCGCGGCCTCGGCGGACGGCCTGGCGGTGCGCTCCTCGGGCACCGACCGGGCCACCGGCGAGCCGGTCTTCACGGCCACCCGCGCCCCGGACGCGCCCGGCGGTGGCCGCGGCGACCACCTGAAGTGGACGGCCCTGGTGCGGCACACCGCCCGTTCCGCGCTGCCGGGGTTCGACCTGCCGGCCGGGGGCGCGCTGACGGTCGGGGCGGTGCTGGCGGCGCGCTTCCCGGGCACCGGGGGGCACCCGTTCGGCGCGGCGGTGGCCGACCCGGCGGCGGACCTTCGGCTGGCGGCGGCGGGCCTGGTGGTTCTCGACCCGGTGAGCCGGACGGTCTTCGACTTCCTGCTCACCGACACCCGGGTGTACGCGCTGTACGAGTGCCTGCCGCCGCCGCCCGGCGCCGATCCGCACGCCCCGCGTCCCGCCGCGTTCAGCCACGCCGTGCCGGTGGCCGAGCGGACGCCCGGGTCCTGGCACCACTGCGCCGTCCGGGTGGATCGTTCCGGCAGCCGGGTGACCTGGCTGCTGGACGGCGCCGAGGTGCTCGCGGTGGACCGGATCGGCCACCGGCTGCCGGGGCGCCGGCACCTGCTGCTGGACCACGGTGGCGAGCCGGGCGAGCCGGTGCGGCTGGGCGGGGCGGCCGCCGGGCTCGCGGTTCTGACGCTGCTGGACGGTGCGGGCCCGGACGGGCGCGGGCTGGTGCGGCTGGACGCCGAGCCCGGCTTCTACGCCGACGTGCGGGCCGGCGCCCCGGTGGCGCAGGCCTTCGTCGACGAGCACAGCCGCCCGGAGAGCCGACTGTTCGGGGCCGGAGCCGAGTTGAGGGTGCGTGAGCTGACGGTGCGCGGGAACGCGTGACGGCGCGGCCGGGTGTTGACAGGCAGCGACGGCCCCGTTAGCTTACCTTTGCTTTCAAAGCAAACGATGGGAGTGCCCTCATGAGCTGGAACGAACGGATCATCAAGGAGTTCCGGGAGAACAACGGGAAGGTGGGGGGCATGTTCGAAGGCGCCCCGATGGTGGTGCTCACCACCGCCGGCCGCCGTACGGGCAAGCCGCACACCAACCCCGCGATCTACCTGCGCGACGGCGGACGCTACCTGGTGTTCGCCTCCAACCTCGGCAACCCGGAGCACCCCGACTGGTTCCACAACCTGGTCGCCTCGCCCCAGGTCACCCTGGAGATCGGCACCGACGAGGGGCGCGTGAAGCCCTTCGCCACCCGCGCCGTCGTCCTGGAGGGCGAGGAGCGCGACCGGCTGTACGAGCTGCAGAGCACCATCAGCCCGGCCTTCCGCGAGTACCAGGAGAAGACCACCCGGGTCATCCCGGTGGTCGCCCTGCACCCGCTGGACCTCTCCACCGACAACGAGCGCAACAAGATGATCGGCCGTCAGCTGATCATCCACCACAACGAGCTGCGCACCGAGCTCGCCGAGCTCCGCGCCGCCGTCGAGGCCGCGCTCGACGGCGGGGGTGCCGACCGTCCGGCCGCCGACCTGACCCGGCAACTGCACCGCCGCTGCCTCACGTTCTGCTACGGACTGCAGATGCACCACACCCGCGAGGACGGCTCCTTCACCGCCTTCGAGCAGCAGTTCCCGCACCTCGCGCCCGCCATCACCCGGCTGCGCGAGGAGCACAAGGTGGTCGAGCAGGCGCTCGCCCGCCTGGAGGAGGTGCTGGAGCGCGCTCTCGCGGCCGAGGGCGGCGACGTCGCCGAACTCCGGGCGGAGCTCGACCGGGCGATCAACGGCCTGGAGGAGCACTTCGCCTACGAGGAGGAGCACCTGCTCCCGGCGCTGGACGTGCCCCGTCCATCCTGACCGGGCCCCGGGCTGGCCGGGGCCCCCGAACCACGGAGCGTGCTGACATGCGCTACACGCTGCTCGGCAAGTCGGGCCTGAGGGTCTCCGAACTCGCCCTCGGCACCATGACCTTCGGCACCGACTGGAAACTGCCCCCCGAGGTCCCCGGCCGCCTGCTCGACCTGTACGCCGATGCCGGCGGAAACCTGATCGACACCGCCAACGAGTACGGCAACGGCACCGCCGAGTCGCTGCTCGGCGAACTCCTCGCCGGTCGCCGCGACCGTTTCGTGCTGACCACCAAGTACACGATGCAGACCCGGCCGGGGGACCTCAACTCGGCCGGCAACCACCGCAAGAACCTCGTCACCTCGCTGGAGGCGAGCCTGCGCCGGCTGCGCACCGACCACCTGGACCTGCTCTGGGTGCACGCCCGGGACACCCTGACCCCGGTGCCCGAGGTGATGCGCGCCCTGGAGGACGTCGTCCGCGCCGGGAAGGTGCTCCACATCGGTGTCTCCGACTGGCCCGCCTGGGAGGTCGCCCAGGCCAACACCCTCGCCGAACTGCGCGGCTGGTCCGCCTTCGTCGGCCTCCAGCTGCACTACAACCTCCTCGACCGCACCGCCGAGCGCGAACTCCTGCCGATGGCGCACACCTTCGACCTCCCGGTGCTCGCCTGGGGGCCGCTGGCCGACGGCCGGCTCACCGGGAAGTACCTGACCGGCGGCACCGGGCGGCTGGACACCGTCGCCTGGGGCCGGGCCCGCGGCGAGGGCGACGACGTCGTCCGCGAGGTGCTCGCCGTCGCCGAGGCGGTCGGCCGCCCGCCCGCGCAGGTCGCGCTGGCCTGGCTGCGCTCGCGCCCCGGCACGGTGATCCCGCTGGTCGGCGCCACCTCCGAGGAGCAGTTGCGGCAGAACCTCGCCGCCGCCGAACTGACCCTCGACGGCGAGCAACTGGCCGCGCTGGAGCGGGTCAGCGCGGTGCCGGCCGGATTCCCGCACGCCTTCCTGCGCTTCCCCGCGATGGTCCGGCTGATCTACGGCGACCAGTGGGAACTCGTCGACGACCGGCGCACCACGGTCCGCCGCGCCGTCGCCGACGACCTCTACGGCAGCGCCGCGCGCTGACACCGCACACCGGCCGACGGCCGGGGCCCGCCGGTACCTCCCGGCGGGCCCCGGCCGTCCGCGTGCCCGCACACCGTCGAGGACGCGCGGAAGGGGCCGCGGACCAGGAGGTCCGCGGCCCCTTCCGGCCGCCGCCGTCGGCTACTTCACGTCCCGCTACTTCACGTACCGCATGTCGAACGAGCGCACGTTCAGCGTCACGCCCTGGCCCCAGAGCCGGTTGCGCTCCAGGCTGCTGTCGTCCAGGAAGCTCTGCTGGGCCGGCGCGCCCTGCGACGGCTTGTAGTAGAAGTCCTCCGCCCTGTCGAGGCGGACCAGGCCGCGCTTGTCCCGGTCCTTCACGCCGCCGCCGCCGTCCAGCAGGTTGCCGGTACCCAGGCCGCACTGCACCGAGGTCGCCCGGACCTGCTCCGGCGTGCCGCCGTGGTCCAGCCGCAGGTACTTGCGGTCGAAGGCCGGCGTGCCGATCCGGTCGGTGGACAGCACGTCCTTGCCGTTCACCAGCCAGGTGACCCGCTGTCCGCCCTGGTCGAACTTGATCTCCAGGGTGTCGGTCCGGCCCGGGGTGCGCTTGGCGACCGGGACGGAGAAGTGGTACGCGGCGTACGTGCTGCCGGGGATCGGCAGCCGCTCGTACACCGCGTGGATCTCGCCGTTGGTGACCGTCAGGTTGGCCACCGTGTGGGTGGTGTGGTCGACCGAGATCAGCGTCGCGCTGGCCAGCCGCGGATCGGTCTGCGGGTCGGCGACCGTGCTGCCGAACGGATGGTGGTCGACGTAGTCGGCCTGGACGGACAGCTTGCTGGAGCAGACCAGCGCGCCGGTGTCCGGGACCGGCACACCGTTGGCGGAGGAACGCCGCGGCTGCGCCACCCACTTGAGGTGGTCACCGGTGCCGCCGCCGAAGCCGGTCGCGTTCTGGTCGGTCGTCGCGGCGAAGGCCGGCCGGCCGGTCACCGGGTTGGTGCCGGTCGGCACCACGGTGATGCCGCGGCGCCCCGCGGTGATCACGCCGTCGCCCTGCGGCAGCGTCTGGCCGGTCGCGGTCTTCGACGAACCCAGCTGCCAGGTCTGGGTGGTGTCGAAGCCGCCGCGGAACTCGTCGTGGAAGAGGACCTGACCGGACCGCCGGTCGGCGGTGTCCGCGCCGGTGTCCGCGACGGCGGTCCCGCCGGCCCCGGCCACGCTGGCCACGGTCATCGCGACGCCGATCGCCGCCTTCACTTTCCCGTTCATCGCGTCTCCCTGCGCATCGGATCACTGAGCACCGAGGAACGGCCGAGAGGGCCGCGGGCGGTGCGCCGCACACTCTGTCCACGCCCGCTCGAGTACCGGTCGAACCGCCCCCTCCACGCCCGCTCGACCACTGCTCCAGCCGCCCCGGCCAGGCTGCGGACACCCACGATGACCAGCCCTGCCCAGAAAGGAGGCGATGGCCGTGGACCAGCTCCTCGCCATCACCGAGGAAGTCGGCACCGCCCTGGCCGAGCGGCGGCCGGTGGTCGCGCTCGAGTCCTCGCTCATCACCAACGCGCCGTCCGTCGACGCCGCCCTCGCCATCGAGAAGGCGGTCCGGGACGGCGGCGCCGTGCCCGCCACCATCGGCATCCTCGACGGCCGGCTGCTCGTCGGCATCGACGCCGACCAGATCGAGCGGCTGCGCACCACCCCCGGCGTGCCCAAGGTCAGCGCCCGGGACATCGGCCCGGTGCTGGCCGGCGGCGGCGCCGGCGCCACCACGGTGGCCGGCACCATCGTGATCGCCGAACGGGCGGGAATCCCGGTCTTCGCCACCGCCGGGATCGGCGGCGTGCACCGCCGCGCGCAGCAGACCTTCGACATCTCGCCGGACCTGCTCCAGTTCACCCGCACCCGGATCACCGTCGTCTGCGGCGGCGCCAAGAGCATCCTGGACGCCCGGCTCACCGCCGAGTACCTGGAGACCGCCGGCGTGCCGGTGCTCGGCTACGGCACCGACCGGCTGCCCGCCTTCTACGCGCGCGCCACCGACGTTCCGGTCCACCGGGTGGACGACGTCCGCCAGGCCGCGCGCACCGTCCGGGCGCACTGGGAGGTCAACGGCGGCGGCACGGTCCTGCTCACCACGCCGGTGGCGGAGGAGGACGCGCTGGACGCGGTCGTGGTGGAGACCGCGATCGAGCGGGCGCTCGCCGAGGCGGACGCCGCCGGGGTCAGCGGCAACGCCGTCAGCCCGTTCCTGATGAAGGCGGTCTCCCGGGCCACCGAGGGCCGCACCGCGAAGGCCGGCCGCTCCCTGCTGCTGAGCACCGCCACGCTGGCCGGCGAGCTGTCGGTCGCGCTCTCCGCCCTGGCCGGGGCCGGGTGGCCGGCGGGGGAGCAGGCATGACGGGCGGCGCGCCGGCCGGCGTCCTGTTCGACCTCGACGGCACCCTCGCCGACACCCCGGGGGCCATCACCACCCTGCTCACCGCCGTCCTGGCCGAACGCGGGGTGCGCCCCGACCCGGACGAGCTGCGCGCGACCGTCGGCCTGCCGCTGGAGCCCAGCCTCGCCCGGCTGCTCGGCCGGCCGGCCGACGGCCCCGAGGTGGCCGGGGCCGCCGCCGACTACCAGGCCCGCTTCCGCGCCCACCTGACGGGCGCCGGCGCCGCCCTCTGCTACCCGGGCGTGCCCGAGGGCCTGCGCCGGCTCACCGCGGCCGGGCTGCGGCTCGCGGTCGCCACCTCCAAGCCGCGCGGCGCCGCCGAGAAGATCCTCGCCCTGATGGGCGCCGCCGACGCCTTCACCGTGGTGGCCGGCCACGACAGCGTCGACCACGGCAAGCCGCACCCGGCGATGGCCCGGTACGCCGCCGAGCGCCTCGGCCTGCCGGCCGGCTCCTGCGTGGTGGTCGGCGACGGCGTCGCCGACGTCGGCATGGGCCGCGCCGCCGGCATGCGTGTCATCGGCGTCTCGTACGGCGCGGCGACCGCCGCCGAACTGACCGCCGCCGGAGCGGACCCGGTCGTCGGCTCCTTCGCCGAGGTCGTCGACCTCCTGCTCGTCCCGGCCGCACCGACCGCCCGACCCGAGGAGCCGCGATGAACCCGCCCGCCCGTACCCCGGACACCGCAGCGACCGACACCCCCGCGGCCGGCTCCGCCGTGCTCTTCCGGGACGACTTCCGGGACGGCCTGTCCGCCACCGGGCCGGACGCCCGTTGGCGCTTCGTCCGGGCCACGCCCGAGCTGGTCGCCGACGACGCCGACCTCACCGTCACCGAGGACGGCCTGCACCTGGCCTCCCGGGGCCGCCACCCGGAGACCGGCGAGCCCGCCTACACCCGGACGGTGCCCAGCGAGCGCGGACAGGCCGGGGTGGTGCCCGGCTTCGCCGACCACGCCAAGTGGATCGCCTACGTCAACCGCACCGCCGCCTCCGGCTTCCAGGGCTTCGACGCCGTCCCCGGCCGGGTGCTGTCCGTCTCCGCCACCGTCTCCGGCCGCACCTACGGCACCGCCGGCCACCCGTTCGGCGACGCCGTCCACGACCCCGAGGACGACCTGCGGCTGGCCGGCGCCATGCTGAACACCATCGACCCGGAGACCTCGGTCGCCTTCGACTTCATCCTGACCAACCGGCGGCTGTACGCCTTCTACGGGCGGACCAACTTCGCCCGCCGCCTGCTCGGCCGGTACGGCTCCTTCGCCTGCACCGTGCCGCTGCTCGACCGCACCCCGGGCGACCGCCACCGGGTGCGGATCTCCTACGACCGCGCCGCCGGCGTGGTCCGCTGGCTGCTGGAGGACGAGGAGGTGCTGCGGGTGGACCGGATCGGCCTGCCGCTCGCCCGCGAGACGCTCACCCTCGACGAGGGCGGCGAGCTGACGGTGGTCGAGCCGCGCCAGCTCAGCTTCGGGATGGGCATGCTGAGCCTGCTGGACGGCTCCTGGCCCACCGGACGCGGCCTGGTCCGGCTCTCCCGGGCGACCACCTACTTCCGCCCCGACGCCGGCGAGCCGCACGAGCAGGCCTTCGTCGACGAGGAGAGCCTGGAGAGCAGCCGGCTCTTCGGCCAGGGCGCCGAGCTGAGCATCGGCGGCTACACCGTCACCGACGAACCGGCCGGCTGACCGGCCGCCGGCCGGCGGCGGAAGGGGCTGCGGGCATCGGCCCGCAGCCCCTTCCACGCGCCCGGGGGGTCAGTCCGCCCGGCGTCCGGCGAGCTCGGCGGCCGCGAACCGGTGCGCAGCCGGCTCCCACTGCAGGACGGCGTGGGTGGCACCGGTGGTGGCGTCCCGCCAGAACCGCTGGAAGGGCGCCTCCTCCTGCAGCGCACCGGTCCCGGCCGTCCCCGCCAGCCCGTTCACCGCGGCCAGCAGCAACTCCGTGGCGGCCGCCTGGTCGCGCTGCGCCCGGGCGCCGTGCCACTCGCCCCGGACGCCCCGGTCGGCGTCCCCGGCGGCCCGGTCCAGCAGCAGCGCGGCGGCGTCGGTGGTGGCGGCGGCCCGTGCGAGCGCGGACTCGGCCGTCGCCGAGGGCTTGCGGCGGGTCGCGGCGGCGCCGTACGCGTCGAGCGCGCCCCGGACCGCGCCCAGCACCGGACCGGCGAAGGTCAGCCCGCTGACGTCGCGCAGCGCGACGGTGAGCGGCGCGGGCGCCGCGTCGGCGGGCCGGCCGGCCAGCAGCTCACCGGTCGTGAAGGTGTGCCCGGCGGGGACGTGCACCGGGTCCAGGACCAGTGTGTGGCTGCCGGTCCCGCGCATGCCGAGGGTCCGCCAGGTCTCCTCGACCCGGTAGGCGGAGCGGGGCACCAGCAGGAACCGCGCCTCCCGCTCGTCCGGACCGCCGCCGGGCACCGGCACGAGGCAGGCGAGCAGCGCGGCGTCGGAGGAGTCGATGCCGCTGACGTAGGACCAGCGGCCGCCGAGCCGCCAGCCGCCGTCCTCGGCGACGGCCGTTCCGGCGGGCACCAGCGCCCCGGCCACCAGCGCGTCCGGGCCGTCCGCCCACAGGGCGCGGCGGCCCTCCTCGGGCAGGAACCCGGCCATCCGGCCGAGGGTCGCGGCGATCGACGCGCACCAGGCGGCCGACGGGTCGTGCCGGGCGAGTTCGGCGACAGCGTCGAGGCAGGTGCCGAAGCCGCCCTCGTCGCCGCCCCACGCGGCGGGGACGAAGTGCCGGGCGAACCCGGCGTCCCGGACGGCCTCGGCGACCTCGGGGACCAGCCGGTACTCGCGCTCGGCGCGCTGCGCGTGCGCCGAGGCCAGCCGGCACACCTCGGTCAGGTCGGAATGTTCCTTCACGGCGGCACTTCCCTCCGGGGAGACGGTGGTGACGGTGGAGAAGCGCAGCCTCCCGTCCCCCGGTGGAGACCCACTGGACCTCCGGTCGTGCCCGCCCGCCCCGGCGACCACGGGAGGGGCCCGCCGACCGCTGCCCGACACGTCGACGCGGCGGAGCGGTGGCCGGGTGGTGCGGTGACCCGCCGGTGCCGGGTGTGGGCCGCCCTCGGCCGCCCGGCCGGTGGGCCGGTCTCCGGCGCCCGGTGCGGCCGGGGGCAGGCCCGGGGCGCCGGAGCGGCCTCGGGTGTGGTCGCCGGGGAGCCTGCGGACGGCCGCTCGCAGGCTCCGGTGCGGCGAGGGCGCGGGTCCCGGCCGGCCGCACCGGGCGCCGGTGGAGGGGCCGGGACGGTCGGCCCCTCCACCGCCACCCGTGCGGTGCGGCCCGCGGGTGGTCCGGTCGGCCGTGGGCCGCCGTCAGGCCTGGGCGGCGCCGGCGTCGGCCGGCTCCTGGGGGGTCTGCTGCTGCGGGGGGCGGGCGGCCATGAACACCAGCCGGCCTCCGGGGAGGATCATCGCGGCCGGGGCGGCCAGCAGGTAGAGGCCGACGACGACCAGCAGGCCGGTCGCGGCGGAGCGGATCGGCGGGTGCCCGCCGTCCAGCAGGCCGAAGTAGACCGTGCCGAGCAGCGCCACGCCGGAGGCGGTGCCGATCTGGATGGCCGTGTTGACCAGCCCGGCGGCGGCGCCGACGTGGTGGCCCGGAGTCTTCGCCAGGACGGTGGCGATCAGCACGCCCGAGGCCATCGACATGCCGACGCCGCCGACCAGCAGACCCGGGATCAGCTGCCAGGAGTGCAGCCCGGTGCCGTAGCGGACCACCGCGAGCGTGGTGAGGCCCATGCCGAGGGCGAGCACCAGGCAGCCGACCACCGCGAGCGGCCGGCCGAGCTGGCGCAGCTTGGTGGCGAAGGGCGAGAAGAGGCCGACGCCGACGGCGGCCGGCACCATGGTGAGCGCGGTGTGCAGCGGGGAGAAGCCGACGGTGCTCTGCAGGTGGACGGTCAGGATCACCGGGTACGCGGCTCCGGCGAAGAACAGCACGGCGACCGAGAGCCCGCCGAGGGCGGCCCGCTGGCGCAGCAGCGCCGGGTCGATCAGCGCGGTGTGGCCGCGGGCGACGACCGCGCGCTCGTAGCGGCCGAAGAACCAGAGCAGGACCGGGCAGCCGGCCATGACGACGAAGGTCCACCACGGCCAGTCCAGGGTGCGGCCCTCGACCAGCGGGTAGAGCAGGGCGAGCACGGCGGCGGTGGCGAGGACCAGGCCGCGCACGTCGGTGGTGGAGGCGTGCTCGGAGCGGGAGTCGCGGCAGAGCAGCACGGTGCCGATCAGCGCGGCGATGCCGACCGGCACGTTGACGAAGAAGATCGGCCGCCAGCTGAGGCCGAACAGGTCGGCGTCGAGCAGCAGGCCGCCGAGCAGCGGGGCGCCGACGCCGCCGATCGAGAAGGTCAGGCCGTAGACGGTGGCGGCGCGCTGCTGCTCGACGGGCGGGAACTCGACCCGGAGCATGGCGAGCACCTGCGGCACCATCAGGGCGGCGCAGGCGCCCTGGAGGATCCGGACGGCGACCAGCATCTCCGGGTTGACGGAGAGCCCGGTGACCAGCGAGGTCAGGGTGAAGGCGATCAGCCCGGCCTGGAAGACCTTCAGCCGGCCGTAGCGGTCGCCGAGGCGGGAGGCGGTGATCATGCCGGAGGCGAAGGCGAGGGTGTAGCCGGCCATGGCCCATTCGAGCTGGGTCGAGGAGGCGTGCAACTCGCGGCGGAGCGTGGGTAAGGCGACCTGGAGGACCGTTCCGTCGATCAGATCCATCACGGTGGCCGCCATGGTGACCACCAGGGCGGCCCAGCGGCGGGGGTTGTACTGCTCGGATGCGGGCCGGGGCACGGGCATGGGACGCCCCTTCCGGTACTCTGAGGGAGCGGACAGAGACTTTGCTTTGAAAGCAAAGTTATGAGGAGGGGTGGAGGGATGTCAACGGAACACGCGTCCGAGGCCGGGCCCGGGCACGGCCTGAGCACGGACGAGGCGATCCGCGCGATGCTGCTCCTCATGCCGAGGGTGGCGGCGCGGCTGAAGCGCACGCCGGTGCCCGAGCGGCTGCGCTCGGCGAACCTGGCGCCCCGTCACCTGTCGATGCTGTCCTATCTGGTGTTCGACGGGCCGATGCCGGTGAACCAGCTGGCGGCGCGGCTGGAGGTGGCTCCGACGACGGTGAGCCTGATGGTCAGCGATCTCAGCCGGCAGGGGGTGGTGGAGCGCAAGGAGGACCCGGGCGACCGCCGGCGCACCATCGTCACCATCACGGAGGAGCCGGAGACCAGGGCGGCGATCGAGGGCTGGCTGGCCAACGGCGCGGCCGCCTGGCGCCGTGCCTTCGAGCCGCTCGCGCCGGAGGAGCGCACCCTGTTCGTCCGCACCATCGAGGCCTACGAGAACGGCGCCTCCCGTCCCCGCGACTGACCCGCCCGGCGACTGACCCGCCCGGCGACTGACCCGCTCCCGCGGCCCGACCGGACTGTGCGACCGACCCGGCGCCCGTGTCCCGGCCGAGCCCCGCTGGAGCGTTCTTCGAGCCGCCCGCGCTTCGCTGGTCCACGGGCGGCACCGCGCCGCCCGCACGGACCCGCGGGAGGCGGCATGCCGACGAAAGTGCTGGTGACCGGAGCCACCGGAGCGGTCGGGAGCCACCTGGCCCGCCGACTGCTCAAGGACGGCGCGCAGGTGCGCGCCCTGGTCCGCGACCCGGCCCGGGCCGCCGCCCTGCTGCCCGCCGGGATCCACCTCGCCCAGGGCGACCTGACCGACCCGACGGCCGTGCGCGCCGCGCTCGACGGCGTCGAGCAGGCCTTCGTGCTGCTGGCCGAGGACGCCGGTGCCGCCGTCGCCGAGGCGCTGCACGACGCGGCCGGCCGCGGCCCGCAGCGCCTGGTGCTGCTCTCCGCCGCCGCGCCCCCCGCGCCCGCCGACCCGGCCGCGGACAACCCGCTGTTCCGCAAGCACCGGCAGGGCGAGGCCGTCCTCGCGGCCACCGGCCGGCCGGTCACGGTGCTGCGGCCGGGACCGTTCGCCTCGCTCGCCCGGCAGTGGATCCCCGCCGTGCGCGGGGCGGGCGTGATCGGCGCCGTGCACCCGGACCTCGCCCTGCCGGTGATCGACCCCCGGGACATCGCCGACGTGGCCGCCGCCGTCCTGCTCGGGGCCGACGCCGGACCGGGGCCGCTGGTGCTCTCCGGGCCGCAGGCGCTGGACACCCCGGAACGGGTGCGGATCCTCGCCGAGGTGACCGGCCGTCCGCTGACCGTCCGCCGGCTGAGCGCCGAGGCCTGGGTGCGGCTGGTCGGCGCGCGGCTGCCGGAGGCCTACGCCCGGGCGCTGCTCGGCGTCGAGGAGTACCTGCGCCGGGTGCCGCCGCCGCTGGTCGCCACCGTCGAGGAGATCACCGGCCGGCCGGCCCGGACGTTCCGCGGCTGGGTCGAGGACCACGCGGCGGAGTTCCTCCAGACCGGCTCCAGGGCGGGTTGAGCCGCCCCGGCGAGGGTGGCCGGGACCGTCCGCGAGGCCGTTCCGACCGAGGAGGAAGCCGGTGCCGAGCACCACGACCACCACTCCCGCCACCCCCGTGGCCAACCCGGCCCTGACCGGGCTCTACGCCGAGGTGCAGTTGTTCTACGCCCGCCAGATGCAGCACCTGGACGCCGTGCGCGCCGAGCCGTTCGCCGCGACCTTCGCGGCCGACGGCGTCTTCGACCACTCGCCGGACGCGCCCGCCGTCCGCGGCCGGGAGGCGATCGCCGCCGAGGTCCGCTCCTACAACGAGCGGCGGTTCGCCCAGGACCCGGTGCAGCGCCGGCACTGGTTCAACATGCTCGACGTGCGCGAGCAGCCCGACGGCAGCGTGCACACCGAGTTCTACGCCCTGGTGCTGACCACCCGGCCCGGGCAGTTCCAGCCGGTCGTCGCACCCGCCTGCGTCGTGCGGGACGTCCTGGTCCGCGAGGACGGCGAACTGCGCACCCTGGAGCGCCGGGTGACCCAGGACCACGCGTCCTTCTGAGCGGGCCGGCGCCCCACGACGGGGAGGGGTCCCGGCCACCGCGGCCGGGACCCCTCCCCGTTCCGGGACGCCGGTCGGCGTCACGGCGTCCGGGCCCGCGCCGCCGCCGCGATCACCGCGTTCTGCCCCCGGTCGCGCCGGGCGGCCAGCTCCTGGTACGGCACCGCCCCGAACGACGCGTCGGCCTGGGCCAACAGGGTGTCGATCGTCTCCCGGTCCACCGGCGGCGAGCCGAGCAGCTCCCAGCTGCGTTCGAGACCGCTGCCCAGGTGCTCCAGCCAGTGCCGCAGCCCGCCCGGACCGCCGCCGAGGTGGAAGGCGTGGAAGGGTCCCACCACCGCCCACCGGGACCCGATCGAGGCGGTCACCACCTCGTCCAGCTCGTCCACCGTGACCACGCCCTCGCGCACCAGGTGGATGCTCTCCCGCAGCAGCGCCGACTGCAGCCGGTTCGCCACGAAGCCGGGCACCGCGCGGCGCAGCACGACCGGCGTCTTGCCCAGCCGGCGGTAGAACTCCACCGCCGCCTCCACGGTTTCCGGCGCGGCGTCCCGGCCGGCCACCACCTCGACCAGCGGCACGATGTGCGGCGGGTTGAACGGATGGCCGACCACCACCCGGCCGGGGGTGTCGAGCCCGGCCCCCAGGTCGTCCGGCAGCAGGGTCGAGGTCGAGGAGAGCAGCAGGGCGTCCGGCGCGGCCGCGGCCGCCTCGGCGAACAGCCGCTGCTTGAGCGGCAGGTCCTCCGGAGCGTTCTCCTGCACCACGTCGACGCCCGCCACCGCGCTCGCCAGGTCGGGGGCGAACACCAGCCGGGACGCCAGCTCGGCCGGATCGGCGGGCCCTTCGGGCAGCGAGGCCGCGTAGAGCGGCAGCGCCGCCGTCACGTGCTCCCGGGCGTCGGCGCGGGTGCTGCTGATCCGCACCTCCAGCCCGCGGGCGGCGAACAGGGCGATCCAGCCGAGTGCGATCGTGCCGGTGCCGATCACGGCCGCGCTGCGGTAGGTCCTCGGACGGGTGGTCACCGCGACACCTCCAGGGCGAATTCGGGCAGTTCGGGAAGGTCGGCCCGGAGTGGGCCGGGGGAGCCGCCGAGGACCAGCTGGTGCAGCCGCTGCACCCGGCGGGAGGGCTCCACCCCCAGCTCGCCGACCAGCGCGCCGCGCAGCCGCTGGTACGTCTCCAGGGCGCGCCAGGTGTGGCCGGAGCGGTAGTAGGCGATCATCAGCTGGGCCGAGAAGTTCTCGTGCAGAGGATGCCGGGCCGTCAGCATCCGCAGTTCGCCGAGGATTTCGGCGTGCCGGCCGAGTTGCAGGTCCGCCTCCACCCGCAGCTCGACGGTCCGGGTGCGGGCCTCGTCCATGCCCAGGACCTCGGTCTCCAGGACCGGCCCCACCGGGACGTCGGCCAGCGCCGGGCCGCGCCACAGCCGCAGCGCGCGGCCGAGGGCGTCGGAGGCCCGGCGGGCGTCCCCGGCGTCCAGCGCCGCGCTGCCCTCGGCGGTCAGCCGCTGGAAGGTCCGCAGGTCGGAGTCGTGCACCGCGCCGGTCAGCTGGTAGCCGCCGAGCCGGGTGGCCAGTACCTCCTTGGCCGTCTGAGGGGCGCCGGCCGGCAGCGCGGCCGCGATCCGGCGGCGCAGTTGCAGGACGTAGGTCTGCAGCGTCGTCTGGGCGCTGCGCGGTATCCGCGCCCCCCACGCCTCCTCCATCAGCGTGGGAACCTGGACTATTCGGCCCGCCCGCAGCGCGAGCAGCGCGAGTAATTGTCGTGGTTTTCCGGCACTCGGAACGATGAAGTTTCCGTCGATTCGTATTTCCAGCGGCCCCAGAACACTGATGTCCATACGTGTGCCTCCATGGAAATGTCTGTTTCCTGGAGTATTGCATGAGGAGTTCCGGAGGGCCTAGTGATGATCTCACGCGCGGACCGTGAATTTCTCATGCCCGGGCCGTCCGCGGCCGTCAGATCATGCCTGCCTCCCGGGCGATACGGACGGCGTCGATCCGGTTGCGGGCGTCGAGCTTCTGGACGATCGCCGTCAGGTAGTTGCGCACCGTCCCCGCCGACAGGTGCAGCTGCTGGGCGATCTGGCGCACGTCGTCGCCCTCGGCGGCCAGCCGCAGCACCTCGACCTCGCGCGGGGTGAGCAGGCCGTCCGTCGGCAGCGAGAAGCTCAGCGCGAGCTGCGGGTCGACCACCCGCTCACCGGCCATCACCCGGCGCACCGCGGAGACCAGTTCGCTCGGCGGCGCGTCCTTCAGCAGCACCCCGGCGATCGGCAGCGACAGCGCCCGCCGCAGCACGGTGGGATGGCTCAGGCTGGTGAGCAGCAGGACCCGGCAGCCGGGCACCCGGGCCCAGAGCCGCTCGGCGGCGTCCAGGCCGTCCAGGCCCGGCAGGTTGATGTCCAGGACCGCCAGGTCGGGTCGGGACTCCAGCGCGGCCGGCACCACTTCGTCGCCGCTGCCCACCTCCGCGACCACCGTGACGTCCGGCTCCAGTTCGAGCAGCGCCACCAGTGCACCGCGTACCATCCTTACGTCTTCGGCGATGAGCAGTCGTATCACCGAGTCCCCCTTCCCCGTTCGCGTCCGCCCGTCCGCCGGACCCCGCGTCCGTCGAATTGTACGGCTGCCCAGCGAGGCTCAAGGGCTTTTCCAGGGCGGATTGTGAGGATCGCCTCGCCCGGTAGTGGACGGCGAAATGGAGAACCGAAGTGGTGTACGCGCGGAAACGGCCAATACGCGTCGCCGGCACCGGACACAGCGAAATACTGGGAGTCGGCGGTTACCGGCCCCGCCGACGCGTCGACAATGCCGAGCTGTGCCGGAGCATCGACTCCACCCCGGAGTGGATCGAGACCCGCAGCGGCATCCGCCGGCGCGGCTTCGCGGGACCGGACGAGACCCTGCCGATGATGGCCGCCGAGGCCGCCGCACGGGCCCTGGAACGGGCCGGGGCACGCGCCGCGGACGTCGACCTGGTGCTGGTGGCCAGCATGTCCCACCTGGTCCAGACCCCCGCGCTGGCCGCCGTGGTGGCGCACCGGCTGGGCGCCGACCGCGCCGCCGCCTTCGACCTCTCGGCCGCCTGCGCGGGCTTCTGCCACGCCCTCGCGGTCGCCTCCGACACGGTCCGGACCGGGGGAGCCCGCCGGGTGCTGGTGATCGGGGCCGAGCGGATGACCGACATCGTCGAGCCGACCGACCGCACCAGCGCCCTGCTCTTCGCCGACGGCGCCGGCGCCGTGCTGGTCGGCCCCGCCGACCGGCCCGGGATCGGCCCGGTGGTGCGCCGCTCCGACGGCGCCTACGCCGAGGCCCTGCGGATGACCGCGCCGTGGGCCGGCGAGGAGCGGCCCTGGATGCGGATGGACGGCCGCCGGGTGTTCCGCTGGGCGATGGAGGAGGTCGCTCCCGCCGCGCTGGCGGCCCTGGACGCCGCCGGCCAGGTTGTGGCGGACCTCGGCGCCTTCGTTCCGCACCAGGCCAACCTCCGGATGACCGAACTGATGGTCGAACGCCTCGGCCTGACGCCCGCCACCGCCGTCGCCCGCGACGTCGTCGAGACCGGCAACACCTCCGCCGCGTCGATCCCGCTCGCCCTGGAGACCCTGCTCACCGAGGGCGCGGCGGCGAGCGGGGACACCGCGTTGCTGGTCGGCTTCGGCGCCGGCCTCAACTACGCGGCCCAGACGGTGGTGCTGCCGTGAACGGCCGTACGGTGACCCGCGACGACCTGCGCTCGGCGATGGCCCGCACCGCCGCGGGCGTGGTGGTGGTCACCGCCCGGGGGAGCGACGGCACCCCGCAGGGGCTCACCGCGACCTCGTTCTGCTCGGTCTCCCTGGAGCCGGCCCTGGTGCTGGTCTGCGTGGCCGAGACGGCCGGGGCCCACAAGGCGCTCGCCGGCTGCGAGGAGTTCGCGGTGAGCGTGCTGCGCCGCGAGCAGTCCGCCGTGGCCACCCGGTTCGCCACCGGCGGGGCCGAGAAGTTCCACCCGGCGGACACCGAGCTGACGCCCCGGGACCTGCCCGCCGTGGCGGGCGCCCTCTGCCAGCTCGACTGCGTGGTCCACGCCCGGCACCCGGCGGGCGACCATCTGATCCTGGTCGGCGAGGTCACCGCCGTCCGGCTCGCGGACGGCGGTGACCCGCTGGTCTACGCCGGCCGGTCGTACCGGACCCTCAGCTCCTGAAGCGGTGTCACCGTCGTGGCGGTGGCCGACTGGAGGGCGTCGATGCCCTGGACGGCGGCGCCCATGGCCTGAACGGTGGTCAGGCAGGGCACGGCGCGGGCGACGGCGGCGGTGCGGATCAGGTAGCCGTCCCCGCTCCGCCCCGCCGGACCGGCCGCACTCCGGCCGGTGACGACGACCAGGTCGACCTCACCGTCGTGGATCAGCCGGTCGACGGTCCGCTCGCCGTTCGGGCCCTCGCCCTCGCCGGGCCGGCGCACCACGGTGACCGGCGCGCCGGCCCGCCGCAGCATCTCGGCGGTGCCGGCGGTGGCCAGCAGTTCGAAGCCGAGTCCGGCGAGGGCGAGCGCCGGCAGGACGGCGTCCCGCTTGTCGCGGTCGGCCACGGACAGCACGGCCCGGCCCTTGGCGGGCAGCGGCAGCTGGGCCGCGGTCTGGGATTTGGCGTAGGCGGTGCCGAAGACGCGGTCGAGGCCCATGACTTCGCCGGTGGAGCGCATTTCGGGGCCGAGGACGGTGTCGACGCCGCGGCCGTGGACGTCGCGGAAGCGGCTCCAGGGCATCACGGCCTCCTTGACCGCGATCGGGGCGTCGGCGGGCAGGGTGCCGCCGTCGCCGTCGGCCGGGAGCAGGCCCTCGGCGCGCAGTTCGGCGATGGTGGCGCCCAGCGAGATCCGGGCGGCGGCCTTCGCGAGCGGTACCGCGGTCGCCTTGGAGGTGAACGGCACGGTCCGTGAGGCCCGCGGGTTCGCCTCCAGGACGTACAGGATGTCACCGGACAGGGCGAACTGGATGTTGATCAGACCGCGCACGCCGACGCCGCGGGCGATGGCCTCGGTGGAGGTGCGCAGCCGCTTGATGTCGTGGCCGCCGAGGGTGATGGGGGGCAGGGCGCAGGCGGAGTCGCCGGAGTGGATGCCGGCTTCCTCGATGTGTTCCATGACGCCGCCGAGGTAGAGCTCGGTGCCGTCGTAGAGGGCGTCGACGTCGATCTCGACGGCGTCGTCGAGGAAGCGGTCGATGAGGACGGGGTGTTCGGAGATCAGGCCGGCGTGGCGTTCGAGGTAGGAGGCGAGGGAGGCCTCGTCGTAGACGATCTCCATGCCGCGTCCGCCCAGGACGTAGGAGGGGCGGGCGAGGACGGGGTAGCCGATCTCGTCGGCGATGGCCTTGGCGTCGGTGAAGGAGAACGCGGTGCCGTGCTTGGGGGCGGGCAGGCCGGCGTCGCGCAGGACGCGGCCGAAGGCGCCGCGTTCCTCGGCGAGGTCGATGGCCTCGGGCTGGGTGCCGACGATCGGCACGCCGTTGTCCTTGAGGGCCTGGGCCAGGCCGAGCGGGGTCTGGCCGCCGAGCTGGACGATCACGCCGGCCAGCGGGCCGGCCTGCCGCTCGGCGTGGACGATCTCCAGGACGTCCTCCAGGGTGAGCGGCTCGAAGTAGAGCCGGTCGGAGGTGTCGTAGTCGGTGGAGACGGTCTCCGGGTTGCAGTTGACCATCACGGTCTCGTAGCCGGCGTCGGCGAGCGCGAAGGAGGCGTGCACGCAGGAGTAGTCGAACTCGATGCCCTGGCCGATGCGGTTGGGGCCGGAGCCGAGGATGATCACCGCGGGCCTGGTGCGCGGGGCGACCTCGTTCTCCTCGTCGTAGGAGGAGTAGAAGTACGGGGTGTGCGCGGCGAACTCGGCCGCGCAGGTGTCGACGGTCTTGAAGACCGGGCGGATGCCGAGCGCGTGCCGCACCTCGCGCACCACGTCCGCCTTCAGCCCGCGGATCTCCCCGACCTGCTGGTCGGAGAAGCCGTGGCGCTTGGCGTGCCGCAGCAGCTGCGGCGTCAGCTTCTCCGACCGTGCCAGCTCGCCTGCGATCTCGTCGAGGAGGAACAGCTGGTCGACGAACCACGGGTCGATCCTGGTGGCCTCGAACACCTCCTCGGGGGTGGCGCCGGCGCGGATCGCCTCCATGACGGTGTTGATCCGCCCGTCCGTGGGCACCACCGCGCGGGCCAGCAGCTCCGCCTTGTCGCCGACCGTGCCGGCCCAGGTGAACTGGGAGCCCTTCTTCTCCAGCGAGCGCAGCGCCTTCTGCAGCGCCTCGGGGAAGTTGCGGCCCAGGGCCATCGCCTCGCCGACCGACTTCATGGTGGTCGTCAGCGTGGCGTCCGCGGAGGGGAACTTCTCGAACGCGAACCGCGGGACCTTGACGACCACGTAGTCCAGGGTCGGCTCGAAGGACGCCGGGGTCTGCTCGGTGATGTCGTTGGGGATCTCGTCGAGGGTGTAGCCGACGGCGAGCTTCGCGGCGATCTTCGCGATCGGGAAGCCGGTGGCCTTCGACGCCAGCGCCGAGGAGCGGGACACCCGCGGGTTCATCTCGATGACGATGACCCGGCCGTCGTCGGGGTTGACCGCGAACTGGATGTTGCAGCCGCCGGTGTCGACGCCGACCTCGCGGATCACGGCGATGCCGATGTCGCGCAGGATCTGGTACTCGCGGTCGGTGAGCGTCATCGCCGGGGCGACGGTGATCGAGTCACCGGTGTGCACGCCCATCGGGTCGAAGTTCTCGATCGAGCAGACGACCACGACGTTGTCGTTGCGGTCGCGCATCAGCTCCAGCTCGTACTCCTTCCAGCCGAGGATCGACTCCTCCAGGAGCACCTCGGTGGTCGGCGACAGCGTCAGGCCCTGGCCCGCGATGCGGCGCAGGTCCTCCTCGTCGTGCGCGAACCCCGAGCCGGCGCCGCCCATCGTGAACGACGGGCGCACCACCACCGGGTAGCCGCCCAGGGTGTCCACCCCGGCCAGCACCTCGTCCATGGTGTGGCAGATCACCGAACGCGCGGACTCGCCGTGGCCGATCTTCGCGTTGACGGCCTCGACCACGCCCTTGAACAGCTCGCGGTCCTCGCCCTTGTTGATCGCCTCGACGTCCGCGCCGATCAGCTCGACGCCGTACTTCTCCAGCGTCCCGGCCCCGTGCAGCGAGATCGCGGTGTTCAGCGCGGTCTGCCCGCCCAGCGTCGGCAGCAGCGCGTCCGGCCGCTCCTTCGCGATGATCTTCTCGACGAACTCCGGGGTGATCGGCTCCACATAGGTCGCGTCCGCGATCTCCGGGTCCGTCATGATCGTCGCCGGGTTCGAGTTCACCAGCACGACCCGCAGGCCCTCGGCCTTCAGAACCCGACACGCCTGCGTGCCCGAATAGTCGAACTCGGCAGCCTGACCGATCACGATCGGACCGGAACCGATCACCAGAACGGACTTGATGTCAGTGCGCTTAGGCACGCCGGCCCTCCGTCAGGATGTGATCCAGTAGCTGGTGGCCGTGCGGTCGACCGCACGGTCGAGCGGGTCGCGCACGCGCCGGGCGACGAACCCGACGGGAGTGAGGACCAGCAGGTAGGCGAGCAGGAGCAGGAGTTGCAGGCCGGTGCGGCGGGTGGCGCTCATCGGGGTGGTGCTCATCGGGGTGGTGCTCATCGGGGTGGTGCTCATCGGGGTCGTCCTTCCGGGAGGGGCCCGAGGGGGCGGGTGGGGTGCCGGGTGGTCAGTCGAGCGGGATCTCGTCGCGCCAGTCGCCGTCCTCGGTCCAGGCCGGCTGGTCGGCCTTGGTGAGCAGGAGGTCGCCGATGGCGAGGGTGTCGATGTCGGTGCGCATGAAGCAGCGGTAGGCGTCCTCGGGGCTGGTCACGATCGGCTCGCCGCGCACGTTGAAGGAGGTGTTGACCAGCACGGAGCAGCCGGTCCGCTCCTTGAAGTCGCCGAGCAGCCGGTGCAGCCGGGGGTCGGCCTCCGCGGTGACGGTCTGGATCCGCGCGGAGTGGTCGACGTGGGTCACCGCGGGGATCGTGGAGCGGGCGGTCCTGAGCCGCTCCAGGCCCCGCGCGGCGCCGTCCGACTCCAGCCGCTGCTGCTCGGCCACCTGGGCCACGATGAGCATGTAGGGGCTGGGCTGGGAGAGCTTGAAGTACTCCTTGGCGTCCTCGGCCAGCACGATCGGCGCGAAGGGCCGGAAGGACTCCCGGAACTTGATCTTCTGGTTCATCACCGACTGCATCGCCGGATTGCGCGGGTCGCCGAGGATCGAGCGCCCGCCGAGCGCGCGCGGGCCGAACTCCATCCGGCCCTGGAACCAGCCCACCACCTTGCCCTCGGCGAGCTGTTCGGCGACCTGCCCGGACAGCTCCTCCGGAGACAGCCGGGTGTACGGGACGGCGTTCGCGTCGAAGTAGGCCGCGATCCGGTCGTTGTCGTAGCCGGGGCCGAGCCGGGAGGCGCGCATCGCGTCGCGGCCGGTGCGGGTGTGCGGGCGGGCGGCGCGCTGGGCCAGCAGGGCGGCCCCGAGGGCACCGCCGGCGTCCCCGGCGGCGGGCTGGATCCACACCTCGTCGAAGATCCCCTCCTCGACGATCCGGCCGTTCGCCACGCAGTTGAGCGCCACCCCGCCGGCCAGGCAGAGCCGGCGCTCGCCGGTCCGCTCGCGGGCGGTGCGGGCCAGCCTGAGCATCACCTCCTCGGTGACCTCCTGGACGGACGCGGCCAGGTCGAACTCCCGCTCGGTGAGCGGGGCTTCGGGCTGCCGGCGGGGCCCGCCGAACAGCTCCTCGAACCGCCGGCCGGTCATCACGTGGCCGTGCAGGTACTCGAACCGATCGGTGTCGAGGTGGAACGAGCCGTCCGGCTTCAGGTCGATCAGCTTCTCCCGGATCAGCCGGGCGTACACCGGCTTCCCGTACGGGGCGAGGCCCATCAGCTTGTACTCGCCGGAGTCCACCTTGAAGCCGCAGAAGTAGGTGAAGGCCGAGTACAGCAGGCCGAGCGAGTGCGGGAAGCGCAGCTCGGCGACCGGCTCGACGCGCTGTCCGGCGCCGTGCCACAGCGAGGTGGTGGTCCACTCGCCGACGCCGTCGACGCAGAGCACCGCGGCGGACTCGTACGGGCTCGGCAGGAAGGCCGAGGCGGCGTGCGACTGGTGGTGGCCGAAGCGCTGCACCGGCGGCACGGCGCCGAGACCCAGCCCGCGCAGCTCCTCGCGCACGGTGTCCAGGGTGCGTGCCTTCCAGCCGAGCCAGGCGGGCATGACCTCCCGGAAGGAGCTCCAGGTGTGCGGCGCGGTGGCCGCGTAGGTGGCGAGCACCCGGCGGAACTTGCGCGCCGGGTCCTCGTAGTAGGCGATCGCGTCGACGTCGCCCAGCGTCAGCCCGGCCTCGTCGAGGCAGTACCGCACGGCCTGCGCGGGGAAGGCGGAGTCGTGGCGCCGGCGGCTGAACCGCTCCTCCTGGGCGGCCGCCGCGATGCCGTCCGCGCCGACCAGCGCGGCGGCGCTGTCGTGGTAGTAGGCCGAGATGCCAAGCACTGTGGTGGCCACCGGTCAGCTCCTCAATTCGGGTTCTTCAACGTGACGTTCAGTGCGGCGTACAGGTCGGGCACGGTGCCCTCGGGCGGGTTCAGGGACCGGTAGCCGGCCCGGACGCGTTCCCAGACGGCGGCCTCCTGCTGGGGGCCGACCACCCCGGGCAGGTCGGCGAGGTAGCTGTCGATCGCGTCCGCCGCCCAGGCGGAATGGCCGGTGGCGACGTTGTCGATGGTGTTGTGCAGGTCGACGAACTGGGTGCTGAAGCCGTGGTGCTTCAGGCCCGCCCGGGCGCTGCGGTAGCTGCCGCCCACCCCGGAGAGCTCCATGGCGAGGTTGAGGCCGAGGATCTCGGGCTGGAAGCGCTGCGGGAACCGGGAGATGCTCAGCCAGTAGACCGGGAGCGCGAAGGACTCCTCCCGGAAGCCGGGCCACTCGGCGAACGCGGCCGACCCGGTGGGCGGCAGTTCGACGCCCATCGTGGCGATCAGGTCCCGGTAGATCTTCGGGTGGTTCAACTCCCACTCGCCGTTGCCGAGTTCGTCCCAGTAGGTGCGGAAGAGGAGCTGGCCGCAGCGGGACGAGGCCAGCCGGTAGTCGGTGAACCCCTGCAGCCAGCCGCCGTCGATCATGATCAGCGGGGCCAGCTGCACCGTGGAGTCGACGAGGTCGGCCCGGTCGGGCAGCGGCACGCTCCGCTCGGCGAACTCGCTGCCGTGCCGGTCGTGCGCCTGGTCCAGCCACTCCCGCAGGCCGTTGGCGCCCTGCCAGAGGGCGGGCAGCTGCTGCGGGGCGCGGTCCAGGCCGTAGCGCGAACGGGCCAGCCAGCGCCGGGCGTAGTCGTACGCGTACCGGCGCAGCCCCGGGGTGTCGGTGCGGGAGAGCAGCGCGCGGTAGGCGGCCCGGACGCCGATCCTCGGGAGCGGGGCCGCGTCGGGCGCGGCGGGGACCGGGACCGGGCGCTCCCGGTGCAGGTACCAGGAGCCCTGCGCCCGGTGCAGTGCCCGCCGGTCCTCCGGCGCCGGCGTTCCGCCGTCGGCCACGGGGGAGCCGTCGGTGGGCAGGGCGGCGATCCAGCGGCGCAGCACGGCGATCTCGGCCGGGGTGAAGATCCGGAACATCGGGCCCTTGGGGCCGATCAGGCCGCGCAGCAGCGGGCTGGCGTCGGGCCGGCCCGGGCGGATCAGCGGGCTGGCCGCCAGGGCGTCGAGGAACGGGCCGGGGCCGGCGCCGGGGTCGGCGAACCAGGCGCCGAGCGGGCGGCCCGCCAGCTTGTACCGGGCGTGGTAGACGGCGGCCTGGCGGGCCCGGGTGCAGATCAGCCGCCACACCTCGTAGTCGGGGTGCCGGGAGAGCCGGGTCTCCTCGGCCAGCGTCTCGCACCAGCGGCGCAGTTCGCCGAGCGCCCAGTGGAAACCGCGGCGCAGCCGTTCCGCACCGGCCGGGCCGTTCTCCGCCAGGTACTGGCGGGCGGCGGCGGTGGACAGCTCCAGCGCGGTGGCCGCGGGCTCGCCGCGCGCGGCGCCGAGGTCCAGGGCCAGGGCCTCGTCCCGGTCCAGTACCTCCGGCCCGAGGGCGGCCAGCGGGGGCAGCAGGCCGACCGAGCGCAGGCAGAGGTCGGCGCCCAGCAGTTCGGGCAGGAACGCGCCGGGCAGCCGGCTGAGCGCGAGCAGCATCGCGGGCAGCCGGAAACTAAAGCTCTCGACCCGCTCGTTGGCGGCCAGCCGGATCCGGGCGAGCGGTTCCTCGACGCGGTGGCGGTGCAGCAGGCGGCTGTAGTCGGAGCCGCGGTCCGCCTCGGCGTAGCCGACGCCGACGTCGGCGGCGTACAGGGTGAGCACCCGCAGGGCGAGCGGGGTCTCGGCGTTGCCGGAGCTGGAGAGCCACTGCAACCACGCGCCGGCGGACAGGGCCAGCGGCGCGCAGTTCAGCAGCACGCACCGGACGGCCGGGCCGTTGTCGGGCCCGGCCAGGGCCCGGGCGAACGGCTCGGCCGCCGCGGCCGCCCAGGCGCGGGCGGCCGCGGTCAGCTCCTTTGGGTCCGCCGCCCGGCCGGGGGCGCTGTCCCCGGTGCGGCCGGCGGCGGCGAGCGCCGCCCGGACCGGTTCCAGGTCCGCGGGCCGCAGCGGCAGGTCCCCCTCGGGGTCGAGCGCGCGCAGGTACAGGATGCGGTGGTCGGGCTCGGGCTGGGCGGCTGCGTTGGTCATGGCGTACCGCGCCCCTCCGTTCTCGGCGTCGGTCGGGTCAGAACATCGGGTAGATGGAGTTGTCGTTGCGGCGCTTGCGGCGGCGCCGGCGGAACAGCGCGACGATCTTGCGGAACACGGTTCGGCTCCCTGCTGATGCGGTGTCGGTGGACGGGACGGGACGGTGGTCGGGCGGTGGTGCGGGGCCGGGCCGGGTTCAGAGGTCGAACGCGGCGCGCAGCAGCTCCGCGGTCACCTGGTGGCCGCGGTCGGTGAGGTGGACCTGGTCGACGAAGAGCCACTCCTCGGCGGCGGGCGAGGCCGCGACGGCCGCGTTGGCGTCCAGGAACGAGACGCCCAGCTCCTTGCAGACGGCCTCCAGCCGCTCGGCGTACCCGTCGTGCACGGCCGGGTCGAGGACGGGGGCGAAGAGGTTCCACATGCCCGCGCGCTCGGCACCGGCCTCCTCGATGAGGACGCGCTCCTCGGCGGTGAAGGGCTTGCGGGTCCAGGTGGCGGTGGGCTGCAGCACGTAGTGCAGCCGCGCCCCGAGCGGGGTCACCAGGTCGGCGAGCGTGCGCAGGTCGCGGGCGGCGTGCCGGACGGCGGTCTCGACGCGCGCGGCGGGGTCGGGAACGGCGCCGCCCGCGGTGTCCGCGCCCTCCTCCGGTCGGCCCAGCCGCTTGGCGACCCGGCCGAGCCGGCCCCGGGCCCAGCCCGGCTGGCCCATCCGCTGCCCGAGGTCGGGCGCGCCGAGCTGGCCGAAGAACTCGCCGGAGAAGAAGAACTGCGGGTAGTCGCCGTCGGCCTGCGGCAGCCCGGCCACCACGAGGTTGTTGAGCCCCGAGAAGACCACCACGTCGCGCACCGCCGGCAGCCGGTGCCGGTGCAGCTGGAAGAGCGCGGCCTCCTGGGTGGAGTTGAAGGCCGGCGCCGCCAGGTTGAGCCAGGGCCGGGCCTGCGGGCCGCGGGCGAGCAGCGAGGGGATCGTCCAGGCGTCCCCGCTCGCCCCGAAGCCGAACGCGGGGGAGGCGCCCAGCACGACCCCCACTGGCTCCTCGGGCACCGTCCCGAGCAGCGAGACCGGTCCGGCGGTCCCGTGCGAGACCCGGAACCCTCCGGCGTCGGTGTTCACCACCGGGGAGCGGTAGCCGGGCCGGTTGAAGAACATCACGTACGGCAGCCAGCGCACCTCGCCGGTCGCGAACTCCTCGTACTGCTTGATCTGCGGCGTCAGCCGGTGCTGCGCTTCCACTGCGGCGCCTCCGATGTCCCCGGTGGGTCTCTTCGACCACCGAGTCTTCGAGGTGTGCCTAGATTGCGGCTCGAACCGTGTCGGAGCGGGCCGGCGGGCGTCGCGCGGTCCGGGCCCGGGCGGGGGAGCCGCCCGGGCCCGGCTCAGGCGGCCGCCCCGCAGGGGTCCTCGGCGGAACTGCGCGGCCCCTGGCCCGAGCCGGGGCGCATCGGGCACTCGACGTGCAGCCAGTACCACTCGCCGCGGACCGTGGAGGTGACGGTGCCGCCGCTCAGCGCGAGCCGTGCGGAGAGGTTGCGCAGCCCGATGCCGCGCCGCGCCGGGGCGCCCGGGGGCGGTGTCCGGGCGCCGTTGTTGCCCACCCACAGGTGGACCCGGCCGGCCCGCTCGCTGAAGATGACGGTGCACCGGGTGGCGCTGCTGTGGCGCAGCAGGTTGGTGACCGCCTCGCGCAGCACGATGGACAGGCTGGTGCCCACCTGTTCGTCGAGCTTCTGCGGCGGGTGGCCGTCGATCTCGACCTGGAGCCCGGCGGTCTCCAGCGTCCCGCGCACCACCTGGAGTTCGCGTTCCAGCGACATCGCCTGCGGTCCGGTGGCCACCGCCCGTACGTCGGCCAGCGCCTGGCGGGCGAGCGCGAGGGTGTCCCGCAGTTCGGCGTGGGCCCGGCCGTCGTCGGTGCCGACCAGACGCTGGATCACCTCGATCTTCAGCGTGATGGCCGAGAGGCTGTAGCCCAGCAGGTCGTGCAGGTCCCGGGAGAACCGGAGCCGTTCGCTGGAGACGGCGATCCGGGTCGCCCGCCGGCGGGCCTCGTGCTGGCGGTGCACCAGGTCGCACAGGGCGCTCAGGCCGTAGGTGAGCACGCCGACGGCCAGCGAGGAGAGCTCCAGGTACAGCGGTGCGAGACCCTGGTGCTGGTGCGGGGAGAGCGCCAGCACCGTCACGTTCACGAGCGCGTACAGCGCCCAGGCGAGCGGTGCGCCGCGCAGCGCGATGAGGATCGCGCCACCGAGGAAGCCGCTCAGGTTGCCGGACAGGACCCCGGTGAGGGGCAGGGTCAGGAAGGTCAGCACGGTCTGGACGCCGAGCAGCCAGGCGGTGTTCCGGCGCGGCGCGCGCAGTGCTCTGGGGTGGCAGTTGTACAGCTGGATGGCGAAGCAGCAGAGCACGATCAGCAGGGCGGTGATCAGCCCCGCCCGGTCGTGGGTGCGCTTCGCGAGGTTGACGCCTCCGATGACGGTGAGCCCGACGGTGACCGCCGCCACGAGCGCGTAGGCGAACCGCGGTGGCATGGCCTCTCCATGGGCGTCCTCGGCGAGCGGTGCGGAGACGAAGCGGTGGGGACTGTCTGTGGGGATTCTCATGTCCTCGCCCTTGATCGGTGTACGGGCAGTTCATACACGGGGCACTTGACTGTCATGCACAGGGCCGACAAGTTGGCCGAAACGCTGAGGGTTCGAGGCCCCGCCGCCGGGTACCGGGGCCACCCGCGGGCGCCGTGACGGGCCGGCGGACCGGGGGTCATACTGGGCGCCGGACGCGGGGAGGAGCGGGTTGTGGAGCGGACCTTGCGGGGGGTCGTGGCACTCGCCGAGGCGGTCGTGGAGGTGGGCGTCGCCCCGTCGGGGCTGGACGTGCCGGTGACGGGGCTGGACGTGTTCGACCGGCCCGAGCCCGGGGCCGATCCGGGCGCCCTGGTGGTGGCCGTCGGGGTCGACCCGCGCTCGGAGCGGGCCGTGGCGCTGGTCCGGGCGGCGGGGCGCGACCGGGCGGCGGCGGTGGTGTTCCGCGAGGAGGGCGCGGGAGCGCCGAACGGGGCGCTGCGGGCCGCCGCGGGCGAGGCCGGCACGGCGGTGCTGTTCCGCCGGACCTGGGCCGACTGGGCGCAGCTGATCGGCACCCTGCGGGCCGGGCTGGCCGTGGCCGAGGAGGCCGGGGCGGCCAATGTGCCGCTCGGCGACCTGGACGCGCTGGCCGAGGCGCTCGCCGCGCTGGTGGGCGGCGCGGTGACGATCGAGAGCCCGGACTCCCGGGTGCTCGCCTACTCCTCCAACAACCGCGACGTCGACGACATCCGCCGCTCCACCATCCTGGCCCGCCGGGTGCCGGCCGAACGCCGGGCGGCGATGCGCGAGGACGGCTTCCTCGCGCTGCTGCGCCGCAGCCCGGGCGCGCTGCACCGCCGGGCCGACGGCACCGTCCCCGAACGCGCGGCCGTCGCGGTGCGGGCCGGCGAGGAGGTGCTCGGCTCGCTGTGGGTCGCGCCGACGGGGGGCCCGCTGCCGCCGACCGTCGCCGAGGCGCTGCGGGCGGCAGCCCGGATCGCGGCGCCGCACCTGCTGCACGACCAGGCCCGCCGCGCCGGGCAGCACGAACTGGTGCTGGAGGCGGCGCGCGCCCTGCTGGCGGGGCGCGGCTCGGCGGACCTGCTGGCCGCCCGCACCAGGCTGCCGCCGGCCGAGCCGTGCGCGGTGCTGGCGATCGCCCCCGCCCCCGGGCCGGATCCCCGACCTACCGACGCCGCCCCGGTCGGCGGCGGGCGGCTGGCCCGCTCGGCGCGCGCCGCCTGCGCGCGACGCGGCCACCCCGTGGTGGCGGTGGCCGCCGACGGCGGCGCCCGGGTGCTGCTCGGCGGCCTGGAGCGCGATCCGGAGCGGGCCGCCGACCGGCTCGCCCGGCTGGCGGGCGCGCTCGCGCGGGAGCTTTCGGCGGAGCTCGGCCGCCCGCTGCGGATCGGCATCGGCGAGGTCCGGGCCGCCCTCGACCGGGCCGCGGAGTCCGCCCGCACCGCCGAGCAGGCGCTGCGCGCCCTGCGCCTCGGCCGCTCGCCGAACCCGCCGCCGGCCGCGGGTGTCCGCGAACTGGCCGACACCGTCGCCCTGTTGACCGCCCTGGACGCGCTGCGGGCCCACCTGGCGCCCGCGCCGGAAAGCTCGGTGGCCCGGCTGGTGGCGCACGCGGCGAAACCGGGGGAGGAGGTGCTGCTCGACACGCTGCGCGCCTATCTGGAGCACGCCGGGGACAGCGCCCGGGCCGCCGCCGCCCTGGCCGTGCCCGCCAGCACCTTCCGCTACCGCAAACAGAAGGCCGAGAAGGTCTGCGGCATCGACCTGGACGACCCGGACGCCCGGCTGCTCGCCCACCTGCAACTGCGCCTGCTCGCCCTGGACGCGGCCGAGCACGCCTGATGTCACCCGGCGCCGTTGAGCTCTCCTGGCGCCGTTGATGTTTCCTGGCGCTGTTGATCTCTCCTAGCGCGTTGACGGTACCTGGCGCCGTCGACCTCGGCCGTCGCGCGGGCGACGGTACCTGGCGCCGTTGACTTCTGCTAGCACGGTCGACAATGCCTTGCGTGGCTAGCCCGCCGAGCGCGACCGACCCCGCCCAGCGCGACGGACTCGCCGCGGACGACGGTGATCCGGCCCCCCGCTCGCCGCCGGGCACCAATCCGGCGGCCCCGGCGCCGCCGCCCGGTCGGGTGACGCGGCGCCGTCCCCGGAAATCCGCGCCGTGGGACGAAGACGCGGCCGCCGCGCGCCCGGCAGCCTGGTGCCACGCCCGGGGCCACCTTGGTCCCGGCCCCGGGTGTCCGATCCGCCCGACGAGCCCGAGGAGCGCGACACCATGCCCCTTCCCCAGCCCGCCGCCACCGGCGAGGACGCCGCCGCCCGCCGCGAACTGGCCCTGCGCGAGGCCGTGCGCCGCCGGCTGCTCGACCCGGAGGACGCGCTGCTCGCCGCCTTCGTCGACCTCGACGGCGTGGCCGCGAGCGTCGCCGACCTGCACCGCGCCTTCCCGGCCGGGGTCGAGGTGCTGCACGCCTTCGCGGCGAAGGCGAACTGCCTGGTCCCGCTGCTCGCCCGGCTGCGCGGGCTCGGCATGGGCTGCGAGGTGGCCAGCCCCGGCGAGTTCGCCCAGGCCCTCGCGGCCGGATTCGACCCCGCCCGGATCGTCTTCGACTCGCCCGCCAAGACCCGCCGGGAGCTGGTCCAGGCCCTGGAGCTCGGCGCCGCCGTCAACATCGACAACTGGCAGGAGCTCGACCGGGTCGACGACCTGCTGCGGGCCGGCGCCTCCGCCTCCCGGATCGGCGTGCGGGTCAACCCGCAGGTCGGCGCGGGGGCGATCGGGGCGATGAGCACCGCCACCGCGACCTCCAAGTTCGGCATCACCCTGGCGGACGAGGGGAACGCCGAGCGGCTGGTGGAGGCGTTCCGCGCGCGCCCCTGGCTGACCTGGGTCCATGTGCACGTCGGCTCGCAGGGCTGCCCGCTGGACCTGATGGCCGAGGGCGTCGCCCAGGTCGTCGCCTTCGCCGAGCGGGTCAACGCCGAGCTGGGCCGCCGCCAGGTGGTGGGCATCGACCTCGGCGGCGGACTGCCCGTCAACTTCGCCGACGACACCACCACCCCCACCTACGCCGACTACGTCGGGCGGCTGCGCGCGCACGCGCCGGAGCTGTTCGACGGCCGCTACCGGCTGGCCACCGAGTTCGGCCGCTCGCTGCTCGCCAAGAACGGCTTCACCGCCGCGTACGTCGAGTACACCAAGGCCTCCGGGGGCCGTCGGATCGCGGTCACCCACGCCGGCGCCCAGGTCGCCACCCGCACGGTGTTCATGCCGGACACCTGGCCGCTGCGGATCACCGCGCACCACCCCTCGGGCGCCGCCAAGGAGGGCGACGACCCGGTGCCGCAGGACGTCGCCGGGCCCTGCTGCTTCGCCGGCGACCTGCTCGCCAGGGCCCGTCCGCTGCCGCCGCTGGAGCCGGGCGACCTGGTGGCGCTCCTCGACACCGGCGCGTACTACGCGACGACCCACTTCCAGTACAACAGCCTGCCCGAGCCGGCCGTGCACGGCTTCACGGTGGACGCCGGGGGAGCGGTGCGCTTCGAGCCGCTGCGCCGGGCCCAGCCCGTCGAGGAGCTGCTCCGGCCGGTGGGCTGACCCGGCGACGGGTCACAGTCCGGTGACGGACGGTCAAAATCGCAGGAGGGAAGGCGTGCCGGGTGGTGCGGCGCGGGTATCACCCTGCCGCGACCGCCGCCCCCGGGGCCGCGGTGCGACAGCCTCAGCTCGTCGAAGGAGGCCTCGTCATGACCGCCCGAACCCCCGCCGACGTCCGACCCCCCGCCGATCCCCAGGCCCAGGACGTGCGCACGGTGCGCCGCCTGCGGCTCGGGGTCGGTGTCCTCGGCCTCCTGCTGCCGATCGTGCTGCCCGTCGGCAACAGCCTCACCTCCGCCCGGATCGCGCTGCTCGACTCGATGAGCGCCTCCTACTACACCCACATGCGCAACGTCTTCGTCGGCGGCCTGTGCGCCATCGGCGTCTTCCTCATCTGCTACCGCCACGACCGCCGGGAGGACCGGCTGAGTTCGGTGGCCGGGGTGCTGGCGATCGGGGTGGCGCTCTTCCCCACCGAGCCGCCGGACTCCGTCACCGCCCACCCCAGCGGTGTCCAGACGGCCGTCGGCATGGTCCATCTCGCCTTCGCCGCAGGGCTGTTCGGCGTGCTGGCGTACTTCTGCCTGCGGCTGTTCGCGGACTCGCCGGCCACCGGCGGCCGCCGCCCGGCGCGTGACTGGGTCTACCTGGTCTGCGGCTGGGTGATCGTGGCGGGCATCGGGGCGGTCGCCGTGGCCGGGGTGCTCCACCTGGCCCGGGACTGGCCGCTGACCGTGCCCTACCTGGGTGAGGCGGTCTCCGTCCTCGCCTTCGGCGTGGCCTGGCTGGTGAAGAGCGAGGCCCTCACCGGCCTCGCCCCGCGCCCCGCCCGGGCCGTCACGGCCTGAGCCTCGGGGCCGGCCACCCGACCGCACCCCGACCGCACCCCGGCCGCCCGACCGCACCCCGCCCGACCGGGCCGCAGGCTCCCGCCGATGGCAGGATGCTTGCGGCCGGTGTCGGACCGGCCGGGGCGCGCCGCGGCGCCCGACGGCACCGACCGCGGGGAGTGGAGAAGGTCCGATGGGCCGCAGGAAGCACCACGTGGCCGTGCTGGTCCTGGAGGGGGCGAAGCCGCTGGACGTGGGCATCCCCGCCCAGGTGTTCTCCAGCCGGCCGAGCATGCCCTACACGGTGCGGGTCTGCGGACCTGCGCCCGGTCTGGTGGCCGGCGGCGACGGCCTCTCGTACCACGTCGCCGAGGGCCTGGAGGCGGTGGAGCACGCCGACACCGTCTTCGTCCCCGGCTACCGCGACCCCGCCACCACCGAACCCCCGGCGGCCGTCGTCCGGGCGCTGGTGGCCGCGCACGCGCGCGGCGCCCGGCTGGCCGCGATCTCCACCGGCGCGTTCGCGCTGGCGGCCACCGGGCTGCTCGACGGCAAGCGGGCGACCACCCACTGGCACTACGCCAAGGCCCTGGCGGAGCGCCATCCGCGGATCCGGGTCGACGAGAACGTGCTGTTCGTGGACGAGGGCGCCGTGCTCACCTCGGCCGGCGCGGCCTCCGGCATCGACCTCTGCCTGCACCTGGTGCGGCGCGACCACGGCGTCGGGCTGTCCAACCACGTGGCGCGGCGGCTGGTCGCCGCGCCCTACCGCAGCGGCGGCCAGGCCCAGTACGTGCCGCGCAGCGTGCCCGAGCCGCTGGGCGACCTCTTCGCCGACACCCGCGCGTGGGCCCTGGAGCACCTCGCCGAGCAGCTGACCCTGGAGGGGCTCGCCCGGCACGCCCGGGTCTCCGCGCGCACCTTCTCGCGGCGGTTCGTCGAGGACACCGGCTACACGCCCATGCAGTGGGTGCTGCGGGCCCGGGTGGACCTGGCGCGCGAGCTGCTGGAGCGCACCGACCTGGGGGTCGAGCAGATCGCCGACCGGGTCGGGCTCGGCACCGGGGCGAACCTGCGGCTGCACTTCCACCGCGTCCTCGGCACCTCGCCCACCGAGTACCGGCACACCTTCGCGGCCCGCTCGGAGGACTGAGTGCGTGGTGGGCCCGCGCCGTTCGGTCCCGGGGCCCGCGCGGGGGTGCCCGATCGTGCAGAAGGGCGGCGCATTCCGCCCCCTTCGAGGCCGCGCTGTCTATCGTTGACATCACATGTGGTCTAGTCCATGGTGGTCCGACGGATCGGCCCGGGTCGCCGTCCGGAACTCCCCCCGCGCGCTCAACCGGACACCACCGCACCGTATTTGACGATCAGACGGAGAAGCCCGCACCATGCAAAAAGTCTGCCTCGCGCTGCCCACCATGCGTCCCTGCCCCGGCACTATCGTGGACCTCGCCGAGGAGGCGGCCTACGCCGTCGCGAACTTCGGGGCCGAGGTGCACATCCTCGTCCTCGACACCACCGACGCCGCCGGATTCGCGAAGAACGCGGACGCCGTGGCCTCGCTGGCCCCCACCCCGGGCGTGTTCGTCCACCACCTCGGGGAGGAGCAGCAGCGGGAGTTCTTCCGCCGGGTGGCCGAGCGCTCCGGCGCCGCCGACCCCGAACTGCTGCTCGACATGATGCTCCCGGGGGCCGTCGCGTACGGTTCCTGCGTCAACCGGATCTTCCTGGGCGCGGCCGCCCTGGGCTGCACCTCGGCGCACCTGCGCAACGACGACGCCGACTTCCAGGTCCTCGACGGCGAGAAGATCTTCCCGATCCACCACGAGCTGCTCTCGATCGGCCGGCCGGCCGGCGAGGCGGTGGCCGGCGTGACCCGCTCCGAGCTCGACCCGGCCGACGCGGACAAGCCGGTGCTGCTGGTCAGCGGCTCCTTCATGGGCGAACTCAACGTGGACATCGGCGAGATCCGCGAGCTGGACCCGGAGGTCTACCGTGACGTGGTGCGCCTGTGGACCCCGCCGGTGTGGCCGGACGAGGACCGGGACGCGATGGTGGACGTCTCCTTCAAGGGCACCGGCACCGAGCCGTTCACCGCCGACGAGTCCGTCCTCGGCGTGCCCGACATCTGGAACGTCTTCATGTGCAACGTCGCCCTGGACCACCGGGCCTACGAGGTGCTGCCGCTGCTGCCCTCGGTCAAGACCCTCGGCTGCGACTACGCCCTGCTGCACGCCCTGGTCCACGCCCGGATGCCCGGCGTCGTCCACAACCGCCACATCGTCAACTACTACACGCCCGAGCGCCGCACCGGCGCCGGCTTCGTCCCCTACCAGATGGGGTTCGTCAAGCTCCTGCTCTCGATGCTGTACCTGTACCCGGTCTACGGCGGGATGATCGACCTCGGCCGCGGGATGCTGGACGAGCGGCACGGGCTGAAGGTCGAGCCGATCCTCGAGCTGGTGCGGGGCAGCGTCGACTGGGACCGGGCCGGGAACGAGCACTGCCTGGACGTCCTGGACCGCTCCTACCGCAAGCTGGGCGGCAAGTACGCCGAGCTCGCGGACGCGGTGGCCGAGCGGCGCCCGCAGCTCCTGGACGAGGCGCAGGAGGACGCCAGGCGCTGGGCGGTGCTGATCGAGGCCTGGGCGCCGCTGGTGGCCGCCTCCCGCGCGGAGGGGCTCGGCGCCGTTTCGGAGGTTCCGGCCGGCTGAGTGGGCCCCCGGATCCGGCGGCCGGCCGGCGCCCCCGAGGCGGGGTGGCGGGATCCTTGCGGTCGGTGGCGAAGTGTCTGGCGGGATCCTTGCGCACCATGTCGATCCGGCCCCTGTCCGGGCCGTTCCGATCGTCCGATGATTGAACCGTCATCAAACGAACGGAACGTCCGGCGGGACCGGAACGACCGGCACGACCCAGGGAGCCCTCATGACCCGCATCGCCATCAACGGCTTCGGCCGCATCGGCCGCAACAGCCTGCGCGCCCTGGTGGAGCGCGGCAGCGAGCTGGAGGTGGTCGCCGTCAACGACCTCACCTCCGTCGACTCGCTCGCCCACCTGCTCCGCTTCGACAGCTCGCTCGGCCGCTTCCGCCGCCCGGTGCGGGTCGAGGGGGACGAGCTGGTCGTCGACGGCCGCCGGATCAAGGTGCTCGCCGAGCGCGACCCCGCCGACCTGCCGTGGGCCGAACTCGGCGTGGACATCGTGCTGGAGGCCACCGGCCGGTTCACCTCCGCCGAGGCGGCCCGCGCCCACCTCGCGGCGGGCGCCAGGAAGGTCCTGGTGAGCGCCCCGTCCGACGGCGCGGACGTCACCCTGGCCTACGGCGTGAACACCGACGCCTACGACCCGGCCGAGCACGTGATCGTCTCGAACGCCTCCTGCACCACCAACGCGCTCGCCCCGCTCGCCTCCGTGCTGGACGAACTGGCCGGCATCGAGCACGGCTTCATGACCACCGTGCACGCCTACACCCAGGAGCAGAACCTCCAGGACGGCCCGCACCGCGACCCGCGCCGCGCCCGCGCCGCCGGCGTCAACATCGTGCCGACCACCACCGGCGCCGCCAAGGCCATCGGCCTGGTCCTGCCGGGCCTCGACGGCAAGCTCTCCGGTGACTCGATCCGGGTGCCGGTCCCGGTCGGCTCGCTCGTCGAGCTGAACACCACGGTCGAGCGCGAGGTCACCCGCGACGAGGTGCTCGCCGCCTACCGCGCCGCCGCCGACGGCCCGCTCAAGGGCATCCTCGACTACGCCGACGAGCCGCTGGTCTCCAGCGACATCACCGGCGAGCCCGCCTCCTCGATCTTCGACGCCGCGCTGACCCGGGTCGACGGCAAGCACGTCAAGGTGGTCGCCTGGTACGACAACGAGTGGGGCTTCTCCCACCGGGTCATCGACACCCTGGAGCTGCTCTCCCGGGGCTGACCCGCCCTCGGGGCCGCCGGAGGACCACTGCGGACACGTGACGCCCGTGTTGCGCCCCGTGGCGATCCTCCGGCGGCCCTTGAGCGGCCCCGAACCGGTGTGTGACGGTGGACGGCACGCCCGGCCCGTCACCCGCCGGGCGGGCAGATCCGACGAAAGAGGACACCGGTGCCGACCCACGAACAGCCCCTGCGGAAACTGGGATTCCTGACCATCGGGCTGTTCGACCCGGCCGACCCGGCCGCGGGCCACGAGTCGACGCTGCGGATCATCGAACTCGGTGAGCAGCTCGGCTTCGACAGTGCCTGGGTGCGCCACCGCCACCTGCAGTACGGCATCTCCTCCCCGGTCGCCGTGCTCGCGGCGGCCACCCAGCGCACCAGCCGGATCCAGCTGGGCACGGCGGTGATCCCGGTCGGCTGGGAGAATCCGCTGCGGCTGGCCGAGGACCTCGCCACCACCGACCTGCTCTCCGGCGGCCGGCTCAACCCGGGCGTGAGCGTCGGCCGCCCCGGCCACTGGGAGCGGGTGGCCGGCGCGCTCTACCCGGACACCGCCGACGCCGAGGACTTCGACTACCGGCGGGTGAGCCGGCTGCTGGGCTTCCTGCGCGGCGAGCCGGTCACCGACTTCAGCGGGGTCGAGGGCATCGAGGTGTACTCGGACAGGGTCCAGCCGGTCTCGCCCGGCCTGGCGGACCGCGTCTGGTACGGCGGCGGGAGCCTGCGCTCCGCCCGCTGGGCCGGTGAGCAGGGGCTCGGCCTGCTCACCAGCAACGTGGTGCGGGCGGAGGAGTCCGAGGACTTCGCCGAGATCCAGCGCTCGCAGATCGCCGCCTTCCGCGCGCACCACCCGCTGGGCGCGCGGGCCCGGGTCTCCCAGGGCCTGGTGGTGATCCCCACCGACAGCGCCACCGCCGGCCAGCGGGCGCGCTACCAGGAGTACGTCCGCGGCCGCACGGCCCGCACCACCGCCCCGCAGGGCCCGGCGCGGGTGATGTTCGCGCGGGACATCGTCGGCAGCTCCGCCGAGATCGCCGAGCGGCTGTACGCCCACGCCGGGTTCCGCGAGGTGGACGAGGTGGTCTTCGCGCTGCCGTTCACCTTCGGCCACGAGGACTACGCGCAGATCCTCACCGACATCGCCACCGTCCTCGCCCCGCTCCTCGGCTGGAAGCCGGCCACCGGCGGCTGAGCCGTCAGAGGCGCTCGGGCACCGGGTTGCCGACGGCCTCGATCGCGCGCCGCACGGGGACCTTCAGCAGCACGGCGAAGCCGATGACGAAGAACACCAGCAGCGAGATGATCGCCGAGCGGTAGCTGCCGGTGACCTGGTAGGCGAGGCCGAAGACCAGCGGCCCCATCCAACTGGTGCCGCGGTCGCTGACCTTGTACAGGCTGAAGTACTCGGCCTCCTTGCCGGCCGGGATCAGGTGGGAGAACAGCGACCGCGACAGCGCCTGGCTGCCGCCGAGCACCAGGCCGATCATGCAGGCCAGGAGGTAGAACCAGGCGGGCTGGTGGGCCGGCATGAGGTAGCCGAGCGCGAGGGTGACCACCCAGCCGACCAGCGAGCCCAGGATGGTCCGCTTGGCGCCGTGGCGCCGGGCGATCCGGCCCAGCAGCAGCGCGCCGCCGATCGCCACCACCTGCACCAGCAGCACGGCGGTGACGAGGGCGGTCTGATCCAGGCCCAGCTCCTCGCTGCCGTAGAGGGCGGCCTGCGAGACGACGGTCTGGATGCCGTCGTTGTAGCAGAGGAAGGCGGCCAGGTAGAGCAGGGTGAGCGGGTGGCGCCGCATGCCGCGCAGGGTCCGGCCCAGTTCCCGCAGACTGCCGGCGGCGGGCTCGTCCCGGACGGCTCCGGCGGCGGGCCCGGGGAGCACCCCGGCCCGGGACGGCAGCCGGAGCATCGGCACGATGGTGAACAGCGCCCACCACAGCCCCGCCGAGGCGAGGCAGATCCGCACCGCGGTGCCCTCGGAGAGCCCGAAGGAGTCGTGCCCCTGGAACAGCGCCAGGTTGGCGATCAGCAGCAGCCCGCCGCCCGCGTACCCGTACGCCCAGCCCTTGGAGGACACCGCGTCGCGCTCGTCGGGCCCGGCCAGGCCCGGCAGGTAGGCGTAGGAGAGCGCGACCGACACCGCGTAGGCGAGGTTGGCGACGACCAGCAGGGCGCCGCCGAGCAGGTAGCGGTCACCGCCGAGGAAGAACATGCCCATCGTGGCGGTGGCGCCGAGGTACGCGAAGCCGCACATCAGCTCCTTGTGCCGCCCGGTGCGGTCCGCGACCGTCCCGGCCAGCAGCATCGCCCCGACCGAGAGCAGCACCGAGAGGGAGACCGTGTACGGGTAGAACGAACCCGCACGGATCGACAGCCCCAGGGGGTGCACGTCGCCCTGCGCGTCGGCGGCCTCCTTGGCGACCGAGGTCAGGTACGGCCCGAGGAACACCGTCAGGACGGTGGAGGAGAAGGCCGCGGAGGCCCAGTCGTTGATGTACCAGCCGACCTGTATGCGGCGCAGCGCGCGCCCGTCGTCGTCGGTGGCGGTCGCCGGATGCTCCGGGCGGTGGGTCGCGGTGCTCATGGTGTTCCAATCCCCGTGCTGGAGCCGTTGCCGCCGTGGGTCCAGCAGCCGCGCTCGCGGAGGACGTCGCGCAGGACGTCGATGCGATCGGCCATGATGCCATCCACCCCCAGGTCGAGCAGAGAGCGGATGCGTGTGGCGTCGTCCACGGTCCAGACGTGAACCTGCAGGCCGTGGCGGTGCGCGGCGCGCACGAAGGCCCGGTCGACCACCCGCACGCCCCGGTGCCGCTCGGGCACCTGCGCGCAGAGGCCGGCGAAGGGTGCCCCGCCGCCCCGCAGCAGCGGCCCGGCCAGTGAGCGCAGCCGCAGCCGGGCGACCTCGCGGGGGCCGAGCGAGGTGGCCAGCCGGGGCCCGGCGGCGGCGCGCACGGCGGCGAGCCGGCTGTCGGAGAAGCCGCCGACGCAGACCCGGTCCCAGGCCCCGGTCCGGCGCAGGGCCTCGACCAGCGGCCCGACGGCCGGCGCCGCCTTGACGTCGATGTTGAACCGGGCGTCGGGGAAGGCGCCGAGCAGGTCCTCCAGCAGCGGGACCGGCTCGGTGCCGCCGATCCGGGCCTGCCGGACGATGTGCCAGGGCAGTTCGGCCACCGCCCCGGTGCGGTCGGTGACCCGGTCGAGCCGGTGGTCGTGGAAGGCCACCGGCACGCCGTCGGCGGTGGCGTGCACGTCCGTCTCCAGGTAGCGGTACCCGAGGGCGACGGCGGCCTCGAAGGCGGCGAGCGAGTTCTCCGGACGGCCGAGGTCGCCGCCGCGGTGGGCGAAGGCGAGGGGCCCCGGGTGGTCGAGGAAGGGGTGCATGGGTGCTCCGTGCGCTGTGCTCCGTGGTGCGTGACATTGTGACATCCAGTGTCAAGCTGTAACGCCCACGGGGGGCGCGTGGCCGCCTATCATGCCGATGCGGCGGGGGCCGTCCGGCGCCCGCCCCGTCCGTCGCCCATGTACCGCCCGAGAGAGGAGCCCCCGAGTGGGTAGCACTGTCGAGACGCTGGAATTCCAGGCCGAGACGCGTCAGTTGCTCCGGCTGGTGATTCACTCGATCTACTCGAACAAGGACATCTTCCTGCGCGAGTTGATCTCCAACGCCTCCGACGCCCTGGACAAGCTGCGGCTGGAGACCCTGATCGACTCCGGTCTCGACGCCGACACCTCCGACCTCCACATCGCGCTGGAGGTCGACCCGCAGGCCCGGACGCTGACCGTCCGCGACAACGGCGTCGGCATGAGCCGTGACGACCTCGTGGAACTGATCGGCACCATCGCCAAGTCCGGCACGGCCGGCCTGCTGGAGAAGATCAAGGAGGCCGGGGACGCCGCCGCGGCGCAGAGCCTGATCGGGCAGTTCGGCGTCGGCTTCTACTCGGCGTTCATGGTCGCCGACCGGGTCACCCTGCGGACCCGCCGGGCCGGCACCGAGGCCGGTACCCGGTGGGAGTCCGACGGCGAGGGCACCTACGAGATCCAGGCCGTCGACGGCCTGCCCGTGGGCACCTCGGTCACCCTGCACCTCAAGCCCGTCGACGGCGAGGACGGGCTGGCCGACTACCTGGCGGAGTGGAAGATCCGCCAGATCGTCAAGCAGTACTCGGACTTCATCCGCTGGCCGATCCGGATGGCGGGCGGCGAGCGCACCGACGCCGAGGGCGTCACCACCCGGCAGGTCGACACCCTCAACTCGATGAAGGCGCTGTGGGCCCGGCCGCGCAGCGAGGTCACCGAGGCCGAGTACACCGAGTTCTACCAGCAGATCAGCCACGACCGGCTCGCCCCGGCCGAGACGATCCACATGCGCGCCGAGGGCACCTTCGAGTACGAGGCGCTGCTGTTCATCCCCGCGCAGGCGCCGTTCGACCTGTTCTCCCGCGACACCAGGCGCGGCGTGCAGCTGTACGTCAAGCGGGTGTTCATCATGGACGACTGCGAAGCGCTGATGCCGGACTACCTGCGCTTCGTCAAGGGCGTGGTGGACGCGCACGACCTGTCGCTGAACATCTCCCGCGAGATCCTCCAGCAGGACCGCCAGATCCGCGGCGTGCGCCGGCGCCTGGTGAAGAAGGTCCTCGGCGCGCTGAAGGACGTCCAGGCCAAGGACGCCGAGCGCTACGCGAAGCTCTGGGAGCAGTTCGGCCGGGCGCTGAAGGAGGGCCTGATCGAGGACACCGACAGCACCGAGGCCCTGCTGGAGCTGGTCTGCGCCGCCTCCACCCACGAGCCGGAGCGGTCCACCACCCTGCGCGAGTACGTCGGGCGGATGAAGGACGGCCAGGACGCCGTCTACTACCTGACCGGCGAGGACCGGGCCACGGTGGAGAACTCGCCGCACATGGAGGCGTTCGCCGCCAAGGGCTACGAGGTGCTGATCCTCACCGACCCGGTCGACGAGGTCTGGGTCGAGCGGGTGCCCGCCTTCGACGGCCACCGCCTGCAGTCCATCGCCAAGGGCCAGGTCGACCTCGACGGGCCGGCCGACGGCGACGAGGAGGCCGGGGCCGAGAAGGCCAGGCGCGAGCAGGAGTTCGCGGCCCTGCTGCCGTGGCTGACCGAGGCGCTGTCCGCGCAGGTGAAGGAGGTGCGGCTGTCCTCGCGGCTGACCACCTCGGCGGCCTGCGTCGTCGGCGACGCCCAGGACATGACGCCGACGCTGGAGAAGATGTACCGCGCGATGGGGCAGGAGGTGCCCCCGGTCAGGCGGGTCCTGGAGCTCAACCCCGCGCACCCGCTGATCACCGCGCTGCGCACGGCGCACGAGGCGAACCCGGCAGACCCGGCCCTGGCGGAGATCGCCGAGCTGGTCCACGGCGGCGCGCTGCTCGCCGAGGGCGGCGACCTGCCCGACCCGGCCCGCTTCACCAGGCTGCTCACCGACCGCCTGGCCCGCGGCCTCTGACCGCACCCGCCCCGCGACCCGGCCGCACCCGCGGCCGGGTCGTCGTGCCCCGGGCGTCCGCACACGAAGAGCGGCCCGGGGGTCAGCCGGGGAGGCGGAAGAACTCCCGGTAGAGCGGGAGTTGCTCGGTCAGCATGTGGACGCCCGGGTGGGTCGGCCGGCCGAGGGCGGCGGCGGCGCGCAGCAGCGGGGTCTCGGCGGGCGTCATGATGATGTCGGCGACCAGCGCGTCCGGCGGGAGCAGGGCCGGGTCGAAGGGGAGTGGGTCGGCCGGGTCGAGGCCGAGCGGCGTGGCGTTGACGGCGAGTCCGGTGTCCGGCGGGGGCCCCGGGGCGGCGCCGACGCGGCCGGGCCGGTCGGTGCCGAGCCGCGCCAGCAGCGCGTCCAGCCGGCCCCGGTCCGGGTCGCTGACGGTGAGCCGGGCGACGCCGGCGGCGAGCAGGGCCGCGGCGATGGCGAGCCCCGCGCCGCCGGCGCCGGCCAGGGCGACCCGCCGGCCGGCCGGGTCGTGTCCCTGCGCGGCGAGGCCCCGGACGAACCCGGTGCCGTCGAAGTTGTCGCCGTACCAGCGGCCGTCCGGTTCCCGGCGCAGCGCGTTGGTGGAGCCCAACAGGGCGGCGACGGGGCTGAGTTCGTCGGCGTGCGCGCACATCGCCAGTTTGTGCGGGACGGTTACCAGCAGCCCGTCGAGGTTGGCGGTGGCCTTCAGCCCGCGCACGACCTCGTCCAGCCGCCCCGCCGGGGCGTGCACCGGGACGAGCACGGCGTCCACACCGCTCGCGGCGAACAGCGGATTGACCAGCGCGGGCGCCTTGACCTGGGCGACCGGGTCGCCCAGGACGGCGAACAGGCGGGTGCGGCCGGAGATCGGCGGCATGTCAGGCCTCCTTCGCGGTGGCGGCACGGCACGGCACGGCGTCCAGCGTACGGGCCGTGGGCGCCCCGGGGTACCGGAGCGTCACATGTGCGGCGCGGCGGACTCCGCGGCCGTGAGGTCCGGTCCGGGGGCGCTCTCGGCAGCGACCGCGGGGCTGCGCAGGACGAAGGCGGCGAGCAGGACGCCGACCACCACGAACGCGGCGCTGAGCCCGTAGGCGAGGTGGAAGCCGCCGGTCAGCGCCTCGGCCCGGTCGTGCCCCTCGCCGAGCAGCGTGGCCGTCCGGGAGGCGGCCACCGTGGCGAGTACGGCGGTGCCGATCGAGGCGCCGACCTGCTGGCTGGTGTTCACCAGGCCGGAGGCGATGCCGGCGTCGTTCGGCGAGGTGACCGCCATGGCCTGGCCGATCAGCGCGGGCATGGCCGCGCCGAAGCCGAGGCCGAGCAGGACGAATGGCGGCACGATGTCGGCGAGGAAGCTTCCGTCGCTCGGCACCCGGGCCAGCAGCGCGAGCGCCGCGGCCACCAGCAGCAGGCCGGCGACCAGCACCCGGCGGGGCCCGAACTTCTGGTTCAGCTTGACCGCGAGGCCCAGTGAGACGATCGCGATGGTGACCGGCGCGGGCAGGAAGGCGAGGCCGGTCTTCAGCGCGTCGTAGCCCAGGACGTTCTGGAAGTACAGCGCGGTGCAGAACTGGTAGCCGAACAGGCCGGCGACCATCAGGACCATGATGCCGTTGGCGCCGGAGACCGCCCGGGAGCGGAAGATGTGCAGCGGCAGCAGCGGCTTGGCCGCGTACGCCTGGCGGACCACGAACCCGGCCAGCAGCACCAGCGAGCCGCCCAGCAGGCCCAGCGTGCGGCCGTCGCCCCAGGTGTACTCCTCGGCCTTGATGATCGTGTAGACCAGCAGCATCAGACCGCCGGTGGCGAGCACCGAGCCGACCAGGTCGGCGCCCTCGCGCAGCCCCGCTCCCTTCCCGCCGGGCACCACGCTCTGCGTCAGCACGAGCGCCACCAGGCCGATCGGCACGTTGACGTAGAACACCCACGGCCAGCTGAAGCTCTGCGTCAGCACGCCGCCCAGGATCAGGCCCAGCGAGGCGCCGGCCGCGGAGACGAACGCGTACGCCGCCAGTGCCTTGGCGCGCTCGACGGCGTCGGGGAACAGGGTGATGATCATGCCCAGGACGACGGCCGAGGCGAGCGCCCCGCCGATGCCCTGGACGAACCGGAACACCACCAGCGCCGTGGACGAGGAGGCCAGGCCGCAGGCCAGCGAGGCCGCCGTGAACAGGGCCAGGCCCGCGCTGAACACGCGCTTGTCGCCCAGCAGGTCGCCCAGGCGGCCGGAGAGCAGCAGCAGCCCGGCGAACGCGATCAGGTAGGCGTTCACCACCCAGGCCAGGCCGGACGGGGTGAAGCCCAGGTCGGTCTGGATGGTCGGCAGGGCGACGGTCACGATCGAACCGTCGAGGATGATCATCAGATTGCCGGTACAGAGGACCCCCAGGGCCAACCAGCGCGACCTGGCGGGACGGAGGGGGGACGGGGCTTTCGTGGTCATCGGAGGAGTCCTTCGGGGAATGGCCGGGGAGGGGCGCCCGGTGGCGCCCGCGCTCCCTTGGGGCACTTCTTGTGACAGCGACCATCATGTGTGACCATCAAGTCCGCCGTAAGGAGGCACTTTCATGTTCCCGGGGAACAGCGATGTGATCGAGGACGACGGCCTGCTGGAGCGCACCGTCCACGCGACCGTGCCGCCCAAGGTGGAGTGCCGCGGCACCGCGATGGCCGACGAGCTCTACGCCACGCTCAAGGGCCTCGCCGGCTGGGCCGAGCGCCACCGCGAGGCCGTCTCCCGCGCCCGCGCGGCCTACGACCGCGAGCAGGGCGGCGCGTCCGGCACCGGCCGCTGAGCCGCCCGCCGCCCGGGTGACCCGGCGGAGCGGCGCGGCGCGCCCCGGCGCGGGCGGGGGAGATGATCGCGGCGTTCACGGGTGCCCACACCGCCGGAGGCGCACATGCGGATCCTGCTCGTCGCGAGCGCGTACAACAGCCTCACCCAGCGGGTGGACGCCGAACTGCGGGACCGGCGCCATGCGGTGGAGGTCCACCTGGCCGGCGACGACGGGGCGCTGCGGACGGCGGTGCGCCGCTTCGCCCCGGACCTGGTGATCGCGCCGATGCTCACGACGGCGCTGCCGCGCGACGTCTGGTCCTCCGTCACCTGCCTGATCGTGCACCCGGGCCCGCCCGGCGACCGCGGCCCCTCCGCCCTCGACTGGGCGATCCACGAGGAGGCCGGGGTCTGGGGCGTGACGGTGCTGCAGGCCGGCGAGGTGATGGACGCAGGCCCCGTCTGGGCCTCGGCGCCCTGCCCGCTGCCGCCCGCCGCCAAGAGCGACCTGTACCGGGGCGAGGTCTCCGACGCCGCCGTCGGGGCGGTGCTGCGGGCCGTGCGGCGGTTCGCCTCCGGCACCCACACCCCGCGCCCGCAGAGCGGCCCCGACTGGCGGGTGCCCGACCACACCCGGCCCTACCTGCGCCAGGAGGTGCGGCGGATCGACTGGGAGCGCGACACCACCGACACCGTGGTGCGAAAGCTCCGGGCCGCCGACTCCCGGCCCGGCGTGCTGGACGACCTGCTGGGCGAGGCGTGGTACCTGCACGGCGGCCACCCCGAGCGGACGCTGCGCGGGCGCCCCGGCGAACCGCTGGCCACCCGGGCGGGGGCGCTGTGCCGGGCGACCGCCGACGGCGCGGTGTGGATCCCCGAGCTGCGCCGGCGCCGCGGCCCGGGCGGCCCCGCCGGCGTCAAGCTGCCCGCCGCCACCGCCCTCGGCGACGCGCTGCCCCGCCTGCCGGAGCTGCCCGCGCCGCTGATGCCCGCCGAGGACGACCCGGTCTGGTCGGACATCCGCTACACCGAGCGGGGACCGGTCGGCCTGCTGCGGTTCTCCTTCCCCGGCGGCGCGATGAGCACCGCCCACTGCCGCCGCCTGCTCGACGCCTACCGGTTCGCGCTGACCCGGCCGACCGCGGTGCTGGTGCTCGGCGGCGGCCGCGACTTCTTCTCCAACGGCATCCACCTGAACGTGATCGAGGCGGCCGCCGACCCGGCGGCGGAGTCCTGGGCGAACATCAACGCCATCGACGACCTGGTCGAGGCGGTCCTCACCACCACCGACCGCCTGGTGGTCGCCGCCCTCGGCGGCAACGCGGCGGCCGGCGGGGTGATGCTCGCCCTGGCCGCCGACGAGGTCTGGTGCCGCCGGGGCGCCGTGCTCAACCCGCACTACCGGCGGATGGGCCTGCACGGCTCGGAGTACTGGACCTACACCCTGCCGCGCCGGGTGGGCGCGGCACAGGCCCGCCGGCTCACCGAACGGGCGCTGCCGGTGAGCGCCGCGGCCGCCCTGCGGATCGGGCTGGTCGACCGGGTGCTGGGCTGCGCCCCGCAGGACTTCGGGCCGCAGGCCGCCCACCTGGCCCGGCTGACCGCCGCCTCGCCCACCGTGCACGGCCGGATCGCCGCCAAGAAGGCCGCCCGCGAGGCCGACGAGCGCACCAGGCCGCTCGCCGACCACCGGACGGCGGAACTGGCCGTGATGCACCGGCAGTTCTTCGACCCGTCGGCGCCCTACCACGCGCTGCGCTCGGCCTTCGTCCGGAAGCTGCCCGCCCCCGCCGCGACGGTGTGACCCGAACGGCCCACCCGGATCGCGGCCGTTCGGACGCTCCGCCCGGCTGCGTGGAACGGCGGGACGGGCCGGGGGCTGTTATGACGGTTCTGAGCCATTCCGTCCGGCTCCCAGTTCCGAGGAGGCATCCTCATGGGTGCTGCAGCAACGAGCGCCACCGACACCGACGTGGTGCACATTCTCTGGATCAACGCGGGCCTGAGCTGCGACGGCGACTCGGTCGCCCTGACCGCCGCCATGCAGCCGAGCATCGAGGAGATCGTCACCGGCGCCCTGCCGGGCCTGCCGAAGATCGCCGTGCACTGGCCGCTGATCGACTTCGAGTGCGGCCCGGTGCAGGGCGCCGACGCCTTCGTCGAGTGGTTCTTCAAGGCGGACCGCGGCGAGCTCGACCCGTTCGTGCTGGTCGTCGAGGGGTCCATCCCCAACGAGCAGATCAAGGAGGAGGGCTACTGGTGCGGCTTCGGCGACGATCCGGCCACCGGCCAGCCGATCACCACCAGTGAGTGGCTGGACCGCCTCGCGCCCAAGGCCACCGCGGTCGTCGCGATCGGCACCTGCGCCACGTACGGCGGCATCCACGCCATGGAGGGCAACCCGACCGGCGCCATGGGCGTGCCGGACTACCTCGGATGGGAGTGGAAGTCCAAGGCCGGCCTGCCGATCGTCTGCGTGCCCGGCTGTCCCATCCAGCCCGACAACTTCGCCGAGACCCTGACCTACCTGCTCTACCAGCTGGCCGGCTCCGCGCCGATGATCCCGCTGGACGACAAGCTGCGGCCCACCTGGCTGTTCGGCGCCACCGTGCACGAGGGCTGCGACCGCGGCGGCTACTACGAGCAGGGGCAGTTCGCCACCGAGTACGGCGCGCCGGAGTGCCTGGTGCGGCTCGGCTGCTGGGGCCCGGTCGTCAAGTGCAACGTCCCCAAGCGCGGCTGGATCAACGGCGTCGGCGGCTGCCCGAACGTCGGCGGCATCTGCATCGCCTGCACGATGCCCGGCTTCCCCGACAAGTTCATGCCGTTCATGGACCCGCCGCCCGGCTCGGCGGTCTCGACCAAGGCCAGCCGGACGTACGGCACGGTGATCCGGCGGCTGCGCGGGATCACCCTCAAGACGCTCGACAAGGAACCGAGGTGGCGCCACAAAGGGCGCACCCTGACCACCGGCTACCGCCCGCCGCGGTGACCGGACGGGCCGCCGCGCCGCGTGCGCGGCGGCCCCGCCGTCCATCCCCTCCCGCCTCCAGAAGGGCACGACAGACACGATGACAGCGACGAGCAGGGCGACCGGGGACGGCAGCGGCCTGGTGGAGATGTCCTGGGACCCGATCACCCGGATCGTGGGCAGCCTGGGCATCCACACGAAGATCGACTTCAAGCAGAAGAAGGTCGCGGAGTGCTACAGCACCTCCTCGGTCTTCCGCGGCTACAGCGTCTTCATGCGGGGCAAGGACCCCCGCGACGCGCACTTCATCACCAGCCGGATCTGCGGCATCTGCGGCGACAACCACGCCACCTGCTCGGTCTACGCGCAGAACATGGCGTACGGCGTGAAGCCCCCGCACCTCGGCGAGTGGATCATCAACCTCGGCGAGGCCGCCGAGTACATGTTCGACCACAACATCTTCCAGGAGAACCTGGTCGGGGTCGACTACTGCGAGAAGATGGTCCGCGAGACCAACCCCGGCGTGCTGGAGCTCGCCGAGCGCACCGAGGCCCCGCACGCCGGCGACCACGGCTACCGCACCATCGCCGACATCATGCGCTCGCTCAACCCCATCGAGGGCGAGTTCTACCGCGAGGCGCTCCAGGTCAGCCGCTACACCCGGGAGATGTTCTGCCTGATGGAGGGCCGCCATGTGCACCCCTCCACGCTCTACCCGGGCGGCGTCGGCACGGTGGCCACCGTCCAGCTGTTCACCGACTACCTCAGCCGGCTGATGCGCTACGTGGAGTTCATGAAGAAGGTCGTGCCGCTGCACGACGACCTCTTCGACTTCTTCTACGAGGCGCTGCCCGGGTACGAGGAGGTCGGCCGCCGGCGCGTCCTGCTCGGCTGCTGGGGCAGCCTCAACGACCCCGACCACTGCGACTTCACCTACCGCAACATGACCGACTGGGGCCGGCGGATGTTCGTCACCCCCGGCGTCGTGGTCGACGGCAAGCTGGTCACCAACGACCTCACCCGGATCAACCTCGGCATCCGCATCCTGCTCGGCAGCTCCTACTACCAGGACTGGCAGGGCCAGGAGCTGTTCGTCACCCACGACCCGCTGGGCAACCCGGTCGACCCCCGCCACCCCTGGAACCAGCACACCATCCCCGCCCCGCAGAAGCGCGACTTCGACGACAAGTACAGCTGGGTGATGTCCCCGCGCTGGTTCGACGGCACCGACCACCTCGCCCTGGACACCGGCGGCGGCCCGATCGCCCGGCTGTGGTCCACCGCCCTGTCCGGGCTGGTCGACATCGGCTACGTCAAGGCCACCGGGCACAGCGTGCAGATCAACCTGCCGCGCTCGATGACCAAGCCGCAGACCACCTTCGAGTGGAAGATCCCGCAGTGGAGCAACGCCCTCGAACGCAACCGCGCCCGCACCTACTTCCAGGCCTACGCGGCCGCCTGCGCGCTGCACTTCGCGGAGAAGGCGCTGGACGAGGTGCGGGCCGGCCGCAGCCGGACCTGGGAGCGCTTCGAGGTGCCGGACGAGTCCGTCGGCTGCGGCTTCACCGAGGCCGTGCGCGGCGTCCTGTCCCACCACATGGTGATCCGGGACGGCAAGATCGCCAACTACCACCCCTACCCGCCCACCCCGTGGAACGCCAGCGTGCGCGACAGCTACGGCACGCCCGGGCCCTACGAGGACGCCGTGCAGAACACGCCGATCTTCGAGGAGAACCCGCCGGAGGACTTCAAGGGCATCGACATCATGCGCGCCGTCCGCAGCTTCGACCCCTGTCTGCCCTGCGGCGTGCACATGTACGTCGGCGGCGGCCGGACCGTGCAGCAGATGCACGTGCCCACCGGCCTGAGCGGACTCACCGCATGACGGCGGAACAGACCGGCCTGCGGATCCAGGAGGCCCTCGACCGGCTCGACGGGATCGGCGGCGACGGCGCGGCCCAGCAGGCCGGCGAGCAACTGGTGCGCGACCTCATGGACTTCTACCACGACGGCCTCGCCCGGATCGTCGGGGCGCTGCCCGGGCCCGCCCTCACCGCGCTGCTGGACGACCCGGCGGTCGCCGGACTGCTCGTCCTGCACGAGCTGCACCCCGAGGACACCGAGGCCCGGATCGCCCGGGCGCTCGCCGCGCTGCCCGAACCGGTCGAGCTGGCCGGCTTCGACCCCGCCACCGGGACCGCCCGGCTGCGCCGCGCCCGCGCCGGCTGCGGCTGCTCCGAGGAGGACATCGAGGCCGTCCTCGCCTGCCACGCGCCCGAGGTGACGGCCACCGTGGTCGAACGCGCGGCGCAGCTGCTGCAGATCGGCGCCCGGCCCGGCGCCCCCGCGGAGGCCGCCCGGTGAGCACCCGCCAACTCGCCCGCCCCGGCACCGCCCTGCTGCACCGGCTGCGCGAGCCCGCGGCGCCGCAGCCGGAGCGCTGCGCCTTCTGCGGCCAGGGCGTCCCCCCGTCGCACCGGCACCTGGTGGACACCGAGGAGCAGACCCTCACCTGCGTCTGCACCGCCTGCGCGCTGCTGTTCCAGCAGCCCGGCGCGGCCGGCGGCCGCTACCGGCACGTCCCCGACCGCCACCTCACCGACCCCGGCCACCGGCTCGGCGAGCAGGCCTGGACGGCCCTCGGCATCCCGGTCGGCACCGCCTTCCTCTTCCGCAACGCCCGCCAGGACCGGCTGGTGCTGCTCTACCCCGGCCCGGGCGGGGCCACCGAGAGCGAACCCGACGAGGCCGCCTGGCAGGCCGCCCTCGGCGGCAGCCGGCTCGCCGCCGTCCTGGAACCCGACGTGGAGGCACTGCTGCTGCGCCGCACCGACACCGGGATCCACTGCCTGCTGGTGCCGATCGACGCCTGCTACGAACTGGTCGGCAGGCTGCGGCGCCGCTGGAAGGGGTTCGACGGCGGGGCCGAGGCCCGGGCCGAACTCGACGCCTTCTTCGCCCGGCTCGCCGAACGGGCCCGGCCGCTGCGAGAGGACGGACCCCGGTGACCCCGCTCGCCTTCTCCTGCACCGCCGTCCGGGCGGCCGAGCACACCGCCGGACCCACCCTGCTGTTCCGGCTGCGGATCACCGCGCCCCCCGGGACCCGGGTGCACGCCCTGGCGCTGCGCTGCCAGCTGCGCATCGAGCCCGCCCGGCGCGGCTACGCCGAGACGGAGGCCGGGCGGCTCACCGACCTGTTCGGCGAGCGCGCGCGCTGGGGCACCACCCTCAACCCGGTCGAGTTCGCCCAGGTGCCGCTGATGGTCCCCGGCTTCACCGGCGAGACCGAACTCGACCTGCCCGTCCCCGTGACCTACGACCAGGACGTCGCCGCCGCCCGCTACCTCGGCGCGCTGGACGGCGGTGACGTCCCCCTGCTGCTGCTGTTCTCCGGCACCGCCTTCGCCGGCCCCGGCGGCTTCCAGGTCTCCCCGGTCCCCTGGGACCGGGAGGCCGCCGTCCGGATGCCCGCCGGGGTGTGGCGCGAGGCGATCGACCGGCACTTCCCGGGCTGCGGCTGGCTGCGGCTGCCCGAGGACCTGATGGACGCGCTGCTCGCCTACCGCTCGCGCCGCGCCCTGCCGTCCTGGGAGGCGACCGTGCGCGAGCTGCTGGCGGGCACCGGGGTCGGGGAGGCGGCCCGGTGACCGCCCCCGCCACCCCCGAGGGCGCCTTCGCCGCCGAGGTCGAGGCCAGGTTCGCGCAGGCCCGGCAGATCGCCGACGCCGTCCTGTTCGAGGGCTATGTGCTCTACCCCTACCGGGCCTCCGCGGCCAAGAACCGGCTGCGCTGGCAGTTCGGCGTGCTCGTCCCGCCCGGCTACGGCGCGGACCGCGGCGAACACTTCCACCAGCGCACCGAATGCCTCGCCGAACCGCGCCCCGGCGACCGGCTGGCCGTCGAACTGCGCTTCCTGCGGGCGCGCCGGCGCACCGTCGAGCGGGCCCTGCCCGGCGGCGGTTTCGAGGAGACCGACGAACTGGAGCTCGCCGACCGGGTCCTGGTGCCCTGGGACGAGGGGGTCGAGCAGCGCATCGAACTCGTCGTGCCCGTCGATGAGTTGGACGGCGAGGTGGTACGGCCCTTCCACCTCCCGGCCGGCCGGGAGGTGGAACGGCTGCGCGCGGACGGCGCCACCGTCGGCCGGCTGCTGCGCCGCTGGGAGCGGACCGACGGCCTGCTGCGGCTGACGGCCCGGGATGTCCCGGGACCGTACGGGGTGCGGCTGCTGACCGCCGTGGTGGAGAACACCACCGACTGGGCGCCGCGGCCGGACGACGGGCGGGACGCGGCGCTGGCGCGCTCGCTGGTCTCGGCGCATCTGCTGCTGGGGCTCGACCGCGGCTCCTTCCTGTCGCCGACCGACCCGCCCGAGTGGGCCCGGGCCGCCTCGGCGCAGTGCCGCAACGAGCACACCTGGCCGGTGCTGGCCGGGCCGCCCGGCCGCGACCGGGTGGTGCTCTCCTCGCCGATCATCCTGGAGGACCACCCGAGCATCGCCCCGGAGAGCCCCGGTGCGCTCTACGACGCCACCGAGATCGACGAGATCCTCGCCCTGCGGACCGCCGCCCTGACGGACCGCGAGAAGCGCGAGGCCCGGGGGACCGACGAGCGGGCCGGCGCGGTGATCGACCTCGCCGACTCGATGCCCCCGGAGGTGCTGGAGCGCCTGCACGGCGCCGTCCGGGGCCTGCGCGAGATCACCGGCAACGCGCCCGGACAGCCCTGGTGGGACCCGGGCGACGACCCCGAGGTGGACCCGGACCACGACCGGGTCCTGGTCGACGGCCGCGAGGTCGGCGCCGGCAGCCGGGTCCTGCTGCGGCCGGGACGGCGGCGCACCGACGCCCAGGACCTCTTCCTGGACGGCCGGACCGCCGTGGTGGAGGCCGTGCTGCACGACCTCGACGGCTCGGTGCACCTGGCGGTCACGCTGGAGGACGACCCGGGGGCCGACCTGTGGCGCGCCCAGGGCCGCTTCCGGTACTTCCAGCCCGACGAGATCACCCCGCTGGAGGCGCCGTGACGACGGGAAAGGTGCTGGTCGCCGGGGTGGGCAACATCTTCCTCGGCGACGACGGCTTCGGGGTGGAGACCGTGCGGCGGCTGCGCGAGCACGCGTTGCCGGCCGACGTCGAACTGCTCGACGTCGGCGTGCGCGGGGTCCACCTGGCGTACCGACTCCTCGACGGCTACCGGATGCTGGTGCTCGTCGACGCCACCGCCCGCGGCGGCGCGCCGGGCACGGTCTACCTCATCGAGGCGGACGCCGGAGCGGTGGAGGCGCCCGTGCTGGACGGGCACCGGATGGGCCCGGACGCCGTGCTCGCGCTGCTCGGCACGCTGGCCGCCGGGACGGGCGGCTCCCCGCCCGGCCGGGTCCTCGTGGTGGGGTGCGAACCGGAGTCGCTGGAGGAGGGGATCGGACTGAGCGCACCGGTGGCCGCAGCCGTCGAGGAGGCGGTCCGGACGGTCCTGCGGACCGTCGGGGCGCGGGAGCTGGCCAACAGAGAGGTCTCACCGTCATGAGGAAACTGCTGTGCGCGGCCGTGCTGGCCGCCGTCGTGGCGCTGGTCGTGCAGAACCTGGACGACCTGAAGCGCTATCTGCGCATCCGCCGGATGTGACGGCGGCGTTGGTGCGTCCGGCGTAGTCCCGGGCACGGCGGCGGCGCGGCTTCGGGCCGCTGCCGCCGCCGCGGCCTGTAATGGGGCCTGTTGCCTCCCAGGCGGGAACGGGGCCCATGCACGAGATGTCGATCGCGACGGCCGTCGTGGAGCAGGTGGACGCCGCGGCGCGCGAGCACGGGGCGGACGCGGTCGCACGGGTGCGCCTCCAGGTCGGCGAGCTGGCCGGAGTGGTGCCCGCGGCCCTCGACTTCTGCTTCGAACTGGCCTGCGCCGGAACGCTGGTGGAGGGCGCCGCGCTGGAGACCGAGGCGGTGCCCGCACGGGCCAGGTGCGTGCCGTGCGCGACCGAGTGGGCCGTCGGCATGCCGCCCGACCTCGGCTGCCCGCACTGCGACGGCAGCCGGGTCGAGCTGCTGGCGGGCCGCGAACTGCAGATCCTCGGCGTCGAGTGGGCCGCACGCCCGCCGGGCGCCGGCGCCGGACAGGAAGGCTGAACCCCATGTGTCGCTCGGTGGAACTCCGGCAGGCGGTCCTCGCCCGGAACGACGACGGCGCGCGCGAGTTGCGCGCCCGGCTGCTCGCCCGGGGCACCGTCGCGGTGAACCTGCTCTCCAGCCCGGGCAGCGGGAAGACGGCGCTGCTGGAGGCCGAACTCGGGCTGGCCCGGGAGCGCGGGATCGCGGTCGCGGCGCTCACCGCCGACCTCGCGACGGAGAACGACGCGGTGCGCCTCGCCCGTTCGGGCGTGCCGGTGAAGCAGGTGCTCACCGACGGGCTGTGCCACCTGGAGACCGCGATGCTCGCCGGGCAGCTGGCCGGCTGGCTCCCGGAGGGGACCAGGCTGCTGTTCGTGGAGAACGTCGGCAACCTGGTCTGCCCCGCCTCCTACGACCTCGGCGAGTCGCTGCGGGTGACGCTCGCCTCGGTCACCGAGGGGGAGGACAAGCCGCTCAAGTACCCGACGGCGTTCGGGCTGGCCAACCTCGTACTGGTGACCAAGGCCGACCTGGCGGCGGCGGTGGACTTCGACGAGGCCGCGTTCCTGGCCGCCGTCGCGCGGGTCAACCCGGGGGTGGAGGTGGTCTTCACCTCGGCCCGGACCGGGCAGGGGGTGGGGGAGCTGTTGGACCGGGCCCTCGCCGTGCTGGACGGCGGGCAGGTCCACCGGCCGGTGATGGCGGCGGCGCCGCAGCACGGGCACGGGCACTCGCACGGCCCTGAGCACTCGCACGAGCACTCGCACGAGCACTCGCACGGGCACGCGGACGCGGCCGCGGAGCTGTCGTGACGGCAGGGCCGGCACCGGCCGGCCCGGTACGGCGCCGGGTGGCCGTGAGCGGCGTCGTCCAGGGCGTCGGCTTCCGGCCCTTCGTCTTCGCGCTCGCCACCGAACTGGGGCTCGCCGGCACCGTCACCAACACCGGCGAAGGCGTGCTGGCCGAGGTCGAGGGGCGGCGGGAGGCCGTCGAGGCGTTCTGCCGCCGCATCGCCGGCGACGCTCCGCCGCTCGCCCTGGTCGCCGCCGTGGACCACGCGCCGCTGCCCCCCACCGGCGACCGCGGCTTCGCCATCACCCCGTCCCGCGGCGACGGCCCGCACCGGACCCCGGTACCGCCGGACACCGCCACCTGCGCCGACTGCCTCGCCGAACTCGCCGACCCGGCCGACCGCCGCCACCGGCACCCGTTCATCAGCTGCACCAACTGCGGACCGCGCCACACCATCGTCACCGGCCTGCCCTACGACCGGGCCAACACCACCATGGCCGGCTTCCCGCTCTGCCCGGACTGCACCCGGGAGTACACCGACCCGGCCGACCGGCGCTTCCACGCCCAGCCGGTCTGCTGCCACGCCTGCGGGCCCCGGCTCGCCCTCGTCGTCCCGGGCCGGCCGGCCGTCGAACGCGAGGCCGCCCTCGACGGCGCCCGCCGGCTGCTGCGCGAGGGGGCGGTCCTCGCCGTCAAGGGCATCGGCGGCTACCACCTGGCGTGCGACGCGCGGAACGAGGAGAGCGTCACCCGGCTGCGCCTGCGCAAGCGGCGCGGCGCCAAGCCCTTCGCCCTGATGGCCCGGGACCTCGCGGAGATCGCCGCCCTGGTCCGGCCGGGCCCGGTCGAGGAGGAACTGCTCACCGGCCCCGCCCGGCCGATCGTGCTGCTGCGCCGTTCGGGCCCGGCGTCGGCGGTGCCGGAGGCCGTGGCGCCCGGCAGCCCCGACCTCGGCGTCATGCTGCCGTACACCCCGCTGCACCACCTGCTGCTCGCCCCGCCCGGCCCCGGGCTGCTCGTGATGACCAGTGCCAACCTGTCCGGCGAGCCGATCGTGACGGACGACCGGGAGGCCCTCGCACGGCTCGTCCCGCTGGTCGACGGCTGGCTGACCCACGACCGGGCCATCCACGTCCCGTGCGAGGACTCGGTGGTGCGCGTGGTGGACGGGGAACCGTTGCCGCTGCGCCGCTCGCGCGGCTACGCGCCGCTGCCGCTGCCGCTCCCCGTGCCGGTGCGGCCCGCGCTGGCCGCCGGCGGCGACCTCAAGAACGTCCTCGCGCTGGCGGAGGACGGCTACGCCTGGCTGTCCGGCCACATCGGGGACATGGACGACCTCGCCACGCTGGGCGCCTTCGACCGCGCGGCGGCCCAGTTGGGGGCCGTCACCGGGGTCCGGCCGCAGCTGCTGGTGGTGGACCGCCACCCCGGCTACCGGTCCGCCCGGCACGCCCGGCGCGCCCTCCCCGCGGCGGAGCTGCGGACGGTCCAGCACCACCACGCGCACATCGCCTCGGCGATGGCGGAGCACGGGCTGGACGGCCGCCGCCCGGTCATCGGCGTCGCGTTCGACGGCACCGGCTACGGCGACGACGGCGCGGTGTGGGGCGGCGAGGTGCTGCTCGCCGACTACGACGGCTTCCGCCGGTTCGGCCGGCTGGCGTACGTGCCGCTGCCGGGCGGCGACGCGGCGGTGCGGCGCCCGTACCGGATGGCGCTCGCCCACCTGTGGGCGGCGGGCCTGCCGTGGACGGCCGGCCTGCCCGCCGTCCGGGACTGCCCGGAGGATGAACTGGTGCTGCTCCGGCGCCAGTTGGAGCGCTCGCTGAACTGTGTGCCGACCTCCAGCATGGGGCGGCTGTTCGACGCGGTGTCCGCGCTGGCCGGGGTCTGTCCGTTGGCCGGGTACGAGGCGCAGGCGGCGGTCGAGCTGGAGGCGGCGGCGCTGGCGCACGGCCCGGCCGACGGGTACGCCTTCGCGCTCCGCCACGAGGGCGGCGTGCTGGTCGCCGACCCCGGGCCGGTGCTGGCGGCGGCGGTCGCGGACCTCGGCGCCGGGGCGCCGGCCGGCCTGGTCGCCGCCCGCTTCCACGCCGCGGTGGCCGGCCTGGTCCGCGCGCTGTGCCGGGCCGCCCGGGAGGAGTGCGGACTGGAGACGGTCGCCCTGACCGGCGGGGTCTTCGCCAACGCGCTGCTCTCCGCCGACTGCGGGCGGGGCCTGCGGGCGGACGGCTTCACCGTGCTGCGGCACCGCCGGGTGCCCCCCAACGACGGCGGACTGGCGCTCGGCCAGCTGATGGTGGGTGCCCGGGCCGGCGGTCCGGGCGCCGGTTGAGAGTGGAGAGGAGAGCGCGCATGTGCCTGGCGGTGCCCGGCAGGGTGATGGAGATCGCGGAGCGGGACGGCACACGGATGGCGGTCGTCGACTTCGGCGGCGTGGTCAAGGACGTCTGCCTGGAGTACCTCCCCGATCTGGCGGTGGGTGAGTACGCCATCGTGCACGTGGGGTTCGCGCTGCAGCGGCTGGACGAGGAGTCGGCCCGGCGGACCCTCGACCTCTTCGCCGAACTCGGCCTGTTGCAGGAGGAGTTCGGTGACCCGTGGGAGGCGGCGGCCGGGTCGGCCGGAACGGAGGAGCGGAATTGAGGTACCTGGAGGAGTTCCAGAACCCGGAGCTGGCGGGCGGACTGCTCGCCGACATCCGGGCGGCGGTGACCAGACCGTGGGCGCTGATGGAGGTGTGCGGCGGGCAGACGCACAGCATCATCCGGCACGGGATCGACCAACTGCTGCCCGAGGAAGTGGAGTTGATCCACGGGCCGGGCTGCCCGGTGTGCGTGACCCCGCTGGAGGTGATCGACCGGGCACTGGCGATCGCCGCCCGGCCCGGGGTGATCTTCTGCTCCTTCGGCGACATGCTGCGGGTGCCGGGTACCGACCGCGACCTGTTCCGCGTCCGCGGCGAGGGCGGGGACGTGCGGGTGGTCTACTCGCCGCTGGACGCGCTGCGGATCGCCAAGGACAACCCGGACCGCGAGGTGGTGTTCTTCGGCATCGGCTTCGAGACCACCGCCCCGCCGAACGCCATGGCCGTCCACCAGGCCAGGAAGCAGGGCGTGCGCAACTTCAGCATGCTCGTCTCGCACGTGCGGGTGCCCCCGGCCGTCGAGGCCATCATGACCGCGCCGGAGTGCCGGGTGCAGGCCTTCCTCGCGGCCGGGCACGTGTGCAGCGTGATGGGCATCGAGGAGTACCCGGCGCTGGCCGAGCGCCACCGGGTGCCGATCGTGGTCACCGGCTTCGAGCCGCTGGACATCCTGGAGGGGATCCGGCGCACCGTACGGCAGTTGGAGCGCGGCGAGCACACCGTGGACAACGCCTACCCGCGGGCCGTCCGCCCGGAGGGCAACCCGGCGGCCCGGGCCATGCTGGCGGACGTCTTCGAGGTGACCGACCGGGCCTGGCGGGGGATCGGGGTCATCCCGGACAGCGGCTGGCGGCTCTCGGCGCGCTACCGCGAGCACGACGCCGAGCACCGCTTCGACGTCTCGGGGATCACCACCTGCGAGCCCGCGCAGTGCCGCAGCGGCGAGGTGCTGCAGGGGCTGCTCAAGCCGAACCAGTGCGAGGCCTTCGGCACCGTCTGCACCCCGCGCACCCCGCTCGGCGCCACCATGGTGTCCAGCGAGGGTGCGTGCGCCGCGTACTACCTCTACCGGCGGCTCGGCGCGCCGGGCGTTTCCCGGGAGGCGAGCCCCGTTGGCTGACACCGAGACCCTGGCCGAGCCGTCCACCGCACCCGACCTCTCCGGGTGGAGCTGTCCGCTGCCGCTGCGCGACCACCCCCGGGTGGTGATGGGGCACGGCGGTGGCGGGGCGCTGTCCGCCGAGCTGGTCGCGGGGCTGTTCGCCCCCGCCTACGGCGGCCGGACCCTGGCCGGCCTCGCGGACTCCGCCGTGCTCGAACTCGGCGGCGCCAGGCTCGCGTTCTCCACCGACTCCTACGTCGTGCGGCCGCTGTTCTTCCCCGGCGGCAGCATCGGCGACCTCGCGGTCAACGGGACGGTCAACGACCTCGCCATGAGCGGGGCGCGGCCCGCCTACCTGTCCTGCGGCTTCATCCTGGAGGAGGGGGTGGAGATGGCCGTGGTGGACCGGGTGGCGAAGGCCCTCGGCGCCGCCGCCCGGGCGGCCGGGGTGGAGGTCGTCACCGGGGACACCAAGGTGGTCGAGGCCGGCCGGGGCGACGGCGTCTACCTGAACACCGCCGGCCTCGGGCTCGTCCCGGCGGGCGTGGACATCCGGCCGCAGCGGGCGGTGCCGGGCGATGTGGTGATCGTCAGCGGGGACATCGGGCTGCACGGCGTCGCGATCATGAGCGTGCGCGAGGGCCTGGAGTTCGGGGTCGCGATCGAGAGCGACTGCGCCGCGCTCGGCGGGCTGGTGGAGGCGATGCTCGCCGTCACCCCCGACCTGCACGTGCTGCGCGACCCCACCCGGGGCGGGCTGGGCGCGGCGCTCAACGAGATCGCGGCGGCGGCCGGCGTCGGCGTGGTGGTGAACGAGCGCTCCGTCCCGGTGCCGCCGGAGGTGGCCAACGCCTGCGCCGTGCTGGGCCTCGACCCGCTGTACGTCGCCAACGAGGGCAAGCTGGTGGCCTTCGTGCCGCGCGGCGAGGCGGACGCGGTGCTCGCCGCCCTGCGGGCGCACCCGCTGGGCGCGGGCGCGGCGGTGATCGGCGAGTGCGTGGCCGAGCACCCCGGCACGGTCGTCGCCCGGACGGCGTTCGGCGGCACCCGGGTGGTCGACCTGCCGATGGGCGAGCAGCTGCCGAGGATCTGTTAGCTACCGCGCGTACGGAGGGCCCCGCCGTCCCGCCCGCCGTCCCCACCATCGACCCGACCATCGACCCGACAGGAGCGTGCCCCCATGGCCGTACCCACCGCCTTCGACCAGGACGCCACCGGCTTCGGCCTCCCGCTGGCCTACAGTCTGGCCAAGGCCGCCGATCTCGCCTACAAGGACGAGGCCACGATCGAGGCGCAGGCCCACGACTGGGGCTTCGACACGGTGCGTCACCACCGCACCGGTTTCACCCCGCCGTTCCCGCTCCAGGACACCCAGGCCTACACCATGGCCGGCGACCGGATGATCGTCACCGCGTTCCGCGGCACCGAGCCCGCGCAGATCCGCGACTGGCTCACCGACGGCACCACCCCGCCCTGGCCCGGACCCGCCCGCACCGGCTACGTCCACTACGGCTTCGCCGAGGCCCTCGAATCCGTCTTCCCCGACGTCGCCAAGGCCATCGACGACCTGCGCGCCGACGGGCAGAGCGTGTGGTTCACCGGGCACAGCCTGGGCGGGGCGCTCGCCATGCTCACCGCCGCCCGGCTGAGCCTGGAGGACCCCCGGCTCCAGGCCGACGGCGTCTACACCTTCGGCCAGCCGCGCACCTGCGACCGCCTGCTCGCCGCCGCGTACAACAAGGGACTCCAGGGCCGTACCCACCGGTTCGTCCACGACAACGACATCGTTCCCCAACTGCCCCCGGAGCCCGCCTTCACCCATGTGGAGACGCTGCACCAGATCGACTCCGAGGGCCACGTCCGCGAGAAGACCGGGCTGGTCGCCGGCCTGGCCGACCGCGGAAAGGGCCTGGGCGCCGCCGCCTTCTCCCCGGACGGCGAGGGCATTCGCGACCACCTGATGCGCAACTACCTGGCCGCGCTGGAGAAGGCCCTCGGCTGACCGCCCCGGCCTGCCGGCGGACGGCGGGGCCTTCCGGGGCGGAACAAGGGGGCCGCGGTGGGAGTGCCGGGCCGGGCTCATCGTCCGACGGTCACTTGGCGACGATCCGGGTCGTGGTGGTGACGCGGTTGATGTGCTGGTCGACGATGTACAGCGAGAGGTCCACCGCGTCCCTGGCCCACGCCTGGTCGGCCGAGGCGGTGCTCACCGGGACGGTCGCGGTCCTCGGGGTGCCGCTGCAGGGCACCGTGAGCGTGCCCTTGCCCGACACGGTGGACTGCGTGCCCTTCAGGGTGATGATGGCCGTGTCGGACGAGGGGCTGCACTGGTAGGTCACGGTGACGTTCAGCGTGCGGCCGGCGTCCGCGACGACGGCGCCGTTGGCGGAGATCGAGATGGGGTTGGCGTGTGCGGGCGCGGTCGCGAGGACCAGGCCCGCCACGGCGACGGCGGGGACGGCCAGGAAACGGGCCGACTTCGTACGAACGGAAGAACGCATGAGGATGTGCTCCAGTCGGGATGGGGGCGCGGGGAATTCCCGCGCCCCCATCGTGCGGTCCGGGGCCGGCGGGATCGCCCGAAGAATGGGCGGACGTCTGAAACGACCCGCCGATATGGCGTGGAGTCGTCTGCCCTGAGCTGCGTGTACGCCGTGTATATCGCGTGTCCACCGCATTCGGGTAATGTCGGCCGGGTGGCCCTTCCCCGGAAATGCGGAAGGCCGTGCCGGGGGAATTGCCCGACGATTCGGCCGCGATTTCCGGTCCGTCGCGGTGTCAGCCCAGCGGGCGGCAGAGCAGGGCGTCCGGGACGCCGTAGTGGAGCCACTTCCAGGTGTCGGCGACCCCCGCGAGGTACTCGCCGTCGGCGCACTGGCCCTTGTAGTGACCCGGTGCCCAGTCGCCGGCCAGGGAGCCGCCGGTGGCCGGGCGGTTGTCGCCGTGGTCGAACCACACGGTGCGGCCGGTGGTGGGCAGCGGGGTGGCGGACGGGGCGCAGAGCAGGGCGGCCATGGCGTTGTTGTCGACGCTGTAGCCGACGGCGAAGGTGTGGTCGGGGCACTGGAGCTTGTCGTAGCCGGAGGCCCAGTCGCCCCCGGTGACGTAGCGCTGGTCGGTGACGGTCACCCAGGCTCCGCCGCCGGTGGCGGGGTGGCCGGCGTCGGTGCACAGGCCGCGGCTGTCGCCGCGGCCGAGGCCGGCCAGGCGCTGGCCGTCGGGGCAGTTGCCCTTGCGGTTGCCGCTGCTCCAGTCCGGCAGGGCCAGCATGCGGGTGGAGACGTTCTGGTCGCCGTGGTCGAGGTCGAGCATGTTCCAGCGGTTCACCGGGGCGACCCAGCCGGTGTACGAGGGCGCGTCGACGAGCTTGGTCCAGTCGGCGGCGCGCCAGTCGCCCGGGTCGGTGAGGCCGAGTCGCCGCCCGTCCGCGTCGTAGGAGAGCAGGGCCCAGGTGTCGTTCGGGACGCCGCCGTTCTGCCAGCCGACCAGCGGCCAGACGGCGAAGTCGGTGTCGTTGGCGGCCAGGATGTCGGTGAAGCGGTCGAACCAGGCCTGTTCCCTGCTGTTCGTGGACCCGCGTCCGGCGGCGCCGAACTCGCTGATCCACACCGGCGCGGTGAAGTGCTGGCCGGACCGGGTGACGAAGAGGGCTTGCTGGTCGACCACCTGGGCGAGCTGCTCGGGCGTGAAGTCCTCGTAGCGCGGATCGCTCGTGGAGCCCGGGCCGCTCCCGGCGCCGGTGTTGGCCGGGCCGGTGTAGGCGTAGAAGTGCGCGGCGTAGACCAGCTTGTCGGACCGGACGAGCGTGTTGGACAGGGTGGCGACCGGGGTGAGCATCGGCCGGCCGTGGGAGAACCCGGCGGCGGGGATGCCGTACCAGTTGATGCCCTCCAGGACGACCAGCAGGTCCGGGTCGGCCCGCAGGATCCGGTTGCCGGCCTCCTCGAAGGCGGCGTACGCGTCGTGGCCGTCGCCCATCCCCCAGTTGGGGTCGTCCCAGACGTCCCGGCGGATCTCGTTGCGCAGATCGGCGCCGACCACGCGCTTGTCGGTCCTGTAGCGGTTCACCATGAACAGCCAGTCGTCCACCCACTGCTGGGTCGTCTGGCCGCTGTTCCACCGCTCGTTGCCGTCCAGGCCGCAGCAGAACCGGTAGCTCGTGGTGTGGTTGTTGAGGATCACCGCGAAGCCGTCGGCGGTCAGTGCGGCGACGACGGCGTCGAACACCTGGAGCGGTGTCCTGCCCCGCAGCTGCGGGTTGGCGGTGACGGCGGCGTCCGGCACCGGGGCGGTGTCGTGGATCATCGCGTTGGCGAACGGGAGTCGGACGCTGTTCAGGCCCAGGCCGTGGAGGTCCGTCAGGATGCGGCTGATCGGGGCCCGGTCCAGGCCGAGCGGGATGTTGGACGACACCTGGCGGGCCTGGTTGTTCGCCGGATCCGTGGTGGAGCCGCTGCCCTCCCAAGTGCCTTGGGCGCCTGCCCAGTTGCCGGCCTTCAGCTTGAACCGGTCGCCGTCGGCGTCGACGATGTAGCGGCCCCGGGTGCTCAGCGGGCCGGTCCAGGAGGCGGCGAGCCCGGCGCCGCTGAGGACCGGTGCGGCGGCCTTCGCCGGAGCCTCGGCGGCGGGCACGGCGGCGGCCGGTGCGGTCGACGCCGCCCCGGCCAGGAGTGAGGCCGCCGCGAGGGCGGCCACGAGGAGTCGGCGGTGTATTCGCGGTGCGCGGGCGGGACTGCCGGGGTTCACGGTGTCTCCATGGGAGGAAGGGATGCAGGGATTGCTGACAGTACGTCTGACAGCCCTCCACGAACAGGGGGAGGCGGCCGGGGGCGGCGGCGCCGGAGCCGCGGCGCGGGCTTCGCGTTAACCGCGGGGGAAAGGCCCGTTCCCGGGCCGTGAAATCTCGGTCATGGCGGTCCGGGAACCGTGTGAAACCGGGCAGTCGTGCGGTCCGCGAATGTTAAGTTACCCGTCGGTCAGGAGCGGCGTGCGGCTGCTCCGGGCCATGCGCCCCGCCACAAGTCGCCACCGATCCAGCTTTGTTGACCGGAAGGGACCCTCCACGTGACCGTGCGCAAGCTGACGATGTCAGCAGCCGCCACCAGCACCGTGCTCCTCCTCTGCGGCGTCGTCCTGAACGGAGCGGCGGCAGTACCGGCCGCCGCTGCCACCACGACCACCACGACCACCACGGCCACCACGGCCAACGCGGCCAGCGTGAACGCCACTTCGGCTGCGCCGCCCGACGCGCCGGCGACGCTGGCGCCCCCGGCGTCCGGCACGGCCGCGGCGACCCTGGCGACCCCGGCGCAGGGCAGCGCGCCGGCCACCGCCGCGGCCGACCCCGGCCTCGCGCTCTCCTCCTACGACCCGGCCACCGGCGCCGCCGTGCTCGCACCGGCCGCCACCGGTCCGCAGGCGCCGTCCGCCCGGGCGGCGGCCCCCGCCGCCGCGGCCGCCGTCCGGCCCGGACAGCTGATCGACAGCCCGCCCACCCCGGCGGCCCCGCACGGCGCGCTGGTCGCCGTCACCGGCGTGCAGCCGGCCGCCGACGGGACGGTGGCCGTCACCACCCGCCCGGCCACCCTCCCCGAACTGCTCGGCGCGACCAGCACCAGCCTGCACAGCGCCGTCAGCCCGAGCGCGTTCCAGGTCCAGCCGCAGCTCGGCGGCATCCAGGTCACCACCGACCTCGGGACGGCCGACGGCCAGGGCTCCGTCTCCGCAAGCCTGGGGCTCAGCGCCAACGCCACCGTCCCGCTGCCGGACGGGTCCTCGGCGACGCTCTCGGGCTCGGTCTCGCTCACGCCGGCCGTCGACTTCTCCTACCAGGGCGGCCTCGGCCCGATCGATCCCCAGCAGGCCCGGATCGGCTTCAGCCTGGGTGCCCACGCCGACTGGCGCGTGAGCGCGAAGCTCGCGGGCAGCACCTCCGTCCGGATACCGCTGGCCAAGTACAGCGCCAGCCCCGTGGTGATGGTGGGCCCCCTGCCCGTCGTCATCAACCTGAACTTCACCCTCTCCGCCGACATCGCCGCCGACGGCACCGTCACCCTCGACGCCGAGCAGGCGTACGACGGCCAGTGGGGCGTCCACTCCGACTACGTCAAGGGCCCGGGCTGGACCACCACCACCGACCCCGGGACCTCCAGCGTCACCCCGCTGCGCCTCGACCTCAGGGGTTCCGCCTCGGCGAAGGCCGGACTGCTCGCCGAAGGCTCGGTCGCCCTGTACGACACGATCGGCGTGAAGGCGTCGATCGAGCCGTACCTGCGGGCCGCCGTCAGCGGCTCGATCGTCCTCGACGGCGCCGGCAGCACGCCGGACGTCAACGGCGCGGCCGTGCTCTACGGCGGACTCGACATCAACGGGGCGCTGATGGCGCAGCTCGCCGTCCTCGGCACCCCGATCCTCTCGGCGGACCTGCCCTTCCTCGCCTTCCACCGCGAATGGCGACTCGCCTCGGCGAGCACCGGCCCGAACCCGCCGCGCATCGTGGACTGGACCCCGCTCAGCTCCGGCCTGGCCGACGACAACCGCTCCGCCCACCTGAAGACCCGGCCGGACTGGGACCCGTACGCCCTCAAGGCGTCCTGCCCGGACGGCAGCCGGCTGATCGGGCTCAGCCACGGCGGCGACGACGGTCTGTGCACGGACGTCACGAAGGAGGACCTCTGGGACGCCGGCCGTGCGTTCGTCGTCGACCACGGCGGCACCTACGTGACGACCGACTGGGCGCCGGGCTACGCCAAGGCGCAGTGCCCCGCGGGTTCCTTCGTGTCCGGATACAGCCGCAACGGCCGGACGATGGGCGTGGTCTGCGCGAAGTCGGCGACGCCCCCGGGGGCGTCGACCCGCACGCTCTGGTTCGACAAGGGCGACAACCGCCCCGCGGTGGCCGGGGGCGGTGACTTCGCGTACGGCTTCGCCAAGGGCCAGTGCGCGGACGACGAGTTCGTCGCGGGTGTGGCCTACAGCCAGCCCTGGTGGCAGCTGTGGGCGGCGCGGCCGTACGCGCTGCTCTGCCAGAAGCTCGCCTGACGGCCACCGGACCCGTCCGCCGCGCCGGACCCCGCCCACGGCACCACCGTGGGCGGGGTCCGGCGCGGTCAGTGCAGGGGTACGACGGCGAGCGGGCAGGGTGCGTGGTGGATGACCGCGTGGGCCACCGGGCCCAGGTGGGCGCCCACCGGGTTGTGGTGGTGCCGGGCCCCGATGACCAGCAGGCCGGTCCCGGCGGCCGAGTCGACCAGGGTGATCCCGGCGTGGCCCATCAGCACCTCGGTGGACACCGGGAGCTCCGGGTGGTGTTCGCGCCAGGGGGCGAGCGCCGTGTCGAGCGCCTGGCGCGCGTCGGCGGCCAGCTGCTTCTCCAGGCCGCCGATGGAGCCGAAGTGCAGGTACTCGGTGCCGGTCGGCGGCCCCCAGACGTGCACCACGGTGAGCGGGTCGTCGCGCCGGGCGGCGGTCCGGAAGGCGAAGTCGAGCACGGGATCCCACGGATGCGCGAGGTCCAGGCCCGCGGTCACGCCGCGCGACTCCTCCGCCCGCCGGGCGCCGGCGCCGCCCCGCACCAGCACCAGCACCACCGGGCAGTGCGCCGCGCCGAGGACCCGCTGGCTCACCGAGCCGGTCAGGAAGCCCCGCAGCGAGCCGAGACCGCGGGACCCGAGCACCAGCAGCACGGCGTGCTCCGAGGCCGCCGCGAGCGCGGTGACCGCGTCGTCCGGCGCGTGGGCGACCCGCACCTCCAGACCGGGGAAGAGGGTCCGCAGGGCGTCGGCCTCGGTGGTGGGCGCCCGGTCCGGCTCCCGCGACCCGGCCTGCAGCACTTCGAGCGCCAGCCCCTCCCGGACGGCCTCGCGCGCCGCCCAGCGGGCCGCGGCCCGGCTGGGCTCCGAACCGTCGAAGCCGGTGATGATCCGGTCACGTGCCACGGCTGGCCTCCGATCCCGGCGCCCGGCGGTGGGCGGGGAGTGCTGACACCTCCATTCGACCATCCGGGCGAGCCCGCCGCACCCGGGCCACGAGTACGGGCCGTACCCGCCGGTCGGCGGGTACGGCCCGGTCAACTCCTCGTGCGGGGAACGGTCACCGGCCCCGGCGGAGTTGTCCCGGCTCCGGGAGGGACTTCAGGAACAGCGAGTCGCCGTCGTCCTCGTAGGAGTCGTTCACGCCGTTTCCGCCGGTGTAGGCCCGGTTCTCGAGGTCGGCCCAGTCGGCGATGGCGCTGCCGCCGGTGGTGAGGTGCTTGAACACGCGGGGGTCGGTCATGTCGGATCCGAACTGGTAGACCCGCCCGGGCCTGGAGTAGGGCTGATAGCTCTCATAGGGGCCGGAGGCGCTGGTCTGCTTGGACAGGGTGTTGTTGAAGAAGGCGTTCTGGGGACCGCTGGAGCCGGACCACTTGACCGCCTTGTTGCCGGCGCTCCAGTAGATCGGCCACCAGGTCCCCTTGTCGCTGACGCCTCCCTCACCGCCGCAGTTGGCGGTGCAGCTCTTGGAGGCGTGGTCGAAGGGGACGTGCACGACGTTGTTGTCGAAGAGGTTGCGCCGTTCCCATCCGCCGTGCAGGTTCAGGTCGGAGTCGAAGTCGTTGGCGACCGCGACGTTGCCCGAGGAGGACCACTGGAAGGTGAAGTGGCGCAGGTTGCGGGTGGTGTTGAAGGCGTAGAGGGAGTCCCAGACGCGTGAGCCGCGCAGGTAGCCGTTCCCGCCCTTGCCCTTGTTCCAGGAGCCGTCGAACCAGTTGTTCTCGATCTGGAGGTTCTTGGCGACCTCGGTGACGACCGGGTGGGAGCCGGTCATCTCACCCCGCACCCCCCGGACCCAGGAGTTGGCGGCCCACTTGAAGACGATGCCGTGCATGGAGTACTCGGGCGCGAGGTTGCCGTAGTTGTGGACGGGGCAGTTCGGCCCCTGGGCCGTGCAGTTCGGGTCGGCCTGGTAGGCCCCGCCGCCGTTCTTGGGCATCTTGTCGAGCTGCTGGGTGTAGGTGAAGTCCTCGAAGCCGACGTCCGTGATCATCTTGAGCGGGGTGACCTTGCTGGGGTAGACGGTGCCGGCGGGCAGCGGCGGCGACCCGTCGGACACCGAGTTGACCGGCAGGTCGAACTCCAGGGGCTTGTCGACGGTGACGGTGCGACGGTCGGCGTCGACCGAGGAGATCGTGAAGACCTGCTGGCGCATGTGCAGGTTGTCCAGGTAGGTCGCCTGCGCGGTCGTGTCGATCTGCTGGCTCTGGTAGAACTTCAGGCTGTTCGCGGCACCGACCCAGAGGTAGCCGCCGGGGCTGAACACGGACATCTGCGCATCCGGCTTCAACTGGATCGTCCGGGATCCCTCGCGGGACGCGAAGGCGGGGTCGGCAGCCGTTCCGGCGACCTCCAGGCCCGATTCCCAGTGCTGGTTGACCGAGCCCTCGAAGAGGTCCCGGCGGTTCTCCGGGATCGCCGAGATGTCGCCGCACATCCGCTGGTGCTTGGCCGACACCTCGCGCGTCTGGACGCGGAACAGGCCCCGTCCGGGCCAGATCCAGCCGCCGGTGCCGATGATCGACCCGAGCTTGCCCGGGCACTCGTAGCGCATCGAGTCCTGGTCCCAGCGGCTTCCCTGGTAGAGGGTGTCGTAGCGGGTCGCGGCGTCCGGGCTGAAGACGATGCGGGTCCCGTTCGCCGGGTCCGTTCCCTGACCCCGGATGACGAGGTAGGAGGCGTCGACGGCGAGCTGCTTGCTGACGTTGACCGTGCCCTTGGGCAGTTCGATCGAGGAGAGCCGGGTCTGCGAGGCGTGCGGTGTGCACGTCGTGCGGATGTGGTCGATCGCGGCCTGGATGCCCGCGGTGTCGTCCTGGCCGTCATCGGCCTTCACCCCGAACCGGCTGCTCAGGTCCTGGGGCGTGATCCGGCAGCGCGGGTCCTGGGAGCGCGCCGAGGCGCTCGGCAGCCGCTCCCCGCCCCGGTAGCCCGCCCCGCTCCAGTCCGGCAGGCCGTCGACCGGGCCACGGCGGTTGCCCTTGGCGAGCACCTGGCTGGTGTCGTCCAAGCTGTCGGGCGAGGTGCCGGCCGTGCCCGCGCAGCGCGAGGTGACCGGGGTGGTGCCGAGCATGCCGAGCACCTTGGTCAGGCAGGCGGCGAGGGCCTGCTGCCCGAAGTAGTTGGGGTGGACGGCCTCCTGCTGGTGCCCCTGGGCCGTCCAGGGGATGTCCTTGGTCTGCTCGCTGAGGTAGGGGACCCAGCGGACCCACTCGGCGCGGGTCGCGTCCAGCGGAGCGGCCGAGTTGTTGGCCGAGACGGCCTGCTGGGCCGACGAGGAGCACAGCTCGTGGCCGGCGAAGGCGTCCTGGACGTCGAGGAACGAGGCGCCGGCCTGGCCGGCGGCCTCGGCCAGCATCGTGGTGATCCGGGGGATCACCGAGTCACGCGCCCAGTCGGTGTCCTGGTCGAGGAACGGGCAGCCGCCCTTGGTGTAGCGCCCGTACTTGTCGAACGGGTTGAGCGAGCCCTCCGGGTACCGGTACTGGCTGCTCTTCGGCAGCGGGTTCGGGTAGGACTGGAGCACGATGTGATAGCTGCCCTCGGGCTGTCCGGAGGCGCGCAGCGCGGTGCGGATCGCCGTCACGCTCTGGACGACGTCCGCCTTGACCGTCGCGAGCTGCGCCGCGAACCGGTCCTCCTGGGAGGCCCGGCAACCGTGGTTGTTGACGGACGGGTACAGGTAGGCCTTGGCGCAGTCCGCGAGGATCTCGGAGAACCGCAGGTCGTTGCCGCCGACCGACAGGACCACCACGGAGACGTCGTGCGCGGCGGCGATGTCACGCAGGTCCTCGATCTGCGGGCGCTGCCCCTTGAACGGCTCCGACAGGACACTGGCGGTGGTCGCCCCGGAACAGGCGATGTTGTAGCGCTGGGCGCCGGCCAGGTCCGGCAGCTCGGCGCCGCGGATCTCGGCGGAGTCCGCCCGGTCGCACGCCTGGCCGGGCTTCTGCGCGTACGAGGTGTCGCCGTACACCCGGGTGAGGTCGTGCGTGCAGGTGCTCTCGTCGGCGTTGCAGTTCACGGCCGACCGGTCGGTGCCCCAGGCGGACCCGTCGGCGTAGCTGTCGGCGTTGCCCGCCCACCGGCCGGCCTCGCCGGAGATGTAGCTGTCTCCCATGGACACCACCGCCGGGGCGGGTGCGCACGCGTCGGGCTTCGGGGTGGGGAAGGGTGTCTGGCCCCCGGAGGAGTCCGCGGTCGTGAGGGAGGCGGCCACGACGCCCGGGACGGGGACGAGGGGGCAGCTCCAGGACATCAGGTCGATCGGGGCCATCGTCCAGGGGTCGGGCTGGGGGACCGCGGCGGCGGCCGAGAGACCCGACCCCAGCGCCTGGCCCTTCAGGGTCACCGCGAGGCCGTCGGGGTTGACGAGCTGGTTGAACGCGGGGTCCAGGCGCCAGAGCTGGCTGCTCCCGGGAGACTCCTGGCAGGCGTTCTGGACGAGCGCGTTCGCCGGTGTCGTGGGAGTGGCGGGCGCGAGGTCGAGGCACTTCTCCGAGGCCATGACGACGAGTTCGGAGTAGGTCTTCCCCCCGATCTCCTTCGGCCTGTCCATCCGCAGGATCTGGCCGAGACTGCGGTGCACGGCCTGCGCGGTGATCGGGGCGCCGCTGTCCTTCGCCCGGTCGGGGGCGACACCGATGGTCCAGCGCGCACTGTTGTCCGCGGCCGCGCCCATCAACCGGTACGTCTTCCCGGGATCGGCGCCACCCGCCATCGGCACGTGGAAGGCCACGGGGAAGTGGTCGGAGGGGATGAACGCGCCGAGCAGTTCGGCGCGGTAGCCCGGCTGGGCCGGATGGACACTGCTCACCATGTAGTCGAGTTCGCTCTGGCCCTCGTGGGTGGCGTAACCGGTCTGGTAGACGGCGGCGCCCAGTGCCTGAGCGGTCTGGATCAGCGTCCCCGTCGGCTTCCACAGCTCCGGGTCCCGGTTGAAGTCGCCGAGGGCGGCCCACTCGATCGGGGTCCCCAGGCGGTTGGAGGCGTCCCGGGCGTCGGCGGCGATATTGCGAAGGAGCTGGTCGGCGTCGTGGCCGCTGTCACCCGAACTCGCGTGAAGGGTGTAGTAGATGGTGCTGCCGATGCGGACGCCGAAGGAAGGCCTTCCGAAGAAGCCGCTCTGCATCGGTGCGCCTTCCACGATGCGCACCTCGTCGACCGGCATGCTCGTCACCATGGCGAGGTTGACCCTCGAGGCCTGGCTGAAGTCGGTCTTCATCCAATGGAGGAGTCGGCCCGGAACACCGGTCCAGCTGTAGGTCCCGACCTCGTAGTGCTCCCCGTTCTGGCTTGCCAACGACTGGGGGTGGATGGGGCTCCAGTTGGGCCGAACGCTGGGCCCGTGAGTCACCGCTGTCTGCGGCAGTCCCAGCGCCGCGGGGCTGCCGCCGGCCTCCTGAACGGCGATCACGGGAAATCGCTGACTCGCCGGCCCGATCGCATCCCACCTCGCGCCTTGGGAGTTGATGGTGAGAGCAGGGAGGAGGATTCCCGGTACCGCTCTGGCGGGGAGCGCGGAGGACCAGCCGAGCAGTACGGCGAGGAGAGTCAGCAGAACCAAGCATCTGCGACCTATTGATGGCAAACTTCCGGCAAGCACGAGTTCCTCTGGATTCTACGGGAAGAAAACCTCCACTCTTATGGCGGAATGGACGATTCGTCACCGCTGATCCGCCAACCATGGCCGTGCGACCCCGTACAGTGCACCGGCGGGCACTTGGAACTGCCCCTACGATCCTTGACGGCACGGCGTTCCGCACGTGCCGGCGGAATCGGCGGTCGCCGCGGTGGCCGAGGATCCTGAGAAGTCGCGCATCAGGGGGCCATGGTCAGGCCGGCCGAGGCGGCGCCCCGGCTGAGGACCACCGAGCTGATGTGCTCCAGGGCGCGGGTGTAGTCGGCGCGGTCGGGGGCGCGGCGGGCGGCCTGTCGGAGGTCGAGGACGCGGTAGGGCGGGCCGAGGTCCGTGACCTGGGGGACGAACTCGGCCTTGGTGACCGTCCAGCGCCGGTCCGGGGTGTCCGGCGGGGTGAAGGTGAAGCGGGCGATCGAGCTCCAGTTGCCGCGCGGGTCCTCGGCGCCGTCGTAGGTGAACATGTGGCCGGCGAGCTGGTCGCCGAGGCCGTAGACGGTCCAGGTGTCGCCGATCTTCTCGTACGCCTGCGGGATGTGGGCGTGGGTGCCGAGGACGAGGTCGACGGCGGGGTGGTCCCCGGCCCGCCCGGCGGCCAGGTCGCGGGCCAGGGTGAGCTGCTGGTCGTTCGGGGCGTCCTGCCACTCGGTGCCCCAGTGGACGCTCACCACGACGACGTCCGCACCGTCGGCGCGGGCGGTGCGGGCGTCGGCGAGGATCCGGTCGCGGTCGATCAGGTTCACCGCCCAGGGGCGGTCGGCCGGCAGCGGGATGCCGTTGGTGCCGTAGGTGTACGCGAGGTGGGCGACGGTGGCGCCGCCGGCCCGGAGCAGCGCGGGTCGCCCGGCCTCGGTCTCGTCGCGGGCGGAGCCGGTGTGGGCGAGGCCCACGGCGTCCATGGCGTCGAGTGTGCGGCGGATGCCGGCGGGGCCGTCGTCGAGGGTGTGGTTGGAGGCGGTGTCGCAGGAGGTGTACCCGGCGTCCTTGAGGGCCCGGGCGACCTGGGGCGGCGACTTGAACGCCGGGTAGCCGGTGAAGGGTCCGCCGTCGGGGCCGTAGACGGTCTCCATGTGGCAGATGGCGAGGTCGGCGCCGCTGATCAGGGGCTTGACGTCGGCGAACATCCTGTCGAAGTCGTAGCCGTTGCCGCCGGCGTCCTCGTTGGCCTGCCGGATGATCTCGGTGTGCGGCAGCACGTCGCCGGTGGCGACCAGCGTGAACGCGCGCGGTCCGGTCGGGGACGCGGTGGCGGTGGCGGGGGTCGGGGTGGGGCTCGGGCCGTCGGCCGGGGGCGGCTCGGCCGGGGAGCCGCAGCCCGCGACGACGAGGAGCAGCGGGACGGCCACCGCGAGGGCCGGTCGACGGGGCAGGCGCATGGTCGGCTCATCTCATGATCGGAAGGTGTTACCAGCACTCCGACTATGCGACGCCCCGGCGGCTGCGCCGCGCCCCCACGCCCCGGGGTCACCTGAGGGACCCGGTACCGGCTTCGGCCGGGGCGTACGGGAAGGGCTACGGTCGACACGTGGCGGAGTGACGACCTGGAGGGTGAAACGGATGCGGATCACGGTGCTGACGGTGGCGGACTGCCCCAACGCCCGGCCGGCGCTGGAGGTGGTCACGGCCGCCCTGGACAGCCTGGACGGGCGGGACGGGCGGGACGCGCAGGTGGAGCTGGTCGAGGTGCGCGACGAGGCCGAGGCCCTCCGCCGGGGCATGTACGGGTCGCCGACCGTCCTGGTCGACGGCACCGACCCGTTCGCCCCGCCCGGGGCCGTGCCCAGCCTGTCGTGTCGCCTGTACCGGGACGCCGACGGCACGGTCTCCGGGGTGCCGGGCGAAGCCGCGCTGCGCCGCGTGCTCGCCGGAGCCGCCGCATCCGGGCAGGTCACGGAGGCATCGGACTGCTGCGGTCGCTCCGACCTGCGGTGAACCCGATCGGCCCCGCCGTCCGTGTTCGGGGGCGGGAGTCGCGTCGAACGGCAGGGAGGGCGTGCGAGGCGGTCCCGCTCCACGAACTCCCTGGGAGAAGCAGAGATGAAGCACATCCGCCGGACGGCAGCGGTCACCGGGGGCGCGGTCGCGGCCCTCGCCCTGGCAGGCACCGGGACCGCGTTCGCCTGGAAGCCGAGCGACGCCTCGCTGGAGGTCGGCTGCCGGACGGACGCCGGGCATGTCGAGCTGGTCATCGGGAACCGCTACAAGGCGGCCGGCGACTACACCCTGAGCCTGGTCGGCGGCACCGAGGTGCACCGGGGGCGGATCGAGGCGAACGCCACCGTCAAGGTGACCGTCGGCTACTCCGGCCAGGGCGACACCTGGCGGTACACCCTGGCGGACACCCAGGTGGACAGGAAGGTCGCGGACGTGCCGCTCTGCCCGTCCGCCACGCCGACGCCGACGCCGTCCGCGACGGTGACTCCGACGCCGACCGGTGCGCCGTCCGTTCCGGCGACCGCGACGCCGACCCCGACCCCGACCGCGACGCCGACCGGTACGCCGACGCCGAGCGGGACGCGGTCCGTCCCGGCGAGCCCGGTGCCGACGGCGAGCGCGTCCGGTTCGGCCTCGCCTGGCGCCACGCCCTCGGCGGCGACCCCGCCGGCCAGGACCACGGCCACGGACTCGCCCACCGCCGGCCCGGCCCTGGCCCAGACCGGCGGCGGGGACAACACCCCGCTCGCCCTGACCGGTGGCGCCGTGCTGGCCGTCGGCGCGGGCCTGGTCCTCGCCGCACGCAGGGCGGCGGCCAGGCGCCGCGCCTGACGGTGCGTGCGGCGGTCGCCGGTCGAACCCCGAAGGGTGCGCCGTCCGTGCTACCGGCTGGGGCCGGTCGGCAGTCGGCCCGCAGGACGGACGAGGGAGGACAGCGATGGCCTGGTACCAGGGGTCGAGCCGGATCACGGTGACGGCGGTGGACGGGGGGTTTCCGCAGCGGGCGGTGGTGACCGTCCGGGGCGCCGCCCCGGTGGAGATCCCCGGCGAGGTCGGCGCCGTCCACGTCGTCGAGGCGGCGAGCTGGCAGCTCGACCTGGAGCACCGGGACCAGGGCGAGTGGTGCCCCAACGTCCGTGCGGTGCAGGGCCGGTGGGAGGAGATCCGGGGCGTGCCGACGCAGGTCGTGCACAGCCGCAACCGCGACCACGCCGGCGACCGCCGGGACCGCAACCTGGTGCTGCGGATCGAGCGGCTCGCGCCGGCCGGCGACGCGCCCCCGGTCGTGGCCGCCGCCGCGCGCCGGACCACCGCCGCCGCGTCGCACGGTCCGGCGGTCTCCACGGGAGCGGCCGCGCTGCGCACCTCGGCCGGAGCGGCGGGCGGCGGCACGGCCGCCCCGGGCGCGGCGACCCGGACGGCGACCTCGGCCGGCACCTGGAGCGGCTGACGGCCGTCCGCCCTCGAAGGGGGTTACGGCCGCCAGTAGTTGCCGGAGGCCACGATCATCGTCTGGAGCTGGACGCTGCCCCCGTAGTAGAGCGAGGGGTTGATCGGGGTCGCGACCAGTTTGCTCCAGAGGGCGTCCAGCCAGGCCTGGGAGCCGGGGTCGGTCATCGCGGTGACGACGAAGGGTGCGGTGAAGGCCATGTCGGTGCCGCTGTCGAAGGCCGAGCCGTTGAGGCGGTAGCCGGTGACGACGGCGCCCGGGTTGCCGCCGGTCTTCGACCGGATCCAGGCGTTCAGCTTGCGCGCCGAGGCGAGCGAGGCGGCGTCGCCGCTGGTCACGGCGTCGGTGCCGATCCGCCACGGATCGCGGCAGGCGTTCCAGCCGTAGTCGCCGTCGTGCGGGCTCTCCAGGACCTGGCCGGCGGCGGGCTTGGGCGTGCTGTCGGTGTTGACCACGAAGTCGGCCAGCAGACCGGTGTTCGCGGCGTACCTGGACTGCTGGGAGGTGATCAGGTTCTGGTGGGCGGTGCGGATGGTGTCCCAGGCGGCGTCGCCGGTCGCGGACCTGAAGGCGCGGAAGTGGTCGATCATCCAGTCCGAGGACCGGGTGACGTAGTGGAGGGAGTCGCCGGAATCGGACCAGTCGCCCAGCAGGGTCAGGTGCGTGCTCGGGTTGATCTCGCTCGCCTTGATCGCGTCGATGTGCTCGAGCGCGAGGCCCTTGTAGTCGTACGTCCCGGTGGAGCCCCACTGCCGGTCGGCGAGCAGCAGCCCGTAGGCGACGTCGAGGTCCCCGTCGGTCGCCGAGTCGGAGCCGTCCACGCTCCGGCAGGAGGCGTTCTGTTCGGCGGCCAGCAGATCGGGGTTGTTCACCGACGGGTGGGCGAGCACGAACTTCAGCAGGCCGTCGAAGGCGGTCTTCGCGCCGGGGTCGGCGCCGGCCATCAGGGCGGTGATCACCATGCCGTAGCCCTGGCCCTCGGCCACGTACGGGTGGTCGGCGTCGGGGGAGAGGACCTCGTACCAGCCGTTGCCGCAGTTCTGCTTGAGGAAGGCGGCCTTCCAGGCGTTGTACTTGTCGATCACCTGCTGGTCGAGGGACGACTGGGCGCCGCCCGGCCGCAGCGTGCCCGCCGCGTACGGGAAGGTGTGGCTGCCGAAGGGCACGGCCGGACCGCCGGCGGCCGTGGCGCTCGCGGCGGGCAGCAGGGCCAGGACGGTGGGGGCCAGTGCGACGGTGGCGAGGGCGCTCTTGAGTCGGTGCACGTCTACTCGATTCTCCGATGCGCGGGGGACGTGGAGGGGACGCGGACTTCAGAATCGCGAGGCCGACGAGGGCGCGTCAAGAGTGATAGTTAGGGAGATTTCCCAAACGGGCGCCCGGGGCCGTCGCCGTCGGCGGACGGCGGGGGCACCTCCTCGGCGCGGGCCGAGGGCGTGCGCGCCCCGGCCGCAGGCCGTGCGCGGCGGGAACAGGCCCGGGGCGGTGGCCGGGGCGCGGGCGGGCGGCAGTAGTGTGCGGCGCTGCAGGGCTGACGGTGTGTCGGCGAACGGGCAGAGACCGCGTGAGGAACTTGGTGTGACGTACGGAGATCAGCACTCCCGACGCGGCGGCGTTCCGCTGCGGCAGCGGTTCCGGGGTGAGGAGTGGCCCACGCTGCGGGAGTTGGTGGCGCCGGTGTGGCGGGCGATCAGCGGGTGGGCGCTGGTGCCCCTGCTGTTCTGCCTGTGGCCGCTGCTGCTGTTCCTGGGGCTCTATCCGATGGCGCGGTCGGCGCGGCGGCTGGCGCGGCGGGTGTTCGTCGTGGCCGGGCCGCAGGGGATCACCGATCCGGCGGTGCTGCGGGTGCAGCGGGTCCGGGGGTGGCTGGCGCTCGTGGCGGGGCTCGTGGTGCTGGTCGTGTACGGGTCGCCGGACGACTGGAGCGAGGTCGACGATCAGCTGGAGCTGCGGTTGGCGGTCACGCCGGTGCTGGTGCTGGTGACCGCGCCGGTGGTGGTCGGGGTGCTGTTCCGGCTGGCCGCACCGGCCGCGCGGCCGGCGATGCGGGCGCAGGTGCGGCCGGCGGTGCTGACGGCCCTGCAGTACGTGGGCGCCTGTACGGCGGTGCCCGTGCTGCTGTGGCTCGCCGGCGAGGTGCGGGGATCGGTCCGGACGCTGCTGCTGGGCCAGGTGTTCGACCTGCTGGTCACGGCGGCGCCGATCTGGGCCCTGATGTTCGTCGCGTTCGCCTCACCGACGGTGGTCCGTACGGCCTTCACCATGGACCGGGTGCACGCGGTGTTCCCGCCCGTGCTGACCGGCGTGCTGGTCTGGGAGCTCGCCGTGATCGGGCTGGTGTTCGGCGGACTGCCGCCCGGCCCGCTGCCCGTCCGGCTGTGCGCCGCCGTCGGCGGGCCGGTCACGGTGACCGCGGTGGCCTGGTGGGAGGTGCGGCGGCTCCGTACGCGCTTCGGGGTGTCCCTGCGCGGCACGGCACCGGCCATGAGCGCCGCCGGGTAGGGCCCGGTTCGGCCCTACGCGCCGGCCAGGGGGGTGAAGGTGCGGCGGAGGTCGAGGGTGGTGGTGGGAGCGGTGATCCAGGCGAGGGGGGCGTGGTGGAGGTGGGGGCCGGTCGGGGGGTGGAGGAGGGGGGTGCCGGCGGCGTTCTGGGGCCATTCCACGGAGCCGGTGGCGGTGCGGGCGGGGATGAGCCAGTGGTCGCCGCGGGTGTAGGTGCCGCAGGGGCGGAAGTAGACCTGGACGCCGTCCTCCAGGTCGAGCCAGGTGCCCTCCTGGAGGGGGAGGGCGCCGCCGGACAGGGGGAGGGCGGACCGGCCGCGGGGGGCGCGGTGGTCCCAGCGGCGGAGGAAGGGGTGGCGTTCGGGCAGGCGGGCGGTCTGGGGAGCCGGTTCGGCGGACAGCCGCACCCGGCGGCCCGGCAGGTCGGTCTCCTCCACCTGGAGCAGGTCCGCCGGCTCGGTCCGGCTGACGTAGGCGCTGTCCGCGACCTCGACCCGGTCGCCGACCGACAGGCCGAGCTTGTCGTCGTCGCCCAGTGAGGTGAGGTCGACCCAGACGCCCTCGACCGAGGCGATCGGCAGGACGACCGAGCCGTTCTCCCGGGACCACTTGAAGGTGGCGCCGCCCTCGGCGGAGCCGCCGCGGTGGACCTCCACCCGGTACAGCTGGTTCTCCGGGCCCCGGTAGGCGGCCTCGGGGTGGGCCAGGCACGGGTCCTCGCTCGCCCGCTCCGGGCGGCGGGCGCGGGCGGCCAGCGAGCAGGCGGGGCGCTCGTGCGCTTCGGCCCAGGCGTCGAAGGCCTCCCGGACCTGGTCCGCCCCGCCGCCCTCCGGAACGCTCAACTCCGAGGCGGGCAGGGCGAGCACCTGCCAGACCACCTTGGCCCGGGCCGCCGTGTCGGGCATCGCCGCACCGAGCGCGGCCTCGCGGATCTCCGGGTCCTCGACCGCGGTGACGCTGCGCTCCCAGACCTTCAGGTAGACCAGGAACGGGAACTCCCCGGGCAGCCGGTCCTCGGGGCGCTCCTGGTCCCGGTAGGCGTCCGGCTGGTCCCAGTACGTCCAGCCGGCGGGCGCCGGGCGGAGGTCGTCGCCGTCCGGGGAGTCGTCGTCGGGCACGGCGGGGGCGGGCTCGGGACGGTCCGCCTCGCACAGGACGCCGTCCACGTAGTAGCGGCCGCCGCCGATGGTGAGGTCGTCCACGTCGTGGTTGCCCGGCAGGTGGCCGATCGCGAATCCGGCCGCCGCGGCCGGTCCGCCGTGGCGGCCGATCAGGTCGGCGGCGAGCGTGCGCAACTGGTGGCGCTCGATCGCGGCCTGCTCGTTGGCGTCGGCGTCGAGCTGGACCCGGCCCTGCTGGGTCAGCACCGCGGAGTAGTGCTTGCCGGGGCGGAAGGTCAGGCGCGAGAAGTCTGCGTGCACGGTTCCCTCACAGGGTCGAGGTCGGGAGGAGGAGCAGGGGAAGGAGAAGGGGAAGGAGCGGGGGCGGGTCAGGTGGCGAAGAAGATCCCGGCGTCGGTGCCGGCCGGCGTGTACTCGGCCAGCCGCGCCCGCAGGTTGTCCTCCCGCTGGGGCTGGAACAGGTCGTGGAAGGCGCCCAGTTCGGCGCGGTCCTCGGCGCCGCGGGTGATCTCCGGCGCACACCCGGCGGCCAACTGGCCGTAGCCCGGCGTGCCGTAGCGCAGGCTGGTGAACAGCGGGCGGACCCGCGCGGCCTCCGTGTCGCGCAGCCGGGCGGCCTGCTCCGGGGGCAGCTCGCCGCGCTCGACCAGCTCGGTGACCGCCGAGCGCGCCAGGTCGGGCTGGCACGCGTACCGGCGCGGGGTGCGCGAGCCCGGGGGGACGTAGCAGAACCGCAGGCAGCCGAGCGCGCGGCGGGCCACCCGCAGCCGGCCGGTGAAGACGCAGTCCTCGGCGATCGGCACCGCGTGGGTGTGCACCTCGCCGACCACGGTGGAGCGGTGCGCGTGCAGCAGCGCGTGGGCGTGCGCGCAGTCGGGCCCGGAGAGCGCGGGCCGCCCGGGCCCGGTGGCGTCCAGGACGCTGTCGTCGAGGTGGATCTCCAGCGGGTCGGCGTCCACCTCGTCGCCGACGACCTGGATCGCGCCCAGGATGCTGCGCTCGATCCGGACGCAGGCCGTGGTGTGGTCCAGCACGAGGCTGGGCTCCTGCGGCGCGTGCGGCGCGCAGTGCGGCTCCAGCGACCAGCCGGGCACCAGGGTGCAGTGCCGCAGGGTGACGGAGGCGAGCGGGCCGGTGACGTTGACCCCGCGGCCGGTGATCAGCAGGCCGTCCAGGACCAGCCGCCCGCCCGGGTGGAGGCCGCGGACGTTGAGCGCGTCCGGCCGGTTGCTGTACCAGTCGAGCAGCCGGATCACCGGCCGGGTGCCCTCGGCGGCGCGCAGTTCGAGGCGGTCGTCGGCCGCCAGGTCGAAGTCCAGCTGCTCCTGGTGGGCGCCGCTGTGGGTGATCTCGATGACGGCGGCGCCGCCCGCGCGCCCGGCCTGCTGGTCGGCGCGCCACTGCTCGTACGCGTCGTTGATCCGCTCGTGGGACTGGCCGGGGCCGACGCGGTAGACCGTCAGGTGCCGGGTCCGCGGGCGCTCGCGCGGGTACTCCCCGCCGCCGGTGTCGTCGCTGAAGGCGTAGTGATGGTCGACCCAGACGCCGCGGCGCGGGGCGGTGCGGGCGCCGAAGGCGATCCGGCCGAGCACCGGGTCGACGGCGATCTGGCCGCGTTGCGGCCGGTACGTCCAGCCGGTCAGGTCGGCCACCGTGATCTCCGCGGGCGGGATGGGCTCCTGGGCGCCGTCGCGCCAGATGGCGAAGCTCTTGCCGGGCCCGTAGTAGTCGGCCGGGCGCTCGGCCAGCTGGCGGCGCCGGATCGGGGCCGGGACGTTGTCGATCTCCGCGAGGTGGGCGGGCGAGGGCTCCGGCTCGGGCCTGGTGAAGAGCGGGGCGTCGTTGCCGAGGACCGAGAAGGTGAAGAGGTTCCTGGCCCGGTCGATGCAGTAGGCCGGTGCCCGGGTGACGGAGTACGGCTTCAGCCGCCAGACGTACAGGGCGACGCCGGCCGGCGTGTAGCCGCCCCGGCGGCGGGCGGAGGCGGCGCGGCGGACGTCGACGGTGTGCGCCTGCTCGTCGAAGGGCCCGCCGAGCAGGTCCAGCGCGGCGCCCTGGCGGACGTCGATCAGCCGCCCCCGGCTCAGCCGCCGGCGGTCGGCCGGCTCCTCGTCGGGGCGCAGCAGCCGCACCGGCTGGGTGCCGCCGAGCAGCCGGGAGAGTTCCACGGCCCGGGCCGGCCACTCGGCGACCGAGGCGGACAGCTCCTCCAGCAGGGCGAGCGTTCCCTTGCGCCGGCGGTTGGCGACGGTGTTGGCGACGTCGAGCCGCGGCGCCAGCCGGGCGGCGAGCCGGTCGCGGGCCGCGGCCCGCTCCGGGGAGGCGCCGCCGTGCAGGCCGGTGGCGAGCACCTCCTCGTAGCCGGGCAGGATCCGATAGCCGACCAGGTCGCCGAGGTAGGCGACGGCCCAGTCGGCGGCGGTCTCCACGAACCAGTCCCGGTAGCCCTGGTCGATGCCGCCGCGGACCAGGTCGACCTGCTCGGCGACGACGGCCAGCAGGGCGCGCAGCGGCTCGCCCGCGTCGGCGTCCCGCAGCCGGTGCCACTGCGGCAGCAGCTCCAGCAGCCCGTCCGGGTCGCGCTCCGTCGACTCGGTCATGCGTGGACCTCCTTGAGGATCAACGTGTCGGGCAGATCCGGTGACAGCAGGGCGAGTTGGGCCGGGCGGATGCCGCGGAAGACCGTCAGCACCCGGCCGGCCGGCAGCGGGCGGGTGTCCGTGACGTCCGGGTTGAGGCGCAGCAGCTCCGCGACCGGGATGCCGTGGCGGGCGGCGATGTCGGTCAGGGTCTCCCCGGCGGGGTCGCGCACCCGGTACCGCTGCTCCTCGAAGCGGGCGAGCCGGGCCGGGACCGTCGGCTGCGGCCGCGCGAGCCGGTCGGACAGGTGCTCCAGGCCCTCCGGGGTGAGGCTGCCGGGTACGCCGGTGAAGGCGTCGACGTCGACCCGGTCCACACCGGGGACGGCCTGGGCGACGGCGAGCACCTCGGACAGGTGGGCGCTCTGGCCGAGTTGGCGCGTGGGGTGGCCGAGGCGGTCGAGCAGGGCGCGGCGCACCGCCGGTTCGACCACGTCCCAGGAGTGGTCCGGGTCGAGCTTGACGCTCAGGGCGACGACCAGCAGGACGAGTTCGCGCAGCGCGACCTCGACCGGCAGCCTCGGGTCGCCGTAGGCGGTGAGCGCGGAACGCAGGGTGCGGATCAGGTCGGAGTCGTCGGTGAGCGGGATGTCGTCCACCCCGGCCACCGTGACGTGGACCAGCTCGCGCCGGCCGTCCGAGAGCCGGGTGGCGCAGGCGCGCCCGATGCCGGCCCGGGAGCGGGTGAAGTCCTCGTAGTCGGCCACCGAGACCAGTCGGTCCAGGGCGGTGACGGCGAGCGGGATGGTGCGCCTGGCGAGGCCCGGGCCGTCCGGGCCGGCGCCGCCGGTGGCGGGCAGCGGGTTGACGACGGCGGAGACGCCGAGCGGACGGGTGGTGAGCTGGGTGATCCGGCCGGCGCCGACGTTGCCCGACTCGCCGATGCCGATCCGGTAGCGGGCGCGGACGTTCTCCCGGCCGGTGGGCAGGCGCGAGCCGTGCACCCCGTCGCCGAAGGTGACGGTGGTGCGGCCGTCGGTCGCGGTCGCGGTGACGTAGACCCGTTCGTCGGCGGCGCGCCCGGCGAGGCTGTCGACCTCGTGCCAGCGCACGCCGTCGACCCGGACCTCCAGGGTGCTGCGCGCGCCCCCGGGGGTGTCGGCGGCCAGCCAGGTGAGCGGCGACTGCCAGAGGGCGAAGCGCTGGCCCGGGACGCCGGCGTCGCCGCTGCCGATGGCCTCGTCGCGGGTGGCGCCCTGGGTGGCGCGGACCACGTTGCCGAGGACCTGGACGGTGTCGCGCCGGTAGCGGTGGGCGAGGTCGGCGCTGAGCGTGATCGTGGTGCGGACGGTGTCCCCGGGCAGGTGCGGGTCGACGCCCTGCTCGACCCCGGCGATCATGGCCAGCTCGGTCGCCCGGACGCCGGTGGTGCCCGGGATGTCGGTCCGCTCGCCGCCGACCGTGATCCACCGGCCGGGGGTCAGCCCGTCGTAGAGCCGGGCGAGTTCGATCCGGCCGCCGTGGACGTCCTCGGTGACGGGCTCGTCGGCGAGCCGCAGCGACTCGCCGCGGGCGTAGACGGTGGCGTCCCGGATGTGCGAGAGCTGGGTGTCCTGGTCGTCCAGCCACGGCTGCTGCAGGGAGAGTTCGGTCACCTTGCCGGTGATGCCGAAGTCGGCGCGGGAGATCACCCGCACATCGGTCACCCGGGTGATGACCTCGGCGAGGTCGCGGCTGCCCGGGATGCCGCCGTCGAGTCCCTTGCGCGGGCGCTGGATGACCACCCAGCTGCCGGGCGCGATCTGGTCGTACACGGCGTCGAGGGTGAGGACCGTGCCGGAGACCGGCTGCAGCTTGGTGGTGAGGACCACCTCGACCGCGGCGGCCGACTGCTCGGTGGCGGGGTAGCGGTGCACCCGGACGTTCAGCTCGCCGGACTCGCCGGTCCGCTCCTGGTCCGGGTCGAGCCGGTAGTCGAGCGCGGGGCCGGGCCCGCCGTCGATCTTCACGTGCACGCGGTTGTCGGCCTGCGGGCGGGAGACGAAGACCGTGCGTTCGGGCAGCTTGGCCAGGAACCGGGCGCTGACGCCGGGCTCCTGGTCGGGTGCGGGTGCGGGCTCGGCGGCGGCGTGCGGGTCCGGCGGCGGGGCCGGCGGCGCGGTGGTGACCACCTTGACCTGACCCGGCCCGAACGGGAAGGTGTGGTCCCACGGCAGCGAGAAGCCGCTGTGCACCAGGCTGCCGGCCTCGACGTACGTGAAGTCGGCCGTCTCGGGGACGGCGCCGGTGGTGTCGAAGGCGACCCGGACGCCGATCAGCGTGCTGCCGGAGAGCGGCCAGTCCACGTAGCGGTCGATCCGGCCGTCGTCGCCGAAGACGGGCTTGAGCGGCGCGGTGGCGCCGAACGGGGTGGCGACCACCCGCATCGCCTGGATCTCGTGCACGGCGAGCGGCGCGGTCAGGTCGACCCGCCGCCAGGCGGGGTAGAGGCCGTCGCGCAGCCGGGGGTCGAGCGCGGAGAGCAGCTGCGCGCCGAGGTCCGAACCGGGGGCGAAGAGGCGCTGCGGGTCGCGGGCGAGGTCCCGGGCGCTGAGCGGGGGCCGGGTGGGGGTGGTGCGCAGCGCCGCCAGCAGCGAGCCGAGTCCGCGCACGGCCGGGTCGGCGGCGGAGCCGGGGGCGTCGGGCGCCTGCGGCGGCTCCAGCTGGTGGGCGCGGTCCTGGAGGCCGGTCAGTTCCTCGCCGAGGCGGCCGAACCAGTCGGCCACCGGCGGCCGGGACCGGGCCAGCTCGGCGGCCTCGGCCGCCCGGGCGATCACCGGGGTGAGCCGGTCGGCGAAGTCGGCCGGGGTGCTCAGCGGACCGGACGGCAGGTCGAGGTCGGCGCGCAGCGGGGCCAGCACCTGCCCGTCGAAGTCCCGGACGATCCGGCTGTGCCCGGGCCTGGGGTTCGGGGCGGTCGGGGCGGGCGTGATCCAGTCCGCCAGTTCGGCGCGCAGGTCCTTGAGGGTGCGCAGGTCGCGGGGCAGCCCGATCACCGTGACGTCGTTCTCGCGGTCGAGCCGGACCTCGGGCACCAGCCGCAGCGCCCGGTGGACCGGGTCGGCGGCCCGGTCGGCGCTGAAGACGAACAGCAGCCGGTCGCCGGGCCTGATGTTGTTGGCGGTGCCGGCGGCGAACAGCTCGGCGCGTCCGCCGGGGTTCAGCTGGCCGGGCGTCAGCTGGTAGGGGCGGCGGCGCAGGACGGCCAGTTCGTTCCAGGCCGAGCGGGCGGCGAGGTCCTCGGCGGTCTCGAAGGACTGCGGGTCCTCGCCGGGGCCGGGCACGCTCTGGCTGCGGGCGCCGCGCGGAACGGTCACGGTCGGGTCCTCGGCGGCCCGCGGGTCGTGGTCGAGGGTGTAGGCGAGGTAGGTGTCGGCGGCCACGCCGGGCCGGGGGCGGTGCCCGACCAGCCGGCCGAGCAGGGTGAGCGAGGCCTCCTCGGTGGCGGTGCGCAGGTAGCCCTCGTTGGCGATCCGCTCCGAGGCGAAGGTCAGCACGTCGGCGAGCACGGCCCAGGCGTCGAGCAGCGCGATCGCCGGGTCGTCCGGGGTGCGGACCGTCAGGCCGCGCAGCGCCGGGTACGCGGGGCCGGACAGCCGGGCGAGCAGGCTCGCGAGGAACTCCCCGTGGCGGCCGACGCGGTAGCCGATGGCGTCCAGCCCGGGCGGGTTGAACAGCGGGGCGGGGGTCTCGATTGCGGTGCCCGCGCAGCCGCAGGTGCACTGGCCGGTCATCGGCCGCCTCCGATCACGATCGAGAGCCGGCCGTTCTCCGGCCGGTCGGGGTCGTTGTCGCAACTGGCGATCTCCAGCGCGCCGAGCCGCAGCAGCCCGTCGGCCGGCTCGCCGTCGTCCCGACCGAACTGCCGCCGCAGCCGGGTGACCTGGGCACTGATCACGCCCGGCACGGCCGCGGCCGCGGCCACCAGCCGGGAGACCCGCACCGGGTCGCCGAAGCCCAGCGCGTCGGGGTGGAAGAAGCCCAGGCGGCCGTCCGGCAGCGCGCGGTTGCCCAGCACCCGCCGCAACTCGGCCAGGACGTGGCCGCGTTGGTGGCCGGCGGCGGCGCAGATCCGCAGTTCGAGGTCGATCGGCACCAGCAGCGCGGGGCGGACGACCAGGTCGTGGCCGATCAGCCGGTACGCCTCCAGGCCGTGCCCGACCGCCTCCAACAGGGCGGTGTCCGCCACCGCCCGCCCGTACGGCTCGACGGCGACGTGGACCTCCTGGACGCTGCCGGTCCAGCGGAGTCCGGCGGCGGCGCGCCGGACGCCCGGCAGGGCGGCGGCCAGCTCCGCGTAGTCGGCGGCCGTGACGGCCCGCAGCCGCGTGCGGCGCAGCGCCAGCGGGGCCGACTGGCGGACCTGGTCGAGCGGTTCGGGCTCGACGCCGCCGGTCGCGGGCAGCGGGTTGCGGACCAGGAGCACCGCGTCCTGCGGGTGGGCGGCGGTGCCGGGCGCCACCGCGTCCTGCGGCCGGGTGGCGGTGCCGGGCTCCGCCGGGCGGGGCTGGTCCTGGCAGACCACCAGGTGGTTGACGGCCTCCGCGCCGACGTTCCCGGCCGCGCCGTTGCCGATCCGGTAGGCGACCCGCAGCTCCGCGCCGGGCCGGGGCGCCAGCCCGTGGCGGCCGTCGCCGAAGCGCAGCGCGAGGCGGCCGTCGTCCTCCGGCTCGCCCACGAAGTGCCGGTCGCGCGGGCCGTCGGCGAGCAGGTCCCGGCGGGGCGTCCACTCCTGGCCATCGGCGGTGGCCCGGACCGCGGGCAGCGCGGCGCGCGGGTCCTGGACGGCGATCCCGCCCGCCGGGCCGGCCAGCGCGGGGGAGTCGGGGTCGAGCCCGGCGGCGTACCGGGCGCCCCAGCTCTGGGCCACCTCCCAGACGCCGGAGCGCCGCAGCAGCACGCCGGAGCGGGCCCGCGCGGTGAGCACGTCGAGGCGGCGCAGCTTGGCCGCGAGCAGCCGGGTGCGGCGGGCCAGCAGCTCGCGCAGTGCGGCGGCGGGCCGGTCGGCGAGGCGCAGTTCGCGCACCACCTGGGCGCCGAACAGCAGGGTCAGCTCGGCGAGTTCGGTGCGGGAGAGGTCGTGGCCGCGGCGCGCCCGGTGCCACAGCTCCTCCAGCCGCTGCCGCACCCGCTCGGGAACGGCGGCGAGCAGGGCGGCCTGTCCGGCGCTGACGTGCGCCCGGTCCGGGTGGGCGGAGGCCCGGGTGACCGGCGCGTAGCGCAGCAGCGGGCGGAAGTGCGGCGGCAGGACGGGGTAGCGGGTCTGGTCGAGCAGCGTCTCCAGCGCCGCCGCCTGGGCGTCGGCGGTGGGCGGCTCGACCACGGCGCCCCCGCCGTCCCCGCCCTCCGCGCTCGCGCCGGGTGCGAGCCGCACGCTCAGCCCGGCCCGGCGCACCGCCGCCTCGCCGACCGGCGCGTACAGCTCGCGGACCTGCTCCGGGCCGAGCGGGCGGCCGGTCCGGGTCTGGTCGAGCAGCCCGTGGATCGCCTCCGCGGCGGGGCTGCCCCCGGTGCGGTCCGCGCAGCCGGACCCGTCCGGCCCGCAGGGCGCCACGCGGACCGGCTCCGGAGGCACCGCGAAGGTCTCCGGGGCCCCGCCGCAGAAGGTGAGCGAGCGGCCGTGGTCGACCAGGGCGACGTTGCCGCGGGCGACGCTCACGTCGGCGATCGGGTCGCACGCGCTCCCGCCGTGCGCGGACAGGCAGACCGGGAAGGCGAGCGCGTCCTGCGGCGCCCAGGCGATCTCGACCACGGGCTGCCCGTACAGCTCGTCGACCAGGGGGGTGACCGAGGTGAGCCGGACGGCCTGGCGGTGCGCGGGGTCGGCGTCGGCGGGGGCGCCGGTGCGCGGGCCGAGCACCTCCTCGATGATCAGCAGGTCGCCGGGGCGCAGCGCCAGGCGCCGGGGGCGGGACTCCGGCCGGCCGCCCTCCCGCTGATCGGCCGCGTGCCAGTCGTCGCGCAGGGTGGCGGAGGTCGCGCCCTCGGGCAGCACGCAGTCCTGGTCGCCCCAGGTCCAGAACCGGAGGGTGTTGTGCGCGGGGTGCAGCGCCAGGTCCGCCCCGCCGAGCGGTTCGAACACCTCGACGGCGGCGGTTCCGGCGAGCGTGTCCAGCTGCTCGTCCGGGATCACCGTCGACAGCTCCGGGCGTTCCCGCGGGTCGAGCCGGCCGAGGTCGACGGCAGCGAAGCGGAAGGTGCCGCGCCGCAGGGTGAGCGGGCGGTCCACCGTCAGCGCGACGAACGCCCGGGCGTTGCAGCCGTCGTGCACGGCGTAGTCGATCAGCCGGACGTGGCGGCGCACCGACACCCGGCGGCGGGCGGTGTCGAGGTACGCCTCGGTGGCCACCGCGTCCTGCTGGTAGGAGAGTTGGTCGGCGGTGTAGGCGAGCAGCTCGACCAGGGTGATGCCGAGGTCGGGCAGGTGCCGCTCGGACCAGCCGGGGACGGTGAGGCTCATCCGGTCCAGGACGAGCCGCCGCAGGCTCTCGTAGTCGCGGGCGGTGTAGTCGACGACCGGGGTCGGCCGGACGGCGGGCGGGCAGCCCTCCTCGGTGCGGCAGTCGAAAGGCGAGGGGCAGTCGGCGCCGAAGGAGAACCCGGTGCTCGCGTACCGAGGGTCGAAGCCCGGGTACGGGCGGGTGCCCGGCCGGCCGTAGGCGTCCGCCTCGACCACGGTCAGCCGGTAGCGGGAGGTGTCGCCGGAGCGGTCGAGGGTGATGCGCATCCGGTCGTCCAGCTCCGGGTCGTCCGCGCGCTCGATGTCGACCGCGACGGCGCGCAGGCCGGTGATCCGCCGGCCGCCGTCGACGCGGATGTTCTCCGGGCCCAGCCCGTCCGGCGCCCGGCCGAGGAAGGTCACGCCCAGCGTGCGCCCGTCGTCGTCCGGCTCGGCGCCGTCCAGGCCCAGCAGGTGCGCCGCGCGCACGTCGGCGCGCCGGAGTTCCGTCCCGCACCGGGCCGTGGGCCGTTCGGATCGCCCGGTCATGCCGCCACCCCGCCCTCGAACACGTCCTGCCGCCGCGTACCGGTCCGGACGACCACGTACGCCAGCTCGACCCGCACCACGTTGTCCTCGCTCTCCACGTCGAGCGCGGCGACCTCGATCACATCGCCGAGCCACCGCTGCAGCGCCGCCTGGACGGACAGTTGCAGGGTGGCCGCCAGCTCCGGGCTGTTCGGCGCGAAGACCAGGTCGAGCAGTCCGCAGCCGAAGTCCGGGTGCATCACCCGCTCGCCGGGGCTGGTGAACAGCAACTGCTCGATCAGGTCGCGCACATGGTCGTCGTACGCCGCCTCGGCGGTGCGCCCGCGGCGGTCGGTCCGGAACGGGAACGCGAGGTCCGTGCGGACCGGTCCGCACGGCGCGAAGCCGTTCCAGGAGGGCTGGGCGGTGCTCATACCCCCTCCGCCCGCTGCTGGACGACGGTCACGACCGGCGGCCCCTGCGGGACCTGTTCGGCGCTCTGGCACAGCCCGACGGCGGACTGCGGCAGCGCGGGGGAGCCGTTCACCCGGATCCGGGCCGAGGGCACCACCCAGCGGACCGTGACGCAGGGCTGCGGCTTGCCGGCCACGGTGAACGGGCAGCCGGTCACGGTGTACGGGTCGGCCGTGCTGGTGACGGCCTGGCCGGTGACCAGCACCCGGGCCTGGGCGGGCCGGGCGGTCGCCGGGGCGCCGTGCGGGCAGGTCACCGTCGCGTTGACGTGCAGCAGATTTCCGGGCACGAGGTCCTCCCCGTCAGGTCACGCTCAGGGCGTCCTGGTTGATGGAAACGGTGGCGCCGACGAGCGAGATCGAGGCGCCCTGGCCGTTGCTGATGCGGATGCCCGAGTCGTTGATCACGATCGAGGCCCCGCCCGGTGTGCGGAGGGTGATCCCCGTGGTCGGATCGTCGGACAGCACGATCACCCGCCGCCCGGAGGTCTGCAGCACCGTGTTCGGCGCGCCCGGCGGGCCGGTCGTCGCCTCCACCGGGACCTCCGTGGCGGAGCCGTACCAGCAGCCCGTCCAGACCGGGTAGCTCTGGTCGCCCTGCTCGAACTCCAGCCACACGCCCGCCCCGACCGGCGGGACGGCGTAGTGCCCCATGCCCGGACCGGCCACCGGGAAGCACGGCATCGCCCAGCCCGACACCGCCTCGCCCAGCACGTCGGGCACCTGGGCCTGGATGCGGCCGATCCCGAGCGGGTCGGCGTTGTTCACCACCGTCGCCCGGAACTTGCCGAGGTAGCGGGTCGGTTCGGCCATGCCGGCCACACCTCCTGGTCAGGGGACGACGGTCGGTCGGAGGGCGATCAGGCCCTCGCGGGTCAGCGTGAAGTTCTGGGTGTACGAGCCGCGCCCGAGGTTGTGGGTGACGCTCTTGACGAAGTACAGGCCGTCGTAGGTGAGCCCGGCGCCGCGGACGCCGACCAGCTCGCGCGGCCGCAGCACCCGGCCGTACCGGACGACGTCGAGCCGGCCGGAGCCCGAGACGGCGTCCGCCGACTGCATCGCCTGGGCGATGATCTCGGCCACGGCCTGGGTGGTGTCCTTCTTGGCGGTGTCGGCGACGACCTTCTTCTTCAGCGCCGGTGCGGGCCGCAGCGCCAGCGGCGGGCGCAGGACGGCGACCTCCGGCACCGGCAGGACGGAGGACACCTTGGTCGCCGGGAGCTGGATGCGGGCCTCCGGCTCCTCGCGGGCGGTCCCGTCGAAGGCGAAGGTGAGCTGGTCGACGTTGGACAGCGCGTCCATGTTGACGTTCAGCGCGTGCTGCGGGACGCCGAGCCGGTTCTCCGGCCCCCAGTAGGCGCGGCTCGTCCCGGGGAGCGGGCCGGGGTCGAGGTAGAACACGTAGCCGTTGGCCTTCGCCAGCTCGGTGACGTAGCCGAGGTCGGTGCCCTTCTGGAAGTCGATCCGCCGGATGGGCATCGGTGTCTGCGGCACCAGCTCGGGGATGACCAGCGGCACGATGCCGTACTGGCCGTACAGGCTGATGATCGCGGCGACCCGGGCCGCCGGGGACATCGCGGGGAACGGCACACCGGCCCGCTCCTCCAGGTCCATCAGCACCGTGAGGTCCTCGCCGGTGACGGTGAGCGTGGACTGGCCGGGCTGGTTGCTGATGCCGACCTCCTGGCGGATGATCACACCGTCCATCAGCACGGTCGGGGTGCCCGTGACGGTCGCCACCAGCACGACCCTGATCTTCGGGTCGAAGAAGCCGCCCGGCAGCAGCGCGGTGTTGATCAAGCCCTGCTTCGACAGGTCGAAGGCGAGCTGGAACCCGCTGCGCTGCCCGGACGCCACCGTGACCTGCGCCGACAGCAGGGCGTCGGTCACCGGCTGCGGCACCGGCACCGGGATCTGCGGACCCATCAGCAGGCTGAGGCGGATCGAACCGACCGGGCCGCCCCCGGTGACGGCCGAGGCGTCAGGCACGGCCCACCCCCGGCACCGCGCCGGGCAGCGCGACGGTGATCCGCCGGCCCGGCGTCGCGGTCAGCTCCCGCGGATCGAGCACCGGGTTGGCGTCGGCGATCCGCCACCACTGGTCGGCGCTGCCGAGGTAGCGCTGGGCGAGCAGATCGGGGCGGTCGCCGGCGCCGACGGTGTGCTCGGCGAGCGGGGTCAGGCCGTCCGGACCCGGCAGCAGCCGCCGCCTCAGGTACGGCACCTGCCGCCCGTCCGGCTCGGTGTGCACCGCGACCGGGACGCCGTAATACCGGCTGGTCAGCGGGTACGGCGAGGGCGCGGGCAGCGCGTCGAACGGGTTGTCGGCGGTCATTGGAGTCCTCCTCCCAGGCCGAGCGCGCTCAGCCGGCCGTCGGCCGCGGCGCCGACCAGCCGCTCCTTCTGCGCCAGGTGGGCGAGGTAGAGCTCGGCCCCGCGGTGGCCGGTCGGCAGATCGCTGACGGTCAGCACGCGCAGGCCGATTGCGACGGTGGCCCTGATCGGGTTCAGGTCGATGTCGAACGCCTCCTCGGTGATGGTGAGTTCGGTCAGCCGCACCGGCAGGATCCGCTTGCCGCCCCAGGTGAACAGGGTGAGCGGGGCCTCGATCGGCGTGATCTCCAGGGTGCCGAGCGCGGCGAGCGCCTGGTTGGCCCGCAGCCGCGCACCGGCCGGCTGCACCAGCAGCTCCAGCGTGGCCAGCTGCGGATGGACGCCGTTCGGGGCCGGCACGTCGAGCTGGTCGGTCGCGTCCAGCTCCGCGGTGAACTTCCACGTCTCCACGGCCGGCCCCTTGAGCCGCAGTGCCTCCGTGCGGTCCCCGCTCCCGTCCGCCCCCGCCGTCTGCGGGGCCAGCGACCGCTCCAGACTGTCCGGGTTGAACTGCAGCACGACGATCCGCTGCGGCGTGCCGCGCTGCGGATCGACGATGACCAGCCCGGACCGCACGGGTCTGGGGGCGTCCGTGTAGCCCGTCATGACGCATCACCCTCCGATGCGAAGGCCGTCGCGATGCTCGCGGCGCGCGAGCGAAGCCACTCCTCCGGGTCGTGCAACGCGATCTCCCTGATCCGGGGGAGGAACTGCGGATAGCCGGTGTACGTCGCGGCCCAGAGGCCGGCGAGTCGGACCTGGGCCTCGCTGTCGGTGTACGTCCCGCTGATCCTGTGGAACACCTCCTTGTCGAACTCCGCAGCCGCGGCGAGCCCGATGCGCAGGATGTTCCTGACCCGTTCGCGGGGTTCGTCGGCCTCGTCGAGCCGCTCGAACAGTTCCGGAAGGGTCCACGGCCGCAGGTGATCGAGTACCGGACCCACGAACGGTTCCACGGCGGGCCGGCTCGGTCCGGCGAGGACGGTGTATCCGATGCCCGACATGGCGTCCACGACGTAGTGCAGCGAGACGTCGTCCGTGCCCAGCCAGATCACCTGCCCGTCCACGCCCTCGTCCTTGTCGCGGGCGATCTCCCGAACGAGCTCCCAGCCGAGGCCGCGGGCAAGGTCGTCGGCCTGCTCGGCGCCCACTCCGGGCCGCAGGACATGTCGATCGGACTGGTATTCGTACTCGGTCACGCTTGTCATCCTTCGTGCGGCGGGCGGAACGCGGCCGGCTCTATTTCCGGTTCTCGGCGATGTACATTTCCTTCACCATGGCGCCGATCTTGGCGAAGAGAGCCTGCTTCACCCTCTCATCCGTCGGATCGACGCTTTCCAGCCCGAACTCCTTGACAATGGCGGGAATCTTCTCCTCGATTCCGAAGTCCTTGATCCATGCGGCCACGGACCTGACATGGCGGTCCGCAAGCTTGTCGGCGTTCTTCAGGGGGCGCAGTTCCCGGTTGTACCTGTTCCTCGACTCCCTGTTGAATTCGTCCACCTCCGCCTTGCCGACCCCGGGATCTGCGCGCAGCTGCTTCAACTTCTCGAGGTCGGCGGCACGCTCCTGCTTGATCCGGTCGCGCTCGCTCTCGATGGACCGGGCGCCGGCCAGATCGTCGGTCAGCCACTCCCCGCCCTTCTCGGAGCCGGAGAAGGCGGCAGGGAGGGATTCGAAGACGCCCTTCAGCACGCGGGGCCGGTTCTTTCCCTCCTTCTCATTGACGAGGCGTTGCACCAGGAGGGCGTTCGTCACCATGGCCTGCGGATCGCGCTCGACCTCCTGCCCGGCCAGCAGCCAGGCGGTCTTGAGCATGTCGGTCCGGTCCTTCTTCGGGATCCCGGACAGCTGCGGCCTTCCACGGAAGAAGTTGTCCATGAAGGTGACGTAGGCGTCCCATTGGCCGTTCTTCGTCAGCTCGTCGGCTATACCGGGCTTCTTCACCCCCTTCGTCGTCTTGGTCAGATAGATGTGACTCAGCTGCTCCTCGGACAGGAACCCTTCGCCGACGACCACCTTGTTGGGAGCCTTGTCGCCGGTCTGAGTGCGTCGGAGCGATGCGATCTCCCCCTGCTCGTCGGGGAAGTCCAGAACGTCCTGCTCCTTTTTCTGCAGCGGATTGAGCGCCCGCGTCTTCCTGGTGATCGCGGGCGCCGGGACGGGTTCCCGCACGGTGTGCCGGGGGACGCTGCCCGGCTCCTTCTGCGTGACGTCGACATTCCCGCTCGCCTTCACGATCCCCGGATCGTTCTCGATCTCGATGGCGAGTCGGTGGAGGAATTCCAGGACCTCGCGGCGCGAAATCGTCACGTCCTGTCCCTTGAGGACCAGATCCTCCGGATTGATCAGCGCAACGATCCCGAAGTGCTCCGCGCCGCGGACCGCCAGGTCCGTGAGCCGGTACCACAGGCGCATGCCGGCCAGCGCCGCACGGAGCGCCGGGCGTGGAACACCGCGCGCCAGCATCCGTTGGACTCGCGGCCGGATGCGGGCGACGATCAGGTCGAGGCGCTGCCGCTTGGCCGCCGGCGAGTTCTCGTGGGCGCGGCGTTCGGCGCGCTGCTGTTGGCGCTTGCGGTGCCAGGTGCGCAGGCGGTCGCGTTGCTTGCGGTAGGCGTCGCGGATCCGGTGGGCGCCGTTGGTGAGGGCGCGGCCCAACTTGCTGTCGAGGAGCGTGCGGCCGAGGGTGCGGGCAGCGGCCCGGACGCGGTCGAGGGCGGCCTTGACGGTCCGGCGGGAGGCGTTGAGGGCGCGGCCGACGGGGGAGGCGGGGCTTCGGGGGCGGTGGGCTTCGGGCGGGTGACCTCGCGGCGCGGGCGGCCGGGGGTCGCGGCCGGGCGGTGGGCGGTGGGGCGCTCCGCGGGGCGGACGGTGGGCCGGGCGGGCCCGGTGCGCGCGGGGCGGGGGCGGCCGGGGGAGGGGCGGCGGCGCAGCGACCGGGTGGCCCGGCGCAGGCTCGCCCGGGCCTTGTTGACGGCGTTCCCGGCCGCCTTGCGGGCGCCCTTGCCGGCCCTGGCCAGGCCCTTGAGGATCCGCTGGGCGATCCCCTTGAGCCTGGTGCCGACCGCCTTGCCGGCTCCCTTGAGCTTGTCGAGCAGGAAGTTGGAGATGAAGTCCAGCAGCGCGACCACGCCCGCCGCGACCGCGTCGGCGAACAGGCACGCGGCCGATCCGGACTTGACCGCCTTGAGGAAGGCGACGAACCTCCCGATCGCGGCGACGATCCTGCTGATGGTGTTCCACGCCGCGACCAGGCCCTGGATGATCGCCATGATCGCGCCCGCCGCCGGCACGATCAGTGACACCAGCTTCTCGACGACGATCGAGATGATCATCCCGGGCAGCGCGGCGACGATCGACTGCCAGGCCATCCGGCCGATCTGGGCCATCGAGATGCAGCCCTTGACCAGGACGTTGACGAGGGTGGAGGTCAGGCCGACGACCGACTCCACCTTCTCGTTGAACCACGTCCGCACCGCGCTCCTGACCGCGCCCCACAGGTAGTGCTGGATGCCGTCGACCGCGGCGCTGCCGAGCTTCTTCAGCCATCCGCCCGGGTCGGGGGCGATGTCGCCGATCAGGGCCGCGAACTCGCCGAAGACCGCGATCGCCTTCTGCACGAAGTCGATCGCGTCCATGACCGTCTTGCGGACCGCCTCGATCGCGGCCTTCAGCCCCGCCTCCAGCGCGTCCAGCAGCGCGTTCAGCCCGGCCGCGAGCGCGTCGAGCAGCTTGTTGACGGCGTTCTTGAGCCTGTCCGCCCACGCGTTGACCTTGGCGACGGCCTTGTCGCGCCACTCCTCGATCTTCCGGCGGAACCTGTCCCGCAGTTCGGGGAAGGCCGCCAGCAGGACGTCGCAGATCCTGATCAGCGCGTCCGCGAGCTTGTCGATCAGGTCGACGGCGAACTTCCGAGCCTGGTCGATCGCCCAGTTCGCGAACTTTCGGAAGCCGTCGATGATGTCGTTGATCAGGCCGCGGAAGTAGTCGAAGACCTTGGAGACCGCCTCGACCAGCGCGTCGAAGGCCGCCTTGACCTTGGACTTGACCCAGCCCCACCAGCCCTCGGACTCCTCCTTCTTGCGGTCCTTCTCCTTCTGCGCCTTCTCCTCGGCCTCCTTCCGCTTGTCCTGGATCTTCCGGTCGTCCTGCTGCTGACGGTCCTGGACGTCCTTGTCGGTCTCGGTGCGCTTCCTGCCGATCCGGCCGCTCTTGTCCTGGTGCTCCGCGTCGGCGTCCCGGTCCGCGCCGGAGACCTTCCGGTCCTGTTCGGCGCGCCACTGCTCGCGCTCGGCCGTGACCTTCTCCGCGGCCTCGCCCCGCTCGTCGGCCTGGGCCTGGGCGCTGTCGGCCACCGCCCGGTCGATCTCGGCCTGGTTCTGCCGGCGGCCCTCGGCCTCGCCCTGCTTCTGTCGGGCCTGTTCGGAGCCCAGCCGGCTCTGGCCCTGGCCGACCGCGGCCTGGATCTGCGGGCCGCGCTCCTGCTGGGTCACGACGCCGATGCCGGGCTTGGCGGCGGCCGCCCCGCGGGCACCGGCGCCCCCGTGCTTGCGGCCGCCACCCGGGACGGAGGCGGTGAGGGTCTCCTGCGGCACGTCCGGGTAGATCCGGTCCTCGCCCATCGGCTTGGCGGCGTCCTCCCGGCCGACGCCGAGGATCCTGGCGGAGCCGTCCTTGAGCTTCGCCGCCTGCTGGTCGGTGCGCGCCGGGTCGCTCTCGCCGGTCAGCTCGACCTTCGGCGCGGCGCCGACGGTGGTGTTCAGCGCGGGGTCGGTCGAGGGCACCCCGTCGACCGCGACCTGGGCCTGCTGCACCTCCTGCGCCGAGACCTGGTTGCCCGGGTCGTCGGCGACGTGCGGCGGGGCGACCCGGTCGCCGGGGTTGCGGCCCGTGACCTGCTTGTCCTCGGCCTTCCGCTGCCCGCCGTCCGCGCCCTGCGGACCGACCCGCTCCAGCCGCTCCGTCACCGCCTCGGCGGGTGGCGCGGCCTCGGGCGGGCCGGACTGGGTGTGCGGGGATCCGGACGGGCGCCGGACGGCCGGCGGGGTCGCCTGCAGCCGGGCGTGCTGTTCGTCGACCGTACGGTCCACCGAACCGTCCACGCCGTCCAGCGTGGTGGCCATCCGATCGGGCGGCAGGCTCGCGGCGGTGGCGAGCGCACCCTGCGGGTCCTGGCCGGAGACATCGGGCGGGGCCGGCTGCTCCTCCTGCTTCGCCGGGGCGCCGCCCGCGCCGCCCCCTGCGGCACAGCCGCCACCGGCACCGTCGGGCTCCGCCTCGGTGGTGGGCTGCTGCGGCCCCGCGCAGGCGCCGCCGCCGGACTCCAGGGAGGCGTCCGGGGCGGGCTGGGCGGCGAGTCCGCCGGGTGCGCCGGGTGCGTCGGCCTGCTCGGCCGCCGGGCCGGGGGCGGCCCCGGGGGATGCCGCTTCGGGCCCGGCGCCGTCCGGGACGGGGGCGGGCCCACCCGGGCCGTCCCCGCCGACCGGCCCCGACGCGGCGGGGGCGGCGGTGCGCTCCGGGCCGCTCGGCTCGGGTGAAGCGGCTGGTTCGGCGGCGGGTTCGGGGGCCGGTTCGGCCTCGCGGGTCTCCTCGGCGGGGGCTGCGGGCTGCTGCGGTTCCGGTGAGGCGGGTTCGGCGGCGGCCGGGGCCGGGGCGGCCGGGTTCGAGGTGGCCGGGTTCGAGGTGGGGTCGGGGCCGACCTCCTGCTCGATCGGCTGCTGCGGCTGGAGGTCGCGGTCGCTGCGGTCCTCGGCCTCGGCGGCGGGGGCCGGCTCGGGGGCGGCCGGCGGTGCCGCCCCGGGCTGCGCCTGCTCGGGCGCCCCCGCCGGCTCCGCCTCCTCCTCCGGCCGGCTCTCCCGCTCGGCCTGCACCTGGTCGGCCTTGGTCGCGGGCGGCTCGGGGAACTCCGGCGCCTCGGCGATCCCGGTGGGAGTGCCGTCCGCCGACAGTGCGATCCGATCGGCCGTCGGGACGGCCGACAGATCGAGGTCGGACGAGGGCAGGAAGTCCCCGGGCGTGAGCTCCGGCCCGGAGTCGGCCGTCGGCGACGGCCGGTCCTGGTCCTTGCCCGGTCCGTCGTGGACCTCGGAGTCCGCGCCGGGCTCCAGGCCCAACGGCCTTTCCTCGTCCCGGGTTTCGCGCTGCTGCTGGTCGCCCGTCAGCAGGCCGTGCCGGGCCAGCGGGCTGTCCTCGGCCCGCGCGATCGCGTCCAGCCGCTCGGGCTGGACGGGCACGGGCTGCGGGGGCGCTCCGGCGGCGGGCTCCCGTGGCGTCGTCCCGGGCGAGGGCCGGGCCGCGGCGTCCGGCTGCCCGGCTTCGGGCGTGCCGGTGACGGGGGCGGCCACCGGCGGGGCGGCCTCCTCGGCCGGGGCGGGCGCCTGCGGTACGGCCTGCGGGGCGGCCTGCGGCGCCGTCTCCGGTGTCTCGGTGGGGGCCTCGGCGCGGGCCTCGGAGGGGGCCTCCGGGACGGCCGCGGGCTCCGCAGGAGGTGCCGGTGGTGCGCCCTGCTGCTGGTCCTCCTGCCTCGGGTGTCCCTCGTCACCCGCCGGGCCGTCCGGCCGGTCGGCCTCCTGGACCGGCTGCCGGGTCTGCCCGGGCCCCTGGTCGGCGGCCTGCTCGGCGGTGGGCTCGGCGGCCTCGGCGACCGGCCCGGGCGTTTGCGCGCCGTCCACGTCGGCCGGGCGGTGCTCGGCGGCCTCGACCAGCTCCAGCACCCGGGTGTAGTCCGAGGAGGGCATCCGGTGCGCCAGTCGCGCGAGCACGGAGGCCTGCAACTCGGGTGCGAATCGCGCGAGTTGCAGGCGAACCCGGCCGGAGGAGTCGGTCGGGTCGCCGCGCAGCGAGCGCAGGATTCCTGCCGCCAGCCGGTCCACCAGGGTGGCCGGATCGAGCCGTTCGGTGCGGAACCGGTCGGCGTCGGCGGTCGCGTAGCGGAGCCAGCCCGGGGTGGCACCCGGCGTCGCCGCCGTCGGCCCCTCGCCGCGCGCGCCGTGCTCCGCCTCCCGTTCGATCGCGTCCTGCGGCAGGCTGACCGCGCCCAGGTCGCGGCCGGCCCGCAGCGCGCCGAGCGGGTGCGGGGCCTGGACGGTGTGCAGCAGCTCGTGGGTGAGCAGCCGTCGGCCGTCCTCGGCGGCCGGCCGGTACTGGCCCTCGCCGAAGAAGAGGTCCGGGCCGACGGCGACGGCGTCCGCGCCGATCAGCTCGGTCAGCGCGGCGGAGTCCCGGTCGGTGTGCACCCGGATCCGGCCGAGGTCGTGCCCGAGCCGCGCCTCCAACTCCCGGCGCAGGCCCGGGTCGAGCGGCTGCCCGGCGCCGGAGACGATCTCCCTCGGCTCGGGCGTCCGGGCCTTCGGCGTGCGCGTCCTGCGCCGGGCCGCGCCCTGTTCGGGGCCCTTCGACGCGGCGGTGGCGGTGGTGGCGGGTCGACTCATGTCCGCCCCCGCCCCGGCGACCGGCCGCCGCCGGACAGCCCGGTGTGCACGGCGCGGGCGAGCGCCTCGCCGAGCCGCCGCGGGGAGGTGCCCGCCGGCAGCGGCGGCAGCCCGGAGAGCAGGTCCAGCACGCGGTCGCCGCCGGCCGCGAGCGGGACGCCGTGCGCCTCGACCAGGCGGGCCAGTTCGCCGCGGAACGCCACCGTCACCCGGTCCCGGTCGATTCCCGCGAAGCCGTCGAGGACCAGCTCGCCGATCTCGACCTCGATCCGTCCGCCGCTCCCGCCCTCGGCCCCACGCCCGGCCCCGGGTTCGGGCCGCTCCTCGGTCAGATCCATCCGCCGACCTCCGAGGGCGTGAGCGAGCGCTCCAGCTTCAGGTACTCGGTGCGCGCGGCGGCCAGCAGGTGCCGCATCTGCAGGGGGCAGTCCTCGTCGGCGGCCTGGAAGGCGGCCGACAGCGCGATGTTGCGGATGGAGCCGCCGGTCACGGTGAGCTGGGCGAGCCGCTCCGGATCGAGGCCCCGGCGGGGGGTCCGTTCGGGGATGACCCGCCGCCAGATCTCGGCGCGCTCCGGCACCCCGGGGAACGGGAAGTCGACCACGAACCTGATCCGCCGCATGAACGCCGGGTCCAGCGCCTTCTTCATGTTGGTGGTGAGCACGGCCAGGCCCCGGTAGGCCTCCATCCGCATCAGCAGGTAGCTGACCTCCAGGTTGGCGTAGCGGTCATGGCTGTCCCTGACCTCGCTGCGCTTGCCGAACAGCGCGTCGGCCTCGTCGAACAGCAGCAGCGCGCCGCCGCGTTCGGCCGCGTCGAAGACCCGCCGGAGGTTCTTCTCGGTCTCGCCGATGTACTTGCTGACGACCTGGGAGAGGTCGATGACGAACAGGTCCACGCCGAGCTGCCCGGCGACGACCTCGGCCGCCAGCGTCTTCCCGGTGCCCGACCCGCCGGCGAACAGCGCGGTGACGCCGAGGCCGCGGCGCAGCACCGCCTCGAAACCCCACTCCTGGTAGACCGTGCCGCGCCGGCGGACGTGGGCGACGATCTCGCGCAGCGTCGCGCGCTGGCGCTCCTCCAGCACCAGGTCCTCCCAGCCGGCCCGCGGTTCGACCCGCCGGCCCAGCTCGTCCAGGGACATCCGGGCCTCCAGCAGCCCGGCGTGCCACGCCAGCGGGCCGAGGTCGCGGCCGTCCCCGGCCGCCCGCCGGGCGGTCGCCGCGGCCGAGCGGATCACATGGCCCGGCAGCGAGAACTGGGCGGCGAGCGCGCGGAGTCCGCCCTCGGTGATGCCCGGCGCGCCGTCCAGCGCGGCGGTCCAGATCGCCAGCTGCTCCTCGGGGCCGAGCGGGGGCACGGTCAGCCGGGCGCGGTCCGGGGCCCCGGCGGGCGGGGGATCGTCGCCGGAGACGACCAGCGGGACCGCCAGGCTCGCGAGGAAGGACTCCGTGCCGTTCGGGGCCGCCGGGCGCTCGCGGCCCGGCTCCCCGCCCTCCACCAGCAGGGCGGCCGGGATCAGGATCGCCTCCCGCTGCCACAGCCGGGCGAGTTGCTCGCGCTCGGCGGGCTCGGTGGGCAGGTCCTCGCGGTGCGCGGCGTAGAGGCCGAGCCCGGCGCGGTGGGCCGCCGCCGCGGCGATCTCCCAGCGGGTGCGGCGGTCGGCGCCGGTCAGTTCGGCGTGCGGCGGGCCGGTGAGGGCGGCCGCGGTCCAGCCCCGGGCCAGCTCGGCCGCGCACCGCTCGTGCGGGTCGGGCAGCTCGCCGGGCGGCCCGACCCGGGTGAGCAGGCCGTGCAGCCGCACGTCCAGGTACGGCACGCCGACCAGGAAGTGCAGCACCCGCTCGTCGATCCGCAGCCGGGAGGTGGTGAGCGCCGTCTCGTCGTCCAGCTCGACCAGCCGGTACCGGCGCAGCGGGGCCACCGGGGTGAGCGCGCTCCAGTGCGGCCGGTCCAGGGCGGCGAGGGCGAGCGAGAAGGTCGGGTAGCCGCGTCCGGGGTCGCCGCCCGCCGCGGCGCACCGGGCGGCGGCGGTGGGGTCGATCGCGGGGGCGGCGGCCAGCAGGAGGACGCCGCGCTCGAACGGGGTGAGCCCGAAGGAGGCGGTGAGGGCGTCCAGGGCCGTGGCGGGTCCGCCGGACGGCGGCGCGGGCGGGCCGGACGGGGGCGCGCTGGACGGCGGCGGGTCGGACGGGGGCGGGCCGGTGCGGCCGGCCGCGTGGGCGTCGACCCGTGCGAGCACGGCGGCGACCGCGGCCGACAGCGCCTGCCGGTGCGGCTCGTCCGCCGGGCCGCCGCCGCTCTGCCCTCGGCGCGTGCTCATCGCTCTCCCCCCGTCCTGCGGTCAGTGCGTCAGGTCCACGACGGGACCGGTGAGGGACCCGTCGTCGGACACCGTCAACGGGCTCGGCACGCCGTCCACCTGGACCCGGGCCAGGTACGCCGTCGGGCGGACACCGGTGACCGGCACCCGGACCGCGAACGGGTCGGTGCGCGGCCGCGCCGGCGCGGGTGCGCGGAACCGGTGGCTCGCCGCGGGCCGCCCGGTAGGCGGGTGCCGCTCGTCCAGCAGCAGCAGGACCTCCTGGTCGTCCCGGAGCGGCAGGTCCAGCCGGACGTCCAGCCGGGCCGAGACCCCGGCCGGTCCGTCGGTGCGCTCCGCCGTGCGGATCGGCGCGACGATCCGGGGCTGCCGGGCGAAGGTCTGCGCGTTGGACTCCAGGGCGAGGTGGTCGGCGGCGGGCCGGCCGTCCAGCGCCAGCCCGTGCAGTACCTGCAGCCGGTACCGGCCGGGCGGCAGGTCCTCCGGCACGGCGACCACCAGGCGGTCGTCCCGGACGCCGCCCGGGTCGACCGCCACCCGCCGCTCGCCCAGCCGGACCACCACCAGGTCCGCGCGCAGGCCGGAGCCGTCCACCACCAGCTCCCGGTCCTTGGCCACCGGCCCCTCCTCGGGGGCGCCCGGGGACCCCGTGGGCCGGGAGCGCACCCGCTCGACGACCGGCCCGCGCGACGGCAGGGCCCGCACGGTGCGGCGCAGCACGGGCTTGCCGGCCACCGGGTCGGCCCGGCCCTCCACGAGGACGGCGGTGGCCTGGTAGACGACGGACAGCGCGTACGGGGTCTGGAACAGCGTGGTCCACAGCTTGGACAGCTCGTCGACGTCCATCGGCGTGGGCGTGAAGCGCACCCGCTGCGGCGAGGCGGCCAGGTCGCTGCCCGCCAGGTACGGCCGGTCGGCCGCCTCCTCGATCAACTGCCGGGACAGCACCGGCTGTTCGGTCAGCGCCCGGACCACGCAGCCGAGCAGCCGCTGGCCGACCAGCTGGGACTCCTCGCCGTAGCAGCTGATCAGGTAGTGCAGGTCGAGGGCGGCGGTCGGCCGGGCCAGCAGGGTGCCGTCCTCGGTGCGGGTGGGGGCGTCGAGGTTGCGCAGCGAGGCGTTGGGCGTCACCTGGTAGAGGAAGACGGTGATGGTCGGGTCGGCCGGCGGCTCGGTCGGCGGCTTGCGGGTGCCGACCTCGACCGCGAACGGGATGTCGGGTGAGAGCGCGCGGGTGAGGAGCAGCCGTAGCGCCTCGCTCACGGTCGCGATCGCGAGGTGGTTGCTCATGGGCCCGCCCGCCTGGTCATGAGGGGTCCCGGGTGAGGTAGCTGCCCAGGTCGACGGCGGGGGCCGGGCGGGCCGCCGCCGGCCTGCGCGGGACGGCGGGGCCGGGCTCGGCGGCCTTGACCTCGACCCGCCCGATCTGGACGCGCACCACCCGCTCGACCGGTCGCTGCCGGCGGCGGGCCCCGGTCCCGGGAGCCTGGCCCGGGGCGGCCGCGGCGACCGCCCGCCGTCCGGACGCCGGCGCGAGGGCGGGGCGTGCCGCCCCGGGCGGCGCGCCGGCCGGGGCTCGGGTACGGGCCTGCGGGCAGGTGCGGTGACGGCCAGTGCGGTGGCGGGAAGCGCGGCGCCGGGCGACGGGGCTGCCGGGCGGGCGGCGGCCACCCGTGCCACCGGCCCGGCGGAGGGCGCGGCGGCGGGGGCGATCGGCGGTGCGACCAGCAGCGGTGGGCGCGGCGGCGGAAGGACGGGTGCGGTGACCGGCCGGTCGTCGCCGGCCGTCGCCCGGGGCGCTCCGGGACGCGGCGCCGGATCCGCCGCCGCCCGGGGGAGCGGCGGGGGGACGGGCCGCGGTGCTTCCCGCGCCTCCCCGACGGCCGCCGGCGCCGGTCCGGGCGTCGTGGCCCGTTCGAAGGGTCCCGGCAGGCGCGGGCGCACCCGTGCCCCGGCCGCGGGACCGGTCCGGTCCGGGTCGCCCTTGGCGACCAACCGGTCGAAGTGGTCAGGCATCGGCACACAGCTCCAGGTAGTAGCGGCGCCGCAGCGGGCTGAGCGCCAGGATCTCCGGCTCGCTCCAGCCGTAGGCGGTGGCGAGGAGGTGGACGTCGAGCAGGGTGGTCCGGGCCCAGTCGTCCAGCTCCTCCCAGAGGTAGGAGGCGATGTCCAGCTCGGCGAGGGTCGGCCGGCCACACGCGGGGCAGCTGAGGTTCAGCCGGACGTCCGCGCAGGGGTCGGCCGCGGCGGCGGCCTCGGCCATGCGCCGCTGGACCGGTTCGGGGAGCTGCCGGGCGGCCACCGGCTCCCCGGCGTGCTCGGCGCTCAGCACGCACCGCTCCAGCAGAACGGCCCTGGCCCGGTCCGCCGGGGCCTGTTCGGCGGCGGCGAGGTCGCCGGGGGTGGCCGGCCGGAAGGCGACCCGCCAGCCGTCCAGTTCCACCCGCAGCGGTCCGGTCGCCGGTGGTGCGGCGCCGATCAGCTGCCCCGCGTCGAAGGCGACCTCCAGCTCCTCCGGGCAGTCGGGGCAGCCGATCCGCAGGGTGAGCCGTTCGCCGAACAGCTCGGTGCGCAGGCCGAACAGTGCGGCGTCCCGCTCGCCGAGCGGCACGGCCAGCAGCTCCGCCGTCCCGGCGCCGGGACGGGCGACGGTGTGCAGCAGCAGCGCCCGCCCGGTGCGGCCGGCCGTCAGTCCGGCCTCCCAGGTGGCCAGCAGGGCGGCCTGCCCGGCGCGTTCCACGGTCCGCCGCCGTTCAGGCCGGCTGCTGGAACGACGGCTCTTCCGGTTCGGGAGTCTCCTCGTCCCGCTCCCAGCCCTCCACCTCCAGCTTGAGGCTCTGGATCGCCACCGCGTTGGCGTTGGCGTCCAGTTCGCCGAGCACCTGGTACTCGCTCGGCCAGGCGCGGTACAGCTTGTGGGCGACCGCCACCTGACCGGCCTCGTTGAGCACCTGGATCACCAGGTCCTTGCGGAAGTCCCGCAGTGAGACCTCCGCCCCGCGGCCCGCGCCGACCGTCCAGACCTTGTTGGCCCAGCGGTCGAACTCCGGGTCGTGGGTGACGCCGCGCTCCAGGGTGACCGCCTCGAAGTCGGTGCGGCCCGGCGATTTCCGCGGCGCGCTCGCGTCGCCCCCGCTGCGGTGCTTCACCACCTCGGTGGTGCGCTTGAGCGGGCTGACCTTGCTGATTCCGGCGACCACCCGGCCGTCCCAGACGACCAGGAATTTGAAGTTCTTGTACGGATCGAACCGGTGCGGATTGACGGTGAACTCGACCATGGAGATCCTAAACCTCGAACTGTCCGGCGAGCTGCTCGATCTTGACGATCACGAATTCCGCGGGCTTCAGCGGCGCGAATCCGACCACGACGTTCACCACGCCGCGATTGATGTCGTCCTGGGTGGTGGTGTCCCGGTCGCATTTGACGAAATAGGCCGAGCGGGCGGCCGTGCCCTGGAAGGCACCCTGCTGGAACAGCGAGTGCAGGAACGCGCCCACGTTCAGCCGGATCTGCGCCCACAGCCGCTCGTCGTTGGGCTCGAACACGACCCACTTGGTGCCGCGGTAGAGGCTCTCCTCCAGCATCAGCGCGAGCCGCCGCACCGGGACGTACTTCCACTGCGAGGCGAGCGCGTCGGCGCCGGCCATGGTCCGGGCGCCCCAGGCGACCGGGCCCACCACCGGGAAGGTCCGCAGGCAGTTCACCGCGAGCGGGTTCAACAGGCCGTTCTCCCGGTCCGTCAGCGGGACGGTCAGCGCGCGCACCCCGGGCAGGCCGGCCTCGGTGCCCGCGGGCGCCTTCCAGACGCCCCGCTGGGCGTCGGTGCGCGCCATCACGCCGGCGATGGTGCCCGAGGGCGGGAAGCTGCGCAGCCGGCCGGTGAGCGGGTCGACCAGCTCCAGGTGCGGGAAGTACAGCGCCGCGTGGTCGCTGCGCACCGAGTCGAAGGCGGACAGGCCCGCCCGGGCGGCGTCCAGCGTCGTCCACGCCTGCGGCGAGTCGACGATCAGGAACATCCGCTTCTCCGCGCAGAGCGCCTGGGCGGCCGAGACGACGGTGACGGCGTCGTCGAGATCGGGGTAGCCGGCCAGTTCCGGCAGCACCAGCAGGTTGATGTCCTGCACGTCGCGCAGCGCCTGGATGCCGGTCTTGGCCGCTTCGCTGCCGATCAGGTCGGTCAGGCCGGGGGCCGCGCCGTCCTGGCCGCCGGCGAGCGCGAGGACCGGCGGGCTGACCGAGCCCTCCAGTCCGAGGTTGTTGGCGGCCTCGCCGAGGAAGCGCACCACGTCGGCCGGGTCGGTGGAGCCGGCGACGACCTGGAGCTGCCGGCCGAACACGCTCACCCTGGTGCCCGCGAAGGCCCGCCGGCCGGGGGCGTCGGGCAGCGCGCGCAGCTTGCGCTCCAGCAGCAGGGCGAGTTCGGCGACGGTGGTCGGTGCGGCGCCGTCCACGGCCGGGTCGTGGATCCTCAGGGTCCGCGCGGCGTCGCCGATCTTGACCTGGATCTCGTGGGTGAGGTCCGGCAGCGTGGCCGCGAACGGTTTGGAGACGGTGCCCACCGGGTCCGGCCGGCTCTCCGTCAGGACCTTCACCCGGACGACCGCCGAGCCGTCGTTCACCACCGTCTCGGCGAACCGGGGGTCGGCGGCCCGGACCGACAGGTCCGCGAAGGACTCCTGGACGGCGCCCGAGGTGTCGAGCACCTGGAGGTTGAACGTCGCGGCCGGGGTCGGCGTCCGGTAGTCCACGGCGACCCGCAGCGCCGCGCCCCAGACGCCCGGTTCGACGGCCGTGACCTGCAGCGCGGGGGTGGCGGTGGAGGTCTGCGTGGAGGTGAGGGTGACGCCCGCGGCGGCGCCGGTGCCGGCCGCCGCGACCCGGACCACGACCCCGATCGAGCCCCCGTTGAGGAAGAACTGCTGGACGGCGTAGCTGACCGGGCTCCCGCTCGCGAGCCCGCCGAAGCGGCGTTCGAAGTCCGCGAAACTGGTGACCGTGACGGGCTGGTCGAGCGGGCCGCGCCGGGTGGCCCCGACGAAGGCGGTCACCGAGGTGCTCACCGCGGTGATGGTACGGACGCCACTGGGGAGTTCTTCGATGTAGACGCCGGGGTAGGTCGGTGTCGTCGGCAATTCCGCCTCCGTTCACTTCGTGCGTCGGGAGACCCGGAGAATGGACGGGCCGTGAGTTCCCGATGCGTTGACGGCAGGCTCAGTTTGGTATTCGGGGTGATTGTTCGTCAAGGCCCTTTTTTGGAAGGGGAATTGTATTACTGTGCTAATTATTATCGGGGCTTCGGAGCCGGAGACTCCGAAACCCCGTCCGCGCCGGAGTGCTGCTCAGCCGTCGGCCCGGGCGGCGCGGCGGGCCAGGATCGCGGCCCGGCGCTCGTCGAACCGGCCGGCCTGGTCGGCGAGTTCGGCGAGGTGCGCGCCCAGCTCCTGCTGCGCCCTGAGCCCGTCGGGGCCGAGCCCGCCGAGGTCCATGATCCTGAGGTGGCGCAGGACCGGCTGGAGGACGTCGTCGTGGTGGACGCGCAGGTTGTAGACGCCGCCGAGGGCGATCCGGGCGGCGGCGCGCTCGAAGCCGGGCATGCCGTGCCCGGGCATCCGGAAGCCGGTCACGACCTCGTTGACCGCCTGCATGGCCTGGTCGGGGGCGAGTTCGAGGGCGGCCTTGAGCAGGTTGCGGTAGAAGATCATGTGGAGGTTCTCGTCGTTGGCGACCTGGGCCAGCATCCGGTCGCAGACGGGATCCCCGGACTCGCGGCCGGTGTTGCGGTGCGAGATGCGGGTGGCCAGCTCCTGGAAGGCGACGTAGGCGACCGTGTGGAGCGGGGAGTGCCGGTTGTCGGAGACGAAGCCGCTGCTCATGTGCGTCATCCGGGCCCGCTCCAGCTCCGCCGGGTCCACCGCGCGCGAGGCGACCAGGTAGTCGCGCAGCACGATGGAGTGCCGGGCCTCCTCGGCGGTCCACTGGTGCACCCAGGTGCCCCAGGCGCCGTCGCGGCCGAACAGGGTGGCGATCTCGTGGTGGTAGCTGGGCAGGTTGTCCTCGGTGAGCAGGTTCACCACCAGCGACACCCGGCCCACCTCGGTGAGCGGGGACTGCTCGACCGACCACGCCTCACCGCCGAGCGGCCCGTCGAAGTCCCGCCCCCGGCTCCAGGGCACGTACTCGTGCGGCATCCACTCCTTGAAGACGCGCAGATGGCGGTCGAGTTCGCGCGCGACGACCTCCTCCAGGTCGTGCAGCAGGCGGGCATCGGTCAACGACGGGCGGGTGGGGGTGGCGCTCACGGGCTCCAGCTTCCGGGACGGGCGGCAGAACCTACGGCTTCGTAGGTTACGTAACCGTAGGTTGGCCGCCCGGCCGCTGTCTGGGGTCCTTGGACCCCATTCGGTCCCGGCCCCGGACCGTTCGCCGTTCGGCCCTGCCGGGGAGGGACGCACGGCCCCGCCGCAGGGCCGTCGGGCCCTGGACGGGCACCGGCCGCCCGGGCCCATCCTGGGAACCGGCGGCCCGGCCCTCCCACGGCGCGGACCGTACGACACCCACGAGTCCTGGAGGACCCGCATGTTCTGCTACCAGTGCGAACAGACCGACCGCACCGGCGCCACCCCCGGCTGCGCCGGACTGCTCGGCAACTGCGGCAAGGACGCCGCCACTTCGGACCTCCAGGACCTGCTGATCCACGCCGTCGAGGGCGTCGCCCAGTACGCCTCGAAGGCGCGGGCCCTGGGCGCGCCGGACGACGAGGCGGCCGCGTTCGTCCTGTACGCGGTCTTCACCACGCTGACCAACGTCAACTTCAACCCCACCCGCTTCGACGCCCTGATCCGGGAGGCCGTCGCCGTCCGCGACCGGGTGAAGGACGGCTACGAGCGGGCCGCCCGGGCCGCCGGACGCGAGCCGCAGACCCTCACCGGGCCGGCCGCCTGGACGCCCGCCCCGGACGCCGCCGGACTGGCGGGCCAGGCCTCGGACGCCCGGGTCGACCTCGGACTCCCGCTGGTGGGGCCGGACGTGGTCGCACTGCGCTCGCTCCACCTCTACGCCCTCAAGGGCATCTGCGCCTACGCCCACCACGCCGACGTGCTCGGCCGCAACAGCGCCGAGGTGTTCGGCGGCGTGGAGGACGCCCTGGCCCACCTCGCCGGTCAGCCGGCCGACGCCGCCGACCTGCTGGAACGCGCCGTCGGACTCGGCCGGCTGAACCTCGCCGCGATCGAACTGCTCGACGCCGCCAACACCGGCACCTACGGCGCCCAGCAGCCCACCGCCGTGCGCACCACGCCGGTCGCCGGCAAGGCGATCCTGGTCAGCGGCCACGACCTGCGGGACCTCGCGGCCCTGCTGGAGCAGACCAAGGACCAGGGCGTCAACGTCTACACCCACGGCGAGATGCTGCCCGCCCACGCCTATCCGCTGCTCAAGGCGTACCCGCACCTGGCCGGCAACTACGGCGGCGCCTGGCAGGACCAGCAGCGCGAGTTCGCCGCCTTCCCCGGCCCGATCCTGATGACCTCCAACTGCATCATCGAACCCCACGTCAGCTACCGCCGCCGGATCTTCACCGCCGGCCCGGTCGGCTGGCCCGGCGTCCGGCACCTCACCGACCACCGGTTCGCGCCGGTGATCCAGGCCGCCAAGGCGCTGCCCGGCTTCCCGCAGACCGCGGCGGACGAGGAGTCCATCACCGTCGGCTTCGGCCGCGACGCCGTCCTCGCGGTCGCCGACCAGGTGGTCGACGCGGTGCGGCAGGGCGCCATCCGGCACTTCTTCCTGGTCGGCGGCTGCGACGGCCCCACCCCGGGCCGCGACTACTACACCGAGTTCGCGCTCGGGGCGCCCCGCGACAGCGTGGTGCTCACCCTCGGCTGCGCCAAGTACCGCTTCAACCGGCACGAGTTCGGCGAGATCGGCGGCATCCCGCGGCTGCTGGACCTCGGCCAGTGCAACGACACCTACTCCGCCATCAGGATCGCCACCGCGCTCGCCGACGCCTTCGGGTGCGGCGTCGACGACCTGCCGCTCACCCTCGCGCTGTCCTGGACCGAGCAGAAGGCCGTCGCGGTGCTGCTCACCCTGCTGGCGCTCGGCATCCGCGACATCCACCTCGGCCCCTCGCTGCCCGGCTTCCTCACCCCCGCCCTGGTCGACGGCCTGGTCGAGCGGTTCGGCCTGCGGGTGATCGGCGACCCGGCCGCCGACGTGGCCGCCGCACTGGAACGGGCCGCGTCGTGACCGAGGTCGTCCTCACCACCGGCGACGGCGGGCGCCTGGAGTTCCCCTGCGCCCCCGGGCAGAGCGTGCTGGACGCCGCGGCGGCGGCCGGCGCGGCCCTCCCGGCCTCCTGCCGCCAGGGCACCTGCGGCTCCTGCCACGCCTCCGTCACCGACGGCCCGTACGACCTCGGTCCGCACAGCGCGCAGGCGCTGCCACCGGAGGAGCGCGCCCGTGGCGCGGTGCTGCTCTGCCGCACCTACCCGTGCGGCCCGCTGTCCGCCGCCCTGCCGTACGAGCGGTCCCGGATCCTGTACGGCGGCATCCCGGTCCGCGAGGCCGCCGTCGTCGCCGTGGAGCCGGTCGCGCGGGACACCGTACGCCTGGAGCTGCGCGCCGACGACCTCGACTGCCAGTTCGACGCCGGACAGTTCATGGAGCTCCAGCTGCCCGGCACCGAGGTGAAACGCGCCTACTCCCTGGCCAACACCGGCAACTGGGAGGGCCGCCTGGAGTTCTTCGTCAAGCTGCGGGAGGGCGGGGCCTTCTCCTCCTACCTCGCCCACCGGGCCCGCCCGGGCGACCGGCTGACCGTGCACGGGCCGCAGGGCGCCTTCGGCCTGCACGAGACCGGCCTGCGGCCGCGCTGGTTCGTGGCCGGCGGCACCGGCCTGGCCCCGCTGCTCGCGATGGTCCGCCGGATGGCCGAGTGGCAGGAGGCGCAGCCGGCCCGGCTGTTCCTCGGCGTCAACGAGCCGCAGGACGTCTTCGGCCTGCGCGAACTGGAGGCGGTGGCCGCGGACCTGCCGGGCTTCCGGTACGAGGTCTGCGCCTGGAAGCCCGGGCCGCAATGGTCCGGCCCGACCGGCCTCCCGTCCGAGCTGCTCGCCGCCGCCCTGGCCGAACTCCCGGGCGCCGCACCGGACCTGTACGTCTGCGGCCCGCCCCCGCTGGTCGACTCCGTCCTGCAGGCGGCCTCGGCGGCCGGGGTGCCGCCGGACCAGGTCCACCGGGAGCGCTTCCTGGCGACCTGAGACCGGGGCCGGCCCGGTGTCCGACGGACACCGGGCCGGCCCCTACCGCTCTCGCGATCAATCCAGGTCGGTGGCACCCCCCATGACCAGGTTGATCAGCGCCTCGCTGTCCATCTCGTCGATCGAGGCGGACGAGCCGGCGGCCGACGGCTCACCCTCCGCCGAGGCGGCCTCCCCGGCCAGGGGAACCCGGACGCCCGCCAGCTCCAGGAGGCTGTCCAGCAGCCCCGCGTCGCGGAGCCGGAACAGCGGGATGGAGCCGAGGATCTCCGCGACCTTCTCGTCGGTGAGCGCCTCCTCGCCGCTCTCCTCCTCCTGCGGCACCAGTTCCGTGGCCAGGTGATCGGCCAGGACCTGGGCGTTGGGGTAGTCGAAGATCAGACTGGTCGGCAGCTTCAGACCGGTGACGATCGTCAGCTTGTTGCGCAGACCCATCGCCGACAGCGAGTCGAAGCCGAGTTCGCTGAAGGCCCGGTCCGCCGGCACCTCCTGCGGGTCGGCGTACCCGAGGATCGTCGCCGCCTGGGTGCGGACCAGCTCCAGGAGGGCGGGTCCGCGCTTGGGCGCCGGCATCGCGGCGAGGCGCTCGCGCAGCGAGCCCGACCCGGCCTGTGGCTCCGCCTCGCCCGCGACCCGCTTCGCCGTGCCGCCGCGGACCAGGCCGCGCAGCAGCACGGGCAGTTCGTCGCCCGCGCGGTCGAGGACGGCGCGGTCCAGGTTGACCGGCAGCAGGACGGCGTCGGCCAGGCCGCCGGCCAGGTCGAACAGGGCCAGCCCCTGGTCCACCGTCAGCGCGCCCACACCGGATTCGGCGATCCGGCGCAGGTCCGACTCGCTCAGACCGGAGGCCATGCCCGCGCCGTCGGTCTGCTCCCACACGCCCCAGGCCAGTGACGTACCCGGCAGGCCGGCCGCCCGCCGGTCCGCCGCCAGCGCGTCGAGGAACGCGTTGGCCGCCGCGTAGCTGCCCTGGCCCGGCGCGCCGAGCACGCCGGACGCCGAGGAGAACAGCACGAACGAGGTGAGGTCCAGGCCCGCGGTGAGCGCGTGCAGGTTCGCCGCGGCCGCCACCTTCGGGCGCAGCACCGTGTCCACCCGCTCGGGGGTGAGCGAGGCGATCACGGCGTCGTCGATCACACCGGCCGCGTGCACCACGCCGCGCAGCGGCCGGTCGGCCGGGATCCCCGCGAGCAGGTCGGCCAGCGCTTCGCGGTCGGCGACGTCGCAGGCGACCAGCGAGGCCGTGGCGCCCAGGCCCGCGAGGTGCGCCTGGAGCTCGGCCGCGCCGGGTGCGTCGGCACCGCGGCGGCCGACCAGGAGCAGGTGGCGGACGCCGTGCCGGGCGGCGAGGTGTCCGGCCACCGCGCGGCCGAGGGCGCCGGTGCCGCCGGTGATCAGCACGGTGCCGTCGGGGTCCCAGACCGGTCCGTCGGCCGGGCCCGCCTCGGCGGGGGAGACGGCCGCGATCCGCGGGGCCAGCAGGGCGCCGGAGCGCACGGCGGTCTGCGGTTCCCCGCTCGCCGCCGCGGCCGCGAGCGTCCCGGCCGCGGTCGGCACCGCGTCGATGTCGACCAGGACGATCCGGTCCGGGTGCTCCGCCTGGGCGGAGCGCACCAGGCCCGCCACCGCCGCGCCGACCGGGTCCCGGGGCGCCTCGTCCCCGCAGTCCTGCGCGTCGCGGGTGACCACGAGGAGCCGGGAGTCGGCGAAGCGCTCGTCGGCCAGCCACTGCTGGAGGAACCCGAGCATGCGGTGCAGTCCGGCCCGGACGGCCTCCGCCGGCTCGGCGGCGGCCCCGGTGGCCGCCTCCTCGCCCACGGGGACGACCAGGGTGGCGACGCCGACCGCCGCCTCCAGGTCGGGCCGGACGTCGATCCCGAGGGCGGGCGACAGACCCCAGGGGTCGGTGCCGACCACGGCCCAGCCGGCGGTGCCGCCGGCCGCCGCCGCGTCCGCCGGCTGCCAGGCGAGGCGGTACATCGCGTCGGCGCCGACGGCCGTCGCGGCCGGCTGGGAGAGCGCGGCCGCGGGCCGCAGGACCAGCGAGCCGATCGAGGCGACCGGCTGCCCGGTGGCGTCCGCCACGTCCAGGGCGGCGGTGCCGGTGCCGGTCGGCCGCACGTGGACCCGCAGGCCGGACGCGCCGACGGCGTGCAGCTCCACCTGCTCCCAGGAGAACGGCAGCACGGGCTCGCCGCTCCCGGCCCGGCTCAGGCCGATCGCGTGCAGCGCCGCGTCGAGCACCGCCGGGTGCAGGCCGAACCCTTCCGGGTCGACCGGCGCCGACGGGTCGAACCCGACCTCGGCGAAGACCTCGCCGCCGCGCTTCCAGGCGGCGCGCAGGCCGCGGAAGGCCGGCCCGTAGGCGAGGCCCGCCTCGGCCAGCTGCTCGTACCGCCCGTCCAGGGACACCGGCTCGGCCCCGCTCGGCGGCCACGCCGTCAGGTCGAAGGACGGCTTCCCGCCGCTGCGGGCCAGCAGCCCGGTCGCGTGCCGGATCCACGGCCGGCCGGCCGGCCCGCCCTCGGTCCGCGAGTGGACGGTGACGGTGCGGCCGCCGTCGCGGCCCGGTGCGCCCACGGCGCACTGGACCCGGACGCCGTCCGTCCCCGGCAGGATCAGCGGGGCTTCCAGGACCAGCTCGTCGAGCCGGTCGAGACCGACCTGCTCGCCCGCGTGGAGGGCCAGCTCGACGAAGCCGGTGCCCGGGAAGACCACGGCGCCGGAGACCTCGTGGTCGGCCAGCCAGGCGTGCGTGCCCAGCGACAGCCGCCCGGTGAGCAGCAGGCCGCCGTCGCCGGCCAGTTCGGTCGCCGCGCCGACCAGCGGGTGCGTGCCGCCCTGCTCGCCGCCGACGCCGCCCCCGGCGCCCTGGTACCAGTAGCGCTTGCGCTGGAAGGGGTAGGTCGGCAGCTCGAGGATGCCGGGCGTGAGCCCGACGCCCCGGTACACCGCGGCCCAGTCCGGGGACAGGCCGTGGACGTGCAGCGCCGCGAGGCCGGACCACAGCGCCCGCAGGTCCTCCTGGTCCTTGCGCAGCAGCGGGGTGAGGACCGCCTCCTCGACGCCCTCGGCGCCGAGGGTCTCGCCGGCCAGCGCGGTCAGCGTGGCGTCCGGGCCGAGCTCGATGAACCGGGTCACGCCCTGGTCCCGCAGGGTGCCGACGCCGTCCGCGAAGCGCACCGCGTGCCGGACGTGGCGCACCCAGTACTCCGGGTCCACCAGCTCGTCCGCACCGGCCAGTCCGCCGGTCAGGTTGGACACCACCGGGATCCGCGGCGGCGCGTAGGAGATGCTCCGCGCGACCTCGCGGAACTCCTCCAGCATCGGCTCCATCAGGGCCGAGTGGAAGGCGTGCGAGACGGCCAGCAGCTTGGAGCGGCCGAAGCCCGCGCCCACCGCGAACACCGCGTCCTCGGCACCCGAGACGACGACCGACGTCGGGCCGTTGACCGCCGCGATGTCCACGCCCGGGACCAGCGCGGCCCGCACCTCGGCCTCGGACGCGGCGATCGCCATCATCGCCCCGCCGGCCGGCAGCGCCTGCATCAGCCGGCCGCGCGCGGCCACCAGCCGGGCCGCGTCGGCGAGCGACCACACCCCGGCCACGTGCGCCGCCGCGAGTTCGCCGACGGAGTGTCCGGCGACGTAGTCGGGGCGCAGGCCGAAGGACTCGACCAGGCGGTACAGCGCCACCTCGAGGGCGAACAGCGCCGCCTGCGCGTAGCCGGTCCGGTTCAGCGTCCCCTGGTCTCCCGCGAGGACCTCGCGCAGCGGGCGGTCCAGGTGCGGGTCCAGCGCGTCGCAGACCTCGTCGAAGGCGGCGGCGAACACCGGGGAGGCCTCGTAGAGGCCCGACCCCATGCCGGTCCGCTGGGAGCCCTGCCCGGAGAACAGGACCGCGCTGCGGCCGGCCGCCGAGGCCGAACCGGTGGCCAGGCCCGGGGTCTCCTCGCCGTCGGCCAGGGCCATCAGGCCGCGCAGGAAGTCCCCCCGCTTGGTCCCGACCAGCACCGCCCGGTGCGCGAACGCGGACCGGGTGCACGCCAGCGAGTAGCCGACCGACGCGAGGTCCTGGTCCGTGCTCTCGTCGAGGTAGGACAGCAGCCGCTCGGCCTGGCCGCGCAGCGCCGCGGGGGTCCGCGCGGAGACCGGCCAGGCGACGACGGCGGGAGCCGCCTGCTCGGGCGCGCTCTCCTGCCCGGGCGCGGTCGCGACGGCGGGCGGCTCCTCGATGATCACATGGGCGTTGGTGCCGCTGATGCCGAAGGAGGAGACGCCGGCCCGGCGGACCCGGCCGCCCTTGGGCCAGGCGACCGGCTCGGCCAGCAGGCTGACGTGGCCGGACGACCAGTCGACCTCGGGCGAGGGCTCGGACACGTGCAGCGTGCGCGGCAGTTCCTCGTGGCCCAGCGCGAGCACCATCTTGATCACCGCGGCGGCGCCCGCCGCGGCCTGGGCGTGGCCGATGTTCGACTTCACCGAGCCGACCCGCAGCGGCCGGTCGGCGGGCAGCTCCGCGCCGTAGGTGGCCAGCAGGGCCTGGGCCTCGATCGGGTCGCCGAGCCGGGTGCCGGTGCCGTGCGCCTCGACGGCGTCCACATCGGCCGCGGTCAGGCCCGCGTTGGCCAGCGCCTGGCGGATCACCCGCTGCTGGGCGGGGCCGTTCGGCGCGGTCAGGCCGTTGGACATGCCGTCCTGGTTCACCGCCGAGCCGCGGACCAGGGCGAGCACCGGGTGACCGTTGCGCCGGGCGTCGGAGAGCCGCTCCAGGACGAGCATGCCCACGCCCTCGGCCCAGGCGGTGCCGTCCGCGTCCGCGGAGAAGGCCTTGCAGCGGCCGTCCGCGGCCAGGCCGCCCTGCCGGCTGAACTCGACGAAGGTCTCCGGGGTCGCCATCACGGTGACGCCGCCGGCCAGGGCGAGTGAGCACTCGCCGCTGCGCAGCGCCTGGCTCGCCCAGTGCAGCGCGACCAGCGAGGAGGAGCACGCCGTGTCGACGCTGACCGCCGGACCCTCCAGGCCGAGCGTGTAGGCGATCCGGCCGGTCACGATCGAGCCGGTGCTGTTGCTGCCGACGTAGTCGTGGAACTGGACGCCCGCGTAGACGCCGGTCGCGCTGCCCTTGAGCTGCGACGGGTCGATGCCGGAGCGCTCCAGCGCCTCCCAGGACGCCTCCAGCAGCAGGCGCTGCTGCGGGTCGACCAGCGCCGCCTCCTTGGGCGGGACGCCGAAGAAGGCCGGGTCGAAGTCGCCCGCGTCGTAGAGGAACCCGCCCTCGTTGACCGAGGTGGTGCCGGGGCGCAGGCCCGCCGGGTCGTGCAGCGCGGCGAGGTCCCAGCCGCGGTCGGCGGGGAACGGGCCGATGGCGTCCGAGCCCTCGGACACCAGCCGCCACAGCTCGGCCGGGGAACCGACCCCGCCGGGCAGGCGGCAGGCCATGCCGACGATCGCGATCGGCTCGTCGTGGTGGTTCTGCTGCGCGGCGACCGTCGCGACGGTCCCGGAGGTCTCGCTCAGCAGGTGCTCGGCGAGGGCGGCCGGGGTCGGGTAGTCGAAGACCAGCGTCGCCGGCAGCCGCAGCCCGGTGGCCGCGTTGAGGTTGTTGCGCAGCTCCACGGCGGTCAGCGAGTCGAAGCCGAGCTGCTGGAACTGGCCGGCGGGCTCGACGTCCGCGGCCGAGCCGTAGCCGAGCACCGCCGCGGCCTGCGTGCGGACCAGGTCCAGGGCGGCTGCCGCCCGGTCGGCCTCGGGCAGCGCGGCCAGGGTCCGGCCGAACGGGGTGTCACCGTCGCCGGTCCCGGCCGCGGTCCGCAGCCGCCCGGGGCCGGCCAGGTCGTGCAGCGGCCGGGGCAGCGCGGCGGCGCGGTCGCGGAGCACCGCGAAGTTCGGCTTGACCGGGACCAGCGCGGCCAGGCCGGTGGTGAGCGCCGCGTCGAACAGGGCCAGGCCCTCCCCGGTGGACAGCGCGGCCAGGGCCGCGGTGCCGACCGGCCGGCCGGAGCCGGCCATGCCGCCGGGCTGCTCCCACTGGCCCCAGGCCAGCGAGAGCGCCGGGCGGCCCAGGGCGCGGCGGTGGGCGGCGAAGGAGTCCAGGAAGCTGTTGGCGGCGGCGTAGTTCGCCTGGCCGGGCGCGCCGAGCACACCGGAGACCGAGGAGAACAGGACGAACGCGGCCAGGTCCGCCCCTTCGGTCAGGGCGTGCAGGTTGATCGTGCCGTCCACCTTGGGACGCAGCACCGCCGAGGTCCGCTCGGGCGTCAGGGCCGTGACCACGCCGTCGTCGAGGACGCCGGCGGCGTGCACCACCGCGGTCAGCGGGTGCGCGGCGGGCACGGCCGCCAGGGCCGCGGCCAGGTCCTCGCGGTCCGCCACGTCACAGGCCACCGCGTCGACCTCGGCGCCCGCCGCGGTCAGCTCGGCGGTCAGCGCGGCCACCGCGTCCGGGCCGCCGCGGCTCAGCAGCAGCAGCCGGCGCACACCGTGCTCGGCCACCAGGTGGCGGGCCAGCACGGTGCTGAGCGCACCGGAGGCGCCGGTCACCAGGACGGTGCCCTCCGGGTCGAACGCCGGGACCGCCGGGTCCGCCGGCCGCGGCAGCCGGGTCAGCCGGGCCACCCGGGCCGCGCCGGCGCGCAGCGCCACCTGCGGCTCGCCCGAGGCCAGCACCTCGGGCAGCAGGGCGTCGAGGTCCGACTCCCCGTCCGCGTCGAGCAGCACGAACCGGCCGGGGTGCTCGGCCTGGGCCGACCTGACCAGTCCCCACACCGCGGCGCCGGCCGGGTCGGTGACGTCCTCGCCATCGACGGACAGCGCGCCGCGGGTGACCACCACCAGGACCGGGCCGTCGGCGGAGTCGTCGGACAGCCGCGCCTGCACGGCGCGCAGCGCCTCCGCGGTCGCCGCGTGCACGGCCTCGGCGTCGGTGCCGGCCGGGCCGGCGAAGAGCTCGTGGCGGACCGCCGGGCCGGGCCGGGCCGCCGAGGCCGGCAGCGGCCGCCACTCCAGGCGGTACAGCGGGGCGGCGGCGGTGGCCGTGGGCAGCACCAGCGGGCGGAAGGCGACCGAGTCGATCGAGGCCACCCGGTCGCCGGCCGGGTCGGTCACCTCGACGGCGAACGCGTCGGCGCCGGCCGGGACGAAGCGGACCCGCAGCACCGTGGCGCCGGTGGCGGACAACTGCACGCCGGACCAGGAGAACGGCATCCGCCCCTGGTCCCGGCCGTCCTCGCCGTCCTCGCCGTCCTCGGCGCCGCCGACCGCGCGCAGCGCGTGGGTGGCCGCGTCGAGCGCCGCCGGGTGCAGGCCGAACGCGCCGGCCCGCTGCGCCTCGCTCTCGGGCAGCCGGACCTCGGCGAAGATCTCCTCGCCCTGCCGCCACACCGCGCTCAACGCGCGGAACGCGGGCCCGTAGTCGATCCCGGACGCGGCGAAGGCGTCGTAGAGCCCGTCCAGGGCCACCGGCTGCGCCGCGCTCGGCGGCCAGGCGGCCGTCCGGGCCGGCGGGGCGTCGACCGCGGGGGCGAGCAGACCGGTGGCGTGCAGGGTCCACTCCGGACCCGGGCCGGACTCCTCGGGCCGCGAGTACACGGTCAGCACCCGGCGTCCGGCCGCGTCCGGCGCGTCGACCGCGACCTGCAGCTGAACGCCCGTCCCGGCCGGAACCACCAGCGGGCTGCTGAGGGTGAGCTCCTCGACCCGGCCGCAGCCGACCAGGTCACCGGCCCGCACGGCCAGTTCGACGAACGCGGTGCCGGGGACGGTCGCGACGCCGCCGAGCACGTGGTCGGCGAGCCAGGGCTGGGCCTCGACCGACAGCCGGCCCGTCATCACCGCGCCGTCGGTGTCGGCCAGGACGACGGCGGCGCCCAGCAGCGGGTGCTCGCCGCCGCCGTAGCCGGCGGCCGCCAGGCCCGCCGCGGCCACCGTGGCCGAGCCGCCCGCGCCGCCGCGGGCGTCGAGCCAGTAGCGCCGGCGCTGGAAGGCGTACGTCGGCAGCTCGGCGCGCCGGGCGCCGCTGCCCGCGAACAGCGCCGCCCAGTCCACCTCGGCGCCGCTGACGTGGAGCCGGGCCACGGCCGCCATCAGCGTGGCCGGCTCGTCGCGGTCCTTGCGCAGCACGGGCACCAGCGTGGCCGGGCCGGCCGCGTCGGCCAGGGTCTCCTGGGCGGGCGCGATCAGCACGCTGTCCGGCCCGATCTCGGCGAACCGGCTCGCGCCCTCGGCCTCCAGGCGCCGCACGCCGTCGTGGAAGCGCACGGTCTCGCGCACCTGGCGCACCCAGTAGTCGGGGTCGGCGAGTTCCTCGGCCGAGGCCACCCGGCCGGTCAGTCCGGAGACCACCGTGACGGCCGGCGCGTGGTACGTCAGCCCGGCGGCGACCTCGCGGAACTCGGCGAGCATCGGGTCCATCCGGGCGGAGTGGAAGGCGTGCGAGACCTTCAGGCGCACGGTCTTGCGGCCCTGGTCGCCGAAGTGCGCGGCGATCTTCAGGGTCGGCTCCTCGTCACCGGAGAGCACGACCGAGCGCGGGCCGTTGACGGCGGCCAGGCTCACGCCGTCGGTCAGCAGCTCGCGCACCTCCTCCTCGGTGGCCTGGACGGCGACCATCGCGCCGCCGCCGGGGAGGTCCTGCATCAGCCGGCCGCGGGCGGCGACCAGGGTGCAGGCGTCGGCCAGCGACAGCACCCCGGCCACGTGCGCGGCGGCGAGTTCGCCGACCGAGTGGCCCAGCAGCAGGTCCGGGGTCAGGCCCCAGGACTCGACCAGGCGGTGGAGGGCGACCTCGACGGCGAACAGCGCGGGCTGGGTGTACCGGGTCTGGTTCAGCAGCCGGGGCTTGCCGAACACCACCGCGCGCAGCGGCTGGTCGAGGTCGAAGCCGGCGCACACCTCGTCGAAGGCCGCCGCGAACACGGGGTAGGTCTCGTACAGGCCCTTGCCCATGCCCACGTGCTGGGCGCCCTGGCCGGAGAAGAGGAAGGCGGTCAGCCCCGGGTCGGCCGCGCCGTGCAGCACGGCGGTGCCGTCCGCGAGGGCGGCCAGGGCGGCGCGGTCCTCGGGCCCGCGGCCGGCGAGCACCACGGCCCGGCGGTCCAGCGGGGCCCGGCCGGTCGCCAGGGAGAAGCCGATGTCCACCGGGTCGGCCCCGGGGTGCGCGTCCAGGTGGGCCAGCAGCCGTCCGGCCTGGGCCCGCAGCGCGTCCTCGCCGTGCCCGCCGAGCGGCCACGGGACGGGCGCCGCGCCCGGCCACCCGGCCTGCTCCGCCGCGCCGTCGGCCGCGGCCGGGGCGGGTTCGGGCAGTTCCAGGATCACGTGCGCGTTGGTCCCGCTCACGCCGAAGGACGAGATGCCGGCCCGGCGCGGCGCGCCGGTCTGCGGCCACGCGCGCCGGGCGGACAGCAGCCGCACGTTCCCGGCGGACCAGTCGACGCGCTCGGAGGGCTTCGCGGCGTGCAGGGTCTGCGGCAGCACGCCGTGGCGCATCGCCTCGACCATCTTGATCACGCCGCCGACGCCGGCCGCGGCCTGCGCGTGCCCGATGTTGGACTTGATCGAGCCGAGCCACAGCGGGCGCCCGTCGGCGCGCTCCTTGCCGTAGGTGGCGAGCAGGGCCTGGATCTCGATCGGGTCGCCGAGCACGGTGCCGGTGCCGTGGCCCTCGACCGCGTCGACGTCGGCGGCCGCCAGGCCGGAGTCGGCCAGGGCCTGGCGGATCACCCGCTGCTGGGACGGGCCGTTGGGGGCGGTCAGACCGTTGGACGCGCCGTCCGAGTTGACCGCGCTGCCGCGGATCACCGCGAGCACCTGGTGACCGTTGCGCCGGGCGTCGCTGAGCCGCTCCAGCAGCAGGGTGCCGGCGCCCTCGGCCCAGCCGGTGCCGTCGGCGCCCTCGGCGAAGGCCTTGCAGCGGCCGTCGGGGGCCAGCCCGCGCTGCTTGCTGAAGGCGATGAACGGGCCCGGGGCGGACATCACCATCACGCCGCCGGCCAGGGCCATGGCGCACTCCCGGCGGCGCAGCGCCTGGACGGCCAGGTGCAGGGCGACCAGCGAGGAGGAGCACGCGGTGTCCACGGTGAGCGCGGGGCCCTCCAGGCCGAACGCGTAGGCCACCCGGCCGGAGATCACCGAGGCGGCGTTGCCGGTGCTCAGGTAGTCGTCGATGACCGCGGCCACCGCGCCGGGCGCCAGGTCCTCGTAGTAGTCCTGGCTGCCGCTGCCGAGGAACACCCCGACCCGCTGCCCGGCCAGCCCGCTCGGGGCCAGGCCCGCCCGCTCGAAGGCCTCCCAGGCCAGTTCGAGCATCAGGCGCTGCTGCGGGTCCATGGTCAGCGCCTCGCGCGGGGAGATCCCGAACAGCCCGGCGTCGAACTCGGGCGCGCCGTGGAAGAACCCGCCCTCGTTGACGTAGGTGGTGCCGGGGTGGTCCGGGTCGGCGTCGAACAGCGAGCCGCCGTCCCAGCCGCGGTCGGCCGGGAACGGGCCGACCGCGTCGGTCCCGGAGGACACCAGCTGCCACAGGTCCTCCGGGGAGCGCACGTCCCCGGGGTACCGGCAGCTCATCGCGACGATCGCGACCGGCTCCCGGTCCGCCGCCTCCACCTCGCGCAGCCGGCTGCGGGTCTCGTGCAACTCGGCGGTCGCCCGCTTGAGGTAGTCGAGCAGCTTTGCTTCCTCAGCCATCAGAAACCCTCGCCGTTTCCGCTCGATCCGAGCTCTTTGTCCAGCAGGTTGAACAGGTCTTCCGCGCTTGCGGATTCGAGCACACGGGCCAGCTCGGGGCCGGCTCCTGCGGCGTCCTGGGAGCCGCCCGGGGCACCGCCCGGGAAGCCGCCCGCGCCGCCCAGCCGGGCGGCCAGGGCCTGGAGCCGGGGGCCGAGCCGGGCCCGCTCGGCCTCCTCCGGGGAGAGCCCGGCGACCAGGGCCTCCAGCCGGTCGAGTTCGGCGGACACCGCCGCCGCACCCCCGGGGGCCAGGTCGGCGAGCTCCGCCTCGATGAACTCCGCCAGCGCCCTGGGGTTGGCGTGGTCGAACACGACGGTGGCCGGCAGCCGCAGGCCCGCCGCGGTGCTGAGCCGGTTGCGGAACTCGACCGCGGACACCGAGTCGAAGCCGAGGTCCTTGAAGGTGCGGCCGGGTTCGACGGCGCCGGCCCCCTCGTGGCCGAGCACGGCGGCCGCCTGCTCGCGCACCACGCCCAGCACGATCCGGGAGCGCTCCGGCCCGGCCCGGCCGCTCAGCCGGTCGGCCAGGCCGGGGCCGTCCGGGGACGGCCCGTCGGCCGGGTCCCCGCCCGTCAGGGCGCGGACGGCGTCGGGCAGTTCGCGCAGCAGCGGCCGGGGGCGGGCCGCGGTGTAGACCGGGGCGAACCTGGCCCAGTCGATGTCGGCGACGACCAGGTGGCTCTCGTCCCGGCCCAGGGCCCGCCACAGTTCGTCGAGCGCCGCGTCGGGGTCCAGGGAGGCCAGGCCGATGCGCCGCAGGTGGTCGTCCGCCTCGGCGTCGACCATGCCGCCGCCGGCCCAGGTGCCCCACGCGATCGAGGTGGCCGTCACCCCCCGGGCCCGGCGCCGCTGGGCCAGGCCGTCGAGGTAGGCGTTCCCGGCCGCGTACGGGGCGCGGCCCGCGGTGCCCCAGACGGCCGCGCCGGAGCCGAAGAGCACGAAGGCCTCCAACGGGCGGTCGCCGAGCACCCGGTCCAGGTGGTGGGCGCCGGCGATCTTGGCCCGGGTGGCCCGGGCGAACTCCTGCGGCGTCAGGTCCGTCGGCGCGCTCTCCGCGGGCAGCTGCCCGGCGGCGTGCACCACGGCGGTCAGCTCCGGGAGCCCGGCGACCAGCTCGGCCACCGCCTCGCCGTCGGTGACGTCGCAGGCCACGACGGTCACGGCGGCGCCCAGCGCGGTCAGTTCGGCTTCGAGCTCGGCCGCGCCCGGGGCGCCGCGGCCCCGCCGGCCGGCCAGCACGAGGTGCTCGGCGCCGGAGCGGGCCAGCCGGCGGGCCACGGCCGCGCCGATGGCGCCGGTGCCGCCGGTGACCAGCACCGTGCCGCCCGGCCGCCAGTCGCCGCCCGTCCCCGGCTCGTTCGCGTCCAACGGGGCGGGGACCAGGCGCCGGGCGTAGGCCCGGGCGCCGCGCACGGCGACCTGGTCCTCGTCGGCCCGGCCGGTGAGGACGGCGCAGAGCAGGCCGGCCGCCTCCGGTCCGGGCTCCGCCGGCAGGTCGACCAGACCGCCCCAGACGGCCGGCAGGTCGAGCGCGAGCACGGTGCCCGCGCCCCACAGCGCGGCGGCCGAGGGATCGACGTCCTCGCCGTCCTCGACGGCCGCGCCGGACCGGGTCACGCACCAGAACGGCGCGGCGATCCCGGCGTCGAGGACGGCCTGGAGCAGCGGGAGCGTCGCGGTGACGCCCGGCGCGGGGACCTCCTCGGCCTCCGGTTCGGCCGGCGCCAGCAGCGAGAGCACGCCCGCGGGCCGCTCCTCGCCGAGGAGCTCCGTGATCCGCGCGCCCAGCGCGGCCCGGTCGGCCGCGGTGGCGTCCACGGTGAGCCGGACGACCTCGGCACCGTGCGCGGTGAGGGCCTGCACGACCTGCTCCGGCGCCGGGGCGCGCTCGTCGTCCACGACCAGCCAGACACCGGACAGCGCGGGCTCGGGCAGGTCGGCGACCGGGGCCCACCGCACCCGGTAGCGCAGCGAGCCCGCCGAGGCCGCCGCGGCCTCCGGGGCCGCCGGAGCACCGAACGGCTCCGGCGTCGTCCAGTAGGACGTGTGCTGGAACGGGTAGGTGGGCAGGTCGACGGTGCTGCCGTGGGGGAAGAACGCGGCCCAGTCGGCGGTGAAGCCGCTGACGTGCAGCTCGGCCGCCGTGAGCGCGAACCGCTCCAGCGCGGCGACCGGGTCGCCGTCCGGGCCGGGCGCCTCGACGACCACGGCCTCGTGGTCGAGGGCCGCGAGCGTCTCCCGCACCAGGGCGGTGAGCTCCGGGTCCGGACCGACGGCGAGGAAGGCGCGGTGGCCGCGCTCGGCGAGCTCCTTGACCACCGGCGCCGGGTCGGCCTCCCGGCCGAGCGCGGCGAGCCATGCCCCGGTCCCGGTGGCGTCCAGGTCGAGCCGGCCGCCGATCGCGGTCGAGTACACCGCCGGGCGGCGCGCGGCCGGGTCCGGGTCCGCGGCCGGCCCGGGGCGGTCGGGCAGGCCCGGTCCGTCGGCCCGGCCCAGCGAGGCCGCGGCCCGTGCGCCGTCGGCGAGCGACAGCAGCCCGGCGACCGTCGCCGCGGCGACCTCGCCCGGGCCGTGCCCGAGGACGGCGTCCGGCTCGACGCCGTGCGCCCGCCAGAGGGCGGCCAGCGCGACCTGCACCGTCCACCGGACCGGGTGCGCCACCTCCGGCAGGTCCGTGGACGGCGCGCCCGGGGCGCCGCGCAGCACGTCGGAGACCGACCAGCCGAGCAGCGGCGCGAGTTCCCGGTCGCAGGCGGCCACCTGCTCGGCGAAGACCGCGGATCCGGCCAGCAGTCCGGCCGCCGCGCCGGGCTCGGGGGAGTCCTGACCGGAGAACACGAACGCCGTCCGGCCGGTGAGTTCGGCGCTCCCGGTGACGGTCCCGGCCCCCGGGCGTCCGGCGGCCAGCGCGTCGAGCGCCGCGAGCAGCTGCGCGCGGTCCCGGCCGACCAGCACGGCCCGGTGCTCGAACGCGGACCGGCCGGTGGCCAGCGAGCGGCCGAGGTCGGCGAGCGCCAGCTCGGGACGGGCCCGCAGGTGACCGGCCAGCCGGCCGGCGACCGCCGCCAGCGCCGTGGGCGTCTTGGCGCCCAGCGCGAACGGGACGACCCGGGGGTCGGCGCCGGGTTCCGCATCGGGCCCGGGCTCGGGCGCGACGGCCTGCTCCAGGACGACGTGGGCGTTGGTCCCGCTGATCCCGAAGGAGGAGACCGCGGCCCGGCGCGGCCGGCCGAGCTCGGGCCAGTCCTCGTTCTCGGCGAGCAGCCGCACCGCGCCGGCGGACCAGTCCACGTGCGGGGTCGGCTCGGACAGGTGCAGGGTCCGGGGGAGCACGCCGTGCTCCATCGCCAGCACCATCTTGATGATCCCGGCGACGCCGGCCGCGGCCTGCGGGTGGCCGAGGTTGGACTTGACCGAGCCGAGGAGCAGCGGCTCGGTGCGCCGCCCGTAGACCTCGATCAGGGACTGCGCCTCGATCGGGTCGCCCAGCGTGGTGCCGGTGCCGTGGGCGTCGACCGCGTCCACCTCCGCGGGGGTCAGGCCCGCCGCGGCCAGCGCCGCGCGCAGCACCCGGACCTGCGCGGGGCCGTTGGGCGCGGTGATGCCGTTGCTGGCCCCGTCCTGGTTCATCGCCGAGCCGCGGATCACCGCGTGCACCCGGTGGCCGTGGCGGCGCGCGTCCGACAGCCGTTCGAGCACCAGCACACCGGCGCCCTCGGACCAGGAGGTGCCGTCGGCGTCGGCGGAGAAGGCCTTGCAGCGCCCGTCGGGCGCCAGGCCGCGCTGGCGGCTGAAGTCGACGAACATCTCCGGGGTGCCCATCACGGTGATCCCGCCGGCCAGGGCCAGGTCCACCTCGTCGCGGCGCAGCGCCTGGCAGGCCAGGTGGGTCGCGACCAGCGAGGAGGAGCACGCGGTGTCCAGCGAGATGGCCGGGCCCTGGAGGCCGAGGCTGTACGCCACCTGGCCGGAGACCAGGCTGCCGCCGGGGCTGCCCTGGATGTAGTCGTGGTACATCAGTCCCGCGTAGACGCCGGTGTTGCTGCCGTGCAGCGTCGTCGGGTCCAGGCCGGCCCGTTCGATCGCCTCCCAGCAGACCTCCAGCAGGATCCGCTGCTGCGGGTCGGCGCGCCGGGCCTCGTTGGGGCTGATGCCGAAGAACTCGGCGTCGAAGCCGCCGGCCCCGGGCAGGAACCCGCCCTCCCGCACATAGGTCCTGCCCGGCTTCCCGGGCTCGGGGTCGTAGATCGACTCGGCGTCCCAGCCCCGGTCGGTGGGGAACCCGCCGATCGCGTCCCGGCCCTGGGCGACCAGGTCCCAGAGGTCCTCCGGGCCGTCGACACCGCCCGGGTAGCGGCAGCCCATGCCGACGATCGCGATCGGTTCGGCCGCGGCCTCCTCGACCTCGCGCAGCCGCTGTTTGGTCTGCTGCAGGTCGGCGGTCGCGCGCCTGAGGTAGTCGCGCAGCTTGTCCGCCGTGCCCGTGTCCTGAATCCCCGTGGTCCGGTCTTCCATCCCCCGCCCCTTCGCACCCGGCCCGTTCACCGGATCCCCAACTCCTGGTCGAGCACGTCGAAGAGCTCGTCGTCACTGGCCTGTGCCAGGTTCCGTGCCGGCGTCCCGCCTTCGGGGCCGCCGGTGCTTGTGCCGTGCCCCTGCCAGCGGCGCAGCAGGGTTTCCAGCCGGGCGGCGACCGCCGTCCGGTCCGGTCCGGCCGGGTCGGCCGCGGCCAGCAGCTCCTCCAGCCGGTCGAGTTCGGCGTGCATGTGCGCGGTCGGGTCGGCCGGCGCCGGGTCGATCAGGTCCCGCAGGTAGCGGGCCAGAGCGGCGGGCGTCGGATGGTCGAAGACCAGCGTGGCCGGCAGGCCGCAGCCGGCGAGCGTGCCGAGCTGGTTGCGCAGTTCGACCGCGCTGAGCGAGTCGAAGCCGAGTTCGGACAGGGCCCGGTCGGGCCGGATCGCGGCATCGGACGCGTGCCCGAGCACCGCGGCGACCCGGCCGGTGACCACACCCAGCAGGTAGTCCTCGCGTTCCGCCTCGGGCAGCCCGGCCAGGACACGCGGCAGGAGGCCGCCCGGTCCCGGCTCGGACGCGCGCCCGCGGCCGCCCGGGCCGGCCAACGCGCGCAGCACGGCGGACGGTTGGTCGGTGCGGGAGCGCAGCGCCGCGGCGTCCAGGCGGAGCGGGGCGAGCACCGGGTCGGTCGCGCCGAGCGCGGCGTCGAAGAGCGCCAGGCCCTCGGCGGCGGTGATCGGCGGCAGGCCCAGCCTGCGCAGGCGGCGCAGGTCGGCCTCGTCCAGCTCGCCGGCCATGCCGCCGTCCGCCGCCCAGGCACCGTACGCCAGGGACAGCGCGGGCAGCCCGTGGGCGCGGCGGTGCGCGGCCAGGGCGTCCAGGAAGGCGTTGGCGGCGGCGTAGTTGGCCTGGCCCGCGCCGAGGACCAGGCCCGCCGCCGAGGAGAACAGCACGAAGGCCGCGAGGTCCAGGTGCGCGGTCAGCTCGTGCAGGTGCCAGGCGCCGTCGGCCTTGGGCCGCAGCACCGTGTCGAAGCGCTCGGGGGTCAGGGTCTCCAGCAGGCCGTTGTCGACCACACCGGCGGCGTGGACGACGGCGGTCAGCGGGTGTGCGGCCGGGATGCCCGCGAGGAGCGCGGCGACGGCGGTCCGGTCCGCGATGTCGCAGGCGACGACCTCCACGTCCGCGCCGAGGTCGGTCAGCTCCGCGCGCAGCCGCCGGGCGCCGTCGGCCTCCGGGCCGCGGCGGCTGGTCAGCAGCAGCCGGCGGACACCGTGCTCGGCCACCAGGTGACGGGCGAGCAGCGCGCCCAGGCCGCCGGTGCCGCCGGTGATCAGGACGGTGCCGTCCCGGTGCCAGCCGCCGGGGCCGGTCTCCCGTTCGGGGGCGCGGCGAAGCCTGGGGACGACCAGGGCGCCGGCGCGGATCGCGAGTTCGGGCTCGCCGCTGCGCAGGGCCCGGGCCAGCAGGTCGGCGTCCGGGACCGCGTCGGCGTCGGCTTCCGTGTCGGCGTCCGTGTCGATGAGGACGAAGCGCCCCGGGTTCTCGGCCTCGGCGGCCCGGACCAGGCCCCAGACGGGGGCCGTGCCCAGGTCGCCGTGCTCCTCCGGGCCGACCGGGAGCGCGCCGGAGGTGACCACGGCCAGCCTGGCGGTGGGCGCGGATTCGTCGGCGAGGTGCGCCTGCACCGAGGTGAGCACGTCGTCCAGGACCGAACGCACCAGCCCGGGCAGGTCGGTCCCGGTCGAGGCGGGCACGTGCAGGACCTTGGTCTCCGGGGTCTCCGGGGCCGGTTCGGCGGACCGGGTCGGCGCGGCCTCCCACTGGAGCCGGTGGAGCAGGTCCCCGATCCCGTGCGCGGACGGCCCGACAGCGAGCGGACGGGCGACCAGGCCCTGTACCGAGGCCACCGGCAGACCGGAGCCGTCCGCGACGGTCACGGTCACGGTGTCCGGACCGGCCGGGCTGATCCGCACCCGCAGCGAGGCCGCGCCGGGCGAGCCGAGCGTGACGCCGGTCCACGCGAAGGGCACCACCGGCGCCGCACCGCCCCCGTCGGCCGGATCGGCGGGCAGGTCGGCGAGCAACTGGACGTGCAGGGCCGCGTCGAGCAGCGCCGGGTGCAGGCCGTAGCGGGCGGCGTCGGCGCGGGCGGTCCCGGTCTCGGGGAGGGCCACCTCGGCGTACAGCTCCTCGCCGCGGCGCCAGGCGGCGCGCAGGCCGCGGAACGCCGGACCGTAGTGGTAGCCCTCGTCGGCCAGCCGCTCGTACCCGTCGGCCGACTCGATCGGCACGGCACCGGCCGGTGGCCACTGCACCAGGTCGGGCCCGGGCTCGGCCGGCGCCTCCGGGGCCAGGACCCCGGTCGCGTGGCGGATCCAGGCGCCGTCGCCGGCCTGGTCGTCGCGGCGGCTGCGGGAGTGGACGGTGAACCGGCGCAGGCCGTCCGCGTCCGGCTCCTGGACACTCACCTGGACGCTGGCACCTTGCGCGGGCACCGCCAGCGGTGCCTGGAGGGTCAGTTCCCGGATGCTCGGGCAGCCGGTCTCCAGACCGGCCCGCAGGGCCAGCTCGACGAACCCGGTCCCGGGGAAGAGCACCGTGTCCAGCACCACGTGGTCGGCCAGCCAGGGCTGTGCGCCCGTGGACAGGCGGCCGGAGAGGACGATTCCCTCGGAGTCGGCGAGGACGGTGGCGGCGCCGAGCAGGGGGTGGTCGACGGCTTCGAGGCCGAGGGAGGAGGGGTCGCCGTCCGAGGAGTTGGCCTCCAGCCAGTAGCGGTGGCGTTGGAAGGGGTAGGTGGGCAGGTCGGTGGTGGCGGTGCCGGGGTAGAGGGCGGTCCAGTCGACGGTGGTGCCGTGGGCGTGGAGTGCGGCGAGGGCGGTGACGGCTGCGGGTGCCTCGGGGCGGTCCTTGCGCAGGGTGGGGAGCAGGACGTGGCCGTCGTCGAGGACGTGTCCCGCCATGGCGGTCAGGACGGCGTCGGGGCCCAGTTCAAGGAATCGGGAGGCGCCGGTGGTGGCGAGGGTGGTGAGGGCGTCGGCGAAGCGGACGCTCTCGCGGACCTGGCGCACCCAGTACTCGGGGTCGCTCAACTCCCCTTCACCGGCGGCTTTTCCGGTGAGGGTAGAGACGACGGTGATGGCGGGCTCGTTGTACGTGAGCTTCGCGGCGACGGCGCGGAACTCGTCGAGCATGGGCTCCATCAGGGCGGAGTGGAAGGCGTGCGAGACCGTCAGTGCCTTGGACCGCTCGAAACCTTCCGCGACCTGGGCGACCGCCTCGGCGTCGCCCGAAATCACCACCGCGCGGGGGCCGTTGACGGCTGCTATGTCGACGCCCGGCACCAGTGCGGCGCGGACCTCGGCCTCGGTGGCGATGATCGCGACCATCGCCCCGCCGGTCGGCAGGGCCTGCATCAGCCGGGCCCGCGCCGAGACCAGCGCGCACGCGTCCTCCAGCGACCACACCCCGGCCGCGTGGGCGGCGGCGAGTTCACCGATCGAGTGCCCGGCCACGAAGTCCGGCGTGACGCCCCAGGACTCGAACAGCCGCAGCAGCGCCACCTCGACGGCGAACAGCGCGCACTGCGCGTAGCCCGTCCGGTCGAGCAGCCCCTCCTCCGACGGCGACCACATCACATCCTTCAGCGGACGCTCAAGCCCCTCGTCCAGGACGGCGCACACCTCGTCCAGCGCGGACGCGAACACCGGGAACGCGCGGTACAACTCCGCACCCATGCCCACGCGTTGCGAGCCCTGGCCGGTGAACAGGAACGCCAACCGGCCCGCCGTGTTCGTGCCGGTGACCAGGCCCGGCGCCGTAGTTCCTTCCGCCAGTGCGCTCAGGCCCGCCAGCAGCTCCGCCCGGTCCGAGCCGACGACCACCGCGCGGTGCTCGAAGTGCGTCCGCCCGGTCGCCAACGCCAGCCCGATCAGGGGCAGTTCACCCGCCGGAAGGTCCAGCAGCCGCCCCGCCTGCGCCCGCAGCGCCTCCGGCGTGCGCGCCGACACCGGCCACGCCACCACACCGGCAGGGCCGGGCGTGACGTCCTCCACGACGGCGTACTCGCCGGGCTCCTCCACGATCACATGCGCGTTCGTCCCGCTGAATCCGAACGCCGACACCCCGGCCCGCCGGGGTCGCTCCCCGGCCGGCCACGGCACCTCGTCGGTCAGCAGCCGGACGTCCCCGGCACTCCAATCGACGTGCGAGGACGGGGCGTCGACGTGCAGCGTCCGGGGAAGGACCCCGTGCCGCATGGCCAGCACCATCTTGATGACACCGGCCACACCCGCCGCCGCCTGCGCGTGCCCGAAGTTGGACTTCACCGAGCCCAGCCACAGCGGACGACCGTCCGCCCGCTCGCGCCCGTAGGTCGCCAGCAGCGCCTGCGCCTCGATCGGGTCGCCCAGCGTCGTCCCGGTGCCGTGCGCCTCGACCGCGTCCACCTCGGCCGCCGTCAGCCCGGCATCGGCCAACGCCGCCCGGATCACCCGCTGCTGCGACGGACCGTTCGGAGCGCTGAACCCACTCGACGCGCCGTCCTGGTTCACCGCGCTGCCACGGATCACGGCGAGTACCCGGTGCCCGTTGCGGCGGGCGTCGGACAGCCGCTCCAGCACGAGCATCCCGGCACCCTCGGCCCACGCCGTGCCGTCCGCCGCGTCGGCGAACGCCTTGCAGCGCCCGTCCGGGGCCAGGCCGCGCTGTTCGCTGAAGTCGACGAAGGTGCCCGGCGTGCCCATGACGGCGACGCCGCCGGCCAGGGCGAGCGTGCACTCGCCCCGGCGCAGCGCCTGGGCGGCGAAGTGCAGGCCGACCAGCGAGGACGAGCAGGCGGTGTCCACCGACACCGCCGGGCCCTCCAGGCCCAGGGTGTAGGAGACCCGCCCGGAGATCAGGCTGCCGATGCAGGTGCTGCCCGGGTAGTCGTGGTACATCACCCCGGCGTAGACCCCGGTCGCGCTGCCGCGCAGCGCGCCCGGCCGGATCCCGGCCCGCTCCAGGGCCTCCCACGACACCTCAAGCAGCAGCCGCTGCTGCGGGTCCATGGTGAGCGCCTCGCGCGGCGAGATGCCGAAGAACTCCGCGTCGAACTCGCCCGCGCCGTCGAGGAATCCGCCCTCGTTGACGTAGCTGGTCCCGGGCCGTTCCCCCGTCGGGTCGTAGCACCGCTGCGGGTCCCAGCCGCGGTCACCGGGGAAGGTGCCGACCGCGTCCACGCCGTCGGCGACCAGCCGCCACAGCTCCTCCGGCGAGGTGACGCCGCCCGGGTACCGGCACGCCATGCCGACGACGGCGATCGGTTCGGTGGCGCGCTGTTCGTTGTCGCGCAGCTGCCGGCGCGCCTCCCGCAGGTCGGTGGTGGCCCGCTTGAGGTAACTGAGCAGCTTTTCCTCGCCGGCCATGGGCGTACCGGCCACCAATCCCTCGGTGTTGTCCGTCACTTGTCCGTCTCCGTTTCGAACGCTAACGACGCGTAGCTGGCCCGACCCACCCCTATTCGGACCGCCCCTGCCCCAGTTCTGCGGCGAGCCATTCGCACACCGCCTCGGCGGTGGACGGCGCGTCGTCCGCGACGATGCTGAAGTGGTCGCCGGGCACCGTGCGCACCTGGTCGGCCAGGCTCCAGTCGGTGCGCCAGGCGTCGGCCTCCGCGCCGGGCTCCGTGGTGGCGGCCGGGTCGTCGGAGCCGATCGCGAAGCGGCGCTCGGGGCGCAGCAGCACGGTCGAGGCGGCCAGCCCCGCGACCGGGACGGTGGGCAGCAGTTCCATGTAGCGCGCCATCGCGGTCAGCTTGGTGCGGTCCAGTGCCTCCTGGTCCGACTCCTGCCGGAGCATGCCGGCGGCCATGTCGACCACGGTCTCCGCCCTGGACTTCGCGGCGTCGGCGGACCCGGTGGCGTCACCGGAGGCCGCGCCGCCCACCGGGTAGGTGTCGAGCAGGAGCACGGTCGCCGGGCCCCGGCCGAGCGCTTCGAGCCGGGCCGCGACCGCGTAGGCGAAGACACCGGCGGAGGAGTAGCCGAGCAGCGCGTAGGGGGCGTCGTCGGCGGCCTCCAGGATGCTCGCGGCGAGGACCTCGACCACGGCGTCCGCCGTCGCCGGGAGCGCCTCGTCCGGCAGGAAGCCCGGCATCGGCAGGACGGACACCTGGGCCGCCTCGCGCAGTCGCGCCGCGATCCTGGCGTACTGGTAGGCGCCGCCCATCGCCACCGGCGTGGAGAGGCAGAGCAGTCGGGGCAGGCCCGCGCCCTCGCTCAGTTTGACGGCGGCGGGTGCCGCGCCGAGGTCGGCCAGCGAGCCGAAGGACGCGCGCAGGTTGGCCGCCGATCCGAGCACGGCCAGGCCCTCGCGGGTCTTGCCGGCCTGGACGGCCTCGACGAACAGCCGGCGCAGCCCGTCGGAGGCGGGGTCGGCGGAGCCGCCGGCGGCCTCCGTGCCCGTCCCCGCGGCCCCGTGCGCTCCGGTGCCGCCGGGCGCCGCGGCGGCGTCGGCGAGTTCGGACAGCAGGTGCGCGGCCAGCGCCTCGGAGTCCTGGAGGTCGAAGACCACGGTCGCGGGCAGGCGCAGTCCGGTGCTCGTGGCGAGCCGGTTGCGCAGGTCCACGGCGGTCAGCGAGTCGAAGCCCAGTTCGAGGAACGGCCGGTTCGGGTCGACGGATCCGGCGCCGGAGTACCCGAGCAGCTGCGCGACGTTCTCGAGGACGAGTTCGCGCACCGCCTCGGCCCGCCGCGCCGCGGGCAGGGCCGCGAGGCGGCGGCGCAGGTCGGCCGGGTCCGCCGGGGCCGCGGAGGCGGCCGCCGAGCGCCGGGACGGTGCCGCCAGCGCGCGCAGCAGGTACGGCGTCTGCGTGCTCGGCGACGTTCCGGCGGAGAGCAGCAGCTTGGCCGGCACCAGGAAGGGCTCGGGCCGCACGGCGGCGACGTCGAGCAGGTCCATGCCCTCCTCGGCGGAGAGCGCGCCCATGCCGGCCCGTGCCATCCGGGCCTGCTGGGCGCCCGAGAGCGTCGCCGCCCACAGGCCCCAGGCCAGCGACTGGGCGGGCAGCCCGTGGGCGCGGCGGTGCGCGGCCAGGGCGTCGAGGAAGGAGTTGGCGGCGGCGTAGTTGCCCTGGCCCGGGTTGCCGAACAGCCCGGAGGCCGAGGAGAAGAGCACGAACGCGGTCAGCTCGGCGCCCTCGGTCGCCCGGTGCAGGTTCAGCGCGGCGTCCACCTTCGGGCGCAGCACGGTGGCGAGCCGGTCTCCGGTCAGGGCCGTGACGGCGCCGTCGTCGAGCGCCCCGGCGAGGTGCACGACCGCGGTCAGCGGGTGCTCGGCCGGGATGCCCGCGAGCAGGGCGGTCACGGCGTCGGCGTCGGCGAGGTCGCAGGCGGCGGCCTCGACGTGCGCGCCGAGCTCGGCCAGTTCGGCCGCCGCCTGCGGCAGGGTGCCGCTGCGGCTGACCAGCAGCAGGCGGCGCACGCCGTGGGCGGTGACGAGGTGACGGGCCACCAGGGCGCCGATGGTGCCGGTCGCGCCGGTGAGCAGGGTGGTGCCGTCGCCGCCGAAGGCGCTGCCGACCGGGCCGGCCCCGCCGTCCGCCGCCAGGGCGCGCGGCCGGACCAGCCGGGGGACGGACGCCGCTCCCGCGCGGATGACGGCCTGCGGTTCGCCGGAGGCGGCCAGGGCCGCCAGCAGCGCGTGCGAGGCGGGGTCGTCGTCCAGGTCGGCCAGGACGAAGCGGCCGGGGTGCTCGGACTGGGCGGAGCGGACCAGGCCCCAGACGGCGGCGCCGGCCAGGTCGGTGACGTCCTCGCCGGGCAGGGCCACGGCGCCGCGGGTCAGCACGACCAGCGGGCCCTGCTCGGGCGGACCGTCCGGGGCGGTGTCGTCCCGGTCGGCGAGTTCCCGGTGCAGGAGGTCGAGGACGGCGCGGGTCGCCCGGTGGGCCGCGTCCGCGTCCGCCCCGGGGACCGGCTGGTCGACGGTCCGCACCGGCTGCGGCCCGCCGGCGGCCGGGAGGGCGGCGGGCAGCCAGTCGACGCCGAACAGCGACTCGTGCCGCCCGGCCGCGGCCGGCCTGCCCAGGTCGGTCCCGCCGCGCAGCAGCAGTGACTCGACCGCGGCCACCGGTGCGCCCGTCTGGTCGGCCAGCGTGATCGACACCGCGCCGCCGCCGAGCGGGCGCACCCGCACCCGCACCTTGGTCGCGCCGGTGGCGTACAGCTCGACGCCGGACCAGGCGAACGGCAGTCCGCGGGTCACCTCGCCCTCGGACAGCGCGATCGCGTGCAGGGCGGCGTCCAGGACGGCCGGGTGCAGGCCGAAGCCGAGCACCTGCGAGCCGGGGGAGTCGTCCAGCCCCACCTCGGCGTACACGTCCGGGCCCAGCGACCAGGCCGCGCGCAGCCCCCGGAACAGCGGGCCGTAGCCGAGACCGGCCTCGGCCATGCCGGGGTAGAGCTCGTCGAGGTCCAGGGCCTCGGCGCCGGCCGGCGGCCACTGCGTCAGCGGGGCCGGCCGGGCCTCGGCGTCGGGGGCGAGGGTGCCGGCGGCGTGCCGGGTCCACGGGTCCTGGGCGGTGGCCCGGGAGTGCACGGCCACCGGGCGCCGGCCCGCGCCGTCCGGGGCGCCGACCATGATCTGGAGCTGGACCTGGGCCCTGCCCCGTTCGGCCAGGATCAGCGGCTGCTCCAGGGTCAGGTCCTCCAGTCGGCGGCAGCCGACCTCGTCCCCGGCCCGGACCGCGAGCTCCACGAAGGCCGCACCGGGGAGCATCACGGCCCCGCCGACGCGGTGGTCGGCCAGCCACGGGTGGGTGCCGAGCGAGAGCCGGCCCATCAGGGCGACCCCGTCGGAGTCCGCGAAGCCGACGGCGGCGCCGACCACCGGGTGGGCGACCGGCTCCAGGCCGGTGGCGGCCAGGTCGCCGCCGCCCCGCAGGGCCTTCGGGTCCACGTCGGGCCAGTACCGCCGGCGCTGGAACGCGTAGGTGGGCAGCGGCACCCGCTGCGCGGTGCGGCCGGCGAACAGCAGGGCGCCGTCCAGGCCGAGCCCCTCGGTGTACAGCCGGGCCGCGGCCCGGTGCACGGAGAGCGCCTCGGGCCGGTCCTTGGCGAGCAGCGGGATCATGACCGCGCCGCCGTCGGGGTCGCTCAGGCAGGCCTGGGCCAGGGCGCTGAGCGTGCCGTCGGAGCCGAGCTCGACGAACCGGGTGACCCCGGCCTCCTCCAGGCCGCGGACGGCGTCGAGGAAGCGGACCGTCCGCCGGCAGTTCGCCACCCAGTACTCCGGGGTGCCGAGCTCGCCCGCGTCGGCGATCCGCCCGGTGACGGTGGACGCCACGGGGATGCGCGCGGCCCCGTAGGACAGGCCGGCCGCGACCTCCCGCAGCTCGTCGAGGATCGGGTCCATCTGCGGCGAGTGCACCGCCTGGTTGATCGTCAGGCGGCGGGTGCGGCGGCCGAGTCCGCTCCAGTGCGCGGCCAGGGCCAGCACCGGCTCCTCGTCCCCGGAGACCACGACCGAGCGCGGCCCGTTGACGACCGCGATGCCGACCCGGTCGCCGAGCAGGGCCTCGACCTCGTCCGGCGCGGCCTCGATCGCGACCGCGGCGCCACCGGTCAGGCCCTCCATCAGGCGGCCGCGGTGCGCGGTCAGCCGGACCGCGTCCGCCAGCCCCAGCACCCCGGCGGCGTGCGCCGCCGCCAGTTCGCCCACCGAGTGCCCGAGGACGAAGTCGGGCTTCTGGCCCCAGGATTCGAGCAGCCGGAACAGCGCCGTCTCCAGCGCGAAGACCGAGGCCAGGGTGTAGCCGGTCCGGTCGATCAGGGCGGCGTCGGCCGAGCCGGGCTCGGCGAAGACCACCTCGCGCAGGTCGCGCTCCAGGTACGGGCCGAAGGCCTCGGCGACCTCGTCGAAGGCCCGTGCGAACGCGGGCAGCGCGGCGTACAGCTCACGGCCCATGCCGACCCGCTGGATGCCCTGGCCGGGGAAGAGGAACGCCGTGCGGCGGCCCGTGCGCACGGCGCCCCGGACCACCGCGGGCGCCTCGCGGCCCTCGGCCAGCGCGGCCAGGCCGGCCAGCGCCTCCTTTGGGTCGGCGCCGACCACGGCCGCCCGGTACGGCATGGCGGACCGGGAGGTGGCCAGCCGGTGGCCGACGTCGGCCAGGTCCAGCCCGGGGTGGGCGAGCAGATGGGCGTGCAGCCGCCCGGCCTGCGCCGGCAGCGCCTCGTCGGTGCGCGCCGAGAGCAGCAGCACCGGCGCCGGGCCGGCCGGAACCGCCTGCGCCTGCCCGCCCGGCTCGTCCGCCGGGGCCTGCTCGATGATGACGTGCGCGTTGGTGCCGCTGTACCCGAAGGCCGAGACGCCGGCCCGGCGCGGGTGGCCGTTCTGCTCCCACGGAACGTTCTCCGCCAGCAGCCTGACCTGCCCCGCGGACCAGTCCACGCTGCTGGTGGGCGCCTGGGCGTACCGCGACCGGGGGAGCAGCCCGTGGCGCAGCGCCAGCACCATCTTGATCACCCCGGCCACGCCGGCGGCGGCCTGGCTGTGCCCGATGTTGGACTTCACCGAGCCGAGCCACAGCGGCCGGTCGGCCGGCCGGTCCTGGCCGTAGGTGGCCAGCAGGGCGCCGAGCTCGATGGGGTCGCCGAGGGTGGTGCCGGTGCCGTGGCCCTCGACCGCGTCCACGTCGGCGGGCCGCAGACCGGCCACGGCCAGCGCCCGGCGGATCATCCGCTCCTGGGCCACGCCGTTCGGCGCGGTCAGGCCGTTGGAGGTGCCGTCCTGGTTGACGGCGGTGGAGCGGACCACGGCGAGCACCTCGTGGCCGCGCCGCCGGGCCTCGGAGAGGCGTTCGAGGACCAGGACGCCCACGCCCTCGGCCCAGCCGACGCCGTCGGCCTCGTCCGAGTACGCCTTGCACCGGCCGTCGGGCGAGGAGCCGCCCTGGATGTCGGACAGGGCGAAGGCCTCGGGGGAGGCCAGCAGGGTGACGCCGCCGGCCAGCGCGAGCGAGCAGTCGCCGTTGCGCAGCGCCTGGGCGGCCATGTGCAGGGCCACCAGGGAGGAGGAGCAGGCGGTGTCGATCGAGACCGCGGGCCCCTCCAGGCCCAGCAGGTACGAGACCCGGCCGGAGACCACGCTGCCAAGCGTTCCGGTGCCCCGGTGGAAGAGGTTGTCCGGGAGCAGCCCGGCGGGGCCGGCGTCGTAGTCGCTCTGCATCGCCCCGGCGAAGACGCCGGTCGGGCTGCCCTTGAGGGCGACCGGGTCCAGGCCCGCGCTCTCCAGCGCCTCCCAGCACACCTCGAGGAACTTGCGCTGCTGCGGGTCCATCATCAGTGCCTCGTTCGGGCTGATCCCGAAGAAGGGCGCGTCGAAGTCGGTGGCGTCGCGCAGGAATCCGCCCTCCGGCTGCTTGCCGGTCGCGGCCACCAGTTCGTTCCAGTAGTCCATGTCCCAGGCGCGGTCGGCCGGGAAGGGGGAGACCGCGTCGGTGCCGGCGGTCACCAGCCGCCACAGGTCGTCGGGCGACTCCACCCCGCCGGGGTAGCGGCAGGCCATGCCGACGATCGCGATCGGGTCGCTCTCCGCGCCCGCCGCCGGCGGCTCCTGCGGTCCGTCGGCGAGGGCGCCGAAGATCTCGCTGTGCAGATGACCGGCCAGCTCACGGGCGGTCGGGTGGTCGAAGACGACGGTCACCCGCAGCCGGACGCCGGAGGCCGCGGTCAGCCGGTTGCGCACCTCGACCGAGGTCAGCGAGTCGAATCCGAGGTCCTTGAACACCCGGTCGGCGTCGACCAGTTCGGCCCCGGCGTAGCCGAGCACCGCCGCGACGTGCACCTGTACCAGCTCGGTCAGGGCGGCGAGCTGCTCCGTGCGGGGCAGGCCGGCCAGCCGGGCGCGCAGCGGCTCGGCGCCGGCCTGCCGGTCCGCGGCCTGCCGCCGGACGGCGGGCACCAGGCCGCGCAGCAGGTCGGGGAAGGCGTCGGGGTCGGCGCGCAGCGCGGCGAGGTCCAGGCGGATCGGGACCAGCACGGCCTCGTCCAGGCCGGCGGCCGTGTCGAACAGCTCCAGCCCCTCCTCGGCGGACAGCGCGCCGGCGGCGCCCTTGCCGGTGCCGCCCATGCTGTCGGCCAGGGCCCACTGGCCCCAGGCGAGCGACTGGGCGGGCAGCCCGTGGGCGCGGCGGTGCGCGGCCAGGGCGTCGAGGAAGCTGTTGGCGGCGGCGTAGTTGGCCTGGCCGGGGGCGCCGAGCACACCGGCCGCCGAGGAGAAGAGCACGAACGCGGCCGGTTCGTGGGACTCCGTCAGCTCGTGCAGGTGCCAGGCCGCGTCGGCCTTGGCGGCCAGTACGGCGTCGAAGCGCTCCGGGGTCTGCGAGGCGAAGGTCCCGTCGCGCAGGACGCCGGCCGTGTGCACCACGGCCGCGATGTCCCGGTCGGCGAGCAGGGCGCGCACGGCCTCGCGGTCGCCGAGGTCGCAGGCGGCGACCTCCGCCTCCGCGCCCAGTTCGGCCAGGTCGGCGACGAGTTGCGCCGCGCCCTGCGCGTCGGCGCCGCTGCGGCTGACCAGCAGCAGCCGGCGGATGCCGTGCCGCTGGACCAGGTGCCGGGCCAGCAGGCCGCCGAGGGCGCCGGTGCCGCCGGAGATCAGCACGCTGCCGTGGTGCGCCGCCGCGACGGCCCAGGTCTGCCGCTCGCCCTCGGTGGCGGGCAGCGCCCGCACCAGGCGCGGGACCCACAGGTCCGTGCCGCGGACGGCGGTCTCGGCCAGGCCGGCCGCCACGATCCCCGGCAGCAGCCCGGACACGTCCTGCCCGGCCCCGGCGTCCACCAGGAACAGCCGGCCCGGGTACTCCGCCTGGGCGGAGCGGATCAGGCCGTGGACCGCGGCGGCGGCCAGGTCGGCCGGGTCCTCGCCGGGCAGCGCCACCGCGCCGCGGGTGACCAGCACCAGCCGGGAGGCGTCGAAGCGGTCCTGCGCCAGCCAGGACTGCACGCAGGCCAGCACCCGGTGCGCCGCCGACCGGGCGGCGTCCGCGTCCGGGCCGCCGTCGACCGGCAGCACGAGGACCGGGGGCACCGGGTCGGCGGGCCCGACCTCGTCGAGCAGCGCCACCTGCTCCGCGACGGCACCGGACGGCGCCGGGGTGTCGCGCCGGGTCCACTCGACGCGGTGGAGCAGGTCGCCGCCCCGCCGGGGGGCGCCGTCGGCGTCCGCCGGGGAGAAGGTCCGCAGCGTCAGCGATCCGACCGACGCGACGGGGAGTCCGGCCGCGTCCGCTATCTGCAGGGCGACGGTCCGGGCGCCGTCGGCGGCCGCCCCGGCGGCGCGGGTGATCCGCACCCGGACCGTGGGCGCGCCCGCGGCGAACAGTTCCACGTCGGACCACGTGTACGGCAGGGCCGCGGTGCCCTCGGCCGCGTCCGGGCCGTCCGCTCCGAGCAGGCCGATCGCGTGCAGCACCGAGTCGAACACCGCCGGGTGCAGGCCGAAGTCGGGCGCGTGGTGCCGGACCTGCTCGGGCAGTGCCGCCTCGGCGAACACCTCGTCGCCGCGGCGCCAGGCGGCCCGCAGCCCCTGGAACACCGGGCCGTAGGCCAGACCGCCCGCGGCGGCCAGCTCCTCGTACATCCCGTCGAGGTCGACGGCCTGCGCCCCGTGCGGCGGCCAGGCGGTGAGGTCGAACCCCGACCCCTCGTCCGTCGTGGCCAGCAGTCCTTCGGCGTGCTGCACCCAGGGCTCTTCGGTGTCCGGCCCGTCGGGCCGGGAGTAGACCGCGAACGGCCGGGCGCCGTCGTCGTCCGGGTTGCCGAGGCTCACCTGGAGCCGGACGCCGCCCTGCTCGGGCAGCACCAGCGGGGTCTGGAGCGTCAGTTCGCGCACCGCGGTGCAGCCGGCCCGGTCGCCGGCCCGGAGCGCCAGCTCGACGAAGGCCGTGCCGGGCAGCAGCGTCCGGCCGCCGACCCGGTGGTCGCCGAGCCACGGGTGGGTGGCGGTGGACAGGCGGCCGGAGAGGACGATTCCCTCGGAGTCGGCGAGGACGGTGGCGGCGCCGAGCAGGGGGTGGTCGACGGCTTCGAGGCCGAGGGAGGAGGGGTCGCCGTCCGAGGAGTTGGCCTCCAGCCAGAAACGCCGGCGCTGGAAGGGGTAGGTGGGCAGGTCGGCGGCGGCGGTGCCCGGGTAGTAGACGGGCCAGTCCACGGCCGTGCCGTCGGCGTGGAGCGCGGCCAGGGCCGTGACGACCGACTGCTCCTCCGGCCGGCCCTTGCGCAGCGACGCGACGGCCCGGACGGCGTCGGGGTCCTCCAGGCACTGTCCGGCCATGGCGGTCAGGACGGCGTCGGGGCCGAGTTCCACGAGGCGGGAGGCGCCGGTGGTGGCGAGAGTGGTGAGGGCGTCGGCGAAGCGGACGCTCTCGCGGACCTGGCGCACCCAGTACTCCGGGTCGCACAGCTCCCGGTCACCGGCGGCTTGTCCGGTGAGGGTGGAGACGACGGTGATGGTCGGCTCGTTGTACGTGAGCTTCGCGGCGACGGTGCGGAACTCGTCCAGCATGGGTTCCATCAGGGCGGAGTGGAAGGCGTGCGAGACCGTCAGTGCTTTGGACCGCTCGAACCGGGCCGCGACGGTGGCGACCGCCTCGGCGTCGCCCGAAATCACCACCGCGCGGGGGCCGTTGACGGCTGCTATGTCGACGCCCGGCACCAGTGCGGCGCGGACCTCGTCCTCGGTGGCGATGATCGCGACCATCGCCCCGCCGGTCGGCAGGGCCTGCATCAGCCGGGCCCGGGCCGAGACCAGCGCGCACGCGTCCTCCAGCGACCACACCCCGGCCGCGTGGGCGGCGGCGAGTTCGCCGATCGAGTGCCCGGCCACGAAGTCCGGCGTGACGCCCCAGGACTCGAACAGTCGCAGCAGCGCCACCTCGACCGCGAACAGCGCGCACTGCGCGTAGCCCGTCCGATCGAGCAGCCCCTCCTCCGACGGCGACCACATCACGTCCTTCAGCGGACGCTCAAGCCCCTTGTCCAGGACGGCGCACACCTCGTCCAGGGCAGCGGCGAACACCGGGAAGGCGCGGTACAACTCCGCTCCCATGCCCACGCGTTGCGAGCCCTGGCCGGTGAACAGGAACGCCAACCGGCCCGCCGCCCCCGCCCCCGCCCCCTGGACCACACCGGACGCCTCGACGCCCTGTGCCGCCGCCGTCAGGCCCGCCAGCAGCTCCGCCCGGTCCGCGCCGACGACCACCGCGCGGTGCTCGAAGTGCGTCCGCGTCGTCGCCAACGCCCGCCCGATCAGGGGAAGTTCGCCGTCCGACAGGCCTTCGACGTGCTCCAGCAGCCGCCCCGCCTGCGCCCGCAGCGCCTCCGGGCTGCGCCCGGACACCGGCCACGCCAGCACACCGGCGGGCCGGTCCGGCCTCGCATCGCCTGCGGCGGCCTCCTCGTACTGCTCCAGGATCACGTGCGCGTTCGTCCCGCTGAGCCCGAACGCGGAGACCGCGGCCCGCCGGGGCTGACCGGTCTCCGGCCACGGCCGGCGCTCCGTCAGCAGCCGGACGTTCCCCGCGGTCCAGTCCACGTGCCGGGTCGGCTCGTCCACGTGCAGGGTCTGCGGCAGCACCCCGTGGCGCAGCGCCATCACCATCTTGATGACGCCGGCCACGCCCGCCGCGGCCTGGGTGTGACTGAGGTTGGACTTGACCGAGCCGAGCCACAGCGGGCGGTCCTCCGGGCGGTCCTGTCCGTAGGTCGCCAGCAGCGCCTGCGCCTCGATCGGGTCGCCGAGGGTGGTGGCGGTGCCGTGCGCCTCCAGCGCGTCCACCTGGTCGGCCGAGAGCCTGGCGTTGGCCAGGGCCGCCCGGATCACCCGCTGCTGGGCGGGGCCGTTCGGGGCGGTCATGCCGTTGGAGGCGCCGTCCTGGTTGACCGCGGTGCCGCGCACCACCGCCCAGACCGGGTGCCCGTTGCGCCGGGCGTCGGACAGCCGCTCCAGCAGCAGCATGCCCGCGCCCTCGGACCACCCCATACCGTCCGCCGACTGCGCGAAGGAGTGGCAGCGGCCGTCGGAGGCCATGCCGCGCCCGGTGCTGAACTCCGCGAACATCCGGGGCGTCGACATGATGCTGACCCCGCCGGCCAGGGCGAGCGAGCACTCGCCCTGCCGCAGCGACTGCGCGGCCATGTGCAGGGTGACCAGGGAGGACGAGCAGGCCGTGTCGACGGTCACCGCCGGGCCCTCCAGGCCGAAGTGGTAGGACACCCGGCCGGAGACGACCCCGGAGGAGCCGTAGCTGCCCGGGTAGTCGTGGTACATCACGCCGTTGAACACGCCGACCTGGCTGCCCTTGACCGACTGCGGCGGGATGCCGGCCCGTTCGAACGCCTCCCAGGAGGTTTCCAGCAGCAGCCGCTGCTGAGGGTCGATCAGCAGCGCATCGCGCGGTGAGATGCCGAAGAACCCGGCGTCGAAGTCGGGGGAGTCGTGCAGGAAGCCGCCTTCGTTGACGTAGCTCGTGCCGGGCCGCTCGCCCGTCGGGTCGAAGAACCGGTCCAGGTCCCAGCCGCGGTCGGTGGGGAACGGACCGACCGCGTCGACCCCGTCGGCCACCAGCTGCCACAGCTGTTCGGGCGTGGCCACCTCGCCGGGGAAGCGGCAGGCCATTCCCACGATCGCGATCGGCTCCCGCGGGCCGTCGGCCAGCTTGCGGTTCTGATCGCGCAGGCGCTCGGTCTCCTTGAGCGAGACCCTGAGGGCGTGGAGCAGCTTGTCTTCGGGCTTTTCCATGTCGCCCTCACCCTTCAATCAAGTATCGGCGAACCTGGTGCACTTGCCTCACACTAGGAGCGCCGAAAGGCGTCTCCCTACCCCTAGCCGACCCCGGGCCGGGCCCCTGAGAAACGGGCCGGGCGGTGCCCGGCGAAGGCGTCGCCGGGCATCCGCGTACGGTCCCGCCTGCGACGATTCGGCGCCCCTACGGAGCGTGGGCGTCGACCCCTGGGCGAACCCCGCGCGGTGTCAGGGGTGCAGCGGGGCGCCCGCCCAGGCGCTCATCCGGTCGCGGACCGACGCGAGCACGGCCGGCGCCTGCTCGGAGAGGTAGAAGTGGCCGCCGGGGAACTCCTCGATCCGGCACTCGGCCGTGGTGTGCCGCTCCCAGGCGAGGTTCTCCTCGGGGCTGGTCATCTCGTCGCTGTCGCCGGTGAGCACCTGGATCGGGCAGTCGAGCACCGGGCCGGAGTCGGCCCGGTAGGTCTCCACCGCCTTGTAGTCCCCGCGCACCGCCGTCAGGACCATGCCGAGCAGGTCCTCGTCGTCGAGCACCTCGTCGCCGGTGCCGCTCAGCTCCCTGAGGGCGCTGATGATGCCCTGGTCGTCGCGCCGGTGCACGGACTCGTCCCGTACGGTGGACGGCGCGCGCCGGCCGGAGGCGAACAGGCCGAGCGGCTCGATGCCCTCGGCCCGCAGCCGCCGGGCCACCTCGTAGCCGACCAGGGCGCCCATGCTGTGGCCGAACAGGGCCAGCGGCCGGTCGCACCAGGGGCGCAGCTCGGCGGTGATCAGGTCGGCGAGGACGCGCACGTCCTCGATCACCGGCTCGGTGCGCCGGTCCTGCCGGCCGGGGTACTGCACGGCCAGGACGTCGATCCCGGGAGCCAGTGCCCTGGCGACGGGGAAGTAGTAGGTCGCGGCCCCGCCGGCGTGCGGCAGGCACACGAGCCGGACGGCGGCGTCCTCGGCGGGGTGGAAGCGGCGGATCCAGGCGCCCAGGTCGCGGGCCCTGTTCTGGGTCGGTGCGTCGGTCGTCATAGTGCCTCGAATCTGGCAGCCTCACCTGGGCCGTTCAACCCCTATCGGCCCGGGCCGGGCCAGGGGTGCCGGGCCCTTGTCGGGCGGCAACGGCGCAGCTGGTGCGGTCCCCCGAGAGGAGTGGGGTGTTAGCCCTACCATCGGCGGGGAGTTTCCACCCCTGACTCCCGTCGGTCCGCGCGCGATGCTCATAAGCAGCAGGAATTGCGCCCGACGAGATGAGGAATGATGAACCGAGTAGGCGCCCTGGGCCGTCCGGTCGTGGGGGACGTACTTCGACTGACTTCGGTCAGCAAGGTCTACGACAGGACCGGCGTCCCGGTCAGCGCGCTCAACAATGTGAACCTGTCCATCGCCGCCGGTACCTTCACCGCGATCATGGGGCCCTCGGGGTCCGGCAAGAGCACCCTGTTGCACTGCGCCTCGGGCCTCGACCGGCCGACCAGTGGCGAGGTGAGCATCGCCGGCCAGCCGATGGCCTTCGGCAACGAGACCGATCTGACGAGGTTCCGGCGCGGCCGGATCGGCTTCGTCTTCCAGCAGTTCAACCTGCTGCCTTCGCTGACGGTCCGCCAGAACATCACGCTGCCGCTCCGGCTGGAGGGCAAGCGGGTGGACCGGCAGCGGATGGCCGCCGTGGTGGAGCGGGTGGACCTGACCCGCCGGCTCGACCACCACCCGGCCCAGCTGTCCGGTGGTGAGCAGCAGCGGGTGGCGATCGCCCGGGCGCTGGTCACCAACCCGCAGATCATCTTCGCCGACGAGCCGACCGGTGCGCTCGACACCCACCGGGCCGGCGAGGTGCTCGACCTGTTCGACCAGGCCGTGCGCGAGTTCGGCCAGACGGTGATCATGGTGACCCACGACCCGATCGCCGCTTCGCACGCCGATCTGGTGCTGTTCCTGGTCGACGGCCGGATCGTCGACGAGATGGCCCGGCCCAACCCGGCCGCCGTCGCCGAAGAGATGGCACGCCTGGGTGAGGAAGTCGCCCGCCGTCACGCCCGATCGGAGTCCTGATCCATGTTCCGCATCGCCCTGAGCTCGCTGCGACTGCGCAAGGGCAGCTTCGCCGCGACCTTCCTGAACGTGTTCCTCGGCGCGGCCATCCTGATGGCCTTCTCCTCGCTGTTCGACACCGGTGTCGCCGACGGTGTCTCGGCGCAGGACAAGAAGACCCTGACCACGATGTGCTACGTGGTGGACGGCTGGGGGGTGCTGATCGTGGCCTTCGGGATCGCGGCCACCCTCAACCTGACGGTGCGCCAGCGGAGCAGCGAGATCGCCCTGCTCAAGTCGGCGGGCGCGGTCCCGGGCCAGATCACCCGGATGATCATGGCCGAGACCGCGGTGGTCACCCTGCTGGCCGCCGTGGTCGCGATCCCGGTCGGCTACTTCGCCGGGAAGGCCGTGGTGAACACGCTGGTCTCCACCAAGCAGGTCACCCGCGGCATCGACTACCACTTCGGTGTGATGGCGCTGGGCACCGGGCTCGGCGTCACCTTCCTGGCCGCCGCGATCGCCGCGTACGTCACCGGCCGCCGGGCCGCCACGATCAGCACCCGCGAGGCGCTGGTCTCCAGCGTGGCGGGCACCACGAAGATGACCAAGAAGCGGATCGCCTTCGGCATCCTCTTCCTGCTGCTCGGCATCGACGCCGGCGTGCTGGTGTCGACCGTGCTCAAGGACCGCGGCTACATCACCATGTCCATCGCCGGCGAGGCGTGCATCCACGTCTCGATCGGTCTGTCCCTGCTCTCCCCGGTCCTGCTGCGGGTGGCCAGCACGCTGGTCGGGAGCCTGGCGCGCGGGTTCGGCGGCACCCCGGGCTACCTGGCCCAGGCCAACATCCGGCAGCGCTCGGGCCGGATGGCGGGCGTGCTGATGCCGATCATCCTGTTCGTCGGGATGGCGGCCGGCTCGCTGTACATGCAGGTGCTCCAGAACGACGCGGTCTCCTCGGGCCGGCTGGTGCGCTCCCAGGACGACAAGAACGTGGAGACCCTCAACTTCGTGATCGTCTCCACGATCGCGGTCTTCGCGGCGATCGTGCTGATCAACCTCGCGGTCACCGCGACGGTCTACCGGCGGCGCGAGTTCGGCCAGCAGCGGCTGATCGGCTCCACCCCCGGGCAGGTCGTGCGCACGGTGGGGTTCGAGAGCGCGATCATCGTGGTCACCGGGCTGATCGCGGGCACCATCGCGGCGCTGGCCTCGATCATCCCGTTCAGCATCGCCACGGCGGACCAGGCGGTGCCGGACGTCGGCCCGGGCATCTACCTCACGGTGGTGGCCATCGTCATCGCGCTGACCTTCGCGGCCAACCTGGGCGCCGCCCGCCGCACGGTGCGGGAGCACCCGCTCGACGCCCTCGCGGCGGCGGCCTGAGGCCAGGGTCGCGGGCGCGGGGGAAGTCCCCGGGAGGTACCGGACCTCCCGGGGACTTCCCCGCGCCCGACTCGGCGCTTGCGGCTCAGAGGTCCGTGAGCGCGGCGGCCGTCGCGGTGAGCGCGCCCCGGTCCACCTTCCGGTTGGGCGACAGCGGGAACTCCTCGACGTACAGGAACCGGCGCGGGATCGCACCGGCCGGCAGCAGCTCCCGCAGCCCCCGGACCAGCTCGACGGTGGGGACCGGCTCCCCGGTGCAGAAGGCCACCAGCACGGTGCCGGCGGGCGTCGGGGCGCCGACCACCACCGCGTCCCGGACCCCGCAGGCGCGCAGCGCGTGCTCGGCCTCGGCGGGCTCGATCCGCCAGCCCTGCACCTGGATCTGCGAGTCCAGGCGGCCCAGGTACGCCAGGTCCGCCCCGCAGGGGCCGATGCGGCGGGCCCGGTCACCGGTGCGGTAGTAGCGCCGGCCGGCGCGCTCCAGGAACCGGCCGGTGGCGTCGGCCGGATCCAGGTACCCGGGGGTGAGCTGGGGGCCGGCGATGCAGAGCTCGCCCTCGTCGGTGGCCGGCTCCCCGTCCGCGTCGAGCAGCAGGACCTCGTGACCGGCGTGGACGGCGCCGATCGGCACCACGCCGTTGACCGCGACGGCCGCCGTCGTGTCGTCGGACCAGCGGTAGGCCGCGATGGTCACGGTGAGCTCGGTCGGGCCGTACAGGTTCTCGACGGTCGCCGCCGGCGCGGCCCGCCGCCAGTCCTCGACGTCCCGGCAGGTCAGCGCCTCGCCCGCGAAGAAGCTCCAGCGCAGGCCCGGCATCGCGCCCGGGGCCAGGCCGCCGGTGCGGCGCACCAGGTCGATGGCGCTCGGGGTGGAGAACCAGACCGTCACGCCGTGGTCGGCCAGGAACTCCGGCAGCGCCCGGAACGCGTGCGGCGGCAGGGTGAGGAACTCGGCGCCCGCGCCCCAGGCGCAGAACAGATCGAACACCGAGCAGTCGAAGTTCAGGTCGAAGACCTGCGAGAACACGTCCGCGGGGCCGAAGTCGTAGCGCGCGTCCAGCAGGGAGAAGTAGTGGGCGAAGGCACCGTGCGTCAGGCGCACGCCCTTGGGCCGGCCGGTCGAGCCGGAGGTGAACAGGACGTAGGCGAGGTCGTCCGCGGCCACCGCCCGGGGCTCGGCGAGCGCCGCGGCCGGGTCCACCTTCAGGGTGGCGTACGGCAGGTCGTCGGCCCGCGCGGTGCCGTCCGGGCCGACCAGGAGCACCGCCCGGTCCCGGCGGACCTCGGCCAGGGTGGGCACCGACTCCCGGTCGGCGATCACCACGTCCACCCCGGCGGCGTCCGCCATCTGGGCCAGCCGGGCGGCCGGGAAGTCCGGGCGCAGGGGCACCACCGTGGCGCCGGCGTACAGCGCGGCGAGGATCGCGGTGTACGCCCCGGGCCCCTTGCGGGCCAGGACGCCGACGGTCCGGGCCCGTTCGGCGACCAGGGTGCCGGCCCAGAGCAGGGCCTGTTCGTGCAACTGCCGGTAGGTCCGGGCGTCGTCGCCGTGGCGCACCGCCGTCCCCTCGGGGGAGGCGGCCAGACCACGCAGGAACCGGGCCGGGAGCGTGTTCTCTGTCGGGAATTCCATGTCCGCCTCCGATGGCCGGGAATGAAATAGGGGTTCGAACTCGTCGACCCGAACTGACGCCGTCGGTAAGGTCGCCGGCATGTGGGATGAGCGATTCGAAGAATCCGTGCGCCGTTTTCTGCCGTATCTGCCCGCCGATGAGGAACTCGTCGCCGACGCCCCGTTGCGGGATTTCGGTCTCGACTCCCTGGCGACAGTCGACCTGCTTTCCGTACTGGAGGACGCCTACGACGTCAGGTTCTACGACGAGGCCCTGTCACTGGCGACGTTCGAGACGCCCGAGACGCTCTGGAAGACGCTTTCCCGGATCCGGACGGAGGCGTAGCGGCACTCCGGTGCCACCACACCGGCGGCCCGGTCCGGGCCGCCCGACCACGGCGGATCCACCGCGCGGCCACGTCCTTCGGGCGTGGCCGCCTCGTCGTGAACCGGCGCCGCCTGCCCCGCCATCCTCGGGCTCCTCTCCTCCGTCCCCCATGTTTAGCGACTGCACCCGTGAACGGACCAGCCCCTTAGGGGCACCCCACGGGCCGTGCGAGGGGGTAGGGGTGCCGGTCGGCGGCCCGCGCGAGGGCCGGTCCGGATCTTGATCGGGGTGTTTACCCCCCTGACAAGACGTCACCGAGGCCCAAGACTTGGTCCGGAGGACAGGCACGAGTACGAGGAGACGACAGTGACCCGAGCACGCACGGGCGGCGGGCCGGCCGCCGCCCCGGCCCCGGCGGGGCAGTCATGAGCGGGGTGTCGCGGGTGGCCGGCCGGGTCGCCCGGGTGCTGACGGCCTGCGGCCGGGGCCTGGTGCAGGCCGCGGTGTCCCAGTTCGCCGGTGTGCCGCTGCTGGTCGGGTCCCTCCTGTCGATCGTCTTCCTGCCCCTGGGCCTCGGGGTCCTGACCGCGCCGGTCCTGCTCAGGGGGACGCGCGCGTTCGCCGACACCCAGCGCCGCTGGGCGCGGGAGTGGTCCGGGGTGCCGATCGCCTCGCCGTACCGGCCGCTGCCGCGCATCGAGCCGGGCCCGGCCGGCCGGGTCGAGCTGTGCCGGCAGCTGGTCAGGGACCCGGCGACCTGGCGCGACCTGCTCTGGCTGCTGCTGAACGTGCCGGTGGGCGCGCTCCTCGGGGTGCTGCCCGCCGCGTTGCTCGTCAACGGGCTCGGCGGGATCCTGGTGGCCCCGTTCCTGGTGGCGCTGACCACCGCCCACCACCTGTACTGGACCCTGAACATCCCGCTGGGCGCGCTCTGCCTCACCGCCGTGATCGCCGCGGCGCCGCTGATCGTCAAGGGCCACGCGCTGTTCTGCTCCGCGCTGTTGGCGCCCGGCCGCGGGCAGCTGTCCGCCCGGGTCGACTCCCTGACCGACTCGCGCACCCAGGTCGTGGACGCCTCGGCGGCCGAGCTGCGCCGGATCGAGCGCGACCTGCACGACGGCGCGCAGGCCCGGCTGGTCGCCCTCGGCATGAACATCGGCCTGGCCGAGCAGCTGATCAAGCACGATCCGGAGGCGGCCTCGGCGCTGATGGTCGAGGCCCGGGAGCACAGCGGGCAGGCCCTCTCCGACCTGCGTGACCTGGTCCGCGGCATCCACCCGCCGGTGCTGGCCGAACGCGGTCTGGACGGGGCGGTCCGGGCCCTGGCGATGTCCATGCCGTTCCCCGTGGACGTGCGGATCGAACTGCCGGGCCGGCCCGAGGCGCCGGTGGAGTCGGCCGTGTACTTCGCCGTGGCCGAAGCGCTCACCAACGCCGCCAAGCACAGCGGCGCGAGCCGCGCCTGGGCGCAGTTGAGCCACGACCACGGCAGACTGGTGGCGATCGTCGGCGACGACGGGATCGGCGGAGTCTGCCCGACGGCGGGCGGCGGACTGGCGGGGGTGGAGCGCCGGCTGGCAGCCTTCGACGGAGTGCTCGTCGTGACCAGTCCCGTCGGGGGACCCACCATCATCACCATGGAGCTGCCATGCGCGTTGTCATCGCCGAAGACCTGACCCTGCTGAGGGACGGGTTGATCAGGCTCTTGACCGCCTACGGCCTGGAGGTGGTGGAGGCGGTGGACAACGGTCCGTCGCTGGCGCAGGCGCTGGCCGTGCACCGGCCGGACGTCGCGGTGGTGGACGTACGGCTGCCCCCGACCCAGACCGACGAGGGCCTGCGCGTCGCGCTCGAAGCCCGCCGGCACACGCCGGACCTGCCGGTCCTGGTGCTGTCGCAGCACGTCGAGCAGCTCTACGCCAAGGAACTCCTCGCGGCCAGCGGCGGGGGCCTCGGCTACCTCCTCAAGGACCGGGTGTCGGACGTGACGCGGTTCGTCGACGCCGTCAGGACGGTCGCCGCGGGCGGCACCGTCCTGGACCCGGTCGTGGTCAACCAGTTGCTGTCGCGCCACTCGCAGAACAAGACCCTGCAGAACCTGACCCCGCGTGAGCAGGAGGTGCTGGGCCTGATGGCCGAGGGGCGGACCAACGCGGGCATCGGCGGCCGCCTCACCATCACGGAGAAGGCGGTCTGCAAGCACATCAACAACATCTTCAGCAAGCTCGACCTGATCCCCCACGACGACGACAACCGCCGGGTGCTGGCCGTCCTGGCCTACCTCAGCGAGAACCAGCCGACCTGATCCGACGAGACCCCGTGAGGCCCCTCCGGCGCGGTGCCGCAGGGGCCTTCGCCTGCCCGGGGCCGGGTCCCCCGTAGGGGTGTTCGGCGGGGGCCGGGTGGTCGGCGGCGGTGGCGCCGGCACCCCCTAAGGGGCTGGTTCCGAGGCGGTGGACGCGGCTAGACATGGAGGGCGGGACCGGCCGCTGACTGGCAGTGAGGTGATCGGGATGGACGTCGCCAAGGGGGTGGTCCCCTTCGGGGAGTACCGGACCTGGTACCGGATGACCGGGACGCCCGGCGCCGGGCGCCCGGTCGTGGTGGTGGTGCACGGCGGGCCCGGCAGTACGCACGACTACCTGTCGAACCTGGGCGAACTGGCCCGCTCCGGCTGGCCGGTGCTGCACTACGACCAGCTCGGCAACGGCGGGTCCACCCGGCTGCCCGACAAGGGCGCGGACTTCTGGACCCCCGAGCTGTTCGCGGCGGAACTGGACAACCTGCTGGGCTCCCTGGGCGTGACGGACGACTACGTGCTGTTCGGGCACTCCTGGGGCGGTCTGCTGGGGGCCCGGCACGCCGCGGGCCGGCCGCCGGGGCTGCGCGGCCTGGTGGTCGCCGACTCGCCCGCCTCCTACCCGCTGTGGCGCCAGGAGATGGCCGTCCTGCGGGCGGCCCTGCCGCCGGGGGTGGACGAGACGCTCCGGCGCCACGAGGAGGCCGGTACCACCGCCTCCCACGAGTACTACAAGGCGGTGCGGGTCTTCTACGACCGCCACGTGTGCCGGGTCGTCCCGTGGCCGCGCGACTACCGGGCCTCGTACCTGGAGATGTCGGAGGACCCGACGGTCTACTCGGTGATGAACGGGCCGAGCGAGTTCCACGTCGTCGGCACGCTCAAGGACTGGTCCGTGGTGGACTGCCTGCCCGAGATCGACGTCCCCACCCTCCTGGTCACCGGCCGGTACGACGAGGCCACCCCGGTGACCGCGCAGCCGTACTTCGACCTGATCCCCGACGTGCGCTGGGAGGTCTTCGAGGAGTCGAGCCACGTGCCGAACCTGGAGGAGCCCGAGCGTTTCCTCGCGGTCCTGCTCGAATTCCTCAAGGGCCTCGCATGACCCGCACGACCCGCAGGACCGGAACGACCCGCAGGACCCGCACCACTCGGACGAACAGGGGGAAGCGATGACCACCGGTGACATGGGGACGGGGGCGCGGACGGGGCAGGCGATGGTCTTCCCCGGCATGGCCCCGAGCAAGTTCGCGGACGTCGGCCGGTTCATGGCCGTCAACCCGTTCGCCCGCGGGCTGGCCGCCGTGGCCGGCAAGCGGCTCGGCTACCCGCTGCTGGAGCGGATGCGGCAGGACGACTCCGACTACAGCACCGCCGCCCAGGTCGGCTTCCTGGTGAACTGCCTGGCCCTGGCGCGGTGGGCGGAGCAGGAGCTGGGCGTGCGGCCGGACGTCTGCGCCGGGCCGAGCTTCGGCGAGAAGGCGCTGGCGGCCTACTGCGGCGCCCTGGAGGTCGAGGACGCGGTCTGGATGACGGCCCGGCTGGCCCGGCTGCAGGACACGTTCTTCGCGACCGAGTTCCAGGACGTCGTGACGCACTCGTTCACCCGCACCCCGCGGGAGAAGCTGGACGAGGTCCTCGACGAGCTCACCGCCCGCGGCGAGTGGCACGAGATCTCCTGCCACATCGACCGGGACTTCTTCATGGTGTCGCTGCGGGAGCGCAACCTCGACTGGCTGCTGGAGCGGCTCCGGTCGCTGGGCGGCTTCTCGCTCTACACGATGCGGCCCCCCATGCACGCCTCCGTGTTCGGGGCACTGCGGCGCCAGGCGGAGGACGAGGTGATCGGCACGCTGCCGTTCGCCGACCCGACGCTGCCGGTGGTGGCCGACCAGGACGGCGCCGTCCTGACCACCGGCGAGCAGGTCCGCTCGATGCTCCTGGACAGCTTCGTGCGGCCCATGCGGTGGACGGACGTCGTCGACACCCTGGTGCGCCGGGACGTGGGCACGGTGTGCGTGGCCGGCCCGGACAGCCTGTTCGGCCGGGTCGCGTGCACGACCGCCAACTTCGAGGTGCTGGCCGCCACGCCGCGGCTGGCGATGCAGCCGCGGCGCCGCGGCGCGGTCGCCTGACGGCCCGGGACGGCCTTCAACTCGCCATCCCCGGAAGGTCGTTCAGCCGCACGTCGGGGCGGGTGGCGGAGCCCGGCTAGGGGACCTTAAGGGGTGTGATTCCCGGCCGGTCGGCCGTTAGTTTCTCGGTGCGGACCAGCGCGACCCCTGCGAATCCTTCGCGACATTGCTTCGTCGCGTCACCTTCTCGTGGCTTGGAGCAAGCCTGTGGACACCATCGGTCATCTGACGCGCACCATGCTTGTCCATTCCTTCCTGGACGAGGCCGAAGCCCGGAGCCCGGACGCGTACGCCGTCCAGGACGCGGCCGGCCGGTGGACCTACCGGGAGCTGGCCCGCCACAGCCGGGCGGCCGAGTACTGGCTGCAGACCCGGGGCGTGCAACGCGGCGACCGGGTCGTGGTGCAGTGGGAGACCACGCGGGAGCTGGTCGCCCTGATGTTCGGCGTCTCCCGGCGCGGCGCGGTCTTCGTCCCGCTCAACCCCGGCATGAAGCAGTACCACCTGGAGAGCGTGATCGCGAACGCGGAGCCGGTGCTGGTCCTCTCCGCCGCCGACACCGCCGACACCTGGGCCGGGATCGAGCGCGCCGCGGACGAGGGCTCGCTGGCCGAGCCGACCACGGTGGAGCCGCAGGACGTCGCGGTCCTGGTCTACACCTCGGGCAGCACCGCCGCGCCGAAGGGCGTCGTCGAGCCGCACGCGCAGATCGCCTTCGCCACCATGTCCATCGGCGCGGTGCTCGGGTACCGCGACGACGACGTGGTGTTCTGCCGCTTCCCGGTCTCCTGGGACTACGGCCTGTACAAGGTGCTGCTGTCCTGCCACGGCCGTTCCGAGATCGTGCTGGCCGGCGCGGAGTCGGACCTGCGGCTGCTGAGCCTGATCCGCCGGACCGGGGCCACCGTGGTGCCGATCGTCCCCTCGCTGGCCGCGATGATCGCCACCCTGGCCGAGCGGGACACCTCGCCGGAGGAGCCGAACCGGGTGCGGATGTTCACCAACACCGGCGCGGCCCTGCCGCAGCCCACGATCGAGAAGCTCCGCAAGGCCTTCGACGGGGCCCGGGTGGTGCGCCAGTTCGGCCAGACCGAGTGCAAGCGGATCGCCGTCATGCCGCCGGAGCTCGACGACCACCGGCCCGACTCCGTCGGCCTCCCGCTGCCCGGCACCAGGGTGCTGATCCTCGACGAGGACGGCGGGGAGCTCGGGCCCGGACAGGTCGGCGAGATCGTCGCGGCCGGTCCGCACGTGATGCCGGGCTACTGGCGGGCGCCCGAGCTGACGGCCCGCGCCTTCCGGCCCGACCCGGTCACCGGGGAACCGCGGCTGCACACCGGTGACTACGGCAGCCTCGACGAGGACGGCTTCCTGTACTTCGAGGGCCGCCGGGACGACATGTTCAAGCGCAAGGGCATCCGGATGAGCACGCTGGAGATCGAGGCCGCCGCGCTGGACGTCCCCGGGGTGCACGCCGCCGCCGTGGTGCCGCCCTCGGGCGACCGGGACCTGTGCCTCTTCGTCGAGGCCGACCTGCCGCCGCACACCGTGCTGCGCGAACTGTTCCAGCGGCTGGAGCCGCAGAAGGTCCCGTCGCTGTGCCGGGTGCTGGAGCGGATCCCGCTGACCGCGCACGGCAAGAACGCCACCGCCGAGCTGGCCCGGATGCTCGACGCCGAACTCGCCGCGCCCGCCGAGGGGGTCGCCCGATGAACCGCCCGACCGACCACCACCGCCCGACCGACCGCTACCGGGAGCTGGCCGCCCGCTACGGCACCCCGCTCTACGTCTACGACCTGGACCGGATCGCCGAGGGGCACCGCGCCCTGGCCGACTCCGTGCCCGAGGGCATCGAGCTGTACTACGCGCTGAAGGCCAACCCGCACCCCGAGGTGGCCCGCGCCCTGCGCGAGGGCTCCGACCGCCCGTGCCGCGCCGAGATCAGCTCGACCGGGGAACTGGACGCCGCGCTGGCCGCCGGCTACGAGGCCGGCGAGTGCCTCTACACCGGACCGGGCAAGACCCCGGCCGAGCTGGAGTACGCGCTCGGCCGCGGGGTGCGGATGTTCTCGGTCGAGTCGTACACCGACCTCCAGCACGTCGGCGCGGCGGCGCTGCGCCTGGGCGCGGTCGCCCGGTGCCTGCTGCGGATCAACAGCGCCGGGACGAAGGCCGCCACCACCGGGATCCGGATGATGGGCAAGCCCTCGCAGTTCGGGATCGACAGCGAGACCCTGCCGGAGCTGATGCCGCTGCTGACCTCGGTGCCCGGCACCGAGGTGGTCGGCGCGCACTTCTTCACGATGAGCAACGCGGTCGACGAGGCCGGGCTGGTCGGCGAGTTCGAACGGACCGTGCGGGACGCCGTCCGGCTGGCCGAGGAGGTCGGCCTGCCGCTGGAGTTCCTGGACATCGGCGGCGGGTTCTCCTCCCCGTACGCGGTGCCGGGCGAACGCGCCGAGTACCCGAAGCTGGCCGCCGAACTCGAACGGATCCTGGACCTGCACCTGCCCCGGTGGCGCACCGGCACGCCGCACCTGGCCGTCGAGTCCGGCCGCTACCTGGTGGGCGGCGGCGGCTTCATGCTCAGCGGCGTGGTCAACGTCAAGGACAGCCGCGGCAACCGGTTCGTGATCCTCGACGCCGGGATCAACACGCTCGGCGGGCTGTCCGGCCTGGGCCGGCTGCTGCCGGCCGCGGTGCAGCTCGACGGCGAGGAGCCGCAGGACGTGGCGAGCCTGGTCGGGCCGCTGTGCACCCCGGGCGACTCGCTGGGGCGGAACGTGCGGCTGCCGCTGCTCGAACCGGGCGACGTGATCGTCGTCCCGAACGTCGGCGCCTACGGGGTCAGCGCGAGCCTGCTCGGCTTCCTCAGCCGCCCGGCCCCGGTCGAGGTGGTGCTGCGCGGCGACGAGGTCGTCTCGGCGACCCGGCTGGAGTTCACCCGGGCCGAGGCGCCGGCGGTGGAGGTCCGATGACCGGCGCGGTCGCGGGCGGGACGTCGAACCGGGGCGTGCCGGCCGTCGGGGGAGGCCCGCTGCCCGCGCAGCGGCCCGCCGAGCCGGCGCACCCGCGCGGGACGGTGATCGTCAGCAGCATGGCCTCGGACGCGCACACCTGGAACCTGGTCTTCCTCCAACTGCTCATCGAGGAACTCGGCTTCGAGGTGGTCAACCTCGGCGCGACGGTGCCCGACGAGATGCTGCTGGAGGAGTGCCGGGAGCGCCGGCCGATGCTGCTGGTGCTCTCCAGCGTCAACGGGCACGGCTACCACGAGGGCCTGCGGGTGATCCGGCGGCTGCGCGAGGACGCCGGGCTGGCCGGCCTGCCGGTGCTGATCGGCGGCAAGCTCGGCATCACCGGCGGCGAGAGCGCCGAGCACATCGACGAGCTGCTCGGCGCCGGGTTCGACGCCGTGTTCGACGACCGGCCCGAAGGCATCACGGCGTTCACCGGCCTGCTCGGCCGGCTCTCCGAGCGGCAGGTCCATGAACTTCGGTGACCACGTGCGGCGGGTCCACGCCGACGGCGCCCTGGTGGTCCAGCCGCGGATGGGCATGGCCGACCCGGCGCTGATGCGCGCCGGGCTGGAGGCGACCGAGCGCGCCGACGCGGACACCGTCGGCACGATCACCCTGGACAGCTATACCCGGACCGGCGACCTGGACTCGGTGCGGCGGGCACTGCACGACGGCGTCGCGCTCAACGGCTACCCGATCGTCAGCTATCCGGCCGAGGTCACCCGGGGGGTGGTCGAGGGCCTGGCCGACCGGGGCTTCCCGGTGCAGGTGCGGCACGGCTCGGCCCGCCCGCTGCACATCTTCAAGGCGCTGCTGGACGCCGGGCTGCACGCCACCGAGGGCGGCCCGGTCTCCTACTGCCTGCCCTACGGGCGCACCCCGCTGGACGAGTCGGTGCGCAACTGGGAGGCGTCCTGCGAGCTGGCGGCGGACTTCGCGGCCGGCACCGGGGTGCGGCCGCACCTGGAGACCTTCGGCGGCTGCATGCTGGGCCAGCTGTGCCCGCCCAGCCAGCTGGTCGCCATCAGCGTGCTGGAGGCGCTGTTCTTCCACAGCAAGGGGATCCGCTCCCTCTCGCTCAGCTACGCCCAGCAGACCAACGCCGAACAGGACGTCGAGGCGATCCACGCGCTGCGCGCCCTGGCCGCGCAGCTGCTGCCGGGCGCCGACTGGCACGTGGTGGTCTACGCCTACATGGGCGTGTACCCGCGCACGCCCCGGGGGGCGAACGCCCTGCTGGCGGAGGCGGTCCGGCTGGCGGTGGCCACCGGCTCCGAGCGGCTGATCGTCAAGACCGTGGTCGAGTCCAGCCGGATCCCCACGGTGCAGGACAACGTGGACGCCCTCGCCTTCGCGTCCGCCGTCGCCCGGGACCACCGGCTCCCGGCCCGGCCGGACGCGCCGGCGGCGGCGACGCCCCCGCTGACCGACAACCAGGTGTACCAGGAGGCCTCGGCCCTGGTGGCGGCGGTGCTCAACGGCGCCGGCGGCATCGGCGGCGCCCTGGTCGGCGCCTTCAAGCGGGGCCTGCTCGACATCCCGTACTGCCTGCACCCGGACAACGCCGGGCGCAGCCGCAGCTACCTGGACGAGGCCGGCCGGCTGTGCTGGTCGGAGCTCGGCGGGCTCCCGCTGCACCGGATCGCCACGGTGCGCCCCGGTCGCCGGATCACCTCGGGCGATCTGAAGCAGGCCCTGTGCTACGTGCAGGACAGGTTCGACGCGGTCGCGCTCGACCGCGAGGCCGACCGGTCGGTCGGTACGGCGGAGCGCGAGACTCTGGAAGGGAAACCGGCATGACGACCGATCGGCAGACCCGCGACTACCCGTTCGACATGACGGAAGTCGATGTCTCCCCGCTGTACGCCAAGCTCCGCTCCGAGGAGCCGATGAGCCGGGTGCGCCTGCCCTACGGCGAGCCGGCCTGGCTGGCCACCACCTACGCCGACGTCAAGATGGTGATGGCCGACCCCCGGTTCAGCCGCGAGATGGCGCAGGGCCTGGACCAGCCCCGGCTGCGCCGGGAGCTGACCGGCGACGGGATCATGGGCATGGACCCGCCGGACCACACCCGGCTGCGCAAGCTCGTCAACAAGGCCTTCACCGCGCGCCGGATCGAGCAGATGCGCGCCGACATCAGGTCCCGCGTCACGCGCCTGATCGACGCGATGGTCGAGAAGGGCCGGCCGGCCGACCTGGTCGAGGACATGGCGCGGCCGCTGCCGGTGTCCGTGATCTGCGACCTGCTCGGGGTGCCGTTCTCCGACCACCACATCTTCCGCAAGTGGACCGAGGGCCTGACCAACGACTCCACCATGAACGGGAGCGTGCTGGAGGAGATCGGCGGCGAACTCGGCGAGTACATGTCCGCCCTGATCGCCCAGCGCCGCGCGGAACCGACCGACGACCTGCTCGGCGCCCTGGTCTACGCCCGCGACGACGGCGACAAGCTGACCGAGGACGAGCTGATCGCGATCGCCGGCCCCGGCCTGCTGACCGGCGGCGTCGAGACGGTCTCCTCCGGGCTGCCCAGCTTCCTGTTCACCCTGCTCGCCGACTTCCCCGACCAGCTCGCGCTGCTGCGCTCCCGTCCGGAGCTGATGCCCAACGCGGTCGAGGAACTGCTGCGCTACGTGCCGATCAACACCGCGGCGATGTTCGCCCGGTACGCCACGGAGGACGTGCGCTTCGGCGACGTGGTGGTGCGGGCGGGCGACCCGGTGATGCCGGCGCTGGCCGCGGCCAACCGGGACCCGGAGGTGTTCGAGAACCCCGAGCAGCTCGACATCACCCGTCAGGCGAACCCGCACATGGCGTTCGGGCACGGCCCGCACCACTGCATCGGGGCCGCGCTGGCGCGGATGGAGCTGCAGGAGTCGATGACCGGTTTGTTGACGCGTTTCCCGGACCTCCACCTGGCCGAGGGCCGGGAGGGCGTCCGGTGGCAGTTCGGCGTGATCGTGCGGGGACCGGTTTCCATGCCGGTCGGTTGGTGATCGGTTCCTGTTCCTGATAGGGGAGTTTCGGCAATGCCCATCTTGTTCGACGACACGTCCTACGCCTTCCTGCTCGGCTTCGTGCGGGAGCGGGTAGCGGCGGTACTGGGCGCCTTCGTGCCCGACGCGCCCGGGACGGTGGATCCCGAGACTCCCCTCAGCGAGCTCGGTTTCGACTCGCTGGCCGCGGTCGAGCTGCAGTCGCGGCTCGTCGCGGACACCGGTCTGGAGCTGCCGGTCACGGTGGTCTTCGACCATCCGACGGCCTCGGCCCTGGCCCGGCTGATCCGGGCCGGGCTGACCGGGGACGCGGAGCCCGAGCCGGAGCCGGAGCCCGAGCGGCCGGCCGCCGGGGCCGGCGGCCGGCCGGCGGACGAGGAGGCGGTGGCGATCGTCGGGGTGGGCTGCCGCTACCCCGGCGGCGTCACCTCGCCCGAGCAGCTGTGGCAGCTGGTGGCCTCCGGCCGGCACACCGTCTCCGGCTTCCCGACCGACCGCGGCTGGGACCTCGACGCGCTCTACGACCCGGATCCCGGCACGCCCGGCACCAGCTACGTGCGGGTCGGCGGGTTCCTGCCGGACGCCGCCGAGTTCGACGCCGAGTTCTTCGGCATCTCCCCGCGCGAGGCCTCCGCGATGGACCCGCAGCAGCGGCTGGTCCTCGAAACCGCGTGGGAGGCGCTGGAGCGGGCGTCGATCGACCCGGCCTCGCTGCGCGCCACCCGCACCGGCGTGTTCATCGGCGCCGAGGCCCAGGAGTACGGGCCGCGGCTGCACGAGGCCCCGGACGGGATGGACGGCTACCTGCTGACCGGCAACGCGCCGAGCGTGGTCTCCGGCCGGGTCGCCTACGCCTTCGGTCTGCAGGGCCCCACCCTGACGGTGGACACCGCCTGCTCCGGCTCGCTGGTCGCCCTGCACCTGGCGGTCCAGGCGCTGCGCCGCGGCGACTGCCCGCTCGCCCTGGCCGGCGGCGTCGCGATCATGGGCGGCCCGGGTGTGTTCACCTCCTTCGCCCGCCAGCGCGGACTGGCCGAGGATGGCCGCTGCAAGCCCTTCGCCGCGGCCGCCGACGGCACCGGCTTCGGCGAGGGCGTCGGTGTGTTCGTGCTCGAACGGCTCTCCGACGCGCTGCGCAACGGCCACCGGGTGCTCGGTGTGGTGCGCGGCACCGCGATCAACTCCGACGGCGCCTCCAACGGCCTGACCGCGCCCAGCGGCCTCGCCCAGCAGCGGGTGATCCGGGCGGCGCTCGCCGACGCGAGCCTCGCCCCGGTCGACGTGGACGCCGTCGAGGCGCACGGCACCGGGACCCGGCTCGGCGACCCGATCGAGGCGGGCGCGCTGCTGGCCGCCTACGGCAAGGACCGCGAGCAGCCGCTGTGGCTCGGCTCGGTCAAGTCGAACATCGGGCACACCCAGGCCGCGGCCGGCGCCGCCGGTCTGATCAAGATGCTGATGGCGATGGAGCACGGCGTGCTGCCGCGCACCCTGCACGTGGACGAGCCGACCCCGCACGTCGACTGGAGCCTCGGCAACGTCCGGCTGCTGACCGAGGAGCAGCCCTGGCCCGAGGCCGGCCGGCCCCGGCGCGCCGGCATCTCCTCCTTCGGCGTCAGCGGCACCAACGCGCACCTGATCGTCGAGCAGCCCCCGGCGCCCGCCGCCGCCGAGGAGGCGGACAGCCCGGAGACCGGGGCCGCGTCCACGCCGGTGCTGCTCCCGGTCTCGGCCAGGAGCCCGCAGGCCCTGCGCGCCCAGGCCGGGCGGCTGGCCGCCTTCCTCGCCGCCGAGGACGCCGACGCCGCATCGGCGGACACCGCACTGGCGGCCACCGCACTGGCGGACGCCGCCTTCTCCCTGGCCACCACCCGCGCCGCGCTGGAGCACCGCGCGGTCGTGCTCGCCGGGGACCGGGAGCAGGCCCTGCGCGGGCTCACCGCCCTGGCCGAGGGCACCGACCCCGGCGACATCGCGGTGGCGACCGGTTCGACCCGGCCCGGCGGCCTGGCGGTGCTGTTCACCGGCCAGGGCTCGCAGCGCCTGGGGATGGGCCGCGAGCTCTACCGGACCTTCCCGGTCTTCGCCGAGGCGCTGGACGAGGTGATCGACCGGCTCGACCTGCAACTGGAGCAGCCGCTGCGCGAGGTGTGGTTCGGCGAGGACGCCGAGGCGCTCGACCGGACCCAGTACGCCCAGTGCGCGCTGTTCGCGCTGGAGGTCGCGCTCTACCGGCTGTACGAGTCCTGGGGGGTGACCCCCGCGGTCCTGCTGGGCCACTCGATCGGCGAGCTCGCCGCGGCGCACGTGGCCGGGGTCTGGTCGCTGGACGACGCCTGCCTGGTGGTCGCCTCCCGCGGCGCCCTGATGCAGGCCCTGCCCGAGGGCGGGGCGATGGCCGCGGTCGCCGCCACCGAGGCCGAGGTCCTGGAGCGCCTCGCCGCGCTTCCCGGCCTGTCCGGCGCGACCGGCATCGCGGCCGTCAACGCCCCGGGCGCGGTCGTCGTCTCCGGCCCCGCGGCCGAGGTCGAGCAGGTGACCGCGGCCTTCGCCGCCGAGGGCCGGCGCACCACCGCGCTGCGGGTCTCGCACGCCTTCCACTCGGCGCTGATGGAGCCGATGCTCGACGAGTTCGAGCAGATCCTCCAGGTGGTCGCGTACGCGCCGCCGAAGATCCCGGTGATCTCCGACCTGACCGGCCGTCCGGCCACCGCCGAGCAGCTCTGCGACCCCCGGTACTGGGTCGACCAGGTGCGCCGGCCGGTCCGGTTCGCCGACGGCGTCGCCACCCTGCTCGCGCTGGGCGTGGGCGCCTGCCTGGAGATCGGCCCGGACCGGGTGCTGAGCGCGCTGGCCGAGGAGTGCGCGGCCGCCGCCGGCGAGAGCGAACTCTCCTTCACCCCGGCGCTGCGCCGCACCGGCCCCGAGGCCGACGCCGTCCTGTCCGCGCTCGCCGCCCTGCACACCCGGGGCGTCGCGGTGGACTGGCAGGCCCTCCACGGGGGCGCCCCGCTGCGCCGGGTCACGCTGCCGACCTACGCCTTCCAGCGCCGGCACTACTGGCTGGCCGCGCCGAAGGGCGTCGCGGACGCCTCCGGCCTCGGCCTGACCGCCTCCACCCACCCGCTGCTGCCGGCCGAGGTCGGCCTGGCCGGGTCGGCCGGCCTGGTGCTGACCGGGCGCGTCGCCCTCGGCACCCACCCCTGGCTGGCCGACCACGTGATCTCCGGCGTGGTGCTGCTGCCCGGCACCGCCTTCGTCGAGATGGCCCTGCACGCCGCCGGCCGGGTCGGCTGCGACCTGGTCGAGGAACTCACCCTCCAGGCGCCGCTGGCGGTGCCGGAGGACGGCGCGGTCGTGATCCAGGTGGTCGTCGGCGCCGAGGAGGCGGGGCGCCGGACGGTCGAGGTCCACTCGCGCGGCGAGTGGGCCGACGAGGCCGACTGGACCCGCCACGCCGTCGGCACCCTGGCCACCGCCGAGGCCGCCGAGGCCGCCGGCACCGCCGCACCGCCCGCCGCCGACCGCCTCGCCGCACTCGCGCAGTGGCCGCCGGCCGGGGCGCGCCCGGTGCCGGTGGACGACCTGTACCCGGAGCTCGCCGGCCAGGGCTACGGCTACGGCCCGCTGTTCCGCGGCCTGCGCCGGGTCTGGCGCGCGGACGGCCCCGACGGCGCGGTCTTCGCCGAGGTCGAACTCGACGGCGAGGCCGGGGCGTTCGCCCTGCACCCGGCACTGCTGGACGCGGTGCTGCACGCCACCGACTTCGCCCCGGGCGAGGCCCGCGAGCCCGAGGAGATCCGGCTGCCCTTCGCCTGGAGCGGCGTCCGGCTCCTCGCCCCCGGCGCGACCGCCGTCCGGGTGCGGATCGGCTCGCTGCCCGGGCAGGGGGTCTCGCTCACGCTGGCCGACCGCACCGGCGCACCGGTGGCCGAGGTGGCCTCGTTCCGCTCCCTGCCGGTCGCCGCCGAGGCGCTGCGGGCCGCCCGCGTCGAGCCGCTGTACGAGGTGGTCTGGAAGCCGGCCGCCGCCGTCGCGCCCGCGCCGTCGTCCGGCCGCGCCGCCCTGGCCGTGCTGGGCGCCGAGGACCCGTGGGACCTGGGCGTCCCGCGCTTCGCGGACCTGGACGCGCTCGCCGCCGGCGCCGTGCCCGCGGCCGTGCTCCTGCCCGTGCTGCCCGCCGACTCCACCGACGGCCTGATCGGCGCCGCGCACCTCGGCGTGCACCGGGTGCTCGCCACCCTGCGCGCCTGGCTGGCCGACGAGCGCCTCGCCGCGTCGACGCTGGTCGTCGTCACCCGTGGCGCCGCCGCCGCGGCGAGCGCCGCGGGCCTGGCCGCCGCCCCCGTCCGGGGCCTGGTCCGCTCGGCCCAGGCCGAGCACCCCGGCCGGTTCGTCCTGCTCGACCTGGACGACTCCGAGCGCCCCGTCGGCGCCGCCGAACTGGCCGCCGCGACGGCCACCGGGGAGCCCGAGCTGCGGCTCGCCGAGGGCACCCTGCTCGTCCCCCGGCTCACCCGCCTGCGGGACGCCGCCGAGCCGGCCGCCGCGGCCGCCCCCTGGACGGCCGGGGCCGCGAACCCGGACGGCACCTTCCTGATCACCGGCGGCCTCGGCGGCGTCGGCGCGGCGGTCGCCCGGCACCTGGTGGCCGAGCACGGCGTCCGCCGACTGCTGCTGGTCGGCCGCCGCGGCGCCGCGACGCCCGAGGCCGAGCAGCTGCTCGCCGACCTGGCCGCGCTGGGCGCGCGGGTCGAGGCGGCGGCCTGCGACGTGGCCGACCCCGAGGCGCTGGCCGCGCTGCTGCGCGGCATCGACGACGCGCACCCGCTGACCGGCCTGGTGCACGCCGCGGGCGTGGTGGCCGACGGCCTGGTCGGGACGCTCACCGCGGAGCAGGTCGACACCGTCCTGCGGCCCAAGCTCGACGCGGCCTGGCTGCTGCACGAGCTGACCCGCGGCCTGGACCTGTCCGCCTTCGTGCTCTTCTCCTCCTCCGCGGCCCTGGTCGACGGCGCGGGCCAGGGCAACTACGCCGCCGGCAACGCCTTCCTCGACGCGCTGGCCGACCACCGCCGCTCCCTCGGCCTGCCCGCGCTCGCCCTGTCCTGGGGCCTGTGGGCGGACCTCGGCGGCATGGGCGCGGCGCTGACCGACGCCGACCGCCGGCGGATCGCCCGGCTGGGCCTGGCACCGCTGACCGCCGCCGAGAGCCTGGACGCCCTCGACCGGGCGCTGACCGCCGGCCGGCCGGCCCTGGTGCCGGTCCGGGTGGACCGGGCGGCGCTCGCGGCCCGGGCCGACGCGCTGCCGGCCCTGCTGCGCGACGTGGCCGGCCCCGCCGCCCGCCGCGCCCCGGCCGCCCGGTCCGCCGCGCCCGCCGCCGAGGCCGTCACCGGCCTGGCCGCGCTGCCCGAGCCCGAGCGCGACCGCGCCGTGCTCGACCTGGTGCGCGCCCGGGCCGCCGCCGTCCTGGGACACACCGGCGCCGAGGCGGTCGGGGCGCGCCGCGCCTTCAGCGACCTCGGCTTCGACTCGCTGTCCGCGGTGGAACTGCGCAACAGCCTGGACGCGGCGACCGGCCTGCGCCTGCCGGCCACCCTGGTCTTCGACTACCCGAACCCGCGGGCGCTGGCCGACCACATCCTCGCGAAGCTCTCCGGCACCACCGCCGCCCCCGCCGTCCGGCCGACCACCGCCGTCCAGCCCGACGAGCCGATCGCGATCGTGGCGATGAGCTGCCGCTTCCCCGGCGGCGTCGGCACGCCCGAGGACCTCTGGCGGCTCGTCCACGAGGGCGTGGACGCGGTCAGCGGCTTCCCGACCGACCGCGGCTGGGACGAGGCGGCCATCTACGACCCGGAGCCCGGCCGCCCCGGCAAGAGCTACGCCCGCGAGGGCGCCTTCCTGCACGACGCGGCCGAGTTCGACGCCGAGTTCTTCGAGATCAGCCCGCGCGAGGCGCAGGCCATGGACCCGCAGCAGCGGCTGCTCCTGGAGATCTCCTGGGAGGCCTTCGAGCGGGCCGGCATCGACCCGGCGGCGCTGCGCGGCAGCGACACCGGCGTCTTCGCCGGCGTGATGTACCACGACTGGGGCACCGGCCGGGGCGCGGTCTCCGAGGAGACCGCCGGGTACCTGGGCAACGGCAGCCTCGCCAGCGTGGTCTCGGGCCGGGTCTCCTACGCGCTGGGCCTGGAGGGCCCCACGGTCACCGTGGACACCGCCTGCTCCTCGTCCCTGGTCGCGATGCACTGGGCGATCCAGGCGCTGCGCCGCGGCGAGTGCGCCCTGGCCCTGGCCGGCGGCGTGACGGTGATGTCCACCCCGGACACCTTCATCGACTTCAGCCGCCAGCGCGGCCTGGCCGCCGACGGGCGCTGCAAGTCCTTCGCGGCCGCCGCCGACGGCACCGGCTGGGGCGAGGGCGCGGGCATGCTGCTGCTGGAGCGGCTCTCCGACGCCGAGCGCAACGGGCACCGGGTGCTGGCCGTGGTCGACGGCAGCGCGGTCAACCACGACGGCGCCAGCAACGGCCTCACCGCCCCCAACGGGCTGGCGCAGCAGCGGGTGATCCGCCAGGCGCTGGCCGCCGGCGGGCTGCGGCCGCAGGACGTGGACGCCGTCGAGGCGCACGGCACCGGCACCACCCTCGGCGACCCGATCGAGGCCCAGGCCCTGCTGGAGGTGTACGGCCAGGACCGCGAGCAGCCGCTGTGGCTCGGCTCGGTCAAGTCCAACGTCGGCCACACCCAGGCCGCGGCGGGCGTCGCCGGCGTCATCAAGATGGTGATGGCGCTGCGCAACGGCCTGCTGCCGCGGACCCTGCACGTGGACACCCCGTCCCCGCACGTGGACTGGAGCGCGGGGAACGTGCGGCTGCTGACCGACCCGCAGGACTGGGCGGCGTCCGGCCGCTCCCGCCGGGCGGGCGTCTCCTCCTTCGGCATCAGCGGCACCAACGCCCATGTGATCGTGGGGGAGTACCAGGCGCGGCAGGCCGAGCCCGAGGCCGCTTCGGAGCCGGCCGCCGACCCCGGCGTGCTCCCGTTCCTGCTCTCCGCCCGGACCGCCCCGGCGCTGCGCGACCAGGCCCGGCGGCTGCGCGCCTTCGTCGCCGACCGGCCGGACCTGTCGCCGGCCGGCCTGGCCGGCGCGCTCGCCTCCTCCCGGACCGCGTTCGACCACCGCTCCGCGGTGCTCGCCGCCGACCGCGCCGCCCTGCTCGACGGCCTGGACCTGCTCGCGGCGGGCGGGACCGGCACCGCAGTGGTGAGCGACACGGTGAACGAGGGCAGGCTCGGCTACCTGTTCTCCGGCCAGGGGGCCCAGCGGGTCACGATGGGCGGCGAGCTGTACGCGGCCTTCCCGGCGTACGCCCGGGCCTTCGACGAGGTCACCACCGCCCTCGACGAGGCCGCCGAGGCGGCCCGGGCGGCCGGTGAACCCCACGCGCCGGCGTCCTGGCGGCCGCTGCGCGAGGTCGTCCTCGGGCTCGGCGACCAGGCCGACGAGGGTCTGATCGACCGGACCGTGTACACCCAGGCCGCCCTGTTCGCGGTCGAGCTCGCCCTCTTCCGCCTGCTTGAATCCTGGGGCGTCACCCCGGACCTGATGGCCGGGCACTCGGTCGGCGAACTGGCCGCCGCCCAGGCCGCGGGGGTGTTCTCGCTGGAGGACGCCTGCCGCCTGGTGGTCGCCCGCGGCGCCCTGATGCAGGAGCTGCCCGCCGGCGGCGCGATGGCCGCCCTGGGCGTCACCGAGGAGGAGGCCGCCACCCTGATCGCGGGCCTCGACGGGTCCGCGGGCACCGTGGACGTGGCGGCGGTCAACGGCCCGGCCGCCGTGGTGGTCTCCGGCACCGAGGACGCCGTCCTCGAACTGGTCCGCCTGGTGCGCGAGCGCGGCGGCGAGACCCACCGGCTCACGGTCAGCCACGCCTTCCACTCCGCCCTGATGGAGCCGATGCTCGCGGAGTTCCGCCGGGTCGCCGAGGGCCTGACCCTCCACCCGCCGAGGATCCCGATCGTCTCCACCGTCACCGGCGAACTCGCCGGCGCCGACGAGCTCCGGTCCGCCGACTACTGGGTGCGCCACGCCCGCCGGAGCGTCCGCTTCGCCGACGCGGTGCGGACGATGGCCGCCGAGGGCACGCGCACCTTCGTCGAACTCGGCCCGGACGCCGTGCTCAGCGCCCTGGGCGCCCGGTGCGTGGAGGCGGCCGAGGGCGCCCCCGCCCCGGTCTTCGCCCCGACCTGCCGCCGCGACCGGCCCGAGGCGGCGGTGCTGCTGGCCGCCCTGGGCCTGCTGCACGCCCGCGGCGCCGCCGTGGCCTGGCCCGCGCTGCTCGGCGCCGCGCCCGGCGGGATCGACCTGCCGACGTACGCCTTCCAGCACCAGCGCCACTGGACCGACCCGGTCCCGGCCGGAGACGTCACCACGGTCGGCCAGCTGGCCGCCGACCACCCGATGCTCGGCGCCGTGGTGCCGCTGCCGGGCTCCGACTCGGTCGTGCTCACCGGCCGGCTGAGCGCCCGGCGCCAGCCCTGGCTGGCCGACCACGAGGTGAACGGCGCGATCCTGGTGCCCGGCACCGGCTTCGTCGAGCTCGCGATCCGCGCCGGCGACCAGGTCGGCTGCCGGGCCCTGGACGAGCTGACCCTGGAGGCCCCGCTGATCCTGCCCGGCGGCGACCAGGCCCACCGCGGCGTCGCGCTGCAGGTCCTGGTGGAGGGCGAGCAGGACGGCCGGCGCCGGTTCGAGGTCCACTCCCGGCCGGACGACCGGCCCGAGCAGCCCTGGACCAGGCACGCCTCGGGCGTCCTGGCCCTGGCCGGGGCCCCCGAGCCCGCAGGGCTGGCCGAGTGGCCGCCGCCCGGGGCCGAGGAGCTCGACGTCACCGACGCCTACGAGCGGCTCAACGCCCGCGGCTACGGCTACGGCCCGGCCTTCCAGGGGCTGCGCGCCGCCTGGCGCCGCGGTGACGAGGTGTTCGCCGAGGTCGCGCTGCCCGACGAGACCGGGGCCACGGCCGCCGCGTTCGGCCTGCACCCCGCGCTGCTCGACGCGGCCATGCACGCCGACCTGCTCGACGACGGCCAGGGCGCGACCCTGCTGCCGTTCGTCTGGAACGGCGTGACCCTGTACGCGGCCGGCGCCCGGGAACTGCGGGTGCAGATCACCCGGCTGGACGGCGACGAGCTGTCCGCCATCGAGGTCGCCGACACCGAGGGCAACCCGGTCGCCTCCGTCGCCTCCCTGGTCTCGCGGCCGGTCACCGGGCAGCAGCTCGGCGCCGGCCCGCAGGCCGAGCAGGGCTCGCTGCTGCGGATCGAGTGGACCGAGCTCGCCGCCACCGGCGCGCCGCTGCCCGCCGACTGGACGCTGATCGGCGCCGGCGCACCCGAGCACCGGGGCGTCGCCGACCTCGTCGCCGCCCTGGACACGGGCGCCCCGGCCCCGGCCGTCGCGGTGCTCGCCTGCCCGGCGGCCGACGCCGACGCCGACGGCGACCTGCCGCAGCAGGCGCACCGCACCGCGGGCCGGATGCTCGCCGACCTCCAGGCCTGGCTCGCCGAGCCGCGCCTGCGGCAGTCCCGCCTGCTGGTGCTCACCCGGGCCGGCGAGCTCGGCCACGCGCCGGTGCCCGGCCTGGTCCGGGCCGCCGAGGCGGAGAGCCCCGGACGGTTCGTCCTGGTCGAGTCCGACACGGACCGGCCCGACCTGCTGCCCGCCGTGGCCGCCGCCGGGGAGCCGGAAGCGGCCCTGCGCGCCGGCACCGTCCTCGTCCCGCGACTGGCCGAGGCGGCCGTGCCCGCCGTGCCCGCCGCGTCCGGCGACCGGCCGGGCCCGCTGGGCACCGGAACGGTCCTGGTCACCGGCGGCACCGGCGGCCTCGGCGGCCTGCTCGCCGAGCACCTGGTCGCCGAGCACGGCGTGCGCCACCTGCTCCTCACCAGCCGCCGCGGCCCGGCCGCGCCGGGCGCCACCGAACTGGCGGACCGGCTGACCGGGCTCGGCGCCCGGGTGACGCTGGCCGCCTGCGACACCGCCGACCGCGACGCCGTGGCCGCGCTGCTCGCCGCCGTCCCCGCCGACCGCCCGCTCAGCGCCGTCGTGCACGCCGCCGGCACCGCCGACGGCGCGCTGCTCGGATCGCTCACCGCCGAGCAGCTGCACTCCGTGCTGCGCCCCAAGGTCGACGCCGCCTGGCACCTGCACGAGCTGACCCGGGACCTCGACCTGTCCGCGTTCGTGCTGTTCTCCTCCGCCGGCGGCCTGGTACTCGCCTCCGGGCAGGCGAACTACGCGGCGGCCAACACCTTCCTCGACGCGCTCGCCGAACACCGCCGCGCCCAGGGCCTGCCGGCCACCGCGCTGGCCTGGGGCCTGTGGAACCACAACACCGGGCTCGGCGGCGAACTCGGCGAGGCCGACCTGCGCCGGATGGCCGGGCTGGGGATGCCCGCGCTCAGCGTGGAACAGGGCCTGGCCCTGTTCGACCGGGCGCTCGGCGCCGACCCGGCGGTGCTGGCCGCGCTGCGCCTGGACCCGGCCGCCCTGCGCGCCCGCGCCGAGGACCTGCCCGCCCTGCTGCGCGCCTTCGCCCCGGCCCCGGTGCGTCGCACGGCCCGCGCCGCGGGCCAGGCCCGCGGCGGGCTCGCCCTGGCCCAGCGCCTGGCCGGCCTGGCCGGCGCCGAACGCGACCGGGTGCTGCTGGAGCTGGTGTCCACCCAGATCGCCGCGGTGCTCGGCCACGCCGACGCCTCGGCGATCGAGGGGGACCGGGCGTTCAAGGAACTGGGCTTCGACTCCCTGGCCGCGGTGGAACTGCGCAACGCGCTCAGCTCGGCCACCGGGCTCGCGCTGCCCGCCACCATGGTCTTCGACTACCCGACCGCCCGGGCCGTGTCCGAGTTCATCATGGGCCGGCTGCTGGAGACCGCCGAGCCGGCGGCCGGGACCAGGCCCGCCACCACCGCCCGCGGCCGTTCGGACGAGCCGATCGCGATCATCGGCATGGGCTGCCGCTACGCCGGCGGGGTCGCCTCGCCCGAGGACCTGTGGCGCCTGCTGGTCGACAACGTGGACGCGGTGACCGAGTTCCCGACCAACCGCGGCTGGGACATCGCCGGGGTCTACGACCCGGTGCCCGGCAAGCGCGGCAAGACCTACGCCCACGAGGGCGGGTTCCTGCACGAGGCGGCCTGGTTCGACCCGGCGTTCTTCGGCATCGGTCCGCGCGAGGCGATGGCCATGGACCCGCAGCAGCGGCTGCTGCTGGAGACCGCCTGGGAGACCATCGAGCACGCCGGGATCGACCCGAAGTCGCTCAAGGGCAGCCTGACCGGCGTCTTCGCCGGCGCCATGTACGACGACTACGGCAGCCGCCTCAAGGACGCGCCGGCCGACGTCGAGGGCTACCTGGCCAACGGCAGCTCCGGCGCGGTGGTCTCCGGCCGGATCTCCTACCTGCTCGGCCTGGAGGGCCCGTCCCTGACCGTGGACACGGCCTGCTCCTCCTCGCTGGTCAGCCTGCACCTGGCGACCCAGGCGCTGCGCAACGGCGAATGCTCGCTGGCCCTCGCCGGCGGTGTCACGGTGCTCTCCGCCACCGACCTGTTCGTGGACTCCAGCCGGCAGGGCGTGCTGTCGCCCAACGGCCGCTGCAAGTCCTTCGCCGCGGCGGCCGACGGCGTCGGCTGGGCCGAGGGCGCGGGCCTGCTGCTGCTGGAGCGGCTGTCCGACGCCCGGCGCAACGGGCACGAGGTGCTGGCCGTGGTGCGGGCCTCCGCGGTGAACCAGGACGGCGCCTCCAACGGTCTGACCGCCCCGAACGGCCCGTCCCAGGAGCGGGTGATCCACGCCGCGCTGGCCGCGGCGGCGCTCACCCCGGCCGAGGTGGACGCGGTCGAGGCGCACGGCTCGGGCACCCGGCTGGGCGACCCGATCGAGGCGCAGGCGCTGCTGGCCACCTACGGCCAGGGCCGACCGGCCGACCGGCCGCTGTGGCTCGGCTCGGTGAAGTCCAACATCGGCCACGCGCAGGCCGCCGGCGGCGCGGCGGCGGTGATCAAGGTGGTGCAGGCGCTGCGCCACGACCTGCTGCCCAGGACCATGCACGTCGACGCGCCGTCCCCGCACGTGGACTGGTCCAGCGGCGCCGTGCAGCTGCTCACCGAGGCACGGCCGTGGACCCCGCAGGGCCGTCCGCGCCGCGCCGGCATCTCCTCCTTCGGCATCAGCGGCACCAACGCGCACGTGATCGTCGAGGAGGCCCCGCCGGCCCGCCCGACCCGGCCGGAGCGCGCCGCGGAACCCGCGCCGGCGCTGCCGCTGATCCCGCTGACCGTCTCCGGCAGCACGGCGGACGCGCTGAGCGAGCAGGCCGCGCGGCTCGCCGAGCGGCTGGACGCGTCGACCGAGCTGCTGGACACGGCCTTCTCCGCGGCCACCACCCGCGCCGCGCTCGACCACCGCGCGGTGGTCCTGGCCGCGGACCGCGAGGCCGCGGTGCGCGCCCTGACCGACCTGGCCTCGGGCGGCGCGTCCGCCGGCCTGGTCCGGGCGACCGCCCGCTCGTCGGGCCGGCTGGCGTTCCTGTTCACCGGTCAGGGTTCGCAGCGCGTGGGCATGGGCGCGGAGCTGTACCGGGTGTTCCCGGTCTTCGCCGCCGCGCTGGACGAGGTGTGCGCCGTCCTGGACCAGGGGCTGGAGCACCCGCTGAAGGACGTGATGTGGTCCCCGCCGGAGGACGGCCTGCTCGACCGGACGGGCTACGCGCAGTGCGCGCTGTTCGCCGTCGAGGTGGCACTGCTGCGGCTGTTCGAGTCCTGGGGTGTGCGGCCGGACTACGTGGCCGGGCACTCGATCGGCGAGTTCGCCGCCGCCTACACCGCCGGCGTCTGGTCGCTGGAGGACGCGTGCGCCCTGGTCGCGGCCCGGGCCCGGCTGATGCAGGCCCTGCCGACCGGCGGGGCGATGGTCGCGATCGCCGCCCCCGAGGCCGAGGTCCTGGCCGCGCTGGTGCCGGGCGTGGACATCGCCGCCGTCAACGGCCCCCGCGCGGTGGTCATTTCGGGTGACGAGGAGGCGGTCGCCCAGGTCGCCGCCGGATTCGGGCGGACCAAGGCCCTGACCGTCTCGCACGCCTTCCACTCGGCCCTGATGGAGCCGATGCTGGAGGAGTTCCGGGCCGTCGCCGCGAAGCTGACCTACCGGGAGCCGACCGTCGCGGTGGTCTCCACCCTCACCGGACGGCTCGCCACCGCCGAGGAACTCGGCAGCCCCGACTACTGGGTGCGCCAGGTCCGCGGGAGCGTCCGCTTCGCCGACGCGGTCACCACCCTCGCCACCAGCGGCGTCTCCCGGTTCGTGGAACTCGGCCCCGACGCCGTCCTCACCGGCATGGCCGGACACAGCGTCGACGACGGCCAGGTGCTGCTCCCGACCCTGCGCCGCACCGGCGAGGAGACCAGGACCGTGCTGCACGCCCTGGCCGGCCTGCACGTGCGCGGCGTCGCGGTGGACTGGCACGGGGTGTTCGCCGGGCGCGGCGCCCGCAAGGTGTCCCTGCCGACCTACGCCTTCCAGCGCAAGGAGTACTGGCTCAACGCCACCGCTCCGGCCGGCGACGTGGCCTCGGCCGGTGTGGACGGTGCCGGGCACCCGCTGCTCGGCGCCGTGGTCGAGCTGCCGGACACCGGCGGCGTGGTGCTCACCGGGACGCTCTCGCTCGCCCGCCAGCCGTGGCTGCGCGACCACCGGGTGATGGACACCGCGCTGCTTCCCGGCGCGGCGTTCGTGGAACTGGCGGTCCGGGCCGGCGACGAGGTCGGGTTCGACCTGCTGGAGGAGCTGACCCAGCAGGCCCCGCTGATCCTCCAGGAAGGCGTCTCCACCAGCGTCCGCGTGGTGCTCGGCGGAGAGCGGGCCGGCCGGCGCACGCTGGCGGTGTACTCGCGCGACTCGGCCGCCGTCGGCGCGCCCTGGACCCAGCACGCGGCCGGCACGCTCGCCCGCGGCGACCGGGCCGGGCAGTCCTTCGAGGCCGCCGCGTGGCCGCCGGCCGACGCCGAGCCGCTGGACATCGGCGGCGTCTACGCCGACCTGGCCGGGCTCGGCTTCGGCTACGGCCCCGTCTTCCAGGGGATGCGGGCGATCTGGGTCCGCCGCGCCGAGGACGGCGCCGTCGCGGAGGTCTTCGCCGAGATCGCCCTGCCGGAGGGCACCGACACCACGGGCTTCGGAATCCACCCGGCGCTGCTGGACTCCGCCCTGGGCGCCATGGACTTCCTGGTGGACGGCGGCCCGAAGGCCGTCGGCGAGGCGACCATCCCGTTCGCCTGGACCGGGGTGCGGCTGTACGCGGCGGGCGCGAGCGCGCTGCGGGTCCGGGTGCTGCCCGGTGCCAAGGGCACCACCCTGGACCTGGCCGACCCGGCCGGAGCGCCGGTGGCCCGGATCGACTCGCTGGTGGTCCGCCCGGTCACCGCCGACCGCCTCGGCGGGGCGGACCCGGCCCGGGACGCGCTGCTGCGGATCGGCTGGCAGCCAGCCCCCGCCGCCGGCCCGGCCGCCGCCCCCGAGGGCTGGGCGCTGCTCGGCGCCGGGGACGGCCCGGCCCTGCCGTTCCCGGTGGTCCCCGTCACCGAGGCGCGGCACCCCGAGGTGGTCGTGCTGACCTGCGCGTCCGGCCCGGGCGCCGTGCCGGAGGAGGTCAGGACGCTGGTCCACCGCACGCTGGCCGACGTCGCCGACTGGCTCGCCGAGCCGGGATACGCGCAGGCCCGCCTCGTCGTGCTGACCACCGGCGCCGTCACGACCCCCTCCGACACGCAGGGCCCGGACCTGGTCCAGGCCCCGCTGTGGGGTCTGATCCGGTCGGCGCAGGCGGAGAACCCGGACCGGCTGGTCCTGGTCGACACCGACGGCTCGCCCGCCTCGCTGGCGGCGCTGCCCGCGGTCGTCGCCTCGGGCGAGCCGGAGGCCGCGGTGCGCGAGGGCGCGGTCTGGCTGCCCCGCCTGGAGCGGGCCGAACCGCTCCCGGCCGAGCCGGCCGCCTGGGACCCGGAGGGCACGGTGCTGATCACCGGTGGCGCCGGCCTGCTGGGCGGCCACCTGGCCCGGCACCTGGCGGCCGAGTACGGCGTGCGGCACCTGCTGCTGACCAGCCGTCAGGGGTCGAACGCCCCGGGCGCCGCCGAACTGGCCGCCGAACTCGGCCGGCTCGGGGCGGAGGTCACCTTCGCGGCCTGCGACGTGACCGACCCCGAAGCGCTCGCCGGACTCCTCGGCTCGGTCCCCGCCGGGCATCCGCTCACCGCCGTCGTGCACGCGGCCGGACTGATGGACAGCGCCGTGTTCGGCTCCCTGACCGCCGGCCAGGTCGACGCGGTGCTGCGGCCCAAGGTGGACGCCGCCTGGCACCTGCACGAACTGACCAAGGGGCTGGACCTCAAGGCCTTCGTGCTCTACTCCTCGGCCGGCGGCCTGGTGCTGACCGCCGGGCAGGCGAACTACGCGGCGGCCAACGTCTTCCTCGACGCCCTCGCCGAGTACCGGGCCGCCCAGGGCCTGCCGGCCAAGGCCCTGGCCTGGGGCCCGTGGCAGGGCAGCGAGGACCAGGTGGACCTGGAGCGGCTCGCCCGCTCCGGCGTCGCCGAACTGTCCGCGCAGGAGGGCCTGGCGCTGTTCGACGCCGCGCTCGGCACCGCCGACCCGGCCCTGGCCCCGATCAAGCTGGCCCCGCGCCCGCCGGTCCCGGCCGGCCGGACCCGGCCCGAACCGCCGGCCCTGCTGCGCGGCCTGCTTCGCGGCCCGGCCCGGCGCACCCTGGCCGCCGCCGCGGCCGGCTCCGGAACCCCGGAGGTGGCCCTGGACCTGCGGCTGGCGGCGATGGCCCCGGAGAAGCGGACGGCGGTCGTGCTCGACGTGGTCCTGCGGCACACCGCGGGCGTGCTCGGCTACCCCGACGCCACCCAGATCGACCCGGACAAGGGCTTCACCGACCTGGGCCTGGACTCCCTGGCGGCGGTCGAACTGCGCAACCGGATCGGCGCCGAGACCGGGCTGCGCCTGCCCGCGACGCTGATCTTCGACTACCCGACGGCGCAGCCGCTGGCGGACTACCTGCTGGACGAGCTGGTGCCGGACGGCCCCGAGGGCCAGGCCGGGCCGGCGACGGACGGCGCCGCCGCCGCCGAGAGCGCGTCGCTCCAGCAGGAGATCGCCGCCATGAGTGTCGAGGAACTGATGAAGTCGGTCTACGGCGAACAGGATGACCAGTCGTGAGCGAGTCGGAATCCACCGAGCGGATCGTCGCGGCCCTGCGCCAGGCGGTCCTGGACAACGCGGTGCTGCGCCGGGAGAACGACCGGCTGACGGCGGCCCAGGGCGAGCCCGTGGCGATCATCGGCATGGGCTGCCGCTTCCCCGGCGGGGTCACCTCGCCGGAGGAGCTGTGGCGGGTGGTCGCCGACGGCGTGGACGCGGTCGGCACCTTCCCCGGTGACCGCGGCTGGGACCTGGGGCGGCTCTACGAGCCCGGGTCCGCCGCCCGCGACGCGGCCTACACGCCCGGCACCACCTACTCGCTGGACGGCGGCTTCGTCGACGGCGCGGGCGAGTTCGACGCGGAGTTCTTCGGCATCTCGCCGCGCGAGGCCCTGGGCATGGACCCGCAGCAGCGGCTGCTGCTGGAGGCGTCGTGGGAGGCCCTGGAGCGGGCCGGGATCCGGCCGGGCGCGCTGCGCGGCAGCGCGACCGGGGTCTACGCCGGGGTGATGTACCACGACTACGGCCCGGGCAGCAGCGACGGCAGCCTGATCTCCGGGCGGGTCTCCTACACCCTGGGCCTGGAGGGCCCGGCGGTGTCGGTGGACACCGCGTGCTCGTCCTCGCTGGTCGGCCTGCACCTGGCCGCCCAGGCGCTGCGCCGGGGCGAGTGCACGCTCGCCCTGGCCGGCGGCGTCACGGTGATGACCGAACCCGACATGTTCGTCTACTTCAGCGAGCAGCGCGGTCTCGCCCCCGACGGCCGCTGCAAGGCGTTCGCCGCGACGGCCGACGGGGTCGGCTGCTCGGAGGGCGTGGGAGTGCTGCTGTTGGAGCGGCTGTCCGACGCCCGCCGCAACGGGCACCGGGTCCTGGCCGTGATCCGTGGCAGCGCGGTGAACCAGGACGGCGCGTCGAGTGGCTTCAGCGTCCCGAACGGTCCGTCGCAGCAGCGGGTGATCCGGGCGGCGTTGGCCGATGCGGGGCTGACGGCGGCCGAGGTGGACGCGGTCGAGGCGCACGGCACCGGGACGACGCTGGGCGACCCGATCGAGGCGCAGGCGCTCTTGGCGACCTACGGGCGCGAGCGGGCGGAGGGTCGGCCGCTGTGGCTGGGCTCGGTGAAGTCCAACTTCGGGCACACCCAGGCGGCGGCGGGCGTGGCCGGTGTGATGAAGATGGTGCTGGCCATGGAGCACGGTGTGCTGCCGCGCACCCTGCACGTCGATGCGCCCTCCCCGCACGTGGACTGGAGTGCCGGGGACGTCCGGCTGCTGACCGACGAGGTGCCGTGGCCGGCGGGGGAGCGACCCCGGCGGGCCGGGGTGTCGGCGTTCGGGCTCAGCGGGACGAACGCGCATGTGATCGTGGAGGAGCCCGGCGAGTACGCCGTCGCGGAGGACGTCACGCCCGGCCCTGCCGGTGTGGTGGCGTGGCCGGTGTCGGCGCGCACGCCGGAGGCGCTGCGGGCGCAGGCGGGGCGGCTGCTGGACCTTCCGGCGGGTGAACTGCCCCTGATCGGGCTGGCGTTGGCGACCGGGCGGACGCACTTCGAGCACCGCGCGGTGGTCGTCGGCTCGGACCGCGAGGAGCTGCTGGCGGGCCTGAGCGCGCTGGCGCGGGGGGCCGAGGCAGCGGGTTTCGTCCACGGGACGAACACGGCGGGCCGGTTGGCGTTCCTGTTCACCGGCCAGGGCTCGCAACGGGTCGGGATGGGTGCGGAGTTGTACCGCGCGTTCCCGGTGTTCGCCGCCGCCCTGGACGAGGTGTGCGCCGTCCTGGACAAGGGGCTTGAGCGTCCGCTGAAGGATGTGATGTGGTCGCCGTCGGAGGAGGGGCTGCTCGACCGGACGGGCTACGCGCAGTGCGCGCTGTTCGCGGTCGAGGTGGCGCTGCTGCGGCTGTTCGAGTCCTGGGGCGTCACGCCGGACTTCGTGGCCGGGCACTCGATCGGTGAACTCGCCGCCGCCCACGCGGCCGGGGTGTGGTCGCTGGAGGACGCGTGCGCGCTGGTCTCGGCGCGGGCCCGGCTGATGCAGGCCCTGCCGACCGGCGGGGCGATGGTCGCGATCGTCGCCACCGAGGCCGAGGTCCGCGCCGCACTGGTGCCGGGCGTCGACATCGCCGCCGTCAACGGCCCCCGCGCGGTGGTCATTTCGGGCGACGCCGAGGCGGTCGCCACCGTCGCGGCCCGGTTCGAGCGGTCCAAAGCACTGACGGTCTCGCACGCCTTCCACTCCGCCCTGATGGAGCCCATGCTGGAGGAGTTCCGGGCCGTCGCCGCGAAGCTCACGTACAACGAGCCGACCGTCCCGGTGGTCTCCACCCTCACCGGAAAGCTCGCCGCTGAAGGGGAGTTGAGCGACCCGGAGTACTGGGTGCGCCAGGTCCGCGAGAGTGTCCGCTTCGCCGACGCCCTCACCACCCTCGCCACCACCGGCGCCTCCCGCTTCCTCGAACTGGGCCCCGACGCCGTCCTGACCGCCATGGCCGGACACGTCCTGGACGACGGCCACGTCCTCCTCCCCACCCTGCGCAAGGACCGCCCCGAGGAGCAGTCGGCCGTCACCGCCCTCGCCGCACTCCACGCCCACGGCACCACCGTCGACTGGGCCGCCTTCTACCCGGGCACCGCCACCACCGACCTGCCCACCTACCCCTTCCAGCGCCACCGCTACTGGCTGCGCTCCGACTCCGGACGCGACGTCGCCGACACCGGGCTCGAAGCGGTCGAGCACCCCTTCCTCGGCGCCGGCACCGCGCTGGCCGACGGGCAGGGCTGGGTGCTGACCGGGCGGCTGTCCCTCGACGCGTTCCCGTGGCTCGCCGACCACGTCGTGTCCGGCCAGATCCTGCTGCCGGGCACCGCGTTCGCCGATCTGGCGCTGACGGCGGGCGAGCGCGCGGGCTGCGGCCAGGTGGAGGAGTTGATCCTCGAAGCCCCGCTGGTGTTCGGCCCGGACGAGCCGGGCCGGGCCGCCGCGGCGCGTGCCGTCCAGGTGCGGGTGGGCGCGGCCGAGGCGGACGGCAGGCGGCCGGTCGCGGTGTACTCGCGGGCGGCCGACGCGCCGTCGACCGCCGAGTGGCTGCGGCACGCGAGCGGCCGGCTGGCCGAGGCCGCGATCGACGGCTTCACCGATCTGGCGGTCTGGCCGCCGCAGGGGGCGGAGCAGCTCGACGTCTCCGAGGTCTATCCGACGCTGTCCGCGTCGGGGCTGCGCTACGGCCCGGTGTTCCAGGGGCTGCGGGCCGCCTGGCGCCGGGGCGAGGAGGTGTTCGCGGAGGTGGCGCTGCCCGAGGGCGCGCCGACCGACGGGTTCGCCGTGCACCCGGCGCTGCTGGACTCGGCGCTGCACGCCGGTGCGCTGCGCGACACCGAGGCGGTCGACGGGCCTCCGATGGTCCCGTTCTCCTGGGGGGAGATGGCCCTGCACGCCCGGGGTGCCGGCGCGCTGCGGGTGCGGGTGCGTCCGGCCGAGGGCGGCGCCGTCGGCGTGCACTGTGCCGACGGCACCGGGGCGCCGGTCTTCTCGGCCGAGTCGCTGGCGGTGCGTCCCGCCCCGCAGCCGGTCGCGGACTCCGCCGACGACTCCCTGCTCGTGCTGAACTGGATCCCGGCCGAGCCGGCCGAGCGCCCGCGCGGGAGCGCCCGTACCTGGGCGGTCGTCGGCGCGGACACCGCGGGCATCGCGGCGGCGCTCGAACAGTCGGGTGCCGGCGCGGTCCACCCCGACCTGGCCGCGCTGCGCGCCGCGCTGGCGGCCGGTGCGCAGCCGCCGGAGCTGGTCGTGGTGCCCTGCCTGCCGGGCGCGGACGACGAACCCGGCATCGCGGGGGTGCACACGGCGGTGCACCGGATGCTCGCCCTGGTCCAGGGCTGGCTGGAGGAGGAACTGCTGGACGGTTCCCGTCTGGTCGTGGTCACCCGGTGCGCGATGGCGACCGGGCCGGAGGACCCGGCGGTCACCGACCTGGCCGCCGCGGCGGTCTGGGGCCTGGTGCGCACGGCCGAGGTGGAGAACCCGGGCCGGGCGATGCTGATCGACCTCGACCTCGACCAGGACCCCGGTTCCGGCTCCGGCTCCGACGCGCTGGCCGCCGCGCTCGCCCTGGACGAGCACCAGGTCGCCCTGCGCGGCGAGCGGCTCCTGGTGCCGCGCCTGGCCAGGGCCGCGGACAGCCTCGGCCCGTCCGGGGACACCGCGTGGCCGGACCCCGCCGCCGGGCGGGAGCTGTCCGCCGGCACCGTGCTGCTGACCGGCGGCACGGGCGTGCTCGGCGGCCTGATCGCCCGGCACCTGGTCACCGCGCACGGCGTCGACAGCCTGCTGCTGGTCAGCCGGCGCGGCCCGGAGGGGCCCGGAGCCGCCGAGCTGACCGCCGAACTGTCCGGACTCGGCGCCGACGTCAGGCTGGAGGCCTGTGACGCCGCCGACCCGGCCGCGCTGGCGGCGCTGCTCGCCTCCGTCCCCGCCGACCGGCCGCTGAGCGGCGTCGTGCACTGCGCGGGCGTCCTGGACGACGGCGTGCTCGGGTCGCTGAACCCCGAGCGGATGGACACCGTGCTGCGCCCCAAGGCCGACGTCGCCTGGCACCTGCACGAGCTGACGGCGCACCTGGACCTCGCGGCCTTCGTGGTGTTCTCCTCGGCCGCCGGGACCTGGGGCGCGCCGGGGCAGGCCAACTACGCCTCGGCCAACTCCTTCCTGGACGCCCTGGCCGCGCACCGGCGCGCCCGGGGCCTGGCCGGGCAGTCGCTGGCCTGGGGCATGTGGGCCGAGCGCGGCATGTCCGGAGAGCTGCCGCAGACCGACCTGATCCGGATGGCCCGGGCCGGCGTGCTCGGCCTGTCGACCGAGGAGGGCCTGGCCCTGTTCGACACGGCGCTCGACCTGGCCGCGCCGATCCTGGTGCCGATCCGCCTGGACCGGGGCGCCCTGCGCGCCCAGGGCGCCGAACTGCCCGCCATCCTGAACGAGCTGGCCGGACCGGGTGGAGCGGGCGGACCGGGCGGGGGAGGAGCGCCCCGCGCGGCGGCGGCCGCGGCCCACGACGGGCCGGCCGTGCTCTCCGCCCGGCTCGCCGGCCTGGACACCGGCGGCGCGCAGCGCGTCTTCGAGGACCTGGTGCGCGGCCTGGCCGCCACCGTGCTCGGGCATGCGGGCGCCGGGGCGATCGGCCCGAACCAGCCCTTCCAGAACATGGGCTTCGATTCGCTGACCACGGTCGAACTGCGCAACCGGCTGGCCACGGCCAGCGGCCTGCGGCTGCCGGCCACGGTGGTCTTCGACTACCCGAACCCGGCCGAGCTCGCCACGCACCTGCGCGAGCGGTTCGTGCCCGAGGCGGCCGCGGCCGGGCCGTCCGGCGACCCGGAGGAGGTCGCCGCGCTGCGCCGGGCGTTCGGCTCGATCCCGGTGGAGCGGCTGCGCGCGGCCGGCGTGTACGAGGTCCTGCTCGGCCTGGCCGAGCTCGACGGCGCCGCCGCCGGCCCGCCGGTGCCCGCTGCTGCCGCGGCTGCCGCCGCCACCGTCGCGTCCGACGACGACGAGGACGACGACGACCTCGACGACCTGGACACCCAGAGCCTGATCGACCTCGCGCTCAGCGACGGCGCATCCCGTTGACCGTTCCTCCCCCGGAAGATTGCGAGGCCCGCACGTGACCGGCTCCACCGAACGTCTGGAAGAGGCGCTGCGGGCGTCCCTCAAGGAGGCCAAGCGGCTGCGCCGGCAGAACCAGCAGCTGGCCGCCGCGGCGGCCGAGCCGCTCGCGGTGGTCGGCGTCGGCTGCCGCTACCCGGGCGCCGTCGACGGCGCCGACGCGCTCTGGGAGCTGGTCTCCGGCGGGATCGACGCCGTCGGCGACTTCCCCGCCGACCGGGGCTGGGACATCGACGGCATCTACCACCCCGACCCGGAGCACGCCGGCACGACCTATGCGAAGTCCGGCGGGTTCGTGGCGGACGCCGCGCGGTTCGACGCCGGGTTCTTCGGCATCTCCCCCCGGGAGGCGCTGGCGATGGACCCGCAGCAGCGGCTGTTCCTCCAGTGCTCCTGGGAGGCCCTGGAGGACGCGGGCATCGACCCGATCGGCCTGCGCGGCAGCGCCACCGGGGTGTTCGCCGGGTGCAGCTTCTCCGACTACGGGGTGCGCGGCGCCGACGCGGCGGACGCCGCCGGCCACCTGCTGACCAGTACCGAACTCAGCGTGGTCTCCGGCCGGGTCTCCTACACCCTGGGGCTGGAAGGCCCGTCGATGACGGTGGACACGGCCTGCTCGTCCTCGCTCGTCGGCCTCCACCTGGCCGCGCAGGCGCTGCGCCGCGGGGAGTGCTCGCTCGCGCTGGTCGGCGGCGTGACGGTGATGGCCACGCCCGAGGCGTTCATCGAGTTCTCCCGGCAGCGCGGCCTGGCCTCGGACGGGCGCTGCAAGTCGTACTCGGCGTCGGCGGACGGGGTCGGCTGGGCCGAGGGCGCCGGCGTCCTGGCGGTCGAGCGGCTGTCGGACGCGATCCGCAACGGGCGCCGGATCCTGGGCGTGGTGCGCGGCACGGCGGTCAACTCCGACGGGGCGTCGAGCGGGTTCACCGCGCCGAACGGCCCCTCGCAGCAGCGGGTGATCCGGGCCGCCCTCGCGGACGCGGGCCTGGCGGCGGCGGACGTGGACGCGGTGGACGGCCACGGCACCGGCACCCGGCTCGGCGACCCGATCGAGGCCCAGGCCCTGCTGGCGACCTACGGGCAGGAGCGCGCCGACGGCCGGCCCCTGTGGCTGGGGTCGGTCAAGTCGAACATGGGCCACGCCCAGGCCGCCGCCGGGGTCGCCGGGGTCGTGAAGATGATGATGGCGATGCGGCACGGTGTGCTGCCCCGGAGCCTGTACAGCGACGAGCCGTCCCCGCAGGTGGACTGGACGGCCGGCCGGGTCGAGCTGCTGAAGGAGCCGGTGCCCTGGCCCGCCGGGGAGCGGGTGCGCCGGGCCGGCGTCTCCTCGTTCGGGATCAGCGGGACGAACGCGCACGTGATCCTGGAGGAGTTCCGCGCCGAGGAGCCCGCGCGGGAGGTCGCCGCCCCGGCGGGGCCGCTGCTCTGGCCGGTGTCGGCGCACAGCGCCGACGCCCTGCCGGTGCAGGCGGCCCGGCTGCGCGACGCCCTCCTCGGGCGCGGCCCGGACCGGGCGGCCGGCCCGGTCGACGTCGGGTTCTCGCTCGCCACCTCCCGCGCCGCCCTGGACCACCGCGCGGTGGTGCTCGGCGCCGACACCGCTGAGCTGCTCGACGGCCTGGCCGCGCTCGCCGCGGGCCGCCCGTCGCCGTCGGTGCTGGGCGGCGTGGTGCGGCCCGGCGCGGCCACCGCGTTCCTGTTCACCGGCCAGGGCGCCCAGCGGGCCGGGATGGGAGCCGGCGCCGCCGCGGCCTTCCCCGCGTTCGCGGCCGCGTTCGACGAGGTGTGCACCGAACTGGACCGGCACCTGGACCGGCCGCTGCGCGCCGTGATCGGCGCGGACGACGGGGCCCTGAACCGGACCGGCTACGCCCAGGCCGCGCTGTTCGCCGTCGAGGTGGCGCTGTACCGCCTGGCGGAGTCCTGGGGGCTGCGCCCGGACTTCGTGGCCGGGCACTCGATCGGCGAGCTCTCGGCGGCGTACGCGGCCGGGGTCTGGTCGCTGCCCGACGCCTGCGCCCTGGTCGCGGCCCGCGGCCGGCTGATGCAGGCGCTGCCCGAGGGCGGGGAGATGGTCGCGGTCGTGGCCGGCGAGCCCGAGGTGCGCGCGGCCCTGGTGCCCGGAGCGGACGTCGCGGCGGTCAACGGGCCGCGGTCGGTGGTGGTCTCCGGCGACGCGGCGGCGGTGGCAAAGTCGGTGGCCGGCTTCGAGCGGACCCGCCGCCTGACCGTCTCGCACGCCTTCCACTCGGCCCTGATGGAGCCGATGCTCGACGAGTTCCGCAGGACGGCCAAGGGCCTGGAGTACCGGCTCGCCCGGATCCCGGTGGTGTCGAACCTGACCGGCGCCCTGGTCGCGGCCGGCGAGCTCCAGGACCCCGAGTACTGGGTGCGGCACGTGCGGGAGACGGTGCGGTTCGCCGACGGCATCGGGACCCTGCGCGACCAGGGGGTGACCCGCTTCGTCGAACTCGGCCCGGACGCCACGCTGACCGCCCTCGTCGGCCAGTGCCTCGACTCCGCCGAGGACGTCCTGGCCGTCCCGCTGCTCCGCAAGGGCCGGGCCGAGGAGACGACGCTCGCGGCCGCCCTCGGCGCCCTGCACGCCCACGGGGCGCCGGTCGACTGGCACACCTACTACGCGGGCAGCGGCGCCCGCCGGGTGGACCTGCCCAGGTACGGGTTCGAGCAGCGCGAGTACTGGCTCGGCCGCTCGACGGGCGGCGCGCCGGCCGCGGGCTCGGCCGGCGCCGGCCAGGGCGCGGCGGCCCACCCGCTGCTGGGCGCGGTCGTGGACCTGCCCGAATCCGGCGGGGTCGTGCTGACCGGCCGGATCTCCCCGACCTCCCGGCCCTGGCTGGCCGACCACGCCGTCCACGGCGCGGTCCTGCTGCCCGGCACCGGGTTCGTGGAACTCGCCGTCCGGGCCGGCGACGAGGTCGGCTGCCCGCTGCTGGAGGAGCTCACCCTGGAGGCCCCGCTGGTGCTGGACGCCGCGGCGGGCACGGACCTGCGGGTCGCGGTGGGCGGAGCGGACGAGGCGGGCCGGCGCACCGTCACCATCCACTCCCGCCCGGCCGCGACGGCCGCCGGAGCGGGCGAACCGGGCTGGGCCCGGCACGCGGTCGGCACCCTCGCCGCGGACCCGGACCCGGCCGCGGACACCGCCGAGCCCCTGCCGGAGGCCTGGCCGCCGGCCGCGGCCACCGCCCTGGACCTCTCCGGCGTCTACCCGGCCCTCGCCGAGCAGGGGTACGCCTACGGTCCCGCCTTCCGCGGGCTCACCGCGGTGTGGACCTCGGGGGAGGAGATCTACGCCGAGGTCGCGCTGCCCGCGTCGGAGCAGGAGGAGGCCGGTGCCTTCGGCCTGCACCCGGCGCTGCTGGACTCGGTCATGCACGCGGTCGGCTTCGCCGGGCCGCAGACCGACCGGGGCATGGTGCCGTTCTCCTGGTCGGGCGTGCGGCTGCACGCGGCGGGCGCCGCGGCGCTGCGGGTGCGGGTCGCGTTCCACGGCCCCGACGCGGCGGCGATCAGCGCGGCCGACCCGGACGGCCGGCCGGTCCTGAGCGTCGCGGAACTCGCCTTCCGCTCGATCCCGGCCCCCGGCGGCCCGGCGGCGGGCACCGGAGCGGACCGGCTGTTCCGCCTCGACTGGGCTCCCGCGGCCGACCCCGGGCAGCCGTCCCCGGCCGCCGAGCCCGCCGCCCGCACCGTCCTGGGCGCCGACGGCCTCGGGCTCGGCGCGGCACTGGCGGCCGCCGGGCACCCGGTCCTGGCGTACCCGGACTGGGACGCGCTGGCCGCGGCCGGCCCGCGGCCGGGCACCGGCGCGGCGGCACCGCTCGTCCTCGTCCCGTGCTGGGCGCCGCCGCAGGAGCAGGACGCGTCCGCCGCCCGCGCCGCCGCGGACCGGATGCTCGCCCTGGTGCAGGGCTGGGCCGCCGACCGGCGGTTCGCCGAGCACCGGATGGTCGTGGTGACCCGCGGGGCGGTCGCCGCCGGCCCCGGGGACACCGTCACGGACCTGGTGCACGCCCCGCTCTGGGGCTTGATCCGCACCGTCCAGCAGGAGTACCCCGGCCGCTTCGCCCTGCTGGACCTGGAGGCCGCCGGCACGGCGGGCACCGCGTCGGGGCCGGCCCCGGACGCCGCGCTGCCGGCCGCCGCGCTCGACCTCGCGCTGAGCGGCGAACCGTGCGTCGCCGTGCGGGCCGGCGGGCTCGCGGTACCGCGGTTGGCCCGCACCCGGCCAAAGCCGGCGGCCCGCCCCGCGCTCGACCCCGCGGGCACCGTGCTGGTCACCGGCGGCACCGGCGCGCTCGGCGCCGCACTCGCCCGGCACCTGGTGACCGGCCACGGCGTCCGGAACCTACTGCTGGCCGGCCGCAGGGGTCCGCAGGCCCCCGGCGCGGCCGAGCTGGCCGCCGAACTGACCGGGCTGGGCGCCGAGGTGACCGTGGCCGCCTGCGACGCCGCCGACCGGGACGCGCTGGAGCGGCTGCTCGGCTCGATCCCCGCCGACCGGCCGCTGACCGGGCTGGTGCACGCGGCGGGCGTGGTCGACGACGGCGTGATCGGCTCGCTGACCCCGCAGCGGATGGCGGGGGTGCTGCGCCCGAAGATCGACGCGGCCTGGAACCTGCACGCCCTGACCGAGGACCTCGACCTGGCCATGTTCGTGCTGTTCTCCTCGGTCAGCGGCACCCTCGGTGCCGCGGGCCAGGGCAGTTACGCGGCGGCCAACGCGTTCCTCGACGCCCTGGCCGCCCGGCGCGCCGCCGACGGCCGGGTCGCGCACAGCCTGGCCTGGGGCCTGTGGGCGGACGAGACGGCGGGCGGCGGGATGGGCGCCGGGCTGCGGGACTCCGACCGGGTCCGGCTGGCCCGGGGCGGCGTCCGGGAACTCCCGGTGGCCGAGGGGCTCGCCCTGTTCGACGCGGCGGTCCGCGGCGACGAGCCGGTCCTGCTGCCGGTCAACCTCGACCTCTCCGCACTCGCCGCCCAGGCCGCGGAGGCCGGCGAGGTTCCGCCGCTGCTGCGCGGCCTGCTCCGCGGACCCGCGCGCCCCCGGGCGGCGGCGGGGCCGGGGACGGGCGCCGACGGCGCGGGCGGACCGGCCGCGGGCGGGGCCTGGGCCCGGATCGCCGAGCTGGGCGGGCGCGACCGGGTGGACGCGCTGGTCGAGCTGGTGCGCGCCGCCACCGCGGCGGTGCTCGGCCACGACCGCCCCGAGGCCGTCGACCCGGACAAGGGCTTCCTCGAGCTCGGCCTCGACTCGCTGACCGCGATCGAGCTGCGCAACCGGCTGGACGCGGTCACCGGCTGCCGGCTGCCGGCCACGGTCGTCTTCGACTACCCGGCGGTGTCCGTGCTGGCGGCCCGGCTCGGCGAGGAGCTGCCCAGCGCAGGATCCGCGCTGGCCGACCACCTGGCCGCGATCCGGGCCCTGCTGGAGTCGGGGGCCCTGACGGACCCGGAGCGCTCCGAGGCCACCGCCGGACTGCGCGCCCTGGCCGCCAGTGCGTCCGGTGCCGCCGCCGCGCCCGGGGCGCCGAGGACGGCCGACGGCCCCGCGCCGGAGAAGGACCTCGACGCGATCACCGCCGAGGAGCTGTTCGGGATCCTCGACGACGAGCTCGAAACGTCGTGACCGGACCGTCCGGGCCGACCGGACCCACTGGACCCACCGGCCCGTCCGGGCCGTCGGGCCCGACCGGTCCGCCCGGGCGCACCCGGTCCCGGCCGTAGGCGGCGACCACCCGGGCCGGCGACGACCCGGCCCGACAGACGGGAAGATCCCGCCGAACCCGCTTCGACGAAGCGCGTTCGGCGGGATCTCCCGAAGGCCGTCCGGTTCCCCGGCCGCCCGCTCCCTCCCCGCGGGGGAGCGCGTCAGGCCGTGAGTGAGGCCGGCAGATCGCTCCGGCCCCGGATGCCCAGCTTCTTGTAGATCCTGGTGAGGTGCTGCTCGACCGTGCTCACCGTGATGAACAGGGCGTTGCTGATCTGCCGGTTGGTCCGGCCGAGGACGGCCAGCCGGGCCACCCTCAGCTCGGCCTCGCTCAGCGCGGCCGAGTCGGCCGGCTCGCTCTCCGGCTCCACCGTGATGTCGGAGAGCAGGGCCGAGGCCCGGAGCCGTCGGCGGGTGTCGTCGAGATCGACGACGGGCACCCCCGCCGGCTGCAGGAACTGCGGCCCGGGCAGACCCAGCAGCCTCAGCGCCCGCGCCAGTTCGAGCCGGTCCCCGCCGGCGGTGAGGCACTCCAGCGCCTGGCTCGCGGGCTCGTGGTGCTCCTCGCCGGTACTGGCCCGGGCGAGGACGAGCAGGGCGGCCCCGCGGGAGCCGGCATCGGAGTCGGAGGAGAGTTCGAGTTGCTGCCGGGCCAGTCTCAGGGCGAGTGAGGTGTCGCCCATCTTCAGGTGCGCCTCGGCCAGATCGCTGCGCCAGGGCACCAGCATCGGCAGGTCCAGGTCCCGGCGGAGCATCATCCTGCGGCAGTCGTGGATGTCGGTGATCGCCGCCAGCGGCCGTTCGGCGGCCAGGTGGTACCGGCCCCGGGCGCGCAGGTAGCGCAGGCCGTAGACGGTGTTGAAGGCGGCGTCCGGCACCGGATGGCGCAGCGTCTTCTCCACCTTGTCGAAGTCCCCGGTCGCGGTGTGCGCGCTCAGCAGGGTGGTCAGCGGGTAGCTGACCGGCACCCCCCAGCTCTGCATCCGCAGCGAGGACTCGGCCAGCGCGATCGCGGTGGGGATGTCCCCGCGCCGCAGGCTGATCCCGGACCAGACGCCGTCGATCATCGCCTGCCAGGTCACCGCGCCGTGCGCGACCGCCTTGCTGCTCAGCACGGCGCACCACTGCTCGGCCAGCTCGGCCTTGCCGCCGTAGTCCAGCGCGGTGATCGCGGTGAGCAGGGCCTCGAAGGTGAGGTCGGACAGCCGGCAGTTCCGCAGGATCTGGTTGGCGCTGGTGTTGGCCAGTCCGCCGTGCGCCCAGATGCCGGCCAGGGTGCGGGCGGTGCCGATCCACGGGTCGAGGTCGGCCAGCTCGGTGTCCTCGGCCAGCTGCGACCGGGACGGGCCGAAGTACCACTGGTGGGCGAGCATCAGCACCGCCTCGGACTGCGGATCGAGCGCGTCCGGGCCGCTCCGCAGGCATTCCAGGGCCTGCTTGAACCCGGCCTCGTCACCGTTCCACAGCGCCATCCGGGCCAGCATCGCCAACTCGGTCTGGCCGGTGCCGGAGGGGACGGCCGACGCCCCGCCGGCGGTGGAGCCGCGGCCGCCGGCCGAGGGGCCGCGGCCCGCGTTCTCGGCGGACTCCTCCCGGGCGGCCTGGCGCAGCGCCGCGAGGTAGGACTGGGTGATCAGCGGGTTGACCCGGAACGTGCCGTTGGCGAGCCGGCTCAGCACCTCGCGGCGCTGCCCGTGACCGGGCGCCAGGTCCAGCGCGACCTTGAGGCAGCGCTGGGAGAAGTCCAGGTCGTCGCCGAGCATCGCGTGGTCGGCCGCCGCGCACAGCACCGGGAACGCCCAGTCGCCGGGCGTGGCGGCCGAGGCCACCAGGTGCCGGGCGATCTCGCCGACCGGCGCCGCCTGGCGGTACTTCAGCTCGGCGGCCCTGAGGTGCAGGACGGAGAGGACCTCCGGGGACAGGCAGCCGAGCGCGGCCGAGGCGGCGGTCGGGTGGCGGAACGCCCCGTCGGCGAGCAGACCGGCCCCGGTCAGGCTGTCGAGGATCTCGACCGTGGAGTCGATCTCGATCCCGGCGAGTTCGGCCACCGTGTCCGGGGAGCCGTAGCCGTTGAGCACGGCCAGCGCGCCGGCCACCTTCGGCAGGAGCGGGTCGCGCCGGCTGAGCACCGCGGACACGGCGTACGCGTATCCGGCGCCCGGAAGGCGGCAGGGGTCTCCGTCGAGGTCGGTGCAGTCGTCGATCAGTGCCTCGACGAGGAGCGGGTTGCCGCCGCTGAGTTCCCGGATCAGGACGGGAAGGTCGGCACAGGGGTGGCAGGGTGTGGCGTCGGCCGCGTCGACCAGGGCCTCGGTCGCGTCGAGGCCCGGATCCTCGTCGGGGTCGGCACCCACCAGGGAGAGCGCGTCGGCCCAGGACTCGGCAGCGGCGTTCAACGGAGTGGGCACGGCCGCGGTCGCGGCGCCGCCGAGGGTCATGTGCACCCAGTCGCGGACCGAGGACTCGCTCAAGGGCGTGAGCCGGATGTGGTGTTGGGGGAGCAGGCCGGCCCTGGCCCACTGCGTCCGGGGGCCGCCGACCGGCCGGTCGGGCTGGCTCAGGACCATCAGCAGCCTGGTCGACTTAATCCGCCGCTGCAGTTGCAGGAGGATCTGGAACGAGAGCCGGTCGACGAGGTGCAGGTCGTCGATGAGGACGACCATGGGGTGTTCCTCGGCCAGCTCCAGGAGGATCTGGCGGAGCCCCTGGACCACCGCCGTGTCGTCGATCGCGCTGCGCATCGCGCTCTGCCAGCCCTCGAGTTGCCGCTTGTCGGCCGGGCCGCGGATCGCGGTCACCCGTCGCGCCACCTCGGCGGACAGCCTCAGGGAGGCCAATAACTGGTCGATCACGCCGAAGTCGTGCTGCTCGTCGGCCGCCCCCGTGGCGTACAGCGTCAACGCGCCGGCCTGGGTCGCGACATGGCCGAAGTCGTGCATCAACTGGGTCTTGCCGCTGGCGATCCCGCCACTGACCAGGATCACCTGTCCCGGTCCCGTGGTGATCCTTGGCATCAATCCCTTGAGGAAGCCCAGGGCCTCCTCCGGCTCCAACGACCACGCGGCCCGCCGACCGGCGGAACCGAGCGCGAGGTGCCGTGTGTGCTTCCGTAGGGGTTCGACATACTCATCCGTGTTGATCGAAAACATGATCCTACTCGCTGGGTTCAGAGAATGTCTGCCAATGGGCCCCCGTGCGTTCCTCCGGCCGACTCCCGAGTCGGGCCTTCCGTCTCCTACCTGCGACCTCGTCCCCCGCTGTCATCGCTGGTACCCCCTTTCCCGTCGCGTTCCGCCCTCTGGGCACACCTGAACCTGAGACTGCACTGAACTGCCGTACTGTGTCTGACGTTTGTTCACCAACGTGGGGTGTATCCGGTGTCGTGTCGGCGTCTCGGCCGTGCATCGACGCGCCCCCGGTGCGACGTGGACCGTCCGCCCGCGGCGGGTCGAGCCGCCTCGGCGGCGCCGGTCCCTTCGGATTCGGGACTCGGGCTCCGCCGTACCCGCTCGCCGCTCACCGCCGGATCGCCCCGGACGCCCCGGGCGGCCCCCGCGCCGCTCACCACGGTTCGGCTGCGGCCGTCGCCGCTGCGCCTGGCTCTCGGACGTGCACCAACCCGTTGCCGCGTAGCTCATACCACTGGCCTACCCGAAACGTTCACACACTGCCAGCCCCCCGCTGCAGTAGGTCATTCAGGATGGGTGGTATCCTACAGTTCAAAACTGTCATTTTTGGATACCAGTGCGATTGTCCGCGTGTCAGGTAGCGGACAGAGCCCGGGCGATCGTGTGTCTGCCGACGCCCATGTCCCGTCGTCATCAAGGACCGCGCCTGCCGCGCCCACCGCGCCCTCCAACGCCTCGTCCCGGCCACCCCGGGGGTGGCAGGGCGTCACGAACCCCGGCCCATCGATCGACGGCGAAGTCGCCCGGATCATCGTTCCCTCCGGAAGCGTCAGGGCTCCGGAGCAAGAGGATCCTGCATGCGCCGACGCGGGGCAGGGGGGAAAACACCCCGGCGATGGTAGACAAAACACCACCATCCGCGATCCGGACGGCTCATGACCTGGGGGGATGCTCCGGGCGGCCCGTGGCCCCGGGTGAACCGGGGGCGGGATGTGTCGCCCCGGCCACCTTGCTGACAGCAAGTCAACTTCCATTGAACACCCGCGCCGCGGTACCCGGCTACCCGGCGTCGCTCTCCACCGCCGCGGCGGTGTCCGGCGCGCCCCGCCGGCGCCGCCCATACTCTGCCCCAAGGGGACGGGTCCCGCGCCCAAGAGGGCACCAAGTCTGCCGGTGCACCCCGGGGCCGCCGGAGTTCGCACGCCGCCCGGGGGAAGGCCGTCGCAGCGGCTCGTGCACGGAACCCAATTCCTCGACAGGAGTGAGGAGTTCTTCATTTCCGCCGGAGCTCCGGGGCCTTCGGTGGCGGCCGGTGGCGGTCGGTGGCGGTCGGTACGCGCAGCCGCGGCGGGCCCTGCGGTGTCGGCGGGCGGTGGAGAGCGCACATGAACCGGCGACGTTCCCGACTCCACCGTCGGCCGGCCCGCCCGAGGTCCGGCCGCGCTCCCGCGATCATCTGACGGTCATTCCGTGACCGTGATCTTGTCCCACGCGGGGCCCCGGACCGATAGCGTCTGCCGCGGACACATGAGGCGGGGAGGGCCGCGCCGGGCGTCGAGGGGAGCGTGGGCATGCAGCCGCTGGCAGCGGACGATCCGCGGCAGGTGGGCGAGTACCGGTTGCTGCGGCAGCTCGGAGCGGGCGGGATGGGCCGGGTCTACCTCGGCCGGACGGCGGGCGGGCGGACCGTGGCCGTCAAGGTGGTCCGGCCCGACCTGGCCGGGGACCCCGAGTTCCGGGCCCGGTTCCGGCACGAGGTGGCGGCCGCCCGGCGGGTCGGCGGTACCTGGACGGCACCGGTCCTGGACGCGGACACCGAGGGCGGGCGCCCCTGGGTGGCCACCGGCTACGTCGCCGGGCCCGCGCTCACGGACGCCGTGCGGGAGTTCGGGCCCCTGCCCGAGCCGGCCGTCCGGACCCTCGGCGTCGGCCTCGCCGAGGCGCTCGCCCAGGTGCACGGCCTCGGGCTGGTGCACCGGGACGTCAAGCCGTCGAACGTGCTGCTGACCCTGGACGGGCCGCGGCTGATCGACTTCGGCATCACCCGCGCCCTGGACGCCACCACCGGGCTCACCCGGTCCGGCCAGGTGTTCGGCTCGCCGGGCTTCATGTCGCCGGAGCAGGCGAACGGGCTGCCCGCCGGACCGGCCGGCGACGTCTTCTCGCTCGGCGCGGTCCTCGCGTACGCGGCCACCGGCGCGATGCCGTTCGGCTCCGGGGTGAGCGCGCCCGTCCTGCTCTACCGGGTGCTGCACGAGGAGCCCGACCTCTCCGGGCTGACCGGCCCGCTGCTCTCCCTCGTCCGGGACTGCCTGGCCAAGGACCCGTCCGCCCGCCCGACGCCAGGGCGGCTGCGGGAGCGGCTGGACGGCGACGGCGCGGCCGCCGCCCGGCTGGGGCGCGGGGACTGGCTGCCGGCGGCGCTGGCGGCGGCGGTCGGGCGCAGCGCCGTGCAACTGCTGGACCTGGAGGAGGAGCGGGAGGCCGGGGCCGCCGCTGCGCCCGCTCCGGAGCCGGGGGCCGGGACCCGGGTGCCCACCGGGGGCTGGACGGTCGCCGAGGCGGCGAGGGCGGCGCGAGCGGCCGAGGCGACGGGCGGCGGGGTGCCCGGGTTCGGGCCGCCGCCCCCGCCGGGCTTCGGCCCGCCGGCCGCGCTCCCCGCCCCGTTCCCGGCGCCGTCGGCACCGGTCACGGTGCCGGGCTTCGGGCCGCCCCCGGAGCGGCCGCGCGGCCGGCGGGGGTACGGCGCGCTGGCGGCCGTGCTGGTCGCCGTCCTGCTGCTGGGCGGCGGCTACGTGCTGAACGAGCGGCTGCGGGACAAGGACCGGCAGTCCGCCGCGTCGGACCCCGGGAAGACCGCCCCGGCCGAGGAGAGCCCCGAGCCCGACGCGTCCCCCACGGCCCCGGGGCCGGGCGTCATCCCCGCGAAGTTCCTCGGCACGTGGGGCGGCGAGCGCAAGGCCGCCAACGGGGACGTCACCACCGTCACCCTCACCATCGCCCAGTCCGCCCAGAGCGAGGAGAAGAGCACCATCCGCGCCGAGACGGCGAAGACCGGCATCTGGTGCGAGGGCGCCTGGACGCTCACCGAGGCCGACGAGAGCCGGGCCACCTTCGCGTCCCGGGAGACCGCCTCCTCGGCCGGTGCGGAGTGCATAGCCGACCGGTCGAGCTACCGCCAGATCGCGATGCAGCCGGACGGCACGCTCCACTACAGCACGGACCTGCTCAAGCCGGACCAGTACCTGGTGCTGCGGAAGAAGGGCTGAGGCCGCGCGGGCCGCCGAAACGGCCGACCATGCAGGATCGCCCGGTGCTCACCGATGGCGGGTCAGCAACGCGACAGCCGGCCGTCACGCTGCGGGTGACGGCCGGCTGGGGTGGTGCTCATCCACCGAGGCGGGCGAGGAGCAGGCGTGCCCGGCGGGTCTTGGCCTCGGCGCGGCTCTTCAGGTACAGCGCGTGGACGAGGCGGTGCTGCTCGGCCTCCCGCATCCGCTCGTCGATGATGGCGCGCGCGGTGTCGAGGTGGTAGTTCATGGCGTCGTTCCCCCTGTCGTGGGCGGCCTGCCGATGCCTTCAACATCGGCCCCAAGGCCTCCCTCTGCCTATGATTCTACATCAATATCCGAGCAAGGGTCGCCAGTTCATAGCCGCACGGGGTTGTTGTCCTGTTGTTCAAAGGCCTGTCGGTTGGTGAGCACGGGGTGTGCCGGGGATGGCCGACCGCCGTCCAACGCCGGTCGGCCAGGTTGCCGAGCAGCGGGCGGGGTCGCCGAGCCGGCCGGCGGCGCGTGGGCGCGGCTGTTGGAAGGGCGGTCGGGCTGCTTCGCCCGCCACCGACCCCGAGGAGCGCACCCCCATGACCACCACCTCGCCCGCCGGGCCCACCCGGACCGGCGCCCGCGTCGCCCGCGTCGTCCTGGCGGCCGCCGCCGCCCTGGTGCCGGTGCTCGCCGCCGCCCCGGACGCCGTCTGCGCCCCGGCCTCCGTCACGGGCCCGGAACAACACCTGGCAGGCCGCCGATCCGGGCGGCCACCGGATGGGCGCGCGGCCCGGCGTCGTCCCCGGTGAGGCGACGGCCGGCGCGCCATGCTCCCGCCCGCCGGCGGCCGGCGCGCGGAGCCGCTCAGGTGTCCGTGCGGACCTCGGGGCGGGCGGGCTCGGCCCAGCGGGTGTGGTAGCTGCCCTCGCGGTCGGTGCGGTGGTAGGTGTGGGCGCCGAAGTAGTCCCGCTGCCCCTGGATCAGGGCGGCGGGCAGGTGCGCGCCGCGCAGGGTGTCGTAGGAGGCGAGCGCCGCGGAGAACGCCGGTGCGGGGATGCCGTGCCGGGCCGCGCCGGCCACGACCGCGCGCCAGGACGCCTGGGCGTCGGTGATCTCCCGGGCGAACCGCTCCTCCGCGAGCAGGCTGACCAGGCCGGGGTCGGCGGCGTGGGCGGCCCGGATCCGGTCGAGGAACGCGGCGCGGATGATGCAGCCGCCGCGCCAGATCCGCGCCACCGCGCCGAGGTCGATCGACCAGCCGTACTCGGCCGAGGCGTCGCGGATCATGGTCCAGCCCTGGTCGTAGGCGATGATCTTCGACGCGTAGAGGGCCTGCTCGACGTCCCGGGTGAAGGACTCCGCCTCGTCCGGGGAGAGCTCCTGCCGGGTGCCTCCGGGCAGCGGGCGGTAGGCCGCGCGCAGCTCGGACCGCGAGGAGGCGACCCGGGCGAAGGTGGCCTGGGCGATGGCGGTGACCGGGGAGCCGAGGTCGAGGGCGGTCTGCACGGTCCACCGGCCGGTGCCCTTCTGCCCGGCGGCGTCCTGGACGATGTCGACGAAGGGCCGGCCGGTGTCGGCGTCGGTGTGGGCGAGGACCTCGGCGGTGATCTCGATGAGGTAGGAGTCCAGGCGCCCCCGGTTCCACCGGCGGAAGGTCTCGGCGATCTCGGCGGGGGAGTGCCCGCCGACCTCCCGCAGCAGGTGGTAGGCCTCGGCGATGAGCTGCATGTCGGCGTACTCGATGCCGTTGTGCACCATCTTCACGAAATGGCCGGAGCCGTCGGTGCCGATGTGGGTGCAGCACGGCTCGCCGTCCACGTGGGCGCTGATCCTCTCCAGCATGGGGCCGAGCACGGCGTAGGACTCGGCGGAGCCGCCGGGCATGATCGACGGGCCGTGCAGCGCGCCCTCCTCCCCGCCGGAGACGCCGGTCCCGACGAAGTGGAGGCCGCGCTCGCGCAGGGCCCGCTCACGGCGGCGGGTGTCGGCGAAGTGCGCGTTGCCGCCGTCGATGATCATGTCGCCCGGCTCCAGCAGCGGGGCGAACTCGTCGATCACCTGGTCGGTGGCCGAGCCGGCCTTCACCATGATCAGCAGCCGGCGCGGGCGCTCCAGCGCGGCGACGAACTCCTGCGGCGACTCCGCCGGGACGAAGGCCCCCTCGTGGCCGAACTCCTCGATCAGCGCCTCGGTCCGGCCCGCGGACCGGTTGTGCACCGCGACCGTGTAGCCGTTGCGGGCGAAGTTCCGCGCCAGGTTGCGGCCCATGACCGCGAGCCCCGTCACGCCGATCTGTGCGGATGCCTCCATGACGGCTGCTTCCTTTCGCGGGAGTTCCGGCAGGTTCGCCGGCCCGGCTGCTCGCGAGTGCCTCGGCGCCTCGGGCGGCCGGAACCAGGATCGCCGCCCGGGGCCGGGGCCGCGCGGGGAGGTAGCCCGCTCGGGCGCTGCCGGGCGGAGGGCCCGCCGTCGTGCGGCCGGCGAGGGCCGGCGAGGGCCGGTGAGGGCGGGCGAGGCGGCCCCGGCCCCGGCGGGGTACTCCGGACGGGGCACCCGGATCCGCCGGTGGGCCGTACCGGGTGCGGACCACCGGGGCGGACCACCGGCGCGGACCCTAGGCTCCGGCCAGCGGATGATCATCCGGTGGTGCGGCACCCGACGGGCGGCAGCGATGGCGACGACCTTGCACACGGCACTGCGGAACCGGTCCGACCTGCTGGTGTTCGGGGCCGCGCTCGCCGGACTCCTCGCCGGCGGCATCGCCCGGTGGGCGGGTTCGCCCGGCCTGGCGCGATGGATCTGGGGCGCGGTGACGGTCCTCGGGATCTGCTGCTCGACGCTCTGGGTGGTGCGGGCGCTGCGGCGGCGCGAACTGGACGCCGACGTGATCGCGCTGCTCGCGCTGGTCGGCGCGCTGGTGGTCGGCGAGCAGTTGGCGGGCGCGCTGATCGCGGTGATGCTGACCACCGGCAGCGCGCTGGAGGGGCTGGCGGAGGGTCGGGCCCGGCGCGACCTGGAGGCGCTGCTGGCCAGGGCCCCTAAGACCGCCCGGCGGCGTACGGGCGGGCAGGTCGAGACGGTGCCCGCCGAGCGGGTGCGGCCCGGCGACGTGCTGGTGGTCGGCACCGGGGAGGTGCTGCCGGTGGACGGCGCGGTGGGCGCGGGCGGGGCGGTGCTGGACGAGTCCGCGCTGACCGGCGAACCGCTGCCGGTGGAGTACTGGGAGGGCGACGCGGTGCGCTCCGGCGTGGTCAACGCCGGTTCCGCGTTCGACCTGCGGGCCACCTCGACGGCCGCGGACGGCGCCTACGCGGGAGTGCTGCGGCTGGTGGAGGAGGCGGCGTCCGACAAGGCCCCGGCGGTGCGGGTCGCCAACCGGGTGGCGGGCTGGTTCCTCCCGCTGACCCTCGCGGTGTGCGGGCTCGCCTGGCTGCTGTCGGGCGAGCTGTCGCGTGCGGTGGCGGTGCTGGTGGTGGCGACGCCCTGCCCGCTGATCCTGGCGGTGCCGATCGCGATGGTCTCCGCGCTGTCGCTGACGGCCCGGCGCGGCGTGGTGGTGAAGGGCAGCGGTGCGCTGGAGTCGCTGGCCGCCGTGCGGACGCTGATCGTCGACAAGACCGGCACCCTCACCGCGGGGCGGCCGGCGCTCAGCGCGGTGGTCACGGCCGGCGCCGTGCCGGACGACGAGGTGCTGCGGCTGGCGGCCTCGCTCGACCAGGTCTCCGCGCACGTGCTGGCGGCCGCGGTGGTGCGCGCCGCGCACGAGCGCAGGCTGCCGCTGAGCGCACCGACCGATGCCGAGGAGGTCACCGGGCAGGGCATGCGCGGACGGGTCGACGGCCGCGAGGTGCACCTCGGCAAGGCGGCGTTCGCGGGGCAACGGGGCGACGCGCCGTGGGCGGCCGCGGCGCGTCGCCGTTCCGACGCGGACGGGGCGCTGACGGTGTTCGTCGGCGTGGACGGCCGGGCCGCCGGAGTGCTGCTGTTCGACGACCCGGTCCGCTCCGACACCGCCCGCACCGTCCGCGAGCTGCGGCGCGGCGGGGTGGACCGGGTGGTGATGGCGACCGGCGACCGTCGGCCGGTGGCGGAGGCGGTGGCCGCGGCGGCCGGGCTGGACGAGGTGTTCGCCGAGTGCAGCCCCAGTGACAAGGCCGACCTGGTCCGCTCCGAACGGGCCTTCGCCCCCACCGGCATGGTCGGCGACGGCGTGAACGACGCCCCGGCCCTGGCCCTCGCCGACGTCGGCATCGCGATCGGCACCCGCGGCGCCACCGCCTCCTCCGAGGCGGCCGACGTGGTCCTCACCGTCGACCGCCTCGACCGCCTCGCGGAGGCGATGTCGGTGGCCCGCCGCGCCAAGCGGATCGCCGGGCAGAGCGCCGTCGGCGGCATGGCGCTGTCCGGGGTCGCGATGGCCTTCGCCGCACTCGGCCACCTGCCCGCCGCCTGGGGCGCGCTGCTCCAGGAGGGTATCGACCTGCTGGCTATCCTGAACGCCCTGCGGGTCCTGCGCCTGGACACCTCGGCCGTCGAACTCGACCAGCACACCCAGGAGTTGGCGCGCCGGTTCGCCGCCGAGCACATCATGGTGCGCGGCGTCCTCGACCGGCTGAAGGCCGCCGCCGACGGCCTCGGCACGGATCCCGGGCCCGCCGAGCTCGACCGTGCGCGGAAGGTCCACGCCGAGCTCGTCGAGGAGATCCTTCCCCACGAGCGGGCCGAGGAGGAACTCCTCTACCCCGCGATCGCCTCCGCCCTCGGCGGCATCGACCCGACCGGCCCGATGAGCCGCGCCCACGTCGAGATCCGCGCCCAGACCGACCGCCTCGGCCACCTGGTCGACCGCGGCACTCCCGGCGCCGCGGACCTCGCCGAACTGCGCCTGGTGATGTACGGCCTGTACGCCGTGCTGCGGCTGCACACGCTGCAGGAGGAGGAGAGCTACCTGTCACTGGCCGACACCGCCCCGCCCGCCTGACCGCCCGGGCCGCTGCGGCGTCGGCCTTCACGGGCGCGGGGCGCCGGGCCGTGGACGGCGGGGTCAGCCGTGTTCCGCCGAACCGGTGAGCCGGAGCTTGCGCTGGGCGCGCTGGTAGAACGTGGTGTGCCCGAGCCGGACGACGCGTGCGGCGGCGGGCAGCATGGTCACCTCGACCCGGTCGCCCGGTGCGACCTGGCCGACGAGGAGGCCGTCGGCCTCGATGGCGAGGTCGCCGCTGTGCGGCAGGACCTCCAGGTCGAGCCGCTCGCCGCTGGAGAGGAACACGGAGCGGTTGAACGCGGCGTGCGGGGCCACGGGCGTGACCAGCAGGCCCTCCGCGTTGGGGGAGACGATCGGGCCGCCGGCGGAGAAGCTGTACGCGGTGGAGCCGGTCGGCGTGGCGACGACGACCGCGTCGGCGGTGTAGGCGACGAAGGGCTCGCCCTGGACCCGTACGGCGACCGCCGCGGACTTGTGCCCCGGGCTGCGCAGCAGCACGACGTCGTTGAGCGCCACCTCCTGGGCGGCCCCGAAGCGGGCGTGGACGCCGGAGCGGACCTCCACGGTGAAGCGGTGGGCGTCGATGGCGTCCAGTGCGGCGGGCAGTTCCGGAATGTCGACCTCGGCGAGGAAGCCAAGTCGGCCGACGTTGACCCCCAGGACCGGCGCGTGGCCCCCGGCCGCGAGCCGCATGGCGCGCAGCATGGTGCCGTCCCCGCCGAGGCTGATCATCAGGTCGGCGCTGGTGGCCATCTCCCCGGCCTCGACCGGAACGGCCTCGCAGCCGATCCGTGACACCTCCGCCGCCAGCCCCAGGACCTTCGTCCCCCGGGCGCGGCTCCAATGGACCACGGCCTCGACCGTGGGCGCACAGGTGCGCTCGGGGTGGAGTACCAGGCCCACCGTGCCGATGAATCCCATCCTGGGCACCTCGATGTCGGCCGGGCCGCTGCTGCTCCTTCCAGTCACGCACAGCCGGTCGCCGCCTTCAACGTCACCGCCGGGCCGAGCAGCGGTCGCGGCTCGCTGCGAAGAGTAAGACGATGAGTACTCCTGGTGATTCTCGTCGTCATGGCCTGACGCCTACGAAAGGGGAGCTCATGACCGGCAGGGCCGGCACCGTCCTCGCGCGCGGACTCCGGGGCCCGCGGCCCCTCGGGCTGACGGCAGGTCCTCGGTGGGCGGGAATTCACCGGAGGGTCGGAAAGATGTCGCCTTCGATAATCCGTCAAACGTTCGAGCGGTGAGGAATTCGATATTCCGGTCGACGCGAGGTCGCGCTGTCGAGTGACAGGAGTGACTCCGGTGAATTGAGGTCGAACGGCAATCCGCTGCCCGGCGGTTTCTTCGAATCGAAATCGGACGTACAGATTCGACGTCCGCGGTGGCGGGATCCGGATCAGTGGGCTTGTCGGGTGATCACATTTCCGCAGCTCCAGGCCTTGTTACAGGAGCGTGTCGAGTGGCTTTGGGTGACTTCGGTGCCCTTCTACGGCTTTGGGATGGCCGAAACCCGGTGCTTGCGGATCATCGATCGCCCGATTCACAGTTCTGCTGCCTGCGCTCGCCCGTGCTAATCGACTCTGGACGTGATGGAACGGTATGGCCGATTCGGATGCTGTCGCGATCGTCGGTTTCGCCTGCCGGGTGGCGGGAGCCGACACCCCGGACGGGCTCTGGGAACTCCTGCGCACCGGCGTCGATTCCGTCCGCGAATTCCCTGACGGTCGCCGCGCCGTGACGCCGCCGGAACGCCCCGGCGCCGCGGTCGCCGCCGGCGGGCCGGACCGGCCCCGGCGCGGTGGCTACCTGGACGAGGTCGGCGGCTTCGACCCGGAGTTCTTCGGCATCGCTCCGGGCGAGGCGGCGCTCATGGACCCGCAGCAGCGGCTCATGCTCGAACTGTGCTGGGAGGCCCTGGAACACGCGGGCATCCCGCCGTACGGGCTGAGCGGCGGCCCCGTCGGCGTGTTCGCCGGGGCGATCTGGGACGACTACGCCGAGCTGCTGCGCCGCGCGGGCATCGCGGCCGGCGCGCGCCAGGTGACCGGCCTGCACCGCAGCATGATCGCCAACCGGGTCTCCTACACGCTCGGCCTGCGCGGCCCCAGCATGACGGTCGACGCGGCCCAGGCGTCCTCGCTGGTCGCGGTGCACGTGGCCTGTGAGAGCCTGCGGCGCGGCGAGTCCGCACTCGCCCTGGCCGGCGGCGTCAACCTCGACCTCGTCCCCGACGCCCCGGGCGAGGCGGGCAAACTGGGCGGTCTCTCCCCGGACGGGCGGTGCTTCACCTTCGACGCCCGCGCCAACGGCTACGTTCGCGGCGAAGGCGGCGCGGTCGTCGTGCTCAAGCCGCTGGAGCGCGCGCTCGCCGACGGCGACACCGTGTACTGCGTGGTGGCGGGCAGCGCGATGAACCACGACGGCGGCGGCGCGGCGCTCACCTCGCCCGAGGCTGCGGCGCAGGAGCAGGTGATCCGCGCGGCCCACCGCCGGGCCGGGTTCCGCACGGCCGACGTGCAGTACGTCGAACTGCACGGCACCGGAACCCCCGTCGGCGACCCGGTGGAGGCGGCGGCCCTCGGCGCCGCGCTCGGCACCGGCCGCCCGGGCGGCGCGCCGCTGCGGGTCGGCTCGGTGAAGACCAACCTCGGCCACCTGGAGGGTGCGGCGGGCATCCTCGGGCTGGTCAAGACGGTCCTCGCCATCCGCCACCGGGAGCTGCCGCGCAGCCTCAACTACGAGACCCCGAACCCCCGCATCCCGCTGGAGGAGCTCGGCCTGCGCGTCCAGGACACGACGGGCGCCTGGCCACAGCCCGGGCGGCGGCTGGTCGCCGGCGTGAGCTCGTTCGGCATGGGCGGCACCAACTGCCATGTGGTGCTGGCGGAACCGCCGACCGGTGGGAGCGAGCCGGCCTGGGCGGCGCCCGCCGCCGGCCCCGCCGAGGCGGTCGCGCACCCCGGGTCCCCGGTCCTCGCCCCGCTCTCCGGCACCACGCCCGAGGCGGTGCGGGCCCAGGCCGACCGCCTGCACGCACACCTGCTGCGGCACCCCGAGGTCGAGCCGGCGCAGCTCGGCTGGTCGGCCGCCACCACCCGGAGCCACCTGTCCGCCCGCGCCGTCGTCCTCGCCCCCGACCGCGCGGGGCTCCTGGCCGGCCTCGACGCGCTGCGCACCTCGGACGCCGCCCCCGGCGTGGTGAGCGGTGAGGTCAGGCCCGGCCGCACCGCCTTCCTGTTCGCCGGCCAGGGCAGCCAGCGCCCCGGCACGGGCCGTGAACTGTGCGACCGGTTCCCCGAGTTCGCCGCCGCCTTCGAGGAGGTCTGCCGCCACCTCGACCCGCACCTGCCGCGCCCGCTGCGCGAGGTGCTGTTCGCGCCCGAGGGCAGCCGGGAGGCGGAGCTCGTCCACCGCACCGAGTTCACCCAGCCCGCCCTCTTCGCCGTCGAGGTGGCGCTGCACCGGCTGCTGGCGCACTGGGGCATCGTCCCCGACCTGCTGCTCGGCCACTCGATCGGTGAACTCACGGCCGCGCACGTGGCCGGCGTCCTCGACCTGCCCGACGCCTGCGCCCTGGTGGCCGCCCGGGGCCGGTTGATGCAGCAACTGCCCACGGGCGGCGCGATGGTGGCGGTCCGCCTGGGCGAGGCGGAGGTCGTGGAGGCGCTCGCCGGCCTCCGGGACCGGGTCGCGGTCGCTGCCGTGAACGGGCCGGCGGCCACCGTCGTCTCCGGCGACGAGGAGGCCGTGCTCGCCCTCGGGGAGCAGTGGCGGGCGCGGGGCCACAAGGTCCGGCGACTGCGGGTCGGCCACGCCTTCCACTCGCCGCGGATGGAGCCGATGCTCGACGCCTTCGCGGAGGTCGCGCGGGGGCTGACCTTCCGTCCGCCGACGACGCCCGTGGTGTCGAACCTGACCGGCCGCACGGCGTCCGACGAGGAGCTGTGCTCGCCCGACTACTGGGTGCGGCAGGTGCGCGGGACGGTGCGCTTCGGGGACGGCGTCGACCGGCTGCGCGAGGCCGGTGCGACCGTCCTGGTGGAACTCGGGCCAGATGGCAGCCTGTCCGCGCTGGCCCGGGAGTGCTCGGTGCCCGAGGGCGGTGAGGCCTTCGCCGCCGTCGCCACCCTGCGGGCCGGCCGGCCGGAGGCGGACGCCCTGGCCGAGACCGCCGCCCGGCTGCACACCCTGGGCGCCGCGCTCGACTGGACCGCGCTGTTCGAGGCCCGGGCGCGGCGCCGGGTCGAGCTGCCCACCTACGCGTTCCGGCGCTCCCGGTACTGGCTGCGCGCCGCCGCCCCCGAGGACGTCGCGCCCGAGGCCGCCGCGCCCGAGGAGTTCGGGCCCGAGGAGTCCGCGCCCGCTCCCGCATCGCAGGCATCGCCGCTCGCCCGCCGGATCGCCGGGCTGCCGGAGGCCGACCAGACGCGCGTGGTGCTCGACCTGGTCCGCTCGCACGCGGCCGCCGTGCTCGGCCACGCCACCAGGGACGCTGTCCGTGCGGACCTCGCCTACCGCGAGTCGGGACTCGACTCGCTCGCCACCGTCGAGCTCCTCCAGCGGCTGTCCGCCGCGACCGGCCTCGACCTGCCCGCGAGCGCCGGCTACGACCACCCGACGCCCGCCGACCTCGCCCGCCACCTGCGCTCCCGGGCCCTGGCACTGCCCGTGCGGGAGCGGCGGGCCGAGCCGTCCCCGGCGGCCGGCGGGGACGACGACCCGATCGCCGTCGTCGCCATGGGGTGCCGCTTCCCCGGCGGCGCCGACACCCCCGAGCAGCTGTGGCGGCTGGCCGCCGAGGGCGTGGACGCCATCGGACCGTTCCCCCGGGACCGCGGCTGGGACCTCGACCACCTGCACCACCCCTCCCCGGACCGGCTCGGGGGCACGTATGTGCGCGAGGGCGGATTCCTCGACGGCGCGGGCGAGTTCGACGCCGAGTTCTTCGGGATCTCGCCGCGCGAGGCCCTCGCGATGGACCCGCAGCAGCGCCTGCTGCTGGAGACGTCCTGGGAGACCCTGGAGCGCGCCGGGCTCGACCCCGCCGGGCTGCGCGGCGACCGCGTCGGGGTGTTCGTCGGCGCCACCGCGCAGGACTACGGCCCGCGCATGCACCAGCCCGTCGACGGCCTGGACGGCTACCTGCTCACCGGCACCACCCCGAGCGTCGCCTCCGGCCGGATCGCCTACGAGCTCGGCCTCGAAGGCCCCGCCGTCACCGTGGACACCGCCTGCTCCTCCTCGCTCGTCGCCGTGCACCTGGCCGCTCAGGCGCTGCGCAACGGCGAGTGCGCGCTGGCCCTCGCGGGCGGTGCCACCGTGATGGCCGAGCCCGGGATGTTCGTCGAGTTCGCCCGGCAGCGTGGCCTCGCCCCGGACGGCCGCTGCAAGCCGTTCTCCGCCGACGCCGACGGCACGGCGTGGGCCGAGGGCGTCGGCGTCGTCCTGCTGGAGCGGCTCTCGGACGCCCGGCGCCACGGCCACCCGGTGCTCGCCCTGGTCGTCGGCTCGGCCGTCAACCAGGACGGTGCCAGCAACGGCCTCAGCGCCCCCAACGGGGCGGCCCAGCAGCGGGTGATCCGGCAGGCGCTGGGCTCCGCCGGGCTGGCGCCCGGAGACGTCGACGTGGTCGAGGCCCACGGCACCGGCACCGCCCTCGGCGACCCGGTCGAGGCGCACGCCCTGCTCGCCGTCTACGGCCCCGACCGCGCCCCCGAACACCCCCTGCTGCTCGGCTCGGTGAAGTCCAACATCGGCCACACCCAGGCCGCGGCCGGGGTCGCCGGGCTGATCAAGACCGTCCTCGCGCTGCGGCACGGGCTGGTGCCCGGTGTCCTGCACCTGCGCGAGCCCTCGCCGAAGGTGCGCTGGGCGGACGGCGCGGTCACCGTGCCGACGGCCGCGGTCCCGTGGCCCTCGCCTGCCGGCTCCGGACGGCCCCGGCGCGCAGGCGTCTCCTCCTTCGGCATCAGCGGCACCAACGCGCACGTCATCGTCGAGCAGGCGCCGGCGGACACCGGCCGGGCGCCGCAGGCCGAGGACGGCGGATATCCGGACCTGCCCGTGCCGCTCACCGTCTCCGGCCGCACCGAGGCCGCGCTGCGCGCCCAGGCCGCCCGGCTGGCCCGGCACCTGGCCGCTGCCGCCGAAGCCGAAGCCGAAGCCGAAGCCGAAGCCGAAACGACGGCGACCGCGACTGCCACGGCCGGTGGGGCGGACGGGCCCGCCGACCGGTACGCGCTCGGCCACGCCCTGCTGCGCGGCCGGACCAGGTTCGACCACACCGCCGTCGTCCTCGCCCGCACGCACGCCGACGCGCTGAGCGGGCTGACCGCGCTCGCCCACGGCGAGCCGGCCGACAACCTCGTCCGGGCCCAGTCCACCGCCCGCGGCGCGACCGCCCTGGTGTTCCCCGGCCAGGGCTCGCAGTGGGCCGGCATGGCCGTCGAACTCCTCGACGCCTCACCGGAGTTCGCGGCCGAGCTGGACGCCTGTGCGGCGGCGCTGGCCCGCTGGACCGACTGGTCGCCGCACGACGTCCTGCGCGGCCGGCCGGGCGCGCCCGACCTGTCCCGGGTCGACGTCGTCCAGCCCGTGCTGTTCGCCGTCATGGTCGCGCTCGCCGCGCTGTGGCGATCCGCCGGCGTCGAACCGAGCGCCGTCGTCGGCCACTCGCAGGGCGAGATCGCCGCCGCGTACGTCGCGGGCGCGCTCACCCTGGACGACGCCGCCAAGGTGGTCGCCCTGCGCAGCCGCGCCCTGCTCGGCCTGGCCGGCACCGGCGGCATGGTCTCCGTGCCGCTGCCCGCCGAGGAGACCGGCGAACTCCTCGCGCCCTGGGGCGGCAGGCTCGGCATCGCCGCCCGCAACGGCCCCGCCACCACCGTCGTCTCCGGGGACGCCGCCGCCCTCGACGCCCTCCTCGCCCACTGCGAGCAGGCCGGTCTGCGCGCCCGCCGGATCCCGGTGGACTACGCCTCGCACTCGGCGCACGTCGAGTCGCTGCGCGAACCGCTGCTCGCCGCGCTCGCCGACCTCGCGCCCCGCGCCGCGCGGATCGCCTTCTACTCGACCGTCACCGGCGGGCTGCTCACCGACACCACCACGCTCGACGCCGACTACTGGTACCGCAACCTTCGCCAGGAGGTCCGCTTCGAGCCCGCCGTGCGCGCCCTGAGCGCGGACGGCCACCGGCTCTTCGTCGAGGCGAGTCCGCACCCCGTCCTCAAGATCGGCACCCAGGAGACGCTGGACGACTGCGGCAACGGCGGCCCCGGCGGCACGGCCATCGGCACCCTGCGGCGCGACCACGGCGGCCTCGGGCAGTTCCTCGCCTCCGTCGCCGAGGCGATCGTGCACGGGGCGGAGCCCGCCCCCGACGCGTTGCTCCCCGGGGACCACCGCGGCGGGCACGTCGACCTGCCGACCTACGCCTTCCAGCGCCGCCGCTACTGGCTGACCGCCGGGCCCGGGCGGACCAGCCCCGCCGACCTCGGCCTCGACGCCGTCGACCACCCGCTGCTCGGCGCCGTCACCACGACCCCGGACGGCACCACCCTGGTCACCGGCCGGCTCTCCGCGGACACCCGGCCCTGGCTGCCGGACCACGCGGTCACCGGCACGGTCGTGCTGCCCGGCATGGCCTTCCTCGACCTCGTGCTCCGGGCGGGCGCGCTCGCCGGCTGCCCGGGCGTCGAGGAGCTCACCCTGGAGGCCCCGCTGGTGCTGCCCGACACCGGGCGGACGCAGCTGCGGGTGGCCGTCGCCCCCGCCGACCCGGCGGGCCGGCGCGCCGTCACCGTGGACTCCCGGCCGTCCGCCCCCGAGGGAGAACCGGACGACGAGCCCGCCGAGCGGCCCTGGACGCGGCACGCCTCCGGCGCGCTGACGGCCACCGAGGGGCCCATCGCCCCTACCATGCAGGGGAGTTGGCCGCCGCCCGGCAGCGAGCCGATGGACCTCGCCGACGCCTACCACCGCCTCGACCGCCTCGGATACGGCTACGGCCCGTGGTTCCAGGGCCTCGCCGCCGCCTGGCGCGCGGGAGACCGCCTGTACGCCGAAGTCCGCCTGCCCGCCGAACCCGACCGGGCCGATGCCGCGCACGGCGTCCACCCCGCCCTGCTCGACGCCGCGCTCCACCCGCTGCTGCTGGCCGACGCCACCGCCGGGACGGCTGCCGACGGGACCGCGTCCACCGGGGCCGCGGCCCCGCGCATCCCGTTCAGCTTCACCGACGTGCGGCTGCACGCCACCGGCGCCAACGCGCTGCGCGTCCGGCTGTCGCCCGCGTCGGACGGCACCACCGCACTCGCCGTCGAGGACCCCACCGGGGCGCCGGTCCTCACGGTCGGCGGCCTCAGCCTGCGCGAACTGCCCGCCGACCGGCTCGCACCGGCCGGGCCCACCCCGCGTGACGCGCTGTTCGAACTGCGCTGGACGGAACTGCCCGCCGCCGCCCCCGCGGCGGACCCGGACTGCGTGGTCCTCGGCGCCGACGACCTCGGCCTCGACCCGCGCGCCGCGTTCCCGGACCTCGCCGGGCTCGACGCCCACACCGCCGCCGGGCACCCGGCACCCGCCGTGGTGGTCGCCGCCGTGCCCGCCGTCGCCGCCGTGCCCGGCGACAGCACGGCCGAGGCCGCGCACGCCGCCGCCCGCTGGGCCCTCGACACCGTCCGGGCCTGGCTGGCCGGCGACCGCCCGGACGCCGCCAGGCTGGTCGTCGTCACCCGGGGCGCGGTCGCCGTCCGGCCCGGGGACGCCGTGCCGGGCCTCGGCCAGTCCCCGGTGTGGGGCCTGCTGCGCACCGCGCAGTCCGAGCACCCGGGCCGCATCACCCTGATCGACCTCGACGACCCCGCGCGCTCCGGCCGCGCCCTGCGGGCCGCCGTCACCGCCGACGAGCCCCAACTGGCCCTGCGCGACGGGATCCCGCACCGCCCCCGGCTCGTTCCGGCCCCGGCCCCGCGCGGCGGGCGCCCGCTCGACCCGGAGCGCACGGCGCTGATCACCGGCGGCACCGGCACCCTCGGTGCGCTGATCGCCCGCCGGCTGGTCACCGAGCACGGCCTGCGCCACCTGCTGCTGGTCAGCCGGACCGGGCAGCAGGCGGACGGCGGCGAGCGGCTGCGGGCCGAACTGGCCGCGCTCGGCGCGCGGGTGACGATCGCCGCGTGCGACGTCGCCCGCCGCGAGGGGCTCGCGGCGCTGATCGCCGGCCTCCCGGCCGCGCACCCCCTGGGCGTCGTCGTCCACGCCGCCGGTGTCCTCGACGACGCCACGGTGGAGAGCCTCGCCCCCGAACGCCTGGCCGCCGTCCTGCGCCCCAAGGCGGACGCCGCCTGGCACCTGCACGAGCTGACCCGGGGGCAGGAGCTGGACGCGTTCGTACTGTTCTCCTCCGTCACCTCGGTCACCGGCAACGCCGGCCAGGGCGCCTACACGGCCGCGAACGCCTTCCTCGACGCCCTGGCCGAGCACCGCCGCGCGGCCGGACTGCCCGGCAACGCGCTCGCCTGGGGCCTGTGGGCCGAAGGCAGCGGGATGACCCGCTACCTCGCCGCCGCCGACCTCGCCCGACTCGCGCGCGGCGGCATCGGCCTGCTGTCCACCGAGGACGGGCTCGCGCTGTTCGACGCGGCGCTGCGGTGCGACCTGCCGTACGCCGTCACCGCCCGCCTCGACCGTGCGGCGCTGCGCGACCTCGCGGCGGCCGGCACCGTGCCGTCCGTGCTCCGCGGACTCGTCCGCGCCCCGCTGCAGCGCGCGGCCGGGGCGGCGACGGGTGCCGGGGGGACGGACGGCGCCGGGGACGCGTCCTCCTGGGCGCGCCGGATGGCCGACCTGCCCGAGGACCGCCGCGCCCGCGCGGCACTCGACCTAGTCCGCAGCCAGACCGCCACCGTGCTCGGCCACGGCGAGGCGGACACCGTCGACGTCCAACGCGCCTTCCGTGAACTGGGCTTCGACTCGCTCACCGCGCTGGAACTGCGCAACCGGCTCAACACGCTCACCGGCCTGCGGCTGCCCGCCACCGTGGTGTTCGACCACCCCAGCGCCACCGCCCTCGCGGCACGGCTGACCAGGGAGGCGGTGGGCGCCCCGGCGGCGGCCGCCCCGACGCCCGCGGCCGCCCCGGTGGACGACGACCCGATCGTGATCGTCGGCATGGGCTGCCGCTACCCCGGCGGCGTCACCGGGCCCGAGGAGCTGTGGCGCCTCGTCGCACAGGAGACCGACGCGGTCGGCGGCTTCCCGACCGACCGCGGCTGGGACGTCGACGCCCTGTACGACCCGGACCCGTCCCGCACCGGAACGGTGTACACCCGGCACGGCGCCTTCCTGTACGACTCCGGTGACTTCGACGCCGAGTTCTTCGGGATCTCGCCGCGCGAGGCACGCGCGACGGACCCGCAGCAGCGCCTGCTGCTGGAGACCTCCTGGGAGGCGCTGGAGCATGCGGGCATCGACCCCGCCGGGCTGCGCGGCTCCCGGACCGGCGTCTTCACCGGCGTCATGCACCACGACTACGCCTCCCGGCTGCACCGGGCCCCGGACGGCTACGAGGGTCTGCTGCTCGCGGGCAGCGTCGGGAGCGTCGTCTCGGGCCGGGTCGCGTACTCGTTGGGGTTGGAGGGCCCGGCGGTGAGCATCGACACGGCGTGCTCGTCGTCGCTGGTGGCGCTGCACCTGGCGGCGAACGCGCTGCGCTCGGGGGAGTGCGACCTCGCGCTCGCGGGCGGGGTGACGGTCATGTCGACGCCGCACGTGTTCGTGGAGTTCGCCCGTCAGCGCGGGCTGTCGGTCGACGGCCGCTGCAAGCCCTTCGCGGCGGGCGCGGACGGCACCGGCTGGGGAGAGGGCGTCGGCCTGCTCGTCGTCGAGCGGCTGTCGGACGCACGCCGCAACGGGCACCGGGTGCTGGCGGTGGTGCGGGGCAGTGCGGTGAACCAGGACGGGGCGTCCAACGGGTTGACGGCGCCGAACGGCCCGTCGCAGGAGCGGGTGATCCGGCAGGCGCTCGCCAACGCGGGCCTGACCACGGCGGACGTCGACGTGGTGGAGGCGCACGGGACGGGGACGACGCTGGGTGACCCGATCGAGGCGCAGGCGCTGCTGGCGACGTACGGGCGTGAGCGGGCCGGCGAACCCTTGTGGCTGGGTTCGGTGAAGTCGAACATCGGGCACACCCAGGCGGCGGCGGGTGTGGCGGGTGTGATCAAGATGGTGATGGCGCTGCGGCACGGGGTGGCGCCGAAGTCGCTGCACGTGGACGCGCCGTCGCCGCACGTGGAGTGGTCGGCGGGTGGGGTCGAGCTGCTGGCGGAGGCGGTGGCCTGGCCGGAGACGGGCCGGCCGCGTCGGGCCGGGGTGTCCTCGTTCGGGATCAGCGGCACCAACGCGCACGTGATCATCGAGCAGCCCGCTTCCGTTGACCTCGGGGGCGTTCCGGCGGAGCCGGTGACGACCGCGGGTGCGGGTGGGGTGGTGCCGTTGGCGCTGTCGGCGCGATCGGCTGCGGCCCTGCGTGCGCAGGTGGAGCGGCTGCGGGGGTGGTTGGCCGACCGTCCGGAGGCCGATCCGCTGGCGGTGGCGCGGACGCTCGCCTCGGGTCGGGCGGCGCTGGAGCACCGGGCGGTGGTGGCCGGCGGGTCGGTGGCGGAGCTCGTGGACCGGTTGGGTGAGGTGGCCGGGGGTGAGTCGGCTGCGGTGGCGGGTGCGTCGGGTGCGGTGTTCGTGTTTCCGGGGCAGGGGTCGCAGTGGGCGGGGATGGCTGTCGAACTCCTGGACGCGTCACCGGTGTTCGCGGCTGCGATCGGGGAGTGTGCGGGGGTGATGGATCCGCTGACGGACTGGTCGCTGCTGGAGGTGTTGCGGGACGGTTCGGGGGCGTTGCTGGAGCGCGTCGACGTGGTGCAGCCCGTGCTGTTCGCCGTGATGGTGGGTCTGGCGCGGTGGTGGGAGTCGTGCGGGGTGCGGCCGGCGGCGGTGATCGGGCACTCGCAGGGCGAGATCGCGGCGGCGCACGTGGCGGGGCTGCTGTCCCTGGAGGACGCGGTCCGGCTCGTGGTGCTGCGCAGCCGGGCGCTGCGCGGAGTGACCGGCGGCGGGATGCTCTCGGTCGGGGTCGACGCGGAGCGCGCGGCCGAACTCGTCGCCGAGGACGGGCGGTTGTCGCTGGCGGCGGTCAACGGGCCGTCGAGTGTCGTGCTGTCCGGGGAGATCGAGGCACTGACCGCCGTGGTGGAGCGGTGCGAGCGCGAGGAGGTGCGGGCGCGGTGGATTCCGGTCGACTACGCCTCGCATTCGGCGTACATGGACGCGGTGCGTGACGAGGTCGTCGAACTGTCGTCGGGTGTGCGGCCGTTGGCGGGTCGGGTGGCGATGTTCTCGACGGTGACCGGTGCGGTGGTCGATGAGCCGGATCAGCTGGCGGGTTCGTACTGGTTCGACAATCTGCGCGGCACGGTCCGGCTGGACAGGGCGGTGCGCGCGGCCCTCGCGGAGGGGCACACGCTGTTCGTGGAGTGCAGTCCGCATCCCGGGCTGGTCGTTCCGGTCGCGGACCAGCTGGAGGAGGTCCCGGACGCTGCGGTGCTGGAGACCCTGCGCCGTGGCGAGGGTGGTCCTGCGCGTCTGGTGACGGCGTTGTCGGCGGCCTTCGTCGCGGGCCTGCCCGTCGACTGGACCACCCTCCTGCCCGCCGGTCCCCGCGCCGATCTGCCGACCTACGCCTTCCAGCACCGCCGCTACTGGCTCGACGCGCCGCCCGTCGCGGGCGCCGCGCAGGACCTCGGCCTCGTGGCGGCCGGCCACCCGCTGCTGGGCGCCGCCGTGCGCTCGCCGGAGGACGGCGGGATGTCGTTCACCGGACGGCTGTCCGTACCCGCCCACCCCTGGCTCGCCGACCACGCCGTGCACGGCACCGTCCTCGTGCCGGGGACCGCCTTCCTAGACCTCGCGGCCTGGGCCGGCGCCGAGGCCGGCTGCCCGATGGTCGACGAACTCACCCTGCACGAGCCGCTCGTGCTGCCCGAACAGGCCGGAGTGCGGCTGCACGTGGCACTCGCCGCGCCCGACGGGACCGGCGTCCGGGCCCTTGCCGTCCACTCCCGACCCGAGGGCGCCCCCGAGGACGAGCCGTGGACCCGGCACGCCACCGGCAGCCTTTCCGCCACCCCGCCGCAGGCCGTGGCAGAGGCACTCCTCCCGTGGCCGCCCCCGCAGGCCGAGGCCGTCGACACCACCACGCTCTACGAGCGCCTGGCCGAGTTCGGCTACGACTACGGCCCCGCCTTCCAGGGCCTGCGGGCCGCCTGGCGGCACGGCGACGACCTGTTCGCCGAGGTCGACCTCCCGAACGGACCGGACGGACCGGATGGACCGAGCGGACAGGACGGTCCGGACGGACCCGCCCGGGACGCGCACGGCTACCACCTGCACCCCGCGCTCCTGGACGCCGCCCTGCACCTCACCGCGCTGGACGCGGTGGAGGCCTCGGGCAGCACACTGCTGCCCTTCGCCTGGGCGGGAGTGACCAGGGAGCCGACCGTCGAGCCCGTCACCGCCCTGCGGGTGCGGCTGCGGCGCACCGGCGGCGAGTCGGTGTCGCTGCTGGCCACCGACCGCAGCGGCTCGCCGGTGGCGCGCGCCGAGTCGCTCGTGCTGCGGCCGCTGGCCCCCGGGCGGCTCGCCGGTCCGGCCGCCGCCGACCCGGCCTGGCTGCACCGGGTGGACTGGACGGAGACGGCCCTGCCGGAGGCCGAGCCCGATTCGCGGCAGCGCTGGGCGCTGCTCGGCGCGCCGTCGCCGGAGCAGCCGGTCCACCCGGACCACGGCCTTCCCGCCCACCCCGACCCGGCCGCGGCCGCCGAGGCCGGGACCGACGTCGCCGTCCTGTCCTGCCCGCCCGCGGACGGCACCGGGCCCGCCGCCGTCTCGGCCGCCGTCCATGCCGTCCTCGGTGCCCTCCGCGGCTGGCTCGCCGAGGAACGCCTCGCCGCCGCCCGCCTGGTGGTCGTCACCCGGGGCGCGATCGCGTCCGACCCGTCCGAGGACGTCCCCGGGCCGGCGCACGCGGCGATCTGGGGCCTCGTCCGCAGCGCCCAGACCGAGCATCCGGACCGCTTCGTCCTCGTCGACCTCGGCCTCGACCACGACCACGACCACGGCCTCGGCCACGACCCGCACCGGGCCGACCCTCCGCTCCCCGTGGACCTGCTGCGCGCCGTCCTGGCGTCCGGTGAGGCCCAGGCGATCGTCCGGGACGGTACCGTGCTGACCCCGCGGCTGGTCCGCGCCGGCGCCGGCCCGGCGCTCGTGCTGCCGGACGGGCCCGCGCCCTGGCGCGTCGAGTCCGGCCCCCGGCACACCATCGACGCCCTCGCCGTCGTCGATCACCCGGCCGTGGCCGAACCGCTCGCCGCCGGGCAGGTCAGGGTCGCGGTGCGGGCGGCCGGGGTGAACTTCCGCGACGCGCTGATCACGCTCGGCATGTACCCCGGCCGGGCGGTCGTCGGCGCCGAGGCGGCGGGCGTCGTGACCGAGGTCGGACCGGGCGTCACCGCGCTCGCGCCGGGCGACCGGGTGATGGGCCTGTTCGACGGCGCCTTCGGCCCGCTGGCCGTCACCGACCACCGTCTGCTGGCCCGCATGCCCGCCGGCTGGTCGTACGCCCGGGCGGCCTCCGTGCCGGTGGTCTTCCTGACAGCGCTGTACGGGCTGCGCGACCTCGGCGGGCTGCGGCCCGGCGAGACCGTCCTCGTCCACGCGGCGGCCGGCGGCGTCGGCATGGCCGCCGTCCAGCTCGCCCGGCACTGGGGCGCCACGGTCCTCGCCACCGCGAGCCCCGCGAAGTGGCCGGTCGTGCGGGGACTCGGCGTGCCCGAGGACCGGATCGCCTCCTCCCGCGACACCGGCTTCGAGCGGCGCTTCGCCGAGGCCGCCGGCGGCCGGGGCGTCGACGTCGTCCTGAACTCGCTCGCCGGGGAGTTCGTGGACGCCTCGCTGCGCCTGCTCGCGGACGGCGGCCGGTTCGTCGAGATGGGCAAGACGGACGTGCGAGGCCCGGAGGCCCTCGCGGCCGACCGCCCGGACGTCCGCTACCGGGCGTTCGACCTGATCGACGCCGGGCCGGACCGGATCGCCGAACTGTTCGCCGAACTCGCGGCGCTCTTCGAGGCGGGCGCCCTGCACCCGCTGCCCGTCCGCACCTTCGACCTGCGCCACGCCCGCGAGGCGGTGCGCTTCGTCAGCCGCGCCCGGCACATCGGCAAGGTCGTGCTGACCCTGCCCCGGCCGCTCGCCGACGACGGGACCGTGCTGATCACCGGCGGTACCGGCACCCTCGGCCGCCACCTCGCCCACCACCTGGTCACCCGGCACGGCGTCCGGCACCTCCTGCTGCTCGGCCGGCGCGGCGCGGACGCCCCCGGCGCGGCCGAGCTGGCCGCCGAACTCGCCGAGCTGGGCGCCGACGTGCGCATCGAGGCCTGCGACGCGGCCGACCGGGAGGCCCTCGCCCGGGTGCTCGCCGCGATCCCCGCCGAGCACCCGCTCACCGCCGTCGTCCACGCGGCCGGCGTGCTCGACGACGGGCTGGTCGACGCGCTGACGCCGGAACAGGTCGACCGCGTCCTGCGCGCCAAGGCCGAGTCCGCCGCCAACCTGCACGACCTCACCCGGGACACCGAGCTGTCGGCCTTCGTGCTGTACTCCTCGGCCGCCGGCGTCCTCGGCACCCCCGGCCAGGCCGGCTACGCCGCGGCCAACGCCTACCTCGACGCCCTCGCGCACCACCGCCGCGCCCGGGGCCTGCCGGCCACGTCCCTGGCCTGGGGCCTGTGGGCCGAGCGCACCGGACTGACCGAACACCTCGCCGCCGCGGACCTGAAGCGGCTCGCCCGCGGCGGGCTGCTGCCCTTCTCGACGCCGCAGGGGCTCGCCCTGTTCGACGCCGCGTGGCAGCGCCCCGAGGCGGCACTCGTCCCGGCCCGGCTGGACCTCGCCGCGCTGCGCGCCGCCACCGGCCCCGTGCCGCCGCTGCTGCGGGCGCTCGCCGGTCCGCCGTCACCGCGCCGCGCGGCGGCCGCCGACGGCGCCCTGCCGTGGGCCCGGCGGCTGGCCGGCGCCTCGGCCGAGGAGCGCGTCGACCTCGCGCTGCGCCTGGTCCGGACGGAGGCGGCCGTGGTGCTCGGCCACGACTCGGCGGAGAGCGTGCGCCCCGGGACGGCCTTCAAGGAACTCGGCTTCGACTCGCTGACCGGCGTCGAGCTGCGCAACCGGCTCAACGGCGCGACCGGTCTGCGGCTGCCGTCCACCCTGGTGTTCGACCACCCGACGCCGCTCCGGCTCGCGGGCTTCCTCGCCGCCGCCGCTCAGGGCGGGACCGCGTCCGCCGAGGCGCCCTCCGCCGTGAGCACGGCGGTCCGCGCCGACGAACCGGTGGCGATCGTCGCGATGGGCTGCCGCTTCCCCGGCGGTGTCGCGTCGCCCGAAGACCTCTGGGAGCTGGTCGCCGCCGGGGGCGACGCGATCGGCGACTTCCCGGGCGACCGCGGGTGGGACGTGGCCGGGCTCTTCGACCCCGATCCGCAGGCGTCCGGGAAGAGCTACGTCCGTCGCGGCGGATTCCTGTCCGGGGTGGCGGACTTCGACGCCGAGTTCTTCGGGATCTCGCCGCGTGAGGCGCTGGCGATGGACCCGCAGCAGCGCCTGCTGCTGGAGACGGCGTGGGAGACCCTCGAACGGGCCGGGATCGACCCGCGTTCGCTGCGCGGCAGCCGGACCGGCGTCTTCGCCGGGATGGCCGGGCACGACTACGCGACGGGCGGGATGCCGTCCAGCGTCGAAGGGCACGTGCTCACCGGCAACGCCACCAGCGTCGCCTCGGGCCGGGTCGCGTACACGTTCGGGCTGGAAGGCCCGGCGCTGACGGTGGACACCGCGTGCTCGTCGTCGCTGGTCGCGCTGCACCTGGCGGCGAACGCGCTGCGGTCCGGGGAGTGCGACCTCGCGCTCGCGGGCGGGGTGACGGCGATGTCCACCCCGGACTTCTTCGTGGAGTTCTCCCGCCAGCGCGGCCTGGCACCGGACGGGCGGAGCAAGGCCTTCGCCGCGACGGCCGACGGCATGGGCGCGGCGGAGGGCGTGGGCCTGCTGCTGGTCGAGCGGTTGTCGGACGCGGTGCGCAACGGGCACCGGGTGCTGGCGGTGGTGCGGGGCAGTGCGGTGAACCAGGACGGGGCGTCCAACGGTCTGACGGCGCCGAACGGGCCGTCGCAGGAGCGGGTGATCCGGGCGGCGTTGGCGAGCGGGGGACTGGCTCCGGCGGATGTCGACGCGGTGGAGGCGCACGGGACGGGGACGCCGCTGGGTGACCCGATCGAGGCGCAGGCGCTGCTGGCGACGTACGGGCGTGAGCGGGCCGGCGAACCCTTGTGGCTGGGTTCGGTGAAGTCGAACATCGGGCACACCCAGGCGGCGGCGGGTGTGGCGGGTGTGATCAAGATGGTGATGGCGCTGGGCCACGGTCTGCTGCCGAGGACGCTGCATGTGGACGCGCCCTCGTCGCACGTGGACTGGTCGGCGGGTGGGGTCGAGCTGCTGACGGAGGCGGTGGCCTGGCCGGAGACCGGTCGGCGGCGTCGGGCCGGGGTGTCCTCGTTCGGGATCAGCGGCACCAATGCGCACGTGATCCTGGAAGAGGCGCCGGAGGTTGAGGTTCCGGCACCGGCGGAGCCGGTCGGCCGGGTGGTGCCCTGGGCACTGTCGGCGGGGTCCGAGGCCGCGCTGCGTGCGCAGGTGGAGCGGTTGCGCGGTTGGGTGGCCGACCGTCCGGAGGTCGATCCGGTGGCGGTGGCGCGAACGCTCGCCTCGGGTCGGGCGGCGCTGGAGCACCGGGCGGTGGTGGCCGGCGGGTCGGTGGCGGAGCTCGTGGACCGGTTGGGTGAGGTGGCCGGGGGTGAGTCGGCTGCGGTGGCGGGTGCGTCGGGTGCGGTGTTCGTGTTCCCGGGTCAGGGGTCGCAGTGGGCGGGGATGGCTGTCGAACTCCTGGATGCCTCGCCGGTGTTCGCGGCGGCCGTCGGGGAGTGTGCGGGGGTGATGGACCCGCTGACGGACTGGTCGTTGCTGGAGGTGTTGCGGGACGGTTCGGGGGCGTTGCTGGATCGCGTCGACGTGGTGCAGCCGGTGTTGTTCGCCGTGATGGTGGGTCTGGCGCGGTGGTGGGAGTCGTGCGGGGTGCGGCCGGCGGCGGTGATCGGGCATTCGCAGGGCGAGATCGCGGCTGCGCATGTGGCGGGGCTGCTGTCCTTGGAGGATGCGGTCCGGCTGGTGGTGCTGCGCAGCCGGGCGCTGCGGGGGGTGACGGGTGGCGGGATGCTGTCGGTCGGGGTCGACGCGGATCGGGCCGCCGAACTCGTCGCCGAGGACGGGCGGTTGTCGTTGGCGGCGGTGAACGGGCCGTCGAGTGTGGTGCTGTCGGGGGAGATCGAGGCGCTGACGGCCGTGGTGGAGCGGTGTGAACGCGACGGCGTGCGGGCGCGGTGGATTCCGGTCGACTACGCCTCGCATTCGGCGTACATGGACGCGGTGCGTGACGAGGTCGTCGAACTGTCGTCGGGTGTGCGGCCGTTGGCCGGTCGGGTGGCGATGTACTCGACGGTGACCGGCGAAGCGGTCGACTCACCGGATCAGCTGGCGGGTTCGTACTGGTTCGACAACCTGCGCGGCACGGTCCGGCTGGACAGGGCGGTGCGCGCGGCCCTCGCGGAGGGGCACACGCTGTTCGTCGAGTGCAGTCCGCACCCCGGGCTGGTTGTCCCGGTCGCGGACCAGCTGGAAGAGGTCCCGGACGCTGTCGCCCTGGAGACGCTGCGCCGCGGTGAGGGTGGCCCTGCGCGTCTGGTGACGGCCCTGTCGGCGGCCTTCGTCGCGGGCCTGCCCGTCGACTGGACCACCCTGCTCCCCGCCGGTCCCCAGGTCGATCTGCCGACCTACCCGTTCCAGCGCGAGCGCTACTGGGTGACGGCTGCCGACGCGGGATCCTCCGGTGCCGGCCGTGGCCAACTCGCCGTCGACCACCCGGTGCTGGGCGCCGCCGTCGAGCTGGCCGACGGCTCCGGGACGGTCCTGACCGGTCGGCTCTCCACCGTCACCCATCCGTGGCTCGCCGACCACGCCGTGCTCGGCACGGTCATCGTCCCCGGCACGCTTTTCGTGGAGCTCGCCCTGCGGGCCGGAGACCGGGTCGGCCACGGTGAGATCGAGGAACTCACCCTGCCCGCACCGCTGGTGCTGCCCGAGACGGGCGGCGTCCAGCTCCAGGTCTCCGTCGGCGCGCCGGACGAGGCCGGTGCCCGTGCGATCGGCATCCACTCCCGGCCCGAGCACGCGCCCGCCGACCAGCCCTGGACCCGGCACGCCACCGGCACGCTGGTCGTCCCGGCCGAGGGGGCCGACGTCGGCGCGCCGGATCTCACCGCCTGGCCGCCGCCGGGTGCCGCACCCGTCGCGACCGACGGCGCGTACGAGCGGCTGGGCGCCGCCGGCTTCGACTACGGCCCGGTGTTCCAGGGCCTGCGGGCCGCCTGGCGGCGCGGCGACGAGTTGTTCGCCGAGGTCGAACTCCCGGCGGAGGCCGGCGCGGGGACCGACCGTTTCGAGCTGCACCCCGCCCTGCTGGACGCCGCCCTCCACGTGCTGGCGGCGGCCCGCGAGCCGGACGGGCCCGCCGGTCCGACGGCCGGGGCGCGGGTGGCCTTCGCCTGGCGCGGCGTTCGGTCGGCCGACGGGCCGGGGCCGGCCGCGGGCGCCTCCCGCCTGCGGGTCCGGCTGTCGCCCACCGGGGCCGACGCGGTGTCGCTGCACCTGGCGGACGACGCGGGGACGGGCGTCGCGTCGGTGGCGGCGCTCACCGTCCGCCCGGTCACGGCGGAGCAGCTGCGCCCGGCCGGTCCGTCGCACCGCGACGCGTTGTTCCGGGTGGAGTGGCGGGCGGTCGGGCCCGACTCCGGGGCGGTGCCGCCATGGGCCCTGCTCGGCCCGGTCGGCGCGGACGCGCCCGGCCTGGGCGCGCGCCTGGCCGAGGAGCACCGCCCGGCCGCCCGGTTCGAGGACCTGGCCGCAGCCGCCGGGGCCGACGGGTCCGTGCCCGCCACGGTCGTGCTGCACGTCCCGGTGGCGCCCGAGGCCGGGGAGGACGTCCCCGCCCGGACCCGCAGGCTGCTGGGTTCGGTGCTCGGCCTGCTCCAGGCCTGGCTGGCGCAGGACCGCTTCGACGGCGCCCGCCTGGTCGTCGCGACGACCGGTGCGCTCGCCGCCCGTGCGGACGAGCCGGTCGCCGATGTCGCGGCCGCTGCCGTCTGGGGCCTGGTGCGCTCGGCGCAGTCGGAGCACCCCGGCCGCTTCGCCCTGCTCGACCTCGACGGCGACGACGCCTCGCTCACCCGGTGGCCGCTGGCGCTCGTCGCTTCGGAACCGCAACTGGCCGTCCGCGAGGGGACGTTGCTCGTGCCCCGGCTGGTCCGTGCGACCCCGCCGCCGACCGCGGACCGCGGGCTCGACCCGGAGGGCACCGTCCTGGTCACCGGCGCCACCGGCGGCCTCGGCGCGCTCGTCGCACGGCACCTGGTGACCGGCCACGGCGTGCGCAGGCTGCTGCTGCTGTCCCGCCGTGGCACCGCCGCGCCGGACGCCGCCGCACTCCTCGCCGACCTCGCCGAGCTGGGCGCCGAGGCCACCCTGCTGGCCTGCGACCTCGCCGACCGCGACGCCCTGGCCGAGGCGCTGGCACGGGTGCCCGACGAGCACCCGCTGACCGGCGTGGTCCACACCGCGGGCATCGTCGACGACGGACTGGTCGAGACCTTGACGGCCGGGCACCTGGACCGGTCGCTGCGCCCGAAGGCCGACGGGGCGCACCACCTGCACGAACTCACCCGGGACGCCAAGCTCGCCGCCTTCGTGCTCTTCTCCTCCGGAGCGACCACCTTCGGCGGCCCGGGCCAGGGCAACTACGCCGCCGCCAACGCCTTCCTGGACGGCCTGGCGCAGCACCGCCGGGCGCTCGGCCTGCCGGCGATCTCACTCGCCTGGGGCCTGTGGGCCGGCGCGCAGGGCATGGGCGGGCGGCTGAGCGAGGCCGACCTCGCCCGGTGGGCGCGGACCGGCGCGGTCGCGATGCCGGCCGAGGAGGCGCTGAGCCTGTTCGACCTCGCGCTCGCCGAACCCGGCGCGACCCTCGTGCCCGCGCACCTGGACCTCCGGGCGATCCGCGCCCGTGCGGCGTCCGCACCCGCGCTGTTCGGCGACCTGCTGGGCGTGGCGACCCGCCGGCGCGACCGGCAGCCCGGCGCGGCCCCACTGGCCGCCCGGATCGCCGCCCTGGCGGCGGCCGAGCGCGAGCGGGCGCTGCTGGAGATCGTCCGGACCGAGGCCGCGGGCGCGCTGGGCCACCGGTCGGCCGACGCGGTGCACGCGACCCGGGCCTTCAAGGAGTTGGGCTTCGACTCGCTGACCGGCGTCGAGTTGCGCAACCGGCTCAACGGCGCGACCGGTCTGCGGCTGCCGTCCACCCTGGTGTTCGACCACCCGACCCCGGCCCGGCTCGCCGGTCACCTGCTGGAACGGCTGATCGGCGGTGCCGGACCGGACGAGTCGGCGGCGCCGCCCGTGCCCGCGTCGGCCGTCCGGGCCGGTGCCGACGGCGATCCGGTCGTGATCGTCGGCATGGGCTGCCGCTTCCCCGGCGGGGTGGGCTCGCCCCAGGACCTCTGGGAGCTGGTCGCCGCCGGCCGCGACGCGATCGGCGACTTCCCGGGCGACCGCGGGTGGGACGTGGCCGGGCTCTTCGACCCCGACCCGGAGGCGTCCGGGAAGAGCTACGTCCGTCGCGGCGGATTCCTGTCCGGCGTGGCGGATTTCGACGCCGAGTTCTTCGGGATCTCGCCGCGTGAGGCGCTGGCGATGGACCCGCAGCAGCGGCTGCTGCTGGAGGCCTCCTGGGAGGCGGTCGAGCGGGCCGGCATCGACCCCGGCTCGCTGCGCGGCAGTCGGACCGGGATCTTCGCCGGCGTCATCGACAACGACTACGGCTCGCGCCTCGAGCGCGTCCCGGAAGAGGTCGAGGGCTACGTCGGCTACGGCAGCGCGAGCAGCATCGCCTCCGGCCGGGTTGCGTACTCGTTGGGGTTGGAGGGCCCGGCGGTGAGTATCGACACGGCGTGCTCGTCGTCGCTGGTGGCGCTGCACCTGGCGGCGAACGCGCTGCGCTCGGGGGAGTGCGACCTCGCGCTCGCGGGCGGGGTGACGGTCATGTCGACGCCCGAGTTCTTCGTCGAGTTCTCGCGGCAGCGCGGGCTGTCGGCGGACGGCCGCTGCAAGGCGTTCTCGGCGGCGGCCGACGGCATGGGCGCCGGCGAGGGCGTCGGCCTGGTCCTGCTGGAGCGCCTCTCGGACGCGCGCCGCAACGGGCACCGGGTGCTGGCGGTGGTGCGGGGTTCGGCGGTGAACCAGGACGGCGCGTCCAACGGCCTGTCCGCCCCCAACGGGCCGTCCCAGCAGCGGGTGATCCGACAGGCGCTCGCCAACGCGGGCCTGACCACGGCGGACGTCGACGTGGTGGAGGCGCACGGGACGGGGACGACGCTGGGTGACCCGATCGAGGCGCAGGCGCTGTTGGCCACCTACGGGCAGGGTCGTCCGGAGGACCGGCCGCTGCGGCTGGGGTCGGTGAAGTCCAACATCGGCCATGCCCAGGCGGCGGCGGGTGTGGCGGGTGTGATCAAGATGGTGATGGCGCTGGGCCACGGCCTGCTGCCGAGGACGCTGCATGTGGACGCGCCCTCGTCGCACGTGGACTGGTCGGCGGGCGCGGTCGAGCTGCTGACGGAGGCGGTGGCCTGGCCGGAGACCGGTCGGCCGCGCCGGGCCGGGGTGTCCTCGTTCGGCATCAGCGGCACCAATGCGCATGTGGTGTTGGAGGCGGCGTCGGAGGCGGAGGTTCCGGCGGCGGCCGAGGCGGTCGGCGGTGTGGTGCCCTGGGTGATGTCGGCGCGGTCGGCTGCGGCGCTGAGGGAGCAGGTGGAGCGGCTGCGGGAGTGGGCGGTGGCGCATCCCGGGGCCGATCCGATGGATGTCGGCCGGTCGCTGGTGACGGGTCGGGCGGTGTTCGAGCACCGGGCGGTGGTGTCCGGGCGGGAGCTGTCCCAACTTGTGGATCGGCTCGGGGAGTGGGGCGCGGAGTCACTGCCGGTGGCGGGGCGGACCGACGAGCCGGGTGCGGTGTTCGTGTTCCCGGGGCAGGGGTCGCAGTGGGCGGGGATGGCCGTCGAACTTCTCGACGCGTCACCGGTGTTCGCGGCTGCGATCGGGGAGTGTGCGGGGGTGATGGACCCGCTGACGGACTGGTCGTTGCTGGAGGTGTTGCGGGACGGTTCGGGGGCGTTGCTGGATCGCGTCGACGTGGTTCAGCCCGTGTTGTTCGCGGTGATGGTGGGCCTGGCCCGCTGGTGGGAGTCGTGCGGGGTGCGGCCGGCGGCGGTGATCGGGCATTCGCAGGGCGAGATCGCGGCTGCGCACGTGGCGGGGCTGCTGTCCCTGGAGGATGCGGTCCGGCTGGTGGTGTCGCGCAGCCGGGCGCTGCGCGGGGTGACGGGCGGCGGGATGCTCTCCGTCGGGGTCGACGCGGATCGGGCCGCCGAACTCGTGGCCGAGGACGGGCGGTTGTCGTTGGCGGCGGTGAACGGGCCGTCGAGTGTGGTGCTGTCCGGGGAGATCGAGGCGCTGACCGCCGTGGTGGAGCGGTGCGAGCGTGAGGAGGTGCGGGCGCGGTGGATTCCGGTCGACTACGCCTCGCATTCGGCGTACATGGATGCGGTGCGTGACGAGGTCGTCGAACTGTCGGCGGGTGTAAGGCCGTTGGCCGGCCGGGTGCCGATGTTCTCGACGGTGACCGGCGAAGCGGTCGACTCACCGGATCAGCTGGCGGGTTCGTACTGGTTCGACAATCTGCGCGGCACGGTCCGGCTGGACGCGGCGGTGCGGTCCGCGGTCGCCGCCGGGCACACGCTGTTCGTGGAGTGCAGTCCGCATCCCGGGCTGGTCGTCCCGGTCGCGGACCAGCTGGAAGAGGTCCCGGACGCTGCGGTGTTGGAGACCCTGCGCCGTGGCGAGGGTGGTCCCGCGCGTCTGGTGACGGCCCTGTCGGCGGCCTTCGTCGCGGGTCTGCCCGTCGACTGGACCACCCTGCTCCCCGCCGGGCGGCACGTCGATCTGCCGACCTACGCCTTCCAACACCGCCGCTACTGGCTCGACCAGGGTGTCCGGACGGGAGACCCGGGCGGGCTCGGGCTGGCCTCGGCCGAGCACCCGTTGCTGGGCGCGGCGGTCAGCTCGGCGCACGACGGCACCGTGTTGTTCACCGGTCGGCTCTCCGCCGCGGCTCACCCTTGGCTCGCCGACCACGTCGTCCTGGGTACGACGATCGTGCCGGGGACGCTCTTCGTCGAGCTGGCGGCCTGGGCGGGCGGCGAGGTGGGCACTCCCACCGTCGAGGAGCTGACCCTGCACACGCCGCTCGTCCTGCCGGACTCCGAGGCTCTGCGGATCCAGGTCGTCGTGGGTGCGCCGGACGAGGCCGGTGCCCGTGCGATCGGCATCCACTCCCGGCCCGAGCACGCGCCCGCCGACCAGCCCTGGACCCGGCACGCGGACGGCACGCTGGTCGAGGGCGCGGACCTGGACGACGCCGATCCCGCGTGGGCGAGCCGGCCTCCGGTCGGCGCCGTGCCGTTGGACGTGGACGACTTCTACGAGCGTCTGGCGGCCTCCGGGGTCGACTACGGCCCCGCCTTCCGGGGCCTGCGGGCCGCCTGGCGGCACGGCGACGACCTGTTCGCCGAGGTCGCGCTCCCGGCCGAGCACGAGCGCGAGGCGGCGGGCTTCGCCGTGCACCCGGCCCTGCTCGACGCGGGGGTCCAGACGCTCCGCGTGGGTGCCGACGAGGACGAGGACGTCCGGGTCGCCTTCTCCTGGCACGGTGTCCGCTTCTCCGGCACGGGTCCGGTCGGCCTGCGGGTCCGGCTGACCCCGGCCGGGGAGGGCGCGGTGTCGATGCGCGTCGCGGACGCGGCGGGCCGTCCGGTCGCGGTGGTCGAGTCGCTGACCGTGCGCCCGGTCTCCGCCGAGCAGTTGCGCGCGGCCGGCGGTGCGCACCGGGACGCGCTCCTGCGGCTGACCTGGTCGGAGCGGGAGGAGGACGCGTCGCGCGGTGGTGTGCCGGGACGTCTCGCCGTGCTCGGCGCGGCGGACGCCCTCGCGGGCTTCGAGGCGGCGGCCCGGTACGCGGATGTGGCGGCCCTCGCCGCCGCCGTCGCGGCCGGCTCGCCCGCACCGGACACGGTCGTGCTCGCCGTCACGGACCCGGACACCGCCGACCTTGGCGCCGACCGGACCGGCGCGGAAGCATTCCGCCGGATGTCCCGCGCGGCGGCCCGGTCCGCCACCGGCCCGGCGGCTCAGGTCGCGGCCTGGGCGGCCGAACCGGGGCTGGCGGAGAGCAGGCTCCTGCTGGTGACCCGGCAGGCCGTCCTCACCGGGAACGGGGACCGGGTGCCCGACCCGGCCGGGGCGGCCACCTGGGGCGCCGGGTGCGCGCTCCAGGCCGCGCACCCGGACCGGATCCTGCTGGCCGACCTGGACGGCGACCCGGCCTCCGCCGCCGCACTGCCCCGGGTGGTGTCCGCCGGTGAACCGAGGCTCGCCGTGCGCGGCGGACGGCTGCTCGCCCCGTCGCTGGCCAGGGCGGCGGCCGACCGTGCGGCAGCGGAGCCGTGGGGCGCGGGAGGCGGCACCGTGCTGATCAGCGGCGCGGATGGCCCGCCGGCCGTCGCGCTGGCCGGGCACCTGGTCGCGGCCCACGGCGTCCGTCGCCTGGTCCTGCTGCCGGGGGGTGGCACCGGCAGCGACACGGGCAGCGGCACCGTGCACCGACTGGCGGACCGGCTGGCCGAGGCGGGAGCCGAGGCCGAGGTCCTCACCTGGGCACCCGGCGACCACGACGGGCTGCGCGCCGCGCTGGACGCGGCCACCGCCGGGTACCCGGTGGCCGGCGTGCTGCTCGCGGTGGCCGATGCGGCCCGCGACGCTGCGGAGCCGGACGTCGAAGCGGCCCTGGCCCTCTCCGGACTCCTCGCCGCGCATCCGGGCGCGTCGCTCGTGACGCTCTCCCCGGCGAGCGGCCTGATCGGTGCCCCCGAACCGCCCGCCGTCGCCGCGGCCGCCGCCTTCGCCGAGGCGCTGGCGGCCGCCCGGCACGCGGACGGCCTGCCCGCCGCCGCGCTCGCCTGGGGGCCCACCGGACTCGGTGGATCCGAGGCCGAACTCCAGGAAGGACTACTGGAGTTGACGGAGGCCGAGGCGCTCGTGCTGTTCGACGAGGCGCTGCGTGCGGCCGGGCCCGGACTGGTACTCGCCCGGCCCGACCGCGCGGCACTGCGCACCCGCCCGGAGGCCGTGCGCGCTCCGCTGCGGCAACTGCTCCGCGCCGTGGAGGTCCGCCGTACGGCGGGCGGTGCCGGGACGCCCGAGAGCCCGGGGGCCGACGCGCTGCAACGGCGGCTGGCGGCGCTGCCCGAGGAGGAGCGCGAGCGCGAACTGGTCACGTTCGTAAGGACCCTGGCGGCCGCCGTCCTCGGACACCCGGGCGCCGACGAGGTCGGGCCCGAGCGGGCGTTCAAGGAGGTCGGCTTCGACTCGCTGATGGCGGTCGAACTGCGCAAGCGCCTGATGCGCGCCACCGGGGTGCACCTGCGCTCGACCCTGGTGTTCGACTTCCCGAACCCGCTGAGCCTGGCCCGCCACGTGCTGGCGCGCCTCGCCGAGGACGCCTCGGAGGCCACCCCGGTGCTCGCCGACCTGGACCGGCTGCACGAGGCGCTGCCGGCGGTCCTGGCCGAGGACGGCGCCCGCGACCGGATCGCCGAACGCCTGCGCGAGCTACTGGAGTTGTGCGGGGTGCCGGACGACGGGGCCGACGGGAGCGACGGGGACGACCTCGGGTCCGCCACCGATGACGAGCTGTTCTCCCTCGTCGACCAGGGGTTCGAGTGATGCCGCGGATCCCGGGTCCACCGCCGTACCAGCACCAGAACCAGCACCAGACCAGCGACAACGACCGTTCGATCGAGGAGTCGGAGTAGAAGTGGCCGAGTCGGAAGAGAAGCTGCGGGCCTACCTCAAGCGGGCCGTCGCCGACGCGCGGGACGCGCACCGGCGGGTACGGGAGCTGGAGGAGCAGGGCCGCGAGCCGATCGCGATCGTGGGCATGGCCTGTCGCTTCCCGGGCGGGCTGTCGACGCCGGAGCAGCTGTGGGAGTTCGTGGCGGGCGGCGGCGACGCGATCGGCGCCTTCCCGACCGACCGGGGCTGGGACCTGGAGGCCCTGTACGACCCCGACCCCGACGCCCCCGGTACGGCGTACGTCCGCGAGGGCGGATTCCTCTACGACGCCGCCGACTTCGACGCCGGCTTCTTCGGGATCTCGCCGCGCGAGGCGCTGGCGATGGACCCGCAGCAGCGCCTGCTGCTGGAGATCTCCTGGGAGGCCGTCGAGCGCACCGGCATCGATCCGGGCACCCTGCGCGGCAGTCGCACCGGGGTGTACACCGGGATCAACTGGCTCGACTACACCACCGTCCTCGCCCGGACGGCCAAGGGCCGGGACGGAACGCTGGGCATGGCCAACGCCGCCAGCCTGCTCGCCGGCCGGGTGTCCTACGTCCTCGGTCTGGAGGGGCCGGCGGTGACGGTGGACACGGCGTGCTCCTCGGCGCTGGTCGCGCTGCACCTGGCGGTCGGCGCACTGCGCTCGGGGGAGTGCGACCTCGCGCTCGCCGGCGGCGCCACCGTGATGTGCACCCCGGAGACGTTCGTCAACTTCAGCCGACAGCGCGGCCTCGCCCCGGACGGCCGCTGCAAGCCGTTCTCGGCGGCGGCCGACGGCTTCAGCCCGGCGGACGGGGCGGGCCTGCTGGTGGTCGAGCGCCTCTCGGACGCGCGCCGCAACGGACACCCCGTGCTCGCGGTGGTGCGGGGCAGTGCGGTGAACCAGGACGGGGCGAGCAACGGATTGACGGCGCCGAACGGCCCGTCGCAGGAGCGGGTGATCCGTCAGGCCCTGGAGGCCGCCGGCCTGGCCGCGCGCGACGTGGACACGGTGGAGGCGCACGGCACCGGCACTCCGCTGGGTGACCCGATCGAGGCGCAGGCGCTGCTGGCGACGTACGGGCGGGGCCGTCCGGAGGACCGGCCGCTCTGGCTGGGTTCGGTGAAGTCGAACATCGGGCACACCCAGGCGGCGGCGGGTGTGGCGGGTGTGATCAAGACGGTGATGGCGCTGCGGCACCAGGAACTGCCGCGCACCCTGCACATCGACGCCCCCTCGCCGCACATCGACTGGGAGACCGGCAACGTCCGGCTCCTGACCGAGCCGGTGGCCTGGCCACGCTCGGAGCGCCCGCGCCGGGCCGCCGTCTCGTCGTTCGGCGCGAGCGGCACCAATGCGCATGTGGTGTTGGAGGAGGCGGCGGAGGCGGAGGCCCCGGCGGCGGCCGAGGCGGTCGGCGGGGTGGTGCCGTGGGTGCTGTCGGCGCGGTCGGCTGCGGCGCTGCGGGAGCAGGTGGAGCGGCTGCGGGAGTGGGCGGTGGCGCATCCCGGCGTCGACCCGGTGGATGTCGGCCGGTCGCTGGTGACGGGTCGGGCGGTGTTCGAGCACCGGGCGGTGGTGGCCGGCGGGTCGGTGGCTGAACTGGTCGACCGGTTGGGTGAGGTGGCCGGGGGTGAGTCGGCTGCGGTGGCGGGTGCGTCGGGTGCGGTGTTCGTGTTCCCGGGTCAGGGGTCGCAGTGGGCGGGGATGGCTGTCGAACTTCTGGACGCGTCACCGGTGTTCGCGGCGGCAGTCGGGGAGTGTGCGGGGGTGATGGACCCGCTGACGGACTGGTCGCTGCTGGAGGTGCTGCGCGACGGTTCGGGCGCGTTGCTGGATCGCGTGGATGTGGTGCAGCCCGTGCTGTTCGCGGTGATGGTGGGTCTGGCGCGGTGGTGGGAGTCGTGCGGGGTGCGGCCGGCGGCGGTGATCGGGCATTCGCAGGGCGAGATCGCCGCCGCGCACGTGGCGGGGCTGCTGTCCCTGGAGGACGCGGTTCGCGTGGTGGTGTTGCGCAGCCGGGCGCTGCGCGGGGTGACGGGCGGCGGGATGCTGTCGGTCGGCGTCAACGCGGAGCGTGCCGCCGAACTCGTCGCCGAGGACGGGCGGTTGTCGTTGGCGGCGGTGAACGGGCCGTCGAGTGTGGTGCTGTCCGGGGAGATCGAGGCGCTGACCGCCGTGGTGGAGCGGTGTGAACGCGACGGCGTGCGGGCACGCTGGATTCCGGTCGACTACGCCTCGCATTCGGCGTACATGGACGCGGTGCGCGACGAGGTCGTCGAACTGTCCTCGGGTGTGCGGCCGTTGGCCGGCCGGGTGCCGATGTTCTCGACGGTGACCGGCGAAGCTGTCGACTCGCCGGACCAGCTGGCGGGTTCGTACTGGTTCGACAACCTGCGCGGCACCGTCCGGTTGGATGCGGCGGTGCGGTCTGCGGTCGCCGCCGGGCACACGCTGTTCGTCGAGTGCAGTCCGCACCCCGGGCTGGTCGTCCCGGTTGCGGACCAGCTGGAGGATGTCCCGGACGCTGCGGTGCTGGAGACCCTGCGCCGTGGCGAGGGTGGTCCCGCGCGTCTGGTGACGGCGTTGTCGGCGGCCTTCGTCGCGGGCCTGCCCGTCGACTGGACCACCCTGCTCCCCGCCGGGCGGCACGTCGATCTGCCGACCTACGCCTTCCAACACCGCCGCTACTGGGCCGAGCCCGACCCCACGGACGGCGTAGGCGCCGGCTGGGGCCAGTCGGCCGTGGAGCACCCGGTGCTGGGCGCCGCCGTCGAGTTGGCCGACGGCTCCGGGACGGTCCTGACCGGCAGGTTCTCCACCGCCACCCACCCGTGGCTCGCCGACCACGCCGTGCTCGGCACGGTCATCGTCCCGGGCACGGCCTTCCTCGAACTCGCCCTCCGTGCAGGGGCCGAGGCCGGCTGCCCGGTGATCGACGAACTCACCCTGCACACCCCGCTCGTGCTGTCCGATACCGAGGGCGTGCGGATCCAGGTCACCATCGAGGACCCGGACGAGGCCGGCGCCCGTGCGATCGGCATCCACTCCCGGCCGGAGAACGCGCCTGCCGACCAGCCCTGGACCCGACACGCGGCCGGCCTGCTCGCCGCCGCCCCCGAAGCCCCGGCCGAAGCTCAGGTCGAGGTCCCGGTCGGCGAGGCGGCTCCCGAGCAGTGGCCCCCGCCAGGCGCCCGGCCGGTCGATGCGGACGACCTCTACGAGCGCGCGGCGGCGGCGGGCTTCGACTACGGCCCGCTGTTCCAGGGCCTTCGGCAGGTCTGGCGGCGCGGCACCGAACTGTTCGCCGAGGTCGAACTCCCCGAGGAGGGCAGCGCCGACGCCGAGCGCTTCGCGCTGCACCCGGCCCTGCTCGACGCCGCCATGCACCCGATGCTGGTCCGGGACGACCCGGACGCGCCCCTCCAGGCCGGCCTGCCGTTCTCCTGGACGGCGGTCCGGCTGGACACCCGCCACGGCCGCGCTCTGCGCGTGCGGCTGACGGCGGGCGCGGCCGGCGGGATCTCGCTGAGCGCCCACGACGAGGACGGCCGGGCGGTCGTCTCCATCGGCTCGGTGGCCGTCCGGCCCGTCTCCGCCGAGCTGCTGCGGACCGCCGACGCGCCGCTCCGCGACTCCCTGTTCGAACTCCACTGGAAGGAGACGGAGTTCGCGTCCGGAACGGGGTCCGGCACGGCCGTCGCCCTGGACGACGCCCCCGCGCTCCTCGACGACCCCGAGGCCCGGCTCCCGGAGGCCGTCCTCGTGCGCGTGCCCTCCGCCGACGGCCCGGAACCCGCGTGGGCGCACGAGCTCACCGCGCGCGTCCTCGACCTCCTGGGCCGCTGGCTGGCCGACCCCCGGACCGCCGACACCCGTCTCGTCCTGCTGACCACCGGCGCGGTCGCGGTCGACGGGGGCGAACAGATCGCCGACCTCGCCTCGGCCGCCGTCTGGGGGCTGGTCCGCTCCGCGCAGGCCGAGCACCCCGGGCGCTTCGTGCTGGTCGACGCCGACGCCGACACCTCCGAGGAGGCCGTGCTCGCGCAGGCCGCCTCGGGCGAGAGCCAGCTCGCGCTGCGCCGTGGCGCCGCGTTCCTCCCCGGCCTGGTCCGGGCCGCCGCCCGCCCCGAGGACACCGGCTTCACACCCGCGCCCGAGGGCACCGTCCTGATCACCGGCGGCACCGGTACCCTCGGGGCCCTGCTGGCCCGCCACCTGGTCGCCGAGCGCGGCGTGCGCCGGCTGCTGCTGCTCAGTCGGCGCGGTGCGGACGCGCCCGGTGCGGCCGAGCTGGCCGCCGAACTCGCCGAGCTGGGCGCCGACGTGCGCATCGAGGCCTGCGACGCGGCCGACCGCGAGGCCCTCGCCCGGGTGCTCGCCGCGATCCCCGCCGAGCACCCGCTGACCGCCGTTGTCCACGCGGCCGGCGTGCTCGACGACGGGGTGGTCCAGGCCATGACGCCCGAACGGCTGGCCGCCGTGCTGCGCCCCAAGGCCGACGCCGCCTGGAACCTGCACCGGGCCACCCGTGATCTGGACCTGAACGCCTTCGTCCTGTTCTCCTCGGCCGCCGGCCTGATCGGCAACCCCGGGCAGAGCAACTACGCCGCCGCCAACGCCTACCTCGACGCCCTCGCCCGCCACCGCCGAGCCCACGGCCTGCCCGCGACCTCGCTCGCCTGGGGCTGGTGGGCCGACGGCAGCGAGATGACCGCAGGACTCGGCACGGCCGACCGGCGGCGGATGACGAGCCTCGGCGTCCTGCCGCTCTCCGCCGAGCAGGGCTGCGCGCTCCTCGAAGCGGCGACCAACCGTGCCGAGCCCGTCCTCATGCCGGTCCGGATGGACCTCGCCGTGCTGCGCCGCGCCGACGCCGACGCGCTGCCCGCGCTGCTGCGCGAGCTCGCCCGGGTGCCCCGCCGCCGTGGCGCCGCGGCCGGCGGAAGGACGCGGTCGGGCGCCCTGACGGCCCGCCTGGCCGGCCTGCCGGCGGCCGAGCGTCGGCACCTGCTGCTGCGGACCGTGTGCACCCACGCCGCCGCCGTGCTCGGACACGGTGACGAGGACGGCATCGAGGATAGCCGCGCGTTCCGCGAGCTGGGTTTCGACTCGCTCACCGGGCTCGAACTGCGCAACCGGCTGAGCGGCGCCGTCGGCCTGCGCCTGCCCGCGACGCTCGTCTTCGACTACCCGACCCCGAGGCTGCTGGCCGGCCGCCTGGCCGACCTGCTGGCCGACGGCGCGACCCCGGCGGGCGTGTCCGCCCGGCCCGTGCCGGTGGCTTCGGACGAGCCGATCGCCATCGTCGGCATGGGCTGCCGGCTGCCGGGCGGTGTGACCTCCCCGCAGGAGCTGTGGGACCTGGTCGCCGGCGGTGTCGACGCACTCACCGACTTCCCCGCCGACCGGGGCTGGGACATCGACCGGATCTTCGACCTCGACCCCTCGCGCCCGGGCAGCACCTACGTGCGGACCGGCGGATTCGTCGACGCCGCCGCCGAGTTCGACGCCGAGTTCTTCGGGATCTCGCCGCGCGAGGCGCTGGCGATGGACCCGCAGCAGCGGCTGCTGCTGGAAGCCTCCTGGGAGACCGTCGAGCACGCGGGCATCGACCCGGAGTCGCTGCGCGGCAGCCGCACCGGCGTGTTCGCGGGTGCGATCTACTACGACTACGCGACCCGGCTGAACCGGGTGCCGGACGAGTTGGAGGGCTACCTCGGCAACGGCAACGTCGGGAGCGTCGCCTCGGGCCGGGTGGCCTACGCGCTGGGCCTCGAAGGGCCGGCGGTGACCGTCGACACGGCCTGCTCGTCCTCGCTGGTCACGCTGCACCTGGCCTGCCAGGCGCTGCGCGCCGGTGAGTGCGACCTGGCGCTCGCCGGCGGCGTCACCGTGATGTCGACACCCGCCGTCTTCGTCGACTTCGCCCGCCAGCGCGGGCTGGCGGCGGACGGCCGGTGCAAGCCGTTCGCGGCGGCGGCGGACGGGACCGGCTGGGGCGAGGGCGTGGGCCTGTTGCTGGTCGAGCGGCTGTCGGACGCGGTGCGCAACGGGCACCCCGTTCTCGCGGTGGTGCGGGGCAGTGCGGTGAACCAGGACGGGGCGTCCAACGGTCTGACGGCGCCGAACGGTCCCTCGCAGGAGCGGGTGATCCGGGCGGCGTTGGCGAGCGGGGGACTGGCTCCGGCGGACGTCGACGCGGTGGAGGCGCACGGTACGGGCACGACGCTGGGTGACCCGATCGAGGCACAGGCGCTACTGGCCACCTACGGCCAGGACCGCCCCGAGGACCGTCCGCTGCGGCTCGGTTCGGTGAAGTCGAACATCGGGCACACCCAGGCGGCGGCGGGTGTGGCGGGTGTGATCAAGATGGTGATGGCGCTGCGGCACGGGGTGCTGCCGAAGTCGCTGCATGTGGACGCGCCGTCGCCGCATGTGGACTGGTCGGTGGGCGCGGTCGAGCTGCTGGCGGAGGCGGTGGAGTGGCCGGAGACGGGGCGGCCGCGTCGGGCCGGGGTGTCCTCGTTCGGGATCAGCGGCACCAACGCGCACGTGATCATCGAACAGGCCCCGGAGTCGGTGGGCCAGGACACCCTTCCGGAGCAGGACTCGCCCGCCGCATGGGTGGTCTCCGCGCGCACCGAGAGCGGGTTGCGTTCCCAGGCCGCCCGGCTGCGCGACTGGGCCCGCGAGCACCCGGAGGCCCAACTCGCCGACGTCGCGGCCGTACTGGCCTCGGGGCGGACGGCCATGGCGCACCGCGCGGTGGTCCTCGGCCGGGACGCCACCGAACTGTCGGCGGGCCTGGCGGCGTTGGCGGCGGGCGAGTCCGAGCCTGCCAATGTGGTGACCGGTGCCGTGGTGCGTGGTGCGGGGCGGACGGCGTTGGTGTTCACGGGTCAGGGGGTGGGCTGCCGGGGTGTGGGGCGTGAGTTGTACGACGTGTTCCCGGTGTTCGCGGCGGCGGTGGACGAGGTGTGTGGGGCGTTCGAGGGGGTGGTGCCGTTCTCGGTGCGGGAGGTGTTGCTGGGGGAGGCCGGGGGCGCGGACGGCACGGGGGTGGTGCAGCCGGTCCTGTTCGCGTTCGAGGTGGCGTTGTACCGGTTGTGGCGTTCCTGGGTCGGGGTGCCGGAGGTGGTGTTGGGGCATTCGTTGGGCGGGATCGTGGCGGCGTATGTGGCCGGGGTGTTCTCGTTGGAGGGTGCGGTGGCGTTGGTGGCGGCGCGGGCCCGGTTGATGGGGGAGCTGCCGTCGGGTGGGGCGATGTTGGCGGTGGGGGCGAGTGAGGCGCAGGTGGTGGCGCTGCTGGCCGAGAGTGGTGTTGGTGTGGTGGGGGTGGCGGCGGTGAACGGTCCGGCGTCGGTGGTGGTGTCGGGTGAGGCCGAAGCCGTGGAGGCGGTCCGGGCGTTGTGCGGGGAGCGGGGGTGGCGGTCCTCGCGGCTCGCGGTGTCGCACGCGTTCCATTCGGTGTTGATGGAGCCGGTGGTCGCGCAGCTGCGCGAGGTCGTCGCGGGCATCACGCTCGCGGAGCCGTCGATCCCGTTGGCCTCGGACGTGACGGGCCGGATGGCGACGGCTGCGGAGGTCCGTGACCCGGAGTACTGGGTGCGTCAGGTCTGCGAGCCGGTGCGTTTCGCGGACGCGGTCGCCTCGGCGAGGGCCGAGGGCGCCTCGGTGTTCGTGGAACTGGGTCCGGAGGCGGCGCTGACGCCGATGGTCGTGGAGTGCACGGCCGGGACCGACACCGCCGCCGTCCCCGTCCAACAGCGGGGCCGCGACCGGGCCGTCGCCCTCCGGACGGCGCTGGCCCGGCTGTTCGTCCGCGGCGGAGCGGTCGACTGGACGGCGGTGACGGGTGTCGACGCGGCCACCGCCCGCCGCCGCGTCGGCGAGTTGCCGACGTACGCGTTCGAGCGGCAGCGTTTCTGGCTCGACGCCGGCACCGGCGCGGGCGACGCCGCCGGCCTGGGGCAGGGGGCGGTGGACCACCCGCTGCTGGGCGCGGTGGTGGGCCTCGCGGACGGCGACGGCGTGCTGTTCACCGGGCGCCTCTCGCTCGACACCCATCCGTGGCTCGCCGACCATACGGTGCTCGACACCGTGTTGGTGCCCGGGGCGGCCTTCCTCGAACTCGCGCTGCACTCCGGCGCCCGGCTCGGCTGCGCACGTGTGGACGAACTGACACTGGTGGCGCCGTTGGCCGTGCCGAGGACCGGGGGAGTGCAGGTCCAGGTCACCGTCGGCGCGCCCGACGCGTCCGGCCTGCGGCCGGTCACCGTGCACGCCCGCCCCGAGCGGACCGAAGGAGCCGGCGGGCCGGACGGTGCCTGGACGCTGCACGCCACCGGCGCGCTGGCCCCGGACCAGGACGCCGAGGACGCCGAGGGCACCCCGGAGCAGCAGGCGCTCGCCGTCTGGCCGCCGGCCGGCGCGGTACCGGTCGAGGTGGACGAGCTGTACGCCGACGCGGCCGACGCCGGGGTGCGCTACGGCCCGTCCTTCCACGGGCTGCGGGCGGCCTGGCAGCGCGGTTCCGAGCTGTTCGCGGAGATCGTCCTCCCCGAGGAGGCGGCCGGCGGCCGGTTCGGGCTGCACCCGGCCCTGATCGACGCCGCCCTGCACCCGCTCGGGCTGACCCCGGCGGCGACCGAGGGGGCCGAGGACCTCGGCACCCGGGTGAGGCTGCCGTTCTCCTGGCGCGGTGTGCGGCTGCACGCGGGCGGCGTCCGGGCGCTGCGGGTGCGCCTGCTGCCGCTGGACGCCGACACGATCGCCGTCGCGGCGGTGGCCGTGGACGGCCGGGCCGTCCTCTCGGTCGAGGGCCTGACGGTGCGCGCGCTCTCCCGGGACCAGTTGCCGACGGCCGCGGCGCCCGCCACCGAACACCTCTTCGACCTGGACTGGGCCCAGGCCCCGGCCGTCGAACCGCCCACGCGCTGGGCGGTCGTGGGCGGCGGGAGCGACCCGGAGCCGGCCGCGTTCGCGGCACGGTTCGCCGCCCCCCGGTACCCGGACCTCGCCGCGCTCGCCGCGGCGGTCGACGCGGGCGCGCCGCTGCCCGACGCGGTCCTGCTCGCCCCCCGGTCCGGCCAGGACCCGGCCACCGAACCCGCCGCCGATCCCACCACCGGGCCGGAGGCCGTCCGGGCCGCCGTGCACGAGGCGCTCGCCGTCGCGCAGACCTGGCTCGCGCAGGAGCGGTTCGCCGCCGCGCGCCTGGTGGTCACGACCCGCGGCGCGCTCGCCGTGAACAGCACCGAGCTGCCCGACCCGGCCGCCGCCGCGGTGTGGGGCCTGATCCGGGCCGCGCGCTCGGAGCACCCCGACCGCTTCGCCCTCCTCGACCTGGAGGCGGGTCTCGACCTGGCGGCGGGTGCCGGGCGGCCGGACGGCACCGACCCCGCCGACGCCCGGCTCGACGCGATTGCCGCGGCCGGCGCCCTGCCCGAGGCGGCGCTGCGCGGCGCGGCCCTGCTGGTGCCCCGGCTGCGCCGGGCGCCGGCCCTCCCGGCCGCCCCCACCCCGCCGGAGCTCGCGGACGGCGGCACTGTGCTGGTCACCGGCGGCACCGGAGCCCTGGGCGCCCTGGTGGCCCGACACCTCGTCGCGGCGCACGGCGTGCGGCATCTGCTGCTGGTGTCCCGGCGCGGCGCCGACGCCCCCGGGGCGCGGGAGCTGGGGGACGAACTCGCCGCGGCCGGTGCCCAGGCCGGCTTCGCCGCCTGCGACGTCGCCGACCGCGCCGAGCTGGCGCGGGTCCTCGCGGCCGTCCCGGCCGAGCACCCGCTCACCGCGGTGGTCCACCTGGCGGCCGTGGTCGACGACGGCCTGCTCCCGGCGCTGACCCCCGAGCGGGTGACGCGCGTCCTGCGGCCCAAGGCCGACGCGGCGTTGCACCTGCACGAGCTGACGGCCGGTCTGGACCTGCGGGCGTTCGTGCTGTTCTCCTCGGCCGCCGGCCTCACCGGCAACCCGGGGCAGGCCGCCTACTCCGCCGCCAACCTGGTGCTCGACGCGCTCGCGCAGCGCCGCCGCTCCCTCGGCCTGCCCGCCGTCTCGCTGCAGTGGGGCCTGTGGGAGCAGGACAGCGCGCTCACCGCCGGTCTCGGCGCGACCGACCGGCAGCGGATGGCCCGCTCCGGGGTCGAGCCGCTGGACGCCGGGCTCGGCCTCGCCCTGTTCGACGCGGCGCTGGCCCGGCCGGAGGCCGTCCTGGCGCCGGTCCGGCTCGACCCGGCCCGCCTCGACGGGGACGACCTGCCGCCCGTCCTGGCCGGTCTGGCCGCCCGCCGGCCCGGGGCCGCCCGCCCTGGCCCCGGCACCGGCCGCGCCCTGGTCCGCCGGCTGGCCGCCGCCCCGGCGGCCGAGCAGGAACGGCAGCTGGTCGACCTGGTGCGCACCCACGCCGCCGCCGTCCTCGGACACCCGGACGGCGGGGCGATCGACCCGGACCGCGCGTTCAGCGAGCTGGGCCTCGACTCGCTCGCCGCGCTCGAACTGCGCAACCGGCTGAACGGCGCGGTCGGCCTGCGGCTGCCCGCCACCGTGCTGTTCGACCACCCGTCCGCCGGCGCCCTCGGTCGGCACCTGCGCGCCGAACTGCTCGACGCGCCGCGCCGCCCGCGCGCCGCCGCCCCGGCCCGGGTGGTCGACGAGCCGATCGCGATCGTCGCCGCCGGCTGCCGCTACCCCGGCGGGGTGGCGAGCCCGGAGGACCTCTGGCGGCTGGTGCACGAGGGCTCCGACGCCATCGCGGCCTTCCCCGACAACCGCGGCTGGGACGTCGAGAACCTGTTCCACCCCGACCCGGACCACCCCGGCACCTCGTACGTCCGCGAGGGCGGGTTCCTGTACGACGCCGACCGCTTCGACCCCGGGTTCTTCGGGATCAGCCCGCGCGAGGCGCTGGCCATGGACCCGCAGCAGCGCCTGCTGCTGGAGGCCTCCTGGGAGGCGATCGAGCGGGCGGCCATCGACCCGCGCTCGCTGCGCGGCAGCCGCACCGGGGTCTTCGCCGGCCTGATGTACGCCGACTACGCGTCCCGGCTGGCCGCCGTCCCCGAGGGCGTCGACGGCTACCTCGGCAACGGCAGCGCCGGCAGCATCGCCTCCGGGCGCGTCGCCTACACCCTGGGCCTGGAGGGCCCGGCGGTGACGGTCGACACCGCCTGCTCCTCCTCGCTGGTCGCGCTGCACCTGGCCTGCCAGGCGCTGCGCCGGGGGGAGTGCGACCTCGCCCTGGCCGGCGGGGTGACGGTGATGTCGAGCCCGGCGACCTTCGTCGAGTTCTCCCGCCAGCGGGGCCTGGCCCCGGACGGGCGCTGCAAGTCCTTCGCGGCCGGCGCCGACGGCACGGCCTGGTCGGAGGGCGTGGGCCTGCTGCTGGTCGAGCGGCTCTCCGACGCGCGGCGCAACGGCCACCCCGTCCTCGCGGTGGTCCGGGGCAGCGCCGTCAACCAGGACGGCGCGAGCAACGGCCTCTCCGCCCCCAACGGCCTCGCCCAGGAGCGGGTGATCCGCGACGCCCTCGCCCAGGCCGGGCTCGCCCCGGCCGAGGTCGACGCGGTCGAGGCGCACGGCACCGGCACCGCCCTCGGCGACCCGATCGAGGCGCACGCGCTGCTCGCCACCTACGGCCAGGACCGGCCGGCCGAGCGGCCGCTGCGCCTCGGCTCGGTGAAGTCGAACCTCGGCCACACCCAGGCCGCCGCGGGGGTGGCCGGCGTGATCAAGATGATCATGGCGATGCGGCACGGCGAACTGCCCGCCACCGTGCACGTGGACGCGCCCACCCCGCACGTGGACTGGGCGTCCGGCGCCGTCTCGCTGCTCACCGAGCCGGCGCCCTGGCCGCAGGCCGGCCGGCCCCGCCGGGCCGGGGTGTCCTCCTTCGGGGTCAGCGGCACCAACGCGCACGTGATCCTGGAACAGGGCGATCCGGCCGAGGAGGCCGCGGCCCCGCTCCCCGAGCCGGAGCCGGAGCCGTCCGCGCTGGTCTGGCCGCTGTCCGGCGCGACCCCGGCCGCCCTGCGCGAGCAGGCCGGCCGGCTCCGCGCCCACCTGGCGGCGCACCCCGCCGCCCGGCCCGCCGACACCGCCCACGCGCTGGCCACCACCCGCGCCGCGCTCGACCACCGCGCCGTGATCGTCGCCGCCGAACCGGCCGAACTCCTCGCCGGACTCGACGCGTTGAGCGCCGGCGAGGCACACCCCGGGCTCGTCACCGGCGCCGCCGGGCAGCCCGGCCGGACGGTCTTCGTGTTCGGCGGGCAGGGCTCGCAGTGGGCCGGCATGGGCGCCCGACTGCTGGACCGGTCCCCGGTGTTCGCCGAGCACATCCGCGCCTGCGACGCCGCCCTCGCCCCGCACACCGACTGGTCGCTGCTCGACGTGCTGCTGCGGCGCCCCGGGGCCGCCTCGCTGGAACGCGTCGACGTCGTCCAGCCCGCGCTGTTCGCCGTCATGGTGTCCGTCGCCGCGGTGTGGCGCTCGCTCGGCGTCGAACCGGCCGCCGTCGTCGGCCACTCCCAGGGCGAGATCGCCGCCGCCCAGGTGGCCGGCGCGCTCACCCTGGAGGAGGCCGCCCGGATCGTCGCCCTGCGCAGCCGGGCCCTGCGCGCCATCGCGGGCGGCGGCGGCATGATGTCGCTGGCCGCGGCGGCCGGACAGGCCGAGGAGCTGATCGCCGACCTGGCCGGGCGGCTCGGCATCGCGGCCGTCAACGGACCCGGCGCGGTGGTCGTCTCCGGCGACGCCGCCGCCCTCGACGAGCTGGCCGGGCGGTGCGGGGCTCAGGGCCTGCGCACCCGCCGGCTGCCGGTCGACTACGCCGCGCACTCCGCCGCCGTCGAGGCCGTCCGCGACGAACTCCTCTCCGGCATCGGCGACATCGCCCCGAGGCCGACCCCGGCGGTGGCGTTCTACTCGACCGTCACCGGCGAGCCGATCGACGGCACGGCGCTGGACGCCGAGTACTGGTACCGCAACCTGCGCGAGACCGTCGCCTTCGAGCGGGCCACCCGCGCGCTGCTGCGCGACGGGTACACGACGCTGGTCGAGACCAGCCCGCACCCGGTGATGGCCCCGGCGGTCGAGCAGACCGCCGAGGAGGCCGGGACGGACGCCCTGGTCGTCGGCTCGCTCCAGCGCGACGCGGACACCCTGCACCGCCTGCTGACCGCGGCGGCCGCCCTGTCCGTGCGCGGTGTGCCCGTCGACTGGGCGGCGCTGCACGCGCACCGCACACCGTCGCGCACCGACCTGCCCACCTACGCCTTCCAGCGCGAGCGCTACTGGCTGGAGCCCGCCCCGGCCGCCGCCGACGCCGAAGGGCTCGGCCTGCGCTCCGCCGACCACCCGCTGCTCGGCGCCGCCCTCGCCCAGGCCGGGGACGACCGGCACCTGTTCACCGGCCGGATCTCGCTGCCCACCCATCCCTGGCTCGCCGACCACGCCGTCCTCGGCACGGTGCTGATCCCCGGCACGGCGATCGTCGAACTCGCCCTCCAGGCAGGGCAGTCGGCGGACTGCACGGTGATCGAGGAGCTCACCCTTCAGGCGCCGCTGACCCTGCGCGAGCGCGCGGCCGTCCAGCTCCAGGTCCACCTCGAAGCCCCGGACGAGGACGGGCGCCGCGCGCTCACCGTGCACGCGCGCCCCGACACCGCCGCGCCCGGCCCGTGGACCCGGCACGCCGCCGGCGTCCTCGCGCCCGCCCGGCCCGGCGAGGAGCCCGCCGCCGCCGACGGGGCGTGGCCGCCGGCCGGCGCCGAACCGCTGGACACCGACGGCCTCTACGAGCGGCTGGCCGCCGCCGGCTACCAGTACGGCCCGCTGTTCCGCGCGGTGCGCGCCGCCTGGCGGCACGGCGGCGACCTGCTCGCCGAGGTCGCCCTGCCCGGGGACGACCACGACGCCGGGCGGTTCGCGCTCCACCCCGCGCTGCTCGACGCCGCCCTGCACAGCGCCGGGGCGCTCGACGCCGCGGACGGCGAGGGCCGGGGCGTCGGCCTCCCGTTCGCCTGGACGGGCGTACGCCTGTACGCGGTCGGCGCCCGCACGCTGCGCGTCCGGCTCGGCCGCACCGGCCCGGACGCCGTCACCCTCGCCCTGACCGACCCGGCCGGCGCCCCCGTCGCCACCGTCGACACGCTGCTCTCCCGGCCGCTCACCGCGGCCGGCCTCGCCCCCGCCCGCACCGGCGCCGACGAGGACCTCCACCCCGTCGCCTGGCCGCCGCTGGCGCTGCCGCAGCCCGCCCCGCTCGGCAGCTGGGTGCTGGCCGGGCCCGACGAACTCGGCGCCGCGGCGGACCTGCGCGCGGCCGGCGCCACCGTCACCACGCTCGCCGACCCGGCCGCGCTCGACCCCGGCGCCCCGCTGCCCGACGCCGTCGCGCTCACCTGCGCCACCGACGGCGGCCCGCAGGCCGTCCACACCGCCACCCGGCGGGTGCTGGCGTTCCTGCGGTCCTGGCTCGCCACCGAGCGGTTCGCCGCCACCATGCTGGTGGTGCTCACCCGCGGCGCCGTGCCCGGCCCGTACGGGGAAGCGGTCGAGGACCTCGGCGCGGCCGCGGTCTGGGGCCTGGTGCGCTCCGCGCAGACCGAGCACCCCGGCCGGATCGTGCTGGTCGACCTCGACCGGCACCCCGACTCCCACACCGCCCTCGGCGCGGCCCTGGCCACCGGCGAGCCCCAGCTCGCCCTGCGCTCCGGCACCGCGGCGGCGCCCCGGCTCACCCGGACCGGCCCGGCGGAGCGCCTCCCGGTGCCCGCCGGAACCGACGCCTGGCGCCTCGACCTGACCGGCACCGGGACCGTCGACGGCCTGGCCCTGGTGCCCCACGAGGACGGTGTCCGCCCGCTCGCCCCCGGCGAGGTCCGGGTCGCGCTGCGCGCCGCGGGCCTCAACTTCCGCGACGTCGTGGTCGCCCTCGGCATGGTGGCCGACACCCGGCCGCCCGGCGGCGAGGGCGCCGGCGTGGTGGTCGAGGTCGGCGCCGAGGTCCACGACCTCGCCCCCGGCGACCGCGTCATGGGCCTGTTCTCCGGCGGCACCGGCCCGCTCGCGGTGACCGACCGCCGCCTGCTCGCCCCCGTCCCGGCCGGCTGGACGTACCCGCAGGCGGCGAGCGTGCCGGTGGTGTACCTCACGGCCTACTACGGCCTGGTCGACCTCGGCCGGGTCCGGCCGGGCGAGTCGCTGCTGCTGCACGCCGCGAGCGGCGGCGTCGGCATGGCCGCCCTGCAACTCGCCCGCCACTGGGGCCTGGACGTCCACGGCACCGCCTCGCCCGCCAAGTGGCCGGTCCTGCGCGCCCTCGGGCTGGACGACGAGCACCTCGCCTCCTCCCGGGACCTCGACTTCGAGGAGCGGTTCCGCACCGCCCGCGCCGGGCGGGGCTTCGACCTCGTGCTCAACTCGCTCGCCCAGGAGTACGTCGACGCCTCGCTGCGCCTGCTCGGCCCCGGCGGCCGGTTCCTGGAGATGGGCAAGACCGACATCCGCGACCGCGACGCGGTGACCGCCGCCCACCCCGGCACCGACTACCGGGCGTTCGACCTCATGGACGCGGGCGCCGACCGCATCCAGCAGATCCTGACCGAACTCGCCGCCCTGTTCGCCGACGGCACGCTCGCCCCGCTGCCCGTCACCACCTGGGACGTCCGCGACGCCGTCGCCGCCTTCCGCCACCTGAGCCAGGCCCGGCACACCGGCAAGATCGTGCTGACCCTGCCGCCCACCGTCACCGGCGCCGCCGCCGACCCGCACGGCACCGTCCTGATCACCGGCGGCACCGGCACCCTCGGCGCCCTGCTCGCCCGCCACCTCGTCACCGAGCACGGCGCCCGGCACCTGCTGCTGACCAGCCGCCGCGGCCCGGCCGCCGACGGCGCCGCCGAGCTCGCCGCCGACCTCACCGCCCTCGGCGCCGAGGTGCGGATCGCGGCCTGCGACGCCGCCGACCGGGACGCGCTGGCCGCCCTGCTCGCCACCGTCGACCCCGGGCACCCGCTGACCGCCGTGGTGCACGCGGCCGGCGCCATCGACGACGCCGCCCTGCACGCGCTCACCCCCGAACAGCTCGGCCGGGTGCTGCGCCCCAAGACCGACGCCGCCTGGAACCTGCACGAGCTGACGCTCGGCCGGGACCTGGCCGAGTTCGTGCTCTTCTCCTCGATGGCGGGCACCTTCGGCGGCGCCGGACAGGCCAACTACGCGGCCGCCAACGCCTACCTGGACGCGCTCGCCCAGCACCGCCGCTCCCGGGGCCTGGCCGCCACCTCGCTGGCCTGGGGCCTGTGGGCGCAGGCCAGCGGGATGACCGGCCACCTCGACCGGGCCGACCTCGACCGCATCGCCCGCACCGGCGTCGCCGCCCTGGAGACCGACGACGCGCTCGCGCTGTACGACGCCGCGCGCGCCGCCGACCACCCGGCCGCGGTGCTCGCCCGTCTGGACCTCGCCGCGCTGCGCGGGGCCGACGGCGTCCCCGCCCTGCTGCGCGACCTGGTCCGCTCCCGGCCCCGGCGGGCCGCCGCCGGCCCCGACCCCGACACCGCCGCCTTCGCGCAGCGCCTGGCCCGGCTGCCCGAGGACCGGCGCCAGCAGACCCTCACCACCCTGGTCCGCCAGGAGACCGCGGCCGTCCTCGGCCACGCCGGCGCCGAGACCATCGAGCGCGGACGCCCGTTCAAGGCGCTCGGCTTCGACTCCCTCACCGCCGTCGAACTGCGCAACCGGCTCACCGCCGCGACCGGGCTGCGGCTGCCCGTCACCCTGGTCTTCGACCACCCGACCCCCGAGGTCCTCGCCGAGCACCTCGGCGCCGAACTCCTCGGCTCACCCGAGCAGTCGGCGCCCGCCCTGCCCGTGCCCCGCGCCGACGGCGCCGCCGACGACCCGGTGGTGATCGTCGGCCTGGGCTGCCGCTACCCCGGCGGCGTCGCCGACGAGCACGACCTGTGGCGGATGCTCGCCGAGGGCGCCGACGCCATCACGCCGTTCCCGCGCGACCGCGGCTGGAACCTCGACACCCTCTTCGACCCCGACCCCGACCGCCCCGGCAAGTCCTACGTGCGCGAGGGCGGCTTCATCGACGACGCCGTCGGCTTCGACGCCGAGTTCTTCGGCATCTCGCCGCGCGAGGCCGCCGCGATGGACCCCCAGCAGCGCGTCCTGCTGGAGACGGCGTGGGAGACCTTCGAGCACGCCGGCATCGATCCCACCTCGCTGCGCGGCTCCGCCACCGGGGTGTTCGTCGGCGCGATGGCGCAGGACTACCACACCGCCTCGGGCGCGGTGGCCGAGGGCCAGGAGGGCTACCTGCTCACCGGCACCGCCACCAGCGTCATCAGCGGCCGGGTCTCCTACGTGCTCGGCCTGGAGGGCCCGGCCGTCACCGTCGACACCGCCTGCTCCTCCTCCCTGGTCGCCCTGCACCTCGCGGCCGGCGCGCTGCGCTCCGGAGAGTGCGACCTCGCCCTCGCCGGCGGCGTCGCGGTGCTCACCTCGCCGCACGCCTTCGTCGAGTTCAGCCGCCAGCGCGGACTGGCGCCGGACGGCCGCTGCAAGCCGTTCGCGGCGGCGGCCGACGGCACCGGCTGGGGCGAGGGCGTCGGCCTGGTGCTCGTCGAGCGGCTCTCCGACGCCCGGCGCCGCGGGCACCGCGTCCTCGCCGTCGTGCGCGGCTCCGCGACCAACCAGGACGGCGCCTCCAACGGGCTCACCGCCCCCAACGGGCCGTCCCAGCAGCGGGTCATCCGCCAGGCCCTCGGCAACGCCGGGCTCACCCCGGCCGACGTCGACGCGGTCGAGGCGCACGGCACCGGCACCCGGCTCGGCGACCCGATCGAGGCGCAGGCCCTGCTCGCCGTGTACGGCCGCGAGCACACCGCCGACCGGCCGCTCTGGCTCGGCTCGATCAAGTCCAACATCGGCCACACCCAGTCCGCCGCCGGCATCGCGGGCGTGCTCAAGATGGTGCTCGCCCTGCGCCACGGCGAACTGCCGCGCACCCTGCACGCCGACGAGCCGACCCCGCACGTCGACTGGGCCTCCGGCCACGTCGCGCTGGCCACCGAGCACCGGGCCTGGCCGGAGACCGGCCGCCCGCGCCGCGCCGCCGTCTCCTCCTTCGGCGTCAGCGGCACCAACGCGCACATCGTCCTCGAACAGGCTCCCGAGGAGGAGCCGGCGCCCGACCGGGCCGCTGGGAGCCCCGCCCCGCAGGCGCCGGGCGTGGCCGGCGTGGTGCCGTGGCCGCTGTCCGCCCGCACCGGCGAGGCGCTGCGCGCCCAGGCCGCCCGGCTGCGGGACTGGTTCCTGCGGCACCCGGAGGCCGAACCCGCCGACGTGGCCTGGTCGTTGGCCACCGGCCGGGCCGCCTTCGACCACCGGGCGGTGGCCCGCGGCCGCGACGCCGCCGAACTGCTCGCCTCCCTCGGAGAGTTGGCCGACGGGGAGGCGGCGGCTCCGGGCGTCCTGGTCTCCGGCCCCGGACCGGTCTTCGTCTTCCCCGGCCAGGGCTCCCAGTGGCTCGGCATGGCGGCCGAACTCCTGGACATCAGCCCGGTGTTCGCGCAGGCCGTGGCCGAGTGCGCGCAGGCCGTCGACCCGCTGGTCACCGGCTGGTCGCTGCTCGACGTGCTGCGCGGCACCGACGCCCGCACCGAGCGGACGCTCGCCCGGGTCGAGGTGCTGCACCCCGTCCTGTTCGCCGTGATGGTCGGTCTCGCCCGCTGGTGGGAGTCCTGTGGGGTGCGCCCGGCCGCCGTGATCGGCCATTCCCAGGGCGAGGCCGCCGCCGCGTACGTGGCCGGCCGGCTCTCCCTGGCGGACGCCGCCCGGGTCGCGGTGATGCGGGTGCGGGCCGTGCAGACGGTCGACGCCTGCCACGGCGGCCTGCTCGCGGTGGCCCTGACCCCGGACCGGGCCCGCGCCGAGATCGACGCGGCCGGCGCCGCCGACCGGGTCTCGCTCGGCGCCGTCAACAGCCCGACCGGTGTGGTGCTCTCCGGCGACACGGACGCCCTGGCGGCGATCGCGGCCCGCTGCGAGGCGGCCGGCACCCGCGCCCGCTGGGTCCCGGCCGCCTACGCCTCGCACTCCGCGCAGATGGAGCCCGCCCGCGAGGAGATCACCCGCCTGCTCGCGGACCTGCGCCCGCTGCCGGGCCGCATCCCGATGTACTCCACCGTCACCGGCGCGCTGCTGGACGACACGACCCCGCTGGACGCCGCCTACTGGTTCGAGAACATGCGCCGCACCGTCCTGTTCGAGAGCGCGGTCGGCGCCGCCGCGGCGGACGGCCACGACGCCTTCCTCGAATGCAGCCCGCACCCCGGCCTGCTGGTGCCGGTCGGCGACACCCTCGACGGGCTCGGCGTCGGCGCGGCGGTGCTGGGCACCCTGCGCCGGGGCGACGGCGGCGCGGACCGGCTGGTCACCGCCCTGTCCGACGCCCACGCCCGCGGCCTGGACGTCGACTGGCCGGGGCTGCTCGCCCACGACGGCGCGGTGCGGGTCGACCTGCCCAGCTACGCCTTCCGGCGCCGCCGCCACTGGATCGAGCCCACCACCGCCACCGGCTCCGGAGGCGCCGGCTGGGGGCAGTCCGCGGTCGAGCACCCCGTGCTCGGCGCCGGCGTCGACCTCGCCGACGGCTCCGGGACGGTCTTCACCGGGCGGCTCTCCACCGCCGCGCACCCCTGGCTGGCCGACCACCTCGCGCTCGGCTCCGCCGCCGTGCCCGGCAGCCTCCTCGTCGACCTCGCGCTGCGGGCCGGCGGCGAGAGCGGCTGCCCGGTGCTGGAGGAACTCACCGTCCACACCCCGCTGGTGCTGCCGGCGACCGCCGGGGTACGGGTCCAGGTCGCCCTGGAGGTGCCGGACGGCACCGGCGCCCGTACCGTCGGCGTGCACTCGCGGTCCGAGGACGCGCCCGCCGAGGCCCCCTGGACCCGGCACGCCACCGGCACGCTGGCCCCCGGCGGCCACCAGCCGGCCGCCGGCCCCGAGCAGTGGCCGCCGCTCGGCGCGACCCCGCTGCCCGTCGCGGACGCCTACGAGCGGCTCGCCCGCACCGGCCTGCGGCTCGGCGCGGCCTTCGCCGGGATGCGGGCCGCCTGGCAGCGCGGCGAGGAACTGTTCGCCGAGACCGCCCACACCGGCGGCGAGGCGGAGACCGCCCGCCACGACCTGCACCCCGCGCTGCTGGAGGCGGCCCTGCTCGGCCTCGCCCCCGGCGAGCCCGCGGCCGACGGCCAGGTGCGCCTGCCGTCCGCCTGGCAGGGCGTCACCGCCGTGCCCGGGGCGCGGCCGGCCGTCCGGCTCACGCTGCGCGCCACCGGCCCGGACACCCTGGCCGTGCACCTCGCCGACGAGCAGGGGCGGTCCGTCGCGGCGATCGAGTCCGTCCGGCTGCGCTCCTGGTCGGCCGCCGAACTGCGCGCGGCGGGCCGGGAGCGCCCGGCGCTCACCCGGCTGGAGTGGGCGGCGCCGGAGCAGCCGCTCGCCGGGGCGCCCGGCGGGGCCTGGGCCGTGCTGGGCGCCACCGGCCCGCTCGCCCGCGAGCTCGCGGCCGGCGCCCACACCGACTGGACGGCCCTCGGCGCCGCGGTGGCGGCCGGACTGCCGGTGCCGGCGCGGATCGCCCTGCTGCCGGACGCCCCGGCGGACGGGGAGCCGCTGCCGCGGGCCGTCCGCGACCGGGTGCGCACCGCGCTCGCGCTGCTGCGCGAGCACGCGGCGGACCGGCGCTTCGAGGGCACCCGCCTGGTCCTGGTCACCCGGGGCGCGGTGCTCGCCGAACCCGGCGACCGCGTCGCCGACCCGGCCGCCGCCGTCCTGTGGGGGCTGCTGCGCTCGACCGGCCGGGAGCGGATCGTCCTCGCCGACCTGGACGGGCACGAGGCCTCCCCGCAGGCCCTGGCGGCAGCCGTGGACGCGGGCCTGAGCGAGTTCGCCGTCCGGGCCGGACAGGTCCTGGTACCGGTGCTCGGCCGGGCGCCCGCCGTCGGCGCGGACGCGCCGGGACTGCCGGCGGACGGCACCGTACTGGTGACCGGCGCCGCCGGCCGCCTCGGCGCCGCCACCGCCCGCCACCTGGTGGCCGTCCACGGCGTGCGCCGCCTGCTGCTCGCCGACCCCGGCCCCACGGCGCCGCAAGCGGCCGCACTGGCCGAGGAGCTGACCGGGCTCGGCGCCGCCGTCGAGCTCGCCGACTGCGACGCCGCGGACCGGGACGCCCTGGCCGCGCTGCTGGCCGCCGTGCCGGCGGAGCACCCGCTGCGCGCCGTGGTGCACGCGGCCGAAGCCCCGCACGCCGGTGGCGCCGACAGCACGCACGACGCCGAGGCCGAGCTGCGCCCGATGGTCGACGGGGCCTGGCACCTGCACGAACTGACCCGGGACCTCGATCTCGCCGCCTTCGTCCTGCACGGCTCCTGGGCCGGCCAGGCCGGCGACCCGGACCGGGTCGGGCGGGCCGCGGGCGCCGCCTTCCTCGACGCCCTGGCCCAGCACCGGCGCGCCCGGGGGCTGCCCGGCCTCGCGCTCGCCTGGGGCCCGTGGGCGGACGCCTCCGCCGAAGCCTTCGACGAGGGCGACGCCCGCCCGGACGGCCTGGTGGCCCTCGGCGAACGCGAAGCCCTGGCGCTGCTCGACGAGGCGCTCGGCCGCCCGGAGGCCGCGCTCACCCCGCTCGCCGTCGACACCGCCGCCGTGCGCCGCGGCGACCGGGGCGTGGCACCACTGCTCGCCGGTCTGGTGACCGACCGCCGGCGAGGCCCGTCGGCCGGCCCGGCCGAGTCCGGCCCCGCCGTCGCCGCCCGCCTGCTGGACCTGCCCGAGGACGAGCAGGAGCAGGCCTTCGTCGACCTGGTACGGACCGGCGCCGCCGCCGTCCTCGGCCACGCCGACCCCGAGGAGATCGACCCCGGGACGGCCTTCAAGGACCTCGGCTTCGACTCGCTCACCGCGCTCGCGGTGCGCAACCGGCTGCGCGCCGCGACCGGGCTGGCCCTGCCGGCCACGCTGGTCTTCAGCCACCCGAACCCGGCCGCCCTCGGGCGCCACCTGCGGACCCTGCTGCGCCGCGAGCACACCGTCTCCTGGGAGTCCGTGCTCGGCGAGATCGACCGGTTCGAGGCGATGCTCGCCCTGCTGGACGAACAGGACCGGGCCAAGGCGGCGCAGCGCCTGCGCGAGCTCGCCGGCGACGGGGCGGAGAACCTGGAGGAAGACCGGATCCCAGCTGTGCACGAGGCATTCGGTTCGGCCACCGACGAGGAGATGTTCGACTTCATCGACCGCGGTACCGATCGCTGACCACCCATCACGGGGCTGGGGCATCCCCGTCCCTCGCGGACACTCACGGAGCAGACCAACGATGGCGAACGAAGAGCAACTGCGCGACTACCTGCGGCGTGCGGCCAATGAGCTGCGCGAGACCCGGACGCTGCTGCGCGACGCCGAGGACCGGTGGCACGAGCCCGTCGCCATCGTCGGCATGCAGTGCCGCTACCCCGGCGGGGTCGGCTCGCCCGAGGAGCTGTGGGAGCTGGTGCGCACCGGCGGCGACGCCATCACCGGCCTCCCGTCCGGGCGTGGCTGGGAGCACGCCGAGAGCGCGGCCGGCACCTCCTACCGGGGCGGGTTCCTGGACGACGCGGCCGACTTCGACCCCGGCTTCTTCGGGATCTCGCCGCGCGAGGCGCTGGCGATGGACCCGCAGCAGCGGCTGCTGCTGGAGGCCTCCTGGGAGGCGGTCGAGCGGGCCGGGATCGACCCGACCTCGCTGCGCGGCAGCCGCACCGGCGTGTTCGTCGGGGTGATCGCGAGCGACTACCTGTCCCGGCTGCCCAGCGTCCCCAAGGAGGTCGAGGGCCACCTGCTGACCGGCAGCCTGACCAGCGTCGCCTCCGGCCGGATCGCCTACACCCTGGGCCTGGAGGGCGCGGCGGTCACCGTCGACACCGCGTGCTCCTCCTCGCTGGTCGCCCTGCACCTGGCGTGCCAGGCGCTGCGGGCCGGCGAGTGCGACCTCGCGCTGGCCGGCGGCGCCACCGTCCTGGCGACCCCGGGCGCCTTCGACGAGTTCTCCCGCCAGCGCGGCCTGGCGGCGGACGGGCGGTGCAAGTCCTTCTCGGCGGCGGCCGACGGCACCGGCTGGAGTGAGGGCGTCGGCATGCTGCTGGTCGAGCGGCTCTCCGACGCGCGGCGCCACGGGCACTCCGTGCTCGCCGTGGTGCGCGGGTCGGCGGTCAACCAGGACGGCGCCTCCAACGGTCTGACCGCGCCCAACGACCTGGCGCAGGAGCGGGTGATCCGCCAGGCCCTCGCCAGTGCCCGGCTCACCCCGGCCGACGTGGACGCGGTGGAGGCGCACGGCACCGGCACGGTGCTCGGCGACCCCATCGAGGCCCAGGCGCTGCTGGCCACCTACGGCCGGGACCGGCCGGACGGGCGGCCGCTGCGCCTCGGCTCGGTGAAGTCCAACCTCGGCCACACCCAGGCCGCCGCCGGAGTGGCCGGCGTCATCAAGACGGTGCTGGCGCTGCGGCACGGCCTGCTGCCGCGCACCCTGCACGCCGAGGAGCCCACGCCCATGGTCGACTGGGCGTCCGGCTCGGTCGCGCTGCTGACCGAGCCGGCCGCCTGGTCGGCGGGGGAGCGGGTGCGCCGGGCCGGCGTCTCCTCCTTCGGCGTCAGCGGCACCAACGCACACGTGATCATCGAGGAGGAGCCGGCCGAGGACCGGGCGCCCGACACCGGGCCGGCCGACCCGGCCCCGCCCGCCGCCGCGCCGTCGCCGGCCCCCGTGCCCTGGGTGGTCAGCGCCCGCACCGAGGCCGGGCTGCGCGCCCAGGCCGCCCGGCTGCGCGACTGGGCGCTCGCGCACCCCGACGCCCGGCCGGCCGACGTGGCCTGGTCGCTGGCCTCCGGACGGGCCGTGCTGGAACACCGGGCGGTCCTGGTGGGGAACGAACCCGCCGCACTGGCCGGAGAGCTGGGCCGGGTCGCGGACGGTGGCGCGGACGCGCCGCAGGGCGCCGCGCCGCGCCGGACCGGGCGCACCGCCGTCCTGTTCACCGGCCAGGGCACCCGGACCCGAGGCATCGCGCGCGAGGCGTACGCGGCCTTCCCGGTGTTCGCCGCCGCGCTGGACGAGGTCTGCGCCGCCTTCGAGGGCGTGACACCGTTCTCCGTCCGCGAGGTGCTGCTCGGCGAGCCCGACGGGGCGTCGACCGAGGACACCGGCATCGCCCAGCCGGCCCTGTTCGCCTACGAGGTGGCCCTCTACCGGCTGTGGACCGCGTGGGCGCCGGCGCCCGACCACGTGGCCGGCCACTCGCTGGGCGAGATCGTCGCCGCGCACGTGGCCGGGGCGCTCACCCTGGAGGACGCCGTCACCCTGGTCGCCGCCCGCGCCCGGCTGATGGCCGCGCTGCCGGCCGGCGGCGCGATGCTCGCGGTCGGGGCGGGCGAGGCCGAGGCCGCCGCCCTCCTGGCCCCGTTCGCCGGGGTCGGGCTCGCCGCCGTCAACGGGCCCGCGAGCGTGGTGGTCTCCGGCACCGCCGAGGCGATCGAGCAGGTCCGCGCCGCCTGCGCCGAACGCCGCTGGCGGCACACCCGGCTGCCGGTCTCGCACGCCTTCCACTCCGCACTGATGGACCCGGTGCTGGAGAAGTTCGCCTCCGTCGTCGACGGGCTGCGCCCGCGCCGCGCCGGGATCCCGCTCGCCTCCACCGTCACCGGCGCGATCGCGACCCCCGAACGCCTGCGCGATCCGGCCCACTGGATCGCCAACCTGCGGGGCACCGTCCGCTTCGCCGACGCGGTCGGCGCGCTGCGGGCTGCCGGGGCGACCGAGTTCGTCGAACTCGGCCCCGGGGCCGTCCTGACGCCGATGGTCACCGAGTGCCTCGCCGCCGAGGAGGCCGACCGGACCATCGCCGTCATCCCCACCGCCGACCGCGAGGGCCCCACCGCCCGGGGCATCCTGACCGCGCTCGGCCGGGCCTTCGTGCGCGGCACGGCGGTGGACTGGGCAGCCCTCACCGCGGGCACCGTCACCGACCCGGCCGCGCTCGGCCGCCGCCGGGTCGAGCTGCCCACCCAGGCCTTCGAGCGCCGCCGGTTCTGGCTGGACGCGGGCATCGGGGTCACCGACGCGACCGGCCTCGGGCAGGGCCCGGCGGACCACCCGCTGCTCGGCGCCATGGTCGAACTCGCGGACGGACACGGCTCGCTGTTCACCGGACTGCTCTCGCTCGACAGCCACCCCTGGCTCGGCGACCACGTGGTGCTCGGCACCGTGCTGCTGCCGGGTACCGCCTTCCTGGAGCTCGCCCTGCACGCCGGCCGGCGGGCCGGCTGCGAACTCGTCGAGGAACTCTCCCTGGAGGCCCCGCTGGTCCTGCCCGAGCGCGGCGCCCTCCAGCTCCAGCTGTGGCTGGAGGCCCCGGACGGGGGCGGCCGGCGGGCCGTCGCGATCCACTCGCGGCCCGACACGGGCGACGCCGCCGAGCCGTGGACCCGCCACGCGGTCGGCACCCTGGCCCGCGCCGACGGGACGGCCCCCGCCGAGTCGCCGACCCGGCCGCCGGCCGAGGAGGCCGCCGTCCCGCTCGACGGCTTCTACGACTGGCTCGCCGACGCGGGCGTCGCCTACGGCCCGGCCTTCCTCGGCGTGCGCGCCGCCACCCGGCACGGCGAGGACGTGTACGGCGAGATCGCGCTGCCCGAGGCCGTCGCCCACGACGCCGACCGCTTCGGTATCCACCCGGCCCTGATGGACGCCACCCAGCACCTGCTCGGCATCGCGGCCTTCGCCGACCGCGCCGACCCCGGCGCCGGACCGGTCTCGCTCCCGTTCTCCTGGCGCGACGTGCGCCTGTTCGCCCCCGGCGCCGCGGCGGCGCGGGCGCGGCTGCGGCGCACCGGCCCGGAGGCCGTCACCCTGACCCTCGCCGACGCCCACGGCCGGCCGATCGCCGAGGTCGGCTCGCTCGCCGTGCGGCCGGTCTCCGCGGAGAAGCTGCGCGCCGCCGCCACGGCCCGTCAGGACCCGCTGTACGCCGTGCGCTGGACCGCGCTGCCCCACCCGGCGCAGCCCGCGGCCCCCACCCCCGGCACCTGGGCGGTGGTCGGGGACGGCGACCTGGCCCCCGGTCCGGACGCCTCCCGGCACACCGACCTCGCGGCCCTCGCGCGCGCCCTGGACGACGGCCTGCCCGCCCCGGCCGTGGTCGTGCTGCCCTGGCCGGCCGCCGGGGCCCCCGGCCTGCCGCCGGCGCAGGCCGTGCACGCCGCCGTCACCCGCGCCCTGGGCACCGTCCAGACCTGGCTCGCCGACCCCCGCCTCACCGGCACGCGCCTGGCCGTGGTGACCCGCGGGGCGGTCTCGGTGGGCGCCGACGACCCCGTGCGCGACCTCGCCGCCGCCGCGGTCGGCGGCCTGGTGCGCTCCGCCATGTCGGAGAACCCGGACCGGATCGTCCTGGTCGACCTCGACGACGACCCGGCCTCGGTGTCCGCCCTCGCCGCCGCCACCGCGACCGCCGCCGAGACCGGCGAACCCCAACTCGCGCTGCGCGCAGGCGTGTTGTATGCCCCGAGGATCGCCCGCAGCGCCCCCGCCGAGGCCACCCGGCCCGCCTTCGACCCCGACGGGACCGTCCTGGTCACCGGCGGCACCGGCGCGCTCGGCGCCCTCGTCGCCCGGCACCTGGTCGCGGTCCACGGCGTCCGCCGGATCCTGCTGACCAGCCGGCGCGGCCCGAGCGCCCCCGGCGCCGCCGACCTCGCCGCCGACCTCGCCGCCCTGGGCGCCGCCGTCGAGGTCGCGGCCTGCGACGTCGCGGACCGGGCGGCCCTGGAGGCCCTGCTCGCCGCCGTCCCCGCCGAGCACCCGCTGCGTGCCGTGGTGCACACCGCCGGCGCCGTGGACGACGGCGTGATCGCCGCCCTGACGCCCGAGCGCATCGGCCCCGTGCTGCGCCCCAAGGTGGACGCCGCCGTCCACCTGCACGAGCTCACCCGCGACCTCGACCTGACCGCCTTCGTGCTCTACTCCTCCGTCGCCGGCGTCATCGGCAGCCGGGGCCAGGCCAACTACGCGGCCGGCAACGCCTTCCTGGACGCCCTCGCCCAGCACCGGCGGGCGGTCGGCCTGCCCGGCGTCTCGCTGGCCTGGGGCCTGTGGGAGGAGGAGAGCGGCCTGATGCGGGAGGACTTCACCGCCACCGACCGCCACCGCATCGACCGCAGCGGCGTGCTCGCGCTCTCCGCCGAGCAGGGCCTCGCCCTGTTCGACGCCGCCCTCGCCCAGGACGAGGCGCTGCTCGCCCCCGTCCGGCTCGACCTGGCCGCGCTGCGCCGCTTCGACGAACTGCCGGTCATCCTCGGCGGACTCGTCCCCGCCCGGCGCCGGGCGGGCGGCGAGGAGGCCCGCAGGCTCGCCCAGCGCCTGGCCGGCCGCCCCGAGGCCGAGCAGGTCCAGCTGCTCACCGACCTGACCCGCCGGCAGGCCGCCGTCGTCCTCGGGCACTCCGGCCCCGAGACGGTCGGCGCCGACCGGGCCTTCACCGAACTGGGCTTCGACTCGCTGACCGCGCTGGAGATGCGCAACCGCCTCAACACCGCGACCGGCCTGCGGCTCCCGGCGACCGTCCTGTTCGACTACCCCAGCGCCACCGCCCTCGCCCGCTTCCTGCGCACCGAACTGCTCAGCCTGCCCGAGTACGGCCGGGCCCCGGCCGCCGTCCCGGCCCGGGCGGTGGACGAGCCGATCGCGATCGTCGCCATGAGCTGCCGCTTCCCCGGCGGCATCGCGAGCCCCGAGGACCTCTGGCGCTGCGTGGCCGACGGCGTGGACACCGTCTCACCGCTCCCCACCGACCGCGGCTGGGACCTCGCCGGGCTGTACGACCCCGACCCGGACCGCTCCGGGCGCTTCTACACCCGCGAGGGCGCGTTCATGCGCGGCATCGACCGCTTCGACTCGGAGCTGTTCGGGATCTCGCCGCGCGAGGCGCTGGCGATGGACCCGCAGCAGCGCCTGCTGCTGGAGACCTCCTGGGAGGCCTTCGAACGGGCCGGCATCGACCCGCTCTCCCTGCGCGGCAGCAACACCTCCGTCTTCGCCGGACTGATGTACTCGGACTACGCCGCCGGCCGGGTCCAGGACGTCGACGACGAGCTGGAGGCGTACATCGGCAACGGCAACTCCTTCGGCGTCGCCTCCGGGCGCGTCGCCTACACCCTCGGCCTGGAGGGCGCGGCCGTCACCGTCGACTCGGCCTGCTCCTCCTCGCTGGTGTCGCTGCACTGGGCGAGCCACGCGCTGCGCACCGGGGAGTGCGACCTCGCGCTGGCCGGCGGGGTGACGATCATGTCGACCCCGAGCGTGTTCGTGGAGTTCGCCCGCCAGCGCGGGCTGGCCCCGAACGGCCGCTGCAAGTCCTTCGCGGCCGGCGCGGACGGCACCGCCTGGGGCGAGGGCATCGGCATGCTGCTGCTGGAGCGGCTCTCCGACGCCCGCCGCAACGGGCACCCCGTGCTGGCGATCGTCCGCGGCTCGGCGGTCAACCAGGACGGCGCCTCCAACGGCCTCACCGCCCCCAACGGGCCGTCCCAGCAACGGGTGATCCGCCAGGCGCTGGCCAACGCGCGGCTGTCCACGGCCGACGTCGACGCGGTGGAGGCGCACGGCACCGGCACGGTGCTCGGCGACCCGATCGAGGCCCAGGCCCTGCTCGCCACCTACGGCCAGGACCGCCCCGAGGACCGGCCGCTCTGGCTCGGTTCGGTGAAGTCGAACTTCGGCCACACCCAGGCGGCCGCGGGCGTGGCCGGCGTGATCAAGATGGTGATGGCGCTGCGCCACGGCCTGCTGCCGAAGACCCTGCACGTCGACGCGCCGACCCCGCACGTCGACTGGACGGCCGGGCGGGTCGAAGTGCTCGCGGAGGGCCGCCCCTGGCCCGAGCTGGACCGCCCGCGCCGCGCGGCGGTGTCCTCGTTCGGGATCAGCGGCACCAACGCGCACGTCATCCTGGAGCAGGCGCCGGCCGCCGAGGCCCCCGCCGGGCCGTCCGCCGAGGAGCCCGCGGGCGTGGCCGGGGTGGTGCCCTGGGTGCTCTCGGCCCGGACCGAAGGCGCGCTGCGGGACCAGGCCGAGCGGCTCGGGCAGTGGCTGACCTCCCACCCGGACGCCCGACTCGCGGACGCGGCCTGGTCATTGGCCGCCGGACGGGCCACCCTGGAGCGCCGCGCGGTGGTCTGGGGCCGGGACGGCGCCGAGATCGCCGCCGGCCTGCGGGCGGTGGCGGACGGTAGGGCCTCCACCGCCCCGAACGCGGTCCCGGGCGACGCGGGCGGCCCCGGCGCCGCCGCCACCGGACCGGTGTTCGTGTTCCCGGGTCAGGGGTCGCAGTGGGCGGGGATGGCCGTCGAACTCCTGGACGCCTCACCGGTGTTCGCGGCGGCCGTCGAGGAGTGTGCGGGGGTGATGGACCCGCTGACCGACTGGTCGTTGCTGGAGGTGTTGCGGGACGGTTCGGGGGCGCTGCTGGAGCGGGTGGATGTGGTGCAGCCCGTGCTGTTCGCCGTGATGGTGGGCCTGGCCCGCTGGTGGGAGTCGTGCGGGGTACGGCCGGCCGCGGTGATCGGGCACTCGCAGGGCGAGATCGCCGCCGCCCACGTGGCCGGGCTGCTGTCCCTGGAGGACGCGGTCCGGCTCGTGGTGTCGCGCAGCCGGGCGCTGCGCGGAGTGACCGGCGGCGGGATGCTGTCGGTCGGGGTCGACGCGGAGCGGGCCGCCGAACTCGTCGCCGAGGACGGGCGGTTGTCGTTGGCGGCGGTCAACGGGCCGTCGAGTGTCGTGCTGTCCGGGGAGATCGAGGCACTGACCGCCGTGGTGGAGCGGTGCGAGCGTGAGGAGGTGCGGGCGCGGTGGATTCCGGTCGACTACGCCTCGCATTCGGCGTACATGGACGCGGTGCGCGACGAGGTCGTCGAACTGTCGGCGGGTGTGCGGCCGTTGGCCGGCCGGGTGCCGATGTACTCGACGGTGACCGGCGAAGCTGTCGACTCGCCGGACCGGCTGGCGGGCTCGTACTGGTTCGACAACCTGCGCGGCACCGTCCGGCTGGACGCGGCGGTGCGCGCGGCCCTCGCGGAGGGGCACACGCTGTTCGTGGAGTGCAGCCCGCACCCCGGGCTGGTCGTGCCCCTGGAGGACCTCGTCGCCGAGGCCGCCGCCCCCGGCACCGTGCTGCACACCCTGCGGCGCGACGCGGGCGGTCCGCACCAGCTGGTCGCCGCACTGGCCGCCGCCTTCGCCCGCGGCGTGCCGGTGGACTGGGCCGGCCTGCTGCACCGGCCCGGCGTGCGCCGGGTCGACCTGCCGACCTACGCCTTCCAGGGCCGCCGCTACTGGCTCGACCCCGACGGCGGGACCGCGCTGCCGGGCCGCGCCAAGCGGTCCGCCGCCCCGGGCACCGACCCGGTCGACGGCGCCCTGTGGGACACCGTCACCACCTCCGACGCACCGGGCCTCGCCGCGCTGCTCGACGTCCGCGAGGACGCGCCGCTGCACGAGGTCCTGCCCGCGCTCGCCGTCTGGCGCACCCGCCGGCGGGCCGACACCGTGGTCCGCTCCTGGCGCTACACCGAACGGTGGGAGCCCTGGACGGACGCCCCCGCCGCGCCCGGCCGGCTCACCGGGCGCTGGCTCGTCCTCGCCCCGGCGGACCCGGACCTGCGCGCCACCGCGGCGGACGCGCTCACCGCGGCCGGCGCCGAGGCGCTCGCCCCCGAGCCCGGCCGGGTGCCGGCCGAACGGGCCGACCTCGCCGCCTGGCTGCGGGAGACCGCGCCCGCCGGCGTCCTGCTGCTGCCCGACCCCGGCCCGGCCCAGGCCGACCCGACCCCTGCCCTGTACGGCCTGGCCACGCTCGTCCAGGCCCTCGGTGACGCCGGACTCGACGCACCGCTCTGGTGCGCCACCCGGGGCGCGGCGTCCCCCCTCGGCGAACCCCCGGCCAGTGCGACGGCCGCCGCCCTCTGGGGGCTCGGCCGCGTCGCCGGCCTCGAACACCCGGACCGCTGGGGCGGCCTGGTCGACCTGCCCGAGGTCGTCGACGAGCGCTCCGCCGCGACCCTGGCGGCCGTGCTCGGCGCCGGAACGGCGGAGGACGAGATCGCGATCCGCCCGCTCGGCACCTTCGTCCGGCGCCTCGCCCGGTTCCCGCACGCCGAGGGCGCCCCCCGCCGGGACACCCCCTGGCAGGCCGGCCGCACCGCGCTGGTCACCGGCGGCACCGGGGCGCTCGGCGGGCACGTCGCCCGCTGGCTGGTCCGGACCGGCGCCGAGCACCTCGTCCTGGTCGGCCGGCGCGGCGAGACCGCACCGGGGGCCGCGGAACTGCGCGAGGAGCTGACGGCGGCCGGCGCCGAGGTGGAGATCGCCGCCTGCGACGTCAGTGACCGCGAGGCCGTCGCCGACCTGCTCGCCGCCCTGCGCGGCCGAGGACTGCGGCTGGACACCGTGGTCCACGCGGCGGGCGCCGAGGTCGGCGGGCCGCTCGACCGGATGACCCGCGAGTCCGTCGCCGAGGCGGTCGCCGCCAAGGTCGGCGGCGCCCTCGCGCTGGACGAACTGCTGCGCGCCGACGAACCCGCGACCTTCGTGCTCTTCACCTCGGGCGCCGGCGTGTGGGGCGGAGCCGGCCAGGGCGCCTACGCGGCGGCCAACGCCTATCTCGACGCGCTCGCCGCCCGGCGCCGGGGCGAGGGCCGGGCCGCCACCGCCGTCGCCTGGGGCCGCTGGGCGGGCGGCGGGATGTCGGACGCCGAGGCCGTCTCGGCGGCGCTCGACCGGGTCGGAGTGGCGGCGATGGACCCCGCGCTCGCCCTCGAAGCGCTGCGCCAGGCCGTGGAGGAGGACCTGGAGCGGGTGACCGTCGCCGCCCTCGACTGGCCGCGCTTCGCGGTCGGCTACACCGCCGCCCGCCCGCGCCCGCTGATCGCGGAGCTGGCCGCGGCCGAGACCCCGGCGTCGGCCGAGCCGGAGCCGGGCGCCGGCGCCCGGGCGCCCGAGCTGCTGCGCGAGCGCCTCGCCCGGTTGTCCGCCGACGACCGGCACGGCGAGTTCGTCGCCCTGGTGTGTGCGGAGGTCGCCGCCCAGCTGGGCCACACCGACCCGGCCGAGATCGAGCCCGAACGGCCGTTCCGCGACCTCGGGTTCGATTCGCTGGCCGCCGTCGGCCTGCGCAACCGGCTCGTCGCCGCCACCGGGCTCGACCTGCCGACCACGCTGGTCTTCGACCATCCGACGGCGCAGGCGCTGGCCGGCCACCTCGGCGCCGAACTGTTCGACGACACCGCGCGGAACGTGTCGGCGCTCGACGAGCTGGACCGGCTGGAGGCCGGCCTGGCGGCGCTGTCCGGCGCCGCGGACCGTGACCGCGTCGCCGACCGGCTGACCGAGCTGGCGGACCGGCTGCGCGGCGGGGAGCGCCCGCCGGCCGACGCCGGCCGGGACCTGCGCACCGCCACCGACGCCGAGATGTTCGACATCCTCGGGGAGGAGTTCGGGATCTCCTGAGCAGCCGTCCACACCGGATTTCTCGAACCGACAGGGGTACGCACATGTCCACCGAGGCCACCGCGTCCAGCGCGCCGGACCCGTCCAGCGGGTCGAACCCGTCGAGTGGGTCGAACGAGGAGAAGCTCCGCCACTTCCTGCGGATGACCGCCACGGACCTGCGCGAGACCAAACAGCGGTTGCGGGAGGCCGAACAGGCCGCCCGGGAGCCGCTCGCGATCGTCGCGACCGGCTGCCGGCTGCCCGGCGGCGTCCGCTCCGCCGAGGACCTGTGGCACCTGGTGGCGGCGGGCACCGACGCGATCGGCGCCTTCCCGACCGACCGGGGCTGGGAGACCGGGCCCGAGGCGGACGACGCCGCCGGCTCCGCCACCCGGCAGGGCGGATTCGTCTACGACGCCGCCGAGTTCGACGCCGAGTTCTTCGGCATCTCGCCCTTCGAGGCGCTGGCGATGGACCCGCAGCAGCGCCTGCTGCTGGAGACTGCGTGGGAGACCGTGGAACGGGCCGGCATCGACCCGCTCTCGCTGCGGCGCAGCCGGACGGGCGTCTTCGTCGGTGCCTCCGCGCTCGGCTACGGCGGCGGCCGGCGGGACACCGCCCCGGCGGTGGCGGGCCACCGGGTGACCGGCGGCTCGATGTCCGTGGTCTCGGGCCGGGTCTCGTACGTGCTCGGCCTGGAGGGCCCGGCGGTGACCCTGGACACGGCCTGCTCCTCGTCGCTGGTCGCCCTGCACACGGCGGCGCAGGCGCTGCGCGCCGGTGAGTGCGATCTGGCGTTGGCCGGCGGCGTGACCGTGATGGCCCGGCCGACCGCCTTCGTGGAGTTCTCCCGGCAGAACGGGTTGGCGTCGGACGGCCGGTGCAAGCCGTTCGCGGCGGCGGCCGACGGCACGGGCTGGGGCGAGGGCGTGGGCCTGCTCCTGCTGGAGCGGCTGTCGGACGCGGTGCGCAACGGGCACCCCGTTCTCGCGGTAGTGCGGGGCAGTGCGGTGAACCAGGACGGGGCGTCCAACGGGTTGACGGCGCCGAACGGTCCGTCGCAGGAGCGGGTGATCCGCCAGGCCCTGGTGAACGCGGGGCTCTCCACGGACGAGGTGGACGTGGTGGAGGCGCACGGGACGGGGACGACGCTGGGTGACCCGATCGAGGCGCGGGCGCTGCTGGCGACGTACGGGCGTGAGCGGGCCGGTGAGCCGTTGTGGCTGGGTTCGGTGAAGTCGAACATCGGGCACACCCAGGCGGCGGCGGGTGTGGCGGGTGTGATCAAGATGGTGATGGCGCTGCGGCACGGGGTGCTGCCGAAGTCGCTGCATGTGGACGCGCCGTCGCCGCATGTGGATTGGTCGGTGGGCGCGGTCGAGCTGCTGACGGACGAGGTGCCGTGGCCGGAGACGGGCCGGCCGCGTCGGGCGGGGGTGTCCTCGTTCGGGATCAGCGGCACCAACGCGCACGTGATCATCGAACAGGCCCCGCAACCGGCGGAGCCGCTGCCGGAGCCGCCCTCGGCGGCGGGGGTGGGCGGACTCGTCCCCTGGGTGCTGTCGGCCCGGACCCCCGAGGCGCTGCGGGCCCAGGCCGCCCGGCTGCGCGACTGGGTCCGCGAGCACCCGGAGGCCCGACCTGCCGATGTTGCCTGGTCCTCCGTCACCGGTCGGGCCCTTCTGGAGCACCGTGCCGTGCTGCTCGGCCGGGACGTCGCTGAACTGTCGGCGGGCCTGGCCGCGTTGGCGGCGGGCGAGTCCGAGCCTGCCAATGTGGTGACCGGTGCTGTGGCGCGTGGTGCGGGGCGGACGGCGTTGGTGTTCACGGGGCAGGGGGTGCGGTGCGCGGGCGTGGGGCGCGAACTGTACGAGGCGTTCCCGGTGTTCGCGGCGGCGGTGGACGAGGTGTGCGGGGCGTTCGAGGGGGTGGTGCCGTTCCCGGTGCGGGAGGTGCTGCTGGGGGAGGCCGGCGACGCGGACGACACGGGCGTGGTGCAGCCGGTCCTGTTCGCGTTCGAGGTGGCGTTGTACCGGTTGTGGCGCTCCTGGGTCGGGGTGCCGGAGGTGGTGTTGGGGCATTCGCTGGGCGGGATCGTGGCGGCGTATGTGGCCGGGGTGTTCTCGCTGGAGGGCGCGGTCGCGTTGGTGGCGGCGCGGGCCCGGTTGATGGGTGAACTGCCGTCGGGTGGGGCGATGTTGGCGGTGGGGGCGAGTGAGGCGCAGGTGGTGGCGCTGCTGGCCGAGAGTGGTGTCGGTGTGGTGGGGGTGGCGGCGGTGAACGGTCCGGCGTCGGTGGTGGTGTCGGGCGAGGCGGAAGCCGTGGAGGCGGTCCGGGCGTTGTGCGGGGAGCGGGGGTGGCGGTCCTCGCGGCTCGCGGTGTCGCACGCGTTCCATTCGGTGTTGATGGAGCCGGTGCTGGCGGGGCTTCGGGAGGTGGTCGCGGGTATCACGCTCGCGGAGCCGTCGATCCCGTTGGCCTCGGATGTGACGGGCCGGATGGCGACGGTGGCGGAGGTGGGTGATCCGGAGTACTGGGTGCGTCAGGTCTGCGAGCCGGTGCGTTTCGCGGACGCGGTGGGGGCTGCCCGGGCCGAGGGCGCCTCGGTGTTCGTGGAACTGGGTCCGGAGGCGGCGCTGACACCGATGGTCGTCGAGTGCACGGCCGGGACCGACGCGGTCGCCGTCCCCGTCCGGCGCCGGGGCCGCCACCCGCGGGAGACCCTGGCGGCAGGACTCGCCACCGCCTTCGTCCGCGGCACCCCGGTCGACTGGACCGCCACCGTGGCCGGCGCCCGCCGGGTGGACCTGCCGACCTACCCCTTCCAGGGCCGCCCCTACTGGCTCGCCCACGAGTCGCCCGCGGCGGAACCGGTGCCGCAGCCCGCCGCCGAACTCGCGGACAGCGGATTCTGGGAGGCCGTCGAGCACGCCGACCTCGACCGGCTCACCGCGCTGCTGGACGTCCCCGCGGACGCGCCGCTGCGCGACCTGCTGCCCGCGCTCTCCGCCTGGCGCACCGAGGACCGCGTCGCGCGGACCGCCCGGTCCTGGCGCCACGAGGTGCGCTGGGAGCCGTGGACGCCCGCCGCGCCCGACGCCGCGCCCACCGGGAGCTGGCTCCTCGTCCACTCCGCCGCCGGCGGCGAGCTCGCCGCCGCGGTGGCGGAGGCGCTCACCGCCGGCGGTGCCCGCGTCCTGCGCCGCGAGCTCGACGCCAAGACCGCCGACCGGGCCGAACTCGCCGCCTGGCTCCGCGAGTCGGCCGACGCGCCGGGCCTCGCCGGGGTCGTCTCGCTGCTCGGGTCGGCGCCGGAGGAGGAGGGCGACGGCGGACCGGGCCTGGTCCGCGCCGTGACGGCCACCGTCACCCTGGTCCAGGCGCTGGCGGACGCGGACATCGCCGCCCCGCTCTGGTGTCTGACGGCCGGTGCCGTCTCGGTGCTGGGCGAGGACGTGGCCTCCGCGACGGGCGCCGGGATCTGGGGCCTGGGCGGCGTCGTCGGCCTCGAACACCCGCTCAACTGGGGCGGGTTGGCCGACCTTCCGGCCGGCCCCGACGAGCGCTCCCTGACCACCCTGCTCGCCGTCCTGGCCGATGCCGGGGGAGAGGACCAGTTCGCGATCCGGCCGCTCGGCACCTTCGGCCGCCGCCTGGCCCGCCCCGCCGAGGCGGACGGCCCCGCCCGCCCGGCCCGCCGCTGGCGGACCGGCGGCACCGCGCTGATCACCGGCGGCACCGGAGCCCTGGGCGGGCACGCGGCCCGCTGGCTGGCCGACCGCGGGGCCGAGCGGGTGCTGGTGCTGAGCCGCCGGGGCCCCGACACCCCCGGACTCGACGGGCTGCGGGACGACCTCGCGGCCACCGGCGTCGACCTGGTGCCGATCGCCTGCGACCTCACCGCCCCGGACGCCGCCGACCGGCTCGGCGAGGCCCTGGGCGAGGAGCTGCCGCGCATCCGCACCGTGCTGCACGCCGCCGGGGTCGCCGGCCCGGCCCGGCTGCTCGACACCGACCCGGCCGGGATCGCCGCCACCGTCACCGCCAAGGTCGCCGGGGCGCTGGCACTGGACGAGCTGTTCGCCACGGCCGAGCTCGACGCCTTCGTGCTCTACTCCTCCGGCGCCGGGGTCTGGGGCGGCGCCGCGCAGGGCGCCTACGCGGCCGCCAACGCCCACCTGGACGCGCTCGCCCACCGCCGCCGGCAGCGCGGACTCACCGCCACCGCCGTCGCCTGGGGCCCCTGGGCCGCCGGTGGCATGGCCGACGGCGAGGCCGGACGCCACCTCGGGCGGCTCGGGGTGCGGCCGATGGACCCCGCCACCGCCCTGACCGCCCTCGGCCAGGCCCTGGACGAGGACCTGACCTGCGTGACGGTCGCCGACGTGGACTGGACCCGGCTCGCGCACAGCTACGCCGCCGCCCGCCCCCGGCCGCTGATCGCCGACCTCGTGGCGGCCGAGCCGGAGCAGCCGGCGAACCCGGCGCCCGGCACCGCGGCGTACCCGTTCCGGGACCGCTCCGCCGAGCGTTCCCCCGCCCAGCTGGCCGCCGCGCTGCTCGACCTGATCCGCACCGAGGTGGCCGCCCAGCTCGGCCACACCGACGCCGGCGCCGTCGACCCGCACCAGCCCTTCCGCGCGATGGGCTTCGACTCGCTGGCCACCGTCGGGCTCGCCCGGCGGCTCGGCGAGGCCACCGGCCTCGACCTCCCCGCCACCCTGGTCTACGACCACACCGGCCCGACGGCGCTCGCCGCGCACCTGGCCCGCGCCCTGGAGGAGGGGACCGCCGCGCCCCACGCGCCGCGGCCGGAGCCGGGCGCGGAGGAGTCCAACGAACTGCTCGGCTCCGTCTACCGCGCGCTGGCCCTGCGCGGGCAGATGGACGACGCGGAGGCGCTGCTGGTCGGCGCGTCCGGCCTGCGCGAGGTCAGCGCGGACCTGCCGCGACTGGCCCCCCTGGCCGGATCCGTCCGGATGTCGCAGGGCGGCGAGCACCCGCGGCTGATCTGCTTCCCGCCGTTCGCCCCGGTCGACGGCACCATCCAGTTCGGCCGGCTGGCCACCGCCTTCGACGGATTCAGCGGCACCGCCGTCCTGACCGTCCCCGGCTTCCGCCCCGGCGAGCCGCTCGCGGCCTCCCGCGACGTCCTGCTGGACCTGCTCACCGACGCCACCCTGCGCTGCGCCGAGGGCGAGCCGTTCGTCCTGCTCGGCTACTCCTCCAGCGGCTGGCTCGCCCACGGCGTCACCAGCCGGCTCCAGGCGGCCGGCACCGCGCCGACCGGCCAGGTGCTGCTGGACACCTACCTGCCGGCCACCATGTCGCGCCGCATGCGCAAGGCGATGAACTACGAGGTGATCGTGCGCCGGCAGGCGTTCACCGCGCTCGGCTACGTCGGACTCACCGCGATCGGCAGCTACCGGCGGATGTTCCGCGGCTGGGAGCCCGAGCCGACCACGGTGCCGACGCTGTTCGTCCGGCCGTCGCGCTGCGTGCCGGGCTCACCCGAGGAGCCGATGACCGGCGAGGACTGGCGCTCCTCCTGGCCCCACGAGCACACCGCCGTGGAGGTCGAGGGCGACCACTGCACCATGATCGGCGAACACGCGGACCAGACCGGCGCCGCGGTGCGCGCCTGGATCGCCGGGCTGCCCGCGCCGACCCCGTGACCCGGCCGGAACCTCCGACCCCGGGCCGACCGACGACCGCACGACAGACGACCGCACGACAGACGAAGGGACCATCACCCATGACCCCGACCACCGCCACGACGACGCCCGCCCCGCTCCTTCCGGTGCCCGGCTCCACCGAACACCTCGACGCGGCCTTCCTCGCGGACCGGGCCGCCATCCAGGACCTCGTCGCCGCCTACAGCCTCTACTACGACTCCGGCGACTTCGACGCGCTCGGCGACCTGTTCACCGAGGACGCGCGCTTCACCTTCACCCCGGCCCCCGAGGGCTTCCCGCCGTCGGTGGCCACCCGGGAGCGGATCGTCCTCGCCATGGCCGCGCTGTACCGCCACCACACGCAGACGCGCGGCGCCCACCAGCGCCACCTCACCAGCAACACGGTGGTCACCCGCCTGGACGGGACCACCGCCGAGGCGCGCTCGCTGCTCTCCATCTGCTTCGCCCTCGACGACGGCACCCACGAGATCGGCCGCAGCGGCTCGTACGTCGACCTGCTGGAGAAGGACGGGCAGCGCTGGCGCATCGCGAGCCGCCACCTGTGGCTGCGGGACCTCCCCCGGATCACCGCCACCACCCCGGACGGATCGGAGGGACAGGCGTGATCCCCGTCCTGGACCTCGTCCAGATCTCCTCCCTGCCCGACGCGGAACGCGAGCTCGGGCAGCTGGCCCGCCGTCACCCGGTGATCCGCACCCGGCAGGCCGACGGCACCGAGGCGTGGACCGTCCTCGGCGCCGAGCCCGCCCGGCGGCTGCTCGGCGACCCCCGGCTCTCCAACGACCTCCACCGGCACGCGCCGCAGGCCGCGCAGGTCCCGGACAGCCCGATCGTCCTCTTCGAGCAGGACAATCCGGACCACGCGCGCTACCGCCGGCTGGTCAGCGCCGCCTTCGCCTCCCGCGCGGTGCGCTCGCTGGAACCCCGCCTCACCGAGATCGCCCGCGGCCTGCTGGACGGCCTGCCCGCCGAGGGGGAGGCCGACTTCGTGTCCGCCTTCGCCAACCCCTTCCCGCTGGAGGTGATCTGCGAGCTGCTCGGCGTGCCGCGGGCGGACCGCGAGGTGTTCCACACCCGGGTCAAGAACATGGACTCGCCCTCGGCGCCGGTCCGCCAGGCCGCGACGGACGCCTTCGCCGCCTACTGCACCAACCTGGTCGAGGCCAAGCGCCGACAGCCGACCGAGGACCTGCTGAGCGAGCTCGTCGGCGCCCGGCTGGACGACGGGAACGCCCTCACCCGGGAGGAACTCGTCGGGTTCTGCTCCGTCCTGCTGTTCGCCGGACACGTCACCACCGCCTACGTCATCTCCAGCGCGCTGCTCGAACTCCTCAAGCACCCCGACCAGTTGGCCGCGCTGCGGGCCGACCGGGAACTCGTGGCGAGCGCCACCGAGGAGGCGCTGCGCTACCGCGGCTCCCTGCTGTCGACCACCAACCGGGTGGCGCTCGACGACATCGAGATCGAGGGCGTGGTCGTCCGCAAGGGCGAGCTGGTCCGCTTCCTGCCGTCGGCCGTCAACCGGGACCCGGTCGTCCGCGCCGACCCGCACGCCTTCGACCTGCTGCGCCCGACCGCCGCGCACCTCGCCTTCGGCCACGGCCCGCACTTCTGCCTCGGCCACCAGCTGGCCAGGCAGGAGATCAGGGTCGCGCTGACCGAGATCCTGGCCCGCTTCCCCGTCCTGGAACTCGCCGTCCCGCCCGGGCGGTTGACCTGGCACCCCTCGGACTTCCTGCGCGGGCTCACCGAGCTGCCGCTGCGCTTCGCCGGCTGACCGGCCGTACCGGTTCCACCACGAGAAACGGATCCCCCTCATGTCCGACCCCGACCTCCAGGAGCTGAGCGGGCGCTGGCTCCGGCAGTACCGCCCGGCCCCCGAGGCGGCCGTCACCCTGGTCGCCTTCCCGCACGCCGGCGGCTCCGCCAGCTACTTCCAGCCGCTGTCCGGCGCGCTCGGGCCGCAGACGGAGGTGCTCTGCCTGCAGTACCCGGGCCGGCAGGACCGCCGCCACGAACCCTGCCTGGACACCGTCGAGGCGTTCGTCGACGCCATCTGCGCGGTGCTGCGCCCCCGCACCGAACGGCCCCTGGTGTTCTTCGGGCACAGCATGGGCGCCGTCCTCGGCTACGAGACGGCCCGCCGGCTGGAGGCCGAGCGCGCCGTCGACCTGCTCGGCCTGATCGTCTCGGGCCGCCGCTCGCCGACCACCACGCGGCACGAGACCGTGCACCTGCGCGACGACGCCGGCATCCTCGCCGAGATCCAGGAGTTGAACGGCACCGACACCGCGCTCCTGGACGACGAGGACATCCGGCAGATGATCCTGCCGTGCCTGCGCGCCGACTACACGGCGGTCGAGACGTACGTCCACCGCGACGGGCCGCCGCTGCGCTCCCCGGTCAGTGTGCTGACCGGGGAGGCCGATCCGCAGGTGACCAGGCAGGAGGCGGAGCGCTGGTCGGAGGTCACCTCCGGAGGGTTCCGCCTCCAGGCCTTCCCCGGCGGGCACTTCTTCCTCAACTCCCAACAGGGCCCGGTGACCAGGGCGCTCACCGAGTCCCTCGCGGACTTCCGCGCCGCCGCGTCCTCGCCGCGGGGCTGATCCGCGGTCGGGGCGTCCGGAGCCGTCCGCAGCGTGCCCGGGGCCGTCCGGGTCACTCCCGCAGTGAGTCGAGCAGGGCCCGGGCCTCGTCCGCCTCCGGGATGTTCAACGCGGTGTGGATCTCGACGGCCCGTTCGGCGTGCTTCCGAGCGGCCTCGGGTTCCCCCAGGCGCTGGTGCGTGCGCGCCAGCCCGAGATGGATGCGGCCCAGGTTGTACCGCTCACCGGTGTGCGGCAGGTGCTCGAAAGCGGCCCGGTAGTGCCGCAGGGCGCTCGCCGGAGCGTCCATGGCCAGCAGGGCGTCGCCGAGCAGGGTGTGCGACTCGGCCTGACCGAAGGTGTCACCGAGGTCCCGGTGCAGATCCAGGGCCTCCTGGTACAGGTCGAGCGCCTCCGGATGGCGTTGCAGCTTCTGCTGGTACTCGCCGTACTGGTTGAGCGCGACGGCCTGGCCGAGGCGGTTTCCGCTGCGCCGGTGGAACTCCAGCGCCTCACGGTGGTGGTCCAGGGCCTCCGGCAGCCGTCCGAGTCGGGTCAGCGTGGGTCCCAGGTTGGTCAGGGCGATCGCCTCGACCGCCGGCTCGGGGAGCTCCCGGCTGAGCCGCAGCGCCCGCCGCTGGTGGTCGAGCGCCTCCTCCAGGCGCCCCATCCGGGTCAGGGTGAGGCCCAGGTTGGCCAGGACGTGGGCCTCGCCGTTGCGGTTGCCGGTGGTCCGCTGGATCTCCAGGGCCCGGTGGAGGAGGTCGAGCGCCTGCGGGAAGTCGCCGAGCTGGTACTGGACCAGCCCGAGGTGCCGCAGCGCGGCCGCCTCACCGGCCGCACTGCCGAGCTGCCGAGTGGCCTCCAGGGCGCGGACACCCAGCCCGAGGGCCTCCCGGGCGGGCAGGTGGCGCTTGAGGTGGCGCCAGAGGATCGCCGGCAGGTCCGCCGCGTACTCCGGCAGGCCGGCGTCGGCGGCGTGGTGGGTGAGCGCCAGCAGGTTGGCCTGCTCCCGGGTCAGCCAGTCCTCCGCGTCCGCCCGGTCGGCGAACACCAGGGGGGTACCGCCGGGCGCGGGCGGCCGGGGCCGGTGATGCCGTTCCAGCGGGGCCAGCACGTCCATCGCCGAGGCGGCGGTGTGACGGTAGTGGTCGAGCAACCGGATGAGCGCGGCGCGCCGGAGGGGTTCGGAGACCTCCCGGGCGAGCAGTTCGGCGGCGAAGGTGCGCAGCAGGTCGTGGAACGTGTACCGGAAGGCCGTGTGCTCGATCAGCAGGTGGTGGTTGTGCAGCGCTTCCAGCAGTTCCTCGGTCTCGTCCGGCGGTGCATCGACCAGGGCGGCGAGGGCGTGCGGCGTGAGGTCCTCGCCGGGATGCAGCACGGCCAGCCGGAACGCGCGCCGCTGCGCCGGGGCGAGGGAGCGATAGGACTCCACGAAGGCCGCCGCGACGCTCTGGCCGTGGTGGGAGAGTTCGGTCGACAACTTCTGCGGACGCCGGATCCGCTGGAGCAACTCGACCGGCGTCCAGGCGGGATGATGGGCCAGCCTGGCGGCGGCGATCCGCAGCGCCAGCGGCAGTCCGCCGCACCGAGCGACGATCTCGTCCACGGTGGTGGCATGGCCCGCGACCCGGTCCGGGCCGGCGACCCGGGCGAACAGCTCCACGGCCTCGTCATGGCTCAGCACGTCCAGTGGCACGCCGACCGCCCCGTCCAGTGCGGGCATCCGCCGCCGGGACGTCACCAGGACGAGGCAGCGCGGGCCGCCGGGGATCAACGGGCGGACCTGCTCGGCGTCGACGGCGTTGTCCAGCACCATCAGGTACCGCTTGCCCGCCGCCCGGCTGCGCCACACCTGGGCGCGCTCCTCGGTGCGCACCGGCAGCGCGCTCTCGCTGACGCCGACCGCCCGGAGCAGATGCGCCAGCGCCGCGCCCGGTTCGAGCGGCCGCTGGCCCGGAGTGAAGCCGCGCAGGTCCACGAAGAGCTGCCCGTCGGGGTACCGGCCGGCGAGGGTGTGCCCGACGTGGACGGCCAAGGCGGTCTTGCCGACACCGGCCATGCCGTCGATGGCCGAGATCACCAGTGGACGGGCCCGGGCGCCGCCGCCCGGTCCGACGGCCAGGGCCAGCAGCCGGTCCACCTCACCGCGCCGTCCGGTGAAGTCCGGGACGGCGTACGGCAGCAGCCGGGGCACCACGCGCTCGACCGGCTCCCCGCCGGACCGCGCCGCCGCCTCCCCGCGCGCCGCGGAGAGCAGCCGGTCGCGGCCGGCCGGGTCCAGCCCCAGGGCCGCGGCCAGCCGCGCCACCGACGACAGTCGGGGCCGCCGCCGCCCCGACTCCAGCACGCTGATCGCATGCGCCGAGATGCCCGACCGTTCCGCGAGCTCCTCCTGCGTCCACCCGGTCGCGTACCGGTGCTGGCGCAGCAGCGTTCCGAAGTCCCCCAGCAACGTGTCCCCCGTCGCGACTCCCGGCCTGCGGCCCTGACGGGCCCCTGACAACAGATCATCATAGAACGCCAAGCGAACGCCATGGAGTGATCAGTTGGTGTTGGTCAGGATGGTCCCCGGCGCACGCGCCGCGATCGGCCGATCGAACCGATCACTCAAGGGGGGTCAGATGACCGAGCGAGACCTGGGCAGGGATCCGGACCGGTTACCGGAGCAGGCTTCGGTGGCCAGGCCCGATCCGGGCGAGGCGACCACACCACAGGAGTTCGTGTGCCGGCTCCGGGCGGTCAAGGCGTGGTCCGGCAATCCGTCGCTGCGCGAACTCGAACGCCGCACCGGCCTTCCGCGCAGCACCCTCTCGGGGGACATGAGCCCCCGGCGCAGCCGCCTCCCGCCCCTGGACCGGGTGCTGGCGCTCACCACCGCCTGCGGCGTGCCCGCCGAGGAGCTCGCGCGCTGGCGGTCCGCCTGGCAGCGCATCCAGCTGCGGCAGCAGTCGCCCGAGCCCCCGGCGCCGCCCCCGCACGCCGCCGTCGAGCCGCGACGGGAACCGGAACGGACGGGACGCCGCCGATCCGCCCGTCGGCGCCTCGTACGGCCCGTCCGGTCGGTCGGCGCCCTGCTCGCCGCCCTGCCGGCCCTGCTGCTGACCGCCGCCCCGGTCACCGGCGAGAGCGGTGCCGCAGCCGGCGGCCGACTGCCGGACCCGTGCGGCTTCCTCCGCCGGATCGGCGACGAGGTCACCGCCTCCCCACCCGACGCGGCCACCACCACCGGCGAGTCGCTGCCGATCAGGAGCCCGGTCGCCAAGGGCGACACACTGATCGTCACCCTGGTGCTCGCCGGAGCCGGCACCGGCCCCATCACCGTGCGGGACACGGCCGGCAACCGGTACCGCGCCATCCGCGACGAGACCACCGGCGGCACCCGGCTGACCGTCTTCGCCCTCTTCGACGCCAGGCCCCTGGACTCCCTGGACCAGATCACCTTCCTCTGGCCGAGCTCCAAGCACGACTACACCGCGGTCGACGAGTTCCGGAGCACCCCTGCCACCTCCGGCGAGCCGCCCACCGGCCCCAAGGACGCGAGGCAGTGCTGAAACGGTGGTGACGGCCGGACCGCCGACCGACGGGCACCCCGACCGTCCGGCCGCCGTCGGCGCTCCAGGTCGTACGCCACGGTGACGGCGACCCCGGTGCTGTTCACCCCCGGCCTGATTCTCCATGTCGTCGGCGAACGGGAGGGCGGGGCCCACGGCCGGTACCCGGCTAGTGGTTCAGGCTGAGCTGGTCGAGCAGGCGGTGCAGGGTGGCGCCGCTGAGGTGTTCGCGGTGGCTGAGGCAGTTGCGGGCATTGCGCAGCGTGAACAGGGTCGTGGCCTGCGCCGCGCTGAATCGGAGCCGGCCGTCACGCTTGGCCGCCGCGAGCTGGCCGAGTTCCAGGGAGCGTAGCCGCTCGGTCGTGCTGGTGGCGGCGGAGGTGGCACGGTCGGTGCCGTAGGCGGCGACCAGCTGGTCGGCGGGGAGGGTGGCGGTGGGCAGCACCTGGGTCGCCAGTGCCTCGCGGGCGTCGTCGATGAGCGGGAGCAGGGTGCGGTTCTGGGCCAGCCAGACGAGTTTGTCCAGGGTGGGGCCGCTGGAGGCGGCGGGGTGAGGGCGCAGGTGGCCGTCCCAGGAGTCGATGGAGCCGATGTTCCACTGCGGATGCAGGGCCGCAGGGGGCCGCTGGGCCAGGCCGCCGCCGTGCTGGACGGGGGTGGTGGGGTCGCCCGGGACGGGCATCGGTACACGGGTGGTTGTGTAGGCGCTGCTCAGGGCGGCGGGCAGGCTCTCGGGCCGGCCGTCCCAGGAACGCGCGAGGGCGGCGGCGAGATCGAGGTGGGGGCCGCAGACCTCGACTATGGTGGCCTGGACGAGCACCTCCTCGATGCGGTGGCGGCCGGTGAGCGCGGCGCGGGCGCGCAGCGGGCGGTTGACGGCGGTGACCGAGGCGGTGTCGAGGCGGCCGATGGCTCCCCACCACCAGTGGACGGCGATGTCCTCGCCGGTGAGCCGGTCCGGGTAGGCGGGGGGCAGGTCCTCCGGGGTGGCGATGACCAGCAGCCGTGGTCGTTGGTCGGGCGCCAGGCCGGCGGCCTTGGCGGCGGCGGGCAGGCGCAGCAGGAGCTGGGCGAGCGCCTCGGGGTCCTTCTCGTCCGCCGCGTCCAGGACGTAGACGCACCCGTTGGCGTGATCGATGGTCAGCCGGTCGTAGACGGAGCCGGCCGATTCGCCGGGCAGGAGGCTTTCGAGGCGAGCCTCCACGTCCGGAACGCGGTCGGGCGCGACGCGGGGGCGGGGGACGGGCGGTGCGGGTGTGGGGACTGCGGCTGGGTCGGCTCCGAAGATGGAGGCCATCATGCCGGTGAGGAAGCTGTCGTCGATGTCGAGCACGGGCGGCTGGCCGGACCACAGCGGCTCCGGCTCGGGCTCGTCCGGCTCGGGTTCGTCCAGTGCCGACGACGCGCCCGGTGGCGGCACCCGCAGCCAGTGGGGTTGCGTGGTGAGGATTCCGGGCAGGAGCGACGCCGGGTCGAGCATCGCAGCGGGCACGAGCAGCAGGCAGCTGTGCCCGGCCGCCAGGTCCTTGGCGACGCTTCGTGTCCAGAGCCGGACGCCGGGTAGCGTGGCGAGCTTGTGGGGGTCGGAGTCCGGGGCGGTCCGGGTCCCGGAGGCGGCCGTCACTCCTGCTCCGCCGCGGCGGCCAGGGCGCGGAAGGTCACCGGGTCGAGCGCTATCCCCTTCTCGCCTTCGTCCAGGACCCCGAGATCGGTGAGCCGCCGGACGAGTTCGAGGACCTGGTCCTCGGGGACGTCGATGATCGACGCGATCCGGGCGGGGGTGTCCTCCTCGGGGCTCTCCAGCAGTTCGGTCCAGCGGGTGAGCAGCTCGGCGAGGTTCTTGTCGAGCCCGACGTTCTGCAGGTGCACCGCGCCGAAGTCGGCGCGTGTCGTCGCGTTGCGGATGCCCTCCAGGGCGGCATCGACGGAGGTGCCGGTGCGCGAGACCTGGTGAACGGTCTGCTCCACGAGCTCCGGCCAGCCGCCGGTGGCCTCCACCAGCCGGCGCCGCCGCTCGGGCGTCTCGAAAGGGGACTCGGGCCAGGCGCGCAGGCTGTCGGCCGTCCATCGTTGGGGCCGGATCGCCTCACCGATGAGGTCGGTGCGTTCGTAGACGCCCATCGGGTCGACGATGATCACCGCGGAGCGGGCGGCGGGGCTCGTCGCGGCGGTGTGCTCGCGCAGGCGGTCGAGGGCGCCGGTCAGCTCGGCCTGGCTGCGGCGGCGGAGGTCGACGACGACCAGCTGCGCGACCTTCCCCTTGGCGAGCGCGGTGAGGCGGGACCTGAGACCGGGGCCGTCGGTGTGGGCCACGGCGATGCCCCGGGCGGCGGCGTAGGCCTCGATGGCCTTGACCACCAGGGCCGGGCGCAGCACCTCCGTCACGCACACGGCGCTCACCCCTTGGCCGGTGACCGTGTGCAACTGGTCCTCGGTGAGCGGACTGAAGGTCTGGACGCCGCTGGGGGAGTGGCCGAGCAGGCGCCGGGAGTAGCGCGGGTTGTATTCGATCGGGAGCCTGAACTCGGTGTCGCGCAGCTCGTGTTCGAGTGCGTCGGGCGTGCCGAGGACACCGATGACGTTGGGGCTGCGGACCGCGTAGGTCGGGTCGTCGCCGGGCTGGCGGACCAGCAGGCCCAGGCCCACCATCTCGTCCAGGTAGATCCGGACCTGGCTGGAGTTGAGGTTGTCGAAGCCGTCCCGCCAGCGTTCGCGGGCCTCCTGGAGCAGCTCGTCGGGCTGGTAGCCGCGCCGGTGCGCGTCCTTGAGGCTGCGCAGGGCGATCACCAGGGTGAGGACCCGGTAGCGGTCCTCCAGGTTGATCGTGATGCGCATCCGCTCGGCGATGCGCTCGCGGACCTGCGGCGAGGCGGTGACGGCACGTACGTCGGCCTCGGTGACGGTGATGGGCCACCGGTCGGCGACGGGCTTGGCGCGCAGCGCCGAGACGAGCTGGTCGCAGAAGATCTGCACCAGCGACGCCTGGAAGTTGGTCGCGGCCAGTACCTGCCAGGCCAGCTCGGGCCGCTCGAAGGTGTAGCCGAGCGCGGCCATCGGCTCGACGACCAGGGGCTGTGCCTCGCTCGGGTGGAGCGGGCCCACCAGGACGTCGGGTCCGCCGTGGGTGAGGGGCACGTTGGACAGGGTGCCGAAGCGCTGGACCTGGTGGAGGCCCGCGAAGACGACCTTGAACCGGCGCCCGGTGCTGTCCATCAGCCGCTTGAGCCGCAGGACGTTGGGGAACGTCGACTCGCCGCCGTGGCCGTTGGCGGAACGGGAGTCGGCGGTCAGGAAGGCGTCGGCCTCGTCGGCCAGCACGAGCAGGCGCCGCTGGGGGTCGGCGGTGAGCCAGTTCTCGATCTGGCCCAGCACCGTGTCCGGGACGCACTTGGCGCCGACCTGGTCCAGCACGCCGACGCGGTGCAGTTGGGCGGCGAGATTGGGCCAGATTCGCTCGGCCGGCTCGGCCTCGCCGATCCCGTGGGCCTTCAGGTCGAGATAGACGACCTTGCGGTGTTCGGTGGCGAAGGTGGACTCGACCCGCCGCAGCAACGCGGACTTGCCCAACTGGCGGCCGCCGTACAGGAACAGGCCCCCCAGGGGGTCGACGACCTGGTTGATCTCCTGGGTGCGGCCGTAGAACACCTCGGGAGGCACCAGGCCGGCGACGAACGGCGTATAGGGGTTGAAGCCGGTCCAGGGCAGGGTCACGCGCTGGAGTGCGCGGAAGCTGCGGGGCGACCGGGCGGCGATCCACCCCAGCACGGCCGGATCGACCACCAGCGCCTGGCGGGCGCCGGCCCGGGCGCGCTCGGCGAGCTTGCGGCGGTCGGCGAGTCCCAGCGGGTGCAGGTAGAGGATCAGCGTGGCGCCGCTGTCGCGCTCGTCCAGCAGGTCCAGGACACTGCGGCCGACCAGTTCCTCGGGGACGATGACGACGGTGTACTGGCCCTGGGCCCGGGAACCGAGCGACGCGACGTAGCCGGGCCTGGACTCGCTGACCTTGGCGCGCACGGTCGTACGCAGCAGCCCGATCCGGCGCCGGCCGTCGTCGACGTGGGTCAGGGACCCCGGGTCGGCCTCCAGGCCCAACAGGCGCAGCACCCGCGGGAGGTGCCGCTGCCACTCGCGCGCCCGGGTGGAGGCGTTGCACAGCGCCTCCCACGCCTCCAGCGCCGGGCCCACGGCCTCGGTCAACTCGCCGTTCGCGGCGTAGTGCCGGGCCCAGGGCTCGGCACTGTAGCCCTGGCCCTGCCGCTGCGTGACGCGCAGACCCAGGCCGGCGGAGAACTCGGTGAGGTCGGCGCCCCAGTCCAGGGCGCTCCAGTCCGGCAGCGGCTCGCCGCGTCTGGCCAAGGCCAGGTACTCCGCGGCGGTGACCAGGTCGCGCTTGTCCAGCGCCTGCTCGAACCGGGCGCGGTCGGAGTCGGAGAGCTCCGACTCGGCGATGTCGGAACGCAGCTGTCCCGCGTACGCGGAGACCGCCTCCCGCAGCCGCCCGGCCAGCGCCTGGACCTGTTCCAACGCCGCGCGGTAGGCACCGTCGGGCCGAGGCTGGTCCAGACCGGCCAGCTCGGCGCTGAACTCCCGCTCGGCGGCGGGGTCCGGCGTCTGCTGGATCCGCAGCTCGGCCAGCAGTCCGGAGGCGTTGGCGTGCTCGGCCCGCAGCCGGGTGCTCCAGCTCGCGCGCGCCGCCTCGATCATCCGGGCGTGGTCGGCGGCCCGCACGGGCGCGGTGCCGACGGCCGGAACCGCGCCCTCGCCGAGCGCCGCGGCCAACGCCTCGGCAAGGTGCAGGTCGCCACGCTCGCAGTGCGCCCGCAGCGCCGCGTCGCCGTCGACCGGAGACAGCAGCGGCGACAGCGCCTCCTTGCCGAAGCCGTCCGCGTCGGGGTCGGGACTGCCGTCACCCAGGCGCGGCAGGTCGGCCAGGACCAGCAGCGGCCGCACGTCGGGCCGGTGGTTGCGCAGGTCCTCCGGGAAGCCCTCGTCGTCACCGACACTCAGCGGTGTCGCCACGAGCGCCTTGCCGCACAGCCATTGGCGCAGCAGGTGCAGCAGCGCGCCCTCCACTCCGGGCGGCGACGGCTCGTCCGCCACATGAGTCAGCACGCCCTTCAACGACCCCGAGAGTCCGGCGCCGGCCTGGGACGCCGCGATGCTTCGCGCCCGATCCAACAGGTCGCTGACGCTCGCGATCGCCCGCAGCAGCGCCTGCTTGGCCTTCGCCTCGATCGGCTCCCGGCCCTGCTTGCTGGTGCGCACCATGACGTCGGCGTCCACGATCAGCCGCTCGCCGCAGTCCCGCCGCGCGAACTGCTCGGCCACCGCGTCCAGGGCCTCCAGACCCGCCCGGCCCTGCGCCCACTCCACGATCGTCCGCAGCGTGGTGCCCAACGGCTGCCCGTCCGACGCCAAGCGGGTCAGCACCTGCGTCGCCCGCGCGTAGCTGGTCTTCCGCTGAGGCAGCGTCACCAGCAGCTCACGCGCCTGCTCACCGATCACCTCCCGGGTCAGACCCGGCGCCGGGTCCGCCAGCCACCCGCCCGCCGGGTTCACCCGCTGGCAGTGGCGCACCGTCGACGCGGCGGCCTCCAGCAGCTGCGTCCAGGGCGCGGGAAGACCGGTGATCGGCTCGGCCTGGTTGAGGAGGTCGTTGGGCCAGCCCGCCACCAGGCCCGCGCGCAGCGAGGCCACCGTGGCGGCGATCTGCGCACTCCGGTCGTCCCGGTACTCGGCGGCGCTGTGGCCGAAGGCCGACAGCACCGCCGTGGCCGTGTCGTTGTCCTGGCACGCGAACGCGGCCTCGGCGAGCGCCAGGGTGTCGGCGCGCAGCGCGCCTTCGTCCGATCCCCGGGTGTACCAGAACGCCTCGGCGAGACGGCCCTGACGCACCAGCTCGGCCACCGGCCCGGTACCCCCGGCCGACGGCTCCCAAGGGAGGAAGGGCAGGCGCTGCTCCGGTTCCGGCTCGGTGTCGGCCACCGGCTCGGAAGCGAGCGGCTGCGCCGTGGCGGACGGCTGTGCCGGCTCCTTCTGCGCCTCCTCCTGCGGCTGCGGGTGCGGCCCCGGTATCGGCTCCGCGTCGGCCGGGGGCACGATGTCCTCGGCGGGACGGTCCTCCTCCGCGGGGGCGGCTTCCTCCACCGGGTCCGGCACCGGAGCCGGGACCGTTGGCGGCTCCGGCTCCGGCTCCGGCGCCGCGTCGTCCTCGGGGGCGGGCGCTTGCTCAGGCCTCGACTGGTGCGGCAGGTCCGGGAGTACGGTCGCTGGCGTGGGCGGCACCTCACCGAGCTCTTCGAGCTGCGCGGCGGTCCGGCCCCGTGCCGCCTCCAGGGCGGCACGGGCGACCTCGTCGTCCTCGTCCTGCAGCAGATCGGTGTACCGGTCGTAGCGGACCCGCAGCCCCTCGGCCCGTACACGGCGGGCTTCGGCCTGCTCCTGGGCCGCGGCGAGGTCCGCGATCACCGCGTCGAGGTCCTCGAACGTCGCGGCCGCATCCCACCGTTGCCCGGTGCCGGCGATCTGCTCGGCGAGCCGGGACCGGTGGGCCGCGTACACGGCCACCTTGTCGTCCAGGTCGGCCGGTTCGACCGCGCCGCCGGTCTCGGCCAGGTCCGCGATGGTGCGCAGGTCGCGTACCAGCGCGGCGGCCGCGTGCCGCAGCTCCTCCGCGGCGGCGGACAGGTCCTGGGCGGCGGGCCGGCTCTTCACCTGAACGTTCGTCTCCTGTTCGGATTCGGGGTCCAACGGCACGGTGGGCTCCTGACCCACCGAGTGACCCACCGGATCGCCTTCGCGGTGCACCACTGTGCCGGGAGCTTCGGCGCACTGGAGCAGTTCCTCGACACTGACCGCCCAGTCCTCGTCCAGCGTCGCGCGGTGCTGGACGAGATGGTGGAGGCGGGCGTGGGCCAGCACCGGGGGAAGCCGGGTGAGCATCCGACCGAACTGCTCCGGATCGGGGTCGCGTATCTCCTCTGCGGAGAAGCCGTGAACCCGTATCAGCAGGTGGTCCGCGAAGTCGGCCGCCTGCTGCCCGATCGTATTCAGCACCTCCAGCGGCTCACGCCCGAGGAACGCCCGCGCGGTCAGGAGCTCGCGGCGCTTCCAGGTGAACTCGCGCGGTCTGCCATCGACCCGGATGCCGGCCAGGTAGGGAAGTACGGTCGGGACCCGGAGGAACTCGCCCAGTCGCTCGTCGGTCAGGGAGCGAAGCCAACCACGTAGATCACCCGCAACTTGCTGCACAAGCGGCGAGTTTGCCAGACCGCGCCCCAGGCCGACAGTCATACCGCGAGATCCGCCCATAAGACCGCGTACAGGTCAACCGCGCCGCCACCACAGGCGGCTGACCGGCCGGCGCGGACCGCGGAGGTGTTCTCGGCGAAGGTGCTCAGGGGTGGCCGGCGGTCTCCCGGTGTGTCTCGATGGTGACGGCGAGGTGAGCTCGCAGGTCACCGGACGGGTGCCGGTGGCGCCGATCGCGGCGAGCCGGGCGGCGACATCGTGGACCAGCGGTGGGGCCGGGGTGTCGGGGTGCAGCCGCCCGGTGCGGTCGCCGCTGCATGCGGCGACCGTCTCGACCACCACCGGGTGGCTGCCCGGCGCCAGCGGGCCGTGCCGGGACCAGGGCAGAGGCTGGGTCAGGTCGTCCTTGACCAGCGCGCCGACCAGGCCGTCGAGCACGTCGGTACGGGCCGGCACCGGGTGGCCGCGCAGCGCGGCCAGGCCACCGGTGAGCGCGGCGGCGGCGACCAGGTCGGCCGTGGAGGCAGGGTGGCGGCGCCCACGCGGCCGCGACACCACGGACTGCGACCCGGAGCAGTATCCCGGGTGGGTCGACCGATGGAGCGACCACGTCGACCCGGGCGATACGCCCCGCCGGCCCTGGGTGGGTGGCCGAGACCGGGACCTCAGCCGCCGATCGCGGCCGGTGAGGTTCCAGATGACCCCGGCACTGAAGGTCGGCACGTGTCCCTGCGGATCTTCCCGCTCCGGTGCCGGAGACGACAGCGTTCACCGCGAGCACCACTCGGAGTGGGCGTTCGGCATCCCGGTCCCGAAGAACACCGCCTGGAGCAACCGCCTGGTGGTGGTGACCTCGCAGTCGCCGATCGCCTGGCGGCGCCTGACGGAACGCGTGGGCCGGCTGCCGCGACGGGAGGGAGGCTACGACTTCAACTCGTGGTCGCACGGTGGCGGCGAGCCAGAGGAGACCTTGGAGCACTTCCGCGCGTATCTGCTCGAGGCGGATGGCCATGTCGTCGGCTACCTCGCAGCCCACGACAGCGACCGCCACCGCTGGTGGGACCTGGGCGAGAGGTCGAGGTACGGCGAACTGGTCGACTCGGTCCGACCACGCATCGACATGATCTGGGTGGCCGAGACGTACCGCGGGCACGGCATCGGCAGGACCTTGGTCAATGCCCTCGCCGACGACTCCGGATGCGAGGTGGCGGACGTGTCCTGGTCGACACCCGTCACCGACCGCGGCCGGCAACTCGCCCTATCCCTGTCCCCGGATGGCGTGTGGGTCAGCTGAAGCCGAGCCTTCCACACCGTACGGCGAGGAGCGATGCCTGTTCTGCTCCGGCCCGTGCGCCGTGGCCGTGGCCGCAGCTGACGGACAGTCGGCACCTCGGTATGACGGCTCCGCGGCACCGTCGCGCCGCCGTTCTTCTCTTCATGAAGTCCTCACAATCTGGGAGTAGATGAGGGGTTGCCGGGACAAGGATCGATCCGACCCCACCGTTCCGGTGATCCCTGGAGGACCACGTGCGCAAGAGGTTGATCGTTTCTGCCGCCAGTGCCGCCCTGAGCCTGTTCCTGGCCGTCCCCGCCTCGGCTTCCGGCTTCCAGCCGGGTGCGGACGGCCTGGGGGATCCGTACTACCCCACCCTCGGCAACGGCGGGTACCGCGTCTCGCACTACGACGTCCGGCTGAAGTACCAGCCCGCCACCGACGAGCTGGAGGGCACCGCGACCATCCTGGCCACGGCCACCCAGGACCTCTCCCGGTTCAACCTCGACTTCGCGCTGAAGGTCTCCGAGGTCCGGGTCAACGGGCGGCTCGCCACCTTCGCGACCAGCGGGGATCAGGAGCTGGAGATCACCCCGGCCCGGCCGCTGGCCAAGGGATCCCGGGCCACCGTGGTGGTGCGCTACAAGGATGTGCCGTCGACCGTGGAGAGGTACGGCGGCTACACCGCCTGGCGCCGTACCCCGGACGGCGCGGTGGTGGCCGGCGAGCCCGTGTCGGCGGGCTGGTGGTTCCCGAGCAACGACCACCCGAGCGACAAGGCGACCTTCGACGTCTCGGTGCTGGTGCCGGACGGCACCCAGGTGATCAGCAACGGGGTGCTGACCGGCACCACCTCGCGGGCGGGTTGGACCCGCTACAACTGGCGCGAGGACAAGCCGCAGGCCACCTACCTGGCGACCCTGGCGATAGGGAAGTTCGACGTCACCCGGGACACCACGGCCAGTGGGCTGCCGGTCTACAACGCCTACAGCAAGGACCTCGGGGAGAACGCGGGCGCGGCCCGGGCGAGCGTCGAGCGCACCGGCGAGCTGGTGGACTGGCTGAGCGGCTACTTCGGCGAGTACCCGTTCAGCTCGGTCGGCGGCGTCGTGCCCAACGTCCGGAGCAGCGGCGGCCTGGAGACCCAGACCCGGGTCTTCTACGGGCCCGGGTTGTTCGCGCGGGGATCCAACACGTCGGTCGTCGTGCACGAGTTGGCCCACCAGTGGTACGGCGACAGCGTCTCGCTCTCCCGCTGGAGCGACATCTGGCTGAACGAGGGCTTCGCCCAGTACGCGCAGTTCCTCTGGTCCGAGCACGAGAACGAGGGCACCGCGCAGGAGTTGGCCGACTACATCTACGCCTACTACCCGGCCGACGACCCGTTCTGGAGCGTCAAGCCGGGCGACCCGGGGGAGGAGAATCAGCTCTCCGACGCGGTCTACCAGCGCGGCGCGCTCGCCATTCAGGCGCTGCGCAACACCGTCGGGGACGAGACGTTCTTCCGGATCCTGAAGGGCTGGCCCACCGAGCACCGCTACGGCAACGCCACCATCCCGGAGTTCCGCGCGTACGCGGAGAAGGTCTCCGGCCGGCAGCTCGGCGACCTGCTGAACACCTGGCTGTTCACCCCCGGCAAGCCCGCCGCCGGGCCGGTGCCGAACGCCACCGCGGCTGCGGACCGGGGCGAAGGGCGGCCGCCGGCGCAGCCGAAGTCCTGGAGGAAGATCCAGGAGGCCAACTCCGTGCACTCGGCCTGGAAGTGACGGACTCCGCATAGCCGAACCGGCGGTCCGCGCGTACGGCGCGGACCGCCGGCCCGACCTGCGCCGCCGCCGGTTTCAGCTATCGTGTCAGCCATGACGCCGATCGAGCTGGAGCGCATCACCGCCCGCTCGTACGCATACGCGCCCGGCAGGGTGACGCTGGTCCCGATCGGCGAACGCGCCGTGATCGCCCCGCAGGCCCGTGGCGAGACGCTCTGTTACGAGCTCGCCGAGGACATCCTGGCCGGGCTCCGCGAGGCTCCCGCCTCCGCACGTCCCGTCTCGAACGCGCCGGGCAGTGGCGGGCCGGCGAGCCTGCTGATGCTCGGCGACGCAGTGCACCAGGCGGTCGACCTCGTGATGGTCGACGAGGTGCACCGGATGGCCAGCATCAACACCCTGCTGGAGCCGGGGCGGTGGCACCGTGTCTCGTGGTCCTTCGTCGACGCGCTTCACGACTACTCCCTTCGCGGCCCCCATTCCGCCACCGCCGGTTCGGGCGACGCGGGGCCCTGGGTGGTGGAGGCCAAGGCATACTCCAGCGCCTTGGCCGTGCTGCACTCCGGCTACGGGCTCGCGGTCGCGCTGGAAGCTCGCCGGACCCCCCTCCGGGAGGCCGCGCCGACGCTGCGGCCGGATACCGAGGGCCTGCCGGAACCGCTGGCCATCGCCTGCGGAATCACCCGCCTTCGGAGACCACTGATCCCCAGGGCACCCGGGCGCACCGGCGCGGCCGGCCGCTTCGGGGTGGGCGCCAGTGGGCTGGACGACAGCCTGGCCGCGTGATCCACACCCCTCCAGCTCGTTCGTCCACTGGAGGAAATCGTGCAGTTCATGGAGCTGCCGTGGTCGGAGGAGGTCACCGTCAAGGTGATCGTGCTCCTCGTGACCACGGTGTCGGAGTGGTTGTTGCAGATCGTCAAGGGCCGATCCCGGGGGCCCGCGCAGCTCCCGCCCGGGGAGGCGCCGGCGAGGGCGGTGCGGCGTCCGCGCCGGTCCCGGCGATCGCCTCGGCGGTTGGGCGAGTTGAAGCGGACGAAGGCCCGGTTCGACCGCGCTCCGAAGCCGCGGCCGCCGGTGGGCGGTCAGCACGGGGTCGAGCGGCGCCGCACCGGGCAGCGCCGTCGGCCGGGCAACCGCGCGTCGTGACCTGCGGTTGATCCTCGTTCCGGTCGCCCGGTCGCCCGGGCGCCCGGCCCAGGTCCGTGGCCGCCCTCGGGAGGACAGGACCGTCGGGAACGGCTCGGTGGCCGGGCGGCAGCCGGCGGGCCGGTCCTGCGCGCGGTGCCGTCCGCGTCCTCGCTGTCAGGCGGCGGCGCCGGCGGCGGCCGAGTGGCGACGGTGTGGATCGTCCTGGAGTACCTGGTGGAGTCCAGGGCCTCCAGCTCTCGGGGGCGAATGACCTTCGATGCCGTACTTGATATCGGCGGTGGTGATCGGCGAGCCGTCCTCGAACTTCAGGCCGTCCTTGAGGCGGTACGTCCACACCGTCGCGCCCTCCGAGGGGGTGCCGGTGTCGGTGGCGAGGTCCGGGACCACCTCGGTGCCGGCCGCGCCGTCCACCCGGTTGCGGGTGGTGAGGGTGCGGACGACCAGGGAGGGAACGTTTCCGCCGCCGGAGGTGTAGAGCCGTGCGGGGTCGAACTGCTCCTGCGGGTTCTGGTTGAGGACGGTGAGGGTGCCGCCCTGCTGGGGCGCGGCAAGACGGTAGGACGATAAGAGAAATGTCAAAACCGGGTGCAAGGGGCGGAATTCCGCGTCCGGGTGGGGGGAGATCCCGAGGGGAGGGGGAAACGGGGGGAGACGGGTGGGCGAACCGAGGCGAAGGAGCCGGGGCCGCGCGTGGCGGACCGCCCCTCCGTCGTGATGACGATCCCTCAGAAGGCCTGCGGCGGTGCCCGGCAGGGGTTTGTCCGCGCCGCGCGGGCTGATGCATGATGGGGACGGTCCGGAACGATCAGGGTCCGGACCTTGAACTGCATGGTGGTGGCGGATGGCGGGCAGCGCTCCGTGGCGCGGGCTGCTCGGCCGGCGCAGCGAGTGCGGAGTGCTGGACCAGGTGGTCGCCGGGGCCCGGGAGGGCCGGGGCCAGGTTCTTGTGCTGCGCGGTGAACCGGGGGTCGGCAAGTCCGCCCTCGCGGAGTACCTGGTGGAGCGGGCGGGCGGGTGCCGCGTCCTGCGGGCGGTCGGCGTCGAGTCCGAGATGGAACTGGCGTTCGCCGGACTGCACCAGCTCTGTGTGCCCCTGATGGGGCGGCTCGACCGCATCCCCGGTCCCCAGCGCGACGCCCTGTCCGTCGCGTTCGGCCTGAGCGCGGGGAGCGCGCCGGACCGCTTCCTGGTCGGCCTCGCGGTGCTCAGCCTGCTGGCCGAGGCGGCCGAGGAGCAGCCGCTGGTCTGCGTGGTGGACGACGCCCAGTGGCTCGACCGGGTCTCCGCCCAGACGCTGGCCTTCGTCGCCCGGCGGCTGCTGGCGGAACGGGTGGCGCTGGTGTTCGCGGCGCGTACCCCGGCGCCCGTCGCGGACGGCGACCCCCTCGGGGGGCTGCGCGAGATCGCGGTCGGCGGCCTGCGCGACGACGACGCGCGGGCGCTGCTGGAATCGGTGGTGCCCGGGCGGCTGGACGAGCGGGTCCGGGACCGCGTCGTCGCCGAGACCCGCGGCAACCCGCTGGCCCTGCTGGAGCTGACCCGGGGCCTGTCGGCGGCGGAGCTGGCCGGAGGGTTCGGGCGCCCGGACGTCCGCCCGCTGGCCGGCCGGATCGAGCTGGCCTACCTGCAGCGCATCGGCGCACTGCCCGCCGCTGCCCAGCGGCTGTTGCTGGCGGCGGCCGCGGAGCCGGTGGGGGACGCGCCGCTGCTGCGGCGGGTCGCCGAGCGGCTCGACCTCGGCGCGGACGCCGCGGGAGCGGCGGAGGCCGCCGGGCTGATCGAGTTCGGCACCCGGGTGCGGTTCCGCCACCCGTTGGTCCGCTCGGCGGCGTACCGCGCCGCCGACCCGACCGTGCGCCGCGACGTGCACCGCGCGCTGGCCGAGGCCACCGACCCGGCCTTCGACCCGGACCGCCGGGCCTGGCACCGCGCCCACGCGGCGGTGGACCCGGACGAGGCCCTGGCCGGCGAGCTGGAGCGGTCGGCCGGCCGGGCCCAGGCCCGGGGCGGGATCGCGGCGGCGGCGGCCTTCCTGCGGCGCGCGGCCGAACTGACGCCCGATCCGTCCCTACGGGGCACGCGCGCGGGTGCGGCCGCCCAGGCCGCGTTCGACGCCGGATCCCCCGACGCGGCGCTCGAACTCCTCGCCGCGGCCCAGCTCGGCCCGCTGGACGAGGCGCAGCACGCCCGGCTGGCCCGGCTCCGCGCGCAGGTCGCCTTCGCCCGCCGGCGCGGCGGAGAGGCGCTGCCGCTGCTGCTCGACGCGGCCGCCCGGCTGGCGCGGGCCGGGGACGCGTCCGCGCGCGAGGCGTACCTGGACGCCCTCGGATCGGCGGTCTTCGCCGGCCGCCTGGGCCGGCGGGCCGGGGTCCGGGAGGTCGCCGAGGCCGCCCGCACGGCACCGCCCGGGGCGCTGCCCGCCCGGCCCACGGACCTGCTCCTCGACGGCCTGGCGGCCTGGTTCCTCGACGGCCGCGCCGAGGGCGGGCCGCTGCTGCGGTCCGCCCTGGGGGCCTTCCGGCAGGCCGCCGGAGGTGAGGGCGGCGACGCCATGCGCTGGCTCTGGCTGACCTGGCTGGTCGCCGGGGAGCTGTGGGACGACGAGGCGTGGCACCGGATGACCGAGCACGCGGTCCGCTCGGCCCGCGAGGCCGGCGCCCTCAGCGTCCTCCCCCTGGCGCTCGGCTACCGGGCCGCGCTGTCCGTGCACGCCGGCGACTTCGACCTCGCGGCGGTGCTCATCGACGAGGCCGACACCATCGCGGAGGTGACCGGCCACTCGCCGATGGCCTACCCCGCGCTCCTGCTGACGGCCTGGCGCGGCGAGGACGCCCGGACCGCCGAGGTGATCCACAGCGCCGCCCGGGACGCGACCTCCTGGGGCGAGGGGCGCGCGATCGGCCTGGAGCACTACCTCGTCGCCGTCCTCCACAACGGCCTCGGCCGCTACCAGGACGCCCTGGCCCACGCGGAACGGGCCGTCGCGCACGAGGACCTGGCCGTCCACGGCTTCGCCCTCGCCGAACTCGTCGAGGCGGCAGCCCGCGCCGACGCCCCCGAGCGGGCCGCGGCGGCCCTGCACCGGCTGGAGGAACGTGCCGAGGCGGCCGGTACCGACTGGGCCCTCGGCATGCTGGCCCGCTCGCGCGCCCTGCTGGACGACGGCCCGGGTGCCGAGCGGCTCTACCGGGAGGCCCTGGCCCGCCTCGAACGCAGCCGCGTCGCCGTCCACCTGGCCCGCACCCACCTGGTGTACGGCGAGTGGCTGCGCCGCGAGAACCGGCGCGGCGACGCGCGCGGGCACCTGCGCACCGCCCACGAGCTGCTGCGGGGGTTCGGCGCGAAGGCCTTCGCCGAGCGCGCCCGGCGCGAACTGTTGGCCACCGGCGAGACGGTCCGCCCCCGCCCCGCCGACGCGGGCGGGGCGGGGCGGATCGTCCTCACGCCCCAGGAGCGCCAGATCGCCCGCCTGGCCGCCGACGGCCTGACCAACTCCGAGATCGGCGCCGAGCTCTTCATCAGCCCCCGCACGGTGGAATGGCACCTGGGCAAGGTGTTCACCAAACTCGACGTCAAGTCCCGCAACCGGCTGCGCGCCGCCCTGGCCGACGCCTGAAGGTCCCCCCTCCCCGGACCTCCGGGAGCCCGGGGGCACCCGGGGGTCGACCCGGGGTTCCCCGGGCGCCGGCCGGCGGGGCGGGGCGGCAGGGTGGGCCCGGCGGCGCCGACCGGCGCCGCGCGCGAGCGCGGCCGTCCTCGGGACGGCGCCGAGGCCCGCGCCGGGAACGACCGCGCGCCGGGCCCGGGTACCCGGCCCGGCGGGCACCGAAGGGGAGGCCGGCCGTCCATGACTCAGGAGATGCTGGGGCGCAGCCGCGAGTGCGGGGCACTGGAGGAACTGCTCGACGCCGTGCGCGGCGGCGGGAGCCGGGTCCTGGCGCTCCGCGGTGAGCCGGGCGTGGGGAAGACCAGACTGCTGGAGCACGCCGCCGCCCGGGCCCGGGGGTTCCGGACCGCCCGGGTCACCGGCGTCCAGTCCGAGATGGAGCTCCCGTACGCCGGGCTCCACCAGCTGTGCGCCCCGTTCCTCGACCGGCTCGGCCGCCTGCCGGCCCCGCAGCGCGACGCGCTGGGCACCGCGTTCGGCCTGGCCGCGGGCACCCCGCCGGGCCGCTTCCTGGTCGGCCTCGCCGTGCTCAGCCTGCTCGCCGACGCCTCCGGACAGGACCCGCTGCTCTGCCTCGTCGACGACGCCCAGTGGCTGGACGAGGTCTCCGTGCAGACGCTGGCCTTCGTCGCCCGGCGCCTGCTCGCCGAGCGGATCGGCCTGGTCCTCGCCGTGCGCGAGCCGTCCCTGGAGCCCCGGTTCACGGGGCTGCCGCAGCTCACGGTCGGACGGCTCGGCGACAGCGACGCCCGCGCCCTGCTGGACTCCGCGGTCCCGGGCCGGCTCGACGAGCGCGTCCGCGACCGCATCGTCGCCGAGACCCAGGGCAACCCCCTGGCCCTGCTCGAACTGCCCCGCGGCCTCGGCCCCGAGGAACTGGCCGGAGGTTTCGGACGCCCCGACGCGCGGCCTCCGGCCGGGCAGGTCGAGCAGAGCTTCCTGCACCGGATCCAGACCCTGCCGCCCGGCGCCCGGCACCTGCTGCTCCTCGCCGCGGCCGAACCGGTCGGGGACGTCGCCCTGCTGGCCGAGGCCGCCGCCCTGCTGGGCATCGACGACTCCGCCGCCCCGTCGGCCGAAGCCGCGGGCCTGGTGACGATCGGCACCCGGGTGCGGTTCCGGCACCCCGTGGTGCGCACGGCGGCCTACCGGGCCGCCGAGCCCGAGGCCCGGCAGCAGGTCCACCGGGCCCTGGCGGAGGCGACCGACCCGGACACCGACCCCGACCGCCGCGCCTGGCACTTCGCCAACGCCGCCGCGGGGCCCGACGAGGGGGTCGCCGCCGAGCTGGAGCGCTCCGCCGGCCGGGCGCAGGCCCGCGGCGGGGTCGCGGCCGCCGCCGCGTTCCTGGAACGGGCGGCCGAGCTCACCCCCGACCCGGCCGCCCGCGCCGCCAGGGCCCTGGCGGCCGCCCAGGCCAAGTACCAGGCCGGCGGCTACGACACCGCGCGCGAACTGCTGGACGCCGCCGCCCTCGGCCCGCTGGACGAGCGCCGGCTCGCCCAGGCGGACCTGCTGCGCGGGCGGATCGTGTTCGCCTCCCAGAACGCCGGTAGCGCCCTGCCGGTGCTGGTGCGGGCCGCCGGCCGCCTGGAGGCGCTGGACACCGGACTCGCCCAGCAGACCTACCGCGACGCGCTGCACGCCGCCCTCATCATCGACCGGCCGCCGAGCGGCGCCGCGCTGGCTGACATCGCCCGGGCCGCGCTCGCCGCACCGCCGGGGCCGCCCCCGGAGCGCAACGACCTGCTGCTGCGCGGCCTGGCCGCGATGACCGTCGACGGCTACCGGGCGGGCGCGCCCACGGTGCTGCGCGCCCTGGGCGCCCTGTGCGCCGAGGAGGTCTCCGCGGAGGAGGGCCTCGGCTGGTTCCCGCTCGCCGCCCGGATGGCCTTCAACGTGTGGGACTTCGACAGCAACACCGTGCTCTCCTCGCGCCTGGTCGAGCTGGCCCGCGGGACGGGCGCGCTGTCGGTGCTGCCCTCGGCCCTGCTGCAACTCGTCTCCAACCGCGTCCTGGCCGGCGAACTCGACCACGCGGACGCGCTCATCGCCGAGGCGCGGACGATCGGCGAGGCCACCGGCAGCCGCTACCTCGCCCACTACGCCTCCCTGGTGACCGAACCGTGGAGGGGCCGCGAGGCCGAGGTGCTCAGAGCGGCCGACGCCATGGCCCGCGACGCCGGCCCCCACCGCGGCGGGCCGGGCGACGTCCCCGGCGCCGGCGCGTGGGCGAAGGCGGTGCTGTACAACGGGCTCGGCCGCTACGAGGAGGCCTTCGCCGCCGCCGAACAGGGCGCGGAGAGCCTCCAGGAGCTCGGCCTCGCGATCAGGTCGACGGTCGAGCTCGTCGAGGCCGCCGCCCGCAGCGGCCGGCCGGCCCGCGCCGCGGAGGCGGCCCACCGGGTCGCCGACCTGGCCCGGGCCAGCGGCACCGACTGGGCCCTCGGCACCTCCGCCATGGTCCGCGCCCAGGTGAGCGCGGGAGCGGCCGCCGAGGCCCTCCACCGGGAGGCCGTCGAACGCCTGGGCCGTACCGGGGTCCGGATCACCCGCGCCCGCGCCCACCTGCTCTACGGCGAGTGGCTGCGCCGGGAGAACCGCCGAGTCGACGCCCGCGAGCAGCTGGGCACCGCCTACCGGTCGCTGAGCCGGATCGGGGTCGAGGGCTTCGCGGAGCGCGCGTGGCGGGAGCTGCGCGCCACCGGCGCGACGGCGCCCCGGCGCCCGGCCGACTCCCGGACCGCGCTCACCGCCCAGGAGACCCAGATCGCGCGCCTGGCCGGGGGCGGGATGACCAACCCCGAGATCGGGGCCCAGCTGTTCCTCAGCCCGCACACGGTGGAGTGGCACCTGCGCAAGGTGTACACGAAGCTCGGCGTCACCTCCCGCAAGCAGCTCGGCGGCGCCCTGCTCGCCGGCTCGGCGGCCACGGCCACGGCCACGGCCTGAGCCCGCGTCTGAGTCCGAGCCCCGATCCGAGCCCCGATCCGAGTCGCTGTTCCCGCCGGCGGGGCACCCCGTCCCGGTACCCCCGGGGGCGGCCGCCAGGGGTACCGGGGCGGCGGACCAGGCACGTTCCGGGGCGTCACGGCGGGGGCCGCGACGGGAGCGTGTTCCCCGGGGCATCGACGGATGCCGCAGGCGGAACGGAGCCGTGATGAGCGTGTTGACAGACCTGCCCGAGACGCGGCCGGACACCCGGCCGCCCGCCGGGGAGGCCACCTGGCCGCCCGCCGGGGAGGCCACCCTGGACGAGGCCGCGGCCGCCTTCGAGGAGCTGCGGCCCCGTCTCTTCGGCACCGCGTACCGGATCCTGGGCAGCGCGGTCGAGGCGGAGGACGTGGTCCAGGACGTGTGGCTGCGCTGGCAGCTGACCGACCGCTCGGCGGTGGTCAGCCCCACGGCCTTCCTGTACCGCGCCACCACCCGGCTGGCCCTCAACGTGGCCCAGTCCGCCCGCTCCCGCCGGCAGACCCCGCTCGGCCCCTGGCTGCCCGAGCCCGTCGACACCGGCGGCGACCCCGAGGCCGGCGTGCAGCGGGCGGAGGAGCTGGCGGCCGCGCTGCTCGTGGTCCTGGAACGGCTGACGCCCACGGAGCGGGCGGTGTACATCCTGCGCGAGGCCTTCGACTACGCCTACGCCGACATCGCCGCGATGCTGCGCCTCAGCGCCGTCAACGTCCGCCAGATCACCAGCCGGGCCCGCCGCCGCCTGGCGGCCGAGCAGCGGGGGGCCGTCGACCCGACGGAGCACCGGCGGCTGCTGGCGGCCTTCGTCGCGGCCGCCCGGGCCGGGGACACCGCCGGCCTGGAGTCGCTGCTGGCGGCGCGGTGAGCGGGGCATCCGCAGCGGTTCCGGGCACCGCCGGAACCGCGCCACCCGCACCCGCACCCGCGGCACAGCGGGCGGAGCGGGGGCGGTCCGTTCGCCGCCCCCGCTGTGCCCGCTGTGCCCGTTGTGCCCCGGCTGCCGCCGGGCGGCCCCGGAGACCCGCTATCGCCGGATCACCCGCAGGTGGTCACGCACGTCCTGCCAGGTGGCGAACGTCCCCACACCGTTGACCGTCAGCGGCGGCGTGGACGACACGTCGCTGATGTCCACCGCGAACTTGGAGATCGGCCCCCAGGCGCCGCGCAGTGCCCGCAGCCGGGGGTTCGACACCTCGAAGAAGCCGCCGCCGCTGCGCCCGGCGACGACCGGGTCCCAGGTGTCGCGGAAGTCGGTGAACCGGGCGGCCTCCGAGAAGGCGCCGATCAGTTTGATCAGCGCCCGGGCGACGGCGGCCCGGCCCGCCGCGTCGCCCATCGACTGCTCGGCCTTGCCGACCGTCTCGGCCGAGCCGATGAACCCGTTCAGCCACTCGATCGACGGCTCCTCCCCGGCGGTGGAGATCAGCGAGCCGTAGCTGCCGCCGAAGGGCAGCGTGTTCACCTGGCCGCCGCGGCCCATCTCGGTGCGCACGTTCTCCGAGGCGTCGTTGAAGGCGTACAGCTTGCCGCTCTTGGTGCGGAAGCCGCCGACGTAGAGGTTGGCCGGGTTGAGGTAGAGGCTGGACAGCTCGTTGCCGTCGCGGTCCTGGATCCGCAGGGCGATCAGGCCGGGCGGCGTCACCTGGGTGATGTAGACGTCGTCGTCGTGGAACGGCCGCCCTGCCGCCTGGCGGAGGCGGATGAGCGCCGTGTGGTACCCGGCGACGTTGCCCCCGGTGTAGTTGTAGTCGAGCTTCACCTCCACGACCTTGGTGGTGCCGTCGGGCGTGTCCGCCCGGGCCGGGGACGCGGCCCCGAGGCCCGGGACGGCGACCGCGGCGGCCACGGCGAAGGCCAGCAGGGCGCGGACCGCGCGGCGCTGGAGAACTGCTGTCGTCATGTGGGTACTCCCGATGGGTGGTGCCGGCCCGAGGGCCCGGCGTCGGACGGGGGCGTTCCCGCTCCCGAGGAGGAAGACCGGGAACGCCCCCTTTCTGTGACAGGCCGTCAGCGACCGGTCGGGCGGGCCGCCGCGGAGTCCGCCGGCGGGAAGGCGTCGCCCCCGGAGTCCGCGTCGGCGCCCCGGCCACCGTGCCGGGCAAGGCCTCCGCTGCCGCTGCCGCGGAGGCGGAGGCGCGGGCCGGGCCGTCCCCTCACCGGGTGACCGCCTTCCAGGTCCACAGGTCCGCGGCGGCGAGGTGCTCGGTCACGGAGAGCCCCCGGGGGTTCGCCCGGGAGGTGAGGTAGAGGCGCTGTCCGGTGGCCGTGCGCTGGGTCAGCCGCATCCCCGCGGTGGCGTGCCGGTCCGGTGTGTCGGTGCACCACAGGTAGCTGGGGTGGTCGGGGCGGAACGGGCCGAGCGTCAGGGGTGCCTCGCTCTCGGGGAACGGGGAGGAGGAGGTGTTGACGTACCGGCCTTCGTGGATGAGGTAGTAGCAGTAGTCGTCGCCGGTCGGGCCCGCGGGGACGGTGGTGAACTGCCTGCGGGTGCTGTTGCCTCCGGCCGCCAGGTCCAGCGGGAGGCCGGCGCCGACCGGCACCTCGATGGCGAGGTCCTGCGGGTCGTCGTCCTCCCGCAGCAGCTCGTCCGCGTCCAGCGCCTCCTGTTCGGGGTTCTGGAAGAACCACCGCTGGGAGGAGTCCTCCGAGTCGAAGTCGCGGAGCACCACCTGCTCTCCCTCGGGCCCGTCGGCGACGGCGAGGACCTGGGCGGTCTCCGCGTTCAGCACGACCCAGGTGCCGTCCTCCATGCCGATGACGCTCCAGATCTGGGTGAGCCCCTCGCCGCCCTCCGGCAGCAGCACCGCCGGTGTGTTCAGGAGGCCGAACTCCTGGCTCAGGTAGGTACGGGTCATCCGGTGCAGGATGCGGAACTGGTCCGGGTGGTCGGCGGCCTGCTCCAGGACCAGGGTCTCCATGTCGCGGTTGCCCCGGTCGATCGGGCGGGTGCCGAGCGTCCTGCCGCCGCCGCCCGTGCCGCCGCCGGGCTTGCTGGACGGGTAGGGCGCGTAGGTGCTCTTGGCGGAGCGGGCGGTGCGGTCCCCCTTGGGCTTCTTCTTCTTGGGCGCCGGTGTCGGGGCCGGCGGCGGATCGCCGGGGACGGGGGAGAGCGTGAAGGCGACGGGGTAGTGGTCCGAGGTCGTCACGGAGTCGACCCGCTCGGCGCCCGTGAAGTGCAGCTGCGGCCCGTTGTCGTAGCGGGCCGCGATCGCCCCGTAGTCGTAGTTCGCCGGGGGCTGGTTGCCGCGGACCGGGAAGGTGTGGTCGAGCACCCCCCGGATGTCGAACAGCCGGATCATCTGCCGGCGGAACGCACCCAGGTCGGTGTTGAAGTCGCCGAAGACGGCCGCGGGCAGCGCCTGCGGCAGGGCCACGCGGGTCCTGATGGCGTTGAGCAGGCCGGCGGCGTTCGCGCCGCCGCCGGTGTCCATGTGCACCGTGAAGTAGAGCGCTCCGCCGATCCGCACGCCGAGCGCCGGCCGGGACGGACCGCTCCCGGAGGGGACGACGAAGATCCGCCCGGCGCCGGTGGGGTCGGCGGGGTCGAGGGCCCGCTCCCGGGTCCAGATGGCCAGGTTCATCTGGCCGACACCCGTGGTCTCGGTGTCCGTCTGCAGCCAGTACAGGTAGCCGTTCACGCCGTTCAGGGTGCGCCGGTACTCGCGGACGGGGGGCGTCTCGATGACCTCGCCCGCGGAGTTCCTGCGCTGGTAGGCGGTCTGCGGGATCTCGACGCGCTCGGCGTTGATCCCCAGCGGGAAGGGCGGGGCGCCGGCCTCCTGGAGGAGGACGATGTCCGGCTCGTGGGTGGCGGCCATGTCCTCCAGGCTCGTCCGCCACTTGTCGGAGCGGTTGTTCGAGCCCGTGATGTACCGGCCGCGCATGTTCCAGGTGATCACCTTGCGGTCGCCGTCGGCGCGGGGGTCGAGCTCGCCGCCGGTGTACCGCAGGAAGAGGGAGTGCCGCTTGCCGACGTCGAGCGGAACCACGCCCGCCCCCGTGAAGTCCAGGGTCTCCCGGCCGGTCCAGTCGGGGATGGCCTGGCCGCCCTGGCCCAGCGGCTGGAAGCGGTCCGGGTCCTCGCTGTCCGAGCCGAACTGGAAGGCGGTGCCGGTCCGGGTGCCGTAGGGCCCGTAGGGCTCGAACGGGCCGCCGGGGGCCGTCTGTTTGAGCATCGTGTTGTTGTAGAAGACGTTCTGCGGTCCGGAGGAGCCGGACCACTTGCCGGCCTTGGGGCCGGCCGCCCACCAGATCGGGTACCACGTCCCCTCGTCCATCTCGCCGCCCTCGCCGCCGCAGTTGGCCGCGCAGCTGCCCGAGCGGTGCTCGTACGGGATCCGCAGGGTGTTCTGCTCGAACAGGTTGTTGTGCTCCCAGCCGCCGTGCAGGTTGAGGTCCGAGTCGAGGTCGTTGCGGAAGGCGACGTTGCCGCCGGCCGACCACTGGAAGGTGAAGTGGCGCAGGTTGCGGCTGACGTTGTGGGCCCACAGGGAGTCCCAGACCCGGCTGCCGCGCAGATAGCCGTTGCCGCCCTTGCCCTTGTTCCAGGCGCCGTCGAAGCTGTTGCGCTCGATCTGCAGGTTGCGGGCGTTCTCGGTGACGATCGGGTGCGAGCCGGTCATCTCGGCCTTCAGCCCGCGCGCCCAGCTGTTGGCGGCCCACTTGAAGACGATGCCGTGCATCGCGTACTCGGGCGCCAGGTTGCCGTAGTTGTGCACGGCCTGCTCGGGCGTCAGCCGGTAGGTCTCCTGGCCGCCGATCCTGGGCAGGCCGTCCATGTCCTGGGTGAAGGCGAAGTCCTCGAAGCCGACGCCCTCGACGGCCTTCAGCGGGGTGATCTTGCTGGCGTACGGGGTGCCGCTGCCGTTGATCGGCGGCGAGCCGTCCGACTCGGAGTTGACCGGCAGGTCCCACTCCAGCGAACGGTCCAGGGCGACCGTCTTCGCGGTGGCGTCGACGCGGACGACCTTGAACATCTGCTGGCGCATGTGGAGCGCCTCGATCATGCCCGGATCGGTGATGCCCTGCTGCGCGTAGAAGTTCCGGCTGTTGGCCGCGCCGACCCAGACGTAGCCGCCGGTGCGGAACTTGTTCATGTCGACCTTGGGGTCCAGCCGGACGACGGACGACCCCTTCCGGCCGGCGTAGCCCGGATCGCCGTCCTGGGCGGCCAGCTTCAGGCCGGAGACCCAGTGCTGGTTGACGCTGCCCTCGAAGATGTCCTTGCGCATGGGGACGGTCGTGGCCGCCGCCCAGTCGTCCTGGTACCGGGTCGCGACCTCCCGGGTCTGGACCCGGAACATGCCGCGCCCCGGCCAGATCCAGCCGCCCGTGCCGATGTCGCTGCCGGTTCCGGCCAGCATGGAGTCCTGGTCCCAGCGGCCGTTGACCACCGTGTCGTACCGGGTGCTGAGGTCGGGCCGGAAGACCAGCCGGGTGCCGCCCGGGCCCGAGCCCTTCCCCCGGAGCGTCAGGAAGCCGGCGTCCGCGTAGATCTGCCGGGACAGGTCGATCCGGCCGGCGGGCAGTTCGATGAGCGAGAGGCGGTTGAAGTCGGCCTTGGGCGAGCACTGGGCCTTGATGTCGTCGATCGCCCGCTGCAGGCCGGCGGTGTCGTCGGCCCCGTCGTCCGGGCGAACCCCGTAGGTGGCGGCGAGCTTCTGCGGGGAGACGCGGCAGGCGGCGTCATCGGTGAGCGCGGACTCGCCGCGCGGGAGGTCCTGCCCGCCCCGGTAGCCGACCCGCGACCAGTCCGGCATGCCGATCGGCGGGACGGTGCGGTTGGCGTAGCCGAGGTCTGGCTCCTCCGCGGCGGCGGCCCCGGATGCCGCCGTTGGGTCAAAGAGCGCCGGCGGGGCGGGCACCGGGGCCGCGGCGGCCAGTTCCGGTGCCGCGAGGGGGATCAGCAGCGCGGCCAGGAGGGCCACTGCTGGTCGGCGGAGTTTCACGTGGTCTCGTTTCCTGTGTCGTCGTGCCAGGGACCAGGGCGCCTGGTCCCCCAGGAAGACCGCTCTCGCACCGCCTTTGTGACACCTCGCCACCTCCGGCCGCGGGGCGCCGGAGGGGGTGCGGAGCCCGCGTGGGTCTCCGGAACAGGGGCGGCTGTCACAGACCGGACCGCTGACCGGTCTTTACGGATGACCGGACGGCGCAGCCCACGGTGGCGCTGCCGACACCTCCGGCCGACACCCTTCCCGAGGAGAACACCCATGACCCAGGTCAGCCCCGCCCACCCCGACGCGCCGGGACTCGACGAACCGGTCCCGTCGCGCTACGCGTTGAAGGTCGGCGACATCGACGTGCTGGTGATCAGCGACGGGGTGCTGCCGATCTCCCCCACGACGCTGGCCACCAACGCCACCCCGGCCGACCTGAAGGCCTGGCTCGGCGACGTGTACCTGCCGCTGGAGTCGATCAACTGGCCGCTGAACGTGGCCGTCGTGCGCAGCGGCGGCCGGACCGTCCTCGTCGACTCCGGCCTGGGGACGGAGTTCCCCGGCTTCCCGCGGGCCGGGCAGCTGGCCGCGCGGCTGGACGCCGCCGGGATCGCGCCCGCGTCGGTGACCGACGTGGTGCTCACCCACCTGCACATGGACCACATCGGCGGGCTGCTCGTCGAGGGCCTGCGGGGCCGGCTGCGGACGGATCTGCGGGTCCACCTGGCCGCGGCCGAGGCCGAGTTCTGGGCGGCGCCCGACTTCTCCCGCACCGACATGCCCGCACCGGTGCCGGACGTGCTGCGCACGACCGCCTCGCGGTTCCTCGACGTGTACCGCGGCCAGCTGCGGCCGTTCGAGAAGGAGTACGAGGTGGCGCCGGGCGTCCTGATCCGCCGCACCGGCGGTCACACCCCCGGCCACAGCATCGTCCGCCTGGAGTCCGGCGGCGACCGGCTGACGTTCGCGGGCGACGCCGTGTTCCAGTGCGGCTTCGACAAGCCCGACTGGCACAACGGCTTCGACCACGACCCCGAGGAGTCGGCCCGCATCCGGGTCCGTCTCCTGACGGAAATGGCGGCGACCGGCGAGCAGCTGATGGCCAGCCACCTGCCCTTCCCGTCCGTCTGCCACGTGGCGGATGCCGGCAGCGGCACCTTCCGCTTCGTGCCGGTGGTCTGGGACTACTGACCGCCCCCGCCCCGGACACCCCCGCCGGTGCGCAGGAAGTCGACTCCGCCGACTTCCTGCGCACCGGCGTGCATTCCCCTCCGACGCGCGGCGGACGACCGCGCACCCGTACCGCATCGACTGGAGGACCCCCGTGGAGCGTCTCGTACCGGCCCCGATCGCGCCCGACCCGGCCGCGCCCGACCTGACCGCGCCCGACCCGATCGTGCTCGACCCGACCGGCCGCGCCCGAGAGGCCGAGACCGCCGAGCTGTTCGCACGCGGTCCGGCCGCACCGGTCGACATCCTGGGCGTCCGGGCCTGGTCGGTGTCCGACCCCGTGCTGCTGGAGGAACTGCTCAGGGATCCCCGGGTCTCCAAGGACGGCCTGAAGCACTGGCCCGCGTTCGACGAGGCGGTGCGGACCTGGCCGCTGGCCCTGTGGGTGAGCGTGCGCAACATGTTCAACGCGCACGGCGCCGACCACCGGCGGCTGCGCCGACTGGTGGGCAACGCCTTCACGCCCCGCCAGGTCACCGCGATGACGGCGCGCGTCGAAGAGCTGACCGACGCCCTGCTGGACGACCTGGCCGCGAGCGCCCCCGGCGAGGTGGTGGACCTGCGCGACCGTTTCGCCCATCCGCTGCCGATCCGGGTCATCTCCCAGCTGCTGGGCCTGCCGCACGAAGTGACCGAGGGCTTCCGGGGCGTGGTCGACAAGGTGTTCTCCACCACCCTCACCCCCGAGGAGTCGGCCGCCAACGGCGCGGAGTTCCAGGCCCTGCTGGAGGACCTGATCGCCGCCAAGCGCCGCGTGCCGGGCGACGACATGACCTCCCTGCTGATCGCCGCCCGCGACACCGAGTCCGACGGCGGCTGCGCCGCACTGAGCGAGGAGGAGCTGCGCGACACCCTTCTGCTGATCGTCACGGCCGGCTACGAGACCACCGTGAATCTGATCGACAACGCCGTCACCGGTCTGCTCACCCACCCCGACCAGCTCGCCCTGGTGCGCGCGGGCGAGGCCGGCTGGGACGACGTGGTGGAGGAGGCGTTGCGCCGCGACGCCCCGCTCGCCCACCTGCCGCTGCGCTTCGCGGTGGAGGACATCGAGCTGCCCGGCGGGGTGACGGTGCGCCGGGGCGAGCCGATCCTGGGCGGCTACGCGGCCGCGGGACGCCACCCGGCGCGTTACGGGGACAGCGGCGCCGCCTTCGACGTCACCCGGCCGGTCAAGGACCACCTCGCCTTCGGCCACGGCCCGCACTTCTGCCTCGGCGCGCCGCTGGCCCGTCTGGAGGGGCGCATCGCGCTGAGCCGGCTGTTCGCCCGCTTCCCTGGCCTCGCGTTCGCCCCGGACGCGCGGCTGGAGCCGGTCGACTCGCTGATCTCCAACGGCCACCGCACGCTCCCGGTGCTGCTCGGCGAGCAGGCACCGGCCGCTCTCTGACGGGCCGGCCCCGGCGGCACCCCGCCCCGCCGCTACCCCGCCCCGGGTCGTGGTCCTCCCTGTGAAGCCGAGGACACCGACGACCCTCCCGCGCCGGACCCCGCCCGGGTGAACGCCCGGCGTCGTACCTCGGAGCCCGGACGGGCGGGACCGGCGCCAAGGCGTTCACCGGGCGTAGTCGACCTCGGGGAAGTCGGGGGAGGGACCGTCGAGCAGCCGCCCCCGGTCGCGGAGGTGGAGGTCGAAGAAGGCTCGCGGGTAGGCGCGTTGGAACGCCTGTGCCCGGTGCCCGGGAATCGTCCCGACCTCTTCCTCCAGAGCGGGCGGTGACATGCCCAGGAGAGGCGCGATCAGCGGCAGGATCAGCACATCGTCGCCGAACGACTGGTGCGCGGCTCCCCGTACGGTCAGATGCAGGCGCCAGCCGCGCAGATGTGACCAGAACGCGCGCAGGGCGGGGCTGCTCTCCATGCTGCCCTTGCCCAGGGTGTCCACGACCAGGAACGGACGGTCGAGCCCGGCGTCCACCACCGGGCCCGCCGCGCCCCCGTCCAGGCTCATGCCCGCCGTGATCCGCCCGTCGGTGAGCATCGTCGCGGCGGTGGTGGCGCCGCCCAGGGAGTGGCCGAGCATCCCGACGCGCCGCAGGTCGAGCGCCCCGTGCAGGCCTGTGGGCAGCGGGGTGCGGCAGACGCCGGGGTGGCCACCCGAGCGGAGGACGGCGAGCCGGTCCAGGACGAAGCGGATGTCGGCGGTACGGACCGCGAGGGCCTTGGCGTAGTCGCTGATCCCGCCGAGCGGATTCGTCTCGACGCGTCCACCGGGGAAGGCGACAGCCGCCGCGTCGTAGGTGTGGTCGACGGTGACCACCAGAAAGCCGTGACTGGCGAGGTCTTCCACGATGCCGGTGCCGAACGACCGTGACGCGTCGGAGCCGGGAGAGTAGAGCACGACGGGCAGGGGGCCCGGTGGGCCGCCGACGGGAGCGCCCTCGTGGCCGTGGGTGCCTCCCAGTCGTACCCGGCCGGGGGGCAGGCCGGTGAGGCTCAGGTACCGGTCGGCCGCCGCCGGAGGCATCCAGGGAACAGTGGGGCGGGCCGCGCAGCCGCGGGCGGGGTACCAGATGCTGATCATCAGCTCACGGCAGGGGCGGGAGGGCACCCAGGGGTCCGGCCGTGTGGTGTCGGCCAGGTGCAGCGCGATCGTACCCAGCGGGTACGGCCCGTTCGGGGCGGGCAGTTGGAACCGCACGGGTTCCTCCTGCCTCGGTCGCGCGACGGCCACCGGCGTGAGCGGACCCGTGATCATGGCGGCGGCCAGTGCGGCGGACGAGGACAGCAGTGTTCTCCGATTCATGGCTCCACTGTTCCGGCCGACGGGCCCGGCGGCTTCACGCCCGGGGAGGAACCCGGTGTCAGCCCAGGAGGGTAGGACGGGCATCAGCCGCGCGGATGACTCAGCCCGCAGGATGACGTCCTCCGGGCTGACAGGCCCCGGGCCCCCGCTTGGATAGCGTGGCCGGCATGGGCGACGGGGAGTCACGGCCGCTGGTGGCCGGACGTCTGCGGGACGGGCAGTGGGACGGCGTGGACACGGTCGCGGCCGTGCTCCTCGCCCTGGCGTTCGGCGCGAGCGAGACGCTCAGCGGTGGCTGGGGCGCGGGAGCCGTGGCGGCGGTGGTCTGGCTGCCGGTCGCGGTACGGCGTAGATGGTCAGTCCCGGTGCTGTACACCGTCCTGGCCGGAGCGGTCCTCGCCATGGCGTTCACCGGATGGGAGGAGTCCTGGCTCCCCGTCGGGGTCGCCCTGTACACGGTGGCGGCGCGGGAACCGCGGCGCCGGTCCGCGACGGCGCTCGGCTGCTCGCTGGGCGCCGTCGCGGCGGCCATGGCCCTCGTACCGCGACCGGTCCCGGCCTCCGGGGTCGCGTGGGGCGTCGTCTTCGCGTCTTTGATGATGACCCTGCCCTGGCTGGTGGGCACCGCGCTGAGAGAGCAGCGGTCGTACGCGGAACTCGCCGCCCGGCAGGCCGTGACGGACGAGCGCCTGCGGATCGCCCGCGAGCTCCACGACGTGGTGGCCCATCATCTGACTGTCATCACGGTACGGGCCGAGGTGGCCTGTGCGGTGGCCTCCACCAACCCGCAGGAGGTCGAGCGGACCCTCGTACTGGTCGGGACAGCGGGCCGGACGGCGCTCACCGAGATGCGCCGCATGCTCGGCGTTCTGCGATCACCCGGTGACGGAGCCGAGTTGGGGGCCGCCCCCGGTCTGGCGGACCTGCCCGCGCTCGCGGACGGCGCAGGCCCGCGCGTGGAGCTGTCCGTCGACCCGGATCCACCGCTCCCCCCGGGTGTGGAACTGGCGGTCTACCGGATCGTCCAGGAAGCCCTCACCAATGTCGTCCGGCACGCGGGGTCGGCGGACTGCCGGGTGAACCTGTCCCGGGTGGGTCCCGAGGCGGTCGAGATCGAGGTCGTCAACGACGCGCCGTCCCGGCTCCCGTCCCGGGGCCCGTCCCGGCGTCCTGGCGGCGGGCACGGACTCGTCGGGATGCGGGAGCGGGCGGCCATGTGCGGCGGGACCCTCTCCGCCGGCCCCCTGGCGACGGGCGGATTCCGGGTGCATGCGCGGCTGCCCTGCGGATCGGAGACTGCACGGTGAACCGGCCGGTCCGGGTTCTCATCGCCGACGACCAGGCGCTGTTGCGGGCGGGCTTCCGCCTGCTCATCGAGAGCGTGCCGGACCTCACCGTCGCGGGCGAGGCCGTCAGCGGCGAGCAGGCCGTCGAACTCGCCCTGCGGCTGCGGCCCGACGTCGTGCTGATGGACATCCGGATGCCGGGCACGGACGGTCTGGAGGCCACCCGGCGCATCTGCGCGGACCCGGACGCCGTCGGCACCCGTGTGCTGGTCCTCACCACGTTCGACCTGGACGAGTACGTGTACGCGGCACTGCGCGGCGGAGCCAGCGGATTCCTCCTGAAGGACATCCTCCCCGCCGACCTGCTGACAGCCTTGCGGGTGGTCGCCTCCGGCGACGCCCTGCTCGCGCCCGCGGTCACCCGCCGTCTGATCCGCGAGTTCGCCGGACGCCACGAGCCGCGCCCGCGACTCGCCCCGGAGCTGGCGGGCGTGACCCCACGGGAACGGGAAGTGCTCCGATTGGTGGCCCGGGGACTGTCCAACCTCGTGATCGCCGAGCATCTGGGGCTGAGCATCGCGACCGTCAAGACACACGTCCGGCGGCTGCTGGCCAAGCTCCACGCCCATGACCGGGCCCAGATGGTCGTCATCGCCTATGAGACAGGCATGGTCACCGCGAGTGGGAACCTCCCGTCCACAGGCTGACGCCTCACCGGCTGGGACGGTGGACCTGAAGGGGACTCCCCAAGTCCGTGCCACCGGACGCGGCGCGCACCGGCGGTTCGGGCCCTCGGGGCGCGTCGAAGGGTCCGAGATTCCCTGCTCGGCTCATATACCGTGCGGTACAAGGAAGTTGAGGAGAGTCGATGGCGCCCGGCCGGGAGCGAGGAAACCGGCCATACCCGAACCCCCTCGCGGCGGCATTCGGTCCGAACGGCCGTCCGCATGGCGGGGTGCCCCCGTCCGCCGTTCGGCCGTTCGGTGACGCACGGTCATCGTGTGCATGTCGAACCGTTTGCTCCGCGTCCGCGGGTGTCCGCCCCTCGGTCGCGGGCCGTCCGGCGGTGCGCGTCCGGGCGTGTCGCGGGGGCGAGGGCCGCTCGCGCCGGCGCCGCTCGCACCCGTCGCGGCCTGCGGCGCCCGGGCCCCGAGCTCCGGCCGTGGCCGCTTTCGGCCGGTACCGACGGGCTGCCGCGACGGGGCGCCGGCCCCGGTGGCTCCCTCCGTCCCTGGTGGGCGCCGGTGGATACCGCCCGGTCGCGACGCTTCGCACGCGGCGGACTCGGCCGCCTCGCCGCCGGAGGGTCGGCCGGAATTCACTCTCGCCCCCCATTCGCAGCTGCAACCCATGTGCAGCTGTGGTGAGATGGGGCACTCGGTCCGGCACACCCGGTGACCCGGGCGCCACGCACCGTGCCGCCCGGACCGTGCCGGCCCGCTCCGAGCCCGTCCCCCCACCTCGCCCCCGAGGTTCCCGCCCCGCGAAGACCGGGCGCCCTCGGTCGTCCGTCTTCCCGGCCCCGACCACTGTTCGGTCGCGCCGGATCGCCCCGTGCCCTCGACGAGGACCCCCCTCGACGAGGATCGGAACCGCTTCCGGCCGCCGAATCGAGGAATCCCCATGGCACGATCCTTCTACGAACTGTCACGCTCCGCCCAACGGGCCCGACTTCGGGCGCTGGCCGCCCGCGTGGCGGAGGTCCACGGCATCCGCTGCGACGATCTGCGCCTCGTGCAGTACGAGGACAACGCGGTGTACCGGCTCGCCGGACGTCGGCACGGCCACCCGCACAGCACCCTGTACACGCTCCGCATCTCGGTGCGCGACGGGCGGAGCGCGGCGGAGCAGCGCTCCGAACTCGACTGGATGGAGGCGCTCCTCGCGGAGAAGGCGGTCACGGTGCCGGTGCCCGTCGCGACCCCGGCCGGCGACAAGGTCGTCGGCCTGGAACTGGCGGGCTGTCCCGAGCCGGTGACGGCGGTGGTCTTCGAGTGGATCCCCGGGCGGGCGTCGCCGCCGTACTCGCGCCCCGGCGCGGCCGGGGACATCGGCGCGGTCACCGCCCGGCTGCACGAGCACGCCGCCGGGTTCCGGCCGCCGGAGGGCTTCGTCCGACCGGCCTGGGGACACCGCGAGGTCTTCACCGAGGGAGCCGCGCTCGACGGCGCGACGGCGCGGGGCCGCCTGACGGAGAACGAGCACCGGGTCCTCCAGGAGGTGTCCGCAGCCGTGGGCGCCCGGCTGCCGGAGCCCGGATCCGCCGACTGGGGCGTGATCCACGCGGACCTCCACCGGGGCAACCTCCTGGAGACCGACGACGGCTCCACGGCCGTCATCGACTTCGACGACTGCGGCTGGGGCTTCCCCATGCTCGACGTGGCCACGGTGCTGTCGTCCGTCCTGCGCACCTGCGCGGACGACCTGCCCGCGTACGAGGACTTCGCCGAACGCTACCTGGCGGGCTACCGGTCCGTCCGCGCCCTCCCCGCCGGAGCGGCGCAGTTCGACGAATTCCTGGTGATGCGCGATCTGATCATCCTGAACTTCGTCCTCGGGTCGGAGAACGCCGCGGTGCTCGGCTGGGGGCCGCAGCGCGCCCGGGGAATTCTCGGCCTCATGCGGACATACCTGGAGACCGGCGAATACGCGGGGCACCTGGAACTGCTGCCCTGACGCTCGACCGGCAGATCACGGAAGGAGTTGTGAGACCTTGTCCCCGACCCCGCTGACCGCCCGACGTGACCTTCCCTTCGACGGATTCCGGATCAGATGCCGCCGCCTGTTCTCCCCGGTCACCGGGAGGACCCTGGTGATCCCGCTCGACCACGCCATCACCCTGGGCCCGGCCGGTGGCCTGGAGGACCCGGCCGCCATCGTCGAGGCCGCCGTCCAGGGCGGCGCGGACGCCGTGATGCTCCGCCCCGGCCTGACCCACTGCCTCGCGGTGCCCGGCGCCGAACGGCTCGGCGTCATCATGGCGCTGACCGGCCGGCTGGCCGACGGCGTGGACCACGTCCAGCTCAACACCGTCGAGTACGCCGCCGCCCACGCGGCCGACGCCGTCTGCGGGGAGTTCAAGTTCGGCTCGTCCGGGGACCTGGAGAACGCCCGGGTCATCGCGGTGCTGGCCGAGCGGGCCCACGACCTCGGGCTGCCCGTGCTCGTCACCGTGTACACCCGGCCGGAGGCGGTCCGGCGACTCGGCCCCGGCGCCTACGCCCACGCCTGCCGGATCGCCGAGGAGATCGGCGGGGACTTCGTCAAGACGGCGCTGCCCGACGACCCGGACATCGTCCGCCAGTGCGTCGAGAGCACCTCCGTTCCGATCGTGCTGGCCGGCGGCGCGCCGGACGCGGGGACCGAGCTGTCCGACGTCCTCGACCGGGCGATCCGGCTGGGCATCGGCGGCGCGGCCGTCGGACGCCGGGCCTGGGCCGGCGGCAAGCCCGCCGACGCCGTCCGCGAGCTGGCCGCCACGGTGCACGGAGGGCCGCGCCATGCATGACCCGGTGGACCTGCTCGTCGTCGGCCTCGGCTACGTCGGGCTCCCGCTGGCCCGGGAGGCGGCCCAGGCCGGGCTGCGGGTACGGGGCTTCGACGCCGACCCGCGGGTGGTCGCGCGGCTGAACGCCGGCACCTCGCACGTCGACGGGGTGAGCGACGAGGACGTGCGGGCGATGCGCGCCACGGGCTTCACCGCCACCTGCGACGAACGCGGCTTCGGCGCACCGAGGGTCGTCGTGGTCTGCGTGCCGACGCCGCTCGACCGGGACGGCCTGCCGGACCTGTCCAGCGTGGTCCGGGCCGGCCGGATGGTCGCCCGGCAGCTGCGCCGGGGCATGCTGGTGGTCCTGGAGTCCACCACCTTCCCGGGCACCACCGACGACATCGTCCGCCCGATCCTCGAGGAGTCCGGGCTGCGGGTCGGCGACGACTTCGCGCTGGCGTTCTCGCCCGAGCGCATCGACCCGGGCAACACCGAGCACGGCGTGCACAACACCCCGAAGGTGGTCGGGGGCTGCACGCCGGGCTGCACGGAGCGGGCGATCGGGTTCTACAGCCGGTTCGTGATGAAGGTGGTCGCGGCGAAGAGCACCAGGGAGGCCGAGATGGCCAAGATCCTGGAGAACACCTACCGGCAGGTCAACATCGCCCTGGTCAACGAGATGGCCATGATCGCCCATGAGCTGGGCGTCGACCTGTGGAACGCCATCGAGTGCGCCGGGACCAAACCGTTCGGGTTCGCGGCCTTCCAGCCGGGCCCCGGGGTGGGCGGCCACTGCATCCCGATCGACCCCCGCTACCTCTCCTTCCAGGTCCGCGCGCTCGGCGGCCGCTCGCAACTGATCGACGTGGCCCAGGAGATCAACGACGGCATGCCGCAGTACGTGGTCGGGCGCGCCGGACAGCTGCTCGCCAAGGGCGGCGGCGGGCTCCCCGGCGCCCGGATCCTGCTCCTGGGCGTCACCTACAAGGCCGACGTCGCCGACCAGCGCGAGTCGCCCGCCGACGACGTCGTCCGCCATCTGCGCGAGCGGGGCGCCGAGGTCGCCTACCACGACCCGTACATCGGCTCCTGGACCATCGACGGCGCGGAGGTGGCCCGCGCCGAGGACCTCGACCGTGCGATGGGCGCGGCCGACCTCACGATCGTCCTGCAGTGGCACGCGCACTACCTCGAGCACCTGGACGCCTCCCGGACCCCCGCGCTCTTCGACACCAGGGGCCGGCTCGACGAGCGCAACGTCGCCGTCCTGTAGCCCGCGCCGCGCTCGGGTGCCCCTCGGGGGCCCGAGCGCCCCCTTCCCGCTCCCGTCCCGCACCCTTCCCGCTCCCGGCGACTCGCCCCGGCCCCGACGGCCCCGACGGCCCCGGCCCCTTCCGGCCGCCGGCCCCGGGCCGGCGCCGCGCACCGCCGGGGCCGCCGGGACCGCTCGCACTCCCACGCATTCGAGGAGGCAGACCATGCGGATCGCGATGTACTGGCACAACGGCCGGAGCCTCGGCCACACCGCGGAGAGCGCCAAGGTCGCCCACGGCCTGCTCGGCGGCGGCCGCCCGCTGTCCGTCACCGGACTCACCGGCGCCTACCGCGGGCTCGACCTGCTGCCGGCCGCCATGGACGTGGTCAAACTGCCCGCGTTCACCAACTACGACGACCCGGCCGGGTGGCAGACCTCCGGCCGCTCCGGGCTGGCCGCCGGGCCGCTCTTCCGGCTGCGCGCCGAACTCGCCGAGGTCTACCTGCGCCACTACGCCCCCGACGTCCTGTTGGTGAACCACCTGCCCAAGGGCGCCGAGGACGAACTCGTCCCGGCGCTGACCGCGACCCGCGGCGACGGCGGGCGCCGGGTGCTGACCCTGCGGGGCGTGCTCTTCGACGCCGAGAAGACCGACCGCGAGTACTTCGGCCCGGACAGCGCCCAGTGGATCGACCGGCACTTCGACGCGATCCACGTGCACACCCACCCCGAGGTGTTCCGCCTGGAGGACCACTACCGGGTGCCGCGTCGGCTGCGCGAGCGGATCCACTACACCGGCTACCTGGTCGACGAGTCTCAGGCGGGACGCGACACCGCGCGGGCGGAACTCGGTGTCGACGACGCCGAGCGCCTGGTCGTCGCCAGTATGGGCGGGGGCCAGGGCGCGATCGGACTGTGGACGGCGTTGATCGACGCCTTCACCGCGCTGCGGCCGGAGTTCGACCGGGTCCGGCTGGTGACCGGACCGTACCTGGAGGCGGCCGACGCCGCCGCGCTGCGGGCCCGCGCGGCCGACCTCCCGTGGCTGGAGATCGTCGGCTACGAACCGGCGATGACCACCTGGATGGCCGCCGCCGACCTGTTCGTCGGTGCCGCCGGGGCGAACATGCTCAGCGAGGTGCTCGCGGTCGGCTGCAACGCCGTGGTGATCCCCCGGCAGCTCAGGGAACCGGAACAGCGGATCCACGCCGGACTGCTCGCCGGCCGCGGCCTGGTCCGCGCCTGCGGGCTCGCCGAGGTCCTCGCCGGAGACGCCGGGCCCGTCCTGGCCGAGGCGCTGCGGGAACCGCTCGCCCCCAAGGCCGGGCACCTGCTCGGCGGCGCCCGCCGCTACCCGGAGCTGCTGTTCGGCGGTGCCTCATGAGCGCCCCCGAGCCCGCCCCCGTGACCGAGCCCGCCACCGCCCCCGAGCCCGAGCCCGCCGACGACGGCGTCCCCGACGGCCTGCGGGTCTGCCTCCTGGTCCGCTACTTCACCGTGGGCGGGCTGGAACGCGTGGTGACCGCCCTCGCCAACGACCTGGTGGCCCGCGGCGTCCCCGTCCGCGTGGTCGCGCTCGCGGTCGCCCGGCGCAACGCGCTGATGACCGAGCTCGACCCCAGGGTCGAGGTCGTCTCGCTCGCCGGGCCGGCGCGCCGCCGCCTCGCCGGGGTGGCACGGCTGACCCGGGACCACGTGGTCCACGTCCACTTCGGGGACGGCCGGATCCACCCCCTGGTACGGCTCGCGCTGCGCGGCCGCCCGACCGTGGTGACGTACCACAGCGTCTACACCCACAAGCGGACCTGGCTGCGCAACCGCGTCGACCGCTACGTCAACACCCGTGCCGACCAGGTGCTCGCGGTCTCGGAGGCCGTCCGGGAGTTCTGCGCCACGCAGGTCGGCCTGCCGGCGGAGCGGGTCGAGGTGGTGCCCAACGCCATCCGGCTGGACCGGCCCGGGGCCGAGCCGCCGGCCGCGGGAGCCGACCTCACCGTGGTCAGCCTCGCCGGACTCCACCCGCACAAGAACCAGGCCGCGGTGCTCGCCGGAGTGGCGCAGGCCCGCCGCGCGGGCACCGACGTACGCCTGCGGGTCATCGGCGACGGCCCGCAGATGGCCGAGCTGTTCCAGCAGGCCCGGGAGTCGGGCATCGCCGACGCCGTCGACTGGTACGGCCAGGTGTGGCGCCGCGACCTGGTGCTGCCGCTCCTCGGGTCGTCCGGGGCGTTCGTCTCCGCCAGCCGCTTCGAGGGCATGCCCATCTCGATCCTGGAGGGCCTGGCGGCCGGCCTGCCGATGCTCCTCTCCGACATCCCGCCGCACCGCGAGACCGCGGGCGACGCGGCCCTCTACTTTCCGCCGGACTCGCCCGCCGACCTGGCCGCGGCCCTGCGCCTGCTCGCCGAGGACCCGGCGCGCCGCCGCGACCTGGCGAAGGCCAGCCTCGAACGCTCCGGCCGCTTCGACCCGGACCGGTTCGTGGAGCGCCACCTGCGGGTCTACCGGCGGGTGGCCGCGCGATGAGCCACGAACAGCGCCTGGCCCTCGTCAACGCCACCGTGGTGCACCCCCGCCGGCTGGGCGCGGGGGAGTGCCTGCTGCTGCGGGACGGAACCGTCGAGTACGCCGGCCCCGCCCGCCGGCCGCCGGCCGGCTACCGGAGCGTCGACCTCGACGGGGACTACGTGCTGCCCGGACTGATCGACGTCCACGTGCACGGCGCCCTCGGCCGGACGTTCAACGAGCCCGACCCGGACGCCTGGCGCACCGTCGTGGACGCGCACGCCGCCGCGGGCACCACCGGCCTGCTGGCCACCCTGGCGACCGACCGGCCGCCGGCGCTTCGGGCCGCCCTGCGCGCCGGCCGCCGACTGCCCGCCGGCTCCGGCCTGCTCGGCACCCACCTCGAAGGCCCCTACCTCAATCCGCGGTTCGGGGGAGCGCACCCGCCCGACGCGCTGCGCACACCCGCGCAGCTGCCGTGGCCGTGGCTGCTCGCCGAGGCGGACTTCGTCCGGATGGTCACCCTGGCCCCCGAGCTGCCGGGATCGGCGGCGCTGATCGGGGCGCTCACCGACCGCGGCGTGGTCGTCTCGGCCGGGCACAGCGGCGCCACCGGCCGGGAGCTGACGGCGGCGCGCACGGCCGGACTGCGGCACGTCGCGCACCTGTGGAGCGGGCAGTCGACGCTCGCCAAGGACGGCCCGTGGCGGGTCACCGGCCTGCTGGAGACCGTCCTGGCGTCGGAGGGGCTGACCGCCGAGCTCATCGCCGACGGCCGGCACCTGCCCGCCGAACTCGTCCGGATCGCCCACCGCTGCCTGGGCCCGGACCGGCTCTGCCTCGTCTCCGACGCCTCGGCCGGCACCGGGCTCGCCCCGGGCAGCGGCTTCGCCATGGGCGCGGTCCGGGGCGTCGTCGCCGACGGCGTCGCGCTCGGCCACGACGGCGCGTCGTTCTGCGGCAGCACCAGCCACCTCGCCGACGTCCTGCGCTTCACCGTCCAGCAGGCCCACGTCCCGCTCGTCGAGGCCGTCCGGATGGCCGCCACCACACCGGCCCGGGTGCTCGGCCTGGCCGACCGGACCGGCGCGCTGGTGCCGGGGCTGGCCGCGGACGTGGTCGTGCTGGACCGGGACCTGCGGGTGCGCCGGGTCGCCCGCGCCGGTCGCTGGCTGCGCGACCGGGCGCCCGAACCCCACCGACCCGAGGAGGTCCCCAGCCATGGCTGAACCGCCCAGCACCCGCTACGCCCTGGTCGGGGCGGGCACCCGGGCCTGGAAGACGTACCTGCCGCTGTTCGCGCACCCCTCGCCGGGCCGGTCGCTGGTCGGCGTGGCCGACAGCGATCCGCGTCGGCTCGCGGAGGTGGCCGAGCGCTGGTCCGTCCCGGTCTACCCGACCGGTGACGTCCGCCCGATGCTCGACGACCTGCGCCCCGAGGTCCTGATCGTCACGTCGCCGGACTGCGCGCACGCCGGGCAGATCGCCGCGGCCCTCGACGCGGGGGTGCACGTCCTGACCGAGAAGCCGATGGCCCTGACGGCGCGCCAGGCCGCGAGCGTCGTCGCGGCCGAGCGGCGCTCCCGCGCCACCGTGCGGGTCGCGCACAACATGCGCTACCTCAACCTCCACCGCACCATCCGGGACCTGCTGGCGGAGGGCCGGATCGGCACGCCCACCCGGGCCCACCTCTCCTACCGGCTGCGGCCCGACCACGGGCGCAGCTACTTCCTGCGGTGGCACCGGCGGGCCGCGGCGTCCGGTGGCCTGCAGATCACCAAGAGCTGCCACCACTTCGACCTGCTCAACTGGTGGCTGGCCGACCGGCCGCAGGAGGTCACGGGCTGGACGGGCCGCCTGCACTACCACCCCGGGCCGGACCGCGGGGACGACGAGCGGCGGGTGCCGGCGGACGCCGACATCGCGGACACCGTCTCCGCGGTGATCCGCTACCGGGGAGGGGCGATCGCCCACTACTCGCTGTCGGCCCGCTCGCCCTGGGAGGGCTACACCCTCACGGTGCAGGGCACCGACGGCGAACTCGCGGCCCGCTACGAGGTGGTGGCGGCGGGCGGTGCGCGGCCCGCGGACCGGTACACGGTGCGCCTGAGCCCGGTGGACGGGCCGCCGCGGCGCATCACCGTCCCCCGGGAGAGTGGCACGCACTCCGGCGCGGACGCCCGGATGCTCGCCGCCCTGCTGGACGGCGCCCTGCCGGACGGCGAGTTGCCGGACGGCGGCGCGCCCCCGGCACCGGGGCCGTACGGGGCGCGGGGCCCGGCCGCGACGGCCGTCGACGGCGCGTACGCCGTGGCGGTGGGGGAGGCGGTGACGCGATCGGCCGCCCACGGCGGCCCGGTCGCGATCGACGGCCTCCTCCCCGGGCTCGTGCTCCCGGAGGCCACCGCAGGAAGGAGCGTCTGAATGGACGGCACACCCCTCGCCGGGCCCGCGTCCGGGCACCGGGAGCCACCGGCCGGGCTCCCGGTCGGGCTGCGGATCGGGGAACTCGCCCCGGGCAACTTCGCGCAGCAGCACCAGGACGGCGCGGAGGCCGTCGTGGTGCTCCTCGGGGGCCGCTGCGACGTCGACTTCGACGGGCCCGGCCCGCACTGGCCGGGGCTGGGCGCCCGCGCGGACGTCTTCGACGGCCGGGCCACCGCGTTCTACGCGCCGGCCGGCCGGCGCTGGCGGATCACCGCCGGCCCCGCCGGTGTCCGCTACGCCGTCGCCACGGCGCCCGCCGGCACCCCCCGCGAGCCCTACCTCGTCACACCGGACGGGGTGCGCGCCGAGCGGCGCGGCACCGGGGTGTGGGCGCGCGAGGTGCACGACATCGTCGGACCGGACCGGCCGGCGGACGGCCTGCTGGTGGGGGAGACGTTCAGCGCGGAGGGCGTGTGGTCCAGCTATCCGCCGCACAAGCACGACCGACACGACCCGCCGTTCGAGAGCCACCAGCAGGAGGCCTTCCACGTGCGGGTGTCCCCGCCCTCGGGCTTCGGACTGCTCGTCCACTACCCCTCGGTGGCGGCGGACCGCCGGGCCACCGTGGTGCAGGACGGCGACGTCGTCGCCGTGCGGGAGGGCTTCCACAGCTTCGTGGCCGCCGCCGGGCACCGCTTCTACTACCTGTGGGCGCTCGCCGGGACCGAACGGCACCTGTGCTTCCGGACCGATCCGCGCCACGCCTGGCTGCTCTCGGCGGGGGAGGACGGCCGGGCGCCGGACGACGCGCCCGCGGCGGACGGCGGCCCGGCATGACGGGCCCGGCGGTCACCGGCGCGCCGGCCCCCGCCGCGCTGCCCGCGCTGATGCGGGCGGCCGTCTGGCACGGCCCCGGCCGGCCGCTCACCCTGGAACACCTCCCGGTGCCCCGCGTCGAGCGGCCCGAGGACGTGGTGATCCGGGTCCGCGCCGCGATGTTCGGCGCCGCCCTGGTGCGCGCCGTCACCGTCGGCCATCCCCGGATGACGCCGCCCGCCGTCCTCGGCACCCTGGTAGCCGGCCGGATCGCCGCGCTCGGCCCCGCCGTGCGGCACCTGACACTCGGCCAGAGCGTCACCGTCGACCCGCACCCGCCCTGCGGACGCTGCGACACCTGCCGCCACGGACCGGCGGCGCTGTGCACCGCCCGGGCCCGGGTCGAGCCGGGGGCGCACGCGGAGTACGTCCGCCTGCGGCCGCCGCTCACCGACCACGTCGTGGCGGTGCCGACGGGGGTGTCCGCCGGGGCCGCGATGCTCACCGAGATCGTCGCCTGCGTCCTGGACGCGACCGACACCGCCGGCATCGGCCCCGGGCAGAGCGTCCTCGTCATCGGCTGCGGCCCGGTCGCGCTGATCCAGGTGAGGCTCGCCCTGCTGCGCGGCGCCGAGCGCGTCCTGTGCACCGTCAACCACCCGGCCCGGCGCGCCGCGGTGCGCCGGGCCGGCGCAACCGTCGTCGACGTCGACCGGGCCGCCGACGCCGGGCGGGCGGTCGAAGCCGACGACCGCACGGCGCAGCGGGTCCGGGCGCTGACGGACGGCCGGGGCCCGCACGTGGTGGTGGAGGCGGTCGGCCGCGCCGAGACCTACCGGCAGGCCCTCGCCCTGGTCCGGCCCGGCGGCACCGTGGTCGGCTTCGGCGGCTGCCCGCCCGGCACCACCCTGCCGGTCGACCTCAACGCCCTGCACTACCGCCGGATCCGCTACATCGGCAGCTACCACTACGGCCCCGGCGTGTTCCGGGCTGCCGCCGACCTGCTGGCCCGCGGCGTCCTCGACCTCGACCCGCTGCTCACCCACCGCATCCCGCTCGACCGGATCGGCGACGCGGTGCGCACGGCCCGTCTCACCGAATGCCTGGTACCCGTCGTCGAACCCTGGAAGGACTGATCGCAGAATGCACAGCACCCGCGTACTGATCACCGAGCCCGGACGCGTGGACCTGCGCCGCGAGGTGCTGCCGGAGCTCTCGGACGACCAGTTGCTGGTCCGCACCCGGACGACGCTGGTCAGCCCCGGCACCGAACGGAACTGCTTCCTGGGGGAGTTCGAGAAGCCCTCGCACTGGTCCGCCTGGGTGCGCTACCCCTTCGCCCCCGGCTACAGCGCGGTCGGCGAGGTGCTGGAGGTCGGCCCGACCGTCGCCGACCGCCGGCCGGGCGACCGCGTCGTGCTGCGCCGCTCGCACCAGAGCCTCACGGTCGTCTCGGAGCAGTCGGTCTATCCGGTGCCGGACGGGATTCCCGACGGGACGGCGGCCTGGTTCGCGCTGTCGGCCATCGCCCAGCACGCCGTGCGCAGGACCGGCCCGCTGTTCGGCGAACCGGTCGCGGTGGCCGGCCTCGGGCCGCTGGGCCAGCTCGTGCTGCAGTACGCGGCCGTCGCGGGCGCGGCCGAGCTGTACGCCGTGGCCCGGGGCGGCTCCCGGCTCGCCGCGGCGCGGCGGCACGGCGCGACCGCGGTGGTCGGCGGCGGGGTGGCGGCCGCGGTCGAGCCGATCGCGGAACTCACCGGCGGCGAGGGCGTCGGCGTCGCGTACGACGTGACCGGCGCGCCCGAGGCGCTGGCCGGCCTGTCCACCCTGACCAGGGAGGGCGGCACCCTCGTGCTGGTCGGCGACACCGCGTGGCCGGGCCGCCAGACGCTGGGGGGCTCCGTGCTCCGCCGGGCGCAGTCGCTGATCGGGGTGCACGACAGCGACATCCCGCGGGCCCCGCGGGCCCGACACGTCCGCGGCACCTTCGCGGAGAACGTCGACCTGTTCTTCCGGCTGGTCGGCCAGGGGCGGCTGAAGGTCGACGACCTGGTCACCCACACCTTCCCGGCGGCCGACGCGCAGTCCGCGTACAAGCTCCTCGCCGGACCGGACAGCGGCGCCATCGGCGTGCTCCTGGACTGGCGCGACACCGGGCTGTGACCCGGCCCTGAACGAACGCCGCTCCGGACACTGCCCGGAACCCGGCCCGGACCTGGATCCGCCCCGGCCCCGAACCCCCCGACCACGAACGCGGTCCGACCCACCCGACTCACGAACGAAAGGTTCCCCCCGTGGCAGTTCGCATTGGATTCGTCGGCGTCGGCTACATCGCCAAGCAGCACCTCAAGCGGGTGCTGGCCGACCCGGAGGCCGAGGTGGTGGCGCTCTGCGACACCGCCCCGCAGGCCGCCGAGGCGACCCGCCGCAGCGTCCTGGAGGCGCTGCGCGGCGCGGTCCCCGAGCGGGTGCTGACGGCGTTCGCCGGGCTCCCGGTGCACACCGACCCCGTCCGGTTCTTCCAGCAGGAGCGGCTGGACGCGGTGTTCCTGTGCCTGCCGCCCTTCGTCCACGGGGAGGTGGAGTTCGCCGCGATCGAGGCGGGGGTGCCGTTCCTCGTCGAGAAGCCGGTGGCCCTGGACCTCCGGACGGCCACCGCGATCTCCCGGGCGCTGCGCGACCGCGGCCTGATCGGGGCGGCCGGCTACCAGAGCCGTTACGCGGACATCGTCCCGTACGTGCGGTCCCGGCTGGACGGCCGGACCGTCGCGATGACGCTCGCCCACCGCTTCACCAAGCTGCCGGGCCGGGACTGGTACCGCCACCAGGACCGCTCCGGCGGCCAGGTGGTGGAGATGGCCACGCACCAGGTGGACCTGCTGCGGCTGCTGGTCTCCGACATCTCCACCGTCTACGTCTCCGGCGGCCGGCGGATCGCGACCCGCGCCGAGTCGGAGATCTTCGACACCGCGGCGGCCAGCCTGACCTACGCCAACGGCGCGGTGGGCAGTCTCGTGACGAACATGGTGTCGGGCCACGGCAACCCCGCGTTCGCCCGTGGCATCCACATCATCGCCGACGGCCTGACGGTGTCCGTGCTCGGCCACGAGGGCGAGTCGCGGACCGTGGAGGTCGTCACCGCCGAGGGCCGCGAGGAGCGGCAGTTCACGGACGACTCGATGGCGGCCCAGGACCGGGCGTTCGTCCGGGCCGTCCGGGACGGCCGCCCGGAACTGGTGCTGGCCCCCTACGAGGAGGCGGTCCGGACCCTGGCCACGACCCTCGCCCACCAGCAGTCCGCGCAGAGCGGCCTGCCGGTGCGGGTCGACGCGCTGCTCGGCGCCGCAGTCCCCAGCCTGTCCTGACCGTTCCGTCCGACGACCACCCGGCCGGGCGCCGACCGCGCGGCGCCCGGCCCCTGATCCCGCCCCGCTCCACCCTCTCCGTCCCACCCCCGTTCCGCCCCGCTCCACTCCCGATCCCGCTCCACTCCCCATCCCGCCCCCGTCGCGTCCGACGCACCCGGTGCGCCGGCGCACCCGCACGCACAGGAGGAGACCGACGTGCTGCTCGGAGCCGGTACCGACACCATCACCGACGCCTACACCCAGGACCAGAAGTTCGCCGAATTCCGGCGGCTGGGAATCGACTTCGCGGAAGTCCCGCTGCACAGCGCCGAGGCCGCCGAGCAGGTGGAGCTCTTCCGCGAGCTCTCCGCCCGGCACGGCCTGCCCATCGCCTCCGCCGTCGTCGCGGAGTTCGTCCGGCTGCCCGACCTGCCCGAGCAGGTCCGCCCGGAGGCGGTGCGCCGGATCGCCGCCACCGCCGTGCTCGCGGCCGGTCTCGGCTGCGACCTGGTGCTCGTCCCGGTCCGGGTCAAGCCGGAGGAGCCGGCGCGCGCCGAGGTCTACGCCAAGGCCTTCGCCGACGTGCTGGCCGCCACCGCGGAGCACGGCACGCTGATCGCGGCCGAGTTCGTCGGCGGGGCGCTCCCGCGCGACGTCGCCGAGCTGGTGGCGACGGTGGACGACCCCCGCGCGCGGCTGTTCTTCGACATCGGCAACTGCCTCTACGCGGGCGCCGACCCGCTGACCGACCTGCGGGACCTGCTGCCACTGGTGGGCCAGGTGCACCTCAAGGGCGGCCCGGACACCCCGCTCGCCGCGATGCCCCTGCGCGAGCTGGCCGCGGTCCTGGCGGACGGCGGCTACACCGGGCGCTGCGCGCTGGAGATCGAGTCCCCCCAGGGCCGTTCGAGCGTGCGCGACGCCGTCTCCGTCCTGCGCATGCACGGCTTGTGGCAGCCCGCCGAGGGTCGGGAGGGCCACCGTGTCGCGTAGCGTCCGGGTGTTCCTGACCTTCGACGTGGAGGACCCGGTCACCGCGCGCAGCGACGACGCCGTGGTCCGGGTGGCCGGCCTGCTGCGCGAACGCGGCGCCCGGGCGGCCTTCTTCGTCACCGGCGACAAGGCCCGCGCCCTGGTGCGCCGGGGCCGGCCGGACGTCTTCGAGGCGCTGCGCGCCCACGACGTCGGCTACCACACGAACCACCACTCGACCCACCCGACGGTGGCCGAGTACCTGGAGCGCCGGGACTGGGCGGACGGCGTGGCGGAGGTCGTCGCCAGGGAGCGCTCCGGCGCCGAGCTCGTCCGCGAGCTGACGGGCCGGCGGCTGTGCGGCTTCGCGGGCCCCGGCACGTCCTGGGGCCCCCAGCTCCCGGCCGCGCTCGCCGCCCTGGACATCCCCGCCCACCTGCACTCGTTCAGCCGCACCGGCGGCGGCCACAATCCGCACTGGTACGCGGGCGCGCTCTGCTTCGCCCGCTCCGAGGCCGTCGGGCCGGTCGAGGACGTCCTGCCCGACCCGGCCCGGTTCGCCGAGCTGCTCGCGCGGGTCCCGGAACTCGTCGACCGGGCGGCGGGGTCCGCGGACGGCGTGCTCCACCTGTACATCGGCCATCCGACGATGTTCGTCAACCGGGAGTTCTGGGACGGCTTGAACTACGCGGCCGGACGCAACCCCGCACCCGGCGCGCCGCTCGCCGAGCCGGCCGCCCGAGCGGCCGAGGAGACCCGGACCATGCTGGACAACCTCGGGCGGCTGGTCGACGCGGTCCGGGCCCGCCCCGGCGCCGAGATCGTCGGGTTCGGGGACCTCGTGGAAGAGCGGCTGCGCACCCCCGCGCCGCGCGGCGACTGGTTCGCGGCGGAGCTGCGGGCGGCCGCGGCCGAACCGGGCATCCGCACCACCTCGCGCACCGCCTCGCCCGCCCAGCTGCTGCACGCGATGTGCGGAGCGGTCCTCGGCCGGGACCCCGGCTCGGGCGGCCCGCCCGGGGAGGTCCACGGGCCGGTCGCGCGCCCGGCCGACGGGATACCCGCCGGGGGCCGGTGCGAGGCCGACCGGGACACCGTGCTCGGCCTCGCCGCCGAGCTCTGCCGGGAGGTGGCCGCCACCGGTGCGCTGCCGGCCTCGCTCCGGGGCCCCGGGGGCGTCGCCCTCGCGCCCGCGACCCTCCACCGCGGTCTGCTCGACCTCGCCGGGACCGGGGGTGCCGAGGCGCTCCGGGAGTTGCCCGCGCGGGTCGTCCTGCCGGCCGTGGCCCCGCTGCCCGAGGTCGGCGAGGAGATGGCCGAGCACTTCACCCGCCGGGTCGGGCGCTGGATGCACCGGCCGGACCTCGACGTGACCGAAATCGCCCGGCTCACCCGCGCCCAGAGCTGGACCCTGCGCGCCACGGCCGCCTGACCGCCGCTCCACCGCCGCTCCATCGCCGCCCGGCCGGGCCCGCCCGCCCGGCCGGGCGGCCGCGCCCGGCCCGGTACCGTCACAGAAAGCGACCACCAGATGTCCCTCGGGAAGACCCGCGGCCGGCCGGCCGACGCGCCACCACCACCCCTCGACCTCTGGCGGGTACGCGACTTCGTCGTCCTCTGGTGGGCCCAGGTCACCTCGCGCGTCGGCACGCAGATCTCCCAGTTCGTGCTCCCCCTCCTGGTCCTCGACGCCACCGGCTCGGCCGGTACGGCCGGTCTGATCACCGCCCTCGAACAGGTGCCCTACGTACTCCTGGCCATCCCGGCCGGCGCCCTGGTGGAGCGGTGGAACCGGCGGGTCGTCCTGGTGGCGGGCAACTTCCTGCGCGCCGGGATGTTCGGACTGCTCGCGGGCTACCTGCTCGCCGGCGGCACCAGCATCCCCGCCATCGCCGCCACGGTGTTCTGCTCCGGCGTCGTCTACGTCTTCTTCGACGTGGCCAACAGCACCGTCTTCCCCCGGATCCTGCCCGCCCACGAACTCGCCAGGGCCACCGGCTGGGTGGAGGGCACCACCGCGCTCACCGAGGTCCTGGGCCCCGCGCTCGGCGGCGCCCTCGTCGGCCTGGGGACGCACGCCCTGCAGGGCGCCGGCTACGCCTTCGGCGTCGACGCCCTCACCTACCTCGTCGCCGGCCTCGGCGTCCTCTGCGTCCGCACCTCGCTGAGCCCCCCGCCCGCCGCCGTCCGGACCCCGCTGGGCGCCTCGATCCGCGCGGGCGTCGGCCACCTCCTGCGGGACGGCCGGCTGCGCCGGCTCGCGCTGGCGAACTTCGTCAACATCGTCGCGCTCGGCACGGTCTGGCTGAGCTTCATGGCGCTCATGAAGTCCGAGTTCCACCTCGACTCCACGCACACCGGCCTCCTGCTGGCGCTCGGCGCGGCCAGCGGCATCCTGGGCAGCTTCTGCAGCGGCATCCTCGACCGCCGTCTGGGGCCCTACGGAGTGATGCTCCTCGCCGGCGCGGGCTGGGCGGCCGGTGAACTGATCATCGCCGCCGCACCGGCCCCGTGGGTCGCCGTCCTGGGCCTGGCCCTGGCCCTGTGGGTCGCCCCGCCGTACTTCTCCACCCTCTACGCCTACCGGATGGCGATCATCCCGCAGGAGATGCACGCCAGGATCAACAGCCTCTACCGGCTGCTCGCCCAGGCGGGCCTGCCGGTCGGCCTGTCCGTCGGCGGCCTGCTCCTCGACACCGTCGGCGCCCGCGCCTTCCTGCTCCTGGTGGCCGCGGTCTTCCTTGCGACCGCCGTCACCGTACAGCTCCGCGCCCCCCGAGCCCCCGCCCCCGCCGCGGACCCGCCCTGACACCCGCACCAGCTGTGGCCGGCGGGCCGTGCGTTCGCCGCGCCGAGGGCCGATCTCCGTCACGCGAAATTCACAGCCTCGGGTCTACTCGTATAGACACGGGTGGGCCATCCTGGTGCGGTGTCGGCGCCCGGAACCCGTCCTTCGCCCCCCGGGCACCGCGGGCGGTGGTGCCGGACGGATCGGTCGGCCCTCGCGCCGGAGCACCGCCGCGTCACAGCACTGCGTACGACCCCTTCGTCCGGGCCGGTTCCACGGGCCCGGCGCCGCACCTCCCGCCTCCTGCCGAGGCGCGGCAGGGGGCGGGAGGTCGAGTCGGAGGCACACCCTTCTCACCGGAGACGAAGATGAAGCCACGCACCGCAGCCGTCGCCGTCGCCACCCTGGCCGTGGCCGGCCTCGCCCTCTCGGCGCCCACGGCGGGCGCCGGCGGAACCAAGCTGTCGCAGTCGGCGGCCGCCGGCCAGTTCAGCGGCGCCGGCATCACGTGGAGCTCCAGTGGGGGCTGCACCACCAGGTCCAACTCCACCTGCACCTCGTTCGAGCAGATCAACTCGGACACCGTGAGCGCCATCATCACCCTCAAGCGGGCCAGTGGCTGCGCCATCAACATCACGGGCGGGACCGAGGTGGGCCACGCCTCCGGCACCTACAGCCACTACAACGGCTACAAGGTCGACATCTCCCGCAACTCCTGCATCGACGGCTACATCCAGAACAGCTTCACCTACATCGGCCTCCGGGGAGACGGCTACCCGCAGTGGAAGGCCGCCTCGGGCAACCTGTACTGCAACGAGGGCAGCCACTGGGACATCCTCGTCTACTGACACCGGCCGCGGCTGAACACCCGTCACCGGTCCGGCTCCTGGGGCCTCGCGGGGCCGGGCCCCCTCGTCACCGACCACGGCGCCACGATCGCCCCGCCCCTGCCGGGGCGGGGCGATTCGCGCTGTCCGGCCGGGATCCGCGGCCGCCGGCCCGGGACGCCCGGACCCGTACGACGCCGTCCGACACCTCCGCCCGCCGCGCCGTCAGCCGCCCCGCTCGGCGGAGCGGACCGTCTCCTCGGCCCCGCACGCGCGGGGCCGTCCCGAGCTGGTCGCTCGTCCGCTCGGCGAGGGACCCGTCGGCTTGGCGGTGACGCCGGGATTTCCAGAAAACAGGTCGATTCTCTATCGCCCCGCCGAGCTGGCGTCATGGGATGAGCCCAGGGCCCAGAGATCTGCTGGTTCATCAACTATAAGACCTTGAAGGTTAGTTGAGGTCGAAGTCGAACTCGGCGGTGACGGGTGCGTGGTCGCTCCAGCGCTCTGCATGGGAGGCTGCGCGTTCGACATGGGCCTTGACGGCGGTGTCCGCGAGAAGCCGGGACGCGCCCGCGCTCCAGGACTGGGGCGAAGGCAGGACGGTTCGTCATCCGTGTGCTCAGGACAGCCGACCCGCCTCGATCTCGGAGTCGCTCGGCACTGCGTCGATGAGGGCCGGTGAACCGGCGGCCTCGGTGGCTGACAGTCGGTAGTCGGTGCATGGGCTCAGGAGAGGTTGCCGGAGCCCGGGTGTCGCCCCGCCGGACAGCGAATGAACGGACGCTTGCCGCCTCGGGAACGCAGGGATAGGCAAATCGGTTGTTGTTCCGATATATCGGCCACCTGCCCTGAATTTTCAAGATCCCTGCAAAAACCCATCAGGACCGTTGACACCGCGTAACGGCCCGAGTAGCGTCACTGATCACCGAGCTGATAATACGTATTATCAGCGATGGCTTCAGCAGCCTCCGGAGGAGTTCCCCGTGTCAAGGATCACGCAGCGTGACATCGCTCGCCTCGCCGGCGTAAGCCAGGCGGTGGTCTCGCTCGTGCTGAACAAGAGGACCGACGCGACGACCCGCATCGCTCCCGAGACCAGGCAGCGCGTCCTCGACGTGATCAAGGAGACCGGGTACGCGGCCGACCCCGTGGCCCGCCGAATGGTGCGTCAGCACAACCAGATCATCGGCGTATTCACCTACGAATCGGTGTTCCCGAGCACCAGCGCCGACTTCTACTACCCGTTCCTGCGTGGCATCGAGGAGTGTGCCGAGCAGCTCAGGTGCGACCTGCTGCTGTTCACCAGCGCTCCGGTCATCGACGGTCGGCGCAAGGTGTTCCACGAGAACAACCGGCTGCGGATCGCCGACGGCTGCATCCTGCTCGGCCGGGACATCCCGGACGACGAACTGGCCCGGCTGAATCGCGAGAGCTACCCGTTCGTGGCCGTCGGCCGACGCGACGACGCGGGTGGCCCGGTGCCCTGCGTGGGGGCGGACTACGCCGCCGCCACCCAGAAGCTGGTCGAGCGGGCCCGGGAGCTTGGGCACCGGGAGTTCGCCTACGTCGGGGCGGGGGAGGGAGCGGAGTCCGCCGACGACCGGATGAACGGGTTCCGCGCCGGCACCCTGGGCGGCGGCCGGCACGAGCGGACGGCGGGCCGATCCCCGGGGGAGACCCTGGACGCGCTGCTTGCCGCCGGGGTGACCGTCGCCGTGGTCGAGGGCTACGCCGACGGGGTCGCGCTGATCCGGGCGGCCCGGGAACGCGGCGTCGACGTGCCCGGTGACCTGTCGGTCGTGGTGACCGGCGTACCGGCCGAGTCGGCGGACACCGACATCGCGAGCACCGGCTTTCGCATTCCGCGCCGGGAGATGGGCTGGCAGTCGGTGGAACTCCTCGCCGCCCTACTGGAAGACGGGCCGACCACCACGCTTCAGCGGCTTCTGCCGTGCCACTTCGTCGAGGGGCAGACCCTCGGCGAACCGAGAAAGGACCGTTCTTGACTGAGATACGCAGTGACGTGCTGGTGGTCGGCGGAGGGCTGGGCGGCGTCGCCGCGGCGCTCGCCGCCGCCCGCGCCGGCCGGACCGTGGTGCTGACCGAGGAGTTCGACTGGATCGGAGGGCAGCTCACCAGCCAGGCGGTCCCGCCGGACGAGCACTCCTGGGTGGAGCAGTTCGGCGTCACGGCCAGCTACCGGGCCCTGCGCGACGGCATTCGCGACTACTACCGCCGCCACTACCCGCTCACCGAACGGGCCAGGGCCCGCCTCGAACTGAACCCCGGCGGCGGCTGGGTGAGCAAGCTCTGCCACGAACCGCGGGTCGCGGTGGCGGTCATCTCGGCGATGCTCGCGCCCTACCGTGCCAGCGGGCGGCTCACCGTCCTCCAGCCGTACCGGCCGACCGCCGCCGACACCGACGGCGACCGGGTGACCGCGGTGACCCTGACCCACCGCGACACCGGCGAGAAGGTCCACGCCACCGCCTCCTACGTGCTGGACGCCACCGAGACCGGTGACCTGCTGCCGCTCACCGGCACCGAGTACGTCACCGGCTTCGAGTCCGCCGCCGACACCGGCGAGCCGAGCGCCCCGCAGGTCGCCCAGCCGCTGAACATGCAGGCCGTATCGGTGTGCTTCGCCATGGACCACGTCGACGGCGACCACACCATCGACAAGCCCGCGGACTACGACTTCTGGCGGTCCTACCAGCCCGAGGTGTGGGGCGGACCGCTGCTGTCCTGGCAGTACCCGCACCCCAGGACGCTGGAGCGCGTCGGGCACGACTTCAGCCCCAACCCCGACGACGACCCGCTGGCGGTCAACGCCGACCAGCGCGTCAATCCCGGCAACGCCAACCTGTGGACGTTCCGCCGGATCGCCGCCCGGGGCACCTTCACCGACGGCGCGTACCCCAGCGACATCACCCTGGTCAACTGGCCGATGATCGACTACCTCGAAGGCCCGGTCCTCGACGTCCCCGACGCCGCCGACCACCTGCGCCGGGCCAGGGAGCTGAGCTTCGCCTTCCTGTACTGGATGCAGACCGAGGCGCCCCGCCCGGACGGCGGCACCGGATTCCCGGGGCTGCGGCTGCGCGGCGACATCACCGGCGGCACCGACGGCCTGGCCCAGGCCCCGTACATCCGCGAGGCGCGCCGGATCAAGGCCGACTACACCGTCGTCGAGCAGGACCTCTCGCTCGCCGTCCGCGGGGAGCGGGGCGCCGTGCGCTACCCGGACTCCGTCGGCCTGGGCATGTACCGGATCGACCTGCACCCCTCGACGGGCGGCGACAACTACATCGACGTCGGCTGCAGCCCGTTCGAGATCCCGCTGGGCGCGCTTATCCCGCAGAGGATCGAGAACCTCCTGCCCGCCGGCAAGAACATCGGCACCACCCACATCACCAACGGCGCCTACCGGGTCCACCCGGTCGAGTGGAACATCGGGGAGGCCGCCGGCGCGCTCGCCGCCTTCTGCCTCGCTCACGGCACCCGCCCCCGTGCGGTCCGGGAGACCCCCGAGCTGCTCTCGGCCTTCCAGGACCAGCTCACCGCGGCCGGCGTCGAACTGCGCTGGCCCGAGATCACGGGCTACTAGGCCCCAAGCACCACCGAGGAGAACACCATGTCGATTCGAAGAGGGCTGGCCACGGTCGCCGCCGCGATGTCCGCCACGCTGGTCCTGGCCGCGTGCGGTGGAGAGGGCTCGGAGGGCGAGAAGGGTCCGGTGAGCCTGCGGATGACGGTCTGGACCTCCAACAAGCCGCACCTGACGCTCTTCAACGAGATCGCCGCCGAGTACATGGCGGCCCACCCCGAGGTCAAGGACATCAAGTTCGACCCGCTGCCGTTCGAGAGCTACAGCACGGCGCTCACCACCCAGATGACCGGCGGCAACGCCCCCGACCTCGCGTGGGTCTTCGAGACGGACGCGGCCGACTTCGTCGGCTCCGGGGCCCTGGTGCCGCTCGACGACACCCTGAAGCAGACCAGCGGCTACCAGTACGACGACCTGATCCCGAGCACCACCAAGCTCTGGAAGCGCGACGACAAGCTGTACGCGTACCCGTTCTCCACCTCGCCGTTCGGTGTCTTCGTCAACCACGACCTGCTGAAGAAGGCCGGCCAGCAGACCCCGGACGAGCTCATCAAGGCGGGCAAGTGGGACTGGTCGACCGTGCTCGCCGAGGGCGCCGAGGTGCACCGCTCCACCGGCAAGGCCGGCGTGGTGATCCGTGACTTCGAGTACAAGGAATGGGGCAACGCGGCCACCTTCTGGGGCGGCTGGAAGGCCGAGCCCTGGAGTGCCGACGGCAAGACCTGCACCTTCGACAGCCAGCCGATGGTCGACGCGATGACCGCCCTGCACAAGGGGATCTTCGAGGACAAGGCGATGCCGGGCCCCGGCGAGTCCGCCGACTTCTTCACCGGCGACGCGGCGATGACCATCACCCAGATCAGCCGGGCTTCGCTGCTGGACGGCGCCAAGTTCGAGTGGGACCTGGTGCCGCTGCCGGCCGGACCGGGCGGCGACTACTCGGTGATCGGCCAGGCCGGCATCGGCGTGGTCAAGCGGGGCGGCCACACCAAGGAGGCCAAGGACTTCCTCGCCTACTTCACCAACCCGCAGAACTCCGCCAAGCTCGCCGCCTACTTCCCGCCGCCCCGGGAATCCCAGCTCACCGCGGAGAACCTGGCCAAGACCAACCCGCTACTGAAGAACGACCAGCTCGAAAGCGTGGTCGTCAACGGCGTCAAGAAGGGTGTGGTCAAGCCGGGCCACACCGGCCAGGCCGAACTCGCCCAGCGGGTCCGCGCCGGACTGGACCCGCTGTGGACGCCGAACGCCGACGTCAAGGGCGTTCTCGGCGACCTGTGCAAGAACATCTCCCCGCTGCTGGGGAAGTGACCATGTCCGTCTCCCCGCGAACAGCGGTGGCAGACCCGCCCAAGAGCGGGTCCGCCACCGCGGGGCAGCCGCCGCGACGTCCGTTCTGGACCCGGCGCCGACGTGACCAGCTCGCCGGCCTCGCGTTCATCTCGCCCCAACTCCTCGGCAGCGCCGTCTTCGTGCTGCTGCCCATCGCCCTGGTCTTCCGGTACAGCCTGCATGAGTGGAACGTGCTGGCCGGCGACTTCAACTACACGGGCGGCGACAACTACACCCAGCTGCTGGACGACGCCAACCTGCCCGAGGTACTGAAGTCCACGGCCCTGTTCTCGGTCGGCCTGGTGGTGCTCAACCTCTCCCTGGCCCTCCTGCTCGCCGTCCTGCTCAACCAGAAGCTGCGCGGAATGACGGTGTTCCGCACGCTGTTCTTCTCTCCCGTCGTGGTGTCGCTGGTCGCCTGGACCATCGTGTGGGGCTTCCTGCTCCAGAACAACGGCGGCATCAACGGCCTGTTGCACACCGTCGGCATCGACGGACCCAACTGGCTGCGCGGCGAGGGCACCGCCATGCTCTCGGTCATCGTCGTGCAGGTGTTCAAGAACGTCGGTCTGAACATGGTGCTGTTCCTGGCCGCCCTCCAGGGCGTGCCCAAGGAGCTGTACGAGGCGGCCCGGGTCGACGGGGCCGGCGCGTGGATCCGGTTCCGGTCCATCACCCTGCCGCTGATCAGCCCGACGATCCTGCTGACGTCGGTGATCACCATCGTGGGTTCGCTCCAGGTGTTCGCGCAGATCGCGGTGCTCACCCAGGGCGGCCCGAAGCTGTCCACCACCGTGCTCGTCTACTACCTCTACCAGCAGGCCTTCCAGTTCCATCACTTCGGCTACGGCGCGACCCTGTCCATCCTGCTGCTGCTGATCGTGCTGGCGCTCACCGTGCTGCAGTGGCAGATGCGCAAGAGGTGGGTCTTCTATGAATCGTAAAATCCCGCTGCGCACCCGAGTCGCCCTGTACGGCCTGCTCTGCGTGCTCGCGATCCCCTTCGTCTTCCCGACCTGGTGGATGGTGACGTCGTCGTTCAAGCCCATCAGCGACATCTTCTCCTACCCGCCGAAGCTCTTCCCGACCAACCCGACGGTCTCGGCCTACCGGGACGTCTTCGACGGGCGCCCGTTCGTCCAGCAGTACGTCAACAGCATCTACATCGCCGTGCTGGTGACGGTGGGGACGATGATCGTGTCCTCGCTCGCCGGGTACGCCTTCGCCCGCATCAGGTTCCGTGGCCAGAACGCGCTGTTCCTGGTGGTGCTGGTGGGCCTGCTCATCCCGAGCGAGGTCACCATCGTCCCGCTCTTCCAGATGTTCAACGACCTCGGCCTGATCAACACCCACTGGCCGCTGATCCTGGTGCCGATCTTCGGCGCGCCGAGCGTCATGGCCACGTTCATCATGCGGCAGTTCTTCATCAGCCTGCCCAATGAACTGGAGGAGGCCGCCCGGATCGACGGCATCGGCTACTTCGGCACGTTCTGGCGGATCGCCCTGCCGCTGGCCAGGCCGGCGCTCGGCGCCGTCGGGATCTTCACCTTCCTGCAGAGCTGGAACCTCTACCTGGAACCGGTGGTGTACCTCTCCTCGCCGGAGAAGTTCACCCTGCCGCAGGCGCTCACCCAGTACGTGGACTCCTACGGCGGGGCCATGTGGAACGTCCAGCTCGCCGCGGCGTCGCTGACCGCGGTCCCGGTGCTGATCGTGTTCGTCATCGCCCAGAAGCAGTTCATCGAGGGCCTCGCCCATACGGGGCTGAAGTGAACGCCACACTCGGCATCGACATCGGCGGCACCAAGACGCTGGCCGCCCTCGTCGGACCAGACGGCGCCGTGCTCGACCAGGCGCGAGCCGACACCCCGGCCGCGCAGGGCCCGGACGCGGTGCTGCGGACCGCCGCCGACCTGGCCCGGCGCCTCGGCGGCGCCGGTCCGGTCGGCGTCGGCGCCGCGGGTCTCATCGACCCGGCCACCGGCGTCGTCCGGTACGCCACCGACTCCCTGCCCGGCTGGACCGGGACGCCGGTGGCCGATGCGCTGGCCCAGCGCATCGGCCGGCCCGTCGTGGTGGACAACGACGTCAACGCCGCCGCCCTCGGCGAGAGCTGGGCCGGGGCCGCCCGCGGTCAGGCACATGTGCTGCTGGTCGCGGTCGGCACCGGCCTCGGCGGCGGCCTGGTCCGCGGCGGCGCCGTCGACCACGGGGCGCGCGGCGGCGCCGGAGAGACGGCTCACCTTCCGGCGCCGGACGCCGACGAGCTGACCTGCGGCTGCGGGCGCACCGGGCACCTGGAGGGCGTGGCCTCCGGCACCGGTCTCGCCCGCGCCTATCGGCTGCGCACCGGGGCGGACGTCACCGGCCGCGAGGTCGCCGCCCGCTGCGCCGCCGGCGACCCGGCCGCCGTGGAGGTCCTCGCCACCGCCGGCCACGCCCTCGGCCGGGCCCTCGCGGGTTTGGTGGCGCTGCTCGATCCGCAGACGGTGGTGGTGGCCGGAGGCGCCGGCAGAGCGCTGCTGCCGTACGCCCGGAGCGCGTATGCCGCCGAGCGGCTGCCGGTCCACGCCGACGTGTCGCTGGTCCCGGCCGCGCTCGGTGACGCGGCGGTCGCCGTCGGCGCGGCCCGGGCGGCGATGATCCGGCGAGCCATGTGCCTGCCGTCCGGTCCGGGGCCGTCCGGTCCGGGCCCTGCCGGTCCTGGGCAGGTCGATCCCGGGTCTGTCGATCCCGGTCCGGCCGAACCCGGCGGCCGGCCACGGTCGGTCACCTTCCCGCGCACCACCGAAACGGAGCCCCAGTGAACGTTCTCGACACCCTCCGCGGCGGCCTGGTGGTCTCCTGCCAGCCGCTGCCGGACGAACCCGCCGACCCGATGCGCGACGCATCCGTGCAGGCAAGGGTCGCCGCCGCCGCGGTCCTCGGCGGCGCGGCCGGCATCCGCGCCAACGCCCCCGAGGACATCGCCGCCGTGCGGGCGGCGGTGGACGTGCCGGTCATCGGCCTGTGGAAGGACGGCCCCGGGCCGGTCGTGATCACGCCGACCGGCAGGCACGCCCGAGCCGTCGCGCAGGCCGGGGCGCACCTGGTCGCCATCGACGCCACCGACCGTTCGCGGCCCGAGCCGTTCGCGGCCGTCGTCGCCGCCGCGCACGCCGCCGGCGTCCTCGTCCTGGCGGACGTTTCCACCGAGGCGGAGGGACAGGCCGCGGCCGACGCGGGCGCCGACGCCGTCGCCACCACGCTCTCCGGCTACACCTCGCACACCCCGAAGACCCCGGGGCCCGACCTCGGCCTGCTGGAACGTCTGGTCACGCGGCTGTCCGTTCCGGTGATCGCCGAAGGCCGCTACCGCACAGCGGACGACCTGCGACGCGCCTACGCCGCCGGGGCACACGCCGTGGTGGTGGGCAACGCCATCACCTCACCCCTGTACCTGACCAGGGAGCTGGCCCGGTCAGTTCCCGCTCACACCGACGCGAACGGAGTGCACCCCTGATGAGAAGACGCACGGTCCTTACCGCCGGAGCCGCCGTCCTGGCCGCCCCGCTGCTGGGCCTCACCGCGCAGGCGGCCGGCGCGGCCCCACGTCCGAGCCGCCGGATCGCCCTCGTCCCGCTCGACGACCGGCCCGTCAACGTCTACTGCCCGACCATGACCGCCGCCGTCGCCGGCGTCGACCTCGCACTGCCGCCGCGCAGGACCCTCGGCCGCTTCTTCCAGCCCGGGGACGGCGCGGCCGTCGCCCGCTGGCTGGGCTCGGTCGGCGCGGACGAGTACGTGATCTCGGTGAGCATGCTCGCCTACGGCGGCCTGATCGCCTCCCGCACGGGCACGCCCACTCTTGAGTCGGCGCGGGCCAACATCGCGGCGATCCGGGCACTGCGGGCGGCCCGGCCGAGCGCGCAGATCGTGGTCCACGACACCATCCAGCGCCTCGCGTTGACCCCCGGCAACCCCGACCTCGAACAGTACGTGGCCGCGCTGGTCGAGTGGGCCAAGCTGTACGACCAGGTGGAGAACCTCGGCCGGGAAGAGCTGCGGCCCCGGCTCACGGCAGTGCGGGCCACCATCCCGGACGCGGTGGTCGACGACTACCTGAAGGCGCGGGCCCGCAACCACGAGGTCAACCGGCAGATGGTCGAGTGGGTCGCGGACGGCACCATCAGTCATCTGGTGCTCTCCGAGGACGACACCGCCCCGGTGGGCCTGGCCCGGGCCGAACGCGTCGAGCTCGAGAAGCTGGTCGAGCGGTTGGGGGTCGGCCTGCGGGTCGAGGTCTTCCCCGGCGCGGACGAGGTCGATGCGCTGCTGGTCGCCCGGCTGATCGCCGCGGGCACCTCGCCCACCTACCGGGTGGAGTACGCCGGGATCTCCGGCGAGCAGTGGACGGCGGAACTCGAGGGCATCCCGTTCGCGGAGAACATCCGCCGGCACGTGAAGTCCGTCGGTGGCACCGTCGTCGACGGCCGCGCCGACCTGGTGCTCATGGTCAACACCCCTTCGGCGGACAAGGACCAGCGGGCGGCCGACCTCGCCGCGTTCGCCCGCCGGGTCGCCGGGCTGACGGCGGCCGGGGAGTCGGTCGTCGTGGTGGACCCGATCTTCGTCAACCGCGCCGACCACGACCTGGTGGCCGAGCTGGAACAGCGCGTCGACCTGGCCGCGCTGCTGTCGTACTCCGGCTGGAACACCGGCGGCAACGCCCTCGGTCTGGCCCTGGCCCATGGCACCGCTCGCTGGGCCTTCCTGAAGCGCTCGACCAGCGGACTGGGGGTACCGGCGCTGACCGGGCCGGGCCGGGCGCACGCGGAGTACCTGCTCTACCGGTTCGTCAAGGACGACCACTGGAAGAACGTCATCCAGAAGGCCGCCTACGCGGAGGCCAGGTCCAAGGGGTGGAACCCGTTGAACCTGACGGCCGAGCAGAAGGCCGTCTTCGACGGCTGGGTCCAAGACCGCCTCGCCCCGGTGACCCGCCAGTACTTCACCGACCACTTCGCCGGCCGCCACCTCGTCCTCGGCTACCGCGGTGCGACCACCCGCACCGCCGAGCTCGCCGCCGTCAGTGACATCCATGTCGAACTGCCTTGGGACCGCCTCTTCGAGGTGACGCTCGAACCCCACCTCACCCTGGCCTGAGCGGAGAGGAGTACGAACGATGCAGCACAGCCCCCGCCGCCGCAGTATCCTCATCGCCGGCGCCGTCGGTCTCGCCGGTGCCGCCCACCTCACCTCCCCCGCCGTCGCGGCTCCCGGCCGCACCGCGCCCGTCACGCCGCCCGCGCCCGCGCTCATCCCCAAGCCCCGCTCGCTGAAGATGACCGGCGGCCGTCCGTTCGAGATCACCGCCGACACCGCCGTCGTGGTGCGCCACCCCGCCCCTGAGGCCCGCCGAACGGCCGAGTACCTCGCCACCTGGCTGCGCCGGGCCACGGGCCATGCCGTCCCGGTGGTGACCTCCGGCGCCACCCCGCAGGCCATCACCCTGGCCGTCGACAACGAGACCCCTTCCGCCGAGGGCTACCGCCTCGACGTCACCCACGGCGGCGTCCACCTACGCGCCGCCGAGCCGGCCGGTCTCTTCCACGCGACGCAGACGCTGCGCCAGTTGCTTCCCGCCGCGGCGGAGTCCGGCACCCCGCACGCCGGTCCGTGGACCATCTCCCCCCTGCACATCGACGACGCCCCGCGGTTCCCCTGGCGCGGGTCCATGCTCGACGTGGCCCGGCACTTCTTCACCGCCGACGAGGTGAAGAGCTACATCGACATCCTCGCTCTCTACAAGATCAACCGCCTCCACCTGCACCTCAGCGACAGCCAGGGCTGGCGCCTGGAGATCAAGAGCTGGCCCCGCCTGGCCACCTACGGCGGCTCCACCGAGGTCGGAGGCGGCCCCGGCGGCTACTTCACCCAGCGCGAGTACGCCGACATCGTCCGCCACGCCGCGGAACGCCACATCATGGTGATCCCCGAGATCGACATGCCCGCCCATGTCAACGCGGCCCAGGCCAGTTACGCCGAACTCACCTGCGACGGTGTGGCACCGCCGCTCTACACGGGCGAGAAAGGCATCCCCAACTCGCTGTGCACCGACAAGGACATCACCTACCGGTTCATCGATGATGTCCTCGGCGAACTCGCCGACCTCACCCCCGGTCCCTACCTGCACATCGGCGGCGACGAGGCGCTGGCGACCAAACCCGAGGACTACCGCTTCTTCATCAGCCGCGCCCAGCAGACCGTGCACCGCCTCGGCAAGCGGATGGTCGGCTGGGAGGAGGTCGGCCTCGCCGACATCGCCCCCGGCACCGTCGTCCAGTTCTGGGCCAACGCCGCAAAGGCCCAGGGTGCGCTGGCCCAGGGCGCCAAGCTCGTCCTCTCGCCCAGCAAGAAGGCGTACTTCGACATGAAGTACGACGCCAACACGCCGATCGGGCACGACTGGGCCGGCTACACCGACGTCCAGGACGGCTACACCTGGGACCCGGTCACCTACATCCCCGGCGTCACCGAGAGCCAGGTGCACGGCGCCGAGGCCGCGCTGTGGACGGAGCGGGTGGCGACGTTCGAGGAGGTGCAGTACATGACGCTGCCGCGGCTCCCCGGCGTCGCGGAGATCGGGTGGTCGCCGGTCGACGGGCGGGGATGGGAGGAATACCGGGTACGGCTTGCCACGCACGCGCCGCGATGGTCCGGGCTCGGGTGGCGGTACCACCGATCGGTGGAGGTGCCGTGGGGGTGACCCGGTGATCGCTGCTGGACATGCCTGCCGGGCATCGCCGCGGCCACCGACCTGAGCCCTCCAGGCCTGGACGCCGCAAGGTCCCGTCGCTCCGGACGTCCTCCGGAGCGACGGGACCGCGCCCTGCGCGCGGGCGGGCGGCCGTACGGGCAAGAAGGGTGACTGCCCGCGGATCGCTGCTGCGTGGGCCGCCCGGCTCTCCGGGAGACCGGTGAACCGGTTGGCGTGGTCAGCCTGGGGTCAACGGCCTGGTGGGGCCCTCAACTGCGTAAGTCTGGCCGTCAGTCAAGGCTGACGTCGAACTTGACGGTGACCGGGGCGTGGTCGGACCAGCGCTCGGCGTGCGTCTCGGCGCGCTCGACGCGGGCGTCGGTGGCGCGCGCGGCGAGGGTGGGGGTGGCGACCTGGAGGTCGATGCGCCAGCCGGAGTCGTTGTCGAAGGCGCGGCCGCGGTAGGACCACCAGGAGTAGGGGCCGGTGCGGTCGGGGTGGAGGCGGCGGACGACGTCGATGTAGCCGGCCTCGTCGTAGACGCGGGAGAGCCAGGCGCGTTCCTCGGGGAGGAAGCCGGCGGACTTCTGGTTGGCCTTCCAGTTCTTGAGGTCCTCGGGGCGGTGGGCGATGTTCCAGTCGCCGCAGACCACGACCTCGCGGCCGTCGGCGGCGGCGCGGGTGCGGAGCTTGTGGAGGTGGACGAGGAACTCCGCCATGAAGCGTTCCTTCTCGTCCTGGCGTTCGGTGCCGACCTCGCCGGAGGGAAGGTAGAGGCTGGCCACGGTCAGGCCCGGCAGGTCGATTTCTGCATACCTGCCCGAATTGTCGAATTCCGCCGACTCGAAGCCGATGGTCGTGCGGCTCGGCTCGGTCCGGGAGAGGATCGCGACGCCGGCCCGGCCCTTGGCGGCGGCCGGGGCCCACACCGCGTGCCAGCCCTCCAGGTCGCGCAGTTCGACGGGGAGCTGCTCGGGCTCGGAGCGCACCTCCTGGAGGCAGACCACGTCCGCCTCGGTGGCGGCCAGCCACTCGATGAATCCCTTCTTGGCCGCCGCCCGGATTCCGTTCACGTTCACACTCGTCACCACGATCACTCGGGCAGCCTACCCACTGCCGCAGGTGGGGCCGCGCCGCGACGCGTCCGCTTGCGGAGCTGACGTGAACGCACCATGAAAACCTGGGGCAGTCCCGTTGCGCCGCGCCATTGGTCTTGACCATCTCCCGATCCAGCCCCTAGGGTCACTTACTGCAAGGACCTTTAATAAAGAAGGACGGAAAAAGCCCGCTCTCCCACCTGCCGCAACAGCGGGCAGCGGGCCGGGATCCGCCCTCTTTCGGCAGGGCGGACGACACCAGGGTGGAGGACACGGTGGGAACGACAGGACAGCTCACGGCGGTACCGGAACCGAAGTACTGGCACCTGCGCACGGTGCTGCTCCGCGCCATCGACACGGAGTTCTCCATCGGCCAGATCCTGCCGAACGAGCGCGAACTCGCCGCCCGCTTCGGGGTCGCCCGGGCCACCCTGCGGCAGGCGCTCGACCAGCTGGAGCTGGAGGGCCGCCTGGTCCGCCGGCGCGGCATCGGCACCCTCATCGCCGCCCCCCGGGTCGGCGTCCCGGTGAACCGGCAGGAGGAGGGCTGGCCCGGCGCCGCCCGCAGCCAGGCCTGGCGCACCGTGGACTGCACCACCGCCCCGGCCGCCCGGCGGCTGGCCGAGGCGCTCGGGGTCGCCGAGGGCGCCCCCGTGCACACCGTCCGCCGGGTGCGCCTCGTGCAGGGCCGGGCGGTGGCCACCGAGTCGCTGCACGTGCCCGCCGCCGCGCTGCCGCACCTGCCCGGCTTCCGTGCCGAGAGCGACCGCGCCCGCTCGGTGCTGCGCCAGCTGGAGCGCCTGGAGGTCGACGGCGAGTCCCGCTCGGTCGAGCTGGGCGTCGCCGAGGCCGAGCAGGCCGCCCTGCTGGAGCGCCCGCCCGGCTCGCCGGTGCTGGTGATGACCACGCAGTACGCCGCGGCCGGCCGGCTCGTCGCGCTCGCCGTCTCCACCTACCGCGCGGACACCTGCAAGCTGACCTTCGGTGAGACCGGCCTCGTCGAGGTCACCCCCGTCGGTGCCACCCCCGTGGGTGCCGCCGCCTCCTGAACCACTCCCGAAAACCCTCAGGCCCAGGCCCGAGCGCCCCACCAGGCGCCCGGGCCTGGGCCGTTTCGGTGCGGCCCCGTCCATCCCGTCCACCCCGGGGCCTCCCGCAGATCACGGGTTCCTGAACGAGGGGGAACCGTTCGGGTTCGGCCCTGGGCGGTGCGCCGCAAGGGTCGATAGGTTACGGACGATTTCTGTGCGACCGGTCCGCCCGAGGCTCCGTGGTGCAGGACCGGTGCACGCAAGGCATGTTCGTGCAAGGCCTGTTCGTGCAAGCCAAGTGTCCGGCGATCCTGGGGTGGGGCCGTGAACTCGCACGTGAACGCGCACGTGAACGCACACTGGTACGGAAGGATCGGCGGTGGCCCGGCCGGGCGCCGCCTCGCGCAACTGCTCGTCCTGTCGATGTTCGCGCTCGGCCTCGGCATCCCGCCGACCGCCGCGTGGGCCGCGGGCCGGGACCACACGGTGGTCTCCAAACCGCTGCCGCCCGGCAAGGTCAGCGCCGACGCGCGGACCGCCGAGCCGCCACCGACGCAGGAAGCGGCCCCCGACGACAGCCCGCTCGCCCAGGAGCGGGCCGGGATCGCCGCCGAGGTCGAGGCCGCGAAGCAGCCGCCGCGGCCCGCGCCGGGCCCGCCCGCCGCCCCGGACGCCACCGAGCACCGCAAGCGGGCCGACGAGCTCTCCGCCGCGACGGGGAAGGCGCCGGAGTACCGCATTCCGCAGCCCGAGGTGGACGACACCGGCAAGCGCCGCCACGCCGCCGGGCCGGCCCCGCTGACCCTGGAGCAACTGGCGAACCCGAAGGCCGAAGCAGCCCCGCAGGCCGAAGCAGCCCCGAAGGCCGTCGCCGCGCAGACCTACGGCGCGACCTACCAGGTGGGCCAGCTGGTCCTGGCCCCGCGCTACGACGCGGTCGGCTACCTGCGGCTGACCGTCACCAACACCTCGAACTTCACCTGGACCACCACCGGCCAGTCCCTCGGCCTGCACCTCTACGGCGCCGACCAGTCCCTCATCAACTACATCGCCGCCTACACCACGCTGCCCGCCGACGTCGCCCCCGGGCACTCCCTCACCTTCGACGCCGTCGTCCCGTACCTCGGTCAGGGCAGCTACCTGCTGGTGTACGAGATGGCGGACACCGGCAACGGCGCGTACTTCTTCTCCCACTACGGCGTGCCCGCGGCCCAGGCCGCCGCGCTGACCGTGCCGCACTACGCGCCCACCGCGAGCGACGGCTGGCCCGCCGTCGGATCCACCGTCGCCTCCCTCACCCAGCCGCTCTCCGCCTTCGTCGGCGACGACGCCAGCACGCCCGTCCAGGTCGAGTACCAGCTCTGCACCGACAGCGACCCGGCCAAGGGCACCTGCTGGGGCTCGGGCTGGCAGGGCGTGCCCGCGCACCCGAAGAGCTTCGGCGTGATGACCAACTGGACGCCGCCCGCCGGCGCGCTGCGCTGGAACACCGCCTACTGGTGGCGGCTGCGCGTCCAGGACAGCGGCTACACCTCGCCGTACAGCGGGATGAGCCCGTTCACCGTCGTCGTCCCGCCGCCGAACGACGCCGCCCGCCTCGGCCTGGACCCGGGCGCGCTGGACGAGGCCGGCGTCAACCTCTACCTCGGCAACTACACCCGCCAGGAGACCGACGCGGACTTCCCGCAGTCCGGTATCGGCCTCCAGGTGCAGCGGACGTACAACAGCGCCGGCACCGCGAACGGGTCCTTCGGCATCGGCTGGTCCTCGCTGTGGGACATGGGGATGACCGACAACGGCAACGGTCTGCTCACCCTGGCCCTGGAGGACGGCCGCAAGGTCAACTTCGGCCGCAACCCCGACGGCGCGCTCGTCTCCGAGTACGGCGGCACCAACGTCGGCCAGTGGATCGAGCAGGGCCACCTGCGGTTCGGCGGCCTCGACTACTACCTGGGCGGCCCCGTCTGGATGATCGGCCGCCAGCAGGGCTTCGCCAACCTCCAGCTGGAACGCGACTACGACGGCAGCGGGAAGGTCTCCGCCTCGCGGATGAACCTCGTCAGTGCCGACCGCAAGCTCCACCTGCGCTGGTACGCCGGCCACGTCATCGCCGTCTCCACCAGCGCGAGCTTCTCCGGCTCCGGGGCGCTCACCTGGAACTACACCTACACCGGCGACTACCTCACCAAGGCCTGCGGCCCGGACGGCGGCTGCACCACCTACACCTACGAGGCCTCCCGCCCCGGCGGCGGCCCCAACCGCCTGGTCAAGGTCCAGCGGGCGCGGGCCGCGAACGCCACGACCATCGGCTACGACGGCGCCCTCGTCCAGCACGTCGGCAAGGCCGACAACTCCGCCACCGGCGTCGACAACGGCTGGACGTACGACCGCAGCACCGACACCACCGGCCCGTCCCCGACGCTCCTGGTGCACCGCACCGACCCGCGCGGCGTGCACACCTACTACCGGTACAACCAGGCCGGCCAGCTGGAGTACCGGTGGTACGGCACCCCGACGCCGCCGCCCGGCCGCACCCGGATGTTCCTGTACGACGCCTTCGGCCGGCCCACCGCGTTCGTCGACGAGAACGACAACGTCACCCGGTACGGCTGGGACAACATCACCGGGGCGCGCAGCACCGTCACCCGCTACCGCACCCCGACGCAGCCGTACACCGAACGGACCGAGTACTACACCAACCCGGCCTGGCCCTCCGACCGGCGCAACGGCGCGCCGATCCGCTCGACCGACGCCAACGGCCACACCACCGAGCAGACCTACGACGAGCTCGGCGACCAACTCACCGAGACCGATCCGACGGGCGGCGTCACCACCACGACCTGGGGCTGCGGGAGCGTGCTCGCCCAGCCGATCGTCAACGACATCCACCCCAGGCACCAGGGACCCGACAAGATCGGCGCCTGCTTCGTCCCCGTCGCGGTCACCGACGCGGGCGGGCGCACCACCCGCTACGGCTACGACGCCGAGAACGACCAGACCCGGACCACCAGCCCCACCGGGGAGGTCGTCGACATCCTCCACGACGACCTCGGCCGGGTCACCTCGCGCACCGTCTCCGACCCCGCCAACCCCGCGGGCGTCGCCACCGACTACACCTACGACCAGGCCGGCCGGCTCGCGACCGAGACCGGGCCCGCCGTCACCAACCCCGTCACCGGCGTGACCCACCGCGCGCGCACCAGCTACACCTACGACCCGGACGGCAACCTCGCGACCCGCACCGTCGCCGACCTCACCCCGGCCGCCCAGGGCGGGGACGCCGCGCGCACCACGACCTACGGCTACGACGCCCAGGACCGGCTCACCAGCGTCGTCCAGGACGGCGTCACCACCAAGCGCGTGACGTACGACCAGGTCGGCAACGTCACCGACAGCTGGAGCCCCAACGGCGCGCACTACGTCTACGGCTACGACGTCAACGGCCGGCTCACCGCCGTCGACCTCAAGGACTTCGTCGACGACCCGGGCGCGTCGAACCCCCCGAAGCGCGGCATCCGGCTGAAGACCTTCGGCTACGACCGGGCCGGCCGTCTCTCCGCCGCCACCGACGCGATGGGCCACCTGGTCACCTACACCTACACGGCCGACGACCTGGTGCTCACCGAGAAGTACTCGCTGACCAGCCAGGACGGGACCAGCAGCCGCGAGATCACCCTGCACACCTTCACCTACGACAACGCCGGCAACGTCGTGAAGGACGTCCGCGGCGACGGCCCCGCCGCCCGCACCACCACCTACGGCTACGACGCCGCCAACCGCCACACCACCACCACGGCCGACCCCGGCGGCCTCAACCGCACCACCACCACCGCCTACGACAAGGCCGGCCTGGTCACCGCCACCACCGTCACCGACGGCACCCGCACCGAGACCCGCGAGAACGTCTGGGACCAGGCCACCGGCCAGCTCGCCCGCACCGTGGCGCACCCCGACGCCGGCACCGCCCTGGTCACCGGCTACCTGCGCGACGCCCGCGGCCGCGTCCTCGCCTCCACCGACCCGCGCGGCATGCCGCAACCCGGCGCCCCCGGCCAGCCCGACCCGGGGTACACCACCACCACCGGCTACGACCTGCTCGGCCGGCCCAGCACCGTGACCCTCCCCGCCGCCCGGGTCGAGGACGGCACCCCCGGCGCCACCCCGACCGCCCAGCAGGCCGTCACCACCCGCGGCTACAACACCTTCGGCGAACTCACCGACCTCAAGGACTCCACCGGCCGGGTCACCCGCTACCTGTACGACCAGCAGGGCCGCCGCACCGAGGCCCGGCTGCCCGCCTACACCCCGCCGGGTGCCACCGCGGCCCTGAACCCCGTCGAGAAGTGGACGTACGACGCGGACGGCAACACCACCGCGCACACCGACGCCCTCGGCCGCACCACCACCTACACCTACGACCTGCGCGACCGGGTGGTGCGCACCACCCTGCCGCCCGCCGCCCCCGGGGCCGCGCCCGGCGTCACCGTGGTGCGCCGCGACGACAACGGCAACGTGCTGTCCGTCATCGACCCGACCGGCGCCCAGACCCTCGCCGTCTACGACGGCATGGACCGGCGGATCTCCGCCACCTCGGTGGTCCGCAACGGCACCGCCACCCCCGACACCTACACCACCTCCTACACCCACGACGACTTCGGCGACGTCCTCACCGAGACCCTCGGCACGACCACCACCACGTACACCTACGACAAGCTGGGCGAGCCGGCCTCCAGCACCCCGGCCGGCCGCGGCACCACCCGGTACACCTACGACCTCGCCGGCCGCACCGCGACCGTCACCGACCCGCTCGGCCGCATCTCCAGCACCAGCTACGACCTGGCCGGCCGGGCCACCGCCGAGGCCGTCGCCGACCCGGCCGGCACCGTGCTCGCCCGCACCGGCTACGGCTACGACGCGGCCGGCAACACGGTGAGCGTCACCGACCCCGACGGCCAGGTCCGGCGCACCGCCTACGACGCCCGCAACCAGGCGACCACACTCACCGACCCGCCCGTACGCCCCGGCGACGCCGCCTCCGCCCCGGTCACCGGCCTCGGCCACGACCTGCTCGGCCGGCTCACCCGGATCACCGACGCCAACGGCAACGCCACCCACCAGCGGTACAACACGCTCGGCCTGGCGGAGGCGCAGTCGCTGCCGGCCGTCCCCGCCGACCAGTCCGCCGCCGACCGGACCACCACCACCGCCTACGACGCGGCCGGACAGGTCACCGGCATCACCGAACCCGGCGGCGTGAAGCGCACGTTCGGCTACGACGGCCTCGGCCGGCTGACCACCGAGGCCGGCACCGGCGGCGACGGCGACGCCTCCCGCACCTTCGGCTACGACCTCGCCGGCCGGATCACCTCCGCCTCCGCCCCCGGCGGCGCCCAGACCTTCGGCTGGGACGACCGCGGTCTGCTCACCGGCAGCCAGGGCCCGCTCGGCACCAGCGCCTTCACCTACGACGCCGCAGCCCGCCCGCTCACCGAGACCGACCCCGGCGGCGCCAGGGTCAGCTACACCTGGAACGGCAACACCGACCTCGCCACCGTCACCGACAGCCTCTCCGGCCTCACCCGCACCCTCACCCACGACCCGGCCGGCCAGGTCACCACCGAACAGCGCAAGGCCGGCCAGACCCCCGGACCCACCCGCACCCTGGCCTACGACGGCCTCGGCCGCGTCACCACCGACACCGTCACCGACCCCACCGGCCACCTCTCCACCCAGCTCACCTACAGCTGGGACCCGGCCGGCCGGCTGCTCACCAGCGGCTCCACCGGCACCGCCGACCCGCACGGCGAGACGTACGACTACGACCCGGCGGGCCGGCTCACCCGGGTCACCGACACCACCAGGGGCACCGGCACCGACTACGGCTGGGACGCCGCCGGCAACCGCACCTCCGTCACCGACTGGACCGGCACCCCCGCCCAGCACACCACCACCGGCACCAGCACCGCCGCCTACGACCCGCGCAACCGCCTCACCTCCAGCACCGCCGCCGACGGCGCCACCACCAGCTACACCTTCACCCCGCGCGGCACGCTCGCCACCACGACCACCAAGAACGCCGCCGGCGCCGTCACCGCCTCCTCCACCAACCGCTACGACGCGCTCGGCCGGCTCACCGGTGTCGACGGCCGCTCCTACGCCTACGACGCCCTCGACCGCCTCACCGCCGCGACGGCGGGAGCCGCTGCGGCGGCCTCCTTCACCTACCCGGGACTCGCCAAGGAGCCGGACTCCGACGGCAGTTGGTCCTACGCCCGGGCGCTGGACGGCACCCCGCTCGCCGCGGCGCCGAGCGGCGGCGGCACCGCCCGCACCCTGCTCACCAACGCGCACCACGACGTCCTCGGCGCCACCGACACCGCCAGCGGCGCGCTCGCCGCCGGGCGCTCCTACAGCCCCTTCGGCAAGCCCACCGCCACCACCGGCGCCGCCCCCGGCCTCGGCTTCCAGGGCGGCTGGACCGACCCCGCCACCGGCCGGGTGCACGCCCAGGCCCGCTGGTACGACCCCGGCACCGGCCGCTTCACCTCCGCCGACGACCGCGTACCCGGCCTCGGCTCCGCCGCCGCCACCAACCGCTACGGCTACGGCAACGCCAATCCGATCGGCAACTGGGACCCGAGCGGCCACAACGCCGTCGGCAGCCTCCTCGGCGGCATCGGCCACGCCCTCGACCTCACCGAGGAGGCCTTCGCCGCCATGTGGGGCGAGGGCTACGAACTCCTCGCCGCCGGGACGCGCACGGTCGGCGGGGCCCTGGTGGCCGCCGCCGACTCCGCCGGGGCCGTCGCCCTGGAGAGCCTCGCCGCGACCGGCGCCGAGATCGTCGCCGTCGGCGGCACCGTCGCCGAGGCCGCCGGCGCGGCGGTGGTGTGCGCCGTCGGCTGCGTGACCGCGATCGTGGTCGGCACCATCATCGCCGCGGTCATCGCCGGCGTCGTCGTCTACTCGATCGTCAACGCGGACGGCAGCCTGAGCCCCGCCTCCACCGGCACCACCGTCACCCCGCGCTTCGACCCGCGCGACGACCCGCGCGTCCAGCGCCCGCGCGCCAGCGGGACCACCGACCCGGCCGCCAAGAGCCCGCCGCGGCCCAGCGGCACCAAGATCACCGCCACCGTGACCCGGGTGCCGCGCCCGCAGGCCACCCCGCCCAAGCCGGTCGTGTACCGGACCGGCACCAGCTGGCGCACCACCGAGGACGTCCGCACCGAGACCAGTCACTGGTGGGACGACACCTACCTCTTCACCCGCACCGACACCTGGATCACCGACACCACCTTCATCACCACCCACTACTCCGACGGCTCATGGGTCGAGAGCGGACCGCAGGTCAGCGTCCGCCACCTCTGGGAGACCCTGCGCAAGGCCCTGATCGACTTCGCCAACCCCATCCAGCTCCCGATCCCCGCCGACACCAACAGCCCCGACCCCCATGTCGACAACCCCGCCGACCCCGACGGCGGCTGCGGCACCGGCGGCCCCGCCGACACCTGCCCCACCGACACCGCCGCCGCCGGCCGCCTCCCCAACGGCGCCCTCGACCCCGTCCCGGCCGACGCCGGCCAGGGCGGCAAGAAGCCCCCGACGGTGGACGCCCCCAACTGCGACGCCAGCCCGCCGAACCGGGGGGCGGCCCTGGGCGACAACCGTGAGGAGCGCGTCGCCCGGCTGATCGGCGGGCGGGTCATGAAGGACGCCAAGGGCCAGGACATCCCGCTGGTGCGGCCGAACATCGGCAAGACCGGACTCGACGTGCTCGGTCCCAACGGCGAGTATGTCTTCGTCGGCGGCGCCGCGAAGGCCAAGAACTTCCCGAAGTTCGTCGACAAGCTCAAGATCGGCAAGTGGGTGGCCGACCAGCAGGGCGTGCGGGCGATGTACTACTTCGACGAGGCCAACACGCCGGACAACGTCATCAAGGCGGCCGAGAAGGTCCTCGGCAAGGACAACGTGTTCCTGTTCAGCATGGAGGACGACTGCGATGACGAGTGACGCGTTCATCGACTGGTACCGCACCCGCACCTCCGGCCGCGACTTCGAGCTCCTGGCCGAGGCCTTCGGGCGGGCGGGGATCCACCTGGTCCAGCCCGGCTTCGACACCGCCGTCCTGCTGGACGCCGAGGGCGAGCACGTCCGCCTTCCGGCCGGCCGGGTCGCCGAGCTCGTCGGGCTCTCCCTCGGTGACCTCACGCTGAAGTGGTGGTTCACCGCGGACAGCGACGTGGTGTGCGGGATCGCGTACTCGGGCTACGGGTGGGAGAAGCACACCTACTTCCTCGACGCCCTGACGGTCCGGGAGGCGGACACGGTGGCGGAGGTCCTGCTCGGTGAGGCGCGGGCCCGCCCGCAGGAGACGGCGGCACTCGTCGTCGACCGGACGGGGCGGAGCGCCGAGTTCGACTGGGAGGCCGTGGTCGGCGGTGCGTCGACGGCCGTCCCCGTGCTGCCCGAGGCCCTGCTCCTCGCCGAGCGGACCGCCGACGCCCTGAGCGGCCTGCCCGCGCAGGCGGCCCGCAGCGCCTTCGCGCCCGGCCTCACCCTGGTGAGCGCCCGATGAGGCCGGAGGACGGCACCTGGGCGGATGCCGTGGTGAGCGTGCCTGCGGAGGTGGACAACCTGCCGGTGGCGTTCGTCCACTGGGCCCTTGACGAGGCCAGGCGCAGGCTCGACCGGTGACCTGATACCGGCCCGGCCCCGACCACTGCCGCGAGCGGCGTGGTCGGGGCCGGGCCGTGGTCAGGACCGGGGCGAACCCGGTTCGGCCGTCGGGGGGTTGACGGCGAAGAGCTGCTCCTCGACCTGTTCGAGGGCCACCCGGAGGGCGCCCATCGCGACGACCTCCGAGCCGAGGGCGGCCAGGGCCACCTCGGGGGCGCGGAGGGTGAACTGGGCGAGGCGTTCGCGCAGGGGGTCGAGGACGCCGTCGAGGCCGGCGGCCCAGCCGCCGATGACGACGAGCTGCGGGTCGATGGCCAGCACGAGGGCGGCGACGCTCTGCACCAGGCGGGTCAGGAAGCGGTCCGTCGCGACCTGCGCCACCTCGTCGCCCTCGCGCGCCAGCTTCAGCACCCGCGCCACCGCCGCCTCGTCCAGCGGGTTGAGCGGCTTGCCGGTGGTGGAGAGCAGCCGTTCCGGCGTCACCTCCTGCCCCAGCAGGTGCAGCGTGCCGATCTCGCCGGCCGCGCCGCCGAAGCCCCGGTGCAGGCGGCCGTTGATGAGCGAGCCGGCGCCCGGGCTCAGGCCCGCCATGACGAACACGACGTCGTCGGCGCCGACCGCCGCGCCCTGCCAGTGCTCGGCGATCGCGGCCAGGTTGGCGTCGTTCTCGATCATCACCTGGCAGCGGAACGAGCGCCGCAGCCGTGCCCCGAGGTCCAGCCCGGTCCACCCGGGCATCGCGGTGCCCAACTGCACGGTGCCGTCCCGGTCGACGATGCCCGGCGTGCCGACGCCCACCGCCCACAGGTTGTCCCGGGACACGCCCGCCTTGCGCAGCACCTCCGCGACCACCGACCGCACCGCGGTGAGCCGCTCCTCCGCGTCCAGGGTCTCCTCGACCGGCCGGAAGTGACTGCCGACCACCTCGCCGGCGAGGTCGGCGAGGATGATCCGGATGTCGTGCACGCCGATCTCGATGCCGAGGATGTGCCCCGCCTCGGCCCGGAACCGGAACCACCGGGCCGGCCGCCCGCGCCGCCCGGTGCCGGGCTGACCACCCGTCTGCGGCTGTTCGACCTCGGCGACCAGGCCGGTCTCCACCAGCCCCTCGATGACGCCCTCGACCGTCGGCCGGGAGAGCCCGGTGTCGCCGACCAGTTGGGTCAGGGTCACCGCATGGCCCTCGCGCAGCGCCCGGAGGGTCACCGCCGCGTTGATCCGCCGCAGGAGTGAGGAGTCGCCACCGGTGAGTCTGTCCGCCAAGACGCTGCCCTTCGCCGTTCCGCGCGACTGCCCTTTCGCGCGTGCCGTGTACACGGGCACCGTCGGGCGACGCCACCGGCCGGTCGTGCCGGAGGCCGCCCCCGGGCGGACCCGCGGGAGTCTGCCGCCCGGCGGAACGGCACGGCGGTGCTGCGCCGCCTGCGCCGGTCCGGGGTGGCCTGAGCCGGATGCTACCGGGGCCCGCCCCGCCCGGCGAGCATCTTCCCAGCTCATCCAGGCTTCGGTATCGAAATGGTACGGATCGGGTGGCAGTGCGTGACCCTGCCCGTATCGCCCGCCGTCGGCGCAGGCCGCCCGTCGCTCCGAGGTCGGCGCGCACCGCGTGCGCCCGTCCGCCCCGGGCCCCCGCACGCGGCCGGGCCCGCGCGCCGCGCCGCCGCCGGGTGGCGGTCGGTGCGGCGCGCGGGCCCGGATCGGTCGCTACTGCGCCAGCGCCGGGGCGTCCACACTCTGCAGGCAGGCGAGCAGCGTGCGGGCCTCGATGTTGAGGTAGTGGCTGTGCCGTATCAGCCCGAGCAGCTCCACGACCGGTATCCACCGGTAGTCGGGCCCGGGCACCTCGTCGCGCAGGCCGGGGCCGGCGTCGATGACGACGTAGCGGTTGCGGGCGTGGTAGAAGCGCCCGCCCTCCTCCGAGAGCACCGAGTCGAACAGCACCCGCTCGCGCGGCGCCTCGAGCACGTCGTCGAGCAGCGCCGGCCGGGCGGCGGCCGGCAGCAGGGCGTAGTTCTCGGGCGTGCACTGGACGGTGGGCGCGAGCTCCAGGACGTCCGTGAACCCCGGTTCCACGCGTGCGTGCACCAGCGCCTGGAGGACGCCGTCGACGCGCCGGGTCAGGAACGCCGACAGCCCGATGCCGTGCGGCTCGATCATGGGCTGGGTCCAGCTGCGGACCTCACGGCCGCCGGCCTGGACGTCCACCGCGATGACGCTGAAGAACGTGCCGTTCTCGTGGGATATGCGGTCCGCCGAGCGGTTCCAGTGCTGGACCTTGTTCAGCGGGACGAGCTCGGCGCGCGGCTCGTACCGGGTGCGCGCCTCGGTGATCCAGCTGAGCAGGTCCGTGCCGACGGACACGGCGTCCGAACCGGCGTCGCCCAGCTCGCTGCCCTGGAACGGGAAGGGCAGGCAGGCGAGGACGCTGCGCGAGTCCATGTTGACCAGGTCGTCGACGACGAGCAGCTCGTGCAGCTGTCGCAGGGTCAGCCAGTGGAACCCGTCGAGGACCTCGACGTCCTCGTCCACCTCGATGATGATGTTGCGGTTCCGCTTGCCGTAGAACCAGCAGCCCTGCTCGGACTGGCGCACATCGGCGAGGGTCCGGTACCGCCCGGGCTGCTGGAAGTACTCCACGTAGGCGACGGCCGCGCCCTTGTGGACCCGGGTGTAGTTGCTGCGGGTGGCCTGCACGGTCGGCGAGAGCTGCAGCCCGTTGCAGTTGCCGGGCTCCATCTTGGCCTGCATCAGGAAGTGCAGCACACCGTCGAACTCCTTGGCGATGATGCCGAGGATGCCGATCTCCGGCTGGAGCAGGATCGGCTGGGTCCACGTCTCGACCGGGAGGCCCGGCATGCTGACGTCCAGACCCTCGACGCTGAAGAAGCGGCCGCTGTCGTGGACGAGGTTGCCCGTCTCGGGCGCGAAGCCCCATCCGCGCATGTCCGCGAAGGGTATCCGCTCGATCCTCGACTCGTCGGCGCGGCTGCGCGCGTCGAGCCACTCCTGGAAGCCGGCCAGGGTGGCGGTGGGGGTGTCCAGCGCGTGCGCGGAGCGCGCGACGCGGGTCGTGAGAGTGTTCACCAGGCCCACGCTTCCGGGCCGGGGCCGCCGTTGCCGATCGGCGGGAACAGCCGGTCGAGCTCGGCCAGCACCTCGTCCGACAGCTTCAGCTCCAGGGCGTTCAGACCGCTCTCGAGCTGGGCGATGCTGCGCGGGCCGATGACCGGCGCGGTGATCCCGGGCCGGGACATGACCCAGGCCAGGCCCACCTCGGCCGGGTCGGCGCCGATGTCGTCGCAGAGCTTCTCGTACGCGGCGATGGCGTCGCGGTGCTTCTCCATCGCCTCCACCGCGCGGCCCTGCGCGGTCTTGACGGCGGTGCCCTCCTGCAGCTTGCGCAGCGCGCCGCTCAGCAGCCCGCCGTGCAGCGGCGACCAGGCGAGGACGGCCACCCCGTACTTCTGGGCGGCCGGGATGAGCTCCATCTCGATGTACCGGGTGACCAGGTTGTAGACGGACTGCTCGGACACGATGCCGAGGAAGTTGCGGCGCTTCGCGGCCTCCTGCGCCTCGGCGATGTGCCAGCCGGCGAAGTTGGACGAGCCCACGTACCGGACCTTGCCCTGCTGGGTCAGCATCTCCATCGCCTGCCAGACCTCGTCCCAGGGGGCGTGGCGGTCGATGTGGTGCATCTGGAAGATGTCGATCCAGTCGGTCTGCATCCGGCGCAGCGAGTCCTCGCACGAGGCGATGATGTGCCGGGCGGACAGGCCGCCGTCGTTGGGACGGTCGGTCATCGGGGTGAACACCTTGGTGCCGAGCACGACCTGCTCGCGGCGTCCGCCGCCCTGGGCGAAGTACTCGCCGAGCAGTTCCTCGGTGAAGCCCTTGTGGACCTGCCAGCCGTACTGGTTGGCGGTGTCGAGGAAGTTGATCCCGCGGTCCAGACCGCGGTCCAAGATCTCGAAACTCTCTTCCTTGGTCGCCCGGACCCCCAGGTTCAGCGTGCCGAGGCAGAGCCGGCTCACCTGGAGGGCAGTGCGGCCGAGGTAGGTGTACTCCATCTACAGATTCCTTTTCCGGTACTTGTACTCTGCGGCTGCCGCCGGCCATCGGCCGACGGTCGACCGCGTCAGGGAGACCCGGGGTGGCCACCCCGGGGCTCGCGTGGGCGGATGTCGGGCCAGGGTCTCACTGCCAGCGGAACAACCTGGACGCCAGCACGCTGCACAGCACGCCGACGGTCGCGAGGACGACCAGGTGCAGGGTCTGCGGCCAGTGTCCTTCCCAGGAGTCCCGCAGGGCCTGGAGGGTGGCGCCCAGGGGCGTGTAGTCCCCGATGGTGGCCACCGTGTCGGGCAGTTGCTCCTTGGGGAGGAACACCCCTCCGAAGAACAGGCTGGGGAACAGCAGCGACAGGCCGATCGAGGTCGCCGCGCGGCTTCCCGGCGCCATCGCGGCGACGACCAGGCCGACCGAGAACAGCGCCCAGGCGCCGAGCGCGAAGGTCAGCAGGAAGGCGGGCACCTGCTCCGGCAGCGCCGTGTCGAACGCGAACCGGCCGACGCCCAGGACCAGCACCGCCGCGACGACGGCGGTCGCCAGGTTGATCACGAGCTGGGCGAGCAGCAGGTTGACGGGGTGGACGGGGCTGGCCGCCATGCGGCGCAGTATCCCCTTCTCCCGGTAGGTCGCCAGGGTGGTGGGCAGCAGGTTCAGCGACAGCATGGTGAGGCACATGGACATCGCCATGGCCGGGACGAACGCCGCCATCGCGAGCTTCCGGTCGGGGGTGTCGTCCGAGTTGGTGGTGATGATGTGGAAGATCCCCAACAGCATGACCGGCAGCGCGATCACGAAGAACACCGCGGTCGGGTCACGGAGGAAGAGCTTCGTCTCGACGAGGGTGAGCTGGGAGCGCCCGGTCATGGGTGTCCTCCTGGCGGACGGGGGCCGCCTTCGGTCGGGGTGGTCGCCGGACGGGCCGGCGGCAGGGAGTCCTGGGGCCGGTGCGGCCCGGAGTCGGTCGGTCGGGACACGGGTCAGTTTCCGACCGGGGCGGTACCGGTGAGCTTCACGAAGGCGTCCTCGAGCGTCGGCTGCTCCAGGCGCAGCTCGTCGGGGACGATCGCGTGCCGGGCGAGGACCGCGACCACCGCGTACACCAGGTTGTTCGTGCCGGTCACCGTCACCCGGGAACCGGCCCGGGTCACCGACGTGACCTCGGGCAGCGCGGTCAGCAGGGAGTCGTCCAGCGGGGCGGAGGGCACGAAGCGCAGGCGCTGCTCGGCGTCGGCGGCGGAGATCAGGCCGGCCGGGGTGTCGAGGGCCGCCAGCCGCCCTTCCTTGATCACCGCGATGCGGTCGCAGAGCCGCTCGGCCTCCTCCATGAAGTGGGTCACCAGCAGGACGGTGACGCCCTGGGCGCGGACCTTCTCGATCAGCTCCCAGGTCTCCCGGCGGGCCCGGGGGTCGAGCGCGGTCGTCAGCTCGTCGAACACCGCGATCCGGGGGTTGCCGACCAGCGCGAGGGCGATGGACAGCCGCTGCTTCTGGCCTCCGGACAGCTGCCCGAAGCGGCTGTCGCGCTTCTTCTCCAGGCCCCAGTCGGTGATCAGGCTCCGCCAGTCGGCCGGGTCGCTGTAGAAGGTGCTGTACATCTGCAGCGCCTCCCAGACCTTGAGCCGGGGCGGCAGCTCGCTCTCCTGGAGCTGGATGCCGATGCGCTGGCGCAGCTGCTCCTTGTCGCGGTGCGGGTCGAGCCCCATCACGGAGACCGTGCCGCCGTCGTACCGGCGCAGGCCCTCGACGCACTCCACGATCGTCGTCTTGCCGGCGCCGTTCGGGCCGAGGACGCCGAATATCTCGCCCTCCTCCACGGAGAAGGAGACATCGTCCACGGCGACGTGGTCGCCGTAGGTCTTGCGGAGGTTCTGGACCTCGATCACCGGCATGCCTTCTCTTTCTTCCTCCACCGGGATTCCCAGCATTCCGCGCCGTCGGACACGGGTGGACCCGCATCCGCTTCGGGCCCCCGATGCGGGCATCGGCGGCCTTCCGTCCGGTGAACGGCACGGCTCCACCGCCGGCTGTGGGCACAACCGGCGGTGGAGCTGTCGACAGAGCGTGCCGTCAGTACACGGGGTGCCCGGTACCGCGAGACGTCAGTTCGTGCGAAGTGCAGCGTAGCGTGCCGAGCAGGCCTCGTAGTCCGGCAGGGCACCGGCCTGCAGGGCCTGCTGCAGGGTGGGCGCGTTGCGGTCCCGGTCCGACACCAGGGGCGTGATGTCCTCGGGCCAGGGCAGGGCGAGGTCGGGATCGAAGGGGTCGATCTCGTGCTCCGCGCCCGGGTTGTACTCGGTCGAGTTGAGGTACGCGGCCACGGTGTCGTCCTCCAGGGCCATGAACGCGTGCCCGAGCCCCTCGGAGAGGTAGATCCCCTGGCACGCGACGGCGTCCAGCACCAGGGAGTCCCACTGCCCGAAGGTGGGCGAGCCCACCCGGAGGTCCACCACCACGTCGAGCAGCGAGCCGCGGGTGCAGGTGACGAACTTGGCCTGCCCGGGCGGCACGTCCGCGAAGTGGACCCCGCGGAGCGTGCCGCGCCGGGACACGCTGTTGTGGTACTGCCCCAGCCGCAGCGGGTGCCCGATCGCCTCCGTGAAGGTGGAGGCGGTGTAGTTCGCGCAGAACGTCCCCCGGTCGTCGGGGAAGACGGTCGGCGTGAAGGCGAAAGCCCCGCCGATGGACAGTTCGCGGTATTTCACTAGTGGTGCTCCGTGGTCAGCTTCTCGAGCACCGGCACGAGGTCGGCCGGGCTCGGCGTGGACTTGATCTCCGCCTGCAGTCGGGCGGCGGATTCGCGGAAGGAGGGCTCGTTGAGCAGCCGCTCTATCCCCTCGCGCACGCCCTGGGCCGTGAGCTTACCGGCGTGCACGTAGATTCCCGCGCCCGCGCCCTCCAGGGCGGCCGCCTTGTTCCACCAGTCCGCGAACCGGATCGGGGCCATGAACTGCGGAACACCGTGGACCAGCGCGGTCGTCCAGGAACCGAATCCGCCGTGGTGGAGAATGGCGGAGCAGCTGGGGAGCAGGGTGTTCAGCGGCACGAAGTCGACCAGGCGGGTGTTGGCCGGCACCCGCTCCAGTCCGGCGGACACCTCCGCGGGCAGCGCCGCGACGAGCTCGATGTCGAGGTCCGCGACCGCGTCCAGGATCTCCTGGACCGGAACGAAGGAACCGCCCAGCGCCCCGAAGGAGACGCCGGAGGTCAGGCAGACCCGGGGACGCAGGGGCTTCTCGCGGACCCACGCCGGCTCCACCGACGGCCCGTTGTACGGCACCCAGCGCAGCGGGACGCGCTTGACGTCCAGCGGCAGCTGGAGGCTGTCCGGGATCTGGTCGATGGTCCACTGGCCGGTGGTGACCTCCTCGGCGAAGTCGGAGCCGTAGCGGGTCAGCAGCTCGGTCAGCCAGGCGGCCAGCGGGTCCTCGCGCTGGTCCTCCGGCTGCTGCGCCATCAGCTCCAGGAAGGCCGAGCGCATCGTGGAGTAGACGTCGACGCACCACAGCATGCGCGCGTGGGCGGCGCCGACGACGCGGGCCGCCACCGGCGCCGCGTAGGTCAGCGGGTCCCAGATGACCAGGTCCGGCTGCCAGTCCCGGGCGAGCGTCACCAGGTCGTCGACCATGCCGTCGTTGTAGATCCGGTAGGCGAACTGGACGCTCATCCGGTACTTGGTGAGCACCTTCTCCCAGGTCTGCTGGTCCGCGAACGGCTGCGTCCAGTCCGAGATCTCGTTCTCCAGCTGCTCGTGGTGCATGGCGAACAGCTGGTGGATGTTGTGGTCGGTGCCGACGGACACGGCGGTGAGACCGGTACGGCTGATCTCCTCGGTGAGGACGGGGTTGCTGGCGATCCTGACCTCGTGCCCGGCTGCGGCGAACGCCCACGCCAACGGGACCATGGTGTAGAGGTGCGATTTCTCGGAGACGGTGGCGAACAACACGCGCATGTGTGTTTCTCTTTCCTAGGGTCCCGTTAGGCGCATTCAGCAAAGCTGACCGGGAAGGTCGGCGACAACCCCTACCACCCCTTATGCGCCGGAATTTGTGTTCATCCGGAATTCAGCCGGCGGAGGGCCTCCCGGCCCCCGGGCCCAGCGCGCTCAGCCGCCGGCGACGCCCGGCGAAGGCACCAACGTGATCGGGTTCCGGGCGGTGAGGAAATCCGACACCGTGTTCACGACGGCGGCCTTCTGTTCGCTGAGGTAGAAGTGCCCGCCGGGAAAGACCTGGAGTTCGAAAGTGCCGGAGGTGTGGTCGCCCCACGCCGCCACCTCCTCGACGTCGACGCGGACGTCGCTGTCACCGCCGAGCCCCACGACGGGACACCGCAGCGGGGGCCCGGGAACATAGCGGTAGGTCTCCGCCGCCTTGTAGTCGCCGCGGATCGCGGGCAGGGCGAAGCGCAGCAGTTCGAGATCACCCAGGACCCGGGAGTCGGTGCCGCTGAGCAGCTGCAGCTCGGCCACGATGCCGTTGTCGTCCAGCAGGTGGATCTCGTTGCTGCGGTGCTGCGAGGGCGCGTTGCGGCCGGAGGCGAACAGGGCGGCCGGGACGATGCCGGACTCCTGCTCCAGCAGCCGGGCCACCTCGAAGGCCACGCTGGCGCCCATGCTGTGGCCGAAGAGCGCGATCGGCAGGTCCGTCCACCGCGTGAGCACGGTGTGGATTTCCCGGGCCAGCTCCTGGACGCTCTCGACGGGCTGCTCGGTGCGGCGGTCCTGCCGCCCCGGGTACTGGACGGCCATCACCTCGATCCCCGAGGACATCTCCTCCGACATCGGGAAGAAGAAGCTCGCGGATCCTCCGGCGTGCGGGAAGCAGATCAGCCGCACCGTGGCCTCGGGCTGGGGGTGGAAGCGGCGCAGCCACAGGCTGTCGTCGTCGCTGGTCGGCGGTGCCATGGTGATGGGTGTCCCTTTCGGTCTCACCGGTCGTGCCGGTAATGGTCGAATGCGAACCGTGTCCCGGGTGGGGGAGCGGGGTGGGGGAGCGGCGGTGCGGCGGCGGCTGCGCTCAGCCGGCGTCGTCCCGCCGCGGCAGGGCCGCGATCCACGTCTCGATGGCGGCCGCGGTGGAGGCGACGTGGTCCTCCATCACGCTGAAGTGGTTGCCCCGGACGTCGACGACGTCATGGGGCAGGTCCCAGAAGGAGCGCCACTCCCCGGTGGACGCCGCGGCGCCGCCGCCCAGCGGCTGCTCGGCCCGGACGAGCAGGGTGGGCGCCTCGACGGGTCGCGGCTCCCACTCCTTGCAGATGTCCAGGTACCAGCCCATCGCCGTCAGCCGGTCGTCGTCCATCGCCACGAAGGTGCCCTCGCGTTCGGTCATGCCGTCCATCAGGGCCAGCCCGAACTGGTTGACGAAGTTGCTCCTGGGCACGTACGTGTCCACCAGGACGACACCGGCCGGCCGGACGCCCAGCTCTTCGAGCCGGCCCGCCGCGGCCTGGGCGAACCAGCCGCCCGCCGACGTTCCGAGCAGGACGAACGGGGCACCGTCCGCGGCCTCGGCGACGGCGGCCGCCTGGGCCTGGACGACGGCCTCCATCGTGGTCGGGAGGCTCTCGTCCCGGACGAACCCGGGCAGCGGGAGCGCCGAGACGTCGCGCAGCCCCCGGAAGGACGACGCGAACCGCGCGTACTGGTGCAGCCCGGCCAGCGCGAGGCAGGAGGGAAGGCAGAACACCTGGGTCGGCGCCTCGCCCCGGGCGAGCTTGATCGGCGTCGGCGGCCTGTCGAGCTCGGCGGCGGAGCCGAACTGCGGACGCAGCGCGGCGACGGCCCGCAGCAGGTCGAACGCCTCGCCCCACTTGCCGCGCTGGAAGGCCCCCAGGTAGAGGGAGCTCAGCGTCGCCGAACCGCCCGCCGGGGCCGCCCCGGCGGAGTCCGGGGACTGCGGCGCGCGGTCCGCCCTGGCAGGAGCGTCGGCCAGCTCGCGGCGCAGCCGCTCCGCCAGGTCGGCCGGGGTGCGGTGGTCGAAGGCGAGGGTGGCGGGCAGCCGCAGCCCGGTGGCGGCGTTCAGCCGGTTGCGCAGCTCGACGGCGGTGAGCGAGTCGAAGCCGGAGTCCACGAACTGGTGGTCCTCGGCCACCGCCTGCGGCCCCGAGTGGCCCAGTACGGCGGCCACCTGGACCCGCACCAGCTCGACCAGCACACCGAGCTGTTCGGCCTCCGGCAGCGCCGCCAGCCGTCCGGCCAGGGTGGGGCCGCCCGTGCCGCCGTCACCGGCGGCGGTACCGGCCGCGGCCGCGGCCCGGCGGCCCGGGACGCGGACCAGGCCGCGGAGCACGGCGGGAAGGGCGACGCCCGCGGCACCGGTCCGCAGGGCACCGGTGTCGATCCGGATCGGCACCAGCAACGGCTCCCCGAGGGCGAGCGCCGCGTCGAACAGCCGCAGGCCCTCCTCGGACGACAAGCCGCCCACACCGGCGCGGGCCGCACGGGCGAGGTCACCGGCGTCGAGCGTGGCCGTCATCGTGCTGAGCTCGTCCCAGGGACCCCAGGCGAGCGAGGTGGCGGGCAGGCCCTGGCCGCGCCGGCGGTGCGCGAACGCGTCCAGGAAGGCGTTCGCCGCCGCGTAGTTGGCCTGGCCCGCACTGCCCACCACCCCGGCCGCCGAGGAGTACACCACGAAGGCGGCGAGGTCCCGGTGACGCGTGAGCTCGTGCAGGTTCAGCACGGCGTCCACCTTCGGCCGCAGCACCGCGTCCAGCCGCTCCGGCGTGAGCCCCTCGATCAGGCCGTCGTCGACGACCCCCGCCGTGTGCACCACGGCGGTCAGCGGGTGCTCCGCCGGGATCGCGGCCAGGACCTCGGCCAGCGCCCCGCGGTCGGCGGCGTCGCAGGCGGCGAGGGTGACCTTGGCGCCGAGCCCGGCGAGCTCGGCCCGCAGCGCCTCGGCACCCTCGGCGGCCGGGCCGCGCCGGCTGGTCAGCACCAGCCGGCGGACGCCCCGCTCGCGGACGAGGTGCCGGGCGAGCAGCCCGCCCAGCAGGCCCGTACCGGTGATCAGCACGGTGCCGTCGGAGTCCCACTCCGGCGCGGCGTCCTGGGGGACGGACGTCACCCGGGCCAGGCGCGGCACCGAGAGCCCGCCGCCGCGCACCGCCACCTGCGGCTCACCGGACAGCAGCGCCGCGCCCAGGGCCCGGCCGGAGGACGCGTCCTCGTCGACGTCGACCAGGACGAAACGGTCGGGATGCTCCGACTGCGCCGCGCGGACCAGTCCCCACACCGCGGCGCCGGCCAGGTCGGCGACGCCCTCACCGGGCGCGGTGCCGACGGCCCGCCGGGTGACGAACACCATCCGGGACGACCCGAACCGCTCGTCCGCGAGCCACGACCGGACCAGCGCCAGGGCGCGGTGGGTGGCGGCCCGGACCGCCTCGGCGCCGTCCGGCGCGGAGGGGCAGGAGACGAGCACCATCGCGGGGGCCGAACTGCCCGAGGCGACGGCACCGGCGAGGGCGTCCAGGTCCGTGTAGGACTCCAGGAAGAACCCGAGCTCGTCCAGGACCTCCATCTGCTTGAGGTCGTCCGATCCGACCAGGGCCAGCCTGGTGCCGGACGGCTGCCGCGCCGGGGCCGGCACGGACGGCCAGTCGACCCGGTACAGCGACTCGTGGCCGGACGCGCGGGCGGATCCGAGCTGCGCGCCCGACATCCTGCGCAGCACCAGGGCGTCGACGACGGCGACCGGGCTGCCGGCGGAGTCCGCGACCGCCACCGAGACCGCGTCGGTGCCCGCGGCACCGATCCGCACCCGCAGCTCCGACGCTCCGGAGGCACGCAGGGACACGCCCGTCCAGGAGAACGGCAGACGGCCTTCCCCCTCGCCGCCGTCGGAGCCGCTGTCGGAGTCGCTGTCGGAGCCGCTGTCGAGGACCGAGCCGAGGGCGATGCTGTGCAGCGCGGCGTCGAGCAGGGCTGGGTGGAGGCCGTAGGAGGTGGCGGCGGTCTGCTGGTCGTCGGGCAGCCGTACCTCGGCGTAGACGGCGCCGTCGGTCGTCCAGGCTTTGCGGAGGCCTTGGAAGGCGGGGCCGTAGGCGAAGCCGCCGTCGGCGAAGCGTTGGTAGAGGTCGTCGACCTCGATCGGCGTGGCCCCCTCGGGCGGCCAGGTGGTCTGGAGGTCGTCGGACGCGTCGAAGGTGCCCTGGCCGAGGACGCCGGTGGCGTGGCGGGTCCAGGGGTGGTCGGGGTGGGTGTTCTCGGGGCGGGAGTGGATGGTGATGGTGCGGGTGCCGTTGTCGTCGGGGGCTTCGGTGGTGATCTGGAGGACGACGGCGCCGCGCTCGGGGAGGATGAGTGGTGCTTCGAGGGTGAGTTCGTCGACCTGGTCGCAGCCGACGCGGTCGGCGGCTTGGAGGGCGAGTTCGAGGAAGGCGGTGCCGGGGAGGAGGATCACGCCGGAGACGGCGTGGTCGGCGAGCCAGGGTTGGGTCCGGAGGGAGAGGCGGCCGGTGAGGATGAGGCGGTCGCTGTCGGCGAGGGGGAGGGCTGCGCCGAGGAGGGGGTGTCCGGTGGTGTCGAGGCCGGCTTGGGTGACGTCTCCGGTGTGTTGTGGGGCGTCGAGCCAGTAGCGGTCGCGTTGGAAGGCGTAGGTGGGCAGGTCGACGCGGTGGGCGCCGGGGAAGACGGTGTTCCAGTCGATGGCGAGGCCGGTGGTGTGCAGGCGGCCCAGCGCGGTGATGGCGGATTCCTCTTCGGGGCGGTCCTTGCGCAGGAGGGGGATGAACTCGCCGTCCTGGACGCAGGACTGGCCCATGGCGGTGAGCACGCCGGCCGGGCCGAGCTCGACGAACCGGGTGACGCCGCGAGCGTTCAGGGTCGTCATGCCGTCGTGGAAGCGGACGGATTCGCGGACGTGGCGCACCCAGTACTCCGGCGAGCACACGAGTTCCGGATCGGCCACGTCACCGGTGACGTTGGAGACCAGCGCGATCGTGGGTTCGTGGTACTCCAGGCCCTGGGCGATCTGCCGGAACTCCTCCAGCATCGGCTCCATCAGGGGCGAGTGGAAGGCGTGGCTGACCCGCAGGCGAGTGGACTTCCAGCCGCCCGCCTCGACGATGGCCAGGACCGCTTCCTCGTCGCCCGACAGGACGGTGGAGGCGGGGCCGTTGACGGCGGCGATGGACACGCGGTCCTCAACGCCGACGAGGTGTGGCAGGACGTCGTCCTCGGAGGCGATGACGGAGACCATGGCACCGCCGGTGGGCAGGGCCTGCATCAGGCGGCCGCGAGCGGCCACCAGCGCACACGCGTCGGCGAGTGACCACACGCCCGCGACATGGGCGGCGGCGAGTTCACCGACGGAGTGGCCGACGAGGAAGTCGGCGCGCACGCCCCAGGACTCGACCAGGCGGTAGAGCGCGACCTCGATCGCGAACAGTGCGACCTGCGCGTATCCGGTGCCCTCCAGCGCGTCGGCGTCTGAGGAGAAGACCACCTCGCGCAGCGGACGGTCGAGATGGCCGTCGACCACGGCGCAGACCTCGTCGAACGCGGCGGCGAACACGGGAAACGCCGTGTGCAACTCCTGGCCCATGCCGAGTCGTTGGGCGCCCTGGCCGGTGAACAGGAACGCCGTCAGGCCATCGACCACCTGCGTGCCCGCAGCTTCCTCCAGAGCGCTCAGCAGCTCCTCGCGGTTGCGCCCGACGACGGCCGCGCGGTGCTCGAAGGCGGTGCGGCCGGTCGCCAGTGAGTAGCCAACGTCCACCGGCGACAGCTCGGGTGAGGCGGCGACGTGCTCGCGCAACTGCTCGGCCTGCGCCCGCAGTGCCGCCGCCGTCTTGCCGGACAGCACCCATGGCACCACGGGACTGGTGTCCGGGGCCGTCGGCGGCTCGTCGGCGGAATCCGGTGCCTGCTCCAGAATGGTGTGGGCGTTGGTGCCGCTGATTCCGAACGCCGATACGCCGGCCCGGCGCGGGGCGCCGGTCTGCGGCCAGGGTCGGGTCTGGGTCAGCAGTTCGACGGCGCCGGCCGACCAGTCGACGTGCGGCGACGGCTCGTTGACGTGCAGGGTCGCGGGCAGCACACCGTGCCGCAGTGCCATCACCATCTTGATGACCCCGGCCACGCCGGACGCGGCCTGCGTGTGGCCGATGTTGGACTTCAGCGCCCCCAGCCACAGCGGCCGGTCGGTCGGCCGCCCCTGGCCGTAGGTCGCGAGCAGGGCCCCGGCCTCGATCGGGTCGCCCAGCGTGGTGCCCGTACCGTGCGCCTCCACCGCGTCCACGTCCGCCGTGCCCAGGCCGGCCGAGGCCAGCGCGGCCCGGATCACCCGCTGCTGCGCGGGGCCGTTCGGCGCACTCATGCCGTTGCTCGCGCCGTCCTGGTTGATCGCGGTGCCCCGGACGACCGCCAGTACGTGGTGGCCGTTGCGCCGCGCGTCCGACAGCCGCTCCAGGAGCAGCATGCCGGCGCCCTCGCCCCAGCCCGTGCCGTCGGCGGCCGCGGAGAAGGCCTTGCAGCGGCCGTCGGGGGCCTGGCCGCCCTGGCGGCTGAAGTCGATGAAGAGGTTGGGCGTCGACATCACGGTGGCACCGCCGGCCAGCGCCATCGAGCACTCGCCCCGCCGCAGCGACTCCGCCGCCAGGTGCAGGGCCACCAGTGACGACGAGCAGGCCGTGTCGACCGTCACCGCCGGGCCCTCCAGACCGAAGAGGTAGGAGATGCGGCCGGAGGCGACGCTGCCGGAGCTGCCGCTGCCGATGTACGCCTCCAGGTCCTCGGGCACCTGCGGCAGCCGCAGGCTGTAGTCCTGGTACATCAGGCCCGCGAACACGCCGGTCCGGCTGCCCTTCAGCGAGGCCGGCGCGATGCCGGCCCGCTCGAAGGCCTCCCAGGAGGTCTCCAGCAGCAGCCGCTGCACCGGGTCCATCGCCAGCGCCTCACGCGGCGAGATGCCGAAGAAGGCGGGGTCGAAGTCGTAGGCGTCGTAGAGGAACGCGCCCTCGTTCGCGTAGGACTTGCCGGGCAGGGTGCCCGTCGGGTCGTACAGGTCCTCGACGTCCCAGCCGCGGTCCGCCGGCATCGCGGCCATCGCGTCCGTGCCCCGGGCCACCAGCCGCCACAGGTCCTCCGGGCTGCGCACCCCGCCGGGGAAGCGGCAGCTCATGCCGACGATGGCGATCGCGTCGTCGGAACCGTCGCGGACCGGCGACCCGGCCGTCGTCCCGACGGCGGTGCTCGCGGCGGCCGTGCGCAGCCGGTCGCCCAGCGCCTCGGTCCGCAGGTACTCGGCGAGCGCCGTGGGGTTCGGGTAGTCGAAGACCAGCGTGGTCGGCAACCGGAGCCCGGTGGCCGTGTTGAGCCGGTTGCGCAGTTGCACCGAGGTGAGCGAGTCGAAGCCGAGCTCCCGGAAGGCCCGGTCCGCGGTGATCGAGTCGGCCGAGGCGTGCCCCAGCACGGCCGCGACCAGCGAGCGCACCAGGTCCAGCAGGAAGCGCTGCTGCTCGGTCTCGCTCTGCCCGGCGAGGCGCTGCGCGAGCGAGTCCGTGCCGTCCGCCGGTGTCCCGGCCTCCACCACGCGGCGGGCCGGGGCCCGGACCAGGCCCTGGAGCAGGGCTGGGACGGAGCCGGTGGCGGCGGCGGCCCGCAGTGCGGCGGTGTCCAGCAGCATGGGCACCAGCAGCGGCTCGTCCAGGGCCGCGGCGGCGTCGAACAGCGCCATGCCCTGGTCGGCGGAGAGCGGGGCCACGCCCGCGCGGGCGGAGCGCGCGGTGTCCTCGGCGTCGAGGTGGCCGGTCATGCCGCTGCGGTCGGCCCACAGGCCCCAGGCCAGCGACTGGCCGGCCAGGCCGGCGGCGCGGCGCCGGAGGGCCAGGGCGTCGAGGAACGCGTTGGCCGCGGCGTAGTTCGCCTGGCCGGGACCGCCGAGGACGCCCGCCGCGGAGGAGTAGAGCACGAAGCCGGACAGGTCCAGGCCCGCGGTCAGCTCGTGCAGGTTGACGGCCGCGTCGACCTTGGGGCGCAGCACCCGTCGCAGCTGGTCGGCGGTCAGCCCGCCGACCACGCCGTCGTCCAGCACACCGGCGGTGTGCACGACCGCGGTGAGCGGGTGGGCCGGGTCGATGCCGGCCAGCAGCGCGGCCAGGGCGTCGCGGTCGGCGGCGTCGCAGGCGGCCATCGTCACCGAGGCGCCGGCGGCGGCCAGTTCGGACCGCAGCTCCGCCGCGCCCGCGGCGTCGGGCCCGCGGCGGCTGGTCAGCAGCAGATGGCGGACGCCGTGCCGGGTGACCAGGTGGCGGGCCAGCAGTCCGCCGAGGGTGCCCGTGCCGCTGATCAGCACGGTGCCGTCGCGGTCCCAGTCGAGGGTGGATCCGTCGGCCGCGGGGACGGCGACCCGGGCCAGCCTGGCCGCCCGGACGACGCCCTCGCGGACGGCGAGTTGGGGCTCGCCGGTGGCCAGGGCGGCGCGCAGGGCCCGCACGGAGTCCTGGTGTCCGTCGAGGTCGACCAGGACGAAGCGGCCGGGGTTCTCGCTCTGGGCGGAGCGCACCAGGCCCCACAGCGTGGCGTGCGCCGGGTCGGTGACGTCCTCGCCCGGCAGGGCGGCGGCGCCGCGGGTGACGAACACCAGCCGGGAGTCCGCGAGGCGTTCGTCGCGCAGCCAGGTCTGCACCAGGTCCAGCGCCCGTTCGGCGGCGGCCCGGGCCGCCCCGGCACCGTCCGCGGCGGTGTCCGGTTCGGGGGCGCACGGGACGAGGACGACCTCCGGCACCGGGCCGTCGGCCGGGCCCGGGGAGGCCGAGTCCGGGGAGGCCGGGTCCAGCGGGGCCAGTCCCGGCAGGGCGCCGAGCCCCAGCCGGTCGGCGCCCCACACGCCCCAGGGGGCGGCGGGCCCGGGATCGGCGAGCGTCAGCGGTGTCCAGTCGACCCGGAACAGGGCGTCGGTGAGTGCGGCCCCGGCGCCGGAGAGCTGCTCGGGGCGGATCTCGCGCAGCAGCAGCGCGTCGACGGACGCGACCGGCCGGCCGGCGGTGTCGGCGACCTGGAGGGCGACCGCCTCGGGGCCCGTCGGGGACAGCCGCACCCGCACCTCGCCGGCGCCGGAGGCGTGCAGGGTGACGCCCGTCCACGAGAACGGCAGTCGCCCGTTGCCGCTTCCGGCCTCCTCGGCCGCGAACAGCGGGCCGAGCGCGATGCCGTGCAGCGCCGCGTCGAGCAGCGCGGGGTGGAGCCCGAAGGCGCGGGCGCCCTCCTGGTGGTCCTCCGGCAGCCGCACCTCGGCGAAGACGTCGTCACCGAGCCGCCAGGCCGCGCGCAGGCCGCGGAAGGCGGGCCCGTAGCCGAAGCCGTTCTCGGCGTACCGCTCGTAGAGGTCCTGGACGGCCACCGGCTCGGCGCCGGCGGGCGGCCACGCGGCGAGGTCGAAGGAGGCCGCCGCGCCGGCGGGGACGACCGTGCCGGAGGCGTGGGCGACCCAGGCGTCCTCGGCCGCGTGCTCCGCGCGGGAGTAGACGCCCACCGTCCGGCGTCCGGTGGAGTCCGGCTCGCTGACGGTGACCTGCACCGCCACGCCGCCGCTCGCGGGCAGCAGGAGCGGCGCCTGGAGCGTCAGCTCCTCGACCTGCGCGCAGCCGATCCGGTCGGCGGCCTGCACCGCGAGCTCCAGGAACGCCGTGCCGGGCAGCAGGACGCTGCCGGTGAGGGCGTGGTCGGCGAGCCAGGGGGAGGTCTCCAGGGAGAGCCGGCCGGTCAGCAGCAGCCGGTCGGAGTCCGCCAGGTGCACGGCGGCACCGAGCAGCGGGTGGTCGGCGGCGCCGAGTCCGGCCGACGCCACGTCCCCGGCGGCCACCGGGGACTCCAGCCAGTAGCGCTGCCGCTGGAACGCGTAGGTGGGCAGCTGGACGCCGCGCGCCCCGGTGCCGGCGAAGACCGTCGCCCAGTCCACCGAACCGCCGGCGACGTGCAGTTCGCCGAGCGAGCCGAGGAAGCGGTCGTAGCCGCCCTCCTCACGCCGCAGCGTGCCCACGGCGACGGCGCCCGCGGCGGCGTCCTCGAAGGTCTCCTGCATCGCCATCGCGAGGACGGGGTGGGGGCTCGCCTCGATGAACGCGGTGTGGCCGTCGGCGAGCAGCGCGCGCACCGCCCGCTCGAACTCGACCGGCCGGCGCATGTTCCGGTACCAGTAGTCGGCGTCGAGCCCGCCGCCGTCCTGCACGGCGCCGGTCACCGTGGAGTAGAACGGGATCCGCGCGGCGCGCGGCTCGACCGGCGCCAGATCGGCGAGCAGCCGCTCGCGCACCGCCTCCACCTGCGGCGAGTGGCTGGCCACCATCAGCCCGGGGACCCGGCGGGCCTTGATGCCGTCCGCGGTGAGCCGGGCCAGCAGCTCGTCGAGGGCGTCGGGATCGCCGGCGACCGCCACGGAGGCCGCGCTGTTGTGCGCCGCGAGGGACAGCCGGTCGGTCAGGCCCTCCAGCCGGGGTGCGATCCGCTCGGCGGAGGCCAGCACCGAGAGCATGCCGCCCTTGCCCTCGATCTCCAGCGCTGCCTTGCTGCGCTGCGCCACCACCCGGGCGGCGTCGTCCAGCGACAGGGCGCCCGCCACGTACGCGGCGGCCACCTCGCCCTGGGAGTGGCCGACGACCGCGGCGGGCTCGACCCCGTGCGAGCGCCACAGCGCGGCCAGCGCGACCATCACCGAGAACAGCACCGGCTGGACGACGTCGGTGCGGTCGGCCGGCGGCGCACCCGCGGCGCCGCCGAGGACGTCGACCACGGACCAGTCCAGGTACGGGGCCAACGCCTCGTCACAGGCACGCACCTGCTCGGCGAAGACCGGCGAGGAGGCCAGCAGCGGCCGGGCCATGCCGGCCCACTGCGAACCCTGGCCCGGGAAGACGAACACCGTCTTGCGGCGGCCCTCCGCCAGGCCCTGGACGAGCCGGGCCGCCGGTTCGCCGGCGGCGAGGGCCCGCAGCGCGCCCAGCAGCCCGTCCCGGTCCGGCGCGACGATCGCGGCGCGGTGTTCGAGGGAGGCGCGCTCCAGGGCCAGCGAGTACCCCAGGTCGGCGGCGGCCAGGTCGGGGCGGGCGGTCACGTGGTCGAGCAGCCGCCCGGCCTGGGCGCGCAGCGCCTCCGCCGTCCTGCCGGAGACCAGGAAGGGCAGCACCGAGGGGGCCGCGTCCGGGGCCGGGCCGGCGGCGCTGTCGTCGTCGGCCTCCGGCTCGGGAGCCTGCTCCAGGATCACGTGGGCGTTGGTGCCGCTGAAGCCGAACCCCGACACGGCGGCCCGGCGCGGGGCACCGGTCCGCGGCCACTCCCGGGACTCCGTCAGCAGCTCGACGCCGCCGGACTCCCAGTCGACCATGGGGCTGCGGTCCTCGGCGTGCAGGGTCTTCGGCAGGATCCCGTGCTGGAGCGCCAGCACCATCTTGATGACGCCGCCGACCCCGGCCGCGGCCTGGGTGTGCGCGATGTTGGACTTCAGCGAGCCCAGCCACAGCGGCCGGCCCTCGGGGCGTTCCGTGCCGTACGTGGCCAGCAGCGCGCCGGCCTCGATCGGGTCGCCGAGCCTGGTGCCGGTGCCGTGCGCCTCCACCGCGTCGACCTCGGCGGAGGACAGCCGGGCGTCGGCCAGCGCGGCGCGGATCACCCGCTGCTGCGCGGGCCCGTTCGGCGCCGTCAGCCCGCTGCTGGCGCCGTCCTGGTTGACGGCCGAGCCGCGGACCACGGCGAGCACCGGGTGCCCGTTGCGCCGGGCGTCGGACAGCCGCTCGACGAGGAGCACGCCGACGCCCTCGCCCCAGCCGGTGCCGTCCGCCTGCGCGGCGAACGCCTTGCAGCGGCCGTCGGAGGACAGCGCCCGCTGCCGGGCGTACTCGATGAACGCGACCGGGGTGGACATCACCATCGAGCCGCCGACCAGCGCCAACGAGCAGTCGCCGCGGCGCAGCGCCTGGGCGGCCAGGTGCAGCGCCACCAGCGAGGACGAGCAGGCCGTGTCCACGGAGACGGCGGGCCCCTCCAGACCGAAGGTGTAGGAGATGCGGCCCGAGGCGACGCTGCCGGAACCGCCGGCGCCGAGGTAGCCCTCGACGTCCTCGGGCACCGTGGTCAGCCGGGAGCCGTAGTCCTGGTACATCACACCCGCGTACACACCGGTCCGGCTGCCCTTGAGCGTGGTCGGGTCGATGCCGGCCCGCTCGAAGGTCTCCCACGCGGTCTCCAGCAGCAGCCGCTGCTGGGGGTCCATGGCCAGCGCCTCGCGCGGGGAGATGCCGAAGAAGGCGGGGTCGAAGTCGTACGCGTCGTCGAGGAAGGCCCCCTCCTCCACGTAGCTCTTGCCCTGGGCGTCCGGGTCGGGGTCGTACATCGCCTCGACGTCCCAGGCCCGGTCGCCGGGCAGCGGACCGACCGCGTCCCGCCCCTCGACCACGAGCCGCCACATGTCCTCGGGGGTGCGCACACCCCCGGCGTAGCGGCAGCTCATGCCGACGATCGCGATGGGCTCCTGGTCCCGCTCCTCGATCTTCTGCAGACGCTGGCGCGTGCGGTGCAGGTCCGTCGTCACGCGCTTGAGGAAGTCGCGAAGCTTCTCTTCGCTCACGGTGCTCACCGTTCAACCGCCGCTTTCTTCAGGAAAGTCCGAGTTCGTTCTCGATGAAGTCGAAGATCTCGTCGTCGGAGGCCGAATCGAGTCCGGCCTCCGCGAGGTCGCCCACCGCGTCCTGGGCGTGGCCCAGCTTCGACAGGAGGTCCTGCAGGCGGGTGGCGAGCCTGGTCCGGGCGGCCTCGTCCGCGGCCACCCGCGGCAGGTCCTGCTCCAGCCGGTCGAGTTCGGGGAAGACCAGCGGGACGGCCGCCCGCTCGGCCGGAGTGACCGAGTCCGCCAGGTGTTCCGCGATCGCGCTCGTCGTCGGGTAGTCGAAGAGCAGGGTGGCGGGCAGCCGCAGTCCGGTCACCCGGCCCAGCTGGTTGCGCAGTTCGACGGCGGTCAGCGAGTCGAAGCCGATCTCCAGCAGCCCGCGGTCGACGTCGATCGCGTTCGGGTCGGTGAATCCGAGGACGCTCGCCGCCTGGCTCCGCACCAGGTCCAGCAGCACCCGGCCGCGCTCCGCCTCGGACATCCCCGCCAGCCGGCGCATCAGCCCGTCGGCGGCGTCGGCGGCGGCCGTGCCGCCGCCGGACGCGCTGCGGCGGGCCGCCGGACGGACGGGGGTCCGGACCAGACCGCGGAGCAGCGGCGGCACCGGGCCGGGGCCGCCGGCCTGGGCCGCGACGTCCAGCCGCATCGGCAGCAGCACCGGCGCGTCCAGCGCCCGCGCCGCGTCGAACAGCGCGGCGCCCTCGGCGGAGGAGAACGCGACGATGCCGCCGCGCGCCAGCCGCGAGAGGTCCGCGTCGGCCAGCTTTCCGGTCATCTCGCTGCGCTGCTCCCACAGGCCCCACGCCAGCGACTGGACGGGGAAGCCCTGGGCGCGGCAGTGGGTGGCGTAGGCGTCGAGGAACGCGTTCGCCGCCGCGTAGTTGCCCTGGCCCATGCCGCCGAAGGTGCCGGCGATGGAGGAGAACAGCACCAGGGCGGAGAGGCCGAGGTCGCGGGTCAGCTCGTGCAGGTTGACCGCCGCGTCCACCTTGGGGCGCAGCACCCGGTCGACCCGCTCGGGGGTGAGCCCGCTCACGACTCCGTCGTCCAGCACGCCGGCGGTGTGCACGACCGCGGTGAGCGGGTGCGCGCTGCCGACGCCGGCCAGCAGCCGGGCCAGGTCCTCGCGGTCCGCGACGTCGCAGGCGGCGAGGGTGACGTCGGCGCCGAGCGCCGTCAGGTCGGTGCACAGCTCCTTCGCGCCGTCGGCGTCGGCGCCGCGCCGGCTGGTCAGCAGCAGGTGGCGCACGCCGCACTCGGCGACCAGGTGGCGCGCCATCACACCGCCGATGGCGCCGGTGGCGCCGGTGACCAGCACCGTACCGGCGCCCCAGTCGGGGGCCGGCTGCTCGGCGGGAGCGGACCGGGCGGGGACGCGGGCCAGCCGCGCGGCGCGAACAGAACCGTCGCGCAGTGCCAACTGGGGTTCGTCGTCGACGAGTTCGATCAGGCGGGCGGGCAGGCTGCCCTCGGTGTCGAGGTCGACCAGGACGAACCGGTCCGGGTTCTCCGACTGCGCGGAGCGGACCAGTCCCCACACCGCGGCGTGCGGAAGATCGGTCACCTGCTCGGCGGGAGCGGCGGCAACGGCGCCGCGCGTGAGGAAGACCATCCGCGAGGCGGCGAACCGCTCGTCGGCGAGCCACCCCTGGACCAGCTCCAGCGCCCGGCCGAGGGCCGTGCGCACCGAGGCGGCCGGATCGCCGGCCCCGGCGGGCTGCGGCGGGCAGGTGACGAGGACGCACTCCGGCGGTGCCGCCGGGTCCGTGGCGGCGGCCAGGGCGTCCAGATCCGGGTAGGCGGGCAGCCCCTGCGCCGCCGCCACGCCGAAGCCGTCGCCACCGAGCAGGGCCCAGCCCGTGGTGGCGGTGGACGGCGCCGCGTCGGCGTTCGCCCCGAGCTCGGCCCAGTCGAGGACGTACAGGGAGTCGTCCGCGCCGGAAGCGCCCAGTCGCTCGGGCCGCGCCCGCAGGGCGAGCGAGTCGACCGTCGCCACCGGCCGGCCGATCGAGTCCGACAGGGTCAGCGACACCGTGTCGGAGCCGACGGGCGTCAGCCGCACCCGTACCTCGCCGGCGCCCGAACCGTGCAGGGCGACTCCCGTCCACGAGAACGGCAGCTTCCCCCCGTCGAGTTGGAGTGCCGGACTCAGGCCGATGGTGTGCAGCGCGGCGTCGAGCAGGGCCGGGTGGAGGCCGTAGGAGGTGGCGGCGGTCTGCTGGTCGTCGGGCAGCCGCACCTCGGCGTGGACGGTGTCGCCGACCAGCCAGGCCTTGCGGAGGCCTTGGAAGGCGGGGCCGTAGGCGAAGCCGCCGTCGGCGAAGCGCTGGTAGAGGTCGTCGACCTCGATCGGCGTGGCTCCCTCGGGAGGCCAGGCGGTCTGGAGGTCGTACGAGCCCTCCTGCGCACCCTGGCCGAGGACGCCGGTGGCGTGGCGGGTCCAGGGGTGGTCGGGGTGGGTGTTCTCGGGGCGGGAGTGGATGGTGATGGTGCGGGTGCCGTTGTCGTCGGGGGCTTCGGTGGTGATCTGGAGGACGACGGCGCCGCGCTCGGGGAGGACGAGTGGTGCTTCGAGGGTGAGTTCGTCGACCTGGTCGCAGCCGACGCGGTCGGCGGCCTGGAGGGCGAGTTCGAGGAAGGCGGTGCCGGGGAAGAGGATCACGCCGGAGACGGCGTGGTCGGCGAGCCAGGGTTGGGTCCGGACGGAGAGGCGGCCGCTGAGGATGAGGTGGTCGCTGTCGGCGAGGGGGAGGGCCGCGCCGAGGAGGGGGTGTCCGGTGGTGTCGAGGCCGGCTTGGGTGACGTCTCCGGTGTGTTGTGGGGCGTCGAGCCAGTAGCGGTCGCGTTGGAAGGCGTAGGTGGGCAGGTCGACGCGGTGGGCGTCGGGGAAGACGGTGTTCCAGTCGACGGTGAGGCCGGTGGTGTGGAGGCGGCCCAGCGCGGTGATGGCGGATTCTTCCTCGGGGCGGTCCTTGCGGAGGAGGGGGATGAACTCGCCTTCGGCGACGCAGCTTTGGCCCATGGCGGTGAGGACACCGGCCGGGCCGAGCTCGACGAACCGGGTCACGCCGCGCGCACCCAGGGTCGTCATGCCGTCGTGGAAGCGGACGGATTCGCGGACATGCCGCACCCAGTACTCCGGCGAGCACACGAGTTCCGGATCGGCCACGTCACCGGTGACGTTGGAGACCAGCGCGATCGTGGGCTCGTGGTACTCCAGGCCCTGGGCGATCTGGCGGAACTCCTCCAGCATCGGCTCCATCAAGGGGGAGTGGAAGGCGTGGCTGACGCGCAGGCGGGTGGACTTCCAGCCGCCCGCTTCGGCGATGGCCAGGACCGTTTCCTCGTCTCCGGAGATGACGGTGGAGGTGGGGCCGTTGAGGGCGGCGATATCCACCCGGTCCTCGTGACCCGCCAGGAACGGCAGGACGTCGTCCTCGGAGGCGATGACGGAGACCATGGCACCGTCGCTGGGCAGGGCCTGCATCAGACGGCCGCGGGCGGCCACCAGCGCACACGCGTCGGCGAGTGACCACACACCGGCGACATGGGCGGCGGCGAGTTCACCGACGGAGTGGCCGACGAGGAAGTCGGCGCGCACGCCCCAGGATTCGACCAGGCGGAACAACGCGACCTCGATCGCGAACAGTGCGACCTGCGCGTATCCGGTGCCCTCCAGCAGGTCGGCGTCGGAGGAGAAGATCACCTCGCGCAGCGGCCGGTCGAGATGGCCGTCGACCACGGCGCAGACCTCGTCGAAGGCGGCCGCGAACACGGGGAACGCCGCGTGCAACTCCTTGCCCATGCCGATTCGTTGAGCGCCCTGACCGGTGAACAGGAACGCCGTCCGGCCGGACACGGGTCGCGTACCGTCGCTGTGCCCGTCGGCCAGGCTCTCCAGACCGCGCAGCAACTCCTCGACCTCGCGCCCGACCACGGCGGCCCGGTACTCGAACGGCGTCCGGCCGGTCGCCAGCGAGAAGCCCACGTCCACGGGCGACAGCTCGGGCGAGGCCGTCACCTGCTCACGCAGCCGCCAGGCCTGGGCCCGCAGCGCCGCCGCCGACCTGCCGGACAGCACCCACGGCACCACGGAGCCGTTGCCCGGGGCCGCCGACGCCTCGTCGGCAACCTCCGGTGCCTGCTCCAGGATCAGGTGGACGTTGGTGCCGCTGACACCGAAGGCCGACACACCGGCCCGGCGCGGGGCACCGGTCCGCGGCCACGGCCGCGCCTCGGTCAGCAGCTCGACCGCACCCGCCGACCAGTCGATCTTCTCGGAGCGCTCGTCGGCGTGCAGGGTACGCGGCAGCACACCCTGCCGGATCGCCATCACCGTCTTGATGACCCCGGCCACGCCGGACGCGGCCTGCGTGTGGCCGATGTTGGACTTCAGCGCCCCCAGCCACAGCGGCCGGTCGGCGGGCCGCCCCTGGCCGTAGGTCGCGAGCAGGGCCCCGGCCTCGATCGGGTCGCCCAGCGGGGTGCCGGTGCCGTGCGCCTCCACCGCGTCCACGTCCGCCGGCGAGAGTCCGGCGGAGGCGAGCGCCGTCCGGATGACGCGCTGCTGCGCGGGTCCGTTCGGGGCGGTGAGGCCGTTGCTGGCGCCGTCCTGGTTGACGGCGGAGCCCCGGAGCACCGCGAGCACCGGGTGCCCGTTGCGCTGTGCGTCGGACAGCCGCTCCAGCAGGATCATGCCGACGCCCTCGGACCAGCCGGCGCCGTCCGCCTGGGCGGAGAACGCCCGGCAGCGGCCGTCGGGGGACATGGCCCGCTGGCGGCTGAACTCGATGAAGCTGTCCATGGTGGACATCACGACCACACCGCCGGCCAGCGCCATCGAGCACTCGCCCTGCCGCAGCGACTGCGCGGCCAGGTGCAGTGCGAGCAGCGAGGAGGAGCAGGCCGTGTCCACGGTCAGCGAGGGACCCTGGAGACCGAAGGTGTAGGAGACCCGCCCGGAGGCGACGCTGCTGGCGCTGCCCGTCGCGAGGTAGCCCTCGAACTCCTCGGGCGCCTGCTGGAAGCGGGACCCGTAGTCGTTGTAGCTGGCGCCGATGAACACGCCCGCCGCGGTGCCCTTCATCGACTCCGGCGCGATGCCGGCCCGCTCGATGGCCTCCCAGCTGGTCTCCAGCAGCAGTCGTTGCTGCGGGTCGATCGCCAGCGCCTCGCGCGGGGAGATGCCGAAGAACGTCGGGTCGAAGTGGTCGGCGTCGTAGAGGAAGCCGCCGCCGCGCGCGTAGAAGGTGCCGGGCTTGTCGGGGTCCGGGTCGTAGCGGCCCTCGATGTCCCAGCCCCGGTCGGTGGGGAAGCCGGCGACCGCGTCGCGGCCCTGGTCGACCAGTTCCCACAGTTCCTCGGGGGTGGTCACGCCGCCGGGGAGCCGGCAGCTCATCGCGATGATCGCGATCGGGTCGTCGTCGACGGCCGCGGTGCCGACCACCGGCGCGGGCGCGGCGGGCCGGGCGCCGACCAGCTCGGTGTGCAGGTGCCGGGCCAGCGCGGTGACCGACGGGTAGTCGAAGACCAGGGTGACCGGCAGCCGCATTCCGGTCGCGGCCGACAGCCGGTTGCGCAGGTCGACGGCGGTGAGCGAGTCGAAGCCCAGCTCGCGGAACGCCCGGCCCTCCTCGACGGACTCCGGGCCGGCGTAACCGAGCACGGTGGCCACCTGGGCGCTGACCAGCTCCACCAGGGCCTGGGTCGCCTCGTCGTCCGACAGGCCCGCCAACTGCTGCGCCAACGGGGAGTCGCCGCCGTTCCCGCTCCCGCCGGCCGCTGCGCCCGATCCGGTGGCGGCGCCGAGGACGCCGCGCACCTCGGGCAGCTCGGCGAGCGCGGGGGCGGCGGGGCCGGCGGGCGAGGAGGCCGTCAGCCGCTCCCAGTCGATGTCGGCCACGGCCACGAACGGGTCGCCCAGGTCGAGGGCCTGCTGGAGCGCGGCGATCGCCGACGCCGGCTGCATCGCGGGCATGCCGCCCTTGCGCAGCCGCGCCTCGGTGGCGTCGTCGACCAGACCGCCGCCGGCCCAGGGGCCCCAGGCGACGGAGGTGGCCGCCAGACCGGCGGCGCGGCGCTGCTGCGCCAGGGCGTCCAGGAAGGCGTTGGCCGCCGCGTAGCTGCCCTGGCCGGGGCCGCCCAGCGTGCCCGCGAACGAGGAGAACAGCACGAAGGCGGTCAGCTCCCGGCCCGTGGTCAGCTCGTGCAGGTTCAGCGCGGCGTCCACCTTGGGCCGCAGCACGGTGCGGGCCCGGTCCGCGGTGAGGGTGTCGATGACCCCGTCGTCCAGGACACCGGCCGTGTGGAAGACCGACCGCACCGGGGAGCCCTCGGCGTCGAGGCGGTCGAGCAGCCCGGCCAGGGCGTCGCGGTCGGCGGTGTCGCAGGCGGCGAGGGTGACGCGGGCGCCCAGTTCGGTCAGCTCGGCCTCCAGCTGCCGCGCCCCGGGCGCCGCCGCTCCGCTGCGGCTGACGAGGACGAGGTGCTCGGCGCCGTTGCCGGCCAGCCACCGGGCGACGTGACCGCCGAGGCCGCCGGTGCCGCCGGTGATCAGCGCGGTGCCCTGGGGCTGCCACGCCCCGCGCTCCGCCCCGCCCGGCGCGGCCCGGACGAGCCGTCGGCCGAAGGTCGCGGAGGTGCGGACGGCGATCTCGTTCTCCGCGTCGTGCCGACCGGCCAGCGTCGTGGCCAGTCGTGCCGCCGAGACGGGGTCGAGGGCCGGGGGGAGGTCGATCATGCCGCCCCAGCGCTGGGGGTACTCCAGCGCGGCGATCCGTCCGAGGCCCCAGATCATGGACTGGAGCGGGTCCGCGACGGACTCCGGCCTGCCGGTGGTGACGGCACTGCGGGTGGCGAGCCAGAGGGGGGCGTCGATGCCCGCGTCGCCGAGTGCCTGGATCAGCGTCAGGGTGTGGGCGAATCCGGCCGGCAGCTCCGGGTGACCCGGGTGCGGGCCCTCGGTGAGGGCCAGCAGGGAGAGCACCCCGGTGGGGGCCGTGCCGTCCAGCGCCTCCCGGATGCGGGTGGCGAGCGCCTCGCGGTCGGTGTCGTCCGCGCCGACTTCCAGGGGCAGCAGGGTCATGCCCTGCCGGGTGAGGGCATCGGCCACCGGGCCCGTCCCGGACCGGCCGGCGGGTGTCACCAGCAGCCACGTTCCCGAGGGAGTGCCGGACTCGGTGTCCGCCAGGGGCTTCCAGGTGATGCGGTAGCGCCAGGAGTCGGTGACGGCCTGTTCGCGGCTGCGGCGTCGCCAGGAGGCGAGGGAGGGCAGCAGCGAGAGCAGGTCGTCGGGTGCGTCGAGTTCGAGGGTGGTGACGAGGGAGTCCAGGTCCTCGCGCTCCACGGCGTCCCAGAAGGCGCTCTCGACCGGGCCGGCCCCGAGGACGGCGGTCGCCGCAGTGGTGCCTCTGTCCTCGAGCCAGTAGCTACGGCGGTCGAAGGCGTAGGTGGGCAGTTCCACCGTGCGTCGGACGCCCGATCCGAAGGCGGCCTGCCAGTCGACGGCGACGCCGTGGACGAAGAGGTGGGCGGCGGAGGTGAGGAGGCGGGCGGGGCCGCCTTCGCCGCGGCGCAGGGTGCCGGTGACGACGCTGTCGGTGTCGGTGGTGTCCAGGGTTTCCTGGAGGGCCATGGTGAGGACGGGGTGGGGGCTGATCTCGATGAAGGTGCTGAAGCCGTCCTGGGCCAGGGCGCGTGTGGTGGAGTCGAGTTGGACGGTTTGGCGGAGGTTGGTGTACCAGTACTCGGCGTTGAGGGTGGCGGTGTCGATGGGTGCGCCGGTGACGGTGGAGTAGAAGGGCACGCGTACCGAGCGCGGTGCGACGGGGGCGAGGGCTTCGAGCAGTTCTTCGCGGATGCGTTCGACCTGGACGGAGTGGGAGGCGTAGTCGACGGGGATGATCTTGGCGCGGATGCCGTCGGTTTCGCAGGCGGCCTGGAGTTCGCGCAGGGCCTCGGGTTCGCCGGCGACGACCATGGAGGTGGGGCCGTTGACGGCGGCGAGGGAGATGCGGTCGCCCCAGGGGGTCATGCGGGTGTGGAGCTGGTCCTGGGGGAGGGAGACGGACATCATGCCGCCGGTGCCGGACAGGGCGCGGATGGCCTGGCTGCGCAGGGTGACGACGCGTGCGGCGTCCTCCAGGGTGAGGGCTCCGGCGACGCAGGCGGCGGCGATCTCGCCCTGGGAGTGGCCGACCACGGCGTCCGGTACAACTCCAAGCGAGGCCCAGAGGGCGGAGAGGGAGACCATGACGGCGAAGAGGGCGGGTTGGACGACGTCGACGCGGTCGAACGAGGGCGCGCCGGGGGTCTCGCGGAGTACGTCTTCGAGGGACCAGTCGACGTAGGGGGCGAGGGCCTGCTCGCATTCGGTGAGGCGTTGGGCGAACACGGGTGAGGAGTCGAGGAGTTCGACGGCCATGCCGGCCCATTGGGAGCCTTGGCCGGGGAAGACGAACACCCGGCGGCCGACCGGGCCCGCGACCCCTGCGGTGACGTTGTCTGCGGGGGTGCCCTCGGCCAGTGCCGCCAGGCCGGCGGTCGCGTCGGTGCTGTCCGTGGCGAGGACCACGGCGCGGTGCTCGAACACCGCGCGCGAGGAGACCAGCGAGTAGCCGACCTCGCCCAACTCCGTTCCGCCGGCGGCCAACTGGGCGCCGAGGCGCTCGGCCTGGCCGCGCAGCGACCCGGCACTGCGCGCCGACACCACCAACGGCACCACACCCGCCCCCAGGACGGACGGGTGGTCCTCGACGGCGGCCGGCTCCTCCGGCGGCGCCTGCTCCAGGACGATGTGGGCGTTGGTGCCGCTCACGCCGAAGGAGGACACGCCGGCCCGCCGGGGCTCCTCGCCCTGCGGCCACGGCTGGGCCTGCGTCAGCAGCCGCACCGCGCCGGACTCCCAGTCCACCTTCCGCGACGGCTCGTCCACGTGCAGCGTGCGCGGCAGCACACCCTGCCGCAGCGCCATCACCATCTTGATGACCCCGGCCACGCCGGACGCGGCCTGGGCGTGCCCGAGGTTGGACTTGACCGAGCCGAGCCAGAGCGGCCGCTCCGCGGGCCGGCCCTGGCCGTACGTCGCGAGCAGGGCGCCGGCCTCGATCGGGTCGCCCAGCGTCGTCCCGGTGCCGTGCGCCTCCACGAGGTCGACCTGCTCGGGCTTGAGCCGGGCATTGGCCAGCGCGGCCCGGATCACCCGCTGCTGGGCCGGACCGTTGGGCGCGCTCAACCCGTTGCTCGCGCCGTCCTGGTTGATCGCGCTGCCCCGGACGACCGCGAGCACCGGGTGCCCGTTGCGCCGCGCGTCCGACAGCCGCTCCAGCAGCAGCACACCGACGCCCTCGCCGAGGCCCATGCCGTCGGCGTCCTCGCTGAACGCCTTGCAGCGACCGTCCAGGGCCAGGCCGCGCTGGCGGCTGAAGCCGACCAGGCCGAGCGGGTCGGCCATGATCGCGGCGCCGCCGACCATGGCCATGGCGCAGTCGCCCTGCCGCAGCGACTGGACGGCGAGGTGCAGGGCCACGAGCGACGACGAGCAGGCGGTGTCGACCGTGACGGCGGGGCCCTCCAGGCCGAGGGTGTACGAGACGCGGCCGGAGATGACGCTGGTCGACATGCCGGTGACCAGGTGGCCCTGCACACCGTCGGGCACGTTCTGGTAGTCGAGGCCCCAGCCCTGGTACGCCGCTCCGACGAAGAGGCCGACCTTGTTGCCGCCCAGGGACGAGGGGTCGATGCCGGCCCGCTCGAAGGCCTCCCAGGAGGTCTCCAGCAGCAGCCGCTGCTGCGGGTCCATGGCACTGGCCTCACGCGGCGAGATGCCGAAGAACGCCGGGTCGAAACGGTCGGCGTCGTGCAGGAAGCCGCCCTCGGTCGTGTAGACCTTGCCGTGCTGGTCCGGGTCCGGGTCGTAGAGCCCGTCCAGGTCCCAGCCGCGGTTGACGGGGAACCCGGAGATGGCGTCCTTCTCCTCCGCGACCAGGTCCCACAGCTCCTCCGGGGAACCGACCCCGGGGTAGCGGCAGCTCATGGCGACGATGCCGATCGGCTCCCGTGACGCCGCCGTGAGCTGCTGGTTGGCCCGCCGCAGCCGCTCGGTCTCCTTCAGAGACTCGCGCAGCGCTCCGACGATCTTGTCATCGGCGCTCGTCATCATCTGCTCCGCTCTTTGCTTCTTCTCAGAGGTCACTTGTCGTACGCCATGCGGATCAGCCCGTCGACGTCCAGATCGTCGATGGCGCCCTCGGAGTCGCCGTCGCCGTGCACCGCGGCGGAATCGGTGTCGGGCGACTGGGCCAGCCTGCGGAGTTCGTCGAGCAGTCCGGACTCCTGGAGCCGCGGCAGCGGAATGGAGTCCAGCAGCTCCCGGACCTCCGCCTCGGCGGGGTCGGTCGGGGCCGTGCGGCCCTGGTCGGGGAAGAGCGCGGCGCCGAGGTGCTCGGCCAGCGCGCGGGCCCGCGGGTAGTCGAACACCACCGTGACGGGCAGGCGCAGCCCGGTCGCCGCACTCAGCCGGTTGCGGAGGTCGACGGCGCTCAGCGAGTCGAATCCGAGCTCCCGGAAGGCCCGCGACTCGTCGACGGCCGCCGGGCCGGGGTATCCGAGGACCGAGGCGATCTGGGTGCACACCAGCTCGGAGAGGGCGCGCCGGCGCTCCTCGGCGGACAGTCCGGTCAGCCGCAGGCGGATCGACGAGTCGTCGGCCCCGGCCTCGGCCGGGGCGGCCTCGGTGGCGAGGATCCTGGCCACCTCCGGCACCTCGCCGAGCAGCGGGCTGGGCCGGGCGGAGGTGAACACCGGAACGAACCGCTCCCAGTCGACGTCCGCGACGACCACCACGCTCTCGTCGCGGTCCAGGACCTGCTGGAAGGCGTCGATGGCCAGCCGCGGCGACATGAACGGGATGCCGCGGCCGCGCAGCTGCTCCTCGGCGAGGTTGGCGGCCATGCCGCCGCCGTCCTCCGGGCTCCAGATGCCCCAGACCACCGAGGTGGCGGCGAGGCCCCGGGCCCGGCGCCGCTCGGCGAGGCCGTCGAGGTACGCGTTGGCCGCCGCGTAGGCGCCGTGGTCCCCGCTTCCCCAGACCGCGGAGATGGAGGAGAAGAGCACGAAGGCATCCAGGTCGGAGCCGTCGAACACCGCGTCCAGGTTGGCCGCTCCCACGATCTTCGCGTGGGCGGTGTCGGAGAACTCCAGGAGGTCGGTGTCCGCGAGCGGCACGAGCACGCCCGCGCCGGCGATGTGCATCACGGTGCGGATCCGCGACCCGTCGGCCTCCACCTCCCGGACCAGTGCGTTCAGGGCGTCGAGGTCGGTCACGTCGCAGGCGGCGAGGGTGACGCGGGCGCCGAGTTCGGTCAGCTCGGCCTCCAGCTGCCGCGCGCCGGGGGCCGCCGCTCCGCTGCGGCTGGTGAGGACCAGGTGTTCCGCGCCGTTGCGGGCCAGCCACCGGGCCGTCCGGCTGCCGATGCCACCGGTGCCGCCGGTGATCAGGACGGTGCCGCGGGGCTTCCAGGCCGGGACGGGGTCGGCCGCGGCCAGGGAGGAGCGGACCAGCCTGCGGACGAGGAGCCGGGTGCCGCGCACGGCGAGCTGGTCCTCGTCCTCGGGGCCGGCCAGGGCCGCGCACAGCAGCGCGGCGGCGCGGCGGTCCAGGCTCTCGGGGAGGTCGATCATGCCGCCCCAGCGCTGCGGGTGTTCGAGGGCGGCGACCCGTCCCAGGCCCCACACGGCGGCCTGCACGGGGTCGACCGGCCGGTCGGTGCCCGCGGTGCCGGCGGGGGCGGTGGTGACGGCGCTGCGGGTGGCGAGCCAGAGGGGGGCGTCGATGCCCGCGTCGCCGAGTGCCTGGATCAGCGTCAGGGTGAGGCCGAGTCCGGCCGGCAGCTCCGGGCAGCCCGGGTGCGGGCCCTCGGTGAGGGCCAGCAGGGAGAGCACCCCGGTGGGGGCCGTGCCGTCCAGCGCCTCCCGCAGCTGCGAGGCGAGCGCGTCGCGGTCGGCGTCCGCCGGCTTCACCTCCAGGGGCACCACGTCCACGCCCTGGTCACGCAGCGCCTCGATCACCTGCAGCGCCTCGGGGACGCCGGCGGGAACCACGGCCGGCCAGGTGCCCGGCGGCACGGTGGTCCTGGGATCGGCCAGGGGCTTCCAGGTGATGCGGTAGCGCCAGGAGTCGGTGACGGCCTGTTCGCGGCTGCGGCGTCGCCAGGAGGCGAGGGAGGGCAGCAGCGAGAGCAGGTTGTCGGGTGCGTCGAGTTCGAGGGTGGTGGCGAGGGTGTCGAGGTCCTCGCGTTCGACGGCTTCCCAGAAGGCGCTTTCGACGGGGTCGGTGCCGGGGGTGGCGGTCGTGGCGGTGGTGGTCGCGGGTTCGAGCCAGTAGCTGCGGTGTTCGAAGGCGTAGGTGGGCAGTTCCACCGTGCGTCGGACGCCCGATCCGAAGGCGGCCTGCCAGTCGATGGTGATGCCGTGGACGAAGAGGTGGGCGGCGGAGGTGAGGAGGCGGGCGGGGCTGCCTTCGCCGCGGCGCAGGGTGCCGGTGACGACGCTGTCGGTGTCGGCGTCGTCGAGGGTTTCCTGGAGGGCCATGGTGAGGACGGGGTGGGGGCTGGCCTCGATGAAGACGCTGAAGCCGTCCTGGGCCAGGGCGCGTGTGGTGGCGTCGAGTTGGACGGTTTGGCGGAGGTTGGTGTACCAGTACTCGGCGTTCAGGCTCGCGGTGTCGATGGGTGCGCCGGTGACGGTGGAGTAGAAGGGCACGGTCACGGAGCGCGGTTCGATCGGCGCCAGCGCCTCCAGCAGTTCTTCGCGGATGCGTTCGACCTGGACGGAGTGGGAGGCGTAGTCGACGGGGATGATCTTGGCGCGGATGCCGTCGGTTTCGCAGGTGGCCTGGAGTTCGCGCAGGGCTTCGGGTTCGCCGGCGACGACCATGGAGGTGGGGCCGTTGACGGCGGCGAGGGAGATGCGGTCGCCCCAGGGGGTCATGCGTTGGTGGAGTTGGTCCTGGGGGAGGGAGACGGACATCATGCCGCCGGTGCCGGACAGGGCGCGGATGGCCTGGCTGCGCAGGGTGACGACGCGTGCGGCGTCCTCCAGGGTGAGGGCTCCCGCCACGCAGGCGGCGGCGATCTCGCCCTGGGAGTGGCCGACCACGGCGTCCGGCACCACGCCCAGCGAGGCCCAGAGGGCGGAGAGGGAGACCATGACGGCGAAGAGGGCGGGTTGGACGACGTCGACGCGGTCGAACGAGGGCGCGTCGGGGGTCTCGCGGAGTACGTCTTCGAGGGACCAGTCGACGTAGGGGGTGAGGGCCTGCTCGCATTCGGCGAGGCGCTGGGCGAACACCGGTGAGGAGTCGAGGAGTTCGACGGCCATACCGGCCCACTGGGAGCCCTGGCCGGGGAAGACGAACACCCGGCGGCCGACCGGGCCCGTGACCCCTGCGGTGACGTTGTCGGCGGGGGTGCCCTCGGTCAGTGCCGCCAGGCCGGCGGTCGCGTCGGCGGTGTCCGTGGCGAGCACCACGGCGCGGTGTTCGAACACCGCGCGCGAGGAGACGAGGGAGTAGCCGACCTCGCCCAACTCCGGTCCACCGGCGGTCAACTGGGCGGCGAGCCGCTCGGCCTGGCCGCGCAGCGACCCGGCACTGCGCGCCGACACCACCAACGGCACCACACCCGAGCCCGGGAGCGCGGCGGCAACGGCGGGCCCGCCCTGCTCCTCGGCCGCCCCGTCCTCGGGGTCGTCCGCCGGAGCCTCCTCGATGATCGTGTGGGCGTTGGTGCCGCTGGCACCGAAGGAGGACACGCCGGCCCGCCGGGGCTCCTCGCCCTGCGGCCACGGCTGCTCCCGCATCAGCAGCCGCACCGCGCCCGACTCCCAGTCCACCTTCCGCGATGGCTCGTCCACGTGCAGCGTGCGCGGCAGCACACCCTGCCGCAGCGCCATCACCGTCTTGATGACCCCGGCCACGCCGGAGGCCGCGGCCGAGTGCCCGAGGTTGGACTTCAGCGAGCCCAGCCAGAGCGGCCGCTCCACGGGCCGGCCCTGGCCGTAGGTGGCCAGCAGGGCGCCGGCCTCGATCGGGTCGCCCAGCGTCGTCGCCGTGCCGTGCGCCTCCACGAGGTCGACCTGCTCGGGCTTGAGCCGGGCGTCGGCCAGCGCGGCCCGGATCACCCGCTGCTGGGCCGGGCCGTTCGGGGCGGTCAGGCCGTTGCTCGCGCCGTCCTGGTTGATCGCGCTGCCCCGGACGACCGCGAGCACCGGGTGCCCGTTGCGCCGCGCGTCCGACAGCCGCTCCAGCAGCAGCACACCGACGCCCTCCGCCCACACGGTGCCGTCCGCCGCCTCGGAGAACGCCCGGCAGCGGGCGGTCGGGGACAGGGCGCGCTGACGGCTGTACTCGATGAACCCGGTCGGGGTGGCCATCACCGTCGTCCCCCCGGTCAGCACCATCGACGACTCGCCCTTGCGCAGCGACTGGCAGGCCAGGTGCAGGGCCACCAGCGAGGACGAGCAGGCGGTGTCGACCGTGAGCGCGGGCCCCTCCAGGCCGAGGGTGTACGAGACGCGGCCGGACAGGATCGCGCCGGAGGCGCCCAGCGACATCTGGCCTTCCAGCCCCTCCGGGAGGTCGGTGACGTTGCTGCCGTAGTCGAAGTCGGTGGCCCCGATGAACACGCCCGTCCGCGAGCCGCGCAGCGAGACGGGCGTGACCCCGGCGCGCTCCAGCGTCTCCCAGGCGACCTCCAGCAGCAGCCGCTGCTGGGGGTTCATCGACAGTGCCTCACGCGGCGAGATGCCGAAGAACGGGGCGTCGAACCGGTCGACGTCGTCGAGGAACCCGCCCTCGCGGACGTAGGTCCGCCCCGCGCGGTCCGGGTCCGGGTCGTAGAGCGTGTCGAGGTCCCAGCCGCGGTCGGTGGGGAACGGCGTGATCGCGTCCCGGCCCTCGGCGACGAGGTCCCACAGGTCCTCGGGGGTCCGGACGCCTCCCGGGAAGCGGCAGCCCATCGCCACGACGGCGATCGGCTCGTGCTCCTTGTCCTGGAGCTCCTCCAGACGCTGGCGGGCCACGCGCAGATTGGCGGTTGTCCGCTTGAGGTAGTCGCGAAGCTTCGCTTCGTTCTCCATCACTCGTCAGCTCCTCGAAGACCGTGAAACGGAAAGGCCGTGGGTGGGTGTGCGGTGGTTCATGCGATGTCGTCGAGTTCCAGGTCCAGCAGGTCGAACATCTCCTCGTCGGTGGCCGCATCGAGGTCGTCGACGGTGCCGTGCTCCCCGGAGGAGCCGGACCAGCTGCGCAGCAGGGACTGCAGGCGCTCGGACACCGCGGCGCGGGCGGCCTCGTCGGGGCCCATCGCCGTCAGTGACGCCTCCAGCCGGTCCAGTTCGGCGAGGACGGGCCCGGCGGGCGAGCCGCCGTCGGGCAGCAGTTCGGCGTCGAGGTGGGCGGCCAGCGCGGCGGCGGAGGGGTGGTCGAAGACCAGCGTGACCGGCAGCCGGAGCCCGGTGGCCACGCCCAGGCGGTTGCGCAGCTCCACCGCGGTGAGCGAGTCGAATCCCAGCTCCTTGAACGCCCGGTCGGCCTCGACGGCGGTGGAGTCGGGGTGGCCGAGGACGACGGCGGCCAGCGACCTGACCAGGTCGAGCAGCACCCGCTGCCGGTCCGCGCCGCCCAGCGCGGCGAGGCGCCGCAGCAGGGCCTCGGCGTCGTCGTGGTCCTCGCCCTCCGGGCCGGGGGCGGACGCGAGGGCCGCCCGGGCCTGCGGAAGGTCGCGCAGCAGGGGCAGCGGCCGGCCGGCGGTGAGTCCGGGCGCGAAGCGTTCCCAGTCGAGGTCGGCGACCACCTGGCACGGCTCGCCGCCGCCCACCGCCCGGAGCAGCGCGTCACCGGCCCGGTCGCCGGCCATCGGGGCCGCGCCGCGCCGCCGCAGCTGCTCCGCCACCGCCTCGTCGATCATCCCGCCGTCGGCGAGCGCGCTCCAGGCCACCGAGGTGGCGGCCAGCCCGTCCGCGTGGCGCTGGCGCGCGAGTGCGTCCAGGACGGCGTTCGCGGCGGCGTAGCTGCCCTGGCCGGCGGCGCCCACGGTGCCGGCGATGGAGGAGAAGAGCACGAACGCGGACAGGTCGCAGTCCTTGGTGAGTTCGTGCAGGTTCAGCGCCCCGGTCACCTTCGGCCGCAGGGTCCGGTCGGCCTCCTCGGCCGTCAGGGTGTCGAGGACGCCGTCGTCTAGGACGCCCGCGGCGTGCACCACTGCGGTCAGCGGCAGCTCCCTCGGCAGGGACTCCAGCAGGCCGGCGAGTGCGGCGCGGTCCGCGACGTCGCAGGCCGCGACCGTGACCCGGGCGCCGGACGCGGTGAGTTCGGCCGCCAGCTCCCCGGCGCCGGGTGCCGCGCTGCCGCGCCGGCCGACCAGCACCAGGTGCTCGGCGCCCTCCCGGGCCAGTCGGCGGGCCACCGCGGCGCCCGCGCCGCCCGTCCCGCCGGTGATCAGGACGGTGCCGCTCGGCTGCCAGCCGGCCGAGGGGGCCGGCGCGGCGGCGGCGCGCAGCAGTCGGCGGGCGAACACGCCCGCGCTCCGTATCGCGAGCTGGTCCTCGAACTCGTCGCCGCCCAAGCCGCCCACGCCGGCCACGCCGGCCTGACCGGCCAGCACGGCGGCCAGCCTGGCCACCGCCCGGTCGTCGAGGACCGCCGGCAGATCGACCAGACCGCCCCAGCGCTGCGGGGACTCCAGGCCGGCCACCGCGCCCAGCCCCCAGACGGCCGCCTGGGCGGGGCTGTCGAGCCGGTCGTCGGCGCCGGTCGACACCGCTCCCCGGGTCGCCGGCCACAGCGGCGCCTCGATCCCGCGGTCGCCCAGCGCCTGGACCAGCGTCAGGGTGAGGGCGAGCCCGGCGGGGACGGACGGGGCGCCGGGGCGGGGCGCCTCGTCGAGCGCGAGCAGCGAGAGCACCCCGGCGGGTGCCGTCGCGGTGCCCTCCAACGCCGCGCCGATCAGCCCGGCCAGGGCGGCGCGGTCCGTGCCGGTGGCGACCTCGACGGGCACGAGGTCCGCGCCGAGGCCGGCGAGGCCGGCGAGAACGGCCGCGGCCGGCTGGTCCGCGGTGTGTCCCGCCGGGACGGCGACCAGCCAGGTGCCGGCGAGCGGCGCGCCGGCCGGCTCGGGGAGCGGCCGCCAGCCGATCCGGTACCGCCAGGAGTCCAGCGCCGCGCCGTCCGTGCGCCGGCGGCGCCAGGCGGACAGCAGGGACAGCGCCGGGCGCAGCGCGGCGGCCGTACCGGCACCGGTATCGGTGTCGGTGCCGAGCAGGGTGCCGGTGCCGAACGTGGTGTCGCCGTCCAGGGCCGCGGCCAGCGCCGGGAGGTCCTCGCGCTCCACCGCCGCCCAGAAGGCGTCCTCCACCGGGTCCTGCGCGGTCGCGGACGCCGCGGCGGAGGTCTCCAGCCAGTAGCGCCGGTACTGGAAGGGATAGGTGGGCAGCTCCACGGCGCGGGTGCGCGGACCGGTGTGGACGGCCGACCAGTCGACCGCGGCACCGCGCACGTACGCCTGGCCCAGCGACAGCAGCATCCGGTCGGGGCCGCCCTCGTCGCGGCGCAGCGAACCGACGACGGCCGCCTCCGCGCCGACCGCCTCGATGGTCTCCTGCACGGCGAAGGCCAGGACGGGGTGGGGGCTCACCTCGACCAGGATCCGGTGGCCCGCGGCCAGGATCCGGCGGGTGGCCCGCTCCAGCTGGACCGTCTCGCGCAGGTTCCGGGCCCAGTACTCGGCGTCCAGGGCGGAGGTGTCGAGGGGCTCACCGGTGACCGTCGAGTAGAAGACCGTCTCGGACGGGCGGGGAGCGATCGGCGCGAGCAGCTCCAGCAGCCGGCCGTGGATCCGCTCCACCTGCCGCGAGTGCGAGGCGTAGTCGACGGGGATGATCCTCGCGCGGACGCCGTCGGACTCGCAGGACGCCAGCAGCTCGCGCAGCGCCCCGGGTTCGCCGGAGACCACCATCGAGCCGGGGCCGTTGACGGCGGCCAGCGACAGGCGCTCGCCCCACGGCGCCATCCGGGCGAGGAGCTCGTCCTGCGGCAGCGAGACGGACATCATCCCGCCGTCGCCGGACAGCGCCCGCAGCGCCTGGCTGCGCAGCGCCACCACCCGGGCGGCGTCCTCCAGCGACAGCGCGCCCGCCACGCACGCCGCGGCGATCTCGCCCTGGGAGTGGCCCGCCACGGCGGCGGGCTCCACGCCGTAGGAGCGCCACACGGCGGCGAGGGCCACCATCACCGAGAACAGCAGCGGCTGGACCACGTCCACGCGTTCCATCGAGGGCGCGCCCGGCACTCCCCGCAGCACCTCGGTCGGCGACCAGTCCACGAACGGCGCCAGGGCGCGTTCGCAGTCGGCCAGGCGCCGGGCGAACACCGGTGAGGAGTCGAGCAGTTCCACGGCCATGCCCGCCCACTGCGAGCCCTGGCCGGGGAACAGGAAGACCGGCCGGGTGGTGTTCACCGCGACGCCCTCGGCCAGCCCCGGGGCGGCGGCGCCGGCGGCGAGCGCGTCCAGGGCGGCGCGGAAGTCCTCGCGGGTGCGGCCGACGAGGACCGCGCGGCGTTCGAACGCGGAGCGGGTGTGCGCGAGCGCGGCCCCGAGCTCGGCCGGGTCGTCCTGCGGGTGGCGGTCCAGGTGCTGCCGCAGCTGCACGGCGCGGGCCCGCAGCGCGGCGTCGGTACGGCCGGACAGCGGCCACGCCAGCGGGCCCGGGGCCGTCGCGCCGGGGGTGACGGGTTCCGCGTCCTCCTCGGCCGGCGCCTGCTCCAGGATGACGTGCGCGTTGGTGCCGCTGACCCCGAACGCCGACACCGCGCCCCGGCGGGGGCGTCCCAGCTCCGGCCACGGGGTGGCCTCGCGGAGCAGCGACACGGCGCCGGCCGACCAGTCCACGTCGTGCGAGGGCTCGTCGATGTGGAGGCTCGCGGGCAGGACGCCCTGGCGGAGCGCCAGGACGGTCTTGATGATGCCCCCGACCCCGGCGGCCGCCTGGGTGTGGCCGATGTTGGACTTCAGCGAGCCGAGCCACAGCGGCTGACCGGCCGGGCGGCCCCGGCCGTAGGTGGCCAGCAGCGCCTGCGCCTCGATGGGGTCGCCGAGCCGGGTGCCGGTGCCGTGCGCCTCCACCATGTCGACGTCGGCCGCGGTCAGTTCGGCGGCGGCCAGCGCCTGCTGGATCACCCGCTGCTGGGCGGGGCCGTTGGGCGCGCTGAGTCCGTTGCTCGCGCCGTCCTGGTTGATCGCGCTGCCCCGGACGACCGCGAGCACCGGGTGCCCGTTGCGCCGCGCGTCCGACAGCCGCTCCAGCAGCACCATGCCCGCGCCCTCGCCCCAGCCGGTGCCGTCGGCGGCGGCGGCGAAGGCCTTGCAGCGGCCGTCGGGGGCCAGGCCGCGCTGACGGCTGAACTCGACGAAGACACCGGGGTTGGCCACGATCGCGGCGCCGCCCGCCAGGGCCAGCGAGCACTCGCCCCGGCGCAGCGACTGAACGGCCAGGTGGAGGGTCACCAGCGAGGACGAGCACGCGGTGTCCAGGGTGATCGCGGGGCCCTCCAGGCCGAGGGTGTAGGAGATCCGGCCGGAGGCCACGCTGGTCACGTTGCCGATCAGCAGGTGGCCCTCGACGCTCGGGTCCGCGACCGCGGGATCGCCCCCGTACTGGAAGGAGGTCGCGCCGACGAAGACGCCCGCGTTCTCCCCCTTCAGCGACAGCGGGTCGATCCCGGCGCGTTCGACGGCCTCCCAGGAGACCTCCAGGAGCAGCCGGTGCTGCGGGTCCATCGCCAGCGCCTCGCGCGGCGAGATCCCGAAGAAGGCCGGGTCGAACCGGCCGGCGTCGTAGAGGAAGCCGCCCTGGCGGGTGTTGCAGGTGCCGGAGGTGGCCGGGTCCGGGTCGTAGAGGCCGTCGAGGTCCCAGCCGCGGTCGGTGGGGAACGCGGAGACCGCGTCCCGGCCGGTGGCGACCAGCTCCCACAGGTCCTCGGGCGAGCGCACCCCGCCAGGGAAGCGGCAGCCCATGCCCACGATCGCGATCGGCTCCCGCTCCTTGTCCTGCACCTCCTGGAGGCGCTGGCGGGTGCGGTGCAGGTCGGTGCTGACCCGCTTGAGGTAGTCGAGAAGCTTCTCTTCTTGCTCGTTGGCCATCAGGACGCCCCGAAGTCGTTGTCGATCAGCTGGAAGATCTCGTCGGCGGAAGCGGTCAGCAGCTGCTCCTCGACCGAGGCCGAGGCGCCGCCCTGCGGGGTGCCGCCGTTGCCGCCGGTGCTTTCGAGCCGGGCCATCAGGCCCTGCAGACGGCTGGTGAGCCGCTCGCGGACGTCGCTGTCCGCGGTGATCTCCACCAGCGCCTCCTCCCACCGGTCCAGGTCGTCGAGGACGGCGTCGGCCGTCAGCGGCTGCGGCGGGAACAGCTCGGCCCGCAGGAACCGGGCGAGCGGAGCCGGGGCGGGATAGTCGAAGATCAGCGTGGCGGGCAGCGACAGCCCGGTGGCGGCGTTCAGCCGGTTGCGCAGCTCGACGGCCGTGAGCGAGTCGAACCCCAGCTCCTTGAAGGCGCGGTCGTCGGCGACCGCGTCGGGGGAGGAGTGGCCGAGGACGGCCGCGGTGTGCGTGCGCACCAGGTCCGTCAGGATCCGCTCCCGCTCCGCGTCCGGCAGGGCGGCCAGGCCGTCCGTCACGCTGCCGGCGCTCTCCCGCGCGGTGGCCTCCGGCTCCGCGGCGGCCTCCAACGCCCGCCGGACCTCCGGCAGTTCGTCGATGAGCGGGCGGCGGCGGGCGGCGGTGAAGCCCGGCACGAACCGGTCCCAGCGCACGTCGGCGAGGACCAGCGTCGTCTCCTGGCGGGCCAGCGCCCCGTGCAGGGCCGCCACCGTCAGGTCCGGCGCCATCGGCGGCAGGCCGCGGCGGCTCAGGTGCTCCTCCACGCCCTCGCCCTCGATCATGCCCTTGTCCGCCCAGGGGCCCCAGGCCACCGAGGTGGCCGCCAGGCCGCGGGCCCGGCGCTTCTCGGCGAGCGCGTCCAGGAAGGAGTTGGCCGCGGCGTAGGCGCCCTGCCCGCCGCTGCCCCAGGCGGCGGCGACGGACGAGAAGAGCACGAACGCCTCCAGACGGGGGCCGTCCAGGAGCTCGTCGAGGTGGACGGCCCCGGACACCTTGCCCTCGGCCATCGCCGCGAAGTCGGCCGGCGTGCTGTCGGCGAGCTGCTGGAAGTGGACCACCCCGGCGGCGTGGAACACCGCGCGAACCGGCGAGCCCTCGGCCTCCAGGCCGTCCAGCAGCGCGGCCAGCGCCGCCCGGTCCGCGACGTCGCACGCGGCGACCGTCACCCGGGCGCCCAGGCCCCGCAGTTCGGCCGCGAGGTCCTCCGCCCCCGGCGCCGCCGAACCGCGCCGGCTGGTGAGCACCAGGTGCTCGGCCCCGGTGCGGGCCAGCCAGCGGGCCACCTGGGCACCCAGGCCGCCGGTGCCGCCGGTGATGAGGACGGTGCCGCCGGGCTGCCACTTGACCTCGTCGGCCGGCGCGCCCAGCGGGGCGTGCACCAGCCGTCGGACGAAGACGCCCGCGGTGCGCACCGCCAACTGGTCCTCGTCGCCCGCCGCGGCGAGGACCCCGGCCAGCCGGGCCGCGGCGCGCTCGTCGACGACGGCGGGCAGATCGACCAGACCGCCCCAGCGCTCGGGGTGCTCCAGGCCGACCACGCGCCCCAGGCCCCACACGGTGGCCTGCTCGGGACGGTCGACGGGGTCGGTCGGGCTCACCGAGACGGCGGCGCGGGTCGCGAGCCACAGGGGGCAGGGGATCCGCGCGTCCCCGAGCGCCTGCACCAGGGCCAGGTTCAGTGCCAGGCCGTGCGGCAGGACCGGGTGCCGCGGGTCCGGCCCGTCGGCGAAGGCGAGCAGGGACAGCACGCCCGCCGGTGCCTCGCCGGCCGCGGCCTCCCGCAGCCGTGCGGCGACCGCGTCGCGACCGCCCTCGGCCAGCTCGACGGTGATCGTCCGCGCTCCGCGCTCCGCCAGGGCGCGCAGGACGGCGGCGTGCGCGTCGGCGCCGGATCCCGGCGCCGCTGGAACGGCCACCAGCCAGGTGCCGGACAGCGTGCCGCGCGGCTCGGTGGCCACCGGGTGCCAGGCGATCCGGTACCGCCACGCTTCCAGGGCGGCCCGGTCGTTCTGCCGGCGGTGCCAGGAGGACAGCAGGGGCACCATGTCGCTCAGCGGCGTGGCGGGGTCGACCTCCAGCATCGCCGCCAGCGCGTCCAGGTCCTGGTGCTCGACCGCCTCCCAGAACCGCCCGTCCACGGCGGCGGACGGCGACGCGGACGCGAGGTCGTGCGCTCCGGCCGTCGGCGCGTCGGCGACGGCGGGCGTCGCGAACCAGTAGCGGTCGCGTTGGAAGGCGTAGGTGGGCAGGTCGACGCGGTGGGCGCCGGGGAAGACGGTGGTCCAGTCGACGGTGAGGCCGGTGGTGTGCAGGCGGGCGAGCGCCGTGATCGCGGATTCCTCTTCGGGGCGGTCCTTGCGGAGGAGGGGGATGAACTCGCCCTCGGCGACGCAGCTTTGGCCCATGGCGGTGAGGACGGCGGCCGGGCCGAGCTCGACGTAGCGGGTGACGCCGCGAGCGTTCAGGGTCGTCATGCCGTCGTGGAAGCGGACGGATTCGCGGACGTGGCGCACCCAGTAGTCGGGTGAGCAGACGAGTTCGGGGGAGGCGATGTCGCCGGTGACGTTGGAGATGAGGGTGATCGTGGGCTGGTGGTAGTCGAGGCCTTGGGCGATCTGGCGGAACTCCTCCAGCATGGGTTCCATGAGGGGGGAGTGGAAGGCGTGGCTGACGCGCAGGCGGGTGGACTTCCAGCCGCCCGCTTCGACGATGGCCAGGACCGCTTCCTCGTCTCCGGAGATGACGGTGGAGGTGGGGCCGTTGAGGGCGGCGATGGAGACACGGTCCTCGTGACCCGCCAGGAACGGCAGGACGTCGTCCTCGGAGGCGATGACGGAGACCATGGCGCCGCCGCTGGGCAGGGCCTGCATCAGGCGGCCGCGGGCGGCCACCAGCGCACAGGCGTCGGCGAGTGACCACACGCCCGCGACGTGGGCGGCGGCGAGTTCACCGACGGAGTGGCCGACGAGGAAGTCGGCGCGTATGCCCCAGGATTCGACCAGGCGGTAGAGCGCGACCTCGATCGCGAACAGTGCGACCTGCGCGTATCCGGTGCCCTCCAGCGCGTCGGCGTCGGAGGAGACGACCTCGCGCAGCGGACGGTCCAAGTACCCGTCGGCCACCGTGCACACTTCGTCGAACGCGGCGGCGAACACCGGGAACGCCGCGTGCAACTCCTGCCCCATGCCGAGTCGTTGGGCGCCCTGGCCGGTGAAAAGGAACGCCGTCAGGCCGTCGACCACCTGAGTGCCGGCAGCGTCCTCCAGAGCGCTCAGCAGTTCCTCGATGCTGCGCCCGACGACTGCCGCGCGGTGCTCGAAGGCGGTCCGGCCGGTCGCCAGCGAGTAGCCCACGTCCACCGGCGACAGCTCGGGTGAGGCGGCGACGTGCTCGCGCAACTGCTCGGCCTGCGCCCGCAGTGCCGCCGCCGTCTTGCCGGACAGCACCCACGGGACCACGGGACCGCTGCCAGGTGCGGTGGTGGGCTCGTCGGCAGTCTCGGGGGCCTGCTCCACGATGGCGTGCGCGTTGGTGCCGCTGATTCCGAACGCCGATACGCCGGCCCGGCGCGGGGCGCCGGTCTGCGGCCAGGGTCGGGCCTCGGTCAGCAGCTCGACGGCGCCGGCCGACCAGTCGACGTGCGGCGACGGCTCGTTGACGTGCAGGGTCGCGGGCAGCAGGCCGTGCCGCAGTGCCATCACCATCTTGATGACTCCGGCGACGCCGGACGCGGCCTGGGTGTGACCGATGTTGGACTTCAGGGCGCCCAGCCACAGCGGCCGGTCGGTCGGCCGCCCCTGGCCGTAGGTCGCGAGCAGGGCGCCGGCCTCGATCGGGTCGCCCAGTGTGGTGCCCGTACCGTGCGCCTCCACCGCGTCGACCTGCTCGGGCGTCAGCCCCGCGTTCGCCAGAGCGGCCCGGATCACCCGCTGCTGGGCGGGGCCGTTGGGCGCACTCAGCCCGTTGCTGGCGCCGTCCTGGTTGATCGCGCTGCCGCGGAGCACGGCGAGCACCTGGTGGCCGTTGCGCCGCGCGTCGGACAGCCGCTCCAGCAGGACCATCCCGGCGCCCTCGGACCAGCTCGTCCCGTCGGCGGCCGCGGAGAACGCCTTGGAACGGCTGTCGCGGGCCAGTCCGCGCTGCCGGCTGAACTCGATGAAGAGGCTGGGGGTGGACATCACGGTGACACCGCCGGCCAGCGCCATCGAGCACTCGCCCCGCCGCAGCGACTCCGCCGCCAGGTGCAGCGCCACCAGCGACGACGAGCAGGCCGTGTCCACCGTCACCGCCGGACCCTCCAGGCCCATGGCGTAGGCGATGCGGCCGGAGACCACGCTGGCGGCCTTGCCGGTCAGCAGGTAGCCCTCCAGGTCCTCGGGCAACTGCCGCAGGTGCGAGGCGTAGTCCTGCCCGTTGGTGCCGATGAACACGCCCGTCGGCGTTCCGCGCCGGGCGGCGGGGTCGATGCCCGCGCGCTCCACGACCTCCCAGGAGGTCTCCAGCAGCAGCCGCTGCTGGGGGTCCATCGCCAGCGCCTCACGCGGCGAGATCCCGAAGAACTCCGGGTCGAAGTCGTAGGCGTCGTAGAGGAACCCGCCCTCCTTGGCGTAGGTCTTGCCGCGCTGGTCCGGGTTGGGGTCGTAGAGGTCCTCGACGTTCCAGTTCCGGTCGGTGGGGAAGGTGGAGATCACGTCGCCGCCGTCGACCACCAGCCGCCACAGGTCCTCCGGGCTGCGCACGCCGCCGGGCAGGCGGCAGCTCATCGCGACGATGGCGATCGGGTCGTCGTCCGGGGCGGCGGCCGGGCGCGTCGCCGGGGCGGCCGCGGCGTCCGGCTCCCCGAGGGCCGCGGTGCGGATGTGCGCGGAGAGCGTCTCGGGGGTCGGGTAGTCGAACAGCAGGCTGGTCGGCAGCCGCAGCCCGGTGGCGGTGTTCAGCCGGTTGCGCAGTTCCACCGCGGTCAGCGAGTCGAAGCCGACCTCGCGGAACGCCCGGGCCGGGGAGATCGCCTCCGCGGATCCGTGTCCGAGGACGGCCGCGGCGTGGGAGCGCACCAGGTCCAGCAGGAACCGGTCGCGCTCCGGCCCGGGCAGTCCCGCCAGCTGCTGGGCCAGCGAGGAGGCGCCGGAGTCGGCGAGGCCCTGCGCCGCCCGCCGGTTCGGCGTCCGGACCAGGCCCCGGAACAGGTGGGGCACGGGCCGGGTGTCGGCCTGGGCCCGCAGCGCCGCCAGGTCCGTGCGGGCCGGGACGAGTGCGGCGTCGCCGATCGCGAGGGCGGTGTCGAACAGGTCCATGCCCTCCGCCGAGGGCATGGCGGCGATGCCGGACCGGGCCATCCGCTGCACATCGGTGTCGTCCAGGTGGACGCTCATGGTGCTGCGCTCGACCCACAGGCCCCAGGCCAGCGACTGGCCGGCCAGGCCGGCGGCGCGGCGGCGGCGGGCCAGGGCGTCGAGGAACGCGTTGGCCGCGGCGTAGTTCGCCTGTCCGGCGCCGCCGATGGTGGCGACGACGGAGGAGTACAGCACGAAGGCGGTCAGGTCCAGGCCGGCGGTCAGCTCGTGCAGGTTCGCCGCCGCGTCCACCTTGGGCCGCAGGACGGCGTCGACCCGCTCCGGGGTCAGGGCAGCGACGACGCCGTCGTCCAGCACACCGGCCGTGTGGATCACCGCGCTCAGCGGGTGCCCGGCGGGCACGCGGGCCAGCAGCTCCGCGAGCGCCGCGCGGTCCGCGACGTCGCACGCGGCCACCGTCACCGAGGCGCCGGCGGCGCCCAGTTCGGAGCGCAGCTCCGCCGCGCCCGCGGCGTCGGGCCCGCGGCGGCTGGTCAGCAGCAGGTGCCGCACGCCGTACTCGGTCACCAGGTGGCGGGCCGCCAGGGCGCCCAGCGTCCCGGTGCCGCCGGTGATCAGCACGGTGCCGTCGGGGTCGAACGACGGCCGGACGGCCGGGGCGTCGGCCGGGACCCGGGCGAGCCGGGGAACGAGCACGGCGCCGTCGCGGACGGCGAGCTGGGGCTCGCCGGAGGCCAGCGCGGCCGGAAGCGCGCGCAGCGACTCCGGGGCCGCGTCGAGGTCCACCAGCACGAACCGGTCCGGCTCCTCGGTCTGCGCCGAGCGGATCAGCCCCCACAGCGCGGCGTGGGCCGGGTCGGGCACGTCCTCGTCGGGAGCGGCCGCGACGGCGCCCCGGGTCACGAACACCAGCCGGGAGGAGGCGAGCCGCTCGTCGGAGAGCCAGCGCTGGGCGAGCGCCAGGGCCCGGTGCGTGACGTCCCGTACGGCGTCCGCGGTGTCCGCGGCGGTGCCGTGCGGCGGGGTGCAGGCGACCAGCACCGCGTCCGGCACGTCGGTGGGCTCCGCCTCCGGGTCGAAGGCCGGCAGGTTGAGGGCGGGGCGCAGCGCGAGGCCGTCGTCACCGAGGACCGCCCACCGGCGGGAGCCCGGGGACCCGCCGCCGCGCACCGGGCTCCACGTCACGCGCAGCAGCGACGGGTGGAACGCGGGACGGCCGCTCCGGACCTCCTCCGGGCGCGTCGCGCGCAGCGCCACCTCGCCGATGGCCGCCACGGGCCGGCCGGTCGGGTCGGCGAGCGCGACGGACATCCCGTCGGGGCCGGTGGGGGTGAGCCGGGCGCGCAGGGCGGACGCACCGGTCGCGTGGAGCGTGACGTCCTTCCAGGCGAACGCCAGCCGGGCGTCGTGGTCCGCGCCCGCGGCACCGTCCTCGCGGCCGATCGCGTCCGCCGCGCCCACGGCGGCCTCCAGCAACGCCGGGTGCAGGCCGAACAGGGCGGCTTCGCCCGCAGTGTCCTCGGTCAGGGCGAGCTCGGCGTACACCTCGTCGCCGAGCCGCCACAGGGCGGTGATCCCGTCCGTCCCCGGGCCCTCCGCCGGGACGGCGCCGGGCGGCGGCCAGGCCGTCAGGTCGAACGGCTCGGCCGTGCCGGCGGCGGCCGCGAGGAGGCCGGTGGCGTGCCGCTGCCAGGGCTGGTCAGCCTCGGCCCGCTCCGGCCGCGCGAACACCTCGAAGGTCCGCCGGTCGTCCTCGGCCGCGCCGAGGCGGACCTGGATCACCACCGCACCCTGGGCGGGAAGGGCCAGCGGGGCCTCGACGAGCAGTTCCTCGATCCGCTCGTACCCGAGGTGGTCCCCCGCGCGGACGGCGAGTTCGACGAAGGCGCCGCCCGGCAGCACCGGGGTGCCCAGCGCCGTGTGGTGGGCGAGCCAGGGATGCGTCCGCACGGACAGGCGGCCGGTGAACAGGTGGTCGTCCGCCCCGGCGAGGGCGACCGCGGCGCCGAGCAGCGGGTGGTCGGCCGGCTCCAGGCCCACCGACGACACGTCACCGCTCGGAGCGGGCCGGGAGAGCCAGTACAGCTCGCGCTGGAAGGCGTAGGTCGGCAGCTCCACCCGCCGCGCGCCGTGCCCGGCGAAGACCGTCGCCCAGTCGGGTTCGATCCCCTGGACCTGGGCCTGCGCGAGGGAGGCGACGAAGCGCCGCGCCCCGCCCTCCTCGCGGCGCAGCGTGCCCACGGTCGCGATCCCGGTGCCGGCCTCCTCGGCGATCTCCTGGAGCGCCGTCAACAGCACCGGGTGCGGGCTGCATTCGACGAAGCCGGTGAAGCCCGCGGCCATCAGCGCCCGCGCGGCCTGCTCGAAGTCGACCGTGTCGCGGATGTTCCGGTACCAGTACCCGGTGTCCAGCTCGCGGGTGTCCAGCCGCTCGCCGGTCACGGTGGAGAAGAACGGGACGGCGGAGGCCGTCGGCGCCACCGTCCGCAGCCCCTCCAGCATGCGGTCGCGCAGGACGTCCACCTGGGCGGAGTGGCCGGCGGTGTCGACGCCGCGGATCCGGCGGGCCTGGACCCCCTCGGCCTCCAGCGCGGCCAGCAGCTCGTCGAGCGCCCCGGGGTCGCCCGAGACGGTCACGAACCTCGGGCCGTTGACGGCGGCGATCGACAGCCGGTCGGACCAGCGGGCGATGCGCTCGCGGGCCTCGTCGGCGGGCAGGGACACGGCCGTCATGCCGCCCTTGCCGGTGAGCTCCGACCACAGCCGGCTGCGCAGGGCCACGATGCGGGCCGCGTCCTCCAGCGTCAGAGCGCCGGCGACGTACGCCGCGGCGATCTCGCCCTGGGAGTGCCCGACCACGGCCGCGGGTTCGATCCCGTACGACCGCCACACGGCCGCCAGCGACACCATCACCGCGAACAGCGTCGGCTGGATCACGTCGATGCGGTCCAGCGAGGGCGCGTCCGGCTCGCCGTGCAGCACGGCCGGCAGCGACCAGTCGATGAACGGCTCGAACGCCTCGGCGCACGCCCGCAGCTGCTCGGCGAAGACCGGGGAGTCCTGCCACAGCTGCTGCGCCATGCCGAGCCACTGCGAGCCCTGGCCGGGGAAGACGAAGGCGACCTTGCGCCGCTCGCCGCCGGTGGCCTGCACCAGGTCGGGCACGGTCGCGCCGTCCGCCAGCGCGTCGAGCCCCTGGAGGAAGCCCGCGCGGTCGTCGGCGACGATCGCGGCGCGGTGCGAGAACGCGGTGCGCGTGGTGGCGAGGGAGTACCCGAGGTCGGCGAGCCCGGCGGCGGGGTGGGCCGTGAGGTGTGCGCGCAGCCGCTCGGCCTGGGCGCGCAGCGCCTGGTCCGTCCGGCCGGAGAGCGTCCACGGGAGCGGGCCGGGGAGGGTGCCCTCAGGCTCCGCGTCCGCCGGGGCGGGGCCGGTGTCCTGCGGGGCCTGCTCGATGATGGCGTGGGCGTTGGTGCCGCTGATCCCGAAGGAGGAGACGCCGGCCCGCCTCGGGCGCCCGGTCGCCGGCCACGGCGTCGCGTCGGTCAGCAGCCGTACCGCGCCCGACTCCCAGTCCACGTGCGGGGAGGGCTCGTCGACGTGCAGGGTCTGCGGCAGCAGGCCGTGGCGGATGGCCATCACCATCTTGATCACCCCGGCCACCCCGGCCGCCGCCTGGGGGTGGGCGAAGTTGGACTTCAGCGAGCCGAGCCACAGGGGCTGCCCGTCCGACCGGTCCTGGCCGTAGGTCGCGAGCAGCGCCCCGGCCTCGATCGGGTCGCCGAGGGCGGTGCCCGTTCCGTGCGCCTCGACGGCGTCCACGTCCCGGGTGGACAGGCCCGCGTCCGTGAGCGCCGCCCGGATCACCCGCTGCTGCGAGGGTCCGTGCGGGGCGGTCAGACCGTTGCTCGCACCGTCCTGGTTGACGGCGCTGCCGCGGATCACGGCGAGCACCTGGTGGCCGTTGCGCCGGGCGTCGGACAGCCGCTCCAGCAGGATCATGCCGGCGCCCTCGCCCCAGCCGGTGCCGTCCGCCTGCGCGGAGAAGGCCTTGCAGCGGCCGTCGGCGGAGAGCGCCTTCTGCCGGCTGAGCTCGACGAAGATGCCGGGGCTGGACATCACGGTGACACCGCCGGCCAGCGCCAGGGAGCACTCGCCCCGGCGCAGCGACTGGGCGGCCAGGTGGATGGCCGTCAGGGAGGCCGAGCACGCGGTGTCCACCGAGACGGCGGGGCCTTCGAGACCGAGGGTGTAGGAGATCCGGCCGGAGATGACGCTGGTCGTGCTGCCGGTCAGCAGGTAGCCCTCGTACCCCTCCGACGGCTCCTCCATCCGGGGCCCGTAGTCCTGGGGCATGGCGCCGACGAACACCCCGCAGCGGCTGCCCTTCAGCGACGCGGGCCGGATGCCCGCGCGCTCCAGGACCTCCCAGGAGGTCTCCAGCAGCAGCCGCTGCTGGGGGTCCATGGCCTGGGCCTCGCGGGGGCTGATGCCGAAGAAGGCGGGGTCGAACCAGCCCGCGTCGTGGAGGAAGCCGCCTTCCCGGACGTAGCTCTTGCCCTGCTTGGACGGGTCGGGGTCGTACAGGTCCGCCAGGTCCCAGCCGCGCTCGGTGGGGAATCCCGCCACGACGTCGTGGCCGGCGGCGACCACCTCCCACAGGTCCTCGGGGGTCCGTACGCCACCCGGGAGCCGGCAGCTCATCGAGACGATCGCGATCGGGTCGTGATCGCCTCCGGCGCCGGCGGGCGGGCGGGGGGAGTCGGGGAGGTCGAAGGTGCGGCCTCGCGCGTCGAGCTCCACGGCGGACGAACGGATGCGGCGGGCCAGGGCGGCGGGCGTGGGGTGGTCGAAGAGGGCCGTGCCGGGCAGCCGCAGTCCGGTGGCGGCGTTCAGCCGGTTGCGCAGTTCGACCGAGCTGATCGAGTCGAAGCCCAGCTCCTTGAAGGCCCGGTCCGTGTCGATCGCGCCGGGCGTGGTGTGGCCGAGGACGAACGCGGCGTACGTGCGGACGAGTTCCTCGGCGGCCTCCTGCTGCTCGGCCTCGTCGGGGAGGGCGGCCAGGCGGTCGCGCCAGGTGGAGGGCTCCTCGGTGCCGGCGGCGTCGAGCTCGGGGATCGGGGTGTCGAGCCAGTAGCGGTCGCGCTGGAAGGCGTAGGTGGGCAGGTCGACGCGGTGGGCGCCGGGGAAGACGGGGTCCCAGTCGACGGTGAGGCCGGTGGCGTGGAGGCGGCCCAGCGCGGTGATCGCGGACTCTTCCTCGGGGCGGTCCTTGCGGAGGACGGCGATGAACTCGCCGTCCTGGACGCAGGACTGGCCCATGGTGGTGAGGACGGCGTTGGGGCCGAGTTCGAGGTAGCGGGTGACGCCGTGCGCGTTCAGGGTGGTCATGCCGTCGTGGAAGCGGACGGATTCGCGGACGTGGCGCACCCAGTAGTCCGGCGAGCAGACGAGTTCCGCGGAGGCGATGTCGCCGGTGACGTTGGAGATGAGGGTGATCGTGGGTTCGTGGTACTCCAGGCCCTGGGCGATCTGGCGGAACTCCTCCAGCATCGGCTCCATCAAGGGGGAGTGGAAGGCGTGGCTGACCCGCAGGCGAGTGGACTTCCAGCCGCCCGCTTCGGCGATGGCCAGGACCGCTTCCTCGTGGCCGGAGATGACGGTGGAGGTGGGGCCGTTGAGGGCGGCGATGGAGACACGGTCCTCGCGACCTCCCAGGAACGGGAGGACGTCGTCCTCGGAGGCGATGACGGAGACCATGGCACCGTCGCTGGGCAGGGCCTGCATGAGGCGGCCGCGGGCGGCCACCAGCGCGCAGGCGTCGGCGAGCGACCACACACCCGCGACATGGGCGGCGGCGAGTTCGCCGACCGAGTGCCCGACGAGGAAGTCGGCGCGCACGCCCCAGGATTCGACCAGGCGGTAGAGCGCGACCTCGATCGCGAACAGCGCGACCTGCGCGTATCCGGTGCCCTCCAGCGCGTCGGCGTCGGAGGAGACGACCTCGCGCAGCGGACGGTCGAGATGGTCGTCGAGAACGGCGCAGACCTCGTCGAACGCGGCGGCGAACACCGGGAACGCCGCGTACAACTCCTGGCCCATGCCGACCCGCTGCGCGCCCTGGCCCGTGAACAGGAAGGCGGTCGGCCCATCGGTGACCCGCGTGCCCGTCGCGTCTTCGGAGGCCAAGTCCTCCAGAGCGCGGAGCAGTTCGTCGCGATCGCGCCCGACCGCCGTGGCCCGGTGCCCGAAGGCGGTGCGGCCGGTCGCCAGCGAGTGGCCGACATCCATCGGCGACAGCTCCGGCGAGGCCGCCACGTACTCGCGCAGCCGCGAGGCCTGGGCCCGCAGCGCCGCCGCCGACCTGCCCGACACGACCCACGGGACCACGGAGCCGCTGCCGGGTGCCGCGGCGGGCTGCTCCGCCTCCGGCCAACTGGACAGCACCACATGGCAGTTGCTGCCGCCCATGCCGAACGAGCTGACGCCGGCGATCAGCGGTCCGCCGTCGGGGCGGTTCCACGCCTCGCGCTCGGTCTGCACCCGGAGGTTCAAGGCGTCCAGCGCGATGGCGGGGTTGGGCGTCTCGAAGTTGAGGCTGGGCGGCAGTTCGGCGTGGTGGAGGGAGAGGACGGCCTTCAGCAGGCCGGTGATGCCGGCCGCGCCTTCCAGGTGGCCGACGTTGGTCTTGGCGGAGCCGACCCGCAGCGGGTCGTCGGCGGGCCGGGCCGCGCCCAGCACCGCTCCGAGGGCCGCCGCCTCGATCGGGTCGCCGACCCTGGTGCCGGTGCCGTGCAGCTCCACGTACCGCACCTCGGCGGGGGCGACCCCGGAGAGCCGGTAGGCCTCGCGCAGGACCTCTTCCTGCCCGGCCCGGTCGGGCGTGGTCAGGTTGAGGCCGCCGCCGTCGTTGTTCGTGGCCGAGCCGTGGATCAGGCAGTAGACCCGGTCGCCGTCGGCGACCGCCCGGGAGAGCGGCTTGAGGACCACGAGGGCGCCGCCCTCGCCCCGGACGTATCCGTTGGCCCGGGCGTCGAAGGTGTGGCACCGGCCGTCGGGGGAGAGGGCGCCGAACGTCGAGGCGCCGGCGAAGCTCTCGGGGGCGAGGTTGAGGTTGACGCCGCCGGCCAGGGCGAGGTGCGACTCTCCGCGCCGCAGGCTGTCGCAGGCCAGGTGGACGGCGACCAGCGACGAGGACTGGCCCGTGTCCACGACCAGGCTGGGGCCGCGCAACCCGAGGGTGTGGGAGAGACGGTTGGCGATGATGCTGCGCTGCAGTCCGGTCAGCGAGTGCTGGGTGAGGGCCGGCAGGCCCAACTGGTGCTGGAGGGCCGCGTAGTCGTCCGCGATGGCGCCGACGAAGACGCCGGTGCGGCTTCCCGTCAGGGCGGCCGGGACGGTACCCGCGTCCTCCAGCACCTCCCAGCCCAGTTCGAGCACGAGCCGTTGCTGCGGGTCCATGGCGGCGGCTTCGCGTGGCGATATCCCGAAGAATTCCGGGTCGAACCGGTCGACCTGCCCGATGAATCCGCCGCGGCTGGTTTCCGGGTCGGCTCCGGTGATCCAGGAACGGTCCCCGGGTATTCCGGTAATGGCTTCGACGCCATTGCGCAGAAGTGTCCAGAATTCGTCCGGATCGGTCGCGCCCGGAAGGCGGCAGGCCAATCCGACGACGGCGATCGGATCGTTGTGCATCTCGGTGTTCCCAGACATCGCGACTCGGATCGCCTCTCCGCAGGAAATCAAATGCGCAAGTGAGATCGGGCAGTTGGAGCTGATGGGAGGCTATCGCGCGCGGGAGGGGCCGGGCAGCCCCTAGGTTCCCGAATGCGACCCCTACCGTATGCGCATCATTGCGGGAGTGTTGCCCGGGCTCCCCGCCGCCCGTAATTCTCCGTGTACCACCGAATGGCCATGGCCCGAATGGCCGGAGCTGACGCATGCAAATTAGCAACGCGGACGGTGGGGGAGTGCCCGGAGGAGCGTTGTAGGGGTCGCACGGAGCATGACAGGGGTCGGCCGGACGGCGCCGTGCACCGACCGTCACGCTCCGTGTCCGGTCGACTCCGTCAAGCGAACCCGGAGGCCATGGGGACCCGGTCCGCGGGGAAGTCGACCATGAGCTGTCGCCGCCCGCGGATGTTGAGCTTCCGGTAGACGCGGGTGAGGTGCTGCTCGACGGTGCTCACGGTGATGTACAGCTCGGCCGCGATCTCGCGGTTCGTCGACCCCTGCGCCGCGAGGGCGGCGACCCGCAGCTCCGAATCGCTGAGCTTGGCGAGCGGGCTGGCCTCGCTGTCGTCCACCCGGGAGCGCTCGTGCGCCTTCAGCCGGCCCGGCCGGATGGCCTCGCACAGGGCGTCGGCCCCGCACTCCTTCGCCAACTGCCAGGCCCGGTCCGTGATCGCACCGGCCCTGCTGAACTCGCCCTGGGCCCGGTGCGCCCGGCCGAGGTCGGCCAGGGCGCGGGCCAGTTCGAGCCGGTCGCCGGACCTCTCCAGCTCCGCCACCGCCAGGGTCAGCGTCCGGGGGCGCAGCGCGGGCTCGCTGAGACCGGCGTGCAGCCGCAGCGCGGTGCCCCGGATGCGGGAGCTGCCGATCTCCTTGAGCTGACTCCTGATCAGACGCTCGGCCGGCTCCCGCTCGCCGATGCGCAGCCATGCCTCCGCGGCGTCCAGGTTCCAGGGCAGCAGCACGGGCTGGTCGATGTTCCACTGCTTGGCGAGCCGCTCCGCCATCAGGAACTCGCCGAGCGCGGCGTGCGCCCGGCCCGTCGCCAGGTAGTAGTGCCCCCGGGCCCGCAGGTACTTCAGCCCGTAGGTGCTCCGGAACACGCTGTCGCGGACCGGACGGCTGAGCTGGCGGCCCGCCGCGTTCAGCCGCCCCATGGCGGTGTAGGCGAGGATCTGGGTGGCGATCGCCCCCGCGGCGAAGACGTTGCCGACCTCCTCCGAGATCCCCTCCAGGGAGTCGGAGGCGTGCTCCACCGCCTTGTGCAGATCGCCCTGCCACAGGGAGATCTCGCTGCGGATCATCGCGAGTATCGTCCGCCAGCCCGGCGTCTGCCAGCCCTGGGCCTCGGCTGTCAGCAGCTGCCACCAGGTCTCGATCTCGGCGGAGCCGCGGCTGCCCCGGGCCAGGGCGGACAGGGCCGTCACGGCGGGCTCGAACGTCGCCTCGGTGAGCGCCAGGAGTTGCAGCGAGCCCTCGGCCACGAGGGCGACCGGCTCGTTGCGGACCGGGTGCGCCGGGGTGGGGTCGGGCAGCGTCACGGCCGGCGCGGCGGAGCTGTACGCAGGCGTCGTCAGCGTCGAGCCGATCAGCGCGGCGCCGAGCATCCCGGGCGCGTGCACCGTGCCGGGACCGTCCTGGTCCGCGCCGCCGAAGCGGTCCAGCGTCCGCCGCGCCTCCTCGACCCGGCCCAGCGCGAGCAGCAGCCGGGCCAGCGGGCCCGCGCAGGACTCGGGAAGCCGGTCGCCGGCCAGCAGGGTCAGCGGCTCCACGAGGTGCGTCTCGACCGCCGAGGGGTCCAGGCGCAGCAGGACGGCCGCGAGCCTGAGCCGGATCTCGGTGCGCTGCGCCGGGCCGGCGCAGGCGGCGCAGGCGAGTTCCAGGTACCGCACCGCCAGGGGCACGTCGCCGGCGAGCACCTGCTCGGCCGCGTAGCGCAGCACGTCGACGGCCCACGGCTGGGACGGGGTGGAGGCCCCGGCGGCCAGCAGGTGTTCGGCGACCTTCAGGTTGCTGGCGCCGGCGCGGTGCAGCACGTCGGCCGCACGCTGGTGCAGGGCGGCGCGTGCCTGCGGCGCCATCTCGTCGAGCAGCGTCGTCTGCACCAGCGGGTGGCGCAGCGCGCAGCCGTCCATCAGCCCGACCGCGTTCAGCGCCTGGAGGCCGCGGGTCACGGTGCCGCGGCTGACGTCCAGCATGAGGCTCAGCAGGTCGGGCGACGCCGCGCGGCCGAGCACCGACAGCCCCTTCGCCAGGTCCTCGGCGATCCGGTCGGAGCGCCTCAGGATGCTGCGCACCGCGGCGATGAAGGCCTCGCCGACCTGGGGCTGGCCCGGGGTGGGGAAGCGCCCCTGGGCGGCGGCGGTGTGATGGTCCTCCAGCAGGGCCCGCAGGAGCAGCGGGTTGCCTCCGCTGACGGCGTGCCAGGACGGGGCACGCCGGTCCGCCTCGGCCGCCCCGAACGTCTCGGCGAGCACCTGGGCCACGTCGTCCGGCCGGAGCGGGGGCAGGATGAGCCGGAGCAGGTTGGGGTGCTGGAGGAACAGGGTGCGCAGGGCCGGGTCGGCGCACCGCTCGTGGACGGCCTCGGTCAGGACGAGCAGGACCGGATTGGCGCGCGCGGAGCGCGTGGCGGCCAGCAGGTGACGCAGCGTCGGCGCGTCGACGTGCTGGACGTCGTCCACCAGGACCACCACGGGCACGTGGGACGCGAGGTTGTGCAGGGCCAGGCAGAAGCCCTGCTGGCCGGACGGCGTTTCGGCCGCCGCGACGGTGTCGGGGGCGGCGGGGGTGGCGCCGGCGGGCGTCCGCACGCCCAGGGCCGCCCGCAGCGGCGCGTGCGCCGGGGCCGGCAGTGCGGGGTCGTGGAGCAGCTGGCGCAGGGCCGCCAGTGGAACCTCGCGCTCGCCGGGATTCCCGATGATACGGAGAACCGCGGCCCGACAGTGCGCCAACTGTCGTGCGAATTCCGTTAAGATTGCTGTCTTGCCAAATCCAGCTGGCCCTTGGAGAACGACGACACCTGCATTGCGGGAGAGGCAGCGGGAGAATTCCTCCGCCAGCTTGGTGAGTTGCTCGCCTCTGCCGGTCAGCATCCTCGACACTCCGATCGATGGTCAGATCGCCGCCAGCCGGTTCCCGTATGGCTGGGGACAGTTGGGGGGATGCTACCCGAGCGATAGGGGTGGCGATCAATAGGATGACCTCGATGGCTTTCTTCGTACACGGGAACCGGGCGTCAGGACCTGACGGTGAGTCGCCTCGTGCGCGGTGGCGCGGAGGCTTCGCGGGAGGTAGGGGGGCCGGGGGCTGGGGTTAGGGGTGTACATGATCACCTCGGCCGGGATAAACCACTGTCGTGACATGTTTTCAGCCAGTTTTGCGAGGCAGCCGCCGGGACAACTGCCGCCCCCGTACCGTTCGCCGCACCGGCCGATGAACGGCGGCCGACTGCTGGGTATCAGCGATCTGCACGTTGGCTATCCGGAAAACCGGGCGATTGTTGAAAAGTTGTGTCCGGAATCCGACCTGGACTGGTTGCTGGTGGCCGGCGACGTGGGCGAGATCTTCGCCGACGTCGAGTGGGCGCTGGGCGTTTTGCGGTCGCGGTTCGCCAAGGTGATCTGGGCGCCCGGGAACCACGAGTTGTGGACCATGCGGAACGACCCGGTCCAGGAGCGCGGCGAGCGGCGCTACCGCCGGCTGGTCGAGATGTGTCGACGTCTCGACGTCCTCACGCCCGAGGACCCGTACGCGGTCTGGGAGGGCCCGGGCGGCCCGGTCACCGTCGCGCCGCTGTTCGTGCTGTACGACTACTCCTTCCGCACGCCCACCGCCGCCACCAAGGAGCAGTCGCTGGCGCAGGCGGAGGCGGCCGGAATCGTCTGCAGTGACGAGTTCCTGCTGCACCCGGATCCCTACCCGAGCCGGGAGGCGTGGTGCCGGGCCAGGCTCGTGGAGTCCGAGCGCCGCCTCTCGGCCTGCGATCCGGAGCTGCCCACGGTGCTGATGAACCACCACCCCCTGGTCCGCCGGCCCACCGAGGTCCTGACCCACCAGGAGTTCGCCCAGTGGTGCGGCACCGAGCGCACGGCGGACTGGCACGTGCGCTTCCGGGCCGCCGCCGTGGTGTACGGGCACCTCCACATCCCCCGCACCACCTGGTACGACGGTGTGCGGTTCGAGGAGGTCTCGGTGGGCTACCCGCGCGAGTGGAGCCGCCCCGGTCACCCGCGCACCGTCCCCCGCCGGATCCTGCCGGGGCCGGCGAGCGCACCGGTGACCACGTCGGCGACCTCGGTGACTTCGGCGACCTCGGCGGCGATCTGACCGGTGGAGGTCCGGGCCGGAGTGCCCCCGCCGGTCCGCGGTCCGTCGATCCGCGGCCCCGTCAAAGCCGTGCGCGCCTCCCGCCGACTCCCTCGTCCGACGGTACGAGTTAGGGGAGGTGGGACGGCCTGGTAGGGGGTCCTGGCCTCCTACGATGGCCGCCAGTGCGCCCCCCCGGCGATTCGTTCGGCGACTCGTCCAGCGCGGGCCGAGCCGTCCCCGCCGCCTCCCATCTGTCGCAGTAGCCAGCCGCCCTGAGGTGATTGACGTGGAATCCATCCTGAGCGCCGTCGTGTCCGGCGAAGCCACTCGGCAGGACTTCGCCGCCCTGCCGCTTCCCGAGTCGTACCGGGCCGTGACGGTCCGCAAGCAGGAAGCCGAGATGTTCGCCGGTCTGGAGAGCCGGGACAAGGACCCGCGCAAGTCCCTCCACGTCGAGCAGGTGCCCGTGCCCGAACTCGGCCCCGGCGAGGCCCTGGTCGCGGTCATGGCCAGCTCCGTGAACTACAACTCCGTCTGGAGCTCGATCTTCGAGCCGCTGCCCACCTTCGGCTTCCTGGAGCGCTACGGAAGACACTCCCCCCTGGGCAAGCGCCACGACCTGCCGTACCACGTCATCGGCTCCGACCTCGCCGGCGTCGTCCTGCGCACCGGTCCCGGCGTCAACGCCTGGCACCCCGGCGACGAGGTCGTCGCGCACTGCCTGTCCGTCGAGCTGGAGTCCGCCGACGGCCACGGCGACACCATGCTCGACCCCGCGCAGCGGATCTGGGGCTTCGAGACCAACTTCGGCGGCCTCGCCCAGCTGGCCCTGGTGAAGTCCAACCAGCTGATGCCCAAGCCCGGGCACCTGAGCTGGGAGGAGGCCGCCGCCTCCGGCCTGGTCAACTCCACCGCCTACCGCCAGCTGGTCTCGCGCAACGGCGCGGGCATGAAGCAGGGCGACAACGTGCTGATCTGGGGCGCCAGCGGCGGCCTCGGCTCCTACGCCACCCAGCTCGCGCTGGCCGGCGGGGCCAATCCCGTCTGTGTGGTCTCCAGCCCGCAGAAGGCCGACATCTGCCGGGCGATGGGCGCCGAGGCGATCATCGACCGCTCCGCCGAGGGCTACCGGTTCTGGAAGGACGAGCAGACCCAGGACCCGCGCGAGTGGAAGCGGCTCGGCGGGCGGATCCGCGAGCTGACCGGCGGCGAGGACGTCGACATCGTCTTCGAGCACCCCGGCCGGGAGACCTTCGGCGCGAGCGTCTTCGTCACCCGCAAGGGCGGCACCATCGTCACCTGCGCCTCCACCTCCGGGTTCGTGCACCAGTACGACAACCGGTACCTGTGGATGTCGCTCAAGCGGATCGTCGGCTCGCACTTCGCCAACTACCGCGAGGCCTGGGAGGCCAACCGCCTGGTGGCCAAGGGAAAGATCCACCCGACGCTCTCCAGGACCTACACCCTGGACGAGACCGGGCAGGCCGCCTACGACGTCCACCGCAACCTCCACCAGGGCAAGGTCGGCGTCCTGTGCCTCGCCCCCGAGGAGGGCCTGGGCGTCCGCGACCACGAGCTGCGCGCCCGGCACCTCGACGCGATCAACCGGTTCCGGATCGCCGCGCCGCCCGCCGGCTGACCGGCCCCCGCCCCGGGTCCACCCCGGGCCCACCCCGGGCCAGACCCGGCGGCCGGTGCCGTGCCGGCCGCCGGGCTGAAGGGGCGTCAAGGACGAGGCCACCGGCGACCGTGTGGGCACGATCGCGTGGACCGAGCTGCCGCTCAGGGGCCCTATGCTGCTGCCCATGCTGAGCGAGACACGCCCGGTGGGTTCGGGGGCGGCCATCTTGTCGGATCAGGAGTTCGTTCGGGCGCAGACCCGGATCGGGCCGGTGCCGTTTGTGCCCGAGGTGCGCCTGCACATGGCCGAGGACGCCATCGAGCTGTGGGAGACCACCGAGTCCGCGCGCGGCGAGGAGGGGATGCCGCCACCGTTCTGGGCCTTCGCCTGGGCGGGCGGCGTCGGGGTCGCCCGGTACGTGCTGGACCACCCGGAGCTGGTCGCCGGGCGGACGGTGCTGGACCTCGCGGCGGGCTCCGGGCTGGTCGGCATCGCGGCGGCCCTGCGCGGCGCCCGTTCCGTACGGGCCGCCGAGATCGACGCGTACGCCGTCGCCGCCATCGAGGTCAACGCGGCGGCCAACGGCGTCGAGGTGACCGCGGCCGTGGAGGACCTGCTGGACGGTGACGGCGCCCCGGCGGAGGTCGTGCTCGCCGGGGACGTCTTCTACGAGCGGACCATGGCCGCCCGCTTCCTGCCGTTCCTGCAACGCGCCCGGGCGCGCGGCGCGGTGGTGATCGTCGGCGACCCGGGCCGCGCCTACCTCCCGCGCGAGCGCTTCAGGCCCCTGGCGGCGTACGAGGTCCCGGTGATCGCGGACCTGGAGGACGCCGCGCTGAAGACCACGACGGTGTGGGAACTGGCGCCCGGCCCGTCCGGCTCCTGAACGTCCTGGCGGGGCCGCCCGGAACCACCCGTCATCCAAGAACGGGGAGATCACGGACCTCGGCATCAGTGGAAAGACCGCGCTGGTCACCGGAGCGAGTCGCGGTATCGGCCTCGCGATCGCCCGGGCCCTGGCCGCGGAGGGCGTCCGGGTGGTGGGCGCCGCCCGCACCGTCACTCCCGAGCTGGAGGAGGCCGCGCGGCCGCCGTGCACCGACGACGAGCAGGGGCGGGAGATCTTCGACCTCAACCTGTTCAGCGCGATGTGGACCACCGAGGCGGCCCTGCCGAGCATCCTGGAACGCCGGGGCGCGATCGTGAACATCTCCTCGATCAACGCCCGGATGCCCGCCGGCGCGCCGGTCGGCTACCGCCTGACATCCGGTCGGCCCGGCCGAGGAGCTCAGCCGATTCTGATGTGGTGGACAAGGATCAGCACAAAGGCGATGGCCAGAAGCGCGAACAGCTCGATCAAAAGGATCGACTGTCGAATGCGGCGGATCCACGCGCTGAGCGTCGAAGTGTCCCGGGTCAGCAGGAACGACGCGGCGAACGCGACCGGGACAAGGATCAGGGTGGCGTCCTTCGCGGTGAGATTGTTGTCCACCTCGGGCACTTGCTGGCCCGATGTCGGCTGGAGAACCGAGTGGATCTCGGACCAGCCCCGGTTGACCAGCAGCATGATGCCGAAGAGAGTGATCCCCATGGTCAGATAGAGGGTCCAGGAGTGGACCCTGGTGAGCCGGAGCGGGCATCGGATGTAGATGCGCGGAGGGCGGCCCCTTTGCGAGTCCTGTCTGAAATAGAACTCGAAGGTATTTCGCTCGTCGTCGATCCGCCCCGGTCCTCCTTCGGCGAGCCACTTCCGCCTATCGGCTCGCCGGGGCGTGAGGGACTGGCCGAGTTCGTTGTGGACTGTCGGTTTCCCGAGCCGGACGGCTGTATCCGAAACATGAATGTTCACGTGGTTGGTCTCTGCATCCGAGAAGGCCACCATCTGCCAGGCAGTCTTCTGGATCTGCTCCTTCGGGGAGAGCCTGCGCTTCTGCCAGTCAGGGGTGAAGTAGATCGCCCTTCTCTCCCGTACCGAGATGATGAAGGATTTATCCAGTGGAATTCGGCACCGGGCGAAGGCTACCCAGCGGTACCCGTATGCGAAATAGTTGCGGAGGATCTGGTCATTCTTGTCGCTTGGTTCTTCGTGAAGACTCTCCAGAAGGTCGGCGAGATACGTGAGCAGGGCTGTGACCTCCGGCGCCTTCGGCGTCCAGCCAGAGCCGGAGGCCTCCCGACGGTGCTTCAGTTCCTGTAGGAGGTAGGGCAGCGAGATGATGGGGTGCTGCGTGCTGCTGAACGGATCCGAACGGACGTATTCCCCGGCGATCGCCCGGATCCGGCGGGCGGACTGCTGCCAGGAAGTGTACTGTTCTTCCCAGTCGGGCAGTAGGCACTTCTTGTCGTCGTGAGTATTTCCGAAATCGTTGCGCAGGTAGGTGAATTGTGTATTCAGAAGTGAGGTGCCCGACGTGAAATAATGAGATGTTTTGTATCCCTGGAAGGTCTTCTCGTAAATATGAGTGGGGGCATAGAAGACGAATGTCAGGAGGTCGACGAACCTTGCCAGGGGAAGGTTGTCCGGGAACTCGATTCCGGCGTCCTTGATGAGTCGGATGAGCGAGATCGCCTGGATCCTTGCGCCCTCGTCCCTGCTGGCCCGGTGTACGTGGGTTCCATCTACATTGATTGTGAGGTCGAGCAGTGGAAGCTTCGGAAGCTCGGTGATCGGAAGCACCAGGTCGACAGTACCGTTTCTCGTGTTCTTCAGGGCGAGGATGCAAGAAAGCAGGTCGGTGCCGTTCTTGGACTCGGCCGACAGCTTTTCGTAGAGTGGTTGGACGTGGATCTCGCGATCCCGCTCGGACCAGAAAGCACGCGACAGTTCGACCCTCTCGATTGCACGGAGGCGCCAGAGGTGGAGGTCGTTCAGAAGTGCTGCCGCGGCTTCGTCGCGCGGGTCGAACTGGACGGGCATGGGCGTACACCTCGGATTCGGTGAAATGATCGATCAGGTTCCATCTGTGTACCACCCGTGCCACTTCCTCAGGGGAATGTCGCTCGCTGACCGCGCGGCGCCGACGGCGGCGGTCTGACCCGTTCGGGTGGGGGTGTGGGTCCTGAGGTGTGGTGTCGGCGGGTGGGGGAGGGGGAGGGCGGGAGGCTGGTGCCTCCGGAGCGGGCGGGTGGTCGGGAGGGCGTGTGGGTGTGCGTGGTGGTGCTGCGGTCGGGGGCGCCGATGCCGGTGTTCTCGGCACCGCGCTCGGTGTGGTCCTGGCGTTCTCGCTGGCGGAGGGCTCGTGGGAGTGGTTCTCGACGTACCTGGGGCTGACGCTGCTCACGGTCGTGCTGGCCTTCGGGCGGGTTCCGGTGCGGACGGCTGCCGGTTACGGGTGGAACCTGGCGGCGTACTCGTCGGTGGTGGGCCTGTGCGTGGCGCTCGCGCTGGCGCCGGCGTTGCAGCGGTGGGACTGGCTGTTCCCGATGGAGGCGACGAGGGAGGGGTGTGTGCAGGCGGGTCGGTACGAGAGCCTGCACGCGCGGGCCGCGCTGGGGGACCTGGCCGGACAGGACCCGGCGGCGCTGGCGTTCGCGCAGGAGCAGCAGAGCCGGGTGGCGGTCGCGGATTGCCTGGCGGCGACGACGACCCGGTGGCTCCCGGCGTACGCGCTGGGCACGGCGCTGGTGGTGAGCGGGGGCGCGTGGGTGTGGGGGAGGGCGCGGCGGGCCGAGTGAGCTGCGAGTGCGCCGCCGGATGGGCCTGAATGGCTGGCGGTGGCTGCGGGGGCGTGGTGCGCTGGAGCCCGCATGCGAACCGTTCGCAATCCTGGAAGTGAGCCACACCGCCATGACCGTTTCGACCGGCCCGATCGAGCCCGCCGAACTGCTCGCCCGGATTCCCGACTTCGAGCAGGCCCTCGCGATCTACCGTCGTGACCTCGCTTCGGACAACCTGATCGACCTGTCCGTCGCGGAGAACGTCCTCGTCTACGAGGACTCGATGCAGAAGATGGTGTTCGACGACACCCGTCTGCTGCCGGAGAAGTACATCCACTACGTCAGCCCGTACGGCGACCTGAAGCTGCGCGAGAAGGTCGCGGTGCTGCTGACCAAGGCCTTCGAGGCCCCGGTCGCGCCGGGCGACCTGTTCGGCACGGGCGGCGTCGGCTCGGCGCTGGAGTGTCTCGCGTTCGCGCTCCAGGGGCCGTTACTGCCGGGGGAGGCCGGCCCGCCGCCGTTGAAGGAGGGGGACGCGGTACTGCTGCCGGCGCCGTACTGGCAGGGGTTCAACTGGTCGTTCGAGCAGCGGCCGAAGCTGAGGTGCGTCCCGGTGCCGCTGCCCACCGAGGGGCCGGACCGGTTCAAGCTCACGCTGGACGCGATCAAGCAGGCGTACTTCAAGTACAACCGGCTGTTCGGTGAGTTCCCCCGGCTGCTGGCACTGACCAATCCGCACAACCCGCTGGGCGTCAACTACGGTCAGCCCTTGCTGGACGAGATCTACGCGTGGGCGCTGGGCGAGACCGACATGCACATCATCTCCGATGAGATCTACGCGCATTCGCAGGTCGACGGTGCGCGGGTCCCGTTCACGAGCGCGTTGGCGCTCGACGCGTACGACCAGGCGCCGGAGCGGATCCACGTGGTGTGGGGGTTCGCGAAGGACTTCGGGCTCTCGGGGTTCCGGACGGGGTTCCTGGTGTCGAAGTCCGGTCCGGTGCAGCGGGCGATGCTGGGGACGAAGGGCATCGAGGAGAAGAAGCACCCGATGTCGTGGTTCACCCCGGTCGACTCGCTGAAGCACTTCGTGCTCCGTGCGATCCTGGACACGACGGTGAACGGGGGCGGCGCGGAGTTGTACACCGACTTCGCGATGCGGCGGTACCGGGAGTTGTTGAGCGAGAGCTTCGAGAAGGTCCGGGACCGGCTGGTCGCCCGGGACATCGAGTTCGTCCAGACGGAGGGCGACAACCCGGCCCAGTTCTTCTGGCTCGACCTGACGGCGTACCTGGGCAAGCGCCCGCCCGAGGGCGCCGCCGCTGTGACGCCGCTGCCGTTCACCCTGGACACCGACGTGAACGACGACGAGCTGTGGCTCTTCAACTACCTGGCAGGCCCAGCGGCAGAAGTCACCCTCCTCCCGGGAGAGACGATGCACAGCCCCGCCCCCGGATACTTCCGCCTCTGCTTCACGGCCTACCAGCCGGAGGTCGTCTGCACCGCGATCGACCGCGTGGCGGACGCGTTGAGCAAGCTGGTGATCCTGGGATAGGGGGAGGGAGAGTGGCTTGGTCGGCCCCGGAGGAGTTCTTCCTCCGGGGCCGAATACTTCAGGTGAGATCGAATTCACCCTGTGCGGTCGCTGAGACGAAAGCGGCGTATGCCTCGGGTGTGATGACGAGGTGGCTATTGGGGGTCTTGGTGTCGCCGATGAGGACGAACCCATGGGAGGTGGCGAAGTTCAGCGCCACGCGCACGCAGTCGCCGCCACCCTGATTGTCGCTATGGGTGCTCTTGAACCAGTCCGCGGCGCCTGCCTCGACGCCGGTATGCCGCAGGGTCATTCTCGGTAGTCCTCCAGTACTCGGTGGAGCCACGCCTTGGACTCCGTAGGCGGCAGGGCCGCCGCTTGGAGGTGATCGTAGATCAGGGCCGCAGCCTGCACCTCCTTCGAGGATTCGAGCAACTGGCCGGTCCAGTAAGCCTCCGAGTAGGCCACCCTGGGGGCGTCCAGGAAGTCGAGGAGTGTGAGTGACGTGCCCATAAGCCCGTGGCCCCCGACTGAGAACGGGATGACCTGGACCTCGGAGTTGGGTCCGTCGACCATGTTGAGCACATGCTCGATCTGCCGGTGCATCACTCCGGCGCCGCCGATTGAGCGCCTGATGACAGCCTCGTCGAGAACTACCCACATGTGCGGCGGGTTCTCTCTTGCAAGAATTACTTGACGGGCCTTGCGTGCCGACCAAACCCTCTCGATCTCGGCTTCGTCGGCACGGGGGCGGCCGAGCTGGAAGGCGGCTCGGGCGTACTCGGCGGTCTGCCAGAGTCCAGGGATGGTTCCAGCGGAGTACTTGCGCATGTAAGTCGCCACCGCTTCAAGCACCATGAATCGCTGTGACCAATTCGGGAAGCGCTCGCTGTGCACCAGCGGATACATCCTCTTGAAGAAGTCGCCGGTCGGCAGGGCGTCGTCGAGTAGGTCCGGCAGGTCGGGCGGCGGAGTCCGGACCGCCGTCTCGATGTTGGCCAGGTGGGACTTGCTGTACTGCACCACACCGGCCAGCTCCGTCAGCGAGAGCCCGGCCTCGGTGCGGTAGTGGCGGATCTCCGCGCCGAAGAAGTCGCGGGCCGACCGGCCGGGCGTGAGGTCACGAGGGTGTGCGGACACTTTGGCCTCCGGATGTCTTCAAGAGGGGTGGGAACATGCCGCTCCTTCCCAAGCGTAGCTCCAAACCGTGACGCTGGAAGCACGAACGGTGATGGCCGAGAATGGCGAACACCTCAGCAGAGAAGTAAATATGACCAACAATCAATCGCCCGAAGACCTGCTCCTCCGGCGGAACTTCCCGCCCTGCCACTGCCCCAGGTGCGGGGTGGAGGACATCCCGGAATCCCGCATCCCCAGTAGTCGGCTCCTGCCCTCGTCGCCTCCCCCCACCGTCTCCACCACCCCGCCGCCCACCGCTTACCGTCCTTCCCTCCACGGCGAGGCGGTCTTCGACGTCCGCACCGGGCGATGGGGGGTCTTCATGGGGTGGCAGCACGGCAAGGCCTACCTCCGCCCCCTCTCCGGCGGCATCGAATGGGACACCGAGCCCCGCTGGCTGTCCACCGTCTCACCGGAAAGTTGAGTCCCATGAGCATGATCGACAAGGTCACCGCCGAAGCCCGTCGCGAGGCCGCCGACATCCTCGACGACCTCCAAAGCGTCCTCCACGCCGCCGACGTCAAGCTCCCCTCCCTCGGCATCGACTGGCGCTCCGCCAAGGCCACCGGCGTCATCCTCATCGACCTCGGCGCCGCCCGCCCCGACGTCATCGAGCGCCTCCTCCTCGTCCTCCGCCGAGGCATGTCCGCGTGAACTCCCGACACCACCTCGACGTCCTCCTCCCCACCCTCCTCATCGCCACGGCGAGCCTCGCCACCGTCCCCCTCCCCCCGCACAGCCCGAGGGAGACCACCCTCCTCGTCTTCTCCCTCGTCTTCCTCAGCTCCGTCACCGCCGGCGTCACCGCCGCCGAGCCCTACGTCCGCCGCGCCGCCACCCGCCGCGCCTCCCACTGACCCCGAACCCCCTGGCGCAGGAAGTCGGCCCGTCCGACTTCCTGCGCCGAATCCGGTTGACGCGTGCCGGACGATGAGAGCGTGATCGACAAGGAACGCGCCATCGGGCTCGTCGAGTCCTTTCTGGCCGGCGACGCGCTGGCGCGGCATTGGCACGGGCCGGTGCCCGAACTGGCCGTCTACGCCGTGGAGGAGTACGAGGTCGGGTGGCTCGTGTTCTGGGGGCCGGCCGCGTCCGCCCGTACCGGGGACGCGCAGGGCCGGCCGGTCGGGGGGAACAGTCACGTGCTCGTGGACCGGCAGGACGGGAGCCTGCACTACGTCCCCGACGCCTGGTGGCCGACCGAGGGGTGGGAGGACCACTATCTGCTCCAGACCAAGGGCGTCCGACGCCCCGACCCGCTCGCCGCCGAAGTCCGGGAGCTGCTGCGGTCCGCCGGGGCCGTGGCCGCGATGCTCCACCTGCGCCGGAACGCCCCACGGCTGGGCCTTCCCGAGGCCAAGGCCTACCTCACCTCCGTGCGGGACGGCGCCGAACCGCCGGAGGAACTGGCGGCCCTCACCCGCAAGGAACCGGCCTCGCCGCTCTGGCCCGTCGAGACCCTGGCCGGTCCGGTCGAGCAGCGTGCTCGTATGGATCATGACGAACAGTCACGACACGCCTCGTCCTTCGGCTCCGCCGCCGTCGCCTACGCCGAGCACCGGCCGGACTACGCGCAGGCCGCGGTGCGGTGGGCGCTCGAAGCGGCACCCGGCCCGCGGGTGCTCGACCTGGGCGCCGGGACCGGCAAGCTGACGGCCACGCTGGTGGCACTCGGCGCCGAGGTCGTCGCCGTCGAGCCGGACCCGGCGATGCTGGCCGAGCTGCAGCGCGCGCTGCCCGCCGTCCGTGCCCTGCCGGGCAGCGCGGAGCGGATCCCGCTGCCGGACGCCTCCGTCGACGCCGTCGTCGCGGGCAACGCCATGCACTGGTTCGACCTGGCCGTCGCGGGACCGGAGATCGCTCGCGTCCTCGCGCCCGGCGGCGTCCTGGCCGGCCTGTGGAACCTCCTGGACGACGGGGTCGACTGGGTCGCCGGGCTCGCCAGGGTCAGCGGGACCGAGGCGATCGGCGTGCGCGACACACCGGTTGCCTGGCGGGCCGAGACGGCGGACATGCACCTTCCGAAGAACGGTGACGCCGCCCGCTTCGGCTCGCCGGAGCAGTCCACCTTCCCGCACGGGCAGCGCCGTACCGCCGACTCCCTCGTGGAGACCCTCGCCACGCGCGCCGGGATGCTCGTCATGCCGGAGCAGGAACGCGCGGCCAGGCGGAGCGAGATCCGCGCCTTCCTCGCCGACCGGCCCGAGACCGCCGACGGCGGGTTCACCCTCCCCATGCTGACCGGCGTGCTCCGCACCCGGCGGCTCTGACACCACCCGCGCCGACGGGGCGGAAGTCGGTCCGCCGCCTTCCGGCAGCAGCCCCCTTCGGCGCAGGAAGTCGGCCGAAAAGCCGCCGGCCGGGGTTGACGAAGGTGGCCTCAGCCACCGCCGCGCCGCGGCGAGACTCACCTCGACGTCATCGCTCCATGAGCAGACCTCCAGCCACGAGAGGTAGCCGTTCTGCGCGAACACCATGACCTCGCCAGGGCACTCGCCGGTTTCGGTGAGGAGCTGTGCGTCGGCGGCGACGACGGTGCCGGGGCCGGTCGGTGCGGGCTCCACCCTGCGGGTGTCGAGTTCGAAATAGGCGGTGCCGCACCCGCAGGTGCAGCGGGATCGCACCCTGAGCCGGGAAATCTGCCGTCGGAGTGCGACGTGAACGGGCTCGCCCGGGTTCAGGACGAGGTCAAGGACGTCGGCCACGTCATCGGGCAGGCTCTCGGTCATGCCGCCACGGTAGCTGACCAGCAGCTTTGGGTTTCGAGCAATTCCGGGCAGTCCGACCGCCTGTCCGCACCGAAGACCAGCGGCGCCCTCGCAGTCGTACCGGGGCGCAGGAAGTCGGCCACGCCGACGTTCCACTCCTGAGAGTTCGCAGGGCTCAGGCGAACTCGCACTCCAGGACCCGGCCGTCGGACGTGCCGACGAGCAGGTGGCCGGGCCCGGTGACGGTGAGGGCCGTCGGGACGGCGGGGACGCCGGCGACGGTCAGCCGGTGGTGTCGGCGGACGGTGCCGTCGTGGAGGGCCAGGGCGAGGAGGGCGCCGTTGCGGTAGGCGACGTACGCGGTGTCCCGGTCGACGTCGAGGTCGGTGGCGATGTGGTCGGTCCGGAAGACCCAACGGGGCGCGCCGTCGGCGGCCGCGCGGCGCACGACGAAGGAGCCGCCCGGCTGCAGCCCGTGGCCGTGGTACACGGTGCCGGCGTGCACCAGGTCGCCGCCGTCGGTCTCGGCACCCGGGCCGGGGAAGTGCGTCTCCCCGGGCTCCCAGGAGAACGGGAACAGGGGCTGGACGCCGTCCCCCTCGGGGGAGCGCACCGAGAGCAGGCGCTGCTCCGGCCCCCGGCGCTGGTGCAGCACCTCGTCGACGTAGTCCCGGCTGCCGTGCCGGATCCGCAGGCGGTCGTGCCGGTCGGCGTCGCCCGTGGTCCGGTACCGGAGCAGCAGTCCGTCGGCGAGGGCGGTGCGGTCGGGCCGCTCCGGGTCCTCCTCGTCCTGGTCCAGGGTGGCCAGCACCGCGCCGTCCGACAGCTGCTCCACGGCGAGGACGTGCCGCCGCGGCTCCCAGCCGGGGCTGAGCGCGAGGAGCACGCGGCGGGCCTCGTCCCGCCCGTCGGTGCGCGGGGCGGGCACCCGGGGGCCCGCCAGGTCGGCGCCGGTCACCGAACCGGGGGCGAGGGCGCGCCAGTCGGCTCGGCGGACCACGGCGAGGTGGCCCTCGACGTAGGCCTTCCGGTCCTTCCAGTCGTCGGGCGGCGCCATCAGCACGCGCAGTGCCTGCTCGTCGAGCCAGGTCAGCCCGAGGACCTCGCGGCCGAAGGGGGGCTCGATGAGGGAGGTGGTGGCGCCGGTCTCCCAGTCGAGCAGGAGCAGCTCGCCCTCGAAGAAGTAGCCGCCGTCATACGCCCCGGTGCCGACGGCGAGCAGTGGCGCCGTGGGGTGGAAGGCCAGCGCGTGGACCGGGAAGCGGGCGCGGAGCACCGCCCGGCAGCCGAGGTCCCCGGCCCCGTAGACGCCGACCGTCGCCGCCCCGGCGAACCCGGGCTCGCCGGCGACGGCCAGCAGGCCGCGTGCCTCGTCGGACTCGGTGAGGACGGGGCCACCGACTTCGGCGAACGGCCGGTCGCCGAGGACGTGGCGGACGTGGAGGGCGTCGAGCGGGGAGGTCATGCCGGGGATTCTCCCAGCCGGTCACGCCGGGCGCCCGAGCCGGCCTCGCCGAGCTCCTGGGCGGCCATGACCTCGTCGCCGTGCTCGAAGGCCCAGGCGCCGACGGCGTCGATGGGGGCGAGGAAGGTGCGGCCCAGCGCGGTGAGCCGGTACTCGACGCGGGGCGGGGCGCCGGGCAGGGCCTGGCGGTCGACCAGGCCGTTGAACTGGAGGCGGCGCAGCGTCTCGGTGAGGACCTTGGAGCTGATGCCGCCGATCCGTTCGCGCAGTTCGACCGGGCGCAGCGGGCCGTCGCGCAGAGCCCAGAGGACCACGGCGTTCCAGGTGTTGGCGAGCAGGTCGAAGGCGAGGCGGGCGCGGCAGTCGGCGAGGAACGCGTTGGTGGTCACGTACCAGATGGTGCCCGACGGGTTCTCTAGCGTCGGTGGGGACGGTGCCGGACGGCGGTGCCAACGACCCACGGAGGACGGCGCGATGAGGATCGGTGTGCTGGGCACGGGCAACATGGCGCACGCGCTCGCCACCCACTGGGTGCGGGCCGGGCACGAGGTGACGGTCGGCGGGCGGGACGCCGCCCGGGCCGAGCGGCTCGCCCGGCGGATCGGGGGCGGCGCGGAGCCCGCCGGGCTGCGGGCGGCGGCCGCGTCCGGCGAGGTGGTGCTGGCCGCGCTGCCCTTCGGGGCGGGGGCGGAGGTGGTGCGGGAGCTGCGCGCGGAGCTGGACGGCACGGTGCTGGTCGACTGCTCCAACCCCGTCGGCCCCGGCTTCCGGCTGCTGACGGACGGCGGGCCCTCGGCCGCGCGGCGACTCGCCGCGGCCGCCCCCGGGGCCGAGGTGGTCAAGGCGTTCAACCTCTGCCACGAGGACGTGTGGCGGATGCGGCCGCCGGTGTTCGACGGCCGGCCGCTGGCTGTCCCGGTCTGCGGGGACGACCCGGCGGCCCTGGCCCGGGTGCACGAGCTGGTGCGGGACGCGGGCTGCCGGCCGGTCGCCGGTGGCGGGCTGGAGCGGGCGGGCCTGCTGGAGGCGACCGCCGCGCTCTTCATCGGCCTCTGGGTCGGCGAGGGCGCGGACGCGCAGGCGATCGCCCCGCCGCTGGCGTACGCCGCCGGAGACCCGGCCGCGACCGCTACCGGGGCTGCGGACGGACGGTGAGGATCTGCTCGGCCTGGCCGACCGGGCCGTCCACGTCGTGCAGGACGGTGCTGGTGAGGCCCTGGCCGGTCGGGCCGAAGGTGGCGGTGGTGTCCAAGCCGGTCCAGGGGCCGCGCGGCGCGCGGTGGAGGTGGATCGTCAGGTCGACGTTGGGGAACATCCACTCGGCCGGGTCCTGCTGCGGGGCGATGCCGTTGGCGGTGTCCACCAGCGCGACGAAGGAGGCGAGCGGGCTGCTCGGCTCGCCCGCGACGAGGTCGACGTGCGAGGTCAGCCAGGCCGTCGTGCGGCCCCGGCGAACGGGCGGCACCCGGCGCACCTCGATGGAGGAGATGTAACCGCCGTCCCAGGCCTCGTCCATCGTCCAGACGGGGAGCGATTCGGGCGCGGGCAGCGGCTCGCGCGGGCTGTCGGCGACGGCCGAGGTGTCCAGGGTGGCCAGCAGCCAGGCGCGGGCCCGGACGACGGCGCGCCCGCCGATCGTCACGGTCGCTTCGAGGAGTTCGATGGTGCGGCCCGGGCGGACCGTCTCCACGGTGATCGCGCACTCGTCGAGCGCGATCCGGCCGAGGATGTCGTAGCTGATCCGCGCGAGCACCAGGCCCCCGGGGCGCCCGGCGAGGTACTGGTCGACGGCGTGCACGACCAGCCCGGCCAGCGGGCTGAAGTGCTGCTCGTCGGCGCTCCACGCACCACCCGTGTGCACGGTGGGCTTGAACGTGTGCTCGCCCGTGCGCTGGTAGTAGCTCTCACGCGCGATCGTGCTGGTGGTCACGGGTGCCGTCTCCTCGCCCGGGGCAGGTGCATCGTTCCCGAATCGTAGGCGGCGAGGGCGGCGGCGGTCGCCGTGATCTGTCGCACAGTGGGTCGGTAGGCTGATCGGCGTGGCCCACGCGAAGACCTCCTACGTCTGCCCGCCCTGCCGGGCCTCCTACAAGCAGCCCTACGGCAGGCCGACCGAGGAGCGGCGCTGCCCGCGCTGCGCCGGGACGCTGATCCACGCGGGCTCCGCCTTCGCGGCCCCGCCCCGCCGGGACGTCGCGGCCTGGCGCACCCTCACACTGCTGCTGAACGCGGGCATCGCCTTCCACAAGAGCTGCTGCGGCGGCCCGGGCTACCGCCCCCGCACCCGCCACGAGGTGCGCGAGCGCACTCGCTACGCCCGCCGCTGCGGCGAGCCCCTGGAGCGGGCGCTGCTGCGCCGCGAGATCCCCTGGGAGCGGACGGCCGGGTGACCGGCGGTGGTCGTACCCTCCCGGTGGCGGCCCCGCCCCCCGCGCGGGGCCGACACCGAGTGAGGGGCACGCGTCCAGAATGGGCCGAGACGGCGGCGGACGCTTGTACGAAAGCGAACCCCTCGGCGGCCGTGGTGGTGAATCATGGGAGCCGACGGGGACGATCGCGGATGGCGGGAGGACCGTGGCCTCGAAGACCGAAATGACGGTGGACGAGCGGCAGGACCAGGGCGAGAACATCGAGCGGCGGCCACCGGAGTGGATGCGCGGGGACGTCGTCCGGTGCCGCGGATTCCGGACGGGCGGCGCCCAGCCTCCGCGGGTCACCCTGCCCAGCCTGGCCGTCACCCTGGTGGTGGGCTGGGGCGAACCGTTGTCCATCCGGCAGGGGCTGGGCAGCCAGGGGACGCGCCACGCGATGCTCGCGGGTCTGCAGACGGCGCCGGTGGTGGCGGGCTACCGGGGGTCGGGGCACGCCGTGGAGGTCGAGTTCACGGCCGTCGGAGCGTTCCGCCTGTTCGGCCTGCCGCTGCACCTGCTCGCCAACTCGGCCACCCACCCGGACGATGCCCTGGGCGAGGGCTGGACGGCGCGGCTGACCGAGCAACTGGCGCAGGCCCGGGACTGGACCGAGCGCTGGACCGCCGTCGACGCCGCCCTGCGACCGCGCTTCGAGGCCGCGGGACCGCTGTCGGGCCTCGCCGTCGAGGCCTGGCGCCGGCTGCGCGACACCTACGGCGGCATGACCGCCCGCGAACTCTCCGATGCGACGGGCCGCGGCGAGCGCCGTCTCCAGCACGTGTTCCGTGACCACGTCGGCCTGCCGCCGCAGACGCTCTCCAGGGTCCTCCGCTTCCAGCGCGCGCTCAACCTGGCCCGGCCCGGCCGCCTCTCCCTCGCCGAGGTGGCGGCGATGAGCGGCTACCACGACCAGGCCCACATGAACCGTGACTTCCGGGCCCTGTCCGGCCGCACGCCCGGTGAACTGCGCGGCCTCGCCCGTCAGGTGACGGTCCGTGAGCTCCCGGCCGGGGCGCGCGAGGCGGGCTGCTTCAGCGACTTCTTCGAAGGCGAGGCGGAGGACTGGTAGTCGTCGCGCGGGAGGCCGGCCGGTCCGGCCTCCCGTGACGGCGGCCCGGCTCAGCCCGCGAGGGCGACGGCCGGGCGGGGCGGGGTGAAGCCCCTGGCGAGGAGGCGGACGGCGAGCGTGACCTCCCAGGCGAAGACCGGCAGGGCGGCCAGCGAGCCGGCCGTCGACACCTGCGGGTAGACGCCGAACAGCACTGCCACGCCCGAGGCGAGGATCAGGGCCCCGCCGAGCAGCCCGAGGGCGGCGACGGGGCGCGGCACCAGCCGGGACCGGTGCATCAGGGACGCGAGCGCGAGGGAGTTCGCGCCGAGGACGAGGTTCGGGCCGAGCAGGAACGTCCAGTCGTGGACGGCGACCAGGGCGCGGGCGGCGGTGGCGGCCTCGGCCCCCGCGTCCCGGCGCAGCGTGACGACGGCCAGCAGGCTGACGATGCCGACCGCGATCACCGCCGCCTCCAGCAGCCGCCCGCAGACGTAGCCGAGCGCGACCGCCTCCTGCTGCCGCCGCAGCACCGGGTACAGCGCCACCCCCGTGCCGACCACCGCCAGCACCAGCACCACCTCGCACAGCGCCCCCGCCGCCACCCGTCCGTCCGCGCCGGCGCCGGCGACGTACCCGGCGCCGTCGAGCGCCGGCCGGTAGAGCAGCATCCCGGCCACCGCGGCGACTTCGGTCAGCAGGAACAGTGCGCCCGTGACCACTGCGGTCCGTTTGTCCATCCGGATCTTCCCTCTCCACCCCTGAGGTGTACGGCGTACACCTCGGCTCACCGTAGGCGTACGCCGTACACTCGTCAAGCCGACGGCGACCGCCGACGACGACCACGGAGGGCCGACGATGACCGAGGGCGAGGGGACCCGCCGCACCCCGCTGAACCGCGAGCGCGTGCTGCGCGCCGCCGTGGCGTTCGCCGACGGCGAGGGCGGGGGCGGCGCCGACGCGCTGAGCATGCGCAAACTGGCCCAGGAGTTGGGCGTCGTGCCGATGGCCCTCTACAAGCACGTCGCCAACAGGGAAGAACTGCTCACCGGGATGGTCGACACCGTCGTCGGCGAGATCGCCCCGCCCGCCCCCGGCGCCCACTGGAAGGGGGCCGTACGCGACCGCGTCCTCTCCGCCCGCCGCACGCTGCGCCGCCACCCCTGGGCGCCGCGCGTGATCGAGGCCCTGCCCGCCCCGACGCCCGCGATGCTCGACCACCTGGACGCGGTGATCGGCTTGTTCCGCTCCGGCGGCCTCTCCGCCGACCTCACCCACCACGCGATGCACGCCCTCGGCGGCCGACTCCTGGGCTTCACGCAGGAGTTGTTCACCGCCTCCCCGGGCCCGGGCCCGGACGCCGGTGCGGCAGCCCAACTGGCCGCCCGCTACCCGCACATCGCGGAGATCGCCGCCACCGCCGCCCACGCGAAGGACGGCTCGGCTGTCGGCGGGGGATGCGACGACCAGTTCGAGTTCGAGTTCGCCCTCGACGTACTGCTCGACGGCATCGAACGCCTCCACCGGGCCGGCTGGACATCGGCTGCGGGGGATCGCCGGTAGTGCTGCCACGGCCGTGGCGACGGCCGCGGCTGTGCGTTGTGTCCCGTGCCCATGACGCCCTGAACGGTCGGAAGTTGAGTCATCGCGATCACCCTCGGTTCACCGTGCTCGCGAGCATGCGCCGGGGCACGGGCGGCGCATGTCAGAGGGAAGCACGATGCCGCGACACACCCACGGCGATGCCATGCCGCCACAGCTCCGGTCTGCCGCAATCCAATTTGCCGTGGAGACCGTCGGTTACCTGCGGGAGATTTTGCAGTACTCCGCCCCCGCGTACGCCAAACACGGGTGGGCGCGAATGTGCATGTATCGCACGGCTGACGCGATGGACACGATCGGGCTGCTGGTCGACGCGATCGCGGCCCATCTGGCGCGTGGCGGCGCGGAGCCTGAGATGATCCGGCGATTGCTGGAGGCTGATCGCGAGCGTCTGCGGACCGCGCGGCCCGGGCGTGCCTTGAAGCGATACGCGAAGGAGGACCTTCATGTGATGCCGGAGTGGATTGCCGACCAGATGCGGGATTCCCTCGCCTTCGTCATACTGCGCCTTCCGGTGGTACTCCGGTCTGCAGTGAGGGTGGGGGACCCGCGTTGGGCGGGCAGGTGTCTGCGACCGATGGTGGACTCGATGGACCAGCTTGGTCGGCTTGCCAACCTGTTCGCGACTGTGCACGTTGACGTGCTGAACGAGCACATGCTCGCGCGCTATCAGCAGTTGTTCCAGCAGCAGCCGCGTTCGGGAATGCCGTACGAAGACGACGGCGATTACCTCGACATGGCTGACTGGGGGGAGGAGTTGGTCGGACCGGATTGGTACGAGGTGAAGCTGCTCACGCTGCTGGCGATGCTGGACGAGCGCTGTGAGGGTCAATGGTGGGAGGTCGGCGGCGGGGAGTTGCGGCCGGATGTGCGGAATGCGGCCATGGCGACCCTCAACGGGTTGGAGGTCGCCATGATGGGAGAGGGCTACGATCCCCGGCGCCGGCTCACCAGCGGAGAGTGGGTCTACGCCGAGGCGGTGGCAGCGGCCTTGCGGGACCGGTTGGCGAGTGACTTTCAGGATGCGTCGGATCGCGGTCGGCCTCTGCTTGACGTCCTTCGTGCCGCGCTCGACCGTTCGATTGCCGGGAGCGACCGGTGAGCGGCCCCGCCGTCGGGGTGCGGCTGGTGTGGCTGTTGGTGGCGGTGCTGGTCTCGACCGTCGTCGGGCTGGTGACGTTCATCCTCCGCACCCGGCTCGGGGCGCGGGTGAGTGAGGCGGCGTTGTGGGCCGGGTCGGCGTTCGGGGGGAGCATGCTGGTGGCGCTCGGGGCGCTGGCGTTCGTGGCCGGGTGATCCGGGAAGCTGTTGCGGGTGGTCCCGAATGGGTCTTGAATGGTCCAGACCACAACGGGAGGGATGCACACCCATGACAGTTCCTCAGCGCACCGTCGTCCTGGGGACGTTGGGCTTCGGCACGATCGTCGACGAGGAGACCTCGTTCCGGCTCCTGGACCACTTCGTCGAGAACGGCGGAACGGTCCTGGACACCGCGAACAACTACGCGTTCTGGCTCGACGGCGCGACCGGTGACGAGAGCGAGGCCGTCATCGGACGCTGGCTGGCCAGCCGCAAGGCGCGCGACCGGGTCGTCATCAGCACCAAGGTCGGCGCCCGGCCGACCGTGCCCGGGGCCGGGCTTGAGGCGGCGGAGGGGCTGTCCGAGAAGGCGGTCCGGGCCGGTGTCGAGGGCAGCCTGCGGCGCCTCGGCACCGACCACGTCGACGTGTACTGGACGCACATCGAGGACCGCTCGGTGCCGCTCGCCGAGACCGTGGAGACCCTGGCCGACCTGGTGACCTCCGGGAAGGCGGGCGCGGTCGGCGCCAGCAACCACGCCGTGTGGCGGGTCGAGCGGGCCCGCGCGCTCGCCGGGGACGGCCCGCGCTACGCGCACCTGCAGTACCGGTACTCGTACCTCCAGCCGCGCTTCGACGTGCCGCTGCTGTCCTCCGCCCATGTGCACGTGACCTCGGAACTCCTGGACTACGTCCGCTCCGAGGGCGACCTGCGTCTCTGGGTCTACAGCCCGATCCTCTCCGGCGGCCTGACCCGCGACGACGTCGAGATCGGCGCCGCCTACGACCACCCGGGCACCCCGAAGCGCCTCGCCGCCCTGCGCGCGGTCGCCGAGGAGACCGGCGCGACCGTCAACCAGGTGGCGCTCAGCTGGCTGCTCGACCACGAGGCACGGATCCTGCCGCTGGTCGGCGTGAGCAAGGTGGCCCAGCTCGACGAGGCGCTCGGCGCCCTCGACGTGACGCTGACGGCGGAGCAGCGGCGGACGCTGGACGAGGCCGCGCTGTAGGCATGTCCTGAGGGGCCGGACCGACCTCCGGCCCCTCAGCCCGCCGGATAGCCGATCTCGGCGATGTCGCCGGCGAGTTGGCCCAGGTCGACCTCCGGGTTGAGCGCGGACACGACGGCCCCGGTGAGCGGGCGCAGCGCCAGGACGTGGGCGATCGCGTCGAGGTCGAGCCCGTCCTCCAGCTCGTAGTACTCCTCGGCCCACACCCGGTACGCCTCCGCCGGGTCCTCGGCGGCGAGCAGCCCGAAGAGCCCCACCCCGCCCGTCGGCGCCGCCGACGGCGCCCGCCACGCCGCGTCCCCGCCCTCGCGCCAGAAGCAGACGGTCGCGAGCGGCACGCCGTCCTCCTCCCCGAACGCCGGCTCCGCGATGTACGAGCGGAAAGCCGAAGGTACCTCCGCGAGCAGCCGCGCCCCCGCGTTCGGCGCGGTGTGGTCGAACCCGCGCGCGTACGCCCCGGCGGCCGAGAAGACCACGAACCAGTCGTCGCCCTCCCCGTCGCGCATCGACGCCATCTCCTCGCCGTCGCCCCACCGGGAGTCGAAGGAGTAGTACCGGTCGTTCCAGTCGGGGCCGAGGATCGCCTCGAGCATGGCGATGCCCCGGCACCGCTCGCGCAGCGCGGGGAGGGCGGGGAGGCGGGAAAGGAGTTCGCGCAGGTCAGGAGTGTGGGCGATGTCTTGCATAGCGATATCGAAGCAGACGGCACCGACAGCCGCTCAGGGCCGCAGCGAGATCCGCAGGTCCTGGGCCCGGTGGTCGGACATTCCCTGCGCGCCGACGAAGGCGTACCGCTGCACCGCCACCGCGTGGGAGGTGAACGCCCAGTCCAGGCGCCACCAGTCGGTGCCGAGGACGCCGCCCCAGCTGCCGGGGTAGAGGTCGCCGCTCGCCGAGCGGGCGTCGTCGAAGCGGGCGCGCAGCGGGTCGAGGTCGGCCATGGCGGGGCTGGTGTTGAAGTCGCCGGCGATCAGCAGCGGGTTCGGGTTGGCGGCGGCGTCCCGCTCCAGGGCCGTGAACTGCTCGCGGCGGGCGGCGTCGGCCTCGCGGACCACCCGGTAGAAGGCGCCGCCGAACACCGACTCGCGGGTGTCGACCTGGACGGGGATGTGCACGTTGTAGAAGGACACCGTGCGGCCGTTCACGTCCAGGTCGGTGCGCAGCGCCTTGTGCCGGGTGAAGGTCTCCGCCCATGGCGCGTCCGGCGCCGGCGCCGGGCCGACCGGCGGTGCGGCGAGCACCGGGTAGCGGGAGAGGGTGACCAGTTCGCCGGTCACCGCCACCTGGTAGCCGGGGAACTCCCGGTGGATGCGGTCGAGTTCGTCGATCTCGGTGTGGGTCCCGCGCACCCACGCCAGGTACTCCTGGAGCAGGTAGACGTCGGCGTCGCGGGAGCGCAGGAAGCGGTAGAAGGCGTCCGGGTCGTCGGTGGTGTCCCAGTACTCGGTGTTCCAGGAGAACACCGAGAGCTCCGGGCCGGCCGCGGAGGGACCCGAACCCGGTGTCAGGGCCGACCAGTTGAGGCCGGTCCGGGGCATCCCGGCGACCAGCAGCGCCAGCACCGCCGGTACCAGCCACCGCCGCACCCGCGGGCCCGGGACCGTCCACACCAGCGCCAGCAGCGCCACCGGGACGGCGAGGAACAGCAGCGGCGGCACCAGCCCGGGTATCAGCCAGAACCACCACCGGCCGCTCGCCAGGAAGTCCGCCAGCAGGAACGCCGCCCACAGCCCGGTGGCACCGGCCAGGAGCCGCGGACCGGCCGCGGACCGGGGGCGCGGGGAAGGGGAAACGGAATCCGGATCCATGCGGCGGAGCGTAGCAGGCGAACGGAACACCGGAATTCCGGTATCCACCACCCGGACACCCCCAATACGGGGACGATACCCGCCCGATACGGGGCCCGCCTGAACTGGCCCCATGACGTTTTCCGTATCGGTCGTCATTCCGGCCCACAACGCGGCCCGCACCCTCGCGGCCTGCCTGGACTCGGTGTACGCCCAGACCCATCCGCCGCACCAGGTGATCGTGGTGGACGACGGCTCCGCCGACGCCACCGCCCGCATCGCCGAGGGCTACCGGCGCCCCGCCGGGGGCCCGCCGTGCACGCTGATCCGGCAGTGGCCCAATCGCGGTGTTTCCGCCGCGCGGAACGCCGGAATTGCCGAGGCGACCGGTGACGTCGTCTTCTTCCTGGATTCCGACGAGGCGCTGACACCGGATTCGGTGGCGAATGCGCTGGAAATCCTGGAAAAGGACCCGGAATGCGGGTGCGTGCACGGAGTGATCGCCCCCGAGCCGCTGTTCGACGACGGGCCGGTGGAGCGCTACCGCGTCCTGCACGCGTACTGGTGGCGGGCGCGCGGCGCCGGGGTCGTGGAGACGGCGTTCTTCGCCCAGGCGGCCGTGCGGCGCGAGGTGTTCGAGCGGATCGGCGGCTTCGACGAGGGACTGCGCGACTCCGAGGACCTCGAACTCAGCGACCGCCTCGCCCCGCACTACCGGATCGTGCTCACCGAGCGGGTGATGGCCTACCACGACGAGGTCGACCGGCTCGGGCCGCTGCTCGCCGAGACGTACCGGCGCGCGCTGGTGCTCGTCCCGGCGCTGGCCTCGGCGCGGCGCGGCGGCCGGCGCAACCTCACCGCCAACAGCCCCGCCTCGGTGGCCGCCGCCGCGTTCACCCTGGCCGCCCTGCCACTGGCCCGCCGCCGCCCGGCGCTGCCCGCCGCCGGGCTGGCCGCCTTCTGCGCCGCCAACGCCGGTCTGCTGCGCCTCGCCGCCCGGCGGCACGGGGCCGCCTTCGTGCCGTACGCCGCCGGGGTGCACTTCCTGGTCATCGGCTCGCTGCTGAGCGGCGCGGGCGTCGGCGCCCTGCGGATGCTGCTGCCCGGGAACCAAGCCGCCCGGCGGCGCCCGGCGGGGGAGCGGACCTGATGGCGGAGCGGCTGCGCAGGCTCCTCACCCCCGCCGTCGTCCTCGCCGCCCTGGTCGGCGTCGGCCTGCTGCTGCGCCACGAGGGCCCCGTCGCCGCCCGCGCGCTCGGCCGCGCCGACGCCGTCCCGCTGCTGCTCGCCGCGCTCGCCGCCAACGTCACCGGCCTGGTCCTCGCCGTGCACGCCTGGCGGGTGCTCGTCCCCGCGCCGCCCGGCAGCGCCCCCGGCACACCGGGGCCGATCCGCGGCCTGAACGCCGCCCGGATCTACTTCCTCGGCCAGCTGTCCAAGTACCTGCCCGGCCGGGTCTGGGGCGTGGTCACCCATGTCACCCACGGCCGCGAGGCCGGTGTGCCCGCCGCCACGATGACCTCCGCCTACCTGCTGAGCCTCGCCCTCACCCTCCTCACCGGCGCCGGCGTCAGCCTGCTCGCCGCACCCGCCGCGCTGCCCGGGCAGTGGTTCTGGCTCTGCCTGCCCGCCGCCGGCCTGCTCGCCTGCGTCGCCCGCCCCGCCCTGGCCACCCGCCCGGTCGCGGCCCTCGCCAGGCTGGCCCGCCGCAGCGTCGAACCGCCGCCGGACGCCGCCGTGCGCCGGGCGATCGCGCTGGCCGTCGCCTCCTGGCTGGTCTCCGGACTGCACCTGTGGTTCCTCGCGATCGCCCTCGGCGCGCCCGCCGCCGCCTCCGCCGGAGCGGGCATCGGCGCGTTCGCGCTGGCCACCGTGGTCAGCAGCCTCGCCGTGGTCGTCCCCGACGGCTGGGGCGTGCGCGAACTCACCATCGCCGCCGCGCTGGCCACCGTGCTGCCGGGCGGCACCGCCGCGACGGCGGCCGTCGCCAGCCGGGTGGTGTGCGTCGTCGCCGAACTCGGCAGCTCGGCCGCCGTCCTCGCCTGGGCCCGCCTGCGCGGCGCCCCCCTGGTACCGGGCAAGCCCGCCCCGCCACTCGCCCCGCCATCCGTCCCGCCATCCGCCCCGCCCCTCGACCCCATGGGAGACACCCGTGTACACCCTTGACGACGCCGAACGGTTCGAGGTCGGCGAGGTGCACGACCTGTACCGCCGGTACGTGAACAAGAGCCAGGTCTCGCTGATGACCTCCTTCGGCTTCGGCCGCGAGCTCGTCGCCCACGCCGAGGGCGCCCACCTCACCCTCACCGACGGCCGGCGGATCCTCGACGTCACCGGCGGCGTCGGCGTGCTCAACCACGGCCACAACCACCCGCGCATCCTGGCCGCCCGCGAACGCTTCGCCCGCGAGCACCGGATGGAGGTCCACAAGACCTACTTCTCGCCCTACCTCGCCGCGCTCTCCCACAACCTCGCCGAGGTGCTGCCCGGCGACCTGTCGATGTCCTTCCTCCCCAACTCCGGCGCCGAGGCGGTCGAAGGCGCCGTCAAACTCGCGTACAAGTACCACAACGGCAAACGCGGCACCGTGCTGCGCGCCGACCGCGCCTTCCACGGCAAGCTCCTCGGCTCCGGCGGCCTCACCGGGCAGGCCCAGTTCGCCTTCCCGACCATCCCCGGCATCGACACCTTCGCCTACAACGACCTCGCCTCGGTGCGCCGCGCCGTCGCCGCCCACCCCGGGGACGTCTACGCGATCCTCATCGAGCCGTTCAGCGCCTCCACCATCGAGGCCTGCTCCGAGGGGTTCCTGCGCGGACTGCGCGAGCTGTGCGACCGCGAGAAGATCGTGCTGATCTTCGACGAGATCTACACCGGCTGGGGCAAGACCGGCACCCTCTTCCACTTCATGCGCTACCCGGGCCTGCTGCCCGACGTGCTCACCACCTCCAAGTCCTTCGGTGGCGGCAAGTCCTCCATCTCCGCGTTCGTCGCCCGCGAGCCCGTCTTCCGCAAGGCCTACGACAACCTCGGCGACGCCCTGCTGCAGTCCACCTCCACCACCTACTACGGCTTCGGCGAGGAGTGCGCCACCGCCCTGGAGGCCGTCAACATCGCCGTCGAGGACGACTACCCCGCCCGCGCCCGCGCCATCGGCGCCGTCCTCGAACCCGGTCTGCGCCGGCTCGCCAAGGAACACCCCGACACCGTCGCCCGGGTCGACGGCGCCGGCGCGCTGTGGGGCATGTTCATCGACGGCGGGCCCCGCATCCTCGACCTGGTCGCCAAGCTCGCCCCCGGCGGCCTGGCCCGCGACCCCCGCTTCAAGGCCAAGCTGGTCACCTGCGCGGTCATCAACGCCCTCTACCAGGACCACGGCATCTTCGCCTACTACACCCTCAACGGCCGCAACCCCCTCATCATCGGCCCCTCCCTGGTCACCGACCCCGCCGACGTCGAGCGCACCGTCGACGCCCTCGGCGCCGTCCTCGACCAGGGCCTCGGCCGCCTGGTCACCCGCTTCGTCAAGCAGAAGGTGGGCTCCCAGTGGTGACCGGAGAACTGACCGTCGCCCTCACCGGCGCCGCCGGCATGCTCGGCTCCCGGCTCGCCGAACGCCTCACCGCCGACGGCCACCGCGTGCGCGGCATCGACCTGCGCCCCGGACCGGGCGTCGAGGTCGTCGGCGACATCCGCGACCGCGCCGCCCTGGACCGCGCCCTGCCCGGCGCCGACGTCCTGGTGCACGCCGCCGCCGCCCTCCCCAGCTACCCCGACGAGCAGATCCGCTCGATCATCGTCGACGGCACCCGCACCGTCTTCGCCGCCGCCCGCGCCGCCGGCACCCCGCGCGTCGTGCACATCTCCTCCACCGCCGTCTACGGCCTGCCCCGGCTCGTCCCCACCCCCGAGACCCACCCCCGCGAACCCGTCGACACCTACAGCCGCGCCAAGGCCGCCGCCGAGGAGATCGCCGAACGCCACCGCGCCGACGGCCTGTGCGTGCCGATCCTGCGCCCCAAGACCTTCGTCGGCCCCGGCCGGATGGGCCTGTTCGCCATGCTCTTCGAATGGGCCGAGGAGGGCCGCCACTTCCCCGTCCTCGGCCGCGGCGACGTGAAGACCCAGATGTTCGCCATCGACGACCTGGTCGACGCCGTCGTCACCGTGCTGCACGCCCCCGACGAGCTCGCCAACGACACCTACAACCTCGCCGCCGCCGAGTTCGGCACCCTGCGCGAGGACTTCCAGGCCGTGCTGGACGCCGCCGGCCACGGCAGGCGGGTCGTCGGCCTGCCCGCCCGGCCCGCCCTCGCCGTCCTCGACACCCTGCAGCGCGCCCGCCTGTCACCCGTCTACGGACGCCTGCTCCACAAGCTCACCGCCGACTCCTACGTCTCCATCGACAAGGCCCGCGACCGGCTCGGCTTCACCCCCCGGCTCTCCAACCAGGACGCCATCCTGCGCACCTACCAGTGGTGGCGCACCGCCCGCCACGAACCCCCGGCCGGCCGCGCCGCCGGCCCCAACGCCGGGCGCACCAGCCGCGACCCGTGGAGCCAGGGACTGCTGTCCGCCGTGAAGATCTTCTTCTGAGGAGCGCTCCGCCATGACCTCCCTGAGCGAACAGAGCTCACAGCACGAGCAGAGCACACCGGGCGGACAGCCCGAACCCGCCCGCCGCGCCACCGCCGGGCCCTCCCGCCTGCCCGCGCCCCTGGCCCTGCTCCGCCCCGGACAGTGGCCCAAGAACGTCCTCGTCGTCCCGCTGCCCCTGCTCGGCGCCGACCTCGCCTGGGACATGGCCGCCCGGATCGCGGTCGCCGTGGCCGCCTTCGTCCTCGCCTCCTCCCTCGTCTACGTCGTCAACGACCTCGCCGACGTCGAACGCGACCGCCGCCACCCCGTCAAACGCCACCGCCCGCTCGCCGCCGGCCGCATCACCGCGCGCTCCGCCGTCGCCCTGGCCGCCCTGCTCGCCGCCCTGCTCGTCCCGCTGCTCGCCGCCTCCGGGCCCGGCGTCGCCGCACCCGTCCTGCTCTACCTCGCCGTCAACGCCGCCTACAGCTGGAAGCTCAAGCACCTGCCACTGCTCGACGTCTTCGTCGTCGCCACCGGCTTCGTGCTGCGCCTGCTCGGCGGCTACGGCGCCAGCGGCCGCCCGCTCTCCGCCTGGCTGGTGCTCACCGTCCTCACCCTGTGCCTGGTCCTCATCGTCGGCAAGCGCCGCCATGAACTCGGCGTCGCCGGCAGCGGCCACCGGCCCGCCCTGGTCGGCTACTCCGCGCACTTCCTCGACCTCGTGCTCGTCCTCTGCTCCGGACTCACCGTCGTCGGCTACCTGCTCTACCTGCGCACCGAGTCCGGCTACGAGACCGGCGCCCTGCTCACCGCCCCGCTGGCCCTGTTCGCGCTCTTCCGCTACCTGCAGATCGTCGTCGTCCACGCCGAGGGCGGCAACCCCGTGCGCACCCTGCTGCGCGACCGCGCCATGCTCGCCACCGCCGCGCTCTGGGTCGCCCTCCTGCTCACCTTCCAACTCACCTGAAGCCCACCGACCTCGACCCCCTGCGGTCCGAACGAGGAGCCATGCCCGCCACACCGCTCGTCTCGGTGGTCGTGCCGATGTACAACGACAGCCGCACCGTCGACCTCTGCCTCGCATCCGTCCTCGCCCAGAGCCACCCCGCGATCGAGGTGATCGTGGTCGACGACGCCAGCACCGACGACTGCGCCGCCCGCGCCGCCGCCCACCCCGTCACCCTGGTGCGCGCCGAACGCAACGGCGGCCCCGGCGCCAGCCGCAACCTCGGCGTCCGGCACGCCAGCGGCGACATCGTCTTCTTCCTCGACGCCGACGTCGCCATGCACCCCGACGCCGTCGCCGAAGCCGTCGCCCTGTTCGCCGAACACCCCGAGTACGGCGCCGTGTTCGGCGTCCCCGACAAGGAACCCCTGTTCCCCGAGGGCCCCGTCGGCCAGTACCGCATCCTCCAGTACCACTACTGGCGCAAGAGCGCCGAAGGCCTGGTCAGCGGCGGCTTCTACGCCCTCGGCGCGGTGCGCCGCGACGCCTTCCTCGAAGCCGGCTGGTTCAACCCGGCGCTGCGCCAGACCGAGGAGATCGACCACGCCGAACGCCTCGCCGCCCGCCGCCCCCTGCTGCTCACCTCGCGCGTGCGCGGCCGGCTCTCCGACGAGAACCGGATGCGGCCGCTGCTGCGCAAGGCCTTCGTCCGCAGCCGGCTGCGGGTGCCGTTCTACCTCGACCGCGGCCGCGCCATGCAGGGCATGGAGACGCCCGGCCGGGCCGTCGCCTCGGTGCTCGCCGCGCTCACCCTGCTCAGCCTGCCGCTGATCGCCTGGCAGCCGCTCGCCGCGATCGCGACCGTGCTGCTGCTGGCCGCCTTCGTGCTCACCGACCTCGGCCAGTACCGCTTCGTCCGCCGGGAGCGCGGCTACCGCTTCCTCGCCCTGTTCACCGTCTGCCACCTGCTGCTGAACGCCGTCGTGACGGCCGGACTCGCCGCCGGAGTCGGCCAGTTCGCGGTCAGCCGGCGCTTTCGCCGGATGTACCGGCGGGACGGCGCGGGGCAAGCCCTGACCGTCCCGTTCGCGGCGACGGAGCCGGCCGCCTCGGTCGCCGCGGAGCCGGCTGCGGAGCCGGGCCCCGAGCCCACCCGGGCCCGGCGCGTCGCCCGCCGGCTGCGCACCTGGTACGGCCGCGCCCTGGTCGGCTTCACCGGCCTGTGGCTGCTGTACGCCTTCTTCCGCTGGTCCGTCAGCGGCCGCTGGCACTGGGCGATCCTGCTGGACGCCGTCCCGCCGGTGTTCCTGGTCGGCATCCCGCTGTTCCTGCTGCTCGCCGCCACCGCCGCCTGCGGACCGCGCCGCAGCTGGGCCCTCGGACTCGCCCTGCCGCCGCTGCTGCTCGGCCTCACCACCGGCTCCGGCATCAACTGGCCCGCCCTGTGGCACGGTGAGCGCCCCGTGCCGCCCGGCGCCCTGCACGTCGTCTCCTTCAACACCCAGTACTGGGCCGCCTCCACCGGCGTGGACAGGCTCTATGAACTGATCCACCGTCAGAACGCCGACGTCTACCTGTTCCAGGAGCACGTCGTCTGGCAGCCCGGCCTCGGCGAGGACGGCTACCGCCGGCTCGACGACGACGCCCGGCTCGCCGCCGAGTTCCCCGGCTACCACATCGCCCGCACCGGCGAACTGCTCACGATCTCCCGCTACCCGATCGCCTCCCAGCGCTCCGTCGGCACCGGCGCCGTCCTCGGGCCCGACCCCTCCTTCAGCCGGATCTTCGCCCGGGACAAGGTCATGCGCACCGACCTCCAGGTCGGCGACACCCTGCTCAGCGTCTACAACGTGCACGTCACCGTGCCGCTCGCCCCCGATCTCGACCCCTTCTCCGGCTTCGACTTCGACTCCTACTTCAAGCGCAAGTTCGCCTGGCGCCAGGAGGAGATCCGCGGCCTGGAGGCCGACCTCAAGGGCAACTCCAACCGGACGCTGATCGCCGGCGACTTCAACGCCAGCCCCGCGATGCGCGACCTGGAGGGGGTGAAGGCTCTGGCGGACGATGCGATTCGCGCCAACAACGACTTCCTGCCGCTGAGTTGGAAGTTCTCCGCACCCGCGGGATTCGACTGGGACAGCGCCATCAACCGCCCCTACCCGCTCTGGCGGCTGGACTGGAGCTTCACCCGCGGCCCGGTCAAGGTCCACCGCTACGACTTCCGCTCCGCCGAGGGCATCTCCGAACACCGGCTGCAGGACCTCTGGCTCTCGCTCTGAACACCCCCCGAAAGGACACCGCATGCTGCTCAAGGACCTGCGCACCGCCGTTCGCACCGCCTCCGGCGTCGAACTGCTGGAGCGCCTGCCGGTGCTGCGCCGCCCGATGGACTGGCTGGGCGAGCGGCCCGTGCTGCACGGCCTCACCCTGTGGGCCTTCGGCCTGCGCAAGCCGCTGTTCTGGGACCATGTGGTCACCCCCGAGCCGCGCGCCGAACTCACCGACGTGCGGGCCCTGCTGGAGCGCAACCGCGAGCGCTACGCCGAACGCCTCACCGAGTTCCTGGAGTTCGGGGAACTGCTGCGCGGCATCCCGCTGCGGGGCACCGCCGCCGGTTCCACCCCGTACTGGAACAACGGCTGGCTGCCGCCGCTGGACGCGCTCTCGCTCTACGGCTTCCTCGCGGCCGAACGCCCGGCCCGCTACCTGGAGATCGGCTCCGGCAACTCCACCAAGTTCGCCCGCCGGGCCGTCGAGGACCTCGGGCTGAGCACCCGGATCACCTCGATCGACCCGGCCCCGCGCGCCACCGTCGACCGGCTCTGCGACGAGGTCGTCCGCACCCCGCTGCAGCACGCCGACCTGAACGTCTTCCGCGAGCTGGAGCCGGGCGACATCGTCTTCTTCGACGGGTCGCACCGGCTCCACATGGGCTCGGACGTCGCGGTGTTCTTCTTCGAGGTGCTGCCGGTGCTCAAGCCCGGGGTGCTGGTGCACGTGCACGACATCATGCTCCCGGCGGACTACCCGCTGTCCTGGCGCTGGCGCCACTACTCCGAGCAGTACCTGCTGGCCGCACTGCTGACGGCCGCGCCCGGGCGGTTCGACGTCGAGCTGCCGGACGCCTTCGTGCACGCCGACCCGCAGCTGCGGCGGATCGCCGAGCCGCTGTGGCGCCGGCTCGGGGTCACCGAGCACTACGAGCCGGGGTCGTTCTGGTGGCGGCACGCGGGCTGAGCGACGGTTGACGGCCGGTGACCCGGGTCGCGGTCAGGCGGTCGGGCAGGCGCCGTTGAGGATCCCCTGCTCCAGCGCCCGCAGTTCCTGCCCCGGTTCGAGGCCCAGTTCCTCGACCAGGTGGGTGCGCAGCGTGCGGTAGACGCCGAGCGCCTCCACCGTCCGGCCGGAGCGGTGCAGGGCGTGCATCAGCAGCCCGTGCAGGTGCTCGCGGAACGGGTGCGCGGAGACCAGCTCGACGAGTTCGCCGACCAGGTCCTCGTGCAGGCCGAGCGCCAGCTCCAGCCGGACCCGTTCCTCGACGGCGCGCAGCCGGTTCTCCTCCAGGCGGCGGGCCCAGGACTCCAGGGCGGGGCAGTCCAGGCCCGCCATGGCCGGCCCGGTCCACCGGGCGAGGGCCTGCCGCAGGGCGTCGACGGCCTCCGGCAGGGCGCCGGAGGCGGCCCGCAGCCGGGCGCGGGCGACCTCCTCGTGGAACAGCGCGGCGTCCAGCTCGCCGGGTCCGACCCGCAGCCGGTAGCCGTTGGGATGGGTCTCGATGACGGGCGGCGCGCCCGCGTCGGCCAGCGCGCGGCGCAGCTGCGAGACGCAGATCCGGATCTGCGTCCGGGCGCTGGCGGGTGGCGCCGCCCCCCACAGGTTGTCCACCAAGCGGTCCAGCGGGACCACCCAGTTGGGGGTCAGGGCGAGGGTCGCCAGGACGAGCTGCGGCCGACGGCCGCCGAGTGGCACAACGCTTCCTCCGACGTCGACTTGGAGTGGTCCCAGGACATGCACCATCAACAACACAGCCCCCGTTCGTCGCTCTCACCTGCGCCGAAACGGCGCCAACGGAAGCGGAGCAGAGTCCGCCGCCGGGCGCCGCCTGGCAGCATGGTATAGACCTTTGGGGGTGTCAAGGGCATCTCAAGTGCGCCGGATGGCCGGATCCTTCGCCTGGATCCGGCCCGCCGCAATCCGCTTGGGCCGACGGTCGGCCGGTTCGCGTCAGGGGCTCGCGCTCAGTGCGTAGGTGCGGAAGGTGGCCAGCAGCGGCAGCACGTCGGTCTTGCTCGGCTCCTCGGTGACGGCCCGCATGGCGTCGATCACCGCGTGCGCGATCACCTTCACCACCGCGAGGTCGTCCCCGGCCGTCTCGCCCCAGGCGCACAGCGTGCGAGTGAGCAGCGCGCTCATCCGGGCGCCGATGTTGGAGCTCACCGCGTCGGTGAGCTCGGCGAGTTCCTCGTCCGTCATGCTGGAGCGCAGCCCGAAGGCCAGCGCCATCAGCGTGTCCACGGCGTGCTCGCCGTACCGGGCGACCAGGGCGGCGAGCGGCTGCTCGGCCGGTCCCCGTGCGGCCAGGGCGGCCAGGGCCTCGTCGTCGTCCTTCCATGCCGCTTCGAGCGCGGCGAGGGCCCGCAGGGCCTCGTCCACCATCAGGCCATCCGTCATGCGGAGAACCGTATGCAGCCCTACCGCGCGGCGGGCACGCTCGGGCCGGGATCTCACTCGTTCGAGCGACAAATGCCGTGTCCCGGCGTGCGGGAGGCCGGCGGGCTGCTTCGGTGGATCCCGGCAGACCTCGGGCCGACCGGCGCCAGGGGCCCGGCCGGCGTCGGCCCGGGAGGTCAGGCGGCCCCGGGGGCGGGTGCGAATGCGGCGGCGAAGGCGGCGGCGTCCCAGTGGCCGTGCAGCGCGGGTGCGAGCGCGGCGGCGGCGAGCGCGGGGAAGTCGGCGGCCCGGCCGGCGCGTTCGGGCAGCGCGCCGAGCAGCGGGGCGCCCGCCGCGCGCGGCAGGTCGGCCAGGTTGCAGCGGTCCGCGAGGCCGGGGGAGTCCGGCCAGGCGCCCACCACCACGCCGAGCAGCGGCAGCCCGCGCGCGGTCAGCGCCTCCGCCGTCAGCGCCGTGGTGTTCAGCGTGCCGAGACCGGCCGAGGCCACCAGCAACACCTCGGCGGGCAGGCCGAGTTCGCACACCGCGCGGGCCTGGTCGGCGAGCGTGCGGCCCTGCTCGTCGTAGCGGACCAGCAGTCCGCCCGCACCCTCGACCAGCACCAGATCGTGCCGCTCGGCGAGGCCGGCCACCTCCTTGGCCACGTCCTCCGCCGCCAGGCACGGCAGCCCGGACCGGCGGGCCGCCGTATCGGGCGCCAACGGCTCGGGATAGCGGGCGAGTTCACGCAGCGTCAGCCGGTCCGGGGCCGGGGCGGCGGGCCCGGCCAGCCGCCCCACCTCCTGGACGTCCCCCGGCTCGTTCGGTGCGACGCCGGTCTGCCCGGGCTTGAGCACCGCGACCCGCAGCCCGGCGCGCAGCGCGCTCGCGGCGACGGCCGCCGTGGTGACCGTCTTGCCGACCTCGGTACCCGTCCCCGTCACGAAGACGACCCGGCCGTCCGTTCCCGCCGCCGCCCGCAGGTCCGCCGTCCCGCTCATCCGGCCACCGCCGCCGCCGTCACGGCCGCGGCGATCCGCGCCACGTCCTCGTCACCGGTCACGTACGGCGGCATCGTGTAGACGAGGTCCCGGAACGGGCGCAGCCAGACGCCCTCCCGCGCGGCGGCCTCGGTCGCCGCCGTGATGTCCACCGGGTGGTCCAGTTGGACGACGCCGATCGCGCCGAGCACCCGGACGTCCTTGACGCCGGGCAGTGCGGCCGCGTCCGCCAGGCCCGCGCGCAGCCCGGTCCCGATCCGCTTGACCTCGGTCCGCCAGTCCTGCGCGAGCAGCAGGCCGATCGAGGCATTGGCGACCGCCGCCGCCAGCGGGTTGCCCATGAAGGTCGGCCCGTGGGCGAGGACGGGCATCTCGCCGCGGCTGATGCCGTCGGCGACCTCCGCCGTGCACAGCGTCGCCGCCATCGTGAGGTAGCCGCCGGTCAGCGCCTTGCCCAGGCACGTCACGTCCGGTGCGACGCCCGCGTGGTCGGCGGCGAACAGCGCGCCGCTGCGGCCGAAGCCGGTGGCGATCTCGTCGAAGACGAGCAGCACCCCGTGCCGGTCGCACAGTTCGCGCAGCATCCGCAGGTAGTCGGGGGAGTGGAAGCGCATCCCGCCCGCGCCCTGCACCACCGGCTCGACGATCACCGCCGCCAGCTCGTCGGCGTGACGCTCCATCAACTCCTCGAAGGCGCGGGCGTACTCCTCGTCGAGCGGGGCGTCGAAACCGGCCGGCGGCTCGGGGGCGAACAGCTGCTCGGGCAGCACCCCGCCCCACAGGTGGTGCATGCCGCCCTGCGGGTCGCACACCGACATCGGGTGGAAGGTGTCCCCGTGGTAGCCGCCGCGCCAGGTCAGCAGCCGCCGCTTGCGCGGCCGGCCCACCGACTGCCAGTACTGCAGGCACATCTTCATCGCGACCTCGACCGACACCGAGCCCGAGTCGGCGAGGAAGACGTGCCGCAGCGGCTCCGGGGTGATCTCCACCAGGGTGGCGGCGAGCCGCACGGCGGGCTCGTGGGTGAGCCCGCCGAACATCACGTGGCTCATCCGGCCCAGCTGTCCGCGCACCGCCTCGTCGAGCACCGGGTGCCCGTACCCGTGGATCGCCGCCCACCAGGACGACATGCCGTCGACCAGCTCGCGGTGCCCGCCCGGGGCCGGCGCGGCGAGCCGGAGCCGCACGCCGGAGGCGGACTCCACCACGTACGGGGTGGCGGTGCCGGGCATCGGCCCGTACGGGTGCCAGACGTGCGCCCGGTCGAGCGCGAGCAGGGTGTCGGTGGACAGCTGGGTCATGGAGAGGGGACTTTCCGGGGTGTTCGTCGGAGGCTCGGGCGGCGGGGGCTGGGGTGCCGTGGGCTCAGGCGTTGGGCGCCAGTTCGGTGCCGGCGCCGCGGCGGCGCACCCGCACCAGGTCGGTGCGCGTCTCCTCGCCAGCCTCCGGGGCGGCGTCACCGTGGGCGTGGCCGCCGCACGGACCGCAGCCGCCGCCCGCCGTCCCGCACGCGCCGGCCGCCGGGGCTGTGCCGCAGCCGCCGACGGCGCCCGCCGCCGCGCCGGCCGCGTCGGCCGCTTCCGCCGAGACGTCCGCGCGGTGCCGCGGCAGGGTGGCCTCGCCCATGCCCTCGACCTCGAACCCGGCGTCCCGGATCATGTCGAGGTCGGCCTGCCCGGCCTGGCCCTCGCTGGTCAGGTAGTCGCCCAGGAAGATGGAGTTGGCGAGGTGCAGGCCGAGCGGCTGCAGGCTGCGCAGGTGCACCTCGCGGCCGCCGGCGATCCGCACCTCGGTGTCCGGGTGGACGAACCGCACCATCGCCAGGATCCGCAGGCAGCGCTGCGGGGTGAGGTTCCACTCCTTGGCCAGCGGGGTGCCCTCGAACGGGATGAGGAAGTTCACCGGCACCGAGTCCGAACCCAGCTCGCGCAGGGCGAACACCACGTCCAGCAGGTCCTCGTCGCTCTCGCCCATGCCCGCGATCAGGCCCGAGCAGGCCGACAGGCCCGCGCCGTGCGCCTTCTGCACGGTGTCCACCCGGTCCGCGTAGGTGTGGGTGGTGGTGATGTCGCCGTAGGTGCCCTCGGAGGTGTTCAGGTTGTGGTTGTAGGCGTCGACGCCGGCCGCCTTCAGCCGCTCCGCCTGGTTGCCGGAGAGCAGGCCCAGGCAGGCGCAGACCTCCACCGCGGGGTCGGCCTCCCTGATGGCCGCCACGGTGTCGGTCACCCGGTCGATGTCACGGTCCGTCGGCCCGCGGCCGCTCGCCACCAGGCAGACCCGCTTGGCGCCGCCCGACACACCGGCCTTCGCCGCCTCGGCGGCCTGGTCCGGCTTCAGCCAGGTGTACTTCAGGATCTCGGCCTTGGAGCCCAGGCGCTGCGAACAGTACGAGCAGTCCTCCGGGCACAGTCCGCTCTTCAGGTTCACCAGGTAGTTGAGCTTCACCCGGCGGCCGAACCACTGCCGGCGCACCCGCCCGGCGGCCGCGACCACGTCGAGCAGCTCGTCGTCGGTGGTGGCGAGGACGGCGAGCGCCTCCTCGCGGGTGGGGGTCTCCCCACGCAGGCCCTTGGCGGTGAGGGTATCGAGCAGATCCATGGGGCTGATCCTGCCTGCTGCCCCGCGAGGGACGCCAGAGGAAACCCACCAGAAGATCCCGGGGAAGCTGTGCGAGTTGTCACAGTGTCGCAGCTCACGGTAGTGGCGCAGGTCACGTCGGTCGCCGGGCCCGGACCGCGGCCCGCTGCGGGCCCGCTACCCAGTGATCTCCACCACCCGTGACCTGCATACAATCTGCCGCATGACCACGCAGGGGGAGCGCGCCCCGTCATCGGCACAGCAACCGGCCGGGCCACCGGCAGAACACACCGTCCAGCGTCCGGCCGGGGGTTACCGGGCCAGACGTGTGAGCGCCCGGCGGGCCGTCGGCTGGGTCGCCGTCGTCGGCGTGGTGGCGGCCGGGGGCTGGATCGTCACCCGGCCCACGCCCGGCGACTACATACCCGGGCTCGGCCCCTCCAGCAAGGAGGCGTCCAAGACCCCGCCGATCGTCGGCGACCCGCAGCCGCGCACCGTCGCCGACCCCGAGGCCCTCGACGTCGACACCTACTTCCCGGCCCAGAAGGTCGTGGAGTCCGGCGGCTACAAGGGCAAGCGCTCCGGGGTGCGGCGCGGCGAGAACTGCACCGAGGTGCTCCAGGACCGCACCCTGGAGCTGCTGCGCGAGGCCGGCTGCAAGGGCTACCTGGCCGTCAGCTTCACCGCCCAGGAGAAGCCGGTGCTCAGCAGCATCACCCTGCTGCGCTTCGCCGACGCCCCGTCCGCCGCCAAGGCCGCCGAGTCGCTGCGGGCCAAGCCGAGCTCGGTCGCCTTCATCCTCCCGGACGCCTCCACCGCCCCCGCGCTGCCCGCCGGTGCGGCCCGGCCGGCGACCGACCCGCGGGTCGAACTGGTCGGCCACTACGTGACGGTGACCAGCTCGCGGCCCAGCGAGGCCGCGCGCACCGGCGCCGCCTCCGGCACGCCGAGCCCGTCCGGCTCCGCGGTGAGCCCGCTGCCGGTGCCCTCGATGAGCGCCGCCAACCTCGACCAGATGCTCGACGAGGCGACCCGGGCGATCTCCTTCACCGGCGGGGCGCCGTTCGTCTGGATGTAGCGGCCCTGGATGCAGCGGCCTTGGACGGATCGGCCCCCGCCCTGCCAGGGCGGGGGCCGATCCGTCCAGGGCCGACGGCCCGTCAGCCGCCCAGCCGGTCCACGGCCGTGACCCGCAGCACCGCGCGGCCCTCCTCGTCCGAGCCGTAGAGGTCGACCTCGGCGCTGATGCCCCAGTCGTGGTCGCCCGCCGGGTCGTCGAAGATCTGCCGGACCCGCCAGGCCGAGTCCTCCTGCTCGATGATCAGCATCTTCGGGCCGCGCGCGTCCGGGCCGGTGCCGAGGTCGTCGTACTCCTCCCAGTACCCGTCCAGGGCGTCCGCCCAGCGGTCCGCGTCCCAGCCGTACTCGCCGTCCAGCGCGCCGAGTTCGTCGTAGTGCTCCAGCGCGCACAGCTCCACCCGGCGGAACATCTCGTTGCGCACCAGCACCCGGAAGGCCCGCGCGTTCGCCGTCACCGGCGCCGGCCTGTCGTCCAGCGCCACCTCGGCGGCCTGCGGCTCGGTCGGGTTGGCCAGCTGCTCCCACTCGTCCAGCAGGCTGGAGTCGACCTGGCGGACCAGCTCGCCGAGCCAGGCGATGACGTCCTTCAGGTCGTCGGTCTTGACGTCCTCGGGGACGGTCTGCTCCAGCGCCTTGTACGCGCCCGCCAGGTAGCGCAGCACGATGCCCTCGGTGCGGGCCAGCTCGTAGTGGCCGACGTAGTCCGAGAAGGTCATCGCCCGCTCGTAGAGGTCGCGCACCACCGCCTTCGGCTGGAGCTGGTGGTCGCCGATCCACGGGTGCGCCCGCCGGTACACCTCGTAGGCGTGGGTGAGCAGTTCCTCCAGCGGCTTCGGGTAGGTGATCTCCTGGAGCCGCTCCATGCGCTCCTCGTACTCGATGCCGTCGCGCTTCATCTCGCCGACGGCCTCGCCGCGGGCCTTGTTCTGCTGCGCGGCGAGGATCTGGCGCGGGTCGTCCAGGGTCGCCTCGACCACCGACACCACGTCCATCGCGTACGACGGCGAGGTGGGGTCGAGCAGCTCGAAGGAGGCCAGCGCGAAGGTGGACAGCGGCTGGTTGAGCGCGAAGTTCTCCTGGAGGTCCAGGGTCAGGCGCACGATCCGGCCCTCGGCGTCCGGCTCCGGGAGGCGCTCCACCACGCCGCCCTCCAGCAGCGAGCGGTAGATGGCGATCGCGGTGCGGATGTGCCGGCGCTGCGCGGCGCGGTCCTCGTGGTTGTCGGTGAGCAGCTTGCGCATCGCCTCGAAGGCGTTGCCGGGCCGGCCGATCACCGACAGCAGCATCGCGTGGCTCACCTTGAACCGGGAGACCAGCGGCTCCGGGTCGGCGGCGATCAGCTTCTCGAAGGTCTCCTCGGACCAGCCGACGAAGCCCTCCGGCGCCTTCTTGCGGACGATCTTCCGCCGCTTCTTCGGGTCGTCGCCCGCCTTGGCGACGGCCTTGTCGTTCTCGATGACGTGCTCGGGTGCCTGTGCCACCACCTGGCCGACCGTGTCGAACCCGGCCCGCCCGGCCCGCCCGGCGATCTGGTGGAACTCGCGCGCCCGCAGGATCCGCACCCGCTGCCCGTCGTACTTCGACAGCGCCGTGAACAGCACGGTGCGGATCGGCACGTTGACGCCCACGCCCAGCGTGTCCGTCCCGCAGATCACCTTCAACAGGCCCGCCTGGGCGAGGCGTTCGACCAGTCGCCGGTACTTCGGCAGCATGCCCGCGTGGTGCACGCCGATCCCGTGCCGCACGAAGCGCGACAGGTTGCGGCCGAACTTGGTGGTGAAGCGGAAGTTGCCGATCAGCTCGGCGATGGCGTCCTTCTCCGCCTTCGAGCACATGTTGATGCTCATCAGCGACTGCGCCCGCTCCACCGCCTCCTTCTGCGTGAAGTGCACGACGTAGACCGGCGCCTGGTCGGTCTTGAGCAGCTCCTCCAGCGTGTCGTGCATGGTGGTGCGGCGGTACTCGTAGAACAGCGGCACCGGACGGGTCGCGTTGCGCACCACCGTCGTCGGACGCCCGGTGCGGCGGGTCAGGTCCTCCTCGAAGCGCCGCACGTCGCCCAGCGTCGCCGACATCAGCAGGAACTGCGCCTGCGGCAGCTCCAGCAGCGGGATCTGCCAGGCCCAGCCGCGGTCCGGCTCCGCGTAGAAGTGGAACTCGTCCATGACGACCTGGCCGATGTCCGCCCGGGTCCCGTCACGCAGCGCGATCTGCGCCAGCACCTCGGCGGTGCAGCAGATGATCGGCGCCGTCGGGTTCACCGATGCGTCACCCGTCATCATGCCGACCTGCTCGGTCCCGAACATCTTCACCAGGTCGAAGAACTTCTCCGACACCAGCGCCTTGATCGGCGCCGTGTAGAACGTCCGCTGCCCCTCCGCCAGCGCCGCGAAGTGCGCACCGGCCGCCACCAGGCTCTTTCCCGAGCCGGTGGGCGTCGCCAGGATCACGTTGTTCCCCGACACGAGCTCGATCAGCGCCTCCTCCTGCGCCGGGTACAGCGAGATCCCACGCTCCTCCACCCAGGCGGCGAACGTCTCGTACAGCGCGTCGGGCGTGGCGGGCTTCGGCATCAGATCAAGGAGGGTCACCCGGCTATCTTGCCTGCTCGCCGCCACCCCCGGCAAAGCCCGCGCCCATCACCCCGCCACCACGGGCGCCCGCTCGGCGATCCGCACGCCGGGGCAGCCCTCCTGCCGGACGATCTCAGCGACGGTGCGGCGGGCGACGTCGGCGAAGAGTTGCTCCTGCTCGGGCAGGTCCGAGCCGAGGAAGCCACCCACCCCCGGACTGTGCCCCGGCGCACATTGCCCGGGTCGGGAGGGGCGTGCCAGAGTGCCGGGCATGGTCAACCGCACCGCGCCCGAGGCGCCCGAGGCCGGCGCAGCCCTCGCCGCCGATCCCGCCGCCGTGTTCGACTGGCTCGACGAGACCGCCGGGCAGCGGGCCCGGGCCGGGCTGACCCGCACGCTGCGCAGCCGGCCCGCCGACGACCCCGTCCTCGACCTCGCGGGCAACGACTACCTCGGGCTCACCCGCCACCCCGCCGTCACCCGGGCCGCCGCCGACGCCGCGCTGCGCTGGGGCGCCGGCGCCACCGGCTCGCGGCTGGTCACCGGCACCACCGCGCTGCACACCGAACTGGAGGAGGAGCTCGCCGCCTTCTGCGGGGCCGAGGCGGCGCTGGTGTTCTCCTCCGGGTACACCGCCAACCTGGCCGCGCTCACCGCGCTCACCGACCCCGACACCCTGATCGTCTCCGACGCCTACAACCACGCCTCGCTGATCGACGGCTGCCGCCTCGCCCGCGCCGACGTCCACCGCGCCCCGCACAGCGACCCGCGCGCCGTCGCCGACATCCTCGCCGAGCGTGCCCAGCGCCGCGCCCTGGTGGTCACCGACTCCGTGTTCTCGGTCGACGGCAACGCCGCCCCGCTCGCCGAACTCGCCGCCGCCGCACGGCGGTTCGGCGCCGCCCTGCTCGTCGACGACGCGCACGGCCTCGGCGTCCTCGGCCCCGGCGGCACCGGCGCCACCGCCGCCGCCGGCCTCGCCGGCGCGCCCGACGTCGTCACCACCGTCACCCTCTCCAAGTCCCTCGGCTCCCAGGGCGGCGCCGTCCTCGGCCCGCGCCGCGTCATCCGCCACCTCACCGAGACCGCCCGCACCTTCATCTTCGACACCGGCCTCGCCCCCGCCGCCGCCGGCGCGGCGCTGGGCGCCCTGCGCCTGCTGCGGGCCGAACCCCACCGCGCCGACCGCGCCCGCGAGGTCGCCCGCGCCCTCGCCGCCCGCCTCGCCGCCGCCGGCCTGCACGCCTCCACCCCCGACGCGGCTGTCGTCTCGGTGCGCGCCCCCGGCCCCGAGGCCGCCGTCGCCTGGGCCGCCGACTGCCGCCGCGCCGGCCTCGCCGTCGGCTGCTTCCGCCCGCCGTCCGTCCCCGACGGCGTCTCGCGGCTGCGCCTGACCGCCCGGGGTGACCTGACGGACACGCAGATCGCCGACGCGGTGCGGATCATCGCCGCCACCGCCCCGGCGACCGGGCCGGGCCGGGCATGAGCGCGCCCGCCCGGCCCCGGTTACCGCGGGGCGCCGCCCGGCTCGCCGCGGGCGTCTGCGCGCTCGTCCTGATCGCGTTCGCCGCCGTGGCCGTCGCCCTCACCGCCCCGCGCCTCGTCGAGTCGACCGGCGGTGCGGGCGTGCACGGCCGGTTCCTGCGCGAGGACTGCCCGCCACCCGCCGAACGGCCGGCCGGCCGCTGCGGCCGCTTCACCCCGGACGGCGGTGAGCCCGTCCGTTGCTGCACCATCGACGCGGACCCGACCGGCCGGCACGGCGAGATCGAGGTGCGCTGTACCGACGGGCGCTGCCACGAGACCGGGGCGCGGGCGACGGTCTGGTGGCTCGGCATGCTGCTGACGGGCCTCGCGGCGGTTCCGGTGGCCCTGCTGCTGTCCGTACTGGCCCTCGGCAGGCCGCCCGGCGGCGCCTTCAAGCTGACGGCCGGCACGGTCCTCGTCGTCCTGCTCATGGCCGTCTGCGCCTGTGTCGCCTTCGCAAGCTCCGAGGCCCCGACCGCCGCCGGCCCGCTCTGACCGCCGGACGGGTCGTGTTTACAGGCCCGCGAGCTCCCGGAGGAAGAGGGTCCCGGCGTCCCGGCGGCCGGCCACCAGCCGCGGGGCGGCGATCACCACCGCCGTCGCCCGGCACCAGGCCAGTACCCGGTCGGCGTCCGCGCCGGGGACCAGCGCCGCCAGCTCGCCGATCCGGGCCGTCAGCGCCGCCCGGTCGGTGACCCCGTCGAGCGCCCAGTCGACCAGGTCGAAGTCCGGGTCGCCCAGGCACGCGCGCGGATCGATCGCCACCGGGCCGTCCGGCCCGAGCAGCACGTTCGCCGGGTGCAGGTCGCCGTGCACCAGCGCCACCGGGGCGCCGTCGCCGGTCAGCTCCCGGGCCAGCGCCCGCGCGTCGGCCGTCGGCACGCCCGGGGCCCGGCGGCCGGTCAGCCCGAACAGGAACTCCACCCGCTCCGCCAACGGCGGCAGCGCCACCCCGGCCACGGGTACCGACCGCAGCGCGCCGAGCAGCCCCGCCACCTCCGCCGTCCGCCAGCCGCGCTCGCGCAGCGCCGTCCCCGGCGCGACGTCCGCGAGCAGCAGCGCACCCGCCCCGGCGTCGGCCTCCAGCAGCCGCACCACGGACGGCACGCCCCGCCACGCGCGCAGCGCCGCCGCCTCCTGCCCGGCCACCGCCGGGTCCGGCGTCAGCTTCAGCCACACCGCCGCGCCGTCCGCGAGCCGCTCGCAGCGGAACACCCGCGCCGTACCGCCCCCGCCCGCCGCCCGCACCGCCAGCCCCCAGCGGCCGGCCAGCGCGTCCACCAGCCCCGGCAACTGCGCGCACCACGCCCGCGCCCCCGGCCCGAACCGCACCACCAGCTTCTCCCGCACCTCCTCGGGCACGGCCGCGAGCGCGCTCACGACACCACCAGCAGGGTCTCCGCCCCCACCGGCCGGTAGCCCGCCGCCTGGAAGGCCCGCACGCTCGTCGCGTTCCCCGGCGCCTGCTGCGACCACACCCGCTCGCCCTCCGGCAGCAGATGCCGGGCCGCCAGCGCCAGCGCCCGCCCCAGACCGCGCCCGCGGGCCGCCTCGTCCACCTCGATCGCGCACTCCCAGCGCCCGGCCACCCCGCGCCCCAGCACCAGCACCCCGCGCCCGCCGTCCGCCTCGAACACCCGGACGTCCTCGCGGTAGCACAGCGCCCGCACCACCCGCGGATGCTCCCGGTCCCCGACCTCCGCCACCGCCAGCGCGGGCGCGCCCGGCAGCCGGTCCGCCACCGTCAGCAGGTCGATGTTGCCGTTCACCCGCCCCGTCCGCTCGGCGAACGCGCTCAGGAAGGGCGGACACAGCGGCGCCGCCAGCGGATCGCTCGGCACCGCCGCCAGCGCGGCGCGCACCCACGCCGGATCCTCGTCCGTGAACACCACCGCGTGCGCGGAGAACGCCACCACCCCCGCCTCGCGCGGCGACGGCTGCGCCACCACCGTCACCGACCCGTCCGCCGGCGGGAACACCCCGCCCGCCGCGTCCGCCAGAATCTCCCGCAACCCCCGTGCCACCACCGTGCGACCGCCCCTCCGTGGTCCTTCGTGATCCTTCGCGATCCTTCGTGGACGCCCAGCCTAGTGGTGCCCCGTCAGGACTTCCTCCGGGCCCGGCTCGGCTGCACCCGGGTCGGCTCGCCCGCCGCCTTCGGGTGGTCCGGCGGATACGGCAGCTCGCCGTGCGCGCCCTCCGCGACCTGCCGCTCGTACAGCTCCAGCAGCCCCTCCAGCCGGAACCGCTCGTCCTCCATCGCCGCGTGCACGTCCCCCAGCCGCGCGAACCGGGCCGGCAGCGTCCGCAGGTCGAAGTCCTCCGGCAGCGCGTCGTCCAGCTCCTCCCAGCGCAGCGGCGCCGAGGCCGTCGCCCGCGGCCGCGCCCGCAGCGAGTACGCCGAGGCGATCGTGCGGTCCCGCGCCATCTGGTTGTAGTCGACGAAGATCCGCTCCCCGCGCTCCTCCTTCCACCACGCCGTCGTCACCCGCCCCGGCAGCCGCCGCTCCAGCTCCCGGCCCAGCGCGATCACCGCGTGCCGCCCGTCCGTGAACGACCACTGCGCCACCAGCGGCACGTACACGTGCAGCCCGCGCCCGCCCGACGTCTTGGGCCACCCCCGCAGCCCCTGCTCCTCCAGCACCGCCCGCAGCTCCTGCGCCGCCCGCGCCGCGTCCCGGAAGTCCGTGCCCGGCTGCGGATCCAGGTCGATCCGCAGCTCGTCCACATGGTCGGTGTCCGAGCGCCGCACCGGCCACGGGTGGAAGGTCAGGCACCCCAGGTTCGCCGCCCACAGCACCGCCGCCGGCTCGGTCGGGCAGATCTCGTCCGCCGACCGGCCGCTCGGAAAGGCGATCCGCGCCGTCGGCAGCCACTCCGGCAGGCCCTTCGGCGCCCGCTTCTGGTAGAAGAACTCGCCCTCCACCCCGTCCGGGAACCGCTGCAGCGTCGTCGGCCGGTCCCGCAGCCCGCGCAGCACCCCCTCGGCCACCGCCAGGTAGTACTCCGCGACGTCCAGCTTCGTGAACCCGCGCTCCGGGAAGTACACCTTGTCCGGGTTCGACAGCCGGACGGTGCGCCCGGCGACATCCAGTTCCACGGCAGAGCCCATGCCTCTCACGCTAAGCGCGCTCCGTCTGTCGCGCGCCCCGGCCACCAAGCACCCCGGACACCGCGCCCCCGGCCACCGCGCGCCCCGGAGCGTTCGGCGCGAGGATCGGGACCATGGACCTGCCCGTCATGCCGCCCGTCGCCCCGATGCTCGCCAAGTCCGTCGCGAAGATCCCGCCCGGCATGCAGTACGAGGCCAAATGGGACGGCTTCCGCAGCATCGTCTTCCGCGACGGCGACGAGGTCGAGCTCGGCAGCCGCACCGGCAAGCCCCTCACCCGCTACTTCCCCGAGCTCGTCGAGGCCCTGCGCCGCGAGACCCCCGGGCGCTGCGTCCTCGACGGCGAGATCGTGATCGCCCGCGACGGCCGGCTGCGCTTCGAGGAACTCCTCGAACGCATCCACCCCGCCGCCAGCCGCGTCAGGCTCCTCGCCGAACGCACCCCCGCCTCCTTCGTCGCCTTCGACCTGCTCGCCCTCGGCGACGAAGCCCTCCTCGACCGGCCCCTCGACGCCCGCCGCCGCGCCCTGGAGACCGCCCTCGCCGCGGCCGCCGACCCCGTCTTCACCGCCCCCACCACCACCGACCGCGACCTCGCGCACAGCTGGTTCGCCCAGTACGAGGGCGCCGGCCTCGACGGCATCGTCGCCAAACCCCTCGACCAGCCCTACCGGCCCGGCGAACGCGCCATGTACAAGATCAAACACGAGCGCACCGCCGACTGCGTCGTCGCCGGCTACCGCGAACACAAGAGCGGCCCCGTCATCGGCTCCCTGCTGCTCGGCCTCCACGACGCCGAAGGCCGCCTCCAGCACGTCGGCGTCTGCGCCGCCTTCTCCATGGCCCGCCGCCGCGAACTCGCCGAGGAACTCGCCCCGCTGCGCACCACCGACCTCGCCGCCCACCCCTGGGGCGCCTGGGCCGACGAAGCCGCCCACGCCGACGCCCGGCTGCCCGGCGCGACCAGCCGCTGGACCGGGGGCAAGGACCTCTCCTGGGTCCCGCTGCGCCCCGAACGCGTCGTCGAGGTCGCCTACGACCACATGGAGGGCACCCGCTTCCGGCACACCGCCCAGTTCCGCCGCTGGCGCCCCGACCGCACGCCCGACAGCTGCACCTACGCACAGCTGGAGGAGCCGGTCTCCTACGACCTGGCCCAGGTGCTCGGCAGCTGAGGGCCGTCAGGCCGACTGCCCGGGCGGCGTCACCGACGAGGACACCTTCGCCGACGGGGACCCGGACGGGGAGCCCGACGGGGACGCCGCCGGCTCGTCCGCGTCCGTCGGGGCGGCCGGCAGGTCGTAGACGTTCGCCGGCGAGACGACCTCGGTGACCGCCTTCGCGAACAGCGTCGACGGCGCCGAACCCCGGTACTCGACGTCCGTGTTCAGCAGCACCACCAGCGACGCCTGCGCCGACGGCAGGTACACCACCACCGCCTGGTAGCCCGGCAGCGAACCGTTGTGCCCGATCCACCCGTGGTTGTCGAACACCCCCAGCCCGTACCAGGTGCCCGGCACCGTCGACGGCTGCGGCTCCAGGCGCTGCGCCTGCGTCTGCGGCTTCAGCAGCGAGCCGGTGGCCAGCGCCTTCGCCCACTTCTTCATGTCCGCCTGGTCCGAGATGGCCGCCCCCGCCGCCCAGCCCCACGACGGGTTCCAGTCCGTGGCGTCCTGGATCGTCCCGTCCGCCGTCTGGTTGGTGTAGCCGCGCGCGTGCGGCTGCGGGAACGCGTTGTCCGTCGGGAACACCGTGCGGCCCAGGTCCGCCGGCTCGAACACCTCCTTCTTCAGGAACTCCCCGAGCGGCCGCCCGTCCACCTTCTCGATCACCTGCCCCAGCAGCACGGTGTTGGTGTTGGAGTACTCGAACTCCTCGCCCGGCGCGAAGTCCACCGGGTGCCGGAACGCGTACGCGAGCAGCTGGTCGGGCGTGAACGACCGCTGCGGGTTCGCCTGGAGGTCGCGCACGAAGTCCTCGTCCCGGGTGTACGAGAACAGGCCGCTGCGCATGCTCGCCAGCTGCCGCAGGGTGATCTGCCCGCCGTTCGGCACGCCCGCCAGGTACTTGCCGATCGGGTCGTCCAGCCCCACCTTGCCCTGGTCGACCAGGCGCAGCACACCGGTGACCGTGAACGTCTTCGTCTCGCTGCCGATCCGCATGTTGAGCCCGGTCACCATCGCCGTGCCCGGCACCCGCTCGGACACCCCGAAGGCCTTCAGGTACTCGCCCTGCGGCGTCGACAGGTTGACGATCACCCCCGGCACCGACGCCTCCGTCAGCACCCGCCCGATCGCGGCGTCCAGCCGCGCCGTCACGTCCGAGGTCAGCGGCAGCGTGGCGCCGCTCGCGGCGCTGCCCGGGGGAGAGGTCGCGGGCGACGACGGGCTCGGCGAAGGGCTCGTCGGCGTCGGGCTCGTCGGTGTGGGACTGGGCTTCGTGGTGGGACTGGCCGTGGCGGTCGGGCTCAGCGCCGCCGGTGCGGCCGTCACCGGCCCGGCCTGCCGTTCGGACGGCGAGCCGCCCGAACACCCGGCCGCGGCCAGCAGCCCGGCCAGGACCAGCGCCAGCACCGGCGGAGCCGGCCGGGCCGGGGGCCGCCGACGGGCAGTGGTGGCTCGGGCCGTCACACGGTTCGTCATCTTCGGGGCGCCTCTCTGGGCCGGACGGGCCCGGAGCAGCGCTCCACGGGCCCGCAAAGGGGAAGCGATCGCCACCGTATGCGCGGCCGCCGCGCCCCGCGCGCCCACGGGCCGCCCGCTGGACCGAACGGACCCACCCGTCAGCCGCCCGCCCCAACCCCGCGCGCGCCCACCACCACGCGCCCCCACCACCGTTACCCGCCCCCTACCCGCGCCCGGATAGGGTGCGACCGCCGAACCGGACGGGAGGGGAACACCGAGGTGCTGCACTGCGAAGCCGTCGGCAAACGCTACGGACGCGGGCCCTGGATCCTGCGCGACGTCGACCTGCGCCTCGCCCCCGGCGACGTCCTCGCCGTCCTCGGCGCCAACGGCTCGGGCAAGTCCACCCTGCTGCGGATCCTGGCCGGCCTCACCCGCCCCACCACCGGCCGCCGCACCGGCCCCGCCACCACCCGCCGGGCCGCCGTCGGCTACGTCCCCGACCGGTTCACCGCGCACGAACGCCTCACCACCACCGCCTACCTCACCCACCTCGGCCGCATCCGCGGCCTGCCCACCGCCGCCGCCCGCCGCCGCGCCGGACAGCTCCTCGACCGGCTCGCCCTGGTCGGCGGCCCCGACGCCGCGCTGCGCACCCTCTCCAAGGGCAACGCCCAGAAGGTCGCGCTCGCCCAGGCCCTGCTCGTGCCGCCCGACCTGCTGGTGCTCGACGAACCCTGGTCCGGCCTCGACGCCTCCGCGCACGCCGTCCTCGCCGAACTCATCGCCGAGACCGCCGCCGGCGGCGGCGCCGTGGTCTTCACCGACCACCGCGAAGCCGTCGCCGAGGCCCACGCCACCGCCGTCCGCGAGATCGCCGACGGCCGGGTGACGCGGCGCGCCGACGCCGACCGGGGCGACGGCGCACCGCCCGCCGAGATCGTCCTCACCGGCCCCGGGCCGGACGCCCCCGACTGGCAGGCCCTGCCCGGCGTCCTCGCCCTCACCCGCCGCGGCCCCGAACTCCACCTGCGGGTCGACCAGGCGCACGCCGACGCCGTTCTGCTGACCGCGCTGCGCCACCGGTGGTCCGTCCGCGCCGTCACCCGCCCCGCGCCGCTGCCCGCGCCCGCAACCGCCGCCGCACCCGCCTCCGTGGCCGCTCCGAGGACCGCCGACCGATGACCGCCCTCGTCCGCTACCAGCTCACCACCCTCCTGCTCTCCCAGCGCCACCTCGCCCCGCTGCTCCTGTTCACCGCCCTCGTCGCCGTCCTCACCAGCGACGACACCGGCCCGCTGACCGCCGCCCACGGCGCCGCCGCGGCCGCGATGCTGCTCGCCGCCACCTGGCTCACCATGGCGCTCACCGGCCTGGAGGACCGCTCCCACCGCGCGCTGCTCACCGCCGCCACCGGCGGCCGGCTGCGCCTGCTCACCGGCACCGTCCTCACCGCCCTCCTCGGCTGCCTTCCCCTCACCGCCCTCGGCCTCGCCCTGCCGCTGCTGGTCGGCGCCCACACCCCCACCGCCGCCGACCTGCTGCTCGGCACCGAGGCCCAGCTCACCTGCGCCCTCACCGGCACCGCCGTCGGCCTGCTCGCCTCCCGGCCGCTGGTCCGCCACCGCGGTCACGGCCTGCTGCTCGCCCTCGCCCTCCTCCTCGCCCTCACCGTGAGCAGGGGCCTGCCCCCGGTCAACCTCCTGCTCACCCGGCTCTCCGCCCACCACCGCTCGGCGGACCTGCTGGCCTCCACCGCGCTGCTGCTGGCGCTCGCCGCCGCCCTCCTCACCGCCGCGGCCGCCCTCGCGCACACCGTCGCCGCCCGCCGCGACTGACCCCGAACGCGCCCCGCGCGCTGCGCCGTCGGAGTGCCGACCGGCACGCCGCGACGGCCCCCGACCCCAGCTCGGGCACGATCGTTTAGCCGAGCTGTCGCGGCCCTTAAGAATTCCTCGATGGACCGCACCCCCTCCCACCAGGCAGATTTCTGCCTGCCCGGAATGCGGACGCCGGAACCGGCCCCGCCAGGCCCTGGCCCGCCAGGACCCGTCGGCCCTCCCGGGCCGCCACCCACCGGGCCCCGTCGGCCTGCCCACACCAGGCCGCCCCCACCGTGCGTCAGGAGCCACCGCCGTGAAGGCACTCGTCAAGCAGAACGCCGAGCCCGGACTCTGGCTGATGGACGTCCCCACCCCGGTGATCGGCCCCGGCGAGGTCCTCATCAAGGTGCTGCGCACCGGCATCTGCGGCACCGACCTGCACATCCGCAAGTGGGACGGCTGGGCCCAGCAGACGATCAGGACCCCGCTCGTCCTCGGCCACGAGTTCGTCGGCGAGGTCGCCGAGATCGGCGCCAGCGTCGCGGACATCGCCGTCGGCGACCTGGTCAGCGGCGAGGGCCACCTGGTCTGCGGCAAGTGCCGCAACTGCCTGGCCGGCCGCCGCCACCTGTGCCGCAACACCGTCGGCCTCGGCGTCAACCGCGACGGCGCCTTCGCCGAGTACGTCGCCCTGCCCGCCTCCAACGTCTGGGTCCACCGGGTCCCCGTCGACCTCGACGTCGCCGCGATCTTCGACCCCTTCGGCAACGCCGTGCACACCGCGCTGTCCTTCCCGCTGGTCGGCGAGGACGTGCTGGTCACCGGCGCCGGGCCGATCGGCATCATGGCCGCCGCCGTCGCCAAGCACGCCGGCGCCCGCCATGTGATGATCACCGACGTCTCGCCCTACCGCCTCGACCTCGCCCGCAAGGTCGGCGTCTCGCTGGCCCTCGACGTCTCCGAGCACACCATCGAGGAGGGCCAGCAGAAGCTCGGCCTGCGCGAGGGCTTCGACGTCGGCCTGGAGATGTCCGGCCGCCCCGAGGCGCTGCAGTCGATGATCGCCAACATGACCCACGGCGGCAAGATCGCCATGCTCGGCCTGCCCGCCGAGGAGTTCCCGATCGACTGGGCCTCCGTCGTCACCTCCATGCTCACCATCAAGGGCATCTACGGCCGCGAGATGTTCGAGACCTGGTACGCGATGTCCGTCCTGCTGGAGGGCGGCCTCGACCTCAGCCCCGTGATCACCGGCCGGTACCCCGCCACCGACTTCGAGGCCGCCTTCGACGAGGCGGCGAGCGGCCGCTGCGGCAAGGTCATCCTCGACTGGACCGCCTGATCCCCCCGCGTCACCACCCTCGCCACCCCCGTTGCCACCCCGCTTAGGAGCAGCTGTGTTCGACACCGTGCGCGACGACCTCGCCGCCACCCTCGAGGAGATCCGCGAGGCCGGCCTCTTCAAGCCGGAGCGGGTCATCGGCAGCCCGCAGAGCGCCGCCGTCACCGTCACCACCGGCGGCACCCCCGGCGAGGTGCTCAACTTCTGCGCCAACAACTACCTGGGCCTCGCCGACCACCCCGAGGTGATCGCCGCGGCGAAGGACGCCCTCGACCGCTGGGGCTACGGCATGGCGTCCGTCCGCTTCATCTGCGGCACCCAGGACGTGCACAAGGAGCTGGAGGACCGCCTCTCCGCGTTCCTCGGCCAGGAGGACACCATCCTCTACTCCTCCTGCTTCGACGCCAACGGCGGCGTCTTCGAGACCCTGCTCGACGAGCGCGACGCCGTCATCTCCGACGCCCTCAACCACGCGAGCATCATCGACGGCATCCGCCTGTGCAAGGCCCGCCGCCACCGCTACGCCAACCGCGACCTGGCCGACCTGGAGCAGCAGCTCAAGGAGAGCCAGGACGCCCGCCGCCGCCTGATCGTCACCGACGGCGTCTTCTCCATGGACGGCTACGTCGCCCCGCTGCGCGAGATCTGCGACCTCGCCGACCGCTACAACGCCATGGTGATGGTCGACGACTCGCACGCCGTCGGCTTCGTCGGCGCGCACGGGCGCGGCACCCCCGAGCTGCACGGCGTGCTGGACCGCGTCGACATCATCACCGGCACGCTGGGCAAGGCGCTCGGCGGCGCCTCCGGCGGCTACGTCGCCGCGCGCCGCGAGATCGTCGCGCTGCTGCGCCAGCGGTCGCGTCCGTACCTGTTCTCGAACTCGCTGGCGCCGGTGATCGCCGCCGCCTCGCTGAAGGTGCTGGACCTGGTCGAGCAGTCGAACGAGCTGCGCGAGCGGCTGGCGGCCAACACGGCGCTGTTCCGCTCGAAGATGACCGAGGCCGGCTTCGAGATCCTGCCGGGAGACCACCCGATCGCCCCGGTGATGATCGGCGACGCCGCCAAGGCCGGCCGTCTCGCCGAACTGCTGCTGGAGCGCGGCGTCTACGTGATCGGCTTCTCGTACCCGGTCGTGCCGCACGGCCAGGCCCGGATCCGCGTGCAGCTCTCGGCCGCGCACACCACCGAGGACGTCGAGCGCGCCGTGGCCGCCTTCATCGACGCGCGCGCCGCGCTGGGCGAGTAACCGCCCCCCGATCGCCCGTGGCGCGTCCGCTCGGAACCGGACGCGCCACGGGCTCACCACCCGCGCCGCGCGGCGTCGGCCGGCCCGGCCCGCCGCCACCGCACGGCACCCTGAACCACCTGCCCCACCCTCCCGCGACGGGAGTGGGAAGTCGGCCCGCCCGACTTCCCACTCCCGTTCGCGGTTTCCGGGGGCTGCCATCGCCTTCCCGTGCCCTGTCCTGTGTGCTGCCCCGAGCCCACACTTTGCAAAGTACAGCGACACTTTGCAAAGTGTGGGCCAAGTGCTGAGCGGTACACAAGATCCCTTGGGGCATCAGGCCTCTGTGCGATTCCCCTGTCTCCGTACTTTGCAAAGTTTCCACTTTGCAAAGTGCTGGAGCGCCCCGGCCGACCGCCCCGCCCTGGACACCCTCGCCCACCGCGAGGCCCCGCCCCGCCGCCTGCGCAACAGACAAGCCCGGCGGAGTGGGAAGTCGGCCGGGCCGACTTCCTACTCCGGCCGCCTCCCCTTCACCGGTTCGTCACCCCCCACCCCGGCGACCCCGCGGACGCTGGCAGAATTGGCCTGTGATCGACGCGAGACGGCTGCGGACCCTGCGAGCGGTGGCGGACCACCGGACGGTGACCGCCGCGGCGGCCGCGCTCTACCTCACCCCCTCCGCCGTCTCGCAGCAGCTCGCCGCGCTGGAGCAGGAGACCGGCCACCACCTGCTGGCCCGCGAGGGCCGGGGCGTGCGGCTCACCGCCGCCGGGGAGATCCTGCTCGGCCACGCCGACGCCGTGCTCGCCCAGCTCGAACGCGCCGAGGCCGACCTCGCCGCCTACAGCGCGGGCGTCTGCGGCGAGGTCACCGTCGCCTCCTTCGCCACCGGCATCTCCCTCGTCCTCGCCCCGGCCATCGGCACCCTGGCCGCCCGCGCCCCCGGCGTCCGGCTCAAGGTGCTCGACGCCGAGGGCGACGCCAGCCTGCCGATGGTGCTCGACGGGCGCGCCGACCTCGCGGTGGCGGTCGAGTACCGGGGCGCCCCGCGCGCCGACGACGCCCGCCTCACCCGCGTCCCGCTCTACGCGGAACCGTTCGAGGCGGTGCTGCCGCTCGCCCATCCGCTGGCCGCCGGCGAGGGCCCGATCGCGGTGGCCGACCTCGCCGGCGAGCCGTGGATCGGCCCCTACCCGGGCAACCCGTGCCACGACGTGGTGCTGCTGGCCTGCGAGCACGCCGGGTTCCAGCCGCGCCTGGTGCACTCCTCCGACGACTTCCGCGCCGTCGTCGCCCTGGCCTCCGCCGGTGCGGGCGTGGCGCTGGTGCCGCGCTCGGCGCTGCTCGGCGTCGACCTGGCCCGGGTCGCCGTCCGCCCCGTCGACAGCGCCCTCGCCACCCGCCGCGTCTTCGCCGCCGTCCGGGCCGGCGCCGACGGCCACCCGCTGATCCGCCCGGTGCTGGACGCGCTCGCGGATGCCGCCCCGGAAGCCGACCGGCGCTGACGGGAGAGCGCCGACGGGGGCGGCCGGCCGTCACCCGGCGAAGAGCGACTCGTAGGGCGAGTCCTCCGGGGTGAAGACCAGCACGAATGCGGAAGCGGCGGCGCCCGTGGCGACCTCGCGCAGCCGGGCCAGCACCTCGGCCTCGGACGGGAGCACCAGGCCGAGCGCCGCGGCCGCCCGGTCCCGTCGGTCCGCCAGGTCGGGCAGGTCCGCGAGGTACGGGGCGGCCGCCTCGGCGCTCTCCGCCGCGGAGAACCCCGGGCAGTCGCGCCACCAGGGCGCGACCAGCAGCAGCCGCAGCAGCTCCGGCAGCCCGATCGCGACCAGGCCCGCCTGGCCCTCGGAGTCGGCGTACAGGACCGGACGCTCCTCGCCCCCGTCGCCGCAGAAGAAGTAGCTGCCCCCCGCGCCGTCCCCGGCGAAGCCCTCCAGCGCCGCCCCGGACGCGAGATGCACCTCCTCCACGTGCTCCGCGCGGTCGAGGTCGAAGTCGCCCGGCCAGGAGAGGAACTCGGCGGCCTCGGGGTTGTCGGTGATGGCGGTGATCAGTGAGTCCATGCGGGCACCCTAGCCACCGGGACCGACACCGCGGAGCCGCTGCGAAGGTGGCATTCTCCGGGCACGTCCGCCCTCTTGCCGGTGTCCGGTGCGGGCGTCAGCATGAGGGCACCGCAGTGGTGTGCCGCCGGAGGGGGGATCCTGTCGATGGGTGGTGGGGATCCGGTGTGTCCGGCGTGCGGAACGCCCCGCGTGCCGGGGCGCTCGCCGCTGCCGACGGCGGCCGCGCTTCCGCTGGCCGGCGCGCTGACCCCGCGCGAGCGCGCGGTGCTGCACCTGCTGGGCCTCGGATACGACAACCGCTCGATAGCGTACGAACTCCATGTCAGTGAACGCACGGTCAAACGGTTCGTCACCGCCATTCTGGCGAAACTGGGACTCCGGTCAAGACTGCAGGCCGGACTTCTCGCGCTGATTCTCACCGCCGCCGTCCCCGCGCCGGCGGCCGGCGGCGATTCCTGGCCCAAAGGTCTCATGGACGGGTCCCCGGGCGGCGGTGATGATGATCTGGCATCCGAGAAGGAGGGGACCATGACCTTCGACGCCCTCGCCGCCCTCCGGCAGGCGGGCAACCCGGTCGACCTGCTGACCCTGGAGCAGCGGGACGTGCTGTCCCGGCTCACCGAGGACGAGGTGGCCGTCCTCAATTCCGTCAAACAGCGGCTGGACGCCGTTGCGGACGCCGAGGTGGAAGGGCATTCCTTCGTCATCAAGTTGGCGTGAGATGGCGGTGGGATTCGGGATTCTCGGCCCGCTCCGCGTGCTGGAGAACGGCCGGGAGCTCGATGCGGGATCACGGAAGCAACAGATTCTCCTGGCGGCCCTGCTGTCCCACGCGAATACCCGGCTGTCGGCCGAGGCCCTCGTCGAGGCGCTGTGGGACGACGCCCCGCCGCGCACCGCCCGCAAGAACCTCCAGGTGTACGTCTCGGGACTGCGCCGGCTGGTCGCCGCGGAGCCGGGGAACGGGGCGGCGCCGGTGGTGCGGATCAGCCACCAGGCGGGCGGCTACGTCCTGCACGCCGCCGAGGACGGCCTCGACGCGCTCCGCTTCGAGCAGCGCGTCCGGGCCGGGGCGCTCGCGGAGGCGCTGGGGCTGTGGCGCGGCCAGGCGCTGGACGGGTTCCGGGACGTCCCGCTGATCGACGCGGCCGCGCAGCGCCTGGACCGCCGCTTCCTCGGGGTGTTCGAGGACTGGCTGGACGCCGAACTCGCCGCCGGGCGCGGGGCGGTGGCGATCGAGCGGGTCACCGAGACCGCCCAGCGCCACCCGCTGCGCGAGCGGCTGCGGATGCTGCAGATGACCGCGCTGTGCCAGGCCGGGCGGCGCTCCGAGGCGCTCGCCGTCTACGACGAGCTGCGCCAACTGCTCGCCCAGGAGCTCGGCCTGCCGCCCAGCCCGGCGCTGGCCCGCTGCTACCGCGCACTGCTCTGCGACCAGGGCGCGGGCCCGGTCCCGCCGCGGTCTGCCGCCCCTGCCGCCCCCGCCGCCCGCCCGGCCTCCGTAGACCCGTGCCCGCCGCCGCACCTGCTGCCCACCGACCCGCCGGCGTTCACCGGCCGCACCGCCGCCGCCCGCCGCCTGGCGGAGGTGCTCACCGGCGGCGCCGGCCGGCTCGCCGTGCTGACCGGACCGCTCGGCGCCGGGAAGACCGCGCTCGCCGTGCACACCGCGCACCGGCTCGGCGAGCGGTTCCCGGACGGCCGGCTGTTCGTCCGGCTGCGCGGCGACGACGGCCGGCTGCGCCCGCTGGAGGACGTGCTGCGCCAGCTGCTGGCCGCCACCGCCCCCGCCGGACGCGGTGGCGCGCCGCCCGGCGCCGCCGGCCGCTTCGACCCGCGCTGGGCCTGGCAACTGTGGCTGACCGGCCGCCGCGCCCTGGTGGTCGTCGACGACGCCCGCCGCGAGTCGGAGGTCCGGCCGCTGCTGCCGGAGGCGGGGGAGAGCGCCGTCGTGGTCACCGCCCGGCCCCGGCTGATCGGGCTGGAGGGCGCCCACCGGTTCTGGCTGCCGCCCTTCGCGGTGGACGAGGCGGTGGAGTTCCTCGGGCGGACGATCGGCGCGGACCGGGTCGCGGCGGACCCCGAATCCGCCGCCCGGATCGTGCGCGCCGCCGGGCTGCTGCCGCTCGGGGTACGGCTGGTCGCCGACCGGCTGGCCTTCCTGCGGCACGTGCCGCTGAGCGCGTACGGTGCCCGGCTGACCGGCGGGCGCGCCCTGCTGGACGAGCTGTGCGGCGGCGACCCGCTGGTGCGGGTGCGGCTGGCCGGGTCGGTGGGGGAGCTGCCGGAGGCCGGGCACCGGGCGGTGCTGCGGCTCGGGCTGCTCGCCCGCCCGGTGTTCACGCTCGACGAGGCCGCGGCCGTGCTGGACTGCGACCCGGGGACGGCGGCGCGGACCCTGGAGGACCTCCTGGAGGCCAGCCTGCTCACCCTCGCCGGCGCCGACGGCCCCGCGGACGACGTGCGCTTCGCGATGCCGGCGCTGCTCTACGCGTACGCCCGGGAGCGGGCCGCCCGGGCCGCCGAGCGGGTGCCGGTTCGCCACCGCTGAACGGCTGCTGACCAACCGTCATACCGAAATCGAACCGCCGGCCAAGCGCCGCCATACCGGGGCTCCCTACGGTGGCCCGGGGCCGGCGTAGCGGACGCCGCACTCGCAGAGGGAGGACAGCATGCCCGAGTCCATCAACCCGGAGCCGACCGAGGCCGAGGACGAGGTCGACGTCGTCGCGCACGGCATCGAGGAGGAGGACGGCCTCGTCGAGGACATCTGCATCATCAACAACAGCTCGGCGCTCTGACACCGCCTCCACGGACGCGGCGTCCTGACGCCTGAGCGGGCCACCCGGCCCCCGGCCCGAGCCGCCGGCGGCCGGGTGGTCCGCTCATCCCCCGTGCGCCCCGCCGTCCCGCAGTCGCCCCGCCTCGCCCCGCCTCGTCCGGCACGACCCCCGCCCCGGCCCGGAGGCCCCGTGAACATCCTGCTCTGCCCGCTCAGTGACGGCGGCTACCTCTACCCGGCGCTCGCCGCCGGGCGCGAGCTGCGGCGCCGCGGCCACCGGGTCTCCGTGCTCGGCCGCGCCACCGCCGCACCGCACGCGGCCGAGGCCGGCCTGCCGTTCGCGGCGGCGGAGGAGTTCGGCGGCGAGCGGGCCTTCTCGGCGGCCCGCTGGGGCGTCACCGGCCTCGGGCAGTACCGGGCCACCGTGCGCGCCGCCCGGCAGGCCGGCGCCGACCTGCTGGTCACCTCGGTGCTGTGCAACGGCGCGCTGCTCGCCGCCGAGGTGCTGGACGTCCCGGTGGTGGTGCTCGGACTCTCGATCCACCTGTGGACCTACCGCTGCGGCGGCGCCGACGAGCCGCAGTACGGCCGCACCCGGGAGAACCGGACCCGCGAGACCCTGGCGCTCTACGCCGCCACCCGCGAGGAGGCCGGTCTCGCCGGGCGGCCGTCCCGCTGGCCGGCCGCCGGGGGCCGCGGGACGGCACCGGACGACACCCCGCTGCTCGGCGACGCGCTGCTGCTCCGCGGCCTGCCCGAACTCGAGTACCCGGGCGCCGAGTTGCCACCCGGGGCGCGGCACGTCGGCCCGCTCGCCTGGGAGCCCGCCGCCGACCCCGCCGAACTCGCCGCCGTGGACGCCGCGTTGGCCCGCACCGGCAAGCCCGTCGTCTACGTCCACCTCGGCCGCTTCTTCGGCGGCGGCACCCCGTGGCCCCGCCTCAACGCGACCTTCACCGGCGGCCGTTACCAGGCCGTGGTGGAGCAGGGCCGCACCGGGGATCCGCGGCCGGGCCCGGACGCCGACATCCTGCTCGTCCGCAAGCCCTGGCTGGGGCCGCTCGTCGAACGCGCCGGCCTGGTGCTGACCGCCGGCACCTCCGCCCCCGTCCTCGGCGCCCTGCTGCGCGGCCGCCCCCTCGGCGTGACGCCCAACGGATCCGAGCAGCCGGTGCTCGGCGCCGCCCTGCTGCGTGCCGGCGCCGCCGTCCGCCTCCCGCGCACGCCGCGACCGGACCCCGCCGGGCTGCTCGACGCGGCCTGGCGCGACGAGCGGCTGCGCGCCCGCGCGCGCGGACTCGGCCACCGCCTCGCCGAGGCCGAGGCCGGCAGCGCCCGGCGCGCCGCCGACCTCGTCGAGCGCACCGCCCAGCAGCCCGCAACCTCAAGGGAGAACCATGGGTACCCGACCAGCCGGCCCGGACCTCGCGGCCGTCACGAGCCTCTCGGCGGGAGCGCGGCGGTGGATCGGCCTGCATTGCGGCTATCTTGACGCACCGTCAGGCCGTGCCGAGCTGCCCGTGACTCCCCGGGTCAAGGCGCTGCTGCAACTCGCCCTGCTGCACCGCGCCTGGACCAGGGCCGACCCGGCGGACCCGGACCTGGCCGGGGTCGCCGCGACCGTCGAACAGGTCTGGCGCAGCCCCGACCACCCGCGCCTGCTCACCGCCGAGCCCCGCTACGCCCGGCAGTTCCAGCTGATGTACGGGGCGCTCGCCCCCGGCGGCCCGGCCACCGACGGCCCGCACCGGGCGGCCCTCGCCGAGGCGGTGGCGGGCGACCTCCTGACCCCGCGCCGCAAGTCGCCCTACCTGCAGCTGGAGACCCGCTACTACGCCGAACTGGCCGGTGTGCCGCACCGGTTGGCCGACTACCCGGAGCTGTACCGGATCAGCCGCCTGGCCGCGCACACCGAGGCGCGGCCGCTCGCCGAGCTGGACGTGTGCAACGTGACCCACACCGTCTTCCACCTCGCCGACTTCGGCTTCCGCGACCCCGGCCTGGGCGCCGCCGACCTCGCGCACGCCCGCGACCGGGTCCAGCGCCTCACCGGGGAGTGCGTCCGCGGCGGCGCGTGGGACCTCACCGGCAAGCTGCTGCTCGCCCAGCACTGCCTGGGCCTCGACCCGCTGAGCACCCCGTCCGGGGCGGCCGGCCTGCGGATGCTCGCCGAGGTCCAGTCGCCCGACGGCGCCGTCCCCGGCCGCTCCGCCGGCGACCGGGCGGCCGCCGGCGCGAACGCCGTCGAGTTCTTCCGCGCCTCCTACCAGTCCACCCTGGTGGTGGCGCTGGCGACGGTGGTCCTGCTGCACCGCCGGTCGGCCGCAGCGGCGCCGGCAGGTGCCCGGTGAGCCCGGCGCCGACCGCCGCCGAGGGCGGCGCCCGCCTGCTGCGGGGCGAGCGGAACTGGTGGTTCCTCGGCCCCGGCGGCGGCCTCGCCCGGCTGCGCCCCGGCCAGTTGACCGAGGACGGCACGCTGCGCCCCGGCACCGAGCGCCGGCTGCGCGAGCACGGCCTGCTGACCGCCCCGGCCCCGCGCAGCTACGCGCTGACCGTCCTCACCAGCACCCACTGCAACCTGGGCTGCGGCTACTGCTTCCAGAACACCGGCCAGGACCGGGACGGCGGCAGCCGCCCGCCCCGGATCGCCCGCGCCCGGCTGACCTCGCGGACCGTCACCGACATCCTCGACTTCGCCGACCGGCGGATGGCCGCCGCCGGGCTGGAGAGGCTGCGCATCCTGCTGTTCGGCGGCGAGCCCCTGCTCAACCCGCGCGGCTGCCTGGAACTCCTCGAACGAGCGGCCGACCACGGCCTTGCCTCCGCCTGGATGATCTCCAACGCCACCCTGCTCACCCCCGCGCTCGCCGGCCTGCTCGCCGAACGCGGACTGAGCTCCGTCCAGGTCACCTTCGACGGCGACCGCCCCGACCACGACCGGATCCGGATCCGCCGCACCGAGGGCGGCGGGACCTTCGACACCATCGTCGGCAACCTCGCCCGCGCCTCCGAGGCCTCCCCGCTGCGCTGGCTGCTGCGGGTGAACGTCTCCCAGGAGACCTACCGGGGCGTGGACGCGCTGATCGACCGGCTCGCCGGCGCCCTCGACCCGGCCCGCTGCACCCTGTACGTCGCCCAGGTCGGCGATGTGGGCGTCGGCTACGGCAACGACCTGCGGCACACCCGCGAGCTGTCCGAGCGGTTCACCGGCTGGCAGCGCCGCGCGCTCGAACTCGGCTTCACCGTCGCCCGCCCGCAGGCCCACCGGCCGTGCGCCACCTGCGGCCACGGCGACGGCCGCTACGGCGCGGTGGTGAGCGCCGACGGCACGCTGGCCAGCTGCTGGGAGACCGCGGGCAAGCCGGACTGGGAGGTCGGCACCGTCACCGGCGGCTACCTGCCCGCCGCCCTCACGCGGGACCGCTGGGTCGGCTGCGAGGACCTCTACCGGCGCGAGGAGGACCGGCGCACCCTCGCCGCCTTCCACGACACGGTGGACGCCGCGCTGCTCGACTACCTGGACGAGACGGGGCGCCTGTGACCACCGCATCCGGCCTCGGCATCGGCGGTGAGCTGCGCCGCCTCTGCGACGGCACGCTCGGCTGGCTCGGCCGCCACCTCGACCACTTCGACCCCTTCACGGCGGACCGCCCGGCGCCGGGCCCGGCCGGGCGCGAGTCCGGCGGCGCGCACCGCCCGGCCAAGGCCGCGCTGGAACTCGCCCTGCTCACCCACTGCTGGACCCGCCTCGACGCCGGCGCCGACCCGCGCCGCGCCGAGGCCACCGCCCGGGTCCGGGCGATCTGGCGGCACCCCGGCCTCCCGCGCCTGCTCGCCGCCGACCCGCGCGCCGCCGCCCAGTACCGGCTCGCCTGCGCCGCCCTGGCGCCCACCGGGACGGACGACGCGCCCTTCCGGGCCGACCTCGCCCGGCTCACCCCGGCCGACCTCTCCCCGGCCGGGCGCTCGCCCTACCAGCGGCTGGAACTGCGGTACTACGCCGACAAGGCCGGGGTGGCGCACTCCGTCGAGCCCTACGCGGACCTCGCCGAGCGCAACGTCCTGGTCGAACTGCCCGCCACCGCCCTCGCCCGCGCGGCGCGCCGCGACCGCCGCCGCCCCGACGCCGCCCGCCCCGACGTCGCACGATCCGCCGCCGGCCGACCCGCCGCCGGCCCCGACGAGCCGCCCGTCACCGTCCCCGAGGCGTACGCGCTCACCCACTCCAGCTTCTACCTCAGCGACTTCGCCCGCACCGGCCCCGGCCTGCCCGAGGGCGCCGTGGCCGACGCGGCGGCCCTGGTCGCCCGGCTGCTCGACCACTGCGTGCGGCACGACTGGTGGGACCTCGCCGCCGAACTCGTGATGACCCAGGTCTGCCTCGGCCTGGACGCCCCGGGCACGCCCGAGGGCGCCGCCGCCGTCGAGTGCCTGGCCCGCGCCCAGCGCCCCGACGGCTCCGTCCCCGGACGCTCCGCCGCCACCCGCGCCGGCGCCGCCGACCCGCCCGCCGGGTACTTCGCCAAGGCCTACCACACCACCCTGGTGACGGCCCTGATGACGCTGCTGCTCGGCGCGGAGGGCGCCGCATGAGCGCCCTCGGCAGGCTCCGGCCGACCCTCATCGGCCCCACCTACACCCGCCTCTGGTTCGGCCAGGCGGTCTCCTCGGTCGGCGACGCGGTGTTCAGCACCACCCTCGTCCTGTGGGTGGCCACCGTGCTGGCGGAGGGCGAGTCCTGGGGGCCGCAGGCGGTCAGCGGCGTCGTCCTCGCGACCAGCGTCGCCGTGATGGTCGTCGGCCCCCTCGCGGGCGTCTTCGTCGACCGCTGGGACAAGCGCGCCACCATGCTCGGCACCGAGGTGCTGCGCGGAATCCTGGTGGCGGTGCTGACCGCCGTCTCCTTCGTCCCGGTCGAGGACCTGCCGGCGGGCGTCTGGCTCGGCCTCATCTACGGGACGGTGCTGGCGCTCAACGCGGCCGGCCAGTTCTTCACCCCGGCCCGGTTCGCCGTCATCGCGGACCTGGTCACCGACGAGGCCGACCGCGCCCGGGCGGCCGGCATCGCCCAGGCGACCGGCCAGACGGCCTGGATCATCGGCCCGCCGCTCGCCGCGCCGCTGCTGTTCGCGGTCGGCCTGCAGTGGGCGCTGGCGTTCAACGCGCTCTCCTACCTGGTCTCCTACCTCGCCATCAGGTCGGTGGACCTGACGCCGGTGGTCCCGGCCGCCGCCGCGAAGGCGCCCGGCAGGGCCGCTGCGGCCGCCGAACGGCCGGGCCTGTTCCAGGAGTTCACCGCCGGACTGCGCTTCTTCGGCCGCAACCGCTTCCTGGTCGCCCTGCTGCTGCTCACCGTGATCGGCCAGCTGGGCACGGGGGCGCTCAGCACCCTCAACATCTTCTTCGCCACCCGGAACCTGCACGCCTCCGCCGAGCTGTACGGCTACCTGGGCATGGCGATGGGCATCGGCGGGATCGCCGGCGCGCTCGCCGCCGGGCGCGTGGTGCAGTGGATCGGCGCCCGCCGGACCACCTGGATCGGGCTGATGGCGAGCGGCGCCCTGCTGGTGCTGTACTCGCGGCAGACCGGGTTCCCGGCCGCGGTGACCCTGCTGTTCGTCTTCATCGTGCCGATCACCATGCTGAACACCGCCATGGCGCCGCTGCTGCTGGCCGCGACCCCGCAGGAGTTCCGGGGCCGGGTGGTCTCGGTGTTCTACCCGGTCACCCGGCTCGCGGCGATGCTGACGGCGGTGCTGTCCGGCTGGCTCGCGGGCAGCGGGCTGCGCGGCTTCTCGGGATCGGTGGCCGGGCTGCGGTTCGGGCCGATCGACACGATCCTCACGGTGTCCGGACTGCTCGTCGTGCTCGCCGGCGTCTACGCCCGGCTCGCCCTGCCCGCCGCCGACGCCGCGCCCGCGGCGAAGCCGGCGGACACCACCGAGCCGCCGCCCGGGACGGCCGGGACAGCCGGGACGGCCGGGTCCGCCGAACCCACCCTGGAGGGCCGGCCGTGAGCTGCGCCGCGTGCGGCCGCCGCACCGCCGAGGCGGACCGGTTCTGCGCCGGCTGCGGCGCGCCGCTCGCGGCCGCGGGCGAGCCGCCCGAGCCGCGCGAGTCGCGCCGCAAGGTGTCCATGCTCTTCCTCGACATCGTCGGTTCGACCACCCTCGCCGAACGCCTCGACCCCGAACCGCTGCGCCGCGTCATGGACCGCTACTTCGCGAGCTGCGGCGCCTGCGTCGCCGAACACGGCGGCGTGGTCGAGAAGTTCATCGGGGACGCGATCCTCGCCGCGTTCGGCGCCACCGTCGCGCACGAGGACGACGCGCTGCGCGCCGTCCGCGCCGCCACCGGAGCGCTCGCCGCACTGGCCGGCCTGGCCGCCGAACTCGCCGCCGAGTACCAGGTGCGGCTGGAGGCCCGGGCCGGCATCTGCACCGGCAACGTCGTGGTGATCACCCGGCCCGGCGACGACTTCCGGGTCGTCGGCGACTCCGTCAACACCGCCGCCCGGCTCCAGACGGCCGCCCGGCCGGGGGAGGTGCTGGTCTGCGCGGACACCGCCGCCATGGTGCGGGCGCGGGTCGGCGTCGAGCCGGTCGAGCCGCTGGAGCTCAGGGGCAAGTCCCGCCCCGTCCCCGCCTGGCGGATCACCGCCCCCGAGGCGGCGGCCGACCGGCCCGGCCCGCTCACCCCGTTCGTCGGCCGCACCGGTGAGCTGGCCGAGCTCGCGCGCGGCTACCGGCGGGCCCGCGAGCGGCGGCAGGTCTGCCTCGCCACCGTCGTCGGCGCGCCCGGCATCGGCAAGTCCCGGCTGGTCCGCGAGTTCCTCGCCGGACTCCCGGACGGGGACGACGGGGCCCTGGTGCTGTCCGGCCGCTGCTCCGCCTACGGCCGGGGCATCACCTACCGGCCGCTCGCCGCGATGCTCGACTCGCTGCCCGGCGGCCGGCCCGCCCTCGCCCGCCTGCTCACCGGGGATGACGGCGCGCAGGCTGGCGCGGCGAGCGGCGGCGAGGCCGCCCGCACCGGGCGCCTGGTCGCCCGCACCCTCGCCGCCGTCGCCGAGTCCGCCCCCACCCCGGACGGCCCGGACGGCCCGGGCGGGGGCACCGCCCCGGAGCCGGTCGGCGTCGCGGACATCGCCTGGGCGGTGCGCCACCTCCTGGCGGTGCTCGGCCGCTCCCGCCCGGTGGTCCTGGTCTGGGAGGACCTGCACTGGGCCGAGTCGACGCTGCTCGGACTCGTCGAGGAGATCGCCGGCTGGCTGCGCGACGTCCCCGTCCTGCTGCTCTGCGTCGCCCGCCCCGAGCTGTTCGAGCTGCGCCCGGGCTGGGGCACCGGCGCGCCGTACGCCCTCACCGTCGACCTCGGTCCGATGACCGAGGACCAGACCGCCGCCCTGGTCTCCACCCTGGCCCTGCGCGGCGACGTCCACCCGCAGGACGACCGGGCGCACGACCACCGGGAGCTGACCGGCCGGGTCGTCGCCCTGTGCGACGGCAACCCGTTCTTCGCCGAGCAGCTGATGGACGTCTTCGCCGAGGCCGCCCCCGGCACCCAGGTGCCGCCCACCGTGCAGGCCCTGCTCGGTGCCCGCCTCGACCGGCTCCCCGCCACCGAACGCGGCCTGCTGGAACTCGCCGCCGTCGTCGGCCGCGAGTTCACCCGCGCCCAGCTGCGCGCGATGGCCGAGGCCGACGGCACCGCCCCGCCCGCCGCCGAGGAGGCGACCGCCCTGCTCGCCCGCCGCCGGGTCTTCGAACCCGGCCCGCCCGGCACCTACCGCTTCGCCCAGGCCCTGTTGCGCGACACCGCCTACGAGTTCACCCCGAAGACCCGCCGCGAGCGCTGGCACGACTTCCTCGCCGACCGGCTCTCCCGCGAGCGCCCGTCGGACCCGATGGCCGTCGCCTACCACGTCGAGGCCACCAGCCTGCTCCGCCGCCAACTGCGGCCCGGCGACCCCCGGTTGCCCGACCTGGCCGGACCGGCGGCCGGCACCCTGATCGCCGAGGGCATGCGCGCGCTGGCCCGCAAGGACCTCCCCGCTGCCGTCCAACTCCTCGAACGCGGACGCGCGTTGCTGCCCACCGGGGACCCGCGGCACACCGCGCTCGCGCTGCACGTCTGCGACGCCGGGATCTGGCTGCAGGACGAGGCCCGCTGCCGGACCGCGCTCGCCGCCGCCGAGGCCGCGCTGCCCGACGACCCCCGTGCCGCGGCCACCCGGGCGATCCAGCACGGCATCGTCGCCCTGCGCCTCGGCCTCGCCGCACCCGCCGACGTCGCCGCCGACGCCCGCCGCCTCACCGAACGCCTGGAGGGCGACCCGGACGACGACCTCAGCTGGTGCAGGCTGCACCAGCTGCGCGCCCACCTCGACCTGGCCGCCGAGCGCACCGCCTCCGCCGAGACCTCCTTCCGCCTCGCACTGGCCCGCGCCCGGGCCCTGGCCGACGGCTACGAGGAGGACCGACTGCTGTGCGCGGTCTGCGAGTTGGCGCAGTGGACGCCCACCCCGGTGGCCGCCTCGCTGGAGCTGTGCGCCCTGCTCGGCCGGCGCTTCGCCGCCAACCGCTCGCTGCTGATCCCGGTGCTCGTCTCCCGCGCCCACCTGGAGGCGCTGGCCGGTGAGGTGGCCGCGGCCCGGCGCACCCTCGCCGAGGCGCTCACCTACTCGCACGACGTGCACGCCGACCTCGCGGACGCGGTGGTGCTGGACGCCTCGGGCTTCGTCGAGTCGCTGGCCGGCGCCCACGACGTCGCCGAGGCGCGCTACCGCCAGAGCCTCGGTGTGCTGCGCGCCGCCGAGCACGCCCCGGACACCCGGACCACCGAGGTCGCGATCGCCCGCGAGCTGTTCGCCCAGGGCCGCACGGACGCCGCCGCCGGGGCGCTGGAGCTGCTCGACGACGACGCGGCCGGCGGCGGGAACCCGCGCGCCCGGCTGGGCGCGGCCGCCCTGCGCGGCCGGATCGCCTCCGCCCGCGGCCGCCACACCGAGGCGCTGGCCGCCGCCGAGGCGGCGCGGACGCTGAGCGCCGGCTCCGACGACCCCTGCCTGCTCGGGGAGACGCTCCTCGACCGGGCGATCGTGCTCCGGGCGGCCGGCCGGGCCGCGCGGGCGACGGCCGAAGGGACCGAGGCGTTGCGGATGTTCGAGGCCAAGGGCGCCACCCTGCCCGCCGGACGGGTGCGCGCCTGGCTCGCCACCGGCCCACCGGAGGGGACGGACGGGGGCGGCGGCCGATGACCGACCTCCACCTCCCGCCCTGGCGCCGCCCCGCGCGCGACCACTTCCCGGGCGTGCCCGCCTGGAGCCTGCCGGTCTCGACGGTGCCGCAGGAGCCCTTCGACATCAGCCCGCTCGGCGGCCACCTCACCCAGGACTGGGCCTGGGGCGGCGCCGACGGCTCCGGCGTGCGCGTCTGCGTCCTCGACAGCGGCATCGACGCCGACCACCCGCTGGTCGGCGGCCTCGACCGGGCGATGGACGTGGTCCGGGCCGAGGACGGCACCCTCGCCGTCGTCCCCACCGAGCCCGGCGACACCGCCGGCCACGGCACCGCCTGCGCCAGCGTCATCCGCTCCCTCGCCCCCGGCGCCCTGCTCACCTCGGTGCGCGTGCTGTCCGGCGGCCGGCACGGCAGCGGCGCCGCCCTGCTCGCCGGGCTCACCTGGGCGATCGAGGAGGGCTACGACGTCATCAACCTGAGCCTGTCCACCACCAAGGCGGAGTTCTGCGACGCCCTGCGCGACCTCGCCGACTCCGCCTACTTCCGCCGCTGCGTCATCGTCGCCTCCGCGCACAACATGCCGGTGCGCAGCTACCCGTGGCCGTTCGCCTCGGTCATCTCGGTGGCCAGCCACGACAGCCCCAACCCGATGACCTACTACTACAACCCGTCACCGCCGGTCGAGTTCTACGCCCGCGGCGTGCGGGTGCCGGTGGCCGGCCCCGGCGGCCGGCAGCTGCTCAGCACCGGGAACAGCTTCGCGACCCCGCACATCGCGGGCATCTGCGCGCTCATTCTCAGCAAGCACCGCTCGCTCACCCCCTTCCAGCTCAAGTCCGTCCTCTACCTGGCCGCCGAGAACGTAGCCGTACCCGATGGAGGTGCGCGTGTCGACTGACCCGTTGGAGAGTGCCGAGCTGCGCCGGCGCAGACTGCTCCAGTCGATCGTGGAGGTCGCGCGCAGCGTGTTCGGCGCCGCCGCGGCCTCCGTGCTGCTGGTCGACGAGACCGACGGCGACCTCGTGTTCGAGGCGGTCGCGGGGGAGGGCGAGCACCACCTGCTGGGCACCCGCTTCCCGGCCGGCACCGGCATCGCCGGCTGGGCGCTGCTGACCGGCCAGCCGGTGGTGGTGGACGACGTGGCGCAGAGCCCGCAGTTCGCCCGCTCGGCCGCCGAGTCCACCGGCTACGTGCCGCGCGGGATCATGGCCGCGCCGCTGATCTGCGACGGCGACTGCATCGGCGTGCTGTCCGTGCTGGACCGCGACAGCCGGCCGCGCTGCGACCTCGGCGACCTGGCCTCGCTCGGGCTGCTGGCCACCGAGATGGCGACGGTGCTGGAACTGCTCCTGGTGCTGCGCTCGGCGGCGGAACCGGTCCCCGCGAAGCCGGCGGCCTTCGACCTGGCGGTGCTGCAGCGCGTCGCCGACCGGCTGCCCACCGCCCCCGGGCAGGTGGCGGCCACCGTCACCAAGCTGCTGGCGATGGCCGACGACCTGCTCGCCACCGCTGACGCCGAGGCCACGGCCGAGGCCACCGCCGACGCCGATGCCTGACGTCCCGTCCTTCCTCGCCCAACTCGACGACCCCGCCCTGGTGTTCGACGCGCGCCCGGCCCCGGAGCCCTGCGTCCTGCTGCTCAGCCGCGCCTGCGACACCGACCTCGACCCGGTCGTGCGGCTGCTGGCCGGGGCGGGCGTTTGCACCGTGCGCCTGAACGCCGAGGAACTCGCCGCGACCTCCCTCACCCTCGGCGCCGACGGCCGCTCGGTGCGGCTCAACGGGCGCCCGCTGACCCCCACCGTCACCTGGATCCGGCACTTCGCCCCCTCCGCCGTCGCGGCCGCTGCCCCCGACTCCGCCCGGACCGCCTTCCTGCGCGACTCCTGGCAGGAGGCGGCCGGTCAGCTGGCGGCGCTCTGCGGCACGGCGATCCGCCCCGACCGCCCCGGGGTGCTCTGCCAGCTCCGGCTCGCCCGGCGGTGCGGCGTCGCGGCCCCGCGCACCGTGCTGACCACCGACCCGCACCTCGTGCGCGACGCGTTCGACGGGCCCCGGGTGGTCGTCAAGGCGGCCCACCACCACTTCGTCGAGCCGGCGCCGGGCCGGCTGCACGGGATCTTTCCGACCGTCCTCGACCGCGCGGACCTGGCCGGAGCCCCGCGCCCCGGCCCGCCGGTGCTCGTCCAGGAGTACGTCGAGCACGAGGCCGAGCTGCGGGTGTACTTCGTGGCCGGGCGGCTGCACGCCTTCGAGGTCGGCAAGGCGGACCCCGCCGACCCCTGGGCCGCCCCCGAGCGGCTGGACGTCCGCCCGCTGCCCTCGCCCCCGCCGGCGGTCGCCGCCGCGACCCGCGCCCTGGCCGGGGCGATGGACCTGCGCTACGGCGCGTTCGACTTCCTGCTCAGCGCCGGGACCCCGGTCTTCCTGGAGGTCAACCCGGACGGCGACTGGCGCTGGGCCGAGCGCCGCACCCGCAGCACCCCGGTCACGGCCGCCGTCGCCGCGATGCTCGCCGAACTCCACCGCGCGGCGGTCCGGGAACTCCGCGACCGGGGGGAGTAGCGCCCGTCCGGTCGGTCCGCCGCCCCACCGAGACAGCCGGCGCGCACCCGGGGACCGCCCAGCGGCTCGGCCGCCGGGACGACCGCGCGCCGCCGGTCAGCCGTGCGGCAGGATGACCGCCCGGCCGTTGACGAGGCCCGCGTGCAGGCGCTCGTACGCCAGCGGGGCGTCGTCGATGCCGTACGTCTCCACGTGCACGTCGAGGGCCCCGGCGCGGGCGAGGTCCAGCACCTCGATCAGCTCGTCGCGGGTGCCCCAGTAGGGCGAGGCCACCGAGACCTCGTACGGGAGGCTGCCGAAGCCGACGGGCAGGGTGCCGCCGCCGATGCCGACGATGGTCACGTCGGCCTCGACCGCCGCCATCGCACCGGCGGCGGCCGTGGTCGGCGGGGCGCCGACGAAGTCCAGCACCACCTGGGCGCCGACCCCGCCGGTGAGCTCGCGCACCGTCGCGGCGGCCCGGGCGTCGGAGAGGACGGCCTCGTGCGCGCCGACGGAGCGGGCCAGGGCGAGCTTCTCCTCGGTCACGTCCAGCGCGACGATCCGGGCGGCGGTCATCGCGCGCAGCAGCTGGATGGCGACGTGGCCGAGCCCGCCGGTGCCGATCACCACGGCGGTGCTGCCGGGGAGCAGCTTGCCGAGGGAGCGCTTGATCGCGTGGTAGGGGGTCAGCCCCGCATCGGTCAGCGGCACGGCCCGCACCGGGTCGAGGCCGCCGAGCGGCACCAGGTGGCGCGGGTCGTCGACGAGCAGGTACTCGGCCATCGCGCCCGGGGCGCCCAGGCCGGGCGGGCGGATGCCGAGCTCGGCCGCGCGCAGACAGTAGTTCTCCTTGCCCTGTGCACAGGTGAGGCAGCGTCCGCAGCCCCAGGGCCCGTAGACGGCGACGGCCTCGCCCTCGCTCAGGCCGTCGACCCCGGCGCCGAGCGCGGCCACGGTGCCGACGCCCTCGTGCCCGAGGGTGAGCGGCAGCGGGAAGCCCAGCCGCTCGGCGGGCATGCTCATCACGGCGATGTCGGAGTGGCAGACCCCGGCGGCGGTGACCTTCAGCAGGACCTGCCCGGGGCCGGGTTCGGGGGTCGGGACGGTGACCACCTCGGGGGCGGCGCCGATCGTGCGGTACTGGACGGCCTTCATGCTGGTACTCCACTTCCCTGGTAGTCCGCGCGCACCTTCTGTGCGCGCGTGCCCCCCCGGGTCGAACACCGGCCGGGTCAGCGGGCCGCGTAGGCGCCGTCGACCAGGTGGTAGCTGCCGTGGATGAAGGAGGCCCGGTCCGACAGCAGGAAGGCGGTCAGCTCGGCGACCTCCTCGGCGCGGCCGAGCCGGCCGGCCGGGTGCAGCGCGATCAGGGCGGCGCGGGCGGCCTCGTCGGCGTGGTCGAGCAGCGGGGTGTCGATGAAGCCCGGGCCGACCGCGTTGATCCGCACGCCCTGCGCGGCGTACTCCAGCGCGGCCGTCTTGGTCAGGCCGACGACGCCGTGCTTCGCCGCGGCGTACGCGGGCGAGCCGGCGAAGCCGTTGGTGCCCAGGATGGAGGCCATGTTGACCACCGCGCCGCCGCCGGCCGCGAGGATGGCCGGGATCTCGAAGCGCAGCGAGTAGAAGACGCCGTCCAGGTTGGTGGCCAGCACCCGGCGCCAGTCCTGCGGGTCGTAGGCGCCGGTCGGCGCGGTCGCGCCCGCGATGCCGGCGTTGTTGACGGCCAGGTGCAGGGCGCCGAGGCCGGCGGTGGTGGCCTCGACGGCGGCGCGCACCGACTCGGGGTCGGTCACGTCCACCTCGACGGCCAGCGCCCGCGCGCCCCCGGCCTCCAGCGCGGCGACGGCCTGGCGGGCACCCTCGGCGTCGTGGTCCGCGACGGCGACGGCCGCGCCCCCGGCGGCCAGCCGCCGGGCCACGGCGAGTCCGATGCCGGAGGCGCCGCCGGTGACCAGCGCGACGCGCCCGGTGAACTCCTGCGGGTGGGCCGTGCCGGCGGTGTCGGTGGTGGTGGCGGTCATGGTGGTGCTCCTTCGGTGCGGGTGCGGTGGTTCAGCCCGCCGGGGCGTCCGGGGGCGGCTCGGCGGCGAGCGTCGCGAAGGCCTGTTCCAGCAGGGCGGGAAGTCCGGACGTCCCGTCGTCCGGCGCCGGGTGGCGGACCCAGGCACGGGCGGTGGCCTGGAGCGCCGCGACGCCGAGCCCGATCGCCACGGCCGGCCGCAGGTCGCGCTCGGCGTCCAGGCCCAGCCGCTCGGCGGCGATCCGGATGGACGCCTCCTCGGCGTCGACGCAGATCCGCCGGTAGGCGGCGGTCAGCGAGGGCTCGCGGGCGATCAGCGCGAACAGCTCGCGCATGTCCGGGCGGCGGTGCCAGGCCGGTTCGTCCTCGTCCCGCAGCCAGGCGCGCAGGGCCGCCCGGTAGGCGGTCAGCGGGGCCTCGTGCGCGGGGCGGGCGGCCAGGGCCGCGTTGATCCGGTCGAAGTCCGCCCGCAGGCAGTCCAGCACCGCGTCCTCCCGGGACGGGAAGTACCGGCTGAAGGTGCGCCGGGAGACGTCGGCCAGCTCGGTGACGTCCTCCACCGCGACCGCCGCCAGGCCCCGGTCCAGGACCAGCCGCAGCGCGGCGCCCGCCAGCGACTCCCGGGTGCGCCGGGCCTTGCGCCCACGCCGCCCCCCGGGGGCCGCCTCGTCCTTCTCGATGCTCACGTTCCCCACCGTACACCGCAAAAATGTCCCAGTGGGACAGAAGTCCCGTCGGGACACTTCTGCGAGCCGCGGCCGGCCGGACGCCGGGGCGGCCATTCGGCGCAGCCCGCCGCCGCCGACCCGCCCTGGGCCCGCCGGGGCGCCTACCGTGGGCTGATGACCGATCGTCCGACCGATCGTCCGACCGGGCGGGCGCCCGCAACCCGCCGCCCGGGCTACCTCGGTGCCGCCGCCGCCTTCGCCGTCTGCATGGCGGGCACCACCCTGCCCACCCCGCTCTACGGCCTGTACCAGGAGGAGATCGGCTTCTCCGAACTGATGGTCACGGTCGTGTTCGCCATCTACGCCCTCGGCGTCATCGGCGTCCTGCTGCTCGTCGGCAACGTCTCCGACTCCGTCGGACGACGGCCCGTGCTGCTCTGCGGACTGGCCTTCGCGGCGGGCAGCGCCGTCGCCTTCCTCGCCGAGGGCGGCCTGCCGATGCTCTGCCTTGGCCGGCTGCTCTCCGGGCTGTCTGCCGGCCTGTTCACCGGCACCGCCACCGCCTACGTGCTGGAACTCGCCCCGCCCGGCCGCCGGGCCCGGGCCGCGTTCGCCGCGACCGCCGCCAACATGGGCGGCCTCGGCTGCGGACCGCTGCTGTCGGGCGTGCTCGCCGAGTACGCGCCGTACCCCCTGATCCTGCCGTTCGCCGTGCACCTGGTGCTGCTGGCCGCCTCGTTCGCCGTCACCTGGTTCCTGCCGGAGACCGTCGCGGGCGCCCGCCCGCTGCGCACCGCCCGCCCGCGCCGGCCGTCCCTGCCGCCGGAGGTCCGCGGGGTCTTCGTCCCGGCGGGCCTCGCCGCCTTCGCGGGCTTCTCGCTGCTGGGCGTCTTCACCTCGGTCAGCCCCGCCTTCCTCGCGCAGGGCCTGGGCGTCCACAACCACGCGGCCACCGGCCTGATCGTCTTCACGGCCTTCTTCGGCTCCACCCTCGGCCAGCTCCTGGTGCCCCGGCTGGGCGCCGCCCGGGCCATTCCGCTGGGCTGCCTGGTGCTCATCGCGGGGCTCGCCCTGCTGGCCTCCTCGCTCGCCTGGGCCGTCCTGGCGCCGCTGGTCCTCGCCGCCCTGGTGGGCGGCGCCGGCCAGGGCATGGGCCTGCGCGGCGCGGTCGGCGAGATCGCCGCCGTCGCCCCCGCCGAACACCGCGGCGGGGCGCTCTCCGCGCTCTTCGTCGTCGCCTACTTCGGCATCTCGATCCCCGTCATCGGCGTCGGCCTGCTCGCCGAGCCCCTCGGCCTGGCCAAGGCGGGCCAGGTCTTCGCCGCCTGCATGGCCGTGCTCGCCGCCGCCTCGGGCCTCTACCTGCTGCGCCGGGCCAGGCTCTCGGCGGCCTGAGCGGGGGAGCGGGGCGGGCGGTGCAGGCGGTGCGGCGTCCGGATTCGGGCTGGGTCGAAGGGCTTTGCCCGGCCGGCCCGCGCGCGGTGAGACTTTCCGAGGCAACAGGCCACCTGGAGAAGTGACTCGAGGAGAGTGTCCGTCATGAGCATCGCTCGTTCCCTCGTCCCCCGCGCCGGCGTCGCGCTGGGCGCCGTCCTGATGGCGACCGGGCTGCTGGGCGCTCCCGCCCAGGCCGCCGACGGCGCCCCGGCCCCCGCCGCCGCTGCCGTCACGGCCGCCGCGGCGCCCGCTTCCGACGCCGACCAGACGGTCATCCGGGCCACCGCCGGCCTGAGCCGCGGCCAGAGCTGGTCCTCGCCCGACGGCAGCACCGTCCTGTCCCAGCAGTACGACGGGCACGTCGTCCTCTACAAGAACAACGTCGCGATCTGGACCGCCGTGGGCACCTACGGGCTCGGCACCTACTTCTACGTCCAGGACGACGGCAACCTCACCGCCTATGACGGCGCCTGGCGCCCCCTGTGGGAGAGCCGCACCGGCCGCCACCCCGGCGCCTACCTGGCCATCCAGAACGGCGGCAACCTGGTCGTCTACTACGGCAGCACCCCCCTCTGGTGGTCCAACTACCACCCCGGCGGCACCGGCCCGATCGACCCCGACCCCGAGTGCACCCCGACGACCCACCAGCTCTGCCCGTAACCCCTCCCGGGCCGGTGCATAGGGTGGGGGTGCCAACGCCCCACCCTATGCACCCGTGGAGATCCGATGAGTTCGACCACTGTTCCCGACGCCCCGCTCCCGGTCGGGGTGATCGGGCTCGGTGACATCGCGCAGAAGGCCTACCTGCCGGTCCTCGCTGCGCTGCCCGGCCTGGACCTGCGGCTGATGACCCGGGACGGCGCCAAGCTGGACCGGCTCGGCGAGGCGTACCGGATCGCGCCGGAGCAGCGGTTCACCGACCTCGGCCGGCTCGTCGACAGCGGCATCCGGGCGGCCTTCGTGCACGCGGCGACCGACCAGCACGTCCCGATCGTCGAGCAGCTGCTCACGGCCGGCGTCGACGTCTACGTGGACAAGCCGCTCGACCACACCCTCGACGGCGCCCGCCGCCTGGTCGACCTCGCCGACCGCACCGGCCGCTCCCTGGCCGTCGGCTTCAACCGCCGCCACGCCCCCGGCTACGCCCAGGCCCTCGAACGGCCGCGCGACCTCATCGTGCTCCAGAAGAACCGCGAGGGCCTGCCCGAGGCCGCCCGCACCCTGGTCTACGACGACTTCATCCACGTCGTCGACACCCTGCGCTTCCTGGCCCCCGGCGAGTTCGACCACGTCGACGTCCGCGCCCGCGTCCGCGACGGCCTGGTGGAGCACGTAGTCCTCACCCTCGCCGGTGACGGCTTCACGGCCCTCGGCATCATGAACCGCCTCTCCGGATCGACGGAGGAGATCCTGGAGGTCTCCGGCGCCGACTCCAAGCGCGAGGTCCACAACCTCGCCGAGGTGATCGACCACCGCGGCCAGCCCACCGTCCGCCGCCGCGGCGACTGGGTCCCCGTCGCCCGCCAGCGCGGCATCGAACAGGTCGTCCTCACCTTCCTCGACGCCGTCCGCACCGGCAAGACCCTCGACGCCCACGACGCCCTGCGCACCCACGAACTGTGCGAACTGATCGTGGAGCGCATCGAGAACCCCTGACACCGCATCAGCGCATAGAATCCCACCGCCGCGTGAACCGGGACGGGGGAATCATGAGCGATGCGGGACATCGACTGCCGGCGCTGGCAGCCGGGCGCAGACCCGCCGGCCTCGCGCTGCTCGACCTGCTCGCCGATCCGAGGGCTCCGGGGCTCTGTGTGGTCTCGGGACCACCGGGCATCGGCAAGTCCCACCTCCTGACCTGGTTGGGGGAAGCCTGCGGTATCCCCGGTGGCCCACCCTCCCGGCGGCCCGATGCGGCGTTCTCCCTGGCGGGGATGACGGCGGAGGCCGTGGTCTGGCGGCTGGCCGCGCGGCTGGGCGTGACGGCGGACGGACCGGCCGATCTCGTCCGGGCGCTGCGGGAGAGTTCTCGCCCCAGACTGCTCTTCCTGCGGGACCTCGACCGTTCGGCCGAACCCGGGGCCATCGCCGCCCAGGTGCTGGGACGTCTGCCGGAGGTACCGGGCCTGCGGCTGGTGGCCGAGGGCGGGGACGGCCTGTGGGATCCCGTCCCCGCGGCCGCGGTGCTGGACCTCACGAAGCCCGAGTGGACCGACCCCGACCTCTTCGCCCTCTGGTACGGGAAGCAGCGCGGCCCGTCGTTCTTCGAAGCGTCGGACGTCTACCCCAGCCCCGGCTCGGCGCTGCTTGCCGCCAGGATCCTGGCGGGCGTGCCCGGGGCGGGGAGCGCCGGTGTTCACGCCGCCTGGTGGGCCGCTGCGGGCGATCCCGCGCGCTCCGCGCTCGGCGTCCTCGCCGCCGCCGTCCAGCCGCTCACCTTGGCGCAGTGGTCGGCGGCGGCGGGAGCGGAAGCGGTCGCGGCGGCGGCCCGGATCCTGCCGCCGGACCGGGCCGACGGCAGAGCGTGGTGGTTGCCGCCGGGTCCGCTGAGGGACACGGTCACGGCCGAAGTCGTCCCCGCCGATCCGCTACGACTGGCCCGCACCCTGGCCGGCACGGTTCCCCGACTCCCCGACGCCTCCCCGGACTTCACCCGTGCGGACCCCTCAGGCCTCGGCCTCGTTCTGCACCAGGCGGTCCGCGCAGGCATGGCCGAGGAAGTGCTCGACGACTTCGAGCTGCTCACCCACGCCGACCCCGTGGCGGTGACGGCCGTATTCTCGGGGTGGAGCGGCTCGGTCGCGACGGCCTGGCGTCTGGCCGGCCCCGCTCTCATCGACGAACCGGATCCGGCGGTTCGCGCGAGTGTGTTCCGTGCGCGTCTCCTCGGGATCCGGAGCGGCGGGTCGCAGACGGTGCCGCAGCAGCTTCCGACAGCCGTGGAGACCGCACTGGACCGGCTTTCCTCCGGTGCGGGGGATCCGTCGGAACTCCTGACCGCCATGCTGGATTCCGAGCTGCTGGTCTGTCCTGACGCCGAGACGGGCGCACCACTGGTGACCCTCGGGGCGAACGGGAGGGAAGGTCTGGATGCCTGTACGTCGCAGGATCACGTCCCGCGCCATTGGGCGGAGGCCGTCCTCATGTCCGGCCGGGATCTGGCCACCGGGTTCGACGGCCTCGACCTTCGGCTCAACCCCGTGAGCGCGGTCTCACTCTGCTTGCCACTCCGTGACCTGGGATGCGTCATGGGGATGGCCCAGAACGAGGGCTGACACGCCCACTCGTCGGGTGGCGGCGCCGGAGGGGGCCGCCACCCGAAGCCGTTGGTCAGCCGCGGCCGCGTGGTGGAGGCGTGGTGCGAGCCGGGGGTTGCCACCCCTCTCGGGCCTTCTCCCGCAGGTCACCGACCGACTCGGCCCTCGACCGCGAACCCGGCACGACGAATCCGATCTGCCCACCGGGGCGGTCGTCGGACAGTTCCGCCAGGGCTTGCGAAGGGGGCAAGTCGCGTGCCTTGGCCGCGCGCATCTTGATCAGCCAATATCCAGCACTGTTCGATGCCTCGATCGCGACGGCAGGCCGCCCCACCCAGCCGGCCGCGTCGTCCGCGTCGGACACCCAGAGATAGCCGAGCGCTCCGCTGGTCTCGTTGGCGATCGTCACGTATTCGACAGGCTTGTCGGTTCGGTACGCATAGTCGGCCGGCCCGTCGACCACCTTGAACTGCATATCCTCGCGAAGGCGAGGATTTTCCCGATCACGGTCCACGATGATTTCTCTCAATCAGGGAACGATATCCCCATAGATCTGCCACTGTCCGTTTTCGTCCGGAAAAACGCGATCGGCGCGCCATCTCAGGCCTCGCCCCAGGAGAACCTCCCGTTCTCCCATGCCGTAGTAGGAGACTTTCTCCACCCAGAGCGCCGGTGTACCTTCGGGAACCCGAAGGTGAAGTACTGCATCCTTCCCGGAAAAGGCTGCTGTACCCAGGGAGCTCGAAGTGAACGCTTCTTCCGTGAAGATATTTCCGACCATTTGGGAGGGTTCCATGGGAATATGGTAGAGGTTTGTCCCACGACTGACCATGACGGTCTCCGGGGTCGGGTGCCCTGCCAGTGCTTGGTCGATCTCGGCGATGTGCTGCAGGACTTCGGGAGTCTCGCCGTTCCCGGAGCGGAGGTAGCCGTTGAGTTCGTGGTAGGTCGGCCCGTCAGTGGCCTGCCGTTCGCAGGTGTAGTCGTAGACGGCTCTTCGCTGTGACTCGGGAAGGCTCGCGGCATAGTCGTTCCACTCGTCGGCGCCGTACCTCACTGCCGCAGCGTCGTTCTCGAAGGTCTTGGCATTCTTCGATGTTTCCGCCTCGGCGACCTTTATTTTGTCGGAGAGGTCGAGCTTGTTGAAGTCTTCGGTCGAGAGCGGTGGCGCATCGCTCCGCAGTGGATCGGTCTGGACGCCGCTGTTCGGGGCAGGCTCGCCGGACTTGGCCGGCACGGCCTCCGGGAGGTGGGAAGCGGGGGGTGTTCCGGCGGGCCCCGCGTCCGGCGGGAGGGGCTCGGGGTGCGGGACCGGTTGGGACGGGACTTTGACGGGGCCGGTGGGTATCGCGTCGGCCGGAGGGTGGGGCGGGGCCTTGAGGCTCCAGCCCTCGGGGAGGCCGGTCAGGTTCGTCGGTGACGGCAGGACGGGTTTGACCGCGGCGGCCTTTTTCGCGGCTTCCTCAAGAGCCTTCTCGGCAGCCTCCTTGGAGGCCTTGTCCGCCGCCGCTTTGGCCGCCTTCGCCGCTGCCTCCTTGGCCGCCTTCTCGGCGGCCTCCTTCGCGGCCCGCTCCGCCGCTTCGCGGGCCGCCTTCTCGGCTGCGGCCCTGGCCGCGGCGGCGGCCTCGCGTTCGGCGAGGGTGGCAGCGGCTCCGGTGCCGCCGGTTCCCCCGCCGAGGAGGAGGTTGCCGGTGAGGCGGCCGCCGGCCTCGGAAGGGTCGCTGCCCCAGCCGCTGCCGACCAGGCCCTTCAGCAGGTCGACCGGATGGTCCCCGGCCTGGATCAGGCCGGCGGTGGTCGTGGACAGGCCCTGGAGGTACTGGCTGGGGTGGGAGAGGTTGTACGGGTCGAGGAAGTTCAGCGACCGGCCGAGCTTGATGAGATCGGTGCCGGACTTGACCACGCCACCGCCGAAGTGGAGGAGCGACACCGGAGCGGCGGTGAGTCCGTCCTTAAGATCGGCCTTGAGGATCTCCGTCCTGCTCGGCATGGGCGGCGCCGACTGGGTGGCGGCGGAGATCGCCGTGGCGGCGGTGCGCGCCGCGGAGTCCCTCTGTGCGCGCGCCGCGTTCAGCTTCTCCTCGGCGTGCCGGAACGCCTCTTCGGCCGGGCTCCTGAACTCGCCGGGCTTGGCGGGCGGATTCGCGGGGCGCTGATCGGCCGGGGTGGCGTTGTAGGACTTGACCTGGAGGTCGTAGGCGAGGGCGGCCTGCATGGCGGCCTTGACCGCCGAGTCGTGCTTCTTCTTCGCCTCCTTCCACAGCCGTGCGGCCTCCGCGGCCTCGCCCTGGGCCCAGGTGACGGTGTGGGCGTAGCCCTCCAACGCGGTGGCGGCCTTGCCGCAGGCGTCGGCCGCGGTCAGCCAGCGCTTGGGCTGCGGGTCGAAGACCTTCTGGAACGCCTCCGCCGCCGGTCCGGTCCAGTGTTCGTGGTCGAGCCGGGCCAGGCCGGTGCCGGTCTTCTCGAAGGCGTCGTGGAACTTCTTCAGGTGCGTGGCGGCCTGGTTGATCCTCCCGGCATCACCGTGCACGAGCTCCTTGGGATCGGCACTCTGATCCAGGTTCCGTTCGCCGACCTTCAGGCCGGCCTCGTCCGCGACCCCGTCGCCCCAGCCGTTCACGCTCTGCGCGGCACCGTGCAGACCGACGCCGTCCAGCGCGCCCCCGACCAGGTGGGAGCCCTTCTGTACCGCCTTCGCGCCGGCCTTGAGGTTGGTGTCGACGAAGTTCTCGGCAGCGTCGACCGCGTCGGTGATGCTGAAGTGCAGGCCCATCAGTGATCACCTGCCGACGCCTCGGCGATCTTCTTGTTGATCCCGAAGGGGCCTTCGAGCTTCTCCTGCGCGACGTCCTTCCACGTCTTCCCGATCCCGTCGAGGGCCTTGTCGGCGGACTGCGGCGAGAAGTCCGGATTGGTGAGCTGGGTGTACTGGTTGTCGCCCCAGATCTGGTTCCAGGACTTGCCCTCGACCTGCTCCTCGGTCTGGTGCGGGTTGCCGATGTTCGCGGCGACGACGTCCTTCAGCAGTCCGTTCGCATAGCGCTCCTGCTCGTGGTAGAAACCGGCGGAAAGTCCAAGTTTCAGGGCGAGTTCGGAGCCCTCCTGGACCAGGGCCCGCACTCCCCAGGACCAGCGTTCGCAGAAGCCCGTGAAGACGGAGTGGAGGTCGGGGTGACCTGCCTCCATCCCGGTCAGGTCCAACTCGGAGAACCCGCGGCCCGATTCCGCCAGGCCGGCGATTCCTAATCCCTGTAGTTCTGCGATCGCCGCGTTGATGCCTTCCTCCGCGAGTTTCAGCGCTTGCGGGTCAACCCCGAATCCAGCCATCGACTCCCCCTGTTGTCGTCGGCGGGCCGTCGATGGCCGCCGCATCCGGCACGATGCCCCGCATGGGCGGGAAGAGCATCGGCTCGGGACCCGCGATGTCCAACGCGACCCCACCGGGCCTTCCCAGCTCCGGCACCGCCACGTCCAACAGCCGCGAACCGAGGACCGTCAGGTAGGGAAGCCCCTCCACCGGAAGGCCCTTCGTCCGTGCGAAGGAGGCCAGTTCGGCCTCCGAAGTGAACGCGAGGATCCATCGCAGGCCGCCTTCGTCGGCGCTCCACACGGCCTCCTCACCCCATCGCGGCACCAGTAGTGCGCTCAGCCGGAACTGGGCGAGCATCACCGCCGGGTCGCCGACCCCTGCCCGCAGCATCCGTATGTGATGGACGAGACCGGCATTCGTCATGGTTTCCCCCTCCGGGAACGCGGCTCTGATGGCACCGGCCGCACCGAAGGTACACGGACGGCGGGGCCGCTGGGCGCCGGGGGCGGCGGTGGGTGAGGGTCAGGCAGGGGTGAGGCGGTCGCGCCACCAGGCGATGGTGGTGCGGAGTTGGGTGTCCAGGGGGGTGGGGCGGGTGGTGAAGGTGGTGGTCCAGGGGGTGGTGTCGAGGGTGAAGGGGTGGTCGAACTGGTAGCGGGTCTCGCGCAGCTGTGGAGGGCGGCGCCGCGGGCGGCCTCCACAGCTGCGTGCTCGACGCCGGGCTCGGCCGGGCGGCCCGAGCGGGTGACCACCCGTACCGTGTGGCCCTGTTCGGCCGGCAGGCGGGCCGTGGCCGCTCCGGCGGGTCCGTAGCCGACGATCGCCTGAAGACTCATCGGCACACCCTGGGGGCGCTGCCCGGCCCGGTGGACGGGTCGGGCAGCGCGGTTGGGCCGGAGGCCGGATCAGCAGGGGATGACGACCGAGACCGTGGCCGGCGACGGCGGCCAACCGCCGTTGTCCACACTGAAGTTGGCGGTCACCGTGCTGCCACAGGTCGCGGTGGTGGTGATCCCGCCGACGTAGGCGCCGCCGGAGGGCACCACGGCGGTCGTGTACACGGGCGGGCCCGGGGGCAGGCCGGGCGCGGTGCCGGAGATCTTGAAGCCGACGTTCTGCGGGACCCAGGCCGGGTTGGTCGGGTAGGCGTGCCCGTAGAGGTGGACCTGGAGGCCGTTGACGTCGATACAGGCGCGGGTCTGCAGCAGGCCGGGCGCACCCGGGCTCCCGCAGGTGGTGAACGGTCCGGGCGGGCCCGCGGGCCCGGTGGTGGCGGCGACGGCGGACGGGGCGGTGGTGGCGGTCAGCGCGGCGAGGACCGCGGCGCCGGCCAGGGTGGCGGCGGTGCGACGACGGTGCATGGGCAGGTTCCCTCCTCTGGACAGAGCGTGCGGCGGGACGCCGGACGCGCTGTGACATGTCACATCCTTCTGGGGGAATGGTGACACTCGAACGGCGGTCCGGTCCGTTCGGCGGACCGAATGACCGGACGACGCCCTTCCGTTGGCCTGAACGGAGTGTCATGTTTCCCGTGTGGCAAGGAGGAAGCGGCCCGCCCGGATACCTGAGATCCGGGTGGGCCGCTCGGTGGAGCCGAAGGGTTTGCTGGAAGCGTCAGTTGGCGATGCCGCAGTACTGCTGCTGCTTGCCGATCGCGCGGTAGACGCAGTCGGCCGTCTCCACCAGCCGCAGCACGGCCTCCCGGTTGCGGCTGGTCTCGCGCCCGATCACCTCGTCGGGCGGGTAGAACCCGCTGGCGCCGTTCGGCCCGGGGTACATCTCGAAGGTGTAGGCGAAGACCCGCTGCGCGCCCCACAGCCAGTCGTCGATGGACCCGTCCGTGATGTAGAGGTCGCTCGACTGCTCGGGCGTGTAGTTGTTGGTGGCGGCCATGGACCGGCCGAGGGTGGCGAAGGTGTTGTACTCGTCGGCGGTCATGCCGGTGGTGGTGTTGGCGGTGGTCCAGCCGAACGGCCAGAGCACCAGCTCGCTGTAGGTGTGGAAGTCGATGGCCGCGGTGATCTGCTGCCTGCCGCCCACCACCCGGCTGCGCACGAAGTCGGCGACTACCTTGGCCTCCTTGGCGGACTCCGGCGCGTTGCCCCGGTAGGTCTCGCTGGAGGTGGAGCCGGAGGAGCCGCCGCAGCAGCCGAACTTGTAGTCCCAGTTGCGGTTGAGGTCGGTGCCGACGTAGCTGCTGCCCGGGTTCGGCTGGCGGTCCTTGCGCCAGCTGCGGTAGCGGCCGGTGGCGATGTCGTACTCGCCGCCGTCCGGGTTGAGGTCCGGGACCACCCAGATCTCCCGGCTGTCGACCGCGTTCGCGATCCGGCTGTCGGAGGCGTACTTGTCGCCGAACTCGTGCAGCAGGTAGAGCGCCATCTCGACGGTGAGGTGCTCGCGGGCGTGCTGGTGGGCGGTGAACAGCACCTCGGGCTCGTTCTCGTCGGTGCCGACGTTGTCGCTGATCTTGACGGCGACGATCGGCCGGCCCTCGTAGGAGGTGCCGATGACCCGCTTGCTCATGATGTCGGGGTGGGCGGCGACCACGGCGTCGATGTCGGCCGCGGCCTCCGCGTAGTTGTGGTAGCCGGAGTCGGCGGACGGGAAGTCGTACAGCGCCGCGCCGACGCCCTCCAGGCCGGGCTCGACGCCGTACCGGGGGCCCGGCAGCGGGACGGGCGACCAGCCGAGCTCGCGCAGCCGGGCGGCCTCGGCGGGGGTGGCGGTGACGGTCAGTGAGTCGGGCCGGACGGCGTCCACGGAGGCGCCGGTGGCGGCGACCTCGGTACGCTCGGCGACGGTCCGGGGGCCGTCGAGGCGGTACTGCCGGGCGGCGTCGAAAGCGGTGGCGGAGGCGGGGCCCGGCTGAGCCGTGGCCTGGGTGGTGAGCGGGACGGCGAGGGCGAGGGCCAGCAGGACGGCGGTGGCCGCGGCGGGCTTCCCTCGGCGGGGCAGTCGCATGACTGTCCTCCTGTGGGGGTCCGTAGGGACGGAACGGTGAAGGAGGCGGGTGCGGCGCCGCGAGCATGATGGTCCGTCAATGTCATGCATTCGTCAAGTAGTTGGGCGGCATCGCGGCCGGGCGGTCCCGGCCGCGCACCGGTTCAGGGCGCCGGCGTGCCCCGGTCCGCCGCCGCCCCGCAGGTCGCCAGACTGCACCAGCGCCGTCGTCCGCCCGCGTCCAAGAACAGCCAGCCGCAGTCCGCGCTCGGGCAGCGCTGGACGGTCAGCCGGCGCGGTTCGGCGAGCAGCTCGGCGGCCGCCCGGGCGGCCGCGTACAGCGGCAGCGGCAGCCCGGCCGACGGCGGCAGCCGCCACTGCGCCAGACCGTCCTCGCCCCGGGTGAACACCGCCGCCCGGGTGGCGCGCCGGACCACCGCGGCGACCTCCCCGAAGGCCGTCCCGTCCTGCGGATCGGTCAGGCACGCGTACAGCGCGGAGCGGAACGCGCGGGCCTCGGTCAGCACGGCCGCCGCCTCGTCCGGGTGCTGCGCGGCCTGCCGGAGCAGCGCCTCGACCAGCGGCGGCGCCGCGAGGTCCTGGTGCCCGGCCCAGACCGCGAGCGTCGAGTAGCGGCGCAGCCAGTCGGATCCGGGCGGCGGGGCCGGGGCGCCCCAGCCGGCGAAGGTGTTGCAGAACTCCAGCGCCGGGTGCCCGCCCGCGCTCCACGGCAGCCACTCCTCGCCCACCCGCACCGCGTACAGCGGCGCCGGCGGCCGGTCCAGTCGGGGGTCGGCGCGCAGGATCCGCTCGTGCAGCGCGGCCAGTTCGGCGCCCGGCTCCACGCCCAGGGTCTCCACCAGCGTGCGGCGGGTGTGCCGGTAGAGGGCGAGCGCCTCGCCCTGCCGGCCCGCCCGGTACAGCGCCGTCATCACGGCGCGCACCAGCCGTTCGCGCGGCGCAAGGCTCGTCAACTCTCCGTCGTGGAGCGGGAGATCGGCGAGCAGGCGGTCGTGGCGGCCCATCGCCAGCAGGAGTTCGGCCCGCTGCTCCAGGGCCGACAGTCGCAGCTGGAGCAGCCGTCCGCCGAGCCGCCCGCGCAGCGCGTCGTCGGCCACGTCGGCGAGCAGCGGCCCCCGCCAGAGCGCGAGTGCCCGGTCGTGGCAGCGCAGCCGCTCGGCCGGGTCGCCGGTCGCGGACGCGCGGGCGGTGAGGTCGAGGAACTCGCGGACGTCGAGGCCGTGCGGGCCGGGCGTGAGGGCGTACCCGTCGTGCCGGGTCGCCAGCACCACCCCGTGCGGGCGCAGCCGGGCGCGCAGCCGCCCGATGTACGTGTGCACGGTGCCGCGCGCCGAGGCGGGCGGGCTGCCGTGCCAGAGCAGGTCGATCAGCCGCTCGGTGGTGACCACCCGGCCGTCCTCCAGCAGCAGGACGGCCAGCAGGCAGCGTTCCTGGCGCCGGGTGCCGGCCAGGACGGGCTCGCCGCGGTGGTCGGCCTCGAACGGGCCGAGCAGTCGGAACTCCATGGCGGGCCACCCTACGGCGCCCGCGGTTGCCGGTGGTGGGTGCGCGGGTGGCGCCGGCATCGGTGGTGAAGGTGACGGCGCCGTCGCCGGTCACCTTGGGTGGCCGAAATGCCCCACCCGTCCGGATCCGGCCGGGAGGATGGTGAGAATCCGGTGAGCGGCCACTGTCAGGCTGGCCGCCGACCGTTCCGACGCCCCGTCAGGAGACCGATCATGCGCCGCATCCCGCTCCGCCTCGCGACCGCCGCCACCGCCGTCGCCGCCCTGGCCGCGAGCCTGGCCGCCGCCCCGGCGGCCGGTGCCGCCGGCCGTGGCGGCTGGGAGCCCTGGCCCTCGCCGTCCTTCGACCTGCCGGCCGGCGCCCGCTGCGACTTCCCGGTGCACCTCGAACCCGTCGTCGACCGCGTCGAACGGCACGTGCTGGCCGCCGACCCCGACGGCACCGTCCGCCGCGTCGCCTACCGGGGCGCCCTGGTCATGCGGCTCACCAACACCCTCACCGGCGCCCACCACGACGCCGACGCCGGCGGCCGCTCGCACGTCGACTACCGTCCCGACGGCTCCCAGACCTGGCGCGCCCACGGCCCGATCCTGCTCGGCATCGGCGCCGGCGCGGGCAACCTGCCCCGCGACCTCTACACCGTCGACGGCGTCTACACCGTCGACATCGGCGCCACCGGCTACCGCACCCTCACCATCGACCACGGCTCGGCCGAACCCCTCTGCGCCAAGATCGCCTGACCCATGGCCCGGTCCGCCGCCGCCGCTCGCCCGCCGTCGGGCCGTCGGCCAGGGCGTCCGGCCGTCGGTCGGCACCACGACGACGTCCGGACGCGGCCGTGTCCGCAGCGCGGCGGCGAAGCCCTCCCGCAGGTCCGTCCGTCCCGCCGCCGCCCACCAGCGGGGTCTCAGCGGCCGCGCCGCAGGAGAGCACGGTGACCAGGTCGCGGCGCCCCCCACGGCCCGGCGGATCGCCGTGACCTCCAGCAGCGCGGTGGGCGTTCGGACGGCGGCCCGCGAGCGGTGGGCGGGGGCGCACCGCTCGCGGGCCGGGTCGTGGCGGTCAGTTCACGGAGACCGCCGGTCCTCCGGGCTGGGTGGAGTCGGTCATCGGGCCGTAGGTCGCGGAGAAGTAGCCGTCGCCGGGACAGAGCGCCGATCCGCCGCTCTTGACGAAGTGGGCGTTGCGGAAGACCAGGGCGTGCGCGGTGTTGTCGGCGGTCCCGGTGAAGTCGCCGCTGAGCTGGTAGGTGCAGGTGAGGGTGCCGAACCAGCTGTTCAGCACGGCCGAGGCCTGGATCGGTCCGGCCGGCCCGGCGGTGAGGGTGACGGGCAGGCCGGCGGAGTCGGCGACCGCGACGTTGTAGGCGAGGTTGCCGACGGTGAGGCTCTTGACCGAGGTGACGCCGGTGACGTTGGCCGTGCAGGAGCCGAAGGTCAGACCGGTCAGGGACGCGGTGGCGGTGCCCGGCGCGGCGGGGTTGCCGAGGACCTTGGCGGTCAGCGGGGAGACGCCGCAGAAGACCCCGGTCGAGCCGGTGGTGTCCGAGGAGAAGACGGCGCGGGTGCCCGTGGCGAGCGGTGCGAGCAGGATGTCGCCGACGCCGACGGCCGTTCCGCCGGCGGTCAGCACGGGCCCGGCGGCGGGGGTCGCGGCGGAAGTCGCGACGGGAGTCGCGGCGGCCGGGAGGGCGCCGACGGCCAGGGTGGCGGCGGCCGCGGCCAGGGCAAGGCAGGGGTGCATGCGCATGGGGGTGCCTCGTTCTCGGTGGGGGCGAGCGGGCGGACGTCCCGGTGCGCCGGAGAAGTGGGGCCCGGCGCCGGGGAGTTGACTACGTTGTAGAGCGGTGTCCGCACACCGTCAAGGCGCGGGGCGGCAGTTGTTGACAATTCGTCAGCAACACGCGCCCGAGGTCTTGCCGGGCCGCCGGGAACTCCCTACCGTCGAGTAGCGCCCACGCCGACCGGGTCACCTCCCCCGAATCCGCGCGCTACCCGCGCGCCGCCCGGCGGTAGTGGTCCAGAACGTCCTTGCGCAGCAGCTCGCCGAAGCCCGCGCCCTCCAGCCGGACGGCGAGCTGGGGCTCGGTGAGGTTCAGGGCGGCGGCGGTGGCGGGAAGGTGCCAGTCGTGCGCGGCGAGGCGGTCCAGCAGGTAGCCGCGGCGGACCTGGGGTTCGGAGAGGCGGAAGGTCTTGAGGTAGGCGACGCGGCCGAGCTCGTCGGTGATCGCCTCGCCGATGTGGTTCTCCTCGCGGGGCCGGAAGTCCGGCAGGAAGCGGGCGAGGGTGAAGCGGTCGAGGCGGCGGACCGTGCGGGCCCGGTAGACGGTGTCCAGCAGGCCGCCCGCCATGGTGCCGTCGTGGAAGGCGGCCCAGGCGCGCTCCTGGCGGCCGACGGCGGCGCGCAGGTCGGCGGTCGAGGTGATCGGGCCCTCCGTGCGCAGGTCGGCGCGGAAGTCCGGGACGGCGGCGGACAGCAGGGCGTAGTGGTGGATCAGTTCGCCGTAGAGGTCGAGCAGCAGGGTGCGGTGCAGGGCGCGGTAGTCGTCGGGGTGCGGGACGACGAAGGCGGCGGCGAGGGCGTCGGCGACGTACACCACCAGGCCGCACTGGCCGGGGTGGAGCTCGAACACCCGCAGCGCGTCGGCGAGGCCGCGGACCTGCCCGCCGGCGTAGGCCTCCTCGGCGCGCGGGGACAGGCCGCGCCGCAGGGCCCGCTCGGACCACTGCTCCCAGGTGACGGTAGGGCCGCCGAAGTGCAGCGCGAGGTAGCCGTCCAGAGCGAGGTGCAGCGGCAGGAAGCGCAGCCGGGTGCGGCCCTCGCGCTTGGCGAGGCGGCGCGGCACCCGCACCCGGACGCGGTCGGGCGGGGCGGCGGACGCGCCGGGCGCGCCGGGCGCGTCCAGCCGGGTGCCGTAGGCGGCCGCCGGGGTGCCGTCGCGCGTCCAGTCGGCGACGAAGCCGTGCGGGATGTAGGAATGGTAGGCGGCGCGGCGGCCGACCGGGACGGCGGCGTACTCGTCCTCGTACAGCTCCTGGTGCAGCCGCAGGTCGGCGATCGGCTCCGGGCGCACCAGCGGGACCAGGCGCACGCCGCCCCACACCTGGGCGGGCCGGGTGTCCAGGCCGGTGAGGTCGAGGCGGAAGGCGGACCGTGCGGCGGGGAGCGCGGCGCTCATCGGACGGCCACCTCCGGGGCGGCGGCCAGGAAGCGCGCGGTGCGGACGGCCAGGTGCGCCGTCAGCTCCGCGAGATCGGTGCGGCCCTCGGCGAAGCGGGCGAACTCGACCAGCGCCGGCAGGTCCTCGGCGTCGCGCAGCCCGGCCGTGGGCACCGTCGGGGCGAGTCGGCGCACGTCGAAGCCCTCCGCGTCGTAGACCGGGTTGAGGTGCACGATGCTGGTCCGGCGCTCCGGGTCCAGCCGGGTGCGCCACACCCGCAGCACCTCGGCGGCCAGGCCCGGCGGGGCGTTGTCCCAGCCGTCGGAGACGATCAGCAGGCGCTGGGGCGCGGTGTCGAGCGCGTCCAGGATCCGGCGGCCGAGCGGGGTCGGGCCGGACGGACGGGCGAGCAGCGCGTCGGTGCGCCCGGAGGTCCACAGCGCGGTGTACCCGTCGGCCAGCGCCTCCAGCAGGAAGTGGCAGGCGAGCGCGGCGGCCAGCGGCCGGCGGCGCTTGACGCCCGAGCCGTACGCCGACCAGCTGTCGTCCAGCACGGCCGTGACCCGCCCCCAGCTGCCCTCGGTCGCCCCGGCCGCGCGCGCGGCCCGGCGCGCCGAGGCGCGCAGGGCGTCGGTGAGCTCGGCGCGGCGGGCGGCCCGGTCGGCGGGCGGCAGGCCCAGCGCGTACGAGGCGAGGCGGGTGAGCGGCATCCGGGAGAGGTCCGCGGCGACGGCGCCGGCCCCGTGGGCACGGGCCGACTCCTGGAGGCGCAGCCGCTCCAGGGCGGTCAGCCGGGGCGCGATCCGCTCCAGGAACGCGGCCCGTGGGATGCCGTGCCGCTGGGCGAAGGACTCGGCGACGGTGTAGGGGAGTTCGAAGACGGCGGCCTGCTGGTGGTGGGCGCGCCGCCAGGCGTCCAGCAGCGGCGCCCGGTACTTGGCCCGCCGGCCCGGGGCGTACAGGAAGTCGCCGGTCTCCGCCTCGGCGGGCCGCAGATGGGCGTGCCGCAGTGCCCGCTTGAGCCCGGCCCGGTACTTGACGGCGTCGAGGGTCTGGTCGGGGCGCGCGGCCAGCCAGTCGCGCAGGATGGCGCGGGTGCGGCGGTTGTTGACCTTGGCGCGGCGCAGCTCGCCGATCAGCCGGTAGACCCGCTGCGGCGGCAGCAGCGCCAGCCGGCGGGCGATCAGCCGGCCCTCGGTGCGCCGCTGCTCCCCGGTGGCCTCGCGGGAGCTCTCCAGCAGTCGGCGGACGATCAGGGCGGCGTTGTGGTCGTTGATGTCGAGGGCGAGCGCGGCGGCGTACGGGCCCCGGTAGTTGACGCACATGTAGGTGTGCAGGAAGTCCAGCGAGAGCTGCTGCTCGGCGGCTCCGCCGTGGAACTCGCGCTGGCCGGTGCCGGTGATCGCGGCGTTGACGAAGAGCAGCACGTCCTCGGCGGCGACCAGGTCCCCGTACGTCTCCACCGACCCGCCCCCTTTCCGCCCGTGCGATGTCGTGGCGCCGGCCGGGGAATGGGGGCACGAACTGCGAATCATTGCGGTAGAGGCACATTCCGGAAGTCGCACCGGAGTCCCGCGGCCGGCCGGACGACCCTAACACCGTCCGGCCGGGGGAGCGCATCCGATTTTCCGGTCGGCGGCCCCGGGAAAGGGAGCCCGGGAAAGGGCGGGTCAGGCGGGGGCGCCGCGCAGCTCCAGGGTGCAGCACTTCACGCTGCCCCCCGCCTTGAGCAGCTCGGTGACGTCGATCCCGACCGGCTCGAAACCCCGCGCGCGCAGCTGCGCCGCCAGCCCGACCGCCGCCTCCGGGAGGACCACCCGCAGGCCGTCGGAGACGGCGTTGAGGCCGAAGACGGCGGCGTCCTCGTCCGAGGCGAGCACGGCGTCCGGGTACAGCGCGGCGAGCGTGCCGCGGCTCTCCGGCGAGAACGCGGCCGGGTAGTACATGATCTCGTCGTCGCCGAGCACCGCGAGCGCGGTGTCCAGGTGGTAGTAACGCGGGTCGACCAGCTCCAGGGTGACCACCGGGCGGCCGAGCACGCGCTGCGCCTCCGCATGCGCCCGGCGGTCGGTGCGAAAGCCCGTCCCGGCCAGGATCCGCCCGCCGACCGGCAGGTAGTCGCCCTCGCCCTCGTTGGTGAACTCGGCCCGCACCACCGTCCGGTAGCCGCGCGCGCGGAACCACTCCCGGTACGCGGGGGCCTCGTCGGCGCGCTCGCGGTGCCGGAACCGGGCCACCAGGGCGGTGCCGTCGACGACGGTGGCGCCGTTCGCCGCGAACACCATGTCGGGCAGGCCGGGGAGCGGCTCGATCAGCTCGACGGTGTGGCCGAGCTCCCGGAAGAGCGCGTGGAGCCGCTCCCACTGGGCGACCGCCCGGGCGGCGTCGGTCGGCTTCGCCGGCTCCATCCACGGGTTGATCGAGTAGTCGACCGTGAAGTGGGTCGGACGGCACATCAGGTAGTGGCGGGGGCGGGCGGTACGGGACACGGGCGGCGGTCTTCCTTCCGGCGGGGTGGTGCGGAGGGGTGGTGCGGCGCGGTGGCGCCGGCTGCCCCGAGCGTGCCGGGCGCGGCGATCGCGGACGTGGCCGTGACGTGCACGGCCGTCGGACGGCGGCGGTCCAGCGGGGTGCGGCGGCGCCCCGTCCGCCGCGCGACACGCGGGCAGGAACGTGCCTGCACCGGCGGCGCGCCGCGCCGGGGTGCACTGGCCCGGCACGGGAACGCCGTCGAGCCGAGGGAGAGGGAACCGGATGGGGACGGGTACGAGGGCGGCGGGGGCCGGTCCGGTCCGGGTGCTGGACGTTTCCGGCGCGGACTACCGCCGGGCGTTCGAACTGTTCCTCGCGGGCACCGACGAGAAGCCGCTCACCCACGCCCGCCTGGGCGAGGTCGTCGCCGGGCTGGGCCGCCGCCGGGTGCTGCTGGACGTGGGCGCGGGCGAGGGGCGCACCACCGCGTACCTGGCACGGCACTTCGAGCGCACGGTGGCCGTCGAGCCGAGCGCGGCGATGCGCGAGAAGCTGCGGCTGGCCTGCCCCGACGCGCTCGTCCTGCCCGAGCCGGTGGAGGCGGCCGAGCCGCCGGAGCCGGCGGACCTGGTCCACCTCTCGCACGTGCTGTACTACGTGCCGCCGCAGGACTGGCTGCCCACCGTGAGCCGGGTGCGGGACTGGGTGGCGCCCGGCGGCGCGCTGCTGGTGGTGCTCCAGAACCCGGAGAGCCCCTGCATGCGGATGGCCGCGCACTTCACGGGCGTGCGCTACGACCTCGGGCCGCTGGCCGGGCAGCTGGCGGCCCAGGACGCCGACCGGGCCGCGTCGGAGTACGCGTACGCGCTGGAGGCCCTCGACCTGCACTACCGGACCGACCGGCTGGACGAAGCCGTGGACGTCGCCGAGTTCATGGTCAACGTGGCCGACCTGGCCACCATGGACCCGCTGCCGGAGCGCGCCGAGCTGGCGGCCTACGTCGAGCGCCACTTCACCCGGCCGGACGGCGGCTACGCCATCGGCCACACCCAGGACATGCTGACGGTCCGCCGCGCCGCGCGCTGACGGGGGCGGCGACCGGGTGCCGGGTGTCGGGTGCCGGGTGTCGGGTGCCGTCAGGCCCAGGGCAGCGCGGAGCGGGTGCGCCAGTACTCCTCGGCCGGCTCGGCGAGCGCCGCGAGGCCGGCCAGGCCGGCGGCGTCCACGGCGAGCCCGACGGCCTCCAGGTTGGAGGCCAGCTGGCCGGTGGTGGCCGCGCCGGAGAGCACCACGTCGGCCCAGGGCTGCGCGGCGACGGCGGCGAGCGCGAGCGCGTCGCAGGACGCGCCGGTGCGGGCCGCGAGGGCCCGCAGCGCGGCGGTGTCCGGGCCGGTGGCGTTGCGGTCGGCGAGCCGGCCGTTGGCCATGCCCTCCTTGACCACCACCAGCCACCCGGCCGCGTGGGCCTCGGTGAGCGCGGGGCCGGCGGAGGGCTCCAGCAGGTTCCAGGTGGACTGCACGGCCGCGAACAGCGGGCGGCCGTCGACCGTCACCTCCAGGGCGGCCCGCACCGCGGCGGCCTGCGCCGGGCCGCTGGTGGACAGGCCCACCCGCACGCCCCCGGCGGCCAGCGCGGCGAGCCGCGCGTGCAGCACGGGGTCGGTTAGCGCGGGGCTGTCCGGCGTGACCGAGTGCACCAGGTAGACGTCCGGCAGCCCGCCCAGCAGCGCCCGGGTCTCCGCCACCTGGCGGTCGAACACCGCCGTCGAGTGCTCCTTGACCTCGTGCACCGGTACACCGGAGGTCCGCCAGTCGGCGGTGTAGGTGTAGCCCCACTTGCTGCCGACCGTCACCTCCCGCGCCGCCTGCGGGCGGGCGGCGAGCCACCCGCCGAGGAACTCCTCCGCGCGGCCGTAGGAGCGGGCGGTGTCGAAGTAGCGCACCCCGGCCGCGAAGGCGGCGTCGAGCAGGGCGTGGGTGCGCTCGCGCAGGGCGTCGACGGTGCGCTCGGCGGGCAGGTCGAGGCCGCGGCCGAGCGTGATGTAGCCGGGCCGCCCGACGGCCGCGGTGCCCAGCCCGAACCGCGCGATCGACGGTCCGGCGGCGTCCTGGGCTGCGGCGGCGGGGGCGGTCGGCATGGCGGGCTCCTTCGACGGCGGGACCGGGGCGGTACGTGCGCCCGCCTTTCCGGCAGCCTATCCACCGGGCCGCCCCTGACCTGCGCCGACGCCCTGCCGGCGCTTTGTCGGAGCCCTGCCGACGCGCTGTCGGCGTCCGCCGCCGGTGGCCTATGCTCCTGAACCGCAGGAATGATGATCACCACGGGGAGGCGCGGCCATGAGCTACCGGATCGAACGGATCGGCCCGGCGGACTGGGAGCGGCTGCGGGAGGTGCGCCTCGCACAGCTGCTCGACACGCCCATGGCCTTCCTGGAGACGCACGAGACGGCGCTCGCCCACGGCGAGGAGGAGTGGCGGGCCAGGGTCCGCCGGGTGAACGAGCCCGGCAGCATCGGCCTGGTCGCCGTCACCGGGACGCCGGGGGAGTGGGTCGGTACGATGATCGGCTTCACCCCCGAGCCCGGTACGGCGCTGCTGGTCGGCGTCTGGGTCGCCCCGGAGCACCGCGGCCGCGAGCGCGGGGTGACAGACCTGCTGCTGGACGCCGTCGTCGCCTGGGCGCGCGACGAGGCCGGGGCGCGGCGGCTACTGCTCACCGTGCACGAGGACAACGCCCGGGCCGGTGCCTTCTACCGCCGCCGCGGCTTCGACTTCACCGGCGCCACCAAGCCGTACCCGCTCGACCCGGCCGCGCGCGAGCTGGAGATGGCCCTCCCGCTGGACCGGCCGGTCTGACGCGGTCACCCCCCGGCCGCGCTCCAGCGGTCGAGCGTCCCGTTCGCGTCGTCGTACGTCAGCCAGGTGCCGTCCCCGAGCGGGTGCACACAGCTGTCGACGGGGCCGCCGGGATAGCCGATCCTCCCGCGTATCTCCAGGGTGCGGGCGTCCAGCAGCCAGTGCCGGGCGTGCTCCGGATCGTCGTCGGAGTCGAGCGTGGAGGCGATGACGGTGTCGGCGTCGACGAAGCCGCAGCCGTGGTCCCAGCAGAGCGGGTCGCCGTCCTCGCCCTGCTCGGGTTCCCGGTGGGCGAGCACGGTGCCGTCCAGCGCGTGCAGCCGCAGGTCGCAGCCGCCGTGTTCGACCGTCAGGAAGCCCGGGTGGCCCGGGTGGACGTCCGCCAGGATGCGGTCCAGGTCCTCGTTGACGCCCCAACTGCTGAGCTCCGCGCCGTCCCAGCGGGCCCAGTGGAGCTCCACGCCGTCCTGGCCCATGCCGATGCAGAGGCCGACGTGGGCGCCGTCCGGGTGGGAGAGCTGGTGCGAGCCGGAGGAGTCGCTCCGCAGTGGCAGCCGGGCCAACTCCCCGCCGTCCCCGGCGTCCAGGACGACCCAGTGCTCGCGGCAGCGCTGCGCCGCCGACGCGGAGGCGACGTGCGCCCACACCAGCCGGCCGTCGTCGGAGATCCGGCACGAGCCGTGTTCCGGGCCGGGGCACGGCTCCCGCTCGCCGCCGGTGTGCGGGTGGGCGCCCCCGAATCCCCAGCAGTCGTGCGGGTGTTCCCACAGCGTCGACCCGTCCCGCGCGACGGCCCGCACGGCCCGCTGGTCGGCGAAGACCGCGAACGAGCCGTCGGGGCTCACCGACCGGCCGCCGTACTCCCACTCGGGCCGGGGCACCGGGAAGACCGCGGCCGGCGCGCGCTCCCCGGCGAACAACTCGTCGAGGTCGTACACCTCCAGCTCCCGCCCGTGCCGCAGCAGCGCGCGGCGCGACCCGTCCGCGCGGCGCTCCAGGGCGAAGCCGTTGACCAGTGCGGCGCCGCCCGGCAGTGCCACCGAGTCGCGCAGGTGTGCGGTGATCGACACCGTGGTGATCGACATGCCCCGACGCTAGCGCGTGCCACCGACAATCCGGCCGCCGCTCAGGTGTAGTGGCCCCCGGTGACCTCCGGCAGCGGGTCCTCGACCGGGTCCAGCAGCCGCGGGCCGTCGTTGCGCACGCTGTTGACCGTCGTGGCCACCGGCCGCACCCTCAGCTCGCCGGCCGGCGCGTGCAGCAGGTCGCGCACCTCCCCGGGGTCGGTGACGGACGGGTCCAGCCAGGCGCCCAGGGCGTCGGCGGCCAGGGTGACCGGCATCCGGTCGTGGATCCGGCCGGCCGCGTCGGTCGCCTCGGTGGTCAGCACGGTGCAGGTGACCAGCCAGGCGGCCGGGTCGTCGTCGTGCTCCACCGCGCGGTCGCGCCAGAACTCGTACAGCCCCGCCATCAGCAGCAGACCGCCGTCGGGCCGGTGCAGGTAGTACGGCTGCTTGTACGCCTTGCACCCCTCGGCCGCCGGGACCGGCCGCCACTCGAAGTAGCCGTCGGCGGGCACCACGCAGCGCCGTTCCTTGAACGCCTTGCGGAACGCGGGCTTCTCGTGCGCCGTCTCCACCCGGGCGTTGATCATCCGGGCCCCGGAGCCGGGGTCCTTGGACCAGGACGGCACCAGCCCCCACCGCAGCGACCGCACCTGCCGGGTGAGCTCCCCGGTCTCCCGGTCGACCCGCTCCAGCACACCGGGCACCCGGTCGGTCGGCGCCACGTTCCAGGACGGCGCCAGGGCCTCCGCCGCCGGCCACACCGAGGCGCGCAGCAGGTCCGCCAGATCGGACGGGGTGGTGGTGGAGACGAAGCGACCGCACATGCGCCCCATCCTGCCCCCTGGCCCCACCGCCCGTCACGTGTCTCGGCGGACTGCGGCCGCCGCAGTCCCCGCGAGGCGTTCGACGAGGACAAGGCCCGCTCGTGGAGCGGTGTCGGGGACGGGGCGGGGACGGGGACGGTTCCCGCCGGGGCTCAGGCCGGGACGAGGGCGTCCCACTGGTCGCGGGTCGGGCCGTCGTGGGTCGGGGCGAAGTCGGGGCGGGCGGCCAGCCAGGCGGTGAGGCGGTGGTCGACCTCGTCGGTGCCGTAGGCGGCGTCGGCCGGTTGCAGGAGGTGGCGGACCTTGGCGCGGGCCCGCATGACGACGGGGTCGTCGAAGGCGCAGGCGGCGAGCGCGGCGGCTCGGCGGTCCGGGAGGGGCGCGTCGTCGGTGAGGCGCTGTTCGTTGGCGCGGTCGGCCGTCACCTGTGCGTCGTACCAGGGGCGGAGGGCCTCGGCGGTCCAGGCGTGGTAGCCCGCGGGGTCGGCGGCGATCCGGTCGGCGTGGGCGGCGAGGTGCTGGGCGGCGCGCAGGCCGAGGGCCACGCCGTGGCCCAGGGTGGGGTTGGTGTGCATGAGGCTGTCCCCCGCGTTGACCAGGCCGGTGACCACGGGACCGGCGTCGTCGGTGAGGGAGGTCCAGCGGTTGTCCAGGCCGGCCATCGCCAGCACGGGGGACTGCGGTTCGGGGGCCAGGTCGAGCCAGGCGGCGGTGGCGGGGAAGCGGCGGGCGGCGGCCTCGAACACGGCGGGGTCGGTGAGCGCGCCGCGGGTCGGGTCGCCGGTGGAGAGCACCAGGTTCACCGCGAAGGTGTCGTTGTCGGAGGGGAAGACGCCGGCGAGCGCGAACGGCGCGGCCGAGCCGGGCCGCACCCGGCCGGGGTCGCGCGGACCGTCCGCCCGCAGCCGGTACCAGCGGCACAGGTAGGCGATCCCGGCCCGGTGGCTCTCGACCACGGGCGGCCGGCAGCCGGCCGCGACCAACCAGCCGGGAACGGGCGAACGGCGGCCGGCCGCGTCGACGACGAGGTCCGCCGGGTGCGTGCCGGCGTCCACCCGCACACCGGTGACCCGCGGCGGGCGGCCCTCCTCGACGACGAGGCCGCGCACCCGGTGGCCCCGCCGCACCTCGACGCCGGCCTCCCGCCGTACGGCCGCCGCCAGGGCGGCCTCCAGCACGATGCGGCGGGTGCGCAGGGTCACCAACTCCTCGTCCCCGGCCCGGTGCGGCGGATGCTCGCCGAACCAGTCGAAGTCGTGGTACTCCCGGGCTCCGCGCGCCAGCAGGTCCGCGTGCACGTCGGGGGCCTCGGCCCGCAGCACGGTGCGCACGGGAGCGAGGAACGAGTGCGGCTGGACGGCCTGCGGGACCCGGGGCCGCTCCCAGTGGAAGAAGTCGTCGTGCAGGTCGTCCCCGGCCTCCCGGGTGTCCTGTTCGAACACCGTGACCGTGCGGCCCCGCCGGCCGAGCATGAGTGCCGTCCCCAGCCCGCTGATGCCCGCGCCTATCATCGCAACCCGCGCCACAAGCTCCCCTTCGCGTCGTGTTGCGAAACGATCTTAGCGTGATCGGACCGGCCGATCGGCCGCCGGACCTGCCGGTTCGCCGCCGCCCGTATCTGACGTTCCGTCATATCACCGCGCCTGTAGCGTGATCACGGCAGAACCTTGATCGACTTTCGGGGTGGCACCTAGGGTGTCCCACATGATGGACTCGTACGCGGATCCGGGCGCGCCGGATCACCGGAGCGCGGCACGCTACTTATGGTGGCTGACGGTCAGTCAGCGCCGGCGGGTCACGGGCGGTGCGGTGCTGGGCACCTGCTGGATGGTCTGCCTGATGCTGCCGCCCTACCTCATGGCGCGGGCAATCGACGACGGGCTCCAGCCGGGCGACACCGGCGTCCTGCTCGGCTGGGTGGCCGCGTTGGTCGCCGTCGCGGCACTCAACGCCTGGCTGGGCATCATGCGCCACCGCACCATGACGCGGGTGCGGATGGACGCCACCTTCCGGACGGTCAAGGTCGTGGTCGCGCACGCCACCCGGTTGGGCGCGGAACTGCCCCGCCGGGTCTCGGTCGGCGAGGTGGTCAACATCGGGACGGGCGACGTCGCGCAGATCAGCCAGACGCTGACGATCACCGGCCCCGGTGTCGGCGCCGTCGTCGCGTACCTCGTCGCGGCCGCGCTGCTGCTGCCGGTCTCCGTCCTGCTCGCGGCCGTCGTCCTGCTCGGCGTGCCACTGCTCGCCGTCGTGGTCGGGCCGCTGCTGGAGCGGCTCCAGGGCGCGGAGTCGCAGTACCGCGAGCAGCAGGGCGTGCTGACGGCCCGGATCGGGGACATCGTCGGCGGCCTGCGCGTCCTCAACGGCATCGGCGGCAAGGACCTGCTGGCCGGGCGCTACCGCGACGGCTCGCGGGGCCTGCGCGCCGAGGGTTACCGGGTCGGCGCCGTGACCAGCTGGATCCAGGCGCTCGCGGTCGGCCTGCCCGCCCTCTTCCTCGCCCTGGTGACCTGGCTGGCCGCCCGGATGGCCGCCGAGGGCACCATCACGATCGGCACCCTGGTCGCCGTCTACGGCTACGTCGCCGTCCTGGTGGTGCCGGTCGCCAGCTTCATCGAGAGCGGGTACGACCTCACCCGGGGCCTGGTGGCCGCCGGGCGGGTGGTCCGCCTGCTCGACCTGCGGCCCGCCGTCGAGGACGCCGCGACCCTCCGCCCGGCCCCCGGCGGCCCCGCGGCCCTGCACGACCCCGACACCGGCGTGGAGCTGGCCCCGGGACGGCTCACCGCGATCGTCAGCGCCCGCCCGGCCGAGTCCGCCGCCGTGGTCGACCGCCTCGGCCGGTACGACGGGTCCGCCGCCACCTGGGGCGGCGTTCGGCTCGCGGACGTCGCGCTGGCCGAGGTCCGCCGCCGGATCGTGGTGGCCGACAACGAGGCCGACCTCTTCGCCGGCCCGCTGCGCACCGTGGTCGGGGGCCGCTCCGAGCACACCGACGCGGCTATCGCCCGGGCCGTCCAGGACGCCGCCGCGCAGGACATCGTGCGAGCCCTGCCCGCCGGCCTGGACACGCCCGTCGAGGCCGGGGGCGGCAACCTCTCCGGCGGGCAGCGCCAGCGGCTGCGCCTGGTCCGCGCCCTGCTGGCCGACCCGGAGGTGCTGCTGCTGGTCGAGCCCACCTCCGCCGTGGACGCCCACACCGAGGCGGCCATGGCGGCCGGGCTGCGCCGGGCGCGGACCGGGCGCACCACCGCCCTCACCTCGACCTCCCCGGTCCTGCTGGAACAGGCCGACACCGTCTGCTACCTCGCCGACGGCCGACTGGCGGCCGCCGGTCCGCACCGGGCGCTGCTCGCCTCGGAGCCCGGCTACCGCGCGCTGGTGGCCCGCGGCGGGGACGAACCGGCCGAACCCGCCGACACCGGAACCACGCTCCCCGAGGAGGCCGTCCGATGACCGCTCCGACGCAGCCGGCCGGCGGGGCCCTCCCCGTCGGTGGGCCCCTCCCGGTCGCCGGGGCCGCCGAGGTCCGCCGGGCCGCCGTGCGCCTGGTGCGCCAGGAGGGCCGCGCGGTCCTCGCGATGCTGCTCCTCAACGGGCTGGCGGCGGCGGCCGGGCTGGGCGGCCCCTGGCTGCTCGGCCGGATCATCGACGACGTCCGGGGCGGGGCCGGGGCCGGCCACGTCGACCGGCTCGCCCTGGGCATCCTCGGCTTCGCGCTGGCCCAGCTGCTGCTGGGCCGCTTCGCCCGGTACACCGCGTACCGCTTCGGCGAACGGACCCTGGCCCGGATCCGCGAGGGCTTCGTCGAGCGGGTGCTCGCCCTGCCCGCCCCGGTGGGCGAGCGCGCGGGCGCCGGAGACCTGATGACGCGCGGCACCGCCGACGTCGCCACCGTCGGCACCACCCTGCGCGCCGCCGGGCCCGAGGTGTCCGTCGCGCTCGTCCAGGTGGTCTTCATCCTGGCCGCCATGCTCGCGATCAGCCCGCTGCTGGGCGTCTGCGGGCTGCTCTGCCTGTCCGGGATCTGGTTCGCCACCCGCTGGTACCTGCGCCGAGCCCACGCCGGCTACCTCGCCGAGGGCGCCGCCGCCTCGGAGGTCGCCGAAGTGCTCGGCTCCACCGCCGCCGGGGCCCGGACGGTCGAGGCGCTGGGCCTGGAGGAGCGCCGGATCGCCGCCGCCGCCGAGGCGATCGAGCGCTGCCGGGTCACCCGCATCCACACGCTCCGCCTGCGCAGCGTGCTCTTCCCGGTGGTCGACTTCTCGTACGTCGCCCCGGTCGCCGTCGTCCTGCTGATCGGCAGCGCCCTGCGCGGCACCGGGGCGGTGAGCATCGGCGCGGTCGTCTCCTGCGCCCTCTACTTCTGGCAGCTCGCCGAGCCGCTGGACAAGGTCATGCTCTGGATCGACCAGATCCAGCGCGGCCACGCGTCCTTCGCCCGGGTCGAGGGCGTCGGCGGGATCGACGCGCCGGCCGTGACCGGCGGCGGGCGGCCCGCCGACGACCGGATCGACGTGGTCGGCGTCCGCTACGCCTACCAGGGGGAGCGGGACGTCCTGCACGGGGTCGACCTGACGGTCCGCCCGGGCGAGCGGCTGGCGGTGGTCGGCCCCTCGGGTGCCGGGAAGTCCACCCTGGGCCGCCTGCTGGCCGGCGCGGACACGCCGCGCACCGGGCAGGTGACGGTGGGCGGGGTGCCGGTCGCCGAGCTGGACCCGGCGCAGCTGCGCCGCCACGTCGTGCTGGTCTCTCAGGAGCACCACGTCTTCCTCGGCACCGTGCGGGACAACCTCCGGATCGCCGCGCCCGAAGCCACCGACCAGGAGCTGCAGGCGGTGCTGGCTGCCGTCGACGTCGACTGGGTGGACGAGCTGCCGGACGGGCTGGACACCGCGCTCGGTGCGGGCGGCTACCGCCCGGACGCCCAGCAGGCGCAGCAACTCGCCCTGGCCCGCGTGGTGCTGGCCGATCCGCACACCCTGATCCTGGACGAGGCGACCTCCCTGCTGGACCCGGCCACCGCCCGGCACACCGAGCGCTCCCTGGCGGCCGTGCTCAAGGGCCGCACCGTGATCGCCATCGCCCACCGCCTGCACACCGCCCACGACGCCGACCGGGTCGCGGTCATGGACGGCGGCCGGGTGACCGAACTGGGCAGTCACACCGAGCTGTTGGCGGCCGACGGTGGCTACGCGGCGCTCTGGAGGTCCTGGCACGGCGCCTGACCGCGGGGCGACGCCTCGCCGACGTGGACCCTGAGCGCCCGGGCCGCGCCGGTGACCGGTTCGGGCCCGGAGATCCACGCCGGCCGGTCATGGCGCTCCCGCCCGGCAGGTTCTGCAGGGCGGCGGCGAAGGCACCGGATCGGTCCACCGGACGAACGGGAGGTCCGCTCCACGGGCCTCCCGGACACCATCGGCCGGATCGCGGCCGCTCTGCGGGCGGCGGGCCTACCGGAGTTCAGCGTCACCGCGCTCAACCGGCAGGCCGCGCGCCTGCGGCAGCTGAAGCCGTCCGCGACGGCCGACCGGCGCCGACGGCCGCGGCGGCGCGCCGCTCGGCGGCGGGGCGGGAGGAAAACAAGCAAGCGTGATTGCTTTTTCTCTCGCAGAGTGCCAGTCTGCTCACCGTCGGCGAACGTTGGGCCACCTCTGGGGGTAGGCGTGCACGTGGGGTCGCAGGCGCGGGCGGCGGGCGGTGGGCCGGTGCTGCGGGTCGGGAACGCCTCGGGGTTCTACGGGGACCGGTTCTCGGCGATGCGGGAGATGCTCACCGGCGGGCCGCTGGACGTGCTCACGGGGGACTACCTGGCCGAGCTGACCATGCTCATCCTGGCGCGGGACCGGCTGAAGGACCCCTCGCTCGGGTACGCCAGGACGTTCCTGCGGCAGTTGGAGGAGTGCCTCGGCCTGGCGCTGGAGCGCGGGGTGCGGATCGTGGTCAACGCGGGCGGCCTCAACCCGGCCCGGCTGGCGGACGCCGTGCGGGAGTTGGCGAAATGCCAGGGGCTGGACGCGGCGGTCGGGCACGTCGAGGGGGACGACCTGTTGCCGCGCCGGGAGGAACTCGGGCTGCCCGAGGGGCTGTTGGCGGCCAACGCCTATCTGGGGGCGTTCGGCGTCGCGGAGTGCCTGCGGGCCGGGGCGGACGTGGTGGTGACCGGGCGGGTCACCGACGCGGCACTGGTCGCGGGGCCGGCGATCGCCCGGTTCGGCTGGGGCGCGGGGGACTTGGACGCGCTCGCGGGCGCCGTGGTGGCGGGCCACGTGCTGGAGTGCGGGGCGCAGGCCACCGGCGGGAACTACGCGTTCTTCCGCGAGCACGACGTCACCCGGCCGGGCTTCCCGCTGGCCGAGCTGCACCCGGACGGCTCCAGTGTCATCACCAAGCACCCGGGGACCGGCGGCGCCGTGACCGTCGGCACCGTGACCGCCCAACTCCTCTACGAGACCGGCGGACCGCGCTACCTCGGGCCGGACGTGACGGCCCGCCTGGACACCGTCCGGCTCACCGGGGCCGGGCCGGACCGGGTGCGGATCGACGGGGTGCGCGGCGAGGCGCCGCCGGCCACCCTCAAGGCCGGGCTGAACCGGCTCGGCGGCCACCGCAACGAGGTGGTGTTCGTGCTCACCGGGCTCGACATCGAGGCCAAGGCGGCGCTCGTCCGGCGGCAGTTCGAGGACGCGCTACCGCCCGGGCGCCGACCCGCAGAGCTGCGCTGGACCCTGGCCCGCACCGACCACGCCGACGCCGCCACCGAGGAGGCCGCCTCCGCGCTGCTGCGGCTCACCGCCAGGGACGGCGACCCCGACCGGGTGGGCCGGGAACTCGGCCGGGTGGCCGTGGAGTTGGGCCTGGCCGGGTATCCGGGCTTCCACCTCACCGCGCCGCCCGGGCCGGGCGCGCCGTACGGGGTGTTCGAGGCCGCGTACCTCGACGCGGCGGCCGTCGAGCACACCGCCGTGCTGCCGGACGGTCGGCGGGTGCGCATCGCGCCCGCACCCGTCACCGCGCCGGAACCGGAGGTGGGGGAGCAGCCGGACGTGCGGGAGCAAGCGGTGGCCGCCGACGAGGCCCCCGTCCCCGGCCCCACCCGCCGCGCCCCGCTCGGCCTGGTGGCCGGCGCCCGCAGCGGCGACAAGGGCGGCGACGCCAACCTCGGCGTCTGGGCCCGCGACGAGCCCGGCCGGCGCTGGCTCGCCCGCACCCTCACCACCGACCTGCTGCGCGAACTCCTCCCGGAGGTGGCGGAGCTGCCGATCACCCGGCACCTCCTGCCGAACCTCCGCGCGGTCAACTTCACCATCACCGGCCTGCTCGGCGAGGGCGTCGCCGCCCAGCACCGCTTCGACCCGCAGGCGAAGGCGCTGGGGGAGTGGCTGCGCTCGCGCCACCTCGACATCCCGGAGGCCCTGCTGTGACCGTCCTGCCCACCCGCCTCGACCCGGGCGGCGCCGAGTACACCGCCCACCGGGAGGCGATGCTGGCCAAGCTCGCCGACCTGGACGCCGAGCACGCCAAGGCGCTGGCCGGCGGCGGCCCCGGCTACGTCGAACGCCACCGCGGGCGCGGCAAGCTGCTCGCCCGCGAGCGGATCGAGCTGCTGGTCGACGAGGACTCGCCGTTCCTGGAGCTCTCCCCGCTCGCCGCCTGGGGCAGCGAGTACCCGGTCGGCGCCGCGCTGGTCACCGGCATCGGCACCGTCGAGGGCGTCGAGTGCGTGATCACCGCCAACGACCCGACCGTGCGCGGCGGGGCCTCCAACCCCTGGACCCTGCGCAAGGCCCTGCGCGCCCATGAGATCGCCCGCGTCAACCGCCTCCCGCTGGTCAACCTGGTCGAGTCCGGCGGCGCCGACCTGCCCAGCCAGAAGGAGGTCTTCATCCCCGGCGGCGCGCTGTTCCGCGACCTCACCCGGCTGTCCGCCGCCGGGATCCCCACCGTCGCCGTCGTGTTCGGCAACTCCACGGCCGGCGGCGCCTACGTGCCCGGCATGTCCGACCACACCGTGATGGTCGCCGAGCGGGCCAAGGTGTTCCTCGGCGGGCCGCCGCTGGTGAGGATGGCCACCGGCGAGGAGGCCGACGACGAGTCGCTGGGCGGCGCCGAGATGCACGCCCGGACCTCCGGCCTGGCCGACCACTTCGCGCTCGACGAGCCGGACGCGCTGCGCCTGGCCCGCCGGATCGTCGCCCGCCTGGACCACCGCAAGCCCGGGCCGGGGCCGGATCTCGCCGCCGAGCCGCCGAAGTACGCCGAGGAGGAACTGCTCGGCATCGTCCCCGGCGACCTCAAGGTGCCCTTCGACCCGCGCGAGGTGATCGCCCGGATCGTCGACGGCTCCGACTTCGACGAGTTCAAGCCGCGCTACGGCACCAGCCTCGCCACCGGCTGGGCCCGGCTGCACGGCTACCCGGTCGGCATCCTGGCCAACGCGCAGGGCGTGCTGTTCAGCCAGGAGTCGCAGAAGGCCGCGCAGTTCATCCAGCTCGCCAACCAGCGCTCGGTCCCGCTGCTGTTCCTGCACAACACCACCGGCTACATGGTCGGCCGGGACTACGAGCAGGGCGGCATCATCAAGCACGGCGCGATGATGATCAACGCCGTCGCCAACTCCACCGTCCCGCACCTGTCCGTGCTGATGGGCGCCTCCTACGGCGCGGGCCACTACGGCATGTGCGGGCGGGCCTACGAGCCGCGGTTCCTGTTCGCCTGGCCGAGCGCCAAGTCCGCGGTGATGGGCCCGCAGCAGCTCGCCGGGGTGCTGTCGATCGTCGCCCGGCAGTCCGCCGCCGCCAAGGGGCGCCCGTACGACGAGGAGGCGGACGCGGCGGTGCGGGCCGTGGTGGAGCAGCAGATCGAGGCCGAGTCGCTGCCGGCCTTCCTCTCCGGGCGGCTCTACGACGACGGGGTGATCGACCCGCGCGACACCCGCACCGTGCTCGGGCTCTGCCTCTCCGCGGTCCACAACGCGCCGGTCGAGGGCGCCACCGGCTACGGCGTCTTCCGGATGTAGGGGGAACCACGTGATCACCAACCTGCTGGTCGCCAACCGGGGCGAGATCGCCCGCCGGATCTTCCGCACCTGCCGCGACCTCGGCATCGCCACCACCGCCGTGTACGCGGACCCGGACGCCGACGCCCCGCACGTCCGCGAGGCCGACGCCGCCGTCCGGCTGCCCGGCGCCGCGCCCGCCGACACCTATCTGCGCGGCGAGCTGATCGTCGAGGCGGCGCTCGCCGCCGGCGCAGACGCCGTCCACCCGGGCTACGGGTTCCTCTCCGAGGACGCCGCCTTCGCCCGCGCGGTGCGGGCGGCCGGGCTGCTCTGGGTCGGCCCGGAGCCGGCGGCGATCGAGGCGATGGGCTCCAAGACCGCCGCCAAACGCCTGATGGCCGCCGCCGGGGTGCCCGTCCTCGACGCGCTGGACGCCCCCACCGAGGCGGACCTGCCGCTGCTGGTCAAGGCGGCGGCCGGCGGGGGCGGGCGCGGCATGCGCGTGGTGCGCGCCCTCGCCGACCTGCCGGCCGAACTCGCCGCCGCCCGCGCCGAGGCCGCCAAGGCCTTCGGCTCCGACGAGGTGTTCTGCGAGCGCTACCTGCCCGCCGGACGGCACGTCGAGGTCCAGCTGCTCGCGGACGGGCACGGTACGGTCTGGGCGGTCGGCGACCGGGACTGCTCGCTCCAGCGGCGCCACCAGAAGGTCGTCGAGGAGGCCCCCGCGCCCGGGCTCGACCCGGCCGTGCGCGCCGCCCTGCACGAGGCCGCGGTGAGCGCCGCCGGGGCGGTCGGCTACACCGGCGCCGGGACGGCCGAGTTCCTGCTCGGACCGGACGGCCGCTGCTGGTTCCTGGAGATGAACACCCGGCTGCAGGTCGAACACCCGGTCACCGAGGCGGTCACCGGCCTCGACCTGGTCGCCCTCCAGCTCGCCGTCGCCGAGGGCCGGGCGCTGCCGGGGCCCGCCGCCCCGCCGGTCACCGGCCACGCGATCGAGGCCCGGCTCTACGCCGAGGACCCGGCGCACGGCTGGCGGCCCGCCACCGGCACCCTGCACCGCCTGGAACTCACCGTCCCGCACGAGGAGTTCACCGGCCGGGGGGTGCGCCTGGACTCCGGCGTCGGGGACGGCGCCGAGATCACCCCGCACTACGACGCGATGCTCGCCAAGGTGATCGCCTGGGCGCCGACCCGGGCGGCCGCCGCCCGGCGGCTGGCGGACGCGCTCGCCCGCGCCCGGATCCACGGGCCCGCCACCAACCGGGAGCTGCTGGTCCGCGCCCTGCGCCACCCGGCCTTCCTGGCCGGGCAGCTGCACACCGGCTTCCTCGCCGAGCACGCCGCCGCCCTGACCGCCCCGGGCCCGACCGCCCCGGACCTGCGCGGAGCGGGCCGCGCCGCCCTGGCCGCCGCCCTGGCCGCCGCCCTGGCCGACGCCGCCGCCCGCCGCACCGCGCTGCCCTCCGGCTGGCGCAACCTGCCCTCCCAGCCGCAGCTCAAGCGCTACCGGACGCAGGACGGGACCGAGCACGAGGTCCGCTACCGGCTCACCCGCGCGGGCCTTCGCGCCGAGGACCACCCGGACGTCGAGCTGGTCGAGGCCGCCCCCGACCTGGTCGTGCTGCGCGAGGGCGGGCTGCGGCGCGCCTACCGGGTCGCCCGCTACGGGGACCGGGTGCACGTCGACACCCCGGCCGGCGCCACCGCGCTCACCGCCCTGCCGCGCTTTCCCGACGCCCTGGTGCGCACCGACCCCGGCGCACTGCTCGCCCCGATGCCCGGCACCGTCGTGCGCATCACCGCGGCCGTCGGCGACACCGTCACCGCCGGCCGGACGCTGCTCGTGCTGGAGGCGATGAAGATGGAGCACCGGATCGCCGCTCCCGCCGACGGGATCCTGGTCGAACTCCGCGCCACCCCGGGCCGGCAGGTCGAGACCGGCACCCTGCTCGCCGTCGTGAAGTCCTCCGCACAGTCCTCGGAACAGTCCGCCGCACAGTCCCCGGCACAGTCCCCCGAAGAGGTCTGAGGAAGGACCGCGCATGTCCGCCATCGGCAGCCAGCTCCTCGAAACCCCCGAACGCCGCGCCCTGCGCGCCGCCGTCGCCGGCCTCGGCGCCCGCTACGGCTCCGCCTACTACCTCGCCCGGGCCCGCGCCCACGAGCCCGCCGACGAACTCTGGGCCGAGGCCGGCAAGGCCGGCTACCTCGGCGTCAACCTCCCCGCCGAGTACGGCGGGGGCGGCGGCGGGATCACCGACCTCGCGATCGTGCTGGAGGAACTCGGCACCGCCGGCTGCCCGCTGCTGCTGCTGATCGTCTCCCCGGCGATCTGCGGCACCGTCATCGCCCGCTACGGCACCGAGGAGCAGAGGCGCCACTGGCTGCCCGGATTCGCCGACGGCAGCCGCCGGATGGCCTTCGGCATCACCGAGCCGGACGCCGGCTCCAACTCCCACCGGATCTCCACCGTCGCCCGCCGCGACGGCGAGGACTGGCTGCTGACCGGCCGCAAGGTGTTCGTCTCCGGCATCGACCACTGCGACGCCGTGCTGTTCGTCGCCCGCACCGAGGACGCCCGCACCGGGAGGCTGAAGCCCGCGCTGTTCGTCGTACCGCGCGACACGCCCGGCTTCGAGTACCGCCCGATCCCGATGGAACTCGTCGCCCCCGAACGGCAGTTCCAGGTCTTCCTGGACGACGTCCGGCTGCCCGCCGACGCGCTGGTCGGCGACGAGAGTGCCGGGTTGCTGCAACTCTTCGCCGGCCTCAATCCCGAGCGGATCATGACCGCCGCGTTCTCCCTGGGCCTCGCCCGCCAGGCGCTCGGCAAGGCCGTCGACTACGCGCGCACCCGCACCGTCTGGTCCACCCCGATCGGCGCCCACCAGGGCCTCGCGCACCCGCTGGCCCGGTGCGCGGTGGAGGTCGAACTGGCCCGGCTGATGACCCAGAAGGCCGCCCTGCTGTACGACGCGGGCGAGGACGCCGCCGCCGGCGAGGCCGCCAACATGGCCAAGTACGCGGCCGGCGAGGCCGCCGCCCGGACCGTCGACCAGGCCGTGCAGACCCTGGGCGGCAACGGCCTCACCCAGGAGTACGGGCTCGCCGCGCTGCTCGCCGCCACCCGGGTCGGCCGGGTGGCGCCGGTCAGCCGCGAGATGGTCCTCAACTACGTGGCCCAGCACTCGCTCGGCCTGCCGAAGTCCTACTGAGCCGGCAGCGGGTGGCCACGGCCTCGAACGGATCGTCGCATCATCGTTCTGACATCTGACCGGGCGTCCGGGCCGAGGACCCCACCGACCCGCCCCCACCTCGGAATTCGCCGCACTGCGCCACCCCTGCGCCCCGCGCGCTCCGCCAAACGTCCGTCACTGGGGCGCACCGGGCGCCCACTGTCCGTATGCTCCTGTCCGCACGCCGCACGGCCGGTCGCCACGACCTCCAGCCGGCCGTCCCGCCCCGCGCCAACAACCGCACAGGAGGCACGCCTTGGTGTTCCACAGCGAGTTCCCGGACGTCGGCATCGTCGACCTCGCCCTGCACGACGCCGTCCTCGGCGAGGCCGAGCGCCACGGCGACCGGCCCGCCCTCATCGACGGGATCACCGGCGAGACCGTCACCTACGCACAACTCGCCCATGCCGTGGGACGGGTGGCCGCCGGCCTCGCCGCGGCGGGAGTCCGCCAGGGCGACGTGGTGGCGCTGTTCAGCCCCAACAGCATCCGCTACCCGATGGCCTTCTTCGGCGCCACCCGGGCCGGCGCCACCGTCACCCCCGTCTCCTCGCTCACCACCCACGGCGAACTCGCCGGCCAGCTCACGGACAGCGCCGCCCGCTGGCTGATGACCGTCTCGCCGTTCCTGCCCACCGCCCGCGCCGCCGCCGAGAAACTCGCCGCCGACGGCCGCCCGCTCGCCGGGATCCTCGTCCTGGACGGCGCCGAGGGCCACCTCTCGCTCGCCGACCTGCTCGCCGCCACCGGTCCCGCGCCCGAGCTCGCGCTCGACCCGGCCGAGGCCGTCGCCGTGCTGCCCTACTCCAGCGGCACCACCGGACTGCCCAAGGGCGTGATGCTCACCCACCGCTCGATCGCCACCAACCTCGCGCAGACCGACGCCGTCTTCCGCCCCAAGCCCGGCGAGCGCGTCCTCGCCGTCCTCCCCTTCTTCCACATCTACGGCCTCGCCGCCCTCCTCCACCAGCCGCTGCGCTGCGGCGCCACCGTGGTCGTGCTGCCCCGCTTCGACCTGGAGCAGTTCTGCCGCACCGTCCAGGACCAGCGGGTGCAGTCCGTGCTCGCCGCCCCGCCGATCGTCCTCGCCCTCGCCAAACACCCGGTGGTCGAGCAGTACGACCTCTCCTCGGTGGAGTACCTGCTGTGTGCCGCCGCCCCGCTGGACGGCGAGCTCGCCGAGATCTGCGCCCGCCGCCTCGGCCTGTCGCACATCCTCCAGGGCTACGGCATGACCGAGCTCTCCCCGGTCAGCCATGTGATGGACCCGACCGACCCGGACCCCTCCCCGGGCTCGGTCGGCCGGATGGTGCCCTCCACCGAGCTGCGGGTCACCGCCCTCGACGGCACCGGCGCCGACCTCGGCACCGGGGAGCGCGGCGAGCTGCTGATCCGCGGCCCGCAGGTGATGAAGGGCTACTTCGGCCGCCCCTCCGACACCGCCGCCATCGTCGACGACGACGGCTGGCTGCACACCGGCGACATCGGCTTCGTCGACGAGCGCGGCTACCTGCACATCGTCGACCGGGTCAAGGAGCTGATCAAGTACAAGGGCTACCAGGTCGCCCCCGCCGAACTGGAGGCGCTGCTGCTCAGCCACCCGCAGATCGCCGACGCCGCCGTGATCGGCGTGCGCGACGCCGAGGGCACCGAGTGCCCCAAGGCCTTCGTGGTCCGCGCCCCCGGCAGCGCGCTCACCGAGCAGGAGGTCGCCGCCTTCGTGGCCGGCCAGGTCGCGCCCTACAAGAAGGTGCGGGCGGTGGAGTTCCTGGACGCCGTCCCGAAGTCCGCGGCCGGCAAGATCCTCCGCCGCGAGCTGCGCGAGCGCGAGGCCGCCGCCGCCCGCTGAAGCGGCCGGGCGGCGTCCACCGGTGCGGCCGTCCCACCGGCCGCACCTCCCACGACCGTCTGCGAGGATCGACCAGCCGCCAGCCCCGCACGGACAGGAACCGCCGCCGCAGATGACCACGCAACCGGCCGCCCGCACCCCCCGGCAGGACCGCAGCCGCGCGACCCGGGCCCGGCTGCTCGCGGCGGCGGTCGACTGCCTCGCCGAGCTCGGCTGGAACGGTTCCACGGTCGCGGTCGTGGCCGAGCGGGCCAGCGTCTCCCGGGGCGCCGCCCAGCACCACTTCCCGACCCGCGAGGACCTCTTCACCGCGGCCGTCGAACACGTCACCGCCGAGCGGCTCGCCGCCGTCCGCGCCCACGCGGACGCGCTGCCGGACGCCGGCCCGGCCCGCACCGAGGCCGTCGTGGACATGATCGTCCGCCTCTACACCGGCCCGCTGTTCCGCGCCGCCCTCCACCTGTGGGTCGCCGCCGCCACCGAGGAACCGCTGCGCGAGCGGATCATCGGCCTGGAGGGCCACGTCGGCCGCGAGGCCCACCGCGCCGCCGTCGAGTTCCTCGGTGCCGACGAGACCCGGCCCGGCGTGCGCGAAACCGTGCAGGCCACCCTCGACATGGCCCGCGGACTCGGCCTCGCCAACCTGCTCACCGACGACAGCACCCGACGATCCGGGGTGATCCGGCAGTGGGCGAGCCTTCTGGAGAGTACGCTGCGGCCGGTACGCCCATGACGCCCGTACACCTGGACGACCGGTGCCCCTCACCAAGGGGTCGCCGGGCGGCCGATGTCCGTGCAGTCTGGAGAAGAACCCCGGCCGCACGGACCCACGAGGCCCGCCCGGCCGGGCACGAGCCGAACCGGGGTGCAGCCTGATCATGCGGAGAGACGAGTGGGACGCCACCAATGCCACCGGCCCCGGAGCCGGCGCCAGCCCCGCCCGCCTGGACGGCCATCGCCTCGTCCCGCTCGCCACCGCCCTGCTCCAGGACGACGGGCTGATCCTGCACTGGAGTGAGGACGCCGAGGCCCTGCTCGGCTGGAGCGCCGAGGAGGCCGTCGGCAGCCACGCCGCGCGGCTGCTCATCGACGACAGCGACCGCCCCGAGGTCCTCGAACTCTTCGAGCGCATCCTCGGCGGCAAGGGCTGGTCCGGTGTCTTCCCGGTCCGCCACCGCGACGGCCGCACCGTCGAGCTCGAGCTCCGCACCCACCCGATCGCCGGACCCGGCGGCACCCTGCTGCTGCTCGCCACCGCCTCCGACACCGCCGCCCTGCACCGGGTGGAGGCGGACCTCGCCGTCCTCGACGGCATCTTCGGCCAGTCCCCGATCGGGATGGCGGTCTACGACACCGAGCTGCGGTACGTCCGGCTCAACGAGTCACTGGCCCGGATGAACGGCCTCCCGGTGGCCGACCACCTCGGACGGCGGATCAGCAGCATCCTGCCCGGCATCAACAGCACCGAGATAGAACAGATCATGAAGCAGGTGCTGGCCACCGGCCGCCCGGTGGTCGACGCCCGCTCGCACGGCCGGGTCCCCGGCGACCCGCGCCGCGACCGCGCCTGGTCCGCCTCCTACTTCCGGCTGGAGGACTCCACCGGCCGGGTCTTCGGCGTCTGCTCCTCGATCATCGACGTCACCGAGCGCTTCCAGGCCGAGGCCCGCGCCGCCCGCGCCCAGGAGCGCCTGGCCACCATCGCCGAGGCCACCGCCCGGATCGGCACCACCCTCGACCTCCAGCGCACCGCCGAGGAGCTCATCGAGGCCGTCGTCCCGCGGTTCGCCGACTTCGCCACCGTCGACCTGCTGGAAACCGTGCTGCGCGGCGCCGAACCCACCCCCATCCCGGAGGACCGCGGCGTCCAGCTGCGGGCCGTCGCGGTCGGCGAGTCCTACGACACCGGGCTCGTGCACGCCGTCGACGTCGTCGGCGAGGTCTCCGAGTACGCCCCCGAGCGCAGCTACACCCAGTGCCTGCGCAGCGGGCGCCCGCTGCTGCGCGCCCACGTCGACGCGGAGGTGCTGCGCGGACTGGTCGCCAGCCCCGACCGGGTCGCCCCCGGCCTCGCCGCCGGCATCCACTCCTATCTGATGCTGCCGGTCACCGCCCGGGGCATGGTCCTCGGCGGCGCCGAGTTCATCCGGATGCGCAACCCCGAGCCGTTCACCGCCTCCGACGTCGCGCTCGCCGAGGAACTCGTCGCCCGCACCGCCCTCGCCATCGACAACGCCCGCCTCTACCGGCGCGAGCGCGAGACCGCGCTCACCCTCCAGCGCAGCCTGCTGCCCCAGGAGATCCACCGCACCCTCGGCCTGGAGATCGCCTACCGCTACCTGCCCTCCAGCGTCACCAGCGAGGTCGGCGGCGACTGGTTCGACGTCGTCCCGCTCTCCTGCGGCCGGGTCGCGCTGGTGGTCGGCGACGTCATGGGCCACGGCATCCGGGCCGCCGCCACGATGGGCCAGCTGCGCACCGTCGCCCGCACCCTGGCCACCCTGGACATGCCGCCCGAGCAGGTCCTCACCCGGCTCGACGAGACCGCCTCGGGCATCGGCGAGGGCCAGTTCGCCACCTGTATCTGCGCCGTCTACGACCCGCTGGAACGCACCCTTCAGATCGCCTCGGCCGGGCACCTGCCACCCGTCTGGGTCGCCCCGGACGGCACGCCCCGCCGGGTCGAGATGCCGCCGGGCGTGCCGCTCGGCGTCGGCGGGGTGGCCTTCGAGTCGGTCGAGTTCACCCTCCCCGAGGGCGGCATGGTCGCCCTCTACACCGACGGGCTGGTCGAACGGCGCGGCCAGGACCTCGACGACGGCATCGACCTGCTCGCCCGCACCCTGTCCGGCCCCGGCCGGACCCTGGAGGAGAACTGCGACGCCGTGCTCGGCGCGCTGGTCAGCGGCGGCAGCGACGACGACATCGCGATGATCATGGCCCGGGTGCTGCCGCTGCCCGCCGACCGGGTCGCCACCCTTCCGCTCACCGGCGGCGGCCGCCTGCCCGGAAAGGCCCGCCGCTTCACCCGCGCCACGCTCGACGCCTGGGGCCTGAGCACGCTCTGCGACTACGCCGAGCTGCTGGTCAGCGAACTGGTCACGAACGCCCTGCTGCACGCCGACGCCCCGCGCCGGCTGCGGCTCTTCCGCGACCGGGTGCTCACCCTCGAGGTCTCCGACGCCGGCGGCCAGACGCCCCAGCTGCGCCCCTTCGCGGAGCAGGACGAGGGCGGCCGGGGCATGTTCCTGGTCAGCGAACTCGCCCAGCGCTGGGGCAGCCGGCTGACCCGGGACGGCAAGGTGGTCTGGGCGGAGCTGGAACTGCCCTTCGGCACCGGCTGACCCGCCGGGAGCCGCCGCACACGGCGGTTCCCCGCCTCCCCGGTGCGGGGACGCGGGGAACCGCGGCCTCAGGCGTTCGCCTTCTCGGGCGCCCGCCCCTGCGCCTGCTCCCGGTCCTGGTCCGGTGCCGACTCCGCCGCCGCACCGTGGGTCAGGCCCCGGAGCAGCCGCCAGGCCAGGACCGCCGCGCCCAGCAGCAGCGCGCCCGCCATCACCCCGGCCACGTTCACGCCGTGCACGAACGCCTCCCTGGCGCTCGCCAGCAGAGGTCCGGCCAAGGTGTCCGGCAGTCCGTGCGCCGCCTCCACCGCTCCGCCCAGCGACTCGCCGGCCTGCGCGGCCGCCGCCGGGTCCGTCCCGGCCGGGACGGCCAGCCGGTTCGCGTACAGCGAGCCGACCAGCGAGCCGACCAGGGCGATGCCGAGCGCGGTGCCCAGCTCGTAGGCCGTCTCGGAGACCGCCGACGCGGCGCCGGCCTTGTCACCGGGCGCGGCGCCCAGCACCAGGTCCGCGCCGAGCGTGTAGACCACGCCCTCGGCCGTGCCGACCAGCAGGAAGGCGGCGGCCAGCAGCAGGTACGTGCTGTCCTGCTGGATCCAGCCGAGCAGGCCGATCCCGACGCCCATCGCCAGCAGGCCGAGGGTGAGCGCGGTGCGGGCGCCGGTGCGGCGCACCAGCCGGGCGGTCAGCAGACCGCCGACGACCGCGCCGGCGAAGGCCGGCAGCTCGGCCAGCCCCGCCTTCAGCGGCGGGTAGCCGCGGACCAGCTGCAGGTACTGGGAGGTCACGAAGACGATGCCGGAGAGCCCGATCAGCGCGATCAGCGAGGCCAGCACGGCGGCGGTGAAGCGCCGGTCGCGGAAGAGCCGGACGTCCAGCAGCGGGGTCGCCAACCGCAGCTGGCGGCGGACGAAGACGACCAGCGCGAGCGCGCCCAGCAGGCCTGTCACCGGCACGTCCCAGCGGGCGACGCCGTGCGCGGCGGCCTCCTTGATCGCGTAGACCACGCCGATCACACCGGCGAGCGACAGCAGCACGCTCAGCACGTCCCAGCGGCCCGGCTCCGGGTCCCTGGACTCCGGCAGCAGCCAGGCGCCGAAGACCAGCAGCAGCAGGAGCACCGGGATGTTCAGCAGGAACACCGAGCCCCACCAGAAGTGCTCCAGCAGCACGCCGCCGACCACCGGACCGAGCGCGGCGCCGGCGGACGCGGCGGCGCCCCAGATGCCGATCGCGGTGGCCCGCTCGCGGTCGTCCGGGAAGAGCGTGCGGATCAGCGAGAGGGTGGACGGCATGATGGTCGCCCCGGCCACGCCGAGCAGCACACGGGCCAGGATCAGCCAGCCGGCGCTGGGCGCGTAGGCGGCGAGCAGCGAGGCGGCGCCGAACGCGGTGGCCCCGGCCAGCAGCAGCCGCTTGCGGCCGATCCGGTCGCTCAGCGAGCCCATCGAGACCAGCAGGCCGGCCAGGACGAAGGAGTAGGCGTCGCCGATCCAGAGCAGCTGGGTGCCGCTGGGGCGCAGGGTCTCGCTGATCGAGGGGATGGCCAGGGAGAGGACGGTCGCGTCGACGGCGACCAGGGTGACGGCCAGGACGAGGACGGCGAGGCCGGTCCAGCGCTGGCGGGGCTGGAGGTGGACGGTGCTGCTCATGGGTATCGGTGTCCGGTTTCCGGTCCGGGGTGCGGTGGGTGGGGGAGGAGGATCAGTGCGGGCGCGGTGTCCGCAGGGCGCCGCCGAGGAACAGTTCGGCGAGCGAGAAGGTGGCGTCGCGCGAGGCCAGCCGGCCGTCCTGGACGGCCCAGCCGATCCCGGCGAGCAGGTCGAAGAACGCCTCGCTGAGCCAGGCCGCGGAGAGCTCGATGCGGAAGACCCCCTGCTGCTGCCCGCGCAGGAAGAGTGCGTGCAGGCGGGCGATCTGGGCCTCCCAGAGGTCGTTGACCGCCTCGTCGTCGTAGAGCTGGCTCTCGCCGGTCAGGTAGGCGCAGAGCATGGCGTCCGGGACGGTCTCGTCGATCAGCCGCCGCAGCGCGGTGTGCGCGTCCCCCTCCTCGACCGCGGCGGTGTCGAGCGCTGCGGCCAGGCGCTGCAGCGCGAGCATGCCGACCTCGCGGATCAGCGCGTCCCGGCCCGGGAAGAGCCGGTGCAGGGTGGCGCGGCTGATGCCCGCGGCGCGGGCGATCTCGTCGAGGTGGGCGGTCGGGCGGCGGGAGAGCACGCCGACGGCGGCTTCGAGCACGGAGTCACGGTCGGTGGCCATGGAACGAGTGTACGGCGAATGAGACGCCCATGTCTCAGAATTAATTCCGGCGTCTCGTTCGAGGCGTGACCGTGCCGGGTCGGGACGACAAAGAACCGGGGACGGCGGGTGCCGTCCCCGGTTCTCCTCCCGGTCGTGGCCGGTCAGCTCTGGTTGTAGAAGCCGGTCTCGTCGAGCGGGCGGTCGATCACCATCACCTCGACGTCCGCCGGCGTGAGCAGGAACACCCGGCGGGCGATCCGCTCGATGCCGCCGCGGGTGCCGAAGATCAGGCCGGAGGCGAAGTCCACCATCCGCTTGGCCTCGGCCTCCTCCATCTCCGTGAGGTCCATGACCACCGGGGTGCTCGCCCGGATGTGCTCGCCGACCGTGCGGGCCGCCTCGAACCCCGTCGGCCGCAGGGAGACGATCCTCGTCGGGGCGGGGGAGGACGGTACCGTCTCCTGGTCGACCCACTCGTCCTCGTACACCGCGGCCGGGTAGCTCCCGGAGGGCATCAGCCACCCGTTGTGGTGCTCGTCGCGAAGTGCTCCCATGCCGCGCCTCCCTGCCTCTGTTCCGTACAGGTCCCCCGGTGCGCGTGCCCTTTTGACACGTCATCCACTCGTCGGAACTGTCCGAGTATCGCACTGATCACCGGTCTCGTGCCCGCTCGCGCCCCCCGTACGAGTCGCGCCGTGCCGACGGCCCGGGCGGACCCGGGCATCAGAAGCGACGCGGGAGAAGGACGTACGGTTGCGCGCGTCGAAGATATCGGTCGGGGTCACCGCGCAATTGACCTTCTGTCAACAATGCGGGAACGATTTCACGCGGCACCGACAACGAACCTGCTCGGCCGAGCGGGATCCGCGTATCGCGCGCCCGGCGCGTCGGCCCGGGCGCCCGGCGCTCAGCCCATGGCCGCGCGCCGACGCCGCAGCACTCCCCGCACCACCGAGACCAGGCTCACCAGGCCGAGCAGCACGAGCACCCCGGCCGAGAGCAGGAAGCCCGCCGACCCCGGCTCGCGCGCGGTGGCCGCCGCCGTGACGTAGACGGCGGTCAGCGGGGCCGCGCCCAGCGCGGTCGCGGTGACGAAGGGCAGGAACCGCACCCCGGAGAAGGCCGCGCCGACGTTGCCGGCCTGGAACGGCAGTCCGGGCAGCAGCCGCAGCAGGAACACGCTGCGGAACCCCTGCTCGCTGAAGCGCCGGTCGAGCGCCGGCAGCAGTCGCCCCCGCAGGTACGGGCGCAGCGCCTCGCGGCCGAGCCGGCGGCACAGCACGAACGCGAGCGCGGCGCCGAGCGCGGTGCCGAGGACGGCCAGCGCGGTGCCCTCCCGCACGCCCAGCAGCAGCCCGGCCGCCGCGTTGAGGGCCGGCCTCGGGAAGAAGGCCGCGGTGCCCACCGCGTACACCGCGACGAACAGCGGCGCCCGGGTGTACCAGGGCGTCCCGGCCGACAGCCCGCTGTCGAGCAGCGCGGTCGGGCTCCACAGCAGCAGCGAACCGGCCGCCGCCGCCAGGATCACCAGCAGCAGCGCGAGCCGCAGCCACGCCGAGCGCGGCACCTGGGGGCGCGGCGCGCCACCGCTCCGGTCCGGCGGCGGCGCGGCCTGCGGTGCGGGCTCCGGGGCGGCCACGTCGGTGGGCGGCGGGGGTGTCACGGCTGCGGGCACGCGCAGAGCCTAACCGGCGCCCCCGGCTGGCCCGGCACCGGTGCCGGTGCCGGGACGCCCGGGAGTCCCGCGCCCCCGGTGGAGTGCGGCGCCCCCAGGCAGCAGCACGGACATGACCCCTCCGGCCCGGCCGAAGGCATCCGATCATGCCGTGCTGCCGTTCGGGAACCCGTTTTCCGGACGGGCGCTCAGCGCGGTCCGTCGGTGAAGTCCGACGGGAACCAGATCTGGTTGTAGGCGGCCCCGGAGGGGCCCATGGGCCACTGGATGACGGGCGCGCCGTCGTCCTTGGAGCCGCCCGCGACGTCCAGGGCGAGCTTGCTGACCTCGTTGAGGTAGTAGCGGCTTCCGGAGTGCGCCAGGACCTCGGTCCATTTCTGGTTGGTGCCGGCGTTGCAGTCCCAGATCACCGGCCGGGTGCCGGGGACGGTGCTGTACCCGGGGTTGTCCAGGCACTTGCCGCTGTGGACGTTGACCAACTCGTGGTTGGCGGTCCAGTACCACTTCTGGTTGTCGCCGCCGTGACAGCTCCACTGGCGGACGGCGGCGCCGTTGGCGGTGCCCCAGTCGGCGACCTCCAGGCACTTGGCGGAGTTGAGGTTGGAGATGGTGAACGGCGCGGTGAACGGCGCCGGCGCGGCGGACGCCGGGACCGCGAAGGCGAGCCCGGCGGCCAGCGCGAGGACGGCGGCGGCGGAGGCGGTGCGAAAAGACATGGAGCTTCCTCGTTCTTTTCAGAGGGTGACGGAGGGTTGGAGCCCGTGGTCGGCGGTACCGGCCGTTCAGCGCGGCCAGAGGGACCACAGCTGGTTGGCGCCCCCGTTGGCTCCCCAGGTGGCGACCGGGGTGCCGTCGGCGGGGTTGCCGCCGGGAACGTCGAGCACCAGCCCGAGGCTGGACAGGTAGCCGGGCGAGGGGAGCCCCAAGCCCGGGACCCTCCAGCTCTGGTTCGCCGCCGCCGGATAGGTGTTGCATGCCCACTGGATCACCTGGGTGCCCCAGACGCGACTGGCGCCGGGGATGTCCAGGCACTTGAGGCTGTGCACGTTGTTGAGCCTGTCGCCGATCGGTGCCCACCGTTGATTGGTGCCACCGGTGCAGGTCCACTGGCGCACGGGGGCGCCGTCGTCGGTGCGCCAGTCGGCGACCTCCAGGCACTTCCCGGTGGCCAGGTTCCGCAGCTCGAAGATGAGCGGCGGACCGGTCTGCTCCGCGTGGGCCGTGCCGGTTCCGGCGAGGGGGAGGGCGGTGGCGAGGACGGCGGCGGCGAGAGCGGCGCGCCGGGACGGGGCGGTACGAGGGGACACGGGGATCCTCCTGAGGGCGGTCGCCGGTTCGGTCCGGTCAGCGTGGGAGGAACTGCCACTTCTGGTTGGCGCCCTCGTTGGCTCCCCAGGTGACGACCGGGACGCCGTCGGAGGGGTCGCCGCCGGGGACGTCGAGCACCAGGTCGAGGCTGGAGAAGTAGCCGGGCAGGGAATAGCGGCCAGGGAAGGGGAAGCTCCATTGCTGGTTCGTCGCCCAAGGAGAGGTGCTGCAGGGCCACTGGATCACCTGGGTGCCCCAGACACGGCTGGCACCGGGGATGTCCAGGCACTCGGCGCTGTGCACGTTGCGGAGCTGCTGGCCGTTCGGCGTCCATATCTGGTTGCTGCCGCCCGTGCAGGTCCACTGGCGCACGGGGGCGCCGTCGTCGGTGCGCCAGTCGGCGACCTCGAGGCACTTCCCGGTGGCCAGGTTGCGCACCTCGAAGAAGATCGGGGCGCCGGTCTGTCCCGCGTGGGCCGTGCCCGTTCCGGCGATCGGGAGCGCGGTGGCGAGGGCGGCGGCGAGGGCGAGCAGGGCGGCGCGGGTGCGGCGTCTGTGGGTGGGGGCGGGGTCGGTCACGGGTGTCCTCCTGAGGTGCGGCGGGTGGTGCGCTCGGACAGGAAGTCGAGGAGTCGGTGCCACGACGCCCGTGCGGCGTCGAGGTGTTGGACAGCCGCGAGTTCGAAATAGTTGTGCGGAGCCTGAGGAAAAGTCATGAACTCGTGTTCACAGCCGGCCCGGGTGAGTGCGTCGTCGAAGGCGGCGACCGCGCTCGGCGGGATGTGCTCGTCGGCGCCGCCCCAGAAGGCGAGGATCGGCGCGGTGAGTCCGGCGGCGAGCTGGGTCGGTCCCGGGGCGCCGTTGAGGGTGTCGGGGTAGCCGTAGAAGCCGACCGCGCCGGCCAGGCCGAAGCGCGGCGCGGCGGCGCGGAAGGCCTGGCGGCCGCCGAAGCAGAAGCCGAGCGCGACGACCTCGGCGGCGCCGAGCGCGCGCAGCCGGTCGGCGCCCGCGGCGAGGTCGGCGTCGAGGCCGTCGGGGGTGAGGGCGAGCAGGTGCGGCAGCAGGTTCGGCAGCTCGCCGAATTCCGGTGCGCGGCGCTCCGGGTCGGCGCCGGCGGTGCGCCCGTAATAGTCGACGGCGAGCGCCGGGAATCCCTGTTCGGCGAGCCGGACGGCGGTCTGCCGGTAGAAACCGGAAAGGCCCTTGTTGTCCGGCAGGACGAGCACGCCCGGCCCGGCGGGGTGTTCGGGGCGGGCCAGGAAGGCGCCGACCGCGGTGCCGTCCGCCGAGGTCAGGGTGAGTGCGGTGGCCTCGGCGAGGACGTGGGCGGCGGGGGTGAAGAGGGGCGGGGCGGCGTCGGCCTCGTAGCACATGGGAAATCCTTCGCGGTCGCGGAACCGCCGGGCCCGCGGTGTGCGGGTCCGGCGGTCCGAGATGCTAGCGAGAATTCCCCAAGGAATTTCCGATCATATCGCAGGCATATTTTTTTCGAAAGCCTTTTTCGATTCCGGAGTGGTCACGCTTTCCGATGTGTGCTCCTCGGCGCGGCGCAGCGCGCCCGCGCTCAGCATCAGGGCCGCCGACAGCGCGGTGACCACGCCGAAGGAGGCGGTGAGCGAGGTGGCCTGGGCGAGGCCGCCGACGATCGCGGGGGCGATCAGGCCCGAGGTGTAGGTGACGGTGGCGACGCCGGCTATGGCCTGGCTGGGGTTGCTGCCGATCCGGCCGGCCGCGGCGAAGGCCAGGGGGACCACCACGGCGACACCGACGCCGATCAGCGCGAATCCGGGGATGGCGAGCGCGGGGCGGTCGGCGGCGACCACCAGGAGTCCGCCGGCGGTGGCGATCGCGCCGCTCAGCCGGGCGGCCCGGACAGCGCCCAGCCGGCGGATCGCCGCGTCGCCGGCCAGCCGGCTGACCGCCATGGTGAGCGAGAACGCGGTGTAGGCGGCGGCCGCCACGGTGGGCGAGGCGCCGGTGACGTCGCGCAGGTAGACGCCGCTCCAGTCCATCGAGGCGCCCTCGGCGAACACCGCGCAGAAGCCGACCAGTCCGATCACCAGCGAACTGCGCGGCGGCAGCGCGAACCGCGGCGGCGCCTCGCTCTGCTCGGGCGCGCGCCGGTCCGGCAGCGCGCCGCAGGCCAGTTGGGCGAGTGCCAGCAGCGCGAAGGCGGTGACGCCGATCTGCACCCGGGGGTCGAAGCCCTGATGGGCGGCCAGGATGGCGACGCCGGCCGCCACCAGCCCGCCCGCGCTCCACATCCCGTGCAGGCTCGACATGATGGAGCGGCCGAGCCGCTGCTCGATCTCCACGCCCTGCGCGTTCATCACCACGTCCGACATGCCCGCCGTCGCGCCGTAGGCCAGCAGGACCAGGCAGAGCACCGGCAGCGAGGGGGCGAGCACGGGCAGGGGCAGGCCCAGGCAGCAGAGCGCCATCAGCCCGGCGACCGCCGCCCGCCCGCCGTAGCGGTGGACGACCCGGCCGGCCAGCGGCATCGCGAGGGAGGAGCCGATGGCCGGCATCACCAGGGCCAGGCCGAGCTGGCCGGGGGAGAGGCCGAGGTGGTCCTGGATCCACGGGATCCGGCTGACGAAGGTGCCGCCGACGGCGCCGTGCACGGCGAAGACGAGGGCGACGGCGACGCGCGCGCGGCGTGCGGAGCCCGCGCCGCCGAAGGGTGGTCCTGCTGGGGTCAGGCTGGTGGTCATCCGGCTCTTCCCTCCCCGCCGCGCGCGGCGCGGCGGTGCCCTGGGGTGGTGTGGTGGGTGCGGTGGTGCCCGTCGACGTGGCAGCGGCGACGGTTCGATAAACTATCAGGAAGGAACCCTGATAGAAACACTCTGGAAGGATGTCCGGCCATGACCACCGCGCGAACGGCCACGCCGAGCACCGCCCGGGCGATCAACGACCGGTTGGCGCTCAATCTGCTGCTCGACCAGGGACCACTCACCGCGACCGAGCTTCGCGACCTCACCGGCCTCTCCCGGCCCACGGTCGCCGACCTGCTCGACCGGCTCCAGCGGACCGGCCTGGTCGCGGTCGTCGGCGAACGCGGCGAACAGCGGCGCGGCCCCAACGCCCGGCTCTACGCCCTGGTCGCCTCCCGCGCCCACCTCGGCGCCGTCGACGTCCGCTCCGGCGGCGTCACCCTGGTCGTCGCCGACCTCGCCGGGCAGACCCTGGGCTCCGCCGAACTCGCCGTCGCCGAGCCCGGTACCGACGCCGCCGCCCACCGCGCCGCCGCCGGCCGGATCGTCCGTACCCTGCTCGACACCGCCCGCCGGGCCGGCGCCGGGCACCTGCACACCGTCGCCGTCGGCGCCCCCGGCCTGGTCGACCCGGCCACCGGCCGGCTCCAGTCCACCGGCGAACTGCCCACCTGGCACACCGAACTCCTCGCGGCCCTGGACGACCTGCCCGGCACCGACGTCATCCTGGAGAACGAGGTCAACCTCGCCGGGCGCGCCGAGTACCGGATCGGCGCGGCCCGCGGCCGGGACGACTTCGTCCTCGTCTGGCTCGGCCACAGCGTCGGCGCCGCCGTCGTCCTGGACGGCAAGCTGCGCCGCGGCGCCCGCGGCGGCACCGGGGAGATCTGCTTCCTGCCCGTCCCCGGCACCGTCGCCATGCCCTCCGGGACCAGCTGCGAGGGCGGCTTCCACAGCCTGGCCGGCAGCGCCGCCGTCTGCGCGCTGGCCCGCGACCACGGGCTGCCCGCCGGTCCGGCCGACGACGCCCCCGCCGCCGAGGCCGCCGTCCGCGCGGCCCTGGAGGCGCTCGGCGACGGGCAGCCGGGCGGACCGTTCCTGGACGCGCTCGCCGAGCGGATCGCCGTCGGCGTCTCGGCGGTCTGCGTGGTCCTCGACCCCGGCTGCGTCGTGCTCGGCGGCGAGATCGGCCGGGCCGGCGGCGCCGAGCTCGCCGCCCGGGTCGAACGGCGGCTCGCCGGCCTCTCCCCGCTGCGCACCGAGGTCCGGCCCGGCGAGGCGGGCGGTGGGGCGGTGCTCAGCGGCGCCGTGCTCACCGCGGGCGACGCCGTCCGCCGGGACCTCTTCGGCGAACCGTAAGGGGGTGTGCGCCCGCGGCCGGGCGGTACGGCAGGATGGGCCGCGGGGCCGGGACCGGGCGGGGGCGAACCACGGCCGTCCGTCCCCCGGCCGACCGACCGCACCACCGTCAGGAGTCGCAACCATGGGCCAGCCCGGGGCACCGGCCAACCCGTACCGCATCGGCGAGGCCGCGGCGCTGCTCGGCGTGAGCGCCGACACCATGCGGCGCTGGGTGGACGCCGGCCGGATCGCCGCCGAGCGCGACGAGCACGGCCACCGGATCATCGCCGGCGCCGTGTTGGCCGCCTTCGCGCGCGAACTGGCCCGCCCCGAGACCGCCGCCGCCGAGGGCCGCCCCTCCTCGGCCCGCAACCGCTTCCCGGGCATCGTCACCGACGTGGTGCTCGGCGACGTCGCCGCCCAGGTGGAGATCCAGGCCGGGCCGTTCCGGGTGGTCTCGCTGATCAGCCGGGAGTCGGCGGAGGAACTGGAACTGGTTCCGGGGGCACCCGCCACGGCCGTCATCAAGTCCACCAATGTGATGATCGAACGACGCTGAACGCCACGAGCCGGGCGCCGACGAGCCGGGCGCCGACGAGAGGACCGCCGATGCCCCACGAACCGCTGCCGTCCACCCAGAGCGCCGTCTCCGCCGTGGAGGCGATGGCCGCCCGGCACGGCCGCTCCGTGCGCACCAGCCACGACATCGGCCGTGACCAGACCTTCGCCGGCCTCGTCGGCGCCGACGAAGCCGGCGGCGGCAGCGACGAACTGGCCGCCATACCGCACGAGGCGCTGATCGAGATCGCCGGACCGCCCGAGGTGACCGTCCGTCTCTTCGCCCACGACGAGGCCGTGGTCACCGTCGACGACATCGCCTTCGACGTGCCGCGCGACAGCGTCCCGGCCTTCCTGAACTCCGTCTGGACCGGCCTGGTCCACCTGAAGCAGCGGGTCTTCCCGCCCTCCTGCACCATGATCGTCACCGTGCCGGGCGAGCCGAGCTACCGTGAGGCCGTCACCCTGTACACGCTGACCCCGTGGCTGGCCCGCCGGCTGCGCTGACCCCGGCCGCCCCGCGAAGACCGCCGCTCCGACCCGATGAACGGACCGAAGAACGGACCGATGAACGGACCGATGACCGCCTCCGCCGCCCGCCGCCCCGTCCTCGCCGTCGCCCACCGCGGCGACCCGTACCGCCACCGCGAGAACACCCTGCCCTCCGTGGAGTCCGCCTTCGCCGCCGGCGCCGACGCCGTCGAGGTGGACGTCCGGCTGACCCGCGACCGGGTCCCGGTGCTGCTGCACGACGCCACCCTGGAACGCCTCTGGGGCGACCCGCGCCCGCTCGCCCGGCTCACCGCCGAGCAGCTCGGCGCCTTCGACGACGGCCGCCACCGCGTCCCGACCCTCGCCGAGGCGCTCAAGGCCACCGCCGCCGCCGCGCCCGGCGCCAAGCTCCTCATCGACCTCGACGACGCGGGCCCGGCCGCCGCCACCTGGGAGGTCGTCACCGGACTCGGTGCCGAGCGGCGGGTCGGCTTCTGCGGCCCCGCCACCGCGATGCTGGCCGTGCGGGCCCTCGCCCCCGACGCCGAGATCGCGCTCACCTGGAAGCAGCCCCGGCTGCCCGTGCGCGCCCTGCTCGACGACCTGCGCCCGCGGTACCTCAACCCGCCGTTCGGCCTGGCCACCCCCGGGTTCACCGCCGCCGCCCACCAGGCCGGGCTGGCCGTCTCCACCTGGACCGCCGACCTGCGCCGCACCATGCGCAAGCTGAGCGAGGCCGGCGTCGACTCGATCACCAGCAACCGGATCGCCCTGCTGCGCGCCGTCCTGGACGGCGGTCGGTGACCGAGGACACCCCGGGGGAGGACGGCGGGGTGCTGGGCCTGCGGGCGCTCGGCCGCGCGCTGCTGGCCCGTCAGCACCTGCTGGAGCGCACCGCCGCCACCCCGGCCGCGATGGTCGGGCACCTCGCCGGCCTCCAGGCCCAGGCCGCCCCGCAGCCGCCCTACCTCGGACTGCTCGCCCGCCTCGACGGCTTCACCCCCGAGGCGCTCACCGCGCTGATCGAGACCCGGCGGGTGGTGCGGATCGCCCTCCAGCGCGGCACCATCCACCTCGTCACGGCCGAGGACGGCCTGACCCTGCGTCCCCTGCTGCAGCCGCTGCTGGACCAGCAGCTGCGCACCACCTACGGCAAGCGGCTGGCCGGTCTCGACCTCGACGCGCTCGCCGCCGAGGCCCGCGCCCTGGTCGAGGCGGAGCCGCGCACCTTCCAGCGGCTGGGCGCCGAACTGGCCGCCACCCGCCCCGACCGCGATCCGGCCGCCCTCGCCCAGGCCGCGCGCTGCCTGCTGCCGCTGGTGCAGGTCCCGCCGCGCGGCCTGTGGGGGCGCGGCGGCCCCGCCGCGCACACCACCGCCGAGGCCTGGCTCGGCCGGCCGCTCGACCCGGCGCCCCCGCCCGACGGCCTCGCGCTGCGCTACCTCGCCGCCTTCGGCCCGGCCACCGCCGCCGACCTGCAGAAGTGGTGCGGCCTCAGCCGGCTCGCCCCGGTGCTGAAGCGGCTCGCCCCGGGCCTGGTCACCTTCCGCGACGAGCAGGGCCGGCTGCTGTACGACCTGCCCGACGCGCCCCGGCCCGACCCGGACACCCCGGCCCCGGTCCGGCTGGTCGCACCGTTCGACAACCTGCTGCTCTCGCACGCCGACCGGACCCGGGTGCTGCCCGAGGCGTACCGGCCGCGGGTGATGACCCAGAACGGCATCGTGCTCGGCAGCCTGCTGGTGGACGGCCTGGTCGCCGGGAGCTGGCAGCTGGCCGAGCAGGGCCCCGGGGAGCGGTCGGTGACGGTCCGCCCGTTCACGCCGCTCGCCCGGGACGACCGGGACGCGGCCCGGGCCGAGGCCGAACGGGTGCTGGCCTTCGCGGGCGGCGACGGCGCGGTGCGCTTCGAGGAGGCCGGGTAGCGCGTTCGACGGCCGGACGGATGCGCGGGGCGCCGTGACTCATTGGGGTGGTCCCGCGGCGGTGCTCCGTGCCCGTACCGCCGCGGCTGGCTTGAATCGACCCACCCTTCGGAGGGCGGCGCCGGCTGCGGCGGCCGCCCCCGTTCACCAGCGTTCCGCATCGAAGTGGAGTCGGCCGTGGCCCCCGTGAACAATGGCGTCTACGCGATCGCCAAGCCCGAGGAGCAACTGCTCACCCTCCAGGCCGCCAAGGAGTTCGTGGTGGTCCTGGCCCCGACCGGCGAGCCCGGCGCGCAGGAGTGGGAGGTGACCGGCTGCGACAACGGAAACGTCGTCATCAGGAACCTCCGGCACGGCGCCTACGTCGGCCTGGACGGTCCGCCGGAGGAGGACCAGCAGGTCCGGGGCACCGCCGAGGCGTTCGAATGGGCCCTGTACCAGGCCGCCGAGCCGTTCTCCTTCCACGTGGTCCTCCCGGGGGGCCCGGTCGACGGCCGTGAGCTGGCGCTGGACCTGAGCGTGCTGGACATCTTCCCGCCGCGCACCGCGCTGCGACCGCTGGAGGTTCAGGGCCAGGAGCAGGCCTGGCTGTTCCAGTTCCACGAGTGAGTGGCGGCTCGCCCGCCCCGGTCGTGCCCGAGACCGCCGGGGCGGGCGCGCCCGAAAGGCGGCAAATCAGGCATATGATCACACCATCTGCTGAGATAGGGCAGACCTGGACCGATCGACCGGACGGAGGAACGGATGCCGGGGCAGACTCCGCCCGAACGGCGACCCGCCGACCACCGACGCCCCTACCTCATGCTGCCGGCCCCGATCCGGGCCGCCGCCGCCTGGTCCGCCGCGCTCGTGCTGCTCATCACCGTCGCCTCGCTGGTCGTCTTCGCCCTGGTCGAACTGCGGGCCGCCACCGTCCCGGTGATCCTGGCCCTGCTCGGCACCTCGCTGCTCCAGCCCGTGATGCCGTGGATGGTCCGACGCGGTGTCAGCCGCTCCGTCGCCGCCGGGCTCACCTGCGCCGTGCTGGTGGCCGCGGTCGGCGTGGTGATCGCCCTGCTGGTCAACTCCCTGGTGCACAGCGCCCCGCAGATCGCCTCCGCCCTCCAGGAGGCCGGTGACCGGCTCGCCGAATGGCTCGGCCCCTTCGGCGAGAAGATCCGGCACGTGCTGGACAACGCCCAGGGCGAGACCAACACGCTCGTGACGACCCTCACCGACAGCGTGCTCTCCGGGCTCGGCCTCGCCACCCAGATCGCCACCGGCGGGGTGCTCGCCCTCGCCCTGGTCTTCTTCTTCCTCCGCGACGGCCACCGCACCGGCGAAGTGATCCGCTCCTACCTGCCCGACCGCACCGCCGAGACGGTGGTGGCCTGCGGGGAGCGGGCCTTCGACGCGATGGCCGGCTTCATGCGCGGCACCACCCTGATCGCCCTCATCGACGCCTTCTTCATCACCGTCGGACTGCTCGTCCTCGGCGTCCCCGGCGCGCCCGGCCTCGGGGCCCTGGTCTTCATGGGCGCCTACATCCCGTTCGTCGGCGCCTTCCTCTCCGGCACGGTCGCCGTGCTGGTCGCCCTCGCCGACGGCGGCCTGGGCACGGCGCTCTGGGCGCTCGGCGTGGTGCTCGCCGTCCAGGTCGTCGAGGGCAACATCCTGCAGCCGCTGATCCAGAGCCGGACGGTGGAACTCCACCCGGCCACCATCATGGTCGCCGTGGTGGCCGGCTCCGGGATCGCCGGCATCATCGGCGCCCTGCTGGCCGTCCCGGTCTGCGCCGCCGGGCTCGGGGTCGTCTCCGTCCTGCGCGGCGACCCCGGCCGGCGCCGCCGCGCCGACCGCGACGGGGCCGCCGCCCTCGCGGACGCGGCTCAGGAGTAGGCGAGCGGACGGCCGCGCCGCAGCGTGTACTCGGCGGCGCGCAGGAAGAGCGCGGCGTGGAAGGCCACGTCCAGGTCCTCCGTCCAGCGGCCGGGGAAGGCGGTGGCCGCGGCGGCCGCCTGCCCGTCGAACCAGTGGCCGATCTCCAGGTTGTCGCAGTGCTCGGGTATCCCGGGCGGCAGCGCGAGCAGCTCCGCCAGCCGCCGGGCGGCCGCGAGCGCCCGGCGGGCGTCGCCGACCGCCGTCACGTCGTTGTACGCGCACGCCACCGGTAGCACCAGCGGCGCCTCCAGCTCGACGGGCAGCAGCACGTCCCAGCCGAGCAGCGCCTCCAGCGTGCCGTCGGCCGACTCCCGGCAGAACCGCTCGAACCCGGAGACCGGGCGGTACATCTTCGCCTCGAAGTGCTGCCCCGAGCCCGCCCGGAACTCCGTTGCCGGCGGACAGACGAACGGCGGCAGCCCCCGCGCCGCCAACGCCGTGTCGATCTCCCGGCCGACCGCGCCGAACACCTCGTCGTCGAGCCAGTCGTCGGCCTCGACGCTCACCAGATAGACACCCATGCCGGGGACGTTAGACGGCCCTACCGACAATCCGCCGCCGCCGCGAAATCCGGTTGCCCGGGCGGGGCGGGTGGGGGAGAGTGCTGCGGACGGGTCGGACGGGTCGGACGGGTCGCCGGAGGGCGGCGGTCCGGAGCGGGACGGGAGCTGACGGTGGAACGGATCGTGGTGTCGGACGCGGCGGCCGGGCCGTACGGGATCACCGTCGGGCCGGACGGCGCCCTGTGGTTCACCCTGGTGCACGCCGGGCAGGTCGGCCGGCTGGCGGCCGACGGCGCCGTCACCCGCTACGGGCTGGACGCGCCCGGCTGCGGGCCCTCGGTGATCACGGCGGGCCCCGACGGCGCGCTCTGGTTCACCCGGATGCGCGACCACCGGATCGGCCGGATCACCGTCGACGGCGAGGCCCGCTCCTTCGCCCTGCCCACCGGGGGCGGGCCGTACGGGATCGCGGCCGGCCCGGACGGCGCGCTCTGGTTCACCGAGCTGAACGCCGACCGGATCGGGCGGATCACCGTGGACGGCGAGGTGACCGGGTATCCGCTGCCGGTCGCCGGCGGCTACCCGTCGATGATCACGGCCGGGCCGGACGGCGCCCTCTGGTTCACCCTCAACCAGGCCCATGCGATCGGCCGGATCACCGTGGACGGCGAGGTCACCCTGCACCCGCTGCCCACCGAGGGCGCCGCACCGGTCGGCATCGCCCGCGGCGGCGACGCGCTCTGGTTCACCGAGATCGGCGCCGGCCGGATCGGGCGGATCGCCGTGGACGGCACGGTGACGGAGCATCCGCTGCCCGACCGGGCCGCCCGCCCGCACGCCGTCGCCGCCGGGCCGGACGGCCGGCTCTGGTTCACCGAGTGGGCGGCCGGCCGGATCGGCTGCCTCACCCCCGACGGCGGCTACACCGGCCACCCGCTGCCGGTCGAGGGCGCCGAGCCGCACGGCATCGCCGTCGGCCCGGACGGCGCGGTCCACGCGGCGCTGGAGATCGGCGAGATCGTGCGGCTGGAGCCGTAGCGCCCGTCACCGCCGGTGGTGGGCGGCCGGGGTGTGGCCGAAGGTGCGGCGGAAGACGTCGATGAACGCGCTGGCCGAGGCCCAGCCGCAGCGGTGCGCGACCGCGGTGACCGGGACGTCCTCGGCCAGCAGGCGCAGGGCGTGGTGCAGTCGCAGCTGGGTGCGCCACTGCGGAAAGGTCATGCCCAGCTCCTCGCGGCAGAGCCGGCTGAGCGTGCGCTCGCCGGCCCCGGCCGCCCGGCCGAGTTCGCCGAGGGCGCGGCCGTCGGCCGGGTCGGCGTCGAGCAGGGCGGCGACCGCCGCGAGCCGGGGGTCGCGCGGCACCGGCAGGTGCAGCGGCTGCTCGGGGGCGCGGCGCAGCTGGTCCAGCAGGACGGCCAGCATCCGCCGCCCCTCCGGCGTGCCCTCGGCGCCCGGACTGCTGTAGGCGATCAGCAGCTCGCGCAGCAGCGGGCCCACCGTCAGCACCGCCGGGCGGGTCAGGCCCAGCGGATTGTGACCCAGTGGCAGGCCGACCGTGTGGAGCACGGTGGGCCCGTAGGCGCGGTGCCGGTGGCCGGTCCCGGCGGGGATCCACAGCGCCCGGGTCGCCGGGGCGACCCAGGTGCCGGCGGCGGTGGTCACCGCCAGTACGCCCCGGCCCGCGTAGACGATCTGGTGCGCCTCGTGGCGGTGCTCGGAGACGGTCGAACCGGCGGGCAGCGGGCGGGTGACCGTCAGATCGGACGATGAGCGGGATTGGCGGGAATACGGCATCGTCCGGCACTTTATCGGAAGTCCGCCATCCCCCGGCGGGCCGAGGATCGCTCCGTGACCACTCTCCGATCCCGTCCCGCCTCCGGCGCCGCCCCGATCGCGGTGCTGGCGGCCGGCCATGCCGCCGTCGACCTCTACCAGGGCGTCGTGCCCGCCCTCGTCCCCTTCCTCGTCGCCGAGCGCGGCCTCGACTACGGCTCCGCCGCCGGGGTCGTGCTGGCCGCGACCCTGCTCTCCTCGATCGTGCAGCCGCTGTTCGGCGCGCTCACCGACCGCTGGGCGATGCCCTGGCTGATCCCGGCCGCCACCGCCGCCGCCGGGATCGGCGTCGGGCTGGCCGGGTTGTTCGGCCCGTACGCGCTGCTCTGCGCGGCGGTCGCGCTCTCCGGGGTCGGGGTCGCCGCCTACCACCCCGAGTCCGCGCGGCTGGCGCGCGCCGCGAGCGGCGACAGCCACACCCGGATGGGCTGGTTCTCGCTCGGCGGCAACATCGGCTTCGCGCTCGCCCCGCTGCTGGTCGGGCCGGTGCTGGCGGCCGGCGGGCTCGGCGCGACGCCCTGGCTGGCCCTGCCCGCGCTGGCCGCGGCCCTGTTCACCGCGCCGGTGGTCCGCGCGCTGGCCGCCCGCGCCGCCGCCGGGCCCGCCGCCGAGGGCGCGGGCGCCGGGCGGCGCGACGACCGGGCCGCCTTCCTGTGGCTCTCGGCGGTGATCGGCTGCCGCTCGGTGGTCTTCGTCGGGCTGAGCTCCTTCGTGGCCCTCTACGCCCAGCAGCGGCTCGGCCGCACCGACTCCGCGGTGGGGACGGCGGCGCTGTTCACGCTGTTCGCGGGCGGCGCCGTCGGCACGGTGCTCGGCGGCTGGTGCGCCGCCCGCTGGGGCCGGGTGCGGACGGTCCGGCTGTCGTACGCGGCCGCCGTCCCGGCCGTGGCCGGACTGCTGCTGGTGCCCGGCCAGGTCGCCCTGTACGGCTTCGCCGCGCTGATCTCGCTGGCCCTGTACGTGCCGTTCTCGCTCCAGGTGACGCTCGGCCAGGACTACCTGCCGAGCCGGATCGGCACCGCGAGCGGGGTCACCCTCGGCCTCGCCGTCAGCGTCGGCGGCCTGGCCGGCCCGGCCATCGGGCTGCTCGCCGACCACACCGGCCTGCGCACCGCGCTCGCGCCGCTGGCCGTGCTGTGCGCGCTGGCCTGGGCCCTCGCCCGGCGCCTGCCCGAGCCGGGCGGCGCGCCCGCCGGGCCGGTCGCGCCGGAGGCGGTCGCCGCGGTGCCGGTGGCGCCGGCAGGGCGGGCCGGGCAGCCCTGAGGGCGGTGTGCTCAGGGCGCGGCGCAGAGTTCGACGGCCAGGGCGCAGAGCGCGGCGCGGTCGCGGCGGCCGGTCTTGGCGAGCAGGTTGGCCAGGTGCTTCTCCACCGTGCGCGGGGAGATGGAGAGCTTGCGGGCCAGCTCCTGGTTGCCCGGGCGGTCGGCGAGCAGGACGAGCACCTCGTACTCGCGGACCGTCACCCCGCAGGTGCGCAGGCCCGCCGGCACGGCGTCGCGGCCGCCGCGGTGCTGGGCCACGCTCGCGCCGGCCCGCCGCAGCAGGGTGCGGCAGGCGGCCGCCACCGGCTGGACCTCCAGCTGGTGGAAGTACTCCTCGGCGGTGCGCAGCCAGGTGACCGGCTCGCCCCAGCCGTCGGTGAGCGCGGCCTGCGCGGCGAGCCGCAGTGCCAGGTGGTGCGCGAGCGGGAAGTCCTCGGCGGCCGGGCGGGCCTCGGCGAGGGCGCGGGCGGCCTGCTCCGGGCGGCCCTCGCGGCCCAGCACCACCGCCTCCGCGAAGCGCAGGAACTGGTGGTTCCAGGCCAGTTCGGCGGCCGGCGCGGCGCTGGCCCGGTCCAGTTCGGCGCGGCCCCAGCGGCCCTCGACCACCTCCAGCAGCGGGTGCAGGCCGTGCCGGCCGGCCAGGTAGAACACGCTGGGGTGCTCCTCCTCCCAGGCCAGCCCCGCGTCCAGTTCGGCCCGGGCGCCGGCCCGGTCCTCGGCGAGCAGCGCGCCGACCGCCCGGCAGAGCCCGTAGCGCAGCGGCGTCAGGAAGGACTCCTCGCCGCCGGCCTGGCGGAACCGGGTCAGTTCGCGCTCCATCTCGCGGCTCCGGCCGAGGTGGGCGGCGAGGGTGGCGGAGGAGAGCAGCAGGTAGCGGTGGGCGGCGAGGTTGTGCAGCCGGGCGGTCGCGTCCAGGCAGCGGTCGACGGTGGTGCGGGCGGTGTGCCACTCGCCGCGCATGACGGCGTTCATCGCGAGCAGGCCGTCGAGGGTCTGGGTCAGGACGATCGCGCCGAGCCCGGCGGCGGCCTCCCGGGCGCGCTCCAGGCGGGTGCCGTCGCCGGTGCGCATGAAGGCGTTGGCGCCCAGCCGCAGCATGGCCTCGACCCGCCAGACCGGCAGGGCGTGCGCCTCGGCGACGGCCAGCATCCGCTCCAGGCAGGCGTCGGCGGCGTCGAAGCCGTGTTCGCGGGCGAGCAGCGCGAGCAACTGCCAGGCCTGGCAGGCGACCACCGGCAGGCCGGAGCGCTCGGCCACCTCGGCGGCGCGGCGGGCGCGGCGCTCGGCCTCGGCGAGCCGGGCGGCGGTGTCCGGGGTGCCGTCCGGGCGGGTGCCGTCCGGGGCGCCGTCCGGGGCCGGCGGCGCATGGTCGGGCAGCAGCGCGAGGTGGCCCTCGACGACGGCCAGCGCGGCGTCCTGCTCGGGACGGAGCCGCCCCGCGGTGAGCGCGCGCACGGCGGCCACCTGGGCGACCGCGTCGGCGCCGCGTTCGGCCATCACGGCCGCCCAGGCGAGCCGGGTGTGTAGCTCGATCCGGCGTTCGACGGCCGGGGCGGTGCCGGTGGGCGGGGCGGGCGCGACCGGCGCCAGGGTGCGGACCAGGTCGAAGGCCCGGTCCAGCTGCCCGGACTCGGCCAGCGCGGGCAGCAGCCGCTCGGTGATGCCGGCCCGCTCGGCGTCCCCGGCGAGCTCGTGCGCGCGCTCCAGCAGGACCACCGCGGATCCGGCCGCGCCCGCTTCCAGCACCCGCCGGCCGGCCTCCGCGAAGTGCACCGCCGCACCCGCCCGGTCGCCGCTGGCCAGCAGCAGCGAGGCAACCAACTGGCGTCGCTCGTCGGCGAGTTCGGGATCGGCGCGGACGATGGCGCGGGCTGCCCGGCGGGCCAGCGCGGCCCGCTCGGCGGGGGCCAGGGCGGCCGTCACCGCGTCGGCGGTGAGCGCGTGCCGGAAGGCGTAGCGGTCCGGGGCGGCGCCGTCCGGCACGATCACATTGGCTTCGGAGGCCGAGCGCAGATGGCTGAACAGGGTGCGGTCGTCGTACCCGGTGATCAGTTGCACGGTGGTCACCGAGAAGCGGCTGCCCAGGGTGGCCGCCGTCACCAGCAGATCCCTCACCTGCGGGTCGAGCTGGTCGATGCGGCGGCCCCAGCTGTGGACGATGGTGCTGGGCACCCCGGGGCGCGACCCGTCGGCGAGCGCCCAGCGGCCGTCCTCGGCCCGGCGCAGCGCGCCGGAGTCCAGCAGGTCGGCGAGCAGTTCCTCGACCAGGTACGGGCAGCCGTCGCCGCGCTCGGTGAGGTGCTCGACCAGCGCGGCCGGCAGGTCGGCGGCCTCGCCCTCCAGGATCGCGGCGGCCAGCGCGGCCACCTCGGCGGGCGGCAGCGGCCGCAGCTCGGTGACGGTGGCGGCCCGGCGGCGCTCGGCGGCGCGCACCAGGTCCAGGGCGGGGCCCGGTTCGGCGCGCAGGGTGGCGAGCAGCAGCACCGGCAGGCCGGCCAGGTTGTCGACCAGGTACTCCAGGACGGCGACGGTCTCCGCGTCGGTGTCGTGCAGGTCCTCCAGGAGCAGGACGCAGCCCTGATCGCGGCCGAGCACCGCGAGCAGCCGCAGCAGCGCCTCGGCCAGTTCGACCACCGTCTCCGGGTAGACGCCCGGGCCGGCCGCCGCCGGGTTGTCCCGCCACTCGGGGACCAGCCTGGCCAGCGCCGGGCGGTAGGGGGAGAGTTCGGGGTCGGTGGGCGGGCCGGCGGCCCGGAACCGGGAGGAGAGCGCCTCGATCAGCGGCCGGAACGGCGTCACCGTGCCGGTCGAGCTGCCCCGCCCGCGCAGCACCGGCAGGCCCAGCCCGTACGCCTGGTAGGCGCACTCGCCGGCCAGCCGGGACTTTCCGATGCCGGCCTCGCCGAGCAGGAAGACCGCCCCGCCGCCCTGCTGCCGGGCGGTGGCCAGCGCGCCGCCGAGCATCGCCAGCTCGGGCGCGCGGCCGACGGTGATCGACGACGTGGTCCGCATGGCCGCAGGCTACTTGACGGGGTATCGGTTCTGAAGAGTGGTGGGTCGAACACGGAGCGGACACGATGTCACCGCCGGGTGGTTACCGCACGACCACATGCGGAGTGCGGGGGCCGCGCGGCGGGCGGCGGCGGGCCCGTCCGGTCCGCCGCCGAGGGGCTGCCCGTTCCTCGGCGGCGGGGTCCCGGCCGCTCAGGGCCGGGGGTGGTGCGGTGGCACGGGCCGTTCTCAGAAGGGCGTGGTCATGGTCGGGAACTCGACGATCGGCGGAATGGCGCCGCCGGTTCCGGCGAGCAGGCGCGAGCGCAGGCCGAGGCCGTTGCCGGGGCGCAGCCGGATCTCGCCGGCCGGGTGCTCGGCCGTCTCGCCGGGGCGGGCGGCGGTCTGCGGCGGGGTCAGGTGCTCATCGTGGTGGGACATGGTGCGGAACTCCGTTCGTGGTCGTGATCGTGACGGGTGGTCGGGAGGTGCGGTCGTCCGGTGGGGAGGACGCCGCGCGGGTCGCGCCGGTTCGGTCGGGACGGCCGGGGCCGCGGGGGCGGGTGGTGCGGGCCGCGCGTGGGGGCGCGGACGGACGTGCGGTGGGGGCGCGGGGGCCGGCCGGGGCGCCGGGAGCGCGGCCTGACCGCCCGGGCGGTCAGCCGAGCGCGGCCGGACTGCGCGGTCCGGCGCCCGCGCGCGGGGCGGCCGGGGAGGCGGGCGCCGAGCGGGACGCCGCCGGGAGCCGCGGGGCCAGCAGCAGCGCGGGCGGCACCTGGTCGGGGAAGCCGAGACGGAGCAGCCCGTGGCCGATCCCGGCCAGCCCGGTGAGCAGCCCGGGGTGCGGGACGTGGTCGGGGGTGCCCGAGCGCGGGCCGTCCTGGTCGACGGCGGCCAGCAGCGCCCCGGCCCGGCGGACCCACGGGGTGCGGCCGGCGGCCGGCCCGTGCCTGCCGAGCAGCTCCAGCACACCCAACTCGCCGTGGCACAGGCTGTGGTCGCCGAGCGGCGCGGCGCGGGCGGTGTTCCGTACGGCGCGCTGGGCCCAGTCGGCGAGCCGGCGGTCGGCGAGCGCGAGCGGACTGTCCACGACGGCGAGCGCGATGCCGGGGCGGCCCCGGCACCAGGAGCCCTCGCGGGAGCGGACGGCGGTGGCGGCGTGCAGGGCGGCCAGGCCGGCCCGGTGGTGCGGACCCTCGGGGGGTTCGCCGACGGCCCCGGCGTAGCGCAGCAGGGCCCAGCCGACGCCGGCCGAGCCGTGCGCGAACCCGGTGGCGGCGGTGGCGGGGCGGGCGACGAGCCGCTCGGCGCAGCGCCGGGCGGCGGCCAGCGCGGCGGTGGCCGTGGCCCGTCCGGTCGGCCCGTGCGCGGCGGCGCCCGCCGCGTGCACGGCGAGCAGCGCGGCCAGCCCGCCGGCGGTGCCGCTGTGCACACCGGGGTCCTCCTCGCGCTCGGCGGCGGCCGCCGTGAGCGCCACCGCCGGGCCGATCCACGACGCGACCGGCGGATCGCCGAGCAGCCGGGCGAGTTCGGTGAGCGCGTAGGCGATGCCGCCGAGCCCGGCGTACCCGCCGGAGCCGACGGCGGCCGGGTGGTCGGGGTGGGCGGCGAGCGAGTCCAGCAGCCCGGGGACGGGCACGAGCGCCCGGCGGGCGGCCTCGGCGTAGCGGTCGGTCCCGGTGAGCGCGGCGAGCTGGGCGAGGAACAGCGCCGTGCCCGTGTAGCCGCCGGCCAGGTCCGCGCCGAGCGGCCGCACCCGCCAGTAGCGGTCGGCGAGCAGTTCCAGCCCGAGCCAGTTGGTGCGGGAGCGGCCCTGGTAGGCGGCGGCGACGAGCTGGTCGCCCAGGCCCCGCGCGGCGGCCAGCAGCCGTTCCGGCTCGGGGGCGGTGGCCCAGACGTTCTCGGGCCCCGGTCGGCCGGGCCGGTGGGCGGGGATGCCGGCGGCGCCCGCCATCGCCGCGCGGACGATCCACTCCTGGTCCTTGCGGTCGACGGCGCCGAGCGCGGCCAGCTTGACCTCGGCCCGGGCCAGCCCCGCCTCGGCCAGTTCGCCGGGCAGCCGGCGCCCGTCGGAGGTCCACAGGTCGCGCGAGCCGGGCCGGGTGGTGAAGAGCGGGACGTCGCCGGTCCACAGGTCGGCGACCTCGTGGTCGGCCAGCCCGGGGCGCCCCGGGTCGTCGACCGCGTCCGTGCGCAGCAGGTCGAGCACGGCCTGCCGGGCGCCCGCCTCGCGCAGCACGTCCGGGTGGGTGGACTCGTCGAGCAGCCGGGCGTAGACCCGGGTGGCCCGCGGCACCACCCGCACCTCGGCGTCCGCGAAGCAGCGCAGCAGCCCGCGCGGGCCGGTGAGTTCGTCGCGGCCCTCGGCGAGCGCGGCGTACCCGGCGCGGAAGCCGGCCACCAGCGCCTCGGTGTGCTCGGCGGGGTCGACGGGCGCGCCGCCGAGCCGGGGCCGGTTGTGCGCCTCGCCGAACGGCCGGGGGCGGCGCACCAGGCGCATCTCGTCGGTGCCGGCGGCCGCCCAGTCCACGCCGTCCACGGGGGACAGCCGCCCGGCGCAGCCCCCGCCGATGCCGGAGACGTCCACCGCGCCGTCGTCGCCGATCAGCAGCTGCGGCAGCAGGCCGACCCGGTGGACGGACTCGGCGAGCGCGCGGGCCGCCGGGTCCCCGGCGAACCCGGCGCCGGAACCGGGGACCGCCGGGTGGAACAGCGTCTCGACGTCCACCAGCACCGGCTGGTCCCCGCAGGCGACCAGGTTCTCGAAGTGCAGGTCGGTGCCGTCCAGGACGTGCAGCAGCGCGAGCAGCGCGCCCAGGCGCCGGTAGAAGCGCTCGACGTCGTAGCGGGTCGGGCAGGGGCGGGCCCCGGCGTACTCGATCCAGCCGTGGGAGCCCCGGTCGAGCAGGCCCAGCGCGCGCAGCCGGGGCATCCCGGGCCGCCCGCCGTACCAGCCGAGCAGGGTGTTGAAGTGCCGGTGCGCGGCCACCGGCCGGGGCCGGTGGACGACGGCGGCGCCGTTGGCGAAGTGCAGCACGGCGACCGCCCGGCCGCGCCGGTGGCGGTCGCCCGCGTCGGCGGCGACGGCGACCAGCGCGCCCGGGTCGCGGCCGCGCAGCAGCCCGGCCACCAGCAGCGGCCGGTCGGCGGCGAACCGGTCGAGCAGCTCGGCGTGGGCGTCGGCGGCGTCCAGGCAGGCGCGGGCGAGCAGCCGGGCCAGCACGGGGTACGCGCGCAGCAGCGCGGCCAGGCCCTCGCGGCGGGCGGTGAGCGCCAGGAACGAGCGGAACCGCTCCTGCGGGGTGCCGCCGGCCAGCCGCCCGGCGCCGCGGGCGGTGTGCAGCTCCAGGACGAGGGTGCGCGCGGCGATCCGGGCCAGCCGCTCGGTCAGCCGGGCGGTGAACTCGGCGCGCAGGGCGGCCAGATCGATCCGGCCCAGCTGGTCGGCGGCGCGCACGGCGGGGGAGAGCGAGGTCAGCAGCCGCACCTGCGCCCGGTCGGCGAAGGGCTGCAGGACGAGCGCGAAGCCGCTCAGCCCCGGGTAGGCGGCGCGCGCCACCACCGGGCGCACCGGCGCGGCGGCCACCGCGGCCTCGGTGAAGGCGGCCCAGTCCGGGCGGGCGGCCGGGACCGGCCGGCCCGGTGTCAAGCCCCGCTCCCACCACGGGGGGCCGCCGGCACGGGGGGACCGGAGCCGACCGGGGTGGGAGCGGGGAGTCTGGGCGGGGGGAAGGCGGAGCGGTTGCGGGTCCGGCGGCCCGGACGGTCCGGAGCGCGCGGATCTCGCGGGTGGTGCGGTCGGTGGTGCGGGGAAGTCGCCGGGCATCGGAGTGTGCGGGAACGGTGTGGCCGAGGGGACCGCCGCTGCGACCGGGCCCTGAACCGGTCCTGCGCCCCCGTCGAGGCGCGTGCTGCGCACGGCGTCCACCTCTGCCACCACCGCACCTCCGATGCCGGGAGAGGGCCGCGCTGCCGTCGAAGGCGCCGCCCTCGTTGCTGATCCTGTCGCCGGTGCGGCCGCCGGGGCATGGGGGACGGGCCCCCATCTTTGTGGCGGGCGGCCCGCACGATCCGCCGCGCCCCCGCCCATCGGCGGGGGCGGACCCGCCCCGGGTCCTACCTGCGGGCGAGCAGCAGCTGGGTGGCCACCGCCGGCCTGCCGTTCATGGTGAGCACCGCGAGCTCGCGCTCGTCGACCGGCTCGAACGCGGCGAACAGCCCGTCCAGCCACGCCCGGGTGTGGTGCCGGCAGACCGCGCCGTCGTCCGTCGCGAACACGCCGAAGCGGCCGTAGCGCGCCTCGAAGCGTCGGTAGCGCTCCTGGTTGCGGTCGTCCGGCTGGAGCAGGTAGTCGCTGACCTGGAGCAGGCCGCCGGGGCGCAGGACCCGGTGCAGTTCGGCGACCAGCGCGTGCTGCGCCGCGTCGTCCGGGACGCAGGTGAGCACGGCGAACAGGAAGGCCGCGTCGTAGCCGCCGTCCGGCCGCCCGGTCCGCGGCGGGTCGGCCAGCAGGGTGAACCGGGCGGCGGGCTGCTCGGCGCGGGCGCGGGCGACCGGTTCGGGCGCCACGTCCACGCCCTCGACGTCGGTGAAGCCCAGCGCGGCGAGCTCGCCGGCCAGCCGGCCGTAGCCGCACCCGTAGTCGAGCAGGGCGGCGCCCCGGTCGAGGCGCGTCGTCCAGCCGTGGTGCAGGGGATGGCCGAAGGTCTTGGTGGTTCCGGTGGAGTTCCAGTACGCGGACTGGTCGTCAGGGGCCGGCATGGGCCGATGATGCCACGGGTGAACGGCTGCCGCGCGGCCGGGGTGCCCGGGGCCGGTGGGCGCGGGCCGATGGGGCCGTTCGGCCCTTGTGAGCGGGGTGCGGGGGAGGGATGGTGATCGCCGCGCCGCAGTGCGGGGCCGCCGGGGGCGGATCGGCGCGGCAGGACCAGAGTGTGGCGGAACGGGAAGAGGCCTGAGGTGGGCGAGTTGGTCACGGTGCGGGTGTGCGAGGGGATTTCGCGGGGCTTCGCGGCCGATGCGAAAGCCCGGATCGCCGCCGTGGTGGGTGGGGCGGACGCCCTGGTGGAGTCGCTGCGGGTGCGGGTCGCGACGATCGGCGCGGAGGCCTCCCCGGGCGGGGCGGAGCGGGCGGGCGTGCTGACCCAGGTCAACGCCGAGGTGGACGGCCGGCGGATCCGCGTCCAGGAGGCCGCCGCCGACCTCGGCGAGGCGATGGACCGGCTCGCCGAGGGCCTGCGGGCCCGGATGACCGCCGCCACCGCGGGCTGGGCGCCCCGGCCGTGGCCGCGCCGGACCCGCACCCGCGGGCTGCCGACGACCGCCGCGTCCGGGGCGCCGGCCGGCCCGCCGGCCGCCGTCGCGCGCGCCGGACTCCCGTACCCGGCCGGGCCGCAGCGCATCGTCCGGCGCAAGCAGGCCCAGCTGGTGTGGTGCTCGCCGGACGCCGCGGCCCGCACCATGGACGCGATGGACTTCGACATCCACCTGTTCACCGACCCGGCCACCGAGACCGACGCGGTGGTCTACCGGGTCGGCCCGACCGGCTACCGGCTGGCCCGCACGGTGGCCGCCGGACCGCCCACCCACCCGGCCGTCCCGCTGACCCTCAGCCCGTGCGGCGCACCGGAGCTGACCGAGGACCAGGCCGTCGAGCGGCTGACCGCCGCCGAACTGCCCTACCTGTTCTTCGCCCAGGCCGGTTCGGGACGCGGCCGGGTGCTCTACCGGCGCTTCGACGGCGGCCTCGGCCTGATCGCGGCCGCCTCGTGAGCGACGAATCCGTCCGCCGCCGGCTGCGCGAGCTGCGCCGCTCCGGCGGCCCGCAGCCGCCGGCCCGCCGCGCCGCGTCGGTGGTGCGCCCCCGGCCGCCCGCCGAGGCGCCGCCGCGCGAACTGGTGCCGCTCGAACGGGCCGAGGCGCTGCGGCTGCTGGGCGGCGCGCCGTTCGGCCGGATCGTGTTCACCGTCCGGGCGCTGCCCGCGATCCGCCCGGTCAACCATCTGCTGGTCGACGACACCATCGTGATCCGCACCCACGACGGCGCCGCGCTGACCGCGGCCACGGCGGGGCGCGAGGACACCGGTGTGGTGGTCGCCTACGAGGCGGACGCGATCGACCCGGTGACCCGGCTGGGCTGGAGCGTGGTGGTCACGGGCTTCGCCCGGCCGGTCACCGACCCCGTCCGACTGGCGCGCTACCGCGCCCTGTTGAGCCCCTGGGTGAGCGCCTCGATGGACCACACGGTGGCCATCCAACCGGACCTGGTGGCCGGCCACCGGCTCATCGCGGGCACCGCCGCCGCCTCCTGACCGGCCGGTCCTCGAACTCCCGCCCGCCGGGTGGGAGTTCGAGGACCGGCCCAGGGGCCCGCGATCCGCCCCGACGCGGGCCCCGACCCGCGTCCCGGCCCCCCGGACGCCCCCCTCCCGGGCGGGGCGTGCGGTCCACCGGGACCCCGGCGCGGAAGAACGGTTCCGCGCCCCCGCCGGCGCGGCCGGGAGAGCGTCGACTCTCCCGGCCGCGCCGGTTCTTCGTCGTCCCCGCCCCCGGGACCCGCGGGGCGGCGGGGCGGCCGGCCGGGCGGACAGTGGTCCCGACCGGAGGCCCGGATCCGAGGCCCACCGGCCCCGGCCCGCTGGGTCCAACGGCCCTAGGGCGCACGGGTGGTGCGTTCCGATCATGGATCGCCATCCATCCGCAGAAGTTTTCGAAGGAGTGCGTCCTTGAGCGCCATCGAGGCACGGGGCGACAGCGCGCCGCCGCCGTCCGCCGCCCGACCGGGACAGGCACGGGTCAAGCGACCCGGCTCGTCCGTGGTCCGGCTGCTGACGACCACCGACCACAAGACGATCGGCACCATGTACCTGGTGTCCTCGTTCGGTTTCTTCCTGATCGGTGGCATCCTCGCCCTGGTCATGCGCGCCGAGCTCGCCCGGCCGGGGACGCAGATCCTCTCCAACGAGCAGTTCAACCAGGCGTTCACCATGCACGGCTCGGTGATGCTGCTGCTCTTCGCGATGCCGCTGTTCACCGGCTTCGCCAACTGGATCATGCCGCTGCAGATCGGCGCCCCCGACGTCGCCTTCCCGCGCCTGAACATGCTGGCCTTCTGGCTGTTCATGTTCGGCTCGCTGATCGCGGCCGCCGGCTTCGCCACCCCGCAGGGCGCCGCCGACTTCGGCTGGTTCCTCTACGCGCCGCTGTCCGACGCGATCCACTCGCCCGGCGTCGGCGCCGACATGTGGATCATGGGCGTGGCGCTGTCCGGCTTCGGCTCCATCCTGGGCGCCGTCAACTTCATCACCACGATCATCTGCATGCGGGCCCCGGGCCTGACCATGTTCCGGATGTCCATCTTCTGCTGGAACGTGCTGCTCACCTCGCTCCTGGTGCTGCTGGTCTTCCCGGTGCTGGCCGCCGCGCTGCTGGCCCTGGAGTGCGACCGCAAGTTCGGCTCGCACGTGTTCGACCCGTCCTCCGGCGGGGCCATGCTCTGGCAGCACCTGTTCTGGTTCTTCGGCCATCCCGAGGTGTACATCCTGGCGCTGCCGTTCTTCGGCATCGTCTCCGAGGTCATCCCGGTGTTCAGCCGCAAGCCGATGTTCGGCTACTCCGGCCTGATCGCGGCCACCATCGCGATCGCCGGTCTGTCGGTGACGGTGTGGGCCCACCACATGTACGTCACCGGGCAGGTCCTGCTGCCGTTCTTCTCGTTCATGACCTTCCTCATCGCGGTGCCCACCGGCGTGAAGTTCTTCAACTGGGTCGGCACCATGTGGAAGGGCTCACTGAGCTTCGAGACGCCGATGTTGTGGACCGTCGGCTTCCTGGTCACCTTCCTGTTCGGCGGCCTGACCGGCGTGCTGCTCGCGGCCCCGCCGCTGGACTTCCACGTCTCGGACTCCTACTTCGTCGTCGCGCACTTCCACTACACCCTGTTCGGCACCGTGGTGTACGCGATGTTCGCCGGCTTCCACTTCTGGTGGCCCAAGTTCACCGGCAAGATGCTCGACGAGCGGCTCGGCCGGATCACCTTCTGGACGCTCACCATCGGCTTCCACAGCACCTTCCTGGTCCAGCACTGGCTCGGCGCCGAGGGCATGCCCCGCCGCTACGCCGACTACCTGGCCTCCGACGGCTTCACCACGCTCAACACGGTGTCCACCATCGGGTCCTTCCTGCTGGGCCTGTCGATCCTGCCGTTCCTCTACAACGTCTGGAAGACCGCCAAGTACGGCGAGAAGGTCACCTCCGACGACCCGTGGGGCTGGGGCCGCTCCCTGGAGTGGGCCACCTCCTGCCCGCCGCCGCGCCACAACTTCACCAAGCTGCCGCGGATCCGCTCCGAGTCCCCGGCCTTCGACCTGCACCACCCGGAGATCGCCGCCCGCGACTACCTGGACCACCACGGCGAGCGCGCCAAGCACCTGGTCGGGGTCGTCCCCGCCGCGTACGACGCGCCCGCCCAGCACCGCTCCCGCGCGCTCGACGGCGGCGGCGCGTCCAGCCGTCCGGACGGCGACGGCTGACGGCTGGCCGCTGACTGCTGACTGCTGACGGCCTACTGCTGGCCGTTGACTGCTGACGGCCTACTGCTGACCGCTGATGGCTGACGGCCGTTGACGGCCCAGCCCCCAGAACGCCGCTCCCGCCCGCGCGTCGCCCCCGGGCGGGCGGGAGCGGCCCCTCCGAACCGCCCGAGGATTGAGGAGTGCACGGCCCGTGTCCCACATCGTCCTGGCCATCGGCACCGCCGCGATCACCGCGTCCGGCTGCGTCTGGTACCTGCCCGCCATCGCCGACCTCCAGGCCGGCGAGGACCGCCCCCGCTCGGCCCGCACGGCCGCGGCCGCCTGCGTGACCTGGTGGGCCTGCCTGGCCCTGGCCGGCGGCCTGCTGCTGGCCGTCCCCGCCTGGCAGCCCGCCGCCCAGATCGCCCTCGCCGGCCTGGTCGCCGGCGTCCTGCTGCGGGTCCGCGCCCACCTCCAGAGCCGGCTCGAACAGCGCGAGGAGGCCGTGCGCTGGGCCCTGATCGACCCGAGCCCCGCGCCCCTGCCGGTCCGCCCCTCGCCGCGGGCCCTGCTCGGCTGGCTGCTCGTCGGCCTGGCGATCGCCTCGCTCGGCGCCGCCTCCATCCTGCTCGCCGGCGGCGGGCCGCTCGCCCCGCGCCTGGCCGCCGCCGCGGGCAGCGCGGTCGCGGTCTCCACCGCCTTCCTGCTCATCGGTCTCGGCAACGCCCGCAGGCACCGCATCTGACCGATTCCGATCGACTCCGACTGATCGTCAATGTCTCTCCGTCGTACCCTTGCTGAGCCGTGGCCGGTCCGGATGTCAATCGTCCGGTCGGTCATCAGGCGACCGGGGTGCCCCCGGCCCGTCGAGAGGAGCGTCCGATGACCGCCACCCCCTCCCCGAGCGAGGTGCTCCGGCAGTTCGTCCGGCTCATGGGCGAGGGCCCCGACGCGGCGGTGGCCGACCTGGTCACCACCGACGCGGTCTTCGAACTGCCCTACCTGCTGCCCGGCGTGCCCCCGCAGCGCCCCGGCCGGGAGGCCTTCGTCGAGCACCTGCGCCGGGGCGCGGCGATGCAGCGCTTCGACGCCGTGGACCGGGTCTCCGTGCACGGCACCACCGACCCCGAGCCGGCCGTCGCCGAGTACCGCCTGCACGGCGAGGTCCTGGCCACCGGCAAGCGCTTCACGCGCGACATGGTGGTGTTCGCACGGGTGCGGGGCGGGCTGATCACCTGGTCGCGCACCTACTCCAACCCGCTGGACAGCGCGGTCGCCTTCGGCGCGGTCGAGCGGGTGCTCGCCTCGCTCACGGAGGAGCCGCCGTCGGCGTGACGCGGCCGCGGCCGCAATGGGGCCGTTCGGCCCTGGGCACGGCCCGGGTGGTGCGGCATGATGCGATGGACCCGGTGTGTGGTGTGCCGGGCGAGGAGAAGGTGGAGCCGCGACATGGCGAGCGAGACGACCGGGACCGAGACGCCGGCACCGGTCAGGGTGTTCCTGCTGGACGACCACGAGGTGGTGCGCCGCGGCGTGCACGACCTGCTGGACGGCGAGCCCGACCTGGAGGTGGTCGGCGAGGCCGGCACCGCCGAGCAGGCACTGGTCCGCATCCCCGCGCTGCGCCCGGACGTCGCCGTCCTGGACGTGCGCCTCGGCGACGGTGACGGCGTGGCCGTCTGCCGCGAACTGCGCTCCCGGATGCCCGACCTCGCCTGTCTGATGCTCACCTCCTTCGACGACGAGGAGGCGCTGCTCGACGCCGTGATGGCGGGCGCCGCCGGCTATGTGCTCAAGCAGATCAGCGGCACCGACCTGGTCGCCGCCGTCCGGACCGTCGCCTCCGGCCGCTCGATGCTCGACCCCGGCGCCGCGACCCGCCTGCTCAACCGCCTGCGCAGCGCGGCCGAGCCCGCGCAGCCGTCCGCCGGCGGCCCGGAGCTGACCGCGCGCGAGCAGGAGGTGCTCGCGCTGATCGGCGAGGGGCTGACCAACCGGCAGATCGGCGAACGGCTCTTCCTCGCCGAGAAGACGGTCAAGAACCACGTCTCCCGGCTGCTCGCCAAGCTCGGCGTCGAGCGGCGGGTGCAGGCGGCGCTGATCGCCACCGAGCTGCGCCAGTCGGCCGCCGCCGACCGGTCGGCGCACCACCCGCGCGTGCTCGGCCACGGCCTGCGCGGCTGACGCCGCCGCCCTTGGACCCGGCCCCGGTCGCCCGCCCGCCTGCGGTGACCGGGGCCGCTTGCCGTGACCGGGGCCGCTTGCCGTCCGGGCGCGCACCCGCCGGTCGGGCGTTCAGCCGTCCGTGGGGCCCCGTGCGCCGCAGGGACGTTCGCCGTAGGCCGGGCGGGACTCTCGGCGGGACCATCGGCCCTCGCCCGGATCGGGCCCCGCGGGCGACGATCGCTGCTATGAACGCCGATCCTGAAGCCGCGTCCGTGCAGGTCGAGCCACGGGTCCGGCCGCAGCCCCGCCGCACGCGGGAGCTCGACGAGACCAGGGCGCTGGAGCTGTTGGGCCGTACCGGGGTGGGCCGTGTGGTCTACACGGTGGGCGCCCTGCCCGCCGTCCTCCCGGTCCGCTTCCGGCTGGACGCGCTCGGCGGCGTCCTGCTCTCCACGGCGGCCGATTCCGAACTGGCCCGGGCCGTCGACGGCGCGGTGATCGCCTTCGAGGCCGACGAGGTGGACGGCACCGACGGCACCGGCTGGTGCGTCACCGTCCTCGGTCGCGCCGAGGTCCGCGAGCCGTCCGCGGCCGAGGCCCCAGGTGCCCGGGTGGAGATCCGCATCGCCCCCGAACTGGTCGTCGGCCGAGACCTGACGCCCGACCTGTCCTGAGACCGGGCGCCGCCGACCGCGCCTTCGGGCCCGGCTTCGAGACGCCGCCGGTGATCCGCCGGGCGGCGTTCCGAGGAGCCCCGGGGCGGCGCCCCGAGGTGCCTCCCCGTGGCGGGCCCCTGCGGAGGGTCCTCGCGGGTCACACGCCGAGCGGGGCCTGCCAGACCAGGCGGGTGCCGCCGCCGTCCGCCGGGAGCAGCTCGAAGGTGCCGCCCGCCCGTTCGGCGCGCTCGGAGAGGTTGCGCAGACCGCTGCGGCGCCCGCCGGCGGGCACGCCCACGCCGTCGTCGGTCACGGTCAGCGTCACCGTCCCGCCGGCCGCGCGCAGTGCCACCTCGACGCGGCTCGCCCGGGCGTGCCGGGCGGCGTTGCTGAGCGCCTCGCCCAGCACGGCCATCACGTGCTCGGCCAGCTCCTGCGGCACGTCGGTGTCCAGCAGGCCCTCCATGCTGAGCCGCGGCGCGAAGCCGAGGGTGGCCTGGGCCTCGCCGACGACGCGGGTGGCGCGGGCGCGCAGCCCCCGGTCCGGCTCGCTGTGCGCGCGCAGGCCGAAGATGGTAGAGCGGATGATCTTGATGGTCTCGTCCAGGTCCGCGACCGCCCGGCTCACCCGGTCGGCCGCGCTCTGGCTCTCGATCAGCCGGCCCGCGCTCTGCAGCGTCATCCCGGTCGCGAACAGCCGCTGGATGGCCAGGTCGTGCAGGTCCCGGGCGATCCGGTCGCGGTCCTCCAGGAGGGTCAGCTGCTCGGCGTCCCGCCGCCGCTCGGCCAGCTCCAGGGCGAGCGCGGCCTGGTCGGCGAAGCCCAGCAGCGGGCCGGTCTCCTCGGCCGTGAAGGGCGGGCGCCCGCCCTCCCGGGCCAGCAACAGCACACCGCGCCCGAACCCCTCGCCGGTGCCGAGCGGCACCGCCACGGCCGGGCCCAGCCCGGTGAACCGCCCGGGCGGCCCGGCCGGGAACCGCTCGTCGCCCTCCAACTCGTCACTGGTCGCCGGCGAGCCCGAGGCGTACGCGGCGCCGGACAGCGTGCCGTCCACCGGCACCGTCACCCCGAGCCGGGCCTCCGGGCGGCCGCCCAGCGCCACCTCCACGGTCAGCTCGGCGGCCCGCTCGCCCGGGTCGGCCAGCGCCACCGACACATCGGCCAGCTCGGCGCCCGCGATCTCCCGGGCCCGGCGCGCGATCAGCTCCACGACCTCCAGCCGGGGCGCCCCCGACAGCAGGCTGCGGGTGATCTCGGCGCTCGCCCGCAGCCACCGATGCTGGCGCTGCGCCTCCTCGTACAGCCGGGCGTTGTCGATGGCGACCCCGGCGGCCACCGCCAGCGTCGAGATGACCGCCTCGTCGTCCGCGTCGAAGTCCAGGCCGCCGCGCTTGTCGGTGAGGTAGAGGTTGCCGAACACCTCGCCGCGCACCCGCACCGGCACCCCGAGGAAGGTGTGCATCGGCGGGTGGTTCGGCGGGAAGCCCACCGAGGCCGGGTGCTCGGAGAGCACCGGGCAGCGCAGCGGCTGCGGGTCGCGGATCAGCTCGCCGAGGATGCCCCGGCCGGTCGGCGGCGGGCCGATCGCGTCGATCTCCTCCTGACCGAGCCCGACCGTCAGGAACTGCGAGAGCGTGTAGCCGTCCGCGCCGATCACGCCGAGCGCTGCGTAGCGGGCGTCGACCAGGTCGGCGGCGGCCTCGACGATGCGGTGCAGCGCCTGGGAGAGGTCCAGCTCGCGGCCGACCGCGAGCACCGCCTCCAGCAGGCTGTGCACCCGGTCCCGGGTGCCGCGCGCCGCGTCGATCCGCCACTGGAGTTCCTCCAGCAGCTCGTCCAGGCGCAGCTGCGGTATCCGCGGGCCGCCGACGGCGGCGGGCGCGAGTACGGGCGCGGCGGCGGATGCCGTGGCGCTCCGGGGCGTCGCGGTCGGTGCCGTCGTGGTCTGGGCCGTGGCGGCCCGGGCGGTTCCGGCGTGGGCGGGGCAGCCGGGCGGCGGGGCGCCGTCCGCCCGTTCGCGCTGGTCTCCGCCGGTGCCCGCCCGCGTGTCCTCCGCGCCGCCCACCGGCGTCCTCCTCGTGTTTCCGTGCTGCTGGTCCGGGTCCGCGCTCGGTCGGGCGACCGGTCGGTTTGTCGGATTCACGTTAGTGCCGCAGGCATGTGCGTGGAACGCCGGGGTCGGTCATGCACGCGCCGGGTGGGGTGCAATCGGCCACACGCGCGCCGGTCGCACACCGCAAGCGCCGTCCCTGCGGACGGTTCGTGGGACCTACGGCCCTGGCCCAAGGGGCCCTGCGGCCTCTGGTGGGCCGCCCGGCCCGGGACCAGGGTGGTGACAGGGGCCGACGGTGCGTCAGCGCACACCGCCCGCCCCGACCGGAAGCCACCCGAAGGCCCGCCCCGCGCGGCGGGGCCGCAGCGGAAGGAACCTCCCATGACGCCCGCAGTCCTGGCCGGAGTCGACGGATCGCCCGAGAGCACCGCCGCCGCCCACTGGGCCGCCGAGGAGGCACTGCGGCGCGGGGTCCCGCTGCGGCTGCTGCACGCCTGGCCGTGGCTCACCGACGGCCGCGCCTCGTTCGCCGGCCCCGAGGACCTGCCGGTCGCCGCCCAGCGGATGCTGACCGCGGCGGCCGAGGACGTCCAGGCCCGGCACCCCGGACTGACCGTCCACACCGACGTGGTGCTGGACGCCGCCGTGGACGGCCTGGTGGCCGCCGCCGAGGACGCCGCCCTGCTGGTGCTCGGCTCGCGCGGCCTGGGCGGCTTCACCGGACTGCTCGTCGGCTCGGTGAGCATGGCGGTCGCCGGGCGCGCGGCCGTGCCCGTGGTGGTGGTCCGGCCGGCGGAGGAGGCCGCCGGGCCGGCCGGAGAGCCGTCGGAGGAGGTTGCGGTACCCGAGCTGCTGGTCGGCGTGGACGCCACCGCGCCCGACGACGCGGTGCTCGACTTCGCCTTCCACGAGGCCGCCCTGCGCGGCGCCCGGATCCGCGCCGTCCACGGCTGGGACCTGCCGCCCTCCTTCGCGGTGGTCGGCTTCGTGCCCTCCGGCACCGAGCTGGCCGGGCTCCAGGCGGCGGAGGAGAAGGCGCTGGCCGCCGCCCTGGCCGCGCACCGCGAACGCCACCCCGGCATCGAGGTCGTCGAGCAGGTCCGCCTCGGCGCCGCCCGCACCCTGGTCGAGGACTCCGCGGGCGCCGCCCTGGTCGTGGTCGGCCGCCGGCGCCGCCCGTACGACCTCGGCCCCCGCCTGGGCCGGATCGCCCACGCCGTGCTGCACCACGCCCAGGCGCCGGTGGTGGTCGTCCCGCACGACTGACCCCCGACCGTGCACCGTCCGGCCCGGCCCTCGGGCCCGGGCCGGACGGCATCGGGACCGGACGGCATCCGGGCCGTTGGACCCTGTCGCCGGTGACCCGCCCGGCGCACCCTCGGGAGTACCGGGACTCGTGTCCGCGCCGGCCGTGGCGACCGGCTCCGGAGCGTCGAGGCAAGGAGAGGATCACCATGACCCAGTCAGCCCTCACTCCGGCCGACCTGCGACTGCTCGCCGCCGCGGGCGGCGCGGCGCCCTCGCTGCACAACAGCCAGCCCTGGCGGTTCCGCCCCACCCCGGACGGGGGCGGGCTCGAGGTGCTCGCCGATCCGGACCGCTCCGTCCCGCTCGCGGACGCCAACGGCGCCGCGCTGCACATCGCGGCGGGCGCCGCCCTGTTCAACCTCCGGGTCGCGGCCGCCCGGCTGGGCCGGCGGGCCGCCGTGCGGCTGCTCCCGGACCCGGCCGACCCGCGGCTGCTGGCCGCCCTCGACCTCTCCGGCCCCACCGCCGGGGACGCCGCCCCGGAGACCGGGCCGTTCGGACGGGACCTCTACCCGGCGATCGCCGGGCGCCACTCCAGCCGCCAGCCGTTCACCAACCGGGACGTCCCCGAGGCGGTCGCCGCGGAGCTGATCGCGGCCGCGCGGGAGGAGGGCGTGGCGCTCGCGGTGCTGGAGGAGGACGGGGTGCGCCGGGTGCTGGAGGTCACCGCCGAGGCCGAGGACCGGATCGCCCACGACCCCGCCCGGCAGGCCGAGACCCGATCCTGGCTGCGGCCGGACACGGAGCAGGCCCCCGTCGACGGCCTGCCGTACGCCGTGCTCGGCCCGCAGGACCATGACGCCCGGGTCCCGATGCGCGAGTTCGCCGGACGCCCGCCGCACCACGAGGGGCCGCTGCAGCCGTCCCGGCGCTTCGAGGCGCTGCCCCAGCTGTGCACGCTGGCGACCACCGGGGACGGGCCCGCGCACTGGCTGCGCACCGGGCAGGCGCTGGAACGGGCCTGGCTGCTGGCCACCGTGCACGGGCTGCGGCTGACGGTGTGGCACCAGGCGGTCGAGTGGCCGGATCTGCGCTGGCGGCTGCGCGACCCCGCCGAGGGCCCCGGCCACGTCCAGCTGGTGCTGCGGGTGGGCTACGGCCCGCCCGGTGCCGCCACGCCGCGCCGGCCGGCGGCGGACCTCCTCGACCCGCCGGCGCCCTCCGGCCCGGGGCCTGCGTAGGGGCACCTGCGTAGCGGCGCCGCCGGCGGGTCCAGCGCGCGAAACGTCCGCCCCGCCGTGCCTCCTCGGGCACGGCGGGGCGGACGTGGTGTGCGGTGCGCCCTGTGCGGTCAGGAGCCCATGGCGGCGAGGTCCTTGATGTCCTGGTAGCTCATGCCCAGCTGGTTGTAGAGCCGCACCTGCTCCTCGTTCATGGCGTCACCGGCGGTCAGCTCCTTCACCTGGGCGTCGGTGAGCGGCGCGGCCGCCCCGCCCGTGCCGTCGGAGCCGGCTCCGGCGGAGCCCAGCGGGCCGTCGCCGAGCGAGCCGCCGAGGAACGAGCCGCCGAGGAACGAGCCGAGGAGGCCGCCGAGGTCGTCCGAGGTGATGGTGGCGGCGCCGGCGGGGGCCTGGACCGCCGGGGCGTCCTTGCCGAACGCGATCCGCAGCGGCAGGGGGGTGCCGGGGCCGGCCTTCCCGTCCAGCTGGGCGAGGTCGAAGGTCACGGCGGACAGCGCGCCGCCGTCGAGGAAGAGGTCCAGGGCCAGGTTGCGGTCCGGGACGTCCTTCGGAGCGGTCTTCGGCAGCTTGCCGAGGTTCGGGATCTCCTTGGTGAGCGGCTCGAAGGCCTTCAGCAGATCGTCCGCCAGCTTGCGGGCCGGGGCGGTGACGGTGATCCGCTCCTTGCCGTCCTGCTTCCCCTTGTCCTCGAAGGACAGGTCGTGACCGAGGATGTCCTTCAGCGACGCGGCCAGTCCGTCCGAGAGCTTGGGGTCGAGCGTCGGGGCGGGGGAGGCCCCGGCCGTGCCCGTGCCGCCCGCCCCGCCGGCCTCCTTGAACTCCTTCGTGTCGAAGGAGACCCAGGTGCCCTCCAGCGCGCCCTGCAGGGCGGCGGGCAGACCCTTGGTCAGCTCCTTGACCTCGGAGGCGTCCTCGCCGACCAGGCGTGCGAAGCCGGGGAGGTCCGCCCGCGCGTAGGCCCGGTCGCCGACCTGGCGCAGCTCGAAGAGCGACGCGCCGCCCTTGCCGGTGAGCGCGACCGAGGTGGAGAGCGAGGCGTCGGCCGGCGCGGTGCCGCCGGTGCCCTTGGACGGCTGGATGTCCTTCAGCGGCTTGTCCGCACTGAACGCGACGGACAGGCTCACGGCGGCCAGCGCGGCCGCGCTCTCCTTGTCGATCTTCTCGCCGGTGGCCGCCCCGAACGCCTCGATCTGGTCGGGGGTGGCGTCGACCGACAGCTTGGCGCTGAGGGACTTGCTCAGGCCGAGCTTGTCGAAGGCCGTCGACACCTTGTCGGCGGCGCTGAGCTGCTGCACGGTGCCGCAGGCGGCGAGTCCGGTGGCGAGAACGGCGCTGCAGGCGGCCGCGACCAGGGTGGTGCGGGCGGACCGGCGTATCACGGTGTTGATGACGGTGCTCCTGGGTGTGACGGCGGGTGCCGGTGCGGCCGGCGGGTACGGCGTGCGTCCGTGTCCGACGTGACGGTGTGACGACGTGACACAGACAAGCACAGGCGACTTGGTTCGGGCACCCTATTTCCCGGCGCCCTCCTGGGGACGGACACAAACTACCCGACCCCACCGACAAGACCCCCGGGAAGTCCTCAGCCGCCGCCCCGCCGCCCGCCGGGAGGCAGCACCTCCGCCTTGACCCGCAGCTGCGGGCTGTTGCGGAAGTCGAGGGTGAACTCCACCCACTGCCCGACCTTCAGCGGGGGCGGATTGGTGATCATCAGATCGGCGTCCTCCGGTGACATCACCAACGCGCCGCGCTCCGGCACCGGCAGCGCCGCGACCGGCTCCCACCGGCCCGAGGCGCCCTGGTGCAGATGCCGCTTCAGCGTCACCTTGCCGCCGAACTCCCAGCTCACGGCCGTGAGCTCGTCCGGTATGTCGCCGGGGTTGCGGACGGTGAAGAAGGCGGCGGTGGCCGGTACCCCGCCCGCCGAGGGCAGCAGCATCCAGCCCGGTTCCACCACGACCGGGCGCGCCGTCCCGGCCCCGCCGATCGCCGTCCACCCGGAGAGCAGCGCGAGCGCCACCGCGGCCGCCGCCACCGGCGGCCCGGCCACCTTCAGCCGCTCGACCGCCCTCGACCTCCCGGCCCCCCGCCCGCTCACCACGCCGCACCCGCCGAACGCCGCGCCCGGGCCGGCCGCCGCGCCGTGCCCGTGGTGCCGCGGGCGCCGGGTCCGCCGCCTCCGGGCCCGCCGTTTCCGGGACCGCCGCTTCCGCGCCCGTCCGCGCTGCCGCGCCCGGGGCGCCAGGTCCGCAGCCGCAGGCTGTTGCCCACCACCAGCAGCGAACTCAGCGACATCGCCACCGCCGCCAGCATCGGGTTCAGCAGCCCCACCGCCGCCAGCGGGATCAGCACCACGTTGTACCCGAACGCCCAGAGCAGGTTGGCCCGGATCGTGGCCAGGGTGCGCCGGGCCAGCCGGACCGCGTCCACCACCGCCTCGATGTCCCCGCGCACCAGCGTCAGCCCGGCCGCGCCGATCGCCGCGTCACTGCCCGAGGCCAGTGCCACCCCGAGGTCCGCGGAGGCCAGCGCGACGGCGTCGTTGACCCCGTCGCCGACCACCGCCGTGGTCCGCCCGGCGGCCTTCAGCTCCGCGACCACCTCGGCCTTGCGCTCCGGCGAGGCCGAGGAGTGCACCTGCTCGATGCCCAGCTCCGCCGCGACCGCGCGGGCCGCGCCCGGCCCGTCCCCGGTCAGCAGCACCGGCTCCAGGCCCATGCCGCGCAGCCGGTGCAGCGCGCGCCAACTGCCCGAGCGCAGTGTGTCGCCGACCGCCAGGACGGCCGTCGGCCGCCCGTCCAGCTCCACCACCACCGGTGTGCGGCCCGCCGCCGAGGCGTCCGCCAGCGCCCGCTCCAGCTCTTCCGGCAGCGGCCCGTCGGCGTCGTCCGGGCGGACCACCCGCACCCGGCGGCCCTCGACCTCGCCGGACACCCCGACTCCGGCGGTGGCCGCGAAGCGGTCCACCGCCGGAAGGGGCTCGGAGCCGCACCGGGCCCGGGCCGCCCCCACGACGGCCCGCCCGATCGGGTGCTCCGAACGGTGCTCGACGGCTCCCGCGAGCCGCAGCACCCGGTCCTCGTCGACCCCCGCGCCGACGGCCACGGCCACCGCCGCGAGCTCCATCCGGCCGGTGGTCAGCGTGCCGGTCTTGTCCAGCACCACGGTGTCGACCCGGCGCAGGCTCTCCAGCACCTCCGGGCCGCGCACCAGCACGCCCAGTTCGGCGCCGCGCCCGGTCGCCGCCAGCAGCGCGGTCGGCGTGGCCAGGCCCAGCGCGCACGGGCAGGCCACCACCAGCACGGCGACCGCCGCCGTCACCGCCGCCTGCGGGTCGGCGCCCGCGCCCAGCCAGAAGCCCAGCACGCAGACCGCCACCGTCAGCACGCAGGGCACGAACACCCCGGCGACGGTGTCCGCGAGCCGCTGCGCCCGCGCCTTGCCCGCCTGGGCGTCCGCCACCAGCGCGGTGATCCGGGCCAGTTGGGTGTCCGCGCCGACCGCCGTCGCCCGCACCACCAGCGCCCCGCCGACGTTCACCGTGGCGCCCGCGACCTGGTCGCCCGGCCCGACCTCCACCGGGACCGACTCGCCGGTCAGCAGGCTCAGGTCCAGCGCCGAACCGCCCTCGACCACCACCCCGTCGGTGGCCACCCGCTCGCCGGGCCGGACCACGAACTCCTGCCCCGGCAGCAGCTGTTCGATCGGCAGCAGGTGCTCCTCGCCGCTGCGCGGATCGCGGACGCAGACCTCCTTCGCGCCGAGTTCGGCGAGCGCCCGCAGCGCCGAGCCGCTGCGCTGCCGCACCCGCCCCTCCAGCAGCCGGCCGGCCAGCACGAACAGCGGCACCCCGACGGCCGCCTCCAGGTAGACGTGCGCGGTGCCGCCGCCGTCCGCCGTCAGCGAGAACGGCATCCGCATGCCGATCTCGCCCGCCCCGCCGAACAGCAGCGCGTACGCGGACCAGCCGAACGACGCGACCACGCCGAGGCTCACCAGGGTGTCCATGGTCGCCGCGGCGTGCCGCAGGCCCTGCCAGGCCCGCCGGTGGAACCCGGCCGAGCCCCAGCTCACCACCGGCAGCGCCAGCCCGAAGCAGACCCACTGCCAGGCCGCGAACTGCAGCGAGGGCACCATCGACAGCACCACCACGGGCACGGCCAGCAGCGCCGTCACCAGCAGCCGCCGGCGGTCCCCGGGGTCCTCCGCCCCCGGACCGGCGGACGGTACCCCGTCGGGCGCCAACTCGGCTGTGTACCCGGCCCGTTCGACCGCCGCGACCAGCTCCTCGACGCCCACCGCGGCCGGGTGCAGCACCCGCGCCCGTCCGGTGGCCAGGTTCACCCCGGCGCTCACGCCCTCGATCCGGGCCAGCCGCTTCTCCACCCGGCTCACACAGGCCGCGCAGGTCATCCCGCCGACCGCCAGGTCGGTGCTCACCAGCGCCCCGGCGTCCCCGTGGCCCGCGCTCCCGGCGTTCTCCGTCACGGACGTCACCGGCCCGCCCCCATGTCGTGCCCCATCCCGGGCCTGTCGCCGCCCCCGCCGGGCGTCAGCCCGGGCGTCACCGGCCCGGCCCCGCGCCCCACGGCGAAGGCCACGACGAACACCACCACCAGCAGCAGGGCGAACCCCGCCAGCACACTCAACGGCCGGCCACCCGGCGACATCCCACTCACCCCCCACCAGTCGTCCCAGCGAGCCGCGGAGTTCCCGAACACCCCGAATGACCCGAATCACATACCCCCACCCCGTTGCGCTGCCCGGACACGCCGCGGGCCGGGGCACGCACGGTCTCCCGCACGCGCCCCGGCCCGTTGCTTCGGTTCTCGGGTGACCGGCCCTCCGGGGGCGGTGCTACGCCCGGCGGCCCGTCCGCTGGTCGAGGTGGACCAGGACGCCCGAGTGGAACCGCTCGACGGCGGCGTCCACGCTCCGGATGAACCCGCTCTCGGCGTTCCCCCGGGTGCTCCCCATGCTCTTGGACAGCGAGAGCCGGAAGCCGGTGATCCGCGAGGCGTCCTTCGGTAGCAGGTCGCCCGGCTCGGGCCGGAGCTTCTCCAGGGTGCCCCGGGGGCCGGCCGAGGCGCCGTCGGTGAGCGTCTCGACGTGCAGGTCGGCCGGGGCCTCGCCGAGCTGCCGGACCAGCCGCTTGACCCAGCTCAGCGGGTAGCCCTGTTCGGGGGCCGGGATCTCGGTGGAGGTCCGCAGCTTGCCGACCCGCAGGTCGGCCGCGATGGCGATGGTGCCGACCGCGTCCTCGATCCGGATCTCCGCGTTCAGGCGGCCGTCCTCGCAGAGCCGGTCGGCCAGCGCGGCCCGCCGCACCCCGGCGTCCTCGCCGCGCCGGGCCCGCTGGACCGGCAGCACCTTGACGCCGAGTTCGCCGCCGAGCTGGAAGCTGACCTGCCGGATCAGCCGCTCCCAGCTCTCCACCACCTGGGTGGCGCGCTCGTCCCCGGCGGTGAGCGTCTCCTCGTCGATGGCCTTGCGGACCGGGACCCAGGCCGGGCCCATGTTCTGGAAGCCGTGGCAGCCCGAGTTCTCGTGCTGCAGGTAGTGCAGCAGCTCCTGGAGCAGCCAGGCGTGCGCGGGATTGCCGACGCCCTCGTGCCGGATCAGCATCTTCGCCTGGTACGCGACCTCGGCCCAGGAGAGGTGACCGAGCAGCACCTTGTGCTTGCGCCGGCCGTCGACCTTGACCTGGACGAGCGGACTCCCCTCCAGGGCCACGTCGTTGGAGAGGGTGATGACGGCCTCGTAGCCGCGCCGGGCGGCGATGTCCATGTAGTCCTGGACCTGCTCGGCCTTCAGCGGGTTGCCGTTGGTCTTGCTCTCGACGAGCGCCGTCCAGAGCCGGCCGGCGCGCTCGACGCGGATGACGCCGTCGGGCCGCTTCGGCGAGTCCCCGTGCGGGAGCGAGACCTCGGTGAAGGTCTCGGTGCGGCCGGCGGGCGCGCCGAACGCCGCGGTGAGGCGCCGGCCGAACTCCGGCACCTGGGCCATCACGGAGAGCAGGACGGAGGTGGCGCGGACCTCGCGCTCGCGGTCGCTCTTCAGCGTGGTGGCCGGGAAGAGCCGCGCGGTGCGCCAGCCGTCGTTCTCGGCGAGCGAGGGCTTGGCGGCCTTGGGGAGGGTGACCTTCTTCTTGGCCGTGCGCAGGCGCTTGGGTGCGGCGGGTGCCGGGTCCGGACCGGCGGCCGCGGTTTCGGGCGCGGGGGCCGGGGCGGACACCGGCGGCTTGGTCATCGCGTCGGCCGTCCGGTCGCCGGTCCGGTCGGCCGTCGGGTCGGCCTTCGGCTCGGTCCGGCCGGGGGCCTCGCGGGTGGTGTCACCTGCGACCGACGTGTTCCCGTCGTCCTCGTTCCCGTCGTACCCGTCGCCCTGGCCCTCGTCGTCCTGGTCCTCGTCGTCCTCGATCTCGATGCCGAAGTCCGTGGCCAGCCCGGCGAGTCCGGTGTCGTAGCCCTGGCCGATGGCGCGGAACTTCCACTCCTCGTTGCGCCGGTAGATCTCGCCGAAGACGAAGGCGCTCTCGGAGTCGGCGTCGGTGATGGAGAAGCCGAGCAGCCGCTCGCCGCCGGGGCCGGCCAGTTCGAGCCGGAGGTCCTCCAACTGACCGAAGGGCGCGCGCTGGTGGCGGCTCGCGGCGACCACCAGGCGCTCGATGTCGGCCGGGACGGCGGTGAGGTCGAGCTGGATGCGGTCCTCGGTGCCGACCTCGGTCGGGCTCTGGCCGAGCAGGTGGACGCTGCCGTCCTCGGCGGTGGGGTTGTTGTAGAAGAAGAAGTCGGCGTTGTCGCGGACCTTGCCCTCACCGGTCAGGAGCAGCACCGAGACGTCCGCGTCCCCGTCGCCCCCGGGACTGCTCCACCCCAGGATCACCGTGACGGCGTCGGTGCTCTCGCCCAGCGTCGCGAGTCCGACGTTGGCGCCCTTGACCATTTCCTGCACGAATGTCCCCCCAGAGGAGCGGGCCGCGCCGTCGGCGTGGGCGCAGCTGCGATGTGTGGTGACCAGTTGATATGACGGGATTGCGAAGAGATTGTACGCAGGCAGTTGGACCGTCCCGGTCGCGGGGTACGGCGCTGCCCCGGCGTCGGGGAGGTGACGCCGGGGCAGTCGGGGCCTGGTGTGCGGCCGCCCTAGGGCAGCGGGATGCGGACGACCTGCGGGTCGTGGTCGCTCAGCTGGGTGGCGAACTCGGCGTTGAGGTGGACGATGTCGTAGCTGTACGCCTTGGCCGCGAGGGCGGGGGAGATGAGGATGTGGTCCAGCACCTGGGAGTTGCCCTCGTAGACGTAGGTGTAGCGCTCGGCGAGGGGGAGGGTGCGGGGGAGGTCGACCAGGGAGCCGCCGGCGGTGAGCAGGTCGGCGGTCTGCGAGAACTCGAAGTCGTTGAGGTCGCCGAGGACGATGACGGCGGCGTTCGGGTCGACGGCGAGGATCTGGTCGGTGAAGTTCTTCACCACGGTGGCCTGCGCGTGCCGCTGGGTCTCCGAGGGGCGGGCCGGCTGCTGGTAGCGGCCGAAGAGGGGCTGGTCGCCGCCCTTGGAGTTGAAGTGGTTGGCGATCACGAAGACCGGGCGGCCGTTCCAGCGGAACTCGCCGGCGAGCGGCTTGCGGCTGGCGTTGAAGGCCGAGTTGGTCGGGTCGATCCGGCCGGGGGAGTAGGCGAGGGCGGGCGTGCCGGCGTTGTTGACGACCGAGTCGGCGGTGGTGGAGCCGGCGCCGGGGCGGTCGGTGAAGCTCAGGCCGCGGTCGGTGCGGTAGAGGAAGACCTGGCGGATGTTGCCGCCGGGCTGGCCGCCGTCCTGGTCGTTCACCGGGTCGATCTGACGGTAGGAGTAGGCCGGGCCGCCGGCCGCGGTGATCGCGGCGACCAGCTTGGCGACGGTCTGGTCGGCCGCGACCACCCCGTTGTCGGTCGCGCCGGAGTTGTCCTGGATCTCCTCCAGGGCGACCAGGTCGGGCGAGCGGAGGTTGTTGACGACGGCCGCGGCGAGGCCGTCGAACTTGCTCTGCGGGTCGCTCGGGGCGAGGTTCTCGACGTTGAAGGTCGCGGTGGCGAGCTGGCCGGCGGTCGGGGCGGCGGTGGTCTCGGCGGTGAGAGCGCCGGAGGCGACGGTCGGGGTCGCGGTGACCAGCAGCTTGAAGTTGCCGAAGGAGTAGTCGAGGACGCCGACGGTGGCGCCGGAGAGGGTGTCCCCCACGTTGGCGGTCGGCGTCGGGGCGAGCACGTCGTCCAGCAGGACCCGCTCGGGGTTGCCGTCGGCGGCCTGCAGCAGGATGCCGCCGCGGGTGGTGCGGGTGGTCGAGCCCTGCGGGACGACCGGGATCTCGCCGAAGGAACTGCTCGGGCCGACCACGGCCGCGTTGTTCAGCTGGACCCGCATGCCCTCCAGCGACTCCCAGAAGTCCAGGCCGTCGGTGGCCGGCTGGAAGCCGCCGGCCGTCTCGACGTCGCCCGTGGTGACGCTGGAGATCACCGCGGCCGGCGGGATCCGGCCGCCCGCGCCGACCACGGTGGCGGCGGGCAGCGCGACGTTGTGGGCGAGGACGGTGGTGGTGGGCGCGGTGAGCTCGGTGACGGTGAGGTTGGTGGTGCCGCCGGTGCCGCCCGGCCGGTACTCGGACACCGTGCCGCCGACGGTGACCGAGTCGCCGACGGCCACGCCCGGCGCGCCCGTGGTGTAGACGTAGACCGCCTCGCTGGTGGCCGGGTCGGCGTCGGGCTGCGGGTCCTGGAACCAGTAGCCGCTCGGGCCGACCGCCGTGACCACGCCGGGGACGGCGCTGACCGCCTGGCCGGCCAGCGGGGAGGTGCGGGCCGCGCCCTGGATGGTGTGGATGCGGGTCCCGCCGCCGGTCCCGCCGCCGGAGGAGGAGTTGCGCGGGGTGGGCGCGGTGACGGCGAAGTCGGCCGCGTTGTTGTCGGTGTCGGTGGCGCCGCCGCCCGCCCGCAGCGCGGCGGTGGTGTTGGCGAGGTTGCCGGTCGGCGAGCCCTCGGCCGAGCTCGCGGTCGTGCCGTAGCCGACGAAGTCCTTCACCCCGGACTGGGTGGCGCAGCCGGTGGAGCAGGTCAGCGCGGTGGAGTTGGTGACCAGTGCGACCTTGCCGGCGTTGGCGCCCAGGGCGATCGTGCCGGTGGCGTCGGGCGTCGGCAGGGCGGCGCCCGTGCCGGTGCCGGCCGCCTCCTGGACCAGGTAGTACTTGCCGGGGGCGATGGTGCCCGACAGCGTGGTCCTCGCCCACGACGAGCCGGCCGCCGAGGCGTACTGGACGGTCCAGCCGGTGACGGTGACCGGCGTGGCGCCGCGGTTGTACAGCTCGATGAAGTCATTGGCGTACGGGGCCCCGGAGTTGCCGCCGCCGCCGTACACCTGGCTGATCACGATGTCCGGCGACACCGCGTGCGCGGTGCCGGCCGGGAGGGCTATGAGCGCTCCTACGACGGCGGCGGCCGATGCCACCGCCAGGGTACGGAGCCGGACTCGATCGGTTCGCCGCATGGGGCGTCCTCCTGACGCGCGAACAGTTGATGGTGGGGCGCTGTGTGTTGTAGCAGCGCCACCGTTGCCATACCGCGCGCTCTGGCGGACGGCCAGGCGTACAACGGAAGAACGTTTCGGCTGACATGTACCGGAAGAGTCGCCCGTGGCTGAGGGGGCGGAGGTGACCGGTGGGGCGGCGCCGGACGGCGCGGGGTCCGTCAGTCCTCGGTGAGGGTGAGCCGGATGCCGACGGTGCCGCGTTCGCCGCGCCGCAGCCGGCTGCCGAGCACCGTGACGACGCCGACCAGGCCGTACTTCTGCCGCAGCAGCGTCCGGTAGGCGGCCGTGCGCTCGGGGCCGAGGATCTCGGCGGTGGCCGGGAAGGACTCGCCGGTCGGATTGCCGCGCACGTCGCAGGGGCCGACCAGGACGTCCGGGCGGTTGCGGATCCGCTTGACCTTCCAGGAGTCCGCGACGGTCCAGATGCCGAGCGCCTCGCCGTCGCGCACCACCCACACCGGGGTCGGCACGGCGGTGCCGTCCTTCTTGAAGGTGGTGACCAGCAGGTAGCTCCCGGAGGAGAGGCTGACGAGGCGTTCGAGCCGCTTCGGCCGGTGCGGGTCGGGGTGGGGAGTGGCGGCGCTCATGCCGGGCATTCTAGGGCGCCGGCCGGGACCGCTATGACGGCCGTCGGACGCGGACGGAGCGGGCCAGGCCACGGGCCCGGCGGGCGAGCCGGCGCCGGCCGGCACCGCCCACGGCGGTGGACCCGCCGACCGCGGTGGCACCGCGCGGGGCGGGGGTGCTGTACGGGACGGGGGCGCCGTACAGGGTCGGGGCGCCGTACGGGGCGGGGGTGCGCGGGCCGGCGGTGACGTCCGGGGCAGAGGCGTGCGCAGCGGCGGCGACGTACGGGGCGTAGTCCGGGCGCGGGGGGACGGCGGGGGCGCTGAGCGGCACCGGCGGCGCGGCGGCCGCGGCGGTGCGCGTGTGCAGGCGGCGGCGGACCCGGATCCGGGCCGCCGCCCAGAGCGCGAGCGCCGCGCACAGGGCGGCCGCCGTCCACCCGGCCGGGCCCAGCGCGTGGTCGGCCTGCCGGGCGCCCTGCGGCAGCACCCCGGTGGCCGGGTCCCCGGTCGCGGTGGCGGCCGGGGCCGACGGGTCGGACGGGCCGGCCGCCTGCTCCTCCTCCACCAGGGTGCCGACCGGTTCCACCTTGTCGGCCGCCGCGAAGCCCCAGTCCAGCAGCGCCGCCGCCTCGTCGTACACCTTGGACTGCTGCTCCGGGTGCATCACCGTCACCAGCAGCGTCCGGCCGCCGCGCTCGGCCGCGCCGGTGAAGGTGGCACCCGCGTTGGTGGTGTAACCGTTCTTCACCCCGATCAGACCGGGGTACTTGCCCAGCAGGCGGTCGGTGTTGGCGATGTCGAAGGCGGTCCGCTGCCCGGTGGTCAGGTCGAGCCCGCCGGGGAAGCGCGCGGTGCGGGTCGCGCAGTAGCTGCGGAAGTCCGCGTTGCGCAGCCCGGCCCGGGCGAACAGGGTGAGGTCGTATGCCGAGGAGACCTGGCCGTCCTGGTCGTAGCCGTCCGGGGAGACCACCCGGGTGTCCCGGGCCTGGAGGGCGCGCGCCCGCTCCTGCATCTGCGCGACCGTACGGGCCAGCCCGCCGTTCATATGGGACAGGACGTGCACGGCGTCGTTTCCGGAGGCGAGGAAGACCCCGCGCCAGAGGTCCTCGACCCGGTAGGACAGGTTCTCCTTGATCCCGACCAGGCTGCTGCCCGCACCCACCCCGGCCAGCTCGGCCAGGGTCACCCGGTGCTCCAGGGAGCGGTCGAACTTGGGCATCACGGTGTCCGCGAACAGCATCTTGAGCGTGCTGGCGGGCGGCAGCGGGAGGTGCGCGTCGCGGGCCGCCAGCACCGCGCCGGTCGCGGCGTCGGCGACCAGCCAGGAGCGACCGGTCAGTACGGCGGGCAGCTCCGGTGCTCCCGCGCGGGGCGCCACCTGGACGGCCGGCCGGCCCAGCCGCTCGCCGCCGATCGAGGTGGCCGCGTCCTGCGCCGTGCCTGGGGCGACCGGCGGCGCGATCGGGGCGGCGGTGGCGGCCGGGGCAGTGGGGGCGGCGGGGGAAGTCGGGGCGATCGGGGCGGCAGGGGAGGCCGCCGTGACGGTGCCCGGCAGCGGGCTCGCCGTCGCGGCGGGCGAACCGGCCGCGAGGACCAGCGCGGCGACGGCGCCGGCCGCCGCCGGTCGTCCGGCCCGGGAGCGCCTGCTGACGTGGGGTGACCTCTGCTGCACACGGCGAACGTACCCGGGCGTCCGCCGCCCCGCCCGGCCCGCTGCTCCGTCCGGGCCCCGCCCCGCCCCGTGCCGGGCTGGTACGGTTCGGACCATGTTCGTTCCCTGTGTGTAGCCGGCCCCGTCGCGACCGCCCCGACCACTGTCGTCGGCGCGGTCCTCCGGTGTCCCCGCACACTTCCGGCGCCGCTGGGCGTTGCCCGCCCGCCGCCCGGTCCTCACCGAGGAACGTTCCCATGCCCTCCTCCGCTTCCGTGCCTCCGCACGCCGCTGCCGGGCGCCCCGGCTACCGCGCCGTGCTCGGCGCCCCGCACGCCGGCCGCACCTTCGCCGCGGCCCTGCTCGGCCGCCTGTCCTACGGCGTGGTCCCGCTCGCGCTGCTGCTCGCCGTCCGCGACTCCACCGGCTCCTACTCCGCCGCGGGCGCGGCGATGGCCCTGTTCGGTCTCGCCAGCGTCCTCCTCTCCCCGGTCCGGGCCGCACTGGTCGACCGGCACGGCCCCCGGCGGGCGCTGCCGCCGATGGCCGCGCTGTACACCGCGCTGCTGCTCGCCGTGGCCGCCGCCACCGCGCGGCCCGGCATGCCATCGGCGGCCCTCGCGGCGCTGGTCGTCGCGGCGGGTGCCTGCACACCGCCGCTCGGCCCGGTGATGCGGATGCTCTGGCGCCGGCTCCTCCCCGACCCGGACCTGCTCCGCCGCGCCTACAGCCTCGACGGTGTCGCCGAGGAACTGCTCTTCGTCAGCGGGCCGCTGCTGGTCGGTGTGCTGCTGCCGCTCATCGGCCCGGCCGGTGCCGTCGTCGCGGGCGCGGCCCTGCTGCTCACCGGCGCCCTGCTGCTGGTCGCCTCGCCGCTCGCGGCAGCGGACGCCGGGCGCGACGCCGAGGACGAGGCCCGGGACGACGCCCGGGACGCCGGGCGGGAGGACGACCGCGGCGAGCGGGCGGTCGGCGCGGCCGGGAGTGCGACCGGTGGCCGGCGAGGGCGGCGCGCCGGGCGGCTCGGCGGTGGGCGGGCGCTGCGGAGTGCCGTGCTCGCGGCTGCCGTGACCGGGCTGGCGCTGGGTGCGCTCGACCTCATGGTGGTCGCCTTCGCCGAGCGGCAGGGCCGGCCGGAGGCGGTCGGCTGGGTCCTGGCCGCGCTCTCGGTCGGCAGCGCGGTCGGCGGCCTCGGCCTCGGCGCGCTGGACCGTCCGCTGCCCAACGCCGTCCGGCTGCCGCTGTTCACGGCCGGCCTCGGCCTGGCGCTGACCGCCGCCGGATTCGCGCCGAACCTCCTCCTGCTCGGCGCGGCCGTCGCGCTCGCCGGCCTCTTCGTCTCACCCGCCCTCACCACCGCCTACCTGGTGGCGGACGAGGCGGTCGCCGCCGACGCCCGCACGCGCGCCGGTGCCTGGGTGAACACCGCCTGCAACGCCGGGTCGGCGGCGGGCGGCGCGACCGTGGGCCTGCTGGTCGGCCACCTGCCGCTGCCGCTCTGCTTCGCCCTGGCCGCCGCCCCGGCCCTCGCCGCCGTGCCCGTGCTCCGCACGCGCGACTTTGGTGGCGCCCGGTCGCGCCGAAAGTCGGATCCCGCCCCGGACCGGGTTGCCTAACGTCGTCGCCATGAAGAACCTCCTCGGCTTTGTGAGCTTCGTCCTGATCATCGGTGGGATCAGCGGCCTGCTCGCCGACCACCTCTGGGGCCTGCACGTCTTCGGCTTCGTCCGCTACCTCGTTCCCGCCGACCACCAGACGGCGGGTTACTTCGCGATGATCGGACTGGGCGTTCTGCTCGCGCTCGGCTCGGCCCTGCTGGACCGCCTGGGCGACGGGAACTGAGTTCCGGTCCGTCAGCCGCCACCCCCGGGGCCGCCGCCAGGAGTGGCGGCCGGGTCGCGTCGGGCGGCCGCCGCGGCGATGCCGTCCAGCAGGACGGCCAGCCCGGTGCGGAAGGCCTCCCGGGTGCGGTCGGGAGCGGGGTTCCCGGCGCCCGCCTCGGCGGCGCCGGACTGTTCGAGGGCGGTGAGCAGGGGGAAGCGTTCGGCGAAGTCGGGGGCGAGGTCGGCGAGCTGCCCGGCCCGGGCGTGCCACCACTCCTCGTCCGGCACACCGGTGGCGGCCGCGGCGGCCCGGGCCTCCGCCGCGGTCTGCGCGGACCCCCGCACGAACTGCCACAGCGCGGCGACCGTGCCCCGCAGCTGCCGGGGGTCGAGACGGGCCCCCTGGAGGATCCGGAGCAGGGTCTCCATCGCGCCCAGCTCGGCGGGTCCGAGGACCGGGCGGGCCTGGGAGATCTGCAGGACCCAGGGGTGGCGGAGGTAGCAGGACAGGGCGTCCTCGGCCCAGGCGGTGACGGCCGGCCGCCAGTCCCGGGCCGGGTCGAGGGAGGCGGGCAGCTCGGCGAGCACCCGGTCGTGCATCAGGTCGAGCAGTTCGGCCTTGCCGGGGACGTAGGTGTAGAGGGCCATGGCGGTGCGGCCGAGGCGCTCGCCGACCGCGCGCATGGAGAGCGCGGCCATCCCGTCGGCGTCGGCGACGGCGATTCCGGCGAGGACGATCGCGTCCACGCTCAGCGCGGGCTTGGGCCCGCTGCGCCCGGGAGACGGGGCCTCGGGGGTGCGCCAGAGCAGCGCCATGGAGCGGCGGGCGTCGCCCTGCCCGGCGAAGACGGTCACGACAGAACTCCTTATCGCATAAGGTAACCTCGGTCCGAGGAACTCTTTACGGCATAAGGTATCAACGGGGGATCGAAACCGGAGGTTGAGCCATGAGCCTTCCCGTCACCTACGTCCAGGTCGTCGAGGTCACGCGGATCACGCCTCGGACGGCCCGGATCACCTTCCGGGCCGAGGAGCTCGACGCGAGCGTCGGCACCTCGCCGGACCAACAGGTCAAACTCTGCTTCCCCCGCCCCGGCCAGGACGCCCCCGTCCTTCCCGGGCCGAGCGAGGACGCCATGGGCTGGTACCAGGCGTACCTGGCCGTCCCGGAGGCCGAGCGTCCGTGGATGCGCAGCTTCACCGTCCGCCGGCGCCGGACCGGGACCAGGCAGCTGGAGATCGATTTCGTGCTGCACGGTGACACCGGCCCGGCGAGCGCCTGGGCCGAACGGGCCCGGCCCGGGGACCGCCTGGGCATGGTCGGACCCTCCGCGCTGTACGCCTCCCCTCTCTCGATCACGTCCGCTGCCGCGGCGGCGGACTGGGTCCTGATGGCGGGCGACGAGTCGGCGCTGCCCGCGATCGCCACCCTGCTGGCGGCGCTGCCCGAGGGCACCCGGACGCTGGTGTTCGCCGAGGTCGCGGACCGCGCCGAGGAGCAGCCCCTGCCCGGCCCGGCCGGAACGGCCGTGCGGTGGCTGCACCGTGACGGTGCCGTGCCCGGCCGGCGGCTGGCCGAGGCCGTCGCCGCCGCCGAGCTGCCGACCGGCACGCCGTTCGCCTGGCTGGCCGGCGAGGCGTCCGCGGTGCGCACGCTGCGCCGCCACCTGGTCGAGGAACGCGGCGTGCCGAAGGCGTCGGTCGAGTTCAGCGGCTACTGGCGGCGCAGCTTCACCCAGGACGACGCGCCCACGGCGGAGGACCTGGCGGACGCCCGGGAGATGCTGGCCCGGGCGCAGGCCCGGACCGGGGCCCGCTGACCCCGGCCCCGCACGCCGGGCCGCAGCCCCGGATCGGGGGACCGGACGCGGGCCCACGCCCCGTCCCCCGACCGGCCTCCTTCGGTCCTCGCCGTCCCCCGCCGGTCGGACGGCTGCCGACCGGCGGGAGACGACCCGCGTTCAGAACCGCCAGGCGGGATCGTTGGCGATCGCCAGCAGCGCGGTCGTGTCCAACGAGCCCTCCGGCCGTTCCGGGAACTGCTGGAGGGTGACCGTCCGGCCGTCGGCCCGCAGCACGCGGACGTACTGCGAGGTGCGCCCGCCCTGCGGGAAGGTGAGCGTCACCGCCTCGGCCCGGCCGCCGTCGGGCAGGTCGACCAGCTCGCACCGGCTGGTCGGCGCCACCTCCTCGGGTGCGGGGTGGCCGGGAAGCGGGGTGATCTTCGGAAGGGCCACCGTGGCGCACAGCGGGACCTTCGGGGCGTCCGCCGTCCGCTCGCCGCCGCCGATGAACTCCACCGGGCCGCCCGCGCCGCGCCAGACGACCCGGAAGGTGCGTCCGGCGATGTCCCCGGCCCGGACGTCGGAGGCACCGGGCGGCAGCAGTCCGGCGAGCGTCGCCCCGAGCCGCTCGCTGGTCCAGCCGGTCGGCCGGTCGGTGCCGGGCCCGAAGGAATCGGGACGCAGCGCCTGCGGGGCCTCGCCGACCTCGCCGACCAGGGCGACCGGGCCGGTCAGCGGATCGGCGACGGCGGCCGTCGGCGCGGCGACGGGGCCGGAGGCGGGAGCCGCCGAGGCGAGGCACACCACCACGGTGGCGAGGGCGGCGGTGACGCCCGCGCCGGCCCCGGTCCGGGCCAGCCGCCGCACCCCGCTGCGGCGGCGGCCGGCGGCCATCGCCGCCTCGACCGTCCCGGCCCGCAGCGGCGGTTCGGCGCCGAGCCCGGCCGCGAGGAGGAGGCGGATGTCGTCCTGGTCGTCAGGAGTGTCGTTGTTTCTCACGGGGCGTCCTTCACGGGGTTTCGGATTTCCTTGACGGGGGCGCTCACCGGGTGCGCGTCGCGGGAGCGGGCGCGGTGGTGAGCTGCTCGAACGGATCGGTCTCGCCCAGCAGCTCGCGCAGCTTGGCGAGCGCCCTGGCGGTGTGGCTCTTGACGGTGCCGACGCTGCAGTTGAGCGCCCGCGCCGTCGTCGGGATGTCCATGTCGACCCAGAACCTCAGGACGACGACCGCGCGCTGACGCGTCGGCAGGGCGCTGAGCGCCGTCCTGACCTGCAGGCTGAGCGACGGGTCCGTCGCCGGTCCGGCGGAGTCGGGCAGCGTCTCCGTCGGCCGCTCTCTGCGCCACCGTCGTCTGCAGTGGTCGATGCTGGCGCGGGTCACCACGGTCTGGGCGTACGCCTCCAGGTTGTCGATCCGGTGTCGGCGGTCCCAGTTCGCGTAGAGCTTGGTCAGCGCGATCTGGGTGATGTCCTCGGCGTGGTGCCAGTCGCCGCAGATCCAGTAGGCGGTACGCCGCATGTCCTCCAGCCGCTCCTCGGCGAAGGTGCGGAACTCGTCCAGGTCAGAGGTGCGCATGGGAGGCCTCCGTTCGTTTCTGTACACATCGACGGAACGGGCAGGCCCCGGAGATGTCACGGTTCGCCGATTTTTTCCGAGGGATTTTTCCTGACGACTCATGACATCCTGCGCCGGGCTCCGTTCCGTCGATCCCCACGACAGACCGAACACGCGGGGACCGGGCCCGGACCGGGTCCCGCCGGAGGGGACGGATGCGCATGCGCAGGACATCGAGGACGGGGCGGCTGACGGCCGCTCTGCTGGGAGCGGTACTCGTGGGAACGGTGGCCGCACCGGCCGCCTGGGCGCGACCGGCCACGTCGCCCGCCGCCGGCGGACCGGGCGCGGCGGCCGGAGCGGGGAGGCCGGTCCAGGTCACCCTGATCACCGGCGACCGGGTCACCGCCCGGGTCGCAGCCGACGGCACGGTCGCGGTGACCGGCGTCCAGCCCGGCCCCGGACGCGCCGAGTTGACCTTCAGCCGGGCGCCGGGCGCCCCCGGCAGCGTCAACCTGGTTCCGCAGGACGCCGAGCAGCCGCTGCGCGCGGGGCGGCTCGACCCGCGGCTCTTCGACGTCGCCGGGCTGATCGCCCAGGGCTACGACGACGGCGGCAGCCGGGAGCTGCCGTTGATCGTCGGCCGCGAGCCGGGGGCCGGCCCGGCCGTCGGCCTGGCCGCCACCGCGCCGCCGCCGGGCGTCACCGCCGTCCGCGAGCTGGAGAGCGTGCACGGGGCGGCGCTGCGCGCCGACAAGCGCCGCACCGGGGAGCTCTGGCAGCGGCTCGGCCCGGCCGCCGCCACTACCACCGCGGGCCTCGCCGAGGGAGCGGCCGGGCTGGCCCCGGGCGTCGCGAAGATCTGGCTGGACGGCAAGGTCGGCGCCGCCCTGGACCGCTCCACCGCGCAGATCGGCGCGCCCGAGGCCTGGCGCTCGGGCCTCACCGGCCGGGGGGTCAAGGTCGCGGTGCTGGACACCGGGATCGACGGCGGTCACCCCGACCTGGCCGGCTCGATCGGCGAGAGCTCCGACTTCACCGGCGCTGCCGCCGGGGTGAAGGACGCCGACGGGCACGGCACCCACGTCGCCTCGATCGTCGGCGGGGACGGCGCCGCCTCCGAGGGCCGCTTCAAGGGCGTCGCCCCCGACGCCGAGCTGCTGGTCGGCAAGGTCCTCGACGACCAGGGCAGCGGCCAGGAGTCATGGGTCCTCCAGGGCATGGAGTGGGCCGCGGCCCGGGCGCCGATCGTGAACGTCAGCCTCACCGGCCCGCCCACCGACGGCACCGACCCGATGGCCCAGGCCGTCAACGCGCTCTCCGACCGGTACGGCACGCTGTTCGTCGCCGCCGCGGGCAACAGCGGCCGGGCCGGGACGGTCGGCACCCCGGGCTCGGCCGATGCCGCGCTCACCGTCGGCTCGGTCGACCGGGACGACCGGCTCTCCCGGCTCTCCAGCCAGGGACCGCGCGCCGGCGACCACGCCGTCAAGCCGGACCTCACCGCGCCGGGCAGCGACATCGTCGCCGCCCGGGCCGCCGGCACCACCGGCCAGAGCCCGGTCGGCGACCACTACACCGCCATCTCCGGCACCTCGATGGCCGCCCCGCACGTCGCCGGCGCCGCCGCCCTGCTGCTTCAGCAGCACCCGGACTGGAAGGGACCGCAGCTCAAGGCGGCCCTCACCTCCTCCGCCCGGCCCGCCGCCGACCAGAGCAGCTACCAGCAGGGGGCCGGCCGGCTGGACGCCGCCCGCGCCACCGCGCAGACCGTGCTCGCCACCGCCGAGTCCACCGGGATCCGCTTCACCGACCAGCAGACCGGCCCCGCGGTGACCCGCACCGTCACCTACCGGAACACCGGCCGGGAGCCGGTCACCCTCGACCTGGCCACCTCGGTCACCGCCGCCGACGGCGCCTCAAGGCCAGCCGGCGCGCTCACCGTGGCCCCCACCCGACTGACGCTGCCCGCCGGCAGCAGCGGCCGGGCCACGGTCACCGCCGACCCGGCCGCGGTCGCCGCCGGCGCCACCCTCAGCGGCCGGGTCACCGCGAGCGAAGGCGGTGCCGGCGGCGTGACGGTCCCGTCCGTCACCACGGCCTTCGCCCTGAGCCGGGAGGCCGTGCACCACGAGATCACCGTGCAGGCAGTGGACCGGGAGGGGGCGCCGCTCGGCCCGGGCGACTGGCAGACCGGCTTCTCCCAGCTCCACCTCGTCGACCTCGACACCCGCGCGGCGTACGCGTTGCGGTTCACCGACGGCACCGCCACCGTCCGCGTCCCGGAGGGCCGTTACAACCTCGCCGGCAAGCTCGTCACCCCCGGCAGGAACGGCGGCCGTCCCAGCGCCACCCTGCTGCTCCAGCCGGAACTGGACCTGCGCGGCGACAGCCGGCTCTCCGTCGACGGCCGTCAGGGCCGACAGATCACTGTCGCCGTGCCCGACCGGGACGTCGTGCCGTTCTCGCTGTCGGCCGGCTTCTGCTACCGCAGCGCGCAGGGCGCCCCGTGCGCCGGCGAGGCGCTCGCCCTCGGCATGCCCGGCAACCTCTATGTGATCCCGGGCGGCCGGCCGGCCGCCGGCACGCTGGACTTCGCCGTGCAGAGCCTCCAGCGCGGACCGGATCGCAAGGACGGCCGCCTGCCCGACCGCTACGACCTGTTCCTGCACACCACCGGCGCCCTGCCCGACCCGGCGTTCCGGGTCGCCAGGGACGAGCTCGCCACCGTCTCCACCCTCTACGCCGCCCAGTCCGCCGGCACCAGCGGTGTGATGAGCAGCTACGCCGAGGCCGACGGCATCGGCGGGCTGACCTACGGCGAGCCGACCTTTCCGCTGCCCGCCGCCCGCACCGAGTACTTCACCACCCGGGGCCAGCAGCGCGAGACGTACTTCGGCCAGGAGAGCGGCCCCGGCGGAGAGCTCTTCCCGCCGGCCGTCACCCAGAGCGGGGTGGTGCCCTGCGCCGCCGGAACGTCCTGCGTCGAGCGGTGGAACGGCGCGGTCACCGGTCCCGGCCTCGCCGGCGGCAAGGACGGCGCCGCCACGATGGTCCGCACCGGCGACCACTTCCTGACGGTCTTCCCGCAGCTGTTCTCGGACTCCGCCCCCGGGCACTACGGCTCCCCGCTCCCGCTGCGCATGGACGACACCGTCCAGCTCGAACTGGCCCGCGACGGTCGGCGGATCGGTGCCGCCGACGCCCCGGCGGCGACCTTCGCCGTCCCGCCGGCCGAGGGCTCCTACCGCCTGACGGCCAAGGCGACCCGCGCCGAACCGTGGGCGCTCTCCAGCACCGTCGAGGCCGCGTGGACCTTCCGCTCGGGCCCCGTCGCGGCAGGGCCCGGTGGCTCGGTGCGCGCCGAGCCCCTGCCGGTCGGTGTCGTCCGGCTGAGCGCCCCGGTGGACGCCGAGAGCCGGGCAGCGCGCGACCGGCACACGGTCACCGCCAAGGTCGAGCGCCAGAGCGGCGCTCCCGCGCCCGTCACCACGCGGCTCACCGCCGAGGTCTCCTTCGACGGCGGTGCGAACTGGCAGAACGCCTCCGTGGACGGAGCCGGTCACGGCACCCGGCGGATCACCGTCGACCCGCCCGTGCAGGGGGACGCGGACGTCTCGCTGCGGGTCACCGCCCAGGACGCGGACGGGTCGACGGTCGAGCAGACGATCCTGCACGCCTACCGGCTGAAGCCCTGACGGGCGAGAGGACGGCACCGGTGCGGAGGGAGGGGAGCGAAGTGGCGGGGCGGTAGCGGTGGTTCCCCGGGCCCGCCGGTGGGCAGGGGAAGGAGCGAACGGTCGGACGCTATCCGTTGGACCGGTTGACGAGTCGTCGATGAGGAGGGCCGCATGACCAAGCAGGCGTACGGACAGATCGCGCACCGCCACGTCGAGGTGAACGGGGTTCGGCTGCACGTCGCCGAGCAGGGGGAGGGGCCGCTGGTCCTGCTGCTGCACGGCTTCCCGGAGAGCTGGTACTCCTGGCGGCACCAGTTCGCCCCGCTCGCCGAGGCCGGCTACCGGGTGGTCGCCGTCGACCAGCGCGGCTACGCCCGCAGCGAGCAGCCCGAGTCGGTCGACGCCTACACCCTGCTCCACCTGGTCGGCGACGTCACCGGCCTGATCCGGGCGCTCGGCGAGGAGCGCGCGGTGCTGGTCGGCCACGACTGGGGCGCCCCGGTCGCCTGGACCACCGCGACCCTGCGCCCCGACCTGGTGCGCGGGGTGGCCGGGCTCAGCGTCCCGCCGCTGCCGACCCTCGGCCTGCCGCCGCTGGCGCAGGCCAGGGAGCGGTTCGGTGACGGCTTCTACCAGATCTACTTCCAGCGTCCCGGGGTCGCCGACGCCGAACTCGCCCGGGACCCGCACGCGACGTTCCGCCGGATGTTCTACAGCGGCTCCGGTGACCGTCCGCGCGGGGCGGGGCCGCAGGCCTGGGTGATCGGCGAGGGCCAGAGCCTGCTGGACGGCGTCGTCGAGCCGGAGAAGCTGCCCGACTGGCTGTCGGAGGCGGACATCGAGGCCTTCGTCGCCGACTACGCCGAGCACGGCGAGCGGGCGTTCACCGGTGGCCTCAACTGGTACCGCAACATCGACCGGAACAACGAGCTGCTCGCCGGGCTCGTCGGCCGGCCCGTGGAGGTCCCCGCCCTCTATGTGGCCGGCGACCAGGACATGGCCACGGCCGTGATCCCGGAGGACGCGATGCGGCTGCTGCTGGATCACCTGGCGCCCGAGCTGTACCGGCGGGTCACCCTGCCGGGCATCGGGCACTGGACGCAGCAGGAGAGCCCGGCCGAGGTCACCGACGCCCTGTTGGACTTCCTCCGGCACCTGGACGGCTGAGACCCACCGGGCGGGCGGGGCGGGCGGGGTCGGTTCTTCCGGCCCCTGCCCGATCCGCCCGCCCGGACCGGGCAGCCTCCTCACCCACCTTCGAGCCGTTCATGGAGGTCTTCGGCGAAACGCGTGCGGTAGACCCCGTGGGCGATGCTTGCGGGGGACTGGTAGCCCCGGTGCTCCGGGTTCGCGACCTCCTCGTCCCACGGCACGACGTGGTCCGCGGGCAGCGCCGCGCGGTCCAGATACATCTGCGCGGCCTCCTCCAGCGACCGTTCCCCCGCGATCACCGAGCCCCAGAGCCCGCGGCCCTGCCCGACCACCCATCCGCACAGATCCTCGGTGTCGTCCTCGGACCAGAATTCCCCGTCCACGCGCACGCCTTCCGAGAAGTCGGCCAGCGCGTCCGCTGCGGCCTCGTACGCGAGCGCGAAGGCTTCAAGGACCTCCCGGGGCTGGGACTCCAACCACAACTCAAGAGTGGACAGACGTGGTCGTGTCGCTTCCAGGACGTCCCAGAACCAGTCAGGAACATCTTCCGGCGCCATGGCGGCTCCCGTGTCGACGGCTTCGGTTGGCAGGCAGGCAATCAGACCGGGAGGAGCCGGGCGATGAACTCGCCCAGCCGGCGGGCATTGCGGCAGCAGTGCATCTCGACCACCTGGGCGTAGGCGGGGGCGGCCGAGTCGCCGGTGCCCCAGAGGGCGGGCTGTTCCGGGTTGAGCCAGTGGACCCGGCGGGCGCGGGCGGTGATGCGCTGGAGGGCGGGCAGGTTGGGATCCCGGTAGTTGTTCCGGGCGTCGCCGAGGATCAGCACACTGGTCCGCGGGCCCACGGCGTCCAGGTGGCGATCGGCGAACTCGCCGAGCGCCGAGCCGTAGTCGCTGTTGCCGTGGTAGCCCGTCACCTTGGCCTCGGTGAGGATCCGCCGGGCCAGGGCGGCCGGGTCGCCTCCGCCGCGGGTGAGCAGGTCGGTCACCTCGGCGGTGCGGTTGACGAAGGCGAACACCCGGATCTTGCTGAACTGGTCGCGCATCGCCTGGACCAGCAGCAGGGTGAAGTCGGAGAAACCGGCCACCGAGCCGGACACGTCGCAGAGCAGGACCAGCTCCGGCCGGGCCGGGCGGCGCAGTCGGTGGGCCGGACGCAGCGGGACGCCGCCGGTGGACAGCGAGCGGCGCAGGGTGCGGCGCAGGTCGATGTGCCCGCGCGCCGCCCGGCGTCGGCGGGCGGTCAGCCGGGTGGCCAGCTTCCGGGCCAACGGGTGCACGGTGCGCCGGAGTTCGGCGAGCTGGTCGGGGCCGGCCGTGAGGAAGTCGATCCGGTCGATGCCGGGTGCCACGGCCCGTTCGGCGATGTGCTCGGTGCCGCGCAGCTCGGCCGCCCGCCGACGGGCCTCGGTGGCGACCATGGCGCGGAAGCCCTGGATGCGGCGGCGGATCTCGTCGGGAAGGAGGTGGTCGGCCAGGTCGGGGCCGAGGTCAGGGCCGGAACCGGGGCCGCCCCGGCCGTCGGCGCCCGCGCGCAGCGCCGCCAGCACCCGGGCCAGCAGGGTCTCCGGGGCGAGTCGGCCGAGGGTCTGGTAGGCCGACCAGCCGTCGCCGCCGGGCCGGCCGGAGCCGCCGGCGGTGCCGTACCGGCCGAACGCGGCCACCGCCTCGCCCGCGAGTCCGACCTGTGCGGCCCGGTCGTCGGCTGCGAGCGCGGCCGCCAGCCGCGCCCGGAGGTCCTCGCGCAGTGCGGTCTGGTCCAGCGCGGCCGGGTCGAGGGCGGCCGGGTCCGATGCGGCCGGGTCGGCGGCCCGGCGCACGGCCTCCGGATCGCCGACGCCGAGCGGGAAGAACAGGTCGAAGGCGGCGTCGAAGACCCCGCGCTGCCCGTCGGAGCGCAGCAGGGCGGCGGCGAGCCCGGCCCTGACCTGTGCGCGGTCGGCGAGGCCGAGCACCTCCAGGACGGCGGCGGCGTCGACCGTCTCGGCGGGCCCGATCCGCAGGCCGTGGGTGCGCAGCGCGCGCACGAAGCCGGTCAGCCGGGCGGCGAGGTCGGCGGGCGGGCCGCCGGTGGCGGTCGCGGTGCCGTCCCCGGGCCGGTCCCCGGGCCGGGGCGGGACGGTCATGCGAGGGTGAGCTTCTGCGCGGCCTTCAGCACGTCGTCCTGGTGCTTGAGGATCACCCCGAGGGTGGCGCGCACCACGGGCTCGTCGAGGGTGTCGGCGCCGAGGGCGAGCAGGGTGCGGGCCCAGTCGACGGTCTCGGCCACCGAGGGGGCCTTGCGCAGCTCCATCGCCCGCAGCGCGCCGACCACCCGGACCAGCGACTCGGCCAGCGCCGCGTCCAGGCCGGGGACGCGCAGCCGGACGATCCGGCGCTCCAGTTCGGCCTCCGGGTAGTCGAGGTGGAGGAAGAGGCAGCGCCGGCGCAGCGCCTCGGAGAGCTCCCGGGTGGCGTTGGAGGTGAGCAGGACGAACGGGCGGCGGCTCGCCGTGATGGTGCCCAACTCGGGCACGGTGACCTGGAAGTCGCTGAGCACTTCGAGCAGCAGCGCCTCGACCTCGACGTCGGCCTTGTCCATCTCGTCGATGAGCAGCACGGTCGGTTCGTCGCCGCGGATGGCGGTCAGCAGCGGCCTGGTGAGCAGGAACTCCTCGCCGAAGATGTCGGAGCGGGCCTCGTCCCACCCCTCGTCGCGCCCGGCGGTGATCCGCAGCAGCTGCTTGGCGTGGTTCCACTCGTAGAGCGCGCGGGCCTCGTCGATGCCCTCGTAGCACTGGAGCCGGACCAGCCGGGCGCGGCCGATCGCGGCGACGGCCTTGGCCAGTTCGGTCTTGCCGACGCCGGCCGGTCCCTCGACGAGCAGCGGTTTTCCGAGCCGGTCGGCGAGGAAGACGGCGGTGGCCACCTCGGTGGAGGCGAGGTAGCCCGCCTCGGCCAGCCGGGCGGCCGTGTCGGCCACCGACTCGAAGAACTGCGTGCCCTCGCCGCCCATGCGTGCCCCACATCCCCGTCGTCCGGTGCCTGTGGGCAGCACCCTACCGGTGGGTCACTTCGCTGTCCCGGCCCGTGCGGTGACGGCCGGGCACGGAGGGAGCCCGGTCGGCGCCCGAGGGCCGCCGACCGGGCGTGTCACCGGCGCCGCGGGGGCGTCAGTTGACGAAGACGACCGGGTTCCCGGTCACCGAGATGTCCCGGACCGGGCCGTAGGTGGCGGTGAAGTAGCCGACCGGGAAGCAGGTGCTCGGGCCGGAGAACTTCGGCAGCGCCTGGGCGCTGAAGCCGATGGTCTGGCCGATGTTGTTGGTCGTGCCGGCGAGGCCGCCGGGGGCCCGGTAGACACAGGTGATGGTGCCCAGGATGGTCTTCAGCACCACGGTGGTCTGCACCGGGCCGGCCGTGCCCGGGTCGAGCGAGACCGGGAAGCCCGCGGCGTCGCTGACCGAGTTGATGTAGGCGAGGTTGTTGACGGTGATGCTCTGCACGCCGGTCACGCCGATCACGTTCGCCGTGCAGGAGCCGAAGGTCTGGGTGTTGAGCGACTCGGTGGCGGTCCCGGAGGCGGCCGGGTTGGTGATGACGGTCGCGGAGAACGCGGAGGTGGCGCACTTGATGCCGGTCGTTCCGGTGGCGCTGGAGGAGAAGTTGGCGGTGGTGCCGCCCACCAGGTCGGCCGTGAGCACGTCGCCGACCGAGACGTTCGGGCCGGCGAGCGAGGTGTGGGTGAGGACGGCGACGGGGGCGGCGGCCGGGGCGGTGGCGTCGGCGGCCTGGGCGGGGGCGACGGTGCCGGCGGCCAGCATCGCGGCGGCGGCGAGGGCCGCGGTTGCGAGGGTACGGCGGATGCGCATGAGGGTGTGCCTCTCCGGGCGATTCGGGTGGGGGAGCCCCGTGCGGCCGGGTGCGTGGGTGCGCGCGGCGGCGTCGGCCGCGGTGTGACCGCGACGGGGGTGGTGCGGGGTGGGGCGCCGCGGACGGCGACTCGGCGGGCCCGGCGCCACGGGCCCGCCCGTACGGGCGGCGGTACCGGCGGCACGACGCTGTGCGGCGGGTACGGCGCGGCCCGGATCGACCGCTCACGGCCACACGGGGCCGGCCGCGGTCGAGTACGGCTGAGTACGGCGGGGTGGAACGGTGGTGCGGCAAACCAGATGGAGCAAAGGTGGGGCAAAGGTGGGGCGTGAGGGTACGTGCGGTGCAGGGTGCACGTCGGCGGCTGCCACCGCCGGGCATGCGTTCGCCATACTGAGCAGTCGGAACGCGTGCGGGCTTCCGGCGGCGTCCGCCGCGAATTGGAAACCCGCCAGTGTTGTAAACCGGACGTCGCGTCAATGTCAAGAAGAAGCACAGGAGTTGGCGATGAAACCGGAAACCCGCCGAAGCGCCGAAACCGCCCTGCTGCCCGGTGCGCGCACCGGTCGCGACCCCGCCCGGTCGATCAAGCGCGGCCCGAGCCGGCTGCCGCCGGGGGTGGTGGCCGCGACCCAGCGCGAGCGCCTGCTCGACGGGCTGGTGCTCACCGTGGCCCAGCACGGCTACCAGCGCGCCACGGTCAGCGACATCTGCCGCGCCGCCGGGGTGACCAGGCCGGTGTTCTACGAGCTGTTCACCGGCAAGGAGGACGCCTTCCTGGCCGCCCACCGGTACGGCACCGGCGTGGTGATCCGGCGGATGGCGGCGGCGTTCGCGGCGGCACCGGACTGGTGCGCCGGGATCCGCGAGTCGCTGCGGGCGATGCTCGGACTGCTGGCCGGAGTGCCGGCCTTCGCGACCATGGCGGTCATCGAGCTGGACGCGGTCGGTCCGGCCGGGCGCCGCGAGCGCGACCACCTCCTGACCAGGTTCCGCGCCTTCTTCGCCGAGGTGCCCGAACTCCCGGCCGGGGTCACGGCACAGGCGATGGTCGACGCCGTGGTCGGCGGCGTCTACTGCACCCTGCAGCGCTGTATCGGAGCCGACCGCACCGCCGAACTCCCCGATCTTCTCCCGACCTTGAGCCTCTTCTGCCTGGCGCCCTTCCTCGGCCCGGCCGAGGCTGCGCGCCGCCTGGAACTGGACCCGATGCCGTAGGGCCGGGCGTCACGCCGGCCGTCGGGACCAGCCGTCGGGACCGGCTGTCGGGATCGGGCGCCGCGCCGACCACCGGCCGCGAGAAGCGGACGATGATCCTTCGTGCACCCGTATTGACCCGCTCAATACCGGGCAGTAGCTTCCCAGTTACCCACTGCGGCCCGACCGGCCCGCCCCGCTGCCGAGGGGCGGTCCCTCCCGGCCGTGCCGCAGAACGCTGTCCGCGCCAGGACAACGTGCCAGTGACTGCCCGTCCCCACCACCCGAGGGAGCACACATGGCCACGTCCGAGGACGCCGCCCACACCACCGAGAGCACCGCCGGTACGGAGACGCCCGCGCAGCGCAAGGGCCGGGTCCGGCTGAAGCGCACCGCGCTGATGGCCGTGCCCGCCGTCGCCGCCGGCGCCGTGCTGATGACGCTGACCGCGCAGGGCGTGCTCGCGGCGCAGTTCTCGATCTCCGGGATGCCGTTCACCGTCACCGCGGACAGCCTGGACGGCGTCGGCTTCGAGCAGTTCGGCAGTCTGGACCACATGATCGACGACAGCCCCAACGCAGGGGACACCGGCGGACAGGTGCTGGTCGCGGTCTCCGCGATCAAGGAGGCCTCGCTCACCAAGCTCTGCCAGAGCGTCGAACTCGGCGGCATCAACCTGCTGATCAAGGCCGGTGACGCCGGGACACCGGTGACCGCCACCAACCTCACCACCGACTCCGACGTGCTCACCGGCGACGCCGAGTTCACGAACATCGAGATCGGCGGCGACGCGAGCACCTACACCAAGGCCGGCGTCAAGGGCCTGCCCGGTGTCTTCGGCCAGCAGGCCGACACCGTCACGATCCGCAACCTGCGGCAGCACAACTACGCCAGCACCGCCGCCGCCTTCAAACTGCCCAACCTGCACCTGAGCTTCAGCACCGAGGGCTGCTGACAGTGGCCGAGCAAGACCCGGCGCCCGTGCCCGAGCCGACCGCCGACGCCGCACCCGAGGCCGCCACAGCGACAGCCACGGCCACAGCCGCGGCCCGGACCCGCCTGTCCTGGCGAGGCTGGCGCGGTCGCCGGCCGTTCTGGGGCGGCGCCCTGGTCCTGTTCGGCGGCGCGGAGATCCTCTTCACCCTGCGCGCCCCGCTGCCGGTCGTCCTGCACATCGGGCTCCAGGGGCTGTCCGGCTACCTCGTCCCGGTCGTGATGGTGGTCTGCGGCCTGCTGGTCCTGTTCAACCCGGCCCAGCGCCTGTTCTATTCGATCATCGCCGTGCTGGCGTCGCTGGCCAGTTGGCTCACCTCGAACCTGGGCGGCTTCCTGATCGGCATGCTGTTCGGCCTGGTCGGCAGCTGCCTCACCTTCGGCTGGATGCCCGACCAGCCCCCGCGCCGCCGCCTGCTGCGCCGGGGCCAGGGCCGCCGGAAGGCCGCCGGCCCGGCCGGCGTCTGAGGCGGTCGCGGCCGGCGCCCGACGCAGACCCCGCGTCCGGCGTGGCCGCGGCCGGCCGACCACCGGTCCGCCGCCCGGCACCGCCGCCGCGGCCCCGGTGACGGCGGGCCCGCGACCGGCGCCCCGCCCCCGGCGATGGGAGAGCACCGGGGACGGGGCGTCGCACGCGTACCGCCCGGGGCCGGCGCCGCGTCGGCTGCACGCCGCGCGGGACGGCCGCCGCCTCAGCCGGACGGTTTCCTCGGCCGGACGGGCGCGTCAGATGGTCGCCGCGTCGATGACGAACCGGTAGCGCACCTCGCTCCGCAGCACGCGCTCGTACGCCTCGTTGATCTGGTCGGCCCGGATCAGCTCGATCTCCGCGCCGATCCCGTGCTCGGCGCAGAAGTCCAGCATCTCCTGGGTCTCCGGCAGTCCGCCGATCATCGATCCGGCGATCGACCGGCGCCCGGTGAGCAGTGCGTGCGCGCCGACGGCGACCGGCTTCTCCGGCGCGCCGACCTGGACCAGCGTGCCGTCGGTCCGCAGCAGTCCGAGGTAGGCGCTCAGGTCCAGGTCGGCCGAGACCGTGTTGACGATGAGGTCGAAGCGGCCCGCCAGCTCCGTGAACGTCGCCGGGTCGGAGGTGGCCCGGTAGTCGTGGGCGCCGAGCCGGAGCCCGTCCTCGCGCTTGCGCAGCGACTGGCTGAGCACGGTGACCTCGGCCCCCTTGGCCCGGGCCATCTTCACCCCGAGGTGGCCCAGCCCGCCGAGGCCGACCACCGCGACCTTCCGGCCCGGCCCGGCGCCCCAGTGGGCGAGCGGGGAGTACAGGGTGATGCCCGCGCAGAGCAGCGGCGCGGCGACGTCCAGCGCCAGCGCGTCGGGGATGCGCAGCGCGTACTGCTCGTCGACCACCAGCTGCCGGGCGTACCCGCCGTAGGTCGGCGCGCCGTCGCGCCCGCGGGCGTTGTACGTCAGGACGGCGCCGCCCTCGCCCGTGCAGTACTGCTGCAGCCCGGCGCGGCAGTTGTCGCACTCCCGGCAGGAGTCGACGAGGCAGCCGACGCCGACCCGGTCGCCGACCGACCAGCGGGAGACCCCGGCGCCGACCGCCGCGACCACCCCGGCGATCTCGTGGCCGGGGACCATCGGGAAGATGCCCGGCCCCCAGTCCTCGTCGACCTGGTGGATGTCCGAGTGGCAGATGCCCGCGTAGCGGATGTCGATGAGGATGTCGTGGGCGCCGAGCGCCCGGCGCGGCACGGTGCTCCGCTCCAGCGGCGTCCTGGGAGCCGGGGCGGCGTAGACCGCGGTCCGGCCGGCCCCGGTGTCGGGCAGCGGGGCGTCCGCCGGGGGAGTCGTGGTGCGGGCGTCGGTGCCCGTCGCGCTCGTTGCGATCGTCGTGTTCGTCATGCCTCAAGGCTCGGCGCGCCGCGCAGGTCCAGCCAGGCCCGTGGCCGTCGTACGTTCCCCGTTCCTACCACGGGCAGTATCACCCTGCGCGCCCCCGCGTCCCCGGGTCCGGGCCCATACTGCTGTGCATGGACCCGCGCACCGAGCTCAGCGACTTCCTGCGGTCCCGCCGGGCCCGGCTGCGGCCCGCCGACGTCGGACTGCCCGACTACGGGGGCCGGCGGCGCGTCCCCGGGCTGCGCCGCGAGGAGCTGGCCCAACTGGCCGGCGTGAGCACGGCGTACTACGTGCGGCTGGAGCAGGGCCACGGCGCGAACGTCTCGGCGGCCGTCCTGGACGCGATCGCCCGCGCCCTGCGCCTGGACCCCGCCGAGCACGACCACCTGCGGCGGATCACCCAGCCGGCCCGCCGCGGCGCGGGGCGGGCCCGCGCGGCGCGTCCGCAGCGGGTGCGGCCCGAACTGCAGCAGCTGCTGGACGCGATGGACGGCGTCCCGGCGTACGTCCTCGGGCGGCGGCTCGACGTGATCGCCTGGAACCGCCTCGGCAACGCCCTGATCGGCGATGTCGCCACGCTGCCGCCGGAGCAGCGGAACCTGGCCTGGCTGGTCTTCCTCGACCGGTCCGCCCGCGAGCTCTACCTCGACTGGGAGGCCAAGGCGACCGACCTGGTGGGGATGCTCCGGCTCGAAGCCGGCCGTGACCCGGACGATCCCCGGCTCGCCTCGCTGATCGGCGAGCTGTGCGTCAAGAGCGAGGACTTCCGGCGGCTGTGGGCCGCGCACGACGTCCGGGACAAGGGCCACGGGGTCAAGGAGCTGCACCATCCGGTGGTCGGTCGGCTGACCCTCCGCTACGAGACGTTCCGCCCGGCCGGCGACGCGGACCAGGTGCTGGTCGCCTACCACGCCGATCCGGGCTCCCCCTCGGCCGAGTCGCTGCGCCTGCTGGCCAGCTGGACGGCGGCGGATCCGGCGGCACCCCGGACCCTGCCCCAGACCCTGACCCCGTCCCAGACCCCGCCCCTGACCCCGGATCCGGCAGCCGCGACGGAATCCGGACCCGGTTCGTCGACAGGTCGGTAGTCCTCTTCCCGGGACGCGACCCGGTCCGGTGGTCCCGGTGCAGCAGGGACCACCGGCCCTGTCCGGACCCCCGCGCGTGGCCGTTTACTGGGCCTGGCCCCGGTTGGGCCGCCCCCTGCCCGAAATCGGGCCGGAAGCCGTCCGAACGGTGAACATCCGAGGTCGGAACGGTGTCTGACAGGTGATTAGGCTGCGGTTCATGGACCTGGACACCACCAGCAGCACCGCCGAGTACGACCGGTTGATCGCGCGCCACCACGCCATGCGCCTGCGCCGGCAGATCCTGGCGCCGGCGCCGTCCTTCGCCGCAGCGCCCGCCGGTCCGGGCGGCGCGCCCGGCGGCGACCGTCCCGACGCCCGCCCGGCGGCCGGCGGGTACGGTGCGCACGAGGCGTACGGCGCGTACGACCGGGACCACGACGGCGCGGCCGACCAGCGGGTGATCCTCGGAGGCCTCGGCCTGGTCACCCCGTTCGCGGACCTCATCGACCACCTCTACACGTTCATGTTCCGCCGCCGCCCCTTCCTGCGTGCGCTGTTCCCGGAGTCCATGGAGTTCCAGCAGGTCCACCTGGAGCGGATGTTCGAGTACCTGATCGAGCACCTGCACCAGCCGGACCGGCTCTCCTCCACGCTCGCCCAGCTCGGCCGCGACCACCGCAAGCTGGGCGTCCGCCCGGTCCACTACGAGGCCTTCGAAGAGGCGCTCTGCGAGGCGATCCGGCACCGGTCGGGCGCGCAGTGGACCGCGGAGCTGGAGGCGGCCTGGGTGCGGATGCTGCGCTTCGCCGTCCGGTCGATGGTGGCGGGCGCGGAGTCGGCGCTCACCGAACCCCCGTACTGGCACGCCACGGTCGTCGGCCACGAGCGCCGCCGGGCCGACCTCGCCGTGGTCCGGGTGCGCACCGGCGAGCCGTACCCGTACCGGGCCGGGCAGTACGGGACCGTCGAGCACCCGCTGCTGCCGCACACCTGGCGGCAGTACTCGATGGGCTGCGCGCCGCGCTCCGACAACGAGCTGGAGTTCCACGTCCGCCGCACCGGGCCGGGCGGGGTGAGCGAGGCGCTGGTCGAGCACACCGCCGTCGGCGACCGGCTGCGGCTCGGCCCGCCGCGCGGCACGCTGATGCCGGAGGACGACACCCGGGACCTCCTGCTGGTGGCCGGAGGCACCGGGCTCGCCCCGATGAAGGCGATCGTCGAGGAGCTGGTGGAGCACCGTCCGCGCGGGCGCCGGGTCCACCTGTTCGTCGGGGCGCGGGCCCGGGCCGACCTCTACGACTGGCAGGCCCTCACCGAACTCGGCGGCCGCAAGCCCTGGTTGGAGCTGATCCCGGTCGCGGACGACGCCGCCGACGGCCCCGCGGGCCCGGGCGGCCGGCTGGCCGAGGCGGTCAGCCGGGCCGGCGACTGGTCCCAGCACCTGGCCTGCGTCAGCGGCCCGGCGGGCCTGGTCGACGAGGTCCGCACCCGGTTGGTCGCCTCCGGCCTGCCGTCCACCCGGATCCACCACGACCCGGTGCTCGCCCGCCTCTGAAGCCCGGCCCGCCCGGCCCGGGTCGCCTGCCTGCCTGCCCGCCCGGCCCGCCCGTTCCGCCGACGCACCGGTACCGCCGACGCACCGGTACCGCGGACGCACCGGTACCGCCGGCGGCACCGGTCCGCTAGCGGTAGCAGTAGGAGTCCGAGGAGGCGTCCCCGCCCGCCAGGTGCGTCTGGTGCACCCGCAGCCCGCGGAACTCCTCGCCGTGCGGGAAGAACCGGGGGTCCACGCTGAGCCCGCCCCGCTCCGGGTCGGCGTCCAGCTTCACGATCCACGGCTCGATGCCGTCCGGGTAGAACTGGTCGTCCCACGACCCGTACAGCGAGTTGGTGAGGTAGAGCCGCCGCCCGTCCCGGCTGATCTCGACCATCTGCGGCGCACCGCTCAGCGGGCGCTCCGGCTCGGCCGGGTGGGGCGTGCGGGCCGTCACCCCGCCGAGCCGCACGGAGGCGGTGAGGCGGGGCTGGAACGGGTCCGCCACGTCGTACTGCAGCAGCTCGCCGGTGCCCCAGGCGGAGACGTACAGCCAGCGGTCGTCGACCGACAGGTTGATGTCGGTGACCAGCGGCGGCACGGCGCCGAACGGTTGGAGGACGGGCGGCAGGTCCTCGGCCTTCGCGGGCTCGGCGGGGATCTCGATCACCTTGCGCGCGGTGAACGCCTCACCGTCGCGGTACCAGAGCCAGACCGAGGCCGAGAGGTCCTCCACGTTGGTGACCACCCCGGCGAACCCCCACTCGGCCTGCGGGTCGTGGGCCGGGCGCAGCTCCAGCACCATCTGGTACTGGTCGCCCAGGTCGATCCGCTGCAGGTGCCGCCCCGAGTCCAGCTCCCAGAAGTGCAGGGCGTGCCCGTACTTGCGGCCGAGCAGCAGCTCCGGCACCACGCCGTCCTCGACCATCCACGGCGTGCCCCACTCGCTGGTGACGCCCACGTTGGTGCCCAGGTGCCACCACACGTCGTAGGAGAAGTTCTGCGGGCCGCGCTCGGTCTCCCAGGGGCGCAGCACGTCGAAGGTGGTGTGGTCGAGCAGGGCGACCCCGCCGGGGCCGTCCCCGCCGGCGGCCGCACCGAGGCAGGACAGGAAGACGCCGTCCGGCCCGCAGTGCAGGGTGTGCGGGCGCGAGTACCCGGCTCTCGCCGCCAGTTCCTCCGCCGTCACCGTCTTCACCAGTTTCGGGCGGACCGGGTCCGGCCGGGTGTCCAGGACGTGCAGCTGTGAGGAGCGCAGGCCGGGCAGCAGCAGATAGCGCCGCTCGGCGCCGTGGTGGCCGGCGTGCGCGAGCGCGCTGGAGCACGCGTTCCAGCCGAAGTGGTGCAGCTCGTCGCCCACCCCGGGCATGTCGGTGAGGTTGAGCACGCGCCCGTAGCTCGCCGACGCCGGGTCGGTGTCGACGGTGATCAGCGCGTCCGGCCGCTGCGCCGACCGGTCGAAACCCGCCACGTAGGCGAGCTTCTCCGGCGGAGCGGCGATCGCCTCGGCGGGCGTGCGGTAGAGGGAGGGATCGCTGTGGCCGGGGTGCCGGTCGTCGTGCGGGCCGTGTTCATGCGGCATGCTGGCTCCTCAACTCGCCTGATCGGCAAGGGAAGTGACAGGGGCCCGGGTAGCCTTCCACAGACTCGCGGGCGCACAGCAGGCGCACGGGGAGCGGGCGGGGGCCGGGGGCGGCGCGCCCCGGCCCCCGAGGGAGCGCGGACAGCTCCGTGCACGGCCCAGTGGAGGGCTCGGCGCACGGCTCAGTGCGAGGATCGGCGCACGGCTCAGTGCACGGCTCAGTGCACGGCGAGCGGGAAGTACGCGCCGAGCCAGCGGTCGAGCTCGGCGAACACCTGGGTGCGGGCGGTCTCGCCGGACAGCACGAGGTCGTGCATGCCGCCCTTGATCCGGACGATCGTCACCTGACGGCCCAGGTGGGGGCCGGCGGCCGCGATGTCGTCGGCGCGCAGGACGGCGTCCGCGTGGTGCAGGGCGGCGTGCCAGCGGGTGGTGGAGATGGAGGCGGTGGAGGCCATCAGCAGCACCGGCACGTCGATCCCGAGCCCGCGCCGCAGCTCCCGGTGGCCGCGCTGGACGGCGGCCAGCCAGCCGGCGAACAGCGGCACGCCCTCGGCCGGCTTGAGCGTCAGGTCGAAGTCCCACTCGCCGCGGAAGTCGCGGTGCAGGCTGTGCACGTAGTGCGGGTTGAGCGCGGAGGGCAGCACCCGGGTGGGCGAGAAGCGGCCGATCGCGTCCAGCGCCGGGGCGCCGAGGGTGCGTACGGCCGGGGCGGCCGGCATGGAGAGGAACGGGCTGTTGAGGAACAGGCCGTCGACCAGGCCCCGTCCGGCGCGCCGCCCGGCCCACAGGGCGGCGATCAGCCCGCCGGTGGAGTGGCCGTTGACCAGCAGGTGGGCGTGGCCGTCCTGCCGCCGGATGATCCGCACCGCCTCGTCCAGCTCCTCGTCGTACGTCGCGAGGTCGCGCACGAAGTTCGGCGAGTGGTGCGGGCGCAGCGAGCGGCCGTACTTGCGCAGGTCGAGCGCGTAGAAGGAGAAGCCGGCGGCGACGTAGTGGTCGGCGAGGTGGGTCTGGAACCAGTAGTCGTTGTAGCCGTGGATGTACAGGACGGCCCGATCCGAGCCGGGGACCAGCCGGCGGACCAGGGTCGCCGAGACCTCGCCCTCCTCGTCCGGCCGCAGCGGTAGCTCGGCGGCCTCGTAGGGGGCACCGAGGATGTCTTCGCGGAACTCCATGGCCACGGGCACCCACTCTCTGCTCGGAATCTTCGGAAGCGTCGGGATCTCCGGGATCTCCGGAACCCCGGGTCTCGGGAATCCCGGGTCCCGGAATCCCGGAACGTCCGGGAACCCCGACGATACCGGCCGGTAGCCTCGGGCGTGACGGCGACTCGGGCCGGGCGCCTATGCTGCGGACATGCCCGAGATGCCCGACCCGCCCACCTCGCCCCCGGATCCGCCCGCCGCGTCGGGGGCCCCGGCCGACGAACCCGTGCCGGTGGCGCGGCGCACCGACCTCGGGCAGGCGAAGCTGCTCCCCGACATCGACCACGACGGCGGCTGGCTGCTGACCCTCGACGACACCCCGCAGTCCTACGTCGACCTCGGCGACCCGACCCATCTGGAGTTCGAGTACACCCAGCGCCTCGGCCACCTCGTCGACGCGCTCGCCGAGCCCGGCCGCCCGCTGGACGCCCTCCACCTGGGCGGCGGCGCGCTGACCCTGCCCCGCTACCTGGCCGCCACCCGGCCCGGCTCGCGCCAGCGCGTGGTGGAGGTGGACGGCCCGCTGCTCGCCCTGGTCGAGCGGCACCTCCCGTGGCGCGGACCCGGCGTCGACATCACCGCCGAGGTGGGGGACGCCCGCGCCGCCCTCGCGGCGACCGCGCAGGCCGCGCCCGGCTCGCTGGACCTGATCGTCGCGGACGTCTTCCACGGCTCGCGCACCCCCGGGCACCTCACCTCGGTGGAGTTCCTGCGGCTGGCGGCGGCCGCGCTGCGCCCCGGCGGCTGCTACGCGGCGAACCTCGCCGACGGCCCGCCGCTCGCCTTCGCCCGCGCCCAGGCGGCGACGCTGCGCGCCGTCTTCCCGCAGGCCTGCCTGATCGCCGAGCCGCCCGTGCTGCGCGGGCGGCGGTACGGCAACGTCCTGCTGGTCGGCTCGGCCGGGCCGCTGCCGGTCGCGGACCTCGCCCGCCGGCTGGCCGGGGACATCTTCCCGGCCCGGCTCACCGAGGGCGCCGACCTCGCCGGTTTCACCGCCCGCACGGCGCCGGTCACCGACGCCACCGCCACCGACTCCCCGCCGCCCCCGGAGGGCGCGTTCAGCGTCGGCTGAGCGGACCGGCCCAGCGTGTCGGCGCGCCGACACCGCGCGCACCGCCGTCCGCGCGCTCCCCGGTGTCAGAATCGGCGGGTCCGCGCGGGCACGCCCGCCACCTCCGAGGAAGCGAGCGAGAGATGAGCAGCGTGGAGCGGCCGGAGCTGGCGGCGGTGCCCGAGACGGCGCTGTGGACGCTCTGGCAGCGGGCCGTCGAGGCCCGCCGGCCGGATGCCGTGCTCCACGACCCGAAGGCGGTGGATCTGGTCGAGCGGATCGACTACCCGTTCGCCGAGCGGTTCGGCACGAGCGGCTTCCAGTCCCAGCTTCAGGCGCTGCGGGTGGCCTGCTTCGACCGCGAGGTGGCGGACTTCCTGGCCCGGGAGCCGCGCGGCACGGTGGTCTGTCTGGGGGAGGGCCTGGAGACGCAGTACTGGCGCGTCGACAACGGTCGCGCCCGCTGGCTCACCGTGGACCTCCCCGAAATGATCGCCCTACGCGAGCGCCTCCTCCCGCCCGGCCCGCGCCAGCGCTATCTGGCCGCCGACGCCACCGACCTGGTGTGGGCCGACGAGGTCGACCGCGACCGTGCGGTCCTGGTCACTGCGCAGGGCCTGTGCATGTACCTCCCCCCGGCCCGGGTGAAAGCCCTGATCGCAGGCTGTGCGGACCGGTTCCCCGGCGGCTCCATGGTCGTGGACGCCGTACCGCGCTGGTTCGCACGGTTCACCGCGAGCGGGAAGATGCGCACCGCCGCCTACCAGGTGCCCGCCATGCGGTGGGCGATGGACGCCGGCGAGCGCGACAAGCTCCGCACCGCGAGCCCGGCGGTGACGGCCGTCCGCGACGTCCGCCCGACGGACGGACGCGGTCTCCTCGGCGCCCTCCTGCCCCTGGCCCTGACCGCCCCGTGGCTGGCCGCCCACCGTCCTTCGGTCACGGTCCTGAACTTCGCCGAAGGCCCCGAACCGGCATAGACGAGCGGATGCGCCCACCTGGTGGAGTGTCGCGGCCTCTCGCCACCTCGCGCAGGAGAGAGGCACCCTGCCCTGTACTTTGACGTCCACCCAGCCACTGCCCTGGGCCGGATGCACTTGCGAACGCCGCCGCTGATCGGGTGGAACGACCTCACGGCCTCGATCGACAACCTCGCGAGCACGGGCTACCCGTACGGCGCCGCCCAGCAGAACGTCGCCAGCTCGCTGATGTTCATGATCCAGTTCACCTCGGGGGCCGCGCGCCTCTGGGACGTCTACGGCGTCACCCGGGACATCCAGGGTGGCAACCGGCCGGTGTACCAGGGGCTCCCCGAGCGGCAGCAGTACCCGGAGAACGCCTGGGACCAGATCTCCCGGTACGCCTACCGGTGTCACCAGCCAGGTCGGCTCCGCCGTGGAGGAGATCGCGGCGGCGGAGGGGCTGCTGAAGGTGCGGAGCGGCACCGACGGCGGCCGAGCATCCCGGCCTGTGCCGGCGCTCCTGCGTCGAAGAGCGGTTGATCGGGCGCATCCGTCCGTTGGCGGTCAGCGCAGCGGACGTTCCACTCCCTCCAGCGCGTCGCGCAGGGAGCCCGGCTGGTGATGCCGAGTTTGGGAAAGACCTGGTAGAGGTGGGTGGAAACGGTGCGGGGGGAGAGGTAGAGCTTGGCGCCGATCTGCTTGTTGGACAGTCCCAGGGCGGCGAGGCTGGCGATCTCCCACTGCTGCGGCGTCAGCGGCCCGCGGTCGCCGACGCCGGGTACCGGGGCGCCGCAGGCGCGCAGTTCCCCGGGAGCGAGGTCCTCCCGGTGAGCGTACCGGTGCCGTACACCAAGGCCGACGGCACGACCGGGACCGAGTTCCACCTGGGCAAGGACGGCCAGGCAGCCTTTGCCGCGGACCTCTCCAAGGCCGACTTCCGGATCCTCCAGGCCACGCAACGGCCGTTCGACGCCGACTCGTTCACCTACCCTACGACGGCCGCGGCTTGGCGGACGATCCCGGTCTGGGGCCTGGTCGCCGGCCGGGACAAGGCGATCCCGCCCGCGTGTGAGCGCTGGATGTACGCCCGCCCCAACGCCCGAGAGGTCGTCGAAGTGCCGACCTCCTCGCACGTCGTGATGCTCAGCCACCCCGGCGTTGTTGCCGACCTGATACACGACGCCGCCCGGGCGGTCGGCTGACACGGCCGCGGGCCGGGGCCGTTCGCTCATCGGCGGCCCCGGGCCTTCGGCGTCCCGTTCGGCCACCGCCACGCTCCCGAGGTGACGGGCCGGCGCGTCGGCCGATCTCGGACACCGGCCCCGGCCGACCTCGGCCTGCCGAGAGCGATGCCACCGGCGGCCTGCGGTCGAGGCCGTTTGTCACCTGCTGCGATCGGCGCCGCCGTCCGGGGGCGTTCGCGAGAGCCGCTCCGCCAGGTGGACGAGGTCGAGCAGTCCCTATGCCCGCACCCGGGCCGCGGCGGGGAACAGCGCGCTCGCCCCCAGGACCGCCGAGTCGGCAGTCGCGGCTCGCTGCGAAGAGTAATAGGGTCGGTACTCAGTGAAGTTCTCGCCGTCATGGCTTGATGCCCACGAAAGAGGAAGATCATGGCCAGCAGGGCCAGCATCGTTTTCGCCCACGGACTCTGGGCCGACGGGTCGTGCTTCAACAAGCTCATCCCCGCGCTCCAGGCAGAGGGCCACCAGGTCTCCGCTTCGCAGCACGGCCTCGACTCCCTCGAGGGCGACGTCGCATGCGTGACCCGCTCCATCGATCACGTCCCCGGCCCGGTCGTGCTCGTCGGCCACTCCTACGGCGGCACCCTGATCACCAAGGCCGGCACCCACGACCGCGTAGGCGCCCTGGTCTACATCGCCGCGCTCGCCCCCAGCGAGGAGGAGACCTCGCAGGACCAGCAGGACAAGTACGCCCGCACACCCGTCTTCGAGCACATCGACGTCGCCGACGGCCGTATCTGGCTCCTCGAGTCGGGTGTCGGCGACTTCTGCGGCGATCTGCCGGAAGCCGAGCAGAAGCTCGTCCTCGCGACGGGTGCCGTGCCGGTCCCCGACCTGTTCGACCAGCAGGTTCCCGGCACCGCTTGGCGCACGAAGCCGAGTTGGTACATCGTCGCGAACAACGACCGCACCGTGAACCCGGACCTGGAGCGGGCCGCCGCCGAGCGCATGGGCGCCAAGACCTACGCCGTCGACAGCAGCCACGTGCCGATGCTCTCGCACCCCGACCTCGTTCTCGACGTCATCCGCGACGCCGCGAAGACCCTCGAGGCGTAGAGCCCTCGCCGAAGCGGTGTGAAGCGGCATCCCGCTCGGCATCCTCACGGACGTCCAGATCTGCACCACGAACGCCAACCCGCGGATCCAGGACAAGGGCCACTCGCCCCTGTGCCGTCACTCCGACGAGCGCGGCCTCGCGGACGACGACGACTTCCTGCCCCCGCAGACTTCCTCGGCCGAGACGACCTCGACGACCACTGGTGCAGCAAATGCGGTGGCTACGCCGTCCGTAGGCTCACCGACACCCGGCTCTCCTGCCACCGCGCGGCACGCCGCTGAGATTTCCAGGAGCGCGGAGCACGCGAGTGACGAAGGACCGGGGAAGGGCAGCTGCTGATGAGTCCTTCGGCCGACGCGCCCGCGAGCGGGGCCTTGGACGTCCTGGCCCGGGTCAATCCGCCCTGCGCGGCCAGCACGTGATCATCTGGTCGGCGACGGTGTGGAGCGCTTCGCGCGGCACGCCCGAGGCGGCCTGGACGGCGAGTCCTTGGACGAGCGTGACCAGGAGCCGTGCGAGGGCCGAGGGGTCGGAGCCGGGAGGCAGGCCGTCGGCGCCGGAGTAGGACCTCAGCCGGTCGGCCAGGCTCGTCACGCCGTCCTCCCGGAGCTGGGTCAGGTATTCCCGCACAGAGGCGGAACGAGGGCTCACGGCGAGGGCGCCCTGCACGACCAGGCAACCGTGCGGGGTGCGGTCACCGGCGACCGCCTCCACCGCGGAGTGCAGGAGGGTTCGTGCCAGGGCCTCGGCCGTCGGCTGGTCGAGGGCGGCCTGGAGGTAGGCCCCGGGGCCGGCCATGTAGCGCTCGACGGCCTTGCGGAAGAGGGCCTCCTTGTCCCCGAACGCCGTGTAGATGCTGGGGGCGCTCATCTCCATGGCCGCCGTGAGGTGGGACATGGCGGCACCCTCGTAGCCCTGGGTCCAGAAGGTCAGCATGGCCGCCTCCAGTGCCCGATCGGGGTCGTAGCTGCGAGGTCGACCGCCCGGCATGACCCGTCCCTGTCCCTTCTCCCGCCCAACGGCGTCCCGGCGGCCCCGGCGGAGAGCGGGGCCTTCGCTCAGCCTATCGGCGGCGCTGTTGACACGTCCCCGCGGGCGCGGAATAGTTTAATAACGATCGTTAATATACTCCGTCGGCAGCGAAGGAGAGGCCATGAGCCTGATCGATCCCCATGTGACGGACCCCCGGTACACGAAGAGGGGTGCGATCTACGTGCCCTCCGGGGAGGGGGAGACCGCCTGGGTGTTCGCCGACACCTACACCCTCAAGGTCGGCGGTCGGGAGACCAACGGGGCGCTGACCTTCCTGGAGGCGACGGTGCCGCCCGAAGGCGGACCCGCGCCGCATGTCCACAACGATCACGACGAGGCGTTCTACGTGATCTCCGGGAAGCTGGAGTTCCTCAACGGCGATGAAACCGTGACCGCCGAAGCCGGCGGCTTCTTCTTCGTCCCGCGCGGCACCCGCCACCGCTTCCGCAACCGCGGCTACCACGCGGCCAAGATGATCTTCTTCTTCACCCCGGGCGGCATGGAGGAACTGCTCCTCGCCGGCGCCACGCCGGCCAAGCCGGGAGTGGCGCCACCCATCCGCGAGCTCAGCATCGGGGAGCCCCCCACGGAGCTGATGGAGCGCTACGCCACGGAGATCCTCCCCGACCCCAGCTAGGGCCGCATCAGGCAAGGTTCGCCCTGGTGGCGGCCTCTCGTAGCCTCTCGTAGCCGTTCGTCGACGGCGTGGGCGGCGACGGCGTAGTGGTCGGGGACGCCCCGGCCCCGGTCCGGCAGGTGGGTCGAGGCGCAGCGAGGTCTGGAACACCAGGGAGGTCTCGACGATCGTGCCGCACTCCCACTGGTGATGACTGGGTTCCCACTACTTGGGTCGGCCCGGCCCCGCAGGCGAGGTCGTTCGCCGGGCGCTGTCCGGTGGTCCGGTGGCGACCAGCAGGCCGAGCGCCTGCGGGGACAGCAGCGGGAAGAACAGCTCTGCCTGATGGCGCGCCACGATCCGCCGCAACCCCCTGGTCCGCCGGGCCTGCCGGATCTGCCGTGGGACGACGTCGGGAACTTCTTCGACTCTGACCTGATGAGTGAGGATCCGGACGGCGACCGGCTTACGCCCCGTCGGCGAGGATCAGTTCGGCCATCGCAAGCAAGCCCCTGAAGACCCTGAGTCCCTCCCGGTACTCCGCCGAACGCGCCAGCAGCGCTACGGCCGCACGGAGCTCCGGGAGGCAGTCCCGGAGAACCTCGGCGTGGCCCGGGCCGAGAACGCCACCGTTCCTGAGGTAGGTCATGACGCAGCCGGCCATGGTGAAATCCAGGTACGCCAGATCGTGTCTGTCGTCGAACGGCACGTCGGGGAACGGCCCGGGGTGGTGTGCGGCCCACAGGAGGGCCACTTCGCCGACGATCGCCCGGTGCCGGTCGGGCCCTGGAGGCGGGACAAGGGTGGTCATGAAGCGATCCTCCCGTACACGCCGAGCCCCACCGGCCGCCGGGCCCACTTCGACCTGGCCGACATGCTGATCGAACATGACCGCTCGGCTGAGGCCCTGGCCGCCATCCTTCACGCCTTCGCCCGCAGCCCCGGTGGCAGCACGCGAAGATCAACGCGGCGACACCCGGCCGCATCTCCACTGGCACGGCGGCACGCCACCGGTGGAACAGGACCTCCTGCTCACCCCCTGAGAAGGCTGTCGCACGGCCCCAACTCACCCATCAGCAAGAGGAGTCCACCCATGGCCCGGATCGCCACACGCTACGGGTTCGCCAGCACGGCCGCGCAGGTCGCGCAGGGCATCGACCTCACCGGCCGGCGTGCGATGGTCACCGGCGCCTCCTCCGGCCTCGGCGCGGAAACGGCCCGCGCCCCGGCGGCACGGGAGCCGCCGTCACCCTGGCCGTCCGCGACGTGGCCGCCGGTGAGCGCGTCGCCAAGGACATCACGGAGGCGACCGGCAACCAGGACGTCCAGGTCACCCACCTGGACCTCACCGATCCCGCGTCCGTCACCGCCCTCACCACCGGCCTGCACGACGCGCTCGCCGCCGACGGCGCCGCCGCCCGCATCGTCGTCGTCAGCTCCACCGCCCACCACCGGTCGCCGATCGTGTGGGGCGACGTGCACTTCGCGTTCCACCGCTACGACCCCTGGCTCGCCTACGGCCAGTCCAAGACCGCCAACATCCTGTTCGCGGTCGAGGCCACCCGCCGCTGGGCCGCCGACCCCGCGGGCGCCCGTCACCTGTGGACGCTGTCGGAGCGACTGCTCGGCGCGTCTTGACGTTCAGGCCAGGCCGAGCTGGGCGGCGATGACGGAGCCCTCCGCGTAGCAGTCGAAGCGCTTGATCTTGCCGCCGACCAGCTCGAACACGTCGCAGCACGGGGCGTCCATGCGTCTGCCGGTCGGCGGGACGGTGCCGGCGGGCAGTTCCAGCGGGCCGAGGTGGGTGCCCTGCAGGCGCAGCTGCACGATCACCACGTCACCGGTGACGTAGAACCGTTCGAGTTCCCGGTGCATGTCGGGGAACGCCCTCGCGTAGACCTCGACAGTCCTGCCGAGCTCGTTCGCGCCGCGGTAGGTGACCGGAACCGACATGTCCGTGAAGGTTCCGTCCTGCGTGAACGCCGCGATCCAGCCGGCGACGTCCTGCTCCTCGGCGACCCGGTAGGCGCCGCGAATGATCTTCTCGTTCTCCGGTGCCATCGCGGGCTCCCTGATGCGTGTCACGCACGGTGACGAGCAGACGCGAGGATCGACGCCTTCGTGCATCCACTCTAATCTTCACGTTGCGAAAGGGCGCCTTGCCGCGAGTGCCGCTCTCACCCGCGGAGTCGCTCCCGGGCAGCGGCGATGGCGGGGACCGTCCAGGACGGGTGGGTGTTGACCTGGGGCACGGTGGCGCCGGCCAGCTGCTTGTAGCTGGTCGCGATCCGTTCGGCCGCTGCGGCGGGCAGCGCCCCGCCGTGTTCCTCGGCCAGCGCGATGGTCTTCTCCGGTCCCAGGTCCCGGTTGGCCAGCACGATCGCGTTGACGGTCGGCCGACGCATCCGGTCGTAGCGGCGGAGCGCGGCCTCGGCGTCGTCGTCCCGGGCGAGGCACCAGGCCAGTACCCGGCTGTCGACGACGGACTGCGAGCCGCCGTTCATGCCCATGGGGAACATCGGATGCGCGGCGTCGCCGAGGAGGGTGACCCGTCCGAAGCTCCAGCGCGGCAGGGGGTCGCGGTCGGTCATCGGGTACTCGTAGATCGCCGAGGAGTCGTCGGCGAGCGCGGCGAGGTCGATCCACGGCAGGTTCCACGAGGCCAGCCCGGCTCGGGCCTCCGCCGTAGTGACGCGGCGGCCGGGGCCGCCCGGAGGCTGGGCGGTCGGCCGGTGCCGCACCTCCAGCACCCAGTTCACCAGGGCATCGGCGCCCGCGGTCGCGGGGTCCTCGATGGGGTAGGCGACGAACTTCGCGCCGGGGGTTCCTCCGGCCACCACGATCGACCGGCCGTCGAGGACGTGCGGGTGCCGCGCGACTCCACGCCACATGTGGACGCCGTTCCGGAGCGGAAGGCCCTCGTCCGGGTAGAGCCGGCCGCGGACCACGGAGTCGATGCCGTCCGCACCGACCAGCACGTCGGCGTCGTCGAGCACGGGCAGAGCGCTCGACCGGTCCAGGAAGTGGGCGCGCACGCCGCCCGCGCTCTGTTCGAACCTCTGGAACAGCAGGCCGGTACGGACCGAGTCGGGCCCCAGCCGCTCGCGTACCGCCGCCAGCAGCAGCATCTGCAGACGGCCGCGGTGCACGGAGTACTGCGGCCAGCGGTACCCGGCCGCGCGGCCCAGCGGCTCCTCCCAGACCGCCTCGCCCGCCCGGTCGCGGTAGCTGAGCCGGTGCGGGGGCAGTGCGACGGAGGCCAGTTCGCCGCCCAGGCCGAGTTCGGAGAGTTCCCGGACGGCGTGCGGCAGCAGGTTGATCCCGACGCCGACCGCCTCGATCGTCCGCGCCGCCTCGTACACCCGTGGCGCGAAGCCCGCCGCGTGCAGGCTCAGGGCGCAGCTCAACCCGGCGATGCCGCCGCCGACGACGGTCACTCTCATCTGTCTGTCCTCGCCCTTCGCCGGGGCCACGGGTCCGGTCGGCACCCTGTCACCAGCCTCGGTGTCCCGGCCTCGCGCGTCCAATACGCAGTGGTGATGGCAGCCGTCACGATCGCTGATCGCGCAGGGGGCGCACCGGCGCCCGGTCGGTTGGGATCCGTTGCAACCCGGGTCCTCGGCTTCGCAGTTGATAGCTTGTCGGCCATGGAGCTCCGTACGCTTGAGTACTTCGTCGCGGTGGCGGAGGAGCGGTCGTTCACGAAGGCGGCGGCCCGCTGTCATGTCGTGCAGCCCGCGATCAGCCAGCAGATCCAGGCCCTGGAGAAGGAGCTGGGGGAGCCCCTGTTCGAACGGCTGCCCCGGCAGGTGGTCCTCACCTCCGGCGGCGCCGCCCTGCTGCCGCACGCCCGCGCCTGTCTGGCGGCGGCCGCGTCGGCTCTGCTGGAGTTCGCCGACCGGTCCGGTCTGCTCGGCGGCTCGTTCGCGCTGGGGACCGTCGGCGGCCTGGAGGGGACCGACATCCCCCGGCTGCTGGGGGAGTACCACCGCCGGTATCCGCGGGTCTCGGTGAGCCTCGTCGGGGCGTCGAGCCCCTCTCTGCTGGCGAAGGTCCGCGACGGGGAGATCGACGCGGCCGTGGTCGCGGGACCGCCGGACGGCGAACCCGCCGCCGTCGCCTCGCGCGTGCTCCTGGAGGACCGGATCGTCGCCGTCCTCCCCGCCGGAAGCCGGTCCGCGAACCGGCCGATGACCCTTGACGAGGCGGTCCGGAGCCCGGTCATCAGCTACGGCCCCGACAGCGGAGTGCACGCGTTCATCCGCCAGGCCTTCGCCGCGGAGGGGCTGCGGCTGGACATCGCCTGTGCGACGAACGACGTCGCCCTCCAACTCGCGCTCGTCGCCGAGCGGATCGGCATCGCCCTGACCTCCCAGGCGAGTCCGGTCCTCGCCGCCGACCGGCGTTTCCTCGTCGTGCCGCTGGAGCCCGCCATCCGGTTGCGGAAGGTGTTCGTGTGGCGGGCGGGCACCCGGCCGTGCGCGCCGTTGCGGGCCTTCCTCGACCTGTGGACGGAACTGTCCGACCGCCCGGCGCGCGCGGGTGGTTCGGCGGTTCAAGCGGAGCGGACCGTCTCCCGGTAGCGGCGGGGGGACAGGCCCGTGGTGCGTTTGAAGGCATTGCTGAAGGCGCTCTCGGAGCCGTATCCGAGAGAGGAGGCGATGACCGACAGCGGCGTGTCCGCGCGGCGAAGGGCGTGTTCGGCCCGGTGCATCCGCCAGCGGCGGAGGTAGGCCAGCGGCGGGACACCCGCCACGTCCTTGAAGCGCTTGGCGAAGCTGGTGCGGGACATCGCCACGGCCCGGGCCAGTTCGGCGAGTGTCCAGGGGCGGGCGGGGTCGCCGTGCATGAGGTGCAGGGCGGGCGCGATGCGCTCGTCCGCGAGGGCGCGCAGCCAGCCCGTCGGGCAGGGGCAGGCGTGCGCATCGGTGAGGAAGGCGCGCAGGACCTGGACGAGGAGCAGGGGGGCGAGGTGGTCGGCGGCGAAGGAGGCGCCGGGGCGGTCGGAGGACAGTTCGCGCAGCGTCTGGTCCATGAGCCAGCAGGCGGTGGGGGCTTCGGCCGCCCCGGCGCCGACGTGCAGTACGGGCGGGAGCGCGCCGAGCAGCAGGTCCTTGGCGGTCGTGTCGAGTTCCAGGTGACCGCCGATGGTGACGATGTCCCGGCCGGCCTCCCCGGCGTGGAAGAAGGGCGCGGTCGAGGCCCTGAGCAGGGGCAGCGCGTCGATCGCGGGCACCGCCGGGTCGCTCGCGAGAGCGTACGGGCGGTCGCCGGCCAGGACGGCCAGTTCGCCCGCTTCGAGGCGTAGGGGTGGCCCGGCGCCCTGCACCGTCAGCCAGACGGTGCCCCGCAGCACGGCCTGGATCTTGAGTCGGCCCGGCGCCGGGAAGGCCAGGGCCCAAGCGCCGGCGGCCGTGAGGCCGCGCGACAGGGCGCAGCGTACGCCGGTGAGTTCGAGGGTCTCGCTGAAGGGGTCCCCCCGGGTGGTGCCGGGGGCGGGTGCGGACGGTGGTGCATCCATGTGCGGACTCTCGCGCAAGTTGCGCGGACGGGCAAGCATTCACATGGCGTTGTCGACTCGTCACGATGAGTGGCGGGTCGTGTGCGTACTCCGTGCCGCGCGGCCCGGGCCCGGCCACCGCCCGGTGGCCGGCCGACGAGTTCCAGGAGGTAGTTCCCATGGGCGGATTCCAGGACCGCGACAAGTTCCACCCGGACGAGGTCGTCCTCTCGGCGGCCGAGCAGAGGGTCATCGCCGAGCTCCTGACGGGCGGCGCCCAGGCCGAACCGGGCGAGCCCACCGACGAGGGCTGACGCAGCCCGGAGCCAGCAGGCCCAGGGGTGCCGGTCCGCGACGGTCGTACGCCGGCCGTCGCGGACCGCGCCCCGCTCAGCAGACAGGACGGCCGTGACCACCACCACGCACACCGCACCTCCCCAGTCCGGGGAACGCAGCCTCACTCCGCAGCAGGCGTCCGCGAGGGCCGTGTCCGCGATCGCCGCCCTGGGGCTGGAGGCCGATCTGGCGCCCGTCCTCGACGGCGACCCCGGGACGTGGCGGTGCGTCCTGCTGCGCGGCGGCGTACCGCTGCGCACCGGGCTGGGGCTGGGCAAGGGCAGCCGGGCGGAGGCCCGTGCGGGGGCGCTGTTCGAGGCACTGGAGCACCAGCTCAGCGGGGTGGAGGGACTCGCCGCCTCCGAGATCCGGTTGGCATCCGCCCACCGCGTCGCCGGTGGCCCGCTCGGGCGGGACGTCGCCGCCGCGCTGCTCGCCCAGGCGCCCGACCGGCCGCTGGGCTGTCTGCCCTACCGCTCGCTCGACGGCGGCCCGGACGTCGACGTCCCGCTCTTCCTCTCCATGCCCGAGTACCTGCGCGCGGAGGGGGAGGACCTGCGTCGGCAGGCCGGCGACACCTACGACTACCGGTCGGTGGGTCGCTACTCGGTCAACAACGGCTGGGCCGCCGGGGTCGATCCGGTCGAGGCCGCGGTGCACGCGATCAACGAACTGATCGAGCGGGACGCGCTGTCCATGCTGCTGATCGGCAGCTTCCTGTGCGAGCCTGCGCGCCGGATCGGCGTGGTCGACCCGGCGACGCTGCCCCCGGGCCCCGCCGCGCTCCTCGGCTTCGCCGGCGCCCGCACCGGCCGGCCGGTGCACCTGATCGACATGACCACCGACCTGGGCGTGCCGGCGTACGCGGCCCACCAGAGCGCACCCCCGGGGCAGCCCGCGCGGATCTGCGGCTGGGGGGCGTCGCTGTCCCGCGAGTACGCGATCTCCCGCGCGGTGAGCGAACTCGTCCAGTTGCACAGCACCATGGGACTGCGCGAGCAGTACGCGCACCTGCTGCCCGAACAGCGCGACGACACCGGACCCTATCCGGGGCTGCGCGCCTGCTACCTGTCCGACTTCAGCGCCGCCCTGGCCACGGCCGAGGTCCGGCCCTTCGAGCCGACCGCGGTGCCCGCCACCCCGGGCGGACACCTCGACCAGCTTCTCGCGCTGTTGGCGGACCACGGCTTCGCGGTCTACCGGCGCGACCACCACGTCACGCCGGACCTCGCCGTGGTCAACGTGCTGGTGCCCGGCCTGGAGAGGTTCATGCTGGTCACCGACGGCCAGGTGGTGGTGCCCGGCGAGCGCGGACTCGCGGCGGCCCGCGGTGAGTGAGCCACTGTGGCGGCCCCTCGCCCACGGCGACGCATCCCGGGTGGCAGGGCTGCTGGCCGCCTGCGAACGGGCGGACCGCACCGGTGACCAGCGCGGTGAACAGGACGTCCTCGACAGCTGGGCGGCCCCGGGCATCGACCTGGCAGCCGGCACGGCATCGGCCTGGGCCGGATCGGAGCCGGTGGCGTACGCGGTCACCCGGACGCGTGAACACGCGGACCCCGTCCACGAGATGACCCTGGACCTCGCGGTGCATCCCGCCCACCGGACGGCCGGCACCATGACGGACCTGCTCGCCCGGTGCCGCCGCACCGCGGCCCGCCGCCACCGGGCGAGCTTCGGCGGCACCGCGCTGGAACTCCACGTCCGGACGCACGGCCACCAGCGCTGGCTCGCCGAGGCGCTCGACGCCGCGGGCTACCGGCGGGTCCGCAGCTACCGGGGCATGCGGCTCGACCTGGCCGAGCACGTGCCGGCGGCCGGACCGGTGCTGCCGCCGGGGACCGTCCTGGTGCCGTTCGAGGACCACCACGACGCGATGCTGCTGGCGGCCCGCAACGAGATCTTCGCCCGCAATCCGGGCAGTGTCCCGATGACGCCCGTGACGTGGCGCCACTCGGTGACCGGAAGCCCGTACTTCCGCCCCGAGTCCTCCTTCCTGCTGCTCTCCGCCGACGGCCGGGAGCTCCTCTGCTACCTGCTGTCCACCGAACTCGCCGACGCGGGACGGGAACGCGAGCTGTACCTCGCCAACGCCGGGACCCGCCCCGACCTGCACGGGCGGGGCCTGTACCGGGCCGTGTTCACCCACACGCTCGCCCGCGCGAAGGAGCGCGGCTACCGGTGGGCCGTCATGGACGTCGATTCCACCAACGCCATGGCCACCGGAGGCTTCTACGAACGCCTCGGCGCGCGGACCTTCCGCACCTGGACCGGGCACGTGCTGGACCTCACCGGCGGCACCGACCGCAGGAGCGTCGCCATCCGGCCCCACGCCGCTCCGCCGCCCTGACCAGGCCGCCGGCCGGGCTCGGTGCCGGGAACGAAGGCCTCATCCGCCGCATCGGCCCGTCCAGCATCGGCGCCGACCGGCTCCGCAGCGCCACGGGCATCACCCACCTCGCGTCCGGCACCTGAAGCAGAACCCAGCTGCGGCACACATCCGCCTCGGCGCGGACGAGGTCGACGCCATCACCGCTTTCGTCCCCGAGGAGCACCGAACAGGGGAGCGGCCGCCGGCCCCGGCGCACCGCTGCTCGTCAGGTGGCGGTTGCCGGGCACCGTGACGGCGGTGACGGGGGAGGGCGGGATCCGGTCCGGCCAGATCGCGTTGGGCCTCGGCGGGCAGTTCGTCGTCGGTGCGGCCCACGAGGGCTCGGGCACGGGCTTCGATGCCCAGGGCCCAGTACGTGCCGCTCGGGCCGGTCACTTCGGTCAGGCTCAGGGTCGCAGAGCGTCCGCCGCCTCGTCGGGTGCCTCCGTGCGGGCGGCGGCCTCGATGAACTCCGGCAGCGCCCAGGTCGCTCCGCCCACTTCCAGCGGCCGGCTTCCCCGGCCCGCTTCGCGCGCCGCCGCCAGCGCGTCCTGGTAGCGGCCGGTGCTGTTGGCGACGATGGCCCGCGCCTTCGTGGCGCGCACGTTGTAGCTGAGCCGCCGGCTGTACTCACGGGCGTCCTCCGCGCGCCGGGGATCGTCCGCGCGCCGCTGCCGGTCGCGGCCCGGGTCAGGTTCCGCCCGTCGGTGATCGCGCTGCGCTTCGCGGCGCACGATCACACCGGGCGGCCGTAGCCGGGAACGCCGGCGCCCCCGGAGCCGAGGGCTCCGGGGGCGCCGGCGTTCACCAGCAGGGGCGGCTCAGCGCTTGCGCCAGAGCACCCACTTCTTCGCGGGGTCCGTCCGCTCGACGTACCACTCGGCCGGGTGGCCGGGCCAGTAGTCCTCCGGCCGGCCCTCGGCGGGCACCGGGGTGACCAGCGCCGTCGCCTCCGCGGGGAGCGGCTGCCAGCGCGGGTCGCGGTACCAGACCCGGCCCAGGTAGACCTGGAACGCCTGGGTGCTGCGGAACGGCCAGTCGACGTCCCAGGTGAACACCACGCTGTCGTGCGCCTTCAGCCCGGCGGCGTGGGTGAAGCCGCTCGCCGTCGACACCCGCTGCTTGTGGTGCGGCTGGGTGACCTGGTCGGTGATCGTGGCGGTCGCGAACGCGGCGAACGCGGTGAGGGCGACGCCGGCCGCCCAGAGCACCCGCCGGCCGCCGGCGATCAGCATCAGCACCACCGCGGTCAGCACGATCAGCGCGGCCGCGGTCGTCCGCCCCATGGCGAGCTTGTTCCACTCACTGGCCAGGAACGAGATGTCCGGCGCCCCCCAGATCACGAAGCGGTCGCTGTGCAGCTTGCTGCCCGCGGACAGGATGACCGCCTCGGCGAGGACCACCGTCAGCACGGCCGCCGCCACCGTCGCCTTCGCGAGGGCGCGCCGACCGCACCGGCAGAGCACGGCGACGCCCGTCACGAACGCCGCCGGCACGAGGTAGGAGGTGTAGCGGGCGTAGACCCAGTCGTCGACGCGGCCGTCGTCGGGCAGCGCCGCGGCGGCGGCCAGGGCGGTGCCGACCAGCAGGGCCACCATCGTCCCGCCGACGATCCGGTCCGCGAGGGCGAACCGGCGCCGGAAGACGGCCACCAGGCAGACGACGACGGCCAGGCCGCCGATGCCCCAGGTGGAGACGATGAAGCTCCAGATCTGGCCGGTGGTCCTGGTCAGGGTCCGCTGGGCGGCCTCCGGATCGGTGAGGCCCCGCCACAGGTACCCGCCGGTGTCGCTGTTCTCGACGGTGAACTGCGCGTGCAGCCACGCCGCCAGCGCCTCCGCGCCGGCCACCGCCACGGCGAGCGCGCCCAGACCGGCCACGGTGCTGCGCCACGGGGCGAGCCGGAACACCAGGACCCCGAGGAACACGAGGGCGGTGAGGGCCACCACCACCCCGCCGCGGTCGTGGGTGGCCATCGCGTACCCGGCGGAGGCGCCCGCGCCGACGGCGTACCACACCCGGCGGCGCAGCGGGCCGTCGAGCAGCCAGCCGTGCAGGCAGAGCAGCCAGGCCAGGATCAGCGCCGGCAGCAGCGCGTCCGTCATGGCGTGGTGGGAGTAGAAGACCACTGGCGGCAGCAGCGCGGTCGCGGCGCCGAACAGGTAGGCCAGCGGGCGTTCCAGCCCGAGGCGGCGCAGCGCGATGTAGCCGAGCGGCAGGACCAGCGCGCTGACCAGGGCGTTGATCCCCATGACCAGCCGGTAGGCCGTCGCCGGGTCGTCGGCGATCCGCAGCGCCGGGGAGATCAGCAGGGCGTACCCGCCGGGGATGACCACGCCGACGGGCATCTCGGTGGAGCCCCGGCCGGCCAGCACGCGCGCCAGGACCAGGTAGGACTCCTCGTCCGGGTGGACCGACGGGAAGGTCAGGCCGCGGGCCAGCACGAGCCGGAAGAGCACCTCCGCGACGTAGCCGGCGCCGAGGGCGGCCGGCCAGAACCACCGGCGCCCTCGGAGCTCCTCGAAGCGGCGGGCCACCCGCTCGCCGCGCCCGGTCGCCGGGGCGGCGGCGGAGTCACCGCCCCGCTGCTCCGGTTCGGCGGGCGCTGTCAACTGTTGCATCGGTCCTTCTTCCTCCCTGTGGGCCCGGTCCGCGCCCTGCTCCTCCCGGTCCCGGGTGCCTGCGGGCACACCGGTCCGCGGCGCGGTCCACGGCGGCCACCCTTGTATCACACAACGGAATATGTCGTTGATCAGTCCATACGACCGCCGGGGGCCGCACGGTTCGCGGGCGACCGGAAGGCCTGCCCGTCGACGGCGGACCGAGGGCCGGTCCCCGGAACCGCCGGACGGCTCCGGACGTCCTAAGCAGGGGTGATCGGCCGGGGGGACAGGCCGCCCGGCACGTTAGGCTGCACCTTCGGGGAGCGGCCTGGTGCCGCCAATCGGACGACGTCGGGACGGCGTGCGGACGGCCGGGGACCGGATCGGACCCCGGCCGGGGCCGCCGCGGGTCCCGTCCTGCCACGGAGGTACTGGCCTTGCTGCACATCGACGCCTGGATCGAAGGCGTACCACCGGGCGCGGTGTACGCCCTGGTCGCACTGATCATCGGACTGGAGTCGCTGGGTATCCCGCTCCCCGGGGAGATCGCCCTGGTCTCCGCCGCCCTGCTCTCCGCCCGCGGTGTGGTCAGCCCGCTCTGGGTGGCCGTCTGCGCGATCCTCGGCGCGATCATCGGTGACTCGATCGGCTACTCGATCGGCCGCAAGGGCGGCAAGCCGCTCTTCGAGAAGCTCGGACGGAAGTTCCCCAAGCACTTCGGCCCCAGCCACCTGGCCACCGCCGAGCGCTCCTTCCAGAAGTGGGGCATGTGGGCGGTCTTCTTCGGCCGCTTCATCGCCCTGCTGCGCATCTTCGCCGGGCCGCTCGCCGGCGCGCTGAAGATGCCGTACTGGAAGTTCCTGATCGCCAACGTCCTCGGCGGCATCGTCTGGGCCGGCGGCACCACCCTGCTGGTCTACCAGGTCGGCAAGGTCGCCGAGCAGTGGCTGTCGAAGTTCTCCTGGATCGGCCTGCTCGTCGCCGCGGCCGGCGGCGCCCTCTCGGCGTGGCTGATGAAGCGCCGGGCGGCCAAGGCGGCCAAGGCCCAGGAGGCCGAGGACGCGGCGGCGCAGACCGAGGCGGCGCAGACCGAGGCGGCCACCGGCCCGACGATCACCGCGCCCGCCGCGGACTGACCGCGCGGGACCGGGCCGGACCCGGCCCGCTGCCCCGGTCCACCCCGGCCCGGTCCCCCGGACCGTCACGCCCGCCGCTGCCCGGACGTCCTCCCGGCAGCGGCGTCGGCGTGAACCGACACCGAAACACGCACGACGAAGAAGTGGGAAGAGCATGCGGATCGGACTCCTGGGCACCGGCCCCTGGGCGGAGCTGGTGCACGCGCCCGTCCTGGCGGAGCACCCCGGCGTCGAGTTCGCGGGCGTCTGGGGCCGGCGCCCCGAGGCGGCCGAGGCGCTCGGCGGGCGGCACGGCGTCCCCGGCCACACCGACCTCGGCCGGCTGCTCTCCGAGGTCGACGCCGTCACCATCGCCCTGCCCCCGACCGTGCAGGCCGACCTCGCGGTGCGCGCCGCCGAGGCCGGCTGCCACCTGCTGCTCGACAAGCCGGTGGCGTTCACCGTCCCCGACGCCCGCCGGGTGGTCGAGGCGGCCGAGGCGCACCGCGTCGCCTCGGTGGTCTTCTTCACCCTCCGCTTCGGCGGCGACCAACTGCCGTGGATCGAGGAGCAGGCGGCCGTCGGCGGCTGGTTCACCGGCCGCTCGGACTGGTTCGGCTCGGTGTTCGTCCCCGGCTCCACCAGCCCGTACGCGGCTGCGGCGTGGCGCAGGGAGAAGGGCGCGCTCTGGGACGTCGGCCCGCACGCGCTCTCGGTGCTGCTCCCGGTCATCGGCGACGCCACCGCCGTCACCGCCGTGGCCGGCCCGCTGGACACCGTCCACCTCGTGCTGCGCCACGTCGGCGGTGCCTCCAGCACCCTCGCGCTGAGCCTGACCGCCCCGGTCGCCGGCGGCGGGACCGGCATGGAGCTGCGCGGCGAGTCCGGCACCGTCCACCTCCCCGAGCGCGGGGAGGGGCCGGTCGCGGCCTTCCACCGGGCGCTGGACGCCCTGGTGACCGCCGCCCGCACCGGTGAGCCGCACCCCTGCTCGGCCGCCTTCGGCCTGCGCACCGTCGAGATCCTGGCCGCCGCCGAGCGCTCGCTGGCCACCGGCGCCACCGTCGAGGTCTGACCATCGGCGAGGTCCGACCACCGTCCAGGGCTGACCACCGTCGAGGTCCGACCGTCTGGGCGGGCGGGGGCGCCCGTCAGCCGCGCAGCAGCCGCTCCGCGAACTCCCGCACCCGGTCGCCGGTGATGCCCTCGCGCTGCTCGACGGCGAGCGGGTGGTCGGTGGGCTCCAGCTCGATCAGCGGGCGCAGGCCGACCGCCCGGGTGCGGACATGGGTCTTGAGCAGCAGCGTGGGCTGTGGGTAGACCGGCAGCTCGGTCATCAGCCAGCCGAAGTACGGGGGCTCCTGCTCCCGCGCCGGGTCCTCCCACAGGTCGTGCGCCCGGGCGAAGTTCGGCTCGCTCAGCGACACCCAGACGCCCCAGGAGAAGGGGTCGCCGCCGTCCAGCACCGGGATCTCGACCAGGCCGCGGACGTAGAACTCCCGGCCCTTGATCACGCACTGGTCGGTGGTCAGCTCGCTGTCCTTGCGCCGGGCGTAGCGCGGCTTCCAGTTCACCGGGGCCGCAGAGCCGTAGGAGCGCGGCGGGCCGTCGTGCCGGCCGTCGCGGCAGGCGCAGGCGAAGGAGTGTTCGGTGGGCATGGCGCCGAGCATAAAGGAGCTGGTCAGGGCCGCTGTCACCGCCCTGTGCGAGGGTGGAGGGATGAACCTGGAGGACCTCGCCCGGCTGCGTCGGGCCCGTGACGCGATGGACCGCGACTACGCGCGACCGCTGGACGTGCCGGCGCTGGCGCGGGTGGCGCTGATGTCGCCGGGGCACTTCTCGCGCAGCTTCCGGGCGGCGTTCGCCGAGACGCCGTACAGCTACCTCATGACCCGGCGGATCGAGCGGGCGAAGGCGCTGCTGCGGCGCGGGGACCTGTCGGTCACCGAGGTGTGCTTCGCGGTGGGCTGCACGTCGCTGGGGTCGTTCAGCTCGCGGTTCACCGAGCTGGTCGGGGAGAGCCCGAGCGCCTACCGGGCGCGCGGCCATGAGGACGGCGCGGCGATCCCGGCGTGCTACGCCAAGCTCTACACGCGACCGGTCAGGAGCGCCGGTCCGGCGCACCGGCCGGGAACGGAAACCGGTCACGAACGGAGAAGCGCAACCCCCGCCCCGCCCGTAGCGTGAGCCCCATGGACATCAAGCTCTCACAGTGCTTCATCGCCGTCGACGACCACGACAAGGCGCTCGGCTTCTACCGCGACATCCTCGGCCTGGAGGTGCGCAACGACGTCGGCTTCGAGAACATGCGCTGGGTGACGGTCGGCGCCCCGTCGCAGCCCGACGTGGACATCGTGCTGGAGCCGCCGCTGGCGGACCCGAACGCCTCGCCGGCCGACCGGCAGGCGATGGCGGAGCTGCTGGCGAAGGGCCTGCTGCGGGCGGTCATCTTCGTTACCGAGGACTGCGACGCGACCTTCGAGCGGATCCGCGCCGCCGGCGGCGAGGTGCTCCAGGAGCCGATCGACCAGCCGTACGGGGTGCGCGACTGCGCCTTCCGGGACCCGGCCGGCAACATGCTGCGCTTCACCCAGCGCCGGGCCCGGTAGCTCCTCGCAACGCCCGGCGGCCACCGGTGATCACTCCTGATCGCCGGTGGCCGCCGTCGTGCGCGGGCGCCGCGCTCACTTCTCCCGGTCGGCCGCCGGCCGGCGGTCGGCGGGGCGCGCCGGGGGGATGGCGGGGGCCCGGAAGTCCCGCGGCCCGGTCCACAGCGCGGGGACGGCGTCGCTGCGGCGGGCCAGCTCGTAGGCCAGCGACTCGTAGTTGACCCGCCAGCCGTGGAAGTGCGGCCAGGCCTCGGCGGCGGGCCGCTCGTGCGGGAAGCCGGCCGCGGCGAGCATGGCCACCGCGGCGTCGAACTCGGTGTAGCCGAGGCGGATCGGCGCGTCCGAGGGCGGGTCCGGGTCGAAGTCGACCCGGATCGAGCGGCCGATGTCGCGCATCGCGGTGAACCCGGCGCGCAGCACCAGCCGGGCCTCGGGCGGGGCGCTGCGCGGGCAGACGGCCAGGTGGACGGCGGCGGCGTCCATGACCGCGATCAGCCCGACCACCCAGCTGCGGTTGGGCCGCGGGGAGCGGAAGGAGAGCAGCACCGGGTAGTTGGAGTGGCTCTCGCCGATGTCGGCGGCGAGCCGTTCCCAGTCCCGGTAGAGCTGGGGGAGGGCGGTCTCGGTGTCCACCAGGGACTGCCGGGCGAGGAGTTCGGGGCCCCAGGCGGGTTCCCCGGCCCGGGACTGCAGCAGGGTCACCTCCAGTTCGCGCCGGTTGTAGGCGGCGTAGAGGGTCGGCAGGTAGGCGATCTGCAGGGCGATCACCAGCGGGCCGCTGGCGGCGGCGAGGAAGTCGATCAGGGAGAGGTGGAGCCGCTCGCCGCTGGCGAAGCCGAGGGTGAAGAGGCTGGAGCCGGCCTCGCGGAGGGCGACCGTCCAGCTCAGCTCCGAGGTGCCGTGCAGTATCAGCGTGTAGGAGACCAGCATGCCGCCGAGCCAGACGGCCAGCATGCAGGTCAGCATCAGCGGGGCCAGCCAGGTCTGCGCCCGGTCCTGCGCGCGGTAGGTGCCGAACGGCGTGGCGGCGAGCCGCAGCGCCGTGCGCAGGAGGCGCCACAGGCCGTGCACCAGGGAGGAGTACAGGCCGCGCGGGACGACGAGCGTGCGCAGGATGCTGGCGATGACGAGCAGCAGGAGCAGCACGCCCGAGACGGTGTGGATCAACCTCATGGCGCTCATTGTGGCGGTCCGCCGGGGCCCGCCGTGACGGTCGCCGGGGAACGGGGCGGGAACGGCGGGGATTGGCAGGGCGGCGCCGTCGACTGAATGCCGAGCAAGCGCTTGGTCACCGACGGTGCCGCCGGGTCCAGGCGCACGGCGCGGCCGGCGTCAGCCAGGACTCCCCGCTCGCCGCGCTGGGGGCGTACAACCGGACGATCCGAGTGGCGGACGGTCCGGACGAGGTGCACAAGCGCTCGCCGGCCCGGCGGGAGCTGCGCCGCTACCGCTGAAGGCGGCGCCGGGCCCCCTCCCTGGGTGCGACAGCCCCGGCCGGGTCATACCCGGGTAGCACCCGGCGGGTTGGCACCGCGGTATGACGCCCGCGCACCGCCCCGGCCCGTACCGTCGGCGTACGGACCGGCCGCGGCGGGCGGCGGGCCGCCACGCGGGAGACGGGGAGTTGGGGACCATGCGCGAACGGGGCCGGGGACAGGACGCGCGGGGCCCGCGGAGCCTGCGGGGACTGCGCGGGGGCGTCGCCGTCGCCCTGGCGGCCACCACCGTGCTGGGCACCGCCGGGGCGGCCGCCGCTCCCGCCTCCGCCGCCCCGGCCGTCACCGGACGCCGGGCCCACGCCGCCCTGCCGAAGCCCACCGGCCCGTACCCGGTCGGCACCACCGCGCTGCACCTCGTCGACGCCGGCCGCGCGGACCCCTGGCGGCCGGGGCGCGCCCGCGAACTGATGATCAGCCTCTGGTACCCGGCCACCCGCCCGGCGTACCACGGCGACCGCGCGCCCTACATGGTGCCGAGCGCCGGTCGGCACTTCGGCGGCCCGGACGGCGCCGCAGTCTTCGACTACGGCGCGGTGCCGGGCCGCACCGACTGGACCTGGGTGCGCACCCACGCCCGCCCGGACGCCCCGCCGCTGCTCGGCGCCGGGCCGCGCCCGGTGGTCCTCTGGTCGGCCGGGCTCGGCGACCCCCGCACCTGGGGGACCGGCCTGGTCGAGGACCTCGCCTCGCGCGGCTACGTCGTGGTCACCGTCGACCACCCGTACGAGGCCTCCGAGGTGGCCTTCCCGGACGGCCGCCTGGCCACCTCGGTGTTCCCCGCGCTGGCCGGACGGCCCGGCCTGGACATCGGGGCGCTGCTGCGCAAGGCGATGGCCGTGCGGGTCGCCGACACCCGCTTCGTCCTGGACGAGCTGGCCGCGCTGCGCACCGACGGCCGGCTCCCGGCGGCCCTGGCCGGATCGCTGGACCTCGACCGGACCGGCATGGTCGGCCACTCCGCCGGCGGCTTCACCGCGGCCCAGACGATGCACGACGACCCCCGGATCAAGGCCGGCGTCAACCTGGACGGCCAGTTGCACTTCCCGGGCCCGGACGGCACCGGGGTGCACCTGAGCGGCGTCGCCGAGGACGGCCTGGACCGCCCGTTCCTGCTGATGGGCACCGAGAACGAGGACTCCGGGCCCTACCCCGACCAGCCGGGCTGGGCCGCCTTCTGGCAGCACACCCGCGGCTGGAAGGCCGACGTCACCCTGCTCCGCTCCCGGCACGGCTCGTACACCGACGCGCAGGCGCTGCTGCCCCAGCTCGCCCGCCAGGGCGCGGTGCCGGAGGAGGCCGTGCGCGGCGACATCGGCGACGTACGGCCGGAGCGGGCGGTGCTCGCCACCCGCGCGTACGTCGGCTCGTTCTTCGACCGCTGGCTGCGCGGCCACGACGACCACCTGCTGGACGGGCCCTCGCCGCGCTTCCCGGAGATCCGCTTCGAGGGGTGACGGTCCGTCAGCGCGCCAACTCCGAAGCGGGGTTGGCCGCGTCCCAGGCCTGCCGCGCGTCGACGATGGTGTCGTGGTGGTCGTAGGACCAGTCGGCCATCGCCCGCACCAGGTGGGTCAGGCTGTGCCCGAGCGGCGTCAGCTCGTACTCCACCTGCGGCGGGACGGTGGGGTGGACGGTGCGGGAGACCAGGCCGTCGCGCTCCAGACGGCGCACGGTCAGCGTCAGCATCCGCTGCGAGATCCCCGGCACGGCGCGCTGCAGCTCGCGGAACCGCCGGACGCCCTGGGCGAGTTCGACGACCACCAGGACCGTCCACCGGTCGCCGAGCCGGCTCAGCAGGTCGCGGATCCCGCAGTCCACGCCGTCCTCGCACCAGACCACCGGACGGTCGGTGCCGACCGGGGTGGTTACCGCGGTGTGCCCCACTGACATCGAAGTGCCTCCTTATGCCGAACGGCCAGGGTATCGAGGATGGTCGTCGGGCCGCCGAACAGGGGAGCGGGCCCCGGTATCGACGTCTTGGAGGAACGATGCTTCTCGTCACGGGTGTCAACGGCGGTCTCGGATCGCTGGTGCTGGAGCGGCTGGCCGCACGGCCCGGCGGCCCGCACGGCGTGCTGGCGGGCAGCCGCACGCCGGAGCGGGCGCCGAGCACCGGCGTCCCGGTGCGGACGGTGGACTTCGACCGGCCGCGGACGCTGGACGCGGCCTTCGCCGGTGTGCGGACGCTGCTGCTGATCTCGGCCGGCTACGGCGAGGACGACGTCGTGGTCGCCCGGCACCGGGCGGCGATCGAGGCGGCCGAACGCGCCGGCGTCGAGCACGTCGTCTACACCAGCCTCTCCGGCGACGGCGACCACCTCGCCTACGCGGCGGCCCACCGCTGGACCGAGCGGCGGCTGCGCGAGTCGGCCACCCTGCGCTGGACGATCCTGCGCAACGGCCTCTACGCCGAGCTCCTGGGCTTCCTGGCCCGGCCCGGCGCCGACGGCGTGATCACCGCTCCGCTGGGCGACGGCCGGCTGGCGGCGGTCGCCCGGGCGGACCTCGCCGAGGTCGCGGCGACGGTGGCCCTGGCGCCGGACGGGCACGCGGGCCGGGTCTACGAGCTGGTCGGCGAGGAGGCGGTGGGCGGCGCCGAGGTCGCCGCCGCGCTCAGCCGCGGCGCCGGCCGTCCGGTCGAGTACCGCCCGGGCACCCTCGCCGAGGCCCGGGCGGCGGTCGCGGCCTCGGGCGCCGAGGCGTTCCAGGTCCCGATGGTGACGGGCACCTACGCGGCGATCGCCCACGGCTTCCTGGCCGGTCCCGGCAGGCCCGGCGACCTCGCCGCCCTGCTCGGCCGCGCCCCGCGCCCGGCCGTGGACGTCATCGCGGCCGGTGCCGACGCGTCCTGGTGACCCGGTGCCGCGGTCGGCACCGGCTCAGGGCAGCACCACCGACGGCAAGTGGTGCTGCCGTCGGCGACGCGCTGCGCGGCGTCGGCGGCGGCGAGCACAAGGCGGGCGGCGCGGCGCCGGTCACAGGCCGCCGCCGAGGGTCACGCCGCCGTCCAGCACCACGGTCTGGCCGGTGATCCACCCGGCGTCGGGGGAGAGCAGGAAGGCGACGGCGCCCGCGACGTCCTCCGGCACGCCGAGCCGGCCCAGCGGGTAGGCGGCGGCGACCTGCTCCTCGCGGCCCTCGTACAGGGCTTCGGCGAACTTCGTCTTCACCACGGCGGGGGCGACGGCGTTGACCCGGATGCCCTGGCCGCCCAGCTCGGCGGCGAGTTCGGCGGTGAGCCGGATCAGCGCGGCCTTGGAGACCCCGTACATGCCGATCCCGAGCGAGGCGCGGATCCCGGCCACCGAGGCGACGTTCACCACCGAGCCGCCGTGCTCGCCCATCCACGCGGCGTGCGCGCGGCGGGTCCAGGCCAGCGGGGCGAGCACGTTGACGGCGAGGATCTTGGCCGCGGCGGCCTCGTCGACGGTCAGCACCGGGCCGTGGACCGGGTTGATGCCGGTGTTGTTGACCAGGTGGTCGAGCCGGCCGAAGGCCTCCAGGGTGCGGGCCACGGCCTCCTCCTGGTGGGCCGGGTCGTCGGCGCGCCCGGCGACGCCGATGGCGACCTCCGGGCCGCCGAGGTCGCGGACCGCCCCGGCGAGCGGCTCCGGGGTGCGGGCGGTCAGGCAGACCTTCGCCCCGCGGGCGACCAGCTCGCGCGCGATGCCGAGGCCGATGCCCCGGCTCGATCCGGTGACGACGGCCACCCGGCCCTTGAAGGAGTTCACCACGGGGGTCCTTTCGGCGTGGAGCGCGGCCGGCCGAGCCGTCGGCCGAGCCGCCGGTGGTGCCGTCGACCGCGCACTGACTGAGCGCTTGCTCAGCATGGTGTCGGTGCGAGACCCTGTCAACAGCCCGCGGCGGCCCCGAGGATCGAACGCCCGTCCGACTGTCCGGTCGGCCGATCTGCGAGGATGGCGCCATGACGAGCACGCCCATCGCCGACCTCTGGCCCGCCCAGTCCGGCGGCGCCGACGCCCGCCCGGAGGCGGCGTACCGGCTGCTCCGGGCCGCTGTGGAGTCCTTCGCCGAGCGCGGCTTTCACGCCACCACCACCCGCGACATCGCCACCGGTGCGGGGATGAGTCCGGCCGCGCTGTACATCCACTACCCGTCCAAGGCGGCCCTGCTGGCCGAGATCAGCCGGGCCGGGCACGCCGCGACGCTCGAACTGGTCCGCGCGGCGGCGGCCGGCGAGGGCGACCCGGTGGCGCGGATGCGGCATCTGGTCGAGGAGTTCACCGCCTGGCACGCCCGGGCGCGGACGGTCGCCCGGGTGGTCAACTACGAGTTGCACGCGCTCCCCCAGGACGACTACGCGGTGGTCGCGGCGCTGCGGCTGGACATCGAGCGCGAGGTCGCCGCGCTGATCGAGGCGGGCCTGGCGGCCGGGGCCTTCGCGGTCGCCGAGGTGCGCACGGCCGCCCGGGCGGTCACCTCGCTGGGGATCGACGTGTCCCGCTGGTACACCGACCGCAGCAGCGAGACGCCGGAGGAACTCGGCCGCCGCTACGGCGAGTTGGTGCTCAGAATGCTGGGCGCGGCGCTCTGAGCGCGAGGCCGTCCAGCCGTCCTTGAGGTGGTGGAGGAGCCGGTGGCCGGGGGCGCCGGTGCCCCGCCGCGCCCCGCCGCGCCCCGTCGCGGCCCGTCGGGATGGAGCTGATCCGCGCCCTCGCCGTGCCGGTCAGTGCGCGGGGACCCGCGCGGCGGTGAGCAGGGCGTCCAGCAGGCCGGGGAAGCGCGCGTCGAGATCGGCGCGGCGCAGCGAGACGTAGCGGTTGCGCCCGGCGACCCGGGTGCTGGTGACGCCGGCCTCGCGGAGCACCCGCATGTGGTGCGAGACGGTCGACTTGTGGAGGTGCTCCAGGCCGAGGTGGCGTGGGTCGCAGGAGTGCTCCGCGCCGTCCGCGTAGCTGGTCAGCAGGCGCAGCCGGACCGGGTCGCCGAGGGCGTGCAGCACGGTGACGAGGTCGATCTCGGCGGGGATGGGCTGGGGCAGCCGCTCGTCGGTGGACATGGCCGGCGGCCTCCTCGGGGTCGGGCGCGGGGTGGGGTGCGCGAACGGGACGGTTTGACAATCATCCACCAATCCGTACTGTTTGGCGAGCATCAAACTGTTGCCCAGGCGTCCAACAATGTGGCGCCCGGAAGCGCGCGGCGTCCAGCGGCGTCGCGTCCGACAACGTCCGCTCTGGGGGATCGACGTGCCCGTCCGCCTGCTCCTGCTCGCCCTCGGCACCTTCGCCGTCGGCACCGACACCATGGTCACCGCCGGCATCCTCGGCCCGGTCGCCGACGACCTCGGGGTCTCGGTCACCGCCGCCGGCCAGCTGGTGACCGTCTTCGCCCTCGGCTACGCCCTGCTCGCCCCGCCGCTCGCCGCCCTCACCGCCCGCTGGCCGCGCCGGCGGCTGCTGCTCACCGCGCTCATGGTGTTCGGCGCCGCCAACGCGCTCAGCGCGCTGGCCCCCTCGTACGGGACGCTGCTGGCCACCCGGGTGCTGGCCGCCGCCGGCGCCGCGCTCTACACCCCGACCGCCAACGCCGTCGCCACCACCCTGGTCGCCCCCGAGCGGCGCGGCCGGGCGCTGGCCACGGTGCTCGGCGGCATGACGGTCGCCACCGCGCTCGGCGTGCCGCTCGGCACCTGGGTCGGGCGCACCGACTGGCGGCTGACGATGTGGCTGGTCACCGCGCTGAGCGCGGCCGCCCTGGCCGGTCTGGCGCTGCTGCTGCGCGAGCTGCCGGTGCCCACCGCTGCGCCCGGCCTGCGGGACCGGCTGGCGCCGCTGCGCGACCGGCGGGTGCTCGGCGCGGCCTCCACCACCCTGGTGTTCTTCCTCGCCTTCCAGTCCGTCTACATCTACCTGGCCACCGCGGTCGCCCCGGCCACCGGAGGGCGGGCCGACCGGCTGAGCCTGGTCCTGCTGGTCTCGGGCCTCGCCTCGGTGGCGGGCAGCTGGCTGGGCGGGCGGCTGGTGGACCGGGTCGGCGTGCGGCGGGTGCTGCTGGTCGGCAGCGCGGTGGCGGCGGTCGCGTTCGCCGCGCTGCCCTGGGCGGGGCGCTCGATGCCCGGCGCGCTCGCCTACGCCGTGGTGACCCCGCTGGCGGGGTGGGCGATCTCGGTGGCGCTGCCGCACCGGCTCGCCTCGCTGGACCCGGGCAACGCCCAGCTGCTGATCTCGCTCAACAGCAGCGCCCTCTACCTGGGCATGGCCGCGGGCGGCGCCGTCGGCAGCGCCGCGATCGCCCTGCTCGGCGGGCGCTGGTTCCCGCTCGCCGCGACCGTGCTCGCCCTGGTGGCGGCGGCGACGGCCTGGGTCACCACCCGGGGGGCGGTGCCCGTCCGGGACGGCGCCTCGGCGGCGCCCGCCGAGCGGGGGGCCCGCGCGGCGGGGCGGTAGTCCGGGCGGACGGGGCGGGCCGGGGCGCGGCGGTCATGGCGCCGGGACGGCCGGGGCCGCCGGGGCTACCGGGACCGCCGGGGCCGTGCGGATCGCCAGGAACAGCAACTCGGCCGTCTCCGCCCAGCGTTCGGCGATGTCCGCCCGCTCGTGCAGGACGTCCGAGATGTGCTGGGTGCCGAAGAACGCGGCCACCAGCGACCGGGCCGCCGCCTGCGGGGAGAGCCCCGCGCGCAGCTCGCCCGCCGCCTCGGCGCGCACCAGCAGGGTGGCCAGCAGTTGGGTCCAGTCCACGTAGGGCGTCGGCAGCTCGGCGTCGATCTGCGGCCGTTCGATCTGCAGCCGGGCACCCGCCTGGACGACGATGTCGTCCCGGAAGGCGGCCGCCGCCCCCTCCAGCAGGCGGGCCGCCGTCTCCAGCGGCCCGTGCCCCTCGGCGGTGACCTGCGCCAGCAGCGCCGGCCAGCGCGCGTAGTGCTGTTCGACCACGGCCACCGCCAGGGCCTCCTTGGTCGGGTAGTGGAAGTAGACCGCGCCCTTGGTCATCTCCACCCGCTCCGCCACGTCCTTCACCGAGGTGTGGCGGAAGCCCTGGGCGGCGAACAGTTCGGCGGCCGCGGTGAGCACCAGCAGCTTGGTACGGGCCGCCCGGTCCTGTTTCGGATCGGGGCCCCGCCGGGTGGAGATGGGCCGCACCCGGAACGGGGTCGCCTGGTCGGACTCGGGCATGGTCGGCTCCTAGGTGGTCGGGTTCGGGTGGGGTGGGGTGGGGTCAACTGGGCGTCGTTCAGGGCGATTTGGACATGGTGGCGGGAAATCTCGCCTCGACGGTAAACCTTCCAGAAGGTATGTTCCTGAGCTGTCGCACCGGTCGGGGCACCGCAATGTAGCGGGCCCGCTGCGGCCTCCGCGACCATGGGGAGGAAAAATCCATGAATGCTCTGTCATCAGTTGTGTCCGCGAGGCACCGGCCACCGCTGCGCGCGGGATGGCGGGGGCTTCGATTCGACCGGTACCTACCGCGCGAGGCGGTGCACAAGGCGGCGGACGCCGAGGTCCTGCTGACCGACTCGGCGCGGCTGGGGGAGGAGCGGTTCGCCGTCGCGGCGCTCTGGGAGCGCGACCACCACCTCGGCCACCGGGACGGGCCGGCCGCCGACCCGGTGCTGCTGGCCGAGACGGTCCGCCAGAGCGCGATCCACCTGGCCCACCGCTTCCACGGCAGCACCTACGGGCACCCCTTCGTCCTCCACGACCTCGCCGTCGAACTCGACCGGCCGCTGCCGCCGACCGGCCCGGCGGGCCTGGACGTCGGCCTGGACCTGGACTGCCGGGCCGTCACCCCCCGGCGGCCCTCGCCCGGCCGTGAGCGATTCGCGCTGGACGGCGTCGCCTGGGCCGGGCACCGGCCGGTGGGGCGCGTCCGGCTGCGCTGGGAGGTGCTGGCGCCCGAGCGCTACGCGGTCCTGCGGCGGCGGTCCGCCGAGGGCGCCGCCGCGTCGGAGCGGGCACCGGCCGCCGCACTTCCGCCGGCCGCCGCCCGGGTGGGGCGGACGCGCGCGCGGGACGTGCTGCTCGCCGCCGACCCGGAGCGCGCCGGCCGGTGGTGGCTGCGGCCGTTCGAGGACCACCCGGTCCTCTTCGACCACGCCGTGGACCATGTGCCGGGCATGGTGCTGCTGGAGGCCTTCCGCCAGGCCGCCACCGCCACGGCCACCGCCGCCGCAACGGTTCGGGACGGCCCGGCGGTCCGCGAACCCCGCACCCTCGCCGCCGAGTTCCTCGCCTTCGGGGAACCGGGCTCGCCGATCGCCGTGCTCACCGACCCCGGTCCCGACCCGGACGGCACCGTGCGGGTGCGCGCCGTCCAGGACGCCCGCCCGATCGCCGAGGCCCGACTGCGCTTTCCGGAGGCGGCGTGCTGAACCACCGGGACGAGGAGATCGGAAGTGGCCTCACCGGCCCCGCCGTGGCCGAACTCGCCGGCCTGGCCCGACGGGACGCCGTACGGGCGGAGGCCGGACGCCGGCTCACCGAGGAGGTCGCCGCCGGGATCCGGCGCGCCCACTTCCCCCGCCACTTCGTGCCGAGCCGCTGGGGCGGCACCGCCGGGGAGTTCGGCGTCCTCGTGACCGCCGTGGCGGAACTCGCCGAATCCTGCGCGGGCGCGGCCTGGTGCGCCGCGTTGTACGCCTCGCACGGGCGGCTGGCCGCCTACCTCCCGCCCGAGGGGCAGCGCGACCTGTGGGGCGACGGACCGGACGTGCGGATCGCGGCGTCGGTGGTCCCGCCGCAGGGCCGGGCCGAACGCCTGGGCGACGGCTGGCAGTTGGACGGCGTGTGGCGGCTGGCGAGCGGCGCCGACCATGCCGAGTGGATCCTGCTGGCCGCCTGGACGGGGAGCGAGGACGCCCGGGAGCACCGCGTCCTCGCCGTGCCCCGGGCCGACCTGACGGTCCTGGACACCTGGCACTCCGCCGGCCTGCGCGCCAGCGGCAGCACCTCGGTGAGCGCCGAGGCGGTCCACGTACCCGGCCACCGCACGCTCGTCCTGGACACCCTGCTCGCCCCGCAGGAGGGCGCCGCCCGCTGCCACACCGTGCCCTACCCGATGGTCGCCGCGCTGCTCTTCGCCGCCCCGCTGCCCGGCATCGCCCGCGCGGCGCTGCGCGAGTGGACCGCCGGAGCCCGGCGCGCGGCCGTTCCGCACCCGGCCGCGCACACCGTCCTGGCCGGGGCGTCCGCCAGGATCCGGATGGCCGAGCTGCTGCTGGACGGCGCCGCCGGGCGGGCCGACCGGGGTGAGGTCACCGCCCTCGCGGTGGCCGAGAACCGCCGCGACGCCGCGACGGCCGCCGCGGTCTGCCGGGAGGCGGTGGACACGCTGTTCCTCGCGGCCGGCGTCGGCGCGCAGGACCCGGCCTCGCTACTGCAACGCGCCTGGCGGGACGCCACGGCGGTGGCGGCGCACCGCACCCTGGACGCCGACGCCGCGGCGCGCGGCTACGCGCAGGCGGTCCTTGCGGCGCAGGACGGGCCGTGGCGGGGATGACGGCCGGTCACCGATGGGATTGCGCCGGATGTGCGGGGGACCGGAGTGCGCGGGGCCGCCGCTGAGAACATTCCTTCAGAAAGGTATGTTCTTCCCTCAGGGAGGGCACATGATGAAGCAGGAGCGGGCGCGGCGGACCAGGGAGAAGGTGCTGGACGCCGCGGCCGAGGAGTTTTCCGCCCAGGGGTACAGCCGGGCCACCCTCAACGCGGTGGCGCAGCGGACCGGGATGACCAAGGGGGCGCTGTACGGGCACTTCCCGTCCAAACGCGCGCTCGCCGGCGCGCTGATGTCGCAGTCGCGCAAGGTCTGGGAGGAGATGCGGATCGCCCGCGACGTCCCGGGCGCCGAGGCCGCCGTCGTCCTGGAGGGGCTGGTGCTGGACCTCGCGCACCGGTTGCACGAGGACGTCCGCCTGCGGGCGGCGCTCCGGCTGGCCACCGACATCCCGGACCCGGCCGAGCCGCAGCCCGTCCGGCCGTCCCCGGCCGAGGCGCCGGACATCTTCGAGGACGTGCAGCGCGGCCTGATCGTGCTGATCCGCCGGGCCCAGGGCGAGGGCAGTATGGCGCCCCGTCCGCCCGAGCTGGTCGCCCAGCTGCTGCTGGCCGTGCTGCACGGCGCCCCGCACGTCTCCTTCGGCCCGTCGGAGGGCGCCGCCCCGGGCGCGTACGACGCGGCCTGGCGGCTGCTGCTGGAGGCGCTGACCGGCGCAGACCGCGGCACGGCGCTCGTCGGCGCCGCGCCGTTCGCACGGGTCGTGCAGTCCGTGGGGTCCGTACAGTCCGCCTGATCCGCGCCGCCCCGTACGCCCCGTACGCCCCGTACGCCCCGGCGGTCCGGGCGCCGCCAGGGCCGCCGGGAGGCGAGCCGGTGGTCGAGGGCGGAGCCGGGGCGGTCGCCGGTCCGGAAGAACGGGTCGGCCTGGTACCGGGGGCCGCCCGGCGACACCGCCGCCGGGGCGAAGGACGTCCGCCGGGTGAACTCGCGCCGGTGCCGGGCGAGTCGGACGAGGTCCTGCTCCCCGGTGCGGTCCGGCGGGGCCGGTTCCAGGCCCGGCCGACCTGCTGCCGGAGCCGCTCGCGGGCGCGGCAGGAAGCCCGGGCCCGCCGGCCGCGTGAACCGCCATCCCCTACCGGCCACCCGCCGTCCCTTCCGTCGCGCCGTCCCTTCCGTCGCGAGCGGTGCAGCGTGACGCGGCGGTTGCACGCGTACCGCACGCCGGGCCGGGCAGGCTGTCCGGACGGCCCTCCGGCACCCGCCGGCCCCGGGCCCCGACCAGGAAGCGATCAGGATGACCACGACCCCTCTCCCGCCCGCCGGCCTCACCGTGCGGCCCGCCGTGCCGGACGACGCCCCGGCCGTCCGCGACCTGCTCAACCGGGTGGACCTGGTGGAGATCGGCCGGGCGGAGACCGAACTGTCCGAGGTCCGGGCGGATCTGGAGCACCCGGGCACCGACCTGCAGCGCGACTCCTGGCTGCTCGCCGACGGGGACGAGCTGGTCGGCTACGGCCTCGTCCGGGACCGCTCCGGCGGCGAGCGGATCGACCTCGACCAGTACGTCCTGCCGCAGTACCAGGCGGGCGCGCTGCACCTGTTCGCGCTGATGGAGCGCCGGGCGGTGCAGCGGGCGGCGGCCAACGGCGCCTCCCGGGCCGTCCTGCACCTGCTGCTGAACACCCGGCCCACGCTCGACACCGGGGCGATCCAACGGCGCGGCTGGGAGAGCGTGCGGCGCTACCACGTGATGGCGCGCCCGGTCGACGCGCAGGCCGACCCCGTCCCCGCGCCGCCGCCGGGCGTCACCTTGCGGGACTGCCGCCGCGAGGAGGACCGCCGCGCCGCCCACCGGCTCCAACAGGAGACCTTCGCCGGGGACTTCGACTTCCGGCCGCGCACCTTCGAGCAGTGGTGGGAGGACATCGACGGAGCGCACCTCGACTGGTCGCTGACCTGGATCGCCGCGCTGGAGGGCGTCGGCGACGTGGCCGTGCTCCGCACCCGCGACGACCGGGCCGGCCGGGGGTGGGCGGACCGGCTGGGCGTCCTGCCCGCCGCCCGGGGGCGCGGCCTCGGCGGCTACCTGCTGCGCCACTTCTTCGGCCACTACGCCGCCCTGGGCCGTGAGCGGGTCGCCCTCGGCGTCGACACCGCCAACGCCACCGGGGCGCTCGGCCTCTACGAGGCGCACGGGATGGCGGCGGAGTTCGCGGTGGACACCTGGGAGCTGGTCCTCCCGGTGCCCGCGGGCTGAGTGCCGCCGGGCCCGGGCGGGCGCGGAAACGATTCCGCGCCCGCCCGGGCCGGTGGGCGGGTTCCCCGGTGCCGGGCTCAGCCGTTGGCGAGGGCCTGGACGCGGTCGAAGGCGCCGTTGAAGAGGTTCTGGTCGCCCGGGAAGGTGCCGGAGTCGGCGTGCTGCCAGATCGTCTGGTAGCTCCAGCCGGCCGGGAGGGTGCCGACGCTGGAGGCGTAACGGGCTATCCACAGCGGGTTGGTGGCACCGAACGAGGCGTTGTTGCCGGTGCAGGCGGTCCACCAGTTGGTCGTGGTGTAGATGGTGGGATACCGGCCGGTGCGGGTGTGCACGGTGGTGCTGAAGGAGCGGATCCAGCTCACCATGGCGCTCTGGCTGAGGCCGTAGCAGGTGGCGCCGTAGGGGTTGTACTCGATGTCGAGCGCGGGCGGGAGGGTCTTGCCGTCCTTCGACCAGCCGCCGCCGTGGTCGACGAACCAGTTGGCCTGGGCGGTGCCGGAGGAGCGGTCCGGCAGGGCGAAGTGGTAGGCGCCGCGGATCAGGCCGGCGTTGTAGGAGCCGTTGTACTGCTGGGCGAAGGAGGGGTTGGTGTACGTGGTGCCCTCGGTGGCCTTGACGTAGGCGAAGCGGGCGCCGTTGGCGCGCACCGTCGACCAGGCGACGTTGCCCTGGTAGCTGGAGACGTCGAGACCGGGGGTCTGGGTGACGGCGAGGGCGGCGGCGGGGGCGGCGCCGGGCTCCCGGCCCTCGTGGGCGGCGACGGTGGAGCCGGCGAAGTCGAGCTCGGGGTGGATCGGCGGCAGCTGACCGCCGCGCCGGGCGGCGGAGTTGTCGGTGGAGAGTGCTTCGGCGGAGGCCGCGTCGGAGGGGGACGCGGTGCCGGACGCGGGCTCGGCCGCGTACGCCGGGGCGGCGACGCCGACGGCCAGGGCGACCGCGGTGGCGAGGGCGGCGAACGCGGGGAGCCGGCGGTTCCCCTGCCTGCTGGTGCGGGTGCCGATGCGGGTGCTGGGGGTGGGGCTGGCGGAGCGGGAAGTGCTGGGCATGACACTCCTCTGGTCCGTGGTGACGACCCGTGGGAATTTGCGGACAGCCGGTGTGCCGGGGACGGCAACCGGCTGGAGCAGGGTAGCCATGTACGTGCCAGCCCGCCAGGTATCGGTGGTCACATCCTGAACGGGCGTCACATGGCGATGGTCCCCACCTTTCCGCTCCCCTTCGCGCGCGGAACTCCGCCCGCCCCGCCGTCCCGCCCGGCCCCCCGGAGCGCCGCCCACCTGGGCGGACGCGGCGACGGCGGGCCGGGCGGGGGACGGTCGGGCCGGTGCGCGGGAAGGCTGCGGGAGGCCGCCGCCGGCGCCGTCGCACCGCCGGTTCTTCGCGCCGCGGTCAGCCGGTCGTCGCCCACTCTTCGCGCAGTCGCCCGAACACCTCGTGGAAGCCGGGGAAGGTCTTCCGCACGCAGCCGGGCTCGTCGAAGGTGATGCCGGGGGTGCGCAGCGCGGTGACGGAGAACGACATCACCATCCGGTGGTCACCGTGCGAGGCGAGTCCGGTGCCGCGCGGGGTGCCCGGCCGGATCTCGATCCAGTCGTGGCCGGTGGCGACGTCGATGCCCAGCCGGCGGAGGTTGTCGGCGCAGGCGTCCAGCCGGTCGCACTCCTTGATCCGGGTGTTGGCGACGTTCTCGATCCGCACCGGCCCGTCGGCGAACGGGGCGAGCGCGGCGAGCGTCGGCATGGTGTCGGAGATGTCGCGCATGTCGACGGTCAGGCCCGACAGCCGGCCGTCCCGGGGGCCCTCGACGGTGACCCGGTCCGCGCCGATCTCCACCCGCGCGCCCATCCGGGCCAGGACGTCGGCGAACCGCAGGTCCCCCTGGAGCGCGTCCTTGCCGAGCCCGGGAACGGTCAGCTCCCGGCCGGTGAGCGCGGCGGCCGCGAGGAAGTAGCTCGCCGTCGAGGCGTCCGGCTCGATCGGGTAGGCGGTGGCGCGGTAGCCGCCGGGCGCGACCTCGTAGACCCGGCCGGTCTGCGTCACGGTGGCGCCGAAGGCCCGCATCATGGCGAGGGTGATCTCCACGTACGGCGCCGAGACCAGGTCGGTGACGGTGATCCGCAGGCCCTGCTCGGTGAGCGGGCCGAGCAGCAGCAGCGCGGTGAGGTACTGCGAGGACAGGCTCGCGTCCAGGCTCAGCTCGCCGCCGCGGACCCCGTCGGCGGTGATCCGCAGCGGGTGGTGGCCCTCGGCCTCCTCGTGCCGCAGGTCGACGCCGAGGGCGCGCAGCGCCCCGGTCAGCGGGCCGAGCGGGCGCCGGCGCATCTGGGCGGAGGCGTCGAAGCGGAAGGAGCCGCGCCCGGCCGCGGCGAGCACGGGCAGGAAGCGGGCGGTGGTCGCGCCGTCGCGGCAGTAGACCTCGGCGTCGCGGGCCGGGCCCTGCGGGCGGCCCTCGACCGTCCACCGGTCCGCCTCCAGGGTCAGCGTGTAGCCGAGCGCGCGCAGGCCCTCGGCGAAGCCCTCGGTGTCGTCGGAGCGCAGCGGCCGGAGCAGGGTGGTGGTGCCGTCGGCGGCGGCGGCGAGGAACAGCGCCCGCGCGGTCACCGACTTGGAGCCGGGGATCTCGACGGTCGTCATGGGGCCTCCGTGGTGAGTGGGCCGGGTGGGAGGGCGGGGACGTCCCGGCCATCCTGCCGGAGGCGGCGCGGCGCCCGGGGAGTCGTCCGGTTGCTGGACGGGCTGCCGGACGGGCTGCCGGACGGCTGGTGGCCGGGGCTCGCGCAGCGGCCGGGCGGAGGTGGCGCGGACGGTGTCCGGGCAGGTCGGGGCTTCGGGCGGCTGTGGCACGATGCCAGGGATCGGCCGGAACGGCCGCCGCCCCGCCCGGCCACCGTCCGGGCCCGCCCGAGAAGAGGCCCCCGTGCCCGAGAGCAGCACCCGAGCGGCCGCCGAGTCCGTCGACACCGACCGGCTCGGCTTCCGCACCGCGACCACCGCCGACGTGCCCGCCCTGCTCGCCCTGGTCGAGTCCGCCTACCGGGGCGACGCCAGCCGGGTCGGCTGGACCACCGAGGCCCACCTGCTGGAGGGCCGGCGCACCGACACCGAGGGCGTCACCGCGGCCGTCACCCACCCCGACGGCGTGGTGCTGATCGCCGAGCTGGACGGCGACCTGCTGGCCTGCTGCCAGTTGGAGCGCCGGGGCGAGCGCGCCTACTTCGGCATGTTCTCGGTGCGCCCCGGCCGCCAGGGCGGCGGCCTCGGGCGGGCCGTGCTCGCGCGGGCCGAGCGGTACGCGGCCGAGGAGTGGGGCGCGGTGGAGATGGAGATGACCGTGATCGAGCAGCGTGCCGAGCTGATCGCCTGGTACGAGCGCCGGGGCTTCCGGCGCACCGGTGACTACGCGCCGTTCCCGTACGGCGACGAGCGCTTCGGAATCCCGCTCCGCCCCGACCTGCGCTTCGAGAAGCTGACCAAGGCGCTCGCCGCCCGGTAGCGGTGACGCGGCGCCGGGGGCGTGCGAGAGCTGACGTGATGTCAATTCCCTAACCCTGGGCGGGTCGGGGAAAGGTCACCCGTTCCGACCCGGTTCGGGGGGCAGCGCCCCGGCGGCCGACCGCCGGGGCGTCCCGTCGATCAGCCCCGGGCCGGCTCCGGCAGCAGCCCGCGCTCGCGCAGGAGGGGCACCAGGTGGTCGCGGACAGCGGGAGCCAGCCGCAGGGCCGGGTCGAGGCCGTCCGTCCAGCGCAGGTCGGCGAGTTCGGCGGCGGGGGCGGGCGTGCGGTCCAGCCCGGCTTCGTAGACCGCCATCCGCATCGGCACGCCCTCCAGCGCCGCGACCGCCTCGATGTCGACGAGGTGGCACGGTCCGACGGGGGCCGCGCCCAGTTCCTCGGCCAGCTCGCGGGTCAGCGCGGTGAGCGGCTCCTCCCCGGCATCCGGCTTGCCGCCGGGGAGGTAGAAGACGTCCGGTGCCGCTGTCTTGCTGACGACCAGGAGCCGGCCGTCCTCGACCACGGCGGCGGCCACGACGATGAGCGGTGCGGGAACGGCCTCAGATGTTTCGTGCTCGAACATGGCCGTGATTCTTCCAGCCGGCGATGATGCGGTTCCGTGCGGGGGGCGTGCTCCGGAGCGGCCGAGCCGGTGCGTACCGCCGGCGGCGGCCGGCCGCCGCCCTCCGTGGCCGCGCCCGGTCCACCTCCGCGGAGGGGGTCCGCCTGTTCGGTGCTGGAGGCTGCGGCTCAGTGGTAGATGCTGCGGCAGAGGCGGGCCTGCTCGGAGCCGGCCGCCCACCGGCCGAACCGCTCGGCCTGGTCGCAGATGGTGCCCGCCTCCGCCCCCGGTGCCGCGCCCGCTGGAGGCGCACTCACGGCGGAGGAGGGCGCGTGCGCGGCGCCGGGCGCCGGAGCGGACGCCGGGGTGGGGCCGCCGGCCGGGGCGCCCGCCGACCGGGTGGGCGCCGGTCGCGGCGAACGGCTCGCCTTCGGCCGGGGCGACACGGGGTGGTCCCCGCCGTCGGTCCGGGGCACGGCTCCCGGCTGGGGCTCGCCCGCCGCGTCCGCCGGGGTGGCGGGCCGCGGGCCCTCGCCGCTCGTCGTCGTCGGCGGTGGCAGCGGGGACGGAGCCGGTACCGGCAGTCGGTCGGCCGCCGGTGAGGCGGCCGGGGACGGCGGGAGCGGCGGCGCCGTGGACGGCCCGGGGAAGGCCACCACCCCGGACGACTCCTCGCCCGGCCCGGGCCCGCACATCGCCAGCACGGCCGCCAGCCCGGCGACGATCCCCGCCGAGCCCGCCACCCACATCCGCCGCCGGCGCCGCCGGCCCGCCTCGGCGGCCGCCGCCATCGCCTCCCAGGCGGGCGGCTCACCGGGCGCCGCGGGCGGCGCCGGCACCGGCGGAGGCTGCCACGCCTGCGCCGGCCACTGCCACTGCACGACGCCGGAGGGCTTCCTGACCGGGCCGGGGCCCGCGCCCGTCGGCCGCGCCCCGCCCGCCCGGGCCGCCCCGCCCGTCACCGGTCCGCCCACCACCGGTCCGCGCGGCGGCGGACCGCCGCTCGCCGGTGTCCCGCCGCCTGCCGATTGCGCGCTCATGTCCTCGTCCTCCTGCCATCGCCTGCTCCGGCTCCCCGGCGGCTCCCCGTCGCCGACGCCCGGTCGTACGGGAACGGGGCCGGTCCGGCGCCGCCGCAGGGCCCCGCTCGCCGTACTCAACGAGCGCGCCGACGGCTGGACATGACCCGGAAGAGGGTCCCCGGGGCGCGACCGGACCCGCTCGCGCCCCCGGCGGTACGCTGCCTGCCGTACCCCGGGTGCGCTCCCCGGAGGTCCGCCACATGCTGGGGGCATGGAAACCAACAGCCCGTCCGGCTCGGCGCAGCCCCAGGTCAAGGTCGCCGAGTTCCGCACCGACAGCCGCTACCGGCTGGTCCACTTCGAGGGCCACGGCTGGGAGCCGCTCGGTCCGGAGGAGTTCGCACCGCGGCTCCACCAGCTGTTCCCGGACCTCGACCCGCGCGACCCGGTCCGCGTCCGCTGGGAGGACCACCCCTGGGAGTGGCCCGCCTGGCACCCGGGTGAGGCCTGACCGCAAAGCGTGACGCCCATCCGGGTAAGGTTGACGCGGTTCCTTGACGGCCGACCGTCGGTCGCCGGGGCGCCGCAGGGGGAGCGGACATGGGGGAGACGCGTACGGACCGCCCGGCGGGCACCGCCGGCTACGGCGAGGAGGCCGAACGACTGGCGGCGCAGTACGAGGCCGTCACGTTCGCCGAGGTCCACCGCGAGGCCCTGCACCTGTTCCCGCCCGCGCCCGCCGACGTCCTCGACATCGGCGCCGGCAGCGGACGCGACGCCGCCGCGCTGGCCGCCCTCGGCCACCGCGTGGTCGCCGCCGAACCCACCGCCGAACTGCGCCGGATCGGCGAGCACCTGCACGCCGGCAGCGGCGTCCGCTGGACGGACGACGCCCTGCCCGCCCTGCCCCGGCTCGGCGCGGCGGGCGCGCGCTTCGACGTCGTCCTGCTGACCGCGGTCTGGATGCACCTGGCCCCCGACCAGCGCCCCCGGGCCATGGACGCCCTCGCCGGCCTGCTCGCACCCGCCGGCCGCCTCTTCCTCACCGTGCGCCACGGCCCCGTCCCGCCGGGCCGCCGGATGTACGACGTCCCGGCCGACGAGACCCTCGCGCTCGCCCGCACCCGCGGCCTGCACCCCCTGCTGCACACCGAACGCCGCGACCTGCACGGCCGCTCCGACGTCCACTGGACCGTCCTGGTCCTCTCGTTCAGCTCGTGAAGCCCCCGTTGCTCGACAGCAGCTGGCCGTTGACCCACTGACCCTGCGGGGAGCAGAGGAAGGCGACGAGGTTCGCGGTGTCCTCGGGCGTGCCGAGCCGACCGAGCGGCGTACGGCCGAGGACCTCCGTCCGCACCTCGTCCGTCATCCAGCCCGTGTCCACCGGGCCCGGGTTGACCGCATTGGCCGTCACCCCCAGGTGGGCGAGTTCCTGCGCGGCGGCGAGGGTGATCCGGTCGAGCGCCCCCTTGCTCGCGCCGTACGGCAGGTTGCCCGCCGTGTGGTCGCTGGTGAGCGCGACGATCCGGCCGCTGCCGGCCGCCCCGGCGAACCGGCGCCCGTACTCCCGGATCAGCAGCCAACTCGCCCGCGCGTTGACCGCGAAGTGGCGGTCGAAGCTCTCCACCGTGGTGTCGAGGAGGCCGGAGTCCACCGACTCGCAGTGGCACAGGACCAGAGCCGTCACACCTCCGAGCCGACGTTCCACCTCGTCGAACACCCGCCCCGGAGCCTCCGGTTCGGCCAGGTCCGCCTCCACCTCCGCGCTCGCCGCCCCCGGTCGGCGAGCGCCCGCGCGACAGCTCCGGCGGCGACCGCCTCGGCGCCCCAGGCCATCCGGCGGTCGTAGGGCGTCCAGTGGGTGAAGCCGACATCCCAGCCCGACTCGGCGAGCCGCCGCGCGATCCCGGCACCGATCCCGACCGTCCGCCCGACCCCGGTGACCAGCGCGACCGGCCGGGCGGCGGGGAGGTGAGGGGGTCTCTGGTCGATCGCCATGGCAGCGATCGTCGACCGGCCATGACGTGACGTCAAATCAATTGCGGGGAAGCGGTTCCGGAGGCCGGTCGCCGTCACGTCCGAGCACGCCGGAGGTCTGCGCGCGCGGCCACGTGACGACCGGGCCGGCGGCCGCTGCGGATGATCCGCAGCGGCCGCCGGCTCCGGGCGACGGGTCGTCGGCCGGGTGCGCCTAGATGCTGGTGAGGCTGACGCTCTCGAAGCCGGGCTTCGGGCCGGCCGTCGCCGGCTGCGGGATCGACGGCACGATCGAGACGGTGAGCGGGCCGTCCGGCAGCAGGCCCTGCTCCGTCAGCCGCTGGACCTGCTCGGTGACGTCGTAGCTGGCGTCGTGGCCACCGGCCCCGGCCATGCCGAAGAAGGAGATCCAGCCGACGAAGTAGGGGCCTTCCGGGTCGAGGTCGCCGTCGGGGCCGTTGAGGAAGACGTGGAACGGTGTCCCCGGCGGCATGGTGGTGTGCACGTTGTGCACGGTGAGGATGAGGTTGGTCTGCGGCTCGTCGGCGGCGGCGAGCGAGCGCAGGGCCCCCTGGACGCCGCTCGGCTCCAGGGACACCGTGGTCGCCGCCTGGACGTCGAGCGGCTGGCGCGGGTTGGCGGCGGAGGCCGCCAGGACCCGTGCGCCCGCCTGCGGGGCCGTGGCCGGGGGGACGATCGGCGGGCGGGTGCCCGCCCCGTCGGTCAGCGACGCGTACGAGTAGTTCTGCGCGTCGCTCAGGACCACCTTGCCGGTGGTCCGCTTCTCCTGCCCGTCCTCGTCGAAGAAGATGAACTCGTGGTCCAGCCAGGACGTGTGGTCCGGGTTCAGGTTCCCCTTCGCCAGCCAGCCCGACCAGAGGCGGTCGATGTTGGAGTGGTGCAGCCAGAAGATCGGATCACGGGCGGAGCCCTCCACCCGGCCCATCCAGCCGCCCACACCGCCGTGGACCTGGTTGTGCGGGACGTTCTCCAGCTCGCCGAAGCCGCGCTGGAAGTGGGGCATGACGGTGTAGCTGATCTCGCTGCCGAAGGTCGGCTGGACCGTCGACCGGCTCTTCGTGGCGGAGAAGATCGTCTCGCTCATCGCCGTGAAGGGATTGAGGTCCGAGTAGCGGAGGATCTGGACGGCGGAGTTCTTCCCCTTGAAACGATGCGGGGTCTGCCAGAACTCGTCCTCGGTCGTCGGCTCCAGGTCGTCCCGGAGGAAGAGCGGATTGTCGACCGTGAGGGCGGTGCCGCCCGGGCGGTCGGGCATCTTCGGATTGCGGAAGGCCGCCGGAAGCGCGCGCGAGGTGAACGTCGGGGGCGGGGTCCTGGTGGGCGTGTCCAGCGCGTAGTCCCAGTAGGGCAGGGCCCAGGTCGTGGAGGGGTCGGGGGTGATGTTCTCCTCGGTGGCGATCTCCTTGATGGTGGCCCGGATGATCCGCTCGAAGTACCAGAGGTAGCCCCGGTGCCACGGCAGGAAGAACCAGCCGCCGTGCGGACACTGGCTGAAGGCCTCGTGCGTCTGCGTGACGGTGGGCGGGATGCCGTGGATGCAGCCCTGGAAGACCCAGCTGGTCGGGTCGGTCGGTGGCCGCTGCTGCATCCTCCCCACGGCCCGGGCGTACCAGTACAGGACCGGATCCCACTCGGTCATCTTGCTCGCGTCTCGTCGCACGAACGTACCGTTCGACATGTCACTCCTGGGTTCGGGCGGGACACCCTCGTCGGGCGCCCCGGATTCCTACCGGCGGCGACGGCCGCCGCACATGCGTTTCGCCTGCGGACGTTCGGAAGGGTGAACCGCGCGCGCTGTCCGGACGCGCAGCGCCGACGGAGCGGGGTGGGCGCAGGACCCTGGAACGAGGTGCTCGATCCGCCTCACCTTGTCCAGGAGGGACGACATGAACGTCATGGAGTTGACCGGCACGTACACGTACCGGAGCTTTCTCGAGGTGCCGGAACCCGTCGACGACTTCAACCAGCTCCGGTTCGCCCAGGCGGAGCTGAGGCTGACGGCCGAACCGGACGGCTCGGTCAACGGCGAGCTGATCCTCTCGGATCCGGGGGCGGAGCCGTTGATCGTCATGGATATGACGGGGAGGGCGAAGGCCTCGTCCCGCGCCTCGTTCACCCTGAGCGGCCGGGGCCGGCCGCCCATCGCGGACTTCCACTACGAGTACGACGGCGTCGTCCTGCGCCACTGGGAGACCGGGATCGGCCAGCGGATGGTCCTCGCCGGGACGGTGCTGCGGGCGGAGCCCCACGGGGGCGCGCCCGCCGGGAAGACCGCGAGCTTCCTCGCGGTTCGGCGCGACGACGCGTGACCCGGTCGACGGACGGCCCGCCGTCGGCCCGTGCCGAGCAGCGCGGAGACCACACCGACCGGCCTCACCGTGCGCCGCACGGCAGCCAGGTCGGCTGAGGCCGGGGCGGGCGAGTTCGGCGGGGCCGGTCCGCGGACGCGGGTCGGCCCCGCTCCGGTCGGACCGGTCCCCGGCCGCGGCGCCCCGCGACGGCGGGGGCGCGGTGGCCGCGCAGCAGCCGGTCGGCGCGATCAGCAGGACGGTGGCGATCACGGGCTCTTGCACGGGAATCCCCGTTCCGGTGGCCGTACCCCCGTTCTCCAAGGTAGGCCGGGGTTCCGCGGGGCGCGCGGGGAGCCCGGCCGGGCGCGTCGGCGGTCACCCTCCGTCGCCGCGGCCGCGGCAACGGGGAGTGACCAGAACTGCGGCACGTCACAACTGACGAACAGTCGACGTGCCTCGGAGGTTCGGAGCGGGCCCGGCCCCGGCGTGCGGTCGGCCGATCCGCCGTCAGCTCATGGCGAGCAGCATGTAGAACATGCCCACCGCCATCACCGTGCGTCGCGCGGCGACCAGACCGGTCGAGGCCAGGGAGGACGGGGTCAGGGTGGCGGGTCCGCCGGCGCGGGTGGGCCCGGCGTCGGTGGCCGGGCGCGGGAGCAACGAGCCGGCGCCGCGGACGGCGTAGCCCAGGAAGTACGCGGCCAGGGCGAGCAGCGCCCACTGCGGCACGGCGGAACCGACGCCCCCGTGGGCGGCACCGCCACCGGCGTGCTGGTGCGCCGGTGCCGCGCACAGCACCAGCGCGGCCATCGCGGCCGCGCTGAGGACGTGGTGGGGGTAGTGGCTCCAGCCGCCCGCGAACGCCGAGCGGGGATGGCGGCACAGCCGCCTCACCAGGAGGAGCGCCGGCCGGACCACCGAAGCGGCGAGCAGGGCCGCCCACAGGGCGGGTGGCAGGGGGTCGAACGCCGGTGCCATCATCCCGACCATGGCGAGCGCCATGACGATCTCGGTCGGCTCCAGCCGACGGTCCGGGCAGCCACGGCCCACGACGACGAGGACGCAGTGGACCGTGCAGCAGCCGGTCAGGGCGATCAGCAGGGCGGTGGCGATCACGGGTTCATGCACGGGAACCCCCGTTCCACGGGCGCGCCCCGGCCCCGGTGGAGCCGGGTGACGTTCGGGCCGTCGGTGGGGCCCTTCGCCCGGTGAGCGCCCCGCGGGCTCCCTTTCCACGGTAGGCCGGGCCGCCGTACGACGCCCGGCGAGACCGGATGACCGGACGGGGCGGACCTCCGCCTGCGCGCGCCACGCAGGCGAGCACGTGGCGAGCGGGCGACCGGGCGACCGCTCAGCCCGCGGAATCCCGGCCCCGTCCACGCCGCCACCACCAGCCGCCGGCGGCAGCGGCGGCGAGCACGACGATGCCGACGGCGAGGGGGAGCGCGGGCGACGAGCCGCCGCCGTCACCGGCGGCGGCGGGTGACACGCTCGGTGCGGCGGTGCCTGCGGCCGCGGTGTCCGTGGGGCCGGTGCTCGGCGAGGCCGTGGACGGGGGGAGCGACGTGGCACCGGGCGACGCCGGCGCGAGCCTCAGGACGGGAGCCGGATGTGCCGGCTCCACGCCGTTCTGCGGTAGTTCGATCCAGCGGTCGATGTGGCCGTCGCCGTAGGTCTCCAACGTCTTGAAGACCACCTCGTCCGTGTTGGGCAACTGCCTGATCGTGATCTTGTGCACGACGTCCTGGCCCACCGCCAGCGCAGGCCCGCCGACCGTGTAGCCGTCCCCGGTGGCGGTGAACGTCCAGCCGGCCGGGGCGCCGGCGAGCGCCACGTCGCCCGGGGCGATCCCCTCGGGCAGGACGACCTGCACCTTCGTGAGACCCGCGGTGCCCGACTCCGCCTCACCGGTGAAGGCGACCGTCACATTCGTGGCCAGGGCCCGGGCGTCGTCCGACTCGACCTCGACGTGCGCGAGGGCCGAGGTGGCGGTCAGCGCGACCACGGCGGCCGCCGACGCGGCGGCGGTCGCGACGCGGGCGACAGCGCGTGAGCGGGACACGGACATGGCAACTCTCCCGTCCGACGGTGGCCGCTCCCGGCACGACCACGACCCGGCCATCGTGCACCAGCCGGGCCCGCGCCGCTCATGGGGCCGCGGCCGAATCGCCCTCGGTGTCGGCGGTCGGGGAGAGTGGGGGCGGCCCGGGGTGGCGCGCGGGATGCGGATCCTGTCCGGGACCTGGGCGAACGCGGTGGCGCCGCACGATCGACAGCGGCAGGCCCCGGCCGCCGACGACGAGGTAGATCTTGGGGAGGTGTACGCGTCCCTTGCGCGCAAGGACCAGCGTCAGGAGGCGGTTTGACATCCGCACGGGCCGGTGCTGGACGGGCGACGCAAGCCGATCCAGCAGATGGCCGACCGGCTGCCAGACGGGACCATGCAGGCCCGGCAGTAGTTCGTCAGCCAGTCGCCGTGGGACCACACACCGGTGCTGCGGCGGACTGCCGGGAAGACGACCGCCGCCATCCCGTCCGAGGCATGGGCGATCGACGACACCTCATTCCCGAAGGCCGACGACCAGCCCGTGCCCACCTCGCACCACTCCTGCGACGCACTGGCAAACGCTTGCCCTACCAGCCCGGGCTGAGCGCCCCTGCCGTCACCGAACGCGCGACCAACCCCGCGTGCACGGGGAGCAGATGAACGCGGCTGCCCGGTAGGAGAAGGGCGGGGGCCATCCCCGCGTGCGCGGGGAGCAGTTCACGGAGTATTCCCGCGCCTCCTCGGCCCGGGGGCCATCCCCGCGTGCGCGGGGAGCAGTCGAACTGCTCCATCGCGAATGAGCACGGGAAGGGGCCATCCCCGCGTGCGCGGGGAGCAGGGTGTCCTGATCGGCAGCTGTGACTACCGGCAGGGGCCATCCCCGCGTGCGCGGGGAGCAGTCGCGCTACCGTCCCGGCCTCGGCGCCCACGAGGGGCCATCCCCGCGTGCGCGGGGAGCAGTCCGGCTTGACCGGCTTCACGTAGCCGTCGGTGGGGCCATCCCCGCGTGCGCGGGGAGCAGGCCCCGGCGACGTGGGCGAAGGCGAACCCCGGGGGGCCATCCCCGCGTGCGCGGGGAGCAGGCGTCGAAGAATCCGCCCATTCCCTTCAGAATGGGGCCATCCCCGCGTGCGCGGGGAGCAGATGCTGCCGCCGCCCACGAAATCGGCATCGGCGGGGCCATCCCCGCGTGCGCGGGGAGCAGTTCTGAGCGTAGAGCTGAGCTGCGACGGACTTGGGGCCATCCCCGCGTGCGCGGGGAGCAGGAAGTACAGCACGGCCAGCTCACCGTGCTGCAGGGGCCATCCCCGCGTGCGCGGGGAGCAGGGTGTCCGCGGTGCGCTCGGCGGCGGCGGACAGGGGCCATCCCCGCGTGCGCGGGGAGCAGATCGTCAAGTCCGAGGGCGGGATGGGCAGTCAGGGGCCATCCCCGCGTGCGCGGGGAGCAGTAAGTGTCGGATCGAATGGGCTTTGAGCTGCGGGGGCCATCCCCGCGTGCGCGGGGAGCAGCGCTACGGCACCCGCGCCGGCCGCGCCGCCTGCCTCCGGCATTCGGGGCCATCCCCGCGTGCGCGGGGAGCAGCGGGTCTACGGCCGTGCGCGCTCCGACCGGGAGGGGCCATCCCCGCGTGCGCGGGGAGCAGGAGGGCCGAACCGTGCTGGACGTCTCCCGGTGGGGGCCATCCCCGCGTGCGCGGGGAGCAGCGTGCAGCCAATAGCCGCTCTGCCGGATCTCCAGGGGCCATCCCCGCGTGCGCGGGGAGCAGCCGCGGCACCTACCCCGGCACCGACCGGGAGGCGGGGCCATCCCCGCGTGCGCGGGGAGCAGTCCATAAGGTAACTCCCGTTCATGCCACCGGAGGGGCCATCCCCGCGTGCGCGGGGAGCAGACTCTGTGAGCTGGGTGTTTAGGCGCGGGGCGGGCGGGATTTTGCAACTTGTTGAGAGTCGGGCATTTCGGGCCTTTGGGGTACTCGTGGTGGGTGCGGGAGAAGCCTATCCAGGGGCGGTGGGGGTGGTGGCGGGAATACGGTGCTTGGGAAATCGGGGTGGCCGACTTTTCGTGCCGCATGAGGGGGCGGTGCACAGCATGTCGGCCGACGACGCGGGGCAGTTTTGGACCGTCAGGCGGTTCAGGTGAGGGTATCTCTGGTGGGGCCTCAGTACTGATGAGGTGAATGAGGCTCCGCCCGGCGGTGTGGTGACCGGTCGGACCGGATGCATGGGCGTGGCATGGTCGGATGCGAGGGCCTGGCAGATCTGTCCTCGGGCAGCGGGTTTGGCCCAAGTGTGCTGCACATCCACAGGGGCGAAGCCCGTTCATCCGAGACGGATCTGCCTCTCCATCAGCTGATGCGAAGCGAATGGCCAAGGCATAGTGACCGTGGCGCAAGCGGAACCGCGTGGCGCCGGTGCCGTTCGTCCGGCTGTGCGCGAGCAGGATCGACCTCTGTGGCCGGGGCAACTGCTCGCGGTGGGCGCGATAGCACCTGAAGGTGCTGAAGAGTCTGGTTGTGCCGTCGAGACGGGCCGGGTTCGCAATGGGCTCGGCGACGGCGACGCGGGCGGAGGAGGAATCCCTGGCGGGGTGCGGAGTCGCTGGTGTCGTCGGCCAGGTGGTCGGGCGCCGTCGGTCGGTCTCGGCCTTCTGTGCGGCCGGCGCCGACTGGGCCTCCCGGGATTCGTCGGGGCCGCCTTCCGCGAGCCGTGTGGCGAGTGCTGGGCCCACGGAGGCCGGGGCCCGCGATGGAGCGTCCAGTGGGCGATCGCGTCATGGACCGTGATCGTCAGCCGGCCGTCGCGCAGGTACCGGCTGCCGGCGCCGCCGTGCACGATGGCCGGCGGCGCCTACCGCCCATGCGCGCGGCAGGTCGGCGGAGTCGGCCTCGTCAGGCGCCTCGCCGACGATCGCGGCGCCCCGGGCACTGGCGGGGCCAAGCCGATGTCGACGGTTCCGTGCCGATCACGCCCGCGTGCCGGTGGGGCCCGGCGTGGGCGGTGGCCGCGTGGACGGCTACTCCGTGCCGTCGGCGGTGCGCGGCTCGGTGCGGCCGAACACCTTCGCGCTGTGGACGTCATAGGCGGCCAGGTGGGCCAGTGCCCCGCCGCGGCCGTAGGTGTGGTTGACGCGCGGCGCTCTCGCTCTTCCGGGGGCGAGCTGATGACGTACTCGTCCCAGCCGAGTGGGACGTCGCCCCAGGTGCGTGCATACAGGTCCAGCACCCGCTCGGCCTTGGCCTTGACGCCGGGCGGCGATGAAGATCCAGGAGCGGTGCTGCGAAGGCTTGAGCGCGTCCTCGGCCGGCCAGCGACGCACGGTGGAGGCCGACACGAACGCGGTGATGCGCCGCGCGACAGCCTCGCGGGCCGGCTCCGGGCAGGACCAACGGGACAGCGGCGCGCCGGTGTCGGCGGGCAGTTGGCAGGCCGGCGCCCTGACCTGGGCGGCTTGCAACGCGGTGAAGCGCCGTGGACGGCCCGGACGCTTGCGATCGGCCAGGCCGGCAAGGCCCAGCTCAGCGAATCGGCCCCGCCACTTGCGCGCACCGTGTCCAGATGTAGCCCCGTCTCCCGGGCGATGTGCGCGTTGGAGCGACCGCGCGCCGCATGCAGCACGACCTGGGCGCGTACCCGCAGTCGGTACTCGGTCTTGTGGCCGTAGGCGGCCTACTTCAACCGTACGCGTTCGGAAGCGGTCGGGGCTATCGGGCAGGCGGGCATCGCGGGCAGGCCGATCAGCAGAAGTGGATGGTCGGGCAGCCCGAGGGAGCCGCTCTCTCGGGCTACCCGGCCTCGGCGGTCACTCGCGAGGGTGGCAGCTCTGGCAGCCGGACCTGAGCGAAAAGGAGTCGCGTTCTCGGCGGATGTGCCGTTAGCGTGCGCCGCGTGGACGTTGAAGATCCCAAAGAGGTGGTCCGGCGAGGGTACGACCTGCTCTCGGAGCACTATGAGCGGGCATTCGGCAGCGAGACGAAGTACGGATCGTGGATCGAGGAGTTGCTCGGCCGGTTGCCGGAGACAGGCACCGTCTTGGACGTCGGGTGTGGCACCGGTGTCCCCGCGGCCCGGTCCTTGACCATGGCTGGTCACCGCGTGACGGGCGTCGACATCAGTGAGGTCCAGATCCGCAGGGCCCGCGAACTCGTGCCGGGCGCCGACTTCATCCGGGCTGACGCCACGACCTTGGAGTTCCCCGAGGAGAGCTTCGACGCCGTGGTCTGTCTGTATGCCCTGATCCATATTCCGGTGGAGGAACAGCCTGCCCTGCTGAGTCGGATCGCTTCCTGGCTGCGGCCCGGGGGCTGGTTTCTGGCCACCACCGGGCATCGGGCCTGGACCGGGACCGATGAGAATTGGCTCGGTGGCGGGGCGGCGATGTGGTGGAGTCACGCGGATGCCTCGACGAATCGCTCGTGGCTCGTGCGGGCCGGCTTCGACGTGGTTCACGAAGAGTTCGTGCCCGAGGGCGACAATGGCCATGTCCTGTTCTGGGCTCGGCGCTCCTTGGGATGACAGGGGCGGGAAGGAGCGGGGGCGTCGGGGCAGCTCCGATCGTGCGAGGTTCCGGATCGATGCGGACGGCCTGACGCCTTGATCGCCGGCTGGAGCCAGCTGTCCTTGCTTCACCGGGGTCACCGAAGTCGCTGCGGACACCGCTCCCGAATCTCTGATCCAGGACCCACGCATGATCTGACCTCACCTCACCCCGAGGAACTTCCGGGGTCGACCACCAAGGAGGGGGCAGGGGCGGCGGGGCCGCGAGGTGAAATCAGTAGACCGGTCTGCATATTCTTTGGGCGCACCGCCGAAGCGGCCGAGCGGCGGACCGGCGTCAGCGGGCGGGTTGCGGCACCCGGGCCGCCTTCGCCGTGATCAGGTGGCGTACGGCGTGGGACGCGTCGAGCAGCGGTTCCACGGAGCGGCGCACCTGGGCGAGCAGCACGGCGCCCTCCAGCAGGGCGAGAGCCTGCCCGGCGGCGACGTCCGCCTCGGCGGCCTCGAAGCCCTCGGCCGCCAGCCGCCGCGCGAGCACCCGCTGCCAGCCCGCGTACACCTCCGCGCAGACCAGGCGCAGGCTCTCGTTGCCGCCCGCGACCTCCAGGGCGACGGTCGCGATCGGGCAGCCCTTGGTGAAGCCGGACTCGGTGAGGCGGTCGGCGAAGGCCCGGGCCAGGGCGGTGAGCACGGTTGCCGTGTCGGCACCCTCGCGGGAGAGTGCGACGAGCCGGTCCTCGACCTCCTGGCCGGCCTGCGTGAGCGCGGCGGCGACCAACTGGTCCTTGCCCTCGGGGAAGTGGAAGTACAGCGACCCGCGGGGTGCGCCGCTCTGCGCCACGACCTGGTTGAGGCCCGTGCCGAAGTAGCCGTGCGCCTCGATCAGGCTCCGGGTGCCGGCGATCAGCCGGGCACGGGTCTCCTCGCCTTTGACTCCCATGCGGAAAACTGTAGACCGGTCTGCATATTTCTGTCGACGGGCTTTTGGTGGCGCCGGGTTGACGGTCCGACGGTTTCCGGGCCGGGCCTTGATCACATACGGTTCCGCGCATGACAAAGAGTCACCCGTCGACCTCCGCCCCGCAGTACGACCGCACGGGCCGCACCGGCCTGCTCGCCGCGCTGCTCGCGTCCGCACTGGGCGTCACCACCGTCGCGCTGACCGCCCAGCACGCGGCCTCCGCCGTCCCCGCCGCCTCCGCGACCCCCGCAGCGGCGCCCGCTGCGCCCGCCGCCCCCACCCCCGGCGAGGTCGTCGTCGACGAGAGCTTCAACGGCCCCGGCCTCCCCGCCGGCTGGACCGCCGTCGAAGGCGGCTGGAAGGTGGAGAACGGCCGCCTCGTCGGCGCCTCCACCGACTGGAACCAGCAGACCCGCATCACCTTCGGCCGCCACCTCACCGACTTCCGCATCGAGGTGACCGCCCGCTTCGAGACCGTCGTCGACGCCGCCCGCTGGACGGCACTCGGCCTGGACGTGCCGGCCAACGGCGCCACCCCGTGGTCGATCGCCACCATGCGCTCCGGCACCACCGCCGCCAACGGCCTGGAGTTCGCCCAGCGCACCCCCGCCGACACCTGGAACGTGACCAACACCGCCGTCGCCCCCTCCGCCGCGGGCACCGGCCGCGACGTCCGCATCGCCGCCGAGGTGCACGGCACCACCGCCCGCTGGATCTTCGACGGCCGGGAGGTGATGCGCACCACCCAGACCGCCCGCAGCGCCGACGGCGGCCAGGCCCTGCTGGTCAACGGCTCGCAGGTGTCCTTCGACGACCTCAAGGTCACCGCGCTCGCCCCGGGCGCCTTCATCCGCCGGCCGGGCGCGCCGCTCACCGTGTTCGCCCACCGCGGCGCCTCCTCCGCCGCGCCCGAGAACACCCTCCTGTCCGACGAGGTCGCCCGCCGGGCCGGCGCCGACTGGATCGAGAACGACGTCCAGCCCAGCCGGGACGGCGTGCCGTACGTCCTGCACGACGACACGGTGAACCGCACCACCAACGGCGCCGGCCGTATCCGCGACCTGACGTCCGCCCAACTGGACGGCCTGGACGCCGGCTCCTGGTTCGCCCCGGCCACGGCCGGCGCACGGGTGCCGAGCCTCGCCGCCCAACTGGACGACCTGCGCACTCGCGGCGGCAGTCTGCTGCTGGAGATCAAGGGCCCGCACACCCGCGACGAGGTCGCCCGCATCGTCAAGGACGTCCGCGACCACGGCATGACCGGCCGGGTCCTCGTCCAGAGCTTCGAGGTCGACGCCCTGCGCCACACCCGCGAACTCGCCCCCGACCTGCCGCTCGCTCTGCTGCGCGCCGACCTCGACGCCGACCCGGTGGCGGTCGCCCGCGACCTCGGCCTGTCGGCCTACAACCCCGCCGACGCCGCCCTCGCGGCCCGCCCCGGTGTGATCGAGGCCCTGCACGCGGCCGGCGTCGCCGTCAATGTCTGGACCGTCGACACCGCCGCCCGCTGGAAGGCCCTGGACGCCGCCGGCGTCGACGGCGTCATCACCAACCGCCCCGCCGAGCTGGCCGGTTGGCTCTCCGCCCGCCAGTAGCCGCAGACTGCGCGGGCACACACGCCGGCCCGGCCCTCGCACGGGGGCCGGGCCGGCGCCACGGTTCAGAGCCGGGAACGACAGCCGCGACGACCGGCCGGACGCCCGACGGGCGGCTCACGGTCGACTTCCACGCCCGGCAGGCCGTGGCCGACGGCCGGGCCACCGACCTGACCTACGGCGACTGCGGGTTCCTGCTCGGGCTCATCGAACACGGCGAGGACTTCCGCGATGCCGGGGATCTCGGCGTCCGGGTCCGGAACCACCGCCGGCTCTCCGAGCGCAAGCTCGGCGTGCACCTCGCCCACCTGCGCGCGACGCCGGGCCGGGACCGGGTCGTCCCCCGCTCCCGGGAGCCACACCGGGGATCACCTTCCGAGCCGCTTCCCGAGCTACGCCCTCGGGCGGAGCCAATTCGGTCCAGCGAATCGTGAGATCGACTTCAACCGCCGGTGCCCGGCGACTATCCTCGCCCTGCGGCGCACCGAAGTGCGCCCGGAACGTTGATCGCCCGGGGTGGGGGAAACAGTGGGGGAAAACATGGCGGACGAGCCGGCGATCGCCGAGCCGGACTCCCTGGAGTTCTGGGTGACCGAGGACGAGGAGGCGGACGGCGACACGATGGGCGTCTTCGGCCGCGACCGCGAGGCCGTGCTGCGCCGGGTCCCGCTCGGCGCGCTGCGCAAGAACCTCACGGAGACCGTCGACGCGCTCCAGGCGCTGTTCGAGCAGATCGCCGAGCGCGGCGGCCCGATGCCGCTCAAGGAGGTGCAGTTGAGCTTCCAGGTCTCCGCCTCCGGCGGCGTCCAGCTGATCGGCAGCTCCCAGGTGCAGGGGACGCGCGGTATCACCTTCGTCTTCGGACACTGACGCACGACGGGCCGAGCTCGACAGATGGGTTCGACGGGTGGGTTCGCCGCGCTGCTGCTCGGCGCCAGTGACTACGACCTCGCGGGCTTCACACCCCTGCCCTTCGTCCCCCGGGACCTCGAACGGCTCGGCGAGGCCCTGCGGGAGCGCGGGTTCCGGGTCGTGCTGCCCCGGGCGCGCGGCCAGATCAGCTCCAACTTCGTCAACGGCGAGGTCGGCCGCTTCCTGCGGACCGCCCGGCGCGGCGAGACGGTGCTGATCTGCCTCAGCGGCCACGGGCTGCACGCGGAGGGCAAGGACTACCTGATCCCCGAGGACCTGCACTCCGGGGTCGAGCCGCCCTGGTCCGGCTGCGTCGCCATCGACTGGAAGCACGAGGTCGAGCGGACCCCGGCCGCCCAGGTGCTGTTCCTGATCGACGCCTGCCGCAACGGCGTGCGACAGGACTTCAAGAGCGGCACGGTCGGCTGGGGCGAACGGGATGCCCTCGTCGTCGCCGGCCGGAAGGTCGCCCACCTCTACGCCTGCTCAGCCGGCGAGTTCGCACGCTTCGTCGGAGCCGACGAGCTCGGGCGGGAACCGGGCGGCGGCTCGTTCAGTCTCTTCTCGCGCGCCGTCCTGGACGCGCTGCTCGCGGACGACGGTCCGCTGAACCTGGAGCAGTTGCGCGTCGCCGCGCAGAGCCGGATCGAGGAGTTCCACGAGCGGTACGGCAAGCGGGGACGGCCACAGAACGTGCGTGTCCTGACGGACGTCGACCAGACGGAGTTCGTGGTCGCCGGGCCGGCCCCGCGCACCGCGGTGCCACCTGCCCTCCCCGACGTGGGCGCACCGGCGCCGGTCCTGCAACCACTCGCCGCCGATCCGGCGCCGCCCGCGCCCACCGACCCCCGGGACCTGCTGGGGCGCGCGGTGTACCAGTTGCAGACGACCGGGGGGACCGAGTCCCTGGAGGAGTTCGCCGCCGTCGGACCGGTCGACCAGGTGCTCCTGCTCTGCCTCCTGCCGGCCACTCCGGAGGCGGCCGCCGCGATGTGGAGCGCCGCGGCCCTGCGGCGGCCGGTCCCGGCGCTGATCGAACTGGTCGCGGCCCTCTGCGGTGCGGACCGGACGGGGGCCGCGCTCCAGGTGACGGCAGCGGCTGCCGCGGGACGCCCGGCGGACGAACTGCTGCTCGCCCTCGCCGCCGCCGACCTGCCGCCGCCGACGGCCGACGAGCTGCGGGAGACGGTCCTCCGGGTGCTGGGCGGCCTGCCGATGGCCGCCCTGGTGGACCGGGTGGCCGTTCTCAAGCGGGCCGAACTGGGCGCCGAGGCGAAGCGGCTGCTCGGGTACCTGCGGCCGGCGGAGGAACTGCCACCGCTGCTGGCCGCACTGGACGCGGCGGACCTGTCGGCAGAGGCCCACCAGATGATGCGGGAGGCTCTGACCCGGCACGGCCCCAGCGCGGCCGAAGACCTCCTGGAGGCGCTCGCACTGACCGGTCGTGCCGAGCTGCGCGCCGCCGCGATGACGCTGGTCGCCACGGGGCCGCTGCACGGACTCGTCGAGTGGCTGGCGATCGGGCGGCCGCGATCGGGCTTCGACGAGGACGCCGACTTCGTCCTCCGGACCGCCGTGCGCCGACGTTCCGACCGGCACGGTCTGCCGGCCGTGCTGCGCGAGGCAGGTCTGCTACGGCACCTGGACACCGTCCACGACGAGTGCGCCCGGCTCGCGCCGGAGGATCTGCTCGTGGTGCTGAAGCGTCTACTGAAGGGAGAGACGACGGAGGACGCCGAGGCCGTGGTGGGCTGTGCGGTTCGGCCCTTCCGTCCGGACCGGGCGGCGGGACTGGCCGCCCTGTTCATGCGTGCCGGACCTGGGCGCCTGCTGATTCCCGTCTGCTCGGAGCTGTCGAAGCAGCCCCCTGACGTGGCGGCGGACTTCTTTGACCATGCCGGCGGTGACGGCGGTCTCGCCGACGCGGTCGTTCCGTCACTGGCGCACATGTATCCGCCGGACGGGTTCGCGCCGCTGATGGAAGTACTCCGGCAGCGCGGGCTCCCAGCGGTCGTGACCCGTCTCCAGCTGGCGTTGGCGCGCAAGCGGCCGGTGGAGGTCCTTGTGCCGGTGCTGGCGACGGTCCGCGAACCGGACCGGTCCGCGCTCGTGCAGCAGATCCTCACGGTCCACCGCTCGCCGACCCGGCTTGCCGAACTGCTTCACCGGGCCTGTCACGGAGAGCTGCGCGCAACCGCGGGCGAAGCGGTGGTGGCGGCGATCAGTACCGGCTACGACGACGAGGTGCTGGCGGCCGTGCTCGCCGAACTCCGGGCCCGGGACTGGGATGCCGGTGAGACGGCCCTGCTCCGCCGACTGGCCGTAAGCCCCGGTACGGACCTCCCGGAGAGGGTCGCGCAGCGGTTGGCAGCCGAGGGCCTGCCCGACCGCGCCGCCTCGTTGCTCGCATGGGCGGCCGAGGGTCGGGGTGCGAAGGACCTCGCCCTCCTCGCCGCGGACCTGCTGGCCTCCGCTCGGCCGGAGCTCGGCAGGAACCTGCTGGTTCAGGTGTCCAGGGACCGGCCCGTGACCTACCTGGCCGAGGTGGCCGCGGCCCTGGCCCACTACCCGGGCGGCCCGGGGCACCCGCCGGCCGGCGAGGACGTCGGAGTCCTCTTCAGCGTGGTCGCAGGGCGCTCCCCCGCGGAGGTGGCGGAGCTGCTGGTTGCCCTCGACGGCCGGGGTCCGGATGTCCGAGTGCCGGCCGATGTCGGCGTCCTGCTCGACGCCTTCCTGCGGGTCAGACGGGTCGACGAGATCGGGGAGCTGCTCCGGGAACTGGACGCCCGGTGTGCCGAGGAGGCCCCCGGGGAGCGCTTGGCGGCGGCCTTCCGCGCCCATGCACCCGCGCTGTTCCGCGCGGCCCGCACGATCGGGTCCGCGACGGGCACCTGGTGCGTGTTGGGCGCGTTCCGGGGCGATCCGCCGGTGCGGATCCCGGAGGTACGGGAACTCCTCATCGAGCTGTTCCGGACCGACGGCCTGCGGGAGGCGATCCTCGTGCTCGACCGGCTGGGCCGCCTTCAGCCGCCCGAGGTGGTGGCCGGACTGCTGGTCGAGTTCCCGAACGCGGACGCCTACGAGACGCTGTGCCGGGCGGCGACGGAGCGGCCGCCGGCGGTGATCGCCGCGGTTCTGGCGGCGCTCGGGGACTCGGGGACGGCGGCCCGCCCGTTCGCGGAGTGGTTCGGCCGGACCGCTTCGCCGGCTCGCAGGCACGTGCTGTTGGTCGAGTTGCTCGCCGCTCGGCAGGACCGGGCCGCCGGCATCATCCTCGGGGCTGCCCCCTGGTCCGAGTCGACGGAGGAGCTCGGCAAACTGGTGGTCGCCCTGGACCGGCAGGGCGACGAGCGGAGGCGGGCGGAGCTGGGCGGCCCGGTTCCGGACCTCTCCTCCACCGCCCGGAGGACGGAGCTCCTGCACCACCTCCACCGGCACGGGTCGTACCCGGCCGCCCTCCCCGTGCTCCACCTGATCGCGCAGACGCCGGACGCCCGTGCCGTCTGGCTGGACCTCCACGGACTCGGCCGGTTCCGGTTCGCCGCCATGCTGCTCGACCAGCTGCCGCCGGACACCGACGTCGTCCCGTGGTACCGGCAGGTGCGCGGGTCGATCCCGGATCTCGACCGGCAGGATCTCCTGCGGTCGGTCGGGGCGGACGGCGCGCCTCACGTACTCGCCGCCGGAGCGTCCCAGGCGGTCCTGGGAGCTGCGGTCCTGCACCGGCCACCCGGGGAAGTCGTCGAGCTGCTGGTCGCATCGGCTGGGTCGGCGCCCTTCACCGAACTGTGGCGCATCCTCGCAGCGGCCCGCCCGTGGTCCGAACTCATACTCGTACTCCAAGAGTTGACCAGGAACGGGTACTCCGGAGTGGCTGACGGGATCGCCGGCTGCGTCGTCCTCGAAGAACCGACGGCCAGGATCGCCGAGCTGCTGGGGTACGCGCCGGGAGAGTCCGTGCCCCGGGTGGCGGTGCTGATCGCCGATTCCGCGATCACCCACGACGCGACCGCCGGTCTGGTGAGCAGGCTGGTGGGGGAGGGCCATTTGTCGAGCGCTGAGGTGCTGCTCGACGCCGTCGCGGCCTCGGCCCACGACGGCCTCCGGATCGGGGAAGTGGTGGCGAACCTGGTCGGTGTGGGGGTGTCGTCGGCGCTACGGCATCGACTGACCAACGGCCTCTGCCGCCACCGGCCGGCGGCGGAGGTCGCCGCCTTCCTGCTCCGCGTCGACCGGTACGGCCTGAAGGCGGACGTCGATCAGGGACTGATGACGGTCCGTGCGACGCGCGCCGGCGAGCTGGCCTCGATCCGGCAGGCGCTGGAGGACCGGGTCGGCGGCGACCGGCGGCTGCTGACCGCGTTGGCCGAGCCGCCCGCATCCGAACTGCCCGCCTCCACCCGCCGGCGGTTCTGGCGCAAGGGCGCCAACGGGCGGTGACCCCGGGCCCTACAACGTGCCGAAGCTCGCCGACCCCGTCGGGAGGTAGGTGTGGGCGGTGACACCGGACGGGGTGGTGCGGGTGCCCACGAGGCGGAAGGCGGTGGGCGGGCCCGCCTCCGGGAAGAGGCGGTGGCCGGTGCCCAGCCGGACGGGGGCGGTGACGAGGTGGTACTCGTCGATGACGCGATGCGGCATCAGGGCGCGGGCCAGGGCGCCGCTGCCGTGGATCTGGATCTCGGTGTCGCCCAGCCGGTCCTTGAGCGCGGCCACCTCGGCGGGCAGGCCCCCGGGGGCGGCGCCGGTGAGCACGGTGGTGTGGTGCCAGGCCGGGGCGCGCAGGGTGGTGGAGGCGACGTACTTGGGCAGCGCGTTGAGCGGGGCGGCGATCGGGTGCGCGGGGTCGGTCACCTTCGGCCAGTAGCCCGCGAAGATGTCGTACGTCCGGCGGCCGAGCAGGAAGGCGCCGGCGCGGCCGAGCACGCCGTTCATCAGCGCGCCGAACTCCTCGTCGGCGAAGGGGAACAGCCAGCCGCCGTGGGCGAAGCCGTCCTCGCGGTCCTCGTCCGGCCCGCCGGGGGCCTGCATCACGCCGTCCAGGGTCAGGAAGGTGGTCAGGAGCAGCTTGGCCATGAAGGGTCTCCCCGGTCGGATGCCGTCCCCCGGACCCAAGATCCCAGACCGCCGCCCGCGGCGCCGAGCCGCCACGCCGGTGGGGGCGGCGCGCGGGGGGTCTGGAAAGGGTGTCGCCACCACGATCGCGGACTGGTCGCCGTGGCGGACCGGGTGGAGGTCGTGGCGTTCCGGGAGCACCCGGCCTCGGAGGACGAACTCGTCGCGGCGGTCCAGGACTTCGACGTCGTCGTCACCCAGCGCGAGCGGATCGCCTTCCCGGCCCCGGCGTTCCCCCGGCTGCTGGCCACGCCGCGCCGGTCCGCGTACTGGGCTGATGCCTGACGCCCGACGGCCCGCCGTCCCCCTCCGTAAGGACGCCGGGCCGCCGGGTGCCGGGTCAGGCGACCGACACGGCGCTCCACGCGGCGGCGACCGCCTTGTACTCGGTGCTGTTGAGGCCGTACAGGTCCTTGGCGGCGTTCAGGGACGCGGTGCGCGCGCCCTTGTAGTCCGTGGTGGACGTCATGTAGACGGTCAGCGCCCGGTACCAGATCTTCGCGACCTTCTGGTTGCCGATGCCGGTGACCGTCGAGCCGTTGCAGGTCGGGCTGTTGTAGGCGACGCCGTTGACGGTCCTGGCCCCGCTGCCCTCGCTGGCCAGGTAGAACCAGTGGTTGCCGACGCCCGAGGAGTTGTGCACGTCGAGCTGGCCGACCTTGCGGCTCCAGCAGTCGGCGGAGCTGCCGTCCAGGGACGGCTTGTCGAAGCGGCGCAGCCACGGCGGGGTGGACTGGTCGCTGAACAGGTAGTCGCCGGTGTCCACCGGGTTGTTGGCGTACCACTCGACCATGGTGCCGAAGATGTCGGAGGTGGCCTCGTTGAGGCCGCCGGACTCGCCGCTGTAGCGGAGGTTGGCGGTGGCGCTGGTGACGCCGTGGGTCATCTCGTGGCCCATGGTGTCGAGGTCGACCTGCTCCGGGTCGGTGACGCCGTCGCCGTCGCCGGTCATCATGCAGAAGCAGCTGTCGGACCACTGGGCGTTGTCCCACTTGGTGCCGACGTGCACGAAGACGGTGGCGCCCTTGCCGTCGTTCTTGATGCCGCTGCGGTTGAAGGTGTTCTTGTAGTAGTCGTACGTCCAGGCGGTGTTGGCGTGGGCGTCGACGGCGGCGGTGGCGCGGTCGGTGGAGAACTTCTTCCCGTCGCCCCAGACGTTGTCGGCGTCGGTGTAGAGGGTGCCGGAGTTGGCGTTGATCGCGCCGGCGGAGGCGTTGTGCGCGTCCCTGGTGGTGTGGCCGCGCAGCGGGTCGATCAGCGCGTAGCCGCTGCCGCTCTGGGCGGTGGTGTCGACGGTGATGTCGCCGGTGTACTCGGAGTGGCCGGTGCCGGCGGCCTGGTGCTCGGCGTCGTAGGCCTCGATCTGCTCGCCGCTGGTGGCGTCGGTGACGATGACGCGGCCGGCGGGCCGGCCGTGGTCGCCGCTGCCCTGCACGGTGGTGCGCCAGGCGAGGCGCGGGGTGCCGTCGGCGGCCCAGACGACGAGTTCGGGGCTGCTGCCGGCGTCGCTGATGCCGGGGGCGGCCGCCAGCGCGCGGCCGGCGGCGAGCTGGGCGGGGACCTTGGGGACGATCGTGCGCACGGCGGCGTCGTGGGCGGCCGCGCGGGAGGAGTCCTTGAGCCGGCCGCGGGCGTCCTGGTGGACCACCAGGTCACCGCCGACCACCGGCAGGCCGAGGTAGGTGCGGTCGAAGCGGACGTGCTGGGTGCCGTCGGCGTCGAGCACGACGTCCTTGAGGACGAGGTCCTGGCCGTCGGCGAAGCCGAAGACCGCGGCGTTGCGGGCGACGTTGGCCCGGGCCTGGGCGATCGCGGCGTCCCGGCCGGCGGGGGCGGCCGAGGCGGTGCCCGCGGTGACGGTGGCGGCGACGAGCGCGGCGGTGGCGGCTATGGCTCCGGCCGCGAGGCGGCGGCGAGAAGAGGAGGAGGGGCTCACTCTGACTCCAGTCGGGGATGCTGCGTGGTGCAGGGATGAGGGGCTGCGAGGAGAGATTGACGGTGAGCAGTCAGTCAGAGCTAGAGCCAGTGTCAGATTTTTGCCAAGTTTTGTCCTGTGCTGATCAAGAGTGATCGACCGTGAGCGGTCCGTTTACGCTCCTGTCATGACGACCCCCCAGCCCCCGGCCCTCGACCTCCTCTGGCGCGGCGAGTTCGGCGACCGCGAGCTCGACGCCCTGCACGCCGCCGCCTTCGGCGGAGCGGGCGCCCCCGGCGGCGCGTCCACCCCCTGGCGTGCCCGGCTGGAGCGCCACAGCCTCGGCTGGGTCTGCGCCCGCCCGGCCAGGGGCGGCCCGCTGCTCGGCTTCGTCAACGTCCTCTGGGACGGCGGCGTCCACGCCTTCCTCCTCGACACCGCCGTCGACCCGGCCGCCCGGCGGAGCGGCATCGGCACCCGGCTGGTCGCCGCGGCCGCCGACAACGCCCGCGCGGCCGGCTGCGACTGGCTGCACGTCGACTTCGAACCCCACCTGCGCGGCTACTACCTCGACGCCTGCGGCTTCCGCCCCACCGACGCCGGCCTGCTCAGGCTCTGACTCCCGCTCCCAACGCCCCCGCTCGTCACCGCCCCCGGCCCGGTGCTGCGCTGGGGCCGCACCGCCGACCTCGGCGACGGGCCGGAACCGGCCGCCCCGCGCCGATTCCGTGACCGGTTCCGTGACCGGTCCTCCCGATCCCGCCGCCAACTCCCGCCCGGGGAAAGGGGCGTGCGCCGGTAGGCCCGGTGGCGGGCCGGTGTCCAGCGCTCGGACACCCGGACCGCCGTCCGGGCGAACGGTTGTACTCTGCACGCGGACGGTCGGCGCCGGCCCATCCGCCTGCGGCGCCGTGCCCGTGACCCTGCCTGTGACCCCCGTCCGGCACCGGAACCCGTAGGAGGCCCGCCCCATGAGCACGCCCGACCCGCGCACCTCGTCCGACCCGCTCGCCGCCGAGCCGCCCGCCGGTGGGCCGACCGGCGGGCCCGCCGTGGAACCGCTGCCGCTGCTGCGCACCCGGGCCGTCGACGTCATCCGCGACGGGCGCCACCTGCTGCGCGGGATCGACCTCGCGATCCACCCCGGCGAGCACTGGGCGCTGCTCGGCCCCAACGGCGCCGGCAAGTCCACCCTGCTCGCCCTGCTCGGCGCCGTCTCCCACCCCACCCGCGGCGAGGTGGACGTGCTCGGCCGCCGGCTCGGCCGGGTCGACATCCGCGAGCTGCGCGCCCACCTCGGCCACGTCAACCCGCGCCATCCGCTGCGCTCGCCGCTGACCGTGCGCGAGGTGGTGCTCACCGGTGTGACCAACACCATCGAGCCGGACCTGCACCGCAAGCCCTCCCCGGAGGAGCTGGACCGGGCCGAGCAGTTGATCGACACCCTCGGCATGGCGGCTTCCGCGGAGTCCGCGTGGACCACCCTCTCGCAGGGGGAGCGGGGCCGGGCGCTGATCGCCCGCGCGCTGATGCCCAGTCCGCGGCTGCTGCTGCTCGACGAGCCCGCCACCGGGCTCGACCTGACCGCCCGCGAGCTGCTGCTGGACAGCCTGGACCTGCTGCGCCACCAGCATCCGGAGCTGGCCAGCGTGCTGGTCACCCACCACCTGGAGGAGCTGCCGGAGTCCACCACGCACGCGCTGCTGCTGCGCGGCGGGGAGACGGTCGCGGCCGGGCCGGTGGACGCGGTGATGACCACCGGGCTGGTGAGCGCCACCTTCGGGCACCCGATCCGGATCACCCGGCACGAGGGCCGCTGGACCGCCCGCGCCGCCGCCCGGCGCACCCCGGAGGCCTGAGCCCGGCCTGAGCCCGGCCCGGGTGCGGAACCGGGGGCAGAACCGGGGCAGAGCCGGGGTAGAACTGGTTGCAGAAGAGGGGCGCGCACCGCCGGTGCACGCCCCTTTACCACTTCTTTGCCCTGCTGGCCACGCCCCCCATGCGCCCCAGATGGCCGGAAGTCGTCGGTGGACCGACCGCCGGGACGCCCGGGCCCGCTCCCACCTGCACCGTTTCGTGACCGACCCCGGTGTAGACGGAAAAATTCGATATCCCTAAGGTATGCCTTAGCTAAGTGGGCGGTGGGCGCCGATGGCGCCATTGCCCCCACCCGCGCTGCGCCCTGCCCTGATTCGACCTGCCCCGACCGCTGGAGCCCGCATGTCCGCCCGTCGTTCCACCGCAGCCACGCTGCTCACCCTCGCCGTGGCGACCGCCGCACTGGCCGGCTGCTCGAAGAAGGACGACAAGGCCGCTGCCGACGCCGTCAAGGTGAACGCCACCGACACCGCGTGCGAGATCTCGAAGACCAGCTTCCCGGCCGGTCACGTCGCGTTCGACATCTCCAACAAGGGCTCGAAGGTCACCGAGGTCTACGTCTACGCCGCCGGCGACAAGATCGTCACCGAGCGCGAGAACATCGGCCCGGGCACCAAGACGACCATCAACGCCGAGATCAAGGCCGGCTCCTACGAGATCGCCTGCAAGCCGGGCATGGTCGGCGACGGCATCCGCCAGAAGATCACCGTCACCGGTGACGGCGGCTCGGCCGCCCCGGCCGACCCGCGGCTGACCGCCGCCGTCGACGCCTACCGGAAGTACGCCCAGGAGCAGGCCGACGCCACCATCCCGGCCGTCGAGGCCTTCGCCGCCGCGATCAAGTCCGGCGACCTGGAGAAGGCCAAGGCCCTCTACGCGCCGTCGCGCACCGGCTGGGAGCGCACCGAGCCGGTCGCCGAGAGCTTCGGCGACGTCGACCCGAAGACCGACACCCGCGAGGACAAGCTGGAGCCGGGTCAGGAGTGGACCGGCTGGCACAAGCTGGAGAAGTCGCTCTGGGCCGACGCCGCGATCGGTGACGCCGAGAAGAAGCTCGCCGACCAGCTGGTCGCCGACCTGAAGGACTGGCAGAAGAAGATCCCCGAGGCGGAGATCACCGCGACCAGCATGGCCAACGGCGCCAAGGAGCTGCTGGACGAGGTCGCCACCAACAAGGTCACCGGCGAGGAGGACCGCTACAGCCACACCGACCTGGCCGACTTCCAGGCCAACGTCGAGGGTGCGCAGAAGGCCTACGAGCTGCTGAAGCCGGTGGCCGCGGAGAAGGACCCGGAGCTGGCCAAGACCCTGGACTCCGAGTTCGCCGCCATCACCACCCTGCTGGCCAAGTACAAGCAGGCCGACGGCACCTACACCTCGTACGACAAGGTCACCGAGACCGAGCGCAAGACCTTCTCCGACGCGGTCAACTCGCTGGCCGAGCCGCTGTCGAAGCTGGCCGCCGCGGTGGTCGTGAAGTAACGACCGCCGCCCGGTGCGCCCGCCCGGGGCGCGCGTACCGGGCACCGCACCACCGCGCACCGCATCCGACCTCCGCCGTGGCGGCCCCCGTGGCCGCCACGGCATCCGCGAGTCCAGCAAGAGAAGGGTCCACCCGCCCATGGACGCCGAGAACCAGCAGCAGAACGGGACGCCGGCCGACACCGCCGCCACCGCGGACGCCGCCGCCGGCCGCACGTCGGTCAGCCGCCGCGCCGTGATCGGCTGGGCCGGTGCCGGGGTCGCCCTGGGCGCGGCCGGCGTCGGCTCGGTCGCCGCCGCCACCCGCCAGGACGACGACACCCCGGCCGCCCCGGCCGCGGCCACCGCCGACATCCCCTTCTACGGCGACCACCAGTCCGGCATCGCCACCCCCGTCCAGGACCGGCTGCACTTCGCCGCCTTCGACGTCTCCGCGACCGCCACCCGCGATTCGCTGGTCAAGATGTTGAAGGAGTGGACCAAGGCCGCCGCCGCGATGACCGGCGGCCGCGAGGTCGGCAGCGGCGCGGCCAGCGGCCTGCCGGAGGCGCCGCCGGACGACACCGGCGAGGCCCTGGGCCTGCCGGCCTCCCGGCTGACCCTCACCATCGGCTTCGGCCCGAGCCTGTTCGAGAAGGACGGCGTGGACCGCTTCGGCCTCCAGGCCAAGCGGCCCGAGGCCCTGATCGACCTGCCCAAGTTCAAGGGCGACAACCTCGACCCGCAGCGCAGCGGCGGCGACCTGTGCGTCCAGGCCTGCGCCGACGACCCGCAGGTCGCCGTGCACGCGATCCGCAACCTGGCCCGGATCGGCATGGGCACCGTCAACATCCGCTGGTCGCAGCTGGGGTTCGGCAAGACCTCCTCCACCACCCCGGACGCCCAGACCCCGCGCAACATGATGGGGTTCAAGGACGGCACCCACAACATCGCCGGGACCGACACCGCCAAGCTGGCCGACCACGTCTGGGTCGCCCCCGGCGAGGGCCCGGAGTGGATGACCGGCGGGTCCTACCTGGTCGCCCGCCGGATCCGGATGCACATCGAGACCTGGGACCGCGCCCCGCTCAAGGAGCAGGAGGACGTCTTCGGCCGCACCAAGGGCGAGGGCGCGCCGTACGGGCGGACCAAGGAGCACGACGACCCGGACCTCAAGGCCATGCCGCAGGACGCGCACGTCCGCCTGGCTCACCCGGACTCCAACAACGGCCTGATGATCCTGCGCCGCGGCTTCTCGTTCACCGACGGCACCGACGGCCTCGGCCGGCTCGACGCGGGCCTGTTCTTCCTCGCCTACCAGCGCGACAGCCGCAAGGCCTTCGTCCCGCTCCAGCAGCGGCTCGCGGCCTCCGACGCGCTGAACGAGTACATCCAGCACGTCGGTTCGGCCCACTTCGCCTGCCCCGCGGGCGTCCGCAAGCCCGGCGAGTGGTGGGGCCAGGCCCTCTTCGGCTGAGGCCGACCCCCCACCCGTCTCGCCCGTACCAACTCTTCACCTCCCAGGGAGCCAGCGTGTTCGCCAACTACCTGATCGGCCTGCGCGAAGGACTCGAAGCCAGCCTGGTCGTCTGCATCCTCATCGCCTATCTGGTCAAGACCGGCCGCAAGGATCGGCTGCCCCCGGTCTGGATCGGCATCGGCGTGGCCGTCGGGCTCAGCCTGGCCTTCGGCGCCGTGCTGCAGTTCGGCTCGACCCAGCTCAGCTTCGAGGCCCAGGAGGCGCTCGGCGGCACGCTGTCGGTCATCGCCGTCGGCCTGGTGACCTGGATGGTGTTCTGGATGCGCCGCACGGCCCGGCACCTGAAGACCGAGCTGCACGGCAAGCTGGACGCCGCCCTCGCCATGGGCACCGGCGCCCTGGTGGTCACCGCCTTCCTGGCGGTGGGCCGGGAGGGCCTGGAGACCGCGCTGTTCATCTGGACCGCGGTGCAGGCCACCTCGGACGGCTACAACCCGATCATCGGTGCGGCGCTCGGCCTGCTGACCTCGGTGGTGCTGGGCTGGCTGTTCTACCGGGGCGCGCTGAAGATCAACCTGGCCAAGTTCTTCACCTGGACCGGCGCCATGCTGGTCGTGGTCGCCGCCGGCGTGCTCGCCTACGGCGTGCACGACCTCCAGGAGGCCGGCTGGCTGGGCGGTCTGCACAACCTCGCCTTCGACATCTCCTCCACCATCCCCAAGGACAGCTGGTACGGCACCCTGCTCAAGGGCGTGTTCAACTTCCAGCCGGACCCGACGGTCCTCCAGGTGGTGGTCTGGATCGTGTACCTGGTGCCGACGCTGGCGTTCTTCTTCGGGGTCTTCGGCGGCGGCACCGCCAAGCCGGTCGCCCCGAAGCCGGGCGCCGCCAAGTCGGCCGCCTGAGCGAACACTTCGCGCCGTCGGCGCACCCGCGCGCGACACCGCAACGCCCCGTCCGGCCACCCGCCGGACGGGGCGTTCGGCGTTCCCGGCCGGTCGGCCGCCGCCGTACCTGACGGTCGGTCAAAAAGTTCACCTCCTGGATCTACCCGCGTAAACCACCGGGCCCCCATCCTGGTTGGCAGCCCGGGCCGGTTCCCGCCCGGGGGCTTTCCCCTGCCCTCCTCGACCCAGGAGTCCCCACATGTCCGCGATGTCCGCGATACCCGCGCCCCGCCGTGCCCCGGCCGCCGTCTTCGGCGCCCTGCTGCTCGCCCTCACCACCCTGCTGACCGGCGCCGGCACCGCCCATGCCGCCCTGCCGACCCCGGTCTCCGCCGCCACCGCCCGCGGCTACCTCGCCTCGATCGCGGTGGCCGCGGAGTCCCACACCACCACCTACGACCGCGCGCTCTTCCCGCACTGGATCACCATCTCCGGCACCTGCAACACCCGTGAGACGGTCCTCAAGCGCGACGGCAGCAACGTCGTCACCGACGCCAACTGCGCGGCCGTCAGCGGCAGCTGGGTCTCGGTCTACGACAACGCGACCACCACCACCTCGTCGGGCTTCGACATCGACCACCTGGTGCCGCTCGCCGAGGCCTGGCGCTCCGGCGCCTGGGCCTGGACGACCGCCCAGCGCCAGGCCCTCGCCAACGACCTGACCCGCCCGCAGCTGATCGCCGTCTCCGCGAGCTCCAACCGCTCCAAGGGCGACCAGGACCCGGCGAACTGGCTGCCGCAGGCCTCCTACCGCTGCACCTACGCCCGCGCCTGGGTCCAGGTGAAGTACTACTACGGCCTCTCCGTGGACAGCGCCGAGAAGAGCGCCCTCTCCTCGATCCTCAACGGCTGCTGAGGAAACGTTCGCTCCCTGTGACGCACCGGCGCCCCACCGTCACCACCGGGGCGCCGGTGCGTCGTTGCTCCTCCCTCGTCCGGTCCGAACCGGCGGAAAACGGCGGAAAACGGTGGGAACCGGTGGGAACCGGTGCCGGAATTCCCTGGGTATGCGCAGCGAATGGGCCTACGGTGGAGAGAGAACGTCTCGGCTTGGGAGAGTGGTCGAGATGGGGACGGCAACGGACGACCGGTCCGAGCGGTTACCGAAGCGGCGGAAGAGACAGCGATCGGCATGGCGCGAGCGCGTCCTCGCGCGGGTCGCCTACCTGGAGGCACAACTCGACCACCAGCGGTGCGCCGCCGCGGACTGCGGGTGCCGGACCTGCCGGGGCGAGCAGGTCAGGAACAGGACCTGCGCCAAGGACGACTGCCGACGCCGGGAGCTGATCGAGGGCGCCAGAGCATGTCTGGCGAAGGCCTCCGCGGCGGCCACCGAACGGCACGGGTGGCTGCGGCGGCTCTGGTCAGGGGCCACCGCTCTCGAAGGCAGCTGGTCGAACGTCCGCTCCGCCGATGTGCTGCTCGTGGAAGTCGTCCCGGCCGAGTCGTTGCCGGCCCGTGCCGTCGACATCCTGGCGATGGCGCGGCTGCACCTGGGCAAGGAGGACCTGCGCACCGTCGCACTGGCCGCGCGGGTCGGATCGAAGGACAAGCCGATCGGCGAGGCGGACCGGAGCCTTCTGGTGCGCACCCTCGACGCCGGGTACGCGGCGCTCGACGCCGAGTACGCGCGGGTGCGCAGTCTGCGGAACATCCTCTGGGCCGCGAGCGCCTGCGTCATGCTCGGCGTGATCTGCCTGGCCGTCTTCGGCGCGTTCTTCCCCAAGTCGTTGAGCCTCTGCTTCAGCCCGGTCCCCACCTCCGGGCCGGCTCAGGCGCCCGCCTTCAACCTGCCCGGCCCGTCGAGTGCCAGGCTGGTGGTCTGCCCGTCCGGGGAGTACCCGTGGGTCTGGACCAGGCCGATTCCCGGTGACTACGCCTCGCGGCTGGACATCATCACCGTCGAGGTCGCCGGGCTGGCCGGCGCCGCGCTCACCGTGATCGGCTCGCTGCGCCGCATCCAGGGCACCAGCGCGCCGTTCATGCTGCCGCTGGCGGCGGCGGCGCTGAAGTTCCCGACCGGCGCGCTGACCGCCGTGATCGGCCTGCTGCTGATCAGGGGTGCGTTCGTCCCGGGCCTGAGCGACCTCGACAGCCGCGCCCAGGTGCTCGCCTGGGGTGTCGCGTTCGGCGCCGCGCAGCACCTCGTGACCAGGCTCGTGGACATCCGGGCGCAGAGCACGCTGGACGACGTCGGCAAGCCGCCGGGCGACGCCGCCCGGGGGGACTCGCCCGCCCAGCCGCGCGCCCCCTCCGACCGGAGGACCTGAGCCATGGCGCCCGACAGCACGCCGCCCGCCGGGAGTGGTCCCGGCGGGCGGCGTGTGTCACGGGGCGGTGCGCGACGGCTACTCGCCCTTGATCGCGCCCAGGATGTCCATCCGGGCCGCCCGGCGGGCCGGCCAGAGCGCGGCGAGCAGACCGATCACCGCGGCGGCGGCCAGGAAGAACGCGATCTTCCCCGGCGGCACCACCATGGTCATGTTCTTGAACGTGTCCGCCAGCGTGCGGGTGCCGGCCCAGGCGGTGACGATGCCGAGCAGCACGCCGACCACACCGCCGAACAGCGCGATCATCAGCGACTCCAGCCGGACCATCCGGCCGATGCCGCGCCGGTCCAGGCCGATCGCCCGCAGCATGCCGATCTCCCGACGGCGCTCGAACACCGACATCGCCATGGTGTTGACGACGCCCAGGACCGCGACCACCACGGACATGCCCAGCAGGCCGTACATGATGTTCAGCAGGGCGGACACCATCTGGCTGTTCTCCGCCTTGATGTCCTTCTCGCCCTTGACGGTGATCAGCGGGTTGCCGCCGGTGGCGTCGCGCAGCGCCTGCTTGAGCTCGGGGGTCGCGCCGTCGGCGCCCTTGACCAGCACCTTCTTCAGGCCGGAGCCGGCGGCGGCGTGCGCGCCGACCACCTGCTCCGGGGCGACCAGCCCGGCGACCTCGGTGTTCTGCTCCACCAGGCCGCCGACGGCCAGGGCGGCGCGGCTGCCGTCGGGGTAGGTGACGTCGAGCGTCGAGCCGACCTCCAGGTCGTTGCGCTCGGCGTAGCCGGTGGTCGCGAGCAGCTTGCCCTGCTTGAGGGCGTCGGCGGAGCCGGCGGTGACCTTGAGGTCGACCAGCCGGTCGAAGGTCGTGGCGTCCACGGCGCTCAGCCAGGAGGTGTCGCCGTCGGCGACGGCCTTCACCGGCACCTCGCGCACCGCGCTCAGCAGGGTGACCCCGGGCGTCTTGGCGATCTGGCCGGCGACCTCGGGGGAGAGCATGGAGAAGTTCTCCATCGCGACGGCGTAGTCGGCCTTGAGGTCGACCTCGGTGGCCTCGTCGACGGCCTTGTTCACCGAGGCGCCGACCACGGTCAGCGCGGTGATCAGGGTGACGCCGATGGTGAGCGCGGAGGCGGTGGCGGCGGTGCGGCGCGGGTTGCGCACGGCGTTCTCGCGGGCCAGCTTGCCGGGCGTGCCGAACAGCTTGCGCAGCACCGGGGCGAACAGCGCGATCACCGGCCGGGACAGCAGCGGGGTGAGCACGAAGACGCCGATCATCAGCGCACCGGAGCCGAGGCCCACCACGTTGACCGACTTGGCCGCCGCGCCGCCGAGCAGGGCGGCGACGCCGACCGCGGCGAAGAACAGTCCGATGACGTTCCGCACCAGCAGCGACTTGTGGGTGGCCGGCTGCTCGGCCGAGCTCATCGCGGCGATCGGGGCGATCCGGGAGGCGCGCAGCGAGGGCAGCCAGGCGGCCAGCACGGTGACCACGGTGCCGACGACGACGGAGGCGATCACGGTGGACGGGGCGATCACCAGCGGGCCGGTGGGCATGCCGGTGTCCAGCGAGCCGATCACGGACTGCAGTCCGGCGGCGATGCCGATGCCGGCGAGCAGGCCGCCGACCGAGGCGGTCAGGCCGACCAGCAGGGCCTCGGCCAGCACGGAGAGGGTGACCTGCTTGCGGCTGGCACCGACGGCGCGCAGCAGGGCGAGCTCCTTGGTGCGCTGGGCGACCAGCATGGTGAAGGTGTTGGCGATGATGAAGATGCCGACGAAGAGCGCGATGGCGGCGAACATCAGCAGGGCGGTGGACATGCCCTTGGTGCCGGCCTCGATCATCCGGTCCTGCTCGTCGGCGAGTTCGCGGCCGGTGCGGGCGTCGAGGTCCTCGGACGCGGGCAGGACCTGCTTGACGGCGGCGAGCAGCGCGGCGTCGTCCGCGCCGGGCTGGCCCTTGACGTCGATCTCGGCGAACCGGTCCGGGGCCAGGTAGAGCTGCTGGGCGGTGGCGGTGTCGAAGGCGGCGAGCGAGCCGCCGGAGGTCACCCGCGGGTCGTTGGTGGTCACGGTGCCGGTGAGCTTCAGCTCCATGACCGGCCCGTTGACGGCGACGCGGACGGTGTCGCCGACCTTGTAGCCGCCCTTCTCGGCGGTCTTGGCGTCCAGGGCCACCTCGCCGGAGGTGCGCGGGCCGCGGCCGTCGACCAGCGGGTAGCGCGGGTCGGTGCCGTCGGCGCCCGGGACGTAGTTGGTGCCGGTGGTGGAGAAGCCGTTGCCGATCAGGGCGCCCTTGCGGTCGGCGATGCCGGCGAAGCCGCTGACCACGCCGCGGGCCTCGGCGGCGCCGGGCAGCCCGGCGATCGCCTTGCGGGTGTCCTCGGTGAGGGAGGGGCCGCTGGAGGTCCTGGTGCCGTGGTCGTACCCCTTGCTGACGGCACCGCCGTCACTGACGGTGACGGTGATGTCGGTGTAGCTCTTGGCGCTCTGGGAGCGCAGGGCGTTGCCGAAGGTGTCGGTGAAGACGAGGGTGCCGGCCACGAAGGCGGTGCCGAGGAGGACGGCGAGCGCCGTCATCAGCAGTCGGGCCTTGTGGGCCAGCACATTGCGCAGTGCGGTGCGGTACATGGGGTGGTGTCAGTCCTGGGGGTCGTGGGGACGGCGGCCGGTTCGCGGCCGGGGCGGGCGGCGGACGCGGGGCGTCAGCTGGTGCGGCCCTTGGCGTCGAAGCGGCGCATGCGGTCCAGGACGGCGTCGGCGGTCGGCTGGGCCAGTTCGTCGACGATGCGGCCGTCGGCGAGGAAGACGACGCGGTCGGCGTAGGAGGCGGCGACGGGGTCGTGGGTGACCATGACGACGGTCTGGCCGAGTTCGCGTACGGAGTTGCGCAGGAAGGAGAGGATTTCGGCGCCGGAGCGGGAGTCGAGATTGCCGGTCGGTTCGTCGGCGAAGATGATGTCGGGCTTGCTCGCGAGGGCGCGGGCGCAGGCGACGCGCTGCTGCTGGCCGCCGGAGAGCTGGCTGGGGCGGTGGGAGAGCCGGCCGGAGAGGCCGACGGTCTCGACCACCTTGTCGAGCCACTGCTTGTCGGCCTTGCGGCCGGCGATGTCCATCGGGAGGGTGATGTTCTCCAGGGCCGTCAGGGTGGGGAGCAGGTTGAAGGCCTGGAAGATGAAGCCGATGTGGTCGCGGCGCAGCTGGGTGAGCTGCTTGTCCTTGAGGCCGACGAGTTCGGTGTCGCCGATGGTGGAGGAGCCGGAGGAGACGGTGTCGAGGCCGGCCATGCAGTGCATGAGGGTGGACTTGCCGGAGCCGGAGGGCCCCATGATGGCGGTGAACTCGCCCTGCGGGAAGGTGACGCTGACGTTGTCGAGGGCGACGACGCGGGTCTCGCCCTCCCCGTAGACCTTGTTCAGGCCGGTGGCGCGGGCGGCCGACCGGCCGGTGCGGACGGCGGTTGCGGGCATCGTCACGAGGAGGCTCCCTGGAGGTGCGGATCGGAAGATCGGAAGATCGTCTTCCGTTCCATTCTCCCCGTCGGCCCGTGTCCGGTTTGTCGCCCCCGGGTACGGGCTCCCCCCGCCGTCCCGGCGGTCCGGCGGGGGTGCTCCTCCTCCTCAGGTATGACCTCCGGCCCTGAGGCGCCGGGCGCCGCGGCTACTCGACCGCGACGCCCCAGCGCACCGCCAGCCCGGTCAGCCCGTCCTGCACCGGCGTCCCGCTCGGCGTGAACCGCCAGACGCCGCCGCGCCGTTGGAAGGAGCCGAGGACCATCGCGCTCTGCGACACCCCGCCGGTCTGCGCCGCCCACTCGGCGGGTCCGTCCGCGTCCGGGCCGAAGGCGCCCGTCAGCGCCAGTCCGTGCACATAGCCGAGCGGCAGCACCGGCGGTTCCTCCTCCTCGGTGGAGACGGCCACCACCACCTCGTCCACGCCCGGCGCCAGCCGGCCCGGCTCCAGCGTGAGCTCGGCACGGCGGACCGGCTCGCCCGGAACCGAGCGGGTGGGGTGCAGCCGCACCGCGCCGGCCGGGTCCTGCGGGCTGTTGAAGAACACGAAGTGCTCGTCGTCCAGCACCCGGCCGTTCGCGCACAGGAACGCCGAGACGTCCAGCTCGACCGGGTCGCCGCCGGCCGTGCGGCTGCGCCAGGACACCGCCAGGGTGGTGGTCGCGCCCTGCGCCGGGCCGGTCCCCGCCGCGCGACGGCCGTCGCCGTCCGGGTGGCCGCCGCCGTTCGCGTGGCCGCCGCCGTTGGTCCGCTCGCCCAGCCGGCCGCGCAGACCCTGCTCCGCCAGCAGCTCCACCAGCTCCGGCCCGCTCACCAGGGTCAGCGGCTTGTTGCGGATGTACTCGTACGAGCCCGGCCCGAAGCCCGCGGTGGTCACCAGGATGCCCTTGATCGCGCCGTGGTGGCGCACCGTCGAGTCCAGGTCGCGCACCGCGGTGGGGGAGACCGTCGAGCGGTAGCGCTTGGCCTGGATGACGATCCGCCCGCCGGTCACCGGATCGAGGTCCTCGGCGACCACGTCCACCCCGACGTCGCCGCTGCGCGCCGTGGTCATCACCCGGAAGCCGCGCAGCCGGAACAGCTCGGCGATCAGCTCCTCGAACTCGATCGGGTCCATCTCGAAGAGGTCCGGGTCGTCCTCGCCGCCCTGCCCGGCCACACTGCCGCCGACCGTCTCCGGCAGCCGGTCGGGCCGCACCTCGTCCAGTCGCTCGGGGCGCGCCGACAGCACCCCGCCGAGGCCCTGGAAGCACTCCACGGCCGCCACCCGGTCCAGCGCCAGCCCGGCGAACTCGCCCCGGTCGACGGTCACCGTGGTGAGGAACCGCTCCGCCTCCCGGCCGGTCGCCGGGTCGATGCCGCGCACGAAGCCGTTCAGCACCACCGAGGCCAGCATCCCGTCCCCGTCCGCCCGGTACAGCTCGGCCACCACCCGCAGCGCGGTCTGCGCCAGCACCTCCCGGTACAGCGCCTTGCGCTCGGTCGCCGGGCGGGCCACCTCGGCCTCCCGGTCGTCCGACTTCACGTACCGCACCCGGGCGGTCGCCGGGACCACGTCCGCGCCCGGCAGCTCCCAGTTCACCACCAGCTGGCGGCTCGACGCCTCCCAGGCCGCCACCAGCCGGTGCGGGAAGCCCTCCGGCCAGCCCGCCGAGGCGTACAGCACGGCGGTGAAGTACTCCTGCACCGCCTCCGCCTCGCCGGACCGCAGCCGGCGCAGCAGGTCCTCGGTCCGGGCGGCCCGTTGCTCGTCCTCCCGGCGGAACCGGGCCACCCACTCCAGGTACTGCCCGTGGTACTCGGCCAGCCGGCGCTGCCGGTCCGCCTCCGCCGCCTGCGCCGCGTACCAGTCCCGCTCGAACCGGGCCCGGGCCTGCGCCACGTACTGCTCGTACTGCTGCCACACCCCGGGGTTGCGGGCCTGCACCGGGTCCGGCGGCGGCACCTGGTAGCGGGACTGGTCCGGCATCGGCACCGGCTCGCCGAGGCGCCCCGGCTCGAAGGGCGGCACCGGGCGCGGGGCCAGCAGGCTCTGCGCCCGGAACGCCGCGCCGCCCGCCCCGGCCGCCAGCAGACCGCGCAACTCCTCGACCCTGGAGTCCAGTTCGGCCGTCCGCCGGGCCGCCTCGGCCTCCCGGCCCTGCTGGTACGCCTTCTGTGCCTCGCGCTCGGTGCGGGCCGCCGCCTTCTGCGCCTCGCGCTGCTCCCGTTCCCGCCGGTGCTGCTCGGCGGCCTGGGCGCGCCACCGGGCCTCCTCCCGGCGCTGCTCCTGCCGTTGCGTCTCCGCCCAGACCGCCAGCACCCCGTTGTTCCGCCGCCCCGCCACGTCCACCCCTTCGTTCCACGCCGGTCCGCCGCGGCGCCCGCCTCCCGGCCGCGCCGCCGCCGCGCCCGCCACAATAGAACGTGCACCGGGGGCGTGCGCAAAGCCCCTGCGACCTGCGGCGTCGGCCGGGGGTGAGGCGGCGTCAGGCGCCGGTGTCCGGCTGGGGCACGTCCGCGTACCAGCGCCACTCGGTGCGGCGCGGGCGGCCGGGCAGGGCGGTGCGGCCGGTGGCCCAGAGCAGGGTCGGCCACGGGCCGGCGGCGGGGGTCGCGTCCGGCGGCGCGTCGGTCGTCACGTCCGGTGCCGCGTCCGGTGCCGCGTCCGGCGTCACGTCCGGGAAGAGCCGGGCGAGGGTGCGGCGGCAGACGTCGGCCGGCGGCTCCCAGGGCAGCCCGAGCCCCTCGGCGACGTCGTGCACGTGCACCAGCGTCTCCACCAGGCTCATCGCGACGAACCCCGCCGGGTCGGCGAGCCCCCACGGGTGGAAGGCGCGGACCTCGGGGGTCCTGGTCCGGGCGATCGCGACCATCAGTCCGCCGCTCGCCTCCAGGACCTCCAGCAGGCCCCGCGGGCCGTCCTCGCGGCGGACGAAGACGAAGCTGTTCGGCCCGCCGGGGAAGGGCTGCCGGGAGACGATGGGCACGTAGCGGTCGCGGGGCGGCTCGGCCGGGCCGAGCTGGGCGGCGTAGGCGATCAGGTCGTCCGCGAGGTGCTCGACGGTGGTCCAGCAGTCCCAGTCGACGCCGCCGGCCGGGCGGGTCCAGTCGGCGTCGGCGGGCGCGGCGCGCAGGGTGTCCGCGGCGAGCCGGAGGACGGCGGCCAGGTCGTCGGGGGTCGGGGGTCCGGGCGGTGCCGCGAGGTCGGTGGTGGTCATGCGCAGGACGGTATCCGGTCGGCCCGCTGCGCCCGGAAAATGCCCCTGGGGGTATCTCTGCTACAGTCGATGGCAGTCCGGAAGATACCCCCGGGGGTAAAAGGCCCAGGGGATCCGAGCAGGTCCGGAGAAGGAGAGCGGCACGTGTTCTTCGTCGACACCCCGGAGACCGGGGGCCTCGGCAACCGCAGCCGCCTCACCGTCGTCGCCGCCTGACCGCCCCTCCCGGCACGGCACCACCCCCGCAGGAGCACCGCCATGCACCACCACCCCCGCCCCGCCCCGGCCGTCCGAATACCGGCCGACCCCCACCGGACGACGGTCCGCCTCCCGGGGGTGCGCCGATGACCACCCTGCTGCTGGCACTCGCCGCCGGGGCCGTGGTCGGACTGGTCCTCGGCGGGCTCGGCGGCGGTGGCGGCATCCTGGCCGTCCCCGCGCTGATCTACCTGCTCGGGCTCTCCCCGGCCGCCGCGACCACCGCCGCCCTGCTGATCGTCCTCGCCACCTCGATCTCCGCGATCGTCGCCCACACGCGGGCCGGCACCATCCGCTGGCGCACCGCCCTCGCCTTCGCCGCCGCCGGGCTGCTCCCCGCCGCCCTCACCGGCGCCGCCGCCGCCCGGCTGCCGCAGAGCGTGCTCACCGCCGCCTTCGCGCTGGTCGCCGCGCTCGCCGCCGTCCGCATGCTGCGCCCGCCCCGTCCGGTTCCGGCCGAGGCGGCGCCGGTCGGTGCCCGACCCGGGCGGGCGGCCGCCTCCGGGGCCGGGCTCGGCGCCCTGACCGGCCTGCTCGGCGTCGGCGGCGGCTTCCTGGCCGTGCCGGCCCTGGTCGGCGCGGTCGGGCTGTCGATGGAGGCCGCCGTCGGCACCAGCCTCCCGGTGATCGCCGTGAACGCCTCCGCCTCGCTCGCCACCCGCGGCGGCGGCGCGGCCGGACTCGACTGGGCGGTGATCGCCCCGTTCACCGCCGCCGCCGTGCTCGGCGCCTGGGACGGCAAGCGGCTCGCGGCCCGTCTCTCCGGCGCCGTCCTCCAGCGGATCTTCGCCGTCCTGCTGCTCGGCGTCGCCGCCGTCATGGGCGTCGACGCCCTGCTCTGACCCCGTACCACCGTCCCCCTTCTGTCAGGAGTCCCATGACCGCCCTCACCGAACTCACCCCGGCCCAGGCGCACCCGCGCCTCGCCGCCCTCACCGTCGTCGACGTCCGCGCCCCGGGCGAGTACGCCGCCGGACACGTCCCCGGCGCCCTGAACGTGCCGCTCGACCAGCTCGACCGCGCCCTCCCGGCACTGCGCGCGGCCGCCGAGCGCGGCGAACTCCTCGTCGTCTGCGCCTCCGGCAACCGCTCGGGCCGGGCCTGCGAGGCGCTGGCCGCGGCCGGCATCCCCGCCGCCACACTGGTCGGCGGCACCAGCGCCTGGGCGGCCGCCGGCCACGAGGTGCGGCGCCCCGAGGGCGCCCCGGCGCGGGCGCCGTGGGCGATGGACCGCCAGGTCCGCTTCGCGGCCGGCGGCCTGGTCGTGGCCGGCGTGGTCGCCGACCTCGTCCTGCCCGGCGCCCGCTGGGTCTCGGCGGCGGTCGGCGCGGGCCTGGTCTTCTCGGCGGCGACCAACACCTGCGCGATGGGCGCCCTGCTCTCCCGCCTCCCGCACAACCGCCCCCGCCCCGGCCGGGGCCCGGACCTCGAAGCCACCCTCGCCGCCCTCACCGGGGCGAACTGAGCCCCCCGCTGCGCCGCCGACCGGATCCCGGCTCGGCGGCGCAGCCGTGCCCCGGGGGCGAGCGGCGGTGCCACCTCCGCCAGGGAAGTGCCTGGACCGCCGTGATCCCACCGGCCGCGGACAGCCGGAACAGCCGGAGGGCCTCCGCCCCGGGCGGCCTCGCGCAGCTCGCCCCGGGCGATCGCGTCGGGGGGACGGCGTCCGGGAGGCCTTTCCCGGCTGTCGGCGGCGGCCGGTAGCCTCGGGGGCTCGGACGGTGTGCGGCGAGGTGGCGGGTGAACGTGGCGGGTGGGTGGGTGTCCACCGGGTTGGGGTGGCGGGACGGGCGGGCGGTGCTGAGCGCGGTGCACGGGCGGCGGGTGCACGAGCGCGAGGTGGTGCCGGGGGTGGAGGTCGGCTGGCTGCTCGGGGGGCCGCGCCGGTGCATCGGGGCGTGGCTGGAGGGGCAGGACGAGCGCACGCCGTGCCCGCACCACGCCGTGATCGCGGCGGACGGCGCCGCCGTGCAGTGCGCGTCCTGCCAGAGCGTGGACCGCGGGCTGGCGCTGGCCCGGGACCAGATCCTCGACGACGGCCGCACCTACCGGCTCTACCTCGCCTGGTTCGGCGAGGGGCTGCTCAAGGTCGGGCTGACCGCCGAGCAGCGCGGCACCAGCCGGCTGCTCGAACAGGGCGCGCTCGCCTGGACGTTCGCCGCCCGGGGCGCGCTGCCCGCCGTCCGCCGGGCCGAACTGACCGTCGCCGCCTCCGGATTGGCCCGGGAGCGGTTCAAGAGCCGGGTGAAGCCGGATCACTGGTGGGAGCACGGCGACGTGGACCACCGCCGCGCGCTGCTCACCGACGCCCGGGTCCGGGCGCACGAACTGCTGCGCGGGCACGGGGTGGAGCTGCTGGCGGACCACCCGGTCACCGACCACGTCGGGGTCTTCGGGCTGACCGACGGCGCCCCCGACGTCTACCGGGCGGTCGAGGCACTGGCGGACGGCGCGGTGCTGGCCGGGCGGCTGCGCCCGCCGATCGGCCGGCACCTGCTGCTCGACCAGCCGGACGACGGCACGCCGCTGCTCCTGGACACCCGGCTGCTCACCGGCTGGACGCTCGCCCCGGCGGCCGGGCGGCCGTCCGCGGGGCTGGCGCTGAGCGAGCGGGTCCGCCCGGCCGAGCCGGACACCCAGGAGGCGCTGTTCTGACCCGGCGGGCCCCCGACCTCGGCGGTCGGCCGGGGTCCAGGACGAGCGCCTCCAGGTTGTCGACGTGGTCCCGCAGCCGGTAGCCGCGGTCGGCGGGCGTGGCGCTCCTGCCGAACCCCATGCTGAGCCCCGCTCGGACCCGCCCTACGCCAGCTTGCCGCGCAGCACGCCCGGCCCGGAGCGGGCGCGTCGCGACACCGGCGGCCGGGACGGCCGGACGTCCGTGCGCGCGACGGCCGGCTCCTCGGCGGCCGCCCTGGCGCTCGCCGCCCGGGCGGCCGCCAGCGCGACCCGCGCCAGCAGCGGATCCTCCCGGACACCGGCCGCCCGCTTCGCGGTCTGACACCCCGTGCACCAGATCGGCGAGGCGGGGCCGTCGGGGTACGCCATCGCCTCCGGCGGCAGGTAGTGGCTACCGCACTCGACGCATTCGAAGACCAGCCTCATCCGACGATCACCGTTCCGGATCCGTGGCACCGACCGCACGGCGACCAGTAGACGTGGATCTTGGGCACCATGCTTCCTTCCTCGTCCCGTTCGACCGTGGCTTCGGTCTTCTGCGTCCCCCCGGACCCGCCGCACCCGGAGCAGGCCTGAACCTCGGGCATATGCACACTCCTTCTCGGCGGGGACCACGGTAGCGCGAAACCCGGGGAGTCAGCACCGATCCTGACGAACCGTCGAAGAAGCGGGGCGCGTGCGACCACCGCGCGCGCCGCGTGCGAACGTTCGAGGGTGCCCCGGTCGGTCCGCCACCGTGCGGAAGCCGCAGTTGCCGCTCGTGGAGTCGGGGGTGTTGCCGGTGCGCGCGGCCACCCGGTAGCGGTTGCAGTAGGAGTCGTGGCACAGGTACGAGCCGCCCCGCAGCACCCGCCGGTCCCCGGCCGTGCCGTCGTTCCCGGTCGGACCCTCGTCGTCGCCGGGGCCGCGCGGGTCGAAGCGCGGGGAGCGGGCGTAGTAGGCGGGGTCGAAGCGGTCGGCGCACCACTCCCAGACGTTCCCGGCCACGTCCGCCAGGCCGAAGCCGTTCGGCGGGTAGCTGCCCACCGGCGCGGTCGCGTACCAGCCGTCCTCGCCGGTCGGCAGGTCGGGGAAGCGGCCCTGCCAGATCCGGCAGCGGTGCGCGCCGTCCGGGCGCAGCTCGTCGCCCCAGGGGTAGCGGCGGCCGGTCAGCGGACCGCGGGCGGCGTACTCCCACTCGGCCTCGGTGGGCAGCCGGCGCCCGGCCCAGCGGCAGTAGGCGAGCGCGTCGCGGTGGCTGATGTGCACCACGGGGTGGTCCCGGAGGTCCTCGGAGTCGCCGAGCGGGCCGTAGGGGTGGCGCCAGTCGGCGCCGCGCACCTCGAGCCACCAGGGCGCGGCGGGGGAGCGGCCGAGCACGTCGGCGGGGTCGGCGAGGACGAACAGGTGGAAGACGGCGGAGGAGCCGGCCCGTTCGGCGTCGGTGCGGTGGCCGGTGGCCTCGACGAAGGCGGCGAAGCGGGCGGTGGTCACCGGTGCGGTGTCGATGGTGAACGGCGCCAGCTCCACCTCGTGCACGGGTGTCTCGCCGTCCGCCGGATACCCCTCGCCGAAGGCGTCCCCCATCGCGAACACGCCGCCGGGCAGCGCCACCTCGGGGTGCGCGGGCCGCTCGGCCGCCGCCCGCGGCGGGGGCGGCGGGACGGGTCCGGCGCCGGCCGGGGCCGACGGCAGGCAGCAGGCGCGGACGACGGGGGGTTGACTCATGGGGCCAAGCTATAGCACTTTGCACCTAGGTGAGAATGCACCTAGCTCGCACGAGGAGAACCGGCGACGGCCGGGAAAGGGTCACGCGTGAAGTTCGATCACGTCCTCCTGGGTCTGCTGAGCCTCCACCCGCGCAGCGGCTGGGACCTCAAGCAGTGGCTGGCGGGGGAGGGACAGTTCGTCCGCTCCAACGCCCACCCGAGCCAGATCTACCGGCTGCTCAAGCGGATGACCGAGCAGGGCTGGGTGGTCTACGAGACCGACCCGCGCGACGGCCGGCCGGACGCCAAGGTCTACCGGCTGACCGACGCCGGCCGGGCCGAGCTGATCCGCGAGGCCCGCTCGCCGTACGAACCGACCAGCCGCTTCCAGGACCCGGACTTCATGGCCCGGTTCTACTTCTCCGCCCAGCTCGCCCCGGAGCGGCTGCTCCCGCTGGTCGACACCGAGCTCGCCTACCGCCGCCGGCAGGTGGCGGCGATGCGCCCCCGGGACCGCTCCCTGGCCTTCCCCGAGGGCGCGCCGGAGGCGGACGTCCGGCGGGTCCGGATGATCCGCGAACTCACCCACGCGTACGGCGCCTCCGCCGTCGACGCCTGGCTCGACTGGCTGGAGGGCGTCCGCCGGCTGCTCGCCGACGGAACCATTTCCACCACCGATCCCACCACCGATCCCACCACCGACCCCCCCACCGACCCCACCGCAGCCCCCGAGGAGACGCCCCGGTGAAAGCCGTCCTGGTCATGTTCGACAGCCTCAACCGGCGGTTCCTGCCGCCCTACGGCTGCGACTGGACCGTCGCGCCGAACTTCGCCCGCCTCGCCGCCCGCGCCGCGACCTTCGACAACTGCTACGGCGGCTCCATGCCCTGCATGCCGGCCCGCCGCGAGATGCACACCGGCCGCTACAACTTCCTGCACCGCTCCTGGGGCCCGCTGGAACCCTTCGACGACTCCGTCCCGGACCTGCTCAGCAAGGCCGGCGTCCACACCCACCTGGTCACCGACCACCAGCACTACTGGGAGGACGGCGGCGCCACTTACCACAACCGCTACGACAGCTACGAGTTCTTCCGCGGCCAGGAGGGCGACAAGTGGAAGGGCCACGTCGCCGACCCGGAGATCCCCGGGACGCTCTCCTGGCGCGAGGGTCCGGCGTGGCGCCAGGACTGGGTCAACCGCCAGTACCTGGCCGAGGTCGCCGACCACCCGCAGACCCGCACCTTCGACGCCGGCCTGGAGTTCATCGCCACCAACCGCGGGCAGGACCGCTGGTTCCTGCAGATCGAGTGCTTCGACCCGCACGAGCCGTTCTACTCCTACGCCGAGCACAAGAAGCACTACCCGCACGACTGGGACGGCCCGCACTTCGACTGGCCCGACTACAAGCGCGTCACCGAGAGCCCGCAGGCCGTCGAGCACGCCCGCAACGAGTACGCCGCGCTGCTCACCATGTGCGACGACTCGCTCGGCCGCGTCCTGGACACCTTCGACGAGCACGGCCTGTGGGACGACACCCTGCTGATCGTCTGCACCGACCACGGCCTGCTGCTCGGCGAGCGCGGCTGGTGGGGCAAGAACATCCAGCCCTGGTACGACGAGAACATCCACACCCCGCTGTTCGTCTGGGACCCGCGCAGCCGGGCCACCGGCCGGCGCGCCGCGCTCGTCCAGACCGTCGACCTCGGGCCGACCCTGCTGGAGTACTTCGGCGTCCCCCGCACCCCCGACATGCAGGGCCGCCCGCTCGCCGACACGGTCGCCCAGGACACCCCGGTCCGCCCGCACGGCCTGTTCGGCGTCTTCGGCGGGCACGTCAACATCACCGACGGCCGCCACGTCTACATGCGCGCCTGCAAGGACCCGGCCAACCGGCCGCTGTACGAGCACACCCTGATGCCCACCCACATGCGCGGCCACTTCACCCCGCAGGAGCTGGCCGGCGCCACCCTGGCCGAGCCGCTGCCGTTCACCAAGGGCGCGCCCGTGCTGCGGATGCCGGCCACCTCCTGGGGCAACCCGTACGCCTTCGGCACCCTGCTGTTCGACCTGCACACCGATCCGGAGCAGGAGCACCCGCTGGTCGACGACGAGCTGGAGCTGCGGCTGGCCACGCTGCTCACCGAGGCGCTGCGCGAGGGCGACGCGCCGGCCGACCAGTTCGAACGGCTCGGTCTGCCCGCCGAGGGGCCGGTCACCGCCGAGCACCTGCTGGTCCGCGCCCAGCGCCCGCAGGCGCTCGCCGCCGCCGAACCGCTGCCCGCGCCGGAGGACTTCCCGGACGCCCCGCTCTCGGTGCACACCCCGCTGCGCGCGCTGCTGGCGCACGACGCGGCGCACGAGGCCGTCCTGGCGCGGCTGCCGATGCTGGCCAACCCCGGCCTGCGGGCGATGCTGGGCGGCCTCTCGCCGTTCCGGCTCGCGGCGATGGGCCCGTCGGTGCGCCCGGCGGACCTGCGCGCCCTCGCCGCCACGCTGGCCGCGCTGCCGGGCGCGGACGGCGAATAGCGCCGTGCGGCGCCCCTCCGTCGACGGAGGGGCGCCGCAGCGCGGTGCGGGTCTCAGCCCAGCGAGCTGCGCAGGAACTCGCGGTTCATCGCGGCGATGCTGGGCAGCGGAATGCCCTTGGGGCAGGCCGTCGCGCACTCGCCGGTGTTGGTGCAGCCGCCGAAGCCCTCGGCGTCCATCGCCGCCACCATGTCGCGCACCCGGGACCTGCGTTCCGGCGCGCCCTGCGGCAGCACGTTGAGGTGGACCACCTTGGCGGAGGTGAAGAGCATCGCCGACCCGTTCGGGCAGGCCGCCACGCACGCCCCGCAGCCGATGCACTCGGCGTGCTCGAACGCGGTGTCGGCGGTCTCCTTGGGGACGGGCGTGGCGTGCGCCTCGGGCGCGCTCCCGGTCGGGGCGGTGATGTAGCCGCCGGCGCCGATGATCCGGTCGAAGGCGGAGCGGTCCACCACCAGGTCCTTCACCACCGGGAAGGCCGCCGCCCGCCACGGTTCGACGTCGATGGTATCGCCGTCCTGGAAGTGCCGCATGTGCAGCTGGCAGGTGGTGGTCCGCTCGGGGCCGTGCGCCCGGCCGTTGATGACCATGCCGCAGGCGCCGCAGATGCCCTCGCGGCAGTCGTGGTCGAAGGCGACGGGCGTGTCGCCCCGGGTGATCAGCTCCTCGTTGAGGGTGTCCAGCATCTCCAGGAAGGACATGTCCGGACTGATGCCGCTGACCTGGTAGGTGGTCATCGAGCCGGGCGTGTCGGGGCCCGCCTGGCGCCAGATCCGAAGGGTGAGGTTCACGCGTAGCTCCGCTGGGTGGGGTGGACGTACTCGAAGTCGAGGTGCTCGCGGTGCAGGACGGGCGCCTGCCCGGTGGCGGTGAACTCCCAGGCGGCGGCGTAGGAGAACTCCTCGTCCCGCCGGGCGGCCTCGCCGTCGGCGGTCTGGCTCTCGGTGCGGAAGTGGCCGCCGCAGGACTCGGCGCGGTGCAGCGCGTCCAGGCACATCAGCTCGGCCAGCTCGAAGTAGTCGACCAGCCGGTTCGCCTTCTCCAGCGACTGGTTGAGCTCCCGGCCGGTGCCGGGCACCTTGATCCGGCGCCAGAACTCGTCCCGCAGCGCCGGGATCCGCTCCAGCGCGCGGCGCAGCCCGGCCTCGTCGCGGGCCATCCCGCACTCGTCCCAGAGCAGTTCGCCGAGCTCGCGGTGGAAGGAGTCGGGGGTGCGGTCGCCGTCCACCGCGAGGATGAGGTTGAGGCGGTCGGCGACCTCGGCCTCCACCGCGGCGACCTCCTCGTGGCCGGCCGGGACGGCGGGCAGCGCCTCCCGGGCCAGGTAGTCGTTGAGCACCGGCGGCAGCACGAAGTAGCCGTCCGCCAGGCCCTGCATCAGCGCGCTCGCGCCGAGCCGGTTGGCGCCGTGGTCGGAGAAGTTGGCCTCGCCGATCGCGAACAGGCCCGGCACCGTCGTCTGCAGGTCGTAGTCGACCCAGAGCCCGCCCATCGTGTAGTGGATCGCCGGGTAGATCCGCATCGGCACCCGGTACGGGTCCTCGGCGGTGATCCGCTCGTACATCTCGAACAGGTTGCCGTACTTGGCCTCCACCGCGTCCCGCCCCAGCCGGCGGACGGCGTCGGCGAAGTCCAGGTAGACGCCCTGCCCGCCGGGGCCGACGCCGCGGCCCTCGTCGCAGACGTTCTTGGCGGCCCGGGAGGCGATGTCGCGCGGCACCAGGTTGCCGAACGCCGGGTAGATCCGCTCCAGGTAGTAGTCCCGCTCCTCCTCGGGGATCTCGGCCGGCGGCCGGGTGTCGCCCGCGGCCCTGGGCACCCAGATCCGGCCGTCGTTGCGCAGCGACTCGCTCATCAGGGTGAGCTTGGACTGGTGCTCGCCGGAGCGCGGGATGCAGGTCGGGTGGATCTGGGTGAAGCACGGGTTGGCGAAGTACGCGCCGCGCCGGTGCGCCCGCCAGATCGCGGTGGCGTTGGAGTTCTTGGCGTTGGTGGAGAGGTAGAAGACGTTGCCGTAGCCGCCGGAGGCCAGCACCACGGCGTCGGCGGTGTAGCTGGTGATCTCGCCGGTGACCAGGTCGCGGGCGACGATGCCGCGCGCCCGGCCGTCGACCACCAGCAGGTCGAGCATCTCGGTGCGGGCGTGCATCTCCACGTTCCCGGCGGCGATCTGCCGCGACAGCGCCTGGTAGGCGCCGAGCAGCAGCTGCTGGCCGGTCTGGCCGCGGGCGTAGAACGTCCGGGAGACCTGCACGCCGCCGAACGAGCGGGTGTCCAGCAGGCCGCCGTACTCGCGGGCGAACGGCACGCCCTGCGCCACGCACTGGTCGATGATCTCCACCGACGCCTGCGCCAGCCGGTGGACGTTGGACTCGCGGGCGCGGAAGTCGCCGCCCTTGACCGTGTCGTAGAACAGCCGGCGGATCGAGTCGCCGTCGTTGCGGTAGTTCTTGGCGGCGTTGATGCCGCCCTGGGCGGCGATCGAGTGGGCCCGCCGGGGGGAGTCCTGGAAGCAGAACTGGACCACGTGGTAGCCCTGTTCGGCGAGCGTGGCGCCGGCCGCGCCGCCCGCCAGGCCGGTGCCGACCACGATCACGGTGTGCTTGCGCCGGTTCGCCGGGTTGACCAGTTTGGCCTCGAAGCGCCGCTGGTCCCAGCGCTGCTCGATCGGCCCGGCCGGGGCCCGGGTGTCGGCGATCGGCTCGCCGACGGCGTACGACGCGTAGCCGCCGTCCGCGGTGCCGCTCTCGGCGCTGTTCTCGCTGCCGTTCTCGCTGCTGGTCACTTCACCACTCCGGTCATCACGGCCACGGGGACGGACAGGAAGCCCGCGGTCAGCAGCAGCGCCAGGCCGTTGGCGGTGAGCTTCAGCGCGCGGTCCCGGCGGGCGTTGTTGGCGCCGAGGGTCTGCGCCGCGCTCCAGAAGCCGTGCCGGACGTGCAGGCCGACGGCGAGCATCGCGACGATGTAGATCACGCCGGAGTACCACGTCCCGAAGGACGCCACGATGTTCTGGTACACCCTGCCGTGCTCGGCGTTGGGGTTCACCGTCAGCGTGGTGAGGTCCAGGATGTGCCAGACGATGAACAGCGCCAGGATCACCCCGCCCCAGCGCATCGTCCGGGTCGCGTAGCTCGCCCGCCGCCGCTGGTGCGCGTACTTGCTCGGCCGGGCGGCGAGGTCGCGCCGGCTCAGCTGGTACGCGGCGACGCCGTGCAGCAGGACGGCGGCCAGCAGGCCCGCCCGGGCGATCCACAGGAACCACTCGTGGCCGAGGAACGGCTGCCCGATGGTGCGAAGCCAGGCGGCGTAGCCGTTGATGTCGTCCGGCCCGAAGAAGACCTTGAGGTTCCCGAGCATGTGGGCGACCAGGTAGAGCAGCATGGCCAGTCCGCTGACGGCCATGACCGCCTTCTTGCCGACGGTCGACCGCCACAGGGTCGCCAGGGTGGACGGGTGCCGGGCCGTCCGAGTCGCGCTTGTCATGGCGACAACGGTACGGAGACGGGCGACGGTGCGTCCAAGACATGATGCGGCTGGCCACCATAGGCGCCGCCTATCGATGCGGGATATCCTGGTCGGGTGCAGCTCCAGCAACTCCGCTACTTCGTGGCCGTCGCCGAGACCCGCCACTTCACCCGCGCGGCCGAGGCGGCGCACGTCGCCCAGCCGTCCCTCTCGCAACAGATCCGGGCGCTGGAACGGGAGTTGGGCGCCGAACTGTTCCACCGCACGCGCGGCAACATCGCGCTGACCGACGCCGGGGACGCCCTGCTGCCGCTCGCCCGGCGCATCCTCGCGGACACCGAGAGCGCCCGCCTCGCCGTCCAGGAGACCGTCCAGCTGCGCCGCGGCCGGGTGCGGCTCGGCGCGCCGCCGAGCCTGTGCACCAGCCTGGTGCCGGACGTGCTGCGGGTGTTCCGGGACCGCTACCCGGGCGTGGCGCTGGTGGTGCGCGAGGGCGGTTCGCGGGACCTGGTGCGCTCGCTCGCGGAGGGGGAGCTGGACCTCGCGCTGATCATCACCCCGCCGCGCGGGGAGGCGGCGCCGGCGCTGGCCGTCACCGGGCTGCTGCACGAGGAGCTGGTGCTGGTCTCGGCGCAGCCGCGGGCCCGGCGCACGGTGCGGGTGGCGGAGCTGCGCGGGTGGCCGCTGGTGATGTTCCGCGAGGGCTACGACGTGCGCGAGGCCACCCTGGCGGCCTGCCGGGCGGCCGGCTTCGAGCCGGAGTTCGCCGTCGAGGGCGGGGAGATGGACGCGGTGCTCGGCTTCGTCCGGGCCGGGCTCGGGCCGGCGGTGCTGCCCGGCATGGTCGCCCACCGCTCGGGCCTCGCGGTCACCCCCTTCGCCGGCCAGGGCCTGGGCCGCACCATCGCCGTGGCGCACGGCCACGAGGTGCCGCCGACCCGCGCGGCCGAGGCGCTGCGGGAGACCCTGCTGGCCCATCTGCGCGATGCCGCGCGGGACGGCGAACTCCCGCCGGGCACCAGGCTGTTGCTGTAACCGACGGCGCCCGGGACGCGTCGTGCGCCCCGGGCTCCGTCACGCGCCCGCTCAGGCGGGCAGCACGGCCTCGATCGCGGCGATCACCTCGGCCGACTCCGGCTCGGTGCGCGGCCGGATCCGGGCGGCCACGGTGCCGTCCGGCGCCACCAGGAACTTCTCGAAGTTCCAGGAGACGTCCCCGGCCTGGCCCTCGGCGTCGGCCGTCTCGGTCAGCCGCGCGTACAGCGGGTGCCGGTCCTCGCCGTTCACGTCGGTCTTCTCGAACAGCGGGAAGGTCACGCCGTAGGTGGTGGAGCAGAAGGTCCGGATCTCCTCGGCGCTGCCCGGCTCCTGCCCGGCGAACTGGTTCGAGGGGAAGCCCAGCACGGTGAAGCCGCGCTCGGCGTACCGCTCCTGGAGCCGCTCCAGGCCGGCGTACTGCGGGGTCAGGCCGCACTTGGAGGCGACGTTGACGATCAGCAGCGCCTTGCCCTTGTGGTCGGCGAGCGAGGCGGCCTCGCCGGACAGCGTGCGCAGCGGGATGTCGGTCAGGCTCACGGGGGTCCCCCTTCGGAGGAGGTCGTAGGTCGTCGTCGGTGGTGCGGTGGCGGGCGGGCCCGCGCCGGTACGGTATCCCGCCCGGCGTGCCCACCTGGTCAACCGCGCCCGGACGGCGGGTGTTCCAGCGCGGGCCGGCCGGCCGCGGGCCGTCCCGGCGGAGCCTGGCGCTCCAGGGCGGCTATCTGCCCGGTGACGGCGGCGAAGTCGGCGCTCAGCCACCGCTCGGGCCGCATCCGGACGGTGACGTCCGCCGTCAACTGCTCGGCGGTGGCCACCAGGTAGGCGGCGGCGGTGGCCGGCGGCAGGTAGCGGTGGGCCAGCTCGGCGCGCTCGTCCGGGTCCACCCGGTCCTCGATCGCCACCACCGGCCCGGCCACGCTCACGTACCGGCAGGGCGGCTCCTCCTGCTGGGCACAGAGCGTGAACCGGCCGGCGGCTCGGATCCGGCGCGCCTTGAGGGACTCCCGTCCGGTCAGCAGGGTGATCAGCCCGCCGGGGCGGTAGGAGTACCAGATCGGCACGGTCAGCGGGGCCGCGCCGGGCTCCGGCCCGGCGACGGACAGGACGCCGACGTGTACGCCGGCCAGGAAGCGCTCGCACTCGGCGCGGGTCATCGCGAAGGACACGGTGGGGCCTCCCGGGCAGGAAGGGCCGCGCGCGCACGTCGCGCGCGGGCGGTCCTCGGTACGTACCCGCACCGCCCCGGGACGGAACGCCCGGGGCCGTCGGGAGCCGCCTCGGCGGCAGGCCGGTGGAGGGCGGGCACGGATCGTCCGTCCGCTCGACGGGCGAACGTGCGTACCCGTCCGAGGCCTGAATTCCGGCCCGGAAGCGCTCTTCGTGTGCCGCCCGCGTGAAGGGACGGTGTGCGAGGTTGGCCCGCCCCGGGTCGCTGGGTACCGTCGGTGGCACGCCGGGCCCGTCATGGTTGCCATGTTCAACAGGGGTCACGGCAAGGGGGTTCGGGACCGTCCGGGGAGCGGGGGAGCTCCGGCCGTCGGATCCCGTGCAGCACGCCCGCCGCGCCGGCCGGCCCGTCCCGCGCGTCCCAGCCGCCACCGCAGCACCGCAGCCACCCAGCAGCAACGCACCCGCAGCAACGCACCCGCAGCAACGCACCCGCAGCGATGCGCCGCCCGCGGCGCGCCGCCGTGCCGGGTGCGCGGAAGGAACCTCCCGATGCCTCGACGCCGTGCCCTGCCCGCCTGCCCCGCCGCTCCCGCCGTTCCTGCCTCTGCCTCCGCCGCTCCCGCCTCCGCCGCGCCCGCCGTTCGCAGCACCCCGCCGGGGGTGCGCCGGTGAACGGCCTGCCCCGCGGGCGCAAGCGCCCGCCCGCGGCCCCGCGCCGCAGCGCCCCGCCCGGCCGTGCCCGCCCCCGCCGCGCGCTGCACCACCGCGGCCCGGCCGCCGCCCTGCGCGCCGTACCCTGGCGCCACGACCTGCCCGCCTCCCTGGTGGTCTTCCTGGTCGCCCTCCCGCTCTGCGTCGGCGTCGCCGTCGCCTCGGGCGTGCCCGCCGAGCTCGGCCTGGTCACCGGCATCGTCGGCGGCCTGGTGGTCGGCGCCCTGCCCGGCAGCAGCCTCCAGGTCAGCGGCCCGGCCGCCGGCCTCACCGTCCTCGTCCACGAAGCCGTCCAGCGGTACGGCGCGGGCGCCCTCGGCGTCCTGGTCCTGCTCACCGGCCTGCTCCAACTCGCCATGGGCGCCCTGCGGTTGGGCCGTTGGTTCCGCGCCATGTCGGCCTCCGTGGTGCACGGCATGCTGGCCGGCATCGGCCTGACCCTGCTGCTCGGCCAGTTGTACGCGCTCGCCGACCGCCGCGCCCCCGGCACCGGGCCGGAGAAGCTCCTGGGCCTGCCCGCGCTGCTGCGCGACGCCGTCACCGGAGCCGCCAACCCCACCGCGGTGGCGCTCGGCGCGGCCACCCTGCTGGTGCTGGTCGCCTGGAAGTACCTGCCGCCCCGCCTCGCCCGCGCGCTGCCCGGCCCGCTCGGCGCCGTCGGCCTGGCCGCCGCCGTCACCGCCGTCGCCGACCTGCCGGTGGCCCGGGTCGAGGTGGCCGGTCTGCTCGACGTCGTCCAGCTGCCCGACCGCGCCGCGCTCGGCGCCCTGGCCACCACCGCCGGCGCCGGCACCGTCCTCGCCTTCACCCTGATCGCCTCCGCCGAAACCCTGTTCAGCGCCGCCGCCGTGGACCGGATGCACCACGGCCCGCGCACCGACTACGACCGCGAACTCACCGCCCAGGGTGTCGGCAACGCCCTCTGCGGCCTGCTCGGCGCGCTTCCGATGACGGCCGTCATCGTCCGCAGCGCGACCAACGTCCAGGCCGGCGCCCGCACCAAGGCCTCCCGGGTCATGCACGGCGGCTGGCTCCTGCTGTTCACCGCCCTGCTGCCGGGCGTGCTCGGCCTCGTCCCGCTGACCGCGCTGGCCGCCGTCCTGGTCCACGCGGGCGCCAAGCTCATCCCCCTGCGGCGGATCGCCGCGCTCTGCCGCGACCACCGGGGGGAGGCGGTGGTGCTCGCCGTCACCACCGTCTCGGTCGTCACCACCGACCTGTTCGAAGGGGTCCTGATCGGCATCGGCCTCGCCGTCGCCAAGTCCGCCTGGCAGACCTCCCACCTGCAGATCGGGGTGGAGGAACCGCCGGCCGTGCCCGGCGCCGAGCAGCCGCCGCTGCGGGTCCGGCTGAGCGGCAACGCCACCTTCCTGCGGCTGCCCCGGCTGCTGGACACCCTCGAACGCCTCCCGGCGGACCGCCCGGTCGAGCTCGACTGGTCCGGGCTGCGCCACCTCGACCACGCCTGCACGGTCGCCCTCGCCGCCTGGGCCGCGCAGCACCGCGCCCGCAGCTCCGCCCCGCTGGCGGTCGACCCGCCGCTGCCGACCGTGGTCTGAACGACTCGCTAGCCTGGTGGCCCGGCGGCCCGGTGGCCGGCCGGGCCGCACAGGGAGGAGACGCAGCCGTGATCGCAGCCTTTTCGGTCACCCCGCTCGGGGTCGGCGAGGACGTCGGGGAGGCGGTCGCCGCGGCCGTCAAGGTGGTCCGCGCGAGCGGGCTGCCCAACCGTACGGACGCGATGTTCACCAGCATCGAGGGGGAGTGGGACGAGGTGATGCCGGTGATCCGGGAGGCGATCGAGGCGGTCAAGGCCTACAGCAACCGGGTCAGTACCGTCATCAAGATCGACGACCGCGCCGGGGTCACCGACGGCCTGACCCGCAAGGTCGCCTCGGTGGAACGCCACCTCGCCGGGGGCTGAACCGCCGGGCCGGCCCGCCGCCGTCCCGGGGCGGGCCGGCCACCCTCCTTTTCTTTCTTGACCGACCGATCTGGAATCGACTACCTTTCAGGCATGGCGCGAACCAAGGAATTCGACCCGGACGCGGCGCTCCAGTCGGCCCTCGAGCTGTTCTGGCGGCGGGGCTACGAGGCCACCTCGATGGCCGACCTGGTCGAGCACCTCGGGATCGCCCGGGCCAGCGTCTACGCCACCTTCGGCAGCAAGCGGGAACTGTACCTGCGCGCACTGGAGCGGTACGGCTGCCAGCAGCAGCCCGTGCTGCTGGCCGAGCTGTCGCAGCCCGGCCCGGTCCTCCCGGCCGTCCGCGCCCTGGTCCTCCGCTTCGCCCGCGAATCCGCCGCGGACGGCGAGGGCGGCCTGCGGCGCGGCTGTTTCGTCACCAACACGGCGGTGGAGCTGGCCCCGCACGACCCGGACGCCGCCCGGCGGGTGGAGGCCAACCTGGCCCACCTGGAGACGGTCCTCACCGCGGCGCTGGTCCGGGCGCGGGCCCAGGGCGAACTGCCCGAGGGCCGCGACCCGCAGGCGCTCGCCAGGATGCTGGTGGTGCTGTTCCAGGGCATGCGGGTGATCGGCAAGGCCGGCGACGGCTCGGCCCGCCTGCGCGACGCCGCCGACCAGGCCCTCGCCCTGCTGGACTGACCGACCCCGCTCGACCGTCCTCCTTCTCCTTCTCCGCTCGTGTGTTTTTTGCTGTCTCCATTCTGAACCGAACGGTCAATATAGACCCCGTATCGAGGAGCACGCGCATGACCCGCAGCACCACCCGCTTCACCGGCAAGTCCGTCCTGGTCACCGGTGGCGGCAGCGGCATCGGCCGAGCCGTCGCCCTCGCCTTCGCCCGGGAGGGCGCCCGCGTCGCCGTCGCCGGGCGCACCGCGAGCGCCCTCGCCGAGACCGTCGCCCTGATCGAGCAGGAGGGCGGCGCCGCCGTCGCCCTCACCGGCTCGGTGTCCGACGCCGCCGACGCCGCCCGGCTGGTCCGCGAGACCGTCGAACAGCTCGGAGCCCTGGACATCGCGGTCAACAACGCGGGCGTCTTCGGCGGCGTCGGCCGGATCGCCGACGTCGCCGAGGAGGAATGGCGGCAGCTGATCGACATCAACCTCACCGGCACCTGGTACGCGATGAAGCACCAGATCGCCCACCTGCGTGCCAACGGCGGCGGGGCGATCGTCAACATCTCCTCGAACCTCGGCACCCACCTGCGGGTCGAGAACGTCGGCGCCTACGCCGTCTCCAAGGCCGCCGTCGCCACCCTGACCCGCAGCGCCGCCCGTGACCACATCGCCGAGGGGGTGCGGATCAACCTGGTGAGCCCCGGCCCGATCGACACCACGATGTCCTCGCTGCCCGGCGAGAGCGCCTCCGCCAAGGCGGACCGGATGAAGGGCAGCGTCCCGGCCGCCCGCGCCGGCGCCGTCGAGGAGGTCGCCGCCGCGGTCCTCCACCTCGCCTCCGAGGAGTCGGCCTTCACCGTCGGCGCCGACCTCGTCCTCGACGGCGGCATCACCGCCTGAGTCGCCGTGCCGGCCGGTGGCCTCCCGACCCGGGAGCCACCGGCCGGTGCCGTCTCAGGCCGACAGCGCCTCGTCCCCGGCCGGCGCCGCGCAGGCGGTGGCCAGCTCGTCCATCGAGAGCCCCAACGCGTAGGCCAGCGCCGCGACGGTGAAGAACGACGGCGTCGGCGCCCGGCCGGTCTCGATCTTGCGCAGGGTCTCGGCCGACACCCCGGCCGCCGCCGCCACCTCGACCATGCTGCGCTCGCCCCGCGCCTCGCGCAGCAGCACACCGAAGCGCTCGCCGCGCTCGCGTTCCCCGGGGGTCAGCGGAGTCCTCACCATGCCCCCGATGGTAGGCCACGCCGCCCGCCGCCGACACCGCTCCGACCGTGATAGAAATACCGGTATAAGAATTGGAACGGACCGGTCGGAGGACCTCATGGTGGAGCTCAAGTCGGAGGCGGCGCTGGCCGCGATGCGGGAGGCCGGGAGGGTCGTCGCCACGGCGCTGGCCGAGGTGGAGCGGGCGGCCGGCGTCGGGGTGAGCCTGCTGGACCTCGACGAGGTGGCCCGCGAGGTGCTGCGCAAGGCCGGCGCGACCTCGCCGTTCCTCGGCTACCGGCCGTCCTTCGCCCCGGTGCCCTTCCCGGCCGTCATCTGCGCCTCCGTCAACGACGCCGTGGTGCACGGCATCCCGAACCGCCACCGGCTGCGCGACGGCGACCTGGTGAGCATCGACTGCGGAGCCGTCCTCGACGGCTGGGCGGGCGACGCCGCCGTCAGCTTCACCGTCGGCACCCCGCGCCCCGAGGACCTCCGCCTGATCGACACCACCCGCCGGGCCCTGGAGGCGGGCATCGCGGCCGCCGTGCCCGGCCACCGCACCGGCGACATCGCCCACGCCGTCGGCACCGTCGCCCGCACCGCCCGCTACGGCCTCCTCGAAGGCTACGGCGGCCACGGCATCGGCCGCCGCATGCACGAGGACCCGCACCTCCCCAACGAGGGCCGCCCCGGCCGCGGCTTCCCCCTCAAGCCCGGCCTGGTCCTCGCCATCGAACCCATGCTCATCGCCGGCGGCACCGACACCCACACCACCGACCCCGACGGCTGGACCCTCCGCACCACCGACGGCACACGCGCCGCCCACATCGAACACACCGTCGCCATCACCCCCGACGGCCCCCGCATCCTCACCCTCCCCTGATCCGCCCACCGCCTACGCGATCGTCCGCATTTGATCCCGTTTGTGGTGTGAGTTGGATCACTTCGTACCCAATAGATCTTTGTCGACCTACTGATAGTCAGATATACCTGCGCACGCTCTGTTTGCGTTCCCTTGACTATCTGGTGGGTTCCGCGTGCTGCACCGATCCGTCGCTTTCCTGTTGTCGTTGACCATGGTCGTCCTCGGGATGGCGGAGGGGACGGCGGCCGCCGAGGAGATCGTTCGCCAGGCCGCTAGCGCGACCCCGGACCCGGGCCCCCTGCCCCGACAGGGGACCGGCAGCGCCGAGGGCCTCGACCACGACGCGAGTGCGGCGGCGACCAGCGCCGACGCGGAGGGCGGACGCGAGGGCGCGGCGCCGGCGCCGGGCGAGCTGCCCGAGGAGCAGACGGCCGGCACGGACCCGACGGGGTCGGCATCGGTCATCCCTCCTCCGGGACCCTTGCCCACCACCGAGGCCCAGACCGTCGAGACGCCGGCCAAGCCCCAGGGCAAGGCCGAGAAGGACACCAAGGCCGCCAAGGAAGGCACCGGCGGGTCCAAGGAGTTCGACCCGACCACGAGCACCGAACTGCCGGACAGGCGCACCGCCCACCAGCGCACCTACCGGAACGCGGACGGCACCTTCACCACCCGCAGCTACCCCAACCCGGTCAACTTCCGCCGTGCTGATGGCTCCTGGGCTGAGATCGACACCACCCTGATCCCCGACGGGACGGCCACCGCAGGCCGTGCCGCGCCCACCCAGTCCGGCTGGATCACGACCTCCGGGGAGAGTCGGCTCACCCTCGCGCTCACCGCCGACGCGGACCCGCTCGTCCGTCTGCAGCTCGGCGAAGGGTCCTCCGTCGGTTACGCCTTGAAGGACGCCGCCCCGGCCCAGGGCACCACCCAGGGCAGCACCATCACCTACCCCGAGGCGCGCCCGCACGCCGATGTCACCTTCCAGGCCGGCAGCACCTCGTTCAAGGAGACTCTCGTCCTCAAGGACGCCGCCGCTCCGACCGAGTGGGTCTTTCCTCTGCGGCTGCAGGGCGTTACCGCGTCGCTTGACGCCGGTGGCGCCGTGGTGTTCACCGACCCGTCGGGAACCGTGCGCGGCCGGATGCCGCCCGGCTGGATGCAGGACTCCGCCTTCGCCCCCAACACCGAAGAGGGCGTCGTCTCCGGTGGCGTCGGCTACGAACTCGTCTCCGTGGATGGGGGCCAGGCCCTCAAGGTCACGCTCGACCAGGCCTGGCTGCACGCTCCCGAGCGCGTCTACCCGATCAAGGTCGACCCGTCGTTCTCCTCGGTCAAGGCCGTCGACGGCACCTACATCGAGTCGCCCTACAACCTGGACTTCTCCGGTGACACGGTGCTGAAGGTCGGCACCTACGACGGCGGAGGGCACCAGGCCGAGTCCTACATCAAGTTCAACGGTGTGGAGGACGCCCTCAACAACGCCAACGTCCTCGGTGTCCGGCTGTCGCTCTACAACATGTGGTCCAGCAGCTGCCGCTCTCGGACGGTGAGCATCCACCCCATCACCTCCAACTGGTGGGAGGGCCTTCCGCGCGCCTTCCCCGGTCCGTCGACCGGCCCCGCGCTCGCCGCCCCGGCCTTCGCCCACGGCTGGCGGCCCAACGCCAACGTCGACTGGGTCTGCGCACAGGCGTGGGAGTCGATCGACCTGGGCGCCGAGGGCCGCAACCTCGTCAACGCCTGGACGCACCACTGGTCGCCCAACTACGGCCTGGCGATCAAGGCCGACATGGGGGACTCCTACGGGTGGAAGCAGTTCGGCAGCGACGACCACAACGGCGGCCAGCCGATCCTGGACATCACCTGGTCCAAGTACGGCGCGGGCTACGAGCTGTGGGGACTGCAGCAGCCGGTGACGATGACCCAGGAGGGCATCGTCCGGCTCCGGGCCTGGAACTGGGGCATGGAGACCTGGTCACCCAACAGCAACTACAAGATGTCGTACCTGCTCTACGACGAGTGGGGCAACGACATCACGAACTACGGCACCAACATCGCCTGGACGTCCATGCCGCACGACGTCCCGCCGGGCACCGGGGTGGTGATCGACGCGCACATCCGCAGCCTGCCTCAGGGGACGTACACCGTCGCGTTCACCATGGACGACTTCATGCACAGCAACTTCTGGATCGACGGCTACGTCCAGCCCATCTCCATCCGGATCTCGTCCGTCAACGTACCGCCGCACCTCACCCGGCTCGCCCCGCCGTCGGGCGCGGTGGTCTACCAGACCCAGCCCACCCTCGCCGCGGAGGGCCAGGACCCCGACCGCGCGCCGAGGTCCGTGCTCGACTTCAAGTTCTCCGTCTGCCGGGTGGTCGGCAACAACCCCCGGGTGGACTGCCGGGAAAGCGGCTGGCTGGTCAGCCAGTCCCGGTTCGCCGTGCCCGCCGGATGGCTGGGCTGGAACGAGCAGTACGCCTGGTACGCCAAGGCCGGTGACGGGCTGAACGAGAGCGACTGGTCCCAGCCGTCCTACATCCGTACCGTCCTGCCCCAGCCCAACCAGTACGTGAACGCCTCCGACGCGGGCCGCAGCTTCAATACCGCCGCCGGCAACTACACCGCCGCCGCCACTGACGCCTCCGTGCCCACGGTCGGTCCCGACCTGTCCGTCACCCGCAGCTACAATTCGCTCGATCCACGCACCACCGGCCTCTTCGGCGCCGGCTGGAGCACCCCGTGGGACATGCGGATCCAGGTGGAGACCAGCAGTTGGCTGTCGATGCCCGGCAACGTGCTCCTCACCGCGGCCAACGGCTCCCGCGCCCGGTTCGGCTGGGACCAGGCCAAGAACGCCTACGTCGCCGGCTCCGGTATGGCGGCCGACCTGCGCAAGCTCCCCGATGGGAACTGGCTGCTGACCGACCGTGGTGGGAAGTCCCACTACTTCAACCCCAGCGGCCGGCTGGGGCAGGTCCGGGACATGGCCGGGCACATCCAGGAGCTCTTCTACGCCGGCGACAAGCTGACGCAGGTCAAGGACACCACCTCCGGCCGCTACCTGAACTTCGGCTGGACCGGTAACCACGTGACCTCGGTCGGCTCATCCGGTTCCACCGATGGCTGGTCCTACCAGTACGACGGCGACCGTCTCACCAAGGTCTGCCCGCCGGGTGTGGCCGCTACCGCCGACAAGGGCTGCACCGTCTACGAGTACGCCACCGGTTCGCGCTACCGCACCTCCGTCCGCGACGCGGGCGCGAGCGGTTACTGGAGGCTCGGCGAGAACACGGGCACCGCCGCCGCCAACGACGCCCAGGTCAGCGACCGCGCGCCGAGCGACGCCAGGGACGTGACCTGGGGCGCCCCCGGCCCCCTGGCCGGCAGCACCGACACGGCCGTGACCCTCCACGGACGGCCCACCTCCTGGGTCGAACTGCCCAACCGCGCGATCAGCTCCTCCACCAACCGCAGCGTCGAGCTGTGGTTCCGCACCAGCGGCGCCGGTGTGATCCTCTCCCTGCAGAACCGGGCGATGGGCGAGGCCCCGTACAGCGTCGTGCCGGCGCTCTACGTCGGCTCCGACGGCCGTCTGCGCGGCCTGTACTTCGGCGTCACCGGGGGCCCGATCACCACGGCGGGCCCGGTCAACGACAACGCCTGGCACCATGTCGTCCTCGCCGGCGCCCGGGACAAGACGGCGCTGTTCCTCGACGGCGCGCTGGTCGGAACCGCCCCGGGCGAGATCGACCACATCACCATGGACCGCGCCTACCTGGGCGGCGGCTGGACCGGCACCATGCCCGGCGGCAACGGCGGCTGGTCCTGGTTCAACGGCCAGATCGACGAGGTCGCCGTCTACGACCAGCCGCTCACCGACCAGACCGTCGCCGAGCACTATGCGCTGCGCACCGGCAGCGCCCAGTTGACCCGCACCACCCTGCCATCCGGTCGCACCGGCGCCCGGATGGCATACGACGGCGTCTCCGAGCGGCTCACCACCGTCACCGACTCGGCCGGAGGCGACTGGAAGATCTCCGATCCGGCCTTCACCGGCGGCTCCTTCCTCTACAGCAACGCCGTCAAGGCCTCCAACCCGGCCGGCTTCTGGCGCCTCGGTGAGCGCGACGGCGCGCTCGCGGCCAGCGACGTGGGCAGCGGCACGGCCGGCACGTATGGTGACGGTGTCGGCAAGCGCGCGCCGGGGGTCTTCGCCCCCACCGACGACACCGCCGTGCGTTTCGGCGGCGGCTCCGCCTCGCACATCGAGATTCCCCAGGAGGTACTGCACGCCACGACCGACCTTGCGGTCGAGCTCTGGTTCAACACGACCAAGCCGGGCGTGCTGATGGGCGACCAGAGCCGAACGATCGACGATCCGCAAGGCGTCGGCGGCTCCTGGACCCCGATCCTTTACGTCGGCTCCAACGGAAAGCTCCGGGGTCGGTTCTTCGGCGACGGCACCGGCACCGAGTCGGCGAACGCGGTGACGGACGGCTCGTGGCACCACGTCGTCCTCTCCGCCCAGGGGGCGACCCAGACCCTGTACCTGGACGGCCGGATCGTCGGCTCGCAGACCGGTGCGGTCAGCCACCAGGCCAACACCCACACCTACCTGGGCGCGGGCTTCGCCCGGATGTGGCCCGCCTCGCCCGGCGACATCAGCCGCTTTACCGGCCTCATCGACGAGGCCGCGATCTACCAACACCCGCTCAGCGAGGCCGATGTCCTCGCCCACTACCGGGCCCGCAGTTCCCAGGTCGCGGGCCAGGGCGTCGGCTACCGCGCCTCGGTGGTCGCCGACTCCCCAGGTGGTTACTGGCGCCTGGACGAGGCCGGCGGCACCACGGCGGCCAGCGAGGTCGCCGCGATCAAGGGCAACGGCACCTACGCGTCCGCCGCCAAGCCCGCCACCACAGGAGTGTTCGGGCCCGGTGACGGCAAGGCGGTCGAGTTCAACGGCACCGGCACGTCCTACGTCGACCTGCCCACGCCGATCCTCCAAGCCAAGACCGACATCGCTGCCGAGCTGTGGTTCCGCACCTCGGGACCGGGCGTCCTGCTCTCACTGCAGAGCGAGCCTGTGAACGCACCGCCGTACAACGTGGTGCCGGCCCTGTACGTCGGCTCCGACGGAAAGCTCCGGGGCTGGTACTACGGCATCTCCGGCGGCCCGATCACCTCGGGCGGCGCGGTCACCGACGGCTCGTGGCACCACGCGGTGCTCAGCGCCGGGCAGGGCACCCAGTCCCTCTACCTGGACGGCGCCCTGGTCGGAACCCTCCCCGGCACGGTCAACCACCTCAACATGAACCGCACCTACCTGGGCGGCGGCTGGACCGGCACCATGCCCGGCGGCAACGGCGGCTGGTCCTGGCTGAACGGCCAGATCGATGAGGTCGCCCTCTACCAGCACCCGCTGACCGCGGACCGCGTCGCCGCCCACTACCAGGCCCGCTCCCTGTCGGCCGCGACCGAACTGGCCTCCCGCGTCACCCTGACAGACCCGGCCGGCAACGTCTCCACCGACATCCACGACGCCACCCGCGGCAACCGTCTGATCGCCCGCACCGACGAGTCCGGGGCCACCACCAGCTACACCTACGACACCGGCGGCTACCTCCACTCCGTCACCGACCCCAACGGCCACTCCAGCGTCAGCGGCCACGACGCCCGCGGCAACACCGTCTCCCTCACCACCTGCCGCGACGTCAACTCCTGCTGGACCTCTTACACCAGCTACTTCTACAACCCCGACAACCCGCGCGACCCGCGCAACGACAAGCCCACCGAGACCCGCGATGCCCGCTCCGCCGGGCCGGCCGACAACACCTACCGCACCACCGTCAGCTACACGGCCCTCGGCCTGCCCGACACCACCACCCGCCCCGACGGCCGCACCACCCGCGCCACCTACACCACCGGCACCGAGCCGGCCACCGGCGGCGGCACCACCCCGCCGGGCCTGCTGGCCACCGAGACCACGGCCGGCGGCGCGGTGACGACGTACGCCTACAACGCCGCAGGTGATGTGGTGCAGGCCGTTCTGCCCAGTGGGCTCGTCTTCGCCTACGGCTACGACCCGGTCGGCCGCAAGATCTGGACGACCGAGACCTCCGACGCGCAGCCGGCCGGAGTCACCACCACCTACGCCTACGACTCCCTCAACCACCTCACTGTGCAGACCGGGCCGAAGGTCTCCGACGCGGTGACCGCCGCCGAGCACCAGACCCGGTCCACGACGACCTATGACGCGGACGGCCGGGTGACCGGCACGACCGTCGCCGACATCGTCGGCACCGACGGCTCACGGACCGCCACGACCGTCTACGACACGGCCGGACGGGCGGAGACGGACACCGACGCCGAGGGCGGCGTCACCCGCTACGGCTACGACGCGCTCAGCCGCGCCACCAGCCTGACCGACCCGTTGGGCCAGGTCACGCGGTTCACCTACACCCCCCGCAGCCAGCGTGCGACCACCGTCGTCGAAGGCTGGAACGGCGACGGCGGCGGCATCCGGGACCTGACCGTCGAGAGCCGGGCCTACGACCCGGCCGGACGCCTGGCGTCCGTCACCGACGCGATGGGCGCCGTCACCTCCTACACCTACTTCGACGACGGGCTTCCCGCGACGGCCACGGTCGAGAACGTGACCCAGTCCGACGGCACCAGCCGCTCGATCGTGCTGGAGGCGAACGAGTACGACGGCGCCGGCCAGCTGGTCAAGCGCACCACCGGCGGCGGCCGCACCACTACGGTGAACACCTACGACTCCGTCGGCCACGTCACACAGAGCGTCCTCGACCCGGCGGGTCTCAAGCGCACCATCTCCGTGGGGTACGACGCCGACGACCGCGTCACGTCCACCACCCTGAAGGTCAGTGACACCGAGAACAGCGTCCAGAGCAGCACCTACGACACCGCCGGCCGCCTGACCCGCAGTGAGCTGTCCTCCTCCCTCGGGGGGCCGAGCAGCGTCGCGACCTACGCCTACGACCAGCGCGGCCTGGTCATCAGCAGCACCTCGCCGATCGGCAACTCGGCGGGCGCGGACCCGGCCGCGTACACCACCTCGTTCGGCTACGACGTCCTCGGCCGTGCCGTCACCGTCACCGCGCCGCCGGTGTCGGCGGAGAGCGGCGGCAGCGCTGCGGCGACCGTCCGGCCGATCACCACGACCGGTTACAACGCCTTCGGCGAGGCGGTCTCCGCGAAGGACCCGCTGGGCCGCGTCGCCCGCACCACCGTCAACCGGCTCGGTCGTGCCGTCGCGGCCACCCTGCCCGCCTACACACCGCCCGGAGCCGGTACCCCGCTCACCGCCACCAGCACGGTCGAGTACGACAAGCTGTCCCGTGTCGTGGCCGCCAGTGATGCGGCCGGGCGACGGACCACCTTCGCGTACGACCGCCTGGACCACGAGACCAAGCGCGTGGAGCCCAACTCGCTCGGCGGCCTGCAGCCCCCCGTCGACGACAACCCGCCCACCTGGACCTCGACCTGGACCCCCACCGGCCTCCAGCTCTCCGCCACGGATCCGGTGGGGGCCCGCACCGAGGCGACCTACGACCAGCTGGGCCGCGTGCTCACCGCCACCGTCGTCGAACGCAAGCCCACCCTGCAGAACGTCACCAGCAGGTTCACCTGGGACGACGCCGGGAACCAGACCGCCGCGACCAGCCCCACCGGCAGCGTCGGGAAGGCCACCTACAACGCGGCCGGCCAGATCCTCACCGCGACCGACCCGCTCGGTCGCACCAGCCGCCGTGACTACGACGGCGCCGGCCGCCTCACCAAGAGCACCACCCCGATGGGCGAGGCCGTCCGCACCCGCTTCGACGGCCTCGGCAACCCGGTCGTCGCCGAGGACCTCGACTCCGCCGGTACGGTCCTGCGTTCGGTCACCACGGCGTTCGACCTCGAAGGCCGGGCGGTGAGCGCGACCAGCCCGACGACCGGAGCCGTCACCACCACCCGCTACGACGTGCTCGGCCGCACGGTCGCGCTCACCGAGCCCGTCGCGGTCGGCCAGCCGATCACCACGACCTTCGGCTACGACGCCGCGGGCAACCGCACCCGTCTCACCGACGGACGCGGCAACACCACCGTCTACACGTTCAACACCTGGGGCCTCTCCGAGAGCACCGTCGAACCGTCCACCACCGCCCATCCCGCCGCAGGCGACCGCACCTGGACCACCGCGTACGACGTGGCCGGCCAGGCCGTGAAGCTCATCGAACCGGGCGGCGTGGTGCGCACCCGCACCTTCGACCCGGCCGGGCGTATCGTCCGCGAGAGCGGGACCGGGGCGGAGACGGCGACCACCGACCGCGAGTTCGTCTACGACAAGGCCGGACACCTGCTCCAGCACAACGGGACCGCCCTCGCGAGCCAGGCGTACGCCTACAACGACCGGGGCCTGCTGCTCAAGGCCGGCACCGACCTGAACGCTCAGGCCCAGACCTGGGAGTACGACGCCGAGGGCCGGCAGACCAAGCGCTGGGACAAGTCCACCGGCACCACCTACTTCGGTTACAAGGCCGACGGCCAGCTGGACTGGGCGCACAACCCGCAGACCGGGACCCAGAACTGGTACGGCTACGACGGCGACGGCCGCCTCAGTAAGCACTTCTACGTCGCCCCGGACCCGGCCGACACCACCAAGCTCAAGGCCATGTCCGAGCGCCGCCTCGGCTACGACGCGCTGGGCCGCCTCAGCACCGACCAGCTCCTCGCGAACCCCACCGCCGGTTCCGGCACCCAGCTCACCGCCACCGCCTACGCCTACGACCTCGACGACCGCCTCACCCGCAAGACCGTCAGCGGCACCCCCACCGACCCGGTCAGGGACAACACCTACGGCTACGACCTCGCCGGCCGCCTCACCTCCTGGACCGCCGACGGCACCACCACGCCCTACACCTGGGACGCCGCCGGCAACCGCACCGGCAACGGCACCGCCACGGCCGCCTACGACGAGCGCAACCGCCTCCTCGGCGACGGCACCAGCACCTACCGCTACACCGCCCGCGGCACCCTCGTCGGGGTGACTACGGGGCTTCAGGAGGAGACTCTCGGCTACGACGCCTTCAACCGCCTGATCAGCGACGGCGCCGTCACCTACACCTACGACGGCCTGGACCGCGTCATCGGCCGCAACGCCGCCAAGTTCACCTACGACGGCGGCACCAGCAACCTGACCAGCGACGGGACTTGGAGCTACGCCCGCGACAGCGCCGGCACTCTCCTCGGCGCCACCGACGGCACCAACAACGTCCGCATCCGCACCGACCAGCACACCGACGCCACCGCCACCCTGAACACCGACGGCACCGCCGTCGTCGGTGCCACCACCTACGACCCCTTCGGCAAGCCCGTCACCACCAGCGGCACCCGCTCCAGCCTCGGCTACCAGTCCGGCTGGACCGACCCGACCACCGGCGACGTCAACATGAGTGCCCGCTGGTACCGCCCCGGCACCGGCGGCTTCACCTCCCGGGACTCCTGGCAGCTGAACCCGTCCCCGTCCGTCCAGGCCAACCGCTACACCTACGGCAACGCCAGCCCGCTCAACGGCACCGACCCGACAGGGCACGAGAACATCTCGCACTGCGGTTGCGGAACGGCGGTCGCGGCCCCCGCGGCCCCCGGCCCCAGCACCGGGCAGGCGGCGGCCGGTAACGGCGGCGGCATCACCTTCGGAGGCAGCGGCCGGTTCGGCGGCTCCGCCAACATCAAGCAGGGGTCCGGCCAGTCCGCCCCGCAGTCCGCCCCGCAGGCGGCCCAGCCGGCCGCGCCGTACGTCCCGAACACCTCGGGCAACCGGGCCCAGGCCCCGAACTCGGCGCCCATGCCGGGTGTGCCCTTCGCCGGTGCGAACGTGGTGGGACTCGGTGGCTACGGCTCCACGAGCAGCTCATCGAGCAGCTCCTGGCGCAACGAGGTCGACCGGGAGAAGCAGGAGGCCCGGGACTGGCGCCGGAGCAACCCAGGCCGCCTGTCCAGCAGCAGCCCGAGCAGCCAGGGCTCACCGTCCTCGCCGACCCCTCAGGGTTCGCCGTACGCGCCGAAGGGCCCGGCCAAGCCGAAGAACCCGACCGGCTCGCCCGTCAAGAACCCGACCGGCGCGCGCGGTCCCCAGAAGCAGCAGCCCTGCAAGACCTGCAGCCCGGTCAAGGCACCCCCGCGCCCGGCCGCCCCCAAGGCCGAGCCCCCCAAGCCCATCCTCGACAAGAACGCGCCCGCACCCCAGCGCCCCACCCCCCAGGTCGACTGGACCGCCCCGAACCCCCGCGACGCCCTCAACTTCCTCGCCGCCTCCTACAGCAGCACCGACGTACTCGCTATGCTCGTCCTCGCCGCCAACGTGGCCCCCAGCACCGAGACGGCCCCCGGACCCGAACCCGACGCGTCCGGCGGAGGCGACCCGGGTCGTGGTGCCGGCTGCCGCCTGGACAATGCGGGCTGGGTCAACACCGGACAGATCGACACCGGCAACGGGGGACGCGCGACAGGCGTGACGGCGTGTCTCGACCAGGACTACCTCCGTAAGAACCCGGGTAGCGTCACGCAGGTGAAGCGTGGGATCAAGCCGGCCGGCTACGACTGGGCGCGCAACCAGGTTTCCTACTGGGGCGGGGATGCATCCGATGTGAATGCGTGCCACATCCTCGGAAACCAACTGGGTGGTTCCGGTACCAATCTGGCGAACCTATTCCCTTGCGGCAGTGACGCAAATTCCTATGTCGGGAAGCATGGGGCCGGCACTGATCGCCTGGGGCCGATAACCAGCATGCTGAGTTTTGAGGATCGGGTGAAGTATCAGATCGACAACGGGAAGATCGTTCTCTATCAGGTGACTCCGCACTATGCCGGGGGGAGGCTCGCCCCCTATGAGATCGAGATGACCTATGTGGCATGGGATCGGAACGGGCGTCTGGTTGGTGCCAGTTCGGACACCGTTTCGAATCTTATCTACACGACCGGAAGCGGCTGGAAGAATCTTGGCCTGTCGATAGACAGTCGATCGGGAGAGGATGCCGGGTTGTTCGGCGATGGGTGACGAGGAAAGGCAAGAATTTATGCACCAGATGATCGGTCGCTTGTCCGACATCCTCGGGATTTCGGAAGCTCAAGGTGATGTCGTTGACTGGGAGGAACTTGCGCGGAGCACGGGCCTGCGGGTTCCGGCGGACTATCGGGACTTCGTCGCGGTGTTCGGCGGCGGTGAGCTGAACGAATACCTCGCGGTCCGCATCCCACCGGCGGAAGGCCGTCCCGAGAGTCGGCTGCTGGACGGACTCGGGTTCGATCCGCAGGAGGAACCACAGCCGGACGGCGGAGCCGGCGTCGTGGAGCTGTCCGAGGAGGGCAGGCTTCTTCCCTTCGCGACGACCGCCAACGGTGACGTGGCGTTCTGGATCTGCGACTCGCTCGATCCCGAGAGCTGGGACGTCGTCGTCTTCAGGCGCCAGGTTCCGTACGGAACGGCCCCGTGGCGCCGGTACGGGATGGGCTTCGGCGAGTTTCTCGCCGGTGCTCTGGACGGGACGCTGCCCAATCCCTTCAGCGATGGTTCCTGGAACATTCCCCCGCACGAGTACCGGAACTGGCGGGAGGGCTGACGGCCTCAGATTCGAGTGCCGGGACTGTCGGCCGGGTGGCGGGGACCTTGGACTCTGGGTGGACTGGGAGGGGGCGGGAAGGGTGGTGGTTGCGGTCGGGCTTCCACCCCGTCCGGCCGCGTTCCGTTCGCAACTGTCGGAGGTCGTCATGCCAAGGTCCGTCGTCGTCGGTGTCGATGGTTCGCCCGAGAGCCTTGCCGCGTTGGACTGGGCGGCGGAGGAGGCGGCTCGGCGGGGGCTGCCGCTGAAGGTGGTGCTCGCGTGGCCGACGGTGGTGACGCCGTTGGCGGTGCTCGGGACGGTGGATCTGGCGCGGCGGCAGGCGGACGTCACCTTGCGTGATGCCGAGCTGCGGGTGCGGGAGCGGTGGCCGGAGCTGACCCTCCAGGCCGTTCAGGTGCCGACCGATCCGGTGCGGGCGCTGGTCGACGAGGTGAGCGGGGCGCAGGAGCCGGACGGGGCGCCGGCGGAGCTGCTGGTGCTGGGCTCGCGCGGGTTGGGCGCGGTGGCCGGGTTCCTGGTCGGGTCGGTGAGCCAGCGGGTGCTGGCGCGCACGGACTGCCCGGTGGTGCTGGTGCGCCGGGGAGAGGACGGGGAGGAAGCGGCCGGTGCGCGCGAGGTCGTGGTCGGCGTGGACCCGTTCGAGGGGGCCGACGCGGTGCTCGCCCACGCCTTCGAGGTGGCGGAGCGGCGCGGACTGCCGGTGCGGGCCGTGTACTCCTGGACGCTGCCGGCGACGTACCAGTACGCGGGTATCGCGGCCAGCGTCGACGTGACCGGCGAGATGCTGGTGTACGCGAAGGGCGAGCTGGCCCGGGTGGTCAAGCCGTGGCAGCGCAAGTACCCGCAGGTGGCGGTGGTCGAGGAGGCCGTGAACGCCCGCCCGGCCAAGGTGCTCGCCGATCGTGCGGCGGGCGCGGAGCTGGTGGTGATCGGGCGGCGGGTCCGCCGGTCGCCGCTGGGCGCGCACCTCGGCGCGGTCGCGCACGCCGTCCTGCACCACGTGCCCTGCCCGGTCGCCGTCGTTCCCTACGAGCGGGACGAGAAGCAGGACCAGCAGCAGCAGGACCAGCAGCAGGAGGCCGGCGATGAGTGACCAGGTGCTGGTGGGCGTCGACGGCTCGGAGGCGAGCCTGGCCGCCGTGGACGTCGCGGTCCGCGAGGCGCGGCTGCGCCGCACCCGGCTGCGGATCGTGCACGCGTTCATCTGGCCGCTGATGCGCGTCCCGCTCGGGCCGGCGCAGGACGGTCCGCCCGAGGGCGGGCTGCGCCACCAGGCGGAGGGCATCCTGGCGGATGCCCGGGCCCGCGCCGAGGCGCTGGACCCGCAGCTGGAGATCGAGACCGAGCTGGTCACCGGCGAGCCGCTGACCGTGCTCTCCCGGTGGTCGCGGGAGGCCGGGCTGGTGGTGGTCGGCAGTCGGGGGCTCGGCCGGTTCGGTGCCCTGCTGATCGGCTCGGTGGCGGTCCACCTGGCCGCGCACGCCGACTGCCCGGTGCTGATCGTGCGCGGCCGGCCGGACCCGGCCGGACCCGTGCTGGCGGCGGTGGACGGGAGCGGGGTGGGCGCCGAGGCGCTCGGCTTCGCCTTCGCCGAGGCCGCCGCCCGCCGCGCCCCGCTGACCGCCCTGCACATCGCGCACCCGAGCACGAGCTGGCCCGACCAGGAGGAGCGGGTGCTCTCCGAGGCGCTGGCCGGCTGGCGGGAGAAGTACCCGGACGTCGAGCTGCGCTCCGAGGTCGTCGAGGCGCACACCCGCCCGGCGCTGATCGAGGCGAGCCGGGAGGCGCAGTTGCTGGTGGTCGGTGCCCGTGGCCGGGGCGGCTTCGCGGGCCTGTTGGTGGGCTCCACCAGCCAGGCGATGATCCAGCACGCGCACTGCCCGGTGGTCGTGGTCCGCCATCCGTCGGAGCGGACGGCGGAGGCCTGACGGCGGGGGCCTGACCGCAGAGGCCTGACCGCGGGGCGGGGAACAGCACCGACGCAGGACCGCGCGGGCCCGGGTTCAGCCCATCAGCCGCAGCCGGGTGGCGGCCACGCCGACCCGAACGGTCTGGCCCCGGGCCAGGTCCAGCGCGTCGCCCTCGACCCCGTCGCCGAAGGCCACCAGCCGGTCGGACTCGACCGTCAGGACCAGCCGCCGGCCGCCGTCGAGCAGGCCGTGCACCCGCCCGGTGCCGGTGGCGGGGGAGGGCCAGGCCTCGCGGACGAACCAGGCGAGCGCCGGGGCGGCCGGCGCGGGCAGCGGGAGCGGGCCGCCGCGCTCCAGCCAGACGGAGCGGCACCACCCGGTGCCGCCCGTCCCGGTGCCGACCAGGACGCCGGAGGAGGCCTGCGGCTCGCCCTCGTCGCACGCTCCCGGGCGCGCGGTCTCCTCGACGGCCAGCCGGTAGCGGGCCGTCTGGTGGCCGGGCTGGCCGACGTACACCTCGTTGAGCGCGAGCAGCCGCTGGGTGTCGTCGGCGACCGCCTCGACCATGGTCCGCTCCTCGGCGCGCCGGTCGGCTCCCGGGCCGACCGCGGCCGGGAGCAGCCGCGGCAGGTCCTCGGCGCGGTGCCGGACCAGGACGCCCGGGTTGCGGCCGGGCTCCGCGTCCACCCCGATCACCGGCTGGCCGGCCAGGTACTTGGCGACGTTGGCGACCAGGCCGTCCTGGCCGACCACGACCACCACGTCCTCCGGTTCGAACAGGAACCGCGGCAGGTCGGCGCGCTCGACCCGGGTGCGCCGCCAGTCGAGCGGCACGGCGCCCGCCGCCTCGGCGAGCGCCTCGCCCTGCCGGCGGTGGCGCAGCTCGATCTCCTCGACCGACCGGCCCCGGCTGCTCAGGAAGTACGCGGCCTGGCCGGGCGTGCCGTGGTGGGCGAGCAGTTCCTGGTACTCGGTGCGCCGGTGGACCAGGACCACCCGGGGTGCGAGCGTCACCGCCCGACCCCCTCGCCGGTCGTCGAGCCGGCCCCCACGCCGGCCCCCGAGCCAGCCCCCGCGCCGGTCGCCGCGCCGAGCTTGGCGAGCAGACCGGTCAGCACGTCCGGGGTGAGGGTGAGGTTGTCGATCCGCGGCAGGTGCTCGGCGAGGCGCATCAGCGCGAGCGCCCGCAGCACGGCCGGGTCGGCCTGCTGGTGGGCGGCCAGCCAGGCCGCCTCGGCGGCGGCCCTGGCCTCGCCGAGGGCGCGGGCGGCGTCGGCCTCGGAGCCGGCCAGCCGGGTGCGCCGCTGCGCCTCGGCGTCGGTGCGGATCCGGTCGGCGACCGCCTCCTCCTCGGCCTGGAGCCGGCTGTTGGCGCCCTGCTGGGTGATCAGCTGCTCCTGCCGCCGGGCGAGTTCGATCCGGTTGGCGAGCTCGTTCTCGGCGATGCCGCGCTCGTGCTCGACGGCCACGGCGCGCCGTTCGAAGGTGGCCCGGTCGGCCTCCTGCTGGACCAGCTCGCGGGCGGGTGTGCGCAGCGCGCGCTCCACCTCCGGTTCGGGGCGCAGCGCGACCACCCGGACGGCGATGACGGCGAGTCCGGTCTCGGCGAGCCGCGGTTCGGCGGCCAGCCCGGCGGCCATCCGCTCGCGGACGGCGGTGACGCCGTCGGCCAGGGCGGCGGCGAGCGGGGTGCGGGCGAGCAGGCCGAGCGCGTGCTGCTGGGCGGTCTCGGTGAGCAGGGTGGCGAGCTGGTCGAGCGGGGCGGAGCGCCAGCTGCCGGTGTCGGGGTCGATGCCGAAGTCGACGCGGGCGGCGGCGGTGGCCGGGTCGGTGATCCGGTAGGTGAGGGTGCCCTGGACGGTGACGTCCTGGAAGTCGGCGGTACGGGCGTGGAAGAGCATGGCCAGCTCGCGGTCGTCGACCGGGACTTCGGAGAGCGCGGCGCTGAGCGGGCGGAACCAGAAGGCGAGGCCGGTGCCGTCGTGGGCGAGGTGGCCGCGCCGGACGTGGCGGATGTGGGCGGTGGGCAGGGCGCGCAGGTGGCGCAGCCCGAAGCGCTTGGTGATGTCGGCCATGATCGGCTCCTTGTCGTCATAGTGACGATATTGGTCGGCCCCCTTTCTCGTCAAGATGACGAAAAAGGGTCTCCCGGTCCCGGCGGCGCGGGCGTGGGAGGATCGACGGGTGCTGAGGACGCGAACGACGAGGCTCCCCGCCGCCCTGCTGGCCGCGGCCTGCGCGACCGCCGCGGTCGCCGCCGGCGGCACGGTCGGCGCCGTCCCGGCCCGTGCGGCGGACCGGGACGGCCAGGTGTTCACCATCGGCGACCCGCGGATCACCGAGTCCAGCGGCCTCGCGGCCAGCCAACGGCACCCGGGCGTCTACTGGACGCACAACGACAGCGACGACGGCCCCTACGTCTACGCCGTCGACTCCCAGGGCCGCACCGTCGCCACCGTCACCCTGCGCGGCGTGGAGCCGCGCGACGTCGAGGCGATCTCGCTCGGCCCGGACGGCCGGCTCTACGTCGGCGACCTCGGCGACAACCTCGGCGGGAAGTGGCCCGAGGTGTGGATCTACGCCTTCGCCGAGCCCGCCGAACTCCACGACCAGAGCGTGCAGGTGACCCGCTACAAGGTCCGCTACGAGGACGGCCCGCGCGACGCCGAGGCCCTGATGGTGCACCCGGTGACCGGCCGCGCCTACATCGCCAGCAAGAAGCAGGGCGGCGGCGGCCTCTACCAGGGCCCGGAGCAGCTCTCCCCGAGCGGCGTCAACACCTTCCGCCGGATCGCCGACGCCCCGTGGACCACCGACGGCGCCTTCTCGCCGGACGGCACCCGGCTGGTGCTGCGCGGCTACTTCTCGGCCACCCTCTACCGCTGGAAGGACGGCGCGCCGAGCGGCGGCGAGTCGCTCTCCGCGCCCTTCCAGCGCCAGGGCGAGTCGGTGACCTTCACCGCCGACGGCCGGGCGCTGCTCTACGGCAGCGAGGGCAAGGACAGCCCGGTCTGGCGATCGGCGCTGAAGGGCGACCAGCTCCCCGACACGGTCGAGCCCCTGCCGAGCCCCACGCCGACCCCGACCCGGGGACCGGACGGGTCCGCGCCGCCGTCGTCCGGAGCGGGGGCCCCGTCCTCGAAGAACACCGCGAGCGACTCGTCGTCGGCCGGCGCGGGGGACCAGGCGCTCGGGGTGGTGTTCCTGCTCGCGGTGGCGGGCGCGATGTTCGGACTGCGGCGCAGGAAGCGCGACGGCTGACCCCCGGGCTGCCCGAAAGGACCGGACCCGACCGCCGAACCGGCCGGAGCGCACCGGGTCGCACCGGGCCGGACGGATTCGGACGTCGGCGAACGACCCCGTCGGCGCCCGGCCGGAGCGCGGGCCGCTCGGCGTGCCACGCCCAACAGTGCCGATCTGTCGCCGATTTGTGACACAGGTTGGCCAACACCGGCTCCACAGGCGGTTTTCGTGGACGTAGTGTTCCGACTATGTCACGGAGAAGCCGCCGCATGCGCTCCTCGGAGCCCTTCGACACCTGGGTGCCGCGCCCCCGGCGCCGGGAGTCCCCGCTCGGCCTGCTCGGCCACGGCGTGAAGTTCCTCGGCTACAGCACTCTCGCGGGCGTCCTGCTGGCGGGCCTCGTCCTGCCGGCCGCCGGCGCGCTCGGGCTCGGGATGAAGACCGGTGTGGAGGAGTTCGACACCATCCCTGACGACCTGAAGACCCCGCCGCTGACCCAGGCGAGCTGGATATTCGACGCCCAGGGCCAGCAGATAGCCAAGGTCTACGAGCGCGACCGCCGGGTGGTCACCGCCGAGGAGATGGGCCCGCTGATACGCCAGGCCCAGGTGGACATCGAGGACGCGCGCTTCTACGAGCACGGCGCCGTCGACCTCAAGGGCGTCCTGCGGGCGATCACCAAGAACGCGGAGAGCGGCACCGCCCTGCAGGGCGCGTCGACCCTGACGCAGCAGTACGTGAAGAACGTCAACGTCGAGAAGGCGGGCGACGACGCGGCGGCCGTCCGCGAGGCCCAGCGCAAGACCCTGGGCCGCAAGGTGCAGGAGCTCAAGTTCGCCATCAAGCTGGAGGAGGAGCTGACCAAGGAGCAGATCCTCACCAACTACCTGAACATCACCTACTACGGTCAGCAGGCGTACGGGATCCAGGCGGCGGCCCAGCGCTACTTCAGCAAGAACGCCAAGGACCTCACCGTCGCCGAGGCGGCCACCCTGGCCGGGCTGGTGCAGAACCCCTCCCAGTTCGACCCCAAGGCCCACCCCGAGGCCTCGCGCAAGCGCCGCGACGTCGTGATCGACAAGATGGTGGAGAACAAGCACCTCACCGCCGAGCAGGCCAAGGAGGCCAAGGCCGGGCCGGTCGTGCTGCACTACCAGGCGCCGCAGAACGGCTGCATCACCGCCGACGCGGGCATGGGCTTCTTCTGCGACTACGTCAAGCACGTGATCAAGCAGGACCCGGTCTTCGGCAAGACCGCCGCCGAGCGCAAGAAGCTCTGGGACATGGGCGGCCTGTACATCCACACCACCCTCGACCCGGTGAAGCAGGCGGCCGCGCTCAAGGCGGTGACCACGAAGGTCAAGGTCACCGACGAGGTGTCGGCGGCGATCACCATGGTGGAGCCGGGCACCGGCAAGATCCTGGCGATGGCCCAGACCCGCCCGTACGGGATCGACCCGGGCAAGAACCAGACCGTCGTCAACTACAACGTGGACGCGGCGATGGGCGGCGGCAACGGCTTCCAGCCCGGCTCCAACTTCAAGCCGATCGTGGCCGCCGCCGGCCTGGAGGCGGGGCTCACCTCCACCCAGTCCTACGCGTCGCCGAACAAGATGGACTGGCCGACGATGAGCACCTGCGACGGCACCTGGAAGAACCTGGAGAAGGGCAAGAAGGGCGGCACCATCCCCAACGAGTCGGCGGGCGAGGTCGGCCCGTACGAGCTCAAGGAGGCGATGGCGCTCTCGGTCAACACCTACTTCGTGCAGATGGAGCAGGAGATCGGCCTCTGCGCGGTCAAGCAGATGGCCAACAGGCTCGGCGTGCTGACCAAGGCGAGCGGCAAGCCGCTGGAGGAGCTGCCCGCCCTGGGCCTGGGCACCCAGGAGGTGAGCCCGCTGGTGATGGCGAACGTCTACGCGACCTTCGCCAACCGCGGCACCTACTGCACCCCGGTCGCGATCAGCGGCATCACCACGATGGACGGCAAGGACGTCCCGGTCAACCCCGCCAAGTGCGAGCGGGTGTTCTCCGAGAGCACCGCCGACGTCATCAACACCGTGCTGCTCGGCGTGACCGAGAAGGGCGGCACCGCGCGGGACCTCGGCCTGGACGACGACCGCCAGATCGCCGGCAAGACCGGCACCTCCGACGAGAAGAAGTCCGCCTGGTTCAGCGGCTACACCGCCAACCTCGCCGCCTCGGTCTGGCTGGGGGGTCCGGCCGGCGGCGTGAAGATGAAGAACATCCGGATCGGCGGCAAGTGGTTCGACGAGGTCTTCGGTGCCACCGGCCCCGGGCCGATCTGGCAGCTGGCGATGAACGACGCCGTCCGGGGCATGCCGGAGAAGGAGTTCGAGACCGTCTACATCCCCAACCCGGCGCCCAAGCGCGACCCCTCGTCGAGCCCGGGCTCGGGCAGCGGCTCGCCGGGCGGCTCCGCGACCGACGCCCCGACCTGGCCCGGACGCCCGCAGAACACCCGGCCGGCGCGCACCCCCAACCCGAACCCCAGGTCCACGCAGCCGACCCAGCAGAACCAGCAGCCGCAGGGCGAGCCCGCGCAGCCCGAGGAGCAGCAGCACCAGGACGGCTGACCCGGCCCGCCCCGCACGGCACCGCGCCCCGGAACGTCGACGGACGTTCCGGGGCGCGCGCCACAGGCCGGCGGACCCGGCGGACCCGGCGTCAGTTCACGCCCTTGGCCGCCCAGAAGTCCTGGCGGGCCAGCACGCTGGTGTCCGTCTGGTCGGTGAAGAAGCCGTCCACGCCGAGCTCATACAGGTACTTCGCCCAGCCGATCGCGTCGCCGTACGCGTTGGGGTCGGTGCCCCGGCGGTAGTCCAGCGGCAGGAAGGCGTTCTCGTTGCGCACCGTGTACGGGTGCAGCAGCAGGCCCGCCGCGTGCGCGTCCTTGACCAGGGTGGTCGGCGGCAGCAGCTTGCCGGTCGCGTCGACGGGCGCGATCAGGGTGGTGGTCGGGCCGAGGCCGTGCGCGAAGGAGGCGATCCAGCGCAGGCCCTCGGGCTTCACCAGGTCGGCCACGGTGCGCTTGTCGCCGGACAGCACGAAGTCGTACGGCTGGCTGGTCGGGCCGCTGAGCAGGAAGATCTTCGGGTTGTCGACCAGCTTGGCGAGCCGCTGCAGGCTGCTCGGCTCGAAGGACTGCAGGATCGCCCGGCCGCCCCGCCCGGCCAGGCCGGTGCGGCGCAGCTCGTCGGCGAGGCGCTCCTCCAGCGGCAGGCCGATCGAGCGGAAGTAGCTCGGGTGCTTGGTCTCCGGGTAGACCCAGACGTCCCGGCCCAGCTCGCGGCCGCGCTTGCGGGCGAAGTCGGCCACCTCGCGGAAGGTCGGCACGGCCCAGCGGCCGTCGTAGAGCGTGTTGCGCTGGCGCTGCTGCGGCAGCCGCTCCTTGGCGCGCAGGGTGCGCAGCTCGGCGAGCGTGAAGTCCTCGGTGAACCAGCCGGTCTGGGCCGCGCCGTCGATGGTCCTGGTGGTGCGGCGGTCCGCGAACTCCTTGTGGTCCGCGACGTCCGTGGTCTCCGCGATGTTGTTCTCGTGGCGGACCACCAGGTGGCCGTCCTTGGTCGGGACGAGGTCCGGCTCGATGACGTCCGCGCCCAGCCGCAGCGCCAGGTCGTAGGAGCCCAGGGTGTGCTCGGGGCGGTAGCCGGGGGCGCCGCGGTGGCCGACGATCAGCGGGTGCGGCAGGCGGTCCAGGCCGGTGCCGGTGCGCACCGGCGGGCGGGTGCCGGTCGGACGGCCGGCGGCGGCACCGCGCTCGTCGGCGGCGGCACCGTACTGCTCGTCGCCCGGCTGGTCCCCGGCGGGGTCGGCGAAGGCCTCGCCGGCGCCGGCCGCGAAGGCCGCCGCGCCGAGCCCGGCCGCGCCGGTGGCCCGCAGGAAGGTCCGGCGGGAGGAGGCGGTGGCGTCGGCGGACTCCGCCGGGGTGCTGCCGTCGGACGGACGGTACGTCATGGATGCTCCTAGCTCGCGCTGATGGCGTCGCGGTGTGAGTGCCGCCCGCAGACTAGGAGCAGCGGCGCCCGGCCGGGTGGCCGTCGGGCGAACTGCGGGAGAAGTTCCTGCACCCACCGTCCGCGCCGCGCGGCGGTCCGGACACGGGGAGGCCGGCCGCGGTCACGCACCGCAGCCGGCCTCCGGTCCGGGGTGACGGACCTGTGCGGGGCCTCCCGGCCGCCGGGCCCGGCCAGGGACGGGGCAGGGGCGGCGGGACTCCGGGAGGTGGTCCCTAGGGGTGGTGGATCGCCGTCGATTCTGCTCGGGTGCCCGGTCGCCGCGCCATCCCCGGAATCTGGGATGAACCGGGGGCGCCCGCCGGTAACGGCCCGCCAACAGCGGGCCCGCCGACGCCCCGCCAACAGCGCCCCGCCGACGCCCCGTCCGCTCAGAGCGCGGCGAGCAGCTCCCGCCCCAGCGGCCAGTCGCCCAGCCCGGAGTCGGAGTTGAGGTGCCCGAAGGCTCCCGGCTCGACGTACCGCGCGCCCCAGGCCCCGGCGAACTCCCGGCCGCGCGCCGCGCTGACCCACGGGTCGTCGGTGCTGGAGACCACGGTGGCCGGGAACGGCAGCCGGGACAGCGCCACCGGGCGGAACCCCAGCAGCTCGGGGACGTCCGCGTGGTCGACGTCGGCGGGCGCGACCAGCAGCGCGCCGCGCACGGCCGCCGTCCGCCCGGCCGGGGCCCCGGCCGCCCAGCGGGCCACCGTCACGCAGCCGAGGCTGTGCGCCACCAGCACCACCGGTCCGTCGGCCGCCGCCGCGGCGACCGCCGCGTCCACCCGCTCCACCCAGGCGTCCGGCTCCGGGTGGTCCCAGTCCTCCTGCCGCACCCGGACGAAGGCCGCCGGGTCGGCCGCCTCCCAAAGGCTCTGCCAGTGGGCCGGTCCGGAGTTCTGGTAGCCGGGCAGGACGAGATACGTGGTGCGGTCCGACATCGGGGCGCAATCCCTCCGGGGCTGTCACGGGGACGGACACGACGACGCCGGGGCGCGGAAGGCGCGCCCCGGCGGTGGGTCGAGGGCGAGGAGAGCGGAGGAACTAATTCAAGGGTGGGAGAAGGAAGCTCCTCCATGGCCTCGCCGGGGCCCACGCTACCAGTCAGGCGGGGATCAGGTCGCGCAGGTTTCCGGGGGTGACGACCCGGGAGTGCGGGTGCAGTCCCTCCGGCCGCTCCAGGCCCAGATAGGTCACCGGGCCGGCCGGAACCGTTGCGCCGTCCCACCGGGTGACGGTGGCGGCCCGGCGCCCCATCAGGTCGGCGAGGTGGCGGACCGTGAGGTAGTCGCGTTCGACGACGCCGCGCAGCAGCACCGCGACCGACACCCGGTTGCCCTCGACCCGGTTGGCGCCGGGCGTGCCCCTGAGGTGGAGGTGCAGCCACTTGGCGCGCCAGCGGCCGTCCGCGCCGCGCAGGAACGCCAGCGGCAGGGCCACCCGTCCCGGACCGCGCAGGTCCGACTTCATCCGCACGGTGCGCGGCTCGAAGGGCCGCCCCGCCTGCTCGCCGTCCCGCAGCATGAAGCCGAAGAACGACTCCTCGACCTCCTCGAAACCCTCGCCGGAGAAGATGTTCACCTGCGGGACGATGAACGTACCGCGCACGGCGTCGAGCCGGAGGTTGATGAACTCCGAAGCGCCCTCGGGTGCTTCGGTGATGTCCCCCGAGTGCTCGCCCCCGACGTCCGTGAGCGCCGTGTAGGAGAGCCACGAGATCGTCCGGTAGGACTCGTCCAGCATCAGCGCCGACAGATCGAAGTCGGTGTTGCGCTCCGTCTGCTTCCAGTGGACGAAGAAGCGCAGCAGCTCGCCGTCGACCGGGGAGAGCGAGCCGCGGGGCAGCACGCCCAGGCCGGCGGACGTCGCCCTGCCGCTGAGGGGCAGCGCGACGTCGAGGACGGCCGGGTCGATCAGCAGGTGCCCCGGATCCGGGAGGCGGCGGGCCGATTCGGCGTCCAGTACGGCGATCAGGCGACCGCACTCGGCGGCCGGCAGGGGCGGCCGGGTGTCGGCGGCGACCCAGGCGCCGCCGAGGCGGTTGACGAAGACCCGCCGCTCCCCTCCTCCTTCGGGACGGCGGTTCTGGAGGTGTTCGCGGACCGACAGCAGCACCCGGCCGGCCACCTGCCCGGCCGTCGCCTCGGCGGCGGCCACGACGGCCTCGCGCTGCTCCTGGGTGGCGCAGGCCCGCAGCAGGCGGTCGAGCGCGCGGAACAGCTTTCCCGGGGCGGCGGACAGCAGCCGCACCGCCGCGGTGACGTCGTTCGCGCCGAGCGCCTCCTCGACGCGGCTGTCGAGGGACGGCGCCTCCCGCTCGCCCCGGGCGACGGCGAACACCTCGGCGGCGTGCGGCCGGCGGGGGTACTCGTGCGGGTGGAGCCGCTCGCCGAGGCGCTTGAACGGCTCGCGGTGCGCGGCGACGTCGGCGAGCTTGGCGGGGGAGGCGGCGACGACCGCGTCCAGGCCCGCGAGCAGCGCGCGGCGGACCGGCCGGGGGAACGCGCGGAACCGGGTCGGCTGCGCGAGCGTGACGTCCCCGTCCGACAGCGCGCAGGCGAGGCGGAGCACGTCGGTGACGGTGTCCAGCAGGAGGTCCGCGCCGGCGTCGAGGCGGGCGCGGTTGACGACGGCGCGGTTCTCCCGGACCGGGATCGCCCCGGGCTGCGGCCCGTCCACGCGGTGCCCGGCGAGTTCGCCGAGGTCGGACAGGGCCTGCTCGCCCAACGGGGCGGCGCTGCCCGCCAGTGCCAGGTACAGGGCGGTGACCTCGTCCTCCAGCGGTCCGCCCGGGTGCAGGACGGTCATCCGGTCGCCGGCGGCGGCGATCAGCTCCTCGTGGGCGGCCAGCATCTCGGCGAAAGCGTGCCGGTAGCGGCCGTACCCGGGCAGCGTCAGCAGGTCGACCACGCCGGCGGTGAGCTGGGCGAGCGTGCGGTCGTGCGCGCCGTCGTCGGCGAGCGCCTCGGTGATGCACCGCATCCAGAAGTCGACGGTGTCCGGCACGTTGGCCGGGAAGTCGATGAAGTAGACGTTGTGCCGGACGTGGTCGCCGACCAGTTCGCGCACGGTGGCCAGGGTGCGGACGGCGGTCGCGCGGACGGTCTCCCCGCTCAGTCCCGACAGCCGCTCCAGCACCCCGGCCGAGAGCTTGAAGCCGACGGACATCAGGGCGGCGTCGAACTGACGCGCGGCGGCCCCGCCCTCACCGGCCGGACCGTCGGGGACGGGCAGGCGGAAGGTGTGCCGGACGACCATGGATTCGAGTCGGTGGGACATTCCCGCATGGTCCCAGAGCCGCGCGGACCGCCGCACCCGGGTTTCGCGGACCCCGCCCACGAGCGGCTCGGGGGCGCGTTCCGCGGGGCGCGCGCCGTGCGCGGACGGTGCGCCCCGTTGCGCGGGAACACCGGGTGCGGGAGGTTGGTGCGGTCCCGCGCCGGAGGCCTCCGGCCCGGGACCGCACCAGCTCTGACGGTCGATCGTTTCGGAGGGATGTCGGCGATGGCATCGAAGATCCTGCTCGTCACCGGGGACGCCGCGGAGTCGCTGGAGGTGTTCTACCCGTACCAGCGGCTGCGCGAGGAGGGCTACCAGGTCGACATCGCGGCGCCGGCGAAGAAGCGGCTCCAGTTCGTGGTGCACGACTTCGTCGAGGGCTTCGACACCTACACCGAGAAGCCGGGCTACACCTGGCCCGCCGACCTGGCGTTCGCGGACGTCGACCCGGCCGACTACGTGGCCCTGGTCATCCCGGGCGGGCGCGCCCCCGAGTACCTGCGCAACGACCCCGAGGTGCAGCGGATCGTGCGGCACTTCTTCGACGGCGGGAAGCCGGTCGCCCAGATCTGCCACGGCCCGCTGGTGCCGGCCGCCGCCGGGGTGCTCGGCGGGCGGACCAGCGCCGCCTACCCGGCCCTGGAGCCGGACGTGAAGGCGGCGGGCGCGACCTACGTGGACGGCGAGGCGGTGGTGGACGGGGTGGTGGTCTCGGCCCGCGCCTGGCCCGACCACCCGGCGTGGCTGCGGGCGTTCGTCGAGGTCCTGCGGGTCAAGGCGCCGGTCGCCTGACCGCCGGGGCGGGGCCGCCCCCGAGCGCTTCTCGGGGGCGGCCCCGAGTGGGCCTCGGGGGTGCGCCCTCCCTGAGGGGGAGCGGCCCGCCGGGCGAAGCTCGGCCCACGGTCTGACGATCTCTCCGCCGCCACCTGCCAGAGTGTCAAATGCCGATATCGGCGCGGGTGTTGTGATCACCCGGCGACACGGACACGGGAGGGCGCATGGACATGGCGGAGTACAGGGGCGGGACGGATTCGGGTGGTCGCGGGGGTGCGGGGCGCCGAGGGCGCCGCCCGGCCGCGCGTCTGGTGGCGCTCGTGCTCGCGGGCGCGGGCCTGGTGGGCGTGACGGCCCCGACGGCCGCCGCCCTCGGCACGGCGGAGCCGAGGGGGGTGGTCACGGTGACCAGCACCTCGGACGCGGCGGCGCCCGGCACCGCCGACCGGGGGCCGGGGAAGGGCGTCGACACCAAGGCCCTGAACGCGGCGCTGAGCGGCATCGTCGACTCCGGCGGCGTCTCCGCGGCGCTGGCCCGGGTCGGCGACCACGGCCGCACCCTGTGGAAGGGCGGCTCCGGCGTCGCCGACCGCACCACCGGTGCCCCCGCCTCCGCGGACGGCCGGTTCCGGATCGGCAGCGTGACCAAGACCTTCGTCTCCACCGTCACCCTCCAGCTGGTCGCCGAGGGGCGGCTCGGCCTGGACGACCCGGTGGAGCGCCTGCTGCCGGGCGCGGTGCCGAACGGCGCGAACATCACCCTGCGCCAGCTGCTCGGCCACACCAGCGGGGTGTTCAACTACACCGAGGACCAGGCCTTCGACATCGCGCGACCCGGCGCGATCGAGCAGTGGCTGGAGTCCGGCCGCTACACCCGCTGGACGCCGCAGCAGCTCGTCGCGCTGGCCAACGCCCACCCGGCGTACTTCGCGCCCGGCCAGGGCTTCCACTACTCCAACACCAACTACGTGCTGGTCGGACAGATCATCGAGCGGGCCACCGGCCGCAGCTGGCAGCAGGAGGTGGAGCGCCGTGTCATCCGCCCGCTGGGCCTGACCGGCACCTTCATGCCCGACCACGCGACGGGCGTCCCCGGCCCGCACGCGCACGGCTACTTCGACCTGCCCACCGGCCCGGCGGACGTCACCGAGCTGGACCCGAGCATGGCGGGCGCGTCCGGCGCCGGCATCTCGACCACCGCCGACCTCAACACCTTCGTCACGGCCCTGATCGGCGGCCGGCTGCTGCCGCGCCCGCAGCTCGCGGAGATGATGGCGGTCACCCCGCAGAGCGAGGGCCGGTACGGCCTCGGCCTGGAGCGGGCGACCACGGACTGCGGCGTGCTCTGGGGCCACACGGGCGGCATCCCCGGGTACAGCACCTTCCTGTACACCAGCGGCGACCTCCGCCGGCAGCTCGCGGTCTCGATGAACGGCAACGGCCTCTCGACCCCTCCGGCCACCAGGGCGGCCTTCGAGAAGCTGCTCGGCGCCGGGACCTGCACCGGCTGACCAGGGGCCACCCGGCCCCCGGACCGGCCGGGCGGGAATGCCATCATGGCCCGCACCTGAGGGGCCGTTGTCGCGAGGAGGACGAGAGATGGCAGAACCGCTGATCGCCGAGGTCGGGGGCCGGGTGCCCGCCGTCGACCCGGGCGCCTTCGTCGCGCCGAACGCCGTCGTGGTGGGCAGTGTGACGGTCGGCGCCGGGGCGAGCGTCTGGTACGGCGCGGTGCTGCGCGGGGACGCCGAGACGATCACGGTCGGCGCGGGCAGCAACGTCCAGGACAACTGCACCCTGCACGCCGACCTCGGCTTCCCGCTGGTGATGGGGGAGCGGGTCTCGGTCGGCCACAACGCCGTGCTGCACGGCTGCGTGATCGAGGACGACGTACTGGTCGGGATGAACGCCACGGTGCTCAACGGCGCCCGGATCGGCGCCGGCTCGCTGGTCGCGGCGGGCGCCGTGGTGCCGCAGGGCATGGAGGTCCCCCCGGGCTCGCTGGTCGCCGGGGTCCCGGCCAGGGTCCGCCGCGCGCTGACCGAGGAGGAGCGGGCCGGCATCAAGTTCAACGCGGAGGGCTACCTGCTGCTGGCCGACGGCCACCGCGGGCTGCGCCCGCTGCCGCCGGCCCCGTCCGCCTGACGGGCCTCAGCGGGCCGCGCCGACCCGGTCCTCCGGAGCCGGCGCGGGCCCGGGCACCCGGGCCGGGGCGTCGCTCGCGGCGACCACGACCGTCGCCGCCTTCCCGCGCCGCCGGTCGACGGCCCAGGCGGCCAGCGCGATCGCCGCCCCCGAGGCCGCCAGGCCCGAGCCGACCAGCGGCGGCGAGGTCCAGCCCAGCCCGGCGTCCAGGGCCAGCCCGCCGAAGAACGCGCCCTGCGCGTTGGCCAGGTTGAACGCGCCCTGCACCGTCGCCGAGGCCAGCGTCGGCGCGCCGCGCGCCTCGCGCATCACCAGCGTCTGCACGGCCGGCACGATCGCGAACCCGAACAGCCCGACCAGCACCACGGTCACCGCCGCCGACCACTCGCTGCGCGCGGTCACCGCGAACAGCGCCAGCACGGCGGCGAGCAGGACGAACGCGGCGCACACCGTCGGTCGCAGCGCGCGGTCGGCCGCGTACCCGCCGAGCAGGTTGCCGATCGTCATCCCCACCCCGAACAGCGCCAGCACCAGCGTCACCGAGCCGGTGGCGTAGCCGGAGACCTCGGTGAGCAGCGGGGTGATGTACGAGTAGCAGGCGAAGAAGCCGCCGCAGCCGAAGACGACCGTGGCCAGCGCCAGCCAGAGCTGCCCGCTGCGGAACGCGCCCAGCTCGTGCCGCAGGCCCGCCTGCGCGGGGGAGGGCAGCGCCGGGACGAGCCGGGCGATCGCCGCCGCCCCGGCCGCGCCGATCACGACCACCACCAGCATGGTCGCCCGCCACCCCAGGTGCTGGCCGAGCAGGGTCGCGGCCGGCACGCCGACGACATTGGCGAGGGTCAGGCCGGAGAACATCACCGCGACCGCCCGGGCCCGCCGGTCCGGGCTCACGAGCTCGGCCGCCGCCACCGCCCCGGCGCCGAAGAACGCTCCGTGCGGCAGCCCGGTGACCAGCCGGGCGGCGGCCAGCGTCCAGAAGTCGGGGGCGAGCGCGCAGAGCAGGTTCCCGAAGGCGAAGAAGGCGGCCAGCGCGACCAGCACCGCCTTCCGGGGCCGCCCGGCGGCGAGCGCGGTGAGCAGCGGCGCCCCGATCACCACGCCGACGGCGTAGGCCGAGATCAGCCAGCCGGCCTGCGGGATCGAGACGTCCAGGCTGTCCGCCACCTGGGGGAGCAGCCCCATGGCGGCGAACTCGGTGGTTCCGATGGCGAACGCGGTGACGGCCAGGGCGACCAGCGCGAGAGGCAAGGGGGTACTCCGGGAAGGAACGGGGGAGGAGTCGGGAATTCGTCCGGCCGGAATCCTAATCCGAATCCCTGTGCGACCGGATGACGTGCCCGTGTGGTGCGCGAGGCGGTCCGGTGACGGACGGGGGTCGCCTCCCGGACGTCCGCGCGGGAGACTGGGGTCATGTGCCGCAGTATCAAGACGCTCAGACCGCCCGTGACGCCCGCCGCCACGGAGGAGGACTACCGCGCGGCCGCGCTCCAGTACGTGCGCAAGGTGTCCGGCTTCCGGGCGCCGGCCGCACACAACCGCGAGGCCTTCGACCGGGCCGTGGACGCCGTCACCGAGGCCACCGCCCGGCTGCTCGCCGAGCTGGAGGTCCGCGGCGCCTCCGCCCGTCCGGCCCGGGCCGCCGCCTAGGCACGGAACGGGACGAACAGGGACCAGGAGGTCGGTGATGAGCCCCGTCACCCGTTACGCACTCACCTTCCCGGGGACCCCCGGCACCCAGGCCCCGCAGGACGTGGTCGTGGTCGCGCGCACCAGCGCCACCGGACCGGGCGGACACCCCGTCTACGAGGACGCCAGCGGCATCGTCCGGGCCGAGATCAGCGCCGCGGGGGAGGTCCGGATGCTGGCCACCGGCGGCCACCAGAGCCCGCACTGCCCGGTGCACGCCGAGCCGCTGCCCTGACGCCCGGCCCGCCTCCCCGCCCTGGTGACACCGCCGCGCCCGTCCGGCAGACTCGCGGCATGACCACAGCACGCTGGCAGGGCACCGTCGTCGCCGAGAGCGAGGACACCGTCGTCGTCGAGGGCAACCACTACTTTCCGGCCGACTCCGTGCGCACCGAGTACCTGCGCCCGTCCGACACCACCACCGTCTGCGGCTGGAAGGGCACCGCGGAGTACTACTCCCTGCACGTGGACGGCGCGACCAACCCGGACGCGGCCTGGTACTACGCGGACCCCGATCCCGCGGCCGAGCACATCCGCGGCCGGGTGGCGTTCTGGCGGGGCGTGGAGATCGCCGAGTGAACCGGCCCGGCACCGGCTGACCGGGCCGGTCGGCCCCCGGTACACGGCTGTCGTCGTCCTGTCGCAGGACCGCGACACCCCGGGGCGTATCGCGCCGCGCCGCCGGGTACGGCCACACCATGGCAATCTTCAGGAAGCCGGGACGCCCCGGGCAGCCCGAGCCCACCCCGGACGGCGTCGCCGACGAGCTGGCCGGCCTGGTCGAGGAACTCGAACCCGGCGAGCCGGGCGAGGGCGGCCCCGGCGGGCTCGCCGAGTACCGGGCGGAGACCGAGCGCGGCCGACGGCGCGGCGCCCGGCTGGTCACCGCGATCGCCCGGCGGCTCGGCACCGGAAGCCGGGCGGCCGCCAAGGGCGCCGCGCTCGGCGGCCGCGCCCTCACCGAGCAGCTGCTCCAGACCGCCCCGCGCATCCCGGTCCGCAACCTCGCCACCCTGCGCGCCCAGCACCCCGGCGCCGCCGACCCGGAGAAGCTCGCCGACCTGCTGATCACCGGTGCGAGCCGGGCCTCCAGCGCGCTCGGCGCCGGCGTGGGCGCCGCCGCGATGCTCCCGGTGCCGCCCGCGATGCCGGTGGAGATCGCCGCCGAGACGATCGCCGTCGCCGCCGTCGAGATCAAGCTGATCGCCGAGCTGCACGAGGTCTACGGCTTCCCCGTCGAGGGGACCGCGGCCCAGAAGGCCGGCGCGTACGTCGGTGCGTGGGCCGACCGGCGCGGCATCGACCCCGGCCGGCTCGCCAAACCGGCCGGCCTGGCCGCGATGGCACTCGGCAGCGAGGTGCGCCAGCAGGTGCGCCGCCGGCTCACCCGCAGCTCGCTGCGGCGCCTGCCGTCACTGACCCCGCTGCTGGTCGGCGCGGGCATCGGCGCCACCATCAACCTGCGCGACACCCGCAAGGTGGCCCGCGAGGTCCGCGAGTCCCTGCGCGGACTCCCGCCGGTGGACCCGGGGTACTGGGCGGCCGCCGCCCCCGCCCCGCGGCGCGCCGGCGACTGACCGGCCACGGCCGACCGCCACGCGAACGGGCCGACCGCCACGCGAACCGGCCGGCCCCGGGCGGGACCGGCCGGTTCGGCCTGCGGCGGCGACGCCGGGCCGGGTCACCCGCCCGGTGTCTGCGGCGCCCCGGCGCCCCGCCCCGCCTTGACGGCGTTCACCATCGCCTGGTGGACGGCCCGCGCGGTGGTCTCGTCGGCCGCCGGGACGGGACTGCCCGCCACCGAGTACCAGTCCAGCGCCCCGGTGTACTGCACGGTGAGCCGCGCCTCGCCGTCCGCCCAGGTGGTGTGCACGGTGAGGTCGCCCGAGATCGGGCCGACCTCGACGGTGGTCACCCCGCCGGGCCCGCTGATGATCGACTGGGTGGTCCAGGTGGCCCACGCGGTCCTGGGGTCGTGCGGCGGCTCCACCCGCCCCGGCGGCCCGCCCGGCCCGCCCGCCGGGCCCGGGCCCTGTCCTGCCGTGCCCTGCTGCTGTTCGGTCATGCGCCCATCCTCCCCCGCCGGTCCGCCGTCGCTGGGGCAGCGACACCGGCGGTCGCGAAGGCCGCCCGGGGGCCGGGCGGCCGTGGCAACTCGTCGGTCGGAGCGAGTCAGCTGTCCGCCCTCGGCTCCTCCTGGGGCTCGCCCTCCGCCTGCGAGGTGTCCTGTGCGTGCTGGTTCTGCATCGAGGTGATGCCCTCCTCGGGATCGGCCGCGCGGACGTCCTCGTCCCGGTCGGTGCTCACCTCGGAGCGTGCGCTCATGTCGGTCATCGCGGGCTCCCTCTCCTCGGCCGGCCGGAGCGACCGGACCCGCCGCGGTATGCCGTGGTGCCGGGCGGCCGCCGGGCCGGTGCGCTGTTTCGCACCTCCAGCCTGCCCCCGCACCCCGGCAAGGGCCAACCGAGGGCCGACCGGGGGCCAATCGGGGGCCAATCGAGGGCCGGCCGGGGCCGGACGCGCCGTCCGGCCCGGCCCGGGTGTCACCAGGCGACCGGCAGCGACCCCAGCCCGTAGATCAGCGTGTCCGTGCGGAACTTCAGCGAATCCTCCGGCACCGCCAGCCGCAGCCCCGGCAGCCGCCGGAACAGCGTGGCCAGCGCGATCTGCAGCTCGGCCCGGGCCAGCGGCTGCCCCAGGCACTGGTGCACCCCGAAGCCGAAGGCGACGTGCCGGCGCGCCTCCCGGGCGAGGTCGACCTCGTCGACGCCCAGGTGGCCCTCGGCGCCGAACAGCCCGTCGTCCCGGTTGGCGGTCGACAGCATCGCGATCACCCCGTCCCCGGCGCGGATCAGGGTGCCGCCCAGCTCGACGTCCTCCACCGCCAGCCGCGGCACCCCGGTGTGCAGGATGGTGAGCACCCGCAGCAGCTCCTCCACCGCCCCGGGCACCGCCGCCGGGTCGGCGAGCCGGGCGACCTGCTCGGGGTTGCGCAGCAGCAGCGCGGTGGAGAGCCCGATCATGTTGGCGGTGGTCTCGTGCCCGGCGACCAGCAGCAGCACCCCGGTCGTGGCGATCTCCCGCAGGGTGAGGTCGTCGCGCACCGCCAGCCGGCTCAGGGTGTCATCGCCGGGCCGGGACCGCTTCCGCTCGGCGAGCCGGGTCAGGTAGTCGAGGAGCTCCTCCTGCGCCCGGGCGACCTCCTGGTCGTCGCCCTCGGTGGCGAGCAGCAGCCGGCTGTTCGCCTGGAACATCTCCCGGTCCTCGTACGGGACGCCGAGCAGCAGGCAGATCACCAGCGAGGGCACCGGCAGCGCGAACGCGGCGACCAGGTCGGCCGGGCCGCCCCCGGCCGTCATCCGGTCGAGCGCCTCGTCCACGATCCGCTGGATGCCGGGGCGCATCGCCTCCACCCGCTTGACCAGGAAGTCCCCGGTGACCATGCGGCGCAGCCGGGCGTGCTCGGGGTCGTCCAGACGCACGAAGGACGGGTTGGCGGCGACGATCTCGCGCCGCCCCTCGGTCAGGAACGGGAACGCGGGCCGGCGGGCGTCGGCGCTGAACCGGCGGTCCGAGAGCACCGTACGGACCTCCGGGTAGCCGGTCACCAGCCAGCAGGGGCTGCCGTCGGGGAGCTCCGCGCGGCTCACCGGGCCGCTGCTCGCGGCCTCGGTGTACGCGGGCGGCGGCGCGAACGGGCAGGCCGTGCCGCGCTCGGCCGGGATCGGGGTGACGGGAACGGTGGACATGCTCAAGATGGTCTCCTCGCGTGACAGGTGAGCCCGTGGCAGGCGGTGGGAGACGGCGGGAGGGCCGCGGGGCCCCGGACGGTCGTCAGGCGGCGGGGCCGGGCCCGTCGTCCTCGGCGACGGCGATCGCGCCGCCGGGGCAGAGGTCGGCGGCGAGGCGCACGTCGGCGAACAGCGCGGCGGGGACGGTCGCCCGGCGGAGGATCACCAGGCCGTCCCGCTCGTCCTGTTCGAAGACCTCGGGCGCCGTCATGACGCACTGGCCGGAGCTGCAGCAGCGGTCCCGTTCGACGTTCACCTGCATGTCGGACACCTCTCCGTGGTGTGGCACCGGTTTCGCCCGGGCCGGGCCGCCCTCCGCTGTCCTGGTCAAACTATCCCCGCCTCCTGTCGCACACGAAGAGTGGACGGCCACCTCGCGAAGAATGGCCGATTCGCTTCTGGTCGTGAACTTTTTTGCGAAAAGCAGAGTTTGACTGTGCGTCAGTCAGATCCTCCGGGACCGTCGGCGGGCCCGGACGCCCGGCCGAGCCCTTCCGCGGCGGCGATCTCCCGGACGGCCGCGACGGTGTCCGCCTCCGCCGCGCTCTTGTCGGGCCGGTAGCGGACCACCCGGGCGAACCGCAGCGCCAGCCCCGCCGGGTAGCGCGGGCTGCGCTGGACGCCGTCGAAGGCGATCTCCACGACCAGCTCGGGCCGCACCCGGACGGTCCAGGCGTCCCGCTCCACCGCGCGCTCCAGCAGCGCCCCGGTCTGCCAGGCGAGCGTCTCGTCGGTGAGCCCCTTGAAGGTCTTGCCGAGCATCACCCACGGACCGAGCCCCGGCTCGCCGCCCGCCCGCGCGCCCAGGTGCAGATTGCTGAGGAAGCCGCGCCGCCGCCCGCTGCCCCACTCGGCGGCCAGCACCACCAGGTCCAGGGTGTGCCGGGGCTTGACCTTGATCCAGCCGGCGCCGCGCCGCCCGGCCCGGTAGCCGGCCGCCGGGTCCTTCACCAGCACCCCCTCGTGGCCGTGCGCGAGGGCGCCCTCGAAGAAGGCGAGCGCCTCGTCGAGGTCCCCGGTCTCGGTGCGCGCCACCCGCAGCCCGGGCGGGACCGTCGCGGCGAGCGCGGACCAGCGCTCCCGCCCGGGCCGGTCCACCAGGTCCCCGCCGTCCCGGTGCAGCAGGTCGAAGAACTGCACGCTGAGCGGGACCTCGGCCCTCAGTCGCTGCGGGTCCCGGCGGGCCGCGGTGCGGGCGGCGGTCTCCTGGAACGGCCGCGGCCGGCCGTCCGGCCCGAGCGCGATCGCCTCGCCGTCCAGCACCGCCGACCGCACCGGCAGCGCCAGCGCCGCCTCCACCACCTCGGGCACCCGGGCGGTGATGTCGTCCAGCGACCGGGTGAAGACGCCGACGTCCCGCCCGTCCCGGTGCACCTGCACCCGGATGCCGTCCAGCTTCCACTCCAGCGCCGCCGGGGCGGTGAAGCGTTCCAGCGCCGTGCCGACGTCCGGGGCCGAGGCGGCCAGCATCGGCCGCACCGGCCGGCCCACCTCCAGCCGGAACGCGGCGAGTCCCGGCTCCCCGGCGGTCAGCGCGGCCGCGGCGACCGCCCGGGCCGAGCCGCGGAACATCAGCGCGCGGCGCACCGCCGCCGACGGCACCCCGGCGGCCCGGGCGACCGCGTCCGCGACCACCGCGTCCAGCGCCCCCTGGCGCAGGTCGCCGACCAGGACGGCACGCAGGAACGCCTGCTCGGCGTCGGTGGCCCGTTCGAAGAGGCCGGTCAGCAGCCGGCGCCGCTCCGCCCGGGCGCCCGGTCCGTGCACGGCGGCGATCGCCTCCAGCGCCCGTTCCGTCTCCCGCACCCCGAGCCGCGGTTCGGCGGCGGGCGGCGGGAGGTCGCGCAGGGCGGCCGGGCCGAGGCCGGTGCGCAGCCGGTGCGACTCGCCGGACAGCAGGGCGACCGCCGCCGGTGCCTCGTCCGGGCCGAGCCCGCGCAGACAGTCGGCCAGCAGCCCGGTCTTGGCCCGGCGGCCGGGCTCGGCCGCCGCGGCGCGCGAGGCCAGGGCCAGGCGGCGGAGCAGCATCGCGGACCTCCTCGGGAGGGGCGGGCGGGCCCGGGGAGGACCGTCGGGCCGGGCGTCCAGGATCGGTGATCCGGGCCCCCGGCGCGCGCCGGCCGCCGCGCGGTCCGGCGGGTGGTCCGGCGGGCGGTCCCGGGCCTGCTCCGGGGGCGGCGCGCACCGGTCCGGCGGCCGGTCCGGCTGTGGCGTCGGCTGCCGGAATGGCGTGCCGGCGCGGCGTTCTTGGCCGCACCGTCGATCGGCGCGCTGCCGACGGGCCGTCATGCTGGCGCGCATCCGGCCGCACCATCCACAGCCACCCTGGGGGAGCCCCGTCATGACCTCGGACACCACCGCCACCACCGCCCCGGCCGCCGCCGAGCCGACCGAGCCGACCGCCGTTCGGTGGACCGTCGAGGCGCCCACCGCCGCCGACTTCGCCGCCTGGCGCGAGCTGTTCCGGGGCTACGGCGCCTTCTACCGGGTGCCGATGCCCGACGAGAAGGCCGAGCTGGTCTGGTCCTGGCTCACCGACCCGGCCCATGAACTGGACGGCCTGCTGGTCCGCGACACCGACGGCACCCCGGTCGGGCTCGCCCACTACCGGCCCTTCGTCCGCCCGCTGCACGGCACGGTCGCCGGGTTCCTCGACGACCTGTTCGTCGCCCCCGCCGCCCGGGGCACCGGCGCGGTCGACCTCCTCCTGGCCCGGCTGCGCGAGATCGCCGCCGAGCGCGGCTGGAACGCCGTCCGCTGGATCACCTCCGAGGACAACTACCGCGCCCGCAGCAAGTACGACCAGGTCGCCACCCGCACCCGGTTCGTCACCTACGACATGCCCCCGGCCGGGGCCTGAGCGGACCGCGCGGCCGCCCGCGCCGCCCGTTCGGAAATCAGTTCGCACTTTTCTGTTATCCGGTCACCGCCCGCCGGTCTCCCAGGTGTCGGCACCCGTCCGCCGGATCCTCCGGCGGCCCGACGGCCCCGAACACAGGAAGTGCGCGCAGGTGAACAGCGAAGACCGGACCACCATCCTTCCCGCGCCCGGGCGGCCCGGCCCCGGCGGGCGCGCCGCGCGGCGCGCCGCGGAACGGCGGCGCGGCAACGGCCGACGGCGCCGCCGCGGCGGGGTCGGGCCGGTGGTGGCCGTGGTCGCGGCCGTCGCCGGGACGGGCGTGATCGCCGCGCTGACCGGCGCCGGGTACGCGGTGTACCGGGGCGAGGAGGGGGTCGACACCGGTGCGCAGGCGGTCTCCTACGAGCCGCTGATCGGCGCGGAGGCCGGCGACCTGAACGGCGTCCAGGTGCCCGGCGCGGGCGCCCCGGGACCGGACCCGACCGACCAGGCCCACGCGGCCACCACCGCACCCGCGCCCACCACCGCACCCGCGGCCCCCGCGACGCCCTCGGCACCGACCTCGGCGCCGACCGCCGCCCCGGGCCGCAGCGCCTCCGCCGCGCCCGGTACCGCCTCCGCCACGCCGCGCGACCCGGCCGCGGGCACGGCCCCCGGCGGCGCCGCCACCGGCGGTGCCGGGGACCCGCAGAAGCCGACCGCCCCGGCCCCGACCACCGCCACCGCCAAGCCCCCCGCGACCACCCCGCGCCCGACCGCCACCGCCAACCCGGGCGGCTCGGCCAACGGCTCGTTCGCCCAGCAGGTGGTGGAGCTGGTCAACGCCCAGCGCTCGCAGGCCGGCTGTGGACCGCTCGGCATCGACTCCCGGCTGACCACCGCCGCCCAGGTCCACAGCGACGACATGGCCGACCGCAACTTCTTCGACCACGCCAGCCCGGAGGGCCGGCACGCCGACCACCGGATCGAGGCGGCCGGCTACCGCTGGAGCACCTGGGGCGAGAACATCGCGCGCGGTCAGAAGGACCCGGCGGCGGTGATGGAGTCCTGGATGAACAGCCCCGGCCACCGCGCCAACATCCTCAACTGCTCCTTCCAGCAGATCGGCGTCGGTGTCCGGACCGGCTCGGGCGGACCCTGGTGGACGCAGGTCTTCGCCGCACCGTCGTGACGGCCCTGGTGGCGGCCGCCGTGAGAGGCCGCCCCGGGACCGATTTTCCGAATCAGCGCGAATTGTTGTTATCTGAGCACTCCCCAGAGGTCTCCGAGGAGGCAACGGCGGACGGACGACAGCAAGACGGAGTGCGGACCCATGAACGTTGACGTGCAGAGCGGGACCGGGACGACCCTGGTGCTCGCGGCCCAGGCGGGCGACCCGCAGGCGCGCGAGGCGCTGGTCGCCGCCTGGTTCCCGCTGGTCTACAACGTCGCCGGCCGGGCGCTGAACGGCCACGCCGACGTGGACGACATCGCCCAGGAGACCATGATCCGGGCCCTGGACGGGCTGGAGGGCCTGCGCGACCCGAAGGCGTTCCGCTCCTGGCTGGTCGCGATCACCATGAACCAGGTGCGCAGCCGGTCGACCGGCCAGCAGCAGGCGGCCGTCGGCGGCCTGGACGAGAGCTGGGAGCTGGCCGATCCGCGCGCGGACTTCACCGATCTGACCATCCTCCGGCTCGGTCTCTCCGGCCAGCGCCGGGAGGTCGCCGAGGCCACCCGCTGGCTGGACCCGGACGACCGGGAGTTGCTCGCCCTCTGGTGGCTGGAGGCCGGCGGCGAGCTGACCCGCGCCGAGCTCGCCGAGGCGCTCGACCTGACGCCGCAGCACGCCGCCGTCCGCGTCCAGCGGATGAAGAAACAGCTGGAGGCCGGCCGGGTGGTGGTCCGCGCGCTCACCGCCTACCCGCGCTGCCCGGACCTCACCGAGCTGACGGCGGGCTGGGACGGCACGCCGAACTCGGTCTGGCGCAAGCGAATAGCCCGGCACATCCGTGACTGCGCCGCCTGCGACGGGCTGGGGCGCGACCTCTTCCCGGCCGAGGGGCTGCTGGCCGGGCTGGCGCTGGTCCCGGTGCCGATGGACGCCCCGAGCGGGCCGGCCCTCCAGGCCGCCGGTGCGACGGTCGGCGGGTCCCCGGGCTCCGCCGACGCGGCGGGTGCGGCCGGGGGCGCCCCGCCCGCCGGACCGCCCGCCGACCCGGTCGGCGGATCGGCCGGCCCGGCCGGGTACGCCCGCCGGAAGACCGTGCTGGCGGGCGGGACGGCGGCCGTGCTCGCCGCGGCGACGCTCGCGATGGTCTGGCCCCAGCACACCGGGCCGGGCGACCCCGCCCCCGACCCGACCACCCGGGCCACCGCCCTCGACGCCCCGGCACCGACCGCCGCGGCGCCTGTCGTGCCGACAACGGAGGACCGGCCGACCGTGCCGAGCCCCGGCGCGTCCCCGCCGGCCGCTGCCGCACCCGCCCCGGCGGAGACCCCGGCCGCGGCGACCGGCCCGACGCCCTCCCCGACCGCGAGTCCGAGCAGCGCCCGGCCGAGCACGGCGCCGACCGGCTCGGCCGCCCCGGAGCGCCAGCTGGTCGAGCTGGTCAACGCCGAGCGGGCCCGCCGGGGCTGTGCCGCGCTACGGATCGACCCGAAGCTGCACGCCGCCGCCCAGAAGCACTCCGACGACATGGTCGCCCGCAACTACTTCGACCACGCGGCCCCTGACGGCAGCCGGGCGGACGCCCGGCTGACCGCGGTCGGCTACCGCTGGTCGCAGTGGGGCGAGAACCTCGACCGGGGACCGAGCGCCCCGGCCGTGGTCTTCTCCCGCTGGATGGACGGCGGCATCCACCAGTCGAACATGCTGGACTGCGCGTTCAAGGACGTCGGCATCGGCGTGGCCACCGGTCCCGGGGGCCTCTACTGGACCCAGGACCTCGGCACCCCGCTCGGCTGACCGGGGCCGGTCCGCCTTCCCGCTCGGCCCGCCGTCAGACCGGCAGGCCGACCAGCCCCGGGGCCTCGCCCGTGACATGGCCGGTCGCCTGGCCGACCACCCCGCCGGCGTCCGCGAGCTGCCCCGGCAGGGCGTCCGGCACCGAGGCGAGCGGTCCGCCCTGGAGCGGTCCGGTCAGGTCGGCCTGACCGCCGACGGCGTGGGCACTGGGGGCGGTCAGGGAGGCCACGACGCCCACGGCGAGCGAGGCGACGGCGAGCATGCTGCGCTTCTTCATGCCCGTCCAACGACGCTCCGCCACCCGGGTTACGGTCCGGCCGTTCCCTGGGGGCGCGCCGGGGTCTGCGGCGCGCCCTGCGGTGACGTCATCCGGGCGGCCGGTAGGGACGGGGTGGGCGAGGTGGCCGAGGTGGACGGGGCGGTCCCGGCCGGGCGCAGCGAGGCGAGCATCCGGTCCAGGACCAGGAAGGTCTCCTCCGAAGTGCGCCGGAGACAGGCCGACAGCTGGACGACCTCCGCGCGTCCGGCCAGCACGAGCGTCCGGAACCAGGTCATCTGGCGCGCGCCGCCCATGAAGGTGCACTCCTTGGAACTCTGCGTGTTCTGCCTCGTGTCCGTCTCGGACCGGGCCTTCTCGAGGGCCGCCGGGTCGCGGATCAGCCGGAGCGTCATGAACACGCCGTCGTCCACGAGCGTCCCCGTGACGAGGCACGCCGCGTCCTGCCGGTCGTCGCGGGTCGGGCAGCCGGCCGCGTCGGCCAGTCGCTGGGAGGCGAGGTAGCCGGTGGGCTCAGGCTGACCGGGGCCGGGTTGCACCGTGAGGTCGTACCAGCCTTCCGGAACGTCGATGACCACGTCGTCCAGCAGGGCGAAGCGGACCGTCCTGCCGTCCGCTTCTCCGCCCCCCGAGCTGGGGCTCGGCGAGGCGCCGGGGGACGTGGAGACGGCCGGGCCGGAGGCGGCCGGGCCGAGCGTGGTGCCCGGCGGTCCGGGCGCCAGCGCGGGGGCCGCGGCCAGCACGGCGGCGGTCAGGCCGAGGGCGAGGCCCCCGGCCAGGGCGGCCCGGCGACGGCGTCGGCGCGTGCGGACCACCCGGGCCAGCACGCGCTCCATCCGGTCCTCGGGCGGCGGCAGGTGGGGGGTGGCCAGCTGGAGCAGGACGCGCAGCTCGTTCGCGACCTCGCGGTCCTCGGCCGTCTCCCGCTCCCGGGCGTCCGATGACATGAACTCAGGCTCCGTCACGACGGCCTCCGTCCAGGAGCAGCTCCCGGGCGGGCAGCCGGCCGCGCAGCGCCTTCAGGGCGCGGTGCGTCTGGCTCTTGACGGTGCCCGTGGTGCAGCCCAGCGCCTCGGCGGTGTCCTCCACACTGAGGTCCTCGAAGAAGCGCAGCACCACCACCGCCCGCTGCCGGGCCGGCAGCGCCCGGACGGCGGCCGCCACCACCTGGCCCAGCACCACGTCGTCGAACGGGTCCGCGACCGTCGGCGGTTCGGGCAGCTGCTCGTGCGGCAGCTCCCCGTGCCAGCGGCGGCGCCACCACGAGACGTGCGAGTTCACCAGCACCCGGCGGACGTACGCCTCGGGCCGGTCGATGGAGATCTGCTCCCAGCGCGGCCACACCTTGGCGAGGGCCGTCTGCAACAGGTCCTCGGCCAGGTGCGGGTCGCCGGTCAGCAGCCAGGCCATCCGGAGCAGCCGGGGGCTGCGGGCGGCGACGAACTCCTCGAAGTCCGGTGTCGCGTTCCTCATCCCGCCACCCCTGCCATGCCGTTTCCGCCGTCTCCGTCACCCGCGCCGCCACGTCGGCGGCGGTCCTGCCGGTCGGCCGTGGCCGCCGGGTCCTCGCTGTCGTTCTCACGGCTGCTGAACGCGCTGGGTTGCGGTCCGGGTTGTCCGGGGGGCGGGTCCATTTTCCCCGGCCGGTTCGGCCGGGGCTTCGCGGGGGTGGCGGAGCGGTGCCGGGGCGGTGGCGGGAGGGACGGCGCGGACCGGGCGCGGACGCTGGACGGCCCGCGAGCCGGCCGGGACTCGGCCGGGCGGCGGGCGGGCCGTGGCCACCACGATCCGCCCGCCGCCTCCGCCCGCCAAGGGCGCGCGAAGGGCGCCCGGGGGCACCGGCAGGGCGCCCGCCGTCCCCGTCGGGCGCCCGTCCCGCGCCCTGCTCAGAGCGTCCCCGACCCGCGCGGCACCCCTCCCGTCTCCCGGGCGGCGCCGGGATCCACCGGGTCCACCGTCCAGTCGGGGTGACCGGGCATCGGCGGGGTCCGCTCGCCGTAGAGCCACTCGCGCAGGAAGGCGCTCAGCGGTTGTCCGGACACCTCGTCGGCCGTGCGCAGGTAGTCGGCGGTGGTGGCGGTGTCGTGGCGGTGGCGCCGCAGGAAGTCCCGCTCGATCCGGTCGAACACCTCCGGTCCGACCCGCTCCCGCAGCGCGAACAGCACCAGTGCGCCGCCGGTGTACCGCTGGCTGTCGAACAGCGTCGCGGCGGTCGGCGAGGCCACCGGACCGGAGTCGTGGCGCCACCGGTCGCCCTGGGCGTAGACGCTGCGCATCCGGTCGGTGAGCGTGGTGAAGCCGCCGGAGTCCGGCCAGCCGCGCTCGTAGCGGTACATCAGCCCGTAGAAGTCGGCATGGCCCTCGTTGAGCCAGAGATCGGCCCAGGTGCCCGGGGTGACGCTGTCGCCGAACCAGGAGTGCACCAGCTCGTGCATCATGTGCGAGCCGATCAGCTGCTCCGGCTGGCGCAGGAAGTTCGGCTTGTAGAGCGTCAGCGTCTGCGTCTCCAGCCCGGTGAAGCCGAACGCCGCCGGGTCGTCGGTGTCGACGGGCAGCAGCCCGTAGGTCTCGAACGGGAACCGCCCGAGGTGCTGCTCGGCCCAGGCCAGCTGGCCGGGCGTCAGGGCGAGGGCCGGCTCCAGGTCGGCGGCGCGCGCGGTGGGGACGACGTCGCGCAGCGGCAGCCCGTCCGGGCCCCGGCGCTCGCGGACCGTGTAGCGGCCCACCGAGGCCTGGAGCAGTTCGGTCGCCATCGGCTCGCGCGAGACGTACCGGCGGGTGGTCGTGCCCTCGGGGTGCGGCTCGGTCGAGGTGAGCAGGCCGTTGGCCACGCCGAGGAGGTCGTCCGGCGCGGTGACGGCGATGCTGAAGCGGGCCTTGTCGCCCGGGCGGTCGTTGCAGGGGAAGACGGTGTGCGCGCCGTCCGGCTGCCCGGCCACCGCGAAGCCGTCGGGCGTCACCACCCAGCCCGTGTGCGAGAGCGTGGCCCGCGGGTCGGCGGTGTACTCGACCTCCACCCGCAGCACGGTGCCCGCCCGCACCGGCCGGGCCGGCCGTACCGTCAGCTTCTCCTCGTGCGCCCGGAACCCGGCCGCGCGGCCGTCGACCCGCACGGCGTGCACGTCCAGGCCCAGCGCGTCCAGCTCCAGGTCCGCCGACCGGGTCAGCGCGCGTGCGGTCAGCACGGTGGTGCCGTCGACCGTGCGGGTCGCGGGCCGGTAGGTGAACGCGAGGTCGTAGGCGAGCGCGTCGTAGGCGGTGGTGCCGAGCGAGGGGTAGACGGGGTCCCCGGTGCCCGCGACCGGCGCGCCCACGGCCGGGGCCGGCCCGAGCGGGAGCGCCACCAGCGCGAGCACGCCGGCGAGGACGGGACGGTGCCAGGACAAGACGATCACCTCTCTCGTGTCGTACGAACCCGCGCCCGGCCCCGGGAACGGACCCGGTTCCGGTGAGCGACCTTCCTGGCACGGACCGTAGCAGAGGGCTCCGACAATCCGGGCGACACGCGGCGTCCCCCGGACGGCCCACTGCGGTAGCCGGGCGGCTGCGCAGTGTCATACCGTCGAAGAGCCCCGCCCCCTGACGGACGGGGCCACGGCCGTCGGAGCGCCTGGCCAGGTCCGGCGGCCGTACTCGTGCCCGCGCGCCGCCCCCGCCGCCCCCGCCGCCTCGTAGGCTGGGCAGCCGTGCCGGCCGCCCGCAGCCCCGCCGGCCCACCGGACCGGCAGGAGCGAGCCCGTGACCAGCCCGTACTTCGTGGTGATCGGCGAGTGCGTCGCCGACGTCGTCCGCACCGACGGCGCGCCCGACACCGTCCACCCGGGCGGCAGCCCGGCCAACGTCGCGTACGGGCTGGCCCGGCTGGGGGAGCCGGTCGCGCTGCTCACCGAGCTCGCCGACGATCCGTACGGCCGGCTGATCCGCGCCCACCTGGAGTCGGCCGGCGTCGCCCTGCTGCGCGAGCCGTCCGCCGTGGACGGCGACGGCGGCCCGCGCACCCCCTCGGCGGTGGTGCGGCTGGACGCCGAGGGCCGGGCGCGGTACACCTTCGACATCGGCTGGACCCTCCCGGCGGTCGAACTCCCCGTCCCGCCGGGGCACCTGCACATCGGCTCGATCGCGGCCGTCACCGCGCCCGGCGCGGCGGCCGTGCTGGAGCTCGTCGAGCGCTGGCGCGCCCGGGCCGCCGTCAGCTACGACCCGAACGTGCGGCCCGCGCTGATGGGCGGGCACGCCGAGGCCGTCCGCCGGGTCGAGCGCTGCGTGGCGCTCAGCGACCTGGTCAAGGCCAGCGACGAGGACCTCGCCTGGCTCTACCCCGACCGCACCCCGGAGGAGGCCGCCCGGCACTGGCTCGGCCTCGGCCCGGCCACCGTCGCGGTCACCCGCGGCCCCGCCGGCGCCTTCGCGCTCACCGCCGACGGCCGCCGCGCCGAGGCGGCGGCCCGCCCGGTCCGGGTCGCCGACACCGTCGGCGCCGGCGACGCCTTCACGGCCGCCCTCCTGCACGCCCGCCGCACCGGCGCCGACCTCGCCACCGCCCTCGTCCGCGCCACCGCCGCCGCGACCCTGACCGTCACCCGCCCCGGCGCCACCCCGCCCGACACCGCCGAACTCACCGCGGCCCTGCGCGGCCAGGTGTCTTGACCGCGGGCGTCGCCGGCCGGTGCGGCCAGGGCGCCGGACTCCCCGGTCGGCGCGTCCTCGGCGTGCCGCACGTCGAGGAAGGTGCGCAGCACCGGGTCACGGGTGCCGCCGTCCCGCCTGCCCGGTGGTCGGCCGCCGCAGCTCGGCCGTGGTGCCGCCGTGCAGCGCCACGGTGCTGAGGATCCGTCGCCGACCTCCGGGTGCCGCGCCACCGAGGCCCGGGTCAGCGGCCGGAGCGCCGCCTCCTCGTTGTCGCCCGCCCCGTCACCTCGCGGGGTTCTCGCGGAAGGACCGGCGCTGGGCGGCCCCTTCCGGGCTGCCGAGGGGTCGGGCCCGCTGGGCCTCGGAGTCGAAGCTGCGGGCGGCGTCGAAGGCGCCGGTGAGGTCGGGGTGGCGGCCGAGGAGGGCGTGGGCGAGGGTGACGCCCTCCGGGGTGAGGCGGCGGGTGAGGCCGAGGTGGGGGGACCAGCGGCCGGGGAGGTAGTGGGGGTCGGGCTCCTCGGCGGGCTCCAGGACCTCCCAGACGCGCTGGTGCAGCCGCATCAGCCCGACCGTCGGGACGACCGACCAGCTGAGCACCCGGCGCCGGCTGCGGGCGGCGAAGGAGAGCAGGCCGGTCAGCCGGACGGTCAGCGGCAGGGCGTCGGCGAGGAGTTCGTCCAGCCGTTCCTCGGCGCCGTCGGGCAGCCGGGCGCAGGCGGCCAGGGTGAGGTGCGGACGGTGGCCGGGGTGCGGGTTGTTGGCGAGGCTGTCCACCCCGCCGTCGGCGAGCCGCTGCCAGAGCGCGCGCACGGCGCGGTCGAGCGGCGGGTCGCAGAGCAGTTCAACGGTCCGCACGGACGAGGTCCTTGGCGTACCAGACCTCGGCGTACGGCCGCTCGGTGTAGGCGGGGATCTCCCGGTAGCCGCACCGGGCGTACAGCGCGCGGGCCTCCACCAGGTCGAGCCGGGTGTCCAGGACGATCCGCCCGGCGCCGAGCGCCCGCGCCGCCTCGTCGATCGCGGCCATCAGCCGGGCGCCGCCGCCGGTGCCGCGCCGCTCCGGGCGGACGTAGACCCGGGTCAGCTCGACGGTGGCGGCGTCGACTATCCGCAGTCCGGCGCAGGCGGCGGGCTCCCCGGCGTACCGCCCGAGCAGGAAGACCCCGGTGGGCGGTGCGAGGTCGTCGCTGGGCGAGTCGGCGAGCCCGGTCTCGATCTCCTGCGGCGTCCCCTCCCGCCCGAGGTGCAGCCGGTAGTAGCTGTTGGCGACGTCGCTGTAGTAGTCCCGCAGCAGCGCCAGGGACTCCCCGGACCCGACATCGGCGGGCCCGATCGCCCAGAGCTCGGTCGTACGGTGCTGCGTGCTGGTCGTCATGCGCGCATTATCGGTCGCTCGCCGCTCCCGTCGCGAGCCGTTTTCGATCACCCTCGGCCCCGGTGGGCCGGGTGGGTGACGGGGGGATTGGCCGGTCGGCGTGGCGGGGGAGCAGTGGCTCTATGGACAGACCATCAGATAGTCGTACTGGTGGGGGGTTGGCGGGGCGTCGGCGTCGGCGGGGACGGAACGGGCTGCTCGCGGCGGTGTGCCTGGCGGCCGCCGTCGCGGGGTGCGGCGGGACGGGCGGGGGCGGGGCGGTGCCGTCGGCGGCGGCGGCGCGGACCGGGGCGAGCGCGGTGGCGGACCGCGGCGCGCCCCGCCCGCCGGCGGCGCCGCTGGTGCTGCCGGGGCCGGCCCGGGCGGAGGAGGAGACCAGCGGCGAGGCCGCGGCCCGCAAGGCGCAGGCCGCCCGGGCGGTGCTGGAGACGGCGGCGCGGTGGGGGCTGGCGCGGCCGCCGCTGCCCGCCCCGCCGCCCCCGGCGAGCCGCCCCGAGCTGGTCGCCGCCCAGGGCGTGAAGCTCGCGAACGGGCTGCCGCCGGTGGTCTACCGGGTGCCCACCGACGAGCGGATCGTCTTCCTGACCGTGGACGACGGCGCCGAGAAGGACCCGGAGTTCGGCCGGATGGCCGCCGAGCTGGGCGTCCCGCTGTCCACCTTCGTCGCGGACTACCTGGCCCGCTCCGACTACGGCTACTTCCGCAACCTCGCCGCCCAGGGCGACGCGGTGAACAACCACACCATCAACCACCGCAACCTCAAGGTGCTCGGCTACGGCACCCAGCGCGAGGAGATCTGCCGCCAGCAGGACCAGCTGGAGGAGCAGATCGGCGTCCGCCCGCGGCTGTTCCGCCCGCCGTACGGGGAGTACAACGAGGACACCCTGCGGGCCGCCGGCTCCTGCGGCGTCGAGGCGGTGCCGCTGTGGAACGAGGAGGCGTTCCCGGACCGCATGGAGTACCGCTACGAGGACCAGCGGCTCCACCCGGGCGACATCATCCTCACCCACTTCCGCGGCCCCGACCTGTGGCCGGGCACCATGCCCGATCTGCTGCGCAAGGTGGTCGACGAGGTGACCGCGCAGGGCTTCGCGCTGGCCCGGCTGGACGACTACCTGTAGCGGCGGCGGGGCGGCGGGTTCAGTCGAGCGAGAGGGCGTCCAGGTACACCCAGTCGCCCTCGTGCCGGACGAACCGGCTGTGCTCGGTGAGGACGCCCTCCTCCCGTCCCTCCGCGTAGTGGGCGCGGAAGGCCACCGTGCCCTCGGCGTGGAACGGCCCGCCCTCGGTGCCGGAGAGCACCTCCAGCCGCAGCCAGCGCAGCCCCGGGTCGAAGTCGACGGTGTCCGGCCGGGTGTCCGGGTGCCAGGTGCGCAGCAGGTAGGCCTCGTCGCGGGCGGCGAAGGCGCTGTAGCGCGAGCGCATCAGCGCCTCCGCGGTGGTCGCGGCGGCCTGGCCGCGGTGCAGCCGGCCGCAGCACTCGGCGTAGCTGGCGGGCAGGCCGCAGGGACAGGGCGAGGAGGGCAGCAGGCGCGGCGCGGGGGCGGTGGCGCGGGCGGCGGAACGGCGTCGGGACATGGGTCCATTCTGGCGCCTCGCCGGAGTCGTCCGCGGACCCGGCCGAATGGCCTGAAATTGACGGTCCTCGGACAATTCGGAGGGCGGAAATCCGGTTGCACCCTCGTCAGGGCAGGTTGGGGCCTAGCTGACGGAGTGTCGAAAGAGAACGTAGCGGCCCGCGCTGCCCCTGCCAAGGCGCCTGGCAATGTGTACGAAATCGCCAACGAACCGTCACACTTGCGCACCGCCGACGGGTGTGCCGGAGGTGATCTTTCCGGCATATCGAACGAGTGACGGAAATGTGCTGGTGATTCGTAGATCTTTACCCCACCATCTCCCAGGGCACACCGCCCATTTCTCGCCGACCACAAGTCGATGCAGCAGCACCCTCGGGAGAATGTGATGAGTTCGACGGGACTTCCCCCGCTGGATCCGGCCGCCCCGCTGGCCGCTCTGGTAGCCGCGCAGGTCAGACGGACTCCGGACGCCACCGCCGTGATCGACGGCACGCGCCGGTTGACCTACCGCGACCTGGACGCCGAGGCCGACGCGATGGCGGGCCGACTGGCCGCCGCCGGCGTCCGGGCCGAGACGCTGGTCGGAGTCTGCCTACCGCGAACGGCCGACCTGGTGGTCGGCCTGCTGGCGGTGCTGCGGGCCGGCGGCGCGTACGTACCGCTCGACCCGGCGTACCCGCGCGACCGCCTCGAACTGGTCGTCGGCGACGCGCAGGCCCCCGTCGTGGTCACCGACCGCGCCCACGAGCACCTGCTGAACGGTGCCGGCGCCACCCTCCTGTACGTCGACGGCGAGAGCCCCGCCGCTCCGCTCGACCCGGCCGCCGAGCGCCCCACCACGGGCGACGTCGCCACCGACGCGCTCGCCTACGTGCTCTACACCTCCGGCTCCACCGGCCGCCCCAAGGGCGTCTCGGTCACCCAGCGCGGCGTCAACGCCATGCTCCGCTGGGCCGCCGCCACCTACACCGCCGCCGACCTCGCCGGCGTGCTGTTCGGCACCTCCGTGTGCTTCGACATCTCGGTGTACGAGCTGTTCCTCCCGCTCTCCGTCGGCGGCACGATCATCGTCGCGGAGAACGTCCTGGCCCTGCCCGAGCTGCCCGCCCGGGACGAGGTCACCCTGGTCAACACCGTGCCCAGCGCCATGGCGGCGCTGCTGCGCGGCGACGGCCTTCCCGGCGGCGGGGGTCTGCCGGGCACCGTGCGCGTGGTCAACCTGGCCGGCGAGGCCCTGCCCCGCCACCTGGCCGACAAGGTCCACGCCCAGCCCCGGGTCGAGCGCCTCTACAACCTCTACGGGCCCACCGAGGACACCGTCTACTCCACCTGGTCGCTGGTCGCCCGCGACGAGGCCGGCGAGCCGGTCATCGGCCGCCCGCTCGACGGCACCCTCGGCCACGTCCTCGACGAGCACCGGATACCCGTGCCCGACGGCGGCATCGGCGAGCTCTACCTCTCCGGCGAGGGCCTGGCCCGCGGCTACCACGGCCGCCCCGACCTCACCGAGGAGCGCTTCGTCCACGTCGACGGCCTGCGCTGCTACCGCACCGGCGACCTGGTCCGCCGCCTGCCCGACGGCGACCTGGAGTACCACGGGCGCGTCGACCACCAGGTGAAGGTCCGCGGCTTCCGCGTCGAGCTCGGCGAGATCGAGGCCGTGCTCGCCACCCACCCCGCCGTCGAGTCCGCCGCCGCGGTCGTCCAGCGCGACGAGGCCGGCGACTACCTGGCCGCCTTCGTCCAGCCCGCCCCCGGCGCCGCCGAGCCCGCGCCCGCCGAGCTGCGCGCCCACTGCGCCGCCGCCCTGCCCGGCTACATGGTGCCGCTGGCCGTCGCCGTCCTGGAGCGGATGCCGCTCACCCCGAACGGCAAGACCGACCGCAAGGCGCTGCCCCCGGTCGCCCGCAGCCGCGCCGGGCACGAGCTGTTCGTCGCCCCCCGCACCCCCGTCGAGACCCGGATCGCCGAACTCTGGCAGGGCCTGCTCGGCGTTCCCGAGGTCGGCGTCCACGACGTCTTCCTCGACCTCGGCGGCCACTCGCTGCTCGCCGCCGGCCTGCTGGCCCGCGTCGAGCGCGAGTTCGGCACCCGGGTGCCGCTCGCCGAGTTCTTCGCCTCCCCGACCGTCGCCTCCCTCGCCGTCCGGGTCGCCAACGGCGGTGGCGGCCGGGCCTCCGTGGAGCCCCCGAAGCGGGAGGCCGACCTGCCCGCCCGCGCCACCGAGTTCCAGCGCGAACTGTGGCTGCACGAAGCCGTGCAGCCCGACAGCCCGCTCTACAACGTGCCGGTGCGGATCCGCGCGGAGGGCGCCCTCGACCGCGAGGCCCTCGGCCGCGCGCTCACCGAGGTCGTCCGCCGCCACGAGTCACTGCGCACCGCCCTGTACGGCGACCCGAACCCGAGCGAGAACGACGACGCCGTCGCCGACGTCCGCCCGCCGTACCCGGTCGAGGTGCCGCTGCTCGACCTCACCGGCCCCGACGGGCAGGCGCCCGACGAGGTGACCCTCGACGCCGCGCTGCGCGCCGAGGCCGCCCGCCCGCTCGACCTCGCCGGCGGCCGACTGCTGCGGGTCCTCGCCGTGCGGGTCGGTGCGGACCGGCACGAACTGCTGCTCACCGTGCACCACGCCGCGGCGGACGGCTGGGCCGCCGGACTGCTGCTCGCCGAGGCCGCCCGGGCCCTGCGGGACGGCGAACTGCCCGAGCCCGCGATCCAGCTGTCGGACGTCGCCCGCTGGGAGCTGCGCGACGTCGAGGCCGGCCGCGAGGGCGCCGAGCGCTGGGCCGAGCGGCTGCGCGGCGTCGAGGGCGACCAGAACCTGCCCGGCGACCGCTCGCACCCCAACCCGCAGGACGTCGCCGGCCGCCGGATCGCCCGTCGACTGGACAGCGGGTTCGTCGACGGCGTCGGGAAGTGGGCCACCGAGGAGGGCGCCAGCCTCTACATGGTGGTGCTCGCCGCGCTCGGCGGGGTGCTGCACCGCTACACGGGCCGCACCGACGTCGCCGTGCTCAGCCCCTTCGCCGTCCGCCCGGTGCCCGAGCTGGAGACCGTGATCGGCTCGCTGATCAACACCGTCGCGCTGCGCTTCGACGTGTCCGGTGCCGACACCTTCCGCGAGCTGGTCGCCCGGGTCCGCCCGACCGTCCTGGAGGCCGCCGATCACAGCGGCCACCCCTTCGTCGACCACGCCCGGCGCTACGGCGGCTCGCCCGGCGTCACCTCCTCGCCGATCTCGCAGGTGCTGCTCGCCGTCCAGAACCACCCGGTGGCCGGCGTCGAACTGCCCGGACTGAACCTGACGTTCGTCGCGGAGGTGTGCAACAGCACCGCCAAGACCGACCTCTCGCTGTTCCTGGAGTTCCCGGCCGACGGCCCGCTGCTGTCCGCCGAGTACCGCACCTCCCGCTACGAGGAGCGGTCCGTGCGCGCCGCGCTCGACCACCTGGTCGCGCTGCTCGCCGCCGCCGTCGCCGAGCCCGACCGCCCACTCGCCGAGCTGGTCATGCTCTCCGCCGCCGACGGCGTGTACGGGCAAGGGGCCGCCGACGACCCCGCCAACCGCACCGAGGTGCCGGTCCCCGACCTCCGGCTGCACGAGCTGGTCGCCGCCCAGGCCGCCCGCACCCCGGACGCGCCCGCCGTGTCCGCCGCCGACGGCACCCTCGGCTACGCCGAACTCGACGCCGCCGCCGACCGGCTGGCGCACCTGCTGGCCGCCCGCGGCGCGGGCCCCGGCAGCCTGGTCGCCGTCGCCGTCCGGCGCGGCCGGCTGCTGCCCGTCGCCCTGCTCGGCGTGCTGCGCAGCGGCGCCGCCTACCTGCCGGTCGACATCGACCAGCCGCTCGCCCGCAACCGGGGCGTGCTCGACGACGCCGGCGTCACCCTGCTGGTCGCCGAGACCGCGAGCGCCGGCGACGAACTGTTGCGGGGCCGGGAGAGCGTCCTGGTGGACGGCCCCGAGCAGGCCGCCGCCCCCGCCGTGGCGCCCGCCGTCACCGTCGGCCCGGAGGACCCGGCCTACCTGCTGTACACCTCCGGCTCCACCGGCAGCCCCAAGGGCGTCGCCGTGCCGCACCGCGCGATCGTCAACTTCCTGACCTCGATGGGCCGCGAACCCGGCCTCACCGAGCGGGACGTGATGGCCGCCGTCACCACCGTCACCTTCGACATCGCCGGCCTGGAGCTGTGGCTGCCGCTGGTCACCGGTGCCCGGGTGGAGATCGCCGACCGCGCCACCGCCACCGACGGGGCCGCGCTCGGCGCCTGGCTCGACAAGCAGGGCGTCACCCACGTCCAGGCCACCCCCGCCACCTGGCGGATGCTGCTGGAGGCCGACTGGGCCGGCCGCCCCGGGCTGACCGCCCTGTGCGGCGGCGAGGCGCTCACCGCCGACCTCGCCCGCGGCCTGCTCGGCCGGGTCGGCACGCTGTGGAACCTGTACGGCCCGACCGAGACCACCGTCTGGTCCACCGTCCAGCAGGTCACCCCGGAACTCGCCGCCCACGGCGGCGTGGTGGCCCTCGGCGCGCCCATCGCCAACACCCGGCTGCACCTGCTCGGCCCCTGCGGGCAGCCCGTCCCGGTCAACGGCATCGGCGAACTCTGCATCGCCGGCGCCGGCGTCGCGCTCGGCTACCACGGCCGGCCCGACCTGACCGCCGAACGGTTCACCGCCGAACCCGGCCGCACCGACGGCGCGCCGATGTACCGCACCGGCGACCTCGCCTGCCGCCGCGCCGACGGCCGCCTGGAGTACCACGGGCGCGTCGACGCCCAGGTCAAGCTCCGCGGCTTCCGCATCGAGCTCGGCGAGATCGAGGCCGCGATCACCGCCGTCCCCGGCGTCACCGCCGGCGCCGCCCGGCTGGTCGAGACCCCGGCCGGCCCGGCCCTGGCCGGCTACGCCGTCGCCCCCGGCCTCACCGAGGACGCGCTGCGCACCGCCCTGGTCGAGCGGCTGCCCGACTACATGGTGCCCGCCGGCCTCGTGCTGCTCGACGCGCTGCCGCTGACCCCGGCCGGCAAGGTCGACCGGGCCTCGCTGCCCGTGCCGCAGCTCGGCGGCGCCGGCGCCCCGCCCGAGGGCGACTGCGAGGAACTGCTCGCCGACCTGTGGATCGAGGTCCTCAAGGTCGAACGGGTCTCCCGGCACGACGACTTCTTCGCGCTGGGCGGCCACTCGCTGCTCGCCACCCGGCTGCTCGCGCGCATCCGGGACACCTTCGAAACCGAACTGCCACTGCGCGTGGTCTTCGAGGACCGCACGCTGGCCGCCCTGGCCCGCCGCGTCGAGGAGCGCCTGCTGGAGGAGATCGACGACCTCGACGACCTCGGCGGCCTCGACGAGACCGCCGGGAGCACGCTGTGACGACCCACCGCACCGAATCCGGAGCCACCGGCAACACCGGAGAGTCCGGACCCATGAACGCACACCCGGCCGCCGGCGACACCGGCGCTCGAACGGGGGAGACCGCATGACCGACCAGCCCACCTCCGGGACCGCCCCGGAACCGGATCCGGCCGCCAGACGGCAGGAACTGCTGCGCGCCCGCCTCGCCAAGGCCAAGGCCGCCAAGGCCGCGGCCGCGGCCGGCGGCGCCGCCGAGCGCCGCACCATAGCCCCGCGCCCCGAGGGCACCCCGGCGCCGCTCTCCTCGGCCCAGCGCCGGATGTGGTTCCTCGCCCAGTACGAGCCGGACAGCGCCGCCTACCACATCCCGCTCGCCCTGCACCTCGACGGCGAGCCCGACGAGGCCGCCCTCGGCGCCGCCCTCACCGACGTCCTCGCCCGGCACGAGGTGCTGCGCACCGTCTACCCGGAGGTCGACGGCGAGGTGCGCCCCGAGGCGCTGCCCGCCGACCGGTTCACCCTCACCACCGCCGACGTCCCCGCCGACGAGGTCGACGACTGGCTGGAGACCGAGGCCCGCCGCCCCTTCGACCTCGCCGCCGACCTGCCGCTGCGCGCCGCCCTGCTGCGCACCGGCGACGGCGCCGTGCTCAGCCTGGTGCTGCACCACATCGCGGCCGACGGCTGGTCGATCGGCGTGCTCTTCGGCGACCTCGCCACCGCCTACGGCGCCCGGCGCACCGGCGCCGCCCCGGCGTTCGGGCCGCTGCCCCTCCAGTACGCGGACGTCGCGCACTGGCAGCTGACCGACCTCGCCGCCGAACTCGACCGCCAGCAGGCCTGGTGGCAGGAGCGCCTGCGCGGCGCCGCCGCCACCGTCACGGTGCCCGCCGACCGGCCGCGGCCCGCCGTCGCCGGCACCGCGGGCGCCCGGTTCACCTCCGAGCTCGGCGCCGAGCGCAGCCGCCGGATCCGCACCCTCGCCGAACAGACCGGCACCACCGTCTACATGGTGCTGCTGGCCGCCCTGCAGACCGTCCTCGGCCGCTACACCGGCAGCGAGGACGTCACCGTCGGCACCCCGATCGCCGGGCGCACCCGCAGCGAGACCGAGCCGCTGGTCGGCTGCTTCGTCAACACCCTGGCGATGCGCACCGACCTCTCCGGCGACCCGACGGTCCGTGAGCTCCTGGAGCGCGTCAAGGACGCCACCCTCGGCGCCTACGGCCACCAGGACCTGCCGTTCGAGCGGCTGATCGACGCGCTCGGCCTGGAGCGCGAGCTCGCCCACACCCCGCTGTTCCAGGTCCTGCTCAACGTCCACAACCAGGCCGAGGCCCGCCCCGAGCTGCCCGGACACACCGTCCACTGGCGGCCGATCGGCACCGACACCGCCAAGTTCGACCTGTCGGTGGCCGTCGTCGACACCGGCGGCGAACTCGCCGCCGACCTCGTCTGGCGCACCGAGCTGTACGACGAGGCCACCGTGCGCCGGGTCTTCGGCCACCTCACCACGGTGCTCGACGCGATGGCCGCCGGCCCCGAGCGCCCGCTCGCCGACCTTCCCCTGCTCACCCCGTCCGAGCAGCGGCAGCTCACCGGCTGGGACGACGAGACCCTGCGCGGCTGGGACCTCGGCGGCACCCTGCACGGCCTGGTCGAGGAACAGGCCCGCCGCACCCCGGACGCGCCCGCCGTGCGCGGCGCCGACGGTGTGCTCAGCTACGCCGAACTCGACCGGCGCGCCAACGCGCTGGCCCACCGGCTGCGCGCGCACGGCGTCGGCCCGGACCGCCCGGTCGGCCTGCTGGTCGAGCGCTCCGCCGCCCTGGTGGTCGGCATGCTCGGCATCCTCAAGGCCGGCGGCGCCTACCTGCCGCTCGACCCGGTCTACCCGGACGGGCGCATCCACGGCCTGCTCGACGCCTCCGGGGCCGCCGCCGTCGTCACCACCGACGACCTGCGCGACCGGCTCACCGGCGACCTCCCGGTGGTCGTCCCGGACGGCGAGGAGCGCGCCGACGCACCCGAGGCGGACGTCCGCCCCGAGCACCTGTGCTACCTCGTCTTCACCTCCGGCTCCACCGGCGCGCCCAAGGGCGTCGCCGTCGAGCACCGCAACTACCGCAACTACCTGCACGGCCTGCGCGAGCGGATCGGCGGCGACCAGCAGGGCTGGAACTGGGCGCTGGTCTCCACCTTCGCCGCCGACCTGGGCACCACCAACGTGTTCGGCGCGCTCACCGGCGGCGGCTGCCTGCACCTGCTGACCCGCGACCAGGCCACCGACCCGGACGCCTTCGCCGCCTACGCGGCCGAGCACCGGATCGACGCCATGAAGCTGGTCCCCAGCCACCTGGAGGGCCTGGCCGCGCACGGCACCGGCCTCGGCGCGATCCTCCCCGCCCGGCTGCTGATCTGCGCCGGCGAGGCGCTGCGGCCCGACCTGGTGGCCCGGATCCGCGCCGCCCGGCCCGACCTGCCGCTGCACAACCACTACGGGCCCACCGAGACCACCGTCTCGATGCTCGGCATGCCGGTGCCCGCGGACCTCGGCGACGCGGCCACCGCGCCGCTCGGCCGGCCGTTCGGCAACGTCCGCGCCCACCTGCTGGACGCCCGCCGGCGCCCCGTCCCGCTCGGCGTCCCCGGCGAGCTGTACGTCTCCGGCGGCGGCGTCGCCCGCGGCTACCTCGGCCGCGACGACCTCACCGCCGAGCGCTTCCTGGAGATCGGGGGCCACCGCGCCTACCGCACCGGCGACCTGGTCCGCCGCCGGCCCGACGGCGCCGTCGAGTTCCTCGGCCGGATCGACCAGCAGGTCAAGATCCGCGGCTTCCGGGTCGAGATCGGCGAGGTCGAGGCCGAGCTGACCGCCCGCCCCGAGGTGCGCGAGACCGTCGTGGTCGCCCGCGGCGAGGGCGCCGCCCGCTCCCTGGTCGGCTACCTGGTGCCCGCCGACCCGGCCGCCGCGCCCGACCCGGGCGAGCTGCGCGCCGCGCTGCGCACCCGGCTGCCCGACTACATGGTCCCGGCCGCGCTGGTCGTCCTGGACGCCCTGCCGCTGAACGCCAACGGCAAGGTCGACCGGGCCGCCCTGCCCGAGCCGGTCGCCGCCCAGCCGGTCTCCGGCGGCGGCGAGCTGACCACCGACACCGAGCACGCGGTGGCCGAGGTCTACCGCCAGGTGCTGGAGGCCGAGGAGATCGGCGCGGCCGACGACTTCTTCGCGCTCGGCGGCGACTCCTTCTCCGCCGTGCGCGCCGTGCGCCTGATCGGTGACGGGCTGTCGGTCATCGACCTGTTCCAGCACCCCACGGTCCGCGAGCTCGCCGCGCTGATCGACGCCAAGGCCGGCGGCACCGCCGACGACGGCCCGCGCACCCTGCTGCACAAGCTCACCCGCGGCAACGCCCCGGCCGGGATCAACGTGGTCTGCGTCCCCTACGGCGGCGGCAGCCCGATCACCTTCCAGCCGCTCGCCGACGCGCTGCCGGCCGGCCACCGGCTGTACGCCGTCGAGCTGCCCGGCCACGACCCGAGCCGCCCCGACGACGCGCTCGCCGACCTCGACGCGCTCGCCGACACGCTGACCGCCCAGGTGCTGGAGAAGGTCGACGGCCCGGTGCTGCTCTACGGCCACTGCCTGGGCGGCGCGCTCGCCACCGCCCTGGGCGCCCGGATGGAGGCGGCCGGTGTCGACCTGCGCGGCCTCGCCCTCGGCGGCACCTTCCCCGCCGCCCGGCTGCCCGGCCGCTTCGCCGAGTGGATGGCCCGCCGGATGCCGGGTGACCGGGCGCTGTCCAACCGCGGCTACCTCGAGTACCTGCGCGCCATGGGCGGCTTCACCGACGTCTACGACCAGGCCGAACAGGACTTCCTGGTCCGGGCGCTGCGCCACGACGTGCGGCAGGCCGAGGACTTCTACACCCGCGCCTACGGGGACGAGCGGCCGGAGAAGCTCGAGGCCCCGATCCTGTGCGTGGTCGGCGAGAAGGACCGCGCCACCCTGCTCTACGAGGAGCGGTTCACCGAGTGGGAGCACTTCGGCGACACGGTCGACCTCGCGGTCGTCCCGCGCGCCGGGCACTACTTCCTCAAGCACCAGGCCGATGAGCTCGCCCGGGTGCTGGCGGAGTTCGCCGCCACCGGTACGGTCGCCGACCAGGTCGCGGAGAAGCGCCCGGCGGCCCGGGCCGAACTGGGCACCTTCGCCAAGGTGGCGATCGGCCAGTTCGTCTCGATGATCGGGACCAGTCTCTCCACCTTCGCCCTCGGCGTCTGGGTCTACCAGCAGACCAACTCGGCCTTCGACTTCGCGATGATCTCGTTCATCGCGGTGCTGCCGGCCGTCCTGCTGCTGCCGGTCGCCGGCGCGCTCGCCGACCGGGTCGACCGGCGCAAGATCATGATCGCCACGGACACCGTGGCCGCCGCCGGCATGCTCAGCCTCGGCGTGCTGCTCTGGGCCGACCTCCTGGAGATCTGGCACATCTACATCGTGGCCTGCATAGGCTCGACCTGCGGAGCCTTCCAACGGCCCGCCTACCTCGCCGCGATCACCCAGCTGGTGCCCAAGCGCTACCTCGGACAGGCCAACGGCCTCGCCCAGCTCGGCACCGGCGCGGGCGACATGATGGCCATCCTGGCGGGCGGCGTCCTGGTCTCCCTGGTCGGCCTGCACGGTGTCGTGCTCTTCGACATGGGCACCTTCCTCATCGGCGTCACCTGCCTGCTGATGGTCCGCTTCCCGAACGCGATGTTCGACAAGCAGGAGGAGCCGCTCTGGCGGGAGGTCGTCACCGGCTGGCGGTACATCGCGCGCCGGCACAGCCTGGTCGCGATGGTGGTCTTCTTCGTGGTGTTCAACTACCTGTTCGCCGTCGCCACCGTGCTGATCACCCCGATGGTGCTCGCCACCGGGACGCCCTTCCAGCTCAGCGTCATCACCGCCCTCGGCGGCCTGGGCGCGATGGTCGGCGCCCTGGTCATGGGGCTCTGGGGCGGCACCCGCCGCCGCTCCGTCGGCATGATCGGCTTCACCTCCGTGGTCGGCGTCGCCGCCGTCGTCACCGGCAGCCGCCCCGAGACCGCGCTCACCGCCTGCGGACTCTTCCTGCTCTGGGCGTCGATGATGATCCTCAACTCGCACTGGATGTCGCTGATCCAGACCAAGGTGGGGATGGAGCTGCAGGGCCGCGTCCTGGCGACCAACCAGATGCTCGCCATGTCGATGATGCCGCTCGGCTTCCTCACCGCCGGCCCGCTCTCCGACCACGTCTTCGAGCCGCTGATGCGCCCCGGCGGCGCGCTCGCCGACTCGGTCGGCCTGGTGCTCGGCACCGGACCGGGCCGCGGCGCCGGCCTGCTGCTCGTGCTGGTCGGCCTGCTGCTCGCCGTCTGGGGCCTGCTCGGCCTCGCCTACCGGCCGCTGCGCCTGCTGGAGGACATCCTCCCCGACGCGCTGCCGGACGCCGAGATCGGCGACAAGGACGCCATCCAGGCCGAGGCCGACCGGCAGCTCGCCCTCGCCGAGGCCGCCCGGAAGGGCCGCCGCGCCCCGGGCGCCGTCCGGGTGCCGCGCCCGGCCGGTACGCCCGAACCGGTCGAGGACGACGACTCGGACGACCGGGTGCACGCCTCCACCGGCCGCCGGTAGCACCACCCGCACGGACGCGCCCCGCCCCTCTCCGGAGGGGGCGGGGCGCCGTCCTGTCCCGCGCGCTACCGGGCGCGCTTGAACGCGTAGTTGAACTCCGCCGTGCCGAAGGCCCCCATCAGCCGGATCCAGAACGGCATCATCATCTCCATCGCCCGGGCACCCGTGATGTCGCCCAGGTCGATCACCCACTGCGCCGGCCAGCCGAAGGTGCCCAGCAGCGCCACCGTCCGCGCCTTGGCGTCCGCGTCGTTCCCGGCCACGAACAGGTTGTGCTCGCCCTCCAGCCGGGCCGGGTCCACCATCAGCGGCGCGGTCAGCGTGTTGAGCGTCTTCACCACCAGCGCCTCGGGGAACTCCCGCTGGATCCGCTCACCGACACTGTCGGTGTTCACCGGATCCAGCGTCAGCTCGCCCTCCGCCGAGAAGACCAGCGGGTTGGAGAGGTCGATCAGCAGCTTGCCGGCCAGGTGCCCGGCCCCCGCCGCCCGCAGCGCCTCCACCGCCACCGTTCCCGGGGTGGCGTTCAGCACCACCTCGCCGAACTCCGCCGCGTCCGCGAAGGTGCCGTGGTGCCCGCCGGGCCCGGCCTGCTCCGCCCACGCCGCGCCGGCCTCGTTCTCCTTGCTCCGGGACCCGAGCGTCACCTCCTGCCCGAGCCCGACCAGCCGGTCCGCGATCGTCCGCGCGACCCCGCCCGTCCCGATGATTCCGTACCGCACCCGCCGTACCCCCTGTCACTCGGACCACTGCCGCACCGACCATAGAGCAGCCCGGCCCACCCGTCCGGCGAACGGCGCGAACGGGTGCCCGCCGACTGGACCACGTCCGCTGGTGGCCGCGTCCGGCCCGCCGAACCATGGCGCCATGAACCGCACCGCCCGCCCGCTGCGGCGCCGTCCGGCCCGCACCGCCGCGCTCCTCACCGGCCTCGCCCTGCTCGGCCCGCTCGCCGCCGGCACCGCCCGCGCCGACGTCACCACCATCTCCTTCGGGACCGACCGCACCGCCTGGGACCGCGCCGAACCGCTGCTGAGCCCCGCCGAGGTCGACCGGCCGGACTTCGGCGTCCGCTTCTCCACCCAGCTCAACGGCCAGGTCTTCGCCCAGCCGCTGGTGATCGGCGACCTCGTCGTCACCGCCACCGAGACCAACCACGTGTACGGCGTCGCCGCGAACACCGGGAGGATCGTCTGGCACCGCGAGATGGGCCCGGCCTGGGCGTCGGCCGCGATCGGCTGCTCCGACCCGGGCCCCAACGTCGGCACCACCTCGACGCCCGTGTACGACCCCGCCACCGGCACCGTCTACCTCACCAGCAAGGTCGACGACGGTCCCGACGACCACCACCCGCACTACTACGTGCACGCCGTCGACGCCCGCACCGGCGCCGAGCGCAGCGGCTGGCCGGTCACCGTCGAGGGCGACCCGGTCAACGCCCCCGGCAAGCCCTTCAACGCCTACCGCTCCCTCCAGCGCGCGGGGCTGCTGCTCCTCGACGGCCGGCTCCTCTTCGGCTTCGGCTCGCTCTGCGGCATCGGCGACTACATCGGCACGGTGGCCGGTCTCGACACCCGCACCCGCAAGCTCACCCTGTTCTCCACCGTCGCGGGCTCCGACACCCAGCGGGCCTCGGTGTGGATGTCCGGCAGCGGCCTCGTCTCCGACGGCCCCGGCCGGTTCTTCCTCACCACCGCCAACGGCCGGGGCGCCGGCGCCTCGCCCGCCCCCGGCCCCGGCAACCGCCCGCCCGGCGGCCTCGGCGAGTCGGTGATCCGCTTCGCCGTCGGGGCCGACGGCGGCTTCGCCCCGGTGGACTTCTTCAGCCCCACCGACAACGCCGCCCTCGACCAGCGGGACACCGACCTCGGCTCCGGCGGCCCGGTGGCCCTGCCGTCCTCCTTCGGCACCCCCGCCCACCCCCGGCTGCTCGTCCAGGTCGGCAAGGACGGCCGGATCTTCCTGCTCGACCGCGACGACCTCGGCGGCACCGGCCAGGGCCCGAACGGCACCGACAGGGTCGTCGGCCTCACCGGCCCCTACGGCGGCGTCTGGGGCCACCCGGCGGTCTGGGGCGGCGACGGCGGCTACGTCTACACCGTCGAGAACTACGGCAAGCTGCGCGCCCTCAAGTACTCGGTGAGCGCCGCCGGGCTCCCGCAGCTGACCAGCGCGGGCACCAGCGCCGAGGACTACCTGAAGATGTCCGGCTCGCCCGTGGTCACCTCCGACGGCACCCGCGGCGGTTCCGCCCTGGTCTGGGTGATCTGGTCCGGCACCGGCAGCTACGGCGAGGGCGGCGAACTGCGCGCCTACGACCCCGTCCCGGCCGGCGGCACCCTCCGGCTGCGCCGGTCCTTCCCGATCGGCACCGTCAGCAAGTTCTCCGTCCCCGCCACCGACCGGGGCCGCATCTACGTGGGCACCAAGGACCACCACCTGGTCGCCCTCGGCCGCCCCTCGGCCTTCGCCTGACGGTGACCAGCTCGGCCGAGGGCGTGGACGGCCGCCGCTGGTACCGGTCGCGGACGCTCCCCGCGTCCTGGGGCGAGTGGACTCCCGAGCGCTGACCCGGCAGCGGGTCCGACCGGGCCGCGGCGAGCGGTCGCGGCCCGGTCGGGCCCGGTCGGGCCCGTTCGGGCGAGGTGCCGGCACGGGACGCTCAGAGCCGGGCCGTCACCGTCTTGGGCCGCTGGTACTCGTGCAGGGCCAGGACCGAGAGGTCGGTGCCCTGGCCGGAGGCGCCGCGGCCGCCGTGCGGGAGTTCGGCGGTCTGGACGAGGTGGCAGTTGATCCAGGTCTCGCCGGCGTCCAGGCGGGCGGTGAGGTCGAGGGCGGCGGACAGGTCGCCGGTCCACACGCCGGCGCCGAGCGCCTGCGGCACGGCGTTGGCGAGGGCCAGTGCCGCCTCGACGGTCGGGGCGTGCTGGACGGTCAGCAGCGGGCCGAACACCTCCTCGACCACCGCCGGGTCGTCGTCCGGGAGGTCGGCGAGCAGCCGGGCGGGGCGCCAGAGGCCGTCGCCGCGGCCGGGGGCGGGCAGTGAGCGCCCGGCGCCCGAGGCGGCGAGGATCCGGTCGTAGCGGGCGGCCTGGTCGGGGTTGTTGAGCGGGCCGAAGTCGCGGCCGGCCTCGCGTGCGCCGAGCGCGGCGGCGAGGGCCTCGACGGTCCGCTCGTAGTGCCCGGTGAGGGTGATCACCCGCGCGGGCGCCGCGCAGCTCTGCCCGGCGTTGTAGGTGCAGGCGGCGGCGAGCGCGGACCAGGTGTGCGCGGGGGCGTCCGGCAGGACCAGCACGGGGCTGTTGCCACCGAGTTCCAGGCTGACCCGGCGGTGGCCGGCCCGGGCGGCGATGTCGGCGCCGGCGGCGGCGCTGCCGGTGAAGGCGATCAGGTCGACCTCGGCGGCGACCAGCAGCCGGCCGGTCTCGCGGTCGCCGGGCAGGGCGGTCAGCACGCCCTCGCCGAGCGCCTCGGCGGCGTGGGCGGCCAGCAGCGTCGCGGAGTCGGGGGTGGTCTCGGCGGGCTTGACGACCACCGTGTTCCCGGCGGCGAGCGCCGGGGCGCCGCGCCAGGCGGCCATCAGCAGCGGGTAGTTCCACGGCACGACGGCGGCGACCACGCCGACCGGCTCCCAGCGCACCCAGCTCTCGTGGCCCGGCAGGTAGCGGCCGGCGGCGGGCGCGGTGCCGGTGCGCGCGGCGCCCGCGTAGAACCGGAACAGGTCGGCGACCTCGCGTATCTCGGCGGCGGCCTCCGCCTCGGGCTTCCCGGTGCCGGCCTGCTCCAGCACGGTGTACTCGGTGAGGTGGCGCTCGATCAGGTCGGCGAGCGCGTCCAGACGGCGCTCGCGCTCGCGCGGGGTGAGGGCGCGCCAGCGCGGGGCGGCGGCCCGGGCGCGGGCGACGGTGTCGGCGACCTGCCCGGCGCGCGCCGGGACGAGCGTGCCCCGGGTGTGGCCGGTGCGCGGGTCGGTCAGGTGGAGTTCGGGCGCTTCGGGGGATTCGGTGGACGGTGCCATGACGGGGCCTCCCGGGCCGGGGCAGCAGGGGACGGGGCGATCGACGGGGTCACAGGTCGTAGGCGCGCAGCCAGAGTTCGAGGGTGAGCACCAGCCAGAGCTTGCCGCCCTGGCGCGGCAGCAGCGTGCCCTCGCGGCGCATCCAGGTGCGGACGGTGTCCGGGCGGACCAGCCCGCGCTCGCGGGCGGTGCGCCCGAGCAGGAGCTCGCCGCAGAGCTCGCGCAGCGGCCCGTGCAGCCACTGCTGGACCGGTACCCGCATGCCGCTCTTCGGCCGGTCGACGACCGCCGCGGGCAGCAGGTCCCGCACGGCCTCCTTGAGCACCCACTTCTCCACCGTGCCGCGCAGCTTGAGGGTCGGCGGGGTGGCGAAGGCGTGGTCGACGACCCGCCGGTCGAACAGCGGCGAGCGGCCCTGCACCCCGCGCGAGGCGGTGAGCCGCTCGACCTTGGTGAGGATGTGGTGCGCGCCCTTGGTCCGCAGGTTGCAGTGCAGCAGCTGGTTGAGCAGCGCGTGCATCGCGCCGGGGGCCAGGTACGGGGCGACGAAGCGGCGCGGCTGCGGCTCGCCGGCCAGGGCGCGCAGCGCGTCGGGGGTGAGCAGCCGGGGCAGGTCCTCGTAGCACTTGCGGTAGGACCGCAGGTAGGCCTCGGCCCGCGCCTCGGGGGACGGGTCGTCCCGGTGCAGCTCGTGGACCAGCATCGGCAGGTTCTTCGGACCGCCGTACACCGGGTCGCCGCCCTCGCCGTTGAGGGCGACGGTGATCCCGTCGGCGGCGACGGCCTCGGCGAGCATCAGGTTGGGGACGGTCAGCGGGTCGCCGACCGGGCTGTCGAGCAGGGCGACGGTGTCGGCGAGCCGGGCGGCGACCTCCTCGCCGGAGACGGTGAGGATCCGGTGGCGGGTGCCGCAGTGGTCGGCGACCAGCCCGGAGTACCCCAGCTCGTTGGGCAGCCGGTCGCCGAAGCTGATCGAGTAGGTGTGCACCGGGTGGTCGTGCAGCTTGGCGGCGAGCGCGGTGACCAGCGAGCTGTCGACGCCGCCGGACAGCAGCACCCCGACCGGCCCGCCCTCCGGCAGCCGTCGCGCGGTGGCCTCCTCGAGCAGCCCGCGCAGCTCCCGCGCGTACGTCCCGGCCGGCGGCGCCTCGCCCTCGGGCAGGCGCTCGGCGGGCTCCCAGAATGGCTCCTGCCGGGCGGTGCCGTCGGCGGCGAGGCGCAGGACGCGGCCGGGCAGCGCCTCGTGCACGCCGCGCAGCAGGGTCTCCTCGCCGGGCAGGTAGGCGAAGGTGAGGAAGGAGCGGACGGCGGCCAGGTTCAGGCCGGTGCCGAGCGCGGGCCAGTGCCGCAGGGCGCGCAGCGAGGTGGAGGCGGCCCAGCAGCCGTCGGCGCGGGCGTAGAACAGGGTGCGGGTACCGGTGTGGTCGCGCACCAGGACGAGGTCGGCGCCGTCGACGACGGCGAGCGCGAACATCCCGTCGGCGCGCCGCAGGCCCTCCGCGCCGAGCCGCAGCCACAGGCGCAGCAGCAGCTCGCCGTCGGGGCAGCCGGCGGGTGCGGGGGAGCCGGCCGCGGCGAGGGCGGCGAGCAGCTCGGGCCGGTTGTGCAGGGTCACCTCGCCGACGGCGGTGGTGCCGTCGACGGTGAACGGGCCGGTGGCGAAGCCGGGTTCGGCGGGGAGCAGGGCGGCCCGGGCGCCGTCGGGCGCGGGGCTGCCGGTGAGCGCGGCCAGGTGGGTGCGGGCCCGGTCGGCGTCGGGGCCGGAGCAGGCGCAGCAGCGGGGCATGGTGGTGCGGTGCCTTTCGTCGAGTGGCGGCCCGTCGGGGCGGGAGCGGGCCCGGATGCGGAGGCGGGGCCTGGATGCGGAGGCGGGCGGGGGCTCAGCCGAAGTCGTCGCCGTCCCAGCCGTCGTCGGAGTCGTTCCAGTCGGCGAAGTCGGCGGACCCGTCGTCGGCGCCGGGATCGCCGCGGTGGCCGTCGTCGCCGTCGCCGTCCGGGGACACGTCGCCGCCCCCGCCCCCGCCGCCGCCACCGCCCCCGCCCCCGCCGGTGTCGGAGGCGGCGGCCTGCCGCCGGGCCTCGGCGCGCAGCTCCTCCTCCTGCGCCGCCGACAGCTCGTCCGGCGGCAGCTGCGCGGCGGTGATCGCGGCGACGCCGGCCACGCCGAGGGCGCCGACCACCACGCCGAGCCGCCCGCCGAAGGAGCTGCGGTTGAGGGTGACCAGCCCGCCGCCCCACACGGTGCGCCCGTAGCCGAGGTCGCGGCCGTACTCGGCGGTGCCGTCCGCGTACCGCCGCTTGACCAGGTCGCGGCCGAGGGGCTCGTCGGTGCCGGAGCGGCCGAGGCTGTCGTGCCAGTGGATCTGCCGGTCGGTGCCGCGCCGGCGCCACTCGCTGCGGCCGTCCTCGTACCGGCGGTGCACTTGGCCGTCCGCCAGCAGTTCGTCGCGGTAGCCGAGGTGGCGGGCATTGCTCATGGGTGCGGGGTCCTCACGGATCGGGCCGGGACGGGCGGGTCGGCGGGGAGGTGACGGGGAGTGGGCGGGCTCAGCCGGCCGGCCAGCTGAGGAAGCCGCTGCCGCGCGCGGTGCGCACCCGCCGGGCCAGCGGGCTGCGGCGCGGTCCGGAGGCGGCGCCGCCGCGGACCTGGCGGATCACCGTGTGCAGCAGCCGGGCCGGGGCGACGGCGGCCAGTTCGATGGTCCGCCCGCTGCCGAGCCAGGCCCGTTCCTCGGGCCGCAGCCCGGCCGGCAGCGGGCCCCGGTAGCCGCGCGGGCCGCGTCCGGAGGTCAGGTGCAGGGTGACGGCGTGCCGGGGCACCAGGCCCATCGAGCGCACCCGGACGCCGGGCGCCGCGCCGTTCGCCGCTTGCGGCCCGTACGCGGCCCGGACCTCCTCGAATCGGGCGAGTCCCGAGGGGCTGGCGTCGTGCAGCACGTGCACGACGGCGCCCCCGGCCCGCTCCAGCGCGGCCACCAGCCGTTCGTCGAGCGGCAGGTCCTCGGCCGCGACGATCGGGCAGGCGGCCTCCAGGTGCAGGTCGTTGGCGAGCAGCATCGCGGTGATCTCGCGGCTCTGGCAGACCAGCAGCCGGGGCAGCCCGTAGTCGTAGAGGTCGGACGCCGCGGCGGCGGTCGTCCGCGGGCCGGCCGGGCGGGGCGCGGGCGGCGGCAGCAGGCCGGGCAGCCCGTCGCGGCGCGCGGCGAGCGCGGCGGCGAACCGGGCGTACCGGACGGGCGGCGCCAGTGTGTACGGGATCCGGCGCGGTCCGGCGTGCAGCGGCTGGAGCACCCGGCACAGCTCGTAGTAGAGCTGGCGCTCGGTGTACCGCAGACCGCCGGGCGCCCCGGCCCGGGCGGCGGCGACGGTCAACGCGCCGTCCAGCAGCGGATGCGGGGTCATTCGGTTCCTGCCTCTCGTCGTCCCCGCCGTCATGCGGGGCCCTTCCCGAGGTCCGGGCCGCCCGGGCGGCTGCCGTCCCCGGCCGTGCCGTCCGGTCCGGACTCGGGCCAGCTCATGAAGCCCACGGCGAGCGCCCGCCGGCGGGTCTCGACCGGGGTCTCCGGCCGCCCCGCCGCCGGGGAGCGCACCGGCCCGCTCCGGCGGGCGGCCGGGTCCCGGGGCGCCGGCGGCGCGGTGATCCGCTCGGCGGCCCGCTCGGCGAGCGCCAGCAGCCGCTTCGGCGGCAGCGCGGCCAGCGGGGTCCACCAGCCGTCGGCGAACCAGGCGCGCTGGCTGCCGGTCAGCTCGGGCAGCTGCCGCTCCAGCCGCGCCGGCAGGTCCTGCGCGTGGTGGAGGTCGCGCAGCAGCGTGTACTTGTGCTCGTCGACCAGCACGGTGCGCACCGAGAGCCCGGCGTCCAGCACCCGCAGTCCGGGCCGCCCGGCCCGGGCCTCGGCGGCCCGCAGATGGCCGTACGGCGAGGCGTCGTGCAGCACCACCAGCGGCAGGCCCGCCGGGACGGCCCGCAGGTCGGTGACGAGCAGCGCGCGGTGGCGCTCGTGGTAGCGGTTGGCGTGCAGGAAGGCGCTGACCGTCCGGTCCGGGCAGAGCAGGACGAAGGCCGGGTCGGCGGGCGGCGGCCCGGGCCGGACCAGCCCGTCCTCCACCAGCCCGGCGGGCAGGGCGCCGTAGACCTTCCGCCAGCGGTCCAGCACGGTGCTGCGGAAGGCGTCCTCGGTCCAGCGCGACGCCACCGGGGTGTCCGGCGCGGGCACGTCGGCCAGCCACCACGCGCGGATGCCGAAGCCGACCAGCGCGAGCGCGGCCAGCAGGATCCACTGACCGAAGCCGGTCGCGCTCAGCACGACGGCCACCACGGTCAGCAGCACCGCGAGGCCGAACAGGCCGACCGCGTCGCTCTTGCTGCCGCGGAACTTCTGCGGTGGCCGCCCCCGGTGCTGCAGGGCGTAGTTGAGCTGCCCGCTGGTGACGGTCAGCCGGCCCTCGTCGGAGAGCTTCGCCGTCAGCTTGCGGATCCGGACGTCGTGCAGGCCGGGGCCGTCGATCTTCGGGTCGAGCGCGAACTCCTTGCGGCAGTACGTGCAGCGGCGCCTGGTGCGCTGGCGCTGGAGCAGGTCCTTCGAGCAGTGCGGGCAGATCATTGCGGTACCTCCGGCACCGGCCAGGTGAGGAATCCGACATGGCGGTTCAGCGCCCGGTCGGCGGCCCGCTCGGCCACCGCCAGGACGCGCTGGGGCGGTTGGGCGGCGAGCGGGCTCCACATGCCCCGGCCGAACCAGGCGCGCTCCCCCTCGGTGAGCGCGGGAAGCCGCCGCAGCTGTTCCCTCAGCGGCGCGCGCAGCTGGTGCTCGTACAGCTGGACGGCCCGCGCGCCCGCCGCCAGGACGGTGCGCGCCGACACCCCGGCGTCCACCACCGTGCTGTCCGGCCGCGCGGCGCGGGCCTCGGCGGCCAGCAGGCAGCCGTTCGGCGAGGCGTCGTGCAGCACCACCACCGGCAGGTGCCGCGGCAGTTCGCCCGGCGTGGCGACGAGCACCGCCCGGTACCGCGCGGGGAAGCCGTTGGCGTGCAGGAACGCGGTCACCGTCCAGTCCGGGCAGAGCACGGCGAGGGCCGGCGGGCCGTCCAACGCGGCCATCCGGACGGCGGACTCCGCGACCACGCCCTCCGGGAGCGCGCCGTGGACCGCGATCCAGCGCTCGACGACCGAGATGCGGAACTCCCCGGCGCTCCAGGTGTTGCCGTGGCTGAGCGGCGAGGTCCACCGGGCCTCCTCCTGCCGGAGGCGGTCCTTCCGTTCCCGCCAGGCCCGTTCGGCCTGCTCGTGGGCGGACCTCAGCCCGCTCCGCCGGGTCCACCGAGCCAGCTCGCTCGCCGCTCCGCGCAGCATCATGACGCCGAGGGCGGCCAGGGGGAGGCAGAAGACCAGCAGGCCGATCGCCAGGGTCGCCAGGTAGCAGGCGCCGGCCAACGCCGCCGCACCCGTGGCGGCGTTGACGGCGATGGCGACCGGATGGTCGAACCTCGGCGGATTCGGCCGCGCGGGCGGGTCCTTGCGGGGAACCCGACCGGGCGGGCGCCGGTCGTGGAAGGCCCAGCGCAGCTGCTCCACCGTCAGGACGACCCGGCCCCCGTCGCCCAGCCGCTCCACGGTGCGCCGCAGGCGCAGGTCGTGCAGGCCCTTGTCCAGCTTCGGCTCCAGCGCGAACGGCTTGCGGCAGCGTGCGCAGACCCGCCCGGCGCGTTCACGGGCGAGCAGTCGGGCCGCACAGCTCGGGCAGATCATCGGCCGGAGTCCTCCAGTGCCGCCGCGAGGCGGCGCAGCCCGGCCGCCAGCCGTTCCCGCCGGCCCACCGGCCCGATCCGCTGCTCCCGCTCCACCGCCCGCAGGGCCTCGGCGAGTTCGCCCTCCGCGCGGCGCTCGGCCTCGGCCGCGGTGATCGCGTAGTCCTCGTGGTCGATGCCGTACCCGGTGTTGGCGGCCAGGATGTTGAGCGGCCCGCGGCCCCGGTTGGCGAAGGAGTGCGGCATCAGCTCGGGTATCCGGATCAGCAGCCCCGGCGTCAGCGGGAGGTCCACCACCCGGCGCCGTTCGGCGTCGTACAGGCCGCAGGCGGCGTGGCCGAGGCTGAGCACCAGGTGCTCGCCGCCGTGCGCGTGCGGCGTGAAGGCGCTGCGCGGCGCGACGATGCCGAGCTTGTAGGTGGCGTTCGACGGCCGCTCCGGCGAGGTCTTGGCGTCGCCGACCAGGTAGTGGGCGAACTGGCCCTCGTCGATGAACCGCAGCAGCTCCTCACCGGCCGGGCCGTGCGCCGATTCGGGCCCCAACTCCCGGGCGCCGTCCCGGTCCGCGAGCAGGACGCGGCCGTCGGGGCGCAGCCGGTACAGCTCGGCGCCGGCCGGCAGCCGCCCGGCGAGCCGTTCGAGTTCCCGCAGACCGGACCGTACGAACATCGGCCACCCCACCCCACCTCGACCTGTGCGACGTCATCCCCGGTGACGCGGGCCACCGCGCGGCCGGTTCCCTCCGTCCGGGACCGACGTCGCGGATCCTACGCAACCGGGGTGACATCGCCCGGGGCGGAGCGTGGACGGGGGGTCAACGGCCGCGGGCCACCACGAAGTCCGGCAGCGCGGCGAGGAACGCCAGGGCCTGCGCGGCCTCCTCGTCCGGCGGCTCCGGCGCCCCCGCCAGCACCGCCGCGACCTCCCGCCCGGCGGCCGCCACCAGCCCGGCCGCCGCCTCCCGGGCGGCGGCCACGCAGTCGTAGGCCGCCATCCGGTCGAGCAGCCAGCCGACCTCCGCCGCCGCCCCGGGGCCGCGCTGCGCCCGGGTGAGGCTCAGATGGCGCACCACCCGGGCCCGTTCGGCGGGGGTGGCGCGCTCCAGCAGGTGGATCAGCATGAGGGTGCGCTTGCCCTCCCAGAGGTCCCCGGCGATCTCCTTGCCGTACTCCTCGGCCGCCCCGGTCAGGTTGAGCACGTCGTCCTGGATCTGGAAGGCGGCGCCCAGGTACCAGCCGAACCGGTCCAGCCGGCCCGCGTCGGCGCCCGCGCCCCCGGCGACCAGCAGGCCGGAGCGGCACGGGTAGAGGAAGGTGTACCAGGAGGTCTTCTTCAGGCACATCCGGTAGTAGTCGGTGCTGGTCAGCCCGCAGACGTTGTCGCGGATCCAGGCGATCTCCAGCGCCTGGCCCTCCAGGGACTGGCGGCACATCAGCTCGGTCTCCTCGAACAGCCGCCAGGCCAGCTCCCCGCCGAGTCCGCGCCGGTTGGCCATCACCCGGCGCAGGCCGAGCAGGTTGGTCGCGTTGCCGACGTTCAGCGCGACCTCGACGCCGTACCGGGCGGGCAGGGTGGGCGCGCCCCGGCGCAGCTCGCTGCCGTCCTGGATGTCGTCGTGGACGAGGAAGCCGTTGTGGAACAGTTCCACGGTGACGGCCGGGTTGAGGGCCCGCTCGGACCGCCCGCCGAAGGCCGCGCAGGTGGCCAGGCAGAGCGCCGCGCGCAGGCCCTTGCAGGGGCGGGTCGGGTAGTCGGCGGCCAGGTCGTAGAGGTAGGGCGGGCTCTGCTCGGGGATGTGGCGCAGGAGTTCGGCGACGGTGCGCTCGCGGTAGCGGGCCAGGACGAGTTCGACGAGCGGCGCGCCGAGGGCGGGGGACGCGCCCGGGAGCGTCACCCCTGCGGCCGCTGGTCGGGCCCGGCGCCGTCGTCCGCCCGCGCGGCGCGCTGCGGTCCGAAGGCGTCCTGCAGGCCGCGGTTGGCGAGGCCGGGGGCGAGCGAGCCGAGGCGCAGCAGCAGGTCGAGGACGTCGTGGGCGTTGGCGGTGAGCCGCTCGGTGTGCTCGGACACCTCACCGGTGGTGGTGGCGAGCACCCGCTCGCTGACCGCGTCGATGAGCTGGTGGGTGTTCTCCGAGACCCGGCGCACCAGTCGGTCGAACTCCTCCTGGTCGACGCGGTGTTCGGTGGTCAGTCGCTCGGTCGCGGCCTTGGCGTCGGAGATTCCGGCGGCCAGCTCGCGCTCCAGGACGGCCGCCGCCTCCATCACCGCACGCGAGCCCTGCTCGCCCAACTCGCTGAACCGACCGGCGTCGGGCATGGCTGACCTCCTGGTTCGCGCCCCGGACGGGGCCGGGGGACGGCGGTCCGGCGCCGGTCCGGGGCGCCGCCTCGATCGCCGATGGTACACGGCTGTGTGCGGAGCGTGTCCACGGCGGCACGGGGGTGGCGTTCGGTGCGGGCGCGTGCCGGGGCGCGCCGCCGTGGCCCCGGCGTGCGACGCGGACCGTGCGCCGCCCGCCGGCCGGGCGGCTCCCGGAGCCGGGGTGCGGTGGCCCGGCGAGTCGGCGGCCGGGTGCCATTCGGTCACTGGTAGTGATGGCCTGGTCGCTGAGCGGTCCACGGAGTGGGGGCGGGACGCACACGGGACAGCACGGGACAGCACGGGACAGCACGGGACGGCGCGGGACCCCCGCGGGACAGGGAGCGGTCATGGGTGGCAGGCAGCGTCCGCCGAAGGCGCGGAACGTCCGGCCGGTGGCGGACACCGGGGCGGAGATCGCGAGGTTGGAGGGCTACCTCGCCTGGGAGGCGGAGGTCGCGGCGGCCGCGCGGGACGCCCGGGCCTTCGCCGACCGCTTCCCCTGGCTCCCGGCGGACGACCGCGAGGCGCTGGAGAGCGCCTACGCCGACGACCGGCTGCGGTACGCCGAGGAGATCGTCGACCGGGCCGTGGGCCGGTGCCGCGAACTGGCCGCCCGCTACCGCGCCGAGTGCCGCCGGGTCTGCGCCCGCTGGGCGGCCGTCTGCCTGTCCGTGGCGTTCGCCGCGGCGCTGCTCGCCGCCCTCCCGGCGGCGCTGCGCGCCTGACGGCCCGCCGCCGGCCGCGCACGGGCCCGCCGCACACCCTCGGGTGCGCGGCGGGCCCGTGCGCGTGGGTCGTCAGTGGTGGCCGCTGCCGACCTCCCGGTGCTCCTCGGCGGTCGGCTTGGCGATCTGGGCGCCCTCGCCGTAGAAGCCGCGGGAGAGCTTGGCCCGGGTGCGCTTCCACAGCGACACCTTGCGGGCCACCCCGTTCTCGTCCACCTCGGGCGGCAGCACCACCGGCTGCGGCTGGTCGTGCGAGGTGAGCGTGTAGAGCCGCTCCGGCGGCAGCGGTGCGTGCACCTCGACGAACTCGCCGTGCTGCAGCCGCTTGATGACGCCGGTCTCGCGCCCGTGCAGCACCTTCTCCTTGTCGCGCCGCTGCAGGCCCAGGCACCAGCGCTTGGTGATCACGAAGACGATCACCGGTCCGACGAAGAAGCCGATCCGGGCCGCGATGGTGATCGCGTTGATCGACAGGTGGAAGTGGGTGGCGAGCAGGTCGTTGCCGCCGGCGGCGAGCAGGATCAGGTAGAGGCTGATCCAGGCGGCGCCGAAGGCGGTGCGCACCGGCGCGTTGCGCGGCCGGTCGGCGATGTGGTGCTCGCGCTTGTCCCCGGTGATCCAGGCCTCCAGGAACGGGTAGGACCAGATCGCCACCAGGATCAGCGGGAAGATCATCAGCGGCACGAACACGCCCATCACGAGCGTGTGGCCCCACAGGCCGATCTCCCAGCCCGGCATGATCCGGATGAGGCCCTCGGAGAAGCCCATGTACCAGTCGGGCTGGGCGTCGGTGGACACCTGGTCGGGCCGGTAGGGGCCGTACAACCAGATCGGGTTGACGGTGGCGATCGCGGCCATCGCCGCGATCACGCCGAACACCAGGAAGAAGAAGCCGCCGGCCTTGGCCATGTAGACCGGCATCAGCGGCATGCCGACCACGTTCTCGTTCTTCCGCCCCGGCCCGGCGAACTGGGTGTGCTTGTGGTAGAAGACCAGGATCAGATGGGCCGTCAGCAGGCCCAGCATGATGCCGGGGATCAGCAGGATGTGCACCGTGAAGAGGCGCGGCACGATCACGGAGCCCGGGAACTGGCCTCCGAACATGAACATCTCGAAGTACGTCCCGACGATCGGCACGGCGAGGACCGCGCCCTCCATGAACCGGATGCCGGTGCCGGAGAGCAGGTCGTCGGGCAGCGAGTAGCCCATGAAGCCGTCGAACATGCCGAGGAACAGCAGGCCCGCGCCGAACAGCCAGTTGAGCTCCCGGGGCTTGCGGAACGCGCCGGTGAAGAAGACGCGCATCATGTGCGCGAACATGCCGGCCACGAAGACGATCGCGGCCCAGTGGTGGATCTGGCGGATCAGCAGGCCGCCGCGGATCTCGAAGCTGATGTCCAGCGTCGAGGCGTAGGCCTCCGACATCCGGATGCCCTTGAGCGGGACGTAGCTGCCGTCGTAGACGACCTCGCCCATGGACGGGATGAAGAAGAAGGTCAGCCAGACGCCGGTCAGGATGATGATGAGGAAGGTGTAGAGGCAGATCTCGCCCAGCATGAAGGACCAGTGGTCCGGGAAGATCTTGCGCAGGTTGGACTTGGACAGGGCGTAGATGCCGAGCCGTCCGTCCGTCCAGTCGGCGAGGGCCTCGACCTTGTTGGCGGGCGCCGCGCGGGTGCTGGTGGCCGGTCCCGGGCCCGGCTGCCGGTCGGCTCTCACGACGGGCTCCCCGGCGTCCGCCGCGGCACGTCCTGGACGCCCGGCCGCGAAACGGCCGGCCGATGGAGTGATGTGATCATCGGACCTCTCGATGCGGGGGTGCCGGGCAGGCCGGCGCGCGGATCCGGCGACCCGCCGCCCCGTTGCTCAAAGTGATGGAGCGCTTACTCTGTCATGCTGTCGGGAGCGCGCCGACTGTGCACGTCCATCGGCCCGTCCGGCCGCTCGTGTCGGCCCGTCCGGGGGGCCGCCGCCCCCTCGCGGGGTCGGCCGCGGCTCCGATGCTGCGCTCGGGTGCTGTTGGCGGCGCGGTGAAGCGTTTCGGCGCGCGCCGCGCCCGGGGAGGGTGCGGGGCCGGGCCTACGCTGCGCCAATGGTGGAACACCGGGAACTCTTCGAGGACGTGACAGCCGACCTGGCCCGGGCCGGCTTCGACACCGGGCGCGGGCCCTCGGGCCTGCGGATCGATCCCGGCCCGCGCGGGGTGGTGATCGACTGGCCGCCCGCCGACGGGGCGGCCGGCGGCCCGCCGCCCGCCGTGGGCATCCGGGCGGCGGTCACCGGTGCCGTCGCCGCCGTGCTGCGCGAGTCCGGCTACCGGGTGGCGGAGGCGGGCCCCGACGGACTGCTCGTCACCGGCGGCCCCACCCGGGTCGGCCCCGCCCCGGAGGAGGAGGCGGAGCGCGGGCCCGCCGCCGTCCCCGAGCAGTGGTGGGGCTGAGCCGGGCCGCCCGGCCGCCGGATTGCCCCTGGTCCGGGCCACGTGCAACCATGAGGTTGCAACCGCTGGTGACGGCCGAGGAGCAGCCCATGAACGACACCGCGACGGCGGACCGGAGCCCCGGCGGCGAGGCGGTCGACGGCGTGCTCGGCGCCCTCGCCGACCCGACCCGCCGCCGGCTGCTCGACCTGCTCGCCGACCGGGGCGAGGCCACCGCGACCACCCTCGCCGGGCGGCTCCCGGTCTCCCGCCAGGCCGTGGTCAAGCACCTCGCGGTGCTGGACGCCGCCGGGCTGGTCGCCGGCCACCGGGCCGGGCGCGAGGTGCGCTACGCCGTCCGCCCGGCCGCGCTGGACGACACGGCGCGCTGGCTGGCCGGACTCGCCGCCGACTGGGACCGGCGGCTGGCCCGGATCAGGACCCTCGCCGAGGCGCCGGTGCCGGTACCGCCCGGGAACTGAACGGCTCCCGGGCGGCGGTCCGGCGACGGCGGGTCAGTCGTGCGCCGCGGCGGCGACCGCTGCGGCCAGCTCCGCCACCCCGGGCTCCCGCAGCACGCCGTAGTGGTCCCCGGCCAGCCGCACCGTCCCCGGCGCGGCCCCCGACCAGCCGGAGCCTCCCTCGATGCCCTCGATGAACGAGTAGTCGTCACCGGCGGCCTTGAAGAGCGTCACCGGGGCCGACAGCCGGCGCTCGGCCAGCTCGCGGAAGCTGTACTCGAACTCGTACGTCTCCCCGACGATCCGGGCGATCCGGCGGATCAGCTCCTCGTCGAGGTCCGGCAGCAGCCGGTGGACGAAGGCGGCGAAGCCCTCCTCGTCGCGCACCTCGGCCAGGCAGCGCGTCAGCTCCGGCCCCCCGATCGACCCCGCGAACACCGAGTACAGGATCGTCAGGTACGCCGGGTTGCGGTAGGAGGACTCGCGCCCGTACCGCTCCCCGTCGGCCCGCCGCAGCTCCGGATTGCCCGGGCAGATCAGCATCACGTCCGCCACCCGCTCCCCGGCCCGCTCCAGCTGCCAGGCCGCCTCGAAGGCCACCCGGGCGCCGAACGAGTACCCCCACAGGGTGTACGGGCCGTGCGGCCGGACCTCGCGGATCTGCGCCACGTCGGCGGCGGCCGTCTCCCGGATCGTCGGGTACGGCGCCTCCCCGGGATTGATGCCGTACGACTGCACCCCGTAGAACGGCCGGCCCGAGCGCCCGGCGAGCGGGCGCAGGTTCATCGGGTAGCCGCCCAGCCCCGGCCAGCAGAACACCGGGTCACCGGTGCCCTCGCGGTGCAGCGCGACCAGCCGGGACACCGGCGCGCCCGCGGCCGGGCCGCCGGTCCGGGCGGCGTCGATCCGCGCCGCCAGGTCCGCCAGCCCCGGGCACTCGAACAGCACCTGCAGCGGCAGCCGGGTGCCGAACTCCCGGTTCACCCGGTTGACCAGCGCCACCGCGATCAGCGAGTTCCCGCCCGCCGCGAAGAACTCGTCCGCCGCCGAGACCGGCTCGTACTTCAGTGCCGACGCCCACACCCCGGCCAGCCGGCGCTCGGTCGGCGTCGACGGCGCCACGAACGGCGCGCCCGTGCCCGCGTCCCGGACCTGCTCGGCGGCGGCCAGCGCCTTGGCGTCCACCTTCCCGTTCGCGGTCAGCGGCAGCTCGTCCAGCACCAGCACCCGGTTGGGGATCATGTAGTCCGGCAGCACCGCCGCCAGCTCGTCCCTGATCAGCTCCGCCGGGCCCTTCATGTGCACGGCGTCCTCCCGCATGCCCTCGCTGCGGACCTGCTCCTCGCTCACCCGCCCGCCGAGGAAGAAGTACGACGCACCGGCCGCGATCCCGCACCCGGCCAGGACCGCCTCCATCCGCCGGGCGGACGGCAGCGGATGGCCGCTGTGCGAGCTGTAGCCCGAGGACATGAACCCGAAGCCCAGCGTGTTGCGCTGCAGGTGGTGCAGCCGGGTGCCGAGGCCGATGTACTCCAGCCACGGCTCGGTGGCCCGGCTCACCGCCGTGATGCCGAAACCCGCCCGCCGGTACACCTGCTGGTTGATCGCGATGACGTGCCGGGACTCCACGATCTCGTCCGAGATCCGGCTCAGCTCGCCGCCCTCGTACCGGTACAGGCCCGCCGCAAGGCCCTCGACCCCGCCCGGATGCGCCTGGACGAACAGCTCGGTGTCGTCCCGGCGCGGCCGCCCGTCCTCCGGGACGATCGTGAAGCTGCCCAGGTAGAAGTCCTCCTCGGCGACGTCCAACCGCCGCTGCACGTCCGGCTCGTGGCCCAGCGCACGCACCGCCAGCCCGTACTCCGGCAGCACCTCCTCCAGCACGCCCAGCATGTGGCCGGTCTCGAACTCCAGGACCTCCTGGATGTTGTTGCGGTACACCGGCTCGATCGCGCCGCGCCGGCCCAGGAAGTGCGCCACCAGCGCGGGCCCGGCGGGGTCGGCCGCACCGACCCGGACGAGGGTGTGGTCCAGCGGGTGGTAGTAGTACACGCCCGCGGCCGGGCCGTGCGAGCCGTCCGTCTCCAGGTACAGCTGGGTGGCGTACAGCGCGCCGGGGGAGGCGTACGCGTACTTCGGCAGCAGCCGCTCCTCGCTGCGGAACTGCCCGAACCACCGCAGCACCGGGCCCAGTTCGGCGAGCGTCACGGGGGCCTCCCGGGGCGCCGCCGGCACGGGCGCCGGGGCCGGGTGCGGGGCGGCGAGCAGCGCCAGCAGATCGTCCGCGGTCGCCGGGCCGCCCTCGAAGAAGCGGTAGGTCTTGCGGGCGAAGGTCTCCCGCCGCTGCCGCCCGGTCTCCCGGCGCCCCGGCAGCTCCACCACCGGCCGCCCGGCCAGCTCGGCCGGGGTGCGGACGCCCGGGTCGGACAGCTGCGCCTTCACCTGGAGCTTGCTCGCCTTGGACTGGTGGTGGCCGCCGTGGTCGCCCTGGTCCATCAGGGCGGCCTCCTTCGGGTTCAGCTCCACGCAGGCGACCAGGTTTTGGTGCCCCGTCCGCGCGTCGTCCGTCACCACGGCCGCCGCCCGCCGCACCCAGGTGTGCTCCTCGATCGCGAGCGCGATCTCGTCCAGCTCCACCCGGTAGCCGCGCAGCTTGACCTGGTTGTCCAGCCGGCCCGCGCACTGCAGCGTGCCGTCCGGGTTCCACAGGGCGAGGTCGCCGGTGCGGTACAGCCGCTCGCCCGCCAGGTACGGCGAGGCGACGAACCGCTCCGCCGTCAGGTCCGGCCGGTTGAGGTAGCCCCGGGCCAGCTGGACGCCGCCGATGTACAGCTCGCCCGTCGCCCCGGGCTCCACCGGCGCCAGCTCCTCGTCCAGTACGAAGCAGCGGGTGCGGTCCACCGGCACCCCGATCGGCACCGAGCCGGCGCCGTCGCCCAGCGCCCGCGGATCGACCCGGTGGGCGGTCGCGTTGATGGTGCACTCGGTGGGGCCGTAGAGGTTGACCAGCGCCGCGCCCGGCAGCGCCGCCGTCAGCGCCCGCGCCAGGCGCACCGACAGCGGCTCGCCGCCGGAGTACAGCCCGCGCAGGCCGGTGCAGTCCGCCAGCCGCTCGGTGTCCAGCAGCGCCTGCAGCAGGGTCGGCACGCACTGCAGGGTGGTCACCCCGTGCGCGAGGACGGTGTCGATCAGCGCCTCCGGATCCCGGTAGACGCCCGGCGCGCCCATCACCACGCGCGCCCCGGCGGCGGGCGCCAGGATCTCCCACTGCGCCGCGTCGAAGCTCATCGGCGTCTTCTGCAGGACGGCGGCGTCCGGGCCGAGGTGCCCGGCGTCGGCCAGCCAGCGCAGCTGGGACACGATGCTGTGCTGCTCGATCATGACGCCCTTGGGGCGGCCGGTGGAGCCGGAGGTGTAGATGACGTAGGCGAGGGACTCCGGGTCCGGGGCGGCGGGGCCGTGGCTCTGGTGCGGGATCGGGTGGGCGTCGGGCTGGTCCGCGTCCCGCGGGAGGTCGGCCGGGACGACGATCCGGGTGCCCGGCGGGACCAGCTCGGCCAGCCTGGCCCGCAGGTGCTCCTGCGTCACGATCACCCGGGTCCCGCTGGACTCGATCATCCAGCGGATCCGCTCCTGCGGGTACTCCGGGGACAGCGGCAGGTACGCGGCGCCTGCGTGCAGGATGCCCCAGGCGCCGGTCATCAGGTCGAGCGAGGGCTCGGTGTACAGGCCGACGCAGTCGTCGGCGGCCACCCCCAGCCGGTGCAGCTGCGCGCCGAGCGCGTCGGCGGCGGCGCCGAGCTCGCGGAAGGTGAGCCGGCCGCCGTCGCCGGTCACGGCGGTGGCGTCGGGCCGGGCGGAGGCCTGGGCGCGGAGCAGGTCGGGCAGGCAGAGGGAGCGGCGGGCGTCGAGGAGAACGGCGGACGGGACGGACTCTGCGGTCATGAGGGGGTTCCCTGGGTCGGACCGATACGGTCGCCCGGTGCGCCGACCGGGCGTGCCTCCCAAGGTCGGCCGCCCGGTGTCCCGACCGCCTGGGGCGACGGCCGCTACCCGGTCCGGGTTTCCGCCCGGGCCGGGGCGCGCCGCGGTCCCGGGTGTCCCGGGCACGTCCCGGTCAGGAGGGCTGCGGTTCGGGCTCGCGGTCGATGCGGCGCCGGGTGCGGGGGGAGAGGGTGTCGGGACGGTCCGCGCCGAAGAGGTCGGTGTAGCCCCGCAGCGCCGTTTCGTGCGGCGCGGCCGCCTCGTCGGACCGGCCGGCCGTCCCGGGACGTTGGTCCCTGCCGCCCGCCGGCCCCGGCCCGCACCCTGGAATGCGGGTCCGCCGGTCCGTGGAGATTGGCGGACCCACCAGCGAACCCGGTAGCCGAACGAGTGAGGACGTACACCGCCCATGCCCGCCGAGACGATCGTGCACCGTCTGGTCGACGCCTTCTTCACCCACTGCCAGGAGTGCGGTGAACCCCGCGAGGCCAACTGCCACCCGCACGCCCACTGGCGGCTCTACCTCGACCTGGACGCCGAGACCCTGCGCCGGATCCGCCACTGGGCGCTCGATCCGGCGAGCCCGGCCGGCACCGAGACCGAGCGCACCGTCCTGCTGCACTGGCTGGAGACCCAGGAGGCCTGAGCGACCGGCGCCGACGGCGGGTACGGCGACGCGGGCGGCGGGTTGGCTGACCGTCAGGGGATGTCCGTCGGCTCCACCTCCGTCGCCTGGGACGCCCGGGACGCCCGGACCTGCGCGACGTGCGGGTCGGTGCGGTCGTCGTATCGCCACAGCGCCGGCAGCGCGGCGGCCAGCACCCCGCCGCCGACCAGGCAGGCCAGTCCGCCGGTGCGCAGGGCGGCCCGGATGCCGTAGCGGGCCGCCAGCCCGCCCGCCCGCAGGTCGCCGAGGGCCGGTCCCGCGGCGCCGATCAGCAGTTCCAGCCCGGCCGCGCGGCCGCGCAGCCCGTCCGGGATGGAGCGGTTCCAGATCGCGCCCCGGAAGGTGTCGCCCACCCAGTGCGCGGCGCCGGCGACGGCCAGGCAGAGCAGGACCGCCCACACGCCGGAGCCGAGCGCCGCTGCCGCCGTGGCCGCGCCGACCGCCGCGCAGGACAGCAGGACGAACCGCCCGTGCCGGTGCACCCGCCCGGTCCAGCCGCTGGTCGCGGCGGCCAGCAGGCCGCCCGCCGCCGAGGCCGAGTAGAGCAGGCCGAGCGCCCAGCGCGCGTCCAGCTCGTCGGCGAGGAACGGGAAGAGCGCGGTCGGCAGGGCGAAGGCGGTCGCGGCGAGGTCGGCCAGGTAGGTGCCGACCAGGTCCGGCCGCCGCGCCACGTACCGGGCGCCCTCGGCGAACTCCTGGAGCGCCGGCGCCTCCTGCTCCCGGGCCGGGCGCAGTGGGCGGAGCCGGGCCAGCAGCGCGATCGAGACCAGGAAGGTGGCCAGGTCGAGGAGGTAGGCGGTGCGCACCCCGGCGGTCGCGATCACCAGCCCCGCGGCGGCGGGCGCGGCCAACCCGACGACGGTCCAGCGCAGCGAGAGCAGCGCGCCGGCCGCGGTGAGCTGGTCGTGCGGCACCAGCCGGGGGACCATCGCCTCCAGCGAGGGCTGCTGGATCCCCTGGAGCGCGGCGGCGCAGCCCGCCGCCGCGTAGAGCGGCCAGAGCATCGGCGCGCCGGTCAGCGCGTTGAGCAGCAGCAGCGCGCTGAGCGCGGCGAGCGCGATCTCGGTGGCCAGCGCCACCGTCCGGCGGTCGAGCCGGTCGGCGAGCACCCCGCCGTACAGGCCGAGCAGCACCGTCGGCACCAGCTCCACCGCGCCGACCGCGCCCACCGCGAGCGGCGAGCCGGTGGCGTCGGCGATCTGCAGCGGGATCGCGGTGAGGGTGAAGACCGAGCCCAGCATGGTGACGGCGCCGGACGTCCAGACCAGACGGAAGTCCGCCGAGGACCGCCAGGGCGCGGTGTTCGGCAGCAGCCGGGACCACGGGCGGCGGGCGCCCGTTCCGGTGGTCGTCATGAGTGTGTGGGTCCCTTCCGGGGCGGTGGGCGGCGGCCGGTCCGCCGTCCTTATCACTGATAAAGTCCGAGCCGGACCTTAGCAGCGATAAAGTGGGGGTGCCAAGCGAACAACCGGGCGGCCGACACGGGCGCCGGAAGGGCGGAACACCATGGCGCTGACACGGGACAAGGTCGTGCGCACCGCCCTGCGGCTGCTCGACGAGGTCGGCATCGACGGGCTCACCACCCGGCGGCTGGCCCGGGAACTCGGCGTGCAGTCCCCGGCCCTGTACTGGCACGTCAAGAGCAAGCGGGAACTGCTCGACCTGATGGCGGAGGCCATGCTGGCCGAGGCCCTGCCGCCGGACCGCGAGCCCGACCCCGCGCACTGGCCCGACTGGCTCGCCGCCGACGCCCGGGCCAAGCGCGGCGCCCTGCTCGCCCACCGCGACGGCGCCCGGGTGCACGCCGGAACCCTGCCCACGGCCGAGGAGCTGCCCGCCGTCGAGGCGCAGCTGAGCGCCCTCTGCGAAGCCGGACTGCGCCCTCGCACCGCGCTGCGGCTGCTGCTCACCATCGACCGCTACATCATGGGTTGGGTCACCGAGGAACAGGCCTGGCGGCAGGACGCCGAACAGCGCGACGGCGCGCCCTTCCCGGACGAGGCGCTGCACGACCTGCCGCTGCTGCGCGAGGCGGCCGACGTCCTGCGGATGACCGACCACGACGCGGACTTCGAGTACGGCCTGCGGGTGCTGATCGAGGGCTTCCGGGCCGAGATCGCCCGCGAGGCCGGGAGCACCGGGGAGACCGGGCCCGCGGCCGATCCACTACGGTGACCGACCATGCGTACCCTCGACCCCGCCCGCACCGCCCTCGTCCTCGTCGACCTCATGGAGCGGATCGCCGCCCTGCCGCTCGCCCCGCGTCCCGGCGGTGAGGTGGTCGCCGCGGCGCTCGACCTCGCCACGGCGTTCCGCGCGGCCGGCGCGCCGGTGATCGCGATCCGGGCCGAGCGCCCCGGCGTGGCCGAGCAGCCGCCGGGCAGCGAGCTGCTCCCCGAGGTCGCCGCGCTGGCCGACGAGACCGTCGTCAAGCGCACCATCGGCGGCTTCCACGGCACCGGCCTGCACGAACTGCTCCAGGAACGCGGCGTCGACACCCTGGTGTTCGGCGGCATCGCCACCAACCTCGGCGTCGAGTCCACCGCCCGCGCGGCCGCCGACCACGGCTACCGACTGGTGTTCGTCGAGGAGGCCATGACGGCCCTGACCGAGGAGGAGCACCGGGCCTCGGTCGCCCTCTCGCTGCCCCGCTTCGGCGAGGTCGCCGACCGGGCCGCCCTCGCCTTCGGCTAGCGCCCGCCCCGGGCCAGCTCCAGCGCCTCGCGCAGCCGGCCGCCCGCCGCGGCGAGCAGGCGGGCGGCGGCCGGGGCGTCCACTCCGGCGAGGACGACCAGGACGGCGTCCTTCACCTCGCCGCCGGTGGCCGCCAGCGCCCGCCGGGCCGTCTCCTCGTCCGCGCCGGTGATGTCGGTGACGATCCGCCGCGCCCGGTCACGCAGCTTGGCGTTGCCCGCCCGGACGTCGACCATCAGGTTCCCGTACGTCTTGCCGAGCCGGACCATGACCGCCGTGGACAGCAGGTTCAGCACCAGCTTCTGCGCCGTCCCCGCCTTCAGCCGGGTCGAACCGGCCACCACCTCCGGCCCGGTCACCACCTCGATGCCCAGCTCGGCGGCCGCGACCAGCGGCGATCCGGCGGTCCCCGCCAGCCCCACACCCAGCGCCCCGGCCGCGCGGGCGCGGCGCACGGCCGCCACCGTGTACGGCGTGCGGCCGGAGGCGGAGACGCCCACCACGGTGTCGTCGGCCGTCAGCGCCAGTGCGGCGAGGTCGGCGACGGCCAGCTCCGGGCGGTCCTCCGCCCCCTCCACGGCGCGCACCAGCGCCCGCGGCCCGCCCGCGAGCAGGCCCACCACCTGGCCCGGGGCGGTGTTGAAGGTCGGCGGGCACTCGCTCGCGTCCAGCACCCCGAGCCGCCCCGCCGTCCCGGCGCCCGCGTAGACCAGCCGTCCGCCCCGGGCCATCCGCCCGGCGACCGCGTCCACCACGACGGCGATCCGCGGCAGCTGCCCGGCCACCGCCCCGGCGACCGTGCGGTCCTCGGCGTTCAGCAGCCGCAGCAGCTCCAGCGTCCCCAGCCGGTCGAGGCCGGCCCACTCCGGCCGGACCTCCTCCGTGGCCGGGCGGTCGGCGTTCTCCATACCGCCTCCTGTCCCCGCGCATGACCGCCGCCAACCCGGGCAGGTGCCGGAGAGGCCAGGAAGGGAGGCCCGAAATGGGCCGCCACGAGGAGACGGTCGCCACCCTGCTGGAACGCTTCGGCCGCACCTACGCCGAGGAAGCGGGCATCACGCTCCGCGACACGCCCGCCCCGCTCTACCGGCTGCTGGTCCTCACCACGCTCAGCTCGGTGCGGATCGGCGCCAGCCTCGCCGTCGCCGCCGCGCGGGAACTCTCCGCGGCCGGTCTGCGCACCCCGAAGGCCATGGCCGACTCCCGAAGGCGGGCGAGGGTGGACGCCCTCGGCCGCGCCCACTACGTCCGCTACGACGAGAGCACCGCCACCGCCCTCGGCCGCGGCGCCGAGCTGCTCCTCGACCGCTGGCACGGCGACCTGCGCCGACTCCGCGACGAGGCCGACGGCGACCCGGCCCGGACCGCCGAACTGCTCCGCGAGTTCCCCCGGATCGGCCCGGTCGGCGCGGGCATCTTCTGCCGCGAGGCCCAGGCCGTCTGGCCGACCCTGCGCCCCTTCTTCGACGACCGCGCCCTCCACGCCGCCGCCGACCTCGGCCTGCCCCACACCTCCGACACCCTCGCCGCCCTGACCCCGCCACGCGACCTCGCCCGCTTCGCCGCCGCCCTCACCCGCCTCAGCCTGAGCCACGCCCGCCCCCGCGACCTCCTGGCGGCGAGCGGTGGGCGGTGAGCGATCTTGTGGTCGGCGCGGGCATCGTGTGCCGTGAGGTGCAGGCTGTCCGGGCGATGCTGATCTTCGACGACCGTGCCCGCCACGCCCGTCGCTGTCCTCACCCCTGCCGCTTCGCGGCGGGCCTCGCCCGCGTCGGCTTGAGCCACCGCGCTCGCCTCCGGGACTTCCTTGCCGTCGGCGGTGGGCGGTGAGCGATCTTGTGGTCGGCGCGGGCATCGTGTGCCGTGAGGTGCAGGCTGTCCGGGCGATGCTGATCCTCGACGACCGTGCCCGCCACGCCCGTCGCTGTCCCCACCCCTGCCGCTTCGCGGCGGCCTGAGCCACCGCGCTCGCCTCCGGGACTTCCTTGCCGCCGGCGGTGGGCGGTGAGCGATCGTGAGTCTGGTGTCATGCTCGGGTGGCGGAGCCTCGGGGATCGGGGCCGCTCGGGGTGCGGCGGGGTACGGAAGGGGGATGGCGGTGGCAGCGCTGCGGAGTGGCGGGGAGCGGTCGGCGCGGGCGGTCTGGGAGCTGGTGCCCCTGGAAGGCGTCGGGCCGCTGTGGTTCGGCATGCGGTCCGCCGAGGTCGCGGCGGTGTTGCCGGGCATGACCGAGCTGCGCCGGTTCCAGGCCGACCCGTACGGGTCGGACACCGTGGGCTGTTCTGCGTCGCGGCGGACGCCGCCCACGGGCCTCAGGTGTTGCTCTGGGGACGGGAGCTGACCGCCTGTGTCCCGGCCGAACTGGAGCGCTTCATGCTGCACGGCGCCGACTGCGGGGTGCTCGGCGTGTCCTACGGTCCGCGCGGCAACCCGGGAGCCGCCGGGATCGGCCTGGTCCTCAGGGTGCAGGAGGTGGCGGGCAGGGCGGTGACCCGGCCGGTGACGGTCGGCCGGGGCCGGGAGGGGTCGATACCCGAATGCGAATGGGTCGGCCGGCAGTGGTCCTACCCGGGTTGGGCGGAGTACTGGCCCCCGCCCGGCACTTCAGCGGTCTGGGGCGACTGGAAGCCTTCCTTCCGACCCGGGTCATGCATGCCGGTCGAGCAGGGTGCGGGCGACGGCGGGTGGGAGGGAGGGGTTGGCCGCTGCCAGTTCGGCGATGCCGGGGAGGGGGTCGCCGAGCAGCTTGACGAGGACGTCGGGCGGGAGGGACGGGTGGGCGGCGGCGATGGGTCGAGCCTGCCGGTCCGCCAGGCAGACGGTGAGGGCGGGGGCGGTGGCCCGGGGGTGGGCGGCGATCGCGCGCAGTGCCTTCTGGACGGGCGGCCGGTGGCGGGCCAGGTCGGCGAGCAGGGCGGGTGAGGCGTCCGGGTTGGTGGCCACCCGGGCGGCGACCCGGACGCCGTGCCGGGCGACCATGGCGCGCAGCAGCGGCTCGGACAGGCCCGGGTGCGGGGCGATCGCCTTCAGCACCTTGGCGTCCGGGTCGGCGGCGAGGGCGTCGCGGACGGCGGGCGGCAGGTCGCGGCGTTCGGCGACCAGCATTCGGAGGGCGGGTTCCGGGGAGGCGGCCAGCTGTACGACCTCGGCGGCGGAGGCCGTCGCGATCCGGGGCAGCAGGGTGGGGCCGGTGCGCGCCCGGAGGGCGAGCCGGGTGAGTACGTCGAGCGGCAGCCGCGGATGGTGGGCCAGCCGTCGTCCGACGTCGGCGTCGTCGTCCTCGGCCAGGACGCGGATCACCTCCTCGCCGATCGCGGGGTTCTCGGCGAGTGCTTCGCGGACCCACGGGTCCGCGTCGGCGGCGAGCCGGCGGTACACGTCCGCCGGCAGGTCGGTGCGGGCGGCCAGCTCGGCGCGCAGCAGCATCGAGGGATGGCCGGCGAACCCGGCGGCGGCGGACGCGGGGGTGGCGGGATGGGCGAGGACGGCGGCGGCGATCTCGTGCTGCGCGGACTCGTGGCCGCCGGAACAGGCGGCACCGGGCAGCAGTGCGCAGTCGGGGAGCTCGCAGTCGGGGGCGTGCTCGAAGGGCAGGGTGTGCCGCTCGCAGACCGGGCACACACCGGCCGGCGGCAGTGCGTCTCCGGTCAGCAGGGCGTCTCCGGCGAGCAGGGCGGCCAGGACGTCCGGCGGCGTCCGGTCGTTGGCGGCCACCGTGCGGCGGACGGTGGTGTGCGGGTGGCGGGCGAGCGCGGTGGCGAGTGCGGGCGGCGCCGTGGCGGCGAGGTCGGCGACGACCTCCGGGTCCGGGTCCTCGGCGAGGCGCCGTAGGACGTCCGCCGGCAGGTCCGGGCAGCCGGCGAGCCGTCCGCGCCGCGACGGGTCGGGGTCGGCCGCGAACCGCCGGGCCCAGCCGGGCCGGCCCTCGCCCCGCTCCAGCAGGGCGAGCGCGGCCTCGGGCCGGGTCGCGGGGTCGATGTCCTCGGCGGTGAGCCGGCCGTCGTGGGCGAGGCGGAGGGCGGCTTCGTCGACGCCGGACGCGAGCGCGCGTGCCTGCGCGTCATCGAGGTCGTCCCGGTCGGTGAGCTCGGCGGCGAGGTCGTCGGCGAGTGACGGGTCGTCGGTGGTCGCGGCGAGGGCGATCAGCCGGTCGACCAGGTCGGCGGGCAGGGCGGGGTTGGCGGCGAGACCGCACAGGACGCGGCCGGGGTGGAGCACGTGGATCACCCCGACATCCTGCCCGTCCCCCGGTGGCGCGTCGCCCGGTTTTCCGGGCGGCCCGCTCGTCGGGCCGTCGGGAGTCGCGCCGCCCGGCGGTGGGTCAGGCCATCCAGAAGAAGACCGCCGTCATGCGTCGGTCCTCCAGGGTCAGGCCGTGGTAGGAGGTGGCGCTGTGGATGAGGTTGGCGTGGTAGACGAGCAGGCGGTTGTAGCGGTTGGGGACGCGGACGTCCTCGGTGAAGGCGTCGGAGGGGACGCGGCGGGTGCCGAGGGCCTCGACGAGGTTGTGGTGCGGGGCGGTGACCAGGTTGCCGCCGAGGCGGCCGCCGGGGAACTGCTGGCGGTAGAAGCCGGTTCCGGCGGCCTTGGGGGCGCCGGGGCTGAGGTAGAGGACGGCCGCGTAGCGGCAGAGGGCGCGGGAGTCGGTGTGCGGGCGCGGCTCCGACTCGGCGGCGCCGACGAGCTGGACGCAGTTGTGGTTCAGGGTGCCGCCGCCCGGGGCGCCCTGCACCCAGAGCCGCGGCGCCCCGGTGGCCTTGCGGACGAGTGCCTCGACGCGGGCCAGCTCCTCGGGCGCGAGTCCGGGCATGGTCCGCAGCCCGGGCCAGGTCTCCGGGCGGTAGGGGTAGCCCTCGGTCCAGTCGTCGCGGTCGAGGCAGCGCCGCCGGACGGCGTCCGGGTCGGGCAGGACGTCGTCGAACACCCAGTAGTCGCGGCCGGGCGTGGGCTTGCGGTAGGGCAGGACGGGAAGGGGGGCGGTCCGTCCGGCGGACAGTGGAGGCATGGGCCGACCATAGGATTCGCCGCCCCCAACGTTCTGCCGTGAGCAGGTCAACCTTTCGTCAAGGCCACGACCGGCCCCGCGCCGCACCGGCCGACCCACGCGAACGGGCCCCGGCGGGCCGCCCGCGCACCTGTGCGCGAACGGACCACCGGGGCCCGTCGGGGCCGCCCGTCCGAACGGCGGCGGTCAGCGCCTCACTACGCTCCGAAGGTCGCGGCGGCCAGTCCGCAGAAGGCGAGCAGACCGCAGATCCCGAGGTTGACCAGCTTGTGGGCGAGGAAGACGGCGGCGAACTCGCGGATCGTCGCGCTCGGCCAGTAGTAGCGGGCGGTGGGGGAGCCGCAGACCTGGCCGCTGACGCCGGTCTTGCGGGCCGTCAGGGCGGCCCGGAAGGCGTGGAAGTTGTTGGTGACGATGACACAGCGGTAGTCGGGCTTGGCCTGCTCCATGATCACCTTGCTGAACAGCAGGTTCTCCTCGGTGGTCCGCGAGCGGTCCTCGCGCTCCAGGCGCTCGGCCGGGAAGCCGCGTTCGACCAGATAGTCCGCCATCGCGTGGGACTCCGGCAGCTTCTCGTCCGGACCCTGGCCGCCGGAGGTGATCAGCACCGGCGGGTTGCCGCGCGCGGCCTGCTTCTCGTAGAGATCGCGACCGCGTTCGAGCCGGCTGGCGAGCAGCGGCGGCACCCGCTCGCCGCCGATCAGCCCGGAGCCCAGCACCACGACGAAGTCGACGTCGCCGCGCGGCCGGTGGCGCTGGTAGAGGAAGGCGTAGCCGACGAAGCAGACGAAGAGGAAGGAGACGTAGCCGACCACCAGCAGCGCGGTCGCGGCGAGGATGCCGATGCGCTCGGATCCGGTGGCCACGGCGGCGGCGAACAGTCCGATCAGGGCGAGGATGCCGAGGCCGGCGAGCAGGGACAGCAGGTTCGCCGGCCGCCGCCCCTCCTTGCGGATCATCGTCAGCCCGTTGGAGAGCAGGAACCAGACCAGGGCGACGGTGCCGACGAACGGCAGCAGGGCGATCAGGACCACCGCCAGCTCGACGACCAGGGTGGGCGCCCGGCGCAGTTCGGCGACCAGCGCGAGGGCGAGGAGCGAGACCGCGATGCCGAGCAGGACGGCGTTGCTGAACCGGCGTCGGTCGCGGAGGACTCCGATCCCGCAGAGGAGGAAGAAGAAGGCCGCTGGGGCATAGGCGATCATGCCCGTATCGTAGGGTTCCGCCGGACGTCCTCGACGGGGGCCTCCTCGTCGGCGGGATACCCGCCGGTAGTATCCGCTGCGACCGCCGCGCCGGTGCCGTCCGGGTCCGCCTCCACCGGCCGTCCGATCCGGCGGACGCCCGGGACGGCTGCGGTTCCCGCACAGGCGAGCGCGACCAGCGCGGCGGTGACCAGCAGGGGCCCGGTGCTGCCCCAGGCGTCGGCGGCCAGCGGTGCCAGCGTGTATCCGAGCGGGGCGGCGGCGAGCGACAGCAGCCAGTCGTAGGACGTCACCCGGGCCAGGACCTGCGGCGGGAACTCCTGCTGCACCACGGTCTGCCACACCGGGCTGAGGAAGCCGAGCCCGGTCATCGCCAGCGCGTACGCGGCCACCGTGACCGGGGCCGGCGCCGTCACGGCGAGGGCGGCCAGCGGCAGGGCGTACAGCGCCAGGCCCAGGTTGGCGACCAGCAGCGGCCGCCGCGGCCGGTACCGGCCGGCGAGCAGCGAGCCGGCCAGCACGCCGCACGCGGCGGCCTGCGTCATGGCGATCCACACGCCGTCCCCGCCCAGGCGCCGGCTGGCGATCAGCGGGCCGAGGGTGAGCAGGACGGCGGCGGCGCCGTTCCAGACGCCGTGGCCGACCAGGCTCGTCCAGTACCAGTCGCGCGAGCGCACCTCGCCCCACCCGTGCAGCAGGTCGGTGCGCAGCGAACGGCGCTCGCCGGGGGTGTGCCGGACCCGCAGCCGCGTCAGCAGCGCCGCGCTGACCAGGAAGGAGGCGCCGTCCAGCAGGAACGCCCAGCCGGCGCCGGCCGTCCAGACCAGCAGCCCGGCGAGGGCCGGGCCGCCGAGCCGGGCGGCGTTGACGGCCGAGGCGAGCAGGGCGTTGGCCCGCATCCGCTGCGGCCCCGTCACGGTGGCGGCGACCAGCGGCGTCGCCGTCGGCATGGCGAAGGCGGAGGCGATCCCGCCGACCGCCGAGGCGGCCGCGATCGGGCCCAGTCGGGGATCGTCGGCCAGGAGTTCGAGGCCGACGGCCACCTGCGCGGCGGCCCGGACGAGGTCGGTGACGAGCGCGACCAGCCGGGGATTGACGCGGTCCCCGACGACGCCGCCCAGCGGGAGCAGCAGCAGGCGCGGGACCATCGCACAGCCCAGGACGAGGGCGAGCGCGCCGGCGGAGCCGGTCGCTCTGGTCACGGCGATGGCGAGGGCGGCGGGGACGACGGCGTCGCCGAGGGTGGAGATCGTCCGGCCGAGGAAGAGCAGCCGGAAGCCGCGCAGGCGCAGCGGGTGCTGGTTCTGGGTCACGGGCAGCACTGTATTTCGGTACCGAAATTTCGGCAACGAAATATCGGGGACCCGAATCCGCAGCTCACCGGCCCTAGACTCGGGGCATGACACCCGCGACCCACCGGGCGGCGGCCGGAAGGCCCCGCGACTGGACCGACGGCCACGTCGAGCGCTGGCGGCCGGTGCTGCCCCAGCTCGACCCGGACGTCGAGGGCGCCGTCACCCGGATGAGCAAGCTGACCCGCCACCTCGGCCGGGTCCGCGAGCAGGGCGTGGCCGACTACGGCCTGCAGAAGCACGAGTTCGACACCCTGCACGGGCTGGCCGGCCGCGGCGGCCGGGCCACCCCCTCCGACCTGCGCGCCGACCTGAGCCTGGCGCCGGCCTCGGTGACCGGCCGTCTGGAGGCCCTGGAGCGGCGCGGCTTCGTCGTCCGCACCCCCTCCAGCGACGACCGCCGCCGGGTCGACGTCGAACTCACCGAGAAGGGCCGGCTGGCCTGGCGGCAGGCGATGGACGTCGTCGGCCGCGAGGAGCAGCGCCTGCTCGGCGTCCTCACTCCGGTCGAACGGCGCCAGCTCTCCGACCTGCTGCGCCGCGTCCTGCTGGCCGCCGAGCAGCCGGCGCCCGAGGTGCGGACCGAGGGCCCGGAGGCCGACCGGCCGGAGACCGGCTGGCACGCCTGACGGGGCGTGGCCCGCGTCAGTTCCAGGGCCCGACCGTGAGGCGGATCCGGGCGTCCGGGCCGAGGATCGGCCGGGTGGTGGCCGGCAGCGGGATGCGGGCGAGCCAGGAGCCCGCCCGGGGGTCCTCGTCGGGCAGCGGGTCGCCGGTCGGGCGGAGGTCCCGGATCGCCCCGGGCACCTCCGAGTTCCACTGCGCCCAGGCCGCCGGGCGCGGACCGCCGGGGTCCACGTCGACGATCAGGGTGTCGGCGAAGTCGGCGGTCTGCTCCAGGTGGTCGCCGAAGCCGAAGACCCCGTGCGTCTCGCGCAGCGACAGCAGGTTCAGGTCGAGGACGAACCGCAGCGGGCCCGCCTCGTCGGGGCTCAGCCGGCTGGAGAGGAAGGTGGTCGCGAGCGGGACGGCGCCGTCCCCGGCGGTCGCCGCCCGCGCGCGCAGGCTCGCCTCGGTCGGGTCGGACAGCTGGATCGGGCACCAGTGCGGGGCGGCCCGTTCGTGCATCAGCACCGGCAGTCCGCGCACCGTGAGCCGCACCTCCGCCTGCCAGGTGACCTCCTCGTCCGCGGGCAGCCGGACGTCGACGAGGTCGGTGGCGGCCCGCAGGTCGCCGAGCAGGAAGCGGCGCAGGTTCTGGTAGCCCTCCTCGGAGTTGACCAGCCCGTAGCTGCCGCTGTGGCTGCGGTACGCGAACGCCCGGTTGGCGCCGGTGACCTGCGCGTTCTCGATCTGCACCAGTCCGTCGCTGCGCGGGCCGACGGCCTCGGCCGAGACGCCGTGGCCGACGTCGTAGTCCTGGGAGTTGGTGCCGACCATGCAGAACACCCGGTCGAGCGGGAAGCGGCCGGCGGCGTCCGCGGGCCCCCCGCTGCCGTCGTCGTCGGCGATGTCCACCGCCCGCCAGCCGTCCGGCGGCCCGTCCGGGTCGGGGTCCGGCGTCAGGTACTGGTACATCCGCTCGGGGCCGAAGATGTCGGAGCCGTTGATGTTGAACAGGTCGCGCAGTGCCTCCGGGACGCCGAAGCCGACGGCGAAGGTGATGCCGCCGTGCGGCGTTCCGTAGGTGAACAGCTTCGCGACGTAGTCGGTGGCCCGCTCGCCGCGCTCGGTCGGGATGATCTTCTGCAGCAGGCAGCGGCAGATCAGTCCGCCCATCGAGTGGGCGACCAGGTTCACCCGGCGCGCGCCGGTCCGCTCCCGTACGTGGTCGATCAGCTTCAGCAGGTCACGGGCGGCGGTCTCCAGGTCGAACGGCTGCGGCCGGCCGCCCCAGGCGCCGGAGCAGATGTCGTAGAAGCGGTGGATCCAGATGCTCTCGGGGGGTGGGTCCTCCTCCTTCGCCGGCCGCGGTCCGCCCTCCACGACGATGTGGTAGCCCTCGTCGAGGTGCAGGCGCAGTAACGGACTTTCGAACTGGTAGAGAACGGGGTTGTCCTGGCGGCCGACGCGGATGTGCGTCGAGCCCTGGTTGAATCCGTAGAACGGATCCGTGACGGCCTTCTCGATCCCGGGGGTGCCTCCGGCGTATCCCCGGACGTAGATGATCGGGAGCCCGGCGGACGGCGTGCTCATGGCCGGCCTGCCCTCTCCGCGGCCGGCACCGGCCGGCGCCGGCCGACCCGTTGACAAGGGAGCTTCTCCCCCCAGTGTCGGGGGCCGGCGCCGGCCTGTCACCCCCCGGCTTCGGAGGGTTGATGGCCCGTCACTGCCCGTGTGGGGGTGCGGCGGGGGCGCTAGCGGCCCGCGAAGCGCTCCATCGCCGCCAGGACGGCCTCGCCGGTCGCGGGGGAGCCGGTGTGCCCGGCGTTCTGGATCACCGTCAGCTCGGCGTCCGGCCAGGCCTTGGCGAGCGTCCAGGCGGTGTCCAGGGGGCTGTCGAGGTCGAGCGCACCGTGGATCAGCACGCCCGGGATGCCGGAGAGCCGGTGCGCCTCGCGCAGCAGCCGGCCGGGCTCCAGGAAGGCCCGGCGGGAGAAGTAGTGCGCGGTGATCCGGACGAAGGCCGTCAGTGCCTCGGAGGGCCGGTCCGTGTAGGCGTGGGGGGAGCCCTCGGTCTCGTGGGCGATCACCGCGTCCTCCCAGGTGGCCCAGGCGGTGGTGGCCGCGCGGCGCACGGACTCGTCCGGGTCGTTGAGCAGCCGGTCGTACGCGGCGAGCAGGTCGCCGTCGCGGTCCTCGGGCGGCAGCGCGTCGCGGAAGGCCTCCCAGGGGCCGGGCAGCAGCCGCCCGACGCCCCGGTAGAGCCAGTCGATCTCCTCCGGCCTGGTCGTGGTGACGGCGCTGAGCACGATCTCGGACACCCGCGCGGGGTGCGCCTGGGCGTAGGCGAGGATCAGTGTGGAGCCCCAGGAGCCGCCGAACATCAGCCAGCGCTCGATGCCCAGGTGCTCGCGCAGCCGTTCCAGGTCGGCGACGAGGTGCGCGGTGGTGTTGTGCTCCAGGCTGGTCGCCGGGTCGGCGGCGTGCGGTTCGCTGCGGCCGCAGTTGCGCTGGGAGAACAGCACGAGCCGGTAGCGCTCGGGGTCGAAGTACCTCCGGTTGCCGGTGTTCAGCCCGGAGCCCGGTCCGCCGTGCACCACGACGGCGGGCTTGCCGTCCGGGTTGCCGGACACCTGCCAGTGGATCCGCTGGCCGTCGCCGACGTCCAGCAGGCCTTCCGCGTCCGGTTCGCCGACGGGATGGAACGTGGTCATACGGGCGCCTCCTCGGACGGGCGGATCGTGCGGGCGCCCGTGACACTAGCGGCCTGACGGACGGTGGTCGAACGATTTCGTCCGGTGCCCGGAGGGCCGACGGGTGTTGGGGCGGCCGGCGCTGTGCGGGCGGTCAGCGGCGTCCGGGCGGGAGCAGCGCCGCCAGTCCGTCGAGGATGCGTTCGAGGCCGAAGGCGAACCGGGCGTCGAGGTCCGGCCCGGTGAGGTCGCCGGCCATCGCGACCAGGTTGGGGAACTCGGCGGCCGGCAGCGCGCGGAACCGCTCGGCGGCGTCGTCGGCGAGCCGGCGCCGGCCGGTGCCGGTGGTCTCGGCCGCCGCCATCGGGGACTGCTCCTGGAGCACGAAGCCCTGCACGTACGCGCCGAGCAGGTAGGAGATCATCGCGGCGTCGGCGGCGGAGAAGCCGGCCTCGCGCAGCCGGTCGAGCTGGTCCTCCATCAGGCGCAGCAGGTTCGGCCCGGGCGCGAGGCGGCCCGCCACCACCTTGGCCGCGTCCCGCCGGCTGAGCAGGTGGGCGCGGTGGCGCTCGCAGTATCCGCGCAGCTGGTCGCGCCAGTCGCCGGTGCGCGGCGGGGCCTCGACGTCGGCCATCAGCGCGTCGTTGAGGAGGTCCAGCAGTTCCTCCTTGTTGCGGACGTGCCAGTAGAGCGAGGCGGCCTTGACCCCGACCTCGGCGGCCACCTTGCGCATCGACAGGCCGGCCAGGCCGTCGCGCTCCAGTACCCGCAGCGCGGCCTGCGCGAGCGCCTCGCGGGTGAGCCCGGGCTGGGCGGCGTCTTCGTCGGCCGGCATGGGGTCCTCGCTGTTCGTCGTCGCTGTTCGTCGGGCGGGCTGCGATCCCGCTTGCAATCTAACACCGTTAGGTGCACGCTGTCTCCCGTCGAACCGGCCTCTAACACCGTTAGGGGCTTTCCGTGATCGAACCAGGAGGGGTCATCCGATGGGGGAGACCGAGGGGACCGCGGCGCCCGGCGCCCGGCGCCGCCGGCTCGCGCTCGCGACGCTCTGCATCACCATGTTCATGTCCATGCTGGACAACGTCATCGTCAACAACGCCCTGCCCCGCATCGGCCGGGACCTCGACGCGGGCATCACCGGCCTCCAATGGGTGGTCGAGGGCTACAGCCTGGTCTTCGCCGCCCTGCTGCTCACCGGCGGCGCGCTCGGCGACCGCTACGGGCGCACCGTCGTCTTCCGGATCGGGCTCGCCCTGTTCACGGCCGGCTCGGCCGCCGCGGCGCTCGCCGGATCCGTCGGCACGCTGGTCGCCGCGCGGATGCTCCAGGGCGTCGGCGCCGCCCTGCTCACCCCCGGCAGCCTCGCGATCCTGCGGCACGTGTTCACCGACGAGCGCGAGCGCACCCGGGCGATCGGGACGTGGTCCGGCGTCTCCGCGCTCGGCCTCTCGGTCGGCCCGGTGGTCGGCGGACCCATGGTCGAGGCCTTCGGCTGGGCGAGCGTGTTCTGGATCAACGTGCCGATCGGCATCGCCGCGCTCGTCCTCTCCGGCCGGGTGCTGCCCGCGGTCCCGGGCCGCGCCCGGCGGGTCGACCTCGGCGGCCTCGTCCTCTCCGCGGCCGGCCTCGGCGCCGCCGTCCACACCCTGGTCGAGGGCCCCGAGCGCGGCTGGACGGACACCCGGGTGCTCGGCACGGCGGTGCTCGCGGTGCTGCTGCTCACGGCCTTCCTGCTGCTCGAACGGCGGATCGCCGAGCCGATGCTGGACCTGCGGCTGTTTTGCGACGGCGTGCTCGGCGGCGCGCTGCTCGGCGGGTTCATGGTGAGCTTCGGGATGTTCGGCGCGCTGTTCTTCCTGCCGCTGCTGATGCAGGGCGTGCTGGGCTGGTCACCGACGGCCGCCGGCCTCGCCGGTCTGCCGATGACGGCGATGATCGTCGTCGCCGGCCCCGTCTCGGCCCGTCTGACCGGCCGGCACGGGCCCCGGCTGCCCCTGGTGCTGGGCATCGCCCTGTGCGCGCTGGGCCTGGCGGGCCTGTCCCTGTACGGCGAGAACGCCCGCTACGCCGAGTACCTGTGGACGCTGTTCGTGCTCGGCCTGGGCATGGGGATGACCTTCACCCCGGTCTCCATCGCCGTCCTCCAGCGGGTCGCCCCGGAACGCATGGGCACCGCCTCGGCCACCGTCAACACCCTGCGCGAACTCGGCGGCGTCCTCGGCATCGCCGTCCTCGGCGCCGTCCTGACCCACCGCCTGGCGACCGCGCTGACCGCCGCCCTGACCGGCCTCGGCCTGCCGCCCGACACCCTCGGCCGCACCACCGACACCCTGGCCGCCACCACCACCCCGACCACCCCGCTCCCGCCGCCGGTCCGGCACGCCGTCGAGCACGCCTTCACCGACGGCATCCACCTCGCCCTGCGCTGCGGCTCGGCGGCCCTCGCGCTGGCGGCGGTCCTGGTCGCCCTCCTCCTGAGCGGCTCCGGCCGGCCGGCGGCCCCGGCCGCCGCCGGAGCCGCGCAGGACCTTCCCACCGGGGCCCGGGTGTAGCGGCCGTCGTCCTACGGGGGGCGGCGGCCCGGACGAGAGGGCCGAGGCCGCCCGGCGACCGGCCCGGCCCACCGGAGCAGCCACGCGAACCCGTGTCCGACCGCGATCCCCGCACCGGGCACCACGCCCCGGACTCGACGCTCGGAAGGTCCCGGTTCCCGGTCGCGCCCACTGCTGTTCGGCGGAACCGGAAACCGGTACTGGGCCCGCGGTTCGGCGGGTGCCTCAGCGGATGCCCTCCACCGCGCTCTGGGCGGTGCGGGCGAGTGCCTTGCGGGCCTCCCAGGGGTGGGCCGGGTCGACCGGCGGGGCGGTGATCGGGGTGCGGTAGGTCAGCTCGGCGACCAGGCCCCGGACGGCGACGACCCGGGCCAGCGAGGTGAGCAGGCCGTCCTCGCCGATGAAGGCGGGGGCGCTGGTGGGGCGGCCGTCGGTCAGCCGGTAGCGGATCGCGATCGGCTGGACGGGGGCCCCGGCCTGGACGGCGGCCTCGAAGAAGGCCGGGTGGAAGCGGCCGCTCTCCCGGCCGCACCAGGTGGAACCCTCCGGGAAGGCGATCACCGGTTCGCCGGACCGCAGCCCGGCGGTCACCTCGGCGACGGTCGCCGGCAGGGTGCGCAGCCGGTCGCGGTCGACGAAGACGGTGCCGCCCCAGGCGATCACCGGGCCGAGCACCGGCCAGTGGCGCACCTCGGTCTTGGCCAGCGGGCGGCCGGGGCGGACGGCGGCGATCAGCGGGATGTCGAGCCAGGAGACGTGGTTGGCCACCACCAGCACCCCGCCCCCGGCACCCGGCACCGCTTCCGGGCCGGGCCCGCTCCGCATCTCGACCCCCAGCGAGCCGAGCAGCGCGCGCGCCCAGAACCGGGCGAGCCGGTCGCGCGGCCCGCGCGGCAGGGTCCCGGCCGGCACGAGCAGTGCGAGCCCCACCGTGAGCACCACCAGGAAGGCGGCCAGCCGCAGGACCCGCCGGGGGAGGGCGACGGTGGGCGCCGGGTCGGTCAGGCAGGCCTCCGGGGTGCAGGGGGCCGTCGGCAGCCAGACGCTCATGCGAGCTGTTCCGTGGCCGGGGCGGCGGCCGCCGCCGTGCCGACGCCGCCCACGCCGGAGAGGAAGTGCCGCAGGTAGCGCGGGTCGGTGCGCTCCAGCGACAGCAGCACGTACAGGTCGGCGCAGTCGAAGTCCGGGTCGTGCGCGGGCTCGCCGCAGACCCAGGCGCCGAGCCGCAGGTAGCCGCGGAGCAGGGCCGGCAGCGGTGCCTTCCCGGCCCGCTCCACCCCGGTGGCGTCCCACGGGCGGTGCGGGGTGACCCGGTACTGCTCGGGGGCGAGGTGCTTGGCGGCGACGGTGTCCCGGACCCGGGCGGCGGTGGCGCCGCCGTCGTTCAGGGGGATCGAGCAGCAGCCGCCCACCCAGGTGTTGCCGGTGTCGGCGAGGTAGCGGGCGATGCCGCCCCACATGAGGTTGATGACGGCGCCGTTGCCGCGGTGCTCGGCGGCGATGCAGGAGCGGCCCAGCTCGACCAGCCCGTCCCGCAGCGGGGCGAGGCCGGTGAGGTCGAACTCGCCGTCGGAGTAGAGCCGGCCGGCCCGGCGGGCGGCCTCGGGGCGCAGCAGGCGGTAGGTGCCGACGACCGCGCCGTCCTCGCCCTCGCGGACGAGCAGGTGGTCGCAGAACTCGTCGAAGGGGTCCATGTCCAGGCCGGGGACGGCGCTGTGCAGGGTGGCGCCGAGCTCGTCGGCGAAGACCTGGTGGCGCAGCCGCTGGGCGGCGCGGACGTCGTCCTCGTCGCGGGCCAGCGCGACGGTGTAGACGGCCGAGGCGGAGCCGGAGGCGCTGTCCTGGCGGGCGGCGGGCGCCGCGGTGGCGGCCCGGTCGGGGGCGACTGCGGGCGGAGCGTACGTGGGGACGGTGGTCATGGCGGACCCTCCAGGGCAGCGCGGACGACGGCGGCCACGGGGATTGCCGTGGCACCGGCCCGGCCAGGCCCGTCCGGTCGACGGGTCTGTGAACCGGCACCCGTATGTCTCTCCAAACCGGCTGGCATCCACGTTGCCGTTCGGCGGAGCGCAGATGTGCACCTGCTGAATGCGGCCACCCGACGTGTGCGGGACACCTGTTGGGCACCGGGGCGCCGCCTTATCCTCCGCTGCATGGGGTGGATTCCGGGGGCGGGACTCTGGCGCACTTTCGCCAGGGACATGGCAGGGGTCATGGTGTGCCAGGCGGCGGCGACGGCCGGGCTCGCCGTGGTGTACCTGCTGGCGAGGGCGGTCGGACTGGCGCCCTCGCCCTGGTGGTGCCTGGTGGTGGCGATGGCGCTCGCCCTGCACCTGGTCGGCGAGCGCTGCTGGGAGGACGACCGGCGTCCGCGGACGGCGCTGGTGGCGCTGGCCGTGGCGCTGCTGGTCGCGGCGGCGCCGTACCTGCTGATCGGCGTGGCGGCGGGCTGGTCCGAGGCGCAGGCGGCGGACACCTACGCCTCGGGCGCGATGGCGGGCGGGCTGCTGCTCGCCGGGTACGTGGTGCGCGGTGTGCACGCGCTGCGCAGCGGTGCCCGCCCGCCCCACCCCGCCGGCACCCCGGCACCCGCCCGGGGCACGGGCGGGTAGCGGGCGGGTAGCGGCGGGGCGGGGCGAGCCGGGGCGGCGCGCGCCGGGGGACGGTCAGTACGCCCGCCAGCCCTCCGCGTCGAGTCCGCCCGGGACGACCTCGGCCGGGCCGTAGGGCTCGCGGGTGAACACGAAGGAGCCGACGTCCAGGTGGCTCACCGAGCCGTCGGCGGCCCGCACCACCCGCAGGGTCTCGCCCGCGTAGTAGTCGTCGAGGCCGGTCCAGGTGCCGTCGGCCTCGGCGCGGAACCGCGAGGCGCGGCCGCCGCTGCCGAGCAGCGAGAGCTCCAGCGCCCGCCCCGCCGCCAGCCGCAGGGTGTGCGGGGCGGCGCCCCAGTACCAGGGGCCGGTGAGGGCGAGGAGCTGCTCGTCGACCTCGGGCAGCGGGCGCCACGGCTCGGGGATCCGGGGCTCGTGCTCCGCGGTGATCGCGATCAGTTCGGCGGCGACCTGCCCGGTACGGGCGCCGTGGGTGGCGTTGGCGAAGGCGATCGCGGCCAGGCCGTCGGCGTCGCTGACCCAGAGGCCGGCGGTGAAGCCGGGCATCGAGCCGCCGTGCCCGAACAGGGTGCGGCCCTCGTGCCGGATCAGCTGGAGGCCCAGGCCGTAGGTCTCGGTCCAGTCGTCGGTGTCGGGGGCGACGGCGGGGCGGCGCATCTCGGCCAGGGTGTCGGCGGACAGCACCTTCTCGTGGCCGCCGGCCAGGAAGGCGGCCCACCGGGCGAGGTCGGCGACGGTGGACCAGAGCTGGCCGGCGGGCGCCATCAGGCCGGTGTCGGTGAGCGGTTCGGGCAGCAGGACGTCGGCCCAGGGGTGGACGGCGAAGCCGCCGGCGTGCGGGTGCTCGGGGAGCAGGGTGGTGCGGTCCATGCCGAGGGGTTCGAGGACCTCGCGGCGCAGCACCTCGCCCCAGGGCTCGCCGCGCAGCCGCTCGACCAGCGCGCCGAGCAGCGCGTAGGTGGGGTTGGAGTAGTGGTGCAGCCGCCCGGCGGGGTGGCGGCGCGGCCGCTCCTCCTCCAGGAGGTCGGCGAGGGCGGGGCGCAGCGCGCCGTCGGTCCGCTCCCACCACGGCCCCGGGGTCTCGGAGGCGAGGCCGGCCGAGTGCGAGAGCAACTGGGCGACGGTGGCGCCGTCGGCGGGGGTGCCGGGCAGGTGGCGCTCGAGCGGGTCGGCGAGGTCGAGCAGGCCCTCGTCGCGCAGCCGCAGGACGAGGACGGCGACGAAGGTCTTGGTGATCGAGCCGATCCGGTACTGCACGTCGGTGGTGGGCGCGTGGTCGTCGACCATGCTGCGGGCACCGCTCCAGACCAGCCGCCCGTCCCGGAGCACGGCGGCGACCACCGAGGGGGCGCGGCCCTCGGTCTGGGCGACGGCCAGGCGGTGCAGCAGTGCGCGGCGGGTGGTGGGAAGCAGTTCGTCGGACAGGTCGGTCATCTGATCCTCTGACGTAGTGCAGGCGGGTTCGGTCGGGTTCGTGCCGCAGTGCCATGGCACCGCGGCACAACCTAGTTCGCTGCGGCGGGTCGTTCCACCCATTTTCTCCCGATCGGTTCGCCGGGTTCCGACACTCCCTCACCGTCCGTCCGGCGGACGTCGCTTGACATGAGCAATTGGTCCAGTCCATTTTGGGGCCCTCCCCGCACCTCCACCCCCCCACATCCCCCACCGGAGGTCAACGGTGCACAAGCGCACCCGACTGCCCGCCGCCGGCGCCGCCGCGCTGCTCGCGGCCGCCGCGGCGTTCACCGCGCCCACCGCCGCCCACGCGGCCGACCAGCTCGCCAACGGCGGCTTCGAGACCGGCACCCTGGCCGGCTGGACCTGCTCCGGCGGCCTCGGCTCGGTCGTCGCCGCCCCCGTGCACGGCGGCGGCAAGGCGCTCGCCGGCGCGGCCACCGCGAGCGACACCGCCAAGTGCGTGCAGACCGTCGCGGTCAAGCCCGGCACCACCTACACGCTCTCCGGCTGGGTCCGGGGCAGCTACGTCTACCTCGGCGTCACCGGCGGCGGCTCCGCCTGGACCTCCGCCGCCGACTACAGCAGGCTGAGCGTCTCGTTCACCACCGGCGCCACCCAGACCAGTGCCGAGGTCTACGTCAACGGCTGGTACGGACAGGGCACCTACTACGCCGACGACATCGTGTTCGACGGCCCCGGCGGCGGCACCACCCCGCCGGCCGACACCCAGGCCCCCACCGTGCCCGGCAACCTGCGCGCCGCCGGCAAGTCGGCGAACAGCGTCACCCTGGCCTGGGACGCCGCCACCGACAACGTCGGCGTCACCGGCTACGACGTCTACCAGGGCGGCGCCAAGGTCGCGACCGCCACCGGCACCGGCACCACCGTCACCGGCCTGAGCGCCTCCACCGCCTACAGCTTCACCGTCAGGGCCCGCGACGCGGCCGGGAACACCTCCGCCGCCTCCACCGCCGTGTCCGTGACGACCGACAACGGCGGCGGCCCCACCCCGAGCGGCTTCAAGCAGGGCGCGCCCTACCTCTACAACGGCTGGGGCAACCCGCCCTCCGCCACCACCGTCATGAACGCCACCGGCATCAAGTGGTTCACCCTGGCGTTCGTCCTGGCCCAGAACGGCTGCAACCCGACCTGGGACAGCCAGCGGCCGCTGCTGAACGGCGTCGACCAGGCCACGATCAACGCGGTCCGCGCGGCCGGCGGCGACGTCGTCCCGTCGATCGGCGGCTGGAGCGGCAACAAGCTCGGCCCCAACTGCGCCACCACCGCCGACCTCGCCGCGGCCTACCAGAAGGTGATCGACGCCTACGCCCTCAAGGCGATCGACGTCGACATCGAGAACACCGACGAGTTCGAGAACACCGCGGTCCAGGACCGGATCCTCGGCGCGCTCAAGATCGTCAAGCAGAACAACCCCGGCCTGCGCACCATCGTGACCTTCGGTACCGCGACCACCGGCCCCACCTCCTACGGCAACCGGCTGATCGAGCAGGCCAAGGCGCTCGGCGCGGACATCGACGTCTTCACCATCATGCCGTTCGACTTCGGCAACGCCTCCACGGACATGTACGCCGCCACGGTCAGCGCCGCCGAGGGCCTGAAGACCAAGCTGAAGTCCGTCTTCGGCTGGGACGACGCCACCGCCTACACGCACATCGGCATCTCCGGCATGAACGGCCTCAGCGACAACAACGAGGTCACCACCGTCCAGAACTGGACCGCGATCCGCGACTGGGCCAACAGCCACCACCTGGCCCGGCTCGCCTTCTGGTCGGTCAACCGCGACCGGGGCTGCCCGGGCGGCGGCCAGCAGGAGATCTGCTCCGGCATCGCCCAGAACGACTGGCAGTTCACCTCCGTCACGGCCGGCTTCACCGGCTGACGCACCCCGGCGCCGCCGCGCGCCGGCGCGACCCGCGGCCCGGCCCCTCGGCGGAGGGGCCGGGCCGCGGCGCTGCCGTACGGGCGGGTGACCCGGGCGGCGTGGCGCGGCCCGGTGCCACCGCCCCGCTCCTAGGGTCTGACCGCCGACCACCCTACGGAGCGTCATGCCCTCCCACCACGAGCCGACCCTTCCCGAGCCGCGCCGGCCCGAGCCGCCCGCCGGCGTCAAGGCCGGCCGGGTGCTCCGCAACCCCAAGGTCTGGGCCGTCCCGGCCGTGCTGGTCGGCCTGCTCAGCCTGCTGATGTCGCTGCTCTACCTCGGCGGCATCCTCGACCCGCGCGGCGACCTGCACCACCTGCCGATCGCGCTGGTGAACACCGACCGCGGCGCCGAGGTCGGCGGGCAGCGGCAGAACCTCGGCGAGCAGCTCGTCACCGGCATCGCCACCGCCCCCGGCCAGGGGGACACCGTCTCCTGGCGGCAGCTCGACGAGGCGACCGCGCGGGAGCAACTGGCCTCCGGCAAGCTCTACGGGGCGCTCCAGGTGCCGCCCGACTTCACCGCGACCGTCGCCGCCCTCGGCGGCGCGAGCGCCAAGCCCGCGCGCCCCACCGTGATCCAGTACACCAACCCGGGCGTCGGCAGCCTCGGCTCCTCACTCGCCGCCCAGATCGGCCAGCAGGCCGTCCACCAGGCCTCACTGGCCCTCGGCGGCCGGCTCTCCGCCCTGCCGCAGGCCCAGGGCCTGGACGACGCGGCCCGGCTGCTGATCGCCGACCCGATCGCCGTCAGCACCACCGCCGGCCACCCGATCGGCAACCGCAGCGGCCTCGGACTCTCCGCCTTCTACTACACCCTGCTGCTCGTCCTGGCCGGCTTCTTCGGCGCCAACATCATCGGCAACGGCGTCGACGTCGCGCTCGGCTACGCCGACAACGAGGTCGGCCCCTGGCGCGCCCGCCACCCGGTGGTGCCGATCAGCCGCTCCAGCACCCTCGCCGTCAAGTGCGTGATGTCGGTGGGCCTGTCGCTGCTCACCTCGTCGCTGATCATGCTGGCCGGGGCGGTGATCCTGGACATGGACGCCGCGCACCTGCCGCTGCTGTGGGTCTTCTCGGTCTGCGCCAGCAGCGCGGTCGGCCTCGGCGTCCAGGCGATCAACGCGGCCTTCGGCGGCCTCGGCCTGCTGGTCAGCATGTTCGTGTTCATCGTGCTCGGCCTGCCGTCCTCCGGCGCGACCGTGCCGCTGGACGCCCTGCCGTCGTTCTACCGGTTCCTCGCGCTGTTCGAACCGATGCGCCAGCTCACCGACGGCGTGCGCGCCATCCTCTTCTTCGACGCGCGGGCCGACGCCGGCCTCACCCGGGCCTGGATCTGGATCGGCATCGGCACCGTGGCGGCCCTGCTCTTCGGCTTCGCGATGACCCGCTACTACGACCGCAAGGGCCTGCACCGCACCGTGCCCGAGCTCGCCTGAGCCCGGGCACGGACGGCGGCGCACGGCGGCTGGCGGACGGCGGCGGTCGGCGGGTCAGCCCGCCGGCAGCGGCGGCAGCTCCGGGTGCCACAGCCAGGCCTCGAACAGCCCGTCCAGCGGCTCCCGCGCGTACCGGGCGGCATGGGCGCGGAAGTCCGCCGTGGTCACCACGCCGTGCCGGTGGAACGACGCCCAGTCCCTGAGCATCCGGAAGAACGCGGTGTCCCCGAGCGCCAGCCGCAGCGCGTGCACCACCAGGCCGCCGCGCTGGTACAGCCGGTCGTCGAACATCAGTCGGCGGCCCGGGTCGGCCAGCCGCAGGTCCCGCGGCAGCCCGGCCAGCAGCCGGTGCGCGTACGCGGCCCGGGCGCCCGCGGTCGGCCCGCCGGAGCGCTCCGACCAGAGCCACTCCGCGTACTTCGCCAGCCCCTCGTTCAGCCAGATGTGGCTCCAATCGCCGATCGACACGCTGTTGCCGAACCACTGGTGCGCCAGCTCGTGGGCGACCAGCCGCTCCCGCTCCCAGCCGCCGCCCAGGTGGTTGGTGCCGAAGGTCGCCACCCCCTGCGCCTCCACCGGGACGTCCAGCTCCTCGTCGGCGACCACCACCGTGTACTCGCCGAACGGGTACGGGCCGAACACCTCCCCGAAGTAGGCCATCATCTTCGGCTGCCGTCCGAAGTCCGCGGCGAACGCTCCGGCCAGCCGCTCCGGCACGTACCCGGTCTGCGGCACCTGCGGGTGCTCGGCCAGCACCACCGGCCGGTACTGGCCGATGGAGACCGTCACCAGGTAGGTCGAGGTCGGCGCGGACTGCTCGTACACCCAGGTGGTGCTGGACGACCCGGTGGTCCGGGTCAGCAGCCGGCCGCCCACCACCACCGTGTACGGGGACGGCGTGGTGACCGCTATCTGGTACGTCGCCTTGTCCGCCGGCCGGTCGTTGCACGGGAACCAGGACGGCGCCCCGACCGGCTGGCTGGCCACCAGCGCGCCGTCGGTCAGCTCCTCCCAGCCCAGGCCGCCCCACGGGCTGCGCACCGGCCGGGGGTTGCCGGTGTAGTGCACGTCGACGGTGAACACCGCGCCCGCCGCCAGCGCCTTCGGCGGGCGGACGCGCAGCTTGCCCGCCCGGTGGGTGTAGCGGGCCGCCTTGCCGTCCACCAGCACCCGGCCGATCCGGAACTCGGCGAGGTCCAGCGCGAACTCGGTCAGCGCGGTCACCGCGACCGCGCTCAGCCGCGCCGTGCCGCCCAGCCGGTTCGGGCCGGGCCGGTAGTCCAGCGCCAGCTCGTACCGGTGGACCCGGTAGCGCGGATCACCGCTGGTCGGGAAGTAGGGGTCCGGTGGGGAGACGGGCTGCGGGGGCTGCGGGGACTGCGCCGGGCGGGGGTTCACCGGGTCGTACGCTCCTGGAAACACGGGACTGGGCAGGGGACGGGGGCTGGGACGGGGCAGGGCACGGGGACGGGGGACACCCGGGGGCCGGACGGGGCGGACCCCGGCCGGCCCCCGGGGGACGGCGGTCAGGAGGTGGCCTGCCACACCTCGATCGGGTTGCCGAGCCACCGGCTGTCGGCGGGCACGGACTCGGCGCGCATCACCAGCGAGGCCGGGCCCAGCGTGCTGCGCGCGCCCACCGTGCTGCCGGGCAGCACGATGCCGCCGGGCCCCAGGGTGGCGCCCTCGCGGAGGACGACAGTATCCATCCGCATGATCCGGTCGTGGAAGAGGTGGGTCTGCACCACGCAGCCGCGGTTGATCGTCACCCCGTCACCGAGCGTCACCAGGTCCGCCTCCGGCAGCCAGTAGCTCTCGCACCACACGCCGCGCCCGACCTTCGCGCCGAGCGCCCGCAGCCACACGTTCAGCACCGGCGTGCCCGGCACCGCGCCCACCAGCCACGGCACCGCCAGCACCTCCACGAAGGTGTCCGCGAGCTCGTTGCGCCACACGAAGCCGCTCCACAGCGGGTGCTCCACCGCCCGGAACCGGCCGACCAGCAGCCACTTCGCCGCCACCGCCACCGCGCACGCCGCCGTGCCCGCCGCCAGCAGCACCGCACCGGACAGCAGCGCCGCCGCGAGCGGGGACCACGCGGTCGACAGCCAGGACAGCGCCGCCAGCGTCAGCGCGCCCAGCGCCCCCGAGGCCAGCACCGGCAGCAGCCGGGCCACCTCGACCAGCCCGCGCGCCCACAGCAGCCGCGCCGGCGGCTCGTAGGTCAGGCTCTGGTCCGCCCGGTCGGCCGAGCGCGGCAGCCGCACCGGCGGCATGCCCAGGTAGGAGCCGCCCTTCTTCGCCTTCTCCGGCGTCGCCGACAGCACGCCCACCAGGCCGCGCTTGGGCACCGAACGGCCCGGCGCGGTCATCCCCGAGTTGCCGAGGAACGCCCGCTCGCCGACCTTCGCCTCGCCCAGGCGCACCCAGCCGCCGCCCAGCTCGTACGGCGCCATCAGGGTGTCGTCGGCCAGGAACGCGCCGTCGCCGACCGTGGTCAGGCTCGGCAGCGCCAGCACCGTGGAAACCTCGGCGTGCCGGCCGACCCGCATGCCCAGCGCCCGCAGCCAGAGCGGGGTCACCAGACCCGCGTACAGCGGGAAGAGGATCTCCCGGGCCTGGTCCATCAGCTGCATCACCGTCCAGGCCTGCCAGCCGACCCGGCCGTGCAGCGGGTGCACACCCGGCTTCAGCCCGATCGACAGCAGCCGCACCGCCGCGACCAGCTGCGCCGCGTACACCACCCCGAACGCCAGGGTGGCCGGCAGCAGGCCGAGCAGGGCTCCGCCGAGCGCGCCGCCCAGGCCGGCCGCCGGGTCGACGAACGGGGCGAGCACGGCCAGGCCGGCCACCGCCGGCAGCACCGGCAGCAGGCTCAGTGCCGTACCGCTCAGCCCGTACAGCGCGGACCAGCGGGCCTGGCGCACCGGGCGCTCCTTGGGCCAGCTCCGCTCGGCGCGGCCCAGTTTGACGGCGGGCGCGCCGCCCCAGCGCTGGCCGGTCGGGACGTGCCCGGTGACGCTGGAGCCGGCCACCACCTGGGCCCGCTTGCCGACCCGGGCGCCCGGCAGCAGGGTCGAGCGGGTGCCGACGACGGCGCCCGAACCGACCTTGAGCTGCCCGACCTCGAGACGGTCGCCGTCCAGCCAGTAGCCGCTGAGGTCCACCTCGGCCTCCACCGCGCAGCCGCGGCCCAGCTTGAGCAGGCCGGTCACCGGCGGCAGCGAGTGCAGGTCCACCTCCTCGCCGACCTTGGCGCCCAGCGCCCGCGCGTAGCGCACCAGCCAGGAGCCGGACAGCGAGGTCGCGCCGCTCACCTCGGCCAGCCGCTCGGCGGTCCACAGCCGCAGGTGGACGGAGCCGCCGCGGGGGTGGCTGCCCGGCCGCAGGCCGCGCAGCAGCAGCCGGGCGCCGCCGGCCGCGATCGCGAGGCGGCCCGCCGGGGTGAACAGCACCGCCGCGCCCGCGCCGACCGCCCACCAGGAGGCGGTGGGCGCCCAGGCGAAGCCGTCCAGGTGGGAGAGCAGGTTGCCGAGCGCCAGCAGCGCCACCGTCCAGCGCAGGCCGACCACGGTGAACAGCGGGATCAGCAGGAGCAGCTGCAGCAGCTTGGCGCGGGTCGGCACCGGTTCGATCGTCCGGGCCTCGCCGGTGCCGACCGCCGTGCGCTCCAGGTGGCGGGCGAGCTTGCGCAGGGTCGGCTGCTGGTAGATGTCCAGCACCGCCGCGTTCGGGTAGCGGGTGCGCAGCAGGGTGGTCAGCCGGGCGGCGGCCAGGCTGCCGCCGCCGATCGCGAAGAAGTCCTCCCGGGGGCCGCTCACCGGCACCCCGAGGATCTCCGTCCACTGCTCGGCCAGCCAGGCCTCGGTGCCGTACAGCTGCTCGGTCGGTCCCGCCGCCTCCAGACCCTCCAGCGGCCAGGGCAGCGCGTTGCGGTCCACCTTGCCGGAGGTGCGGGTGGGCAGGGTGTCGACCGGCGCGAGCAGCGGGACCAGGGCGGCCGGCAGCTCGGCGCGCAGCCGCGCCACCGCCTGCTCGCGGTCCCAGCCCTCGGCGGTCACCAGGTAGCCGACCAGCAGCTGGTTGCCGCCGCGCGCGGTGCGTACGGCCGCGGCCGCGCCGGCGACGCCGGGCAGCGCCTGCAGCGCCGCGTCCACCTCGCCGAGCTCGATCCGCCGGCCGCCGAGCTTGATCTGCTCGTCGGCGCGGCCCAGGAAGAGCAGACCCGCCGGGTCGGCCTGGACGAGGTCGCCGCTGCGGTAGGCGCGCTCCCAGCCCATCGAGGGCAGCGGCGCGTACTTCTCGGCGTCCTTCTCCGGGTCCAGGTAGCGGGCCAGGCCGACGCCGCCGATCACCAGCTGGCCGGTGCCGCCGGGCGCGACCGGCTCGCCGGCCTCGTCGACGACGACGAGGTCCCAGCCGTCCAGCGGCAGGCCGATCCGCACCGGGCCCTCGCCGGTCAGCAGCGCCCCGCAGGCGACCACGGTGGCCTCGGTCGGGCCGTAGGTGTTCCACACCTCGCGGCCCTCGGTGACCACGCGCTGGACCAGCTCGGGCGGGCAGGCCTCGCCGCCGAAGATCAGCAGCCGGACCTCGTTCAGGGCCTCGGCCGGCCAGAGCGCGGCCAGCGTCGGCACGGTGGAGACCACGGTGATCTCCTGCTCGGCCAGCCAGGGGCCGAGGTCGGCGCCGGAGCGCACCTGGGAGCGGGGGACGGGCACCAGGCAGGCGCCGTGCCGCCAGGCCAGCCACATCTCCTCGCAGGAGGCGTCGAAGGCGACGGACAGGCCGGCCATCACCCGGTCGCCGGGGCCGATCGGCTCGTCCTGGAGGAAGAGCGCGGCCTCGGCGTCGACGAAGGCGGCGGCATTGCGATGGGTGACGGCGACGCCCTTGGGGCGGCCGGTCGAGCCGGAGGTGAAGATGATCCAGGCGTCGTCCGCCGGGGTGGGGCGGTGGTCGGCGGGCGTCTGGTCGGCGAGCGGCTCGCGGGCCGGTCCGACGGGGGTGAGCGCGCGCTCGGCGCCGAGGACGGCGGCGACGGCGGCCTCCTCGAAGACCAGCTGGGCACGCTCGTCCGGGTCCTCGGCGTCCACCGGGACGTAGGCGGCGCCGGCGGCGAGCACCGCGAGCACGGAGACGTAGAGGTCGTTGGTGCCGGAGGGCACGCGCACGCCGACCCGGTCGCCGGGGCCGATGCCGGCGGCGGCGAGGCGGCGGCGCAGCTGCTCGACCTCGGCGGCCAGCGCCCGGTAGCTGAGCACGGTGCGGCCGTCGTCGAGGGCGGGCTCGGCGGGGTGCTGCCGGGCGGTCGCGTCGAGGATGTCGACCAGGGTGCGCGGGGCGGCGGCCGGGCGGCCCGGGTAGCGGGCCTGCTTCTCGGCCAGCTCGGCCAGCTCGGCCGTCTCTGCCTGCGTCGCCTGCTCGGCGCCGGTGGCCTGCGCGGTGGCGGCGTCCGGGCCCGGTTCCCGGCTGGGTTCGGCTGTCATGGCTGCCGTGTGCTCCTTGTCCTCGCCCCGTCCCGATCGATGTCCGACCCTTGGGGGCGGTGGGAGCACACGCCTGTCCGGGTGACCCCACTCCGGGGCCGGAGCGGACAACCCAACCGATGGTAGCCCGGGGCGGTGAACGGCGACATGGCCGACACTCGGCCCAACTTGCCTTTAATTGGCCGAATCTGATGAATCATCAGCTCACAATTGTGGCTTCACGGGGAGGAAGTGACGATCCATCATCTGTTTTGACGGTCCGTCAGATCGATTTTCCGACCGTGACCCATGCCACACCGGATGCTGCTCCGTCGGGGTGACGGGCCCGCCGCACGGGGGTGCGGCGGGCCCTCGGGGGCGGAGCGGGGATCAGTGGAAGGGGTGGCGGAACTGCTCGACGTGCTCCCGGAGGAAGGCCTCCAGGGTGCGCGGGGGCCGTCCGGTCAGCCGGGCGGCGGCGTCGTCCGGGGCCTCCGGGCGCTCGACGGCGAGCCGCTGGATCTCGACCACGTGGGCGGCCAGCCACTGCGGCATGCCGCCGCGCGTGACCAGGTGGGCGCGCAGTTCCTCGGGCGGCAGGTCGACGTACTGCACCGGGCGTCCCAGCAGTGTGCTCAGCAGGCCGGCGAGCTCGGGGTAGCTGTAGGCCCGGCCGCCGGTCAGCGCGATGCTGCCGCCCGCGGCCCCCGGGCGGATCAGCGCCGCGGCCGCGACGTCGCCGATGTCCCGGCAGTCGACGTAGTTGCATCGGGCGGTGCCCATCGCGCCGTGGATCAGCCCGGCCGCCGCGATGCCGGGTGCGAGCAGCAGCAGCTTCTGCATGAACGCGTACGGGCGCAGCACGGTGGTGGGGACGCCGGAGGCGCGCAGCCGCTCCTCGATGACGTGGTGGCCCCGGGAGACCGCCACCGGGGAGTCCGGTTCGGCGGCCGGCGCGGAGACCTTGACGATGTGCTCCACGCCCTCGATCACGGCGAGGTCGACGGTGCGCAGCTCGTACTCGACCTGGCGGGGGCCGTTCTCCATGGTGAGGAAGAGCTGCCGGGTGCCCCGGAGGGCGGCGCGCATCGCGTCCGGGTCGGCGGCGTCCGCGGCCACCGCCCGGACCAGCGGGCGGACGGTCGCGTCGAGGCCGGCCAGCAGGCGCTCGGGGTCCCGGCCGAGCGCACGGACGGGGATGCCGAGCGCGGTCAGGCTGCGCAGGGTGGCGCCGCCGGTGGCGCCGGACGCGCCCATGATGGTGATCATGCGGGGTTCTCTCCTCGGATCGGTGGATCGGGTGTATCTGGCGGATCGGGTGGGTCAGTGCGCCCGGTGCCGGCGGGGGAGGGACGCGCGCCAGCGCCAGGTGGTCATGGTCGCCGCGATCAGGGCGGACGGCGGGAGGTCGAGGCGGAGCCGTCCCGGCCACGGGCTGTCGGCCAGCGCCGGGATCCGGGGCAGCCACTGGGCGCCCGCCCAGCCGACGGCGAGGGCGAGGGCGGCGGCGCCGAGGCCGAACGCGATCGCGAGCAGCGGAGCCGGCCCGCGGGCGGCCCAGGAGCCGTCCGGGCGGCGCCGGTGCCGGAGGCCGACCAGGGCGGCGACCAGCGCGGAGGTGCCGGCGATGGTGGTGACGGCGGCGATCTTGAGTTCCGCCTGGCCGGTCGCGAAGCCGCCGATCCCGGCCATGACGGCGGGCGCCGCGTAGGCGACCAGGACCTCGCGCCACAGGACGAAGCGGGGCGGGGCCGGGGTGGCGGGGGCGGCGGGCTGCCGTTCGGTAGTGGGTGTGGCGCCGGGCATGGGTGGCTCCAATGTGCTTAGGTCGCTAACTATAAGTGGTGAGGCAGCTAACTATCTGGGCGTGGAAAGCCCTGGCCAAAGGCCCTGGCGGCCGTTCGGGGGAGTGGGTCGGTCGGTTTTCGGTCGGCCGCCGGCCAGTCGTCGGTCAGTCGTCGGTCAGGGCGGACATGCCCTCGACCAGCCGGGCCAGCAGGTCGAGGAAGACCGTGCGCTCCTCGACCGAGAGGCCGCCGACCATCGTCTGCATCCGCTCGAAGTGCTCGGGGGCCATCTCGCGCAGCCGTCGGGCGCCGCGCGCGGTCAGCACCACGACATTGCCCCGCCCGTCCTCGGTGGACGGGCGCCGGGCGACCAGGCCGTCCCGTTCCAGGCCGTCGACCAGGCCGGTCACGGTCGCGCGGGACACCCCGAGGGCGGCCGCCAGCTGCGAGGGCGACTTCTCGCCGCCGTGGTCCTCCAGCTCGGCCAGCAGCCGGTAGCGGCCGGTGGACAGGCCGAAGCGCGCGAAGTGCGCCTCGCCGGCCTGGCCGAGCCGGGAGCCGGCGGCCATCAGCCGTGCCGCGACCAGGACGGCCTGGGGGTCGGCCGACAGGCCGTATCGGGAGAGCTGTCGGCGGGCCTGGTCGAGCGTGGGTGCGCCGTTGCCGGCCTCGTGCTGCTGTGCCATGAAAGTAATATGGTGGCTAACCAGATGCCCCGTCAAGTCGCCCGCCCGGAGCCGGGTGTCGCCCCGGAGGCGGGAGAGGTGGAGGCCCGGGCTGCTGGCGGCCGGGGTGTCGACGCCGACCGCGGTCGGGATCCCGTCATTGGACCATAGGTGCGAGTGGCTGAAATTCGTCTACATACTTTCATATTGATTCGCGTGAGATCTTCGATTCCCCGAATTCCGTGCTAGCGTGCGCCGCCGGCCGCTCGGAGCCGGGAAAGAGGGTCCCCAGGAATGCGCCATGAATTCTCCCGCCGCGGTTTTCTCGGCAGCACCGGAGTGGCCGCTGCCGGAGTTTCCGCCGCCTCCCTGGGCCTGGCCGCCGCGGGCGCCGCCGGGCAGGCCGCGGCCGAACCGGCCGAGCGGCCCGAGGGGGTGACCGTCCTCCCCTCGGACCCCCGCTACGAGACGCTCGGCCAGGGCTTCAACCAGCGCTGGCGGAGCCGGCCGGCGTACATCCGGCTGGTGGGCGGCGAGGCCGACGCGGTCAACGCGCTGCGCTCGGCCCTGGACCGCGGGCTGCGGCCGACGGTCCGCGGCGGCGGCCACTGCTACGAGGGCTTCGTCGACAACGACCAGGGGGTCATCCTCGACCTCAGCACCCTGCGCGGCGTGCGGGCTGCGACCGACAAGTTCGGCGCCGCCACCTACTGCGTCGAGGGCGGCGCCACCCTCTGGGACGTGTACACCGGTCTGTTCCGCAGGTACGGCGTGACGCTCCCGGCAGGCTCCTGCTACTCGGTCGGCGCCGGCGGGCACATCTGCGGCGGCGGGTACGGGCTACTCTCCCGGCGGCACGGGCTGACCGTCGACCACCTGGTCCAGGTCGACGTGGCCACCGTCCGCGGCGGCACCGTGGAGGTGACCAGGGCGAACCGCGCGGACCCCGAGGGCTCGCCCGAGCGCGAGCTGTTCTGGGCCCACACCGGGGGAGGAGGCGGCAATTTCGGCGTCGTGCTGCGCTACCACTTCGCCCACGCCCTGCCGAAGCCGCCGGCCCGGGTCTGGCTCAGCAGTGTCGCCTGGCCGTGGGCGGAACTGCGCAGGAATCCCGAGGACTTCCGCACCCTGCTCGCCAATTTCGGCGCCTTCTTCGCCGCGCACAGCGGGACGGCGGAGACGGTGTACCGGGGGCTGTTCTCCATTCTCCACCTCACCCACCACTCGAACGGGAACGTCGTCCTGTTCAGCCAGTGGGACGAGGCGGACCCGGCGCCGCTGGACGCCTTCCTCGCCGAGGTCGAGGCCGGAATGCGGACCAAGGCCACCACCCAGACCACCCAGACCGGCCAGACCGGTCTGCTCTACCTGCCCTTCCCCGACCGACGGCGCCGACTGCCCTGGCTCCAGGCGACCATGACGGTCAACGGCTCCGGCGCCAACCAGCGCGGCAAGTACAAGTCCGCCTACCACCGCACGGCCTTCACCCCCGCCCAGATCGACACCTGGTGGACCTGGCTCACCAAGGACGTCGAGGGTGTCGACCTCACCCAGACACTGGTGCAGATCGACTCCTACGGCTGCCGGGTCAACGACCGCGGCACCACCGAGACGGCCGCCCCGCAGCGCGACTCGGTGATGAAGCTCCAGTACCAGACCTACTGGACCGACCCGGCCCAGGACGCCGGCCACCTCGCCTACCTCCGCGGCCTCTACCAGGACACCTACCGCACCACCGGCGGCATCCCCGACCTCGGGACCGACACCGACGGCGCCTACGTCAACTACCCCGACACCGACCTCGGCACCACCGCCGACCGGAACCCTGCCTACCAACGCCTGTACTACAAGCAGAACTACGCCCGCCTGCAGCACGCCAAGCAGCTCTGGGACGCCGGGAACGTCTTCCACCACGCCCAGTCGATCACCCTGCCGTCCTGACCGAAGCCCCGGTGGTCAACGGCTGGGTGCGCAGGACGTGGCCGGCGCGCGGTGGCGACAACGCGCCCTTGACGATGGTGATTCTCTGCGACAGCGTGGTTGCACCATGTGCACGGAGGGTTGGAAGTGGCGCCGGGCACACGTGAGGACATCACCGCGAACCAGCCTCCCCGGGAGCCCCTTTCGTGTCCAACGACCAGCATCTGCTCAAGGTCTACAGCGACCGTTCCTACGCGCACACCACGACCGTCCGCCATCAGGGCAGCACGGTCGCGTTCGCGATGGACGACCGGCGGCGGATCGTCTACAGCGTCCTGGACCTGTCGCGGCACGACGAGGCGAAGGGCGAGGCCGACGCGGCGTACTGGTCGCAGGACCCGTTGCCGCTGCGCTTCCCCTCCGAGGTGGCGCGGGTCGGCTACGCGCTGACGGGCACGGTGCGGATGCCCGTCGTCAAGCGTGGCGGGCGGGTCGAGGCGGACACGCCGGAGCGGCTGGACGAGCAGGAGCTGGACCGGTTCCTGTCGAGCACCGCGAGGCTCGGCGCCGCCGTCCCCTTCCACGTCGTCTCCGACGGCACCCACGTCTACGTGCTGCGCCAGTCGGTGCGCGCCGACCACCCGGACGCGGTGTTCCGGCTCGCCGACGGCACCGGTTCCTCGGGCGACCCGGCCCGCACCGACTACTCGAAGCAGGCCGGGGCCAAGGTCGCGGTGGTCGACGCCACCCTGCTGTGCGACCGGTTCGTGCTGGCCGGCGGCGAGCTGAAGCCGGTGTTGGAGGTCCGCTACCGGCGCAGCCGGCACAAGGGCCGCCCGGACTCCGCCAAGGACAGCCTCGGCGCCCAGGACATGGAGGGGCGGCCGTTCGTCGAGCCGACCCAGCCGCCGTGCTGGCGGGTCCTGCACCGGGTCACCTTCGTCAGCCGGGTGCTGCCCGACATCCCGCCGGCCGACGCGCCCCCGCTGGAGAAGGCCATGCGGCAGTTGGACGTGGAGAGCAACTACGAACTCGTCCGCCGCCTCGACCCCTACGTGAAGGGCGCCGCCACCGGCCTGTCCGAACTGGCCGAGGCCACCCGCACCACGCTGGCCCGGGAACTGCCGGAGCTGCTCCCGCACGCCGACGACGTGATCGGCTTCCTCGCCCAGTACTACGGCGTGGAGGCCTGACACCTGACACCGACCAGGGACCGCCCGGCCGCCCGGCCGCCCGGCCGTCGTGCCACCGGGCGCGGAGCCGGGGCCGGAAGCCGGGACGGAAACGGCTTCGCGATCGCGTCGACGGAGCGGTGTTCGTCCTCGTCCGGGCCCGACGGCCGGGATGCTCGACCGATCACCGCCCGGACGCGCGGATGCGGGACCGCGCCCGGGGGCCTAGCGTGGCCGCATGGAGCTGTTCCCTCCGATCCCGCTGTCGCGGTGGCAGGACTCCAAAGCGACGGTGCACCGGTTCGCCCAGGTCGTCGGCAAGGTCCGGCTCGCCGGGAGCGTGCGGCGCAACCACTGGTGGAACGTCCCCTACTACCTCACCGGGCGCGGCATCACCACCCGTCCGATGGCCACGGCCGACGGGGGCGGGAGCTTCTGCGTCGACTTCGACTTCGTCGACCACCGGTTGGTGGTCTGCTCCTCGGACGGGCGCAGGGTCTCCTTCCCGCTCACCGGGCAGTCCGTGGCGTCGTTCTACCACCGGACGCTCGACGCCCTCACCGCGGTCGGCGTGTCGGTGTCCCTCGCGCACCCGCACCCGTTCGACCTGCCCGACGCGGGCCGGCCGTTCGCGGAGGACACCGAGCACGCCGCCTACGACCCGTTCTGGGTGAACCGCTACTGGCAGGTGCTCGGCCAGGTCAACCTGGTCCTGGAGGAGTTCGCCGCCCGCTTCTGCGGGAAGATCAGCCCGGTGCACCACTTCTGGCACACCTTCGACATCGCCGTCACCCGGTTCTCCGGCCGCGCGATCGACCAGCCCGCGAGCGTCGACCCGGTGACCCGCGAGGCCTACTCCCGCGAGGTGATCAGCTCCGGCTTCTGGTTCGGCGACGACACCTTCCCCGGGCCGGCCTTCTACTCCTACGCGGCGCCCGAGCCCGCGGGCCTGGCCGACCGCCCGCTCAGCCCCGGCACCGCCCGCTGGGTCGAGCGGAGCGGCAGCCACCTGGCCGTCCTGGACTACGACGACGTGCGCGGCGGCGAGGACCCGCGGGCCGCGGTCCTCGACTTCTACGAGTCCGTCTACGCGTCCGCGGCCCGCCTCGCCGACTGGAACATCGGCGGCGAGGCCTCACCCGGCGGCATCACCGACCCGGTGGCCGCCCGGGGCGGCGGCTGACGGCACCCGGGGCCCCGGGGCCTACCGTGCGGTGAGGCGGCGGCCGAGGTCCTCCAGGTAGGGGGCGCCGTAGGCGTCCGCGAGGTCGTCGAGGTCGATCATCGGGGGAATGTCGATGACGGGCTGGCGCTCGACGAGGAACGCCACCGTCTCGTGGACGATCCTGGTCTCGTCGGCGCCGGTGATCTGCGGCAGGTCGAGGACGCCGTCGGTGACCCGGATCCGCGTCTCGGCCTCGGCGGCGCCCTCGCGGACCCGGACCAGGTGCTCGTGGTCCCCGAGGGGTTCGACCTGAATCTCGACTGCCATGGCGGTCTCCGCCTTTCCCTGTGGTCGGGGCCGGAGGGTGGCACCCGCATGGATGCTAACGCCCGGTCGGCGCGGCGGGGGTGTCGGCCGCTCGGCCGCCCCGTCGGCGCGTCGGCGGTGATCGCCCGTGGCCTCGGGTACGACGCGCAGGGCGGCTGGGGCGAGATCGCCTTCTACGGCCCGACCGGCGTCGACGCAGCCGACCGGAGCCTCAGCCGACCGGAGCCTCAGCCGACCGGGGCCTCCTCGACGATGCGGCCGTCGCGGAGCTCGACCACCCGGTCGGCGAGTTCCATGAGGTTGGGGTCGTGGGTGGCGACCAGGACGGTGACGCCCTCGCTGCGCACGACCGCGCGCAGCAGTTCCATGATCGCGCGGCCGGTCTCCGAGTCCAGCTGGCCGGTCGGCTCGTCGGCGATGATGAGGTCGGGCTCGTTGGCCAGCGCGCGGGCGATGGCGACGCGCTGCTGCTGGCCGCCGGACAGCTCGCCGGGGCGCTGGTTGGCGTGGTCGGCCAGCCCGACGAGGGCGAGCAGGGTGTGGGCGCGCTCCTCGCGCTGGGCGGCCGGGACCTTGCGCAGCCGCATCGGGACGCCGACGTTCTCGGCGGCGGTGAGCACCGGGAGCAGGCCGAAGGACTGGAAGACGAAGCCCAGCCGGTCCCGGCGCAGGGCGAGCCGGCCCTCCTCGTCCAGGCCGCCGAGGTCGGTGCCGTCGAGGGTGATGGTTCCGCCGGTCGGGCTGTCCAGGCCGCCGACCAGGTTGAGCAGGGTGGTCTTGCCGGAGCCGGAGCGGCCCTTGAGCGCGGTGAGTTCGCCCCGGCCGATGGTGAAGGAGACGCCGCGCAGGGCGTGCACGGCCCGTTCGCCGGTGCCGAAGCTGCGGTGGACATCGGTGACGGCCACCATGGGAGCGGTCTCGGTGCCGGCCGGTTGCTGCGTCATGCGGCGTCCCCCCTGGGCGGGCCCCGGCGCTCCCCGCCGATCGGGACGGCACCGGGTCTTGTTTGAAGTGTTCATGTCTTCGCAGGAGCCGACCTGGTCTGACGCATCGTCAGTCGCGGTCCGGCTGCGGTTCGGAGCATTTGTTCATTACTTTTATCCTTCGCGCAAGTCCCTTCCCTTCTTTGACCGGATCTGACAGCATCGTCCGCTATCCGGTGATCAAGCGCCGGTGATCACCGTGACGGCGCCCCAGCGGCGCCCATCCGCGCAGTGGGAGACGCGCGCCCGGTACGGGCGGCGCGGCGCGGACACCATGAGGACCGGGGGAGGAACGGGATGCTCGGCTTCGTCGTGCGCCGTCTGCGCGGGCGACTGCCTCTGGCCGCCGCCGCCCTGCTCACCGTACTGATCACAACGGCGGTGCTCACGGCGTTGGTCGCCTTCCAGCGCACCGTCGGCGAGGTCGGACAGCGCCAGGCCCTCCAGGGCCAGGGGCACCCGAGGACCACCGTGGTGGTCAACTCCGAGCACGGGCTGGACCGGCGGGCCAAGGACGACGCGGCGGTGGGCGACTACGCCCGCGCCCTCTTCGGCGACCTGCCGACCGAGACCCGCGGACTGTCCCGCAGCCGCTCGTACGGTCTGCCGGGCGGCCCGTCGGGAGGCGCCGGGACTGCCCCGACGGGCAATCCGATGGGCAGCGCGGCGGGCACTCCTGCCGCCCCGCAGCCCGGCGCCGCCAAGGAGGACGACCTCACCCTCCTCGCCGCCCTCGACCGCCAGAACGTCCACCTGCTCGCCGGCACCTGGCCCGCCGCCGCCGCACCCGGCGCCCCCGGCCCCGTCCAGGCGGCCGTCCCGCAGGCCGCGCTCACCCGCCTCGGCCTCGCCGCCGAGGCCCTCCCCGCCGAGGTCCGGCTCACCGACCGCTACGGCGGCGCCCCGCTCACCGTCCGGATCACCGGCGTGTACCGCGCCACCGACCCCGCCGACCTCTACTGGCGGCTCGACCCGCTGCAGGGCCGCGAGATCCTGGCCGGCGGTTTCACCACCTACGGTCCGCTGCTCGTCGACGACACCGCCTTCACCGCCGCCGGCCTCCCGCAGAACGGCCGCAGCTGGCTGGTCGACGCCGACTTCACCGGCGTCGGCGCCACCGCCGTGGACGCGCTGCGCGACCGGATCACCCCGGCCGCCGACGGCCTCGACAAGAACGCCGGGCTGATCGCCCGCACCGACCTCGCCGACCTGCTGCGCGAGCTGGACTCCAGCGCCGTGGTCGCCCGCTCCACCCTGCTCATCGGCGCCCTCCAGCTGATCGTGCTGGCCGCCGCCGCCCTGCTGCTCGTCGTCCACCTCATCGCCACCCGCCAGCAGGCCGAGAACGCCCTGCTCGCCGCCCGCGGCGCCTCCGGCCTGCGGCTCGGCGGCTTCAGCGCCACCGAGGCCCTGCTGCTCGCCCTGCCCGCCGCCCTGCTGGCCCCGCTGTGCACCCCGCCGCTGCTGCGCGCCCTCGGCGGTTTCGGCCCGCTGCGCCACGTGCCGCTGGACACCTCGCTGCGCTGGACCCTCTGGCCGGTCGCGATCGCCTGCGCCCTCGGCTGCGTCCTGCTCGCCGCCGTGCCCGCCCTGCTGCGCGGCGCCGGCGCCGCCGTGCTGCGCCGGGCCGGCAGCCGCCAGGCCCTGGCCGCGGGCGCCGCCCGCTCCGGCGCCGACCTCGCGCTGCTCGCCCTGGCCGTCCTCGCCTACCAGCAACTCGCCCAGTACAGCGGTGGATTGTCCCCGGACGCCGACGGCCGCCTCGGCCTGGACCCGGTCCTGGTCGCCACCCCCACGCTCGCCCTCGGCGCCGGCACCCTGCTCGCGCTGCGCCTGCTGCCGCTCGCCGCCCGGCTCGGCGCCCGGATCGCCGCGCGCGGCCGGGGCCTCGGCCCCGCCCTGGTCGGCTGGCAGCTCGCCCGCCGCCCCGGCCGGGCCGCCGGACCGGTGCTGCTGCTGGTGCTCGGCGTCTCCACCGGCGTCCTCGCGCTCGGCCAGCACGACACCTGGAACACCTCCCAGCAGGACCAGGCCTCCTTCGCCACCGCCGGCGGCCTGCGCATCCACGGCATCCACACCGACCCGCTCGGCCAGGGCAGCCGGTTCGCCGCCCTGCCCGGCGGAGACCGCGTCGTCCCGGTCAGCCGCCAGGAGCAGTCGCTGCCCGACAACGGCCACGGACAGATCCTCGCCCTGGACGCCGCCGCCTTCGCCGAGCGCGTCCCGGTCCGCTCCGACCTGCTCGACGGACAGGACCCGAAGCGGCTGTTCACCCCGCTCGCCGAGAACCCGCCCGCCGGGGCCGCGGCCGGAATCCCGCTTCCCGGGCGTCCGCAGCGCATCGAGGCCGAGGTCACCTTCACGCCCAACGCGCGGCGGCCGGCCCCCGGCGAGGCCCTGCCGCCTCAGGTCAGGGCCCCGGACGTCTGGCTGCTGCTGCGCGACCGCCACGACGTCTCCTTCGTCGCCCCGCTCCACGGCATCCCCACCTCCGGCGAGGGCCGCGCCACCGCGAACCTCGCCGGGCTCACCGACGGCGGACGCAGCTCGGTGTCCGCGCCGCTGACTGTCGTCGGCGTGACCCTCTCCTTCGGCCCCACCGACGGCGGCGTCCTGACCGTCCGCCGGCTCGCCGCCGCCGACGACGCGACGTCCCCCGCCGTGCCGGCCGCCGTCCCCGCCGGCTTCGGCTGGGCCAACACCGGCGACGGCACCGACCACGACGCCCACGTGGAGTTCCTCCCCGGCCAGGGCGACGACCGGCCGCTGCTGAGCGCGCGCTACTGGTCCGTCACCGGCAACCGCGGCACGCAGCGCGCCGTCATGACCCCGGCCGGTGCCGAACCGCCGACGGAGATCACCGGTGTCGCCACCCGCGGCTACCTGGCCGCCACCGGCTCCGCCGTCGGCTCGACCCTGCGGGTGCCGTTCGGCCTCGCCACCGTGCAGGTGCGGATCACCGGCGAGGTCGAATCGCTGCCCGTCGCGGGCGGCACCGCCCTGCTGGTCGACCTCGGCACCGTCGGCCGGGCGCTCGCCGCCGCCGGCCGGGAGACCCCCTTGCCCACCGAGTGGTGGCTGCCCGCCACCGGCCCGGACGACCCGGTCCCCGCCCAGGCGGCCGCCGCCCTGCGCGCGGCCCCCGGCACACCCGGACTCCAGCTCCGCGACGAGGTCGCCGCCGACCTGCTCGGCGACCCGCTCAGCGCGGCCCCGCAGAACGCGCTCGCCGCCATCGCCCTCGTCACCACGGTGCTCGCCGCCATCGGCTTCGGCGCCGCCTCGGCCGCCGCCGCGGCCGAGCGCTCCCGCGACTCCGCTCTGCTGCTGGCCCTCGGCGCCCCCAGGCGCCGCCTGATCCGCACGGCCGCCGCCGAACAGGCCGTCCTGGTCGGCCTCGGCAGCGTCGTCGGCCTCGCCCTCGGCGCCCTGATCGTGCGGCTGATCGTGCCGCTCGTGGTGCTCACCCCGCAGGCCCGCCGCCCCGTCCCGGACGCCGTCGTCGACCTGCCGCTCGGCACGGCCGTCCTGCTGGCCGCCGCGATCGCCGCCGTCCCCCTGCTCTCGGCCCTGCTCGGCGGCCGCCGCCGGCGCGACGTGGCCCAACGACTGCGGCACCTGGAGGAGATGTGACCAGCCCGGCCGGAACCGCGGCCCCCCGGTCCGCCGACGCGGGCCCGGAGGCCGCCCACCGCCCCGCGGCATGGGTGCGCACCCGGCTGCTCGCGACCCCGGTCGCCGCGCTGCTCACCGCCGTGCTCGCGTTCGGCACCGTCTTCCTCGCGGCCGCCTTCCCGCGCCTGCTGGACCGGACCGCCGACCAGGGCCTGCGCGAGTTCCTCCGCGACCGCGGCCCGGCCGCGACCAGCGTCCTCGCCACCGCCGAGCTGGGCGGCGACGCCAAGCGCCTCGACGACGACGCCGCCCTGCTCACCGCGCGCACCGGCGGCGCCTTCGCCGTCGCCCCCGGCGGACCGGTCTACGGCAGCCGCAGCGGCAAGTCGCGCTCCCTCACCAACCCAGGCCTGGCCAGGCCCGAGAAGGTCGATCCGGTGATGGACCTGCTCTACGTGCAGGGCCTGCGCGACCACGTGACGCTCGCCGAGGGCAGCTGGCCGGATGCCCCCGCGCCGGACGGGCCCGTCCCGATCGCGATCAGCCGCGACGTCGCCGAGACCGTCCGCATCCACCTCGGCGACATCCTGGAGACCGCCTCGGCCACCCGCGACGACGAGGCACCCCGGGCCCTGGTGGTCGGCATCGTCGACGTCACCGACCAGGGCGACCCCTACTGGACCGACCTGCCCTGCCCCAACCGGGCCTGCCTCAACTACACCACCGGCAAGGAGCCCTCCGCCTACTGGCGCACCGCCGGACTCGTCGACGGCTCCGCCCTCGCACGGGTGCGCACCTGGCAGACGGCCGGCGCGCAGGACTTCTGGCGGCTGCCCGTCGACATCGACGCCCTGCGCGCCGACCGGCTCGCCGAGACCGAGCGGGGCGTCGCCTCCTACGTCACCGGGCACACCGCGAACGCGCTGGCGAACGCCACCCGCCGCCCCGGCCTGCACATGAACTCCGCGTTGCCCGGGCTGTTCCGCCAGGCCACCGCCCGGCAGGAGGCCGCCGCGCCGCTCTCCGCGATCGGCCCGGCCGGTCTCGCGGGTGTCGGCGTGGTCGTGCTCTGCCTGGCCGCCGCGCTCGCCGGGGACCGGCGCGCCGCCGAACTGCGGCTGCTCCAGGCCCGCGGCGGCTCGCGGTCCGGGGTGCTGCTGCGGCTGCTCGGCGAGGGCGCGGTGACCGTCCTGCCGGCCGCCGTCGTCGCGACCGCGCTCGCCCTGTGGCTGCTGCCCACCCCGCGCTGGGGCGGCGCCGTGCTGGCCGCCTCGACCGTCGCCCTGTTCACCCTGCTCGCCCTCCCCCTGCGCGCCGCGCGGCTGTGGGCACGCCCCCGGCCCGGCGTCGGCCGGCGCCGCCTGGTCGGCGAACTCGCCGTCCTGGTCCTGACGGTCACCGCCGTGGCGGAGGTCCGGCGGCGCGGCGTCGCCACCGCCGGCGAGGGCGCGGACCCGCTGCTGGTCCTCGCCCCGCTGCTGCTCGCCCTCACCGGGGGGCTGCTGCTCGCCCGCCTCCAGCCGCTACTGGTCGGGGTGCTCACCCGCGTCGCCGCCCGGCGCCCGGGCGCCGTCGGGTTCCTCGGCCTGACCCGCGCCGCCCGCGGCACCGGCGGCCGGGCGGGCTCCTCCGTGCTGCCGCTGCTCGCGCTGCTGCTCGCCGTCACCACCGCCGGCTTCGGCGCCACCGTCCTGGGCGCCGTCGACACGGGGCGCACCCGCGCCGCCCGGTTGAGCGTCGGCGGCGACGCCTCCGTCATCGTCCCGGTCGGCGTCACGGTGTCGTCCGCCTTCGCGGACGCGGCGGCCGAGCTGCCCGGCGTCCGGGCCTCCGCCCCGGTCTGGGCCGACACCGAGGTGTTCGTGCTCGGCGGCAACGGCGCCACCCGGGTCTTCGCCGTCGTCGCCGACCCCGCCGCCTACGCGGAGATCTCCCGCTCGCTCGGGCGCGGCGCCTTCGACCCGGCCGCGCTGTCCGGCGGCGCCGGGGGCCCGGACACCCCCGTGCCCGCCCTGGTCTCCGCCGAACTCGCCAAGCAGCTGGGCCCGGGAGCCACCCACCGCCTGCGCCTGCCGAACGGCGGCGAAGTGCTCACCGCCACCGCCGGCACGATCGACGCCACCCCCGCCCTCCAGGGCGACGGCCGGCTGTTCGTCGTCCTGCCGGCCGGCCCGACCGTCGCCCTCGCCCCCGAACTGGGCCGCGCCAACCTCTGGCTGGCCACCGGCTCCGTGGACGAGGGCGCCCTGCGGAGCCTGGTGCGCGAACGGATCGCCAGCGACACCGAACGCGCCGCGCCCGCCGCCGGGTCCGCCGGCTCCGCGGGCCGCGGCGACGTCCTGCCGGCCGGCTACAGCGTGCGCACCAGCGCGGGCGTCACCGCCGACCTCGCCGACGACCCGCTCCAGGAGTCCGCCGCCCGGCTGTTCTGGGCCGCCGTCCTCGGCGCCGGCGTGCTCGCCCTGCTCGCCGTCCTGCTCACCCTGGTCCGGGCCGCCCCCGAACGCACCGCCCTGCTCGCGCGGCTGCGGACCATGGGCCTGCGCCCCCGGCAGGGCCTGGCGCTGATCCTGGTCGAGACGCTGCCGCAGACGCTCGTCGCGGCGGTCGGCGGCGGCCTCGTGGCGCTCGGCGCGGTCGCCCTGCTCGGGCCGGCCTTCGACCTGTCGATCCTGGTCGGCGCGGAGATCGCGCGCGGCCTGCCGATCGCCGTCCCGCCGGTCGTGCTGCAGACCCTCGGCCTCACCGCCCTCGTGACGGCCGGCGTCGTCGCCGAGGCGCTGATCGCCGGCCGACGGCAGATCGCCACCGAACTGCGCGCGGGGGACCAGCGATGACACCCCCGCGCCCGACCGACCCCGACACCACCACCCCAGCGCCGACGAGAGGAGAGCCGCGGTGAACGGCAGCGCCCAGGACCAGCAGACCGCCCAGGCCCCCACCTTCCAGGAACTCCAGGAGCGGGCACGGGCCGCCGCGGCCGGGCCCAGAGGCGCCCACGGCGCGGACGCCGCGATCGTCTGCGACCGGCTGGTGCGCATCTTCAGCGCCCAGGGCGTCGAGGTGCAGGCCCTCCAGGGCCTCGAACTGACCATCCGGCAGGGCGACCTGGTCGCCCTGGTCGGCGCCTCCGGCAGCGGCAAGTCCACCCTGCTGACCATCCTCGCCGGACTGGACGTGCCGACCGCCGGCACCGCCACCGTCGCCGGCTGCGACCTGCTGGAGATGGCCCCCCGCGAGCGGCTGCGCTACCGCCGCGAGGTGGTCGGCTTCATCTGGCAGCAGACCGCCCGCAACCTGCTGCCCTTCCTCACCGCCGCCGAGAACGTCGCCCTGCCGATGCAACTGCGCGGCGGCCGCCGGACGCACGGCGGCGCGCGCCGGCAGGCCGCCCGGGTCGCCGAGCTGCTGGAGGCCCTGGAGATCGGCGAACTCGCCCGCCGGCGGCCCAGCGAGATGTCCGGCGGCCAGCAGCAGCGCGTCGCCATCGCCGTCGCCATGGCCAACAACCCGCCGGTGCTGCTCGCCGACGAGCCCACCGGCGAGCTGGACTCGGAGACCGGGGCGAGCATCTTCGAGGCCTTCCGCACCGTCAACCGCGACCTCGGCGCCACCGTCGTCATCGTCACCCACGACCCGATGGTGGCCGGCGAGGTCCGCCGCACCGTCGCCATCCGCGACGGCCGCACCAGCAGCGAGGTGCTGCGCCGCACCCTCACCGACGAGCACGGCGAGGAGTCGGTGAACGAGACCGAGTACGTGATGCTGGACCGCACCGGCCGTGTCCAGCTCCCGGCCAAGTTCCTGGAGGCCCTCGGCATGGAGCACCGCGTCGCCGTCGAACTCGCCCCCGACCACATCGCGGTGCGCCCCGACGACCTCGAAGGGCACTGACGGGACCGGCGCCGCGGTGCTGGGATACTGGACCGGAACGTTCCGCGGTGGCGACAGGTGGTGAGGGGCGGCCCATGAGCAGCCGGGTGAGGGTGCTGAGGAAGCAGAACCGGCTCAGCCTGGAGGCGTTGGCCGCGCGGGTCGGCGTCACCAAGAGCTACCTCTCCAAGGTGGAGCGCGGCCTGAGCGACCCGTCGATCTCCACCGCGCTCAAGCTCGCGCACGCGCTGAACGTGGACGTCGGGCGGCTCTTCTCGGACGAGGTCGAGCCCGAGCTGGTCACCGTGGTGCGGGCCGGCGAGCGGACCCCGATGGCCGGGGGCGCCGGCCCCGGCAGCTCGCGCTACGAGGGCATCGCCACGGGGCTGCCGGGCAAGCAGATGGTGCCGTTCATGATGCACCCGCCGCTGCGGCCCGCCGACGCGCCGTTCAAGTCCCACGCGGGCGAGGAGTTCCTCTTCGTGCACGAGGGCACCGCCGAACTGGAGTTCCCGGAGCGGACCGTCGCCCTCGCCCCGGGCGACAGCGTCTACTTCAACGCCGCCCTGCCGCACCGCTGCCGCTCCACCGGCGAGGCGCCGGCCGCGATCCTCGTGGTGATCCACGACGACCCGGCCGGTCCCGGCGACCGCGTCCCGACCCTGCCCTGACCCTCCCGCGGGGCAGCGTCCTCAGCGCCTGCTCCCGCACCCCGCAGCCGAGGACCGGAGCGGCCTCCGGAGCGCCGGGCACGGATGCCCACCGGCGACCGGAATTCCCCGGTCGGCACCCGCCGTCAGCGGCGGTGGCGGCGGGCCCGCAGGTACTCGCGGGCGAGCAGGCGCAGGGCGGCGGGCTTGGCGGGGCTCGCGGAGCGGTGCAGCAGCGCGCCGAGATCGGCGCGCGCGGCGGCGCTGGTGAGCGCCTCCACCTCGACGACGCAGCGGACCATCGGCCGGTGCGCCGGCGGCACCAGGCCGACGACGGCGCGGCCCTCGGCCAGGGTGCGGTCCGCGGTGTCGAGCAGGTCGCCGAGCAGGGCCCGCACGGCCGGCCGGTCGCGGGCCTGCTCCAAGTCGGCCCGGGTGACGCCGTGCCGCTCCAGCGTCCGCGCGGGGATCGTGAGGCGACCGTCCGCAAGGTCCTCAGCGAGGTCGTTGACGAAGTCGAGCCGCTGGCTGCCGTCGATGAAGGTCCGGCAGGCGGCCCGGAAGGCGCGCTGGTCGCCGGGCGGGCCGAGCAGCGCGGCGACGACCATGAAGCCCGGCAGCGAGTAGCCGTCGACGTAGCGCTGGTAGTCCTCCTCGGTGGCGAATCCGGCGAAGTCGAGGTCGGCGTCGGCCGCCGCCAGGTACTCCAGGACCCGGTCGCGCAGTACGGGGTGGGCGGCCGTGCTGTTCAGCAGGGGGCGCAGCCCGGGGTCGTCGGTGCGGCCGGCGTCGAGGCCATCGGTGACCTGCCGCCGCCACCGGGCCGCGGCCTCCCGGCGGCCGGCGAGCGGGCCGCTGTCGAGCAGGGTGTCCGTGCGGTGCATGAACGCGGCCGCGGCGATCACGTGCGGGACCGTCCGCTCCGGCAGCAGCAGCCCGGCGGCCGCCGCGACCTCGCGGCGGTAGCGGGTCACCTGCTCGCGCTGCCGTCCGTACTCCGCCCGCAACCCGGGCTCCCGGACCCCTGCCGCGTCCAGCGCCCGCTCCCACCTGCCCATCCGGCCCACCGTATCTCTCGTTCCGCCGCTGTTCGAAAGGCCCGAGCTTAGACAGCCGACCGCCCGGCCACCCAATCGGTGGCCGGGCGGTGAGGGTGGGATCAGGCCGTGGCGGCGAGCAGTTCGGCGAGGCGGGCGGTGCCGGGCTCGTCGAGGGGGAGGAGGGGGCGGCGCGGGGTGCCAGCGTCGAGGCCGAGCAGGGCCAGGCCGGCCTTGACGGTGGTGGGCAGGCCGCCGCGGAGGATGAACTCCAGGACGGGCAGTTGCCGGTAGAAGACCTCGCGGGCGGCGTCCAGGTCCCCGTCCCGCACGGCGCGGTGGAGCGCGAGGACGGGGCCGGGGATGAGGCAGGGCGCGGCGGTGCACCAGCCGGCCGCCCCGGCGGCGAAGGCCTCCAGGGCGAGCGGGTTGCTGCCGTTGTAGAACGGCAGCTCGCCGTCGGTGAGCTGGGCGAGCCGGTGCATCCGCTGCACGTCGCCGCTGCTCTCCTTGACCATGGTGATGTTCTCGACCTGCCCGACCAGCGAGACCATCAGCTCGGGGGAGAGGTCGATGCCGCTGGTGGCCGGGTTGTTGTAGATCATCACCGGGACGGAGACGGCGTCGGCGACCGCGGTGAAGTGCCGGACGACCTCGCGCTCGTCGAGCTTCCAGTAGGACTGCGGCAGCACCATCACCGCGTCCGCGCCCGCCTGTTCGGCGAACCGGGCGCGCCGTACGGCGTTGCGGGTGGTCAGGTCGGCGACGCCGACCACGGCGGGCACCCGCCGGGCGACGGCGGCGAGCGCGGCCTCGGCGGTGGTGTACCACTCCTGGTCGTCCAGGTAGGCGCTCTCGCCGGTGGAGCCGAGCGGGGCGATGGCATGGCAGCCGGCGTCGATCAGCCGGTCGACGAGCGTGGTGAGGGCGGCGGTGTCGACGCCGCCCGCCTCGCCGGGGGCGAACGGGGTCACCGGGTAGGCGATGATCCCCTCCAGGACGAGTCCGGCCATCTCAGGCGTCTCCCTCGGTGCGGGTGTCGGCGGTGGTGAGCGCGTCGCCGTGGCCGGCCCGCAGGGCGCGGCGGGCGTAGTGGGCGAAGTTGGCCTGGCTGCGCTTGGGGGTGGAGGTCCAGTCGTGGGCCTCGCGGGCGAGTGCCTCGGGTATCTCCTGGATCCGGCCGGCCGCGGAGGCGAGCAGCTGGAGCCGGGCGGCCCGCTCGAAGAGCACGGCGAGGGTGCAGGACTCCTCGACGCCGCCGGTGGCCACCAGCATCCCGTGGTGGGCGAGGAGCAGGGCACGCTTGGCGCCGAGCGCGGCGGAGATCAGCTCGCCCTCCTCGTTGCCGACCGGGATGCCGGGCCAGCTGTCCAGGAAGGCGCAGTCGTCGTACAGCGGGGTGAGGTCCATGTGCGAGACGACCAGGGGTGTCTCCAGCATCGACAGCGCCGAGATGTGCAGCGGGTGGGTGTGGATGATGCAGTTCACGTCGGGGCGGGCCCGGTAGACCCAGCTGTGGAAGCGGTTGGCGGGGTTCGCCATGCCCTCGCCCTCCAGGACCTCCAGGTCCTCGTCGACCAGCAGCAGGTTGTCCTCGGTGATCTCGTCGAAGCCGAGTCCGAGCCGCTGGGTGTAGTAGGTGCCGGGGCGTTCGGCGCGGGCGGTGATCTGTCCGGCCAGGCCGGAGTCGTGGCCGGCGTCGAACAGGATCCGGCAGGTGAGGGCGAGCTGCTGGCGGATGGTCCAGCCGTTGTCGGGGATGGCGGTGCGCATCCTGCGGTGCGCGAGGTCGACCAGGTCCGCCTTGGCGGTGGTCATGCTGTCGGCCATGCCGGGGTTCTCCTTCGTCCGGGTGGGTGGCGTGCCGCGGCGGCTCCGGGACCGGGCGGCACACCGGTGTCCGGCGGCCGGGCGGACCGGCCGAAGAACACGTTGTTCACCATAGGACACCTTGTGTCCTGCTGTCGACGGCGAACGCTCGGCCGGACCCTCGGCCGGGCCCTTAGGCGGGTCGGCGAAGGAGATGATGAAACGTCAGCTGCCGCCGCCGGTACGGCGGATCAGCCCGGAGCGCTCGGCGTCCGAGCGCAGATCGCCGCCGGGGGCGTCGGCGTCGTCGTGGTCGCCGCGGGCCGCGGCCGTGCAGAGGGCGAAGACGAGCAGGGCGCTCGCCGCCGCGGCGAGGATGCCCAGAGCGGTCAGAACGCGGAGCCAGGTCACGGAAGGTGCCTCCAGGGGGACGGCGCGAGGAAGTGCCGCCGGGGATATCGGCAGACCGGCCCGCTCGGTCGAGTGTCCACGGGCGGTTCCGGCGGGCGCCCGCCGCGCGGAGGGTCGTGCGCGCGGGCGGTCGAAGCACGAACGGCGTGCGCCGACCCGGGCCGCGCGCTCCCGGTGCGCACCCGGGATCCGCCGCCGCGGCCGCCTCCGCGTCCCGTCACGTCCGGCCCTCCGCCCGCCGTGCCCGGGCATCCCGGAACCGGCGCTCCATCATGAAGCGGCGATCACCCTAGGGCGTCCGGGCCGGCCGGAGGTATCGGACGGACCCGTTCGGGTGAGGCCCGGGAGCGGAGGCCGGTCAGGACGGACACCCGGCGGCGGCCGTCGCCGGCGTCCCCGCCCGCCGTCCGGGGCCGGGCGGTACGGCCGTGACCGCGCGCACGGGGGAACCGCGCGAGGGCCCGGCGGCGTGGATTGTTATCGTTCCGGGTCGGACCCGGACGGGATGAGAGAGCAGCATGGACAGGTCGGCCATCGTGGACGGGTCGGGGGCGGTCCCGCCGGGGGCGGGTCGGACGGCGGGGGCGGGTCGGACGGCGGGGGCGGGAATGGAGCCGCGGGGCCTCGTCGACCTGCGCGGCGAGGACGGCGCGCCGTTCGCCGTCCACTACCCGGCCGACGCGGTCGTGATGGTCTCCGGACTGCCCGGCAGCGGCAAGAGCACCCTGCTGCGCCGCTGGTCCGCCCGCGCCCCGCGCGCCGCGACCGTGGACCCGCGGGCGGTGCACGAGGCGTGCGCCGCCGTCATGCCGGAGCGCCTGCCGTACCCGGTCTACCGCCCCTGGGCCCGGCTGGAGCACCTCCGCCTGCTGCGCCGCTCGGTGCGCCGGGGCGGGCCGCTGCTGGTGCACGACTGCGGCAGCCGGGCGTGGATGCGCCGCTGGCTCGCCCGCGAGGCCGCCCGGCAGGGGCGGGACCTGCACCTCGTCCTGCTCGACGTGGGCGAGGCCGCCGCGCTGGCCGGACAGCGGGAGCGCGGCCGCTCGGCGTCGCGGCGGGTCTTCGCCCGGCACGGGCGGGGCCTCGGCCGGCTGCTCGCGGCGCTCACCGCGCACGCGCGCGGCCACGCCGCGACGCCCGTGCCGGAGGCGGTGTCGGTCCTGCTGCTGGACGGCGCCTCCCGGTCGCGGGCGGCCGAGGCGCGGTTCGGCCCCGGGCCGGCGGAGGGCTGACCGGACCGGCCGCCCCGACCGGCCGACCGGGCCGACCGGCGGACGGTCCGGCCGCGCCGCGCCCGGCGTACGGTTGACGCGGGTGCGGGTCGGCCGGGGAGACTGTGCCCGGACATGATCCTGTCGACCCGTCAGCCATGAGGAGCTTCCCGTATGTCCGGCCGCACCGCCGTCACCGACAGTCTCTGGTTCCGCCGATTCCACCCCTTCGACGCGGCGCCGGCCCGGGTCGTGATGTTCCCGCACGCGGGTGGCTCGGCCGGATTCTTCCGGGACTGGTCGGCCGGCCTCTCGCCGTACGCCGATGTGCTCGCCGTCCAGTACCCCGCCCGGCTGGACCGGATCGACGAGCCGGCCCTCGACTCGCTGCCCGAGCTCGCCGACCGCGTCTACGCGGCGCTGCGGCCGTGGGCCGACCGGCCGCTGGTCCTGTTCGGGCACAGCATGGGCGCGGCGGTCGCCTTCGAGGTGACGCGCCGCTTCGAGCGCGACGGCGTGACCGGCCCGGTGCGGCTGTGCGTCTCGGGTAGCCGGGCGCCCTCCGAGCCCCGTGACTCCGCGGTGCACCTGCTGCCCGACGAGGGCGTGCTCGCCGAGCTGGCCCGGCTCGGCGGCACCGACGAGCGGCTGCTGGCGGATCCGGAGCTGCGGGCGCTGATCCTGCCGTCGCTGCGCGGCGACTACACGGCCATCGAGACGTACCGCGCCGGGCGCGAGGAGACCGTCGCGGTACCGGTCACCGCCCTGACCGGCGACGCCGACCCGCGGGTGACGGTCGAGCAGGCCCGTGACTGGGCCGTGCACACCACCGCCGCCTTCGGGCTCCACGTCTTCCCGGGCGGCCACTTCTACCTGACCGATCAGCGCCGTGCCGTGCTGGAGGTCGTGACCTCCCACCTGCGGGCCTGAGGCCGCCGGGCCCCGGCCGGCCTCGGCGCGGTACCGAACGACATCGGTCGCAAGAAAGCAAAAGTTGACACGTTTGTGACAACAAGTCACGCGTAAAGCCTTCCCCACGTGCGCACCGTTCTGGCATGTTGCGTTCAATCCCCGTGTGATCCCCTCCAGCACGGGCCGATCGGAGGACGCACGTGTCACCCCTGATATCCCGCCTGATACCCCGGCGAGTCGGCCGTCCCACCGCCGCGCTCGCCCTCCTCGCCGCCGCGGCCCTGGCCGCTCCCGCGACCCTGGCCACCGCGGCCCCCGCCGCCCCGGCCGGCGCCGTCCCGGGGGCCGCGGCGACCGCCCCGCAGGCCGCCGCCGGCTGGGCCGCCGGGACCCGCGCCTACCTGGTGATCAGCGCCCCCGCCGACGTCGCCGCCGCCAAGGCCGCGGTCACCGCCAACGGCGGTACCGTCTTCGCGGGTTACGACGCGATCGGCGTCGTCGTCGCCCACGCGACCGCCCCCGGCTTCGCCGCCGCGCTGCGCACCGCGCCCGGCATCCAGCAGGTCGGCGCCACCCGGACCTCGGACGTCCCGGCCGACGCCTACAACCCCGCGCTGCCGGCCAACCCCGCCCAGTCGGCGACCACCCTCACCGAGACCAACCGCTGGGACATGACCCAGATCAAGGCCGACCAGGCCTGGGCCGTCTCCACCGGCTCGCCCACCGTCAAGGTCGGCGTGCTGGACACCGGCGTCGACGACCAGCACCAGGACCTCGCGCCCAACTTCGACGCCGCCGACTCGGTCTCCTGCGCGTACGGCAGGCCCGACACCCGCACCGGCGCCTGGCGCGACGTCGACACCCACGGCACCCACGTCGCCGGCACCGTCGCCGCGGCGAAGAACGGCAAGGGCGTCATCGGCGTGGCCCCCGGCGTCCGGATCGCCTCGGTCCGGATCGCCGAGCCGAGCAGCACGCTGTTCTTCGCCGAGAACACCGTGTGCGGCTTCGTCTGGGCGGGCGACCACGGCTTCAAGGTGACCAACAACAGCTACTACACCGATCCCTGGCAGTTCAACTGCCCCGACAACCTGGACCAGGCGGCCATCATCGAGGGCGTCCGCCGCGCCCAGGAGTACGCCGAGGGCAAGGGCTCGCTGCAGGTCGCCGCGGCCGGCAACTCCAGCTACGACCTCGCCAACAAGACCACCGACAGCGACAGCCCCAACGACTCGACCAAGGTCACCCGGACCATCACCAACGCCTGCCTGGACATCCCGACCGAGCTGCCGGGCGTGGTGACCGTCTCCGCGATGGCCAGTGGTGCCGCCAAGGCCTCCTACTCCAACTACGGCCGGGGCGTCATCGACGTCGCCGCGCCCGGCGGGGACGGCGCCACCGGCGTCTACTCCACCCTGCCCGGCGGCAAGTACGGCACCAAGAGCGGGACATCGATGGCCTCCCCGCACGTCACCGGCGTCGCGGCGCTGATCGCGAGCGCCAACCCCGCGTTCACGCCGGCCGACCTCCGGGCCGAACTCGCCGCCGAGGCCAACGACGTGGCCTGCCCCGCGTCCGACAGCCGCTGCACCGGCACCACCGCCGACAACGCCTTCTTCGGCGAGGGCCAGGTCGACGCGCTCAAGGCCGTCGGCGGCGGCACCACGCCGACCGGCAAGTACTTCGAGAACCGGACCGACGTGGCGATCCCCGACAACGCCACGGTGGAGAGCCCGATCGCCGTCACCGGCGTCGGCGGCAGCGCCCCCACGGCCCTCACGGTCGGCGTCGACATCAAGCACACCTACCGCGGCGACCTGGTCCTCTCCCTGGTCGCCCCGAACGGCACCGTCCACCTGCTGGAGGACTTCGCCAACGGCGACAGCGCCGACAACGTCGCCAAGACCTACACGGTGAACGCCTCCGCGAGCCCGGCCGACGGCACCTGGAAGCTGCGGGTCAAGGACGGCGCCTCCGGCGACACCGGCACGATCGACGCCTGGAACCTCACCTTCTGAACCGTCCGGCCTCTTCGACGGCTGCTCCGTCCGACGGGCAGCGCGGACGGCGCCCGGCGCGGCGCGCGCTTCACCCGGGTGCGCCCCCCGCTGTCCTGGTTCGCTACCGATGAACCAGGACAGTGGGGCGTTCCGGTGACACCGGCCCTCGCGCCCCCGGCCGCAGAGAGGACCGTCCGTTGAGCGACGACATCGCCTACGCCAGGATCCACCCCGCCATCGGCATCGCCCGGGTCGGCAACAGCACCCGCGACGACGGCTGGTTCTACGGGCCGGAGGTCCCGGACCCGCCCGCCGAGCAGCCCGGCTTCTACAAGGACGACCAGGGCGCGATCAAGCGGCAGGCCGCCCGCTTCCGGATCTACGGCTACACCGCGGACCACCGGGTCGTGCGCGAGCTGACCGTCGCCGACCCGAAGGTGACGATCGAATGGTCGGTCCACGTGGCCAACAAGAAGGCCGCCTGGTACGAGTTCACCCTCCCGCTGGACATCCCCGACATGAAGGACAAGCCCGAGCCCCGCCGCAACGCCAAGGTCAAGGACAAGGCCCGGGCGAGCCTGATCGTCGACCCCGGCCCCAAGAACCTGGTGGCGGGCACCAAGACGGTCGTGGAGTTCACCGGCGGCTCCTTCCTCGGCACGGCCGTCCCGCTCGGCCGGATGCACACCGACGAGGCCGGCCGCCTGGTCGTCCTCGGCGGCGTCGGCAAGTCCCGCAACCCCAACGGCGAGGGGCTCCACAACTACGGCAACAACGACGGCTGGTGCGACGACACCTCCGACGGCCCGGTCACCGCCACCGTGACCGTCGGCGGCACGGCGGTGCGCGTCGACCCGGCCTGGGTGGTGGTCGCCCCGCCCAACTACGCGCCCGACGTCAAGACCGTGCGGACGCTGTACGACGCGCTCTACGACCTCTTCGTCACCGAGGGCACGCTGGAGCCGCCCAAGACCGTCAACTTCGATCGGGACGTCAAGCCGATCCTGTACCGGTTCTGCGAACTCCAATGGGTGAACAAGGGCTTCGCCACCCACTTCGGCTTCGGCGGCCCGGAGCACTTCCTGGCCCCCGACCACCTCGCCAGGCTCGGCAGTCCCTCCGACACCCACCAGGAACTGCGCCGCCAGGTCTACACCTCGCTGCGCGACCCGAAGCGCGACGGCATCTCCCCGGTGCCCTGGCCCTGGATCTACGGCGACGGCATGACCAGCAAGCCCGCCCCCACCGCGCTGCTCCAGTACCTGACGCTCTCCCACACCCAGGACCAGATCCTGCTCGCCTGGATGCAGGGCACGTTCGAGACCAAGCCCTGGCCGGGCTTCCCGCAGCACCTGGCGGACGCGCCGCTCGCCGACCAGCCCGGCCTGCTGGACCGCGCCGCCCTCGACTTCTGCCTCGCCGACGCCTTCCACCCCGGCTGCGAGGTCACCTGGCCGATCCGGTACAGCTCGATGTACAGCGAGCCGCTGCGCATCCGGGTGCGCCCCGCCGGAACCGTCGAACCGGACTACGGCGACCACCTCACTCAGAGCCGGGCGCTCGGCGCCGACGGCCCCCTGCACCAGTCCGGCCCCGGCGACCTGACCCGCTGGATGGCCGTGCCCTGGCAGACCGACACCGCCAGCTGCCGTTCCGGTTACGAGTCCGTTCAGAACCTCGGCCCGCGCTACGACCCGTACCTGCCGACCTTCTGGCCCGCGCGGGTGCCCAACCACGTCCTCAAGGAGAGCGACTTCCGCATCGTCAACAAGGAGATCACCCAGACCGACGAGGACGGCCGCGAGGCGGCGTTCGCCCGGCGGGCCTCCTGGCTGCGCGGGCTCAAGGGCGATCCCAAGCAGCAGATGACGCAGGCCGCCGCCGAGTGGGACAAGTTCGGCATCGTCGAGGTCCGCGAGTACACCGTGGGCGACGGCCGGTTCCCGGAGCGGATCCAGGTCGAGTCCGTCCCCGGGTTCCCGCTCGAAGGCGTCTCCGACAACCGGAACCTGGTCGCCATCCACGTCCCCGCCGTGACCGCCGCCGAGGACGTCCTCGTCGCGCAGACGGCGAGCGCGGTCCTGGAGCACACCGGCCTGTCCGGCGAGGACGTCGTCATCGGCTACTTCGACAAGGTCGACCCCTTCGGCCACGACGCCGGGGCGCCGGCCGAGGGCGGCTCGTGACACCGGCGTACGACGTGGTCGTGGTGGGCGGCGGTCCGGCCGGTGCGGCCGCCGCCCTCGCGCTGGCCGGCCGGGGGCGCGGAGTCCTGCTCGCCGACGCCCCCGGCGGGCCGCCGGCGGTCGGCGAGGCCCTTCCCGCCGCCGCCCGGACGCTGCTGCGCGACCTCGGCGCCGACGGCACCGTCCCCGGCGACGGGCACCTGCCCTGCTACGGCAACCGCTCGGTGTGGGGGTCGGCGGTGCCGGCCTCGGTCGACAGCATCCACGACCCCCACGGGCCCGGCTGGCACCTCGACCGGCCGCTGTTCGACCGGCGGCTGCGGGAGGCCGCCGCAGCCGCCGGGGCGGACGTCCGCACGGCGACGGCGCGCCCCGCCGGGCGGCACGCCGACGGCACCTGGACGCTCGCCCTGCACGGCGGCACGGGCCCCGGCGCCGCCGTCCGCTGCCGCTGGATCGTCGACGCCACCGGCCGCCGGGCCGCCGTCGCCACCACCCACGCCGCCCGCCGGATCCTCGGGGACCGGCTGGTCGCGCTGCACCTGGTGCTCGGGCCCGGGGACGGCGGTCCCGCCGACACCACCACGCTCGTCGAGGCCGTCCCCGACGGCTGGTGGTACAGCGCGCCCCTGCCGGGCGGCCGACTGCTGCTCGCGTCCTTCACCGACGCCGACCTGCCGGCCGCCCGCACCGACCCGCGACTGCTGCGCCACCGGCTCGCCGCCACCGGCCCCACCGCCGCCCGCGCCGCCGCCCACCCGCTCCCGCCGCACGCCTCGCCCGCCCGCGCCCCGGCCCACACCGCCCGCCTGGACCGCGTCCACGGCGAGGGCTGGACGGCCGCCGGGGACGCCGCCGCCGCCTTCGACCCGCTGTCCTCCCAGGGCATCCTCACCGCCCTCTGGAGCGGCCGCGCCGCGGGCCTCGCGGTGGACGCCCACCTCGCCGGCGAGGCGGGCGCCCTCGACCGCTACGCCGCCGACCTCGCCGGCGTCGTCACCGCCTACCGGCGCAACCACGCCACGTACTACGGCCTCGAACGCCGCTGGCCCGGCGGGCCGTTCTGGCGCCGCCGCCACCCGCCGGCGCCGGACGCGGCCGTCAGCGGGCCGAGGGACCCGGCCGCGGCGGGCCGGTGACCTGCTTGACCTCGTCGTCGTCGGAGGTGACGCTCGCGGTGATCGAGCCGGTCGCGCTCGACAGCAGGCCGAGCAGCAGGAAGGCCACCAGCAGGCCGCGGCCCGCGCCGCCGAGGACCAGCGGGCGGGTCGCCGAGACCGGGCCGCCCGGCTCGGAGCCGGGCTCGTCGCCGAAGAGCCGCTTGGGGTAGGCCGGGGTGAGCATCAGCAGGTAGGCCAGGTACCGCATGCGGTAGCGCAGGACCGCCGCCGTCGCCTCGAACAGCGGCTGCGGCATCCGGCCGAGGACCAGCACCACCAGCCAGCTGATCCAGCCGACCACCCACCAGCCGGCGAACAGCAGCCCCTGGACGACGGCCGCGGGGATGACCAGGATCAGCCGGAACAGCACCGCGAGGCGGTTGAGGCCGCCCGGCCGCAGCTCCACCCGGACGGGGTGGTCGGGGGTGCGGAACGCGAACGGCGGATAGCGGTCGTGGGTCAGCAGGAGGTAGCAGCTCACCCGGGTCTCGTACGGCACGTACGCCGAGAGGTAGTCGGCGGCGAAGCCGGGCAGCCGGCCCAGGACCAGCGCGCCGAACCAGCCGACGACCGCGACGAAGAAGGCCACCACCGACAGCACCCAGACCACGACGAACTGCGGGATCAGCAGCAGGATCCGCAGCAGCACGGTCAGCCGGTTCTGCGGTCCGGGGGCGGGCAGGTCGAGGGCGGGCAGCCACTCCGGCGGAGCGGCGGCTGCGGGGGGTGCCTGCCACATCGGGGGCCTCCAGGTCTCGGCACCGGGCGGACCGCGCGAGGAAGGCGCGCGTGATCCGAAGGTCGCAGCCCCGCTGGGGTGCCCGCGCGCTGCGCTGCTCCATCCGGGGGAGGAGACCCGGGCGGTCCGCTCCGATCATTCGGACATCTGATCCGACAGGTGCTCGATCGCTCTTCGACGGCATGACGGACAGAGATCGCACAGGTTCGAACGATTCCGGTCGAAACACCCCTGGAGACGATCGACGAGGCAGCATCGCCCCGAAGGCGATCGGGTCCCGGCCCGATCGGCTGTCATGTTCGGGGCGTGCTCACCACGGGGGTGCCGGTTTGCCAGCGATCGACGATCACGACCACGACCACCGGTCCGACCCGGTCGGCCGGGACGGCGTGCCCACGGCGGCCGACCTCGGGCACCTCGCCGACTTCGACGCCTTCCTGCGGATCTCCGCCGAACTCACCGGATTCGACGAGACGGAACTGCGTGGGACCGGCATGGCGCACGAACACCACCGCACCCTCCTCGCCCACCGCGTCCGCGACGAACACGCCCTGCTCCACCTCTGGTACGTCGGCGCCTGGCCGGACGAACCGCCCTCCTCGCCCCGCGCCCACGACCGGGGCCTGATGTGGCGCACCTTCCACGGCGCCGCCCCCGGCAGCACCGCCCCCGGACACGGCAGCTGGGCCGAGGCCCCGCGCGGCGGAGGCGAGCGGTGAGCCGCCCGGCGCGGCGCCCCGAGGACGGCGACCTCCCCTGGGACGTGATCGTGGTCGGCGCGGGCTTCGCCGGCTCGTTGGTCGCCCACCGCCTCGGCGCACACGGCCACCGCGTGCTCGTCCTGGAAGCCGGCCACGCCGTCCCCGGCGCCGCCGCGACCACCACCGCGTACCGCGCCGCCGGCGGCGGCACACCCACCTCGCCCTACCCGCGGAGCGCCGACGCCCCCTCGCCGGACGTCGACGAGCTGACCGGCCGGCCCGACGGCGGGTTCACCGCCACCGGGTACCTCCTCCAGCACGGCCCCCTGCCCTACGCCAGCGGCTACCTCCGGGCCAACGGCGGCACCGGACTGCTCTGGACCGGCCTCACCCCGCGCATGCACCCCGAGGACTTCCGCACCGCCGACCTCGGCCACGGCCGCAACTGGCCGATCGGCTACCGGGACCTCGAACCGTACTACCGCCAGGCCGAACAGGAACTCGGCGTGGCCGCCGACGCCGCTCAGCAACGCCGGGCCGTCGGCCTGCCCCTCCCCGACGACTACGCCTTCCCGATGCGCCCCGTCCCGGCCAGCCACCTCGACCGGATCGTCGCCCGCGCCCTCGGCGGCCGGACCGCCCGCGACCCGGCCGCCGACGAGGACGCCCTCCTCACCGTCAGCACCACCCCGCACGCCCGCAACGCCCCGCCCACCCGGGACCAGGGCGGCGCCCGTCCCGCCCACCCGGCCGGGCCGCTCTGCCAGGGCGCCGCCGCCTGCGTCCCGGTCTGCCCCACCGGCGCCAAGTACACCCCGCTGCGCACCCAGGCCCGCTGGGCACCCGGCGTCCGGCTGCGCACCGACGCCGTGGTGAGCCGGGTCCTCGTCGACGGCACCGGCCGCGCCACCGGCGTCGAGTACCACGCCGCGGGCACCACCCACCGGGTCGGCGCCGCCCTGGTCGTGCTCGCCGCCCACGCGATCGAGAACGCCCGGCTGCTGCTCCTGTCCGGCCTCGCCAACCGCAGCGACCAGGTCGGCCGCAACCTGATGGACCACCCGGCGCTGCTCACCTGGGGCCTGCTGCCGCAGCCGACCGGCCCCTACCGGGGACCGGGTTCCACCAGCGGTCTGGAGGCCTTCCGGTTCGGCCCCGCCCGGTCCCGCCGGGCTCCCTTCCGGATCGAGATCGGCAACTGGGGCTGGTCCTGGGCCGGCCGCCCGCCCCAGGTCGAGACCGCCGCACTGCTGCGCGCCGGACTGCGCGGAAAGGACCTCCGCGAGCGCCTCGGCGACCGGCTCGGCCGCCAGTTCTCGCTCCAGTTCGAACTGGAGCAGCCCGCCGACCCGGCGAACCGGGTCACCCTCGACCACACCCGGCCCGACCGGCTCGGACTGCCGCGCCCCGCCCTCCACTACGACCTCTCCGCCTACGTCCGGCAGGGCATGGCCTCCGCCCGGGCCGTCTCCGAGCAGCTGTTCGCCCTGCTCGGTGCGCAGGACCACACCCGCTACGACGCCGGCCCCGGCTGGCCCGGGCGCCTCGAACACCGGGGCGTGGCCTACGGCTACCGGGGCGCCGGCCACGCCGGCGGCACCCACGTCATGGGCGACGCGCCGGGCACCTCCGTGGTCGACGCCTGGCAGCGCTGCTGGGACCATCCCAACCTCTACGCCGTCGGCTGCGGCTCGATGCCCTCCCTTGGCACCTCCAACCCCTCGCTCACGATGGCCGCGCTCGCGCTGCGCAGCGCCGACCGCATCCACCGGGAGCTGACGGCGCTGCGCCGGCCGGTCACCCTCGCCGCTCCGGCCCCTTCTCCGTCCGCGACCCCGACGCCGTCCCCGTCCCCGTCCTGCTCCAGGGAGCCCTCATGACCGGTCTGCCGCTGCCGCCCGTGCCGGAGCCGTACTACCTGCCCTTCCACTACGGCGCGCTGCACAACATCGGCGTGGACTTCCTGGTCGATCCCGGCCCGGTGCGCGCGCTGCTCGCCGACCGCCACCCCGCGCTGGCCGCCGCCGACTTCGACGGCCGGGCCTGCGTCTCGCTCAACTACCAGCTGTACTTCGCCCAGTACCCGACCGGCGGCGGGATCACCGAGGAGGTGGAGATCAACGTCATCGCCCACCCGGCGTCCGCCGCCGACCGCGTCCCGGTCGTCGACTACGGCCAGTACGCCCGCGGCCACGACCAGACCAGGCTGCTCGGCATCGCCCGCCTGCACGTGCTCTGCGACAACCCGCTCGCCATCGACGCGGGCACCCGCCTCTACGCCGAGCCCAAGCACCCCGGGTGGTTCACCACCGTGCTGCCCTCGCTCAACGCGGCCGCCGTGCACGACCGCTGGTCCTTCGTCTGCCACCGGGCCGGCCTCGGGCCGGACGGCCTGCGGCGGTACGACGAGGAGCTCTTCGCCGTCGAGGCGGACCTCGCGGGCCTCGACGGCGAGCCGGTCGTGAACACCCCGGTCACCGGCTACGGCACCGACCCCGACGGGCGGCTGCTCGCCGGTCCGCTGACCGTCCACCAGCCGTACCGCTTCCATCCGCTCGACACCCGCACCGCCGACCGGATCCGGCTCACCGTCGGACGCGCGGGGCCGGGGCCGACGCGGCATTCGGGGGCGGGGCCGGGGCCGGGGGATCCCACCCGGGAGGCCGCGACCGACCTCGCGCGGCTGGTCGGCGACGCGCCCGCCGCCGGGGTGTGGACGTACCAGTCCGCCCCGGTCGCCGCCCACCACCGCCCCTACTACGCCCACTGACCCGGGCCCGGCCCGATGTCGCGCCAACTCCCCGTCCGGCAAATGAACTTCACTCCATCAGGTGAAGCAGGCTGCGGCGGGGCGGACGAGCCGCCGCCACTCGCCGATAGTGGGAGACCGATCGGGCACCGAGCGCCCGACGTACGGAGCGAAGGAGCGGCACATGCGGACCGAGGCCACCCAGCGGATCGAGCTGGTCTTCAACCTGTTCGATGCCAACGGCAACGGCGTGATCGACATCGGCGACTTCGACCTGATGTCCAAGCGCGTGGTCGGGGCGGCGGCCGATTCGGACGAGGCCGCCAAAGAGGCCGTTCAGGCCGCCTTCCGGCGCTACTGGGTGACCCTGGAGACGGAGTTGGACTCCAACGGGGACGGCGTGGTCACCCGGGAGGAGTTCCGCGGCTTCGTGCTGTCGCCCGAGCGCTTCGGCCCGACGATCGGGCAGTTCGCCGACGCCCTGGCCGCACTCGGCGACCCGGACGGCGACGGGCTGGTCGAACGCCCGCGGTTCATCGCGCTGATGACCGCGATCGGCTTCGGGCACGCCAACATCGACGCCCTCTTCGACGCCTTCGGGCCGACCGCCGACGACCGGATCCCGGTGGCCACCTGGGCGGAGGGCATCCGCGACTACTACGCGCCGGACAAGGCCGGCATCCCGGGCGACCAACTGGTGGGCGGCCCGACCACCTGATCCGTCCGGCCGCGGCACCCCGCCCGTACCGGACCAGTCGACGACCAGCCGAGGAGCAGCGTGAAACCAGCAGTCGGACTCGCCGTGGGCCGGGGTACGGGCGCGGAGCTCGCGACCGTCTTCGAACGGGCCCTGCACCGGATAGCGACGGCGCACGGCGCCGAGATCGAGATCGTCAAGTCCCCGCGCACCTACCACTCGTACGTGTCACTCCGCGAGGAGGTGGCCGACACCGAGCGGATCCGCCGGCTGACCGAGGAGGACGCCGGCCACTACGAGCGGTTCTGCCGGGACCGGGCGAGGTCGGGCACGACGGCCGTCTTCCGGACGGCCGTCAACGCGCAGTCGCTCTACCTGGTCCGCCAGCGGCTGCAGGCCGTCAAGGTCGAGCCGATCGCCGCCGGCGACGCCTCGCTGCTGCTGGTCCGGGACGAGGCCCAGGGCTTCTACACGGGTGAGAACCGGCACGCCCCGGGGGTGGTCACCCGGACCATGGAGTTCAGCCGGGAGGTCACCGGCAAGGTGCTGGAGTTCGCGGTCCGGCGCGCCTGGCGGCAGTGGCCCGACAGCGGACCCGCCCGGGTGGTGATGGCCTACAAGTTCCACCTGCTGGACGGCGCCCTGGACGACTGGGTGGGCGAACTCGCGCGCGGGCTCGGCGTGGACGTGCGGCTGTTCCAGCCCGACACGGTCAACCGCAACCTGATCACGCACGGCTTCGCCGACCGCACCGTCATCGTGGCGGGCAACGAGTGGGCCGACATCATGCACGTCGTCCTGCTCGACCGGTTCGGTGGCGAGCGGCAGGAGAACCGCTGCACGGAGAACGTCCACCTCCATCCGGAGCTGGGGGAGCTGGTGGAGTACCAGACCGTGCACGGCTCCGCCGACGACCTCGCGGGCAAGGACACCGTCAATCCGGTCGCCACCCTGCGTGCCGCCGCGGCGATCGCCGAACGGCACGCGGGCTGCCCGGGCGCGGTGGCCGCCGTCGAAGGCGCCCTGGCCGCCGCCGGGGCGCGGGGTGTGCGGACACCCGACCTCGGCGGACGGCATTCCACCACCGCCGTGGTCGACGCCGTGCTCGGCGCCCTGGCGGCGCCGGCGGCGGTTGCCGGCCGGCCGCCGGCCGGGGGAGCGCGGTCCGCTGCGCCGGCCGGCGGCACCCTGCCCGCGGGCCTGCTCACGGACCGTTCGTGACGGCCGGCACGGACCGGACGGCGCTGGTCGTCGTCGACCTCCAGAACGACTTCTGCGCCGGTCCCGTCGCCGCCGCGCGCTACCCCGGGGACCCGCAGCGGCTCGCCGCCGTGGCGGCCAACTCCGCCCGGGCCGTCGGGACCGCGCGGGCGCACGGTACCGAGGTGGTCTTCGTCCGGTTCCTCGGCGACCCCGTCCACCAGGGCGCCGCCTGGCGCCACCGGGACGCGGCGCTGGGCAAGCGCCCCAAGTGCCTCGACGGGAGCTGGGGCGCCGAGTTCCACGCCGTGGTGCCGGAGCCCGGCGAGGCGGTGTTCACCAAGTACGCCTGCTTCGACGCCTTCCTCGGCGAGGGCTTCGGCGCGCACCTCTCCGGGCGCGGGATCGGGCACCTGGTGTTCGCGGGCGTGTTCGCCGACGTCTGCGTGGACAGCACCGCGCGCACCGCCTTCCAGAAGGGCTTCCACGTGACGGTGCTCCGTGACTGCACCGCCGCCCTGCACTACCCGGACGAGGACGTCCTGCGCTTCATGGGCCGCGTCTACGGCGCCCGCGTCACCACCCACGACCGACCCGCCGTCTGGACACGGCTTCCCGAGCACTTGGAGGGCCCATGACCGCCACAGCGGCCGCCCCCGTCACGACCGGCGCCACGAGTGTTGCTTCCGGCACTACCTCCGGCGTCGACGAGGGCGTCGGACGGACCGCCCTGATGGTCGCCGCCGCCCGCGCGATCGAGAGCCGCCGGCCCGACGCCCTGGCCCGGGACCCCCTCGCCGAGCACTTCGTCCGCGCCGCCCGCGCCTCCACGCACTGGCCGGTCCACCCCCGCGACGTCCCCAAGGGGCCGGACGGCGCGGACGACCCGCTGTGGGGGCGGCTCGGCGGCTACTTCGCGCTGCGGACCAGGGCCCTGGACGACCACCTGCTGCGGGCCGCCCGACTCGGCGCCCGCCAGGTGGTGCTGCTCGGCGCCGGACTGGACGCGCGGGCCCACCGGCTGGACTGGCCGCCCGGCACGACCGTCTTCGAGCTCGACCGGGCCCGGGTGCTCGCGTTCAAGCAGCAGGTCCTCGACCGGATCGGCGCCCGGCCGACGGCACGGCGGGTGCCGGTGGCCTGCGACCTGCGCCTCGACTGGGCCGGCGCGCTGGCCGCCGCCGGCTTTTGCCCCGGCGAGCCGACCGCGTGGCTCGCCGAGGGCCTGCTGCTCTACCTGCCCGCCGCCGCGGAGTCGCGCCTGGCCGCCACCGTGGACCGGCTGAGCGCCGCCGGGAGCAGTCTGGCCTACGAGGTGAAACTCGGCATGGAGCCCGCCGTGGTGCGTCGCAACCCCGTGTACCTCGCGGCCCGCGATCGCCTCGGCATCGACCTGCTGGTCCTGTTCGACGACGAGCCCCGGCCCGACACCGCCGCCGACCTGGCCGCCCGGGGCTGGTCCACCGTCACCCACACGCCCTTCGAGTTCACCCGCCACTACGGCCGCGGCCCCCGGCCGGAGCCCGACGACGCGCTGGCCGCCAACCGCTGGACCTTCGCCTCGCGGGGGCCGCTGCTCGGGGGACCGCTGTCCGGGGGACCGCTCCCCGGCCCCCGTCGCCGGGAGGGCGGGCCGGGGCCTGTCTGACCGATCCCGGCGGGCGCGCGACCGGCCGACACGCCCGTGGTCGGGGGTGACCCCCGGGGGTCACCAGGTCCGGGCCGCGGACAGCAGCCGCTCGCGGACGAGCGCGACGTGCGGGTTGGCGGACGGGCCCGGTCGCCGCACCAGGTAGGCGGTGTTGATCGGCGGGTCGTCCGGCAGGTGGAGCAGCCGCAGGGCGCCGGATTCGAGTTCGGCGCGGCAGAGGTAGCCGGGCAGCACGGTCCAGCCCGCCCCGGCCGTCACGGCGGCCAGCACGCCCCGCAGGTCGGGAACGGTGACGGCGGCCCGGACCTGGAGGCGGCGGTCGAACACATGGCGCCAGTAGCGGCGGGCGATGGGCAGGTCCTCGGCGTACGCCACCAGCGGTTCCCGCTCCAGGGCGTCCGGCAGCGGCTCACCGGCCGTCCGGGCGGCCAGGGCCGGGGCGGCGACCAGGGCGAACTCCTCGTCGGCGAGCGGCTCGGCGTGCAGGGAGCGGCCGCGCGGACGGTGGGTGGCGACCACCAGGTCGTGGCGTCCGGCGCGCAGCTCCGCCAGCAGCGGGTCGGTCAGCCCGGTGGCCACCCGCAACCGGACGCCCCGGGCCGTCAGCGGGGCCAGCGCGCCGAGCAGGACGGTGCAGAGGAACTCGGCCGGCCCGGCCAGGTGCACGGGCTCGGGCGCGCGGTCGGGCCCCGCGCCCGCCACGTCCGCCAGCCGGTCGAGCGGTTCCGCCAGCCGGGCGGCGAGTTCGTCCGCGTGGGGGAGCGGGACGACGCCCCGGGCCCGGCGTTCGAACAGCTCCCGGCCCAGCCGCTCCTCCAGGGCCCGGATCTGCGCGGTGACGGTCGGCTGGGACAGCCGCAGCCGCCGTGCCGCCGCGGTGAACGACCCCGTCCGGTGGACCGCCAGGAAGGTGCGCAGCTGGTTCAGGTCCAGTGGCCCCGACCCATGGGAATTCCTATCGCTCATGTCCGCCGATCCTAGGCATCCGGCCGACAGGAGACGGCGCGGAGCCATCCGCGGGCCGATGTCCGGTATCGGTTTTCCGATTGGTGGGGACGGTCGGGCGCGCCTACCGTCGAGGGCAGGAGCGAGTCGACACGACGAGCCGACGACCCGGAGACCACCACCATGTCGAAGAAGATCCTTTTCGTGCTGACCGGCGCCGACCACTGGACGCTGGCCGACGGCACCCGGCACCCGAGCGGCTACTGGGCCGAGGAGGCCGCCGCGCCCTACGAGGTGTTCAAGGGCGCCGGCCACACGGTGACCGCGGCCACCCCGGGCGGCGTGGTGCCGACCGTCGACGCCGCCAGCCTCGCTCCGGACGTCAATGGCGGCGAGGAGGGCTCGCAGAGGGTCGCGGAGGTGCTCGCCGCCGCCGAGGAGCTCAAGAGCCCGATCGCACTGGAGGACGTCCGGCTGGACGACTACGACGCCGTCTACTACCCGGGCGGCCACGGTCCGATGGAGGACCTGGCGGTCGACGCCGACTCCGGCCGCCTGCTGGTCCGCGCGCTGAAGTCCGGAAAGCCGCTCGGCGTCGTCTGCCACGGGCCGGCCGCGCTGCTGGCCGCGGTGGAGGAGGACGGCGGCAACGCCTTCGAGGGCTACCGGGTCGCCGCGTTCAGCAACGAGGAGGAGGCCCAGGCCGGCTTCGCCGACAAGGCGAAGTGGCTGCTGGAGAACCGCCTCGCCGAGGCCGGCGTCGATGTGCAGGTCGGTGAGCCCTGGGCGCCGAAGGTGGTCGTCGACCGCAACCTGGTCACCGGTCAGAACCCGGCCTCCGCCGCCCCGCTCGCCGTCGAGCTGCTGAAGAAGCTGTCCGCCTGACGTGCGCGGCGGTGCGGGCCGCCGCCGGGGATTGCTCGCCGGGGCGCCGCACGGGAGCGAACCGGCCATGCACCGCAGGGAATCCGCCACCGCCACGAACCGCACGCGCAATGGTCACGAACGGTTTTCGGAGTGGTGGCTTCCGGTTCGGTCGCCGTCCCTAGCGTGCCGCCCATGACACAGAGTCACCGCCCCCACCGGGCACGTCGCACCGGCCTGCTCGCCGCCGCCGTCGCCTCCGCACTGAGCCTCACCACCGTCGCGCTGACCTCCCCGAGTGCCGCCTCCGCCGAGCCCGCGGCCCCGGCCGACGCCGCCCCCGCGGCTGCGCCCGCCGTCCCGGCCGCTGCTGCGGCCGCTGTTCCGGCCGCCGGGGAGGTCGTCGTCGACGAGCACTTCGCCGGTCCCGCGCTCCCGGCCGGCTGGAGCGCGGTCGAGGGCGACTGGAAGGTCGAGAACGGCCGACTGGTCGGCACCTCGGCCAACTCCGGTCAGCAGAGCCGGATCACCTTCGGCCGCCACCTCAACGACTTCCGCCTCGAGGCCACCGCCCGCTTCGAGAGCGTCCAGGACGCCGCCCGCTGGACCGCCTTCGGCCTGGACGTCCCCGCGAGCGGCGCCACCCCCTGGTCGATCGCCACCATGCGCTCCGGCACCACCGCCGCCAACGGCCTGGAGTTCGCCCAGCGCACCCCCGCCAACAGCTGGAACGTCACCAACACGGCCTCCGCCCCGACCGCCGCCGGCACCGGCCGCGACGTGCGGGTCGCCGTCGAGGTGCACGGCACCACCGCCCGCTGGATCTTCGACGGCAAGGAGGTGATGCGCACCACCCAGGTCGCCCGCAGCGCCGACGGCGGCCAGGCCCTGGTGGTCAACGGCTCGAAGGTCTCCTTCGACGACCTCAAGGTCACCGCGCTCGCCCCCGGCGGCTGGCTGCGCCCCGCCGGCTCGCCGCTCACCGTGTTCGCCCACCGCGGCGCCTCCTCCGCCGCCCCGGAGAACACCCTGGACTCGGACGAGATCGCCCGGCGCGGCGGCGCCGAGTGGATCGAGAACGACGTCCAGCCCAGCAAGGACGGCGTCCCCTATGTGCTGCACGACGACACCGTCGACCGCACCACCAACGGCAAGGGCCGCATCCGCGACCTGACGGCCGCCCAGCTGGACGCGCTGGACGCCGGCTCCTGGTTCGGCCCGACCTACGCGGGTGCCCGGGTGCCGAGCCTGGCCGCCCAGCTGGAGGACCTGCGCACCCGCGGCGGCAACCTCCTGCTGGAGATCAAGGGCGCCCACACCCGGGACGAGGTCGCCCGGATCGTCAAGGAGATCCGCGACCACGGCATGACCGGCCGGGTGTTCGTGCAGAGCTTCGAGGTCGACGCCCTGCGTTACACCCGTGAGCTGGCCCCCGAGCTGCCCCTCGGCCTGCTGCGCGGCGGCCTCGACGCCGACCCGGTGGCCATCTCCAAGGAGCTCGGCCTGTCCGCCTACAACCCGGCCGACGGCGCCCTCGCGGCCCGCCTCGGCGTGGTGAAGGACCTGCACGCGGCCGGCGTCGCGGTCAACGTCTGGACCGTCGACTCGGCTGCCCGCTGGAAGGCCCTGGAGGCCGCCGGCGTCGACGGCATCATCACGAACCGCCCCGCCGAGCTGGCCGGTTGGAACTCCGCCTGGCTCCAGGGCGGCACCGTCACCACCCCGCCGGCCGCGCCCACCGTGGCGATCACCTCGCCGGCCTCCGGTGCGACCCTGGACCGCGCCCAGCAGCCGGTGACCGCCGTGCAGGCGAACGGCGCCGACACCGTCCGGCTCACCCTGGACGGCACGGAGCTGCCGGCCGGCTCGCCCCTCGACACCGCCGCGCTGGCGCTCGGCAAGCACACCCTGCGCGCCGAGGCCACCGGCCCCGGCGGCCGGGCCGAGACGACCGCCGAGTTCACCGTCGCGGCCACCCCGACCGGCCTGGCCTCGCTGGTGCTCACCTCGGGCGCCGACCGCAACGCCGTCGCCACGCTGACCGTGATGCTCGGTCAGGGCCAGTACCAGCCGCTCGCCCACTGGGCCGAGAACCAGGCCGGCCGCAGCATCCCCGCCGACCGCGCCCGTCTGATCGCCGGCGACGCCCGCGCCCTGGACGCCGCCCCGCGGAGCTGACCCCCGCACCCGGCGCTCCTTCCCGGGGACCTCGTACCGCCCGCCGCGGTGCGAGGTCCCTGCCGTTCCGGGTCCGGTCCCGTGGACGGCGGTTCAGCCGCGGTAGCAGTCGGCGACCGCGGTGAACGCGGCCTTGGGCTCCCACGGCATGTTCGGGTAGGTGGCGCCGGTGCGGTCTTCGAGGACCTTGACGATGCCGTAGCTCGCCAGGTCCAGATCGTCGCGGGGGTCGCCGTCCGGGCGGTGCGGGAAGTCGTAGAGGGCGAAGGTGAACACGAAGGCGCTGTCGATGCCTCCGGCGTCGAACGCCTCCAGCAGTTCGCGCACATAGGCGGCCTGACCGGTCTCGTCCCGGGCGTACTCCCCGTCGAGTCGCAGCGGTACGGCGGTGTCGCCCTTGTACTCGACGATCTCCAGGCCGCGCGCCCCCCGGTCGCCGGCGCCCCGGTAGCCGGCCGAGCCGAACTCGGTGATGGCCACCGGCTTGCCCTGGGTGACGAGGTGCCGGATGCCCGCGGTGAACTGGTCGGCTATCTCGGCCGACCGGTAGAGGTCGAGGGACAGGAAGTCGAACGGGGCCCAGTCGACATTCTCCAGCGGTACGGCGGCGTAGGTGACCTTGCCGCCGAAGCGCTCGCGGACCGCTGCCACGGCCTCGGTCAGGAACGCGTTGACCCTGGCGCCGGCCGCGCCGATGTGTTCGCGGGCCTGCTCGGGGCGGCTCAGGAGCGCCACGCGCTCGTCGGTGCTGTCGCCGGGCAGGAATCCCTTGTTCATCAGGCTCAGTTCGGCGCCGGTCACGAACACGACGTCGGCTCCGCGGAGCCTGAGCCGTTCCGCGCGCTCGGCGCAGTCGGCGAAGAGCGCCAGCATCTCGCCGGTGGTCAGTTCGAGCGGGTAGGGGGAGAACCAGACCTCCAGCCCGAGGTCGGCGGCGTACCCGGCGGCGAGTTCGATCCGGTCCGGATCCCCGCCCATGATGCGGACCGCGGTGCAGTGCAGCTCGTCGCGGATGACGGCCAGTTCGCCCCGCACCACCTCCGCGTCGAACCGCTCACGGCCGAGGTGGCCGTTGCGGGCGAATCCGGTGTCGTAGCTGATGCCCTTGGCGCGCATGCGTCGCTCCCTCTTCGATCGCGAAGATTTACGGTACTGACCGTACCCTACTTGCTGAAGGTCCGGGCCGGCGGCCAGAATCGGAAGGTACGGAGAGTGTCGACAGTGAGTAGGGGCCATGCCGGAACGACCGACGGGTCCGTCAGGTGCCGGGCGGACGCGGCGGCGCGGAGCCGCCCTGGAGGACGCGATCCTGAGCGCGGCGGCGGACGAACTCACCGAGTCCGGATTCTCCGGCCTGACGATGGACAAGGTCGCCGCCCGCGCGGGCACCAACAAGAACGCCCTCTACCGCCGCTGGCCCAACCGTCTCGCCCTCGCCGTCGCCGCCTACCGGCGGATTGCCACGACCGTCCAGCCACCCGACACCGGCAGCCTGCGGAGCGACGTCCTGGCGTGGCTGCGCCAGGCGAACCGCTACTGGAGCTCCCCCCAGGGCGCGATCCTGCGGGAACTGCTCGCGGCGGCCGGCGGCGCCACCGAACTCCTGGCGCAGCTCCAGGAGCAGTCCGGCGACGCGGGGGCCGCCCCTTGGCTGACCATCCTGGGGCGCGCGATCGCCCGCGGCGAAGCCTCCCCGGAGGCGCTCCACCCCAGGGTCGCCACCGTCGCCATGACCCTGCTGCGCAACGAATTCGTCGTGCGCGGGGTGCCCACCGCCCCCGACGAGGTCCTTGTCGAGATCGTCGACGAGGTGTACCTGCCGCTGGTGCGCGGCCGAGGCGCGCCATCGGCCTGAGGGCGCCATCGGCCTGAGGGCGCCACCGGCGCGTCAACGAGTAGCGGTGACCGGCGCGTTCGCGGCGCGCGCCCCAGGGCCGGTCGTGCCTCCGGGGGCGTCAGGCGGCCTCGGGAGAGGCGCGTGCGGGAGGGGTCGAGCCCTCGGCGGCAGCCGACCCGGCGCCGTCCGGCGGGCTGCCGGCCGTCCGGGCCCAGCGGCCTGCGAGCAGGGCTCCCGCCACCAGCTGGAGCTGGTGGTACATCATCAGCGGCAGTACCAGGAGCCCGGCCTGCGGGCCGAAGAGGACGGCGGCCATCGGCAGACCGCCGGCCAGGCTCTTCTGCGAGCCGCAGAGCACCGCCGCGATCGCGGAGGCCCGGTCGAGGCCCAGCAGGCGCGCGCCGAGCCGGACGGCGGCCAGGGCGGCCGCGAGCAGGACCAGCAGGACCCCGGCCAGCGCGAGCAGGGCGATCGGCGTGACGGTGGACCAGACGTCCTGCGCCATCGCGCCGCTGAACGCGGTGTAGACGACCAGCAGGATCGAACCCCGGTCGACCGGGGCGAGCGCCCGGCGGTGCCGGGCCAGGAAGCCGCCGATCCACGGCCGCAGCAGCTGCCCGACCACGAACGGCGCGAGCAGCTGGGCGCAGAGCCGCAGCAGGCCGTCGGCCGACAGCGCCGCCCGGGCCCCCAGCAGCCAGGCCGCGAGCAGTGGTGTCAGGACCAGGCCCACCAGACTGGAGTAGGCGCCGGCGCAGATCGAGGCAGGGACGTCCCCCCGCGCGGCGCCGGTGAGCGCCACCGAGGACTGCACCGTGGACGGCACCAGACAGAGGAACAGCACGCCTGTCCGCAGCTGCTCGGAGAGCGGTCCCGGTACGAGTGCCGTCAGGGCCGCCCCGAGCAGCGGGAACAGGACGAAGGTGGAGGCCAGAACGAGTCCGTGCAACCGCAGCCGACGCAGCCCGGCGACCGTCTCGTGGGTGGAGAGCCGGGCACCGTAGAGGAAGAAGAGCAGCCCCACCGCGAGGTCGCAGGCCAGGTCCGCGCCACGCGCCGCCCGCCCGGTGGCGGGCAGCAGCGCGGCCAGCGCCACCGTCCCGGCCAGCGCCGCCGGATACGGATCGAGTGCGCGCCACCACGGCCGCCGCTCACCTCCGCCCGGCGGACGGCCCCGGGCCTGCGCTACGGGCGGCGCCCGGTGCTGACGGGCCGTGGTCATTCCTCGCCCCCCTCCTCCGGCTCCGGGAGCGCCAGGGCGGTGCCCAGCAGACCGGTCGCCAGGGCGGTGGAGCCGTCGTGGTCGCTGCCGGCCGAGCCGCGGCCGATCTGCAGGTCGGCCGTCCGGTCGATCTCGACGATCGAGTCCGCCCCGGAATTGTCGATCACCGTGACGAGGCCGCGTTCGGCGGCGGACGCCTCCGTTGCGGCGGCGCAGCCCACCACGGCCCAGGCCCCGACGAGCCCGGCCGCCGCGACCCGCCGAGGGGATGCCGCCATCCGGAGCGTCACACGCCCACCTCCTCGCGGGCGTGCGGGCGCGGGAGGTTGCGCTCCAGCAGTTCGGTGGACTCGCGCACGCCGATCTCCTGCCGCTCCCCGGCGGCGGCCGGCAGCCGCCCGTCGGCCACCTTCAGCCCGGCGAGCGCCTCGTCCATCGCCTGGTGGGCCGCGAAGAGGCAGGGCGTGCTGTAGATCGCGACGTCCACCCCGAGCGCGCCGAGCTCGGAGAGCGACAGCCGGGGCGACTTGCCGCCGGCGATCTGGTTGAACAGCAGCGGTTTGTCGCCCACCACACGGCGGATCCGGCGGATCCACTCCTCGCTGCGCACGCCGTCGACCAGCACCACGTCCGCGTCGGTGGCGGCGAGCGCCTCGGCCCGGCGCAGGATGTCGGACTCCTCGGTGGCGTCCGTGCGGGCCACCACGACGAGGTCGGTGCGGGCGGCGAGGACCTGGTCCAGCTTCTCCAGGTACTCGTCGAGGGGCAGGACCTGCTTGCCGTCGGCATGGCCGCAGCGGCGCGGCCGCTTCTGGTCCTCGAGGATGACGCCCGAGGCGCCGATCCGCTCCAGCCGCCGCACCACGTGGCAGGCCACCTCGGGGTCGACGTAGCCGTCGTCGATGTCGACCAGCAGATGGTGCCGGGGGAACGCGCCGCGCAGCCGCTCGACGAAGGCGACCATGTCCGGCCAGGCGATGAAGCCGATGTCGGGCAGGCCGTAGTAGGAGGCCGCGAAGCCGAAGCCGGAGACGAACATGCCGTCGTAGTGCGCGGCCGCGATGGAGGCGGAGTACATGTCGTAGACACCGATGAGCGGGGTCGTTTCCGGGGTGGCGATCCGCTCGCGCAGCCGCTGCCCGTAGCCGTCGTGAAGGTTCCCGTGACGCAACGCCATCTCCTCCTCTGCCAAGGACCCGTGCGGGACGCGCACGGTCCTTTGCCATAAGTTGGTGATTCCTAGGGCCAACTGAGACGCCATCACTATGCGCTCTTTAATGTTCCGTGGGCAAATCTTTAAATGAAGTTCCCTCCTTGGAGTGAATGCGGTCATATGGATATGAAAGTCGGATGAATTCCTCGCCGGCCCTGGACGGGCAACGCCACGGGGCGGCAGGCTGATCGGTGGCAGGAGAAACCGGATCGACGGGATCCACCGGATCGGCGGGGAGTTGTCGTGAACAAGGTATGGCTGGTGACCGGTGCGAGCAGCGGCTTCGGTCGGGCGATCACGCGGGCGGCGGTCGCCGCCGGTGATGTGGTGGTCGGCGCGGCACGGCGCCCGGAGGCGCTGGACGATCTGACGGCCGCGCATCCCGACCAGGTGGAGGCGCTGCGGCTGGACGTCACCGACACGGCCGCGATCGAGGGCGCCGTGCGGGACGTCCTGGCCCGGCACGGGCGGATCGACGTGCTGGTGAACAACGCGGGCCGCACCCACGTCGGCGCCGTCGAGGAGACCACGGACGAGGAGCTGCGCGACCTCTTCGACCTGCACTTCTTCGGCCCGGCGGCGCTGGTCCGGGCGGTGCTGCCGCAGATGCGGGAGCGGCGCTCGGGGGCGATCGTGCAGATGAGCAGCGTGGGCGGGCAGCTGTCCTTCGCGGGCTTCGGCGCGTACAGCGGGACCAAGTTCGCGCTGGAGGGCCTGTCCGAGGCGCTCGCTGACGAGGTGCGGGAGTTCGGCGTCAAAGTCCTGATCGTGGAGCCGGGCGCGTTCCGGACCTCCTTGTTCGAGGCGGGCCGGGCCGGGGTCAGCGCGGACAGCGGGATCTACCCCACGGTGGGCGGGACCCGCGCGTTCCTGGCCGGCGGCCACGGCTCGCAGCCCGGTGACCCGGACAAGGCGGCGGCGGTCATCCTGGCCGCGCTGGAGGCCGGGCGGACCCCGCTGCGGCTGCCGCTCGGCGAGGACTCGACCGGCGCCGTCCTCGCCCACCTCGACCAGGTCCGGGAGGACGTCGTCGCCTGGGAGAAGGAGTCCGGGGCCACGGCCTTCGACGCCTGAGGCGGACCGGGCGCCGGCCCCGGTTCAGAGCGCGAGCCAGCCGCCGCGCACATACCAGTGACCGCCCGCCCGCAGGTGGTCGACCAGGGCGCGCTGGACGGCGGTGTCCCGGGGGAGCGACTCCAGCGGCCGTTCGACGTCGCCGAAGACGTACCGCAGCGGATTGGTGTCCTCGGGCTGCGGCGGCCGGCCCGGCCGCCGCAGCGGGGCGAACCGCCGCTGGAAGCGGACGATGTTCGACTCCTCCGGCAGGTGGTCGGCGAGCTGCGGGTCGAGCAGCCAGGAGAACACGCAGGCGCTCCGGTACGGCTCGCCGGGGAAGTACCGGGGGAAGAAGGCCCGGGCCCGGTCCAGCGCGCGGTCGCACGCCCCGGGGGAGAGCGGGCCGCAGTGGTCGGGGATGTGCACCTGGAGGGTCCGGTCGCCGACCCCCGCCGCGCGCGCCGCCGCGGCGTCCGCCCCGGTCAGCAGCCGACGCTGGAACTGCAGGCGGCCGAGCTGGAACAGCTCGCCCCGGAAGTGCAGCGTCAGCCAGCGCGGGTTGCCCAGCCCGGTGTGGCCGCGCCACCGGCTCACCACCAGCTGCCGGCCGAGGTCGGCCAGCGTCGACCGGGTCACCTCCGGCGGGACGCCGAGCGCGCGGTGGTGGGCCCGGGTGCGCGGGGCCAGTGCGGTGAAGAGCAGGGTGGCGAACCCCGCGCCGTCCGCGACGCCCGCCGGCCAGTCGCGGTCGATCCCGGCCGGCTGTCCGAGCGTCCCCACGGCCGCCGCCTGGGCGTGCAGCGCCTCCTCGAACAGCGCCCGCAGCCCCGCGTCCCGGGCCAGCCGGGTGCGGGCCGCCAGCAGGCCGTTCACCTCCTGGAACGGCACCGCGAGCGCCAGCAGGGCCTCGGCCAGCTCCTCGTCGGCCGGAAGGTACGGTCCGTCGCACCCGTGCGGCTCCCCGGACCGGTGCGGCTGCGCCAGGGGATCGGGCCGGCCGGAGGCGTGCGGCCGGTGCGGCTCCGGCCGGTCGGACAGGTGCGGCGGTCGCGGTTCCACGGGCCCTCCACGGTGCGGGGTCGGTCCGCGTGCGTCGCCGGGCGGACCGGCCGACCCTATCGGCGGGAAGCCCGCGCGCCGGGGAGCGTCCACGCGGCGGGATCGGCGCAGCGGCGTGAAGACCAGCGCGCAGACGCCGCCGAGCGCCGTCCCGGCCACCACCTGGGCCGGTGTGTGCGCCCTGAGCACCAGCCGCGACCGGCCGGCCGCCACCGGGAGCGCCGCCGCCGCGACCAGCAGCCCGGCCGGCATCGCCACCACCGGCGCCGCCACCTCCGGCGGGGCGTGCAACAGGGGCAGCAGTGCGACGCCGGCCACCACCGAGAGCAGGCTGACCCCATCGGGACCACGCGCAGACGGCGCGCCCGGATGTGCTCGTCGGTCAGCGCGCCGCGCCGCACCCCGAGCGTGATGACACCGAGCGGCACCACCCCGCAGAACAGCGCGGCCGGCAGCCCCCGGCCGACCCCGGCCCAGCCGTCGGCCGCGTGCGCGCCGACGACCAGCAGCAGGGCGACCTCCGGGGTGACGGGCGCCAGGGGGACGGGCGCCAGCACCTCCGTGACGACCCGCGCCGCCCGCTCGCGCGGCGAGGCGGTGGCGAAGGCCGGGGGTTCGGGCGGGACGAAGGCGCTCACCGGCGGGCGCCGGCCGGGCGGGGCCCGAGGGCGGTGGTCGGTCGGTGCACGGCCGCCGGACCACCGGCCCCATCCGTTCCGGCTGGTGGGAGAAGCGCCAGGTCAGCGCGGTGCGACGGTCCCGCCCGGCCGGGCGCCGCGCCGTTCCCGGAGTGCCCGCAGCCCCCGCCGGACCGCCCGGGTGGCCGCCGGCGGCAGCAGCTCCAGCAGCAGCCGGCGCGATCCCGAGCGCGCCGCCGCCGGCCGTACGGCGTTGTTCAGCCGCAGCACCCGCCGGCCCGCGATGACGTCCTCGTCGACCGTGAACCCCTCGGCCGGCCAGTCCCGGGCCAGCAGTGCCTCGCGGACCGGCTCCGGGTCGCCCCACGTCCCGTAGAACTTCATCGGCGTCAGCAGCACCGGGCGCAGCCCGCCGGTGAACACCGCCTGCCAGACCGCCGCCGACACGCCCGGGGTGTGCTCCGAGCGGTAGTCGTCCAGCACCACCAGCCCGTTCTCCGCCAGCGCCCGCCGTGCCACCTCGATGTCCCCGGACACGTGCTCGTAGAGGTGCGAGGCGTCGACGTGGACGAAGCGGCAGCTGCCCGCCGGGATGCGGCCGTCGGCCAGCACGGAGGTCGGCGCCTGCACGATCGTCGGCAGCTCCGGATGGAACGCCAGGTAGTTGGCCTCGAACCCGCGCCTGGTCAGCGAGGCCCGGTAGGACATCGTCATCTCGGCGTCGTTGTCGGCGTCGCCCGCCGCGGAGTCGAACAGGTCGCAGACCGTCAGGCGCTCGCCCGGCCGCAGGTGGTCGCCGAGCAGGACGGCGCTGCGCCCCAGGTAGCTGCCGAGTTCGAGGATGTCGCCGGTGAGCCCGGCCTCGCTCTGGGCGGAGAGCAGGTGCCGGAAGGCCTCCTGGTCGAGCCGGAAGAACCAGCCGGGGATGTCCGCCTGCCGCGCGGGCGCGAGGGGCGCGTTCGGGGCGGCGGCGGGCTGGCTGGAGGCGGGCCGGTCGGAAGCGGCGGTCTCGGCACTGGGCACGGCGGTCTCCCTCGGGACGGGACGGAGCGGGCCCGGGGCAGGCCCGCGCCCTCTGGTCACGCGCGGCGGTGCCGTGGTACCGGACGGATCGGCCGTGGTGTGTGGCGGCTCATCATAGCCACGCGGCGCCTGGTCAGGACCCCCTCGGACGGAAGTGATCGGTCCCCGTTCACGCCCCCGGAGCCGCGCGCTCCAGTTCGCCGATCGTCTCCGCCAGCCAGGCCCGCTCGGCCGCCCCGGAGGCGCGGGCGACCAGCAGCATGCCGCGCCGGAACGGGTTGGGCTCCCGTTCGGCGGTGACCGGCCGGCCCTCGGCGTCGTAGAAGAAGCTGCTCGGGGCCTCCAGGAAGGCGAGCCGCCGCCGCAGCACCGCGGCCTGCCGGGCCGGGTCGGCCAGCCGGTCCAGGAAGGCCGCGACGGTGAAGAAGCGGATCTGGTCGGAGATCTCGACCTCCTCCGGATCGGCCAGCCGGCGCTCCAGTTCGGCCCGGCCCTCGGCGGTCAGCTCCAGCACCTGCCGGGGGACGGCGCCGCTGCCCGGCTCGCTGCGCCGCCGCAGCAGTCCGGCCTTCTCCAACCGGGTGATGGCGGGGTAGAGCGCGCCGTCGCTGACCGGGCGGGCATGGCCGGTCAGGCCGGTGATCCGGGACTTCAACTGATAGCCGTGCAGCGGTTCGTCGTACAGGAAGCCGAGGATCGCGAGCGTCAGCACGGTCGAGGCCTTTCCGTCGTCGTGGCGTTCCGTCCGAACCGGCGTGCGCGCCCCGTGGCCGCGCGCCCTCGTGCGGTGCCATTCTACCTCTTGTCGATGTGCATCGATTCGATGTATCTCTATTCGAGGCGGCGTGCCGGACCGGCGTGCCGCACGGACCGCCCGAACGGCGGGGGCAAGGGGGAGGAACCATGCGGGGGCACCTGCCGCGGCTCGTCGCACTGGCGGGACCGGTCTATGGCGAACTGCTGTCGGGGGTGATCGCCTCGGTCGTGGGGACCTTCTGGGTGGCCGGTCTCGGCGGGCCCGCCGTCGCCGCCGTCACGCTGGCCGGCACCGTGGAGAACCTGCTGCTCGGCCTGGTGCTGGTGGTCGCCTCGGGGACGACCGTGCGGCTCGCCCGGGCCCACGGCGCCGGCGACCGGGACGCGGCCGGGTGTGTCGCCCGCGCCGCCTGGCGGCTCTGCGCGCTCGGCAGCCTCGTGATCGCCGTCCCCGGCTTCCTGCTCCGGGAACGGCTCGCCGCCGCCTTCCTGGACGGCGAGGCCGCCGCGCTCGCCGTCGACTGGTTCACCGTGGCCTTCCCGGCCTTCGCGCTGTTCTTCGGCCAACGGGTCGCCGACGAGCTGTTCAAGGGCGTCGGCGACACCCGGACGCCGATGCGGGCGGCCCTGCTCGCCAACGCCCTGCTGCTCCTCCTGGACCCGCTGCTGATCCTCGGGCCCGGTCCCCTCCCCGCGCTCGGCGTGACCGGCGCCGCGCTCGCGCTGGCCGCCTCCCGGGCCGTCGCGCTCGCGGTCACCCTGCTGCTCCGGCGCCGTCGCCGGCTGCCGGCGACGGCGGGCGGGCTGCTGCCCGAGGCCCGGGCGATCACCGCCGCCGGTGCGCCGTTCGGCCTGGACTTCACCGCGCGGATGGGCGTCGGCACGGCGCAGCTCGCGCTGGTCTCCGCCTTCGGGGTGTCCGCCGTGGCCGGGTACGGGGTCGGCTACCGCGTCCTGCTGATCGTCACCATGGCCTTCTACGCCGTTCGGCAGGCCGCCGCCATCGAGGCCGCGCGCCTGGTGGGGGCCGGATCCGTCGGGGCCGTCCGCTCGCTCGGCCGGGACACCGCCAAGCTGGCCGCCGCGCTCGGTGCGGGTGTCGCCGTGCTCTGCGCGGTGGCCGCGGTGCCGGTCGCGGGGCTGTTCACCGACGACCCGGCAGTGGCCGGCCAGGCGGTCGGCTTCCTGCGGATGGCCGGCCTCTACCTGCTGCCCTACGCCCTGGTGGTCGCCCTCGGCGGCGTCCACCAGGGCGCCGGCGCCGGCCGGCCGCTGCTGCTCGCGGTGCTGCTCGGCCTCAGCGTCCAACTCGCCGCCGGCGCCGCGCTGTCGGCTCCGCTCGGCGTCCACGGCCTCTGGGCCGGCATGGTGATCGGCGCCCTCGCCCAGCTCGTCCTGCTCCGCCTCCTGCTGCCCCGGCCGAGACCGGCCGCCGGGGGCGCCGGGACCGCTGGGACCGCCGCCGACGGGCCTGAAAGGGCGTCGGAAATTCGCTTGATCGAACGAAAGGCACCCGCCTAGGCTGCACACGATCGATCTCCCGAAACCGAAGGTGGAGCCATGGAGCTGAGCAGTCGTCACACCGCCCTGATCGGTGCCGCCACCGCGGCGCTCGCGGCCGCCGCGGTGGTGAGCGGCGTCAGCGCGGTCCAGGAGCCCGGCACCGCTCCCGGCATCGTCGTCGAGGCGCACATGGGCATGCTCGGCCAGTCCGGCGACGGTCCGGCCGGGCTCGCCGTTCAGGACCACATGGCGCTCTGACGCGCCGGAGGACGCCGCCCATGACCGAGCCGACGGTGCTCCCCGGCCGTCAAGGTGACCAGCCGGGCGGCACCCCCGGCCCCGGTGACCCCACCGCCGGGATGGTCGCCGGGACGGCCGAGCGGCTGATCCGCCTCTGGGCCGGGCGGACCGAGCTGCACCACCCGGGTTGGGGCCATCCGTTTCGCCAACTCGCCGACCTGCTGCCCGAGCCGGACGTCGAGTTCGCCCTGCACAACCCGCAGATGGTGCCGCTGCTGTGGTACCCCGCGCTGCGCCACGGCAGCCGCGCGCGGCCGGTGATCGACGTGTTCGACCACCTCCCCGCCGGGCTCGGCCCGCCGCTGCCCCGTCGGCAGGAGCTCTCCCGGATCTACAGCTGGGCCCTGGCCTCGCGCACCGCCGTGGACTGGATCGCCGACTGCCTCGACGGCCGCGGTCTGCTGGAGGTCGGTGCGGGCAGCGGCTACTGGGCCCGGTTGCTGCGCGCCCACGGCATCGACGTGCTGGCCACCGACGCCGAGGCCCGTACCGAGCGCAACGGATTCACCGACCGCTTCCAGTACACCGAGGTCCGCCCCGGCCGGGCCGCCGAGGACGCCGCCGCCCACCCCGACCGGGTGCTCGCCCTGCTCTGGCCGCCGCACCGCGACCCGATGGCCGCCGACGCCCTGCGTGCCTACCGCGGCCCCGGCCTGCTCTACCTCGGCGACCGGCCCGGCGGCATGTGCGCGGACCCGGCCTTCTTCGCCGACCTCGCGGCGCACTGGCGTCCCGTGTCGCACTGCCCCCTCACCCTGCGCTGGCTCGGCAACCGCGACACCGCCACCTTCTTCACCCGCCGCTGATCCGAGGCTGATCCGCGGTCGATCCGCCGCTCGGCCGCGCCGGAGCGCACCCGGACGGGCCGGAGGCGGGGGCCGGGTGAGGCCTCCCGGACGTCGTGATCATGCGAATGGCCGGTTACCCGGATGGATCGTGTGGGAACTGTTGGCGGAGTCCCACCCCCCATCGAGGAGGTTTTCCCATGAGACGACTGCTCTGCGTGGCCGGTGCCGCCGCCACGATCCTGTGCCTGACCGGTGTCGGCGTCGCCGGCGCCGCGGACACCGGCACCGGCTGGCCCACTCCCGCCGAGGGCGCGAGCTGGCCCCCCGCCGGTGCGGACGCGAACTGGCTCGCCGCGGACACGGACGCCACCTGGTCCCCCGCCGGTGCGGATTCCAACTGGGCCGCGCTCGGTACGGACGCGGCCTGGCCGCCTGCCGGTGCGGATTCCAACTGGGCGGCGCTCGGTACGGACGCGGCCTGGCCGCCCGTCGGCACCGACGCCGACGCGCCTGCTGCCGACACGCCCTGACGGTCGATCGGCGTCCGGCGCTGCGGACGGACGTACGGGCGACCCGGCCGGAGGCTCCCCGCGGGTGAGCGGTCGGCATCGCGCCCCTGTGTTGGAGCGAGCCACCCCCCGTCACGGTAGGCGGGCGTCGCTGGACGCAGTCGCCGGATGCAGCCCCGGCTCGGACCGGCCGCAGAACCGCGGCCGGTCCGAGCCGTTCCGGAGGACCTCGCGCGGCCGAGTGGCCGAACGGTCACACCGCGCGCGCCGCCGGAAGCCGGGTGGCGAGCAGCGCGCCGCCGGCGGCGGTGGCCGCCAGGACGGCGAGGGCCGGGAGGAGGGCGTCGGCCAGGGGGCGGCCGGTGGTCAGGGTGGTGGCGACGGCCACACCGAGGGCGGGCCCGATGTTCATCGCCGTCTGCTGCAGCCCGCCCGCCACGCCCGCGTCACGCACCGGTGCGGCGCGGACGAGCGCGGCCGTCGCCGTGGCCATCACCGCCCCGAAGCCCGCGCCCAGCAGCAGGAAGGCCGCGCCGATCACGAGTACCGGAGTGCCGGGCCGGAAGCCCGCGACCACGAGGGCGCCCAGGGTGATCGAGGACATTCCCGCGACGACCGTGCGGCGCGGACCGTGACGGCGGGTCAGGGCCGCCGAGGCCGGCGCGGCGGCCACCATCGCCACCGCCAGCGGCAGTGCCCGGAGGGCACTGGCGAGCGGGTCGAGGGCGAGCACCTCCTGCAGGAAGTAGGTGGCGAGGAAGAGCGTGCCGAACAGCGCCGTCGAGGCGGCGAGCAGGACGCCCAGTGCGGGGGCCACGGCCGGGGCACGGAGCACGGCCGGTGACAGCAACGGGGACCGGGTGCGCCGCTCGTGGCGCAGGAAGACCGCGCCGAGGGCGGCCGAGGCCGCGAGTCCGAGCCCGCCGACCGGTGTCGGGCCCCGGTCCGGCAGCCCGACCAGGGTGGACACCAGGCAGGCCAGAGCGCCGCCGAGCAGTGCGGCGCCCGGCAGGTCCAGGCCGGCGGCGCGGTCGGTGGCGGCCGGCGCGGGCAGTCGGACCAGCAGGGCGGCCACCCCGGCGACCGCGGCCGGGGCGACGGTCAGGAGGAAGACCGACCGCCAGCCCAGCTGCGTGGTCAGGGCGCCGCCGACGACCGGGCCGGCGGCGGCCGCGAGCCCGATCGCGCTGGTGCGCAGCGCGATCGCCCGGCCGAGCAGCTCGGTCGGGTACGCGGCGCGCAGCAGTCCGAGGGTGGCGGGCTGGAGCAGCGCGCCGGCGGCGCCCTGGAGGACCCGCAGGCCGATCACCCAGCCGATGCCGGGGGCGAGGCCGATGCCGGCCGAGGCGGCGCCGAAACCGAGCACGCCGACCGCGAAGACCCGGCGGTGGCCGTAGCGGTCGCCGAGCCGGCCGGCGAGGACGAGCAGGGCGGCCGCCGTGACCAGGTAGGCGGTGCTGGTCCACTGCGCGGCCGGGAGGGAGGCGTGCAGATCGCGCTGGAGGCTGGGCTGGGCGACGGTGAGCACCGTTCCGTCGAGGGCGACGATCGCGGCACCGAGGATGCTGCCGGTCAGCGTGAGGCGCCGCGTGCCCGCCGTGCTCGCCGGGGCCGCGGTGCTCACCGCGTTCGCCGTGCTCACCGGGGTCCCGGGCCGAGGTGGGCGTCGAGGGCGGCGCGCAGGACGGGGTCGAGGGCGTCGGTCCCGGTGGCGAGGCCGAGGCTGCCCCAGGCGCGGAGCTGGGCGAGGCCGTGCAGGTTGGCCCAGAGCGCCGCCGCGACCGCGGTCGGGCCGGGGCCGTCGTCGCGGGTGGCCGGGTGGATCTCGCCGACCAGGCGGGTGAGGGCGTCGAACAGGGGGAGCGAGGTGCGCCGCAGCTCGGCGCCGCTGCCCGCCAGGACGTCGTGGCGGAACATCAGCTCGAACATGCCCGGCCGGTCGGCCGCGAAGGCGAGGTAGTCGCGGGCGAGCCGGTCGAGTCGGGTGCGGGCTTCGGCGGGGCCGTGGACGGCGGTCGCCGCGCCGGCTCCCCGGAGCCCCAGGGCGGCGGCCAGCTCGCCGAAGCCGTGCCGGGCGATGGCCGCGAGCAGTTCGGCGTGGGTGGCGAAGTGGCGTCGCGGGGCGCCGTGCGAGACCCCGGCCCGGCGGGCGATCTCGCGCAGGCCGAGCGCGTGCACGCCCTCCTGGGCGAGCAGCTCGACCCCGGCCGCGACCAGGCGGTCGCGCAGGTCGGTGGCATGGTCCTGTTCGGTCATGGGGGAGTGTCTATCAAGGCCGAGTAGACACTGTCTACTCGCGTCCGAGGCCGGTCGGCGGGCACAATCGCGGCATGGACGAGGGCGGCGAACCGGCCTGCTGGCTGGACCGGGTGTGCGACGCGTGCGGGAAGCTGCGCGAGCGGTCCGGCCCCGGCGCCTGCGAGCACTGCGGCAGCGGCGCTCGGGCCGAGGAGGACGCTGGGCGAGGGGTGGCCGAGGACGGCAGCGGCCCCCGGGCGGACCACCGGAGGTGAGCCGCCCGGGGGCCGGGCGTTCGGCCGACGCGACAGCGCGCCGTTCAGGGCCGGGTCAGCGCGACAGGCCGTCGAGCGGCTGTCCGGACTGGTCCTCCACCGGATCCTCCACCGGCTCCGCGCCGTCCACCACTGCGCCGTCCACCGCGGCACCGTCCACCGCGGTGCCCTGCGCGGGGATGCGGGCCCCCGGCGTCCAGGGGCGCCGGCGCCGGGCGAGGACGCCGCCCAGGCGCTCCACGGCGGGCTGGGTGTAGCGGGCCGCGAGCGGGCCGGTGACCACCAGGATCAGCACGTACGCCGTGGCCAGCGGGCCGAGGCCGGGCTCGATCCCGGCGGTGACGGCGAGGCCGGCGATGACGATGGAGAACTCGCCGCGCGACACCAGCGCCCCGCCGGCCCGCCACCGGCCGCGGGTGGCGATCCCGGCGCGGCGGGCCGCCCAGTAGCCGGTCGCGACCTTGGTGAGCGCGGTGACCACGGCCAGCAGCAGGGCCGGGAGCAGCACCGGCGGGATGCTGGTCGGGTCGGTGCTGAGGCCGAAGAAGACGAAGAACACCGCCGCGAAGAGGTCCCGCAGCGGACTGAGCAGGGTGTGCGCGCCCTCGGCGGCCTCGCCGGAGAGCGCGATGCCCACCAGGAACGCGCCGACCGCCGCCGACACCTGGAGCTGCTGTGCGATGCCGGCGACCAGCAGGGTCAGCCCGAGCACCACCAGCAGCAGCTTCTCCGGGTCGTCGTGGGAGACGAACCGGGAGATCAGCCGGCCGTAGCGGAGTGCGACGAAGAGCACCGCGCCGGCGGTGGCGAGCGCGATGGCCAGCGTGACGGAACCCGCGACCAGGCCCGCCCCGGCCAGCAGGGCCGTGAGGATCGGCAGGTAGACCGCCATCGCGAGGTCCTCCAGCACCAGGATGCTGAGGATCACCGGGGTCTCCCGGTTGCCGAGCCGGCCGAGGTCGCCTAGCACCTTGGCGATGACGCCCGAGGAGGAGATCCAGGTGACGCCGGCGAGCACCACGGCGGCCACCGGGCCCCAGCCGAGCAGCAGCGCGGCGACCGCGCCGGGTATCGCGTTGAGCAGGAAGTCGACCGCGCCGGCCGGGTACTGGGCCTTGAGGTTGGTGACCAGGTCGGCGGCGGTGTACTCCAGGCCGAGCATCAGCAGCAGCAGGACGACGCCGATCTCGGCGCCGGTCGCCACGAACTCCTCGCTGGCGCTCAGCGGCAGCAGCCCGCCGGTGCCGAAGGCGAGACCGCCGAGCAGGTAGAGCGGGATCGGCGAGAAGCCGTAGCGGCCGGCGATCCGGCCGAGCAGACCGAGGACGAGGATGACCGAGCCGAGCTCGATGAAGACGGTCGCGGTGTGCACCCCCCGATCACCCCCGCTCCAGGATCGCCGCCGCCGCGTCCACACCCTCGCGGGTGCCGATCACGATGAGCGTGTCGCCGCCCGCCAGCCGGAAGTCGGGGGCGGGGGAGGGGACGGCGCCGGTGCGCCGCAGCACGGCGACGATCGAGGCGCCGGTCTCGGTGCGCATCCGGGTCTCGCCGAGCAGGCGCCCGTTCCAGTACGAGGCGCCGTCGACCGGGAGCCGCTCGGCGACCAGGCCGAGGTCGGTGGTGTGCAGCAGGGCCGGGTTCTGGTGAGTCGGGGTCAGGGCGTCCACCAGGGCGGCGGACTCCTCGGCGGTCAGCCGGAAGGCCTGGGAGCAGGCGTCGGGGTCGTCCGAGCGGTAGACGTTGAGACTGCGTGAGCCGTCCCGGTGGGCGATCACGGACAGGTGCCGCTGTTCTCGGGTGGTGAGGTCGTACTGGACACCGACACCGGGAAGCGGAGTGGTCCGGACACGGGCGATCGACACGGCGGCTGTCCTCTCGTCAGGGGGGATCCCAGGCGGCTGCGCGCGGCGCGGGCGCGCCGGAGCAGGGGACGCCGGCGCCTGACCGCGTATGACACACGAACGCGCAACCGGACTAATAGTAATGAGTATGTAAAGTCCGAAAACAGTGCCCCGGTCCGTGCGGGCGCCGGGAGGCGCGCACACGAACCGGGGCTGCGGGCCGGAGACTGCGTGACGGCCCGGGTGCGGGGAGGGGGCTACTGCGGCGGGCGGTCGTCGCGCAGCTGGTCCTTGAGCTTCTCCTGGCCGGTGTCGACCTGGCCGCTGTACTTGCCCTGCGTGCGTTCGTCGACCATGTCGCCGGCCTTGTCGACGCCCTTCTCGGCCTGGTCCTCATGGCCCTTGAGCATGCTCTTGAGCTTATCCAACATGGACATGTGGTCACACTCCCGGATGAGACGGCCCCACCTCTCCCAGCATCGCCGCACACCGGGGTGTCCGCATCCGGTCAGCTTGTGCGCCGGGGTTGGCAAGGCGTCGAGGAACATGTCAAATCGGGAGTCCCACGGACCGTCGGAAGGAACAAGCCTTGAACGCTCGGACCGGTCGCCCGGCCCCCGCCCTCCGCGCCCACGCCGCCCCCGCCCGCCGGACGGCGGGCGCCGCGCTGGCGGTGGCGGCGCTGGTGACCCCGCTGCTGCTGGTCGGCACCGGGAGTGCCGCCGCCGACCCGGACCCGGCCCGCAAGGGCGCCAGGCTGGCCACCCGTTTGGCGCAGGAGAGCAGTGCGGACGGCGCCTACGACACCCTGGAGGCGCTCCAGCGGATCGCCCGCCGCAACGGCGGCAACCGGGTGGCCGGCTCGACCGGCCACGACCAGTCGGCCCGCTACGTCTACGAGCAGGCCCGCCGGGCCGGGCTCAAGGTGTCCAAGCAGGAGTTCGAGTACACGTTCTTCCAGGAGCTGTCCGAGCGGTTCTCGGTGGTCTCCCCGCAGGCCGAGGACGTCGCGATCAAGGCGATGACCTATTCGGTCGGTGGCCCGGAGGACGGCTTGAGCGCCGCGCTCGCGGTCGTCCCGGTCGACGCCACCACCGGCTGCGAGGCCGCCGACTACACCCCCGGGGCGGTCACCGGGAAGATCGCGCTGATCCGGCGCGGCGGCTGCAGCTTCGCGGTCAAGCAGGCCGCGGCGGCCGACGCGGGCGCCCTCGGCGCGGTGATCTACAACAACGTCGAGGGCGACCTCAACGGCACCCTCGGCGAGCCCGACCTCGGCCGGATCCCGACCGGCGGCATCTCCCAGGCCGCCGGGCAGGCGCTGGCGGCCAAGGCGGCGGTCGGCCCGGTCACCGTCGCCCTGGACATCCGCACCCACATGGAGAAGCGCACGACCTGGAACGTCATCGCCGAGACCCGCGGCGGCGACCCGAACAACACCGTGGTGATCGGCTCGCACCTGGACTCGGTGCTGGCCGGCCCCGGCATCAACGACAACGGCTCCGGCTCGGCCGGCATCCTGGAGGTGGCCAAGAACCTCGGCGACCGGCAGGTCAGGAACAAGGTCCGGTTCGCCTGGTGGTCCGCCGAGGAGTTCGGCCTGCGGGGGTCCGCGGCGTACGTGAAGTCGCTCTCCGAGGCCGACCGGAAGAAGATCAAGCTCTATCTGAACTTCGACATGATCGCCTCGCCCAACTCCGCGCAGTTCGTCTACGACGGCGACGACTCCGACCAGGTCGGCTCCGGCCCCGGCCCGGAGGGCTCGGCGCAGCTGGAGCGGCACATCACCGACTACCTCGACCGCCGCGGCCTGCCGCACGAGGGCACCGACTTCACCGGCCGCTCCGACTACGGTCCGTTCATCGACGCGGGCATCCCGGCCGGCGGCACCGACACCGGCGCCGAGGTGATCAAGACCGCCGCCCAGGCCGCCAAGTACGGCGGAACCGCCGGCCAGGCCTTCGACCCCTGCTACCACAAGGCCTGCGACGACCTCCGCAACCTGGACATGACCGCCTTCGACGTCAACATCGACGTCATCGCGGACTCGGTGGGCACCTACGCCTGGGACCTCTCCTCGCTGCGCGCCCCCGTCCCGCCGCAGCGCACCGAGGGCGGCGGCCTCCAGGAGGGCCACGCGCACGAGGTCGAGGCCTGAGGTGTGAGCCCCGAGGTGTGAGCCCTGAGGTGTGAGCTCCGAGGCCCGAGGTCCGCCGACCCGGCGTCCCCGCCCAGCAGGGCGGGCGGGGACGCCCGGTCGGCCGTCCGGCGGCAGGGGTCCGATGGGTGCGCGCGGCGGTCGCCTGACACCATGGCACCGAGATCACGACACCGTGACACCCTCGGAGGAGTCAGCACCATGAGCAGCACGCACTACGACGTCGTCGTCCTCGGCGCCGGCCCCGGCGGGTACACCGCGGCCGTCCGCTCCGCCCAGCTCGGCCTGAAGGTCGCCGTCGTCGAGTCGAAGTACTGGGGCGGGGTCTGCCTGAACGTCGGCTGCATCCCCTCCAAGGCCCTGCTGCGCAACGCGGAGCTCGCGCACATCGTGACCAAGGAGGCCAAGACCTTCGGCATCAAGGTCGAGGGCCAGGTGACCTTCGACTACAGCGAGGCGTTCAAGCGCAGCCGCACCGTCGCCGACGGCCGCGTCAAGGGCGTCCACTACCTGATGAAGAAGAACGGCATCACCGAGTACGACGGCCGCGGCACCTTCGTCGACGACCACACCCTGCAGGTCGCCCTCAACGGCGGCGGCTTCGAGGTCGTCACCTTCGACCACTGCGTGATCGCCGCCGGTGCCACCACCCGGCTGCTGCCCGGCACCAGCCTGAGCGACCGCGTGGTCACCTACGAGGAGCAGATCCTCACCGAGGACCTGCCCGGCAGCATCGTCATCGCCGGCGCCGGCGCGATCGGCGTCGAGTTCGCCTACGTGCTGCACAACTACGGCGTGCAGGTCACCATCGTCGAGTTCCTCGACCGGATGGTGCCGCTGGAGGACGCCGAGGTCTCCGCCGAGCTGGCGAAGCAGTACCGCAAGCTCGGCATCCAGGTGCTCACCTCGACCCGGGTCGACTCGATCGACGACAAGGACCCGGCCGCCAAGGTCAAGGTCACCGTCACCGCCAAGGACGGTCAGCAGCAGGTGCTGGAGACCGACAAGGTGCTCCAGGCGATCGGCTTCGCCCCGCGCGTGCACGGCTACGGCCTGGAGAACACCGGGGTCAAGCTCACCGAGCGCGGCGCGATCGCGGTCGACGGCCGCGGCCGGACCAACGTCCCGCACATCTTCGCCATCGGCGACGTCACCGCCAAGCTGATGCTGGCGCACGCCGCCGAGGCGATGGCCGTGATCGCCGCCGAGACCATCGGCGACGCGGAGACCATGGAGGTGGACTTCGCGATGATCCCGCGCGCCACCTACTGCCAGCCGCAGATCGCGAGCTTCGGCTACACCGAGGCGCAGGCCCGCGACCTGGGCCACGACGTCAAGGTCGTCAAGTTCCCGTTCACCGCCAACGGCAAGGCGCACGGCCTCGGCCACCCGATCGGCTTCGTCAAGGTCATCTGCGACAACACCCACGGCGAGCTGCTCGGCGCCCACCTGATCGGGCCCGAGGTCACCGAGCTGCTGCCCGAGCTGACGCTGGCCCAGCAGTGGGACCTCACCGTGCACGAGGTCGCCCGCAACGTGCACGCCCACCCGACCCTGGGCGAGGCGGTCAAGGAGGCGATCCACGGACTGGCCGGCCACATGATCAACATGTGATCGCACCCTTCCGGTACCGGGCCCGTCCGGCGGGGGTCACCCCCGCTCGGCGGGCCCTTCCCGTCCGCTCCTCTCCCCGTCGACCGCAGCCCCGTCGGCGCCGGTCGAGGGGAGGAGGGTGTGCGGCAGGATGACCGGGTGACCGACACCATCCTCAACCTCTGGCGCCGGCAGCTCGGGACCGTTCCCGGCGAGGTCTGGGAGCGCACCGACCTGACGGTGCTCATCCTCGCGGAGACCGGCATCACCGAAGTCCCGCCCGCCGTCGGCCGGCTGCACCGGCTGCGCACCCTCGACCTCGGGCACAACCGGATCGCCGAGGTGCCGCCGGAGATCGGCGGCCTCACCGGCCTCACCGACTTCCTCTACCTGCACGACAACGCGCTCACCGCGCTCCCGGAGGCCCTCGGCCGGCTCACCGCGCTGCGCTACCTCAACGTCGGCGAGAACCGGATCACCGGACTCCCCGAGGCCCTCGGCGCGATGGCCGGCCTGGTGGAGCTCCGCGCCCAGCACAACCGGCTCACCACGCTGCCCGGCTCGCTCGGCGGCCTGCGCGCGCTGCGCGAGCTGTGGCTGCGCGGCAACGCGCTGACCGCCCTGCCGGAGGCCTTCGCCGACCTCACCGAACTGCGCGAGCTCGAACTGCGCGAGAACGCGTTCCCCGAGGTGCCGCCGGTGCTGGCCGGGCTGCCGCTGCTGCGCCGGCTCGACCTGCGCGGCAACCGGATCACCGGCCTGCCGCAGTGGCTGGCCGATCCGGCGGCACTGCCCGCGCTGGAGAAGCTGGACCTGCGCTGGAACGCGGTCGAGCCGGCCCCCGCACTGCTGTCGGCGCTGGCGGCGCGCGGCTGCGTGGTGCTGCGCTGAGGTCACGCGGGCGGGTCCGTCCGAGGAAAACCGCTCGCCCGCCGGGGCGTTCGGGTGTTAGCGTCGTTCCCATGAAGCGCGCTGCAGCCGTCCTCACGACGACGCCGGAGAGAGTCCCGGCGCGCTGACTGCTGACCTAGTCCGAAGCCCCGGGGCGAGTGCCCCGGGGCTTCGCCGTACCGGTCCACTCGCCCGCCGACCCGAGTGGAGACCACCGCCATGAGCAGCAACCCCGTCGCGGCCGAGGCCGCACCCCAAGCAGCGCCCGGGTCCGCCCCCGACCACCGCCGGCTCGGCCGTGAACTCGAACTCTTCGGCACCGACCCGCTGATCGGATCCGGCCTCCCGTACTGGCTGCCCGACGGCGCCGCGATCCGGCACACCCTGGAGGAGTTCATCCGCGGCCGCGAGCGGCGCGCCGGCTACCAGCACGTCTACTCGCCGGTGCTCGGCAAGCGCGAGCTGTACGAGATCTCCGGCCACTGGCAGCACTACCGCGACGACATGTTCCCGCCGATGGACCTGGGCGCCGAGCAGGTCGTGCTGCGGCCCAGCCTCTGTCCGCACCACGCCCTGATCTACCGCTCGCGCGCCCGCAGCCACCGCGAACTCCCGCTGCGGATCGCCGAGCTGGGCGGCATGTACCGCTCCGAGCTGTCCGGCGTGCTCGGCGGGCTGACCCGGGTGCGGGCCATCCAGCTGAACGACGCGCACGTCTTCTGCACCCCGGAGCAGGCCGCCGACGAGGCGGTCGCGGCCCTGGAGCTGATCGGCGAGGCGCACCGCGTCCTCGGGATCCGGCCGGTCCGCCACCGGCTCTCGCTGCCGGGCGCGGGCGGCAAGTACGTGGCCGACCCGGCGCTCTGGGAGCGGGCCACCGCACTGCTGACCGAGGTGCTGCGGCGCTCCGGGGTGCCGTTCGAGGCGGCGGAGGGGGAGGCCGCCTTCTACGGGCCGAAGATCGACATCCAGATCGCCGACGCCGCCGGGCGCGAGTCCACCCTCTCCACCGTGCAGATCGACTTCCACCAGCCGGAGCGGTTCGGCCTGCGGTACACCGGGCCGGACGGCGCCAAACACCGTCCGGTGATGGTCCACCGCAGCGTCATCGGCAGCGTCGAGCGGGTGGTCGCCCACCTGATCGAGCTGTACCGCGGCGCCTTCCCGGCCTGGCTGGCGCCGACCCAGCTGGTGCTGCTGCCGCTGTCCGAGGGGGAGCGGGAGCGGGCCGAGCAGGTGCGCGGGCGCTGCCTCGACCGCGGGTTGCGGGTCGAGGTCGCCGGACCGGAGCGGGGCAGCCTCGGCGCCCGGATCCGGGAGGCCCGGCTGGTCCCGTACCAGGCGGTCATCGGCCCCCGGGAGGCGGCGGACGACCTGCTCGCGCTGCGCCTGCGGGACGGCCGCCGGCCCGAGCCGCTGCCGGTGGCCGAGGCGCTGGCCCGGATCGGTGCGCTGGTCGACGCCTGCGCACCGGAGCTGTGGGACGCGTGCGAGCCGGTCCCCGGCGCCGAGAGGCGGTGACGGCGGCCCGGGCCCGCCGCCGGGGCGTCGGTAGGACGGGAGCCGACCGCCGCCGCGTCCTGGTCACCGTCACTGTCACTGTCACTGTCACTGTCACCGGCGACGGCCGCGCACCCCTCAGCCGGACGGCAGCGGGCGGCGGGCGCCGGCGAACTCGCGGGACCAGCGCGGGAGGTCGAACACGCCCTCCAGCCGGGCCACCAGGGTGCCGGTGTGCTCGGCGTGGATCATCGCGCCGTCCCCGGCCCACAGGCCCACATGGTGCAGCGGCGCGTCGGGGCGGGAGAAGAACAGCAGGTCGCCGGGGAGCAGCGCGGACGGCTCCACCGGGGCGGAGCGGTGGTACTGGGCGACGGTGTAGTGCGCCAGCTCGACGGCGCCGGCGCTCGCCCGGTACCAGCAGTGCAGCGACAGGCCGCTGCAGTCGTAGCCGACCGTGCTCTCGCCCAGGCACCGGCCGTCGAGGTAGCCGTTCTCCTCGTCGCAGAAGCCGAGGCTCGCGCCCAGCCGGTCCCCGCCGCCCCAGGCGTACGGCACCCCGATCTGGGTGGCGGCCACGGCGGCGACCCGGCGGCCGAGCGGGAGGTCCTGGCCCCCGTCGTGCGGACGGGCGGCGGCGGGCCCGGCGCCCAGGGCGGGGGCGAGGCCGGCCCCCAGGGCCAGTCCCAGCACCCGGCGGCGGCCCCAGGCCCTGGTGAGGTGCGGGAACGGCACGTGAACCCCCTCGGTCGTCGGCGAACCACCAGGATCCCGGCCGGAGCGGGCGCCCCGCCATCACCCGCACCGGTGAATTCGCCGGCCGGCGGCCCCGATCCGCCGGGGCCGCCGCCGGAAATCGATTGACGGCCCTGCGGGCGGTCCCAACGATGGGGCGCGGTACGACCGAACGACCATCCGGGAGGGACCCATGAGCAGTTCCGTCAGGCTGATCCGCAACCACCGCCTCACCCAGGCCGTCGACTACGCCTACGCGGCCGCCGTCGACGCGCCGGTCCGCTCGCTCTGGCTGGCCGGCGCCTGTCCGCTGGACGCCGAGGGGCGCACCGTGGCGGTGGGCGACTACGCGGGCCAGGCCCATCAGGTGATGCGGAACCTGGTGACCGTCCTGGAGGACGAGGGCGCCGCGCTCACCGACCTGGTGCGCACCACGGTGTACGTCGCCTCTTCCCGGCAGGCCGACCTGGTCGCCGTCTGGGACGTGTACCGCGCGTACCTCGGTGAGCACGACGTGCCGAGCACCCTGCTCGGCGTCTCCGTGCTCGGGTACGACGACCAGCTCGTCGAGGTGGAGGCGGTCGCCGTGCTGGGCTGACGGCCGGTGCCCGGGGCGCCGGACCGGGGTGACCGCTCGGTCGGTATCCTCTGACACCGCGTGTCCGGGGTCCCACCGGGGAGCGCCGCCGGGCCGGCCGGTGGCCCCGGGTAAGATACGGGCTGTTTGGTTTTGTTTCGGTGTGTGGGCGGGGGTGGTCGTGGTGGCGCGACAGGAGCGGGCGTTGCGGACGCGGCGGCTGATTCTGGAGGCCGCGGCCTCGGTGTTCGACGAGTGCGGATACGAGCGGGCCACCATCGGCGAGGTGGTCGCCCGGGCCGGCGTCACCCGGGGCGCCGTCTACTTCCACTTCGCCTCCAAGCGTGACCTGGCCCAGGGCGTCATCGAGGAGCAGTTCGAGGCCGAGGCCGTGCCGGAGCGCCCGTGCAAGCTCCAGGAGTTCGTGGACACCGGGATGGTGGTCACCCACCTGGCGCCGATCGACCCGCTGGTCAGCGCCGGTGTGCGGCTCTCGGTGGACCAGGCCGCGGAGGGCCACCTGGGGTTCGACGCCGCACCGGGGTGGATCGCCCGGCTGGAGCGGCTGCTGGTCGCCGCGGGCGAGCGGGGCGAGCTGCTGCCGCACGTGGTGCCGGCCGACACGGCCGGGCTGATGACGGCGTCGTGGGTGGGCGTCCAGCTCCAGTCGCAGCGGTTCACCGGCCGGGCCGACCTCGCCGACCGGGTCGCCACGCTGTACCGGCACCTGATGCCGAGCATCGCCGTCCCCGGCGTACTGGCCTGCCTCGACCTGGCGCCGGACCGCGGCGCGCGGGTGTACGCCGAGATGGTGGCCGCGCGCGGCGGGTCCGCGCCGGAGGGCGCCACCGCCACCCGCGAGGCCGGCGAACCCGCCGAATGATGCGGCGCGTCCGGTTTCCTGGGCCCGGAGGCCCCTCCGGCGGCGATTGCGGAACGTAGTCACCGCCGCCCGCCGAAGGGGCGACGGCCCGTCAGAGGGACGTCGGCGGCGCGGTGTTGACGGTCCGCCGGGTGCGGCGACTCAGCGCGCGGCGGGCCGGTCCAGCGCGCGGAGGGCGTCCAGCACGTCCAGGCCGAGGTCCGGGGCGGCGTCCTCCGGCAGGCTCACCGAGACCCGGGTGGCCAGGCCGGAGTACCGGCGGTGGATCTCCCGGGCGGCCTCCTCGACGGTGCCGGTGACGGCGAAGGTGTCGAGGACCCGGTCGTCGATCAGCGCGGCCATCTCGGGCCAGCGGCCGCGCAGCGACAGCCGGTGCAACTCCTCGTGCAGCTCCTCCCAGCCGTGCAGGGCCAGCACCGGGCGGTAGGCGGGCGTGGAGGCGTAGAACGCGAGCCGCTCGCGGACGGCCGCCGTGTTCGCCCGCAGCTCCTCCTCGGTGCGCCCGGTCGCGGTGAGCACGCTGCCGACGACCTCGAAGGGCCGCCCGGTCCAGGCCGCGCCCTCGGCCTCGGCCCGCCCGCGCTCCTCGGCGAGGGCGGGCAGCACCTGCCGGGTCAGGTAGTCGACCGAGGTGAAGGGGTGGCTGAGGAAGCCGTCCGCCACCGCGCCCGCGGTGCGCACCATCAGCGGACCGACGCCCGCCAGCAGGATCCGCGGCACCCCGGCCGGGACGGGGTCGGGGGAGAAGACCGGCGTCATGACGGTGTGGGTGTAGAAGTCGCCCCGGAAGCGCAGCCGTTCCCCGGTCTGCCAGCTGTGCCAGATCGCCCGCACCGCGTGGACGTACTCGCGCATCCGCGCGGCCGGCCGGTCCCAGGGCATCCCGAAGCGCTTCTCGATGTGCGGCTTGACCTGTGAGCCGAGCCCCACGACGGCCCGCCCGCCGGAGGCCGCGTGCAGGCCCCAGGCCTGGTAGGCGAGCGTCATCGGGGTCCGGGCGAGGGCCACCGCGACTCCGGTGGCCAGTTCGATGGAGCTGGTGCGGTCGGCGGCGCGGGCCAGCTGCAGGAACGGGTCGTAGGCGGTCTCGGAGACCACCAGCCGGTCCGCGCCCCGCCGTTCGGCCTGCTCGGCGGCGTCCAGGATGCCGGCCGGGTGCGCGGGGGCGAGCGCGTCGAGGAGGAGGGCGGGGGCCTGGGGGCGGTCCATGGGGCGGGCTCCTGAGGGGTGGCGGGTCCGGCGGCGGGGCGGCAGTGGTGTCAGGGGCGGGGCCAGTGCCGCCCGTCGAGCCGCTCGATGCCGGTGTTGAAGCGCCGCAGGAACGCGGCGAAGGTCTCGATGTCCGCGGCGGACCAGTCCTCCATCACCAGGCCGAGGGCATGGGCGTGCGCCGCGCGGTCCTCGTCGAGCCGCCGGTCGCCCTCCTCGGTGATGCGGAACTTGCGGGCCAGTCCGCCCTCCGGGTCGGCGATCCGCTCGACCAGCCCGGCCCGGGTCATCGCGGCGGTCTGCCGGTTGAGGGTGGAGACGTCGAGCCCGAAGGCGTCGCTGAGCTCGCCGATCGACATCGGGCCCTGCACCCGGATCCGGCTGAGCAGGATGTACGCACTGCGGTCGAGCCGGCTGCCGTGCGGCCGGGCGCCGGCCGGGCTCAGGTAGTGGTGGCGGCTGAGCACCATGTACTCGAACGCCACCTCGTCCGTGGGGCCGTCCGGTCCGTTCGGTCCGCTGGGTCCGCTCATGGCGTCGTCCTTCCCGTCCCTGGCTTCGGCGCCCTGACCTGCGATGTTTCCGCACAGTATGGCAGGCGTGCGCACACCGGAGCTGATGTGCATCATGCATATAGTGTGTAGGATGCATATCCGTTGCCTGCCGCACGGACCCGAGGAGCCCCACCGATGACAGCCCCACAGACCGCCGCCCCCGACCGGACCAGGGGTGTCGTCGCCACGCTCGCCCTCACCGGCACGGTGGCGGCGATCATGCAGACCCTGGTCACGCCGCTGATCGGCGAGCTGCCGAAGATCCTGGACACCTCCGCGTCCAACGCCTCCTGGGTGATCACCGCGACCCTGCTGTCGGCCGCCGTGTTCGTGCCGATCAGCGGCCGGCTCGGCGATCTGCTCGGCAAGCGGCGGATGCTGCTGGCCTGCTGCGCCCCGCTCCTGGTCGGCTCGGTGATCTGCGCGCTGACCTCCTCCGTCCTGCCGATGATCGTCGGGCGCGGACTGCAGGGCATGGGCATGGGCGTGGTCCCGCTCGGCATCAGCCTGCTCCGCGAGGTGCTGCCGCCCGAGCGGCTCGGCTCGGCGATCGCCCTGGTCAGCGCCTCGATGGGGATCGGCGGCGGTCTCGGCCTGCCCATCTCGGCGGCGGTCGCCCAGTACACGAGCTGGCGCGCGCTGTTCTGGGGCGCGGCCGTCCTCACCGTGGCGATCGCCGCGATGATCCGCTTCCTGGTGCCCGCCCCCGCCACCGAGCCGGCCGGCGGCCGCTTCGACCCGCTGGGCGCGCTCGGCCTGGGCGCGGGCCTGGTCTGCCTGCTGCTGCCGGTCTCCAAGGGCGGGGACTGGGGCTGGACCGACGGGACGACGCTCGGCCTGTTCGCCGCCGCCGTCGTCCTGCTGCTGGCCTGGGGCGTGTGGGAGCTGCGGATCGCCGAACCGCTGGTCGACCTGCGGGTCACCGCCCGTCCGCGGGTGCTGCTGACCAACGCGGCGTCCGTGCTGGTCGGCTTCGGGATGTACGCGCAGGCGCTGATCATCCCGCAACTGCTTCAGCTGCCCTCGGCCACCGGCTACGGCCTGGGTCAGTCGATGCTGGCCATGGGCCTGTGGATGGCCCCGTCCGGTCTGATGATGATGGCCGTCTCGCCGCTCGGCGCCCGGCTCTCGGCGGCGCGCGGCCCGAAGTTCACCCTGGTCGTCGGCGCCCTGGCGATCGCGGCCGGGTACGGGCTGTCGATGCTCTTGATCGGCTCCACCTGGGGCGTGCTGATCGTGACGCTGGTCTGCAACGCCGGCGTGGGCCTCGCCTACGGCGCGATGCCGGCGCTGATCATGAGCGCCGTGCCGATGTCCGAGACGGCCTCGGCGAACAGCTTCAACACCCTGATGCGCTCGCTCGGCACCTCGGTCTCCGCCGCCGTGGTCGGCGTGGTGCTCGCCCAGCTGACCACCACCGTGGGCGGCCATGTGCTGCCCTCCGAGACCGGCTTCCGGGTCGGCCTGCTGATCGGCTGCGGCGTGGCCCTGGTCGCCGCGGCGGTGGCCGCGACCATCCCGGCGCCGCCCGCCCAGGCCGCCCCGAAGGCCGCCACCGGCGCGCCGCAGGGCGCCGCCGAGCGCGACGCCGCCTCCGCGTGACGGACTGGCGGACTGGCGGACTGGCGGACGGACGGACGGGCGCGGCGGTGGGTGCGGGTGCGGCGGGCAGGCTCCGTCGCACCCGCACCCGCACCGCCGCGCCGGCGCCCGACCGGCACGGTCGTGGTGCGCGAGTGGGTGACGGGGCGGGACGGGCTGCGTAGACTCGGTCGCCCTGTGCCGGACGAGTCCAGGAGCCCTCGCCATGACCTCGCCCTCTCCCAGCATCAGCGCCGGCAGCACCTCCGTGCCGCTGCTGGACCACACCATCGGTGCCGCGCTCGACCGCGCCGTCGCCGCGCACCCCGACCGGGAGGCGCTGGTGGACGTCCCGAGCGGGCGGCGCTGGACGTACCGGGAGCTGGCGGCGGAGGTGGACCGGGTCGCGCTCGGACTGCTCGGGCTCGGGGTGCGGACCGGCGACCGGGTCGGGATCTGGGCGCCCAACTGCCCGGAATGGGTGCTCACGCAGTACGCCACCGCACGGATCGGCGCGATCCTGGTGACCGTCAACCCCGGCTACCGCGCCCACGAGGTCGAGTACGTGCTGCGGCAGTCGGGGATCCGCACGGTCGTGGCGGTGCCGGGCTTCAAGACCTCCGACTACGCGGGCATGCTCGCCGAGGCGGGCCCGCGCTGCCCCGACCTGCGGGACGTGCTGCTGATCGGCTCGCCCGGGTGGGAGGAGCTGCTGGCGGCGGGGGAGCACGGCGACCGCGATCGTCCGGCCGCGATCGGGGCGGGGCTGAGCCCGGACGATCCGATCAACATCCAGTACACCTCCGGCACCACCGGCTTCCCCAAGGGCGCCACGCTCTCGCACCGCAACATCCTCAACAACGGGTACTTCGTCGGCGAGCTGTGCGGCTACACGGAGGCGGACCGGATCTGCGTGCCCGTCCCCTTCTATCACTGTTTCGGCATGGTGATGGGAAACCTCGCGGCGCTCTCGCACGGGGCCTGTGTGGTGATCCCCGCCCCCGCCTTCGAACCCGTCGCCACCCTTCGCGCGGTGGCCGCCGAGCGCTGCACCTCGCTCTACGGCGTGCCGACCATGTTCATCGCCGAGCTCAACGACCCGGGCTTCACGGACCACGACCTGTCCAGCCTGCGCACCGGGATCATGGCCGGCTCGCCCTGCCCGATCGAGGTGATGAAGCAGGTCGTCGACCGGATGGGCATGCGGGACGTCTCCATCTGCTACGGCATGACCGAGACCTCCCCGGTCTCCACCCAGACCCGCGCCGAGGACCCGCTGGAGCGGCGGGTCTCCACCGTCGGCCGAGTCGGCCCGCACCTGGAGGTCAAGGTGGCCGACCCGGAGACCGGCGAGACCGTCCCGCGCGGCACGCCCGGCGAACTGCGCACCCGGGGCTACTCGGTGATGCTCGGCTACTGGGACCAGCCCGACCGCACCGCCGAGGCGGTCGATGCCGAGGGCTGGATGCACACCGGCGACCTCGCGGTGATGGACGAGGAGGGCTACCTCAACATCACCGGCCGGCTCAAGGACATGGTGATCCGCGGCGGTGAGAACATCTACCCGCGCGAGATCGAGGAGTTCCTGTACACCCACCCGGACATCCAGGACGTCCAGGTCATCGGGGTGCCGGACGCCAAGTACGGCGAGGAGCTGATGGCCTGGGTCCGGCTGCGGCCCGGCGCGCCCGAGCTGACCGCCGAGGCGCTGCGCGCGTACTGCGCGGGCAGGATCGCCCACTACAAGGTGCCGCGCTACGTGCACCTGGTGGACGAGTTCCCGATGACGGTGACCGGGAAGATCCGCAAGGTCGAGATGCGCGAGCGGGCCGTCGGCCTGCTGGGCCTGGACGGGGCGGCCGGCATCGAGCACGCCTGACGACGTCCGACGGCGGGGGCGGGCGGCCGCGCCGCGCCCGGCCCCGAGCGCGGCGCGGGCGTCCCGTCAGAGCGCGGCGACCTCGGCCCGCAGGGCGGGCAGCGCGGCGTACATCGCGCCGCCGGGGCAGTCGGTGGCGAGCCAGTCGCGGTGGCCGCTGATCAGGTCGACCGGCTTGGTGACGCCGTTGACCGGGTTGACGAAGGTGACGTGGGCCTGCGGGTCCAGTCCGTGGGTGCGGGTCAGCAGGGCGAGCACCAGGGCCAGCGAGCGGCGGGCCGCGGCGGTGGGCTCCTGGCCGGTCAGGGTGCCGAGCAGGGCGACGCCGAGGTTGCCGGAGTTGAAGCCGGAGGTGTGGAAGGCGGTCACCACGTTGCCGTTGGCGTCGTGCGCCGGGAGGCCGTCGTCGCCGGACCAGCGGCCCTCGTAGATCCGGCCGGCCTCGTCGATGAGGAAGTGGTAGCCGATGTCGCCCCAGTCCTGGGTGACGGCGTGGTACTCGTAGATCGCCCGCACGGTGGCGGCCGGGTCGGCGTCCGCGTTCGGGGTGTCGGTGTGGTGCACCGTCAGGGTCTGCAGCGGGTAGTACTTGGCGGGGGAGTTCTCCGCGCCGTTCTTGAAGCGCTTGGACTCGTCGGCGCCCCAGGCGGCGCGGCTGAGGTACTCGACGCCGCAGAAGGTGACCGGCGCGGTCGGGGAGAGCGTGGCGGTGCGGGCCGGACCGTTGGTGGTGTCGAGGGCGGTGGAGCGCAGGTTGGCCGCGCCGTCGGGCAGCCGCAGGTCGTAGCCGACGGCCCCGCCGGCCGGGACGAGCACGGCCGCGCCCCGGGCGGCGCCGGCCGCCGCGGCGGGCAGGTCGGGGCCGCCCGCACAGCCCGCGGTGAGCGGCTGCCACGCGCCGGGGCCGGCGCCCTCGTGGTGCAGCCGGATGGCGCCGCCGCGCCGGGGGCCGTCCCAGCTGACGCCGACGTAGTGGATCGGGAAGTCGGTGCGGGCCCCGGCGGCCGCGCGTCCGGCCGCCGAGCGGGACCGGGTGGCCGGCACCGTGACGGTGCGGGCGGCCTGGGCGGCCGGTGCCTGGGCCGGGGCGGTGGGAGCGGTCGGGGCGCCCGACGCCGCGGCGTGCGCGGCCGGGGCGGCGGCGAGTGCGGCGGCGGTGGCGCCTATGGCGGTCACCAGGGTGCGGCGGCTGACGGCGGAGCTGGGCTCGGTCATCGGGATCCTGTCTCGGGGCGTGCGGGGAGCGCGTTCTGACTGCTCGGAAGCCGATCACGAATGTAGCGAAATGATCCTTTCCGGTGGCACCTCCCGAGGGCTCGTCTGCCCGAACGGGCATGCGGTGGCCGCCGGGCCGGGACCGGCCGCCCGCTACCCGAGGAACCGCAGCGCCGCCGCCGCCCGCGGACCCACCGGCGCCCCGGCGCGCGCGAGTTCACCGAGGTACAGGCAGACGTCCGCCCGCGCCGCCCGCGCACCGGGCACCGCGAGGAAGGCCCGCGCCAGTGCCTCCGGTTCGCCGTCCCCGGCGACCAGGCCGTGCAGCAGCTTGCGCACCCCCGGTTCGAACGCGTCGCCCGGATCCTCGTACGGGCAGTCGACGAAGGCCTCCCACGCCTGTGCCGCGGCCGCCGGACCCTCCGTCAGCAACCGCAGCACCGCCACCTCCACCAGCACCGTCGAGGACGCCGCCACCTCCGGCGCCAGCCCCTCCAACGCCTCCCGGGCCTGCTCGAACCGCCCGTCGTGCCGGTACGCCGCCGCGAGGGCGCAGCGCACCGCGACGTCCGACGGATCCCGGGCCAGCACGGCGGACAGGTCGGCCACCGCCTCCGCCGTGCGCCCGGCCTGCCGGTGCGCCTGACCGCGCTCGGCGAGCGCCCACGTGTAGTCCGGGTTCTGGGCGAGCGCGGCCGTGAGGTCCGCGACCGCCTCCTCGACCTCGCCCGCCTGCCGGCGCGCCTGGCCCCGGGAGCCCAGCGCCCAGGCGTCGTCCGGTTCGAGCGAGAGCGCGGCCGTCAGATCGGCGACCGCCTCCTCGAGGTCCCCCGCCAGCCGGTGCGCCTCGCCCCGCAGCGCCAGCGCCCAGGCGTACTCCGGGTCGATCGCGAGGACGGCGGTCAGGTCGGCGATCGCGTCGTCCAGCCGGCCGGCCTGCCGGTGCGCCTGGCCGCGCGCCCGCAGCGCCCAGACGTCCGCCGGGTCGAGGGCCAGCGCCGCCGACAGGTCCGTCACCGCCTCGTCCAGCCGGCCCGCCTGCCGGTGGGCCTCGCCGCGCTCGGCGAGTGCCCAGGCGTACTCCGCGTCCAGCGCGAGCGCCGCCGTGAAGTCCGTGATCGCCTCGTCCAGCCGGCCCGCCTGGCGGTGCGCCTCGCCCCGCTCGCCGATGGCCCACGCGTACTCGGGGTTGAGCGCCAGCGCGGCGGTGAAGTCCGCGACGGCCTCGTCCAGCCGCCCGGCCTGCCGGTGCGCCTGCGCGCGCGAGCCGAGCGCCCACGCGTTGTCCGGGTTGAGCGCCACCGAGGCCGTGAAGTCGGCGACCGCCTCCTCCGGCCGGCCCGCCTGGCGGTGCGCCTCGCCCCGTTCGGCGAGCGCCCAGGCGTTGTCCGGGCCGAGCGCCAGCGCGGCGGTCAGGTCGGCGACCGCCTCGTCCAGCCGGCCCGCCTGCCGGTACGCCTGGCCCCGGGAACTCAGCGCCCAGGCGTCGCCCGGGTCAAGCGCCAGCGCCGTGGTGAAGTCGGCGACCGCCTCGGCCGGCCGGCCCGCCGTCCGGAAGGCCTCGCCGCGCTGGGTGAGCGCCCAGGCGTACTCCGGGTCGAGCAGGACGGCCGCGGTGAGGTCCGCGATCGCCTCGTCCAGCCGCCCGGCCAGCCGGTGCGCCTGGCCGCGCGAGCCGAGCGCCCAGGCGTCGTCGGGGTCAAGCGCCAGCGCCGCGGTGAAGTCGGCCATCGCCTCCTCGGTCAGCCCCGCCAGCTGCCGGGCCTCCCCGCGCCGGGACAGCGCCCAGGCGTACTCGGGGTCGAGGGCGAGCGCGGCGGTGAAGTCGGCCAGCGCGCGCCCGTGGTGGCCGTGCCAGTTGAGCACCCGGCCGCGGTGGGCGAGGGCCTGCGGCAGGTCGGGGGCGATCGCGACGGCCTGGTCGAGATCGGCGAGCGCGTCGTCGTCGCGGTCCTCGACGAAGTATTGGTAGCCGCGGTGGGTGAGCGCCCAGGCCCGCACCCGGGCCGGCAGCCCCGGCCCGGCGAGCGCGCCGAGCGTCTCCAGGACGGGCTGCTCGGCGCCGGCCGCCGCGTGGATCCGGCGGGCCCAGCGGACCAGCTCGGCGTCGTCGCTGTCCTGTGCGGCCTGGCCGAGCATCTCCGCCCACGGCGCCAGCGCGTCCGGCGCGTCCCCGGCGGTGCGCGCGGTGTGCTCCAGTGCCAGCGCGAGATGGGCCAGCGGGTCCGCGCAGAGCAGGTGGTAGATCTCGTTCAGCAGCTGCCGGCGCCAGCGCGGATCGGCGCCGCGCCGGGCGGCCGGCAGGTACTGCTCGACGGCCGCCCGCGCGGCGGCGTGGTGCTCGGCGAGCCGGGTGTGCGCGGCCGTCCACTCCCGGGGGGTGTGGATCCGGCGCCGGCGCACCATGCTGGTGCGGACCACGGCGTGGTACTGGAGGAAGTCGCCGCGCCCGGTCACGAAGGGCTGGGCCGACAGCCAGGCCCAGGCGGCCGGTTCGGCGTCCGGCACGGCGCAGGCGAACAGGTCCTGGTTGAGCTGCAGCGGGAGCGCCGCCGCCAGTACGGTCTCCCGGCGTTCCTGCTCGGGGATCCACTGCAGGAAGCGCACCACCGCCTGGTCGACCATGTCCGCGCCGACGTCGGCGACCTCCTCGACCGCGCCGGGGTCGGCGGCCGCGAGCAGCGCGACCAGCAGCGGCAGCCGCATCGACATCCGCAGCACCGCGTCGACCACCAGGGGATCGGTCACCCCGCGGGCCGCCAGCAGGTCGCGGGCCTCCTGCTCGGTGAACACCTCCAGCGGCACGTCCACCAGGACCGGCCGCCAGGGCGCCCACTCGCGCTCCGCCAGCTCGTCCCGGCCGGCCAGCACGAAGAGCACCTCCAGCGGCAGCGGGCCGAACGCGTCGTCGAGGATCTCCCGCAGCCAGCCGTCGAGGTAGCGGCCGGTCAGCTCCCAGGTGTCGAGGAACAGCACGACCCACGGCCGCCGCCCGCGGTCCCGGTCCCGGTCGCACAGCCGGGCGAGCTCGGCGACGAAGGCCCGGCTGAGTGCCGGCTCCTCGGCGTCGCCGCCGCGCCGGCGCTGGCGCACCCCGGAGATGAGGCGCTCGGCGCCCTGCGCCACGGCGTCCGGGTTGGCCATCGCCGTGACCACGCCCGCGCCCGGCAGCACCGAGGCCGCCCCGAACGCCGCCTGGGCCACCAGCCGGGACGGCAGCGAGGCGCCCTCCCCGCCGGGCGGCTGCTCCGGCTCGCGGTCCGCCGCGGCCTGCAGCGAACGCCGGTACTGCTCCACCGCCTTGTCGAACTCCCGCAGCGGGCCGGCCTGTTCGGCGAGCTGACGGGCGAGGGAGGTGAGCGCCGTCTCGACGCCGTGCACATCGGTCTCGTCGACCAGCGCGGTGAGCGCCCCGGTCCGCCGGGCCGCCTCGCGCCACTGGGCGAGCAGGGTGGACTTGCCGACCCCGCCCACCCCGCGCACATGGAACAGGAAGTCCGCCGGGTCCGGCCCGGAGTCGGGGTCGGGATCGCGGGCGAGGTTGTCGACGAACAGCGCCAACTGGGCTCTGCGGCCGATGAACTGTGCTCCGGTGCGCCGGCGCACCGCCTCCGCACGCGACAGACGCCTCCGTGCCTGTGCCATGCCACCCCCTGCCGCCCCACCCGGCGGGCCGCGCCGACCACGAGTCCGGTGCCGCCGGTGCCGCTGTCGTGAGGACGACCGTAGTGAATCGGCCCCGGCGTTGTCCTGCTTTCGGCCATCTGTCGTGTGCAGGACGCACGGTCGTGGAGGGCGGGGCGGGGCGGGGTCGGAGGACGGTGATCTCGAAGGTGGCGCTGTTGTCCGCCGGCGTCGGGTCGCCCGGCGGATCGGCTCTCGACGGTGCCCTCCAGGACCCCGGGCTCCATGCCGGAGGCGACGGTGATCCGCACGTCCGCCGCGGCCGTGGCGCCGGGCGCCGGCCCGGCCGGGAAGTCGCTGGCCACGGCGTGGCCGAACGGCAGCGTGCGGCAGCTGCCGGGACATCGCGCTCACCCGTCCCGTCCGGTGGGCCGGCCCGCCGTCACCGGCCCGGGTTCACCCTCCCGGCGTAACTTCCCGCCCGTTCGCCCGAGTCGGGGTTGCGAAAGCGCCCGGCGTTGCGGGTCGTGTGCCAACGTGTGTGCCGCCCGGCCGTCCCGCGTGTCGGCCGGGGCAGACTGCTGACCATCCATCAAGGAGTACCTGAGATGTCGGTTCGTGGAAAGCTCCGCAAGTTCGCCGTGATCGCCACCGTCGCCGCCGCGGCCGCCGTGATCGCGCCGACCGCCGCGGTGGCGCACGGTGGGCACGAAGAGCCCTCCTCCTCGTCGTCGGGCCTCCAGGCCGGCAACGCCGCCGTGGGTCTCGTCGGCCCGCGCATCAGCTGGCTGGAGTGGTTCGACCGCTCCAACGGCTGATCCTCCGCGCCGCGCGCCCCGGAGCCCTCCGCTCCGGGGCGCGCGTGTGCGTGGACGCGCCGGCGGGGTGTGCGGGATCAGCTCACGGTGATGCCGACGACCGAGTACTGCGCGACCGTCAGCGGCACGCTCAGCACGGCCCCGGTCACCGTGAACGGCACCGGGCGCGGCGCCGGATCGGTCCCGTCCGGGGTGGCGACCGTGACCGCCGCGACGGTGCGCCCGGCCGGGACGGCGTACGTCAGCGTGCAGGACGCGGGTGTGCTGCGGAACGCCGCCGGAGTGTCGCCGAAGTTGGTGAAGTTCACCAGGTGGACGACGGTCTCCTCGCCCAGGCGGCGCGCCTCCAGGTGGATCCGCCGGTCGCCGGACAGGCCGAGCGACGGCGGCGCGGCTGCGCGGACCGGTGCCAGCAGCCGGTCGCCCGCGGCCTGGTCGGCGGTGCGCAGATAGGCGAGCCCGGGCAGGTCGCCGCCCAGGTACCAGCAGACGCCCGCGCCGAAGGCGTTGCGCCGGCTCGCCGGCAGCGGGTCGGCCCGGCGCAGCCCCAGGACGTCGGCCAGCGCGTACTCCGCGCGCCGCGCGCCGTACTCGTCCAGACCGGTGGGCGCGGGCCCGGTGAGCACGACCGTGCCGCCGCCAGCGACGTACCCGCGCAGCACCGCCGCCTCCGCGTCGGAGACCGCCTGGAGGTTCGGCAGCAGCACCACCTTGAACCGCGCCAGGTCCTCGGCCGCGAGCCCCGGGCTGGTCACGGTGTCGAACGGGATGTGCGCGTACACCAGGGCCTTGACGGTGCCGCGGAACTCGCCCATCCACGGCATCGTGGTGCAGCTCATCCCCGGGTCGTCGCCGCCCCACCAGTCGGCGATCCCGGCGGGCGCGGTCGCGTTGGCGTACATGCCGTTGCCCTCGCCCGGGCTCACGTAGTCGCGCGAGGCGCTGGAGTGGTAGACGCCGACCTCGGCCGCCGACCCGGCGTCGTAGAGCCGCTGCTGGTTGGCCTTGACGAAGCCGAACATCCGGGTGCGCATCGCGGCGTCGGTGGTGTCGTTCTTGTACGGGGTCTTCACCTCGTACGGGTTGCAGCCGGCCGCGATCAGCTCCGCCATCACCAGCGAGGCGTCGTCGGCCTTCCAGCCGTAGGAGAACGCCCAGGCCGGCTTGGTGCCGCTGGCCGCCCGCGCGTACTTGTACATCGAGATCAGGCAGGTCCAGTCGGTGGCGGTGGCGTGCCGCATGCCGTCCTCGTTGGCGAGGATGTCGACCTCCCAGACCTGGCTGACGTTGTCCGGCGCCTGCCGCAGGTAGGCGCCGTCCAGGCCGATCGAGGTGGCGTAGCGGTAGTCCATCGAGACGGTCTCGACGAAGGTGACCAGGTCCGGGTTGACGCTGCGTCCGGCGGCGGCGATGTCGAGCTGGAACCGGAGCAGGTTGCGGTGGCGCCACTCCACGTACCGGCGGAAGACCGGGTCGTCGTTGTTGGCGGCCTTCGGCAGGGCGGGCAGTCCGGTGTCCGCCGTGAACGCCGCCGCGCCCCAGGTCGAGGCGTCGCACCAGGAGAGCACCCCGTCGAAGTAGATCGGCACGTCCGGCCAGATCCCGTCGACGCCGGTGGCGGCGAGCTGCTTGATCCGCTTCAGGTAGTAGTCCCGCCAGGGGGAGTTGGGGCTCACCCAGCAGCTCTCGTCGCCCGGGTCGACCCAGACCACGACGCTGCCGTAGAAGACGTTGGGCTTGCCGTCGAGGGAGCGCTGGACCCAGGTGCGGCCCTGGTCGTTCTTGTAGAAGGAGCGGCCCTTCTCGCCGCCGGGGGAGATGACCTCCAGTGACGGGTAGTACATGACGACCTTCAGACCGGCCGCGTGCGCCTTGCCGACAAAGGTCTTGACCAGTGCGGCGTGGGCGGTGAACTCGGCGTCGGTGAGCCAGTCGGACAGCACGGTGTCCAGTTCGATCACGCTGACGTTCTGGGCCTTCAACTGGTTGATCCGGCCCTGCATGTCGGCCTCCTCGTCGAAGGTGCCGTCGGCGAGCCGGGCGAAGCGCGCCCAGTCCGGCCACGCGGCCGTGACGGGCGCGGGCGTGTTCCCCGCGGCGGGCGGGCGGAGGGCGCCGGTGGGCGCGGCGCCGGCGGGCGTCGCGGGCAGCAGCCGGACGGCGGCCAGCGCTCCTCCGGTGGCCAGCCCGGCGCGCAGCAGGCGCCGGCGGCCGATCCGGGGGGCGGGGAGCGGCCGGCCGGCGGCGGGCGGCGACGGTTCGGTGTACTCGGACATGACAATCCCTTCGGCGTGCTGCGGTGCGTCACCCGGGACGGGTGGACGGACGCGGCGCCGCGGTGTCGGGGCCGCCGCGCGGCCGCGCCCCAAAGTGACGGAGCGTCGGAGAGCGATGAGCAACGGTGAGCGGCGTGGGCAGCGGTGAACACCCGTGAGCGGCGGTGGACCACGGTGCCCAGGGCGGCCGTACCGTGACCGGTCGCGAGAACGACGGCCGCACCGGGGACGGCGTCGGCGCGAACCCCCACCCGCGCGGCCGTCCCGGGGCCGACCCTACGCCACGATCCGCGCCCGCCGACCGCTTCGAATCGGCCGACTGTGGCTGTCGTTCCGGCCGCGTCGACTGCGCCCCTCGGAGGACGCCGCGGAGTGTTGGGCCGGGTGGCGGCCGGGGCGTTCGCAGATAGTGCGTCATGACCTTCTCCCGCACCTCGTTCTCCCGCACCGCGTTCTCCGGTGCTGCGTTCTCCTGTGCTGCGACCTCCCGTACCGCGATCTCCCGCGGTGGGGTGCTCGCCGCCGCCGTTCTGACCGCCGCGGCCCTGACCGCCGTCGTGTTCCCCGCCGCCGAGGGACTGGCCAAGACCCCCTCGCCCTCGCACGCCTGCGTCCGCTCGGACCCCGCCGCCGACCCCCGGGCCCGCGAGGTGCTCGACATCGCCCGCCGGGCGCAGCGCGAACTCGACCTGAACTCGGTGCTCCTGCGCGTCTCCGTGGACGGCCACGAGATCGTCACCGGCGCCCTCGGTGAGTCCATGACCGGTGTCGCGGCCGAACCCGCGATGCACTTCCGGGCCGGCTCGATGGCCTTCCCGTTCTTCGGCATCGTGCTGCTCCAACTCGCCGAGGAGGGGCGGATCGGCCTGGACGACCCGATCGCCCGCTGGCTGCCGGAGGTGCCGCGCGCCGACGAGATCACCCTGCGGATGCTCGGCGACACCACCTCCGGCCTCGCCGACTACGTCACCGACCAGGGCTTCCTGGACGCGCTCGCCGCCGACCCGTTCCGCCACTGGACCCCGGAGGAACTGGTCGGGATCTCCACCGGCCACCCCTTCTGGTACCGGCCGGGGACCAACTGGAGCTACTCGCACGCCAACTTCGTGCTGCTCGGCGCGGCGCTGGAGCGGATCACCGGCACCCGCCTGGACCACCTGCTGGAACAGCGGATCTTCGAGCCGTTGGGCCTGCGGCAGACGGTCAACCGCTTCACCCCCGACCTCCCCGACCCCGTGCTGCACGCCTTCACCGCCGGGCGCGGCAGCTACGAGGAGTCGACCTTCTGGAACCCGTCGTGGACCACCGCCCCCGGGGCCGTGCTGGCCACCGACATCTGCGACTTCGGGCGCTCCATCGAGGCCGTCGGCACCGGGGCGCTGCTCTCCCCGGAGTCCTTCCGCACCCAGCTGAACCCCGGCACCGTCGGCCTGCCGGGCCCGGCCGACGGCTGCCCGGAGGACGTCTGCCTGCTCCAGACCGAGGCCCGGCACTTCGGCCTGGGCGTCATCGTCAGCGACGGCTGGATCCTGTCCAATCCGTCGTTCTCCGGATACGCCGCCATCGAGGCCTACCAGCCGGACACCCGTCTGACGGTCGCCGTCAGCACCACCAAGGGCTGCGACAGCCCGGACGGGAACACCGCGCAGGAGGTCGCCGCGCGCATCGTGGCGCTCCTCGCGCCGGACCACCCGCTGAACGTCTGAGCGGTCGGTTGGTGCGGGCCCGGTCGGCGGGCGCGGTTGCCGGGTGCGGTCGGCGGGCCCGGACTCACCCGAACGGGTGTCATCCCGCGGGGGCCGTTCGCTCCGTCGATGTGGGTGAAGGGAGGTGCGGCGGCCCGGCCGCCGCATCCTCAGGGCTCGGTCGGGGAGGTGGTTGCCGTGGGGTTCGAGGAACTGCTCCGGGTGCGGTGCGCGGTCGTCGGGGAAGGAGGTCCGCCGTGGCCGTCGTCGCTGCCGCGTCCGGCCGCTGTGCGCGGAGCGGCCCGGGTGGCGGCCGGGCCGGCGCGGTGGGCGTCAGGCGGCGTCGTGGAACACCAGGCCGAGGGTGTGGCGCAGGCCCGAGCGCACGGTGCTGACGCCGTGCCGGACGGGCGCCGCCGACCAGCCGCGTACGGAGCGCACGGGGCGGTCCCGGGTGGTGAAGACCAGGCCGTGGCCCTGGGGAAGGACGACGGAGGAGCCGCGCGACTGGGCCCGGGGCCGCTGCTCGACGGTCAGGAACTCGCCCCCCGTGTAGTCGGCCCCGGGCACGTCGAGGCCGATGACCACCTGGAGCGGGAACACCAGATCGCCGTACAGGTCGCGGTGGAGCGCGTTCCAGTCGCCGGCGCGGTAGCGCAGCAGGAGCGGTGTGGGGCTGGACTGCCCGGCGGCGTGGCACTGCTCCAGCCACTCGGCGAGGCTGTCCGGCCACGGCGCGGGTCGGCGGAGCCTGGCCGCCCAGTCCCGGGCGATCGGCAGCAGCCGTGGGTAGAGCGCCTCCCGCAGGGCGGCGACCGGCGCGGGGAACGGTGCCCGGAAGTACCGGTACTGCCCGGAACCGAACCGGTGGCGCGCCATGTCGACAGTGCTCCGGAAGTGCTCCGCCTCGTCGTACAGCCCGGCCACCTCGGCGCACTCGGCGGGGTCGAGCAGCATCGGGGTCAGCGCGCTCCCGTGCTCCCCGACCTCCTCGGTGATCGCCGCCCAGTCGGCCCCGCCGACCCGCTGCGCGGGGGTCTCGCTCATCGTCTGCACGCTCACGTCCGGTCTCCGGTCACTCGTCCGAGCTGTCCCACGCCTCCCACTCTGCGCCGCCGGTCCCGGGCGTGGCTGGCGGAAATCGGCCCTCGCGCTCCGCCCCGTCCGAGGCTGTGGGACCGTCGTGGCCGTGATCGAGGCATGGGTGATGGACGAGGGCGACGGCGGCCCCGCACCGGCCCTGCCCGGGGCGGTCGCGCGGACCCTTCGGTCGCGGATCGCGGCCGGGCACCTGGAGACGTGGCTGACCGGCTCGGACGGTCGCTCGCTGGGCTTCGTGACCAACACCGAGCGGGCGATGGTGGTCCTGCTGGACGGCGAGGGCGACCCGGGCGAGCACGCCGTGGACCCCTCGGCCGACGGGGAGAGCGACGGGTTCGTGCTCGCCAACGGTCAGTGCGACGAGTACCCCGACCAGGAAGGATCGTCGGGCCGTCGGGCCGTCCGAGGGCCGTCCTGGCAGGATGGCGGCCATGGAACGTGTGCTTGGAATCGGCGGGTACTTCCTGCGCGCCGCCGACCCGGCGGCCCTGGGCGCCTGGTACCGCGACTGCCTCGGCCTGGACGCCGACGAGAACGGTCTGTGGCGGCAGGACGCCGGGCCGACGGTGTTCGCGGCCTTCGACTCCGGGACCGACTACTTCGGCTCGCGCGAGCAGCAGACCATGCTCAACTTCAGGGTCCGCGACCTCGACGCCATGCTCGCCCAACTGCGCGCCAGGGGCGCGGCGGTGGACGAGGAGACGCAGGACCTGGAGGGCATCGGCCGGTTCGGCTGGGTCACCGACCCCGAGGGCCGTCGGATCGAGCTCTGGCAGCCCGCCTGACGGCGCCGGGGCCGGATCACGGGCGCGGTCGGACGGCCCGCAGGGCGGAGGTGATCAGGGCACGGGCGTCCTCGCCGTACACCGCGGACGTGCGGAGCCGGTCGAAGGCGCGGTGGAAGAGACCGACCCGCCCGTCGGTGATCGTCTCACCGCCCCGGTAGCCCTCGACCTCCACGCGGGTGCCGTCGAAGATCCCGAAGCCGTCGCCGGGGTAGACGGTCAGCCGGGCGCGGGCGGGGATGACACCGAGCGTGAGTCCGGGCAGGGAGAGCGCGTCCAGCAGGTGTTCGAGTTGGGGGCGCATGACGTCGGGTCCGCCGATGCCGGTGAGCAGGGCCTGCTCGCCGAGCAGCACGTGGTAGGTGCGTCCGTCCTTGCCGAGGTACCGGGCGCGGGCGGTGCGTTCGGCGGCGCCGGCCTCGATGTCGCGCGGCACGTCGTGCAGGTCGACGACCAGCCGCAGCACCTCCTCGGCGTAGGCGCGGGTCTGCAGATCGCCCCACACGAGGTCGGGGCTGTAGCCCTGGTAGTGGCGGGTGCGCTCGACGAGTCGGCGGAAGGCGGCCTGGACGGTTCCGGTGCCCTGCTGGAGGAGGGCGGGCCAGTCGGGTGCGGGAGTGGCGGGGTCGGACATGAGGCTCCTCGCGGGTGTCGGGCGGCGGTCAGCCGCGGGTGAGCGGGATGGTCGCCACCGGGCTCCAGGAGAGCTGCCAGGCGGTCTCGTCGTCGGGGCGGGGGTGCAGTCGGAAGCGGACGTCGAGCAGCTGGACCTCGTGGATCCGGAGAGGGGCGTGGCCGGGGGAGACCTGACGGAGGGCCGTCTGCAGGGCCTCGGAGGAGGCCTCGGACCAGGCGTAGCCGAGCGAGATGTGGGGGCGGCCGCCGTTGTGCAGCAGGGCGCCGGGGCCGCGGGTCCGGCGGATGGCGTCGCGGACGCGCTCACGCAGGGCGAGCAGGCCCTGGTCGGGGGAGAAGTGCAGGACGGCCCCGGCCCGGTTGGCGACCGGGGAGCCGGCGGTGACGTCGAACGGGGCGGTGCCGGCGAGGCTTTCGCGCAGGGCCGCGACGATGTCGGCGCGCTCCCCGGCCGTGATCCTGTCGGAGGTGGTGTCGGCGATCATGTCGAGGGTGCAGTGCAGGGTGTCGTCGCCCAGCGGGGTGATCGGGTAGGGGTGCATCGCCGTTCGGCACGCGCCGACCAGGTCCGCCAGGCTGCGGGCGGTCCGCAGATCGGGAACGGCGTAGACGTGCAGGACGCGGGCGCCGTCGGGCCACGGCGCGCCCTGGAACTTCGGAACGAACTTCTCCACGGTCGTCTCCTCCGTCGCACAGCGGGGCGGGGCGGGGTCGGCGTGTCGGGTCCGGGGGTCGTCGGTGTCCTGGAAACGGTAGCCGTCCGGGAGGTGGTCCCAGAAGTACGCCTCCCCGGCGGTCGGGCGGGCCGGGCGGTCAGTGGAAGGTGAAGGAGGGTGTCGTGGCGTTGGACCGGGCGGCGAGGTAGAGGGGCCAGGCGAGGGCGAGGTCCTGCCAGGGGAGGCCGATCGGGGCGAAGACGGTGGGACGGTCGTCCGGACGGGCCGGGGCGGTGCCGCGCAGGATGTCGGCGAGCGGGGTGGCGAGGGCCGGGTCCAGGGCGGCGCTGTGCAGGACGCCGGACGCGGCGGCGAGGGCGGGGTCGTCCACGACGAGGCGGCTCGCGCGCAGCAGGGCGGGGGAGAGTTCGGTCTTGCCGGGCTCGTCGAAACCGAGGCTGGTGAGGTGGAGGCCCGGTCGCAGCACATCGGCGTCGAGCAGCGGCTCGCGCGACCAGGTCGCGGTGAGGACGATGGCCGCGGCCTCGACGGCCGCCCGCGCGGTGGGCACGGCCGTGCCGACGGCCGCGGCGCGCTCCGGGTCGAGGTCGTAGGCGTAGACCTCGTCGATCGGCCGCAGGGTGCGCAGCGCCCGGAGCGCGGTCCGGTTCTGGGCGCCGGCGCCGATGACGGCGACCGTCGTCGCGTGTTCCGGTGCGAGTGCGTGGGTGGCCAGCGCGGCGGCGAGCCCGGTCCGCCAGGCGGTGACCGAGGCGGAGTCGAGCAGCGCGAGCAGTTCGCCGTCGGCCAGCGCGTGCAGGCAGACGATGCCGCGCAGGGCGGGCGTGGCGGCCGGGAACTTGGCGTTGACCTTCACGGTGTACGCGGGCACGTCGGGGAGCAGCCCGGGGACGAGGCACATGGCGGTGCCGGGGCCGGGCAGGGGGGCTCGCACCCGCTGGGCGGCCGGGAGGCGGTCGGCGGTGCGGAAGCCCGCGTCGAGCGCCGCCAGGGCGGCCGGGATGTCCAGGGCGGCTTCGACGTCCGCGCGGGAGAGCAACAGGGTCACGGGAACAGTCTCCCTCCGGGGCCCGGGGGCCGGGGCCCGGGGCCGAGCCGGGAGGACGACGGAAGCAGAACGGGGGCGGCACCCGTCACACGGATGCCGCCCCCGTTCATCGGAGCGCCGGGCCCGAATCGAACGAACTCTTCCCGCTGAAAGCGGGCGTGCTGCCAATGCACCACCGACGCCTGGCCGACCGGGCTTTCCGCCGCCTGCGCGGCCCGCCCTTACGACGAGGAAGAACGTACCAACGGATGATCAGAAACCGAAATCGACGGGTCGGGCCGGGAACAGGTGACCCGGGCGCGGTCCGCCGCGCCGGTCGAGGCGGCGCAGGAAGGCGAGCACGCCGGGCGTGCCGACGGCCCATGCGGGGGACTCGGCGGCGGGGCCGCCGCCGGGCAGGAGCGGGCGGCCCCAGGGACCGCCGCCGCGGGCCAGGATCAGGCCCGCGACCTCCTCGGCGGCGTGCCAGTGCCGGTCGTCCCCGGTGGCCGCCGCCAGTTCGACCAGCAGTTCGCCGACGCCCGCGAGGCCGCAGCACTGGCCGATCATGCCCATCCTCGGTGCGAGCGCGCGGCAGGCGGCCGCCGCCTCGGCGGCGCGGGCGAGGAGCGCCGGTTCGCGGTAGTGGCGGGCGGCCTGGACCAGCACCGTGCCGATGCCGGCGAGCCCGCGGCACCAGGAGCCGTAGCGGCGGGTCGCGCCGGGTGCGCCGGCGGCCGCCGCGAGCCGGGGGACGTCGGCGGCGAGGCCGTCGACGAGGCGCCGGGCGGCCTCCGGGCGCGCGGCGGGCAGGGCGAGGAGGAAGTGGGCGAGACCGGCCCGGCCGTGGGCGAAGCCCTCCACGAGGGCGGCCGTGCCCGGGTTGGGGGTCTCCCGGGGGTCGGTGGGGCGCCCGTCCGTCAGTCGTCGGGCGCACTCGGCGGCGACGGCCAGGTACCGTTCGGCCTCCTCCGGGCGGCCGTCGGCACGGGCCGACCGGGCCAGCAGGAGCCGGGCGGTGCCGACCCCCGCGGCGCCGGAGACCTGGTCGGCCGGAAGGTCGTCGGCGAGCGGTCCGTCCGGTGGGGCGGGCCGCTCGGTGCCGAGCAGACGGGCCGCGTGGGCGAGGAACAGGTCGACGCCGGCCCGGCCGTCGTACAGCCCCGGGCCGAGCCGGCCGAGGGCGCGATGGGTGGCGGTCCACCGGGCGAGGGCGGCCGCGGCCGTGCGGACCTCGGGCCGGTCGGGGTGCTGGAGCAGTTCGAGGCCGAGGCCGGCGGCGCCGTCGTAGAGCGACAGGAGGGAGCGCGGCTGTCGACCCTCGGGGGCCGTGTCGACCAGCTCGTGGGCCATCCGGACACAGCGGTCGAGGGTGTGCCGGACGGCCTCGCCGAGCAGGTCCCCCGCCACCGCCGGCGGCCGGTGGGCCGCGGCGGCGTACGGGCGGACGGGGCGGACGGGGGCGCCGTGCCGCAGCTCGGCGGCGGCTGCGGCCCGCGCCCCGGCGTCGAGGCCGAGCAGGCCGGCCACCACCGTCACCATCGCGTCCGGCGCCCCCTGCCCGCCCGCGGGCAGCGCGCCGGCCAGGCAGGCGAGGGTGCGCTCCCGGTTGACGGCCGGGTCCGGGTCGATCACCACGGGGTCCAGTCCGGTGGCGGCCCAGTGCAGGGTGGCCCCGAGCGCGTAGTAGTCGCCGGCGGGCCGCGCCTCGCCGGCGCCGGGCAGGCCGTAGCCCAGGGTGGCGCCCTCGGGCCGTTCGCCGGCGAGGGAGCTGACGCCGAAGTCGACCAGCGAGCAGCCGCCCGCGCCGTCGAGCACGACGTTGGCGGGCTTGAGGTCGCGGACGACCACGCCGCGTGCGTGCACGGCGTCCAGGACGGCCAGCAGCCCGCGCGCCAGCGCCCACCAGTCCCGCCCGGTCGCGCCCTTGCCGTCCGGAGGGTACGGGCCCGACCCGAGGACGTCGCGGCGCAGGTCGCGCGGTCCCCGGGCGGTGCTGACCAGGTACTCCTCCTCGCCGTGCCGGAAGTAGTCGACCAGCTGCGGCACTCCGGGCACCCCGTCGAGCGCGGCGAGCACCCGCCGCTCGTGCCGGAGCCGTCCGCACGCGTCGGTGCCGGACGGGTCCTCGGCGACGAAGGCGCGGGCCTGCTTGACCACCACGGCCCGCCCGGTGGCGAGTTCGACCGCCCGGTAGACGTGCCCGTTGGGCGAGCGGGTGATCCCGGCGGTGATCCGGTAGCGGCCGTCGCCGACCCGGGTGGTCGCCTCCCGCCGCGGGGCGCCGGCGGCGAACGGGTCCGCCGCCCACGGCGGTTGGCGGTAGGCGCCGTCGGCGAGGCCGCGGAAGGTCTCCCCGGCGGGGCCGGTCATGACGAGGTCCGGGTCGTCGCCGGCGGCCCGGAAGGGCCCGTACCGGTAGTACACCGGGGCGTCGGCCCGCAGCCGCCGGTCGCTGACCACCCGGGGGCCGGGGCGGCCCGCGAGCACCTCGGCCAACTCGGCCGCCAGCGCGGCGATCCCGCCCGGCGCCGGGTAGACCGTGACCGCCTTGCCGACGGCGGCGGCGCCGCGCAGCCCGGAGTTGAGCTGCCCCAGCACGGCGGCGTCGGCGGCGAACTTGGCGTCGCAGCGGTGCCGGAGCAGGACGGGGAGCACCAGGTCGACCAGGTCCGCCAGGTGCTCGGGCCGGGCGGAGAGGTGGAGCTTCCAGCCGTGGGCGAGCGCCGGCATCTCCGGGTCGTGCAGGTACAGCCAGCCGTCGCCGGCGTGCAGCCCGCGCCGGGTGCCGGTCGGCGCGGCCAGGTGGGCGGCGATCCGGGCCCGCAGCTCCTCGACCGCCCCGTGGCCGGGCCCGGGGCCCGTCGGTGCCGCTGCCGCCATCGCTGTGCCACCCCTCCGCGATCCGCGATCCGCGTTCCGTGCAGTCCCGTTCGGTGCCGTGCACGTTCGTTCGGTGTCGGCTCGGTCCGGCTCGGTGCCGTCCTGTACCGGGAACCGTCCTCCCGGTCCGCAACGGTGTGACCGCCGCGCGGTCGCCCGCCCGGCGGTCACCTTCCTACGCGGACCGCTCGGTGGAGGTCAGGAGTTGAGCCCGCACTCGAAGCGGGTGGGGACGTAGGTGACCCACGGGTCGTCGAGACACGCCACCGGGGCGAGGTCCGCGTCGAACTCGTCCTCGAAGGCGATGCTCTCCTCGTCGATGTCCAGCAGGCCGGCGTCGCGGATCTCCAGGACCTGTGCGCTCATGATGGGCTCCTCCGGTATGAGGGTTGGCGGATACCTTTCGACGGCATGCTCATGCTAGCCAGCTCCCCGTGTTCACCATAGGGGCGCGACATCGTCACATGCGGAACCCCGGAGGCGGGCCCACCGCTTGACGGTGGGTGACCTGTCCTCGAACGGCAGACCGACGGATTCCGCGGTGCTACGGTCGGGTCCATGTCCAAGACCGAGATCGACCAGCTCACCGCCGAGTTCTTCGGCGCCTTCGACAACCGCGACGGCCAGGTGGCCGACGTGGCCAGGATCCGGCGGCTGATGCTCCCGCAGGGAGTGATCGTCAGCACCGCCCCGACCTTCACGGTCTACTCCGTCGAGGAGTTCGTCGAGCCGCGCGAGCGCCTGCTGAACGACGGCCGACTGGTCGGCTTCTCGGAGTGGGAGACCTCCGAACGGACCGAGATCGTGGGGGACATCGCCTCCCGCACCGGCGAGTACCGCAAGTCCGGGACCCTGGACGGACAGCCGTACGGGGGCGGCGGGACGAAGACCTTCCAGTTCGTCCGCACCCCCGAGGGCTGGCGGATCGCCGCCTTCTCCTGGTACGACGAGGCCTGAGCCTTTGGGCCCGGAGGCCGGCGCCACGCCCGCACCGCCTCCGGGCGGCCCGGCTGCGGGGCCCGGCCGACGGCGTGGCAGCATCCCGGATGTGGTGATCTACGACGAACGACTCTCCGTCCCGCTGCGCTGGTGGCTGGCTGCCCTGACGGCCTCCGCCGCGCTCACGGCCGCGCTGCTCCCGCTCGGCCCGCTGCCCGCCCTGGGCGCCGGTGCCCTGCTGCTGGCGGTGACGGCCCCGGCGCTGAACGGCTACGGCGGGGTCCGGATCCGGGTCTGCGACGGCGTCCTGGTGGCCGGACCGGTCGTCCTGCGCGGCGAACACGTGGGCGCCGTCGAAGTCCTCGACCAGGCCGCCGCCTTCGCCTGGCGCACCCGGCTGGCCGGCCCCCGGGCCCGCCTGCTCATCCGCAGCTACCTCCCGCGCGCGGTGCGCGTGGAGGTCGCCGAACCCTCGCTGCTCTGCCCCTACGTCTACCTCTCCACCCGCCGGCCCGAGGCCCTCGCCGCCGCCCTGGCCGAAGCCCGCGACCACTGCACGGTGCCGGCCGCCACCGGCCGCTGACCCCGGCGCGGTACGGGTGTGGCCCAGGAGCCGGATGCGTCGCATACTGCTGGCGGCACCGCCCGGGACCAGCGGTGCGGTGTGCGACGCACAGGGGGAGAACCACGATGACACGCGAGACCGCCGACCGCGCCGCACGGGCGGCCTGGGGCGCCCTCGGGACGCTGCTGCTCGCCTGGACGGTGTTCGAGGCGGTGAAGCACACGGGTCTCACCGTCCCGCTCGCCGTGCTCGGCCTGCTGGTCCCGTGGCTCGCCGCACGCGCCCCGGCACTGTCGGCCGTCCGCCACGCGCTGCTGCGCGCCTGGATACCGCTCGCCGTCATGGTGGTCTGCTCCCTCGTCCCGGGCCCCGCCGACAACACCGCCGCCCCGTTCACCTTCGGCATGGCCTGGCTGACCCACCTCGCGCTGCGCCGGGCCCTGGCCCGCGACCGGCCCTGACCCCACGTCCGGCCGGCCGCGAACCGCGGTGCGGGAGCGCCCGGCACGGCGCCGCGCCGCACCGCGCCCCCGTGCGCCGGCTGCGGCGCCGGGATCCCGCGGCCGAGGGCGGGCATCATCCCGCTCGGACGGCGGCGCGATCGATGGGGGCCGGAGCCGGTGGTGCGGGCGCGGGTGCGGGTGCTGCTGGGGTTCGCGGTGTTCGGGGTGCTCTGGGGCACCTGGGGCGCGCTGATCCCGGAGCTCCAGCGGCGGGCGCGGGTGGACGACGGGGAACTCGGGCTCGCCGTCCTGATGATCGGCCTCGGCGCGCTCTGCTCGATGCGGCTCGCCGGTGCGGCCGTGGACCGCTTCGGGCGCTCCGCCGTCGCGGCGCTCCTGTTGCTGATGGCGGTGGCGGCTGTGCTGCCCGGCCTGGCGCGCGGCGCGCCGGCGCTGATGGCCGCGCTCGCCGCCCTCGGCGCGGCCTCCGGGGGCGTCGACGTGGGCGTCAACGCGCTGGCGAGCGCGGAGGAGAGCCGGTCCGGCCCGCTGCTGAACGCCGCCCACGCCTGCTTCTCCGCCTGCGTGGTGTGCGGCGCGCTCGCGACGGGCCTGGCGCTCGGCCGCGGCCTCGCCGCCGTCGCGGTCCTGCTGCCGGTGGCCGCGCTCCTCGCCGGGGCCGCCGTCGTGCTCCGCCTCCCCGATCCGGTGGGGGAGCGGCCCGTGCCAGCTCCCGAGCCCGAGCCCGGGCGGCGGGCGGGTGCCGCGGACCGGCCGCTGCTGCTGCTCGGGGTGCTGTGCGCGCTCGCGTACCTGGTCGAGAACGCTTGGCAGAGCTGGAGCGCGGTGATGCTGCGCGCCGTCCTCCACACCGGCCCCGGCGCGGCCGCGGCCGGCCCGGTGGTCTTCGCGGCCTCCGCCGCCGTCGGCCGGCTGGCCGGGCACGGGCTCGCCGCCCGGCTGCCGCAGCGTCACCTGCTGGCGCTGGGCGCGGCGGTGGCGGCGGTCGGCACCCTGGGCACCGCACTGGCGCCCGGCGTGGGAGCGATGCTCGCGGGGCTCGTCGTGGCGGGCCTCGGCACCTCGGTCTGCGCGCCGACGATCCTCTCCCTGGCCGGGGCCCGTGTCCGCCCCGAGGTGCGCTCGGCCGGCGTGGCCGTCGTCGCCTCGGTCGGCTACGGGGGCTTCCTCGTCGGGCCCGCCGCCGTCGGCCTGACCGCCTCGGTGGTCGGCCTGCGGTCGGCCCTCGCCGCCGTGGCCGGGGTGGCGGCGGTCCTGGCGCTCGCGGCGCTGCTGACCCGCTCGGCCCTGCCGGCCACGGCGGACGGGCCGGGCCCGGCCTCCCGGCCCGCCCGGCTGTTCGGTCGGGGTCCGAAGAACCGAAGCTGTGATGTGATGGACGGATGATCGACGAAGGATTCGCCGCGGAGTGCCTGGGTCCGGTGGAGGAGGCGGTCCGGCGGACGGCGGCCGCCGAGATCATGCCGCGCTTCCGCGCGCTGACCGCCGACCAGGTGGCCGAGAAGAACGGCCCGTACGACCTCGTCACCGTCGCCGACCGGGGCGCCGAGGCGCACCTGACGGCCGCTCTGACGGCACTGCTCCCCGGCTCGGTCGTGGTGGGGGAGGAGGCGGTCGCCGCCGAGCCGGGCCTGTACGCGGCGCTGGCCGGCGACCGCCCCGTTTGGATCGTCGACCCGATCGACGGCACCCGCACCTTCGTCCGCGGCGACGAGGGGTTCTGCACCCTGGTCGCCCTCGCCCACCACGGCGAGCTGCTGGCCTCCTGGACCTACGCCCCGGTCCACGACCGGATGGCGACGGCCCTGCGGGGCGGCGGCGCCCGCCTGGACGGCGTCGCGCTGCGGGCGGGCTCGCCGGCCGACGGCGCGCCGCTGAGGATCGCCGCCTCCTACCCCTTCCACACCATGCCCGGGGCGAAGCGCACGCTGCTGCGCCTGCGCACCGAGGGCGTACGCGCCCGGCCGTGCGCGGGCTCGGCCGGGCTGGAGTACGTGGAGGTCGCCCGCGGCGCCCTCGACGCGACCGTGTTCGCCTGGGAGAACGCCTGGGACCACGCGGCCGGGCTGCTCCTGGTCGCCGAGGCGGGCGGCGCCCACGCCACGCTCGCCGGCACGCCCTTCCGCCTCGCCGGCGGCAACGCCCTGCCGTTCACCACGGCCCGCGACGCACCGACCGTCGCCCGGATCCGCGACCTCCTCCTCGGCGACCACCCCGCCGGGTAGGGCTTCCTACCGGGCGCGCGACGCCAGGGCGCGCACGCCTCCGGCCTTCGGCGGGAGGCACCCCCGCGCCGTGTTGTCGTCGGTCGCCGACGGTCGGGGCCGGGGGCTGGGGGGAGCCGCATGCTGATCCGGCGCGAACTGTCGGACGCGCCCGAGCGGGGTGCGGGCTGCCGGGCGTGGGTGTAGCGGTGTGGCGGCGCTGTGGCCGGGTGGGCGTCGGCTCGGAGGCAGTGGCGGGTGGCGCCTGTCCGGGACAGCCGGGACGTCCGGTACTTCAGGAGTACGCCGGGCGGCGCCCGGCTTCTCCAGGTCGGTTCGTGGTTCGGGCAGCCGAGGCGTGGCAGCGGCGCCGCCGGGTCCCTGGGTGGGCGTCGGCTCGGAGGCAGTGGGCGGGATGGCGACCGTCCGGGACAGCCCGGGCCGGCCCGGTGTTCCCGGAGCACGCGGAACACCGCGCCGGCCCCGCGCGACCCGGCGGGCGACCGGGGCGCGCGGGCAGGTCAGCCGCCGACGTGGTCCCGGACGGCCTCGGGCAGGCGGCGGCCGGTGACCGAGCGCCAGGCCCGTTCCACGGCGCGCGGACCGAGGTCGCGCGCCAGGAGTCCGAGGTTGACCACACTCGGCCAGGTCAGCGGATGCGGGAACTCCTCGAAGCAGGTGATGCTGCGGACCAGCCACTCCATCGCCTCGCGCGGGCGCCCCTGCTCCGCGGCGAACAGCCCGAACTGGCCGAAGGTCCGCACCAGCCCCGGGGTGTCGCCGATCCGGTGCGAGACGTCCAGCGCCTTGCGGTACCGGGCCTCGGCGTCCGCCGCCCGGCCGCCGGTCTGGGCGGCCAGGCCGAGCTGGTGGTAGCTGACCGAGACCCCCGCCTGGTCGCCCAGCTCCTCCCGGACCGCCAGGGCCCGCGCGTACCAGGTCTCCGCCTCGGCCAGGTCGCCGCGCCGGGCGGCGACGACGCCGAGTTGGTGCTGGCTGGCCGCCGTGCCGTGCCGGTCGCCGAGGTCCTGCCGGATTTCCAGCGCCTTGCGGTGCAGGGACTCGGCCTGCGCGAACCGCTCCTGTGCCGACGCCAGGACGCCGAGCCGGTGGTAGCCGCGGGCGGAGTCGGGCAGGCTGCCCGACTCCTCGGCGAGGGCCAGCGCCTCCGTGCACCACTTCTCGGCCGCGGCGAGGCGTCCCAGTTCGGCGGCGACGGCGGCGAGCCGGTGGTGCAGGTCGGTCGCGAGGGGCAGGTCGGTCGGCTGCCCGGCGCCGTCCAGTGCGCGCCCGTACCAGAGGTAGGCGTCCTCGAAGCGGCCCTGTTCCTGGGCCAGGACGCCGAGCTGGTGCCGGCAGGCCGCCGCCCGCCCGGACTCGCCCAGGCGTTCGAAGGCGTCGAGCGCCTCCCGGGTCCGCCGCTCGGCGTCCTCCGGCCGTCCGAGGCGGTGGGCGATCACCCCCAGCTGGTGGTGGCCGAGCGCGATGCCGTCGGCGTCGTCGAGCTGTTCCAGGAGGGCGAGCGAGCGCAGGTACCACTGCTCGGCGTCGGCGAACTCGCCCCGGTCCACCGCGATCCGGCCGAGCTGCTGGTAGCCGTCCGCGAGGTCGTCGAGCTGGTCGGTGTCCGGCGTCCGCTGTCCGACGGCGTGGTGGATCTCCCGGAAGGACCGCTCGGCCTCCTCCGTCCGGCCCGCCCGCACCAGGCGCCGGGCGTCGGCGCCGACCACGGACAACCAGAGCGCGCCGGCCGGGGTGTCGGCCCCCGGCGGGCCGCCGTCGGGCGCCTCCAGGGCGGTGCGCACCCGGTCGGTCCAGCCGCGCGCCTCGGCGTCCAGCCCGTGGGCGTTCCAGTGGGCGTACAGCGGCCGGACGAGCGCCAGGGCCTGCAGCCACAGACCGTTCTCGACGGCCCGGACGAGCAGGCCGCCGATGGTCCGCCGCTGGAGGTCCAGCGCGGTCAGGGCGAACTCGGTGCTGCCGCCGAGCAGTTCGCGGGTGAGCAGCAGGCAGAAGTTGACCTGTGCGCCGAGCAGCGCCTGCAGGGCGGCGGCGTGCTGCTCGGCGAACCCGGGCTCCTCGGCGCGCCAGCGGGCGGTCAGGACGGCCGCGATCGCCGGGTGGAGCCGGTAGGCGGTGCTCTGCGGGGCGGTGCCGTGCGGGGCGGTGAGCAGGCCGAGGCCGGCCGCCCGCTCCAGCAGCCGCTGCCACTCCTCGGTGCCGCGGTCCCGGAAGCGCTCGGGCGCGAGCGGCTGGCGGGAGAGCAGGGCGAGCACCGTGGCGTCGGCGGTCCCGTGGAACAGCGTGACGGCCGCCAGTGCCCGACGGTCGGCGGCGGTGAGCCGGTCCAGCGCGTAGCCGACGCTCACCACGAGCGCCGCGTGCCGGGGCTCCTTGGCCTCCGCCGTCTCCGCGGTCTCCTCCGCCGCCCAAGCCGCCGCTTCCTCGCCGCGCACGAGGGTGTCCAGGGTGTGCCAGGGTTCGTGCGCCTCGAGCGAGGACAGGACGAGCCGCATGCCCAACGGGTGGCCGTCCAGCCACTCCAGCAACTGGCCGAACACCCGCAGTCCGCGCTTGCGGACGGTGTCGGGGTCGGGGGCGAGCAGCCGGTCGGCGTACGCGACGGCCTCGTCCGGGTCCAGCCCCGGCACCTCGATCCGCAGCGGCTCGGGGCCCAGCCAGTCCTCCCGGGTCCGGCTGGTGAGGACGACCGCGCCGCGCCCGCGCCGGATCACGCGTTCCAGGAACGCCCGCAGGCCGGCGCGTTCCTCCTCGGCGGGGGCCGGGGTGGCCGCCGCCGGACGGTGGCCGGTGTGCAGGGACTCGACGCCGTCCCAGATCAGCAGCACGTCCCTGGCGGCGAGTTCCCGCTCGACGGCCTCCAGGCGCTCGTCCGGCGCGAGCGGGTCGAAGTCCTCGGGGGCGAACAGCCGGCGGCCGATCCGGTCGACCACCCCGGCCAGACCGAACGAGGCCACCCCCGGTTCGAAGGAGTGCAGGACCACGGCGTCCGGCCCGTCCACGGCCTCGGTGTCCCGGCACCAGCGGCCGAAGGCCTTCGCCAGTTCCGTCTTGCCGACGCCCGCGGGGCCGTGGAGGATGACCGCGCGGTGGAGCCGGGCTCCCGCGTCGAGGTCGAGCAGCAACCCGTCCCGTCCGACGAACGCCCCGACGGGGGCGAGGCCCTCCAGACCGTCCCGGGCGTCCGGGTCCGGGGCGGCCCCGGACCCGGCCGTGACGGCGTCGGGGAGCCGGCCGTGTTCCGGTGCGGTCGGCTCGGCCCGCAGCCCGGGGAACGTCACCTCGCTGCGGCGGTAGAGGACCGGGACCGTCCAGTCGGCCAGCGGCAGCGGGCCCTTGACGGAGACGCGCCGGTCCTGGTCGGCGAGCCGCCGACGGCCGGCCGCCACCGCTCGCGCGATCCGGTCGCCGCGGCGGAGCCGTTCGTAGAGCGTGGTCAGGAACGCCGTGGCGGCCGTCGCGTCGAGGCGGTAGGGCAGAGCGAGCACGGCGGCGGCGCCCTCCTGGAGCAGCCGGAGGGCCGCCGCGGCCTCGGCCTCGCCGGCCGGGCTTCCGGACCGGTGGGGGCTCAGGACCACGAGCGGGACCTCGGCGGCGGCCAGCAGCCGGGCCACGCGCCGGACCGGAACCGGCTCGGCGCCCCCGTCCGGCCGCTCGAACACCAGCACGTCCTCGGGCTCGTGCCCCCGGGAGGCCTGCGGCCGCCGCGCGGCCCCGGCGGCGCCACCGGCCCTGGCCCCGGGGAGCACCCCGGGTCCGTCGAAGTGCACGATCTGGAACGGTCGGCCCTCCTCGCGCGCCTCGCGGAGCGTCTCGCCCAGACCGGTGAGGGTGGGCGGGCGCAGCACCCGGAGTTCGACCGCGTCGCGTCCCGGCCCGAGCCGCCGCACCAGCGGGAGGGCGCTCGTCCGCGGAGCGGCGTCCGCGTCGCCGTCCGGCCGGGTGACCACCAGCAGCACCCGCAGCCGGGAGCCGTCCGCCTCGGTGACCGCGTCCAGCGGGTCGGCGGCCAACGGGCAGCGGGTCACCACCACGTCGTCGAGCGCCGGCGCCGTCGGGCGCCCCGGATCCGTCATCAGTTCCCAGGGCAGGGCGAGCAGCGGCGCGGAGTCCGAGCGCAGCACGATCTCCAGAGCGCCGCCGCGGGCCCGTGAGCGCAGGTAGGCGTCGCGCCCGGGGCCGTCGCCGAGCAGCGCGGAGAACATCCGCGCGCCCCAGCCCGGGAGCTGGCGGGCGATGTGCGGGCCGCGCTCGCCGTACGCCCCGAACGGGGTCCGGAGGTGGTCCTCCAGGTACCAGCGCAGGCTCTCCAGGGCGGTGTCGTCCAGGGGTCTGCGCAGCCATCCGGCGTCGACGGCGGGCGCCGTGACCGTGGCCCCCGGCGGCCACTTCGTCACGGACATCCGGCCGTCGGCGTGGAGATCCACCACCAGACGTTCGACCACAATCGCCCCCAGCGAGTGCTTGGCGGCCGGTCGGCCGTTCCGCTGCGGAGCACAGGGTAGCGGCGTCGCCACCGGCCCGGACGCCCGGGTGCGAAGTGCGCGGTAACGATCGGTCAGAGCCGCGCGGTCCGGGGAGCGGAGCGGAAGGGGCAACCGCTCTGCCCCAAGGGGCAGACCGAACGTTCCGTCGGGACCGCCCGGCCCCCGTTCGGCCCCCGAGCGGAAGGCTCCGTTCACCTGGGAGTCATCGGCGGACCGTGGCGCTGACCAGCGCTGTCGCGCTCGCGTCAAGGTGGGGGTGGCGGGCGGAGGGGGCGTCAAACCTGCCGGTCCGCCGATCCCGCGGGTGGGCCGCGTCACTTGACCGCCTTTTCGGGTTGGGATTCACTTTTTCCGGCGGCGGAAAGCGGAGCGCGGAATTCTGCCGGGCCCACCCCGGACTCCGCGTATCGCGGGCCGTTCGCCGAACAGTTGTTCGTCGTCGTTCCCTTTTGCCCTGGAGGTGCTGTCATGAAGCTCGTTCACTTCGTGAAGAAGGTCATGCCGGAGAAGAGCCTGAAGGCCTACGCCTGGTACGGCTGGATCTAGTTCCGGGCGGTTCTTCCGCCGTTCGGACACGTGCCCGGCGCGTGCCACCCGCACCCGCCGGGCACGGCCCGCTCATCGCGAGCCGGCCGCCACGGCCGCTCACCCTTGGAGTCATGGATGGCAATGTCCAGCACCGGCCGGAGTGCCCGCGTCACCCTCTTCGCCCCGCGGATCGACGAACTCCTGCGCAGGTACCGAGGTCAGGACCTGTTCCGCCTGGAGGCGGACACCGTCGGGGTCGCCGGCGTCGACCTCATGGACGGACTGCTGCGCAGCAGGGCGGCCAATGCCGAGGAGCGCCCGACCTTCAAGCCCGTGCAGGGCCGGCTCGTGACGCGCGCCGACGCGTCCGCGCTCATGCAGGCCGTCTCCGCCGATGTCCGGACCGCGCTGAAAAAGCCGCTGGGCGAGCGGACGGACCTCGCCGGGAAATGGCCGCACACCCCGCACGTCTATCTCCGCGACCTCGTCTTCGGCCGGGAGAGTTTCCGCTTCCGGGTCCTTGTCGACCGCCGGTTGGAAATCACCCCGAAATTGACCTGGATGGCCGTAGCGGCCGGCACCGCGATGCTCGGAAAACCGGGCACCGAAATCCCGTTGTCGAATCTCGCGGCCCGGGTGCTGGACGCCGAGACGTATGACGACCGTCGCTACGCGATGTACCTCTACCGGCGGGTGGCGGCGCCGATCTGCTTCACCGTGGCCGCGCTGGTGACCAACGCGGTCTGGCTCGGAGCGCCCTTCGACGACGACGTGCCCAACCGGGACGTGCTGCTGGAGGCGCTGCGGCTGGTGCCGCCCTCCTGGAACATCCTGCGGGTCGCCTCCCCGGAGTTCGGCGCGGTCGACGGCCGGATCGGCCGCAAGGACGACATCCTGATGCTTCCGCTGCTGAGCCACCGCGATCCCCGGCTGTGGGACGAGCCGGAGGCCTTCCGTCCGGAGCGCTGGAAGGGCGTCGACCCCGACACCCGGCCCGGCTACCTGCCGTTCGGGCACGCCGACGAACGCTGCTGGGGCCGCCACATGGTGATGCCGCTGGCCGAGCGGATCCTCGACATCGTCCGCCGCGACGGCCTGGTGGTGAGCCCGGAGCAGCGGGTCGGCCGGGTCGAACTCGACGGCCTGCTGGAGGTCTCGGGCGTCCGCATGGTCCGCCGCTGAGGGAGTGCGCGGCCGTACGGGGGCGCGTCCGACACCCCGGACGCGCCCCCGCCCGCGGCCCGCCGGCCGGCGGCGACGACAATGGCGCGGTGAACGACGCGAACGACCTGCATAACCTGCACGATCCGAACGACCCGGGCGACCCGAACGGTACCGGCATGGCCGTGGACCACCAGGCCCTGGTGCGCGACGCCATGGCGGCCGCCGTGCGCTTGCCGCTGCGCGGCCGGGTCGCCGACTACATCCCGGCGCTCGCCGCGGCAGACCCGACGGCGTTCGGCATGGCGATCGCCACCGTGGACGGCCGGGTCTTCGGCGCGGGGGACTGGCGGCAGCCGTTCTCCGTCCAGTCGGTGTCGAAGCTGTTCACCCTCGCCCTGGCGCTCGCCGAGGGCGGTGACGGCCTGTGGGCCGGGGTCGGCCGCGAGCCCTCCGGGAACCCGTTCAACTCGCTGGTCCAGCTCGAGTCCGAGCACGGCATCCCGCGCAACCCCTTCATCAACGCCGGCGCCCTCGTGGTGACCGACCGCCTGCTGGAGCTCACCGGCGACGCGGTCGGCGCCGTCCTGGACCTGCTGCGCGCGGAGTCCGGCGACCCGACCGTCGACGTGAACCGCGCGGTGGCCGCCTCCGAGGCCGAGCACGGCCACCGCAACGCCGCCATGGCGCACTTCATGGCCAGTTACGGCAATCTGCGCAACCCCGTCGAGGAGGTGCTCGCCCACTACTACGCGCACTGCGCGATCGAGGCCGACTGCCGCGACCTGGCGCTGGCCGGCCTCTTCCTCGCCCGCCACGGCGTGCGCGCCGACGGCTCGCGCCTGCTGTCGCGCAGCGAGGCCAAGCGGATCAACGCCGTGCTGCTCACCTGCGGCACCTACGACGCGGCCGGCGACTTCGCCTACCGGGTGGGCCTGCCCGGCAAGAGCGGCGTCGGCGGCGGCGTCCTCGCCGTCCTGCCCGGCCGGGGCGCGGTCTGCACCTGGAGCCCCGGTCTGGACGCCGCGGGCAACTCGGTGCTCGGCGTCGCCGCCCTGGACGCCCTGACGACGGCCACCGGCTGGTCCGTGTTCTGACGGCGCAGGGGGCGCGGCCGCCCCCCGACGGCTCCGGCCGGTGACGGACCGGAAGCCGACGGTCACGAAGTTGTTATGTCCTCTTCACCGGGTCGACGGCCGGCCGGGACATGCTCTGCACCGGCGGAAGCCACCGCCGAAGGCGCGCCGGCCAGCAGGCGCACTGACAAGGGGACTGACACCGTGACCGTCCGCCGTACCCTCATCGGCACCCTCGCCGCCGGCCTGCTCGCCGCGGCCGCCGCCGTCCTGCCCACGGGCACCACCGCGCAGGCCGCCGGGAGCACCCCGGGCCCGGGCGAGCTCCCGTTCGCCTCCAGCACCACCGTCGGCCTGCACAACACCTACGACCCGGCCGCCTTCACCTACCTCGCCCAGGGCCTGGACACCGGCACCGGCATGATCGAGCTGGACGCCTGGCCGAACGCCATCACCAAGGAGTGGAAGGTCAGCCACTCCAACCCGCTGGGCAACACCAACAACTGCGTCAGCGCCACCACGCCCGCCCAGCTCTACTCCGGCAGCACGAACAAGAACCTGGAGTCCTGCCTGGACGACGTGCGGATCTGGCTCGGCGCCCACCCCGCCGCGGGCCCGCTGGTGATCAAGCTGGAGCTCAAGCCGGGCTTCTCCGGGAACCTCGGCATGGGCCCCGCCCAGCTCGACGCGCTGATCGCCGCCCACCTCGGCTCCGCCGCGCTGCGTCCGGCCGACCTTCTCGCCAAGCCGGGCGGCGGCTCCTATCCGACCCTCGACGACGCCGCGCGGGCCGGCAACTGGCCGACCAGGTCGGCGCTCGCCGGCCGTGCCCTGGTCTACGTCATCCCCGGCACCGTCGAGCTGGACAACCCGTTCGACACCCTGCACACCGACGTCGAGTACGGGCGCCACCTGCGGGACCTGGCCGCGGCGGGCCGGATCGGCGAGGCCCGGATGTTCCCCACCGCGCTCGGCGCGGCGGCCGGCGACCCGCGCACCCGGTACAGCGAGACCTCGATCCGCCCTTGGTTCGTGGTCTTCGACGGCGACGCCGCCACCTATGCGAACGGCATCGACACCGGCTGGTACGACACCCGCCACTACCTGCTGACGATGACCGACGCCCACAACGTTGCCCCCGCCATCAGCAACACCGACCCCACCGCCGACCAGGCCCGCACCCGGGCCGAACAGCTCGCCCGCGCCCACGCGACCGTCGTCTCCAGCGACTGGCGCAGGCTCCCCGACGTCCAGTCCCTCGTCCTCCCGCGCGGCTGACTCGCCCGCAGTCGCCCGGACGGCCCGGCCCGGACGCCGGGACCGGGCCGGGCCGGCCGGCGAGGCCACCAGCGAGCGGAACGCGGCCCGGTGGACGCTCGGGGTCGTGCCCGTGTACCGGTGGAAGTGGTGACGGAGATTGGCCGGGGTGCCCAGCCCCGTGCGGGCGGCGATCCGCGCCACCGGTTCGTCCCCGCGCTCCAGCAGGCGCTGCGCCCGCTGGATCCGCAGGTGCAGCAGGTGCAGCAGGTACTGCAGGGTCGGCAGGCCGGTCTGTGCCCGGAACCGGCGGCTCAGCCCCCGCACGGTGAGCCCCGCGTGGCCGGCGATGTCGTCCAGCGTCAGCGGGCGGTCGAGCCGCGCGTCCAGCCGGCCGAGCGTCGGCCCGAGCGCGCCGTCGGACACCGGCACACCCGGGGCCCGCGCGCCGTCGGTGATCAGCCGCAGGCAGAGGTCGACCCCGCCCAGGATGCCGACGGCGCTGTGGAACGGGCCGTCCTGCACCACCACCCCGTCCGGGTCCACCTCGGTCCGGGGGTGACGCCGCGCCAGCTCGGCGGCGAGAGCGCGCGCTGTCGCGGCCAGCGTGAAGGTCCCCGCGCCGAAGGCTCCGATCCCGCACCCCCGTTCGGCGGCCGCCCGCAAGGCGCCCACCACCTCGGGCGGCGGAGCGTCGAGGTGCCCCTCGTGCCCCGGCGCCAGGACGGTGTCGGCCTCCGTCAGCCGCGTCGGCCTCAACCGGCACCTCCTGGCCCGCACCGGCCTCAGCGCCCCGCGCTACCTGCTCCGCCTGTGCCTCCGGCGCGCCCGCGAACTGCTCGGACGGACCGACGAGCCGGTCGAGGCGATCGCCGCCCGCGTCGGCTTCGCGTCCCCCGCGACCCTGCGCCCGCACTTCGCCCGCCTCACCGGCACCACCCCGCGCGCCTACCGCGCCCGCCACCGGCGGCGGCCCGCCGGTGCGCTCCGCCGGGGCTCAGGACCCGGCGGCGGTCCCGGCCGGCTCCGGCTCGTCGATCCACTCCGAGGCCAGCAGCCCGAGCACGACCTCGTCCTCGAAAGCCCCGTACACCCAGGCGGCCCGGCGCAGCGTGCCCTCGAGCACGAACCCCGCCGCCGTGGCGGCCTTGATCATCGGCAGGTTGTCGGCCAGCGTGTCGACCTGCAGCCGGTGCAGCCCGCGCACCGTGAACCCGTAGTGGCACAGCAGCCGCACGATGTCGCCGGCCAGGCCGCGCCCGCGGAACCCGGGCCGCAGTGCGAGGCCGAGGTGGGCGCGCCGCTGGTGGGCGTCGATGCCCCAGAGCAGCGCCTCCCCGGCCAGCTCGCCCGACGACCGGTCCACCACCGAGAAGAAGGCGACCCCGTCGTCGCCCGGCCCCACGACGAACGGGGACTCCGGGGAATCGGCCGCCAGCGGCCGCCAGGGGCGGGTGTCGGCCCGTGAGCGGGTGACGACGTCGTCGTAGAGCTCGGTGTGGAGTACCGGGACGTCACTGTCGTGGCGGGCGCGGAGCGCGATGCGGGAGGTTTGTAGCATGTCACATTGCTAGCAGTGGATCGTCGCCCCGGCAATCGAATTTCCCCCGCTCGACACCTCTCTCGGCACCCCCGGGAATGACGGCGCCGCGGTCGGCCGTTGGCACCGGGGTGACCGCCGCGCCCGCCCTCCGCCTCTCCGTACTGGACCGTTCCCGGACGCGCCGGGGGGAGGAGCCCGCCCGGGCGCTGCGGGACACCGTCGCGTTCGCGGTGGAGGTCGAACGGCTCGGCTACCACCGGTTCTGGGTCTCCGAACACCACGGCGTGCCGGGGGTGGCCGGCTCGGCGCCGACGGTCCTGGCCGCCGCCGTGGCCGCCGCGACGTCCCGGATCCGGGTCGGTACCGGCGGGGTGATGCTTCCCAACCACCAACCCCTCGTCGTCGCCGAGCAGTTCGGCGTCCTGGAGGCGCTGTTCCCGGGCCGGATCGACATGGGCCTGGGCCGGTCGGTGGGCTTCACCGACGGCGTACGCCGGGCCCTGGGCCGGGAGAAGGACGCCGCGGACCGCTTCCCCGGGCAACTCGCCGAACTGCTCTCCTGGTTCGACCCCGCCGCGCGCGGCCCCGGCAGTGTGCACGCCCGGCCCGCCGAAGGCCTGGACGTGCCCGCGTTCGTGCTGGCCACCGGCGCGGGCGCGGAGGTGGCGGCCGAGGCGGGGCTGCCGCTGGTGATCGCGGCGGCGCGCGGGGAGGAGGCGATGCTGGCGGCGATCGACCGCTACCGCGAGCGCTTCCGCCCCTCCGCCCGGGCCGGGCGGCCCTATGTCGTCGTCTCCGGGACGGTCGCCGTCGCGCGGACCGAGGAGCGGGCCCGCACGCTGCTCGTTCCGGAGGCCTGGTCGAGCGCCCACAGCCGGACCCACGGGGAGTTCTCCCCGCTCGAACCCGCCGAGGAGGTCCTTGCCCGACGGATGACCCCGCGCGAGCGGGCCGCCTTCGAGCAGGCGCTCACCGGCCACCTCGCGGGCACCCCCGAGCGCGCCCTGGCCGACCTCACGGCCCTCGTCGGGCGCACCGGTGCCGACGAGTTCCTGCTGACCACCAGCACGTACGACCGGGAGGAACTGCTGGACTCCTACCGCCTCCTCGCCGAGGCCGCCGGGCTGGCCTGAGCACCGGCGGTCGCGCGACGGCGCCCCGTCAGCCGTCAGCCGTCGGTCGTCAGCCGTCGGTCGTTGCTGCTCGCTGCGGTCTACCGCCCGTCCGCCCCTGGAGCCGGCCTGCGAGCACGGGGACGGCGTCCCCCGGGCCTGGCCGGGGCCCCGGCATGGCCTCCACCCTGGACCTCGTAGGCCCCGGCTTCACCCTCCTCACTCCCGCCCCCGACGCCGCCTGGCTCCGCCGGATCGACACCGTCACCGCAGCTGGCCTGCCCGTCCCCCCGCACCCCGTGCCGGTCGACGGGGCCCGGTGGAGGCGGCTGTCCGGCGTCCCCGCCATCGGCGCCCTCCGGGTCCGTCCGGACGGCCACCTTGCCCGGCGCGCCCCGCACCCGCCCGCAGACGACGCCGGACTGCTCGGCGTGCTGCGCCGGATCCTCTCGGCGGACGGTGCCGCGCGGCCCCGGGGGCGACCCCGGCGCTCACGGCCGTTCGACCGCGGCGACGCCCGCCTCCGCCGGTCCGAACGGTCCGCCGAGCGCGGTGAGTTCGTCCGCGTCCAGCACGAGCCCGGCCGCCGCCGCGCTGTCGCGGATGCCGGCGGGGCGGCGGGCGCCGGGGATCGGGACGACGGCGGGGGAGAGGGCGAGCAGCCGGGCGAAGCCCACCCGCTGGTGCGAGACGCCGCGCTCCTCGGCGATCCGGTGGAAGGCGGTGCGGGCCGGGGCGCCGTCCGAGGGGTCGTCCAGCACGCTGCGGGCGAGGCCGCCCAGCGGGCTCCACGGGAGGAAGGCCAGGCCCAGCCGCTCGGCCGGCCGCAGCTGCGGCCGGCCGGTGCGGTCGGCCGGGGAGAACCTGTTCTGCACCGCGACCAGCCCCGGGCCGAGGAGTTCCCGGGCCGTCAGGAGCTGCTGCTCGTCGACGTTGGAGACGCCCGCCGCCCGGATCTTCCCGGCGTCCAGCAGCTCGCGCAGCGCACCCACCGACTCAGCCCACGGCACCCGGGGGTCGGGCTTGTTCAGCTGGTAGAGGCCGATCGCGTCCACGCCCAGACGGCGCAGCGACCCCTCGCAGGCCTCGGGCCGGCCGTCGACCGTCCACGAGCCGCCCCCGGGCCGGCCGTCGACCGCCCTTGGTGGCGACCAGCGCGGCGTCCCGCTCGGTGGTCGGGCGGGCCGGGCGGGCGGCCAGGGCGCGGGCCACCAGGTGCTCGTTGTGGCCGCGTTCACCGGCGTGCCAGTGGTAGGAGTCTGCGGTGTCGACGAGGGTCACCCGGCGTCGAGCGCGGCGTGCAGGGTGGTGAGGGCGTCCTCGACGGCGGGGCGGCCCTCCACCGAGAGCGGCATCGCGCCCAGCCCGATCGCCCCGACGATCCGGTCCCCGATGATGCGCTGTCGCACGGTCAGGCCGCCTTTCCCCGGTCGCCGCCCGCCTCGACGGCCTCGGCGACGGCGGCGGGTAGCCACTGCCGGAGGGGGAGAGGGCGAGTCCGAGCGAGACGGCGCGCCGGTTGTCCATCGGGTACCGGCGGCCGAAGGAGAACGGTGAGACCTCCGGCCCCCCGGCCCGCCGGAAGCGGGCGGTGGTGCCGAGCCGCCGGGCGACCAGCTCGCCCAGCCCGATCGCGTCGAGCCGTTCGGCCGAGCAGGCGTGCACCGCGCCCACCGCCGACGAAGCGGCGACCGCGACCGGCGCGGCGGCGATCTCCCGCTCCCGGACGAACGAGGTCGGTCGCGGCCGCTCGTGCACGGCGACCGACCGCCCGGCGGCGATCAGCCCGGTGCAGTGCGCGCGCCGGCCGGTGAAGTCCCGCGCGCCGCCGCCCAGCGCCTGGGCGCTGCGCACGCTCGCCCGGGCGAACGGCGGCTTCCCGGCGGCGAGCACGGCCTCGGCCTGCCGCTTGCCCTCCGCGTAGGCGGTCGCCGGGGCGACGTGCCGGGCGAGAGCCGTCGGATCGGACCACGGCAGCGCCGGGCCCACCGGCCAACAGGCCGGATCCACGGCGTCCTCGGTGACCGGCACCCCCTCCGTCGTGCCGATCAACGGTGAGGCCGCCGGGTCGTGCACCCCCATGGTCGAGGTCATCACGTGGCGCGCGGTGCGTCCGGCGAACACCCGGCGGGCCACGGCGGCCTGGACGGGCGTGTACAGCACCTGGTCGATCACGGCGTCGAGGGTGCGCCCGCCGAGCGCCCCGGCCGGCGCGGCCTCGTCGCCGCGATCGGCCCGGGGGTGCTCCACCCCGGGCGGCGGTGCGGCGGAACCCCGGTGGACCAGGGTGACGCGGACCCAGGCGGCGCGCAGCAGGCCGACCAGAGGCCGCCCGAAGTACCGGGTGCCGCCGGTCACGCACACCCTGCGCGGTTCGTCGTTCGGTAGGGCGCTGCTCATGGCCACCACGGTGGCGGTGAACGGCCATCAGCAGAACTGCCGATCTGCTGAACACGTCATCAGCTGAGCTGTTGACCTGGTGGGTGCTCGGGGGCGTAGGCGGCTGCGGCGATCCGGACGAACGAGGCGACCAGGGGGTTCGGGTCGTCCCTGCTCCACACCGCCACCACGCGGCTCGGCGCCATGCCGGTCAGCGGCACCACGGCCAGTCCCGGGGGCAGGTCGTGTCCGAGCGGGGCGATCCCGACCGTCCCGTTCCACAGCACGGCCTGCCGGCACTCCTGGACGGCCCGCACCACCGGTCCCTCGCGCGGCGCGCCGCCGTTCCAGTACGACGACCAGAGCGGATCGGTGCCGTCGGGGAACCGGAACCAGGGCCGGTCCGCCAACTGGGCCGGTGCCAGGCTCGCGCGGCCGGCGAGCGGGTCGTCGGCCCGGAGCACCGCGCCGACCGGGTCGGCGCGCAGTTCGCGCACGGTCAGCCCGGTCCCGTCGAAGGGCGCGCGGGTCAGGGCGACGTCGACCAGCCCGGCCCGCAGCCCGCAGGTGGGGTCGGTCAGGTCGGCCTCGCGGACCCGGACCTCGATGCCCGGGTGCCGGCGGCGGAAGGCCCCGGCCAGCCGGACGGCGCCGAGGTCGGTGCCATCGCCGAGGATGCCGACGGTGAGGGTCGCGGGGCCGGCCGCCGCGGCCACTCGGGTGCGCAGCCGTTCGGCCCGTTCCAGCAGCGCGCGCGCCTCCGCCAGCAGCACCGTTCCGGCGGGGGTGAGGCTGACGCCCGAGGGGGACCGGTGCAGCAGGACGGCTCCGAGACCGGCCTCCAACTGCCGGACGGCCCGGCTCAGCGGGGGCTGGCTCATGTGCAGTCGGGCGGCGGCCCGGCCGAAGTGGAGTTCCTCGGCGACGGCGACGAAGTAGCGCAGTGTCCGCAGCTCCATGACCGGCCACGATACCCGTCCGGTATCGGGGCGCCCGCAACCGGTCTTGGACGGCCGTGGTGCCGGGGCGGTGCAATCGGAGCATGAGCAACGAACTGCTTCCCGACCCGGCCGTGCAGGTCGCGGGGGTCCGGGAGATCGCCCCCGACCTGCTGGTGATCCCCAACCACGGGGTCCCACTGGTCCCCAACATCGGCATCATCGGCGGCACCCGGGCCGTCCTCGTGGTCGACACCGGCCTGGGCACCGCCAACGCCGAGCAGGTCCTCGCCCTGGCGACCGAGGTGGCCGCGGGCCGCCGCCTGTACCTGACCACGACCCACTTCCACCCCGAGCACGCCTTCGGCGCGCACGTGTTCGCGGGCCGGGCCGACCACCTGGTCAACCGCGCCCAGGCGGACGACCTCAGGGCGAAGGGCGAGGCGTACCTGGCGATGTTCCGGGGCCTCGGCCCGTCGATCGCCCGCCGCCTCGACGCCGACGTCCGGGTGCCCACCCCCGACGCGGTGCACGACGGCACGCGCGAGCTGGACCTCGGCGGCCGCACCGTGCGGCTGCGGCCCACCGGCCCGGGCCACACCAACGGCGACCAGGTGATCGAGGTCCCGGACGCCGGGGTGCTGTTCACCGGGGACCTGGCCGAGGCCGGGCAGTTCGCGATCTTCCCCTGGTTCCCGCCGCACGACACCGATGTCTCCGGATCGCGCTGGCTGGCGGTGACGGAGCGGCTGGCGGCCGCCGGGCACCGGACGGTGGTGCCCGGGCACGGCGAGGTCGGCGGCCCGGAGGTGCTCGCCGACGTCCGCGACTACCTGCGCGAACTGCGCGACGAGACCTGGCGGCGGCGCGGCAGCGCGATGGGCGAGGCCCGGATCGCGGCCGAGGTCCGGGCGCTGCTGGTCGAGCGGCACCCGGAGTGGGCCGGGCGGGAGTGGATCGAGCGGGGCGTCGGCTGCTTCTGCGCCGAACGCCCGGCGCCCGTCCCGAACCCGTGAGGCCGCCCGGCCGCGCCCTCAGACCAGCAGGTCCGACTGGAGGGTGACCACCTGCCGGAACGCGGCGGCGGGCACGCCCTTGGGGTTGGTCATGGTGACCACGCCCACGATGTCGCCCGCGGCCAGGTACGCCAGCCGGTCGGTCGGCGCGGCGCCGGGCCCGGAGGCCCGGGTCGCGAGGGTGACGCCGTAGACCTCGTCCCAGTCCTGGGGCGTCGCGCTCCCGATGGTGGCGCCGTCCTTCGGGCCCTTGCCGTCGCGCAGACCGGCGAAGGCGGACCACGCCTCGCCGGAGGAGCCGAACGAGAGCAGCCGGATCTGCGTACGGGTGCCGTCGGAGGCGGTCCACTCGCGGACGGTGGCGGCCCGGCAGGCGTGCTGCGACAGCAGGGCGCGGGCCGCGGCCGGATCCTGCTGCTCGTCGGTGAGGGCGTTGCAGTCGACCAGGCCGGCGGCGCGGGGCACCGGCGATGCGCCGGCGGACGTCGCCGCGGGGGACCCCGAGGGTGTGGCCGACGCGGACGCAGTCGCGCTCGCGGGCCCGCCGCCGGTCGCGGAGGGCGCCGGGACGGGCTGCCTGCCGGCCTCCTTCGGCACGGGGAGGAGCAACTGCCGCAGGTCGGCGGCGTGCCGGTTCCTGTTGTCCTTCGGGGCGGCCTTGCCGGAGGGCAGCGGCGGCAGTACCAGAGCGGGGAAGGTGTAGCGTCCGTCGCTCTTGGTGGCCAGCCCCGGGAGATCGGTGCGCTCGGGCGCCGTCACGGCGAGCGCGCTCCCCGTCCCGGCCAGCGCGCACACCACGGCGGCGGCGCTCCACCGCAGCGCGGCCCTGCGGCGGCGGGTCCGGCGGGCGGCCCGCTCCTCGTCGGTCGGCGCTCCGGCCGCGAGCGCCGCGATCGGGAGGTCCGTCCCGGGAAGTTCCGCCCCCGGAACGTCCGGCACGGCGGGGGTGTCGCTGCTGTCGGTCATACGGAGGCTCCCGGGCGGGCGAGGCGGTCGAGCTGCTGGGTCAGGAGGGCGACGATCTTGTCCTTGGGCAGCGGCGCCACACCCTCGGCGTCCAGCACCACCAGGAGGTCCCCCTCGGCGGCCGAGCACTGCATGCGGTCGATCGGCGCGGACGGCGGCGCGGGCATCAGGTAGCAGTGCGCCTCGGGGTGGTCGGGGACCGCCGGGCCGAGGCGGAACAGTCCGGTGTCGCCGGTGAAGATGGCCGTGTACTCGTTCATCCGCTGCACCTCCTGCTGGTTGAACTGGCGCAGTCTGATCCCGACGACGAGCTCGCCGAGGCGGGCCTTGTACGTCCGCACACCGGCGGCCTTGACGTGCAGGTCCTTCCAGTACTGGCGGAGCTTGTCCTGCTGCTCCTTGGGGACCGTTCCGAGGTCGTCGTCGAACGCGGCGGCCAGCTGGTCGCCCGTCAGCTCGGTGTCGTTGCCGTCGGCGCCGTCGTCCGGCCCGAGCAGGAAGCCGCCGGGGACCGGCAGTAGCAGGTCGCGGAGCGACCCGAAGTGGTTGCCGTTGGACTTCGCGCCGAACGGTGTGGCGGTCGCCGTCGGGGCGGCCGTGCCGGTGGAGGGCGCGGCGGCCGTGGCGGGTGCCGGATCGTCGTACCGCACCTCGATGATCCCGACGCCGATCACCACACCGACCAGGGCCGCCGCGACGATCGCGCCCCCCGCGCGCAGGACGCGGCGGGACGTGGCGGAGCCCGTCGGTGCCGCGTCAGCGGTGTCGGCTGGCGCGGTGGGGGCGGGTCCGGCCTGCGGCTCCGGGACCACGGAGTCGGTCACGCTGCTGTCGGTCATACCAGCCGCTCCCACTGCTGCTTGGCGAGGTTCTTCACGACCTCGGCGTCCACCGGCTGCGTCCCGAACACGTTGATCTCCATGCTCACGGTGCCGCGCTGCGCGGACGCGGTGCCGAGGTAGTACTTCTCGGTGGTCTCGGCCCAGTACAAGGGCCTGTCCCCGATCAGGTAGCCGCCGTTGGCCTCGTCGGCGAACGGCTTCAGCTTGGATGAGGTCCGCCCGCCGGGCTCGGCCTTGGCGGCGTCGTCGGCCATGAACTGGACCAGCGTGATCCGGACCTTCAGTCCGCCCTGTTCCCAGTCGACCTCGACGGCCCGCCGGAAGCCGCTCGTGTTGAGGTGCGAGAACGCGCTCCCGCTGTTCGCACTGTGCTCGGCGAGCTCGCCGACCGTGACCCAGCTCGGTGCGTCCGGGTAGTCCCCCCAGGCTTTGCTGCCGCTCGGCGCGGTGATCAGCAGCTTCCGCAGATCGCCGTCGATGGCCAGCGGCGAGGGTGCCGCCGCGGCGGCGGCCGCCGGGTCCAGCACCTCGGAGGGGTACGTCGGCAGCGCCACCTGGATCGGCGGCAGCGGCGTCGGCGGGCGGTTCGCCTGGATGGCGTAGCCGACGCCCGAGCCGGCGGCGGTTCCGAGCACCAGCCCGGAGACCAGCAGCAGGACCGGTCGCGGGCGGCGCGGACGCCGGGTGGGTGCCGCCGCGGCGACCGGGTCGATGACGGGCTCAGTGACGGGCTCGGCCGCGGGCGGTGCGGCCGGTGCGGCCGGTGGGGGCGGCGGCGCGTCGACGGGCGACGGCGCCACGGGTTCGGTGGTCACGCGAGGACTCCAGGGGAAGAGGGAAGGGGCCGGCGGGTTCAGCGGCCGGAGGTCAGCCAGTCGCGCTGGCGCTTCATCAGCTCGCTCAGCAGCGCCTTGTCCGGCTCGCCCTTCACCTCGACGTCGACCGTGTACTCCACGTCGCCCTGGCTGGAGATGCCGCTCATCGAGCCCGTGTAGGCCGCCTGCTTGGGCTTGCTGATGTACCCGCGGGCGGCGGGGTCGCCGGTGACCTCGATGGCGGGGAGGTCCTTGGTGTCGTTCTTGGCGAAGAACTCCGCCTGCGCGGCGCTTCCGAAGCGCAGCAGGGTGACGGTGACCTCGGCCTTGCCGTCCGCGGTGCGGTAGGTCCGGGTGACGGCGTCCTTGTAGCCGATCGAGCGGAGGGTGCGCATGGCCTCCGCCCCGTCGTCGAACTCCTCGATCATCTCCTGGTCGGACAGCGGTATGCCGTCGGCCGGGCCGTAGGACTCGCCGCCCGCGGGGATGGGGAGCAGGAAGTACCGCAGGTCGCCGTCGTGCCGGCCGTCCTTGACGGTGCCCTTGACGGTGCTCGTCGGAGCGGGAGCGGGCGTGGGCGTGGTTGGCGCGGTGGTGGCCGAAGCGGTGGCGGAGGCGGTCGCGGTGGGCGACGCGGTCGGGTTCGCGGAAGTCGGCGCGACCGCCGCCGCGGTGACGGCCGGCCGGCTCTCGGGCCTGCCGACGGCCACCGTCACGGTGGCGCTGACCGCCGTGACGGCGAGCAGGCCCGCGGTGGCCAGCGCGACGCCGGCGGCACGCGGCAGCTTCCGCCCGGCGGCGTTCGAGTCCGTGGTGCTGGACTCCGTGGTGCTGGACTCCGTGGTGCTCGAATCGGTGGCGTCCGGAGCGGTGGCGTCCGGCCCGGCGATGGGTGGCACGTGATCGTGCGCGGACAAAGGGATTCCCCCAGGGAAGATCAGGAAGTGTGCGCACGGGCCTCTCACGGGCACCCCGTGGCGGCTCTCAAGGCCGCGCGTCGCGCGTCTGGCTGGAATTATGAGAGAGCGCCGCTTCCGCCGCCAACAAGATCAATCACCGCACTCCCCCCAAGAGCCGACCAAAGGGACACGCCGTGATCGAACCGAAACCGATCCGGCTGCGTCCCGCCGGGCCCCCGGGGCTCGGATCGGTCGTATCGGGCGGATTCGAGTGGGAAAAATACCCCCACCGGTATAGTGGAAGGGAGGGAGGAACCCCCCTCTTCCCCCGGATGTGAGGAGTCCCGAGATGTGCCGACGTACGACGTGCCGCAACTGCGGCAAGGCCGGCTACGCGGGGTGCGGCATGCACGTCGACCAGGTGCTGGCCGGAGTCGCCAAGGCCGACCGCTGCGCCTGCGACCGCGAGGCGCAGAAGGGCGGGGGCTTCTTCGCGAGGCTCCTCGGCCGCCGCTGAACCTGCGGAGCCGCTCGATCGGGCCGTGCCGGGAATCCCCGGCACGGCCCGATCCGTGTCCGCGCGGCGCAGGGCGCGGCGCTCACCGTCTCCGCGCGCAACGCCGGTGGCCCGGCCCGCCACAGGGGCGGACCGGGCCACCGGGGGCCGGACGGGGCTCAGTCGTGCGAGAAGGAGATCTTCGGCAGCACGCGGTCGAGCCAGGCCGGGGTGCGCCAGGCGGCGGCCCCGGTGAGGCGGAGCAGGACCGGCAGGAGCACCAGGCGGACCAGCGCGGCGTCCAGGAGGACGGCGACGCCGAGCACGATGCCCATCTCCTTGGGCGGAAGCGGCCCGGACAGGGCGAAGGTGAAGAACACCGCGACCATCACGCCCGCCGCCGCGAAGATCACCCGGCCGGAGTGGGCCAGCGCGCCGACCATGGCCTCGCGCGGATCACCGGTGCGCTCGTAGTGCTCCTTGGCGGAGGCGAGCAGGAAGACCGTGTAGTCCATCGCGATGGCGAAGATCATCGCGAAGAAGAACACCGGTGCCCAGCCGTCCAGGAAGCCCTGCGGCGTGAAGCCGAGCAGCCCCGCGCCGTGGCCGTCCTGGAAGACCAGCCGGGCGACGCCGAAGGCCGCGCCGGTGGACAGCAGGCTCGCGGCCGTGCCGAGCGCCGCGATCAGCGGGGCGCGCAGGGCGACCAGCAGGAGCAGGAAGCCGAGGCCCATCACGACACCGATGACCAGCGGGGTCTTCTCGGTCAGCAGGTGCTGGAGGTCCAGGTTCTCCACCGCGGCGCCGCCGACCAGCGTGTCGGACGGCAGGTCGGCGCGCAGCGCGTCGACGGTGCGGCCCAGGTCGGGGCTGGACGGGTCCACGGTGGGGACGGCCTGGACCATCGACCAGCCGGAGCCGTCGGCGGCCGGCTGCGCGGGCATCACACCGGCGATCCCGGGGGTGGCGGCGATGCCGGCGGAGACGTCGGCGGCGCCCTCGGTCGGGGTGAGGATCTGCAGGGTGCCGGGCGCCCCGGGGCCGAAGGCCTGCTGGACGGCGGTGTAGCCGGCGCGGGCGCTGGCGTCCTCGGGCAGCACGGCGATGGAGGGCATCGCGGTCCGCAGCCCGAGGACGGGTGCGGCGAGCGCGATCAGTGCGGCGAGGGCCAGCGCGCCGTAGCGCAGCGGGTGCTTCCACAGCCGCTCGCCCCAGGCGGCGAAGCGCGGCGAACGGTGCTCGCCGGACTTCACCCACGGCAGGGCGAGGGCGTCGACGCGGTGGCCGAGCCGGCCGAGGACGGCGGGCAGCAGGGTGAGGGTGGCGGCGAGCACGAACAGGACGGCGAGCATGATGCCGCCGGCCATCGAGCGGAACGCGGGGGACGGCACCAGCATCACGGCCGAGAGGCTGACCAGCACGGTCGCGCCGGACAGCAGGACGGCCTTGCCCGCGGTGTCCATGGTCTCGGCGACCGCCGCGGTGCTGCTGAGCCGGCTGTCCTGCGCCGGGTTCCGGCGGGCGGCGGCCGCCCGGGCGCTGCGGAAGCGCACCACCAGGAAGAGCGCGTAGTCGATGCCGAGGGCGAGGGCGAACATCATGGCGAAGTTCATCGCCCAGACGGAGACCGGGAACAGGTGGCTGATGAGGACCAGCGAGCCGGCCGAGGCGGCGAGTCCGGCCATGGTGAGCAGCAGCGGCAGGCCGGCGGCGACCAGGGAGCCGAAGGCGAGCACCAGGATGGCCAGGGTGACCGGCCAGGACATGATCTCGGACTTCATCATGGCGTCGTGGTTGGCCTTGTTGAAGTCGCTCCACAGCACGGACGCGCCGGTGGCGTGGACGTCGATGCCGTCGCCCGAGAGGTCGTTCAGCGGGCCCTTGAGGTCGTCGGCCGCCCGGACCATGTCGTCGGGGGAGGCGTTGGCGCCGGCGAGCAGGACGGCGGTCCGGCCGTCCTGGGCGATGGTCGCGCCGGGCTGGGGCGCCACCACGGTGGAGACCCGGGGGTCGGCCGCCGCGATCTCGCCCGCCCGGGTGATCACCCGCTGGACGTCCGGCTCGGTGACCGGCCGGTCGGCGGCGACCACGATCTGCAGCGCGGAGGAGGCGTTGCCGGCGAAGTGCTGTTCGGCGATCTGCCGGACCTTCACCGACTCGGATCCGTCGGCCTGCCAGCCCGCCCCGGAGAGCGCCGAGGTCACCTGCGGTGCGAACGCGCCGAGGCCGACGACGACCAGCAGCCAGCCGGCCAGCACGGCCTTGAAGTGGCGGACGGACCAGGTGCCGAGTCGTCCGAGCAGGCCCGGGGGAGGGGGCGGATCGGACGGCGCGGTGGTGGCCGGCCGGCCGAGGGTGGTGTCCGGGTGCTTCACGGGTCGCTCCGTTCCTGCTGCGCCCGGCGGGGCGCGAAAATACGGGTGGGGGTATATGGGGGGCCAAAGGGAGGGGCCCGCTCCGGGCGGGCCCCGTCGTTCGGGCGCCGGTCGGCCGGCAAGCCGGTCGGCCGGTCAGCCGGTGAGGGCCGCCAGCGCCGTGCGCAGCCGGGTGGCCGCCTCGTCGGCGACGGCCTGCAGCGCGGGCTGTCCGGTGACCTGGACCATCAGCTGCGGGTCCATCGCCTCGACGACCGTGCGGCCGCCGTCCGCGCGGACCACGACGTTGCACGGCAGCAGCAGTCCGATGTGCCGGTCGGCCTGGAGGGCGCGGTGGGCCAGCGGCGGGTTGCAGGCGCCGAGGATCAGGTAGTCCTCGATCTCCTCGCCGATCTTGGCCCGCAGGGTCGCGCGGACGTCGATCTCGGTGAGGATGCCGAACCCCTGCTCGGCGAGCGCGGCGCGAACGCGCTCGACCGTGTCGGCGAAGGGCAGGTCGAGGGTGACGGGGATCCCGTAGTCCATGGGGTGCTCCATTCCTGGCTTCCTGGTGGGGGTGGCGGGTCAGGCGAGGGCGAGGAACAGCTTCTCCAGCTCGGTCTCGCTCATCGGCGGTGTGCCGCCGTCCGCGGCGGTGCACTGGCGCATGCCGCTGGCCACGATCTTGAACCCGGCCCGGTCGAGGGCGCGGGAGGCCGCGGCGAGTTGCGTCACGATGTCCCGGCAGTCCCGCCCGGCCTCGATCATCGCGATCACCCCGCTGAGCTGGCCCTGCGCCCGGCGCAGCCGGTTGAGCACCGCGCCCACCGTGTCGTCGTCGACCCGTACGGTCCGTTCCTCCGGCATGTCCTTCTCCTTCGTTCTCTGCCCGCGGCTCGTCCGTCCGCGGCTCGTTCCGCCCCTGCGGCTCAGGCCGCCGCGGGCTGGTGCGCCGCGGCCCAGGCGGCGTAGCCGCCCAGCAGGTCGGCGACCTCCGCGCGGCCGTGGTGGCGCAGCAGGCTGGCGGCGATGGAGGAGCGGTGGCCCCCGGCGCAGTGGATGACCAGCGGCCGGTCCGCCGGGATCTCCGCGAGGCGGCCCGGGAGCTCGTTGAGCGCGATGTGCACGGAGCCCTCGACGGCGCCGTCGGCGCGCTCGCCGCAGGTGCGGACGTCGATCACCAGCGGGGGGTGCTCGGCGGAGAGGGCCGTGCGCAGCTGCTCGACGGTGAGCCGGGCGGCGGGGGCGAGCTGGTCGGCGAGGGCGGGCAGGGTGGTGTCGGGCTCGGCCAGGTGGCCGAGGGTGCGGTCGAAGCCGATGCGGGCGAGACGGGTGACGACCTCGCTCTCGCGGCCGTCCGGCGCGACGACGAGGAGGGCGGCGTCCGGTGTGAGCACGGCGCCGGCCTGTTCGGCGAAGCGGCCGTCGGCGGGGACGTTGACGGCCCCGCGCAGGTGTCCGGCGGCGAACTCCTGCGGGCTGCGGGCGTCGACCACCACCGCGCCGGCGCGCCGGTGGGCCGCGAACTCCTCGGCGGTCAGCGGGCGGTGGGCGAGCGCGGCGTCGAACAGGCCGCGGTCCTGCCGGTTGAGGGCGGCGTCGTGGCCGAAGTACCCGGGGGCGGCGGACTGGCCGGCCGTGACGATCGCGACGAACTCGTCCTCGCTCATCGGCGCGCAGGCGTAGTTGGTGGCGCGCTGCGCGCCGATGGTGGACTGGCGCTCGGTGGACAGGTTCTTGCCGCAGGAGGAGCCGGCGCCGTGGGCGGGGAAGAGCCGGACCTCGTCGGGCAGGGCCATCAGCTTGTGCTGGACGCTGTGGTGGAGCATCCGCCCGAGCTCCTCGGCCGTGGTGCCCGCCGAGGCCAGCAGGTCGGGGCGGCCGACGTCGCCGATGAACAGCGCGTCGCCGGTCAGCACGCCGTACGGGACGGTGTCCGCGGCCTGCTCGAACACCAGGACGCTGATCGACTCGGGGGTGTGCCCGGGCGTCTCCATGATCTGCAGCGTGACCTCGCCCAGGCCGATCCGCTCGCCGTCGGCGAGCTCGCGGATCGGGTACTCGGTGACCGCCCGGCGGCCGTAGCCGATCCACGCGCCGGTGCGGGCCGCCAGCTCCAGGTGCCCGGCCAGGAAGTCGGCGTGGAAGTGGGTGTTGATGACGGCCTCGACGGTGAAGCCGTGCGCCTCGGCGTCGGCGACGTACTCGTCGATGTCCCGGCGCGGGTCGATCACCACCGCGCGGCCGGTGGTCTCGTCGGCGACCAGGTAGGAGGCCTGGGAGAGGCAGTCGAGGTAGTACTGGGCGAAGAACACGTGGATCGCTCCTGCAGCCGTTTCCAAAATACCCAGTGGGGTATCCGTTCGCCTCCCACCATACCCCCGGGGGTAAATTTCGGCGAAGAGGAGCGTCCGGGGGAGGGGGTGGACGGATTCGGACGGCAGTTCGGCGCCTGCCCGGGTATTGTCAGGAAACTTTACTTTCTACTACGCTCCGGATGGGGCGTGACGCGCTCAGTGAGAGCTCTGACCCGGCCGCCGCGGCGGCGCGGTGACCGCGTGGTGTGCACCGGAGTCCGGCTCTCACCGTTCTGCAAGGTCAGGGAGGACAAGGATGCGTCCGGGTGTCTCGGTAAGGCCTGTCCATGTCGGTGTGTTCGCCGCCGTGCTCGTCCTGCTCGGCGGTCTGGTGCTCGGCTGGTCCGGGCGGGCGGGGGCGGCGGCCGATCCGCTGATCTCGCGCGGGAAGGCCGCGACGGCCTCCTCCACGGAGGGGTCCTCGTACGCGGCCGGGAAGGCGGTCGACGGCAGCGCCACCACGCGGTGGGCGAGCGAGGAGGGCAAGGACCCGCAGTGGCTGCGGGTGGACCTCGGGGCGAACGCCGCCGTCTCGCGGGTGAAGCTGAGCTGGGAGGCCGCGTACGCCAAGGCGTACCGGCTGGAGGTGTCGGCCGACGGGGTGACCTGGACGGCGATGGCGGAGGAGAAGGCCGGCAACGGCGGGAGCGACGACTGGACGGGCCTGGCCGGCAGGGGCCGCTACGTCCGGATGTACGGGACGGCGCGCGGCACGGCGTACGGGTACTCGCTGTTCGAGCTGGAGGTGTACGGGGCCCTGGACGGCGGCCCGTCGCCGACCGGGCCCACGCCCACCGGGCCGTCGGCCGGCGCCTTCACCGTGGTGGCGGCCGGTGACATCGCCGCCCGGTGCACCGCCTCGGACAGCGGCTGCGCGCACCCGAAGACCGCCGCGCTGGCCCAGCGGATCGACCCGAGGTTCTATCTGACGATGGGTGACAACCAGTACGACGACGCCCGGTTGGCGGACTTCAAGAGCTACTACGACAAGAGCTGGGGCGCGTTCAAGGCCAGGACCCACCCGGTGCCGGGCAACCACGAGACCTACGACCCGGCCGGATCGCTGGCCGGGTACAAGGCGTACTTCGGCAGCATCGCTTACCCGCAGGGCAAGAGCTGGTACAGCTTCGACGAGGGCGACTGGCACTTCGTCGCGCTGGACTCCAACGCCTTCGACCAGAGCGCCCAGATCGACTGGCTGAAGGCCGATCTGGCGGCCAACGCGAAGAAGTGCGTCGCCGCCTACTGGCACCACCCGCTGTACTCCTCCGGCGGGCACGGCAACGACCCGGTCTCCCGGCCGGTGTGGCGGATCCTCTACGGTGCCGGGGCCGACCTGGTGCTGAACGGGCACGACCACCACTACGAGCGGTTCGCCCCGCAGGACCCGGACGGCAGGGCCACCGCGGACGGGATCGTGGAGATCGTCGGCGGGACGGGCGGCGCCGAGCCGTACCCGATCGAGCAGGTCCAGCCCAACAGCCAGAAGCGGATCAGCGGTGACTACGGCGTGCTGAAGCTGGACTTCACCGACTCCGGGTACGGCTGGACCTACGTCGGCGCGGACGGCCAGGTCAAGGACACCGGCCCGACGTACAGCTGCCACTGATGATGTACCTGGCCACCACCGGCCGCCGCCCGGACGCGCCGCCCCGCCCCGCCGGGGTGGGGCGGCGCGTCCCCGGCACGGTCGTCGCGCTCGGTGCGGTCAGCCTGGTCACCGACGTCTCCTCGGAGATGGTCACCGCCGTGCTGCCGCTCTACCTGGTGCTGGGCCTCGGCCTCTCACCCCTCCAGTTCGGTTTCCTCGACGGGCTGTTCAACGGCGCCACCGCGCTGGTCCGGCTGCTCGGCGGCCGGCTCGCCGACCGGGGCGGCGGCCGGCACCGGACGGTCGCCGGGGCGGGCTACCTGCTGTCGGCGCTCTCCCGGCTCGGGCTGCTGCTGGCCGGCGGCGCGGCCGGCGGGATCGCCGCCGCGCTGACCGCCGACCGGCTCGGCAAGGGCGTGCGGACCGCCCCGCGGGACGCGATGATCACGCTCAGCGCACCGCCGGAGGTGCTCGGCCGGGCCTTCGGCGTGCACCGGGCGATGGACACCACGGGGGCGCTGCTCGGTCCGCTGGTCGCCTTCGCGGTGCTGTGGGCGACGGCGGACGCGTACGACGCCGTCTTCGTGGTCAGCTTCGCCACCGGCCTGCTCGGCGTCCTCGTCCTGGTCCTCTTCGTCCCGGCGCGCGCGGTCCCTTCCGGAGCCCCGGCGCCGGCCGGAGCCCCGGTCCCGGCCGCGGCCGCGCCGAGACCCGCCCGGGCGAAGCACAAGGTGCTGCGCGACCCCGTGTTCCGGCGGGTGACCGCGGCCGCCGCGCTGCTGGGCGCCGCGACGATCGGCGACTCCTTCCTCTACCTGCTCCTCCAGCGCGGCCTGGACCTGTCGCCCGTGCTCTTCCCGCTGCTGCCGCTCGGCGCGGCGGCGTGCTACCTGCTGCTGGCCGTACCGGCCGGGCGGATCGCGGACCGGACCGGACGGCGGACCCCGTTCCTCCTCGGGCACGGCGCGCTGCTCGCGGCCTACCTCACACTGCTGGCGCCGCTCGGGTGGCCGAGCGCCGTCGTCGTCCTCGCCCTGCTCGGCGTCTTCTACGCGGCCACCGACGGCGTGCTGATGGCGCTGGCCGGGCCGGTGCTGCCGGCCGGGGGCCGGGCGGGCGGGCTCGCGGTGCTGCAGACCGGGCAGGCGCTGGCCCGGCTGGTCGGGGCCGCCGGATTCGGCGTCGCCTGGACGTGGTGGGGCCCGCGCCCGGCCCTGCTGGCGGCCGCCCTCGCGCTGGCCGCCGCCCTCGCCGCCGCCTGGCGGATCCTGCCGGGAAGGGGAACGGCGTGAACCCGCGGGCGACGGTGCAGGCACGCCCGACCGTCCTGGTCCTCGCCGTCCTCGTCCTGCTGGGCGGCTCCCTCGGCTACGTGCTGCACGCCCGCGAGCGCGGCGGCGGGCACCGGCTCGTCGCGGCGGAGGCCTCGTTCACCCTGCACGAGCCCGGCCTCTACTACCGCGACACCGCCACCGGCCGGGTCGCCCGCACCCCGGGCGCGCCGGACGGGCCGTCCTGCGCGCGGTTCTACGCGGCGGGGGAGCGGGCCCTGTGCCTGCGGGCGCTGCCCGGTACCCCGGCCCGCACCCAGGCGGTGGTCTACGACCGGGGGTTCACCGAGCTGCGGACGGTGACCGTGCCGGGCATCCCGAACCGGGCCCGGGTGTCGCCCTCCGGACAGGTGCTCTCCTGGACCACCTTCGCGGTCGGGGACTCCTACGCGGCGAGCGGCTTCTCCACCCGCACGTCGATCCTGGACCTGCGCACCGGCTACCTGGTCAAGTCGATCGAGGACATCCCGCTGACCCTCGGCGGCGGCCGGTACCACGCCGCCGACGTCAACTACTGGGGTGTCGACTTCGCCGCCGACGACAACCGCTTCTACGCCACCGTCGCGACCGGCGGCCGCACCCACCTGGTCGAGGGCGACCTCGGGGCGTGGTCGGCGCGCACCCTGCGGGAGAACGTGGAGTGCCCCTCGCTCTCCCCGGACGGCACCCGGATCGCCTTCAAGAAGAAGGTCTCGGACGACCCGGCCGCCCCCTGGCGGCTGTACGTCCTCGACCTGGCGGACCTCCGCGAGCACCCGCTGGCCGAGTCGCACAGCGTCGACGACCAGGCGGCCTGGCTGGACGACGCCACCCTCGCCTACGCCCTCCCGGCCCGCGAGGGCAAGGGCGGCGACCTCTGGTCCGTCCCCGCCGACGGGACCGGCGCACCGCGGCTGCTGGTCCCCGGCGGCTCCTCACCGGTCGCCGTGCCGCCGGTGCACTGACCGGACGGGCCGGCCCGCACGCACCGTGCGGGCCGGCCTGGACCGGCTCGGCCCCGCCGCGCGAGCCGGCCGGCGAACCGGCTCCCGGCGAGGCGCGCACCGGGGCCGGGCAGCAGCGCGGCCTCCCGCCGCGCGGCACCGAAGCAGCGGGCCTCGCGGCGGACAGCCGCACGGTCTCCCGTGCGGCCGGTCAGCCGAACTGGCCGGGCTGGTACGCCCCGGCGGGCTGCCGGTTGATGACGTTGATCCGGTTGTAGGCGTTGATCACGGCGATCAGCGAGATCAGAGCGGCCAGCTGCTCCTCGTCGTAGTGCTTGGCGGCGTTCGCCCACGCCTCGTCGGTGACGCCGCCGGCGGCGTCCGCGATCCGGGTGCCCTGCTCCGCCAGCTCCAGCGCGGCGCGCTCGGCGTCCGTGAAGACGGTGGCCTCCCGCCAGGCCGCCACCAGGTTGAGCCGCAGGGCGGTCTCCCCCGCGTGCGCGGCGTCCTTGGTGTGCATGTCGGTGCAGAACCCGCAGCCGTTGATCTGGCTCGCGCGGATCTTCACCAGCTCCTGCGTCGCCTGCGGCAGCCCCGAGTCCGACAGCGCCTTGCCGGCCGAGTTGATGTGCCGCAGGACCTTCGCGCCGACGGCGTTGCCGAAGTAGTCGAGACGGGCGTCCATGGTGTGCTCCTCGTGTCGTGGGGATTCACCTTCCTGACCGGACGCGCCGCCGAAATGTGACAAGCGTCCGATGTGTCCTGCGTCACACGATGGCTCGCCGCCGGCCGGGGTCACCGGCCCTCGGTGAACGCCTCGCGCAGCCGGGCCTCCTCCTCCGCCGACAGATTCGTCTCGATGAGTTCGGCGTGCAGCCCTTCGAACGCGGACCTGACCCGGTCGAGCACGGCCTCCGAGCTGAGGACGAACAGCGCGGAGCTGCCGGGCGTCACCTTCCGCCGCACCTGCCGGACGAAGTCCTCGTCGATGCCCACATGGGCGAGGTGGCCTCCGAGCGCGCCGCCGGCCGCGCCCATCGCCGCGCCGAGGACCGGCACGAAGAAGATCATTCCGAGGAGGAAGCCCCAGAAGGCCCCGCCCAGGGCGCCCATGCCGGTCAGGTCGCCCAGGTGGCGGGTCCGCGGCCTGCCGGCCTCACCGGGCCAGCTGACCACGGCCCCGTCCTGGAGCGTGATCAACTCCTGGCGCTGCAGCTTCTTCAGCGTCTCCAGGGCTTCGTCGGCGCCGGCCGCGGTGGGGAAGCGCCATACCGTCAGGGTCGCCATCATGGCCTCCGGCCGAAGGGGAACGTACGACGGCCCCATCCTCGGCCCGGGCCTCGCGCGTCGCCACGCCCGGCCGCCGGACGGGCGACCCGGGGCCACCGGAAGGACGCCGCCGGATTGCCGCCGACACCCGCGGGCCGCAGGGTGGCAGGAGCACTCTCCCGCGCCGCCGGTCCCGGTCCGTCCTGCGTCCCCGCCCGCACGGCGAGGTTCATCGAGCCGCTGCGGGTGGACCCGGATTCGAAGGCGGACCCGGCCGAGGGCCTCGACCCCCGGGACGAGGCGGACCTTGAGGAAACGAGCGACGATGGCGGAGCAGGCCGGCCCTTCGGGGCGAGAGGTCCCGGAACAGTGGTACGCCCGGCCTCCGGAGGAGGTCGCGGCGCGGCTCGGGGTGGACCCGGCGGTGGGGCTCACCGCTGCCCGGGCGGCCGAACTGCTCACCGTGAACGGGCCGAACGCACTCCCCGAGGAGCGCCCGCGGCCCGGCTGGCTGCGCTTCCTCGACCAGTACCGCAGCTACATGCAGATCATCCTGGTGGTGTCGGCGGTGGTCTCACTGGCGATCAAGGAGTGGACCACCGCGGTGCTGCTCCTCGTGCTGACGCTGTTCAACGCCGTGGTGGGCCTGCGCCAGGAGGGCAAGGCCGAGAGCGCGATGAACGCGCTGAAGTCGATGATGGAGGCGACGGCCCGGGTCCGGCGGGACGGGACGGAGACCGAGATCCCGGCGGAGCAACTGGTCGTGGGCGATGTCGTGCTCGTCTCGGCCGGTGACGAGGTCCCGGCGGACGGGCGGATCGTCGAGGCCAGCGCCCTGCAGATCGACGAGTCGGCGCTGACCGGCGAGAGCGTCCCGGCGGTGAAGGACGCGGGCACGGTGACGGCCGAGCGGCCGGGGCCGGCTGACCAGACCAACATGGCGTTCATGAACACCCCGGTCACGCACGGCAGCGGACTGCTCGTCATCACCGCGACGGGCGCCGGCACCGAACTGGGGAAGATCTCCGGGATGCTGGCGGCCACGGAGAAGGAGCAGTCGCCGCTCACCAGGGAGCTCAACACCCTGACGCTGTGGATCGCGGCGGCGGCGGGCCTGACCATGGTCGTCATGTTCGCCCTCGGCCGCAGTCGCGACCAGGCCTGGGACGCCCTGTTCGTCAGCGCGGTCTCGCTGGCGATCGCGGCGATCCCGGAGGCGCTGCCGACGGTCAGCCAGGTGATCCTCTCCGTCGGAAGCCTCAACCTGGCCAAGCGTCACGCGATCGTGAAGGAGCTGCCGTCCGTCGAGACCCTCGGCTTCACCTCGGCCATCAACTCGGACAAGACCGGCACCCTGACGATGAACCAGATGACCGTCGTCGAGGTCCTCAGCCCCACCGACCGCTACACCGTCTCCGGCACCGGCTACCGCCTCGACGGGAAGGTCCACCACGCGGCGGGCTCCTCGGCGGGCATCGAGGACGCCGTCTTGCCCTACCTGATCGCCAATGACGCGAAGCTGGTGGACGGGCAGGTCGTGGGAGACCCGACCGAGGGCGCCCTGCTCGTCCTGGGCCACAAGGCCGGGCTGGACATCGAGGCCACCCGGGAGCGTCTGCCGCGGCTCGCCACGCTCCCGTTCGACCCGGACTACAAGCTGATGGCCACCTTCAACGCGGCGAAGGACGCGGCCGGCCGGCCGGTGGTGCGCTGCTTCGTGAAGGGCGCCGCCCCGGCCGTGACGGCCCGTGCCACCACCGCGCTCGCGGCCGGCGCGCTCGTCCCGTGGGACCAGGACCTCGGTGCGCGGGCCCGGGCGCAGATCGAGCGGATGGGGGGTGAGGGGCTGCGGGTGATGGCCGGGGCCGTCCGCGACCTGGACCCGGCCGGTTTCGATCCGGGCGGTGACCTCCTGGCGCTCGTCACCGACCTGCGGATGACGAGCCTGGTGGGCATGGTCGACCCGCCGCGCGAGGAGTCGAAGGCCGCGGTCGCCAGCGCGCAGGCCGCCCACATCCGGGTCCGGATGGTGACGGGGGACGACGTCACCACCGGCGCGGCCATCGCCCGCCGGCTCGGCATCCACGGCGAGGCCGTCCTCGGCGCGGACTTCGCCGACCTGTCCGAACCGGAGCGGCTCGCCCGGATCGACGCCATCGGCGTGGTCGGCCGGGTCGCGCCGGAGCACAAGGTCCTGCTCGCCGACACGCTCAAGCGCAAGGGCGACGTGGTCGCGATGACCGGCGACGGGGTGAACGACGCGCCCGCCATCAAGGCCGCCGACATCGGCATCGCCATGGGCAGCGGCACCGACGTCGCCAAGAACGCGAGCCGCATGGTCCTCGCCGACGACAACTTCGCCACCATCGTCCACGCCGTGGCGGAGGGCCGGAAGCTCTACGACAACCTCACCAAGTACATCCGGTTCGTGCTGGTGCTCCTGGTGACCTTCGTGCTGACCTTCCTCGGGGCCACGGTCTTCGACCTCGCGGCGGGGGAGCCGTTCACCCCGGCGCAGGTGCTGTGGATCCACTTCGTCGTCAACGCCCCGTTCGGCTTCGCCCTGGGCTTCGACCGGGAGAGCCCCGGTCTGATGCGGCGCACCCCGCGCCCGCGCGGTGAAACGGTGCTGACCGGGCCCGTCGTGATCACCGTCGGGCTCGCCGGGCTGGCCGTCACGATCGCGCTGCTGGCGTTGATCAAGCTGGGCGAGGCGCACTACGACAGCCTGCGGGTCGGCAACTCGATCGCGTTCACCGCCTTCGCGCTCTGCCTGATCGTGGCGGCCTACGAGTGCCGCAGCGAACGGGCGTCGGTGCTGACCGTCAGCACCTTCGACAGCAGGCAGATGAACATCGCCGCCCTGGCGGAGTTCGTCCTGGCGGTGCTGGTCACCCAGATGGACGCGTTCCACCGGATCCTCGGGACCACCGACCTCGACGCCCGGCAGTTCGGCTGGGCCCTGCTGGCCGCCGTCGCGCTCCTCCTGCTGTGGGAGTCGGGCAAGCTGCTGGCCCGCAGGGCTCCGGCCCGCCCGGCGGGCCCTGCCGGGTGACGGCGGATCAGGTGCCGACCTCGGTCGAGGCGCGGACGACCAGCTGGGGCCGGAAGCGCTCGACCCGCTCGGTCCGCTCGCGGCTCGGGGCCTGAAGCAGGGTCAGCGCGCGTTCGGCCATGGCGGACAGCGGGTGGCGGATCGAGGTGATGGGCGGGTCGAAGAGTTCGAGTATCTCGGTGTCGTCGAAGCCGGTGACGGCGATCTTCCCGGGCACGGCGACCGACGAGCGGTGCAGCGTGCTGACGAGTCCCACCGCGAGCACGTCCGCCCCGCAGACGACCGCGTCGATCCGGTCGCGCTGCTCGACGATGCGCCGTCCGGCCGTCCGTCCGGCGTCGGTGGTGAAGTTGGGCAGCAGGACGGTGGTGGCGCCGTCGCCCTGCAGTTCGGTGAAGGCCGCGAGCCGCTCGGCGCCCGAGGAGGAGGCCTGGTCCGCCGCGACCAGCGCGATCCGGTGACGGCCCGTCTGTTCCAGGTGGTCGACGAGCAGTCGGACGGCGGCCGCGTTGTCGAGGGTCACGGCGACGGTGCCGGATCCCCTGGCCCAGCGGTCGAACAGCACGACGGGGTGGCGGGCGGCGGCGTTGCGGATCGCGGGGCCGGACTCGGTGGCCGACACGGGGACGACGAACAGGCCGTCGACCCGGCCGGCGAGCAGGGTGTCGATCTGCTCGGCCTCGATCGCCGGGTCGTTCGCCGCGTCGGAGACCATCAGGGTGCCGCCGGCGGCCCGGACGTGCTGGGCGATGGCGTCGGCGAGCTGGACGAAGTACGGGTTGGCGAGCGTGGGGACGACGACGCCGACGGCGCCGGTGCTGCCGGTGCGCAGTGCCCGGGCCGAGTGGTTGGCCTGGTAGCCCAGCCGCCGGGCGGCCTCCTCGACGCGGCGGGCGAGCTCGGGGTCGACGTTGCGCGGTGTGCCGGCGAGTACCCGTGAGGCCGTCGCGCGGGAGACGCCGGCGGCCTCGGCCACGTCGAGGAGTCGGGGCGCTGTCACGTGGGGTGTCCTTCGGGATGGGTGGGCGGTGGGAGGCCACGACATCGGGGCGGTCTTTTCATGAGGAGGCTACTTGACGGCTGGGGGGTGCTGGTACAGCATGTCGGAAATCGATCTCCCAAAGGAGCGTCAATGCCGTCCATCACCGTCGTCGGTTCGGTGAACCGCGACCTCGTGCTGAGCGTCGAGGGCCTGCCGCACCCCGGCGAGACCGTGCTCGCGCGGCACTTCGCCGAGGGGGCCGGCGGCAAGGGCGCCAATCAGGCGGTCGCGGCCGCCCGGCTCGGATCGCGGGTGCGCCTGGTGGCCCGGGTCGGCGCGGACGCGGTCGGCCTGCTGGCCGCGCTCCGCGCCGAGGGTGTGGACGTCACCGCGGTGCGGACGGACGAGCGGCACCCGACCGGACTCGCCGCCGTGGTCGTCGATGGCGCGGGCGAGAACACCATCGTCGTGAACGCGGGGGCCAATGCCGCCCTCGCGGTCGAGGACCTGCCCGAGCGGCTGGTCCGCTCGCTCGGCGAGGTCGTCCTCGTGCAGAACGAGATCGCCCCCGAACTGGTCGACCTCGCGGTCCTGCGGGCCCGCGAGCAGGGCGGGACCGTCGTCTTCAACCCCGCACCGGCCCGCCCGGTCGACCCGCGGGTGCTGGCGGCGGTCGACGTCCTGGTCCCCAACCTCGGCGAGCTCGCCTCCCTGCTCGGCGCCGCCCGGCCCGCCACCCTGAACGAGGCGCGGGACCTGCTGGAGCACGCCGCGCTCCCGTGCCGGGCCGTCGTGGTGACCCTCGGGGCCGACGGCGCCTTCCTCAGGGAGGCCCACGGCGCCGGCGTCGCCCACGTCCCCGCGCCCCGGGTGGACGCGGTCGACACCGTCGGCGCCGGCGACACCTTCTGCGGCGCCCTCGCGGACGCCCTCGGCCGCGGCGCCGCCCTGCCGGCCGCCGTCGAACGGGCCGTGCGGGCCGCGTCGCACGCCGTCACCGGCCTCGGCGCCCAGTCCTCCATGCCCTACGCGGCCCAGCTCGACGCCCCCTCCCTTCCCTCCGCCTCCTGACTCCTCCCCCCGCGGGACCCTCACCAGCACTACGGAGAACCACCCATGAAGAACCTCAAGATCGGCCTGTTCGAGAACGCCCAGACCAACGCGAGCGGCACCGCCACCTGGCGCCACCCCGACAGCCGGCGACACCTCTTCGACACCCTCGGGTACTGGCGCGAGCTCGCCGCGATCTGCGAGGACGCCAAGCTGGACTTCCTCTTCCTGGCCGACGCCTGGGGCTGGTCGGAGATCGACGGCACCCGCCCGCCGATCGCCACCGAGGAGACCCTCGACCTGCCGCGGCTCGACCCGGTGGTGGTGGCGTCCGCGCTGCTGTCGACGACGACCAACCTGGGCCTGGTCATGACGGGCTCCGTCCTCGTCGAACCGCCGTACGCCTTCGCCCGCCGGATGGCCACCCTCGACCAGCTCTCCGGCGGCCGGATCGGCTGGAACGTCGTGACGACGGGCACGGCCGACACCGCGGTCAAGGCCTTCGGCATGGACATGGTGGCGCACGACGACCGCTACCGGATGGCCGAGGACTTCCTCGACCTCGTCTACAAGTACTGGGAGGGCGCCTGGGAGCCGGACGCGCTGGAGAAGGACAAGGACGGCCGCTTCGCCGACCCCGCCAAGGTCCACCTGGTCAGCCACGAGGGACCGTTCTTCCGCTCGCACGGCTACGGCAACACCGCGCGCTCCCCGCAGGGCACGCCCGTCCTCTTCCAGGCCGGGGCCTCGCCCGCCGGCCGCCGGGTCGGCGGACGCCATGGCGAGTGCATGTTCGTGGGCAGCGGCTCCGTCGCGCAGCTCGCCGGACACACCGCCTCCATCCGCGAGGAGGCGGTCAAGGCGGGCCGCCGGGCCGACGAGGTCAAGGTGATGTCGGCGTTCTCCTGCGTCGTCGGCGCCACCACCTCCGACGCCGAGCGCCGCTACCAGCGGATCCTCGACGCCCAGCGGCCCGAGGTCACCGTCGCCAGCTACGCCATGTTCACCGGGCTCGACCTCTCCTCCTACGCGCCCGACACGCCCATGACCGAGCTCTCCACCGAGATGTCGCAGACCCAGGTCGCCCGCTTCGCCGGCAAGACCGTCGGCGACGTCCTCGCCGACTGGCACACCCACGGCGTGGGCGCGCGCCCGGTCGTCGGCACGCCCGAGGAGATCGCCGACGAGATCTGCGCCCTCGCCGAGGGCGCCGACCTGGACGGGTTCCTGCTCTCCCCGGCGGTCCAGCCGGCCTCGACGACCGAGTTCGTCGAGTCGGTGCTGCCGATCCTGCGGGCCCGCGGCGTCTTCCGCGGCGAGTACACCGAGGGCGAGAGCCTGCGCGAGCGGCTCACCGGCTCGGGCGACCCCGCGCTGCCGGCCAGCCACCCGGCGGCGCGGTACCGGCACTGAGCACCGCACCCGCGACGAGAGGATGACGAGAGGATGTCGATGACCATGGCCACCCTTGCCGACGACCCGGCCGGGACGTCCACGCCGGCGGAGCTGGACGCGGCGACCCTGCGACAGGCCTTCGGGGCCTACCCCACCGGCGTGGTCGCGATCGGCGCGCTGCGCGGGGACGAGCCGGTCGGCTTCGCCGCCAGCTCCTTCGTCTCGATCTCCCTCGAGCCGCCGATGGTCGCCGTCAGCGTCGCCCGCACCTCCACCACCTGGCCGCGCCTGGCGCAGGCACCGGTGGTGGGACTGAGCGTGCTCAGCCACGGCCAGGGCGCGCTCTGCCGGCGCCTCGCCTCCCGCGAGGCCAAGCGTTTCGACGGCATCGGCTGGACGGCGACGCCCGAGGGCGCGGTCCTCGTCGAGGACGCCGCGCTCTGGCTGACGGCCAGGGTCAACGCGACCTACGACGGCGGCGACCACGAGATCGTGCTCCTGGAACTGCTGAGCGTCGAACTCTTCGCCGGCGTGGAGCCGCTGGTCTTCCACACCAGCCAGTTCCGCGAGCTCCTGCCCCATGCCTGAGACCCCCGGGCCCGGGGCCCCGGCCGCCCGCCCGCACCTCACCGGCACGGTGGTGCACGGCGCCGGCCGGGGCCACGGCCTCGGGTTCCCCACCGCCAACATCGCGGCCGGCCCGGACTCCCCGGTCCCGCCGGCCGCGGTGTACAGCGGCTGGGTGGTCCGCCACCGCACCGGCGCCGTCCACCCGGCGACGATCAGCGTCGGATCGAACCCGACCTTCTGCGACACCGCGGACGTCCACGTCGAGGCCTACTGCCACGACCTCGCGGAGGACGTCTACGGCGAGCGGGTTACCGTGTGGTTCGCCGAACGGATCCGCGACACCGTGAAGTTCCCGTCCCCCGCCGCGCTGGTGCGCGCCGTGCGGGAGGATGTCCGGCGGTCCGAGGCCGTGCTCGCCTCGGACCACGGGCGGCGCGTCCGCGAGGACGCGCTCGCCGCGCACCGCACCACCGGCACCGCGCACCGCACCACCGGCACCGCCCCCTGAGGTCCCCCGCGCACGGCCCCCGCCCCCACCGCCGTGCTCCACGCCTCGTCACCGGCCCCGTCCCGGGCCGCAGCTCACACCCGGAATTGTTCCCCCAGCAAACAAAAGGTGTTAGTCATGAGCGCACTCCAGTGGCTGAACGAGCAGTTCAGCTTCTTCGGCCTCCCCGTCTACTGGTCCGACTTCCTCGGCAACATTCTGGCGCTCGCGACCGTCTGGCTCGCCCTGCGGCGCTCGCTGGTGGCCTGGCCCGTGCAGATCCTCGGATCGGTCCTGCTGCTCATCGCCAGCCTGAACGTCCACCTCGGCGGCAACGCCGCCCGGCAGGTCGTGATCATCGTCTCGGCGACCTGGGGCTGGGCCACCTGGCGGCGCAGCAGGCAGCAGGAGGGCACGATCAACGTCCGCTGGGCCTCCTGGCGGGAGCGCTCGGTCCTCATCGCCATCATGGCCGTCGGCACCTTCGCGTTCGCCGCCCTGCTCAAGGGGACCGACGCCTCGTTCTACCCCGGCGCCCCCTGGTGGATGGTCCTCGCGGACGCCTGGATCTTCGTCGGTTCGATCCTGGCGATGTACACCCAGGCCCGCCGGTACGTGGAGTTCTGGTTCGTCTGGCTGGCCGTCGACCTGGTCGGCGTGCCGCTCGCGATCCACTCCGAGCTGTACTTCTCCGGCATCGTCTACGGGATCTTCTTCGTCATGGTCCTGATCGGCATCCGCGACTGGGCCGCGCGCAGCAAGGGCCAGGAGATCGCCTCCCCGCTGGAGCCGGCCGTGGTCCTGGAGGGCCGCGGCGACACCACCGCGGCCACCGGGTCGTAACCCGGCCACGGCGGCGGCCACGTCCTGCGAGCGTTCCCCCGGGCTCGCAGGACGTGGCGTCGTTCTAGGTAGGCCTGCCGATGAGCCGCTGGACGGAGTCGGGCGGGTCGGCCTCCTTGTCCTTGACGTGCGAGTCGGGGACGGCGGGTCCGTAGACCATGCGCATCGGGAGCAGGCCGCCCCAGGCGTTGCCGTGGTCCCAGTCCCAGTCCTGCTGGTTCTCGTGCTCCGGCTCGGCGGCGTGGTGCCGCTTGATCCGCACCGTCGCGTTCTCGGTGAGGCTGACGGAGAGGACTCCCACGGTCGGGGTGTGCTCGCCGTCGGTGTCCAGCTCGCCGCCCTTGGCGTCCTTGATCGGGCGCAGTTCGGGCCATCGGCCCGGGATGACCTGGTTGCTGAGCGCCTCGAACGCCTTCGCGCGCTCCGCCGGATCGACCTTCTTCGCGATGCCGTCCACCACCACGGAGCGGTAGTTGAGGGAGGTGCTGATCGCCGCCCGGCCGACGAGGAGGCTGTCGAGGAGGGTGACGGCCAGGCAGACGGGAACCCCGTCGTCGTTCCACAGCTGCCGCAGCGAGGGATTCAGCTGCATCTGCGGCGGCCAGTAGATGGAGCCGTGCAGATAGAGGAGCTTCTGGTCCCCCTCCTCGTGGTACGCGTAGACCATGGGTACGCACCTCGGCCGGCCCGTGCCCGGGCCCGGGCCGGGGTCGATGTGGGCGAGGGTGCAGACATAGCCCTCCCTGAGGACCGCCACGGCCGCCGCCAGGTCGTCGGTCTCCTTGGTCCGCTTGAAGTGCCCGCTCACTCCTTCTCCCGGTCGGCGTCCTGCTGGGCCTTGTCGAGGATCGCCTGGACCGCGCTCGTGGGGTCCTGGCCGTGGAAGCGGCGGTTGAAGAGCCAGTTGTAGAGCATCTCCCGGGAGATCTGCGGTTGGTAGGCCGGCACCTCGTGTCCGGAGTCGGGCACGGCGACCTGGGTGACGTTCTCCAGGGTGCGGACGAAGCCCTTCGGGTTCCCCTGTGCCTGCTTCCAGATCAACCGCTTGGCGTTGCGCCAGCCGTCCTTCATGATCTCGTCGAGGATTTCCTCGGTGCTCTGGTAGCCGCAGGCGCTGTCGAAGTCCCCGGTGTAGAGCAGGACCTTGTACTGCTCCTTCGCGTGGATGAGATCGGTGTAGACCGAGGAGGCGTCCGCCATGATGTCGGCCTTCAGCGCGTCGGCCACCGGACCGGAGTTGTCCGCGAACGTCCATTCGTGGTCGACGTGCAGGGAATCCTTGACGGCGTCGCTGTTCAGGTAGGCGGGCAGCGCACCCACCGACAGGCCGTCCCAGCTCCGTACGTCGTAGATGTAGAAGTCGCCCCCGAACGCCAGCACGGCGTTGACCAGGCCGTTCCCGAGATCGGCGGCCTTCTTCATCTGGCCGGCCTTGAGGGCGTCCTGGAAGTTGGCGTAGGCGAAGTCCAGGACCTCCTTCTGGCCCAGGCCGAGGAACCCGGACGCGTAGGCGTAGTCGATCATGACGCGGATGGAGAGCTCCGGCCTGATCCAGCCGTTGCCCACGGCGATGCCGGCCAGATTGAGGTGCGTTCCGGTGTTGCTGAGGTTCTGCTCGTGGATCTTCTTGGCGATGTACGGCACGTACTTGCCCGCGTAGCTCTCACCGCAGACGTACAGGGGGCACGCCAGGTACTCCGGGTACGTCGCGAAGAACTGCTGCAGCGCCAGCCAGAACATCTGGCTGAGGGTCTCCTCGTCCTCGACGTACGTGTCCTTGGTCTCGCAGTAGCTGTATCCCGAGCCGATGGGCTGGTCCCAGTAGAGGACGTGGGCTTCCTGGTTCCAGGTGTCGGGGCTGACCGAGATGGCTCCGGCGGCGTCGTCGCCGATACGCAGCGGGCCGTTCTCCAGGAACAGCCCCGCGAGCGAGGAGGCGCCGGGCCCGCCGTTGAGCCAGATCAGCAGGGGCGTCTGCTCGATCAGCTCCTTCTGCTGGTCGGCGTCGATGTGGGGGTCATAGGTCTGGCTCTCGAAGAACCAGTAGAACAGATGGCTCTTCGCCGTTCCCGGGCCGTCGACGTCCGCGTACCCGGCGTAGGACCGGACGGTCTTCGGGACCCCTTCCTCCTGCTCCTTCTTCTTGGGGTCGGGGTCGGGGTAGAAGTGGATGGTCTGCGTGTTGGCGACGTTGGCCGGGATGGCGTACACGGGCTGACGGGGCATGGTGCACCTTCCGTTCGGGTTCGGGTTCGGGTTCGGGACCGGGACCGGGATCAGGAAGCCGGCGGGAAAGGCCCGGGCTGCGGCCGGCGGTAGCGCTCCATGTGGCGCTCGGTGTGCGCGACCTCTTGGAGGACCCCGATGCGCTGGCCCATGAGCAGCTGGAGCGCCGGGAACCGGTTCGCCTCGAACAGCAGGATGTTCAGCGAGCCGCCGTACTGGAAGAAGCCGATCTCGTCGCCCTTCCTCACCTCGACCGGGGCCGACTTCTCCGTGATGTTCCGGAACTTCTCGAGGAACTGCACGGAGCCGATCGAGTTGAGGCCGACGGGCACCAGGGCGACATGGCCCTCGCCGTCCGGGTCCCCCTTGTGGTCCAGGTACGGCGTCTTGATGATGACGTATCCGCGGCGGAAGTCCTCGAACAGGCTGTAGTCGTACCCGTAGCCGACGTTGCCCTTGTTGAGCAGGTCGGGGAAGTCCCGGATCCCGTAGTAGACGCCGCCGACGTCGTCGCGGGCCTCGACCACCTCGCCGCCGACCGGGGCGTGGTAGCGGTGGTAGGTGTCGGGCATGAGGATGCACGACACGGCCGTTCCGCCGGTGAACTTCTCGGCGTACTTGGAGCCGGCGAGCAGCCGGCCGACGTTCATGGTGACGCCCCCCTTGATCGGGAGCGGTGTCTCGTCGGTCAGATCGTCGACGATCATGTTGATGACGCAGTCGGTCGGGGCGACCACGACACTCGGGTCGAGGCTGTCGTCGATCCACCGGGAACCGGGCTTCAGCTCCCTGATGAAGAACTTGTTGAGGGTCGACCAGTCCCCGTCCTTGAAGTCGGCCATCCGCTTCGGACCGAGTTCGTCGATCCACTTCCGGACGAGGTCCTCGGAGTCCGGGTCGTCCATCTGGAGGCCCTGCAGGTTCGTGAAGTCGGCCAGCACGTCGCGCCCGGACTCGCTGTGCACGAACGCGAGCCCCGCGTCGTTCTGGTAACTGATCCAGCTGAACTTCCGGATGTACAGCAGCCCGTCGGCGATGGGCTGGCCCCATCCCCACTGGTACCACTCGCCGAAGAACTCCGCGAGGGTGTCGCCGGTCGCGCCTCGCCAGTCCTTGTAGACGTCGGACTTCGGGTCCACCGTGGGCGGCTGCAGGCCTGCGATCGCCGCGTCGAACTTGACCCTGAAATCGCCGGTCTTGTCGTTGTACAGCTCCTTGATCTTGTCCTTGAGTTCGTCGATGGTCTTCGAGGTCACGTTCTGCTGCCTTCCGCGAAGTGGGGCCGTCCTGGGCTGCTGCGCCCTCATCAGTACGTCCCGGTCAACGAAGGACCGCGCCCGCGGACACGCCCTTCGCCCGGAAACCATTTCCGTCCGGTGGTGTGCCGCGTGTCGCGCCCGGCCGTCCGCCGCGTGGTCCTGAAGTAGCAGACCCGTGGGGGCACTTCGGCGGGTGCGCCCGCTACCGTCGGCGGATGCGGCCGCCCGGCCGGGCGGCCTACCGTCGCCCCGACTGCCCGCCGAAGCACCCGAGGGGAACCCCGTGATCCGCGCCGCCAAGTCGGCCGCCGCAGTGGCGGCGCTGGCCCTGACCGTTCTCACCGCGTCGGCCCCGCCCGTCGCGGCGGCCACCGCCGACCCGCTCGCCGCGCTCCGCGCCCGGCAACCGTCCTGGCACGCCTGTGCCACCGGCCCGGAGGACACCGCCGGCGCCGAACTCGACGCCGCCGGCGCCCGCTGCACCGAGGTCGCCGTCCCCCTCGACTACCGGCGGCCGGACGGGCGGACCATCGGCGTCGCCCTCGCCCGGCTGCCCGCCACCGACCCCGCCCATCGCCTCGGCACCCTGTTCTACAACCCCGGCGGCCCCGGCGTCCCCGCCCGCCACCTCGCCCTCGCCCTGCGGCAGGCCGCCCCCGCGCTGGCCGCCCGCTACGACATCGTCGGCATGGACCCGCGCTTCGTCGGCGCCAGCACCCCGCTCGACTGCGGCTGGCCGACCGCGGGCCCGGGCTCGGCCGGACCCGAGCGGCTGACCTTCGACCGGTCGGCCGAGGTCGCCAAGGACCTCGCCGCCCGCTGCGCCCCCTACCGCGACCTGCTGCCGCACGCCTCCACCCGCAACACCGCCCGGGACATGGACCTGGTGCGTACCGTGCTCGGGGAGCCGACGATCGCCTATCTCGGTTCGTCCTACGGCAGTTACCTCGGCGAGGTCTACCTCCAGCTGTTTCCCGGGCGGGTCGGCCGGGCGGTGCTCGACGCCGCCATGGACCCCGACCGCTTCGGCCCCGACCTGACGGCGACCCAGGGACCCGCGATGGCGGCGGCGCTCACCGCCTGGGCCGGCTGGGCGGCCGCCCACGACGACCGCCACCGGCTGGGCGCGACGACCGCCGAGGTGCTGGCGGCGGTCGAGCGCGTGCGCCTGGCGGCCGAGCGCGCCCCGCTGACGGTCGGCGCCCACGAGGTCGACGCCCGGCTCCTGCCGCAGGTGCTGTGGACCGTGGCGGCCGGTGACGACGCGGCCGCCTACGAGGAGTTCTCCGCCCTGGTGCGCGTCCTGCTGGACGCGGCCGAGGGGCGGGCGGCTCAGCCGACCGCGCTGCTGGAGGCGGTGCTGACCGGCCTGGCGGCGCCCGACACGGGAGGCTCCGCCGCCGTGCAGACCGCGATCATGTGCGCCGACCGCGCCGCCTCGCGCGATCCGCTCGCCTACTACCGCGACATCCGGGCGCACCGTGCCGACGAGCCGCTGTTCGGCCCGCTCACCCGCAACCTCACCCCGTGCACCTTCTGGCCCGTGGAGCCCGCCGAGCCGCCCACCCGGGTGCGCAACGCCGTCCCGGCCCTGCTGGTCGGCGCCGACGGCGACCCGGCCGCCACCTACCCCGGCCAGCTCTCCGCCCACCGCGCGCTGAGCGGGTCCCGCCTGGTGACCCTGCGCGGCGCCTTCCGCCACACCGTCTACGCGGGCCTGTTCGCGCCGCGCGACACCTGCGTGGACACCGCCGTCGACCGCTACCTCCTCGACGGCGTCCTCCCCGCCCACGACACCGACTGCCCCGCCACCCGGCCGTAGCCGTCGGTGCGCACCGGCGACCGGAGCCCCCCGAACAACGCGACGGCCCGGCGCGGGAGACTCCCGCGCCGGGCCGACAGGGTGGTGCGGTGCCGGATCAGCCCCGCCGGTCGAACAGCGGCACCCGCACCGGCTCCGGCCGCGCGGCACCGGCCCGGCCCGAGAGCGAGGCGTCCTGCGGCGAGAGCATCAGCGCGATCCCGCCGAGCGCGAGCAGGACGAGGATCGCCACCGCGAGCGGGGTGATGAACTGTGAGGCCGGCAGGCCGCCGACCGGGGTGCGGCCGTCCAGCGTGACCGAGACCGCGGCCATGCCGGTGTAGTGCATGGCCACCACGGCGACCCCGGCGATCAGCGACGAGGCCAGGGAGGCCACCAGGCCGGTGATGTTCAGGGTCATCCACAGCGCGGCGGTGGACGCGGCCACGGCGATCGCGACCGAGGCCGCCACGGTGAGGGTGTCGTACGACACCCGGCCCTGGACGTGCATCGCCGCCATGCCGAGGTAGTGCATCGCCGCGACGCCCAGGCCCATCACCGTGCCGCCGATCAGCAGCGTGGCCAGGCCGCGCGGCCGGTAGCCGACGTAGAGGATGCCGAGGCCGCAGACCACGATCGCGAGCAGCAGGCTGCACAGCGTCAGCGGCACGTTGTAGAGGATGGTCGAGCCGGTGACGGTGAAGCCGAGCATCGCGAGGAAGTGCATCGTCCAGATGCCGCAGCCGATCTCGGCGGCGCCGAGCAGCAGCCAGCCGAGCCGCCGGCGCGGCGGCAGGTCCAGAGCGCGGACGGTGCAGCGCAGGCCGAGCGCGGCTCCGATGCAGGCGACCAGGTAGGAGAGGACCGGGTTGATCCAGCCGTAATGGAAGCCGTCGATGGGGGCGGTATGGGGGTGCATGGAGGTACCTGAGCTGACGTGTCGTTGGTGGATTGGGACGGGAACGGCCCGCGCCGGGCAAGGGGCGGCGCGGATCTCCCGGGTCCAGGGGTACACGAATGATCGGAACCCCGGGGGAATGCGGGCTGAAGGGGAGTGGTCCACCGGCCGGCGGGGCCCAGGTACCGGGCCGCGGCCGCACCCGCCCCGGTCGGTGTACCGTCACATCGCTCCTCGAAGGCCCTGGTTCGGCGGATCCGCGCGGCCCGCCCGGCGTCGAGGGTCACGGGCGGTACCACGGGGTGTTGGCAGACGGACGGGGCACGCGGCAGGGGGCGTCGTCGGCCCGGGGCGTGCGACGGGAAGCCGTCTGCCGGGCCTCACGTGCGGGTACATACTAACGACCCCCGCCGGTCAAGGACCGAACGGGGGGTTCTTCGGGGATGTTCCGTGAAGAAGGACGGCGCGGGGGCTCGTCGCCCGGTGCTGCCCGGGCGGGTGACGGCCGCTCGGCCGGTGCGTCACGCCCGGCATCCTGCGGGCCGGGGGCCGTCCGGACCGGGCCTCCACCCGGCCGGTGCGGACGGCCCCCGGGTCCCGCTCAGTGCGAGGTGGTCCGGCCCAGGCGGGCCGTCAGGAGGTTCGGATCCTGCCGGGTCACGTAGGCGGCGTCCGCGATCCAGACCCGGTCGCCGCGGACGGCGACGGAGGTGGGGTTCTGCAGGCCGTCCGACCCGTCGAGGACGATGCTGTGGGTGCCGTCCTCGGCGACCAGGGCGATCTGGTTGCTGCCGTTGAGGGCGGCCAGGACCTGGCCGCCGCGACCGGTGAAGGCGAAGTCGTCGATGCCGGTCAGGCCGGTGGCGGCGACCCGGGCCCGGCCCGCGCCGCCGTCGGGCCGGATCGGGATGCGCAGCAGGGTGCCGTTGTCGAGGTTGGAGACCCAGACGGCCCGGTCGTGGACCTTGATGCCGTTGGCGCCGAGGAAGCCGTTGGGCCGCAGGGCGGTGCCGGTCGCCCACGGGACGGCGGTTCCGCCGCCGGCGGGGATCCGCCAGACCGTGCCGAGGACGGAGTCGGCGGCGTACAGGAAGCCGGTGCGCTCGTCCCTCGCGAGCCCGTTGGGCAGGGCGTCGGCGGGCAGCGCGGCGATCCGCTCGGGGGCGCCGCCGGGGGCCAGCCGCCAGACCCCGGTGAGGTCGGCGGTCCCCGTCGCGTAGAGGAAGTGGAGGACGCCGTCGTCCGCGCGCACGATGCCCCCGAGGAGTGGGGAGGTCAGCGCCGGAGTCGCCGACCCCGGGGCGGGTGCGGGCAGGGTGGCGAGGACGCGGACGGCGCCGTCACGGTCGATCTCGGCCACCTGGCGGGAGAAGGCGAAGGTCACGGCGGTGCCGCCGTTCGGCAGCGGGGTGAGGTTCTCCGGCTGCTGGCCGCGGGCGAGGTCGAGGTGGGCGACCACCGTGGGCGCGCTCAGCGGGGGAGTCGCGGCCCCGGCGGGCGTGGCGACGGCGGTCGAGGCCACCGCGGCGAGAGCCACCGCGGTGACCTGGAACAGGGGAGTGAGACGCATGGTGCGGTCCCTTCGGGCCTGGAGGAGTGCGGTATCGACGTCGCATGCGGCGACACCGCACCGTAGAACGCACACCTTGCGCGCCGTGCGCTTTAGCGCACGGCCTCCGGTCCCTCCAGGACTCGGGGGCCGCGACGCCCGCTGGACACCCCGGCGGAGCCGGACCGTCCGACCGCCCGCCCACCTGGAACCCGGTCTGGCCCGGCCGCCGGTCGTCCTACGGGCAGGACCGGGTCCTCGGCACCACGGCGCCGGCGATCGGCCTGGACCAGGGCCGCACCGCGATGCCGGACGCCGCCCGCCTGGCGCACGGCCAACTGGCGCACGCCCCCGGGCAGGCCGACGGCCCGCACCCTCCGGTGCGGGCCGCCGCCCGGCTGGACTAGCTGTTGCCGCCGCTCCCCCCGCCGCCGTTGTTCCCGCCGCCGTTGCCGCCACCGTTGTTGCCGCCGCCGCCGTTGTTCCCGCCGCCGCCCCCGGGCGTCGGCAGGGAGAGCAGGTTGAGCAGACCACCCAGGATGTTCGGGTTGTAGACGTAGGTGTTCCCGCAGTTGATCGCGCCGATCGAATCGTTACCGGTGGCACAGACGCTGTCGGGACGCTCGTGGTGGCCTTCGTGGCCTTCGTGGCCTTGGTGGCTCTGGTGACCTTCGTGGCCCTGGTGGCCGTGGTGCGCGCCGGAGTTCGCGGCGGCCCAGCCGGCGCCGGTGAGCAGCAGGCTGCCGACGGCGGCAGCGGTGACGATAAATCGTCTGATCATTTAATCCTCCTGGTAGTGAACCTGCCTCATGGTGCGGCGCCGCCGGCGAGGGCGGCGGCCACGGCGCGGACCGCGGCCGCGAAGTTCACCCGGGCGGGCGCCCCGGCGCGACCCCGTAGCACGGCGGGCCGTGGTGGCCCCGTCCGGCCGGTCCGACCCGGTGAAAGCCTGCGCCTGAACAGGTGGCCCCCTGGCTGTGGAACGTCTGGGCGGCGGGGCGAACGGTGAGACATGGCGCAGTGCCCACGCGGAGCCTGCGGGTCCGCGGGGCGGCCGGCACAGCGGTGGTGCCTGCGCGGGTCGCCCGTGCGCGGGGTGGCGTCGTCGCTGGAAAGGAGGCCGCGCGGCCCTGCCGGCCGGCGGTGATCAGCACGGTGGCAGTCGCGGCGCCCTCCTCGGGTCCCCGGTGCCCGGACCAGTTGGGAGAAGCACCAGATGAGAGTTCGCAAGGCGAGGCCGCCGGGCCCCGCGGCCGAGGGCGGTACGCCCCCGCGGGTGGTCCCGCGCCGGTTCGGACCCGGCCGCCTCCTCATGCTGCTGACGGCGGTGACGGCGGTCGCGGGCATGGTGGTCAGCGGCTTCCCCGGCGCCGGGGTGGCGTCGGCGCAGGCGCCGTCGCTGTCCGTCGTCCCGTCCCTGGCACCCCCGACCCTCGGTCAGGCGGGCGAGACGGTGACCTTCTCGTTCGTGGTCGCCAACACCGGGGACGAGCCGCTGAGCGCGATCACCGCCGGCTTCACCGCCTTCGGAGGCACGGGTACCGCTCCGTCCGTCTCCTGCCCGGCGACCCCCCTGGCGGTGGGCGCGGCGCTGACCTGCACCGCGCCGTACACCGTCACCCAGGCCGACATCGACGCGGGGGGTTTCGCCACCGTCGCCACCGCCGGCGGTACGCCGCCCGCCGGCCCCGCGGTCACCGCGGCTCCGGCCCGCCTCGACGTCGTCGCGCTGCAGAGCGCCGCCCTCTCGCTGGAGAAGACGGGGCAGCTCGGGGGCGGCGGCAGCGGCGGCAACAGCCGCTCCGACCGGTCCACGACGGTCGTCACGCTGACGGCCGGTGAGGTGATCGACTACTCGTACCTGGTCCGGAACACCGGCAACGTCACGCTCACCGGGATCACGGTGGCGGACACGTCGTTCTCCGGTACGGGGGCGCCGCCGATCATCTCCTGCCCGTCGACCACCCTGGCCCCCGGTGCCGCGACGACGTGCACGGGCTCGTACACCGTGACGCAGGCCGACGCGAACGCCGGGACGCTCACCAACACCGCCGCCGCCACCGGAACCCCGCCGAGTGGCTCGCCGGTGACCTCCCCGCCGTCCACCGCGACCGTGACCGGCCCGCAGCAGCAGCCCGCGGTGTCCCTGGACAAGATCGTCACCAGCGGTGGCGGTGGGGGCGGGGGCAACAACGGCGGCGGAAACAACGGGGGTGGGAACAACGGGGGTGGGAACAACGGCGGGGGCGTCAACAGCCGGCGCAGCACCCTGGTCACCACGCTGACGGCCGGGCAGACGCTCACCTATTCCTTCGTCGTCACCAACACCGGCAACACGGTGCTGACGAACGTGACCATCGCCGAGACGTCCTTCTCCGGGACGGGCACGCCGCCGGTGGTCGTCTGCCCGGCGACCCCGCTGGCCGCCGGCGACAGCATGACCTGCACCGCGACGTACACCGTGACCCAGGCGGACGTGGACGCCGGGACCGTCTCCAACACGGCGACCGCCTCCGGCACCCCGCCCACCGGCCCGCCGGTGACCTCGCCGCCGACCACGGCGACCGTCACCGGACCGCAGGCGTCGCTCACCCTGGACAAGAAGGTCGACCTCGGCAGCGGCAGCGGCGGCAACAACCGGCGCAACCTCCTGGTGTCGACGCTGACGGCCGGGGAGACGCTGTACTACTCGTTCGTGGTGACCAACACCGGTGCCGTCACGCTCACGGACGCCGCCGTCGCGGACACCGCGTTCTCGGGGACGGGCACGCCGCCGGCCGTCTCCTGCCCGTCGACCACCCTCGCCCCGGGCGCGGCGATGACGTGCACCGCGACCTACACGGTCACCCAGGCCGACGTGGACGCCGGATTCGTCACCAACTCGGCGACCGCCACCGGCACCCCGCCCAGCGGCCCCGCGGTGACGACACCGCCGGCGACCGCCACGATCGCCTCGCCGAAGGCCGCCCTGTCGCTGGACAAGATCGTCACCAGTGGTGGCGGCGGGGGCAACAACGGCGGTGGTGGCGGAAACAACGGGGGTGGGAACAACGGCGGGGGCGTCAACAGCCGGCGCAACGCCCTGATCACCACGCTGACGCCCGGACAGGCGCTCACCTACTCCTTCGTCGTCACCAACACCGGCAACCTCGACCTGACGGACGTCGTCGTCGCGGACACCGCGTTCTCGGGGACGGGCACGCCGCCGGCCGTCTCCTGCCCGTCGACCACCCTCGCCGCGGGCGCGTCGATGACCTGCACCGCGACCTACACCGTCACCCAGGCCGACGTGGACGCCGGGACCATCTCCAACACGGCGACCGCCACCGGCACCCCGCCGGTCGGCCCGACGGTCACCTCGCCGCCCGCGACCGCCACCGTGACGGCGCCGAGGCCGGCCCTGACGCTCAGCAAGTCGGCGTCGCCGGCCACCGTCACCGCCGACGGCCAGACCGTGACCTACACCCTCCAGGTCGCCAACACCGGCAACGTGCCCCTCACCGGAATCGCCGTCCAGGAGACCGCCTTCACCGGCGAGGGCACCGTGCCCGCGGTCTCCTGCCCGTCCACCGCGCTCGACACGGGCGCCTCGATGACCTGCACCGCGACGTACACGGTCCTGGTGCACGACCTCCACTCCGCACGGATCGACAACACCGCAGTCGCCACCGGCACGGCACCCGGCGGAACCACCGTGACCTCCGGCCCGGCATCGGCAAGTGTCGAGGTGAGGCCCGTCAGCCAACCGTCCGGCTCGCCCTCGCCCTCGCCCTCGCCCTCGCCCTCGCCGTCCCCCTCCCCCTCGCACCACCCGACCCACCAGCCCACGCACGAGCCCACGCACTCGCACGGGCCCACCCCCACCCCCACCCACACGCACACCCACGGGGCGGCGCCCTACCCGGTGGGCAAGCCCCCGGCGGGGGGCCACCACCCCCTCCCCGACACCGGCGGCGGCAGCCTGCCGCTGATCGGGACGGCCGCCGCGCTGCTGCTCGCCGTGGGCACCCCGTTGCTGGTCACGGCCGGCCGCAGGCGCCGGGCCGGGCTGCGCGGCGCGCGGGACGGGAGCCCGACCGCGTAGCGGGGGAAGGGCTGATCCGTCCTCGGGCACCGGTCCACGCGGCAGGCGCGGACCGGTGCCCGCACGACCGGGGCCGACGGCCCGCCGGGTTCGAACGGGCATCATGCCTCGTCACCTTCCCGAGTGATTCACCCCTTTCCCGGTATCCGCGGGTCATTAGGATCCGTGGATATGACGAATGGTCAGGGAAGTAACGATGGAAGGGATCCGTCCGACCGGTCCGCCGAGGTGGTGATCCTCGGCGCGGGCCCGGCCGGCCTCGTCCTGGGCAACCTCCTGCACCGGGCGGGCATCGACTGCGTCGTCCTGGAACGCGCCGACCGCGCCCGCCTGCACGCCCGCGCCCGGGCGGGCTTCCTCGCCGAGCACACCGTCCGGGTCCTGGACCGCCACGGCCTCGCCGACGGCCTGCACCGCCGCGGCCGACCCCACGCCACCTGCGAGTTCCGCACCGGGGACGGCCGCTTCCGCCTCGACTACGCCGGCCTCGGCCGCGGCGAGCGGCACACCGTCTACCCGCAGCAGCACCTCGTCGCCGACCTGCTCACCTCCTACCTGGCGGCCGGCGGCCGGCTGCACTTCGCCACCGAGGCCCACCGGGTGCTCGACACCGACGGCGAACGCCCCACCGTCGAGGCGAGCGGGCCGGACGGCCGCCCCGTCCGCTGGCGGGCCCGCTACGTCGCCGGCTGCGACGGCCGCCACGGCGCCGCCCGCCGCTCACTGCCGCCCGGCGCCGTCGTCCACCACCACGACCACGGCCTGTCCTGGCTCGGCCTGCTCGCCGAGGCCCCGCCCAGCCTGGACGCCGTCGGCTACGCCGTGCACGAGCACGGCTTCGCCGGCCACATGGCCCGCACCCCGGAGATCACCCGCTACTACCTGCAGTGCGACCGCGGCACCCCGCCCGAGGCGTGGTCCGAGGAGCACATCTGGCGCGAACTCGACCTGCGGATGCGCGCGGCCGAGCACGGCCCGCTGCACCGCGGGAGCATCGTCCAGCGGACCGTGGTCGACCTGGAGTGCGACGTCGTCGAACCGCTGCGGCACGGCGCGCTGCTGCTCGCGGGCGACGCCGCGAGCCTCCTCACCCCGTCGGCCGCCAAGGGCGCCAACCTCGCGGTGCTGGAGGCGGAGCTGCTGGCCGCCGCCCTCGTCGACGAGATCGCGCACGGCGACGGCCGCGCCCTGGACGGCTACTCGGGCCGCTGCCTGGAGTACATCTGGCGCGCCCAGGAGTTCTCGCACTGGATGGTCCGGCTGCTGCACGCCGCGCCCACCCCGCACGGCGTCCCGTCGTCCTTCGACGAGGGACTGCGCCGCGCCCGGCTCGCGGCCCTGCGCACCTCGCGCGCCCAGCAGGACTGGTTCGCCGAGAACTACGTCGGTCTCTGACCCCTTCCGGGCACCCCTCAACCCCGCACCGAGGACACCATGACGACCACCGAGGACGACACGTCCCGCCTCCGCACGACGGCCGACTTCGTCCGCCGCCACGACACCGCCACCCTGCTCCCGCTCCTCCTGCCCGGCCTCGGCGCCCCGCACCTGGGCACCCTCACCCGCCACCTGCGCTTCGTCCACGCCGCGCTGCTGGTCTTCCCGCCCGACGCGCACGCGCTGCGCGCGGACCTGGCCGCCTGCGGCCTGGCCGCCGACACCCCACCGGGCCCCAGCACCGTCGTCCGCGACCGGCTGGCCGCCCGCCACCGCCGGGAGGCGGCCGCGCTCGACGTCACCATCCGGCGCCCCGCCGTCCCCGGCACCGGCCCTACGCCGCGCACCGTCGAGGTGTTCGCGCTGACGGTCCCGCCCGGCTCGGAGCTGTTACCGCTGGCCGACCACGAACGGGCCCACCGGCACGAGGCCCACCTCGCCTTCGAGGTCCGCGACCCGGAGCCGCTGCTGCTGCGCGGCCTGTGCGCCCTGCTCGCCGAGTACGGCGCGACCCCCGACGGCGGCGGCCACAACCCCCACGAGGACGGCACGGTCCTCTACTTCACCGCCCCCGCCGCCTCCCGGGCGGGCTACCGCCGCCTGGAGCTGTACGCGCCGGGCGACCACCGTGACACCCTCGCCGCCCACCTGGCCGCCCCCGCCGCCCGGCCGCCCGCCGAGACCCTGCTGCACCTGCTGACCGGCGCGTGGAGCACCCAGGCCCTCGCGGCCTTTGCCCGCCTGCGGCTGCCCGACGCCCTCGACCCGGACGAGCCCACCGACCCGGACACCCTCGCCCGCCGCACCGGCACCGACACCCGCGCCCTGGCCACCCTGCTGCGCTACCTCGCGATGCTCGGCGTGGTCGCGCCCGAGGGCGACGGCCACCGCCTCACCGCCGTCGGCACCCTGCTGCGCGAGGACGCCCCGGGCTCGATGCGCCCGCTGGCCCTGATGTACGGCGGCCCCTTCTACCGCTCCTTCGGCGCCCTCGACCACGCCCTCCGGACCGGCGAGCCCGCCTTCGACCACCTCTTCGGCGAGAACCACTTCGACCACTTCGCCCGCGACCCCGAACTCGCCGACCTCTTCGACCGCTCCATGGCGGCGAGCGCCCGGATGTTCGACCCCGTCCCCGCCCACCCGGTCCTCACCGCCGCGGCCCGGCTACCGGCCGGCGCCACCGTCGTCGACGTCGCCGGCGGCAACGGCGAACTCCTCGCCCGCGTCCTCACCGCCCACCCCCGGCTGCGCGGCGTCCTCCTGGAGCGCCCGCACGCCGTCGAGGCCGCCCGCCGCACCATGGCGGCCGCGGGCTGCGCCGACCGCTGCGACTACCGCACCGGCGACTTCGCCGACGTCCCCGAGGGCGGCGACGTCTACCTCCTCTCCCGGGTGCTGCACGACTGGGACGACGACCGCTGCCGCGCCATCCTGCGGCACTGCGCCCGCGCCATGCCCGCCCACGCCGACCTGCTCGTCCTCGAACGCCTCCTGCCCGCCGACGGCTCGCCGTCCCTCGCCACCGCCTGGGACCTCCACATGCTCTGCAACGTCGGGGGCCGCGAACGCCGCGCCGACCACTACGCCACCCTCCTCGCCGACGCCGGCCTCGCCCTCCTCGGCCGCACCCCCCTCCCGCTCGACGCTGCCCTCCTGCACGCCGGCAGGGCCTCCACCCCTTCCCGGAACCGGAACTGACCCTCCGCCAGGCGGTCCGGGACCGTCCCGGCGGCCCGGCGCGACCGCGGCGGCCGGACAAGCGCGCAGGTCAGCAAGGGGGCGGTGGCACGCGAAAGGCCGGGTGACCAGGACAATGGTGCGGACAGTTCCCCGGAAGTACAGAGAAAGCGAACCCCCACATGGATCTCGGCGTGCGCTGGAAGCTGCACGGTGACGGGCGTACGCCCGCACCGGGAGCGGTCGTCCGCCCCGACGAACGGCTCTCCTGGCCCCGGACGGCGGGGCTCGGCGCCCAGCACGTGGTGGCCATGTTCGGCGCGAGCTTCGTGGCGCCGGTGCTGATGGGGCTCGACCCCAATCTGGCGATCATGATGTCCGGCGTCGCGACCGTCATCTTCCTGCTGGCCACCCGCGGCCGGGTGCCCAGCTACCTCGGCTGCTCGCTCTCCTTCGTCGGCGTGGCCGCGGTGATCCGGGCGCAGGGCGGCACCAGCGCGACGGTCACCGGCGCCGTCTTCGTGGTGGGCGTGGCGCTGTTCCTGGTGGGCGTGGCGGTCCAGCGCTTCGGGGCGCGGATCATCCACGCCGCGATGCCGCCGATCGTCACCGGCGCCGTCGTCATGCTGATCGGCTTCAACCTCGCGCCCGTCACCGCCTCGACCTACTGGCCGCAGGACCAGTGGACGGCGCTGCTGGTGATGCTGTTCACCGGCCTGGCCGTGGTCTGCCTGCGCGGCTTCTGGTCCCGGGTGGCGATCTTCCTCGGCCTGCTCTTCGGCTACGGGATCTCCTGGCTGTTCGACCGGGTCTTCGGCAAGATCCACTCGGTGGGCGGGAACGGACAGCTCACCGACCACTGGCGCCTGGACCTGTCGGGCGTCGGCAAGGCGGACTGGATCGGCCTGCCCGCCTTCCACGGCCCCTCCTTCCAGTGGTCCGCGATCCTGGTCGCCCTGCCCGTGGTGATCGCGCTGGTCGCGGAGAACGCCGGGCACGTCAAGGCCGTGGGGGAGATGACCGGCCACAACCTGGACGACAAGCTGGGCACCGCGATCTCCGCGGACGGCGTCGGCTCGATGCTGTCCACCGCGCTCGGCGGCCCGCCGAACACCACGTACTCCGAGAACATCGGCGTCATGGCCGCCACCCGGGTCTACTCCACCGCCGCCTACTGGGCCGCGGCCGGCTTCGCGCTGCTGTTCGGCATCTGCCCGAAGTTCGGCGCCGTCGTGGCCGCGATCCCCGGCGGGGTGCTGGGCGGCATCACCGTCATCCTGTACGGCATGATCGGCCTGCTCGGCGCGCAGATCTGGATCAAGTCCGAGGTGGACCTGCGCAACCCGCTGAACCTGGTGCCGGCCGCCGCGGGCATCATCATCGGCATCGGCAACGTCACCCTGAAGTTCACCGACACCTTCAGCCTCAGCGGCATCGCGCTGGGCACCCTGGTCGTCATCACCGGCTACCACGTGCTGCGGGCGCTGGCCCCGGCGCACCTCAAGACCCAGGAGCCGCTGCTGGACGAGGGCACCTCCTCCTACGACACCGGCGCCCCCGACCCCGGGCAGCGGGGCGAGCGACCCACCCCGTAACGGCACCCCGGTGGCCCGCCGGCCGGAGAGGTGCCCGAAAGGGCCGTCTCCGGCCGGTCCGCTTGGCCCGACCGGATCCCAGGTGGTCGAATCGCCTCCGTCCGTAGCGGCCACTCATCCCCCGGGAGAGGCATGTCCCTGTTGCCCCGTCATCGCAGGACCACCACCGGCCTCGTCGCCGCCACCGCGCTCGCGCTCTCCTGCGGCTGGGCCGGCGCCGGCAGCTCCGCCGCGGCGGGCACCGTCCTGTGGACCCCGAGCACCGCCAAGGGCCCGTCCTCCTTCACCGGCGTCCAGTGCGCCGCGGGCAACTTCGGCGTCGTCAAGGACTCCGTCAAGGGCAGTGTGTGGCGGGCGTTCCAGGCCGCGGGCGAGGAGCGCTGCGAGACGCTCGGCCCCGACCTCAAGCAGGGCGACACCTTCTACCTCGGCTGGTCCTCCAAGGTGGACATCAAGGACACCAACAGCCGCTACGTCTTCCAGCTCAAGTGCTCGCCGAGCACCGGCACGGCCAACCACCCGATCGAGATCGACGCGACGACCGGGCGCATCCGCCTCCAGGAGTGGGACACCGACCACGTCGCCCACACGCTCTGGACCGCGCCGACCGCCAACAACCAGTGGCACTCCTACGCGCTGAAGATCCGCCTCGGCCGCACCGACGGCACCATCGACTTCTGGTTCGACGGCGTGAAGCAGACCTTCACCACCGGCTCGGGCACCTTCCAGGGCACCACCTGGGACGGCGACCGCAACTACCTCAAGTGGGGCTCCTACCACCCCTCCACGGGCGACGCGACGAACACCTTCACCAGCCCGGTCATGGCGACCACCCTGGAAGCGGCCACCGCCGGTTCGTGAGGGCGCCCGGCCCCGTACGCTACGGGCCATGACGCACACACCTGCGGTACACCGGCCCGGGCTGGCCGAGCACCTGCGCGACAAGGGCGCGGCCATGCGCGACGCCGCCCGGCGGCGGCCGAAGAGCTCGGACTGGGAGGAGGAGGTCGGCGCGGTCTGCGTGGCCGACGACGCGACCGGGGTCCGCAAGGTCCGGGTGGGGGACTGGTCCTTCATCGGCGACGGCGGGCCCGACATCGGCGGGTTCGGCCTCGGCCCGTCCTCGCCGGAGCTGTTCTGCGCGGTGGTCAGCACCTGCCTGACCCACACGATCCTGTGCGTCGCGGCGCTGGCGGACGTCCCGCTGGACCGGGTCGAGGTCCGGGTGAACGCCCGCAACAACGACGCCCGGTTCTTCGGTGTGCCGACCGAGGCGCCCGCGGTGCCGTACGACCTGACGGCGGAGGTCGAGCTGCGGGGCCCGGCCGCGCCGGAGGCCCTGACGGACCTGCTGGCCACCGCGGACGCCCGCTGCCCGATGCTGCGACTGGTCCGCTCCGAGCACAGCGTCACCGTCCGGCTCGCCGCCGACCTTCCCGCCGACCTTCCCGCCGACCTTCCCACCGACCTCCCCGTCGACCTCCCCGCCGGGGACTGACCCGCCGGGCCGCCGCCCGCCGCTGTTCCCCGAGCCGCCCGGGTGCCGTACCGTGCCGGACATGGCGAACTCGTCCTCCCGGCACGATGTCGTGATCGTCGGCGGCGGCCACAACGGCCTGGTCGCGGCCGCGTACCTGGCCCGCGCCGGGTACCGGGTGCTGCTGCTCGAACGGCTCCCGCGGGTCGGCGGCGCGGCGGTGTCGGCCCCGGCGTTCCGCGGTGTGGACGCCCGGCTGTCGCGCTACTCGTACCTGGTGAGCCTGCTGCCCCGCACGGTGGTGCGCGAGCTCGGCCTGCGCCTGGAGCTGCGCCGGCGCCGGATCGCCTCCTACACCCCCGCCGTCCGGGACGGGAAGCCCACCGGGCTGCTGGTGGACGCCGCCGACGCCGGCCGCACCCGGGAGTCGTTCCGGGCGCTGACCGGCACCGACCGCGAGTGGGAGGCCTGGCGGCGCTTCTACGCGATGACCGGGAGCGTCGCCGGGACGGTCTTCCCGACCCTCACCCGACCCCTGCCCACCCGGGCGGAACTGCGCCGGCGGGTCGGCGACGACGCGGCCTGGACGGCCCTGTTCGAACGGCCGCTGGGCGAGACGATCGAGGAGTCCTTCGCCGACGACCTGGTGCGCGGCGTGGTGCTGACCGACGCCCTGATCGGCACCTTCACCCGCGCCCACGACCCGTCGCTGCGGCAGAACCGCTGCTTCCTCTACCACGTGATCGGCAACGGGACCGGCGACTGGGACGTCCCGGTCGGCGGCATGGGCGCGGTGACCGGCGCCCTCGCGGCGGCGGCCCGGGCGGCCGGGGCCGAGCTGCGCACCGGCTGCGAGGTCACCGCCGTCGCCACCGGCGGCGGCGGGGACGCCGAGGTGACCTACCGTCACCGGGACGGCGAGGCGACGGCGGCGGCCCGCCGGGTCCTGGTCAACGCCGCCCCGGCGACCCTGGCCCGGCTGCTGGGCGAGGAACCCGGGCCCGCGCCGGAGGGCGCGCAGCTGAAGGTCAACATGGTGCTGCGCCGGCTGCCGCGCCTGCGGGACTCCGCCGCCGACCCGCGCGAGGCCTTCGCCGGCACCTTCCACATCGCCGAGGGCTACCGGCAGTTGGAGACCGCGTACGCCGAGGCCGCGGCCGGCCGGATCCCCTCGGCGCCGCCGTCGGAGATCTACTGCCACTCCCTCACCGACCCGTCGGTCCTGGGCCCGGAGGCGGTCCGGCAGGGCCTGCAGACCCTCACCCTGTTCGGCCTGCACCTGCCCGCCCGGCTGTTCGCCGACCCGGCCGCCAAGGAGCGCGCCCTGGCGGCGAGCCTGGCCCAGCTCGACGCGGTGCTGGCCGAGCCGATCGCCGGCTGCCTCGCCGAGGACGCCGACGGACGGCCCTGCGTGGAGGCCAAGACCCCGCTCGACCTGGAGCGGGAGATCGGCCTGCCGGGCGGTCACATCTTCCACCGCGACCTGGCGTTCCCGTTCGCGGCGGAGGAACCGGAGGGCGCGGCCGCCCGCTGGGGCGTGGCGACGGCGCACCCGGACGTCCTGCTGTGCGGCGCGGGAGCGGTGCGCGGCGGCGGCGTCAGCGGAATCCCGGGCCACAACGCGGCCCGCGCCGTCCTGGAGGACCTCCGTTAGCCGGCGCGCTCGCCGCCGTGCCTCCACGGCACCCGGTCAGACGTGCACCTGCGCGGCGAGCTTCTCGGCCAGCGTGCGCAGGGGCTCCCCGGTGAGGGCCGGGTCCGGGGAGGTCGCCCCGGTTCCCTGGCTGACCAGCAGGGCCAGGTCGCCCCTGTCGGCGACCGCGAGCCGGGCGATGCCGACGGACCCGCGGCCGGGGGTGGTCGTGGCCGCGCCGGGGGCGGGCTGGTCGGTGGAGGCCGCGACCAACTGGTCGGTCGTGAGGCCACCCGCCTGCTGGATGTAGGGCAGGGCCAGGTTGACCGCGATCCGCTCGGCCGGGGCGGCGAGCAGGACGATCTCCACCGGAGTCGTCCCGGCGGTGTAGGAGCACCACACCTGGACGGTCTCGGGCCGGGCGGGAACCGAGGCCGTCGCCGGGGTGGGCGTGACACCGGACGGAAGCGGCCGGGCCTCCTGCGGCGGGACGACCTCGGCCCGCACCGGCCGGCCGGCCGTGCCGTCGGCCGGGGTGACGCCGCGCTCGATCCCGACCGCCTTCAGCGCGCCGGCCAGGTCCAGGCCGAACGGGCACGACGGGTCCGGACCGAGACCCTGCACCGTCGACTTCACCTGGGCGAAGGAGGGCTTCCCACCGCCGGCCGGGGCGTCGGCACCGCCGGACGACGCGCAGGCGGCCGTCCCGAGCAGAAGTCCGGTCAGGACCACGGGAACGAGCACGGTCTTACGGTCAGTTGTCATCCGGTCAGCCTACGGCGCCGCCGACCCCGTCCGATCCTCGGACCGGACGGGGTCGACGCGCCGGGGGTCGTGCTGTCGGGAAGCCGGCGGTTCAGAACGCCGGGCCTTCCCCCGGGCGGGTGTCGGCGGGGCGGTCCTCCGGTGTGTCGGGGGCGACGGCCGCCCCGGCGTAGCGGCACGCGCTGCAGGTGTGCCAGTGCAGCCGGAACCGGTCGGGATGGTCGGCCCGGTGCGGCGCGAGGGTCATGTCGGAGGTGTCCAGGCCGCACAGGGTGCGGGGGCCGCAGGCGCCGGAGGCTTCCGTGGGGGCGGTGTGCGCGCGGCGCACCGGGACCTCGGGGTGCGCGGGCGCGTGGTCCGGTCCGAGGAGCCGGATGTTGGTCGGTGTGTCCGGTTCCAGTACGACGACGATGTCCATCTCCTCAACGTGGCCGCACGACCCGCTCGCCGCACCCGCACCGTGGCATCCGGACCAACCGGGCCGCTCCCCGCCCGGGCCCCGTGTCAGAGCCGGTGCTCGGGGCAGGGCGAGTACTCGAACGGGGTCTTGAACCCCTGGACCTGACGGAGCCGCACCGTCCACCGGTGGCCGATGGTGGTGCGGCGCAGCAGGAACAGCTGGTTGGCCCGCCGGCGCAGCAGCGCCCGGTACTCGGCCACGGTCTCGGCGCCGTTGTCGGCGAGTTCGCCGACGATGCCCTCCAGGTAGCAGGTGGCGCAGCCGGGACCGGGGCGGTGGCGGTGGCGCGGGACACCGGCGGCCTCCAGGCCCCAGACGGTGATCGTGCCGTCCGGGCCGACCCCGGCGAGGAAGGACTCCGGACCGCTCGGTGAGGCGCAGGCCTCCAGCAGCCGCTGCCGGAACTCGGCCGGGTCGACGGTGACCAGCGGCTTCTTCAGTGCGGCGGTGGCGAGCACCAGCAGGTGGGCCGCCGCGGTGGCCCCGGCGGTCGCGCAGCCGGCGGGCAGCAGCCAGCCGGGGCCCTCGCTCAGGCCGAGCCCGATCGCCACGCCCGACCAGAACAGGGCGGCGGCGTAGTCGAGCACCCTGGATCCGTCGCGCAGCCAGATCCGCAGCGCGGACCGGGCGGCCAGCAGCGGGATGGCCGCCGGCACCGCGGTTCCCAGGACGTCCATCGGCCCCCTCCTCCGACTCTCCCTTGCCCGGGTGTTCCACCCGGGCCCGCCCGTGAATCCGGCGCCGGCGGACTTCGGTGCCGGCGGACTTCGGTGCCGGCGGAGCCGGGACGGCGCCGTCCCGGGTCCGCCGGCGGGATCAGAACGCCGAGGTGTACGCGGTGAGGAAGCGGGACGGGATCGGTGAGCCGGAGCCGTTGAAGCACAGCGGGTAGAGGTTCACCGTGCCGGCGCTGCGGGCCCAGGGAGCGGCCAGGCCGCAGTAGTCCGGGCCGGGACCGAAGGCGGTGACCTGCGCGGTGTCCGAGGGCACGGCGATGTTCGGCAGGTTGACGGTGTAGGGGACGGAACCGGTGAGGGTGTTGACCGCGCCGGAGGAGTTGAAGTTGGTCCCGCCCGGCACGCCGCCGTTGAACCACAGGTAGCCGTAGGACTTGGGCGGCAGCGCGGGCCCGTGCACGGCCCGCTTCTCCGAGTAGCTCAGCGTCCAGCGGGTGTCGTACGGGGCGTTGGCGGCGTTGTAGCAGTTCACGAGGACGGTCTGGCCGGTCGCGGAGGGCGCCCAGTCGGCGACCTTGCAGCGCGCGCCGGCGGCCGGGTCGACGGCGGTGACCTCGATGTTCCCCGCGTTGGTCGGCTGGCCCAGGCCGGGCAGCCAGACCTTCCAGACGCCGGTGCCGCCGTAGCCGACCGCGTTGGTGGCGCCGGTCGAGTTGTACTGGGTGATCACCGCGCCGGTGGTGTTCGAGTAGACGTAGCCGTAGCCGCCGACGGCCGGGGACGGCACGCTGCTGCTGGTGGTGTAGAGGACGGTGAACCGGGTGTCCTCGGGGGCGCCGCCCGGCCGGTAGCACCCCACCGCGACGTCCTGCCCGGTGCCGGCGGTGGCCCAGCTCCGGACCTGGCACCAGCTGCCGGTGCGGCCGACGGCCGTCACGTGCGCGATGCCGCCGGGGCCGGCGATCAGCGGGAAGTGCACGACGTAGGACCCGGTGCCGACCTGGTCCACCCTCACCGGGTTGGCGGCCGGTGACGGCCAACTGCCCCACTGGCGGCTGGTGTCGGGGACGTACCCCGGCGGCGGGGTCGGGTTGTCGAGGAAGGCGAAGCCCCAGCGGTCGGGAACGGCGGCGTGCGCCCGGCCGGCCCCAGGGAGGCCGGCGCCCACCAGGGCGGCCAGCACGGCGAGGACGAACAGCAGGGCGCGGCCGGCGCGGAACGCGCGGTCGGCGGGGACGGGTCTGACCGGTGGTACGGCGGTGCCGGCGTGCATGGGCGTACCCCTTGGGTGGGAGGAATCACGGGCGGCCTGCGCGGTGGTGCCCGCCCTGCCGTTCCGCTCGTGCCCGGGGTGAGCCGGCGCGCGGCGGCCGAGGGGACGACCGGTCCATCAGGGGGGACCGGCGCTGTCCGGCGTCGGCCGGCAGTGACGGGGTCGGGGGTCAGGCCCGACGGCGCTCACATCGTAGGGGCGTGCCGGGCGGCCGCACAGGCCTGCGGCGCGCGCCGCCCGGCCCTTCTCGGCGCACCCGGAAGCCGTCCCTCCGGGTGCCTGCCGCCCCCGCCGCCCCGCCCGCCTCCGCACCGGCACCACCCGCCCCGCCGCCCGCGTGCCGCCCCACCGGATCCCTGACCGGAAACGGTCGTTCCGGCCGGGCCGCCAGGGGAGTTGGCGCGATCCCGCCAAGCTGCCGGACGGGGCCATTGACCCGGCTCGCCCCCGGCGGTTGGCTCGTCCCCAGCCGACCGCCGAGGGGGGCGGGCCGCGCGACGGCGCTTCGCCGGGCGCGCGACGAGGGCGCGAGCAGGGGAGGAAGCCCGTCATGACCACCGCACCACGAAGCTCCCGGACGACGAGGGCCGCGCGGACGGCCGTGCTGCTGGCCGCCGCCGTCCTGGCCGGGGCCACGGCGGCCGTCCCGGCCCAGGCCGACCCGGCGGGCGGCACCCCGCCCTGGGCGCGCACCGCCCGGATCAGCACCGGCGTCGGCGGCGCCCAGCCCGACGGGGAGACCTCGCCCACCGGCCTGAGCGCCGACGGCCGTTGGGCCGTGCTCGGCTCCGGCGCGGCCAACCTGGTGCCGGGCGACACCAACGAGGTGACCGACGTCTTCGTCCGCGACCTGCTCACCGGCCGCACCGAGCGGGTCAGCCTCACCGCCTCGGGCGGACAGGCCGACGACTCCTCCTCCGAGGGCGCGATCAACGCCACCGGCCGCTACGTCGTGTTCACCTCCGCCGCGGCGCTGGTCCCGGGCGACACCAACGGCGCCGAGGACATCTACCTCCGCGACCGCTGGACCGGCCGCACCGAGCGGATCACCGTCGGCGACCCGGTCCGCGAGGAACCCGACCGCGGCTCCTACACCCCGACGATCAGCGCCGACGGCCGCTACGTGGCCTTCGCCTCGACCCGCACCGACCTGGTCCCCGGCGACACCCCGCCGCGGGACAACGTCTACGTCACCGACCGCTGGACGGGCACCACCCGCCTGATCACCGTGGGCGCGGACGGCACCCCGGCCAACCGGCCGTCCTTCTGGCCCGTGATCAGCGCCGACGGCGGAAGCGTCGGCTTCATCTCCCGGGCCACCAACCTCCTGCCGCCCGAGGAGGGCGGCGAGCCGGCGGCCGAGCCCGGCTCCGAGCCCGGGCCCACCGACGCTCCCGGGTCCGGCGTCACCAAGCCCCGCCTCTACCCGTTCTACGTCCACGACCTCGCCACCGGCCGGACCAGCGCCGGCAGCACCGACGAGACCGGCGCGCTGCGCGGCGTGAACAGCGGCAACCTCAGCCCCGACGGCCGCCTCGCCGTCTACTCCCTGCTCGTCCCCGACGAGCCGGACGGCAGCGGCTGGCGCACCCACCTGGAGATCCTCGTCCGCGACCTGCGCACCAACACCGTGCGCCGGGTGCCGACCGCCCTGCCCGGCACCCGCACCACCGGCCACTCCTACGACCCGGTGGTCGCCCCCGGCAACCGCTGGGTGTACTTCACCTCCTCCGCCGACAACCTCGTCGAGGGCGACACCAACGGCGTCGAGGACGTCTTCCGCCACGACCTGTGGACCGGCCGCACCGAACGGGTCAGCGTCTCCTCCGACGGCACCCAGTCCACCGGCGCTTCCTACACGGCGGTGGTCGGCGGCCTCGGCACCACCGTCCTGTTCTCCTCCGAGGACGGCACCCTCGTCCCCGGCGACACCAACGGTCGGACCGACGCCTTCAGCCGCCACGTCCTGCCCTTCTGATCCGCCAGCGCCACCACCGCCGCCACCGCCACCGCGAGCGCGTCCGGCGCGCTCGCGGTGTGCCGTCAGAACGGCTGCCGCAGCCAGGAGTCGAGCGCCGCGTAGTCGCCGTCGGTCAGCCCGACCCGCGGATCGACCCGGTGGAGCAGCGCGGGCGCCGGGTGGTGGGCGGCGACCCAGGAGCGGTCGGCACCGGTGATCTCGTCGTCGACCCAGGCGAACGGCCGCCCGCCCGCCCATGCCACGAGCGGGCGGGTCTTCCAGTGCAGCCCGTCGTACGCGTCCGGCTCCTCGTCGTCGGACGGCTCCGGCCAGTCCACGACGGTCAGCGGCGGCAGGCCGAGCAGCGGGGCGATGCACAGGTTGGCGGCGTCCATCCAGGTGGTGGCCCACACGACTTCGCACGGCAGCGCGGCCAGCCGCGGTCCGTGCCTCGGATCGATCCTGGACAGCAGCGGATTCCCCTCGGCGCCCGCCCCCGGGAACACCGGGTACGGTCCCTCCCCGCCGAACGGGATGAGCGGACCGTCGACGTCCAGGAACAGCAGCGCAGACCGCACGGATCCAGTCACCCCGGCACCCTACCGGTGCGCGCCCCGGCGACCCGGTCACGGACGGACGTACACGTCGGAGGCGGCCGACGAGGTAGGAGTCGCCGCCGGGCGCCTGGCTGAGCCTCTCCATGCGCGGTGGTGCGGCGCTTGGTCGAGCGGCGGCGGGTCCCACGGCCACCGCACAGGCGGCGGCCGTGGTGCGGTATGGACACGGTGTCTCATCAACAGGCTTGCACCCGAGTCGCATTGGCCGAGCAGGTGTCCGGAGCCAGTGGCCGGGACGGGCCGGCGGCCAACGCCTGTGCGGTGATCGTCCTTGGGATGAACCGATATTGACGAATCATCAGAAGACTGACGAGAGAGGCCGGTTCTCACGTTCGAGGGGCGCGCCACGATCGGGTGATGCTTCGGTCCCGCGGTTCGCATCCGGAGTGTTGTGGCCGGAGGGTGGACGGCGGTCGCTAGCTTGGGGCTCCCGGTCCTCGGCCCGGCGGTCCCGGCAGACGCCGCCGTCAGGGCCCGGTCCGGTGCGCGGCCGGCCGGCCGTCGGCCCTCGTGGAAGAAGGAGAACCCGTGATCCCGAAGAGCGTGCGGACCGTCTGGTCCGCGGTCGTGGCGTTCGCGGCCGCCGCCGCGTTGACCCTCGTGGTGCCGAGCGGCAGCGCCTACGCCATCGACCACATCGAGTGCGTCGGCGGCGAGGAATTCCTGAAGATCTGGTCGCACCTCGACGGAGGCCAGAGCGTCGACTGCTATGCGAACGCGGGCAGGACCGACTTCGGGGCCTGGTGGGTCGACCGGATCTACACGGGCAACAACGACCTGATCTACTACGACGTCAACGGCGACTCGGTGAAGATCGAGCGCTGGCACGACATCACCTTCCCCAACCGGCCGCCGAGGGTCGCCTCCATTCAGATTCTCTGACGAACCGGCGGCCCGCCGCCTCCCGCGACAGCACCCGGCGCCCCGCGACAAGTCGGTTGCGGGGCGCCGCGAGGATTGGCGAGACTGCCCCGGTGGATACCAAGCGTCCGTGCACCTGCTGCGGTCACCTCGTCTTCGACGCCGCCGACGGCTGGCCCGGCTCCTACGGCAGCTGCCCGGTCTGCTGCTGGGAGGACGACCCGCAGCGGCTCCGCCGGCCGTTCGCCCGGGACCGCGCGAACGGGCCCTCGCTCGTCGAGGCCCAGCGGAACTTCCGGGCGTACGGCGCCTGCGACCAGCGGGGCCGGCGCTTCGCCCGTCCGGCCACCGAGGACGAACCGCTCGACGCCGCATGGCGCCCGATCGACCCGCGCGCGGACCTGTTCGAGGACGAGGACGACGAGCCTTGTCGTCCTTGGCCGGCCGACCTGTCGGTGCTGTGCTGGTGGCTCCCGTCCTTCTGGGGGCCCGGCGAGCCGCCCGAGCCGGACCCGGACCGGCGGGTGGTCGTCGACCTGGGTTCGGTCCACGACGATCGTGGACTGCAGGCCGTTCTGAAGCGGGAGCTCGGGTTCCCCCCGTTCTACGGGATGAACTGGAACGCGTTCTGGGACGCGATCACCGGACTCGTCCCGATGCCCCGTGACCTCCGCTTCACCGGCTGGTCCGAGTTCGAACGCCGCTGCCCCGAATCGGCCGTGGCGCTGCGCGAGCAACTCGCACGGTTCGAGGAGGTCTCGCCGGGGTTCGGCGTGGCGTACCACGCGTAGACGGGATCGGTGGGCGGCGAGGAAGGGCGCGGTGGCGTGGGTCGGGAAGTGCGGGACCGCTGGACGAGGTCGGGCGTCAGGCTGCGCCGCGTCTCCCGGAACGACGAGGGGCGGTGGAAGCGGGCTGTTGGTCCCGGGCGGCCCCGGACCGGGGTCCGAGTCCGCCCGGGGCTTGGCCCGCGCGGTCGGGGTGCCGGGCATTGGTGTGGCTGGTCGACCTGCCGGGCGACGGTTCCCACCGAGGCGTGCCGCAGGTGGCGGACCGCCCCTACGAGCCTGGCCGGACGCGCCGGCGGAGGCCGTCGACGAGGCGGCCGCCGCCCACGCTCGGGAGCCCGGCGACGCGACCCTGCGCGCACTGACCGTCGCCGCCGCGCCGTGGGACTTCACCTCCCGCGGGCTGGCCGCGGGCCGGTCGCTGCTGGAGCACCTCCCGCGCTGCCACGAGGCGGTGACCTGGGCGGTCGCCGCGGGAGGGCGGTTTGCCGACGCTGATCGTCGGCGGAGCCGAGGACCACGTCGTCGACCAGAGCACCCACCTCCTGAGGCGCACGATCGAGGCCGCCGGTCACTTTCCCCGGATCGAGCACCCGCAGGCGCTGCGCGCGGCCTTCGCCGACCCTGACCGCCCTGCTGGAGGCCGGCACCGGGTAGTCACCCCGCCCGCCCGGGCGCCGTCGCGGTGAGGCGCCGCAGCGCGGCCTGCCCGGGCGGGCCCCAGGTGGGCTGGCCGCCGGGCCGGCCCCGGACGCCCGCCTCGCCGATGAGGAGGCAGCTGAGCGCGCGCCACACCGCCCAGCCGCGGGCTCGGCGCAGGGTCGCCTGGTCCGGGGACGGCCGGTAGGCCGCGAGGAAGCGGTCGGCGGCGCCGTCCGGCAGCAGGATCCAGGAAGCGGCGAGGTCGAAGGCCGGATCACCTGCGAACAGGTCGCCGAAGTCGACCACACCGCAGAAGGTGCCGTCCGCCGTGAGGACGTTGGCCGGATGCAGGTCGCCGTGCAGCCACAGGGCCGGGCCCGTCCAGGCGGGCGCGGCGACGGCGTCCTCCCAGACGGCGCGCACGGCGTCCGGGTCGGGGACCAGCCCGAACCCGGTGGCCGAGGCCAGCGCCCGGGCGACCCCCTCGGTATGGTCGGCCAGTGGTCCTCCGCGATCACGGCCCCGGGGAGCCCCGTCGGGTGCGGGCCGGTGAAGCGCGGTCAGGAACGCGGCCAGCGCCTCGGCCGCCTGCGCGCCGCGCGTGGCGGGGGCGCGGTCGGCGGGTGTACCCGGCACCCAGGTGGTGACGGTCCACGGCCGCGGGAACCGCTCGGAGGGCTCGCCGAGGCGCTGCGGCACGGGGACCGGCAGCGGAAGGCCCGGCGCGAGAGCGGGAAGCCACGCGTGCTCCTTGCGCAGCAGCGCGTCCGCCGTCGACGTCGCCCAGGGCAGCCGGACGGCGAGGTCCTCTCCGAGCCGCCACAGCTGGTTGTCCCACCCGCGCGCGCCGAGCCGTACCGGGCGGTCGGCCAGGTCGGGGTGCTGGTCGTGCAGCAACTCCCGGACCAGCTCCGCCGTGATTTCGATCTCGTGGTGCGTCATGCCGGGCCACGCTACCCGAACGGCTCTGCGGCTTCGTCGTCCTCGTCGCCGGGCGGCGCCCGGGCCGATCACCCGCAGCAGGGCCTGCACTCCGTCACCCGGACGTTGTCGATGACCGGTCCGTACGCTCCGGCCACGGTGCTGACGAAGCCCAGCGTGGTGGACGTGCCCCGCGCGACGAAGCCGAACTGGCGCCCCACGTAGCCCATGGCTGGTGGACGGGGTCGGCCGACGAGCGGCTGCGCACCGAGCGTCCGCCGTCTGGGTGATCCGTGCCAAGTGCCGCCGACGGCGGTTCGGCGCGCACCGGGTGGACGGGACGCGCCGGTCGGTCGTTCCCGGGCCGAGGTGCTTGGGATCGGTACGATCGACGCCCCGAGACCACTGCACGTCACGCCGTCCCGTCGAGCTGCTCCACACCGCTCCGGGGGCGCGGCCGAGGCCTTCACGGTCGGCGTCCGACCGGCAACTCCGCATCCGTCCACGCCATGAGAAGGAATCCGCCATGACCTACACCGTGGATTTCGTCACCGTATCGACCGTCGGCCTGGAGTCGTCGCCCGTCGCGGACGCCCTCGCCGGGCTGCGGGCGAACGAGGCCCGTTACTTCAGGAACAAGTACGACCACGTGTTCACGGTGGAGGCCGCGGACGACGCTCCGGAGGCCGTCGACCGGGTGCACCGGATCCTCAGGGAGGAGCGCGGGATCGTCATCGCGTCCAGGCCGTTGGAGGCCACGGCCTTCCAGGTCGAGAACATCCGCATGGCCTTCGTCTTCTACGAGAGCGGCCTGGCGGTCAACGTGATGTACACCGTCGACGACCCCAAGAAGCGCGCGGTCGGGTTCAAGCTCTCGGAAGGGATGGAGGTCCCGGAGGAGCTCGCCTCGCGGTTCAAGTTCGCACGGCAGAAGTCGAAGCTGGCCGGGACCATTCGGGGATCGTTCTTCGTCATCAAGAACGAGTACTGAACCGACGTGCTTCGGTCCCGGTACGATCCTGCGTCGGCGGCGATCCCTGCCGTTCCACCGCCGTTCCACCACCGTTCGGCCGCCGGTTCGCTGCCGATGGCGCGCACGGCCGACGAAGGAGACGCCCCGCCATGACGGCCGCCAGTGCGCCGGGTCCGCCGGACGACGTCACGGTGGTGCTGTCGGGCTACGGCCCGGTCGGCCGTGCCTACGCCGACCTGCTGCGGACGCGGGGCGCGGAACTCGCCGACCGGTACGGCGTCCGGCTGCGGCTCGGCGCCGTCCGGACCGGCTCCGCCCACTGCCTGCCCCGCCCGGACGGCGCGGTGCCGCCCCGTCAGGCCTGGGGGCCGCCGGTGGCGCTGGAGCAGAGCCTCGACCGCAGCGGTGCCCGCGTGCTGGTGCAGGCGCTGCCCTCCTCGCCGGCGGTGCGGCGGCAGGCGGCCGAGGAGGCCGTGGCGGCCCTGCGCCGCGGGGTCCACGTGGTCACGGCGGCCAAGGGCCACCTGCTCACCCACTGGCGTGAACTCGGCGATGCCGCCCGGGCCGGCCGCAGCCTGATCAGGATCTCCGGGGCCACCGGCGCCGCGCTGCCGGCGGCCGACCTGGCGCGGGCGGGCGTTCGCGGTCTCGGGTGCGGATCGGTGCGGGCGTGTCCCAACGGGACGGCCACCTTCGTCCTCGACCGGCTGGCGGCGGGGGAGTCCCTGGCGGAAGCGGTCGGCGAGGCGCAGCGGCGGGGCATCGCCGAGGCCGACCCCTCGGCCGACCTCTCCGGCGAGGACGCGGCGACCAAGGTGCGCCTGCTGGCGGCGCTGCTGTGGGGGTGGGAGCCGTCGGCCGTGCGGGTGCGCACGGAGCCGGTGGACGAGCGCACCGCCTCGGCGGCCCTGGCCGCGGCCGCGCGGGGGAACAGGCTGCGGGCGGTGGCGGGCGCGAGCCTCGGCGAGCCCTCGGTGGTCCGCGTCCGGTTGGAGGAGACCGTTCCGGGCGATCCGCTCCACGCACTGGCCGGGCCGGAGAAGGCCGTCGTCTACGGCTGTCCCGAGGCGGGGGACATCGCCGTGAGCGGGGGTCGTTCGAGCCCGGCGGGCGCGGCCCTCGCGATGCTCAAGGACACCCTCGACGTGACGACGGCCGGCCGCTTCGGCTTCGGCTGAGGACCATGCGGCCGCACACGCCGAGGCCGTTGTGGAGCCAGGTGGTTCCGACGCCCGAACCGGTGCCGCTCTCGGCGAGGGTGCCGAAGGGCTTCGAGGCCGCGGCCATGCGGAGCAGCCTTCCCACCGGGGGCCGGAACGCGGCTGTTCACGGTGGAGCGGGACGAGGACCTGGCTCGCCGACCGGCCGGTGTCCTCGCCGCCGCCCGCCGGATCCCGCCCATGGCGGTCCACCGCTCCGGACGGTGAACAGATCGTGCACGGCAGCCCAGGACTTGAGCTTTTCCATCCGTGTTCCATTCGCCTCGCCATAGGGGCCGGTGCGCCTCGGAAAAGCGATTCGGGATCGCGACATTTCTTCCAGCGTGTATAGATTCATCTGGTGGGCTTTTACATACACCCTCACGGGTATGGCCTGGGGCTGTCGCGTCAGGGGATCAGCCAGCACCTCGCGGTCCTGGAGGCGGCGGGCCTGGTCCGCACCCGCCGCGAGGGCCGCTACAAGGTCCACGACCTGAACACCGAGCCGCTCGGGAGCATCGTGACCCGGTGGCTCGGCCGCGACGAGCCGGAGGCCAACCCGTGAGGATCCATCTGACCAGCGTCTTCGTCGACGACCAGGCGAAGGCCCTGCGCTTCTACACCGAGGTGCTCGGCTTCGTGAAGAAGCACGACGTCCCACTCGGAGCGGCCCGGTGGCTGACCGTGGTCTCGCCCGAACAGCCCGACGGAACGGAACTGCTGCTGGAGCCCGACGGCCACCCCGCCGTCAGGCCCTACAAGGAGGCCCTGGTCGGCGACGGGATCCCCGCGGCCTCCTTCGCCGTGGACGACGTGCCCGCCGAGTTCGAGCGGCTGCGCGGCCTCGGCGTGCGCTTCACCCAGGAGCCGGTGGCGATGGGCCCGGTCACCACGGCGGTCCTGGACGACACCTGCGGCAACCTCATCCAGCTCGCCCACCAGCACTGAGGACCCTCCCCCTGACGATCCCCGCTCCGTCGGCGCCCTCGCCGCCTCGGTGGCCACGGGTCCGGACCGCGACGCCGTCCTCATGGGCGGTCGACACCCTGTCCCCGCACCTGGCACCCGTCGTGCCGGGTGCCAGCGCGTCTGTGCCGGCCCCGGGGCGGAGCCGGCACGGACGGGGGCGCGGGTGAGGGCGATGCTCAGCCGATGCTGAACTGACCGGTGGTGCCGAACACTTCGGTGGAGTCCTTGTTGCAGCCGCTGCCGACCGGGTCGAACAGGGTGCTGCGGGTGACCGCCTTGCCGAGGCCGCTGCCGGCGGTGACGGTGCCCTTGCTGTTCATCCGGTAGCGGATCAGGTTGCCGCCGGCTTCGTGGGTCATCGTCACCCGGTCGAACTTCACGGTGGTGGTGTCGCCGGTGTCCCAGGTGTAGGTGACGGTCTCGCTGCTGAACACGGGGAACGGTTCCAGGCAGGTGGCGATCCAGCTGACGGGCGTGTTCTGGTTCAGGGTGCTGCTCGCGCTGCCCGAGCAACTGCGGTAGCTGGTGCGGTGGGTCGCCGAGACGGTGCGGCCGAGGGTCGACGGGGCGGGCTGGAAGAGCCAGCTCTCGGTCTGCTGCACGCCGCCGAGGGTGGTGAGGCAGCTGACGGTGAAGTCCGGGTTCGACGCAGCGGCGGTCTCGGCCGTCGGTCGGTGGGTGTCGGCCGCCGTGGAGGCGGTCGGCAGGAGGGCCGTGGCCGTTACGGCAAGGGCGGCGAGCGCGGTGCTGATCGGGCGCATCGGGGTGGCTCCCTTCGTGAGGTTTCCCCCCGCCCCCTCCATCGGATTCGCATGCGACCCGTCTGAGCATTTTCACCCGTTCGAGTGACGTGACCGTACAGCCGGACCCGGCCGGTCCCGGGGCGCGCCGAGCAGCGAGGTCCGCACCGCCGGCGCAGAGTCCTAGGCGGCTTCGTGCCCCGGGCCGGTCGTGGCGGGTGACGGGTCGAGGAACTTGTCGAGGTCGGGTGACTTCCGAAGGTCGTTGTCGGCGGGCGTCGTCATGGCAGGGGCGGTGCCCAGGGCCGAGTAGGTCACGGTGACGGCCTTGTCCTCGCCGTCCTTCGCGCCGAACTGGCGGAACCGGACGAGTTCCTGCTTGGCGTTGAGCCAGAGGTCGAGGGTGAACGTTTCGCCGCTCTTCTTCAGGGCCGCTTCGACGTGGGGGCGGTGTTCCTCGGTGAGGTCGGGTATCGCAGCCAGTACGGCGGCGACGTCCGCGACGGCGCGGTAGTGCGTGACCTCGGCACCGTCGAGCGTCTCGGTCCCGACCGTGCTGAGTCGGCCCGCCCGGGCCAGGGTCAGCTGGTTCACCGGGTCCATCGCCATGGCCAGCTGCGGGTAGAACGGTCGGCGCCACATGAGGAAGGGCGACTTCACCCAGAAGACCTGCTCGCCCGCCCCCGCCGCGGCCTGCTCCGTGGGGCCCATGTACGCCTCGTTGCCTACCACGCGGACTCTGATCCGGGCGTTCGGAGCGTCGACCAGGTACTCGATCGCGGCCGGCCTGGTTGCCCAATTGGCGAAGCCCGTACCCGGTTTGGCCTCCAGGCCGTCCGGCGCGGACAGGGTGTACCGGCTGCTGCCCGCCTTGCGCATCACCTCGGCCGACGCCGCCAGCGCGGCCTTGGGATCGAGCTCGGCCGCCTTGCCCGCCGCCGCCCCGCTGCTCGTCACCGCACCGCCCGGGGTGGTGGTGGCCGCCTGCGACGGTCCGCCTTCGCTGTCACCACCGGCGCTGCCACAGGCGGTGAGGCCGCCGGACAGCACGGCTACCGCGACGGTCACGACGACGGCGGAACGCGCTCCGCGCATGGAAACTCCCTGTGAGCCCGAACTTCCCTGATGGTGCCGGGCGCAGACTCTAGTGGATCACCAGGCCGGGTTCGCACCGGGTTTCTCACCATCCGGCGCTCAGGTGTTGTCCCGTCGTACGAGACCTTTGCTTCTGCGGGGGCCGAAGCTCAGTTCCTGGTCGCCGCCGGGGCCTTCGCCGGCCCGGCCGCGTGCTCGGGTTCGGGTTCGAGTACGAAGACCGGGATCACGCGGTGGGTCTTCTCCTGGTACTCGGCGTACGGCGGATACGCGGCGATCGCGCGCCGCCACCACCGGGCCTTCTCGTCACCGGTGAGCTCGCGGGCCGTCATGCCCCGGCGTTCGGGGCCGTCCTGGAGATCCACCCGCGGGTTGGCCTTGAGGTTGAAGTACCAGTCCGGGTGGTGCGGGAAGCCGCCCTTCGAGGCCACCGCCGCGTACCGCCCCTCGTGCTCGACGCGCATCAGCGGAATCTTGCGGATCCTGCCGCTCTTCGCGCCGTGCATCGTGACGATGACGACCGGCAGGCCCGTGTCCCCGAACGTTGTGCCGTGAGTGCCACCCGAACTCTCGTACAGCTCGACCTGTTCGCGTATCCACGGCGCCGGGCTCGGCTCGTACTCGCCCTCAAGAGGCATCGCGTTCACCCCATTGTCGTATACGGATCATGTCGGGACGATCCAGTACAAGCCTCACGCGAGGGGGCGACCGCCGTTCCCGCTCTGCCGACGACTTCAAGTGTGACGGCACGGTTCCGGTCTTGCAGCCGATTCTTTGTCTCCGCAGGTCAGGGTGCCTCTCGGCGGTCCGGGCGGCGGGCCGCTCTAGCCTTCGGGGTAGAAGACGAAGAGTGTGCAGCCCGTCGTCGTCTGCGGGATGTGCGACGAGCCGGCGGGGGCGTGGATGAACGATCCCGCGGGATAGTCGCGTTCGCCGTCGTTGAAGACGCCGGAGACCACGAAGACCTCCTCCGGGCCCGGTTCGTGGACGTCGATGCCTTCCCAGCACGTGTGTGGGTCCATTTCCAGCACGTGCGCCTTCGCGCCGCCCGGGGCGCTCCACAGCGGCCGCAGCCGGATGCCGGGGAAGAGTTCACGTGTGGGCGCGTCGTGGACGGCGGACCACGTGTAGCCGGGCGCCTGCCCGCTCGTGCGCGCTGTCGCGTCCGCTGCCTGTGCTGTCCGTGATGGCTCTGTCGTCATGGGGCAAGCCTCCTCGTCCGCGAGCGCCCGGCCCAGTGTCTCGATTGACGTTCTGGGGTACTTTTCTGCCATGCATCGTGTGGCGGCTCTCGTTCACGCGCCGCAGTCGACCTTCGAACTCGCCTGCGCTGCGGAGGTGTTCGGGATCGAGAGGCGAGGTCTTCCGACCCGCTACGACTTCGGCGTGTGCGCCGAGCACCCGGGCCCGGTCGCCACCCGGGCCGGGTACGAGATGCTCGTCACCGAGGGGCTGGAGGCGCTCGAACGGGCGGACACCGTGGTCGTCCCGGGCTGGCTGCCCGTCGACGAGGCTCCTTCGCCCGCCGTCGTGGGGGCCCTGCGCCGCGCACACCGGCGCGGAGCGCGTGTGATCAGCATCTGCTCCGGAGCCTTCGCCCTGGCCCACGCGGGTCTGCTGGACGGCCGCTCGGCAACCACGCACTGGGCGCTGGCGGGCGACTTCGCCGCGCGCTTCCCGGCCGTGCGCCTCGATCCGGACGTGCTGTACGTGGACCACGGCGATGTGGCCACCAGCGCGGGTTCCGGGGCCGGGATCGATCTGTGCCTGCACCTGGTGCGCGCCGACCAGGGCGCCGGATACGCCGCGCACGTGGCCCGCAACATGGTCATGCCGCCGCACCGCGAAGGCGGGCAGCTGCAGTACTCCGCGCCGCCCCACCCCGCCCAGATCGAGGGCTCACTCGCACCGCTCCTGGAGTGGGCGAGCGGCAGACTCGACGGACCACTGGCCGTCGAGGACCTGGCCGCCCGCGCCGGCTGCTCCGCCCGCACCCTGGCCCGCCGTTTCGCCGAGCAGGTCGGCACCAGCCCGGGGCGGTGGCTGCTCGCCCGGCGGATCACCGCGGCCCGGGAACTGCTGGAGTCCTCGGACCTCCCGGTGGACGCCGTTGCCCGCCGCGTCGGGCTGTCCTCGGCCACCAACCTCCGCAGGCGCTTCCTCGACACCCTGGGCACGACGCCGGGCGCCTATCGCCGGGCCTTCCGGTCCGCGCCGCGATGACGGCCTGCCGCCGCCGGGGCGCCGGGCACCGGGGGAGTGCGCGGCGCCGTCCGCCCGTCCAGTCGGTCCCCTGTCGCCGCCGAGGGGACAGCCCTGCCGGCGGTCCGGGCGTCACGGGACCGCGACGTACCGCTCGACCAGATCGCGCTCCGCGTCCCGCAGGTAGGAGGTCATCTCGTTGGCCGCCTTCGCGAGCGCGCCCGCGTCGATCAGCTCGAGGATCTTCCGGTTGCGCGCGCCGTAGGCGACGTGGAACTCGCGCAGGTCGGAGACCGCGTAGAAGACGAGGCGCAGTTCGGCCAGGACCCGGCTCATCAGCCCGTCCAGGCGACGGCTGCCGGCCAGCGCCGTGAGCGCGAGATGGAAACGGAGGTTGGCGGTGCCAAGGACCCGCCAGTCGGCCCCCGGCCCGGCCGCCTCGAACTCCTCGACGGCCGCTCGGACCTGACCGAGGTCGACGGCCCGGCCCTTCAGGTCCCTGATGACCGCCGGCTGCACCACCCGGCGCAGCCGGTACAGGTCGACCACGTCGGCCACGCTCAACCGGCGGACGAACACGCCCTGGCCGTGCCGGTGTTCGACGATCCCCTCGTGCGCCAGCAGGCGGAACGCTTCGCGCAGGGTGTTGCGGGAGACCTTCAGCCCCTTGCTGATCGTGTCCTCGGGCAGCCTGACGTCGGGCAGGTGCTTGCCCTCGGCGATCCGTCGGCGCAGGATCGCCGCGACGTGCTCCGCCTTGCTGCTCCAACCCGCCTGGGCGAGTTCCTCGGCCCAGTCCTCGACCTCGCTGCCCGCTCCACTGCCCGTCCCACTGCCCGTGCGGCTGTCCACGGCGCCCCTCCCGGCTCGTCATTCGTTCCGCACCTTCGTACCATCCAGCGCGACGTCCCGTCAGGCGGTGTGCAGTGCAATGCAATTGTTCAACAATCCTCCTGGTGAATCGTCCTCTTTCCGGCGAAGCGGATCGGGTGCCGACGGTGCCTTGCGGGGGCTGTCCGGGTGCTGCCACTGTCGAATGCGAAAGGGCTCTCGCCACAACGCAGTTGGGGGAAAGACCATGCCACGATCGTCACAGGGACTCCCGGGCCGCAACCGCGCCCGCCGACCTGCGCGTGCCACCGGGGGCGACCGTTCGCCGGTCGCGGCCGCGCTGTCCACGGTACTCATCGACGCGGGGTTGGACCTCCACCCCCTCCTGCGACTGGCCGTCGCCGCCGGTCTCCTGGGGCTCACCCTGGGAGGCCGGCTGATCGTGACGGGCCCCCTGTCGCTGTTCGCCGGGCGCTACCGCACCGCCGGCGCCCGCGGTCTGAGCCTGTCGGTCAGCCGTGGGCAGGGGCCGGCCCGCCACCTGGCGGTGGGGGTGAGGCTCGGCGACCGCGGATTCGGCATGGCCGCGGCGCTCGGCCCCCTGTCGCCGATGACCACCCTGTCCGTCCTGCTGGACCCCTCCGCCCGCTAGGGCCCGTCCGACCGGTCCCGCCGGGCCGGTTGCCGGTCGTCCCCGGCCCGGCGGCCGGCAGGCGCCGCCGCCTCCGCGGTGCGATGCCCGCACCCACGGGGCGCCGCCCGGCCACCGGGCCGGGGGAGCCGCCCGCTGACCCGACGCGAACCGTCGGCCACACCTTCCCCCTCCCCACCGATCCGCCCCATGCCGGCATCCCCCTGCCGCGAAACCCCGACCCGCCGACGAAGGAGATCCCTCCCGATGACCGAGACCCGCGCCGCCCTCGCGCCCTCCCGCGCCGCCCTCGCGCCCTCCGACGCCCGCGCGCTGTTCCGGGCCGGCACCGCGGTGCCCACGGCCGGATGGTGCCTGGGCCGCACCCAGGCCAACATGATCAGCGTGCCCGCGGACTGGGCCGCCGACGTCGCCCGCTTCGCCGAACTCAACCCCGCCCCCTGCCCCGTCCTCGAACAGACCGCTCCCGGCGCCCGTACCAGCGTCCTGGCCCCCGGCGCGGACCTGGCCACCGACCTGCCCCGCTACCGGGTCTGGCACGACGGCCAGTGGCAGGAGCACTCCGACGTCACCGCCCACTGGCGCGAGGACCTCGTCACCTTCCTCATCGGCTGCTCCTTCACCTTCGAGTCCGCGCTGCTGGAGGCCGGCATCCCGCTGCGCCACATCGCCGAGGGCCGCAACGTCGCGATGTACCGCACGGCCCGGCCGTGCGTCCCCGCCGGACGGCTGCACGGCCCGATGGTGGTCTCCATGCGCCCCGTCCCCCGGGGCCTGGTCGCCGCCGCGCGGGCGATCACCGCCCGGATGCCGGCCGTGCACGGCGCCCCGGTGGCCGTCGGCGAGCCCGGGGACCGCTCCAACGCCGAGCTCGGCATCCCGGACCTGGGCCGGCCCGACTTCGGCGACCCGACCGTGATCGGCCCCGACGACGTCCCGGTGTTCTGGGCCTGCGGCGTCACCCCGCAGTCGGCCCTGATGGCCTCCCGCCCGCCCTTCGCGATCACCCACGCGCCGGGGCACATGTTCGTGACCGACAGGTTCGACCGCGACTACCTGCTCGCCGAGAAGGGCTGACCGGTCGCCATGGACATTCTCCGGTACGGCAGCCGGGCCCTGCTGGTCGAGGTCGCCGACCTCGACCAGGCGGCCCGGCTGCACACCGCGCTGCTGCGCGACCCGCTGCCCGGAACGCTGGAACTCGTTCCCGCCGCCCGCACCGTCCTGGTGCGCTACGACCCCGGGGCCACCGGCCCGGACCGCCTCGCCGCCGCCCTGCGTGCCGTCGACCTGCCGGACACCACCACCGGGGCTACCACTGCTGCTGCCGCCGGGACCGTCGAGATCCCGGTCCGCTACGACGGCGCGGACCTGGCGGAGGTCGCCCGCCTGTGCGGCCTGACGGTCCCCGAGGTCATCGCCCGGCACTGCGCCGCCACCTACCGTGTGGCGTTCTGCGGGTTCGCTCCCGGATTCGCCTACCTGACCGGGGCCGACCCCGCTCTGCGGGTACCGCGCCGCGCCGTCCCGCGCACCCGCGTGCCCGCGGGCGCGGTCGCCCTCGCCGACGAGTTCACCGGCGTCTACCCCCGCGAGTCGCCCGGCGGCTGGCACCTGCTCGGCACCACCGGCATGTCCCTGTGGAACCCCGAGTCCGACCCGCCGACACCGCTCGTACCCGGCGCGGCCGTCCGCTTCACGCCGGCCGACCCGCCGCACCCGCGGCGCCCCTGAAGGAACGTGACGCGGCACCCCGCCCCCCGCAGCGGGCGGGGTGCCTCCAGGAACGGGCGCGGGCCCGGCCCCCACCCACCCCACACCGACCCCACACCGACCACCACCCCACGGAGACCCGATGACCGCCGGCCCCGCGATCCCCACCCGACGCGTACGAGTGATCCACCCCGGCTTCGGCGCCACCGTCCAGGACCTGGGCCGCCCCGGCCACGCCGCGCTCGGCGTCGGCCGCTCCGGCGCCGTCGACCGCCGCAGCCTGCGCCTGGCCAACCGACTCGTCGGCAACCGGGAGGAGGCCGCGGCCATCGAGGCACCCCTGGGCGGGCTCGTCCTGGACATCGGCCACCACGCCACCATCGCCCTCACCGGCGCGCCCTGCGACGCCCACGCCGACGGCCGCGCCGTCGATCTGAACGCCCCCGTCAGGCTGGTCCCCGGCAGCCGCCTGACCATCGGCGTCCCGTACGAGGGCCTGCGGGTCTACCTCGCCGTACGCGGCGGCGTCGACCTGCCGCCCGTCCTCGGCTCCCGATCGACGGACACGCTCTCCGGGATCGGTCCCGCCCGCCTCTCGGTCGGCGACCTCCTGCCGGTCGGCGACCTCACGGCCGGCTGGCCCGCGGCGGACTTCGCCCCCCAGCGCGGGCTGCCCGCCGAGCCCGTCCTGCGGATCCTGCCCGGACCCCGGGACGACTGGTTCACACCCGAATCCCTCGCCGCGCTGTGTGCCCGGCCCTACGGCGTCACCGACCACAGCGACCGCGTCGGCATGCGGCTGACCGGGCCGGTGCTGCACCGCGCCCGCGCCGGCGAACTCCCCTCCGAGGCCGCGGTGCCCGGGGCGCTGCAGGTACCGCCGGACGGGCAGCCGATCCTCTTCCTCGCCGACCACCCGGTCACCGGCGGCTATCCCGTCATCGCGACCGTCCACGAGGACGACCTCCCGCTCGCCGCGCAGACCCGCCCCGGCCAGGCCCTGCGCTTCCGGCCGGTGTGACAGGCCCGGGACCGCCCGCTGCGCAGCCCCGCCCACGAGCCGCCCCCGCACGGGAACGCGATCGGCCGACCTGGCCGGCGCCGTGCCCCTACCGTCGATCGGGGGAGGAACCCGTGGCGCGGGCACGGCGGGTGCTGGTCGCCCTCCTGGTGCCGGCGGTCGCATCGGCCGGGTGGTTCCCGGGGTCGCTGAACCGCGCCTCCTCCACCCCCGGCCCGCCGGACCTGCGCGCTCCGATGAAGGCCCCGGCGATCGGCACGGCCCGCCGCGAGGCTCGCCCGCCTGCCCGAACTGCTGCCGTGGGCCGAGCGGTTGGGGACACCGACGGTCGACGTCTGCCGGACGGAACACGAGCGCCCCTCGTGGGTCCGGGGCAGCTGGACACCGCCGGCCGGCGAGCGGACCGCGAACGTCCACCTGGCCCCCGACGGGACTGACGTCCGCACGCGCCTGGCCGCCCGGCCGATCGCCCCCTTCGTCCGCTACGGGCTGCCGGACGGGAAACCGACCCGGACGTCACTGTCGGTGGGCCTCGCCGCGGCGACGGGCCCGCTGCGCCCGGCGACCGGCGAGGACGCCTGGTACCGCCCCAGGACGCCCAGCGCTGCCAGGGCCGCGATGAGGTCGTCCGCCGTCCCGGTGGTGAACGCCTCCTGCGGACGTTCGGCCGTCGATTCGGTGGCCACACCCCGCTTGCGCTCCGAGAAGGCGGTCAGCCCTTCGTCGAGACGGACGGCGTAGGTGCCGATCGCGGGTCCGCGCAGCAGGAGCGACACGGTTCCGGGTACCGCGTTCGCCGCATGGACGTGCTGCGGCGTGAGAGCGTACAGGCTCCCCACACGCTCCGTACGTCGCTCCAGGGGCTCGGCCGGGCCGGTGCCCAGGCGTGCTTCCACCTCGTCGACCGTCCCGTAGAGCCGATGCTCGTAGCTGCCGTGCAGGATCGTGGAGGCGAACGGCCACCGGTGGTTGTGCGGACGCCCGTGTGGGTCCCCCGAACCGCCGCGCCAGTACTGCAGGCGCAGCCGGGTGTCGGTGGCGGGCTCGCGCAGGACGACCATCCGGTCTCCCCAGGGCCGGCGCTCGGACAGCCCCAGCAGTTCGGGGTCGGTGCGCGCGGCGCTGATCAGCGCGGCGAGGCAGGCGGGCTCGCGAAGTCGTCGCAGCACCTCCGTCACAGCGGCCAGCGACTCCTCGGGGCGGTGCCAGTGCGTGGCCGCCAACCGCTCCCGGCAGGCCATGACGCTCTCGGCGACGGAACGCCGGTCCGTGGCGACCGGAGCACCGGAGGACCGGCCGGCAGGGACCGTGCTCACGCGTCCTCGCCCCACGCCGCGCACCGGCCGCCCGGGAGCGAGGACTGCCGGGCGATCCCCCGCGCGTACTCCTGCTGCAGTCGCCGCCCGCCCGGCACAGTCAGCCACAGCCGCATCAGATGCCGCTTCCGGTGTGGCTCCCCACCGTCCTGGAACGCGTCGCGCGCGTGCAGGATCACATGGTTGTTGATGAACTGGGCGTCGCCGGCTTCGAGATCCATGGCCAGGGCGACGCCGTCCTCCCGGGCGATCTCGTCCACCAGCTCCAAGGCCCGGGTCTGTGCCGCGCTCGGCGGCGGCGGGCCGTCGGCCGCCGTGGGCTGGAGGTACTCGGGTCGGCCGTCGGTCGCCGCTCGTCGCCGCCACGAGGGCCGGCGGCGGAAGGAGAGCTTCCCGTCGAGCCACGAGATGTGCGAGGCCGCGTAGTGGGGGAGCTTCGCTCCGTCCGCCTCGTCCTTGTTGTTCATCCACATCGGCTCGTAGAGGGCCTCGGCGAGATCGGGACGGCGGCGCAGCAACTCGTTGTAGACGGTGACCGAGCTGGCGATCCGTGACGTGCCCCCGTGCGGCGACGGGGCCACGCACAGCAGGGACACCACGTCGCACCAGTCGGTGTGGAAGGGCAGTTCCACGTTGGTCTGGTAGGCGAAGCGGTCGGGACCCGGGCGGCCCTGCTCCCGGACGTGGGCGAGATAGAGTTCGCGCTTGTCCTGGGGGGTGGGGATGCCAACGGTCAGTCCGAGCGCCCAGTACATCACGGCGATCTGCTGCGGGGTGTGGCCGGCCACCGGCACGCCTCGCAGCAGCAGGACGCCGGTGCCGCTCTCCAACGCGCTCCGGCGGCGGCGGGCCCGTGCCGCCAGGGCGGGTGCGTGGAACCGCCGAGGGTCCAGCCGGTGGAACGTGTCCGCTTCCTCGACCACGGTGCGGGCGAGCGCGACGAGTTCGCCGCTCTCCTCACGTGTCAGTTCCTCGACCCAGGTCCGGCGCCGGGTCCGGAGTTCCTCGCCGCGCCAGGAGGCCGGGCCGTCCAGCGGTGTGCGCAGCATCTCGGCGGTGGAGGCCTGTCGTGGTGTCATCTCGCGTCCTCTCGTGGGGTTCGGTGTTCGGTCTGTCGCCCGGCCGGTCGGGTTCATCGCGCGGTCTGCTCGGCCCGCCGCTCCCCTCGTGGCGGTGTGCCGGGCCCGGTCCCCTGCCGGTCCGCCCCGGTGGTCCGGGTGGTGCCCAGGTGTGCGAGTACCGTGTCGGCCAGGCGGTCGGCCAGGACGGCCGCGCCCGTCTGCGTCGGATGGACGCCGTCGAGGAAGCCGGGCGCGGGCTCGTCGGCGAGGGCGTCGGAGAGGTCCAGGAACGTCGCGGACGGAAACCGGTCGGCCAGCCGGGCCAGACCGGACCGGTAGGTCGTGTAGACGGATTCGATCGTCCGGGCATAGCCGTCGAAGAGGGATCCGGCGCTCCGCACACGGTCGGCGAAGGCGAAGTCGTAGTGCGATTCCACCCAGTCGCGGGTGAATCCGCGGTCCACGGTCGTCTGCAGGAGCGAGTGGGGCTGGAGGGCGCAGACGAACCGGATGCCGTGGCGCTCACAGGCGGCGGCCATCAGCGCCTGGTTGTCGAGCCACAGCGTGCGGCGGATCCGCTCGCCGGACTCGGGGAACGCCGAGGAGTCGAGCTGGGCGAGGTTCCTCCGGACGGAGGGCTTGTGGGAGAACGGAACCCCGGTCGAATCGATCTCGTGCGGTGCGTGGACGCGCAGGTAGTGGTGGTGATCGGAGAAGGTCCAGTTGACGACGTCGGCGCCCGGCCCGTTGACCAGTTCCATGGCGAACAGCGTGTTGAAGTCGTTCCAGCCGGACAGCGAGACCACGATGTCCGGTTCCGCGTACCGCAAGCGGTACAGGAGCATGGCCGACTCGCCCCGCGACCATCCGCCGGGGACGGCGAAGCTGAGGACTTCGCAGTCGGACCCGGCGTCCACCAGGCGTCGGTACAAGCCCGCCGGGATGGTCGTGCCGTTGCTTCCCAAACCCAGCCCGTACAGCGCACTGCCACCGAGCATCACCACCCGGGTGCGGCCGGTGGGCTCCAGGCTGGACGGCTCCGGCATGCCCGGCACCCGTAGGAACCCGAGCGGGCTGACGTCGAGGCCGCCGCGCGCGTCGACACCGGCGAACTCGCCACCGCGGGGCAGGAATCTGCCCGCCACCGGGTCGAAGAGCTCCGGCGCGGGCGCCTTCTCCGCACCGGTCCCGCCGGGGCGCTCGCGCAGTCGCTCACCCAGTCGCTCGCGCAGGTGGCGCCCGGTATCGCGCGCCACCAGACGAAGGAGAGCCCGTCGGTCGTACCGTTCCAGCGCGCCGTCCCGCAGGACGAGAAGTCGCCGAACCCCGATGCGCAGTGCGATCCAGGCCGCCGTACCGAGGTCGAGGTGGCCACCGTCGTTGCGGAAGACGAGCAACTCGTCGATCCGGGCCGCGCGCAGGGCCCGCCGCACGCCACCGGCGAGTACGCCGGCGGCGAGGTCCTCATCGGGGACGGGAAGGACCGTGAGCGCGGGCCGGTCGGCCGTGGCCGCCCGGCCCCGCTGCCACCGGGTGGCCGTGTCGGCCGGCAGCAGGAGCAGCGCCGGGCTTCGGCCGGCGGCCTCGGCGTGGCGGACGGCCGCTCCGAGGCCGCGCGGCCAGCCTTGGCAGAGAAGGGCTGTCGCCATGGTGTGATCCGATCGGTCAGTCGAGTGGGAGGGCGGCATGGTCGATCCGGGCGCTCTGGCGGTCCAGGCGGAACAGGCAGTCGCCCAGGACCAGCAGGTCGATGCCGGCCCGCAGGAAGCACCGGTACGCGTCGTCGGCGGAGGCCACCATCGGCTCGCCGCGGACGTTGAAACTGGTGTTGACCAGGGCGGAACACCCCGTCAGACGCTCGAACTCGGTCAGGAGCCGCCACAGTCGGGGGTTTCTCGGCTCCTCCACCGTGTGGTGTCGCGCGCTGCCGTCGACGTGAGTGGCGGCCGGGATCGGAGAGGCGTCGACCGCCCCTTCGGGGGAACGGCGCACATCGGTGGTCAGCAGCATGTAGCGCGACTGGGCCGGCGCCTCGAAGTAGTGTTCGGCGGCTTCGGCGAGGACGGACGGGGCGAACGGCCGGAAGTCCTCCCGCGCCTTGATGTGGGTGTTCAGCCACGCCTTGGTCTCGGGATTCCTGGGGTCGGCGAGGATGCTGCGGTTTCCCAGCGCCCTGGGGCCGAACTCCATGCGCCCCTGTACCCAGCCGACGACCTTGCCGGCGGCCAGTTCACCCGCGACCACGGCCGCCAGCGCGTCGAACTCGCCGTACCGCTCGTAGTCGGCTCCGTACCGGTCCTTCAGCCGGGCAACGGAGCCGGGGGACACCTCGGGGCCGAGCAGGGCACCGTTCATGCCGTCCGGTCGTGGGCCGTCCGGTCGTGGGCCGGACGGACGGGGACCACCGAGCGCGAGGTGGTACGCCGCGAGTGCCGCACCCGCCGCGCCGCCGGCGTCACCGGCGGCGGGCTGGATCCAGACGTCGTCGAATCCCGCGTCCCGCAGAATCCTGGTGTTGGCGACGCAGTTGAGCGCCACTCCTCCCGCCAGGCACAGCGCCGTGCTGCCGCTGCGGGAACGGGCGAGCCGGGCCAGCCGAAGCATGACCTCCTCGGTCACCTGCTGGACGGCGAGCGCCAGGTTGGCGTGCTCGTCGCCCACCGGGGTCTCCGGAAGGCGGCGTCGCAGGCCGAGGAGTTCCTCCCAGTCGCCGGCGTCGATGATCGTGCCGCCGCGATGGAAGGCGAAGTGGCGCAGGTTGAGCAGGAACGACCCGTCGGGTCGGATGTCGATGAGATGCTCGGTGATGAGCTTGCGCAGACCGGCGGTCCGCGCGCTCCGCGGGTCGCCGTAGGCCGCGAGGCCCATCAGCTTGTACTCGCCGCTGTCCACCTTGAAACCGCAGAAGTACGTGACCGCCGAGTACAGCAGGCCGAGGGAATGCGGAAACCGCTGCTCGGCGAGCGCTTGGATGCGGTGGCCCGATCCCAGGAAGAGGCCGGTCGTGGCATACTCGCCGACCCCGTCGACAGTCAGAACCGCGGCCCGCTCGAACGGCGAGGGGTAGTAGGCGCTGGCCGCATGCGACAGGTGGTGGCGGGACCACAGCAGCGGGGTGTCCGCCGGCAGTCCCGCGATCCGCAGGCCGTGCCGCAAGGCCCTCTGTGTGGTGTCCCGGCGCAGCGCACCGCCGGCCAGGGCGAGTGCGAAGCCGTCGAGACCGTGCGGGGCCGCGGCGAGAACGGTGCTGCGGACCCGGTGGCGTTTGAGCCAGGGTGACTCGTAGTACGCGACCGCGTCGACCGGCCCCGGTGCGTGCTCCAGCAGGAAGGCGATCGACTGCTGGGGAAAGGACGGGTCGTGCTTGCGGCGCGAGAACCGCTCCTCCTGTGCTGCGGCGACCAATTCGCCGTCGACCACAAGAGCGGCCGCGCTGTCGTGGTAGAAGGCCGATATCCCGATGATGCGCGTCATGGCCGCCGCCGATTCGGCGTTCCGGTCGGGCGGAGCCACCGCCAGGGCCGTTGCCGGGCCGCCCGGGCGGTGAAGTCGGCTGCCGTGAACTCGTGGTTGAGCTCGTGCAGGACCGAGCCGGTGCCTCGGCCGAACGCACGCACGTCGAACGGGTCGTCACGCAGGGCCAGCCGCCTGCCCCAGGCGATCGGGGTGATCAGGAGGCGGTAGCAGACCCGCAGGCGGCCGGCCGGCGGCGCGGTCACCACAGCGGGTAGCTGTCGCCGGCGCGGTTGCGGGCCTCACGGAGCCTGGTCAGCTCGGCGGCCGATCGCTCCTCCCCGGACGGGCGCCGGGGACGGGCCCGCTGGAGCAGCACGGTGGCCGTGCGGGCGAGGAAACCGAGTACGGCGTCGGAAGCCGAGTGCGTCACCGAGTTCTGCGGCTTCTTCATCTTGTGTCTCCTTCACACATATCCGAGGCTCTTGCGGACGACGGCTCGTCGACCTCTGCGAGCAGTCCGAACTCCTGTGCACGATCGGCAAGTTCTTCGGCGTGCCGGGAAGAGCCGGCACCGATCGCCAGCCCGCCGGCGTCGTACAGCGCGGCCAGCGTGGCGCGTACCGCGTAGCCCGGGTCGTCCGTGGCGGCCAGCTGCGCCAGCAGGACCGCGATGTCGTCGAAGGCGATCACCCACCGCTCGGGGACCGCGATCCGGACGCGGTGCTCGGCCTGGGGGGACGGCCGCGCCCAGCGGGTGGGCCGGTCCCGGCCGATCCTGGGAACGTCCGCCCACCAGGCGTCCAGAGCCGCCTCGATCCGTTCCCGACCCCATCCCTGCCAGGACGGCCGCACCGGTCGGAACCGGCCGCGCCCGTCACCGTCCAGGACCTTCAGCTGGTCGGCGACCTCGTCGTCGGTGTCCGGGCAGTGCACGATGTTGGCATAGATGACACTGCCGAACGCGCTCCGCAGGGCGGCTTTGACCTCCAGCAAGCTGCCCCGGGCGTGCGGTCCGCGGACGACGACCAACTCCACCGGGCGGCCGGTGAGGCACCTGCGCAGGAGACCGGCGGTCAGCGGTCGGGCCTCGGGATCCACCTGCGCGTACAGACCGCCGATCTGGCCCTCGGTCAGGAGGAACCGGCGCCGCTCCACCACCCCCAGGCCTGTCCGGCGCACTGCCGCGACGCCGTGCTCGACCAGGCCACGCTCGACACCGTCGGGCTTGAACAGCAGGAAGGAACGTTCCTCCGGGAGGCCGTTCACCACGGTTCGGCCTCCTGTCGCTCCCGCGGGGTGACCACAAGCCGCCGCGGCACCGCCAGTGCGTGGTCGCTGTACCCGGGGACGGTGGTCACCTCCTCGCCGCACCACGGGGGAACGTCGATCCGCTCGGCCTCGTCGGACAGTTCGATCTCGGCGAGGACAAGGCCCTTCATGGCACCTTCGAAGACGTCGACCAGCCAGAGCCGGCCCGCGTGCTCCACCGGGTGGCGGCACTTCACGGAGACCCTGGCGTACGGCGAGTCGAACAGCTCGTGACCGAACGGGTCGGGGAGCATCGCGTGGAACTCCCGGCGAGCCACCCGCGCGTCGGCTTCCTTCACCGTCAGACGCCAGCCGCCGTGCCGGCGGCCCACCCGCAGGATCGTGCGGGAGTCGGCGAACAGGTAGGCCTGGGCGATCCGGTTCCCGGAGCGCCCCCGCACGATCGAGTGGTCGGCGACCAGGAAGCGGCGCTCGATCTCGCGGCCGGCGCTCAGCATGCCGGCTCCAGCGCCTGATCAGGGCCCAGGGCCGCCAGCGCGGCCCGGTACAGCTCCGCGTAGGCACGGGCCGGTGCGCCGGCGGACGCACGGGGGCCGGTGAGGAAGAACGTGAGGCCGAGCAGCAGCCGGATCGTGGTCAGGACCCGCAGTTCGGCCGCGCGCTGCGAGTCTCCCCGGAGCAGCAGACGGTGCGGTCGAGCGCCGTCGGCGCTTTGGACCGCTCCCGGGTAGAGGGCGGAGGCGCCGGTGAGGGCACAGGCGTCGGCCCAGCTCGCGGGGCCGGTACTCAGGCCCTCCAGGTCGATCTGCACCAGTCCGTGCGGCGTCCGCAACGTGTTGTCGCGGTGCAGGTCGTGGTCGGTCACGGTCGACCGGTCGGACAGCAGGGCGGCGACCCTGCGGTCCGCGGCCAGGCGGCGCAGCGGCGCGGACGCCTCGGTCTCGGTTCCACGCAGGGCGTCGGCGACGCGGTTGTCCAGGGAGGGCAGCCGTTCCCGGTCGGCCGCGCCGACCGCCCGGTGGAGGGCTCTGTTGGTGCACTGGTAGAAGTCGAGCAACCGCCATTCCTGCCGGACGTCCAGACGGTGCGGCACCGTGTCGCCGGTCACGAACCGGCGGACCACCGTCGCCGGGCCGTCGGACGGGGCCCCGGCGGCCAGCGGCGGCGGCGAGCCGATCTCGGCGGCGACGGCCCTCTGCAGGGCGAGGTACCGGGCCAGCTCCCGCTCCGACGCTCCGGCCGAGACCTGCTTGACCAGGTACGGGCCGTCCTCGCCCAGATCGACCGCATGGGTGGACGGCCGCCACGATGGCCCGACGCGGGCCGGCGCGAGCATCCGCCAGGGATCCACCAGCAGGTGCCGGTCGGTGTGCGCCACGGGCACCGGACGGGTCCGGCAGCGCCTGTTGGCCGTGTTGACCAGGCACCGCAGGAACGCCGCGTGGGTGACCACCACCTGGAGACCGCCGAACCTGGAGGTGGCGCCGGGCCCGGCGGCGACGGCGAGGAAGGCCAGCGCGCGCGCCTGCAGTCGGTCGCCGGGCTCGGCTTCCGGTATCGCGTCGAGGTCCCCGCGCGCCAGCCACGTCCGGAGGTGGTCGGGGCTCCGGCGCTCGGCCTCGGCGTGGGTCAGCCCTTCCAGGCAGCCCGCCCCGGCTTCGGCCAGCAGCGGGGTACGCAGCAGTGGCGCCGCCAGTCGCTGTGCGGCCCGTCCGGCCGTCGCCGTCGCCCGTTCGGTGTCGCTGCACCAGATGGTGCCGACTCCGTCCGACGGCAGTTCCGCGGCCCACGCCGTCGCCTCCGCCGCGCCGGCGGCGGACAGCCCGGCTCCGGCAGAACGGCCGTGGATGCGGCGTTCGGCGTTCCAGAGGGACTCGGCATGCCGTCTGACCAGCAGCCGGACCCCCGGGTCCGGGCTCATCCGGCGCTCGCCATGACGGGGGCGGTGCCCCAGCGCAGGTACGACTGCCAGACATCGCGCCCCAGGTCCTGGCTCATCCGGATGAACGCCGCCCGCGCGGACCGGTGCACGACCGGGTCGCTCAGGATGCGTTCGACCTCCCGGTCGAGGAGTCCGTAGGACGGTCGGCCGGTGCCGGACTCCCTCAGGTGGCTGTGGAGGGAGGTGACCGCCCCGGCGTAGATCAGCATGTCGCGCAGCTCGTGTTCGTCGTAGCTGCTGGCCGAAACCACCCGGAGCCGGTTGTCCGCCTTGATCCAGATGTCCTCGTCCGTCCGGTCGAGCAGTTCGAAGAGCTTGGTCTCGGGAATGGCCGTCAGGTGGTAGGCGTGCACGGACCACGGCCGCAGTTCCTCCACGGTGAAGCGCAGGGACTCCTTGAGGCCCGTCATGGTGTCGCCGGGCAGCCCGACGATCAGCTCGGCCCGCCAGGGAACTCCCCGTTCGGCCAGGTGCGGAACGAACTTCATGATCTTCTCGAAGTGGTTGCCCCGGACGTGCTTGGGCACGTTGGGGTTGGTCGTCTGCAGTCCCATCAGGAGTTCGTGGATGTTCGACTCCACCAGGACCTCGACGAACTCCTCGTCGAGGAACTCCGGCCGCATGTACGCGCTCAGCGCGATGTCGGGCGCGAGGTCGCGGAACATCCGCAGGATCTCCTTGCCCCTCGCCTGCTTGCCGCCCAGGATCGGGTCGATCAGGAAGAGGCGCCGGATCCCCCGGTCACGCATGTGGCCGATCTCGGCCTGGACGAAGTCGAGATCGAAGGTCGCGAAGAACGGCAGGGTGTTGTGCCCGCAGAAGCTGCAGTCGTAGATGCAGCCGCGTGCCGTCTCGTACCAGGCGAAGTCGGTCTCGACCGGGTCGCCCTGGGTCAGCTCGTCGAACTCCGGTCCGAACAGCGGGATGCCGTGCGGCAGGCGTCGGTCACCCCGGTCGGGCACCGCGAACCGGTAGGCGCCCTTGCGGTCCCGTACCGAGGAGTACAGGGGCTGGGCCAGGTCGGGAGCCAGGGAGAGTCCGGTGAAGGCACCGTCGTCGTGACGCTGCTCGCAGAGCCAGGTCAGTGGCTCCTCGCCCTGCCCCATGACGAAGACGGTCTGCGCGGGCCAGTCGGAGCAGTCCATCGCCCGGGTCTCCGGCCCGCCGCAGGCGACGAGCGGGGCCTTCGCCGCGGCGGCCAGGAAGGAGGTCAGCTCGCGCGACCTCTCCAGGGTCCAGATGTACGCGGGCACTCCGACCACGTCGAATCCCTCGGCCAGGAGCGCCTCACCCGCCCTGGCGGGGGACCAGTCGCGTTCGTCGAACGCCCGTAGGCGGACGGTCCAGCGGGGGTGGCGTTCCCGCAGGTAGGCGGCCAGCCGCATGGAACCGAGCGAGTGGGTGATCGGATACTCGTCGAACCTCCGGGAGTCGTAGTAGCTGATGAGCGCGATCTTCATGGGTCCTCCGAGGGTGACGGCGGCCGCGGCCGGCTAGAGCGAGTGGCGGACGGCGATCTCGCGGAAGTGGCGCAGCGCGCCCGGCTCCTCGACGACGGCCGGAAGGGACTTCTCCGGGTGCCGGGCCAGGTAGTCCTTGGTGCACAGTGGGTCCTTCGACGCGCTGAACTCCCCGGAGGTCCGGTCGGGGTTGAACCGGCCGATCTGGACGATCCGGCGCGTGGTGCTGCCGGAGCGGCAGGAGCTGTGGATGTCGCAGCCGTCGCACCCTGCCGGCTTCTGCAGTGCCTCCCAGAAGTCCGTGAGGGCGGACGACCCGGCCCAGAAGTCGCGCAGACCGGTGAACTCGTCGTCGATGTTCCCGAGTTTGCGGGGGTGCATCAGGCAGGGGGTGACGCTGCCGTCGGGGTTGAGGGCGATTAGTTCCTGTCCACCGATGCAGCCGCTCAGCCCTGGGATCCCGATGTCGCCGCACCCGGCCATCGGGTTGCTCACGTTGGTGATCGCGATCTGCGAGCCGTAGTCCCGCTGGAGGGTTGCGATGAACTCGATCGTCGCGTAGTAGTCGTCGATCTGCCGCGCGTAGAAGCCCTCCTCGTGATGGAGGCAGCGCTCGGGATTGGCGAACTTGACGACGTCGGCGCCTGCGTCGATGCCGAGCAGGACCAGGGCTTCGAGTTCCTCGTGAGGCGTCGACGGCTCGTAGGTCGGCTTGACGCACACCCGCGTGGAGGAGCCGGTCTCGTGCTTGCGGCGGACGGTGTGCCGCAGGGCGGCGACGGTTCGGTCGAACAGGCCGGCGCCGCGGATCGCGCCGTGGGTGGATTCGGAGGCTCCGTCGATGCTGAAGCTGACGGACTTCAGCCTGTTCCGGAAGAGGATGTCCAGGACCTCGTCGTCGATCAGCAGGCCGTTGGTGGCGATCGACGTGTAGAGGCCGTGCTCGTGCGCCGAGTCGAGGTAGTTGGCCAGGGCGCGCTTGCTGATGGTCGGCTCGCCGCCGGCCAGGTGCACGCGCATGACGCCCCAGTGCGAGAGCTCCGCCATCAGTTCCCGGACGCGTTGCTCCCGCATCGTCGTGGGGCCCAGGAACTCGGCCGCGTAGCAGAAGGAGTCCTGGCCGCACTTGTGGCGGGCGAGGTTGCACAGCCACGTGTAGTCGAAGTAGATCTCCAGCGGCCCGCTCAGCCGGTCCTCGTACGGGGAGTGGATCTCACGGATCTGCCCGTCGAGGCCGAGGTCGCGCAGTTCGGCGGCCAGGGTGTCGGCGAGGCCCTGGTCCCAGGCGAGGCCGGCTCGGCGCCGCGCGACGGCCGCGGTGACCTGGGAGGCCTCCCCGGGATCGCGGGGGAGGAAGAACGCGTGCTTCCGGTTGCTCCACAGCAGCGGTCCGCAGAACTCGTGGCGGACGACGACGTCCACCGGGTCCAGCGGGGTGTCGGTCACCGGGGGGACCCGTGGCGTGACCGGGCCGGGCAGAATGATCGGAGAAGTCGCCATGATGATCCTTCACAGGACGGATTGGTTGGCTGCGGTGGCGCACAGGCCGTGCCACCGTTCGTTTCAGCGGACCGCGACGGCGAGCACGATGTCCTTGGTCAGGTGGACGGTGTCCATGACCCACGAGCGCGGGTCCCCGGGGTCGAGCGACCGCATGGTCTCCACCTCCCAGTAGCGGTCGAAGGAGAGCGTTGCGGGATCGGCGGCGCGGAACCGCCTCGCGCGCCACTTGGGGGTCGCCCCGAACTCGCCGTGGGAGGCGAGCAGCGCGTCGACCGCGCAGTGGAATCCACGGCGGGCGGAGAGCACCGCGCTGTGGAGGTCTCCCGCCTCCAACTGTCCGAGGGCGTCGTCGACCGAGCCGTCCGCGAAGTCCAGCATCTTGACCACGAACATCGGACGGAGCGCCGACCGGGCGTTTCGCTCGACCCGCTCCGCGAGCCACGGGGCGCCGCTGAAGGCCCTGGCGTGCGACAGCCGTTGGAGCAGGACCGACTCCTGGTGGCCGAGCAGGTCGGCGGGGGGCAGCCCGGCCAGGGTGCCGTCCCAGACGGTCATCTCCAGGAGCTGGTCGATCTGCGCGGCTTGCCAGTAGCGGACCTCCCAGACCCGGTTCCCGACGTAGAGCGTCTCGCTGAAGAACCGGTCGGGCGTCAACGCGACCGGGTGGGCGACGCTTCCGTCGGGACACCACGCCTCCCGCGCGACCACGTAGAGGTCGTAGTCGCTCATCGAGTTGCCCCAGCCCTGGATCAGTGAGCCCGCGGCGAAGACACAGACCGTGTCCGGCGGCAGCATCCGCCGGGCGGCGAGTTCTGCGGGGAAGTTCGGATGGTCCACGGTCGTTCTCCTGTCTGCCGGTGGCCGACACGTCGGGGCCGGCACGCTGCGGGCTAACACGTCAGTCCGGACGCGAGGAAGCGCTCCTGGACCTCCGGGACGTCGAGGACGCCGAGGCCCGCGAAGTGGCGAACGGTCTGGCGGGCGGTGGCGGCGGTGTGCTGTGCCACCACCTCGTCGGTGAAGACTTCGGCGACCACCTGGTACGACTCGTCGGTGGTCAGGCCGTACCCGGCCAGTTCGGCCCGGACGGCTTCCCGGTCCGGCTGCAGGAAGGCGTCGATCAAGTCCGGCACCAGCAGCGCCGCACGCTGTCGCTGCCGGATGTCCAACGATCCCCAGAGGTGGTGCAGGAAGGCCGCGAAGTACGCGTGGTGGCGTCCTTCGTCCATGGCGTGGTCCCGTATGCTCTCGCTGACCGCCGGCACGACCATCGGATCGTTCGGCACCTCGGACAGGCTCGCCGAGATCAGGGTCTCGGAAACGGTGACGAAGAGCAGTTCCACCAGCGCGGCGAGATCCTGGCGTCCGTCCGCCGTCAACGCCCGCAGTCGGCGCAGGAAGAACGGTTCCGCGGGGAGCAGGGGCGCGATGCCGGTCCGTTGGCGTACCTGCTGGGCGAGGTCCGCCGAGAACAGCGCGTGGTAGGCCTCGTCGCAGTAGATGCGGTAGGCGTCGATCCGCATGGCATCGGGCAGCGGCAGCCCCACCGATCCCTGCGCGATGCCGACCGCGGTCCGGTTGACCACCAGGGTCTCCAGCTTCGCGGTGAAGTCGAGGTACCGGTACAGGTGCTGGATCAGGACCTGATCGTGGACGGGCCGGGGGAGGCCCTGGACCAGGGGGTGGCGGGCCACCGGGACCAGGTCGGCCGAGAAGAACCGGTCGTTCCCGTGCTCGGCCGGGATCTCGCGGCGCGGTGTGCTGCGGACCGCGGAGCGCTCGTACCAGGAGCCGAAGGGGCTTCGGTAGCCGTCCTGTCCGTCGGCCCCGGGGGGCTGTGGCGGCGCGGAACCGGCGGCGGGAGGCGCACCGGAGCCGGGGGCGGCGTCCGCGACGGGATCCGTCGGCCCCGTGAGCAGGGCCTGCGGGCAGTAGGACAGCGCTGCGCAGCCGATGAAGAGACCCGCGTTGCCACACATCACTCGGCTCCGTTCGATTCCACCGGGGGGACACGGCGCAGGAGCGCCGGCACGAACAGGCCCGGCACCAGCATGAGTGCGCCGAGCACCAGCCAGCCTCCTTCGTGCAGGGTCGCGATCAGGACGGCCCCGACCGCGGGTGCCACCACGTCGGCGAGTTGGGACGACGTCTGGAACAGTCCCTGGTACTCGCCGTGCCTGCCGGGCGGGGCCACGGCGTACGAGATCGTCCACATGCCCGCCTGCTGGCGAAGCTCCCCGAGGACGTGGACCAGCGAACCGAGCAGGAGGGCCGCCACAGCCGCCCAGGGCGGGACGTGGGCCGACATCATGAACAGCAGGCAGCAGGCGCCGAACAGCAGACCGGAGCGGAGTTGCGCGGAGCCGGCGGCCGCCAGGCAGTCGATCCTCCTGCTGACCCGGACCTGGAAGAGGATCACGCCGACGGCGTTCACCAGCAGCACCGCCGAGTACACCGAGTGGGGCGCCGAGGTGTCGGTCGCGACCCAGAGCGGGAGGACCACGTTGAGAACGCCTTGGTTGAGGCTGAGCGCCGCGCCCGCGCCGACGAGTGCGACCACCGGGCGGTCCCGCAGGACCGACCGGGTCCGTGGTCGTGCCCGGGGTCCCGGTGCGGCCCCGGTGGTGTCGTTCGACACCGGCAGCCGCCAGTAGCCGGCGGCTGCCACCAGTTGCAGGGCGCAGGCCGCGAGGAACAGGGCCAGGAAGCCCTCCTCGCGGTCCAACTGGACGGCGGCGCCGCCGATCAACGCGCCGACGGCGAGACCGGTGTTGCCCACCGAACGCATCAGCGCGCGCAGCGCGGTCCGGTCCGCCTGCGGCACCGCGTCCGCGACCAGCGAGCCGGCGGCCGCGCCCGCAGCGGAGCCCAGCGCCGCGAGCGGGCAGGCGACCAGGAGGAAGCCGGTCGTGTCGCCGACCACGGTGTAGCAGGCGGTGAGCACTCCTTGGCACGCGACGGCCGCTGTGGTGACCCGTTTGGCTCCCCACCGGTCGGCCGCCGCCCCGCCGGGCACGCTCACCAGCATCGCGAGCACGGCCGCGGCGCCGAAGCCCAGGCCGATCGTGGCGGAGTTCAGATGCAGTGACCGGGAGAGGTAGATCAGCGTGGTGGACAGCAGGATCCCGGAGCTGGTGGTCCGGCAGAGGTTGGCGATCCCCAGGGTGCGGGTGAGCCCCGGCGTCAGCAGCGACAGCCGCCGCGGCGGCGCCGTGGTGTCGGAGAGCGCCGTCACGACGGACTCCGGCCGGCCCGCTCGACGAGCCCTGCGGCCAGGAGCGGGAGGAGGGCCTCGCGAATGTCCTCGGTCACCTGATCGGCCGGTGCCTCGTACTGGTCCGCGACCGTGGCGGCCAGCTCGGCGAACGTCAGTTCACCGTCCAGCAGCCGCCAGACCGCGGCCGAGACGTCGGACAGCTCGAAGACCTCCTGGCTGGGGGCGGCGACCAGGGTCAGTTCGCCGAAGGTCCGCACCCGTGCGCGCAGTGACCGGTGGAGGACGTCCGAGTCGTCGATCAGCATGCGACCAGCAGCCCGTCCAGCAGTGCTTCGCGGAGCGTGGCACGGACCTCGGCGTGGACGTCGTCCCCGGTGGCCGCGGCGGCGAGCGCCAGGAGTTCGCCCAGTGTGCGGTGGCCGTCCACCGCGCGGAGCAGGGCCAGCCAGGCGCGGTCGGAGGGCACGGTGTCCTCGATGTAGAAGGCGAGTTCCCCTTCGACGACCAGGAACCAGGTCTTCGGGTCCGAGTGCGAGTGCAGCAGTTCCACGTCGTCGCCGAGCGCGAGCGCGGTACCGGGCGCGACAGCCGCGTCCGGCAGCATCCTGGCACTCATCGCCTCCAGGCCCGCGCCGGTCCAGTCGTGCTCCTCGGCCCGTGGCGGGATCACCCGCTTCGGCCGGTCGATCGCGGCAGCCGGCAGATCGCCCAGCATCGATTCCAGGAGTCCGAGGTTGACCAGCCGGAGCACGGTCTCGGCCGGTACGGCGGCGGGGTTCGCGGTGAGGGCCGTGACGGCCTCGATCACGCCGTCCCGGTTCAGGAACTCCTTCGCACCCCGCTGGGAGAGCGATTCCTCCAACAGCGCGCCGCCGTCCTGGGTGAGCATCCGGCAGAAGGAGCGGTAGACCTGCCGCTCCCCGCTGCCGTGGAAGAACGGCACCTTGGCCGTGCCGCGCGCCCGGTCGCTCAGCACACCGCGCGCCGCCTCCCGGAGGATGGCCTTGTCCCAGAGCAGTTGTTCGCGGAGCACGGAGGGGACGCCCAGGACGAGTTCCACCAGCCGGTGGTCCAGGAACGGCACCCGTGCCTCGATGCCGCTGCCTGCGGCGTTGCGGTCCTCGTGCCAGCAGTTGTACTGCTGGATGTCGCGGTACTTCAGGCGGGTGTACTGCCGGTAGGGGTCCTCCGCACCTGGCCGGGAGGCCCCGAACACGGAGTCGGAAAGGAGTCCGTCGACCCCCGGTTCCAGGAAGGGCAGCAGCCCCGGTCGGTGGTGCGCGGCGGTCTGTCGTGCCATCTGGCGCAGTCCGGCCATGGCGCCGGCCCAGCCGCCCCCGCCGCTGAAGTCCGCGAGATAGCCGCCGTTGAACTCGTCGCTGGCCTGACCGAGGAGCATGCCCTTCAGAGCCGGGCGCATCTGACGGGCCGCCCGGTACAGCTCGTTCTTGTAGAACTGCTCGGGTCCGCAGCGCGGGCTCTCCTGCTGCCACAGCAGTTCCCGCCATTGCTCGACGCTGGGAATCCCCGCGGCGTCCATGAGGATCTGGTGGTTGGGGAGGCCGAGCTCCGCTGCCGTCCGGCGGGCGTTGGCGGCATCCCCGTTGGCCAGGGTGCCGGGGGTGACCGCGGTGAAGGTGTGGATCGGTGTCGTGCGGGAGGCCAGTGCGGCCACCATCGCGGAGTCGATGCCCCCGCTCAGCAGCAGGCCGAGTTCGGCGTCGGCCGTCGCGCACATCTCCACCGACTCGGCCAGCAGACGGCCGTACTCCGCGATGAACTCGCCCGCGGTCAGGTCATGGTGGGGATCCTGCGGAAACTCCCAGTACCGGTGCCGGTCCGTCGCCCCGTCCCGCAGATCGATCTCGATGATCGTGGCGGCGGGGACCACCTCGACCCCGCCGAACCAGTTGGTGACCGGGGCATCGCTGAACATCGCCGCGCCGTTCACACAGGGGTCGGCGAGCGCACCGGCCCAGTCCAGCTCCCGGGGGCACTGGGGATCCTGGAAGAGCGCCTTGGTCTCCGAGGCGAACGAGATGCGGCGCCGGTTGCGGGTGTAGTGCAGGGGCTTGATGCCGAAGCGATCGCGCGCGAACAGGAGCTTGCCGCGTACCCGGTCCCAGACGACGACGGCGAACATCCCCTGGACCTGGTCGAGGAAGCGAAGGCCGTCCCGGCGGTAGAGGTGAACCAGCACCTCGCAATCGGAGTCGGTGCGCATCGTGACGTCGTGCGGCAGGCCGGCTTCCAGGGCGCGGTGGTTGTAGACCTCCCCGTTGGCCATCAGGACGATGTCGCCGTCGGGGCTCACGAACGGCTGGCCGCCGTGCTCGGGGTCGACGAGGGACAGGCGCCGGAAGGCCAGGCCGACCGGCCCGCGCACCGAGGTCTCCTCGTCGTCGGGCCCGCGGTGGCCCAGGCTTCGGGACATGGCGTGCAGCACCTGCACGTCGGAAGTTTCAAGGTCGGCGCCGTCAAGACGCGCCATGCCTGCCAAGCCACACATCTGTCACCCTCCGCTCATCGGTTGATCCGGTCACCACCAACGCCTTTGCGCGCACGCCCGCCCCGGCGGATGGCGGGCCGCGCCGGATCGCGCGGCCCGCCCCGTCCGTAGGTCAGACGACGCCTCGCAGCACAGCTGCGGCGGTGACCGGCTTGACGGTCGGCTTGACGTAGCGCTTCATTGCCCCTCCTTTCATGGGTCTTGAGAACGTGCCACTGGGCTCAAGTCGCCCGGCAGAAACAGTGACACTCAAGTGCCAAGAAGGTCAAGCCACTTGCCATTTGGGGCATTGGCACTACCGGGAATGGGCTGACTGGTGGCGCTAAGTCCGACATCGACACGGTTTGATTGACCTGCTCATGGTGGCCTCGACGTACCCGCCGGCCCACCAACTGGGGTGCCAATATGGACAATTGATCGCAAAGATCCAAAGATGCCAGGTCAAAGCCATCGATTTGCCAACAGGTAGTTCTTAATTGCCAAGCTGAAGGGTCTGTACTACCGTCTGTGCCCGAAGGGTGCCTATATGTCGAGGACAATGGCCGCCATGGGGCACCTCCGTCGAGCGGGTCGCAGCCGATCCGCCAGCCCAGTGCCTGGAAGGCCACCGCCGTGAAGATCATGCTCAGCCTTGTCGCTACCGCAGGGCTTCTCATCGCCGTGCCATCGCTCCTCCACGAGCCACCCCGGCCGAGCGAGGTGGCCAGGGTGGTGGACCCCGTGGCGGACGAGGAGATCGGCTGGCCCTGAGGTGCGCCGGACGCCCTCGCGTGACGTCCCGGTGGGTCGGCCTCTTCGGCCGAGGCTGTCGCTCCCGTCGACGGCGCGTCCTTTGGCGGGCATGAACTCCTCGGATCCTCGCGCCGACACCCCCTTGCACAGCCGCCCCCGGGCCGGCTCGTAGGTCCTTCGGGCCGAATCCGTGGAAGTGTTCGTCTCCACGGATTCGGCCCGTTGCGCGTCCCGGCCGTGGCGGGCCCCTCGGTCGCTCGGCTTGCCAACCCCTTGCCAATTCTGGAAAATACGTCCTGCGCCTTCGGAGCTGGGGATCTTCCCAAGCCTGGCGGGGTAACAGGCCCAGGCTTTTGGCGAAGGGAGCGTGCGGTGTTGCTGCAGCAACCGGAGTTCGGTGAGCGCCTGCGCGAGCTCCGACTGGAACGCGGGCTCTCGCAACAGCAGTTGGCCGGCGACGGCATCTCCTCGGGGTACCTCTCCAGGCTGGAGTCCGGGGCCCGCCCGCCGACGCCCAAGGCCGCCAAATACCTGGCGTCCCGTTTGGGTGTTCCTCTCGCGGAATTCCGCCCGCCCCGCGCCGATTCCCTGGCCCGGACGTTCGCCGTGGCCTGCGCGACCGCGGACGGTGAGCGGACCGCCCGGCTGCTGGAGTCCGCCCTGCAGGCTCCGTACGAGCCGGAGGAGGCGGTGCAACGCTGGCAGGCCGTCCGACTGCTGGCCGACCACTACCGGGAGGTCGGCGAGCGCGCTCGGGCGTTGCAGGCCCTGGAGCAGCTCCTCGAACTGGCCCAGGAATGCGCGGTGCCCGAGCTCCAGGCCTATTCCCTGACCCGGATCGCCCGCTGGTGCCGTGCGGCCGGACAGGTGGAGGTGGCGTACCTGTACGCCACGCAGGCGGTGGCACTCACCGCGGACCGTGATTTCCACCCCGCCGACCGAGCGGCCGCGCTGATCGTCCTCGTGTCGACGGAGACGGCGATCGGTAATCTCGTGGACGCCCGTGTCCATGCCGCCGAGCTGGACCGACTCGCCGAGTCCGGCTCGCCGGTACAGCAGGCCACCGCACTCTGGACGACCGCGCACGTTCACCTCCGCCTGGGGGACCAGGGCGGCGCCGAAGGCCGGCTCGGCACCGCGCTGGGGCTCCTCAGGAGTCAGGACGATCCGACGCTCTGGCTGCGGCTGCGGCTCGCGGCGGCATCGCTGAGCCTGCAGATGTCCCCGCGTAGGCTGGACCGGGCGGCGCAGTGTCTGGCCGAGGCGTCACCCGCGCTCGATCTCGTCGGATCCGTGCTCCAGCGCCAGGAGTTCACCCTTCTCGCCGCCCAACTCGCCTGCCAGCAGGGCAGGCTGTCCGACGCTCAGGCCCTGTGTGACGAGCTCACCCGTCAGGGGGATTCCGGTGGTTCGGCGTCGGGTGGTGGCGGTCTCCTTCTCGACTATCAGGAACAGCTCGCGTTGAAGGTGCTGCGGAGTCAGTTGCGCGTTCTCGGCGGTGACCGGGAGGGAGGTATCGAGGAACTGAAGAAGCTGGCGGAGGAGGCCCAGGTCAACTCCAATATCGATCTGTCGAAGGAGATCTGGCGGACTCTGGCGGAGACCGTCACCCGCTCGTAGACACTGCACACGCCATCCACGTTCTCTCCTGTCGGGGTTTCGCGGATCCGGCCGAACCGGAGCCGGGAGCCCGAAGAAAGCAGCCGGTCATGCGTTGGTCCCAGATGCACATCCCGACCCTTCGGGAGAACCCGGCGGAAGCTGATGCGCCGAGCCATCAGCTTCTGCAACGGGCGGGATATATCAGGCAGTTGATGTCGGGGCACTATTCGCTGCTGCCGTTGGCGGTCCGGGTGCGCGCGAAGGTCGTGGCCGTCGTCCGCGAGGAGCTGGACGCGATCGGCGCGCAGGAGTTCTCACTGCCCGCGATGCACCCGGCGGAAGTGTGGCAGCGTACCGGGCGCTGGGATTCCATGGGCGACGAGATGTTCCGCCTCAAGGACCGCAAGGGCTCGGACCTCGCACTGGGTATGACCCATGAGGAGATCTTCGCCACGCTGGCCCTCGAGCTGAACTCCTATCGTCAGCTCCCGCAGATGTGGTACCAGTTCCAGACCAAGTTCCGCGACGAGCCGCGTCCCAAGGCCGGGCTGATGCGCACCCGCGAGTTCACGATGAAGGACTCCTACAGCTTCGACCTGGCCCCCGAGGGGCTCGATCACTCCTTCGAGCTCCACCGCGGGGCCTACGAGCGGATCTTCGCCAGGCTGGGCATCCCCGCCCTGGCGGTCGAGGCGTCCAGCGGAAGCATGGGCGGCTCGGCCTCGACGGAGTTCATGTGTCCCTCGGAGGTCGGCGAGGACTTCGTCGTCCACTGTCCCGCGTGCGGCTACGCGGCCAACGTCGAGAAGGCCGCCTCCGCCCTCGCGCCGAGTGCGGACGGTGCCGGCCCGCAGGCCCCCGAGCCCTTCGACACGCCGGACGTCCGTACGATCGAGGACCTGGCCGGCCGCTTCGACGCCCCGGCCGACCACCAGATCAAGACCCTGGTCCACGTCCTGGACGGCGTCCTCACCCTCGTCCTGCTGCGCGGTGACCACGTCCTGTCGGAGCAGAAGCTCCTCGACGCGACCGGTGCCGCGGAGGTCCGGCCGGCCCGGCCCGAGGAGATCCGGGAGGCGCTGGGCGCCCTGCCCGGCAGCCTGGGCGCCGTGGGTGTGGCGGAGGAGATCCCGGTGCTGGCCGACGAGGCGCTGCGGGGTCGTACCGACATGTTCACGGGCGCGAACCGGGACGGTGTGCACCTGCGGGGCGTCGACCTGGCGCGGGACATCCGGGTGACCGGCTGGGCCGATCTCCGCGAGGTCGCGGCGGGCGAGCCCTGTGTCCGTTGCGGCGGGCCGCTCCAGGTGCAGAAGGCCATCGAGGTCGGGCACATCTTCAAGCTGGGCTACAAGTACAGCCGCGCGCTCGGCGTGCGCGTCCTCGACACCGCGGGCAAGCCCGCCGATGTGATCATGGGCAGCTACGGCATCGGTATCGAGCGGGCCATGGCCTCGATCGTCGAGTGCCACCACGACGAGCGCGGCATCGTCTGGCCGGTCGCGGTCGCGCCGTTCCAGGCCGTGATCGTGGTGGCCCAGCCGGCCGACGAGGAGGTCGCGGCCGCCGGCGAGCACCTGTACGGGCAGCTTCTCGCGGACGGTGTGGAGGTCCTCCTCGACGACCGGAACGAGCGGCCCGGCGTCAAGTTCAAGGACAGCGAGCTGGTCGGGATCCCGTTCCGGGTGACGGTCGGCAAGCGCGGACTGTCGGGCGGCACGGTGGAGTTCACCGAGCGCGCAACAGGCGAGAGCGTCGACGTCCCGCTCGGCGAGATCTCCGCTCACGTCCGCAAGGCCGTCGCACAGGCAGCCTGAGGACCCGCCCGACGGGGCGTACTGTCCGCGCACAGCACGTCCCGTCGGGCCCTCGCGGTGCCCGCGCGGTGCCCTCGCGGCGACCGACCGTCCCCACCGGGAGCGACACCTCTGCGACGCGTACGAGGCGGCGGGCCGGCTCCACCACGCGACCGCGCCCACGGACCCCATCGACCCGGCCATGGCGGTGTCACTGGCGGAACCTAGTCTCTCGGTCATGAGCCGCACTACTCCGCCCCGGCCGGTCGACGTCACCGCGCACTTCCCCGAGCTCGCACCGATGGCTCGCGCAGCGGTACGACTTCATCCACGCGCCGGCGAACCCACGGCATCGGACAGTTCGATCGGCGGCCCCTTGCTGTGGCCCGCGCACGAGCTGTGGCCTTCCTGCCCGGAGCACGCTGGTCCCTCGCAGTTCGGGGTCTCGCCCGAGGACCTACGGCTACGGCGACGGATCATCGCCGAGATGTGGCGCCGCCCCGACGAGGACGGAGCCGACGGGCTCAGCCAGGAGGAGCGCGCGACGCTCGACCGGGTGAGCCACAGCTCGCGGATCCCCCAGAACGGCCCGCTCCCGATGGTGCCGGTAGCCCAGCTGTACGCCGCCGACGTACCTGGTCTGCCGCGTCCGCACGGCACGGATCTGCTGCAAGTGCTGTGGTGCCCGTTCGACCACGAGGACTACCTGCCCCGCACGGAACTGCGCTGGCGAACCGCCGCCGACGTGACCGACCGGCTCGACGTGGCCCCGCAGCCATCGGTGATCGGCAACGACGACTACCTCCCCGAGGCGTGCATTCTGCACCCCGAGACAGTCACTGAGTACCCGGCCCCGCACGAGCTGACCAAGGAACTGAGGGAGCGGATCCGCGCCTGGGAAGACCAGCACGATCTCAACTACCAGTACGACCTGGCCGTTGCCCCGGGCTGCAAAGCGGGCGGCCACGCCCCGTGGAGCTTCTCCGACCCGTTCCCCATGGCCTGCGCCGAGTGCGGCTCCGACGTCCGACCACTGCTGACCCTCAACGGCAACGAGTGGAACGGCGGCAACGGAAGCTGGCGACCGGTGGAGGACTCCGGCTACACCGGCATCCACTCTCTCGGCCCGGCCGCCGCCACACGGCTCAGCATCGGCCGCAGCGGCAGCCTGCAGGTGTATGTGTGCGCGGACACCCACAGCCACCCGCACACGCAGAACAACCAGTGACCCGGCGCGACACGGCCGGCGGAGCATCCGTTGCTGCGGGCCCGCCGTGCCGGTGCTCGACACGAAGAGGTCCCCCTGATGCGACCCGCCCCGCGGGAGAAGGCCGCCGGGGGCGGGGCGGGGTACGGGTGCAGCCGGCCCAGATCCGGCCCGCCGGCGGGTTCCGCTACGCCAGCAGGAACTCGTACACCGCCTGCCGTCCGGCCGGGTTCGCCGCCCGGTTCTGCACCGAGTGCGCCGCCCCGGGCACGATCACGATCTGCGGGTGGTGCGCGAACTCGACGTGCTGGTGGAGCAGTTCGTACGGTGTGGCGAGGTCCCGGTCGCCGGCGAGCAGCAGCACCGGCACGTCGGGCAGCCTGCGGCGGTCCGACGGCGTCGGCGGGACCGGTTCGCGCGGCCAGTCGAGGCAGACCAGGAGGCTGCCGAGCCCGGTCGCGGTCGCCGGGTCGTACGGCCAGGTCTGCTCGGCGGTCAGCCGCTCCCGGGTGCGCTCCAGTGCCGCCGCGCGGCCCTCGACGGGGGTGTCGGTGGTGCCCCACGGGAAGTGCGAGTCGGCGCACAGGGCGGCGGAGTGCAGCCCCTGGCTGAGCTCCTCGGCCGAGGCGGCGTCGACCTCCCGGTGGACGAGGTCGAAGAAGTCCTGGAGCCTCTCGGGCCGCCCGGCGGCGGCCTCGTGCAGGATCTCCGGGACCCCGCCGTAGTCGGGGTCGACGAACTCGTAGCCGGTGAGCGCGCTCAGGATCCGCGCCCCGTTGCCGTACCGCCGGACGGTGGCGGCGAGGTCGGCGGCCGGGTCGGTGGTGCAGCCGGTGGCCCGGCAGGCGGCCCGCAGGACCCGGGCGCTCGCGGGCAGCGCGGCCAGGTCGAGGGGGTCGAACCCCTGTCGCGGCGCCACCGAGTCGAGCACCAGCCGCGCCACGTGCGCCGGGTGGGCGAGCGCGTACCGCTCGGCGACGAAGCTGCCGTACGAGACGCCGTCCAGGGTGAGGCGCCGGGCGCCGAGGGCGCGGCGCAGCAGCTCGATGTCGGCGACGGTGTCCGCCGTGCTGTAGTGGCGGGCGTCCGGGCCGAGGGCGGCGGCGCAGTCGGCGATCGACTGTTCGCGCGGTACGGCGAGGTCGGAGGAGCCCATGTCCTCCTGGAGACCCGGGCACCGGAGCGCGCCTCTGCCGGTGCCGCGCTGGTCGTACATCACCAGGCGGTAGTCCTTGAGGACGGGCTCCAGCCTGTCCGCGATCCGCTTCATCGCCGGGACGCCGGGTTGGCCGGGGCCGCCGGTGAGGAACAGCAGGTCGCCCCTGGGCGCCGTGGTGTTGCCGGTGACGGCCACTCGGAGGTCGAGGGTGCCCGGGGTGGCACCGCTGTGGTCGAACGGGACGGTGAGGGTCCCGCAGCTGAACTCGGGTGCCTCCGGGCAGGGCGCCTGCCCGGTGATCCCGCCGCCGACGCGCGCCACTGCGGCCGTGGCGGCGGAGCCGACCGCGGGGGCGGCCAGGGTGGTGCCGGAGACCACCGCGACGGCGCCCAGCAGGGCGGCGACGCGGCCGCGCGTGCTCGTCATGCTCGTCCTTCCGCTCACGCGCCGCGTCCGTGCTGACGCGGTCACGGAAGCAGCCTGAGCCCCGCGGCGCTCCCACGGCGCGCGTTCGGGCGGGACCCGGCGGGCGAACGGACGATCAGGACCCGGATGGCCCCGGAGGGCGGACAGCACCCCTCCTGTCGATGGCGCCCGCCACGACTGACTCCCACACCCGCCAGGGCGACTGGGAGTAGCAACCCGCCGCCCCCGGCGGGCACCGCCGTCACGGCTCGCCGTTCGAGGGGGCGGGGCCGTCTCCGGCGACCGCGACCAGCGCGTGGGGCTCTGTCGGTGTCGGCCGTTCGGGGCCGGTCCGGTGTCCGCGGTGTCAGCCGGAGAGGCCCAGCAGGTGGCGCAGAGCCCGGTCCTCCCGGACGACGCCGGGTGGGGTGGTGCGTTCGAGGGCGGCGACGAGCCGCTGCCGGTCCCGCTGTCGTACGGCCGGCAGCGGGATCCGGCAGCGGGTCCCGTCGCCGCCCTCCAGCAGGAGCACGTGCGGCCCTCGGTCGCCGCTTTCCTCGGCCGCCACCGAGTGCAGTTCCGCCAGGGGGAGGGAGGTGCGGCGCAGACCCCGGCGGACGGTGATCCGCTCGCGGCCGACGGTGACGGAGAGCAGCAGCACCACGGCGGGCGCCAGGGCGCTGACGACCGCCGCGACGGCGTACCCCGGTGCTGTCGGGCCGCCGTCGAGTGCCTTGGGCAGGGAGATCAGCAGGCCGCCCGCCATGAGGGGCAGCCCGAGGAGGGGGTTCGGCCGCACGGAGACCGGCGTGGACGGGGGTAACGCCTTGTCAGTCATATTCCGCTCCTGTCGTCGAGAGGTCCGGACCGCGAGCCACTGTGAGTGGCGGCCTACCATGGTGTCCTCGCAGGAACGGTACCGAGTCGGCCCCGGCCACGGCCGCCGAGTCCGCCCGCCCTCCTGACCACCCGTGGCCGCGCGCCGTCACCTTCACCCTGCCCTGCCGGTGCCTGCCGGCGTGCCCGAGCCGGGCTGCGGGCGGCGGCCCGGTCCGCTTGTTCGGATCGGCGGTATGCGGAAGGCTTTCGGTCTGCCGGGCCGTGCCCACGGCCATCCAGTACAAGAAGGACTTCGGGCGGCCAGGTCCTCGCCAGGTTCTCGTGCCAGGCCGAACCGAACTCGGGGAGGGCGCGGCCCGAGCCTGCGCCCTCCCCGGACCACTACCCGACCGCATCCCGGAAGACCGATGATCGAAGCGATTCTCTCCTCAGCTCCCGCTCTCTTCCCCGTCTTCGCCGTGCTCGGCCTGGCCCTCGGAACCGTGGCCTTGTGGCAGGCCCGGCCCCGGCAGTGGCCGGCGGCCGCCGCGGTGCTCTGGGGGCTGTCGCTGGCGGGAGAGGTCGCGGCGACGCTGACGCCGACCGTCACCGGGTCGGCCGGGAAGCCGACCTGTTCGATCGGCACCGGGGTGTGGGAGACGGCCACCACTGCGCAGGGACTGATGAACATCGCCCTGTACGTGCCGCTCGCCCTCTTCGCCACGCTGGTCCTGCGCCGGCCCCTGACCGTCCTCGCGGCGTGCGCGGTACTCTCCGCCGCGACCGAGGCCTTCCAGACCCTGCTGGGAACCGGACGCTCCTGCGACGCCGCGGATCTCGTCGACAACGTTCTCGGTGCGCTCATCGGCACGGTTGCCGCGGTCCTCTGGTTGTGGCTGCGCCGCCACAAGCCGCTGTTCGGACGCCGGGACGGCCTCCACGGCCTCGCCGCAGCCGGCACCGGCCTCGCGGCCGTCACGGCCGTCATCTGGCTGTACGTACCGCTCCATCACGATGCGGCGGGCTTCAACGCGCACTCCACGGCCGACGAGACCGAGATACCCCAACGCATCGCCGCTCAACTCTTCGGCCCCGGCACCGTGTTGCAGACCACCCGCCTGACGACCACCCCCGAGAAGCCCTCCCAGCCGATCCTCGACGCCACCACCGACCGCGGCCAGTTCCGGATCGAGTGGCCCACCGGACGCCTCCTCAACAGTGCCTCGGCCGACAGCCTGATCGACCCGGGGCCGCTCACCCGGGACCAGGTCCTCAAGGTCGGCACCGACTTCGCGGCGGTCTGGTTCTCCGACCTCACGCGGGCCGTGACTCCGACCCTGACCCCCACCGACACGGCGGGTGGCGCCTACACGCTCACCTACCGCCGGTACGACGCCGACAACGTCCTGCTGCCCATGCGCCTGGACATCACCGTCTCCACCTCCGGCCGGGTCATGGCGTCATCCGTGCGTTGAGATGCCGACCCCCAGCTGCCGAAACCCACCGTCACCGCCGACACGGCCAAGCAGCGGGCCGTCGCCGCCGTACCGGGATCCCGCGCGGACACCACATCCCTCCTGGCGAAGCAGATCGACGGACAGCGGCGGCCCTGCTGAGTGGTCAACCTCATCAAGCCCGCGGACGGGCCGGCACGGCCCGGTGGACGCTCTCCGTCGTGGTGTCCAGTCCCAGCAGGTCGAGCACGGGTGTGTCCTGTCCTGAACGTTCCCTGTGCAGCCCGCGCACCGTGCAACGGGCCGATCGCCCCGGGCTGCCCGTCCGGTCAGTGGCGTGCGCGCGCACCGTCGGCACGGCGGGACGCGGTCCGGCGCCCGCCGGCGCCGCACTTCCGGACCCTGCCGAACACCACGGCACCGGTACTGGACGCGCACGGCCGCGGCGCACGGCCCGCGCGGCGAGCACCCCGGGGGAGTGCTCCGAGTGGAGCGGGCGGGCGGCCCTGGGCGAGGAGACCTGCACCGCGACCCCGACCGCGCCCCGTGCGCGGCAGACCCTGCGGACCGGGGGCGAACCGGCGCGCGTCGCCGCCGACCTGGGCCGCTGCTCCGATGCCCGGGACAATCCGGTGTCCGCCCGGCGTGCAACCTTTGCCGCGGTGCGGTGGTGAGTAGGGCAGAGCGACGGTCCGATCGGGTCGTCGCGCGGATGCTAAGAGGACGTGGATGACCGCACGGACAATGCACATCCCGGTGGAGGACCGGCCCCGGCCCGTCACGGCACCGGTTCGCGAGGGCGGCCCCGGGTCGTCCGAGCTCGACTTCGAGGGGTTCGCCGCCACGCGCTGGCCGCGGTTGGTGCGCACCGCCTACCTGCTCACGGGCGACTACCACGAGGCCGAGGACGTGGTGCAGGCGACCTTCGCGAAGGTCTTCAGGAACTGGTCCCGGATCAGCCGTCTGGAGGAGCCGGACGCCTATGTCCACCGGGCCCTGGTGAACAACAACATGAGCCGTCACCGGCGGCGCCGGGTCAGGCAACTGCTCACGCCCGTCCTTCCCGATCGGGCGTACACCGCAGGCGGTGGCCACCGCGAGGTCGAGGAGCGCTCGGTGCTGCTCCAGGCGCTGGCGGAGCTGCCGCCGCGCCAGCGGGCCGTGGTGGTCCTGCGCTACTGGGAGGACATGAGCGAGGGCCAGGTCGCCGAGGTACTCGGCTGCTCGCTGGGCAATGTGAAGAGTCAGGCCAGCCGAGGCCTGGCGAAACTGCGCGGCCACCCGGCGCTGGCCTCGTACGCGGCGGACACCGGTTCAACGATCGACGGCACGAGCGGAGGCAACAGGTGATGGACACCGAGGACATGGTGCGCGGCGCTCTGCGGGACGAGGTGGCCCAGGTCGTGGTGGCGGACTGGTCTGCCGGGCCCGTGCGGGTTCATGTGCGCCGGCAGCGGCGGGGGCGCCGGGTGGCGATGGGGACGTCGGCCGTGGTGGCCGCGCTCGCGGTGGTGGCCGGTACGGGGGCGGTCCTGTCCGCGCAGCACGGGCGCCAGGCCGTCGGGCCGGCCTCCCAGGCTCCGCGGGTACCGGTGGGCCCGGCTCCCGAGGCCCTGGTGGTGGAGCCCGGCCAGCAGCTGCCGTTGGACCGCCAGGACTGGTGGATGCAGCTGAAGGACCAGGAGATCTGCATCCACGACGCTCCCGCCTACGGCAGCGGTCCGGGCTGCGGCGGACACTCCTGGGCGGCGGGCGCGACCGAGATCACCATGCAGTACTACGGCAACCCGCCGCAGTACCACGAGGGCCTGTACAACCTCGTCTACCGCGGGCCCGGGCCGGTGGCCCGGATGACCATCGAGGTGGACGGCCGGGCGTACTGGGCCACCGTCGCCTCGCTCCCCGGCAACCCGGGCTACGCCACCGGCTACGTCTGGGGGCCCAGCACCAAGACCCCCGACGATCCGAAGGCATATCCGCTCGAGGGCATCAAGATCGCCGCGTACGACGCCCAGGGGAGGGTGCTGGCGAGCAAAACGCTGTCATCCTGAACCGGACCGGCACCGCGGCCCCGGCGGCGGCCGCCCGCCACCGGGGGCGTTGCCGTCCGTGCCGAGCGCCTTCGGGGTGGCGATGGGTCCCGTGGCGGCGGCCGTGCCCGTTCCGGACCGGTTGGGCATGCGCCGGGGTGCGTGCCGCGGTGTGTTCGCGGTTTTCCACGATGCCCGGTGCGGGGGCCGGGTGTCAGCCTGTCATTGCCACCGCAGCCGTAGCCGCAGCCGCAGCCCGGTCGGGCCCGGTTCGGGTTGCCTGAGCCGTTGCGGGTGGTCGGCTGTTGACGTGGAACATCCGGAAAGAGGAGCTTGTCATGTACGGAAGAACTCGTCGGGTTTCGCTCTGCGCCGCCCTCGTTGCCGCGGTTCTCGCCGCCGGTACCGCGCAGGCGTACGCCGCCGCGGCCTCGTCCTCCCCGGCACGTGCTGCCGTGACGCCGGCCGCCCGGAGTCAGGCGCCGACGCTCGCGATCGAGATCTGGCGGTGGGAGGGCCAGTACATGACCCGGGCGCTCGCGGTAGCCATGGGGCAGCTGGCGATCGCCATGGGAACGGCCATCACCTACAAGATCGAGAGCGTCAATTGGGGCGACAGGCAGGAGTACGTCCTCTACGTCCAGTGAGCCCCCGAGTCCCTGGCGCCGGTCCTTGAGTCGCGGCGTTCCCGGGCGGAACAGGGCGAGCGTGGCACGGGTCCGTTCGCGAAGCCTCGAGTTTGGCCAGTTTCGACGAGAGTTGGTAGTTCCATGTCACGTATGACTTCCATGACCGGTCCGCGCCGCACGGCCGCGGGCGTGCTCACGGCCGCGCTGCTGGCGGCCGGAGCGGTTGCCCTCGCCCCGGCGGCGCAGGCCGCGGCCGGATCCGGCGGGCCGCAGGCGTCGGCGCAGCAGCGTGCGGGCGTCGAGAGCACGGCGCAGGGCGTGTCGGGTGTCACCGCGGCCCGCTCCACCAAGGTGACCCTGGTCAACCTCACCGGGTCCGGCCTGGCCAAGACGTGGGAGCACCTCGACCACGGGTGCTGGTCGACCGATGAGTTGCCGCCCGACTACATCCCCAACACCAAGGCACCCAGCTGGAAGAGCGAGTCCTGCGGGTTCGCGACCGGGACCGAGGGGAGCATCTCCTACGCGCTGTCCGGCGGTGGCGGCCAGGTCGACCTGCACTGGAACAACCCCTACGTCGGCAGCAACGGTTACAGCTGCTCCGCCCCGGTCGGGTACACCTGCTCCCGTACCGGCGGCAACGGGAACGACGCCGAGGTCACCTTCACCATCCGGTCCGCGTCGGGGGTGAGGGGGGCCCAGGCCCCCGCGGCGGAGTCCGCGCTTGCCGCGGCCCGGAGCACGACGGTCAACCTGACGAACAACGCGGGGACGCTGCTCGTCCGTGACGGTTCCAGCCTGAGCGGGGGGATCTGGTCCGACGGGATGCTGCCGCCCTCCGTCGTTCAGCCCGGTGTGACGGCGAAGTGGGCGAGCGAGTCGGAGGGTTTCATGACCGGTACGGCGGGTGAGGTCTCCTTCACCGTGGCCGGGGTGACCAGCAAGGTGAAGGTGTCCTGGAACAACCCGTACGTGGGCAGCAACGGTTACAACTGCTCCGTTCCGTACGGGTACGTGTGCACGTGGCAGGGCGGTGGCGGCAACAACGCCGCGGTCTCCTTCACCCTGTCGCGCTCCTGACCGTGCCGCGCTGAACCGCCGCCGCCCCCGCCCCGGGGCAGATGCACCAGACCCCGGGGCGGGGGCGGCGGGTTTGCCGGCCCGCCATCGAACGTGACGCGCGTCGGCCGGCCGGGGCGGACTGTCCGGCTTCCGGACGGTGGTTGTCCACGGACGCCCCCGGCCGGGTCCGACGCCTTCCCGCGCCGCACTGCGTGCCGGGCGGGCGGTGCCTGCCGTGGGTCCTGGCCCGGCCGCGGCTCCTACTGCTGGAGTACTGCGGCCAGTTGGGTGCGCCGGGCGATCCGCAGCTTCCGGTAGCAGTTGGTGAGGTGCGTTTCCACGGTGCGGCGGGTGAGGTGAAGCAGCGCGCAGATATGGGCGTTGGTGTGCCCGGCCGCCGCCAGTTCGGCCACGCGTCGTTCGGCCGGGGTCAGCGCGTGCGGGCCGTTGCCGGTGCCGTTGCGCACCCGGCCCTCGCGCAACGCCTCCTGGGTGAGGGCGAGGAGGCGGTCGGCCGCGGCCGGTCCCGCGCCCTGGGGGGCGGGCGCTGCCAGGTGCAGGGCCACGGCGTGCGCCTGGCGCAGCGCGTCGCGGCCCTTGCGGCCGTGGCCCGCTCCGATGCGGGCCCGGCCGAGGTCGACCAGGATCTCCGCGAGTTCCACGGGAGCGGAACCCGCGGCGAGCAGTTCGGCGCCCTCGGTCAGCGCGTCGAGGGCCGAGCGGCCGCCGACGGTTGCGGCGTACGCCCGCAGGGCCCGGCCGACGGTCCGTGCGGTGCCCCAGGTCCGGGCGTGGCGCAGTTCCTCGTCGGCGAGTTCCCGGGCTTCCTGGCGCCGGCCGAGCCGGACCAGGGCGAACGCCGCTGCGGAACGCCACGGTGTGGCGACCGGGCTGACGAAGTCGTGGGCGCTCTGGCCGGCCCCGCAGGCCAGGTACTCGTCGAGGGCGGCCTGCCAGTCGCCGTGCGCGGCGTGCAGGAGGCCGCGGGTGTAGCGCAGTTCGTTCCACTCCCAGGAGCTGTCGGCGCCGCACGGCCCGGCGAGGGCCACCGCCTTCCACGCCCCGGTAGGCTCGCCCCTCTCGTGCCGGGCGGTTGCCACCATCGCCGCCAGGTGCGGCAGGCGGACACCGCGCTCGCCGGCCGCCTCCACCAGGGGCGCGTTCTCTTCGACGACGCGGTCGAACTCTCCCGCCCACAGCGCGGCCTCGGCCCGGACACTGAGCAGGCACTGCACACCCACGTCCGTCAGCTCCGCAGGGCCGGGCCGCCCGGGTGGGCCGGGCAGGCCGAGTGCGGTCAGTTCGCGTGCCTCCTCCAGCCGGTCGGCCCACTGCAGCAGGGTGGCCGCGCTGCCGAGCCAGGCGGTCCGCAGGCGCGGGTCCACCGGTGCCGCCAGGCGCGGGCGGATGCGGGCGAGCGCCTCGGCCGCCGAGCAGAGGCCGGCTCCGGCTTCGTACTCGGTGATCAGTCCGCAGACCAGCGGCTCGATCGCGGCAGGAGCCGTCGGGGCGAGCGCGCGCAGGCCGGCGACGGCGCCGCGCCACTCGTCGTTGTCGTGGGAGGCGACGAGCGCGCCGAGGGTCTGCAGCACCTGGACCAGGTCGTCGTCGGCGACGCGGCCGGCCTGGCGCAGGACGCGTATCGCGCTGTCGGTGTCCCGGACGGCGAGGAGGGCCGCGCTGAGAGTGGCTGCCGCGGCGGCTCGTTCCCGCAGGTCGGTGTGCAGTTCGAGTCCGGTGCGCAGTCTGCGGATACCGGCCGTCGGGTTGTCCGCGAGTTCCAGGGTGCCCAGGCGCACGTTGAGGGTGGCCCGCAGGTCCGGATCGAGCGTGCCGCTCAGGGCATGGCGCAGATAGCCGGCGGACTGTCCGGTGTGCCCGGTGCGCGCGGTCTCCTCGGCGGCGTCGGCCAGGGAACGGGTCATCCACACCTCGCCGGGTCGCTCCACGTGCAGGAGCCGGGAGGCCACGGCCGTCGCGGGCGCGCCGCTCTCGTCGAGCAGTTCCGCGATGCGCCTGTGCAGCGCGGTGATCTCCGCCGGCCCGGCGGCGGCGAGAACGGCCTTGCGGGCGAGGGGGTGCTGCAGCAGGGCGCCGATGTGGCGTGACGGCCGCTCGCCCGGGTGGCGTCCGCGTGTGCAGTGGCCGCAGTGCGGGTGCGGGGGTGTGGGGGCGGCGGGCAGGCCGTCCTCGGCCGCGACGGCGAGGGCGAGGCAGGCGTGGCGCAGGCACGGACCGGCGTTCTCCAGCCAGTGGGCGATCGCGGCGAAGTAGCGGTCGTGTCCCGGGGCGGACCGCGACCGGGGGAGCGGTCCGTCACCGAGGTCGGCGGCCAGCGCCCGCGCCAGGGCCGGGTTGCCGCCGCTCGCCTCGACGCAGGTCACGGTGTCCTCGCCGTCCACGCCGCCGGCCCTGGCCATGCGGACGACGGAGGGCGCGCTGAGTGCCCGCAGGGTGAGGCGGTCGCCGGCCTGGGGCGGGAAGGGCTGCGGACCGGACGCGTCGGCGTACTCGGTGACCACCAGGAGGACGGGTATCTCGGCGATGCGGCGGGCGAGGTAGCCGATCCAGCGCCGGGACGGCTCGTCGGCGTGGTGGAGGTCGTCCACCGCGATGAGCACCGGCTGCTCGGCGGCGGACCGGGCCAGCCGCGTCACCAGCCCGTGGAACAGCCGCTGTTGGTCCGCCCCGGCCGGCACCTTGAAGGGGACGGCTCCGCGGTCCGCGAAGAGCTGCCGGACGAGCCCCAGAGAGAACGCGCTCTCCTGCGGTACGCCGCGCGCGCGGGCGACGCGCATGGCGCCGCCGCCGGCCTGCTGCCGCACGATCGCCTCCAGGGCGGCGGTGCGTCCCATGCCGGGTACCGGCGCCGAGAGCAGGACCCGGCGTCCGCTGCCCGCTCGTGCGGCTGTTGCGGCCGTCGCGGCCGTGCCCAGTACCCCGTCGCGTTCCAGAAGCATCCGTTCCAGATCCCTTCGCTCTGTTCGTCCCGCGGTACCGGCCCGGGCCGCCCGTCGCACCCGCACTCCCGGTGGCCGTGCGCGCGGGCCGTGGCGTCCATCGGCCCGGGCATCGCAGGACACGGGTGAACGGCAGAGAAGTCGCGCTGCGAACCCCCGGAGGGAGACGATGGCCTCAAAGAGGCTGCAAGAAATAACACTTGACTGTGCGTCACCTCATGCTTGGCCGGGCTGGAGCGTTCCGTCCACGAGGCCGGGCCACCTCTGCGCATCGGGACACCCGTCGGCTGTGCGAATGGGCACGAACTGCCGCGAACGGCAGGGGCCTTGCCCCCGGCGACAACCGATCCGGCCGCCATGTCGTCGCGTTCGGCCGCAGTCCCTGGCGCGCCGTGCCGCCGCCGCACCGGAGGACTTCGCCGCCCCTATAGCTAAGTCATCGACATATCTAAATCGATGATCTATGGTCTCCGCATGGCAGACCGTCAACTGCAGGAGCCGGCAAGGCTCGTACTCACCGCACTGGCCGACGAGCCCCGGCACGGCTACGCGATCCTCCAGGAAGTCCTGGCGATCACCGAAGGCCGGACCAGGATGCTCACCGGCACCCTCTACACGGCCCTGGACCGCCTGCTCCACCAGGGCCTCATCCGGATCGACCACGAGGAGGTCGTGGCCGGGCGACTGCGCCGCAGCTTCGCGCTGACCGAGCAGGGCCGGCACACACTGACCGAGGAGACGCAACGGCTGCGCGCCGGCGTGGCCGAGGCCGAGCGCCGGCTCGCCCTCGGCGCCCCCCGGCCCACGCTGCGCACGAACTGGGGGACGGCATGACCGACGAGCGCACCTCCCCTCCCGCCCTGCTGCGCCGGCTCCCCCTCGACCGCCTCTACCCGGCCGGGTACCGCGCCGCGCACGGCGAGGAGATCACCGCCGTCTTCGCCGACGCCCTCCAGCACACCGACGCCCGCACCGCCCTGCGCGAGTGGGCCGCCCTCGCCGCACACGCCGTGCGACTGCGCACCCGGCTCAGCTCCCGCGATCCCGCGGGCCGGATCCTTGCCGGTGCCGCGCCGTTCCTGCTGGCCGGCGGGGCCGCCCTGAGTGTGGTCCATCTGCTGACCGGCGCCCTTCTTCCCGGCCCCGGTGCGAACTGGGCGGTGGGCGCCGCGCAGACCGCTCCCTGGGTCCTCGCCCTGCTGTGCGCCACCCTCCGCCGCTGGGCCGTGGCCCGAACCCTGGTCCTGGTGGCCCTCGCGACCCGGGCCGGCGTCGCCGTGGCGGCACTGTTCCATCCGGCCACGGCGTTCACCCAGTACTCCGAACTGCTTGGGCTCTGGGTCGTCATGGGCGTCCTGGTGCTGATCGCACCGCCCGACGCCGTCGACCTCTCCCGACGGGGCCGCTCCTGGGCGATCGGCTCCGCCGTCGCCATCGCGCTGCCGATGAGCGGCCTCACCGTCCTGTGGCTCGGCACCTGGCCCGAGGACTACCCCGACCTCGTCTTCCCGCCCCTCCAGCAGGCCCTGCTCGACCTCTCCACCGCCTGGCCGGCCCTCGTGATGAGCCTCGCCTACCTCGTGCGTCTCGGGAGGCCGGACACCGACCCCCTGCAAGCCGGCGGTATCGCACTCGCCGTGCTGCCCTGGACGCTCATGATCGCCCCACCCCTCTACCGGAGCACCCCGAGCAACGCACCCGACCTGCTCCGCAACGCCGGCGTGGTCCTCGCCTTCCTGGCCACAGCCACCGCGATCGGCATCCTGCGCCGCAACAGCCGGCGCACCCGTCCCGCCGAACCGGACGGACTGCGGACATCCGATCCGACGGCCTGACCCGATGTCACGGGCCACTGCGCCCGTCCGCCGGACACAGCCCCGGATGAACCGGTGCGGAAGGCGGCCCTCGCACCTTCGAGGGCCGCCCGAACGCCGCCCACCCCGGTTCACGTCCGACCGGTCGCCCGTTGACCGCGCCGATGCGGCCGTCGCCCGTGTGCCGGACCCGTGTGCGGAGGACGGGGTGCGGCGGGCTGGGCGACGAAACACGCCCCACCCGCCGCATCCGGAAGCGTGACTGGTTTGGCCTGGATGCGGTCGGCCTTCTCCCGTGGCTCGTCCGAGTGGTGGCGAGTGGTCCCGGGTGGGGCTTCGGGGGCTGCCCGATCAGGCAGCTTCTCCGGTGGGTGGGACAGTTTCTGATGGGCCGGCAGATGTGCGGGCGGGGTGGTTGGTACCGTCCCGGCAACAGGTCTAGACAAGTCAACGATTAAGCGTCAATGGCCATTCAGTGAGGGGAAGTTCGTTGCGTCGTTCTGTTTCTGCTGCTCTGTCTGCGGCTGTGTCCGTCACGTTGTTCTCGGGGTTCTGGGCTGCTTCGTCGGCCGAGGCGGTCGTGCCGGGAGTGACGCCCGGCACCTATACCGGGACGGTGGTCCTCGATTCCACCGGGACGGTTGACAGCAACGGGTTTGTAACCCTCTCGGGTACGTACCGCTGCTCAGGGCCTTCCAAGTTCGCCGCGGTCAAGAGCACGGTGCAACGGTGGGGCTTCATCGACTCGTCTGCCTACTGTGACGGTGCCGAGCACACGTGGGTGAGCCGTAACAGGCCGGACGGGCCGCTTGTGCGAGTCGGTCAGGCCGACGTCGCCACGCGCTTGGAGGTCTGGGTGACAGGGAACAACGGCATGCCGCTCCCTATCACGTTCGCGACCGATCAGAAGATCGTCGATATCCGGGCTGCTGCGGGCTGACGTGGGGCCTGTCGGCATGTGGGACGGACGTGTGCCCGTCGTGATGCCACCGGTGACGACCCGGTGAGGGAGCGTCGGCGGGCAGGGGGCGGACATCGGCAGGTGGTACCCGTCCCTCGGCGCAGTCCCACGGGCCCGGCCTGCAACGTCCTGCCCGGTCGCAGCGATCCGCGCGCCTTGTGGGTCGTTGCCAGGACCGTGGTCGAGTTCGTCCCGGCCGTGGTCCTGGCAGCGGCCGCCGCCAGGAGATGATCGGCGGGCGGACCTGGGCGATGGCCGAGGCGATCATGGTGTCGCACGGCCCGGGCGCCACCGGGTGCGACAGGCCGTGCCCCTGTCGCCCCCGTCCCCGCTGATTCCCGCGCGGGCCGGGTTCGGTGAGACGTCGGGTGCGTTCGGCGGGGATCTGGGCGCGTCTGCGCCGGCTGTTCTCCACGAGGAGTCCCGGCCCGATCCGCACGGTGCTCTCGTCGGTCAGCACCCGTGGCTCCTTGTGCCTGCCGGGGGCGTGGGTGGTTGCGGCGTTCCTCCTGCGCGCGCGTCGCCTTCACCGCCGGCCGCTGTTCGGGCGCTGGGGGGTTTCGGTCCGGGGAGGTGCTTCAGCGTCTGCTGCTGGGCCGGGCCGGAGTGCCTACCTGAGTCCCGGCGTGATCCGCTGTGTCGAGTAGCCGGGGGGAGTAGGAGCCCGGTTGGCCTGTCTCGGCGAAGTTTGACTGCGGCCCAGGTTGCGGTTGTCCTCTGGCGGGTGATCCTGACCGTCTCGCAGGGTGGCGGGCTTCGATGGATGCAGCCAATGCTGAACGCGTTCAAAATGCTGCTGTACGCGCTGCCGCTCGCGGTCCGAGGGCTGCGCGGGGGCGTGGCGCGCCGCCCAAAGGCGGTTTCGCCCCCGCAGCGATGCCGCAAGCCGTGGCCTGACTTCGCGTCAAGGGCCGGTCCTGCACCCCGATCGGGCGCTGTTGGGGGGATCCTCGGGATCCCCCAACAGCGGGGGCGTGTCGCGGTCAGCCGGTCAGAGGCCGATGTCCGTCAGCCACTGACCGGTGGTACGGGCGGTGACGCCGAGCAGCTTCTGAGCGGAGTTCTCGGGCGTGATCGAGTGGTCGGCGAGCGTGCTCAGCGCACTGTAGACGGCGGCGACGGCGGCGGCGGGGCCTTCGCCGATCAGGGGTGCGACCGCGGTGCGGAACTGCTCGGGGGTGATCGGCTCGAAGACCACGTCCTTGCCGAGGTGGGTGCCGAACGCCGCGGCGAGGTCAGGTCCGGTGATCGCCGGGTACTGGCCCAGGGAGACGGGGCCGGTGACGTCCGGGCGGTCGAACAGGGCGACGACGGCGTCGGCGATGTCCAGGTGCGACGCCCAGGAGACGGGGAAGTCGGCGCGGATCGGGTAGGGCAGCGCGCCCCGCTCGCGCACCGTGCCGATGACGTACGGCAGGAGCAGGTTCTCCAGGTACAGCGTGGGCTGGATCACCGCGTGCGACACCCCGCTGTCCGCCAGGCCGCGCACCAGCTGTGAGGCCGCGCCGCCGGTGCCCGGGTCGACCGGGGCACCGCTGCTGGAGAACACCACGCGGGCCGGGCGGGCTTCGCGAAGGGCGGCGAGGATGTTGCGCGCATAGGTCCGGCGGTCCTCCTCGGGAGCCATCGGCAGGTGGACGAACACGCCCTCGGCACCGCGGTAGGCACGGGTCAGCTCCGCGGCGGAGTCGTATCCGGCGGCCACCACGCGCGCACCGTCCACGACGGCGCCGGCGTGACGGGTCAAAGCGGTCACGGACTTGCCCGCGGCGGCGAGAGCGGCGACGACGGGGGCACCCTGGGCGCCGGTGGCGCCGTGAATCACGTAGGTCATGGCGCCATTAGTGCATGCGATGCACCAGTTACATCAACTGCACTAATGGGGTACGGTCACCAACATGACCGATTCCCGTCTCCCCGAGTGCGGTGTCGCCCGGTTCCTCACCCTGCTCAACGGCCCGTGGGCCACCCTGATCGTGCGGGAACTGCTGCACGGCCCCCACCGCTTCAACCAGCTGCGCGAGGCCCTGCCCGGCATCAGCCCGCACACCCTGACCAGCCGGCTGCGCCAGTTCGAGCGGCACGGCATCGTCACCCGCACGACCTACGCGCAGATCCCGCCGCGTGTCGAGTACGAGCTCACCCCGCTCGGCGAGGGGCTTCGCGACGTCCTGGAAGCCATGGGGACCTGGGCCATGGACGTGCCGGATCCCGCGGCAGACGTCACCGTTTGAGACAGTCCCCTGGTGGCGGGCGGGTGGTCATGCCGAGGACGCCGGCCGCTGCCGCAGGGCGTGGTTGTCGTCGTGGTGGACGACCTCGCCGAACCGCAGCCGCAGCCTCGCCCGGGAGACGGTCGGTCTGGTCCTGGCGGAATCTCGCGGAGGCGAGGAGGTGCCGCCGGCCGTGGTGGACGGTGGGCGGCCGGTGCCGGGTGCGGCGGCGGGAGCCACGACCCCCAGGACCACCCCGAGGCCCCGGACTCCGTCCTGCTGCGCACCGTGAACTGGAGCGCCGCCGGCGGCTGGTCGTACGGTTGGGACAACGAGTGCCTGGTCGAGGGCGACGGCCCGCAGGTGTTCCTGGACGCCCCCGCCGACGTCGAGCCCGCCACCGTGGCCCGGTTCCTGGAACACGCGATGACCGACCAGGACGACCCGGCCCGCTGGACCGGCTCGGAGCGCCTGTACGAAGCCGCCCTCGACGTCTGGCAGGCCGGCAGCTGATCCGCCGACGCCGCCTGCCGCCTCCAGTGCGACGTCTACGAAGCGCTGCTCGCCGACGAGGGCAACCCGGTACCGCGCGGGGGGATGTCTGCGGTCCAGAGCGCCCCGGGATCCTGACCGCCCTCGCCTCGGACCGGCCGCCGCGGGCCGCCGGAGCCGTCCGGCGCACTCACCGTTCGTCGCCGTGTCGGGCGATGAGGTCGCGGGCCTGCCGGGCGCGGTAGCCGTCGTCGACGGCGCGCCAGTCGCCGGTGATGGCGTACTGGCGGCAGACCAGGAACAGCTCCGGGTCCTCCCCGACGAAGTCGGCGTGGACGGCCAGGACGGGCAGGGCGCTGCGGTCGGAGAGGTGCGCGGGCGCGAGTTCCAGGGCGGCCTCCTCGGCGACTTCACCACCGACGGCTGGACGGCGCCCGCCGGGGCCGGCTGGGACGGGAACGCCATCCGGCTCCCGTGATCCGGCTCCCGTGACGCCGATCCGACGGCGTCGAGGGATCCGCCGCCCGGCCGGATCCGGGATCGGGGTGAACGACTCGGGGAGAACCCTGAGGGACCCCGCAGTCCCTCAGGGTTCTTCCGGGGGCGGTGACCATGGCGGCCCGCCGCCCGCCCGTGATCCCATCGAGAACAGGGGGACGAGCCAGGAAACTCCGTCGTACCAGGAGAGGCCAGGCCATCGAATGAACCGCCGTACCGCACACCGGACCAGCCGTGCCACCGCCGCGCCCGCGGCCGCCCGCCGCCGGCTCGCCGCAGTGCTCGCGGCCACCGCCGCGCTCACCCTCGCCGCCGTCCCCGGCCCCGCCGCGGCGGCCGCCGCGCCGCAGGAGGCCGCCGACCCCCAACTCCAGTCGCGCTACATCACCATGCCCGACGGCGTCCGCATCGCCGTCGACGTCTACGTCCCCGCCGGCACCGCTCCCGGCGCCGACCTGCCCACCGTCCTGTCCGTGCAGCGCTACTGGCGCGCCCGGGCGCAGGCCGGCCGCAGCGGCGACATCACCGAAGCCGCCCGCCGCTGGACCGCCCGCGGCTACGCCTACGTCGCCGCCGACCTGCGCGGTACCGGTGCCTCCTTCGGCACCCTGACCTCCGAGCCCAGCGACGAGGCCGCCGCCGACGCCGGCCCGCTCAGCGACTGGATCGCCGCCCAGCCCTGGTCCAACGGCCGGGTCGGCACCACCGGCGATTCCTACGGCGGCAACACCGCCATGCTCGCGGCCTCCCTCGGCAACCACCACATCGCGGCCGCCGCGCCGATCTCCTACGACTTCGACTCCTACGAGGACCTGGCGCGCCCCGGCGGCGTGCTCATCGAACCCCGGCTCGGCCCGTACGCGACGCTGCTGCGCGTCCTCGACGGGACCGGGGGCACCACGTGCGAGACCGACGAGGAGACCCGCAAGCTCTGCGACCTCGCCGGACTGCGCGGCGTCACCCCCCGTCCGGTGGACGGTGCGGACGGCCCCGCGCTGCTGGCCGCCGCCCGGGCCGAGCACGTCGACAACGTCAACCAGACCGAGATGGCGCGCGCCGGTACCCACCGCGACTACCGGGACGGGCTCAAGGCCTGGAAGACCGGCAGCATCGCCGAACGCACCGAGGCCATCGAGGCGGGCGGCGTGCCGGTGTTCACCATGGCGGGCTGGCTCGACGCGGGCACCGCCAACGGCGTGCTCTCCCAGTTCAGTGCCCTGTCCAACACCCAGGACGACTGGATCGGCCCCTGGAACCACAGCGCCACCTGGTTCGCCGACCCGTTCCGCCCGGCCCGCCCGTTCACCACCGCCGAACGCGAGGAGAACGACCGGCGCGTCGTCGCCTTCTTCGACCACTACGTGCGCGACGGAGCCCGCCCGGACGGCCGCCGCCGGGTGCACTACTACACCTTCAACGAGGGCACCTGGCGTACCACCGACCGCTGGCCGGTGGCCGGCACCCGCACCCGCCGCCTCCACCTCGGCCAGGACCACACCCTCGACCGCCGCCGCCCGGACCGCGCCGACACCGACCGGCTGGTCCTCGACCCGACCGCCGGCACCGGGGAGTTCGACCGCTGGAACACCAACCTCGCCGGCGATCAGGTCAGTTACCCCGACCGCGCCGCGGTGGACGCCAAACTGCTCAGCTACACCACGGCCCCGCTGACCGAGGACACCCGGGTCACCGGCAACGGCAAGGTCACCCTCGACGTCACCGGCCTGGCCGGCTCCGACCGGGGCGCGCTGCACGTCTACCTGGAGCACGTCGCCCCGGACGGCCGCGTCACCTACCTCACCGAGGGCCAACTCGCCCTCACCGAACGGGCCGTGGCCGACCGCGACGACAACCCCGACTGGCGCCGGCTGCGCACGCCCCGGACCTACGCCGCCGCCGACTCCGCGCCCTTCCCGCAGGGCCGCGCCCAGCGCGTGGTGATCGACCTTCAGCCGGTCTCGGCGCTGTTCCGCGCGGGCGACCGGATCCGGCTCAGCGTCGCCGCCGCCAACCCCGACTCCTTCGAACTGCTCCCGGCCGACGGGCAGGCCGCCTACCTGATCGGCCACGGCGGCGGGCGGGCCTCGACGCTGGACCTGCCGGTGGTCGGCTGACCCCGGCCGGACGCCCGCCCCCGCCGGGCCGGCGCTGCCGGCCGCCGAGAAGGAGACCACGACCGAGGGGCGCAAGGCCCGGCGGGCGTGCACCGCCCCGCACGACGGCGGCCGACATGCTGCCGGCCGCCGTCCGGACCCTGGCCACCGTCCACGGGACCACCGCCCTCGGCGCCGACGACACCCCCGTGACCCTGCTCCGGCAACCGGCGGTGAGAACCGGTGCGCCAACCCGCGGCCGACCCGCCGGCCCGCTGCGCCCGGATTCCTGGCAAACACGCAGGTCACATGTGGAGGTGAGTGGCCGTCAAGGTGAAACTCATCACCCCGACAACCCTCTCCTTCCCCTTCCTGTTCTTGGTTTTGCGGGTGGTGGCGTTGAGGGTCCGCTGCGCCTGCGGCGGGCCTTTCTTCTTGCGCGTCCGGCTGGTGCCGGCCGCTCGTGGTGGGGCTGGGCGGACCGGGCACCCTTGGGTCTCCGCCGGGCCCAAGCCGCCCTGTAGCCCTGTCGCCCTGCCCCAGCCGTCCGTCGTCGCGCCCCCGGCCAGGGCGGCAGGCCGGCCGCGCCGCAGCCGCTTGTGACCGGCCTGGTCGCCTACGGCTGCTTGACCACGGGAGAGGTGCCTGGGAAGCGTTCAGCGGGGACAGCCCCGAGCAACACGCGCGGTTCGTCCGACCCCTTCCCGACACCTGGCAGGCCATCGGCTGAGGGTCGGCGCGAGACCGGTTCCGAGGCACATGCGCAGCTCGGTGACGTGGAGGGGGCGGCAGCGTGGAGGCGGTCCGGGCTCGCCGTCAGATCGCTCTCGCGGTAGTTTGCGAGCGAGTGCGCTGTTGTCGGGGTTCACTTGTGGCTTTCAGTGACTTGGTGGGAGAGTCCAGCTTAACAGTGACATAGGTAATCGCCCGCAGAGATGACACGCAGAAGCCGTTGTTCTATCGATCTTGAATTGCGATGTGATCGAAAGTGGCGGCGGATCGGGGAAAGGCACTCTGTTGTGGGTCTCCGCCGTTGAAGCGGCAGCGTGCCCTTCATCATCGCCGCCCGTCTCCACGCCCTGCCCGCCCTGTACAAGGCAGCCGTCGGCGGTCTGCCGAATCTGCCAGGCAAGGGCTGCATCGGTGCCGACATCGGCATCCTTGTTCCGGTCCGCCGCCCCAAAGGCCGGTCCGAGCAGGTGCTCCATGCCGATATCCGAACTACGAACGCCCTGATCAGAGCGGTCCGAGCCTCCGGCGAACACGCCGCCGCCGAACCCCGACAGCGCCGGCGCGCCCTGCAGCGCGTCACCATCAACCCCAGCCGGATCAGCGACATCGCCCGGGCAGCCCTCGTCCTCAAAGGAGTCGGGAAATGATCAATGTTGAGAAAGCGTCACTGAGTGGAAAGGCTCTTTTCTCGGCGGTTTTTTCCGTGCGACCCTGACTCCGAGAACGAATGGGGCACACAGGCTCGTGTGCTCCGTCATCCTGGGTGCGGAGGGGATCAGCACATGATGCAGGAGTCGTTGACTCGAAGGAATGTACTGCGTCTGGGCGGGGGTGTCGTCTCGGCGGTTGGTCTGGCCGCCGTCGCCTCGTCGGTGGCGTCCGCGGACGACGCCGGCTACACGTTCGGGCTGTGGAAGGGTGGGAGCGGGGACCAGCGCATCTGGTGGAACTACTTCAGCAACGGCTGGACGACGCCGCAGGTGGTGCCGGGGGCCAGCAGCAGTGCCGGGGTGGCGATGGCGGGCACCAACCAGGGGGTGGCGATCGCGACGTGGAAAGGTGTCACCGGGGACGAGCGGATCTGGTGGAACTCCATCACCAGTGGTGTCTGGAGCACCCCGCAAGTGGTGCCCGGCGCCAGTAGCAGTATCGGCCCGGCCCTGGTCACTTCAGGCTCGGGGGCCATCATGATGTGGAAGGGTGGGAGCGGGGACCAGCGCATCTGGTGGAACTATTACAGCAACGGCTGGGTGACACCGCAGGTGATGGCCGGCGCCAGCACCAGCTTCGCACCCACGATGGCCTTCCGCTACGGCTCTGGCGTCTCCCCCTTGTACGTGGCGTGGAAAGGCGTTGACGGGGATCAACGGATCTGGTGGAGCAACATCTCCGGCGGCCTGTCCGGCACCTGGTCGACTCCGCAGGTGGTGCCCGGGGCCAACACCAGCGCGGGAGTCAGCTTGGCTGGCTTGCCCAACGGAAACCTGGTCATGGCCTGGAAGGGCGTGGCCGGGGACCAGCAGATCTGGTGGAGCCAGTCCTACCCGAGCTCCCCCAACACCTGGACGGCTCCGCAAGTCGTCCCCGGCACCGGCACCGGCACGGGCCCCTCCCTGGCCACGAACGGCAACGTCATAGCCATGACCTGGAAGGGCGTCGACGGCGACGAACGAGTGTGGTGGTCACGGCTCAACGGAACCAGCTGGACCGCGCCTCAGGTCATCGCCGGAGCCAACACGAGCTTCCGGCCGGCAGTAGCCACCTCGCGCTGAAAGGGTGCCTCGTTGGGGGCGAAGATCGCCTCCCGGACCTCCTCGGTACCCCTTCGGATGCCCGCCCTGGCGGCGCGTCCACCGGCTGTCCACACTCTCCTCGCTCGTCAGCGTCAGCCCCTGCAGGGTGCGCAGGCCCAGGCCCTGCAGCCCCACCCGCGCGGCCTCGTTCGGCGCGATGGCCGCCGGTTCGGCGACCCTCGCTGACGGCAACCCGCAGTTCGCCCAGGCCTACGCGCGGGCGGCGGACGTCGGCGCCGACCTGGCCGCCGCCCACCCGTCGGCCGTCCTCGCCGTCGTCGCCGCCCAACTCGACGGCCTCGACCGAACCGCCCGCTCGGTGCTGCGCGACGCCGCCGTCGTCGGCGGCGGCACTCTGTGGCGCGGCGCGGCGCGGCGCGGCGCGGTCGAGGCCGTCAGCCGACGCGACCCCGAGGAGGTCGGCCGCAGACTGGGGCTCCTGGAGTCGCGCGAACTGCTGCGCCGGGTGCGCCGCAGCGGCGTCCCCGGAGATGTCGAGTACGCCTTCCGATACGCCGTCAGCCGCGATGTCGCGCTCTCCCAGCTGCCGGCCGCGTCCTGGTCGAACGCCATCTGCGGGAGGCCGACCGGGCCGCCCGGCTGGACGTGCCCCGCCCCGGGCTGCCGGCCTTCCCCTACGACCGCGCCATCGCGCTCGCCGAGGCGGACGGCACCCCGGTGGAGACGATGGAGCGCCGTGCCTGGGAGGCCCTGGTCGGGGCGTCCGCCCGGGCCGCCGCCGCGGGCGACGACGCGCTCGCGGTCAGCTGCCTCGACCACGCCCTGGACCGCTGCCCGCCCGGGGAGCCCGAGCGGGTCCGGCTGGTCACCCACCACCGCCGAATCCGCGACAGCCTCGGCACCCGCGCCCATCGCCGCCGCCCGGCCGTTACGGGCTGACCCCGGCGGGGACGGGCAGCGCCGGGGCGAGTTCCCGCACGCGTTCCAGCGAGCGGATCTTCTCCTCGATGTCGGTGACGTTATTGGTCACCATCAGCTCGTCCGCGCCGGTGCGCTCCAGCAGGTCCGCCAGCGCCCGGCGGACATCCTCGGCGTCACCGACCGCCTGGGTGCTGAGCAGCGCGTTGGCGGCGGCCCGCTCGGCCTCCGTCCACGGGTACGCCGCCGCCTCCTCGACGGTGGGCAGCGGCGCGATCGGCGAGGCGCCGTTCAGCCGCAGCACCGGGAACAGCGCCGGCGCCGCCAGCCGGCGCGCCTGCTCCGAGGTCTCCCCGCACACCGTGTAGGCGGTGACGATCGTGTGTGGCCGCTCGGCCCGGGCCGAGGGCCGGAAGTTCTCCCGGTACGCCCGCAGCGCCTCCTCGGTGCCGCGAGAGTTGAAGAAGTGGTGGGCGAACGCGTAAGGCAGCCCGCGCCGGCCCGCGTCCACGGCGCTGCGCACACTGGCGCCCAGCAGCCACGTCCGGGGCGGCCGCGGCGGCTCCGGCAGGGCCTCCAGCCGCCGGTAGACGTGCCCGTCCGGGAAGCCGCCGTCGACGAAGGCGAGCAGTTCCTCCAGCGCCGCCGGGAAGTCCTCGTCGGGCGCCCGGCGCAGCGCGTGGGAGAGCAGCGGGTCCGCGCCCGAGCGGCCGATGCCCAGGTCCACCCGGCCGGGGAACAGCGCGGCCAGCGTCCGGAAGGACTCCGCGACGGCGTACGGCGGGTGGTTGGGCAGGATCACCCCGCCCGCGCCGATCCGGATCCGGCTGGTCCGCTCGCCGAGCGCGGCCAGCAGGACGGCGGGGACGGAGCCGGCGATCCCGCGGGAGTTGTGGTGCTCGGCCACCCAGAACCGGGTGTAGCCCAGCTCGTCGGCGGCCGCCACCAGCCGGCGGGTGCCGACCAGGGTGTCGGCGGGGCGGCCGGCGGAGTCGATGGACGATATGTCGAGGACGGACAGCGGGACGGTCGGGGAACTGCTGGTCATGCGGGGGTGCTCCTTACTCGGGGTGTCACGCGTACCAGGTGGGGCGGGGGACTTCGCCGTGCAGGAGGTGACGCCCCACCACCCGGGCGCGCCCCGGGTCGTCCTCGTGCACCCGCCGCGCCCTGGTGTCCCGCCAGTAGCGGTCCAGCCCGGCCGCGGCCTCGGCGCCGCCGGGGCCGGCCGCCCCGAGCGCGCCGGCGGTGACCGCGTCGGCGGCCGCGCCGGCCTGCGCGGCCAGCGCCGCGACCCGGACGGCGTGCCGGCCGCGCTCCTGTTCGGTCACCGTGCGGCGCCGGGCGTGCAGGGCGTCCGCCTCGGCGCCGACGGCGTCGGCGAACGCCTCGACCGCCCACAGCGCGGAGGCCAGGGCGCCGAAGTGCCGGGCCGCGTCCGAGGCGGCGGCCTCGGTCAGCGGCGAATCCGACCACTGCTCGCGGGCGTGCCGGGCGGCGGCGTCCAGCGCGCCCCGGGCCGCGCCGATCAGCGCGTTGGCCTGGGCGAGCTGGAAGGCCGGGGTGAGGAAGGTGTTGTAGACCCGGGGTACGAAGGTCTTGTCGACGTGGCCGAGCGCCCCGGTCCACGGGATGTTCGCGCCGTCGGCGACCACGGTCCCGGCAGCCAGCGACCGCAGCCCGAACTCCTCGGCGCCGGGCTCGAAGGACAGCCCCACGTGGTCGCTCATCGCCAGCGCGCTGATCGGGGTGTCGCCGTCCTCCAGGAAGCCCTCCAGGATGGTGATGTCCGAGACCGGGTGGCCCAGGGCACGCTCCAGCCGCCCGTGGAACAGCATCTCGTGGCCCGTGTCCTGGATCACCAGGGGCGCCGAGCGGGGCTTCGAGGACCCGCTGAAGAACCACCGGGCCCGGGCCGACACCTCGCCGATGTGCTGGATCTTCTCGTCGGTACCGATGAACTCGGCGATCGACACCCACACGTAGTGGTGGGCCAGCAACTCGCCGACCGAGGCGTCGGCCGCCGCGACGGTGCGCACCACCCGGAACGCGGTGGACCAGTTTTGGCCGGCCCCGCCGTACTCGACCGGCCCCAGCAGGGTCACCAGACCGGTCTCCTTCAGCAGCCGGATCTCCCGCACCGGCGGGGTGCCCTCGCGGTCGCGCCGGGCGGCGCCGGGTGCCAATCGCGCTGCGACCTCCTCGGCCCGCCGCAGCCACACCTCGGCGGCCTCGGGGACGGCGTCCGTCGTCGTGTCAGTCATGTCTCCCACTTCGTGACGTGCTCGCCGTCCTGCCCGGCGACGTGTTCGGTGTCCTGCTCCGTGTCCTGCTCCGGGTCGGCGCGGCCGGTGACGTCCGCGCCGTGCGCCCCGCCCGCACTGCCCGCACTGCCCGCACTGCCCGCACCGTCCGCGCCGGGCAGCCGCAGGACGGCGTCCAGTAGGGCCCGGGTGTACGGGTGGGCGGGGGCCTCGAAGATCCGCTCGGTTTCGCCCTCCTCGACGACCGACCCGCCGCGCATGATCAGCACCCGGTCGGCGACCTGCCGCACCACGGCCAGGTCGTGGGTGATGAACAGCAGGGCGATGGCCCGCTCGCGCCGCAGCCGGTCCAGCAGCTCCAGCACCTGCGCCTGCACCGAGACGTCCAGCGCCGAAACCGGCTCGTCACAGACCAGCACCTGCGGACGGCCCGCCAACGCCCGGGCGATGGCCACCCGCTGGCGCTGGCCGCCGGACAGCTGGTGCGGCCGGCGGGAGAGCAGTTCGGCCGGCAGGCCGACCTGGTCGAGGAGTTCCGCGCACCGCCGGGCCCGCTCGGCGCGCCGCAGTCCCGGCAGCGCCTCGCCGATGATCCGCGCCACGGTGAAGCGGGGGTCCGCCGAGGCGTACGGGTCCTGCTGGACGAACTGGATCGCCGAGCGCTCGGCCCGGCGCCGCCGCTCCGGCAGCGCCGACCAGGGCCGCCCGTGCAGCAGCACCTCCCCGGCGTCGGGACGGGACAGACCCATCGCGACCCGCGCCAGCGTGGTCTTGCCCGAGCCGGACTCGCCGACCACGCCCAGCGCCTCGCCCGCCCGCAGGGTGAAGGCGACCTCGTCCAGCGCCCTCGGGCCGCCGGGGGTGAAGGCCTTCACCAGCCCCCGCCCGGCCAGCACCGGGGCCGCCTCCCCGGCGGCCGCGGCGCGGGGCGGACGGGCCGGCGGGCGGCCCGAGGGCACCGCGTCCAGCAGCATCCGGGTGTACGGGTGCTCCGGGGCGGACAGCACCCGGCCGGCCGGCCCGCCCTCCACCACCTCGCCCCGCCGCAGCACCAGCACCCGGTCCGCCAACTGGGCCACCACCGCCAGGTCGTGACTGACCAGCAGCAGTCCCCGGCCCTCGTCCTTGAGCCGGCCGAGCAGCGCCAGGATCTGCGCCTGGACGATCGCGTCCAGCGCCGTGGTCGGCTCGTCGGCGATCAGCAGCGGGGCGTCGGCGGCCAGCGCCGAGGCGATCAGCGCGCGCTGGCGCAGCCCGCCGGAGAGCTGGTGCGGGTACTGGGTGCGTCGGGCCTCCGGCTCCGGCACGCCCACCGCCGTGAGCAGTTCCACCACCCGGGCGTCGCCGTCCGGGCCGGTGGTGCCGCCGAGGCGGGCCGCCTCGGCGATCTCGGCGCCGATGGTGCGCAGCGGGTCCAGCGCGGTCAGCGCGTCCTGGAAGACCATGGCGACCCGTCGGCCGCGCACCGCGCGCCACTGCCGTTCGCCGAAGCCGGCGGTGTCCGCCCCGGCCACCTCCAGGGTCCGGGCGGAGACCCGGGCCCTGGCGCCCGCCAGCCCGATGAGGGAACGCGAGGTGACGGACTTGCCCGAGCCGGACTCGCCGACCAGCGCCACGCACTCCCCGGGGCCGATGGCCAGTGACACCCCGTCCACGGCGGGCCGCGGCGCGCCGGGGAACGACACCCGCAGCCCCTCCACCCGCACGAGCGGGCCCGGCACCGACGCACCGGTGTTCCCGGCCGTCGCCTTCGCCGCGGTCGCTTCCGTTGTCGTCGTCGTCATCGCACCGCCCTCAGCTGCAGCGAACGGCCGATCAGCGTGGTGCAGACCACCACGACCGAGACGGCCAGGCCGGGCGCGATCGAGATCCACCAGGCCGTCTGGAGGAAGTCCTTGCCGTCGGCGACCATCGAGCCCCAGTCCGCCGCCGGCGGGACCGGGCCCAGGCCGAGCACGCTGAGCCCGGAGCCCGAGATGATGGCCGAGCCCAGCCCGATGGAGGCCAGCACCACCAGCGGGCCGCCGACGTTCGGCAGCACGTGCCGCAGGACCGACCGCCAGGCCGGCACCCCCAGCACCCGCGCCGCTTCCACGTACTCCGAGCGCAGCACCAGCCGTGCCTGGCCGCGCACCAGCCGGGCGTAGTTGGGCACCCCGGCGATGCCGATGGCGATCGCCACGTTGACCGTGCCGCCGCCCAGCAGCGCCACCACCATCAGCGCGAGCAGCAGTTCGGGGAAGCCCAGCAGCACGTCCACCACCCGCATCAGGGCGAAGTCGACGCGCCGTCCGCCGCAGCCGGCGATCAGGCCGAGCAGCGCGCCGCCGCCCACCCCGATCAGCGTCGCGCCGACCGCGATCAGCAGCGACAGCCGGGTGCCGTGCACCAGCCGCGACCAGACGTCCCGGCCGAGCTGGTCGGTGCCCAGCCAGTGCTCGGCCCCGGGCGGGCGCAGCGCCGCCGCGACGTCCGTCGCCTCGGGGGCGTGGGTGGCGAACACCCCGGGGAAGACCAGCACGAGCGCCACCGCGGCCAGCAGGATCAGCGGCGCCAGGCGGGCCGGCGAGCGCAGCAGCGCGCCCCGGCGGGCGGCGGCCGCGGCCGGCCGGTCGAGGAGGGCGGTCACGGTGCTCATGCCGTTCCTCCGTCGCGCAGCCGGGGGTCGATCAGCGGGTGGAGCACGTCCACCAGGGTGTTGACGACCACGAATGCCGCGCTGGAGATGACCACCAGGGCGCTGACCACCGGCAGGTCGCGCGAGCCGACCGCGTTGGCCAGCACCCGGCCCAGGCCCGGCCGGGTGAAGATGTTCTCCACCAGCACCGCGCCGCCGAACAGGCTGCCCAGCACGAAGCCGGCCAGCGTGGTCAGCGGCAGCAGGGCGTGCCGCAGGGTGTGCCGCAGCAGCACCGCGGTCTCGCCCAGGCCGCGTGAGCGCGCGGTCAGCACGAACGGGCGGCCGTCGGCGCTCTCCAGCTCCTGGCGGATCACCTGGGCGAGCACGCCGGCCAGCGGCAGTGCCAGCGCCAGCGTCGGCAGTACCAGCGCCGCCGGCCCGTCCGCCCCGATCGAGGGCAGCGCGTGCAGCCGGTAGGAGAACGCCGTCAGCAGGATGATGCCCAGCCAGAACGACGGCATCGACACCGTCAGCAGCTCGGCCAGACCGACGGCACCGCGCACCGCCCGGCCCCGGCCGGCCGTCAGGGTGGCCGCCAGCACCGCCAGCACCAGCGCGGTGACCAGCGCGGACACCGCGAGCTCGACGGTCGGACCGAGCTGGCTGCCGAGCAGCCGCTCGATCGGCTCGTTGAGCTGGTACGACCAGCCGAGGCCGCCGCTCGCCAACTGGGCGAGCTGGCGGCCGTACTGGACGAGCAGCGGGTCGTCCAGGCCGTTCTCGGCGATCACCTGGTCACGCAGGGCCGGGGTGGCGGCGGCGCCCGGCCCGATCAGTCCGTCCACGATGTCGCCGGGGGCGAGGTGGAGGGCGAAGAACGTCACCGTGAGCGTCCCCCACACCACCACCAGCCCCGCCGCGAGCCGCCGGGCGACGAACCTGGCCCAGGGCGGCAGGTGCCGTCGCGGCGCGAGCCGGGCGCGGTCGGACACCTCAGGACACCCCGATGCCGTAGAAGTCGGTGTTGGCGTCGACGTCCAGGACCAGCCCGTCCACCTTGCCGTGCCGGGCGACGTCCATGGTGGCGATGTAGGCCGGGAAGGAGTACGCCTGCTCGACGATCTTCCGCTGGACCTTGCGGTACAGCTCGGCGCGCTGCGCGTCGTCCGCGGTCGCATCGGCCTGGTCCAGCCAGCCGTCGATCTCGGCGTCCTTGACCCGGCTGCCGTTCGCCCCGCCGCCCCCGAACTGGGACTTGGAGTGGTAGAGGCTGCCCAGCAGGCTCGGGTCGGAGCCCTGCCAGGTGAAGGCGAACACGTCGTAGTCGCCCTTGCCGGTGCGCCCGATGGAGCCTGCGGAGTCCAGCGGCACCAGCTTCAGCTCGATGCCGACCTGCTTCAGCGCGTCCTGCACGCCCACGTCGAAGGTGTGGTTCTGGGTCGAGACGAAGGTCTGCACGTACGGCTGCTCGGCGGTGAGGCGCTTGCCGTCCTTGGTGCGGTAGCCCTCGGCGTCCCGCCCGGTCCAGCCGGCCTCGTCCAGCAGCTTCTCCGCCTTCTCCTTGCTGTACTCCCAGGCCGGCTTGGCGAACGACGGCTCGGCGCCGGGGGTGGAGGGCGCCAGCGGCCCCCAGGCCTGCTCGTACTCGCCCTGGAAGATGCCCTTGACGATCCCGGCGAAGTCGATGGCGTGCCGGACGGCCTGCCGGGCGCGCGGGTCGTCGAACGGCGCGCGGGCGGTGTTGAGGTAGTAGGTGTAGGGGACGCCGGGGATCGCCTTGCGGACCACCTGGACGCCGTTGTGGCCGCGCAGGCCGGCCAACCGGTTGGCGGGGATCAGCTCGGCGGCGTCGACCTGGCCCGACGTCAGGGCGCCGACCCGGGAGGCGTCCTCCTTCAGCAGTAGCACGACGATGCTCTCCAGCTTCGCCTGCCCCTGGTGGGCGGCGGTCGGCGGGGCCCAGTTGTAGTCGGTCCGGCGCTTGAACACCGCCTGCTGGCCCGGCGTCACCGACTCGAAGGTGAACGGGCCGGTGCCGACGACGAACGCGCCGCCGGAGGAGAGGTCGCCCGCGTGGTCGCGCAGTGCGACGGGGGAGTGGAAGCCGAGGAAGGTGCTCCCCGCCGAGCTGAGGAACGAGGAGTGAGCGGCAGTCAGGTGCACGGCCACCGTGCGCGGGTCGACCACCTCGGTCTCCTTGTAGGGGCCGAGCAGGCCGGCCGCCCGCTTGGACGCCGTCTTCGCCGCCGTGACGTGGTCGAAGTTCGCCTTCACGGCCGCCGCGTCGAACGGGGTGCCGTCGCTGAAAGTCACGCCGGTGCGCAGGGTGAAGGTGTAGGTGAGGCCGTCGGGCGAGATCGTCCACGAATCGGCCAGCCACGGCTTGACGGTCCCGTCCGGAGCGATCGCGACCAGCGACTCCAGCACCGGGCGCAGCAGCCGCCCGGTGACGGCGGTGGACGCGGCGTGCGGGTCCCAGCTGTCGGGTTCGACGGCGGCGCCGTAGCGCAGGGTTCCGCCGCCGCTCTTCGCGGAGGGCGGGGTGGAGGAGTCGGAGCAGGCCGTGAGGACGGCGGGGCCGATGACGGCGGCGGCGGTCAGGGTGACCGGGAGACGGAGGAAACGGCGTCTGGTGTACATGGGTTCTTTCTCGATCCTGCGCGAGGCGGGGGAACGGTGGGCGGCGCAAGGCCCGCCCACCCCGAAGGGGAGGCGCTGATGGCCCCGGCCACGGACGATGCGACGAGTGTGCTGGCTCCGTACGGATCCGACCCCCGTGACCGTCCCCTGTGCGGGCCCTTTTCCGGGGCCCGCGGGTTTGGCGGCGGGACGCTCGCGGGTGTGCTCGGCCGGCGGGCTCCGACGGGGCGCGCGCCGTCAGGGTGGTGCGCACCGCCGGGGTGGTGCGTGCCGGCAGGTGGTCCGGCCGTTCCGGGGAGCCTTCCGGAACGGCCGCACGGGGACCGTCACATGTGCGGCACGGGGGAGTCCGCAGACTTGAGGTCCGCTCCGGGGGCGCTCTCGGCAGCGACCGCGGGGCTGCGCAGGACGAAGGCGGCGAGCAGGACGCCGACCACCACGAAGACGGCGCTGAGCCCGTAGGCGAGGTGGAAGCCGCCGGTCAGCGCCTCGGCCCGGCCGTGCCCCTCGCCGAGCAGCGTCGCCGTCCGGGAGGCGGCCACCGTGGCGAGCACCGCGGTGCCGATCGAGGCGCCGACCTGCTGGCTGGTGTTCACCAGGCCGGAGGCGATGCCGGCGTCGTTCGGCGAGGTGACCGCCATGGCCTGGCCGATCAGCGCGGGCATGGCCGCGCCGAAGCCGAGGCCGAGCAGCACGAACGGCGGCACGATGTCGGCGAGGAAGCTTCCGTCGCTCGGCACCCGGGCCAGCAGCGCGAGCGCCGCGGCCACCAGCAGCAGGCCGGCGACCAGCACCCGGCGGGGCCCGAACTTCTGGTTCAGCTTGACCGCGAGGCCCAGCGAGACGATCGCGATCGTGACCGGCGCGGGCAGGAAGGCGAGGCCGGTCTTCAGCGCGTCGTAGCCCAGGACGTTCTGGAAGTACAGCGCGGTGCAGAACTGGTAGCCGAACAGGCCGGCGACCATCAGGACCATGATGCCGTTGGCGCCGGAGACCGCCCGGGAGCGGAAGATGTGCAGCGGCAGCAGCGGCTTGGCCGCGTACGCCTGGCGGACCACGAACCCGGCCAGCAGCACCAGCGAGCCGCCCAGCAGGCCGCCCAGCCGGCCGGAGAGCAGCAGCAGCCCGGCGAACGCGATGACATAGGCGTTGACCACCCAGGCCAGGCCGGACTGGGTGAAGCCGAGGTCGGTCTGGATGGTCGGGAGGGCGACGGTCACGATCGAACCGTCGAGGATGATCATCAGATTGCCGGTGCAGAGGACTCCCAGTGCCAACCAGCATGACCTGGAAGGCTGGAGGGACGGCGGGGCTTGCGTGGTCATCGGAGGAGTCCTTCGGGGAATGGCCGGGGAGGGGCGCCCGGTGGCGCCCGCGCTCCCCGAGGGCACTTCTTGTTACAGCGACCATCCTGTGTGACCATCAAGTCCACCGTAAGGAGGCACTTTCATGTTCCTGGGGAACAACGATGTGATCGAGGACGACGGCGCCCCGCCCGCCGAGCGCGAGGCCTGCACCGTCCTGGAGGCGCTCAACCGGATCAGCGGCAAGTGGGCGATCGGCATCCTGCTCAACCTCAGCCACGGCCCGGTCCGCTTCACCGAACTCGAACGGGCCATCCCCGGCATCAGCCGCCGCATGCTCACCCTGACACTGCGCAACCTCGAACGCGACGGCCTGATCGAGCGCACCGTCTACGCGACCGTGCCGCCCAAGGTGGAGTACCGCGGCACCGAGATGGCCGACGAGCTCTACACCTCCCTCAAGGGCCTCACCGCCTGGGCGGAGCGCCACCGCGACGCCATCGCCCGCTCGCGCGACTCCTACGACCGGGAGCAGGCGGCGGGCGCCGGGGACCTCTGAGAGGATGTTCGTGTCATTGATACGCCGGGTTGAGGCTTTTGTTGCTAGGGAGAAATGACCAACAGGCATTATTTGTCCCATTTATGCAGGCCAATAAGCGGCATCCGGATTGACGATTCGTCCGATTTGGGGGCGGTAGCTCCTGTCCGGTTCGAAAATGCCGGGATCACGGCGCGGCCATCACCCGATCGAGCGATGGACCAATCTCAACGCCTCCTTCTGCTCGTCATGGTCACCGCGGCCGGCGTCTCCGACAACGATGCCGGGAAGCAGCTCCTGACTCGGCTCGCCGAATCGCATCCCACGGTCACCAAGGCGTGGGTCGACACCGGCTACAAGACCCAGGCCGTCGAGCATGGAGCGATGCTCGGCATCGACGTCGATGTCGTTCCGCGAAATGCCCAGGTCAAAGGCTTCTCAGTCGTTCCGAGGAGGTGGGTGGTCGAGCGAAGCTTCGGCTGGATCATGATGCACCGCCGACTCGCCCGTGACTACGAGACCAAGCCCGAGCACTCCGAGAGCATGATCCGCCTCGCAATGATCTCGAACCTTGCTAAGCGAGCAACGGGCGAAACCACTATAACTTGGCACAATCCATGAAATATCCCGTATTCGGGCAGGACGTCCTCTCAGTGCCTTTTTCTGAATCTCGGCCGAATGTTTGCCCAGGTCAGGATTCGAACGGGGCGGGCTCGGGCTGCCCCGGCGGCGACATCAGCGGTTCCGCTGACGGCCTTCCGGTGGTGATGGCCCTGTTCTCCCGAAGCTACGGCGAAGTGACAAGTAGCAGGCGGGGGCCGGGGACTTCGCCGGCTCGGAGGGCGGCGAAGTCGGCGGGGGCCTTCTCGGCAGCTTCGAGGTACGCCTCGCGTTTGGCGTGCTCGGCCAGTGCCCGGTAGATGCTGGCCACCGAGGGGTTGCGCCCCTTGCGCTTGCCGGTGGGGATGATCCGGGCGGGCTCGATCTGCTCGACGGACTCGCCGTTCGCGCGGCGCCGCAGCACGGTGTGCAGCATGTCGTCGGTGATGACCGGCGGTCGGCCGCCGTGCTTGCCCTTGCGAGAGGCGGTGTCGAGCCCTTCCAGTGTGGACTCGCGGATGTTCTCCCGCTCGGCACCCTGCGGGAAGTGGCAGCTCAGCCGGCGCGCGCAGTCCACTCCGGCGGCGTCCACAACCGGGCGTTGGCGCTGCCGACCTGGATCAGCGTTCCGGTATGTCGATCCTGACGCGCCGGGCGGAACCCGTCGATCGCGAACATCTGCTGTCCGCTGGTGATGTCGATGCCCTGCAGACCGGCCTCGTCGGCGATCAGCAGATGCTCTCCGTCGGTGAAGAAGCCGAAATCGCCGACCGGCCAGGGGAACGTCGCGACCGCCTTGATCCATCGGACGCCCGGCGAGCGCAGTTCGATCGAGGTGGGGTCGAGGACGTGGACGGTGCCGCTGCCGGCATCGTCCCGGTCGTACACCGCGATCCGCCCGTCGTCGATCCACACCACCGGCCAGTTCCACTCCGAGACCTCGGGATACACCGCATAGCTGGGCCCGTCCTCGGACTCATACGGGTTGTCGTGCAGCCAGGCGGTCAGGCTCCACACCGCCGGCATCCCCCACGGCTGCCACACCCAACCGCCGTCGTAGACACGAGTCCCGTCAGGACTCAGCGACAGCGCGCCGTGGAAGTAATCGAGGTCGTACTCCGCATCCTCCTCATCTCTATCCGGGCTGTCCCGCGCCGTAAGCACCTCGCCGGACGCGAGATCGGTGACATCCAACCGGTTCCAGCCAGTGCGATGGACGACAACCGGCCGGCCACCGTGTTCGGCGAACGCCAACGCGAACGGGACGGTTTCACAGCAGTAGTCCCCGCCGTCCAACGTCAACGCCGGCGAACCGGTGGTGAGATCGACGACGGTTCCGTACCGACCGCGGTCTTGAACCACCGCCGCCCAACGGCCACACCGAGACACATGAAGCCGCAGTCGAACGCCGCCACCGTATTCGGACGCCGGCCTCTCCTCCCGATACCGGGCCACGTCCTGCACCTCGCCGGTCGTCGGCGTCCACCGCGCCAGCCGTCCGTCCTCGGACAGCACCAGCCACGCCGGCCCCACGTCACCGAGGGCCGCTGGCAACGCTGCCACATCCACGACCGGCCGCAGCACGTCGGGAACTGCCACGTCCACCGTGATCATCGCCATATTGATCCCCTCGGTGCGCCCGTGTGACCCCCCGCGGCAACGTGAACAGCAGGTGATACGGCACCGTATCGGCAAGGTCGGTGAGCGCCGCGATGCCGGTCACGGCGGTGAGGTCAGCACGGATCTGGTCTATGTCGGGCTCATTCTCGCGCAGGTCCGCCTCGGTGTCGTCCAGCGAGAAGCCCCCTCCGGTCGTCATGACCGGACCAACCTCACCGAGCACAGCCCCCGACAGACCCAGAATATCCAGACCGCTGACAAGCACACCCCAGATCCGCTACAGAGAGCTACTTGTCACTTCGCCGTAGCTTCAGGAGAACAGGGCCATGATCCCCGCGAGTTCACGGAAACTGAAGGCAGCTCAGAGGGAACTCGCGGGTCCATAGGCCAGATTCTCGGGGAGGGACCCGCGAGTTCATAGCGAACAGACCGGGTTAGCCTCCGGGCCTTGTGAAAATCTCAGGTTCTTCAGAGCCGAGACAGCCAGAGCACCAGATGAGCCAGCTGCATCTGAATCCAGCTCAGCCCAAGGATGTACGCAACGGATGCACCCAGCACGACTCCCTGTTGTAGCCGAACACTGGTCTTACTAAGACCTTCTTTGAAGGATGCTGTCCACACTTGCGGTGCGAGCCTTTTCGCGCTCCACACCTGCAGCCGGCGAGAAGCCCAAAGCTCCCGCCGAGCGCCAGCCACTGCAGAGGGGGCTCGTTGATGGGTGCCCATAGCCAAATCGTTGCTGCTGCCCCAGTACCAAGCAGGGTCATTCCCGCTGTCTGCGCGGCTTGTTCGATTAGCGTTGTGTGTGCGGCGAGCAACCTCGTGGGCGTATCCCCATGCGCGCGCCGCCAGACGTCCAGAGCCGGGCCGATCGTGTTGACACCGAATGCCACGACTAGGGTCCGTCTTTAAAGATGATCAAGTGATGAGAGATCATGTCGGTCATGGTGCGTCGTCATGAGCTCTCGGATGCGGAGTGGGCTGCGCTGTCCCGGTTCCTGCCCGTTTCGGGGGTGGCGGGCCGGCCGCGGTCGGACGACCGGCTGGTGCTGAACGGGATCGTGTGGAAGCTGCGGACCGGCACGTCCTGGCGGGACGTGCCGGAACGCTACGGCTCCTGGCAGACCCTCTATACACGTTTCCGCAGGTGGGCGCTGGACGGTACGTTCTCCCGGATGCTCCACGCGATCCAGGCCGAGAGGGATGCGGCCGGGGACATCGGCTGGCTGGTGTCGGTCGACTCCACGATCGTGCGGGCCCACCAGCACGCCACCGGCGGCAAAAGGGGGCACGCGACCGGGACGAAGCGGGTGATCACGCCCTCGGCCGTTCCCGTGGCGGACTGAGTACCAAGCTCCACCTGGCCTGCGACGGACGCGGCCGCCCGCTCGGCTTCGTCCTGACCGGCGGCAACGCCAACGACTGCACCCGCCTGGAGTCGGTCCTGGAGGCGATCCGGGTCCCTCGGGTCGGGCCGGGGCGCCCGCGCACCCGGCCCGACCACGTCATCGCCGACAAGGGCTACAGCTCCCGGAAGATCCGCGCCTACCTGCGACGGCGTGGCATCCCGCACACCATCCCCGAACGCGTCGACCAAGCGCTCGGCCGACGCAACCGCGGCTCGCGCGGCGGCCGGACACCCGCCTTCGACCGGCGCGTCTACCGGCTCCGCAACGTCGTCGAACGCTGCTTCAAACCGGTTGAAGCAATGGCGTGGCCTGGGTGAGGTCGACTCGGGGCGCCTTGCTGGTCTCTCCACCAGTGGGTTTCCCCGAGCCGCCTCCCGAACCCGGCGTGCCCGTCTCCGAGCACCGGGCTCTCCACAAGCCCCGTTGGGGTGGTCAGATCCTCAGGCCGCAGTGGGCCATGGGCTCGGGATGACTGTTCCCCGGTATCGGTATCTGGTCGTGCTCACCTTCGCCGGGTTGAACAGTTCTCTCTCCTCCGTGACAGGCCACCAGCCGCCTCCGCAATAGCGGCGGCGAAGCTGCTTCCACGTGATCCCGGGGTGTTTGCGCCGTATCCACCGGACTACCCGCATCCACACGTAGTGGCTGAGGTAGCAGAAGGCGACGTTTGAAACCCCGGGACGGAAGTACGCGCACCATCCCCGCAGCACCGAGTTCAGTCGGTGCAGCAGGACTGTCAGCGCCAGGCCAACGTTCTGCCGTCCGGTCAGTTCCTTCACCTTGGCCATCACGGAACGCAACGATTTCCGCGCCGGGTAGGTGTAGACGTACTGCCGATCAGTGCCCTTCTTCCGGTGACGCTGGATGCGCCATCCGAGAAAGTCGAGGCCCTCGTCGATGTGGGTGATCCTCGTCTTCTCCATCGACAGGCGCATGCCCATCGGCGCGAGAACCGCTGCCACCTCCTCGCGCAGTGCTTCGCAGTGCTCGCGAATGCCGGACACGAGGATCAGGAAGTCGTCCGCGTAGCGGACCAACCGAAGGTTGGGCTCGCCACGGCGGCGGCGTCCCGCGCGTCGTGCCTCGGTGGTGGTCGGCCCGCCTGGCCGGTTGGTGACGTATTCGTCCAACACGGTCAAGGCGATGTTGGCCAGCAGCGGCGAGAGGATCCCGCCCTGCGGGGTGCCGGTGCGGGTGTCGGCAAGGGCTCCGTCCCGGGACATGATCCCGGACTTGAGGAACGCCTTCACCAGCGACAGGACCTGCTTGTCCCCGATCCGATCCCGCACCCGGTCCATGAGAGCCGTGTGCGAGATCTCGTCGAAGCACGCCGTGATGTCGCCCTCCACCACCCATTCGTAGGAATGGCTGGCGAGGTATCGGCTCTCGGCGACAGCGTCCTGAGCCCGGCGGTTCGGGCGGAACCCGTACGAACACGGGAGGAAGTCCGCTTCGAACACCGGCTCCAGCACCAGCTTCAAGGACGCCTGGACCACCCGGTCCGCTACGGTCGGAATGCCCAGGCGGCGGAGCTTGCCGTTCGCCTTCGGGATCATCCGCTCACGCACCGGGACCGGCCGGAAGCTGCGTTCTCTCAGCTGAGACCGCAGCCCGTCGAGGAAGACCTCGACTCCCTGCCCGGCCTCGATGGAGTGTGCGGTTCTCCCATCCACTCCTGCCGTGCGGGCGCCCTTGTTTCCCCGGACCCGGTCCCACGCCACAAGAAGGAAGGCGGGGTCGGCCACGAGGTTGAACAGATCGTCGAACCTGCGATGAGGATCATCGTTTGCCCAACGGTGCAGCTTGGTCTGGATCTCCAGTACCCGCAGCTCCGCCCCGAGCAGGGCGGACTCCAGCTCGTCGGTGTTCACCGGCGACAACCTCCTGGCATTCCAGCATCCTCACTGCCGACTTGCTGGCCCCCTTCCCCACGTGACCGGCTCTCCCGGCCTCCGAGTACTACGGAGCCTCCGTCCTGTCCGGCGGCCTTCAGCCGGCGATGGGCCTGCCCTCGGTCGGGTTGGAGACCCGACACGGAGGGCGACCGCGGACAGTTCCCACGTTCACCACGGAGTCGATCGACGGGTGAGGTGCCCAGCTCTACCCCGGCAGCATCGCCACACCTACGCCGCAGACATTCGGTGTGGCCTCCCCACCGATGAGTAGAGTCGGCTTCGGAGTCGACCGCCAGCTCGCCGACGGTCGTGCACTGCGTCCGGCCCAGATCCGCCAGGTTGGAGCCGGTGTCGTAATTACGGGGCGTCAAGCACTGGTTCCTCGCGTACACCTTCCCGTCTCGCTTGCCGGACCCGAACCGTCTGGCAGTGCCAGTCCGTCCCGGCGTTGTCAGGGCTGCTTACCGCCCGCCTCGGCATCCCCCGAGACGAACTGCCCCCAGCTTCAACCAGGTTGCTGCGACAACCCGGCGGTGATGGTCTCTCACCTCACTCGACTCCACGGCGCCTCGTGGCGCACCTACCCGCTACGACAAGACCCGCGAGTCCTATCAGGCCGCCGTCACCATTGCCTCGATCCTGCTCTGGATCTGATCTTTGAAGACGGGCCCTAGTACTGCAACGGTGCCTTCTGTGACGTGGCTTCAGCTCTTGGGCTGTGGCCTCGTCTCTTGTAGTGGCTGGTCCGGGCCTGGTGCTGGCGCCGACGGCGCCAACGGGACCAGTGCAGGACGTGGGCGATGCTTCGGCGGACTGGCTGGGCGAGGCCGGTGATCAGCCGGCGGATTTCGGGGACGGTGAGTGGGATCAGGTCTGGCGTTCGAGCTGCCCGGTCCCCTTTTCGAGGTGCTCGGCCCGCAGGACGGTGAGGTAGGCGTGGGCGGCCATCGTGAGGGTGATGTGCCGGTACCAGCCCTGGTGGCGGCGGATCTGGTAGTCGTCCAGGCCGCACTGGCCCTTGGCGCTCTGGAAGCACTCCTCGATCGCCCAGCGGGCGCCCGCGACGGCGATCAGCTCGTTCAGAGTGGCATCGGCGGGCGCGTAGGCGATGTAGTAGGCGACCTTCGTCGGGTCGGTGATGCTGCGGCGGGCGAGCACCCAGTGCCGCCGGTCGGGGCGGTGCCAGGGACGGACCTCGACGCGGGCCCAGTCGTAGATCCGCGGGCCGTGGGCGCCTTCGCCGCACGAGCGGCGCTTCCACTTCTGCCGCGACAGCCCCGCGACCAGATCGTGGAGCCGGTGGTCCATGGCCCGGCGAGTGACCACGGTGTCGTGCCGGGTGGTGGCCACGACGTGGAAGACGTCGGCCTGTTCGAGCTCGGTGCGCCAGCCCTTGCTGTTGCCGTAGCCGGCGTCCGCGGTCACCCAGCGGAACGGGATCCCGTCGTCGATCGCCCGACGGACCATCCGGCGGGCGATCTGGTGCTTGGTCGCGAACTCGACCTCGTCGCCGATTCCTGCGGCCCGGCAGCGCTCGCGGTCGTCGGTCCAAGACTTCGGCAGGTAGAGCGCCCGGTCGATCAGGGTCCGGCCAAGCCGTCCGGAGTAGGCGAGGAAGACGCCGACCTGGCAGTTCTCGGTGCGGCCGGCGGTGCCGGAGTACTGCCGCTGGACACCGGCCGACCGCACACCCTTCTTCAGGAACCCGGTGTCGTCCACGATCAGCACGCCACCCGGATCGGCCAGGTGCTCGACGACGTACTCGCGCACGTCGTCGAGCACCCCGTCCACGTCCCAGTCGATCCGGTTCAGCAGCCGCTGGATCCGGTCCGGGCCACCGTGACCGGCCTCCTCGGCCACCGTCCAGCCGTTCTTGCGTTCCAACGGCGCCAGCAGACCCCGCAGATACGCCAGCGCCGACTCCCGCGACTCACTCCGCGCGAACCGGTGTGCAAACCGCTCGTGCAGCCGAGCCAGTCCGTCCGACCAGCGACGAGCATCGACCTCGGATATGTCCCCACCCATGAACAGCCCAACGAGCGGATCCGACGAACGTCACGGTAGGCACCGTTGCAGTACTAGTACTGCAACGGTGCTGACCGTGACGAGGCTTCAGCTCTTGGGCTGTGGCCTCGTCTCTTGTAGTGGCTGGTCCGGGCCTGGTACTGGCGTCGGCGGCGCCATCGGGACCAGTGCAGGATGTGGTCGATGCTGCGGCGGACAGGCCAGGTGAGATGCGTGATCAGCCGGCGGATCTCGGGGACAGTCAGGGGGATCAGGTCTGGCGTTCGAGCAGGTCTGGCCCCTTTTCGAGGTGCTGGGCCCGCACGACGGTGAGGTAGGCGTGGGCGGCTATGGCGAGCGTGATGTGCCGGTGCCAGCCCGGGTAGCGGCGGACCTGGTAGTCGTCCAGACCGCACTGGCCCTTCGCCGTTTGAAAACACTCCTCGATCGCCCATCGGGCGCCCGCGACGGCGATCAGCTCGTTGAGCGTGGCGTCGGCGGGCGCGTAGGCGATGTAGTAGCCGACCTTTGTGGGGTCGGTGATGCTGCGGCGGGCCAGGACCCAGTGCTTGCGGTCGGGGCGGTGCCAGGGTCGGACCTCGACGCGGACCCAGTCGTAGATCCGCAGGCCGTGGGCGCCCTCGCCGCAGGAGCGGCGCTTCCACTTCTGCCGGGGCAGGTCGGCGATCAGGTCGTGGAGCGGGTGGTCCAGGGCCTTCCGGGTGACGACGGTGTCGTGTCGGGTGGTGGCCACGACGTGGAAGACGTCGGCCTGCTCCAACTCGTAGCGCCAGCCCTTGCTGTAGCCGTAGCCCGCGTCCGCGGTCACCCACCGGAACGGGATCCCGTCGTCGATCGCCCGACGGATCATCGCCCTCGCGAGCTGGACCTTGGTGGAGAATTCGACCTCGCTGCCGATCCCCGCATCCTGGCAGCGCACGCGGTCGTCCGTCCACGACTTCGGCAGGTAGAGTGCCCGGTCGATCAAGGTCCGGCCCCGCTCGGTCGAGTAGGCGAGGAAGACCCCGACCTGGCAGTTCTCGGTCCGGCCGGCAGTACCGGAGTACTGCCGCTGGACGCCGGCCGACCGCACGCCCTTCTTCAGGAACCCGGTGTCGTCCACGATCAGCACGCCTCCCGGATCGGCCAGGTGCTCGACGACGTAGCCGCGAACGTCGTCGAGCACCCCGTCAGCGTCCCAGTCGATGCGGTTCAGCAGCCGCTGGATCCGGTCCGGGCCACTATGACCGGCCTCCTCCGCCACCGTCCACCCGTTCTTGCGCTCCAACGGCGCCAGCAGGCCCCGCATGTACGCCAGCGCCGACTCCCGCGACTCACTCCGCGCGAACCGGTGCGCAAACCGCTCATGCAACTCGGCCAGCCCGCCCGACCAACGACAAGCATCAGCCTCGGCTATGTCCCCACCCATGAACGGCCCAACGAGCGAACCCCGCAACCGTCACGGTAAGCACCGTTGCAGTACTAGCCCGCCATCGGCTGGCTGCCACCAAGGACCCGTTGGTCCACGCCCGTATCAACGACCAGCTCGCGGTGCGCCTGCACTACGCCGGACTGCACGACACTGCTCTCGCCGCAGCCCAGGACGCCCACACTGCCTGGCGACAGCTTGCCTGGGCCGATCCCGACGCTTATGAACCCGGCCTCGCCGCCGCGCTGTCCAGGCTCGGTGTCCAGTCGTCGGACGTGGGGCGGTGGGCGGAGGCTCTGGCCGCAGAACAGGACGCGGTGGCGGTGTTCCGGAAGCTGGCCGTATTCACCACCGGAAACCCAACCGCCTACCAACTCGACCTCGCCATCTCGTTGACCAACCTCGGCATCTGGCTGTTGTAGGCGGGACGGCGCACGGAGGCCCTGGCCGCCGCCACCGAGGCGGTGCCCCTCTTTCGGCGGTTGGCCAACCCCGGCACCGGCAACCCCACCGCCCACGAAGCCGACCTCGCCGCCTCCCTGACCAACCTTGCCATCCAACTATCGGAGGCGAGTTTGCGCGCCGAGGCGCTGGATACGGCCACCGAGGCGGTGGCGGTGCACCGGCGGCTGGCGGACCCCGGCACCGGCAACCCCACCGCTCACCAACCCGACCTCGCTATCGCACTGAGCAACCTGGGCAGGCACCTGGCGCAGGTTGGCCGACACACGGACGCGCTGGAGGCGTCGAAGGAAGCGGTGGCGATCCTTCGGAGACTGGCAGACCCCATCGCTGGCAACCCTGCAGCCTACGCACGGGGCCTGGCCTCCTCCTTGGCGACCATGGGCCTACTCAGGGCGATGACAGGCAATCTTGCTGGAGCGCTCTACAACACGGGGGAGGCGGTAGCGATCCATCGTGATCACATTGCCTCGACACCCGACCTGCTTCCCGACCTCCGCGGGGTCTTGGGACTCCAGGCACGGGTGCTCGACGATCTCGGTCGCCGCGGGGATGCGGCTGCTGTACGGCGCTGGCTACATGACAATCCGCTTCCGGTGCACATGCACGGCTGATGAGCTATCAAGGGGGCGTAGTTGAGGTGGTGTGGGGGCTGGGGCTTTGTGGGTTCGAGGTCGAGCGGGTAGCAGGCCTCGCTGCGGGTGTCGGTGCGGGTTTGTCGTGTCGCATGGCCATCACCGCAGATGCCGCCCGCCCGCTGCGCCCGGCCATCGCCGACGAGGCCGTCAGGCCCCGGCCCCGTGCGGCCGCCAGGCAGCACGCGCGAAGGGTGTGGTGAGTCTCTTCCTGGGGGCGTGGTGTGTCGTGTCCCGTCTGTTGTGTCCGGCTCCGGCCGGGGTGAGGGGCGGGTACGGCGGGGATTTTCTTCGGGTGGATGGGTGTAGCAAGTTGGTGCAAAACGTTACGTTACGCGGGAAATTGTGTCCCGGGGTGTGGGGGTGATTTCGTCGGGTCATACGAGAGCCACTGCTCCGGGGTGAACGGGAGCCAGGTGTAGGCCGTTCGTGGCGATGACGTACTTGACCGCGGCCGGCGTTCTTCGGTGAGATCGAGAGCCGCTCCGGCGAGATTCGGAGCCACTGATCGGGTGACCTGGCAGGCTGGGGCGGAGTGTCCGTAGGCGCCGGGGTGGGCGTCGGTAGCTTGTGATCGCGGGCCCGGGTCGCCTCCCTGACAAGTCGCGGCCGGGGCCTTGCCCTGGATGTGCGGGAGGGCGGGACCCGTGGGTCCAGCCCTCCGTGCTGCTGTGATGGGGCTCGTTGGATTCGGCTCTGATCGCGATTGCGTGAATGATCTTGTGTTGACTCGGAGTGCAACTCGGCGAAGGCGGCCGCTTCGGCGATGTCGGTGGTGAAGCGCAGGCGTCCGCCGGCGATGTGCTCGGCGAGGAGTTCGGGCAGGCCGGGTTCGAAGATGGGGCACTCGCCGTTGTTGAGCCGCTCGACCTTGTCGCGGTCGATGTCCACGCCGATGACCTCGTGGCCGAGGTCGGCCATCGCCGCCGCGTGCGGGATGCCGAGGTGGCCGCAGCCGATCACGGAGACGCGCATGGTGGGTCCTTGTCCGGGCGCAGGGGCACACCGTTACTCGGTGTGCCCCTGACGCTACCGGTTGTGGTCCGGCGTCGTGCGCGGGCGGTCCGTGTCGGCGCGCGGGATGCGGACGCCGTCGAGACCGGGCCGAACGCGGTGGCGTCGTCGACGTTGCCGGGTGCCCGACCGGGGCGCTCCGGCCGGGGCGGGCATGGTCAGGGGGTCCAGGTGACGGGGAGGCTTTTGACGCCGTAGACGTCGGCGGTTTCGGGGCGGAGGGGGATGTCCTCGGAGGGGACGGCGAGGCGCAGGGTGGGGAAGCGGTCGAGGAGGGCGCGGAGGGTGACGCGCAGCTCGATGCGGGCGAGTTGCTGGCCGAGGCACTGGTGGACGCCGTGGCCGAAGGCGAGGTGGGTGCCGTCCTGTCGGCGGAGGTCGAGGGCGTGGGGGTCGGTGAAGCGGTCGGGGTCGCGGTTGGCGGTGTTGTAGGAGAGGACGACGGTGGTGCCGGCCTCGATGGTCACGCCGGCGAGTTCGACGTCCTCCAGGGCCGTGCGCATGAAGGTCTTGGCGACGGTGAGGTACCGCAGCAGCTCCTCCACGGCCTGGTCGGTGAGGGTGGGATCGGCGCGCAGGGCGGCGAGTTGGGCGGGGTTCTGGAGGAGGGCGAAGGTGCCGAGGGCCAGGGTGTTCGCGGTGGTGTCGAAGCCCGCGGAGAGCAGGATGAGCGCGATGCCCTGGAGCTCCTCGTCGGTGAGGTCGCTGTCGGTGAGGTCGCTGAGCACATCGTCGGTGGGGTCGGCGCGTTTGGCGGCGACCAGTTGTGCGAGGTACCGCTGGGTGGCGGTGTAGGCCGCGATCAGTTCGTCCGGGTCGGCCTCCCCGTTGAGGAAGGTCTCGATCTGGCTCTGGAAGGAGCCCCGGTCCTCGTACGGGACGCCCAGCAACTCGCAGATGACGATGGCGGGGACGGGCTTGGCGAAGGCGGTCACCAGGTCGGCCGTGGGGCCGGCCTGTTCCATGGCGTCCAGGCAGTCGGCGGTGATCCGCTCGATGCGTTCGGTGAGCTGCCGCATCCGCCGGGCGGTGAACCTGCCCACCAGGGGCTTGCGGTAGCGCCCGTGCTCCGGGTCGTCCATGAGCAGGAACTCGCCGGGCGGCGCGGGCGGGATGGCGAAGTCGACGACGTTCATCAGGTCCTTGCGGGAGCTGAAGCGCGGGTCGGCCAGGACCGACCTGACGAGGTCGTAGCCGGTGATCAGCCAGCCGGGGTTTCCGCCGACGTGGGTGAAGCGGCTGAGGGGGCCCTGGCGGCGGGCTTCCAGGAGCTCGGCGGGCGGATCGAAGGGGCAGCCGGACCGGCGGGTCGTCGGCTGTGTCGTGACGATGTGCGGAGATTCACCCATGGCTGGTCCTCGGCTCGCGGGGAGGTGCTTCCGGCGTATGTTCGGTATATCTCGAAAGCTACGTTGCGTTCATGGTGTCGTCAATTGTGAAATCCGCATTTGGCCAGGTGAGAGGCCATAAATTGATGCAATGAGGCTGCGCTCGAATGCAACGACTCGTTGCAATGGGTGGCGTCGAAGGCAATACTGGCGGCATGCCAGGAGGACGCTTGACCCCGCAAGACCGCCAACGGATCTCGACCGGACTCTCCGACGGGCTCTCCTACGCCGAGATCGCCAGACGGCTCGACCGGCCGACCTCGACGATCAGCCGGGAGGTCGCCCGCAACGGCGGCGCCTCCGCCTACCGGCCCCAGTCGGCGCAGCAGGCGGCGGCCCGACGGGCGCGGCGCGGCTCGCCGTCGGCGCCGCCTGCGGGCGGGGCGGCGGTCGGCGCGGTGGCGGAGGGGATCGTGGAGGCGGCGGTCCGGTCGGGGATGCCGAGGATGACGGCGCGCGTGCACGTCGATCTGCTGCTGTCCGAGGACGGCCGGCGCACCGCCGCCGAGTTGACCCGCCGACTGCGGGTCAGCCCGGCCTCCGTCTCCGTGGCCGTCAACCAGCTCGTCGAGAACGGGTACGTCCGCCGCGAGCGCGATCCTCAGCGGCGCCGCGACGTCTACGTGCTCGACGACGAGGCCTGGTACCGGTCGATCGTGATCAGCTCCCGGCAGACGCTGGAGACGGCGAGGGTCGCGGCGGACCTCCTGGAGGCGCTGGGGGCGGACAGCCCGGTGGCGCAGCGGCTGACCAAGGCGGGGGCGTTCCTGGAGCGGGTCATCCAGGACATGCTCGACTCGGCCGAACGCTGGCGCGGTCTGCTGTCCTGACGTACTACCGGACCCGGCCCCCGGGGCGGCTCGGCCCGCCGGTCCGCCGTCCGGTAGATTCTGCGGACTGTTGATCGGCGTACGAAGCGGCTCTGAGCTGCGGGTTCGATACGGGGGAGCGGCATGCGGTCGGGGCGGGAGCGGGAGCAGGGGCGGCGGGTGGCCGACCTGCTGGAGTGTTGGCGGGCGATCGAGCTGTTCAGTCCGCCGAGCATTCCGGACCTGCCGCGCAAGCGGCGTGCGGGCAGGCCCCGGGCCTCCGACACGTTCGTCGTGGACCTCACGCCGGGGGCGGGGCAGGCCGCGCCGGTGCTGCCGTGGTCGGCGGAGCATCCGGACACGGCGCCGTGGCGGGCGCCGCGCGGGATGGTGTGGCGGCACGAGGTGTACGGCGGGCTGTTCGACCTGGAGCTGCTGCGTCAGGCGATGATCGCGGTGCTGCCGGCGGGGACCGAGCCGGATCCGGGGGTGCCGCAGGAGGAGTTGGTGCTGTCGGGGCGGAGCGCGATGTTCGCGCTGGTCCTGGACGAGCACGGGCGGCCGGTCGACGGGACGTCGGTGGTGTCGGCGTGTGCCTGGGCGACGGGCCGGCTGTTCGACCCGGGGCCCTCGGCGCCGGGGTGGCTGGACGGCTTCGAGGAGCTGGGCGAGGCGTTCGAGGCGGCGGTGGGGCAGTTGGCCGCCGCGCCGATCACGTACGCCGCCGGCGGGAGCCGGACCGTGCGGGAGGGTTCGTCCGGTCTCCAGGCGGCACCCGCCGCGGACGGCGTGGCGGCCCGGGGCTGGCGGCAGGTGCTCGCCGAGGTGCTGGGTGGCGCCGCGGTGGCGGCGGTCGGGGTGCTGCTCGGGGAGGCGGCCGGGGTCGCGATCCAGGGGGCGGCGGACCCCTTGGTGCGCAGGGTGGCGGACTGGGTGGCGGCGCGCCGTCCGGTGCAGGACGGTGCCACCGGGGCCGCCGTCGAGGCGGCTGGAACGGCAGGAACGGCGGGACCGGCAGGAACGGCGGAACCGGCGGAGTCGGCCGGAACGGCGCCCGCCGACGGGACCCGCCCCGAGTTCCGGGCCGTCGCGTTCGCCGACCTCGTCGCCCTGACCGCCCAGATCGCGCACCTCTGCGGGGTCCAGGAGCGCCTGGACCCGCGCGCGATCCGCGTCTGCAGCCGACTCGTCCGCCTCCCGCGCGACCCCGAGGCCCGGCCCACCGCCGCGCAGCCGTTCCTCAACAGCCTGCTGCCGCCGGACCTCGCCCGGGTCCGCGCCGCACTCAAGGACGGCGCGGGCGGGAAGGAGGGCAAGGGCGGCAAGGACGGCGAGGGCGGCCTCGGTCCCGCCCTGGAGGCGTACCTGGCCTCCCGCGCCGACATCGCCGTCCACGCCCGCACCGACCTGCGGGAGGACCGCCAGGCCGTCCTGGACGGCGTCGGCCCCGCCCTCGTGCCCGCGGGACGCTGGCCGGCGAAGGCGAAGTACCCGCTCGCGCTCAGCCAGCAGTTCGCGGTGAACCGGATGCTGGCCGACCGTGAGGGGACCGACGGCGGCCTCTTCTCCGTCAACGGCCCGCCCGGCACCGGCAAGACCACCATGCTGCGCGACCTGGTCGCCGCGCTCGTCGTCGAACGGGCCACCGTGATGGCCTCCTTCGAGCGGCCCGAGGACGCGTTCGTCGGCCGGGCCTGGCGCGGCAAGGACCGGCAGGGGCGCCACGTGCGCTTCGTCGCGGCGCTCGACCCCAGGCTCACCGGCCACGAGATCGTGGTCACCTCCTCCAACAACGGCGCCGTCGAGAACGTGACGGCCGAACTGCCCGGCGCCGCCGCCCTCGACGAGCACTGGCACGACGGCCCCGACCACTTCTCCGACCTGGCCTCCGCCCTGCTCGACGGCGCGCCCGCCTGGGGCCTGGTGGCCGCCGTGCTCGGCAACAAGTCGAACCGGACGAAGTTCGCCCAGCGCTTCTGGTGGGGCCGCCTGTCCGAGGCGGAGACCGACGCGCGCACCGCCCGGGGGCTGCCCCCGCTGCGCGGTATGAACGCCGTCCTGGGGGACTGGGTGACGCCGTCCGTCCCGAAGCCCCGCACCGGGCGCACCGCCCAGCCGATGCCTGCCCAGCCGACGCCCGCACAGTCGGTGCCCGCACAGTCGGTGCCCGCACAGTCGGTGCCCGCACAGTCGGTGCCCGCCGAGCCGACGCCCGCCCAGCCGGTGCCCTCCTGGCCGCAGGCCGTCGCCGCCTTCGAGGCCGCCCGGGCGGAGGTCGAACGCCTGCGCGCCGAACGGGCCCGCCTCGCCGCCACCCTGGCGGACACCGCGCAGGCCCGGGGCCCGCGGCGCGTCGACGCCCTGCACGCCGCCCTCGCCCGCGCCGACCGGCGCGCGGCGGAGGCTGTAGCCCGGCACGCCGACGCCGCCACGGCCGCCGCCGGCGCCCGGACCGCCTCCCTCACCGCCGAAGCCGCGCACGACGCCGCGACCCGGGGCATCCCCCGGGCCCGCGCGGCTCTCGCCGAGGCCCGCGCCGACCTGGCCGAGGCCCGTGAGCGGGCCTCCCACCACCGCGAGTACGTCGAGGCCCTGACCGCCCGGCACGAAGCGCAGCCCGAAGGCGGGCCGGGCCTGCGCTCCGGGCTGCGCCGCCTGCTCCGCACCGCCGCCGAACGCCAGGCCGCCGAGGCGCAGCACGAACGCACCCAGGCCGAGATCCTCGACCTGCTGGTGCGGCAGCGCTCCGCCCTGGAGGACGCCCAGGACCATCTCGCCCGCTGCGTCCGCGCCGAGGACCTCGCCGCCACCGACCTGCACACCCGCTCCACCGCCTCCCTCGACGAAGCCGCCGCGGCCGCCGACCGGGCCCGTGCCCGCGAGGCCGCCGCCCGTACGGCGGAGGCCGCCGCGCTGGAGGCCGTCCAGCGGGCCCGGCAGGACGCCGCGGCCGCCCGCAGCGACCTGGACGCCGCGACCGCCGGGCTCGACGCCGCCCACCGCGCCCTGCGCCGGGCCGTCACCGACCTGCCCTCCCTGCCCCTGGACTGGCTCCACCTCGACGACCGGGAACAGGAACTCGGCTCACCGTGGTCCGACGAGGCCTGGTGCACCGCCCGCAGCGACCTGTTCATGCGCGCCCTGGACCTGCACCGCGCCTTCGTCGCCGCCAACGCCAAGCGGGTCCGCGGCAACCTCCTCGTCCTGACGGAGCTCATGGCGGGCACCAACGGCCCCGTCCCCGACGAGGAGGTCCTGCGCGCCTGGCAGACCCTCTTCCTCCTCGTTCCCGTCGTCTCCACCACCTTCTCCTCCATCGGCAGCATGTTCGCCCGCCTCGGCAGGGGCGCCATCGGCTGGGTCCTCGTCGACGAGGCCGGCCAGGCCACCCCGCAGGCCGCCGTCGGCGCCCTGTGGCGCGCCCGCCGGGCCGTCCTCGTCGGCGACCCCCTGCAGCTCGAACCCGTCGTCACCATGCCCGCCGCCCTCCAGCGCCGCCTGCTGCTCGCCCACGGGGTGGATGAGGAGTGGCTGCCGTCCGCCACGTCCGCCCAGGCCGTCGCCGACCGCGTCAACCGCTACGGCACCTACCTGCCCGACCCCACCGGCGCCGACGGGTCCACGGTCTGGGTCGGCTCGCCCCTGCGCGTCCACCGCCGGTGCGAGGACCCCATGTTCACCGTCAGCAACGACGTCGCCTACGGCGGCCTGATGGTGTACGGCACCCACCCCCAGGCCTTCCCCGACGAGGACCGCGACGGCCTCCTGTCGAGCCGCTGGCTCGACACCCCCGACCCCGCCCGCGACGGCGACGCCCCCTGGGGCGAACGCGACCGCCGCGCCCTGGAGTTCGTCCTCGGCCGGCTCGACCGCCACGGCGTCGCGCCCGAACGCCTGCGCATCATCGCCCCCTTCCGCGCCCTCGTCCGCGAGGCCCGCGAGACCTGCGCCGAAGCCGGCTGGACCGGCGAACAGCTGGACGAGCGCTGCGCCACCGTCCACCGGGCCCAGGGCAAGGAGGCCGACGTCGTCATCCTCCTCCTCGGCAGCAACCGCCCGGGCGCCCGCGCCTGGGCGGCCGGCAGCCCGCACCTCCTCAACGTGGCCGCCAGCCGGGCGAAGCGGCGCCTGTACGTCATCGGCGACCGCTCGCTGTGGGCTCCGCTGCCCCACTTCGACGTCCTGGCGCGGGAGTTGCCGACCTACGACCACCTCCGCGACCGGGACACCTGGCCCCTCGACGGACCCGACCCGGGGCGGCCGGCCGGGTAGCGCCACCCCCGGACGCCGCTACCTCAGGTCGTCGAGGAGGCCGTCCAGGGCCTTCTTGAGGGCCGCGGCGTTGGACGGGTCGAACCAGGTGGTGCGGATGCGTTCGTTGCTTCCCCCGGGTGTCTCGTGGTCGGCGGCGAGCCGGTGCAGCGGGCGGGACTCGTCGCCCAGCGAGCGGCCGACGCTCTGGAAGAGGCCGCGCACGTAGTGGTCGGCGGCGTCGGGGGCGATGCCGTGGTCGGTGGCCCACGAGGTGAGCGTGCTGAGGTAGGCGTAGTGGGCGGTGAGGGTCGAGGTCAGCGCGGAGAAGACGTCGAAGGCGTCCTGGTCCGCGACGGGGAGCACTCCGCCCAGCCGGCCGAAGAGGGCGTCCACCACCGGGTGCGAGGGGTACGTCACGGTGACGGAGCGGCGTTCGCGCACGGCGGGCAGCGGGATGGCGCCGACGATCGCGGCACCGGTGGCGAGGGTCCGGCGCAGGCCGTCGGTGGAGACGCCGGCCGTCAGGTTGACCACGGTCCTGTCCTCGGGCACCGTCAGCCCGGCGAGCGCCTCGTGGTGGTCCTGGCGGCGCACGGCGATGACCACCACCTCGGAGCGGTCCACCACCTCCTGGTTGCCCGCGCACACGTCGACGCGCTCGAAGCGCTCGGACAGTTCGGCGGCGGTGCGGGCGCCCCGGGGCGAGAGGAAGACGTCCGGTGACGCACCGCCACCGTCGCCGCCACCGTCGCGCAGGCCCTCGACGATCGCCCGCCCGATCTCGCCCACTCCGATGATGCCGATGCGCTGCACGGTGTGTTCCTCCGCGTGCTGGGTCGGACGGAGGAACCGACGTTACGTCAGTCGCGCTCCCCGCCACAGCCCGTCGGTGATTCTCCTCCGCCACTCCACCAGGAGGGAGCGGCGCGCCCCCGACGGAAGGAAAGTTAATCAAGCGCTTGACTATTCGCTGCCCGCATCGAATAGTTAGGCACATGCTTAACCAATCTGGTTCGTTGGACCGGGTGTTCCAAGCGCTGGCGGACGCGACTCGCCGGGACATCGTCGAGCGGTTGATCCGCGGGCCCGCCTCGGTCAGTGAGCTGGCCCGGCCGCTGGCCATGTCGCTGCCGGCGGTGATGCAGCACCTACAGGTACTGGAGGCGTGCGGACTGGTCCGGTCCGAGAAGGCCGGAAGGGTGCGCACCTGCCACATCGAGCCGGGTGTGCTGCGCATGGCCGAGGACTGGATCGCTGCGCAGCGCACTGCCTGGGAACACCGCCTCGATCGCCTCGGCGACTACCTGACCGAACACTGCGACAGCCCGGATCAAGGGAGCACACCATGACCGATCACGTGGTCACGCATGCCACGTTCACCCTCGAACGCCGCTACGCGGCCTCACCGGCCACAGTGTTCGCCGCGTGGGCCGTCCCCGAAGCGAAGGCCCGCTGGTTCGCCGGCCTCGACGCCGAGCACGAGCTTGATTTCCGCGTCGGTGGGCGGGAGGTCAACCGCGCCCGCTCCGGCGGTGGGCCGGTGCTGACGTTCGAGTCCTGGTACCGCGACATCGTCCAGGACGAGCGGATCGTCTACACCTCCACGCTGTCCGAGGGGCAGGACCTTGCGACAGTGTCGCTGACGACGGTGGAGTTCCTCCCCGAGGGTGGTGGCACCCGGCTGCTACTCACCGAGCAGGGCACCTTCCTCGACGGCCGCGAAGAACCGAGCTGGCGGGAGCAGGGCACCGGCACGTGGCTCGACGCGCTCGCCGCCGAACTGCTGCGAAGCATCGAGCAACAGTGATGACCACGAGCAACTCTTCGCAGACTCGCCGTTGGCGGGTGCTGGCGCTGCTGGGCACGGCGTTCTTCATGACGATTCTGGACGGCACCAGCCTGCTCGCCGCTCTGCCCGCGATCGAAGGCCACCTTCGCCTGCACGGTCCTGCGATCCAATGGACCGTGACGGCCTACGCGCTGGCCTTCAGCGGGCTGCTGTTGTTATGCGGCCGCGCCGCGGATCTGCTGGGCCGTCGACGTGTGTTCATCGCCGGGATGGTGCTGCGGATCGTGGCCTCGCTGGCCTGCGGGCTCGCTCCGTCCATCCAGGCCCTGGTGGCCGCCCGGGCGGTGCAGGGCGTCTCGGCCGCGATCATCGCTCCGGCCGCGTTGTCGATGGTCATGAACACTTTCCCCGAAGGGATCGAGCGGAACAAGGCGCTCGGTATCTGGGGCGGCCTCGGCGGGCTCGGCGCCACCGCCGGTCTCCTACTGGGCGGCGTCATCACCGATGTCCTCGGCTGGCAGTGGGTGTTCTGGGTCAACGTCCCGGTCGGGACCCTCGTGCTGGTGCTCGCCCCCGCCATGCTGCGCGAAAGCCGGGATCGAGCACGCTCCCGTTCCTTCGACCTCCCTGGTGCGCTGACCATCGCCCCAGCACTCGTTCTGCTCGTCTACGTGATCACCCGGGTGCCGACATCCGGGTGGGCGAATGGACGGAGCATCGGGCTCCTGGCCGCCGTGGCCGTGCTGGTCCGGATGTTCATCCTGATAGAGAAGCGATCGGCGGCCCCGCTCGTTTCCTTTCGGGCGCTGCGCTCGCGCACGCTGATCGGCGGCAACCTCCTCCTGCTCATCGCGGGCATGACCGTCGACGGCATGCTCGTCACCCTCACCTCCTTCGTGCAGCAGGTGCACGGCCGGCCGGCGGCGCAGTTCGGGCTGGCGGCCGCGATGATGACCGTCACCGCGGCCGCAGGCGCACTGCTGAGCCAACGGATCGTGCCCAGGCTCGGCCCGGGGCGGGTAGCTGCCGCCGGGACCGTCCTGCTCGGTTGTGGCTGCCTGCTGCTCACCCGCATACCGGCCGGTGGCCCGATGAGTCTTCTGCCGGCGGCCCTGTTCTTGTTCGGGGCGGGAATGGGCGCCGTCACGGTATGCGCACAGATCGCCGCGCTGACCGGCGTCACCGAAAAGGACTCGGGCCTGGCCGCCGGCCTCGCCGACACCTCCTTCGCCGTCGGCACCGCCGTCGGCACCGCCATCTGCACCAGCGTCGCCGCCGCCCGCACGTCCGCGATCGGTGGTCCGACACCGCTCGCACTCACCGCCGGGCAGCATGCCGCGTTCGGGGCGGCCGGCGTCTTCGCCGCTCTCGCCTTGATCACCGCGTTGACGCTCCTCGGCAAGCGATTCGGCCTGTCCCGCGGTGTGTCGGCGGACGCGAGCGAGAACGTGCCTACCAGGGCACCGTCAACCTCACCTTGACCTACGGGACACACCCTGGATCCCTCCTGGCGTGATTCCTGTTCCGGATTCCACGGAGGGCCGGACCCGAATCCGTCGACAAGGCCCCAGCCCCACCAGCGAACCCCGGCGCCGAGGTCCTCGGTGTCGCTGCGGGTCTGGACGGCACCCGGCTCACTCCTCCCCTCCGCCGTCATCGTCGAGGTCGACGGCGTCCGGGGCGCGCAGGTCCCGGTTCCCCCGCGGGGTCACGGCCGCCGGGCCGGCGCTCTGCGGTAGTGGCGAGGGGCGGCCGTGACCCGGTGGCGGGGGCTACTTGCTGTTGAGGCTGGTGTGGTTCCACCAGCCCTGGCGGCCGGTGGTGAAGGAGACCTTGCGGGCGCCGATCGTGCCGTCGTAGGACTGGCCCTTGGTCAGGGGGCTCTTGGTGACGACGCCCTTGGGGTCCTTGATGGCGGGGATGGTGACGGCGGCCGCGTGGTCGAGGTCGGTCTGCTGGAAGCCGGTCGGCTGGGCCGTGGTGATGACCTCGTCCCAGTTCGGGGAGGCGGCGAGCTGGTGGGCGAGGTGGACCTCGTCGCCCTGGCCGAAGGCGAGGTAGGTGAGGTAGTCGGGGTAGCCGGTGGCGTTCAGCGGCTGGTAGAGGACGACGTCCTCCTTGCGGCAGGTCGCGGTGGTCTCGTCGAGGATCTTGGTGAAGGTCCGGGTGCCGGCGCTGTCGACGGTCACCCGTTCGAGTTCGACGGGCAGCGAGGTGCGGGTGCCGTCGACGATCTCCTGGAGCGGCCAGTGGCCCTCGGAGAAGAGGGAGTAGTAGACCTGCTTGTCCTCGTTGGCGGCGAGGTCCTTGAGGTAGAGGTCGTGCAGGGTCTGGGCCAGGCCGAACCTGCTGATCAGCTGGAAGGCGTGGACGGGGACGAAGTAGAGCGGGAGGTGGTAGACGAAGACCGTCTTCCTGCCGATCAGGAGGAAGCGGTGGCCGTGCCGAGGTGGGGCGTCGGGTTCCTCGGGCCGGGCGAGGACGTCGGGAGTGGTGGTCATGGGGAGCCTCCACGGGGGACGGGCCCGCCGGCCGGGCGGCCGACGGGCCCTCAGGGTGGCAGATCGGGTACGACCGGCCGCCCCGCTTCGCGGTGGGTTCCCGAGCTTCACCCGGACGCTGTGCCAGGGGAGCGGGAGGCCTCCCCGGCGCGAGCTCAGGACGCCTGGGCGGCCCGGTCGGACTCGCTGCGCAGCACACAGAACTCGTTGCCCTCGGGATCGGCGAGGACCGCCCAGCCGGAGCCGTCGGGGTTGCGGCGATCGGCGACGAGGGCGGCGCCGAGGCCCAGCAGCCGCTCCACCTCCAGATCGCGCGTGGTGTCCGGGCGCAGGCACAGGTGGAGCCGGTTCTTGACCGTCTTGGGCTCGGGCACCTGGTTGAAGTACAGGACCGGGCCCTCCGTCAGCAGCACCTGCACCTCGCGGTCGCCCGGCCGGTCGTCCGGATGCAGCGGACGGCCGGTCACCCCGCTCCAGAACCGGGCCAGCTCATAGGCGTCCGCACAGTCGATCGCCACGTTCTGCACTACCGAGACCATGGGCCCGAGCCTTCCCGATTTCCGCCCCGAACGCCACCTGGTCGCGCTGCGCCTTCAGGGCGCCGCCCGGTTCCGGCGGTCGCCGGCACCCGCACCGCGCCTCCCGGGAGCTGCGGCGGACGGTGGCGGTCAACGCCGTCATCGCCTTCGGCTTCGGCTTCGGCACCGTGACGGTGGCCGGCCCGGTGCCGGCCCTCACATAGTGGCCGTGCGGTCAGCGGGCGGTGAGCCGCCAGCCCGCGTGGTAGGGGTCGTGGACCAGCAGCAGGCAGCCCGGCAGCGGCGCCACGTCCCGCGCCGGGGCGTCCGGGTAGGCCGTCGCGGCGTCGCGCGGGCCGTCGGCGCTCCACACGGCGGCGCCGAGCCGGATGCCGCGCCAGCTCCGGCTCCGGTGGCGCGGCCGGTTGCGGACGGCGATCCGCCTGCGGTCGCCCGTCCACCGGACGACCTCGCTGCCGCGGCCGGTCAGGCGGCCGGAGACGGTGCGCACCCCGTCGAGCGGGGTCACCTCCAGGACCCAGCCGCCCGTCGCCTCCACCGAGATCACCTCGGGGTACGGGGCGGCGCCGATCAGGAGCGCCCCGCACCACTCCTCCGCGTGGAGGCCCGAAACGCGTCCGCCCGGGGCCTCGACGCCGAGCCACCTGTCCTTCTCGACCGGCCGCCGGACCTGCAGCACCGCGGGCGGGCCCTGGTAGCAGAGCAGTTCACCGCCGTCGCCCTCGGCCCGGTCGACCAGCCGGCGTTCCGGCCGGTCCGGCCGCAGGGTCATCCGCCAGGTGCTGTCGCAGTCCTCGACCCGCAGGCCGAGGCGGCCGAGGGCGGCGTCCTTCCGGCCGCCCCAGAGCGGGACGGAGGCCGGGCTCTCGGCGCCGCGGACCCGGTGCGAGGTGAGGAAGCGGCCGTTCTCGTCCAGGACGTCGACGCCGCACGAGCCGGACGCGAGGGCCATCTCCAGCACCGCCGGCCGCCCCGGATCCGGGCGGTCGAACAGCTCGGTGGAGTTCCCGAACCCGTTGCGGACCAGCGCCGTCGACCGCGGGAGGTCGGCGGACTCGACCGTGAACGACCAGTCCTGGCCGTGTTCGACGACCACGAACTGCGGTCCGTCCAGCGCGAATCCGTTCCGGTTCCTGGTGCTCAGGACGAAGTCGAAGGTGTCGGCCACCACCACCGGCGGCTCGTCGGGCCCGTCGGGGTAGTGGACCACCCGCAGGGCGCCGGCCGTGTCGTGGGTCTGGGTCACCACCGCCCGGGCGGCCCCGCCCCGGTACTCCAGGAGCCGGGGTCCGCTGCCCTTCGCCCCCGTGGCCAACGCGACCGTGTCGCCGGGATCGTGCACCGTCACCGTCCAGCGCTCCGAGGCGTCGACGGTGATCCGCCGCATCGCCCGCTGCCGCTCCGGCGACAGCGGCACGGCGGCGCGGCCGTAGCCGTGGATGTTCGGGTGCCCCGGCGTCCACACTCCGTCGCGCTCGCGGAGGGTGATCCACTTCCTCGGCACCGTCTCCGCAGTCAGCAGCACCACCCGGGCCGGATCCGGGAACTCCAGTTCCACCTCGGTCCGCCCCCGTCCCGACACGACTCGACCGCTCACCGGCGTCACCCCCCGGCGGCAGTCTCCCCGCTCCGGTCCGGCCCGCACCACCCCGCGGACGTCACAACCCCGCGACGGCCCGGCGGCCCGTGGCCGGCTCCGGTGATGTCGGAGGGCTCCGCTAGAATCCAGACCGTGAGCGGAGATCCACCGGCCGAACAGCCCGCGGCGGAGGAGCAGTTGGCTGTCACCCCGGAGGGCCGTGTCCTGGCGGGTTTCGGCGCCGGTCTCGCCGCCCTCTCCCGTCGTTGACGGTCCGTCAGCTGAACCGTCAGCACACAGTCCATCGGAACGTCTGATCTGCTGTCAAAGTTCCTGGTTTTCCTGCGAACTTGTACGAAGGCCCCTTAAGCTCCCGTTAACAATGACGGCTTTCCGTCACACGCGGACTCCCTCGCGGGGTCGGGGCGGCAGGCCCAACCGCATCATGAGAGCAGGGATGACAACGACACGTGATCAGGGAACCGGTGCCGTTCGCGGCCCGGAACGGCGGCCGCCGGGTGTGCTCGGCCGCCGCACCGTGGGGGGCGCCGCGGCGCTGCTCCTCGGAATCGGGGCGTGCTCGCTGGTGGCCGCCCCGGCCGCGTTCCCGCAGACGGCCGACGGGACGGTGACGGTCCGCGTGGTGCGGGCCGTGGACACCGACGGCGTGTGGCAGGCCGCGCTCGAACCCGGTATGGCGGGCGTGAAGGTGACCCTCACCGACGACGAGGGCGCCGGGATCGAGGGCACCACGGCGGCGGACGGCACGGTGACGCTGACGCCGGGCACCAAGCTCGCCGGCGGCAAGTACCGCGTCCAGGTGGTGAACCCGAAGCCGGGCACGCTCTACCCGGCCTTCGCCTCCCGCGAGGGCCTGGGCGGCGCGCCCAACCAGCTCAGCAGCAACGAGGAGTTCGTCGACGTCTCCGACGGCAAGAACGTGGCGCTCACCACCGGGCTGTGGTACCCCGGTGACTACTGTCAGAAGAACGCCACCCTGGTGACGACCTGCCAGGCGGCCTCGCGCGAGGACGGCACCCAGCGCACGCTGGTCTCCTTCCCGTACAGCGCGCGCGGCCAGGACGGCAAGGACGCGAAGGCGACCAACATCGCCACCAACGCCGAGACCGGCACGCTGTACGGCATCGCGTGGAACAAGGCCGACCGGCGGGTGTTCTCCTCGGCGGTCGCCAAGCGCGCGACGGACTACGGTCCCGGCGGCGCGGGCGGGATCTACGTGACGGACGTGGCGTCGAAGCAGACGTCGCTGTTCACCACCGTCCCGAACGCCGGTTCCACCGCCCACGGCGGCGGCACCGACGACGGGTTCATCGCGGTGCCGGGCAAGGAGAGCCTCGGCGGCATCAAGGTCACCGAGGACGGCCAGGACCTCTTCGTCGTCAACCTCAACGACCGCAAGCTCTACCGCTACAACGCCTCCGTGCCCACGGCCTCCGCGCCGAAGGCCGTCTACCCCATCCCCGACCCGGGCTGCCCCGCGGCCGGGGACTGGCGTCCGTTCGGCCTCGGCCTCCAGGACGGCACCGGCTTCCTCGGCGGCGTCTGCTCGGGCGAGTCGACCGGCAAGGCGTCCGACCTGAAGGCGGTGGTGCTGCCGTTCGACCTGGCCACCGGCGCCTTCTCGGCGGCGATCCTGAACCAGCCGCTGGACTACCCGCGCCAGTCGACCGTCGGAGGGGGCCCCTGCGACGGGGCGGCCTGGTTCCCGTGGACCGGCACCTGGCCGACCTCGCAGAACGGCAACGCCTGCGGCACCAGCCTGATCGCCCAGCCCGAACCCGAGCTGGGCGAGATCGCGTTCGAGACCGACGGCTCGATGCTGCTGGCCTTCCGCGACCGCTTCGCCGACCGCGCGCCGGACGGTGTCCCCTACTCCGCCGTCATGTCGGGCGGTGACCTGAACAAGGCCTGCCCGGCCAACGGCAGCTACGTGATGGACACCAACAACGGCTGCGGACTGTCCCCCCGGGGCACCCGCTTCTTCGACACCAGCTGGGGCGGTCACCGCAACACGGCCTTCGCGGGCCTGGCGAACTCGAAGGTCGAGAACACCATCGCGACCTCCGCGTTCGACCCGAACCACGAGGCCCTCGGGTACGGCACGTCGTTCCTCCAGCGGAACGGCCAGCAGGACCCGAAGTTCGGTTTCCGGCTCACCCCGCCCGGCGGTCCCGACCCGTTCGGCAAGGGCGCCTCGATGGGCGACCTGGAGGTGCTCTGCGACCAGGCCCCGCTCCAGATCGGCAACCGCGTCTGGTACGACCCCGAGCGCAGCGGCATCCAGCGCCCGGGCCAGAAGCCCGTGCCCGGAGCGACGGTCAACCTCTACGACGAGACGGGGAAGCTCGTCGGCACCACCAGGACGACCGATCGCGGTGAGTACTACTTCGACGACACCAACGTCACGGGCGGCCTCAAGCCGCGCACGAAGTACACCGTCCGGCTCGACAACCCCGCCGACTACGCCAAGGGCGGCCCCCTCTACCAGTGGGTGCCGACCGACGCTGACGCCGGTGACAACGCCTTCATCAACTCGAAGGGTGTCGTCCCGGCGGGCGGGCAGTACGCCGAGCGCGCGCTGACCACCGGCGGACCGGGCGAGAACGACCACACCTTCGACTTCGGCTTCCGCCAGCAGGAGGGCGCGCTGCGCCTGGTCAAGCACGACCAGGACGGCAAGCCGCTGGCGGGCGCGAAGTTCCAGCTCTGGAAGGAGACCAACGGCACCACCGGGCTGCAGAGCACCGGTGACAAGCCCGACACGAAGGTCGGCGAGCCCTGTACCACCGGGGCCGACGGCATCTGCAAGGGCAGCGGTGCGCCGGGGTCGTACTTCTGGCAGGAGGTGAGCCCGCCCGAGGGCTACTCCGCGCCGGAGGTCACGGTGTTCGGCCCGCTGGTGCTGAACGCCGACAACCTCGCGGCCGGAGTCGAGGTGACGGCCGTCAACCGGCTGAAGCCGACGCCCACCCCGACCGCGACGCCGACGCCGACGCCCACCGAGACGCCGACGCCGACGCCGACTCCCACGCCGACCCCGACGCAGACCCAGGCGCCGACGCTGCCGTCCCCGGCCGCGACGCCGCCCGCGCCCGCGCCCGCCCCCGGGCACCTGGCGAACACGGGTGCGAGCGACGGTACTCCGGTGATGGTGGCCGGTGCGGGCACGCTGACCGTGCTCGGCACCGCGTTGGTGCTGCTGGCACGCCGGCGCCGGGCCCAGCACCGGTAGCCTGCCTCCGGCAGTTCCCCGCCCGGGCCGCTGAGGCCCGGGCGGTACCGCCGCCGAGGGCCCAGGGCGGGTCCGGAGACCGATGGTCTCCGGACCCGCCCGTGTGTGTTGGAACCGAACGACGAGAGAAGGCATCCGCATGGCCCGGAAGACGAAGGCCGCCACCTCCAAGCCGGACCCCGCGCCGGACCCCGGGCCGCGTCGCCGGACCTCCTGGCTCCGGAGCCTGCTCGCCCTCGCGGTGTGCGCCGCCGCCGTGGGCGGGCTGGTCGGCTACCGCATGCTCTCCGACGAGCCCGGGGAACGGCCGGTGACCGTCGACGAGGCCTCCCGCCTGGCCCTGTCGCGGCTCACCCTGTTCCAGGCCAGCCCGGTCGCGGTGACGCTCACCGCCGCCGAGGGCGGGGGCATCTCCGTTCGGGTCGAGGGCGTCGTCGACTACCGCACCCGCCACGGCGTGGGCCGTTACCACACCACCGGGGCGAACGGCCCGCTCGACCACGGCCTGGTGGTCTGGGACGCCGGCGGCCTCGGGCTCAGCCCCGAACCGGCCGGCGTGGACGGCCCGGCCTGGCAGCAGGCCGAGCGCGTCCCCCGGCAGGGCTGGTCCCCGCGCAGCTACACCGCCGACCCGCTGGACGCCGGGCTCCGGCTGATCGTCGAGCTCGGCGCCGACCGGCCCGACAATCCGCTGCTGCTCGCCCAGTCCGGCGCGCGCTGGCTCGGCCGCGACCGCCTCGACGGCCGCGACCACGACCGGTTCGCCGGCCCGCGCGCCCAGGGCGCCGCGCCCGACGGCGAGCGGTCGCCGCTGACCTACTGGGTCGACGGGGACGGGGGGCTGCGGCAGGTGACGATGCGGATGCCGGGCCTGGGCACCCCGGCCACGGTCGGGTTCGGCGGGCGGGACGACACCGCCAAGCTCCCCGAGGCGCCCTGGCTCACCGGCTGACCGTCACCCGGCCGTTCGACCGTTCGGCCGTCCGTCACCCGGCCGACCGCCTGCCACCCGCCGACCGCCCGTCACCCCGTCGGCTGCGGCGGCAGCGCGCCGGGGTCCGTGGGCAGCGGGTACGCCGCCGGGTCGACCGCCCCCGGCAGGCCCGTCGCCGGGCGGGCGGGCGCCGACGGATCGGGCAGCGACGGCTGCGCGGGCGGCGCCGGCACCTGGCTGAACGCCATGCCGGGCGGCGCCTGCACCGGTGCCGCCCGCCCGGCGGCCAGCGGCCCGCGCGGCGGCCCGCCGCAGGCCGCCGCGGCCTCCAGGCCCTCCGGGTGCTGCGTGCCGGGCCGGTTGCCGCTGAAGCAGTTGCCCGGGTCGACGGAGCCGAGCACCAGGTCGGCGCCGTTGCCGTCCACCTGGTTGCCCTCGACCCGGTTGCCGCTCGCCGGGTGGCCCGCCGGGTCGGTGATGATCACCCCGGCCGCGCGGTTGCCGCGGACGAGGTTGCGCTCCACCCGGTTCGCCGTGCCGCCGCCGATCCCGATGCCGATGCCGAAGCCCCCGTCCGCCTGCTGGGGCGAGTCGGCGGCGTTGTTGTCGACGACCACGTTGCCCGCGATCACCGCGGCGTGCTGCGGGGCCAGCGCCTCCAGGTCGTTGGAGTTCACCGTGACGCCCACCCGGTTGCCCGCCGCGCGGTTGCCCAGGATCGACAGGTTGTCCGAGGCGTTCGTCAGCTCGATGCCGACGGCGTTGCGCTCCACCGTGTTGCCGCGCACCAGGGTGTCGCACGGCTTGCACTGGCCGACGTAGATGCCGGAGTCGGCGTGCCCGGAGGCGTACGACTCCTCGATCACCCCGGCGCGCGCGTCGAAGGCGTAGATGCCGTACAGGCCGTTGTTGTACGCCGTCACCCGGGTCGCCCGGAAGCCCACCACGGGCGGGAAGCGCTCGGTGTCCAGCGGGTCGTACGCCGAGCCGCCCGCGCCGCGCTGCTGCAGCTTCTCGTCCGTCACCCCGGTGAACAGCACGCCGTTGGCCAGGTAGCCGTGGACGGTGAGGTTCTCCACCACCGTGCCGGGGCCGGTGGCGGTGATGCCGTTGGCCAGCTTCAGCCCGCCGTCGAAGACCACCGCCGAGCGGTCCGTGCCGCGCACCACGACGTTCGCCTTGGCGACCCGCACGCTCTCGCGGTAGGTGCCGGGGCCGATCAGCACCGTGTCGCCCTCGCGGGCGACGTCCACCGCCTTCTGGACGCTGGGGAAGTCCTCGGGCACGCGGACCACGCTCCCCGCCGGGTGCTTGGCGTCCTCCGCGGCCGGACCGGAGGAGGAGCACCCGGCGGCCGCCAGGGCGACCGCGGCGGTCACGGCCGCGGCGGTGACGGTGCTGACAGCGGTCCTGCGGGGTGACTGACGATCAGGAAACGTGATTTGCATGGCACGTGTTCTATCGTCTCCAATAGGGCGCATGCCCACCGAACCCCGAAAAGCGTCGCCATCGTACCCCTCCGCCGCCCCCGGCGTCGGGCGGCGTCGGGCGCTGCTGGCCGCCGGGGCGGTGCTCGCCGCCGGCGTCGGCGCGACGGTGGGCGAACTGGCGGCCGGCGACCGCGCACCCGGCCGCGCCACCACCGGGGCACCGCCGCCCGAGGGGCCGATCCCCTTCCACGGCGCCCGGCAGGCCGCACTGACGTCCCCCCAGCTCCCCGCGACCAAGCTGCTCGCCTTCGACCTCCCGGCCACCTCCGCCGCCGCGGACCGCGAGGCCCTGCGCACCCTGCTCGCCGCCTGGACCCGCACCCTGGCCGCCTCGGCCGGACCGGCACCCGACCCGCGCCTGCGCACCGAGGACGGCGCCCCCCGGCTCACCTCGCTGGTCGGCCTCGGCCCGGCCCTCGCCGCCCGGCTCGCCCTCGCCGTCCCCGCCGGGTTCGCCGACCTGCCGGCCTTCCCCGGCGACCGCCTCGACCCGGCCCGCGGCGGCGGCGACCTGCTGCTCCAGCTGTGCGCCGCCGACCACTGGACGCTCGCCGTCGTCGCCGAACTCGCCACCACGGCCGCCCACGGCGCCGGCGCCACGCCCCGCTGGGCGCAGTCCGGCTTCCTGCCCCGCACCGCGCCCGGCGCCACCCCCCGCAACCTGTTCGGCTTCAAGGACGGCACCGCCAACCCCGACGAGGACCTCGCCCGCCAGTGGGTCTGGGGCCCGGCCGGGCCGCACGAGAACGCCACCGTCCTGGTCTACCGGCGGATCCGGATGGACACCGTCGCCTTCGCCGCGCTCCCCGAGGAACAGCAGAACCTCGCCATGGGCCGCCGCATCGGCGACGGCGCCCCGCTGACCGGCACCGCCGAACACGACGAGCCCGACCTCTACGCCAAGCACCCCGACGGCGCCTACGTCATCCCCACCACCGCCCACGTCCGCCTCACCGGCCCCCGCCTCGACGGCGGCGCCCGGATGCTGCGCCGCGGCTACAGCTACGACGACGCCCCCGGGGACCGCGGCCTGCTCTTCTGCGCCTTCATGCGCGACCCGGGCCAGTTCACCCGCGTCCAGAACCGCCTCGCCGAGCGCGACGCCCTCAACCCCTTCCTCGAACACACCGCCTCCGCCGTCGCCTACGTCCTCCCCGGCGCCCCGGAGGGCGCCGCCCTCGGCGACCACCTCTGGGCCTGACCCGCCGTCCGTCGCGGCGCCGCACCGGCATGCGCGAGGATGGGGGCGGTCGGATGCACAGGGCAGGGGGCTGCGGGTGGGCGGGGAGTACGGGGACGTGGACGAGGCCGGCGCCCGCGTGCACAACCGGCTGACGGACAGCACGGTGCACGGCACCGTCGTCCAGGCCGGGCGCGCCGACGTCGTCATCCGCGCCTGCGACCCCGTCGAGCAGGCCGTCCCGGTCACCGTGGCGCCGCCGCTGGGCCTGCGGGACGCCAACCGCCCGCTCCGGGGCCGGGCCGACGTCCTGGCCCGCCTGGAGGCCGCACCGGCGGGGGAGGGACTGCTGGTGCTGTGCGGGATGGGCGGCTGCGGCAAGACCACCCTCGCGCTGGAACTCGCCGCCCGCCGGACCGCGACCGGACACCGGGTGTGGTGGGTCGAGGCCCGCAACGGCCCCGCCCTGGAGGCCGCGCTGCGCGCCGTCGCCCGCCAGGTGGGCGCCGCACCCGAGGAACTCGACCGCGGCGACACCGCCGACGTCCTGTGGTCCCGCCTGGCGCGCCTGGACGCGCCCTGGCTGCTCGTCGTCGACAACGCCGACGACCCGGCCCTGCTGGACGGCCCCGGCGCGCTGAACGCGGGCACCGGCTGGATCCGCCCCGCCCCCGGAGCCGGCACCGTCCTGGTCACCACCCGCGAGGGCACCCCCGCCACCTGGGGACCCGCCGCCCGGCTGCACCCCCTGCAACCCCTGACCGGCGACCGCCTCGACGACGCCGCCCGCATCCTGCGCGACCACGCCCCCGCCACCGCCGGCACCGAGGCCGAGGCGCACACCCTCGCCGCCCGCCTCGGCGGCCTCCCGCTCGCCCTGTACCTGGCCGGTGCCTACCTCACCGAGGCGGCCCGCACACCGGCCCCCTTCCGGGCACCCGGCACCCCGACCACCTACGCCGACTACCGGCGGGCGTGGGAGGACGGCCCGCAGGGCCTGGACCGCGAGCACGCGCTGTCCCGGACCTGGGCGATGTCCCTCGACCTGCTCGAACAGCGCGGCCACACCCACGCCCGGCGGCTGCTGGAGCTGATCGCCTCCTTCGCCGACGCCGATCTGCCCTACACCCTGCTGCTCACCCCCGGCCGGCTGGCCGACGCCGGGCCGCTCGCCGAACTGGACGGCCCGGCCCTGTGGCAGCACCTCACCGCCCTCGCCGCGTTCGGCCTGATCGACCTCCCGGAGGCCGCCCCGGACACGCTCCCCGTGCTGCGCATGCACCCCCTGGTCCGCGACGCCTCGCGCTCGCCCGAGGCCGGAGCCACCGCCGCACGCCTCCTGGTCGCAGCGGCACTCGCGGAGGAGACCGGGGTGCCGGAGGAATCCCAGTCGTGGACCATCTGGCGACTGCTCTCACCGCACATCCTCGACGGCTTCCACCGGATCGAGACGGGGCCGCTCACCGACCGGGATCTTCTGGACCTCACCGCGACCGTCGACCTGGCCGCCCGGTACCTGCGGATCGGTGGCCTGTTCACCCAGGCCCGAGTGGAGTTCGAGGCGATCCTCGCCCTGGAACGCGAGCGGTTGGACGATACGCAGCCCGATTCGCTCGCCACTCGGCAGCATCTCGCCGCAGTCCTGCGTGACCTGGGTGAGTTCGAGGCAGCCCGGGCGGAGCTCGAGTCGGTCCTCACGATCGTACGTGAGCGGGGCGGCGACACCCATCCGCTCACCCTGAACACCCGTCATGACCTGGCGCTGGTGCTGCTCGGCATGGGGGAGACCGACGCGGCCCGGGCGGAGCTCGAATCCCTTCTCGTCGCCCGGCGGGACGAGTTGGGCGACACCGACCACCTCACGCTCACCACCCGGCACGAACTCGCTCGGATCCTCTACGGCCAGGGGGAGTTGGAAGCGGCGCGGGCGGAGTTCGAGGCGATCCTGGCCATCCAGGAGGAGGAGTCCGACCGGAACGATCCGGAGATGCTCGTCACCCGGCACCACCTCGCCCTGGTGCTGTACGACCTGGGGGAGCTGGAGGCGGCCCGGGCGGAGTTCGAGGCCATTCTCGTCGCCCGACGCGGTCGCTTCGACGAGGACCATCCCGGGGCGCTCAGCACCCGGAGCGCAATCGCCCAGCTCCTCTGCGATCTCGGGGAGTTGGAAGCGGCCAGGGCGGAGTACGAGGCGGTTCTCGCCATCCGACGGGCCCGGATGGGTGAGAACCACCCCGAGACCCTCGTCACCCGTCACAACCTTGCCGTGGTGCTCCTCATCATGGGGGAGGCCGAGGTGGCCAGGGCCGAGCTGGAGGCGGTGCTCGCTCTCGAGAGCGAGCGGTGGGGTGACACCCACCCGGCCGTTCTCCCCACCCGCCGCAGCCTCGCCCTGGCGCTGGTCGGCCTGGGGGAGCGGGAAGCGGCCGGGAAGGAGCTGGAGGCGGTCCTCGGCATCCAGCGCGAGCGGTTGGGCGAGGACCATCCCCACACACTCGCCACCCGCCAGGACATCGCTGAGCTCCAGGAGGTCCTGGCGGTGGCCGAGCCCGAGCCACGGGCTTGATCCCGGGCCGGGAACGGCGGTGCCGGCTCCGCGCGTTGGGCGGACATGGTGATGATGTCGGGCCTGCTCCTCATGGCCGTGCTGGTGATCGTGCCCTTCACTCTGGCGGCGGGCCGGCAGGTCGTGGTGCGGTCGGGCCGGCCGGGATGGCTCTCCCGCCGCCTGGCCGCCCGAACGCCGAGCGGTGGCGGGCTCGGCCTCGGCGCCACCGCGACCGAGGAGTTGCACGCCTTCTTCAACGCGAACAAGCGCGTCCAGATCGAGCAGCGGCGGACTCAGCTGGTCCTGCGGGACGACGACCACACCGGTGCTCCGCCCCGCACCCGCCTCGACCTGGACCTCGGCATCGCCTTCATCGACCAGCAGCGCTAGGGACGCGCCCTCCGGGCACCCTACGACCCCGCCGGACGGGCCGTCGGGCCGAGGACCGTCCAGGAGGGGTGGGTGTTGACCTGGGCGACGGTGCCGCCGCTGAGTTCCCGGTACCGTCCGGTGATCGCCTCGGCCTCCCCGGTGGGCACCAGGTGCAGCCGGCCGCGGTGCACCGAGTACTGGGGCCAGCGGTAGCCGGCCGCGAGCCCGAGCGGCTCCTCCCACACCGGGGCGCCCGTCCGGTCCTGGTACACCAGTCGGCGGGGTGCCAGGGCGACGGCGGCCAGCTCGCCGGCGAGCCTGAGTTCGGCCAGCTCCCGGACGGCGTGCGGCAGCAGATTGATCCCCACCCCGAGCGCCTAGATGCCCCGCGCGGCCTCGCACACCAGCGGCTCGCCCGCGTGCAGGCTCAGGGCACAGGTCAGTCCGGCGATTCCTCCACCGACGACGAGGACCTTCATCCGTCCGAACCCGCCTTCCCCCGGGGCGCGGTCGGCGCCCGCTGCCTCCCGAGCGTACCGCCCGGACCGGCCTGTGATGACGCTGCGCGCGGGGTCAGCCGGCCACTACCTCCACGGTGTGGACGGCGTTCCGGGCGCCGGCCGGCGGCTGGACGCGGCCGCGGGCGTCGGTGGCCCGGCAGCGGATGCGGTGCGGGCCGGGGGTGAGGCGGCAGGGGAGGGTGAAGCGCTGCCAGACGGGCTGCGGGCCGCGCGGTTGGAGGAGCGCCGGCTGCCAGCCGCCGTCGTCGACGGCGACCTCCACCGAGACGACCGGTGCGAAGCTCCACGACCGGCCGGTCACCTCGTGCGTCCCGGCCGCCACCCGCTGGCCGTCGTGCGGGGCGAGGAGCTTGCTGTTGACGTCGACCTCCCGGACCGGACGCGGGGCGCCGCCGCCGGGCGGGCGGCGGGTGTAGAGGCGGGTGGTGAACAGGTGCTCGGGCCGGTGGTCGGCCAGTACCAGGCGGGTCAGCCACTTCACCGAGTTGGTGGCGAACATCCGGGGCGCCACCGCGCGCAGCGGGAAGCCGTGCCGCCCCGGCAGCGGTGCGCCGTTGACGGTGTCGGCCAGCAGCACCTCGTCCCGGGCCTGCTCCAGCGGCAGGTCCTTCAGGTACGTCAGCCCGCTCTCGCCCGCGAACGAGCCGCGGTCCGCTCCCTCGAACCAGATGTGCCGGGCCTGCGGGCGCGGGGTCGCGAGGTCCAGGACGGCGGCGAGCGCGACGCCGGACCACTCCAGGTTGGCGACCGCACGGGTCGGGACGTCGGGACGCGACGGGCTGCCGAAGCACTCGTGGAAGGCGGTCAGGCTCGTCCGCGGCAGCCCGCGCAGCGCCGACAGGTCCAGCCAGAGCGGCCGCTCCACCAGGCCCTCGACGGTCAACGTCCAGGAGGAGGCGTCCAGTTCGGGCGGCGGCCCGAGGTGGCTGCGGACGAAGAGGTGTCCGAGGGGGGTGAGGAAGCTGTCGGGAGTGCTCGGATCGGCGGGCGTTGCCTGCACGCGGGCTCCGTACGTCGTCGGGTGGGCCGGAATGGGCGGACCGCGGGGGGACCAGAGGAAGGATTCCGGCCCCGAACGATCCGTGTCCACCCCGCCGCCCGCAGCGGCCTGCCCCTTGCCCGGCCGCCGCACCGGGCGAGTGCCGTTGGGTCGTGGAAGGAGCGGTGCCTCACATCCGGGATCTCAGCACGTCGACCTCACAGCCCGGCGCGAAGGGGTCGAAGCCGTGCTCGATCAGCCAGCGGACTGCCAGCAGGCTTCGCAGCGACCACCACGCGTGGATCACCTCGAGGTCGATGGCGGTGCCATAGCCGGCGATGACGTCGTCGAGGTGCTCCCCGTGTCCGAGTGTGAAGGTGGCGAGGTCGTACAGGGCGTCACCCTGGCCCGCCTCGGACCAGTCGATGATGCCGGTGACCTCGCCGTCGTCGACGAAGACGTGCGCGATCTGCAGGTCGCCGTGCGTGAACGCCGGTGTCCACGGCCGGAGCGCGGCCTCGGCGACCTGGCGGTTGCGGGTGACCAGGTCGGCGGGCAGGACGCCGTTCGTCACGAGCGACTCGCACTCGTCGTCGAGTTCCGCCGCCAGCGCGACGACGCTCCGCCCCGCCCGGCCGGGCCGGGGCGGCAGCGGCGCGTCGTGCAGTTTGCGGATGGCGGCGCCCGCCGCGGCCCACGCCGCCGGTGACCCGGTCGACGGCCCGCCGAGGCGCCCGAGCGTCGTCCCCGGGAGTGCGGCGATCGCGAGTACGGGCGGCTTGCGCCACAGGACCTTCGGGGTCGGGACGGGTGCGAGGGACATCGCCTCGACCTCGACGTCGATGCGCGCCTGATCGGCGTCCACCTTCAGGAACACATCGCCGACGCGCAGGGTCGCGCGCTCGGAATGGGCGACGACGACTTGGACCTCATCCATGGGCGACCAGTATCCCGGGGACGACCGCCGACGTCGCCGGGTTTATCGCGGGCGACTGCGCGGCTGACCGCGTCCCGCGCCACCCGGCGGCCTCGTGCACGGCACCGACCTCCGGCCGGGTCACGCCCCGCGCCTCAGTCCGGGATGCGGGCCCCGATGCCGTCGAGCAGGAAGTCGAGGCCGGTCCGGAAGGTCTGGTCGGGGTCGAGGTGGGGGCCGTCGCGGACGACCGTGGCCAGGGCGGGGAACCGGCCCGTGGCGAAGGCCCGCTCCAGGTACGGCCCGTAGGCGGCCTGCCACTGCTCCTTGTCCATCCCGGTGGCCCGCTCGGCGCGCCGCTCGGTGATCTCCCGACGCACCGCGCCGACCACGTACGCGTTGACCGCGGCGATCGCGGGCACGGTGACGTCCAGTGCGACGCCGTCCATCGCGGCCACCACGGCCTCCCCGCCGGCCAGCGTGTGCGGCCCGAGCTGTGGCCGGCCGCCGATCAGATCGGCGAACCATTCGTGCCGGTGGGCGGCCTGCCGCGTGGCTTCGGCCAGGGAGTGCAGCACCTGCCGCCAGCCGTCCCCGGCCGGCCGGATCTCGGCGTAGACCGCGTCGACCATCAGGTCGAGCAGCTCGTCCTTGGTGGCGATGTAGCCGTACAGCCGCATCGGCCCGACCTCCAGCGCGGCGGCGACCTTGCGCAGCGACACCGCCTCCAGGCCGTCCGCGTCGGCCAGCCGGACCGCCGCTCCGACGATCCGCTCCCGGCTCAGCGGGGCCGGCGCCGGTCGATCCGACGGTTCTGGCCGCTCCCATACCAACATGCCGCTGACGATACCTCGCCCGCCTGTTACGGTGACTTTGCTTGATACGGTGTATCGACCGATACGGTGAATCGGAGTAGTCATGACCATCGCCATCGTGGGAGCCGGCCTGGGCGGCCTGCTCCTCGCCCGGGTGCTGCACGTGAACGGCATCGACGCCGTCGTGTACGAACGCGAGTCCTCGCGCGGCGCACGCGCTCAGGGCGGCATGCTCGATCTGCACTCCGGGACCGGACAGCGGGCGCTGCGCGAGGCCGGTCTGATCGACGGGTTCCACGCGATCGCCCGCCGCCAGGGCCAGGACCTGCGCCTCCTCGATCCGGACGGCACCCTGCTGCTCCAGGAGGACACGCCCGAGGACGCCCCGCTGGAGCGGCCCGAGGTCGACCGCGCCGACCTGCGCGACCTCCTGCTGGGCTCCCTCCCCGCCCACACGGTGCGCTGGGGGCACGCGTGCGAGTCGGCCGGTGACGGGCAGGTGCGCTTCGCCGACGGCAGCACGGCGGGGTACGACCTGCTGGTCGGCGCGGACGGCGCGCACTCCCGGGTCCGCGCGCTGCTCACCGACGCCCGGCCGGCGCACACCGGCCAGAGCGTCGTCGAACTCGGCATTCCCGACATCGACCGCACCCGCCCCGACCTCGCGGCGATGGTCGGACGCGGCAACTACTGGGTGCTCGGCAACGGGCAGTCCCTCGCGGCGCAGCGCAACGGCGACGGCCGGGTCCGCGTCTACCTCGGCTTCCACCACACCGCCGAGGACTGGTTCGCCGACAGCGGGATCCCGTTCGACGACCCGGCCGCCGCCCGGGCGCGGCTGATCGACCTGTTCGCCGGCTGGGACCCGCGGTTCACCGCGCTGATCGCGGCCTGCGCCGACACGATCCTGCCCCGGACGATCGCCGCCCTCCCGGTCGGCCTCACCTGGCCGCAGGCACCGGACGTCACGCTGCTCGGCGATGCCGCGCACCTGATGCCGCCGGTGGGGCAGGGCGCCAACATGGCGCTGCTCGACGGCGCCCTGCTCGGCCTCGCGCTGGCCGCGCACCCGGACGACTTCCCCGCCGCCGTCGAGGAGTACGAACGCGAGATGTTCGAACGCGCCGGCGCCGCCGGCCGCCAGTCCGCCTACGTCCAGGACATCCTGGCGTCGCCGGACGCCGGCCGGAGGATGCTGGCCTTCTTCCGACCCGTCTGACCGCAGCCGCTCCGACGCCGCTCCGACGCCGGGTCGACGCCGGGCCGACGTTGCCGGGCGTCACCGCGCGGCGCCGCACCGGGTGGGCCGGGGCCCCCGATACTGCGGCCGTGACCGTACACCGGGCGGGCCCCGACCGCCGATCCTTCCTCGCGGCGGCGGCCGCGGCCACGCTCGCCGTCCTCGGCGGCCCGGCCGCCGCCGCGTCCGGCCGTTCCCTGCTGGGCCGGGAGGTCCGCCGCCTGCCGACCGGGGAGCGGGTCCTGGCGCTGACCTTCAACGCCGCCTGGAACGAGGACGGCCTTCCCGAGGTGCTCGCCGAACTCGACCGCCGCGGCGTCGGAGCCACCTTCTTCCTCACCGGCCGCTTCGCCGAACAGCAGCCGGCCGCTGCCCGGGCGATCGCCGCCGCCGGTCACGGACTGGCCAACCACTCCTACGACCACCCGCCGCTCGCCGACCTCACGGCGGACGGCCTGCGCGCCCAGGTCCGCCGGGCCGACCGGGCGATCCGCGACGCCTCCGGTGCCGTACCCCTGCCCTGCTACCGCTTCCCCTACGGCGAGACCACACCCGAGGCCATCGCGGTGGTCAACGCCCTCGGCCACGCCGACATCGAGTTCACCCAGGACACCAACGGCTACCTCGGCACCGCCGGCGGCATGACCGTCGAGCAGGCCGTCGAGCGCGCCGTCACCGCCCTCACCCCGGGCGCGATCCTGCAACTCCACCTCGGCAGCAGCCCCTCCAACGGCCCCGGCCTCGACCCGGCCGCCCTGCCCCTGATCCTGGACGCCGCCGAGACCCGCGGCTACCGCGTCACCACCCTGGACACCTTCCTCGACCCCGCCACCGGCCTGCCCACCTGACGGCCACCTGCGCCCCGACGCTCGCCGGTCCGGCGGACACCGGCCGGCCGAGCACGACGTCCGCGGAGCGCTGGGCGCGAAGGACCACTCCGAGCGCCTCCGACGAAGGATCTCCGTAACGGTGTGTGCCGACGGCGCCCCGGGGTAGGCGCGCGGCGGCAGAGGCGGTGACCGATCCCCTGGGGACCGCTATGGACGAGCGACACGGACTGGACGCCGGGCAGGCACCGGGCGGCACGCGCCGACCCGGCGAACGCCGCGACCTCCCGCTCGCCCCGTTGGAACTGCGGCGGCCGATCGCGGCGGTCATCCTGGTGCTGTTCGGCTGCGCCGCCGCGGCCTTCGCCGTCCTCGCCCCGCGCGGCGGTGCCGGCCCGGCGCCGGACCGGGCCACCTGCGCCGTCCTGGCCGCCGTCTGCGCCGGGTGCGCCGTGATCGCCCTGTCCGGCCCGCCGGTGGTCCTGCGGCGCCCGCGCCGCCGGGGGGACCGAGGCCCCGGACCGACGAGGAGGAGGACGTGACCGCGCTGTTCACCAACCGCAGGGACGCCGGACGCAGGCTGGCCCGGCGGACGGGCGAGTACCTGCGCGCCCGGGCGGGGGAGGAGCCGGTGGTCGTCGGGCTGGCCCCGGGCGGCGTCGCGGTCGCGGCCGAGGTCGCGCGCGAGCTGGCGGCCCCGCTGGACGTGGTGGTGGCCCGGCCGCTCAACGCGCCCGGCAACGGCACCCCGCTCGGCGCACTGGCCGACGAGGGCCCGCCGGTGCTGAACCGGCGGGCGATGCGCGGCCTCGGGCTGGGGGAGGAGGACCTGGAGGCCGAGGTGACCCACCAGCGCGTGGAGCTGCACCGGCTGGAGAAGCTGTACCGGGACTGCAGGCCGCCCGTTCCCGTGGACGGCCGGACGGTGGTGCTGGTCACCGACGGGGTGGTGTTCGGGCCGGTCGTCCCGGCCGTGGTGCACGCGCTGCGCGGGCGCGGGCCGGGCCGGCTGGTGCTGGCCGCGCCGGTGTGCGACGCCCGGTCGGCGGCGGGGCTGCGCCGGGTGGTGGACGTCCTGCTCTGTCTGCGCGAGGCCACCTACCTGCACGCGGCGGGCCCCTGGTACGGCGACTTCCGGGACGTCACCGACCGCGAGGTGGCGGTCCTGCTGCGCGAGCATCCGGCGGCGCGCCGCCCGGGCTGAGCCGCCGAGTGGGTTGGGAGCCGCCGAGCGGGCTGAGCCGCCGAGCGGGTCAGATGCCGGTGGCCGGGAGCAGCAGCAGGTGCTCGGGGTCGAAGGGCATCCAGGCGGGGGCCTCGCCCCGTCCCACCGCCCGGACGCGGCACCACGCCTGGGCGCCGGCCGGGCGCCACCAGGCGTTGATCCGGCCCACCGCCCAGCTGCCGTCCGCCCGGTTGATCTGGACCGGCTGGTAGGCCGGTTCGACCTCGTGCTCCGGCGGCTGCCAGCCGGGCACGTCGGCCGGGCGGGTCGCGGCAGTGTGCTGCCGGGGATTCTCTGCCATGTCTCCCCCTCCTGGGCGGGCCGTCGGGCCAACTCTACAGGCGTGTAGTAGTTCGTGGGGGTCCGGTGGGTGAAATTCGGTCGAGCGGGCGGGTGCCGGGCGCGTACGGTCTGGTGCCGCGCGGGAGTCCGGGGTCCGGCGCCGCGCCCGGACGCGAGCGAGGCCGGAGGCAGGGGGACGCGTCGTGGCCGCTGGCTGGGGTGCCGCGTTGTTGCTGGGCCTGGTGGTCCTGGTGGGCTCGTCCGTGCAGCGGCTGGCGGGTGTCGGCTTCGCGCTCGTCGCGGGACCGGCCCTGGTCCTGCTGCTGGGGCCGGGCGAGGGCGTGACGCTGTCCAACTGCGCGGCCGGGGTGATCAGCGCCATCGGGTTGGCCGACACCTGGCGGCGGGTGCGGCTCGCCCGGATGCTGCCGCTGATCGGCGCGGCCGCCTGCACCGTCCCGATGGGCGCCCGGATCGCCGGCCGGGTGCCCACGCCGGCCCTGCTGATCGGCATCGGACTGCTGGTCAGCGCCGCGGCACTGCTGCTGATCCGGGGCGTGCGGGCCTCCGGGCTGCGCGGCGTCCGGGGCGCGCTGGCGGCGGGTGCGGCCAGCGGCTTCATGAACGCCGCCGCCGGGGTCGGCGGTCCGGCCGTCTCCCTCTACGCCGTGAACACGGGCTGGAGCGCGCGGGAGTTCGTGCCCAACGCGCAGTTCTACGGGGTGGCCGTCAACCTCTTCTCGCTCGCGGCCAAGGGGGTCCCGCACCTGGCGGCGCCCGCGTGGTCGACGACGGCGGCCGGGATCGTGCTCGGCGCGGGCGTCGGCAAGGCGCTGGCGGAACGGGTGGCGGAGCGCCGCGCCCGGGCGGTGGTGCTGGGCCTGGCGCTGGCCGGCGGCCTGACCACCCTCGGCAAGGGGCTCTGGGAGCTCTGACCGGGCTCCGGCCGGGCTCCGGCCGGGGACACGGCCCCGGGGATCGGCTCACCAGTCCAGGCGGCCGTCCTCGACCGTGCCGTGCGCGGGCAGGTCGTCCGCGAGGGAGTGGAAGTACTCGGCCAGCGAGTCATGGGTCTCGAACTCGTTCACGTCACCGTCGCTCCATCGCCCCAGCAGGCCGGTGCCGGTGTCGATGAACCGGCCGTAGAGCCAGTCCGTCTCGACGGCGAAGGGGATCCAGTCGCGGTGCCAGCCCAGGCAGGAGGGGTCCGGATCGGGTGACGGCTCCATGGCCTCGATCCCGGTGCGCCATTCGTACACCTTCACGATCTGCTCCACGGAGAGCAGGTGCCAGCCGCAGGGGAGGAAGCTGCCGCCGGGGGCGGCGAGGTTGCCGCTCGACGGGTCGTCGACCGTGCGCACGCCGTTGTTGGTCAGCAGCCAGGTCCACAGTTCCTGCGGGAAGCCCACACCGAGCCTCGTCTCGGCGTCGAGGAGCATCTTCGGTGTCGCCGGGCCGCCCAGGGCGGCCGCGCTCGCGGGGGCGTTGCGTTCGAGCCACCTGGTGACCCGGCCCCATGCCTGCCGGACGTTCTGTGCTTCGCGTGACCGTGTCTCGTTCATCAAGGGCCGAAGGTAGCCCCTTGGTCTGACATCCCACCACGCCGGGCGGTCGGCCGGTCGCTTACCCGGCCCACATACCGGGCCTGGGTACAGTGACCGCCATGTGCCCGGACGCCGCCCCCCTCTCCCGCGACCCCCGTCGCCGCGGGGCCGGGGCGGCGCTCGTCCTCCTCCTGCTGACCGCCCTCGGGCTGATCGGCCATCACACCCTGCCGGCCGGCGTCACCCCGGCCCCGCACGCCGCCGCGGCGATGGCCGCGAGCGTCCACCAGCACCCCGGCGCGGCCGCGGCCGGCCACCGGGCCTCGACCGTCGCCGACCGTCCGGCCCAGGCCTGCGCCGAGCACCGGGTCTGCTCCTCGACGGTGCCCGCGCGCGGCGTCCTGCTCGACGCCCCGCCGCCGGCGGGCCTCCTCGCCGCGGGCTCCGCCGGACCGGCGCCGCGCCGCCCGGCGACCGCGCCCGGCATCCCGTGGCCGGGCGCGCCCCCGCCCGACCTCGACCTCCTCTCGATCTCGCGCAGATAGGCGCCCCACGGCGGCCGGGAGCGGCACCGCACGCCCCCCGCCGCCGGTCAGCCCTGTCCACCGGCACGGCCGACCGGGCCGCTGCCGACGCGCACTCATCCGAGAGACCTCGATGCCCGAATTCACCGTCAACCGCCGTTCCCTGCTGCTCGCGGGCCTGGGCGCCGCCGGCGCCGGCCTGCTCGCCGCCTGTTCGGACGCGGCCGGCACGCCGCCGCTCGTCGACCCGTCCGGCAGCCCCGTCGCCGAGGCGGAGACCAAGCGGCGCGGCACCGGCCGCGAGCGCCCGGTCACCGTCACCGCGACGGCCGGCACCGTCGACCTGGGCGGCGGGACCACCGCCGCGACCTGGACCTTCGGCGCCCTGCCGGGCGCCGCCGTCCGCACCACGGCCGGCGACACCCTGGTCGCCACCCTGAACAACCACCTGCCCGCGCCGACCTCCCTGCACTGGCACGGCCTGGCGCTGCGCAACGACATGGACGGCGTGCCGCCGGTCACCATGCGGCAGGTCGCCCCCGGTGGCAGCTTCACCTACCGCTTCGTCACCGACCGGCCGGGCACCTACTGGTTCCACCCGCACGTCGGCGTCCAGCTCGACCGGGGCCTGTACGCGCCGCTGATCGTCGAGGACCCGCAGGAGCCGCTCGGGTACGACGAGGAGTGGGTGGTCGTCCTGGACGACTGGCTGGACGGTGTCACCGGCACCCCCGACCAGGCGTTCGCCGAACTCCGCAAGGGCATGGGCGGCGGCAGCGGCGGCGGTCACGACATGAGCGGCATGAGCGGCACGGGCGGCACGGGCGGCATGGGAGGGATGGGCGGCCACGACATGTCCGGCCACGACATGGGAGGCACGGGCGCGCCCGCCGGGCAGCAGCCGTCGTTCATGCTCATGGGCGCCACCAGCGACCTGCTCGGCGGCGACGCCGGCGACGTCCGCCACCCGCACCACCTGGTGAACGGCCGGATCGCCGCCGACCCCGAGGTGTACCGGTCCACGCCGGGCCGGCGGGTGCGGCTGCGGATCGTCAACGCGGGCGGCGACACCGCCTACCGCCTCGCCCTGGGCGGCCACCGGCTGACCGTCACCCACACCGACGGCTACCCGGTGCGGCACGAGGAGGTGGACGCCCTGCTGGTCGGCATGGGCGAGCGCTACGACGCCCTGGCCACCCTCCAGGACGGCGTCTTCCCGCTGACCGCGCTCGCCGAGGGCAAGGACGCCGCCGGCCGGGCCCTGGTCCGCACCGGTGCGGGCGAGGCGCCGGCCGTGAGCGTCCGCCCCGCCGAGCTGAACGGCCGGATCCTGGCCGCCGACGGGCTGCGGGCCGCGGACGAGGTCCGGCTGCCGGCGCGCACGCCCGACCGCACCCACCGGATCGAGCTGACCGGCGGCATGGCCCGGTACGACTGGGCGCTCGACGGGCGGCCCTTCGACATGGCGGACCCGACCGCCCACCCGTTCCTCGTCGGCAGCGGCGAGCGGGTCCGCCTGGAGTTCGTCAACCGGACGGAGATGTGGCACCCCATGCACCTGCACGGCCACACCTTCCAGGTCGGCGACCAGGGGCCGCGCAAGGACACCGTGATCGTGCTGCCCGGCCGGACGGTGACCTGCGACTTCGACGCCGACAACCCCGGCCGGTGGATGACGCACTGCCACAACGCCTACCACGGCGAGGCCGGGATGATGGGCCTGCTCGCCTACCGGGCCTGAGCCCGGCCCGGGCGGCGGGCCGCACCGGCCCGCCGCCCGGGTGGGGACGGCTTCAGTCCTCCCGCACGACGACCGTGCACAGCCGCTTGGTGGCCCGGGTGAGCGCGACGTAGAGGTCGCGCTCACCGCCGGGGCGGGCGGTGGTGATCCCGTCCGGGTCGACGACGACGGCCGTGTCGAACTCCAGGCCCCGGGCCTCGGAGGCGGGCACCAGCCGGGCCCACTGCGCGACCCCGGCCGCCGTCAGGACCGCCGTCAGCGCGGCGGCCGACGCGTCCGGGCAGACCACGCCGATCAGCTCGCCGGGATGGGCGGCCGCCTGCGCGCGCAGCTCCGCGCGCAGGACGTCGGCGAGCGCGGCGGGCGACGCGCCGAGGGTGCGCGGCCGCTCGCCGTGCCGGATCGAGCCCACCGGCGGCTGGTCCGGGGCGATCCTGGCCAGCAGCTCACGGGTGGCGGCCAGGATCTCCTCGGTGGTGCGGTAGCTGACGGTCAGCGTGCGCAGGTCGAAGCGGGCGCCGAGGTGCGGGGCCAGCGCCTCCTGCCAGCCGCGGGCGGTGGTCGCCGGACCGGCCTGGGCGAAGTCGCCGACGAGCGTCATCGACCGGCCGGGGCAGCGCCGCAGCACCATCCGCCACTGGAGCGCGGTGAACTCCTGCGCCTCGTCCACCACGACATGGCCGAACGACCGCCGCGGCGGGCCGTCGAGCAGGGCCGCCGCCTCGTCGAGCAGCGGCAGGTCGGCGTCGGTCCACGGCGCGCCCGGGGCGCGCAGCAGCAGCGCGCGCTCTTCGGCGGTGAACTCCGGCAGGTGCGCGGCCAGCGCCCCGGGGTCGCCCAGCAGGGCGTCCACCACCGCACCGGGCGTCAGGTGCGGCCACAGCCGCTCGACGGCGCGCTCGACGTGGTCGTCGTCGAGCAGCTCGGCCCGCATCGCGTCGACGTCGAACCCGGGGCCCTCGTCGGCCGGACCGGGGTCGTGGCCCAGGCGGCGCAGGTCCGCCGCCGCGACCCGGTCGAGGTCGATGCCGGTCAGCGAGGCGACCTCGGCGTCGATCCGCTCCAGCGTCTCGGCGGCGCCCCGGGCCAGCGCCGCGGTCACGACGTCCACCAGCAGCTCCTTGAACAGCCGGCGGGCCCGGTGGTGGGCGAGACCGCCGCCCCGGGCGGCGTCCCGCACCCGGGAGACCTCGGCAGCGTCGAGCCGGACGTCCTCCTGCCCGACCCGGACCTCCAGCCCGCCGTCCGGCGCCTGCCGCGCGCGCACCACCGCGGCCAGGGCCCCGGCCATCGCGGCGTCGCCCTTGAGCCGGGCCGCCCGCGGCCCCTCGACGGCCTCCGGCCCAGCGGTGGCCGCGCCGACGGCCAGTTCGGCGCAGGTCGCGAGGACGACGTCGTTCTCGCCGAGCGAGGGCAGTACCTGCGAGATGTAGTCCAGGAACCGGGCGTTCGGCCCCAGCACCAGGACGCCCTGCTCGGCGGCTTTCGGGAAGGCGTACAGCACATAGGCCGCGCGGTGCAGCGCGACCACCGTCTTGCCCGTGCCGGGACCGCCCTGGACGACGGTGACGCCCCGGTGCGGCGAGCGGACGATCGCGTCCTGCTCGGTCTGCAGGGTGGCGACCGCGGTGCCCATCCGCCCGGTGCGCCGCTCCTGGAGCGCGGCGGAGAGCGGGCCGTCGCCGACCACGTCCTCGGCGGTGGGCTCGGAGCCGTCGAGCAGCTCGTCGCTGACCCCGACGACGGCGCGCTGCGCCAGGCGCAGGTGCCGGCGCCGCCGCAGGCCCATCGGGTGCACCGGCGTCGCCTCGTAGAACGCGCGCGCCGCGTCCGCCCGCCAGTCGACCAGAGCGGGCAGCTCCTCCTCGTCGCGCTGCAGGCCCAGCCGCCCGATCCGCAGCGCCGTCCCGTCCGCCAGGTCGATCCGCCCGAAGACCAGGCCGCCCTCGGCGCCTTCGAGGCGGCGCACCTCCCGGGCCAGCCGTTCGGCCGCCGACTGCCGCTCGTAGGCCTCGCGGGCGCCGTCCGCCCGGGTCGCCAGCGTCACGGCGAGCTGCGCCCGGGTGTCGGCGAGCCGGTCGTCGAACAGCGCGACGACGGCGGCCACCTCCGCCCGCTCCAGTCGCACCTGGCGTACCACGTTCTCCTCGGCCTGCGGCACAGGAAGCGCTCCCCTCTCGGTTTCGGCCTGTCACTATGCGTGGTGGCGCGGGGAATGTAAACGTTGACCTGACGCCCCGGAGCGTGTCCTCGCCCCGCCGCTTCGCGGGAAAGCGACCGACCGGACACCCGGCCGCGCGATGGCGGCCCGGTGTCCGGTCGGCAGGTGGTACGCGGGAGCGCGGTGCTCAGGACTCCTTGATCACCACGGTCTTGGCGGGCTTGTCGTGCAGCGCCTGCTGGAGCGGCTTGTCCCACAGCGGCCACAGGACGTTCAGCAGGGCGAACAGCGAGCCGATGCAGTAGACCGCGTTGGGCAGCGTGTAGAGGGCCGCGCGGATCAGCAGCGAGTTCTGGTCGGGCTTCCCGCCGCCGCCCTGGTCGACGACCCGCAGCTTCATGACCTTCTTGCCGACCGTCTGGCCGCCCTGGGTGACCAGCATCGCGGCCTCGTAGCCGAAGGAGACCAGGGCCGCCACGACGTAGTACAGGATCGAGGCGCCGAGGACGGCGAAGAGCAGCACGGTGGGCACCAGCAGCACGCCGACATCGATCAGCCGGGCGACCAGGCGCTCGCCGATCGGGGCGAGCGGGCGGCCGCCGGGCACCGGGGAGCCGCCGTACGCGCCGGCTTGGGGGTGCCCGTGCGGCCAGGAGCCCTCGGGCTGGCCGTAGGGCTGCTGCGGGGGAGTGCCGTAGCCGGGCTGCCCGTACGGCTGCTGGCCTCCGTAGGGCTGCTGCTCCCCGTAGGGCTGGCCGTACGGGGCCTCCTGCTTGTACGGCTGCTGGTCCCCGCCGTAGGGGTTCTGGTTCTGCTGGCCGTGGGGATTGTTCCCCTCGTACGGGTTCTGTCCGTACCCCGTGGGGCCGTTGGTGCTCATGCTGGCTGGTTCCCTGCCTCGGCGACGGTGGTACGGCTGTTCTATCGATCATTCGTCGATCTGGGGAAGGCCGATCGGCAAGTCGTTACCGATCGGGGGCACCGTTGTCGCCGAGCCGTGCGGCCGGGAGTCCGTTATGTTCGAAAATGCCGGAATCAGCCCGCGCCGCCCGTCGCGGCGGCCCGACCAGGGAGACGGCCATGACCGGTGCACCCGAACCCATCAGCGACGCCGGCCGGACCGCGCTGGAGCGGGAACTCGCCGAGCTGCGCACGGAACGCGACGCCGTCGTCGCGACCCTGCGCGGCGGCGACGGGGTCGGTGACCCGGCCGACCAGGCCGACGAGTTGCAGCGGGCCGACCGGCTGGACCTGCTGGACGGCCGGATCGCCGGGATCGAGGGACGGCTGCGCGAGGCGGCCGTGGCCGGGGCGCCCAGCACCGAGAGCGTCGGCGTCGGCAGTACCGTGACGCTGCGTTTCGCGGACGCCGACGAGATGACCGTCAGGATCGGCGAACTCGCCGAGGAGCTGGACCCGGACCTGGTCACCGCGGACAGTCCGCTCGGCCGGGTGCTGCTCGGGTGCCGGGCCGGGGAGACGGTGGAGTACGAGGCGCCCGCCGGGCGGACGACCGCGTTCGTCGTCTCGATCGGCGGCGGCGCGGCGGCGTAGCAGCGTGGCCGGCCGGGCCCGGACGGCTCAGGCGGCTCAGGCGGCTCTCAGGCGGTGAGCCGGCCGGGGTGGCCCGGGACCCAGAGCGGCACCGGGACGGTGGGCGCCATGTGACGGGCCGCCCGGGCGTCGAGGACGGCCAGCGCGCGGTCCCGGTCGCCGTCGGCGAGCTCCGCCAGCGCGGCGGCGGCGGCGCGGGCGCAGGCCAGGACGAGGGCCAGCAGGTCCTGGCGGCGGCAGTGGTCCCGGACGTAGGCCTCGCACCGCTCGGCGACGTGCCCGGCGTGGGCCTCGCGCTCGGCCTCGGCGGCGGGGCCGGTCCCGGCGCCGGCCGAGCGGACCCCGTGCCAGAGCAGGACGAGCGCGTCGGGCTCGGCGGGGTGGGACGCCCCGGTCAGCCGGGCCAGCTCGCGGGCCTCGGCCGAGTCGCGGCCCAGCCGCGCCAGGGCGGCCGGGCCGTCGCCCCGGTGGCGGCGCAGCACCAGCTCCGCCGCCCGTCGCACCACCGCCCGCAGGACGGCCTCCGCCGGCACCCGCAGGCCGGGCGCCGCCGGATCGGCGAAGGTCAGCCACGTGTCGGCGAACGAGGCCGCCCGCAGCTGCCCCAGCCACGGTGCGGGCCCGGCCGCGGGCGCCAGCCGCTCCTCGACGGCGAGGCGGATCAGCCCCACGCCGATGAGGTCCGGCGCGCCCGCGTCGGCTCCCAGCCCGATCAGTTTGGTCCTCACTGCGTACCCCCCGGTCAGTGGCCGTCACTCGTTCCGGCCCATCCCATCACAGAGCGGCATGGAGGAACTTGATCACGGCACCGATGAGACGCACGCCACGCGCGGGGGCGAGGCCCGGCCGGGGGCGTCAGCCCTGGTCGGCGGGCCCGTCGGAGGTCTGCGCGGGCTCCTCGGAGGTCTGCGCGGGCTCGTCGCGGAGCTCGAAGGGCGACGGCGCCGGGAAGTAGGCCCGCAGGAAGCCCGTGACGGCCTCCTCCTGCTCCTCGGGCGACATCAGGTCACGGGTGCCGTCCGCGAGGCAGAAGTAGTCCGCCCAGCGCTCCTCGTGGAGCTGCGCGAGCCGGCCCATGTCCTCGGTGCTGTCGGTGACGAAGTAGCCGTCGTAGAGGTGACCCTCGACGGTGCGGGCGGTGGCGTGGCCGTAGTGGATGGCCAGGGTGACCGGCGCGAGGTCGTCGGCCGACCGGAACGGCGAGCGGACGGTGTCGTGCAGCTCGCCCTCGAACCGCTCCGCGCTCTCGGCCAGCACGCTGCGGCGCAGCGGGTGCGGGGAGTGCTTGAGGGTGCGCGGGTAGGTCTTCCCGACGGCGGAGGCCAGGGCGGCGCGGGTGTTCTTCTGCGCGGCGACGTACACCGAGTCGCCGGGCTCGCCCGCGCCCGGCGGGATGATCCGGTCGTCGGGGAAGTACCGGGGCATGCCGTTGCCGAGGAAGAAGTCCTCCGGGATGAGCGGGCGGCCGAGGAAGACGTCGTCGTTGAGGTAGAGGAAGTGCTCGGCAAGCTCCGGGACGAGGTGCAGCCGGGTCTCGATGGCGTGGGAGTTGAAGACCGGGCCCGCCTCGGTGCCGGCGAACAGCTCGCGGTGCGGCACGACGGTCAGGCCCGGGTGCTCGGTGTCCAGCCAGTGCGGCGTCTGGTCGTCGGTGACCAGGTGGACCCGGCGGATCCACGGCGCGTGCGCGGCGAGGGCGCGCAGGCAGTAGCGCAGTTCGTCGCGGTTGCGGAAGCGCTGGTCGGCGTCGCCCGCGATGCCGCTCTCGGCGACCCCGTCCTCCTCCGCGATCGGGGCGGCGGTGTGCGCGAGGCGGGCGCGGGCGGCGGCCCGGCGCTCCTGCCAGGCGGGGTCGGAGTCGTCGACCCAGGTGATCACGGCCTCGATCGGGAACTCGACCTGCTCGGGGAGCGAGACGGCGAAGACGTCGAGCAGCGGGAAGGTCCGGCCGCCTATGGTCGTGGTGGCGTTGGCCTCCAACGAGGGCACCCACCAGCCGAACGGCGTCTCGTCGATCGACGCGATGGCGCCCTGGGAGGGTGCGGCGGAGTCCCAGAACTCCAGGTCGCAGCCGGTGTCGGGGCCGTACAGCAGGGTGTCGATCACGGCCGGGCGGTAGATGCGCACGCCCTTGACCCGGTCCGCCGGCCCGCGGTCCCCGTCCTGGTCCTGGTCCTGCTCCCGGTCGCCGTCGGTCCCGTCCTCGGGCGCCTTCGGCGCGGGGTCCAGCAGGTCGACCGCGCCGGGCAGCTGCTCCGCGAGCACGGTGGTGAGGGTCCGCCCGTGCTCCAGCAGGTCGGCGTAGACGGCCTGGCCGGCGAACGCGGCGGCCAGCGCCTCCAGCACCGCCGAGCGGTCGCCCGGGCGGATCGCCAGCCGGTGGCGCGGGTGCCGGTCGGGCACGATGCCGTGCGCGATGCCGGTCGCCTGCAGTGCCGTGCTCACCTCGGCCAGGTTGCCGTCCCGTCGGTCGGCGGGCAGCAGCGTCCGGCGGGCCTCGGCCAGGTGGTCGCGGTGGCGCACGACGCCCGGGAGCGTGCCGAGCAGCTCGTCCTCCCGTGCGGAGCGCTCCTCGCCGAGCCGCTCGTACGGCGGTCGCGGCTCCTCCTGCACGGCGTCCTCGTGCCCGGCCCCGTCGTCCCCGTGCTCGGGCGCCGCCTCGGGCGCCGCCTCGGGCGCCGCCTCCTCGTGCCGGGCCTCGGGCACGACCCCCTGCGGCACGGCCTCCTGCGGCTCGGCGGTCGGCTCGGCCGGGGCGCCGGCGAAGGGTTCGGCGGGCGTGCCGTCGGAGGGCCGGTTGCGGCGGGCCAGAGCGGTCAGCGGGCGCATCTTGGCCGCGAAGGTGGCCGGGCGGATGGGCAAAGGGAACTCCAAAAGGCGCCCGGCTGGGGCGCGGGTCAACGGGCTTCCGGTTCGGACGTGATGGTATGCGACTATGGAAACTTTGTGTTGAGCAATGGTAACAATCGCATGTCTGTTTGACCCCGAGAGGGCTGCGGACCTGCGGGATTCGCACCGCGTGGAATTGTCATGACCTATTCATTCGACCTCGTGCGCTCCGCCGGTCGGGCGGCGGCGCCCCCTCCGGTCTGCATATGCAGGTGATCGACATATGACGAAAGGTGTCCTATGGTGTGGGCGAGGCGGGCGGCCGGCTCCGGAGAACGGACGAGCCGTGGGGGGTGTGGGCGCCCGCCGCACACGCGTGGTCCGGCAGACGGCCGGGCCCCGTATCCCGTGGGAGGACCGCAGTGCACCACCGTTCCCGTTCGCCCAAGCTGCTCGGTGCCGCGATCGCCGCCGTCCTCGGGCTGGGCGCGCCGCCGGCGTTCGCCGCTCCGGCCGCCGACAGCGACCCCGTTCCGGGACTGGTCGCCGGAACGGACACCGACGCCCCGCAGCTGGTCACCGGCCTGACCGACCGGGCCCCCGGCGCCACCCCGGGCGAGGCGGCCCGTGCCCACCTCGCCGCCCACCAGGACCGCTACCGGGTCGACCCCGCGCAGCTCGTGGAGACCGGGACCGAGCGGGCCGCCGACGGCCGCCGCACCGTCAGGTTCGCGCAGCGGCACGGCGGCATCCCGGTCTTCGGGGGCACCTACCTCGTCCACCTGGTCGGCGAGGGCGACGGGCAGCGGGTCGAGTCGGTGGGCGGCAAGTACTTCACCGGGCTCACCGCCCCGACCGCGCAGAGCGTCCCCGACGAGGTGCTGCGCCGGCTCGCGCTCGGCGCGGTCGAGGACCCGGCGACCCGGGAGGGCGCCACGGCCGAGGACCACGGCCTCGTGGTGCTGCCCGGCGGCGCCGGCCGGCTCGCCCGCCGGTTCACCGTGGCCGGCCCCGACCCGGCCGTCAGGGCGGGGAAGGCCCGCGAGGTCTTCGTCGACGCCACCGTCGGCGAGGTCGCGCTCAGCTACGAGGTCGGCGCTCCGACCGCCCAGGCCGCCCCGGCAGCCTCGTCCGCCCAGGCCGCCGGTGCCCTGGAACCCGCCACGGGCACCGCTCCGGACGTCTTCGGCCACCGCGTGCGGGTGAACCTCGGCCGCCTCCCGGACGGCACGTACCAGCTCACCGACCTCACCCGCCCCGCCACCATCACCGTCTACGACGGGGAGGGGCGGGAGGAACTGGACTTCCGGGGCAGGATGCCCGCCGACGCCCGGCCCGCGGCCTCGGCGACCCCCGACTTCCCCGCCTCCGCCGGTGCCACCGGCGCCGCCAACGCCCAGCTCAACGCCGCCGCCGTCTACGACTTCTACCGCGACCGGCTCGGGCGTCAGGGCATCGACGGCAAGAACGGCCCGATCACCGCGGTGGTCAACCTCACCAGCTTCGGCGGGCCGCTGCGCAACGCCGCCTGGGACGGCCGGAAGATGAACTACGGCAACGGGAACGACAAGGAGTACCCGTACGCCGTGGCGCTCGACGTGGCCGGCCACGAGATGACCCACGGCGTCGTCGAGAACACGGCCGGGCTCGTCATGCAGGGCCAGTCCGGCGCGCTGGACGAGGCGATCTCCGACTACTTCGGCAACGCGATCGAGGTGACCGCCCGCGGCGTGTCGATGGACGACCCGCGCGCCGCCCTGCTCGGCGAGGGCCTGTGCCGCACCGGCACCCCGGAGGCCTGCGTGGAGCGCCGGCTGGACGACCGCCGCACCACCGTCGGAGACTACGCCGGCCTGCCGTCGGAGATCGACAGCGGCGGCGTGCACCTCAACTCGACCATCATGGGCGGGGCGCTGTGGGACATCCGGCGCGCCCTCGACCCGCTCACCGCCGACCGCCTGGTCTACCGCGCGCTCAGCGAGTACCTCACGCCGCTCGACGGCTTCGTCGACGCCCGCAACGCGCTGCTCGCCGCCGGCCGGGCGACGGGTCTCACCCGCGCCCAGCTGCGCGCCGTGGCCGGCGCGTTCGACGCCCACGGGATCAAGGAGGGCTGGCAGCGGCGGATCGGTGTGGACAGCCGCGTGCTGCTGGGCGACATCCCCAGCGGGCTCATCACCCCGGACGCCGCCGACGGCCGCTGGGTGGCGGCCACCACCGGGCACGGCTTCAAGGGCAACCTCGGCGTCCTCGCCGGCACCGTGGCCGGCTCCGCCGAACCGGTCCGGCTCAGCCCGGAGGACGGCCGCTCGCACGGCTGGCCCGCCACCGACGGCAGGACCGCCGCGTGGGTGGCCCAGGGAGAGGTCGCCCCAGGCGCCTGGGGCTGGGAGGTGCTGGCCCGCCCGATCGACGGCGGCCCGGTGCGGAGCCTGCGCGGTGCCCAGAACCAGATGCTCTCGGACGTCCGGGTCTCCGGCGGGAACGTCGCGTTCCGGGTGAACGACTTCGCCACCCGCCAGGCCCGGCCCGCGCTCTCGCTGAACGGCGCTCCGGCGGTCGAGATCCCGCTGCCCGACGGCCACGACGCGACCGACCTCACCCTGCGGGGCGGCCTGCTCGGCTGGACCGAGACCTGGTCCGCCGGTGAGCGGACGGTGTACGCGCCGACCGTCTACTCGATCGCCACGGGCAAGGTCGTCGCCCAGTACGTGCTGGACGGCGCCACCGCCGTCAGGGCCGGCCAGACCCGGCTGGCCGGCGACCGGCTCCTCTGGGTGGAGACGCCGGAGGGCAGGGGCAGCTCGATCCGCTCCGGCGCCGTGGACGGGTCCGGCGTGACCGAGCTGCTGACCGGCGGCACCGACGACCGGCGCGGGATCGCCGGCCTCACCGTCTCCGACCGGGCCGTGACCTTCAGCCACGTGTTCCACTGGCAGGGCGGCGTCGTGAAGAACGCCGAACTGCCGAAGCTCTGGCAGCTCCCGCTCACCGGCGGCACCCCCGAGCGGGTCTCCTGCAACCGCGGCGGCCAGTACGCGCCGGTGGCCGACCGGGGCACCCGGGTGCTCTGGCTGGACGCCACGGCCGGCCGCACCGACCTGGTCGTGCGCGAGCGCGCGGCCGGCACCTGCTGACCGGAGGGCGGCTGCCCCGGGATCCGATCCACGGCGTCCGACCCCGGCGCCAGGACCCCGTCCGCCCTCCGGTCGCCCGCCCGGCCGCTGCACCCGCGGCGCCCGGGCGGGCTTTCTGCCGTCCTGGCCGTCCTGGCCGTCCTCGCCGGCCGCCTTCCCGGGCGTCGCGGACAGTGAACCGGTGCGGAAACGGCATCAATCGCCCCATCCTGGGTACGAACAGCATCGGAGCGGTCGTCGAGCACCGCCGATCGTTCCCGCGCCTTTCGGGCGCCACCTGGACCGTCGCTCGAAGAAGCCGGGCAGAGGTCTTCGGGACGAGGAGCCGCGGTGAGCGGGCGATCCCGCCCGACGTCCCCCGCGGCCCGTGGCGTTCCCGCTGCCCTGGAGAACAGCCGTGTCCACTCCGACACTCAGAACCGGCCACCCCTCCCGCGCCCCGTCGACCTCCGCGCCCCGCGCGCCGGCGGACGGGCTGCCACCCGATCTGCCCCCGCGCCCCACCGAGGCGCAGCTGCGGGTCATGGGCAAGACCGAGGCCCGCGGACTCAGCGACGCGCTCTTCGAGCGGCTCGCCGGGCTGCCCCGCGAGACGCACGCCTACAGCTACGTCCGCGGGACCGTCATCGAACTCAACATGCCGCTGGTGCGGTTCATCGCCGGCCGCTTCCGCCACCGCCCGGAGGACATGGACGACATCCTCCAGGTCGGCACCGTGGGGCTGATCAAGGCGGTCGACGGCTACGACCCGAAACGCGGCGTCGAGTTCCTCACCTACGCCATCCCCACCATCGCCGGCGAGATCAAGCGGTTCTTCCGGGACACCTCCTGGCCGGTCCGCGTCCCGCGCCGGATGCAGGAGTGCTACCTGAGCGTCGCCCGCGGCTCCGACCGGCTGGAGCAGCAACTCGGCCGCCTGCCGCACCCCGAGGAGATCGCCGACGCGCTGCACCTCACCGTGGACGAGGTGGTCGAGGGGCTGGTCGCCGGCCGGGTCTACCGGCCCGACTCGCTGGACGCGCTGCGCGAGCAGGACACCGACGAGTCCGGCAGCGCGCTGCTGGACCGGCTCGGCGCCCGGGACCCCGGCATCGAGCTGGCCGAGTTCCGCACCGCCGTCCGGCCCCTGCTCGGGCAGTTGCCGCGCCGCGAGCAGGTGGTGCTCAAGCTGCGCTTCTGGGAGGACCGGACGCAGTCCGAGATCGCCGAGCGGATCGGCGTCTCGCAGATGCACGTCTCGCGTTTGCTCTCCGCCACCCTCGCGCACCTGCGCGAACAGCTGGAGGACCGCGCGGCGGACACCCGGTCGGACGGCCCGCCCGAGCCGGGCTGACCACCGGTTTCCACAACCGGCGCCCCTTCGGGCGTTTCCGGCCCCCCGCAGCGGTTAGCCGCCCTGCGGGGGGCCGTCGGCACGAAGGCGGCCGTCGGCGACCGCACCGGGCCGTACACCGACGCCGGCGGCGGCTACCGACGCGAGCAGGCCGCCCGGATCGGCGACGCCCGCCGGCACCGCGTACCCACCCGGAGGAGCACCCGCCATGACCAGCCGCCAGCCCCGACCCCCCGACGGCACCGCGACCGTGCCGGACGAACCCGCCGGACTCACCGTCCGGGCCCGGCCGTGGGCCCGCGGCAGCGTCCTCGCCCTGCGCGGCGAACTCGACCTGGACTCCGTCGCCGTCCTGCGCCGGGCCCTCGACCGCGCGCTCGCCCTCCCCGGTACGGTCGTCGTGATCGACTGCGGCGACCTGGCGTTCTGCGACTCCACCGGCGTCAGCACGCTGCTGGAGGCCGCCGTCCGCGCGGCGGGCTCCGGCAGCCGGATCGAACTCGCCCGCCCCCGGCCCCTGGTCCGCCGGGTGCTCGAACTCACCGGCGCCACCGACGCGTTCCCCGTCCACGACACCGTGCCGCCGTAGCACCCGCCTTCGCGGAGGACCCATGACCAGCACCGGCCCGGCGGCGCTCTTCGACGTCGAAGGAACGCTGCTGGACGCCACCTACCCGCACACCCTCGCCCGGTGGGAGGCGCTGCGCCAGTACGGCCGCACCGTCCCCGCCGCCCGGGTCCACCGCGCCGTCGCCATGGGCGCCGACCGGCTGCTCGACCACCTGCTCGGCGAGCACCGCGACCGCGACGACGACGAGCGTCACGGCCGCCCACGACGCCCTCTGCGCGCAGTACGGGCCCGTCGTGCGGCCGCTGCCGCTGCCGGACGCCGTCGAACTGCTGCGCCCCTGCGCCCCTGCGCCCGCCGGGGCCGGCGGGTCCGAGCGTGAACCGGCCGCGCTGCGCGCCGACGTCGAGAGCGGCGGCCACTTTGCCCAGGACCTCCTCGGCGCCGGCGCCGCCGAGGTCCACGCCGACACCGGCGAGCCGGCTGAGGCCGTCGGCCGTTGCCTTCCGGTCGACCCGGCTGGGCCCGGCCCGCGATACTGGAGGTCCGGGCGGGTCCGCCCGCCCGGAGGTCCCGCGTGCGCGCCGGGGTGTCGGCCGACGGCACCGGGTAGGCGCGTGGCGGAACCCGTCGAAACCGGGGAGACCGTCATGCAGCTCGCTTTCCTCGCCCCGCTCCTGGACCGGCCCGGCCCCTGGGCCTCCGTCTACCTCGACACCGACCGCGGCACCGAGGACGCCGCCCGGCGCCGCGCCCTGATCGACCGCGCCGCCGTCCGGCGACTGGCCGGGCTCGGCGCCGACGAGGCCACCCGCGCCGCCGTCCGCGAGTACCTGGCCGCCGAGGCGGTCTCCGGCTCGCCCCCCGGCCGCGCCGTTTTCGCGGCCGGCGGAGAGGTCGCCCTGGACGTCCCGCTGGCCGCCGCACCGCCAGACGTCGACGCGGCCTGGGCGCCCCTGCCGCACACCGCGCCGCTGCTCGCCCTGCGCGGCGACACCGCGGCCCCCTGCCTGATCGCCGCCGTCGACCGGACCGGGGCCGACCTCGAACTGCGCGACCTCGGCCGCACCACGCCCGTCGGCACCGTCGAGGCCCCCCAGTGGCAGGGCCGCGGCCACCGCGCCCCGCCCGCCGACCGCTACGAGTGGCACTACCGGCACCGCCGCGAGGACGCCTGGGACCGGACCGCCGGCATCATCGCCGACCACCTCGCCCGGACCTGGCCGCAGAGCGGCGCCCGGCTGCTCGTCCTCACCGGCGACGCCCGCGAACGCCACGCCGTCCGCCAGCGGCTGCCGCAGCAACTGCGGCCCGACACCGTGGAGATCGACGGTGGCGGCCGGGCCGGCGGCACCTCCCGCGAGGCCTTCGAGCGCCGGCTCGCCGAGGCCTGGGCCGCCCACCGCAGCCGCCGCCTGGACGACGCGCTGGACGCCTTCCGCACCGGCATCGGCCGGCCGGGCGAGCACACCGTGACCGCCGAGGGCGTCGACACGGCCCCCGGCGCCGCCGCACAGGGCGTGCCGGCCGTCGTCGACGCCGCCCGGCAGCACCGGCTCGCCACCCTGCTGCTCCAGGAGGGCGGCCACGACCAGGACCGGCAGGTCTGGGTCGGCCCCGCCCCCGGACAGCTCGGCGTCCACCGCAACGACGTCCGCAGGATGGGCGTCGCCCACCCGGGGCAGGCGCCCGCCGCCGACGCCCTGCTGCGCTGCGCCGCCGCCACCGGGGCCGACGCCCTCGCCGTCCCCGCGGCCGCCCCCGGCCCGGTCGGCGGCCTCGGCGCCGTGCTGCGCCGACCGGAGTGACCGTGCCCGGTTCGCCGCCCACCTGCTGGACCACGGCGGGCCGGGCGCAGCTCGCCGCGCTCACCCCTGCCCGACGGCCCCGGCGGAGCGGCACCCGGTCCGCGGCGGTGTCGCTGCCGCCCGGTCGGCGCCTGCTCGCGCATCCTTCTCCTGACGACCGGTCAGGGTGCGGCGAGGGCGCGGAGGGTGCATGGACGAGCGGCGCGGCATGGCGGATCGGCGGCGGTTCCTCGGGCTGACGCTCGCCGCCGCGGCGGCCGGGGCCTGCACCCGCTCACCCACCGCCGCGCCCCCGGGCGCGGCCCGCGATCCCTCCCCACCGGTCCCGTCCACGCCCCCGACCTCACCCTCACCCTCGCCCGCGGCCGCCGAGAACGCCCTGCCCGGCGACGCCGACTGGCGGATCACCGCCGCCGGCCCGCCGGAGGCCGTCGAGGGCTACGCCGCACAGGTCAGCGCCCTGCCCGGCGAACGCGTGCGCCTGCACGTGTCCACCACCGCCCCCGCCTTCCGCGTCAGCGCCTACCGCATGGGCTGGTACGGCGGCGCGCGCGCCCGCCTGGTCTGGCGCTCCGAGCCGGTGCCCGGCACGGTCCAACCGCGCGCCGCTGTCGATCCCGTCACCCGCAGGGTGACCACCTCCTGGCAGCCGTCCACCGAGCTGGACACCGCCGGCTGGCCGCCCGGCAGCTACCTGCTGCGCCTGGACGCCGACGGCGGGGCGGGCCAGCGCTACGTGCCGCTGACGATCCGCTCGGCGACCACCGCCGGCACGACCGTGGTCGTCAACGCCGTCGGCACCTGGCAGGCGTACAACCAGTGGGGCGGCCACGACCTCTACGACGGTCCGTCGGGAGGACTGGCCACCCGGTCGCTGGAGGTCGGCTTCGACCGCCCCTACCTGGACTACGACGGCGCCGGCCTGTTCCTCGTCTACGAGGCGCCGCTGGTCGCGCTGGCCGAACGGCTCGCGCTGCCGCTGTCCTACGTCACCGGCGTGGACGTGCACCGCCGCCCCGGGCTCCTCGACGGCGCGCACGCCGTCCTGTCGCCCGGCCACGACGAGTACTGGTCGCCCGAGCAGCGCGTGGCGGTCACCGCGGCCCGCGACGCCGGGACGAACCTGGCCGTCCTGGGTGCCAACTGCTGCTACCGGCGCGTTCGCTACCAGCCCTCCCCGCTGGGCGAGGACCGGATCATGGCCTGCTGGAAGGGCGACTGGGCCCGCGATCCCGGCTACCTGGACGGCGGGCCCGCCACCACCGACTACCGCCTCGGGCCCGGCGCCGACCCCGAGAGCTCCCTGCTCGGCGTGCTGTACGACGGCTACCCCGTCGACGCGCCGTACGTCGTCACCGCGCCCGGGCACTGGGTGTTCGCCGGCACCGGCGTGGCGGCGGGCGACTCCTTCGAGCACCTGGTGGGCGTCGAGTACGACACCGTCGACGCCGCCCGTTCCTTCCCCCGCCCGTTGGAGATCGTCTCCCACTCGCCCGTGGTCTGCGAGGGCCGCCGCGCCCACGCCGACACCGCCTACTACACCCATCCCTCCGGCGCCGCCGTGTTCGCCTGCGGCACCATGCGCTGGGTCGAGTCGCTGGACGCCGAAGGCCCGGCGACCCCCGGCGTCAACCACGGTCTGGACGGGCGCACCGGCGCGATGACCCGGCAGGTGACCGAGAACGTCCTGCGCGCCTTCGCCGCCGGCCCGGCCGCCGCCGCCCGTCCGGCCCAGGACAACGTGCGCGGCGTGTACCCGGGGTGAGGCACCGGCCCGCTCGCCCGCCCCGTCCCACCCGGCGTCCCGGGCGAGCGCGGGCCCGGTCGGCCGTCCGGGCTCCTCGGCGGACGGCGGCCGGCGCTGCCACGCCCGTTCCCGTCCCGAGGCCCAGCACCCGGCCGGCATCGTCCAACCGCTCGCGGCGCAGGCAGGAAGGGGGCGAGGGGGCCGGCAGACCCCGAGCGGCCGGCCCACCGGGCCCGCCCCGCACCGGGGACGGCCGTTGCCGCACGAACCGGCGGCCTGGCAGGATCGGGCCATGACGAAGGACCCCCTCCTGGCCAGGGCCCGGGGAGTGTGGCAGGAACTGGCGTCCGCGCCGGTCGCGTTCGGCACGGAGGGCGACGTCCGCGTGGTGGCCTCTCCAGGGTCGAGGCTCGGCCCGCCCGGCTGGGTGGGCGTCGTGGTCCTGGGCGGGGCGGCGGTCGTGACGGCGCCGACCCAGGACGTCGCCGACCGGATCCGCGCGGCTGTGGCCGGGCTGCCCGCCGCCGGGCTGAGCGACCCGGGGCCGATCGCGAAGGCGCTCCCGGTCGGCCGGGTGCTCGGGCCCGCCGCGCTCGCCTACGTCTCCGGCGCCGGCTTCCGGCCGGTCGCCGCCGACGGGCTGTCCGTGGAGCAATTGCCGGGCGGGCACCCGGAGCTGACCGACCTGGAACGGGCCGCCGGGGCGGAGGACGCCGGTGAGGCCGGCCTCGACGAGATCACCTCGCCCGCGTTCGCCGTCCGGGTCGACGGCCGGATCGCCGCCGCGTCCGGCTACCGCCGGTGGCCGGCCCGCACGGCTCACCTCGCCGTGCTGACCGCACCCGACCGGCGGGGCTTGGGGCTCGCCCGCGCGGCCGGTTCCGCCGCGGTGCGGCACGCGCTCGCGCGGGACCTGCTGCCGCAGTGGCGGGCCCGGGTCCCGGCGTCCCGGCGGGTGGCGGCCGGGCTCGGCTTCGTCGAACTCGGTTTCCAGCTCAGCGTCGAGCCGACCTGATCCGCAGCGGCTCGGCGGCTCGGCGGCTCGGAGGCGAGGCCCCGGGCGGCCGGGGTCCGGGCGGGCGATGAGTACGTCCGGCGGCCGGAAGAGCGCCGGTTCGCCCGCGACACCCGTTCGACGACTCTGCGTCGCGTCGCTGTGACGGTCCGTGGTCGTGCGGGCGTACTGTGCGACATAAGCGGGAGGTGGCCATGTCCATGGTGGATGTCGCGGAGCTGCGACGGCTGGTCGCCGAGCACGACGCCCTGGCGGGGGACGGCTCGCCCGACGCGCGGCAGCGGCTGCGGGACATCGGGTACACCATCGGCGTCTACACCGGGGAGGCGGACGCCGCCCGCGCGGTGACGCGGGCCCGGGAACTGCTCGACGCGGGCCGCGACGGCCCCGCCGGCGGGACCGGCGTCCCCACCGACCCGGATCGGCAGGCGACCCCGGCCGAGGCGCTCCCGGACGCCCTGCTGGCGGAACTCGGCGAGCTGGCCGCCCGCGAGCAGGGCCGGTCCCGGTCCTTCTCGACCCTCGGCGACGTGCTCCACCTCGCCAGGGTGGCGCTGCCCGACTGCGCGGGGGCGGCGGTGAGCACCTGGCACGACGAGGGGTCGGTGCGCACCCTGGCGGCGGGATCGCCGCAGCTCCTGGCGCTGGAACGGGCGCAGGGCGAGGCCGGGGCCGGGCCGCTGTCGCGGACCAGGGCCCAGGGGGAGGGCCACGTGGTGGTGCGGATCGAGCCGGGACGGCCGGGGCGGTTCACCGACCGGGCCCGCCGCTGCGGCATCCGCACCGTGGTCGCGGCCCACCTGAGAACCCACCCGCACGGGTGCACGGCCTTCAGCGCCTACCTGCTCTCCCCGGGGGAGCCCGCAGCGCCGGTCCTGCGGCTGATCGCGGCGCTCGCGCTCCAGGCGTCGATCGCCCTGGACCGCTCGGCGCTGGCCCGGACGGTGGCCGACCTGCTGGACCGGCGGCACACCACGGGGCTGGCCATGGGCGTGGTGATGGAGCGCTACGGGGTGGCCCCGCACACCGCGCTCATGCTGCTCGCCCAAGTGGCCCAGCGGCTGGACACCGACCTCGGCACGGTGGCCCGCCGGCTGACCGACCGCGACCGGCCGGGTGGCCGCACGTCCTCCTGACCGCCGCGCCGCGGCCCGGGGCGGCGGTCCCGAGGTGCGGTCCCGCCCGTCGCGCGGACAATCGACAGGCGGGGGCCGAACCCGAGGAGGCGGGCCATGATCGACCCGTACCGTCGCTACGCGGTGACCCTGCCGGTCACGACCGGGGGACACGCGCCACCATCCGTGGTCGTCGTCCACCCCACCGACACCCGGGGCCCGGGAGGAAGGCCGGTGTGGGCGAGCGCCGACGGCGGTCTCCGGGTGGAGATCGCCGGCCGGGTGGCCACCGTCCTGACCGCACCCGCCGGGAGCGCCCGGCACCCCTGTCTGGACGCCGTGCCGCTGCCCTGAGCGCGCGTGCGCACCATGGCGGGGGCGTGCACCGCCCGGTGCACGCCCCCGCCTCACGTCAGCGGGCGGCCGCCATGGTCTCGCGCACCGTGACGAGGCACGGATCGCAGTAGCGGTCGGGCACCCCGGCCGGCCCGTCCAGGCCGTTCGGGACCACCCGGCGGGACAGCTCCAGCAGCTGCCCGCAGAGCGCCGTCGACGCGTCGTCCTTCGACACCACGTGCCACACCAGGCCCGACGGCTCCACCGCCGGATCGGACTCGGCCCACATCTCGTACACGACTGCCTCCCGGAGCAGGGGATCGGGCTTCCCATGCAATCCTGGGCGACGCCGGTCGGCCACCGGGTGGCACCCACTGGGACGGTTCTTCGACGCCCCGGGGGGCTGTCCGGGGCGGGCCCCGGCGCCCGCCGGTGGCCGGCCGCCACCCGGCGCCCGAGCGGCCCAGACCCACAGCCCGCCGCGGTCCTCCGTCCGGCGTGCATGCCGAGCGCCGTCCCGCGTGCCCGCCCGCACCGGGAACCGGCCGGCCAGGAGGAGAACACTCCGCGTCGCGCTGCGCCATGATCGTCCGGCCGCCCGCCGACACCCCGACCGGGCCCTCCCCGCGGTCCGGGGGACGTCCGTGCCCGGTCGGGGGAATGCCCACGCCGTTCTCGACCGGAGCCGGGGCCCGGCGGTTCGTCGCCCGCCGCGTCAGTCCTTGCCCGCGTCCTTGAGCTTCTCCGCGGCCTGCTTGAGGTCGCTCTTCAGCTGGGTGCCGCGCCCCTTGGCCTCCATCGTCCGGTCGCCGGTGGCGCGGCCGGCGGCCTCCTTGGCCTTGCCGCGGGCCTTCTCGGCCATGTTGCGCATCTTGTCGTCGGTCGCCATGGTGTTCGCCTCCGTTCGACGGCGGGCCGGTGCCCGCCCGCAGGCCCGTCTGCCCCGGACGGGCCGGTCCATGCGTCATCCGGACGGCTGAACGGAGGCCGTCAGCCGGGCCAGGTCGTCGACCACGTCCTGAAGTCGCCCGCGCCGCCGCAGGCACCGGCGCTGGCGCTCGGCGCCGCTGCCCAGCCGGCGCAGCCGGTCCAGCCCGGCCTCGACGGCGGCCAGGTCGCCGGCGGCGGACAGCCCCGGCGCGGCCCGCTCCAGCAGCCGGTCCACCAGGGCGGGCATCGGCACCGGCCACCCGGTGAACGGGTCGATGCCCTCGCCCACCGGGCCGGTCTGGGCGGCCCGGCGGTGGGCGGCCGCCAGCCGGCCGTGCGGCACGGCGGGCGGCGGCATCCCGGCCCGCGCCTCGTCGAGCAGGACGGCGCCCAGGCCGCGCAGCAGCCCGGCCAGCAGCACCACGGTCCCCAGGTCGGCGTTGGCGTCGGCGACCCGCACCTCCAGCGTCGGCAGGTGCTCGGACGGCCGGGCGTACCAGTAGATCGACCGCCGGTCGAGGATGGTCCCGCGCGCGACCAGGGCGTCGGCGCGCCGCTCGTAGCCCCGCTCGTCCACCAGCGGCGCCGGGCCGACGGTGGGCCAGCGCGACCAGCGCACGTCCCGCCAGCTGGCGAACCCGCTGTCACGGCCCCGGTCGAACGGCGAGTTGACCGTCAGCGCCTGCAGCACCGGCAGCCAGGGCCGCAGCCGGTTGCCGAGGGCCAGCGCCAGGGCGCGTTCGAAGGTGCCCAGGTGGACGTGGCAGCCGCACAGCGCCCCGGCGTTGTCGGCGGCCGCGGCCGGATACCGGGCCGCCATCACGTGGTAGCGCGGGTTGTCGGTGAGCAGGGCCGGTTCCGGCCCGGCCAGCACCGGCGTCCCGCCGGCGACCAGCAGGCAGTCCGCGTCGGCGGCCGCGGCCACCAGGACGGCGCGCAGCCGGGCCAGGTCGTCGGCCAGCTCCTTGAGCCGCAGCGCCGGGCGGGAGGAGGTCTCCACCTGCACCTGGAAGATCTCCGGCTGCACCTGGTCGTCCAGCACCGTGGCCGCCGCCGCCAGCACCCGCGGCCCGCACGCGGCCGGCAGCCGGGTGCGGCGGTCGACCAGCAGGAACTCCTCCTCCACCCCGACGGTGGGCACCGTTCTGAGGCGCGGGTGCGCGGTCACGGCCCGCTCCGCCACGAGCTCCGGGCCGGCGCGGCGGCCGTCGCCGCGAGCCGGCCGTGGTGCCGGGAGGCCCACGGCTGGGGGCCGCGCGTGCACGCCTCGTCGTCGAAGCGGCCGCGCGCGCCGCGGTCAGCAAGATCGTCGACCGGCGTCCACAGGTTCGCCGGGGCCGCCACGGGCTGCGGACCGTCCTGCTGCTGTGCCGAACGGCCGGTGCGGGCCAGGTGGCGGTCCAGCAGACCGGGCGCGACGGCGTTGGCCGGCAGGGTGGCGGCGGTGCTCGCGCCGACCCGGTACTCGCGAAGGCCGGGCAGCCGGTCGGGCACCCGGCCGAACCGCGGGGTGCTGACGGCCGGCAGCCTCGCCATGGTGACCCGCACGCCCGAGCCGGCGGCGAGCAGTTCGCGGTTCAGCGCCTGGTGCGGGCCCTGGACGGCGCGCTCGGCGCTGCTGCAGGCGCTCTGCGGCGGGATGCCCCGGTAGGCGATGGCCGGGCCGACCTGGACGACGGTGCCGCGGTCGCGGGGCACCATCCGGTGCGGTGCGGAACGGGTGCCGTTCACGTACCCAAGGTAGGTGACCTCGGTGACCCGGCGAAACTCGGCGGCGGCGGTGTCCGCGAACGGTGCGTACACCCCCGCGAAGGCGTCGTCGGCCCGGACGCCGATCGGCCCTCATGGCGGGCACATCGCCGCCCGCGCGGGGGCGAAACGCCCCGGCGCCGCGGCGGCTCAGTCCGTCGGCGGGCGCCGTCCCCGGCCGTCGTGCCGGCGCAGCTGGACCAACGGCAGCAGCAGCCAGCAGCAGGCGAAGTAGGCCATCACCGCGCCCGCGATCCAGGCGGCCGTGGCGCCGCCGATGGCCTCCCGCAGCAGCAGGAGCAGCGCCGAGCCGATGGTGAGGGCCAGCAGCACCAGCCCGATCGCGACCAGCCGCGCGGCGGCTTCGACCAGCTCCGGCTTGAGCCGGCGGCCGGCGAAGAGCCGGTGGTAGGAGACCGGCGCGGCGAGCGAACCGGTGGCGAGCGCGCCCAGGACCACGGTGACCACGTAGAGATTCCGGTCGAATTGCTCCAACTGGGCGAAGCGCGGCATGAAGACGACGCTCAGCAGGAAGCCGAACAGCACCTGGGAGCCGGTCTGCGCGACCCGGACCTCCTGGAGCAGATCGTTCCAGCGGCGGTCCGCGCGCTCCTCCGGGGACTCCTGCCGCCCGGACCGGGACGGGTCGGGGCCGTTCCGCCCGGTCGCTCCCGGCGCCATCCGGCCCACCTCCGTCCTGTTCTGCCGCGTCCCTCCCCGCGCGTCCGTTCCGCGCTCCTCCGGATCATTCTCCGGGCGCGCCCGCCCCGCGTGTAGCCGGGCCGCGGACGGGCAGACGCGAGCCGTGGACGAGACGACGCGCACGGCACCGGATCCGCCGCACGAGGCCGCGGACCCGCCGGTCCCCGGCGTCCGCGCGGCCCGATCGGCCGCGCGGCATCATGGGCTGGACGGCACGAGGCCGTTCCGACCGGACCGGGAGCCAGCCATGCACCACTGCGCCAGGGGCACGGGGGACACCGGGCACGGGGCGGGGGAGCCGGAGCGCACGCCCCGCGACGAGTACCGGCCGGGGGAGCTGCGGGTCGCGGTGCGCCGCGCGGGGCCGGTGCGGATCGTCGCCGTCGGGGGCGAACTGGACCACGACTCGGCCGACGAGCTGCGCACCGCGCTGGCGGGGCCGGGGGAGGACGGCCTCGCCCGGATCCTGGTCGACCTCGCCGAGCTGCGTTTTTGCGACTCCACCGGACTGAACGTCCTGTTGCGGGCCCGGCAGGAGGCCGAGCTGGCCGGCGTGCGGCTGGAGGTCGCCGGGCCGCGCCCCGCCGTGGTGCGCCTGTTCGCCATCACCGGGGCGGACACCGTGCTGCGGATCCACCCCGACCTCGCCCTCGCGCTGGGACCGGACAGCGGCCCGGTCGGCCCGTGAGGGGCCGTGATGACCAGTCCTGAACCCACTTCGGCGCCGGACCCGGACTTGGACGAGACCCGGCGGCTGGCGCTGAACGGGCCCCGGGGGGCGGTGCGGCGGTCGCGGGAGTTCAGTCGCCAGGCGCTGCTCGACTGGCACTGGCTGGCGATGGACGGCGAGCACTGGCCCGACGACGAGCAGGTGGCCGTCTTCGAGGACGTCCTGCTGATGGTCTCCGAACTCGTCACCAACGCCTGCCTGTACGCGCCCGGCGGTCCGCGCGAACTGCGGCTGTGCTGGAACACCCTCCGGCTGCGGGTCGAGGTCAGCGACGCCAGCCCGGAACCGCCGCGGCTGCGCCCGTCCGCCTATCCGGGGAAGCCGGGCGGGCACGGGCTGCGCGTGGTGGACCGGCTCGCCGGCGCCTGGGGCTCGCGGCCCGAGGGCGCGGGCAAGTCGGTCTGGCTGGAGGTGCCGTCGCCGCTGGACCACCGCCGGCCGATCGGTGCCCGGGGCCGCTGAGCCCCGGGCATCCGGGCGGTCGGGCGCGCTCGGCTCCGGGTGTGCTCAGCCCGCCGGCCGCGCTCAGCCCGCCGGCCGCGGTTCGGTCGGCGGGCCCGGATCGGGCTCCGGCGGCGGGAACGGCGGCACCGGCGGCGGAGCCGGATCGGGCTCCGGCCAGGGCACCGGGTTCGGGTGCGGGTGCGGGTGCGGGTGGGGGAACGGCTCGGTGTCCGGGTGGCCCGGTGGTGGGACGGTCGGAACGGTCATGGCGCTGCTCCTGGTGCTTCTGGTGCTCCTGGTGTTCACGGTGCGCACGGTGCTTCTCACCGGCCTCACCGGCCGAGCGCGGGGGGACAGCTCGCGCTTGCTCATCTTCGAGCGTCCCTCGACGCCGCGCTGCCTGGCCTCGTCGTCCAGCTGGTCGTGGGTGGAGCCGCGGCCGGCGATCTCCTCGGCCCGCTTCCCGCTCCCGCCGCGCTCCAGCGCGCTGTCCTTGATGTGTCCGTACCGGCGCTCCCGCCGGGGGCTCGATCCTCGGGGCATGGCCGTGCTCCTTCCGGGTTCCCCTGTTCTTGCCGCTCGCGCCTACCCGGCCGGCGGGCGGCCAACCACCCGGCGGCCGTCGGCGGACCGCACGCCCCGCGTGTCCCCGCCGCGCGAGGGTGGCACAGTGGGAGGCGGGGCGGCGCCGCCGCCCCCAACGGCCGGTGCCGCCCGTCGGGCGATCCGGCCGTGCGGTCGATCCGGGCGGTGGACGGATGGACGAGCACCAGGCTCCGCACAGCACGCCACTGGCCGCGGCGGGCCGCGCGGACCAGCCCGAGCAGGTCCTGCGGCAGCTGCTCGCCGGGCTGACGGCGGTGCGCGACGGCGACTTCCGCACCCGGCTGGGCCCCGACCTGCCGGGCGTGCCGGGCGAGATCGCCGCCGTGTTCAACGGCATGGTGGAACAGCTCGCCCGGGTGACCTCCGAGGTGACCCGGGTGGCCCGGGAGGTCGGCAGCGAGGGGCGGCTCGGCGGCCAGGCCCACGTCCCCGGCGCGGCCGGGACGTGGCTGGGCCTCACCGAGGCCGTCAACGCGATGGCCGGCGACCTCACCCGGCAGCTGCGCAACATCGCCCAGGTGACCACGGCGGTGGCGCGCGGCGACCTCACCCAGAAGATCGAGGTCGACGCGCGGGGCGAGCTGCTGGAGCTCAAGAACACCGTCAACACGATGGTCGGCCAGCTCTCGGCGTTCGCGGACGAGGTGACCCGGGTGGCGCGGGAGGTCGGCAGCGAGGGGCGGCTCGGCGGCCAGGCCGACGTCCGCGACGTCTCGGGCACCTGGCGGGACCTCACCGAGTCGGTGAACGTGATGGCGGACAACCTCACCGCCCAGGTCCGCGCCATCGCCGAGGTCACCACGGCGGTCGCCGAGGGCGACCTCACCCAGAAGATCCGGGTCGACGCCCGGGGCGAGATCCTGCTGCTCAAGGAGACCATCAACACGATGGTCGACCAGCTCTCGGCGTTCGCCGACGAGGTCACCCGGGTGGCCCGGGAGGTCGGCACCGAGGGAAACCTCGGCGGCCAGGCCACCGTCCGGGGCGTCTCCGGCACCTGGAAGGGCCTGACCGACAAGGTCAACGTGATGGCCTCCAACCTCACCGGCCAGGTCCGCTCGATGTCCGAGGTGGCCACCGCCGTCGCCCGGGGCGACCTCTCCCGGAAGATCACCGTGGAGGCCAAGGGCGAGATGGCGGCGCTCGCCGGGGCGATCAACACCATGGTGGACACCCTCTCGGTGTTCGCCGACGAGGTGACCCGGGTGGCCCGGGAGGTCGGCACCGAGGGCACCCTCGGCGGCCAGGCCCGCGTCCCCAACGTCGCCGGGACGTGGAAGGACCTCACCGACAACGTCAACTTCATGGCGCACAACCTCACCAGCCAGGTGCGCAACATCGCCCAGGTGACCACGGCGGTCGCCGAGGGCGACCTCACCCGCAAGATCGACGTGGACGCGCGCGGCGAGATCCTGGAGCTCAAGACCACCGTCAACACCATGGTCGACCAGCTCGGCTCCTTCGCCGACGAGGTGACCCGGGTCGCCCGCGAGGTCGGCACCGAGGGCCGGCTCGGCGGCCAGGCGGAGGTCGAGGGCGTCTCCGGCACCTGGAAGCGGCTCACCGAGAACGTCAACGAACTCGCCGGGAACCTCACCCGGCAGGTCCGCGCGATCGCCGAGGTCACCAGCGCCGTCGCCGAGGGCGACCTGACCCGCTCGATCACCGTGGACGCCTCCGGCGAGGTCGCCGACCTCAAGGACAACGTCAACTTCATGGTGGAGTCGCTGCGCGAGACCACCCGCGCCAACCAGCAACAGGACTGGCTGAAGACCAACCTCGCCCGCTTCACCGGCACCATGCAGGGCAAGCGCGACATCCGGGCCGTCGCCGAGCTGATCACCGACCGGCTGACCCCGCTGGTCGGCGCCCAGTACGGCGCCTTCTACCTGGCCGAGGAGGACGGCGAATCCACCCTGCTGGCCCGGATCAGCGCCTACGGCCTCCCGGCCGACGGGACCGCCCCCGCCCGGGTGCGGCTCGGCGAGTCACTGGTCGGCCAGGCCGCCCGCACCCGGCGCACCCTCACCGTGGACGACCTGCCGCCCGACTACGCCACCATCGCCTCCGGCGCCGGCGCCACCCACGCCCGCTCGGTGGTGATCCTGCCGATCGCCCTGGAGGAATGGCTGCTCGGCGTCATGGAGTTCGCCTCCGTCCACCCGTTCAGCGCCGTCCACCTCGATTTCCTGGAGCAGTTCGCCGAGGCCTGCGGCGTCAACATCGGCACCCTGCTCGCCAACGCCCGCACCGACGAACTGCTCGGCGAGTCCCAGCGTCTGACCGCCGAACTCCAGGCCCGGTCCGAGGAGTTGCAGAACGGCCAGGAGGAGCTTCGGCGCTCCAACGCCGAACTCGCCGAGAAGGCCGGACAGCTCGCCGACCGCAACCGCGACATCGAGGCCAAGAACCTGGAGATCGAACAGGCCCGCCAGGAACTGGAGGAACGCGCACGGCAGTTGAGCCTCACCTCGATGTACAAGTCGGAGTTCCTGGCCAACATGAGCCACGAACTGCGCACCCCGCTCAACAGCCTGCTGATCCTCGCCCAACTGCTCGCCCAGAACGCGGCCGGCAACCTCACGCCCAAGCAGGTCGAGTACGCGGGCGTCATCCACTCGGCCGGCTCCGACCTGCTCCAGCTCATCAACGACATCCTCGACCTCTCCAAGGTCGAGGCCGGCAAGATGGAGTTCAACCCCGAACCCTTCGCCGTGCAGGAGCTGCTGGCCTACGTCGAGTCCGCCTTCAAACCGCTCGCCGACCAGAAGGACCTCACCTTCCGGATCACCGTCGAGGACGGCGTCCCGCCCGAACTCGTCACCGACCAGGCCCGGTTGCGCCAGGTGCTGCGCAACCTGCTCTCCAACGCCCTCAAGTTCACCGACACGGGCCGGGTCGACCTGCGCATCGAACACGTCGACGCCGGCGCCCTGCCCGCCGAGCTCGGCCAGGCGGAAGCCGCAGTGGCCTTCCACATCGACGACACCGGCATCGGCATCGACCCCGCCCACCTCGACACCATCTTCGGCGCCTTCCAACAGGCCGACGGCACCACCGGCCGCCGCTACGGCGGCACCGGACTGGGCCTGTCCATCAGCCGCGAACTCGCCCGCCTGCTCGGCGGCGCCCTCACCGTCCGCTCCACCGCGGGGCGGGGCAGCCGGTTCAGCTTCTACCTCCCGCTCGCCCGCCGCGACCGGCCCGCCGCCGCCCCGGCCGCCGAGGCCCGCGTCCTGGTCGTCGAGGCCGAGCCGTCGGGCCTGCTCACCCTCCTCGCCCGCACCGCCGTCGAGGCCCACGGCGACGAGCACCCGGCCGGCCTGCGCAGCGCCGGGGACGAACCCGGCCTGCGCGCCGCCATCGCCGACGGCCCCTACCGGTGCGCCGTCGTCGACCTCGCCCACACCGGCGAACTCGCCCCGGTCCTGCTCACCACCCTCCCCGAGAGCACGGCCGTCCTCGGCTACCACGGCGACGGCGGCCCCGCCGCGCGCGCCGCGACCACCGTCGACCGCCTCGAACTCTTCTCCGGACTCGACGGACTGCGCGAGCGCCTGATCACCCTGCTCGGCGGCCGCCACCCGACCGCGGCGGACCTCGACGACAGCGCGGTCGACGCCGACGACCCGCTCGCCGGGCGCACCGTGCTGATCGTCGACGACGACATCCGCAACGTCTTCGCCCTCGCCGCCGCCCTCGAACAGCACGGCCTGACCGTCCTGCACGCCGGCGACGGCCGCGCCGGGCTCGACCTGCTGCGCCGGCACCCCGAGACCGACCTGGTGCTGATGGACGTGATGATGCCCGGCCTCGACGGCTACGCCACCATCGCCGCCATCCGGGCGGACGAGCGCTTCGCGCGCCTCCCGGTCGTCGCCGTCACCGCCAAGGCCATGGCGGGCGACCGGGCCAAGAGCCTCGCGGCCGGTGCCGACGACCACGTCACCAAGCCCGTGGACACCGCCCTGCTGCTGGAACGGATGCGGCACTGGCTGGACGCCTCGCCGGATGCCACACCGGATGCCACACCGGACGCCTCGCCGGACGCCTCATGAGTGCCGATCCGCAGGACGGCACCCCGCAGGAGGGCACCCGGAGCGGCCCCGCCCCGTCCGGCTCCGGGCCGCTTGACGGCGACGGCGACGGCGACGCTGTCGCGCGGCAGCTCGCGGGCGCCGTCCGGCGGCTCCAGCACGCCGCCGAGCGGATGCGCGCCGAGGAGGGCACCCGGGCGCTCGTCGACCTCGCCACCGGGATGCTCGCCGAACGGCTGACCGTACCGCCCGCCGAGGCCGCCGCCCGGCTGGCCGGGCTCGCCGGGGAGGCCGGGGTCCCGGTCGTCACCCTGGCCGCCGACGTCGTCGGCCGGTCCGCCGGGCCGCCGCCCGAGGACCCCGAACCACCGGGGACGCCCGGGCCGCACGAGCCGTCCGCGTCGACCGGGCAGCCCGACGTCCCGTCGACACCCGTCCGGGCCCTCGCCGCCGTGCCCGACCTGGCCGCCGCCGTCGAGGCCGTCCTGCGCCAGGGCGCCGCGCCGCTCGGCGCCCACGCCGTTCTGGTCTGGCAGCGGCTGCCCGCCGGAGCCCTCGCGCTCGCCGCGCAGGCCGGGCTGCCGGCCGACGAGGCCGAGGCCTGGAGCCGGGTGCCGCCCGGCGTCCCGAGCCCCGCCCGGCAGGCCCTCGCCACCGGTGCCGAGCACTGGCCCGGCGACGCGGCGCCCCCCGGCCCGTACGTCGGCGGCGCCGACACGCCCCGGGTCGTCCTCCCGCTGCTCGACGCCGGCCGCCGGCGCGGCGCGCTGGAAGTGCTCTGGCCCGGCCCCGCACCCGCCCTCGGCCACGCGCAGCGCCGCCAGCTCCGGGCCCTCGCCGACCTCTGCGCCACCGTCCTCGGCGACCCCGAACCCGCCGTCCCGCCGGAGCGGCAGGCCGACCTGCTGGACGGCCTGCTCACCCCCGCCCTGCTGCTCGCACCCGTCCTGCGGGACGGCCGGGCCGTCGACTTCACCATCCTGCGCACCAACCGGGTGTTCCGCGACCCGCTCGGCCGCCCCCGCAGCGGCCTGGACGGCACCTCGCTCTTGGAGGCCTACCCGGTGGCCTGCGCCACCGGCCTGCTCGAACCGCTGCTGCGGGCCCACGAGACCGGTGAGACCCGCACCGACGACCACCTTGACCTGGTCTTCCAGGGCGGCGGCATCGCCCAGCCCACCACCCTGCGGATCGCCGTCGCCCCGCTCGACGGGCGGCTGCTGGTCACCTGGCAGCGGGAAGCCGACCAGCCCGGGGAGTCCGAACAGACCGCGCTGCTGCGCCAGGCCCAGCGCCTCGCCCAGGTGGCCGGGTTCGAGGAGCAGACCGCCACCGGCCGGATCCTCTGGAGCGCGGGCCTGTCCGAGCTGTTCGGTCGGCCGCCCGGCGCCCCGGCGGTCCCGCTGGCCCGGCTCGACCGGCATGTGCACCCGGACGACGAGCCCGCCGTCCGGCGGCTGCAGGACACCGTCCAGCACCGGCTGCGCACGGCCTCGGCGGTGTTCCGGCTGGTCCGCCCGGACGGCACGCAGCGCTACACCCGCGTGGTGGCCGAACCGGTCCTGGACGCCGACGGAGCGCTGAGCGCCGTGCGCGGCGCCTACCACGACGTGTCGGCGCAGCACTGGACGGAGGTCGCGCTCGGCGCCACCCGGGCGCGGCTGGCCGACAGCGAGCAGGAGTCGGCCGAGCGCGAACAGCTGGCGCTGCGGCTCCAGCAGGCGATCCTGCCCGCCGCGCCGCCGTCGCTCGGCGCCACCGGGCTGCGCGCCGCCGTCCGTTACCGCCCCGCGGCCAAGCGCGAGCGGGTCGGCGGCGACTGGTACGACGTGCTGGTGCTGCCCGACCGGCAGGTGCTGCTCGCCGTCGGGGACGTGGCCGGCCACGGCGTGGGCGCGGCCACCGGCATGGTGGCGCTCCGGCACGCGCTGCGCGGGCTGGCCGTCACCGGCGCGGGGCCGGGCCGGCTGCTGGAATGGGCCAACACCGTGGCCCTGCGCGAGCCCGGGCAGCTGACCGCGACCGCCGTGTGCGTGCTGCTCGGCCCGGACGACGGCACACTGCGCTGGGCCCGGGCCGGCCACCTCCCGCCGATCAGGCTCGCCCCGGACGGCGCCGAGGTGTTCCCGCTGCCGCACGGGGTGCTGCTCGGTGCCCTGGCGGACGCCGAGTACGAGGAGTACACGGCCCGGCTGGAGCCGGGGGACGTCCTGCTGCTCTACACCGACGGCCTGGTCGAGCGCCGGGACTGCCCCGTCGAGGAGTCCGTCGACCACCTCATCCGGGCGGCCGGCCGGCCCGGCCCCGACCTGGAGCGGTACCTGGACCTGCTGCTGGAGCTGAGCCCGGCCGACACCGACGACGACACCTGCCTGGTCGCCGTCCGCGTCGAGCGGGACGGGCAGGCGGGCGACCGCCCGGACGCCCCGCGTTAGGCCGGGGCCCGCCCGGGTAGGCGCGACGCTGCGGAGGGGATCGGACACCGAGGGGGCGCCGACCGAAGGGACACCGTGATGCTGCTGTTCGGACTGCTCCTGGTCGCCGTGACCGGCGCCTTCACCGGGCTGCTGATCGCCGACAACCTGGCCGGCGGGCCGGAGTACCAGGTGACCATCCTGGGCACCGACCTGGTGACGCTCAACAGCCTTGGCATCTTCCTCGCCGGGCTGGCGCTCGCGCTGCTGTTCTGCCTCGGCCTCGCACTGATGAGGGCCGCCCGCAGGGCCCGGCTGTTCCGCCGGACGCCCCGGCACGACCGCCGGACCGCCGCCGGAACGCGGGCCCCGGGCACCGAGGAACGGACGGCCGACGAACGTCTGACCGACGAGCGGGCGCCTGACGCGCCGGTCGCCGGTGGGGCGGGCGCCGGCGGCGGCCGGCGACTCCGCCACCTCCTCGGCCGCTGACTCCCGCGCCCGACGCCCGACGCCCGGCGGCCGGGGCGCCACCGGGCGTTCTGGCGAACGGAGGAATGTTCGGCTGCGCTAGACCTGGCAGGTGGTGCTAGACCTGTTGGGCGGTGCTAGATATATCGGGCGGTGCTGGACATGGCCGGCCGCGCTAGGCCTGCTTGATCGCGGAGATGTCGAACTCCAGGACCACCTTGTCGCCGACCAGCACGCCCCCGCCCTCCAGTGCCGCGTTCCAGGTGATGCCGTAGTCCTTGCGGCTGATCGTCACCGAGCCCTCGAAGCCCACCCGCAGGTTGCCGTACGGGTCGACGGCGTTGCCGGTGTACTCGAAGTCGATGGTGACCGGGCGGGTGGTGTCCTTGATGGTGAGGTCGCCGGTCACCCGGTAGTCGCTGTCGGAGCGCGGCTCGACCGCGGTGGTGCGGAAGGTGATGTCGGGGTAGGTGGGCGCGTCGAGGAAGTCGTTGGTGCGCAGGTGCTGGTCGCGCTGCTGGACACCGGTCTCGATGCTCTCGGCCTTGATCGTCACCTGACCGGCCGAACGGGCCGGGTCGCCGCCGTCCAGATGGGCGGTGCCCTCGAAGGACGTGAACGAGCCCCGGACCTTGGTCACCATGGCATGGCGCGCGACGAAGCCGATCCGGGTGTGGGCGGGGTCGAGGACGTAGTCGCCGGTGAGCTCGGCGAGCGAAGCGGTCATGCGGGGCCTCCGTGGTGGTGTGGACGGCGGCGCGGCCGGCCGGGCCGCGCACTCCAGCATCATCGCGCGCACGAAGGCCTGCGGCAGGTTGCCCCGCAGTCGGCGCCGGGCGATGTCGTACTCCTCGGCGAACAGTCCGGCCGAGCCGCAGCAGCCCAGGGAGGCCTCGAACCCGCGGGCGCCCGCGTCACCCTCCTCCTGGAGACCCTCCGCGCCCCACAGGACGCCCCCCTCGTCGAGGCCGCCACCGAACAACTGCGCCGCCTGCCTGTGCACGGCGCGGTGTTCTCGGTGGCGCAACGCTCCAGGGCCCGGGGAGGTTCAGCCGTGGGGGCGTCTTTCGGAGGCCGGCGGCGGTCCGTGCCCGTTCGGGCCCGGGGCGGTTGCGCCGACGCGCAGGGGTTGGGTTTCCCGCTGCACTTTCGACCCGATGGCCTGGACGGGCCGGGCCCCGCCCGCCGAGCATCGTGTGACGTTCCGTCACATCGCTGCTCCTGCGGCCTTGTCGACACTGCCGATTCCCCTGGAGGACCGCAGTGCACCAACGTTCCCGTCCCACCGCCAAGGCGCTCGGCACGGGCGCCGCCCTCGGCCTGGCGCTGGCGCTCACGTTCACCGGGTCACCCGCCCTGGCCGCGCCACCGGGCCCGTCGGCCCCGGCCGCCGACGCCGACCCCGTCCCCGGCCTGGTGGCGGGGGAGGGCACCGCCGCCCCGCAGCTGGTGACCGGACTCTTTGAGGCGGCGCCCGGCAGCCCGGCCGAGGCGGCCCGGGCCCACCTCGCGGCCCATGCCGACCGGTACCGCGTCGACCCGGCCCAGCTGGCCGAACCCGAGGTCGAGCAGACGGCCGACGGCCTGAGTACCGTCAGGTTCCAACAGCTGCACGGCGGTGTGCCGGTGCTCGGCGGGCAGTACCTGGTGCGCCTGGTCGGCGGGGACGCCGACCGGCGGGTGGAATCGGTCGGCGGCAAGTACTTCACCGGCCTGACCGCGCCGACCGCCCCCACCGTGCCGACGGCGACGCTGCACCGCCTGGCGCTCGGCACGGTCGCCGACCCGGTCGCCCGGGCGGCGGCCACCGCCGAGGACCGCGGCCCGGTCGTCCTGCCGGGCGGGAAGGGCCGGCTCACCCGGCACTTCACCGTGCGCTCCACCGATCCGGTGACCGGCGACCCGCAGGCCCGCGAGGTCTACGTGGACGCCACGCTCGGCGTCGTCGCCCTCGCCCACGGAGCCCGGTTCCCGTACCAGGCCGACGACGGGGCCTCCACCGCCACCGCCACCGCCACCGGCGCCCGCGCCGCCGCGCCGGGTGGCGAGCCCGCCACCGGCACCGCTCCCGACCTGCACGGCAGCACGGTGCCGGTGGACATCGCCCGCCAGCCGGACGGCGGCTACCGGCTCGTCGACCTCACCCGCGGCGGCGGCATCGCCACCTACGACGGAGAGGGGCGGGACTTCTGGTCGGTCAGCGGCCAGCTGCCCGAGGGCACCCTCCCGGTCGGCTCCCCGTCTCCGGCGTTCCCGGCCGCGACCGGCACCAGCGGCGCGACCGACGCCCACCGCAACGCCGCCGCCGTGTACGACTTCTACCGCGACCGGCTCGGCCGCGACGGGATCGACGGCAAGGGCGGTCCGATCGTCTCAGTGACCAACGTGAGCATGGACGGCAAGCCCTACCCCGGCGCCGGCTGGGACGGCCGGAAGATGATCTACGGCAACGGCGACGCCACGCACTTCCCCTTCTCCGCCTCGCTCGACGTCGCGGGCCACGAGATGACCCACGGCGTCGTCCAGAGCTCGGCCCGTCTCGTCTACACCGGCCAGTCCGGCGCGCTGGACGAGGCGGTGGCCGACTACTTCGGCAGTGCCGTCGACGTGACCACCCGTGGCATCGCGATGAGCGACCCGCGGGCCGCGCTGCTCGGCGACACCCTGTGCCGCACCGGCACCCCGGAGGCCTGCGCGAACCGTCGCATGGACGACCGCCGCACCACGGTGGACGACTACATCGGCGCCGCGCCCGGCCTCGACAACGCCGGTGTGCACCTCAACTCCACCATCTTCAGCGGCGCGCTGTGGGACATCCGGCGCACCCTCGACCCGCTGACGGCCGACCGGCTGGTCTACCGCGCGATCACCGCCTACCTCACGCCACTGGACGACTTCGTGGACGGGCGCAACGCCGTTCTCGCCGCAGGCCGCTCGCTCGGCCTCGGCCGCGCCGAACTGCGCACCGTGGCCGCCGCGTTCGACGACCACGGCATCCGGGCCGGCTGGCAGAGCCGGATCGGCGCGGACAGCCGCCTGCTCCTGAGCGACATCGCCGCCCCGACCGGGCCCGCCGCCGGCGGCGGGCACTGGGTGATGGGCAACACCGACCCGTCCGGCGACGGGACGGTCCTCTACACCGGCTCCGTCGCCACCCCCGGCACCCCGACCCGACTCAGCGAGGAGGACGGCCGGATCCACGGCTGGGCGGCGACCGACGGCACCTCCGCCGCCTGGCTGGCCATCGGTCTCAACGACACCGGGACCGGGTCGACCGACGTGCTGACCCGCTCACTGACCGGCGGGCCGATCCGCACCCTGTTCAGCTCCTCGACCGAGTCGCCCGCCAGTGTGCGGATCTCCGGCGGGGACATCGCCTTCCTGGTGATCGACCACGCGACCGGGCGGACCAGGATCCACCTCGTGCGCTCCGGCGCCGCGCCGGTTGACCTCCCGCTGCCCGAGGGCCACGACGTCGAGAGCCTCGCCTTCCGGGGCGGCCTGCTCGGCTGGATCGAGACCTGGACGGACGGCGACACGACCGTCCAGGCGCCGACGGTCTACTCCCTCGCCGCCGGCCGGGTCACCGCGCAGTACCCGGTGCGCACCCCTAACGGTGCCGAGCAGCCCTACCTCGCGTCGCCGGTCCTCGCGGGCGGCCGACTGCTCTGGCGGCAGGCCCCGCCGAACCGCTCCGGCGGCGTCGCGCTGCGCTCCGGTGCCGCCGACGGCTCCGGTGTCACCGAGCTGCTGTCGGACAGCGCGCCGGTCACTCCGACGGACAGTGAGCTGACCGCGACCGACCAGGTCGTCACCTTCGCCCACGGCACCGACCGGCCGAGCGGCGGCTGGTCGAACGCGGCGCTGCCGAAGCTGTACCAGCTCCCGGTCACCGGAGGTGCCCCCGAGCGGTTCTCGTGCAACCGGGGCAGCCAGTTCTCCGCCGCCGCCGACGAGGGCAAGCGGGTGGTCTGGCTGGACGCCACCCGCGGCCGCACCGACCTCGTGGCCCGCAACCGCCCGACCGGTGGCTGCTGACCGCCCTGCCGGATCGCACACGGCGGTGGCCCGGGAAGACGTTCTTCCCGGGCCACCGCCCTTCGGCCCGTCAGGGCCGGTGCGGCCGGATCACGGCCAGGTGAGCAGGCCGCTGGGCGGGACCAGGATGGGCAGCAGCCAGTCGAGGTCGGTCAGCGACGGATCAGCGGTGAGATAGGGCAGGACGGACGGGTCGAACGCCGAGGGCCTCCCGAAGCCGTCCGGCAGGGACGGGTGGCTTCCCAGCGGGTGGCTGCCGGGAGCGTTGCCGCCCTCGTTCGGCCACTGGCCGTGGTCATGGCCGTAGTCGTGTCCGTGTCCGTGGCACTCCTTCTCGCACGGCGGCTTGCACCGGGCGAGCGCGGAGGACGGCGGCGTGGTCACCGGCTGGGTCCCGGGCGGGGAGTTCGGCGGCAGGTAGGTGGCGGTGACGGTGTTGATGGTGTCCTCGCCGATCAGGCTGGAGCAGTAGAACGTCCTCGTCTGGCCCGCCGCCAGGTCGAACGTCCCGGCCGCCACCTCGCACGCCACCTCCTGGGCGTCGTTCAGCGTGATCCCGGTCAGGTCCACCGTGCCGGTGTTGGTGACCGTGATCCGCCAGAACGCCTGGCACTTGTCCGGGGCGCACAGTTCCTCGGGCGCGTTGCCCTTGTGCAGGGTCGCGTCCTTGCCCCACGGCCCGGTCCCGCCCTGGCCGCAGTTGCCGGCGTTGTCGGACTGGCAGACCTCCTTGTTGACGTTCAGCGACGGGGTGGCGCCGGTGATCTGGACCTCGGCGGAGGACGGTGGTGTGGTGATGGGTGTGCCGCCGGGGCCGGGGAAGCTGGCGGTGACGGTGTTGACGGTGTGTTGGGTGATGTTGGTGAGGTCGCAGAAGACCTGGTGGGAGGCGCCGACGGCGAGGTCGAACGTTCCGGCTGCGGTGACGCAGGACGGTGAGACGGCGTCGGTGAGGGTGATGCCGGTGACGGGGACGGTGCCGGTGTTCGTCACCGTGATGCGCCAGTAGGCGGTGGTGCCGCTGGGGATGGTGGTGCTCTTGGCCCACGGGCCTGGGCCGCCGTCAGCGCAATCGGCCGGGTTGGTGGAGGTGCAGACCTCCTTGTTGATGCTGATGGACGGTACGACCGGCGGGGTGACGTCGACGGTCGCCTCGGACGGCGGTGTGGTGATCGGCGTGCCGCCGGGGCCGGGGAAGCTGGCGGTGACGGTGTTGACGGTGTGTTGGGTGATGTTGGTGAGGTCGCAGAAGACCTGGTGGGAGGCGCCGACCGCGAGGTCGAACGTCCCGGCTGCGGTGACGCAGGACGGTGAGACGGCGTCGGTGAGGGTGATGCCGGTGACGGGGACGGTGCCGGTGTTGGTGACGGTGATGCGCCAGTAGGCGGTGGTGCCGCTGGGCACGGTGGTGGTCTTCGCCCAGGGTCCTGGGCCGCCGTCAGCGCAATCGGCCGGGTTGGTGGAGGTGCAGACCTCTTTGTTGATGCTGATGGACGGTACGACCGGCGGGGTGATGTCGACGGTCGCCTCGGACGGTGGTGTGGTGATGGGTGTGCCGCCGGGTCCGGGGAAGGAGGCGGTGACGGTGTTGACGGTGTGCTGGGTGACGTTGGTGAGGTCGCAGAAGACCTGGTGTGAGGCGCCGACCGCGAGGTCGAAGGTTCCTGCTGCGGTCACGCAGGACGGTGAGACGCTGTCCGTGAGCGTGATGCCGGTGACCGGGACCGTGCCGGTGTTCGTCACCGTGATGCGCCAGTAGGCGGTGGTGCCGCTGGGGATGGTGGTGCTCTTGGCCCACGGGCCTGGGCCGCCGTCAGCGCAATCGGCCGGGTTGGTGGAGGTGCAGACCTCCTTGTTGATGCTGATGGACGGTACGACCGGCGGGGTCACGTCGACCGTCGCCTCGGACGGCGGTGTCGTGATCGGCGTGCCGCCGGGTCCGGGGAAGGAGGCGGTGACGGTGTTGACGGTGTGCTGGGTGACGTTGGTGAGGTCGCAGAAGACCTGGTGGGAGGCGCCGACCGCGAGGTCGAACGTCCCGGCTGCGGTGACGCAGGACGGTGAGACGGCGTCGGTGAGGGTGATGCCGGTGACGGGGACGGTGCCGGTGTTGGTGACGGTGATGCGCCAGTAGGCGGTGGTGCCGCTGGGGATGGTGGTGGTCTTCGCCCAGGGTCCGGGGCCGCCATCGGTGCAGTCGGCGGCGTTGGTGGAGGTGCAGACCTCCTTGTTGATGGTCAGCATCGGGGTGCACGAGGCCCCCGGCGTCACCTGGAGGGTGACCGTGTTGGAGGTGACCGGCGGCAGGCCGTTGGTGACGGCGGACGCCTGGTTGGAGATGGAGGTGACCGAGCAGTCGGCCGACACCGTGGTCTCGAAGCAGATCTGCGGCGCGTCGCCGACGAAGGTCACCTGCATCTTCGGGTGGTTGTCGGGGGTGAACGACGACTCGTTGATCAGGGTGAGGTTGGCGATCACCTGGATCGGTGAGTCGCTGGTCGGGACGGACGAGATGTCCGCCGTTCCCGTACCGGGGTTGAACGGGAAGGTGCCGATCGTGGTGCCGTCGGAGGCCAGCACGGTCACCGAGGATTGGGTGAAGTCGACGGTCGTCGGGTCGATGTCGAAGAGGCTGACCGTGCCGTACGACCGCACGTGTCCGGTGGCCCCGTCGCAGTAGTACGCGGAGGGGTTGAGGGTGCTCTGGGCCTTGGTCTTCAGGCAGGGGGAGGCACCGGTGACCGGGTCGATCGAGAACAGGACGCCGGTGTCGCCGAGGCTGTACTTGCACTGGCCGTCGTAGGCGAAGCCGTAGGGGCTGGTGTTGCCGCCGTTGACGTTGGGCGGGCCGTTGACGACGCCGTTGGTGCCGTACTGGGCGCAGGGGGCCTGGGTGTTCCAGTCGTAGCAGAACTCGGAGCTGTTGAGGGTCGGCGTGTTGCCGGTGTAGATCCAGAACGGGAACTCGGTCTCCAGGTGCCCGTTGGGGGCGGTGATGGTCAGTGGCACCTGGTAGTTGGCCTCGCCGGAGGCGACGTTGGTGCTGACCAGGGCCTGGAGCCCGGGGGGCGCGGCGATCGGGTTGCCCGTCAGGTCGAAGCAGACGACGGTGCCGACGGGCGGGTTGACCGCGAGGTCGACACCGCCGACCACCGTGCAGACGCCGGTGACGGTGCCGGCCGAGTTGTACATCTCGAAGACGTTGTCGGCCCGGGCGGGGGCGGTGCCGAGCGGGGTGACCACGATCTTGGGGACGGACCAGCCGGTGCACGCGGCGTTCGTCGACGGATCGAAGCAGGACATCAGCGTGGGCAGCGGGGCCAGCTGGTTGTTGGTGAGGTAGATCTTGCCGTTGATGACCCTCATGGTCCCGACGAAGTCACCGCCGAAGCCGCCCTGGCCCTCGTTGGGCGGCAGGTCGATGAAGAAGGTCCCGCAGGAGGCGTTGGCGACGGGGTCGTAGCAGAGGATCTCACCGGTGCCGGACACCGCGTAGATGAGCTTGTTCGGTGCCTCGACCACGCCGCCCACGACCGAGCCGGTGCCGGTCTGCAGGGGCGTGAAGCCGCAGCTGGCCTGGGCCTGGAGGTCGATGCAGCCGACGCCGATCACCGCGTACGTGACCCGGCTGACCGCGGCGTAGTACAGCTTGGAGCCGGACTGCACATAGGTCGGTGTGCGGGTGCTGCCGAGGTCGCCGGTGGTCGCTCCGGCCACCGAGGAGTTGAGCGGCTGGGGCCAACTGGCGGGGGCTCCGGTCGGAGTCGGGCAGGGGCCGTTGGTGAGCAGGTCGGTGCAGACCACGCTGGCCGTGTTGGAGAACCCGTGGTGGTAGATGTTCCAGATCTCGGGCGTGGGGACGCCGTTGATGGTGGCGGTGTAGAGGATGGGGGTGAAGCCGTCGCCGCCGGTGGCGGTGTTGACCGGGGTGAACGGCGGCGGGATCTGGACCACCTGGCCGGTCGCGGGTGACGCGAGCAGCGGGTCGGTCGCCTGGACGACGTTGGTGGCGGTGCCCTGGTCGGTGCCGGAGAAGGTCGCACCGCCGTCGGTGGACCACTGCCTGGTGAAGCCGGGGGGCGCCTTGAGCGACCCGGGGACGTAGGACTGGGCCTGCGGTGTGCTGCCCGGTCCGCCCTGGATCGCGTCGGTGATCGTGGTGCTGACGGGGGCGCCGTCCGGGTTGGTCGCGGAGACGACCCAGCGGACGGTGTCGCCGTGGGCGGTCTGGGTCGTGCTGCCGGTGGTGACGTCGGTGCCGGTCTTCGCCAGGGTCACGGGTTGCTGGCGGCCGGTGTGACGGGCGGTGCCGTGGTCGGCGGGAACGGCCCGGCCGCCGGCGGCGGGAGTGGACGGGGCGTGTGCCACCGCGGGAGCGGCGAAGGAGCCGGACGCCGTGGCGAGCGCGAGGAGGAGGGGGAGCGCGGCCCGGGTGAGGCGGTCGCGGAGCCCGGCGGGTCCGTGGTGTCTTCGCTCGCGCCCGCTGGTGGGTGGACAGCGCCTCATGACGATTCCCTTCGGTCGAACGGTCCGGTGTGACGAGGTGGGGGAGGAAACCGTGGACCGAGTACGTGCGGAAGGCATATCGCTACCCACGGTGACCATATAGGTGCAGTATGTCGTCTGAAAATCTGACAAATCGTCTTGATGCGCCCGAACGTGGCCGCATTCACCCCGGTGCGTGCGGCGGGTCGGCCTGACGGGTGCTCACTCGAGCGTGGGGGTGTGACGGGTTGACGGCGTGACAGTGCGACCGTCAACCCGTCCGCCGCCCCGTCCCGGCTCGGCCCGTCCACGGTCGTCCAGGTCCGTCCGGATCCGTCCGGGGTGGGCCGGAGCCCCTGGGAGCAGGCCGGGCGCGGTGGCAGCATCGCCTCGGCCGGGCCTCGGAAGGCGGGGACCGGCAGTCGACAGAGCGGCCGGCGCGGACGAGCGCCGGCCCAGGGAGGGAAGTCATGGGGAAGATCAGCCGCAGGGCCAAGGCAGGAGTCGCCGTCGCCATCGCGGCCGGCGCGCTGCTGCCGTTGGCCGTGTCCGGTACCGCCGGCGCTGCCACCAGCGGCGGCTGTCGGGGCTACACAGCGCCCGGCGCCTACCCGAGCGGGGTTCAGCTCAACCCGTGCAACATCGCCTACACCTCCAGCGGGTCGGACGGCTACGGCTACGTGAACAGTCCGCAGACCGACATCCGGATCTACCTGCAGATCGGCTGGAAGCCGGCCTGGCAGGCGGGTGAGCCGACGAGTTTCGGCTCGGTGCTCAACGCCGGGGTGGTCGGCCCCGGTAACGGCTACTACCGCGGAGACGTCTTCGCGGGCGGGACGGCGGGGTACTGCTACTACACCCGGATGTGGTACACGAACGGCAGCTACACCTCGGGCTGGGCCGAGTCCCCGGGGACGTGCTTCTGACGATCCCCCGCCGGGGGCCGCGCACCTGCTCCTGCCTGCGCCGGCCCCCGAGCCCGCCCGCCACCGGACCTGGGTAAGATGTCAACTCAAGTAGTGACTCTTACAGGGGGTGGCGGGTGGACGAGCCCACCGTCAATGAGCTGGTGCGGGCGTGGGTCGAGGGCTGGATCGTGTCGCGGGGTGCGGCCGACCCGGTGGACGAGCCCTGGGGCTGGAGCGTCGACGTCGGCCGGCCGGAGCAGGTGGCCCGGCACGTCCTGCCGGAACCCACCGAGGCCGACGTCCGCAAGCTGGTGGCGGCCACCACCGCGCCGGGCACCTGGCTGAAGCTCTTCGCCGACGACGAGACCGTCCGGCCCTGGCTCGGGCCCGGCTGGCACTACGACCTCCCCGGCTACCTGATGACCGTCCCGCTGGCCGCCGAGCGCCCGGTGGTGCCCGCCGGGTACACGCTCACCAGCTGGCGGCGCGGGGGCGTAGTCAGGGTGCTGGTCCGCACCGAGGACGGCCGGTTCGCCGCGCGCGGCCAGCTCGCCGTCACCGGGGCGACGGCCGTCGCCGACCAGATCGAGACCGACCCCGGGCACCGCCGGCGGGGGCTCGGCTCGCTGGTGGTGGGGGCCCTGCGGGACGCCGGGCACCGCGACGGGGCCGCCACCGGCATGCTGGTCGCCACGCCCGAGGGGCGGGCGCTGTACTCAGCCCTCGGCTGGAGCGTCCGCGCGTCCATGGCGAGCCTGTACTACGCGCCCGAGCCGACCGAGCCCGCCGGGGCGTGAACGCCGGGGCGTGAACGCCGCCGCGCCGGCCCGGACGGGTGTCCGGACCGGCGCGGCGGCCACGGTGACGGCTCGGCGACGGTCAGCGCCGGTTCAGCACTGGGGCCGCTTGCCGTGGTTGGCGCCTTTGCGGCGGGCCCTCTTCTTGCGGCGACGCTTCGAGGACATCGGGCCTCCTTGGGTGGTTCGCCCCCGTCCAAGGTCTCACACCGGCGGCCCGCCGTCGCGTTCTCGTCCTGCGGGCGGAGGTACCCGGACGCCGACGGTCAGACCGCCTGCCACAGCGCCGGCGCGTTCGGCGGCTCCCAACCGACCTGCGCCTGGTGGCCCTGGAGGCAGCGGTAGGAGGTGCTGCCGTAGGTCACCGTGTCACCGGCCTGGTAGACGGTGCCGACCGCCCAGGTGCCGCCGGGGTTGCCGGGGCCCGGGCCGGGGCCCTGGGAGTCCGTCTTCAGGGTCAGCCCGTAGCCCTGCAGGATCGGGTTGACCGGCTGGAAGTAGGTGGTGCCGCCCTGCGAGCAGTTGCCGGTGCCGCCGGAGGTCACCCCCTGCGCCTGGGTCCCGGAGATGAAGGAGCCGCCCGAGTCACCGGGCTCGGCGCACACATTGGTGCGGGTCACGCCGGAGACGGTGCCCTCCTGGTAGGTGACGCTGGTGCCGTGCTGCTGGATGGTCCCGCAGTGCCAGCCGGTGGTGGAGCCGGAGCGGCAGACCGAGGCGCCGACCTGCTGGAGCACCGAGCCGCTCACCGCGCCGGCCGCGCTGTTCACGTACGGGGTCGCCGTCCAGCCGCTGGTGGTGGCGACCCAGGACATGTCGTTGCCCGGGAAGACCGAGGCCTGGAAGCTGCCCTGGGAGACCCGGTTGGACCCGGTCGTGCTGGAGCCCGCCCGGCCGCAGTGGCCCGCGCTGACGAAGCCCTGGGTGGTCCCCCGGGTGATCGGGAAGCCGATCGAGCAGCGGCTGCTGCCGTCGATGTAGTACGCGTCGCCGCCGCGCAGGTCGTAGAGCGGACGCGGGGCCTCGGCCACCCGCTCCACCCGGACCGCCGCCCGGTCCACCCCGGCGGCGGTGACCAGCCGCTCGGCCGCGGCCGGGTCGGTGGCCTGCACCACCACGGAGTTGGTGCGCACGTCGACGAAGCGCACCGGCGCCGCGAGCGCGTCCGCCCGGCCCGCCGCGCCGCGCCCGGCGGCCCGGTCGAGCGCGGCCAGCGTTCCGTCCAACGCGGCCAGCGGGTGCGCGACGACCACCGGCCGGGCGCCCGCCGCGCGGATGGTCGCGGCGTCGGCGGCCCGGGTGGTGGCGACGGCCAGCCCGGCCGCGTCGGCGCCCTCCACCCAGGAGCCGGCCCAACTGCCGCCCAGGCCCTGGGCGAGAGCCCCCGCCCGGGCACCGGCCCGGGCCTCGTTGGCGGTCCGGGCCCGCGCCTGGCCGGCCGTCAGACCGAGGTCGCGCTGCAAGGCGTCGAGCACCTCGGGCGTGGCGGCGGCCGTGCCGAGGGTGTCCGGCGCGCCCGCGGCGGCCGAGGCGGCGGCCCGCGCGGTCGCGGCGGACCCGGGGTCCGGGGCGGCGGCACCGGCGGTGCCCTGGAGAGCCGTCAGAGCGAGGGCGGCGGTGGCCAGGACGGCGCACGCGGCCCTGGCGGGTCGTCGGAGCATGGGGGTCTCCCGCGATCGGGGTGTGGGGGTTGCGGGAAACCGTAGGAGCCCCGTCCGGCGGCGGGGGAGATGTCACCCGGAGGTACGGCCCCGGGCTATGCCCCACCGGGACGCGCGGCCGGCGACCTTGCCGGCTCCGTGGTACAGAACACCTTTTCGTGGACCGTTCCGTCAAGACCGCCGACCCGGTCCGGTGGTCAGGACCGCCGGGCCGGACCGGAGTTGCTCAGCGCTGCTCGACGAGCCCCAGCAGCCAGAAGTTCGCGTACGGCCCGGCCGCCGTGGACATCGGGTCGGCGAGCCGCCCGCCCCGCCCCAGCCGGACGGTCACCGCGTCCAGCGAGACGGACGCGCCGCAGGTGTAGCCGAGCGGCGAGTACGTCTCGTCGGGCCCGCAGAGCACGGACACCACGCGCCGGGCGGGCGGGAAGCGCAGCACGATCTGCTGGTGGTCGGCGGACGCCACCGCCAGGTTGAGCACCAGGTGCGCCCCGCCGACCAGGTACCAGCCGCTGCCGGGCCGGTCCTGGCGCAGCACCCCGGCGAGCAGCCGCAGCCGGCCCGCACCGGGACCGCCGAGCCCCCCGAACCCGCTCACCGCACCGATCGCCCCGAGCCCGCCGAACCCGCCGAGCCCGCCGGACCTGCCCGTCGCACCCGCCTCGCCGGCCGGCCGTTCCGCCGCCGCCCCACCTCCGTCCGGCGGCTCGGTGGGCCCCACCGCCGCCGTGGCGAGCACCGCCGCCGACGCCACCGCCGCCACCACCCTGAGCCGCCGCACCGTCCCGCCCTTCCCACGCCGACCGCCCATCCGACCACGACCGGTCCCCGTTCCACCGCCCGCCGTGCGGTCGCGCCGCCGCCATCACCCGCCCGGGGGACGGACCGGGTCGCGGCGGGCGGGCGGGCGGTCGGGCGGTGAGGCGGGGCGGTCAGGCGGGGCGGTCCTCGCCCAGTTCGGCGAGGGCCGCCAGGACGTCGGCGCGCAGCCGCGGGTTGCCGGTCGTGCCGTCGATCAGCGCCAGGGCCTGGCGCAGCCGCTCGGCGGCCTGCTCGGGGTGGTCCAGCCGGCGGTGGTGGTCCGCCAGGTAGTAGAGCGTGATGCCCTCCAGCACCGGATCCCCGGTGGAGCGGTGGCGGTCCAGGGCCCGGTGCAGGTACTCGCCCGCCTCCCGGCCGCGGCCCGCCAGCATCGCGGTGACGCCGATGTTGGTCTCGCACACCCGGATCGCCCAGTCGTCCCGGCGGTCCTCCGGCTGCGCCCGGAGCAGCGCGAGCGCGCCCTGGAAGTACAGCCGCGCCTGGCCGAAGGCGCCGGTGCTGAGCCAGTGGTCGCCGAGGTTGCCGATCACGTTGGCCTCGCCGTCCCGGTCCCCGATCGACGCGAACAGGGCCCGGGCGAGCCGGAGTTCGGCAAGCGTCTCGTCGTGCCGGCCGAGCGCGCCGAGCGCGGTGGCGAGGTCGTTGCGGGCGTGGCCCTCGCCGTACCGGTCACCGGCCCGTCCGGCCGCCGCCACCGCGAGCCGGGCGGCCTCCTCGCGGTCGTCCAGGTGCGGACTGGTGAAGTAGTAGCTCCACAGGACCACCGGCAGCCGCCAGGCGAGGTCGTCCGGGCCGTCCGCGGCGGCCGCGCGCACCACGCGCAGCACATGGGTGTGCTCGCTCTCGCACCACCGTTGGGCCCCGGCGGCGGTGGTGAAGGCGGGCGGTTCGTACCAGGGGCCGGGCGGGGGGAGCGGGATCCGCCGGCGGTGCGGGGTGAGCAGCCGGGCGGCGGCGTCGGCGTGGTGCAGGTACCAGGTGCCCAGCCGTTCGCGGGCGGCGGTGCGCACCGCCCGGCCGGTCTCGGCGTCGGCGCGCTCGGCCGCGTACAGGCGCAGCAGGTCGTGCAGCCGGTAGCGGTCCCCGCCCTCGTGGGTGAGCAGGTGGGCGGTGGTCAACTGCTCCAGGACGGGGCGCACGGCGGCGGTGCGTTCGCCGCGGAGCGCGGCGGCCGCCGCCGCGGAGAGGCCGGGGCCGGGGGCGAGCGCGAGCAGCCGGAACAGGGCGCGGGCGGTGGCGGGCAGGGCGCGGTAGGAGAGGTCGAGGGCGGCGCGGACGGCCGAGGTGGCGTCACCGTCGATTGCCAGCGCGGTGAGTCGGTCCCCGGTGTCGCGCAGTTCGGCGACGTGGTCGGCGACCGTCCGGCCGGGGCGCTCGGCGAGGCGGCTGGCCGCGATGGCCAGGGCGAGCGGCAACCGGCCGCAGACGGCGGCCAGTTCGGTGACGGCGGTCGGCTCGGACCGGGCCCGCCGGCCGCCGATGACGCGGTCGAGCAGCGCGACGGCGTCCCGCGCCGGCATCAGGTCGAGGGCCAGCGGGCGGGCGCCGTCCCGGGCGGTGAGCCCCGCCAGGCCGGAGCGGCTGGTGACCACCGTCAGGCACTCGGGCGCGCCCGGGAGCAGCGGCCGGACCTGCTCGGCGCTGCGCGCGTTGTCCAGGACGACCAGCACCCGCTGGCCGGCCAGCAGGGAGCGGTAGAGCGCGGCGGCCTCCTCCGGGACGCTCGGCACCTGCTCGCCGGGCACTCCGAGGGCGCGCAGGAAGCGGGCCAGCACGGCGTGCGGCGGCAGCGGCGGTTCGGCGGAGAAGCCGTGCAGGTCGGCGTAGAGCTGGCCGCCGGGGAAGTGGTCGCGCCGCCGGTGCGCCCAGCGGACGACCAGGGTGCTCTTGCCGATCCCGGCGCTGCCGGAGACGGCGCAGATCCGGGCGGCGGGGCCGCCGGCGAAGGCGGTGGCGTCGGCCGGGAAGGTGGCGTCGGCCGGGGGCGTCGCGGCGTCGGCGAAGCCGTCGAGGGCGGCGAGTTCCGCGGCGCGCCCGGTGAACGTGGCGAGCGGGGGCGGCAGTTGGGCGGGCCGGGGCGGTGCGGCCCGGGTGGTCGGGGGAGCCGGGGCGGCGGTCGGGGGAGCGGCCTCGCGCGCTCTTCGATCTCCTCGCTCGCCCGGACCGCCTCCCCGGACCGGGCGCGGCCCGTCCTCCCGGCCCGTCCCGGTGGTGAGCAACTCCAGGTGCAGCCGCCGCAGTTCCGGGCTCGGGTCGAGGCCCAGCTCCTCGGCGAGCCGGGTGGTGAACCGCCGGTGCGCCGCCAGGGCGTCGGCCGTCCGGCCGGAGGCGTGCAGCGCCCGCATCAGCTGTCCGACGAGCCGCTCCCGCAGCGGATGGTCGGCGACCAGTGCGGTGAGCTCGGGAATGCCGGCCCGGTGCCGGCCGAGGGCGGCCTCCAGGTCGAGGCAGTCCTCCCAGGCGGTGAGCCGGAGTTCGTCCAGCGGCACTGCGCCCGCCCTGATCGCCTGTCCCGCCAGCCCGTCGAGCACGGGCCCGCGCCAGAGCGCGAGGGCCTCGCGCAGGTGCGCCGCCGCGGCGGACGGCTGTCCGGCGGCGGCCGTGCGGCGGGAGCGGGCGACCGTGTCGGCGAAGGTCCGGGCGTCCAGCCGGTGGCCGTCGAGCAGGATGCGGTAGCCGCGCCCGTCGGTCTGCAGTGCGGGCGGTCCGGCCGGCTCGGCGCGGTGGAAGCCCCGGCGCAGCAGCCCCGCCAGGTTGCGGACCTGGCGGTCGGCGGTGGCCGGCGGCCGGTCGTCCCAGACGGCGTCCACCAGCCGGGCCACCGGTACGGCGCCGCCCGTGTTGAGCAACAGTGCGGCGAGCAGCCGCTCCTGGCGCACGCCCCCCAACCGGACCCGGTCGCCCCCGTCGGTCCGGACTTCCAGCGGTCCCAGAATCGCGAACTCCATGCGCTGCCCCTCCCCAGGGTCTTGCACACCGCTGTCGGGTCGTCGCGTTTGGTGACGATCCGATGACCAGATCATGCCAGATACGTGCGCGTGATTGAGAGGGTCGGTGTGCGCCGGCCCGCAGGGGTACGGCGCCGTGCTCACCCCCGCCCCGCAGTTCCCTGGAGGAACGACCCATGATCCGCATCAAGCGCTTCGCCGCCGTCGCGGCCGCCACCGCCGTGGCCGCCCTCGCCCCGCTGGCCGCCGCCCCGACCGCGCAGGCCACCACGACCGCCAACCACCCCGGCATGACCTGGGAACTCCTCAACTACGGTGCGGGCTACGCCATCCAGGTCGGCGGCCCCGGCGGCACCGCCAGTGACCCGTACAACGGCGACACCCCCGCCTGGAACTCGCTGCCGGTGCTCTGCCTCAACCAGGACTTCCGGCCCGCCCCGCCCGGGATCGTCATCGGCTTCTACAACGGCTGGGCCCTGGGCGAGGTGGAGATCAGCCGCCCCGTGAAGGGGACGGAGCTGACCAGCCCGGAGGCGGCCAACGCCATCTGCCGCGGGCAGTTCGGCCGCAACTGGAGGCAGGCCGAGTTCCACGACGGCCACTACGGCGACAACTACTCGTCGCCCGGCGGCTGGACGTTCTGGGCCAACGGCAACCTGCCGAAGAACGTCCGCTTCTGGGTGAACATCAACGACCAGGCCGCCAACCCCTGGAACTGACGTCCCGCGCGGCCGGCCCCGCCCACCCGGGCCGGGGCCGGTCCGGGCCGCTACCAGGCCCCGCCCGCCGCCAGCCAGCGGTCCCGCGCCTCGTGCTCGGCGTCCAGGTGGCCGTCGAGCCGCCAGCGCGCCACGTCGTAGTCCGGCAGGTGGCTCCACGCCTCGGCGGCCGTCAACAGGTACCGCCACAGCGTGCTGAGCCGGACCATCAGCTCCTCCACCGCGTGGCCGTCCGCGCCCTCCTGCGGCGCGGCCGGCGATCCGGGCTCCGATCCGGCCTCCGCGGCCCGGTCGGCGAGCGCGCCGAGGACCTCCCGCGCGCTCCCGGTGAGGGCCGCGACGGTCTGGGCCAGCGCGTCCCCGACCCGCTCCTCCTCGCTCCCCGACGCTCCGGCCCCCTTCCGCAACTGGACGATCCGCCGGCCGATGAACCGGGCCAGGCCCTCGATGTCCTCCGCGGTGATGTCGGCGGTGTACCGCAGCGCGGACCGGTGGGTGTCTGTCATCCGGGTGTCCCCTCCCTCGGTCGGCCCGATCCGGCCGACTGCCGGATCCGGCCTGAGCCTCGGATATGGCACCCCGGAGGGAGTCGCAAACCTCACCCGGCTCCTCCGCCCGGGGCGCACCCGGGCGGGCGGGGGCGCACCGGTTGCGGCGACGGTGATCGTCAAGGGGTGGCGCATGCGCCTGCCACCTGCGAACATCTGCGAATGCTCAGGCTCGCCGACGATCTCGGCCACCTCTCCTACGTCGTCTCCGGTGACGGTCCGCCCGTGGTCCTCGTGCACGCGGGCATCGCCGACCACCGCATGTGGGACGCGGTCGTCCCCGCGCTCGCGCAGCGGCACACCGTGATCCGCTACGACCTGCGCGGCTTCGGCGAGTCCGCGCCCCCGGCCGGACCCTTCCGCGAGACCGACGACCTGCGCCGCCTCCTGGACCACCTCGGCCACGAGCGCGTCCGGCTGGTGGGCGCCTCCTGGGGCGGCCGGGTCGCCGTGGACTTCACCCTCACCCACCCGGACCGGGTGCACGCGCTGGCACTGCTCGCCCCGCCGTGGCCGGGCTACGACTGGTCCGCCGAGATGATCGCCTACGACGAGGCCGAGACGGCGGCCCTGGCCGCGGGCGACCTCGACACCGCCGTCCGCGTCAACCTCGACATGTGGGTCCGCGGGCCGGCCCGCACCTGGGACGAGGTGCCCCCGGACGCGGCCGACCGACTGCGCGCCCCCCTGCGAACCTCCCTGGTGAACCAGGCCGCCGTCGGCGAGCACTCCCAGGGCGTCACGACCGGCGACCTCGCCACCGTCACCGTCCCGACCCTGGTCGCGACCGGCGGTCTCGACGTCGCCGACTTCCGGGCCATCGGCCGCCGCTACGCCACGGCCATCCCCACCGCCGACCTGGTCGAGCTCCCCACCGCCGGCCACCTCATCGCCGTCGACGCCCCCGCGGAACTCCTCGACGTCCTGGCCCCGTTCCTCGCCGGCCAGGGCCCGTTCCAGGAGTGATCCCTCCCCGTCCCCGCCGTTGATCCACTTCTGAAGCGGGCCCCTCGGCCGGGCATCACGGCTCCCCGGCCCCGGGCGGGCGGCTACCGCCGGGGGCCGGGGTCCTCGGCGTGGTCGCCGAGGGTGACGAGGAGGCGGCGCAGGAGTCCGGTGAGCTGGTCGCGTTCGGCGGTGGTGAGTCCGGCGAGCTGGCGTTCCTCGCCGGCGAGGTGGTGCTCGACGAGCCGGTTGGTCAGCTCCCGGCCGCTGTCGGTGAGGGAGATCAGCACCCGGCGGCGGTGGGCGGGGTCGACGGCGCGGTCGACCAGCCCCTTCTCCACGAGGTGGTCGATGCGGTTGGTGAGTGCCGCGGAGCTGACCATCGCGGCCGAGCTCAGCTCGCCGGCGGTGAGGACGTGGGGCGGGCCGGAGCGCAGCAGGGTGGCCAGGACGTCGAACTCCCAGGGTTCGATGCCGTGGACGGCCAGGTTCTCCTTGACCCCGCGCTCCAGCAGGCGCGAGGCGCGGGAGACGCGGCCGATCACGGCCATGGGGGAGGTGTCCAGGTCGGGGCGGACCGCGCGCCACTGTGCGGTGATGCGGTCGACGCCGTCGTGCTGCGGCTGCTGTTCCGTCATGCGCCGAGTCTAACAGTTCGACGTGGAAATGTTTGACATCGCGGACCCATCCTGCCTATAGTTTCGATATCGAAATTTTCGACAGAGGTGGAATGTCATGAAGATTCTGCTCACCGGTGCCACCGGCTACATCGGCTCGGCCCTCGCCGAGCACCTCGCCGCGGCCGGCCACCAGGTCGTCGCGCTCACCCGTAGCGCCGAGCCGCAGCCCGACCGGGGCTGGCACGCCCAGCTGGTCGGCGACACCGCCGACCCGGCCTCGCTGGCCGGTGCGGTGACCCCGGACATCGACGGCGTGATCCACCTGGCTCCCCCGAGCGGCGACGCCGACGTCGACACCGCCGTCATCGAGGCGCTCGCCACTGCGCTGCGCGGCACCGGCCGCCCCTTCGTCTACACCAGCGGCGTCTGGGTGCTCGGCGCCACCGGCGAGGCCCAGGAGGTCGGCGAGGAGGCCCCGACCGACCCGATCGACATCGTCGGCTACCGCCCGCGGATCGAGCAGCGGGTGCTGGCCGAGGCCACCGAAGGCGTGCGCGCGGTCGTCGTCCGGCCCGGCATCGTGTACGGCCGCGGCGGCGGCATCCCCGCCATCCTGGTCGAGCGGGCCCGCAAGCAGGGTGTGCCCGAGTACTACGGCGAGGAGGGCGTGCGCTGGCCGACCGTCCACGTGGACGACCTGGCCGAGCTGTTCGTGGCCGCCGTCGAACGGGCCGAGGCCGGCACCCTCTGGCACGGCGTCGGCGAGCCGGCCACCCCGGTGCGCGACCTCGCCCGCGCCGCCGGCCGCGCGGCCGGAGTGTCCGCCGCCCCGCACGCGGTGCCCGTGGAAGAGGCCGCCGAGGTCTTCGGCCCGCTCTTCGCGGACGCCCTCGCCCTCGACCAGAGCGTCAGCGGCGCCGCCGCCCGCACCGGTCTCGGCTGGCGACCCGGCCGCCCGGGCGTGGTGGCCGAAATCGAATCGGGCTCGTACTGAGGCGTGTTTGACCATTCCCGCCGGCCGGAGGCTGGGGGAGCCGCACGCCGATCCGACGCGAATGGTCGGACACGCCCCAGGGTGCGGCCGCCTCCCGCCCGGGGCCGGCCGGGAGGCGGCCGGTCCCGGGCGGGGCGGTGCTCAGTGGCAGACGAGCTTGTTGCGGGCGAGTTCCTGGACGGTACCGGGGGAGACCGGGGTGTCGCAGGAGACGGTGCCCTCGATCTGGGCGTCGAAGGTGCTGTAGACGGGGTGCGAGCCGAAGAGGTAGGCCCAGTACCCGTCACCGGAATTGGGGTACCGGAAGTCGCGGGGGAGACAGACGTACTCGTCGGCCTTGCCCTGGACGCGGTTGGTGCCCTTGAACACCGCGTAGTCGCCGGGTCGGGAGAAGTTCAGCGTGACCTTCTGGGACCACGTGCTGCTGCTGGACTTGCTCGTCTGGACCGAGAACCCGACCTTGACGGAGACCTTCGCGAAGAACGCGCCCACCTCCGAGTTGATCTCGGTCGAGGCGTTGAACGTGGTGCTGACGTTCTGGACCTCGGTCACGGTGGTCTCGATGGAGCCGGTGGTGCCGGGGGCTATGGTGATGCCCTTCCAGTGGGTGAGCACCGGTTCCACGACGGCGGTCGAGACCTCGTACAGCCCGTACTTGCTCACGCGGGGGTCGCACGGGCCGCCCGGATCGGCCGCGTGCGCCGTGCCCGCGCCGAAGGCCGAGGCCGCCGCGGTCAGGACGGCGAGCGCGGCGGGTAAGGACAACCGCCGCAGGAAGGTGTTCGCCACGAGGACTCCTCAGGGAGGGCAGGTGTCGGGCCGTCACGCTACCGACACCTGGCATGGATTTGCCAGATCATGCCCAGGTCATCCCCGACGCACACCAACAACCCGCAACTCCCCTGCACGAAGGAACGGTTCGTCCGGATCCGGGGTTGCGCCCCGAACGCGGGCAGAGCCCGGGCCCGGGCGAACCCTCAGTCCTGCTGAGGCTGGGGGCGGGTGAAGGTCAGGTGGGTGACGCCGCTCGGGGTGGTGACGGACTCGGCGTGGAAGCGTTCGTCCAGGCCCTCCTGACCGTCCCAGAGGCGCTCGCCGCGGCCGAGCAGGATCGGGACCACGGCGACGTGGAGGTGGTCGATCAGGTCGGCGGTGAGGAAGGCGCGGACGGTGGTCGGCCCGCCGCCGATGCGGACGTCCAGGCCGCCGGCGGCCTCCCGGGCCCGGGCGAGCACCTCCTGGGGGGAGCCGTCGACGAAGTGGAAGGTGGTGCCGCCCGCCATCTCGACGCTGGGCCTGGGGTGGTGGGTCATGATGAACACCGGGGTGTGGAACGGGGGGTTCGGCCCCCACCAGCCGTTCCATTCGTGGTCCTGCCACGGGCCGCGCTGCGGGCCGAACTTGTTGCGCCCCATGATCTCCGCGCCGATGCCGTCGGCCCAGGTGCGCGCGACGGCGTCGTCGACGCCGGTGTCGCCGCCCTGCTGGCCGAGCATGGCGCGGAAGGTCCGGGTGTGGAAGAACCAGCGGTGCAGCCGGTCGCCCGCGTGGCCGAACGGGGCTTCCAGGCTCTGGCCCTCGCCCGTGCCGTAGCCGTCGAGCGAGACGGAGAAGTTGTGGACGCGTACCAGGGACACGGGGGCACTCTCCGATGGTCGGTGCGGTGGCGGTCGACGCGGCGTCGGGCCGACTCTATCCGCGGCCGCCCGGCCCGGTGGTCAGCGACGCAGCCACCCCGTGAGCGTGTCCCACCATCCGGGCCGCGGTCCGGGCACCGCCGGTCCCCGGTCCGCTTCGACCGGCTCGACCGGTTCGACAGGTCGGACCGGCTCGGCCGCTTCGAGCGGTTCGGCCGGCGGGGGCACGGCCGCCGGAGTGGTCGGGACGGTCGGGGTGGCCGGGGTGGCCGGGATCGACGGCACGGACGGCGCGGCCGCCACCGCCTTCGGCAGGTGCTCGCGCGGCGTGAACTCCACCGGCAGCTCGACCAGATGGCGCGAGAGCCAGGCCGAGGTCCAGGTCAGCTCCGACTCCGGGACGGCGAGGCGGAGGTCCGGCAGCAGGGTGAGCAGGCAGTCGATCCCGGTCTCCGCGATGGCCCGGCCGATGTCCTGGCCGGGGCACTCGTGCGGGCCGCTGCCGAACGACAGGTGGGAGCGGTTGCCGTGCAGCGGCCTCGCCAGGTCGGGCCGGACCACCGGGTCGACGTTCCCGGCGGCGAGGCCCAGCAGCAGCATGTCCCCGGCCCGGATCCGCCGGCCGCCGAGCACGGTGTCGCCGGTCGCCCAGCGCCCGGCCACCAGCGACATCGGCGGGGCGTCCCACAGCACCTGGTCCAGCGCGTCCGGCACGGTCATGTGACCGCCCGACAGGTGGGCGCGGAATCGCTCGTCGGTGAGGATCATCTTCAGCGTGTCGGCGATCAGGTTGACGGTGGTCTCGTTCGCCGCCAGCAGGACGACCCGCAGGTGCTCCAGCACCTCCTCGTCGGTGAGCCCGGCCGGGTGCCGCAACAGCCGGGTGCACAGGTCGGGGCCGGGGTCGTCGCGCTTGCGTTCGACGGTGCGGCGCAGCGAGGCCACCACGTGGTCGTTGCTGGCGATGGCCGTCTCGGTGCCCTTCATGAGGTCGCGCGCGGCCTCGACCAGACGCGGCCCGTACTCCTCGGGCATGCCGACCAGCTGGGTCATCACCAGCATCGGCAGGTGCTCGGCGAACCGGCTCACCAGTTCGGCGCGGCCCAGCGCGCCGAACTCCTCGACCAGCTCGGCGGTGTAGCGCGTGACGAAGCGGCGCACCCCGCGCCGGTCGGTGCCGTTCAGGCCGTCGGTGACGGCGCCGCGCAGCCGGCGGTGCTCGGCGCCGTCGGCGAAGACGCAGAGCGGCTGCCAGGCGATGACCGGCATCAGCGGGGAGTCCGCCGCGACCCGGCCCTCCCGGAACGCCGTCCAGCGGCGGGAGTCCCGGGAGAAGCGCGAGGGCGTGCGCATCACGGTGAGGTTCGAGGTGTGGCCGAGGACCAGCCAGGCCGGGAGGTCGCCGTGCAGCAGGACGGGCGCGACCTCGCCGTAGTCGGCGCGCAGCTGCTCGTACAGGCCCGCCGGGTCCGCCTCGGCCGCGGGCCCGTAGAGCCGCCGGAGCTCCGCGACGGGCAGGTCCTCGAGGGCGGGCTCGTCGGGGCCGAGGTCGTCGAACGCGTCGAGTACGGCCTGGTCCCGGTGGCCCGGGTCGCCGGTCCGGTGGGCGGGGCAGCCGGCGGGCGGCGCGAGGGCGGCGTCGTCACGGAACGGGGAGGTCACGGTGTCTCCGGAGGTCGTCGGTGGGGGGAAGGGCGGGGGACGAGTGGGGGACGAGTGGGGGCGCTCAGCGCGCGGGCGGCGGCCCCGCGAGGTCGTAGAGGTAGTGCATGAGCGCGAGCAGCACCTCCCGTCCGGATGCGCGGACCCGGGCGTCGCACGCCACGATCGGGACCTCGGGCGGCAGGTCGAGGGCGAGCCGCAGTTCCTCGTCCGGGCAGTCGGGGGAGTCGGGGAAGGCGTTGGCGGCGACGACGAACGGCACACCCCGGTCCTCCAGCCGGCCGATCACGTCGAAGCTGATCTCCAGCCGGCGGGTGTCGACCAGGACGACCGCGCCCAGCGCCCCCTCGAACAGGCCGTTCCAGAGGAACCAGAACCGCTCCTGGCCGGGCGTACCGAACAGGTAGAGCACCAGCTCGTCGCTGATGCTGATCCGGCCGAAGTCCATCGCGACGGTCGTCTCGGACTTCCGCTCGATCCCGGCCAGGTCGTCGACCTCCGCCCCGGCCTGGGTCATCGTCTCCTCGGTGGTCAGCGGGCGGATCTCGCTCACCGCGCCGACCAGGGTCGTCTTGCCGACGCCGAAGCCGCCGACGATCACCACCTTGACGGCCGCGGCGGCCGAGTCCGGCAGCAGATCCTCGTCCGCCGGCCCGGGCACCGTGTCAGAGCCGCTGAAGTCCATGCATCACCGCCTCCAGGAGGGCACGGTCGGGGAGAAGGGCGGCCGGGACGGAGGCGCGCGCCTCGACCCGTTCCTCGGCCACGAGCTCCGCCAGCAGCAGGGTGACCGCGCTGACGGGGAGCTGCAGGTAGGCGGAGACCTCGGCCACGGAGAGCGGCGATCCGCACAGGCGCAGGATCGCCGCGTGCTCCGGCGGCATCGAGGGGAGGGGGTCCGCACGGGAGACGACCAGCGTGACCAGGTCCAGCGCGGCCCGTCCGTCCGGCTGGGTGTGGCCGCGCGTGATCACGTAGAAGCGTTCCGGGGCCTCGTCGCCCCAGTCCCGGCCGGTGGTGCTCATACGACAGGTTCGCTCCTTCGCGGCGGCGTGGTGAGGTGCTCGCCGATCCGGGCGACCAGGTCGCGCATCCGCTGGCCCATCAGCCCGGCGTCCACGCCCTCGTCGGCGAGCACCGCGAGGTAGGCGCGGGCGCCGGCCGCCATGAGGTAGAAGAACCCGCCGCCCATCTCGATCACCACCAGCCGCATCCGGCCGTCCCCGTACGGGAACTCGTGGCCGACGGCGGCGGCGAGGCTCTGCAGTCCGGCGCAGGCGGCGGCGAGCCGGTCGGCGGTGTCGGCCTCGGTGCCGTGCTGGGCGATCCGCAGGCCGTCGGCGGAGAGCACGATGACGTTGCGGACGAGCGGGACTTCGTCCGCCAGCTGCTTGAGCAGCCAGTCCAGGTTGGTCCGTGGCTTGATCACCGCTCGTCCCTCCGCGTACCCGTCGAGTCTCCGTTGCCGTGGTCGGCCGGTCCGGTGCCGTTGATGCCCTCGGTGAAGGCGGCCAGCCAGAGGCCGGGCTGCACCGGCTCCGCCGCCGCCCCGGGCGCACCGGCACCGGCATTGGTACCGGCATTGGTACCGCTACCGCTGCCGCCACCGGCGCCGCCGGCCGGCCTGCCGCCGGTGGGCGTGCCGTTGGGGGGTGTGCTGCCGGTGCGCGCGCCGAACCGGACGGCCGCAGTGGCGTGCCGACGGCGCCGGGGCAGGCCGTTCGCGGTGCGCTCGGTCACCAGCGGGACCTCCTCCCCGCCCATGGGCGAACCTCCGCTAGAGCCGCCGAACGTCCCGCGCGAGCCGCCGAGCGTCCCCCCGCGCGAGCCGCTGAGCGGCCCGGGCGGCGGCCCCGTGAGCGGGCGGCGCGGTGGCGGCGAGGTGTGCGGCCGGCGGTCGTCCACCGGATCCGGCCCGGACGAGCCGGTGACGCCGATGCCGTGGGCGCGCCCGGTCGCGACGGCCGTGGTGATCAGCTCCTGCGGGAAGACCAGCACCGCCCGCACCCCGCCGTAGGCCGAGGGCCGCAGCGAGACCTGGAAGCCGTACGCCCGGCAGAGCCGGCCGACGACCGCGAGGCCGAGCCGCGGCGTCTCGCCGAGGTCGTTGAGGTCGCTGCCGGCCTGCGCCTCCGCCAGCATCCGCTCGGCCCGGGCCCGGCCCTCCTCGCTGAGGCTCAGCCCGCCGTCCTCGATCTCGATCGCGATGCCGGTCTGCACCTCGACCGCGGTCAGGTGCACCAGGGTGTGCGGCGGGGAGTAGCGGGTGGCGTTGTCCAGGAGTTCGGCCACCGCGTGGATGAGCGGTTCGACGGCCGGGCCGACGACGGCCACGTCCGAGACCGGGTGCAGCTCGATCCGCTCGAAGTCCAGGATCCGGGACATGGCACCGCGCAGCACGCTGTACAGCGGCACTGCCTTGTTCCACTGACGGCCCGGCCGGGCGCCGCCGAGCACCGCGATGCTGTCGGCGAGGCGGCCGATGAGGGCGTTGCCGTGGTCGAGCAGCAGCAGGTCGTCGAAGACGGCGGGGTCGTTGCCGTGCGCGTGCTCCATGCTGCGCAGCTCGGCGGCCTGCCGGTGGACGATCGCCTGGACGCGGCGGGCGATGTTGACGAAGGACCGCTGGGCGGTCTCGCGGTGCGTCTCCGAGTTCTCGACCGTCTCCAGCACGGCGCGCAGCAGGGTCTGCTGCGCCGCCCGGAACTCGGCGCCGACCGAGACGTCCTGGAGGGTGTACGTGGCGACGACGTTCTCCAGGCCCTCGCCCATCGAGAGCCGGGTCAGCGCGGCGGGCAGGACGGACTTGGCCAGCCGGATGTACTCGGTCTCCTGCCGGGTCAGCCGACGGATCAACTCGCCCTCGCGCAGGCCCGCCCGGGCGCGCAACTCCTCCGCCGCCCGGCCCCGGCGGGCGGCCTCGGCGGCGACCAGGACCACCGCCAGGGTGCCCACACCCGCGCACAGGGCGATCCCGGTACGGGCGCCGGGGGAGGCCGCGGCCACCGTCACGGCGGCGACGGCGGCCGTCGCGAGGGTGGGCAGGAGCCAGACGAGCACGGGGGCGGAGCGCCGGCGTCCGGGTGACGAACCAGCACCAAGCATTCGGCATCCTCAAAACGGTCGAAGAGTGGGGGACGGGACGGGCGGTGGGCCCGGGGCTTGCGTGGTCGGGGCGGGGCGGATGGCACCGGGACCCGCCCAGGCCGTGCGCTGCGCGCGCCGGCGGGAGCGGGGCCGGACTCCCGGACCCGCGACCGGGCCGGTGTCGGCCTCAGGTTTACCGTGCGCCGCCCGTCGTGAACGGGCGCCCACGCCCAGTTCGCCAATGCGAGCGGACTCCCGGTGAACTTGCCGCGAGCACGCGCCGTTCTGTGCTAGGGCACGCCGTCGCGCGCACCGGCGCGCCGCCGTGTCCGGCGCCCCGGGGCAGCTCCCATCAGCCGAAATGACGATCCGCCGGACGGGTCACGGGCGGGCGGCAGGGGAACCATGGCCGAACACGCCCGACTCCGGGGGGACGGATGCCGAACGGATCCCGGCCGGCGACCGGTCCGGCCGCCCAACTGGTCGACCTGGTGGCCACCGCGGTGGGCCTCGCCGTGGCCGCCGCCGTGGTGGCGGGCTTCGACCTGGGCGGTCCGCCCGCGAACCGGTGCGCCGCCGTCCTCGGCGCGGCGGTGCTCCTGGTGGCCGTGCACGCCGCCGGAGGCGCGCTGGTCCGCCGCCTCCCGGCGGACCGCTCGCACGTGTCCTGCCTCGGCGCGCTGCTGCTGCTCCCGCTGCTCCCGCTGCTGCTCGCGGCGGAGCCGGTGGCGCTCTGGCTGGCGGTGCGCCTGGCCGGCGGGCTCGGCCTGTCCGCCGGGCTGTCGGGACCGGGCGCGACGGTGGTCGCCGCCGTGGTGGTCATGCTGGTCGGGGTGACGGTGCGCCACCTCTGGTCCGTCCTGGCCGATCGCGACGGGGACGGCTCGGCGCTGCGCGGCGTCGCCCGGCACCTGCTCGCCGTCGCCGGTCTCGCGGTGGTGGTCGCCGTGCTCGACGGGGCGACCCTGGCGAACGGCCCGGGCTGGCGGCAGCTGCTCACCCTGGTCGCGCTGGGGGCCGTGCTCGGCCCCAAGTTCAGCCGGCTGGCGCTGCCGGGGCGCGGTGTGCGGCTGCGCTCGGCGGCCGGGCTGGCGGTCGCCACGGCGGGCAACCTGCTGAAGCTGTGGCTGGTGACCTGGCTCAGCACCTGGATGGAACTGCCACTGAGCATCGCCGGGTTCGGCGGCTTCGCGGCCGCGGCGCCGATCGTCGCGGTGGCGATGCTGCCCACGTCGGTGGCCGGGCGGCGCGCGGCGGAGCCCGGTGGGCCGTTCCTGCCGGGCGCGATGGCCGAGCTGTACGGGCGGCTGCCGCCCGGATTGTGACGCCGACGTTCACCGGCACCGGCCTTTACCGGCGTCGGCTGGCGTTCAGGCGGGGCGGACGGCGCGGGGGCCCACCACGGCGGCGCCGAGGGCGCAGACCCGGGCTCGCAGCCCGCGGTCGGCCGTGACGACCAGGCAGGCCCGTCCGGGCCGGTCGGCCAGCGCCGCCGCGACCAGGTCGACGATCAGGTCGTCACCGCTGCCGCTCGCGGCCTCGACCCGGACCTCCGGGGTTGCCGTGACACCCCGGGCGGCGCCCTCGACGACGAGGACGACCTCCAGCGGCCCGGTCCGCGCCCACGCGGGCAGGCCGGGCCGGTCGTCGTCCGTCGCTCCGGCCGGTCCGCGGCCGGCGAGGGGCGCGAGCGCATCGCGCAGCCGTTCCGCCGCGCCCCGCCGGTCGCGCCACCAGCCGTCGGGCACCGAGCCCACGACGTTGGCCCCGTCCACCACCAGCAGCGGCACGCCCGGTGCGGCCTCGTCCGTTCCGCTCTCGCCCATGGCGGGAAAGTCTGCCACGAACCCCCTGCGCGACCCGCCCGCGCGACCCCTCTGCCAGACCCGCCCGCGCTACCCGAGCGGTCCGGTGCCGTCGGCGAGCAGCAGCCGGCGGTCCCGCCATGCCTGCTCCCACTGGCGGGTCAGCGCCGGGTAGACGATCAGATAGCGGAACGGTGCGATGAGCGTCAGGTAGCACCGTCCGAGCGGACCGTTGGGCTTGACCAGGACGGCCATCCGCAACTCGTACTCGCCCTTGTCGGTCGGTACCCAGCCGAGGTGCATGAGGGTGTGGACGGTCCGGTTCGCCAGCTCGCCGACGTACTCGTCCTCCAGCCGGTAGACCGGGGTGAGCGGCAGACCGTCCGGCGTGGTGGCGTCGACGGTGTCGGACAGCTCGCGCGGCAGCCGGTCGCGCAGCGAGCGGACCCGGGTGCCGAGGCCCGCCTCGGGCCGGTCCCAGCCGAGCAGGGCGCCGAGCTTCCAGCGCACCGCGAACAGGAACCGGTTGGCCGGCGACTGCCGGGCGAAGCCGCCGCCCGCCCGCATGGCGGCGAGCATCACCCCGAGTTCGCCCGGCCCGGCGCCAGGGGTCCGGAAGGCCCAGACGTCCTCGGTGCGGAAGTCGGGCGCGAGTTCGTGGATGCGCCACGGCCGACGGGTGTGGGCAGTGAGCGGAAGTCGCATGGCCGGTGCCGCCTTTCCTGCGCGGGGCGCCGCCTGCGGGCCCCGTCTGTACGCCAGCGTATATACGCCAGACTAGGCGTCATATTCGGTGGCGTATACACGGGGGCCGGGTGAGCCGGAGCACAGCTCCGCCCATCCTCCGTGTCAGAACTCCGGCAGGCACTGCTCGGCGAACTCGCCGCCGAACACGTGCTGGGCGTGGGTGAGCATCCGTCGGGCGTACACCGCGTCGCGGGCCAGGCAGGAGTAGCCGTCGAGTTCGACGGTGATGGCGCCGGAGGTGTCCGCCAGGTAGACGTCCAGGCCCGGGTACATCAGCTCGACGCAGGGGATGTCGTCGATGTCCAGGGCGAACACCGGGTACTCGCCGTGCTCGTCGCCCACCCCGGTCGCCAGCACCCGGCGCGAGTCCGAGCCGCCCGGGAGGAGGAAGCACTCGTCGAAGCGGTCCGACACGGTGTCGAAGCAGGAACCCCAGATGTCGCCGAGTTCCTCCCGCGCGAGGTCCCCCAGCGACCGGGGCGTGAAGCGGCCCTCCGCGTCCAGCCAGCCGAACCGGCGCAGCAGGCCGGCGTCGAACGCCAGCCAGCGCCGCAGGCTCGGCGGGAGCGGCCGCCCGCTCGGGAAGACCTCCCCGGCCGGCAGGCCGTCCGGCAGCGGCTCGGGCTCACCGGTCAGCCACGGCCCGGCCCACGGGCCGTGGTCCAGGATCGGCCGGTGCGGGTCGGCCGCGACGGAGGCGATGGCGCGTTCGGTGAGCGCGACGCCGTGCGCCTCGCTCGGGGGGATCGGGTGCGCGGGGTTCATCGGGCTCGGTGTCCTGTCCGGGAATCGCTCGACTGCTGCTCGGTCGCGCCGAATCTACGGCCCGCCACCGACACCCGCCGCATCGCCCGTACACAGCGGATGTCGGGGCCGGGCGCGGCTCTCAGCCCCCGGTGGGAGTGGGCGTGGGAGTGGGGACTCCGGGGCCGCTCGGGGGCGTGGTCGGCCGGGGCATGCAGGGCTTGGTCGAGGTCGGGGCGGGCACGCCCGGGGTGGGGGTGGGGAACTCGCACCCGCTGGGGTAGATCGGCCCGATCATCGAGACGTGGCTCACCTGGTAGGGGCCCTGCCCGTACCAGCCGTGGAAGGTGACGGTCACCGCGTTGGAGTTGCCGATGGCGAGGGTCGTGGCGAGGGACTTCCAGCTCGGCCCGTCCGCCCAGAGCGTGACCTCGCCGGTGCCCGTTCCGGTGCCGGAGACGGTGACGAAGGTGTAGGCGCCGGACATGTAGGCGGAGAAGGAGTAGGTGGTGTCGGCCACGACCGGGACCGTTTGCGTGCAGCCGGCGTAGTCCTGCCCGCTGGGACGGCCCTCGACCGTCCGGCCGGTCTGGACGAACTCGCCTTCGCAGGACCAGCCTCGGGCGAGCGGGTCGCGGAAGTCGCTGTTCTTGATCCATTCCAGCGGCGCGGGCTGGGCGGTGGCGGAGCCGTGGGCGGCGAGGGCGGCCGTGCCGGCCAGGGCGAGGGCGCCGAGGGCGGCGCCGAGCGGGCCGCCGCCGTAGGCGTGGCGGGGGCGGGAGCGGGAGCGGGATGGGCGCATGGCGATCTCCGATGTGGGGGAGTGTCCGGACGGCGCGGGGGGCGGTCGACCGTCAGGGGATGTACGTGCGCCAGCAGGTGGCGGACGGCGTGGGGGACGCGGGGCCGTCGGTCGCCGTCGGCGACGGGCTGGTCGGTTCGCCGCACGGGTGGGGTTCGTACCCGGGCCCGGTGAAGGACACCCACCGCACGTCGTAGGAGGCCTGCTCGTACCAGCCGTGGAAGTACACGGTCAGCTCGGTGGTGTCCGGCCCGGTGGTGACCCGCGTCGTCAGGGTGTTCCAACTGCTCTCGCTCGACCAGGTGGAGGCGCTCTCGCCGGCCGGGCCGCTGACGCCGACGAAGGCGAACGGCCCGCGCACCGTGGCGTAGAGCAGGTAGCTGGAGTTCGGCAGGACCCGCACCCGCTGGGAGCATCTCGCGTTGCTCTCGGCGGTCGGACGGCCCGACACGTAGTGGTCGTGCGGGATGCTGCTGGACCGGACGTTCGAGTCGCACGTCCAGATCCACGGGTACGAGTCGAAGGCCCCGTTGAGGATCAGGTTGACGTTCGGGAGCGGTTCCGCCGCCGAGGCGGCCAGGCCGACGGTGGAGGCGGCGGCCGCGGTGAGCGCGGCGACCGCGAGGCCGACGGACAGACCGTTGGGTCCGCGCCGGCGGGTGGGGCGGGGGTGGGCGGGTGCACGCATGCCGTCTCCGGGTGGGGGAGTGCCGATGGGGCAGCGGTGCGAGGGAGTGGGCCACACCATGGTGGATGCGGCCCGTCGGCGTCAAGGGGCGGACGGGACTCCGGGGCCAGGGTCAAGTCAAGCCTCCTGGGGATGAGCTGATGGTGCGTCATGTCTGTCGATCGGCTGCCCGGTCCGGTCCTCGGGGGTCATGGTCGGTGACCTACCGGAGGGCGACGCGCAGGGGGCGGGGCGGATGCGATCGTGGTACCGGCGGCCCGGGACCGGGCCGGAAGGGGCGGACACCATGACCATTGTTCAGGTTCGACCATCACACCGGCGTGGCCGGCTGGGAACGCGGCTGGCGGCCGTCGCCCTGGCCGGTGCCACGATCGTCACGCTCGCCCCGGCGGCGGCGGTGGCGGCGGGAGGGGCGGACGCCTCGGCGTCCGGGGCCGGGGCCGGGGCCGGGTCCGCGGCGGAGCGCCGGCCCCGCGTCGACGGGCAGCAGGAGCTGCGGGACCTCGTGGAGCGGGGAGGGATGACGGCCGCGCTCGCGGAGATCCGCACGGCCGGCCGCTCCCCGTGGCGGGGCGCCGCGGGCATCGCCGACCTGGCGACCGGGCAATCGGCCGGGCCGGACGGCCGGTTCCGGATCGGCAGCGTGACCAAGACCTTCGTGTCGACGGTCGTCCTCCAACTGGTCGGGGAGGGCCGGCTCGGTCTGGACGACCCGGTCGAGCGGCACCTGCCGGGGGTCGTCCCGAACGGCGCGGCGATCACCGTGCGGCAGCTGCTGAACCACACCAGCGGCCTGTTCAACTTCACGGAGGACGAGCGGTTCCGGGTCCATAGCGAGGCCGACCTCCTGGACTACGCGTACGGGAGCCGGCGGTACCGGGACTACCGGCCGCAGCAGTTGGCCGCGGTCTCCGCCGAGCACCCGCCGTACTTCGCGCCCGGCAAGGGCTGGCACTACTCCAACACCAACTACGTCCTCGCCGGGATGATCGTCCGGAAGGTCACCGGGCACACCTGGCAGAGCGAGGTCGACCGCCGGATCGTCCGGCCCCTGCACCTGGACGGCACGGTGTTCCCGGGCTCCGGGACCGGCCTCGGCGGCCCGCACGCCCACGCGTACCTCGACCTGCCGGCGGGGCCGGCCGACATCACCCGGTTCAACCCGAGCCTCGTGGACGCGGCCGGCAACGGCATCTCCACCACCTCCGACCTCAACCGCTTCCACGCCGCCCTGTTCGGCGGGAGGCTGCTGCGGCCCGCCGAGATGGCCGCGCTGACGGACACGGTGCCGACCACGCCCGAGGGCGGGCGCTACGGGCTCGGCGTGGTCCGGATCGACCTCGGCCCGGGCTGCGAGACGGCCTGGGGCCACGACGGCGGCCTTCCCGGCTGGAGCACCCTGCTGCTCGGCAGTCGCGACGGACGGCGCCAGTTGGCCCTGTCGCACAACCCCTTCGTGGGCAGGGACGACTCGGCGAGCGGAGAGGCGATCGGCTCGCTCGTGGTCAAGGCCCTGTGCGACCCGGCGCCGGGCGCCGGCGCCTTCGCGGCCCCGATCCCGAGGACGCTCCCCCTCCCCGGCCCGGACCTCCGCGTCGAGAGCGGCCCGGCCGCCCGCTGACCCCCGTCGGCCCGGGGCGGCGGTGGCGGTCCGGCCGCCGTCGCCACACGGCCCGCGGTCCTACTGGCGGATCACTGCTCTGCCACCAGGTCCTTGCGGAAGACCGTGGAGCTGTGCCGCACTCCCATGCCCACGCTCAGGTACAGGGTGAGTGCGCCGGTTTCCGAGTGCGTCCCGAGGGTGCACGCCCGCCGGCCCCGCTGATGGAAGCCGCGGAACGCGGTGCGGAGCAGGAGACGGGCGATGCCCCGGTTGCGGTGGTCGCGGCGGACCGCGACCTGCTCGATGTAGCCCTCGCCGGTGTCCGGGAGGTCCAGCGAGAGCGCGACGCCGACCAGTTGGCCGTCGGCGAACGCCAGCGCCGACATCGCGGGGGCGAAGGTGGGGCGTTCGACGGTGTGCCGGGCCCACTCCTGGTAGGACTGGCGCCGCTGCTGCCATTCGTCGAAGGCGTCCTCGACGACCCGGTGTGCGTCGTGCTCGTCGCCCGGTCCGAACGGCCGGACGGTGATGCCCGCGGGAGGCTCGGGCACGGACGGCTCCTCCGGCATGAGGAACTCCAGCAGCCACTCGGTCACCATCGGCTCGTACCCGCGCGAGCGCAGCAGCGCGACGGCAGCGGTGTCGTGGTCCGGGACGGTCTGGACGATTCGCGCGCTGCCCGTCTGCCGGCCGCGGGCCTCGGCCCAGTCCAGGAGGGCGCCACCCAGGCCGCGGCCGCGGTGCTCGGGGTGGACGTCCACCTCCGAGCGCCGGTCCACCCAGGCCCGAGCGGCCAGCCGCCCGGCCCGGTCGTGGATCAGCCGGGTGTCGAGCTCCGGGGCCAGACCCGGTCTGGCCAGGTCGGCGGCGATGCGGCCGAGGTCGGTGTGCACCTGTCCGTAGAGCTCCCGCTCGCAGGCCGAGACCAGGTGATGGATGTCGCCGAGGTCGTCGGCGGTGGTCGGGCGCGTCCGGTACCCCGGCGGCAACCCCGGTATGGGATCCGACAACTGTGGACACTCCTCCCCGGGCTCGGCCACCGGTCCGTCGACCCTCCGGAAGCCCCCCGTTGCGTACACGGCCATGGCCGATTCGACCCTAACGCAGAGGACTTCGGGACGTCCGGCGCGTTCGCACTCCCGGGGGCCGCACGCCGAACCACGGGGGCGCGCCGCGACGGGCTGCCGGTTGCGTGCGCCCGGAAGGATCCGCCGGGCCCGCGCCTCAGTTGAGCGACAGAATGCGCCGGCGTCGTGCTTCACCCGCCGGCCGGTCGGCCGCGGCCGGCGGGCGCCCCGGAGCCGGGCCGCAGGCGGTGGCGGAGGGCCAGGCGCAGGCGGCCGATGGCGGGGCGGCCGGCGAGGACGGCTGCGAAGCGGCGGTGGTCGCGGGCCGCGCGCAGCGCCGCGACGTCGTGGGCGCCGGGCACGGGCGGGGCCGGTTCGGCGCGCCGGGCGGCCCGGTAGCTGTCGAGGAGGTGCTGCTGCAGTGCGTCCATGGGCCCACCCTGCCCTCGGGCCGCCCCGCGGGTCCCGTCGATTGACAGCCCTGGTCAAGTGGCACGACAGCGCCCCCGGCCGGTCCGGCACCATGGGGGAGTGAGCGTGACCATCGACATCACCGGACTGCCGCACGAGCGGATCACCTTCTGCCCCTCGCCGCTGGCCGAGCTCGGCAACGCGCTGCACGCGCTGGCCGAGCCCGCGCACCACGCCCGGCTGCATGTGTGGACGACGGCGACCTCCGCCGCGCTCGGGCCGGAGCTGGCCGACCGGCTGCTCGAAGCCGACTTCATGTGGCGGTCGACGCGCTCCGACTTCCTCATGCCGGCCCGGCCCCGGGACACCCTCGCCGAGGAGCTGGACGACCTCGACCGCCTGGACGACGAGACGTTCGTCGGCGCGGCCCTGGAGATCTCCTGCAGCACCAGCCACTACCCCAAGGGCCTGCCCTCACCGCTGGTCGACGCCTGGTCGCGGCGCCGCGCGCTCGACCTGGCGGCGGCCCGCGGCCCGCGCCAGGCGGCGTTCGTCGAGCGGATGCTCGCCGAACCCACCGCCACGCGCGCGTGGATCCGACGCCTCCTGGAGGACTGCGACCGGGCGTTCTTCGCCGACACCTGGCGCCGGGTCCGCGTCCAGCTCACCGCCGACGCCCAGCACAAGACCGAGCTGCTGCGCCGCAAGGGCCTGGCGCAGGCGCTCACGGCGGCGTCACGGGCGCTGAGCCTGGAGGAGGACGAGCACGGCAGCCGCATCGTCGCCGACAAGCTGGTGCACGGCCGCACCGAGGCCCGCGGCACCGCCGTCACCCTGCTGCCGAGCGTCTTCGGCTGGCCGCACCTGTTCGCCATCTACGCGCCGGGCTGGCAGCCCGTCATCCAGTACCCGGTCGCCACCCCCGAGGTCGGCGGCACCGAGTCGGTGGAAACGGTCACGCTGCGCCTGGAGGCGCTGACCCATCCGATGCGGATGAGGCTGTGCCGCAACCTCGCCCGCGGCGTGTACTCGACGAGCGAGCTGGCCGACGCGTACGGCATCACCGCCCCGGAGGTCTCCCGCCACCTCGCCGTCCTGCGGAAGGCCGGGCTGCTCGACACCCGGCGCCGGGGCCGCTACGTCCTCCACCAGCTCGACCTCGCGGTCGTGGCCCGGCTCGGCAGCGACTTCCTGGAGTCGGTGCTGCGGTGAAGGAGGTCCGCGCTCAGCGCGAGCGGGTGGCGTGGCGGTCGGTGGGTCCCCGGGATTCGGTCAGCAGGGAGGCCATGGCCGTCAGGCCCTCGGGAGCGACCTGTGCCATCGCCGGCAGGGCCGCCTCCCAGGCGCCGGAACTGAGCACCTCGGCCAGCAGGGCGCGTGCGGTGTGCTCGTCCGGGCAGGCGCACGCGAGGTCGGCCAACAGGCTGTCGCGCTGGTAGTGGTCGGTGACGGTCCTGGCGTGCTCGGCGGCCTCGGAGAGGTGGCTGCGGCACAGCTCCTGCCGGCCGGTGTCGCGCAGCGTGCCGCAGAGGCGGACCAGGGCCGTGGCCCGGGCGGCGGGATCCCGGATGTCCCGGGCCACCTCGACGGCCCGGGGCAGGTCACCCTTGCCGAGCAGGGCGTGGCTCACGCGGGCCAGGGCGGTGGACCTCAGCTCCAGGTCCGGAATGCCCGCGGCGACCGCGGCGGCCGCGATCACCTCGTCCGACTCGGTCAGGGCCGCGACGACGGTGAAGAGGACGTCGGCCTTCTCGCTCACGTGGCGGAGGGCGCGAGCCTCCCCGGTCGCCGCCTTCGCCCACTCCACGGCGGGCCCGGTCTCCCCGGCGAGGGCGAGGATGTGGGCCGCGTGCGCCAGTGCGGCGGCGTGGCGCCCGGGATCGGTCTCGTCCCCCTCCACCGAGTCGGCGTAGTCGAGGGCGAGTTCCACGGCGTGCCCGGCGTCGCCCGCCCGGACCAGCGCCCCGGTGACCTCGGCGATCAGCCGGGGGTCCGTCCAGGGCCCGGTGACGGACAGCGCGACGTCGATGGCGGCGTGCGCCAGTTCGCAGGAACCGTCGTGCTGCTCCCGCGGGCCGGTCAGCGACCGGACGACCCGGGCGAGGGCGAGGGCCTGGCCCAGCGGGTCGATGTCGCCGAAGACGACGAGCGCGGCCTCGGTGGCCATGTGGTGGGCACGAGGGAAGTCCAGCCGGGCCACTGCCACGGCCACGTGCGCCAGGGCGTCCGCCCTGGCCTCCGGTCGGGGCAGTGCGGCCGCGAGGTCCAACGCCTCGTCCGTCCTCCCCGCTTCGGCGAGAGCCCGGACGATGCCGGTCAGCGCCTCGGGCGGATGTCCGAAGTCGGCGTCGACGGACCGGAGCACGTCCCAGGCGATTCCGACGGCGTGCTCCAGGTCTCCCGACCGCGCGAGTGCCCGGGCGACGTTGGCCAGGGCGTCGAGCCGCGGGTCGAAGAAGGCGAGGGACGCCCGGCCGGTGGCGGGCCCCTCCGTTGCCAGGGCGGCCTCGGCCACCAGAGCGACCGCGGTGGCCGGATCCCCGGCCCGGGCGTGGCCGTCGGCCGCGAGCGCCAGGGCGGCGGCCCGCGAACCGGGATCCTCGAGCGAGCGGGCCATGGGGACGGCATGCCGCAGCAGGCCCGCCCGGCACAGGCCCGTGACGAGGTGGTACAGGGTGAGGCCCGAGGGACGGGTGTCCGTGAGGTCCCGGGCCAGAGCGCCGGTCTCCTCCGCGACCTCGACGGCGCGGCGCGGCTCTCCGGCGCGGGCGAACAGCCGGCCGACCTCGGCCAGTGACGCGATCGTGCCCTTGGCGGGGGTGAGCGAGCGGATGATCCCGGCGGCCTCCCCGGCCAGGGCAGCGGCGAACCGGGGGTCCCGGGAGCCGGCCGGCGAACCGCCTGCGGCCAGCAGCGCCCGGGCCTTCGTCGCGGGATCCGCCAGGGCCCGGGCGACCTGTGCCGCCGCCCAGGCCCGGCCCGACCGGGCCAGGACCTCGCAGGCGCGCGCCAGGGCGTCCGTCTGCTGCCGTCCTTGCTGTTCCAGGAGAAGAACGGCGGCGGCCTCCAGCGCGAGAAGCGAGGCCTGCCGCCGGTGCTCCCGGGCGGCGCGCCCACGTGACGGTGCGCAAGCCCCGGCGAGTGCCAGCCACGCCTCCGCCACCACCAGCAGGTGCTCCGGCCGCCGAGTGGCGTCGGTGACGCCGAGGGCGAGGTCGCAGGCCGTCCGGCACAGCTCCGCCGCCCGCTCCGGCTCCCTCGCGAGGGCCAGGGCCTCGGCGACCGCCGCCACGTGATCGGCGCGCTGTCCCGGATCCTGCGGGACGCGGGCGAGCGCGGCCTCGGCCAGTTCGACGGCCCGTTCCGGCCGCCCGGCCCGCGCCAGGACGGACGCCGCACGGACCAGATGGCCGGGCCGGAAGGAGCGGTGCAGGGTACGGGTGATGTGCGCCGCCGTCTCCGCCAGCGCCTGCGCCCGGGCCGCCAGTTCCGTCGAGAAGGGATCGGCGCCGCACGCGTCCCGGGCCTCCACCAGGACCGTGGCCGCCCGGACCAGTGCGTCGAACTGGGGCAGCGGGGAGTCGTGCAGGACGGCGAAGTCCCGGGACTGCCGGCTGGGCCGGGTGATGGTCTCCGCGATGCCGACAGCCCGGCGCAGCAGGCCGACGGGGTCCCCCTCGCCCACCCGGGCCAGCACCCTGGCCGTGCGGACCAGGAGGCCCACCTGGTCGCTCGCGCTGCGCATGGTGATGGTCGCCGCGCGTGCGGCGGCGTCGAGCGCCACCTCGCGGGCCGCCGTGGTGTCGTCCTCCTCCAGGAGCGCTTCACCGACCGCCAGCAGCTGGTGGACCCGCTGCTTCGGGTCGGGATGCGCCTCGGCGAGGGCGACGGCCCGGCCGGGCTGCCCCAGCGAGGCCCAGAGGGTGACCAGGCGGTCGGGGACGTCGACCGATCGGCGCCGGATCAGGTCGCGGCGGTACGCCAGCCGCACCGCCGGTTCGAGATCGGGGCACGGGGTGTCGAGCAGCAGCTGGAAGGCGTCGTCGATCTCCGCGAGCGCCGCCGTGTCCGAGCCCGTCGCATGCCACAGTCTCTCGTGGCGCGCCCGGTCGGCGGCCAGTTCGCCGAGGCGCTGCGGGTCGCCGAGCGAGCGCAGCAGGTGCGGATAGCCGGACAGCGCGTACTCGGGCGTCCCGGCGGGCCAGCCCTTCGTCCGCCAGTCCTCGACGAAGTCGTGCACCCGCCGGCGGCACTCCGCGAGGACGGCGGGGGACAGGCGCGCGAGGGCGCCCTCCTGGAGCTGGCCGTGGGCGAAGACGTACGGGGTGTCCGCCGGGGAGGCGTCGGCGCCGTGCCGGGGTGGGCGCCTGCGGAAGGAACGGCCGGCCGAGCCCCCGAGCACCCGGCGCACGTCGTGCGCCTCCGTCCCCGTCAGGGTGGCGAGGTCGCGGGCGGTCAAGCCGCCGCCCGCGGCGGCGAGCAGCCTGGTGACCTCCTGTCCCAGCTGCTCGCCGTCGCCGTCCTTCCTGCCGTCCAGCAGCGCCGACAGGCCGCGCTCCATCTCCTGCCGCACGACCTGGGCGGCCGGTGAGGGCTCCAGGCGGTGACTGATCGCGGCGTCGCGCAGCGGGTGCGCGTCGGGCACGTCGCTGGGCACCGGGGGGTCGGGGCGCGCGGTCACCAGGATCCGCAGACCGGTGTAGGGGTGGGCCGGCAGGAGCCCGGAGATGCTGTGGCCGCTCGTACCGCTGGTGACCCCGGCGTCCTCGTCCAGACCGTCCACGATCAGCAGGAGCCGGCGCCCGCGGCGCACGGCGCGCTCCGCCGCGCGCTCCAGGGCCTTGAGGAAACGGGCCCGGTCGTCGCATTCGAGGCCGGCGTCACCCAGGTACTGACGCAGCTGGTCGCCCATGCTCCGCAGGAAGCCGGCGCGGTCGGAGCGCTCCGGGTCGGTCGTGGTCACGAAGAACGACAGTACGTCCGCGTCCGGAGGGGGGTGGAGGACGAACTGTGCCACGAGGGCCGTCTTGCCCGTCCAGGCCGGCGCCTGCCAGCGCCAGTACCCGGGCGCATCCCCCTCGGGGGCCGAGCCGAACGCCCGCATCCGGGCCAGTTCCCGCTCCCGGCCGTGGAAGCGGGCCGCCGCGAACTCCCGCACGACGAGGAGGTGGCCGGACTCCGGGACGGCGGGCCCGCCGTCGACGGGTTCCAGCACGGGGGCGTGGCCGGTGTGCCGCTTCAGCAGATCCGCGAAGCCCTCGCGCGCGGTGAACGTCCGGGCGGGCAGCGCGTACAGCCGGCGGTTCTCGTGCTCGTGGTCGTCGCAGAACACCACGCCCACCAGCAGCCCCCGGCAGAACACCGCGGCCCCCGACACCCCGCCCCACTCCCGCGGCTGCCCGGGCCGGCGGCGGACCGCGACGTCCTGGTCCAGCACCTCGCTCCACCCCGGACCGGTGCCCAGCGGCGGAAGGACGCCCCTCAGGTGCTCGACGCCGCGTTGGCCGGTCGCCGGCTGCGTGACGTGCGCGGGAAACCCGAGGCCCTCGTAGTCCAGCGGCTCCCCGCCGGAGGGCTCGCCCCAGCGCACGCTCCCGGGTACGTCGACCGGCGCCGCCAGCCGCAGCAGGGCGACGTCGTCAACCTCGCTCGGCGCCCAGAGCACGGTGGCGGCCCGCTGCTCGACGGACTCCCGCGGGTGGCCGACGCGGACGACGATCCTCGCGAGGGGCCCGCCACCGGCCCGGTCCACGACCACGTGCCGGCAGGTCAGCACCAGCGCGGGGGCGACCAGGTAGCCCGACCCCAGCGAGGAGGGCTGCTGCTCCGCGGCGTGGCCGGCGCGGACGTCGGCCAGCCTGCGCGTGTCCATGCGTCAGGAGCCCGTCACCATCCGACGGAACCGGAGCCACCGTCGGAGCCACCGTCGGCGTTGACCGTGACGTTCCGCGGCTCGGGTCCGAGCGCCCGGTCCCTGACCTTCAGCTTCAGCACCAGCTTGTGGGTCCGCGCGGTGGCGGAGGTCGCGCCCACGCCGACGGTGGCCACTCCGAACGACAGCTTCCCCTCCGGCCGGACGTCGGAACGCAGTTCGAGGGCGAGTTCGAGCTGCGCCTCCTCCACCTCGAAGGCGAACTGCTCGTGCGCGCCCGCGTCCTGCGCCCGGTAGAGCTCCTGGCGCAGCTCCTCGATCGCCGCGGCGATCCCGATCTCCGACATCCGTCCCCCTGACGTTCCGGCGGGTCCGACCCTCCGTCGGATGCCCCGTCCGATCCGTAGTGTGCCCGCCGGCGGGTGCCGGCCTCAGCCGAATCCCGACTTTGGGGGACGGCGATGTCGGCGCAGGCGGCGCTCAGGTCCGTGGGCCGGCCGGGGCGGGAAGGCCGAGGTGGCCGTGGAGGGTGGTCGCCTCGTAGGTGGTGCGGAAGGCGCCGCGGCGCTGGAGTTCGGGGACGAGGGAGCGGGTGATCGCCAGGAGGTCGTGCGGGAGGCGGGCGGGGCGGAGGCGGAAGCCGTCCAGGCGTTGGCCGTCGGCGTCCACGGCGCGCCAGTCGAGCAGGAGGTCGGCGAGTTCGGCGGGGGTGCCGGCGAAGATCTCGGCGTCGGAGCGGAGCGGGGCGCCGGCCAGTTCGTCCAGGCGGTCCTTGTGGCGGGCGGCCTCGCCGGGGCGCTCGTCGAGCAGGACCAGCAGGTCGGCGAAGACCTTGAGGGGGCGTTCGGCGGGGCGGTCGACGGCGGTGGCGGCGGCCGCGACCTCGGTGAGGACGGCCGCCACGCCGTCGGGGGAGTACGGGGTGACGTAGGCGACGTCACCGCCCTTGGCCGCGAGTTCGTAGGGGATGCGGGCGTGGGCGAGGACGGTGACCGGGAGGGCGGTCCGGTGGCCGTCCCAGAGCCGGGCGACGGCGGCCACCACCTCGGCCGCGTCGTCGAAGAGCGGGGCGAGGCGGCCGGAGATCGTCTCGGGGGAGGCGAGGTCGCCCTCGCCGAGCGTCGCCGGGGCGGGGCGTCCGAAGTGGGCGGCGTCGTCGGCGCGGGCGGAGACCTGCGGCCGCCAGCCGGCCCGGCCGAGGGCGGCGCGGTCGAGGGTGGCGAGGGTGGCGGCCAGGTGGAGCGGTTCGGTGTGGGTGACGTTGGTGGTGGGCACCAGCCCGATCCGGGAGGTCAGCGGCGCGACCCGGCTCGCGATCAGGACGGCGTCGAGCCGCCCGCGCACCTGGTCGGTGCGGTCGTCGGGCCCGCTCAGGCTCACGGACTGGAGGGCGAGGGCGTCCTCGAAGGTGACCAGGTCGAGCAGGCCGCGCTCGGCCTCCGTCACCAGGTCGGCCCAGTAGCCGGCGGTGAACAGCTCGCCGGGGCGGGCACCCTCGGCGCGCCAGGCGGCCGGGTGCCAGCCGGCGCCGTCCAGGGCGACGGCGAGGTGCAGCGGGGGCAGCCCGCGGACGGGGCGGGGCGTGGTGGGGTTGGTCATGCGGAGGCCTCCCGGCTCGGTCGACGGGTCCGGGCGAGCCCGAGGTGGTCGCGGAGGGTGGTGCCGGTGTACGCGGTGCGGTGCACGCCGTCCGCCCGGAGCAGCGGCACCACCCGGTCGACGAACGCGTCCAGCGGGCCGGCCGGGTGCGGGGTGAGCAGGAAGCCGTCCGAGCCGCCGTCCCGCACGTACGCGGTCAGCGCGTCGGCGACCTCGCGCGGTGTGCCGACGAGCTGGGCGGCGGGCTCGCTCGCGGCGGCGCGGTCGCGCGCCTCCCCGGGGGTGTCGCCGAGCACGGGGGCGACGGCGGCGAGGACCCTCAGGTCGCCGGGGGCCCGGCCGTGGCCGGCGAGCCGGTCGGCGAGGTCCTGACGCAGCGCCCGGGCCTCGGCGAGCCCGGTGTGGGGGACGATCGCGACGTCGGCGTCGGCGGCCGCCGAGGCCAGGTCCTGCGGGGAGGCGACGGTCCGCACGACGACCGGGTGGCCCTGCGGAGCGCGCGGTGTGGTGAACCGGCCGCCGAGGTCGAAGTGGGCTCCGCGGTGGGCGAACGCGCCCGCGCCGGGCCGGACGAAGAGGCCGTCGGCCTGGTCGGCCGGGACGTCGTCCTCCGCCCAGCTGTCCCACAACGTCCGGGCGGCGCGCAGGAATTCGGCGGCGTGGACGTGCCGGTCGGCGTCCGGCGGGAGGCCGCCGTGGCGGAGCGTGCCGTCGGCGGCGGCGTCCGGGTCGACCGTCACGCTCCAGGCCGCGCGGCCGGCGCTGAGGTGGTCCAGCGAGGCCAGCCGCCGGGCCAGCTCGTAGGGCTGGTGGACGGCCGGGCCGAGGGCGGCGGCCAGTCCCAGCCGGGTGGTGGCGGCGGCCAGGGCGCCGAGGGCGGTCAGCACCTCGGGCCCGGGCGGCGGGGCCTCGGGGAGGAGCAGGAAGTCGAACCCGCCCCGCTCGGCGGTCCGGGCGAGCAGGGGGAGCGTGTCGAAGTCGACGGTCCCGGGCGGGTGTACGGCTAGGTGGAGCTGCTGTGCGGACACGACGACGATCGCCTCCAGTGGGCCGCCCGTCCGCCGTGCGTCGGTCCGCACGGCCGGGCCCGCTCATCCTGCGTGGCGGCGCTCCGCCCGGGCAACGGTCGCAACGAAGTGTTCACGAACGGAAACCGAGCGTCATGAAAGCAAGCCATCGATGCGATTCGGCCATCAAAAGGCTGAAATCGACAGTGGCCTTCAAAAGTGTGGATGGAATTAGGAATTCCGCCTGAATCGATGCCAGCATGTGAGGTGTGAAGCGTGAAATGTCACATGGCTTCACACTGCCGTCCCTACCCATGAACGGGAATGACCCGATGAACCGGCTCCTTGCCATCCTCGCCACCAGCGCCGTTCTGACCGCCGGCGGCGCCGCCGCCCAGGGCACCGCCTTCGCCGCCGACGGGGCCAGTGGCCCGGCCGGCCCGGGCCTCTGCGTCACCGGCTACCACGGTGTGGTGGTCAACGACATCTGCGCCACCGTCAGCGGCGACCAGGTCACCTTCTACGGGCAGTCCTCGCCCGGCAGCCTCGGCTGGACCGCCCGGACGGTCCCCTACCGGCTGACCGCCTCGGTGGTCGGCGGCGCCACGCTCGGCACCATCACGCCCTCCGTCCTGATCAGCCACTCCGGCACGGGCGTGGGCCGGATCACCGTCACCGCTCCGTGCGGTTCGACCGTCACCGGGTCGCTGGAGACCACCGAGTGGGGCTGGCCGCCCGCCACCGCCAGCATCACCGTGCCGGTCGGCTGCTGACCCCGGCGCTCCCCGGCACGGCGAAGGCCCTGCCCGTTCGCCCGGGCAGGGCCGTTCTTCCTTCCGTGGTCAGCCGGTCCCCGGCCGCTGCCGCCCGCACGCGGCCGGGCCGGGGACCGGCGCGCTCAGTGCGCCCAGTGCGCGGGACCGGAGCGGCTCAGCCGGGCCAGCCGGACCAGGGCGAGCGGATGGTGCCCGGCCTTGCGGGGGGACGGGGAGATCCGGACCATGGCCCCGGCCGGGGCCGTGCCGTCCGTCGCCGGGTCGGCGGTCGCGCTCGGCGCGTGGTGACGTGCTCTCATCTCCGGGGATCCCTCCTGGTCGGTGAGCGGCTGCCCCGCTCGCTCGCCAATGACCACCAGGGAACCGGTCCGGCCCGGCCGGAACAATGCGGGTGACTACCCATCGCTCCCCGGGAACCCTGCGGGCCCGGTGCGTACCGGCCCCGATCAGCGGGTCGGCGGATCCGCTGATCGGTCGGAGGCGCCGATCGGTCGAAGGCGCCGCCGGATCAGCCGGACGCGCCGCCGTCCGCCGCCTCCTCGGCGTCGGCCCGGGCCAGCGCCTGCGCCGTCCCGGCCCGGCTGGTGCCCAGCTTCTGCAGCACGTTCGCCACATGGTGCTCCACCGTGCGCGGCGAGAGGAAGAGCGCCTGGGCGATGTCCTGGTTGGCGGTGCCCTGCGCGAGCAGCTCCGCCACCTGCCGCTCGCGCGGCGACAGCTGCTTGCCGTAGCCCCGGCGCCCCGGCGAGCCGATCCCGCCGAGGTCGAGGTCCCGGCGCAGCTTGCGGCACCGGGCGGTGTCGGTGGTCGCCCCCAGGCCGAGGTAGACCCGCTCGGCGGCCGCCATCCGCTCCGCCGCCCGGGTCCGGTCGACGGCGGCCAGCGCGGCGGCGATCCGCTCGTCGGCCCGCGCCGCCTCGTACGGGCGCCCGATGTCCTGCCAGCCGTCCCGCGCCCGGGCGAACGCCTCCACCGCGCCCGGCGCGCCGTCCGCCGCCAGCAGCAGCCCCCGCGCCTGGTCGAGCGCCGCCGACACCGCGGGCGCGCCCCGGTCGGCGAGCGCCCCGGCCGCCTCCTCGGTGACGGCACCGGCCTCGGCCCGCCCGTCCGTCGCCAGCAGCGCCTCCACCGCGACCGGCAGCAGCTCGGCCGTGCGCGCCCAGGCACCGGCCTGCCGCGCGGTGGCCAGCGCGGGGCCGGCCGTCGCGGCGGCCCCGGCGGTGTCGCCCTCCAGCAGCTGCAGGCCCCCGAGCCCGGCGGCCGCCCGCAGCGCGACGGTCACCTGCGACTCGCGCTGCCCGTACCGGGCCGCGATCTCGAACTCCTCCCGGGCCAGGGCCAGCCGCCCGCGCCCCGCCGCGAGCCGCCCGAACAGCAGCGAGCGCTCGGCCCCGGCCATCGCCAGGTCGTCGAACTCCGCGCCCAGCGCGGCGAACCGCTGCTCCACCCCGTCCCAGCGCCCGGCCAGCATGTCCAGCCGGATCAGCGCCAGCCGGCTGTAGCACTCCAGGTACGGGATGGCCGTCAGTTTGGCCAGCCGCCGGCTCTCCGTCAGCAGATGCGCGGCCCGGGTGTCGTAGCCCAGTTCGATGGCGATCTCGCCCGTGTTGTACAGCGCGCGGGTGGTCTGGCGCATCACCTCGGGACGCTCGGAGGCGCGCGGCAGCTCGTCCAGCCGGGCCCAGACCTCAGGGTCGCCGGCCCGGGCCTGGAAGGTCAGCGAGGTGGCCCGCACCGCGGCGGCCACGTCCTCGTCCGGATGGGCCGCCAGTAGCCGGTCCGCCCGGGCGAGCCACTCCCAGGCGTGGCGGCCCGCGCCGTCGCGCTCGTCCATCGAGATCGCCACCATGGCCCGGGCCGCCCGGACCGGACGCTCCTCCAACTCCTCCAGGGACTCCCGGATCCGGCCGAACCCGGCCCGGTTGCCGCTGTGCACCGCCGTCAGGAAGCCGAGCGCGAGCCGGATCTCGCCGCGGTCGGCGACGGGCAGCCGGGGATCGGCGACCATGCCGCTGAGCACCTGCACGCTGGCCGCCGGATCGACGTCGTCGGCCGCGAGCCGGGCCAGCGCCAGGGCGGCCCGGCCGCGCCGGGTCGGGTCGAGGTCGGGCTCGTCCAGCAGGCTGCGCAGCATCCGGCGGGCGCCGCCCGGGTCGCCGAGCGCGACCGCCTGGTCGGCGGCGTCCTGGGCGAGGTCCTGCCAGGCCGCGCGGTCGCCCATGGCCAGGGTGTGCTCGGCGATCCGGGCGAGCGGCCGGGGCTCACGGGTCTCCAGCGCGGCGACCGCCCGCCGGTGCAGCACCCGGCGGCCGGGCCCGGGGATCCGCCCGTGGGCGACCTGCCGGAGCGCCGGGTACCGGAAGGCGTAGCGGTCGGGCGAGCTCTCCTCCAGGACGGCCGCGTGCAGCGCCTCGGCCAGGCCGTCCGCGCCCGCCCCGGCGCCCAGCCCGGCGACGGCGGTGAGCAGGTCCTCGTCGGCGGGCACCCCGAGCACGGCCGCCGCGGCGACGACGGCCGCGCCGTGCGCGCCCAGCCGGGCGAGCCGCCAGGTCGCGGCGTCGGCCACGGCGCGCGGGACCTCGGCGTCCGCCAGCCCGGCCGCCAGGTCGGCCGCCCGCCGGGGCTGCGGGCGCTCCGCCAGGGCCCGCAGGTCCTCCTCGACGGCCAGCGGCAGACCCCGGGTGCGCTCGTGCAGCACCCGGGTGACCTCGGGGGTGGCCACCGCACCGAGCACGGTCCGGGCCAGCTCCGCCACCTCCGCCGCGTCCAGCGGACCCAGCCGCAGCTGGACGACGCCCGCACCGGGCCCGGCGGGTGCGCTCCGGTAGGCGGCCGCGGGCACCGGGGCACCGGGCGGCAGGTCCTCGGGGCGGTAGGTGACCACCAGGGCCAGCCGGGGCGGCAGGTCGCGGGCCAGCCGGAGCAGCAGGTCGAGGGTCGCGTCGTCGGCCCACTGCACGTCCTCGACCACCAGCACCGGGTCGTCGAGCGCCGCCAGCAGCGCCCGTACCCCCTGGGCCAGCAGCCGCCGGGCGGACAGCAGTTCCCCGCCGTCCGGCGGCGCGGCGGGCAGCCGGTCGGCGAGGTCCGGCAGGACCCGGCGCAGCGCGCCCGTGCTGGGCGGCAGCGCGTCGGGCGGGGGCAGCAGCGCGGCGGCGTCCCGCAGGGCGTCCAGCACGGGCCCGAACGGCTCCGGCTCGCTCAGCGGATGGCAGCGGCCGACGAGCACGGCGCGCCCGGGCGCGGCGGGATGGGGTGCGGCGGGATGGGGCGCGGCGGAATCCGTCCCGCCCGGCGCCCGCACCGCCTCGGCGACCAGCCGCGACTTGCCGACGCCGGCCTCGCCCTCGACGAGCAGCACGGCCGGCGGCCGGGCCAGCGCCTCGGCCAGCCGGGCGAGTTCCCGGACCCGCCCCACGAAGCCGCGCTCCCCGGGCGCGTCCGGTTCCCGCGTCGGGTGCGGCGGCCGGTTCGTCGGCCGGTTCATCGGGGCCACGCGCGGCCGGGGGCGGAGGAAGTCTGAGCGGGCATGACCCCCATGATGCCCGCGCCCGCCCCGTCCGCGTCGGGCGGGGGCGGGCGCTGGTCCGGTGAGGGGCCGGTGAGGGGCCGGCGCGGGGGCCGGAGCCGGGCGGGCCGCGAGGGTCTATCCGGCCCGGTACGCCACCGGACCGCTGTCGGGGTGCGGCGTCGGCGCCGCGGGGGCGACCAGCTGCCGGGGAACGGCGGCCTCCCGCAGCGGCCCGGTCGGCCGGACGACCCGGCCCGGCGCCTCGACGACCTGGCAGCCCGCCCGGGCGAGGCGCCGGACGATGGTCGCCGCCGCGCCGTCGTCGAGCGAGAACACGAACGGCCCGGGCACCAGCACCACGTCCAGCCAGCCGCGCTCGGCCGCCGTCAGCAGGCTCGCCAGGGCCGGCAGCGGGCCGCGGGTGCTCAGGCCGTGGTCGGCGTAGACGTCGGGGTAGGGCAGAGCGAGGCGGTGCGCCAGGTGCGCCATGGCGGTGCGCATGTGGTCGGCCTCCTGCGGGTCGTACGGGCGGCACCGCAGGTACATCGCGGACCGCCGGGCCGACCGGTGCACCGGTTCGTGGGGGTCGTGCATGCCGTTCACCTGGCTTTGCTCACTGTGACGGGTGGGGGAGTGCGGCTGCGGGGGTGGTGTTCCAGCGGACCTCCGGAACGGTACGGGGATCAATGGGGGCCGCTACCCATTGCTGCGCCGCGCGGTGGGCGGTGAGCGCCGGACACCTGAGATCGTGCGGATCCCCGGGGCCGGGGCCAAGGGTGGGGCAGGGGCGCCCCGTGGTGCGGGTGGTGACCGCCGGGCTCCCGTGCGCGGGTTTGCGGGCGTGCTCCCCGGGTCCCACCGCGCCCACCTGCGGTTCTCCCTCCCCTTCGCCCGTTCCGCCGTGGTCCTGGCCGCCCGCGGCCCCACCTGTCCGCCGTAGCGCGTGCCGTCCGGCCGTCGTGCACGAAGCGCCGCGCGCCCCGGTGCACTTCGCACACGCCCCGGGTGCCCCCGCCGGGTCCGGCCGCTCGGTGGGGCGGCCGGACCCGGGCGGGACGGGGAGGCGGGCGGGGCGGCTCAGGAGGCGGGGACGGTGTCCGTGAAGGACGTCCCGGCGGCGCGGTAGGCGGCGACGGCGGCGCCGACCTGGGCGGGGGTCAGCACCTGGTCCTTGACGTGCAGCACGTAGTCCACCTGCTCCTCGTAGCTGCGCGCCTCGGTGCCGGTCAGGCCGGCGAGGTCGGTCAGCCACTGGTTGAACGCGATCACCATCGGCCGCTCGGGGAGGTAGCGGGTGTCGTGGCGGGCGAACTCGACCCCGTCGACGTAGTACACGATGCCGCTGTCGTCGATGGTCAGGACGAGGTCGTGCCAGCCGGCGAAGGAGGTGCGGGAGGTCGTGTACTGGTTGACGGACCCCTCGGGGCCGTAGGTCTCCCACGAGGTGGCGAAGAAGATGTTCGAGGTCTCGCCCCAGCCGCCGTTGGGGAGGTACTCGAAGTCGTACTCGGAGTAGTCGTCGGCGTTCGGGGCCTTGAGGTCGTTGATCGCGAAGAAGCTCTGGACCAGGTGGTCGCCGTCGGGGCCGGTCACCGGGGCGTCGGAGAAGTGGACCCGGGCGGCGTACGTGCCGTTGCGGAACTTCATGGCCTGGCTGTGGAACTCGCTGTGCCGGGTGGATTCGGGGGTCCCGGCGGTCGAGGTCCGCAGGGTCATCACCGAGTTCCCGGCCTCCTTGGCGAAGGTGACGTTCTCGGCCGCCCAGGTGGCCCCGGCCACGCCCGGGCCGCCGCCGCCGGAGCGCGCGTTCCAGCCGTGGGCCGCGAGCGCCGGGTCGTCGTGGCCGGTGTAGTCGAGGTCGTCGAAGAGCACCGCGCCGGTCGGGACGGTCGGCCGGGTGGGGGCGGTGCCCCAGACCTGGAGGCCGGCGACACTGGCGGTGACCTTGGCCCAGTTCGCGTACCCGGTCTGCGCGGCGCCGAAGGAGTAGTCGTCGCCCTGCTCCATGGACTGCCAGTCGGTGCGGTGGAGGCGCAGTTGCAGGTCGCCGCTGTCCGCCCCGGGGGCCAGGGTGCCGGCGCCCGCGGTGAAGCCGATCTCCAGGTAGCGGTCGGCGGCCGCGCCCGACTCGCTGATGGTGCCGATGGTGCCGGTGATATTGGCGCAGCCCCGGACGGCCCAGTCGCAGGCGAAGCGGTACGCGGCGAGGGGCGCGTCGGACCTGAAGTAGTAGCGCAGCTTGACCTGGTCCAGGGCGATCGGCGCGGAGCCGGTGTTGACGACCTTGAGCCACGGCGAGGCCTGCGCCGTGCCGCTGCCGCCGTTGCGGTACTGCACAGCGAGCGGTTCGCCGGCGGCCGCCGCCGGCAGGGCGCCGAGGACCGCGGCGCCGAGCCCGGCGGCGACGGTGGCGGCGAGCGCCGCGCGGAGGCGGGGGAGCCGGCGGCTGGTTCTGACGGTCATGGGGGTTCCTCTCCTGGCGTGGGGGTCGACGCGCGGCACCGGCGGAGGGGAGCCCGGTTCCACCTCGGGTTCGGCGTGGGGGAGGAGGTGGCGGGCCGCGCGATCAGAAAGTGGCATAGACCAATTTGGCGGTCAACCCCGTACCGGTGCGATCGGCCGGAACGCGGGCGTCCGCCGCCCGGAGTGGCTGATTGTGCCTGTTGACGGCCGCGGGCGGGGCCCGCCCTGCCGGGGCCCCGGTCCCGCCGGTGGCGCCCGGTGTTTGAGGGCGGGAGGGCCGGGGAACGGGAGTTCGACAACTCCGTCGGGGGCGGACCGGCGCGCGCTCGCCGCGTCGGGACACTCCCCTCGTCCCTCGCCGCCCACCGGCGGGCGACCGCTCAGAAGGGCCCGCACCGTTGAGCTTCCCGCCGCACCGGCAGCCGCCCTCCCCGGCCGACGCCGCACCGCCCGCGGGCCGGGTCGATCCCGCCCTGGCCGACCGCCTCACCGACGCGGTGCTGCTCGCCGGCCTTCCGATCGCCTTCGGCGACCACGGGCCCGGCGTGCGCATCCGGCCGGCGCGGCCCGCCGACGACGGCGACCGGTGCGCGGGCACGGCCGCCCTCGACTGGCTGCCGTCCCCGCGCCTGACCGGCGCCGCCGTGGCGGAGCCGGGCCGGGCGGCCGGGTCGGCGCGGGAGGTGGTGGAGACGGCGATGGTGAACGCGCTCGCCGAGTTCCTGCCGGCCCTCGGACTGGAGACCTACCGGGACCGCACCGGCCGGGAGCTGCGGGTCGCCGGCGAGGCCGCGGCCGGCGGCGAGCTGCGGATCCCGCCCGGCGTCCTGGTCGCCCGGCCGGCCGGGCGGACGCCGGCCGAACTCGGGCTCCCGGAGGGCCTCGTGCGCACCGTCCGGCGCGGCGCCGCCCTCGCGGGCCTGCCGCTGGCCGCCCACCTCGGCGCCACCGGCATCACCCTCGCCCCCGCTGCCCCGACCGGCGGCGCGGACGACCGGGACGGGGCGGCGGACCTGGGCTGGAACCCGTCCCGCCGGCTCGCCGACCTGGCCGACAGCGACCTGCCCGAGGCGGCCCGGGCCGCCGCCGCCCGCGCGGCGGTCGACGGCGCGCTGCGCCACGCCCTCGGCACCGCCCTGCGGGCCTGCGGCACCGAGCTGCGCTGGCTGCACGCCCACCAGCGCCTCCGCGCCTACGGCGAGTCCGCCCCGGCCGCCCGCCGCTGACCGTCCGCCCCGGCCGCCCGCCGCTGACCGCCCGCCGGGGCCGGTCGTCACACGGCCCTGACCATCCCGGCGTCCAGCAGGTTGCCCAGCAGGGCGCGGGTCGCGGTGTCCCCGATCCGTTCCACGAGACTGCCGACCGAGAACCCCCGGCCGTCGAGGTAGGGGTGCAGCAGGACCGCCGCCGCCCGGGGGATGACGATGCGCTCCTTGCCGATGATGTGGGTGCAGACCATCTCGCCGTCCCGGTCGACCAGGTCGAGGTCCTCTGTGATCAGCCGGAAGGACGCGTCGGGACTCAGCTCCGGGAGGGTGGACGCGACGGGCGCCGCGGAGCCCCTCCCGTCGCGCCGGTTCACGCGGCGGGCGAAGGCCCGGAACCGGGCGTACACGTCCGCCCGTTCCTCCACGGTCATCGCCGGGTCGACGCTCGACATGTGATTGAGGGAGTACTGCGCCTGGCTCTGCGCCGAGATGTCGGTCACGGGGATCAGACCGAACCGGTCCGGGGCGCGCCCGATGTTGGAGGACCTCGTCGGCTCGAACGGGAACACCGAGACGGTGTGGAGACAGTCCGCCAGCGCCTCCACGTCCGCCAGGGAGTCGAGAGCCTCCTGATAGGTCGTACTGGGCAGATCCGGGATGAGGTTGACACTGAGCCTCATCCCGGCGGCGCGCGCCTCCCGCAGGAACCGCCGGTTCTCGGCCCGGTTCGCGGACTTGTGGACCAGCTCGAGCACGCGCGTGGTCATCGTCTCCATCCCGATCACCAGGTAGCGGCAGCCCGCCTGCACCATCAGCTCCAGCAGTTCGCGATCGAATCGCCGGTCGACCATGGCGAAGGAGTCCCAGGTGATGTCGAGGCCCCGGTCGATGATCAGCCGGCTGACCCGGCGGGCGAAGGCCGGCGGGATCGACTCCGTGATGAAGCTGAACTCACGGATCCCGTAGCGGGCGGTCAGCTCCTCGATGTCGGCGACCACCGCCTCGGGCCGGCGGCCGCGAAAGGGCGGGCTGCCGTCGTAGAGCTCGACGAAGTCGCAGTAGTCGCATTTTCCCCAGTAGCAGCCGCGCGCCTGGGTGACACTGAGCTTGCGGACGGCGAGCTTCGCGACGTCGGCGGCCGGATAGTCAGGTGTCGGCAGGGATCCGAGCGCGGGCCCGGCGCCGGGCCGGACGTGCTGGACGGCACCGTCCACGAGGGCCGACACGCCGGGTACGCGGCCCGGCAGCCACTCTCCCGCCCGGACCTGTCGCGCCAGTTCCAGCAACGGGAACTCGCCGTCGAACCGCACCGCGGCGTCGACGGCCCGGTGGGTGGCGAGGAGTCCGTCGAGGGCCGGCAGGTCCATCAGACTGAGGGCCGGGCCGCCGAGGACGATCCTGACATCGGGACGCGCGGTCTTGAGTGTCTGGGCCAACAGCAGCGCGGGAACGAGTTGCGGTCCCATCGGCACCGAGATGCCGACCAGTTGGACGGAGTCGGGTACGGCGCGCTCGCAGTCGGCCCACTCCAGGAACGCGCGGTGGAAGTCGAGCGGGTGCGTGGCGCGGCGCCGTGTGGTGAGGGCGGCGAGGGCCGCGGCGTCGGGATCCATGAGGAAGGGGTGGGCGAGCTCCTCCACCACGTATCCGACCTCGGTGGTGCGGCCCAGCAGGCGGGCGCCGTTGGCGTCGGTCAACCGATCGCGCTCCCGCGCCGCCCAGCGCGCACAGCCGGCGATGAGGGACTCGCGGGCGACACCGGGCACGCCTCCGGCCGCCAGCCGGGCAAGGTTCTCCTCGGTCAGCAGGTACTCGGCGAACTCCGAGTTCAGGTCCCGCTGGACCGACGCGAAGCCGTGCTGCCGCAACCAGGCCGCCAGCACCGCGGTGGACGGATAGAGGCTGCCGAAGCTCGATTCGACCAGCGGTGGGAAGAAGAGCATGACCTCCGGCTCGTCCTCGGTCCTGCGAATCGACACAGCCCCTCCATTTCGCCCGGTAGGACAGGAATTCAACCGCGGGAGCGGGCCGCCGCTCAGCCTTTCGCCGATATGCGCCGGCCCGCTTTCGGTGCCTTCTGGTGGGCGGCTTCCTCAGCCCCTGTGGAGGTGTACGAGGGAGAGCGTCTCCTCCAGCGGCTCCCGCCTGAACTCCAGCTCGGCGGGCGTGGGAATCCGGTCCTCGCCGGGCGCCGTCACCGGTTCGGCGAGAACGGATGCATCGTTTTCCATGGTTCGATTCCCCTCGGTCCGATTTCTGAAATTGCCCTTGAAATCGTCCCCCGGAAGGTCGTGTGCGTCAAGAGTTCGGTGCGCCCCAGCCCTTTCCCGGCGAACTTTTTCAACGCTTCCTGGCGACCCTTCCTTCGTCCCAGACCGCGCCGTCGGTCTCCACGACCGTGCCGTCCGACCGGAAAAGGAGAAAACGGTCGAAGGACCCCGCGAACCAGCGGTCGTGCGTCACGCTCAGCACGGTCCCGTTGAACTGCTCCACGGCGTTCTGGAGCGCCTCCGCCGACACCAGGTCGAGGTTGTCGGTCGGCTCGTCCAGGAGCAGGAGGGTGGCGCCGCCGAGCTCCAGGAGCAGCACCTGGAACCGGGCCTGCTGCCCCCCGGACAAGGTCTCGAAGCGCTGGTCGGCCGCGCCGGCCAGTTCGTAGCGGGAGAGCACGCCGACCGCGGCGCCGCGGTCCAGGCCGTTTCGGGTGCCCTCGCCGCGCCCCATGATCTCGACCAGCGTCCGGCCGATCCACTCCGGATGCTGGTGCGTCTGCGCGAAGAAGCCGACGACGACGCGGGCACCGAGCTTCCAGCGGCCGCAGTGCGCCACCTCGTCGCCGGCGAGGAGCCGCAGCAGATGGCTCTTGCCCGAGCCGTTCGACCCGAGGACGGCCACCCGGTCCCCGTAGTAGACCTGCAGATCGAAGGGGTCCATGAGGCCGGTGAGTCCCAGTCCCTCACAGGTGAGGACCCGGATGCCCGTCCGCCCGCCCTCCAGCCGGGGCCGGACGTGCTGCTCGCGGGGGATCTCGGGAGGACGCCCCTCGCTCTCGTACCGGTGCAGCCTGGTCATCGCGGCCCGGTAGCGGGGCGCCATCGCGGCGCTGAGCTTGGCCTGCTCCCGCAGGCGGATCACCAGCTCCTTCAGCCGCTCGTGTTCCTCGTCCCACCGGCGGTGGAGCTCGGCCAGGCGGTCCTGCCTGGCCTGGCGGGCGGCCCGCCAGGTGGTGAAGGAGGCGCCGTGGACCCAGGCGCTCCGGCCCTCCAGCGTGACGACCTTCGTCGACACGTTCCCCAGCAGCTCCCGGTCGTGACTGACCATCAGGACGGCCTTGTCCGTCGCGGCCAACTGCTCCTCGAGCCAACGCTTGCCCGGCACGTCCAGGTAGTTGTCGGGCTCGTCGAGGATGAGCACCTGTTCCCGGCCCCGGAACAGCGACTCCAGGACGATCCGCTTCTGCTCCCCGCCGGAGAGGGTGTTCACCTCGCGGGACCGCACCCGGTCGAAGGGGGCTCCCAGCGCGGCGGTGGTGACGACGTCCCACAGCACCTCGACGTCGTAGCCGCCGGCCTCGCCCCAGGCCGTGAGGGCCTCGGCGTAGCGCATCTGGGTCCGCTCGTCGTCCCGCACCGCCATCTGGCGTTCGAGGACGTCCATCGCGGCGGCGGCCTCCCTGATCCGGACCGGGGCGGCGGCGAGCAGGAGGTCGCGCACCGTGGTGTCGTCCCGCACGGAGCCGATGAACTGCGGCATCAGCGCCATGCCTCCCTGGGCGTTCACGGCACCCCGGCGCGGTGCGACGGTTCCCCCCGCGATGCCGACCAGGGTGCTCTTGCCCACCCCGTTGGCCCCGACCAGGACCGCCACTTCCCCGGCGCCGACGGTGAAGTTGACGTCCTGAAGGAGTGGCCGTCCGTCGGGAAGGTCCCACCCGACGCCGTTGAACTCCAGGAATCCCATGTGTACGCGCACGCCCTCTCGGTTTCGGATACGGCTGTTCCGTCATCTCGACAGGCCGGCCGGGGTCAGTACGCCGATTCCGGTTCCCCACCGCTCGTCGGCGAGCGCGAACGCCTTCGACACCAGGGGGGCCACGCTCTCGCCCACTCCCGCGAACGCCGGGCCGGCGATCAGCGCCACCAGCGCGCCGTCCTTCCCGGCCCCCGAATGCACCAGGCAGGCGTCACTGTGCTCCCCGCCCCTGACGACCCTGACCGTCCTCTCGCCTCGGATCAGCCATAGCGTACGCACATCCTGATCCGGTTTCACCGGAGTGTGGATGGCGATGGCCGCGCATCGCTGGGTTTCGAGCGGAGGGAGCAACTCCCCTTCCACGTCGCCCGCGAGCAACGCGTCGTCCGCTCCGTGGACGAGGACCGCCTGGATCAGCGGCAGCCAGGGGTAGAACCGGGTCATCAACCCCATGGCCGCTCCCGCGCGGGGCACCAGGGCGTGCGGGACGAAGCCCGCGCTCCCCAGCAGGCCGCTGACGTGGAACGCGCCGCGGAAGCCGAACGTCCGGGAGAGGTGGGCGCCCACCTCGGCGGTCAGCCGCCGCAGCCGGTCACGATCGGCCAGGGAAGGGTCGAAGTGGGTGGAGCAGCCCGCGAAACGGAGGTGCTCACCCTGGCGGAACAGCAGTTCCTCGTACGGGCGCAGCACCGCGGTCCCGTCCGCCAGGACGAAGCCGTTGACGGCGACGGGGATGCCCGTGACGAAGGAGGACACCTGGATGCGCTCGGCGTGGTCCCGGGCCCACCGCACCGCGCGGGCCACGTCCGTCCCGTCCCTGACCAGCCGGGTCTGCTCCATGGCCACGTGCATCCCCGCCCGCGGGTCGGCGCGCCAGAGCGTGCCGTGGCCGAGATCGTGCCGCTCGTGGGCCCCGGTCAGTTCGCCGGCCTCGGCGCGGACCACGGAGGCCGGAGGCCGCCGCACTCCCACGGATGTCCAGAGCCGGTCCTCCTCGTCCCAGTCGGCGATCCTGGCCAGGACGTCCGGCTGGGCATCGGCGATCGGCCGGCCGCAGAACGTGCGCGTCATGATGTTCGCCTCGCACAGGACGATCGCGGTCCCGTCGGGGTCGTAGGCGTCCAGTGCCGCGCGCAGGGCGGCGGGCGGATCACCCAGGAGTTCCTCGGTGGAGCGCGAGACGTCCGTATGGCTGCCGGTGCTCAGCCGCACCATGAAGTGGTCCACGTGCGGCTCGGGGGCCGGCCCCGGTCCCGGACCGCTCGCGACCACGAACGGGCTGTGGGCGCCGACCTCGCGCAGGGTCTCGATCTGCCTGGTGTACTGGGACAACGGCTGCCCGACCAGGACGACCTTTCGTCCGCGGTAGAACCGCCGTACAGCACCCAGGAGTTCAGTGGACTCCTTCACCGCATTCCCTTCCACCGACTTGGCACGGGACGATATCCGTCTCAGACAGAACGGTTCTGACCGATGCTCACCGTGTAGCGGCCGACCCCCTCGCCCCGGAAGGGCTCGACCCAGTGCCAGCACTCCTCGCGGACGGGGATCAGCGAGAGCGTGTTGAAGAGCGGGTCGACGAAGAACTCCTCCCCGTCCTCGTTCCGGTACCCGAGCCGCCCGCCGGTGCCCCGCCGGTAGTTCTCGTCCAGGTAGAAGTTCACGGCCATGACCCGGCCGGGCAGCAGGTCCTGGTGCGGGCGGATCTCGTCACCGGCGCCGTAACAGGCGAACTCGACCGTGGAACGGCCGTCCAGCTCGATCCCGGTGCCGGCGCAGAGCCAGGCGCGCAGGGGGCCCTGGAGCACCGCGAAGGCCAGGAACTGCTCGACGGCCCTGCGGGAGGCATCGGCCAGCGCGCCCGGTTCCAGCACCCGGCCCAGCGGCCGGGCCACGAAGTGCCGCGCCGCCCGGTCGGGATGGTCCGTCCACTGCGCCTCGGTGATCTCGGTGGCACCCTGGGTGCCGTGGTACGTGGTGGCACAGCGCGACCAGACGTCCATGGCGCGCATGGCCTGCGCCACGGCGCGGGCCCGGTCCTCGACGAGGAAGTCCCGGAACACCAGCGGCTCGGCGGGCCGGCTCCTGATCCAGGCCGACAGCCTGTCCTGCGACCGGAGGTGCTCGGGATTCACGAAGGACGCGAAACGGCGCAGGTACGCGCCGGGCGCGAGGGACGTGTCGGGCGCGAGGGACGTGTCGGGCGTCGGATTCATGTGAGGGTCTCCTCCAGGGGATCAGCCACGGGCGTATCGGAACCGCACGGGGAGCGCGAACCAGACGGTCCCGATGCGCATGAAGAGGCCGCGCTCGGCCAGGGAGCGCACGGCGGCGAGGTCGTCGCCGCTCAGTTCCGGCTCGGCGGCACAGGACAGGGCCGGGTCGCGCAGGACCCTGACCTCGTCCGGGGAGTCGATCAGGAGGCGGCGGACGCCCGTGTCTGCCCGGCGGTCCTCGATCTGGAGGTAGCCGGGACCGTGCCGCAGCGTCAACCGCGGGCCGCGCGGCACCGGCCAGAGCAGGGCCCGGTCCTTTCCGCGCGGCGGATCGAGGTGGTGGAGCGGTGTCGTCGGGATGCCCTGCAGGGTGCCCTGCCAGATGGTGCGCAGGCCCACCGCGGCGGCGTCCCGCAGAGCGCACAGGTGCCGGGCGGCGGCCTCCGGGGCGTCGGCGGTGAGGACCACCGGTTCGGTGAGGCGGAAGCCCCGGATCCCGGACCGCGCCAGGGCGACCAGTTCCTCGCGCGCGTACCGCGTGGCGGGGTTCCTGGGGACGAACAGACCTCTGCGGGCGCGGACTTCGGTCGCGTTCCGCGCGGTGGGGACCGGGTCCGTCGCGGCGTTCGTCATGGCGGGGGAGGTCATGTGTACTCCAGACCCGTCGCGAGTGCGACGTGGTTGTCCTCGTCCCGGAAGACCAGGCCGACTTCGGACCAGAGGCCGAGCAGCTCGCTCACCGCCTCGTCACCGGGGTGCACGCCGGCGTCCCTGAGGCGGTTGCCGAGCGCCTTGAACGACCTGCCTTTCAGGAGCGCCTTGTAGGCGACCACGTGCCAGGTCTCCCGCAGGGTGAACTCGCGCGGGCGCTCGCGGCGGCGCTCGTCCACGATGCGGATGGTCGCGCCCTCCTCCATGGCCACGAGCCGGGCTCCGACATGGGCCTGCTTCCACGCCTCGATGCCCTTGACCATCCTCGCGGCCAGTTCGGGGGGGATGCCGGCCGGTGCGCTGTCGAAGACGTACACCAGCTCGTCCAGCTCCTTCTCCGGCAGCCGGTACACGTCGCCGAGGAGCTGGGAGGGCCCCCGGTTGACCATGCCCAGTTCGGGGTCGTCGAAGTAGGGGCTGAAGCGGGTGAGCATGATCGGCATGATGCGTTCCGGCGGGAACAGGTGCACCAGGTGGTCGAGTTGCGCGACGAGCGGCTCGTAGTCCTCCGCGGTCTCGCCGGGAAAGCCGTAGAGCAGGTTCCATCCCGGCCAGATGGCCAGCGTCCGGCAGTCCCGCAGCAGCCGGATGTTCTGCCAGGCCGTGACGCCCTTGCGCATCAACCGCAGGACCCGGGAGCTGAGGTTCTCGATCCCGGGCTGGATCTGGGTCACACCGGCGTCGGCCAGGTCACGCAGTTGGGCGTACGTGAGGTTCGACTTGACCTCGAAGAACATCCGCAGGTCCCAGCCGAGCTCGCCCAGGGGCGGCATGAGCGTCTTGAGGTAGGCCATGTCGAGGATGTTGTCGGCGAAGACGATGTCCAGCACCCGGTGCCGTTCCACCGCGTCCTTGATCTCCGCCAGCACCCGGTCGGCCGGCTTCGACCTGTGGGTCATGAGGGAGCCGTTGAGGCCGCAGAACGTGCAGTGGTGCTTCTCGCCCCACCAACAGCCGCGCCCGCCTTCCACCTGGACCTTCGGGTGGAGCGCGTCGGAGACCTCGGCGGCCGCCAGGGCGTCGAAGTACGCGCTGAAGTCCGGGGAGGGGACCTTGGCCATCGGGACCATCGCGTGGCCGAGCGGAGTCGCCACCGATTCCCCCTCGGCCGTCCGCCAGCAGAGCCCCTTGATCGCGGACAGTGCGCTACGGCGACCGGCCTCGTCGCGCTGCGCCGTCCGGTCCTCCGCGAGGGACCGGAGCAGCCGGGGCAGCACCAGCTCGGCCTCCCCGCGCACGACGTAGTCGAGGAAGGGGAAGTTCCGGTGCAGGGCCGCGCCCTGTACCCCGTCGCAGTTGGCGCCCCCCAGGACGGTGGCGACACGGGCGTCCAGACGCTTGATCTCACGGGCCAGCGCGAGCGACGGGATGTTCTGGTCGAAGGTGGAGGTCAGGCCGACGACGTCGTAGCCCTCGGCGACGACCGTGCGGGCCAGGTCGCGCACGAACCGCGGTGCCAGGCGGTACATCTCGCAGGCCGGGGCGAGGTCGACTCCCTGAGCGGTCATGGTCCGGTGGAAGGCCGTCTCCTCGGCGGCCTCGGGGCCGTAGAGCGCCGAGGAGAAGATCCACTCGCCCAGGGCGAGGTTGTCCCCGCGGGCGATGTCGTCGTACTCCTGGGCGCCGATGCGGCCGTTGCTCTCGGCGCGGACGTAGTCGGCCCAGGGGAGGTTCGCGTAGTGGACGCGCACCGACTCCACGTCGTCCGCGCTCCCGGCGAGCGGGGCCAGGGTGCTCAGCGCCAGGGACGGCATGTCGAGCGACGCCCACGGCATGCACACGAACAGCACCCGGAGCCCGGTCCTCGGGATGGCCGCTGTCCCACCGGTCACGGTGTCCGTCGCTTCCATCAGTACTCCTGGTGGATCTGCAGGTTCGCGGTGTACCGGCCCGGCTCGGCACCGGTGTACGGCTCCACCCAGTGCCGGCAGCCGTCACGGATCGGGATCATGGTGAAGCTGTTGAACTCCGGCACGGTGGCGTGCTCCCGGCCTTCGGCGTCGCGGAACCGGAGACGGCCTCCGGCGGCGGGCGTGTAGCGACTGTCCAGGTAGAAGTTGGCCGCGAGGACCCGCCCCGGAATCAGGTCGTGGTGCGGTGTGATGTGGTCGCCGGCGCCGTACCGGGTGAACTCGAACGAGGTGCGCGGCTCGAGCGGTGCCCCGACGACGTCCGCCACCCACGAGAGGAAGTGGGTCCCGGTGACCGCGAACGCGAGGAACTGCCGCAGGACCTCGCGGTGCTCCTCCGCCACGTCCGGCGACTCGACGGCGGCCAGCATGGGCCGGATGAGATAGTGGCGTGCCGCCTTGTCGGGGTGGCGCTCCCAACCCTCCTCCGCCACCTCCCTGGTGCGCACGTCCCCCTCGTACACCGACGCGTAGCGCACCCAGTAGGGCAGCGCGCGCAGCGCCTCCCCGAGCGCCGTGGCGAAGTCGGCGCGCAGGAAGCCGGGGAGCGTGCGGGGGCCGCCGGTGCCCTCCCGGTGCCAGGCGTGCAGCTCGGTGCGGACCTCCGGCTCCAGGTACACCGGATTGACAAAGCGACGTACGATGCGCAGCGATGGCTCGCTCATTGCGCCGACCTTCATCCGTCTCTCCTTAGGCGTGTCGCTGACGGGTCGCTGGGTCAGTGGCGGGTCGCGGGGTCAGTGGCGGGCGACGAAGAAGGCCCGCTCGTCCTGGCCGAAGTCCGACAGCGGCGTCTCCAGATCCTCTATTCGGGCGCGGTGGACGTCCGAGAAGCCTTCCTCGCGCAGAATTCCCTCGACCTCCTCGGGCGTGAACGCGTAGCGCGTCGCGTTGAGGTCGAACCGCTCGTACAGGCCGTCCTTGCGACGGAGGAAGCCCGTGGCCCGGGAGTGGGACCGTGACTGCTCCGGGAGGAAGACGCCGCGGCTCACCACCACGTGGTCCTCCAGGACCGTGGCTCCCACCTGGTTGGCGTCCGCGAGGCCGGCGGGTGTCAGCAGGTCGAAGACGAAGTGCCCGCCGGGCACGAGGGCCGCGGCGACCGTCCGGGCGCAGTCCCTGAACTCCGCCGGTCCCGCCAGGTGGTTGAGCGCGTCGACCGTGGAGACGACCAGCCCTGCCGACCCGGTCGGAAGCTCCACCCGGGAGACGTCGGCCTCGATGAGCTCGTAGCGGTCCCGGTCCACGTCCCGGAGGTTCCGGCGCGCCATCTCGAGCATGTCGGCCGAGAGGTCGACGCCGGTCCCCGTGTAGCCTCCGGCCACGAAGTGGCGCAGCAGGTGCCCGTTGCCGCAACACAGGTCGATGACGCTCCGGGGGGCGTCCCGGGCCCTGGTGGCCTCGTGGAAGGCCATGATGCGTGGGGCCCAGTCGCGTGACCGGCCCGAGTACACCAGGTCGTAGAGGCGCGCGGCCGGCCCGTCGTACCCACTCGTCAGCATGTCGCTCCCTCGGAACTCATCGGTTTCCACCGCTTTCCCCCGCCAGCGCGGGCACGTCGCCGTCGCCCGGAAGGTCCTCCGGCACCTGGGCCGCGATGTCCCTCAACCGGCGCACGTCGCTGAAGAACGGCCACAGGGCCGAGGTCACCAGCCCGAACGAGGCGAGCACGAGGGTGCGCGGAATGCCGAGCCAACCCGCCGCCAGGGCGCCTCCCACGAGCGCCCCGAAGGGCTCCACGCCCGAGGCCACGAAGCGGAACGCCGAGGTGACCCGGCCGAGGAACCGGTCCGGTACGAGGGCCTGCTTGATGGTCTCGCACAGGATCAGGTTGATCACCACGGCGAAGGACCAGACGAAGGAGGACGCCCCGACGAAGAGCGCTGCCAGGGGCTTGTCCACGGTGACCGCGGCCGGGATGAGCAGTCCGGTGACACCCGGCAGGGCGAAGACCACGACGAGCGTCGGGCCCATGCCGAACGTCCTTGCGGCGCGCGGGGCGAGGGCCGCTCCGAGCAGGCCGGCGGCCCCGCCGACCATGGTCAGCGCGCCGAAGAGCAGCGAGCTGAACCCGAGCACCTTGATCGTGTAGAGCGTGTACAGCGTGAAGAACATCGCCGTGAAGAAGTTGAAGTGGGCCGCGCCGATCACCAGCGGTCGCTGGATCCGGTCACGTGCCAGCAGGCGGAGACCGGCGAGGACGGCCTGGAGATGCGGTTCCGGCTTCTCGTCCGCCGCCCGGTCGGGAGCCGCCTTGGGCATCCTGACCAGGTTGAGGGAGCTGACGACGTAGCTGACGCTGTCCAGCAACAGGGTCGCCGGTGCCCCGAGGACCTGCACCAGGACGCCGGCGAGACCGGGTCCCGCGACATGACCGACCGAGACGGTGCCCTGCATCCACGAGTTGGCCCGGGCGAGGTTGTGCTTCCCGACCAGCCGGGGCGTGTAGCTGGCCATCGCGCTGTCGAAGACGAGCGTCAGCACGGCCACGACGAAGGCGACCGCCGCCATCGCGTAGAGGGTCAGCAGGTCCAGGAGGTAGAGGCCGGGGATGAGCAACAGCACGAGGGCCCGCGCCGCGTTGGCGACCAGCATGACCGCCCGCCGCTCGTACCGGTCGGACCACGCGCCGGCGGACAGGCCGAAGACCAGCGCGGCGGCGGAGCCGACCGCGCTGAGCAGCCCCATCTCCCAAGCGTCGGCGTCCAGCGTGATCACCGCCACCAGAGGCAGCGCGAACGCGGTCACCTGGGCTCCCGCGAGGGAGACGGACTCCGCCGTCCACAGGCGGAAGAACCCGGTCTCCCTCAGCGGGACGTTCTCTGTCACGTACTCGTACCCTTCGTCTTCTTCGTCCTGCGGCGGCATGTCCCGCCGTCAGGTTCGGCTGCCGACCGGTCCGTCGGCGCATGCACAGGGGCGTCCCTCCAGGAAGCCCATCGGGGTTCCGTCCAGCGCCAGCCGGCCCCGCCGATTCTCCGACGGGCAGTGACCCCTCGCCAGGTACTCGAGCACGTCGTGCGCCAGGAGCGCGGAGATGACGGTGTTCGAGGGGCCGAAGGAGTACGGCATGGGCTCCAGTTCGGCGTCCTCCAGCGCGGCGTGCCCGGTCGGCAGGAGGGCGCGTCGACCCCGTTCGAAGCAGGGCCAGCAATGGCCCCGGTCCGGTATCAGCAGCGGTCCCCAGTACCCGGTCTCCAGACCGACGGCCGCCATGTGGACGGGCACACCGTACTCCGCCGCCCAGAGCCAGGCGATGTCGACGATGGTCCGCGGGGTGTCGGCCGCGATCACGAGCAGGTCGAGGTCCGTCGGCAGGACCGCCAGGTCCGTGACGTCCCCGATCCTGCGCTGGATCCCCCGGACGTCGGTCTGCGGGGCCAGCCGCCGCAGGGCCGAAGCGGCGGCCTCGACCTTGGGCACTCCCACGTCCTGTCGGCCGAACAGGAACTGCCTGTTCAGGTTGTGCAGGGCCACGGTGTCGAAGTCGACCAGCCACAGGCGCCGGGCACCCGCCCCGACGAGGTGCTGCGCGACCACGGTACCGACTCCGCCGACGCCGAGAACGGCCACCCTGGCGGCCTCGATGCGGGACTGCATGAGCGGGGCGTCGGGGCCGAAGGCCGTCAGGTACCCCCACTGGCGCTCGGTCGCGCAGGGCTCCTCCGCGACGCGTGGGGGCCGGTCGGTCAGCCAGCCCAGTGACTCCAGCTCCCGCGCCAGTCGCGCGCTTCGGGACGCGCCGTCGAGGTCGTGGGCGTCGAGTCCTTCCCCGAGGCGTTCGGCCAGGCTCCGCAGGACGGCCGCGGGCCCCTTGACGTGCAGGGCCCGTGTCCCCTGGACGAACCGGAGACCGTCGGCGGAAGGAACCGTGACGACACTCTCCACCAGCCGCAGGCGTCGCGGGCCGGCGGGAGCGGAGCGCGTGCCGTCCCCCTGCGGACTACTCATGGCAGCCCCCTCCCTCCGCGGTGGGGCCGGAGAGGGCCAGCATCCGGGACGCCGTCAGGTTGCGGATCAGGGCGGCGGACCGCTCCTCGCCGAGGCGGTCCGACAGGACGGCCCGGGTGAACCAGGCCCCGTCGAGATACGGCTCCAGGGCGCGCGAGAACGCCGCCGGCACGGTGACCCGCTCACGCGTACCCAGGTGCGTGCACACCAGCCGGTCGCCCGTGTCGAGCACGTCGAGCTTCTCCTGGACGAGCCGGACGGGCGTGTCGCGCCCGATGTCCCGCGGCTCGCCGGGGTCCGCGGTGCTGCGGGCGTTGACGCGGTGGGCGTAGTCGCGGTAGCGGCGGTGGACCTCTGCGCGCTGTTCCGGGGTCATCGCCGGGTCGGTGTTGTCGAAGTGGTTGAGCGCGTACTGGGACTGGCCGGAGGCCTGGCCGCCTCCGGCGGGCAGCAGGCCGAAGTCCGCGGGGTTGCGCCCCACGTTGGACGAGCGGGTCGCCTCGAAGGGGAAGACCGAGATGCCGTCGATGCAGTCGGACAGCTTCTCCACGTCCGCGAGCGCGGACATGGCCTCCTCGTAGGTGGTGGACGGCAGGTCGGGAATGAGGTTCACCTGGAGCCTCATGCCCGCGTCCCGGGCGTCCCGCAGGAAACGGATGTTCTCCTCCCGGTCGGCGGACTTGTGCACGAGCTTCAGCACCCGGGTGACCATGGTCTCCATCCCGATCACCAGGAACTCGCAGCCCGCCTCCTTCATGAGGAAGAGGAGCTCGCGGTCGAACCGCCGGTCCACCATCGCGAAGGAGTTCCAGGTGATCTTGATGCCGCGTTCGATCAGCAGCGAGCTCATGCGCCGCGCGAAGGCCGGCGGGATCGACTCCGTCACGAAGTTGAACCGCTCGATGCCGAACTCACCGACGAGGAACTCGACTTCGTCGACGAAGTTGCCCGGGTGACGCCCTCGGAACGGCGGACTCCCGTCGTACAGCTCCACGAAGTCGCAGTAGTCGCACTTGCCCCAGTAGCAGCCACGCGCCTGCGTGATGCTCATGGTGGGGTTCGCCAGCCGGCCGAGCGCGCTCCTCGAGTACTTCGGGGGCGGCAGGGTGTTGAGGTTCGGTCCCGCGCCGGGGCGCACCTGGCACAGCTCGCCGCCGCTCAGACAGGTGACGCCCGGCACGGTCTCGGGACTCCACGCGCCGGCCCGCAGCCCTTCGACGAGGGCCAGCAGCGGCTGCTCGCCGTCGAAGCGCACGACGCAGTCGACGGCGGGGTGGGAGCGGAGCAGCCGCTCCAGGTCCCCGTCGTCCATGAGGCTGAGGGCCGGCCCGCCCAGGACGCAGCGCAGGTGCGGCCGCGCGGACTTCAGGTGCGCCGCGAGCACGAGCGCCGGAAACAGCTGCGGGCCCATGGGGACGGAGATGCCCACCATCAGGACGTCGTCGTCGATCCCCCCGACCACATCCGCCCACGCGTAGAAGTCCAGGTAGGCGCGACCGAGGCCGCTGCCGGGCGGGAGCGGGCCGAGGACGGTCTCGTCGGGATCCAGTGAGTACGGCTGCGCGAGGATCTCCAGCAGGTAGCCGAACTCCGACCCGGCACCGAAGTGGTGCCGGCCCTCGGCGCTGATGAGCCTGTCGCGGTAGCGCGTGCACAAACGCGCCGCGGCCGCGCCGAGCGAATCGGCCGGCACGCCCGGCACCTCGCCCGCGCCCATGGCCGCGAGCACGGGCGGGCTGAGCAGGAACTCGGCGAAGCGCTCGTTCAGATCCAGCTGGTGGGCCGTGATCCCCTTGTCGGCGAGGTATCCGGCGAGTACGGCGGGGGCCGGGTAGAGGCTGCCGAAACTGGTCTCCACCAACGGTGGGAAGAGCAGCGTCACATCGGCACGGGGGGAGGGGTTCGCTGCAGGCTCCATCTCAGACGACCCGGTGCTGGCCGATGCTCACGGTGAACCGCCCCATGGCCGGTTCCTCGTACGGCTCGACCCAGTGGAAGGACTTCGGAAGGATCGGGATGAGCGCGAAGGTGTTGAACAGGGGGTCGACGAAGAACTCCCGGCCGTCCTCGTTGCGGTAGCCGAGGCGCGCTCCCGTCCCGGGCCGGTACGTCTCGTCGAGGTAGAAGTTCACCGCCAGGATCCGGCCGGGCAGCAGGTCCTGGTGCTCCTCGATGTGGTCCCCGGCCCGGTACGACGCCAGTTCCAGGCTGGACCGGCCGGGGTCCAGCCGCACGCCGATCCCCTCCTGGATCCATGCCTGGAGGGCCCCGGACATGACGGCGAACGAGAGGAACGTACCGAGCGCCTTCCGGTGCCCCGGCGGGAGGAGCCCCTCGTCCAGACAGGCGGGCAGGGACCGGGCGACGAAGTGCCCGGCCGTGGGCGGGTCGTCCTCGTGGCGTTGCACCGCGCTGTACCGTTCCCAGACCGGCAGCTCGCGCATCACCTCACCCATGGCACGGGCCAGATCGGCCCGCAGGAAGTCGTGGTACACCTTCGGCTCCGTCGGTCGGGCCCGGAACCAGTCACCCAGGTCGGTCAACGCGTGCGGCGTGAGGTGTTCCGGGTTGATTGACGTGATCGCTTGGGCGGGAAGCCGGTCGGGGCTTCGCGTTCCGCCGGCGGGCGGCCCATCCCATTGCATGGCTGTTCCTCTCGCTCCGAGCCCTTGCCGTCATTCCGCGCAGTTCATCGATATGCGGTCGAAGGCGAGGAAACCCGCCCCCGAAATCTTCAGTCCGGTGATTCTCTGTGAGTACACGCAGTTGGCCCGTACCTGGACCAGTGGAATTCTCGGCATCAGGGTGAGCCATCTCTCGCCCGCCAGTCCCCATGCCGTCTCGGCGGAATCCCGGTTCAGGCAGGCGCGTGCCCGGTCGAGAAACCGGTCGAGGACCGGGTCCCGCAGGCCGGCGCGGGCCCCGGCCACGTCGTGTGAATGCCAGGGCGTGAGGAGGGCGGCCAGGTGCGGGTAGTCCGCGGTCGTCAAGGTGTAGAGCATGTCGTAATCACCGCTGACCACGGTCCGCACGTAGGCGGGGAACGTGACGGGCCGGCCGGAGACCACGACCCCGAGCTCCTCCCGCAGTTGCTCCCGGATTCCGGCCACCACCTCGCCGTTGGGCGGGAAGTCCGCGTAGGTGATCGTCCGCTCACCCCGCACGGCCTCGCGCAGGAGCGCGAGGTCCCGGCCGGTCGGGCGGGCCCCCGTCGTGGCCTGCGCGGCGTTCGCGCCCGGTGCGGACGGAGCGCGCTTCCAGAGGTCGGACCGTTGCGACCACGGCTTGAGCAGCCCGGGAACCCGGCCGACCAGACGGCCGCGGTCCAGCAGGCCGCTCAGGGCGCGCCGGGCGTCGGGGGAGGCCGTGAACCGGGTCGCGCGCGTTCCGAACTCCAGACTCCCGAACATCGACACGTCACGGCTCAGCAGGCGCGGGTGGTCGGCGAACCGGTCCAGCTGGTCCTGGGTGAAACCGATCGTGGGCGTGATGTCCAGCGCCCCGTCACCGTAGGCGTCCAGGGCGTCCTGGTGGTTCTCCCGCGAGGTGAAGGCGAGGTGTTCCGCTGCGGGAGCGGGCCCTTCGTCGGCGAAGTCATGGCGGGCGAGGCGGATCCCACGCGCCCCGGCGCCGGCCTGCGCGTAGCTTCCGAGCGTCGCCCGCCTTCCGTCGACCGCGGCCCGGAAGGGCGCGAACTGGGGAAGGGTGAGCACCTCCCGGGCGAAGGCGGTGGGCTGCGCGAACCGGTACTCGAGGGTGTTCCCGTCGACGACCCGGACCGGGCCGGTGGCGCGGTCGAGCAGGCGGGCCACCGCGGACCCGGGCCGCGAGAGGATGCGTTCCACCGCCGCCTGCGCGTGTTCGGCCCGCAGTCGCGCGCCGTCCGACCAGCGCCTCCGTTCGTCCAGACGGAGCCGCCAGGTCCTGCCGTCGTCGACGGTCCACGCCGTCTCGGCCGCGTCGGGGGCCGGCTCCGCCGATTCCCCGTGTGCCGAGAAGAGGGGGCGCACGAGCGCCTCGCCGACGACCCGGGAGTCGTAGTCGATCGGCCAGTGGTAGTCGTCGGACAGCGGCATGGAGTCGAGGGCGATGTTCAGTCGGGAACTCACGAGTACCTCGTTATTGATGCAGGGGGCGCCCTGGGCGGAAAGGAGATCCGCCCAGGGCTTTCACTGGACTAGCAGCGGTGAACCATCGCGAGGTAGTCGCTCAGGGTCTCGCGGTCGAATTCGAGCTCGTCCGCCTCGTCCACGGTCCCTTCGACTTCCTGGGACAGCTCCACGGATTGCTCCACAGCAACCTCCTTAGGGGGTGGGAATTTCCGGGAGGCGCGATCATGTACACGCTGATGCGCCTCGACAGACGGTAGCCCACGAATCGAATCGGACCGTCTTTGAAAACCGGCCAGATGCTCCTGGCGGAACCGCGTGCGGCAATCGGAGGGAGAAACTGGACATTCGACCCTTTGTGTACGGCATTCCCGCAAATCCACTGTATCCGGAATGAAATCGCCGATTATTCGGCAGGGGGGTGGGGCTGGCAATGCTCAAGGGGGGGAATGGCCGGATCGGGAAGCAGGTCCGACTGAAATCCGCCGCCCGGGGCGCAGCCGGAACCGGGCCCCGGGGCGGCGCGGCCGGCCCCCGGGCCGCCGGTCGGCTCCCCGCTACGCGCGTCGACAGGTGGCCGAAACCCGCCCTCCCGGCGACACGCGCCGGACCGGCCGGCGGCAGTGGGTCGGTCGCCGGGCGGGGGGCGGAAGCGGCTCATCGGCGTCGGCGCGCATCGAGGTGATGGGACGGCGCGCCCCCGCCGGGCCGTCACGACCCCCCGGCGGCGGATGCCTCGGAGCCCCGGTCGTCCCGGTCGCCTCGGAGCGCCGGGCGGAGCGGGACGGCGAGCAGCAGGGCGGTCGCGACCAGCAGTCCGCCGAGCCAGAACGGCCCCAGCTCCCCGGCCGCGGTGTCCAGGGCGGCCGCGCCGGCGAGCGGGCCGGCGGCGGCGCCGACGTTGAGCGCGACGGTCGCGCAGGCGCCGGCCAGGGTCGGGGCTCCGGCGGCCTCGTACAGGACCCGGGTGATCAGGGTGCTGCCCACCGCGAACGACAGCGCGCCCTGGGCGAACACCAGGGCGGCCAGCGCGGCGGGCCGGTCGGCCAGCAGGGCCAGGGCGGGCCACCCGATGAGCAGCAGCGCGCCGCCGCCGGCCAGCACCGGGCCGGGGTGGCGGTCGGACAGCCGCCCGGCCGCGGTGACCCCGGCGAAGGAGCCGGCGCCGAACAGCGCCAGGACGGCGGGGACCCACGACGGGTCCAGCCCGGCGGTGCCGGTCACCACGGGGGCGAGGTAGGTGAAGGCGCCGAAGGTCGCCGCGTTGACCAGCGCGGCGAGCAGCATCACCGCCACCGGCCGGGGGTTCCCGAGTCGTGCGAACTCCGCGCGCACGGTGGGGCGTTCGCCGGCCTCCGGGGTCGCGGCTCCCGCCGGGACCCCGGTGAGGACTCCGAGGGCGGCGGGCAGGCAGATCACGGCGACGGCCCAGAAGACGGCCCGCCAGCCGAGCGCCGAGCCCAGCGCCGCCCCGGCGGGGACGCCGGCGACGGTGGCCACGGTGGTGCCCGAGAGCAGGACGGCGAGCGCGCGCCCCTTCCGGTCGGCGGGGACGAGCGCGGCGGCGGTCGTCAGCGCGACGGTGAGGAACCCGGCGTCGGCGACCGCCGCGACCACCCGGGTCACGAGGAGGACTGGGAGGTTCGGGGCGGCGGCCCCCGCGGCGTGCGCCGCCGTGAAGAGGAGGAGGGACCCGAGCAGGCCCCACCGGCCGGGCAGGGTGCGGGCGAGCACCGCCGTCAGCGGGGCGCCGACGACCATCCCGACCGCGAAGGCCGAGGTGAGCGCGCCGGCGGCGCCGACCGTGACGCCGAGATCCGAGGCGATGGCCGGCAGGAGGCCGGCGAGCATGAACTCCGAGGTGCCCATGGCGAAGACCGCCACGGCGAGCAGGTACAGCGGAAGAGGCATCGAGTGGCTCCGAGGTGAGGAGAGGCACGGGAGGGCGACTCGTCACCGCGGTCAGCACCCAGGGGTGCGCGTCCGGCCGCGCGCGGGTGGCGGCGCGGCCGGGACGGCGGACTCAGTGGTCCATCGGGGGTTCAGGGGGCTGACGGCGTGTGACCGAAAGCCCCCACCTCGTCCGACTCGGGGCTCGACATGCCCGGCAGGCTACCGGATCCGCACCCGCCGCCGCACGAGGGTTTCGCGGCGGCCGCTCGGCGCGCCCGCGTTCGTTCTGGACTCTTCGTCCAGTCTGGACGTACAGTCCAGTGCATGGGGACTGTCGAAGAGGCCGCGGATCCGCGGGTGCGCATGTGGGCGCCCGTGGGCCAGGCCGTCGCACTGCTGCTCGGCCCGTACGCCGAGGTGGTCCTGCACGACCCGGGTACCGACCGGATCCTGGCGATCTGGAATCCGATGGGCTCCCGCGGCCCGGGGGACCCGTCGCTGCTGGGCGAGCTGGACGGGCTCGATCCGTCGGCCCGGGACGTGTTCGGTCCGTACGAGAAGCTGCTCGCCGACGGCCGGCGCCTGTCGTCGGTCAGCGCGGTCCTGCGCGGCCCGGACGGCGCCGCGGCCGCGGTCCTGTGCGTCAACCTCGACCGTACGCCGCTGGAGCAGGCCGCGGCCGTCCTGTCCGCGTTCGGTGCCCCGACCGTGCCCCGGCCGGAGCCGTTGTTCGAGCAGGACTGGAACGAGAGCGTCCAGCACATCGTCGGCGGGTACGTGCGCGAGTGCGGCCGCCCGGTGGAGCGGCTGACCCGCGCCGACCGGCTGGCCGTCCTCGCCCGGCTGGACGAGGCCAAGGTCTTCGCCGTGCGCCGGGCCGCGCCGGTCGTCGCCGGCGTCCTCCGGGTCTCCCGATCCACCCTCTACGGCCTGCTGGCCGAACTGAGAGCATCCAGCGCAAAGGACCGCCCAGCATGACCCGACTGCCCGACTTCCGCCTGGAAACCTACTTCTCCCGGTGGGAGTTCACCGCGCGGCACCACCTGACCGCCTCCGACGTCCAGACCATGACGCTCGCCGAGCTGCTGGCCCTGGCCGACGACCGGGACCGGGCCGCGTTCGAGAACCTGCCCCTGGGCTACACCGAGACCTTCGGCGACCCGGCCCTGCGCGAGGTGATCGCCGGGACCTACGAGCGGGCGGACGCGGCCGACGTCATCTGCTTCGCGGGCGCCGAGGAAGCCCTCTACCTGGCGATGAACGTCCTGCTCGACGCGGGCGACCACGCGGTCGTGGTGACGCCGAACTACCAGGCGGCCGAGACCGTGCCGCTGGCGCTGTGCGAGGTCACCGGCGTCGCCCTCGATCCCGACCGGGACTGGGCCCTGGACCTCGACGAGGTGCGGGCCGCGATCCGCCCGAACACCCGGGTCGTGTCCGTGAACTTCCCCAACAACCCCACCGGCAAGGTGATCGGCGCCGCCGACTTCACCGAACTGGTGCGGCTGTGCGACGAGCGCGGCATCCACCTGTTCAGCGACGAGGTCTACCGCGGGCTGGAGCGCGACCCGGCCCGCACCCTGCCGCAGGCCGCCGACCTGTCCGAGCGCGCCCTGTCGCTGAACGTCACCTCCAAGTCGCTCGGCCTGCCGGGCCTGCGGATCGGCTGGATCACCTGCCGCGACCGCGAGCTGCTGTCCCGCCTGGAGCGGGCCAAGCACTACACCACCATCTGCAACTCCGCCCCCAGCGAGGTCCTGGCCCGGATCGCGCTCAAGGCCCGGACCGTGATCCTGGAGCGCAACCGGGCGCTCATCGCGGCCAACCTGCCGCTCTTCGACGCGTTCTTCGCCGAATTCCCCCACGACTTCGAGTGGCGGGCCCCGGACGGCGGCTGCGTCGCCTACCCCCGCTACCTCGGCCCCGAGGGTGTGGAGGCGTTCTGCACCCGGCTGGTGGAGGAGGCCGGGGTCCTGCTGCTGCCCGCCGGCATCTACCGCTCCGAGCTCACCCCCACCCCCGCCGACCGGTTCCGCATCGGCGTCGGGCGCCGCGACCCCGAGGAGGGGCTGGCCGCGTTCGCCCGGTGGATGCGGGAGGGCCGGTGAGCCCGATTCCTCCCCGGTGCCGCCGCGACCGGGCGCGCCGCCACTGCTGAACCGGTCCCCGCTCGAACCGGTCCTCGCCCGAACGGGCCCTCGCCGCCGTCCGACGCGGCCCGTCCGACGCGGCCCGTCCGTGGCGGCCGGCCCGGGGTGGGCGCACCATGAGGGCAGGGCGGGCTCGCAGGCCGGGGCGCCGTCCGGGCCACCCGCCGAGGAGCAGAGAACCGTGAACGAGTACCTGGTCGAGATCACCACCGCCGTCCCCGACGGCACCGCCCCCGAGGAGGTCGCCCGCCGCCGCGCCGCCGAGGCGGCGCGCGCCCGCGAGCTGGCCGCCGCCGGACACCTGGCGCGCCTGTGGCGGCCGGTCGGGGAACAGCGCAGCATCGGTCTGTGGCGGGCCGCCGACGAGGCCGAGCTCCACGAGAAGGTGCTCGGAACCCTGCCGCTGCGCCCGTGGATGACGGTCACCGTGACGCCGCTCGAACCCCACCCGAACGATCCGGGCCGGCCGTCCTGACACCCGGCCGGCGGTTCGGCGGCCGGGCTCGGCGGGCGCAACGCCGGTGCGGTGACCGCCGGTTGACCGAACGTCAAGCTGGTCCAGACCATTGACGGTGGGCGCCGTGCTCCCTACGGTATGGGCAATCCACCTGGCGCAGGCATGCCAAGATCCCCACGGCTGGCGCACCCCCACGCGCGCGGCCTGCGTCGGGCGCACTCTCCATCCCCCCACGGAGGAGCATCATGCGCAAACGCCACATCGTCGGCGCGGCCCTGGCCGCGGTCGCCGTCCCGCTCGCGATGGCCGTCCCGGCCGACTCGCACGGGTTCATCAACCTCCCGCCGAGCCGCTCGGCCCTGTGCGGCTCGGGCGTCGTCAAGAACTGCGGCGACATCCAGTGGGAGCCGCAGAGCGTCGAGGGCCCGAAGGGCTTCCCGGCCGGCGGTCCCGCCGACGGCACCATCTGCGCGGGCGCCGACGCCCGCTGGGCGCCGCTGGACAACCCGCGCAACGGGGCCTGGCCGACCACCAAGGTGACGGCCGGCGGCCAGCAGACCTTCACCTGGGAGATCGAGGCCCGGCACTCGACCACCAACTTCCGCTACTTCCTGACCAAGCAGGGCTACGACCCGGCCCAGAAGATCACCCGGGCCAGCCTGGACCTGACGCCGTTCCTGACCGTCCCCTACAACCGCCGCCAGCCCGACGCCATCACCAAGCACACCGCGACCCTCCCCACGGGCCGCACCGGGCACCACGTGGTCGTCGCGGTCTGGGACGTCGCGGACACGGCGAACGCGTTCTACTCCTGCACCGACGTGCTCTTCTGATCCGCGCTCACCCCGTACGACCGTCGGCCGGCCCCCGCAGCGGGGGCCGGCCGACGGCGCTGGGATCGGGCCCGGGGATCAGCCCTCGGTCCAGCCGTGGCCCTTCGCGCACCGCAGCACGGCGTTGCGCACCTTGAGGACCTGCTCGCCGGTGAGCGACGGAACGTGCTCCAGCAGCAGCTCGGTCACCTCCACCAGCAGCTCCGCGGAGGTGAGGACGTCGCACTCCGCCTCGTCGCCCTCGGCCGCCGCCACCCGCGCGGCGGAGACCGCCGGACCGGCCGCCCGGGCCGGCGCCCCCTTGGGCAGGCGCACCGAGGAGGCCTTCAGCCCCCGGTCGCCCTCCTCCATCTCGAACTCGACCACCAGACCCGAGTGCACCAGCGACTCGGGCATCAGCATGTCGTTGACGTGCAGGAAGACGTCCTCCCCGCCGTGGTCCGGAGCAATGAACCCGTACCCGCGCACACTGTCGTACCGCACCACTCGACCGGTGACCACACACACCCCCAAGGACAACAACCCGGGCCCCCTGCCCGACACCTGACGTAGAGAATAGAGGACCGGAGACCCGGCGCACGCCCCCGGCCGCCGCGGCGCACCCGCTCAGGGGGGCGACGGACCCGATCGCGGCCCTCAACCTCTCCAGCACCCCGGCGAGTTCGGCGCGGGGCACCGTGGCCGGGCGAGGCGGAGGGCGGCGGGGCGGTCCCGGTGGCGGAGTTCCCGGCGACCGCCACCGCGTGCTGCGCCCGGCCCCCGACCGGAAACCCCGGAGCTCCGCCGCCCCGGCCCCGTACCATCGGTGCCGGAGCGCGCGAAAACACGGCCCGGTCGGTAGTCCGGGCGCCGTCGGCCCCGGCCGGCGGTCAGTAACCTCCCTCCCAGGGTGTCCGGCGCGTTCCTCCCGACGCGCGGCCGCGCGCGGGGACGCGGTACCACCATGGGAGGACGCACCATGCCGAGCACGTTCACCGTGTTCTTCGACGACCCGTTCTGGGTCGGTGTACTGGAGGTCTCGGACCCCGACGGGGTCCGGGCGGCCCGCCATGTCTTCGGGGCCGAACCGGGCAACGCGGAGCTGCTGGAGTTCGTCCGCCGCGGCTTCGACCGGCTGTTGGAACGCGCGCTCGCCGCCCCCGCCGTGGCCGGCGACCGGCGGGCGGACCGGCGGGCGGTGAGCCCCAAGCGGCTCGCCCGGCAGGCGGTCCGGGACCTCGCGGCCCGGCCGTTGAGCACCGCCGCCGAGGAGGCGCTGGCCCGCGCCCACGAGCAGGCCGGACACCTCAATCGCGCCGCCGCCAAGCGCCGCGCCGCCGAGGACGCCCGCGAACGGCGGGAACAGGCCAGGTCGCGCGCCCGGGCCCGGCACCGCGGCCGGTAGTCCCGCCCGGACCGCCGACCCGCCCGTTCCGCGGCCTCGCCCGTTCGCTGCTCCGCCCGTTCCGCCGCTCCGACGGGACGGGCGGGCGCCCGGCGCACTTCGCGGGCCGGGCGCCACCACCGGGAAACACGAGCCCCCCAGCCTCCCACAGTCCAGGGCCAGAACGTCCGATTATCGATCCCACGGGGAAGAGCGGCTGACCGTCCGTCAGTTGAGGGCGGCGAGTGGACCGCTCCCGTGCGATCCGCCGACGACCGACCCGCGAACGACCAGGAGACAGTTGTGCGCATTCTCTTCACCGGCCCGGCCGCACCCAGCCACCTCTTCCCGATGGTGCCGACCGCCCAGGCCCTGCGGGCCGCCGGCCACGAGGTCCTGTTCGCCAGTCCGCGGCCGCTGGAGGAGCTGCGCCAGACCGGGTTCGCGATCGTCGAGATCGGCGACGGGCGGCCCGTGCGGGACGCCTTCGAGGAGGTCGTCGGCACCGAGGCGCACTACGCCCAGCCGGACCTGACGCAGGACCAGATCATGGACATCGGCGCCGCCGCCTTCGCCCTCGCCTCGCGCTCCACCGTGGACGACCTGCTGGCGGTGGCCGCCGGCTGGGAGGCCCAGCTGATCGTCCACGACTCCTGTCTGGCCTCCGCCCAGTTGGTCGCGGCCAAGCTCGGCATCCCGGCGGCGCTGCAGAACTTCGGCATCAGCTCGGGCCTCGACATGGCCTCCCGGCTGGCCGCCCGGTTCACCGACGTCTACGAGAAGCACGGCGTGGCCGCGCCCGCCGACACCACCCCGTTGAACATCGTGCCCGCCTCGCTCGGCGGCGACGACAGCGGCCTGCGGATGCGCTACGTCCCGTACAACGGCGGCGGCGTCGTCCCCGCCGCGCTGCTGCACCGGGGCGTGCGGCCGCGGGTCGCCGTCACCCTCGGCACGGTGATCGCCGGGATAGACGGTCTGGAGGCCATCGCCCCGCTGACCGAGGCTGCCGCCGCGGTCGACGCCGAGTTCCTGCTCGCCGTCGGGGACGCCGACCTCGCCGACCTGGGCAGTCTGCCGGCCAACGTCCACGCGCTGCCGTGGGTGCCGCTCGCCGAACTGCTGCGGGTGTGCGACGCGGTCGTCCACCACGGCGGCTCCGGGAGCACCCTCACCGGGATGCAGGCCGGCCTGCCCCAGCTCCTGCTGCCCCAGGGCGCCGACAACTTCACGGTCGCCGACGCGCTGGTCGCCACCGGGGCCGCGCTGCGCTCCACCAGCGCGGACGTCGACGTCGCGCTGCTCACCCGCCTCGTCTCCGACCCCGGGCTGCGTGAGGGTGCCACCCGGTTGCGGGCCGAGAACGACGCCCTGCCGACCCCGGCGGCGCTGGTCCCCGCCATCGAGGCCCTGGTCACCGCGCGTCCCTGATCCGCCGTCCGTCCTCGCCCCTCGCCCCGCCGCCCCGGACCGCCTGCACGGCGGACCGGGGCGTCCTCGGGGGTCCGCCGGTGTCGCCCCCCGGCGCCTGGACCGCCGCCCGTCGAACCCCCGCGCGAAATTCGCTCCCCTGTGTCGGTGCCGAGCCCTAGGGTGCTCCCAACACGACCGGGGAGAAGAATCCGTGAGCCAAACGTTTCGCGTCGACCTGCGCGGAATGGTCGATCTGCTGAGCCACCACCTCTACACCAGCCCGCAGGTGTACGTCCGCGAACTGCTGCAGAACGCGGTCGACGCCATCACCGCCGTGCACCAGGACGCCGGAGCGGCCCGGCGCGCGCCCAGGATCGCGATCTCCTCCGGCGAGGCGACCGGCGACGGTTCGCTGACGATCAGCGACAACGGCATCGGGCTGAGCGAGGCCCAGGTGCACGAACTGCTCGCGACCATCGGCCGCAGCTCCAAGCGCGACGACCTGGGCTTCGCCCGGCACGAGTTCATGGGCCAGTTCGGCATCGGACTGCTCTCCTGCTTCATGGTCTCCGACGCCATCGAGGTGGCCACCCGCCGGGAGGGCGAGCCCACCGTGCTGTGGCACGGCCGCTCCGACGGCAGCTACACCCTGGCTCCGGCCCCCGCCGACCGGCAGCGCCCCGAGACCGGCACCACGGTCACCCTGCGCCCGCGCCCCGGCTGCGAGCACCTGCTGACCCGCCGCGCCGTCACCGGGCTGGCCGCCCACTACGGCGCGCGGCTCCCGCACCCGGTCACCGTCGACGGCGAGCCGGTCACCGGCGGACCGGCCCCGTGGGACCGCCCCGAGGGCGAGGGCGCCGCCGAGCGCCGGGCCCGCCTGGAGGCGTACTGCGAGGAGGTGTTCGGCTTCGCGCCGTTCGACGTCGTCGACCTCGCCGCGGCCGAGGCCGGCCTGCGCGGCGTCGCCTTCGTCCTGCCGATGCCGGCCAACCCGGCCGTGCCGGCGGCGCACCGCGTCCACCTCAAGCAGATGCTGCTCTCCGAGGGCGCCGAACGGCTGCTGCCCGAATGGGCGTTCTTCGTGCGCTGCGTCGTCGACACCACCGAGCTGCGGCCCACCGCGAGCCGCGAGGCGCTCTACGAGGACTCGCTGCTGGAGGCCACCCGGGAGGCGCTGGGAGAGCGGCTGCGGGGCTGGCTGGTGCGCCTGAGCGTCCAGGAACCGGCCCGGCTGCGCTCCTTCCTGCGGGTGCACCACCTGGGCGTGAAGGCGCTGGCGCTGCACGACGACGAAATGCTCGAGCTGGTCGCCGAGTTCTGGCCGATGGAGACCAACGTCGGCCCGCTGACCCTCGCCGAGTTCACCGCCCGCTACGGACTGCTCCGCTACACCCCGCTGCTGGACGAGTTCCGCCAGCTGGCACCGGTCGCCGCCGCCCAGGGGCTCGCCGTCGTCAACGCCGGCTACGTCTACGACGCCGAGCTGATCGACCGGTTCGCCACCGTCGACCGCTCGTTGGAGACCGAGCAGCTGCGCGCGGCCGACCTCACCACCCACCTGGCCCGGCTGGACGCGGCGGACGAGCGGGCGCTCGCCCCCTTCCTCGCGGCCGCCGACCCGGTGCTCGCGCGCCTCGGCTGCGACCTGCTGGTCCGCTCCTTCGAGCCGTCCGGCCTGCCCGCCCTCTACCTGCTCGACGACGACACCGCCTTCCAGCTGGACGTGCGCGGCGCCCGCGAGCAGGTGGACGAGACCTGGGCGGCGATCCTCGACAGCTTCCGGAGCGAGAGCGAGCCCCGGCCCCGCCTGGTCCTCAACCACCGCAACCCGCTGGCCCGCCAGGTGCTCGGGCTGGCCGAGCCGGAGCTGCGGGCGATGTGCCTGGAGGGCCTGTACGTCCAGGCGCTGTTGCTCGGCCACCACCCGCTGCGTCCGGCCGACACCGCGGCCCTCAACCAGTCCTTCCTCGGCCTGATCGGCCGGGCCGTCGCCGGAGGCGCAGCGTGAGCCGGACCGAACAGGAACTGCGCGAGCTCTTCCGCAGCACCCACGGCATGCCCGACGGGGCGGCGAGGTTCGCCGCCCTGGAGGAGGTGATCCGCCACGCCGACGCCCTCGGACTGGTCGAGTTCGCCTTCGACGTGCGGATGGCGGCCACCTCGGTGTTCCAGCACAGCTGGGCGCCGGCCAGGGCCTTCCTCACCTTCTCCTGGTGCCTGGCGGCCTACGACCGCGAGCCGGAGCGCTTCGACGGCGGCCACGAGCACACCCTGCTCTGGCAGCTCAAGTGGATGATCTCCAGCGTCCACCAGTTCCCGGAGATCCCGCTGGGCCGGGCCGCCGACCTGCTCGACGACATGGAGCGCCGCTACCGGCGCGGCGGCCACAGCCTGCACGCCGTCCTCCAACACCGCGGGCTGCTGGCCGAGGCCACCGGTGACCTCGCCCGCGCCCAGGAGCACTACGAGCAGATGGCGCTCACCCGCCGCGACAGCCTGTCGGACTGCTCCGGCTGCGTGCCGAGCAGCCAGGTGCGGACCCTGGTCGCGCTCGGCCGGGACGAGGAGGCGATCCGGCTCGGCGAGCCGGCCCGCCGCTCGGGCTGCACCGAGCAGCCGCAGTGGATCAACTCCGAGCTGCTGCTGCCCTACCTGCGGACCGGCCGCGGCGAGCAGGCGGCCGAGGCGCACCGCGTCGCCTACCGGCGGATCCGCGACAGCCCGGCCCACCTCGGCGAACTCGCCTCCAACCTGCTGTTCTGCGCCCACAGCGGCAACCCGGGGCGCGGGCTCGACCTGATCGAGCGCCACCTCGGCTGGCTGGAGCGGGCCCGGACCCCGCTGGCCGCGATGGAGTTCGCCGCGGCGGCCGTCGCGGTGCTGTCGGCCCTGGAGGCGGGCGGTGACGGGGCGCTGCTGCTGCGCTTCCCGACCGTCGAGGGCCGGCGCCGCCCGGACACCCCGGTCACCGACCTCGCCGCCGAGCTGCGCGCGCACGTCCTCGGCCTGGCGGCCCGGTTCGACGAGCGCAACGGCAACGACTACCAGAGCACCCGGATGGGGGAGTGGACGGCCGCCGGACCGATCGGCGAGCCGGTCCCGCTCGCCGGCTGCGGCACGGACCCGCGCTCGCGCGGCGGCGAACGCGTCCACCGCCTGGCCGACCGGGTCGCGGCCCTCGTCACGGCCGGTGACGTGGCCGCCGCCGCCCGTGCCCGGTTCGAACTCGCCGAGACCCTGCTGGCCGCCGACCGCGCGACCGAGGCGGCGGAGGCCGCCGAGGAGGCCGTCCGCGAACTGGACCGGCACGGCGCTCCCGGGGAGGCGGCCGCCTGCCGCTGGCTGCTCGCCCGCATCGGCGAGGAGAACGGCGAGCGCGGGGCCGCCGCCGAGCGGCTGCGCGAACTCCTGGACGACACGGACGACGCCGTCCGGCCCGCCTCGCTGCCGCCCCGGCCCGAGCTGGAGACCTGGCTGGCGGACCTGCTGGGCCACGGCGGGGATTCGGCCGCCCGGTACCTCGCCGCCGCCCGCGGCTTCGCCGCCGAGGGCCGCACCACCGAGCGCCTCGGCGCACTCGTCCAGGCGATGTGGCGCCACCCCTACAGCGACACGGAGGCGGAGACCGGCACCCTGCGGGACATCCTGACCGAGGCCCGGAGCACGCTCGACGCCGTCCTCGCCGGGACGCCGTCGGGCGCCGCCCCGCACACCGCCGAGGTCGTCGCCGTCCTGCGCGGCTACGTCGACCAGATCCGCGCGACGGGCCGCCACCGCGAGGCCGCCGACCACCTGCTCACCGCCCGCGCCCTGCTGGAGCACCGCCTCGCCGCCGGCCCGCCCGAGGCCGGAGACCTCACCGAGGAGCTCTGCGACGTGCTGACCGAGCTGGGCGAGGCGTACCTGCGCCTCAACGACCCGCCGGCCGCCGAGGAGGCGGCCCGCGCCGCCCTGGCCCTCGCGGACAACCCGGGGAGCACCTGGGACACGGCCCTCCTGCTGGCCCGCGTGCTGCGCCTGCGCGGCGCCACCGACGCGGCCGCCGCCCTGATGGCCGCCCACGAGATCACCGAGGACGACCTCCTGGAGGCCGACGAGTACTGACGGTTGGCAATGGGCCGCCGTCGCCGGGGACATGACGGTCCGTCAGGCCACTTTGACGTCAAGGTGGCGCGTGACCGGCGGCCGGCGGTCCGCCGTCCCCACCGGCGTCGCGGTGTTCGCCGCCGACGTCGCCCGGCCGGTGCGGCGGCTCGCCGAGCGGGAGCACCACATCCTCCACTGGTCCGGGCTGCCCCGTGGCGGCCACTTCGCCGCCATGGAGCAGCCCGGTCTGTTCACGGCCGACGTCCGCGCCTTCTTCCGCCGCCTCCGCTGACGCCGGTCGGCGCTCAGCGGCAGGGGAGGAGGGCGAAGGTGTAGCCGCGGGACTTCAGGGTGCGCAGGACGGCGGGCAGGGCGGCGACCGTCTGGCTGCGGTCGCCGCCGCCGTCGTGGAGGAGGACGACGGAGCCCGGCTTGACCGCGTCGAGGACGCGGCGCTCGATGGCGGCGCGGCCGGGGCGGGCCCAGTCCTGGGGGTCGACGCTCCACAGCTGGATGCTCTTGCCGAGGCCCGCCGCGGCCGAGCGGACGGTGCCGTTCACCCCGCCGTAGGGCGGACGCAGGCACGTCGGGGTGGTGCCGGTCTGCGCCCGGATGCGCGCGTCGGTGGCCGTCACCTGGTCCTGGAACGCGGCTTTGGAGACCTTCCGCAGGTCCGGGTGGGACCAGCTGTGGTTCTGCACGCTGTGCCCCTGGGCGCCCACCTGCCGGGTGACCTCGGGGTTGGCGGCGACGTTCTGGCCGATCTCGAAGAAGGTGGCACGCACGCCGTACTGGGACAGCAGCGTGAGCACCTGCGGGGTGTAGCGCGGGCTCGGGCCGTCGTCGAAGGTGAGGTAGACGACCTTGGCCGCGGCGGCCTGCGCCGGGGCGGCGGGCAGGGCGACGACGGCGGTGGCGGCCGCCACCAGGGCTCCGACGGCGAGCCGGGCGGCGCGGCGCCTGCGGGGCCGGTCCGCTGCGCGGGGTGAAGACACAGGTCCTCCCAACGGCCGCGGCACGGGAACGAACCCGGTGCCCGCCCCCTCCCCGGCACTGCGCCCCAATGTAGCGGCCGGGCCACGCACCGTCGCGGGTCCGCGGTGGACCGGGGTCGCACTTCGGCCAGGCCGCGCGGGTCCGAGCCCCGGGCGGCCCTCCCGGTGCGCCCCCCGGGCGAGGTACCGTCGAAGTCCGCGACCAAGAAACGGTTCCCGATGCCCCAGCAGCCCGCGCTCGCCCCCGACGGCGCCCGTCCCGGCGCCGTCGCCGCCGTCCCGCACCCCGCGCAGGCCCCCGGCGCCACCGCGCCCGGTCACCCCCTGGACAACCCGGTGCGCTCCGCCCTGCTCGGCCCGCACGCGGGCCTCGCCGCGCGGAACGGCGTCGCCCTGCGCTACCCGGCCGACGTGTCGCCGTTCGTCGCCCTGCCGGACCGGCCCGACGCCCGGGCCTGGCGGGACCTGGCGGCGCTGGTCGCACCCGGCAGCGTCGTCGGCGCCGTCGGCTCCCCGGAGGAGGTGCCCGCGGACTGGGAGCTGGTCCAGGAGCTGCCCGGCGTCCAGCTGGTGGGGGACGCCGTGCGGACCGGGCCCGACGAGGAGGCCGTCCGGCTGGGACCGGCCGATGTGCCGGAGATGCTGGCCCTGGTGGAACGGACCCAGCCGGGCCCGTTCCTGCCCCGGACCGTCGAACTCGGCCGCTACCTGGGCATCCGGCGAGGCGGCGTGCTGGTCGCGATGGCCGGCGAGCGCCTGCGACCGCCGGGCTGGACGGAGCTGAGCGCCGTCTGCACCGCCGAGTCGCACCGGGGGCAGGGCCTCGCCTCCCGGCTGGTGCGGGCGGTCGCGGCGGGGGTGCGCGAGCGCGGCGACACGCCCTTCCTGCACACCGCGGCGGTGAACACCGGCGCGATCCGGCTCTACGAGGCGCTGGGCTTCCGGCAGCGCCGCCAGGTCACCTTCCTCGTCCTGCGGGCCCCCGGCGGCGGGCCCGGGGAGTGACGGCGGCCCGGCCGGGCCCCCGGTTCGGCGGGCCCGGCCGCCGGTTCAGCGGGTGAACGACGAGAGCACCTCGGCGAGTTCGACCTGCGGCTCCTCGGCGAGAAGCTCGGGGAACCGGGCGAGCAGACCGGTCACGTAGGGGGCGGCGAAGTGGGCGTCGCGGGCGGCGCCGTCGGCGTACCGCTCCGCCACCAGGAACCGGTCGCCGTCCTGACGGGCGACGGTGTACGCCAGTGCGCCCGGTTCGCGCGGGGTGGACTCGGCCACCTCGCGCAGGGCGGCTTCCAGGGCGTCCGCCTGCTCCGGCTTCGCCCGCAGGATCGCCAGCACCATGGTCATGGGGTTTCCTTCCGTGTCGGTAGGAGGCCAGCCTCGCCGGGGGAGCCCAGCGGCGGATAGTAGAAATGCGACAGCCCGCGTCCGAGCAGGGCGGTCGGGCGCTGCCCGGTGAGCCGGCGGAACTCACGGATGAAGTGCGCCTGGTCGTAGTAGCCGGCCGCCAACGCCGCCGGCAGGTAGTCGCGTTCGTCCTCCCGCAGGAGGTGCCGGGCGAGCCGCTGGAACCGCGCCAGGCGCTGGAACTCCTTCGGCCCGGCCCCCACCGCCGCCGGGAACGCCCGCTGGAGCCGGCGCGCGCCGACCCCGGCCGTCTCGGCGAGCCGGTCGATCCGCAGCCCGGCCGGCCGGCGGTAGACGCGCCCGACGGCGGCGTCCAGCCAGGGTTCCGGGCGGTGGTGCTCGGCGAGCAGCCCGGTGAGGAACCCGTCCAGCGCGGCGACCCGTTGCCTCGTGCCGGGGGCCGTCCGGACCCGGTCGACGAGCCGCCGGCCGGCCGCGCCCCAGAGCTCCTCGGCGTCCACGACCCGGTCGGCCACCTCGTCGACGCCGAGCGGTACGAGGTGGCGCAGCGCGCCCGCCCGCAGCCGCACCGCCAGGAAGCCGGTCGCTCCGGGGAGCCGGTCCAACTGCCAGGCGGTGCGGCGAAGGCAGACGAGGTGGGCGGCCGGCAGCCGCGTCGGCACCCCGCCGCCGTCGGCCGGCCGCAGCTCCACCCCGCCCGCCCGGTGCACCCACAGCTCGGCGCCGGTCCCCGGCAGCAGCCGGGGCAGCGCACCCGCCCCGCCCTCGCACCACCAGTAGCGCTCGACGAGTGCCCGCAGCGCGGGCGCGGGCGGTGCGTGGCCGACCGGCGGAGGGTCCGGTGGGGGTGCGGTCATGACGGTGATGCTAGAAGACGGAGCGCGGGGTTCCCCGCGTGGTCGCGCACCCCCGGGAAGCCTATGCGGCGCAGCAACAGGGCGCTAAGCTGCGGACTTCTGAGCCAGTACCTGACAGGCCGTGCCACGGCCGGTGCCCCGGGCCGCCCCTCACCCGGATCCCATCGGCCGCGTCACGACCCGTCGCCGTTCGGTGCTGGGGACTCTGATCGACCGGTAATGAAGGAGGGGCAGATGGAGTCGTTTCCCGCACGGATGGTGCGGTCGTCCAGACGCCGTGCCGACCTGTTCGCCCGCGCCTACCGGCGCGTGGCCCCTGGCGTCCTGCGGGTCAGCGTGGGAGCGCTGTACCTCTGGTTCGGGTTGCCGAAGTTCTTCTCCGGAGCCAGCCCCGCCGAGGACCTCGCCACCCGCTGCATGAGCCTGATGACCTTCGACGCGGTGCCGCCCGGCGTCTCCCGGTTCCTGCTGGCGCTGATGGAGGTCTCCATCGGGATCGGCCTGGTCACCGGGGTGCTGCTCCGGGTGACGCTCGCCGTGTTCTTCGTCCACATGACCGGCGTGTTCGCGACGCTGGTGCTGCTGCCGAACGACGTGTGGGCCCACGGTGTCCCGCCGGTGCCCACGCTGGAGGGGCAGTACATCCTCAAGAACATCGTGCTGATCGCGGCCTGTCTGACCGTCGCCACCCGGGAGCGGCACGTGCCGGGGCGCGGGAGCGGGGCCGAACCCGGGACGGAGCCCGGGACGGAGCGCGGGCCCGGGCCGGCCGCGTCCTGCGGCGCGCCGCTCCCGGCGGGCCCGGCTCCGGGAGAGCCGCAGGACCCGGCGGCCCGGCCCCGGACGAAGCCCGGCCCGCGCTTGCGCTCCCGTCAGCCCCGCCGGACCTCGGCCGGCCGGGCGGGCGCGGCACCGGGCCTCCACACCGGGTCGGCGCTGCCGTCGGTGGCGGCGGCCCGTGAGCCCCGGTAGCCGCTCACGAGATTCCGGACCCGCCGATCGGGGAACTCGCGTACGATCGGCCGTCATGGTTGACCTCTATCCTCCGACCGGCCCCTACGACCGCGGGTTCCTCGACACCGGAGACGGCAACCGCCTCTACTACGAACAGCTCGGCAACCCGGACGGCAAGCCCGCCGTGCACCTCCACGGCGGCCCCGGGGCGGGCACCCCCGACCGTCCGACGCGGGCGTGGGACCCGCAGGCCTACCGGGTGGTCCGCTTCGACCAGCGCAACTGCGGGCGCAGCACGCCGCACGCCGGCGACCCGGCGGCGGACATGCGGCTGAACACCACCCGGCACCTCATCGAGGACATCGAGCGGCTGCGCGAACACCTGGGCATCGAGCGGTGGTTGGTCAATGGCGCATCCTGGGGCTCGGCGCTCTCCGTCGCCTACGCGCAGCAGCACCCCGAGCGGGTCACCGAGGTGGTCGTCGCCGCCGTGTTCACCGCCCGCCGCTCGGAGATCGACTGGCTCTACCGGGGCGCCGGGCAGTTCCACCCGGAGGCCTGGGACCGGTTCCGTGACGCCGTCCCCGAGGGCGAGCGCGACGGCGACCTGCTCGCCGCCTACGCCCGGCTGATGGAGCACCCGGACCGCGCCGTCCGCGAGCGCGCCGCCGCCGACTGGCTGGCCTGGGAGGACGCCGTCGTCTCCGGCGAGCCGAACGGCGTGCCCGGCATGTACAGCCGTCAGGAGACCGACGCCCGGGTCGCCTTCGTGCGGATCTGCGCCCATGTCTTCGGCCACGGTGCCTGGCTGGAGGAGGGCCAACTCATCCGCGACGCCCACAAGCTGGCCGGAATCCCGGGCGTGCTGGTGCACGGCCGGCACGACCTGGGCTGCCCGGTGCAGACGGCCTGGGAGCTGGCCAAGGCCTGGCCGGGCGCCCGCCTGCACATCATCGAGGACTCCGGCCACGCGGGCAGCGAACTCATGGGCCTCACCGTCCGCGAGGCCCTGGAGGAGTTCAAGACCCGCTGAGCGCCCGACCGCCCCGGCGCGCGCCGGGGGTGGTCGGTGTTCTGGAGCGAGGTCGAGTCCGGCGCGGGCGGGGGGATGCTCAGTGCGCCCCCGGGGCCTGCGGCAGCCGCACGACGGCGGCACCGGCCTGGGACTCGCCGAACCGCCAGCCCGCGACGAGGGAGCAGCCGACCGCCTCCAGGACGTCGTCCCACGGCCAGTTGCCGGTGCCCGAGTAGAAGCCGCCCTCGCTGCGCGCGTCGGCCTCGGCGAGGCAGAGCAGGCGGAGGTGGTCGCGCAGCGCGGGAGGCGTGACCGCGCCCAGCCTCTCCTCCCAGGGCTCGGCGGCGGAGCGGGCGCGGCTCATGTCCTGGACGGACACCAGGTGCTCGGGGCCGCGTCCGGTGAAGGTGGCGGCCCGCATCGCATCGGTGAGCGTGCCGTCGGTGGCGACGCGCAGCAGCACGGTCAGCCAGGTGTTCAGCTTCTTCGCGTGCTCGCCGGTCAGGTCGACGCCGTGGCGGCCCAGGAGCGCCCCCAACTCCGCGCCCCGCACCAGCAGTTCACCGTACTCGTCGACGGTGGAGACGGTCCGCAGATCGGCGACGAAGGCGTCGTCGAACGGCCGAGGGCCCTTGTGCCCGTCGTCGCCCCACGCTCCCGTTCCCGCCAGGAGGTCGGCGTCGAAGCGGAACAGCGACCCGCCCAGGTCGAACCGCCACGCCCAGGGGGAGAAGGGGTGCTCGCCGTCCGGGTCCGGGAGGTGCCTCGGCGCCCGGCCGGACAGTGCGTCAGGGGTGGTCCAGGGATTGGGGAACAGGAACTCGTCGAGGGAGTCCGAGGCGTAGAACACCCCGTACCGGGCGGCGGGGTCGACGGCCGGCGGCTCACCGCCGAGCAGGATCCCGAAGGCACCGGCCAGCGCGGTGTCCCATTCGCTGGAGCCGGCCGCCGGAGCCGTCTCGGGCGTCGTCATGAGCACTCCTTCATGTCACGTCGCGTGGGCAGACGCAACGTACCGCCCGCGACCGACACTTCCCCCACCGGGCCCGCCGGCCGGCGCCCCCTCCCGGCGGCGGGCGACGGCCGGCGGGCCCGGGGCCGGCGGGCCGTTCGCTACGCCCGGTGGTACGGCGACGGGGTCGCGACCTCGCCGCCGAGGACGGCGGCGGCGTGGCGGGCCCAGAACGGGTTGCGCAGCAGCTCGCGGCCGAGCAGGACGGCGTCGGCCCGGCCGTCGGTGAGGATCTGCTGGGCCTGGGCCGGGTCGGTGATCAGACCGACGGCCGCCACCGGCAGGTCGGTCTCCTTGCGGACCGCCTCGGCGAACGGCACCTGGAAGCCGGGGGCGGCCTCGATCCGGGCGTCGGGCACCAGGCCGCCGGTGGAGACGTCGAGCAGGTCGACGCCGTGGGCGAGCAGTTCCTTGGCGAGGCGGACGGTCTCCGCCGAGGTCCAGCCCTGGCGTCCGTCCTCGGGGTTCTCGGTGAGCCAGTCGGTCGCGGAGATGCGGAAGAACACCGGCAGGTCCTCGGGCCACACCGCGCGGACGGCGTCCACGACCTCCAGGGCGAAGCGGGTCCTGCCCTCGAACGAGCCGCCGTACGCGTCGGTGCGGCGGTTGCTGTGCGGGGAGAGGAACTCGTGGACGAGGTAGCCGTGCGCGCCGTGGACCTCGACGACCTGGAACCCGGCGTCGAGCGCGCGCCGGGCGGCGTCGGCGAACTGGCCGACGATCTGCTCGATCTGCTCGACGGTCAGCTCCTGCGGCGTGACCCGGGCGTCGTCGAACGGGACGGCGCTGGGGGCGAGCGGCGTCCAGCCGTGCGCCTCGTCCGGGTGGATCGCGCGGCCGCGGTCGACCCAGGTCCGCTCGGTGGACGCCTTGCGCCCGGCGTGACCGAGCTGGATCGCGGGCACGGTGCCCTGCGCCTTGAGGAAGGCGGTGATCCGCCGGAAGGCGTCGGTCTGGGTGTCGTTCCACAGGCCGAGGTCGTAGGGCGAGATCCGGCCCTCGGGGCTGACGGCGGTGGCCTCGGTGATGATCAGCCCGGTGCCGCCGGCGGCGCGTGCGGCCTGGTGGGTGAAGTGCCAGTCGTGCGGAACGCCCGCCAGCTCGCCGTCCGGCGCGGCGCTGTACTGGCACATCGGCGGCATCCAGATCCGGTTGGGGATGGTGAGCGACCGCAGGGTGTAGGGGCTGAAGAGGCTGGTGCTCATGTCGGACTCCTGGTCTGGTCGGCAGGCGGAGAGGAGGCGGACCCGCAAGTGATTGCAGCCGCAATCTCTGCTGGAACAATAATTGCATGCGCGCCCTATATGCAAGCCGCGTCCGCTCCGCTGCCGCCGGCGCGGCGTCTCCTCGAAAACCGGTGGACAGCCGCAGGCGGTCGGCCTACCTTGGCGATCATCGGTGAGGGAACACGACTGCGGGGGTGGAGCGGATGAGCGTTCGGATCGGCGCGGCCGACTGGCGGAAGCCGCGAACAGCTGCCCTGACCTCATCCGACCGAAGGACACTCCGAAGTGGATCTTCCACGTAGTTTCGTCATCCGCGAGAGCAGCCACCGCAATCACAACCCGTTCACCAGCGAGAAGCTGGCCACGCTCGGGCACGCGCTCCGGCTGCCGCCCGACGCGAGCGTGCTCGACCTGGCCTGCGGGTCGGGGGAGCTGTTGTGCACCTGGGCCCGGGACCACCGGGTCACCGGCACCGGAGTGGACATCAGTACCGCGTTCATCGACCGTGCACGGGCCCGCGCCGCCGAACTCGGCGTCGCCGATCGGGTGGGCTTCGTCCACGGGGATGCCGCCGGCCACGTGGCCGATGAGCCCGTCGACGTCGCCGCCTGCGTCGGCGCCAGCTGGATCGGTGGTGGCGTTCCGGGCACGGTCCGGCTCCTCCAGGAGAGCCTCAAGCAGGACGGGATCATGCTCATCGGCGAGCCGTTCTGGCGGCGTCGGCCGGTGGACCAGGACGTTGTGACCGGCTGCCACGTCGACAGCGTCGACGACCTCCTCGTCCTGCCCGGGCTCGTCGAGCAGTTCGGTTCACTCGGCTACGACGTCGTGGAGATGGTCCTCGCCGACCAGGACAGCTGGGACCGCTACCGGGCCGCACAGTGGCTGAACGTCCGCCGCTGGCTCGCCACCCACCCCGACGACGAACTCGCCGCCGGCCTGCGCGCGGAGCTCACCACGGCTCCGGCGCGCTACGCGCGCTACGAACGCGAGTACGTCGGCTGGGGCGTCTTCGTGCTCATGCGTCGCTGACCGACGGCCGGGGCGGCGGTCCGGCCCGCACGATGCGGTGCGGGCCGCCGCCCTCCCGCGCGACCTCGTCCGGACTCCGTGAACCGGTGGGCCGCCGCCCCGCCCCGCGCCGTTCCGCGGTCAGAAGGTGGTGCGGACCGGGGGCCGGATGCCGCGGAACTCCCAGTCGCCGCCGAGGGCCGTGGACAGCACCTCCTCGGAGGCCGTCACCTGGGCGCCGACGTCCGTGCGGATCGGCGTCGGGCCGGTGACCACGTGGTTGCGCAGACGGCCGAGGCCCTCCGCCTCGACCTCGACGACGTCGCCGGGCCGCACCGGGCGGGAGTTGGCGGGGGTGCCGGAGAGCAGGACGTCGCCGGGGTGGAGGGTGATGGTGCGGGCGATGTCGGCGACGAGGTAGTGCATGTCCCACTCCATCTCGTCGGTGGAGCCGTCCTGGACGAGTTCCCCGTTGACGTAGGTGCGCAGGTACTTGCCGCGGAAGTCCCAGTCGGTGACCAGCCCCGGTCCCAGCGGGCCCAGGGTGTCGGAGCCCTTGACCCGGAGCATCGAGCCGGCGTCGGTGTCCCGGAAGTCGTGCAGGCCGAAGTCGTTGGCGACGGTGTAGCCGGCGATGTACGCCCCGGCGTCCGCGGGGGCGATGTTGCGGCAGGTGCGGCCGATCACGATCGCCACCTCGCCCTCGTAGTTGAGGTAGTGGCAGCCCTCGGGGCGGACGACGGCGCCGCCGTGCGCGTTGAGGGCGGAGAGCGGCTTGTGGAAGTACGTCGGGGCCGGGGTCAGCCGGATCCCGAACTCCTCGACCCGGCTGCGGTGGTTGAGGTGGACGGCGACGATCTTGCCCGGGACGACCGGCGGCAGGTGGTGGGCGGTGCCGGCGGCGACCCGGCGGCCGTCGCCGGCCACCAGTTCGGCGCCCTCGCGGCGGACCTCGACGACGGCGCCGTCCAGCAGGATGCGGCGGTACTCAGGCATGGGCGTTCTCCTCGCCGGGGAAGGCTTGGTGCGGGTCGACGTGGTGGTGCGGGTCGTGCCGGACGGCGCCGGGGCGCGGCGCGCTCCAGCCCGCCGCCGGGCGGTCGAACCAGAGCAGCGCCTGCCCGGTGCCGACCGAGTTCTCGTACTCCCCGTACTGCCGCGCGGGCGCGGTGCAGCGCTGCTCGCCGAGGGCGCCGGCCAGCATCAGGTAGTGGGCGAAGCGGGCCTCGGGCTTGAACCGCTGGAACGCGTCCATGGTGTCGAGCACCCGGTCGTGCCGGCCGTCGCGGAACCAGGCGATCCGCTCCTCGTCGGCGGCCCGCGCCTCGGGGGTGAAGATGTGCGCGGGGTCGCTGGACTCGTGGTCGCGCAGTTGGCGCAGCGGCCAGAAGGTGTGCGACAGCGCGCCCGAGGCGATCACCAGGACCTTGCGGTCGACGGCGGCGATGCCGTCGGCGAGCGCCCGGCCGAGCCGCAGGTGGTCCTCGGCGTCGCCGGTCTGGCAGACGCCGATGCTCATCCAGCGCTTGTCGGGCAGGCCCTCGCCGAGGTACTTCCAGAGGTTGACGGTGGCGTAGTGGACGGGCAGGCAGGGGTCGTCGATCGGGGTGATCCAGGTGCCGTGGCGGTCGGCGAACCGGGCCACCGCGTGGGCGAGTTCCCGGTCGCCGGGGTAGTCGTAGACCATCCGGCGCATGCCGCGCGGCAGCTCCTCCGAGGTGAACAGGCCGGCCCGGCGCTGCTGGGCGGCGATCACGAACTCGACGGTGGTGGCCCAGTGCGAGTCGAGGACGACGACGGTGTCGTAGTCGAGGGTCTCGAAGACGTCCCGGCGCAGCTCGCGCAGGCCGGTGACCAGGGTGACCTCCCGGCCCTCGTTGAGCTCGCGCCGGGTGGCCTCGGGCAGCACGATGGTGGGCACGTGGGCGAGCAGCCCGGCGCCGACGATCTCACCCATGGTCGACCCATCCCCTCGGGGCGGTGACGGTGTTGCGCAGGTCGCCGTAGAAGTCGAAGCTCCAGTCGCCGCCCTCGCGGCCGATCCCGGACTCGCGCGAGCCGCCGAACGGGGCGCGCAGGTCGCGGACGAAGAAGCAGTTGACCCAGACGGTGCCGGCCACCAGCCGGTCGGCGACCCGGTCGGCGCGCGCCCGGTCGCCGGTGGCGACGGTGGCGGCGAGGCCGAAGCGGGTGCCGTTGGCGAGGGCGACCGCCTCCTCCTCGGTGTCGAAGGTCTGCAGGGTGAGCACCGGGCCGAACACCTCCTCCTGGACGATCTCGGAGTCCTGGCGGACGTCGGTCAGCAGGGTCGGCCGGTAGTGGAGGCCGCCCAGTTCCTCGTTGGGTCCGCCGCCGAACACCGCGCGGGCGCCGGCGGCCAGGGCGCGCCGCACGAAGCCGTCGATCCGCTCCAGTTGGCGCGGGTGGATGATGGGGCCGACGTCGGTGGTCTCCGCGCGCGGGTCGCCCTGGCGCAGCGCGGCGGCGCGGGCGGCGAGCCGGGCGGTGAACTCCTCGGCCACCGAGGACTCCACGAGCAGCCGGGTGGCGGCCAGGCAGACCTGCCCGGCGTTGTCGTACTGCTCGACGGCGAGGTCCGCGGCGAGGTCGAGGTCGGCGTCGGCGAAGACCAGCAGCGGGGACTTGCCGCCCAGCTCCAGGCTGACCGGGGTGAGGTTGCGCCCGGCGGCCTCGGCGATCCGCCGGGCGGTGGGGACGGAGCCGGTGAAGCTGATCCGCCGCACGCCGGGGTGGGCGGTGAGCGGCGCGCCGACCTCGGCGCCCAGGCCCTGGACGACGCCCAGGACGCCGTCGGGCAGGCCGGCCGCGGCCGCGATGTCGGCGAGCAGCGAGGCGGTGAGCGGCGACCACTCGGCGGGCTTGAGCACCACGGTGTTGCCGGCCGCGAGGGCGGGGGCGACCTTCCAGGTGGCCAGCATCAGCGGGGCGTTCCAGGGGGTGATCAGGACGCTCGGGCCCGCCGGGTCCCAGCTGACCCGGTTGGTGTGGCCGCGGGTGTCCAGCGCGGGGTGGCCGAGGGCGAGCAGCCGGTCGGCGAAGAACCGGAAGTTGTGGGCGACCCGGGGCATGACGCCGCGCCGGTGGGAGCGGAGCAGGGCGCCGTTGTCGGCGGTCTCGACGGCGGCCAGCTCCTCCAGCCGGGCCTCGACGCCGTCCGCGATCGCGTGCAGCAGCCGGGCGCGTTCGGCGGGGGAGGTGGCGGCCCAGCCGGGGAAGGCGGCGGTGGCGGCGGCGACGGCCGCGTCGGCCTCGGCGGCGGTGCCCCGGGCGATCCGGGCCAGCTCGGCGCCGTCGATCGGGGAGTGGTCGGCGAAGGTGTCGGCGGAGGCGACGCGGCGTCCGCCGATCCAGTGCCGGGTGTCCACGGGGACCCCGGCCACCGTCGCGAGGTGGGGCGGCGCCTCGGCGGCGGCCGCAGGGTGGACGGACATGCGCCCTCCTGGTTCTCGTTTGGCTCCAAACAACGTAGGCCCCGGGATCCGTCGGGGTCAACCCTTGGAAGCGGTCGCGCCCTTGGCTATCGTTTGCCTCCAAATGACACCCCGGCGGCCCTCGAACCGCCGCGAGTTCGACCGGAGGCACCGTGACGGGCGCACCCCACGACGATGACGACACCCACGAGGGCTGGCAGCGGCGCGCCCGTGCGCTCGCCCTCCCGACCGCCCACCTCGTCGACGGCGCCCCGGAACCGGGCGGCGGCGCCACCTTCGCGGTGGTCTCCCCGCGCGACGGCCGCCTCCTGGCCGAGGTCGCCGCCGGCGGGGAGGCGGAGGCGGACGCCGCCGTCGCCGCCGCCCGCCGGGCCTTCGACCGCGGCCCCTGGCCCCGGCTCGCCCCGGCCGAGCGCGGCCGCGTGCTCCAGCGGCTCGCCGAGCTGGTCGAGCGGCACCGCGACGAACTCGCCCTGCTGATCAGCCTGGAGATGGGCAAGCCGGTCACCGAGGCGCGCGACATCGAACTGCGCGCCGTCGCCGCCACCTTCCGCTGGTACGGCGAACTCGCCGGCAAGCTCGCCGACGAGGCCCCGCAGACCCCGGGCGACGCGCTCGCGCTGGTCACCCGGGAACCGGTCGGCGTCGTGGCGGCCGTCGTGCCCTGGAACTTCCCGCTCACCATGGCCGCCTGGAAGGCCGCGCCCGCCCTCGCCGCCGGCTGCACCGTCGTCCTCAAGCCCGCCGAGCAGTCGCCGCTGTCGGCGCTGCGCCTGGGCGCGCTGGCCGTCGAGGCCGGACTGCCCGACGGCGTCCTCAACGTCCTGGCCGGCCAGGGCCCCGCGGCCGGCCGCGCGCTCGGCCGCCACCCGGACGTCGACGCGCTCGCCTTCACCGGCTCCACCGAGGTCGGGCGGCACTTCCTGCGCTACGCCGCCGACTCCAACCTCAAGCGGGTCTGGCTCGAACTGGGCGGCAAGTCCCCGAACATCGTGCTGCCCGACGCCCCCGACCTGGAGCGGGCGGCGGCCACCGCGGCCTGGGGGATCTTCTTCAACCAGGGCGAGATGTGCACCGCGCCGTCCCGGCTGCTGGTCCACCGCGCGGTCGCCGACCGGGTGGTGGACGCCGTCGTCGAGCGCGCCCGCACGCTGCGGGTCGGCGACCCGCTCGACCCGGCCACCGAGATGGGCCCGCTGGTCACCGCCGCCCACCGCGAGCGCGTCCTCGGGCACATCGCGGCCGCCCACCGGGACGGCGCCCGGCTGCGGGCCGGCGGCGAGGCGGCGCTGCCCGACAGCGGCGGCTCCTACCTGCGGCCGACCGTCTTCGACCGGGTCGGCCCGACGATGCGGCTCGCCCGCGAGGAGGTGTTCGGCCCGGTGCTCGCCGTGCAGGTCTTCGACACCCCCGAGGAGGCCGTCCGGATCGCCAACGACAGCGTCTACGGGCTGGCCGCGGGCCTGTGGACGGCCGACCTCTCCACCGCGCACCGGATGTCCAGGGCGCTGCGGGCGGGTACCGTCTGGGTCAACTGCTACGAGGAGGGCGGTCTCGAAGTGCCCTTCGGCGGCGTGCGGCAGTCCGGGCACGGGCGCGACAAGTCCGCGCACGCGCTGGACAAGTACACCGACCTCAAGACCACCTGGATCCGGCTGTGAGCGCGCCCCGGCCGCTGATCGCGCTGCCCGCCCGGCACTCGGCCTCCGCCTCGGCGCTGCGGTACGCCGCCGTGGTGGCCGCCGAGGCGCTCGCCGAGGCCGTCTACCGGGCCGGCGGCGAGCCGTTCGTGATGCTGCCCGCCGGGCCCCGCGCGCCCGGGGCCGCCGGGGCCGAGGAGGTCGCCGAGCGGCTCGCGCGCTGCTCCGGCCTGCTGCTGCCCGGCGGCGGGGACCTCGATCCGGCGCACTACGGCGCGGACGCCCGGCACCCCGACGTCTACGACCTGCACACCGGGCAGGACGCCTTCGACCTGGCACTCGCCGGGTACGCCCTGCCCACCGGACTGCCGACGCTCGCCGTCTGCCGCGGCCTTCAGGTCGTCAACACGGTGCTCGGCGGCACCCTGGAGCAGGACATGGGCGGCCCCGGCCGCGACCACCGGCACGTGGTGCACCCGCTGGCGCCGCGGGCCGGGAGCCTGCTGGCCCGGCTGGTCGGCCCGGGGGAGCGGGAGGTCTCCTGCTACCACCACCAGCGGGTGGCCCGGCTCGGACGGGGGCTGCTGGTGACGGCGCGGGCCGCCGACGGCACCGTGGAGGCGGTCGAACTCGCCGAGCCGGCCGGGTGGTTCCTCGGTGTGCAGTGGCACCCGGAGGACACGGCGGCCACCGACCCGGCCCAGCAGGCGGTGTTCGACGCCCTGGTCGAGGCGGCGGCCGCCGAGGGCCGCCGGGGCTGAGCGCACGGCGGAAGGGTCCGGTCCTCCTCCTCGGAGGACCGGACCCTTCCGGTGAACGGTGCGTCAGGCCTCGCGCCGGCGGCGCCCGCCGGGGCGCGGCGGCGGGGGAGCGTCGGCGGTCAGCTCGGCGCGGCGGGCCTCGCCGTCCTGCTCCAGGGTGCCGACGACCCGGCGCAGCAGGCCGGCCAGCTGCTCGCACTCCTCGTCGGAGAGCGCGCCGGACACGAAGGCCTCCTCCTGGTTGAAGCGCGGGAACAGCTCGGCCATCAGCTCCTCGCCGGCCGGGGTGAGCCGCAGCAGCACCATCCGCCCGTCCGACGGGTGGCCGACCCGCTCGACCAGGCCGCGCGACTCCAGGGTGCGGGCGACCCCGGTGAGCGTGCCCTTGGAGATGCCCGCCTCCTCGGCGACGTAGCGGGTCTCCGTCTCGCCCCAGATCCAGACCACCCACAGGACCACGAAGGAGGTCCAGGTCAGCTGGGCGCCGCGCAGGACGGAGTTCTCCAGGTGCTGGCGGACGGCGGCCGCCGCGCGGTGGATGTTGCCGACGGCGGCCATCTGCGCGCGCAGCAGCGGTACCCCGCCCAGCTTGGCCCGGACGGCGTGCTCGGTCTCCTCGATGGTGCGGTTGGTCACCGGTGGTCCCCTCCCCGCGGGCGGGCCGCGGTCGTGTCGTGGGGCCGAATCTAGCGCGCCCGGTACTCCATTTGCACCCGTACGACTGTCGGCGGCCGGGTGCGGGCCCGGGTGCGGGCCCGCACGGGGGCTCAGCCGCCGGTGGCGGACTCCAGCAACCGGCCGCCGTTCCAGACCACCCCGACCTGCCGGTAGTAGGCGCCGATCGGCTCCTCGATCCGCAGCGCGGCCAGCTCCTCGGTCGGCGCCTCGAACAGCTCCAGCTCGGCGGTGCCGCGCCAGGCCGGCCCCGCTTCGAACGCGGCGGCCCCGCTCTCGACCAGCTCGTCCAGGGCGAGCGTGCCCGGCCGGTCGATGGCGGGCAGTCGGCGGTGGTGGGCCATCGGGTGGCCGTTGACGAAGCCGTTCGTCGCGGACTCCTCCTCCAGCGTCACCACCGCCTGGGCGAGCCGCCGGTCGGCCGCCGCGAGGGTGGCGCCGAACCGGGCGCCGGGGGCGAGCCGGGGCGCCGGGCCGTAGGGGTGCGGGCGGGTCTGGTGGATCGAGCCGAGCTTCTTCGGGTAGCCCTGGTGCAGGCCGCGCGCGATGGCGAAGTCCTTGTCCACCCAGATGTAGACGCAGCGCGAGTAGGTGCGGCCCCGGTAGGAGCAGCGCACCACGGCGAAGCACTCCTTGTACTGGGAGCGGACCGGGTCGAGCAGTTCGGCGCCGTCGGCGGCGCAGGACTGCCAGTCGGCCCAGATCAGCGCGACGGCGCCGGGGTCCTCCTCGGCGGGCTCCAGCGGGGCGGGCAGCAGTTCGGCGACCCGGGCGGGGTCGGTGCGGTACTCGACCGTCAGCAGGTCGCCCGAGTAGTGCCAGGGCGGGGACGGGACGAGCGAGGAGCGGCCGGTGGCCGTCCTGGGGTGAAAGAAGCCGTGCACGGTGGCCACGGCACCTCCTGGATCGCGGGGGCCGGGGAGAGCGGCGGCGCGGCGGCGCCGCGGTCTCTCGTTTGGGGCCATACGATATGCGCCCGCGGCGCGGCTGTCACCCTTTCGGGTCCGATCGCGCGGATCCGCCCGGGGGGCTTGTCCGACGGTGCCGGTCGGGCCTACTGTTTGATCCCAAACGAGAGTTCGAGTCGGAGCTGACCACGCGCCCGCCCGGACCGAGGTTCACTCCCTCCCCCCACGCCCGCCTCACGAGGAGGCCCGCAGTGACCGACCCGGTCGCCACCCCCAGCGCCGCCCCCGACCCGGCCCCCGCCGCCGCGTCCGACCCCGAGGCGGCCGCCGCCGCCCTCAAGGCCCGCGGCATCGATGTCGTCCGGGTCACCTACCCGGACCTCATGGGCACCGACCGCGGCCGCGACGTCCTGGTCGACGCCCTGCCCGCCGCCGTCCGCCACGGCCTCACCTTCTGCCGCGCGATCTACCACACCGGACCGCTCGGCGAGGTCGTCCCGGTCGAGGGCGGCCTCGACGCCGGCCTGCCCGACATCACCGTCCACCCCGACCTCGCCACCCTGGCCCCGCTGCCCTGGGAGCCCGGCGTCGCCTGGTGCCTCGGCCGCACCACCGACCCGAGCACCGGCCGCCCGTGCCCGGAGTCCCCCCGCGAGGTCCTGCACGGCGTCACCGAGCGCCTCGCCGGACTCGGCCTGACCGCCGTCGTCGGACCGGAGCTGGAGTACTTCCTCTGCGAGCCCGACCCGGCCGCCCCGAGCGGCTGGCGCCCGTACGCGGCCGCACCGGGCAACGTCTACGTGGCCGGCCGGCGCGGCGACCCGGACGGCCACCTGCTGCGCACCCTGCGCCTGCTCGCCGGGCTCGGCATCGGCGCCACCATGGGCAACCACGAGTTCTCCGGCGGCCAGTTCGAGATCAACCTCACCCACTCCGAGGCCGTCGACGCCGCCGACCGGGCCTTCCGCTTCAAGGCCGCGGTCAAGGAACTCGCCCGCGCCGAGGGCCGGCTGGCCACCTTCATGGCCAAGCCCTTCAACAGCGAGGGCGGCTCCGGCTTCCACCTGCACGTCTCCTGCCTCGACGGGGACGGGCACAACGTCCTCGCCGACCCCGGCGCGCCCGACGGGCTTTCCGCCACCGCCCGGCACGCCGTCGGTGGCGTCCTGCGGCACGCCCAGGCGCTCGCCGCGCTGCTCAACCCCACGGTGAACTCCTACAAGCGGTTCGGGCCGGACACCCTGGCGCCCTGGCTGATCGACTGGGGCCTGGACAACCGCAGCGCGATGGTGCGCATCCCCCCGGAGCGCGCCGGCTCGACCCGCCTGGAGGTGCGCCTCGGCGACGCCGGTGCCAACCCCTACCTCGCCGTCGCCGGGCTGGTCGCCGCCCTCGCGCTCGGCGTCGAGGAGGCCGTGGAGCCGCCCGCGCCGCTGGAGGGCTACGGCTACGACGCGACCAAGGCCCCCGTGCTTCCCGGCTCGCTCGGCGCCGCGCTGGACGCCCTGGAGGCCGACACGGCGCTCTGCGAGGCGCTCGGCAAGGGCTTCACCTCGGCCTTCCTCGCCTTCAAGCGGGCCGAACTGGAGCGCTTCTCCCGCCACGTCACCGACTGGGAGTTCCGCGAGTACGGCTACCACCTCTGAGCACCGGCCCCATCGGCCCCGCCGCCCCGGCCCCGGGCGGCGGGGCCTCGCCGTCGCCCGGGGCCGGGAACGACAGCGCCGCCCCGGGCCGGCGGGCCCGGGGCGGCGCGAGGGGTGGCACGAGGGGGTGGCCGTCAGCGTTCGGCGGCGGGCGCCGGGATGATGCCCAGCCCGTCCGCGCCCACCTGCACGGCCGACTCGTCCAGCGCCGCCGAGACCACCGGCTGCGGCCTGCCGTCGAGGTCCAGGACCGGAGTGGCCTCCTTGTACCAGGACTCGATCACCGCGTTGCCCCAGAAGTCCCGCCGCCGGTCGTCGTGCACGTTCCAGCGGTAGGTCTCGTGGTCCGGGTCCCCGGTGTAGTAGTCGGAGGTGTAGATCTCCACCCGGTGCCCGTCGGGGTCGCGCAGGTACAGGTAGAAGGCGTTGGACACGCCGTGCCGGCCCGGACCGCGCTCGATGTGGTGCTCGGCCCGCAGCGAGCCGAAGATGTCGGCCGTGCGCAGCACCTGGTGCGCCTCGGGGGCGAACACCCCGACGTGGTGCATCCGCGGCCCGGCGCCGCTGGTGAACGCCACGTCGTGCACCGTCTGCTTGCGGAACATCCAGGCCGCGTACAGCTCGTGCTCGTCGCCCTCGATGGTCTCCGAGCAGCCGAAGCCGAGCGCGCGGTAGTGCTCGTAGGCGGCCGGGATGTCCGGCACCACGATGTTGAAGTGGTCCATCCGGGCGACCTCCGCGCCGCGGCGCAGGTCGTAGCGCTGGATGAGCCGCTCGGCCCGGTCGATCGCGTGGAAGAACTCGACCGGGAAGCCCAGTGGGTCCACCACGCGCACCGCCTCGCCGATGCCGCGGGTGCCGGCGCCGGCCGGCACCCGGCGCACCGGGCAGCCGAGCGCGGTGAAGTACTCCTCGGCGCGGTCCACGTCCTCGGGCGTGCGCACCCGGTAGGCGAGGTGGTCGAGCGCGGGCGCGTCGCCGGCCCGCAGCACCAGGCTGTGGTGGGTCAGCTCGTCGGTGCCGCGCAGGTACAGCGCGCGGTCGTCCTCGTACTGGACGTGGAAGCCCAGCATGTCGACCCAGAACCAGCGGGCCCGGGGCACGTCCGTGACGACGAGCTGCGCGTAGGCGGAGCGGACGACGTCCGGCGGGGCGGGCAGCTGCGTGACCTCCATCTGCGTGACTCCCTTCTGCGGGTTCAGTGCTGCTCGTCGGCGCCGAAGCGCGGCGTGTGGACGTCCCCGAGCATCACGTGGACGATCTTGGACTCGGTGTAGAAGTCGATGCTGTGCGCACCGCCCTCGCGGCCGAGGCCGCTGGCCTTCACCCCGCCGAACGGCGTGCGCAGGTCGCGGACGTTGTGCGAGTTGATCCAGACCATGCCGGACTCCACCGCGTGGGCGACCCGGTGACCCCGCTTGAGGTCGGACGTCCACACGTATGCGGCCAGACCGTATGCGGTGGCATTGGCCAGGTCAATGGCCTCCTGCTCGTCGTCGAACGGCGCGACCGCCACCACGGGGCCGAAGATCTCCTCCTGGAAGATCCGGGCCTCGCGCGGCACGTCCGCGAAGACGGTCGGCTGGAGGTAGTTGCCCTCCGGCAGGTGCGCCGGGCGCCCGCCGCCGGCCACCAGGCGGGCCTCGGACTTCCCGGCCTCGACGTAGTCCAGCACCCTCCGGTAGTGCACCGGGTGCACCAGCGCGCCGACCTCGGTGGCCGGGTCGCCCGGCAGCCCGACCCGCACCCGCTCGGCCCGCTCGGCCAGCCGGCGGGTGAACTCCTCGTACAGCGGCCGCTCCACCAGCACCCGGGAGCCGGCCGTGCAGCGCTCGCCGTTGAGCGAGAAGACGCCGAACACCACCGAGTCCAGGGCCGCCTCGACGTCGGCGTCCGCGAAGACCACGACCGGGGACTTGCCGCCCAGCTCCATGGAGACGGTCTTCAGCCGGTCCGCCGAGCAGCGCACGATGTGCCGCCCGGTGGCGGTGGAGCCGGTGAAGGAGAGGATCGGCACCTCCGGGTGGTCCACCAGCGCCTGGCCGGCCTCCGGGCCGAGGCCGTGCACGATGTTGACCACGCCGGCCGGCAGGCCCGCGTCGGCGAGGATGCTCGGCCACAGGCTGGCCGACAGCGGTGTCCACTCGGCCGGCTTGAGCACCAGGGTGCAGCCGGAGGCGATGGCCGGCGCCAGCTTCCAGCTCTCCAGCATGAACGGGGTGTTCCACGGGGTGATCAGCCCGGCCACGCCGACGGGGGTGCGCACCACGTAGTTGAGCTGCTGGGCGCCGACCCGGAACGCCTCCTCGCCGAGGGCGACGACGACGTCGGCGAAGTAGCGGAAGTTCTCGGCGGCGCGCCGGGCCTGGCCGCGCGCCTGGGTGATCGGCAGGCCGGTGTCGAAGGATTCGAACGCGGCCAGCTCCTCCTCGCGGGCCTCGACGGCGTCGGCGATCCGGTTGAGCAGGGTCGCGCGCTCGCGGTTGCCGAGCGCCGACCAGGCCGGGAACGCGGCCCTGGCGGCGGCCACGGCCCGGTCGACGTCCGCCGCGCCGCCCGCCGCGAGGGTGGCGTAGGCGGTGTTGGAGACCGGGTCGGCGACATCGAGCACCCGGCCGTCGGCGGACGGCACGGCTTCGCCGCCGATCCAGTGCAGGATCTCGCCGGGCAGCCCGGCGGGGCGGGCCGGGACGCCGGCCGGGTCGGTGGCGGCCTGCGGGGCCGCCTCGGTGGTGGTGGTCATCTCGTCTCCTGCGCTCGGGGTGGTCGGGATTGTCGGGGCGTCCGGGGTGGCCGGGGCGGTCGGGCCCGGGGTCACAGCTGCTGGGTGAGGTCGCCGCCGGCCGCGAGCAGCGCGCGGATCCGCTCCAGGCCGACCTCGGTCGGCGCGGTGAGCGGCGGGCGGACGTGCTCGGAGGCGATCCGGCCCTGCCGGGCCAGCACCCACTTCGCCGGGGCCGGGTTGGTCTCCACGAACAGCAGGTCGACCAGCGGGTGGAGCCGGTAGTGCAGCTCGCGGGCGCCGGCGTGGTCGCCCTGCTCCCACAGCTCGTACATCCGGGCCACGGCGGCGGGTGCCAGGTTGGCGACGGCGCTGATGAAGCCCGCCCCGCCGAGGGCCATCAGCGGCAGGCAGAGCAGCTCGATGCCGGACCAGACGAGCAGTTCGGGGCCGCAGGCGTGGATCACCCGGGAGAAGTGCTCGAAGTCCTTGGTGGTCTCCTTGACGCCGACGACGTTGTCGAAGTCGGTGAACAGCCGGCGCACCGTCTCCGGCTCGATGTCCACGGCGGTGCGCGAGGGCACGTTGTAGACGACCAGCGGCAGGTCCGGGAACTCCCGGGCCACCGTGGCGTACCACCGGTACAGCGCCTCCTGGGTGGGCCGGGCGTAGTAGGGGGTGATCACCAGGGCGGCGTCGGCGCCGAGTTCGGCCGCGGCGGCGGTGAGTTCGAGGGTCTCGTCGAGCTTGGCGGAGCCGGTGCCGGGCAGGAACGGCACCCGGTCGGCGATCTCGTCGGCGGCGGTGCGCATCGCGGCGATCCGCTCGGCGACGCTCTGCGCGCTCGGCTCGCCGGTGGAGCCGCCCAGCGAGATGCCGTGCGAGCCGGAGTCCAGCTGCCAGCGGACGAGGGCGCGCAGCGAGTCGTGGTCGACGGCGCCGTCGGCGGTGAAGGGGGTGACCACGGGGGCGAGGGAGCCGCGGATCACGGACGGGTCGCTTCGGAACTTCATCGGGTCTCCGTGGGGGGAGTGGGGGAGCGGGGGAAGTCGGGAGGAGTCGGGAGGGGAAGGGGAACGGGTCAGTCGCCCCGGCGCTCGCGCTCGTACAGCGCGCGCCAGTGCTCGTTCATCGGGTAGAGGCCGTCGACGCCGGCGCCGCCGTCCACCTGCCGCAGGACGAAGCGCTCCTCGTCCTCCTGGGCGGCGGCGTCCCGGGCGACCTCGGCGGCCAGCGCGGGCGGGATCACCACGACGCCCTCGGCGTCGCCGACCAGCACGTCGCCGGGCATCACCAGCACCCCGCCGCAGTCGACCGGCACCTGGGAGTCCATCGGGACGTGCCGGCGGCCGAGCACGGCGGCGTGCGGGACGGCGTAGTAGGAGGGCAGGTCGAGTCCGGCGAAGGCGGGGCTGTCGCGCAGCCCGCCGTCGGTGACCACGCCGGCCGCGCCGCGGCGCAGCGCGCGCAGCGCCAGGATGTCGCCGAGGGTGCCGGCGCCGTGCTCGCCGCGCGCCGAGATCACCAGCACCTCGCCGGGCAGCAGGTCCTCGACGGTGCGCTTCTGGGCGTTCATGCCGCCGCCGATCTCGGCGAACACGTCCTCGCGCAGCGGCAGGTAGCGCAGGGTGCGGGCGGTGCCGACCATCCGCAGGTCGGGGCGGGCCGGGCGGACGCCCTCGATGAAGTGGTGGTCGATGCCGCGCTTGCGCAGCTGGGCGGAGAGGGTGGCGGTGGAGACGGCGTGCAGCAGGGCGGCGGTCTCCTCGTCCAGCCCGGCGGGGGCGCCCTCGGCCCGCTCGGCGGCGGGCCGGGGCGGCCGCACGGAGCCGTAGGCGGCCTGCCGGGCGTCCTCGGTCACCCGGGGCAGCGCGCCGTACTCGGTGACGCTGGGCTCCTCGGCGACCACCTGGTTGCGCAGCCGGCCGCTCCCCTCCAGCTCGACCTCGACGACGTCGCCGGGGTGGACGACGGTGGAGCCGGCCGGGGTGCCGACGAGCAGGACGTCGCCCGGCTCCAGGGTGGTCGAGCGGGACAGGTCGGCGATCAACAGGTCGACGGGGAAGAGGAGTTCCTCGGTGGAGGCGTCCTGGACGAGCAGGCCGTTGACCCAGGTGCGCAGCCGCAGCCGGGCGGGGTCGACGCCGGTCAGCAGCGCCGGGCCGACGGGGGTGTAGCCGTCGCGGCCCTTGGCCCGCAGATTGGCGCCGAGGTCGGCGTGCTTGAGGTCGTAGACGCCGAAGTCGTTGGCGGCCGCGTAGCCGGCCACGTGCTCCAGGGCCCGCTCGCGGCCGACCCGGTGCGCCCGCTTGCCGATGACCACCGCGATCTCGCCCTCGAAGGCGAGCAGTTCGCACCCGGCCGGGCGGACGACGGGCTGCCCGCTCCAGGAGAGCGAGGAGGGGGGCTTCAGGAAGTAGGAGGGGGAGTCGGGGGTCCGCCCGCGCTCGGCCGCGCGGCTGCGGTAGTTGAGGTGCACCGCGATGATCTTTCCCGGCGCCAGTCCGAGGGGGTGTGCCACATTGCCCTCCTAGAATCGTATACGGCATCATGCACGATAGCGGACGTGATCGACGCTGGCCATGGTTGATCGGATGTGACTTCGTACATGATCCGCCGACGCGGACCGGCCCTGTCGAGATCATGACGGGGCGGGTGGGCGTGCAGTACTATCAAAAATCGTATGCGAAAGCAGGGGAGAGGTGCAGTGGTCATGACCCACAGCGACGACCTGGCGGTGCGGATCATCACGCCGGAGGATGGCGACGCAGGCGGCGTCGGAGGCCGGCCGCCCGTCGTCCTGCTGCACGGCTTCGCCTCCGACGGCGAGAGCGACTGGATCGCGCCGGGCACCGCCGCCGCGATCGCCGCCACCGGCCGCACCGTGCTGGTGCCGGACCTGCCCGGGCACGGCGCCTCGCCGGACCCGGCGGACGCCGCCGCGGCGGGCGCCGGCGCCCTGACCGCCCGGCTGCTGGCGGCCCTGGACGCCGCCGGGGTGGGGGAGTTCGACCTCGTCGGCTACTCCCTCGGCGCCCGGCTGGCCTGGGAGTTCCCGGTGGCCGCGCCCGCGCGGGTGGGCCGGGTGGTGCTCGGCGGGCTCAGCCCGTTCGAGCCGTTCGCCGGCGTCGACGTCGAGGCGCTGCACCGCGCGGTCGCCGGCGGCGGCGAGCCCGCCGACCCGTTCACCGGGATGGTCGCCGGGCTGGTCCGCTCCCGCGGCGAGCGCGCCGCCGCGCTCGCCCGCTGTGTCGAGGGTCTGCGCAACACGCCCTTCGCGCCCGGGCGTTGGGCCGGGCGGACGGCCCCGGTGGTGGTCGTCGGCGCGGACGATGTGATGACGCGGGGCATCGAGAGTATCGTTGCTGCTCTTGACGGGGCGGTACTGCTGACCGTTCCCGGCGATCACCAGGGGGCCGTGGCCGGTGCGGAGTTCCGCGGCGTCGTGCTGAAGGCCCTCGCCCGGTGACCGCCCGGGGCGCGCGGACCGCCCAGCGGTCCGCCACGGGGGCGAGTGCCGTGCTGAGGAAGGACGAGGGAACGGCATTGGGTTCCGCGAAGGACCGCACCGGCGGCGGGTCGAAGGCCGAGCAGAGCTACGAGTTGCTCCGCTCACGCATCCTCGACGGCACGTACGGACCGGGCTACCGCCTGGTGATGAACCAGCTCGCGCAGGAGACCGGGGTCAGCACCATCCCGCTGCGGGAGGCGCTGCGCCGGCTGCAGTCGGACGGCCTGGTCGAGGTGGTGCGCAACATCGGCGCCCGGGTGGCGGTCTTCGAGGCCGTCCAGGTCGAGCACTCGCTGCAGATCCTGGCCCGGCTGGAGGGGTACGCGACGGCCGTCTGCGCACCGCTGCTGACGCCGGACCAGATCGCCGCCTCGCGCGAGATCAACGCCCGGATGGTGGCCGCGCTGGACGAGTTCGACCCGGCCGCGTTCACCGCGCTCAACCGCACCTTCCACTTCTCGATCTACCAGCACTGCCCGGACGCGCACCTGCGCGCCCTGCTGGAGGAGGAGTGGGCCCGGCTGGACCACATGCGCCGCTCCACCTTCACCTACGTGCCGGGCCGGGCCCGGCGCTCGGTGGTGGAGCACGAGCACATCCTCGACCTGATCGAGCAGGGCGCCGACACGGCCGAGATCGAGCGGGTGGCCTGCGCCCACAAGGCGGCCACCGCCGACGCGCTGCACCAGGCCAAACCGTCCGGCTGAGCCGGCCCGCACAGCCCGCACGGCGCACGGCGCACGGGAAGGGGCGGGAGTCCTCCGCGGAGGACTCCCGCCCCTTCGGGCGTTCCCGGGTCAGACCAGCAGCTGGCCGCCGTCCACCTGGACCACCGCGCCGGTGATGTGGCGGGCCTGCGCCGAGGCGAGGAACAGCACCAGCGGCGTCAGGTCGCCGGTCTCGGCGATCCGGCCGAGCGGGATCCGCGCCTCCCAGGCGCCGCGCGCCGCCGCGTCGTCCATCAGCGGCGCCGTCATCGGGGTGTGCACCGGCCCGGGGGCGACGCCGTTGACCCGGATGCCGTGTCCGGCGAGCTCCAGGGCGGCGGTGCGGGTGAGCGCGTCCACCGCGGCCTTGGTGGCCTCGTAGTGGCCGAGCCCCGGGGTGGGCTGGCGGGCACCGATCGAGCTGATGTTGACGATCGCCCCGCCCCGGCCGCTGTCGACCATCTGCCGGCCGACCACCTGGGTGACCGTGAAGGTGCCGCGCAGGTTCACCGAGACCACCAGGTCGAAGACCTCGGCGGGCAGGTCGATCAGCGGACCGCCGCCGCCGGCCAGGCCCGCGTTGTTGACCAGCACCTCGACCGGCCCGAACCGCTCGGTGGCCTCGGCCAGCGCCGCGGCCACGCTCGCGCGGTCGGTGACGTCCAGGGTGACCGCCAGCGCGCGGGCGCCGATCTCCCCGGCCACCGCGTCGGCGGCCGCGCGGTTCAGGTCGGCGACCACCACCCGGTCCCCGGCGGCCGCGAAGGCCTCGGCGACCGCCCGGCCGATGCCGCTGGCCGCCCCGGTGACCAGGACGACGCGGCCCGCGCCGCTCGTCGTGTCCTCGGTGTTCATCGTGCCTCCGCGATGATGATGCGCGGGCTGCCGGGCAGCGCGCGGGTCTCGACGGGCTCCCAGCCGGCCTCGCGCAGCCAGCCGCGGACTTCGTCCTGCGGGTAGACGGTCGTGCCGTCGATCACCAGGTACTCGCCGGCGTGCAGGGCGTCGATGGCACGCTGCCGCTCGTCCGAGTCGAGGAAGAAGTCCAGCAGGACCAGCTTGGCGCCCTCGGCCGCCGCCGCGCGTGCCCGGCGGGCGATGGCGCGGTTCTGCTCCGCGTCGAAGCGGTGCGCCACGTGCTCCAGCAGCACCAGGTCGAAGCCGCCCGGGACGTCGCCGGCCACCGCGTCGCCCTCGACGATGTCCACCCGGTCGGCCACCCCGGCCGCGGCCAGCACGTCGCGGGCGTGGCCGACCAGCTCGCCGGCCGAGAAGAAAGTGCCCTTGAGGCCGGGGGCGGCGGTGAGCGCCTCGGCCAGGAAGGAGCCGGACAGGCCGCCGAGGTCGAGCACCCGCTCGTGCGCGGTGAAGTCGTAGTGCTCGGCGAGCTGGCGGGCGTGCAGCGCGTTGTACGTCATCACGCCGCCGAGGAAGGTGGTCATCCGGTCGCCGCCGAGGTCCAGCCGCTGGGGCTCGGCGGTGCGGCTGGTGTCGCCGAAGCCCAGCCAGTGGCCGTAGCTGATCTCGTCGAGGAAGGTGAGGAAGGGCCGCAGGTCGATCTGGCCGTCGGCGCCGGTGAGGTACGCGGCGGTGCTGGGCGAGTTCGCGTACCGCCCGTCGGTGCGCTCCAGCAGGCCGAGGCCGGCCATCGCGTCGGCCAGGATGCGGCTGGTGCGCGCGGGCAGGCCGGTGCGCTCGGCGATCTGCGGCACGTCCAGCGGGCCGTCGGCGAGCGCGGCGAACAGGTTCGCGTCCGCGGCGGCGAAGAGCTGCTTGGCGGCCATGTAGCCGACGGCCACCTCGACGATCGGGGCCGGGTCCGCGGAACGGGGGGATTCCGGGCGAAGGGACATATCGCGTCCTCCTTGACGAAAAGAATATGCCGGATGCTATACGATCGCCTTCCCGGCGGCCAGAGCCGGACCACTCGGATCCTCAGGAGGTTGGCGTGGAGTTCTCGGAAACCGTGTCCCGCAGCAGCGGCACCCAGGCGGTGCCCCGGCGCGGGCTCGGCGCGCACGGGCCCGAGGTGCCGGTGTTCGGCCTCGGCTCGTGGAACACCTGGGACCGGATGACCACCGACGAGGCGGCCGAGCTCGTCGCCCGCGCCGTCGCGCGCGGGGTGAACCTGTTCGACGTCGCCCACTACAACTTCGGCCCGCACGCGGAGAACGCGGTCACCGACATCCTCTTCGGCGAGGCCGTGCGGGGCGCCGGCCTGTCCCGCGCCGACTACCTGCTCTGCGGCAAGCTGTGGCTCTGGGACTACCCGAAGGCCTCCTTCGCCGAGCAACTGGACGTCTCGCTGGCCCGGGTCGGCACCGACCGCGCCGACTTCGTGGTGGTCGGCGACCACCTGGGCGCACTGGACGTCCCGGCGGTGGTCACGGACGTCGCCGAGCAGGTGCGGGCCGGGCGGTTCACCGCCTGGGGCGTCAACAACTGGTCGGCGGACGACCTGGGGGCCGCCCACCGCTTCGCCGTCGCGGAGGGGATGGAGCCGCCGTCCTTCGCCCAGCTCAAGTACAGCCTGGCCCGCCGCTCGGTGCCCGAGGGCGAGCCCTACGGGCGGCTCTTCGACGAGGCCGGCCTCGGCCTCCAGGCCTCGGACGCCTTCGAGGGCGGCATCCTGGCCGGCAAACTGCACCCGCAGCGCAAGATCGGGGCCGACCCGGGCGGCATCCGCGAGCGGATCCGGGAGTCGTACCCGCAGGTGCTGCGGATCGCGGAGGGGTTCGGCGCCACCCCGGCCCAGCTCGCGCTGGCCTTCACGCTCACCCACCGGGCCGCCGCGAGCGTGCTGTTCGGCGCCAGCGGCCTGGAGCAGTTCGAGGCCAACCTCGGCGCGCTGGAGCTGCTGGAGCGCCACGGGACCGAGCTGCGCGAGGCGGTTGCCGGGCTCTGGCTGGACCGCGACGTCGTCCACCCCGGCGCCTCCTGGGGCACCGACGCCCCGGCGAACTGAAAGACCGGCCGCCCCGGACCTTCCGCGTCGGAGGTCCGGGGCGGCCGCGTCGTGGTCAGGCCTCGTGCACCACCCGGCCGTCCAGCACGGTCATCGCCACCGGCACCTCGGGCAGCGCGGCCGGGGCGACCTCCCGCAGGTCCGCGTCCAGCAGGCACAGGTCGGCCGCCCTGCCGGCCTCCAGCGTGCCCTTCCAGCCCTCGGCGCCGTCCTGCCGCGCCGGGGCCGCGGTGTAGGCGTACAGCGCCTCCACCAGGGCGAGCCGCTGGTCGCGGCCGGTGGCCTCCACCGCCCGGGTGGCCGCCGCGGCCGCGCCGGCCCGCCAGTTGGGGGCGAGCACCGGGGCGTCCGAGCTGAGGCAGAGCGGCACGCCCGCCGCCAGCGCGTCGCGCACCGGCCAGGCGTGCGCCAGCGCGTCGGCGCCGAGCGCCCCGGCGAGCATCGGGGCGGTCGCGGCGGCGATGCCCGGCTGGGTGTTCAGGCCCACCCCGGCGGCGGCCATCGCGGCGAGCGTCGCCGGGTGCAGCACGTCGCCGTGGATCAGGTAGTGCCGCCCGTCCCGGCCGTCCGCCGCCCGGGCCTCGGCGAAGGCCTCGGTGACCACCCGGGTGGTGCGGCTGCCGGTGGCGTGCACCCCGATCTGGTGGCCGGCCGCGTGGGCGGCCCGGATCATCGCGCGCAGGTTCGCCTCCCGCTCGCCCGGGTCGGCGCCGTCCACCAGCAGGGCGCCGTGGCCGCCGTCGGCGTACGGCTCCTCGCTCCAGGCGCTGCCCATCGGCGGGATGCCGTCGGCGAAGATCTTCACCCCGGCCACCCGGAACCAGCCGGGCACCTCGGCGGGCGCCTCGAACCCCTTGAGCCCGTGCAAAAGGTCGCCGGCGCTGCTCGCGCCGTCCAGCAGGCCGAACAGCAGCAGGGCGGTGACCCGCGCGCGCAACAGGCCCTCGGCGGCCAGCTCGGCGTACTCGGCGAGGACGGCGGAGGAGAAGCAGCCGGTCGGCCCGCCGTCCTCGCCGGGGCCGAGGCCGGGCTCGGTGTAGCTGGTGATGCCGAGGGAGGCGAGCAGTTCGCCGGTGCGCAGGATCGCCCGGCGCCGCTCGGCGGAGGTGGTGAGCGCGGCCAGCGCCGGCCCCTCGCCCGCGTGGTCGTGGCCGTCGTGGCCGTGCCCGCCGTCGCCGAAGCCGCCGCCGTCCGGCGCGGCCGCCAGTCGCGCCATCAGCGTGTCCGGCCACATCGTGCCGAGCCAGGCGCCGTGCAGGTGCGAGTCGTTGATGCCGGGCAGCAGGGAGCGCCCGCGCAGCTCCACCACCCTGGTCCCGGGCCCGATCAGCGGCGCCACCTCGGCATCGGTGCCGACCCGCACGACGGTGCCCCCGTGCACGGCCAGCGCCTCGGCGACCGTGCGGGCGCCGTCCATCGTGTGCACGCGGCCACCCCGCATGACCAGGTCAGCTGCGGCGATTCCGGCCTGGAATCCGTTGCGCATCATCTTGCTCCCAGCTCTGGACACCGTGGATTGTGACTGCTTAACGTACATGGAATCAGATACGATTTTCGAGTGCCGAACCCCCCAGCGGCACCCGGGCAATCGGAGGTAAACGATGCCCCTGCACCCCGAGGCACAGCTGATCATCGACCGGGCCGGTGCGGCGGAGCAGCCCGCCCAGCCCGTCGAGCTCGATGCCGCGACCATGCGTGAGCAGTTCCGCACCACCTGGATCATGCCGCAGACCCTGCCGTCCGTCGGCTCGGTGGTGGACACCACCGTGCCGGGCCCGGCCGGCGACATCCCCGTGCGGATCTACACCCCCGAGGGCGAGGGCCCCTTCCCCGCCTTCATCTGGCTGCACGGCGGCGGCTGGACCATCGGCTGTCTCGACGAGAACGAGTACTCCTGCCGCGCCGTGTGCGCCGCCGCCGGCGCCGTGGTCGTCTCGGTGGACTACCGGCTCGCCCCGGAGCACCGCTACCCGGCCGCCGCCGACGACTGCTACGCCGTCCTCACCTGGCTCCACGAGCACGCCGCCACCCTCGGCGCCGACCCCGGGCGCCTCGCCATCGGCGGCGAGAGCGCCGGCGGCAACCTCGCCGCCGTCACCAGCCTGCGGGCCCGCGACCACGCCGGTCCCCGGATATCCCTTCAGGTCCTGGTCTCCCCGGTGGTCGCCCACCCCGACGAGGGCCGGGTCTCCTACGCCGACTACTCCGAGGGCTACTTCCTGTCCAAGGACAGCATGGACTGGTTCTTCACCCAGTACCCGCGCGACGCGAACGACCTCGCCGACCCCTACCTGCTCCCGCTGCGCGCCCGCGACCTGTCCGGGCTGCCCCGGGCGCTCGTCCTGGAGGCCGAGTACGACGTGCTGCGCGACGAGGGCGAGGAGTACGCCCGGGCGCTCGCCGCCGCCGGCGTCGAGACCTCCCTGGTGCAGTTCGACGGCCTCATCCACGGCTTCTTCGGCCTGCTCGCCACCGACCTCACCGACGCCGCCCGGGCCCACGCCCTGGTCGCCGACGCCATCCGCGCCGCCTGCGGGGCCGAGCGATGACACCCGCGCTCGCCCTGCGCGACGTCCGCATCAGCCGGGCCGAGGCCCCCGTCGTCCACGGCGTGAGCCTGGACGTCGCCCCCGCCTCGGTCACCGTCCTGCTCGGGGCCAACGGCGCCGGCAAGACCACCCTGATGGACGGCATCGCCGGCCTGGTGCGCTGCACCTCCGGCACCGTCAGCCTCGACGGCAGGCCCATCGACAAGCTGTCCACCTACCGCCGCGCCACCGCCGGACTCGCCTACGTCGAGCAGGCCCGCAGCGTCTTCCGCACCCTGACGGTCGAACAGAACCTGCTGGTCGCCCAGCGGGACGGCGCCGACCTCGACACCGCCTACCGGCTCTTCCCCGAACTGGACAAGCGCCGCGGCCTGCAGGCCGGCCACCTCTCCGGCGGCGAGCAGCAGATGCTCGTCCTCGGCCGCGCCCTGGTCTCCCGGCCGAGGACGATCCTCATCGACGAGATGTCCTCCGGCCTCGCGCCGGTGGTCGTCCACCGCCTGATGAGGGCCGTCGCCGACCTCGTCGACCTCGGCATCGCCGTGCTCCTCATCGAGCAGTTCGCCCACCTCGCGCTGGAGATCGGCGAGCGGGCCTACGTGCTCAGCAAGGGCCGGATCGCCTACGACGGCCCCTGCGCCGAACTGCGCGGCGACGCCGACCGGCTGCACGACTTCTACTTCGGCGCGACCCCGCAGCCCGCCGGCGCGGCGGTGGCGGACCACGGCCCGGGCAGCGGCCCGGTGGAGAGCGGGGGAGCATGAGCCTCACCGAAAGACTGGCCGGCGACCGACGGGCATTGCTCACCGGCCTCGGCGCCGCCGTCGCCGCGTGCGTCCTGGTTCCCGCCCTGCTGCCGGCCTACTGGGTGTACCTGGCGATCACCGCCGTGGTCAGCGCCGTGATCATGCAGAGCTACGGCGTGATCGTCGGCCGGGTCGGGGTGATGTCGCTCTGCCAGATGTCCTTCGCCTCGATCGGCGCCTGGGTGGTGCTGCGGCTCAACGTCGCCGACGCCCCCGGCGGCTTCCTGGTCTGGCTGGTGCTCGGCGGCCTGGCCGCCGTCCCGGTCGGCGTCGCGATCGGCCTGCCCGCGCTGCGCATCCGCGGCGTCAACCTGGCCGTGGTGACCTTCGGCTTCGCGGTCTCCGCCGACATCGTGCTGAACGCCAACCAGATGCCCGGCATGGCCGAGCTCAAGACCCTGGAGCGGCCCGCGCTGTTCGAGGAGGACGGCGCCTACTTCGTCCTGGTCGTCGTCGTCTTCACCGTGATCGCCCTCGGCCTCGCGCTGCTGAACCGCACCCGGCTCGGGATGTCCTGGACCGAACTGCGCCACTCCGAGCGGGCCGCCGCCGCGCACGGCGTCTCGGTCGCCCGCAGCAAGCTCGCCGCGTTCGCGATCAGCGCCTTCGTCGCCGGTGTCGGCGGCGGCCTGATGGCCGGCCAGCTGGGCCTGGTCGTCCCCGGCAACTTCGCCATGATGCAGTCGCTCGCGCTGTTCGCGGTCGCCATCATGATCGGCCCGCACAACCCCGAGGGCGCCGTGATGGGCGGCATCTTCGGCGCCGTGATGGCGACGATCCTGGAGAAGCTGGACCTGCCGCAGGACCTCGGCGGCATGCTGTTCGGCGTCGGCGCCGTCTTCGCGCTGCGCAGCGGCGTCAGCCAGACCGACTTCACCCGCTCCCGCAAGCGCGAGCGCGCCGCCCGCGCCTTCCTGAAGGAGCACCAGGCCACCGCCGCCGACCGCCCGGCCGAGCCCGAGGCGCCCGTCGCCCCCGCCACCGTGGCCACCGGCGAGCCGGCCCTCACCGTCAGCGGGCTGACCGTCCGCTACGGCCGGGTCACCGCCCTCGACGGCGTCGACCTGACCGTCCCCCGGGGCGCCGTGGTCGGCCTCATCGGACCCAACGGCGCCGGCAAGTCCACCTTCATCGCCGCCGTCACCGGCTTCGTCGGCGGCTACCGGGGCGGCGTGGCGCTCGCCGGCACCCCGCTCGACCGGCTCAGCCCCAGCGCCCGCGCCACCCGCGGCCTGCGCCGCACCTTCCAGACCACCACCATCGCCCCGGAGCTCACCCAGTACGAGTACCTCACCATCGGCGCCGGCCGCAGCCTGTCCACCGAGGAGGCCGACGAACTGCTCGACTTCTTCGGCTGCCCGCCCGGCCGCCTGCCCGTCTCCCTGGTCGACGCCGGGGCCCGCCGCCTGCTGGACGTCGCCGCGGCCGTCGCCGCCCGGCCCGCCGTCGCGCTGCTCGACGAGCCCGCCGCCGGCCAGTCCGCCGCCGAGTCGCTCGCCCTCGGCCGCCGGCTCGCCCAGGTGCCCGCCCGGTACGGCGTCTCCGTCCTGCTCGTCGAGCACGACATGGACCTCGTCCAGGCCGCCTGCTCCGAGGTCACCGTCCTGGACTTCGGCCACGTCATCGCGAGCGGACCGACCGGCGAGGTGCTCGCCGACCCGACCGTGATGGCCGCCTACCTCGGCACCGCGGACATGCCGGTCGCCTGACCGGCGCCCCGCGCCGCCCCGCTTCCCGCACCCCCACACCCACCCTCGCGCGGGACCGCGCAGCTCCCCCTGTTCAAGCGCGCCCCCACTGAACGGAATGAGTGCACCCATGACGCACGCCCGGCCGATCGCCGCCCTCGCCGCCGCCACCGCACTGGTCCTCGGCGCCACCGCCTGCACCAGCTCCGGGTCCGGCTCCGGTTCGGAGTCCGGCCCGATCAAGGTCGGCTCGATCAACGGCATCACCGGCCTGTTCCAGACCCCCGAGGTCCCCCAGGCGGTCAAGGCCGTCTTCGACGAGGTCAACGCCGCCGGCGGCATCAACGGCCGCAAGCTGGAACTCGTCAGCATGGACGACGCGATGAACCCGCAGCGCTCCACCGAGGCCGCCGTCGACCTGGTGAAGTCCAAGAAGGTCGTCGCCCTGGTCGGCTCCTCCAGCGCCGTCGACTGCGGCCTCAACCGCGCCTCCTACAGCAAGGAGAAGATCGTCTCGATCCCGGCCGTCGGCGTCGACCCCGCCTGCTTCAGCAGCCCCAACATCGCCCCGGTCAACCCCGGCCCGTTCAACCTGCTCACCGCCAACCTCTACTACGCCTCCGAGGTGCTCAAGCGGGACAAGGTCTGCCTGGACTACACCGTGCTGCCCGGCAGCGGCGGCGGCATCGAGGACGCGATCAAGAAGTGGACCGAGCTGACCGGCAAGCAGCTCGCCCACAAGGAGCTGGCCATCGCCGAGGGCGACCCGACCAAGTACCTGGTCGCCGACAAGGGCGCCGGCTGCCAGGCCGTCCTCTACAACGGCATCGTCGGCCCGTACTTCGCGCAGGCCAGGACCCAGGGCATGGACGACGTCGACTTCATCGTCGGCGCCAACAGCTACACCGACGCCAACGCCCAGGCGATCCCGGCCGGCCTCAAGGTCTACGCCGGCACCGAGTGGCAGCCCTACACCGACACCGCCCTGCCCGGCAACGAGCGCTGGTCCCAGCTGGTCGACAAGAACAAGATCCAGAAGACCGCCTTCAGCCAGGGCGGCGTGATGGCCGCCGACCTCTTCGTGCAGGTCCTCAAGGGCATCTCCGGGCCGATCACCCGGGAGTCCGTCACCAAGGCGTTCAAGACCATGCAGCCGCTCGAGTACCCGATGGTCGGCACCCCCTGGGTGTTCGGCGAGGGCGACGCCCACAACTCCGTCCAGGGCAGCCGCTTCGTCCAGGCCGTCGACGGCGCCTGGAAGGTCCTCCCCGAGGGCTTCGTCGTCCCCGGCAAGAAGTGACCCCCACCCCGCAGGACCCCCGCCGGACCCCAGGAGGTGTCCCATGCTCAACTCCACGCTCGCGGGCCTGACCGGCGGCGGCGTCTACGCCCTGCTCGGCCTGTGCGTCGTCCTGACCTACCGGCTCGTCGCCACCGTCAACTTCGCGATGGCCGCCGTCGGCGCGATCGGCGCCTTCGTCATGGTCGGCCTCACCGACGACGGCGTGAGCCTCTGGCTCGCCCTGCCCGCCGGGGTGCTCGCCGGGGCGGCGCTGTCCGCCCTGCTCGGCACCGTGCTGGTGCGCTGGTTCGCCGGCCACTCGCAGAACACCAAGGCGGCCGTCACCGTCGCCGTCTACGTCGCCGTGATGGCCGCCGGACTGCGGCTGTTCGGCTCCACCACCACCGGCGCCCACACCTTCCCGAGCCCCTTCGAGAAGCCGGTGCTCACCCTCGGCGGCGTGGTGATCCCGCAGTCCGTGCTGGTCACCATCGCCTTCGCGGCGGTGATCACCGTCGGCGTCGGCCTGCTGCTCGGCCGCACCCGGCTCGGCCTGCGCCTCCAGGCGCTGTCCGAGCAGCCCGCCACCGCCGAGGTGGTCGGGATCCCGGTGGCCCGGCTGGCCGTCGCCGTGTGGGCCGCCATCGGCGCCGTCACCACGCTGGTCGTGGTGCTCGCCGCGCCGCGCCTGGGCGGGGACTTCTCCACCCTCGGCAAGCTCATCAACACCGCGCTGGCCGTCGCCATGCTCGGCGCCTTCCGCAGCCTGCCGCTGACCCTGCTCGGCGGCCTCGTCCTCGGCTGCCTGGAGGGCCTGTCCGCCTCCGTCGAGGCGATCCAGAAGTACCAGGGCGTGGTGCCCTTCCTGGTCATCGTGGTGCTGCTCTGGTGGCGCAGCCGCAACGAGGTCTGGGACACCGCCCACAGCCGATGACCGGTCCGGGCACCCGCCCGGACCGTCGACCAGGGGAACGAAGGAGACGAAGGACCATGACGCTTCCGACCGGCACCAGGGCCGCCGTGCTGCACGCCCACGGCGAGCCGCTGGTGATCGAGGAGCTGCCGCTGCCCCGGCGGATCGAACCGGGCGCCGCCCTGGTGCGCGTCGACTGCGCCACGCTGTGCGCGACCGACGTCCACCTGTGGAGCGGGGCGATGTCGCTGCCCGGGATGCTGCCGCTGGTCCTCGGCCACGAGACGGTCGGCACCGTCGTCGCGGTGGGGGAGGGCACCGTGGACGCGCTCGGCCGCCCGGTCGCGGTGGGCCGCCGGATCGGCTGGTCCGAGTCCACCTGCGGGTTCTGCCACGGCTGCACCGTGCTGCGCAACCCGGTGGCCTGCGAGGACCGCGGCTACGGATTCCGCCAGCGGGCCGACCGCTACCCGTACGCCACCGCCGGGCTCGCCGAGTACAACTACGTCGTCCCGAACGCGCAGAAGTACCTGCTGCCCGAGGAGGTCGGGCCCACCTGGGCGGCCGCGGCCGGCTGCGCCGTCAAGACGGTGCTGCACGCCTTCGACCGGGCCGGCGGCACCCGCCCCGGCTCCTCGGTGGTGATCCAGGGCGCCGGCGCGCTCGGCATCGTCGCCACCGCCGTGGCCAAGGCGGGCGGCGCCGGACCGGTGATCACCATCGGCGCGCCGGACAGCCGCCTGGAACTCGCCACCGAGTTCGGCGCCGACCTGACGCTCGGTCTGGCCGACGGCCCCGAGGCCCGCCGCGAGGCGGTGCTCGCCGCCACCGGCGGGCGCGGCGCCGACCTGGTGATCGACCTCGCCGGCGCGCCCGGCGTCGGCGCCGAGGCGGTGGACCTCGCCGCCTGGGGCGGGCGGTTCGTGGTCGTCGGCACCACCGGACCGGCCCTCCAGGAGCTGCCGCTGGGCACCGTCATGGGCAAGGAGCTGACCGTGCTCGGCTCGCTCAACGGCGACGTCGGCGACTACCACCGGGCGGTGGAGTTCCTGGCCGCCTTCCGCTCGCACTTCGACTGGGACGCGCTGTTCAGCGCCCCGGTCGGCCTCGGCGGGGCGACCGGCGCCATCGAGGCGATGGCCCGCCTGGAGCAGACCAAGGCCGTCGTGCACCCCTGGCTGCCCTGAGGCGTGTCCGGCCCCGTTCCGCCCCGCGCCGGCGGCCTTCCGCCGGCGCCCCCGATCCGCCCGGCGCCCCGCGGCGTCCCTCACGTCCCGGTGTCCCGTCCCCGGGGCGCCGGGTGCCCCTCCCGAGCACCCGCCCGCCCGATCCCTCCGTCACCCCCGACCCCGTGAGGACCACCATGACCGTCGTCCCCCGCCGCCGGCTCGGCACCGCCGGACCCGAGGTGTCCGCCCTGTCCCTCGGCTCCTGGCACACCTACGACCGGATGGACTTCGGCGACGCCGTCGCCATGGTCCGCCACGCCGTGGACCTCGGCATCAACCTCTTCGACGTCGCCGTCTACGGCATCCCCGGCCAGCCGCCGGTCTTCACCGACGTGCTGTTCTCCGCCATTGTGCGGGCCGGCGGCCTCGCCCGCGCGGACTACCTGCTCTCCGCCAAGCTCTGGCTGGAGCCCTACCCCCAGCTGTCGCTGCGCGACCAGCTGGCCAACGCCCTCCTCCGGGCCGGCGTCGAGCACGCCGACCTCGCCGTGCTCGGCGACATCCGCCGCGACGACCTCGACCTGCGCGCCGTCGCCGAGGAGCTGGCCGAGCTGGAGAAGGAGGGCCTGATCGGCTGCTGGGGCGTCAACAACTGGTCCGCCACCGCGATCCGCACCATCCGCGAGCACGCCCGCGCCGCCGGCTCGCCCGGCCCGCAGCTCGCCCAGCTCAAGTACAGCCCCTGCCGCCGCGCCATCCCCGACGGCGAGCCCTTCGCCGAGCTGTTCGCCGAGGGCCTCTCCCTCCAGGCCTCGGACATCCTGGAGGGCGGCATCCTGGCCGGCCGCACCAGCCCCGCGCGCGAGATCGGCCGCGACCCGGGCGGGATCCGCGACCGGATCACCGAGGCGGCCGGCTCACTGGCCGCCGTCGCCGCCGACCTCGGCGCGACCCCCGCGCAGCTCTGCGTCGCCTTCGCGCTCACCCACCCCGCCACCGCCACCGTGCTGTTCGGCGCCAGCCGGATGCGGCAGCTGACCGACAACGTCGGCGCCCTGGCCCTGCTGGAGCGGGTCGGCGCCGAGCGCGTGCGCGAGCTGGTCGAGCCCTACTGGGCGGACCGCGGCGTCGTCTCCCCCGAGGGGCCCTGAGACCGTGGACCTCCCCGCCGACCTCGTCCTCGTCGACGGCGACGTGCTCACCGTCGACGCCGGGTTCCGCACCGCCCAGGCGCTGGCCGTCCGCGACGGCGTCATCACCGCCGTCGGCAGCACCGCCGCCGTCCTCGCCCACGCCGGGCCCGCGACCGAGGTGGTGAACCTGCGCGGCCGCACCGTCCTGCCCGGCATCAACGACTCGCACCTGCACGGCCACGCCTGGGGCCTCAACCGCCCGCCGCTCGCCCTCGACCTCAACTTCCCCGTCGTCCGCTCGATCGCGGACGTCGTGGCGGCCGTCGCCGCGGCCGCCCGCGCCGCCGCGCCGGGGGAGTGGATCGTCGGCCGCGGCTGGGACACCGGCTACCTGGCCGAGTGCCTGGACGGCAGCCGGGCGATGCCCGACCGCGCCGACCTCGACGCCGCGGCCCCCGACAACCCCGTCTGCCTGACCGACTTCTCCGACCACATCGCCTGGGTCAACTCGGCCGCCCTGCAAGCGGCCGGCATCGGCCCCGGCACCGAACCCCCGCCCGGCGGCACCATCGACGCCGACCCGGCCGGCCACCCCACCGGCATCCTGCGCGAGGCCGCCCAGGGCGCCGTCCAGGCGCACATCCCCCGCCCCGACGAGCACCGGCGCCGCGCCGCGATCACCGGGGCGATCGCGGCCCTGCACGCCCTGGGCACCACCAGCTACACCGAACCCGGACTCGGCCCGGGCGGCGAGAGCATCATGGCCGGCGCGATGGGCAGCGGCGCGCTGCACACCTACCTGGAGCTCGCCCGCAGCGGCGACCTGCGGGCGCGGGTCAGCCTCCTGCTGCTCCCCGCCCCGATGGGCGGCGGCCTGGCCGACGTGCGGTCCGGGCTCGCCGAGCTGGCCGGGATCTCCCTGGAGGGCGTCGACCCGCGCCGGTTCAACCTCCTCGGCGTCAAGCTGTTCGCCGACGGCGTGCCGCCCCACCGCACCGCCTGGATGCACGACGCCTACGAGGGCGGCGGCCACGGCGCGCTGTGCGTGCACGGCAGCGGGCCCGCGGTCCAGGCCGTCGAACTCGCCGCGATGATCCGGGCCGTGCACGTGGCCGGCCACCAGCTGGGGGTGCACGTCACCGGTGACCGGGCGATCGACACCGTCACCGAGGCCTTCGCCGCCGCCCAGCGTGCCCACCCGCGCGCCGACGCCCGGCACTACCTCATCCACGGTGACTTCGCGACACCGCGCAGCCTGGCCCTGCTGGCCGAGCACGGCTACGGCGTCAACATGAACCCGGCGATCAAGTGGACGATCTCCGACCTCATGGACGAGGTGGTCGGGGCGGAGCGCTCCGGCAGGATGTGGCCGGTGCGCTCCGCCCTCACGGCCGGCGTACGGCTGTGCGCCAGCTCGGACGCGCCGATCACCGAACCGGACTGGCGGCGGGGCGTCGCCTCGATGCTGCTGCGCGAGTCCAAGGCGACCGGCCGCACCAGCGGACCGCAGGAGCGCGTCGGCCTCCCCGAGGCCGTGCGCGCCTACACCTCCGCCCCCGCCGTCCAGGACTTCGCCGAACACTGGAAGGGCAGCCTCGAACCCGGGAAGGTCGCCGACCTGTGCGTCCTCGGCGGCCGCCTCGCCGACACCTCCCCGCACGACCTGCCCGACCTCCCGATCGACCTCACCCTCTTCGACGGCCAGGTGGTGCACGGCACCCTGTGACCGCTCCGCCCGCCCACCGCCCCCGGCCCGCCGGGGGCGGTCCGGCGCTGCCCGCCGACACCGGGGGCCGCCGATACCCGGACGACCGATTTTTCCGGATTACCCGGGCGCGGAAGGACTTTGTGGGACATGATCGGCCCGTGCCGATTGACAACATGAGTCCGAACAGCGCGACCCTGCCCGCCTCCTGGACCGCCTGGTGGTTCCGGCGCTGCGAGACGCACCTGCAGGCGGTCACCGTCGAACTGTCCTGGTGGGGCCACGACTTCTCGGACGGCCCGCCGGACGCCGAGGACGCGCTCATCCTCCTGCGCCGGACCGCGGCCGGCCTCCAGGCCGCCGGGCCCGGCCCGCAGGGAGCGGAGACGGCCGCGCTGCTGCTCCGCGCCACCACCCCGCTGGAGGCGGCCGAGGCCTTCACCCGACGGCTCGGCCCGCAGGTCCTTCCGCTGGTCTCCCACCACTTCGGCACCGCCGCCCGCCACCTGGCGGCGGCCCGCGAACACCTCGCGTCGGGCACTCCGAGCTGAGGCCGCCGGCGGGCGCCGCCGTGCCGCCCCCGAAAAGGACCGCGCAGGCACGCCCGGATTGGGCGATCATGGCAGCCATGACGGACGCAACCGGACCGGAGCCGCTGGGCACATGCCTCGTGGCCAATGTCGCCCAGGAGACCAGCCACGGCGAGGGCGGGCTGGAGATCCGCGCGGGGCTGCGGCACTTCGCGCCCGGGGCGAAGGTGTGGATCGCACCGCCGGCCTGGGGCGACGGCGGCGAGAACGTCATCGTGGCCGGACGCCATCGGGGCAACCACCGCCGCTACATCCGGATCGTGATGGCGAGCCGCTTCCTGGTGAACTTCCGGGTCCATGACGTCTACAGCCCGGCGCTGGTGCGTGCGCTGACGGAGGCGGAGCCCGGTGCGGAGAAGGAGGTCGGCGCCCACGTCCTGTGGCCCCGGGAACAGGCGGAGAGCTGGGCGCGGTCCTGGAACACTCCGAAGATGACGGCGCGGGTGGACGGCGACCGCGGCCGGAGCCACCTGGTCACCGATCCGCCGCCCCTGGAGCTGCGGCTCGACGGCGTCACCCACTACCTGGCCCACTTCAACGCCCACGGAGCCCGCTACTCGACCGAGCCGCCGCCCGTGGAACCCTCGCCGCCGACCGGTCGCGGCATGTCCTAGACCACCGCCGCCCGGCAGGGGCGGAAGAACGTGCGCAGCTCAGCTCGCGCGGGAGGCCGACGTCCGTGCCGAGCGACCATCCGACGTCCTGCGGGGCGTCCGGCATGGCGCCCATGCCGGTGCGGCCCGGACGCGCGGTCCGGGAGCCCCGCGCGGGCGTCAGGGGAGCAGCACCACCTTGCCGCTGACCGTGCCGGACTCGGCCAGGCGTAGCGCCTCGGCGGCGCTGGTGAGCGGGAGTTCGGCGGCGACGGGGGCCGAGACCTCGCCGCGGCGGACGGCGCCGAAGACCTCGGTGAGGTCGGCCCGCAGCCGTGCGCGGAAGCCCTCCCTGCCGAGCGCCCGGCCGGCCCAGATGTTGTAGAAGCGGGCGCGGCGCCCGTTGGGCAGGGCGTTCCAGAGCCAGGTGCGGGCGAGGATCTTCAGCACGGGCCACTGCTTGGAGCCGGTGTCGTCCCGGGTGGAGGCGCTGCCGTAGGCGACCAGGGTGCCGCCGGGGGCGAGCAGCCCCCAGGAGTCGACCACGCTGCGCCCGCCGAGGTGGTCGAACACGGCGTCCACCCCGCCGGGCGCCAGCTCCCGGACCCGGGCGGGGATATCGCCGCCCCGGTAGTCGAGCGGGGCGGCGCCCAGCTCCCGCAGTGCGCCGTGGTGCCGGGCGGAGGCCGTGCCGATCACCGACACGCCTGCCGCGCGGGCGAGTTGGACCAGTACCGAGCCGACTCCGCCGCTCGCGCCGTGCACCAGCACGGTCTGTCCGGCCCGTACCCGCGCCAGCCGGTGCAGCATCTGCCAGGCGGTGATGCCGTTGACCACCACGGTCTCCGCCTCGGCCGGGGTGAGGCCGTCCGGAACGGGCACCACGTCCGCGGCGTCCAGCGCCACATGGCTGGCCCACCCGCCGACCTTGACCAGCGCGGCCACCCGCCGGCCGGTCAGGGCCGGGTCGACGCCCTCGCCGGTGGCCAGCACCCGGCCCACCAGGTCGTAGCCGGGGACGAAGGGGAACGGCGGCTGGTCGTAGTAGCGCCCGCGGCGCATCTGCTGCTCGGCGAACGAGACGCCGGTCGCCTCCACGCCGATCACGACCTGGCCCGGGCCTGCCCCGGGCACGGTCCCGTAGCGGAGCTCCAGTCCCTCCGGAGCCACCACGCCCGGCAGGACGACTTCGAGCAGGCGCTGCTCACTCATGGCTGGGCCCTCCCTTTCCCTAGAGGATTTCGCGTTCGTTATAAGTTGTAACTCCTTGTCGTCGTGAGTGTCAACAACTTCAGTGAGACCCTCTAACTCCGCTGTGCGACCGCAGCGCCCCGTGGTACGTTCCACGTCGCCGTGCGCCGCTGCGAACCGAGGAGGTGGGACCGATCAACGCTGTGACACGTCGGGCACCCCTCCCTCGCATGGCCCGGGAGTGCCCGCAGTAGGCACCCCGAAAGGCCCGTACCGCAATGCGCTTCACCACTGACACGTCGTCCGACGGCATCCGCGAGCAGCTCTTCGTCCTGGGGGAGATCCCCGGCGCGCTCTGGACCCCGGACGGCCCCGCCCGCCCCCGCCCCCTGATCCTGCTCGGACACGGCGGCGGCGAGCACAAGAAGGCCCCCGCCGTCCTGACCCTCGCCCGCCGGCTGGTCGCCGAGTGCGGCTTCGCCGTCGTCGCGCCGGACGTGCCCGGCCACGGCGACCGGCCGGTGCAGGAGGAGTACGACCGGATCGCCACCGCCAACCGGGCGCGCATCGAGGCCGGGGCCGAACCGGCGCCGCTCCTCGCGGAGTTCCACGCCCTGGTGGCGCGCCGCACGGTGCCCGAGTGGCGGGCGGTCCTCGATGCGGTCCAGCGGCTCGACCACGTCGGCGCCGGGCCGGTCGGCTACCGGGGGATCTCGCTCGGCTGCGGACTCGGCGTCCCGTTCGTCGCCGCCGAACCCCGCGTGCGCGCTGCCGTCCTCGGCCTCGGCGGGGCCATCGCCTCGGCCGCCGAAGCCGCGCGGATCACCGTCCCGGTGGAGTTCCTGCTCCAGTGGGACGACGAGCGCGTCCCGCGCGCGGCGGCCCTGGCCCTGTTCGAGGCCCTCGGCTCCGCCGAGAAGACCCTGCACGCCAACCCCGGGCGGCACGGCGACCTCCCGGCCTTCGAACTCGACGGCACGCTGCGGTTCTTCGGCCGGCACCTCGGCTGACCGCACCGCACCCGCCCCGGTGCGCATCCCGAGGCGCGCCGGGGGCCGGGTGGGCGTCAGCCCATCGACTTGGCGCCGTCCAGGGACTCCCGCAGGATGTCGGCGTGGCCGGAGTGCTGCGCCGTCTCGCCGATGATCTGCAGCACCACCCGGCGGGCGGACCAGCGGGCGCCGGGCTCGAACCACGGCGCCTCGGGCAGCGGGTGCGAGACATCGAGGTCCGGCAGGGCGGCGATCACCGCGTCGGTGCGGCGGGCCACCTCCTCGTAGGCGGCGAGCACACCGGCCAGGGTCTCGCCCGGCAGCAGTCGGAACACCTCGGCCCGCCGGTCCAGGTCGGCCTGCGTCGGGTTGGTGAAGTCGGGCATCGCGGACGGGCCTTCGAGGATGAAGCCGGCCCAGGCCCGCTCGACGCTCGCGACGTGCTTGATCAGGCCGCCCAGGCACAGTTCGCCCGCCGTGGTGCGCAGGGCGGCCTGCTCGTCGGTCAGGTCGCGGGTGGTGTAGCGCAGGAAGTGGCGCTGCGTGGCGAGCTGCGCGAGCAGGTCGGCCCGCTCGCCGGTGACTGCGGGGGCGGTGGTGGTCGCGGTGTCGCTCATGTCGGTACCTCCGTGGGTGCTCCGGTGTCGGCGGCCCCTGCCGTCCGACGTGATCCACAGTAGGAGCCGTATAGGTCAGATCCTGTCCTCCACTCGGCAGGACAGGCTCGCTGACGGCCTGTCAGTGCGCTGTGGGCGGGACGACAGCGGTGCCGGTGCGCCGACAGCGGCCGGCGGGAGGCTGGTGCGTGGCAGTGAACGATCCAAGGGAGGCACGCCATGTCCAACAGCACCCGGCCGCACCACTCGCGCACGACCTCGGTCCTGGTCTCCGGCGCCGGGATCGCCGGCACCGCCCTCGCCCACTGGCTGGACCGCTACGGCTTCCGCGTCACCGTCGTCGAGCGCGCCCCGTCGCTGCGCGGGGGCGGCCAGCCGGTGGACATCCGCGGCAACGCGCTGGACGTCGTCGACCGCATGGGCCTGTTGGCGGAGGTCCGGGCGCGGCGCACCGGGGTGCGCGGGATGTCCCTGGTCGACGCGGACGGCCGCGAGCTGAGCCGTAGCACCGGGTGGACGGCCGGCGCAGGCCCCGTCGACGGCCCCGACGTGGAGATCCTGCGCGACGAACTCGCGGCCCTGCTCGTCGAGGCGGCCTGCCCCGGCGTCGAGTACCGCTTCGACGACTCGATCGAGACCCTCGTCCAGCACGAGGAGGGCGTCCAGGTCCGCTTCCGCAGCGGCGTCGAGCAGTCCTACGACCTCCTGGTGGGCGCCGACGGCCTGCACTCCAACACCCGCCGCCTGGTCTTCGGCCCCGAGCGCGACTACCTGCACCCGATCGACACCTACCTCGCCGGCTGGAGCGCGCCCAACCACCTCGGACTCGACCGCTGGCAGGTGGTCCACCGGCCCGCCGGCCCGGGCGACCGGATGTGCATGGCGATGACCGTCCGCGACAACACCGAACTGCGCTTCTTCCTCGGCTTCGGCTCCGACGAGCCCGTCGATCGCATGCTGCCGCGCGACCCGGCCGAGCAGCGCCGCCTGGTGGCCGGGCGCGCCGCCGGGATCGGCTGGGAGGTGCCGCGCTTCCTGGAGGCGCTGGGGGAGACGGACGTCTTCCACTACGACGTGGTCGCCCAGATCAGGATGGACCGCTGGTCGCACGGCCGGGTCGCGCTGCTCGGCGACGCCGGCTACTGCTGCTCGCCGCTCACCGGCCAGGGCACCAGCGTGGCGCTGACCGCCGCCTACGTCCTGGCCGGGGAACTGCACGCGGCCGACGGCGACCACCGGGCGGCCTACCCCGCCTACGAGCGCCGCCTGCGCGACCACGTGGCCGCCAACCAGGCGATCCTGGAGCTGACCGGCAACCGCCTGACCGCCGGCCCCGGGGACGGCCCCGGAGCCTTCGACGACTTCGACTTCGACTTCGGCCCCGAGGCGGAGGAGGCCCTGCGCGCCGCCACGGTCTTCGACCTGCCGGACTACTGACCGGCCGTCGGCACGCCCGTGGCCCCGTTCCGCTGTCGGGCGGGCCGGGGCCACGGGCTGTGCGGTGCCGTTCAGCCGGCGAAGGTCCGGTGGAGGGCGTCGAGGCCGTCGGCGTAGATGCCGGTGAAGAGGTCCACGACCTCCTGCTCGGTGGCGTCGACCGGGTTGAAGCGGCCGGACCACTGGACCTCGGCGAGGTCGTCGCGGCCGGGGACGGCGTGGACGCGGATGGTGGCGACGTAGCCGTCGACCGGGAACGGGGCCTGGAGGATGGTGTAGCTGTACCGGCGCTCGGTCTCGTTGAAGTCGACGAGCCGTTCGACGATGACGTCGCCGTCGGGGGTGGCGAGGCGGCGTACCCGGCCGCCCTCGACGGCGACGCTCTCGGGGACGAAGGGGAGCCAGTCGGGCAGGGCGTCGAAGCCGCCGACGAGGGTCCAGACCTTCTCGGGGGTGGCGGGGACGATGCGGCTGACGGTGGTGGAGGCCATGGTGATCTCTCCTGGTGGCGGTGCGATGCGGCCGGGCTTGGTGGCGCCGGGGACGACGGCGGCGATGGCGGGGTGGGCGAGGGAGAACTGGAGGGCGGCGGCCTTGACGGACACGCCGTGCTCGGCGGTGAGGTCCTTGAGCCTGCCGACGCGCTCGATGATCTGCGGCGGGGCGGCCCGGTACTCGAAGTGGGCGCCGCCGGCGAGGATGCCGGAGCTGTAGGGGCCGCCGACGACCATGTCGACGTTCTGCTCCTGGGCGATGTCGTGGACCCAGACGATGTCGAGGCGGTCGGTGCCGAGCCGCCGGAGGCTGTCCTCGATGGAGCGCGGGAGGATCAGTTGAACTCGTCCGGGTGCGGGCCGGTGCGCAGGCCGCGGTCGGTCGCGGCGATCGCGGCCAGGTCCTCGCCGGTCAACTCGAAGTCGAAGACGTCGAGGTTCTCTCGGATGCGGGCCGGGGTGACCGACTTGGGGATCACGATGGTGCCCAGCTGCAGGTGCCAGCGCAGCACCACCTGTGCGGGCGACTTGCCGGTGCGCCCGGCGATCGCGGTGATCGCCGGGTCGTCCAGGACGGCGCCCTGGGCGAGCGGGCTCCAGGCCTCGGTGGCGATGCCGTGGCGGGCGTGGAAGGCGCGCAGCTCGGCCTGCTGCAGACCGGGGTGCAGCTCGACCTGGTTGACGGCCGGGACGAGCTCGCTGGTGTCCAGCAGGCGCTGGAGGTGGGCGGGCTGGAAGTTGGAGACGCCGGCGGCGCGGATCCGGCCCTCGGCGGCGAGGCGCTCGATGGCGCGCCAGGAGTCGAGGTAGCGGTCCCGGGCCGGGGTGGGCCAGTGGATCAGGTAGAGGTCGACGGTCTCCAGGCCCAGCTTGGCGAGGCCGGCGTCGAAGGCGCGCAGGGTCTCGTCGTAGCCCTGGTCGGCGTTCCACAGCTTGGTGGTGACGAACAGGTCCTCGCGCGGCAGGCCCGCCGCGGCCAGGGCCCGGCCGACGCCGGTCTCGTTGCCGTAGATCGCGGCGGTGTCGATGCTGCGGTAGCCCGCCTCCAGGGCGGCGGCGACGGCGGCGGTGGTCCGGTCGTCGGGGACCTGGAAGACGCCGAAGCCGAGCCGGGGGATCTCGACGCCGTTGTTGAGCTTCACGGTGGGGACGGTGGGGACGGTGGGGGCGTTCATGGTGGTACCGGTCTTTCGGTCGGTGCGGTTGCCGGGGGTGCGGCGGGCGGTCCGTTCGCCGTGGTCGGCGAGGACCGCACGAGCGGCGCGGCTCAGTGGGAGAGTTCCCGCAGGGCGGCGGTGGCGAAGGAGTGGTCCTGCTCCGGGGCGCCGCCGCCGAGGCCGATGGCGCCGACGAGGCGGCCGTCGCGGTGGACGGGGATGCCGCCGGCGATGAACAGCAGCGGCCGGTCGAGCGCGGTCGGCAGCGAGTGGAACGGCCCGTCGGGCTTGACCAGGTCGACCAGGTCGGCGGTCGGGGCGTTCAGCTGCAGCGCGGTGTAGGCCTTGCGGGTGCTGGTCTCGCCGGAGATGAGGACGGCCCGGTCGTCGCGGCGGAAGGCGAGCAGGTGGCCCCCGGCGTCGAGGACGGTGACGCTGACCGGGACCCCGGCCGCCTCGGCGGCGGCGCGGGCGGCCGTGATCAGGGTCTCGGCGTCGGCGGTGGTCAGCGGGGTGATGGTGGTGGTGCTCATGGTGGTGGTTCTCCGGGGGTGGGGGAGCCGGACGGGGGGTCAGTGGTGGGCGGCGACGGCGGTGGCGACGGGGCCGGCCGGGGCCGGGGCCGCGGAGGTGCGGCGCTCCAGGGCGGCGGACCAGAGGGCGAGGACGAGGGCGGCGGCGGCGAGCCCGGCGCCGACCCAGTTCGGCGCGGTGTAGCCGAGGCCGGCGGTGATGACCATGCCGCCGAGCCAGGCGGAGAGCGCGTTGCCGAGGTTGAAGGCGCCGATGTTCACGGCGGAGGCCAGGGTGGGCGCCCCGTGGGCCTGGTCCAGCACCCGCTTCTGCAGCGGCGGCACGGTCGCGAAGCCGAGCGCCCCGACGAGCATGATGGTGATCGCGGCGAGGACCTTGTTGTGCGCGGTCAGGGTGAACAGCGCGAGCACGGCGGCGAGGCCGCCCAGGGCGGTGTAGAGCATCGGCATCAGCTTGCGGTCGGCGTACCTGCCGCCGAGCAGGTTGCCGAGGAACATCCCGATGCCGAAGAGGACCAGCAGCCAGGTGACCGCGCCGTCCGAGTAGCCCGCCACGTGGGTCATCATCGGGGCGATGTAGGTGATCGCGGCGAAGACGCCACCGAAACCGAGCACGGTCATCGCCATGGCGAGCAGGACCTGCGGGTTGCGGAAGGCGGTCAGCTCGCGGCGCAGGTGGGCGCCCTCGGCCCGGGGCGCGGCGGGTACCAGCTTGGCGATGCCGAGCAGGCCGACGACGCCGAGCACGGCCACGCCGGCGAAGGGGGTGCGCCAGCCGACGGCCTGCCCGATGTAGGTGCCGAGCGGCACGCCGACGATGTTGGCGACGGTGAGGCCGGTGAACATGGTGGCGATGGCGCCGGCCTTCCGGTCCGGGGCGACCAGGTCGGCGGCGACGACGGAGCCGATGCCGAAGAACGCGCCGTGGGCGAGCGAGGCGACCACGCGGCCGGCGAGCATCATGCCGAACGAGGGGGCGAGGGCCGAGACCAGGTTGCCGAGCACGAACAGGCCCATCAGCAGCATGAGCATCCGCTTGCGGCTGACCTTGGTGCCGAGCACGGTCAGCAGCGGTGCGCCGAGGACCACGCCGAGCGCGTAGCCGGTGACCAGCAGGCCCGCGGTGGGGATGGAGACGCCGTAGTCGGCGGCGATCTCGGGCAGCAGGCCCATGATCACGAATTCGGTGGTGCCGATGCCGAAGGCGCCGACGGCCAGAGCGAGCAGTGCGAGAGGCATTGGGCTCGACCCTTCTGTGATTGCTTGAGTGAGCTCCTTGCGTGTCTTCACAATAATTGCAGGCGCGCTATAAGTGCAAGCGCGGACTGTGCTCGTTCTCTGGATGTCGGCGGTCGCATGGTGTGGCCGGGGTGCGGCGAACGGGTCCGGGCATGCAAAAACCGGCCCCAGCGAGGTGCTGGGGCCGGTCGGGGCGGGCGGGGTGGCTAGCCGAGCCGCGCCGGGGTCTCGACGGCTTCGACGGCCGCGACCAGCGAGGCCAGCTCGGGATTGCGCGCGGCCTCGTCGAGCGCCTCGCGGAGCGCGGCGTCATTGGTCGGCCGGGCCTCCTCCAGCAGCTTCAGCCCGTCCTCGCTGACATTGGTGTAGATGCCGCGGCGGTCGGTGGGGCACAGGTAGCGGGCCAGCAGGCCGCGGTCCTCCAGTCGGGTGACCAGCCGCGTCGTCGCGCTCTGGCTGAGCACGACCGCGTCGGCGACCTGCTTCATCTGGAGGTGGCCGCCCTCGCCGTCGTGCTGCCGGCTGAGCACGTCCAGCAGTGAGTACTCCCGCACGCTCAGGCCGTGCTTGGACTGCAGGGTGCGCTCGATGTGGGACTCGATCCTGCCGTGCAGGAGGGAGAGCGCACCCCAGCCACTGGCCAGGGCGGTGAGCGCGGGGTCCGTGGCGGTCATGGGGCCGGTCTCCTTACCGAGGGTGGCGGTACCCAAGGGTAAGCCATGAAGGTAAATACCGGCCAGGGCCCATAAGAGGCTAGTGCAAGTATTTGCCGAAACCCGGCCCCCAGTGCTCAGGACGGTCGCCCCTCCTCCCGGTCCGCCGCGAGCGCGGTGTTCAGCCGGGCGGCCCGGCGCGTCAGATGGTCCCGCTCGGCGAGGTTGGGCGCCTCGCGGGCCGCCTCGGCGTACAGCCGCGCCGCCGTCGCCGCATCGCCGTCCCGCTCGCGGAGGTAGGCCTCCGCCGCCGTCCGGCGCGGCAGCCCGGGCTCCACCTCCGCCAGCGCCGCCAGCCCGGCGCGCGGCCCGTCCGCCTCGCCCAGCGCCACCGCGCGGTTGAGCCGCACCACGGGGCTGCCGGTCAGCCGCAGCAACTCGTCGTACCACTCGACGATCTGCACCCAGTCCGTCTCCTCCGCGCCGCGCGCGTCCGCGTGCAGGGCCGCGATCGCCGCCTGGGCCTGGAACTCGCCCAGCCGGTCGCGGGCGAGCGCCGCCTGGAGGACCGCCACGCCCTCGGCGATCGCCGCCGTGTCCCAGCGGGAGCGGTCCTGCTCGGCGAGCGGCACCAGGCCGCCGTCCGGCGTGGTCCGGGCGGCCCGCCGGGCGTGGTGCAGCAGCATCAGCGCGAGCAGCCCCGCCACCTCGGGGTGGTCGACCCGGGCCGCGAGCTGCCGGGTCAGCCGGATCGCCTCGGCGGCGAGGTCGACATCGCCCGAGTAGCCCTCGTTGAACACCAGGTACAGCACCCGCAGCACGGTCGCCACGTCGCCGGGCCGGTCGAAGCGCACGCCGGAGACCGTGCGCTTGGCCCGGCTGATCCTCTGCGCCATGGTCGCCTCGGGTACCAGGTAGGCCCGGGCGATCTGACGGGTGGTGAGCCCGCCGACGGCCCGCAGCGTGAGCGCGACCGCCGAGGCGGGCGTCAGCGAGGGGTGGGCGCACAGGAAGTACAGCCGGAGCGTGTCGTCGACCGCGGCGGCCGGCCCGGGGGCCGGCTCCTCCTCGACGCGGTCCTCGCGGCGGCGCCGGGCGGAGTCCGCCCGGGCCGCGTCGAGGAACTTGCGCCAGGCCACGGTGACCAGCCAGCCCTTCGGGTCGGCCAAAGGCCTCGCGGGCCACACCCGCAGGGCCTCCACCAGGGCGTCCTGGACGGCGTCCTCGGCCGCCGCGAAGTCGGCTCCGCGGCGGACGAGGACGGCGATCACACCCGGGGTGAGGCTGCGCAGCAGGGCCTCGTCCACGGGAGCGGTCACTCCGTGATGGTCGGCGAGAAGGCGAGGAACGGACGCAGCTCCAGCCACTCGTGGATCGGGCGGCCGCCCGCCCCGGGCGCGGCGGACAGCTCGCCGGCCAGCTCGACGGCGCGCTCGTAGCTGTCGACGTCGATCACCATCCAGCCGGCGATGAGGTCCTTGGTCTCCGCGAACGGGCCGTCGGTGACCGGCGGCCGGCCCTCGCCGTCGTAGCGGACCCACGCCCCCTCGGGGGCGAGCGCCTGGCCGTCGACGTACTCGCCGCTCTTCTCCAGCCGGTTCGCGAAGTCCCGCATGTACTGCATGTGCGCCTCGATCTCCTCCGGCGTCCACTGGTCCATGGGCACGCAGTTGACCGCCTCCGGGGCGCCCCGGTAGTGCTTCAGCAGCAGGTACTTGGCCATGGTGACCCTCTCCTCGCGGTTCGTGCGGCCCATTGTGGCCGCCTTCGCCCCTGGGACGGAGCCGCCCACGGCTTCTCGACACCACCGCGCGGATTTTTTCCGGCGGATTTCCGTCCCCCGCCGTCAGCTCCGGTGGACGCCCGCCTCGAACAGCGAGTAGCCCCACGCGGTGGCGCGCTGCTCGCCGTGGATCCGCACGTAACGGGCCGGTACGGCGGGGAACCGCGCGGTGTCCAGGCCGCCGTCGCCGGAGGCGGTGGACCACACCGTCCGCCAGCTCGTCCCGTCGGTGGACACCTCGATCCGGTAGGCGCGGGCGAAGGCGCGTTCCCAGTCCAGGGTGACCCGGCCGACCAGGGTGGTGGCGGGCAGGTCGATCCGCAGCCACTGGTCGTCGCTCCAGTCGCTGGCCCAGCGGCTGGAGCCGTTGCCGTCCACGGCCCGGGCGGCGCCGAAGTCGGTGAACGGGTTCCACTCGGCCGAGCTCGCCACGGCGGTGGCGCCCGCGGCGAGGTTGACCTCGGACCGGTGCCGCTCGGAGGCGCCCCAGGTGGTGAGGTAGGACTCCGCGCCGCGGAACAGGTCGTCGACCACGTCCTGCCCGCCGACCTGCCGGATGTCCTCCAGCCAGTCCGGTACGAGGCCGTAGTGCGCGGCGCCGTCCGTGTTGACGTCCCAGGTGCGGCTGCCGGCGGTGGCGCGCTCGACCACGGAGCCGCCGTCGGCGGTGCGGAACGGGTAGCGCACCGGGTTCGCGGTACCGGCCCCGCGCGGACCGGGCCAGCCGCCCACGCCGTTCATGTCGGTCCCGTAGCCGTAACCGACGTGGTACTGCTCGCGCAGCGCGTCGGTGCGCTTGGCCTCCGCGCTGAACGCCTCGGCGCCGTTCATGTACTGGGCGACGAAGCCGCCGAGCTTGTAGACGCGCTCCGTCCAGCCGAGGTCCATCCAGCTGTGCGAGGAGAGGGCGCCCGGGTAGGACACGGACTCCATCACGTCCAGCGCCCGCCCGGCCGCCTTGACGCTCATGTGGTCGAGTTCCAGCATCATGCCGCGCCGCATCATCCCGCGCAGGGCGTACTCGCCCAGCTCGGTCAGCCCGCGGGTGTTGCACTGCGCGCCGGCCGCGTACGAGGGAAGCGCCACCCCCGGGGGCAGCTGGCTCTGGACCGAGGCCGGGGCGGGCGCCAGGCCGATCGGATTGTCGTGCTGCGGGCCGGTGCACTGCTCCGTCTGCCAGAAGGTGCCGGTCGACAGGAACTGGCCGGCGTTGATCGCCGCGCCCAGCGAACCCTCGTCGAACCGCACCCCGCACAGCGCGTTGTCGAACTTGTGGCACAGGAACATGCTGCGCACGCCGAGCCCGTACAGCTCGTCGAGGCCGCGGTCGATGTCGGCCTGGCCGCACTGGGCGACGTCCAGCACCTGCTTGCAGCCGAACGGCTCCGAGGTCTCCACCCCGAGCACGACGGCCAGCTTGCCCTGGCGGACGACCTCGCGGGCCTGTGCGCTGCTGGTGACGATCCGGAACCAGCCCTTGCCCGGCCCGCCGAACATCGAGTCGACGTAGGCCTGCATCTCGTAGCTCTTCTGCGCCTGCAGGCGGATGGAGGTCATCTCGTCGCAGCTGCGGTCCTTGAAGAAGTAGACCGAGCAGATCACCCCGTTGGTCACCAGGTCGTTGACGAGCACCCGCTGGCCGCCGCGCCAGGCGCGCTCCACCCAGGCGTAGTAGTTCTGCTGGTGGGTGAGCGAGTCGTGGGCCGGCCAGTCGGCGAAGGTCGGCCAGCCGACCGGGTCGTGCTTGCCGTCACCGCCCTTGGTGATCATGTCGAAGAGGGCGAGCGAGCCGTCGGGGTAGTGCTCCGGACAGTCCTTGAGGGCGTCCTCGACGCCCGCCGCGGAGAAGGCCTTGCCGCAGATCAGGCGGCCGCCGAAGGCCTCGTTGGCCATGATGTGGTCGTGCGCGTCGACGAAGCCGCGGACCCGGCCCTGGGCGTCGGTGCCGGTGAACGGCTCGCCCGTGACGCCGATCGCGGCGTCGGGCGCCGGCCGGGCGACCGGTTCCCACCAGTTCGACCCGCCCGCCCCCTGGGCCGGGGCGGCGAGCGCGGTCCCGACCAGGGCGAGTAACGCGGCGAGCAGGGTGACGAATCGAAGGCGTACGTGGCGGACTCGGCTCATGGGTACCCCGGGTTTTGGGACGGACGGACGACGCGGCCGACGCCCGTCCGCGGCACGGCCCCGTACCCGGTCCGGCCGCCAGGTCCCGCGTACTCGGTCTGACGAGAATCGCCAGTGTTGGACATTCCGTCAATAGCCGCGACGGAACCGGTACTTCAGCGATCACCGGGACGCGGACCGGCGGGGAGCGGACCCGCTCACCGCCGGGCTCCCGCGTCGGCGCCCGGCGCGGCCGGCGGCCGGTCGTGCGGGAGGAGGAGCGCCGCGCCGAGGCCGACCAGGCCGAGCGCGGCGAGGGCGGTCAGCGCGGCCGCGTAGCCGTTGCGGGAGAGTTCGGCGACCAGGATGGTGCCGGCGACGGCGGTGCCCAGCGAGGAGCCGAGGTTGGAGATGCTCCGGGACAGGCCGGAGATCTCGCCCTGGCGGCTGTCGGGGAACGCGGACTGCACCACGTTGACCGACGGGGTGAGCATCAGGCCGAGGCCGAGGCCGATCAGCAGTAGTCCGGGGGTGAAGGGCCAGGCGCCGCCGAAGGAGCGCACCAGCAGGAGCAGGACGACGACTCCGGCGATGGTGGTGGCGAAGCCGGTGACGATCAGGGTGCGCTGGGCGCGCCGCTTCGCCAGCCGTTCGGCGGCGAGCGAGGAGGTGAGCAGGCCCAGGGTGGCGGCGGTGAAGACGCCGCCGGTGGCGATCGCGCTGTAGCCGCGGACCACCTGGAGGTAGGCGCCGACGGTGAACGAGACGCCCATCAGGACGAGCCACTGGGCGTTCTGGGTGACCAGGCCCAGGTTGGAGGTGCGGTTGTGGAACAGGCTGGTGGCCAGCAGGGGTTCGCGGCCCGCGCGCTCCAGCCGGCGGATCCAGGCGAAGAAGCCGACCAGCACGGCCGCGCCCGCCGCCAGCAGGGCGATCATCAGCCAGGTGTTGTTGTCGGCGGCGAGGATGCCGGTGACCAGCAGGACCAGGCCGGCGGCGGACAGCACCGCGCCGACGGTGTCGAACGACCGCTCGGGGTCTGCGGGCAGCGGGTCCTCCAGGGTGCGGGTGAGGAGGAGGATCACCGCCACCACCACGGCCTGGAAGCCGAAGTTGGCGCGCCAGTCGATCGCGGTGGTGAGCAGACCGCCGATCAGCGGGCCGGCGGCCGCCCCGATGCCGCCCAGCGCCATGATGGCGCCGAAGGCGCGGGCCCGGGCGGCGGTCCCGGTGAACAGCAGGGTGGTGAGGATGTAGACCGGGGGGATCAGCAGGGCGGTGCCGACGCCCTCCAGCACCGAGTTGCCGAGGATCAGCACGCCGAGCCCGGGGGCGGCGGCGCTGAGCAGGGCGCCGACGCCGTAGACGGCGAGGCCCAGCATCAGGCAGCGCTTGCGGCCCCAGCGGTCGGTGAGCTTGCCGCCGGGGATCATCAGGGCGGCCATCACCAGCAGGAAGACGGTGATCGCCACCTGGACGCCCTGGACGCTGGTGTCGAGGTCCGCGCTGATGTCGTTGATCATCACGTTCATGCTGGAGCCGGCGAAGCTGCAGATGAACTGGGCGAGGGCCAGCGGGACCAGGACCCGCCGCCCGGCCGCGGCGGAGTGGGCGGCTGTGGTGGTCATCCCCGGCTCCGTTCGTCGGGCTGTTCGTCGGGTCGCCCGTCCGGTCGTCCGCCGGGCTGTTCGTCGGGCGCGGTCAGCACCGCGTAGAGCGCGGCGACGTCGATCGCGATGATCATCATTGACCACGCGGGGTAGCTCGCCACGAAGACGAACTGCACGAAGACGTTGGCGCACAGCACCGTCACCGGGAACCAGCGGCTGGGGAGGTCGCCGGTGAGCAGCGTGATGCCGGCCAGGCCCTGGGCGACGGCCAGCACGAGCACCGCCCAGCCCAGGCTGTGCAGGTCGCCGAAGACGTAGCGGTCGGTGCCGGTGACGACAGGCGAGTCGATCAGCGCCGCCATCGCGTCCCACCCGTTGAACAGGGCGAGCAGGATCATCGCGACGCCCGCGAACGGCAGCAGGTTCCGGCGTGGCCGCGCCGGGTGGGCGGGTGAGGCCATGACCGGGCTCCTTCCGTGCGTCCGTGGTCCGTGCGTCCGTGGTCCTGGGCCGGGGCGGAGCGCGGCGTCAGGCGGAGCCCCGGCGGTCGAGCTCCTCGTCGAGGGCGAGGGCCGCGTCGATCAGGGCGAGGTGGGTGAACGCCTGGGGGAAGTTGCCCAACTGCTCGCCGGAGGGCCCGATCTCCTCGGCGAACAGGCCCACGTGGTTGGCGTAGGTGAGCATCTTGTCGAAGGCGTAGCGGGCCTGGTCGACCCGGCCGGCCCGGGCGAGGGCCTCCACGTAGAGGAAGGAGCAGAGGTTGAAGGTGCCCTCGGTGCCGCGCAGCCCGTCGGGGGAGGCGGCCGGGTCGTAGCGGTAGACCAGGCTGTCGCAGACCAGCTCCCGGTCCATCGCGTCCAGGGTGGACAGCCAGTCCGGGTCGGTGGGGGAGAGGAAGCCGACCTTGGGCATCAGCAGCAGCGAGGCGTCCAGGACGTCCGTGTCGTAGTGCTGGACGAAGGCCCCGCGCTCGGTGTTCCAGCCGCGCTGCGCGATCTGGCGCAGGATGTCGTCGCGGACCGAGCTCCAGCGCTCCAGGTCCGCGGGGCGGGCGTGCAGGCGGGCCAGGCGGACGGCGCGGTCGAAGGCCACCCAGCACATCACCCGGCTGTAGGTGAAGTCCTGGCGCCCGCCGCGGGTCTCCCACACCCCTTCGTCGGCGCGGTCCCAGTGCTCGGTCAGCCAGTTGACGAGCCGGCGGAAGGCCTCCCAGCCGCGCAGCGCGCCCATGTCGCCCTCGTCGGCGGCGAAGGCGTAGGCGGCCTCGCCGTAGATGTCCAGCTGGAGCTGGTCGGCGGCGGCGTTTCCGGCGCGCACCGGGGCCGAGCCGAGGTAGCCCTCCCAGTGATCGAGGGTCTCCTCGCTCAGGTGCGGGTCGCCGTCGATGCGGTACATGATCTGCAGCCGTTCGCCCGGGGCGTCCGCGGCGTCCTCGACCCGGTCGCGCACCCAGCGCCGGAAGGCCCGCGCCTCCTCGCGGAAGCCGAGGCCGATCAGTGTGTGCGCGGAGAGCGAGGCGTCCCGGATCCAGGTGTAGCGGTAGTCCCAGTTCCGCTCCCCGCCGACCTGCTCCGGCAGCCCCATGGTCGCGGCGGCGATCAGCGCGCCGGTCGGCCGGTAGCTGAGCAGCTTGAGCGTGACCGCCGAGCGGTCCACGATCTGCCGCCAACGGCCCCGGTAGGTGGACGACTTGAGCCAGTCGTACCAGAACGCGCGGCAGGCGTCGAAGGCGGCGAGGTTGTCCTGGTCGCGCGGCGGGGCGGGCAGGACGGCGCCCGGCGGCCGGGTGGTCAGCACGACGGTGGCCATCTCGCCCTCGCCGAGGGTGAACCGCGCCGTGACGTCGGTGCCGTCCGCCCGCAGCGCGACCGGGCCGGAGGACTGCACGCACAGCTCCTGGTCGGGACCCCGCAGCAGCGCGGTGTGCTCGTCCGGACGGTCGAGCCGGTGGGCGGCGCGGCCGTAGTCGAAGCGGGGCCGGCACTCCAGCACGAAGGGCACCCGGCCGCGGACCACCCGGGCGGTCCGCAGGATCCGGTGCTGGTCGCTCGGGTGCGGCGAGGTGTCCGGAAGCATGAAGTCGATCACCTCCCCGACCCCCTGCGGGGCGAGGAAACGGGTGACCAGGATGGCCGTGCCGGCGAGGTAGAGCTGCTTCACCCGGACGTCGGGCACCGCGTCCCGGTCGGCCGCGAGCCGGCACCGGCCGCCCTTGGCGTCGTCCAGCAGGGAGGCGAAGAGGCTGGGGGAGTCGAAGCGGGGGGTGCACCACCAGTCGATGTCGCCCTCGGTGGAGACCAGGGCGGCGGTCTGCAGGTCGCCGATGACGCCGTGCTCGGCGATCGGGGGGTAGGGGCTCATCGTGGGTGCTCCCTCGGCGGACGGCGGGAACTGCCTGCGCCGCCACCGTACGGGCGGCGCCGCGGGCCGAGGATCACCCCCGGCGGGTGAGCGCCACGGCGGCGGGCGCCGCGACCCGCCGCCCGGCCCGGCGGGTCACCTCATGGGGGTGATGCGCCGCGCCGCAGGGACGGCGAGGCTGGAGGCCACCGTCGAAGCGAAGGGAGCCGGCCCCATGCGCTACGAGATCCGGGTGTCCGGCGTGCTGCAGGAGACGACCCGCCGGGAGGGCTTCCCCGAGCTGGAGAGCAGGGTCGTGCCCGATCACACCGTTCTGTACGGCGACGTCGTCGACGAGGCCCACCTGTTCGGGCTGCTGAACCGCTGCCAGGCGCTGGGCCTGCGGGTGACGGAGCTGCACCGGCTGCCGGAGTGAGGCTGCCGGAGTGACGCGCCGCCGCCGGCTCACCGCTCGTCGAGCAGGTGCAGCCGGGCGGCGGCGCGCACCGCCTCGCGGCGGTTGGCCGTCAGCAGCTTCCGGTTGATGCTCTTGAGGTGCGTCTTCACGGTGTTCGGCGACAGGAACAGCTCGTCGGCGATCTCCTGGGTCGACAGCATCCGCGCCGCGTGCAGCAGGATGTCGCGCTCCCGCTCCGTCAGCGGCTCGGTCGGCGGCGGCAGGGCGTCCGCGTGCCGGCCGTCGGCGCGCCGTTCGTCCGCGCGCCGTCCGTCCGCCGGCGGGCCGGCCGGGGCCGCGCCGGGGAGGGCGGGCGCAGGTCGCCGGGCAGCCAGGCGTGGGCGCGGGCCAGCTCGGGCCGGCGGCGCAACTGGTGCCGCACCCAGGGGCGGACTCGCGGAAGGGCCGGAGCAGGCGCTCCGGCTCGGCCGTCGCGAGCGCCTGCGCCAGCAGCCGGCCGCTGTCCGGGCCGCCCTGCCCGGCGTCGGCCTCGGCCAGCAGGAGCAGTGCCCGGGTGCGGGTCGCGCTGCCCACGGCGGGGTCGTCGCGCAGCGCGCGCAGCCGGGCGAGGGCGCCCGCCTGGTCCGTCCCGGCGGCCAGCTGGGCCCGTGCCACCACCACGAGCGAGTCCGGCGCGCGGGTCGGCACGCCGTCCAGGGCCGCCACCGCCGCCTGCGGGCGGCCGGCCGCCAGGTGCGCGGCGCAGGCGGTGACGGCGAGGCGCTCGCGGCTCCAGTCCGACGGCCGGTCGGCGAGTTCGCGCTCCCGGGTCCGCGCCAGCAGCCGCAGCGCGGCGTCGGGCCGGCCCCGGGCCAGCTCCAGCTTGGCCCCGATCACCGCGGTCCCCAGGGTGACCACCGGATCGCGCTCGGGCGCGGGGCGCGCCGTCGTGCGGTGCAGTGCCCGGCGGGCGTCGGCCGCCTCGTCGCGCTCCAGCGCCGTGGCGGCCAGCACCAGGTCACGCACGTCGGTGCGGCTGTCGGGCGGCAGGCTGGAGCGGTCGGCTTCCTCGTCGGCCTCGCGCACCCGCTGCTCGGCGCGCCCGGAGCGGCCGCGCAGGTGGTCGATGAGCGCCAGCCGGCACAGCGCGTCGTGGCGCAGCGGGGCGGTGGTGGGCGAGGGGGGAGCCTGCGCCGCGCGCTCCAGGGCCGCCTGCGCCTCGTCGAGGCGGCCGTGCCACAGCAGCGCCGAGCCGAGGCCGGCGTCCACCAGGGCGAGCAGCTCGGGGTGCCGTTCCAGCGCGCCCGCCGGTACCCGGCGCGCCAGCTCGTGGGCGCGCCGGGCGGCGTGGTCGGCGAGCGCGGCCGAGCCGAGCAGCCGGGCGGCCTGCGCGCGCACGAAGGCGGCCGCCAGCCGGAGTTCGGGCTGCTGCTCCGGCAGCAGGGGGTCGAGGCGCTCCAGGGTCCGCAGGGTGCCCTCCGCCTCCTCGCGGTCCAGCCGGACGGCCGCCCGGACGAGTTCGGCGGCCGGGGCGTGCTCGGCCGGGGGCATCCGGGAGAACAGGGCGCGCAGCCGGGCGGCGTCGCGTCCGGCGACCAGCTCGCCGAGGGCCAGCTCGTCGACCAGGAGCTGCGCGGCCAGCCCCCAGGCACCTCCTTCGGCGGCGTGCTCCAGCGCGGCCCGGTACTGGCCGTGGCCGGCGAGCCAGCGCGCGGCCCGCACCCGCAGCTCGTCCACCCGCTCCGGGGCGGCGGCGCGCAGGTGCAGGCGCAGGATGCCCGCGAACATCGGGTGCAGCCGGTACCAGCCGTCGGGCAGGGCCTCGGTGAAGGCGTTGTCCTGGTGCAGCCGGTCCAGGATCCGCCGGCCGTCGCGGCGCCCGGTGAGCGCGTCGGCGAGGTCCGGGTGGACCCGGCCCAGGATGCTGCAGCGCAGCAGCAGGTCCTGGGTGGGCGCGGGCTGGGTGCGCAGCACCTCGGCGAGGAGGTAGTCGGAGAGCGCGGCCTGCCCGGCGTCGATCCGCCCGAGGTAGGCCTCGGGGTCCTCGGCGTCCTTCGCGGCGAGCGCCAGCAGGCGCAGTCCGGCCGCCCAGCCGGACACCGCCCGGTGCACCGCGTCGACGGTGGACGCCTCCAGGTGCAGCCCGTGCCGCTCCAGCAGCGTGGCCGCCTCGGCGCGGCTGAGCGCGAGGTCGGCGGCGTGGAGTTCGCCGAGCTCGCCCGCGGCCCGGTAGCGGTGCAGGGGCAGCAGCGGCTCGCGGCGGCCGACGAGGACCAGCCGCAGCCGGCCCGCGGTGTGGCGGACCAGGTCGTGCAGCTGCCCGGTCAGCCGGGGGTTGTCGATGTGCTCGAACTCGTCCAGCACCAGGACCAGCGGCCGGGGCCGGTCGTTGATCCACGCGGCCAGGCGGACCAGCAGCGACGGTTCGACGTGCTCGGCCCGGGCGGGGGCGCCGACCTCGTCGGGCAGCCCGGGGACGCCGCCCTGCAGGGCCTCGCGGACGTACGCCCAGAAGGTGCCGGGCTGGTTGTCGCTCTCCTCCAGGGTGAGCCACCCCGCCGGCCCGGGGAGGCCGCCGCGCGCCAGCCAGTCGGCCACCAGCAGGGTCTTGCCCGCCCCCGCCGGCCCGTCGACCAGGGTCACCGGCCGGGCCGCGGCCGCGTCCAGTTGCCGCAGCAGCCTCTCGCGCCGCAGGAAGGTGGCGGCGGGCGGGCCGGGCGGGCGGACCCGGGTGACGAGCATCGGGTCCCCGTTGGGGAGGATCGCGGACGCTGTGCGGGTGTGCGGCATGGGGCCACCGCCTGGGGGTTCCGCCGTGCGGGAGGGCACGGCCGGGTGCGGAGCGGCGGGCCGCGGGCGCGCCGTTGCGGACGCCTCCGGGAGACGCCACTTCGACGGTAGTACGGCCCGGCCGCCGCGTGCCATTCGAGCGGGCGGCCCGCCTCACCTCCCGGGGGTGAGGCCGGGGCCCGCCGCAGCGGCGACCATCGTCGCGAGGACCGGCCCGCCGGGCCGGCCCGGCACCGATCCCGCAGGAGGCCGCCGTGACCGTCCCCGGACCGGCATCCCGCAGGCACGTCCCGGGCCCGGACGGACCTGACCCGAACGGGCCTGACCCGAATGGGGCGGGGCGTCGGACCGACTACGCCGGCGCCGTCTACGGCTCGATGCTGGCGGCCTCCGTGATCGCGGCCTCCAGCCTGGCCGGACCGCATCCACGGCTCTCGCTCATCCTGCTGCTGGTGATCACCGGACTGGTGTTCTGGGCGGCCCACGTCTACGCGCACGTCGCCGGGCAGCGCGAGGCGGGTCGCCAGGTGACCCGGCACCAGGTGCGCGAGGTGGGGAGGCACGAGTGGCCCATCGTCGAGGCCGCCGCGCTGCCGGCCCTGGCGGTGCTGGTCAGTCCCTGGTTCGGGACGGGGGAGAACGCCTGGCTCGCCCTCGGCGTCGCGGTGGCCCAGCAGGTCGGCTGGGCGAGCCTGGGCGCCCGCCGGGCGGGTGCGGCGCCGCGCCAGGTCCTCGCCGAGGGCGCGGTCAACCTGCTGCTGGGCCTGGTCATCGTGGCGGCCAAGGTCGCCGTCGGGCACTGAATCACCCGGACCGGGTGGTCCGGGCGCCACCCCCGCGTGGCGCAGTGGTGGGCAGGGCCGCACCGGCCGCCCGGCCCGTAGCGGCCCCTGGACCAGCCATCTGGAGGCAACCATGACCGCCGCCGTTCCGCACGGCGCCGCCCGGCCCGCCGGGCCGCCCGCGACGGCCGACCACGTCGGCTCCGGGCTGCTGACCTTCGCCGGTGTGCTGCTGGTGCTGGTGGGCTCCCTGAACGCCCTGGACGGCATCTCCGCCATCGCCGGCTCGCACGTCTTCGTCGGGAACGCCCACTTCGTCTTCGGGGACCTGCTGGCCTGGGGCTGGGTGATGCTGGCCCTGGCCGTCGCCCAACTCGGCGCCGCCTACGGCGTCCTGGCCCTGCGCGCCCAGTGGGCCCGGTGGGCGGGCGTCGTCGTCCTGGTGCTCAACGCCTTCGCGCAGATGTCCTTCGTCCCGTCCTACCCGGTGTGGTCGCTGACGATCATCGCGATCGACGTCGTCGCCATCTACGCCCTGACCGCCTACGCCACCCCCGGCCGGTGGGGACCGGCCTCCTCCGGGCAGCCCCCGGGTCCGGGCGGCACCACCTGAGCGACCCGGCGCCACCGCCGAGGAGGAACCCGACGACCCGGCCCGTCCCCTCGAACCCGCCCGTCGCCCACGTCCGACCCGTCCGGCCGCTCACCGCGCCCGGCCGCTCACCCCGGCTGCGCCGCGTCCGCCGCGGGCCGCTCCAGCCGCCAGACCACCTCGATCCCGCTGCCCGCCGGAGGCACCGGCGGCGCGGCCGGCCCGCGCCCGGCCACCGCGAACCCCAGCCGGCGCGGCACGGCGGCGCTGGCGCTGTTGGCCAGGTCGTGCGCGATCTCCACGAACTCCACGCCCGGCAGCGCGAACATCTCGCCGGTCAGCGCCGCCGCCGCGCGGGTCGCGATGCCCCGGCCGGTGGCGCCCGGGTGCAGCCAGTACCCCAGCCGCCGCCCCCCGGGATCGGCCCCGCGGTAGGCCTGGCACATCCCGAGCAGCCTGCCGTCCCCGGCGGCGACGGCGTAGTTGAACACCTCGCCCTCGTCCCACCGCGCGCCGGACCGCGCGAGGAACCCGCGGGTGTGCTCCGCGCTGTGCTCGGCGACCCAGGTCTCCCAGGGCCGCAGGTGCTCCAGCGACTCCTCGATCAGCGCCATGGCCGCGGCGAAGTCCTCCTGCTCCCGCCACCGTCGCAGCGTGAAGTCCCCACAGTCGATGATCTCTCTCGGTCGCCCCATGGACGTCATGATGGCCCGCATCGCCTACGCACCGCCAGGCCGGAACGCCGCGGGGCCGCACCCGGCTCGGGTGCGGCCCCGCGCCGCGTCGGTCAGTACCGGTCGCCGAAGCGCCGGTGGAACCGCTCGACGCGGCCGGCGGTGTCGAGGACGCGGGAGCGGCCGGTGTAGAAGGGGTGGCTCGCCGAGGAGATCTCGACGTCGATCACCGGGTAGGTGCGGCCGTCCTCCCACTCGACCGTGCGGTCACTGGTGACCGTCGAACGGGCCAGGAAGGAGAGGTCGCCGCCCTTGTCGCGGAAGACGACGGGCCGGTACGCGGGGTGGATGGCAGTCTTCACGGGATGTCCTTCGGGTCGGGCCTGGTCGGGCCTGGTCGGGGAGGTGGGGGCAGGGGGCCGGCGGGTCAGCGCTCCTCGCGGAAGTCGACGTGCCGGCCCACGACCGGGTCGTACTTGCGCAGCACCATCCGGTCCGCGTCGGTGCGGCGGTTCTTGCGGGTCACGTACGTGTAGCCGCTGCCCGCGGTGGAGCGGAGCTTGATCACGGGGCGCAGTTCGCTGCGGGCCATGGGGGTGTCCTCCCGGGGTCGCGCGATGGCGGGCCGCAGCCCTCCATCGAAATGGAAGTCGTTTTCACCCGGCTCCAACGCGTGCCCCGCCCCGGGCATTCCCGGCCCGCCGGGACCAGTGCGAAGGGATCAGCGCCGCGGTCCCACCAGCGCCGCCACGGCGTCGGCGAAGCGTGCCGGGCCGTGGGGAACGGTGTCGAGGAAGAGGTTCGGCTCGACGAGCTCCAGCTCCAGGACCACCGGCGCGCCGTCGCCGTCCAGCACCAGGTCCACCCGGGCGAACAGCGGCGGGCGGGAGGAGGGCACCGCGGCGAGGGCCGCCAGCGCCGTCCGCACCTCCGCCCCGGTCGGCCGGTACGGGACGAGGCCGGGATGCGGGTGGCGGTCGTTGTCGATCACCCCCGCCTCCGTGAGCACGGGGTCCTTGCGGACCGCGTGGCTGAAGACACCGTCGAGCAGGACCAGGGCGCGTTCCCCCTCCGCCACCCGGGGCAGGTACGGCTGGACCATCACGCTGCGGCCCCGCTCCAACAGCGTCCGGGCGTGCCGGGCGGCCTGGTCGGGGCGGCCGGGAGCGTAGCGGGCGGTGTCCAGCGCGCCCGCCGAGATCGCCGGCTTGACCACGACGCCGTCCGGGCCGTCCAGCTCCTCCAGGTCGATCGGGGACCCCGGTTCGAGGAAACGGGTGGGGACGACGGCGACGCCGCGGTGGGCCAGCTCCGTGAGGTAGTGCTTGTCGCTGTTCCAGCGGATCAGCGGTGCGGGGTTCCACAGCCGGGTGGCGCGGGCCGTGCGGTCGGCCCAGCCCAGGAAGGCGTCGAGCCGCTCCACGTAGTCCCAGGTCGAGCGGACGACCGCCAGGTCGAACCGCTCCCAGGCGGCCCGCTCGGCCCCCCACACCACCGGCTCCGCCGCCAGCCCGCGCGCGGCCAGCGCCGCCACGACTGGCGCGAGGTCGCCGTCGAGCGCGAGGCCGGCCTCACTGGTCACCACGGCGACCCTGCTGATGCTCATGGCTGCCCTTCCGCCGGTTCCCCGGAAACCAGTCTGACCCCGGCCCGCTCAGGGGAGGAAGACCGGCGCTCGGTCCGACGTGGGGAGGTCCTGCCTCAGCTCTTCTCGTCGTCGGCCCAGGTGATGTCCATCTGGTCGATGAAGTAGCGGCCGTCGAAGCAGAGGAAGACCTTGGACGTGGTGTCGTTGTCCGCGATCCAGGTCTTGTTCCACTGCACGACGGTGCCGGCGCCGTCGCGCTTGGGGAAGTAGAGGCCCTCGCGGCGTTCGGGCTGGTTGTAGAAGGCGTGCCCGTTGGGCAGCCGGTACGGCGTCCGGAAGATGGCGTCGTGGCCGCCGATGCGGTCGAAGAGCGCGGCGGGGAAGTTGGTGCGGGCGACGAGCTTCGGCGGGACGTAGTGGACGTCGACCTCCGCGGAGTCCACGTAGCGGGCGGGTTCCCCCGGCAGCCGGTGGAAGGCCCTGCGCACGGCGCCCGCCGTCTCGTAGCTGTCCGTGAAGGTCACGAGACTTCCCTCCCGCCCCTCCTTGTACCAGTCGCCCTGGGAGTGCTGGTCGAAGTCGAAGGTCTCGATGCGGGTGCCCGGGGTGAGGAGCTCGCCGGGGACCTCCCGGAAGGTGGTCGCATCGAAGATCTGCTCGATGGTCCGCACGTCCTTCTCGTAGCGGCGGGCCGGCACCCGGACCCGTCCCGTCCCCACCGGCAGGTCGGTGGCCTTCGGCGCCGGAGCGGGTGCGGGCGCCGGCGGTGCGACGGGCGCGGGCGCCCAGGCGGTGCAGGACCGGTCCTCGGCCCCGGCGCCCTTCTCCAGGACCAGCGGTCCGCCCGGCCGCTCGGCGGCCGGGTCGGCCAGGCCGAGGAGGCAGTTGGAGGAGTCGTGGAGGGCCATCAGCCGACCGGTGTCGCGCTGGACGAAGGCCCGCCACGCCTGCCGCCAGTACGAGGAGTCGCTGCCGGTGTCGGGGAACTTGGGCCGCAGGGTGACCGTGGCGCCCCGGCTCGATTCCTCGGCGGTCAGGTAGAGGCCGGTGGCCGCGTGCCGGATCCGGTGGTTGATCACCCGGAACCGCTCCGCCACCCACTGCTCGCCGTCGCCTCCGGTCTCGGGCCCGAGCACCACGGGGGTGCCCTCCGGGCTCCCCGGCGCGGCACCCGCCACCAGGCCGGGAATGCGGTGCAGACGGAGCACGAACGTCTCGGCGGGCCAGTCGACCAGCATGGTGAACACCTTCTCGGTAAAGAGGTATGACATGACGTCACCTCATGATCACCCGATCGGGCGCGGTTGCGCCAGGTGCACCGGAACCGACGGCGCCCCGCGACGCGCGCGGCGTCGCGGGGCGCTGGTTGGAGCGCGCCGCCGGAGCGGCGCAGCGCCGCCTGGTGCCGGGCGCCGTCGCCGAACGCCATGGCCGGGGAGGTGTCCGGCCGGGCCGCCGAGACGCTGTCGGTGGTGGCCCGCCCCGCCGCCTCGGGCCGGGCGGCCGACCGGCCGTCACTCGGCCCAGGGGGAGCCCTTGATGACCTCGACGAAGTCGCCGCGCTCGAAGCCGGGCAGGTAGTGGGCCAGGACGTCGGCCTTGACGTTGCCGAAGGTGGTGGCGGGCCGGTCCTTGATGCCCTCGGTGAACGCGGCGAGGATCCGGTTCTTGAAGTCGGGCCGGGGGTGGGCGGCGGTGACGGCGGCGCGCTGCCCGTCGGTGACGGCGTGGTAGCCGAGGCCCAGGACGTCCAGCTCGACGCCGCGGGTCACCAACGCGATCTCGGGCGCCATGTGCAGCGGGATCTCCGGGGTGGTGTGCAGGGCGATCGCCGTCCACACCCGGTCGGCCGGCTCACCCGTGATGCCGTGGGCGTGCAGGAAGCGGCGGGCCTCGTCGGCGCCGTCGATCTCGAAGCGCTGGTCGGTGCGGGCGAAGCGCCCGGTGAGCCCGAGGTCGTGGAACATCGCCCCGACGTAGAGCAGCTCCGGGTCGAAGTCCAGCCCCTGTTCGGCGCCGCGCAGCGCCCCGAACAGGAAGACCCGGCGGGAGTGGTCGAACAGCAGCGGGGAGGCCGCCTCCCGCACCAGTTCGGTGGCCTCCGCGGCCAGGGCGCTGTCCGGGATCCGCACGCCCGCGATCGTCTCGCTCATCTCGTCTTCCTTCCTCCGGGGACCGCCCGGGCACCGCGCGGTCCGACTCCTCCAGACTCGCCCGGGCGCGTAGGCTGGCGCCATGTCCATTCAGCCGTTCGCACCACGGATCCGGACATGACGCGACGGGTCGGCTTCCTCGTGTTCGACGCCGTGACCCTGCTCGACGTCAGCGGCCCCCTGGAGGTCTTCCACCAGGCCGGGAGGCTCGGCCACCCGTACCGGAGCGTGCTGGTCTCGCCGCGCGGCGGCACCGTCACCGCCTCCAACGGCGCGGCCCTGGCCGCCACCGTCGCCCCGCAGGACGCCGGGCCGCTGGACACCCTGGTGATCGCCGGAGCCGACCACCTCGCCGCCGAGGGGCCCGACGAGGGCCTGCTCGCCGCGGCGAAGGCCCTGGTGGGGGAGGAGCGCCGGGTGGCGTCGGTGTGCACCGGCGCCTTCGTGCTGGCCGCGCTGGGCCTGCTCGACGGCCGCCGCGCCACCACCCACTGGCGGCACGCCGCCGCCCTCGCCCGCCGCCACCCCCGGGTGCGGGTGGAGCCCGACGCCCTGCACGTCCGGGACGGGCGCTTCCACACCAGCGCGGGCATCAGCGCGGGCATCGACCTCGCGCTCGCCCTGGTCGAGCACGACCACGGCGCCGACGCGGCCCGCGGGATCGCCCGCGAACTCGTCGTCTTCGTGCAGCGCCCCGGCGGCCAGTCCCAGTTCTCCACGGCCCTGGCCACCCCGCCGGTCCGCGGTGGGCTGCTGCGCACGCTCACCGAGGCGGTGCTCGCCGACCCGGCCGCCGACCACAGCCTGCCGGCGATGGCCGCCACCGCGGCCGTCAGCACCCGCCACCTGACCCGGCTGTTCCGCACCGAGCTGGACACCACCCCCGCCCGCTGGGTGGAACGGGTACGCCTGGACCGCGCCCGGCAGCTGCTCCTGGACGGCCATGGCGTCACGGCCGCGGCCCGGCACAGCGGCCTGGGCAGCGACGAGACGATGCGCCGCGCCTTCGCCCGCCACCTGGGCACGACGCCCACCGACTACCGCCGGCGGTTCGGCAGCACGGGCCCCTGACGCCGGGTGGTCTCGGATGCGGGGCGGGGGTCGGGCAGGGGGTGCCGCGGCACCGGGAAAGGTTGCTGCCTCAACGGACACGGTCCGGGTGCGCCGGTGCGCACGGCTTGCGGCCGGGCGCTGCCCCCTACGGCTCCGGCGGCATCGGGCCGACCGGCGGCTGGTCGAACGCGGCGCTGCCGAAGCCGCACCGGCTGCCGTCACCGGCGGCACCCCCGCACCGTCGGCCGCACCGGCCTCGTGGTCCGCCACCGGCCCGCCGAGGCCTGCTGGTCCACCGGTCCGTCCCCGGCCCGGCCCCCGACCGCACATCGCCGCGGTCGGGGGCCGGGCCGCTCCGATCGGGCGGCCGGCTCGTTGAAGGGGTATGGCGGACGAAGCGGGTGACGGCGGAGCGGCGCCGATGGTCTGGGCGCTGGCGGTGCGGGCGACGGCGGCGGGGCCGCCGTTCGCGGAGCTGATCGTGGAGATCGGTCCGCGGCTGTACACGGAGTTCGTCGAGAGCGCGGTGGACAGCGGCTTCGTGCTGGCGGCGGGGGAGCCGCCCGCCAGCACCGCCGTGGTGGGGCTGCACGGCGACGTGCTCAGCCGGCTCGTCCTGGTGGGCGGCCGGCAGCTCTGGGAGCCGTCCTCCGAGGTCCGCGCCTCGCCCGGCTGGGTGGCCGCCGCCGAGGGGCGGGCCGCAGTGGTCGTCCTGGTCGTACCGCCGGGGACGTGGCCGCCGGACCTCATGGACCTCGCCCCGGAGCAGGGCGCGGAGGTCCTCGGCCGGAGCCTGGAGGCGGCCCGCGCCGCCGGGGCCGTTCTGCACGGCACGGCGGCCTACGCGCAACTCGGTCCCTGACCCTGCCTGCTGGGGCGGAAGTGGCGTCCGGGATCGGACCCGTGCGAACGAATCATTCCGATGGGACGCCCGATTGGTCAAGGGAAAACAAATTTCCCGGCGCCTGAAATACTGCCGAAATAGAACGGCAATATCGGGAAACGGGCGTCTGTTCGGTTCTTCCGGACGGGGAGGAACCGGTTCCCGGCGGTCCCGGACGGGCGGCCCCTGACGGTGCGCCGGGCGTGCGCCGGATCCGCACCGCTCGGTGCACACCGCGCGCACGCCCCCTGTGCCGGCCCCCGCCCGGTCGCTCCGTCGCAGGTCACTGCCCCGCCGCCCGGCCGTCGAGTCGGTCCGGCGCACCTTCCGCCCGTGGGTTCCGCGCGCCCTCGGCGGCTTTCCGGCCGGCTTCCCACCGCGAAACGGCGTGCGACGCCGCGCCCCGCTCGCACAGCGGCGCCAGGAGTGACCGGGGTGCGCGTTGCCGGCCGGCCGGGCGAATTGCGCGCCGTTGCGGAGTCGTCGCGGCGAACCCACTATTCGGATGGCCGTATCGCCATACCGGAATCTCACCTCCGGGTCCCGCCCTCCGCCGTACGCCCCCCGCTCCGCCGTGCCCGGCGCCGTTCCGCGCCGTTCCGTTCCGCGCCATTCCGTTCCGTTCCGCGCTGCTCCGTTCCGTTCCGCGCCGTGCCGCTCCGCGCTTCCCGCCCGACGCCGTTCCACCACACCGCCCCGCCGCCGATCCCTGCCACGAGGAGGCTTCCGTTGGACAACCGGTACGAGGCCTACGCCTACGCCGACCCGCTCTTCTACGACTCGCCCCGGCGCTGGGGAGCGCACGAGGAGTTCGCCGCCGTGACCCGCCCGCTGCCCGCGGGCTGGGAGCACGGCGACCTGGAGATGTGGGCGGTGGTGCGGCCCGTCGGCGTGCGGATCCCGGACCAGGGCTGGAAGATCCACGTCTCCGCGTGCGTCGACACCGCGGAGGAGGTGCTGGAGACCGTCTTCGCCTACTGCCTGCGCGAAGGCGTGACCTTCAAGTTCCTGCGCGGCCTGCCGATCCTCCAGGTGCAGAACTCCAAGTACGCGCCGCGCGGCTCCAGCGGGAAGTTCTGCACCCTCTACCCGGTGGACGACGCCGAGCTGGAGCGATGTCTCGACGGCCTCGGCGCGCTGCTCGCCGGCCGCAAGGGCCCCTACATCCTCAGCGACCTGCGCTGGCAGGACGGCCCGCTGTACCTGAGGTACGGCGGCTTCGCCGAGCGCTACTGCCGCAACGAGGCGGGCGAGCGGGTGCTGGCCCTGGCCGGGCCCGACGGACGGCTCGTCCCGGACGTGCGCGCAACCGCCTTCGCCGTCCCCTCCTGGGCGCCGGTGCCGGCCTGCATCGCCCCGGCCGTCGCCGAGCGCGCCGTCCAGCGCGACACCGGACTGCCGTACACCGTCGAGCGGGTCCTGCACTTCTCCAACGCGGGCGGCGTCTACCTGGCCCGCGACGGACAGGACGGGCCGCCGGTGGTCCTGAAGGAGGCCCGCCCGTTCGCGGGGCTGGACCAGCGCGGCGTGGACGCGGTGACCCGGCTGCGCAACGAGCACGCCGTGCTGGCCCGGCTGGCCGGAGTGCCCGGGGTCCCCGCCGAGCACGGACTGCTGACGGCCTGGGAACACGAGTTCCTGGTCCAGGAGTACGTGGCCGGGCAGTCCCTCAGCGAGTGGCTGACGGCCCGCTACCCGCTGATCCACCCCGACCCCGACGAGGACGCCGTCGCGCAGTACACCCGGGACGCCCTGGCGATCGTCGACCAGGTGGAGCGGGCCCTGGCGCAGATCCACGCCCGCGGCGTCGTCTTCGGCGACCTCCACCCCCGCAACCTGATCGTCAGGCCGGACGGCGAGCTGTGCTTCATCGACTTCGAACTCGCCAGCACCACCGAGGACTTCCTGCGCCCCGCGCTGGGGGCCGCCGGGTTCACCGCACCGCTCGGCCGCACCGGGACGGACATCGACCGGTACGCGCTGGCGGCGCTGCGGCTGTGGCTCTTCTACCCGCTGGTCCAGCTCACCGCGCTGGACCCGGACAAGGCCGGCCGGCTCGCCGACGCGATCGAGCGGCGCTTCCCGGTGCCGCCCGGCTACACCGACGACATCCACCGCCACCTCGCCCGCTCGCCGCAGGACGGCCGCACGCCCCGCCCCGAACTGGACGCGGGCCGCGCCGAGACCCGCGCGCTGCTGGAGGCCCCGGCCGCCGACTGGCCGGCGATCAGGGACTCACTGGCCGCCGGCATCGCCGCGGCGGCCACCCCCGAGCGCGCCGACCGGCTCTTCCCGGGCGACATCGCTCAGTTCACCCAGGGCGGCCTCGGACTGGCGCACGGCGCGGCCGGGGTGCTCTACGCCCTGCACGCCACCGGGGCCGCCGTCGACCCCGCGCACGTGCGGTGGCTGGCCGCCGCCGCCCGCGACCGCGCCCCGGTGCCCGGGCTGTACCACGGCGGCCACGGCGTCGCCTACGTACTGGACCTGCTGGGCGAGCACGAGCAGGCGTCCGCCCTCCTGCGCCGCCTCGGCCGGGCCGCTGCCGCCGAGGGCGAACCGGCCGCTTCCCCGGCGCTGGCCTCCGGCGGCCCGGGCATCGCGCTCACCCTGCTGCACTTCGCCCGCGCCACCGGGGACGAACGGCTGCTGGAGGAGGCGCTGGCCGCCGCCAGGAGCGCCGCCATGACCTGGGAGAAGACCGGGCGCGGCGACGCCGGGCGGCGGGCCGGGCTGCTGGCCGGGGCGTCGGGCGCCGCGCTCGCCCTCGTCCGCCTCCACGAGCACACCGGGGACCGCGCCCTGCTGGACCAGGCCGAGGCCCTCCTGGAACTCGACCTCGACCGCTGCGTCACCGTCGCCGACGGCACGCTGCAGGTGGTCGACCGGCGCCGGGTGCTGCCCTACGTCGAGACCGGCAGCGCGGGCATCGGCCTCGCCCTGGCCGCCCTCCTCGCCCACCGGCCGGACAGCGCCCTCGCCGGGCGGCAGGCGCCGATCCGGAAGGCGGCGGAACCGGAGTTCGTGATCCAGCCGGGCCTGTTCAACGGACGGGCCGGACTCCTCGGCTACCTCGCGCTGACCGGCGGCCCGGCCGCAGGACAGCCCCTGCTCGACCGCCACCGTGCCCTGCTGGCGCTCCACCAGGTCCCGTACCACGGCCACCTCGCCTTCCCGGGCGACCAGTTGCTGCGCCTGTCGACGGACCTGGCGACGGGCTCGGCCGGGGTGCTGCTGGCCCTGGGCACGGCCCTGGCGGGCACCCCCTTCCTCCCGTTCACCGACGCGGCCCCCGCGCCCCGGTGACCGCCCCGGGCGCGACAGCCGCGCCCCCACGGACTCCCGGCCGACCGGCCGGGTGGTACACCGCAACCGAAGGAGAACGTCATGGCGATCCTCGACCTCCAGACCCTGGAGCTGCCCGAGACCGAGGCGGCCCCGATCGACGACACCCTCGCGAGCACCAGCTCGCTGAGCGTCCTCAACTGCGGCACCAGCACCGTCAGCACGCTGCTCTGCCTCTGACCCGACCGGCCGCCCGCACGGGCGGCCCGTGACGGTCGACCCGGCCGGACGGTCCACGGACCACCCGGCCGGGTCCCGGCCGCCGCCGCGGCCCGTTCCCCGCCCGGCGACGCCGCCCGACGGCCCCACCAGGGCGCCCCGCCCAGAGAGAGGTGTCCCCGTGGCCGACCGGACCGCGCCCGCCCGCACCGCCGCGTCGGCCGAGCCCGCCGGCACCGCCGCACCCGCCGGCACCGCCGAGCCCGCCGCCACCGTGGCCCCGGCGCCGCCGCAGGTCCGGCTGCGCCGCGAACTCGCCGCCCAGCCGGTCCGCCTCGCCGCCGCCCTGGCCCTCGCCGTGGTGGCCACCGCCGCCGCCCTCGCGCTCCCGCTGCTGGTCCGCAGGATCGTCGGCGACTTCTCCGGCCACCGCTCGCTCGCCCCCGGGCTGCTGATGATGGCCGCGGCCGCCCTCGTCGGCGCGGCGGCCCAGGCCCTCTCCGGCTTCCAGCTGGCGCAGGTCGGGGAGGGGATGACCTACCGGCTGCGGACCGCCCTGATGGTCCACGCGCTGCGCCTGCCGCTGCCCGTCGTCCGGGCCCGGGGCACCGGCGAACTCGCCGCCCGGGTCACCTCCGACGCCCAACTGCTGGGCCAGGTGGTGGAAGTGGCGATGCAGCTGCCGCTCGCCGCGCTCAGCGTCCTGGCCACCCTCGCGGTCATGGTGTGGATCGACTGGGTGCTCACCGCGGTCACCGTGGCCGCGCTCGCCCTGCTGACCGCGCTGGTGCTGGTGATCACCCGCCGGATGCGGGCCAACGTCACCGGGCAGCAGGACGCGGTCGGGCGGATCGCCCAGCGCTTCACCGCCGACCTGGAGGCCCTCACCACCATCAAGGCCTACCGGGCCGAACCGCTGGCCGACCGCGTCCTGGCCGAGGACGCCGAGCACCTGCGCGCCGTCTCGCTGACCGGCGCCCGGCTCGGCGCCCTGGTGCCGGCCGTGCTCACCCTCGGCAACCAGTTCGCGATGATCGCGGTCATCCTCACCGGCGGGGCGCGGCTCGCGGCGGGCGGGCTGAAGGTGGCGGCCTTCGCCGCGTTCCTGCTCTACCTGCTCCAGACCGTCCCCTCGGTGAACACCCTCGCCACCGGGTTCGGCCGCCTCCAGGCGGGCCTGGCCGCCCGCGACCGCTGCAACGACCTCCTCGCGCTGCCCCCGGAGGCCGACCCGGACGACGCCGACCGGGTCGTGCCCACCCCCGCGCCCGACGCCCCGGCGGTGGTCTTCCGCGCCGTCTCCTACACCCACACCGGCGCGCAGCGGGCCGCCCTGCGCGCCGCCTCCTTCAGCATCCCGCGCACCGGGCTGACCGCCGTGGTCGGCCCCTCGGGCGCCGGCAAGAGCACGGCCCTCGCGCTCGTCGGCCGCTTCGTCCGGCCCGGCGCCGGATCGGTCAGCGTCCTCGGCCACGACCTCCGCGCCTGGCCGCTGGGCGCGCTGCGCGCCCGGATGGCCTACGTGGACCAGGCGTTCACCCTCCTGGAGGCCAGCGCCCGCGACAACCTCCAGCTCGGCCGGGCCGGCGCCGCCGACGAGAACGAACTGGCCCGCGCGCTCGCCACCGTCGGCCTGACCGAGGACGTCGAACGCCTCCCGCACGGCCTGGACACCGTCCTGGGCCGCGAGTTCGACCTCTCCGGCGGCCAGCGCCAGCGGATGGCCCTGGCCCGCGCCCTGCTCGCCGACGCCGACATCGTCCTGCTGGACGAGCCCACCAGCCAACTGGACGGCCTCAACGAACTGCGCTTCCGCGAGATCGTCGACAGGCTGGCCCGCCGCAGCGCCGTCGTGGTCGTCGCCCACCGCCTCACCACGGTCCAGCACGCCGACCACGTGATCATGCTCGACCACGGCACCGTCGTCGATGCCGCCGACCACCCCACCCTGCTCGCCCGCTGCGCCCCCTACCGGCGCCTGGTGACCAGCCAGACGGGCCCGTCCCCGCGCACCTGAAAGCCCGTCCGGCCGTCTCCGTGCCGGGTCAGTCCCAGTCGGAAGCCGGCTGGACGAGGCCCGGCCCGCCGGTGTGCGGCACGGGGACGTAGCCCTCGGCCGGGGTCGGCAGGGCGTCGACGCACTCCGCCGGGCAGGCCACCACCAGTGGATTGGACCGGGACGCCGCAGGCCGCGGCGGCTACCGTCGACGACACAGCCGACCGACCGGAGAACGCGCCATGCACCCCGAACTCGCTGCCGACCTGGACCAGTTGCCCGCGCTGCTGGAGGAGACCCGCCGGGCCGCGGCCGCCTTCCTCGCCTCCCTCGACGAGCGGCCGGTGGTCCCGAGGGCCGACCCGCCCGCCCGGACGCCGCTGGCCGAACGGGGCGGCGGCCTGCGGGCGGCGCTGGCCGAGTTCGGCGAGCGCTGGGAGCCGGGGCTCTCGGCCGGCGCGGGGCCGCGCTACTTCGGGTTCGTCACCGGGGGCGCGACCCCGGCGGCGCTGGCCGGCGACTGGCTGACCGCCGCCGCCGACCAGAACTCCAACTCCTCGCTGGACGGCGCCGGCCAGCAGCTGGAGCGGGAGACGGTCGGCTGGCTGCGCGAGCTGTTCGGGCTCTCCGCCGCGCACGCCGGGACCTTCGTCAGCGGCGCGACCATGTCCAACACGGTCGGCCTCGCGATCGCCCGGCAGTGGCTCGGCGAACGCCTCGGCGTCGACGTGGCCGAGGACGGCGCCGCCGCGCTCGGCCGGGTGCGGGTGCTGTCGGGCAGCGCGCACTCCAGCGTGGCCAAGGCCCTCTCGGTGCTCGGCCTGGGCCGCGGCGCGCTGACCCGGGTGCCCGTGCTGCCCGGCCGGGAGGCGGTCGACGTGGCGGCCCTCGAACGGATGCTGGCCGAACACGACGGCCCCTGCGTGCTGGTCGCCAACGCCGGCACGGTCAACACGGTCGACTTCGACGACCTGCGGGCACTGGCCGACCTGCGCGACCGCCACGGCTGCTGGCTGCACGTGGACGCGGCCTTCGGCGCCTTCGCCGCCCTGGTCCCCGAGCACGCCGCCCTGGTGGCCGGCCTGGACCGGGCCGACTCGATCTGCGTCGACCTGCACAAGTGGCTCAACGTGCCCTACGACAGCGCCGTGCAGTTCACCCGGCGCCCCGACCTCCAGGCCGAGGTCTTCCGCAACGCGGCCGCCTACCTCGGCCCGCTCGGCGAGCACCCCGACCTGGTGCACCTGACGCCGGAGAACTCCCACCGGCTGCGCGCCCTCGCCGCCTGGTTCACCCTGCGCGCCTACGGCCGGGCCGGCCACCGGGAGATCGTCGAGCGCTGCGTGGCCGGGGCCCGGGCGCTGGGGGAGGCCGTGGCGGGGACGCCGGGGCTGCGGCTGCTGGCGCCGGTGCGGCTGAACGTCGTCTGCTTCACCCTGGCCGAGGACCCCACCGCCGACCGGCTCGCCGCCCTCGCCGAGGCCGTGGCCGACGAGGCCTTCCTGACACCGACCCACTACGCCGGCCTCCCCGCCCTGCGGGCCGCGTTCAGCAACTGGCGCACCACCGACGCCGACGTCCGCCGGACGGCGGCGGCGCTCGCCCGGGCGGTGCGCGGGCCCGAGGCCTGAAGCCCGGCCGCTGCTCAGCGCAACAGCGCCCCGACGAGCGCGGCGACGTAGGCCTGCCCGGCGGCGTTGGGGTGCAGCGCGTTGGTGTCCGGGGCCGGATCGAGGCCCTCGACCCAGCGGACTCCCTGCGGCCGGCAGGCATCGTGTCCGAGGGCCTCGCCGGGGTTGGCGAAGATCGCCCGATGGCCGGCCGCGGCCTCGCCGAGCACCGTGTTCATCCGCTGCTGGAGGCCGTACGCGTAGGGGACGTCCCCTCGGGCGATCGGCACCTCCGGCCAGCAGCCGGTGGTGGGCGGCAGCACGGACAGGTAGCCGACGAGGACGACGGTCGCGTGCGGGGAGCGCGCGTGGATCCCGTCGAGGACGGCCTCGATGCTCGGGCGCATCGCGTCGATCGCGGCTACCGCCGGGTCGGTCCCGCTCGCGGTGTAGGCCCGCTGGCACGGGTTGCCCTGCGGGTCGGTGCCGGCGATCGCCGCGCAGCTCCGCAGGAGGTCGCTGAGCGCGTCCCTGGCGCCGATGGTGACCGTGACCAGAGCGGTCTCGGGCCTGAGCGCGTCGAACTGGGGCGGGTTCACCCCACCCGGCACCGCCTCCGGGACGGTCATGCTCATCGTCGTGGCATCGCCGCAGGTGACGTCGACGAAGCTCGCCGGGCCCAGCGCCGCGGCGAGGCCGTTCGGATAGTCGTCGCGGGCGCGGCCGCATCCGGCGGGCGTGCCGTAGTTCTTCGAGACGCTTCCGTACGCCGCGTAGGAGTCCCCCAGCGCGACGTAGCCGCCGAGGCCGCTCGCCGCCGGGGCGGCGGCCGGGGTCCCCGCCACCAGCCCGCCCGCCACCACGACCGCCGAGGCCAGCAGGGCCGGAAGCCGCCGTCCGGTGCGGGGGAAGCCGCCTGTCGCGGCGGTCGGATGACTTCGCACTGCTACTCCTCGTGGTCGACCGGCTGCTGACTGCATTGTGTGCGCACCGTGCGGTCGGCGCCCGGCGGGGCGGGCCGGTCCACCCCGCGGTCCCTGCCGACGGGATCACCCGTCCGGGGTGGTGCGCGCGCGGCCGTGGCCGGTGACCGTGGGTCGCGAGGGGGGACGGGCGGCGGCGCCGCCCGGCGCGGTTCGACTTCTCCTCCGGAGGCGGGCGATGGACGACTATCCGCTGCTGAACATCTTCCTCACCACCATGTGGATCTTCCTCTGGATCCTCTGGTTCATGCTCCTGTTCCGGGTCTTCGGCGACCTGTTCCGCGACGACGCCGTGAGCGGCTGGGGCAAGGCCGGCTGGTGCGTGCTCCTGATCCTGCTGCCGTTCCTGGGCGTGTTCGTCTACCTGATCGCGCGCGGCAAGGGCATGGGGATGCGCGAGCTGGCGCGGGCGAAGGATGCCGAGGCGGAGTTCCGCACCTATGTGCGGGACGCGGCCGGGGCCGAGGCGAAGCCGGCCGGCGCCGCCGAGCAGCTGGCCCGGCTCGCGGAGCTGCGCCGCGACGACGCCATCACGGAGGAGGAGTACCAGCGCGCCAAGGCGCTCGTCCTGCAGTGACGGAACGGGTGTTCAGCGCTCCGTCACCCCCGCGTCCACCGCGGCCCCGCTCGTGGACGCGGGGGTGACGGGGTGGGCGGGGGCGAGGAACTCGCGGAGGGCGAAGGCGGCCAGGACGACCACGGCGAACCAGAACACCACCATCCCGGTGGGGTGGTCCCAGAGGACGAAGACCACGGCGGCGACGACCAGGATCAGGACGCCCAGCCAGCGCTTCCAGCGCCGGACGAAGTGCTCCACCGGCCCGGCCCGGAAGCCTGCCGAGTCGGCGGAGGAGCGCAGCGCCGCGACCCCGTGCCCGGTCACCGAGCGGACGGTCACGGCGGCGCGCGAGGGGCCGATGAAGAACGCCCCGAGCGCGACGACCACGGCCAGGAAGCCCACCATCCGCACCGCGGTGCGCAGGTAGTCCACGACGGCGTCGTAGACGGCGCCGGCGGCGGCCTGCGAGGCGTCGGCGGGCAGGTGGTCGAGGAAGTAGGACCGGAAGACGGCCAGCGCGACGCCCAGCACCAGCATGGCCACCCCGACGCCGAGGGCGGCGCCGACCAGCGCGCGGCGGCGGTTGAAGGCGGTCAGCACACCGGCCGCGGCGATCAGGACCGTGATGACCGGCAGCCACCAGCCGAGGATCTGCAGCAGCCGGAACCCGCCCTTGATCTTGGCGAGGTCGGGCGAGGAGAACACCACGAACGAGGTGTGCACCTCGGGGATCTTGGCGGCGGGCGCGAAACCGGCGTTGACCAGCTCGGTCTTGACCCGTTCCACCATCGGCCCGATGTCGATCACGACCTCGTCGTTCTTCAGCACGACCGCGCCGCCGCCCTGGCCGGTCAGGGCCTTGACCATGGTGGCGTGCGCGGCCCGGACGGCCTCCTCCCACACGGTGGCGAAGGCGTCGCTGGTGACCACCCGCTCGGCGGCGCCGTGCACGAGGTTCGTCAGCGCCCCCTCCAGGGGACCGGTCAGCCCGCCCAGCAGCTGGGCGAGCCGGGGCGGCACGCCCTGCTCGGCGGCGGCCTGGGAGAGGTCGTTGACCAGGGCCTTGACGTCGATCTGCTCCGTCGCGGCGTCGGTGATCCGGTTGGCGAGGGCGTTCTGCACATCGGGGTTGTGGGCCAGCGGTGCCATCGTGGCGACGAACCGGTCGGTGTCGGTGATCTCGTCGTGGGCCCAGACGGCGACGACGGCCAGCAGCGACAGCACGGAGGCCACGATCACCAGGGCGGTCGCGCCGGTGGTGCGCAGCCGGTGGTGCTGCGGCCGGCGCCGGGCCTCGGCCTCCAGCTGGGCGACCCGGTGGTGGAGCGCCTCCAGTTCGCCGGCCTGCGCGTGGTCGGGCCGAGGACCCTCGGGCCGAGGCCGGCCGGGCTGCTCGGGGCCGGGCTGCTCGGGGTCGGGCTGCGGCGGGCTGGACTCGGCCGGTGGCATGCGGGCGGCTCCTCGCTCTGGGCGGTCCGGGCCTCGCTCTGGGCGGTCCGGGCGGTACGGCGGCACCGAGCGGACGGGCCACCGTGGTCACCAGCCAAGGGCCCGGCCGGGCGGACGGCGAGCAGGGTTGCCCCACTGGGGTGAGCCGCCCCGCCCGGGCGGGGCACCTCACCCCGAACAGGTGAGCCGGAGAGCGGGGGCGGCGGGTTAGCTTCGCCGAGGGTCGGCTTCACGCCAGCGTCCGGGGCCGGCTTCCGGCCGACGCCGTCGGCCGGCCCTCCTCCCTCAGGAGCCGACGTGAGCAGCGAACCCGACACCCGCGGTGAACTCGACGAACTGGGCCCCATCGACTACCTGGTCATCGCGTTCCCCGGAAGCCACCTCACCGGCGAGGGGCTGCCCCTGCTCGTCGACCTGGTCGACCGCGACATCATCCGCATCCTCGACCTGACCTTCGTCCGCAAGGACACCGACGGCACGGTGCGGGGCGCCGAGCTGGCCGACGTGACTGGTGACGGCCGCCTCGACCTGACCGTCTTCGAGGGCGTCGCCTCGGGCGTGCTCGGCGAGTCCGACATCGCCGAGGCCGGCGCACTCCTGGAGCCGGGCGACTCCGCCGCCGTCCTGCTCTACGAGAATCGCTGGGCGGCGCCGCTGGCCACCGCGCTGCGCCGGGAGGACGCCCGCGTCCTCGCCGGCGGGCGCGTCCCGGTCGAGGACCTGCTGGCGGTGCTGGACTCGCTCGACCGGCTCGACGCCGCCGGCTGACCCCGTCCCGATCCCACCCCCACCCAGGAGGAAGCCATGCCCGGACTGCTCCGCGGAGTCGCCCGCACCGCGGTGGTCGCCGGTACGGCCACCGCCGTCTCCAACCGCGTCTCGCGCCGCCAGGCCGGCCGCTGGGCCCAGCAGGACACCCAGCAGGCCGGCTACTATGCCGAGCCCGCCGCGCCCCCGCCCCCGCCTGCGCCGCCCGCGCCCGCCGCAGCGACCATGGAGGAGAAGCTGGACCAGCTCAAGGAGCTGGCGACGCTCAAGGACCAGGGCGTCCTCACCGAGGAGGAGTTCGCCGCCCAGAAGGCCCGGATCCTCGGCGGCTGACCGCGTCCGCGGTGCGCGGCGGACCGGCCGGTGACGCGTGGTGGTGACGCGGGGTGGAGGCGTGGTGGTGACGTGATGAATCGCTGGAAGACCCTGGTCGTGCTGGGGACGGCGCAGTTCCTCATGGTGCTCGACGCCTCGGTGATGAACGTGTCGATCAGCCAGTTGGTCGAGGACTTCGACACCGAGGTCACCGCGATCCAGGCCGTCATCACCCTCTACACCCTGGTCATGGCCGCGTTCATGCTGACCGGCGGCCGGATCGGCGACATGTTCGGGCGCCGCCGGGTCTTCGTGATCGGCCTGGTCGTGTACGGGGTCGGATCGGGGCTGACCGCGGTGGCGCCCACCGTGGCCGTGCTCGCGGTGGGCTGGTCGGTCGTCGAGGGCCTGGGCGCGGCCCTGGTCCTGCCCGCGCTGGCCGCGCTGGTGGCCGGCTCCTACCGCGGGCGCGACCGGGCCGTGGCCTACGGCGTCATCGGCGGACTCGCGGGCGCGGGCATCGCGGTGGGGCCGCTGCTCGGCGGCTGGGTCACCACCTACCTGACCTGGCGGCTGGTGTTCGCCGGCGAGGTGGTCCTGGTCGTCGTGATGCTGCTCCTGATGCGCTGGGTGCCGCCGCAGCCGCCACCGGCCCGGCGGCCCCGGCTCGACGTGGCGGGGGCCGTGCTGTCGGCCTCGGGCCTCGCCCTGATGGTCCTGGCCGTGCTGCAGAGCGGTACCTGGGGCTGGGTCCACCCGCGCAACCCGCCGTTCACCGTCCTCGGGTTCGCCCCGACGCTGTTCGCCGTCGCCCTCGGTGGCGCGCTGACCTACGCGTTCTGCGTCCACGAGCGCCGGCGGGAGCGAAAGGGCCTGGACCCCCTGGTCTCGCTCGACCTGTTCGACAACCGGACGCTGCGCGCGGGGCTGGTGGCCCTCTTCAACCAGAACACCGTCCTGCTGGGCCTGTTCTTCGTCATCCCGCTCTACCTGCAGGTCGTGCACGGCCTGGACGCCTTCGAGACGGGCCTGCGGCTGCTGCCGGTGTCCGTCACCATGCTCGCGGCGTCGATGTCCGGCTCCCTGCTGCTGCGCATCGCCTCGCCCCGCCTGATCGTCCGGACCGGGCTGCTGGTCCTGGTCGCCGCGACCCTGTGGCTGATCGCCGCCATCGGGCCGGAGCTGCGCGGCGCCTCGTTCGCCGGGGCGATGGCCCTGCTCGGCATCGGCATGGGGATGCTCGCCTCCCAGCTGGGCAACACGGTGCAGTCCAGCGTGCGCCAGGAGGAGCGCAGCGAGGCCGGCGGACTGCAGTACACGGCGCAGAACCTCGGCTCCTCGCTCGGGACGGCGCTGATCGGCGCGATCCTGATCGGCGCCCTCGCGACGTCCGTGACCAGCCAGATCGAGAGCGACCCGCGCGTCTCCGCGGCCGTCGCCGAGCAGGCCGGCGTCCACGTGGAGGCGGGCCTGTCCTTCGTGCCCGCCGACCAGGTGGCGGCCGCGCTGGCGGCGCAGCCCGGGGTGCCGCCGCAGGAGGCCGCGGCCGTGGTGGAGAACTATCAGGACGCGCAGATCAACGGGCTCAAGGCCGCGGTCCTCGCCTGCACGGGCATCACGGCCGGCGCCCTCCTGTTCACCCGCCGGCTCCCCTCCCAGCACCCGGCCACCGACCAGGAGGGCGGCTCCGGGGCCGAGGAGTAGCCGGCCGCCGGACCGCCCCGCGCCCGCTCAGCCCCGCCGGGCGTCCAGCGCCAGATGCGTGCCGAGCCCGAACAGCAGGCCCCAGAACGCCGAGCCGATGCCGAACAGGGTCATCCCCGAGGCGCTCGCCAGGAAGGTCACCACAGCCGCGTCCCGCCCGCGCTCCTCGGCGACCGCCGCCGCCAGGCTGCCCTGCAGCGAGGCCAGCAGGGCGACCCCGGCGACCACCGAGACGAGTTCCTTCGGCAGCCCGGTGAACAGGCTCACCAGGACCCCGCCGAAGCCGCCCACCAGCACGTACAGCAGGCCCGAGGACATCCCCGCCACGTACCGGCGGCGCGGGTCCGGGTGGGCCTCCGGGCCCGAGCAGATGGCCGCCGTGATCGCCGCCAGGTTCACCCCGGGCGAGCCGAACGGCGCCACCAGCACCGACACCGCGCCGGTGGTGCCGATCAGCAGCCGGTCGTCCGCCGGATAGCCGAAGGCCCGCAGCACCCCGAGGCCGGGCGCGTTCTGCGAGGCCAGCGTGACGATCGCGAGCGGCAGCGCCAGCCCCACCAGGGCCGCCCAGGAGAACGAGGGCGCCGTCAGCACGGGCACGGTCGGCCCGCCCGTTCCGAGGCGCAGCGGCAGCCCGACCGAGAGGGCCGCCAGCACGCCGCCGGCCAGCAGCGCCACCAGGACGGCGTACCGGGCGGCGAACCGCTTGGCCAGCAGGAAGGCCGCGAAGCTGCCCACCACCAGCAGCGGCGCGCTGTGCACGGCGCCGAAGATCCCGGCGCCGAAGGAGAACAGGATGCCCGCGAGCATCGCGTTCACGATGCCGGCCGGCACGGCGGCGATCAGCCGGCCGAACCAGCCGGTCACCCCGAACAGCGTCACCGCCGCCGCGCTCACCAGGAACGCCCCGACCGCCTCCCGGTAGGGGTAGTCGCCGAGGCTGGCCACCAGCAGCGCGGCCCCCGGGGTCGACCAGGCGGTGACCACCGGGGTCCGCGTCCACCAGCTCAGCGCGAAGCCGCTGACCCCGCTGCCGATCGCCACCGCCCAGATCCAGGACGCCGTGTGCGCCGGGTCCAGCCGCCCCGCCGCGGCCGCCGCGAGCACCACCACCAGCGGGCCCGAGAACGACACCGCGACGCAGACCAGCCCCGCCAGCAGGGCCGGGGCCGACACATCACGCCGCAGCGTCCGGCGTTCCCCGCCCCCGGCCGGAGCCGTCCGCGGTCCGACCGTCAGTTCATCCGTCATCCGGGCAGTATCCCGAAGCCCGCCCGGGGGCGGGGCGGTGGAGTGCCGTCAGCCCGGCCGGTGGGCGGCGACGGCGAACATCGTCACCGACAGGTGGAAGGCGCCCCGCTCGGCGGCGGCCGTCAGCCCGTCGTGGAGGTCGTCGCGCTGCGCCTCGGTGATCAGGCCCCGCGCGACGGCCTCCACGCCGATCCCGCGCACCAGGGGCCAGGTGACGGAGCGCGGGTCGTGCAGCAGGACCTCCGAGGCGACGGCGTCGACGGTCAGCCCGGCGCCGACCAGCCAGCCGGCGAGGCCGCGCCCGGCGTCCGGGGTGGCGGCGGCCTCCTGGACGACCGTCGCCAGCGCGGACCGGATCCCGGGGGAGGCCGGGTGGAGGATGAAGGTGGCCCAGTCGGTGTCCAGCAGGACGGCCCGGCCACCGGGCCGCAGGACCCGGGCCAGCTCCGCGACGGCCCGCGCGGGGTCGGTCAGGTGCTGCAGGACGCGCTCGCAGCGCACGGCGTCCAGGTCCGCGTCCGGCAGCGGCAGCGCGAGGGCGTCGCCGTCCAGGAACCGGGCCCGGCTGCCGGCCTCGGCGGCGCGCCGCTCGGCGAGGGCGCGCAGGCCCGGGTGGGGTTCGAGGCCGATCGCGGTGCCGCCCGGCCCGACCGCCGCGGCGAGCACCTGGGTCTCCGAGCCGGTGCCGCAGCCGACGTCCAGCGCCCGCTCGCCGACGGCCGCGGCCAGCCGCCCGTGCGCCCACGCGCGCAGCCGCTGTACGCCCGGGTTGGCGGCCTGCGCGTCCAGTGCGGCGACCAGCCGGCCGGTGACCGCGGGATCGGCGTTGGCGGCGTGGAAGGCCGAGGTCGGGCGCGGATCGGTCATGGCGCCCACTATAGGGACGCCGCCCGGTTCCGCCCGGGCGCCGCCGCCCGCGCGTGCCGCGTCCCGTCGCCCCGTCAATCCCGGTTCCCCGAACCGTTCTTGTTGTTCCGACCATTCCGCTCCGCCCTATCGTCCTGGGGGCCGGTCGTCCGTATGATCTGGGCTGCCCGGCGTCGGGGACGCCTGTGGGGGCGGGCCGTGGGGGAGCGTTCCGAGGGAGGGGCAGCACGGTGCGGTTCGCGGGTGTGGGTGTGACGCGTGAGGGCTACCGGATCGTCGGGCCGGACGCGGTCGAGGTGCTCGAACACTGCGGCGTGGAACGGCCGGTGGCGCGGCTGGTCGAACTGGCGGCCCGGACGCCCGACGGCCTCACCGTGGTCGTCGACAGCGCCAACGGCGTCCTGGACGGGCCCCTCGGGGCCGCCGGGATCCCGGTGCTCCGCGCCGACCCGCCGGTCCCGGTGGACGGCGGCGCCCCGGCGGAGGTCCTCGCGGAGCTCGGCCGCTCCCGCCCCGGCGCCCTGACGGCGCTGCCCGCCGGGGGGTGGACGATGAGCGGGCGCGAGGAGGAGATCGCGGCGGCGGACCGGGCGAGTGCCCCGGTGGAGCGTCGACTCGTGCGCGAGGGAAGGATGCTGGCGGGCGGCGCCGGCGCCGGGCCGCTGGTGGCGCTGACCTTCGACGACGGCCCGGACCCGGAGTTCACGCCGCGGGTGCTGGACGTGCTGCACCGCCACGACGCCCCGGCGGCGTTCTTCTGCATCGGCCTGAACGCCCTGGCCCACCCGGGCGTGGTGCGCCGGATCGCCGACGCGGGCCAGACCCTCGGCAACCACACCTGGTCCCACGCCTACCTGCCGGACCTGGGCCCGGTCGGACTCGCCCGCCAGCTCGACCGCACCCGCGACGTGCTCGCCGACGCCTGCGGCGACGACCGCCCGATCCGCTGGCTGCGGCCCCCGTACGGCGGGCGCAGCCCCGAACTCCTCCGCGCCGTCGACGCCTTGGGGCTCACCACGGCGCTCTGGGACGTCGACGCCAAGGACTGGTCGCGGCCCGGCCCCGACGTCATCGCCGAGCGCGTCCTGGGCCAGGTCCGCCCCGGCTCGGTGATCCTCATGCACGATGCCGGCGGCGACCGCTCCCAGACCGTGGCCGCCCTGCCCGCCGTCATCACCGGCCTGCGCGCCCGCGGCTACCGGATCGTGGGCCTCGACGCCCTCCTGGCCGTCACCTGAGCGTCGCCGGGTGTACGACGAGGGCGACGTCCTGCGGGCCCAGGAGTTCTGCACCCGCAGCGGCTGTACGCGGCAAGTCTGAGCCGACCGCCTCAGCCGCCGGCCGCCGCGGCGGCCTCCTCGACCCGCTCGCCCGCCCAGGCCAGGAACGCGCGTACCTCGGCGGCGGGCAGCGCCTCCGCCGCCGGGCGCGGCCGCTCGAAGCTGCGCACCGCGGCTTCCAGCAGCGGCCGGAAGCCGGGCTCGGCGGCGGCGGTCTCACCGGCCGCCGCCCGCTTGGGCCGCCACCGGCCGGTACGGCAGAAGACCACCGCCCGGCAGCCGTTGAGCACCCGGTTGTCCGCCAGGTGGCCCGCCCCGTCGGCGTGCTCGCGCACGGCGGCGCGCAGCGCGGCGAACAGCCCGGCGGGCGCGGGCTCCGCGATCACCTGCCGCGCCGGTGCGCCCCACAGGGTGATCCCGGCCCGGTGGGCGATCGAGCGGTCGATGACGAACCAGAAGGCCGCCGCCCCGGTGGCGTCCCGGTCCGCCCGCTCCGCCAGCAGCGGGCCGGTGTTGAGGTTCAACAGGAACCCCGGCCGGTCCGAGGGCCGCCCGGCGGCGTCCGCGCCGTACACCACCAGCTCCAGCCCGGCCGCCGGACACGGCAGCCGGGGGTGGGCGAGCTCCCGGGCCAGCTCCGTCAGCGCCGGCCCCGGCAGGTCCGGCTCGACGACCACCACCACGTCCACGTCGCTGCGGCCGTGCCGGTAGTCCCCGAGCGCCACCGACCCGACGGCCACCACGCTCACCGCCCGCGCCCCGCACACCGCCCGCACCCGGCGGACGAGCTCCTCCAGGTACCCGCGCAGCTCGGCGGGAACCGGCCGCCGCCCCTTGCCACCGTCGCTCACGGGTCCAGTCTGCCCGCCTCGTTCGGACATCGACGGCATGGCGGCTGCTACCGGTCCGAACAGGGGTAAAAGCGCCACGGCGGGCACTACCGGACTGATCATCAAACCGGTATGACGAGCAGTAAGGAGGCTCTATGATTCGTGCGTTCACAGACTCTTCGTACAGAGCAGGTTCTGCCGGATGAAGCTCCCCCGGGTGTCCGCCGTCGTCGCGGCCGCGGTCCTCGCCCCCGCTGTTCTCTTCCCGTCGGTGGCCGCCGCCGCGGACGCTCCCCAGCCCACCAATCTCTCCGGGCCCGACACCGCCTCCAAGGGCGACCCGACCCAGGAGGAGCTCGACCGCGCCGAGATCGAGAAGATCCTCGCGGACAAGGAGAGCGGCGTGTCCGTGCGGGAGGCCGCCGAGCAGGCCCTCGCCGGAACGGCCGCCGACCTGCGGCGGTTCCTGGAGACCGGTCTCCAGGACGCCCGGGTGATCGACGACCGCGTCAGGGCCAGCCAGATCCTCGCCGTCGGCGGTCCGGCCGTGAAGAAGGCCGCCAAGGCCGCCCTGCGCGGCACCTACGCGGACCTCGTCGCGTTCCTCAAGGAGGGCCGGTACGAGGCCCAGGCGGCGGACGACCGCCTCGAGCTCACCCAGCTCCTCGACCGGCCGTCGACCGGCCGGGGTGTGCGGGAGGCCGGCGAGAAGGCCTTGAGGGTCAACACGCCCGCCGCGCTGCGGCACTTCTTCGAGGTCGAGCTCCCCAAGCAGCAGGCCGACGACGACCGCGTCGAGGTCACCCGGATGCTCGGCACGGGCGGTCCGGCCCTGGAGAAGGCCGCGTCCGCCGCGCTCTCCGGCACCTACGCGGACATCGTGAAGTTCCTGAAGGAGGGCCAGTACACGGCCCGCGCCGAGGACGACCGCGCCGAGATCGGGCGGATCGTCGCCGACCCGCAGACCGGTCCGCACACCCGCAAGGCCGCCCAGAAGGCGCTCGAGGGCGACGCCGCCGGCCTGCGCCGCTTCCTGGAGTCCGAGCTGGCGGCGGTGCGGATGAGCGACAGCCGGGTGAAGGTGTCGCAGATCGCCGAGAGCGGCGGACCGGCCGTCCGGAAGGCCGCGCTCGCCGCCCTGGAGGGCACCGACCAGGCCGTCCTGGCCTTCCTCGACCACGGCTGGGCCGCGGCCCGCGCCGAGGACGAGGCCGCCCCGAAGCCCACCACTCAGCCCACCACTCAGCCCACCGCGCAGCCGTCGGGCACCCCGGCGCCCCAGGCCACCGCGACCACCCCGGCCGTCCGGGCCGTCCAGGTCGTCCAGGCCGAGGCCCGCACCACGACCGGCACCGGCACCGGCACGACGCACGCCGACACCGGCGCCCGCTCCGGCCAGCTCGCCGCCACCGGCGCCGAGGGCCTCGGCTGGGAGGCCGTCGCCGCCGCCGCGGCCGTCGCCGCCGGCGCGGGTCTCGTGGTGGTCTCCCGCCGCCGTCGCCCCACCGAGGGCTGACGCACCCGCACACCCGCGCACGCCCGTCACCCGGTTGCCTCCCGGCAGCCGGGTGACACGTGTGCGCGGGACCCCGCCGGGCGTCGGTGCTCCCGGACGGGACGGCGGAGGATGTCGGGAACGGTCCGGCGGCTCCGTCCCCGGGGTGCGGACCCGCCCCCGTGACCGACCGCACCGAGGAGACCCGTCATGACGATCCGCCGGCTGGACAACGTGCTCGTCGTCGTCGAGGACCTGGACGCCGCCGTCGCGTTCTTCACCGAACTCGGCCTGGAGCTGGAGGGCCGCTCGCCGATCGAAGGGCGCTGGGTGGAGCGGATCACCGGACTCGAGGACGTCCGGCAGGAGATCGCCATGCTGCGCACCCCGGACGGCCACGGCCGGATCGAGCTGGCGATGTTCCACACGCCGAAGGCGGTCAGCCCCGAGCCGAGGCCGGCGCCGACGAACACGCTGGGCATCCGCCGGATCATGTTCGCGGTCGACGACCTCGACGGGGTCGTCGCCCGGCTGCGCCCCCACGGGGCCGAACTCGTCGGCGAGGTAGTGCGGTTCGAGAACAGCTACCGGCTCTGCTACGTCCGCGGCCCCGAGGGCGTCATCGTCGGACTGGCGGAGGAGATCGGCTGAACCGGCCCGCCGGCGGCGGCCCGCGCGCCGCCCGTCAGGGCAGCAGGAGGACGGCGAGTTCGTCGAGCAGCTCGGTGACGCGGCGGGCCCGTTCCGGGTCCGGGACGGCCTTGGCGATGACCGGCCCGGCGGGCCGGGCGACGTGCTCGCGGATGGCGCGCCGGGCGACCTCGGAGGCGCTCAGCAGGGTGCGCCGGCCGTCCTGCGGGTCGGCGGCGGCGTCGAGCAGGCCGCGTTCGCGCAACCGGGCGATGGAGACGGAGACGTGGCTCTGCGCGAAGCCGGTCCGGACCTGGATCTCCCGGGCGGAGGTCGCGGGATGGCGGTACACGTCGGCGATCACGGCGATCTCGCCGGGGGTGAGGTGCGCCGAGGCCGGGTCGATGATCATCTCGCGGCCGAGTTCGGTCAACCGCTTGCCGAGTCTGAGGAGTCGCACACCGTCCATGCCGAAATAATACATCTTCACAGATGCATCGGTGGCGATGTAGATTCCCGGCCATGACGACCGCCGAACCGCTCAGCCCGGTGTCCCGCACCGCCCTGTCCGTCGCCCTGGTGCGGGCCTACGAGAGCTCCCGCCCCGACCCGCTCTTCGTCGACCCCTACGCCGCCGCGTTCGCCGCCGCCGCCGGCGTGCCGCTGCCCTCGGCCGGCCCGGACAGCGGCCTGGCCATGGCCCTGGTCGCGCAGGGCATCCTGCGCACCCGCTTCTACGACGACCGCCTGCTCGCCGCCGGCGCCGACCAGGTCGTGCTGCTCGCGGCGGGCCTGGACACCCGGGCCCACCGGCTGGACTGGCCGGCCGGCACCCGGGTGTTCGAACTGGACCTGGGCCCGGTGCTGGCCTTCAAGGAGCAGGTCCTGGACGGCCTGGGCGCCGAGCCGAGGAGCCGACGCACCGTCCTGCCCGCCGACCTGCTGGAGCCGCACTGGCCCGACCGCCTGGTCGAGGCCGGGTTCGACCCGGCGCGCCCCTCGGCCTGGCTGGCCGAGGGGCTGCTGGTCTATCTCGGGCCCGAGGAGGCCGCCGCCCTGCTCACCGCGGTCGCCGCCCTGGCCGCGCCCGGCAGCCGCCTGCTGCTGGAGCAGGGCCGGGACGTCAGCGCCACGCCGCACGACCCGGCGCTCGCCCACGTCACCGGCCTGTGGCGCGGCGGCCTCGGCCCCGGCACCGGCGAGTGGCTCGACCGGCACGGCTGGACCACCGACCGCGTCCTTCTGGACGCGCTCGCACAGCGGTACGGCCGCACGCTGCCGGGCCCCTCCACGGCGGGCTTCCTCGAAGCGGTCCGGCACCCGCGGGGCTGAGCCCCGGCGCCGCCCCGCTCAGGCCGCGACCGCCTCGACCACCGACAGGACGGCCGGCGCCGGGATCACCCGGGACAGCCGCAGGCCGGCCCGCGCGAGGAGCTCCGCGAAGTCGGCCTCGGTGCGCTCGCGGCCGGTCAGCGACGCCATCATCATCAGGTCCAGGTCCTTGGACTGGTGGGGCGCGTTGCCCGGGGGGACCAGGGCGTCCAGCACCAGCACCCGGCCGCCCGGGCGCAGCGCCCGGGCACAGTGGCCGAGCAGGGTCACGCACGCCTCGTCGTCCCAGTCGTGCGTGATCCGCTTGAGCATCAGGACGTCGCCGGCGGGGACGGCGGTGAAGAAGTCGCCCTCCCGCGCCGTCCAGCGCCCCGCGATCTCCGGGTGCGTGCCCAGCCGGTTCCCGGCGAGGACGTGGGACCGGTCGTACAGGACGCCCTCCAGGCCCGGGTTGCGGCGCAGCACCTCCAGCAGCAGACCGCCGTGGCCGCCGCCGATGTCCACCACCGTGCCGCCCGGCGGGAAGTCGTAGGCGGCCGCGACGGGCGCGTTCTCCTGGTCGGACATCGCCGCCATGCCCACGTGGAACACGGCGGCGGTCCGCTCGTCCTTGGCGAAGTGGTCGAAGAACGGCATCCCGAAGATCTTCTCGAACGCCGTGCCGCCCTCGGTCAGACAGTGCGTCAGCTCCCCGGCCGGCCGCCACATGGTGCGGTCGGTGAGCATCTGGACGGCCGTGCGCACCGAGTACGGGACGTCGCCGCGCAGCGCCTGCCCGGCCTCGGTGAGCGTGAAGCGGCCCTGCTCGTCCTCCGCCACCACACCCCGGGTGGCGAGCAGCCGCAGCACCCGGTACAGGTTGCGGGCGTCGGTACCGGTCGCGGCGGCGAGTTCGGCGGGCGTGGCCGGGCCGTTCGCCAGCCGGTCGGCCACGCCGACGTCGGCGGCGGCCCGCAGGGCGGCGGGGAAGAGGAAGCCGAGGGCCTCGTCGACGAGGAAGGCCGCGGAGCGCCGCAGCGCGTCCTCCCCGGTGCCCGCCCCGGTCCCCGCTGTCCGCGCGCTCTCGTCCTGGTGCATCCCGTCCTCCTCCTCGCGGCCGTCACGTCCGCCCGGGACACTGCCCATCGGCGCCCGCCCCGAAGCCCGCCGCACCGCGATCCCGCCCCTTCGGTCGGATCCGCCGCTCAGGCGTCCAGCCGCGCCGCCACCGCCGTCAGGCGTTCGCGCGACGCCCGGGTCTGCGGGTGCTCGGCACCGCTGCGCCGCTCCTGCGCCGGCACCGTCGCGCGCAGCAGCTCGGCCGCCTCCCGCAGGAACGGGCCGCCGAGCGAGGTGAGGACGTGTGCGAGCCGGGAGGCGGCGTCCAGGGTGTCGGGGTGGTCGTCGCCGAGCGCCCGGCCGCGGCCGGCCACCACCGAGCGGAGCAGCCGCGCGCCTTCCCCGGCCGCCCCGTCCAGGGCGCTCCACCAGCCCAGCGCGAGCCGGGCGGTGAGCAGATCGGGGTGGTCGCGCTCGCCGTGGCGCTCCAGCTGGGCGTCGTGGACGCCCGCCAGCTCCGTCCGGGCGCGCGCGGCGTCGCCCAGTTCGCCGTGCAGCCAGGCCAGGCACTGCCGCGAGGTGAGCACCGCCGGGTGGTCGGGGCCGACCACCCGCAGCTGGACGCGCGCCAGTTCGTCGAGCAGCGCCAGCGCCTCGGTCCGCCGCCCGACCTCGCCGGTCAGCCGGGCGATGTACTGGCGCACCAGCAGTGTGTCGGGATGCTCGGGCCCCTTGTGCCGCACGACCTGCGGCAGCAGCCGCCGGTAGGCCTCCAGGGCGTCCTCGTACCGGCCGGCCTCGAAGGTGAACTTGCAGATGTTCATCCGGCTGTACACCACCTGCTCGTGGTCCTCGCCGAAGACCTCGATCCGGTCGCGCAGCAGCACCCGGTGACGCTCCAGGGCCTCGTGCGGGCGGCCCAGCCGGCCGTACCAGTAGGCGATGTAGTGGCGGGTCTCCAGGACGTCCTGGTGGTGCGGGTCCAGGCCGCGCAGCTGGTCGGCGAGGAGGTCCTCGTGCATCCGCAGGCTCTCGGCCATCGCGCCGCCGCGCCCGGTCCAGTAGGCGAGGTGGTGGCGGGTCTCCAGGGTGCGGCGGTCGTCCGGGCCGAACACCCTGGTCTGGTCGGCGAGCAGGGCACGGTGCAGGGCGACGGCCTGCGGGAAGCGCGCGGCCCTCCCCGTGGCGTAGGCGATCCGGTGGCGGCTCTCCAGGACCTCCTCGTGGTCGGGGCCCAGGACCTGGACCTGCAGCGGCAGCAGGTCCTCGTACAGCTCGCGGGAGCGGGCGTACAGGCCGGCCCGCCCGGCCCAGTAGGCGGCGGCCCCGCGGGCCCGCAGGGTGACGGGGGAGTGCGGTCCCGGCCGGCCGGGTTCGGACAGGCGGTCGCACCAGGCCAGCCAGCGTTCGGAGTTGACGGTCGCGTCGGGGGAGCGGCGCAGGGTGAGGCTGTCCAGGACCCGCTCGTACTCGCCGAGTTCCCAGTAGTGCCGGGGCTCGGCGTCCTCCGCGTAGCCGTGCAGCGGGTCGGTGGCGTCGTGGTGTTCCATGGGAGCCATGGTGGCGATCGCGCGCACCAGGGCGCGGTGGCCGCGCACCGGGCGCAGGTCCGGCTCGTGCCGTGCCAGGTGGTCGAGCAGCGACTGGTGGTGGATGCCCACGTACTCGCCCACCTGCGGGTCGGCGACCCGGTCCAGCAGCCCCGGCAGCAGCACCAGCAGCGTGTCCAGCCCGTCCCCGCCCTCCGTCGCTTCCTCCAGCAGCGGACGCGGCAGCCGGGGCCCCTGCCCGGCGGCGCACAGCACCTCCAGCAGCCCGTCCACGACGGCGGGATCCCCGCCCGGACCGTGCCGCCGGGCCCGGTCGAGGTCGGCGTCGTACAGGGCGTGCGTGGTCGGCGCCTGCTGCGCGCTCGGCCCGGACTCGGCCAGCAGCGCCGCCAACTGCCAGTTCCCGCCCGCCTGGTGACGGATCCGGCGGCGCTCCGCCGGCTGCCACTGCGAGTGCGCCTGGACGAAGGCCTCGACCTGCGCGTCCGAGGCGGCCGGCATCTCCACCGGATGCCACACCCCGGGCAGCGGCAGACCGGTGCGCGCGGTGGTGACCACCCCGAACCACGGCGGCGACTCGGCGACCAGCACCCCCAGGCTCTCCAGCAGACGCGGCGCCGCGCCCGGCCCGAGCTGGTCCAGGGCGTCCACCACCACCCGCACCGGCCCGCGCGGGGCCATCCGCGCCAGCGGCTCGGTCACCAGCCGCCGCACGCCCGGCAAGGCGTTGCGCTCCAGCTCCGGCACCTCCCGCTCGAAGGCCTCCACCGCGGCGGCGAAGCCCGGCAGGTAGGCGCCCAGCTGCCGGTGCAGCTCCGCCGTGACCCGCTGCTCCAGCGAGGTCTCCGACAGCTGCACCAGGCCGGCCACCGCGAACCGCCCGCCCGCCGCCAGCAGTTCGGGCCGGCACAGGGCCGCCGCCAGGACGCTCTTGCCCTGCCCGCTGTGCCCCACCAGCACCGCCGCGCGCCGGTCGGCCAGCGCCCCGACGGTGTGCTCCAGCGCCGCCGAGGACTGGAACAGCCGCAGGTGGGCCAGCTGTGCCCGGCCGTCGGGGGAGGCCGCCAGTAGGCTGAACGGGCGCAGGTGCGCGGCGTTGCGCGCCACCCAGGTGGCCGCGCGCGGACCCACCGGCCGGCTCGCCGCCCCGCCGTGCCCGGCGCTCTGCGGCTGCTGCCCGGACAGCTCCAGGCCCAGCACCCAGCGCAGCCCGTCCGCGTCCAGCAGCCGCCCCAGCCTTGCGTGACCGCCCGTCAGCACCCGGTTCAGGCCGCGGACGAACGCCAGACCGTACGCCCGCTGGTCGATGCCCGCCGACGTCAGCACGGCGACCTCCCGCCCCCGCTCCACGGACGCCGGCAGCCACGCGTGCAGCCCGGCCACCGCCGCCGTCCCCGAGTCGCAGGCGTCGATGACCGCCACCAGGCCCAGCACGTCGGCGTACCGCTCCAGTCCCTCCCGCAGCCCGGCCGGCACCGCGTACGCGGTGGCGGGATCCGGCCGCGCGGGGCTGCCGAGCACCGGGAACAGGAAGTCGTCCGCCCGCACCGGCAGGCCGTGGCCCACGAACGCCAGCACCAGCGTGCCGGGCCCGTCCTCGCCGTCCTCCTCGCCGTCCTCCGGGCCGTTCTCCTCCGGCTCCCCGTCCCCGCCCGCCCGGGCGAACGCGGCGCCCACCGCGGCGGCCACCTGCCCGGCCGTCCCGGGATCGAGCAGCAGCCCGTCCCCGTGGGCCGGCCGGCAGCCGCCCAGGTCGGGGTCCAGCAGGACGTCGCGCAGCGCGCCGGCCTGCGCGGCCAGCTGCTCCAGCTCCGCGCCGCCGGCCGGCCACTGCGAAGCGATCACCAAGGCGTACCGGGTCGTCACCGCACCACTTCTACAATAAGCTCCCCGATCACACCAGTTGACGGAACATCACAGAACGCCGGGAGACGTCCGCCCGGTGGCGGGAACAGGAGTACGCGGTGGCAGAGGTGGTCTTCGTCCACGGCATGGGGCCGATCGACCAGAGCGCCGACGAGTTGCTCGCCGACTGGCGCACCGCCCTGGCCGCCACCCTGCGCCGGGAGGGCGAACCCGCGCTCGCCGAACGCCTGGAGGGCGGTGCCACCGACCTCGCGATGGCCTACTACCGCCACCTGTTCCGCCCGCACGACCCCGCCGACCAGTGGGACGTGCGCCTGTCCGGAGACCAGGCCAGGACCGCCACCGACATCGGCGTCGGCCTGCTCGGCGGCATCGAGGAGCACGCCACCCGCGACCGCGACCGCGCCGAGGCCGCCCGCGAACTCGCCGCCTTCCGCGCCGACCTCGGCCCCGCCCAGGGCCCGCCGGAACTGCTGCGCCTGGCCGTCGGCGGCCTCGCCCGCTGCGGAGCGGTCGCCCGCGCCGGGTTCGCCGCCGCCAAGACCGTCCTGCTGCGCAACCTCTCCCAGGTCGCCGCCTACCTCGACGACGAGGACGTCCGCGAACGCGCCGTCGCCGCCGTCCTCGACCACGTCGACGCCGACACCCGCGCCGTCTACGCCCACTCCCTGGGCAGCGTCGTCGCCTACGAGGCCCTCCACCGGCTGGAGCACCCGCTGCCCCTGCTGGTCACCTTCGGCTCCCCGCTCGGCCTGCGCACCATCGTCCGCGAACGCCTGCGGCCCCAGCCGCCGCGCGTGCCGCCCACCGTGAAGCGCTGGGTCAACCTCGCCGACCGCGACGACTTCGTGGTCGCGCTGCTCCACCTGGACAAGGTCTTCGGCGACGCCACCGGCGTCCTGGAGCCGACCGTCAAGGTCGCCAACCGGGGCCTGGACGCCCACGCGGCCGTCAAGTACCTCGGCCAGGCCCCGGCCGCCGCCCCGCTCGCGGAGGTGCTGCGCACCGGCTGACGCGACCCGGACCGCTCAGCCGCCGCCCAGCCCGCCCCGGCGCGCGGTCCTCGAACACGCCGGCGAGGTGCGCCGCCGGTCGGCCGTGTCGTGCACGGCCCGCCGCACTCGCACGACGCCTCCCGGGGCATTCCTACGGCCCGGACTCCCCGGCCGGCTCGGCGTGTTCGAGCAGCCCCAGGGCCTCCAGCAGCAGTCGGCAGTCCGCGGCGTCCCGGGCCCGCGCCGCCACCGTCCTCCGTGCCCGCGCCCGGACCTCGGGCGACCCTGCATCGCCCGGCGGTGCGAACAGGTCGCCCATCGTCTGCAGTTCACGATTGGGCCGAGTCGTCGCCACTGTCGCCTCCCGTCCGGAACGCGCCGGTCGTCCAGCGTACTGCGCCCGCCGGACATCCGGGAAAACCGCCGTCCGCCGCCCGCCCCGGCGAGCGGCACGGTCGAGGAAGCGGTCGTCGAGGAACGCCACCGGCACGGCCCCTGACGCCCGATCTCGGACCGGGCCGCTATGACCGAATCCCCCTCCGGGGCACCGGAACCCTCACCGGCTACGCCGAGCTGCTGATCGCCTCCCACCACCCGCGCTCGGCGGCCGCCCTGACCTCCGCCAGCGCCTGTTCGCGGTCGACCGGAGGCGGCCGGAACCGGCCGGCCGCCACCCGGACGTGCTCCTCCCAACGGTCCTGCCAGAAGTCGACCGTCCACCCGGGCCAGCGCTTCGGCATGTCGTAGGCCTCCGCCGTCGCCCCGAGCGTCCACCAGCCCACCCGGCGCCGCAGCGGATCGACATGGACCCCGGCGTCGACCGCCACCCGGCACACCCCGTGCTCCGGGGCGCCCGCCAGCCGGTCGAGCAGGCCGAGGCCTTCCCGGATCGGGGGGTCGGCGTCGTTCGCCACCACGAAGCAGCCCTCCGATCCGACCGTCACCACCGCGGCCAACGGCTCCGGGAGCGCGAGCTCCTCGTCGTCCGGCCCGAGCACCTTCCCGGCCCAGGTCTCGCGTCCGCGGACCCGGACGAGTTCCGGATCCAGCCCCAGGTGTGTCCGCAGGTCCGCGTTGCCGTCGTACGCCCACCGAACGTCCCACCCCGCCCAGGCCTGCCGCAACAGCTCCAGGGTCGCGGGGCGGTGCCGCAGCCCGGCGCTCGGCCCCTCCCAGGCGAACAGCAGCAGGATCCTCCGGCCGAGATCGATGAGTGCCGCGCCCTGGCAGAGCACGTCGTCCAGCCACCAGTCGTCCACGCCCAGCCCCCGGACCATCGCGAGTGCCTCCGTCGGCCCCGCCAGCAGGTCGAGGTCGATCCCCAGGGCACCGAACCGGGAGAGGTGGAGCTCGTATCCGCCGCTCTCGCGGACCACGACGAAGTTCGCACGATCGGCCACGGCACCACCATGCCCGACCCCGGATTCGGGCCGCCACCGAATTCCGTCCCCTGGACCGTCCTGCGGCGCCGTTCCAGGCGCGCGCGAATCCGCGGGTCAGAGGGGAGGAAATTGTTCCAGCGTGACCTGACGGTGCGGGTGTCCGCCCACCCGGTCGGCGCCGGGAGGGCCGGCTGCGCGTCGACGACCACGGCCGCCCCTTCCGCACGATGGCCGACCGCGCCCCGTCACAGCAGGGTGAGGACGTCCTCGTGCAGTTCGTCGAGGACGAAGCCGTTGTCCCACCGGACCCGGACCGTCACCCGCCGGCCCCGCCCCCGGTACGCGGCCCACTGCGGCTCCAGTCCGGCGATCTCCGCCGCCAGCCGTTCGCGACTCGCCTCCGGCATGGTGTGCCCGTAGTCCTCGAGCAGCGCCTTGAGCCGCTGGTACTCGCGGACCTCCTGGCTCTGGGGGAGTTCCCCGTTCACCCGCTCGACGGTGCCCTCCATCCCGGCTCCGAGCGCGAGGAACCCGACGGCGGCCCCGGGCTCCCCGGCGAGTGCCTCACCGATCGCGAGGTCCTCGGCCAGCCTGACGCGGCGGCCCTCCTCCAAGGTCATCCGTTCTCCGCCTCTCCGTCGATCGGTGCCGCTGCCGCAGCCGGCCTCGGAGGTCACGGTACCCGGCTCCCGGCGACGGGTGACACGCGACGGGCGGGGCGGCGCGCCTCACGATCGATGAGCCGGGCTCATCGATCGATGAGCCCATCGATCTTGTTCGGCCCTTCCCCCGGCTGATGGGCTGAGCGCATGACGAACCCGCCAACCCTCGCACCACCGGCCGCTCCGCCCGCCACCGCGCAGCGCTGGTCGCCGGTCCTCGCCGTCGCGCTCGCCACCTTCACCGTGGTGTCCTCCGAGATGATGCCGGTCGGTCTGCTCACCGAGCTGGCGCACGGCCTCGGGGTCAGCGACGGGGTCGCCGGGCTCTCCCTCACCATCACCGGCCTGATCGCCGCCGCCCTCGCCCCGTTCACCCCGGGGCTGGTCGCCCGGCGCGAGCGCAGGGCCGTCCTGGTGACCTTCATGGTGCTGCTCGGCCTGGCGAACGCGCTGTCCGCCCTGGCGCCGAACTTCGCCGTCCTCGCCGTCGCCCGGGTCCTGCTCGGTGCGGCGATGGGCATCGTCTGGGGCCTGGTCACGAGCCTCGGCCCGCGCCTCGCCGAAGGCCCGCGGACCGCCCTCGCCATGACGCTGATCTTCTCCGGCGTCTCCATCGCCTCCGTGCTCGGCGTCCCGCTGGGCACCTTCCTGGCCGCGCTGCTCGACTGGCGCTTCGCGTTCTGGACGCTCGCCGCCCTCGGCGCCGTCTGCGCCGCCGTCCTCGCCGCCGTCCTGCCGGTGCTGCCCGCACCGCCGGTGCCCGAAGGCGGACGGCCGGGCGGGCCGGCCGCCGCGCTGCGCCACCGCGGCGTGGCCGTGGGAATCGCCGTCACCGCCTTCGTCGTGCTCGGCCACTTCGCCGGCTACACCTACGTCCGCCCCGTCCTCGAAGCCGACGCGGGCCTGAGCAGCGGCGTGATCGCCGCCTGTCTGCTGGCCTACGGGCTGGCGGGCGTCGCCGGGAACTTCACCCTCGGCCCGCTGTCCGGGCGCCACCCGAGGACGGCCGTCGCCGTCGCCCTCACCGGTGTCACCCTGGCCGCCGTGCTGCTCCCGCATGCCGTGGGCGGCGTCGGCACGGTGCTGCTCGTGCTGGTCCTCTGGGGCGTTTCGTACGGCGGGGTGTCGGTCTCCACCCAGGCCTGGGTGCGCACGGCCGCCCCGGCGGTGATCGAGGCCTCGGCGGCCCTCTGGGCGGGCGTGTTCAACGCGAGCATCGCGCTCGGGTCCCTGGCCGGCGGCCTGGTGGTGGACCGGGCCGGGAACCGCGCCGTCCTGCTCACCGCGGCGGGGCTGGCCGCCGCCGGGCTGCTGCTGACCGTGCTGTCGCGGCCGCTCGGGCGGCGGCCGGACCGGTAGCCCGGCGCCGGCCCCCGGGCCCGGTCGAGGGGCTCAGTCGAGCTGACCGGCCAGCAGGCCGGTGAACCCGGCCGCCAACGGGTGCGGCCGTCCTTCCCGCTGGACCACCTCCAGGGCGGTCGGCTCCAGTTCGGGCACCGGCAGGTAGCGGATGTCCGGGCGCTGGACGTAGCGCGTGCTGCGCTCGCACAGCAGCAGCCCATGACCGGTGCTGGCCACCATCGACAGGCCCTCCTGGAGGGTGACCGCTCCCGTCGGGTAGGACAGCGTCCGCCCGCTCGGAGTCCGCCGGGGGGCGTTCGCCTGCCGCCAGTACTCGGGAGCCGGGCCGCGCGGCTCGATCAGCGGCAGCCCGGCCAGCTCGTCGCCGCCCACGCCGTCCATGCCGCCCGTCCCGTCCACGCCGCCCACTCCGCCGGCGAGGCGCCGCGCGGCGTTGACCGCGACGAACACCGGCTGCCGGGAGAACGTCAGCAGCACCTCCAACCCCGGCTCCCGGCACGGGGCGAGCACGATGGCCAGGTCCACCTCGCCCCGGGCGAGCTGCGAGAACGGATCCGCCCACGGCAGTTCGACCAGCCGCGTGGTGCCCTCCGGCAGGCCCGCGATCACCCGGGCGACCGGCTCGTACACCGCGCACTGGAAGCCCAGCCGCAGCGGCCGGTCCGTCGCCGCCCGGGCGCGGGCGGCGTCGTAGCCCTCCCTGAGCCGCTCGAAGGCGGGAACCACCTGCTCGGCCAGGACGCGTCCGAGCTCGGTCAACTCGACCCGCCGGCTGGTCCGTCGGAACACCGGGGCGCCGACCCGGTGCTCCAGGCGCTTGATCAGCTGGGAGACCCGCCCCTGTGAGACGCCGAGACGCTGCGCCGTCCGGCCGAAGTGCAGCTGGTGGACGAGGACGGAGAAACACTCCAGCTCCTGCAGCGGCAGTTCGGGCAGGAGCGGGGCCGGCGTCGGTGGTTCCACCTCGACAGCCTACGCCCGGCCGCGCACCGCGCCCCGGGTCATTCCCCCCACGGGCAGGAGGCCGCGGCGCGCTCCAACTCGGTCACGCCGTCGGCCCGGCGCTCCCGCAGCAGTTCGCCGCCGAGGGAGTAGCGGGGGGACGCGGCGTCCGACCGGGCGGCGCGTTCCACGATCGCGTCGACGAGGGAGCGGACCATCGACAGGCGCGGATGGGCGGCGTGGATCCGCTTCTCCCACGGGGAGACGACCTCGGCGTTGCGCCCGAAGTCGCTGCCCACGCCCTCGCGGGTGAGGTAGCACAGCCGGCCGCGGCGCTCGGCGATGCCGGGCGAGGTGTGCAGGGCGATCGCCTCCCACACCCGGTCGACGTCGGCCTTGGGAACGTCGTGCCGCCGCAGCAGATCCGCCGCCAGGTCCGCGCCCTCCACCTCGAAGCGGGCCGCGCCCGGCGCCTGCTCGCCCACGCCCAGATCGTGCAGCACGGTCGCGGCGAACAGCAGGTCGCGGTCGTACGCGGCGTCCTCCAGACAACCCTCGTGGGCGGCGACGAGCTCGGCGAAGAGGAAGCTGCGCACGCTGTGATTGGCCACCGAGGGGGTCTCGGAGGACCGCGCGGTGGAGAGGACGGCTTCGGCCAGGGGGCCGGTCGGCAGGTCGAGTGAGAAGTCCATGGGCGCAGCCTACGAATCCTCCGCCGGCCCCGGACAGTGGCACGCGTGGCGGGTACCGCTAGGATCGTGCCATGTCGGCTGTGGAGGAGCACCGGGTCGCGGTGCTGGCGCTTCCGGGAGTGCTCCCGCTCGATCTGGGCATACCGGTGCAGGCCTTCGGCACGGACCCGCACTACCGGGTCACCGTCTGCGCCGACCCGGCGGCCGGGCCGGTCCGCAGCGGCGGGTTCACCGTCACCGCACCGGCCGGGCTGGAAGCGCTGCGGGACGCGGACACCGTCGTCGTCCCCGGCTACGAGGACCCGCAGGCCGCGCCGCCCGCCGCCGTGCTGTCGGCGATCCGCTCCGCGCACGGCCGAGGCGCACGGCTGGTGTCGATCTGCACCGGGGCGTTCGCGCTGGCCGCCGCCGGACTCTTGGACGGGCGCCCCGCGACGACCCACTGGCGGGACGCCGCCGCCCTGCAGCGCCGCTACCCCCGGATCGACGTGCGTCCGAACCGGCTCTTCGTCGACGACGGCGACATCCTCACCTCGGCGGGAGTCACCGCCGGCATCGACCTGTGCCTGCACATCATCCGGCGCGACCACGGCGCCGCCGCCGCCAACAACCGCGCCCGGGCACTCGTCGCCCCGCCCCAACGGCCCGGTGACCAGGCGCAGTTCATCGAACGCTTCCGGCCCGCCGACCGCGGGGAGGAGCTCGCCCCGGTCCGCGCCTGGATGCTCGACAACCTCGCGCACCGCCACGGCGTGGACGAACTGGCCCGCCGCGCGCACATGTCCCGCCGGACCTTCATCCGGCGCTTCCAGCAGGAGACGGACACCTCGCCGATGGCCTGGCTGACCGCCGCCCGCGTCGACTGGGCCCGCGAACTCCTGGAGACGACCGCGGCCCCCGTCGAACAGATCGCCCGGCTCAGCGGTCTGGGCAGCCCCGCCGCCTTCCGGGCGGCCTTCCACCGCCATGTCGGCACCTCCCCGACGGACTACCGGACCACCTTCCGCCGCTGACGCCGCCCCGCGCGCCGCCCGCCGGTGTCGAGGCTCGGCCATGATCGGAACGGCCGGTACTCGACTGTGCGCGGGCGCCGCCGTGGCCCTAGCTTCATTGGTCTGAACCAGTCCGACGGAAGGATCCCAATCATGGACGGACTCAGGCGAGTTGGCTCGATCCTCGGCGCCGCCGCGGCGGCACTGACCCTGTGCGCAGGACCCGCGGCCGCGGTCGGGCAGCCCGCGGCACCCCCGGCGTCCGACCCGGTGTCCGGCAGCACCCTCGCGGCGGGCCCGGCGGCGAGCGGGGCGGCCACCACGTACGCCCGGAGCTACACGCTCACCAGCAACAGCCCCGAGGCCAACGGCAAGTGTCTCGACGTCTGGGACTGGGGCAACGGGCCGTGGGTCCAGATGTGGGGCTGTCACGGCGGCAGCAACCAGTCCTGGAACGTCTCGTTCAACAGCGTCGCTCACGGCTACCAGATCCAGAGCAACGCCAGCGGCAAGTGCATCGACGGCTGGCGGGGCCGGGGGCAGCAGGTCGTCCAGCTCCCGTGCGACAACAGCGCCTCGCAGACCTGGATCCTGTCCGCGAGCGGCGGTCCCTGGCACTTCGTCAACGCCCAGTTCCCCGGCTCCTACCCCCTCCCCGGCGTCACCGGCCAGTGCCTGGACATCTACGACTGGGGCCGCGGCACCACGGTCCAGCTGTGGGACTGCGGGAGCCAGAGCAACCAGGAGTGGTGGTACAACTGATCCACCCCGGCCCCGAACAGAGCTGCGCCGCGGTCCGTCCCCTCGACGGACCGCGGCGCGGCGGTTTCAGCGGGCGTCAGAGCCTGCCGGTCACACGGCCTGCCAGAGCGCCGGGACGTTCGGCGGCTCCCAGCCGACGTAGGCGGTGTGGCCCTGGAGGCAGCGGTAGCTGACCCCGTTGTAGGTCACGACGTCGCCGGCCTTGTAGGTGGTGCCGGCCGCCCAGGTGCCACCGGGGTCGGGCGTGCCGTTGCCGACCGTCAGGCTGAACTGGCCGGTGTGGACGGTGGCGCCGGCGGTGCCGGTGACGGTGACCTGGTAGGTGCCGGTCGCGGCGGCCGAGGAGGCCGACAGGGTCAGGGTGGCGGAGGCGCCGGCCTGGACGGACGACGGGCTGAACGTCGCGGTGACGCCGGACGGGAGGCCCGAGGCGGTCAGGGCGACGGTCTGCGCGCTGCCCGAGGTGACGGCGGTGTTGACGGTCGCCGTGGTCGAGGCGCCGGGCTTGACCGAGCCGGACGACGGGTTCAGCGCGAGCGAGAAGTCGTCGCCGCCGTTGTTCGTGCAGGTGGGGTCGCCGCTCTGGGCGGGGACGCTGACGGCGTCCCAGGCGGCCTTGGTGCGGTTGAAGAGGTTGCAGCTGGTGTCGAGGTTCTTGGCGGCGGTCAGGGTGGTGGTGCGGTAGCGCTTGTAGGTCATGCCGCTGGTCTTGAGGAGCATGCCGCCGTAGAAGATGCGGCCGGCGTCCTTGATGCCGACGCCGGTGACGGAGGAGCTGTTGCAGGTGGGGCTGGTGGGCTTGCCGCCGCCGGGGTTGGAGCCCTCGGCGAGCAGGTAGAACCAGTGGTTCAGGGGGCCGGCCGCGGCGTGGACCTCGGTGCTCGGGATGGAGGCGGAGTAGCAGTTGGGGTTGTTGCTGACGAGCGAGGGGTTGTACATGTTGCGGATGGGGCCGCTGCCGACGAGGTTGATCATCTCGCCGACGAGGTAGTCGGGGCTGTCGTACGGCGCGGGCTGGTTGGCGTAGGCCTCGGTGAGGGCGCCGAAGATGTCGCCGGTGCCCTCGCCCAGGCCGTTCTCGTTGTTGGCGCCGCCGGGGGTGAACTGGTCGATGCCGTGGCCGAATTCGTGGCCGACGACGTCGATGGAGGAGATCCACTCGTTGGCGTTGCTGTGGCCGATGGAGATGGAGGAGCCGTCCCAGTAGGCGTTGACGTCGTTGAGGCCGACCTTGACGGGCCAGCTGCCGCCGTTGCCGTTGTGGCCGTTGCGACCGAGCCAGTCGCGGAGCATGTCCCATTCCTTCTGGGCGGCGAACATGGCGTCGCCGCAGCCGGTCTCCTTGCTGGTGGGGCTGCCGTTGCCCCAGGAGTCGGAGGACTTGGTGAAGACCTGGCCGGTGGCGTTGTCGGCGCAGCTGAGGCCGGGGCGGCCCGGGTCGCGCAGCGAGTAGGAGCTGCCGGAGCCGGTGGTGTTGATGGTCGGCGAGGGGCCGTTCCACTTGCTGTTGAGCGTGCCCGCCCGTGCGTCGTCGTAGCTGTCGATGACCTCGCCGGTGGTGGCGTCGACGAAGACGTGCAGACGGCTGGGGGCGTTGCCGTTGCGGCCGTTGAGCACGGTCTCCCAGGCGAGGCGGCCGCTGTCGCCGTCCTTGACGCGCACGACCAGGCGCCGGGACTCGACGGAGTCGACGACGGCGAGCTTGGTGCGCGCGGTCTTCTCGGCCTTCTGGGCGCTGATCCGGGCGGTGGTCGCGCCGCCTATGCGCCCGCTGGTGGCGGACTGCAGGCCGCGGACCTTGCCCTGGGCGTCGGCGAGCACGACGGCGTCGCCGCCGACCACCGGCAGCCCCTTGTAGGTGCGCTCGTAGGCGACCGAGTAGAGGCCGCCGACCCAGGGGGTGACGTTCGCGCGCTCGTAGGTCTCGTCCGGGCCCTTGGCCAGGGCGTCCAGGCCGGCGGCGGCCGCGGCGTCGGCGGCGTTGACGGCGGCGGCCAGGCCGCTGGGCGGCGCCGGGGTGGCCGCCGCGGCGGCCGGGCCCGCGGTGGCGGCGATGGTGCCGGCCAGCAGGGTCAGGGTGGTTGCGGCGGTCAGCAACCGTCCGGCGGTAGCACTGCGTTTCATCGAGGCTCCTAGCATGTGGGGGTCCTCGACCGCGGAAGGCATGGCTGATGGCGCACCGCAGGGCCGTGTTCGGGGACGGCCGTGCGGGCCGTCCGCGTTCGGGTGCTCGAACCCTCACATGACGTCATGCCCCGGTCAATAACCGGTGCGTGCGATGAACGGGGTTGGCAAGTTCCGTCAAGAGCGGCCGGCCCGACTCCGTGCCGGGTCGGGGTTCCCGCTGTCGTGATCACGACCGGGTGAATCTTGGTCGAACAAACGCATGCCACGACGATCATTTGACGCTGTTTGGTCAATTTTGATCTTCCCGGCCCCTCCTAAGCTCCGAGCGCGCCGTCGAGTGACGGTGAGTCAAGGAGTGGACATGAAGAGGGACATATCCGCACGACGCGGGCGCACGGCGCCCGTGGGCCTGCGGGCCTTGAGCGGGACGCTGGCGCTCGCCGTGGCCGTGTCGCTGCTGGCCGGGTCCGAGGCGGCGCTCGCCGCGTCGCCGGGCGGTGCCGCCGCGGCGGGCAAGGGGACGGACCGGTGGGCCACCTCCGCCGCCGACGTCCCGGCGGCGCGGATCGCGGCCCGGCTGTCCGGGCAGCGGGTCGAGGCGCTCTCCGAGCGCACCGAGACGTCGACGACCTGGGTGAACAAGGACGGTTCGCTCACCACCGAGCTGTTCGCGGGCCCGGTCCGCTTCCAGCGCGACGGCCAGTGGGTGGACGTCGACCTCGGCCTTCAGGCGGCCGCCGACGGATCGGTGGCGCCCAAGGCCCACCCGCACGCGCTGCGGCTCGCCGGCGCCGGCGGAACCCGCGCGAAGTCCCTGTTCCAGGCGCAGGGCGCGGCGCAGGCCGCCCGCACCCTGGTGACCCTCGGTCAGGGCGACCAGCAGGTCGAGCTCCAGTGGAACGGCGGCCTGCCCAAGCCCGTCCTGGACGGCACGAAGGCCACCTACCGGGACGCGATCGCCGACGGCGCGGCCGACCTGGTGGTGGAGGCCACCCGCACCGGCTTCGAGCAGTACACGGTGCTGAAGCAGCGCCCCAGCGCCGCCGGGTTCTCGTACACGATGCCCCTGCGCGCCGACGGGCTGAAGGCCGAGGCCCAGCCGGACGGCAGCGTGCTGTTCACCGACCAGGCGTCCGGCGAGACGAAGGCGGTGCTGCCGGCCCCGGTGATGTGGGACGCGACCACCGTCCCGGGATCCGGCGAGCACCCGCGCCAGGCGAAGGTCGGCCTCGAGGTCGTGCAGCACGAGGGCGGCATCGACCTCGTCTTCACCCCGGACGCCGCGTTCCTCGCGGACCCGCAGACCCGGTACCCGGTGACCGTCGACCCGTCCACCACGGCCCTCGGCAACGTCTTCGACACCCGGGTCCAGCAGGGCGAGACGGTCGACTGGTCGGCCGACACCGAGATCTACTGGGGCAACTCCGGGACCAAGAACGCGGACGGCTCCTCCCGCCAGGCCCGGTCCTTCATCAACTGGAACACCGCGCCGATCGCGGACGCGCTGATCACCAACGCCACCCTGTCGCTGTACAACTTCCACTCCGGCAACAGCGACTGCCTGCCCTACGCGTGGGACATCTGGGACACCGGCCTCGCCTCGACGGCCTCGCGGTGGACGGCGCAGCCCTCCTGGAACTCCAAGAAGGCCACCGGTACCGAGACCAAGGGCCGGGACGCCTGCGGCGGCGACGGCTGGATCACCGCCGACGTCACCAACCTGGTGCAGACCTGGACGTCGGCCAAGAACACCACCTCGGGCATGGGCCTGCGCGCCCCGGACGAGACCAACACCAAGTACTGGAAGGAGGTGAACTCCGCCAACGCCGCGAGCAACGTGCCGAAGCTGACGGTGACGTACAACTACCGCCCGCGCACCGGCACCGACCAGCAGGCCGGCTCCCCGTTCTACAAGGACACCGCCGGCACCTGGTGGGTCAACTCGACCACCCCGACCCTGCGCGACACCTTCGTCGACCCGAACAACGACAAGGTCGACGGCACCTTCCAGATCTTCGACGCCGCCACCGACACCCAGGTGGGCAACGTCCTGGTCTCCCCGTACGTGCCGAGCGGCGCCCCGGCCTCCGTCAAGGTCCCGGCCGGCGTGCTGACCAACGGCAGGACGTACAGGTTCCGCACCTCGCCGTACGACGGGCTGCACTACAACAACAACTGGTCGCCGTGGGCCACCTTCACGGTCGACACCTCCGCCCCCTCGGCGCCCGCCGCGCTCTCCTCGGCGGACTACCCGGCGGGCCAGTGGGTCAAGGGCCCCGGCCAGGCCGGAACCTTCACGGTGACCCCGCCCGCGGGTGACCAGAGCGCCCTGGAGTGGACGCTCGACGGCGCGACCTGGACGAAGGTCGCGACCAACGGCTCCACCGCGCCGGTGTCCTTCACCGCGACCCCGCCCAAGGGCGGCACCAACACCCTCCAGGTGCGGGCGGTGGACCGGGCGGAGAACAAGTCCGAGGCCCTCTCCTACACCTTCCAGGTCGGCGCCGGCGGCGTCACCTCGCCGAACGACGGCACCCGCACGGCGGCCCGCCTCCCGCTCGCCGCTGAGGCCGACGCCGCCCGCTACGACAAGGTGTCCTTCTCCTGGCGGCGCTCGGACGCCGACGCCTGGACGCAGGTCCCGGCCGGCGACGTCACCGGCAACGGCGCCGCACTGACCGGCTGGCCGGTGGCCCTCACCGCGGGCCGGAGCCCGGCGCTCACCTGGAACGCCACCTCCACGGTGACCCCGGACGGCACCGTCCAGCTCCGCGCGGACTTCACCGGACCGGGCGCCGCGGCCGTCTCCTCGGAGCCGGTCCGGGTCGTCGTCGACCGCAAGGCCGACGACGCGGCGACGGAGAACGTCGGACCGGGTGCGCTCAACCTGCTCACCGGCGACCTCCGGGTCCCGGCCACCGACGTGTCGGTGTTCGGCATGACGGTCGGCCGCACGCACTCCTCGCGCGACCCGCGGGCCGCCGCCGGCCAGGAGGGCCAGGCGGCGATCTTCGGCCCCAACTGGGTGTCCAGCGTGTCGTCGAGCCTCTCCTCCTCGGAGTACACCGAGGTCCGCAGGACCTCCGGCACCTCGCTCAGCGTGATGGCGGCCGACGGCTCGGCCGTCTCCTTCACGTCGAACGCGACGGGCACCGGCTGGGCGCCCGAGCCGGGCAGTGAGGACCTCACCCTCAGCGGCTCGTTCGGCGGCGGCTTCACGCTCTCCGGAGCCGAGGGCACGGTCACCTCGTTCGCCAAGGCCGACCCGGCCGCCGCCACCTGGACGGTGACCTCCACCCTGCTGGACGGGCGCGCCAACACCACCACCACCGTCGTGTCGGAGGCGACCGTCGTCGGCGGCAGGACGCTGACCCGTCCGAAGCTGGTCGTCGCGCCCACCTCCGCGCTCACCCCGGCGGCCTGCGCGGCGAACCCGGCCGCCAAGGGCTGCCGCGTCCTGCAGTTCGTCTACGCCGACGCGACCACCGCCACCGGCGTCACCACCGCCGGCGAGTTCGGCGACGTCGCCGGGCAGGTCAGCGCGATCAAGCTGTGGAGCACGGCGCCCGGAGCGGCCGCCGCCACCGCCGTCGACGTCGCCGCCTACCGCTACGACTCCGCCGGCCGGCTGCGCCAGAGCTGGGACCCGCGGACCGGCCAGAGCGGCCAGGACCAGTACACCTACTACACCCAGGGCGCCGACGACGGCCTGCTCGCCTCCGTCCAGCTGGGCGGCACCCGCGCCACCTCGCTGGCGTACGGCACCGTCGCCGGCCACCCGGCCGCGGGGCCGGGCATGCTGACGAAGACCTGGCACGACACCCTCGCCCCCGGCACCACGGGCACCGTCAACGGCACCGCCACGACCACCGTCGTCTACGGCGTCCCGCTCTCCGGCGCGAAGGCGCCCGAGGATCTCGGGGCGTCCGCCGCCTCCGGGTGGGGCCAGACGGACCTGCCGACCGACGCCACCGCGGTGTTCCCGCCGGACCAGCTCCCCGCCTCGAACAACGGCGCCGACCTGGGCGCCGGTGACTACACCCGGGCGACCGTGGGCTACCTGAACGCCTCCGGCCGCCAGGTCAACCAGCTCACCCCGGGCCACCACGTCACCACCACCGAGCACGACAAGCAGGGCCACCAGGTCCGCAGCCTGACCGCGGCCAACCGCGAGCTCGCCCTCGGGACCACCACGGCCGCCAAGGCCCAGCTCGCCGACCTCGGCATCGACACCCTGCCGTCCGCCGAGCGCGCCCAGCTGCTCTCCAGCGCCAGCGTCTACGGCGCGGACGGCCAGCAGGAGACGGACGTCTACAACCCGCTGCACCGCATCACCCTCGCCGCCGACGCGGTGTCCGGCACCACCGTCCTGGCCAGGGCCGGCACCCAGCTGCCCGCCCGTCAGCACACCGTGAAGACCTACGACGAGGGTCGGCCGACCGACGGCACCGCCAAGATCAAGAACCAGGTCACCCTCACCACCACCGGCGCCCGCCTCCGCGCCTGGCCCGACCAGCTGGTCGAGACCCGCCAGGACCGCACCGCGTACGACTGGGCGCTCGGCGTGCCCACCGCGCAGACCAGGGACAGCGGCGGCCTCGCCCTGACCACCACCACCGGCTACGACGCCCAGGGCCGGATGACCTCCACCCGGCAGCCGGCCTCCACCGGCTCCGACGCGGGGACCGCCCTCACGAGCTACTACACCGCCGACGGCACCGGCGTCTGCGGCAACCGCCCGGAGTGGGCCGACCTGGTCTGCCGGAGCACTCCCGCCGCGGCCGTCACCGGCGGCGGCGCGAACCCCGCCCAGCTGCCCACCCGGACCACCGAGTACGGGCAGTTCGGGCAGGTCACCCGCACCACCGAGACCGCCAACGGCGCCACCCGCACCACCGTGACCGGCACCGACGCCGCCGGGCGCCCCACCACCGTCACCGTCACCGACGGCCTCGGCACCCCGGCCCCGGCCACCACCACCGCGTACCATCCGGGCACCGGAGCGGTCACCCAGCAGACGTCCGCCGCCGGCGGCACGATCACCAAGGGCTATGACGAGCTGGGCCGCCTGATCTCCTACACCGACGCCGACGGCGCCGTCACCACCACGGAGTACGACGCCCTCAACCGCCCCACCAAGGTCACCGACACCGCCCCGTCCACCACCACCTACACCTACGACACCGCCGTCGACCCGCGCGGCCTCGCGACCACGGTGACGGACTCCGTCGCCGGGAGCTTCACCGCCCGCTACGACGCGGACGGCTCGCCGCTCACCCAGGGCCTGCCCGGCGGCTACACCCAGACCGACACCAAGGACCCGGCCGGCACCACCGTCGGCCGCGTCCACACCCGCGACAGCGACGGCGTCGTGCTGGTCTCCGACGGCATCACCGAGACGATCCACGGACAGCGGGCCACCCACACCGGCACCCCCGGCGTCACCGCGGCCCAGACCTACACCTACGACCGGGCCGGCCGGCTCGTGCAGGTCCAGGACACCTCGACCGACGCCGTCTGCACCACCCGCACCTACACCTTCGACCGCAACACCAACCGCACCGGCCTCGCCACCGCCGACGCCGCCCGCGGGCTGGCCTGCACCACCACCGGAGGCGGCAGCCAGACCAGCGCCTACGACACCGCCGACCGCCTGGTGAACGCCGGGTACGGCTACGACGCGTTCGGCCGCACCACTGCGCTGCCCGGCAGCACCGTCGCGTACTACAACACCGACCTGGTGCAGCAGCAGACCAGCGGCTCCAACCGGCAGAACTGGACCCTCGACTCGGCCCAGCGCTTCCGCGCCTGGACCACCGAGACCAACAACGCCGGCACCTGGACCCAGACCGGCGCCAGGACCAACCACTACGGCTCCGACACCGACACCCCCCGCTGGATCACCGAGGACACCGCGGGCAACCTGACCCGCAACGTCACCGGCCCCTCGGGCACCCTCGCCGCCACCACCACCAGGACCGGCGGCGCCGTCCTGCAACTCGCCAACCTGCACGGCGACATCACCCTGCGCCTGCCGCTGGACACCGCCGTCGCGCCCACCGTCCTCGACTACGACGAGTACGGCCAGCCGCGGGCCGGCCAGCCCGGCGCCCGCTACGCCTGGCTCGGCGACAAGCAGCGCTCCGACGAGACCCCTGGCGCGCTCACCCTGATGGGCGTGCGCCTCTACAACCCGGCCACCGGCCGCTTCCTGTCCCCGGACCCGGTCCAGGGCGCCAGCGCCAACGCCTACGACTACTGCAACGCCGACCCGGTCAACTGCACCGACCTCAACGGCCGGATGCCCGGCTGGCTGAAGGCGGCGCTGAAGGCCGCCGTCTCCCGGGCGGTCCAGCTGGCCGTCACCGCCGCCGTGGCGGCCTGGGTGCCCTTCCTGGCGCCGTGGGCCCTGCACATCGGCAACTGCGCCGGCGGCGCCTGCGCCGGAGTGCTGTTCGGCAGCGGCAACTGGAAGCAGCGCATCGTCTGGGCCGTGGCCGGCTGCCTCGCCGGCTTCGTCTTCGACCGGGGCGTCTCGCAGAGGATCGTCGACAAGGTGATCGGCGTGGTGAGGAGGTTCGTGTGACACCGGAGCAGGAACCGCCGGCGCGCGGCGGGAGCCCGCTGCGCCTGGCCGCGGCGGGCGGGGGCTGGCTCGCCCCGTCCTTCCTGGCCGCGTACCTGCTCGCCGACCGCCTGACCGCCGGCGCCACCGCCCGCACCTGGTGCACCCTGCTCCTCGCACCGGTGATCGGCCTGGCCCTGCGCGCCGCGACCACCCTCGTGGCCCGCCGCCGGCACCGGCGGACGAACCGCTAGCCCGACCCGCACCCGCGCGGGCCGGCCCACCGCACCACGGTGGGCCGGCCCGCGCCGTTGCGCCGTGCCCGCCGCGCCACCCGGCTCCGGTGTTCCCGGAACCGACCGCGCCCGCGCGCCGTCCCCTCCCACGAGTGAGGTCCGGGACCCGCGAACGGAGCCGCCCGCCCGCCGATCGGCCGCCCCCGCCGGGCTTGCCGGACGGGCGGGCCGGGAAGGACGGGACAAAGGCCCGGATGCGGGGGAGCGAGCGGCGGCGGGGCGCGGAGTGGGGGGCGTGTGACGAGTCGTGTCAGGCATGCGGTGCGGAGCGGGGCGGTGGGGCTGGCCGTGTGGTGGCTGTGGATGCCGCTGCTCGCGCTCGTCGTCCGGCTGGTCAAGCACCTCGCGTTCGGCGGCTTCGGCCAGCAGGACCAGAGCTATCTGCTGCTGATCGAGCGGGAGTTCTTCCCGAACGGCGGTCCACTGGACGCGGCGCCGCTGTTCTGGTTCTGGGTCGCGGTGGGGCTGTGCGGCACGGTGTGGGGGGTCGTCCACATCGCGGAGGAGGCCGGGGCGGACCTCGGCGGGTGGCGGGTGCGCCTGACCGCGGCGGTGGTCGTGCTCGCGGTGGTCGGCTCGCTGGCGCGCGCCGGCACCGGACTGTGGGACGCCGACAAGGACGCCGGCCGCTTCTACGCGGCGGCGACCGTGCTCGACATCCCGGCCGGCGGCGCGGGCACACCGCGTTCGGTGCTGCCGGTGACCGAGCACACCCGCCCCGGCGACGGCGGCCGCTGCGACCTGGTCGGCACCGCGGACGTGCCGGCCTGTGTGAAGACCGCGCCGATGCCGGACTTCGACTTCGAGGCGCGCACCGCCTCCTACGCCGCCGCGACCAAGGCGCTCACCGACAGCGCCGGCCTGACCTCCGGGATCCACCTGCTGGGGCACAGCCTGCACTACCTGCCCGACGACTCGGCGGGCGGCGGGGTGTGGACGGCCGTCCTGGACGGCTCCGGCGAGCAGCCGATGGAGGGCGTCGCCGTCTGGGACGGCCGCTCGAACTCCGTGGTCACCTGCGCCTTCCGCGGCGACCACGCCTTCCGCCGGGCCTTCGGCGGGACGGGGGCCGTCAGCCTGCGCAACCTGCTCGCCGAGCGCTTCCCGGGCCTGGTCTACAGCGACCAGGACATCTGGGGCTACTGCGACGGCACCGACCCGCGCACCGCCCGGCCGGTGGTGGTCATCTCGGTGGCGCGCCAGACCGGCTTCCGCCAGCGCACGGTGCTGGAGCCGGCCGGTGTGCTGGTGCTGCGCGGCTCGTCGGACGGCCGTCCGGACGTCTCCTACCGGGCGACCGTGGCCCCGGGCGAACTCCCGGGGGCGGTCTACCCGGCCTCGGTGGTCCGCTCGCAGATCCACGAGGTGCAGTGGCTCGGCGGGCGCGGCGCGAAGGACGACCGCGGCTTCGGCTACGCGCACACCTCGGCGGCGGCCAACGCCACCAACCCGGGGGAGTTCCTGCTGCGCTCGAAGGCGGACGGCCACCTCTACTACGTGACGCCGCTGGTGCCGAGGGACAGCTCCTCGCAACTGGTGGTGGCCTTCGCCGTCGTGCAGGCCGACCGCGCCGGCGGCGGCCTCAACGACCTGCACGTGTACGTGCGCGGCGACGACGACCCGTCGGTGAACCTGGACGTGCTGGCCAGCCGGATGGTGTCGTACATGGCGCAGCAGACGTCGATCACCATCAGCGCCGGGAAGGACGGTGCGCTGCAGGAGATCATCCCGTTCGGCCGGGACAGGTGGCGCGGCTTCGTGGACTTCAACGGGCAGACCCAGGACTACATCGACCTGTCCGGCGATGCCCGGGTGACGCCCAACCTGGTCTCGCTGAACGGCAGCATCACTGCGCCGGGCGGCCAGCCTCCCCAGGCCCCGGCGCCGTCCCCGTCCTCGCCGCCGTCCTCGGCCCCGTCCTCGCCGCCGAACCCGGCCTCGCCCTCCCCGCCCGCGGCCCCGCCGGCGGGCGGATGCGGGGACGATCCGGGGAAGTTGACGACCGGACAGCTCGCGGCCTGCGTCGCGGAGCTCTCCAAGGCGCTCCAGGGCCGGGTCCAGGACCAGGCCGCCCCCCGGCCCTGACCCGGACGACCGCCCGAGGCCCGTGCCGGACGCCCGGCCACCCGAAGGGGGTGGCCGGGCGTCCGGCGGCCTACCGCACCGCGTGCCGATCGCGTCAGGAGACGGCGATCTCGCCGAGCTGCAGGTAGTGGTCGCCGAACTGGTCGGCGCTCAGCCGGGTGCCGGTGACCTTCACGTACCGGGCCGTGGCCGGTGCGAACGGGAAGGTCAGGGTGCCACCCGGGCGGGGCTGGTCGTGGCGGTCCGCGACGGGCGTCCAGGTGGTGCCGTCGGCCGACACCTGGACGGTGAAGTCGACCGGGAACCCGAGGCCGGTGTTGGCGCCGTCGGTGCGCGGGGTCAGCCGGACCTGCTCGATCCGGCTCGCGCCCTGGAGGTCCACGACGATCGACTCGTTGGCCGCCGCCGTCGGCGACTTGAGGCTGCTCCAGCCCATCGAGTAGCCCGCGGCGGAGTTCAGCACGCCGTCCGTGGCCGCGGCGCGGCCCCAGCCGGAGCCCTCGATCGAACTCGACGTGGTCACCGGCCGGTTGGCGGCCAGGTTGTCGCCGGCGGCCTCGATCTCGGCGAGCTGCATGTGGTAGTTGCCGCGCGGGTCGGTCCGCAGCCTGGTCCCGGTGACCTTGACGTAGCGCACGTCGGTGGGCGCGAACGCGACGGCCTGCGCCGAGGCGTCGGGCCGCGGCTGGTCGTGCCGGTCGGCGACGGTGGTCCAGGTGCTCTTGTCGGTCGAGACCTGGACGGTGTAGTCGACCGGGAAGCCCAGGCCGGTGTTGGCGCCGTCGGCGCGGGCGAAGAGGTCCAGCCGGCTGATCCGGCGGTTCGAGCCGAGGTCGAGGGTGACGGACTCGTTGTGGTCGGTGGACAGGTTGGCGATGCTGCTCCAGCCGAGGGTGCCGGTCGGCAGCGACCGGCGGCCGTCGGTGAGGGCGGCGCTGCTCCAGCCGTCGGACTCGTAGCTGCTGGTGGCGGAGACGACGGCGGCCTCGGCGGGGTCGGTGCCGGGGTTGAGCCGCACGTTGTCGAAGCGGGCGGCGGCGCCGCCGGTGACGAGGCCGATGTTGCCGACCGGGTAGCCCGGGTCGTCGACGGACATCAGCTTCGTCGCCCCCGCGTACACGTCGAGCGTCGAGCCGCGGGTGACGACCCGCAGGGTGACCGTCTGACCGGGGGCGAAGCCGGGCACGTCGGCGGTGCGCAGCGTGGTGTTGCCGCGGTTGACGAAGACCTCGCCGTTGTTGCGCAGCGCCACCAGGTAGCCGGTCTGGCGGTCGACCGGGTTCTGGCTGTGGACGGTCAGGCCGGCCCAGTTCGTGTTGCCGCCGTTGGCGCTGGTACCGGTGATCCGGACGTCGACGGAGGCGGCGACGTCCCCGTAGGCGCGGCCGGCCACCGCGGCGACGTTGTTCCACTCGTCACCGGTGCTGGTCTGCGCGTAGGCCTGGTCGCCGGTGACGGACCAGGAGCCGTGGGTGTGGCGCCACTGGGTGTCGGCGCCGGAGGAGAAGTCGTCGGTGAACGGGTAGGAGGCGTCGGGCCCCGGGGAGGTGAGGGCGTCGAGGATCTGCTTGTGCCTGTGGTCGATCTCGGTGCCCGAGGTGGTGAACTCGGTGGAGCTGGTGATCAGCGACGAGGTCAGGGCGTGGGCCAGGACCGGCTTGGTGGCGGCGAGCTGCTTGAGCAGCTCGTAGTCCTGGACGCCGGCGAGCAGGGCCTCGCTGCGCATGCTGTCGAAGACGTCGGGCGCGCCGGGCTTCGGGTTCGGGCGCACCAGGAACGGGTCACCGCTGGTCGAGCCGTTGAAGGTGTCGACGCCCTTGTACGCGCCGGCGGCGGCGTCCCACTGCGACCAGATGTTCCAGCCCCAGTGGAGGAAGCCGTTGCCGCCGATCGCCGACACCATCCACGGCGTCAGCCGGGAGTCGGAGAGCGGGTAGCTGATGAGGCGGTTGGGGTGGCCGTCCGCGGGGCTGCCGCTGAAGTAGAGCCAGAGGTCCTTGCCGGCCAGACGCTTGTCCTGGTAGTAGGCGGCGTTGGCGTCGTAGTCGTCGTCGACGTGCGGGGTGAGGGTGGAGAGCGTGTTGTCGACGTCGGGCACGGTCCACAGGTGGGCCTCGTTGGTCATGCCCTGCGGGAAGTACTGGTGGAAGCGCTGGTAGAGCCAGTTGGAGTTGGCCACCCAGGCGGTGTCGGCGGGGGTGGTCTCGTCGGACGCGGAGAGGTAGAAGACGTCGCTCCACCGGCGGCCCGGTGCGCAGACCGCTCCCGCGTCCAGGCACTTGGTGTCGAGATGGGCCTTGAGCGCGGGCAGGGCGGCGGCGAGGTACTTCTCGGCCTGGTCCGAGCCGGGTGCCACGCGGGCCATCCGCACCCCGCCGCTGCCGTCCGGGACGAGTACCTCGACGCTCGCGCCGTTGTCCTCCAGGAGGTGGGGCGTGTAGATGTACTGGAGCGCTCCGGCGTCCTGGAAGAGCTGGACGAAGCGGTCGAAGGTCGTCCAGTCGAAGGTGTAGGTGCCGTTCACCAGCGTGGTGCCGGGGATGGCGAGCGCCTGGAAGTCCGCGAAGACGGTGTTGTTGCGGTGCTTGGCGTGGTTCTTGGCGATGTTCCCCATCAGGGTCCACCAGTCCTTGGAGTACGCCTCCACTCCGTACTGGGTGGGTATCGAACTGGCCGTCTGCGTGTAGTCCCAGCCGACCGAGGTGAACCAGTTGTTCAGCCGGAAGGTGGAGCGGTTCGTCGGGGGCAGTTCGGCCGCGTACACCGTCACCGAGACCGGGACGTCCACCGGGCCCGCCGAACTCTTCACGGTGGCTTTGCCGGTGTAGGTGCCGGGCGCCTGCCCGGGAGGCACCGCCACGCTGTAGTGGTACGGCTGGGTGGTGTTGGCCGCCAGGTTGTAGGCGTCGTTGCCGACGAGCGCGTCGTAGTAGTCGCTGCCGCCGTTCGGCGGGTCCTGGCGGTGCGGGCTGTTGTTCTTCGCGATGTTCGGGTGGTTGTACTCCCGGTTGACGCTGATCCTGGAGGCCGGGATCACCGCTCCGCCCGGTCCGGTCAGGTCGCTCGCCTGCACCGACAGACCGGTCAGGCTCCCCCCGGAGCGGACGGCGATCTGGGCGGCCTGGACCTCGTTCCGCGCGGCGAACAGGGTCACCGGCCCGGTCGGCCGCTGGGGGGCCGGCGAGGACGAGAAGACATGGTCGGCGCCGCTGGCGACCCAGACCGAGGGCGGGGCGGCGGCCCCGGCCTGACCGGGCAGCACGGAGGCCGCGACCAACGCCGCCAATGCCACTGTCGAAGCCCTGGTGGACAGTTTCCCCACGACATCCCCTTCATCGTATTCATACTTGCTCCGCACACGGTCGATCCGTGGCACTGCAAGTCATATCGCATGAAGAGCATGTTGTTTGACGCTTTGACAGAAAAGGTGGAATCTCCCTCGGCGCTGCCGCGGACGGCGCCCCGGGGCCGGACGCGTCCGATCGGCCGGTCGCTGCTCGACGGTTCCCGGCAGGGCGCGACGACGTGGACGGGTGCATCCCTCCCCTCCGCACCCGCCGCCGAACGAGGCGTCGCAGCCCCTCGCTCCCGGCAGGGAGGCCACCAGCCCGACCGCGTACGCCGTGCCCGATGCCGCGACCGACTCGTTCTCCGTCGAGTTCTCCGTCGAGTCCCTCCACGGCTCCGGCACGCAGCGCGAGAACGTCGGCCGGTCAGGCCCGCCCAGCTGCCCCCCGGGGCGCCGGTAGGAACGCTGCGCGCGACCGCCCCGCTCGGGCGGTCCGGTGAAAGCACCCGTCAGGGCATTGCGCAATAAACGGTCTCATTTTCCGACTCGGCCGATACCGCCTTCGACACCCGGAGGGATCGGAGGGACGTGCGGAGGGGGATTGCGGGGATTGGTCCTGGTGGAGAGGTTGAAATCCGCGGCGCTGCCGGCAACATCGGCGATGATGCGCGACGTTCCTCTGAAGGCGAGTCCGGCTCCCTCCAGAAGGCAGCCGTTCGAGACGACAAGAGGCTTCTCGATCAGCTAGTCGCCCGGAGGAAGGTAGACGACTTTGCCGTCGGACAACGGGTTGTCCGTCATCGTTCCGAGCCGCATTGCGCAGTCCAGGGCATCTTGGAGCGCGTCCGTGTCGTCTGCCTTTCCATCCCCTGCCGCTCCGAAGTCGAGCACGTTCAGCCGCGTGTCGCGGCGGGGCCGGACTGTCACCGTGCCCGAAGCGTCACAGTCATCGATCCAGTTCGGAGCGCTGATGCACGCGTTGTTCGGAGCTGTCGACGCCAACCGCGCCAGGCTTTCCGGGGCCTGAGCCGCCGAAAACAGCACCGCCTATTCGGAGGACAACACCGCCCATCGGAGCTTCGCTTCCGTTGAGACTTCGTTGGCAGACGCAGGTGCAGGGAACACGTCGGTTCCGGGAGCGTCCTCGGCGGAGGCCGGGCGGTGGTGCGCGCCGATCGGCGCCGGAGGTATTGCCGAATCCTCTACGGATGCCTCTTCCAAGGACAGGCGTGCGAGGGCGCCTCGACGATCCGAAGCGGCCCTGGAGATCGCGCGCCGCAGGGCTTCGGCAGAGTTGCCCGATGTTCGGTTCGTGATCATGTGAGCACGAGCAGCGTGAGCGGCCGGCGGGGCACCGATGGACCCCCGCCCCCGCCGAGGCGTTGAGGTGCCACTGACAACCCGTGGGGTTTCGCCTATCGTGCTGCCCGGCCGTCCGAACCGTTCCGGGAGGTGGTGCACACCGTGCTGAGCGATCGTTTGCGGGCTGGGGCGCTGGAGGTGGCGGGGCGCGGCGCGACGCCGTTCTACCTGTTCGACCTGGAGGCGTTCGAGGCGGGCTACCGGGAGATGGAGCGGGTCTGGCGGCGGGAGTTCGCCCGGCTGACGGTGGCGTACTCGTACAAGAGCAATCCGCTGGCGGCCGCGACCCGGCGGCTGGCGGCGCTGGGCGGGGCGGCGGAGGTGGTGTCGGGGGCGGAGTTGTCCCTGGCCCTGGAGGACGGCTTCGCGCCGGGGCGGATCGTCTACGACGGACCGGTGAAGAGCCCGGCCGAGCTGGCCCGGGCGGCGGGGCTCGGCGTACCGGTCCAGGTCGACTCGCTGACCGAGCTGGGCGACCTGCTCGCGCTGCCCGACGGGCCGCCGCCGGTGGGGTTGCGGCTCGCGACCCGGGGCGGAAACGGCGAGCGGTCCCGCTTCGGGCTGCTGCCGGCCGAGGTGGTGCGGGCGCGGGAACTGCTGCGCCGGGCCGGCCGGGCGGTGTGGGGGGTGCACGTCGGCGTCTCGACGCTGTCCGGGCCGGAGGCCTACCGCGAGGCGCTGGTGTCCTGGGCGGGGGTGCTGCGGGAACTGGCGGGGGCGGCCGAGGGCCGGTTGACGGTGGATGTCGGCGGTGGGTTCCCGCCGCAGGGGGTGCCCGGGCGCGGGTGGGAGATGTACGCCGGCGCGGTCGCGACCGGGTGCCGACAGGCGGGGCTGGAGCCGGACGCGGTGGACCTGGTGATCGAGCCGGGGCGCTCCCTGGTGGAGGCGCACGGCGCGCTGGTCTGCCGGGTGGCGGTCCGCAAGTCCCGCGACGGGCGGGAGCTGCTGGTGCTGGACGGGGGGACCAACCTGGCCCGTACGGTGAAGAGCCGGGCGCATCCGATCGAGTTCCCCGCCGCGCCGGGCGACCACCGGGGGCGGTACCGGCTGCTGGGCGCCAACTGCTACGAGGGCGACGTCTTCGCGGACGACATCGCGGGGCCGGCGGCGGCGGGGCCGGGGGACGTGGTGGTGATCGGCGGGTGCGGCGGCTACGACCTGCCGTTCGCCCATGTGTGGGTGCGGCCCCGGCCGCCCGTGCACGCGCTGGACGGCGACGGCTGGACGGTGGTGCGGGAGCCCGGCGACACCATCCGTTAGCGCGGGCGCGGGGTGCCGGCCGGACGGCGGTGTCCTGCGTAGCGTGGGGGAGATGAACGAGGCGGTGTCGTGACTTCCGGCGCGGAGCCGGCCGGGCCACCGGGTGCGGGGGGTCCGCCGGACGCTCCGGTGGATCCGGTGGATCCGGTGGACCCGGTGGACCCGGACGGGCGGCTGGAGGGCGTCGCCCTGCAGTTGCGTGCGCTGGCCCGGGCGAGGGACCGGTTGCAGGGGCTGCTGTCGGCGGTGCTGGCCATCGGCGGTGACCTGGAGCTGCCGGTGGTGCTGCACCGGATCGTCACGACGGCGATGGATCTGGCCGGGGCCCGTTACGGCGCGCTCGGGGTGCTCGGTCCCACGGGCGACCGCCTGGAGCAGTTCGTCACCGCCGGTCTGACGGGGGAGGAGCGCGCGGCCCTCGCCGGGATCGACTTCCCGCACGGGCGCGGGGTGCTCGGCCACCTGATCCGCCACCCGGAGCCGCTGCGGGTGGACGACATCCCCTCCCACCCGGCCTCGGTGGGCTTCCCACCGGGCCATCCGCCGATGCGGACGCTGCTGGGCGTCGCGATCACCGTCCGCGGCGAGATCTACGGCGACCTGTACCTCTCCGAGCGCGCGGACGGCCGGCCGTTCGACGAGGACGACGAGGAGATCGTCCGGGCCCTCGCCGGTGCGGCCGGCATCGCCATCGAGAACGCCCGCCTGTTCGGCTACATGCGGGACAGCGCGGAGCAGTTCCAGCGGCTGCTGCTGCCCACGCTGCCGGACCTGGCCCCGTTCTCCGGGGCGGCGGTCTACCGCACCGCCGCCGAGCCGGCCGGCGTCGGCGGTGACTGGTACGACGCCGCCGTCCTGCCCGACCGGGCCTGCGTGGCCGTCATCGGCGACGTGGTCGGCCACGACCTGCAGGCGGCCGCGGCGATGGCCCAGGCCCGCAACATGCTCCGCGCGCTGCTCTTCGACCGCAGGACCCCGCCCAGCTCGGTGCTGACCCAGCTCGACCGCACCGTGGGCGCCATCACCGACCTGCCCGTGACCACCGCGTGCCTGGCCCGGATCGAACCCTCCGCCGACGGCTGGAGCCTCCACTGGAGCACCGCCGGCCACCTGCCGCCCCTCCTCGTCACCCCCGACGGGCGCGCCCGGTACCTGGACGCCGAACCCGGCATCCCGCTGGGCGTCGACCCCGACCTCCACCGCCCCGACCACACCCGCCCGCTGCCCGCCGGCGCCACCGTCGTCCTGTTCACCGACGGCCTCGTCGAAGACCCCGCGCGCCCCATCGACGAGGGCCTGGACGCCCTGGCCGCCCTCGCCGCCGCCCACGCCACCCTGCCGCTCGACGACCTCGTCCACGTCCTCGCCGACCGGCACCCCAGCGACGGCCACGACGACATGGCGGTCCTCGCCATCCGCCTCCCCGCCGAGGACGGCCCGGCCGGGCTCGCCTAGGACCGCGCCGCCGCCGGGGCCAACCGGGTCAGCGCCTCCAGTTCCGAGCTCCTGGCACCGTGTGCGGTGAGATAGGCCGGGATCGAGCCGTGGTGGCTGCGGATCCGGACCAGCGCCCGCCGCAGATGGCCGGCGGCGACCGGTCGGGCGCCGTGCCCCGCCGTGGACGAGGGCACCGGACCGGTCAGGCCCAACTCGGCGTTCGACCGCAGGAAGTCCCCGGTGACCTCGGCTTCGGACGCCCCCAGCAGCGTCTGGACGACGGCGACCACCACGCCGGTCCGGTCCTTCCCCGAGGCGCAGTGCACCAGGACGGGAGAACCGCCGGCCGCGACGAGCCCGCGGACGACCGCGACCACGGATCGCCCGGCGTGCTCGGCCATGGCCGGATAGAGCTCCGCCTGGTCGTCCGGCCACCGCTGCTCGGCGAACACCGGAACGTGCACGTGGTCGAGGCCGAGACCGTGCAGCACGTCCGGCCCGGCCGCGACCTCGGGGACGCTCCGGAGGTCCACGACCGTGCGCACACCCAGCCGCTCCAGCGACCGCGCGCCGCCGGCCGCCAGGTCGCACAGCGCACCGGAGCGGTAGAGCAGGCCCTCGCGCAGCGAGCCGACCCCGCCGGCGTCCCGGAAGTTCCGCACACCGGCGAGGCCGGCTCGCACCGCCTCGCGTCCCGCCTCGTCAATGATCATGCCGCCACGGTACGTCCCGCGCGGGCGGCTCAGTCGTGGAGGGTGACCCCGGGCCGGGGGAGGCCGGCGGCGTCGAACAGCGGGGCTCCGCAATCGCAGTGCTCGTCGGCCAGGGTCTCGGTCGGTGGCAGTTCCCAGACCAGCATCTGCGAGCAGCTCGGGCAGTTCAGGCTGACCAGCGTCCCGTCGGGTTCCGTGCCCCAGGGCCGCACCGGGAGACCCTGGTGCGTCAGGCCGGTCGGCTCACGGTCACCGGTCGGCGCGACCAGCACCTCGTAGGCGTCGGTGCCGCTGTCCCACACCATGAGCGTGCAGCCGAGATCCGCCAGCACACCGGCGAGGTGGTCGAGCTGGCGGACCGGGAGATCACCGCGGCGCAGCGCCGGGTCGGCCTCGGCCTCCCGGCGCACGGCGTCGGTGTCGACGCCCGTCGGTTCCGCCCCGAAGGCCCGCACCCGGCCGGCCACGAACGCCGCGAGCCGGCCCGGTTCGTCCTCACCGGCCCAGTCCAGGGTGAACATCGCACGGTCGATCCGGACCCCCCGGGCCCGCTCGTCGGGGGTCAGTATCAGTTCTTCCAGCTCTTCCAGCTCGGTCACGACGGCCACGCTACCAATCGCCGGGCGCCGGACCGTCCCGGCCCCGACCGGGTGAGCGGCCGGGCACGGGACGGCGGGCACGGACTCAGGCCTTGACGGTGAGCCAGGCGCCGAGGCCGCTGCAGCCGCGGGCGTCGTAGGTGGTGCTGCGGTAGCCGGCGGGGATCGGCGAGTAGGGACAGGTCCAGACGCCGTTGCGGACCAGCTCGTGGTACCAGGCGCCGACGCCGCTGCAGCCGCGCGAGTCGTAGTTCGTCAGCACGTAGCCGGAGACGATCGGCGAGCCGGAGCAGGTCCAGAGGCGGTTCTGGGCGGGCTGCTGGTACCACGAGCCGTGGTTGTTGCAGCCACTGGCGTTGTACATGGTGATGACGTAGCCGGCCGGGACGGGCGCCCCGGAGCAGCTCCACCCGCCGGCCGCGGAGGCGGTCCCGGCCGCGGTGGTCCCGGTGAGGGCGGCCGCGAGCACGGCGACCGTCGCGGCCGCCCTTCCCGCGCGGGTCATCAGCTGACGGAGGATCCTGGTCACGGCGACACCGTTCCGATCGGTTGTCTGCCCGGCCGCGGGGGCGGCGGGGGCGGGCGTAACTGCGGGGACGCGCCGCACCCTAGCGATGGTGATCAGCTCCGAACAGATCAAGATTGACCGTTCGGCATATCTGACTGAAAACGATCATTCAGCGATCGGTCTGCCGAGGAAGCCGCGGGCGGCCTCGTCGACGTCCACGGTGTCGTACCGGCCGGACTCGGGCGCGGGCCGCCCCCGAACACGGTGCTGTGCTCGACCGGGCCGTGCGACCGGCACCGCAACGGGCCGGGCCGGAGCAAACCCGGTGACACGCGTGGGTTCCGCCAGGAGACTGTCCGCGGAGACACGGACAACCGAAGGCTGAGGGGCAACACGGTGGCACTGGCCAAGAAGGGTTCCCGCCGCATCGTCGTCGACGGTGTGGAGTACCGCTGGCGTGTGAGCAGGCGGCACCTGTGCTGTGACTACGAAGGCGGCACCTTGGGCTACGTGGCCGAGGCGGCGGCCCGCCCGGGGACGACGCTCGTCGTGGAGACCGGACGGCGGGCCTTCCTCGACCCGGACCTGGTGCCGGACCAGGTCGTCCTGCCGGGGGAGGTCGCCGCCGGTATCCGGGCGGCGCGTTCGAGGGGCTGGACGCCGAGCTCCAACGGCTCGCCCTTCAAGCTGGACCTGTCCGCCGGCTGACGGGGCGGCTCGGGCTCCGCCGGTCCCGGCCGCGATCGCGGCCGGCGCGTCAGCCGGCCCCGGCGAGGGTGGCGTCCGCACCTGAGGCCAGGGCGTCCCCCAGCGCCGTGCGCTGGTAGAGCACGGAGCGCCCCGAGCGGGCGCGGCTGAGCAGGCCGGCGTCGAGCAGGACCGCGAGGTGGTCACCGACCGCGCCGGTCGCCAGCCGGAGCTGACGCGCGAGCTGGCTGGTGCTGGCGGGGGTGTCCAGCGCGGCGAGGACCCGGGCCCGCGAGCGCCCGATCAGCGCGCCGAGGGCCTGGGGCGGGCCGGCGGGCGGTGTCTCCAGGAGGGCGGCGGTGCCGCGGGCGGGGTAGATCAGGGTCTTCGGCCAGGGCGGCGCCGTGTGCGCGGCGACGGTCGGGACGATGAAGACCGAGGGGATCAGCAGCAGTCCCTCCCCGGCCAGCGCCACGGTAGCGCCACTGGCGACGCGGACCTCGATCCCCCCGTCCCGCCACGACACCCCGTCGTGCAGGCCGGCGATCACGGCCTCCCACCCCTGTTCGCCGATCAGGCCCACCCGGTGCACCACGTCCCGCTCGCAGACCGCGCGCAGCAACGGCCAGTCGGCGGCCAGGAGTTCGTGCCAGGCCCGGTCCAGCGCGACGGCGATCCGCTCGACGGCGTCCGGTGCGGCCAGGATCCGCCGGACCCCGGGATCCCGGACCGGCTGCACGGCCAGCACGCGGGCGATCTCGGCGCGGGCCTGCCCCGGCGGCGTCGCGCGGACGGCGGCCAGGTCCTCCTCCCAGGTCTGGGCCAGGCGCCTGGGCGGAACGGTGATGAAGTCGGCGCCGCCGCGGGGCGTGTGCAGGGCGAGCGCCGCGTCCAGGTCGCTCTCGCGGCGCAGCCGCTCGAAGGCGGGCCGCAGCCGTGCCGCCCACGCGGCGGGCAGCCGCCCGCGGCCCCGGCCGTCCAGGGACCGCAACAGGCAGGCCAGTTCGAAGGCGGGGGAGAGGGCGAAGCGGCTGCGCAGCAGGGCCTCGGCGGCGACTTCGAAGCGGATCATGCCCAGACCCTACGACGACGACCTCCGACCCCACGGACCCGCGACCTTACGCCGGGGGACGAATCATTCGCCCGGCCGGGACGATCCCCGGGAGGCTGCCGCGCATGACCACGCACGTGCCCACACACCGCACCACCTACCGTGAGGTCCTCGCCGAACCCCGGTTCAGGGTGCTCTTCCTCGCCCGGTCCGTGGCGATCACCGCCGATTCGCTGCGCATCTCGGCGTTCTCGGTCCTGGTCTTCGCCACCACCGGCTCACCCCTGCTGAGCGCGGTGTCCTTCGGGGCGGGCTTCCTGCCCCAGCTGTTCGGCTCCGTGCTGCTCGGCCCGCTCGCCGACCGGCTGCCACCGCGGGCCCTGATCGCCGGAGGCTACCTGCTGGAGGCCGCGGCGGCACTGGCCCTGGCGACGCTGCCGCTGTCCGTCGCGGCGGATCTGGCGCTGGTGGCGCTCGTCGCGCTGGTGACGCCGGTGTTCCACGGCGCCTCGGGGCGGCTGGTGGCCCGCTGGCTGACCGGCGACGCCTATGTGCTGGGGCGGTCACTGAACAGCATGTCCTCCTCGGTCGCCCAACTGGCGGGCCTGGCCCTCGGCGGGGCCGCCGTCGCGGCCCTCGGCACCCGCCAGGCGCTCGCCGTCGGCGCCGCGCTCCACCTCACGGCCGCGGTGGCGGTCCGCCTGGGCCTGCCGCGCATCGACCCCGACAGCGGTCCGTCCGGCTCCGTGGCGAAGGCCGGACTGCGCGGGACCGCCGCCCTGATGAGCGCCCGGCTCCCGCGCCGGCTGCTGCTCGCGCAGTGGCTCCCGGGCGCCGCCACGGCCGGCGCCGAGGCGCTGATCGTCGCCTACGCGGGGCAGCGGCACTTCGCCCCCGGCACCTACGCCCTGCTGATGGCCTGCGTGCCGGCCGGCATGCTGACGGGCGCCCTGGTCGTCGGCCGTCTGCTGCGGCCGCCCGTGCGGGAGCGCCTGGTGGCCCCGCTCGCCGCGGTGATGGGAGTTCCGCTGCTGGCCTTCGCGGCCGGTCCCGGCGCCGGGTTGAGCGCGGTCCTGCTGCTCTGCGCCGGGACCGGCTTCGCCTACTCCCTGGGGCTGCAGCGGGCCTTCCTGGACGCCGTGCCCGCCGCCGCCCAGGGGCAGGCGTTCGGGCTGCTGCACTCCGGCACGATGACCCTCCAGGGCGTCGGCCCGGCCTGCTTCGGTGTGCTCGCGACCGCGGCGGGCACCGGCGCCGCGATGGCCGCGGCCGGCGCCGCCACCCTGGCGACCGCCTGCTGGATCGCCACCTGGCACACCGCGGCCCCGTCGTAGTCACGGCCCCGTACCGCCTCCGCCCGGGCACCCGCCCGCGGGGTCCGGAAGCGTGTCGACCCCATCATGGCCTGTCAGGGGGCCTGTCCGGTAGGACCGGGAGCACAGCCGATCGCCCTTGTCGGGAGCCTCGGCGGCCCGCAGACTCGACGTCATCCACGCTCCCCGGCTCCGTGCCGGCGCCCGCTCCCGGGCGCCGGCGCGCACGTCGTGCTGCCCTGCGCGGCCGCGGGGGAGGGGGCGACGACGAAGGGGGACACGGTGAATCAGGATGCGGTGCTGCGGGCGAGGATGCTGCTGCTCAGTACGGACCGGCGGGTGCTGCGGGGGCCGCGGGGGCTGTGGGCCTACCGGGTGCTGACGCCGCTCTCGCCCGAGGTGTACGGATCGAAGCCGGCCCGGGTGCTGGTCGAGGCGACCCGCTTTCCGGAGGTGAGCGGACTGCCGCGGGCCCGCCTGGCGCTGCTGGAGGAGGCGGTCGCGACGGCCCGGGCGCTGGACGTCGGCAACCCCTACCGGGAACGGGTGCTCGCGCTCGCGCTGGCGGCGCGCGAGGCGGAACTCCGGGCGCGGTAGACCGCGCACCGGACCGGCCGCCGCGCCACCGCCCGCCCCGGACCTCGTGCTCCCCGGGGCGGCGCGGCGGGCCCGGTCAGCCGTCCTGGTTCTCGCCCTGGTTCTCGCCCAGGTCGTCGCCGTGGCCCCGGTGGCGCCCGGCGAACGCGACGAAGGCCTGGGAGTCCTCGGTCGGCGGGGCGTCGGTGCCGGCCACCAGGTTGCCGCTGGTCGATCCGAACACCACCGTGCGGCCCGCGGCGTCCACGAAGGGCGCCCTCGACGAGCCGTTGCCGAACGAGCCGTCCGGCGCGGTGGAGACCCGCTCGGTGCGGCCGGTGCGCAGGTCCTGGCGGTAGACGTCCCAGCCGGGGTGCTGCGGGCCGGCCACCAGGTTGTCGGCGGCGGACTCGAAGTAGAGCCAGCGGTTGTCGGCGGTGATCGAGCCGTGGTCCGAGGAGCCGACCGAACTGGTGCCCGGCAGGCCGCCGCTGACCTTCGTCACCTTGCCCGTCCGCAGGTCCCGGACGTGGAGCACCGTGTGGTAGCGGTGACCGTTGGTCGAGCCGCCGGGCTCGGGCAGGGTGTAGATCGCGCGCCGCCCGTCGGGGCTGATCGTCGCCTCGAAGCTGGAGTGGCCCAGCACGCCGTCGAGGCCCACGCTCACGGGCGTCAGCTTCCCGGTCGGCACCTCGTAGGTGTAGTAGACGGCGGACGTCGGGTGCGAGAGGAGCGGCTCCGCCGGGCCCTTCGGGACGCTGCGGCGCGCGGCCTCGGCGGCGCTCGGGGTCAGCTCCACGTCGGTGGACGCGACGGCGGGGGGCTGCTCCTCCGGCAGCAGCGCGGAGAGCGAGGAGAAGCCGATGGTGCGGCCGTCCGCGCTGATCGTCGGGTGCACCGAGAGGCTCTCGCCCGGCTTGCCGTTCACGTCACGGGAGACCAGCCGGGTGGTGTGGGTCCGCCGGTCGGTGAGGTAGACGTTGTACTTCCAGGTGTACGGCCTGGCCAGCGAGGGGTCGGTGTCCACGACCGTCGGGTCCAGGTCGGTCCGGGAGGACACGAAGGCCACGTACCGACCGTCCGCGCTGATCGAGGGCGCGTACGAGGAGTGGTACTGGTCGGTGTCGGTCCCGGCGGCGCTGCCGCTGATCAGCTCGGTGCGCCCCGTCCGGCGGTCGCGCACGTACACCTCGTCGCGCCCCTTCACCCGAGCGCCGGGCGCCACGTCCTCGGCTTCGCTGTCGAAGGCGACGTAGCGGCCGTTCGCGTTGATCGCGGTGTAGTCGGTGAAGCCGGCCAGCGGCTCGCCCGAGTCGGAGAGGTTGACCCGCTCGGTGCGCCCGGTGCGCAGGTCCGTCACATAGGCGTCGCGCCAGCTCTTCCCGGGCTGCTCCACCAGGTTCGTGGCCCAGGAGGTGAACAGGGCGTAGCGGCCGTCGGCGCTGATGCCCTGGCTGGACGACTGGCCGTCGGGCACGGCGCCGTTCACCCCGGTGCTGATCTGGACGGTGCCGCGCGGCACCGGTCCGGCCTGGGCGGGGGCGGCGGTGGCGGCGATCAACGCGGCCGCGGCCAGCACACCGCCGCCCGCGAGCCACCGGGTGCGGGTCGTCCGGCTGGTACGTGTCATCAGGTCTTCCCCTCTGGTCGCCCGGCCGGGCTCCCTCCCGGTGGCGGGCTTTCCGGGCAAGCCAATCCCCGGGCGGGCCGATGGTCAACGCCCGTCGGCGATCTGCGGCGAAAGATACGTCAACGGGCTTATATAGCAAGGGAGTCGCGGCATCCGGGCCATCGTGTCGCGGTCACAGGCCCAGCAGCACGTCGCGGACCTCCGCGGGGCGGGACAGGAACGGGTGGTGCCCGGCGTCGAGGTGCGACCACGCGGCCGGCCCGGCGGGCGATGTCACAACCACCGCCCGCGCGCAGTCATAGCGGAGGAGACCGGGAGAACGGAGGACACCGTGCGGGAGATCCTGACCGTGGACGGCGGCCACGCGGGCGGACCGGGGGAGCCCCTCGCGCCGCCCGCGCCCTCCGGCCCCGCGTGGCGCGGAGGGAACCTCATGAACTGGCGCGAGTCGGCCGGGTGCCGAGGCACGGACCCCGAACTCTTCTTTCCCGTCGGGAGCAGCACCAGCCTCCCGACACGCGTACAGAGTGACGAGGCGAAGGCCGTCTGCGGCCGCTGCCCCGTGGCCCGGCAGTGCCTGGACTGGGCGCTGAACGCCGAGCCCGTGGAAGGGGTCTGGGGCGGGACGACGGAAACGGAACGCCGCGCGATGCGACGACGCAGGGCATGAGACGCCCCGGTGGCCGTCGGGGTGGGATCGCATCCTGCCGGGTAGTCCCGTCCGGTCCGACGTTCACCGCGACGTGGGTGCCGCTCCGCGCCGGTGTGCCCGGCTTGGTCCCGGGGCATCATGGACCGCACGGGAGGAACGGGGGGATGGCCGTGCCGGTGCACCACGAGCCGTACGAGATCCGCGGGGACGGAAAGGGATCCGCCGCGTTCGGCAGCGCCTTCGCCGTCGTGCTGGGGCTGCTGGTGTTCAACATGGTCCTCTCCTGGGACGACACGCCCCTCGTGGTGCTGCTGTTCTTCTGGGCGTTCTGCCTGCTGTGCGTGGTGGGTGGCCTGCTGGGCCTGGCCGCCGTCCTGCGGAGCACGCTGGTGCCCGACTTCCGGCTGGACGCGGCCGGTTTCCACGCGCCGGGCGCCCGCTTCCACGCGCCCTGGTCGGAGATCCGGCTGATCGAGGTCGGCACCGTCGAGGTCCACCGGCAGGACTACGGGCAGCCCCGGAACTCCGGCTACCAGCAGCGCCGGGTCTTCTGGGTGACCCGCGGCGAGCTGCGGTACGAGTTCCAGATCATCCGCGACCGTCCGCTGTCGCTCGGCGAGCTCGACCAGGCCCTGGCCCGGTTCGCCGGGCAGGTGCCCGTCCGGGTGCTGGAGTCGGTCGAACGCCGCACCCAGTGGACCCGGAAGCCGTGACGGCCCGGGCCTCGCGGGCCCGGCCCGCCGCCGGACCCGGGCGGCGGCCCGGGGTCAGCCGGTGGTGGTGGCGGTGGTGCGGAACTGGCGTGCGAGGTAGTTGAACCAGGTCTGGTGGAAGCCGGTGGCCAGTCGGGAGTCGGGGGCGAAGAGGTCGAAGGCGTGGTAGGCGCCGGGGTAGAGGTGGAGCTCGACCGGGACGCCGTGGGCGCGCAGGCGGGTGGCGTAGTCGAGGTCCTCGTCGCGGAAGCAGTCGAGGTCGCCGACGGCGATGAAGGTGGGCGGCAGGGCGGTGAGGTCGGTGGCGCGGGAGGGGGCCGCGTACGGGCAGACCTCGTCGGTTCCGGCCCGGTCGCCCAGGATCGCCTGCCAGGCGAGGAGGTTGGTCGAGCGGTCCCAGATGCCGATGTCGGTGATCTCGTGGCTCGACGCGGTCCGGTTGCGGTCGTCGAGCATGGGATACGTCAGGGACTGGAACAGCGGCGCCGCGCCGCCGCGGTCGCGGACCAGGAGGGCGGTGGCCGCCGCGATGCCGCCACCGCCGCTCTGGCCCGCGATGCCGATGCGGGCGCCGTCCAGGCCCAGGGCGTCCGCCTCGCGGCCGAGCCACTGGTAGGCGGTGAAGCCGTCCTCGGCGGCGCCGGGGGCGGGCGTCTCGGGGGCGAGCCGGTAGTCGACCACGGCGACGGCGCAGCCGAGGCTCGCGCCCAGCCGCTTGAGCCAGGGGTCGTCCTGGGCGGCGAAGCCGAGCACCTGTCCGCCGCCGTGGAACCAGAGCAGCACCGGCAGCGGTCCCGGCGCGGCCGTGGGCCGCAGCAGGCGGACCGGCACGTCCGGGCCGTCCGTCCGGCGCGCGAGGTGGACCTCGACGGTGACCGGCGGGTCGTCGGGCAGGCCGTCGGCCGCCGCCTCGGCCTGGGCGCGGAACGCCGCGCGCGTCGCGGCGAGGTCCGTCAGGTCGAACGCGCCGTTGGGGGTCATGGGGACGCCGTCGAGGGCCAGGCTCAGCTCCTGGTCCATCAGCTGACGGGAAACGGTCATGGTGGTGCCTGCTTTCGGGAAGGGGGGCCTTGGGAAGGGGAGCCTCGGGAAGGGAGATCTCAGGGGCGGAACTCGTCGATGACGACGACGCCGGTGGGCCCGTACGTCTCCAGGGATTCCAGGACCGCGCTCGCCTCGTCGAGGCCGACGGTGCGCGAGACGACGCGGCCGGGGCTGAGGCGGCCGGCGGCGATCATGTTCAACATGGTGCCGAAGCGCTGGCCCTGCATGCCGAAGGCACTCAGGAACTCCAGCTCCTTGACCATCATGACGTCGATCGGCAGCGCGACGTGCCCCTGCTCGGCGGCGGTGGTGTGCCCGAGCTGGAGGTGGCGGCCGCGGGTGCGCAGGGACAGCACGGAGTTGCGGCAGGCGGCGGCGATGCCCACGGCGTCGACCGATACGTGCGCGCCGCCGCCGGTGAGGGTCCTGACCGCCTCGGCGGGGTCGTCCACCGAGGCGTTGACGGTGTGGACGGCGCCGAGCGCGCGGGCGGCGTCCAGCTTGTCCTCCGTGATGTCGATCGCGATGACGTTGGCGCCCGTCGCCGCGGCGATCTCCACCGTGGACAGCCCCATGCCGCCCCCGGCCCCGTACACCGCGACCCATTCGCCGCCGCGGACCCGCGCCTGGTCGACGACCCCGTGGAAGGCCGTCATGTAGCGGCAGGCCAGGGCTGCGACGTCCACGAAGCCGACGCCCTCCGGCACCTCGACCAGGTTGACGTCGGCGAAGCGGACCACGACGTACTCGGCGAAGGCGCCCCAGTAGGACACCCCGGGCACGAGCGAGTCCACGTGGTCGCAGACGTGCTGGTTGCCGCTGCGGCACATCTCGCACGAGCCCTCGCCGGGGTTCATCGGGAAGATGACCCGGTCGCCCTCCTTCCACCCCCGCACCTCGCGGCCGACCTCGACGACGGTGCCGGCGAACTCGTGGCCGAGGACGAACGGGGCCTCGACCCGCGGCCCGCCGGTCCAGAACTCCCCGGCCCACAGGGCCCAGTCGGTCCGGCAGATCCCGTTCGCCCCGACGCGCACGATCGCGCCGTCCGGCGGACAGACGGGGTCGGGCACCTCGCGGACGACGAGCGGCTTGCGGAGTTCCTCGATGACTGCGGCGCGCATGGTGCGGCCTCCTCGTGCTGTGGGTGTTCGCTCAAAGTCCACCGGTTCAGGTGGTGGACTTGGAAACTAGCCGCTTGTCCGGAGCCGTGTCAACCGCTTAAAGTGGTGGACATGGACGACAAGGAAGGCCCCCGCGAGGGCCGCCAGCGCGGCAAGGCCGACTTCCGCTTCGAGGACGCGCGGTTGTGCTTCGCCTTCGCCGGCACCCTGGCCGACCGCGGCACCGACACGCCCTTCGAACGGCTGGCCCGGCCCGAGGACTTGAGCCGCTGGGCGGTGGAGAGCGGCTGCACGGTGACGCCGCCGACCTGCACCGAGGCCGACCTGGACCGGGCCCGGCGCCTGCGCGAGGCGATCCAGCGGACCGGCCGCTCCCTCGCCGACGCCGACCCGCTCTCCCTCGAGGACATCGCGCTCGTCAACCGCGCGGCCGCCGAGCCCGCCCCGGTGCCCGAACTCGCCCCCGACACCGCCACCGTGCGCTGGCACGGCGACGGGGTCGCGGCGGTGCTCTCGATGGTCGCCCGGGACCTGATAGCGCTCTGCGCCTCCGACCACCGCACCCGCGTCCGCGTCTGTGGAAACCCCGACTGCGGCGTCCCCTTCGTCGACACCTCCCGCGCGGGCGCCCGCCGCTGGTGCTCGATGAAGACCTGCGGCGCCCTCGTCAAGAAGCGCGCCTACCGGGCGAGGCTGCACACACCCGCCGACGCCGCCCGGTAGCGCCCTGCCCGGCCTCGCGCGGCACCCCGCGCCCGCGGTTCGCGCCACGCCCGATCGGTCGGGCAACGCGGTCGGCTGTCCCGAACCGGGGCCCCTGCGGTCAGGGGTGGCGCAAGGCGATGAGGTCGGTCCCGTACGGGTTGGTGAGGTCGATGGACTCCGGTTCGGGGACGATCCGCGCCTCCTGCCCGTAGCGCAGGCACGTGGACTCGATGGCGGCGGGTGACCCCTCGTTCCGGAGCCCGACCTGGACGCCGGTCCTGTTGTTGTACTCGTCCATCAGCTGGGCGTTGCGGGTCCAGTCCGGATTCGCCTGCCCGTCGCGTTCGTGGGCCGCGGCCATCCGTTCCGCGAAGCCCCGGTTGGCGCCCTCGGTCATCAGCCCGTTCCAAAGGCAGTGCCGCGCGGCGTCGATCCGGTTGTCGTCGGTCTCCGTCGCCTCGGGGAACGCCGCCTTCGACAGGTTGAACGCCGGTCCGCGGGCGTTGCGCACCCGGTAGCAGTCGTAGGGCTCGCTCTCGCACACGCTGCGCTGCTGGACGCCGGTCGACCACCACTGGTCCAGGGCGTCCCCGCGCGCGGCGATGGCGGGGAACGCGATCGGGTACGCGGTGGCGTCGCCGAGCTGCAGGCGCAGCCTGTTGCCGTCGAGGCTCGCCCGCACGGGCACCGCCGCTCCGGTCGAGTCGAAGCCCGGGGGCAGTCCGACCCCGGCGACGACCGCCCCCGCCGGGTCGACGAGCTCCACCCGCTGCGCGGTGGCGCGCAGCGTGTGGTCGGCGGGCGCGCCGAGCAGGACGTCCACCGACGTCGGGGCGCTGCCGTCCAGACGGACCAGCGACACCTCGAACGAGCCGTCGTCGGCCACGCGTCGGAACCGGGCGTCGAAGCCGGGGCCGTGCAGGACGACGCCGTCGGTCACCGTCGCGGGCTGGAGCCGGCCGGCCGACGGCACGCCCAGCGAGAAGGAGACCCCGGGGGCGACGGGTACCGTCACACCGGAGCTGTAGACGAGGTCGTGCTGGAACTGCTGCTCCTGGACGCCGCCGGGGTGGGTGACCGGGTCGGCTGTCGGATAGCCGTACGCGCTCGCCTCGTGGCCGGCGCCGGACCACTGGTCCAGGACGGTGCCGGTGACCGGATGCGCCCCCGTGTCGGGGGACCAGTAGACGACGCCGTGTTCGAACCTGTTCATGCGGCCCCGGCCGTCCGGCAGCCGGATCTCGTCGCCGGCCGGGTACCCGAGCGGGCCGCCTTCCCACCCGGTCTCGCCCCACTTGTCGCGGATCGCGCCGGTGACGTAGTACGCCTCGTTCAGGTGCCAGTAGATCGTGCCGCCCTGGAAGTACTGGCGGCGGCCGACGTTGTCGGGGTTGACGATCTCGTCCGAGGTCGGATACCCGAGCGGGCCGGCCTCCCAGCCGTTGCGCTGCCAGGCGGCGAAGAAGTGGTTGGCCACCGGGTGCGCGCCGCTGTCCGCCGACCAGTAGATGGGCCCGTTCTGGAACACCGAACGCCTTCCCTGCCCGTCGGGGTTGGTCAGCTCCTCCGACGCCGGGTACAGCAGGAAGCTGGTGGGCCCGCCGAGTTCGTCGTACTTCTCCCGGATCGCACCGCAGACCTCGTACGGCGCCGGCCAGTAGACCCGGCAGCCGGCCGCGGCCGACGCCCGCGTCCTCGCTTCCGCCGGCTCGGCGAGCAGCGCGGCCTCCATCACCTCGGCGCGGTCGGCCTGTTCCTTCGTGAAGCCCGACGGGATCGCCCCGCAGTCGGAACGCATCCGTCCCGGCACGACGGACGGCTGCGGGTTCCCGGTCGGCGCCCACCGGGCCGGTGCCGCCTGCCGGCCGGGCCCGGCCGTGACGCACGGTTCGGCCGCCGGCCGCCCCGGCGACGCCTGGGCGTGTACCGCTGTGACCGGGCCGGCCGCCACGGAGGCCAGGACCGCTGCCACGGCGGCGCTCCTCACCGCCCGTCCGAAGCGCTGACGGGTGGTCATGAGGCGACCCGCTTTGCGGCGTAGGCGCACCGGTCCTCCTTCTGTTGAACCGCCGGGGGCCGACCCGGAATGGTGTTGCCGCGCGGCCCGGCCGGTCGCCGTGCGCCTCCTCGGACGCCCGGCCCCATCCTGCGCGGTGTTCGTGTGCCGAGGAAGGGCGTGCCGGACGGCGCTGGAAGCGTGCCGACGCCCACGCCGGAGGCGTTCGCGCCGGGCCCCGCCTCGAACCCGGGAAGTCCGACCGGCGGCGCGGCTCAGGTGCCCTCCGGTCCCCGCCGTTCCCAGTTCGCCTCGACGCGGGCCCGCTCGGCCTCGACGAGTCGCCGGACCACGTCGTCGACGGACCGATGGGAGATCTCGGCGAAGCAGTTGAGCCATTCGGCAAGCTCGGTGGGCAGGCGGAGGGTGACGCGGTGTGAGGGAGGGTGTTCAGGCATGGGTCGTCTCCCGTGGGGTCGGGTGGGTAGCGGGGCGATGGTCATGCTGCGCCGGCGACGGCCGGGCCCGGTGGCGTCCCTAGCCACGGGCGGGGTGCGCGGCGGCGTTACGGCGGGCTGCCTCCGGTTTGGCCGCCGATGTGCCGGGAGAGGAAGGCGGCGCGGGCGTTGCCGTCGTCGTAGGGGTGGATGTCCCCGGCCGCGCCGTCCCGCGACGGGGCCGCCGGTCGGCCGGGGGCGGGGCCGGGGCACTCCTGCCGGGGCACGGCGGCGCGCACCGCGAGCCGGCCGGGGGCCAGGACATGAATCACCGCCCAAGCCTCCCGGCCGCCCCGGCCCCCGAGCAAGCGGATTTGCCACGGGTGCGACCCGTGGGGCAAGCCCGGGCCGCCGCGCCCCGACCCGGCCGCCACGCCCCTGTCTCGGCCGCCGCGCCCATGCCGGGCCCCCTGCCCCGGCCGCCGCCGCGTCAGGGCCAGCGCAGCGTGCCGCCCTTGACCAGGGGCGCGTCGTTCGTCTCGGTCCACTCCTTGAGGGCCTTGCGGTCCTGGATGCAGACGTCGTGGGAGGCCCGGACGGTGACGTGCGGTTCGACCCGCGATTCGTACGGGTGGACCTGCGCGATGTTGCCCCGGACGGTCGCGGCGACGTCGGTGACGGAGACCTGCGGGGTGGGCGCGTCCGGGAAGGCGCCGCGCAGGAAGAAGAAGCCCCCGCCCTTGGCGAAGAGGGGCGTGGTCACCGGCGTCGGACCGGCCCGGAAGCCGGCGCCGTTCCCGGTGATCCGGCAGCTCGCGTCCACCGTCACCCGGATGTCGCGGATCTCGAACACCTCGTGCTGGATGGTGGTCCACAGGTCGGGGAAGCCGGCCATGTCGCCTTCGGTGTCCGCGTACACCAGCAGCCCCCCGCCGGGGTGGTCGCTGGTGAGGTTGCCGGTCGGCCCGCCGGGCGTGGTCCCGATGGCGGTGGTCGTCAGTGCGACGTCCGCGTTGCGCACCGAGATGCCGCCGCCGCCCGGGGTCGCCACGGGGCGGGAGGGCTCCGCGGGAATGGTGATCGTCAGGCCGCCGACCGTGAGGGACCAGGCGGGCCGGGCCTTGGACATCTGCACCCCGGGCCGGGTGCCGCAGACGTTGCGGGTGATCGTGCAGCCGGTGAAGGCCCCGGCGGATCCCATGGTCAGGCGGACGCCGCCGCCCGCGCCGGGGGCGCTGTTGCCCTCGATCCGGCAGCCGGTGACCGCGATGCGCGACAGGACGGAGCCGTAGACGCCGCCTCCGTCGTCACCGCACACGTTGTCGGTGATCACGGCGTTCTTCACGGTGATCGACCGGCTGCGGGCGGCCTTGATCTCGGCCTCGTTCCACGCGTCCCACCGCCCCAGCGCCAGCGCCGTCGCGGCGAACACGTAGAAGAGCTCCCGGAAGAGCAGCTCCGGCCTGCGGTAGCCCGTGGGCAGGAACACCATCAGCCGACGGACGTTGTCGGTGATCACGGGGGGCTGTGCGGGGTCGAGGAGCCACTGGGCGAAGTGCATCAGGTCGATCGGGCCGGGCATCGCGACGGACGCCAGGGCCGAGCGCGCCGCGGCCGCCTTGCCGCGCAGGAACCTGACCAGGTCGACCTCGCTCAGGTCGCGGGTCAGCCTGCCCGGCAGGGAGATCTCCGCGCCGATGCCGCCGCCGTCGAGGCGCCCCTGGTCACCGCTGCGGTTCTTGTCGATCCAGCAGTTCTCGACCGTGGGCCAGCCGTATCCGACGACCGCGACCCCCGATCCCCGGCCCTGTGCGCTGTTGCCCTGGATCCGGCAGTTGCGGATCACCGCACTGGACCAGACGGCGGCGACGCCTCCGCCGAAGGCCTGGCCGGCCAGCCAGTTGACGGGCTTCCCGGGAGGGATGTGCGTGTCGAACTCCCGGCCGATGATCGTCTTGACGGCGTTGCGGTCGAACGAGGGGATCGGCGCGATACCGCCCGGGAGGTTGCGGATCAGGGTGTTCGCGGCACTGATCGCGGCGTTGAGCACGACCTCGGCGAACGGCGGGACCAGGGTGTCGACCAGGTCCACGACGTCCTGGCGCAGCGCGGTCCGGTCGGCCTCCGGCCAGGCGGCCAGCGGTGCGCTCTGCGTCCGGCAGGCCGCGATGACGCACCGTTCGATCCGGACGTCGTCGGTGTCGACCACGGCGATGCCGCCGCCCGCGCCGAGGGCCGGGTCCGCACTCCCCGGGACGTGGACGGCGCGGCCCCGGGCGATGCGCAGACCGCTGACGACCACCGGCCCGAGAGGCCTGCCGGGGGCGCCGGACACGCGCAGCACCCGGTGCTGCGCATCCGGTTTGGGCGCCAGGGTGGGCAGCGGCCGGACGTCGAACCGCGGATCGCTCGGATCGGCCTGCGGGTGCGCCTGGAGGTACGCGCTGGTCAGCGTCAGGGGTTTGTCGATGACGAGCTCGTCCTCGAAGTAGGTCGCGGCGTCCAGGATGACGACGGTGTCGCCCGCCGCGGCGGCCTTCAGGGCGGCGCCGACCGAGCGCGCCGGCTTGGCGGGTGTGTCGAAGGACCCGCTGGTCGTCCCCTTCGTCGCGTGCACGTAGCGGGTGCCGGCCATCGGTCAGCACCCGTCGGCCGGCGGCGCGCTCGGAGCCGGACTCACAACTGCTGACCGGTCTTCGGGTCGTAGGACACCGGGACCGCCACGATCTGGTCGGTCGGCAGGACCTCCACCCACTGGTCGAAGATCTGGTACGGCTTACCGGGCTGGAAGCCGCCGGCCAGCGGGTCGAAGCCGGTCTGGAAGACCTTCTCCGAGGCGATGGTCTGGGCCACGTCGGAGTTGGTCGCCGCCAGCTTCGTGGCGACCAGGGTGAGCACCTGGCCGACCGTCTTGTTCTGGTACTCCGGCGGGTCCAGCAGCGGGTTGTAGGGGTAGGGGAGTCCGAGCGCGGCATGGCCCTCGACGGTGGAGTCCAGCCAGTTGACCGCCTGCAGCTCGTGCCCGGGCCGCACCGGGAGGACGGCCTTGACCCAGGCCGCGTTGAGGAACTCGTTGCGCCGCTCGTCGCCGTCGATCTGGATCCGCCAGCCCAGCGAGCTGCCCATCGGGGCGGGGAGCGTCTCCTCGGTGATCAGGTAGTCCAGCCGCCATTCGGGATGCGGGTCGCACGGCGCGGCCGCCGCCGCCGACTGCGCTGCTGCGGCGGGCGTGGGCTGCGGTTCCGGATCCGGGGACTTCGCCGTGCGCGTGTACCAGCCGCTCACCGTCTCCCCGGGGATCTGGTCGACCCAGCAGTCACCGGCCGCCGGCGGGTGCGGGGCCCACGGGGGCGTCGGCACCGGGTACCGGCTGAGCGCGTTGCCGTCGAGTCCGCCGGAGGCCTGCGGCTTCCAGTAGTCGGGCGCGACGAAGTAGAGCATCTCGTCGACGTCGAAGGTCTGGCCGAGCATCTCGGCGTTGAAGTGCGGGTCGGCGAACAGCGGAGTGATCTTGGTGATCAGCTGCCGGTAGACCGTGTGGCGCTCCTCGCTGCGCAGGTCGTCCGCCGACCGGGGGCGGAGGTTGCTGACCAGCTTCAGCCGGTCCCGCACCGCGTTGGCGTACGCCTCGCGCCGGACCCGGCCGACCTCCTGCTCGTACGTGGCGAGGTCCGCGAGGTACTGGGTCTGCGCGGGGTCCTGGCCGGACTGGGGCGGGTCCCAGGTCAGGGTGAACGTCAGGTCGATCGAGTTCATGTCACCGACGTTGAGGTACTTCGCGATCACCTTGAACCGGCCCTGGGCGGGGTCGAGGATGTCGCACTCCTGGGCGACGAACTTGCAGGGCTTCCCGCCGGACTGGGCGGACTTCACCCCCACGGCCACCAGGGTGTAGCCGGGCGCCGGCGGGCCGGCGGTGAAGGGGGCCTCGGCGATGATGTGGTGGGCCCGGTCGTAGCTCATCAGGCCCTTGGGCTCGTCCGGGCCGATGGGCGGGTCGTGCGGAGGCCCCTCCAGGAACACGAAGTCCGCGTTCTCCGCGTCGGGCCCGTCCTTGGTGCCGGGGTACTTCAGGATGGGGAACGGTCCCGTGAAGTCGACGACCTTGCTCTGCGGCACGGCGGGCGGATCCGGCTTCTTGACGTCCGTCACGTCGGGGGCGGGCACGACGTGGACGAGTTCCCCGAGCCCCAGGGGCGTGCCGGGATCGTCCAGGTAGACCTGCCAGCACAGGCGCGAGCCGATGTGCTGGATCTGGACCCCCACCTTGCGCATCTTGCGCCGCAGCTCGTAGTTGACCAGGTTCGCCGTGGTGTTCTGGACGACGTAGCGACGGCTCGAGGTGTCGGTGGTCTCGGTGACCGTCTTGAACGTGGTCTTGAAGTTCCGCTTGATCTGGCTGCTGACCTTCGCGCTCTGCGACCGGGAGCGCTTGTGGGTCTCCTCGGAGGACTTGTTGACCGTGTTGTCCGTGCTGAAGTTGGCGCTGGCCTCGGCGTGGTAGACCGGCGCGTTCACCCCGCCGGTCGCGCTGACGCCGAGCTTGGTGTCGTTGGCGTTCGACTCCTTCACCGCGTCGGCGACGTCGTCCTGGCTGCTGAGGCTCTCCTCGACCTGCCGGCTGGTCTCCTGCGACTGTTCGGCCGTCCGCTCCACCAGGGTGCGGCGCGTGCTGGTCTCGACGAGTTCGACCGTCCCCCCGGGACTGAGCCACAGGTGCCCGGCGGGAGTGCCGAGGAAGGTGTCGAACTCGAAGAAGTACTGGCGGAACAGGTTGACGACCCCCACCGGCGTCACGGAACCGGGGACGGCGTCGAACCGTCCGGCCACCTCGGCCAGCGCGGAGTCCTCGAGCTTCGCCGCGTTGGCGTCGGAGAACGACTCCGGGCCGAGCGGCGGGTGGCCTCCCGCGCGCTCGATCGCCCGCATCGTGCTGAGCGCCCCGAGCCACCCGGTCAGCGGCTGGTAGACGCCGACCACCTCGCTGGCGTACGGCAGCGTGCCCCGGAAGTCGGACAGCGGACGGCCGGTGAACACGGCCGCGCCCCGCCGCGGGGCCGGCAGCGTCTGGACCAGGCTGGGCGTGCTGCCGGGCGTGGTGAACGGCACGGTGACCCAGGGCTGGCCCGAGGCCGCCTTCACCAGGAGCGTCTCGCAGGCCGAGTCCGTGGCCGGTGCGACGAACGAGATGACGGCGTTGCCCGGGGTCGTCACGGTCCGTCCGACGTACTGACGGGTGCCGCTCGGATCGTCCTGCGCGAAGGTGCCGGCTAACGCGGTGATGGTCGGGAACTCGCCCGGGTCGCGCACATCGATGTCGATCGGCAGCCCGAGCGCGACCAACTGGTCCTTCGGCAGCTCCGCGCCGGTGCCCGACACCTGATAGGACCACACCTGGTAGGCGGTCACTCCCGGAATCTGGTCCCTGCTCTTGAACACGACGGAAAGGGTCACGACGGCTCCTCGGGATACGGTCGTACGCCCGCAGACCGTTCCCCGGCCCGGCGCCCGGGGCGGCGTCCGGTCCGCTCATTCACCCGAGCGGGCGCGCCCCGGGGCGCGCCCGCCCTCGCGCCGTGGGCTCCCGTCCCCCGAGCGGCTCCGCGGGCCCCGGGGTGCTGTGGGCGGGGGGAAGCCGAGGGAGGCGAGCAGGGTGGTGCCCGCGGTGCGGTAGTGGGCGGGCAGGTCGTCGTAGCGGGCGAGGGCCTCGTGCCAGGCGTGCTGGGCGTCGCGCGGTCAGACGGTGGCCCGTTCGGCGCGCTGCGCCGGAAGGCCGGCGTCCTGCCCGGCGTCGGCGGTGGCGGGGGCGTTCTCCCGGGGTGCGGGGAGCGCGGCCATGATCGCGGCCGAGATCACGATGGTGGCCGCCCAGGCGAGTCCGTTCCGGCCGACGGGGGTGTCGGCGAGCGGGCCGGTGAACCAGTCGCACCTGGTGAAGGCGAGCCCGGTCAGCAGTGCGAGCACCCAGGCCACCATCGCCTGCAGGCAGAAGCCCCCCGTGTACCAGTAGCGGCTGTTCCTGCCGGTGTCCGTCAGCGAGGCGGCGTCGTAGCGCACCGCACGCGAGCGGCGGCGGAACATGTCCACCGCGTAGACGCCGATCCAGGCGGAGAAGGAGACGGCGAGCAGGGTGAGGAAGGTGATGAAGGAGCCCAGGAAGCTCTTGGCGACCAGCATCAGCAGCAGGCCGGCGACCAGCGAGATCACGGCGTTGATGCTGACGGCCAGGGCGCGCGGCAGCTTGACGCCCATGGTCTGCGCGGTGAAGCCGGCCGAGTACATGGAGAGGCTGTTGATCAGCAGCATGCCGACGATCGCGGTCAGCAGGTAGGGCACGGCCAGCCAGGTCGGCAGCAGGTCGCCGAGGAAGGACACCGGGTCGGCGGCCTGGGCCAGGCCGGGGGAGCCCACCGCCATCACGGCGCCCATCAGCACCATCGGCACCATCACCAGGCCGGCGCCGGAGACCGTGACACCGACGATCTTCCTGCCGGAGGCGGCGCGGGGCAGGTAGCGGGTGAAGTCGGGGCCGGTGGGGACCCAGCTGATGCCGCCGGCGGCGATGGTCCCGATGCCGGCGATCATCATCGCGGTGGTGCCGGCGGGCTTGCTGAAGACCTCGCTCCAGTGGGTGGTGGCGATCAGATAGCCGAGGACCAGGACGCTGAAGACGCCGAAGAGGTAGGTCGACCAGGTGTTGCAGACGTTCAGGGCCTTGCGGCCCATGCCGGAGACGAGGAAGGTGCCGGCCACGAAGACGAGGAGCGTGGTGACGATCAGCGCGGTGTTGCTCCTGACGCCGAAGAGCAGGTCGAGCACGGTCAGCACGGCGTAGGCGCCGGTGACGGCGTTGATCGTCTCCCAGCCGAACCGGGCGACCCACAGGATCGCGCCGGGGAAGAGGTTGCCGCGCACGCCGAACGCGGCCCGCGACAGGGTGGCCCCCGGCGCGCCGCCCCACTTCCCGGAGACCGACAGCAGGCCGACCAGGCCGAAGGAGACGAGCGCGGCGCACCCGGCGACGACCAGGACCTGCCAGAAGTTCAGCTGGTTGAACACCACCAGGGACGCGCCCATGGTGAGGAGCAGGACGCTGATGTTCGCCGCGACCCAGGTCGGGAAGAGCTCGCGGACGGTGCCCCGGCGCTCGTGGTCGGGGACGGGTTCGATTCCGCGGGTCTCGATCGCGCCGGCGTCGACGGTGGACGGGTTGTCCATGAGGGTGGCTCCGTGCGTGGGAAAGCGGGAGATTAATTAAGGCAAATGGGATATTGATGGAACTCTTCGCGCGTAGCGCACGAGCTGTTCATCCTACTTTGTCCCTCTCGATTCCCGGCCTGGTCCCGGCCTGGCCCGGTGTCTCGGGAACGGCCACGGAGCGGCGCGGCCGTGCCGGCCCGGAGGCCCCGACGGTGGTCCGACCGGATGGTGGCCCGTCGTCGTCCGGCGTGCCGGATCGTCGCCGGACCGGGCCCGCCCCGGCACGCGGGTTAGGTTCGGGCGCGTGACCGGCAACGACGCGGTCCTGGCGCTGATGGTCGTCACGGCGTTGGGCTTCGACTTCACCAACGGCTTCCACGACACCGGCAACGCGATGGCGACCTCGATCGTCACCGGGGCCCTGCCGCCGCGTGTGGCGGTCGCGGTCTCGGCGGTGCTGAACCTGGTCGGTGCGTTCCTGTCGACCGCGGTGGCGGCGACCATCGCCAACGGCCTGGTCTCCAGCGGGGCGGTGACGCTGACCGTGGTCTGCGCGGGCCTGACCGGCAGCATCCTGTGGAACCTGGCCACCTGGTACCTCGGCATCCCTTCCAGTTCGTCGCACGCGCTGATCGGCGGGGTGATCGGGGCGACGGTGGCGGCGGCCGGCACCTCGGCCGTCAAGTGGCAGGGCCTGGTCTCCAAGGTGATCGTGCCGGCGGCGCTGTCGCCGTTCATCGCCGGCCTTGTGGCCGTGGCCGGCACCCTGCTGGTCTACCGCATCACCCGGGAGGTGTCCGAACGCCCGCGCGAGCGCGGGTTCCGGCTGGGCCAGATCGGCTCGGCCTCCATGGTGTCGCTCGCCCACGGCACCAACGACGCGCAGAAGACCATGGGCGTCATCACCCTCGCCCTGATCGCCGACGGTACCCTGCCGGCCGGGGCGAAGGCCCCGGACTGGGTGATCCTCTCCTGCGCGCTGGCCATCGCCCTGGGCACCTACGCCGGCGGCTGGCGGGTGATCCGGGCACTCGGAAAGGGGCTGGTGGAGATCGAGCCGCCGCAGGGAATGGCCGCCGAGTCGGGCTCGGCCGCCGTGATCCTCTGCTCCACCGACTTCGGCTACTCGCTCTCCACCACGCACGTGGCCACCGGATCGATCCTGGGCTCCGGGGTCGGGCGCAAGGGCGCCGAGGTGCGCTGGCAGCTCGCCCGTCGGATGGTGACGGCCTGGCTGTTCACCCTGCCGGCCGCCGCGCTGGTCGGCGCGCTGGCCTACTGGGTCGCGAACGGGATCGGCGGGACGGCCGGCGTGGTGGTGATCTTCACCGTACTGGTGCTGGCGTCGGTCGCCTTCTTCGTCGCCTCCCGCTACTCGGCCGTGACACCGGACAATGTCAACGCCGCGTGGACCGGCTCGGTGATCCCGGAACCCGCCCCGGAGAGGGTGGCCCCGTGAACACCTGGATCAACCTGGACGCGGTGTGGAGGATCGTCGTGGTGGGCCTGCTCACCGGCGCCGGGCTGCCCGCGCTGTTCGCCCTGGCCCTGCGCCTGCTCAACCCGCCCGCCCCGGCCGGCGAACCGGCCACCGACCGCCCCACCGCCGGGCCGGTGGGCTACGCCCTGGCCGGCCTGCTCCTCGCGGTGGTGCTCGCCTCGATCGGCTGGGGCATCTCCGTCATCGTCGAGCACCGCTGACCGTCGGCCGCGGTGCCCCGGGGGCCTCGGCCGAGGGAGATCTCGTGGGTCGGTGGGTCAGTGGCCGCACCCGCACCCGCAGCGCCGGAAGCCGAAGTCGAGGGTGCGGTCGTTCTCGCCCGCCCCGCCGTCGGCTAGCCTCCCCTTCGTGGACGATCACCCCGAGCCCCCGACCCTGCGCGTCTTCGTGGCCCTGGCACCGCCCGACGACGCCAAGGACGAACTGGCCCGGGCCCTGCAGCCCGCCTACGCCGGGTACCCGCAGCTGCGGTGGAACCGGATCGAGGACTGGCACATCACCCTGGCCTTCCTCGGCGAGCTGCCCGCCACGGCCGTGCCGCTGCTGCGGACGGCGCTGGCCGGCGCGGCCGCGTCGCACCCCGCCCTGCTCCTGGGCCTGCGCGGCGGCGGCCACTTCGACCAGCGACTGCTGTGGAGCGGGATCGACGGGGACCTGGACGGACTCCACCTGCTCGCCGCCGACGTCCGGGAGCTGGTGAGGTCCTGCGGGATCGAGTTCAGGGACCGCGTGCTCCACCCCCATCTGACCCTGGCGCGCTCCCGCCGCGACGACGCCACCAGCGTGCCGCGGGCCGCGGCCGGGCTCACAGGGTTCACGGGCCGGCCGTGGCGGACCGAACGGCTCCACCTCGTCGGCAGCAACATCGGCCGCGGCCCGGGCCCGATCCGCTACCGCGACATCGAGGCGTGGCGGTTCGGCGCCACCGTCCGGACCAGGGGCGACGACGCTTTCACCGGGCTGTAGCCGGCCGGCGGGTTTCGGCGACCCCTGCCGTTGACCGCTCTGCTCCACGACCGCTGCCCGGCGGCGGTGACACCGCCGCCGGACGGGGACGCGGCATACCGGCGATCGGTTCGCGCAGTTACCGTGGGTGGACGCAGCATGTGCCGGCCAGGGGCTTCGACCGGGTCGTGGCTGGTCGTCGGACCAGGGGTGCCAGGGGGCGGGAGGTTCCGGGTGTTCAGCGTCGTGGACACGTTGTCGCTGCCGGCGGAGGACCGGTTCGACTGGTGGTGCGAGACGGTCGCCCGCGGGGCGGCGCCGACCCGGATCAGCAGTGACCATGCCGCGGACTTCGTCGGCAGGGTGGAGATGTTGTCGGTGGGCCCCCTGGAAGCGACCTCGATCTCGTTTCCCGCCCTCACGTCGGAGCGTACGCCCGCCCTCATCAAGCGGTCCGATCCGGAGACCTACGAACTGACGCTGATCGCGGGCGGGGCGATGAGTGTCGCACAGGCCCGTCGGGAGGCCGTGCTGTCGGTGGGTGACTTCGTCATGTGGAGCTCCTCGCGCCCCTACACCGGCCAGGGGAGGAGCAGCGCCGACAGCGGGCCGTCCCGGGGCATCGTGCTGCATCTGCCGAGGAGGCTCCTGCCCTTTCCACAGTCCCGTGTCGAGCAGGTGCTGGCCACCCGGATGCCCGCCTCCGGGGGTATCGGTGCGATCCTCGCCCACCATTTGCAGACCTTGTTCCAGGAAGGGCCCGCGCTGGGGGAACCGGAAGGCGCCCGGCTCGGATCCGCGACGATGCACCTGGCCCACGCCCTGCTGGCCCAGCAGATCGACGCGCGGGAGTACGTGGAGCCCGAGGTCCGCGCCACGGTCCTCCTGGCCCGGATCGAGGCGTTCATCGAGGAGAACCTCGCGGACCCGCAGCTGTCCCCGCACTCCGTCGCCGCCCGTCATCACGTCTCCGTCCGGACGGTGCACCAGGTCTTCCGGCAGCGGCACGAGTCCGTGTCGGCGATGATCCGCCGCCGCCGGCTGGAACGGTGCCGGTCCGACCTGGCCGACCCCCGGCTGCGCCATCTGCCGGTGCACGCGGTCGCCGCACGCAACGGGCTGGGCGATCCGGCGGGGTTCAGCCGCGGCTTTCGCCGTGCGTTCGGTCTGCCGCCAGCCGAGTACCGGCGGATGCTCCGCGAGGGGACCACCGGGGCGCGGCCGGGCAGGTGAGGTCCTGCGCGCAATGACAAGGTTGCGTGCGCGCACGGCCAATGACCGGCCCGGCCGTGATTGTGCAGACTGGCGGGGCCGGGGACAGCACCCGACCATCACACCCCCGGCGCCCCGATGCCGTGCTGCTCCATGTCACCGAGCTCACGGCTCCGGGTCGCGCGCACGTGAGCACGAAGGACCCTCAGGCCAAGTTCACTTCGCACCGCGTCGACGGTGCGTGAGTTCGGAGGTGGGAAATGAGGAAGCGCATTTCGTTGATCGTCGCGGGGATCGGGATCGCGACATCCGCTGTTCTTGCGTCGCCGGCCAGTGCCGCCTCGTACGACGGATTCTGTGACGCGTCGGACGGGGGTGAGGCCTGCCTCTACTACCTGAGCAACTTCAGCGGGCCGATCTACGACACGCTGCACTCGAAGTACAGCTACACCGGAACCTTCTACGGCACGGAAACCTACATCAACAACGAGGTCGCTTCGGTGTGGAACCGCGACACCGTCAACTGGCTGACCCTGTACGACAACACCGGCTACACGGGCGCCAAGGTGGCAGTCGCCCCCGGCGGGTACATCGCCTACCTGAGTGACTACGGCTTCGCGAACAGGGCGTCCTCCCACTGCTTCTCCAACGTCTCCAGCTGCCCGAACTGACAGGTTCGAGCCTCCGGGCGGCAGGGTGCCGGGTCCGGTCCGGGCCCGGCACCCACCGTATCCCGAGCGCTTTCGCCGTGCCGCGCCGTGCCGGTCGAAAGCGGGACGATCTGAAGGGAGTTCGCCGTGCCCGGGTCCCGTACAGTCCTTCCGCCGGCCGTCATCGTCGTGCTGGCGCTCGCGAGTTGCTCTCCCGGCGCCCCTGACACAACCGGCGGACACGCGGAGCCGTCGACCCGCAACGTGTCGACGCTCGCCGCCCCGTCCCCGGCGACGTCTGTCGCCGCCCTTCCGTTGGATGCGTACGAGCCGCTGCCGTCCGAGATGCAGCGGATCAACCGCGCACTCGAGGTCCACGCCGAGGACTGCGTGCGCCGGAAAGGACTGGACTGGCCGGACCCGGTCGAGCAACCGGGCACCCCCCGCCCCTCGAACGAACGGCGCTACGGGATCAGCGATGCCGGCACCGCGCGCGCGTACGGGTACCACCTGCCGCCGCCCATCGGGGCGTCGCGCGCGCAGCAGGCCGAGGCGCGGAAGCAGGCCGAGGAGTCCAAGGCCCGCCTGTCGGCCGGGGCGATCGCGGCGTACACCGGGCAGGATTCCCGGGCGCCGAGGCCGGACCCCGGCCGCCCGGGCTGCCGGACCGAGGCGGTCCGGAGCCTCGGTTTCGCGGCAGCCCAGGACATGTCGATCACCCCGGTGACCCGGGCGAAGTCCACGGCCTGGAAGAGTACGCAGGCGGACCCGCGCGCAGTCGCCGCGAACACCGCCTGGTCGGCGTGCATGCGAGCCAGGGGTTACGACTACGACACTCCGTTCACCGCCGCGGGCGACCGGGCATGGGGTGACCTCGCGGGGCTGGAGGAGCCCGGCGAGCGGGAAGTGGCCACGGCGACCGCCGATGTGGACTGCAAGCAGGCGGTGGGGTACTTGGCGACGTGGCGCGACATCGAAGCCCGCCTGGAGGACGAGCTCCTCGCCGCCGACCGGGAGGCGATCGACGAGACCAGGGCCAGGTGGGCCGAGGCACTGCGTCGCGCTGATGCCGCACTGAAGTCGGCCTCCTAGGAGACGCGTCGCGTCGTGGTCCAGCCGGGGGATCCTCCTCGTCGCGGAGCCGGACCCGAGGGACCGTCCTCCATGGCACGCGCGCAACTCGCCGATGTCGACGCGTCGAGGGGCTGCGCGAGCCGCTCGGCCCGGACGGAACCGGGGCCGTGCACGGTGAACTCGAAGTCCCGGTGCGCCTTGGCCTCCGGGGCCAGCGGCAGCCGGATGCGTCCGTCCCCGGCCATCCGGCGTACCGCGCCGCGGCTGAGGCCGAGCCCGAGTACGAGCAGCCGTTCGACGCGGACCGGCGCGGGGAGTTCGAAGCCGACCAGGACCCTGAGCGGTGCCGGGTCGTCGAGGGAGTGGAGCGGCGTGCGGGTCTCCAGCGCCCAGGTGCCGGTCCAGTCGAGGCGGTATCCGTTCCTCGTGGCGAGCGGCGCACTCATCGTCAGCTCCCGCACCACCACCGGATCGTTGGCCTCGTACGCCACCAGGCGGGCCGGATCCAGCGACGAGACGTGGACGCGCTCGTGGACGGGGACCTTCGAGGTCCGGTCGCACCCGGCGCAGCTCAGCAGCAGCCAGACGTCGAGGAGTTTGCCGTTCGCGTTGACGCGGATCCGGCCAGAGGGCCGGTGGCGGGCGGCGGGGCAGTCCGGGCAGGGGCGCACGACGGTGGGCAGGGCGGACTGACGCACGGCCCACCGGGCCTTGCGGTCGGTATTCATGGCGGTGGTTGCTTTCAGCGCTCGGCAGGAGCTCTCGCAGACCGGGCTGCGGCTCCTGGACATGACGGATGCATACGAGGGCGCGGGCCGTCGCCTCCGGGCCGGGTGGTCAGGCCGGGAGGGCGGCCCGCGCGACGGGTCGCTCAATGCTTCGTGGCAGCCGTTACATGTCCATGTGGGCGAGCATGATCGAGCCCGGGACCCGCGGGCAACTCATTTTTCGCCGGGTCTCAGGCGCGAGGCCCCGTCGGGGCGGAGCCTTCGACGGGGGACGGGAACGCGTTCCGGCCCCGCGCACGGCGGGGCCGGGAACCGGGGGCGGCTCGGGGCTCAGCCCGCGTCGTGGGCGCGGGCGAGTCGGGCGCCGGCGGCGGTGAGCCAGTGGGCCGCGCGGTGGCGGGCGTCGGCCGGGTCGCCGGACAGGGCCGTGAGGGTGAGCGCGGCGGGGTCGGAGGCCTCGCCGGCGACGACCCGGGCGGGGACGCCGGCCCGCTCGGCGCGTGCGAGGACCTCGCCGACCGCCTTGCCGTGCAGGCTGGTGAGGTCGAAACGGCCCTCGCCGGTGATCACCAGGCCGGCCCCGGCGAGGGCCGCGTCGAGTCCGGTCAGCCCGGCCACCGCCGCCGCACCGGGGACCACCCGGGCGCCCCAGGCGTTCACCAGGCCGTAGGCGGTGCCGCCGGCCGCGCCCGAGCCGGGCAGGTCCGGGTCGCCCCCGAGCAGGTCGGCGAAGCGGCGCAGCCCCGCCTCCAGCAGGGCGATCCGGGCCGGGTCTGCGCCCTTCTGCGGTCCGTAGACCGCGGCCGCCCCGGTGGGGCCGAGCAGCGGGTTGGTGACGTCGGTCAGCAGCCGGACGCCGCCGGGCGGGGCGGGGCGCAGGGCGGTGCGGTCGAGCCGGGCGGCCCGGGCGAGGGCGCCGCCGCCGTCGGGGAGGTCGGCGCCGGTGTCGTCCAGCAGCCGCAGGCCGAGGGCGGCGAGCAGTCCGGCACCGCCGTCGGTGGACGCGGAGCCGCCGAGCGCGACGGTCACCTGCCGCGCGCCGGCGTCCAGCGCGGCGGCGATGGTCTCGCCGGTGCCGCGGGTGCCGGCGGTGAGCGGGGCGAGGGCGCCGCCGAGCAGCGGCAGGCCGCCGGTGTCGGCCAGTTCGACCAGCGCGGTGCCGTCCGGCAGCAGCGCGTAGCGTCCGGTGACCGGCCGCCCGTCGGGGCCGGTGCAGCCGGGGACCGGGTGCGGGACGGCGCCGGGGAGGGCCGCCGCGAGCGCGTCGAGGGTGCCCTCCCCGCCGTCGGCCATCGGACGGATCAGCAGCTCGTCGTGCGGCCGTACCGAGCGCCAGCCGGCGGCCAGCGCCAGGGCGGCGTCCCGGGCGGTGACGGTGCCCTTGAAGGAGTCCGGCGCGACGACGACCCTCACGGCGAGGCCACGTGGGTGAGGTGCCGCTCGACGAGGGTGCGCAGCGTCAGCTCGCCCGGGGTGTCCCAGATCTCCTGGTTGAAGATCTCGACCTCGATCCAGCCCTCGTACCCGGCGGCGGTGACCAGGTCGGTGAGGACGCGGAAGTCGATGTGGCCGTCGCCGACGTGGCCGCGGCCGAGCAGGGCGTCGGCGGGCAGCGGCAGGGTCCAGTCGCACACCTGGTAGGAGGCGATCCGGCCCTCCCGCCCGGCGCGGGCGATCTGCTCGCGCAGGGCCGGGTCCCACCAGACGTGGTAGCTGTCGACGACGACGCCGACCTGCCGGGCGGGGTGCGGGGCGGCGAGGTCGAGCGCCTGGCCCAGGGTGGAGACCACCGCCCGGTCGGCGCAGAACATCGGGTGCAGCGGCTCGATCGCCAGCCGTACGCCGAAGTCGCCCGCGTGCGGGGCGAGTTCGGCGAGCAGGTCGGCGACGGCGGCGCGGGCGCCGACCAGGTCGCGGCTGCCGGCCGGCAGGCCGCCGACGACCAGCACCAGGGTGTCGGTGCCGAGTTCGGCGGCCTCCTCGACGGCCTGGAGGTTGTCGGCGAGCGCGGCCCGGCGTCCCTCGGGCCCCTCGGCGGTGAGGAAACCGCCCCGGCAGAGACTGCTGACGGCGAGTCCGGCGTCCCGGCACAGCTTCGCGGAGCGGGCCAGGCCGGTCTCGGCGACCTTGTCGCGCCACAGCCCGATGGCCGGGATGCCGGCCTCCGCACAGCCCCGTACAGCCTGCGGCAGGCTCCAGCCCTTGGTGGTGATCTGGTTGAGCGACAGCCTTTCGAGGCCGGTCACCGCGGCGGCGCCGCTCATGCCGTCACCCCCGCGACCGCGAGCAGCCGGCGCATCCGCGCGGCGGCGAGGTCGGGGTCGGGGAGCACCCCGGCCGCGTCGGCGAGCCGGAACAGCTCCACCAGGTGGGGCACCGAACGCCCGCTCTGCGCACCGCCCACCATGGTGAAGTGGTCCTGGTGGCCCGCCAGCCAGGCGAGGAAGACCACGCCGGTCTTGTAGTGGAAGGTCGGTGCGGCGAACAGGTGCCGGGCCAGCGGCACGGTCGGCGCGAACAGCTCCTCGTAGCGGTCGAGGTCGCCCTCGTCGAGCGCCCGCAGCGCTGCCGCGGCGGTGGCCGCGATCGGGTCGAAGACGCCCAGCAGGGCGTGGCTGTGGCCGAGTTCGTCGCCGCGGATCAGCTCGGGGTAGTGGAAGTCGTCACCCGTGTACATCCGCACGCCGGCCGGCAGCGCGCGGCGCAGGGCGATCTCCCGGTCGGCGTCCAGCAGCGAGACCTTGATGCCCTCGATCCGGTCGGCGTGCGCGCCGATCAGCTCCAGCACGGTGGCGGCGGCCGCGTCGAGGTCGGTGGAGCCCCAGTAGCCGGCCAGCGCGGGGTCGAACATCTCGCCGAGCCAGTGCAGCAGCACGGGCCGCTCGGAGCCGGCGATCAGCGCGCCGTACACCTCCAGGTAGTCCTCCGGGCCGCGCGCGGCGGCGGCCAGGGCGCGGCTGGCCATCAGGATCGGCTGCGCGCCGGCCTCCTGGACCACGGTCAGCTGCTCCTCGTAGGCGGCCCGGACGGCGGCCGGCGTGTGGGGGCCGGGCGCGAGCTGGTCGGTGCCGACGCCGCAGGCCAGCCGGCCGCCGCAGGCGCGGGCCGCGGCCCCGGAGCGGGTGATCAGCTCGCGGGTGGCCGGCCAGTCGAGGCCCATGCCGCGCTGGGCGGTGTCCATCGCGTCGGCCACGCCGAGGCCCAGCGACCACAGGTGCCGGCGGAAGGCGAGGGTGGCGTCCCAGTCGACGGCGGCGGGGGCGCCGGGGGCGTTGTCGCCGAGCGGGTCGGCGACCACGTGGGCGGCGGCGAAGGCCACCCGCGAGGGGGCCGGGGCGGGCGCGGCGGGCGGCGCGGGCGGGGCCGCGGGCTCGCGCAGCCGGATCCGGCCGTGGCCGGGCAGGTCGATCTCGGTCATGGTGTCAGCGCATTCGTCTCGTCGGCGGGCGGCTGCGGGGCGGTCGGGTCCCCGGCGGCCGGGTGCGGGGCGGTCGGGTGCCGGGTGGCCGGCCCGGGTGCGGCCGGCGGGCGGTCACAGGGACAGTTCGGGAACGTCCATCCGGCGTCCCTCGCGGGCGGAGCGCAGGCCGAGTTCGGCGAGCTGCACGCCCTTGGCGCCCTCCAGCAGGTCCCAGTGGTACGCGGAGCCGGTGGTCACGTGGCGCAGGAACAGCTCCCACTGCGCCTTGAAGCCGTTGTCGAACTCCTCGTTGTCCGGAACCCGCTGCCACTGCGCGCGGAACGGCTCGGTCACCGGCAGGTCCGGGTTCCAGACCGGCTTGGGGGTGGCCGCGCGGTGCTGGAAGCGGCACTCGCGCAGCCCGGCGACCGCGCTGCCCTCGGTGCCGTCCACCTGGAACTCCACCAGCTCGTCGCGGTCCACCCGCACCGCCCAGGAGGAGTTGATCTGGGCGGTGATGCCGCCCTCCAGCTCGAAGACGCCGTACGCGGCGTCGTCGGCGGTGGCCCGGTAGACCTGCCCGTGCTCGTCGGTCCGCTCGGGGACGTGGGTGGCGGTGTGCGCGTACACCGAGCGGACGGGGGCGATGATGCCGTCCAGCACGTAGCGCCAGTGCGGGAACATGTCGAGGACCATGCCGCCGCCGTCCTCGGCGCGGTAGTTCCAGGACGGCCGCTGGGCCTGCTGCCAGTCGCCCTCGAAGACCCAGTACCCGAACTCGCCGCGCACGGAGAGGATCCGGCCGAAGAACCCGCCGTCCACCAGCCGCTTGAGCTTGCGCAGGCCGGGGAGGAAGAGCTTGTCCTGCACGGCGCCGTTGCACACCCCGGCGTCGCGGGCGAGGCGCGCGAGGTCGAGCGCGGCCTCCAGCGACTCGGCGGTGGGCTTCTCGGTGTAGATGTGCTTGCCGGCGGCGATCGCCGTGCGCAGCGCGGCCTCCCGGGCGGGGGTGACCTGGGCGTCGAAGTAGATCTCGGCGAGCGGGTGGGCGAGGGCCTCGTCGAGCGAGGTGGTCCAGTGGGTCAGGCCGTGCCGGGCGGCGAGGTCCTCGAGCTTGGCGGCGTTGCGGCCGACCAGGATCGGTTCGGGCCACAGCGTCTCGCCGTCGCCGAGCGGCAGGCCGCCCTGGTCGCGGATGGCGAGGATGGAGCGGACCAGGTGCTGGCGGTAGCCCATCCGGCCGGTGACGCCGTTCATGACGATGCCGATCACCCTGCGGGACATGGGGGTTCTCCGATTCGTTGCTGGTGCGGGGGCGCGATGCGGGGGCGCGGGATACAGGGCCGCGCGGCGCGGGATCACGCGGTGCGGTGGACGTCCTCGGGGAGGACGGGGTGGGCGAACGGCTGCCCGGCGGTGTAGCGGGCGAGCTCGTCCGCGGCGGCGGCCGCCATCCGGTGCAGCTCACCGCCGAGGGAGCCGGCCACATGGGGCGTGAGGAAGACGTTCGGCAGGTCGTAGAGGGGGGAGTCGGCGGGCAGCACCTCGGGCTCGGTGACGTCGATGACGGCGTCGAGGCGCCCGGAGGCGACCTCGCGCACCAGCGCCTCCTGGTCGACCAGGGAGCCGCGCGAGGTGTTGACCAGGGTGGTGCCGTCGCGCATCAGGGCGAGCCGGCGGTCGTCGATCAGGTGCCGGGTGGCCGGGAGTTCGGGGGCGTGCACGCTCACCACGTCGGAGGCGGCGCAGAGCTCGTCCAGGCCGACGGCGCGCGCGCCGAGCCGGGCGGCCTCGGCGGGGTCGACGTAGGGGTCGTGCAGCAGCAGGTCGAGGTCGTGCGGGCGCAGCAGTTCCAGCACCCGCCGGCCGATCCGGGAGGCGCCGACGACGCCGACGGTGCGCCGGTAGTTGCCCGCCGCGGCGTACGCCAGCTGCCAGTCGTGCGGGGCGCGGCGGCGCCGGTACTCCTCGCGGATCGGCAGCAGCCGCTTGTTGGCGAGCAGCACGACGGCGACGGTGTACTCGGCGACCGGCAGGGCGTTGGCCCAGGCCGCGGAGGTGACCTGCAGGCCGCGGCGCCAGCAGGCGTCGGTGACGTGGTGCTTGACCGAGCCAGCGGCGTGGATGACGGCGCTCAGCCGCGGGGCGGCGGCCAGCACCTCCTCGTCGATCGGCGGGCAGCCCCAGCTGGAGACGATCACCTCGGCGTCGGCGAGCGCCGCGCGGGCCTCGGGGGTGGTGAAGTCGTCCAGGACGAGCGCGGGGTCGAGGTCGGCCAGCGCGGTGAGCCGGGCCAGGGTGTGCGGGTCGATCAGGCGGTCGGCGAGCTCGCGGTGCATGGCGAGGACGGCGCGGGGGCGGCAGGCGGGCCGGCCGTCGGGCACGGTGGTCTCCCGGTCGGGCGTAGGGGCGGGGGCAGGGGCGGGCGCGGTCACGGAGAGGGCGCCGGTCCCGGAGGCGGTGCCGGGCACGGCGGTGGCGGGGTTCGGGTTCACTTGACGCTCCCTGCGGTCAGACCGGCCTTCCAGTGCCGCTGGAGCAGCACGAACGCGAGCACGAGCGGCACGACGGCGAGCAGCGAGCCGGTGATGACCAGCGGGTAGTACTCGGGGAAGGCCTTGGTCTGGGCGTTCCAGCTGAACAGGCCGAGGCTGACCGGGAAGAGCCGGTTGTCGGAGAGCATCACCAGCGGCAGGAAGAAGTTGTTCCAGATGGCGGTGAACTGGAACAGCAGCACGGTGACGAAGCCGGGCATCACCATCCGCAGCCCGATCGACCAGAAGGTCCGCAGCTCCCCGGCGCCGTCCATCCGGGCGGCCTCCAGGACCTCGTTCGGCACGTAGCCGGCGCAGAACACCCGGGCCAGGTAGACGCCGAAGGGGTTGACCAGCGAGGGGATGAAGACCGCCCAGAAGGTGTTGACGATGCCGAGCTCGGAGGCCAGCAGGTACATCGGCAGGGCGAGTGCCGTGGTGGGCACGAGCACGCCCAGCAGCACGAGGCCGAACAGCTTCTCCTTGCCGGGGAAGCGGTAGACGTGGAAGGCGTAGCCGGCCGCGACGCACACCAGCGCGCACAGCAGGGAGCCGATCCCGGCGTACAGCAGAGAGTTGAGGTACCAGCGGAAGTAGATGCCGTCGCCGGTGGAGGCCAGGTCGCTCAGGTTCCGGCCGAGCTGGAAGTTGTCGGCGCCCAGGGCGTTCCCGCCGAGGAGGTCGGCGGTGTTCTTCGCGGAGGCGGTCAGCAGCCAGCCGAGCGGCCACAGGGTGTAGACGGTGGCCAGCACCAGGGTGCCGTTGACGGCGGCCTTGGAGAGCGTCCAGGGGCGGCGCGGGCGGTTCGCGCGGCCCGGCCGGTCGGGCGGGGCGCTGCTGGGGCGGGTGGCGGTGGTGGTCATGCGTCGGCCTCCCGCCGGCGTTCGGAACGGCCCCGGGTGAGCCGGGTGACGGCGAAGGAGAGCCCCGCCGCGGCGAGGGCCAGCAGCACCGAGGCGGAGGCGGCGAGCCCGTAGTCGTGGCGCTCGAAGGCGGCCGTGTAGGCGTACATGTTCGGGGTCCAGGAGGAGGTGACGCCCGGCGAGGTGCCGTAGAGGATCATCGGCTCGGTGAACAGCTGGAGCGAGCCGATGACGGTGAACAGGCCGACCATGGCGATCGAGGGCCGGATCAGCGGCACCTTGATGCTCAGGGCGGTGCGCAGCGGTCCGGCGCCGTCGACGACGGCGGCCTCCAGCACCGAGCGGTCGATGGCCTGCAGCGCGGCGTAGAAGATGACCAGGTTGTAGCCGGTCCACTGCCACAGGGCCATGTTGACCACGGCGGGCAGCGGGTGGCCGAGCGGGTCGGGCTGGGTGCCCAGGGCCTCCAGCGCGTCCAGTACGGGGCTGATGCCGGGGGTGTAGAGGTACATCCACAGCAGCGCGGCGATGATGCCGGGCACGGCGTGCGGGATGAACAGCGTCAGCTGGAAGAAGCGCCGGGCGCGGGCCAGCGTGGAGTCCAGCAGCAGGGCCAGCACGAGCGCCAGGCCGGTCATCAGCGGGATGTAGAGCAGGCAGTACTGGGCGGCGGTCAGGAAGCCGTCGCGGAACGCCGCGTCCGACAGCGCCCGGGTGTAGTTGCCGAGCCCGGTGAAGACCGTCTCGGCGTCGCCGAAGCCGAGGCCGGAGCGGCGTTCGGTGAACAGGCTGAGTTTGATCGCGTAGCCGATCGGGATCAGCGTGCACGCGGTGAAGAGCAGGAGGAACGGGGCGAGCAGCACGGCCGGTGCCCCGTACCGCCCGCGCTGGCGCCGGCCGGCGCCAGCGCGGGCGGTACGGCCGGGATGGGTGCCGGAGGTCACTGGGCGACCTTCAGTCCGCGGTTCTTGAACTCGGCGAGGGTGGCCTGCTGCGCGGTGGTCAGCGCCTCGTCGATGGTGCCGGTCCGGCCCGCGACCTTGCCGAAGGAGTCCTTCAGCGAGCCGTTGGTGACGCCCATCGCCGGTCCCCAGGTCCAACCCGGCTTGACGGACTTGGCGGCGTCCGAGTAGAGGGCGTAGAGGTCCTGGCCGCCGTAGAAGTCGGTGTTGAAGGCCTGCTTGGCGACCGGCACCAGCTCGGTGGCGGCCGGGTAGGCGGAGGAGGTGCCGGAGGAGATCCGGGCCTTGAAGCCGTCCGCGGTGGTGGTCGCCCAGGTGGCGAACTCGACGGCCGCCTTGGCCTTCTTGCTGTCCTTGGACACGGCGAAGGTGGTGCCGCCGAGCATGCCGCTGGCGGGGCTGCCGTCCCAGCTGGGCATCGGCGCGGCCGCCCAGGTGCCGTTGACCTCGGGGGTGGTGCCGACGTTGGCCTTGAGGACGCCGCCGCCCCAGGTGGCGCCGAGGTAGCCGGCCGTCTCGCCCTTCTGGAGGGACGCGGTCCACTGCTGGCTGAAGGACGGCATGACGCGCACGAGGTCCTCGTCGGCCAGCTTCTGCCAGTACTCGGAGACCTTGCGGGTCTCCGGCCCGGTGAGGTCGGCCTTCCAGGCCTCGTCGGCGGCGGCGAACCAGTGGGCGCCGTTCTGCCAGGCCATCGCCTCGAACGTGGTCGGGTCGTCGGGGAAGAAGGAGGCGATGCGGGTGTCGGGCTGGGCCGCCTTCAGCTGCTGCGCCGCGGTGCGGAACTCGTCCCAGGTCCTGGGGACGGTGATGCCGGCCTTGGCGAAGAGGTCCTTGCGGTAGTAGAAGACCTGGGGGGAGGCGTCCAGCGGCAGGGCCCAGGTCCGGCCGCCGAGCGAGGTGAGCTCGACGGCCTGCGGCAGGTACTTGGCCTTGAGGTCGTCGCCGACCAGCTTGCCGATGTCCTGGACGGCGCCCTGGCTGACGAAGTCCGGCAGCTGCGGGTACTCGACGTTGAAGACGTCGGGGGCGTTGCCGGCCTTGACCGCGTTGGAGATCTTGGCGTAGCCGCCGGCCGCGCCCGCCGGGATCTCCTCGAAGGTGACCTGGATGTCCGGGTGGCTCGCGTTGAACGCGGCGACCACGTCCTTGGTGCCCTTCGCCCAGCCCCAGAAGGTCAGGCTGACCGGCTTGCCGTCGTCCGCGGCGGTGGTCGCCGCCCCGTCGCCGCTGCTGCCGCAGGCGGCCAGCAGGGTGACGCAGAGCGCGGCCGAGGTGGCCGCGGCGGCGGCGCGGAGGGCTCTGCGCCGGGAGAGGGGGGTCGAGCGCATCGGTGGGCTCCTTAGGACGAGGGTGCGCGGGGCCCGGAGCGGTCGGCTCCGGCCGGGACCCGCAGAGGGTGGGGGCGATTGGCTGTCATCCTGAGCAGGTCGGCGATCGGAGTCAAGAGATTTGGATCAAATGATCTGACCTGATCGACCTCTCCGGCCCTCGAAGATGCCCCTGTGACCTCCGGAATTGCCGAAAAGTCGGGGCAATCCGCCCGCATGGCGGCAACATCACAATCCGATCAAGCCGCTCATTTGATCGCGTCAGCTTGACGAATGATCAGGTGCTGCCTAGATTCCGGCTCACCACCCGATCACGGAGGACCTCATGCGCCTGCCCCCGGAGGACCGCGACCTCAGCCCGCACACCGGCTGGACCAGGGAGCACTGGGAGGCGGTGGCCGACGCCCTGCTGACCGCGGTCCGCCCGTACGCCAGTCCCGGCGGAGCGCTGATCGACCTGCCCGGCCCCCGCCCGAGCCGATCCGGGCGCCGCTCCGACGGCCTGGAGGGCTTCGCCCGCACCTTCCTGCCCGCCGCCCTGCGGGTGGCGGGCGCGGGCGGCGCCGATCCGCACGGCCTGCTGGCGCACTACGCCGCCGGACTCGACGCCGGTACCCGGACCCCCACCGGCGAGCGCGACCTCGCCGACGGCGACCGCGAGTCCTGGCCGCTGATCACCGACCGGGGCCAGGCCATGGTCGAGGCCGCCTCCATCGCCTTCGCGCTGCGCCTCACCCGCCCCTGGCTCTGGGACCGGCTGCCCGGACCCGTCCGCGACCGGGTCGGCCGCTGGCTCGCCGACGCCCTGCACCGCGCGCCCAACGACAACAACTGGTGGCTCTTCCCGCTGTCCGTCGGCGGCTTCCTCGCCGAGGCCGGCATCGCCGAACCCGAGGCCCGCGCCGCGGTCCGCCGCGGGCTGGAGCACATCGACCGCTGGTACCTCGGCGACGGCTGGTACACCGACGGCCGCCCCCGCGCCTTCGACCACTACAACGGCTGGGCCCTGCACCTCTACCCCGTCCTGCACGCCCACCTCGCCGACGACCGGGCCCTGCGCGCCGAGTACGGCGAACGCCTCGCCGCCCACCTGGCCGGCTACGCCCACACCTTCGGGGCCGACGGCGCGCCCGTCCACCAGGGCCGCTCGCTCACCTACCGCTTCGCCGCCACCGCCCCCCTCTGGGCCGGGGCCCTCACCGGCCACACCCCGCTCGCCCCCGGCACCACCCGCCGCCTCGCCTCCGGCGCCCTGCGCCACTTCCTCGACCGCGGCGCCGTCGACGACCGGGGCCTGCTCACCCTCGGCTGGCACGGACCCGACCTCCGGCTCGTCCAGGTCTACTCCGGCCCCGCCTCGCCGTACTGGGCCGGCAGCGCCTTCCTCGGCCTGCTGCTCCCGCCCGGCCACCCGGTGTGGACCGCGCCCGAGGGGCCCGCACCGGCCGAGGAGCGCGACACCGTCCTCGCCCTGCCCGGGCCCGGCTGGCTGGTGCAGTCCACCGCCGCCGACGGCCTGGTCCGGCTGCACAACCACGGGAGCGACGACCAGCCCGCGGACGCCGTCGGGCCCGACGATCCGCAGTACGCGCGGCTCGCCCACTCCACCGCCACCGGGCCGTCCTTCGAGGGCCCCGCCGACAACCACCTCGCCCTGCTGACCGACGCCGGACCCACCGAACGCGGCCGCGTCCACCCGCTCGGCACCGGGCCCGGCTGGGCCGCCTCCCGATGGCACCCGCGCGTCGGCGGCCGCGACCTGCCCGGCGTCACCGTCACCTCGCTCACCCTGGCCCACGGCGCCGAGGAGGTCCGGGCCCACCTGGTCACCGGCGGTCCGGTCGGTACCCCGGTCACCCAGACCGGCTGGGCCGTCGCGGGCCGGGGCACCGAGCGGCACGCCGTCACGGGCGTCCGGGCCGACGGCCGGCTCGCCTCCGAGCTGCACGCCCTGCACGGCTTCACCGCCGCAGGCAGCGAGCGCGTCCCCGGCGGCACCGCGTTCGGCCCCGAGGCGGCGCTGCCCCGGCTCACCGGGGAACTGCCCACCGGCGGCCCCGCCCTGTTCGCCTGCGCCGCCAGGCTCACCGCCGCCGACCAGCCGTCCGCCCTCGCCGACGCCGTCACCCTGAAGGTCCGGCCGGACGAGCAGGACCCGGAAGCCGTCCTGCTGACCGTCCGCCTCGCCGGCGCACCGAGCCTGCGGATCCGCCTGGCACCGGCCGCCGTCACCGTCCACCCCGCCGAAGGGGACTGAACCGCCATGCCCCTCGCCCTCGCCACCCTCGGCCTGCCCGGGCTCCCGCTCGACCGGGCCGCCGCCCTCGCCGCCGAGCACGGCTGGCACGGCCTCGAACTGCGCTGCGCCGACGACCAGCCGGTCCGCCTCGGGCTGGACGCGGACGAACGCCGGCGCGCCGCCCGCCTGCTGTCCACCGCCGGGCTCCTCCCGCTGACCCTCGCCTCCTACGTCGGCGTCGCCGCGCCCGGGCCGGACGCGCCGGTGCTCGCCGGGCTGACCGCCCACCTGCGGCTGGCCGCCGACCTCGGCTGCCGCCACCTGCGGGTCTTCCCGCACGGCGGCCCCGGCCCGGCCGCCGAGGCCGACGAACGCGCGGTCCGCCGCCTGCGCGCGGCGGCCCCGCAGGCGGCGGCCCTCGGCGTGCGGATCCTCGTCGAGACCCACGACTCCCACCGCGCCGGGGCCGTCCTGGGGCCACTGCTGAGCCGGGTGAATCACTCCGCGGTCGGCGCGCTCTGGGACCTGCTGCACACCTGGCTGGCCGGCGAGACCCCGGCACAGACCCACCGCGCGCTCGGCCCTCACCTCGGCTACGTGCAGGTCAAGGACGTCGCCTCGGCGGACGACCTCACCCCGCTGCCGCTCGGCACGGGCGTGCTGCCGGTCGCCGACTGCCTGCGCCTGCTGCCGCCCGGCACCTGGGCGGCCTGGGAGTACGAGGCCCCCTGGCACCCGCGCGCCGCGCCCCTCACGCCGCAGCTGGGCCCCGGGGCGCGGCACCTGTCCGCGCTGCTGCCGAGGTAGGGCACGGTCGGCGGCGGGCCGGTGATCGTGAGGTGCCGGCCGCGATGGTGCTCGTGGCGCTTGCGGGCGGATCGGCCACGGTCACGATCACCCGCGGCGACGGTTCACGGTCGCGCGGTGCCGCCCCGTGCATCGACGCCCGTTGGGGAACCGGTTCCTCCCGACGTCTGGTCCGCCACCGCCGCCTCGCCGGCGTCGGCGGTCGGGACCGGTCAGCGTGAGGCCGGTCCGACGCTGCGAACCCACACGGGAAGAGGCGCGGCCTCCGGCTCGGGCGCGGTCTGCTCCCGGTCGCTCAGGAAGCCCTCGACCACGGCGCCGAGATCGTCGGAAGGCACGTAGGCGCCGCCGAAGGGCAAGTCGTCGGCGGCCACCGACCCGGTGGAGCAGCGGAGCTGCCCGGCCTGCTCGTCGTGCCACACGTAGAACGTCGCCACGCCCGGGAAGCCCGTCTCGCGGATGCGGAGCCGGATGCCTTCGGCCGTCCGCTCGAATGCGGCGACCACCTCCGACACGGACAAGGCCCGCCTGTCCTCGTCATCCGTACTCAGCCACCAGGTGTTGGTCTCCCACTCCACCCGCCGGTCGGTCGGCTCCAGCACCAGCGGTTCGTCCGCCACCTCGGCGATCCATGTCAACAGCACCCTGGCAGTGTCCCGGCACGCCGAAGGCGCCGGGCCCTTCGGTGTGCCGGCGCTCCGCGTGGGGGTGCCGCAGGGGCCGACTGCGTGCGGTCGCGGCCGCCCGGTGCCTGCGCGGTCGAGCGTACGAGGCCCCTGGCGCCCGTGCGCTGCGCTTTCGTATCGCAGCCGGCTGCCGCGGCGCGGGATCGGTCGGCACTCCTGCCGGGCCGACCGCATCCGGTGCGGCTGTGCCACCGTCGCGCGGGCTGCGTGCGCCCGCTCGCCGGGTGGCCGGTCGAGCCCGAAGCCTCCTGGCACCCGCGCGCCGCGCCCCTCACCCCAGGGGCGCGGCGCCCGTCCGCGGTGCCGCCTGCTCGGCCCCGCAGGAGGCGCGCACGTGCAGGACCGGGAGCAGCGCCGTGCGGTGCACCGGCAGCTCGGCGCCGGCCGCCAGACGGCGCAGCAGCAGGTCGACCGCCGCCCCGCCCACCGCGCGCTTGGGCGGGGCGACGGCGGTCAGCGGGGGCGCGGCGAGCGCGGCGAAGACGTCGTCGTAGGCGACCAGCGCCACGTCCGCGGGTACCGCGAGACCGGCCGCGCGCAGCAGCGGCGCCAGCCGCAGCGCGTCCTGGTCGTTGTGGACGAGCACCGCCCGGGTCCCGGACCGCACCGCCTCGGCGATCCGCGCCACCAGCGGCTCGGGATCGGCCGGCAGGTTGCCGGGCCCGAGCGTGTCCAGCGCCGGCAGGGCGGGCAGCCCGAGCAGCCGGGTGCCCTCCCGGTACCCGGCCCGCACCTCGGCGGCCGTCCAGGAGTCGCCCCGGGCGGCCAGCAGCACGCTGCCGTGGCCGAGCCCGGCCAGGTGGCGCAGGGCGCTCAGCACCCCGTGGCGGTGGTCGGAGGCCACGGTGTCCAGTCCGGATCCGGGGCCGTCCGGGGTGGGGGAGCGGCGTTCCACCAGCACGGCGGGCACCGGCAGGGTGTCCAGCCAGGCGTAGTCCTCGGCCGCCCGGCCGGGGACCAGGCCCGGGGCCAGCAGCAGGCCCTCGGCGCCGGACTCCAGCAGGCGCTCGGCCTGCAGCCGGTCGCCGCCCGCCCCGTACGGGGCGATGCCCAGGACCAGCCGGGCCCCGGCGGTGGCGGCGGCGGCCCGGGCGCCGGCGATCACCTCGTCGAAGTAGGAGCCGACGGAGGGCACCAGCAGGCCGAGGGCGCGGCCCTCCCCGGGGCCGGGGGCGATCGGCTGTCCGGCGGCGTCCGGGCGTTCCAGGGAGACGAAGCCGTGCGAGCGGGAGAGCCGGCCGGCGTCGGCGAGCGCGGCGACGTCGCGGCGGACCGTCACGGCCGGGATGCCCAGCCGGTCGGCCAGCCCCGTGAGGCGGACCCGTCCGCCGAGCTCGCCGACGGCCGACACGATCAGCCTGCGGCGCTCTTCCCCCGAGATGGCCATCCTGGCCTCCATCCGTCGTGCCCGCCGACGCGTCGTCCGGAAGCGGTCAGCCGATGATATTCCGATCGAAGGGTATCGTTCGATCGAAAATTGATCAATAATGCGGATGATCGCCGATCGATTGACCGTGCGATCACCGAACTCCTAGGGTGACCACGGTGGCCGCCGCCGATCCGCCCGCAGCCACCCGCGCAGCCGTGCGCCCGGACCCACCGAGGTCCCACCCCCTCACTCCCGCTCCCCTCCCGCGGAGGACCCGATGGCCGACCAGGCTCCCCACCACCCCGCCCTCACCGCCGACGGCGACACCTTCCTGCGCGACGGACGTCCGCACCGGATCGTCTCCGCCGCCGTCCACTACTTCCGCATCCGCCCCGAACAGTGGACCGACCGCCTCACCCGGCTGCGCGCCATGGGCGTCAACACCGTCGAGACCTACGTCGCCTGGAACTTCCACCAGCCCACGCCCGATCGCGCCGACTTCGCCGGCGACCGCGACCTCGCCGCCTTCGTCCGCGCCGCCGGCGACCTCGGCCTCGACGTCATCGTCCGCCCGGGCCCCTACATCTGCGCCGAATGGGAGTTCGGCGGCCTGCCCGGCTGGCTGCTCGCCGACCCCGCGATGCGGCTGCGCCGTCTGGACCCGCCCTTCCTCGCCGCCGTGGACGCCTGGTTCGACCACCTGGTGCCCGTGCTACTCCCGCTGCTCTCCTCCCGCGGCGGCCCGGTGGTCGCCGTCGCCGTGGAGAACGAGTACGGCAGCTACGGCAACGACACCGCCTACCTCGAACACCTGAGGGACGCCCTGGTCGCCCGCGGCGTCGACGTCCTGCTGTTCACCGCCGACGGCGCCGAGGACGGCTTCCAGCTCGGCGGCCGGGTGCCCGGACTCCTCACCACCGGCACCTTCGGCTCCCGCCCCGAGGAGTCCCTCGCCTGCCTGCGCCGCCACCAGCCGGTCGGCCCGCTGGTCACCATGGAGTACTGGTGCGGCTGGTTCGACCACTGGGGCACGCCGCACCACGTGCGCGACGCCGGGGACGCCGCCGCGGTGCTCGACGCCCAGCTCGGCGCCGGCGCCTCGGTCAACCTGTACATGGGCCACGGCGGCACCAACTTCGGCTGGTGGAACGGCGCCAACCACGACGGCACCACCTACCAGCCGGACGTCACCAGCTACGACTACGACGCCCCGGTCGGCGAGGCCGGCGAACTCACCGAGAAGTTCCACCGCTTCCGCGAGGTGATCGAACGCCACCTCGGCCCCAACCCCCACCCGCTGCCGTCCCTGCCCGCCCGCCTCGCCCCCCGCACCGCCCCCGTCACCGCGAGCCGCCCGCTGCTCGGCGCGCTCGGCGCCCTCGGTGAACTCTCCACCGCGCACCACCTCCGCGAGCCCCGCCCGATGGAGGAACTCGGCCAGAACCTCGGCCTCATCCACTACCGCACCCGCCTGCGCGGCCCGCTCGCCCACGGCGAACTGCGCGTGGACGGCCTCGCCGACCGCGCCCAGGTCTTCCTCGACGGCGAACCCCTCGGCGTCCTCGACCGCAACCACCCGGAGCAGGCCCTGCCGCTGCGGGTGCCCGAGGGCGGCGCCGTGCTCGACCTGCTCGTCGAGAACCTGGGCCGGATCAACTACGGCCCGCTGCTGCACGATCCCAAGGGCATCACCGGCGGCGTCCGGGTCGACCGGCAGTTCCAGTTCGGCTGGGAGGTGCGCCCGCTGCCCCTCGAGGACCCGACGACCCTCGCCCTCGGCGCGCCCTCCACCGCCGACGGCCCCGCCTTCCACCGCGCCGAACTGACCGTCGACACCCCCGCCGACGGCTTCCTCGCCCTGCCCGGGTTCACCAAGGGCATGGTCTGGCTGAACGGCTTCGCACTCGGCCGCTACTGGGACCGGGGCCCGCAGCGCACCCTCTACGCCCCGGCGCCGCTCTGGCGGGCCGGCGCCAACGAGCTGCTGATCCTCGAACTCCACCGCCCGGGCGACCACGTCGAACTGGCCGAGGGCCCCGACCTCGGCCCCGTTGTCCCCGAGGAGCGCTACGGCTCCTGACCCCTCCCGCCCCGCGGGCGCGCGCCGGCCTACCGGCCCGTGCCCGCGGGGACCCCGCACCGTCCCTCCGCCCGGTGACCGAGTGGTAGGTTCCTGTCCACTTCGACAGACCGGCCCACCGACAGGGAGTGCCATGCCGATCCCGGCGGACGATCGCCGTGCCCGCATCCTCGACACGGTGCGCGGCCTGGGCACCGTCCGGGTGGTGGACCTCGCCGAGCGGCTGGGCCTGCCGGCCGTCACCGTCCGCCGGGACGTCGCGACCCTCGCCGACGCCGGCCTGCTCCGCCGCACCCACGGCTCCGTCTCGTCCGGCGACGCGGCGGCCGCGGCCGCCCCCGCGCCGGCCCGCCCCGCCGAGGCCCCCACCCTGGGCCTGCTCGTCCCCGCCGTGGTGCAGTACTTCGACGAGGTGATCACCGGCGCGCGCACCGCCGCGGCCGAGGCCGGCGTCCACCTGGTCCTCGGCATCTCCTCGTACGAGGCCAGCGCCGACCGCGTCCAGGTCGACCAACTCCTCGCCTCCGGCGTCCAGGGCCTGCTGCTCGCCCCGAACTGGACCGCCGCCGACCGCCCCGAGGACCACGCCTGGGTGGCCGAACTCCCCGTCCCCGCCGTCCTGCTGGAACGCCGCCCGGCCCCCGGCAGCCCCGCCGCCGCCCTCGACGCGGTCGGCTCCGACCACCGCCACGGCGTCCTGCTCGCCCTGCGCCACCTCGCCGCCCTCGGCCATCGCCGGGTGGCCCTGGCGGCCCGCACCGACACCTGGACGGCCCACCAGGTCCGCCTGGGCTACGCCGAGGCCTGCCGCACGCTCGACCTGCCCGCCGAACCCGTCATCGACGTCCGCACCCCGGCCGCCGGCGTCGACGGCGTCGCCCATCGGCTCGCCGAGGCGGTCGCCGACGGCGTCGGCGCCGCGCTCGTGCACAACGACCAGGACGCCCTGCAACTGCTTCCCCTGCTGCGGGCCAGGGGCGTACGGGTCCCCGAGGACCTCGCCCTGGTCGCCTACGACGACGTCTTCGCCGCCCTCGGCGCCCCGCCACTGACCGCCGTGGCCCCGCCCAAACGCGCCGTCGGCGCCGCCGCGGTGGACCTCCTGGCCCGACGCCTCGCCACCACCGGCCCCGCCCTGCCGGTCCACCACCTGGACCTCCTGCCGACCCTGACGGTACGCGAGTCCTCCGGAGCCTGACCGCGGCCGGGCCGCCGTGCTACCGAGGCCGGCCCCTCAATCGCGCAGCCCTGCCGGTCGCACCCGCCCTGTCGAAAGTCCGGCCCGCAGCCGCCCGGCGATCCGGGCGGTCTCCTCGGCCGGTACCTCCAGCAGTCCGGCGCTCTCCCACACCAGGGCGGCCGTCTGCTGCTCCTCGTACGGCACGCCGGGCGGCAGCGCGGCCACGTGGATGTGGACGTGGCTGTTGCCGCTCTTCGAGCCGAGGCTCTGCACGTAGATCCGTTCGGTCGGCACCACCTGCCGGAGCGCCGCCCCGGCGCGGTGGACGAGCCGCCAGAGGTTCGCGGACTCCTGCTCGGTGAAGTCGCCGATCACGTCCTCCCGGTGCTCGACCGGGGCGACCAGCAGCTTGCCGAGCAGGGTCGGGTACCGGTCCAGGAACACCACGTGGTGCTCGTCGCGGTGGACGATCTCGTGTCGGAACTCCGGGTCCCCGGCCAGCATGCGGCAGATGAAGCACGGCCCGGTCCGGGACCGTTGTGCGTAGGCCCGTTCGTCGAACCCGACCCGCTTCACCGTGCCGCCCCCTGTTCCAGCTCGCCGGTGAGGGAGGCCTCCAGCTGCCGCATGGTCGTGGTGAAGGCGGCTTCGAGGTCGATGCCGTACTGCTCGGCGATCACGACGACGGACCACAGGCAGTCCGCCAGCTCGTGCGCGAGGCCGGGGCCCGGGGGCGCCGGGCGGACGCCGTCGGCGGCCTGGGTGAGTTTGGCGAGGTCGCCGACGTCACCGACGAAGCCGAGCACGAAGTCCTGCCGAGACCAGGTGCGGCCGGACCTGGCCTGGTTGAGCTCGTCGTAGAGGGTGTGGACGCGCATGGCCTGCCTGGTGATCTCGCTGAGGTCCACGGGCCTGTCTCCGATCAGTGGGGACGTCGTGGGTGATGCGACCGGTCTCAGCGGGCGCGGAAGGTCACCGCCCGTCCGGCTGGTGCCGATCCCGACCCCGACCCCGATCCCGAGCCGAGCCCGGCCACCCCGAGGCCTGACTGCCGCTCAGCTGCACCAGTCCGGGCCCTTTCCCCACCAGTCGCCGGAGTTGTAGTCCCGGCCGCCGTAGTAAATACACTGCCCGGGTGCGTACAGATAGGCCGTGGCGTAGTAGCTGAAGTTCTGCCATTCCTCCTGCCTTCCACTGCCGTCGCCGAAGGTCAGGTAGGCGCCGGTCAGCGTGGGGGTTCCGACCTTGGTGTTCTTGATGGTGGCGACACAGTTCTTGCCGGTCGACCTGCTGTAGGTCAGGTAGACCGTCGAGGTGCCGCCCGGCAGGTCGAAGGAATCGACCGTGGCGTAGCTGGATCCGCAGGCCGTCTGGGGGGTGTAGGCGGTGGTGGTCGCGTTGGCGGCTGCGGGCACCGCGAACAGGATCGAGCCGGCCATCACGGCGAGGGCGGCTGCGCGAGCGGAGTTCCTGCGGAACATCCCTGACTCCTCGGTGCGATTCGTACTCCCGACAATTGACGTGCCGAACCAGGAGAACAGGAATGCGCGGCAATGACCGGTGGAGGGCCGTGCGATTGTCCGGAACGGCGCCAGGACGGGCCGATTCCGCGCCGGAACCGTGTTGTCGGGACCGGAAACGGAACCGGAACCGACCCTGCCCGGCGCCGCGCCCGGGAGTTCGCGAACGGAACACCTCCGCCCTTTCCGGCGGACGGGTCCGGCCTGCGGTCGGGACGACCCGACCCGACCGCAGACCGTGCCGGTCCGGGTGATCGACCGTGTGAATCGCCGGACCGGGTGCCGCCGCCGCGTTCCGACGGGATCCGATGGGGGATCCGGGTTTGATCGAACACGGGCGTCCGGTGATCGAACACCCGGGCCGCGCACGGAACGGTCGGTCAAGATGCTCGACTTTCCGTCATGTCCGGTCAACTTCCGTCTGGTCCGCAGATCCCAGGCTTGCAGTCGATTTCCTGATCCCGAGCAGTCCCCGAGATCCGGACCGAGGGCCGGTCCGGGGTCCGGGGGTGGGAGGACGGAAGACACATGGTCGGCATCGACGGCGGCGGCCGCGCTGATGCGCACGATGACGCCCCGGGCCCCCGGACCCACCAGGACCCTCCCGGGCGCACACCCGAGGCCACCGCCGCGAACCTCGCCGCGGACACCACGCTGCCCAACGACCTGGTCGCCCTGATGGTGATGCACGGCGAGGCGTACTGGAAGTACGCACACCTGCACCTCGGCGACGCCGACGCCGCGGACGACCTGGTCGACGACGTCTTCGCGGACCTCGCCGCCCACTGGGACGTGGTGCTGCGGCAGGAGAACGCGGGGGAGTACTGCTGGGGCGTGCTGCGGGCGACGGTCGACGACGCGCTCGTGGGTCTCGCCCGGCCCTCGGCCTTCACCTCCGCCGCGTTCACCGTCGCCATGAACGGCGCCCGGGAGGCGTTCCGGGCCCTGGAGAGCGGGATCGGCCTGTTCGCGGCGATAGGCGACCTGCCGGAGCGGCAGCACGACGCGGTCGTGCTCACCTACGTGCTCGACTACCCGATCGTCACCGCCGCACGGATCATGGGCATCACCAAAGGCGGGGTGTACAGCCTGCGCCGCGACGCCCGCCGCCGGCTGGCCGCCGCGCTGGACCTGGACGAACAGACCGCCGAGAAGGCGGAAGAGCAGTGATCGACATCCGCAGCGCCACCGACACGCCGTCCGACGCCGTCCGCGGGGCCACCGGAGCCGGCCGGGTCTGGGCGCCGCTCGCGGACGTCCGCCTGCCGGAACCAGGAAGGGGCCGGGCCTCCGCCTGCCTGGACGGCGCGCCGGCCAGGATCGCGGCACGCCTCGCGCTGCGGACCACGGCGCAGCCCTCGCTGTCGGTGGCCGTGCGCCTGGACCGCGCCAGGTTCGAGCTGCTGGCGCTGTGCCACCTCGTCGCGCAGGACGCCCGGGCACCCGGGTCGATCGCCGAGCTGGCCGACACGCCGGCGGTCGAACCGCACGGGGCACTCGTCCTCGGCGCGCTGTGCCACCTGGCCGTCCACGAAGGGGACGAGGAGGACGGCGCGACGCTGCGCCGCTCGCTGACGGACGCCCAGCGGACGTGGTGGCAACTGGCCGCCGGAGCCGGCTGCTTCCAGGGCGCCTACGCCCTCGCCCTGCTGTCCGCAGGCCGCGGAAACCAACGGGACGCGCGGCACTGGCAGGACCAGGCCCGTCGGCTCGCCGGACACCAGGACGTCCGCGCGGCGGTCCTGGCCGCCTACGACGGCCTCCAGCCCACCCACGGCCTGTGCGCCGGCGTCCGCGAGGCCCTGGCGGCCCTGCCGACCAGCCGCGACCCGGACTTCGGACGCACCCTCGCGATCGACCCCGGCCCGCTCGCCGCAGCACTCCACCGCCACCGCACCGGCACCTGCTGCCGACCCGCACTCCCGTAGCCGCCGGACGGCGACTGCGCCTCCGGTGACGCCCCGTAACCCTGGCACGAGGCGTGGCCCAGACCCCGAAGACTCACCTCGCGCGGGTCCGGCCGGCCCACTACGTCCTCGCCCATGGCGTGAGGCTGCCGACCGAGTTCCTCGAACACATCGAGCAGAGACTCCAAACCCTGGAGGACCTTGAGCGAGACCTCTCCTGGTGGCGGAACGCTGCCAGGACATAGGACATAGGACGTCGACCGTCGGGCGACAGGGCGCCGAGCCCCTGGGCGTCGAGTACACCGAGCAGGCCCGCCGCATCGACGACGGCGCCTTCGACGCCGCGCTGGCCGTGTACGTCCTGCCGTACGCGGAGAACTACCGGGAACCGGTGGGCACGGAGATGCTCCGTACCCACCCGGCCAGGTCGGCCTGCGGCCGGGTGCGGAGCCGTCAGGGTCGTCCGGCGCGGCGCACGGTGAGCGTCACTGTCACGGCGGCGCTGCCGCGGCGGGGGTCGCCCGCGGCCCGGAGCGGGCGGGCTCGGTCAGCCGATCGGTGGTGCGAGGTACTCCAGCGCGTAGCCGTCGCCGGAGGGGGCTACGCGGGCGATGCCGGGGGAGTCGAGGTGGGCGCCGGCGACGAAGTGGTGTGGCTGGGTGAGTCGTTCGAGGAGGGCCGCTCGCGCGGCGCGGGCCTGGGACTGGTTGCCGTCGAGCTCCCAGGACACGTTCGGCCGGTCGAACTGGAGTGTGGGAACGTGAACGGTGTCGCCCCAGGCGAGGAGGTGGCCGGTGGCGCTCCTGACGAGGTAGACGGTGTGGCCGGGGGTGTGGCCCGGTGTCGGGATCGCGGTGGTCCAGTCGTTGATCGCGACCTCCTCCGACACGGGGACGACCCGGTCGCGGAGCGGCTCGAGCCGCCCGGTGAACACCGAGGTGTCGCCCGCGCCGATCCATACGCGCTCAAGGTTGGTGAACGCCTCCGAACCGTCCGGTGCGACCAGGCCGCTCACGTGGTCCTCGTGCTTGTGGGTGATGGCCACATCGGTGACCTGTGCGCGGTCGATTCCCGCTTCGTCGAGCGCGTCATGGATCAGTCCCATGGTGGGGTCGTGCCAGACGTTGGACGCGCCGGTGTCGATGAGGACCGACCGCGTGCCGTCGGTGACGAAGAAGGCGTTGACCGACAGCCGCAGGTTGTCGCCGGCCAACGGGACGGCGGCCGGCAGCTCGTCGAGGGCGCACCCGTCCTCGTCGCGGAGCCGTGTCGGCGGCATGTCGATGTACCCGTCCCGCAACGAGGTCACCTGCAGATCGCCGAATTCGAACGTGGCGTGGTGGCGGCCACTTGAGGTCAAACGCATGGAACCCCTCCGTCGTGTCGGGCGCACATCGCGAGTCTCCGATAGAAGATCAAATCTTCTTTAGAAGAAACCCTACACTGTGGGCAGCGGGGTACCCATCGATCGAGGAGCACGGTGGTCGGGCAAGACGGAAACGCGGCCGAACCGCGGCACGGTGACGACCTGGCCGGCGCGTTCGGCGCCAACGTGCGGCGATGCCGCGAGGAGGCGGGCCTGACGCTGGAGCGGCTGTCCGCACAGTCGTCGGTCAGCCGGGCGATGCTGTCCAAGGTCGAACGCGGCGAGAAGAGCCCGACGATCGGCGTCGCGTCCAGGATCGCCCACGCGCTCGATGTGTCGCTGTCGGACCTGATCGGCGCGCCGGCTGCCGCCGCGTCCGGTGTGGCCATGGTCATGCGCAAGAGCGAGCGGCCCGTGTTCCGTGACCCGGAGACCGGCTTCGAGCGGCACATCGTGTCAGCGGCCCCGGGCGCGGGACGCGCCGAGATGGTCGTCCACTACCTCCCCGCGCAGGTCTCCACCGGGCTGCTGCCCGCGTATCCGCCGGGTACGGAGAAACAACTCGTGGTGCTCGAAGGCACCCTCACCGTCGCGATCGGCGGGATCAGCGAGACCCTGAACACGGGTGACTCCCTGTTCCTCCAGGCCGACGCGGACCATGGCTTCGCCAACCGGACGAACGCTCCCTGCGAATACATCATGGTCATCTCGCGCAGGACCTGATCGGCCGCCTGACGCTGTGGGGGACCTTGGAGAACGCCGGATTTCGGCGGTCCTCGATCTGCCCGTGCAGGGTTCGTCCGGCCCGTCCGAGTGCCTCGATCAGGGCAGTGCGGCCGCGCCGGCCCGCGTACCCGCGCTCACACCCTCCTCCTGCCGGGCCCGGCGGCACCGCCCGACAGCTTCCCCCGCTGTCGAGCACCTCGCCGCCCCGCCGATACCGCCATGGCCTGACCCGCTCCTTCGGGAGGAACGGGGCCGGGCCGCAAGGCCGTCAGCACGAAGCCGCGGCCGCCGCCTCATGGAGGGGCCACCGGGGTCCGTCGTCCGCGTTGTGCAGCCACGCGAACTGGCGCCCGGGGGTGATCGTGACGCCGTAGTCGTACGGCTCGGGCCGGCCGAGACCCTCCCACTGCGCCCAGGCCAGCGTCAGCTCGTCGCCGATCCGCCGCTCACCGCCCTGGTGGAGCATGGTCCTGCCGTCGCCGGTGGCGGAGAACGTCGCCCACGAGGCCGCGCCGTCGTGGATCCAGGCGTTGACGCCGTCCTCGTCACGGCCGGTGGTGATCACCGCGTCGGGCACGGCGACCCGCAGCGCGAACCGCAGATCCCAGTCCGATTCGAGCCGGGCGATGTCCCCGTGGATCAGCCGCTTGGCCTCGGCCGGGCCCTCGCCGCGCACCACCGCGTACCCGGAGTAGCCGGCCGCCGGCGGCACCGCGCCGGTGCGGTCCGCCATGAACTGCCCGAGTCCCTGCACGTAGCCGGAGGCGGAGCGCCCGCCGGCGGCGACGGTGAGGGCGACATGCCCGAGCCGGCCCCACGGGTAGACGATCCGCCCGCCCGGCCGGGTGGCCTCGATCCACGTCCACGGGACGTGCTCGACCGCGTAGGTGGCGATCACCCGGTCGAACCGCCCGCTGCCGGGCGGGGTGGTGGTGGCGTCGGCGGCGAGCGTCTCGGCCTCCAGGCCGGCGGCGGCCAGCCGGTCCCGGGCGAACGCGGCGAGGCTGTGGTCGATCTCAGTGGACACCACCCGCCCCGGACCGGCCCGCCAGGCGGCGAGCGCGGCGTTCCAGCCTTGCCCGCCGCCGATGTCCCAGACCCGGTGTCCGGGCTCCAGGAGCAGCGAGTCCAGCATGTCCACCACCACGCCCTGGGCGGACAGGCTGGAGGACGGCAGCCCGTCCGATACCTGGGTGACGGCGGCCGCGTCCTGGCTGCCGTACAGCTCGTCGGCCCAGCCCTCCGGATCGGCCTGCCGGTCCACGGGCACGTACGCGTGCCCGTCCCACCGCCACAGCCGCTCCGGCGCGAACAGGTCGCGGGGCAGCGCGGCCACGGCTTCGCGCAGCCACGGGGACCGCTCGGGCCAGTCCCCGCGCGCGTCCATCGCCTCGTCGAGAACGGCCCGCCGCTTCGCCAGATCCACGCGCTCAGCCCTGCTTCGGCTTGCGGTGCTTCCCGTCACTGCCCGGGTCCGGCTTCCGCACCTGCCCGTCCGCGTTCCCCGGAGGCGGATCGCCCTTGCCCGGATCCGGCGGCGGCTTCTCGTGCGCACCTCGCTGCGGCCGCGTCACAGCAGTCCCCTCTCGCGTCCGGGACAACAACCCCACCATCCTGACCCGTTCAGCCCGGGCGCCGGTAGAGGGCACGGAGGCGCGTACGGGGCGTGCTGCACACCGCGTGCGCACGGTCCGCCGGCAACCGGCAGCGGCGATCCAAGGAGGGGGCGATGGAGCGGAGTTGGGCCCGCTGGTGCCGCCCGCCCCGACCAGGTGGAAACTGGCGGCTGCGGCGGTCTGCGCCAATGGTCCTGCTGTTGGGCGTGTTGGGCGTGTTCGAGCCAGTCGAGGTACCAGCGGGCGAATCTCCACGCGAAGCCCTGCCCGGTGGTGGAGCGGTGGGTGTGACCTGTTGGTTCTCGGGGGCGTGTGCTGGGCTCGGATGCGGGGTTGTCCGAGGTGGGGTGGAGGACGCGGCTCATGTCCTCACACGAAATCCCCGCCGGAGCCGCTGCCCCAGGTCGACGGCTGGTTCCGTTTCACCGTGCTGCGGGGGCTGCTCGAGCGTGCCGAGAGCTTCGAGCAGGTCCTGCCCGCCGCATTCGCCCTCGTTCCGCTGTGCGGCCAGCACACCGTCGACCTGGCCTGGGGACCGCTGCTCGTCTTCGCGTTCCCCGAGCCCCACCCGCAGGGGGTCACCCTGACACAGGCACAGCGCGCCTTCCTGGCAGCCCTGGTGGAGAAGGACTCGTGCTGGGGGCCGATCGCCAACCGGGAAACCTGGCTGCGCAGAGCGGGACTGCCCACGGATCGCGGGGAGCTTCGGCTCCTTGTCCAGACCGCGGGGGAGTAGCCCCCGAGACGCCGACGAGGCGGGCCCGGCGGGCGGATCTCGGGGACAAGTGTGCGAGCAGCTTCGTCTGCCCGCTTCGAGGACCAGGTGCTCGCCCGGCTCCGCCTGCTGTGCCACGCCGTCGCCGGCGGCCGTTCTCGGCCGTCGGGTTGTCACCCGGGGCCACTGTTCTGATGCTTGTGGGCGCCTGCTTGCCCGTGGTCGTCCTTTGGACTGAGAGTTCGTCAGTATTCGTTGGCCGCACGTCGAACCGGCGGGCCGCTGGCCAATGGGTCGGCTGCGATGATCGCTTCCCACACCGCCACGATCTCCGCCAACGCTCCCGGAACCATGGCGGCGGCGAACAGCTCGTATGCCGGCCTGTCGAACAGCATCGCGGAGGTCCGGGCGGCTACGGTCGCGCGTAGCACCTCCGCACCTTCCCGGCCCTGCCCCCGCCCGGCCAGCGCCACCGCCCGGCACTCCGCCACATGGAACGCGCTGCCTGTATCACCAGCGGATTCTTCGTCCTGCGTGATTGTCAGCACGGTCCGGTACAGGTAGTCCCTGACATCGTCGTCCTGGCAGGTGGCGGCCGTCAACAGAAGCTCCCAAGCCCCGATCCGGTCGTCATCGGCAACGATCGCCCACGCCTCCCGGGCCTCCTCGACCCGGCCCCCGACCATCAGCACCCGCCCCAGCAACAAGTGCGCGTCCACACTTCGGGGTGCGCACCGCACCGCTTCCCGGAGCTGCGCCTCCGTCGCTGCGCCGTAGCCCTGTGTCAGGAGCAGCATGAGCCCCAATCCGAGGTGGGCGTTGGCGCTGTCGGGGTTGTGCACGAGGGCCTGGCGGAAGGCAGCGGCTGCCTCCTCCCTGCGGCCCAACCCGACCAGGGCGTTTCCGAGGCTGGTGTGGATCGTGGCGTTGTCGGGGTCGTCCTGGAGGAGTTGACGGCAGACGGCCTCGGTTTCCTCGCGCTTCCACCGTTCCGCGAGGGCGGCGCCGATGCTGTCGTGGGGATACGGGCCACCATCGGGGGCGTAGTGGAGGGCTTGACGGTAGGCCGCTTCGGCCTCCTCGGGCCGCCCCACCGTGGACAGGAGGTCTCCGAGAGCGGTGAGGGCGTAGGCGAGGGCACCGTGCTCGAGCTTGTGCCTATGGCGAAGCCCTCTGCGGTAGGCGGCCTCGGCTTCCGCAAGCCGCCCCGCCTCGTGCAGGATTCCGCCGAGAGCGAGGTGGGCCTCCGCGTTGTCGGGGTCATGGTGGAGGGCCCGTCGGAAGGCCGTATCCGCCTCCTCTCCCCTCCCCAGCAAAAGCAGGACAAACCCGAGGTCGGCGTGCGCTTGCGAGTTATCGGGGTCGTGGTCGAGGGCTTGATGGAAGACGGCTTCGGCCTCTCCGTAGCGCTCCAAATGATGCGCCAGGACATTCCCGAGGATGAGGTAGCCGTCGCCGTCGGGCTGGTAGCGACAGTGGAGGCGGAGGGCCTCGACGAAGGCCTCATCGTCGGCCTTCAGCAGGTCGTCGAAGTCCTCCAGGGTGAGGTCCTCGGCGGTGTCGATCAGGTCGTCGGCCGTGCAACCGATGGCAACGGCGGTGCGGCCGTCGTTGGGCGGGGCGTGACCGGCAGCCTGCCGCAGGGCGGTGACGGCCTGGAGGAGTGTGGTTCCGAGGTACTCGTGGACGCTGGCGCGCAGGAGGTGGTGGTAGGTGTGGGCGGGGGGCTGGTCGGCCAGGACGGGGGGCGCGGAACCGGTGTGGCGGGCGAGGCGGTCGACAGCGAGGCGGGCGGCCTGCTGTTCGGGGCTCGACGGGCAGAAGGGCCATAGGTAGAGCAGCTTGCGCAGGGTGCCCAGGAACGCTCGTTCGGTGGGGGTGGCGGTGGGGTTGAAGAAGGCGGCGATGTCCTGCAGTTGCCGGTTGAAGGCGTCGTGGAGGACGGCGGCGGGGAGCAGGTGCAGGAGCAGGTCCTGGCCGGCCGCCTGGTCGGTCCAGTAGGTGTGCCATAGCAGGCTGAGGACGTCCTGGCGCCAGTTGTGGTCCTCGAGCTGGGCGTCGACGGTGGTGAGGCCGCGGGCGGCGGCCCGGGCCCGGAGGTGGTCGGCGGCTCGCTGGTTGGCGTCGCGTACGCGGGCGCGTTCATCGGGGGAGAGCAGCAGGCTGCGCAGGGTGTCTCGGACGTCCTGGTGGAGGATGCGGGGGAGGCTGAGCAGGAAGTCGTGGCGGGCGGCCAGCCGGTCGATGTGGCTGGTGACATCGTGTTCGGGGATCCCGCACAGCGCGGCCAGGACGCCGGGATCGTCCCGATCCCGCCCCGTCAGCGTGCCGTCGAAGAGCTCCTCGCTCACGGCGGGGCGCATGAGGGCGAGGGCGCACAGGTGCTGCCGGTCCGGCCGCAGGGCGGGGACGGTCCGCGTGTGGACCAGGTAGCGGCGGGCCAGTTCTCTGATGATCCCGGAGACGGTCCCGTCGCCGGTGAACGGGACCAGGGCCCGGTCGAGGTCCATGCCGTCGGCGAGGGCGTCGGCGGTGAGGGAGACCGCGAGTGGGACACCCCGGGTGAACTCCGCGATCCGCTTCACCTGGTCATCGTCCAGATCGGGTACGCGCGGGCGCTGCCGCAGGTACGCGGCGACACTGCGGTCGTCGAACCGGGCGAGCGCCTCGTGGCGCAGGCGCCAGTGGTCGAGGTACCGCGCGAACGCGACCGCATGGCTGTCCCCAGCGGCCTGGGTGTCCTCCTCCAACCGGATCCCCAGGACCCAGAGCACCTGCCGGCCGCTGGCCTTCATCACCTCCCGCAAGCCGTGCAGGGCATCCCCCAGGAGCTCGCAGGTGTCCAGGAGGACCACCACGGGATGGCGCCTGCTGCTGACCTGCCGCATCCCCTGGGCGAATGCGTCCAGCATCGCCTGGACGTCGTCGATCAGCTCCTGGAACAGCCGGGAGTCCACGTTCCCGTGCAGGGCCCGGCGCCCCGTGTTCCGGGCCGCGGCCGCCCCGTTCACCCCCTGGGCGACCACGTTGCCCGCTACCTGGATCCCCAGCGTCGAAAGCACTCCCGCAGCGCCGGTCGCCCCGTCCATGTCCTGCTGGAGCTCCTCCGCACTCGCGGTCGCCACCGTAGCCCCGCCGCCGATCAGCCCCAGCTCCCGGGCCCGCGCCGCCAGAGCGGGCATCCGCACCACACACGCACGGAACCGCTCGAACGCCCGCTCGCCCCTGCGCCCGGTGGCCTGCTGCACGCGGACCTGGACGGCCCCGAGGACCCGCCACAGCGGCAGCCCCTCGACCCCCGGGGTTTCCCCTGACCGCAACTGGCCCTGCTCCCAATCCAGCGAGGCCACCCGCAGACGCTTGCCGTTGGCCGCGTCCTCTGCGCCCTGCCCGCGGGCGATCTGCTCGTAGCGCCGCAGCAGCGTGCTCTTGCCGATACCTCCCAGGCCCCGCACCAGCAGAACGTGCCCTTCGTCCGGCCCCTCGTCGGGCCGCCCCAGCCCGCCCAGGAGCAGCCGGAACCGCGCCAGCTCCTGAGTGCGGCCCACGAACACGTCCATCAGCCCCCCTTGTCAGAACGTCACCCCCGACGCCCAAGCCATCCCGTACCCCCGACCGAACCTTCCCAGTGCTGGCAGCATCCACGACCCGCCGGTTCACCCAGGGCTTCCCCACCCGGCCCGGCCGTCGCCGGTCTGGGCCGCCTCCATCACCGCTGTTCCCGCGCGGCCGCGGGCACCCCTGCGGGCGCCGCTGTCTCGGCCACGGAGCCGCCCGTCGGCCGGTGAGCGAGCGATGTCCTCCCCCCAGGAGTGGAAGCGACACCGACCTGCCGCCCAGGGCCTGCCGGAGCCCAGGCCGGCCGAGCCGGGGCGTCGGGGCGGCACCGCCCCGCCGGACTGTCACTGGCACGGGCTACTGTCGCGGGACGATGCACGGCGAAACGGGGAGCGCACCGGTGGGACTCGACGAGGGCGGGCGGCCCGGTGGCTCCTGGACATGGCCGGCCGGGCTCACCGACGGGCCGAGCCGAACGCTGCTCGCGTCCGGGGAGCTGTCGTGGTGTTACGCGTACCTGGACCTGCGGGCCACCTCGGCCGGGCCCCCGGAAACGGCTGCCGAGCGGTTCGGGGCCGGTCCTGCGGGCGGCGAGGGGCTCTTCGTCCTGGGCGAGGCCCTGTACCCGGCGGACGGCGAGGACATCGCCGTCCTGCTCGACGGTGCGAGCGGTGCGGTGTACCTGGCCTGCCCCGACGAGAGCGGCGCGCTCCGGCGGGACCTGCTGGCCAGCAGTCCGCACGCCCTGATCGCCCTGGCCGTGGTGGTGGAGGCCGTCACCCTGGTCGCCACGGGCGCCTACGAGCGGGAGGAGGGCGACGAGGTGGCGCCGTACGGGCCCGCGACCGTCGACGCCGCCGTCCGGCTCGGGCTGCGGGAACTCCGCGAGGCCGACCCGGACCTCTGGCAGCACACCGATGGGCGGCCCGCCCACTGGGAGACCGCCCTGCGGATCCGTGCGCTCGCGTGGGGCGCCGAGCCACGGGCGGCGGCCGGGGCGCCGTACACCGTCGGGCCGGACCTGGTCGAGGACCTCGCGGATCTCGCCGGTGGAGGCATTGTGCGCCGGTTCCTCCCCGATGAACTGCCCGACCGGCTCGTCCACGCCCCGACCCGGCAGCTGCTCACCGAGGTCGGACTGCCGGTCTCCCGCCGCGGCCCCCTGACGGTGGCCGCCGAAGGACCGCTGGTCACCATGGCGGAGGCCTTCCCCGACGCCTTCGTGGACGACGGGCAAGGCGGGGACGACGGGGACGAGGAATCGACCGCCCGCCCGTACCAGGGCGAGTACCTCGCGCTCGGCGGCTGGACGTACGACCTCGAAGCCGCCCTCGACGGCGCCACCGGGCGGATCGAGCTGCCGGACTGGCACGACGAGGACCGGCCCGCCCCGTACCTGCACCGCGACCTGGCCACGCTGCTGCACGTCCTGTGGACCTTCGAGCGGCTGCGCTCCGAACGTCGTCGCTCGACCGGACTCTCCGCCCCGTCACCGTGGGCCGTCTTCCGGCCCCGTGACCTCCTCGACAGCGTCGCGGAGCCCGTTCTGCGGGCCCTCGACCCGCAGGCCTGGGCCACCGAGGACCAGTTCTGGCCGACGCGCGCCGAGGACTGCCACATGGGGGAACTGATCGAGTAGCGGCCAGGGCCGTCCCGCACGGGGCGTTCAGCTGCGGCCCGCCCCGTCGATGCGCGGCGTGCCCGGCACCGGGCAGGGCCGCGTTCTCAACCGGCGGTGACGGCCGGGCGGCGGCGTGGTCCTCGAAGGCCGCCAGGGCCTGCCTCAAACGGCGACGTCGGCCGCGGGATCCGGCACGTCCATGGCCCAGGTCCCCATGGCTTCCAGGACGTCGCGAAGCCCCTCGCCGAGCGGGGTGAGCTCGTACTCGACACGCGGCGGGATCTGCGCGTAGGTCGTGCGGGTGACGATGCCGTGCCGCTCGAACTGGCGCAGCCGGCTGGTCAGGGTGTGCGGGCTGATGCCGGGCAGGGCCTCGCGCAGCTGGTTGAAGCGGTGGGGGCCGTGCAGCAGCTCCCGCACGATCAGGGTGGCCCACGGGCCGTTGAGCAGGGTGAGGAACCGGGCGACACCGCACTCTGGGAGACGGGAATCGGTCATGTTGGTGACCGTACCCCATTAGTGCAGTTGATGTAACTGGTGCATCGCATGCACTAATGGCGCCATGACCTACGTGATTCACGGCGCCACCGGCGCCCAGGGTGCCCCCGTCGTCGCCGCTCTCGCCGCCGCGGGCAAGTCCGTGACCGCTTTGACCCGTCACGCCGACGCCGTCGTGGACGGCGCGCGCGTGGTGGCCGCCGGATACGACTCCGTCGCAGAGCTGACCCGTGCCTACCGCGGTGCCGAGGGCGTGTTCGTCCACCTGCCGATGGCTCCCGAAGAGGACCGCCGGACCTATGCGCGCAACATCCTCGCCGCCCTTCGCGAAGCCCGTCCCGCCCGCGTGGTGTTCTCCACCAGCGGTGCCCCGATCGACCCGGGCACCGGTGGCGCGGCCTCACAGCTGGTCCGCGGCCTGGCGGACAGCGGGGTGTCGCACGCGGTGATCCAGCCCACGCTGTACCTGGAGAACCTGCTCCTGCCGTACGTCATCGGCACGGTGCACGAGCGCGGCGCGCTGCCCTACCCGATCCGCGCCGACTTCCCCGTCTCCTGGGCGTCGCACCTGGACATCGCCGACGCCGTCGTCGCCCTGTTCGACCGCCCGGACGTCACCGGCCCCGTCTCCCTGGGCCAGTACCCGGCGATCACCGGACCTGACCTCGCCGCGGCGTTCGGCACCCACCTCGGCAAGGACGTGGTCTTCGAGCCGATCACCCCCGAGCAGTTCCGCACCGCGGTCGCACCCCTGATCGGCGAAGGCCCCGCCGCCGGCGTCGCCGCCGTCTACAGTGCGCTGAGCACGCTCGCGGACCACGCGATCGCGCCCGAGAACTCCGCTCAGAAGCTGCTCGGCGTCACCGCCCGGACCACCGGTCAGTGGCTGACGGACATCGGCCTCTGACCGGCTGACCGCGCCACGCTCCCACGCTGTTGGGGGGATCCCGAGGATCCCCCCAACAGCGCCCGATCGGGGCACAGGACCGGCCCTTGATGCGGACCCCGGCCTCATCGGTGCGGAGGGCGCCCTCGGCCGGGACGTCGGCTTTCCCTACCGGGCCGCACGCAGCCCGGCCAGGGTGATCCGGGCGCCGAGATCGAGCCGGGCGTTCACGGGGCACGCCCCCCGGGGGGCGGCCGTCGCCCGGTTCAGCGGCCGAGGTGCAGGTGGGCCGCCCACACGCTGGGGCTGTCGAGGTACTCGGCGCGCAGCGCGGTGACCGCCTGCCGCAGGGCCTCGGCGGGGGAGTGGTCGGCCAGGGCCGCGTAGACCTGCTCCGTCAGTTCGAGGCAGGCGGAGTCGGCCACCGGCCAGAGCGTGCCGATGACATGGGCGTAGCCGGCGAGGTGGAAGGCCGAGGAGAGGTGGATCGCCTCGTTGCTGAGGATCTCGCCCGAGGCGGCGGTGGAGCAGGCGGACAGGAAGGCGAGTCCGGCTCCCGGTGGGCGCAGGACGGCGATGTCGCGGACCTCCAGCGTCCCTCCGTGGAGCACGAGATGGCTGCTGCTGGGGTCGCCGGCGTCGGTGACGCCGTGGCAGGCGAAGTGCGCCCGGCCCGCACCGGACAGGGCCTCGCGGACCCGCGCGACGGTCGCCTGTCCGTCCGCGAGCAGCGCGGTGCCACCGGTCGAGGCCCGCTTGACCGCGGCCGCCTCGTCGAGGGCGAGCCGTACGCCCCGGCGGGTCCCGTCCGGCCCGACCGCGACGACCAGCGTGCCCGGCGCGGGGTCCGGCGCGTTCGGGGGCGGCGGCCGGAGCATCCGGACGGTGGGGGCGTACGAGGCCGTCACCAGTTCCGGGACGCCCGGGGGCCGCTGCCCCGCGTCGTCCGGGGGCAGCCCGGCGGCGTGCAGCGGCAGCAGCGCCAGCAGCCCGGTCGGGATCCACCACAGGCGCCGCGCGGCGCCGAGCAGGGGTTCGGCGTGCTCCAGGACCGGCGCCGCCACGGCCGTCCACAGCCAGGCCAGCAGCTCGGTGAGGAACTCCTCGGGATCGGCGCCGGGAGCGGTCCGGGCCTCCAGCGCCCGCGCGTAGGCGCCCACGGTCTGCGCGTCGAGCCCGGGCAGCGGCACGGCCCGCACACCGTCCGGCGTCACCAGCAGCGCGTCGCAGCGGTACGTGGAGACGTTGACGACCACCAGGGGGCCCTGGTCGGCCGCCGCGGTCAGCTCGCTCACCGGGGGCGGCAGCAGGAAGCGCGACATGCCGGGGACGGTCCGGCGGATCCGGGAGACCAGCGCGTCCCAGGCGTCGGCCCGCTCCGCGCGGCGCCGCTCCGCGCCCGGTCCGCTCGGCTCCGCGTCGAGGCCCAGCGGCAGGGCGCCCGCCGTGTCCGCCTCCACCAGCATCGCCAGCCGACGGAACTCGGAGGCGAGTTCGGGGCTGAGACGGTCGAGTTCACCGAGGTCGCTGCGGGACTCCAGCGCCTGGGTGAGCAGGACGCCCCGGCCCTGCTCCAGCGCGGCGAGGGCCCGCGCGGGATCCCCGACGTTCAGCGCCGCCGCTGCCGCGTCCAGGGCGAGCCCGTCGAACCGGACCAGCTGCCGCTGTCTGCTGGCCCGCGAGATCCTGCGGTCGGCGACGGCGGCCAGCAGCCCCGTCGCCTTCTCCCAGGCGTCGGCCGCGGCCCGCCAGTCCCGCTCGCCGATCGCCAGCCCCGCCTCCCGCGCGCTGCGCGCCCGCACGGTGAACGGGGCCGTACGGACGTCCGAGGCCCGGGTGTACGCGTCGACCGCCGCCGTCAGATCCTGCGTCCGGCCGGTGAGCCGGTGCCGTGCCCGGTGGGCGTCGCCCAGCCGGTGCAGCCAGATCGCGTACCCGGGCCGGGGCGACTGCCGGGCCCCCTGCTGCCCGCTCGCGACCGCCCGCAGTGCCGCCTCGACGGCCGCGTCCGCGTCTGCGGCCGACCCGGCGTGCTGCGCCAACCGGGTCAGCGTGGCTGCGAGTTGGGACTCCACCGGGGCCCTGCGCAGCTCGGGTACCTCGGCGGCCGACGCCCGGCGGCTCGCGGCGACGGCTTCGAGGAGGTCCTGCTGAGCGCCGGCCGCCTCGAACCGGACGATCAGCGCCGTGCTCAGATTGGACAGCCACAGCGGCAGATCGGGGTCCGCGGCTGCGCCGGCCTCCTGGGCGGGGGCGGCTGCCAGGCGGAACGCCGTGATCGCCTCGTCCAGGTCGGCGGGGCTGCCGGTGGACGAGTGGCGCAGGGCCAGCGCGCCCGCGAGGGTGCTGGCCCGGCGCGGGAAGGTGATGTCCGCGGTTGGCCCGGTGGCGACGGACCGCCGCGCACGCTCCACGGCTTCGTCGAGGTCTTCGAGGCTGCCCAGATGCTGGTGGCGGATGGTGAGTGCCAGCGCGAGATTGCCGTGCAGGCCGGCCGCGTCGAGCGGGTCGCGGACCGAGTCCGCCGCCGCGCGCAGGAGATCGACCGACTCCTGGAGGTCGGCCGGGTCACCCGCCGCGTCGAACCGCTGCGCCAGGATCGACGCGAGGTTGGAGCGGTAGCCGGACGCCTCCATGGCCGGCAGGTCGCGCGCTTCGGGCCGATCGAGATGGGCGACCGCCCGGCGGCCCCGGTCGACCGCCTCGTCCAGGCCGCCGGGGTGCCCCCCGGCCTCGAACCGGAGGGCGAGCGCGTTCGCCAGGCTCGTCAGGAACCGCCCGGCCACCGGATGACGGGGAGCCAGCGCCGCCGCCGTCTCCAGGGCGCCGACCGCCCGGTCGATGTCGGCGCCCTGCGAGGTCTCGCGGAACAGCAGCATCTGGATCTGCCCGAGCGTCGCCAGGAGCGTCGCCCGCTCGAACGGGTCGGCGGTCTCCCGTGCGGTCGCCGGTTCCAGCACGTCTGCCGCACGCCGGATGTCCGCGACGTCGCGGGTCCACTCGAACCGCGACGCGAGGATCACGGCGAGTCCGCCACGTGCCGGTACGGCGTCGTCGGCGTCCAGCGCCCGCGCCACCGCCTCCTCCCCGTGGACGACCGCCCGGTCCAGTTCGGCGGAGTCCTTCGTCAGCCGGAACATTCCGTGGTGCGCTCCGGCCAGCGCGTGGAGGATCTGCGTCAGCAGAGGGTCTCCGGCCGGTACGGCCGCGCGGGCCTGCTCCAGCAGGCCGACCGCCCGCCGCAGCGCCCGCGGATCGGCGGCGGCGCGCGGGTTGCGCAGGATGCTCACGGCCCGTTGGTAGTTCCACCGGACCTTGAGAGCCGGAGCCATGTCGCCGCCTTCCTCGCGGGATGGAATCAAGAGGTCGCTCTCCGGGGGGAAGCCGTTCTCGGTGAGGCGGCCGCCGTTCTACGGTCCTCGCGGTGCGCGTGCCCGGCGGCCCGCGAGATGGACGGCGCCCGCCGTGAGCGCCCCGCACAGGGCCGCCGCGGCCACCGTCCAGGCGGGGCCCGTACGGTGGCCCGCCGCGGCGAGGAGGCCCATGCCCAGCCAGCCGAGGCAGCAGCCCGCCGCGCCCGCCGCCCACGCGGCGAGGCGGCCGAACCGGGCACCCGGGAGCCGCTGGGAGAACTGCAGGGCCGCCACCGGCACCGCGACGCTCAGCGCGGCCAGGGTCAGCACCAGCGGTTTGCGCGCCGGACCGGCGACGTCGATCTTGATGCCGAAGGACTGGATGGCGGCGAGCGCGGTGACCAGGCCCCCCAGGAGCGCGGTCTGCGCCACCATGACGCGCTGCTCCCGCGCGTTGAGCAGATCCCGGATCACCGTCCCGGCCGCCTCGGAGACCGCGGCGGCGGTGTCGCGAACGGTGCCCAGCAGGGCGGTGTCGTCGTCGATGCACGCCTCCAGCCAGTCGGCGAGGGCGAGATCGGAGCCCGAGACGGTGTCGGGTCCCGGTGGGGCGTGCCGGTCGACCACGGGCGGCCGGCGCAAGGCCTGGGCGAGCCCCTGGACGGTGCGGCGCATCGCCACCAGGTCGCCGAGGGCGCCCACCAACCCGTTGGTGCGGGCGGTCGCCGCGAGCAACGCGGTCTGGCCCGCGATGAGTTCACGCACGGGGAGGGGCTCGCCCGCGCCGCTCGCCCGGTCGAGCAGGACGCTCAGCCGCCGGGTGCTGTCCTGGACGGCGATCCGCGCGGCGCGGTAGTGCTGGTCACGCCGGTAGACCTGGGCCTCGTAGTGGAGCTTGGCGGCGTTCAGGAGGTGGCGGGTGAGCGGCTGGACGCCGGGGCGGCCGCCGTCGGCCCACACCAAGTCGTAGAGCGCGGACTCGTGTTCGGGTGCGGCGAGGACGGTGAGGCGGCGGGCGGGTGGCGCCGCCGATCCGCCGGGCGGCGGTGCTTCGGCCAGCGCGGCCAGCGCGAATCCGCCCGGCAGCACCACCCACGCCGACTCCGCCCGCACCGGGCTCAGCGCCGACTCCGCCCGCGCCGCGCCGATTTGTCCCGGCACCAGGCCGAGGTACAGGCGGACCGTCCCGAGGGTGCCCAGCAGGTCGGCCGGCCAGGCGTCGTCGAGGTCGTCCCAGCCCCGGGCCGGGTCGGCCGGGTCCAGGGCGACGCTCAGACCGAGCACGTCCTGGCAGCGGTAGAGCACGGCCTGGCGCACCGGAGGGCCGCCGGCCCGGGTGCCGGCGGCGAGGACCTGGAAACCGGAGCCGTCCGGCCACGGGGGCAGCGGTGCTTCCGGCGGATCCTGCGGCCAGGACGCCCCCGGTACGGCCTCGGTGATGCCCAGCTCGCGGCAACGCCGCCACAGCGGCCGCAGTGCCTCCCGCCACGGCACCGGCGCGGCAGGCTCACCGGGGACGGGCGGCGGGGGCGGGAGGGCTGCTCCGGGGCCGTCGTCCGCCCCGGCCGGTCCGGTGACGAAGAACGCGTGGACGACGAGGGCGGGTTCAGCCACGCCCACGGGCGCCCCCCTCGTCGGAGTTCCCGCCCGGCTCCTGCGGCCCGGACTGCGTCTGCGGGAGCCGCAGACCGATGGCGTGCACCAGCTCGCGGACCGGTTCGGGCACGGCCTGGGGGTCCTGGCGGGGCTCGCCCCGGTCGATCGGGTGCACCCCGCGCACCTCCAGTACCCGTTCCACCGCCGCGGTCGCGGCGGTCGCCTTCCGCGCGTCACCGAGTGCCACGGCTTCGGCCAGCACCTCCAACCGGCCCCGCACCAGGTCCCATTGCTCACCGGATCCGTCCCACGCCGTGACCCGTGCCAGCGCGACCCGTACCCGCTGGTGGTCCCGCTCGGACAGTGCCATGCCGACCCCCGCTGCTCGTCGCCGCGACACGCGTCGGCGGCCCCCGGACCAGCATGGCGCATCTCCCCCTCGAAGGCGGGCCGTACGCCTGAAGCCGCAGGCCTGATGCCGATCGGTGATGAGGCCTTGACCGCGCCGTCATCCCCTCCTCCGGCGGCCGGTCCGAAGCCGCCGCCGGCAGTCCCGGACCGCCCGTCCGGGGCGTGGCGCCGCGCTGGACGGGCCCCCGCCGCAGCTGGAACGCCGGCACGGCGCCCGCCTCCGCCCGCACCCGGCTGCCGCTGTTCGCGTGCGGGGCGCCGACGGGCGTGTCAGTGGTGGTTGCGATCCTGTGCGGCATGGACGACAAGACTTTCTGGGCGCTCATGGACGGGCTGAGCCGTCGTGCCGGTGGCCGGCACGAACGGCTGGAGTGGCTGAGCGGGACGCTGCGGCGCGGGTCGGCCGCGGAGGCGGTCGAGTTCCAGGCGCGTCTGGAGGCCGCGTGCGCGGCGGTGGCCACGGGTGCGCTGTGGCGGGCGGTGCGCCGGATCGAGGGCGGCCTGTGCTCCGACGACGGTTTCGACTACTTCGCGCTGTGGCTGGTGGCCCAGGGGCAGGGGACGTACCGGGCGGTGCTCGCCGATCCGGACGCCCTCGCCGACGTCGCCGAGGTACGGGCCCTGGTGGGACGGGACCTGCGGGAGTGGCGTGACGACGAGTGGCCGGAATGGGAGGAGCTCGACTACGTGGCCCAGGAGGTGTTCGGCGAGCTGACGGGCCAGGAGGACTGCGAGGAGGCGTTCTACGGGGCCTTGGACGCGATCCAGGAGGCCGAGGAGGACACCGACACCGCGGAGGCCGTCGCGACGGCCGGGACACCCCGGCTCGACGCCCTCTTCCCCGCGGAAGCCGGGCTCGCGCCCGGCGCACCGGCGGGATGAACGTCAGCTCTCCCAGTCGACGGATGTCACCGCCCCGTGCCGGGTCACCTTGACGGCGAGTACCTGGTCACTGAGGTCGGGTTCGAAGACGTAGTCCAGGACGACCGGAGGCCTGTCGGGCAGGTCGCTCAGCCACAGCCCGACGCCGCCCAGGCGCATGGCCGCGACAAAGGCGTCCGCCCCGACCTCTCCGCCTGCCGCCGCCCGGAGGAGACGGCCGACGGCCTCGCCGCCCTCGAGTTCCTCGACGTGGAAGTCGATGAAGTAGCGGTCCGCGCGCAGGTGCCGTCGCAGAGCGGCGCGCGCCGCTGCGTCGAGGGCCGGCAGGTCGGTGAGGCGTGCGGCGAGGTCGTCCAGCTCTCCGGCGTCCGGCTCGCTGGACGGTCCGGCCCACAGCAGGACCTCGACCTCGTCGTCCCCCAGCTGCAAGGTGCTCCGCCAGATGACATCCGTGTCAGGGAGCGCGTTGGTCTCCACCCGTCCGAAGTGGGCGTGCTCAATGGCCTTCATGCGAGACACTCCGCCTTCCTGTCGTGCCGGACCGTCGTGAGAGCCGGCAGTCCCGCGCCGGTGGCTCCGTCGTGTGACGGTCGACGACGCTCCGGTACTCGTCTCTGCCCGCCGCGGCTGGAGTGATCCAGAGGAAGCATCCTAAGGGTTCTCCGACGGTCGATCTTGTGGCGGGTCGAGGTGGGTCGACGGGCGCGGCGTGGGAGCGGGTGGAGCCCTTGCTGCCGCAGGTGGCCGGTCGCGCCCGGGCCGCCCCGCCCCGGCTGCGCGTGACGCTCGACGGGTCGGCCTGCGACAGGGCGGCCCGTTGGGGGTTCGGCGACGCCGTGGACCCGCCCGAAGGTTGTCGAGGACGCGGGCAGTTGTGGGGCGGGTGCGGGGGCATCCGGACCCGACCTCGGGGGCACCATCGGCGGGCAACCGGTGACGGTCCGTCAAGTCGTTTGCAAGGCTTGCCGAGGAGGCCTTGGGATGCTCTTTCGCCGGTCGGCGGATGCCGGGCCCTGTGTGTCGCCCGCTGTCCGGTGGGCGACCGTTCCTGGTCGGGAGGCCACAGGTGGGGATGAACAGGCTGGGGAGGGCGGTCGTGTCGGCGGCCGTGGTGACCGTCACGCTGGCGGGCTCCGTTCTCGGGGCGTCTGGCACCGCGAGCGCCAACTGGGTGCGGCCGCCGTGGGACAGGCCCTTGTGTGCGAAGCCGGACATCACCTACGAGGAGGTCGCGTGGGCCCTGGGAGGCCGGATGGTCTGCGGGCAGGGCTTCAACCGCTACATTCCGGAGGTCCAGTTCAGCAACGGCATCACGCAGATCTTCGTGATCGGGACGGACTTCGGCGTGTGGACCCGGTGGTGGTACCCCGGACGTGACCCGAACCCCGCGTGGGTTTCTCTCGGAGGCCATGTGTCCGCCGGCTCCGTCAGGGTGAACGCGTTCACCGACACGGTTCTGCAGCTGGAGATGATCAGCACCTACAACGGCCGGCACATGTTCAACAACCGTGACGCCAACGGAAACTGGAGCGGCTGGTTCCGGTAGCCGGCTCCGCACGCGCGCTGCCCGGAACTGCCCGGGGCGGGTGCCGGCGGCACGGCCCGGCGGATCCGTTCGGCGGCGCTCCGCATCCAGGCGCGGGCGATGGAAGTCCCCGACTTATATCCAAGGGTGGGAAGATGATGAAGAAGAACGCACGTGGTCTGGTGGCTCTGCTCGGCGTGGCGTCGTTGGCGCTCGCCGTTCCGCTGACGTCGGTGCCCGCCTCGGCCGCTCGGGCGGCGGGAGCGCCGTCCGCCAACGCCGCCGGCGTGTCTGCGGAGGACCTGGCCACTCAGGAGCGGATCACCCTGGCCGCGCAGGAGGTCGACAGGCAGGCCCGTCAGGATCCCGCCACCGGGTACGCGGGTATCGCCCTGTCGCCGGAGGACAACGGCTACACCCTGCGCTGGAAGGGCGAGGTGCCCCAGGACGTCAACGATCTGATCGCCGCGCAGCGGGGCCGGGGCCTCGCCGTCACGGTCGTGGCCGCCGCGTACAGCGGCCGGGAGCTGCAGGAGCGCGCGCATGCGATCGTGGAGTCCGGAGTGGACGTCGGCGGCGCCCGGGTGACCGGGGCGGGGCCGAGCGAGGACGGCAACTCGGTGACCGTCGGCGTCGACGCGACCCATTCCGCGGCCCGGTCCGGCGCCCTGCAGGACCTCGGCGAGACGCTCCCCGAGAGCCTCACCCACGGCATTCCCGTGACCCTCACCGCCGAGGAGGGGGCCACGGCCTTGGCGGGCAGGGAGTCGGACAGCTCGCCCTGGTACGGCGGATCGCTGATCAAGGTGCCCGGCGGCAACCTGTGCTCGTCCGCCTTCGGTGTGAAGACTCAGGGGCACGACAACTACTACCTGCTCACCGCCGAGCACTGCGCGCAGACGGGTGACACCGTCAGGACCGGTGCGAGTGCCGTGATCGGCAAGGTGAGCTCCGCCAACGCCTACCACGATGTCGCACTCATCGAGGTGACCCGGGCGTCGTCGAACGTCTACAGCGGGGGTCCTGTCAGGGCGAAGCTGGAGACGCGCAGGGTCTACGGGCACGCCGGCGCCTTCAAGAACCAGCTCCTCTGCGCGGACGGAGCGCTCATGGGGGAGGTGTGCCAGGGCAAGGTCGTCAGGACGGGCTGGGAGGTGAAGCTCGGCGGCAAGACCCGCAAGGTGTACGAGGTCGACCAGGTGGCCGGCCGCGACATGGCGGGGATGGGGGACAGCGGCGGCCCCGTCTACCAGTACACCCCCAGTGACGACGTGTACGCCACCGGCATCATCTCCGGCAGCAAGGGCGGGGCGAAGTGCAAGAACCCGTTCGGGGGGACGCGGCCCGGTTGCTCGCCGAACCTCTACGTGACGGAGATCGCGACGATCATCGAGGACGAGTACCCGGGCCTGCAGGTCTTCGGGTTCTAGCCGGCGCCGCGTATCCGGCGTGGCCGCGCGCCTCCGTCGAGGTGCTGTGCGTCAAGGACCCGCTGGGATTCACCGGACCGAGCGTCAGCCCCGCACATCTTTCGAATACGGCGAAAGCCGTCGACACGGACACAGGAGGACTCATGAGGGTGGCGGAGCACCGGAACGGGGCGCGGACGGCGCCGGGCGCGCGGGTCCGCGCCGGACGGCGCGGCACGGCCGTGCGGGTCGTCGCGCTCGCGCTGGCGGGCGCGGGCCTGGTGGGCGTGACCGCCCCGACCGCCGGCGCCCTCGGCACCGGGCCGGCCGGAGCGGCGGCCGTCGGCGAGGAGCAGCCGGGGAACGGCGCGGAGGCGGCCGGCCGTGGCCCGCACCAGGGTGGCGTGGACGCCCCGGCGCTGAACGAGGCGCTGGAGGGCATGGTCGGGATCGGCGGGGCGTCCAGCTCCCTCGCCCGGGTGACCGAGTACGGGCGCACGGTGTGGAAGGGCGCGCAGGGCGTGGGCGACTTCTCCACCGGCGCCGAGCCCTCGGCGAACGGCCGGTTCCGGATCGCCAGCGTGACCAAGACCTTCGTGGCGACGGTCGTCCTCCAACTGGTCGGCGAGGGACGGTTCGGGCTGGACGACAGCGTGGAGAGCCTGCTGCCGGGTGCCGTCCCGGGCGGCGGCTCCATCACCGTGCGCCAACTGCTCAACCACACCAGCGGGCTGTTCGACTACACCGAGGACCCGGCCATCGGTGTCGACCACGAGACCTGGCTCCGCGAGGGCCGCTGGCGGAGCTGGACGCCGCAGCAGCTCCTCGCGGTGGCCAACAGCCACCCGCCGTACTCCGCGCCCGGCACGGGCTGGCGCTACGCGAACACCAACTACCTGCTGGCCGGCATGATCGTCGAGCGGGTCACCGGCCGCGACTGGCGCCGGGAGGTCGAGCGCCGGATCATCGACCGGCTGGGGCTGACCGGGACCTCGATGCCGGTCCACGCGACGGGGATCCGCGGCCCGCACGCGCACACCTACCTCGATCTGCCCGGCGGCCCGGTGGACGTCACCGAGATGGAGCCGAGCGAGATGGACGCGGCGGGCGTCGGCATCTCGACCACCGCCGACCTTGGCACCTTCCTCCAGGCCCTGCTCGCCGGGCGGCTGCTCCCCGCACCGCTGCTCGCCGAGATGCTGACGGTCGCCCCGGCGAGCGGCGCCGCCCAGTACGGCCTGGGGATCGGCCGGTTGACCACGCCCTGCGGCGAGGTCTGGGGCAACAACGGCAGCACCGGCCGCGGCCACAACAGCGCCCTCTACGGCACCCTGGACGGCAGCCGGCTGGTGGCGGTCTCGACCAACGGCTACCGCAACACCGGCCAGGGCTGGAAGACCTCGCAGAAGCTGCTGGCGACCGCCTTCTGCGGCCGCCGGCCGGCCGCCGCCACCCCGACCGGCTGACCGCCGGACACCGGACCGGCCGGGCAGCGGGGAAGCCGTCATGATCCGCACGTGACGGGAACGCCGGAGCCGTTGATCGGTGGGACAGGGGTCCGGTGCCCGCCGTCGACCAGGGGGCGTTCGGGTGCTCTGCGACCGGCTGGACAAGGTCTTGCGGAGCTGAGCGCAGGCACGGGGCAGGCCGGTCGGGGCCGGTCGGGGGTGCCGGCGGATCGGCTGCGACAATCCGGATCATGACGGTCGAGTGGAACAGGGAGAGCGTGGCCTTCCGGCGCGCCGCAGGTGAGCACACGCACGAGGTGCTGGGCGTGCTGGACGAGGCCGCGGCCTGGCTCGGTGCGAAAGGGGTCCGGCAGTGGCCGGCGCGCTTCGGCGCGGACTGGGTCGAGGGTGCGATCGCCCGCGGCGAGACCTGGCTGGTCGACGTCGACGGCGAGCCCGCGGGCACGTTCACCCTGGACTGGGCCGACCCGATGTGGGCGGAGCTCGGCGGCACCGCCGGGTACGTCCACCGGCTCGCGGTTCGGCGCCGGGTACCGGGGCTCGGCGCGGTGATCCTGGACCGGGCCCGCGAGGCGGTTCGGGAGCGGGGCGTCGACGCGCTGCGCCTGGACTGCGTCCGGCACAACGGCCGGCTGCGGGCGTACTACGAGGGCCGGGGGTTCGTGCACCGGGGGGACGTGCCGGTGGACGGCCCGCCCTGGGAGCGGCCGGAGGACGGCCGCCCGGCGGTCTGGCTCAGCCGCTACGAACTCTCCCTGCCGCCCGGGGCGTGATGCCGACGGTGCGGCGGCCGGTGCGGCAGCGCGGTTCAGCGCTGACAGAACACCTGGGCGACCGCGTTGAACCAGCCGGTACCGGTCGACCTGACCTCGGAGCCGAGGAGGTAGCACTGGCTCCGCTGCCAGCCGGCCGCCTGGGCGTACCGGCCCCGCAAAGCCCTTCGAGCACCCTCGAATTCGGGCCCGGCATCTCCGTCCCGGACCCCCGCACGCGGATCCAGGGGATCGACGCCCGCGCGAGGCGGCGGTTCGCCGCCTACTGGCCCCTGATCCGCCCGGGCGTCGGGATCATCCGGCGAAGCGCCCTCGCCGCGGCCGGCCGTCGCTGCGACGGCCCCCGTTCCTGCGGCTTGCAGCGGGAAGCCGAGTGCCGGCAGGCCGAAGTGCCTCCCGACCTCGAAGCGCACCCCACCCATACCGGAGAAGTGCCCCTCTCCGATCGTCCGCAACAGGCTTCGGGAACGGCTCGACCACGGCCCCGGCCGCCACGACGGCGTCCGGGGCCGTGTCGTCAGGGGACGCCGACCGGGGTCCGGCGCGGGTGCGCCCCAGTGGGGCCGGGGCCGTCGGGGACGTACCTGTCGGGGGCGGTCGGTGCGTCAGAAGGGCAGGACGCGGCGGAGGAAGGCGTCGTTCCAGAAGTTGGCGTCGCCGTCGACCAGGGTGCCGTCGTCCGCGGTGAACAGGACGGCTGTGCCGAGGCCGCCGACGACCGGGTCGTAGGAGCTGCCGGTGGACTGGGAGCCGTCCGCGGCCACGCTGACCCGCTCGGTGCGGCCGGTCCACAGGTCGTGCCGGAAGACGTCGGCGGCGTGGTTGGTGTCGCCCGGGACGAGATTGTCGGCGTTGGAGTTGAAGTACACCCAGCGGTTGCCGGGGGCGACGACCGGCTCGGAGGAACTGCCGGTGGTGACGGTGCCGGTCAGGGCGATCGGCAGTCGGCGGACCGCGCCCGTCCTGAGGTCGCGGACGAAGAGCTCCTGGTGGCGGAAGTTGCTGCCGGGTTCGTTGGGGACGAGGTAGGAGTAGACGGCGAGGCGGCCGTCGGGGCTGATCGTTCCGGTGGCCGCGGGGTGCGGCGCGCCGGACTCGTCGGCGCTGGCGACCGTGGTGCGGCCGGAAGCCAGGTCGTGGACGTAGTACGGGTACTGGCGGGGCGGCCGGGCGGCCGTGTCGTCGCCGTGGAGGTAGCGGCGGCGGGGCCGGGGCTGCGCGGCCTCGTCGTCGGCGGCGGCCTGCGCGTCGGCCGGGTCCTCGACGGCCGGGCCGCCCTCGGTGCGCGGCACCAGGTTGGTGGCGCGGGAGATGAAGCCGACGCTTCCGCCGTCCGCGCTGATCACCGGCCAGAAGGAGTGGCGGTTGGCCGGTGAGCCGTCCGTGCCGATGGTGAGCAGGCGGGTGGTGTGCTGCCACCGGTCGGTGACGTAGATGTTGACCGTGCCGTAGGGGCCGGCGCCGGGTGCCAGGTCGTCACGGGTCGAGGAGAAGGCCACGTAGCGGCCGTCGGCGCTGATCGACGGCTCGTTGGCGTACCGGTCGGGTTCCAGCTGGGCCGGGCCGCCGGCCGTGATCCACTCGATGCCGCCGGTCCACAGGTCGCGGACGTAGACGTCGGTCGTGCCGTTGGTGTCCTCCGGGACGAGGCCGGCCCGGGAGGTGAACACCACGGAGCGGCCGAGGGCGTCGATCTCGCCCTCGTAGGAGAAGTCGTCGGCCTGTGCGCCGGTGGAGGTGAGGCTGATCCGCTCGATGCCGCCGGTCCACAGGTCGCGGACGAAGACGTCGGTCGTGCCGTTGGTGTCGCCCGGCACGATGTTGGTGGCGTCGGAGTCGAAGACGGCCCAGCGGCCGCCGGCGCTCAGCCCGGTGGCCCGGCTCCCGTGGTCCGGCTCGGCGCCGCCGATACCGGTGCTGAGTCGGGCGGTGCGCGCCCAGATCCCCCCGGCGTGCGCCGGCTCCGCCTGCGCCGCGTCGGCCGGGGCGGCCTGGGCGGGGACGACCGCCGTGGCCCCGGCGAGGACGACGGCGGCCAGCACCGCGGCGGCCCGTGCCGCGCGTGGGCCCCGGGCGGTACGTGCGGTGCGTGCGACTGGTGGTGTGGTGGTCATGACGGGTTCCCTCCCCTGCTCGCGCCTCACCGTGCGCCCGGCCCGGCACCGCCGCGCGGCCCGCCCCCCTCGGCGGTCGGCTGGCTACGAGCCAACCGCCGGGCAGGACCCGGGTCAATGCCCCGGACACTGCCTTGATGAGAACCCGCCAAACCGTCGCCCCCGGTGTGACGGATTCCGCCGGGCGGACCCGGGGCGCGCCACCGCCTCGGGCCCGGCCCGCGCCCGCCCCGTTCCCGCCGCCGGGGCGCCGCTGCGGCGAGTCCTCCCGCGCGCTGTCGGCCTGCCTCGCCCCTCGGATTGCTGGATCAGACGTCGCACCACCTGTGCCTCGAACGCCCGGAGACCGTGCGGGCGCTGCGCGAGCGCGCCGACCGCATCCGCTCGGCGGCCACCTCCGCCCCGGTCCACGAGGTGGTGCACGTCTGATGCCCCCATCCCGGGCCGGCGCCGATCTCGCCCGTACCCACGGCACCCCCGGCGGGGGGACCGGCCGCGCGGGCCCGGGCCGCCTTGTTCCGGGGATCTGCGGGGACTGACCGCATCCGGATGGTGGGAGGCCGAACGGCCTGTGCGGGCCCGGCCGGCTATTCCCGATTCGGCCCGCCGGCGGTGGACTTCTGGCATCCTCGCGGGGAGTTTCGGACGTGTGACACGGGGTGGGGTTGTTGGAGTACACGATCAGCGCGAGCGCGTTCCTCGCATCGTCATCGTCCGCCTGCGTCGGCGGAACCGGTCCCGCTCCCGGAACGACGAGCTGTGGACCGTGCTGAGCGCCGTGACCCTCGGGGCGCTGATCGCCGCCACCCCGCTGGGCCGGAGCATCCGCCGGCTCGTCGAAGCGGTCGTCAGGGCCCTTTACACAGAGCACCGCACCGCCCTACTCACCGACCAGTCGGACCTGCTGCGCCTGGCGGTACTGGAGCGCAGCGGGCTCCACCTCGCCGGACCGCAGGGCCTGGCCGCCCGGCGGCGGACCAGATACTGGGACCGAACCTGGCGAACTTCGCGAACGGTGCGGACTTCAGAGTGCGGATCGAGCACACCTTCGCCAAGGCGAAGGAGATGATCAGCAGTGCCGGACTGGAGATCCTGGTGCCCGGCACCGGCGAGTTCCTTCTGAGTGACACCCCGGCTCTGGCGATCCAGCAGAGCGAGAGCGGCACCGTCTTCAACGTCGCGATCGGCGACTCCACCGCCATCGTGCTGCCCTTCGGCCCCAGGCACCTCCTGGTCGGCAGGACGCCCCGCACCGGCATGGGCACCGCGCCGCCCGAGTCGGTCGACTTCCTCAACCGCCTACAGATCGAGGCCGCGCAGCGGCGCGTCTACCTCCGCCCCAACAGCGGCCAGGACGCCGTCGTCCGCAGCTACCTCAACCAGGGCGGCCGAAGCACCAAGGGCGGAAACCCGGCTCGCCCCTGACCTTGGTCATGTGGCCACCACGTGCATTGCGCGGACAGGAAAAATGCGCCGATCAGGCGCGGCAGAGAGGAAACAGCCGTGGGGTGGGAGCTTGTGGGGACGGTCCCCAATCCCTGGGGAAAGGTGCCGGTCTCCGACGGAGGCCGGAGCGTGGTCCCGACGGTCGCCAGCTACATGGCCCGTGTCAGGGCGGAAACCGGTCGCAGGGACTGCGTGTCGCGCCGTCACCACTACGTGCCGCAGTCCTACCTCCGGGCGTGGAGTCCCGACGGTCGGCGGGTACGGGTGGTGGACACCCAAAGGGGCACCGACCAGCCGCAGGGCCTGCGGGACACCTGTGTGAAGGAGAACTTCTACCGGGTCGCGAACGGCGTAGACGCCCACAACCAGGCCGAGGCGATGCTGGCCGTCATCGACGACGAAGCCGCCCGCCTCCTGCGCCTGCTGCGTGCCTGGTCGCCGGGCGACGATCTCGATTTCGGCGACTTCATGTCGCTCGCGGTCGTGGTCGCCCTCCAACGCAACCGGACGCCACAGGCCAGACGCCACCTGGACGCCATGGACGCGTGGCAGAGGGAACGTGCTGCGCAGACCGTCCCGCCGCTGACGGCCGCCAGCCACGTGACCGCGCTGTTCGACACCGCCTTCCGGGCCGCCGACGAGAACTCGACCCGGCAGCTGGAGCTGTGGGACGACCCGGGCGAGCGCTTCATCACCAGCGACCAGCCTGTCCAGCTCTCGGCGTACGCGGGGCGGACGTTCGACCAGTCCTCTTCCAACTCGCAGCTGTGGTGGCCGATCAGCCCGGGACGCCTCGTCGTCCTCACCAACGACCTACAAGGAGTGAAAGTCGTGCACCGCACGGTGGGTCGGTCAACGGTCGACCAAGTGCGGCGGGCCGTCGTGAGAGGGGCCGAGTCGGTGATCATCGCCAAGCCCGGCGACGCTCAACTGCCCGTGGGCAAGAAGCTGACCCGGGCGACCGCAGTTGCAGGTCGGCTGCTCGCCGGTCGCGCCGGCCGAGCGCAAGTGCCGCATCGGCTTCACCTGGGGGTACGGCACGGGAACGGTGGACCACGCCTGTGACCCGCTGTGTGCGATGCGAAAGAGAACCTCCTGAGTCAAGGCGCCGAGCACTGATGGTCCGCCACCCGCTGTCGGCCCGTTCTGGTCTGGTGTGCTGGAGGCGGCTGCGGGCGGCGACCCGGTCCCCGCCCGACAGCCCGGCCCAGTACGCGTCGGCCCACACCCGGTGGGCGGCCTGCCGCTCGGCCTCCTCCAACCTTGCCGACTCCGCCAGCACCTCCTCGGCGAGACCCTCCCGGGCCGCCTCCAGGTCACCACTGAAGGCCGGCAGAGAGGCCAGGTGCGCCCGGCGCTCGGGCTGCACGGCCACCAGCGCACGCTGCGCCTTGATCAGACGGTCGGGATACTCGAAGGTCTTCTGCTGCTTGCCCACGGCCGGAATCGTACGCGCGACCGGATCCGCGTCCGGCCGCGCCCCGCCGGCACACCTTGACGGCCGCCCCGGCGCGGGCGGGCGGATTCCTTGACGGTCGTCCCAGGTACCTTGATGCCCGCCCCAGGCCCCGGCGGGACTCCTAATTCGTTGATAGCGGATCGGGGAGCCAGGGGGGTGCTGCCAGTCCGTTCGAATGCCGAGGCCGTGACGCCTCGCGCCACCCGGGCCGTTGAGGCCTTCGGATAGATCGGCGCGCGGCCCCAGTGTTCGTGGTGGTGGCGGCCGCGTGGGCGCCGGGCGGATGCCTACGGGATTCCGGGCCTTGAGGCCTACATCAAGAGCGGCGACGTCCGGCGTCTCCGTGACCGTCACCACCGTCAACACCCAGCTCTTGATCACTCGTTGGTGTTGGTGGTGCGAGCCCGCCGCACGGTGACCTCTCGAATTGCCCGAGCCGCCCGAGCTCCCGCAACAGACCGAGGCCCGCGCGGCGCGCTGGTGCCACGAACGGCTAGTGAGGTGGCGGACCGGCCGGGTGGTCGAGTCCCGGAATTAGGTCGCTGCGTGGCCCGCATGTGCTCGTGACCAGCGCAAACACCGTGCCCTAGGGAGGGAACAAATTGATCTACTGCGGCATCGACTGGGCCGAGCGGACGCACGACGTCGCCCTGGTCGACGACACCGGACAGCTGCTGGCCAAGCGGCACATCACCGACGACGCGGCCGGCTACAAGCTGCTGCTGGACCTGCTCGCCGAGTACGGCGACACCGAGGACACCCCGATCCCTGTCGCGATCGAAACCTCCCGCGGCCTTCTGGTCGCGGTCCTGCGGACCGGCCGGCGCAAGGTCTTCGCGATCAACCCGATGGCCGCCGCCCGATACCGCGACCGGCACGCCGTCTCCCGCAAGAAGTCCGACCCCGGCGACGCCCTGGTCCTGGCGAACATCCTGCGCACCGACATGCACGCCCACCGGCCGCTTCCCGACGACAGCGACCTGGCCCGCGCCGTCGCCGTCCTCGCCCGCGCCCAGCAGGACGCCGTCTGGAACAAACAGCAGATGGCCAACCAGCTCCGCTCCCTGCTCCGCGAGTACTACCCGGCTGCCCTCGCCGCCTTCGAGCCGTGGAAGAACGGCCTGTGCCGACCAGAGGCCCGCGAGATCCTCAAGACCGCCCCCACCCCGGCGAAGGCCGCGCGGCTGACCCGCACGCAGCTCGCCGCGGCCCTCAAGAGTGCCGGCCGTCAGCGCGGCATCGACGCGGAGGTCGAGCGGCTGCGCGAGGTCTTCCGCGCCGGCTGGGCCCACCAGCCCCCGCTGGTCGAGGATGCGCTCGGTCGGCAGATGCTCGCCCTCCTGGGCCAGCTCACGGCCGCCTGCACCGCCGCCGAGGACCTCGCCCAAGCCGTCGAGGAGGTGTTCCCGCAGCACCCGGCCGCCGAGATCATCTGCAGCTTCCCCGGCCTGGGCACCCAGCTCGGCGCCCGGGTTCTGGCCGAGATCGGAGACGGCCGGCAACGCTTCGCCGATGCCCGCGGCCTCAAGGCATACGCCGGTGCCTCCCCCGTCACCCGGGCCTCCGGCAAGAAGTCCAGCATCACCCGCCGCTGGGTGAAGAACGACCGGCTCAACCACGCTGGCTATCTCTGGGCGTTCTCCGCGATCACCGCCTCACCCGGCGCGAAGGCCCACTACCGGCGCCGCCGCGACGACCACGGTGACTGGCACGCCGCCGGCCAGCGCAACCTGTTCAACCGGATGCTCGGCCAGCTCTACCACTGCCTCAAGAACCGCCGCCTGTTCGACGAACACACCGCGTTCCCCGCGCCGCAGTCCCCAGCACTGGCGGTGGCGTAGGTGATATCGCTTGCGACTCACCGACCCGCGGAGGCCGCTCGACAGCGTGCTTGAATCACCGGATGATCGACTGGTCCACACTCCACGACGCCTACGGCCCGGCACACGCGATACCCGGGCTACTGAACCGGGCTGTCGATCGTGACCAGGAGGCGATCGACCTGCTCTGGGGACGCTTGTGCCACCAGGGGACGATCACCCCCGCGAGCATCGCCGCACTGCCGCGGCTGGCAGACATCGCGAAGACCGAGGGCATCGGGGACTGGGCGCTCGAACTGGCCGGAGCCATAGCGGGTGGCCTCCTCCAACCCCACGGCGTCGACGAAGAAGTCGCCCGCCGTGCGCCGACCCTGGCCGAGCTGCGGGCCACGGCCGCCGCCCGGCTGAGGCCTGGCCTGGACCGCAAGGCCTACCTCGGCCGGCTGCGGGCCATGCTCGCGTTCGACGGCCAGCCCCTGTGGTTCGAGACCCTGGACGACTTCACCGATTCCTTCGTCACCGTCGCCTGCCCACACTGCGACGCCTCGGTGACGATCGCGGTCGGCGACTACGGCTGCTACTCCTCGATCCGGGACTGGAACCTGGGAGACGTCCACCAGGTCCCGCTCCGGCCGGCCACCCCGCACGAGCTGGCCGGCACCGGGCGGATGCTGCACGAGTCGGCCGTACGGGATGGCCAGCAACGGCTCGCCTGGGGCCTGACGCACCTGTTCGGCCTGGCGGAATGCCCGGGATGCGGGAGCGTCTTCGGCATCGCGGACGAGTACGAGGCCGCCAATGCACCTGCCCCATGGAACTTCGCCCGAAGCCATACCAAGGACGCTCCCTGACCACCGGCAGGGCCCTTGAAATCGAACATTGCGCTCGTGCCCGCTGTCCCGACTTGACGGCTTGGCGCCGTGAGGTGTCTTGATGGTCGCCCCGCCGTCCGGCCGGGCACCTTGATGACCAACCTTGGAAGGCTTCCCCGATACCTTGGAAGCCGTCCCATGTGGGCCCCGGAAGCCTTGGAGCCCGGGTAAAACTCGCAGGTCAAAGCATTGGTGGGGCCGGGTTCGCCTACCTTGATGCCCGCCCCGGGAGCTTCCGGGGCGGGCATCAAGGTAGGCGTGGGTGTCAGCGCTGGTCGGGCTTGGTGCCGACGAGTTCCCACCAGGGGACGGGGCCGCTGTCCAGGTCGGTGATCGGCCACCAGTTGTCGGCGCCCGGGCCGTCGGTCTCCAGGTCCTCCAGGCTGGCGACCCCGGCCGGGACGGTCTGCAGCATCCTGGCGACCTGGTGGCTGCGGGCGGTGAGCTCCAGCTGCCGGCAGCGGTTGCCGAAGCCGGTGTCGCCGGTGCCGGTGAGGACGAACAGCAGCCGAGGGAATCGCATGTAGCGGCGCTCCCACAGCGGCCTGCGCCCGCCCTGCACGGCCTCGATGGTGCCGGCCCGCATCCCGGCGGGCAGCGGCGCGGTCGACCAGTAGCGGGCGTAGGCGTGCAGCTTCGCCGCCAGCCGAATCCCGCCCGTCGTGCCGCGGTCGAGCTCGACGAACGCCGTGTTGTTGACCAGCCCGTTGTCGGTGTGGCGGGTGTAGTGGACCAGGCCGTCCGGGCGCACCGTGCCCTCCTTGCCCTCGGCGAAGCGGTGGGTGACCTCCGGTACGAAGTCGAACGGCCCGTAGGCGTCCCCGCGCTCGCGGGCGTCGGTGAGGAACGTGAGGTGGGTGCGCACGACGGCGAGCTGGTGCCACACCGTGTACTTGAACGCGGTCTCGTCCCCGGGGGTGCGCGGGGCGGGGATGTCCGCCAGCTCGGGGAAGGCGCCGGCGATCCGCACGCCGTGCTCGGTCAGGAACCAGCCCCTGGTCCTCCCGGACTGCGGCAGCACCAGCACCAGCACCAGCACCAGCACCAGCTCCGCGGCCAGGCCCTCCGCCCGCAGCCGGCGCAGCCGCGCCCGCATCTTCTCGACACCCGCGTCCGGCGCGGTCAGCCGGCGCAGCTGCTCGGCGGTGGCGATGCGGAACTGGAACAGCGCGGCGAGCACCGCCCAGGTGATCTCCACCTCCCGCGTCTCGCCGTCCGGCTCCGCCCCGCTCCTCGCCCTCGCCCTCGTCCTGGACGACGTCATCGCGATGTGCCCCTTTCGGCTCGGCGCGCAGCCCGGTGCCGCGCGCGGTCGCCGTAGGGAACCCCGCGAACCTTGGCGGATACCTTGGTGAACAGCGCCTCGGCCGCAACGATCACGTAACGGCCGGTCGTCAAGGAATCCACCAACCTTGGTGGATTCCTTGACGACCGCCTCGGACACCTTGATGTAGCGGCCGCATACCTTGATGCCGGGGCCGGGAACCCCGGAGAACCGCGGCGGACCTACAGCTCCCAGGCCCCGCACCGGAGCCGGGTGTGGTCGGCGAGCGAATGCCACACGGCGGCGCCCGGACCGTGTTCCTCGAGGTCGACCAGGCGGGCCGCGCCGGCCTTCACACCCGTCAGCATCCGGGCGACGAGCGGGTGGCCGCCGGCGATGGCCTGGAGGTCACGGATGCGCTGCCGGGCGGCCCGCTCTCCGGTGTCGGCGAGGACGAACAGCAGCCGCGGGAAGACCACGTAGTGCTGCTGCCAGGCCGGCAGGACACTTAGGGCGTGCGAGGTGCGCCGCAGATGGGCCGGGACCGGGTGGTGTTCGCGGAAGCGAGCGTAGCCGATCAGCTTGGCGGCGAGCTTCTCGCTGGCCATGGTGGCGCGGTCGACCTCGACGAACGCCCGGTGCAGCGCCCGGTCCGGCCATCCGGCCGTGTAGTGCAGCAGGCCGTCGGCGATGACGGCGCCGCCCGGGCCCTCGCCGTAGCGGTGGTAGACCTCCGGCAGGAAGTCCAGCGGCCGGCACTCGTCGCCGGCCGTGCGGGCGCCGGCGACGAAGGCGGTCTGGGCGCGGGTGACGGCCAGGATGTGCCCCACCCGCAGCCGTTGCTTCGGTCTTGTCCTGCGGCAGCGGCGGCGAGGCCACGCCCTCCAGCTCCGTGAAGCGGGCGGCGATCCGCGCGCCCAGCCCGGTCAGGTACCAGGCCCGCAGCTTCCCGGCCTGCGGGAGAACGACGTCCTCGACCAGGCCCTCCTCCTTCAGCCAGCGAAGACGCCGACGCATCAGCTCCGGCCCGCCGCCGGGGGTGTGCAGGACGCGCAGCTGCTCGGCCGTGGCCATCCGGAACTGGAACAGCGCGGCGACCACGGCGTGGTCGATCTCAGGCGGCACAGCCATCACGGGGCTCCTCGAAGGTCGGCGCCCGCCGCCCGGGCGGCGGCGGAACACTCGCAGGAAAGCCCACGCTTCTCACCGGTTTTCTCACCACGAAGGGCCCCGGCGATCACGATCCGACAACGGGCGCACCAACCGGCCCGACAACAGGCGGTGACAACCGGTGCGCCAACCCGAGGCCGACCCACCCGCCCGCTACGCCCCGCATTCGGTAAGAGTCGCAGGTCAGGGGTGGTGGTGAGTGGGCGTCAAGGTGAAACTCACCACCCCGACAACCCTCTCTTCTCCTTCTTTGGTCTTGGTAGTTGGCAGTTGTCGTTGTCGGTCGGGTTCGGCTTCGGCGTCCGGCTGGTGCCGGCCGCGTGTGGGTGGGGCGGCGCGGGGCGCGGGCGGCCCTGGAAGGCCGCTGGAGGAAGCGGAGACGGCTCTGCCCGCCGCGTTCCTCGGACATGGGATGCCCGAACGCGGAACGGTGGGGTGGTGGGGATGAGCGCCCAGCCCACCGAACACGGACACAGCGCAGGCCATCACCTCTGGCTGGCGCCGATGACCACCGTCCAGGAACTACGCGCCGCCCCGCGCACCGGCCATGGCTTCCCGGACGACGCCGAACGCCTGGACGCCGAGCTTGCCGCCCTGCTGCCGCAGCGGGTGCCGGTGGAGCCGTCCGGCGAGGTGGACCAGGTCCCCGCCGTCGGTCTCGCGACGGTCGCGGAGATCGTTGCCGCCTACCGGGCCGTGTCCCGCTGGCCGCAGACGGGGAGACCACGGACGCGTTCGACGAGACCGTCGCCGACCTCCTCGCCCGCACCGGCACCGGGTGAACGACCCGCACGGCCCCGCTGGCGGTGGTGTTGTCGCGGTGGTCACCGACCGCGCCGCCCGGCGCGCCAAGGACCTCGGCGCCGGCACCGCCCTGGAGGCACTGCGCGCCGAACTCGAACACCAGCCGCGCCTCGGCCGTCCAGGTCCGTACCGTCACCGGGAACGGGCTGGCGGGTCGGGCTGTACTCCACCCGTGTCGAAGCCGACCCCGCCACCGGCCGCCCGGCCGTCGATGTCGTCCAGGCCTACGCCCCCGCACCACCCTGGCCGCCAACCGTGCGCATCGCCGCCCTCGTGCCCGAAGAGCACCCGAGGCCGCCGCCTGGCGGCCTCGGGTGCCCGGCCCGCGAAGGCCTTGCCCCCGGACACCGGAGGGGCGGGCCCGGGGCCGGGGACGTCCTGCGGCCACGCGCCCGCCCCTAGTGTTCCCGGGGTCGGCAGCACGTGCCCGGCCGACGCCGACGGCCGTCCGCCCACCGACGCGCGGCCGGGCCCCGTCGGGGGCGGGCCTACCAGTCCAGGCCCACGCCCCCGGCGGGTCCTCGTCGTCCCACCGCGGGTCCTCGCTCCCGGAGGAAGGACCCCGCTGGAGCAGGCGACACGTGCGCCTTCCGTCCTCGGACTTCTCCGGCTCGCACTCCTCATGATGCTCCCGCTGCCGCACCGGCGTCGACCGTACGGGACCGCCCCGGCCGTGGACCCCCGGGACCTGTCTCTAACGGTCTCGGACCCGGCCCGCGAGGCTCTGTTCCCCGGTCCGTGGGCTGCCGGGTCCGCGACTGGCACAGGCCCGCAGGGGCCCTGGCAGAGCCGCGCGGCCCGGAACCGCTCGTCCTCGTGGCCGCTGTCCTCGCTGGGCTTGGTTCTGCGGTGCTGTCCCGCAGCGGGGTATGGCGAATGGCGGGTGTCGGGGTTATGAGGGGCAGACGGGCCCGATCTTCTGGCCGGGGAAGTACCGCGCCTTCTCGTCCTTGGTGAGGTCGCGTGAAACGGTCTTGCAGACGGTGCTGGTCGCGGCGCCCAGCGGGACATAGGGCCACAGACGGGCGGTGTTGTCGTCGCTGGCGCTGGCGAGGGTGAGTCCGTCGGGGCTGAACGCTACCGAGTTCACAGTGCTCGTGAGGCCGGTGATGTTGGTGGTGGTGAGGAGTTTGCCTGTCTTCGCGTCCCACAGGCGGACGGTGCGGTCGTCGGCGGCGCTGGCGAGGGTGCCTCCGTCGGGGCTGAACGCTACCGAGTTCACGGGACCGGTGTGGCCGTTGAGGGTGGTGAGGGGTTTGCCTGTCTTCGCGTCCCACAGGCGGACGGTGCGGTCGTCGGCGGCGCTGGCGAGGGTGCCTCCGTCGGGGCTGAACGCCACCGACCACACGTTGCCGGTGTGGCCGTTGAGGGTGGTGAGGGGTTTGCCTGTCTTCGCGTCCCACAGGCGGACGGTGTCGTCGGCGCCGGCGGTGGCGAGGGTGCCTCCGTCGGGGCTGAACGCCACCGACCACGCGCCGCCGGTGTGGCCACCGAAGGTGGTGGGGAGGGGTTTGCCTGTCTTCGCGTCCCACAGGCGGACGGTACCGTCCATGCTGGCGCTGGCGAGGGTGAGTCTGTCGGGGCTGAACGCCACCGACCTCACGGGACCGTCATGGCCGGTGAGGGGGGCTGTGAGGAGCTTGCCCGAGCCCGCGTCCCACAGGCGGGCGGTGTTGTCGTCGCTGGCGCTGGCGAGCGTGAGTCCGTCGGGGCTGAACGCTACCGAGTTCACAAGGCTCGTGAGGCCGGTGATGGTGGTGGTGGTGAGGAGTTTGCCTGTCTTCGCGTCCCATAGGCGGACGGTGTTGTCGTAGCTTCCGGTGGCGAGGGTGAGTCTGTCGGGGCTGAACGCCACCGACCTCACGGCGCTGGTGTGGCCGGTGAGGGGCTTGCCTGTGGCCACGCTCCATAGGCGGACGGTGTTGTCGTAGCTTCCGGTGGCGAGGGTGTGTCCGTCGGGGCTGAACGCCACGGACGTCACGGCGCTGGTGTGGCCGGTGAGGGTTGTGAGGAGATTGCCCGAGCCCGAGTCCCATAGGCGGACGGTGTTGTCTTCGCCGGCGGTGGCGAGGGTGTGTCCGTCGGGGCTGAACGCCACGGACGTCACGGTGCCGGTGTGGCCGACGAACGTGGTGAGGTAGAGGGACGTTCCCGTGGCCACATCCCACAGGTGGGCGGCGCGGTCCTTGCCAACGGTGGCGAGGATCTGCCCGTCAGGGCTGAACGCCACCGAGGCCGTGCGGTCGGTGTAGCCAGCGAGGGGTGTGCGGAGCTTGCCCGTCTTCGCGTCCCACAAGTGGACGGCTTCGTCCGCGCCGACGGTGTGCACAGTGACGAGGGTGTGTCCGTCGGGGCTGAACGTCACCGACCTGACGCCGCCGGGGTGCAAAGTGAGGGAGGGTGTGAGGGGCTTGCCTGTGGCCACATCCCACAGGCTGGGGGTGTTGTCGTCGCCGGCGGTGGCGAGGGTGCCTCCGTCGGGGCTGAACGCCACCGACCACACGTTGCCGGTGTGGCCGTTGAGGGTGGTGAGGGGTTTGCCTGTCTTCGCGTCCCACAGGCGGACGGTGTCGTCGGCGCCGGCGGTGGCGAGGGTGCCTCCGTCGGGGCTGAACGCCACCGACCACGCGCCGCCGGTGTGGCCACCGAAGGTGGTGGGGAGGGGTTTGCCTGTCTTCGCGTCCCACAGGCGGACGGTACCGTCCATGCTGGCGCTGGCGAGGGTGAGTCTGTCGGGGCTGAACGCCACCGACCACACGGGACCGTCATGGCCGTCGAGGCGGTGGGCCACGGGCCGGTTCGCCGCAGAGCTGAGACTGGCCGCAGCTTCAGCGGTGGGGCTGGCGTGGTAAGCCGCGACCGCGAGGAGGCCAGCGAGCTCAGGGTTGACGTCGAGTTGGGAATCGTACAGGGCGGCGAGCTGCCGGGACAGAGCGTCCTTCTGGGCGGCCACGGCTACCTGCTGCCGCCAGACGGCCACTCCCGTGGCGATCAGCGCGAGGGCGAGGACGGTGGCCAGGATCGTGTTGAGGCGTCGGCTGCGGCGGGCGGCGGCCTGCTGGCGTTGGCGGCCGGCGGTGAGGAAGTCGTCAAGGTCGCCCGGTAGCCGGTGGTGGCCTGCCAACTCGGTGCCTTCCGCGAGGAGGGTACCGGTGGGCAGGTCCTGGGGGTTGTGGTGCTTCTGCCAGCGGTTGTACTGGTCGCGGGCGCGGCGGAGCCAGTCGAGGAAGCGCAGGTCCTCCTCGACCCACTGGCGCAGGGTGTGCCAGTCGCGGATGAGCGCGTCGTGGACCAGTTCGGCCACTGCGGTCCCTTCCGAGTCCTCCGGCCGCGTGCCTTCGTGGAGCCGGTGGGTGGTGACGATGCGGTGCCGGGAGAGGACCGCCAGGACCTCATCCACGGCCCGCCCCGCGTCGAGGGTGGCGTCGTCGGCGGCCAGGTCGAGCAGTTCACTGATCGGGAGCTGCTGGCGCGCGGCCGGGATGCCCAGTACTTCGTCGGCGGGGCGTACCAGGGCGGTGAGGATCCTGCGGGCGATGGCCCGCTGCTCCTGGCCGAGTTCGCGCAGGGCGCTCTCGCACCAGTCGGTGAGGGCGCCGGTGACTTCTCCGATGCGCTGGTAGGCGTCGTGGGTGAGGCGGCCGTCGTCCTTCAGACGGCGTTCCCACAGCCGGGTGAGGGCGACTTCGAGCAGGGGCAGCACGGTGACGGGCGCGCCGCCGGTGCCGTCGGTGCGGGGGCTCAGCTTGAGGACGTCGGTGATGATCAGCTCCGCCAGGCCCGGTTCGAAGGCCGTGCCCAGGTCGTGGGCGGGGCCGGTGACGATCGCGTCCAGGTCCGCGGCGCTCAGGGTGGCGGGGACGTTGAGGACACCTCTTGCCTGCTGCGCGGTGTCCAGCAGGTCCGGGGCGAGTGCGGACAGGCGGGAGTAGAAGTCGTCGCGCATCACCAGGACCACGCTCAGCGGCGCGTCGGAACGGATCGCGGCGGTGATCCGGGCCAGCGCCTCTGGGGCCGCAGGCCCTTCGGAGGGCGCGAGGAGTTCCTCGAACTGATCAACGACCAGCACCACACGGGATTCAGGGGCCGCATCGGCCTCCCCGCTGCCGGAATCCACACCGCCGCTGGCGCCCACTCCCGCCTCCTCGGGCTCGCCCTCGGACAGGCCTGCCCGCGCCAGGGCGCCCGGCAGGTCCGGTCCCGGGCGTGTGAGGACCTGGCGCCAGCGGTCGCTGCCCGGAAGCCGCCCGTCGGTCAGTGCGGGCAGGACCCCGGCCTGGACGAGGGAGGACTTGCCCGAGCCGGACGGGCCGAGAAGCAGCACCACCCGCCGTCCGCCCGCGAGGCCCGCCACGACCTGGCGCACGGCGTCCTCGCGGCCCCGGAACCAGCGGGCGTGCTCGGCCGTGAACGGCTCCAGCGCCCGGTAGGGCGACACGTCGTGCTCGCCGAGCACGGGCCACACCTCGCGCAGGACGGAGGTGGGAGTGACGTAGGCGATTTCCTGGCCGCGGTTGTGGCTGTCGTGGTGTGCGATCGAGGTGAGCATCCCCACCACCAGACCGGTCGTCTCGTCCAGGACCGGCCCGCCGCTGAACCCCTGGGTGAGGTCGTTGGCGTCGGTCAGCTGCAGCAGTTCACCGACCCTATCGGCGGGGGGCAGGATTCCGCCGGCGGTGGCGAACCCGTAGTGCCCGCCCGGCGGCGCCTGCACCGGGAACCCGAACGAGCGCACCCGGTGCAGGCGCGCACCTGCCGCCGACCCCAACGGCAACGGCCCAATGCCCACCGGGTGGTCCAGACGCACCAGCGCGACGTCCCGCTCGTCCGGGTCGCGCCACGCCTCCTCCAGCACCCGCCCCGTGACCATCGGCGCGCCATCCGCACGCGGGAACACCAGCGTCACCGCCGAACCGGGCCCGTACTCGCCGTCCTCCAGGACGTGCGCGCACGTCACCAGCAGGTCGTCGGCGACCAGGAACCCCGCCCCCACCACCAGATCGTCCCCGTCGCGGACCTGCGCGACGGCCGCCGCCAGCCCGTCCCAGGCCCCGGCCCCCGCCGTCCCCCGTCCGACCGCCATCCCCTCAGGCCTCCGGCCCGTCGCCGTCCGCGCGACCGTCGGCCTCCGGCTCCTCTTCGCCCTCGGGAGCGCCGGCCCTGCGAGCCGCGGCGGCAGCCGCAGCCCCGCCGCCCTCGTCCTTGCGCCACGTCACACGCACCGTCAGATGGCACTTGGCGGCGGTCTTCGTGACCACCACACCGGCCGCGGCGGAGAGGTCGACCCCGAACTCCACCTGCACCTCGTCCGGCCCCGCCTCCCGCAACCGCGCCAGCACCGTACGCGCCAGGCCGGTCACCGGCTCCAGCGCCGACCCCAGACTCTCCGGAAGCTCCCGCACCGCGTCACCGACCCGGCCCGCCTTCACCGGTCCCGCCGCGCCGTCCTCCGCCTCGACGAGAATCGAACCCCCGCCCTCCAGCGGCACCCGAGCCAACTGCTGCCCCACGACACCCCTCCCTCAACGCCGCCCCACGACGGCAACGCGCACACCGTAGTACGCGCACCCGCACACCACGAAACCGCGAACTCCCCAACAGGTAGGGACGATTGGATCACCTTGACCGGATGCCCGAACAGCCGCACAAGCACCACGCCGGGAGCACCCGCAGACACCAGCCGGGGAAACGATCTCCACACCACGGAGAAGGAACTCTCCATACCGGGCACAGGACCCAACATCACCGGAACCTGCCGGTTGACCACGAACAGGCAGGGCTGGGCGGGGCCGCTCCAGGGCTCCAGGACATAGCCGGCGCGGCGAGCCCCGCCGTCTCAGGTACTTGCACCCACGGGGAGCCGGCTGAGGCTCATACTTCGAAAACCCAGTACTGGACCTCGCCGTCCCCAGGCCCCCGGCGCCCGGCCCGCCGCACCCCGCCGCAGCGCCCGCTCCTGCTGGTGTCGTACCACCCGGGCCGGACCCGGCCGCTCTCCCCACGGCTCCGACCGTCTCGGGGCCGATCGCCGACCTGTCCACTGAACCCGTCACCAAGCCGGCCCCGGACACTCCGATCGGTGAGAATCCCGCCCGCCGCGCCTGCGCCTGCCGTCCCTGCGCCTGATACCGCCACCGCGTCCTCCGGCCGGGCCTGGCTGCCATCCGAGCCGCAGTGCTGCGGCACGCTGACGCGGTACCGGGGATGGCCCCCCAGAGAGGCCGTCCGGACCGCCCCGCCGCCCCGGCCAGGGCCCGGCCGCCATGTTCCTCGGCCACGCCGTACACGGCGGGCAGAGCGGGCACAGGCGCCCTGGAGAGCCTTCTGCGGGCACGAGGGCCCGCCGGATGGTCAATGCCAGTCGAGGCCGAGCGCGGGGAGCTGTTCCAGCTGCTCGCGGGTGAGCTTGGCCCGGCGGGTCTTAAAGGTCCTAACAGAAACCGCTGCGAGCGTGACTGCAGGTCGTGCTGCTCGTTGGTCGGTGCGTGGGGAAGAGGATCTCTCGTCCGTGGATCGTGTCGGACGAACTGTGGGGACTGATCGAGCCGTTGCTTCCATCGGAGCCGCCGAAGCTCAAGCCGGGGCGCCCTCGGGTGCCGGACCGGCAGGCCTTGTGCGGGATCCTGTTCGTGCTGCACACGGGCATCCAGTGGGAGTACCTGCCGCAGGAGCTCGGCTTCGGCTCTGGCATGACCTGCTGGCGGCGACTCGCGGCCTGGAACGAGGCTGGCGTGTGGGACCGGCTCCACCTGGTCCTGCTGCGAAAGCTGAGGGCGGCCGGACAGCTCGACTGGTCCAGGGCGGTGATCGACTCCAGCCACGTCCGGGCCGCCCGACGGCGCCCAAAAGTGGACCGAGCCCGGTCGACCGCGCGCGACCGGGCAGCAAGCACCACGTCCTCGTCGACGGGCAGGGCATCCCGCTCGCGGTGTCGCTGACCGGCGGCAACCGCAACGACGTCACCCAGCTGCTTCCTCTGCTCGCGAAGGTCCCCGCCGTGGCCGGCCTCGTCGGCCGGCCACGGCGCAGACCGGACCTCCTGCTCGCCGACCGGGGCTACGACCACGACAAGTACCGGCGCCTGGTGTGGAAGCAGGGCATCAAGCCGGTGATCGCCCGACGCGGAGTGCCCCACGGATCAGGACTTGGCGTCCACCGCTGGGTCGTCGAGCGCACTATCGCCTGGCTCCACGGCTTCCGTCGCCTGCGGATCCGCTGGGAACGGCGCGACGACATCCACGAAGGCTTCCTCGGCCTCGCCACCTGCCTGATCACTCACAGGCATGTCCAACGCCTTTGTTAGGACCTTTAAGACCTTCTTCGAAGGATGCTGTCCACACTTGCGGCGCGAGCCTTTTCGCGCTCCACACATGCAGCCCGGCGAGAAGCCCAAAGCTCCCGCCGAGCGCCAGCCACTGCAGAGGGGGCTCGTTGATGGGTGCCCATAGCCAAATCGTTGCTGCTGCCCCAGTACCAAGCAGGGTCATTCCCGCTGTCTGCGCAGCTTGTTCGATTAGCGTTGTGTGTGCGGCGAGCAACCTCGTGGGCGTATCCCCATGCGCGCGCCGCCAGACGTCCAGAGCCGGGCCGATCGTGTTGACACCGAATGCCACGACTAGGACGAAATCCCAGGAGGAATGGTTCATCTCAACCTTCCTGTGCTCCCGAGACAGAGGATGCTCATCACGGATCACCTCACACCATCGAAGGGTGCTGGAGCACGATCCGACGCGGGTCCGCTCTCGGCGACTTGTTCCAGGAGGGCCCGGGCGGAGTCCGCGTAGCGGATGGCGGTCTTCTCGTCGATGCCGAAGACGAGCGCGAGGTGGAGCGGGTCTGCGCCGTGGGTGAGGGCCTCTTCGAGCTGGCGGTCGACGCGGAGCCGCTCCAGGGTGGCGGTGAGGTTGCGGGTGGCACGGGTGGTCCAGAGTTGCCGGCCGGGCGGAGCTCGACGGCGGTCTTCTGGGTAATCAGCAGGTGGGGGTTGGCCGTGTTCGGCCAGCGGCTGGCGGCGGTGGTCGAGCCAGTCCAGGACCGCCCGGCGGGTGAGGTCATCGAGCGGGTGGACGTGGCCGCCGACGGTGATGCGCCGGTTGCCCAGGTCGACGTCCTCCAACTGCATGGCGCGGATCATCTTCGGCCGTGCCGCGTGAACAGCGGCCAGGGCGACGATGAGCCGGAGGTCCGGGGTGGTGGCGGTGGTGGCGGTGGCGACGGCCTCGTCGATGTCCGCCTGGACGAGGGCCTGGAGGACGCCGCCGGTCTGGCGGAGGACGCGGATGCGGATCGTGGGGTTGCGGAAGATCTGACCGTTCTTCTTCGCGTGCTGGAACAGTGACCGCAGGGCGACGACCCGGCTCTCGCGGTGTTTGCCAGTGACAGCGTCCCGGACCGCGATGATGTCTTCCCGGGTGACCTCTCGTAGGTGGTCGTAGCGGCTGGACCACTCCAGCAGCACCGGCTGAACTTCCCCCAGGTAGGCCCATGCCGTGTGCCGCGAGCGGGGCTCAGACCGGGGGCCACCGTCGAGGAGAGTACGGACCCAGGCTTCGACGGCGCGATGGATGCCCGGGGGCATCCCGTCGAGTTTCCGTTCCAGCCACCGGTCGACGGCCGGGGCCCGGTCGTCGGCGAACAAGCCGAGACGGTCGAGGACTTCGGCGGTCCGCACGACGGGAAGCCCACGGACTCGCAGGGCCGAGAAGAGCTCGGAGTATCGGATCGACTCGCCTTCGCGGAAGCCGGACAGCACGATGACCAGGGCTCGGTTCACATCGCCGGCGATCCAGCGGCTCCAGCCGCGGGACGCTCCCAGCGCCTGAGCGGCCTGCCGGGCCCGGACCAGCCAGGGGTTGGCGAGGTCGGCGTGGTGATCACGCGGTGTGGTTCGGGAACCGGCGGCTTCAGCACGCGCCGCCCGGCCTTGCCGACCCGGGGCCCACCGTTCTTGGGCCGCTGGAGGTTCGCGAAGAACAACTGCTGGCAGGTCACCTGCCGCAGGTACGGTTCGATCAGCAAGGGGTCCAGCCAAGGTGAGCCCCAAAGCCGCCACCAGATGATCTTGAAGCCCTGACGCGGTAGGCCCTCGGCGAGAAGGGCTCGGCTGCTCTATCAGCCCTGAGCGTTCCCATCCGTGGTGGCTGGTTCCTCGATGGCGGTGTCCGTGTTGTCGTCCTCGCCGGGCGCGGGCCGGCGGCCGATGGGGCCGTCCTGGCCGGGCCGGGCGCCCAGTACCGGAGCGCCTTTCGTGCGGTGGATACCGTAGATCATGCGCTCATGCTCCCTGCCGTCTGGCCCCGGATGCTGCCGACGGCCTGGAGGGCGGCGAAGTCGGCGTGTGCCGCGGTGACGGCCTCCGGGTATGACTGCCGCTTCTCGTACTCGGCCAGGGCCCGGTAGATGCTGGACAGGCTGGGGTTGTGTCCCTTGCGCTTGCCGGTGGGGATGATCAGGTCGGGCTGGATATGCTCGACGCTCTCGCCGCCCGCGCGGCGGCGCAGGACGGTGTGGAGCATGTCGTCCGTGATGACCGGGGGCCGGCCGCCGTGCTTGCCCTTGCGCGCCGCAGTGTCGAGCCCTTCCAGCGTCGACTCGCGGATGTTCTCCCGCTCGGTCTCGGCCATCGCGGCGAAGAACGCGAAAAGCAGCCGGCCGTGCCCAGTGGGGTCGTAGATCCCGGCGAGCGGCCCGGCGAGCATCTCCAGGACCAGGCCGTGGTCGGCGAGGTGGTCGGCGAGCGCGGTCAGCTCGGCTGCGTCGCGCCCGAGGCGCTTCATCTCGTACACGGTGAAGATGACCCGGCAATGCGGGGCGTGCGCCTTGATCTCCCTCGCTGCGGCGAGTGCGGCTTCGAACTTCGGGCGGACCCCTACGCGGGTGCTGATCTTCTCGGCGAAGATCTTGTCCCGGGGGATGCTCTTCGCGGCGAGCGCGTCCAGCTGGGTCTGGAGTTCCTGGGTGAGCGTCGAGCAGCGGGCGTAGCCGATGCGGATGTCCGCGCTCGGGGTGTCCGGGTCCACCGGAGCCGGCACGGGGGTGCCGGGACGCCACGGCTGCCCCGGACTCCTGTCGGCCGGGGTCGGCATCCGCAGGAGTCTCGCGAGCCGGGGCACCTTCGTGAAGCGGCCGGTGTGGTAAGTCCCGGCGACCGCGCCGGAACGCGAGCGGCAGGGTGAGCCTGACGATGCGTGACAGCGCGGGCAGGGGTGGACTCGATGTCGTCCGCTTCGGACGCGAGTGCGGTTTGAGGGTCCGTCATGACCCCAGATGCTGCCACAAACCATTCCCAGAACATGCCTGGTTCCACTTTTTGAGTGAGAGCGAGTTGTGACAGTGAATCCGGGATCCGTACCGTTCCCGTCGACCGTTCTTGATCTTACTCCGGGAATGGAGCGTTTCTGACAGTCACGTGGCGTGGGCCCCGGAAGCGTCCCCCGCACGCCGTTAGACTGGGGATCACACTTTCCAAGAGGTGTACGGAAACGCCCCCGCCAATCAGCCGATGCTCGGGGGTCTTTCCGTATCCGGCGCCGCCAGCCGCGCGACCGGGACGCTCAGGCACTGGACGTATCCCCTTCTGCCCGTTTCCATCGCGCGGCAGCGACCCGCTACGACACCTCATGACGAGGCGGCCTCGCGACCTGGCCCCAGGTCCGGCTGTCACCGACGTGATGCGAAGATTCGGCCTTCACGTGATACGAACCGGATCACGAGACACTAGCCCTGCCGTTCCAGCCATTCCGAAATCACCTGGTTGGTTTCTTCTGGCATTTCCTCCTGGATCCAGTGACCGCAGTCCAGGCCGACCACTTCCACGTTGGGCACGAACTCTGCCAGTTTTTCGAACCTCGGGATCGCGAAGTCCTGGTCGCCGTAGATCATGAGGGCGGGCTGCTTGATGATCGGGTCCGCGTCCGCCAGCTTGTGCCAGTTGCGGTCGAGGTTCCTGTACCAGTTGATGCCGCCCGTGAATCCCGACGTCTCGAACGCGGAGACGTAGACGGCCAGGTCGCTGTCGCTCATGACGGGCTCACCGAGTGGTGTTTCCGCCTTGGCGAGGTTGATAAATGCCATGCCCGGCTCAGGGAGTGCGGGGGGCACGTTCTTCCGGTAGAGGTTGCGGAGGAACTGGGAGGTGTTGGCATCGAATACGGCGTCCGCGACGCCCGGCTGCCGGTTGAAGTGGACGAAGTAGAAGTCGCCGCCGAGGAAGGTTCCCATGACCTCGATCCACGGCGTTTCTCCGCGCTCCTGGTAAGGCAGGCTCAGGTTGATCAGCTTGTTCACCCGGTCGGGGTGCAACAGGGTCAGTCCCCAGACGACGAACGCACCCCAGTCATGGCCGACGAAGGTGGCGTCCTCGTAGCCATAGTGGTCCAGGAGCGCGACGAGGTCACCCGTCAGGTGTTCGATGTCGTAGTCCGTCACCTCGGCCGGGCGGGATGAGTCGCCATAACCCCGCTGGTTCGGTGCGATGACGTGGTAGCCAGCCGCTGCGAGGACGGGCATCAGGTGACGCCAGGAGAAGGCGTGCTCCGGCCAGCCGTGGCAGAGCACGATGGGCTTTCCCTTGTTTTCCCGGCCTGCCTCGAAGACTTCGAGCTCCACACCGTTGACCTGCATGAGGGTGGGCTCGGGAAATTCTGCTGGATTGAACACTGCATTTCCTCTCCGGGGGCGTTCGCTGGCGGTCGACCTCCTCGATGAGGTCATGTCGCCATCTTGCTACCTAAACCGGTCACCCCATGACCGGTTTTTATGAGAGTTTTGTCAGCATGCGATCCGATCGGCTGGTGGCCATACTCCTCTTGCTCCAACGGCGCGAGCAGGTGACAGCCGCAGAGGTCTCCCGAGAGCTGGACGTCTCCGAGCGCACCGCCCGCCGTGACCTCGACGCCCTGGCCATGGCCGGGGTGCCCGTGTACTCCGTGCAGGGCCGAGGCGGCGGCTGGCGCCTCGTGGGCGGTGCTCGTACCGACCTGTCCGGGTTGACCGCCAGTGAGGCCCGCGCCCTGTTCCTGGCTGTCGGTCCGGCCTCGGATGCGACGCCGGCGATGCAAGCAGCTCTGCGCAAGCTCGTCCATGCTCTACCGAAGCCCTTCCAGGTGCAGGCCGAGGCAGCAGCGTCGTCGCTGGTCGTAGACCCGCAGCGATGGGGGGCGAGCCGGATCGAGCACCGGCCGCCTCGCTTCCTCGACGAACTCCAGGACGCGGTGATCCGCGGCGTCCAGGTGTCGCTCGGCTACGTCGACAGCAAAGGCGTCGAAACCCGGAGAACCGTCCACCCGCTGGGCATCGTCGCCAAAGGTCCTGTGTGGTACCTCGTCTCCAACACCGAGACCGGCCGACGGGTCTTCCGGATCGACCGCGTGTCGTCCGCCGACCCGACCGGCGACCCTGTGCAGCGACCCGGGGACTTCGACCTTGCCGAGAGCTGGAACGAGATCGCCAAAGAGGTCGATCGCAAACGAACGCCGCTGGAGGTTCAGGCGGTATGCACACCCGACGGGATAGGCATACTCCGGATGGCGCTCGGCGACCGGCTCGACGTGGGAGGTTCCACGACCGACGGCCGCATCGAGGTCGTGATCCGCGGCCCCAATGAGTACATCCTCGCCGGCGAGCTCTCCGGGCTGGTCGAATGGGTCGAGGTGACCGGCCCTCCGGGGGTCCGAGACCACCTGGCCTCGATCGGCAACGCCCTCGTCGAACAATACGGCCGGCCGCGCTCCAGCGGAGACCTTCACCCGTCTTGAAGCGGACGAGGCAGGGCTTCGAGAACAGTTCCGCTCAATAGCGTGGGGGTGTCCGTTCCGGCAGACGCCCGGTCACGAGTCGGCGGGCCCCCCGGCTGGCTCGCTGCGGGTGGACCGTCTCGTGCCGGGCCAGCATCGCCACGCACTCGGCGCGCTTTCGGGGTCGAGGCCGCGACGGGCGGTGCAGGCTAGCGGTGGCGGCTGGCGTCTCGTGGGCGGCGGTGTCGATCGCCGGCCGTGGGCTTGGGCGCCGAAAGGGCAAGCCCGACGGGTTCCTGGAGCGGCAGGTCCCGCGCTGGACGGCTGCGCGATCGCGCTCGGCCTGTTCCAGCGGGCCCTCAGGTTCCCGGCCGCCGGAACGGTTTGAGCCGCGCCCCCTCCAGGCTGTCGGAGATCAGCTGGTCCAACCGCCTCTCCCGAGTCTCGTCCCGCTTGGCACTGATCACATGGTGGATGGCCGACTTGCGGTAGGACGGCGCCTGCCCGCTGAACCACTCCCACGCCCGCGGCTCGGCTTGGAAACGAGCCAGCTGCGCCGCCTCGAACTCCCAGACCTTCTCCTCGCGGTCCCGGTCACGGGCTTCGAACAACGCGATGCCGGCCGGCCGCATGAGCCCCTGGGCAGTCAGCTCCTCGATCTTGCGGAGGTTGACCTGGCTCCAGTTGCTGCGCGGCCTGCGCGGGGTGAACCGGATCGTCCAGGAGAAGTCGTCGATCGGGCTCTGCCGGCCGTCGATCCAGCCGTAGCACAGGGCCTGGTCGACCGCCTCCGACCAACTCAAGGTGGGCTTGCCCGTTCCCTTCTTCCACATGCCCACCCGGCATTCGGAGGCAGTCGCGTGGTTCTCCTCCAGCCAGTCCCGGAACTCCTCAGGACTTGAGAAGAAGATTGGCTCCATGCGTGCTGCTCCCGTCGGTCGTCTCGTCGGTTCCATTGAACCTGGCGGGTACGACAATCCGAGAGTCTCACCGCGCCGCCCAGGATCTGCCCCGGAGTGTCATCACCCTGACGGCAGGCAACCACAGAGCCGAGCGAGCCAGACGCCGTTCACGGCAGCTCCGCCGAGACCGCGTCATCGAAGGCCGGCTGCTGCGGCAGGAACCGGCTCGACTTCTCCGCGATCTGACCGGCGAAGTATTCGGCCGCGTCCGGGCGCATCCGTGCGAGCGCGACCAGCGCCGTAATCGCCGTGTCGGCCACCTCGGCCCGTACGTCCCGAACACCTACGACGGCCTGGAGCTCAACGTGCCGGCGCAGGGCAGGGATGACCGCGCTCTTCCACTGCGTCCATGCATCTGCGTCGAACTGGAATCCCGGAGTCGAAGCGGGCGCGACCGCCTTGCCCTCGTCCTTAGTACTGCAACGGTGCCTTCTGTGACGTGGCTTCAGCTCTTGGGCTGTGGCCTCGTCTCTTGTAGTGGCTGGTCCGGGCCTGGTGCTGGCGCCGACGGCGCCAACGGGACCAGTGCAGGACGTGGGCGATGCTTCGGCGGACTGGCTGGGCGAGGCCGGTGATCAGCCGGCGGATTTCGGGGACGGTGAGTGGGATCAGGTCTGGCGTTCGAGCTGCCCGGTCCCCTTTTCGAGGTGCTCGGCCCGCAGGACGGTGAGGTAGGCGTGGGCGGCCATCGTGAGGGTGATGTGCCGGTACCAGCCCTGGTGGCGGCGGATCTGGTAGTCGTCCAGGCCGCACTGGCCCTTGGCGCTCTGGAAGCACTCCTCGATCGCCCAGCGGGCGCCCGCGACGGCGATCAGCTCGTTCAGAGTGGCATCGGCGGGCGCGTAGGCGATGTAGTAGGCGACCTTCGTCGGGTCGGTGATGCTGCGGCGGGCGAGCACCCAGTGCCGCCGGTCGGGGCGGTGCCAGGGACGGACCTCGACGCGGGCCCAGTCGTAGATCCGCGGGCCGTGGGCGCCTTCGCCGCACGAGCGGCGCTTCCACTTCTGCCGCGACAGCCCCGCGACCAGATCGTGGAGCCGGTGGTCCATGGCCCGGCGAGTGACCACGGTGTCGTGCCGGGTGGTGGCCACGACGTGGAAGACGTCGGCCTGTTCGAGCTCGGTGCGCCAGCCCTTGCTGTTGCCGTAGCCGGCGTCCGCGGTCACCCAGCGGAACGGGATCCCGTCGTCGATCGCCCGGCGGACCATCCGGCGGGCGATCTGGTGCTTGGTCGCGAACTCGACCTCGTCGCCGATTCCTGCGGCCCGGCAGCGCTCGCGGTCGTCGGTCCAAGACTTCGGCAGGTAGAGCGCCCGGTCGATCAGGGTCCGGCCAAGCCGTCCGGAGTAGGCGAGGAAGACGCCGACCTGGCAGTTCTCGGTGCGGCCGGCGGTGCCGGAGTACTGCCGCTGGACACCGGCCGACCGCACACCCTTCTTCAGGAACCCGGTGTCGTCCACGATCAGCACGCCACCCGGATCGGCCAGGTGCTCGACGACGTACTCGCGTACGTCGTCGAGCACCCCGTCCGTGTCCCAGTCGATCCGGTTCAGCAGCCGCTGGATCCGGTCCGGGCCACCGTGACCGGCCTCCTCGGCCACCGTCCAGCCGTTCTTGCGTTCCAGTGGCGCCAGCAGACCTCGCATGTACGCCAGCGCGGACTCCCGCGACTCACTCCGCGCGAACCGGTGTGCAAACCGCTCGTGCAGCCGAGCCAGTCCGTCCGACCAGCGACGAGCATCGACCTCGGATATGTCCCCACCCATGAACAGCCCAACGAGCAGATCCGACGAACGTCACGGTAGGCACCGTTGCAGTATTAGAAGGCATCTCATTTGGAGAGTCGGCGGCAGCAGATGACGGCTGCGGCGATGCTGGCGAAGGCGGCGAAGTGGTCGACCTTGACCTCGTAGCGGCGGTGGAGTCGGCGGGATCCGCTCAGTCAGGCCACGGTGCGCTCGATCACCCAGCGGTGGCGGCCGAGACGCTGGGAGGACTCGATTCCTCGGCGGGCGATACGGGCCGGGATCTGCCTGCGGCGCAGGTAGGAGCGGATGAACCGGTGGTCGTAGGCTTTGTCGCCGTGCAGTTTGCCGGGCCTGCTCCTCCTCGGGCCGTGTCGCGAGCGGATCGGCGGGATGGCGTCGACGAGCGGGATCAGGGCCTGGCTGTCGTGGAGGTTGGCCCCGGAGATCGGGAGCGACAGGGGTAAACCGGTGCGTTCGGTGAGCAGGTGGATCTTCGACCCGTACTTGCCCCGATCGACAGGATTCGGACCTGTCAGCTCCCCTTTTTCAGGGCCCGCATGTTCACCGAGTCGACCGCGCACCTCGACCAGTCCAGCTCGCCCCGCGCGCCGAGCTCCTCCAGAACGACCCGGTGGAGCTTGGCCCACACCCTGGCCCTGCTCCACTCGGTGAAGCGCCGATGGGCGGTAGGCCCGGACGGGCCAAAGCAGGGCGGAAGCTGAGCCCACGTGCACCCCGACGTCGCCACGAACACGATCGCCGCCAGCACCTCGCGATCCCCGTACCGCCGCCGCCCGCCGCCCTGGGGACGGGTCGGCGTCGCCGGCACCACCAACTGGAACAGCTCCCACAACTCGTCCGGCACCAGGCGCTCCACGATCGTCACGGGAGCAGCCTACAAGCCCAAATGATATGTCTTCTAAGTCACGGCCCCGATCCGCTTACACGACCCATCGGACAGCCCCTAGTCATCGGGCCCCCGATTGTCCGTCCTCGTTCACGGTAGCAAGGCCGAGCGCCGACGGGACGATACCCGACGACGCCGTCCCTGTTCACCCGTCACGGCGAGGGAGTTCCCAGTCGGGCTTCCATCCGCGGCCATACCTGCTTCTTCCGCACCTTGACTCTCTGGGCTGCGGACCTGCGTCGATCCTGGTGTGGACTCAGGTCACCGAGGGCGACTACCTGTCCAGCACGCTGGTCCGTGACCCCGCGGCTGGGGACGGCGACTGCCGAACGACCCGGACCTCGTCAACTATCTGTGCTACTTGACGAAGGCCCGCTTCCGGGCACGGCTGGCGGCCCTACTCACGGCAGACAGTCGCCCGGTGTGTCAGAGGCATGCGGGCCGACGATCAAGGGGTGACTCCGTGGCAGGACGAGGGAACCGGGCCGTTGCACGGATTGGTTACTGATGCTGAGCTAGCTGCAGGATCTCGCGCACCGTGCCCCCCGGGCACCTCGGGCATTGTGCGCTCGATCTCGTCACGCGGCCGAGCGCCACCGACGTAGATGCCCACCTCTGGTGAGGCGAACAGGTCGATCAGCGCCGTACGGTCCCGGGCCTCGGACTCGCGGAGCACGAGCCGCGCGGTTGTGATCGGGGCAGGTGGCCAGGCGACGGGGCGCGCTGTGATCTCATCAGACATGGAACGGCTCCTGATCCTCTCGGCCACACGGTTCGACCTCGTATAGCCATCTGTGGGCAGCGACTTCTGACGTCGCTGCACGTCGAGACGCGTGCCGACGAGATGCCAGTTGCGTACGCCAACTGTCCCGTTCAATCTGAGTTGGCAGCCGATGCTCCGCTGACCTGCGGGGCTGCCAGATGGTTTGAGATTGCGCCGGATCCTGTTCTCAACTCAGTTGGCCTTCACGGAATCGAAGCGCGAGAGAGCTCGGCGCCTCTCAATAAATGATCTTGATCGCGGTGGGCGAGGACAGACCGATGCGTGTGGGGCCGGGCTCGCTGTGGCGGCTGCCCATGGGGTGGAATTGCACTCGCGGGCAGTTGGGTCTGGAGCGGGTGGGGTGGACTTGGTGGGGACAATCCTGAAGGGCATGAACCGTGTGCGGTGGCATGAGCTGGGACATGCGTATGGGCCTGCGGACGCTGTTCCCGGCGCTCTGTCACGGGTTGCTTGGGGCGATGCCAGGACGAGCGAGAGCGCATTGAGTGATCTCGGCCTGTGGCTTGCTGAGCTGGCTGTCTTCGATGCGACGGTCGCCGCGGTCCCCTTCCTGTGGGAGCTCGCCGTGACCGAGGCCGTGACACGCCGGACCGGAGTGATCGAGGTGCTGAAGGCAGTTCTCGAACACGGCAATCCTTCCCGGAGCGAGGTGCAGCGGGCTGCTCACCAAGCTGTGCTGAGCGGCAGGAGGATGGCGGATCAGCTGATCCGAGACGGCGATCCTGCCGTGCGGGCGGCTGCTCGCGGTCTGCTGGCGGCCATCGACAGCCATCGCTGTGAAACCTGTCATTTGGCCTGACCCGCAGGTCGGAGGTCCGCCGTCGAGACCACCGGGCGAACGCTCAAGTCGCCCGTCAGCGGTCGCCGGAGGATGGGTCACCGGAGTCGTGGTCCGCGAAGGCGGCAGAAGTGCTGGTCGAGCGGCTCTTGGACGCCGATGGCGGTGTAGATCCGGGCGAAGCGTCGGCTCAGCTCGGCTGTCATGGACCGAGACCTACGACAACCAGGGCACCTGGGTCGCCCTGGTCGCCGGCCGCCCAGTCGCCGACGGCATACCCCTGCTGTCCGCCAACCCCGCCGACGCCCTCACCCTGCTGCGCCTGGCGCTCGATCAGGGCCTCGCCGCCGGTCGGGCCCGGCCGCTCCCTCCGGTGCACGGGTGATCCCAGCCACGGATGTACTGGGAGGACAAGGGGCCTGACCGGGGCGAATCGGGCGGGACATCATGCGGGTCAAGCCGGTCGGACTCGCGGCCGTGAGTCCTGGTGTCTTCCGGCCGCCGGTGGGTCAGGGCCCGGCTGCGCTGCCCCTCGGACCCGGAACGGACCCGATCTCTGGCCCCGCCCCTGACCGCCACCTGGTTGCCGGGGCCGGTGCGTGCCACAGGCCATGAGCGGGTGGCCGTCCAGCCCTGTGGGGGCCGTGGTCGGCACTGGGATCATGAACGCATGTCCAAGGAACCGAACCTGCTGTCAGGCCTGTGGCCGTCCGCGCCGTCTGATGCAACCGACTGGTTGCTGGAGCTGTGCGGCGATGGCGTGACGGGGTTCATGCCTCCCGCGTTGCCCGACGCCGTCTGGGTGCTCAACGCCATGTACGAACACGAGCAGGGGTCGGCCGAGGTGTCGTACCACGAGTACCGACAGGCGGCCCTGGCGGACGGGAGTGTCCAGCCCGCCACCCTGGCGGGCATCGACCTCGAGGTGGGCGTCGCCACCGGGGGCGGGCTGGGCCGTGCCGAGCCCCCCGGCCCCGGCTGGCGCCGGCTGCGCTGGGCGGAACTCGCCCGTCGCACCGCCGATCCCGTCGTACCCGACGGCCAGCGGCCCTCCTACCACTCCCTTCCTTCGGCCACGAAGGAAGGGAGCTGGCCGCTCGGTATCGTCCCGCCCACCGAGGGGAGCCTGGACCGTGAGACCTGGGACCGGCTGATCGCCGTCCTCACCGAGCACAGCCCCGCAGGCGCGGACACTCCCTGCCTGGCCTACTACAACCCGCTGATGCTCACGGACATCGACTTCAACAACCTTCATGTGCAGGCCGGCCGCCTCGGCGACGCCGCGATCCTCTACGACAATCCCGTGGCAGACTTCAGCCCGTCCAACCTCTGGGCACAGGACCGCTCGTGGGTCCTGTGCACCGACTACGACCTGTGGGGCACCAAGGTCGCCGGGCCGCCTACCCTCGTCGAAGCGCTGCTGAACGACCCCGAGATCGAGGCAGTACGACTCCCCCGGGAGCCCTGATGACGCGCCGCACCCCATCCACGCGCGAGCAGACCACAGCCGAGCCGCGGCCGCCGAGGCGAAGCGCACCCGCTTCTGGTGGCGCCGCCCTGACCCGCCCTCGCCGTTGCGCCACGTCAGGTTGCTGACCTGCGCTGGGGAGTTTTGCCACCCCGCTGACCTGCGGTGGTGAGTTTGGTCGGCAGGGCGGTGAGCTTCGTTCCCGGGCCGGTGAGTTTGCCCGCCCGGGCGGCCGGTCACCGGCGAGTTTCGGGTGCCGGCGCAGTTCGGCGGTCAGTGGGTGCGCCACCCGCGGAGCGTCACGGCAGACGCCCGGGTGTCGGGGTGGTGGGGTCCGAGGATGTGTTTGCTTCGGCGACCACCTGTTCCAGGATCAGGATGGCTTCGTCGGTGCGTCCGGCATCCTGGTAGGAGGAGGCGAGGCCGGTGCGGGCGGTGAGGGTGTCGGGGTGGTGGGGCCCGAGGACGCGTTCGGCGGTGGCGGTGAGGTGCTGCCAGCGGGTGACGGCGGTGGCATAGAGCCCGGCCTTCAGGAGGCTGGCGCCGGCGCGGAAGAGGAGCGGGTGGGCGCGGTCGGAGATCCAGAAGACGTCGCTGCCTAGGGCGGTGAGGGTATCGGTGTTGGCGCGAAGGATGGCGGCGAGTTCCCGGTCGTGGTGGTCTTCCTTTGGCCAGGCGTGGAAGAGGGCGTAGGCGGCGGCGAGCAGGAGCATGGTGCGGCGTTCGCGGGCTGGGGCGCTGTCGCGCACGGCGCGCTGGACGAGGCGGTGGACGCGCACGGCTCCGGGGCCGGCATTGTCCCGGCCGCTGCTTGAGAGGTCTTCCCGGCCGGAGGAGGTGTCGGCCATGGGGGTGTGGTCGAGGAGGTTGAGGCGGTGCAGGACGCGCAGGGCCTGCCGCGCGTCGTCCTCGTCGACCGGGGCGGCCTCGCCCGCTTTCGTCCGTGCTCGCCGTGGCAGCCACCGGCGGCGGGCCTCGGGCCCGGCGGCCCTCGCCCTTCCGGTCCAAGCGAGGTAGGTGCGGGCGGCCAGGGTGGGACGGTGTCGGGGATCTGGTCAGGGTTGAGGACGGTGGTGAGTTCGAGCAGGGGCGGGCGAGGCCTTCGGGCCGGCTTCGGCTGGTCTGTTCGAGGGAGATGTCCCAGAGGGCGGCGACGGTGCGCTGCTGCTGGTCGGGCAAGCCGGTGTGGTCGGGAAGGTCCTGCTCGAGGTGCCGTGCCCGATTGGTGAGGAGTTCGCGGTAGCGGGGGATGGTGCGGGCAGTGTCGGTGAGGTAGGCGGCGGCCTGCGCGAGCGCGATGGGCAGGTGTCCGAGGTCGTCGGCGAGGGCGGCGAGTTGCTCGTTGTGGTCTCCGTCGCGCAGGTGGGCGCGGTCGGGTGGCCGAGGGCCGCCCGGAGGTAGGCGAGGGATTGTGCGGGGTGTAGGTGTCGATGGGCAGGAGGGTGCTGGCGTCGGTGGTCCAGGCGCGGTGGCGGCTGCGGGTGGTGACCACGGTCCGTCCCGCGGGTACTTCCGGTGGCCACAGGCCGGTGAGGGCGGCGGGGTCGGGGGCGTTGTCGAGGATGACGAGCCATCGCCGGCCCGAGGAGTACAGCCACGTGAGGAAGCCGCGCGCGGCTTCGTCGGCGTCGGTGGTGTGGAGACCGGGTGCGGCGGCGCGGGCGGCGGCGTAGGCGGCGGTGACGGCCTGCGGATTGGTGGCGTTCACCCACACCACCAGGTCCACCGCCATCGTCTCTGTCTCGGTCGGCGGTGCTGTGGTAGCCCTGCCGGGGCCGGCTCCGTCCGTACCTGTGGCCGGGTGCGGCCCGCTCGGCCTCGCGGGTCCGGGCGCGGGGAGCCCCGGAAGCGTCCCGGCGGCGGTGCGGGATGCCTGCCAGACCTGGTGGGTGTAGTGGGCGGCGAGCTGGGTCTTGCCGACACCGCCGGTGCCGGTGACGACCTGTCCGAGGACCGCGGTCCTCCCGCCGCTTTCGAGCGCGGCCCGCAGGGCTCGGTCTCGGGGCGGTGCTGGAAGTGCCCGGCGAGGTTGGGGACCTGGCCGACGAGCACGGGCCACCGGACCTCGGCGGCGGGTGCGACGTTGTTGATGGTGAGGTCCCGGCCGACCTGGAATACGTCCCCGTGGACGGTGCTGTGGTCGACCCGGTTCGAGATTCCAGTGTGGTCGCCCTACCCCGTCGCGCCGGTACCGGAACGGGCAGCGCCCGCTCCGGCCTCGCCGGGCCCAGTGACACTTCCGCCCGTGTCGGCGCGGTTGTCGTCCCTGGTGGGCCTGCTGCGCCGGGACGGGTCGGCAGACGGGGTCATGGCCGGCCCCGGAGCCGGCTCGCAGCGCGGAGCAGGCTCCCAACCGCTCTCATGTGCTGGCGCGCGGCCTGCGCCCGCGCCGGGGCCGCTGTCCCGGCTTCCACGCACGGCCTTGCCGCAGCCCACCACGCTCGTCGACGCACCCGCGCCCGCCCCGCTCTTCACCAACTCCCGTAGGAAAGACCCCCTGTGGCCGGAATTGTCCCACCCGCCGACCCGCCCGCGCGGGCGAACACCAGGAACCACCGCCCTACGGCTCCCCGGCACCCCAGCCCGGGGTGGGTGTCGCGGCCGTCGCCGTGGTCGAGGTACAGGGGGATGCCGAATGATGCGGCTGGAGGATTTTGTCGACCAGGGCGACGACGGCAGACACGAGGACGAGGACGGCAGGGCCGCGCCCGCCTGGCGGCAGACCACCGGCTGGGTCGCCGGTGACTACGACGGGCGCGGCCGCTACGACCACCCTTGGGAGATCTTCGCCGACGACTGTGTGCTGCCAACCACAGCCGCGTCGCCGCCGCCGTCCGGCAGCGGTTCAACGGTGGCGCCCTGCTGCCGACGTCAGGTGCCGAGGACACCGCGCCGTCCGAGGGCCCGCTGCCCGCCCCGATCGCCGTGGCCCTGGAGGACGGCGATGTCACCGCAGACCTCGCGGGTCGGCTCGCCGCCTACTGGCCCCCGGCCTGACGAGCCCGCACCGCCGCTCACCGCAGTGATACCCGTTCGGGTGGTGGCCGGGTTCGGCTGCGGGGTGGGGTGGAGTGGGCAGAGCCTTCGGCATGACGGCACCCTTCACCAGGCGCCATCGTCGGCGCCGCCCGGCCACGCTCACTGTTCCTGCCTGCGCTGCGGGGCTGCCGGCCCCGGTGAGGTCGCGTTCGACCGCCGGCTTCCGCAGGACCTGGTCCAGCGAGCACCTGACCCCTGGCGGCGCGGTCGTGCGCACCACCTGGCACGAACCCGCTCTGACCAGGAGAGGACAGCGTTGCCCGAGCACCTGACCGTCGGCGATGCGGTCGCCCGCAGGCGCGTGACGGTCCCGGCCGGGCTCCACCTCTACCCGGCCGTTGCGGACGCCCTTGCCCGGGCCACCTGACCCGACACCGCCACCGACGGACCGTTGCCGCGTCCCCCGCCGGGTCGGTCGGTGGGCGGCCGGGACCGGGCGTGGCGCAGCTCTGCCTTGGGTGGCCGAGGGTCTTCCCTGTTCTGTATTCGTCACTGACCGTGGTGTTGTATGTTCGCTCCGTCTGGTGGCTGGTTGGTCCGCGTTCGGCGAAGCTCGCGGGAGCCCTGACGCGGAATCCGTTGGTGGGGCCAGGGAATCCTGAGGGGGAGAGATGGCGTATCAGGTGGAGCTGCCGCTCGATGTGGATGGCGGAGCGCAGGATGTGGTGAGGGTCGAGATCGCGCCGATTGGGGAGGACGGCCTGGTCATGGTGGCGCGGCCGGGGCAGGTGATGGTGCGTGCCTCGCGGTCTCTGGGGGAGATGGTGGCAGGGATTCGGCCGGTCGCGCAGAGTTTCGTCGACGGTTTCCGTGGCATGGTCCGCGGACCTGACGAACTGAACCTTGAGTTCGGGCTGTCGTTGTCCGCTGAGGCCGATGTGATCATTTCCAGCACGGCGGCCCAGGCCAACTTCAAGATCTCGCTCACCTGGCACCGGCCCCCGTCCGACGGGACTGGCGCCCTTGCGGAGCCGGTGCAGTGACCCCGTCGGGGTCGTACGCATCCGGCGGTATTGGCCCGAAGGCCCTGAACACGGCGGTGTTGCGGATCCGCGACACGCGGGGAGAGGCCGTGGGCCTGGGATTTCTCATCTCCCCTGAGCTGGCCTTGACGTGTGCGCACGTGGTGTCCGCAGCCCTGGGCACACCGCAGGAGCAGGAGCCGCTGGCCTCGGCCCGGCTTCAGGTCGACCTGCCGCTGCTGTCCGCGACAGGGCAGGGCAGTACGGGCGTGAGCGCGAGTGTCGAGGACTGGCTGCCACCGCAGGAGCCCGGTGGCGGGGATGTGGCGGTGCTGCGGCTGGATGACCCGCTGTCCGGCGCAGTCCCCATCCGGCTGATCGAGGCCGGGGAGGTGTGGGATCACCCGGTGCGGGCGTTCGGCTTCCCGGCCGGACGTCCGGGAGGGGTGTGGCACTCCGGTGTCCTGCGAGCGGGGCAGAGCGAGGGCTTGCTGCAGGTCGACCTGAAGGGAAGCGGCTATCCGGTCTCCAGGGGCTTCAGCGGTACCCCGGTGTGGGACGAGAGCCTGGGCGGGGTGGTCGGCATGGTGGCCGTCGCCGAGTCCGGGAAGCTGTCGGCCAGTTATCTGATCCCGACTGTTGGCCTGATGGATTCCGTGCCCAGGCTGCGTGGCTTGGTGCTGGCGCCGTCGCCGTTCCGCAGCTTGTCGGCATTCCAGGAGTCCGATGCCCAGTTCTTCTTCGGCCGGCAGGCCGAGAGTGACGAACTTGCTCAGGCGCTGATCGGCGAGCAGTGGGTCACCCTTGTGGGGGCCTCCGGGTCCGGGAAGTCGTCGCTGGCCTTGGCAGGAGTGGTGCCCCGTACGCGGGCGGCGGGTGCTCTGGCGGTCATCGTGCGCCCGACCTCGGGGAGCAGTCCGCTGACTGTCCTCGCGGCCGCACTGCTGCCCTTGCTGGAACCCGAACTGTCGGAGACGCAACGCCTGGTGCGGCTCTCCGGGCTGACCGAGGTCCTGAGACGGGGCGGGCTCGCCGACATCGTTCCCCGACTGCTGGAACTGCGGAACGGCCGCCAGCTGCTGGTGGTGGTCGACCAGTTCGAGGAACTGCTCGCGCTCGCCCCCGAAGCCGTCGACGAGCTGGCAGCCGTCCTGTTCGCTGCCGACCTCCCCTGTGCGGTCCGGGTCCTGACCACGTTGCGCGCCGACTTCCTGGAGACCGCACTGGCCCATCCCCGCCTCGGGCCCGCCCTCAGCCGGCGCCTCCACGCCCTCGGGCCACTGAGCCCCGAGCGGCTGCGTGAGGTGGTGACCGCACCCGTCGAGGCAGTCCCCGGCATACGCTACGAGGCCGCCCTCGTGGACCGCATCCTGGAGGACACCGGCACCGAGCCGGGCGCCCTGCCGTTGCTGGGCTTCACCCTCGACCTGCTGTGGCAGGAACAGAGCGGCGGCCTGCTGACCCACGAGGCCTACCAGAACCTCGGCGGAGTCACCGGCGCGCTGAGCGCCCATGCCGACCAGACCTGGAACGAGCACGTCCCGGAGAAGGACGAGTTGTCGGCGCGACGGCTGTTCACCCAGCTCGTCCGGGTCCCGACGGGCTCACCGGCCGCGACGCGCCGGATGGCAATGCGAGCCGAACTGGGCGAGCACGAGTGGCGCGTCGCCCAGCAACTCGCCGTCACCCGGCTGCTGGTGACCGGACGCAGCGCCGAGGGCGTCGAGACAGTGGAGCTCGCGCACGAGGCCCTGATCAGAGGCTGGGACAAGCTGACGGCGTGGGTGGGCGAGGACCGTTCCTTCCTGGAATGGCGGGAGTCGCTACGTCACGACATCGACCGCTGGGAGCGGGCACAGCGCTCCCCCGAGCTCCTGCCGACGACAGTGACACTCGAAGGCGCCCAGGCGTGGGTGACCGAGCGCGCCGTCGACCTGACGGCGGCGGAACACGGCTACCTGGAGCGCGGCCGGGCATACCGCCGTTCCCGGGCCCGCAGGGCGCGGACACTCCGGTCCGGCATTGCCGTTGTCGTGGTGGCGGCCGTGACGCTCGCAACGCTGTTCGCGGTCGTGCGCCAGCAGAGCCAGGAGCGAGAGGCACTGGCCACCTCCCGCGCCCTCACCCAGGCCTCGCAGGACGAGGCATCCACCGACCCTGTCCGCTCGGTGATGCTCGCCTTGGCGGCCTATCAGACCTCACCGACACAGGAAGCCCGCAACCAACTGCTGCGGACCTACCTGATGCACTCGAACAAGAACCGGATGATCTCCGGAATGCTGGGAACAGTCAGGAACATCCAGACGAGCCTCGACGGCAACGTCATACTGGCCGCCTCGAAGAGCGGCCGAGTGACGCTCTTCGTGCACGCCGTCACCGGGGACATCCGGATCACGCAGGTGCCCTCCGTCAGCGGGGTGAAGTTCCCGCTGGTCTCGGCGGACGGCAAGCGAGCCGGCTACGTCGAGGAGAACGGCAGAGCCGCCTGGTTCCCAGTGAATGCCGACAGCGACCAGCCCATGGGCGAACTGCACCGGCTGCCCGAAGCACCCGGAGCGGCCGTCGACGCGAACAAGGACATGAGCCCCACCATGTCCCTGGACGGGACCCTGATCGTCTCCAGGGTGCTGGACCACCTGATCTGGTGGGACCTGAACAGCGACACCATCGCGCGTTCGACACCCACACCCGAGGAGCACGACAAAGAAGAGATCGAACTGTGGATCAGCCCGGACAACCGGACTCTGCTGCTGAGACGCTCCGGATGGGGGGACGCCGAAAACCCGAAAGGCCTGTACGTCTACGACCCGACGACCGGTGCCACACGTTCCGTCGTGGCCAGTGCGACCGACGTGCCCCAGATCATGCTCTCCGGTGACCGGACGGCAGCGGTGGTGTGCCGCCGGCTGGCGGCCAACAGGACAGCCGTGAGCCTCATCCGGATCTCCGACGGCGCTCAGCTGGGGGAGCCGTACAGCGAGCAGGACAAGGACTTCAAGCCGGACCAGTGGGCCGGGTGCGACGTCGGTTCGGTCAACGCGACGGGCAGCCTGATGGGGCTCCGGCTCCTCGACAAGCTGACTGTGGTGGACCTTCTTCATGGCACAGTGCTCTCCCGCACACTGTCGCCGTCGGACGCCATCGCATCGGGTCACTTGGTGTCCGCAGGGGGAAAGGTCTTCGAGATCACCTGGGAGGACTCCCTGATCACCTACACCGAACTTCAGCCCGGGGAGGCCGCACCCTCAGCCGGCGACCGGCGGCTCACCAACGACGGAAGCCGCACGATCAGTGTTCTTGCCGACGGATCCGCCATCCAGTTGCGGCCCACCACCGGCAGCCCCGCTCTTCTCGCAGAGGCCCAGCGCCGAGAGCCCTACTGGGTACCAGGACTCTCCGGCGGGCTGAAGCTCAACCACGAGGGGAGCCTGCTCGCCAGCCAGGAGGGGCAGAACGTGATCGCTGTCCGCGAGGCGTCCACCCTACGGGAGGTGGCCGTCATCACCGCTGCCGTACCTCCTCCCCGGACCATGGATGCCCCGTCGATCCTGGAGCCCGCACCGACCGGGGACGCCAGTAAGTGGGAATTCCAATACTTTTTCGATTTCGCCGGAAATGTCCTCACCGTGTCAGGGACCGTAGTGCAGCAATGGGACCCGCGCACCGGCCGAGAACTCGCACACTTCGATGCGAAAGCCTTGCAGCCCAGAGACGCCACCGCAGGCCGGACACATCTCTCTGTAGGTTCGTACCCGGCCCCGAATAAAGTGTATGCGATCACGTGGGGTGACCCTGAAATCCGCATCATTGACATCACCACGGGCGCCGTCACGCAGACCATACGGACCGCCGAGGACGCCCTCGCCGTGCAGTTCGACAGCAGTGACCGCTACTTCTCACTACTTCGCCGCGGAGGGCTCGTCGAGCTCTGGCAACGTGACCCGCTCCGCAAGACACTTGGCCCGCTGCGCGCCATCGCCGAGGACACGAACACCTCTTTCGTCGCGCGGTTCATCGACCGGGACGGCCGCTTCCTGATCGCGGCCAACAACGCTGTACGGACTTATCGCGTCGGGGATCGTGCCCCTGAGAACTCGTACGAGTTCGGCGAAGCGCCCGGCAGCAGCTCGAACCGTTCGTACTTGTTCGTTGACTTCTCACTGGATGGCAGCAAGGTGCTCTACGTCGGCCCGTCAGGTTCCGGTGGCGCCCTTGCACTGGACCCGCGGACATGGCGGCGCGAGCTGTGCAAGATCATCGGCTACCGGCAGTTCACAGAAGACGAGCGGGCCAGCCTTCCGGCACGCCTAGAAGAGCAGCCACTGTGCACCGAGCGATAGGGGGGAACGAACAACCGGAGGACCGAGTGGTACCAGGCGCACGGAACCTCGAACACCACCTGCCCGTCGGCCGATTCGTCCAGCCGCACGGGCACCGGCCTTCGGTGCTGAGCGGGTGCCGGATCGGGGCGGCGGGGCCGTGCTCGACCAGGTCCTCGAGGCGGGCCGCGCCGACGGGTCGGCAGGCGGCTCGGTGATGGCCGGCCTCTTCTCGGCCTCGAGCCGCGGGTCCGCCACAGCCGGGTGCAGTCCGGCTGGCGGGGTGCCCGGGCCGGGTATGGCTCGGGTCCGTGTCGATGGGGGCAGGGCCTCGTTGGCGCCCTGCACGCAGAGGCCCCCGCCGCCGGGTGACCCGGTCGCGGGGGCCTCTTCAGGTCTCGTCCCGGGTCGCCGAGCGCGTCGGCAGGGCGCGCTGCTCTGTCGCAGGCAGGCCTCTGGTGACAGCGGACATAACTGGTGAGCGGACCCGTGTCAACGGACTCGCCGAGATCCTTCTGGGTGGACGTTCCAGGTCCCTGCCGGCGGACAGCTGATCTCCCTGTCCGGTGTGACAAGTAGTCACTTGTTCGGGTGAGTGCTCGCCAGCGCGTGGGGCCGTGGTCAGCTGTCGCGTATGACGCGGTCGCGGTAGTCCTGGAACGAGTGCCAGCCGTTCGGGTCGTCCGGGGCGAGGAAATCGCCTTCGGAGATGTCGATGACTCGGCAGCCGACTGCTCCAGCGATCGCGAACACGGCTCCGAGGACGTCGTCGCCAGCGCCACGGACATGGAGCATGATCGAGTCGACAGGGGTCTCGGAACCGAGGCTTAGCTCAATGGACCAGGCCGGGCCGGCGAGGCGTCCCCAGGTCGGATCGGAGAAGTCGATGCCGGGGAGCTGGTCCAGTAGAGCGGCCGTGACCTGCTCGTGGGATCCGAGCGGCGGGGTGGCGAGGTCGTCCGGGAAGTCGTCGACCGAATCGAACCCGGCGGGGACGGGCAGCAGAAGCAGGTCCCAGCTCATGAGGTCTCCAGCGATGTGGTGCTGATGCGCCGCTGACGATAGCGCTGACCGATGACAGTGCGGCCCTCAGGCCAGCGGGATGACGCCCCTGCCGGTGGCGGCCTGGGTGAGGCGGTGGCTGGAGCCCTCGGTCAGGATGATGTGGGCGTGGTGCAAGAGCCGGTCGACCGCGGCGGTGGCGAGCGTCTTGGGCATGATCGAATCGAATCCCGAGGGGTGCAGATTCGAGGTCACGATCACCGAGCGGCGTTCGTAGGCGGCGTCGATCACCCGGTAGAACGCCTCGGCAGCGGTCTGGCCGCAGGGCAGCATGCCGATGTCGTCGACCTATGCGGATATCGGCATAGATCGACCTATGCCGAGACCGCGACTATGCCGAGAAGGATGTGGGCGAGCATGATCGCGGGCAGCGTTGACGGCTGTTCTGCTCGGCATAGCCGACGGCGGGGGCTATCCGGCCCAGGGGTTCGGTCCCTGCTTGAGGACGGCGAGCGCGCGCGGCTGATCGGTGGGCCAGAGGTCGATCTGGTAGAGAAAGTGATCGCCGGGGCCGCCGTTGGTGTCGACAGGCGGTGGGTCAGAGGGGATGTAAGAGACCCGGGCTCGCAACAGCCCTGCGGGGACGGTCATGCTTGGCCCGTCCTCCGGGTGGACTCCCTGGGCTGGAGACGGTGAGTTGGCCAGTCGAGGCAGCCAGGTCCACCTCCACGATGTGCTCAGCCGTTGGCTCGACCATGGGCGCGAACGCGTGGACGGAAATCAGCGATTCGACCATGTCGTCCCGCGCGGTGCCGACGGAGATCGAGTGCGGTTCCACCCCGATGCGGTGAATGTGGACTGATTCCTCGGTCCAGCCGACTGGCGGGAGGTTCGGGTCCGTTGCGTGTTCAGCCATCCACGCGTCATAGGGCTCAAGATCTTGGACATAGAACTGCCCGTGACCGGCATCGATCAGGAACTTCAACGAATCATCAGCTACCGCCGCAGGCTGTCGAAGCGGACTGTCACTGCCAGCTCGGCTCACGATCACAGGCGGTCGAGGAGCGCGAGGACCTTGTCGGTGGGCTGGTAGCGGCCGGGGCGGGCGGTGACTGGTGCGGTCAGGGAGAGTGCCTTCTCCTTGATGGTCATGTCGGCGTGGACGTAGGCGTCGGTGGAGCGGACGCCGGCGTGGCCGAGCCAGTGCGCGATCACTGTGGTGTCGACACCGGCCTGGAGCAGGGACATTGCGCAACTGTGGCGTAGGACGTGGGGGTGGACGCGCTTGTCGAAGAGGGTCAGGCAGGCTTCGGCGGCAGCCTGGACATGGATGGCCAGGCGCTGGGCGACGGCGTCGCGGGTGAGGCGCCGTCCGGTCCGGGTGCAGAACAGCGGTTCGCCCCGCTTGCCCGAGCGTTCACCCAGCCAGGCCCGCAGCAGGTCCTGAACGGTGCGGTCCAGGGGGACGGCGCGGTGCTTGCGGCCCTTGCCCTCGCAGCGGACGGACGCGCCCTCGCCGAGCGTGACGTCGTCGCAGTCCAGGCTGGTGAGTTCGGACACGCGCAAGCCGGTCTGGACGGCCAGGGCCAGCATTGCTTTGTCCCGTCGTCCCTCCCAGCGCCGCAGGTTCCGTGCTGCGAGCAAGGCGTCGACTTCTGCGGCCGTCAGGAAGGTCACGTTCCTCTTGTCGTAGCGTTTGGGCGGGATGTCCAGGACGCGCTGGATCAGGAGGGCGTATTCGGGGTGCTGCAGGGCGGCGTAGGAGAAAAGGGAGCGGATCGCGGTCAGCCGGACGTTGCGGGTGCGGGCGCTGTTGCCGCGTTTGTCCTCCAGGTAGTTGAGGAAGGCGGAGGCAGCGTCGGCGTCCAGGTCGGTCCAGTCCAGTCTCTCCGGGGCGGTGCCCGTGCGCTGGTGGACGAACCCGAGGAGGAGGCGGAGCGCGTCGCGGTAGGCGGCGACGGTGCGCGGGCTCGCCTGACGCTGGCGGACCAGCCGGTCGGTGAAGAACGACTGGAGGGTGGGGGCAATCGAGGTCACGGCCGTGCCTCCTTTCCGATGCCTTCGCGGCGGTTCGCCGCCAGGGCCAGCAGTTCCGGGGCCGCTGACATGTACCAGTAGGTCGAGGACGGCTCCCGATGCCCGAGGTAGGTGGAAAGGGACGGGATCCTCGCTTGGACGTCGGCGCCGTTGCGATACCAGGCCAGCAGGGTGCCGACGGCGAAGGTGTGGCGGGGGTCGTGCAGCCGGGGCGGTTTGGGGGCGTTGGTCCCGACGCCGGCACCGGTCACCATCTGTCGGAACGTGGGGGCGACGACGGCGCAGATCAGACGCTTCCGGGTGCGCGAGACGAAGAACGACGGGTCCGCGGGACGCGGCGCGTCCTGGTCGCGGAGGGCGTCGTAGCGGCGGAGCGCGTCGACGCCGCTGGCGTCCAGGGGAACGAGTCGGGATTTGCCGAACTTGGTCTCCCGGATCCGCAGCACGCCTTCGGTCCAGTCGATGTCGTCGTGGTCGAGCTTGATGGCCTCTCCGACCCTCATACCGGTGGCGGCGAGCAACCCGACCAGGGTGCGGTACGTGGCCGCTCGCAAGGGCGGGCCGAGCCTGTCGGCCTGCCCCATCACTGCGGTGACGTCGGCGTCGGAGTAGATGAACGGCTGCCGCCAGCGCTGCCGGTGCGGCAGCAGGCCCAGCGGCGGGATCTCGGTTGCCGGGTCGATGCCACTGAGATAGCGGGCGAAGCCGCGGACCGCGGTGATCCGCCGCGCGCTCACGGTCGTCACCACCTCGCCTTCCCGCGCCCGGAGCCAGGCCAGCGCGGCGGCGACGGTCACCGTGGACTGCCCGCGTTCATCCAGGAAGGCGACGAAGTCCGGCAGCAGCCAAGCCGCCTCGGCCAGCTTGTGCCCCAGCGACCGGCGGAGCCGCAGGTAGTCGTCAAGTGCGTGACGCAGTCCGGTCATGCCGCCTCCGTCCCGGGCCAGGGGCGGGCGACCGCGCGGAGTGCGGTGAAGTCGACCTTCGCGTAGAGCGCGGTCGTGGCCAGGTCCTGGTGGCGCAGGACCTGGCTGATCGCCGTCAGCCCGGAGCCCTGCCGCAGCATCTCCCCGGCCAGGGCGTGCCGGAGCCGGTGCGGGCCGACGGTCGGCAGCCCGGCCCGCTTGCAGGCCCGTTCCACCACGTCGCCCACCAGGTCGGCGCGGATCGGTCCGCGCGGTGCCCGCTCCGTGACGAACAGGCGACGGGTGCTGACCTGGGGACGGGCTTCGGACAGGTAGGCGACCAGGGCCTCGCCGACGTCCACCGGCAGGGGCAGTCGGCCCTCCCGCCGCCCCTTGCTGCGGATCGCGATCGCCCCCGAGCGCCAGTCCACGTCCTCCAGTCGCAGCCGCGATACCTCGACCGAGCGCAGACCCAGACGGGCCAGCAGCGTCAGGATGGCGTAGTCACGCACGCCGACACCGCCCACGCGCGGACAACAGTCCAGGAGCCGTTGGACATCGGCCGCGGACATCGTCGGCGGGACCGCTGCCAGGCGCCAGCCTCCGACCGGCGGCACGGACGCACCGAGCTTCATCGGGATCAGCCCCCGCAGGTGCAGGAACCGCATCAGCGAACGCAGTTCGGCGACCTTCCCCTTGGCCGAGCTGGCCGAGACCCGCGCGCCTCCCGCAGTAGGAACGCGTTGAGGTCCGCGCCGCTCAACCCGGCTGGGGAGAACACCCCGCCTGGCATGGCCTGCTCGGCCAGGAAGCGGTGGGCGGTGTTCGCGTAACGCAGGACGGTGGTCGGCGACAGCCCACGCTCGCCGGTCATCCAGTCGCGGAACTCCTCCAACACGACATCCAAGGGCGACACTTCGGCCCTGGGCGGCGGGACAAGCCCGGCCTCGCGCAGATATGCGAGCAGGGGCCGCATCCCGCGCGGTCCCGGAAGCCGCCGGTGGCCTGCATGCCGCTGGTCGTTCAGGAACCGCTTCACGGTCTCCTCGCCGAGCTCGCCGATCTCAAGTCCCAGCCTGGACAGCCACACCCCGACCTGGCCCAGATCCTTGAGCATGTTTCGCGTGGCCAACGTGGTGTATCCCCGAGCCGTCAGCCAGGACCTGTAGCCCTCGACATGCGGTGCGAGAGCACCGGCCTTCCTGCGTGTCCCCGCCATCAGAACCCCCTTCCCGCAAGGCGCCCTGCCTCGCGGTCAGGTGCTGCCCACCCCCGGCACTATGCAGAGATCCGAAGGCCCGGATTCACACGAACGAGGGCGCGGCGTGGCAATCTTCGGCATAGCCGCGGTCTCGGCACAGGTCGACCTATGCGGATATCGGCATAGATCGACGAACTGGGATACATGGAACTCGACCGCAGGGGCGCCGAACTGTTCTTCCAGTTTCTGACCGAGAGGGAGGAGAAGAACAGTGCTGCGATTGCCTCCAACGAGTCGTTCGGCGGCTGGACGAAGACCTTCACTGATCCCCGACTCTGCGCAGCGATCGTCGACCGCCTCACCTTCGGTGGCAACATCATCGAAACCGGCACCGACTCCTACCGTCTCGCTACCACCCGTGCCCGTGCCCGCGCCGAACGGCAGGCTGCCAGCTGATCGCGGCGGTTGGCGGACCCATAAGGTCTCTTGATCGTGGCCGACGGGACGGTCTATCGTCAGCTGACCTACCGTTTTGCTGACCGGAAGTGTTCATGCCTCGCCGCTCACCAGGCGAGATAAGGGATCAACTCCCGCGACGTGTCAACCGCGTCCGACACAGTCGACCTGCCGTCATCCGGGGACTGTCAGCCTCAACAAACAGGCAAATCGGATCTTTTGAACGCGTGCACGGGCTCCCGGCTGGCGAGGTCGCGCACGCGTTCCGCCGCTGGGGCCGCACGATCAGACGTTCCCGCCAAGGGCTCACGCCCTACTACGGCCCTGACGAAACCGACCTTCGGAGCGGCGGCTATCACGTTCGCACACTGCTGGAATTCGCTCTCCACGCGCTCCGGACCAAGGCCCGGCGAGAACTGCGCGCAGCCCTCGCGCCCCTCGACGACCAGGTGCTCCGGCGGACCCTCAACAACCCCTTTGCGCCGTCCGACCTGCCTTGGTGGAAGCGCCGGATCGAAATCTGACACGCCAAGGGATCACTCCCACACACCCAGAGCGCTGCTATCTCTCATCAACATTTCCATGCCCCGAGATCACCGACTGCTGCCAGAACCCGGCAACAACTGCTTCTACTTCTCACCTACGAAGCCTGCCGTACCAAGGTTCACGTCGCCGCCGAGCGTGCCCGGCGGCTCAACAGCGGGGTGTGGATCGACGCGGTCGAGGCCAAGCTGATGTCCGCCGACGACGTCTACGCCGTGGTGCACGACCGCTGCATCGTGATCGCCGTGGGTCGACCGCCCCAAGGTGCACGTCGCGCACTGGCTCTACGAGGGCTGCGTCCGGGCCGCCACCACGCTGATCAACGGCGGCGTCGACACCCAGCGGGCCATCCACTACACCATGGTGCCAGGCGTCAGCGGGTGCATGGAGTGCTGGTACGGGCAGGGTGCGCCGGGACGACCCGACCTCCCGGATGGTGCTGGACGTCCTCGACAACATCGATCGCGAGGACACCGCTGCCTTCAACGGACTGGTGGCGGTCGCCGCCGCGCACATGATCTCCGAGATGGTCCGGCTCGCCTCGCGGGTCTGCGATTCGGTCTCGGTGGGCCGCCTGCTGGAGCAGATGTTCCACGATCCGCGGGCGCGCGAGGCCGAGTCCTGGCGATGCGACCCCGACTGGGCGGTCTGCGGCGACGCCTGGCCCTCCGCCGGCAGCGCCTGGCTGGCCGGGACGACCGGGGGCTCCCCTTCTGAGCCGACGTCCCCGACCAGCCGGGGCCTGGCGGGGAAATCGCAGCGGCGGCCCCTGCCAGGCTTTCGGCACGCCCACCCGCGGGCCTTTCCGCATTTCCGCCGGCTCCGCTGGATCCACCGATTCCGCTCACTCCGCCACGCGATCCCGCAGGACCTTTCCCCCGTGTCCTTCCCTGTGGCCGTTTCCGTCGATCCTTTCCGGTGACCATTCCGGCCGATAATTTCCACCGATCACGTCCATCATTTCCGTCGAGTCATCCTGAAAGGCGCAGGGGAGAGCACCGTTGCCCACCGAACAGCTGACCAAGGACCGTCCCACCGGGAGTCCGGCGGACATCCGGCTGCGCACCGCATACCTGGTCTCCCGTATCGGTGACTGATCGGCCACCTCGACCGCCCTCGCCTACGCCATCGAGTTCATCCCCTACATCGTGATCGGGCTGGTCGCCGGCGTCATCGCGGACCGCTTCGACCGGCGCCGGGTGATGATCCTGTGCGACCTCACCTCGGGCGTGCTGACCCTGGCCGTCACCGCGCTCGCGTTGCTCGACGACCCGCCGTTGGCCGCCATCTACCTGTGCGCGTTCCTGCTGGCCCTGGTGCCCACCTGGTGGGCCGTGCTGATCGCCTGGCGTATCGAGGGCAATTGCCACCTCGCTGGTGATCGTCAGCTGGTTCACCGCCCGGCAGAAGGTGGTGCCGTCCGAGGTGATCGGCCGCGTGGTGTCGGGCAGCCGGGCCGCCGCCTACGCGACCATCCCGCTCGGCGCGGTGATCGGCGGCTGGCTGGTCTCCGGCACGTTGCCGACGCGCACGCCCTTCCTGTGCGCCGCCGTGGTGCAGGCAGTAGTGTTCCTTGGCGCCGCGCTCACTCCGGTGGTGCGCATCGACCCCGGTCCCCGGAGCGTCCCGCAGGGCGCGGAGGCGGCCGAGGCCGGCTGAGCCTGAACGGTACAGGGACACCGCACACCGGCACCGGAGGAGAGGCTCCCATGGCGGCGACGGTCACACCCAGGCAACGGCTCGCCCGGCGCTACCTCGCCGTCAACGGCGAGCACCCGATGACCGGTGCCGACGACGCCTACGTCGACCGGTACTTCACGCCGCCGGAGGCGCTCTGCGCCCGGCACGGGCAGGACCCGGACGAGGTCCGCGGCCACATGCTCGCCGAGCACCTCCCGCTCCCCGCCCACCTGCGCTCCGACGGCACCGAGATGGTGCCCGCCGACCTGCTCGAACTCGTCGAGGAGGCAGACGGGTTGGCGAAGCCCCCGGACTGGTTCCGGGGCCACTGGGCGGACCCGGCGCCCGGTGATCCGATGAGCTGAGAAGCCGTTGTCGTACCGATCACGGTGGGCAACTCGGCTGCACGGGCGGCCGAGGCATCCGTCCGACATGAGCGACGCGGGATGGGTGATCGTCAGCGACGCGCTGCCGGTTCCGGGACGGCTGGGGGACGCGGTGCGCTGCCTGGTCGCGGGCGGCCTCACCCGGCGGGCGATTCCCGCAGACTTCCCCGCAGGGACCGCGTCCGTGCCTTCTTCCGCGGCACCGCCGCTTCGGCACAAGATCGCCGAGGTGCGGCCCGCGCCGGGGACGGTCCACGCCGCAGTGCCCTGGTTCGGTGCCGATGCCGAGGTATGCGGCCGGGTCTTCGGTCAGGTGGGTGGCGCCGCCCGGTACCTCGGAAGCTTCCCGGACCCGTCGGCCTGCGCCGACACCGTTGAACAGCAAAGGACCGCTCATGCTCCTCGATCCTGACACGACGCTCGAAGCCGTCGCATCAAGCCTGCGGGACCTGCCGTTCCCGTGGCGCGGAGATCCCGTCGAAATCGTCGGCTGGGGCTTCTCGAACGTCGTGCTCCGGGTCGGCGCCGACGTCCTCATCAGGGTGCCGCGCACTGCCGAGGCCAAGGACAGAAGCAAGCACACTGCCGAGGTCCTGCGGCGACTGCCGCCCCTGCCGCTGGCCGTCCCCGAGGTGCTCGGAATGCTGCCGACCGGGCCGCTGCTGCCCTTCGGCGCCGTGCTTCTCAGGAGGCTGCCGGGCGCTGTCGTGGACGACGGTGTCGCTCGCGCGGATCGTGAGGCGTTCACCGGTGACCTGGCCGCTTTCGTCTCGGCGCTGCACAACTGCGGCGACGAACCACTGCTGGGCATCCTCGGGGCGGACGGGGCCGGACGGGCGATGGATGCCCTCGATGCCGAGACAGCCGCGGCCACCGCGGACCGGCTGGCCGGTCGCGAGCGGCAGGTGTTCGAACGGTGGGCCACAGCCTATCGGCGGTGGCTCGCCGATGCCGAGGTCGTGCCGATCCACGGCGATGTCTGGCCCGGCAACCTCCTGCACACCTCCGGGAGGCTGTCCGGCGTCCTGGACTGGGACGAGGCGAGGGTCGGCCCGCGGGCGGTCGACCTGTGCGGCGTCTGGTACCTGGGCCGCGACTTCGCCGAGGAGATGATGAGTGCCTACGCGGCCCGGAACTCCTGTGACTACCGGGTCTTGCACGAGGAGACCAGGCTCGCCGGAGTCCGACGTGAACTGCGGGGCGTCACCTGGTCCTTACGCCACGACGACCCCGAGGAACTCGAGGAGTCCCTGGACAAGGTACGGCGGTCCCTGCGCGAGTTCCTGCTCCCGCCCGCCTGACACGGCCGCCGCTGTCGGCCTGCGGCACCGTCCGGCTGCCACTGGGGGCAGGAGGACGGGGGAGTCCGCCCGGTGGTTCGGCGGGGCCCCCGTGCCGGGGACGCGGCTACGGGGTCGGTTCCGCCAGGGCCGCGAGGTCGACGACTTGGTCGGCGGGTGGAGCAGTCACCGGAACGGGCATGTCGTAGGCGCTGAAGTCGACCTGGAAGTCGTAGGCCTGTGTCTCCACGCGTACGGGACGTGGCGGGCCCTGCGTGGCGATGTAGCCCATGAACGGCGGGTTGTCCGGGCTCATGACGAGGAAGCTCACGCTCCTCGTCCCGCCCACCGACAGTCCGCCGCCGGAGAGTGCCTGTTCGGCCGGGTCGGCGGTGCCGACGACGGGGACCGTTGTCAGGTCGCAGAACCCGCCGACATCGTCGAGTGTCCGGCCCGGGGGCAGACGGACCCAGCGGCCGTCGAACCTGGACGCGGTCGCGGCGCCCCACTCGCGGGCGAACGCCTGAGGGTCCATCCTGACGAAGGTCTCGTCCCGGACGCGTACGATCCGGCTGGGGCCCTGCCCCTCCTCGGTCGTGGTACCCGTGCAGCGGCCCTTGCGATCGGCTGACACGGTGAAGGTGGCACGGCGCCCGTCCTTCAGGGCGAAGCCCGTCATCGTGACCGAGGCGGCCTTGCGGAATTCGGCTCGCGCCGTTTCCAGGAGGAGCACCCCGGTCATGGACTCCAGCCGCTCGTGGGGGCTCGCCGTGGCCGTGACCTCGGTCCGCACGCTCGTGGTGGTGAGGGAAAGGGGCAGGGCGAGGCCGGCTGCGACGGCTGCTCGTTTGGTACGCGAGATCGAGATCACTCTGTGGTGCCGTTCTATTGATTATGTGTTCGAGCAGACTGGAACGATGCCGGTCAGGTCTCCGGCGCGTCAACAGGACTCGTTGAACGGCCGCGTCAGCCTCGCCGTCTCCGAGCGATGGGCCCGCCCCCACACACCGAGGGCGGGCCCTTTCCCACGCCCGCACCAAAGGAGACCCGCGTTGCCGCCGCTCCACCACGCCCCCGCCGCCGCCCGCACCCTGCGCTGCCTGCAGCGCCGGGTGCGGCGCGCGCTCGACCAGCTCGTCGCCGACCCCCGCCACCCCGGCCCGCGCACCCACCGCCGCGTCTTCGATTCCTACGTCGAGACCGGAGCCGACTCCTGGCGGATCCACTGGACCTGGGGCCCGGACACGACCGGCAGCCCCGAGCACGACGACCAGGACGACGGGGCGCTCAGCGTGCTGCTCATCGGCCCGCACCGCTGATGGCGTCCGCGGCCTCCCCGGTGCGGGCGGGCCGCCGCTGGCTACCGCTGGCCGGGCAGGGTGATCCGGTCGATCAGGTCCATCCGCACGACCACGCTGCGGCTGATGCTGTCGGCCCAGGTCTGACGCTGACCCTGGGTCACCGGGCGAACGAACCCGGCGAACGCCAGCAGAGCGTCCAGCACATGCAGAACACCACGCACGACGGCCCGCGCCGGTCCCACCGGTGCGCCGGTGTCCTCGTCCACCAGCACGATCCCCAACCAGCCGCCCACCCAGCCCCTGACCGGTACGCCTGCGCTCGGCCCACCGCACGAGCAACCACCCGCCGCCCACCACCCAGTACCCGCCCGCCAGCGCTCGCCGGATGTCCGCGTCGGCCAGCAGCGCGACCACCTGCATCGCCGCGAACGCCGGCGACAACGCCGACAGCGCGGCCAGGTACGCCGTCATCAACCCGCCCGCGATCCCCACCTCGATGCCCGCCGCCGTCGCCCGCTGCGCCAAGGAGGCCAGCCCCGGGATGGCAGTCTTCCTGGCGGGTGCGGTCGAGGCCAGGCCGGCCGGGGCGACGGGGTTCCACCAGGGCGCGGCCGCGGGAGGGGCGGGGCGCAGCGTGTGATCGTTCATGACCGGGTCAACGCCCTTCCGGCCGGTCGGGGCACGCTGCGGTACACGTGCGGACGCCCGGGACCGCGAGCTTCGGATGGCATGTTCGCGGCCGAAAGATCGCAGGTCAAACCCCTGGTCACCGCTGATTCGTAGGTCTAGCATTCCCGGCACGGCGGCCCCACCACAGCACCACCGGGCCGCCGGGCAGAGCAGCCGCGCCTCGTCCTCCCCGGCGCTGCTGGCCTCCCACCGGCCGGGCCCGCGGAGCACCCCCCTGCCTCCCCGGGACCCGGCCGCGTGCACCCCGCGCCCGTCCGGCCGGGTGCCGAGTGGGCGTACAGCTCGGCGCCGACCTCGGCGAGCGCTAAGCGGTTCTCCTCGGCCGGGTCGGCGGCCCCGGTGGCCTCGGCGGCGTACCACCGGCGCTGGAGGTCGAGGTCGAGCTGTACTCCCCCCGGACCGAGGGCGACCCCGGAGCCGGCCGATCGGCCGTCAACGTCGTGCACGCCTACGCCCCGGCGCCGCCCTGGCCGCCGACCGTGCGGATCGCCGCCCTCGTCCCCGAAGACCCACCCCAGCCCGCCCGGAGGGCGGGCTGGGGTGGGCGTTGCGGTGCGTGCCTTTGCAAGGCGGAGAAGGGAGTTCATGCGGAGCATCGGCGACCGACGACATCTGACCCGAGCCACTGCAAGTCACGGCCCGTTCGCCGGATGCAATCAGACGATGGTGACGGTCGGGGGGTCAATGGTCTCGGGCGGGCCGTAGTCGCTGAAGGCCATCGTGAGGACGACCGGGGTTCCGTCCACCACCATGCGCTTCTCGGCGTAGCGGGTGCGGCCCTGTGCGTCGATCCACTGGTCGAGGTCGATGCCCGTGACGCCGTCGGACTCGGCGTCGTAGCGGGCCAGGGCTGAGACCTTGGCGAGGTGGTCCAGGTCCAGGTGGCCGGAGAGGTGGTGGACGGGGACACCATCGCGGGTTTCCATGCCCTTGCGGGCGGCCGGGCCCAGGGAGAGCAGCACCGGGGCGTAGCCGGTGAGGTCGAACTCCGTGGCGATGGAGGGCATCGGGATCGGTATCTTCCTCCAGCTGCCGCCAGGACCGTCGATGCGGTGGTACTGGGCGTCGGCGGTGATGACGACCTCCCGGGTGGTGTCGCCGGACTTGCGTTCCTGGCGGCCGGTGGGTATTCCCGTGTTGAAGTTCTGTCGGGCGGTGACGGTGATGTTCATGGGCTCGCTTGTCGCTCGGATCGATACGGCGTACGGCTCCTTGCTCGCTTTCTCCACGGCCGCCGCTGGGTCGAAGTTGGCTGGGTCGAGGGCAGTCTGAGCGGTGGGTTCGGCTGACGGAGCGGACCGGTGGGCGCTGCCGTCGTCGCAGCCGGTGAGCACGGCCAAGGCGATGACGGTGGTCGCGGCGGTGGCCGTGAGGGTGGGACGACGCACGGTGGAGCTTCTCTCTGAGATGGTGGTGGGGCGAACCGTTGCGACAGAATCGGTGGTGGGCCACGTCGTCCGCACGAGTGTCGTCTGCTCACGTCGCCCGTGTCTCCCGTGTGCCGGAGGATACGGGCGACCGCGAGCAGGTTGGCTGACGAGCTGCCGCATCGGTGGGCGGAGGTGGTGGGTGGGTTACGGACGGTGGTCCGTCGGTGAGTGAGGGTCGATCAATGTGGGCGGCTGCCGGCCTTCGACCGCGAGGTCTGCATGCGCTGTGGGAAGTCGACCGACACCAGCCAGCCGATGTCCCGGGCCGCGTCCTTCTCGGCCTGGATCGCGTGGAGCATGCTCGAGAACGTGCCGTCCAGCGCCCACCGGCGGAAGCGGGTGTACAGGGTCTGCCACGAGCCGTATCACTCCCGCACGTCCCGCCAGGACGTGCCGGTCCGCGGCGTCCACACGATCCCGCTCAGCACCAGCCGGTCGTCCGACCACGGACGACCGGCTGGTGCTGAGCGGGCAGGAACCGCGACAGCACAGCCCACTCGGTATCCGAAAGCTCATGACGACGCACCATGAATGCCATGATCCCTCATCACTTGATCAGCTTTGAATACGACCCCTAGGAGACTGTCGAAGTCGACTTCCAGAAGGTGTTCCAGCATGGCACGCTCGGAGGCGGCCCTGGATGACGTAGGAGCGCCACTGTTCGGCGTTCCAGCCGTCGGGGCCGCTGGAGGCAGCGAACTCGGTGGCCAGCACGTCGGCCCGGCGCGCGCCGGGCCAGCGAATTGGATGGCCCCGGAGCGCCCGGCAGCGCAGTCGGACCGCAGCCGGGCGGCAGAGCCGGTGTTCCACCGGTCGACCGCTGCTGGTCAGTGCTGTCGACGGTTGCGGGCGGCCTGTTGCATCCCGGCTTCCCACAGGTGGCGGCGTCCGGCGGCGACCTCGCGGCGGACCTGCTCCTCGGCCTGTTCGAGAACGCGGTAGTAGGTGTCGTCGTAGGCCTCGACGACCTGATACGTCCACATGCCCGGCAGGACGTCGCGGCCCACCAGGCGGCGCTCGACGAGGTCGGCCTGCTCCTGGTGGCCGGCCGCGCGCAGCAGGCGCGCCGCTTCGGCGAGCATCCGGTCCCCGCCGCCGGTCATCTGGTGGAAGGCCAGCAGATGCCCCGTGCCCGCACCGTGTACTCCAGCGCCTTCGGCAGTACCCCTAGCGCTTCGACGGTCGCGTCGTCCAACCCCGACGGCCGCCGGTGCGCCCCGTCCGGCCCGCCTGCGGTTCTTCCGTTCCCGGTCGCCATCCCGTTCACCCCCTACGGTCCCTCGACGGCCCGCGGGTCCCGGTCAGCGCGTAGCGGCGCTCGGCGAACAGTTGCTCGGCGGTGCCGCCGATCCAGTCGCCGAGGACGTCCAGGGCCTCCTCGGCCTGCCGGTCGGAGAGGTAGCCGGGGGCGACCTGAAGGGCGAGCAGGCCGAGCTCGCGGCGTACGGCCAGCCGCTTCGGCGTTCCAGCCGTCGGGGCCGCTGGAGACGGCGAGCTCGGCGGCCGGCACGTCGGGCCGGGAGCGGACATCGGAGACCGAGCGTGCGACGATCTCGGCGATGACCGCGCCTTCGGGCGGCCGGCCGTCCTCGGCCTGGGCGTCGGCCAGGCGCTCGGCGATCAGGTCGGTGAGCTCCGCGATCCGGCCCTTGAGCTCGACGACCGCCCGCACGGGCAGCACCAGGCCGGTGTCCCACGCGTGGGACAGCTCCTGGGCCGGCGCGGCGGCCGACGACGTCCTCGATCGCCTCGGCCGTGGTCGCCAGGTCGGGCAGCCGGTAGGCGGTCGAGCGGCTCGCCCCGAACTCGGCGCCCGCGTACGCTGCCCACCCGCCGTACCGGGCGCGGTCCACACCCGCGCCCGGTACGCGGCGCGCACCCGCGCCGCCAGGGCCAGGACGGCGGAGCGGACCTCCTCGATCGCGGCGCGCAGCTCCCCGGTCAGCCGCCGGGCCTCGGCCTGCGAGGCCGGGCCGGCGAGCTCCCGGTGCCGTTCGCGCTCGCCCGTACCCGCCCCTTCCCCGAGGCGGGCGCCGGAACCCGGGCGCGGGCGGGTCAGGCGGCCGGGTCCTGCACGGGGTTCGGCCGGGCGTCCTGCTGCAACCGCATGAGGGCCTCGTGGCGGTTGCCGGCCTGAGCCCAGTGCGGGTGGGCGTGCAGCTCGGCGCCGACCGCGGTGAGCGCGGACCGGTTCTCCTCGGTCGGGTCGGCGGTCCGGGCGGCCTCGGCGGCGTACCACCGGCGCTGGAGGGCAAGGAGGTCTTCGGGAAGACCGGAGGATTCGGATATCCGGCCATCGCCGGTCGCACGCCCGTGCGACCGGCGGCGCGCTGCCCGCGCCAGCGGGGTGTTGTGGGCCGGAACGGCCCACGGGCCGCGGTGCGAGCGGATACCGTCGGCAGCAACAGGCCGGCGCCGACCGCCCCGGGAGCTGGGGCAGACCTGGGACACTCCTGCCCCAGGTCTGCCCCAGCAGGGCCGGTATGTCCGTTTTGCTGAGACGGTCCCAGCCCGTTTCTCCTGGTCACAGCGGATCGCGCGGGACCTGAGACATTGACAGCGAAGGAGTCCGGAGACCGACCAGCTGTCCTCTGACAGGCGGACCTGTCTCATCGAACTTTGACGAGTCTCACCGAAGTCTGACCGGCAAGGGTTTGTCTCATCGAAGTTTGACCGCAGCTGTCCCGTCTCACCGGACCTGGTGGCGTCTCACTCGTCTCACCGATCCGGGATCCGGAGTCGTTCAGCAGTCGTCGTCCTGGAAGTGCTCCGCGAAGTCGCCAGGCGGTGTGAGGCCCGTGAAGTCGCCGATCACCTTCGCGTCATAGGGAGCGTTGAGCTGGTTGAACCCGTTGCCGTCCTGCTGGATCGAGCCCTGGGCGAAGACGATCTTCGACTTCTTGTCGATCTCGATGACCTGGTCGTTGAACTGGTCGCTGATCAGCGTGTGGCCGTTGCGAAGCCTGACGGCCCGGGTCGGCAGCGGGTTGTCGATGCTGCCTGGCCGGGTGTTGGTGATGTAGGTGAAGACCACCTGGCTCTGCGCGTTGATCTCCACGATCCGGTTGTTGTTGGAGTCCGTGATCAGCGTGTTGCCGTTGCGCAGACGGCTGGCGAAGGCGGCACCGTTCAGGGTGGTGGTGTCGCTCGGGCTTCCGTACTGGAAGACGATGTTGTGGTCCCGGTCCACCTCGATGACCCGGTTGTTGTTCTCGTCGGCGATCAGGATATGGCCGTTCTCCAGCAGCTCGGCGCTGTTGGGGTTGTTGAGCTGGTCGAACCCCGAGCCGATCGTCCCGGTCTGCCCGTACTGCCAGACGATCTGGTGGTCCTTGTTCACCTCGATCACCCGCTCGTTGCCCTGGTCGGTGATCAGGACGTTGCCGTTCGGCAGCGCGGTGTTCTGGACCGGGGTGTTTAGCTCGTTGAAGCCGCTGCCGGTGACGCCGGCCTGGCCGTACTGCCAGATGATCTTCCCGGCCCGGTTGACCAGGATCACCCGGTTGTCCGGACAGCCGTTCGGGAACGTGGCGATCGGGCAGGAATCGTCGGCACCGGCCGGTGTCCCGGTGCCGGCGATCAGTGTGAGGCCACCGCCAACCCGCTCGGCGTCGTTGGTCCCGACGATGGAGTTCGGGCCTGCGACCGGCGAGCCGTCGCCGAACTGCCACAGCACGTTGTGGTCGCGGTCCACCTCGACCACGCGGTTGTTGAACTGATCGGCGATCAGGATACGGTCTTCCCGGCCGAAGGGGTCCGGCTCGGACGCGCCCGCCGGCGCGGCTCCGAGGACCGGCCCCGCCAACGCGACCACCGCTCCGACCGCCGCCGTCCGCGACCACCCGCGACGATGTCCAACACGCCCGTTCCGCATACCGCCTCCACAGCTCTGCCCGCGACGCCCTCGGGCGCCCACGGAGATCCTCGGCCACGCACCGGCCTCTGCTCTCTCAGGAAAACGTCGCCACAGGTCCGCGCGAGCGCACAGCCGACACGCTCTGCGGCCGCTCACATCTACCCGCCTGCACCAGCCTCCGGCTGGGATGCCCCTCGGGTGGAGGCAGGCGGGCAGGATCCCGGTGGACTGCGCCAGCAGGTCCGAAGGATCCAGGCAGCTTGAGACATGGAGAGCAAGGCCTTCTCAGACGACCTGGCACCTCAGCAGGTCAGCAGCTCGCTACCTGCCGGATGCGCCGCGACCGGACAGCCACCCTCCGCCGCGCGGCAGCTTCGACGCGGGCCGATGCCGGTCCCGGAATCGACGTCACCGGCGAGCGAAGGTGAGACAGCCCCGTCGATCCGCGTTCGAGCGGCAACGAGGAGTGAGACGAGCCCGGCGGCAGCGTCTCACCTTCGGTTGTATCTGCCCAGCTCAGCACCCACGACACCGGCAAAGGTCGAATGAGACGGGACAGTAGGACCGCACACCCACGGTTCCTGGCCCGGGGCGCGGCCGGCGCCGAGGCCCCGGTCACGGCTGCGGGGTGAACGGATCGACTCCAACAGCTGGCGGCATCAGTGACCCGGTCCGTCCCGACGCGTTGCTGCGCCTTCTGGGCGCCGATGGGGAGGTCGTCGCGTTCTTTGCCGGCGTCGCGGACCTCGACGCGACGAGTCCGGCCGACCACGAGCTGGAGGACGGAGTCCGTCTCGCCGCCGGGGCCCGGCTGGAACAGTTCGCGCGGGCGGGCTCAGGAAACGCCTTCTGCTTCGTCGGCGAGGGCGGTGAGGAACGCCCGGTGGTGTACGTGAGCCTCGAGGGCGAGGCCGGCCCGCTCGCCATCGGGCTGCCCGACCTCACCCGGCCCCCCGGCTACGGCCACGGCCACGGCGCCACCAAGTCCCTCGCCCCGCTCCTGACCGCCATGCGGCCCGGCCTCTCCGTGCGCTACCGCATCGCCGCCAACCCGATCCGCAAGCCCGGCCGCACCACCCGCGAGCTCTACAACCTGAGTCCGGTCGTGCCGCTGCGCGGAGCCGCCGCCGACGACTGGTGGACCCGCCAGGCCGACACTGCCGGCCTGCAACTCACCGCCCTGCGCTCCGAACCCTTCGACGCCGTCCGCGGCACCCGCCGCAGCGACCAGAACCGCATCAAACACGACCGCGTCCTGTTCGAGGGCACCGCCCGCATCACCGACCCCGACCTCCTACGCACCCGCCTGACCGCCGGCATCGGCAAGGGCAAGGCCTACGGTTGCGGCCTGCTCGGCCTCGCCCCCCACCGGAGCGACCAGTGACGTCCTCCCCGTGCAGGTGGCACGGGCCGCGTCGGCACCGTCCGCGAGGACGTCCTCGGATCCGGCCTTGAGACCGTCCGGGACGCCATCGACGCCTACCGGGCCGACGCCCTCACCCGGCTCGCCTTTACGCCACTGGCCGACGCCGACTAGGCCGCCGAGCAGGCCCGCGCCGCTGCCCGGTGCCTGCTCCTGGAGCGCCTGGAGACTGTGCGGGCCAAGGAATCACCCCCGCGCTCGCGGGGAGAACCTCGAGGTACGAGGCGGCCACGGCGGTCACCCTGGCTGACCCCTGCCTGCACGGGGAGGACTCGCGGTTCGCCGTCGCCGCCGTGAACCGGCTCGGCTGACCCTGCGCTCGCGCTCGCGGGGAGGACTTCGGGCGGAAGAGGCCGGTCAGGTGCTGGGGCGGCTGACCCCCGCCTGCGCGGGGAAGACCGCCTGCACAGGTCTCGCTCCGGTAACCCGGAGCTCAGGCTCCTCGATCCGCGGCGAACAGCCCTCTCGGAGGGGAAACAAGCAGCTCAAACGGGCCTTCTTCCTCTCCGTGTTCACCGCAATCGGCGACCTGGCATCGCGGGCCTACTACGACAAGAAGATCGCCCGAGAGAAGTACCACACCCAGGCCCTGCTCTGCCCCGCCAGACGCCGGGCCGACGTCCTGTTCGCGATTCTCCCCGACGGAACCTTCTACCAGCCCCAACCGGCTGCAGCCAGGTGAGGAATCCAGATTGCTCGATCAACCCTCAGGCCGAAGCCGCTGACGAGCGGCCTCAAGCCGCTGGTCATAGTCAGGCGCGAACAGCCCAGGAAGCGCCTTGTCGAGCGTTCCGGTGATCCGATGGATCGGAGCCCAGACCGCCGGATCGTCGACAACGCGGCTGAGGTCCGTCATCTGGAGCTTCTCCAGCCAGTGCGACAGTACCAGTGCCTCGTCACTCGTGAGCTGGATCGTGACCTGGCAATCACTCATGCACACCCCTACGGCTCGGCTCGCCCTTGCCCGCACGAACCTACTGGTCTTGGACCTTGACCAAACACACAGGGGCACCCCCCGACGCGCCTGCTCCAGCACGCGCTACCGCTCTCGCCCGCGCTGCTTGGCCTCGGCCTGCTTCCCCGCGCCGTCCGGCCCTGCGGGCGCCCGGGGCGACGGCGCCGAACCGGCATCCAGGGACGGCCGGGCGCTGCGCTCCCGAGCCGGGCGCGGCGGGCGGTCAGGACGGCTGGTGGGGCCGTCGGGCAGTGGGCAGGGGCCAGTGCGTGGCGTTCTCGGAGTGCTGCGCCGACATGGTGCGGGGTGTGCCGCGGTAGTTGAGGTACATGCCGGTCAGGACGGTGACCTTGGCACGCAGGACCCAGGGGTCGAGCGGTTTGACGATGAAGTCGACGGCCCCGGCGTCGTAGCCGCGCAGCGAGTTCTCAGGGCTGGACCGCCGTGCTGCCGCGCGCCCTGGACCGGCTCGCCGCGCACCTGCGCCGCACCGGCACCGTCCTGCTCACCCCCGGCCCCTGGCCCAGCGCCCACCTGCGCCTGGAGGTCACCGCGAGCCGGTGGTCCGGCCTCGTCGGTATCCTGCACGGCTGTCTCAGGACCGGCACGCCGTACGACGAGGCGACAGCTTGGTCCCAGCGATCCCACGCACTCGCCGCAGGACGCTACAGCTCGGGCAACCGGTCAACGGGGGTGGGGGACCGGCGCTCTTCCAGCCAGTAGAGGTAGATCCGCAGGTCAGTTGCCAGATCACCGGCGATGTAGAGCTTGAATTCGCGAACGGCGGCGGCTATGCCCTGGCCTGCCCAGGCATCGCCCTCATCCCACTTGCTCCGCTGATCGGACAGGTATTGCACGACCTGGCTGCGGTTACGCCACCACTCCCGGACCGTTTCCGGTGTCCATCGCGAGTCGCCGTCACAGCCGTACCCGAGGAACGGGTCGTTGTCTGCCGCCTCGACCAGCATGGCCGTGTCCGCAGGCGTTCGGGGCTGGCGGTAGACGTACTCGCTGAGGTACTCGCCTCCATAGAGGACGTGGGCGGGCGCCGAGAGCCGTCCCGTCCAGCAGGTGTCGGTCTCCCCGCCGTAGATGGGCCCGGGGACATTGAGCCACAGTCGGTCTTCCCAACGGCCCCGAAAGGCATCGCGGTCGTTGCCGAGGATGGCCACCGGGTCGAAGTAGAGCGTCATCCGCCGAGACTAGGGCATTCGTTCGAGCTGAACGACAGGCCACCGATGGGAAGGGGACCGCCCGGTCCCCCTGAGCTCACGCACTCGCCGCTTGACTCTCCAGCTCATGGGATGTTCTCGGATCGCCGAGGATCGTGCTCGGTGATCCTCAGCGGGCGGTGAGCGCGGCTCGCGCGCGGCTGATCAGTCGGTGGGCCTGGTGGCCGGTCACGGCGCCTTCGGCGAGCCACTCCCAGGCCCTGCTGTACAGGGTGATGTCGGCCGCGCTGTCCAGCCACAGCTCGGCGTTGATGGTCTCGACGATCACGAGGCGCTCGTCGTAGATCCAGAACCCGTGCGCGGGAGTTCGGCGCACGGGGGCGCTGAGCGGGATGACGCCGAGCTCGACGGTGTCCAGGCCGAGGAGGCCGACGAGGCGGTCCAGTTGGCCGGCCATCACCTCGGCCGGGCCGATGGTGACGTAGAGCGCTGCCGCAGCGCCGGCCGGGCTCGTAGAGCGCCTCCTGGCGGCGTATCCGCGTGCGGACGGCGGTTTCCGTGTCCCGGGGTGAGCCGATGAACTTGGCACCAGCCGCGAGCATGTGGCGGGCGTACTCGGCGGTCTGGAGCATGCCCGGAATCCGGGCCGACTCAAATCCCCGGATCCGGTCGGTCCGTCGGGTCTCCAGTACCGCGGCTTCCTGGCGCTCGCGGTGTCCACCGACAAGCTGGCGGCTCCAGGACCGGTACTGCGGCTCCAAGCCCTGGAGACGGGCCTGGAGCTCGGCCCCGACCCCGGGCTTGCCGGTCGCCGAGGCCCAGGCCTCCAGGTCCGCCGGGCTTGGTGTCTGCCGGCCTGTCTCCAGCTTCGACACCTTCGACTGCACCCAGCCGAGCTGGCCGGCCAGGGCCCGCCCGGAGAGGCTGGCTTTGGTGCGCAGCTCGCGCAGCCGCGCGCCGAGGGCCACCCGGCCCTGCTGATAGTCGGTACTCACGCCCCGGACGCTATCCCCACCGCGAACGACGCGGTGGGGAAGGCGTAGTGCCAGGAGGCATCGCGCGCCTGGCAGGCAGCCAGGACTTCGGCCGGGTCCGTGATCACCTCGACGCCGAGCGTCCGATCATCATCATCGAAGTGGAACCGGGCGAGCGTCCTGCTGTCGAACAGCCAGAAGTCGAACCCGGGCAGGCCGAGCCGGTCGGCGTCGGCACGCCGGAGGTTGCGGATGTCCTCGCCGGCCTCGACGTTGCCGAGGCCGGAGGCGAGGAGGAACCTCTGTCCGTTGGTAAGCGGGTTGTCGACGATGCGGACCCGCTCGTACCGGCGCCCGGCCGCGACGGCGGCCCGGACGCTGACGTTCCAGGGGACGTCCGGCTCGTAGGCTGGCATCACGCCGGTGAGGAACGCCCGGTATCGTGCGCCAGCACGATCGGAGGCGTAGCCGCGACGGATCTCCAGCCGGAACGCGGTGTGCTCGAACGCCTCGAACAGGCGCGGCGCGGCCTCGGCAAAGGGGATGATCTCGGGCACGGTCACTCCTTCGGTGCGAACCGGGTGAGCAACGCCCGCGGGATGGCCACTGCGGTCTCGCCCTCCTTGAGGTGGAGCAGCTGCGCGAGACCGTCAGGATCGGTCAGCTCGTCGCCCTGGACGACGATGTCGCCGGTCTCCGTCTCGTACAGGGTCGGGCAGTCGCCGTGTTTGCTCGTACTGCCGAGGAACCTGAGCTGCATGATGCGCCCCTCTCGAATCGTGAGGCACCAGGATGACGCGGGACGGCGCGCGCCCGGGCCCGGAACGCAGAGAACCGCCCCGCTCTCCGAGGAGGGCGGGGCGGTCTGTACCCGCGAACGCGGGTTCAACGTGCTAGTGAAACAGGGCCAAGGGCTACCCCCACGCTCGCGGGGAGAACTGGGACCGCATGTCGCCGCTCCAGCTCGGCGACGGCTGACCACCGCGGGTGCGGGGAGGGCACGCGCCGGAAGTACCGCGGCTACATCGAGGCCGGCTGACCCCCGCAGGCGCGGGGAGGACCCCCACTGGAAGAACGTGCAGCTCAGGGCCCAGGGCTGACCCCCGCGGGCGCGGGGAGGACCCTTCGCGACCTGCTCCTTCCGGCGGCTTTGCTGTTCCAAGACTGGCCCGTCGAGGCCTTCCGGCGGGCCTGGCCTGTTGTGGTGTCAAGGAACTCCGCTCATCGTGGTAGATGCCGACGTTGCGGCCCTCATGGGCCAGGACCTCTTGTCGTGGCCACACATCACATGTCGTAAAGCTCACCCTCCTCACCCTGGACCCGGGCATTCAGCGTCTTCGCCAGCCGGCACATGACCGTGACCATCTCATCCGTCGGGTTCTTGGCCTTGATCCGCCCAGCCAGCCACCACAAGGGGTGGCCAGACGACTCCCCGCTCTCCCGCAGGACGAACTCGGCGACCCCCTCCGGGCTGCCTACAGGCAGCGGGACCACCACGAGGCCTGGCTCTGCGGCTACCGCCGCCCCCCACTCCGCCGCACTGATGTCCCCGCCTGCTTCGTCCCACCAGTACTCACGCCGCGTGATGTGCAGGTCGTAGCCCATGGCCGCCCAGCGTAGACGGACACGCAGCACCGCGAAGCCACGTCGAACCAGGTTCCGGATTCGCTGGCCACCGACTGACCCCCGCGCCTGCGGGGAGGACCCTTCGCGACCTGCGCCGTTCTCGCGGCTTTGCCATTTCTTGACCAGCCTTCGAGGAAGACATTCAAGCCGGCCTGTTGAGGTGTCAAGGAGCAGTGTCCATCGTGACAGGCGGCGACGACACGGGGGTTGGGAGCCGGACCCCTCCTGGCCGCTGCCGACGTTGCCGCCCGGCGCCGACGAAGCCGCCCCCGCGGTGATGCCCTACCGGGCGTGACGGGCAGCGGCGCGGCGCCCGGCGGCGGACTACGCAGCCGTGGGTTCGGCCGGCTTGCCGACGTGCTGGAGCCGGCTGCGGGCGGCGACCCGGTCCCCGCCCGACAGTCCGGCCCGGAACGAGTCCGCCCACACCGCGGGGGTGGTCTGGCGCTCGGCTTCCGCCTGGCGCGCCGACTCCGCCGCCAGTTCCTCGGCGATCCCTTCCCGGGCTGCCTCCAGATCACCGCTGAAGGCCGGCTCGCCGGCGTGCTGCCGATCGGGCGGCCAGCGAGGGGTGGACGGTGCACGGGTCTTGGGGTGGGTGGCCGGTTTCGTCGGCGGGTTGTCCGGAAGAGGGCTACAGATGACCACAACCACGCCCGTACCGTATGTGTGCATGCCGCTACGCAGCGTGTTCAATGGGGGTGAGGCCGGTTCGTCTGTTGTGCCGCGACGTCGAACTCCCTCACCCTCCGTGTGCCGTACCGGCCTGCCCGTCCGCCGACGAAAGGTGTGGAACGCCCGTGGCTCTTCACGACCGTGCCGAGACCCAGCCCGCCACCTCCCTGACGAGGGACTTGAACGCCGCCGTCGTGGTGCCCGACCCGGATGCCGACGCGGAGGCCGCGTTCGCCGCCCGGGGCCTGGTCGCCGCGCTGCCCGCCGACTTCACCGTGGAGAAGGAGGGCGGTGGCCCGGTGCCCGCCTGGTCGCTGGCACCGTTCCAGTTCCTGACCGGCCAGGCTCCGGACACCGTCAACCCGAGCCTGTGGCGCAACGCCGTGCTGAACATGAACGCGGGCCTGTTCGAGGTCGTCGAGAACGCCGTCTACCAGGTCCGGGGTCTGGACCTGTCCAACATCACCTTCCTGGAGGACCCCACCGGCGCCTCCCGGGAGATCGTCGTCGTCGACCCCCTCATCAGCGAGGAGACCGCCGCCGCCGCGCTCGCCCTCTACCGCGAGCACCGGGGCGACGACCGGGTGATCCGCGCGGTGATCTTCACCCACTCCCACCTCGACCACTACGGCGGCGTGCTGGGCCTGTGGGACGACCGGACCCAGCCCGCCGACGTCGACATCATCGCTCCCGACGGCTTCCTGGAGCACGCCGTCAGCGAGAACGTCTACGCGGGCAACGCCATGCAGCGCCGCGCCCAGTTCATGTACGGCTCCCTGCTGGAGCGCTCCGCGCGTGGCCAGGTGGACGCCGGCCTCGGCAAGGCCAACTCCCTGGGCACCTCGGGACTGCTCGCCCCGACCTTCACGGTCACCTCCGACCTCGCCGCCCCCGGCGTCGTCCACACCTTCGGACCGGTGAACATCGAGTTCCAGCTCACCCCCGGCACCGAGGCCCCGGCCGAACTCAACTTCTACCTCCCCGACATCCGCTCCCTGTGCATGGCCGAGAACGCCACCCCCACCCTCCACAACCTCTACAGCCTGCGCGGCGCCCAGGTCCGCGACGCCAAGGCCTGGTCGCAGTTCCTGATCCAGTCCACCGACTGGTACGCCGACCGCTCCGACTCCCTGTTCGCCTCCCACTTCTGGCCCCGCTGGAACAGCGCGGAGGAGCCGCAGACGGTCCGCTCGTTCCTGACCTCGCAGGCCGACCTGTACCGCTACCTGCACGACCAGTCGCTGCGCCTGGCCAACCACGGCCGGACCATGACGGAGATCGGCGAGGAACTCGACGGCGCCGTACCGGACTCGCTGGCCGGGCAGTGGTTCAACCGGGGCTACTACGGCACCGTCAACCACGACTCCAAGGCCGTCTACCAGCGCTACCTCGGCTGGTACGACGGCAACGCCGCGCACCTGCACACCCTGCCGCCCGAGGAGGCCGGAGCCCGGTACGTCGACGCCTTCGGCGGCGCGGACAAGGTCGTGGACATCGCCCGGGGGATCTTCGACAACGCCAAGACCGCCCAGGACTACCGGTTCGCCGCCGAGCTCCTCACCCACGTGGTCTTCGCCGACCCCACGAACAGCGACGCCCGCGGCCTCCAGGCCGACATCCTCGAACAGCTCGGCTACCAGGCCGAGAGCGGCCCCTGGCGCAACTTCTACCTCGCCGCCGCCAACGAACTGCGCGTCCGCCCGGCGGACAGCCCCGTCGCCCTGCCCTCCCCGCAGATCATCACCCCGCCGGTCCTCGCCGCGATGCCGCTGGACATGCTCTTCGACTACCTCGGCATCCGCCTCAACGGACCGAACGCCGCCGAACAGGCCCTGACCATCGGCCTCACCGTCACCGACGGCCTCCCGGAGGACCCCACCACCTACACCCTGCGCGTGCGCAACGGCGTCCTCGTCCAGTACCCCGGCACCCTCGAAGCCGCCACCGCCGACGCCGTCTACGACATCACCCGCGACGGCCTCAACCGGCTCACCATCGCCGCCGCCACCCCCGACCAGCTCCTCGCCGACGGCTCCCTCACCGTCACCAGCGGCACCATCGACCCCTTTAACACGCTCAACACCCTCCTCGACACCTTCGAGTACTGGTTCGGCCTCACCACCCCCTGACCCCGCCCGCCGGTCCCGCCCCCTCCCCGCGCCCGCAGGAGGGGCAGGACCCGTCGGCCACCCCGAGTACCAGGGCTTCCTCCAACTCCGGCACCAGGGCAAGCTCTGGCGACTGGGTTTCCACGCCGAGGAGCGGTTCCTCGACGACCACCCGGCCGAGCCAGCCGAGGCGCACGGGAAGTTCGCCGAGGAGCCGACCCGCTCCGAGCCGGAGCGGTTCTCTTCCTGGACGACGTCGACCGCGACAGCCTCACGCCGTCGAGCCGCACATGACCGGCCCTGACGGGTCGGCGCCTCTCGCCGACACCGTGTCCCGGCACGGCCCCGACCCCCCAGGACCGGGGTGCGCCTCGGACGGGCCGCGACTCCGGCCCGCGCTCGGCGCGGCAGGTGACCCGCCGCACCACCGTCCGACCGTCCACACCACCACCCGGGCTACCGGCCGGCCACCGGGCCATGTGCTCCCACGCCGGGCCCGACGAGAGGAACCCCTCATGAGCCTGCCCACCACATCGGTCCGGTCCTGGAGCCGACCCGGCCGCCGACTCCTCGCGATCGCCGGTTCCTGCGGCCTTGCCGTGGCCTCGCTGACCGCCGTGGCCCCCGCCGCGTACTCCGCCCCCGCGGCACGGACCACGGCTGAGGCGCCGCTCGCCTACGTGACGAACTACAGCGACGACACGGTCTCCGTGATCGACACCGCCACCCAGACCGTCACGGCCACCTTCCCGGTCGGCGACGGCCCCAAAGGCGTGGCCGCCTCCGCGGACGGAACCCGCCTCTACGTGAGCAACGGGGACGCCGGCTCCGTCACCGTGACCGACACCTCGACGGGAACCGTCACCGCGACCATCCCCGTCGGCAACGGCGCCAACGGCATCGCCGTCTCACCCGACGGGACCCGCGCCTACGTCGTCAACAGCGCCCTCCAGCGACTGACCGTCATCGACACCACGGCCAACACGGTCACCGCCACCGTCACCGTCGGCAGCGCCCCGCAGGAGGTGGCCGTCTCCCCGGACGGCAGCCGCGCCTACGTCACCAACTACAACGCCCGCTCAGTATCGGTGATCGACACCGCGACGAACACCGTGACCGCCACCATCAACGTCGGCGGATTCCCCCAGGGCGTCGCCTTCACCCCCGACGGCGGCCGCGCCTACGTCACCCGCCCCTACTCCAACTCCGTCGCCGTGATCAACACGGCCACCGGCACCGTGTCCGCCAGCATCCCCCTCACCGACGGCCCGTACGACGTCGCCGCGTCCCCGGACGGTGCGCACGTCTACGTCTCCCGCGGCCAGGGCGCCACCATCGCCACGATCGACACCGCGACGAACACCGTGACCGCGACCACCGCCTCCGGAAACACCCCCCGAGGCGTCGCCGTCACCCCGGACGGTGACCACGTCTACACCGCCAACGGCAACTCCGCCACCGTCTCCGTGATCGACACCACCACCCACACCACCAGCGGCATCCCCGTGGGCACAACCCCCGTCGACATCGCGATCGCCGACCGTCCGCTCGCCGACCTCGGCGTGGAAGTGACCGCCACCCCCCGCCCCGGCCTACTCAACGGCCGCATCGACTACACCGTGACCCTCACCAACCACGGACCCCGCACCCTCGCCTCCGCCACCGTCACCGTGGACCTGCCCACCCCCACCGGGGCGACCAGCCCCGACTGCACCCTCACCACCGGCAAGGCCACCTGCACCACCACCAGCCTGGCTCCCGGCGCCACCACCAGCCGTCAGATCACCGTGCCCGTCGCCATCCTCAGCCTCGGCACCCCCTACACCGTCACCGCCACCCGCACCACCAGCACACCCACCGACCCCAACCCCGCCAACGACAGCGCATCGCGCACCTGCACCGCCGTCACCTCGCTCCTCATCAACTGCGCCTGACAGCCTCAGCACCAACAGGGCCGCACACCGGCCCAGCACCGGCCGTTCCTCCCCACACCCGGGAGGAACGGCCGACCCCGTGAACCCGATGCCACACCATCCACCTACCAGGCGTGACGTGCGGCGGCGCGGCCCCCGGCGCCGGACTGTGCGGCCGAGCCCTCCGCCTGCTCGTCGGTGTGCTGGAGGCGGCTGCGGGCGGTGACCCGGTCCTCACCGGACAGGCCGGCCCAGTACTCGTCGGACCACACGGCGTGGGCGGCCTGCCGCTCGGCCTCCTCCAGCCGCGCCGACTCCGCCAGCAGCTCCTCGGCGAGCCCTTCCCGGGCCGCTGCCAGGTCGCCGCTGAAGGCCGGCAGCGCGGCCAGGTGCGCCCGGCGCTCGGCCCGCGCGGCCTCCAGCGCGCGCTGCGCCTCGATCAGACGGTCGGGGCACTCGAAGGTCTTCAGCCTGCCCACGGCAGGGAATCGTACGGACGCCGGTCAGGGCTGCGGCTGCGTCCAGCCGCACGGGCACCGGCCTTCGGTGCTGAGCGGGTGCCGGATCGGGGCGGCGGGGCCGTGCTCGACCAGGTCCTCGAGGCGGGCCGCGCCGACGGGTCGGCAGGCGGCTCGGTGATGGCCGGCCTCTTCTCGGCCTCGAGCCGCGGGTCCGCCACCGCCGAGCGCACTCCGGCTGGCGGGGTGCCCGGGGCCGGGTATGGCTCGGCCCCCGTGTCGATGGGGGCAGGGCCTCGTCGTACGCGGTGGCGCGGCGCTTCGCCGCGCCACCGCGCGCGGGTGTGCGATCACCTGCCGCGCGGACGAAGTCTGAACAGAAGGGGAGCGGGGCCATGGCGGCATCGGCACCGGACACAGGGCTGGAACTGGAGGAGCAGGAGCAGGAGCAGGAGCTGCGTCGGGCGGCCGGGGCGTTGGTCGGTGCGCACCGGCTGCTCGGCGCCGAGGACCAGGCGCTGGCGAAGGAGGAGAAGGAAACCGACATCCAGGAGCGGCTGGGCACCCTGCGCCGGATGCGCGAGGGCATCCGGGAGGCCGCGGACGACCTGGTGGTGGCCGTCGACCAGCTCGCCCGGATCATCGGCCTGCGCGATCTGGCCGTCGACGGCGAGCCCCCCAGGACGTCGCCGGCGCCGGCTACTACGCGCTCCCCGCCCTCAGCAGCCAGGACGCCGTGCTCTACGACGCGGTGGAGGACCTGCACAGGGCCGCCGACCAGCTGCGCCGGGCCTTCGCGCCGACCCGCAAGTACCCCGCCCTGGCCCGGCCACGCTGTCCGCAGCAGGTCCGGGCAGTCCTCGGGCACCTGGACGAGGCGGTGACCGTGTTGCTCGGCCCGGCCATGGCCGGGCACCTGGACGAGGACACCCGCGAGCTCGGGGTGTGCGCGCGAGATCATCGCCGGGCTGCGGGAGAGCGTGCGCCCACCGGTGCCGGTACAGGCGCCGGCCCTGACCCCGGAGGCGGTGGCGGCCGCGATCCTCGCCGACCCCGCTGTCGCGGCAGCCGCGGCCGCGGCCATACGCGAAGCGGCAGGCTGAGTCCCACCGTGGCGGTCACCTTGGAGGGCGTCCCCGGTACCTTGACGGCCGTCCCGCCGTCGGTTCCGGAAGCCTTGGAAGCCGGGTAGAACCCGCAGACATCGCACGTGGTTACAGCTTCAAGCGGAATGGGTCTGATCAGTGGCCTGGAGTGGTGGGTTCCCAGGTGAGATCGAGTGCATTGTCGATGGTGGCGGTGTTGGGTTCTTGGGAGCCGCCGAGGGCTGCGTGGCTCAGAAGCACCGGTGTCCCGGTCTCCAAGGCATGGGTGATGTCTTGGAGCATCGAGGCCACTGAGGCCCACTGGGGGATATCCTGCGCCCAGGTCTCGTGGTCCCAGAGGAGTACCGCGCCGTGGGTGTCTCCGGGGCGCAGGTCGACGATCAGCCCGTCGCCGCCGGGGCTCAACGCGATCGGCATGAACTCCCGCTGGTAGCGGCTCTCGGGCTGGCCGTTCTCGTCGAACGACTCGCCTTCCTGCTCGGCAACCAGCAGCCAGATCTCGTGGGTCTCCAGGGCCTCGTCCAGCGAGACCGGGGCGAACACCTGCGGAATCCAGTAGCTCGCGCTGACGTCGGGCAGCAGCCACCAGGCGCGTAGGTCTGCGGGCAGGGGCAGGCCGAGGTTCGCCTCGAACGCGTCCAGCCGGGCGGTATCCGGTGCAGGTCTCACCGGGCCTCGTCGGGTGTGCGTGGCGAGCCAGGTGCCGATGCGGCTCCAGGAGGCCGTGACGTCGTGATCAGCCGTTGTCATGACGGGCAGTCTGCCTCACCGGTGTGTCAACGGGCGAAGCTGTGCAGCACCACCTCCGGGTCGCGGTGAAGCAGCTGGTCAGGCTGCGGCTGCGGTGACGGCCGGGGTGGGGGAGGCGGTGTTCTCGTCGAACCGCACGTGGTGCTGGAGGCAGTGGTGGAGCTGTCCGAGGAAGCGGTTGAAGAGGTGGCGTTGGGCGGCTGCGTGCCAGTCTCCGTGCTCGCGGCGGGTGCGGTAGTGGGCGCCGGCTCCGGGTGAGGTGCGCAGGGCGGAGAAGGCCCAGAGGTGGCCGACGTGGTTGAGACGGTTGTTCTTGATCATGCGTCGGCCGATGTGGTTCTTCTTCCCGGAGGCGCGGGTGACCGGGGCAGCTCCGGCGTAGGCCTTGAGGCCGCGGGCGTCGGCGAAGCGGGCACGGTCGTCACCGGCCTCGGCCAGGACGCGCGCGGCGAGCTGAATGCCCAGACCCGGGGAGGACAGCAGGATCTCCGCGTTGGGGTGCCGAGGGAAGAGGCCCTCGACGGCCGGGGCGAGCTCGTCGGCGGCTTGGCAGGCGGCGTCGAGCTGGTACAGGAGGGCGAGCATCTGCTTGCCCATGGCGTCCTCGACCAGCTGGGGCTGGTGGGGCTCGATCGGCGGGAAGGCGGGCTCAGTGTTGGAGCTGGCCGCAGTGTGTCAGCGACCGGGAGACGGGGGGCTGGGGCCGCTGGTGCTGCCCGCCCCGACCCGACGGGAGCTGATGGCCGCCCGCCTCTCGGCCCCGGCTGACCGGTGGTGGGAGGACCGGGTACGGCACGCCGAGCTCTGCCCGGTGAAGGACCGCACCCCGTGAGCGGCGGTGCCGGAGCCTGTCGCGGGGGTTGTCGCGAGCAATTGTCAAGAGTTGTGGATCGGGCCGCCTGAGTCGGTCAGGTTGCCATTGGGCCGAGGAGGTAGGCGCCCTGCGCGATTCCTTGCAGGACGACGTCGGCGGTTGCCTCGGCGGTCAGATTGCTGGAATCCAGGACGTGGTCCTCGTAGATGCCCAGGCTGCTGAACCGGTTGTGCAGTGACCGGATCGGCGCGGGGTCGGTCAGTGCATCACCGGTGCGGCCGGTTGCCCGTTCCAGCGTGGTGGGCCGGTCCGGGCGAAGGATGACGTAGCTCAGCGGCACGGCCTGCTCCCTGGCCGCGGCGCGGAACAAGTCGATGAACCAGGGACCGACGATGCCGTCGCAGACGACCTGATAGCCACCGCTGGCGTAGCCGAAAGCCGCCGAGACCAGCACCTGCAGCACCACCTTGTTCTGCTGATGGGCTTCGGGCAGGTAGGGCGCGATTCGGCCCTGCTTGATGTAGTGCCAGAAGTCGTCGCTGTGCAGGTGGACGCTGGGCGTGAGGCAATCGGCAAGCAGCGCGGCCACGGTGCTCTTTCCGGCTCCTGGAGGCCCCGTCAGCACGGTGACCTGGCCGTCTGGACGGGTAGTGCGCTGGACGGTCAGCGGGTTCATGCCGCCACCGTGTCACGCTCGACCAGCACGCCGCTGTCGAATTTGGCTCCCGCTCGGACGAGGGGCACCAGGTGGGCGCCGGTGATCGCCCGCCATCGGGCCTGATTCGAGGAGAACCGCTGCCGTTCACCGGTGGCCTCGTCGACGCGGCGGTCGTTCACGCGCGGGGCCCGAACCTCGACGGGTCCGGCGGCAGTGACGACAGTGCGGGGCCGGTGGTGGCCGTTGCGGACCACCAGACGGCGGCTGGCATTGTCGGTTCCGTCCTCACGCCGGATGCTGGCGGGAAGGCCGGGGCGGCTCGACGGGTCCGGAGGCGGGGGGTGTCTCTATGGGGTTCGTCAAGGAAATCGGGCTGCGTTCGGGCGGGTGGCCAGGCAGCATGGCGGGATGCCGGATCTGCTGTGGGACGACGTCAGGAACTTCTTCGACCCTGACCTGATGGGGTCGCTGCCGGATGCGCGGGTCGCAGACACCTCGGTCGAGGACTGGCAGGCGGTACTCGATCTGGTGCGATCGCAGGGGTGGTCGTGCGAGTACTCCGAGGACGGCGTCGTGGCTCGGCTGCCGCGAGCCGCGGACATACTGGCCCGCAGCGAGGGCGCCGACGCACTGTTGAGGGTCTGGCCCGCCACGGGATTCCTGGTGATCTTTCGAGCATATGAGGCCAGCTCGATCGACTTCGATGTTGATCTGCGGGAACTGCGGGGCCAGGACGGCGTCAATCTGCTGTGCCGTCTGCTGCGGGCGATCGGGCGCCGGCTCGGCAAGCCGGTGACGTTGAGTCCGGAGTCTGACCCGCTCCACCCAGTTCTAGGGTTCGATCCTGCGGCCGACCGCGTAGTGCTGCTGGTGGGTCCGCACGTTAGCTGACTGCCGTGGCCGGCCGGGACTCGTAGAAGGTCCCGTCGCGAAGCATCGCGAACAGGACGTCGACCCGGCGCCTGGCCAGGCAGAGGAGTGCCTGGGTATGTCGCTTCCCCTGGCCGATCTTCTTGTCGTAGTAGGCGCGGGAGGCCGGGTTGCTGAGCGAGGCGAACGCGGCCAGGAAGAACGCCCGTTTCAGCTGCTTGTTGCCCCGGCGGGAGGGTTGCTCGCCGCGTATGGACGAGCCGGAACTGCGGGTCGCCGGGGCGAGCCCGGCGTAGGAGGCGAGGTGGGCGGCGGTCGGGAACGCGCTCGCGTCGCCGACGTCGATCAGGACCCGGGCGCCGGTCCTGGTCCCGATGCCGGGCATGGAGGTGAGGACCTTCGACAGCGGGTGCCGTCCAGCAGCTCCTGGATCCGCTCCTCCAGGAGCCTGCGCTGGTCGAGGACGGCTCGTAGTGAGCCGGCCAGGCTCGGCACGATCAGTGCTGCCGCCTCGCTGCCCGGGACGACGGTCTGCTCGTCGAGCGCGGTGAGGATCTCCTCGACCAGGCGCTCGAACATGCGCGGGGCCAAGGGCCGGGCAACGGCGAGAAGGCGGCGGCGTCCGGCCTTACGCAGGGCGGCCGGTGAGCCGAACCGCTTCAGCAGGGCGAGGACCGCCGGGTGGTCGAGTGCGGCCCCGTGGTCGAGCGGCCGGCCGTTTCCGTTCGCGTCGCTCGACTCCCATCATCAGTTCCCGGTCTCATTCCGGGCATTTCGGGAGTGCGTGTCCGTTCGCCTCGCTGGTGAACCCCCTTCACATTGGAGTCTCCGGGGTGGAGATTTTCGGACAGTTCGATAGGGGAGTCGCGACCTCTGCTACGGATGATTCCGCCACGGAATCGGGTTGGAATCTTACCCGATCGAATAAAACCTCAAGAAGATTCGTACTCCTTGGGTTGAGTTATTGAAATATGCCGACATGTTCCCCTGAAGTGTAATTCGGTTTTCTCGCGTTCCTGGAGCTTGGTTTCTGTTGGTCGGGTTCGAAGTGGTCGGAATTTTCCTCGAACTGGGCTTCGAGCCTTCGGGGTGGTCTCTGGTCGTCTCTAGAGTCATCGACGCGGCTTCCGGTGCGGGAGCCGCTTCCCGATTCCATGATCGTTCCTTGGGGGGACCGATGAAGAAGGTATCGAGCGCGCTGGTCGCGCTGATCCTGGCTGCGGGCGGGGTGGCCGCAGCCTCCACGTCCGCAGACGCGGCCGGGGCCGTCTCGGCATCGGCGGCCTACTGGGCGGCCGCCGACAGCCGGCCCGCGGTGCAGGCCCTGTCGTCGACGGCCAAGACCAAGCTGCAGAGCGAGATCGACCAGCAACTGGCCACGACCCGCGGCGGAGTCCAGATCAGCGCCAACGAGGTGTCGTACAACGGGGGCGACCCCATCGTGGCCCTCCCGCTCCCGGGCGCCGCCATCGCGCCGGCCAGCAGCCCTGCGGCCCTCAAGCAGCGGGGAGCCACCCCCGCCCAGATCCAGGAGGTACTGCAGAGCGGTGACTCCCTCGCGGTCGACTGCCACAACTGCCACGCCGGCGCCTCGGACAACCGCTGGTACTGCTTCTACGAGCACGCCGACTTCGGCGGCAAGAGGCTGCAGTGGAACTACGAGCACTGCAGCGCGCCGGTCTACTTCTCCGGCTACGGATTCGAGAACCAGACCTCGGGCTGGGTCAACACCGGTGCTCTTAAGGTAGACGCGTACGACGGCGGCGCGGCTGGGCTCTGGCGCGAGCTGCCGAGCTCGATGGCCTCCTACGTCGGCGACTCCACGAACGACAGGGCTGCGTTCTTCTATGCCTGCGAGTAGGACACTCGTCGGGTGGCGGGCGATGGCCTCGCCCGCCACCCGGCACGTCCGGGTGTTCAGCGGGCGGGGTTGAAGTAGACGTTGTAGCTGATCACCGAGGGGATAGGGACGTTGAGCATGCCTGCGGTCTCGGTGAGGGTTGCTTCCTGGGCCAGTACGCTGCCGGTGGCCGGATCGATGATGAAGGTGTAGCGGGTGGGCAGGCCGCTCTCCCGGGAGGTTGCGGAGTAGGCGACGCCCGGTCGGCCGGCCCGGTCGGTCACGGTTCCGGTGGCCTCGATGCCCGGCAGTGAGGCGATCAGCTCCAGTACCGCGGCGCGTTGGCCAGCGCTCAGGGCGCGTTCGACGAGCAGGTCGTGGACCGCCTGCGAGGCCCCCAGCGGGCCGTCGATGCCAGGGGTGCGCCTGCGCAGCCAGTCCTTGAGCGTCTGGCCGTCCTGCGGTGTGCTGATGTCCTGGAGGGTGGGGCGGAAGGGGTCCGTGCGGGTTTTGTCCGACCCGCCGAGGCTGCGTCGTTCGCGGACAGGGCCTGTGGCGCTGTCGAGGATCTTGTAGTCGTACGGGACAACGCGGGAGGAGATGTTCCCGTGGTCGTCCCTGGTGTTGAGCGACCACTCCTGCCAGTGCAGCCCGAGCGGGTTCGTGGGTGTCTCGTCGGCCGACCGGGCGGTGCGGGCGATCCGCAGGATCTGCGTGCTCGCGTCGGTGGACGCCTGCTCCGGCGTCAGGTGGTACGCCAGCAGCGCGGGGGTGGCAGCGACGGCGGGGCCGCTTCCCCCCGGCAGCACGAGCAGCGCCGACGCCACCGCCGAGAAGGCCGCGGCACTGGCCAAGCCAACAACCATGCGCCGCCGGTTGGGCCTCGGCCGAACCTCGGCCGGTGCCGGGGCGGTACTGCGAAGAATCCTCTCCAGCGCTGCCTCGGCCTCGCCCGGCGGCGACAGCTCGCTGGCAGCCGGATCGCTGGATGCCATCATTTCCCTGATCCGTCTCGCAGTACTCACTGCACCACCCCCACCTTCCGCGTGTCTGCCGCTCTCGTCTGCAGGGAACCGTTCTCCAGGTCGTCCAAGGCCTTCCGCAGCCGTTGCCGCGCCCGCAGGAGGCGCATCGAGAACACCGCACTACTGCAGCCCATGGCCCTGGCGGCGTCCCTGACCGGGAGCGCTTCCCAGCCGATCAGGGCGAGCACCTCCCGGTCGGCCGTGGACAGAACGGACCACGCACGGCGGACCGCGTCACGGGCCGCGACCTGCTCTCCCACGTCGCGCGCCACGGCCGTCGTCACCGACTCGCCGACCGTCACCGCCGCCGGCGCGCTCTCCCGCGCGCGGAGGTGGTTGGCGACGGTGTTCCGAGCGACGCCGTACAGCCAGGGCAGCACCCTCTCGCGGGGAAGGTCACCGAAGCGCCGCCACACCGTGGTGAAGACCTCGGCCGTCACATCGGCGGCGTCGTCCGGGGGCACCCGGCGACGGACATAGCGGTAGACGGCCGTGTGGTGCTGGACGTAGACAGTCCGGAACGCATCCTCTTCCCCCAAGACCACTCCCCATGTCGGATCCCGCCCTGTCTATGTCGGGCCAGCGACGGATCTAACACCCCACTCCTAAGGATTTTCTGCGACCGGTTCGACGACGATGCTGCGGACCGCTGATAGAGAGCGGAGCAGCTGGAGCGGCTGGAGGCCCGCGTCTGCCCGCCGCCCGTCCCGTCGGCCCGGCCCCCGTCGAGGCCGGCGTCCTTCAGGGTGTCGGGCTCTGAACGTCCGGGCCGCCGGGCGTGACGGCCCGGCCGGCCTCGACGGCGGCGTCCATCGTGGCGGCCAGCACGGGCAGCTCGCGCTCCAGATCGCCGAGCACCACCCCGGGCATCGCCGCCGCGGGCGCGCACACCGCCGCCGGCGCGACCCGCTCACCGGCCGCCAGCTCGGGCAGCGCGGCGGCGAGCGGACTTCCGGTGACGACACCGGAGCCGAGGTCGTAGGCCAGCTCCTCGTCCAGCTGGCCCTCGCCGCCCGGCACGACCTCCCGCCCGCAGGCCCGCTCGACGGCGTCGGCCGCCCGCCCCAGCACCGTGCGGTGCGCCTCCTGCGTCTGCCGCCCGGCGAGCCCGCGCACCCACCCGGCCGCCGGCCGGCCCGCCTCGCCCGCGTCGGCGAGCAGCCCGTTCGCCACGTGCCGCTGCTCCTGGTCCTCGTTTCCGAGGTCCACCTCGTCCACCTGGACGGTCACGTTCGTCATGGCCGGTGAACTCGCCCGGGCCGCCGAGGTCACGGGCAGGCCGACGGGTTTCGCCTCGCCAAGGTGCCGTCTTTCGCCCCGCTGAACCGTTCCACCCCAGGTCACGACGGCGACCCGGCCCACCGAGGGAGCGGGCCGCCGTACGGCGCTCGGCCCGCCGCCGTGTCGTCGGCCGGGCGGCCGCCAACACGGTGCCGGGCCCGGCTACGAGGCCAACCGACGGAATCCGGTGACGTCGGGCTATGTGCGGGGTTCAGTGGCTCCCTTCCCTGTGGCATGGAGATCGTTTCCCACACCTGTGTTGCGGGTGCCCTGGCGTGGTGGTTGCGCGGTTGTGCAGGCGGAAGGTCGGGATGGTCCAATCATCCCTGTCTGTCGGGCAGTTCACGGTTTCGCTGTGTGCCGGTGCACGTACTACGGTGTGGCGGTGGCCGTCGTGGGGCGGCGCTTGGGAGGGTGACGTGGGGCAGCAGTTGGCGCGGGTGCGGTTGGACGGCGGGGGTTCGATTCTCGTCGAGGCGGAGGAGGCCGCGGCGGGACCGGTGAAGGCGGGGCGGGTCGCTGACACGGTCCGGGAGCTGCCGGAGAGTCTGGGGTCGGCGCTGGAGCCGGTGACCGGCCTGGCGCGCACGGTGCTGCACCGGCTGCGGGAGGCGGGGCCGGACGAGGTGCAGGTGGAGTTCGGGGTCGATCTCTCCGCTGCCGCCGGGATGGTGATCACGAAGACCGAAGCCAAGTGCCATCTGACGGTGCGCGTGGTGTGGCGCAAGGAGGACGCTGGCGCCACTGCGGCCGGGGCCGAAGCTCCCGAGGCCGGCGACGAGTCGGCGGCCTGACCGGATGATGGTGGGACGAGGGACCTTACGGGCCGGTGCGGGCGACGGTCTGCCAGCGGCCGTCGTGCAGGTCCGTGACGGGGCTGGGCTGGTGGTGGGGGCGGGTTTTCTGGTCGCCGACGGCCTGGTGGTGACGTGCGCGCACGTCCTGGAGGACGGCGGTTACGGGCCCGGTTCGGTGGTGACGCTGGTCTTCCCGCACGCGCCCGGTGTCCCGGAGGTCACCGGGCGGGTGCTGGAGGAGGCGTGGCGCGATCCTCACGAGCAGGACGTCGCGCTGGTGCGGCTGGAGCGTGCGGTGGGGGTGGCGCCGTTGTCGCTGGGGTCGGCGGCGGGTGCGCGGGGGCACCGGGTGTGCTCGTTCGGGTTCCCGGTGCAGGCGCCGACGGGCGGGCACTTCGGGTTCGCCACGGCCGGCGGCCTGCTGCCGGCCGCCGACAGCGCCGGTGAGCTGCTGCAACTCACCGGGGCCAACGACCTGACCCAGGGGTTCAGCGGCGGGCCGGTCCTGGACGAGGCGACGGGCCTGGTGGTGGGGATGCTCACCGCGATCACCGCCCCCGACGCCCACGACCGCGGCCTGGGCATCGCCTACGTCACCCCGGCCGCCGTCCTGCGCGAGGTGTGGCCTGCGCTCGGCGAGTTGGACGTGTCGCCGTACCGGGCGCTGGAGCCGTTCACCGCCGAGCACGCCCGCTGGTTTCGGGGCCGCGAGGACGCGGTGAACCGGGTCCTCGCGGGCCTGGCCGGCGGGCGGCGGGTGGTGCTGCTGCTGGGCCCGTCCGGGTCGGGGAAGTCCTCGCTGGTCCAGGCAGGGGTGCTGCCCGCGCTGGCCGCCGGGCGGCTGCCGGGCAGTGACCGCTGGCGCCAGGTGCTCACGCGGCCGGGACCGGACCTGCCGGGCGCCCTCAGCCAGGCGGGCCTGCCCGGGAGCGAGGACGGGGACGCAGCCGGGGTCCCTGACGCCCGCACCGTGCTGGTCGTCGACCAGTTCGAGGAACTCCTCGCCCCCTCCGCCGGCCCCGAGGCCCTCCAGGCGCTTGCCCGGATCACCGCCGCGATCCGCTCCGACGCGGACCTGAGCGTGGTCCTCGTGATGCGCGACGACTTCTACTCCCGCCTGTCCGCGCTCGCCCCCGACTTGCTGGACACCGCCCAGCGGGCAAGCGGTGTCCTCAACGTCCCGGCCACCCTGAGCGCCGCGGACCTGGACGCGATCGTCACCGGCCCCGCCCGCGACCTGGACACGACGTTTGAGCCTGGCCTGGCTGAGCAGATCATCGCCAACGTCCTGGAACTGAACCCCCGTACCGACGGCGCCGGCGGCGCGCCCGTCACCGTTCTGCCTCTGCTCGAAGTCGCCCTCACCCGGCTGTGGGAGCGCCGCCTGGAGTACGACGGCCGCCTCACTCACGACGCCTACCAGCGCATCGGCGCCGTCATCGGCGCCCTCACCGACTGGTGCAACGCTGCCCTGCGCGAACTCGACCCCCGGCAACGGGACATCGCCCGCAAAATCCTCACCGGCCTGGTCCGCCCCGCCGACCCGTCCTTGAACATCCCGGCAGCGCGCCAGCAGCTCCCAATCAGTGACCTGCGCGACATGGCCGCCGAGGACAAAACCCCCGACGCGCGGCGAGCCGTGGACGAGGTCCTGGCGGTTCTCTCCCGGCACCGCATCGTCACCACCGACCGTGTCCACGAAGGCGCGCGGCCGGAGGACGCGGAGGGAACCGCAGTGGCCGAACTGGTCCACGACGCGCTGATCCGCGACTGGGAGACCCTGCGCGAATGGGTCGAGCAGGACCAGCGCTTCCACGACTGGCTCCGCCGCGCCCGCGACCAGTACGACCGCTGGAAGGAACACCGCGACCCCCAGGACCTGCCCACCGGAACCCTCCTCGCCGAAGGCATCGACCTGGCGAGCCACCGCCACGGAATGCCCGCCAGCCTGGATGCCTTCCTCACCACCGGACGCCGCCGTCAGCAGGCCGCCGCCCGACGGAGCCGACGCCTCAACATCGTCCTGGCCGCCGCTCTCGCTCTCGCCCTGATCGCCGCAGGCGTGGCCTTCTGGCAACGGCAGCAAGCGGTGGCCGCCCGGCAGGTCGCTGAGTCCCGGCAGTTCGCCGCCCAGTCCGCGTCTCTGATCGATGCCGACCCTGATCTCGCCGCCCTCCTCGCGGTCAACGCCTACCTCGCCAGCCCCACGAAGGAAGCCGCCGCCGCCCTCCGTGACGGTGCACATCTCCCCTTGCGCCACCGCTTCTCCCACACCGGCTTTACGCATTCGGTGGTGTTCAGCCCGGACGGGCGCACCCTCGCCGGCGCCGGTGCCACTGTGTCCTTGTGGGACGTCGCCAGCGGCTCGACCACCGCCACCCTCATCGGCCACACCGGTTACGTGCGGTCGGTGGCGTTCAGTCCGGACGGGCGCACCCTCACCACCGGCGGTGACGATGGCACCGTGCGGTTGTGGGATGTCGCCAGCGGCTCGACCACCGCCACCCTCAGCGGCCATACGGGTCCGGTGTCGTCGGTGGTGTTCAGCCTGGACGGGCGCACCCTCGCCACTGCCGGTGACGATGGCACCGTGCGGTTGTGGGATGTCGCCAGCGGCTCGACCACCGCCACCCTCAGCGGCCATACGGGTCCGGTGCGGTCGGTGGTGTTCAGCCTGGACGGGCGCACCCTCGCCACTGCCGGTGACGATGGCACCGTGCGGTTGTGGGATGTCGCCAGCGGCTCGACCACCGCCACCCTCAGCGGCCATACGGGTCCGGTGCGGTCGGTGGTGTTCAGCCTGGACGGGCGCACCCTCGCCACTGCCGGTGACGATGGCACCGTGCGATTCTGGGACACCGCCAGCGGCAGGATGGTCACCACCCTCACCGGCCACACCGGTCCGGTGCGGTCGGTGGCGTTCAGTCCGGACGGGCGCACCCTCGCCACTGCCGGTGACGACCTCACCGTGCGGTTGTGGGACACCGCCAGCGGCACGCCCCTCACCCCCCTTCCTGGCCGCACCGATGCCGTGTCGTCGGTGGCATTCAGCCCGGACGGGCGCACCCTCGCCACCGCCGACACGCAGGGCATCGTACGGTTGTGGGACGAGGCCAGGATCAGGAGCGCCACCACGCTGACCGGCCACACCGGTTTCGTGCGGTCGGTGGTGTTCAGTCCGGACGGGCGCACCCTCACCACCGGCGGTGACGATGGCACCGTGCGGTTGTGGGATGTCGCCAGCGGCTCGACCACCGCCACCCTCAGCGGCCATACGGGTCCGGTGTCGTCGGTGGTGTTCAGCCTGGACGGGCGCACCCTCGCCACTGCCGGTGACGATGGCACCGTGCGGTTGTGGGATGTCGCCAGCGGCTCGACCACCGCCACCCTCAGCGGCCATACGGGTCCGGTGCGGTCGGTGGTGTTCAGTCCGGACGGGCGCACCCTCACCACCGCCGGTGACGATGGCACCGTGCGATTCTGGGACACCGCCAGCGGCAGGATGGTCACCACCCTCACCGACCACGCCGGTCCGGTGCGGTCGGCGGCATTCAGCCCCGACGGGCGCACCCTCGCCACCACCAGCGAAGGCGTTGATGTGCGGTTGTGGGACACCGCCACCGGCAAAGCCCTCACCACTCCTACCGCTCTCACCGGCCACACCGGTTACGTGAGGGCGGTGGCGTTCAGCCCAGACGGGCGCACCCTCGCCACCAACATCGACGACCACACCGTGAAGCTGTGGAACATCGCCACCGACAAGACGGTCACCATCCTCACCGACTCCGTCAACATCGTGTCTGGGCTGGCGTTCAGTCCGGATGGGCATACCCTCGCCGGCGCGGGCGAGGGCGCCGTGCGGTTGTGGGACACCGTCACCGGCAAGGGCGTCACCATCCTCCCCAGCCACAGCCCCGTTTCTGCTATGGCATTCAGTCCGGACGGCACGCTCGCCACCGCAGGCTACGACGCCGCCATTCGGCTCTGGTTCTACCCCGTACCAGACACCGCGATCAGCGCGATCTGCGCGGCCGTCGCCCGCAACCTCGGCGCCGATGAGGAGGACAGATACCTGACCCGGGACGCCGCGCGTGCCTGCCACTCATGAACCTGCAGCCAGACGGCTTCTGCCCCACTGATCTACTGAGGTTTCAGGGCGGGGTCAGTGGAGTAGACGATAAGCCAGTGCCCGTTAGGCGGCCGTCGAGCGGGGCGGGTCGAAGTTTGATGTGCCGTAGGCCTCGGCGGAGGGTACGGGCGGGGTGGTCGGGTCGGTGAAGGCGGTATTGGCCATCGGGTAGCGTCGCAGGAGTGACCCGCTCGGCCGGGATGAGGTCGGGCGCATACGGGGGCGGCTGGAAGGCGGTGAGCCAGTCGTGCTCGACGGCACAGCGCTTCATGTCGGCGGTCAGGTGCGTGTTCAGGTTGTCCCAGACCAGGTTGATCGGGCCGCCGACCCACATGGCGGCCACCGAGATCCGGCGCGGCGGGAGCGGCCCCGAACGCGGACCACGGGCGTGTGCCCGCGCCAGCCTCAGGTGCTGGTGACACCACCCCCACCCGCGACCTGCCCGCGCACCTGCGTCTGCTGACTCCGGCATCGGCGGCCACGCCGCCCAAGCCCTCCTCCTCGCTTCCAGCTCGCCCACGCCAACCACCGCAAACTCGTCGCCTGACTCGACATCCTCCGAACCGAAACCCGACCCGCCCGCCGACGCCCCACCAACCACGACACCCCCAAAAATCCTCACCACGCGCCCCCCAGACGCCACGCCCGCGACTGAACCCCACCCCCACCCCGCACACTCCACCTGAACAGCAAAAACATCCATCGCCCCTCACGACACAGTGAGGGGCGATCCACGTCTTCGGACATCAAAACGGCCGGTCAAACCGCCGTAGTGTCGGTTTGACCGGCCGCATTGGGTCGGATGACCTACGATGCCGCCGGGGCGCCCGCCGGACCCGGGACGCACAACCACGGGCCATCGCCGGCGGGCGCCCTCCGAAGCGGGCAGGAATCTATAAGTGGCTGTTTTCGAAGGCCCTGAAGGTATTTGCCCTGGTCGGGATTCGAACATGGCTGTGCTCAGAGGTCGCTGATGAGCTGGGCCGGAGCAGAACGGACGAGGCTCCCGGCCGACGAAGCGGGGGGTGGTGTCCGCATCGTGATGCCAGACGGCCGCCGTGCTCGCCGCGTCGTAGCATCGCGCGCATGTGGATCATTGAACTGCGTTTCAGCTCCGTCGACCCGGTCCTGCACGCTGCCCGGTTGGAGGCCCGCCAGGCGCATCGGGACTCACTTGCCGCCCTGGCCGCGGACGGCCGACTCTTGGCGGCCGGTCCCCTGGCCGACGGGTCCGGTGCGGTGCTGGTCTTCGACGTGTCCGACCGGACTGCGGTCGATGCGCTGGTGCAGGCCGATCCGTACTTCGGCCTGCCTGCCGTCGAGGTCGTCTCGGTGCGGGAGTGGTCGCCGGTGGTGGAACGGGCTGACGGACGGTCCGGGGCGGTGGGAGAGTGGGTCCGGTCGTGATTCGGTGGCTCCGGGCCGCGCTGCCGATGGGCAGCTTGAGAACGATCAGTGGCCGATCGGGGGCCGGGGCTCGGACTGGCCGGCCCGGCGCGACTGCCGCTGGGTGATGCGCCTGGTCACGAGGGTGATCGCCGCCCAGGTGATCAGCGACTCCGAGTGCTGGATGAGGCGTTCGTAGTCCCGGGCGTGACGGCGGGCGTTCATGATCAAGGCGATCGACCTCTCCACCACCCAGCGCCGCTTGATCACCACGAAGCCCTTCGCGCCCTTCGGCCGGCCGACGGTACTGAGCGTCAGGTTCAGGTACTTCTTCGCCCAGCCGCTGAGTTTGGGGCCCGCGTAGCCGGAGTCGGCCCAGACGATCGTGATCTCCGGTTGCATCAGGCGGAGCCGGAACAGGACCTCCTTCGCGGCCTCGCGGTCGGTCATGTCGGCCGGGGTGACCATGACGAACAGCGGCAGGCCATGGGTGTCGACCACCAGGTGTCGCTTGCGGCCGTTGATCTTCTTCGCTCCGTCGTAGCCGCGCGAGTCCTTGCCGACGGTGTCGGCGGCCTTCACCGACTGCGAGTCGATGACGGTGGCGACCGCCCCCGGCGCCCGGCCCGTCCGCCGGCGGACCCGCTCGCGGAGCTGGTCGCGGATCCGGCCGACCACCCCGGCCGCCGCCCAGCGGGCCTCGTGATCCGGAATTTCCGTACCAGGGCGGCCGGGGTTCTTGAGGACGATCCTCTCCCGGTCCAGATGGATGATCTGGGCCAGGTTCTCGTTCACCGGGCCCGCGAGAAGCTCGTCGATCAGGGTGTCGACGTCCTCGAGGGAGTCGAGATGGTCGGGGGTCTCGATCCGGTCCCGCCTGTATCGGACTTCAGCACGTAGCGACATTCCGTCACTCTAGGACCGGCCATCAAGGTGCGAGGTCACCGTGGCCGGACCTCACCAGGGCGCGGGGCCGCCGTGGTGGTGCCGGGCAACAGCCTCCAGCAGCGCCTGCCGCGCGCCCCACAGCCGGCCCTGCTCGGCGGCCCGGGCGTCGGCCGCCCACACCGGCAGCGGCCGCCCGAGCGCCGGCCTGCTTCCAGCGCCCCTTCCAACGCGGCGTCGGCCTGCTTCCAGTCCTCCAGCTGCCGCACCAGGCTCCGCACGAAGACGTCGACGGCCCCGGCCCGGGGCCCGCCCGTCCTGCCAGGCCTCCTGGGCCACCTCGCCCAGAGCGTCCTCGTCCAGGTCCTCGAACGCCGCCTCCCACCGCGCGGCCACCAGCCGCTGATGGCCGGCCAGCACGCTCTGCAGCCCGTCGTCGACCGACTCCTGCGACCAGGGAAGCGGGGACCGCGGCGCCCGGCCCACCACGGCGAAGGCCCGGCCGCCGACGTCCGGCCCCAACCCGGTGCCGCCGCGCCGCGGGCGGGGAGAGGAAGTGCTGCTCACCCCCGCTCCAACGCCGCCACCACCCGATTCGTCACCCCGGCCGCCTGAACCGGCGCTCAGAGCCCGCGATCAAGCGGCCGCCACCGGCAGTCCCGGCTTCTCAGCTCGGGTCCCTGCGCATACACCAGGTGCGGGGACCACCGTCGGAGGACGGGACGTCGGCCGTGACCCGGAAGCCGAGCCGCTCGTAGAACCGCACGTTGGCCTCGCTGGAAGTCTCCAGGAACGCGGGACACCCGGCGCGTTCGGCCTCCTCGATACCGGGAAGCAGCACCGCACGGCCCAGGCCGCGCCCCTGTACCTCCGGAGCAACGCCGACCGTGCTGAGGAACCACACCGGCTCCTGCGGCCGGTACGGCTCCACATCCTGTTCAGCGGTATCGAAGGCGCTCTGCCGGTCGCCGATGAGTTCGCCGAGCAGCGGGCCGATCTCGGCGAAGGCGGGCGAGGGGTCCTGATCAGGAACGGTCCAGGCGGCCACGGCCAGGCCGTCCTCGGCGACCCACACGCGGCCGTAAGGCACAGCGATGCGGGTGAGGCAGAGCTCCTGAAAGCGCCGGACCCGTGCTTCGTGGTCGTCGGCGGCGATCACATGCCGGGTGAAGGGATAGTCGGCGAAGGCCCGGCCGAGAGTGTCGACCGCGACGGGGACATCGGCGTCCGTTATGGGACGCACGGCGAGGGCGTTTTGAGCCAGTTCGTCATTCACCGTACCGATCCTGTCACCGGGGCAACCCCCCTGACAAGGCATTTCCTCCCCCGGGGAGACCCACCGCGCCCTTGAACGAGACCGCACCAACCCGCTCTCTGGAAGCCGCCGTCACCCCGCCACCGCCTGGTTGGCGCCGACAGCCCATCCGGCTGCGCCCCGCCGGCGCCGACGCTCACCGGTCCGGCCAGCTGAGCGAAGAGGCGTGCTCGTGGTCCGCGTCGGGCAGCGTGCCGACCAGGGCCTGAGCCGCCGCCACGGCGCGCGTGCGGGCCCGGCGAGGCGAAAGAGTGGGTCGTAGATCCCCGGGGCAGCACCCGGGGCCGTCCCCGGGTGCTGCCCCGGGGGAAGCGTTCACCGGGCTTTCGACATTTCCCCAGCTCAGCCCCAAGATTTCGAGCGTCCGAGCTTGCCGACAAACCCTCTCGCTTCCCTTCTTTGAGCTGTTGGTGGTTGGTGGTTGGTGGTTGGTGGTGCAGTTGGGTAGGGCGGGCTCGGGTTCACCGCCGGGTCCAGTGCTGCCCTACCCGCTCCAGGGCCGCTGTGGCCCTCCCCCTTCCCGGTCGGGGCGGCCGGGCGCCTCCCGGTGGTCGGCGCGCAGCGGGAGCCGGCGACGAGCGGCGGGCGCGTGGGTGGGGCGGCCCGGTGTCGGTGGTGTGCGGTACAGCAGAGAAGATCACCACCACGAACGACCGACAGCGCGGGGGCAGGGCATGGACCACGACCAGGACCACGGCCAGAGCGAGCGGCACGACGGCGAACAGCCGGCCCGGCCCACCCGGGTGCACTTCCGCCGCTCCGCCCGCAACCCCAACAGCAGCCCGGCCGCGCTGCGCGCCGACGTCCTCGCGGTGCTGGGCGGGCTCAAGGTCGTCACCTACAAGCAGCTCCACGCCCTCATCGCCGACGACGAGTACCGCGACCACCACCGCACCGAGCACGTGGCCGAAGCCGTCCGCGACCTCATCAAGCACAAGCTCGTCGAAGAGCGCGGCCGCACCAGTAGCATCGGCACCCCCGGCGCCAGGCCGCAGCCCGGCACCCGCTCCGCCCTCGGCGGCAGGAGCGGCGGCCCCGGAGAGAAGATCTTCGGCCTCACCCCGGCAGGCCTCCTCGCCGCCGCCGAGGCCCTCGGCGACGACCGCGAGATGGGCGGCCACGCCCGCGGAGCCGGAGAAACCGGCGCACCCCACGCCATGATCGTCAACGAGATCATCATCAACGCCGTCACCCACACCACCACCCACGGCGCCCCACCCCGCACCGACGACCGCCAAGCCCCACCCCGCCGCGCCCTGCCCGAAGGCCCGCTGCCCGGCGGCCTGGACGCCTGGGCCACCGAAGCCGCCCACACCCTGGCCGGCTACCTCCACCCCGTCGTCCACCACCAACGCCAGACCTGATGTGATGTCCGGATCCGGTGCCGGCGGTGGGCTACGGCTCCGTGTCAGTGGTTGTGAAGGGGAAAATCGCAGGTGAGTACGGCGTTGCCCAGGCCGGAGCGCTGACGCTGTCCCGTGTATCTGCTGGCGCGTAGCCGTATCGGCCGGTGTCCTTCTGCCCGTACCTCACACTGCCGGCTCTCACACGGCGGCGGCGTCCACGATCCCCGCCAGCTCGTCGGCGGATTCAGGGGTGAGGCGGTAGAAGCCCTGGAGGCTGATCGAGCGTTCGAGGAGCCCGTCGACCACGTACTTCAGCTGGCGGGTGCGGCCTTGGCGGTTGCGCCAGGAGAGTTCGGCGAGGACGCCGCCGGGGACAGGCAGATCGAAGCGCACGGGCGTGGCCTCGACATGGACCACCTGGGCGCCGCAGCCGTCGGCGCCGAGCATCGACCAGTCTCCGTGCCCGGGAAACGCGGGCTCGCCCCGGCCCGCAGGAGCGGAACCGCAGCACGTGCCCCGCGCCCGGTCGATGATCCGCATCCGACTCACCACATGGACGACGCGCTGACTGACGTGCACCGCATACACCTCATCGCCCGCCTGGGCGCCGGACCAGGCGGGAAGGGAGGTGTGGACGCCGCTGAAGGCGACCGGCGGCCGCTGACCAGTGCGGCCGGCTCGACGCAGGGCGCGGCATACGTCGTGGGTCCACAGGACGGTGAAGGCATCGGGCACCCTGTGATCGTAGGAGCGAGCACCGACACCCCGTCGGCCGCCCGCAGCCGCCTCCAGCACACCGACGAGCCGACGGCCGCCCGCGGCCGTGTGGCCGCCCAGGTACCGCACCGCACGGCTGGGCGTCACGGCCGGTACGGCATGGCCGAGGGGGCGGCTTCGTCGGCGCCGGGCGGCAGCGTCGGCAGTGGCCAGGAGGGGTCCGGCTCCCAGCGGTACCTTGATGGCCGTCCCGGAGCGGGCGGGCGATTCCTTGACGGCCGCCCCGGCCGCCGCGCCGATACCTTGGTGGTTCGGCAAGGCGCGGCGGTAATGCCGCAGGTCAAAGCATTGGTGGGGCCGGGCGCGGATACCTTGATGCCCGCCCCCGGACGGGGCATCAAGGTACGGGCGCCGGTCAGGTCTGCAACTGCGTCCACCCGCACGGCCGAGCCGTCCCGGCCGGACCGGACCGCGTACCGACGTGGCGCCGCCAGCCCGAACGGCTCGGCCATCGTCCTGCGGGCCGATGTGTTCGGTGTCCTCAAGGTCGCCACCGCCGACCAGCTCCAGCGTCTGCTGCGCCCGGGGGCGGTGTCGAACAAGGTGGTTCGGCAGGCGCTTGGCGATCTCGCGCTGCACGGCCTGGTCGCCTCCGATGGCAAATACCAGGGACTGGCAGAAGACGTGGCGGCTGGAGGGCGCGGCCGGGTTGGAGGAGGCCGGGCAGGTGCTCGGCCTGCCCCGCTCCGACCTGGGCGGAACGGCCCGGGGCGCGGGCCGCTCCGGCGCGCAGCACGTGATGGCGGTCAACGAGACCGTGTTGGCCTTCGTCTCCGGTGGCACGGCGCCGGGCGGGGTCGGCACCGTCGCCGACTGGGCGACCGAGACCGGGTTCCTGCTGCCGACTGGTAGGCCGCAGCACCGCGCGCGGACAGGGTGTGGCGGGCGCCGGAGATCGGGGTGCCGGTGCTGATGGTGGAGGTCGACCGCTCCACCATGTCGCCGGAGCGGGTGGCCGCGAAGTTCACCGTCTACCGCGAGCTGTTCCGCACCAAGGTGAAGAGCACCGACCCGACGCTGGCCGACCAGGAGCCGGCCGATCGGATGGTGCACTGGTGGCGCCGTACCTGGCTCGGTCACACCCGGCCCGGGTATCCGCCGGTCGCCCTGGTGGTCACCGGCGCCGGGCCGGTCGCGCTGGCCAACCGCCAGGAGGCGGTCGCGGACCTGTCGGTGGAGGTCTGGGGCGGCCAGTGGCCCTCGATCGTCGGGTCGGACGCCGCCGCCCACTGGCACCTCGCCGGCTACGACCCACCACCCACCGCCTGCGCGTCACCGCCGACTCCCCGGCCTGGGCCGCCCAACACCGCTACCAGACCCGCCGCATCCTTACCGCCCTTCACCAGTTGCGGCCCGGCACCGTCGCGGCCATCGACGTCCGCGTCGGCCCAGCCCCCAAACCGCAGCACGACCACGACGTCGACGAGCAGCCCGCGCCCCGGCCCCGTACCGACCGCGTCGGCCCCGTAACCCGACCGCCGGCCACACCGCCTACCAGGAACTACGCTGCCAGATGCGCGAGCAGGCCCTCGCCCGCCAAGCCGCGCTCGACGAAGCCGCCGCCCAGCGCGAGGCCATCCTGACCCGCCACTACAACCGGCTGCGGGAACCCGAACACCACCGCCGAACCGCGCTCGAAGACACCCCGGCCGCCGACACCGACGACCACGACCGCCAGCAACGCGAACGCCACCGCGCCGCCCTCGCCGTCGCCCGCAGCCACGCCCCCCGCTACGCACCACCCGCCAGACGCAGTCGGTCCCGGCCCACGGTGCCGCGTAGCCCGGCTGACCCCCGCGCCTGCGGGGAGGACGCCTCGTCCGTCGGGGAAAGGGGTGGCGGGTTCTCAGTGGCGACGAGGTACGGACCTGCTCGGACGGCGGGCGCGGCCGCCGGCGAGCTGGTGCCGCTCGCCGGCGGCCGGCCCGCCCGCCCGTGGCCGGGAGAGCCGGGGGAGTTCACCAGGTTGGTGTCCGACTGGCTCCGCACTGGCGAGGAGGACCCGGTCGCAGATGACGCGCGTCCGGACGGCGCTCGGCTGACTCCTGCCTGCGCGGGGAAGACTCGGCGAGCAGGGCGGTCGGCGGCGAGTGCAACGACTGCCCCCCGCAGGTGCGGGGGCGCCGGGAAGGATAGCCGGGATTATCCTTCCCTCTCCTGGGGCCTCGTCGGGGTCAGCTGATCAGCTTGTGCAGCCCCGTCACGCTCGGGCCGAACGCCACCAGGCCGGCCACCGCCGCAGCGGCACTGTGACCGCCGCCGAGGAAGGTCAGCCCGCCGACGACCAGGCCGATGACGGCCGCGGTGAGGAGGACGACGACGGTGCGGACCGTCAGGAACGGGGTGGGGCCGGACTGGTTCGAGGGGTTCGGGGTGGGCGTGTTCACGTTCTCCTCCATCGGGTGCCGGGGTCTGCGGAGCGGTTCCCGGATCGGGTCGGTGCGGCGGAGTGCCGACGGACAGGAACAGCGTGCGGGCGTTCTCGGTAGTCCCTAAGCGGTGGGGTTGTTTGCCCAGGTAAGGTCCGGACAACGGTGGGGTTGTCCCGGGACGTCCAGGACACGACCGGTGTCAGGGGCGGGAGTTCACATGGGCAGGCCGTGGGGGCCGATCCGGGCACGGACGCCGGAGGCCGAGGCGCTGGCGCTCTTCTTACGGGCGCGGATCGACGAGAGCCCGCTGACGATGACGTCCGTCGCGGAGCGGGTGCCTTACTCGAAGACGAGGGTCGGGGAGTACCTGTCCGGCGATCCGGCACCCGCGGAGCGCTTCGTGCTCCTGCTGGTGAAGGTGACCGCCCCCGATCCGCCGCGGTGTGCGCGGCTGCAGGCCGAGGGCCGCCGCCTGCTGACGGAGGCCAGGAACCCGAAGGACCGGCACGCGGACCAGGACGGCACCGCGGCCCTGGCCGGTCAACTCGAACAGGTACGCGCGCAGCAGGTGGAGACGTATGAACGCCTGACGCGGGCCCTGGAGCGACAGGCCGAACTGCAGGAGACGGCGAAGCACTCGACGCAACTGGTCATGGTGCTGCTGTCCGTGATCAACACCCTGGTCGGCCGGGTGCAGGGCCTGTCCTCCGAACGCGATGGGCTCCTCGGTCGGGCCGGTGACCGCCGGGAACTCGAGGACACCCAGCAGCGGCTCACACGCGCATTGGACCAGGAGCGTCGCGCGAAGGAGGAACTGGGCCGCGCGCGGGACAAGCAGCGGCAGGCCGAGGACCTCGCGGCCCGGGTGCAGCAGCAGGTCGACGAGCTGACCGACGCACTCAAGCGGCTCCGCGCCCGAGATCACAGCACTGACCCATCGGCGGCCGCGGACGGCAGCACGCACACGACGGCGGGCAGCACCGGCGCAGGGGCGGACCCGGTCGCCGACGACATCGACCAGGCCCTCGCCCGGGCAGCGTCCGTCAACGACACCGACGAGCAGACCCTTCAGCGCATCACCGACGAACTACAGGCCGTATACCCCAACCAGGCCGTGCCCGACAGTCCGGCCGCGGCCCCGGACCACACGGAGGTTGTCCCGGATAGTCCGGACAACCCCCTCGGCCGGGAAAGACTCGACCGCCGGGACCCAAGCGTCTTCGGCCCCGTCGGGCGCCGACTCCCCGGGCACCCTGGCCGCCCGCCACGGCCATGCCGTCAATCTCGGGGCGGCGGGGGAGCGGGCCGAGGCGGCCCGCCTTCTTGACGCCGTGGTCCGGGACAGCGTCGGTGTGCTCGGCGCCGACCACCCCGACACCCTGACTGCTCGCTTCAATCTCGCTGTCAATCTCGGGGCGGCGGGGGAGCGGGCCGAGGCGGCCCGCCTTCTTGATGCCGTGGTCCAGGACAGCGTCCGTGTGCTCGGCGCCGACCACCCCGACACCCTCACCAGTCGCCGAGCGCAACAGTTCTTCGAGGGAAAGTGATTGATCATTATCCTTCCCTCTTCTGGGGCCGGTCCGGGGGCTCAGCCGATCAACTCGTGCAGTCCGCGCACGCTCGTCCCAGCAGCGGTCAGTCCCGCGAGCACCGCGGCGGCGGCCGGGGTGCCGCCGAGGAAGGTCAGCCCGCCGCCGACCAGACCGATGACGGCTGCCGCGAGGAGGACGACGGCAGTGCGCAGGGTCAGGAACGGCGACGAGTCGGGCCTGTTCGGCCCGGCGGCCGGGGAGGCCCCGGCGGCGGGGCCGGTACTGAACGCCGTCGGCCGCCGCGCCGAGGCCCAACGGCGCGCCGCAATGACCGCGTGCTCGCCTCGCTGGCTCCAGCGGTAAGGACGCCACCAACTCCGATCGCTGACCGTCCAGGCCTCCTACGGGCCGACCCTGCCCAGCGGCGTGCCGCGGTCGACGCCCATCTGCACCGGCACGCGATGCTGCGCGCCGAGCAGCAGGTGATCGACCGCGAGCGGGCCGAGCAGCGCCGTGCCGAGGCCGAGGTGCGCCGGGCCGAGCGGAAGGCGCGGGCCGAGGCCGCCGAAGCGGCCCGGCGCGTGGCACCGTGCGAGGACTGCGGCGCCGAGCACACGGGCGGGCTGTGCGGATCGTGCTGGGCCGTGCGCTCCATCCGCACCGTGGTGGGCGAGTGCGTGGACCTGGCCCTCGCCGGGGCCGCCGATCTCGCCGACCACCGTGACGTCAACGCCGTCGCCCGCCGCACCGAGGCCGAGCTCCGTGCGGCGATGGCCGCTGCCCGCCCCGCCGCAGCCAGCCGCGAGGACGTCCTCGGGTCGGACCTTGAGACCGTCCGGGACGCCCTCGACACCTACCGCGCCGACGCCCTCACGAGGCTGGCCCGCTCGCCGCTGGCCGATGCCGAGGCGGTGAACGCCCGATGACCCCGACCCCGACCACCGGTGCCTATCTCGCCCGCACCGCGCTGCGCGCCGCCCGCCAGGCCGCCCGCACCAACGGCACCACCCTCACCCCCGTACCGCCCGCGCGGCCCCGCCGGCTACCGCCGCACGCCGAGGCCCGCGCGAACCCGAGCCGATCGCTGACGTGTTCCTCGCCCTGGTCGCCGCCCACGGCTGGACCCTGGGCACCGCCGGCGCAGGCCTGCGCGACCACTGGCCTTCGATCGTCGGCCCCGACGCCGCCGCCCACTGGCACCTCGCCGGCTACGACCCCACCACCCGCCGCCTGCGCGTCACCGCCGACTCGATGGCGGCTGACCCCCGTGGGCGCGGGGAGGACACAGGCACGCCCGGTTCTGAGGGGGCCGGGCCACGGCAACGTGGCCCGGCTACCCGACCACGCCGGAGCCGTCGTCAACCGACACGACGAACGCGGATACGCCTGGTTCGGCACCGTCACCGCAGCAGCCCTCGTCACCTGGCTCCGCACATGTTCGCCCGGACGGAACCCGGCTGCTCACCCGGCCGCGAGGGGCCGGACCGCGGGAGCGGGCAGAGGCGCCTCCGCATCGGGTGCGGGTACCTCGGCGGGGGCCGCGGGGCGTGGGGTGGTGGGGAGGACGGTGGGCTTGGAGGTAGTGGGGGTGCCGGGCCTGGTGATGGTGGGACTGGGAGCCTTGGTGGTGGGATTGGGAGCCTTGGTGGTGGCACCGGACCCCGCGTGCGCCTCGGGCTGGACGGGGCCCATGTCGACAGCGGGCGCCGGGATCGCGGCCACGGCAACGGTCGGCGAGCCGCCGGCCACGCCGACGGCGACGCCGGTGAGGACGCACGCCAATACCGCAGCGGCGCTCGCCGCAGAGGCCATCCGGCCCCGGACGGTCGTGGTCGACGGACGGTCCAACGAGCGGTGATACGTTCGATTCACTTCACACCGGTCCAATCGGGCAGGTCCACGGGGCGCCGCACGACGGCCGTCCGACGTCTGGTCCCGTGAGGCTGGACCGACCTTAACCAGGCCTGGAGACAAAGGAGTTGAAGCATCGCGACCGTTCCGCGATTTGGTGGGGATCCCCTGGAAAACAAACGATTTGTCTGCCCCGGCGGCCGCGAGGCGGTCGCCCCCCTGGGCCGCCGGTTCGGGCAGGAATGCGGAGTGAGCGGTCCGTTCCGACCGTCGCCTCCCCCCGCCCGTGCCGCTGCGGGCCCGGACGGCGGCCACCGTGAACAAGCGCGGATCCGGCCCGGCAGGCGGCCGGGGAACAGCAGGCCCTCGCCCCCCGACGAGCGGGACGGCCCGGCAGGACCGGGGCACGGCAGGAGCGGGCCCCATCCGGGCGGACGTCCCGGTCGGTCGGCCGCTCACCCGGCCCGTCGTGGTTCCGGCGGACCGGGCCCACTCCTCGTGGACCATCCGCGAGCACCTGCGCAGGCGCGGGATCCGGGCGGTGATCCCGCAGCCTCGGACCAGATCGTCAGCCACAAGCGCAAGGGCCGCCGCGGCGGCCGCCCGCCCGCCCGTCTTCGACCGTGAAGCCTGCAAGAGGCGCAACACCATCGAACGCCGCATCAACCGCGCGAACAACGGGCGAGGCCCGGCCACCCGCTACGAGAAGACCGCCACCGTCTTCCAGGCAGGACCCCACATCGCGGGCATGTTCACCTGGTCCGCCCGCCCATCCGAAAGAATGGGGCCTAACTAGTGCGGCTGACCCCCGCCTGCGCGGGGGGACCGCAGTGTGTCCCCCACCCATCCGTGGAAGGGACTTCGACGCCGTGACCGTCGGCCTGGCCCTGCCCTACTCCAGTGGCATGGTCGAGGGCCACGTAAACCGGGTCAAATTCCTCAAACGCCAAGGCTATGGGCGCGCCAGCTTCGATCTCCTCCGGCGCCGAATTCTCCTCACACCCTGAGCCCGGCTCGCCGACTGCGGTGCGAAAGACTGGCGGTATGCCTGCCACCGCCCCTCTCGCGTCCTCGGAAGAGATCCACGCCCACCTCGTCACCCAGCTCAACGACGCCCTCCGCCGACCGGGGATGTGGGGAGGCGAGCTCGCCATCCGGCTGATGCTGGACCACCTCTTGTTCGTTGAGCGCCGGCCGGGAGCATGGGACGACGAGAAGCGCGCCCTGGAGCGGCGCAAGGCATGGTCCCCGACTGGCGTGACAGGGGCGTTCGAGGATTTCCTGGCGACTGATCACGGCACAAGCGCGGCCTCCGTCTACGCGGAGTTCGCGCACCGGCAGGGATGGCTCAGGTTGGACCGGGCGCTGAGCGCAGTCGAGTACGCCACAATGCTTGCTGCGATCGACTCGTGGGCCAGTCAGGACCATGTATGGGCCGACGTGACCTCGGCCTTCGGCACGCCGTCGGTGCTCTTCGGCAGCACCAACCCCTACTACGGGAAGACGCTCGGCTACGTGACCACAGACCCCTCCGCACCCATGCTGTTCTTTCACCTTTGGAACGGCACCGACCCGGATACCGAGTGCTCTTGGCCACCCAGCAGCGAGCGGCCACTGCTCTTGGCAGTCCGCCGGGGTGACGCTCCGTTCGCCGCCAGCTTCACCTTCACCCCAGAAGGACGACGCCGTCGACCAGCACGGGAAGCGTAGCCTCCGAGTCCTCCCTGCTCACGGGCCGTTTACGCTTGGTCATCCCGAAATGTTGCTCAGAGCCGCTTCGGCTGACCCCCGCCTGCGCGGGGAATACGCGCACACCGCCCCGCCCGCCCGCTGCCTACGCGGCTGACCCCCGCGCTCGTGGGGAGAACAACACGGAGACGACCTCGCCTTTACGACGTAAAGACCGGATCACCCACTGCGGGCGCGGGGAGGACAAGATCCGGCTCACCGAGGCCGACACCCTGGCCGGCTGACCCCCGCGTCTGCGGGGAGAACGGAATTCGGGTAGTTGTTCCTCACGGCGTTGAAGTCCTCCCTGCGCAGGCGGGGGTCAGCCGGAAGGCGCCGGCGTGGCACTGGTCGACCGGCTGCAGCATCGGCTGCGAGCCCAAGGCGGGCGGCGTGCTGGTGGCCGATCCCCGCCTGAACACCCGAACCGCCCGCGTGGACTGCGAGCAGCAGCTCGCCGACCGCCGCTCCACCCACCAGGCCCTGGTCCGCGCCGCCATCTCCCAGGGCCCCACCGACCAGCGCCGTGCCATGGTCGACGCCCACCTGCACCGGCACGCGATGCTGCGCGGCGCCGTGCGAGGACTGCGGCGTGAACCTGAGACCCTGCGTCGGCACTACCGCCTGCGGGAACCCGAGGACGCCTATCACCCGCCCACCGACGACGAGTCGGCCCGGCCCGATGCCGTCCGTGCCTCAACGGCGGGGCACGAGTGAGATGATCTCTTCCGTGTCGTCCGTGTGCTCCGACCACTGACAATGCCCACAGCGGCCCAGTAACGCCCATCTGAACCTGTCCGGACGGGTGGCGACCAGCAGGGCCTGGTGGTGCTGAGATTCCCGGAAGGAAGCGGCTGGCCCCGGGCAGGCGGCGAAGGCCCGGCCGACGCCGGGGTAGCGAAAAGGTTGGTACGCGGGGCCGGCGGAACCAGGTAACGTCATTGTCATGTTCGTCCAGACGCCGATCTACGAGTGAGAGCGTGACGGGCCCCGCTGACATCCCTCGACGTCGCCGCCCATCCTCCACCGATGAATCCGTAGATCACTTCACATCATTAACCGGAGACCCGTGACCGTGAGCAAGAACATCAACAACCCCGTGGGCATGGGCGGCGGCCAGCGCAAGAAGCTGTCCCGCGCCGAACGACAGAACAACGGTCCGCACCGCAACCTCGACCGCCAGGGCGCAGCCGACCAGAAGGCGGAGCTGGTACGCAAGATGCGCGAGAAGGCAGGCACAGCTGAAAGCGCCGGGCAAGCGGGCGACGACACCGCACAGAGCTGACGCACCGCCGCCGCAGGGAGGCACGGGGCAGGGCTCGGACCGCGAGGCGCGGCCGAGCCCTGCTGCCATACTTGGGCTCTGCTGCCGTACCGGGCACGGCCGGTCCCGCTCAGCTCCCGGCCACCAACCCGGTCACCACCGCCATCGCCCGCCAGAAACTGACTATCCCCAGCCGCCGCGAACCCGAGAACCAGCTCGCCCAGGCCCTCGCCGAACGCCGTTCCCACCACGACAAAGCCATCCGCGCCGGTGTCATCCCGCTGCGCCCTGCTCGCCTGCAGACGGCTGGCGATCATCGGCTTACCCCCGCGCTTGCGGGGAGGACCCACCATGCTGTCACTTCGAGAGGTCTGCGAACGCGGCTGACCCCCGCCTGCGCGGGGAGGACGTCACTTGTGTGCTGGGAGGACTGGTGCCGGGTCCCTTGCGGCTCACCTGGTATCTGGCAGGAGTGACGGCTCGCCGCGGCCGTTCCACCGGTTCAGTGCCCAGGCGTCGCCGGGAGGACCTCGGCGTGAGGTGCGGCCCACAGCGGGATCACCTGGAGGGCGGGGGACCTGCGGGGAGCACCCCTGGAGAGGGGCCCGGAGGCGGTGGTGGTCCGCTGGCTGATCCGGGCGCGGGGGGTCGTGGCGTTCACGGAGGTCATGGTCGGTAACCTACTGGCCGGGTCCGACAGGCTGCTCCGTTCTGCCGGAGCACGGCCTCGGCCTGGTGGCTGCCCCGGCCTCGTGGGCAGAGCAAATGATGTCGCCGGGCCGTGGCGTCGACACTACGGTGGCGGCATGCCGATCAGCGTGAACGTCCGGACCTACATCGGAGAGATCCTGGCCGTCTGCACCCATCCGGCCCTCGGGGACCTGTGCCGACAGGCCGAGACCTTCGCCATGCCGCTCCTCGGCTACGTGGACCCCTACGACGACACCTGGTTCAACAGGTCACAGATGCGGCTCCTGGCCCCTGAGCTGAGGGTGCTGATCGACAGTGCCCCAGCCCCTGAAGCCGAGGCAGCAGCAGAAGTGCTCGCCCTTGCCGATCAACTCGAACGCAAGCCACACCGCTACCTCGTCTTCGTCGGCGACTGAAGAACGCTCCTGAAACACGGCCCCGACCTGAGCGCAGACCGACCCCGTGCGGGCGGGGGTCAGCCGGAAGGCGTCGACGTGGCACTGGTCGATCGGCTGCAGCATCGGTTGCAAGCCCAGGGCGGGCGGCGCGCTGGTGGCCGATCCCCGCCTGGACACCCGAACCGCCCGCGTGGACTGCGAGCAGCAGCTCGCCGACCGCCGCTCCACCCACCGAGCCCTGGTCCGCGCCGCCATCTCCCAGCTCCCCACCGACCAGCGCCGTGCCGTGGTCGACGCCCACCTTCACCGGCACGCGATGCTGTGCGGCGCCGTGCGAGGACTGCGGCGTGAAGTGGGATGGCGGGCTGTGCGGGTCGTGCTGGGCCGCGCGCTCAATCCGCACCGTGATGGGCGAGTGCGTGGACCTGGCCCTCGCCGGATCCGCCGACCTCGCCGGCCGCCAGGACGTCAACGCCGTCGCCCGCCGCGCCGAGGTCGAGCTGCGCGCGGCTATGGCCGTCGCCCGCCCCGCTGGCGTCGGCCGCGAGGACGTCCTCGGATCCGACCTGCAGACCGCACTGCCTCCACGGCGGCGGACCGGGCGACGAGGAGGACGCGATCTGGGCGTGACCAGGCGAGAGGACCCTGGCTCCGACCAACCGCGCCCGCCACGCGATCGGGGACGCCTTGGTCGCCGACACCGACGAGCACGTCCTCCGGCGGCACGCGTGCCCTCGTACCGTTCTCACGGTCGCCCGCGCGCCCGGGCCGGGCGACGGCGCCAGCCCCGGCACCGAACCCGGCGGCATGCGAGGCGGCCTCCGTGACACGCGGCCAAGTCGCTCAGCGGGTCCCGCCGTCGCTCTGATGGTCGATGCCGAGCAGGGCCACGTGCTCCTCGTAGGAGGTCTTGGCCTGCGGGACATCGGCCAGCTGCTTCCCCGCCCGCGGAGCCCGCACGAGCGGTTCGGGCGCACGGTGCTACCCGATGTCGCGCTTGGGAGTGGGGAGTGCAGCGGGCGGACGATAGGTCAGGGGAGGTCTTCATGGGACCGCCCCTCGATCGTGTGCAGCCGGCGTTGATAGTGGCAGTGGCGGGCGACGGCCTGGCGTTGTCGGCGCCAGGTGGACCATTTCAGGGCGTGATCACGAAGCGGCCACCGCGGCGCACCCGGGCCGCGGGGACCGCCGCCTGCCAGGAGTCGCCGGATCTCTGCCACGGTGAGATCAACCAGGGTGCGGGAACCGTTTCTGCAGCCACCTTTGATGCCGCGGTCGCCGCCATGGCGGGCAGGAAGGCGTGGGCGAGCATGGCCAGGGTGATGTGCCGCATCCAGCCGGTGTAGCGGCGGACCTCGTACTGGTCCAGGCCGCACTCGTCCTTCGCGGCCTGGAAGCACTCCTCGATCGCCCAGCGCGTCCCGGCGATCCGAACCAACTGCTCGACAGAAGTGCCGAGTTGTGAGCAGGCGAGGTAGTCGGCGATCTCGTCGGGCCTGTGCAGGCTGCGGCGGGCCACCGCCCACCGCTGGCGCACAGGGGCTTCGTCCTGGTAGTCGAACTCCGCCACGGCGGGCAGCCGGATGGTCGCCCAGTCGTAGACGCGCGGGACCTTGGCGCCGCCCCACGCGAGATCCGTTCCCAGGCCTGGTCCGGGGCCTGGGCAAACAGCCATTCGATGCGTGGACAACCCACGCTGAACTGGGACTTGGGCACCGCCAGGACGTAGCCGACGCCGGACTGCTCCAGCAGTCGGCGAAAGCGCCCTTCCTGCCCGTAGGCCGAGTCCGCGGTGACCCAGGCGATGGGCAGGTCGGAGGCGAGTGCGCGCAGGACCAGGGCCCTGGCGAGGCTTCCCTTGGTGCGGAAGTCCCGCTCGTCGGGGATCTTCGGCGCGGCAACGGTCCCGGTCCTCGGTCCAGGATTTGGGAAGGCAGAGCTCGCGGTCCACCAGGGCCCGGCCGCGGATGGAGGCGTAGGCGGCGACGACGCCGATCTGGCAGTTCTCGGTACGGCCGGCGGTGCCGGAGTACTGGCGTTGCACGCCTGCGGAGGTGATGCCTTTCTTGACGAAGCCGGTGTCGTCGATGATCAGGACCCCGTCGTCCTCGCCGAGGTGTTCGGCGACGTAGTGCTGGAGTTCGTCGCGGATCTCGTCCGCGTCCCAACGGGCACCGGCGAGCAGGTGCTGGAGGCCGTCGGGGGTGGAGTGGCCGGCGAATTCGGCCAGCGGCCAGCCGTTCTTGCGGCCAACTGGGCCGAGCAGGCCGCGGACGTGGTCGCGCATCCGAGGCGCGGCTCCACACGGCCGAGGTGGGCGCCGACACGGAGGAGAAGCTGTTCGAGTTCACGGTCCCAAGGCGCGGGTTCTGAAGCGTTGATCACGGCGGGAGGCTGCCCCGTCACTGCCACTTTCAACGACGGCTGCACACGATCGAGGGGCGGTCCCATGAAGACCGTCCCTGACCTATCGTCCGCCCGCTGCACTCCCCACTCCCAAGCCGTTGACCAGCGGGAATGGAGAAGTCCTGCTGGAGTACCAATCCCAGGACTCTTTGGTCCGCCATTTCAGTAGCCGTTCATGACGCCAGCGTGTCTCAGGGGCCCCGTCTGTACCAGAGCTCGGACGCTCGCGGGCTCAAGAAGGGGGCAGTCCTGGAACGGGCTCGCGCCACGACAACGGAAACATGATCGCCGGTGGGTTTCGCGGCGGCCCGAGGACGCCGGAGACTACTCGCCCGGGCGGACCGTCGGCTTCCTGGTGGGCGTCGACGAGGAGTTTGCGGTCAGGTTGGTGAGTTCCGCGGTGCGGTCTTTGCGGTCGACGACCGTGCTCACAAGGGCATATCGCTGTTTTGGTTGTTTTCGTCTCATTTCAGCTGAGTATTTATACGGATAGGAATCGGCTGGTCACCGCAATAGGCTTTCCGCTGACCGAGGAACTGTCGGGAGGGGAACGCAGTGGGGCATCTCAAGGTCAATCCAGGGGAGATCCACATGTCCGCGGGGGTGGCGCGGGCGATCGGTGAGGATCTTCGGAAGCCCTGTCAGGCGGCTGTTACGGCCAGTCAGACGGCCGCCGGTCAGCTGGCGGGCTGGTCGGTGGCGGCACGGCTTGGCCGGGTGGCGGGAGAGTGGGCGCCCGTGCTGACGGGTGTCAGTGACCGCCTCAAGCAGACGGCCGACAACCTCACCGCCACGGCGCAGGCCTACACGAACAACGAGAACGCCGTCGCCAATGTCTGGACGACGCAGGGGATCGGCGAGGCATGGGAGAGGCCGGGCCAGTGAGCGGCAACCTGTTCGAGCTGCTGATGCGATTCGACCCGACCGGCTTGCATGACGCCGCCAGGATGTGGCGCGATCTGTCCAACGGGGCGCAGTCCGCCGAAAACAGGCACCGTAGCCAGGTGAACGGTCCGCTGAGGCAGGCGAAGTGGGAGGGGACGGACGCGCAGAAGGCGTTCTACACCCTGGGCCGGACCGAGCAGATCCTGGAGATCCTGCGGGTCGAGTCCGCCGCTGTGGTGCTCACTCTGGACACGGTCGCTGAGCGGATGTACCAGGCGCAGACCAATCTGAAGAACGCTGTGCACCGCGCCGAGGAACAGGGTCTGGCCGTCGGTGCAGACGGGACGGTGGACCTGCCGCCGCTGGGTGAGGGCGAGCGGAACGACCCGGATGCCGCATCCAGCCCTGAGCGCAAGGCGCTGACCACGCTGCGGGGGGACGTGCAGGAGCGGATCAACAAGGCGCTGGCCGACGCGCAGCAGGCGAGCGACCAGGGCGATCGCGCCCTCGGCCGGCTCGATGCCAGCATCCTGACCCGCCCGCGGGTGTTCGGCTCCGCCGCCGAGACCGCCGCCGATGTGAGGGATGTGGCGAAGGACCTCGGCCTGGCCGACCCGTACGTCCCGGACAACAAGGACCCGAAGTCGTCCGCGGACTGGTGGAAGTCCCTGACCCCCGAGCAGCAGAGCACCTACGTCGCGCTGTACCCGGAGCGGATCGGACAGCTGGACGGCCTGCCCGCCGCGGTACGGGACGAGGCCAACCGGCTCGTCCTCGACCAGCAGCTGGACGGGCTGAAGGCCGGCAGCCCGCGCGGGAGCGACATGACGGCCGGGGAGTACAACGCTCGCGAGCAGACGCTGATGAAGCTCAAGGAACAGCTCGACCAGCACGACACCGCGGTCGAGGACAAACGGCTGTTCCTGCTCGGTCTCGATGCCAAGGCCTACGGTGGCGACGGCAAGGTGATCGTCGCCATGGGCAATCCGGACACCGCCGACCACACGGCCGTCCTGGTGCCGGGTACGGGAACGACGATCGACAGCACACGGGGCCAGCTCACGCGCGCCAGTGACCTGCAGGAGGCCGCGAAGCAGGCGTCGAAGGGGACGAACCAGAAGGTGTCGGTGATCTCCTGGCTCGGCTATGACGCCCCCGAGGTCCCGGTCCAGCAAGCACCGAACCTCTCCGTGGGCTGGGATTCCCGGGCCAAGGACGGGGCCGAGGCCCTGCGCCAGTTCACCCAAGGCACCCGGGTCGCCCAGGGCGACCACCCCGGTCACCTCTCGGTGTTCGGCCACAGCTACGGCACGACGCTCGTCGGTGCGGCCGCCGCGGGTGGGGAAGGACTGGGCGCTGACGAGATCGTCGCGGTTGCGAGTCCTGGAATGACTGTCGAGCGCGCCGACCAGCTCCACATCGACCCGAACCACTTCTGGACCGGCCGAGCGGCGGACGACAATATCGACAAGGTCGCAGGACTCACCCTCGGCGACGACCCGATAGCCGACGAGTTCGGCGGGCAGAGATTCGAGGTCGACACCTCCGGGCACAGCGGCTACTGGGACGACGGCAGCAAGAGCCTCGACAACCAGGGCCGCATCATCGTCGGGAAGCCGCCGACAACGCTTCCCAGGCTAACCGTCAGCCCCCGTCCCCTGTGATCACCGTGCCGGGCCGGCCACGTGCCGGCTGCCCGGTCCTCACCCCTGTTCCAGCCGCAAGGAATTCCATCGTGCCGTTCCCCCTGCCACGACCCGCTGCCCGCACCGTCGGAGTGCGGCGCCTCGGTGTCACCGCGCTGGCGCTCTGCCTGCCCCTGATCCTCGGAGGATGCATGTCCACGCCCGGCCCCAACGAGCCGCTGCCCGTCAAGGCCCGCCAGGACGCCCAGGACTGGGCCCAGCACATGACCGAGTACATGGCCCAGAGCGCCGGCGTCACCCTCGACGCCGGCAGCGCCGAGCCGTTCTTCAACGACTGCGTCGGGAAGAACGACGAGGTCGCCCAAGACGGCCGGTACAAGATGTCGTACGCGGTCTACAGCTCCGCCCCGGTCGAGCAGCACCCCGAGGCCGTCCGCAAGGTCCGCACGATGCTTGAGCAGCAGGGCTTCAAGATCGGCGGCTACCGTGAGACCACGAACGGCAAGGTCGACACGGTCCTCGACGCCTCTCAGACGGAGAGCCGGTACCTGGTCACCGTCGAGACCACGACCGGAGGGCTGCTGCTCTTCAGGGTCAGCACCCCCTGCCTGATGCCTCCCACAACACCGGGGACGCCCGGCTGACCCGGGGATCCGCTCTGCGCGTCCATCCGGGACATTGGCGGAACGGTGTGGGACGACCCTTGAAGTCGTCCCACACCGTTTCTCATGGCGGGAGCTACCGGCCCGGGGCGGCGCCGTCGATGGCGGCGACCAGGAGGGCGTGGACGGCGGCGGCCTCCCGGGTCGCCAGGTCCTCGCTCTTCAGGTGTGGGGCGATCAGCTCGGCGGCCGCGGCGAGGACCATGGAAAACGAACCGGTGCGAAATAGCGGCCTGGCGGTGACGTTCGGCGCGGGCTGGGAGCTGGCGACCTGGACCACGCCCGGGGTGCAGCTGCTGCACGACGGCATGCCGAAGGGCTGGACCTGCCGCCTGCCGGACGGCCCGTGGGGCCTGGGCGGCTGGATCGCCGTCCAGCACCAGGGCGACGGCCGCCCTGGCCGTATCGTTGCCGACCGCTTCAGCCGCCCCCCGACCTACCGCAGCGCCGACCTCGCCCTCGACGTCACCGCGCTGCGGCCTCGGTCACCGCGCCCTCCGCTCCCGTTCCGGCACCGGCCGCGCCCGACGGGGTGCCGGTGCCGGACCTGGCGCTCGCATCCGCCGCCGGCTCGACGCCGCCGACCCTGCGCGGCCTGGGCGGCCCGCACCGTGACTACGTGCTCGGCGCAGGCCTGGTCCGCCTGACCTGGCCCGGCCGCTTCGACGCCCAGGCTCTCGAACACTGCGGGCACCTGGCGGGGTGGACCGAGGTCTACGACGACGCGGGCAGCTGGATCGCGCTGGTTGCCGGCCGCCCGGTCGCCGACGCCGCCGACAACGTCCCCCTGCTCTCCGCCAACCCCACCGACGCCCTCACCCTGCTGCGCCTGGCGCTCGATCAGGGCCTCGCCGCCGGTCGGGCCCGGCGGCTCCCACACGCCCACGGGTGATCCCGGCCACGGATGTATCGGGAGGGCAAGGGGTCTGACCGGGGCGGATCGGGCGGTACATCACGCGGGCCAAGCCGCGGCCGTGAGTCCGTGGTTCTTCCGGCCGCCGGTGGGTCAGGGCCCGGCTGCGCTGCCCCTCGGACCCGAAACGGACCCGATCTCTGGCCCCGCCCCTGACCGCCACCTGGCTACCGGGGCGGTGCGTGCCACCGGCCATGAGCGGGCGGCCGTCCAGCCCTGTGGGGGCCGTGGTCGGCACTGGGATCATGAACGCATGTCCAAGGAACCGAACCTGCTGTCAGGCCTGTGGCCGTCCGCGCCGTCTGATACGACCGACTGGTTGCTGGAGCTGTGCGGCGATGGCGTGGCGGGGTTCATGCCTCCCGCGTTGCCCGACGCCGTCTGGGTGCTCAACGCCATGTACGAACACGAGCAGGGGTCGGCCGAGGTGTCGTACCACGAGTACCGACAGGCGGCCCTGGCGGACGGTAGCGTCCAGCCCGCCACCCTGGCGGGCATCGACCTCGAGGTGGGCGTCGCCACCGGGGGCGGGCTGGGCCGTGCCGAGCACCCCGGCCCCGGCTGGCGCCGGCTGCGCTGGACGGAACTCGCCCATCGCACCGGCGATCCCGTCGTACCCGACGGCCGGCGGCCCTCCTACCACTGCCTTCCTTCGGCCACGAAGGAGGGGAGCTGGCCGCTCGGTGTCGTCCCGCCCACCGAGGGGAGCCTGGACCGTGAGACCTGGGACCGGCTGGTCGCCGTCCTCACCGAGCACAGCCCCGCAGGCGCGGACACTCCCTGCCTGGCCTACTACAACCCGCTGATGCTCACGGACATCGACTTCAACAACCTTCATGTGCAGGCCGGCCGCCTCGGCGACGCCGCGATCCTCTACGACAATCCCGTGGCAGACTTCAGCCCGTCCAACCTCTGGGCACAGGACCGCTCGTGGGTCCTGTGCACCGACTACGACCTGTGGGGCACCAAGGTCGCCGGGCCGCCTACCCTCGTCGAAGCGCTGCTGAACGACCCCGAGATCGAGGCAGTACGACTCCCCCGGGAGCCCTGATGACGCGCCGCACCCCGTCCACGCGCGAGCAGGCCACAGTCGAGCCGCGGCTGCCGAGGAGAAGCGCTCCCGGTGGCGGCGCTCCTGACCCGCTGCTCCCCGTCGCAGGGGTGCTGACCTGCGGCGGGGAGTTCGGGCATCCCCGCTGACCTACGGCGGCGAGTTTCGCAGTCCGGCCGGTGAGTTTCGGGAATCTGCACAGGTCAGAGGCCGGTGAGAACGGGACCGGGCTCGTTTCTCACCGGATCGGGTCCTGGTCCGTTCGGGGGGCCGCCAGGTTGGACGGCCGGGCCGGGTGGGCAGAGCCTTCGGCATGACGACACCCCCGACCAGGCGCCGCCGCCGTCCTTACCGCAGCACTGTTCGCCCAGGTCGACGCCGCTGGCATCGCCCTCCAGCGCCTGCGCTCCGCCCTCGCCCAGGTCGAAGCCCGGGGCGAGGGCGGCTCAGCCGACCGCGCGCACACCCTCATCAAGGCCGCCGCCGACGACATGCTGTCCGTCGCCCCCACCCACGCTGACGCCGTGGTCGGTGAGCTGGCCGCGCTGCCGGCCACCGTCGCCCTGCCGTCCGGCCCGCACGACACACTCGCTGCCGTCGCCGAGATCCTTGGAGGAGCGCTCAAAGCCCGGCATGAGCCCGGCGAACAGGCCGACGACTCGGATGGCTGCGGATGCAGCGTCGAACTGGTCGAGGACGGCCGGCCGCGCTGGGTGTTCGGCCGGGGGGCCGCAGCGGGGGATTCTCGGCTGCGGTGGTGGGTGCGGTGGGACTAGCGTGGCGGTTTTGCGGAGTGCGGGAGGGGTGCGGGGTGCTGGTCATGCCGGGGCGGCGGACGTCGACGATGGAGCTGCTGGCCGTAGAAGCGGCGGTTCGAGGAATGCCGGTCCGGGCGGCGGAAGAGCCCGGCCTGGCAGGCCCTGCGTACTGGTACGGCGGGCCGGTCGCGGGTGCGCGGCTGGCCGGCCGGCTCGGATTCGCGTTGCTGGAGCCGACAGACGGCTGGCTTGCTGAGCTGCCGGAGGAGTTCACCGGCCGCCGGGTCCGAGCGGGGACCGTCGCAGATGCATGGGCGATGGACCGGCCGACGTTCGTCAAACCGCCCCGCGACAAGTCCTTCCCGGCCGATGTCTACACCGACGGCTCCCGGCTGTCCGGCGCCCTGGACCCGGCGACACCGGTGCTGCTGTCCGACGTTGTGACCTTCGCGGCCGAGTACCGGCTGTTCCTACTGGACGGCCGGATCGCCGCGGCGAGTCGGTACGCGGTGTTCGGGCGGCTCGACCCCCGTCCGCTTGGCACGGACCATGAGGACCGGGCCACCGTCACGCAGATCACGGAGTTCGCCGACCGGCTGGTTGCCGCGGCCGGGCACACGCTGCCCAGTGCTGTCGTCGTGGACGTCGGGCAGCTGCTCGACCCGTACCGCCCAGGCCACCGCTGGGCCGTGGTGGAGGCCAACATGGCGTGGTTCTCGCACGCCTACGCGGCAGACCCGGCACGGGTGCTGGACGTGGTCCTGCGGGCGGCGGGGCCACGCGAGCACCTGTGGCCGCGAGACAGGGCGTTCGAGCGGCACTGATCCACACTGCGCGAACCGGCTTCCCGGCGGTCGGCCAACCCGGCCGCACTCCAGGAACTGACGCCTCCAATTCGGTCAAGATCGCCTGGCAGAGGCCAGGGAGTCTGTCCCTTGTCAGATGTTCTTGACTGTTTGCCAAGCGATCTTGACCGGTTGGCTGGTGGGCTGGCCCCTTGGCCGGACTGCTACTGGGCCGGGCCAGCCAGCGTTTCGATAGGCAGAGGTGCGCAGCTCTCCTCTTCCTGAGTGAGGTTCGCCAGTTCCTCCGGGGGTTCGGCTCCGTTTCGGACGGCCAGGACGTACTCCTTTGCCTCCAGCAGGCTTAAGGGGAGCTAACAGAACGGCGTTGTGACCATGACTGTTCGCTCAGCGGCTCGTTGAGTAGGTCGTGGGGAAGAGAGCGCCGTGGTTGGTGTCGGATGACCTGTGGGGCCGGATTGAGCCGCTGCTGCCGGTGCGGCAGCAGCGGCTTCGCAGGATCGGCCGCCCGCCGCTGGACGACCGAGGCTGTTTGCAGGGGATCCTGTTCGTGCTGCACACAGGCATCCAGTGGGAGTGGCTGCCGCAGGAACTCGGCTTCGGCTCGGGCATGACCTGCTGGCGCCGCCTGCGGGACTGGCACCAGGCCGGGGTGTGGGACCGGCTGCACCGGGCACTCCTCACCGAGTTGCACCGCGCCGGCGAGCTGGACTGGTCGCGGGCGGTGATCGACGGCTCGCACCGCCAGGCCCGTCGCGGCGACCCAAAACGGGACCGAGTCCGGTCGACCGCGCTCGACCGGGCTCGAAGCACCATGTGATCACCGACGGCCGCGGCACACCGCTGACTATCACCCTGACCGGCGGCAACCGTCACGACGTGACCCAGCTCCTGCCGCTCCTTGACGCGGTCCCCCGAATCCAAGGGACGACCGGCCGGCCGCGCCACCGGCCGAGGCCGCGGCCCAGGCGGTCGTCGGAACGCGGGTGGTGGTCCACCGCCCCGGTCAGGTCCTGGCGCTGGACTCCACGCCGCTGCCGGTCATGCTGCGCGAGACGGTCTTTGGGGAGGCCGTGGGGGCCACGCTGACCCTGGGGCTGGACATGTTCACGCACTCGTTGCCGGCGTTTCGCCTCACGCTGGGGTCGGACACCTCGGTCGACGTCGCGATGCTGCTGCGGGACGTGATGCTGCCCCTGCCGATGTGCGAGGGCTGGGGAGCGGAGATGGAGTGGCCCTACCCCGGCGTCCCGGCCGAGCTGATCGCCGAGTTCGCCGGCCACAAGGTCGCGGCCCTGCCCTTCTTCTCCCCCGAGACCGTGACCACCGATCACGGCAGCCCCTACAAGAACCAGCCCTGGTGGAAGCGGAACGGGAGCTGGGCTGCACCATCCTGCCCGCCCGCACGCTGCGGGCCAGCGACAAGTTCGCCGTCGAGCGTGCCTTCGGCGGCATCAAGACGCTGCTGTTCGAGCACCTGCTGGGGTCCACCGGCACCGACGTCGCCGACCGCGGCGCCGACCCGGAGCGCGACGCGGTGCTGACGCTGGCCCAGATGGAGAACCTGATTGCCAGCTGGATCGTGAAAATCTGGCAGAACCGGATCCTGGGCGAGTACGCGCCCTGCTGGGGACCTGGGGAGGGCCACAGCCCCAACTCCCTGTTCGTGGTAGCGATGCAGCAGGGCGGATGGTCGCTGCAGATCCCCGAGCCGCAGTCCTACTACAAGGTCCTGCGCAAGCACCGCGTCAAGATCCATCCGCGTCGGGGGGTCAAGATCCTAGGGCTCTACTACCGCTCCGAGGTGCTGGACGACCCCCGCTACCTGCTGCCGTCCGAGCGCGGCGGCAAGCACGCCGGCAAGTGGGTGGTCCACAGCGACCGGCGCGACCGGCGCCAGGCTTTCTTCCAGGACCCCGTCGACCACGACACCTGGCACACCCTCCGGTGGACCGGGCTGCCGCCCGAGGGCGAGGTCCCGGCCTTCTCCGACAAGAGCGCGGCGGCACTGCTGGCCGAAGTTCGGGCCCGCAAGCTCGCCCCGCGCTCGGACGAGGAACTCCTGCCGGTGCTGGTCGAACTCCTCGGCGTGACCACACCGGTCGACCAGTGGCCGACCCAGCGGGCCAAACGGGAGCGCAAGCGCGACCGGGCGGCCCGCTCGCGCGAGAGCGAACGCGCCGGCCAGGCCGCGGCCGACCGCGCCAAGGCCACCGAGCCGTCCCCGCCGCCGGGCGGGCCGGCCTCCGAGGTCACCCGGGCCGTCGACTCCTCGCGGCGCCGGCGCCGCGAGGCCGCCGCGAGGCGCGAACCGGTCGCGCCGCCGCTGCTGCACGACTCCCTGCGCCGCCCGGGCCTGTTCCTGCTGCCGCCGGTGACGGACCTGCCGGAGGACCGTCCCTCGAAGGAGAGCATGTGAGCGAGGACCCGCTGGCCGGCGTCCCAACCCGGGCCGAGATCGCAGAGCTGATCCTGCGGCCGCGCCCGCACCGCGACACCTTCGAGGGCTGGCAGCACTACCGGGCCACCCGCGGCCTGCTCGTCCCGCCGCCCCGGATCACCGCCGCCCAGTGGGGGCGGCTGGAGCCCGGAAGGCGCGCCGACATGGACCTGTTCCGGCGGCTGACGAACGTGAACCTGCCGCTGCAGCAGACGCCGATGTCGGCGAAGGTCGCCCGGGTGATCAACCGGCGCCTGCACGGCAACGCCCTCAACCAGAACTCCCCGACGCTGCCCGGGATCATGGTCAGCGGTCCGGGCAACCACGGGAAGACCGCCACGGTCAGCTCGGTCTGCGCGGCGTTCGAGGACGTGTGGCTGGACCTGCACCAACACCTCAACCCGGCCAGTGTCGAGGGCACCTTGGACCTGCACGCGCCGATCGCGTTCGTCCAGATCCCGGTCACCGCGACACCCAAGAGCCTCTGCGAGTCGATCCTGAACTTCTTCAGCACCGAGCGGCGGAAGATGACGCTGCCGCAGCTGATCCGGCAGGTCGCCGACTCGCTGCGGGACCACGGCGTCCGCGCCCTGGTGCTGGATGACATCAACCGGCTCCGCATGCACCGGGCCGACGACCAGGACGTGCTGGACCTGGTCCGCGCTCTGATGGGCTTCCAGGTCACCCTGATCCTGACCGGGGTCAACATCCCGGGCCTGGGCCTGCTACCTACGCGAGGCCAAGCGGGACGCCCGGACGCGCCAGTGGGTGCTGCCGCCGCTGGAGAGCGCCCGCGTCCACGGCCTGGAGGTCACCCAGACCGAACGCCGCTTCGAGATGGTCGAGCTCGACCACTTCCGCTACGACACCCCCCAGGCGATCCAGGACTTCACCGACCACCTGCAGGGCATCGAGAACCACCTGCGACTGCTGAAGTCGAAGACGGGCATGCTCACCTCGGGGAACATGCCCGAGTACCTGATGCGCCGCTCGGGCGGCGTCGTCGGGATCCTCGGCCGGCTGATCGCCGACGGAGCCCAGGAGGCCATGGACAGCGGGAAGGAGACGCTGGACGAAGCCCTCCTGGACGGGATCGTCATCGGGCGCGAGGAACCCGTGGGGCCGGCGGCCACCCAGGACCAGTTTGCCGAACCGGCGCAGGCGAAGCCACGGGCGGGCCGGGCACGCGGCCGCAACACGGTCTTCGACGACCACGGCTCCCAGGCCGCCACCGCGGCGGGCTGACCCGGCGGACGCCGTCCGGCCGCTGCCCCGCAGTCTGGTCCCGCTGCCGCAGGAGAGCATCGCCGGGTTCTTTCTGCGGCTGAGCCACAGGCTGGACGTCGCCCCCGGCGACTTGTTTTTCCGGACGGGGCTGAGCCCGCGCGAGGGCTATCCCGTCACCTCGGCCAGGCACCTGCTGTCGCTCGAACCGGGCCCGTTGTCGCGGTTTGCACTCATCGCCAAGCTCAGCGACGACCAGGTCGAGCGGCTGACGCTCCGTCCCCTCCTCAAACGCTACCTGCCGCTTGCGGGTGCTCCCGTCCGCGCCGGCCAGGAACGAACGCGCTGGGTCTTCCCGCAGTGGGTCCTGGCCGGCCCCACCAACTGCTGCCCCTCCTGCCTCACCGGCGACTCCTCCGAGATCCAGCGCCGGCACGGCGGCGCCTGGAGACTTCTCTGGCACCTGCCGATCGTCTTCGCCTGTCCGCGGCACCAGGTCTTCCTGCGCGAGACCTGTCCGGGCTGCCAGCAGCCGATCCACGGCGGCTTCCCCGACGGCCCCCGCCAGCTGGTCCCCGCCGCCGCCAACAGCGAGCTGCATCCCGCCCAGTGCCGCAACAACCTGGGCCGCCACCGGCGCGAGCTCTGCGGTCTCCGCCTGGACCACCCCGGCCACTATCCGGCGCAACCCGTGCTCACCGCCGAGACCGCCGGCCTGCAGGACAGGCTGCTGGCTCTGCTGGACCCGGCCGCGGCCCCCTCGGACGCCGTCAGCACGTTCTCCGGCCTGCGGGCGGTCGCCGCAGTCGCGCTCGCCGCCTGGCCGAACAGCGCCGAGCCGGACATGCCGCCCGGGTTGGAGTCGGCCCTGGACGACTTCCTCGTCACGCGGGAACAGCTCATGACTCCCGAGGAGCGGGCCAGGGGCTACAGCAACCGGGCGGCCTTCTCCTTCGCCGCCGCACCCGCCCCGCCGCCGGCCACCGCCGCCCTCCTCCACCTCGCCGACCGCTGCCTCCAACTGGAGCCCGACGCCTTCCGGGCCCGGCTGGCCGACCTGCTGGCGCACATCCCGGACCGCCGACACCCCCGCTGGGGCAAGACCTGGAGGAACCAGCTGGCGACCTGCTCGACGATGGTCAGGACCGAGGCCACGCGCGCTCTCAACCGGCGCCTCCCGCAGACGTCCTTGCCCGATCTGCTGAACAGCAGGTCGCTGCTGCCCCTCGGCCGACGGGACTACCGGGCCGAGAACATCCCCCAGGAGATCCCCGCAGCCTGGCTCGACGTCCTCCTCGGCCGCGACCGCTCCGCCTACGCGCAGACACTCCGGGCACTGCGGCGGCTGACCGCCATCCAGCTCGTCCAAGCTGCCGAGACCAGCACGACGCGCGAGGCCGCTCGCTACCTCGGCATCCCCTCGGCCTGGCTCATCGACCCGGCCCAGCGGCTCCTGCCCTTCGGCCGCCTCCCTCAGCTCCGCGACGGTCAGGACCTTACCCAGGCCCTCGAACGCCTCGCCGAGCACGTCGAGGACGACCCCCACCCGATCGACTACCACGAACGCCGAAGGCGCCCCGCGACCTGGCACCTCCGAGCCGCCGACTGGGAGACCATCAAGGAGGAGTCCGGCTTCGCCCCCGGGCGGCGCGGGAAATACCCTGTCCCGGACGAGCTCCTGCGCGACTGCGCGTCCGCGGTCGTCTGGGCCCGGGCCACCGGCAGCGAATGGCGCCTGGCACCCGCCATGCGGCCCCCGCTCTCCCCTCTCGGCCGCCCCGACCCCATCGGACCGGAACACCGCGTGATCAAAGCCCTGACCACCCACGCGCCCACGCAGAGGTACCGCCAGCTCATCAAGGCGCTGGCGGCGTACGCCAGCTCTCTGGCCCAAGCACCGGAGGAGGGCCCAAGGGCCTTGACTGGAAGTGTGTCTAGGTCCCCCGGGCCCCGACCGCCGATCAAGGCGGAGAAACATTAGTGCTACGAGCGACCGGTTCTACTCGGTCCGCAGCGCGGTGGCGGTCCGGGATCGCGCCGCCCAGCCGGCCGGCAGCAGTGCCCCGAGCAGGGCGATCGCGATCCCGCCGGCCAGCAGCGGGAGCAGTGTCCAGGCGGTGTAGACGTGGGTCACGCTCGACGGCAGGTTCCTGCCGATCGCGCTCACCATCTGGGTCATCGTCGCGTTCTCCACCGCCATCCCGATCGGGACCCCGATCAGCCCGGCGACCAGGCCGGTGAGGCTCACCGAGGTCAGCACCATCGCAATGGTCTGCTTGGGCGTCATCCCGAGGGCCTTGAAGATCCCCAGGTCGTGGATCCGTTCCCGGGTGTCCTGCACCACGGTGTTCAGCACGCCGAGCGCGGCGACCGCGATCATCATCAGCGTGAGGGTGGCCACCAGGGCGCTCATGATGAGCACCGTGGAGTTCGGGTACGTGATGTTCGGGGTGGCCGTGGCGTTCAGCGGGGTCAGCGCGGGGGCAGCCGAGCGGGACCAGTCCGAGCCGCTGGTGTTGTCGGCCAGCTTGACGTTGAACTGGGTGATGTACGGCGTCAGACCGGCGGCGGTGAACGTGGCATTGTCGGTCATCACGACCCCGCTGCTGCTGCCATCGAAGTCGATGCCGACGATCCGCAGCGGCAGTCGCTTGTCGTCCTGCGTCACGGTGACGGTGTCGCCGACGTGCATCCCGGCCGCCGAGGCCAGGTGGTCGTTGACCACGGCTTCACCGGGGTTCTGGTACCAACGGCCGTGCAGCAGAGCCGGATTGGTCCAGGACAGGTCGCCGGTGGTGGTGTCCACAATCGTAGGGTCCCCGTTCGGCGCGCCGATCACGGTCGCGCCGCTGTTGCCCCAGCCGAACGCGGCCTTCGTGCCCGGGACCGAAGCGATCGCGGCGGCCACCTTGGTGGAGTCCAGGTGGGGATTGGCAGGGCCGCCGCCGGGGGAGTGGAAGCCGGCGGGCACGCCGGCGGGCACCACGATCATCGACGCGGCGTTGAAGCCGGCGGTATCCGTGGCCGTGTACTTGGTGAACGCGGTCTCCAACCCCACCGCGAAGGTGACGCCGACCGCGCCGAACAGCACCGCGGCGCCGACCAGCGCGGCCCGGGCCGGCTTGGCGAACGGCTGGGCCAGCCCCAGCGACATCGGCCGGGGCAGCGGCAGCCTGCTCGCCAGGCGCTGCGCGCCTTGGCCGCGCTTGGCCTTGGGTGCGCGGCCGACGACCAGGGTCTGCACCGCCGGCATCCGGCCGGCCCGAAGTGCCGGGACGAGCGCGGTGACACCGACGATGACCAAGGTCCCGATCGGCACGACGAGGCTGACCCACACCGGCAGGCCGGTGTCTGCGGCACCGAGATCCTTGCTGGCTTTGCCCAGGACCGGAACGGCCAGCACGTTGCCGAACAGCGTGCCGCCCACCACGCCGATCGTCGCTGGGATCAGGGCTTGTGCGGCGTAGGCGCGGGCCACCTGCCCGGGGGTGAAGCCGAGCGACTTCAGGATCCCGATGCGCCGGATTCCCGAGACCACCGCGCCGCTGACCACGATCGCGATGATCAGCACCGACAGGAACAGACCGAGGACGCCGAAGACGACCAGGAACGGCACGAAGGACTTCGCGCTGCCGACGACCTGCTTCTCCACGGCCAGGTAGGACTGTCCGCTCTCGACTGAGCCGGCCGGCGCGACGGCGGCGATCGCCTGCTTGTCCGTGGTGAGGTCGGCGTCGGTCCCGGACTTGGCGAACCGGTAGAGCATCTGCTCGTCGGTCCTGGCGCCGGCGGCGGTCAGCCGCGCGAAGCCGTCGCCGGTGAGGAAGCCGGTCGCGGTCTTGGTCAGCGAGTTCGCCAGGCCGACGACCTTGAACGAGGGCTTGCCCGGCAGCGAGTCGAACACCACGGAACCGTCTGGGCAGCTATGGATCCATGAGGACAGGACGATCTCGTTCGCGGTGGTCGGCCACCTGCCCTGGACCAGGGCCAGCTGGTCCAGGCCGGAGGTGGCGGCCAGGTCGGGTCGGGTGGTGGCGACGACCGGCTCGTTGGCGCGACCGGCCAGCGGCATGCCCGGGGCGATGTCCGCGGTGCAGTCCGTGCCGTAGGTCGTGTTCAGGGCGGCGGTGACCGGGTACGGCCCGGACGCCTCGGTGACGCCGGCGGCGTGCGCGGTGGCGGCGGCCTGCGCGGCAGTGGCCTTCGAGCCGTCGAACTGGACCGACAGGTGCGCGCCGTTCCGGGCCTTGAAGGCGTGCTCGAACGGAGCCTGCACGACGGCCAGCAGACCGAGCGAGAGCACACAGGAGGTGACGGCCGCGAACGTCGTCAGGGCCATCACGAGGGACTGCACACGACGCCGGCCGACGCCGGAGCGCACGACCTTACCCAGGGCGCTCATCGGCCCGCTCCCGCCGGCAGAAGACGGGCCACGGCCCGGAAGGAAACCTCGCACAGGCGCTGGGACGGCAGCGCTGGGAGCCCCGTCATCGGACCGCTCCCGCCGAGCTGGTGGAGGTGGCGCCGCTGACCGCGTTGACCACGTCCCGGGCCACGGCACCGTCCACCAGCTCAATCGTGCGCCGCGCGGTGTTAGCGGCCAGCTGGACGTCGTGCGTCACCAGCAGGATGGTCTGGCCCTCGGCGTTCAGCTCCAGCAGCAGCCGGCGCACGTCCTCGGCCGATTGCGAGTCCAGCGCGCCGGTCGGCTCGTCGGCCAGCAGCAAAGCCGGCCGGTTCATCAGGGCCCTGGCCACCGCCACCCGCTGCCGCTGACCGCCGGACAGCCGCTGCGGGTAGGCCTTGGCGTGCCGGTCGATACCCAGCGAGGCGAGCAACTCGGTCGCCCGCCGCTTCACCTCGCCCTTGCCCATCCCGGCCAACTGCGCCGGAACCATCACGTTGTCCAGCACCGTCAGGTCGTCGAGCAGGTTGAAGAACTGGAAGATCATGCCGATGGAAGCCCGCCGGTACTTCGCCGAACCGGCCTCGCCGAGCTGGTCGACCCGAGTTCCGTTGACGGTCACGGTGCCGCTGGAAGGCTTGTCCAGACCCGCGACCAGGTTCAGCAGCGTCGACTTGCCACTGCCCGAATGGCCGAGGATCGCCACGCACTCACCAGCCGCCACCGACAAGGTCACCCCGGCCAGCGCGGGCGGGCCGTCATCATATTTCTTCGTCGCGGCCTGGAGATCGATCATCGGCTCATTCGTCATGGCCACGAACCTAGGAACGGACCATGATCCACCGCGTCGGCTGGCGGATGTCACCTCCCCCCAGGCCATCGGCCCGGCGGCGTACCCCGCGTACACCCCCGGGACGACGCGCGGAGCCGACGCCGATCCATACGATCTCCGTATGGAAGAGCTGCTCCAGCGTTTCTCGACATCGAAACCCGTGACCTGGCTGACGTCGCGGGCCGTGCTGCTGGCCGCCGCCGGCTTCTACTCGCTGATGCTCTTCTGGACGATGCCGCTCGGTCAGCTCCGGCGCTCCGGCGGCCTGTTCCGGTTCCCCGACCTCGGGCCCGACCAGATGATCGGTCTCTGCGTCGTGCTCGCCCTTCCGGTCCTGCTGGTGCGCCGGCTGCCCGCTGCGGTCTTCGCGGTGGTCCTGGGCGAAGCAGCCCTCGGTGACCTCTTCGGCGCGAACCCCTGGATCGTGCTCCTCCTGCTCCTGGTCCTGGCCGGACACCTCGCCGCCCGGCGGCCGACGGCTGCCGCCGTCGGCTCCGTCGCGGCCGTCGCGACCGTGTTCGCCGAGCGCACCCTCGGCTACCACAGGGAATCCGTCGGCTACGCGGCCCCGCGGGCCGGGCAGCTCGCGTTCGTGTTCGCGGTCGCGTGGGTCTTCGGCGGGGTGTACCGCAAACGCCGCGAGTACCTCGAAGCCCTGCACGAGCAGACCGCTGCCCGCATCGTCATGGCCGAGCGGCTGCGGATCGCCCGCGAACTGCACGACAGCGTCGCGCACAGCATCGGGATCATCACGGTGCTGTCGGGAGCGGCGGCGCGGGTCGTGGAGACCAAACCCGAGCAGACGCGGCAGGCGCTGACCGGCATCGAGACCACCAGCCGGGAGACGCTGCTCGGGCTGCAGCGCATGCTCGGAGCACTACGCCGCGCCGAGCCGGACGACGCCGCGCCGCGGGCCGCTCCGCTCGCACCGGGCGCCAGCCTGGCGGACGTCCCGCGGCTCGCCGAACGCACGGCCGACGCCGGGGTGCGGGTCCACGTGACCTGGCGGGGCGAGCAGCGTCCGCTGCCGCCGGAGATCGAGCTGTCGGCGTTCCGGATCGTCCAGGAGTCGGTGACGAACGTGGTGCGGCATTCCGGTGCGCGGACCTGCCGGGTCGCGGTCGGTTACGAGCCGACCGGAGTGACGATCGAGGTGATGGACGACGGGGACGACGGGAACGGCGGGCCCGGCCGTCCGAGGCCCTCGGCGGCGACCGGCGGCAGCGGCTTCGGCCTGCTCGGCATGCGTGAGCGGGTCACGTTGCTGTCCGGCCAGTTCAGCGCGGGCCGGCGACCGGAGGGCGGATTCCGGGTGGCTGCGAGGCTCCCGGCATGAGCGTGCGGGTGCTACTGGTCGATGACCAGCCGCTGATGCTGGTCGGGCTCGCGATCCTAATCGGCGACACCGACGACCTGGAGGTGGTCGGCCAGGCCGGCGACGGCCGCGAGGCGGTGCGCCTGGTGCGTGAACTGCGGCCGGACGTCGTGGTAATGGACATCCGGATGCCGGGCATGGACGGGATCGAGGCGACCCGGCGGGCCACCGCCGAGCCGGACCCGCCCAAGGTGCTGGTGCTGACGACCTTCGACGACGACGAGTACGTCTACGGCGCACTGCGCGCCGGGGCCAGCGGATTCCTGCTCAAGAGCATGGCCCTGGACGCGATCCTGGACGCGATCCGCGTGGTGGCGGCCGGCGACGCGTTGATCGCGCCGAGCGTGACCCGACGGCTGATCGCGGACTTCGCCGGAACGTCCGGCCCCGCGGCCCCCGAACCGGACTCCAGTCTCATCGCGGGGATCACCGACCGGGAGCGCGAGGTGCTGGCACTGGTCGGACAGGGACTGTCGAACGCCGAGATCGCCGAGCGGTTGATGATCAGCGCGGCGACGGCGAAGACGCATGTCGCGCGTCTGTTCGCCAAGCTCGAAGCTCGGGACCGCGTCCACCTGGCGATCACCGCCTTCAAGGCCGGACTCGTGCCGCGCAGACGGTAGGGCAGGATGAGAAGAACGATCGAGACCACGAGTTCGCCGCGTTCCAGATGCGCCGGCATACCCACCTGGCCGCAGCGGGATTCGAGTCGACACCGCCGGGCGGAGGAGACTGCCGGCGTCGAGGCCCCCGTCCCTCTCATGGCCGTTGCAGAGGTCGAGCCGGAGCAGCCTGACGCCCCTCGGCTGCGCGCTGTCTGACCGTCAGGCATGCGGGCGACGATCCATGGTCACCGTCTGGCTGGACTCCCCAACGAGTCACTGGCAGTCACAAGCGAACACCGACAACAGCGCCCGCGCTCGCAAACTAGCGTGCTCCGTCACAGTCCCCCGCCGCACCCAGCCGAGTGAATGTGCTAGGAAAAGTTACATTCAAGAGTGACTTTCACGCTAGGGTGGGTGATGAAAGGGGAGGTGTTCCATGAGTGACGACCTGTTCTCGGCGATCGACGCGCTGCTGGAGCGGCCGAGGCCGGCGGACGACCTGCCGGTGCCCGCCGAGCGGGAGCGCCTGCGCAAGGCGGCCCAATACACCCAGGAGGACCTGGCGAAGGCCTTGAAGACGCGGCGGGAGACGATCGTGCGCTGGGAGGCCGGGACGACGGACCCACGCCCGCCCAAGCGCGAGGTCTACATCGCCTTCCTGGCGACGCTGGCGTTGCAGCACGGCACCGTCGAGCCCACCGAGTGGCTGCGCCGTGCCCAGGCCGCCGGCCTCGTGCGCCCCATTGCTCAGACCCCGCCGCAGCCCGCTGTGGGTTCCCGGTCTGACGGCGTAGGTGCTGAGTGCTCTGGCATGCTGTCCCGTTGATTGAACGAGAGAACCGGGCGATGTGCTGAGAGAGCTTTTGAACTGCTGGTATCAGGCTTGGTTGAAGGGTGTCCGTGGCCGTCGATCCGATGACGCGCAGTCCCGGAGGTGGGGCGAGAATCACGGAGCTATCACGAGAATCCTTGTGGGTTCTCCTGTGTTCTCGCAGGTCAGGGCCTTGACTTCGGAGAGTGCGGTGATGCTGGTTGGCTGACCCGGTGAGCCGCAGCGCGATGTTGGTCCCAGGGGTGGAGTCGGGGCGGGCCGACTGTCGCGGGGCGTTGCGTGAGCGTGTACTTACGGGTCCCGCGACTGTCGTTGCGGATTTGTCGGTGTCATCGCGGAGCCGACTGAGAGTTCTCGCCGCGGCGTTGCGGGCATTGTTGGTGAACACGCCGATGGACGTGGCTCTTTCGGTCCGCGTTCCGGAGCGTCAGCGCGGCAGGGGAGGCCTTCGGCAGGACGGGCCTGCGGACACAGTGCTGAGCGCGGGTCGTCGCTGTCAGGCGTCGTCGTTGCGTCCGACGCGGATGGTGGTGAGGCGTCCGAGGGTGATGTTCTCGTTGCCCTCCCGCATCGCGTTGACGGCGGCCTGGCAGATGAGGTGGGACAGGTGCTTGAGGTAGCCGCCGGTTCGCTTGTGCAGGTAGGCCGCGTGCTGGGTCAGGGCGTGCTCGCCGAGGTTGTGCAGGCACAGGTTGTCCTCGAAGCCCTTGACGACCCTGAGCCAGGTCTCCTGGCTGCCTTCGTCGCAGCGCAACGGGTCCAGCCAGGTCACCGGCAGCGCGCTGCGGTGTGGCTCCATCGGCTCTGTCAACGGTTTCGGCTTGGGGAGGCCGGCTTTGGCGCGCTGCTGCTTGACGCGTTCGTGGAGGTTGGTCTCGGCGTTGTTGTGGTTGTCGATCCTGGTGCGGGCGGCCTGGACGATGTTGGCTGCTCCGGTGCCGCAGAAGATCGCCGTGATCCCGTAGCGGCTGCGGAGGTAGTCGAAGTAGTGAAGCGCGGGCCCGAGTTGGTCCGGGGTGGTGCGCTGGAGGTCGTCGATGAGGAGCAGGCGGGTGCGGGCGTGTGCCAGGACGTGGGTGACCGTGTGGGTCAGGTCCGGCAGGCGCTTCAGGTCGAGGAGCGCTTGGTGGTCCTTGGGCGGCGGGTTGAGGCCGAGGAAGCAGGCGATCTCCCAGATCCAGTTGATCTTGCCGTCGGCGTCGTGGGGGACGGTGATGTGTACGACCGGGATGCGGCTCATGTCCTGCTTCTGCACCCGGGCCTGGTAGTCGCGTCCGATCGCCCTCAGGAGGAAGGACTTGCCGGTTCCCGCGGGGCCGTCGATCACCATGTCGAGCAGGCCCTGCGCACGGTGCTCGTTGGCACCCAATGTCAGGGACGCGCGCAGAAGAGCCTGTTCGAACTCGGGGTGGACGACGAGTCGCAGGTGGCTGTTGTAGATCAGAGGGGCGTCGTTGTCGGTGATGGGGAAGCCGGCGGGGGAGCAGGTGGCCGGGTCTGGGCGCTGTACTTCCTCGCGCACGTACTGGTTCCAGTCGTCGAGGGTGAACAGGTTCCGCAGCCGCAGTGGGGCGGTCTGTGCGTGGTCCAGGACGTGTTCGTCGCGCGGGGTGCGGCGTGTGGTGGTCGCTTTCACGTGGCCTTCCTCAGGACGGACGCGGCAGGCGGGGGAGGGGGGTGAGTCTTACCCGGGCGGATCCGGGGCCGCGCAGTTGGGCTCCGCGGCGGCCTCGCCCTCGCCTGGGGAGGCTGTGAGGTGGGAGCGGCCGGTGCGGGCTTGGTCAAGCCGCCTGGCAGGCGGCGGGTGATGGAGGTGTCGGGGAAGGCGGTGATCGTGCTCAGGTCGATGTCGGCCAGCCCCGCGTAGGGGTCGGGCGCCGGTGCCGGGGCGTCGTCCGGATGGTGGGCGGCGGCGGGTGCGGGTGGCACGTCGCGGCCGGGGACGGGCAGGGACGGGAAGGCGGTGATGGTGTCCAGGTCGACGCGGGGCAGGTTCGCGTACGGGTCCTCGCCGGTGGCGTCCTCGACGTCCAGGGGCCCGCCCTGGAAGGGGATGAGCGGGCCCGTCCGCCGGGCAGGGCCCTTGCGGCTGCGGGTGCGGCGTTCCCGCAGCGCCACCGCGAGCGAGGCTTCGTCGGCCGGGCGGCCCGCTTCCTGCTCCCTGAGCCGGCATTCCTCCCACAGGTACTGCGTCCAGGGGTTGGTGAGCAGGTGCGTGTGGATGAACTGGCAGCGGATTCAGTCGCCCCTGCCGCGGTGGTCGTGCAGCCAGGCCACCTCCGGCCGGTAGGGGTTGTAGACGGCCTGCCACTTGTCGCCTCGCTCCGGGAGCCCGGATGGCAGCCCGGCGAGCGCCCGCAGGCGGCCCTTGGGGTTCTGGTAGGTACGGTTCTCGATCTGGATGCCCTTGTCGGTGACCTTCACCCAGGCCGGGATCAGCAGGTGGCGGCTGTCCTCGGGGGACAGCGGGCGGGGCCGGTAGCCGGTCATCGCCACCAGGTGGGCGTACATCTCGTTGGGGGACAGGACCCGTCCGGGCAGGACGGGGCTGCGCAGCCCTTCGTGGGGTGTCTGCTGGTATTCGAGAGCCACCCATTCCTCGGCGCACTCCTGCAACTCGTTGATGGTGCGCAGGGGCTGGCGTTCGATGCTGCGGCCGCGTGTCTGGTGGCTGCGTCCGGTCCAGCCGGGGATGTACTGGCTGAAACGGTCGGCGAGGGTGGGGAAGAAGCGTTCGCCGAGCGGCTTGTCGGTCGGTGTTCCTTTGCGGGCGTAGCGCAGGGAGATGCCGAGGAAGTCGCAGACGCTTTCGAAGTGCTCGCTGACGTAGGGGCTGCCCTGGTCCACGATGATGGTGCGCGGGTGGATGACCGGCCTGGCGGCGGTGGCTTCGGTGAAGCGGGCATCGGCTGCCCGCAGGTCGGCGAAGGGCAGGGCCGAGACGGCGGCCGCCGTCAGCGGTGACCAGCCGGGCCGGGTGGGGATGGGGGAGAAGCACTGCGCCAGGGTCATGACCAGGTCGATGGATTTGGTGGCCCGGCCTCCGATCCGGGGGCCGCCCGGGCCTCCCTCGCCCAGGATCGCGGGAACGACCATGATGGCCGCCACCGTCCTGGAGGCGACGTCGATCAGCCCGGTCGCCTCCGCGGAGATCACCTCGCCGTCGTCCCCGAGGGCCTTGACGTGCAGGTGGGTGGTGTCCATCTGCATCAGTTCGCCCGGCTGCAGGGCGAAGGATGGCGTGTACGGGGGTGGTGGCTTGCTCGCCTTGCTGGCGCGCTGGCGTGTGGTGCCCCGCACCTGGTCGGACAGGCCCAGTTCGTCCATGCGCTTGTAGAAGATCGACTCCGGCAGCGTCAGGCGCTTGCGCTCTTCGGGGTCTTGGAGTTCCTTGGCGTAGCGGGCGGTGAGCAGTTCCTGGACAGTGTCGTAGTAGCTGCCGATCGTGGCGCCGGATTCCCTGGCCCGGATGGCCACCGCCTCGTGCATGAGCGCGATCAGACGCTGATCGGTGCGTCCTCCGGGCTTCGGGGCCTTGCCCTTGCGGCCGTCCAGCAACAGCACCAGCGGGTTCTCGTTCGCGCGTTTCCAGGTCAGCCGCTTGTCCTCCAGGGCTCGGGGCTTGATGTGGATGTCCGCCGCGGCCAGTTCTGCGGACTTCGTCTGGTAGCGCTGGGCCAAGGTGGTCGCGCCGGGATCGTATCCGGGGCGCGGCACGCGGTGCCCGGGGCGCAGCCCGGTGTCGATCTCCTTCATGTGCCGGTGCCACCACAGCGCCTGCTTGCGGTCCACCTTGGACGCCGCCTGCAGCAGGACGTTCAACGGCGGCAGCCCTGCGGGCTGCTGCGCCTGGCCTTCGCTGTCGAGGACCGCGAAGTCCTCGGCTGCGACCATGGCCCGGTACAGGCAGGTCACCGGCGTGCTCTCGCCTGCTGCCGGCGCCAAGGTCACCTGGGGGCCCGCGAACGCGACGACCTCGTAGCGGGCATCCTGCCAACGAACATGGTCCCCGAGCCGGACGCGGTCGGGCTCGAACCAGCCGGTCAGCTCGCGGGTCACTGCCCCGTTCCCGCCGCCCACGTGGGTGAGGTCGGCAGCAACGGCACGTCCCAGTCGACGAGCAGATGCTGGCGCCACACCAGCTGCCAGGCTAGATCCAGCCCCGACAGCTGCGGCAGGCCGCTGGCCGTGACGCCCTCCAGCACCGGCCGTGGCTGGCCGAACGCAGCCAGTAGGGCGCGTTCCTCCTCGTGTGAGACCGGGCGCGGATGCCGGTAGCCGGATGCCCATTCAAGGTTGGCGCGCCGCATTCCCAGGGGCACTGGCCGCTCCTGGACTCGCCAGCCGGCGTGTTTCGCTACCTCGTGCAGCACCGACAGCCGCATCCGCCACTGCGGGCCCGGTTTGTCCGGGCGCACTACCACGACGGCACGGTGCCCGTCTGCGGTGCGCGCCATGAAGTCCGGGCGCCACCGGTGCTTGGTTGTGCCGGTCTGCCAGTGCAGTTCGAGCGGCTCACCGCTGAACCGCACCACACTGGGGTCGAAGTCCAGTTCGACGGCGACCCGGGTGCGGCGCAGCGACCCGCAGATTACGGACGAGCGGTTGGTGGCAGACCACCAGCGCGTGACGATGCCCTGGCGGCCGTGGTAGGCCACCGGATCGGTGGGCGGACGCCGCTCCTCGAGCGGCACCTGGGCCAGCTCGGCGGGTGTGGAGCAGGTCAGTCCGCCGGCCTGATCCAGGTGCCAGCCCGTCACATCCGTCATCAGCTCCTCCTCGCCTGGGCCACCAGCCTGGAGACCCCCGACACACCGGCGCGGGTCCTCGACCGGAGGTTCCCCCGAAGGGGTGAACCAGCCTTGACCATGCGTCGCCTTCGGCGCCGAGGCCGACCCGGAGTCGGCTTCTACAGCTCGCCCGGGGCGGCCCCCAACTGCCAGGGCAGGCACGAACGCTGCTCAAGAGACCCCGACGATGCCGCGACCCGGGTATGGCCCAGTGGCAGCACGAAGCGACGGTCCCGCACCGTGGGGGACTGCGGAACAGGGGGCCGATGATGTCGGGTCAGCCACTCGAGGACCGGTGTCATCACGAACCGCTCGTCCAATTCCCAGGCGGCCGCCATCGACTCCACCTCGTACAGGAACAGCGAACGAGCCGGGGACTCGCGGGGGAGGGTCCGTTCGAAGCGGACCATCGCCTGGGCCAGGTCGACGGCTTCGGGATAGATCACCAGCGGCGCCGCCCGCAGGTCGCGGGGCGCCAGACCGGCCCGCTCGGAGCGCAGCACCCATCGCGCGGCCAACGGCATGCGTGTCCACCAGTGCACCGCGATCTGGAAGGCGTCCGCGAACAGCCCTGCGCCCGTCTCGGGGAACCGCCACTGCAACCTCAACCGCTCACGGTGCGCACGTACGACGGTGGGCAGGCCGTCCAGCCGTACTCGTGCCGGATCGTCGCTGCGGGAGGAGTCCGTCCAGCGGCGGTGGCGCAGGCACACCCGCCACCGGTCCGGCCACAGCAGCCACACCGGCTCGTCGACCAGCCGCTGCGCGGCGCACAGATCGCAGCCGCGGACCACGTACGCCTCCCCTGCGGGAGGCTCCCACGACCACTCCCATCGCGCGGTGCCGTCGCCCTCGGGCAGCAGGTAGCGGTTCGCCAGCCCGGACAGGGCGCGCTGCAATTCGTGCGGTTGACGTCCCGTCAGGATGGCCAGGTGCTGCAGTCCCGGCCGGTTCACGTACATCTCGGTGAGACGCGGGTCGACTGCCTGGCGGCCGTGGCCCACCCGGTCCAGGAACTCCTCCAGCTCCAGGCCGTTGCGGTGCGCGAGGCGGTTCACGAACGACCCCGTCGACTCGTCGGCCACGTGCCGCACCTGCAGGGGAAGCCGGTGGCTGGGCCCCCACAGCGCCGGCATGTCCGTGAGCATCGCACCCCGGTCCTTCCACACGGATGACGCAGCCGCCCATCATCCCCGCCCCGGTACCGTGCCTGGGCAGGGTCCGCCCGGGCCGCCACACGATCGGGTGAACCGTCCACGGTCCCGTACAGCGGCGACGCCACCCGCCCGCAGGCTCGGAGTTGCCATGCCCGCACCTGCTTTCGGGAGAGCTGTGGCCACGACGTCGCTCGACCACGACCTGCTCACGGATTTGCGCGCCCACCAGCGCACAGCGGTGGACATGTGCGTCAACGCGTTCGCCACCGGCGCGCCCCGCCTCACGCTCCAGGCCGCGTGCGGTACCGGGAAGACCCTGATGGCTCTGCACGTCGCCCACGAGGTCGCCCCGGCAGGGCGGGTACTCACCGTCCTGCCGCGGCTGCAGCTGCTGGAGCAGACCCTGGCCGCCTGGCACGCGGAAGGACGCCCCGGAAGGTACCTGGCGCTGTGCTCGGAAGACCCGCAGGACCCCGCCCTGGCCGATGTCATGGCGCGGACCGGCAATCTCGGCGTCCTCGCTGAGCAGATCGACGGCGCAGACGGGCCCGTCAACGTGTTCACCACCTACCAGTCGCTGCACAAGATCGCCCGTGGACATGCGGAGCATCGTCTCCCGGCCTGGGGCCTGATCATCGGGGACGAGGCCCACCGGGCCGCCGGCAAGCTGAGCAAGGCGTGGGCCGTCATCCACGACAACCACGTCATCCCCGCGCGCTGCCGCCTCTACATGACTGCCACCCCCAAGAACGTCGCGGACCCCGAGGACAACCGCGAACTGACCTGCGAAGTGGCCTCCATGGACGACATGAGCCTCTACGGCCCCGTCGTCTACCGGATCTCCCTCGCGGAATCGATCGAGCAGGGCCTGCTCGCGGATTACCGCCTGGTCGTCATGGAGATCCACGACGAGGACCTGCGCCGCATCCTGGCCCGCAACAGCGACATCACCCCCGACGCCGAGGGGCTGCGCGTGGCAGCGGCCCAGGTCGCCCTGCTCTACGCGATGCACAAGCACGACCTCAGACGCACCCTGTCCTTCCACACGCGCATCAGGTCAGCGGAGATCTTCGCCGAGTCCCTGCCCGAGACCGCGGCGCTGATGCCGAAGGACACCCACAGCCAGTTGTGGACCGGCACGGTCTCCTCCCTCCAGGACCGCTTCGACAGGCGGGCCACGTTCGCGCAGTTCGCCGAACACGCCTCCTGCGGCACAGCCGGCGTTCTTGCCGCGCTGAGGCGGGCGGTGCTCACCAACTCGCGGCTGTGCCTCGAAGGCGTCGACGTCCCCGCCATCGACAGCATCCTGTTCGCCGACCCCAAGTCCAGCACCATCGACATCGTCCAGGCCGTCGGACGGGCCCTGCGCTAGGTCCCCGGCACGGGCAAGGTCGCGACGATCATCGTCCCCGTCTACCTGGCCCCGGGAGAGGACCCCGGCCAGGGAATGAAAGGGAGCCCCTACTACCTCCTGTACCAGGTCATGATCGCCCTTAAGGTCTACGACGAGCACGTCGTACACCGCATCGACTACCTCGAACTCGACGGCCTCGACCGGGAAATCCGCTTCCGTCCGCCCGCGGCGCGCCCCGAGCGGGTGGGGGAGGTGATCCCCCTGCTGACCCTCAGCGCCCTCGACCCCCACCACAGCGTCTGGCCGATCGCACTGGCCAGCGCCGAGCGCTACCACGCCCAGCACGGGCACCTGGATGTTCCCAGCCGCTACTGTGGCATCGATCGTTTCTACCTCGGCTGGTGGCTCGGCCATCAGCGGTCCCTGCGCGGCAACGCACTGCTCAGCCAGGACCGCATCGAAGCCCTCGACGAGCTCGGCATGCGCTGGGAGCACCCCCGCCACAGCATCGAGTTCCGCCTGCGCGTCGCCCGCGACTACGCCCGCGAGCACGGACACCTGGCGCCCCTCGTCGCCGAATCCTTCCAGGGCACCCGGATCGGCCGCTGGCTGGCCGGCTGCAGCCAGGAGGTCCGCGCCGGCACCCTGCCCTACCCCTACGAGCGCGCCCTCGATGAGATCAACCCCTGGTGGAACGCGCCCTGGCCCAGGCAGTGGCAGCACACCTACGTCCGGGCACTGGCCGCCGCCCGCACCGGTGCGCTCGACTTCCCCGGCCTGCACGTCAACAGCGCGGATCCGCTGGCCGACTGGCTCGACGAGCAGATCGACCTCATGCCGGATCTCCACCCCGACCAGAGGAATCTCCTGGGAGCTCTGACCTTCGACCACCCGCTGGCCCTGCTGCTGCGACGCCCCCGCAGTCCCGGGGAACGCGCGTTCGCCGAGGGCCTCAGGGCGGCACGGACCTTCCGCCGCGAGCACCAGCACCTGGACGTTCCCTACGACTACGTCGCCGAACAGGCAGGGCGCCGCTTCCGTCTGGGGGAGTGGATCTCACGGCAGCGCCGCGACGTTGCCCAGCTCACCCGCGGGCAACTCGACGCCCTGCAAGCCCTGCACATGCGCTGGATCCCGCGGCAGAAGACGCCGGCCCACTGACGGGGAACCGCTGCCGCCCGAGCGGGTGCACGGTCAGGTCCTGGTGGCCGGCTCCCTGCCCGGCGGTGCGTCATCGACGCCGCCGGAGGTGAGGGGCGGATGCCGTCCGGACGGCAGGACGTGGGAGCGTGCTGGAACAGGGAGCCGTGGGACGGCGGGCGGGGTTTCGGGCGACCTTACAAAGGAACTCAATGAACAAACAACTTGTTTGTTCATTGTTCTGACGTCATCCTGTCTCCATGACACTCGATTCGACCCCTGCCGCCCGGCGGCACGAGGCCGCGCTGGAGAAGCTGGCAGTCCTACGGGCGCGCCCCGACCTGCAGGAGGACCCGCCCGCATGGGCGCCCGCCAGGCGCCTGTGGGACGGAGTCGAGGTACTGAGCAAGGTCATGGACGCCAGCACGCGCTCCCCAGACGGCGACGAGCCCGCCATCGCCACCGACGACCTCGCGGCCGCCCTCGCCCTGTTCGAAGACCTCCGCCAGCAGCTCGACCACCTGGAATGCCAGGTGATCATGGAAGCCCGGCGCCACGGCATGGACTGGAACCAGATCAAGGACCAGCAGAGCCTCAAGACCCCGCAGGCCGCCGCCCAACGCTATCAACGGCTGATGACCCGCCTCGAAGAGATCCGCCAGGGCATGCGCTGACAGCCCGTTTCACCTCCACAGCGAAGGAGCGCGTGATGACCGACACCCCCGACGCGATCGGCGCCCTGCTGGGCGCAGGGCCGCGCCGCGCCGTGCCGCTGCCCGACCCCGCGCAGCGTCGCCGGCTGCGCACCGAGTACGGGCTCACCAAGACCGAGACCGCCACAGCCCTGGGAGTCAGCCCCAGCACGTTCTCGGCCTACGAGTCGGGGCAGCGCGAACCCCAGGGCGAAGCCCGCACAGCCTACGCGCGGCTGCTGGACGGCATCGCCGCCCAACTCGCCCCCGAGCACGCCCTGGAGGAACCCGCCGCTTCGGAGCCGTTCACAGCCCCCGCCCCAGAGCAGCCCACCGCCCCGGCCGTCCCGATGCTGGACCAGAACCCGGACGGTTCCCTGGCGATGGCGCCACCGCGACCGTGCGTGCAGTGCGGCCAGCCCTCCGTCTACCGCGCGCAGGGCCACCCGATGCACCTGGGCGGGTTCTGCCGCCCCGGCACCATTCCCGCTGCCGCGGCGCCGCCCGCTCCCCTCCCGCATGCCTCGGCCGAGTCCGCTGCCTCGGTCGCCCCGGTCGCTGCGCCCCGCCAAGCCGCCCCCGCCTCGACGAACAGCGGGACAGCGGTGTCGCGGCGTACGCCGTCGTCGCGCCCAGCGGCGCCTTCGCGGGCCCGGAAGGCTCCGGCGAAGAAGCCGGCGACGGCGGCTGAGGGGCCGTCGGATTGGCAGGTTGCCGCGGCCGCGCGTTTCCCGTCCGGGCCGCTGGCGGTGGTGGACGTGGCACCGTCGGGCAAGGCGCTGGTGGCCTACCTGGCCGACGGCACCCCGGCTGCGACCGCGCCGGCCGGGCGCACGCTCACCGACGTCGTGGAGTGGGCGCTGCAGACCAAGCTGGGCTCGCCGCGCCTGCACCGGCATGGCAAGGACGCCGATGCCCTGGTCGTCCTGACCGACGCCGTGCTCGCGGAGCTCGGCCTGCCGCCGATGGGCCGGGACGAGAAGAAGGAGTTCGTCCAGCGCCTCGGCCAGTTGCCGAAGACCCACAAGGCCGTCAAGCAGGTGGAGAAGGCCGACTGGCTGCTGACCCAGCGTGGTCTGGGCCCCTGGACGCGCATCTTCCGTACCCCCGAGGACGGCAGACGGGTGTGCGTCCAGCTGTGCATCCCCGCCTGGGGCGCCCTCGCGTCCGGTGGCTGGCAGATCCCCGACGACCTGGACGCTTCCGGCCTGGCCCGCCTGCTCGGCACCTACGCCACCCGTGTGCTCACCCCGCGCGGCTCCACCGCCGTCTCCGGCCTGGAACTGGTCACCGCGCTGCGCCCGCCGACGAAGGCGGTGCGCACGGAGGCCGGCTGGACGTCCGGGCCGGTGGAGGGCTCCCGCCCGAGGGAGGCATTCGACCCGGCGCCGCCGGAGGTCCCGGACATCCACCCGCTTGCCCATGACCGAGAGGCGGGCGGTGAACTGGTCACCGAGGCGTGGGACTGGCACCGACCGCTCACCGACCAGGAGCAGGCGGCGCCGTACGCGGTCGGCCTGGACATCAACATGGCGTTCCTCGCCGCCGCCGGCCGCCTGACTCTGCCGCTGTCCGGCCCGGTCCACGAGATGAACCCCGTCTTCGACCCGAAGACCCCCGGGTCCTGGCTGGTGGACCTCTCCCACGTCGAGACCGACCCGCTGCTCCCGTCGCCGTTCACCGCGGACGGCTCCCGGCCGACCGTCCCCGCCTGGTACTCCACAGTGAAGGTCGCCTACGCGTCGGAGCTCGGCGCCCGCCCGCAGCCGCTGGAAGGCTGGCTGCGGTACGAGCACGGCCCCTACCTCGACCCCTGGCACAAGCACCTGCGCGCCGCATACCTGGAGACGATGGCCGCGCTCGGTGTCCCGCTCACCCTCGCCGACACCGACCCGGTCGCGTTCCTCGACGCCATGGCCAACCTCAAGGCGACCGGCGACCCGGCCGAACTCGCGGTGCTGCACGCGATCAAGCAGACCGCCAAGGGCACCATCGGCAAGATGCGCGAACGCCCCCGCGGCCACGGCTACAAGATGGGCGAGCGCTGGGCGGCCCTGGAACGCCCGACCTGGGACCCGCTGATGCGCGCCCTCGTCATCGACACCGCCACCGTCAACCTCCACCGCAAACTCCGCAAGATGGCCGCCGACACTGGCCTGCACACCTTCGCGGTGCTCTCCGACTGCGCCGTCTTCGCCGCCCCCGGACCCGGCGCCCTCGACATCCTCACCCGACCCGACGGAACCCTCACCACCGCGCTGCGCCTCGGGGTCTCGCCTGGGATGGTGAAGTTCGAGGGCTCCCGGCCGATGGCCGAGATCGCCGAGCTGCTGGCCGACGACGCGAACCCGGCCCGGCACATCAAGACCGGCGGCGTCGTCTCCGCCGACGAGTAGTCCCTCTGCGGCCCGCCGGCACCCGCCCGGCGGGCCGCCCACTCCACCGCCACACGAACACGAACACGAGCCGCCCCGGCCGGGGCGGAGGGAAGGACCGATGCCCCGTGGGGGAGATCGACGAGGGCCTGGAGCGCGCCGAGCGCACCCGCCCCATCCCAGTGCACCTCAACACCCGCGTGCGCTTCCTGTGGGAGAAGGTCGCCAAGAACGACACCAAGCGCTTGGCCCAGGCCGCCGGCGTCTCGGTGCGCACCGCCCAGCGCTGGGCCCACGCCCTGACCGCCCTCGCCGCCGGCGAGCTGACCGGCGACATCCCCATGACGAAGGCCAACGCCGCGAAGATCGAGCAAGCGGTGCGGGCGGCCTGGCAGCCGCGGGTGAAGCAGCGGGTGCGCCGCGACGCCGAGCAGCGCGGCTTCATGCTCCACATCCAGGCGACCTTCGGCTACAGCGCGGCCGCAGGTTCCACCGACGACCCGCGCGAGCGCATGATCACGCAGAAGATGCCCGGCTCGGTCGCCCAGCGGCTCTACGAGGCCCGCGACGCCGGAGCCACCCAGGCCCAGCAGGAGCGGATCCTCGCCGACGCCCTGCGCGAGGAGTACTTCAAGGACGGCGGCCGCCGCGCCCGCGGCCTCGACGTCGAGCTCAACGGCATCGCCTGGATGGACATCGAGCTGTAGATCCTGCCCGACGCTGCGCCGTTGCCGTCAAGCTGTGACTGAGTGTTTCAGTTGGCCAGTCAGCGGTTGAGTTGGCCAGTTTTGTACTCGGTTTGGCTTCGACGTCACTCCAGTTCGTCTGGGTCGGTGGCGACAGCGGTGGTAGGCCAGCACCGTTGCAGCTACGGCGTTGCGAAAACGCATGAATGTACATCCTCGATCTGCCGTGTCGATCCGACCGATGCGTCGATGTTGTCGATCTTCTGAGCGCCGGGGCAGCGACAGCTTGGCCTCTTCGACGGAACTCCCAGCGCGGGGGAAGCGAGCTCCAAGTGTCGGGGGTGGCACGTACGGTGGCCTCGGCGCGACCCGGGTGGAAGGAACGGTGGCTGTGGGGACAGTACGGATCACGGATGCGAACCGGTTGTCGATGGTGAAACCGGAGCTGGCCGCGACACTGAACGTCGAGAAGTCCAAGATCACTGCGGACGAGCTGACGGTCGCGTCGAACCGGAAGGTCTGGTGGAACTGCCCGGACTTTCCCGAGGACGAACCGGACTTCCCCATGCACGAACCGTGGGAAGCCGTGGTGAACAACCGCACGGGAGGGTTCCGTAAGCGCTATGGCACAGGCTGTCCGACCTGCCGCATGCGCCGGACATCGGTGCAGGAACTGCGGCTGAAGGCCGAGCTCAGTACGGTCCTACCGATCGACATCGACCGCGATGCCGTTCACTCCAACCGGGTCGAGCGGGTCGACATGGTGGTCGAGGCCGACGGTCTGCGCCTGGTCCTCGAGTTCGACGGTTCCTACTTCCACGGGACGGAGCAGTCGTGCAGGACGGATAGTGCGAAGTCTCGACGGCTTCGCGAGGCCGGTTGGACCGTGGTGCGTATCAGGGAGGCCCCGCTCGATCTCCTCGACCCGACCTACGACGTGCAGGTCGGCTTCCTCGCCGAGCCGGAGGCCGCCGCGGCTGACATCCTCGACCACTTGGTGGTCCTCCGTCTGCTGGAGCCGGCAGCGGCAGAGCGTTACCGGGCCCTGGATGCTCCGCAGGCGGAGGAGACGGCGCGGAGGTGGATCCGCGAGCGAATCGGCGAGCAGGCGGCACGGAGACTGGAGTACTCGGCGCAGAACGACGCGTGGGACTCCATGTTCGAGGTCCTGGTGGACTATGAGGCCGACGCTGGCGACTGCTACCCCACAGACGAGGTCTGCGTCGACGGGCGAAATCTGGGACGTTGGTGCCGCAAGCAGCGAGGGCTGCAGCGCACCGGTCGCCTTCGGGCCGACCGGGCCGAGCGCCTGGCCACGATCACCACCTGGTCGTCCCAGACCGCGCACGAAGCCGGTTTCTGGGCCAGCTACGACCGGTACCTGCGGCGGGCCGAACTGACGGATCCGCGCGAGCGGGAGCAGCTGCTGTCGAGCCGCGACGCGACCGTGTGGGCGAACAGCCTCCGCCGACGGCGGGCGGAGCTGATCTCCCGTGGTGACGATCTGCCGGGTGATCAGCTCGAGGCCATGGGGAAGGTAACAGGCTGGTCCTGGGACCCGCACCAGGAGGCCCACGACGCGAAGGTCGCGGTGATGCAGCAGTTCTGTGCCGCCACCGGCCGGCCCGTTTCGTCGATCAAGCAGCGCGAGGAGTGGAACGGGCAGTCCGTCGGCATATGGCTGAACTCCTGGCGCACCCGCCGCGATGTACTGTTGACCTCGCAGGAGGCCGAGCTCGAGGCGCTGCCGGGATGGACCTGGGACCAGCGCGGAGACCAGTGGACCTCGATGCTCCAGCAACTTGCGAACCTCGGGGTGGCACGAGGGCACATACAGCCGAGCCTGACCCTCGGCGACGAGCGGGAGAAGGCGCTCGCCAGGTGGAAGCGCAACAACAAGAGCCGCCTACAGGGGCGCGGAGATGGCAAGGCTCTCCAACTGCGGGCGCTCCTGGCTCAGTACGGGGAGACCCTGCCCTGACCGTGGCTCTGGCTGGCCTTACCTGAGCCGCAGCACGTACGTCGTCGCAACTCGGGCGGGTCCTTCATCTGAGTAGCCATCACAAAGGCTCCCTTCTCACGACCCATAAGGCTATCTCCGGCAACCTTCCGCACCTCGGGGGAACCTCAGGGCACCAGCCGGGGCAGGGCGCCGGATGCTGCCGTTTGCCACTGAACGCCTGGAGGTCGCGGGCCATCGGCGGGATGTGGCACGGCCAGCCCCCTCTCAGGGCCCGGCGCGGACCTCTGCTCCGGCCGGGCGGGTCCTACCAGCCGACCCCGAGGGCCTTCAGCCGCCCGAGCTGCTTGGTCGAGAGCTTGCCGCGGCGGGCTTTTTTGGTTGTTCAGCCAGGACCCGAGGACACCCCGTCCTCCTTGTGGGTGCGCGGAACCAGGGCGTGGCCCTCGTGCTCGACGAAGTCACGAGGCAGCCAGGCCCTACTGGAAGTGGTCCACCCTCGACACCTTCGGCTTTGCCTCGGCCGTAGCCTTCGCGGCCACCAGCTCTTGGTCCTCCTCGATGCCGATCGCCGACAGCAGGTCCCGCTGGTCCTCCTCCAGCTCCGTCCAGCCGGCCCGCTGCCCGCCCCCACCCGCCCGGCGCAGGTAACCGGCCCCTGCTCGCACGGCCTGCCTCAGGCGCGCGGGGCAAGACCGAGGTGGTTGTGGGTCAGTGGTGTCTCGACATGGGCGCCCGTCCATCACCAGGCGCTGTGCTCAATCGCAGCAGCCGCGGGCGGGGGCAGTAAGCAGTCTCGGTTGGCCGCCTCTTGTAGTTCCCTCGTCTACAGATCGTTCCGGTAACGCATGCGATCAACCGGTTACGGACTGCGTGGGCCCTGTGGTATTTCTGGGGATCTTCCGTCTCCCGTCCCCCCTGCGGCCGGGAGCGTGCGGTGGGTGGGACAGGGGGTGGCAGTGGTTGATCTTGCCGTGGCCGAGGCTGCCGAGGAGCCTGACGAGGACGACGATGAAGGGTTCGTTCACCCGATCTTCCGGATGGCCCCGAAGGAGGACAGCGGGTCCGACACTCTGCGCAACTACCGCTACCAGGCGGAGGTAGCCGCCCGGACGTGCCTCGCCATGCTCACCGAGGAGAACATCGATTACATCGTCTGCGAGTGGCACGAGGACTTCGTGATCGCGTACGTGGACGGCTCGGTCGAGCTCGTCTCGGTCAAGCACCGCACCAAGCGCAGGAACCCGTGGAACGTGGCGGACATCTGCAAGGACGGCGGCCTGGCCCACCTCTTCGATCGCTGGCAGGCCTGCGACGGTGCCCGCAACGTCCGGCTGCGCCTCGCCACGAACGCCGGCCTCACAACGGGGAAGACCGGAGCCGCCACGCTCTCTGCCATGTGTGGACCCGATCCGGAGATCATTGCCGGGGTGGACGCCATGGCCGAGTCCGTTGCCCGGTACTTCCTCAGGATCCGATGGAAGCAGCCGTACGCCACCATCCCTGAGGTCCCCGAGGTCTCCAAACTCGTCGACATCACCGTCCCGGTCGGCTTCATCGACACGGTCAAGGACTTCTTCGCCGTGCTGCACATCGACGACGAGCTGCCGTCCCGCGGGGACATCACGGATGTGAACCTGCAGAGGCTTCTTCGCCCGGCGATTGCGACGTTGCAGCGCGAGAACGTCGACACCGAGGCCACCTACCGGGCCTTGGTCGAGCGCATCGACAAGGCCAACCGCGACGAGGGCGACCGCGGACAGCTCGCCGTCTACATCGCTGACCCGAGCAGGGTCCGCTACAACGTCCAGGTCCAGCAGCGCATCGCTCGCCGCACCCTGTACCGCAGCACGGTCCTGGAACAGTTCGCCTCCAGCCTCGCCGCCGTGCCGACCTTCTCCCGAGGACAGCTCCCCGTAGTCGCTCCGGGCGGGGGGAACCTGCGCAAGAAGATGGCCCGCGGCGGCATCCCCTCTGACCAAGCCGCTCACGCCGAGCGGCTCCGCTCCGCCTGGTACGTGCTCTGGGAACAGCACCGATCGGGTCTGGCCGGCGACACTACCGAGCTGGCGAACGCGAGCCTGGAAGTGGTGGACGCTGCCTTCGCCAGCCGCGACCAGGCGGAAAGCGAGGCCGCTGACGGTGCCCCGTACGGCCGGCGCATGAATCAGCTGCTCACCCAGTACCTGGTGCCCGCCAACCTCTCGACGGCCCTGCCGTTCAGGGCCAATGGGCAGCACCTGCGCGGCTTGGCCTACGAGCTCTGCGACCGCTGTGACTTCTACTTCTCCGAGCCGTTCGACACCTCCGAGGAGGAAGCGTCGTGACGAGCCACAGCGACCATGCGGCTGCCGTCGCGCGGATCAGAGACCGCGCCCGGCGCCAGGAAATGCGCGAAGCCCACTACCACGAGGCCCGCATCCTCCTGCTGATCGACAGGTTCACTGCGACTAAGAAGGGTCTGAACGGCCTCACGAAGCTCGCCAAGCTCGACTTCCTACTGCGCTACCCCGCCATGCTCGACCGTCTCCTGGCCGAGGACGGCATCAACTGGCCGCACGGGACACAGCCCACCTCCTCCGAGCGCCTCGCCGTCGAGAGCCGCATGACCCGCTACAAGTACGGCCCCTGGGACCAGCGCTACTACAGCATCCTCGGATCGCTCGCCGCCCGCGGCCTGATTACCTACACCGGCGCGGACCGCGCCGAGTTCCGCGTCACTGCCCAAGGGGCGATCGCCGCCACCGCACTGGCCACAACGGACGAGTGGGCCGTAGTGGCCCAGCGGATCGACCTCCTGAGAAGGAACTTCAACAAGTCGGGAACAGCGTTGAAAACCCTCATCTACGATCGTCTGCCGGATGCGGTCGACAGGCCCTGGCGCACGGAGATCTGATGGCAGTCCACCTCCGCTTCATCGCCCTCACCGTCACCACAGCCGACACCGAGAAGACCTACCGCTTCGACGGACCGGCCACCGTCGTCAGCGGCGCCAGCGGCACCGGCAAGTCCAGCCTCCTCATGCTGCTCAAACACGCCGTCGGTGGCAAAGCGATGCTGACCCCCGCCGTCCGCAACCACGTCCACTCGGTCCGCGCCGAGATAGTCGTCGGCGAACAGCACATGGTCCTCAAACGGACCATCAACGACAACCAGACCGACCACGTCGACGTCCTCGACCCCGAAATCCTGACGCTGCGCCGTACTCTCCCCTGCGCGCCGGCGCCCCCAGAGAGTCGCTGTCCGCCCTGCTCCTGGAAGCGCTGAACTTCCCCCGCGAGAGCATCCCCACCAGCCGCGAGGGAAAGTCCACCACACGCGACCTCACCTTCGTCGACCTCTTCACCTACGTCTACCGGGAAGCCCGCGGCATCGACCGCGAGGTCGTGGGACACCTCGACACCTGGTTCAAGCCCGCGCGTGCTCACCTGTTCAAGCTCATGTTCGGGCTCACCGACAGCACCGTCCTGGAACTTGCACGACTGCTGGGCCTGCTGAAGGAGCAGCTCAGGGCCAAGACGGCCGAGTACGAGAACGTTCAGCGCTTCCTGGCCGCGGCCGACCCGCGCACCGATGAGGAACTTCGCGCCGAGCTCGCGAACCTGCGCGACATGCTGCAGCGTGCCGACTCCGCCCTCGCGGCACTGCGCCACGAACTGGCGGAGAACAGCGCAGCCGATGCGGTCCTCCGCCAGGAACTGCGTGAGGCGGTCGAGAGCGCGAGGCAGGCCGCCCAGGACGTCCTGGCCGCTCAGGAACTCCTCGAAGCCCGGGAAGCGGTCGTTGCCCAGATCGAGGTCGACCTCTCTCGCCTGGAGCGCTCCGCCACCGCGATCGAGAAGCTCTCCCCGTTCGACTTCGTCGTCTGTCCCCGCTGCATGCAGCGGCTCAACGCACGACCGGTCCCGGACGACCACTGCCTGGTGTGCCTGCAGCCCGATCCTGCGGACGACGACGTGGACCCCGCCGCCATCCAGCAGACCCGCAGCGCCTTGGAGCAACAGCTCCAAGATGCCCGGGCCGTCCTGGCTGCCGACGCCGAAGTCCTCCAGACCGCGCAGGAGCGCGTCCAGCAGGCCGACTTCCTGGCACGCACCTTGCGCCGGCAGCTCGACGCACAGACCCGGGACATGGTGGCCCCGCGCTTCGAGGCCATCGCCGATGCCAGCGCCCGCGCGGCCACCCTCAGGGCGAGCATCGATGCGGTGAGCCAGCTGCGCGACTACTGGGCCCGCGCCCGCGCGATTGATCAGGCCGTTCGCGACATCAAGGAACGCCGAGCCCGCGCCACCACCGACAAAAAGGCCCGAACCGCCGAACTTGCTGCACGAGAAGGTCTGGTCACCGACCTCAGCCGGAACTTCAACAGCATGGTCGCCGACCTCCGCCCCGCCCCGTGGATCGAGTCGGCAACCATTGACCCCGCGACCTACCTGCCACTGATCAACGGCGGCTCGTTCGAAACCCTCCAGGCCGACGGCGGCGGCATCGTGACGTGCATCAACGTTGCCTACAGCCTCACCCTGCTGGAGTTCGGCATCACCCACCACGACGTTCTGGTGCCCTCCCTGCTGATCATTGACTCCCCACGCAAGGCCTCGGGCACCAACACCGACGACCAAGAACGCGGTCGCCGCATCTACCACCGTCTCCAAGCGCTCGCCGAGACCTACGGCCCCCGGATCCAGCTGATCATTGCCGACAACGACTCCGCACCGATTCCCAGCGACACCTTCGGGAAGATCGAACTCGACTACGTCCATCCGATGGTCCCCGGAGTGCTCCACCCCGGCCCCGGACACACCAGCCGAACAGAGGACGAATACGAAGACCGATCACGTTGACCAGCGCTGACCACCGGCTGTCCGCGATGACCCTGCCCCCGGTTCGTGGAGCAGGTAGGCGCAGTGCGCGTTGTCCGGCCTGCCGTACCCGACACCCGCGGACCTAATCCAGGGAGTGTCACCCGACCAGGCGACGGCGGCTTCGTGTCGTCCCGTTCTGGCCCGTGACCGGTGCCCGTGGGTGATCGGGCGGAATCCATCACGGCGCCCCGGTGATGCTTCCACCAGGCCAAGCCGTCCGGGGGCCAGCCCATACTGGCCGGATCCCTGAACTCGGCCCGCGAGGCCCGTCCCCCGCCGAACCTGCCCCGCTGCGCCACACCGCGGAGGGCAGCGGCTGGCCAGCGGGCATGGCGGGACCGCCAGCGAAGACGATCCCGGAGCCCCGCGAACCCGGGGCGGCGAGCTGCCCAGGCCGCTCGCCGGTGAGCCTGTCCCTTCCCGGTCCTCACGGTGAGACCTCGGCACCGGCGCATGCCCCTCCCTCTCGACGAAGGCGGCGAGCGTACCCAGGCCTTGCTGGAAGCGGTCCGACCTCGACATCTTCGGCTTCGCCATTCGCGGCCTCCGCGGCCACCAACACGGCGTCAGCCTCGATCCCGACCGCCGCCAGCACGGCCTCCAACGCCGGCAAGCCGCTCGGCCTGTTGACGGCGCCGGTTTGGTGATGACCAAGGGAGAGAGCCGCACGGTTGCCGAAGCCAATGTAGGGAGCCACCCTTCCGGTTGGGGAGGCTCCGGGCATTCTCAGCGCCGCTACAGCGTGCTGCGGCTGCCGTCGGGTTGCTCTGCAGAGAGCCTGGAGAGCCGGAGACGGGATTGAGTCGGAGGTGGTGCCGGTGTCTCGGTTGGCGGCCGGGTCCTGGCCATCAGCAGGGCGATGTCGTCCTCGCCGTGGTGCGGGTTGAGCTCGCCGAGCACGTGGTCGCAGAGCTGCTCCAGGCCCATGCCCTCGGCGGAGAGTGCGGTGCGTAGGGCGCGCAGCCCCTCGTCGATGTGGTGCTTGCGGGACTCCACCAGGCCGTCGGTGAAAAGGCCGAGCACGGCGCCGCCCGGGAGGGTCAGCTCGACATCCTCGAAGGGCTCGCCACCGACACCCAGCGGTGGGTTAGGCGGTACGTCCAGCATCCGGGCGGGCTCGCCGGGGCTGAGTAGCACGGGCGGGAGGTGGCCGGCGTTGGCAAACATGCAGTGCTTGGTGACGGCGTCGTACACGGCATAGAGGCAGGTCGCCAGGTACACCTCGTCCTGAGGGCTGTCACCAGCCATGGCACACACAGTGTCGTCCAATGCGGTCAGCACGGCGCTGGGGCTGAGATCAAGCATCGCCAGAGTTCTCAGCACCGTCCTCAGCTGGCCCATGACGGTCGCGGCGCGCAGGCCGCGGCCCATGACGTCGCCGATGACCAGGGCGGTGCGGTTGCCGGGCAGCGGGATGACGTCGAACCAGTCGCCGCCGACCTCGGTGTTGTTGTTGCTGGGCAGGTAGCGCCGGGCGATCTCCAGGCCGCTGGCGACCGGGTTGCCCGGGGGCAGCAGGCTGCGCTGCAGGATCAGCGCGCGCTCGTGCTCGCGCCGGTAGAGGCGGGCGTTGTCGATGCAGACGGCGGCGCGGGCGACGAGTTCCTCGGCGATGGCGACGTCGCGGGCGTCGAAGGGTTCGCTGCCGATCGCCCGGGAGAGCTGGACCAGGCCGAGGATCTGGTCGCGGGCGACCAGCGGGACGATCAGGGTGGAGCGCAGCAGCGGGTCGGGGCCGGGCTCGGGGACGACGCTGCGGCCGGTGCGCAGCGCCCGGGCGTGCGGGGAGCGGCGCGGGTAGCAGAGGGTGCCGCCGGCCTCGGCGATGGGCAGGCCGGTGACCGAGCCGAGTACCGAGGAGGCGCCGCCGACCACGCTGGAGACGGCGACCCGGCGCAGTTCGCCGCTGTCGTCGGTGAGCACGGTGTCGCCGAGCCGGCCGGTGCTGGGGACGGTCTCGCCGGAGAGCAGCGCGGTGTAGAGGTCGACGGTGGCGAGGTCGCAGAACGGCGGGACGACGACGTCCAGCAGTTCCTTGGCGGTGGTCTCCAGGTCGAGGGTGGAGCCGATGTGGGCGCTGGCCTCGTTGAGCAGGGCGAGGTTGCGGCGCACGCCGTCGGCCTCGCGTTCGGCCACGTGCCGGCTGGTGACGTCGGAGACCTGTCCGGCGACGCCCATCGGCTGGCCGGCCGCGCCGTTGAGGCGGTAGAGCGAGACGGCCCAGAGCCGGTTGGGGACGGCGGCGTGGAAGCGCAGGTCGAAGACGGGTTCGCCGCTGGCGAGGACCTTGCGCAGGGCGGCGGTGAGCCGGTCGGCCTCGGTGTTAGGGAAGATGTCGTGCGGGGTGAGGCCCTCCAGGTCGGTGGGGGCGAGGGCCATCCCGGAGGCGAAGGCGTTGTTGACGCGCTGGAGGCGGAGCCGGTCGTCGAAGAGGATGAAGCCGGTCGGGGTCTGGCCGAAGACCGCCTCCGAAGCGGCCAGTTCCGCCAGCGTTAGGTTGGGCTCACCCAGGCCGACGATGGTTTCGGCGGCGCCGGATTCCGCTTCCGGGTTGTTGATCCGATTGTCCGCGTTGTCCGGCGCGGGGACGGACAACGCGGACAACATGTCATCGGCGGGTTCGAGTCCAAGATTCTCGCGTGCCTCCTGTGTGAGCTGCTCGTTCTCGTCGTTGACGGCGCTTGCTGTTGCCAGCGCCCTGGCAATGTCGTCGAGCTCGGGATCCTGGGTGGCAGGGATCGGGTCCCACCAGGTGAGCTCCGATGGCGTGGGCAGGCTCGCGTCTTGCGGTTCCCCACGCAGTCGGTCAAGTTCGTGCTGCAGGGCGTCGGCGCGTCGAAGGGCGACATCCTTGAGCTGGAGGGCTTCCTGCTGTTCGATCTCAGCGCGTGCTCGTTCCTCACGTGCCTTCTCCAGCAGGTTGGATGTGGTGGCGAGCTTGCGATGAACGTCGTCCTGAGTGGGGAGGCTCGATGCGCTGAAGCGAAGCCGGTCCGACTCCCGCTGCAGTTCGCGGTACTTCTCGTTCAGATGGTTCACCATGTGTAACAACATCAAGACCAGTTGATTGCTCTGAGCTAGTGCCTGATTGCTTCTAAGCAGCGCATCCTGGGCTTGCATCAATTTGTTCTGTACGTCGATGGTGTGTTGCTGGTTGCGCACGAGTAGGGCGTGGGAACTGTCGGACGTGGCAGAGCCGGTAGGGGTCTGGGCGTCCTCGACCTGCTTCAATACCGCGAGGGCCTGCTTTAGACGTCGGGCCTGTACCTGCTCGTCTGGTGTGCACACCTCGACGATTGCGCCGACGAAGTCCCGATCGAGAGCCTTCCCTCTCAGACGCTCACCAATTGCGCTCCGCCGTGGCGCAGGCCGACCGCCGAACTGCTCGGGCGTGAAGGACTGTGCAATCGCGTCCAACGTCAGCCCGGACTCGTTCACCCATGCCTGCAGTAGCGCGACCAAAGCAGCTGTGTTGGGATCGAGACCGGGCAGCGGCGCGCGCCTCCTCCCGCTAGCGTTCCGCAGCCGCCCCGTTGTAGCCAGCGTCTTCTCGTTCATGGAGTCCGTTTCGTCTTGTCCGTCGTTGTCCGTCGGACAAGCGGACGGGCTGGCTACTGGTCCTGGCCCTGAGGCATCGTCGGAATCCGCGCCGCTGGTCGTCAGCGGCATCGGGCGGCCGACGAACCCTGGCTGAAAGGCGGCCCGACTGTTGAACACCCAGATTGGGGAATTCTTGATGCTCGATCAGATGCCGGTGGTCCACCTTCTGCAGGGCCGGCCTGCCTTTCTGGCCATCGTGGTGACCGGCGTGCTACTGATCTGCAGCGCACATGCCCCCCTGTGGTCCTGAGCGATCCGGTGGTGGCATGGGAACTCTACGCGGACTGGAGCCACTGGGCAGCGAGAAGGCCGAGGACTGGGACCCGATGACCCATCTCCTCGCCCGGCTAAGCGTCCTTACGCAGCGCCAGTTCGACATCGTCATCCTGAAAGCGGCCGGCCGCTCCAGCCACTTCATCGCCTGGTTCCTGGGCACGCACCCGAGCACGGCGGACCGCGACCTGCGGCGCGCCATGAACCAGCTCGACGTCGAGCTGCGCCCGCTGAACCTCCTGAAGCCCACCGACACCCGCACCAGCAGAGGAGACCGCCGGTGAACCAGCCACCCGTCGGCCCCCGGACCGGAACGCCCCGCGTCCCGGGCGCCGGCTCGCCGACCACGACCTCGACCTCGAACTCCTCACCGACACCGCGACCGGCACCCACGCCTGGTCGGCCGGCTACGTGGCGACCGGCGACCGGGCGGTGGCGGTGGACCTGATCCTCGCCGAACGCGAGGCCGACCCGCCGCCCGCCGCAGGCCCGGCCGGCGGGCCGGGCCTGGGTGCCGCGCTGCGGCGCATCGCGGAGGACGTCGCACGCCATCGGGCGGGCCGCTACCAGGAACCCGACTGGTGGCGCGAGTACAACCGGGCCCGCCTCGGCCTCAACTCGCTCTCCCGCTCCGCGCTCACCGGCCCCAAGGCGCTGGCCATGCTGGCCCGCTTCGCCCGCAACGACGACGGCCCGATCACGGTCTTCGACCCCGACACCGACCTGGAGATCGAAGGCGCCAGGATCTTCGGCTGTCTGCTCCATCTGGCCGGGCACCCACTCTCGGCCGCCTTCTGGTGGAGGATCGCCGCCGGGGCCGGCGACCGGACCGCCGCGTTCGCCATCTACCTCCAGCACCTGGAGCACGGCGAACTCGACGAGGCGAGTCACTGGTTCACCGAAGGCTGCCTGGCCGGCGCGGGCGGCCAAGGCATGGCGCCCGCCGTGCCGCCGCTGCCCGGCTACTTCAAGGTGGTCACGGCCGTCATGCCGCCCTGGTACCCCGCTGAGAACGCCCAGCCCGCCGCTGGCCTCGTCGACGAGGTCGAGCGCCTGGTCGTGCACGCCGACCCCGCCGACGCCGCCAACTTCGACGGCATCGCCCGCCGCCCCGGCCCCCGGCTCGCCAGCCGGCTGGAGGAACTCGCCGGACACCGCTGACCCTATGCGTGGGGCAACCAGTGTGGCTGACGTCACATTTAGTGGAAGACAGCCCCAGATCGTTGGAACCGGACAGTGTCGTGCACGTAACCTCTAAGTACGCCATCAGGGGCTCGGGTTCAACAGCGGACCACGGCCCCGTGGTCCGCTCCTTGTTGTCCCCGCACACCAGTTGACGGGGCCTTATGGGTGCGGATCGCACCCGGATTGCGAGGTACTGATGGCGCGCACCCGCAAGGGCAAGGAACGGCTGAGGACGCGCAAGGCGGCCGACATCCGGACCCGGCTCGGAGGGTGCAGCAAGCTGGCCGAGAAGTGGGCGATCACCAACGCGGTGGTCAACGCGGCTCGGTTGCTGCTCGAAGTGCTCCGCGGCTAGCAGCCAGCGGCACCGAAAGCAGCGGGCGCCCAGCAGAGACGACTGCTGAACGCCCAGGTTTGCTGCTTGCAGGGAAGCAGATGTGCCTCACCTCAGGGTTGCCGCCCATCAAGGTGGGGCCTTCTGCGCGCCCGTATCGCCGGACATCCAGCGTCATCCACCGTCATCCAGCGACATCCAGCGCGCACTAGTTACTGTACGGGACCATCCACAAGTAGGGCCAGGAACTTGGTACGCCCCGGGGGGTGCGGTCAAGTCTTTTGCGTCAGATTGCGTCTGAGTGATGTGGAATCGGGCAACCGCCTGTGGCCTGGCGCCCGGTTCGCCAGCCGGCAAGATGTTCTGGTGCTCTATCTAATGGGGTGGTCGTGCTCCCGCTACCGGCTGGGTCTGCTCTGCCGACCGCTCTCGTCGCCGGGTCTGCGTGCCCGGCGGGCGGAAGCGGAGTCGGCCCTCGCGGCCGCCGGCGGCGGCGTCTTGTCGGTCGGGCCGCTTCGGGTCGGGCTCTTCGTCGAGGTGTTCTTCACGGCGCGGGTGGTCTTCGAGTGGTGCTGCTCGGCGTCGGCGAGGGCGCGTTCGAGGGCGGCCATCAGGTCGACGGGGGTGCCGGGCGCGGGCGGCAGGGCGCCGGCGGGGTGCGGGACCTCGATGCCGCGCAGCTTCGCCTCGACGACGTCCTCCAGGGCGTTCGCGCCACCGGGCAACACACCGTGCCGCTGCACCTCGTGCACGCCGCCGACGGCGGCCGCATCCGCCAGCGCCGCGTCTGCGAGCACGACGGCGGCGTCGCCGGTGAAGGTGGTCTCGGTGAAGTCGGTCCAACCGAAGCGGGGATTTGTGGTCGCACGGTCGGTGCAGGCGCTGCGGATGCTGGCCAGCAGGGTTCCGTCGATGGTGGTGCCGCGCAGGTCGAGGTCGCTACCGGGCGCGAGCGCGGCGAGGTAAGCGACACGGTCCGCATCCGGAAGATGGGCAAGGCACTGACCGCCGGGCCCGACACGTATGCCCCGGCAGCCCACTAGGTCAGCGGCGGTGAACCCCTTGTCCGCAGTGATCCCAGGATGGCGTGGTGATGCTGGATAAGGCGTTCATGAACGTTTTCTAACGGCAGCTCAGTCCATACATGGAGAAGATCCGCAAGCTGTGACAGAGCTGGTGTAGAACCCCGCCACCGACCCGGAAAACGTGTCCCAGGCACTCTCCTGAGGCGGGCCGCGGCAACTACCGCCGAGCCAGACCGGCTACGTCCACTGGCCGGTGGGTGCTGGCGCGGCGGTGGCACCCCAGCCCGCAGCACCGCGCCCGATCACGATGGCGTGCTCCCCCGCCCCGCTCCTCCGGCCCCACCCGCTGAGGCGGCGGTACCACCGGTACCAATCCCGCCGCACCCGGCCCGGAACCGCAAGAACAACAGCCCGACCGCGCGTACCCGCGCCGCCACCCAGCCGTTCCGGGGCGCACCGGCCGCCGGTCAACGACGCCAGCCCGGCCAGGACGGCCCGCTACGCCCACTCCACCCCGTGCTCGGCGAGCTGCGCGAGCTGTCCCGGCGTGAGCTTCGCCCGGCGGGCCTTCTGGTTGTTGAGCCAGGTGCCCAGCGCGAAGTGCGACACCACCACCAGCTCCTCGCCACCGGGGCCGGCCTCCACGGCCTCCAGCGGTTCCTTGTGCGGGCGGGGCACCCGCAGGTGCTGCTCCCGATCGACGAACTGGGCGAGCGCGGCGACGCCCTGGGCGAACCGGTCGGCGCGCGAGGCCTTCGGCTTCGCCGCAGCGGCCTGCCTTGCGGCCACCAGCTCCTGGTCGGCCTCGATGCCGAGCGCGGTCAGCAGGTCCCGCTGCTCCTGGTCGAGCTCGGCCCAGCCAGCCCGCTGCGCCCGCACCCACCGGCCGAGGGGCTCGCCTTCGAAGACGACATCCTCGGGCAGTTGCTCCCAGTCGACGCGGCCTTCGGCCTTCGGCCTCCAGCCACCAGCGGCGGGCGGCGGCGTAGGTGCGTTGCCAGGTGATCGGCCAGGTGGGGCACCACCAGGGGTCGATCTCCTCCAGCTGCCGGCGCCGGTGCGCGGAGAGCGCTCCGGCCTGGCCGTCGGGGTGTGAAGCTGCATGTGTTTGTCGTGAGGTGTGGCAGTTTTCTGTCGTGGGGTGTGGGCGTGTTTTTGCTGGTCAATGGCGGTACTGGTTGATGGTGCGTCATCGTGGTGCGGTCGCTGTCTTCCTGGACGGGCAGGGGACGGGCTCGGTCGTGCCGGGGCTGTCGGACGGGTCGGGAGGCGTGGGTGGCGGACGGCGGTGGCGGGAGCGATGAGGCGGGGGCTGGCGGTCCGGCAGGGATGGTGCGGGAGCAGGTGGTGTTCCGGCTTCTGGCTCTTGAGGAGCGCGGTGTTCTGACGCCCGGCCATGTTCGACTTGCGGCTTCCTCGGTGGGCCGGTCGGTGCGGACGGTGCAGCGCTGGCTGCGGGAGGCCCGTGAGGAGGGCCGGACGGCGTGCAGGCCCCGGCCGCGGTTCACGGTCACCGACGAGGTCCATACGCGGTTGGCGTTGTGGTGCGGGAATGCGGCGGCGGTTCACAGGGAGCTTGTCGCGCAGGCCCGTGGGTCGGCGGACGGCTCTGTCGTCGGGGGAGCGGACGGGGAGTCGGCCGGGGACGGCGGGGAGTGGGTGTGCCGTCGTTGGCGACCCTCCAGCGGGCGGTGCGCCGGGATCTGAACGCGGGGCAGCGTGCTGCGCTGAAGGGCGGGGGAGAGGGCCCGGCGCGCGCACGATGTGCATCTGGCCCGTCCGGTGAAGTGGCGCAACGCGTGCTGGGAGGGCGACCACAAGCATCTGCCCGTCGAGGTCGAGCTGGACGGGCGTGCGGTGCGCCCGTGGGTGACATGGTTCATCGACTGCGCGAAAAACGCGATCACGGGTGCGGCCGTCACTCCGCACCAGCCGTCCCGGGACGCGGTGCTGGCTGCCCTGCGGATCGCCTTGTCGAGGGACGAGCCGATCGGCCCGTACGGGCCGATCGGAGGGCTGCCGGAACTGGTGCGGGTGGACCGCGGCAAGGAGTTCCTGTGCGCCACGGTGACGAGGGCGCTGGGCGCGCTCGCGGTCCCGGTGCAGGACCTTCCGCCGCGCAGGCCGGAGTTGAAGGGCACGGTGGAGAACCTCAACCACTGCGTCGTCGACATGTTCCTGGCCGCCCTGCCCGGCTACCTCCACGCGCCCGCCGCCACGACCGGGCCGCGCCCGCGGCGCGGCGACCTGGACGGCCTGCTGCCGTTCGCGGAGTTCACCGCACGGCTCCTGGACTGGGTGCGGTGGTGGAACACCGAGCACCGCCCGAAGCCGCTCGGCGGCCGCACACCGCTCCAGGCGTGGCAGGACGACCCCACCCCGATCGAGGACGTCTCGCCCGCCCTGCTGCGCTCCTTCACCCTCGAGGACGCGGGAAGCGACAAGGTCCTGTCCACGAAGGGCGTCTACTGGCGGGGGCGTTACTACGTCGGCCCGTGGATGCACGGCAAGGACGGCACCCGGGTACGGGTGCGGTTCGTCCCCACCACGACCACGAGATCGAGGTGTTCGACGCCGCCACCGGCGCCCACCTCGGGCCGGCGCACCTCGCTGACGCCGCCACCGCGGCCCAGCGGGCCGCGCTGCGCCGGGCCAAGGACGCCCAGCGGCGCACGATGGTGCGGGCGCTGGCCTCCGCGGACCGCCAGCGCCGCCGGCTGGGCCGCTACGGCGCCGTCACCGGGCCGGGCCGGCCCGAGCCGCTGGCGGCGCTGACCGCAGCCGAGGCCGAGGAGCAACTCGCCGCGGCCGCCGGGGCCAGGAGCACTCTGGCGAAGCGGGCGCTGCCGGACCTCATCCCCCCGCGCGAGGCACCCACCTCGTGGGCCCGCCCGCTGCGCCGATCCCGCCCGGCAGCACCCGGCACCGGTACCGAGGCCGGCTCACCGACACCTGGGACGGCACACGCCCCGGACAGCGGCGGCGCCGTGGACAGGGCCGACGAAGTAGAAGCAGAAGACGAGGGAGGACGCCTGTGACGACTGCGGACCGACTGGGCCGGTTGCCTGCCGAGCGTGAGGACCACTACATGCGGCTGCGCGGCGCCCACGTGGTCGGCACCAAGGCCCTGTTGGCGGTACGGGAGAACATCCGCGCCGCGATCGAGGCCAGGGCGATGATCTGCATCTACGGCAGAGCCGGGCACGGAAAGTCGTTCGCGGTCAACGCCTCGCTGCGCGACCTCGCCCCGCAGATCATCCACCGCATCCAGTTCCGAGCCCGCCCCTCCACCCGCGACCTGCGCCACGAACTGTTCTACGCCCTGGAACTCCCGGGCCGTCCGCCCTCCCACGCGATCGAGTTCGACCGCATGCTGCGCGGCGCGCTCGAGGAGACCCGGGTGCTGGTGTGCGACGAGGCCCAGTGGCTGTCGAAGCTGTGCTTCGAGTACCTGCGCTACCTGTGGGACGACACCGGCACCGACCTGACGATCGTCTTCACCGGCGGCAACGGCTGCTTCGAGATGCTGCAGAGCGAGCCGATGCGTGAGTCGAGGGTCTACTGCTGGCAGGAGATCGACCCCCTGACGTTGGAGGAGGTCCTGGACACGATTCCGGCCTTCCACCCGATCTGGGCCGACGCCGACCCGGAGCTGATCGCCCTGTGCGACCGCGAAGCCGCCCACGGCAACTTCCGGGCCTGGGCGAAGATCACCCACCACCTGGCCGCCGGCATGAAAGAAGCCGGGCGCGCCCAGGTCGACGAGGACCTCGTGCGCTGGGCCTACAGCAAACTCGGCCGACGACAGGCAGGCGCACCGTGCTGACCTGCCCCGACCCGCCGCCGGTCACCGTCGTCCTCGACCCCCACGACGACCTGCCCCACACCCGCACCGCCCAGGCCGCCCACAACCCCACCACCGGCCGGGCCACCGTCCACCCCACCGTCGGCACCGACTCCACGATCTGCCTCGCCTACGACATCCTCGCCGCCCTCGGCAAACCCGTCCCCGTCACCGGCTACCCCAGGCTCGACCCTAACCCGCCCTGGGCGATGACCGCCGCCTGGACCCTCGCCACCCCCATCACCCACCTCACCGTGCTGCGCGCCCACCTGCTCGGCCGCCGCCGCATCCACGACCTGATCACCCTGCGCGAGCGCACCGGCGTCCACCTGCTCCTGGTCTGCCACCGCCGACGCCCCACCCCCACCCTCGAACAGGCCCTTCGCCAGGTGGACCACCGCCTCGCCGACGCGGCCGCCCGCCTACCCGGCACCGAGGACAGCGACCTCCCGCGGAGCCGCCCGCCCCGCCCCGTCCCGATGCACGACCGCTGGCTCAACCTGCCCGCCCTGACCACCTACTGCTCCGGCGACGGTGCCCAGCGCCGCTGCCGCTGCACCCCGCCGCTCGCCCACGACCGCGGCTTCCACCCACCCCAGATGCCCCCCACCACCGCCACCGAAGTCGCCCGCCGCCTCCACACCGCGACCGCCCACCCCCATCTCGCGGCCCAGCTCGCCACCGCGGTCTTCACCGCCGCGTCCGACGCCCAACTCCACACCGCCCGCCCCACCGACCTCGCCGACGGCGCGGCCACCATCGCCCTCCACGACCCGGACGGCCTGCGCTTCGGCTGCCTCACCCACCCCGTGCCGCCCTGGGCACGCCCCCTGCTCCTCGCCGCCGCCTACCAACACGCCATCGCCGAAGCCGGCGACACCCCCCTGTTCGACGCCCCCTTCACCGGCAACGACCTGCCCCACCTGTTCGACCTCGCCGCCACCTGCAAACTGCGTCCGCCCCAGCCACCCAAGCCCCGCTCTCGTTCGGGCCGCCCCGCCCCCAAACCGCAGGACCAGCGCACGATCTGGCCCTTCAGCAACGCCCACTACCGCTACCCCTGGGCCGTCACCGAGTACATGCGAGGCTGCCCGCCCCCACCCGCCTGGCGCAGGTAACCGGCCCCCGCCCACGCGGCCTGCCCCCGGGCGCGCGGGACCGGCCGGTCGGAGCCCGGTAGGTGCGGATGGAGAACCTGCTGGAGGGCGACCTCCCCCGCGACCCGGGCCCGCGAGCGGGAAGCCGCGACCATCCCATCCGCGGCCGAGCTCGCCCCGCTGCTGCCCGACGGCGGCTTGCCACGCGGGGCGGTCACCGAGGTCGGGGACCCGGGCCTGCTGATCCAGCTCGCCGCGACCACCGCCGCCCGACAGGGCGTGTGGAGCGCGGTCGACATCCCAGAGTTCGGCCTGACCGCGACCGCCACAGCGGGCATCCCTCGGGAGCGCTTGGCCGCATCCCCGGTACCCGCAGGCGCGGGCTTGGCGGGGCCGGTGCCCCCCGTTCGGTAAGCCGGGCCAGGCCGACGCTTCCCTACCCCGGCGATGGCAGCCAGCCGGAGCATCGGTGCAGCGCCGCCTGGCCGTGGGTCGCCCGGCTCGGCCGACGACCTGCGCGATGTGGCGGAGCTGCCGTCCGGGTGCGGGCGGGTCGCATCCCAGCGGGCCTTGACACTGGATCAGGGCCCAGGTGTAGCCTGGTCGGCAGCTTTCGGCTCGATGCCGGGACTCTGCTTGACCTCCAGTGGCTCATACGAGTCGGGGAGTGCGCAATGGCTGCATAGGCGGCCGCGCCACATAGCCGAGGATCGGACGGGTTCAGACGTCTACATCGCGCTTTCGCGTGCGGCGGCTGAAACCGAACGGCTCCCAAGGGCTTCCAAGGGTGTCCGGGCCTTCAGCTCCGCCCGGTCCGCCTCGGTCCGGACGGTACCTGCGTCCCTCTTGGGAGACACCGTGATTGCGAACCCGTTCCCCGGCGCTGATAAGCAGAGCTGGATCCAGCTGTTCTCCGAGGCCCTGGCCGAAGCCACCGGCTTGCCGCTGGAGATCACCGACGCCATCGCGCCGTACATCGTGCGCCCGAAGGACTACCTCACCCGCGTCGGCGGCAGCTACAAGCTCAAGCCGAGCGCCATCACCCAGGACCCCGGCACCAAGCTGCGCATCCTGAACGTCATGGCCCACGGGTTCGCCGGAACCCCCGGCGAGTACAACGAGCGCATCCGTGGCGCCTTCCACTCCCCGGTGCGCCCCAACCCGGACCCGACCCGCATGCTCCCCCGGCTGGCCACCGGCACCGACACTTTCGGCCAGCCGATGCCCTTCCTGGCGACCAGCGAGCCGGTGGCGGCCAACACCCTCAGCTCCCTGATCGGGGTCATGGAACAGGCCCTCAGCGACGCTGATGGTGCCCGCGGCTACAAGCTGCGCGACGACATCCGTGTCTACGGCCAGAACGAGACCACCCTGCACGTCCCGCTGCTTCGCACCATCGAGGAGAACCACAACGGTACCTCCAAGGTGCGTAGGGTGCTGGACCAGCCCGCGATCAAGGGCGCGAACCGGTCGCGGGCCCGCCTGGGCCTGTTCGGGCTGTCGGCCAAGGAGATCGTGTTCGGCGTCGAGCGCACCAAGCTCGACCTGCCGCCCAACCAGGAGTACCCGGCCCACATCGCCGACCCCGCGGTCTGGGTGCCGGCCTTCGCGGACACGATGCGCGCCGCCTGGGGCGACGAGCGGCACCCGCAGCACCAGATCGCGCGCGACGCCGAGAAGATCGCCACGATCCAGCTCCAGATCATCGTCGGGACGGCGAACCCCGACGAGTTCCACAACGTCGTGTTCGACCCCAACCGGGCCGACCACCGCCGTCCGCCGCTGGGCTACAGCCTCACCGAGAAGGCTGCCTCCGACCTGCGCGCCGTCCTCCGCGACGCCAAGGCGAACGGGTGGATCGACGAGACGGAGCGCGCTTGGCTCGCGGGCGAAGGCATCGACCCGTACCGCATCGACGGCGAGGACCTAGTCACCACCCGCGACCGCCGCGACCGGGCCCTGTTCACCGCGGTCTTCCCCGAGGACTACGACCGGGCGATGGCCGTCAGGCGAGTCCTGGGCGAGCCGAAGCGCAGCTACACCAACAAGGACCACGTGTCCCACCGGCTTCGGATGGTCTCCTCCGTCATCGGCGAGGGCTACCGGTACCGCTGGAACCCCCGCGTGCTCGACGGCATGCTGAGCAGCACCTTCATCAAGACGCACAACCACTTGGACCTCCCGGAGTGGCGCGACGCCCTAGAGGCCGGCCTCGCGGATAACGGCGTCCTGGAGGACTTCCTGACGACCCGCGGCATTCACTGGCTCGCCGAACACAAGATCATCGATGCCGACCGCGGTTCGATCGGCGCTCAGGCCGGCGGCCACGACAACGACCCGGAGGACCAGGGCGAGACCACGGCCGACCGGAAGATCCGGCGCAGCACCATCAGCGCCCGCAAGGCGATGCTGCTGCAGCCGGAGCGCACCGTCGCGCTGATGCGGGAGCTCGCCGACGCAGCCAACGAGGGCCTCGCCCCGCGCACGATCGGCACGGACAACAAGCCCATCGACGGCACGACCGCGACCAAGCACTGGTTTGACACCGAGTTCCCGAAGGTGACCCAGCGCCGTAAGCCGACGAAGGGGCGCGACAGCGAGACCGACCCGACCACCCCGACCACCCCGGACCCCACCCCCAGGAGCTCTTCCTCAAGGCCCGGGACCACTTCTACTCCAACGCGACCAACCACCTGCCCACCGCCGTCGTCGACCTGGTGAACGCCGCCCGCGAACTCGCGGACGCGGCACTGAACGCCAACCAGTTCGCCCTGGCCCACGTCACGGACGACGAGTTCGGCGCCATCACCAAGGCGCTGAGCTACATCAAGCAGGACCTGAACAACCTGATCTCCACCGTGAACGACATGCAGTACGGCCACGCCACGGTGGATGAGTCCCAGACGGAGAGGCTCATCACCGAGGCCGCTGGGGAGGACGCGTGACCACCGCGCTGCCGATCGGCCCCACCATGACGACTCCGCGGCTCGGAGGACTCCCGCTGGCCTGTGGCAGGTACCTCGAACAGACCTACCTGAGGACTGCAATTTCCTGGGCAGACCGCTGGAGGTACGCCGACCTCGACATCGTCACCGGGATCTACCTCATCACCGACGCCGTCGACCGGCTCCGGTGGCTCGGACAGGCCAGCCGCTCCGACGGTCTGCTCGGCCGACTGGACAGCCACGACCACAACCCGGCCAAGCGAGTCGTCTTCGCGAAGGTCCGGGTGCTGCACCTTCGCGACGACACACCGCCCGAGGCCCTCAACGCCATCGAAGGGCGATGCGCGGACCTACTGGGAATCCGGCAGATCATGAAGCCCCGGCGCTGGCCGTCGTCCCACAACTGGCTCGCCCTCACCGCATAGCGAGTGGTGCTCCACTCTGGAACCGCGCGGGGTCCCACCAGCATGATGGTGGGACCCCGCGCCGTTCTGCCAGGCTGGATGCGGCCGGGCAGCTTCTCCAACCCCCCGCGTACAGAGCTGGGCGGCACGGCTCGGAGTGCGGGCCGCTCGGGCGCACCGCACGCGATGGCGGTCAACGAGACCCTCACCTGGCCACCACCGCTGCGGCGGACGCAGCTGCTGGCAGGACCACGCTGTCGGTCACGCCCACTCCACGCCGTGCTCGGCGAGCTGCGCGAGCTGCCCCGGCGTGAGCTTCGCTCGGCGGGCTTTCTGGTTGTTGAGCCAGGTGCCCAGGGCGAAGTGCGACACCACCACCTGCTCCTCACCGCCAGGACCGGCCTCCACGGTCTCCAACGGTTCCTTGTGCGGGCGCCTGACGGCCGCGTGCCCTTCCCGCGCCACGAACTGCGCCAGCGCCGCCAGACCCTGGGCAAACCGGTCCGTGCGGGACACCTTCGGCTTCGCCTCGGCGGCGGCCTTCGCGGCCACCAGCTCGAGGTCGGCCTCGATGCCGATCGCCGTCAGCAGGTCCTGCTGGTCCTCTTCCAGGCCGGGCCAGCCGGCCCGCTGCGCCTGCACCCAGCGGCCGAGCTGCTCGCCCTCGAACACCGTGTCCGAGGGCAGCCGGGTCCAGTCGGCCTGGCCGTCGGTGTCGAGCCACCACATGCGGGCGGTGGCGTAGGCGCGCTGCCAGGTGACCGGCCACACCGGGCACCACCAGGGGTCGATCTCCTCCAGCGCCCGCCGCCGCTCCGGCGCCAGCGCCCCCTGCTCTCCGGCCGGCACCTGGGCTGCGGCCCGCAGCTCGGAGAGCCACGTTCCGATGGCGTAGCCGCCGACCGAGGCCCGCGCCGGCGCCGCCAGGCTCCCGCCGTGGCCCTTCGCCCAGACCCGCGCCCAGTCGAGGCCGGCCTCGAAGCGGGCATCGCTCACGGACCAGATCATGCCGAGCGCGTCGAGCATCTCCACCCGGTATGGCGCCAGCTCGCCATTCGCATTCTCCCCTCGCCGGTCCGACAGCCACTTTCCCAGCGGGTAATTCCCGTTCTCTCCGACGAGTGCCGAATAGGGGACGTCGAGGCCGCCGGTCTCCTCGAACCACCGCCGCGCGTGACCGATCCCCTCACGCCACAACTGGGTCTCCCCGACCAGCACCCGCGAGGCGATGAACAGCGCGAGCACGTTCTCGTCCACCGGCGACTGGAACCGCACCGGCAACGTGAACGCCCCCGACCCGCCCGCACCGACCATGCTCTCACCAGGGCCGGAAGCAGCCTCGGCGCTGCGCCCCTTGGTCCGCTTGCCGGACTTCTGTGGCACCGCGAGGGCCTCGACCACCTTGGCGTCGTGGCTGCGCAGCGCGGTCAGGATCTTGACCAGGGGTCCGTAGGAATCGGACTCCAGAATGTCTCCGGGCTCCTCTCCCGGCTTGAGGAAGACCGGTACGATCAGGCTCGCGGTCTTTCCTTCACCGGGCTGCATGCGCAGGGACCGGCCGATGGCCTGGACGATATCCACCATGCTGCCCCGGCCCTGCAGAAGAACCGAATCAGCGTTCGGCATGTCGACGCCTTCGCCCAGGACCTTGCAGTTGCTGAAAATCCGATGCTTCAGCCCGTCGTCCTCCTCACCCTTCCCGAAGTCCCCGATCAGCTCCTTGCGGTAGTCGATCTCATGCTCGCCGGAGAGCCACTGCGCCCAGAACTCCGGCGGGTATTTCTGCGGGTTCTCGAAGTGCAGCTTCTCGACCGTCTGGTTCAGCGTCTCGGAGAAGTAGCGGGCCTCGATCGTGCGGCTGTGGAACGTGATGCACCGCTCCAGCCCCCGCTCGACCACGGTCTTGACCAACCCGGCCTGGATCGCCGCGATCCGCGCGGCCGGCACCTCGTCCTCGCTCCCGTCCTCCGCCTCACCGACCCCCGGACCCCACGGCACGCCCTGCGCCTCGGCCGCGGCCCGGTCGCCGAGCGGGTCGCGCAGCTCCAGGACCACGATCTCGAACGGCGCCAACAACTTCCTGTCGATCGCCTCCGCCAGACCCAGGGAGTACACGTGCGGCCCGTAGACCCGCTGGTCGTCCATCGAGACGGCCAGCTCCTCCGGCAGCGGCTGCCAGGCCCCCTCACGGTTCTTCACCGGGCGCCTGGGCGGCGCCCAGATCCGCGGCGTCGCCGTCATGTAGAGCCGGCGCTCCGCCGGGATCGCGCCCTGGTCGTGCACCACGGTCCAGGTCTTCTCGACACTGCCGGAGGAGCGGTGCGCCTCGTCGCAGACCATCAGCCCGAGCGGCGGCAGCACCTCGCCCTGGCGCTCCGCCCAGTACTCGTAGGCGTCCCTCACCGCCCCGACCGAGGTGTAGGTGGCGAACAGGGTGGTCGGACGGCGGTGCCTCGCGGCGTGCTCCAGCCACCTGCCGATCACCAGCGGACCGGTGCTCGCCATCACCCCGAACGGCAGCTCACGGTCCACCAGCGAGCAGATGGCGTGCATGTCCCCGGAACGCCCGGCCGCCCGCCAGGCGCCGACCATCTGCACCAGCAGGTCCAGCGTCGGCACCACGACCAGGACCACGCCCCGGGGCACCAGCTTCTGGCCTGCCGCAGCACCGACGTACGACTTCCCGGAGCCGGTGGCCATCTGCACCGTCACCCGCAGCCCGTTCGGCGCCGAGCACCCCGGACGGGGCGTCAGGCCCGCACGATGGCCTCCAGCGCCTCCTCCTGGTGCCCGCGCAGCGAGATGCCGGCGGCGGACTGAGCGGCCTTCAGGCCAGGCTTTACGACGTTCACGAAGACGTGTCTCCCCTCACCCATTCCCGGACCCACACCAGGGACCACGCGGGAAATGCTGACAGTGCCCTACTGATACATTCGACGGACCGGCCCGAGAATCGATGCGACCGGAAAACATGCGCGACAGAAGCGACTATCCGGCAGGATATCAGTCCCCGGTCACAAATTCCGGCAAAAGCCTGAAAAGCAGGGGCCCGGACCCCACTTCCGGCGGGATCACCTGACGCCCGTGGACTGATACACTGGAGACCCTCCGAGGGTAGCGCATCCCGACCCGTCGTGAGACCGCCAGAGTGGACTAGACCGTGGCCTAGACCACTCTGGCGGGAGTGAAGCCGACCCGCACGCGCCCCCGGCACGCCACTCCGCTTCCCAGTCAGCCCGCCGTAAGCTCAGCCAAAAACCCAGCTCAACTATATGATCCCACCTCAGTCCACGGGCCTCATGGAGCGAAGCGGAGTGGGAGCCGGCAAGGCGCGAAGCGCCGGGCCCACCGGGCGAAGCCCGGGTGCGGACACGCGGAGCAGGTCCGCCGCCTGACCGAAGGTCAGGCGCGAACGGAGGGCCGAAGGCCCGTAGGGACCCGCTCCGCG